>NZ_CP192059.1:6365000-10490379 GCF_050942255.1 Amycolatopsis sp. CA-161197
TGTTGAGCGTGCGCTCCCCCGTGTCACGCGGGTCGCCGATCATGCCCGTCGCGCCGCCGGCCAGCACGATCGGCCGGTGCCCGGCGCGCTGGAAGCGCTTGAGCATCAGCAGCGGGACGAGGTTGCCGGCGTGCAGGCTGGGCGCGGTCGGGTCGAAACCGCAATAGAGGGTGAGGGGTCCCTGGTCGAGGTCTCGCCGCAAAGCGTCGATGTCGGTGGACTGCGCGATCAGGCCGCGCCAGGACAGCTCGTCAAGGATGTGCTCACTCACACCTGTAGATCCTCCCGCACCAGGTCAAGCGACTAACCCGCGGGGCGCACCTGCCGCCGTTTGCCGCCGCGCCGGTAGGCGGACACGGCGGGCGAGCCGTCGACCCAGAACCGCCATGGCGTGTCGATCCCCGTGGCGACGCCGACTCGCGGGCCGCTGCGGATCCGCTCGGGCGGCACCCGCTCGCCGACGCGCAGCCGGACCGGCGAAGCCGGGTCCGTGAGGTCCACGCCGTTCTGCGACAGATCCACGCGCAGCACGGACGTGAGGATGGCGGGTCCCTTGGCGACCTCGCCGTTCCCGCGGGCATTGGGTCGGCGGGCGCGCACGAGGTCCGCGCCCTGAACCACTTCGCCGGCGCGCAGGAGCACCCCGCCGGGCTCGTCTTCTTCCCCGCTGATGACGTTGGCGCAGAAGTGCATGCCGTAGACGAAGTACACGTACAGATACCCCGCCGGCCCCCACATCAGGGCGTTGCGCGGCGTCTTGCCCCGGAAACTGTGCGACGCCGGATCGTCGAAGCCGCGGTAGGCCTCGACCTCCACGAGCCGCACGCCGACGGTGCCGTCGGGCGCGTCGGCCTCGAGGACTGCGCCGAGCAGCAGGTGCCCCAGGTCGACCGGGTCCAGTGCCAGTTCCTCGCGCCGGAACAACCGGTCCACGCGTGCTCCCCTCGTTCCGCCCCAGCCTAACCGGCGGTTCCCGGGTGATCGGTCCGGCCGGGAAGCTCAGGCTCCCCGGCCGGGCCGGCGCGCTACTTCAGCCACTGCCGCACGGTCGTCACCCGGTCCACCAGGCGCTCGAGCTGCTCGGCGACGCGCTCGGGCGCCGTGCCGCCGCGGGCGTTGCGCGAACGCACCGATCCCTCGACGGTGAGCACCTCGCGCACGGCCGGCGTGAGGGCCGGGTTGATGGTGCGGAACTCCTCGTCGGTCAGCTCGTCGAGCCCGACGCCGCGGCCCTCGGCCACGCGCACGCTCTCCCCCGCCGCCTCGTGGGCCACGCGGAACGGCACGCCCTGGCGCACCAGCCACTCGGCGATGTCCGTGGCCAGCGTGAAGCCGGCCGGGGCCAGCTCGGCGAGCCGGTCGGTGTGGAAGGTCAGCGTGGCGAGCATGCCCGCGATCGCCGGGAACAGGAGCTCCAGCTGCTCGACCGAGTCGAACACCGGCTCCTTGTCCTCCTGCAGGTCGCGGTTGTACGCGAGCGGCTGCGCCTTCAGCGTCGCCAGCAGGCCCGTGAGGTTGCCGATGAGCCGGCCCGCCTTGCCGCGCGTGAGCTCCGCGACGTCGGGGTTCTTCTTCTGGGGCATGATCGAGCTGCCGGTGGCCCACGCGTCGTCGAAGGTCACGTAGCCGAACTCGGCGGTGTTCCAGATGATCACCTCTTCGGCGATCCGCGACAGGTTCACCGACAGCATCGCGACGGCGAAGGCGAACTCCGCCACGAAGTCGCGCGACGCGGTGCCGTCGATGGAGTTCTCCACGCTCGTGTCGAAGCCCAGCTCCGTGGCCACGGCCTCGGGGTCGAGGCCGAGCGACGAACCGGCCAGCGCACCCGAACCGTACGGCGACTCGGCGGTGCGGGCGTCCCAGTCGCGCAGGCGGGAGACGTCGCGCAGCAGCGCCTGGCCGTGGGCCAGCAGGTGGTGCGGCAGCAGGACCGGCTGCGCGTGCTGCAGGTGGGTTCGGCCGGGCAGAATGACCTCGGGATGACGCCGGGCCTGCGAGACGAGCGCGTCGACCACGTCGAGCGTGCCCGCGACCACGCGGCGCGCGGCGTCGCGCAGCCACATGCGGAACAGCGTGGCCACCTGGTCGTTGCGCGAGCGGCCCGCGCGCAGCTTGCCGCCCAGGTCCGTGCCCGCGCGCTCCAGCAGCCCGCGTTCGAGGGCGGTGTGCACATCCTCGTCGGCCACGGTCGGCGTGAACGCGCCCGAGGCCACGTCCCGCGCGAGCGTGTCGAGTGCCTCGAGCATGCCCGCGAGCTCCGCGTCGGTGAGCAGCCCCGCCTTGCGCAGCACGCGGGCGTGGGCCCGCGAGCCGGCGATGTCGTAGGGCGCCAGGCGCCAGTCGAAGTGGGTGGAGGCGCTCAGCGCCGCCATCGCCTCGGCCGGTCCGCTGGCGAACCGGCCGCCCCACAGGGCCACCGGCTGGTCTTTCGCGCTCACGTTCTGCCTTTCTGCCTCGGGCGTCTCACGACGCCCGGTGGGTCGGGTGGTCCGGGTGCTCCTGCCCGGTCAGGGGACGGTACCGCCGGCCGACGGGGCGCAGGTGCCGGCCGCGTCCGGCCGGCTCTTCGCCGCGGCGCCCGGTGACGACGGCGGCACCGCCGTGGAACACCAGCCGGACGTCGCCGCACACCTGCTCCTGGCTCTGCCGCACGAACGCGTCGAGCGGCTCGCGCAGCGGCGAGGACCACAGCCCGTCGTGGACGAGCTCGGTCCAGCGCCGGTCGACCGAGCGCTTGAACCGGGCCAGGTCCCGGTCCAGGGTCAGGTTCTCCAGCTCCTGGTGCGCGGTGATCAGCACCCACGCGCCGGGGGCTTCGTAGATCTCCCGGTTGTCCGTGGCGAGGTCGAACCGGCCGATGCCGTGGGCGCCGGCGCGGTGCCCGAGCCGCAGCACGGCCTCGGCCACGCTCACCGTCTCGCCGTCGACCGCCACGGGCACGCCGCGGTCGAACGTGATCACGGCTTCGTCGGGCGCGTCGATGTTGGCCGCGGCGTCCTCGGTGTAGGCGAAGACGTCGCCGGGTCCGTGCCACGGGTCGGGGTCGGCGACCACGACGGAGCGGCCCCAGAGCGTGCGGTCGGGCGACAGCGCGCCCTGTTCGCGTGGCCAGACGACGTCGGCGTCGCGCGCCCGGGCGAGCGCGGTCACGTGTTTCTCGATCAGCGGGCGGGCCAGCGACCCGACGAGCGGATAGCGGTCGTACAGCAGCGCGTTGGCCTGCAGCGCCGGCAGGCAGTGTTCGTTCGCGAACTCGGCGCGCGCGTCGACCACGATCGCCTCGGCCGCGCCGGCCGCGAGGGCCCGCTCCCGCAGGGTCGTGAGGTCGACATCGCCCGCACCGAGGTCGACGGAGACCGCGACCACGTCCGTCTCCCGCGCGAGACGGGCCAGCGCGGCCGTGTCACCGGCGTAGGCGAGGACGGTGGTCACAGCTCCTCGCCCTCCGCCGAACGCCGGGCCAGCGTGGTGAACCGTTCCGCGAGATCCCTGCCGCTCAACGGTTCCCGGGCGATGACGGCCACGGTGTCGTCGCCGGCGATGGACCCGACGACCTCCTCGAGCGCGGCGCGGTCGATGGCGCTCGCGAGGAACTGCGCGGCGCCGGGCGGCGTGCGCAGCACCGTGAGGTTGCCGGACGCGTCGGCCGAGACGAGCAGTTCCGCGAGCAGCCGGGACAACCGCGACGTACCGCCCTGCACCCCACGCACCGGGCTGCCGTCCTCGGGGATGACGTAGACCGGCGCCCCCGAGTCGGCGCCGCGCAGCTTCACGGCGCCGAGCTCGTCGAGGTCGCGCGACAACGTCGCCTGCGTGACCTCGATGCCCTCGGCCGCGAGCAGCTTGGCGAGCTCGGTCTGGCTGCGGATGGCCATCGTGGACACCAGCTCCGTGATGCGAGCCTGGCGCCCGACCCGGCTGCCGGTCATCGCCCGCTCTGCTCGAACAACCAGACCAGCAGCGCCTTCTGGGCGTGCAGACGGTTCTCGGCCTCGTCCCACACCGCGCTGGCCGGGCCGTCGAGCACCTCGTCGGTGATCTCCCAGCCGCGGTGCGCGGGCAGGCAGTGCAGCACGATGGCCTCGTCGGCGGCGCGCTTGAGCAGCTCGGTGTTGACCTGCAGCGCGCGGAACGGGCCGACGCGGTCGAGGCCGTCGTTCTCCTGGCCCATCGACGTCCAGGTGTCGGTGACCAGCACGTCGGCACCGGCGACGGCGTCGTGCGGGTCGGTGAACACGGCCGCGCTGCCACCGGTCTCGGTGCCGCGGTGCTTCGCGTCGAGCATCACCTGCTGGTCCGGCTGGAAGCCCTCGGGCGAGACGACCCGCACGTGCATGCCCGCGGTCACGCCGCCGAGCAGCAGCGAGTGGGCCATGTTGTTGGCGCCGTCGCCGAGGTACACCAGCGTCAGCCCGGCGAGCTTGCCCTTGCGCTCGCGGATGGTCATGAGGTCGGTGAGGACCTGGCACGGGTGGAACTCGTCGGTGAGCGCGTTGACGACCGGCACCGACGCGACCGACGCCATGGAGTCGATGCGCTTCTGCGCGAAGGTGCGCCACACGATGCCGTCGACGTAGCGCGACAGGACGCGCGAGGTGTCCTCGATCGTCTCCTCGCGGCCCAGCTGCATCGACCGGCCGTCCACGATCACCGGGTGCCCGCCGAGCTGGCTGATGCCGACCTCGAACGAGAAGCGCGTGCGGGTGGAGTTCTTCTCGAAGATCGCCGTGACCGTCTTGCCGGCCAGGGACTTGTTGCCGAGCGGGTCGGCCTTGAGCGCGTCGGCCAGGTCCAGGAGCGCGGCCTGCTCGGCGGGGCTGACGTCGTCGTCGCGGAGGAAGTGGCGAGGCATCAGTTCGGGTCCTTCGTGGTGGTGGAGTCGAGCGCGTCCGGGAGTGCGGTCAGGAAGGCCTGGGTCTGCCCGGCCTCGAGCACGAGCGGCGGGGCGAGCCGGATGGTGTCCGGCGCGACGGGGTTGACGAGGTAACCGGATTCCTGCACGGCCTTGGCGACCGCGGCGGACACCGGCTCGCGCAGCGTGATGCCGAGCAGCAGCCCGGCCCCGCGCACGCCGCTGACGAGCGGGTGGCCCATCGCCTCGACACCGGTCGCGATGTCCTTGCCCAGCGAGGAAACGTGGTCGAGCAGGTTGTCGCGCGCGATGGTGCGCAGCACGGCCAGCCCGGCCGCGCAGCAGACCGGGTTCCCGCCGAACGTGGTGCCGTGCTGGCCCGGCTTCAGCAGATCGCCCGCCGCGCCGATGCCGATCACGGCACCGATCGGCAGCCCGCCGCCGAGGCCCTTCGCGAGCGTGATGAGGTCGGGGACGATCCCCGCCTGCTGGAAGGCGAACCAGGTGCCGAGCCGGCCGATGCCGGTCTGCACCTCGTCGAGCACGAGCAGCGTGCCGGTGGCCTTGGTGATCTCGCGAGCCGCCTGCAGGTAGCCGTCGGGCGCGGGGATCACGCCGGCTTCGCCGAGCATCGGCTCGAGGAACACGGCGGCGGTGTCGGTGTCGACGGCCGCGCGCAGCGCTTCGACGTCGCCGAACGGCACGTGCGTGACCCCGGGGACCAGCGGCGCGAACGGTTCGCGCTTGCTCGGCTGACCGGTGAGCGACAGCGACCCCATCGTGCGGCCGTGGAACGCGCCCTCCGCCGCGACGACCTTGGTGCGGCCGGTCAGGCGGCTGATCTTCAGCGCGGCCTCGTTGGCCTCGGCGCCGGAGTTCACGAACAGGACCTTGCCCTGGCCGGTCAGGCCCGCGACGTCGAGCAGCGCCTCGGCGAGCTCCAGCGCGACCGGGTTCACGTACAGGTTCGACGTGTGGCCCAGCGTCGCGATCTGCTCGGAGACGGCGCGCACCACCTCGGGGTGGGCGTGGCCGAGCGCGTTGACCGCGATGCCGCCGACGAGGTCGAGGTACTCGGTGCCCTCGGCGTCCCACACCCGCGCGCCCTCGCCGCGGACAAGCGTCAGCCCAGGGGTGCCGTAGTTGTCCATCAGGGCCGACTGCCAGTGCTGCCGGCTCGCCTCGTTCGAGGTCGGGGTGGTCACGGGAGCTCCGTTCCTGGGTTCTCGGGGTTCGGGGTGGGCTCGGGGTTTGGGGTGGGCTCGGGGTTTGGGGTGGGCTCGGGGTTTGGGGTGGGCTCGGGGTTTGGGGTGGGCTCGGGGTTTGGGGTGGGCTCGGGGTTTGGGGTGGGCTCGGGGTTTGGGGTGGGCTCGGGGTTTGGGGTGGGCTCGGGGTTTGGGGTGGGCTCGGGGTAGACCATCGTGCCGATGCCTCGTGAGGTGAAGACCTCCAGCAGCACGGAGTGCGCGAGGCGCCCGTCGATCACGTGGGCGCGGTGCACGCCGCCCCGGACCGCGCGCACGCAGGCCTCCATCTTCGGGATCATGCCGCTGGCCAGCTCGGGCAGCAGCTTCTCCAGCCGGTCGACCTGGATGCGGTCGATCAGCGACGAGCGATCGGGCCAGTTGGCGTAGAGGCCCTCGACATCGGTGAGCACCACGAGCTTCTCGGCGCCCAGCGCCGCGGCCAGCGCGCCCGCGGCGGTGTCGGCGTTGACGTTGTGCACCACGCCGTCGACGTCGGGCGCGACCGTGGACACCACCGGGATGCGCCCGGCGTTGACGATGTCGAGCACCGCGTCCGGGTTGACCGCGGCGACCTCGCCGACGAGCCCGATGTCGACCTGCTCACCGTCCACAGTGGCCTGTTTGCGCTCGGCGGTGAACAGGCGCGCGTCCTCGCCGGAGATGCCGACGGCGTACGGGCCGTGGGCGTTGATCAGGCCGACGAGCTCACGGCTGACCTGCCCGACCAGCACCATGCGGACGATGTCCATCGTCTCGGGCGTGGTCACGCGCAGGCCGCCCTTGAACTCGCCTTCGACGCCGAGCCGGGTGAGCATCGCGGTGATCTGCGGTCCCCCGCCGTGCACGACCACGGGGCGCAGGCCGGCGAGGCGCAGGAACACCATGTCCTGCGCGAACGCCGCCTTGAGAGTGTCGTCGATCATGGCGTTGCCGCCGTACTTCACCACCACGGTGGCGCCGTGGAACCGCTGCAGCCACGGCAGCGCCTCGATGAGCACCCCGGCCTTCTCGGCCGCCGTCTCGAGCCTTTCGTCCGCGGAAATCAGGTCCTCCGTGCCGGTCATGAGGAGTAGGCGCTGTTCTCTTCGACGTAGCCGTGGGACAGATCGGTGGTGTAGATCGTGGCCTCGGCCGAGCCGACGCCCAGGTCGACGACGACCTCGATGGCGCGCCCCGACAGGTCGGCGGCCGAGCGGTCCGCGGCGGTGGTGCCGGAGGCGAACAGCGTGACGCCGTTGATCGTGATCGACACCGTCTCAGGATCGATCCGCGCGGGCGCGCGGCCGAGCGCCATCGCGATGCGGCCCCAGTTGGGGTCGGAGCCGAACAGCGCCGTCTTCACGAGGTTGTCCTCGGCGATCGTGCGGGCGACCACCACGGCGTCGTCCTCGGACGCGGCGCCGCGCACCGTGACGTCGACGTCCTTGGTCGCGCCCTCGGAGTCGGCGCGCAGCTGCAGCACGAGGTCGTGCGCGACGGCGGTGAGCTGCTCGGTGAGTTCGGCCTCCGTCGGCTCGACCCCGCTCGCGCCGGACGCGAGCACCAGCACGGTGTCGTTGGTGGACGTGCCGCCGTCGACGTCGAGCCGGTCGTAGGTGATGCGAGTGGCGGCGCGCAGCGCGCGGTCGAGAACTTCTTTGTCCGCCACGGCATCGGTGGTGAGGACCGACAGCATCGTCGCGAGGTTCGGCGCGAGCATGCCGGCGCCCTTGGCGAACCCGCCGACGCACCAGCCGTCCGCGTGCGCCGCGAACGCCTGCTTCGGCTTGGTGTCCGTGGTCATCACGCCGGAAGCCGCGTTCAGGCTCGCCTCGGCGCTCGCGTCGAGTGCCTTGACCGCACTGTCCACGCCGGACAGCACCGCGGCCATCGGGAGCCGCTCGCCGATGAGACCGGTGGAGCACACGGCCACCTCGATCGCGCCGATGTCGAGGATCTCGGCGACCTTCTCCGCGGTGGCGTGCGTGTCCTGGAACCCGCCCGGACCGGTCGCGGCGTTGGCGCCGCCGGAGTTGAGCACGACCGCCTTGAGCTTCTGCTGCTTCAGGACTTCCTGCGACCACAGCACCGGCGCGGCCTTGATCACGTTGCGCGTGAACACACCAGCGGCGACGTCGAGCGGGCCGTCGTTCACGACCAGCGTGAGGTCGAGCGCGCCGGAGGCCTTGATGCCGGCGGCGACACCGGCGGCGCGGAAACCCTTGGGGCCGGTGACGGTCACGGTGCCACTCCCACGGTGGAAAGTCCGGTGGCCTCGGGGAATCCGAGCGCCAGGTTCATCGACTGGACGGCACCGCCTGCGGTGCCCTTGGTGAGGTTGTCGATCGAGCAGATCACGACGAGGCGGCGCGCGTCGGCGTCCACGCCCACCTGGAGCTGGACGTTGTTCGACCCGAGCGTCGACGCCGTCGCGGGCCACATCCCCGCGGGCAGCAGCTGCACGAACGGCTCGGCGTCGTAGGCCTTCTCGTACACCTCGCGCACGGTGTTCTCGTCGACGTCGCCGATCAGGGGCGCGGTCGCCGTCGTGAGGATGCCGCGCGGCATCGGGGCGAGCACAGGCGTGAACGACACGGTGACGGGCTTTCCCGCCACGCCGGAGAGGTTCTGGGCGAACTCGGGGGTGTGCCGGTGCTTGCCCGCCACGCCGTACGCGCTGGCGGACCCCATCACCTCGGACCCGAGCAGGTTCGGCTTGAGGCTCTTGCCCGCGCCGGACGTGCCGGTGACCGCCACGACCGTGACGTCCGGCTCGACCAGGCCCGCGGCCAGCGCCGGGGCGAGGGCGAGCGAGCCGCCGGTCGGGAAACAGCCGGGGACCGCGACGCGCTTGGTACCCACGAGCTTCTCGCGCGCGCCGGGCAGCTCGGGCAGGCCGTAGGGCCACTGTCCCGCGTGCTCGCCGCCGTACCAGCGCTGCCAGTCGGCCGGGTCCGCCAGCCGGTGGTCGGCGGCGAGGTCGACCACGAGCACGTCGGGTCCGAGCTGCGCCGCGACCTCGGCCGAATGACCGTGGGGCAGCGCGAGGAACACGACGTCGTGGCCGGCCAGCGTCTCCGTCGTCGTCTCGGCCAGCACACGCCCGGCCAGGGGCGCGAGGTGCGGCTGATGCGTGCCCAGCAGCGTCCCCGCGCTGCTCGCCGCCGTCAGCGCACCGATCTCGACTTCCGGATGGGTCAGCAACAGGCGCAACAGTTCACCGCCCGCGTAGCCGCTCGCGCCGGCCACCGCGATCTTCACCGTCATACGCATGATTATGCACGACCATGCAATCTCAAACAAACAGGATTCCGCTGGGCCAGGTGTGTTTCCTGCCATGCCGAGGCGGAGCCAGGCCTGCCGCGCCGGTCGTCCGCGCCGTTGTCGCAGCTCCCGGCGTCGCGGCGACCGGGCCGTTCGCAGTTCACCCGATCGAGTGCTCTCGCCGGGGCCGTGCCCGCGGCCACGAGGGCCGCGGGCACGGCTGTTCACCGGTCCCCCTCGGCTGACTCGCGCAGGCTCGGCGGCGCGGGCAGGTGGTGGCCCGGCCGTTCCGGGTCGCAGCCGACGCGCGGCAGGCGGGAGCGGATGCCGCCTGCCGTGCGCTCGAACCGGCGGGCCAGCTCGGCCACCGTGTCGCCCGCGAGCCACGCGGACTCCAGCTCCGCGTCGAGCTCGGCGCTCCACGGTTTCCCTTGCTGAGCGGGCCGTTCGCCCGATCTTCGGCGCGGCCCGCCCGCGAAGGCGTGGAGGCTGCCGGCCAGGAGGTCGGCCACCGCCGGGACCACGGCGGTGTCGAGGTCGAGCCTGCCGTGCACGACGGACTCCCCGTCAGGCCCCTCGCCGCCCACGGTGACCGTGACGCGGCTCTGCTCGGCCGTCTCGCCCGGGCGGGCGACGACGGCGATCTGGTACTGGACGTTTCCGACCCGGACCTCGGTCCGGTGCTCTTCGATGATCGTCATGGCGGCGAAGGTAGCGCCCACCCCCGACAGAATCCGCTCACGGCCCGTGCCCGGCCGGGTGCGCTCCGAAATTGTCGGACCCGTGTCGTAGCGTTTTCGAGCGATCACGAACAGCGACCGAGGGGGTCCGATGGAAGGGCACGGATCAAGACCGGAGCACAGACAGAGGGTGCCCCGATCCGGCGAAGCGGACCGGGGCACCGGGAGGAAGGGATCAGAAGTGCGACAGCGCGCCCGTTTTGACCTGGGCCTGGGCTGGTGCCTCGCTCTTCTGCTGCGCGCCCGCGGCCGCCGGGACCGGCGCTGGCACGGGGTCGCACTGCGCGTCGGAGTGGTTGCCCGAGGTGCGTTTGGGCAGCGCGCCCGTCGCGAGGTAGTCGGCGACCTTGTCGTCCACGCAGGCGACGCCCGACAGCGAGCCGGCGTGCGTGGTGCCGCCGGGGGCGCTGATCAGGCTCGACTCCGGGAACAGCTTGCGCACGGCGAGGCTGCCCGCATAGGGCGTCGCCGCGTCGAGTTCCTCGCTGATGAGCAGCACGCCGCCGACCTTGCCGCCGTCCACCTTCACGGGCTTGCCGGCTTTGGCGGGCCAGTCTCGGCAGGGCGCGTTGAACCACGCGTTGCCCCAGGTCTCGAACGGCGCGCGGAAGTACGTCGTCCAGTTGTCGAGGCGCCAACGGTTCCAGCCGGTCGGCCACTGCACGTCGGTGCACTGGACGGCGCTGTAGACGGCGTACCCGTTGTCGTCACCGGGCGGGTTGGCGGCGTCGTAGAGGTTCTTGAGCGTCTGCCAGTCGCCGCGGTGCACCCAGCCGTCGAACGCCTTGGCCAGGTCTTCCCAGCCGAACACGTAGTAGCCGGCCTGCAGGAAGACGTCGGTCCACTCGTCGCCGCCGATCACGCCGCCCGCGGCCGAGCGGTCGAGCTTCTTCTGCTGGTCGTACCAGAGCGTCTCCACGGCGGCCTCGGTCTTGCCGAGGTGGTAGACGTCGTCGTACTTCGCGAGCCAGCCGAAGTAGATCTTGATGTTGCGGTCGAAGGCCACGTCCTGGTCCAGGTTGGCCTGGTACCAGACCTTGCCCGGGTCGACGTTGCCGTCGAGCACCATGCGGCGCACGTTCTTCGGGTACAGCGTGCTGTAGACCTGGCCGAGGTAGGTGCCGTAGGAGAAGCCGTAGTAGTTGATCTGCTTCTCCCCCAGCGCCACGCGGAGGCTGTCCATGTCCTGTGCGACGTCGGTGGTCTTGATGTGCTCGAGGATGGCGCCGTTCTTCGCGCACGCCTTCGCGTAGCCCTCGGCCTTGGCGAGCCAGGTGCGCTCGAGCTGCGGCGTCGAAGGCACGTACGGCGGGCGGTCGTAGGAGAAGTAGCCGCCGTCGCACCGCACGACCGGCTTGCTGGAGCCGACGCCGCGCGGGTCGAAGCCGATCCAGTCGTAGCTCTCGCCGGCACCGTGCGGCACGTACTGGCCGAGCACCGAGAGCCCGAGCCCGGAACCGCCGGGGCCACCCGGGTTGACCAGCATCACGCCCTGGTACTGCGCGGACTTGTGCTTGATCCGCGACACGGCGACCTGCACCTTGGCGCCGGAGGGTTTCGCATAGTCCATGGGGACCACGAGGAACCCGCACTCGGCGCCTGCGTTTTTCAAGCTCGTGGTCTGGCACGGCCCCCAGCTGATCGGCGGCGGGGTGTAGCCCGGCTTCGCCGCCCCCTGCGCTGCGGTGGCGGCCGGCGCGGCGGCCATCGTCCCGACCGCGACACCCGCGGCAGCCAGGACGGCAAGGATCTTCTTCACGGTGGCCCTCTTCGCTCGCGGGTTACCCGAATTGGTCGAAACTACCCACAACCCGGAACAATCTCCTCGCACGACACGACTTGCGCCAGCCGTCGCCCACCGCCGGCCGGCGCGGTGGAGGTGAGCGCGGATGGGTGTGGACAAGGCGTTGGTCTCGGCTGTCCGAACCGGACTCGCCGCCCGGGCGGACCCGGCGAAAGCGCCCGCCATGCAGGCGTACATGAAGTCGGCGATGCCGTATCGCGGGGTGGCCAAGCCCGCGCGCGCCGCGCTGATGAAAGAGGTCCTGGCCGCCCACGTTCTGCCCGATCGGGTGAGTTTTTCAACGACGGTGCTGGCCCTGTGGCGCGACGCGGAATTCCGCGAGGAGCGCTACGCGGCGATCGATCTGTCGGGCCACCGCGCGTACCGGCGGTGGCAGGACCCGGACCTGCTCGGCCTCTACGAGGAGCTCATCGTGGACGGTGCGTGGTGGGACTTCGTCGACGAGGTCGCGATCCGCCGCGTCGGCCCGATCCTGCGCGAGTACCGCGCGGACGTCACGCCGGTGCTCCTGCGCTGGGCCACCGACCCCGACCGCTGGCGGCGCCGCACCGCCGTCATCTGCCAGGTGTCGACGAAGACGGCCGTCGACCACACGCTGCTGACGGCGGCGATCGAAGCCAACCTCGATGACCGGGACTTCTTCTTGAGGAAGGGCATCGGCTGGGCGTTGCGCGACCACGCCAAAACCGAGCCGGACTGGGTGCGCTCCTTCGTGCGCGACCACCCGGGGCTGTCCCCACTGTCCACACGGGAGGCTTTGAAGAACCTGACCTGACCACGATCGGCCGAACGAACGGAGAGACCAGGCACGGAGCAGCCGCCGCCAGGCGCGGCACCAGCAGCCGATGACGGTACGGCGAGCGCTCTGCCGACCCCGCGACCGGGCGACCCGGAGACGGGCCACGCAGCAGCCGCCGTGTATCGCCGAGCGAAGCGCACGACCCGGCTGAGGCGGGCAACCAGCGCAGCCTGGCCGCCGCGGGCGACCCCGCGGCGAAGGCCGAGAGGACGCCCGCGAACCGAGCCGCTCAGGCCGGCATTCGGGGCAGGGCAACGCACGCAGCCGGGCGGCCACTCGCGGTGGGCACCGGGCAGGCACCCGAAGTCGGTGCCAGGGCAGCACCCGGGCAGTCACCCCGGGACCAGCGCCCGACGGGCAACCGACCCTGGCACCCGTGCCGGGCGCCAAGGCCGAACCCTCGACAGGCGCCCGAGGCAAGCAGCGCGCGGGCCGCTCGCAGCGAGCAGCCACAGCAGGCACTCTGGGTCAACGCCCGTGGCGGGCGGTCGTAGTGGGCGCTGGGCCCGGCGGGCACCCGGGGACGACCCCTAGTGGGCCGTCGCCGCGCGTGCCCGCGACGGGTGTCCGAGGCCGATACTTCGATGGGCGACCGAGGCAGGTACCGGGCTGGCCACTCGCAGCGCGCAGCCACGGCAGGCCGCTTTGGTCAGCGCGAGCGGCAAGCACTCGTGGCGGGCGCCGGGGCACGCCGGCGAATGGCCACACGCAGCGGGAAGCCCGGGGCTGCCATCCCGCGCAAGCGCCCGAGGCCGGCACCTGGGTGGACACCCGGCGCAAGCGCCTGGGACTGCCACTCGCGGCAGAGACCCAGGGAGCCCGCTCGTGAGTAGCCGTGGCAGGCGTCCGAGATGGCGCTGAGGCAGGAACTCGTGGCGGGCACCCGGGTCGGCGCCGCCGCAGCCGCCAGAAGTCGGCACCGGGACAGGCACCCGGGGTCGCCGCCGCGGCAAGCGGTCGAAGTCGGCACCAGGGCAGGCACCCGAGGTGCGCGCCGCGGCAAGCGGTCGAAGTCGGCACCAGGCCAGGCACCCGAGGTGCGCGCCGCGGCAAGCGGTCGAAGTCGGCACCAGGCCAGGCACCCGGGCAGGCAGCGACCGGAGAGACGGCAGTGGGCCGGAAACTCCGCGGTGAGGCGGTGTCTCCGGCCCACTGGGCCGACGTCGGGCAGGTGCCCGGCAGGGTCAGGCGCGCAGCGTGGCGCCGAAGCGGTCGCCGGCGGCGGAGACCGCGGCGTCGCGGGCCTTGGTGGCTTCGTCGACCGTCAGGGTGCGGTCCGGGGCGCGGAAGCGGAGCTTGTAGGCCAGGGACTGTTTGCCGTCGCCGATTTGGGTGCCGGTGTAGACGTCGAAGAGGGTGATGTCTTCGAGGAGGTCGCCGGCGCCCGAGCGGAGGACCTCGGCGAGGTCGGCGGACGGGACGTCGGAGGCGGCGACCAGGGCGACGTCGAGCAGCACCGGCGGGTAGGCCGACACGCTCGGGGCCGGGCGGGAGTCCGGCAGCGGGATGGCGTCGAGGTCGAGCTCCATCGCCACCGTGCGGGGCGGGAGGCCCAGGGCCTCGACGACCTTCGGGTGCAGCTCGCCCGCGTGGCCCACCGGCCAGTCGCCCACGCGCAGCTGGGCGCAGCGGCCCGGGTGCCACGGCGGGAGGTCCGACGCCTGCACCGTGAGCTCCACGCCGGCGGCCTCGGCCACCAGGCGGGCGGCCTCGACGGCGTCGGCCCAGGAGGCCGGCTCGCCCTTGCCCCACCAGCCGGCGCGGCGGCGCAGGCCCGTGAGCACGACGGCGACGTGCACCGGCTGGGCGGGCACGGCGGCCTCCAGCACGGCGAGCTCCTCGTCGCTCGGCCGGTGCTCGACGCCGAGGTCCGGCACCTTCAGCTGGTGCGGCTTCGGCAGCACGACCTGGCCGATGTGGAAGAGCGACACGTCCTTCATGCCGCGGGACACGTTGCGCTGCAGCGTGTCGAGCAGGCCGGGCAGCAGTGTCGTCGACATGCGGTCGTGGTCGGCCTCGAGCGGGTTGCGCACGAGGACGGTGTTGCGGCGCACGTCGTCCTCAGGCAGGCCGAAGGCGTCCCACACCGAGTCGCTGACGAACGGGAAAGGCAGCACCTCGACGTGACCCGCCTCGGCCAGCGCGCGGGCGACGCTGCGGCGGCGCTTCTGCTCCTCGGTGAGGCCACGGCCCGCGGGCGCCGCCGGCAGGACCGACGGGATGCTCTCGTAGCCCTCGAGCCGCAGCACCTCCTCGACGAGGTCGGCGGGCTGCACGAGGTCGGCGCGCCAGCTCGGCGGCGTCGCGGTGACCGACGAAATGCCCGCATCGCTGGTGCTCACCTGGACCTTGCAGCCGATCTGCGTGAGCCGCCGGACGGTGACGCCGCGCTCGTAGCGCACGCCCGCCACCTGGTCGGGCAGGTTGATCGGCATGGTGACCGGCGGCAGCGGCGCCACGCCGCCCTCGTCGGTACGGCCCGGCTGGATGGCGCCCTCGCCGTACTGGCGCAGCAGCCGGGCGGCCAGCTCGACGGCGGCCGCGCACAGACCCGGGTCGGTGAAGCGCTCGAAGCGCTTCGCCGCCTCCGAGAACAGCTTGTGGCGACGCGCCGTGCGGCTGATCGACGCGGGGTTCCAGTGCGCCGCTTCGAGAAGCACGTCGGTGCTCTCCGGGGTGATCTCCGTGCTGGCGCCACCCATGGTGCCCGCGAGCGAGATCACGCCGGAGTCGTCGGCGATCACGATGTCGTCGGCGTCGAGGGTGCGCACGACGTCGTCCAAAGTGGTCAGTTTCTCGCCCTGCCGAGCGCGCCGCACCACCAGGTCGCCCTGGATGGCGGTGGTCGCGAACGCGTGGAGCGGGTGGCCGAGCTCGAGCATCACATAGTTGGTAACGTCGACCGCCAGCGAGATCGAGCGGATCCCGGCCAGCATCAGCCGGCGGCGCATCCACCACGGCGACGGGGCCGTGGCGTCGAGGCCCTTCACGCGGCGCAGCACGAACCGCGGGCAGCCTTCGGGGTCCTCGACCCGCACCGGCCACGCGTCGCCCTCGGCCTCGGGGATGTCGAGCATCGCCGGGTCGCCGAACGGCACGTCGAGCGCATTGGACAGCTCGCGCGCGAGACCGCGGATCGACAGCGCGTAGCCACGGTCCGGGGTCGGCGTGACCTCGATGACGGTGTCGGTGAGCCCCAGCAACGCGATCGCGTCGTCGCCCGGGCTCGCGGTGCCCGGCGGCAGCACGAGGATGCCGCTGTGGTCCTCGCCGAGGCCCAGCTCCTTGGCGGAGCAGATCATGCCGTCGCTGACCTTGCCGTACGTCTTGCGCGCGGCGATCTCGAAGTCGCCCGGCAGCACGACGCCCGGCAGCGCGACCACGACGAGGTCGCCCTCGGCGAAGTTGCTGGCACCGCAGACGATGCCGCGGGTCTTGATGCCGTGGGGGCCCTCGTTCTCGATCGGGCCTTCGTCGTCGTCCTCGTCTTCGTCCTCATCGGAGGAGCCGGTGTCCTCTTCGGACTCCGGCTCCTCGCCGACCTCGACGCGGCAGAACCGCACCGGCTTCTTGAAGCCCGTCAGTTCCTCGATCTCGGCGACGCGCCCGACCACGAGCGGGCCGGTCACGGGGCCGAGCTCGCTCAGCTCGTCGACCTCGATCCCGATCCGCACGAAGGCGTCGGCCAGGTCCTGGGGCGTGACCTCGTCACCCACGTCGAGGTGCTCGGTCAGCCAGCTCACCGGGACTCGCACTACGCCTCCGTTCCGAAGGGAAGGGTGAACCGGACGTCGCCTTCGACCATGTCGCGCATGTCCGGGATGCCGTTGCGGAACTGCAGGGTCCGCTCGATGCCCATGCCGAACGCGAAGCCCGAGTACACCTCGGGGTCGACGCCGCACGCACGCAGCACGTTGGGGTTGACCATGCCGCAGCCGCCCCACTCGACCCAGCCGGGGCCGCCCTTCTTCTCCTCGAACCACACGTCCACCTCGGCGGAGGGCTCGGTGAAGGGGAAGAAGTGCGGGCGCAGCCGCGTCTTGGAGCTCTCGCCGAACATCGCGCGCGCGAACGCGTCGAGCGTGCCCTTGAGGTGGGCCATGGTGATGCCCTTGTCCACGGCCAGGCCCTCGACCTGCGTGAACACCGGCGTGTGCGTGGAGTCCAGCTCGTCGGTGCGGTAGGTGCGGCCCGGGCACACGACGTAGACCGGCAGGTCGCGGTGCAGGAGGCTGCGGGCCTGCACGGGCGAGGTGTGCGTGCGCAGCACCAGCCCGGAGTCCTCTTCGCCCACGTAGAACGTGTCCTGCAGCTGGCGTGCGGGGTGGTCCTTGCCAAAGTTCAGCGCGTCGAAGTTGAACCACTCGGCCTCGAGCTCGGGGCCTTCCGCGACCTCGTAGCCCATCGCGATGAAGGCGTCGGCCACGCGCTCGGACACGGTGCTGATCGGGTGCCGGGCACCGCGCGGGATCTGGTCCCACGGCAGCGTGACGTCGACGGCCTCTTCGCGCAGCACGTGCTCGTCCCGCTCGGCCTGCAGCACGGCACGGCGCTCGTCGAACGCGGCCTGGACGGCCTGGCGGGCCTCGTTGACCCGCTTGCCGGCGTCGGCCTTCTCCTGCTTGGACAGCGCACCGATGGCCCGGCGCGCGAGCAGCAGCGGCGCCTGGTCCCCGAGGTGCGCCGGCTTGACGGCGGCGAGCGCCTCCAGGTCGGCAGCGCCCGCGAAGGCCTCTTCGGCCGCCTTGATCGCCGCACGCAGGGTTTCCGGTGCGAGCACGTCGACCGGCTTGTCTGTGGCTCCGGACATGACTCCTCGGCGTCCACTGGGACGGGTTGAGCGGCAGCGCACGGGCAGGCAGCCGCACGTGCACATCGGGCAGCCCAGTCTAGGGGATCGGCCGACGGCCCCGGCCGCTCACCCTCCGCTAACGAGCGCGTCTCCGCACCGGCCGCGATCGGCCGTGCGCGACGGCGCCGGTCAGCGGTGCGCAGCCATCGCGGCGGTGTACACGCAGACAGCGGCCGCCGTGGCCAGGTTGAGGCTTTCGGCCTTGCCGTAGAGCGGGATGCGGACGGCGGTATCGGCCGCCGCGAGGACCGACTGCGACAGGCCGTGGGCCTCGTTGCCGAAGATCCACGCGACCGGGTCACCGAACGTGATCTCTTCGAGTGAACGGTCCGCGTAGCCGTGGGCGGCCAGGGTGCGCAGGCCGGCGGCGGTCAGCGACGACAGCACCGCCGGGATGTCGCGCTCGCGGGCCAGGGGGACGTGGAAGGTGCTGCCGGCGGCGGCGCGGACGCTCTTGCCGTTGTGCGGGTCGACCGTGTCGCCCGCGAGGACCACGGCGTCGGCGCCCGCGGCGTCGGCCACGCGGATCACCGTGCCGGCGTTGCCGGGCTCGGCGACGTCCACGAGGACGACCACGAGCCGGGCACCGGTCAGCACCGTCGCGAGTGGACGGTCGACCAGGGCGCACACGGCCACGAGGCCTTGCGGCGTCACGGTTTCCGACAGGCCCTCGGCGGCGCGGTCGGTGACGAGCGAGACCGCCACCCCCGCCGACGAGGCCGACGCGATCAGCTCGGGGTGGGCCGCAGCCGCGCGCTCGGTGGCGAACAGCTCGAAAACGGTGCCGTGCGCCAGCGCGGCCTCGACGGCGTTGACGCCTTCGGCCAGGAAACGGCCGGTCTTCTCGCGTTCCGCGCGGCGCGTCAGCTTGCGCGCAGCAACGACCCGGGGGGTCCGTTCGGTGAACGGAACCGCCCCGGGTCGCGGAAAACTGCCGGTCAGGCCGACTTCGCTTCGCCGGTGTTGACGTTCGCCTTGGCGAGCTCGGCGAGCGCCGTGAAGGCGGCGGCGTCGTTGACCGCGAGGTCCGCGAGGATCTTGCGGTCGACCTCGACACCGGCGACCTTGAGGCCCTGGATGAACCGGTTGTAGGTCACGCCGTTGGCACGAGCGGCCGCGTTGATGCGGGTGATCCACAGCTGGCGGAAGTCACCCTTGCGCGCACGGCGGTCGCGGTAGGCGTAGTTGAGCGAGTGAAGCGTCTGCTCCTTGGCCTTGCGGTACAGCCGCGAGCGCTGGCCGCGGTAGCCACTGGCCAGTTCGAGAGTTGACCGACGCTTCTTCTGGGCGTTGACCGCCCGCTTGACGCGTGCCACTGGTCCATCCTGTCGATTCGGGGGGCGCGGTGGCGCCCGGGGTGATCAGTACGTGTGCGGAGGGTGGCTCAGGCTCAGATGCCGAGCAGGCGCTTGACGCGGCCGGCCTCGGTCTTGGCGAGCTCCGTGGTGCCCTCGAGACGCCGGGTGAGGCGGTTGGACTTCTTCTCCATCAGGTGGCGGCGGCCGGCCTTCTGGCGGCGCAGCTTGCCCGTGCCCGTCACGCGGATCCGCTTGGACGTACCGCTGTGCGTCTTCATCTTCGGCATGGTTGTTCTGTCCTCTTCCGTGCGGCGGCACACCGGTGCCCCGGTGTGCCGCTGACTGTGCTGGGCGCTGCGGGAGGCGTTATGCCTCGGGAGCCGTCTCGGCCTTCGCGACCTTCGGCTTCACGTTCTTGTGCGGGGCCAGCACCATGATCATGTTGCGACCGTCCTGCTTGGGCGACGATTCGACGAAGCCCAGCTCGGTCACGTCGTCGGCCAGCTTCTGCAGCAGCCGGAAACCGAGTTCCGGCCGGGACTGCTCGCGACCGCGGAACATGATCGTGACCTTGACCTTGTTGCCGGCCGCCAGGAACCGTGACACGTGACCCTTTTTGGTCTCGTAGTCGTGCTGGTCGATCTTCGGACGCAGCTTCTGTTCCTTGATGACGGTCAACTGCTGGTTGCGGCGGGACTCGCGGGCCTTCTGCGCGCTCTCGTACTTGAACTTGCCGAAGTCCATGAGCTTGCATACGGGCGGGCGGGCCTGGGGCGCGACCTCGACGAGGTCGAGATCGTTCTCCTGTGCCAGCCGCAGCGCATCTTCGATCCGGACGATGCCGACCTGCTCGCCGTTGGGTCCGACGAGCCGGACTTCCGGCACCCGGATACGTTCGTTGATGCGTGTCTCGGAGCTGATGGGGCCTCCTTGGTCCGAGTGACTACTTCTCTTCTCGACCTGGTGCCCACATGACTCAGGCCCCGTCTCCGGCATACAACCGGTTCACGGGGCCCGCTCTGTCTCCGATCGCGCCCGATCGCGAGGATCGAACGCTTCGCCGGAGCGACGGATGTACCGACATCCACCACTTCGGCGAGACCGGACCCGGACACCTGAGGCGGTGACGCGGGTGGGAGCGGGGCTCCACTTGCCGCCCCCGATTCCTCGGGAGCTGGTCGCTCGTGGAAGGGTACCAGACGTGTCAGAACAACCTTCGGAACAGCCCCCGTATTCCCCGGACGTCCGCGACCTGGAGGACATCCCGAGCGTCGAGGTGATCAGCCGCGCGGCCGTGATGCTGATGTCGGCCGCGGCCGAACGCCTGGGCCTGGCCGACGCCGACCCGGACACCTCACCCCACCGCGACCTCGACGAAGCGCGCCGGCTGATCACGGCGCTGGCCGGGCTCGTCACGTCGTCCGTAGAGTACCTGGGCCTGCACGCCGGCCCGCTGCGCGACGGGCTGCAGTCGCTGCAGAAGGCGTTCCGCGAAGCCTCCGCCGTCCCCGACGCGCCGGGCCAGGGCCCGGGTGAAAAGTTCACCGGCCCGGTTTACTGACCGTCGCTTCCGAGGCCCGTCCGCCACCCGCGGACGGGCCTTCTCCGTCCCGAAGTCCTCAGGTCCCCGTGTCCCCGGGTCCCGACGGCCTTGCCGAACCGCCCGAAAGACATCTAACATGTTAGATGTGAGTCCGCTCCCCAAAGTCACCCGGCCACTGCTGCGCGACGAGGCCTACGACCGCATCCGCCAGGCCATCATCGACGGCAGCCTCGCCCCCGGCACCCCGCTGCGCGACGCCGACCTGGCCGACGAGCTCGGCCTGTCCCGCGCTCCCGTGCGCCAGGCCCTGCTGCGCCTGGCCGGCGACGGGCTCGTGGAGTCCAAGCCGCAGAGCTACACGCGGGTGGCCGCGATCGCGGGCGACGAGGTGCGCGACGCCGTCCAGCTGGTACGCGCGCTGCACGAGTTCGCCATTCGCCAGGCCCTCCCCCGGCTCGGCACCGAGCAGGTCGCCGAGATGCGCGCGGCGAACGAGCGCTTCGCCGCCGCGGTGGCCGAGGGAGAGGTGGCCGCGGCGATCGCGGCCGACGACGAGCTGCACGACGTGCCCGTGCGCGCGTGCGGCAACCGCGCCGTCGCCGCGACGCTGGAGCGCTACACCCCGTTGCTGCGCCGGCTCGAGTACGCGCGCTTCAGCTCCCTGCCCGCACACCGCTCGGTCCGGCGGCACACCGAGCTCGTCGACGCGATCGAAGCCGGCGACGCCGACACCGCCGCCGCTGTCACCTCGACCATCTGGTCGGACCTCGAAGCAAGCCTGGAGACCCCGTGAGCCTCGCCGACTTCCCGCGTTTCCCCCTGATGATCGGCCCGTCGCCGATCCACCGGCTCGACCGCCTCACCGAACACCTCGGCGGCGCGGAAATCCGGGCCAAGCGCGAAGACCTCAACTCCGGTCTCGCCTACGGCGGCAACAAGACCCGCAAGCTCGAATACCTCGTGGCCGACGCGCTCGCCCAGGGCGCCGACACGCTCGTGTCCATCGGCGGCGTGCAGTCCAACCACACTCGCCAGGTGGCCGCGGCCGCCGCCCGCGCGGGGCTGAAAGCCGTGCTGGTGCAGGAAAGCTGGGTCGACTGGCACGACCCGCTGCACGACAAGGTCGGCAACATCCAGCTGTCGCGGATCATGGGCGCCGACGTCCGGCTCGTCGAGGCCGGCTTCGGCATCGGGTTCAAGGAGAGCTGGGAGCAGGTCCTCGCGGAGGTCCGGGACGCCGGCGGCAAGCCGTACGCGATCCCGGCCGGCGCGTCCGACCACCCGCTGGGCGGGCTCGGGTTCGCGGGCTGGGTCGCGGAGCTGGAACAACAGGAGCGAGACCTCGGTGTCTTCTTCGACACCGTGGTGGTCTGCTCGGTCACCGGCAGCACCCAGGCCGGGATGGTGGCGGGCGCCGCACTGGGCGGACGACCCCGCCGCATCCTCGGGATCGACGCGTCGGCCAAGCCCGCCGAGACGCGCGACCAGATCACCCGCATCGCCGAGCACACCGCCGAGCTCATCGGCGCGCCCGGCATCGGAAACGTCGAGCTCGACGAGCGCTACCACGCGGGTGTCTACGGCATCCCCGACGAGTCCACTCTGGACGCGATCCGCACCGCGGCGCGGCTCGAAGGCATGATCACCGACCCGGTGTACGAGGGGAAGTCCATGGCCGGGCTCATCGATCTCGTGCGCCGCGGCGAGATCCCCCGCGAGTCGACCGTGCTCTACGCGCACCTCGGCGGTCAGCCGGCGATCAACGCCTACACGAGCGTGCTGGGCTGACCGGGTTCGCCCGGGCCCGCCACCCAGGCGAACCCGGCGAAACCCGGGAGGCCGGACTCAGTCGAGCACGCACAGCACGTCGATCTCCACGAGGAGACCGGCGGGCAGGCCGACGTAGACGGTGGTGCGGGCCGAGTGCGGGCCCTCCCCGATCAGCTCGTTGTAGACCTCGTTGAACGGGCCGAAGTGGCTCGTGTCGGTGAGGTACACGCGCACCATCACCGCGTCGGCCCAGCCCGAACCGGCCTCGGTGAGCAGGGCCTCGATGTTCTTGAACACCTGCCGCGTCTGCGTCGCGATGTCGTCGCCGACGACCGCGCCGGTCGCGGGGTCGAACGCGACCGTGCCCGCGATCTGCAGGATGTTGCCCTTGCGGACGGCCTGCGAGAACTTCGCCGGCGGCTTCGGCGCGTTCTCGGTCGTGATCGCCGTCTTGCCCATCATTACCCCTTTCCGTTCCCCGTCCATCCACTGTGGACGGAAGCCTCGTCGGTGGCGGCGCGCAGCTCGGGCACGAGCGCGAGCAGGCCGTCGTAGTCCAGCAGCACCTTCGGCACCGACATCGACGCCGCGGCCAGCACCTCGCCGCCGGCGCCGCGCACCGGCGCCGCGATGCAGTGGATGAAGTCCTCGTGCTCGGCGTTGTCCACGGCGTAGCCGCGCTCGGCGACCTTGTCCAGTTCCGCCAGGTAGGCCTCGGTCGAGGTGATCGTGTTCGGCGTGAGCACCACGTAGTCCAGCGAACGCGCGATCTCCTCGCGCCGCGCCCGCGGCATCGCGGCGACCAGCACCTTGCCGACGGCGGTGCAGTGCAGGGGCGCGCGTTTGCCTATGCGCGAGTACATCCGCACGGAGTGGTGGCCCTCGAACTTGTCGATGTACACGACCTCGCCGTCTTCGTACGAGGCGAGGTGCACGGTGTGCCCGGTGCGGATGTTGAGCGCCGCGAGCGCGTCGTGGGAGCTGCTGCGCACGTCGAGGTCTTCCAGTGCCTGGTTCGCGAGGTCGAACAGCGCGCTGCCGAGGCGGTAGTGGCGGGTCCCCTCGCGGCGCACGAAGTGGTGCGACTCGAGCGTGCGCAACAGGCGCAGCACGGTCGTCTTGTGCACGCCGATCTCCTCGGCGAGCTCGTCCAGCGTCTTCGCGCCGCGGGCGAGCCCGGCCAGCACGGTCAGCGCCCGGTCCAGGCTCTGGCTCACCTCACCACCACACCCTCTCCCGTCAGGCGGGCCGCGCCCCACTCTTCGGCGTCCGCGCGCAGCAGCGTATCCACCACGGGGGCGGGCAGGGGCGTGCCGACGTCGTCGTGGGTCAGCAGGGTCGCGGCGGCCTGGAGGTGCCCGCGGCGCAGCCGGGTCGACGGGTCGGCGCCGCGCAGGGTGGCGGCGAGGAAGCCGGCCGCGAACGCGTCGCCGGCACCGACCGGCTCGACCACGTCCACGCGCAGCGCGGGTTCGAACACCGGCGCCGCGTCGCCTTCGACGAGTGTCGCGCCGCGTTCGCCGTGCTTCACCACGAGCGTGCGCGGCCCGGGCAGCAGTTCGCGCAGCCGCGTGGGATCACCGGTCCCCCACACGCGTTCGGCCTCGTCGTCGCCGGTGAGGACCAGATCGGCGAGCCCGGCCAGCTCCGCGAGCACGGCGACGTCCTGCCCCAGCGCGGGCCGGTGGTTGACGTCGAACGACACGAGCCGCTCCCCGCGCGGGGCCGCCAGCAGCGCGCGCACGAGCGCGAGGCAACTGGCCGACAGCGCGGGCGTGATCCCGGACAGGTGCAGCACGCGCGCGCCGTCGAGGTGCAGCCGGTCCACGAGGTCCGGGCCGAGCGCGGAGGCGGCCGAACCGGTGCGGTAATAACGCACCGGGCTGCCCTGGGCGCCGCTTTCCTTGACGTACAAACCTGTCGGACGCGCCGGATCGATCTCCACGCCGCTCACGTCGACGCCGGCCGAGGCGATCTGCTGCACCAGCGCGCGGCCGAACGGGTCGTCGCCGACCGCGCTCACCCACGCGCTCGGCACCCCGAGTGCGGGCAGGTGGCACGCGACGTTCGACTCGGCGCCGCCGAAGGTGCGCAGCCAGCTGCGCACCCGTTCGGGCGGGCCGGGTTCGGCCGGCACGAACAGGGCCATCGACTCGCCGATGCAGAGCACCTCGGGCGGGCTGGTCACTGACTTTCTCCCCGTTCCGTCACCCCGTTGACCTGTGGCGGACCGGATGCTACACCTATGTCGCGCATTTTGCGCAACGCCCGTTGCATCATACGCAACCTATGCCCGCACCGAGGTCTGAATCGATGAACAGCTCCGAGCACGCCGCCCTGACCGCCGCCGTCCGCGCGGGCCGGGACGAGAAGATCGACTGGCGCTTCCGCTCGATCGCGCCCGCGCTGGCCGGGCTCACCCTCGACGAGGCCGCGGCCCGGCGTGCGAACCTGTTCGCCGACGGCTTCTTCGGCCCGTTCGTCGTGCTCGACGCCGCGGCGCTGGAGCACAACCTCGCCACCATGGCGGCGTGGTGCGCCGGGCACGGGATCGCGCTCGCGCCGCACGGCAAGACCACGATGGCGCCCGAGCTGTTCGCGCGCCAGCTCGCGCACGGCGCGTGGGGCGTCACCGCCGCCAACGCCGGGCACCTGCGGATCTACCGCGCGTTCGGCGTCTCGCGGATCCTGCTGGCCAACCAGCTCGTGGACCCGGCGGGCCTGCGCTGGCTCGCGGGCGAGCTGGCGGCGGACCCGGCGTTCGAGTTCGTGTGCTGGGTCGACTCCGTGCGCGGGGTCGAGCTGATGACCGAGGCGCTGGCCGGCTCCGCGCGCCCGGTCGACGTGCTCGTGGAGCTGGGTGGCGCCGGCGGCCGCACCGGGGTGCGCGACCCGGAGACGGCGCTGGCCGTGGCCGAGGCGGTCGCGAAGAGTCCCGCGCTGCGGTTGCGCGGCACGGGCGGCTACGAGGGCGCGCTGTCGCACGACACCGACGACGCCGCCCTGGCCAAGATCAGTTCCTATGTGGACACCCTGCGCGACTCGGCGATCGCGTTCGCAGACCAGGGACTGCTCGCCGAAGGCCAGGTGTACGTGACGGCCGGCGGGAGCGCCTACTTCGACCGCGTGGCCCAGGAGCTCACGAAACCGTGGCCCGCCGGCATGGACGTGCTGCCGATCCTGCGCAGCGGCGCCTACGTCACCCACGACGACGGCTTCTACCGCGAGATCTCGCCGCTCGGCGTGCACCCGCGGCTGGCCGGCGTCGAGCCGTTCCACGCCGCGCTGCACGCGTGGGCGCAGGTCACCTCGAAACCCACTGCCGAGCTTGCGCTGCTCACCGCCGGCAAGCGCGATCTGCCCTACGACGAGGGCATGCCGGAGCCGCAGCTGCTGCGCAAGAACGGCGTCAACGCCGAGCTCACCGGTCACGCCGTGACGAAGCTGAACGACCAGCACGCGTTCCTGGCGCTGCCCGCGGACTCCCCCGTCGAGGTCGGCGACTGGGTGCGGCTCGGGCTTTCGCACCCGTGCACGACCTTCGACAAGTGGCCGCTGCTGCCGGTGGTGGACACCGACGGCGAGACGGTCGTCGACTTCGTGCGGACGTGGTTCTGATGGATGTGCTCTGATGGACACTGTCTTCCGCGGCGCCCAAGTGGCCGACGGCACCGGCGGTCCGATCACTCGCCACGACGTCGGGATCACCGGCGACCGCGTCACCGAGGTCGCCGAACCCGGCTCGCTCACCGGAAAGCGCGTGCTGGACGCGGACGGCCTCGTGCTCGCACCTGGGTTCATCGACATGCACTCGCACTCCGACCTGCAGCTGCTCACGAACCCGGACCACCTCGCGAAGGTCTCCCAGGGCGTGACCACCGAGGTGCTCGGGCAGGACGGCCTCTCGTACGCGCCCGTGGACGACACCGTGCTCGAGGCGCTGCGCCAGCAGCTCGCGGGCTGGAACGACGACCCGGCCGGCTTCGACTGGAACTGGCGCTCGGTCGGCGAGTACCTCGACCGGCTCGACCGCGGCGTGGCCGTGAACGCCGCCTACCTCGTGCCGCAGGGCACCGTCCGGATGCTCGCGGTCGGCTGGGAGAACCGGCCGGCGACCGACGCCGAGCTCGACCGGATGAAGGAACTGATCGCGACCGGGCTCGAAGAAGGCGCTTTCGGGCTGTCCTCGGGGCTCACCTACACGCCGGGCATGTACGCGGACACGGCCGAGCTCGTCGAGCTGTGCCGCGTGGTCGGCGCGCACAGCGGCTACTACAGCCCCCACCACCGCAGCTACGGCGCGGGTGCGCTGGAGGCCTTCGCCGAGATGGTCGACGTCTCGCGCCGCGCGGACTGCCCGCTGCACCTCGCGCACGCCACGATGAACTTCTCCGTCAACAAGGGCAAAGCACCGGAGCTGCTGAGGCTGCTGGACGACGCCCTCGACGCCGGCGGCGACATCACCCTCGATACCTACCCGTACCTGCCGGGCGCCACCTACCTGTCGGCGCTGCTGCCGAGCTGGGCCACCGAGGGCGGGCTCGACGCCACGCTCGCGCGACTGTCCGATGCGGACACCCGCGAGCGGATCCGCGTCGAGATCGAGGAGACCGGCTCGGACGGCGCGCACGGCGTGCCCATCGACTGGTCCGGCATCGAGATCAACGGCGTGCGCCACCAGAGCAACGTCGGCCTCGTCGGCCACAGCGTCGCGGAATCCGCCCGTACGCAAGGAAAAACGCCCGCCGAGCTGTACTTCGCCACGCTGGTCGACGAACGGCTCGGCACCTCGTGCCTGATGCACATCGGCCACGAGGAGAACGTGCAGGCCATCATGCGCCACCGCACGCACACCGGCGGTTCCGACGGCCTGCTCGTCGGCAACCGGCCGCACCCGCGCGCCTGGGGCACGTTCCCCCGTTATCTCGCCCGCTACGTCCGTGAACTGGGCGTGCTCGGGCTGGCCGACTGCGTCGCGCACCTCACCGGGCGCGCGGCGCGGCGGCTGCGGCTCACCGACCGGGGCCTCGTGCGCGCCGGGTACGCGGCCGACCTGGTGCTGTTCGATCCCGCCACGATCACCGACACCGCCACGTTCGAAAACCCGAGGCAGCCCGCCGAGGGGATCTCCCACGTCTTCGTGAACGGCGTCGCCGCGATCGAGGACACCCACCCCACCGGCGCCCTCGCCGGCCATTCCCTTCGTCACCCCGGGAGGGGCCGATGATCCACTGGCTGCAGACCACGACCGGCGGTCTGCTGACGCTCGCGGCGGTTTCGATCGCCGTCCTGCTCGTGCTCATCATCAAGGTCAAGCTCGAACCGTTCATCGCGTTGATCGTGGTGGGGGTGCTCACCGCGCTGGCCGCCGGCCTGCCCGTGGGAACGCTGGTCGGCACCGCGCAGAAGACGTCGGACTCCTTGCTGGAGAAGGGGTTCGGCAGCATCCTCGGGCACATCACGGCGATCATCGGCCTCGGCACCCTGCTGGGGTCGATCCTCGAACGCTCCGGGGGCGCCCGCGTGCTGACCTCGGCACTGCTGCGCGCGTTCGGCGAGAAACGCGCGCCGCTCGCGATGGGCCTGTCCGGTCTGATCTTCGGCATCCCGGTGTTCTTCGACATCGGCATCTTCGTGCTGGCGCCGCTGGTCTACGCGGCGGCCAAGCAGGGCGGCCGCTCGATCGTGCTCTACGCGATGCCGCTGCTGGCGGGCCTGTCGATCACCCACGCGTTCATCCCGCCCCACCCCGGGCCCGTCGCGGCCGCCGGGCTGCTGCACGTGGACCTCGGCTGGCTCATCCTGATGGGCGCGGTCTGCGGCATCCCCGCGTGGTTCGTCGGCGGCATCCTGTACTCGACGTGGATCGGCAAGCGCGTGAACGTGCCGCTCGCCGAGGAGTTCGCCAAGCTCGCCGGCGACGACGACGAAGAGAACCCGAACCCGCCGTCGCTGGCCCTGGTCAGCGGCATCATCGCGATCCCGCTCGTGCTGATCCTGGTGGGCACGTTCGGCAGCATCGTGCTGCCGAAGAACTCCGGCGCCGCCGGGGTCGCGGCGTTCCTGGGCACGCCCGCCATCGCGCTGACGATCGCCACGCTGCTCGCCTCGTGGCTGCTGGGCCACCGCCGTGGCATGACGGGCGCGGACCTGGCGCAGCTGTCGGCGAACGCGCTGCGCCCGGTCGCGATGATCCTGCTGGTGGTGGGCGCGGGCTCGTTCTTCGGGGCGGTGCTCTCGGCGACCGGCATCGGCCAGGCCGTCGCCGGCTCCCTCGGCGACGCGGGCCTGCCCGTGATCCTCGCGGCCTACATCATCAGCTGCGGCATGCGCGTCGCGCAGGGCTCGGCGACGGTCGCGATCGTGACCACCAGCGGCATCGTCGCGCCGACGGTGGTGGAGCTGCACTACTCGCAGCCGCAGCTGGCCCTGATCGTGATCGCGATCTCCGCGGGCTCGATCATCGCCTCCCACGTGAACGACGGCGGCTTCTGGATCGTGTCGCGCTACTTCGGCCTTTCCGTGCCCCAGACGCTGAAAACGTGGACCGCGCTCGAAACAGTCCTTTCCCTCAGCGGTTTCGCCGTGGCAGCATTGATCATGGCAGTGGTCTGAACCACCTTCTGGTCCCCTCACCGTTGGGAGAAACCTCGATGGCCGGACTTTCCCGTCGCACGTTCCTCGGCGCCGCCGGCGCCGCCGGACTCGGCACCGTGCTCGGCACCCAGCTCGCGAACGCCGCACCCGCCGGGTGCGCGCGAGACGCGGGCGCGATCGCGTACGTCGGCAGCTACACCAGCACCCCACCGGCCGGGCACGGCCTCGACGTGGTGGGCCGCACGGGCACCGCGCCGGCGCTCACCCCGGTGCGCACCGTCGCCGGGGTGCCCGACGCGTCGTGGTTCGACCGCAGCCGCGACGGCCGCACCCTCTACGCGACGAACGAGGGTGACCCGAATGGCGCCATCTCGGCCCTCGACGTCACCACGGCGAACCGCCCCCGGCTGCTCAACTCCGTGTCGTCGAAAGGCAGCGCCCCGACGCACCTGTCCGTGCACAGCAGCCAGAAGTACGTGCTGGCGGCCAACTACGGCTCGGGCAGCGTCGTGGTGCTGCCGATCCTGGCGGGCGGCAAGCTCGGCCCGGCCACGGACGTGCAGCAGCACCAGGGCGCCGAGCGGGACGCGCACGCGCACCAGGTGGTGAACGACCCGACCGGGCAGTGGGTGCTGTCGGTGGACCTCGGCGCCGACTCGGTCTACGTGTACACGCTCGACACCGGCAGCGGGAAGCTCGCGCTGCACCAGCAGGTCACGCTCCCCTCCGGCGCGGGGCCGCGGCACCTGGCGTTCCACCCGAACGGCCGCTACGCCTACCTCGCGCAGGAGCTGCGCCCGGAGATCACCGTGCTGTCCTGGGACGCGGCGGCGGGCCGGCTCACCCCGCTCGCGGTCGTCCCCGCGGTGCCGGCGGGCAGCACCGGCGACCTGTTCCCGGGCGAGATCGCCGTGTCGACGGACGCCAAGTTCGTCCACGCGACCGTCCGCGGCCCGAACACGATCGCCACGTTCTCGGTGTCCGGCGGCGGCACCACGCTCAAGCTGGTGTCCAGTGTGGACACCGGGGGCGACTGGCCGCGCCACGTCGCGCTCTCGCCCGACGAACGCTGGTTCTACGTGTCCAACCAGCGTTCGGGCACCGTCACCTGGCTGCCGCGCGACCCGGCCACGGGCCTGCCCGGCGCGGTCGCCGGCTCGCTCGCCGTGCCGTCGGTCAACTCCGTTTTCTTCGCCTGACCCGGCGTCGCCGGCCGGCGGCGGACCAGACCGGTCCGTCGCCGGCCGGCCCCTACCCTCTGGGAGCTCAACGATGAGAGTGCGTCGTACGTTCACCGCCATCACTGTCTCCGCGGCGCTGGCCCTGCTGGCCGGCTGCGCGCCCACCCAGTCGGCCCCGGCGGCCTCGGGCGGGGACGACCAGACCGGCACGCTTCGCGTGTGGCTGTTCGACGAGGCCAGCCGCGCACCCAAGGAAGCGGCGGTGAAGGAGGCCATCACCGAGTTCAAGGCCGCGCACGCCGGCGTGGACGTCGACGTGCAGTGGGTGCCGGTCGAGGGCCGCGCCGACAAGTTCTCCGGCGCCTTCAACGACCCGTCGAACGCGCCCGACGTCGCCGAGTTCGGCAACACCGACGTGGCGAGCTACGCCCAGACCGGTGCGCTCAGCGACCTCACCGGCGACATCTCGTCGTGGAGCGAGGGCAAGGACCTGCTGCCCTCGGTGCTCGACACCGCGAAGTCGGGCGGCAAGACCTACGGCCTGCCCTGGTACACCGGCATCCGCGCCCTCTACTACCGCACCGACGTGTTCACCGAGCTGGGTCTCGAGCCGCCGGCCACCCTCGCCGAGCTGACCGACGACGCCCGCAAGATCCACGCCGCCAAGCCCGACCTCTACGGCATCTCGACCGGCGGCAAGTACACCTACGCGCTCCTGCCGTTCGTCTGGGCCAACGGTGGCGACGTGGCCAAGCAGGACGGCGGCAAGTGGACGTCCACTGTGGAGTCGCCGCAGGCGAAGGCCGGCATCACCGCGTACGCGAACCTGCTCAAGGACGACATCTGCCCGCCCGCCGCGTGCGCGAACCTCACCGGCACGCAGAGCGTGACCGCGTTCGCCGGCGGCAAGGCCGGGATGACCATCGGCGGTGACTTCAACCGCAAGGCCGTGGAACAGGCTGCGGTTAAGGGCAAGTACGCCGTGGTCCCGCTGCCGGGCACCACGCCGGGCTCGGTCGCGCCCGCGTTCGCCGGCGGCAACCTGCTGGGCGTGTTCGGCGCGAGCAAGCGCCACGGGCTCGCCGTGCAGTTCGCGGAGCTGCTGGCCGGGGCGAAGTACCAGGAGAAGATGTACAACGCCATGGGCAACCTGCCCACGCTGGAGAGCGTGCAGAAGAAGCTCGCGGCGAGCGACCCGACGCTCAAGCCGTTCGTGGACACCCTCGCCGCCGGCACGAAGTTCGTGCCGAGCACGCCCGGCTGGTCGAAGATCGACAGCCAGAACGTGCTGCCCACCGCCGTGCAGCAGATCGCGACCGGCGGCAAGGACGTCGACGGCGCGCTCGCCGACGCCACGGCGGCGATGAACAAGAACTTCGGCTGATGGTCACGCAGCGCTGCCCGTGACCGTCCCGGCTCCGGTCGCGCCCCGCCGCGCCGGCGGCGGGACGGCCGGGCGGCGCTCCTCTACCTGCTGCCCGCGGGCATCCTGCTCGCGGCGCTGCTGGTGTACCCGATCTACCAGCTGGTGCTGATCTCGTTCTACGACTACGGGCAGCCCCAGGCCGCGGGCGCGGCGCCGCTGGTGTTCCTCGGGTTCGACAACTATGCGGCGCTGCTGCAGGACGTGCAGTTCTGGACGGTGCTCGCGAAGACCGTCGGGTTCGCCGCCGCGTGCGTGCTCGGCAGCCTGGTGGTCGGGACGGCGCTGGCGGTGCTGGCATCGAAGGTGCGCGCGGTGCCGCGGACGCTGCTGTTCCTCGCGGCGCTCGGCGCGTGGTCGACGCCCGCGATCGCCGGCTCGTACGTGTGGCTGTTCCTCTTCGACACCGACTTCGGCCTCGTGAACGAGGTGCTCTCGGGCATCGGCTTCACGGGCATGGCGCACCACTCCTGGACGTTCGGCACCTTCGGCGCGTTCGGGCTCGTGGCCGCCGAGGTGATCTGGTGCTCGTTCCCGTTCGTGCTGGTCACGATGTACGCCGGGATCAAGGCGATCCCGGAGGAGGTCCTCGAGGCCGCGTCGCTGGACGGCGCTTCGGCGTGGCGCAGCACGTGGGCCGTCGTGCTGCCGATGGTACGGCCGCTGCTGATGATCGCGACGATCCAGTCGATCATCTGGGACTTCAAGGTGTTCACCCAGATCTACGTGATGACCAACGGCGGCGGCGTGGCCGGGCGCAACCTCGTGCTCAACGTCTACGCCTACCAGCAGGCCTTCGCCGGGCAGGAGTACGGCCTCGGCTCGGCGATCGGAGTCGTGATGACGCTGCTGCTCCTGTCGATCACCGGACTGTACGTCCGGTCCCAGCGCCGGAGCACGGCATGGCTGTGATCACGGCGAAGTCGCGCACTCGCCGCGTCCGGCGGCCGGGCCGGCTCGTCGCGGAGATCGTCACGGTCGTGGTGGCCGGGATCGTCGCGTTCCCGCTGTACTGGATGGTGCTCTCGGCGTTCAAGCCCGCCGGCGAGATTCAGACGGCGAACCCGAAACCGTGGACGCTGGCGCCTTCGCTCGACAGCTTCCAGCGCGTGCTCACCGTTTCGGGCTTCGGCCGGTTCTTCGTGAACAGCCTGCTGGTCGCGCTGGCCGTGGTGGTGCTGTCGCTGCTGCTGTCGTTCCTGTCTGCCGTGGCCCTCACGCGGTTCCGCTTCCGCGGCCGCACGGTGCTGCTGGTGATGATCCTCGTGGCGCAGATGGTGCCGGTGGAGGCGCTGACGATCCCGCTGTTCTTCCTGATGCGCCAGATCGGCGCGGTCGCGCCGGCGTTCGGGCTCAACGAGCTGGGCTCGCTCGTGCTCGTGCACCTGGCGTTCAGCCTGCCGTTCGCGATCTGGATGCTGCGCGGGTTCGTCGCGGCGGTGCCGGTGGAGCTGGAGGAGGCGGCGAAGCTGGACGGCGCGTCGCGGATGCGCTTCACGTGGCAGATCCTGTTCCCGCTGGTGGCGCCGGGCTTGGTCGCCGTGAGCGTGCTGGCGTTCATCCACGCGTGGAACGACTTCCTGTTCGCGAAGACGTTCATCATCTCCAAGACCGAGAACCAGACGCTGCCGCAGGCGATCCTGGTGTTCTTCAAACCGGAGGACACCGACTGGGGCGCGGTGATGGCGTCGTCCACCCTCATGACGATCCCGGTGCTGGTGTTCTTCGTGCTGGTGCAACGCCGGCTCGTCGCCGGGATGTCCGGCGCGGTGAAAGGCTGATCATGCCCGGGTTCGACACCCTGCTCCCCCGTCCCGTCTCCGTCACCGAGGTGCCGGGCACGTGCCCGTGGCCGACACTGGTCACCGTGCGGCCGGCGCCGGAGCTGCCCGCCGAGGGCTACCGGCTGGCGATCACGCCCCACGGAGTCACGCTGTCGGTCGCCGACGTGGCGGGCGAGGTGTACGGCCGGCAGACGCTGCGCCAGCTCGCCGGGCCGGACGCGTTCCGGGCGGCGTCGATCCGCTCCGGGCTGACGTTGCCGTGCGGGGTGGTGGAGGACCACCCGCGGTTCGGCTGGCGCGGCTGCCTGCTCGACGTGGCGCGGCACTTCCGCACGAAGGCCGAGGTGCTGCGGTTCGTCGACCTGCTGGCGGCGCACAAGCTCAACGTGCTGAACCTGCACCTGACCGACGACCAGGGCTGGCGCATCGAGGTGCCGCGGTTCCCCCGGCTCACCTCGGTCGGTGGCTGGCGGCGTTCGTCGATGGTGGGGCGCCACGACGGCCCCGAGCGCGACGGCCGTCCCCACGGCGGCTTCTACTCCACCGACGACCTGCGGGAGATCGTCGCGTACGCCGCCGCACGGGCCGTGACGGTGGTGCCGGAGATCGACGTGCCCGGCCACGCCCGCGCGGCCATCGCCGCGTACCCGAAGCTCGGCCCCGACCCCGACGCGGACTGGGAGGTGTGGACGTCCTGGGGCATCAGCACTTCGCTGCTCGACCCTTCGGAGTCCACTTTGGATTTCTTCCGCACCGTGTTCGACCACGTGCTGGACATCTTCCCGTCGCCGGTCATCGGCCTCGGCGGTGACGAGGTGCCGGGCGCGACCGAGGCCCACGGCCGGTTCGTCCGCGAGATCGCCGCGCACCTGGCCGCACGCGGCCGGCAGGCGCTCGGCTGGGACGAGGTCCTCGACATCGACGACCTCCCGCCCATGGTGATCGGCGCCTGGCAGGACGAGGCGCGCGGCGAGCTGGCCGCGTCGCGGGGTCACGACGTGGTGCTGTGCCCGGAGGACCGCGTGTACCTCGACCACCGCCAGTCCGACCACCCCGACGAGCCCATCCCGGTCGGCTACCTGCGCACACTGGAGGACGTCTACACCTACGATCCGGCGCTGACCGGCCCGCACCTGCTCGGCGCCCAGGCCCAGGTCTGGACCGAGCACCTCGACACCGCGCGGCGCGTGGACTACGCGGCTTTCCCCCGGCTGAGCGCGTTCGCGGAGCTGGCCTGGACCACCGGGCCCCGCGACTTCGCCGAGTTCCTGCCGCGCCTGCGCGACCACCACCTGCCGCGGCTCGACGCGCTGGGCGTGGAGTACCGGCCGCTCGACGGGCCGCACCCGTGGCAGACCCGGCCCGACGCACCGGGCCGCCCTCGCTGAGCTCTAGCGCTGCCCGCGGTCCGGCCGGACCACGTGCGGCCCGGGCTTCCCCTCCGGCAGCGCGCGCACCGGACGGACGCCCGTGGCCCACCACCAGAACGCCGCTCCGACCACCGCCACCAGCAACCCGCCGACCATCAGGACCACCGCGAGCCCCACGACCGACGCCGACAGCGCGGCCATGCCCCCGACCACGGCCAGCACCCCGGCGAAGTACACCAACGCCCATCCCAGCAGCGACTGCCGCACCTTCCGGACGGCCGCGACGCGCAGCTCGAGCTCGGCGCCGCACCAGTCGCAGACGGCCGTCGCCGAGGCGAAGCCGGCCGCGGGGCGCCGGACGGTGAGCCTCGAGGTGCGTTCGCTGCCTTCGGCACTGCGCTCGTGCGCGAGGTGCCGCAGCAGCAGCCGTGGGCGCGGGTCTCGCTCCACCGGATTCCCCTCCGTCGGGCTGGTTCGCGGCGACCGTACCTCGTGCCCCGCCGAGCTGTGTAGGGCGTTATACAGAAACAGTGCGCGAACAACCGTCCGGGTGAGGCCGGGCGATTCGCCCCCGCACCCGGCGCGACCAGGTACTGGTCGTCAGGCGGGGCCGTGGCGGTACCAGACCTCGGGGCGCCCCACCTGGCCGTAGCGGGGTTCGCGGTGGGCCAAGCCGTTGTCCGCCAGGTACTCCAGGTAGCGGCGGGCCGTGACGCGCGACGCGCCGATCGCGCTCGCCGCGCCGGCGGCGGAGAGCCCTTCGGAGGCGGCGGCCAGGGCGGCGGTGATCGCTTCGAGCGTCTCGGCGCTCATGCCCTTCGGCAGGGCCTGCTGCTCGCTCGTGCGCAGCGTCGCGAGCGCGCGGTCGATCTCGGCCTGGCCGGTGACCTCGCCCGAAGCCCGGTGGAACTCGGCGTAGCGCTCGAGCTTTTCCCGCAGCGAAGCGAAAGTGAACGGTTTCAGCAGGTACTGCACCACGCCCACCGAGACCGCCGCCTTCACCAGCGCGAGGTCGCGCGCCGAGGTCACGGCGATCACGTCGATGGGCAGGCCGGCCGCGCGCAGGGAGCGGCACACGGCGAGGCCGTGGGTGTCGGGCAGGTAGAAGTCGAGCAGCACGAGGTCGACGGGTTCGCGCTCGCAGAAGCGCAGCGCGTCGCCGCCGGAGTGGACCACGCCGGCGACGCTGAAGCCGCCCACGCGCTCCACGTAGAGCCGGTGGGCCTCGGCGGCCACGGGCTCGTCCTCCACCACCAGCACGCGGATCACCGCAGCGCCTCCTGCCTCGGCAACCGGACCGTGAACACCGCGCCACCCTCTTGCCCGACGTCGACGCGGCCGCCGTAGCGCCGGACGGCCTGGGCCACCAGCGCGAGCCCGAGCCCGTGGCCCTCGGCCGCTTTCGTGGACCAGCCGCGGCGGAACATGTCCTCCACAGCTTCCTCCGGTACGCCCGGGCCGTTGTCGGCGACCCGCAGCAGCAGCCCGTCCTCGTCGGTCCGCGCGGTGACGACCACAGCCGGCCGGCCGGCCGCCCCGCGCGCGGCGGCGTCGATGCCGTTGTCGACGAGGTTGCCCAGGATCGTCACGAGGTCCCGGCCGGCGATCCCGCCGCCGAGGTCCTCGATCACCGTGTCGGGCGTGATCGTGAACTCGACGCCGCGTTCGCTGGCCTCCGCGGCCTTGCCGAGCAGCAGGGCCGCGAGCACGGGCTCGGACACCGCGCTCATCACGCGGTCGGTGAGCTCCTGGGCCAGCGCGAGCTCGGCCGTCGCGAACTCCACCGCGTCTTCGGGCCGGCCGAGCTCCACGAGGGAAACGACGGTGTGCAGCCGGTTCGCGGCCTCGTGCGCCTGCGACCGCAGCGCCTCCGACAGGCTGCGGGCGGTGGTGAGCTCACCCGTGAGCGTCTGCAGTTCCGTGTGGTCGCGCAGGATCACCACGGTGCCCTGCGCGCGCCCGCCGGAGCGCACGACGGTGGTACTGACCACCAGCACGCGCGTATCGGTGAGGTGCAGCTCCTCGGTGCGCGTCTCGGCGGACACGAACGCGGCCACCAGCTCCGGCGGCAGCCCCAGCTCGACCAGCGGCCGCCCCACGGGATCCGCGGTGAGGCCCAGGAGCGTGCGCGCGCCGTCGTTGCACAGGCCGACGCGGCCGTCGCGCCCGACCAGCAGCACGCCTTCGCGCACGGAGTGCAGCACGGCTTCGTGGTACTCGAACAGGTTGCTGAGCTCACCGGGCGCGATCCCGCGCGTCTGGCGTTTGAGCCGGGCGCTCACGAGCCAGCCGCCGCACGCGCCGACCAGCAGCACCGCGGCCGCGACACCGGCGAGCGGCCATACCCGGTCGCGCAGCTCGGCGGAGATCGCGGCGATCGTGATGCCCACCGCCACCAGCGCGACGACGCGGTGGTTCGCGTCGAACACCGGCACCACGGCGCGGACGGAAGGCCCGAGCGAACCGGTGTAGGTCTCGGTGACCACGCCGCCCTCCTGGGCGGCGGCGATGTGGCCGAGGAACGGCTGGCCGATCAGCGCCGGATTCGGGTGCGTGTAGCGGATCCCCTGCGGCGTCATGATCGTGACGAAGTCGACGTCGGCGTCGGCCTGCACCCGCACCGCGTAGGGCTGCAGCACTGCCGTCGGGTCCGGTGTGGACACCGCCCGCACCACTCCCGGCGAGTCGGCGATCGCGTGGGCGACCGCCAGCGACTGGTCGCGCGCCCGGTCGGTCGTCGTGCGGCCGGCGTCGAGGTACGCGATGGTGATCCCGCCACCCACGAGCACGAGCAGCACCGCCAGCTGGAGCACCAGCAGCTGGCGGGCGAGGCTCCAGCGGCTCGTCCGGGTCCGGGTGGGCGCAGGCACGTGCCCATACCAGCACATACGGGCGGACGGCAACACCCGGGTGGTGCAACGGCCCTCGCGTACCACTGTCCGAACCGGACTGGACCTCTCGTGCGAACTCAATGAACACAACGGTGACGCTGGTCATATCCTCCCCGCATAGTGACCGGCGTTCCACCCCTTCCCCGACTGGAGGCAACGGTGCCGACACCGACCCCCGAAGCGGCCGCGCCCCGGCGCGACCGCACGCGTTGCCTTTATCTGGCCGTGATCATCGCCGTGGTGCTCGGCGCCGCGGTCGGCCTGATCTGGCCGTCGGTCGGCAAGGAGCTCGCACCGCTGGGCACCGGTTTCGTCAACCTGATCAAGATGATGATCGCGCCGATCATCTTCTGCACCATCGTGCTGGGCATCGGCTCGGTCGCGAAGGCGGCGAAGGTCGGCAAGGTCGGCATCACCGCGCTGGTCTACTTCGTCGTGATGTCGACGTTCGCGCTCGCGATCGGCCTCATCGTCGGCAACATCCTGCACCCGGGCAGTGGTCTGCACCTCAACCCGGCCGACGTCACCAAGGTCCACGACCAGGCCAAGGGCGCCGAGGGCGGCGTCGACTTCGTGCTCGGGATCATCCCGACCTCGTTCGTCTCGGCGTTCACCGAGGGCCAGACCCTGCAGGCGCTGCTCATCGCCCTGCTGACCGGGTTCGCGCTGCAGAAGCTCGGCCGGCGCGGCGAGCCGATCCTGCGCGGCATCGAGCACGTGCAGCGCCTGGTGTTCCGCATCCTGTCGATGATCATGTGGGCGGCACCGGTCGGCGCGTTCGGCGCGATCGCCGCCGTGGTCGGCGCCACCGGCTGGGGCGCGCTGCGCAGCCTGCTGGTGATCATGCTCGGCTTCTACGTGACCTGCCTGATCTTCGTCTTCGGCGTCCTCGGCGCGGTGCTGTGGGTGGGCGCGCGGGTCAACATCTTCCAGCTGCTCAGGTACCTGGGCCGCGAGTTCCTGCTGATCCTGTCCACGTCGTCGTCGGAATCGGCGCTGCCGCGGCTGATCGCGAAGATGGAGCACCTCGGCGTGAGCAAACCGGTCGTCGGCATAACGGTGCCCACCGGCTACTCGTTCAACCTCGACGGCACGGCGATCTACCTGACCATGGCGACGCTGTTCATCGCCTCGGCGCAGGACGAGCCGCTGGCCCTGGGCGAGCAGATCGGGTTGCTGCTGTTCATGATCCTGGCCTCGAAGGGCGCGGCGGGCGTCAGCGGCGCCGGCATCGCGACCCTGGCGAGCGGGCTGCAGTCGCACCGGCCCGAGCTGGTCGACGGCGTCGGGTTCATCCTCGGCATCGACCGGTTCATGTCCGAGGCCCGCGCGCTGACGAACTTCGCCGGCAACGCCGTGGCGACCGTCCTCATCGGATCGTGGATGAAGGAGTTCGACCGCGACAAGTCCCGCCAGGTCTTCGCGGGGTCCGCGCCGTTCGACGAAGCCACGCTGCTCGACGAAGCGCCCGCACCGGTCACCACCGAGCCGCCCAGCGACCGGGGCGAACCCGTGGGTGCCTCCGCGGGCAACTGAAGCCGTTCGCACCCCAGGGCTCCTTCCGGCCCACACTCCCCCGCCGGGGTGCGAACACCCCCGTATGCCGTGGTCGTGAGCGTCCCCCGTGCTCACGACCACGGCACACGCGTTTCTACTGCGCGTCGTAGACCTCGCGCGCCACGGCGATCGCCTCGCGGTGGCGCTGCGCCCAGTCCACGAGCCCCGACAAGGTGCCGTAGAGCTCCCGCGCCATCGGCGTCGCCTCGTACTCCACACGCGGTGGCACAGTCGGGTAGACGGTGCGCTCCAGCAGCCCGTCGCGTTCGAGGTTGCGCAGGGTCAGCGTGAGCATCCGGCGGCTGATGCCCGCCACCGAACGCTCCAGCTCCGTGAACCGCACCGGGCCCTGCGACGCCTCCAGCAGGATGCCGATCGCCCACTTGCCACTGATCCGGTTGAGCACCTCGAGCAGCGTGCACGCCTCGAGTTTCTCCGGGTCGATCGCGCTGACCTGCTCGGTGGTGTTCCCCTGGGACATGAAAGTGCCTCCTTCCGCGCCCTTCGATGGTCACACAAGATGGTCGCAGTAACAAGAGATGCCCTGGGCGCGACCTGGGGATTCTCTTCGGTGATCGTTCTGGAGGGACCGAAATGCCGGAAGTCCGTCGGCGGGCCGTCGCACTCGTGGTGCTGTGCGCGGCCTCGCTCATGGTGGTGCTCGACGGGAGCATCGTCGCCGTGGCGCTGCCCTCGATCCAGGCCGAGCTGGGCTTCACGTCCGCGGGCCTGGCCTGGGTCGTCAACGCCTACCTCGTCGCGTTCGGCGGGCTGCTCCTGCTCTCCGGCCGCCTCGGCGACCTGCTGGGCCGGCGGCGGGTGTTCCTCGCCGGGCTCGTGGTCTTCACCGCGTCCTCGCTCGTGGCCGGGCTCTCGACCGACGCGGCGGTGCTGGTGACCGCCCGGTTCGTGCAGGGTGCCGGCGGCGCGCTCGCGTCGGCCGTGGTGCTGGGCATGATCGTGACGATGTACCCCGAACCCCGTGCGCAGGCGCGGGCGATCGGCGTCTTCAGCTTCACGCAGGCCTCGGGCGCGTCGATCGGGCTCATCGCGGGCGGCGCGCTCACGCAGGCACTCGACTGGCACTGGACCTTCTACGTGAACCTGCCGATCGGCGCCGCCACGCTGGTGCTCGCTCCGCTGGTCGTGGACGCGGACCGCGGCCGCGGGTTGCGCACGGGGATCGACGCGCTGGGCGCGGTGCTCGTGACGGGCGGCGTCATGCTGCTCGTGTACGGGATCGTCGAGACCGGGGCCGCACTTCCCTTGGCGGGCGCGGTTTTGCTGCTCGTCGCGTTCGTCGTGCGCCAGGCCCGGGCCCGGACTCCGTTGCTGCCGCTGCGGCTGTTCCGCGTGCGCGCGGTCAGCGGCGCCAACGTCACGATGGTGCTCATGGTCGCCGGCATGATGGGCTTCCAGTTCGTGACCGCGCTGTACCTGCAGAAAGTGCTCGGGCTCGACGCGCTCGCGACCGGGCTCGCGTTCCTGCCGGCGCCGGTGATGATCGCGGTGTTCTCCCTGGGGATCTCGGCGAAGCTCAGCGCGCGCTTCACGCCGGGCGCGGTGCTCCTGGGCGGGCTCGTGGTGGTCGCGATCGCGTTCGCGCTGCTCACCACCGTGCCCACGGACGGCAGCTACTTCCTGCACGTGTTCCCGGCGCTGGTGCTCATGGGTTCCGGTGCGGGCGCGGCGATCCCGGCCGTGATGGGGCTGGCGATGTCCGGGACGGACCCGGCCGACGCCGGCGTGGCGTCGGGCCTGATCACCACCACGCAGCAGGTCGGCGCGGCGATCGGCACCGCGGTGCTCGCGACGGCCGCCGCGGCGCGCACGGCGGGACTGGCGTCGGAGGGGGCTCGCGCCGCACTCGCTTCGGGCTACCGGCTCGCGTACGGGCTGAGTGCGGGCTTCGTGCTCCTCGCCGCGGTGGCGGCGGCGCTCGTGCTGGTGCGCCGCCCGCGCCCGGTCGCGAAGCCGGAGCTGTGCGTGGCGGGTCAGGCCAGGTAGGCGGCCAGGCCGCGGTGGCCCCGGCTCATCATCCACGCGTGGTTGGCGCGGAAGAACGGCCGGGCCACCGTGTCCAGCTTGCGCAGCAACGGTTTGCGGGCCCGCACGTGCTGCGTGATCTCCAGCCGCGTGCCCGCACCGACGGGGTGCAGCGCGCCGGCGAGGAAGCCTTCGAGGTCACCGCTCAGCCCGACGCGGACGTGGCCCGCGTCGGGGTCCTCTTCCTCGCGGTGCATGGCGATCACCAGCCGGTACGGCAGGCGCGAGCGGCAGACGACCTCGGCCGTGTCGTCGTCGAGGCGGCGGACCGAGCGCACGTCGGGCCACCACCGCGGATAAGCCTCGAGGTCCACGACGGCGTCGAAGACCCGGCGGGCCGGGGCGACCGGGAGCCACCAGGTGCTGGAAAACCGGTACTCCGCCCCCGCCACCGCCTTACACCCGCGCCGAGACCAGGTCCCGGCCGTCGAGGGTGACGATGCCGACCGAGGCGACGTCGGCCGGCGCGACCAGGGCCGAACCGTCGAGGCCGAAGCCCTGCGTGCTCCACTTCTCCGACACGAGCCAGCTGCCGGCGTCCCACTTCGCGCCGGTCTTGTCCGTGACCACGAGCTTGCACTTCTCGCCCGCGGGGATGCCCTTCACGGCCACGTGGACCTTGACCCAGCCGGCCGCGGGGATCACCGACGCGGTGAGGCTCGCGCCCGTCGCCGCGTTGGTGGCGGCCACGTCGCGGGTGCCGGGCACGGCCACCTGCTGGGCGGGTTCGGGCGCCGTCTGGCGGCCGATGAAGACCCCGCCGCCGAGCGCCACCGCGGCGACGACCGCCGCGGCCGCGATCGCGAGCCCCCGGCGGGAGGAGCCGCGGCTCGGGGCCGCGGCGGATTCGGCGGGAGCGGCCTGCTCCTCCTCGGCCCGGATCCGGCGCAGCGTGCGCTGCAGCAACAGGTCGCCGCCCTCGGGCGGGCCGTCGAGGAACGCCTCGGGCGGCACCTCGTCGAGCGCCTCCCGCAGGGCGCCGAAGTCCTTGAGCTCGAAGCGGCACTGCGCGCACGTGGCCAGGTGGCGTTCGAACTCGACCGCCTCGGCCGGGTCCAGCGCGCCGAGGACGTAGGCGCCGAGCTGAGTGTGCTCCTGCTCGACCGCGCTCATCTCACTGCCTCCGTTCCGCCGCTCACCATCGCCGCGCGCAGGGCGCGCAGCGCGTAGTAGGACCGGGATTTCACGGTGCCGGGAGCGACCCCCAGCATCTCGGCTGCCTCCGCCACCGATCTCCCTCGATAGTAGATCTCCACGAGCACGTCGCGATGGTCTTGCGACAACCCTTCGAGGGCTCCCAGCACCGTCATCGAGTCGACCACCCCCTGGGCGTGGTCGCGTTCCACCGGCGCCGCGAGCGTCTCCGGGCCTTCGGCCACCTCCGGCGGCCGCGAAGCGCGGGCCCGCGCCCGGTCCGTGACGAGGTTGCGCACCACGGTGAGCAGCCAGCCGCGCACGGACCCCTCGCGGTCGCCGCTCAGGTCGTCGGCGTGCTTCCAAGCCCGCACCAGCGTTTCCTGGACCACGTCCTCGGCGGCCGCGCGGTCGCCCGTGAGCCTGGTCGCGTAAGCCAGCAGGCTCCGGCCGTGTTCCGCGTAGAGCTGCTCCACGAGCCGCTCGGCGGCGGCCCGTTTCGGCCGCCCGCGTCCGATCGCCACCCTCGACCTCCCGACGGTGTTCTGGGTAGGCGAGGACAGTACTGCAAACCACGGCGTGAACGCCGGTCGTCGCCGCACGCCCAGCACCGCCGCCATGTCCACCGGGAGATCGCCCCCTTTCGGTGTGCTCGACGTGTGCTCGATGCCGGGGTGAGAGTCCCCGACACCCCTCACACGGATGCCGGCGCGATGCGGTTCACCGCGAATTCAGAAAGTTCGCCGGGGAATTCGCCGCCGGAGGCGGGACGGATGGGTTGTGCCGGTGATCGGGACGCGGCTTGTCGATCACCGGCGCGGGTTCCTAAGCTGACGCGGCACCGCCGCCGCCTGGACGTCCCGGAGGCCTCGCCGTGCCCGTGAAAACCCGTCTCGCGCTCGCGGCGCTGGCTGTCCTGGTCACCGCCGGCTGCTCCTCGGCCCCGGCCGCGACTCCGGCGCCACCTGGGCCGGGCCTCACGGCGACGCTCACGACCCCGACGGACATCGACCTGCGCTGGCCCGCGGGCGACCCCGGCGCGGCCGGGCACCTGCTCGAATACGCGAACTCCGCCGGCGGCCCGTGGACGGCGCTGCAGTACTTCCCGCGCTCGCAGACCACCTACCGGCACCCGGACCTGATCCCGGAGACGCCGTTCTTCTACCGCGTGCGGGACTTCTACGGTCCCGTGTCGGCGGTGGTGCAGCCGGGTGCGCCCGTGCGCGCTGCTCCCCCGGCCGCGGCCGTGCCGGTGCGGACGCCGGGGGACGCGGCTGCTCCGGCCGACGTGACCGTGGTCCCGGCCGAGGACGCGTCGGTGCATTTCACTTGGGCGGATCGTTCGAGTGACGAGGCCGGGTTCCTGGTGGAGATCCGCAAGCCGGGCGCGGCGGGCTTCGTCCCGGTCGAGATCACCGACCCGGACACCACAACCTGCGCGCTGTCGCTCCTGCCCGACGAGCAGGGCTCCGCCTTCCGCGTGCGCGCGCTTTACTACGGGCCGCTCTCGCCGGTGGTCGACCGCACGACCGGCAGGGACTGACTCCCGCCGGTGCGGTGACCCGCGTTCGGGCCACCGCACCGGGACGGGTCAGGCCGGGTTGAGGACCTGGCCGAGGAACTCGCCCGTGTAGCTCTCCGGCACCGACGCGATGTGCTCGGGCGTACCTTCCGCGACGACCATGCCGCCGCCGGAACCGCCCTCCGGGCCCATGTCGATGATCCAGTCGGACGTCTTGATCACGTCGAGGTTGTGCTCGATCACGATCACCGTGTTGCCCTTGTCCACCAGCCCGTTGATCACGCCGATCAGCTTGCTGATGTCCTCGAAGTGCAGGCCCGTGGTCGGCTCGTCGAGGATGTAGACCGTCTTGCCCGTGGAGCGCTTCTGCAGCTCGCTCGCGAGCTTCACGCGCTGCGCCTCGCCACCCGAGAGGGTCGGCGCGGGCTGGCCGAGACGCACGTAGCCGAGGCCGACGTCGACGAGCGTCTGCAGGTGCCGGTGGATCGCCTTGATCGGCTCGAAGAACTCGGCCGCCTCCTCGATCGGCATGTCCAGCACGTCGGACACCGTCTTGCCCTTGTAGTGCACCTCGAGCGTCTCGCGGTTGTAGCGGGCGCCCTTGCAGACCTCGCAGGGCACGTAGACGTCGGGCAGGAAGTTCATCTCGATCTTGATCGTGCCGTCGCCGGCGCACGCCTCGCAGCGGCCGCCCTTGACGTTGAACGAGAACCGGCCCTGCTGGTAGCCGCGCACCTTGGCCTCGGTGGTGGCCGCGAACAGCTTGCGCACGTGGTCCCACACGCCGGTGTAGGTCGCCGGGTTGGACCGCGGGGTGCGGCCGATCGGCGACTGGTCCACGCGCACCAGCTTGTCGACCGTGTTCAGCCCGTTGACCCGGGTGTGGCGGCCCGGGACCTGGCGCGCGCCGTTGAGCTTGTTGGCGAGCACCTGGGCGAGGATGTCGTTGACGAGCGTGGACTTGCCCGAACCGGAGACACCGGTTACGGACACGAGGCAGCCGAGCGGGAACGACACGTCGATGCCGCGCAGGTTGTGCTCGCGCGCGCCCACGACCGTGAGCTGCCGCTTCTTGTCGACCGGGCGCCGGATCGCCGGCACCTCGATCGAGCGGCGGCCCGACAGGTAGGCGCCGGTGAGCGACTCCTTGCTCTTCAGCATCTTCTTGTACGGTCCACTGTGGACGATGTGCCCACCGTGCTCGCCCGCGCCCGGGCCGATGTCGACGACCCAGTCGCTCGCGCGGATCGTGTCCTCGTCGTGCTCCACCACGATCAGCGTGTTGCCGAGGTCGCGCAGGCGCGTGAGGGTCTCGATCAGGCGATGGTTGTCGCGCTGGTGCAGGCCGATCGACGGCTCGTCGAGCACGTACAGCACCCCCACCAGGCCCGAGCCGATCTGCGTGGCCAGCCGGATGCGCTGCGCCTCGCCGCCCGACAGGGTGCCCGACGCGCGGTCGAGCGAGAGGTAGGTGAGGCCGACGTCGAGCAGGAAGCGCAGGCGCGCCTGGATCTCCTTGAGCACCGCGCCGGCGATCATCGCCTCGCGCTGCCCGAGCACCAGCTCGTCGAGGAACTTCGACGCCTCGTCGATCGACAGGGCGCAGACCTCGGCGATCGAGCGCTCACCCTGCGTCTCGTGCTCCAGGGTGACCGCTAGGATCTCCGGCTTGAGCCGCGTGCCCTGGCAGGTGGGGCACGGCACCTCGCGCATGTAGCCCTCGTACCGCTCGCGCATGTACTCGGACTCGGTCTGCTCCTGGCGCCGCTCGAGGAACGGGATCACGCCCTCGAAGTTGGCGTAGTACGAGCGCTGCCGGCCGTAGCGGTTCCGGTAGCGCACGTGGACCTGCTCGTCGACGCCGTGCAGCACCGCCTTCTGGACCTTCGCCGGCAGCTGGCGCCACGGCGTGTCCATGCGGAAGCCGATGGCCTCCGACAGCGACTCCAGCAGGCGGATGAAGTAGTCGGCGCTCTGCCCGCCGGCCCACGGCGCGATGGCGCCCTCGCCCAGCGACAGCTCGTCGTCCGGCACCACCAGCTCCGGGTCGACCTCCTTGCGGATGCCGATGCCCGTGCACACGGGGCACGCACCGTAGGGCGAGTTGAACGAGAACGACCGCGGCTCGAGGTCCTCGATCGCGAGCGGGTGCCCGTTGGGGCAGGCCAGGTTCTCGGAGAACCCGCGCACTCGGTTCGGGTCGTTCTCGGGCAGGTCGACGAACTCCAGCTCGACCAGCCCGTCGGCCAGCCGCAGCGCCGTCTCGACCGAGTCGGTGAGCCGCTGGCGCGAGCTCGTCTTCACGCTCAGGCGGTCGATGACCACGCCGATCTGGTGTTTCTCCTGCTTCTTCAGCTTCGGCGGGTCGGTGAGCGGGTGCACCTTCCCGTCGACGACCACGCGCGCGTAGCCCTGCTGCTGCAGGTTCTGGAACAGGTCGAGGTACTCGCCCTTGCGCCCGCGCACGACCGGCGCGAGCACCTGGAAGCGCGTGCCCTCGTCCATGTCGAGCACCTGGTCCACGATCTGCTGCGGCGTCTGCTTGCTGATCAGCTCACCGCACTTGGGGCAGTGCGCCTTGCCCGCGCGGGCGTAGAGCAGCCGCAGGTAGTCGTAGACCTCGGTGATCGTGCCCACCGTGGAGCGCGGGTTGCGCGAGGTGGACTTCTGGTCGATCGACACCGCGGGCGAGAGGCCCTCGATGAAGTCGACGTCGGGCTTGTCCATCTGCCCGAGGAACTGCCGCGCGTACGCCGAGAGCGACTCGACGTAACGGCGCTGCCCCTCGGCGAAGATGGTGTCGAAAGCGAGGCTCGACTTGCCCGACCCGGACAGGCCCGTGAACACGATCAGGCTGTCGCGGGGCAGATCGAGGTCGACACCGCGGAGGTTGTGCTCGCGGGCCCCGCGAACAACGAGGCGATCAGCCACGCCCACGTCCCTTCAATTCAAATCTCGGCTCGGAGGCCGGCCCGGTGGAAGTCCTGCACGGGCGGCCGCGTCCATGCTAGGACCGACCACCGACAGAAACCGGGCTCTGGCTCTTCGACCTGGGCTTTTGCGGGTTCCTGGGCGGTTTTGCCCGCCCGCCGGGCGGTCCGGCGACGGCCGTTCCACCCACGCGGTGAGCGCCCGGCCGGCGACCGGCACCGCGGAGCCGCGGCCGGCCGGGGACACCGATGTCCGGCAGGGCGCGCGCCAGGACGTAACCCGGTTCCCGGCGCACCAGGTAGAGACCATACGAGATCCCGGCGAGCCGGGTGAGCGCCGGGGCGACCCCGCGCGGGGTCCTGGGGCATCGCCCGGTGGAACGGGAAGACGTGCAGGTCCGGTACCACAATACAGGCCGCGAAGAGCAGCTCGAGGCGTCAGGACGCCGGCCGAAGGAGACGTTCACGACAGGGATCGGCGTGCGGCGCGGGTCGAAGGTCGACAACCGAACCACGGTGAGTACGACCATCAACACCCAGACGAGCCACATCATCACTCGATCGGTGCGCCACCGCCGCGAGGCAGCGCAGAACGCTCACCTCCGCCACGAACCGCGCCGGGCGTAGGTGCTCGGGGGTGGGACAGACCGCGTCGACCCGGCTACCGTGTGGACGTGAACATCGCCGACACCTACACCGGGCACGTCGAACCGGGCGGCGACGCCGCCCGCCGGACGCTGGACGCGCTGACCATCACCAAGCTCTCCGTGGGGCCGATGGACAACAACGCGTACCTGCTCGTCTGCCGCGCCGAGAACGAAGCGCTGCTGATCGACGCCGCCAACGACCCCGAGCGCATCTCCGACCTCATCGGCCACGGCCCCGACCGGCCCGCGCTGCGCACCGTCGTGACCACCCACCAGCACCAGGACCACTGGCAGGCCCTGGGCGCCGTGGCGGGCGCCAACGGTTCCAACACCGCCGCGCACCCCCTCGACGCCCCGCCACTGCCCGTTCCCCCCGACTTCCTGGTCGAACACGGCGACACCCTGAAGGTCGGCCAGGTCACCCTCGAGGTGATCCACCTGCGCGGCCACACGCCGGGCTCCATCGCCCTCCTGTACCGCGACCCGGCCGGCCACCCCCACCTCTTCACGGGCGACTCACTGTTCCCGGGCGGGGTCGGGAAGACTTCGTCGCCGGAGGACTTCGCGTCGCTTCTGGACGACGTCTCGGCGCGGATCTTCGACGAACTGCCGGATGAGACGTGGTTCTATCCGGGGCACGGGGATGACTCGACGCTCGGCGTGGAGCGGCCGAAACTGGCGGAGTGGCGTTCGCGCGGTTGGTGAGCTGAAGGTTTGTTCGAACCGGGCTGTCTGGGTTTCAGGCAGCCCGGTTTTGTTTCGCCTGAGACAGATGGGGCCTCAGACGAAAGGACCGAGCAGTTCGAGCGAGCTGACCGAAACGGCGGCGTCGGCCGATCAACCTCGTTACCTGGCACCCTCGTCGAACGGGTCGTCGCGGCGCGCTGAGCGGCCGCGTTTCGTTTACAGGACCGCGATGTCGCTGATGCGCCAGCGGCCGTTGTCTTCTGTGGCGGTGAGGCGGACCTGGGCGCCGCCGCTGGAGGTGTCGGGGGTGGCGGCGCGGGAGGTCGTCTGGTCGGCGAAGACGAGGACGTGGGCGGTCGTGCCGGTGATGTCCTTGATGCCGATGGTGCGGACGCGGCTGGTGAGGGTGAGGTGGTTGGGGACGGCCTGTTGCTGGACGGCCGAGAGCAACTGCCGGTACTGGGTGACGGCGTTGCCGGTGAGGTACTGGTCGGCGGCCCGTTGGGTTTTGGCGACGTCCTGGTAGTCGAGGGAGAAGACGGCCTCGAAGGCGGCGCTGAGCTGGCCGGTGACGGCGGAGGTGGCGGCGCTGTCGGAGAAGGCGGTATTGGCGGCCGGGCCGGAGGTCGTGGACTGGTGGGCTTGCCAGGCGAACCAGCCGGCGGCGGCGAGGAGGACGACGGTCAGCGCCGACAGGCCGACGGTCACCCGGCTGCGGAGACGGTTGCCCGGCGGCGCGGTTGCCGGTTCGGCTGAAGCGGCGGGCGAGGCATCATCGGCGGGCGGCTCAGGGTCTGAGTCCGACGTGGCGGCAGGGCGACTGCTCGGGGCGGCGTCGGAGTCCGGTGTGCTCGCAGCACGACCCTTCGATTCGATCCCGGAGCCCGGCGCGACCGCACCACGATCCTTCGATTCGATCCCGGAGCCCGGCGCGACCGCACCACGGCCCTTCGACTCGATCCCGGAGCCCGGCGCGACCACACCACCGCCCTTCGACTCCATCCCCGAGTCCGGCCCGGCAGCTTCAGTCTCGGCGGCGAGGCCCGACTCCGCAGCCGGCTCGATCACGTCGACGGCCGAAGCCGCCGAAGGCTGCGCGGCGCGGGGTTTGCCGGCGACCGCGGTGCGGCGCGGGCGGGGGGACGGCGGGCGGTGGCGGGTGAGGGCCATGGCGGGAATCCGTTCGGAAGGGGCTCAGAGGCTGACGGTGACCGGCTGCACGGCGGAGAGCTTCCAGCCCTCCGGGGTCCGCGTGACGGTCGCCTGGAAACGGTTGCGCTTGACCGCCGCCGGGGTGGCGCCCTGGCGCGCGGTGACTTCCACGACGGCCATGAGCTGCGCGGTGCCGGCCTGCGCGTCGAGCTGGGACAGCGCGGCGTCGAGGACGCGGGCGGTGGTGGTGCTCTTGGCTGTCTGCAGCGCCGTGACGCCCTGGGCGTGGCCGGCACGGATCTGGTCGAGCAGGGGGCCGGTGGTGACCGTCTCCCACTTGCGCAGGTCGGCGTCCGCGGTGGTGTAGTTCGCGGTCGTCAGGGTGGCGACGGCGGTTTCGCCCGCGGCCTCAGCCGCCTCACGGTCGGCGGCGACGGAGACCGGGTCGCTGTGAGCCGCCGAGGCCCACCACCAGCCGGTGCCGGCCGCGGCCAAGGCGGCGATCACCACGGCCGCCGCGGCCAGTCGTTTTCCGGAGAAGCGCATGGGAACCCTCATTTCGCGCGAGCCGAGCCGACCGAGCCGGCCGAAGTCGTGGCCGGAGTCCCGGGCAGAGATGGACCAGGAGCGGAAGTCGAGACACGGCGCATGGAAATCCACACTTCGCGCCGAACAAGCCGGCCGAGGTAGCGACGACGAGCAGGTCGGGCCGGAATAGCCCCGAGGCCGTAGCCGAGACAGGGCACAAAAGAAGTCCTCACCTCGCGCGAGACAAGCCGAGCAAGCCGGGCCAGGGAGGAAGCCGAGGTAGGACGCACGGGAATCCTCACTTCGTGCGAGACAAGCCGAGCGAGCCGGACCGGGGTGGAAGCCGAAACGAGTCGCATGGCAGTCCTCACTTCGCACCGGAAAGGCCGAGCAGCCCGGCCAACGACGTAGGCCCGGAAAGCGCCGGAACCCCCAACAGGCCCGGCAACGGCGCACCACCCACCGGAGACCCACCGGAAGACCCGACCGCCGGAGGCGGCACCGCGAGCGGTTTCCCGCCGTAAGGCGCGTTCTGCGAGCCCCGCACGGAACTCGGGCTCCCCGGCGGCAGAGCGCAGTACGCCGTGGTGTTCGCAGGTGCCTGGGAGACCTGGTCGGCGGGCCGGCGAACCGTGTTCTCGTAGCCGCGGGTGCAGACGTACGGGTCGAAAAAGTTGAGCACCAGGCCCAGGTGCGCGGTGCCGTCGCCGGGGACGACGGTGTTGGCGAGGGTCATGAGCTGGGGGTAGGAGACGAGGATGTCCTCGATGCCGTCGCGGCGGGGGGCGATGACGTCGGCCGTGGTGAGCAGGTTGGCGAGCAGCACGCTGAGCTGCGGGCCGGTCTCGGTGAGCACGGCGTTGATCTGCTGGGCCGCCTGCGGGGCGGCCGCGATGAGGTGCCGGAGGTCGCCGTCGGAGGACTTGAGCTGGGTGGCCAGCACGCGGAGGTTGGCGGAGAAGTCCTTGATCTGCGCCGATTGCGTGTTCTGGGTGTCGAGTACGACGCGTGCGCTGGACAGGAGCTGCGAAGTCTCGTCGACGTGGTCGAGCGCCGCCGCGGTGAAGGTGTCCGTCGAGTCCAGCAGCTGCCGCAGGTCGGGCGCGGCGGAGCCGGACAGCGCGTTGTCGAGCTCGTCGACGACCGTGCGCAGCTGGTCGGTCGGCACGCTGCCCGCGAGTGCCTCCACGTGGTCGAGCAGCTGCTCGGTCGGCACCGGCGTCTGGGTGTCGCGCGAGGCGATGACCGAGCCGTCGCCCAGGAACGGGCCGGAGCCGGTGCGCGGCAGCAGGTCCACGTACTGCTCGCCGACCGCGGAGCGGTTCGCCACCACGGCCTCGACGTCGGCGGGCACGGGCGGCGCGTCGGGGTCGAGGACGAGGTCGGCCTCCGTGCCGCCCTGCGCGCCGAGGCGGACGGCGCCGACCTTGCCGACAGTCACCCCTCGATAGGTGACGTCGGCGTCGGGGTAGATGCCGCCGGAGTCGGCCAGCTCCAGGTGCACGGTGGCGCCCTGGCCGCCGAAGAACTGGCCCAGCCCGGCATACCGGACGCCGACGTAGCCGACGGTCACCAGCGACAGCACGACGAACACGAGGATCTTGAACCGGGTGCCCCGCGTCAGCATCTACAGCCCTCCCAGGATCGCGCCGAGCACGCCGCCGAGACCCGGCGCCGAAGCAGGCGGAGTGGACGGACCCGACGGGACGGCCGTGCCCGGCAGCGGCAGCACCGGCGAACCCGGCGGCAGCGACCGCGAGCCCAGCACCGAGACCGGCAGCCGCGGCGCGCCCAGGATGTTCGGCAGCACCGAGTCGAGGTCCAGGTCGAGTTTCGCGGTGAAGTTCGTGTAGTCGCCGCGGATCGAGTCCAGCGACTTGGTGTTGAACGGGAAGGTCAGCAGGTAGTCGAGGCTGCGCGGGATGTCCTGCCCGGTCTTGGTCAGCTGCTCCAGCGTCGGCCCGAGCGAGCGCAGGTCGGCGACGAGGTCGGCCTGGCTGCGCTCACCGGGTTCGTGTCCGCGTACTTCAACACGTGCCGTCCTGGAGGAAGACGTTGAAGACGTACCCACCGGCCACGCCGACGATGCTGACCAGGCCGTTGAGCAGCACGGCGACGCCCACCATGGCCAGCACGCGCGGCACGACCAGGCGCTGGATCGGCGAGACGCCCAGCACCTTCATCGCGTCGATCTCCTCGCGGATGGTGCGTGCGCCCAGATCCGCGCAGACAGCGCTTCCTCCGGCGCCGGCGATGATCAACGCGGTCACGATCGGCGCGGCCTGCTGCACGGTGGCCAGCACGCCCGCGGCGCCGGTGAACGACTGCGCGCCCAGCTGTTTGGTCAGCGAGCCGAGCTGCAACGCGATCACCGCCCCGAACGGGATCGCCACCAGCGCGCTCGGCAGGATCGACACGCTCGCCACGAACCAGAACTGGCCCACGAACTCGCGCGTCTGGAACGGCCGGCGCGGCACGAGCCGCAGCACGTCCAGACCGAGGGCGAACATCCGGCCGGTGTGGCCGAACGCGCGCGAGCCGGGAAACGTCCACGCGGTGCTCACGAGACCTCCTCGACGCGGTGCCGGCCCGCGTGCTCGACGCCGTAGCGCCGGCGTTCCTCCGGCGTGAGCGACGCGAGGATCCCGTCCTGCGCCGCTTCGGGCAGCGTCGGCAGGAGCCGCAGCACTCGGTCCTTGCGCCGTGCTTCACCCGGGCGCGCCGGCAGCCCCGGCGCGGGCTGCATCTGCGGCGGGATGCCCACGACCTCTTCCACCCCGCCGGCGTGGTGCCCGGCGGCGAACTTCGCGCGTTCGGCGGCCATCGTCGCCGAGTCCTTCTCCTCGCTCATGCCGATCGGGCCGTCCATCCGGCCGTTGAGGAACTGCCGCACCACCGGCTCCTCACTGGTCAGCAGGACCTCGCGCGGCCCGAACATCACGAGCTCACGGCGGAAGAGCATGCCGAGGTTGTCGGGGACGGTCCGGGCGAGGTTGATGTTGTGCGTGACGATGAGGGACGTCGCGTCGCTCTGGGCGTTGACGTCGAGGAACAGCTGCGAGATGTAGGTGGTGCGCACCGGGTCGAGGCCGGAGTCGGGCTCGTCGACGAGCACGATCTCCGGGTCGAGCACGAGCGCGCGGGCCAGCCCGGCGCGTTTGCGCATGCCGCCGGAGATCTCGCCGGGCAGCTTGCGGTCGGCGCCGGCCAGCCCCGTGAGCTCCAGCTTCTCGTGCACGATCCGCCGGATCTCCGTCTCCGACTTGCGGGTGTGCTCGCGCAGCGGGAACGCGATGTTGTCGAACAAGGTCATGGAGCCGAACAGCGCGCCGTCCTGGAACAGCACCCCGAACAGCTTGCGCACCTCATACAGCCGGTGCTCCGAGCACGTGACCACGTCGACGCCGTCGACCACGCAACGGCCGCGGTCGGGCTTGAGCAGCCCGATCAGCGACTTGAGGAACACCGACTTCCCGGTGCCCGAGGGACCCAGCAGGACGGACACCTCACCCGGGGGCAGGGTGAGGGTCACGTCCCGCCAGATCGTCTGGCGCCCGAACGACTTCGTCAGGCCCTCGACGACGACTTCCGCACCCACCGTTGTGCTCGCCCTTCCCGGCTCAGCCGACGATCAGGTCCTCGCGCCCGTCGGCGCGCAGCTTTTCGACGTACACGGGGAAGAGCTTCTTCGACAGCGGAGCGAGCTTGATCAGCTTCGACACCGGACCGTCCACTTTGACCTTGCCGCGGGCCATGGCGAACGTGAGGTTCACCTTGCCCTGCCAGTAGCCGTTGGCGACCTCGCTGTCCATCGTCATGGTCGCGTCGGCCGGCGCGTCGAACGCGTCGCCGGTCACGCGGCGGTTCTGCGTGTCGATCAGCAGCGCGGACTCGGGGTTGGTGCACACCATCTTCAGCACCAGGCCGGTGCCGGCGAGTTTGGCGGCGAGGTCGGCGTCGGCGAACGCGGTTTCGAAGATGCCGCCGATGTACTGGTAGATCTCTTCGGGCTTGCTGAACGCGGGCATGGCTGGCCTCCGGTCTGTTCGGGAACGTGGTCTCAGAAGAAGCAGGGCATGGCGCGCACGGCGTGCACGAAGTTGCCGGCCAGGTAGTCCGGCTCGCCGGCGGTGATGGTCGGCAGCGTGCGCAGCAGCTCGCCGAACAGGGCGCGCAGCTGGGCCTTGGCGACCTGGTTGCCGAGGCAGAAGTGCGCGCCGCCCCCGCCGAAGCTCACGTGCGGGTTGGGGCTGCGGCTCAGGTCGAAGCGGCCGGGCTCGTCGAACACCTCGGGGTCGAAGTTGCCGGACGCGTAGAACATCACCACCTTCTCGCCGGTGCTGACCTGCTGCCCGCCCAGCTCGAAGTCCGCGACGGCCGTGCGGCGGAACGTCATCACCGGGGAGGCCCAGCGGACGAACTCGTCGAGCGCGCTGCCGATGCGGCCGTCGAAGTCGGCCATCAGCCACTCGCGCTGCTCCGGGAAGTCGGTGAGCGCGCGCAGCGTGTGGCTGGTGGTCTGGCGGGTGGTGTCGTTGCCCGCCACCGAGAGCAGCACGAAGAACGCCGCGATCTCCTCGTCGGTGAGGCGCTCACCGTCCACTTCGGCCTGTACGAGGTTGGTCATCAGGTCCTCGGCCGGGTGAGCGCGGCGGTGCTCGGCCATCTCGAACGCCACACCGTGCAGCGTCATCTGGGCCTCGAAGATCATGTCGATCGGGTCGCGCCCGTCGAGGTAGACCGGGTCGGCCCAGGACACCGACGCGTCGGCGGCGTGGGCCACGCTCTCGCGGTGGGACTCGGGGATGCCGACCATGTCCGAGAGCGTGCGGATCGGCAGCTGCCCGGAGCACTGGCGCACGAAGTCGGCACCGCTGCCCGCCTCGGCCAGCTCGCGCACGATGTCACGGGCGTTGGCCTTGATCTGCTCCTCGATGCGGCGCACCTGCTTCGGGGTGAACGCGGCGCTGACGAGCTTGCGGATCTTCGTGTGCCGCGGCGGGTCCATCGCCAGGAACGACTGCGACGCCTCGAGCATCTCCTCGGGGATGTTCTCGAACATCACGCCCTGGCCGGACACGAACACGTCGTTGCGGCGGCTGACCTCGACGATGTCGGCGTGGCGGACCACGGCCCAGTAGCCGGGGTCCTCGGGGTCCTCCATCAGCGCGTCCTCGACCGGCCGGTGCCACGACACCGGGCGCTGCAGGCGCAGCGCGGCGAAACTGCGCTCGCGGTCGGCGGCGCGGGTCGACCAGAAGGCCCGCGACGAAAGGTCGATCTCGTCGTACTCGCGCTGCTGCGGGGTCACGATCGCGGTCATGCGGGGATCTCCTGTCCCAAGTAGACGGACTTGAGCTGCTGGTAGGCGGCCAGGCCCTCGGGGCCGAGCTCGCGGCCGACGCCGCTGGCCTTCACGCCGCCGAACGGCGCGCCCAGGTCGAGGTCGTAGAAGTTGACGCCGACGCTGCCGGTCTCCACGCGGCGCGCCACGTCGAGGCCCTTCTCCACGTCGGAGGTCCAGATGGTGCCGCCGAGCCCGTAGTCGGAGTCGTTGGCGATGGAGACCGCGTCGTCGACGTCGCCGTACGGGATCACCGTGAGCACCGGGCCGAAGATCTCCTCCCGCGCGATCCGGCTGCCGTTGTCGACGCCGCCGAACACGGTCGGCTGCACGTACCAGCCACGGTCGCGGTCGGGGCGCCCGCCGCCGGCCGCCAGCGTGGCGCCGGACTCGCGGCCCACGGCCACGTACTCCTCGACCTTGCGCCGCTGCTTGTCGCTGACCAGCGGGCCGATGTGCGTGCCGGGATCGAGCGGGTCGCCGACGGTCAGCGCGGACGCCAGCCCGGACAGCGCGGCGACGACCTCGTCGTGGCGCGAGCGCGGGGCGAGGATGCGCGTGGAGAGGTAGCAGGTCTGGCCGTTGTTGAGCAGGCTGGCCGTGGCCAGGCCCTGCACGGTGGTGGCCAGGTCGGCGTCGTCGAGCACGATCGCCGCCGACTTCCCGCCCAGCTCCAGCGTGACGGGCCGCAGCAGGCGGCCGCAGGCCTCGCCGATCTTGCGGCCCACGGGCGTGGACCCGGTGAACGCGACCTTCTGCACACCCGGGTGGGTCACGAGGTACTCACCGATGTCGGCGCCGCCGGAGATCACGTTGAGCACGCCCGCGGGCAGCCCGGCGCGTTCGGCGGTGGCCGCGAGCTCCAGCGCGTCCAACGTGGTCTCGGGCGACGGCTTGAGCACCACGGTGCAGCCCGCCGCCAGGGCCGGCGCGAGCTTGAACATCGTGAGCACCTGCGGGAAGTTCCAGGGCACCACGAGCGCGACCACGCCGACCGGCTCCTTGCGCACCACGGTGACGCCCTGCCCGTCCAGCCGCGGCCGGCGCTCCTCGGCGGGCGCGGCGCCGAGCGCGGCGTAGTACTGCAGGATCCCGACCGGGCCGGCCCCCTCGGCGGCGGTGGCGATGGTGATCGGCATGCCGTTCTGGATCGTGGTGAGCTCGGCGCGCTGGGCCACGTTCTTGCCCAGCTCGTCGGCGAACGCCATCAGCAGCCCGGACCGGGCTTCCGGTGTGAGCCCGCCCCACTCCGCGGACCGCAGCGCGCGACCGGCGGCGGCGACCGCGGCGTCCACTTCGGACTCCCCCGCGAGCGGCACGGTGCCGATGCGTTCCTCGGTGTCCGGCGAGACCACGGCGAGCGTGGCGCCGCCGGCCGGGCGCACCCACGCGCCGTCGATGTACAGGGCTTCGTGTTCGTGCATCAGCGCACTCCTTCGGACACGGGTTCCCGCCGCCGGGCGGCGAAGTCGAGCGCGCCGGACCAGTCGGTGCGGCGTGCGATGAGGGCCCGGAACTTCATGATCTCCCGCTGCTTGTTCACCGCGAGCACGCCGGTGAGGCGATCGCCGGAGCGGTACAGCGCGACAAACCGGCCCTCGTCCGGATCGCCGAGCACCACCCGGATCTCGTCGGCGTCGGGCACGCCCGCGAACTGGATGCGGGTGTCGTACCAGTCGGACCAGAAGTAGGGCACGGTCTCGTACGGCTCGGCCGCCCCCGCCACCGCCGCACCGACGCCCGCCGCGGCCCCCTGCTCCGCGGCGCTGCTCCAGTGCTCCAGGCGCATGGCCCGGCCGAACACCGGGTTGACCCACCGGGCGACGTCCCCCGCCGCGTACACGCCGGGCAGCCCCGTCGCGAGCGTCGCGTCGCACACCACGCCGTCCTCCAGCGTGAGCCCGCTGCCCGCGAGCCAGTCGGTGGCCGGGACCGCGCCGGCGCCGACCACGACCAGGTCCGCGTCCAGCGTGGTCCCGTCGGCCAGCCGCACGCGTTCGACGCGGTCGTGGCCTTCGACCCCGGTCACGGCGACGCCGCAACGCAGGTCGGTGCCGTTCGCGCGGTGCAGCGCCGAGCAGGGTTCGCCCATGGCGCCGATCGCGCGCATGAGCGGCGTCGGGGCGGCCTCCACCACGGTCACCGGCAGGCCGCGTTTGCGTGCTGCCGACGCGACTTCCGAGCCGATGAACCCGGCGCCGATCACCACCGTGCGGGCACCGGCGTCGAGGGCCGCGCGCACGGCGAGCGCGTCGTCGAGGGTGCGCAGCGTGTGCACGCCGGCCAGGTGGCTCGTGCCGGGCAGCGTCCGGGCGGTCGCGCCGGTGGCGATCACGAGGCCGTCGTACGGGATCTCGCGATCCCCCGCGTGCACCGCGCGCTCGGCCGGGTCCAGCGCGTGCGCCCGGGTGCCGAGCACGAGCTCGACGCCGAGCTCGTCGCGCAGCACCTGCTCCTCGCGGAACACCGGCGCGGCGACCGGCCCGTCGAGGAACGCCTTCGACAGCGGCGGCCGGTCGTAGGGCAGGTGTTCCTCGGCGCCGACGAGCGTCACTAACCCGGTGAACCCGGCCTTGCGGGCGCCCTCCACGGCCCGCAGCCCGGCCAGGGAGGCACCGACGACGACGAGACGGGTCACTTCTCGAGCCTCAGGGCTTCGGTCGGGCAGCCCGTGACGGCTTGCTCCACTTCGGACTCCAGCCCGTCGGGCACGGTCTCCGACGACAGGACCAGGTCACCGTTGTCGTCCACCTCGAACACCTCGGGTGCGAACGACTCGCAGATGCCCAGCCCGGTGCAGCGGGCGCGGTCCACGACGATCTTCACGTGCTCACTCCTTCCGCGCGGAGGGAACCAGGACGGGCTTCACGACCTCGCCCTTGAGGCTCGCCTGCTCGGCTTCGTTGATCTCCTCGAACGGGAACGTCTCCACGAGCCGGTCGAACGGGAACCGGCCCTGGCGCCACAGCTCGATCAGCCGCGGGATCATCACCTGCGGCACGGCGTCGCCTTCGAGGATTCCCATCACGTTGCGGCCCACGGCGAGCGCCGTCGGGTCGAGCACCACGTCGCCCTGCTGCACGCCGACGAGCCCGCAGGTGCCGGTGGGGCGCAGCACCGCGATCGCGGTGGTGATCACCGACGGCACGCCGGTGGTGTCCACGGTGTACTGAGCGCCGCCCGTGGCCGCGAGCAGCTGCTCGACCAGGTCGGGCGCGGCGCCGTCGACGGTGTGCGTGGCACCGAGTTCCTTCGCCAGCTCCAGCCGGCGCGGGTTGAGGTCCACGGCGACGATCCGCGCGGCCCCGGCCACCCGGGCCGCCATCACCGCGGACAGGCCCACGCCACCGGCGCCGAACACGACGAAACTCGTGCCGGGCTCCACGCCGAGCGCGCTGAACACCGAGGCCGCCCCGGTCTGGATGCCGCAGCCGAGCGGGCCGAGCAGCTCCAGCGGCAGCTCCGGGTCGACCTTCACCGCGTTGCGCGCCGCGACGACCGAGTGCGAGGCGAACGACGACTGCCCGAACCAGCGCGCGGCCACGGCTTCGCCCGCGGCGTCGAGCACCGGCTGCTCGCCGTCCGGGTCGTGGCCGGTGAGGTTGCGCGGGAAGAAGGTCTCGCAGTACGACGGGTGCCCGGCGACGCAGTTGGCGCAGTGGCCGCAGAAGTCGAACGACAGCACCACGTGGTCGCCCGGCGCCAGGCTCGTCACGTCGGCACCCACGGCCTCGACGACACCCGAACCCTCGTGCCCGGTGATGATCGGCGGCGCGGCCAGGAACCCCGGTGCACGCGGCAGCAGGTCGGTGTGGCAGAGCCCGGCGCCGGCGATGCGCACCAGCACCTGGTCCGCGCCCGGCGCGGGCAGCTCGACGTCCTCGATCCGGTAGGGCCCGTCGGCGGCGCGCAGCACCGCGGCCTTGATCTGCATGGTCTTCTCGCTCCTGGTGGGTCCGAAGTGGTCGGTCAGCGGGTGAGCTCGCCCTTGACGAGCTTCCCGGTGGGCGTGCGGGGCAGCCGGTCGACGAAGGTGAACGCCCGGGGGACCTTGTAGTGCGCGATGCGCTCGCGCAGGTACTCGCGCAGCTCGTCGCCGAGGCCCGGCCCGGCCTCGCCCACGGGTTCGACGAACGCCTGCACCGCCTCGCCCATCTCCGGGTCGGGCACGCCGACCACGGCTACGTCGAGCACCTTCGGGTGCAGCGTCAGCGCGTTCTCGATCTCCTGCGGGTAGATGTTCACCCCGCCGGAGATGATCATGAAGGCCTTGCGATCGGTGAGGAACAGGAAGCCGTCCTCGTCGACGTACCCGACGTCGCCGGTGGTGGTCCACGTCGGGTGCCGCGGGTGCTGCGCCTCGGCGGTCTTGCCCGGGTCGTTGTGGTAGGCGAACGGCAGCGCGTCGCGTTCGAAGTAGACGGTGCCGATGCCGCCCGCCGGCAGCTCTTCGCCGTCCTCGCCGCAGATCCGGATCACGCCGACACCGGCCGGCCCGACCGAACCGGGCTTGCGCAGCCACTGCTCGCTGTCGATGAACGTGATGCCGCTGCCCTCGGTGGACGAGTAGTACTCGTGCAGGACCGGGCCCCACCAGTCGATCATGGCGCGCTTGACGTCGACCGGGCACGGCGCCGCGGCGTGGACGGCCACGCGCTGGCTCGACAGGTCGTACTTCACCCGCGTGGCTTCCGGCAGCTTGAGCATGCGGACGAACATCGTCGGCACCCACTGGCTGTGCGTCACGCCGTAGGTCTCGATCGCGGAAAGCGCTTGCTCCGCGTCGAACCGCTCCATCAGCACCACCGTGCCGCCCAGCGCCTGCACCACGCCGCCGAAGCGCAGCGGCGCCGCGTGGTAGACGGGCGCGGGCGAGAGGTAGACCGTGTCGGGGCCGAACCCGTACAGGGGACCGAAAACCGCGGTGTAGACATCGCCCGGCTCGTCGACCCGGCGCTCGGGCAGCGGCGGCTTGATGCCCTTAGGCCGGCCGGTGGTGCCGGACGAGTAGAGCATGTCCATGCCGCGCGGCTGCTCCGCCAGTGGCTCGGCCGACGTGCCCGCCAGCGCGTCCTCATAGGACTCGTAGCCAGGCACGCTTCCCCGGTACGCCAGGCGGAGGCGCACCTTCGGCGTGTCCGCGACGACGGCCTCGGCCACCCCGGCGAGCCCGGCCGACACGATCAGCGCCTCGGCGCCGCAGTCGTCGACGATGTAGGCGACCTCGGCCGGCGACAGGTGCCGGTTCACGGCCGTGATGTAGAGCCCGGAACGCAGCGCCGCCCAGTAGACCTCGAACACTTTCGGGTCATTTCCGGACAGGAGCGCGATGTGGTCGCCGCGGCGCAGCCCCGCGTCATGCAGGTAGCGCGCCAGCCGCGCCGAACGCTCCTCCAGCTGCCCGTACGTGAGCACCTCGTCGCCGGCCACGACGACGGCGGGCTTGTCGGGGAACTGCTCGGCGTGGACACCGGGGTACATGGGCGCTCCTGGCAGGGGAACCGGACGGGGAGCCGACCGGTGCGCCGCGGGCGCCCGAACCGGTCGGCTGTGACCTCGGGAGAGCTATCTAGCGTTCGTTAAGTTGAGCGTATGGTCCAGCTCACATGTTGTCAAGACAGTATGTCTGGATTCTCTGTCCAGTCAATTCGAGCGGCGAGCCGGTAGGGTGAGAGCGAGGACAAGGAGGCTGGATGCCGTCGGTGACCCGCAAGCCCCAGACCGCGCGCAAGCAGCAGCGCCGGGAGACGCTCGGCCGCCAGTTGCTGGAGGCCACCGAGCGCCTCATGGGCGAGGGACTCACGTTCACCGAGCTGAGCGTCGACCGCCTGGCGTCCGAAGGCGGCATCTCGCGCGCCACCTTCTACGTCTACTTCGAGGACAAGGGCCAGTTGCTGCGGCTGTTCGCCCAGCACGTGTTCGCCGACCTCACCGAAGCCGCGCAACGCTGGTGGAACAGCGCCGACGCGCGCGACCCCGAGGACCTGCGGGCCTCGCTGAGCGAGATCATCGCCCGCTACCGCAACCACCGCTCGGTGCTCTACGCGGTGATCGAGATGGCGGCGTACGACTCCGAGGTCGACGAGCTCTACCGCGGCATCATGGAGGGCCTCGTCGACGCCATCGCGGCGATCATCGAGCGCGGCCAGGCCGCCGGCACGATCACGCCGATGCCCGTGCGCGCCACGGCTTCCGCGCTCACCTGGATGGTCGAACGCACCTGCCACCAGACCCTGCGCTTCACCCCGGAGTCCGAGGACGACGCGCTGGCCGACTCCATGACCGAGGTCATCTGGCGCACCCTGTACCTGGAGCCGGCGCCGCGTCCGTGACGCACCTCAGCGCTTGCGCTTCACCGGCCGCGCGCCGACCGTGCGCAGCGCGAGGTCCACGTACCGCCCGGCGAGCTCTTCGGGCTTCAGCGGGCCGCCGGGCTGGTACCACCGCGCGATCGACTGGCACATGCCCAGCACGGCCCGCACCGTCTCCTCGGGGTGGGCCACGGTGAACACGCCCTCGCGCGCGCCGTCCTCGATGATCCCGGTCAGGACGGTCTCGATCTCCTTGCGGCGCGCGGCATAACGCTTGCGCGAGTCCGGCGAGAGGTGCCGCAGCTCCAGGTCCAGCGCGGCCAGCCGCGTGCGGTGCGTCATGTGCAGCACCACCGCCTCGACGACGTTGACCAGCTGCTCCCGCGGACCGGCCGCGTCGGCCGCCGCCGCGTTGACCCGGCTGACGGCTTCGCCGGTGCCCAGGTCGAGCAACGCGGCGAAGGCGCCTTCCTTGCTGTCGTGGTGGTAGTACAGCGAGGGCACGGTCTGCCCCACCCGGCGGACGATGTCGCGCACCGAGGTGCCGTGGAAACCGTGCTCGTAGAACGCGTCGAGCGCGGCGGCGAGCAGGGGCGTCAGCTCCAGCTCGTCGTAGTGCCGCCAGTCGGCCCCCGGCTCGACCTCGACCGAGACCGAGGCGGAGGCCGGGGCCACCGCCTCCCGCACACGCACCATGTTCCACCCATCGAGTCCGGAAGCTTCCCCGCCGAGTCTAGGCTCAGCGCGGGGCCATGCGGATGGCGCCGTCGAGCCGGATGGTCTCGCCGTTGAGCATCGGGTTCTCCACGATGTGGCAGGCCAGCGCCGCGTACTCCGCCGGGTCGCCCAGCCGGGACGGGTGCGGCACCTGCGCCCCGAGCGACTCGACGGCCTCGTCGGGCAGCGTGGCGAACAGCGGCGTGTGGAACAGCCCGGGCGCGATGGTCATCACGCGGATCCGGAGGCTCGCCAGGTCGCGCGCGATCGGCAGCGTCATGCCGACGATCCCGCCCTTCGACGCCGAGTACGCGGCCTGCCCGACCTGACCGTCGAACGCCGCCACGGACGCGGTGTTCACGATGACCCCGCGCTCCTCCCCCAGCGGGTCGACCTGCGCGATGCGCTCGGCGGCCAGCCGGAGCACGTTGAACGTGCCGATCAGGTTGACCGACACCACCTTCGTGAACGCGTCCAGCGGGAACGCGCCCTTCTTGCCGACGGTCTTCACCGCGTTGCCGATGCCCGCGCAGTTCACGACCACCCGCAGGTCGCCCAGCGACGCGGCCATGTCGACAGCGGCCCGCACGTCGGCCTCGCTCGTCACGTCGGCCGGCGCGAACACACCGTCCAGCTCCGCGGCGACCGCGGCACCGTCCGAAGTGGGCAGATCGACCACGACCACCTTCGCGCCGCGCTTGTGCAGCTCCTTCGCGGTGGCCAGGCCCAGCCCCGACGCCCCGCCGGTCACGAGCGCGACCGTGTTCGCGATGTCCATCCGTGTCCTCCTCAGGCCAGCACGCCGGCCAGGCGGCCGGCGATGATCTCGTGTGCCTCCGCGACGATGCGGGAGACCAGCTCCGCCACCGTCGGCACGTCGTGGACGAGCCCCTGCACCACACCCGCGGACCAGATGCCGAGGTCGATGTCGCCGGTCTCGTAGACCTTGCGGCCGCGGCTGCCCGCCACCAGGTCGCGCACGTCGTCGAAGCCACCGCCGCCGGCGAGGATGCCGACCACTTCGCGGCTCGTGGCGTTGGACGCCACCCGGGCGGTGTTGCGCAGCGACCGGAAGATCAGCTCCGTGTCCCGCTCGGTCGCCTCGACGAGGCGCTGCTTCACGTTGTCGTGCACCGGCGCCTCGGCCGTGGCGAGGAAGCGGGTGCCCATGTTGACGCCGTCGGCGCCGAGCGCGAGGGCGGCGACGAGGCCGCGGCCGTCGGCGAACCCGCCGGAGGCGATCATCGGGATCGTCACCTGCTCGGCCGCGGCGGGGATCAGCACCAGCCCCGGGACGTCGTCCTCACCGGGGTGCCCGGCGCACTCGAACCCGTCGATCGAGACCCCGTCCACGCCGAGGGCCTGCGCCTTCACCGCATGACGGACACTGGTGCACTTGTGCAGCACCTTCACCCCGGCCGCGCGGAACGCCGGCAGGTGCTCGGCGGGGTTGAACCCGGCCGTCTCGACGACCGGCACGCCGGAGCTGGTGATCACGTCGCGGTACTCGGCGTACGGCGGCGGGTTGATCGACGGCAGGATCGTGAGGTTCACGCCGAAGGGTTTGTCCGTGAGCTCCCGGCAGCGGACGATCTCCTTCGCCAGGTCCTCCGGTGTCGGCTGCGTGAGCGCGGTGAGGAACCCGAGCGCGCCCGCGTTGGCCACGGCGGCCACGAGCTCCGCGCGGCCCACCCACTGCATGCCGCCTTGGACGATGGGGTGCTCGACCCCGAAAACCTCGCAGAAGCGCGTGCGCAGCATCCGGACTCCCTTGTTCGGCCCACGGTTTCCGCACCGAAGGTAACTTAGCGATCGTTAGATATACAGTGACCCTGGTCTCTTGACAGCGGCGGGCGTGTTTAACGATCGTTAGATAACTTTCGACGACGCAGGGGGCACCGTGCAGCGCCAGCTCTTCACCGCCGACCACGAGGCCTACCGCGAACTGGTGCGGGAGTTCACCGCGCGCGAGGTCGTGCCGAACCTCGACCGCTGGGACGCCGACCGGCTGATCGACCGCGAGGTCTGGCGCGCCGCGGGCAAGCAGGGCGTGATCGGGCTGGCCGTGCCGGAGGAGCACGGCGGCGCCGGCCAGCCGGACTACCGCTACCGCGTGGTCGTCGCCGAGGAGCTGGCACGCGTCGGAGCGGCGTCGCTGCACTCGAGCTTCGGGCTGCAGGACGACATCATCATCCCGTACGTGCAGGACCTCGGCACCGACGAACAGCGCCGGAAGTGGCTGCCGGGCATGGCCTCGGGCGAGCTGATCGGCGCCATTGCGATGACCGAGCCGGGTGCGGGCAGCGATCTGCAGGGCGTGCGCACCACGGCCGTGCGCGACAGTGGCGAATGGGTCCTCAATGGACAGAAGACCTTCATCACCAGCGGCATCAACGCCGACTTCGTGATCGTGGTGGCGCGCACCGACCCGGCGGCGGGCTCACGCGGGTTCAGCCTGATCGTGGTCGAGAACGGCACGCCCGGTTTCACGCGCGGGCGCAAGCTCGACAAGGTCGGCCTGCACGCGCAGGACACCGCGGAGCTGTTTTTCGAGGACGTGCGGGTGCCGGCGGCGAACCTGCTCGGCACCGAGGGCCGCGGGTTCGCGCACCTGATGGAACGGCTGCCGCGCGAGCGCATGTCGATCGCCGTCGGCAGCCTCGCGAGCGTCGACGCGGTGTTCGCCGAAACGCGCGAATACTGCTTCAGCCGCAAGGCGTTCGGCAAGCCGATCGGCGACTTCCAGAACACCCGTTTCGTGCTCGCAGAGATCGCCACCGAACGCGACGTGACGGCCGCGTACCTCGATGCATGCGTGCACGAGCTCAACGCCGGCTCGCTCACCGCGGTCGACGCGGCGAAGGCCAAGTGGTGGGCCAGCGAGCTGCAGAAGCGCGTGATCGATCGCTGCGTGCAGTTGCACGGCGGCTACGGCTACATGCTGGAGTACCCCGTCGCCCGGGCCTTTGTGGACTCCCGCATCCAGACGATCTACGGCGGCACCACCGAGATCATGAAGGAGATCATCGGCCGTGATCTCGCCGCCGGCCACTGACCACCCCACCGAGACAGAAAGCGGACGACACATGGGTTTGCGCACGGCGAAGGAGTACCGGGACGGGCTGCGCGACGGCCGTCGCGTGTTCTACCGCGGGCAGCGGGTGGCGAGCGTGGGCGACCACCCGGAGCTGACGCTCGCGGTGGACCACTCCGCGCACTGCTTCGACATCTCGCAGTCGCACCCCGAGCTGGCCGTCGCCGACGGCTACTCGGCGTTCTACCGGGTGCCGCGTTCGGCCGAGCAGTTGCGGTCCCGCGGCGAGCTGATCGAGACCGTCTCCCGGCTGGGCGGCGGGATCATCGTGCTCAAGGAGGTGGGCAGCGACGCGATGTTCGCGTTGCTGCGCACTCTGGAGGGTGAAGAGCTGGAGCGCGCGAAGGCGTTCCACGAGCGCGTGTGCCGCGACGACCTGGCTCTGGCCGTGGCGCAGACGGACGTGAAGGGCGACCGTTCGCTCGCGCCGCACCAGCAGGCCGACCCGGACCTGTACCTGCGGATCGTCGACGAGGACGCCGACTCGATCACCGTGCGCGGCGCGAAGTGCCACACGTCGTACTCGGCCAACGCCGACGAGCTGATCGTGCTGCCGACCCGCGCGATGGGTCCCGACGACGCGGACTACGCGGTGTCGTTCGCGATCCCGATCGACACTCCGGGCCTGAACATCTACGTCTCGCCCTACCTCGCCGGCGAGCGCAACGAGTTCGAGTTTCCGTTGTCGTCGAAGCACAAGATGCTCGAGAGCCTCACGGTGTTCGACGACGTGCGGGTGCCGAAGGAGCGCGTGTTCCTCAACCGCCGCCCCGAGCTGGCGGGACCGCTGGCGATCGCGTTCGTGGACTACCACCGGTTCAGCGCGATCAACTACAAGCTGCCGCTGCTCGACCTGCTGGTGGGTTCGGCGTCGCTGATCGCGGAGTACAACGGCATCGCGCGCGCCGGGCACGTGAAGGACAAGATCACGCAGCTGATCGCGTACGCCGAGACCGTGCGCGGGCTCGCGGAGCTGGCCGCGCTGCGGTCGCGGCCCGGGCAGGACGGCATCCAGCAGCCCGACCCCGTCGCGGTGAACACGGCGAAGTACACCTTCGCGCACGGTTTCCACGACGCGGCGGCGAAGCTCATGGACCTCGCCGGCGGTCTGCTCGCCACCGGCCCCGGCGGTGAGGACTGGGCGAACCCGGAGATCCGCGCGGTGCTGGAGAAGTACTACGCGGCCGCGGTGCCGGCCGAGCCCCGCCTGCGGCTGCTGAACCTCATCGCCGACCTCACCGCCCGCGACTACGGTGGCTACCAGGCCGTGCTCGCCACGCACGCGGAAGGTTCGCTGGAGGCGGAGAAACTGCAGATCGCCCGCACCTACGACCCGACGCGTGCCCGGGCGTACGTCAGCCGCCACGCCGGACTCGCCTGAAAGGGGCCTTCCTTGACCGCGCCAGTTGATGTGCCAGTGAAGATCGTGCAGGACGGTGCCGCGCTGCGCATCGAGTTCGACCGGCCCGACCGGCTCAACGCCGTGACCACCGCGATGCTCGTGCGCGCGGGCGACGCCGTGGAGGAGGCGCTGGCGGACGCGAGCGTGCGCGTGGTCGTGCTGACGGGTGCCGGGCGGGCCTTCTGCGCCGGCGCCGACCTCGCCGGCACCGATATCGAGGCCGACCCGGACACCGGCACGATCGACGCCGCCAACCGGCTCACCCGCCTGTTCCGCGACATCCCGAAGCCGGTGGTGGCCGCGGTGAACGGCCCGGCCGTGGGCGTGGGCTGCTCGTTCGCGCTGGCCGCGGACCTGTGCGTGGCGCGCGAGTCGGCGTACTTCCTGCTGGCTTTCGCCAACGTCGGCCTGATGCCCGACGGCGGCTCCACCGCCCTGGTGCCCGCCGCCATCGGCCGCGCGCGGGCGGCGCGCATGGCGATGCTGGCCGAGCGCGTGCCGGCTCCGCAGGCCCTGGAGTGGGGCATGATCTCGCACGTCGTCGCGGACGCCGACTTCGACGCGGAGGTCGCGCGCATCACCCGGCAGCTCGCCGAAGGCGCCACGGCTTCGTTCGCGCAGACGAAGCGGGCGTTGGCCGCTTCGTCGCTGGCCCAGCTCGACGGCGCGTTCGAGCTGGAGCGGGCCGGTCAGTCGTCGTTGTTCGCCACCAAGGACTTCGCCGAAGGCCTGGCCGCCTTCCGCGCCAAGCGTCGTCCCGAGTTCCGCGGCGAGTGAGGGCTACTGCCGCTCGTAGGGCAGCTTCTCCCCCGCCTCCACGGCGAACGGGAGCCGGTTGCCCTCGGGCGGCAGCGGGCACGTCGCGAAGTCGGTGAACGCGCAGGGCAGGTTGCGGGCCCTCGTGAAGTCCAGCGTGACGCGGCCCTGCTCGTCCGGCTTGTCCACCGCGAGCGACCGGTTGGCGGCGTAGGTGGTGACGCCGCTGGTGGCGTCGGTGAAGAGGATCGTGAAGCCGCCTTCGCGCCCGTTGAAGGCGGTGAGCGTGTACTCGGTGCCGTCGCGGGTGAACCGGACCTTGCCGGGCGCGGTGTACACGTGCGACAGCCCCTCGACCACCGCCCCCACCGTCACCGGCCGCGGCTCCTCGAACGACTCGAACTGTGCTTCGACGGCCCAGTTCTCGTCGGGCTCGTACGCCGGCACACCCCGGAACGTCTTCAGCACCGGCGCCTCGGGATCGTGCACGCGAATCAGGTACCCCGACCGCCTCGCGATCTCCACCTCTACGGCCCCGGCCACCACCCGCGTCCCGGCGCCGCTGTTCACCAGCTCGATCCGTTTGACGCCGGTGATCTTCTCACCCTCGTGCACGAGGTCCGCACCATCGGGGTCGACGTACGCGGCTTCCGCGTCCTGCCACCACTTCCCGGGCAGATTTCCGTAGCTGCGCGGCTCATTCCCCAGCCAGTCGAGGGAGACCAGCGCCAGCCAGCCGTAGGGCTCGGCCAGCTCCTTCTCACGCTGGACCTTCCAGTCCTGCCAGGCTTGGGTGAAGTCCCTGGTGCTCGCCGTCATGCCTGCCCCTTCCGTCGACCCGTGCTGGAGACAACGCCTCACCGTGGGCGTTGTTCCACGTCCCACCATGCGGGCGCGGATACTTTCGGGCGAGTGGCGACGGCGACGGGAGCACCGGGCATGGCGGACGACACCGAGGCCCCGCTGGGGACTCGCTACGAGGTCTCGGGCGGGGCGATGCTGCTGCACCGCTCCGGCACCGGCGGGCCGCCCGTGGTGTTCCTGGCCGGGGGCGGCATGTTCGGCCTGTACTACCGGACCGTGCACGACCTCGACGCGGAGTTCACCACGAGCGTGTTCTACGACCGGCTCGGCACGGGCTGGAGCGACCCGGTGGAGCTCCCCCGCAGCGGCACGCAGGTCACCGACGACCTGCGCGAACTGTTGCGCGCCGCCGAAGTGCCCGGCCCGTACGTGCTGGTCGGACATTCGCTCGGCGGCCTCTACGCGCGGCTCTACGCGAAGCGGTTCCCCGGCGAGGTCGCGGGCCTGGTCCTGCTCGACCCGACGCACGAGGACATCGTCGGCTACCTGCCGGAGGAGAAGGCGCGGCTGTTGCGGAACTCCAGCACCGAGGACGTGTTCCCGCCCGAACAGCTGGACGCGATGCGCACCGCGTACCGGGCCACGTTCGGCCGGGCGCTCGCCGGCTGGCCCGCCGAGATCCGCGAGCCACTGCGGGACCAGGGGTTCAGCCGTGAGCGCTACCGGCAGTCCCTGCGGGAGCCGATGAACCTGCCGCGCCTGTTCGACGAGGTCCGCGCCGCGGGGCCCGATCCCGATGTGCCGCTGATCTTCGTGTCCGCCATGGGGATCGACCGGTTCGCCGAGGAGCTGCTGCCGCCCGAAGCGCGGGCATCGCCGGCGGAGTCCAACGAGGCCAAGCACCGGTTGTACACCGACCTGGCCGCCGCGCTCCCCCGGGCCGAAGTCCGCCGTCTGGACGACGCCGGGCACTCGGGCCTCGCCTGGCTGCGGCCGGACGCCGTGGTCCGGGCCATCCGGGACGTGTCGCCGCGCTGACCCGGGCCCGGCAAGTCTCGGGTCGGAAACGGGGGCCCTGTCGATCTCGCGACGGCGTTACGATCCGCCCTCCGGGTGAGGGGGAGCCATGGGGGAAACCGCTTCGGAGACGGCCGCGAGAACCAGGGCGCCGTTCGCGGCCGGCGGGGTCGGGATCGTGGTGGTGGTGCAGGCCGCGGTGCTCACGGCGCTGTCGGGCGGGTACGGCTTCCACCGCGACGAGTTCTACTACGTCGCCGCCGGGAACCGGCTGGCGTGGGGGTACGTGGACCAGCCGCCGTTGACGCCGGCGTTGGCGAGGCTCGCGACGAGCCTGTTCGGGGACACGGCGCCCGCGCTGAGGGTGGTCGCGACGCTGGCCGGGGTGGCGACCGTGCTCGTGCTGGCGCTGGCCGCGCGGGAGTTCGGGGCCGGGCACGCGGGTCAGGTGATCACCGCCGTGGTCACGGCGCTGTCCGGCTACGTCCTCGTCGTCTCGCACATGCTGTCCACCACCACGATCGACATGCTCGTCTGGTCGGTGCTGGGGCTGTTCACCGTCAAGCTGCTCAAGACCGGTGACGGCCGCTGGTGGCTTGCCATCGGCGCGGCGACCGGCGTCGGGCTGCTCAACAAGTGGCTCGTGCCCCTGCTGCTCCTCGCGCTGGCCGTCAGCGTGTTCATCACGGGACCCCGCGAAGTGTTCCGGACATGGTGGCTGGCGGCGGGCGTCGCCATCGCGCTCGCGGCGGTCGCGCCCGTGCTCGTCTGGGAGGCTCGCAACGGCTGGCCCATGGTCGCCTTCGCCGGCGGCATCAGCGAAAACGACGGCGCCGAGAACCGCCTGATGTTCGTGCCGCTGCAGATCGCGTACCTCTCCCCCGCGCTGGTGCCCGTGTGGATCGCCGGGATCGTGCGGCTGTGGAAGACGCCGCGGCTGCGCTCGCTGTCCCTCGCGTACCCGATCCTGTGCGTCGTCCTGCTCGCGCTCGGCGGCAAGCCGTACTACTCGCTGCCGCTGCTGATGCTGCTCACCGCGGCCGGCGTGCAGCCCGCGCTGGAGTGGTTCGCGCGCCGCCGGGCGAGGCGGTGGTGGCTGGTCGCCGCGGCGTTCGGGGCGGCGGTCTCCCTCGCCATCGGGCTGCCGATCGTGCCCGCGCAAGCGCTGGGCCCGGTGCTCGCGCTGAACAAGGAACAGGGCGAGCAGATCGGCTGGCCGGGGTTCGTCGCGACCGTCGCCGACGCGTGGCGGCAGATTCCCGAGAAGGCCAACGCCGTCGTCTTCACCAGCAACTACGGCGAAGCGGGCGCGATCGAGCACTACGGCCCGGCCCACGACCTGCCCGCGCCGTACTCCGGCCACATGTCCTACGCGGACTGGGGCCCGCCGCCCGACCGGATGGACGGGGCCGTGGTGCTCGTCGGCTCGTTCGACCGCCCGGCCCGCGCGTTCACCGGCTGCCGCGAGGTCGCCGTGCAGGACGCCGGGATCGACAACGACGAGCAGGGCACGCCCGTCGCCCTGTGCACCGGGACCACGGCCGCGTGGTCGGCACTCTGGCCGAGCCTCCGCCACTTCTCCTGACGCGCTCGGTAGGGTCGCTGCGTGAGCGATGAGGCCGTGGAGATCTACACCGACGGAGCGTGCAGCGGCAACCCCGGCCCGGGCGGCTGGGGCGCTTTCCTGCGCTACGGCCGCCACGAGCGCGAGCTCTACGGCGGCGAGGACACCGTGACCACCAACAACCGCATGGAGCTGATGGCGCCGATCCGCGCGCTGGAAAGCCTCACGCGGCCCTCGGTCGTGCGCATCTACACCGACAGCACCTACGTCCGCAACGGCGTGACGCAGTGGATGCCGCGGTGGAAGAAGAACGGTTGGCAGACTGCGGCGAAGCAGCCCGTGAAGAACGCTGACCTGTGGCAGCGCCTCGACGCCGCGGGCGAGCGCCACGAGGTCGAGTGGCTGTGGGTCAAGGGCCACGCCGGCCTGCCCGAGAACGAGCGCGCCGACCGGCTGGCCGTGAAGGGTGCGCAGGAGTCCGCCCAGGCCGGGGTCAAGCGTGCCCGCGCCTGACCCACGCTGTCCCTGCGGCCTGCCCCAGCCCTACGCCGAGTGCTGCGGCCGCTTCCACGACGGCCGCCAGGCCGCGCCCACCGCCGAGCTGCTCATGCGCTCGCGCTACAGCGCGTTCGCGGTCGCCGATCCCGCGTACCTGCTGGCGACGTGGCACCCGGACACCCGCCCGAAGCGGCTGCGCCTCGACGACGGCCAGGAGTGGACCGGCCTCGACATCCTCGGCGGCACGGGCGGCGGGCTGCTGCAGAACGAAGGCACCGTCGAGTTCCGCGCGCACTACCGCTTCCGCGGCAACGAAGACACGCTGCACGAGAACAGCCGCTTCGTCCGCGAAGCCGGCCAGTGGTTCTACGTCAGCGCACTCTGAACCTGTCCTGCGAAACGGCGCTCACAGGGAATCCCACAGCCGGCGTTGCCCGGCGTCCGGATCGGACACGGTCGTGCTCACGTCGTCGAACAGCCGTGTGATCCGCGCGCCGGGCTCGTACGGAGCCCAGCCCGGGTCGCCCGTCGCGACGAAGCGGACCCACACGTCGAACATCTGCGTCGCCATCGCCTGCAGCCGAGCCGGATCCGGTTTCGCCAGCGCGAACAGGAAGCGCCAGTTCTTGTTGCCGATGTCGTCGAACATCAACGGCAGGTCGAGCCCGTGCACCGCGCCGAGCCCCTTGCCGCGCGGCGCGATCCGCCAGTCGAGCCGGTACATCCACGCGGTGCCGCCGGCGGCGTGCTGCGCCTCGGCCAGCCGGATGGCGGGCAGCCACCAGTCGCCGGCCGTCCGCACGCGGTTGCGCAGCTGGTCCTCGGGCCAGCCGGGCAGCAGCTCGCGGTACGCGGCGACGCCCTTGGCGATCGTCTCGTCGTCGAGCATCGTCGAGCCGGTGCCCAGCAGCTTCGCGCGGCCGGTCTGCAGCCAGGAGAACAGGTCCTGCTCGTCGGCCGTCGTGCCGGTGAGGATCCGTACGTCGCGCGCCGCGCCGTCGGCCACGGCTTCACCCGGGTACCGCGGCAGCAGGTCGCCGTCGACGATCACGCGGTAGGTCACGAGCTTTCCCGAAGCGGCCGCGACCCGTTGCTGCGCCTGGAGGATCCGCGGCACCGGCAGCGTCGCGAGCTCGTCCGCGGCCACGCCGAGGTCGGCCAGCAGCGCCGCCGCCACGGCCTCGCCCTCGGCCGGCGTGTGCACGACCGAGCCGACGCCCGTGCCGCTCTGCACGATCGCCTGGCGGAAGAGCCCCCGCGTCCGCGGCACGGCCAGCAGCGTGCCGACGGTGCGCCCGCCGTTCGACTGCCCGGCGAGCGTCACCCGCTCCGGGTCGCCGCCGAACGCCGCCACGTTGTCGCGCACCCACTCCAGCGCGAGCACCTGGTCGTGCAGCGAACGATTCCCCTCGGACACCCCGGGCAGCCGCAGCATGCCCAGCACCCCGAGGCGATAGCCGACGGTCACCACCACGATGCCTCGGCGCGCGTACGCCGACGCGTCGAACTGATGCGGCGAGCCCATCACCCCGCCACCACCGTGGATCCACACCAGCACCGGGTACGGCCCGGGTGAGGCCGGCGCGTAGACGTTGACGTGGAGGCAGTCCTCCTCACCGGTGAACCCGCGCCCGGTCACCTCCGGCTGCGGCGCCCGCGCGGCGAACCGCGTCGCGTCGCGAACGCCGGCCCAGCTGCCGGCCGGTCGCGGCGGCCGGAACCGCAGCGGGCCCACGGGCGGCTCGGCGTAGGGCACGCCCAGGAAATACCCGACTCCGTCGCGCACTTCGCCACGCACCGCACCGGCTCGCGTCTCCACCGTCGTCACGCGAGCCAGCCTACTGATCACGCAGGTGGCGAGTTCCGTGTCCCGCGAGCACCCGCGGCCGCGCGCGGGTCATGATTACCCCGTGCACATCGCGGCGGAATTGGTGGCGCTGGTCGTGACGGTCCTGGTCGTCACGGTCATCGCGAGGCGTCTGGACTGGTCGGCGCCCCTGTGTCTGGTCGCGGTGGGGGTCGCGGCGTCGTTCATCCCGAGCCTGCCCGACTACCAGCTCGACCCCGAGGTCGTGCTGATCGGGCTGCTGCCCCCGCTGCTGTACTCGGCGTCGATCCAGACGTCGCTGGTGGCGTTCAACAAGCTGCGCGGGCCGATCCTCGTGCTGTCGGTGGGTCTCGTCGTGTTCACGGCGTTCGGCGTCGGAGTGGTCGCCTGGGCCGTGGTGCCGGGCCTGCCGCTCGCCGCCGGGATCGCGCTCGGCGCGGTGGTCGCGCCGCCCGACGCGGTGGCGGCGAGCGTGGTCGCGCGCCGCGTCGGCATGCCGCGCAAGCTCGTGCGGCTGCTGGAGGGCGAGAGCCTGTTCAACGACGCGGCCGCGCTGGTCACCCTGCGCACCGCGATCGCGGCCATCGCCGGGTCGATCAGCCTGTGGCAGGTCGGGCTCGACTTCCTGCTCGCCGCGGTCGGCGGGATCGTGGTCGGCCTCCTGGTCGGCTTCGTCGCGACCCAGCTGCGCAAGCGCCTGGAGGAACCGGTCACGGACACGGCGCTGTCGTTCGCCGTGCCGTTCGTCGCGTACCTGCTGGCCGAGGTCGCGCACGGCTCCGGGGTGCTCGCGGTGGTCGTCTGCGGCCTCATGCTCGGCCACGAATCGCCGCGCATTCTCTCGGGCTCCACCCGGCTGGCGTCGCGGCTCAACTGGCAGACCGTGCAGTTCCTGCTGGAGAACATGGTTTTCCTGCTGATCGGCCTGCAGCTGCGCGGGATCCTCATCGACGTCTCCAAGACGGGCCTGTCGGTGTGGGAGCTCCTCGGCATCTGCGCGGCGGTGCTCGGCACGGTGATCCTCACGCGCGTGCTGTGGCTGATCGGCATCGGCGTGCAGAAGCGCCTCACCGCCCGCTTCGTCAAGAAGCCGAAGATCTGGCCCTGGCGCTACTCCGCCGTGATCGCCTGGGCCGGCATGCGCGGTGTGGTCACGCTCGCCGCGGCGTTCGTGCTCCCGGCCGACACCCCGCAGCGCGCCGTGCTGGTGCTGGCCGCGTTCGTGGTCGTGGCCGGCACGCTCGTGGTGCAAGGCATGACGCTGCCGACGCTGATCCGGCGCCTGCGCCTGCCACGGCCCGACCCGGCGGAAGACGCGCTGCAGGAAGCCGCCGTGGTCAACGACATGACCCGGGCCGCGCTCGCGAAGCTCGAGGAGATCAGCACCCCGGACGACCCGCCCGACATCGTCGAACGGCTGCGCGACCGCCTCCAGTACCGCGCCGACTCGGCGTGGGAGCAGCTCGGCCGCCAGAGCGCGCTCGCGGAGACGCCGAGCGACGCCTACCGGCGGCTGCGCCTGCAGCTGCTGGAGGTCGACCGCGAGCAGTTCCTGCTGGCGCGCGACAACGGCACGGCCGACGACACCGTGCTGCGCCGTGTGCTGGCCCGGCTCGACATCGAGGAGTCGCTGCTCGACCGCGTCGAAGAGGAAGCACCGGTCGTCGAGCGCGAGCTCAGCACGCCGGCCGTCACGGCGCGCTCGTGCAAGCACCTGGCACACCCGTGGCGCGACGTCGATCCGAGCTCTCCCGACGTCTGCGCCGCGTGCATCGCGGAAGGCACGACCTGGGTGCATCTGCGCATGTGCCTCAAATGCGGCAATGTCGCGTGCTGCGACTCCTCGCCGCGCAAGCACGCGACACTGCACTTCCACGACAGCCGCCACCCGGTGATGCGCAGCTTCGAACCGGGTGAGACGTGGCGCTGGTGTTTCGTGGACAAACAGCTGGGCTGAGGACCCCGGCTCGCAACCCGGCCCGGATAGGGTCGGGGCCATGAGCACGCCCGAGCAGGAAGTCGAATACCGCCAGCACCGGTTCAGCCCCCCGCCGGGAGCGACCGAGATCTTCCTGGTGCGCCACGGAGAATCCGCGCCCGCGCGGATCAGCGCACCGTTCGACCTCGTCGACGGCCAGGCCGACCCCGACCTCGCACCCGAAGGCCGCGACCACGCCCTCCGCATCGGCGAACGGCTCGTCGGCGAGCGCATCGACGCGCTCTACGTCACGACGCTGCGGCGCACCGTGCAGACCGCCGCGCCGCTCGCCGAGAAGCTCGGCCTCACGCCCGAGGTCGTGCCCGAACTGCGCGAAATCCACCTCGGCGACTGGGAGAACGGGCTCTTCCGCCAGTACACGACCGAGGGGCACCCGATCGTCGACCGGCTCTGGACCGAGCAGCGCTGGGAAGTGATCCCGGGCGCGGAGTCCGACGAGGCGTTCGGCCTGCGCATCCGCCGGGCACTCACGCGGATCGCCGAGGCGAACCCCGACCGCCGCGTCGCGGTGTTCACCCACGGCGGCGTGATCGGCGAGGTGTTCGCGCAGGCGAGCCGCGCGGTCGACCGCTTCGCGTTCCTGGGCGCGGACAACGGGTCCATCTCCCACCTCGTGGTGCACGGCGACCGGTGGCTCGTGCGGCGCTTCAACGACACCGCTCACCTGGCGGCGCCGCTCGGCTGACGCCGGGGCACCCACGCGAAGGTCCACCGGCGGCGCACCGGCTCGTCGCGGCGGATGAACCCCGCCGCGACGAGCTGCACGGTCGTCAGGACGGCAACGGATTCCGCGGCCAGCAGCCCGATCAGCACGAGCGCCTGCGCGATGCCGGCCTGAATCGGGCCCGCGCCGCCGAGCAGCAGACCGACATACGCGCCCGGCAGCGTGACCAGCCCGACCGTGCGCGTCTGGTCGAGCGCCGGGATCAGGGCCTGCCCGGCCGACGGACGGCAGATCTCCAGCGCGGCCAGCCGGGGCAGGAAACCCAGCGCCAGCGCGGCTTCGTACTCGCCGTGGCGCAGGGCGAGCTCGTCGAGCGCGCGGCGCGCCGACTGCGACGTGGCGGTCATCGTCCCGCCGATCACGATGCCGGCGATCGGCACGACCGTGATCGGTTCCGGCGGCACAACTCCCGATGCGAGCACCAGGGCCAGCACGGGCGCGACACCCGAAGCCAGCGCCAGCGCGACCCAGCCGATCCGGCGCGGCACCCCGATGCGAGAGGCCGACGTGACGACGGCGATCGCGAACATCAACAGCACGAACAGGCCGGTGAGCCAGCCCGACCGCAGGATCAACGTGATCACCAGGGAGACGAGCGCGAGCTGCGCGATCGCGCGGACCGCCGCCACCAGCACCGCCCGGCCCTGCCCCAGCCCGCCGAAGCGCACCACCGCGCCTCCGGCCAGCGTGAGCACCGCGAGGACGATCACCAGGGCGGGCCCGAACCCGATCGCACCGTTCACGCCCGTGATCCTGCCCCAGGCAGGCTCACCCGGACCTCATGCGGTGCAGCTGAGCTGCGCGCCCTCCCCCGACACGGACTTCTCGGCGACGACGGCGCCGTCCACGGTGATCCGGCAGGTCAGCGCGCCCGGCCCGGCGCTCTGCGCGGCGAGGCTCGCGAACTCGGCTTCGCCGGCGGGCGCGGTGCGCGTGACGGTGACCGACCACGGCGTGGTGACCTCGGTCTGCTGCTCGAGGCCCGCGTCGGCGGCCACGTAGGTGAGATTGCGGGCGCCGCCTTCGCCTTCGAGCGCGTAGACGATGGTGCGGGTGACGTCCTGGACGGCCACGGGCTCGGCCTGCGCGACCTCGGTCGGGGACGCCTGGCCGGGTTCGCCGGCCCTCGGCGCCGCTTTGGGCGTGACGTACGAGGCCACGGCGATCGCGACGGCGATGACGCCGACCACGACGACCACGCTGCCGAGCGGCTTGAGCCGGCCCGGACCACCCGCACCCGGCGGCGATGCCGGAGGGGTCGCGGCAGGAACACTCATGGAGAGGTCTTCTCTCGTTCGAGCGCACTTCTGACGAGTACGATGCCTGGTTCTCGTCCGAACGTCACTCGGCGTTAGCCAACCGCGCAAAGTTGGTGAAACTTCACCCTTACGGGTGCCCCGGTGGACCAGTCACCGATGTGGTCACCACGGACGATGCCCATAACACCGTCGTGATAGCCGGTCACGGAGAGTCAGTCCACGCCCCCCTGTTCGGCCAGCATCCGCAGCACGCGCTGCCCGGCGGGCGGGCACACCGCGGCGTCGGCGGCGCCCAGCCACGCCGCCTCGGCGATCTCGGCCGACGGCGCCGGCTCGCCCGTGTGTTCGGCCGTGTAGCAGGTCATGCGCACGCGGCGGCCGTCGGCGAACCCGTCGGCCTGCTCGTCGAGCAGCGCGAAGAAGCGGAAGGTCAGCGGGTCGAGCTCCACGCCCAGCTCTTCGCGGATCTCGCGGCACAGCCCCGCGACGTCGCCCTCGCCCGGCTCGCGTTTGCCGCCGGGCAGGTAGAACTTCTCCTTGCCCCGCGTGCGCACCGACAGCAGCCGCCGGTCGCGGACGTGAACCCAGGCCAGCGCGTCGATCGGGGTCATGGGTCGCATTCTGTCGTACCCGGAGGGGAGAATCGGGGCGTGTACTCGGAGACGCTCGCGCCCGAGCCGGTGCGCGCCGTGGTCCGCTGCCTGTGGCGGTCGGTCCAGGCGGGCCCGAAGCGGATCGTGCCCGACGGCTGCGTGGATCTCGTCGCCGGCGACGGCGAGGTCTTCGTCGCGGGCCCGGACACCGCTGCGTGGTCGTCGGTCACCTCACCCGGCGCCACGCTGAACGGCCTGCGGTTCCACCCCGGCGCGGCGCCGGCGGTGCTCGGCGTCGCGGCCGACGAGCTGCGCGACCGGCGGCTCCCGCTGGCCGAGGTGTGGGGCCGCCGCGGCGAGCTGCTGACCGACGCGGTGCTCAGCGGCGCGCGCAGCCTCACCGACGTCGTCGCCGGCCGGGAAGCCGACCCCGACCCGGCCGTGGCCGAGCTGCTGTCACACCTGCACACTGCGCCGGCCCGTGTGGGCGCCCCGGCGACGGCCGTGGGCGAACGGCAGCTGCGGCGCCGCTTCACCGTGGCGGTGGGCTACGGACCGGCGACCTACTTGCGCGTGCTGCGCTTGCAACGCGCCATCGCCCTCGCTCCGCGCGCGCCGGGGCTGGCCGACCTCGCCGCCAGTGCCGGGTACGCCGACCAGGCCCATCTGTCACGGGAGTGCCGGGCGCTGACCGGGCTCACGCCGAGGGCCTACTTCTCCTGAGTCTGAGCCTGGGCCGCGCGTTCCTGTTGTGCGGCAAGGAAATGCGCGATGTCGGCTGTCGCCGGGTACAGGGCGCGGTAGCGGGCGTAGAACTCGTCGTAGACGTCGGCGCGCGCCGGATCGGGCCGCACGACGGTGGCGACCGGGTTCCACGCGTCGATGTCGGGCTCCAGCCCCACGGCGAACGCGGCCAGCAGCGCGTCCCCGAAGGCGGCGCCGATCGTCTCGGTGGGCACGTGCTGCTCCGCACGCGTCACGTCGCTCACGATCTGCGTCCACACGCGACCCTGCGTGCCGCCGCCGACCGCGACGAGACGGCGGCCCTCTCCGGAGCCCATCGCCTCCAGGTTGTGCCGGACGCCGTACGCGGTGCCTTCCAGCGCGGCGCGGTAGAGGTCGGCCCTGGTGTGCGACAGCGTGAGCCCGGCAAGCACCCCGCGCGCGGCCGGGTCCGGCACCGGCGTGCGTTCGCCGGCGAAGTACGGCAGCATCAGCAGCCCGCGGCTGCCGGCGGGCACCTCGCCCGCCTCGGCGACCAGGTCGGCGAACTCGCCGCCGACGAGGTCGCGCAGCCAGTCGGTGATCGCACCGGACGTCGCCATCCCGGCGGCGAGCGAGTAGGTGCCCGCGAACGCGCCGCGCGTGGCCCACAGGCCCGTCACCGGCCGCGGCTGGGCGGCGGTCTGCACGAGGAACATCGTGGTGCCGTACATGAGCATCGTGTCGCCGGGCGCCCGCACCCCGGCGCTCGCCGCCTCGGCCCACGCGTCGACCGTGCCGCAGGTGACGGGCAGGCCCGCGGGCAGCCCGGTCGCCGCTGCCGCCGGGGCGGAAACCGTGCCGGCCACTTCCGTCGGCCACGCCAGCCGCGGCAGCTCCACGCCGGGCGCGACCAGCCGGGCCCAGTCCTCGGCCCACGCGCCGGCGCGCAGGTCGTACATCGGGTCGCACTGGCTCGCCGAGTGGTGGTCGAGCACGTACTCCCCGGTCAGCCGCAGCACGAGGTACGAGCTCGCCATGAGGAACAGCTTCGCGCGCTCGGCCACCTCGGGCTCGTGCCGGAACAGCCAGCGCCACTTGGGTCCCACGGCCTGACTGGACAGCGCGCTGCCGCCACGCTCCACAATGGACTCCTCGCCCAGCTCCGCCGTGAGCTCGGCGATCTCCGCGCCCGCGCGCGTGTCCACACCGTAGAGGATCGCCGGGCGCAGGGGCCGGCCGTCGGCATCGGCGGGCAGCAGTACCGGCCCGATGCCGCTCACGGCCAGCCCGGCGAGCGGCCGGTCGCCGGCCGCCGCGGTGAGCTCGCGCACGAGCGCGGTGAAGTCGGCCCACCACACCGTTTCCGCGTCGTGCTCGAACCAGCCGGGCCGCGGGCGGGAGGTGGTGTGCGCGCGGCCGGCGCGCGCCAGTATCGTCCCGTCGGCACCGACGAGGACGCCTTTGGAGCTGGACGTGCCGATGTCGATGCCGAGCAGCAGGCCCGGATCCACCGCGACTCCCCGTATGCGGACGGTAAACGATTACCCGGGACGCTATTCTTCGGGGGACGAGGGTGTCAAGGACAGCCGGAGGAGGTCACGGTGGCCACGATCAGCGACGTCGCCGCGCGCGCCGGCGTCTCCACCGCCACGGTGTCCCGGGCCCTCAACGGCAAGTCCACAGTGGACCCGGAGCTCGCGGCGCGGGTGCTCGTGGCGGCCGAGGAGCTGGGCTACCACCCCAACGGCCTGGCCCGGAACCTGCGCCGCCAGGAGACGGCCGTGCTGGCGCTGATCATCTCCGACGTCGAGAACCCGTTCTTCACGGCGATCGCCCGCGGCGTCGAGGATCTCGCGCAGATCTCGGGCTACTCCGTGGTGCTGTGCAACTCCGACGAGAACGAGGACAAGGAGCGCCGCTACATCGACGTCGCGCTCCAGGAACGCGTCGCCGGCGTGGTGCTCTCCCCCACGGGCCGCTCCACCAACGTCGACCGCCTGCGCCGCCAGGGCACGCCGGTGGTCGCGGTCGACCGGCCGCTCACCGGCCCGGACGGCGACCAGGTCCTCGTGGACACCCGCCGCGCCGCCCGCGACGCGACCCGCCACCTCGTGGCCGGCGGCTACCGCCGCATCGCGTGCCTGACCGGTCCCGCCGGCGTCCGCACGGCCGACGACCGCCTCTCCGGCTACCTCGACGCCGTCGGTGAGGAGAACGCGCTCTTCCGCCGCGCCGAGTACCGCGCCGAGGGCGCGCGCGTGGCCGCCACCGAACTGCTCGAACTGCCGGATCCCCCGGACGCGCTGCTGGTGGCCAACAGCACCATGACGATCGGCGTCCTGGAGACCCTCGCGAGCCGCGGCGTGCGCCCCGGTCGCGACGTCGGCATCGTCTCCTTCGACGACGCCCCCTGGACAACCCTGATCGACCCGCCGCTGACGGTCGTCGCCCAGCCCGCCTACGAGGTCGGCCGCGTCGCCGCGCAGCTTCTGCTCGCCCGCATCACCGACGGCACCCGCCGCCCCACCACGACGACGCTGGAAGCGCGGCTCATCGAACGGCAGAGCTCGCGCCGGCGGGGGTGACTTCCGCGGAGGTCACCCGGCCGCGGCCGCTTCGGTATAGATTTTTCGCGTTGGCCGAACGGGGAGGGGTCGTCCGAACATGGAACCCGTGTCACTGATCGTCGCGGCAGTGGTCGCCGGTGCGACGGCCGGGCTGAAGGAGCAGGCGCAATCGGCCGTGCGCGACGCCTACGGTGCGCTGAAGCAGTTGATCACGGGTCGCCACAAGGTCGACGTCACTCCGGTGGAGCGCCGGCCCGAATCCGCGGCGAAGCAGCAGTCGCTCGAGGAGGATCTCGCCGACGCCGGCGCCGCCGAGGACGCGGAGGTGCTCGAAGCGGCGCAGCGGGTGGTCACCGCGGTGCAGGAGCACGACGCCGCGGCCGCGCGCGCGGTCGGTGTCGACCTCGACGACGTGGCGGCCCAGCTGATCAGGATCAGCAATGTCTCCGTTCGCGGCAACGCCACCGGCGTCGAGCTCAGCCGCGTCGAGGCCCAGGGCAGCATCGTGATCGAGGGCATCCGGGTCGAAGAAGGTGACAACCCGGCCCGCCCTTGAGAGCGACCGGTCCGGCGACGCCCTCCTTCGGGCTCCGCGAGGTCCGGGCCGGTCGCGACATCAGCGTCACGGTCAACCAGCAGTTCGCCGCTCCTGAGCAGTCGCGGGACGAGTGGCCGAAACTCGTCGGCTTCGTGCCCCCGCACGCCGCGGGTTTCCGATACCGCGGGATCGCCGGCGAACTCGGCGCCGGCGGGACCGTGGTGCTCGCCGGGATGAGCGGTGCGGGCAAAACCCAGCTGGCCGTGGGCCACGCCGGGCAGCTGCTCGAACGGGGCGACCTCGACCTGCTCGTGTGGCTCACCGCCGAATCGCGCGAGGCGGTGCAGCTCGGCTACCTCGCGGCCGCCGCGGCCGTGTTCGGCGAGGAAGCCGTTGGCGAACAGGCGATCCGGCGGTTCCTGACGTGGCTGGCCGAGACGAGCCGAAGCTGGCTGGTCGTCCTCGATGGCCTGATGGAGGTCGAGGACCTGCGCGAGCTGTGGCCACCGCGGCACAAGACCGGGCAGACCGTCGTCACCACGCGGGAAGAAGACGCCGTCTTCCCGCCCGGCGTCCGGCGCATCCGGGTGGACCCGTTCGACGAGACCGAAGCGGTGGCCTACCTGCGGTCGAGACAGGCCGGCAGCCCGGGCCGCGCCGCGGGCGCGGACGAGCTCGCGAACGCGCTGCTGGGGTTTCCCCCAACCCTCGCGCACGCCGCCTCGTGGGTCGCGCTGCGCGATGCGACCTACGCCGAGTTCCTGCACGCGTGGTCGGCGCGCCGCGATCGGCTCCGCCCCGTGCACAGCGCGCTCGCGCACACGAACATGCCGTTGCAGAACGGCTTTTCGGAGACCGTGCACCTTGACGTGGTCGCCACCTGCGCGCTGATGCTCGACCTGGCCGACGGGCTCGTCAGGCCGGTGCTGGACCTCGCCGCGCGGGTGGCCGGCGGTCCCGTCCCGATGGCGTTCTTCGAATCGCCGGCGCTTTCCCGGTTCCTGGCCACGAGCACCGGCCGCGACATGACGACCGACGACGTCCGGCACGCGGTGAACCAGGCGGCCCGCCTGGGGCTGGTCACCGTCGACGATCGGCGCTCGGTCCGCCTCGACGGCTGGGTGCGCCGGATCCTCCTGGAGCACCTGTACTTCGCCCGGGAACAGGCCCGCGAAGCACTGGTGGACCAGTGGTCACCGCCACCCGGCGTCAACGACGTGACGGCGGCCTGGCTGGCAGCGGCGAGCGCGCCCGACCCACCCGCCTTGGGCGAACGCGCGGCCGGCGACGCCCTGCTGGACGCGTGGCCGGAGCCTCGTGGCGAAGCCGGGCCGCACCAGGTGTTCTTCTCCGCCGCCCGCGCACTGCGTTCGTGGGCGGAGGAAGAGCTGTGGCGGGGCCGATGCCACCCGGTCCTGATCCGGGCGGGCACGGCCCTCAAGGACGCCGGGCTGACGCAGCCCGCGGCCCTCTACTTCCAGTACCTCCATCGCAAGGCGGTGCGCCGCCTCGGCCAGGACCATCCGGACACCCACGAGATCCGCGGTCACCTGCTCGTCGTGCGCGGCCTGCTGGTGCACGACGACGCCGACCCGTTGCGGGAGCTGCTGGCGGAGCAGACCCGGACGCTCGGTCCCCTCAACCGGGCGACGCTGTCCACCCGCGGCAAAGTCGCGTTCGCCCAAGCCTCCACCACGCCGGGTGATCGCGGCGGCGAGGAGGAACTCGCGAAGGTCCTCGACGACCAGCGCAGGATCCTGGGACGCACCGACGCCGACACCCTCCTCACCCGCTACTTCCTCGGCTGTCTGCGCTTCTGGTCGGGCGACCTCGATGGCGCGCTGCGCGAGCTCAAGAAGCTGGAGAAAGACCAGCGGCGAGCGCTCAAGCACGATCATCCGTACACGCTGTACACCCGGCAGCTGGTCCTCGAGACGCGCGCGGCGAAAGAGGAGACCGGCGTCCTCGGTGCGCTGGAAGAACTGATCGCGGACCAGCGGCGGGTGCTCGGCCGGGACAGCGAAAAAACACTGGTGACGCGCCACAACCTCGCGGTGCTCCGGCTTCCGGGCAACGATCCGCTCGACGGCGCGGACGAACTGGGCTCCGTGCTCGCGGATTTCACGAGGGCGTTCGGCCCCGATCACCGAGAGACCTTGGCCGTCCGGCGCAACCTCGCCGCGACGTGGGCCGAAGCCGGTGACGAAGTCGGCGCGCTGGCGCAGCTCGAGGGCGTGCTCCGGGACGCGGTCAGGGTGTTCACGCCGGACGACCGCGACCTCGAAGGCCTCCGCCGCCTGCACGACGAACGCCGGCACAGCGCCTGCTGGGAAGTCTTCGACGAGTTCGAACGGATCTGGGGTCCCGGTTGGCACCTGTCGCAGCGGAAGGCGGCCGTCAGCTCGGCCTCCTCCGCCGGCGACGCCCTGGCGATGGCCCGGTTCTGGCGGGAGATCCTGGAGTCACCCGAAGCAGCGGCGTCCCGTGAAGCGGAGGGCGAGCTGTCCGTCCGCCGCATCCTGGCGTGCTGGCTCGGGATCGCCGGCTACCCGGCCGACGCGGCCGCCCAGCTCGGGCAGGTGCTCGAGGAGGCGAGCCGGACGTGCGGACCCGACCACCGCATCACGCGGACCGCCCGCCACAACCTGGGTTTCTGGCGGTCCCGGGCCGTGAACCCGTGAGCGGCCGAAACCCTGAAAAAAGACGACGTGCCTGGTGGACCGGCCAGTACCGGTGCACCAGGCACGTCCCACCCCCTGTCCCCCCAGCACCGGCGGCCGAGACCGCCGGAGCCCGCAACAGCACGAGGCGGGAAATCGATTACCAACCGAACGTAAAGGGGCCACGGCGGAGTGTCAAGGGCACGAAAGCCTGGACAGCACCACCACCGGCCGGGCAGACTGACGCGAAATCGCCTACGCCGCGTGTTGGGTTCTGTGCACTGAGTGTCGATCTCTGGTGAATTCACCCACAGATCCGGTGACCAACCGCACGAACCCGCACACGCGGGCTAGTCTGAGCGCATGTCAGTCGCGCTCGAGAACGTCCTCGCCAAGGCGGGGCTCAAGGCCGACGCCACGGAGTTCCTCACGCTCGTCGAGGACGCGGCGCGCAGGCTGTCACCGCCGAACCCCGATCCGTCGCACTACTTCTCGCCCGACCAGCAGGCCGCGCTGGCGGACGTGGGGCTCGACCTCACGCCGCACGGCGACGACGAACCCGACTTCCGCGCGCGCACCGTGGCCGCCCACGCCGTGCTCGCCGACTCGGCGCTCACCGTCACCCAGGCCGCGAAGGCGCTGAAGATCGACGACAGCCGCATCCGCCACCGCCTCAAGGAAGGCCGGCTCACGGGCTGGAAGGACCAGGGCTGGCGGCTGCCGTCGTGGCAGTTCAACGGTTCCGGCGTGCTGCCCGGCCTCGAGGCGGTGCTGCGCGCGATCCCCGAGGACCAGCCCGCGCTCGTCGTCGCCGCCTTCATGAACACCCCGCAGGACGATCTGGTGATCAGCGACCGGCCGGCCACGCCGCGCCAGTGGCTCCTCTCGGGCGGTGATCCCGAGCAGGTCGCGCGCCTCGTCGCCACGCTCGGCTCGCCGTTCTAGGCTGTCCCGACGCCCAAGATCACCGACACAGGACGGACGACCCCCGACGCATGGCCCGGCTCCCCCTGCCGCCCGCGCGATCCGTGCTGGTCAAGGAGCTGGACCGCGCCCACGACGTGGTGGCGGTACAGCCCGAGACCAGGCTGGTCCGCATCTTCACCGCGCACGGCAACCACCCGCAGCAGTGGAACTCGTTCCGCTACACCGGCCCGCTCCCGCACGGCCGGTTCGACCAGCAGCCGCCCGGCCGCGGCGGCCAGCCCGTGACCGACCCGGGCAACGGCGTGCTGTACTTCGGCCTCACCGTGCGCACGAGCGTCGCCGAGGTGTTCCAGACGAGCTCGACGGTCGACCGCAAGACACGCGGGCCGCGGCTCGTGGTCGTGCGCCCCGTCCGGCCGTTGAGGTTGCTCGACCTCACCGGCCTGTGGCCCACGCGCGTGGGCGCGTCGCAGGAAATTTCCAGCGGGCCGAAGAAGATCACCCAGGCCTGGGCGCGCGCGATCCGCAGCGCGCTGCCCGACCTCGACGGGCTCTGGTACCGCTCGTCGATGGACTCCGGCGACCCGTCCGTGTGCCTGTGGGACCCGCCGGCGGGCGCCGCGCTGCCGATCGCCCCGGATGTCCTGCTGCCGCTGGACCACCCGGGGCTCGACGTCCCGCTCGGCCGGGTCTGCGAAGAGCTGAACTACACGCTCCTCAACTGAGCGCTCAGCCCAGGTGGCGCGACCACCACTCCAGCACCGCGTCGAAGCGCTGCACGCGGTGACGCGGGCGCCCCGCGCGCGACAGCTCGTGGCCTTCGCCCGGGAACAGCAGGAACTCCGCGTCGGCACCCGCGCGGCGCAGCGCCACGAACATGCGCTGCGCCTGCTCCAGCGGACAGCGCCAGTCCTGTTCGGAGTGGACGACCGCGAACGGGATGGTGATGTCGGCCGCGTAGGTCAGCGGGCTGCGGTCGCGCAGCACCTCCGGGTCGGTGCCGATGTAGGAGTCGACGAAGAAGTAGCCGATGTCGGAGCTGCCGACCATCGAGTCCCACGCGTTCACCGCGCGCTCGCTCCACGCCGCCTTGAACCGCTCCGGGTGGTGGGAGGCGACCCAGCTGGTCATGAACCCGCCGTACGAGCCACCCATGATGCCGACGCGCGAGGAGTCGAGGTCGGGGCGTTCGAGCGCCTTGTCCAGCAGCGCGAGCACGTCGTCGACGTCGACGGTGCCGAAGCCGAACGTGATCGCGCGGCCGTGGCCCTGCCCGTAGCCCGCCGAACCGCGCGGGTTGCCGAGCACCACGGCGTAGCCGGCCGCGGCGTAGACCTGGGCCTCGTCGAACACGGCCCAGTCCTGCTGCGCGAACGGCCCGCCGTGCACGACCCGCAGCACCGGGTGCGGGCCTTCGCCCTCGGGCAGCACGAGCCAGCCGTGCACGGGGTAGCCGTCGGGCGAGGTCGTGGTGAGCTCCTCGACAGGCCGCAGCCCCTTGTCCCGCAACGGCTTCGAGTAGTCGGTGAGCACCCGCGGGCCGCCGGCGTCGAGCACGACGACGTCACCCGAGGTCTCCGGCGTGGCGACCACCGCGACGATCGTGTCGCCGTCGGCCGCGAAGCCGCGCACCACCACGTGGCCGTCGTGCAGCACGCGCAAGTCGGCCAGCACGGCGGCGTCGGCCGAAGCCGGGACCGCGCGCAGCTCCACCGCGCCGCGGTTGCGCACGGCCACGAGCACCTCGCCGTTCACGGGAATCGCGGGGCCGGAGCCGCTCTCCACGTCGACGGTCTCGATGTCGGTCATCCGCCGCGCCTTCGCCGGACCGCCGGTGCCGATCGTGGCGGCGTAGAGGCCGGTGTTGCAGGCCTCGCGGTGACCGTCCTCGTAGGACGAACCGTAGAAGAACAGGGTGCCGTCGGGACCGAACACGGGCTGCTCCGCGTAGCCGTGGCACGCCACGAGCAGCTCGGGCTCCCCGCCACCGGCCGGGAACGCGACCAGGTCGCGGTAGTCGGTCTCCACGCGGTCCCAGTCCTGCGCCACGGTGACGACCACGCGCTCGCCGTCGGGCGTCCACGCGGGATCGTCGACGTCGTAGGCGACCGGCGAGATCGGCTCGAACTCGGGCAGCGCGGCGGCGTCCAACGCGCTGACCGCGTCGAGCACGAACAGCCGTTTCATCCGGTCACGCAGGAACCCGACGTCGTCGATGCGGTAGTCGAAGCGGGTGATCCGGCGCGGCGCCTCGGCGGGCGGCTCCGGCTTCTCACCGTCTGCGTCCTCGGTGCCGTAGCGGCCCGCCTCCGGCACGCGCGCGGTGAACGCGAGCCGCCGCGAGTCCGGCGCCCACACCGGCGCGTCGGCGCCCAGGTGCAGCGACGTCAGCCGCTTCGCTTCGCCGCCCGCGGCCGGCATCACGTGCACCTGCGCACTGCCGTCGGCGCCTTCTCCCTCGCCCGCCCGCAGGAACGCGACCCAGCGCCCGTCGGGCGAGATCGCCGGGGCCGCGTCGTGCGGACCTTGCGTCCAAGCGGTGTCCCCTCCCCCGAGTCCCACCCGGCGCAACGCGCTGTGGTTGGCATTGGACTCGAGGTCGGGGTGCTTGACCGCGGTCAGGAGCAGGTCACCCCGGAGTGCGGGGCGGCCGGGGACGACGAGGGCTTCGATGTCGGCTGGTCGCATGCCGACGACCGTACCGGATCATTAGCAAAGCGAAAGACTTATTCCGCCGGGACGCGCGCCCGTTCGTCCTTTTTCGCCTTGGCCAGGCTCGCCACCGTGGTGATCGCCAGCACGACCACGATCACGCCGAGGGACACCCAGTTGTTGATGTCCAGCCAGTCGGGCGCCACGTGGTACTCGTGCAGCGCGTGCACCACGAGCTTCGCGCCGATGAACGCGAGGATCACCGCGAGGCCGTAGGACAGGTACACCAGCTTCTCGACGAGACCGCCGAGCAGGAAGTACAGCTGGCGCAGGCCCATCAGCGCGAACGCGTTGGCGGTGAACACCAGGAAGGCCTCCTGGGTGATCCCGAAGATGGCCGGGATCGAGTCCACCGCGAACAGCAGGTCGGCCGAGCCGATGGCGACGATCACCACGAGCATCGGCGTGATCATCCGCTTGCCGTTGACCTTGACCGTGTACTTGTGGTCGTGGAAGTCGTCGGTCACCGGGGCGACCTTGCGGACCCACCGGGTCACCGCGTTCTCGTGGTACTCCTCTTCCTCGTCCTTCTTGCGCAGCATGCTGATCGCGGTCCAGATCAGCACCGCGCCAAAGAGGAAGAACACCCACACGAACTGCGCGATCAGCGCCGCGCCCACCGCGATGAACACACTGCGCATCGCGAGCGCGAGCAGGATGCCCACGAGCAGCACGCGGTGCTGGTGGATCGCCGGCACCTTGAACGACGCCATGATGATCATGAAGATGAACAGGTTGTCGACGCTCAGCGAGTACTCGGTGATGTACCCGGTGAAGAACTCGACGCCCGGGTCGTGCCCGGCGAAGACCCACACGCCGATCCCGAACACGACGGCGCAGGCGATGTAGAAGATCACCCACCGCGCGGCCTCGGCCGGTTTGATCGCGTGGGGCTTGTGGTCGACGATCACCAGATCGAGTGCGATCAGGGCCAGCAGGCCGCCGACCGTGGCGATCCACAACCACAGGGGGACAGTCATCACAGCAATTACCTCCGGGTAGCGCGTAGCAGCAACTAACCGGAGGTCTCTTCCGCCGGTTCCTTTCTACCGGCCGACGGTGCCGGGGGCCACGCCACCGTGCTGACGACACCGCCGCGAAGGAATACTCCCCTCACAGCGCGTCCAGTTTGCCGGTTACGGCGCGCGAACGCCAGCGGAGGTTGCCCTCGTCACCGAACCGGTGGTGTTACCTCCGTCACCGAGGCCGAAAAACGCCCGTGCTCGCGTGAACTGTGCCGATCGTTGCCAATCCGACCACCGTCACGGCCGAATGGCTTCGTGGCAACGGTTACGTGCTGCGTGGGGGCGGCCTGCATTGGTCGGATTGGCAAGAAGATGTCTGATCCGTGTGAGCCCCGCGCGCGGCTCTCAGCGAAGCTCAAATAACGTCAGCACGTGCCCCGAATCCCGTTGCCGCGCACGCGCGGTGCCCGGCTGGCCGCGCTGGCCGCGGTCGTGGTGGTCGTCGCCGCCGTCGTGGCCGTCTGGACCACGAGCGGCTCGCAGCCCGCTCCCGTCCGGACCCAGGACGCCTTCCTGGCGATGCCGGCCGCGCCCGGCTCGGCCGAGCAGGTCCGCATCGACACCACCACCTACTACCCCGAGAAAACGCCCGCCCCCGCCGTGCTGCTGGCCCACGGTTTCGGCGGCGACAAGTCCAGCGTGGACCCCCAGGCCCGCGAGCTCGCCCAGCGCGGGTTCGTCGTGCTGACCTGGTCGGCGCGCGGTTTCGGCCGCAGCACCGGCAAGATCGGCCTCAACGACCCCGACGCGGAGGTCGCCGACGCGAGCCGGCTCATCGACCACCTCGTCGCGAGCCACGAAGTCGCCACCCGCGCGGGCGGTGCGCCAGAGATCGCCATCACCGGCGCGTCCTACGGCGGCGCGCTGTCGCTGCTGCTCGCCGGCACCGACAAACGCGTGGCCGCCGTCGCCCCGGTGATCACCTACAACGACCTGGCCCAGGGCCTGATCCCCAACGCCGGCGCCACCACGCCGCCCGCAGCGAAGACCCCGGCGGCGGGCGAGTTCGCGCCCGACGGCGTGTTCAAGAAGAGCTGGGCGGGCATCTTCTTCTCCTCCGGCTCGGGCGCGCCGAGCGCGGGAGCATCCTCTTCGGCCGAGGCACCCGAGGCCGGGCAGGAGACCGACGACAACGGCGGCTCGGTCGGCGGCACCGGAGGCACCGGCGGCGGCGGCGACGCGCAGGCCGCCCTCGCCCCGGTCCCCGGCCAGGCCCAGCCGGGCCAGGCGCCGGCCGCCGACCCGTGCGGCCGCTTCACCGCGCAGGTCTGCCAGGCGTACACGGAGCTGGCGACCACCGGGAAGGTGAGCGCGCAGACCGTCGCGCTGCTGCACCGCGTCTCACCCGCGTCGGTCACGGACAAGATCACGGTGCCGACGCTGCTGGTGCAGGGTGAGAGCGACACGCTGTTCGGCCTGGACCAGTCCGACGCCACCGCGCGCCAGATCTCCGCGGCCGGCGGCAAGGTCCGCACCATCTGGTACACCGGCGGCCACGACGGCGGCGTCCCCGGCCCGCAGCTGCGGGCGAAGATCGGTGACTTCCTGTGGTCGGCGCTGACCGGCGACGGCGACCCGGGCACCGGCTTCAGCTACGACGTGCAGGGCACCTTGCGGGCCAACGGCGCGCCGTCCGTGCGCACGGTCAGCACCGACGCGTACCCGGGCCTCGCGGGCGCGGGCACCGAACGCCGCCAGATCGCGCTCGCCGGTCCGCCGCAGCCGGCCGTGCGGCCCGCGGGCGCCAACCCCGCGGCCGTGAGCGGCATCCCCGGTCTCAACGGGCTGGCGGCGGGTTCGTCACGCCTGGCGCCGTTGTTCAGCACCGACCCGCCGGGCCAGGCCGCGCAGTTCCGCAGCGCGCCGTTCGACAGTCAGGTCCTGATCGCGGGTTCCAGCACCGTGCGGCTGCAGGTCGCCACCGATCCAGCGCACCCGCTGCCGGAGGCGGTGCTGTTCGCGAAGCTCTACGACGTGGGTCCCGACGGCACCCGCGTGCTGCCGGCCAACGCCGTGGCACCGTTCCGCGTGGCGAACCTGCCGGCGAACGGCACCCCGGTGGACGTGACGGTGACGCTGCCGGGCATCGTGCGCCCGATCGAGGCCGGGCACTCGCTGCGGCTCGTGGTCGGCACCACCGACCAGTCGTTCTCGACGCCGACCGCGCCGGGCGTGTTCCGCATCGCGTTGGCTTCGGGCTCGGCGCTCGCCGTGCCGGTCGTGCCCGGCACGTCGGTGGGCACGCCGGCGCCGAAGGGCCAGCTGATCGGCATCGGCGTGACGCTGCTCGTCGGCATCATCGCGCTCGTGTTCGCCGCGATCCGCCGCCGGCGCGCGCACGACGTCGACCCGGACCTGGCGGACACGCCGCTCGTGATCAAGGGGCTGCGCAAGCAGTACGCGGGCGGGTTCGTGGCCGTGAAGGACCTGTCCTTCCGCGTGGAGCCGGGCCAGGTGCTCGGCCTGCTCGGCCCGAACGGCGCGGGAAAGACGACGACGCTGCGCATGCTGATGGGCCTGATCACGCCGACCGCGGGCGAGATCCGCGTGTTCGGCCACAAGATCTCGCCCGGCGCGCCCGTGCTGTCGCGCATCGGGTCCTTCGTGGAGGGTTCCGGCTTCCTGCCGCACCTGTCGGGCAAGGCGAACCTCGAGCTGTACTGGGCGGCGACCGGGCGGCCCACCGAGAAGGCCCACTTCTCGGAAGCGCTCGAGATCGCGGGCCTGGGCGACGCGGTGAACCGCCGCGTGAAGAACTACAGCCAGGGCATGCGCCAGCGCCTCGCGATCGCGCAGGCGATGCTCGGGCTGCCGGAGCTCATGGTGCTCGACGAACCCACCAACGGGCTCGACCCGCCCCAGATCCACCAGATGCGCGAGGTCCTGCAGCGCTACGCCGCCACCGGGCGCACGGTCGTCGTCTCGAGCCACCTGCTGGCCGAGGTCGAGCAGACCTGTTCGCACGTGGTCGTGATGCACCGCGGGACGCTCGTGGCCTCGGGCGAGGTCGGCGAGCTGGCGGCCGCGAGCGGCGAGGCGACGTTCCGCGTCGGCGACCCGGCGGCGGCCTCGGCGGCGCTCAAGGGCCTCAGCGGCGTCACGGACATCGACGTCGAGGGTGACCTCGTGCACGCGAACCTCGACGGGATGCCGCGCGCCGACGTGGTGGCGGCACTCGTGCGCGCGGGTGTCGCGGTGGAGCAGGCCGGGCCCCGGCGCCGGCTGGAAGACGCGTTCCTGCAGCTGGTCGGAGACAACTCATGAGCAACACCAACGGTTCGGGCGGGGTCCACACCGACCCCGCCGCCCTGCGGGAGCTGAGCGAGCTGGCGAAGGCCGAGCAGGCCGAAGTCGGCCCGGACGGCGCCGTCGCCGGCTACCGCGCCGAGCGGACGCTGCGCCTCGGCGTGGAGCTGAAGCGGCAGTTCAAGCGGCGGCGCACCCAGCTGGTGCTGGGGTTCGTGGCGATCCTGCCGTTCATCCTCGTGGTGGCGTTCGAGGTCGGGCAGTCGAACCCGAACCGCCGCTCGGGCGGGTTCGTGGACCTCGCGACGGCGAGCGCGCCGAACTTCGTGGTGCTCGCCCTGTTCGTGTCCGGCACGTTCCTGCTGCCGATGATCGTGGCGTTGTTCTTCGGCGACACGATCGCGAGCGAGTCGTCGTGGTCGAGCCTGAAGTACCTGCTGGCGATCCCGGTGCCGCGCCACCGGCTGCTGCGGCAGAAGGCGATCGTGTCGGGCCTGCTGTCCGCCGCGGCGCTGGTGCTGCTGCCGCTGGTGTCGCTGCTGGTGGGCGTGATCTGGTACGGCGCGGGCGACGCGATCAGCCCCACGGGCGACGCGGTCACCTTCGGCGACAGCATGATCGCGCTCGTGCTGTCCACTGTGTACATCATCATCCAGCTGGCGTGGGTGGCCGGGCTGGCGCTGCTGCTCAGCGTCTCCACCGACGCCCCGCTCGGCGCGGTGGGCGGCACGGTGCTGGTGGCGATCCTGTCGCAGATCCTCGACCAGATCACGGCGCTCGAAGGGCTGCGCAACTACCTGCCCACGCACTACTCGTTCGCCTGGATCGACCTGATCTCCACCGACATCGACTGGTCGAACATGGCCAGTGGGGTGCTCTCGTCGCTCATCTACACCACGGTGTTCCTGCTGCTGGCCGGTCGCCGGTTCGCCACGCGGGACATCACGAGCTGACCCGCCCGGCGTCCGGCCGTCCCGCACGGGCGGCCGGACGCCGGTAACGTCTCCTCGCGTGACCATCCACCTCGCAGTCGAAGACGGCGTCGCCGTGCTCACGCTGGAGCACGGCCGCGGCAACACCCTCGACACCGCCACCTGCCGGGAGCTCGTGCTCAAGCTCGAGGAGGCGGCCGACGGCACGAAAGCCGCGGTGCTGACCGGGTCGGGCGACATGTTCTCCGCCGGCGTCGACCTGCTCAGCCTCGATGCGGGTGGTGCGAGCTACGTCGGCGGGTTCCTGCCCGCGCTCTCCGACGCGCTGCTGGCGGTCTTCGGCTTCCCGCACCCGCTCGTCGCCGCGGTCAACGGCCACGCGATCGCGGGCGGGATGGTGCTGGCCGCCGGGTGCGACCACCGGGTGGCCGCCGCCGGCCCCGGGCGCGTCGGCGTGACCGAGCTGCTCGTGGGCGTGCCGTTCCCGCTGGCCGCGACGGAGATCCTGCGCTGCGCCTACGGCACGAACCCGCTCGCCGCGCTCATGTACAGCGGCGCCACGCTGACCATCGACGACGCGCTCGCCCGCGGCCTGGTCGACGAGGTGGCGGCGCCGGAGGAGGTGCTCGGCCGGGCGCGTGAGCTCGCCGCCCGACTCGGCGAGCTGCCGGCGGAGGCGTTCGCCCACACCAAGGCGCAGCTGCGCCAGCCCTACCACGAACGGATCGCGGAGAACCGCGCCGCCGACGACGTGCACGTGGACCGGATGTGGCGTTCGGCGGAGTCGCTGGCGCGCATCAAGTCCTATGTGGACCGTGTGCTGACGCGCTAGCCGCGGACCCTACGGAAGTCGGCGCCCGACCGGATGGCGCGCCTTGCCGGGCGCGGCCGGGTCTGTGAGGATCCGGAAGTTGATCTCGGGGCCGTCGAGGGGGAACCACGTGCGCAGGCTGCTCACCGTCCTGTCCACCGTCGTGCTGGCTGCTGTGGGGCTCACGCCGGTCGCGAGCGCGGCCGGCGAGGAGGACATCGCGGCCGCGCTGGCCACGATCCCGGGCCTGACGGTGGTGAAGGAGGACCCGGCACCGGCGGGGTACCGGTTCTTCGAGCTGACGTTCACGCAGCCGGCCGACCACCGCCGGCCCGACGGGCCGAAGTTCGAGCAGCGGTACACGCTGCTGCACCGCGACTTCTCCGCGCCGACGGTCGCGTTCACCAGCGGGTACAACGTGTCCCTGTCCCCGAACCGCTCCGAGCCGACGCGGATCGTGGACGGCAACCAGCTTTCGATGGAGTACCGCTACTTCACGCCTTCGCGGCCGCAGCCGGCGAACTGGTCACGTGACCTCACGATCTGGCAGGCCGCGGCCGACGAGCACGCGGCCGTGCAGGCGTTCAAGAAGATCTACCCGGGCAAGTGGCTCGCGACCGGCGGCAGCAAGGGCGGGATGACCGCCACGTACTTCCGCCGCTTCTTCCCGGACGACGTCAACGGCACGATCCCCTACGTCGCGCCCAACGACGTGATCGACCCGATCGACAAGTACAACCGGTTCCTCGCGAACGTCGGCGACCCCGCGTGCCGCGCATCGTTGAGGGCGATCCAGCGCGACGCGCTGAAACGGCGTGACGAGCTGGGTGCGCTGGCCAAGGACGACGCCGCGCACAAGGGCTACACGTTCACCACCGTGGGGTCGATCGACGAGTCGCTCGAGATCTCGGTGATCGACTCGTACTTCGCGTTCTGGCAGTACCAGCCGGCGTCGGCGTGCGCGTCGATCCCCCGCGCGGGTGCGGCTGCCTCCGACGTGTGGGCGTGGTTCGAGCAGGTGGAGAGCCTCAACACGTACTCCGACCAGGAGCTCGAGCCGTTCGTGCCGTACTACTACCAGGCCGCGGTGCAGCTCGGCTCGCCCGAGGCGTACGACAGCTACCTGCGCGACCTGCTGCGCTACCCGGGCACGGACGTGCCTTCGACGTTCGTGCCCGCGTCGGTGAAGCTGCCGCGCTTCGACTTCCTGGCGATGCCGGACGTCGACTTCTGGGTGAAGGCGCACGGCCGGCAGCTGCTGTTCGTGTACGGCTCGAACGACCCGTGGGGCGCGGAGCCGTTCGAGCTCGGGTACGGCTCGCGCGACTCGTACCGCTACTTCGTGCCGGGCGGCAACCACGGTTCGACGATCGCGCAGCTGCCCGCCGCGCAGGCCGCGGAGGCGACCGCGACGATCCGCCGCTGGGCCGGTCTGCCGGCCGCTTCGTCGCGATCGCTGGCTGCGGCCACGGAGCCGGCGGGGTTCCCGGACTTCGACGCGAACCAGGTTCTGGCGGACCGCCCTCGCCTGTGAGTCCTTTGTGGATCTTGGCCGGCTCGCTCGCCGGGTGAGGACCGGCGGGGGCGCGTAGTCTCGGGCGCGCCCTGTCGGCCCGGTGTGAGGAGGCAACCATGCCCCGGCCCGTCCACTTCGAAATCCACGCCGGCGACCCGCAGCGCGCGGTCGCCTTCTACACCGCCGTGTTCGGCTGGCACATCGAACAGTGGGGCGAGGTCCCGTACTGGGTCGTCTCCACCGGCGACGGCGAAGGCATCGACGGCGGCCTCCTCCCCCGCCGCGGCCCCGCACCCGCCGAGGACGCCCCGGTCTCCGGCTTCATCAACACGATCGAGGTCACCGACGTCGACGCCACCATCGACGCCGTCGCCCAAGCCGGCGGCACCATGGCGCTGGCCAAGGACCCCGTCCCGGGCGTCGGCTGGCTCGCGTACTGCAAGGACACGGAGGGGAACATCTTCGGCGTCCTTCAGCCGGACGAGAACGCTCCGGCTCCGGATCGCCCTGTCTCCTGACCGCTCACGGCCGACGCGCCTTGGGCAGCTTCGCCCGCACCGCCTCGTAGGACGCGTCGAGCAGCTCCTTGAGCTCCTCGTCGGGCACCGCAGCGGCTGGGCTCGCACCCAGGTCCACGCGATTCCAGCCGTACCGCCCGAGATAGTCGAGTACAGCCACCGACTCCGGATAACGCTCCCGCAGCTCGGCCGCCTCCTCCCGGTTCGCGCCGCCCTTGAGCCCCACCGAGCCGGGCCGCTCCAGCCCGATGAACGCGAACGCCCTGCCCACGACCTTCACCACGAGCACGTGCTCCCCGAACGGATAGGTCTCCACGGCCCCCGGCTTGCCCAGGCAGTGCTCGATCACCTCGTCGACCCGCACGCCGCTCACCTCCGTCCAACCCCGGCGAGACCCGACCGAAGCAGTCGCGCCTCCGCCCGCGGCCCGGGGCGGCCTTCCCCGCGGCCCGCCGCACCCGAAGGGCAGCGGACCGCCGGAAGGCGTCAGCGGATGCCGGCCGCGTCCATGCCGCGGAGTTCCTTCTTCAGGTCCGACACCTCGTCGCGCAGGCGGGCGGCGAGTTCGAACTGCAGGTCGCGGGCGGCCTGCATCATCTGGTCGGTCATCTGCTGGATGAGGTCGGCCAGCTCGGCGCGCGGCATGCCCGACACGTCCTTGTCCACGAGCATGCCGGAGCTGCGGACGCGGTCGCCCTGTTCGGGTTTCTTGCCGCGCGAGGTGTTGCGACCCGAGCCGCCGACGGCGACGGCCTGGTCGGAGTCGTCGGCTTCGCTGTAGACGCGGTCGAGGATGTCGGCGATCTTCTTGCGCAGCGGCTGCGGGTCGACGCCGCGTTCCTCGTTGTATTCGACCTGCTTGGCGCGGCGGCGGTCGGTCTCGTCGATGGCGTGCTGCATCGAGTCGGTGATCTTGTCCGCGTACATGTGGACCTCACCGGAGACGTTTCGCGCCGCGCGGCCGATCGTCTGGATCAGCGAAGTGCCACTGCGCAGGAAGCCTTCCTTGTCCGCGTCGAGGATCGCCACCAGCGACACCTCCGGCAGGTCGAGGCCCTCGCGCAGCAGGTTGATGCCGACCAGCACGTCGAAGTCGCCCGCGCGCAGCTGGCGCAGCAGCTCGACGCGGCGCAGCGTGTCGACCTCCGAGTGCAGGTACCGCACGCGGATGCCGAGCTCCAGCAGGTAGTCGGTGAGGTCCTCGGCCATCTTCTTGGTGAGCGTGGTGACCAGCACCCGCTCGTCCTTCTCGGCGCGCTCGCGGATCTCGTGCACCAGGTCGTCGATCTGGCCCTCGGTGGGCTTCACGACGACCTTCGGGTCGACCAGGCCGGTCGGGCGGATGACCTGCTCGACGAACTCGCCGCCGGTCTGGCCCATCTCGTACGGGCCCGGCGTGGCCGACAGGTACACCGTCTGCCCGATGCGGTCGGAGAACTCCTCCCACGTCAGCGGCCGGTTGTCGACCGCGCTCGGCAGCCGGAACCCGTAGTCGACGAGGTTGCGCTTGCGCGACATGTCGCCCTCGAACATGCCGCCGATCTGCGGCACGGTCTGGTGCGACTCGTCGATCACGAGCAGGAAGTCGTCCGGGAAGTAGTCGATCAGCGTCGCGGGCGCGGACCCGGCCTCGCGGCCGTCGATGTGGCGCGAGTAGTTCTCGATGCCGGAGCAGAACCCGACCTGGCGCATCATCTCGATGTCGTAGGCCGTGCGCATGCGCAGCCGCTGCGCCTCCAGCAGCTTGCCCTGCTTCTCCAGCTCGGCGAGGCGCTGTTCCAGCTCCGCCTCGATGCCCTTGATCGCCTTCTCCATGCGCTCCGGCCCCGCGACGTAGTGCGTGGCCGGGAAGATCCGCACCTCGTCGACCTCACGCACGATGTCGCCGGTCAGCGGGTGCAGGTAGTAGAGCTTCTCGATCTCGTCGCCGAAGAACTCGACGCGGATCGCCAGCTCCTCGTACGCCGGGATGATCTCCACCGTGTCGCCCCGCGCGCGGAAGGTGCCGCGCGCGAACGCGATGTCGTTGCGCGTGTACTGCACGTCGACCAGCGCGCGCAGCAGCACGTCGCGGTCCACCTGCGCACCGACCGCGAGCTTGGTCGAGCGGTCGAGGTAGGACTGCGGGGTGCCCAGGCCGTAGATGCAGGACACACTGGCCACCACGATCACGTCGCGGCGCGAGAGCAGGTTCATCGTGGCCGAGTGGCGCAGCCGCTCGACGTCGTCGTTGATCGACGAGTCCTTCTCGATGTAGGTGTCCGTCTGCGCGATGTACGCCTCGGGCTGGTAGTAGTCGTAGTAGCTGACGAAGTACTCGACCGCGTTGTTCGGGAAGAGTTCCCGCAGCTCGTTGGCCAGCTGCGCGGCCAGGGTCTTGTTCGGCGCCATGACCAGCGTGGGCCGCTGCACGCGCTCGATCAGCCACGCGGTGGTGGCCGACTTGCCCGTACCGGTGGCGCCCAGCAGCACGACGTCCTTCTCGCCCGCCTTGACCCGGCGTTCGAGCTCGTCGATGGCCGCCGGCTGGTCGCCGGCGGGCGTGTACTCGCTGATCACTTCGAACCGGCCGCCGGAACGGGGGACGTCGGAAACCGGCCGGAAGTCGGACTGCGCGAGGACGGGGTGTTCGGTTGCGAAAGCCACGTCCACCAGAGTAGGCCGACCCACCGACAGTTTTCAGCCGAGGCGCCACCACAGGCCCGCTGACCTGGGCCGGAACCCCGTTCAGCAACCGTCGCAGCAGGCGCAGAGCAGCACGCACGGGTCGCAATCGCAGTGGTTCTGCCGCACCTTGCCGCTCCACGGGCCCGGGAACGGGTCCCGGCAGCAGAACTGGCAGCTGCAGCACATGTAGGTCGCGACCGCGCAGCCCTCGAAGAACCCGCGCGGCCGGGGCGGCACGGCAAACCTCGGCACCCAGCAGCCACCGCCGTCGCCGTCCTCGGGCCCTTCCCCCGGCTTGCGCTTCTTCTTCGGAGGCTTCGGCGGAGGCGGCGGCGGAGGCACCGACGAGTGCGGCCCCCACGCGGGGTGACCGGCCGGAGCGGGCGGCACCCCGGGCGGCACCGGTCCCGGCCCGAGCCATCCGGGCGGCGGCTCCTGCCGGTGCCCGAACGCCCGGTTCACGGCCTGGCGCAACTCGTGCACCAGCAACGCGTGGACCAGCTCCGGCTGCGCGAACGACGCCTCCCGCACCGCGAGCTCGACTCCGAGCACCGCGTCCACGGCGAGCCGCCGCGCCTCGGCGAGCGCCGTTCCCGTGACCGTCAACGGGTTCCAGCTCCCCGCCGCGTCGTCCGCGGGCTGGTCCTCCACCGCGTCGAGCAGGTGCGCTACCCGCCCGAACAGGCGTCCGGCCTCGGCGAGCGGCGCCACGTTGCCGGGGCGCCCCGCCAGCACCGCCGTCTGCGCGAACGCCGCCGACGCGGCCGCCTCGGCCGGCCCGGTGACCAGCAGCAGCGAGTCGCCCGCGGTCACCTCGTCCTCCAGTGCGCTCTGCCGCGAAACCGCGGCCACCAGGACCGACGTGTCGAAGCCGATGCGCGCGCCGGTGCGGGCGCCCTGCGCGGACCACCGGGCCGCGAGCTTCTTCGCCGGTGTCCGCAACGCACCTCGGCCGAGGGCACCGTCGCCGTCGGCCACGTGGTCCTCGACCTTGGCCGAGGCCAGCACCAGCGACACGGCCGCGGCGAGCTGCGCCCCTTCGCCTCGCGCTACGGACGCCGAACGCATCCCGCGTAACGCACACGGCCCCGCGGGCCGGCGCCGGCCCGCGGCCTGCGCCTCCACGAGAGCGGAGATCACCAGCGAGTCGTAGTTCGTCACGACCCGCGCGAGGTGCCCGTGCTCGTCGCAACGCGAGGCACAGCCCGCACAGGTGCGCGAACCAGTCGGCGTGCAGCCGCGCGGACAGCCGGTGCCGGCACGGCCGGATGATTCCGAACACGATCCCTCCCCAGGTCCGGGTCAACGCAACCGGCGAACCGGACATCCGGTGCGGAAGTGGCCGAGCCGTGACCGCCCCCGGCAACCGGGTGGATTTCGCGGACACCGGCCCCGGCGAACCGCTCGGATCGCCCCGCGCCCGGCAGGATGGGCGGATGACCGACGTGCACCCGCCGAAGGTGGAGAGCTTCGACCCGGCCGCCGGCGTCAACGTGGACCCCAAGGGCATCGAGCGGCAGGTGGAGGAGTTCCGGACCGAGCCGTTCGGGCTGTACCTCGCGCGCCCGACGCCGGGGCGCGCCCAGTTCCGCTACCTGGAGTCCTGGCTGTTGCCCGACCTCGGCCTGCGGATCACCGACTTCTGGTTCAACCCCGGCCACGAACGCGACCAGACGTTCTACCTCGACGTGGTGCGCGTGCGCCGCGAGGGCACCCGGTGGTTGTCCACGGACCTCTACCTCGACCTCGTGCTCAAGGACAAGGTCTCCGTGCGGGTGATCGACTCCGACGAGCTGCTCGCCGCCGTCTCGGCAGGCCTGCTGCCCCAGACCGAAGGCGAGTACGCGCTCGAAACCGCCTACGCCACCGTGGAAGGGCTGGCCGCGCACGGCTACGACCTCGCGGCCTGGCTGTCCACAAAGGACATCACCGCGACCTGGCGCCGGCACCCCTAAGGGCCACCGGGTCCACCGATCGGTGGATGCCCGCCGCCTGGCGGTGGATGCCGGATCTGGCCGTTCCGGCGATCCGCCGCACCCCTTCCCCACGGGACTCTTTTTCACGACGGAAGAAGAGCTCGAGAGGGGACGGCGGACATGCCGGTGATCGAGGTCCAGCACCTCCACAAGACCTACGGGGACAAGGTGGCGGTGGACGACGTGTCGTTCACCGTCGAGCCGGGCGAGATCTTCGGGATCCTCGGCCCGAACGGCGCGGGCAAGACCACCACGGTCGAGTGCCTGGAAGGCCTGCGCACGCCCGACGGCGGCACGCTGTCGGTGCTCGGGCTCGACCCGCGGCGCGAGCGCCACGAGCTGCGCCAGCGCCTGGGCGTGCAGCTGCAGGAGAGCCGGCTGCCCGAACGGCTGCGCGTGAGCGAGGCGCTGGAGCTTTACTCGTCCTTCTACCGCAAGCCGGCCGACACCGAGCGGCTGCTCGGCCTGCTCGGGCTCACGCACCAGCGCGACACCGCCTACAAGAAGCTCTCGGGCGGGCAGCAGCAGCGTTTGTCGATCGCGCTCGCGCTCGTCGGCAGCCCCGAGATCGCGGTGCTCGACGAGCTCACCACGGGCCTCGACCCGCAGGCCCGCCGTGACACCTGGGACCTGGTCGAGGCGGTGCGCGACGAGGGCGTGACGGTCGTGCTCGTCACCCACTTCATGGACGAGGCCGAGCGCCTCTGCGACCGCATCGCCGTGATCGACTCGGGCCGGGTGGTCGCCATCGACACGCCCGCCGGGCTGGTCCGCCAGGTCGGCGACGAGCAGCGCATCCGGTTCCGCCCGTCGGCGCCGGTCGAGCTCGCACAGCTGAAGGCGCTGCCCGACGTGCTCGAGGTCGAGCGCCACGGCTCGCAGCTCGTGGTCACGGGGCGCGCCAGCGCGCTGCAGACCGTGACGTCGTTCCTCGCCCGCAAGCAGGTGCTCGCGGGCGACCTGCGCGTGGAGCAGGCGAACCTCGACGACGCGTTCGTCGCGCTGACCGGCCGGAAACTGGACTGAGGGGACTCGAAGCCATGCTCACGAAGATGACCACCGTCGAGGCGAAGCTGTTCCTGCGTGACCCGGCGGCACCCGTCACCGTGGTCGGCATCCCGCTCGCACTGCTGCTCGTGTTCGGCCTGATGCCGGGTTCGGGCAAGCCCAGCGCCGAGTTCGGCGGGCACGCGCCGCTGCCGACCCTGATCGCGCCGATGGCCGTGGCGATCCTCATCGCGATGCTCGCGGTGATGATGTTCCCGGCCGCCGTGGCCACTTACCGCGAGAAGGGCGTGCTCAAGCGCCTGTCCGCGAGCCCGGTGCCACCCCGACGGCTGCTCGCCGCGCAGCTGCTGGTGAACCTCGCCGCCGCCGCGGTCGCGATCCTGCTCGTCCTCGGGGTGGGCAGGATCGCGCTCGGGATGGCGCTGCCGGAGAACCTCGGCGGGTTCCTGCTCGTGATGGTGCTCGGCGCGCTGGCGTTGTTCTCCGTCGGCACGCTGATCGCGGCGCTCGCGCCCACCAACCGCGCGGCCAGCGGCATCGGTGCCGCGGCGTTCTTCCCGATGCTCGCGCTCGGGGGCGTCTGGGTGCCGAAGGAGCAGCTGCCTCCGGTGCTGCAGCACGTGGCCGACGTCCTCCCGCTCGGCGCGACGATCAACGGCCTGCGCGAAGCGGCCGCGGGGAACTCGCCCGAGCTGCTGCAGCTCGGTTCGCTCGTCGCCTTCGCCGTGGTCTGCTCGGCGATCGCGGCCCGCACCTTCCGGTGGGAGTGACCATGTCCGTGACGACGCTGCCGGCCGCCCAGCGCGTGGCCGCCCCGTTCGCCCGGGTCCCGGTGTTCGTGCTCGCCGGCTTGCTCGGCGTGGCGCTGCTGCTCACCGCGAGCCGCTACGGCTACATGGGCGACGAGCTCTACTTCCTCGCCGCCGGCAGGCACCTGGCCTGGGGTTATGTGGACCAGCCGCCGATGCTGCCCCTGATCGCGCGCGCCATGGACACGATCGCCCCGGGTTCGGTGTTCGTGCTGCGGCTCCCGGCGATGCTCGCGATGGTCGCGTCGGTGGTGTTCGCCGCGCTCATCGCCCGCGAGCTGGGCGGCCGCGCGAAGGCCCAGACGCTGACCGCGGCGACGTGCGCGGTCAGTACGCAGTTCATCGCTTCGGGCCACTACCTGGCCACCTCGACGCTGGACCCGTTCCTGTGGACCGTGGTGATCTGGCTGCTCATCCGCTGGATCCGCACCCGCGGCGACAACCTGCTGTTGTGGGCCGGCGTGGTCACGGCGGTGGCGCTGTACGTGAAGTTCCTGATCGGCGGCTTCTGGGCCGTCGCGATCGTCGCCCTGCTGGTCTTCGGGCCGCGCGAGCTGCTGCGCCGGCCGAAGCTGTGGGTCGGCGCGGCCATCTCGGTGGCGGCGCTGGTCCCGACGCTGATCTGGCAGGCCACGCACGGCTGGCCGCAGCTCGGCATGGGCGAGGCGATCTCGGCCGAGGTGCAGCAGACCTGGGGCGGGCGCCTGCTGTGGCTGCCTTCGGCGCTGCTCACCGCCGGGTTCCCGATCGGGATCGCGCTGCTCTGCTACGGCGTGTGGCGCCTGCTGCGCTCGCCGCAGCTGCGGCCGTACCGCTTCCTGGCGTGGACCACGCTCGGCCTGGCCGTGGTGTTCATCGCGGTCAACGGCCGCTCCTACTACATCGCCGGCATGTTCGCCCCGTGCTGGGCGGCGGCCGCCGTCGAGCTGGAGACCGGCCGGGCCTCGCGCTGGTGGCGCTGGCTCGCGACCTGGCCGGTGTACGCCGTCGCGGCACTGCTGGCCCTGCCGATCTCCCTGCCGGTGTGGCCGCAACCGTGGCTCGTGGCGAACCCGAACCTGCCCTCGCCGACGTTCGCGTTCGCCGAGATCGGCTGGCCGGAGGCCACGCGCTCGGTGGCGAACCAGTTCGCGAAGCTGCCCGACCCGGCGCACACGGCCCTCGTCGGCGAGTCCTACTGGTCGGCCGGCGCGCTCGACCACTACGGCCGCCCGCTCGGCCTGCCCGAGCCCGCCAGCCCGAACCGCGGCTACGCGACGCTCGTCGTGCCGCCGGACTCCGACACCAGCGTGCTGTTCATCGGCGCGGACCCGCAGCCGCTGCTCGGCCACTTCGCCGACCTGCACCGGATCGGGAAGGTCGACACCGGCACGGCCCTGCCGAGCGTCGCCGACGACACGCCGCTGTGGCTCGCCACCGGGCGCCTGCAGCCGTGGCAGCAGATCTGGCCGCACCTGGTGAACACGCACAACTGACCCCGGGGTGTGCCCGGCGCCACACACCAGCCGGTGGCGCCGGGCCCCGGCCCGTAGGGTGCCGCGCAACAGGCCCGACCCGGCGACTGTGCCCGACCAAGTGACGGTGCCCGACCGACTTGCCCGACCGATGACTTGCCCGACCGAGGACAGGGAGCACGATGGAAGCCGTGACCACGGCAGGCGCGCCCACCAGGCCGGACGTGGCCGTCGCCGAGTTCGCGCGGCGTCCGGTGACGCTGCTCGCGGCCGGGACCGCGGCGGTCCTGCTGGCCACGGCTGGCCGCTACGGCTACTTCGGCGACGAGCTGTACTTCCTCGCCGCCGGCAAGCACCTGTCGTTCGGGTACGCCGACCAGCCGCCGGTTCTGCCCCTGCTCGCCGCACTGATGAACGCGATCGCGCCGGGCTCGCTCGTCGTGTTCCGGATCCCGGCGATCCTCGCCACCGCCGCCGGGGTCGTGGTGACCGCTCTGATCGCGCGCGAGCTCGGCGGCCGCCGCAAGGCGCAGACCCGAGCCGCGGCCGCGTTCGCGATCTGCGGCCAGTTCGTGGGCAGCGGCCACTACCTCGCCACGTCGACCGTCGACCCGCTGCTGTGGACGCTCGTGCTGTGGCTGCTCGTGCGCTGGCTGCGCACCCGAGACGACAACCTCCTGCTGTGGCTGGGCCTGGTCACCGCGGTCGCGCTGAACGTCAAGTTCCTCATCGGCGCGTTCTGGGCGATCACCGCCGTGACGGCGCTCGTCTTCGGCCCGCGCGACCTGCTGCGCCGGCCCAAACTCTGGGCAGGAGCGGGGATCGCGGCGCTCGCCTGCGTGCCGACGTTGCTGTGGCAGTCGCTCAACGGCTGGCCGCAGCTGGGCATGGGCGACGCGGTCTCGCGCGAAGTCACCGAAGGCGGCGGCCGCACCGAGTTCCTGCCGGGCCTGCTCGCCGGCGCCGGGCTCGTCATCGGCGCCCTCGGCGTCTGCTACGGCCTCGGTGTGCTGCTCGCCGCGCGAAGCCTGCGGCCGTACCGGTTCCTCGGCTGGACGGCGATCGGCGTGGTCGCGGTGTTCCTCGTGGCCAACGGCCGGTTCTACTACGCCGCCGGCATGTTCCCGATCCTGTGGGCCGCCGCGGCCGTGCACCTGCAGGACCGCCGCCCCGCGCTGTGGTGGCGGTGGGTGCCGACGTGGCCGGTCTTCGTGCTTTCCGCGCTCTACAGCCTCCCGTACGCGCTGCCGGTGTGGCCGGTGCAGTGGCTCGTGGAGCACCCCGACGCACCGCATCCCGCGTACGCGACCGAAGAGGTCGGCTGGCCGGACCTGGCCGGCTCCGTCGCGGACGTCTACCGGCTGCTGCCGCCCGAGCAGCGCGCCCACACCGCGCTCGTGACCGCGGGCTACTGGCAGGCCGGCGCGCTCGACCGCTACGGCCCGGAAGCCGGTCTGCCCCAGGCGTACAGCGGCAGCCGCGGCTTCTGGTACTTCGGGCGGCCGGGCGAGAACTCGGTCGACGCCGACACGGTGCTGTTCGTCGGCGCCGACCCGGCGAAGCTCGCGCCGCACTTCCGCGACGCCCGCGTCGTGGGCTCGGTGCAGAACCGCCTGGGCGTGCTCAACGCGAGCGAGCACCTGCCGATCTGGCTGCTCACCGGTCGCACCGAAAGCTGGCCGGTGATCTGGCCTCAGGTGAAAGATCTGAAGGCATGAAGCCGGAGGACGTGCGGGACGTGAAGCTCGACTGGCGGGGCTCGCTCCTGGCGCCCCTGTCACCGCGCGAAGGGGATCCGCCGCTGCGGTGGCATTCGTGGTTCAACCGCGCCGAGACGACCGCCCCGTTCGTGCTGCTGGCGATCCCCACCGTGCTGAGCCTGCTGCGCATCGACCAGACGGGCGCCCACCGGCTCACCACGCTCGCGATCGCCGCCGGCGCCGCGGTGTGGCTCCTGCTGACCCACAAGCTGCCCGGCGACAAGCTACGCGAGAACGCTGCCTTCGCGGCGCTGAGCTTCGCGGGCGTCGTGAGTTTCGGTTCCGCGCTCGAAGCGCGCGAGACGTACTTCCTCATCTTCATGGTGCACGGCTTCTTCGCGGCCATGCGGATGCGGCCGTTGGTGATGTCGATCCTCGGCGTGGCCATCACGTCGCTGCTCATCAACACCGTCGCCAACGGCGGCCCGATCGAGGCGCTGGCCACGGCCCCGGCGATCTGGGTGACGCTGGTGATCGTGCAGACGGCCGCGATCGGCGGTGGCGGCGCGGTGTTCGCGGCCGTCGGCCGGCAGAGTGCGGAACGCAAGCGGGCACTCGACCAGCTCGCCGCCGCCGAGGCCGAAAACCGGGGCCTGCAACGGCAATTGCTCATCCAGGCGCGCGAGGCCGGGGTGCTCGACGAGCGGCAGCGGCTGAGCCAGGAAATCCACGACACGCTCGCCCAGGGCTTCACCGGGATCATCACGCAGCTCGAAGCCGCCGCGCAGGCCCGGGAAAACCCCGCCGAGTGGCAACGGCACCTCGACACCGCGAAGGCGCTCGCGCGCGAGAACCTGACGGCGGCGCGGCGGTCCGTGCACGCGCTGCGGCCGGAGCCGCTGGAGTCGGCGACGCTGCCCGACGCGCTCGCCGAGGTGGCGCGGCTGTGGAGCGAGCGCACGGCGGTGCCCGCCGGGTTCTCGACCACGGGCACGGCCGAGGCGCTGCACCCCGAGATCGAGGCGACACTGCTGCGGATCACGCAGGAGGCACTGTCCAATGTGGCCAAACACGCCGAGGCCGGCCGGGTGGGGCTCACGCTGTCGTACATGGGCGACGAGGTCACGCTCGATGTGGTCGACGACGGCGTCGGCTTCGACCCCGACAACCCGCCCCCGAGCGAAGGCGGCTTCGGGCTGCCCGGGATGCGAAGCCGCGTGCAACGGCTCGCGGGCACGCTGCACGTGGAGTCGGAACCCGGTGGCGGCACGGCGATCTCGGTGAACCTGCCCGCCGTCCCGGCTGCCACACTGGGCGGGCTGAAAGACGGCGGGATCGACCACCAGGGGGCGTCAGCATGACCGTCACGCTGCTCATCGCCGACGACCACCCCATCGTCCGCGACGGCCTGCGCGGCATCTTCACCGGCGAGCACGGTTTCGAGGTGCTCGGCGAAGCCGCGAACGGCGCCGAGGCCGTGACGCTCGCGGCGTCGCTCAAACCCGACGTCGTGCTGATGGACCTGCGCATGCCGGGCACCGACGGCGTCTCCGCCATCACCGAGCTCGCCCGCCTCGGCAACCCGGCGCACGTGCTGGTCCTGACCACGTACGACACCGACTCGGACGTCCTGCCCGCCATCGAGGCCGGCGCCACGGGCTACCTGCTCAAGGACGCGCCGCGCGAAGAGCTCTTCCGCGCCGTGCGCGCGGCCGCCCGCGGCGAGGCCGTGCTCTCCCCCGCCGTCGCGAGCCGGCTCATGGGCCAGATGCGCGCGCCGGCGAAGGAACCGTTGTCGCAGCGCGAGATCGAGGTGCTCACGCTCGTCGCGCGCGGCTCCACGAACAAGGACGCGGCGAAGAAGCTCTTCATCAGCGAGGCGACGGTGAAGACGCACCTGATCCACGCGTACGCCAAGCTCGGCGTGAAAGACCGCGCCGCCGCGGTCGCCGTGGCCTTCGAACGAGGCCTGCTCGGCAGCTGATTCCTGTGCGAAGCTGAGCCCATGTTCCCGGAGACGCCCGCCGCCGCGGCCGCGCTGGCCGTGGCCACGCGGTTCTGCTCGCCCGCCCTGCTCAACCACTCCGTCCGCTCGTACCTCTGGGGCGCGCACTACGCGGCGGCCCACGGGATCGCGTTCGACGACGAGCTCTACTACGTGTCGGCGCTGCTGCACGACCTCGGGCTCACCGCCGAGTTCGACAACCACCGCCTCCCGTTCGAGGACGCGGGCGGCCACCTGGCGTGGGTGTTCGGGGCCGCCGCGGGATGGTCGGTGGACCGCGCCGCACGCGTCGAGGAGATCATCGTGCTGCACATGCGCGCCGACGTGCCCGCGAGTGCCGACCCCGAATCCCACCTGCTCCAGGTCGCCACGAGCTGGGACGTCTCCGGCAGCCGCCCGGAGGAGTTCCCGCTCGAGGTGCGGGCGGAGGCCCTCACCCGCTACCCGCGGCTGGACTTCGGCCCGGAGTTCCTGGCGTGCTTCGAAGACCAGGCGGCGCGCAAGCCGGACAGCGCCGCCGGCGGGGCCGTCGCACACGGCATCGAGGGCCGGATCGCGGCGAACCCGCTCGGCTGAGGCGTCAGGGCCAGAGCACCGCGCCACGGGCCGCGACTCGCTCCGCGACCGCGGCCACGAACTCCGCCGCGGGCAAGGGATCCAGGCGCCGGGCATCACGCAGCCGGGGTGCGACGAGGTCGGACTCAGCCTCCCGGGCGCCGATCACCGCCTGGTACGGCACGAGCCGGTGGTCCCGGACCCGGGCACCGAGGCTTCCGCGATCGGGTGCGGCGAGCTCCACCCGAAGACCGGCTGCTTGACCGCGCCGCACGAGCGCGTCGGCCTGCGAGAGCTCGGCGTCGGACACCGGCAGCACCACCACCTGCACCGGCGCGAGCCACGGCGGCAAGGCGCCGCCGTGCTCTTCGAGCAGCTGAGCCATCGCGCGTTCCAGGCTGCCGAGCAGGCTGCGGTGCACCAGCACGGGCCGGTGGACGGCGCCGTCGGGGCCGACGTAGCCGAGGTCGAACCGCTCGGGCTGGTGGAAGTCGACCTGGACGGTGGAGAGGGTGGCCGAGCGCCCGGCGCTGTCGATGACCTGGACGTCGATCTTCGGGCCGTAGAACGCCGCTTCGCCCGGCGCCACGTCGTAGTCGAAGCCGTCCAGCGCCTCGACGAGCAGCGCTTCGGCACGCGCCCAGTGTTGGGCGGAACCCACGTAGTCCCCCGAGCCGCCGGCGAGCGAGAGCCGGTAGCGCGCCGGACGCAGCCCGAGGTCCGCGTGGACGCGGCGGATGAGCTCCAGCGCGCCGCGGGCCTCGTCGGCGACCTGGTCGAGGCAGCAGAACAGGTGGGCGTCGTTGAGCTGGATGGCGCGCACGCGGCCGAGCCCACTGAGCACCCCGGACAGCTCCGCCCGGTACATCCCGCCCAGCTCGGCGATCCGCAGCGGCAGCTCGCGGTGACTGCGTGACCGGGAGCGGTAGATCAGCGCGTGGTGCGGGCACAGGCTGGGCCGCAGCACGAGCTGCTCGCCGCCCACGTCCAGCGGCGGGAACATGTCGTCGCGGTAGTGCGCCCAGTGCCCGGAGATCTCGTACAGCTCGCGTTTGCCGAGCACCGGCGAGTACACGTGGCGGTAGCCCGCGCGGCGCTCGACGTCGCGGACGTACTCCTCCAGCTCGTGCCGGATCACGGCACCGTCGGGCAGCAGGTAGGGCAGACCGGCGCCGAGCAGCGGGTCGGTGCCGAACAGGCCGAGCTCACGGCCGATCCTGCGGTGGTCGGGCATCGGGGTCTCCTCGTGGACGGCCGAGGCGGGCACCCGGGGACACGACGAAGCCCCGGGGTGACCACCCCGGGGCTTGGTTCGCTCAGGTTTCAGCGCGCCGGGACGGTGTCCGGCGTCGTCGTGCTGGCCGAGCGCTGCATGCCGGCGACGCTAACAGCGCCGCCACCGGCCGCGCACCCGGTTTTCACGGCTGCCACGACGTCTGCCCGGCCCAGACCTCCGCGCGGGTGAACGCGTCGTTGACCCAGCCCTGCTTGGCGTCGGCGTACGGCGCGACGGTGCCGTCGGCCGCGTGCTCGCGCGCGAGCTGCTCCTTCACCGCCGCGTACGCGTCGCGCTCGGCCGGGTTCGCGCGGATCCAGTCGCGGAACAGCAGCGCGAGGCGCCACGCCGGCGTCTCGGGCGTGCGGACGTGCAGGTTCACCGGGCGCTTCGGGTCGGCGCCCACGTGCAAGCGCTTCGGCCACGGTGACGCCGAGCCGTCCTGCGGGTCGTCCCACCAGTCGCCCTCCAGACGAGGGAAGCCGGCGTCGGCCAGAGGCTCGGCGAGCGCGTCGGCGTCGGCCAGCGTGGGGACCGTGAGCTGCAGGTCGAGGACGTCCTTGGCGGGCAGCCCGGGTACGGCGGTGGAGCCGATGTGGTCGGCGCGCAGCAGGCGCTCCCCCGCGATCTGCCGCAGGCGCGCGAGCCGGCGTTCGGCCTGCAGCGGCCACGTCGGGTCGGACGGCGCGATCATCGGCGACATCGGCGGACGCGGCTTGCGCAGCCGCAGGTTGGCCTCGTACGGCACGAGCCGGTCGGCCCACAGCGCGTCGACCTCGGCGAGCACGGCGTCCTGCGCGCCGCCGTTGTCGAGCCAGACGTCGGCGACCGCGCGGCGCTGCTCGTCGCTGGCCTGCGCGCGGATCCGCGCCCGTGCGTCGGCCTCCGCCATGCCGCGCACCTCCACGAGCCGGCGCACGCGGACCTCCACGGGCGCGTCGACGATCACCACGAGGTGGTACGCCGGCGCCAGGTTGCCCTCCACGAGCAGCGGGATGTCGTGGATGATCACCGCGTCGTCGGCGGCCTCGGCCATCAGCTCGGCCGTCCGCCTGCCGACCAGCGGGTGCACGATCCCGTTGAGGCGCTTGCGCGACTCGTCGTCGGCGAACGCCCTCGCGGCCAGCGCCGGCCGGTCGAGCGACCCGTCGGCGGCGAGGATGTCCTCGCCGAACGCCTCCGCCAAGGCCGCCAGCCCGGGCGTGCCCGGCTCCACCACCTCGCGCGCGATCCGGTCGGAGTCCACCAGCACGGCGCCGTGTTCCGCGAACCGGTTCGCCACCGTCGATTTCCCCGCGCCGATCCCGCCCGTCAGACCCACTCGCAGCATGACCTCACCCTAGCCAGACCCGGGCGCCACCCGATCAGGGGACGTCAGAGCCCTGCACGTGCACTCGCACGGGTACACGCACACCCCCAGTCGAAAATCAAGAACATTGTCCGGAACTCGCTGACTGATCCGGGTGACACGCCGGGCGGCTCCGCGGATTTACCGGCGCGATTGCGTACCGTGCGCGGCGGAAGGGTCGCCCACACGGAGGAACGATGGCGGAAAAGCACGTCGGGAAGCACCGGCTCGGAACGCCGGGACTGGTGCACTGCGTCGGCTACCGCCCCGTGGCGGAAGCCCTCGCCGAATACCGGCGAACGTGGCTCAGCGCCCTGCTCGTCCCCGCCCAGCACAGCTTCGCCGGCCTCCGCCGCCGCGCCCGCGCCGCGGCTCTGGAACGCATCTGGGTTCCGGTCGTCTCGACGTCTTGAGCGGTGCCCGCCTGACCTACCGACCCGCACCGGCCAGCGCCGGTGTGCCCGTGGTGCGGAAGCGCGCGCGGTAGGCGCTCGGCGGCACCCCCAGCTCACGCGTGAACACCCGGCGCAGCGTCTCCGCCGAGCCGAAGCCCGTGCGGCGCGCGACCACGTCGAGCGGGTCCGTGCCCGTCTCCAGCAGCTGCTGCGCCGCCTCCAGGCGCGTGCTCTCCACGAACCGGGCGACCGAGGTGCCCATCTGGTCGCGGAACAGCCGCGTGAGATGGCGGACGCTGACGCCCGCGTCGTCGGCCAGCAGCGACAGGCTGTGGTCGGCCGAAGGGTCGGCGGTGATGCGGTCCATGATCCCGCGCAGCAGGTCGTTGCGGGCGGGCTGGGCGGCCAGGCGCACGCTGAACTGCGACTGCCCGCCGGGCCGCTGCAGGAACACCACGAGGTGCTTCGCGACGAGCCGCGCGGCCTCGGAGCCGAGGTCCTCCTCCACGAGGGCGAGCGACAGGTCGATGCCGGAGGTGACGCCGGCCGAGGTGATCACCGGACCGTCGCGCACGAAGATCGCTTCGCAGTCCACCTCGACGCCCGGGTAGCGACGCGCGAGCTGGTCAGCGAGCTCCCAGTGGGTGGCCGCGCGGCGACCCTCCAGCAGGCCCGCGGCCGCGAGCGTAAAGGCGCCCGCGCACACCGACGCGGTGCGCCGCGCCTGGCGGGACAGGCGGCGGACCTCGTCGAGCAGGTGCTCGTCGGTCACGGTGATCTGCCAGTTCGGGCTGCCCGGCACCACGAGCGTGCCGCCCTCGACGTCAACGTCCTCGAGCGCCACGTCGGCACCGAGGCGCGTGCCGGTGGTGGTGCGCACGTCGGTGCCGCCCGGCGACGCGGTGAGCAGCTCGTACCGCGCGCCGTGCTCGTTGGCCATCCCGAACACCTCGAGCGGCCCGGTCACGTCCAGGAGCCGCACCGCGTCGTAGACGACCACGACGACCCGCTCGCTCCGCTCCATGGCGCGCACCCCGTTCCTCAGACCAGCTTGGTCTGGACGTCGATCTCGTGCTCCAGCGTGCGGTGCACGGGGCACTTGTCCGCGATCTCGAGCAACCGCGCGCGCTGCTCGTCGTCGAGGTCGCCCTCGAGCTCGATCTCGCGGGTGATGCGGCTGACCATGCCGACCTCGGTCTCACAGCGCTCGCAGTCACGAGCGTGGATGCGGTCGTGACGCAGCCGGATGCTCACGTTCGCCAGCGGGATGTTCTTGCGGTCCGCGTACATCCGCAGCGTGATCGCCGTGCAGGAGCCGAGGGCGCCCAGGAGCAGGTCGTACGGAGTCGGGCCGGTGCCGTCGCCGCCGACCGACTTGGGCTCGTCCACGACGAGCTCGAAACCGCCCGCGGTCACGTGCTGGGTGAAGCGGCCTTCGCCTGCTTCGCTGACGACAACAGTGCCCGGTTCCGGCTCAGTCATCCGGTCTCCTCCTGCTCGGGGTTCTCGACGGCGCCACCGCGCCGCTCCACCTAACCGAACGTCGCTTGTGGACGAAGTGGTGCCACGCCGTGGCGAGGTCCACAGGACGAAGATCCCACAGATCCGGCCGCATGGCGAAGTTCCCAAGCGAGCGTGAATATCGTATCTTCGGCAGGCGAGACGCGGATCTGTCCTGCGCGGCACGGGCGAAGGGGGGAACGGTCGTGGCCACCCGCCATCTGTCGACGCAGCCTGCCGACCAGCACAACCGGAGCCGGTTCCTCGACGCCGCCTTGACCGTGCTCACCGACCGCGGCGTCGGCGGCCTGACCGTGCGCGGGGTGGCCGAGGCGGCCGGCGCGTCCACCATCACCGTCTACACGCGCTTCGGCGGCCGCACCGGTCTGCTCGACGCGCTGTACGAGCGCGCGTTCGACCTCCTGCGCGACGAGCTGCTCGACGTGCCGCCGGAGACCGACGACGGCGTCGCGGATCTCCTCGAGGTCGCGCTGGCCTACCGCCGGTTCGCGCTGGAGAGCCCGGCCCGCTACGCGATGATGTTCGAACGCTCGGTCCACGGCTACGACCCGGACCCGGAGCTGCGCACGGCGGTGCTGCGCACGACGTTCGCGATGTTCGTCGGGAAGATCCGCCGCGTCAGCGATCCCGGCACGGACTCGCGTGACTACGGCTATCTGCTGTGGACGGCCATGCACGGCCTCGTGAGTGTCGAGCTCACGATCCGCTCGCAGACGCCGCTGAGCGACTGGTTCATCGAGCCGACGGACGAAGCCAACGAGGCCATGTACCGCACCGGTGTGCTGTCGATGATCACCGGGCTCGGCCTCCACAACTGACCTCGCCCCACGCCGGCCTTCCGGCAACCCCTCGGGGTCGTCCACTTCGCACACCTCACACGCGAAACACCGCGGCCCCGGTCCGAACTGGACCGGGGCCGCGGTGTCAGAGCTCAGTGCTGCTCGGCGTCAGGCTTGACTCAGCCCTGGCCGCCCGACAGCTTCTCGCGCAGAGCCGCGAGCTGCTCGTCGCTGGCCAGCGTGCCACCGCTCTTGGCCTCGGCCGGAGCGGAGGTGTAGGTCTGGTCGCCCCCGCTGCCACCCTCGATGCCGGTGGCGGCGTCGGCAGCGGCTTCGGCGTCGGCCTCGGCAGCCTTCTTGACCTGCGCCATGTGGGCCTCGTAGCGCGTGAGGGCCTCGGCGTACTGCCGCTCCCACTCCTCGCGCTGCTTGTCGAAGCCGTCCTGCCACTCCTGGGTGTCCGGGTCGAAGCCTTCGGGGTAGATGTAGTTGCCCTCGGCGTCGTACTCGGCGGCCATGCCGTACTGGGTCGGGTCGAACTCGGTGTCCGGCGTGACGCCCTCGTTGGCCTGCTTCAGCGACAGCGAGATGCGACGGCGCTCGAGGTCGATGTCGATGACCTTGACCATGACGTCGCCGTTGACCTGCACGACCTGCTCCGGGATCTCCACGTGGCGCTCGGCCAGCTCGGAGATGTGCACCAGGCCCTCGATGCCCTCCTCGACGCGCACGAACGCACCGAACGGGACGAGCTTGGTGACCTTGCCCGGCACGATCTGGCCGATCGCGTGGGTGCGGGCGAACTGACGCCACGGGTCTTCCTGCGTCGCCTTCAGCGACAGCGAGACGCGCTCGCGGTCCATGTCGACGTCGAGGACCTCGACCGTGACCTCCTGGCCGACCTCGACGACCTCGGACGGGTGGTCGATGTGCTTCCAGGACAGCTCGGAGACGTGCACCAGGCCGTCGACGCCACCCAGGTCCACGAAGGCACCGAAGTTGACGATGGAGGACACGACGCCCTTGCGGACCTGGCCCTTGGCGAGGTTGTTGAGGAACTCGCTGCGAACCTCGGACTGCGTCTGCTCGAGGTAGGCGCGGCGGGACAGGACCACGTTGTTGCGGTTCTTGTCCAGCTCGATGATCTTCGCCTCGAGCTCGCGGCCGACGTACGGCTGCAGGTCGCGCACGCGGCGCATCTCGACCAGCGAGGCGGGAAGGAAGCCGCGGAGGCCGATGTCCAGGATGAGACCACCCTTGACGACCTCGATGACGGTGCCCTTGACGGGCTCGTCCTTCTCCTTGAGCTCCTCGATCGTGCCCCAGGCGCGCTCGTACTGAGCGCGCTTCTTGGACAGGATCAGGCGGCCTTCCTTGTCCTCCTTCTGGAGAACGAGAGCTTCGACCTCATCGCCGACGGAGACAACCTCAGCCGGGTCGACATCGTGCTTGATGGAAAGCTCGCGCGAGGGGATGACGCCCTCGGTCTTGTAGCCGATGTCGAGCAGGACCTCGTCGCGGTCGACCTTGACGATCGTGCCCTCGACGATGTCGCCATCGTTGAAGTACTTGATGGTCTTGTCGATAGCCGCGAGGAAGTCTTCCTCCGACCCGATGTCGTTGATGGCGACCTGCGGGGCCCCGATGGGGGCGGTCGGGGCGGTGGCGGTGTCGGTGGTCATTAGGCGGGTTGCTCCGGTGGATGGGATCGTAGGGTGTCCAGTTGGCGGCGCGATGGGGCGTGAGACGGGAACATGCGACGACCCCACGAGCAACGTCCACCAGTGAACGACCGCGGCATGACCCGCAAACGGTGCGCTCCCCCGGCAAGTGAAGACCCAGGCAGCGCGAACCCACTGCGCTAACACGTATCGTACGCGGGCCCCGGTAGGGCACACAATCAGGGTCCCCACAGCTCCCGGTACCCTTCCGGCGACGTTTCGGCCGGTGCCGGCATTCCCCGTCATTCCCGGAAGGACCCCGCATGTCCGACCACTCGGCCGCCCCCGCGGGCACAGCCGACCGCCACGCGCACGCCGAGCTGCAGCTCGGCACGGCCGGCGTCGCGTACCGCGCGGTCGGCGGCGGCGAAGCGGCGGCCGCGAACCTCGCCTGGTGGGACGCCGACGCCGACGACTACCAGGCCACCCACGGCGAGTTCCTCGGCGACGCCGACTTCGTGTGGTGCCCGGAGGGCGTGCGCGAGGAGGACGTGCGGCTGCTCGGCGACGTCCGCGGCCGGCGCGTGCTGGAGGTCGGCTGCGGCCAGGCGGCGTGCTCGCGCTGGCTCGCCTCGGCGGGGGCCGACGCCGTGGCGACCGACCTGTCCGGCGGGATGCTGCGCCACGCGCGCGAGGGCAACGAGCGCACCGGCGTCGCCGTGCCCCTGGTCCAGGCCAACGCCGAGTACCTGCCGTTCGCCTCGGGCAGCTTCGACGCCGCGTGCTCGGCGTTCGGCGCGCTGCCCTTCGTGCCCTCGCCGGCGACGGTGTTCGCCGAGGTGCACCGCGTGCTGCGCCCCGGCTCGCCCTGGGTGTTCTCGGTGACCCACCCGATGCGGTGGATCTTCCCCGACGACCCGGGCCCGCTGGGCCTCACCGTCACGCAGCCGTACTTCGACCGCACGCCGTACGTGGAGGTCGACGACGAAGGCGAGGCCACCTACGTCGAATACCACCGCACGCTCGGCGACTACGTGCGCGCGCTGGCCGCCTGCGGGTTCGCGCTCGAGGACCTGCTGGAGCCCGAGTGGCCCGAGGGCCACACGCGCACCTGGGGCCAGTGGAGCCCGTTGCGCGGCAAGCTCTTCCCCGGCACGGCGATCTTCCGCACGCGCCGCTCCTGAGCGGCTACGCTGCGCTTCCGTGGCCACCACCGAACCCGCGGCGCGGTTCGCCGCGCTCGACCCGCTGCTGCCGCCGCCCGCGCCGTCGCTCGCCGACACCGCGGGCGAGCGCGTCAGCGCGGTGACGGGGGCGGGCGAACGCGTGTCCGGGATCGTGCAGCGCCATCGCCACGGCCCGGGCGACACTCCCCTGCTGTGGTCGGCCGCGCAGGTGTGGCAGCTGTTCCCCGACGCGGACACCGCCGGAACCGAGGGATTCGACCTCCTGCTGGGCGAGCTGCGGTCCCTCGTGGACACCGAACCGGCCGAAGCCGACTCCGCGTGCGTCGTGAACTGGCCGAGCCGCGACGCGGAGGCGATCCGGGCGTTCCTCGACCACGGGCTCGCCCCGATGTCCGCGCTCGCCGTGCGGACGGACCCGCCGCCCCGCACGCCCGCCGGAACCGACGGGATCGCCGTGCGCCTGGCCGGGCCGGCCGACTTCGACACCGTGCTCCGGCTGTGCGCGGCCACGTTCGACTACACCGGCCTGGTGGCGCACCGCCGCCGGGACCAGACCGCCGAACTGCTCGCGCCCGCGTTACGCCGCGCGCTCGACGAACCGGCCACCTGGCTCGCGGAAGCCGGCGGGCGGCCGGTGGCCCTCGCCCAGTGCGCGTGGGTGGACTCGGCGCCGGGTACCGAGGCGGCCGAGCTCCTGCCGCCGGGGCTGTGGGCGTACGTGAACAACGTCGTGACCGCGCCCGGCCACCGCGGCGGCGGGATCGGGCGCGTCCTCATGGACCACGTACACCGCGAACTGCTGCGTCCCGGCACGGTCGGCGCGTACCTCTACTACAACCCGATGAACCCCCTCTCCTCGGTGTTCTGGCACCGGCAGGGCTATCGTCCACTGTGGACGTCGTGGGAAGCCCACCCGGCGACCGCGCTGCGCTGACCAGGACCGCCGATCGGCACCGCTGACCGGGACACCACCACCCCGTCGTGTGACGTGCGACCACCCGCCTTGCCGCCCGTTGATCATGTGCGCTAACTTTTTGCACTGACCGGTCAGTTCAAAAGTCCGGTCAGTGGAGAAATTGGAGTCCCCGTGCAGGTACGAGCCGACCGGGTGTCCCTGGAGGGACCCCACGGCACACTGTTGCCACCCACCTCGCTGACCGTCGAGGACGGCTGCGTGACGCTGGTCCACGGCGAGCCCGGCGTCGGGATCACCGCGCTGGGCCTCGCGCTGGCCGGCCGCGTCAAGCCGAGCACCGGCACGGTCACCGCCGACGTCCCCGGCCTGCTGCGCGACCTCGTCGCCGTGGTCGACGCCCCGGGCGTGAGCGAGCCCGACGAGGCGCTGACGCTGCGCGTGGTCGCCGGCGAGGAGCTCACGCTGGCCCACCGGCCCGCGGGCAAACAGGACGTGGCGCGCTGGCTCACCGAGCACGACGCCGCCCCCTTCGCCGGCACCCGCTTCGAGAACCTCGAGCCCGCGATGCGCACGCGGCTGCTCGCCGAGCTGGCCGCGGAGCGCACCGGCGTGCGCGTGCTCGTGCTCGACACCCCCGACCGCCACACGAGCCTCGTCGAGACGTGGACCGCGGTCGCCGAGGAGCACGCGAAGCGCGGCCTCGCCGTCGCCGTGCTCACCGCGACGACACCCGCGTCCGCCCTCCCGTATCCCCCGGCCCGCATCGGGTCGACCGACCAGCCCGCGCCGGTGCGCCTGCTCGCCCTCACGGAAGAGCCGGCTGCCGAAGATCCCGCCGTCGAAGAGCCCGTCGCCGAACACGTCAGCGCTGAAGGAGAACCGGCATGACCGCCCCCGACAAGCGTGCCGGCGGCCTGAACGCCTTCCGCATCGCGCTCAACGAGCTGCGCCGGCTCTCGGCCGGCACGCTGCCGAAGCTGGCGATGGCCGCGCTCGTGCTGGTGCCGCTGCTCTACGCGTCCTTCTACCTGTACGCGAACTACGACCCGTACGGCCGCCTCGACAAGCTGCCCGCCGCCGTGTTCACCAGCGACGCCGGCGCGAAGGACTCGACGGGCGCCACGCGCAACGTCGGGCGTGAGGTGACCGACGAGCTGGTCAAGTCCGGCACCTTCCAGTGGCACGAAGTGTCCGAACAGGACGCTCGCGACGGCGTGCGCGACGACAAGTACTCCTTCGCCATCGGCATCCCGCGCGACTTCTCCACCGCGCTGCTGTCGTCGGGCAACTTCACGCCGCAGCAGGCCACGATCACGCTCACCACCAACGACGCCAACAACTACCTCGCGGGCACCATCGCGAAGCAGGTGGCCGACCAGGTGCGCAAGACCATCGCCGAGAAGGTGGGCGGCGAGGCGGCCGACCGGTTCCTCGTGGGCTTCTCCACGATCTACGGCAAGATCTCCGACGCCGCCAACGGCGCGAAACAGCTCGCCGACGGCGCCGCGCAGCTGCAGACCGGCCAGCACCAGCTCGCCGACGGCGCGAGCCGGCTGGCCACCGGCTCGGGCACGCTCGCGACCGGGCTGAACACGCTGAAGACGAGCACCGCGCAGCTGCCGAGCCAGACGCAGCAGCTCGCGACCGGCGCCGGCCAGGTCGCCGACGGCAACCAGCAGGTGGCCGACGCCGCCTCGCTCGCCGCGTCCGCGTCGGCCGACATCCAGGGCAAGCTCGACGGCTACCGCGCCCAGCTGAACACCGACCTGCACAACGCGGGCCTGTCCGACACCCAGGTCGACGGCATCCTGGCGCAGCTCGACCAGCTGCGCTCGCCCGTCGACCAGGCGAACACCAAGATCCAGGCCGCCAACGGCGACCTCGCCAAGCTCGCGAGCGGCGCCCGCCAGGTTTCGGACGGTGCCCACCAGCTCGCCTCGGCCACACCGCAGCTGACCAGCGGGATCGCGCAGGCGTCCGACGGCGCGAACCAGCTGCGCGACGGCGCGGCCAAGCTCGACGACGGGGAGAAGACCGCCGTCACCGGCACCGACCAGCTCGCGAGCGGGGCGAACCAGCTGCGCGACGGGCTGTCGTCGGGCCTGTCGCAGATCCCGAACCCGGACGACCCGACGCGCACCGCCACGGCGAACACCATCGCCGACCCGGTCGCGGTCACGGCCAACGGCGTCGCTTCGGCGGGCACGTACGGCGCGGGGCTGGCCCCGTTCTTCATCTCGCTGGCCACGTGGATCGGCGCGTTCGTGCTGTTCCTGCTCATCCGGCCGCTGTCCACGCGGGCGCTCACCGCGGGCGCCGCGCCGCTGCGGGTCGCGCTCGGCGGCTGGCTGTCCTCGGCCGTGCTCGGCATCGCGCAGGTGATCGTGCTGTTCGCCGCGGTGACGTGGCTGGTCGGCATCCACATCGCGCATCCGCTGGGCGCCATCGGGTTCGCGATCCTCGTCTCGCTGGCGTTCACCTCGGTGGTGCACGCGCTCAACGCGTTCTTCGGCGCCGTCGGCAAGTTCCTCGGCCTGGTGCTGCTGGTGCTGCAGCTGGTGAGCGCGGGCGGCACGTTCCCGTGGCAGACGATTCCCGACGCCCTCTACCCGCTGCACGTCGTGCTGCCGATGGGCTACGCCATCGACGGTTTCCGGCACCTGCTCTACAGCGGCGCGTCGCTGCAGATCCTCGGCGACGTCGGGGTGCTGCTGGCCTACCTCGTCGGCGGGATCGTGCTGTCGACCCTGGCGGCGCGCAAGCACCGGGTCTGGACGGTGTCCGCGCTCAAACCCGAGCTCAGCCTGTGAGGGAGACGACCAAGCGGAAGCTCTTCGAGGCGACCCTGCGGCTTTCGGCCAGCAGGGGCCTCGTGGGGCTGACGGTGGACGAGATCGCGACCGAAGCCGGCGTCGCCAAGGGCACGGTGTACTACAACTTCGGGTCCAAGGACGGGCTGGTCGACAGCCTGCTCCGGTTCGGCGTCGACCTGCTGGCGGGGCGCCTGCGCGCCGCCGTGACGGACGGCGAGCCGCTCGACGTGATCGAGGCGCAGGTCGACACGACGCTGCAGTTCATCGCCGAGTACCCCGGGTTCTCGCAGATCGTGGTGAGCGAGTTGTGGCGTACGCCGGGCCAGTGGCACGACACGCTGGCGCTGTTGCGCGAGGAGATCATCTCGATCGTGAAGGGGCAGCTGCACCGGCTCGACGAGGCCGGCCGGCTGCCCGCGGGCGTCGCCATCGAGACCGCGGCGGCGGGCCTGTTCGGCACGATGCTCGTCGTCGCGCTCGACTGGCAGGTCTTCCAGCCCACCCGCACCCGGGCCGACGTGCGCGACTCGGTGATGGTGCTGATCCGGGGCCTCGGCCGTGGCTGAGACCCCGGACGGTTTTTCCGCGCGCCGGGTCAGCCGCAGTTGGCGCAGCAGCCGCAGCCCTTGCCGGTGCACGCGGCGCAGCAGCCGTGGCGCATGACGAACTTGAAGAGCCGCTTGATCATCTCTCGGTCCTCCGCTATCGATCGACACCAACGCATGTCACGCTAAGTGAGGCGACCGTGACGCGGGTACCGCTGACCGGGCGGGTGACACGGGTGAATCACCCCACCGTGGTGCCCCACTAGGCTGGCGCCGTGAAACTCCACGTCGGCTGCGCGATGTGGACGCACGCGCCCTGGCAGGGCCGGCTCCTGCCGCACCCCCTGGCACCCCGCGAGCGCCTGCGCGCGTACGCGACGTGGTGCAACGCGGTCGAAGGCAACACGACGTTCTACGCCACGCCGTCGCGCGCCACGGTCGAGACCTGGGCCGAGCAGACGGCGGCCGATTTCCGGTTCGTGCTCAAGCTGCCGAAGGCCATCACGCACGAGCGCGGTCTCGGCGACGTCGACGCGGTGCTGGCCCCGTTCCTCGCGGCGATCGAGCCGCTGGGCCAACGCGCCCACACGCTGTGGATCCAGCTCCCGCCGTCGTTCTCACCGGAGGCCCTCGGCGCCCTCGCCGGGTTCCTGCGGCACTTGCCCCGCGAGTACCGCTACGCCGTCGAGGTCCGCGACCGCGCGTTCTTCGAAGACGCACGCGCCGCCCAGGCTCTGGAACGCGTCCTCGCCGGCGCCGCAGCCGAGTGGATCACCTTCGACACCACGGTGTTGTTCTCCCGGCCGCCGACGTCCGAAGCCGAACAAGAGGCGTGCCTGAAGAAGCCCCGCATGCCGCGGCGCATCCGCGCGCTCACCGCGAACCCCGTCGTCCGCTACCTCGGCCGCGACGACCCCGAGGAGACCGCCGCGGGCTGGCACCCCTGGGCCGACGCCGTGGCGCACTGGCTGCGCGAAGGACGCTCCCCCACGGTCTTCCTCCACACCCCGGACAACGCCGACGCGCTGCTGCTGGCCCGCCGCTTCCACGACGACGTGCGGGCGCGCGTGCCCGAGCTGGAGCCCCTGGCCGAACCGATGCCGGTGGGACCGCCGACGTTGTTCTGAGCCGCACTGTCCACACCGGACATTCGGTCTGCACCGTGGCGGCGCCATTTGGTGCTTGGTCTCGCGCTGCCCCTCCACACGGGCCTTCACGATCACCGCGCACTCACTCCTGCGGCGCCGCCCGCAACGCTTCCTCGGCGGTGAGTGGTCCGGACCTCCCGCGGCGTTCCGTGACGGAGCGGAGCTCGCGGGCGAGCCGTTCCGCGGCGGGACCGAAGAAGGCGCTGTCGAACTCGGTCGCGATGGCCGCGGCGTCGGCCGCCAGGTCGCGGCCCGCGGGGGTGAGGGAGACGCGGACGGCGCGGGCGTCGCGTTCGTGGGCGGTGCGGGTGAGCAGGCCGCGGACTTCCAGCGCCCGCAGGACTTTCGACGTCATCATGCGATCGGCGCCGGCGTGCTCGGCCACTTCCTGCTGGGTGGCGGGGCCGGCGGTGCGCTCGAGGCGGGCGGCCGTGGACAGCAGGAGGAACTGCGTGGGCGTCAGGCCCAGCGGGCGCAGCCGGACGTCGAGCGCGGCGCGCCAGGCCAGGGCCGCCTGGTGGAGCCAGAAACCGGCGCCGGAGGCCGCGCCGTTGTCCGCGATGTCGGAGATCTCGTACATCGTGTCTCCCCGTTCGCGGGCCGCGGCCGCCGCAGGTGCGGCCGCGGCGCGCGGGTCGTCAGCGGGCGGCCAGCGGCAGGTCGAACCGGCCGAACACCCAGGTGCCCGGGGCGTCGGCGTTGTCGCCGGCCCAGAACTCGAGCCAGTGCTCGGTGAACTCGTCGGCCGTGAGGTAGCCGTCGCCGTTGAGGTCCAGCACCGGGAACACGGTGTCGGTGTCGGTGGCCGTGCCGCTCCAGGTCTCGATGAGCCGCCGGTACTCCTCGCGCGAGATGCGCTCGTCGCCGTTCTCGTCGATGGCCTCGAACATCGCGGCCGCGGTGCCGCGCACCGAGTCGGGCATGTCCCCCAGCTGGTCCACCACGAGCAGGACCTCGTCGAGTGTCACCTTTTCGTCGCGGTCGATGTCGGACGCGGCGAGCAGCGTGGTCCACCAGCCCATCATGATCTCGCTCAGACGGGCGGCCTGCGGCGAGTCGGGGGCGAGGCCGCGCGCCTTCGTCCAGCGGTCGGTGAGCGCCTGGAAGTCGGCCTCGGTCAGGAATCCGTCGCCGTCGACGTCCATCGCCCCGAACACCGTGGAGATCTTGCGTCTCTGCAGTTCACTCGCCATCGTTCGCCGTCCTTTCTCTGATCCCCCTTGGCCGGGGACCCCGTGGGCGAAGCTCAGCGTTGTCGCGACTCAAGATCACCTGCACCGGCACCCGGGTTCTCCCCCGGCCCGACCCGGTGATTTCGTTAGTGACGCGAAGTAACCAAAAAGGCCCCTCCCCCGCGGGGAAGGAGCCTCTCTGGTCCGTTCGGAGTCCTAGTGCGCCGCTTCGTTCCACGAACGGCCGTAGCCGACGGAAACCTCCAGCGGCACAGCCAGGTCGTAGGCCGACCCCATACCCTCTCGCACGAGCTTCTCGACCTCGGCGCGCTCGCCTTCGGCGACCTCCAGCACGAGCTCGTCGTGCACCTGCAGAAGCACGCGGCTGCGCAGCTTCGCCTGCACCAGCTCGCGGTGCACGTTGAGCATCGCGACCTTGATGATGTCGGCCGCGCTGCCCTGGATCGGCGCGTTGAGCGCCATCCGCTCCGCCATCTCGCGGCGCTGGCGGTTGTCGCTGTTGAGGTCGGGCAGGTAGCGGCGGCGGCCGAAGATCGTCTCCGTGTAACCGGTCTTCCCGGCTTCGCCGACCACGGACTGCAGATAGTCGCGCACGCCGCCGAAGCGGTTGAAGTACGCCTCCATCTGCGACTTCGCGTCCTCGGTCGAAATGCGCAGCTGCTGCGAAAGCCCGTAGGCCGACAGCCCGTAGGCCAGGCCGTAGGACATCGCCTTGACGCGGTAGCGCTGCTCCGCCGTGATCTCGTCGGCCGGCACGGAGAACGCCCGCGACGCGACGAACGTGTGCAGGTCCTCGCCGCTGTTGAAGGCCTCGATCAGACCGTCGTCCTTCGACAGGTGCGCCATGATCCGCATCTCGATCTGGCTGTAGTCCGCGGTCATCAGCTCGACGTAGCCCTCGCCGACCACGAACGCGTCGCGGATGCGCCGGCCTTCTTCCGTGCGCACCGGGATGTTCTGCAGGTTCGGGTCGACCGACGACAGCCGTCCGGTCGCGGCGATGGTCTGCTGCAGCGTGGTGTGGATGCGCCCGTCGTCGGCGACCGACTTGATCAGGCCTTCGACGGTGGTGCGCAGCCGCGTGGCGTCGCGGTGCTCCAGCATGTGCTGCAGGAACGGGTGCTCGGTCTTCTCGAACAGGCTCTGCAGCGCCTCGGCGTCGGTGGTGTAGCCGGTCTTGGTGCGCTTGGTCTTCGGCATGCCGAGCTCTTCGAACAGCACGACCTGCAGCTGCTTCGGCGAACCCAGGTTGATCTGCTTGCCGATCACCTTGTACGCCTCTTCGGCGGCCTGCGTGACCCGGCTGAGGTAGTGGGCCTCCAGCTCGGTGAGCTGCTCCACGTCCACGGCGATGCCCGCGGCCTCCAGCTCGGTGATGACCTCGAGCAGCGGCAGCTCCAGCTCGGCGAGCAGCTTCGCCCCGCCGAGGTCCTCCAGCTCCTTGCCGAGCGCGCCGGCGAGCTCGAAGATCGCGCGGGCCTTCACCAGCTCGTCGGAGATCTCCTTCTGCTCCAAGCCTTCCGCGCCGCCGTCGAGCAGCGACAGCTGGCCGTCGCCTTCGGCGGCTTCGGAGCGCAGCTCGCGGTGCAGGTAGCGCAGCGCCAGGTCGTCGAGCTCGAAGGTGCGCTGGCCGGGCCGCACGAGGTAGGCCGCGAGCGCGGTGTCGAGCACCAGCCCCGCGAGCGTCCAGCCGCGGGCGCGCACGGCGTGCAGCGCCACCTTGAGGTCGTGGCCGATCTTGCGGATCTTCTCGTCGGCCAGCCACGCGGCGAGCGCCTTGTCGTCGGCTTCGTCCATCGCCGTGACGTCGACGTACGCGCCTTCGCCGTCAGCGCACGCGAAGGCCAGCGCGCGCAGGTCGGAGCGGATCGACGTGCCCGTGGCGCGGAACGCGAGCGCCACCGGCTCGCCCTCGCCGGCGTGCGCGGCGAGCCAGGCGCCGAGCGCGCCGGGCGCGAGCGCTTCACCGGAGACGTCGAAGCCTTCCTCGGCCTCCGGTTCGGCGCTGCTGAGCGTGGCGAAGAGCCGGTCGCGCAGCACGCGGAACTCCAGCTCGTCGAACAGGCGGTGCACCGCGTCGCGGTCCCACGGCCGCAGCTCCAGCTGGTCGGGGACCAGGTCCAGCGGCACGTCGCGCACCAGCTCGGTGAGCTGGCGGTTGAGGGTGACCGACGTCAGGTTCTCGCGCAGCGCGTCGCCGACCTTGCCCTTCACCTCGTCGACGCGGTCGATGAGGTCGGCCAGCGTGCCGAACTGGCGGATCCACTTCGCCGCCGTCTTCTCCCCCACGCCGGGGATGCCCGGCAGGTTGTCCGACGGGTCGCCCCGCAGTGCCGCGAAGTCGGGGTACTGGGCCGGCGTGAGGCCGTACTTCTCCTCCACCGCGTCGGGCGTGAAGCGGACCAGGTCCGACACGCCGCGCTTCGGGTAGAGCACGGTGACGTGCTCGTTGACCAGCTGCAGCGCGTCGCGGTCACCGGTACAGATCAGCACGTCGAAGTCCGACGCGCCGGCCTGCGTGGTGAGGGTGGCGATGATGTCGTCGGCCTCGAAGTTCTCCTTCACCAGCGACGGGATGCCCAGCACGTCGAGCACCTCCTTGACCAGGTCGACCTGGCCGCGGAACTCGTCGGGCGTAGTGCTGCGGTTGGCCTTGTAGTCGGCGAACGTCTCCGACCGGAACGTCTTGCGCGAGAGGTCGAACGCCACCGCGAGGTGCGTGGGCTCCTCGTCGCGCAGCAGGTTGATGAGCATCGAGGTGAACCCGAACACCGCGTTGGTGACCTGGCCGGTCTTCGTCTTGAAGTTCTCCGCGGGCAGCGCGAAGAAGGCGCGGTAGGCCATCGAATGACCGTCGATGAGCAGCAGGCGGGGCCGCTCGGCCGTGCTTTTCAGCCGCTCCGCCGTGGTCGTGGCTGCTGTGGCGTTCACTACGGTTCGGTTCTCACTCGGGCTCACGGGAGCGAGTCTAAGGTGAGGGTCCGACACTCTTACGTGTCGCATAGGTTGAGGAGCATTGCGTGACCGAGCAGGCCGGCGACTTGGCGCTGGAAACCCGCGCGGGGATCGACCCCGCCGCCGCCGACCAGCAGCTGAACGACAAGATCGGGCTGAAGATCCTCGAGGCCACGCCCGAGCGCGTCGTCGGCACGATCCCCGTCGAGGGCAACCTCCAGCCCTACGGCCTCCTGCACGGCGGAGCCAACGCCACCGTCGCCGAGGCGCTCGGCTCGTATGTCGCCGCGCTCAACGCGGGCGCCGACCGCGCCGCGATGGGACTCGAGCTGTCCTGCACCCACCACCGCGCCGTCCGGTCGGGCGTCGTCACCGGCGTCGCCACCCCGTTGCACGTCGGGCGCGGCACCATCACCGCGGAGATCGTGCTCACCGACGACCAGGGCCGGCGCACCTGCACGGCCCGCCTTACGTGCGTCGTCCGGGACAAGCCGCCGGGCGCGAAATAGGAAACCGGCCCCGAGCGCCGAAGCGCGCGGGGCCGGTCCGTGGATCGGGTCGCCTCCCTCAGCCGACGCCGAGGTAGGCCTCCTTGATGCTGGTGTCGGCCAGCAGTTCCTTGCCGGTACCGGACTTCGTGATGCGCCCGGTCTCCAGCACGTACGCGCGGTGCGCCCGCGAAAGGGCCTGCTGCGCGTTCTGCTCCACCAGCAGCACCGTGGTGCCCTGGCGGTTGATCTCCGTGATGATCCGGAAGATCTGCTGGATGAACTGCGGCGCGAGCCCCATCGACGGCTCGTCGAGCAGCAGCAGCCGCGGCTTCGCCATCAGGGCGCGCCCGATGGCGAGCATCTGCTGCTCGCCGCCGGACATCGTGCCGCCCATCTGGGTCTTGCGTTCCGCGAGCCGCGGGAACAGCTCGAAGACGCGGTCGAAGTCCGGCTGCAGGTTCTTCCGGTCCTTGCGCGCGTACGCACCCATGTCGAGGTTCTCGAGCACCGTCATGCCGGGGAAGATCCCCCGGCCCTCGGGCGACTGCGAGATCCCGCGGACCACACGCAGGTCACCGCGCAGCCGCGAGATGTCCTCGCCGTCGAAGCGGATCGCGCCGCCCGAGATCGGCCGGATGCCGGAGATGGCCCGCATGGTGGTGGACTTGCCCGCGCCGTTGGCCCCGATCAGCGTGACGATCTCGCCCTCGTCGACCCTGATGGACAGGTCCGACACGGCCTGGATCCGGCCGTAGTGGACGGAGACCTCGGACAGCTCAAGCAACGTCATCGTCGGGCACCCCCAGGTAGGCGGCGATCACGGCGGGGTTCTCCCGGATCTCGGCAGGCACCCCTTCCGCGATCTTCTTGCCGAACTCCAGCACCACGATCCGGTCGGTCACACCCATGACCAGCTTCATGTCGTGTTCGATCAGCAGGACGGTGTAGCCGTCGTCGCGGATCGTCCGGATCAGCCCCATGAGCTCTTCCTTCTCCGCCGGGTTGAACCCGGCGGCCGGCTCGTCGAGGCACAGCAGCTTCGGCTCGGTCGCGAGCGCCCGCGCGATCTCCAGGCGCCGCTGGTAACCGTAGGGCAGGTTCTTCGCGCGGTCGGCCGCCCGGTCGGCGATGCCGACGAACTCCAGCAGCGCCATGCCCTTCTCGATCGCCTGCTTCTCCTCGCGGTGGTGGCGAGGCGTGCGCAGCAGGGCGCCGACGAGGCTGGTCTTGTGGCGGGCGTCGGTGCCGACCACCACGTTCTCCAGCGCCGTCATCTCGGAGAAGAGCCGGATGTTCTGGAACGTGCGCGCGATGCCGAGCTGCGTGATGGCGTGGCGCGAGGCCTTGCCCAGCGGCTTGTCCTCCAGCAGTACCTGGCCCGAGGTGGGCCGGTAGACACCGGTCATCGCGTTGAAGCACGTGGTCTTGCCGGCGCCGTTGGGCCCGATCAGGCCCAGGATCTCGCCGCGGCGGATGTCGAACGACACGCCGTCGAGCGCCACGAGACCGCCGAAGCGCACGGTGACGTCGTCGACCTTCAGCAGCGTCTGCCCGACCGCGACGTCGATCTCACGGTCCGCTGCGACGACCTCGGCGACCTCCGCCTCGTGCTCGGCGAGCTGTTCCTCGTTCATCCGGGCGACCTCGGCCACGAGGCCGCCCTCGGCCGGGACCTCCGGGCCCGTGCCGCTGCCAGGGGACGTCATGCCTTCTCTCCCGGGGTCTCGGAGGCCAGCGAACCGTCGCTCGAGATCTGCTCGCCGCGGCCGAGCAGCCGCTGGTACGCCTGCCTGCCGTACGTGAGCAGCCGCTGCCGCGCGCCCAGCAGGCCCTGAGGACGAAAGATCATCAGGATGATCAGCGCCAGCCCGAAGATCAGGTACTTGTAGTTCGCGATCGCCTGGAACCGCAGCGGGATGTACGCCACCACGATCGCGCCCAGCAGCACCCCGACCTTGTTGCCCGCGCCGCCGAGGATCACCGCGGCGAGGAACAGCATCGACGTGACCACGTCGAACTTCTGGTTGTTCACGAAGCCCAGCTGGCCCGCGTACAGCGCTCCGGACAGGCCGCCGATCGCGGCGCCGGAGACGAACGCCCAGATCTTGAACTTGTACGTCGGCAGGCCCATGATCTCGGCCGCGTCCTCGTCGTCGCGGATCGCGACCCAGGCCCGGCCGACCCGGCTGCGTTCCAGGTTCCCGACGAGGAACAGCACCAGGATGATGAGCGTGACGCACAGCCAGTACCACGGCGTGCCGTCGGAGTTGTTGAACAGGGCGGTCCCGTCGGCGTTGGTGCCCGGCGGGTGCCCCACCGACTGGAACCCGCTGTTGCCGCGCAACGGGTCGACGTTGTCCGCCAGCAGGCGCACGATCTCGCCGAACCCGAGCGTGACGATCGCGAGGTAGTCCCCGCGTAATCGGAGCGTGGGTGTCCCGAGGATCACGCCGAAGATCATCGTGACCACCATGGCGATCGGGAGCACGACGAGGAACGGCAGGTGGTGCAGGGACGAGTCGGGGCTCGTGAACAGCGCCATCACATACGCGCCGACCGCGAAGAAGCCGACGTAGCCGAGATCCAGCAGGCCGGCCTGGCCGACCACGATGTTGAGCCCGATCGCGACCAGCGCGTAGCGGGACACCTCGAACATCGCGATCGGGAAGTTGTAGCCCGGCTGCGTGCTGATGATCGGCGGGTTCAGCACGGGCAGCAGGTAGATCAGCACCACCAGCGGCACGAGCACGAGCCACTGCTGCACGCGCGGCAGGTTGTTCCACCAGTCCGAGATCGGCCGCTTGCGCTTCGCGGGGACGGCCGCGGCCGGCGGCGTCGAGGTCACCGTCATACCCGTGCCTTTCCGAGCGATTCGCCGAGGATGCCGGTCGGGCGCACCATCAGCACGAGCACCAGGAGCACGAACGCGACGACGTCGCGCCAGCCACCGCCGAACAGCGTCTGGCCGTAGTTCTCGACGACACCCAGCAGCAGGCCGCCGAGCAGCGCGCCGCGCAGGTTGCCGATGCCGCCCAGCACCGCGGCGGTGAACGCCTTGATGCCGAGGATGAACCCGCCCTGGTACGAAGCGCCCTGCGGCACCTTCATCATGTAGAACAGGGCCGCCGCGCCGGCGAGCAGGCCGCCGATGAGGAACGTGAGCGTGATGACGCGCTCCTTGTTCACGCCCATGAGCGTGGCGGTGTCCGGGTCCTGCGCCACCGCGCGGATGCCGCGACCGAACTTGGTGCGGTTCACGAACACGTTGGCGGCGATCATCAGCACGACCGACGCGACGATCGTGATGATCGTGACGTTGGTGACGTCGGCGCCGAAGATCTGGAACACCGGCTCGTTGCGCATCAGGCGGATGCCCTGCTCGGCGTTGCCGCCGCGCCAGATGAAGAGGATCTGCTGCAGCACGAACGACGCGCCGATCGCGGTGATCAGGAAGACCAGCTTCGGCGCTCCGCGTTTCCTCAGTGGACGGTAGGCCACGCGTTCGAGCAGCACGGCCGTGCCGCCCGAGACGGCCATCGCCGCCAGCAGGGCGAGCAGCAGGAAGCCGATCAGCTCGAACACCCCGAGGGTGGGCGTGTCGCCCGGCCGGAAACCGAGGCCGAAGAAGGTGAACCACACCGCGTAGGCGCCGTAGATGAACACCTCGGAGTGGGCGAAGTTGATGAGTTTCAGGACGCCGTAGACGAGGGTGTAGCCCAGCGCCACGAGCGCGTAGATGCTGCCGTAGGCAAGACCGTCGATCGTGTTGGCCCAGAACTGGTCAACGAAGCCTTTCACGTCGAAGGTGATCCAGCTGTCGCCCTGCGCGAGGACGAGCGAGCTCAGGTCATGGGTCATCGACACACTAGTTCTCCATGTGGGTCCGGGGTGCGGGTCCGGCGGGATCTAGCCGCCGGACACGCACCCCGGTAACTGGAACGGAAGCTGGAGCTACTTGATCTCGGTGTTGCGGACGATCTTCCCGTTGTCGACCTTGTAGGTCCACACCGTGGTCGACGACAGCTCACCCTTGTCGTTCCACTTGAAGTGCTTCGTGATGCCCTGGCCGTCGTAGGTCTTGACGTAGTCGAGCAGCGCCGGGCGCGTGGTCTTGCCCGAGTCGATGCCCTTCAGCAGGATCGTGGCGAGGTCGTAGGCCTCGGGCGAGTAGGTGCCCGGGTCCTTGCCGGTGGCGGCCTTGTACGCGTCGGTGAACTTGGTGAACTGGTCCGCCGGCACGCACGGGCAGGTGAAGTAGGCGTTCTTGGCGGCTTCGCCGGCGCCCTTCACGAACTCGTCGTCCTTCACGCCGTCCGGGCCCACGAACTTCGCGGTGACGCCGGCGTCGTTCAGCTGCTGCGCGAAAGGAGCGGCTTCCTGGTAGTAACCGGAGTAGAACACCGCGTCGGGCGCGTTGGCCTTGATCTTGTTGACCACGGCCGAGAAGTCGGTCTGCTTCGTCTTGACCTTGTCCTCGCACGACAGGGCACCGCCGAGGGCCGCCTTGGTCGAGGTGGCCAGGCCGACGCCGTAGTCGGAGTCGTCCTGGATGACGCAGACCTTCTTGGCGCCGAGCTCACCGGTCATGAACTTCGCGGCGGCCGGGCCCTGCGTGTTGTCGTTGCCGAGACCGCGGAAGAAGGTCTTCCAGCCGTTCTCGCTCAGCGTCGGGTTCGTGGCCGACGGGGTGACCGTGACCAGGCCCGCGGTGTTGAAGATGTTGCCCGCGGCCTTGGACTCACCCGAGAACGGGAGACCCACGACGCCGATGATGCCCGGGGTGTTCACGATCTGGGTCACGATGCCGGGCGCCTTGTCGGGCGTGCCCTCCGTGTCGTACTGCTCCAGCTTGACCTGGCAGCCCGGGTTCGCCTTGTTGTGCTGGTCGACCGCGAGCTTGGCACCGTTCAGGATGTTGATGCCGAGGGCCGCGTTGGCGCCGTTGATGGTGCCGGCGTAGGCGATGGAGGTCGGCGAACACTGCGCCTTGCCGTCACCCGCCGGGTCGGCGGCGTCGGCGGCGGCCGACGGGGCCGCGGCCTGCGGCGCGCTGCTGTCGGATCCGCCGGATCCGCTGTCGGTACGCGCCGCGCACGCGCTCAGGGAGATGGCCCCCGCAGCCGCCAGCACGAAGATCTTCGTGAGTCGTGCTCTCTGCACTCTTCCTCCAAATGCCACCCAACCGTTCGAAGTGAACGGCTCGTCCCTATGTGGGAACTGACTGGCCGCTGAAAGTAGCCGCCCCGCGAGGTGTTGCACAGAGTTACCCACTGTCTTGTATCCACATCGTGACGGTCGTCACCGGCAGTAATGGATGTTCTCCACCCGATTGTCGCAATCTGACAACCGGGTGATGACACTGAGTACTCGGATCACGCCTCGATCGGGGCACTTGACTTACGGCCAGATCGATGTAGACAGTCTAGGGACTCCGCTCAGCAGGGGAAGAAGCAACGGGCCAAGATCAGACTCGAAGGTAGCAAACTTGCCCTCCCGGACCCTGCACAGCGACGGAAGACCACACCAAAACGGGCGCGACCCCCTGGTCACGCCCGTTTTGCCACTCGGATGGGTGAGACCTAGCCGATGCTCTCCACCACGGCCTCGGCCACCGCCTTCATCGTCGTGCGGCGGTCCATCGCGGTGCGCTGTATCCACCGGAACGCGTCTGGCTCGGTGAGCCCCTGGCGACTCATCAGCAGGCCCTTCGCGCGGTCGATGACCTTGCGGGTCTCGAGCCGGTCGGTGAGGCCCGCGACTTCGGCCTCCAGCGCCTGCAGCTCGGAGAAGCGGCTCACGGCCAGCTCGATGGCCGGCACGAGGTCACGCTTCGCGAACGGCTTCACCAGGTACGCCATCGTGCCCGCGTCGCGGGCCCGCTCGACGAGGTCGCGCTGGCTGAACGCGGTGAGGATGACGACCGGCGCGATCCGGTCGCTCGTGATCTTGGCGGCGGCCTCGATACCGTCGAGTTTCGGCATCTTGACGTCGAGGATGACGAGGTCGGGCTTGAGGTCGGTGGCCAGATTGATGGCTTCTTCACCATCGCCGGCCTCGCCGACCACCTCGTAGCCCTCCTCACGCAGCATCTCGACCAGGTCGAGCCTGATGAGCGCCTCGTCCTCGGCGACGAGCACCCGACGCTGCGGCACGGTGGCGGCACCGTTGGCCTCGGTAGCCTGTTCGGTCACCGGGGTCCTCCTGAAGGCTCGGCGGGACGGTTGACTCGCGGTGACCCGCGAAAGGTCAGCCTACCGGGAACGATCCAGTTCCCAAGATGGCGTTCACCACGAAGTGGCGACCGCGACACCCCGCCCCGCCACACGCGCGTCACCGGTGATCGCGTAAAGTTCCCCGCGCTCGCCCCCGTAGCCCAACTGGCAGAGGCAACGGATTCAAAACCCGTCCAGTGAGAGTTCGAATCTCTCCGGGGGCACGAGCAGTGACCAGCACAAATCGGCCACTGACCAGGCGAAACCCGGTCAGTGGCCGATCTTGTGTCGACCGGTGGCGCGTGACGGCGACCGGCGGAGACCGGCTACGCGCGGTCCACACGACCGCGTCGGCTGAGCATCCACACCAAGATGTTCGTGCCAATGGCCGGCCGCCGGCACTCGCCGTGCAGCGGATGCCGACCGCGGTGAACGAGACTCCGTTGCGAAGATCATGACTCCGCCCCGCACTCGTCGTCCTGGCTACCGCCGTTCGACGGATTCCTGCGTCCTCGGACCTTGGCGACGCCCCAGGCACCTACCGGAAAGGCCAGCCCGAGAAGCGGCGAAACCCATCCCGGGACACCAGAGGCCGCGCAACCGACCTGAGCCAGCGTCTGCACAAAGAAAAGCCGCACCGGAGGATGCCCTTCTCGTCGTGCAAGCTCTCCGTTATCCAAGGCTCGTGTCGGCCCCGGCGGAGATGATCTCCAGTGCGGCTTGCGTTTCCTTCACCGTAAGCCGCGGTTACACCGCGGCGGGTCAGATGTCGTTGTGGTCGTTCAGGCCCAGGCTTCGGGCAATCTTCTCCAGTGCGACCTCATAAGGCCACGTGTCACGCGTGGCCGGAACGGGACTGCGGGCATGCTCACGACCCGGGCGGGCCGCACGTCGACGAGCCAGTAGCTGCGGTCGGCGAGAGCGAAGAAGCCCGGGCTGTGCTCACGGACGCCGTCGGCGGTGCCGAGCCGAAGCCGCATGGGCTGCGACACAACGTCCAGCCGGATGGTCTGGCCGCGTCAGGTGGCCGGGTATTTCCTCAAGGGTTCCGACGCCGCTAGAAAGAGTGTGTTCGACCGGTCTCCTCTTGTCCGCTCGGATTCGGTGCCCGGCGGGGGCGAAGACCGGGCGGACCGGTGATCATCGGGTGTGGCTCAGTCGGATCCGGCGGACTTGCGTCCCGTGGCCACGCGGGCGGTGAGGCCCTCGAGGATCCGGCGAAGGCCCCAGAGGTACTGCTCGGTGGAGATGTAGCCGGCCATTGTTGCCGCCGCCGCGGCGCTGAGCGGGAACTGGTCGGGCGGTCTCGCAGAGAAGGCGAGCTGGCGGGTGGCGATCCGTTCCGACTCCGCCGGCATCGGGACCTTGTGCCGCACATCGGCGACTTCCAGGGCGAGGGAGCCGAAGATGTAGACGAACAGCAGGTAGGACGCCCGTGCGGCGTCGGTGGCGTCGAGTCCGGCGTCGGCCAGCAGTTGCAGGAGCCGTTCGGTGAGGGCCTGCGCGACAGGGCCGTCCATGCGGCTGCCGACCATCAGGCTGACCGCGCCCGGATGGGCGGACAGTTTTGCTCGCAGTTCCAGGGCCAGCGCCTCCACGCGCTCGCGCCAGGGCTGCGCACGGTCGGCGAAGACGTCGTGGTCCACCTCGCTGAGCAGCCGCTCGACGAGTGCATCGATCACGGCGGCCTTGTCCGGGAAGTAGGTGTAGATCGCGTTCGGGACCACGCCCACCCGCGCGGCAATCGCCCGCACGGACGCCGCGTCCGGGCCGTGGTCGAGCAGGCTCAGCGCCGCGTCGAGGATCTCGTCCTCGGTGAGGGCGCGTCGCGGACCGCGAGGGCGTCGCCCACCTGATTCGGACACGGGTGCCTTCCTCCCCTTGACTTCGGTACCAGCAGGGTAGACGGTTCTTTGTACGGCGTACAAATCATGTACACCGTTCAGAGATCAACAAGGAAGGTCACGATGCGCACCACGCACGTCGACAGCCTGAGGGGTCCCCCTCGCGAGACCGGAGGGTCAACGATGACGGCGGCCGTGCAGGACCGCTACGGCGCCGCTCCCGAGGGCCTCTTCCGGGTCGCGCAGATCGACATACCGACCATGGGAGACGACGACATCCTGGTGAAGGTGCGCGCGGCCAGTGTGGATCGGGGCACCTGGCACATCATGTCCGGCCTGCCGTATCCGATCCGGCTCGCCGGCTTCGGACTGCGCCGCCCGAAGTACTCCAACCCCGGCCGGAACCTGGCGGGAACGGTCGAGGCGGTCGGCCGCAGCGTCACGGGCTTCACCCCCGGCGACGAGGTGTTCGGGATGTCGACCAGCACCTTCGCGCAGTATGCGACCGCCCGACCCGGCAAGCTCGCCCCGAAGCCGGCGAACCTCTCGTTCGAACAGGCTGCCGCTGTCCCGGTCTCAGGGGTAACGGCCCTGCAGGCGGTCCGCGACCATGGACGCGTCCGGGCCGGTGAGAAGGTGCTGATCATCGGCGCCTCGGGCGGTGTCGGGACGTTCGCCGTGCAGATCGCGAAGGCGTTCGGCGCGGACGTCACCGGCGTCTGCAGCGCCGGCAAGGTGGAGATGGTTCGCGCCCTGGGCGCCGACCACGTCATCGACTACACCCGTGCCGCCCTCGCCGACGGCGGACACCACTACGACGTCGTCCTCGACATCGGCGGCAACGCCCGGCTGTCCGATCTACGGCGGGTTCTGACACCACGGGGACGACTGGTCATCGTCGGCGGAGAGAGCGGCGGCCGGCTGCTCAGCGGCAGCGACCGCCAGATCCGGGCGAAGCTGCTTTCGCCGTTCGTCCACCAGCAGCTGGGCACCTTCGTCGCGAAGGAGAACGCCGGCGACCTGATCGCGCTCGGCGCGCTCATCGAGGGCGGAAAGCTCACCCCCGCGATCGAGCGCACCTACCCACTGACCGAGGTCGCCGCGGCCATCCGCCACCTGCTCGACGGGAAGACCCGAGGCAAGCTCGTCGTCTCCGTCCTCCCCCAGGCACCCGCCACCGGGAGCACACCATGACCGATCCCCGCACGTCCTACCCCGTCCGCGTCGACGCGGCGCTCGAGCCGTCGGGCTCCCGCGGCCTGTGGCTGGTCAAATGGCTGCTGCTGATCCCGCACTTCGTCGTGCTGTTCTTCCTGTGGATCGCCTTCTGCGTAGTCAGCGTGATCGCGTTCTTCGCCATTCTGATCACCGCGCGCTATCCGCGACCGTTGTTCGACTTCAACGTCGGCGTGCTGCGATGGAGCTGGCGGGTGAACTACTACGGCTACAGCGCCCTGGGCACCGACCGCTATCCGCCCTTCAGTCTCGCCGACGCGGCCGACTACCCGGCGCACCTCGACGTGCCCTACCCCGAGCGGCTGTCCCGCGGCCTGGTGCTGGTCAAGTGGTGGCTCCTGGCCCTGCCGCACTACATCGTGCTGTCGATCCTCGTCGGCGGCGGGCTGTGGGCAAGCTCCGGTGCGACCACCGACCCTGGCTGGAACGCCGTCGCGGGCGGTGCCGGCCTCATCACGCTGCTCCTGCTGATCGCCGCGATCGTGCTGCTGTTCACCGGCCGGTACCCGAAGTCCCTCTACGACTTCGTGCTCGGCATCAACCGCTGGGCGCTGCGCGTGGCCGCCTACACCGCACTGATGACCGACCGCTATCCGCCGTTCCGACTCGACCAGGGCGGCGCCGACCCGGTACCCGCCCACCCCGCCCCGCCATCGCCTTCCGGACCGCCGTCCGCAGGACAGCCGGCCGAGGAAACCCTTGGCCAGGCCGGATAGCGGCAAGCGCCCACGCTGGTCTCGATCATTGATCCGCGCCACCTGATCGTCGCTTTCGAACGGAGGACCGGAAGCTGTCCGATGTGGACAGTCCGGTCCTCGTGCCGAACGTCGCGCTGGCGCCCGACGCTTCGTCGAGGAGATCCGCCCCAGCCGGTCTCTGGGAATCGTCGCAGGCTCTCCAGCACCCCGTCGGTGAACACCGGCAACCTCCCGCCAATGCCCAGAGATTTCCAAGCCAAGAGCCTGCTCAGCCAGATCCGCCCGATTTTCTCGAGTACTGCGGCGGCCCCTCGTCGACGCCACGCTGAAGAGCGGGCTCTCGCCGAGGGGCCACCGTGGCGGACACGGGTCAGGCGGGCCGCCGGACCGCCGTCCCCTGGTTGTTGTCGATCAGGTAGCGCCAGACTCCGTCCGCGCCGCGGCGCAGGACATCGCTTGCCGAGCCATGGAAGTGCATTTTCTCGCCGTCGGGGCCGGTGCCGTCGATCGACCAGTCCAGGATGATCTCGGCGGTGTCGCCGGCGACGAACACGTGGCGTGTCTTGGCCGTCAGCGACAGGCCGAGCGTGAGGAAAGGCTCGAGATCGTCAACGATCCCGGCGTGGCCGGTGACGGTCCGACCGTCGGGCTTGACGAGCACGACCTCCTCCTCGTACAAGGGCATCAGCTCGCTGATCTTGCCGGAATTGAATCGCTCGACCAGCGCCGTGACAATGTCTTCGGGCTTGGTGGGCAGTGAGCAGGACTCGGACATCAGGATTTTCCTGTTCGTGTCGGCGAACTGTGGTGTCACAACGATAATCTATAATCGGGACCATTTAATGGTCGTTTCCAATGCCGTGATTGTTCAGACGAAGGTGAACAATTGGTCGGCTTCGAAGCGCGAAATCGGGCCGTTGTTCACTTTCGCCCGGTCGGGGTAGCCGAGAGCCAGCAGCACGGTCGTGGTGTGACCGGTTTCGCGGATCATGAACGCCTTGTCGACACTGGTCGGGTCGAACCCTTCGAGCGGCATGGCCTCGACGCCGAGCTCAGCGGCCGCCATCATGGTCATGCCCAGCGCCATGTACGCCTGCTTGTCCATCCAGTGGTTCAGGTCGTTGTAGCGGTAGATGTGCAGGTCGAGGAAGTCGCGGCTCTTCGACTCCCGCAGCCCCTGCTTTACCGGGTCCGGGAACCGGCCGTCGGCTCTCTCCTTCGAGAACACCGCCTCGACATGACTCTCGGGCAGATCTGCCCGGGAGGTGAGGATGATGACGTGCGACGCGTTCAGGATTTTCTCGTTGTTGTGCTCGAATTGTTCGCCCAGGTTGCCGGCCAGCCGCTCTTTGCCTTCGGGTGTGGCGACGACGTAGAAATGGTTGGGCTGGATGTTCGTCGACGTGGGCGTCGAGCGAAGGAACCTCAGCAACTGCTGAAGGGTTTCCTCCGGAACGGTCTTGCTGGGGTCGAAATACCTGGTGAGATGCTTGCTCATGAGCTTGTCGAGGTTCAAGTAAATCTGCCTTGTTCTTGCAACCAGCGGGTGAGGGGTCAGCGACGGTCGGGCACGTCCGTCAATTGGTGCGCTCGCGCGGCGCGCGATCAGGCACCACCGCACGGCCCGGGAACCGGCCATCAACCAACCCCTTGTACTCAGGGTGATCGGCAATGTAGTCCGCCACAAAGGTGCAGTAATTGGTGAGCTTCAGGTCCCGCGCCAGCAGATCGTCCAAAGCATATTTCACCAGCCGCGTCGCGATCCCACGACCGCGATACTCGGGCTCGACAATCGTATGGCTGAGCGTCACCCGCTGATCACCACGCGGCGTGTGGTAGACGATCATGCCGACCACCTGCCCGTCCACGACAGCCTCATACGAACCATTTTCGGCATTCCTCTGTGCATCCATCTCAAAATCCACTTCATCTCTCCTGATGCTTTCTCGAGCAGTGGCTGGTCACGTACGCGCACCACACGGGACAGGGAGTCCGTGCCGGCCACGACGACCGGCCGCCTTGTCCGCGCAACGCGCCTGATGCGGGGGTGTTCACCGCGGTGACGTCCTTCTCCTGTCACAGGGCGCGCGCGGAGGGAGCGCTGCCGACGTCAACGAAGTGGCTGAACGGCACCGTCAGAAGCTCACCAGCAGCGCGTAGGAACGCGCCGGCGAGCACACGGAGTGTCCCCGACAAGATCGGAGCGCAGCTCGGCTTCGTCCCGAACATATTTAAGACCATCGCGGGGCATGGGAAATCAGCCTCCGGTAGGTGCGCACGGGTACCTCCGTCGGCGCGAACCCGCCGCCATGCTCGGTGCGGGTCGTCATGCTCGGGTGAGAATGCTGCACAGCCATCGAGACCTATTATGGCCATGAAGAAATACCCTGTAAATTCGAGATATCTTCAGTCAGGGTTCGGAAAACACGAAGTCTGAACGTGCCGTGCACGTATCACCAAGACAGGAACTGTCAGTGGACCTCATCGATCTCGACCTCGTGACGGCGGTCGCGGAGACCGGCAGTATCACGCACGGCGCGGCCCGGGCCCGGCTGTCCGTACCCTCGGCCAGTGGGCGCATCAGCAATCTGGAGCGCACCCTGGGCGTGACGCTCTTCGACCGTGGCCGTCGCGGAGTCGCCCTCACCCCGGCGGGACAGGTGCTGGTCCGCCACGCCAGGTCCGTGTGCCACGCGGTCGGCCGGCTGCCCACAGAACTTGACGAATATGCGCAGGGACACGGCGCCACCGTCCGCGTCCGGGCCAACGCCGCCGGCACCGCGAGCCTCATGCCGGCCGCCGCCGTCTCGTTTCTCGCCCGGTACCCGCACGCCCGCATCGACCTGGAGGAACGCCCGAGCCACCGCATTGTCGCAGCGGTGGCCGAAGGCCGCGCCGATATCGGAATCGTCGCCGACTCCCACGAACTCGGACAGCTCGAAACCCGGGTGATCCGCCCGGATCCGCTGGTGGTCGTCACGCTGCCCGACGACCCGCTGGCCCGCCTGTCCCGGGTACCGTACGCCGACGTGCTGGGTCGCGCGTTCGTCGGCCTGAACGTCGCCAGCCCGTTGCAAGAGCACCTGGAGACGCACGCCCAGCCGCTCGGCACCCAGCCGAGGTATCGCGTCCGGCTGCCCAGCATCGACGCCGCCTGTCACGCCGTGGCCGGGGGAATCGGCATCGCCATCCTGCCCTGGTACAGCGTGCGGCGCTGGCTCACCAGCGGCACCCTGGCCGCCGTCCCCCTCGCCGAACCGTGGGCGGACCGGCGGCTGCTCGCCTGCTTCACCAGCGACCGCGATCTCTCGGACACGGCCCGCGCACTCCGCGACCATCTGCTGGCCCACGCCGACGACGAAGACGGCACGGACGAACCGGCATCAGGCGGCGACTGAGGGTAGGAATGTTCGCCCAGAAGGTGAAACGCCCCTGTCGGCAAGGATCCCTTGCTGACAGGGGCGTTCGACGCGGCCGGCGCGGCGACCAGGACATTCGTCTACTTGGTTGATCTCCGCAATCTCCAGAAAGCGAATCCACCCTCTTCAACGATGGCCATGCTGCTGACGTGGATCCGACAAAAAACAGAATCGGCCACTGTGGCCGAACCCTTACGAGCGGACTTGGATGATCGTCTTGCCCTTGGGCGGCACAGTGGGGTTGAAGGCCGCGACGGCGTCATCGAGGGGCGCGACATTGCCGATGTTCGTCCGCACCCTCCCGGCGCGCACCCGCTGGGCGATCTCGCCGAGTTGGGCGCGATCGGGCTGTACAACGAAGTCGACCGCCAGACCGGAACGGGGCCGTGCCTCCGGCGGTCCGGCGACGGTCACCAGCGATCCGCCATCTCGGACCAGCGCCGCGGACCGCTTCCCGATATCGCCGCCGAAAACGTCAAACACCAGGTCGACTCCGCCGACGTCCTCCAGCGTGTCGTTCTCGAGGTCAACGAACTCCTGTGCGCCGAAGTCGAGTGCCGCCTGGCGGCCGGAGGCGCGCCCGGTACCGATGACGTAGGCACCCGCTTCCCGCGCGAGCTGCGTTGCCATCGATCCGACCACGCCGGCCGCACCGTGGACGAGAACGCTTTGCCCTGCTTGCAGGCGGCCGTGTTCGATCAGCCCTTGCCACGCGGTCAAACCCGACATCACCAGGCCCGCGCCGGTGGTGAAGTCGACATCGCCCGGCAACGGTGCGAGGTTGCGCGCCTCGACGACCACGTATTCCGCGAGGGTGCCGTCACGGGTCCAGTCCGTGAGGCCGAACACGCGCTGACCGACGGACAGGCCGGCCGCGCCGTAGCTGAGAGAAGTGACCACTCCGGCAACTTCGTGCCCTGGGATCGACGGCGTGCGGTCACGCCCGAGCCGATCGATCCACGTGGACGGCCACGACAGCTCATCCCAGGTAAAGCCCGAAGCGTGAACCTGAACGACGACATCGCCGTAGTTCGCGCCCGCGAGGTCGGCGAGCTTCGCGGTATCCGGATCGGGTCGTTCAGCGAGCGTCATCCCGGCCCGTCCCGCGGCCTCGTCCGTCACCGTGATCGCCTTCATCCGGCACCCTTCTCTCTTCGTTCAGCCGTCGTGCCACTCATTGTGGACGATATAGTCCATCATGGCCGTCGCCGGAAGAACCTGCCAACCCGACCGCGAGGTGCCGCGGGGCCGGCTTGTTCGGCCGCCGCGTTACGCACATCTTGCGGGTGGGTGCAAGGGAGGACAAATGCTGTTATGCGGCTCGCCTATGTCCAAACCGGCATATCGCAGTAGCTCCGCCGGAGGACGTCTTCGCCATCGCGTCGGACAGCGGTCAGATCCACAATAGACGGCGTTCACTTCACCCAAACGGGGGTGTTTCCGGCGCGAGTGCCGCCCGAGCAGCTACCGATCCGGCCGCGAGGTCAGCTCGCAGCTGTGACGGACTGAGACCGTACTTGGCGCGACACAACCGGCTGAAATGTGCCGGGTCCGCGAATCCCCAGCCGGAGGCCAAGGATGCGATCGTCCGGTGCGCCTGCGACGGGTCGCCCAGATCTCGACGCACACCTTCCAACCGCAGATGCCGGATGTAGTCAGCGACCGTGCAAGGCTCGTCAGCGAACAACCGATCGAGAGTTCGGGCCGACATGTGGTGAGCTGCGGCGACAGACGCGTGGGACAGATGCGGATCGGCCAGGTGAGCACGAACGAACGCGAGGATCTCCAGGCGAAGTGTCGATGCTGGTGCGGGGGCAGCAGGTTCAGCGTTTGCCAGCGTCGCACCCAGGAGCGCGAGGCCGGCATCACCCATGCGTGCAGCCGTATCGAGCTGCAATCGGTCACGCTGCGCCACGCTGCTCACCAGAAATTCAGCCAGCACGGCGCCGGCCCCGTCTGAAGCGGGGAACGGATGGTCCATCGCGGCGGCAACAGCCTGGTGACGCATGCCGAGGGCATGCCGAGGCAGCGTCAGCACAGCGCAAGACCACATTCCACCGAAGCTCAGCGAGTACGGCTTCCCCGTGTCGTACACCGCCAACTGGCCCTGTTCGATGGCAACTTCACGACCGCCCTGGCAGACGATCGCGCTGCCACGCAGCTGCAAACAGACCTTGAGGTGATCACTGCCGATCCGACCGATATCGGCCGCCGACCGGACGAATACCTGCGGGTTGCCCGCGACGTTGAACGCTTCGACCAGGCCCAGCTTGGCTTGGCAGACGTTCCCGAGCGGCTCGCGGGTCCCGACCCTCTCGGGCGTCGTTCCCGCGAACACCGACTGCACATGCGCGCGCCAGGAATCACCTTTCAAGACGTCACGTCGGTCCGGTGACCTCTGTCCGACTGGCTGTGACATCGGCGGAAACCTCCTACACCGTGGCGCAAATCGACAACCGGCGACGCGGCTTCATGGCGTCTACTAGCGGTCAACCAGCCCAACCCCGGTGGAACACCGGACGAAGAAGAAGGGTAGGGCAGTGTCGGAAAACTGTTACACCTACATCGTCGTCGGTGCGGGTTCCGCCGGCTCTGTGGTCGCGGCGCGGCTGTCCGAACGCCCCGACGCAACCGTTCTGCTGCTCGAAGCCGGCCCGCCCGACACGCTGCCCGACATCAGCGTGCCGGCAGCATGGCCGGCGCTGTGGGGAACAGCCGTCGACTACGCATATCGGACGGTACCTCAGTACCACGCCGGCGGCGTCGAGAAGTACGTGCCCCGGGGACGGACACTCGGCGGTTCGAGCGCCATCAACGCCATGCTGTGGCTCCGAGGACACCGCGCGGACTTCGACGCATGGGCCGCCGCGGGTTGCGGCGGCTGGGACTACGAAGGTGTGCTGCCCTACTTCAAACGACTCGAATCAGTACCCGACGGTGACCCGAAGTACCGCGGCGACAGCGGTCCGATGCGGCCGGCCGTCGCGGAGAACCCGCATCCCTTGGCACAGGTCTTCATCGACGCGGCGGTCGCCGCGGGACATCCGCGCACCGACGATTTCAACGGCCCGCACCAGGAGGGGGTCGGCCTGCACGATCTCAACATCGTCAACGGGCGCCGCCAAAGCAGCGCCGACGGTTACCTACACCCGATCATGGACACCCGTCCGAATCTCACCGTCGCGACGAATTCACGAGCTCGGAAGCTGGTCTTCGACGGTGATCGATGTGCAGGCGTCGAGTTCGTGAAGGACGGGAGGCTGGTGTCGGCCGAGGCCTCGAGCGAGGTCATCCTCAGCGCGGGCGCCATCGACACCCCCCGTCTCCTGATGCTCTCCGGTGCAGGGCCCGCCGACGTGCTGACGGCGGCCGGGGTCGACGTGGCCTTCGACCTTCCGAGCGTCGGCGCGAACCTCCACGAGCACCCGCTGTGCAGCGTCGTGTTCGAGCTCGCCGAACCGGCCGCCGACAGCCTCGGGTCGCACACCGAGGCGTCCATGGTTTTCCGCAGCAATCCGGCTCTCGAAGCACCCGACATGCAGTTGGTGTTCATCGAGGTTCCGTTCCATCAACCGGAGCTGCGGGCCCCTGCCAACAGTTTCACCATCGGCGTCACGGTCGTTCCGAAGAGCCGCGGCTCGCTGCGCATCGTCAACGCCGACCCTGAGACTCCCCCGCAAATCGATCTCAACTTGCTCGCCGACGAACACGACGTAAGCCGGCTAATGCACGGAATTCGTGTCATCCGCGAAATAGCCGCAACCGAACCGTTCGCCGGCCTGATAAAACAGGAATCGCTCCCCGGCCCCGCGGCAACTGACGGCGCCGCTCTTCGCGACTACGTCACCCGTGGAACGGGCTGCTACAACCACTCGAGTGGCAGCTGCGCGATGGGTGTGGGACCAACGGCAGTGGTCGGCCCCGATCTGCGCGTCCACGGGATCCGCGGGCTGCGGATCGCGGACGCATCGATCATGCCACGCCTTCCCGTCGTCAACCCGAACGCGGCAGTGATGATGATCGGGGAAAAGGCCTCCGACCTCATCGGTTCTTGACTTGACTCCCCTGGCCGGATCATTCACCTCCGAAGGAACGATTCATGACGCTCACCAGCTCACCCGAGATCGATCTCGGCGTCCGCGAATACGACCAGCTGATCGACGGGACTTGGACCTCAGCGCGGAGCGGCGCCACGTTCGACTCTCTGAACCCACTCGACGGGTCCGTGTTCGCGCGGGTACCGGCCAGCTCTCGCACGGACATGGCCGATGCGGTCGCCGCCGCCGATCGGGCCCAGCCGAAGTGGTCAGCGATGTCACCCTCCGCCAAACAGGCGTTGTTCCTCCGCGCGGCCGAACTTCTCGAGCAGCGAAGCCAAGCGGTTGTGCGGGCGTTGGCTGCGGAGACCGGGGCCGGCTTTGGCTTCGCGATGTACCAGATGACGTGGTCCGCCCAGCTGCTGCGGCTGGCCGCCGGCTGGGTCTTCGAAAGCAAAGGCAAGATCCTCACCACCGACCACCCCCACACGATGCAGTTCGCGGAACGAAAGCCACTCGGGGTTGTTGCCAGCTTCTCTCCGTGGAACGGCGCAAACCTGCTGGCCTGGCGCGCCGTGGTCGCGCCGCTCGCGGCCGGGAACACTGTGGTGCTCAAGCCATCGGAGGAAGCCCCGGTGACCGGTGGTGTGCTGATCGCGCAGGTTCTGCACGACGCCGGATTCCCCGCCGGGGTGATCAACGTCGTCACCCATGCCGCGGCCGACGCCGCTGCCGTCTCGGAGGAGTTCTACGAGAACCCCGCAGTGCGATGCCTGTACTTCACCGGATCGGCTGCCACCGCCAAGATAATCGCGGCCCGCGCAGGGGCCGCGTTGAAACGAACAGTGCTTGAGCTCGGCGGCTACAACCACATGATGGTCCTCGACGATGCCGACCTCGACCACGCGGCCAAGCTGGCGGCATTCAGCTCATTCTTCCACCAAGGCCAGACTTGTATGAGTGCCCGCCGGATTCTCGTTCAGCGCTCGGTCTACGACGAGTTCCTCGCCAAGTTCTCCGCGGTGGCCCGGTCCATGCCGATGGGAGACCCGAGCGAACCGGACACGATCTTCGGCCCGTTGATCAACGACCGAGCCGCGGGCGCCGTACGCGCGAGGATCGATGACGCGGTAAATGCCGGCGCTCGAATCTTCTCCGGCGGCGTCAATGACGGTCGGATGTTCGAGCCCACCATCATCGTCGACGCGCCCGATGAGAACGATCTTTCGTGTGAAGAGACGTTCGGGCCGGTCGTGGTCGTCCGGCCGATCGATAATGACGACGAGGGCGTGGAGCTGGCGAACGCGAGCCGCTACGGGTTGTCGTTCTCCGTGGTCACCGGCGACACGAGCCGCGGGATGGCAGTGGCATCGCGGATCAACAGCGGTGCCGTGCACGTGAACGGCCCGACGATCGACGACGAACCGCACCTGCCCAACGGTGGCACCAAGGAGAGTGGTTGGGGACGTTCAGGGCCTGACGCGCTCAACGACTTCAGTGAGCTGCGATGGATGAGCGTGGAGCTGGGTACCCGTCACCTGCCATTCTGAGACTCACGTTCGTCACGCTGAGGCGCGGTGGCCCCGATAGAGATCTACCGGGGCCACTGTGCGCCACGGAAGGAGAAGGTCGGCCATTGTCGGTCACCGTTCTTCCACAATCCCACGCGGCGTTCATGGGCGGCAAACTCGACAACCGTAAGCTGGCAGTGAGTGGGACAGCTTGGAGTGGAAACCAGCGATTACGGTTCACCGGACCAGCCCCGTGCCGTAAGCTTTTATCATGAAGAAGCCCGCTCTCGACCCCGCCCGGGCTCATTCGCCGGCGCCACAGTACCCGATTGATTCGGTCGACAAGGCTCTTCGGGTCCTGTTGCTGCTGGGGGATCGTCCCGAGCTGCGGATGACAGAGGTGGCCGAGTACTTGGAGGTGGCATCTTCCACCGCACACCGGCTGCTGGCGATGCTGCAATACCACGGTTTCATCCGGCAAGACCCCCGAACCAAAGCGTACCGGCCGGGCACGTCGCTCACTGCCGTGGCGTTCTCCGTCATGCAGCGGTTCGACGTGCGCGAAACGCTCCGTCCATTTCTCGAGGAACTCAAGAACGAGTTCGCCGAGACCGTCCATCTGGCGATCCTCGACGGCACCACGGTGCGGTTCATCGACGCCTTCGAGAGTACGCGCGCGGTCCGCGTCGCGTCGCGGCTGGGCCAGGCGATGCCGGCCAACTGCACATCGACCGGCAAGGCGCTGTTGGCGGAGTTCTCGACCGAAGACCTGCACCGGATGTATCCCGACGAGCAGCTCGAAACCCTGACCGTCAATTCGGTGGGAACGCGCAGCGAACTGAAGCGAGAGATCGAACGGGTCCGGCGGCGCGGGTACGCGACGAGCAACGAGGAGAGCGAGGACGGCGTGGCATCGATCGCCGCCGCCTTCCCCGCCGGCAACCTCCCGGCCCGGCTCGCGATCAACGTTTCCGTACCCGTGGGACGCCTGTCGCGCGTGGAGGTCCGGCATGTCGGCCAGCGTCTCAAAGAGACGATCGCCCAAGCGGTCCTGCTACTGCACTAGTGCTTGTCTGACAAAGGGTCTTGGCGTGTGACGCCATGCAGTCCGTGCGTCGCGGTTCCAGTTGCTGTCAGACGATCAGTGGGCGTTGATCGAGGACCTGCTGAGCATTCGGTGGGCTATTCCTCGATTGTCAGCTGCGTCGGGCCCGCGATGTGACGCTTCTGTTGGACAACGACGTGGTCGAGCTGCGCCGCCAGGCGCGGGATCGTCGTTGATGCCAGGTAGGTCTCGGCGCCCGCGTCGATCATGCGGCGGATCGGCCCCTCGTAGCGGATGCCCCATTCCGGGTCCTCGATCTCGGCGACAACGACACGCGCCTTCGGGTACGTCTCGCGCAAGGCGCTGATCAGCTGCGGGCTCACCGGCGGCACCAGCACCACATCCGCGGTCTTCGGCGCGGAGTGCAAGTCCAGCACGATGTAGTCCGACCCCAACTGCTCGGACAGCGCCGCACGGGCCGCACGGGACAGCTTCATCGTGGTGGCCACGACCGTCGGGTTGTCGTAGCCTTCCCGCGTGCCGGGATCGACGTCGAACGCGGTGCTTGTCACGGTCGCGATCGGTTCGCCGTCCCTCGTGATCACGAGGTCCTCGCCGCCGATGATGAGGTCCGCGACGTCCTGAGGCAGCTGCCGCACATCGATACGGGTCGTCATGACACTCGATCATGGCACAAAATGCGGTGCAGCAACTCGGCCGGCGAATCACCGACGCCGTCAACGCCCACACACCCGGGCTGCTGCAGCGATACGGCGTCGGTCCCGACACCGCCGCGGCGCTGCTCCTGGCCGCCGACGCGGCCCTCTTCACGATCGTCACATTTCACGGCCCCACCCTGTGCACTTGCGAGTGCAGGGAGTGCTCAGGGTGGGGCCTGCGACGTACCGCTTTCACTCCATCACAACGGTCACTGCTTTGGTTTCAGTGTAAGACAGCAGCTCGTCCACCGACTCTTCACGGCCGACGCCCGACGACTTCACGCCGCCGAACGGGAGGCCCCAGTAATGCCGGGAACTTCCGTTGATCCATACGTAGCCGGCCTGCAACTCGCTCGCGATCCGGTGAGCGCGGGTGACGTCACTGGTGAAGACTCCCGCGGTAAGTCCGTATTCGCTGCTGTTGGCGATGGCCACCGCTTCGGCTTCGTCGCGGAATGTCAGCACCGACAGCACCGGACCGAAGATCTCGGCAACCGCGGCCGGATTGTCGGGAGAAATTCCCGCCAGCACCGTGGGAGAGACGTACCACCCGTCCGGTCCGACAGTGTCGGGTCGACCGCCTCCCGCGAGCGCCTTGCCGCCCGCAGAGGTTGCCGCAGCGATGGCGTCCAGGGATTTGTCGTACTGGTTGCAGGAAATCACGGGACCCATCTGAGTGTCCGCGTCGAGCGGGTGGCCGACGCGAATCGATCGGACATGTTCGACGACCGCTTCGAGAACCTGATCGGCGATCGATTCGTGGAGCAGCAGCCGGCTGGTCGAGCCACAGGACTGACCGGCCGTGGCCGTGTAGTTCATCCCGAACACCGCGCTCTCGACAGCTCGGTCCAGATCCGCGTCGGGCAGCACGACAAGGGCGTTCTTGCCGCCCAGTTCGAGGCTGACGTACTTGACACCGGCCTCGGCGGCTGAGCGTTGAATCATCCGGCCGGTGTCGGGAGCACCGATGAAACCGATGCGCCGGATCAGTGGATGCGCGACAAGCGCGGCTCCGCTGACCGCGCCGCGCCCGCTGATGACCGCGCAGAGATCGGGGCCGAAGACTTCGGCTGCCAGCTCCGCCATTCTCAATGCGGACAGAGGCGTCTGGTCGGGAGCCTTGAGCACGACCGCGTTGCCTGCAACCAGTGGCGCCGCGACCTTGGAGGCGGCGAAGAACAGCGGGTGGTTGAACGGCACAATGCGCGCGACGACGCCGTAGGGCTCCTGCAGGCTGTAATGCAGGTTGCCCGACAACGGATAGGTCGACCCACCGAGCTGCAGTGCGTGGTCGGCCATGATGTCGACGATCGTCGCCGCGGCGCCGACATCCGCCCGCATCACCGGCAGCGGGAAGCCGGCGTCGATCGTGTCGATCGTCGCCAGTTCCTCCTCATGAGCGCGGAGGAGCTCGGCGAACGCGCGAACCTTCGCGGCGCGGGCACGCACAGGTAGTTTTGCCCATTCACGCTGAGCTTCGGCTGCCGCGCGGACGATCTCGTCCACTTCTCCGGCCGAGCAGTCGGGTGCGTCGGTCAGGCGCCGGCCGGTCGTGGGGTCTTCGATCTCGTACCGGTTCCGCGTCGGCATCGGGCGGCCGTGAAGCTGCACCTCCCAAGACCGGTCGACGACGGTGGAGAGCAGGTCCCGCGTGGTCATGTGGGGAGTCCTTCACTTGTCGGAGGAGTCATCGGTGAAGCAACCCACCGCTGACGGAGAGGACTTGTCCGGTGATGAAACGGCTGTCGTCGGAGAGCAGGAACGCGACAACACCGACCATGTCCTCGGGTCCGGCGTCGCGATGGAGTGCTTGCGCGGCGTGCATCGCTTCCTTTTGAGCCGCCGAGACAGTCCCCCGGGGCACCTCGGTGTAAGTGGGGCCGGGCGAGATCGCGTTCACGCGGATTCCGTCGCCACCCAGTTCGCGTGCCATCGAGTAGGTCATCCCGGTCACGCCGCCTTTGCTCGCGGTGTAGTGCAGGTACCCGGCGCGGCCCAGCCACACGGCGTCGGAGGAGACGTTGACGATGCTCGAGTCACCGCCCAGCCTCAGGGCGGGCAGTAACGCCGTGGTCAGCAGGAACGGCCCACGCAGGTTGACGGCCATGAGGCGGTCCCACTCTTCGACCGGGATCTCCCAGAACGGGCGCATCACGATCGTCGAGAAGATGGCCGCGTTGTTCACCAGGCCGTGCAGGCTGCCGAACTCACGGTCGACGAACTCGGCGAAGGCGCGACACGAAGCCTGGTCGCCGACGTCGAGGTAGTGGAAGCGCGCATTGCCACCCGCTTCGGTGATCTCGGCCGCGACCTTCTCCCCGGACTCGGTGTTGATGTCGGCGATGACGGCGGTCCCACCGTCCGCCGCGACGCGCTGGGCGTAGGCGCGCCCCAATCCTTGCCCTCCGCCGGTGACGACGACGGTGCGTCCCTCCAGAGAGGTACTCATGCGCCCACCACCAGGGAGCGGTGCCGTGAGGACGGTTCGTCGCCGGGCACGATTTCGGCCTGGAGCTGGGTCAGGCACTGGGGGCAGAAAGTTTGCCGGAAGACCACGGGCCGGTCGGTGAACCGGGCCGCGTCTTCCCGGACGGACGGTCCGGCGCTGGCGGGCAGGGTTTCCCGGACCAAGGCGTCGCGCATCGGTGCCGCGGCATCACCGAGAACCTGTGCGCAGTGCCGGCAGACGACTTGCCCGTCCGGTTGCTGTTCGAGGTTGTCGTCGAGGAAGAGCGTCATGCGTTGGCCTCCTGGCGGTCTTCGTCCAGTCCGGCACGGCTGCGCCGGAGTGCTGCGCGGCGGGTTCGCGTCGCTTTGGTGTCGACGGTGCCGTCTGCCGTGAGGACGACGCCGTAGACGTCCGCCGCTCCGGCCGGCGAGACCTTGTGCGCGATCACATCGGCCGCGACCGCCTCCGGATCACGCAGCATCGGGTCCCCGTATCCGCCGCCGCCCTGCCAGTGCGTGAAGTAGACGTCGCTGCCGCCGAGCTCCGTCTCGTGGTGCGTGGGCAGCACGTCCGGCTCGCCGCCGAGCTCGGCAAGCGACGACGGGATGCGCCCGTCGGCGAAGTCGGCGTGGACGGTGGTGGACCTCAACAGGACGTCGTGCTGGGTTCCCGCGGGGAGCCCACCGGCGAGGCCGCCGGCCAGGGGAAGAGCCTTGCCGGGTGCGGAGACGACGAGGTGGACGCCGCCCAGCGGGCTGTCGTAGGGGATGAAGCAGCTCGAAGCGCCGACCCCACCGCGGTAGCGACCCGGGCCACCCGAGTCCGCCTCTTCTCGGCGCCACAGGTAGAGCATGGGAAAACTGAACTCGTTCATCTCGACGTCCGCGACGCGGCCCATCGGGATGCACGCCAGGCCACCGGTATCGACGCCGTCGGAGTGGGTCCGCGCACCAAGGCCGCCGGCCATCGAGTCGCACAGCATCGTGACGAAACCACCGCCGCGTTGGTCGACGCCCGCGAGCAAGGCGAAGTCCCACGTGCCGCAGCAGACGCTCATCAGGCGCTCGCGGTGCCGGGGGTGGGCGTCGAGCAGCCCGGCCAGGCATTCGGTGACGACGTTGGTGGTCGCCCAGGCGGACGCGACCGAGGCCTTGCCGATCCCCGCCGGGAAGGTGCAGTTGTTGATCGTGCCGGGTTCGCTGACGATGTCGAGGCAGCGGTAGAGGCCGCCGGGTGCCCAGGGGATGTCCCCGCACAGCGTGGTCAGCAGGACCGGCATGATGCCCCCGCGCAGGCCCGCGTAGGTGCAGTTGATCAGGCCGTCGACCTGAGGATCGGTGCCGGTGAAGTCGAAGGTCAGCTGGTCGCCGGTCTTGGTGAGGGTGCAGACGATCTTGTAGATGCCGCGGTCACCGGAGCGGGCGGAGTCCTGGTGTGCGACCGAAGTCCAGGAACCGTCCGGGAGTTCGGACAGTTTCGTGCGCAGCCGCGACTCCGCGTCGTTGAGCACGCGGCGCATGACGGCTTTGACGGTGGCGGCGCCGTACTTGTCGCAGAGCGCGCGCAGCCGTTCGTGCGCGACGTTGTTGGCCCCGATCTTGGCCCGCAGGTCGAGCGCGACCAGCTTGGGCACGCGCGAGCGCCGCAGGTACATGTCCTCGATGTCGGCACGGATCTCACCGCCTTCGACGATCTTGACCGGAGGGGTCGGCACGGACTCCCAGAACACGTCGGTCGCGCCGACGGACCAGCTGCCCGGCGAAACGCCGCCGAGGTCGACCTGGTGCGCGACCGCTCCGGTCCAGGCGAAGAGCTCGCCGTCGACGAACAGCGGCGCGAACAGGCTGACGTCGTTCTGGTGAAGGCCGCCGCCGACCCAGGGGTCGTTGCACAGGAACATGTCCCCCGGGCGAATTCCGGGACGTGCGGCGCGGTGCCGCAGTGTCCAGTTCGCCGCCATGTCCAGTGACGCGGCCAGTTCGGTGTTGTAGAGGCCGACCTGGACGACGTCACCGACCTCGTCCATGATCGCGGCGTCGAAATCGTTGCAGTCGGTCACCACGACCGAGCCGGACATGCGCTTGAGGGCCTCCCCCATCTCCTCGGTGATCGAGGTGAGGCGGTGGCGGATCACCTCGTAGGTGAGGGGGTCGAGGCCGTCCACGACGGACTGCTCGACGTCGTGCAGGCGCACGGCGTCGCCGACGATCCGGCGGGTCTCGGCGGGAGACGTGGGCAGGTTCGCGAATTCCTCGGAACCGGAAACGGGGATGACGGGCATCGGCGCGTTCCTCTCAGGCCTTGGTGTAGCTGATGACGAGGTTGCCGAGCCGATCGACACGGCCGATGCAGCCTTCGGGCAGGGCGACCGTCGTGGTCGGGGCCTCGACGACGGCGGGGCCCTTGATTTCCTGGCCGGCCCCGAGGGCGCGGTAGTCGAAGATGTCGGCGCGCTGCCAGCCGCGGCGCGCGTCGAGGAAAACCTGGCGGGTGCTGGACGGGACCGGCGCTTCGGTCGCGACGCCGACCTCTGCCAGCCGAGGTCGGATCGGCAGCTCGCCGACCGCCTGCGTGCGGTAGGTGATCAGCTGCAAACCCGCCTCGGCGAACCCGGACCCCTTGCCGTACAAGCGTTCGTAGAGCTCACCGAAGGCGGTGGAGACGTCCTCCAGCCCGGCCGTGTCGATCGCGCCGGCCGGGACCGGTGTCGGGACTTCGGCGAGCTGCATCGTGTAACGAAGGTCGGCCTCGTTGCGGTAGATGACGTTGCCGAACGCCAGCTTCTGCACGCCCAGCCGGCTGTCCAGCTCCGAACGCAACTGCGCGAACGCCGCGTTGAAGTCCTCCGCCGGGTTGGGGAAGTTGCTCGGCGACGACAGCTCGGCGGTGAGCACGATGTCCGACGCGGCCAGGCCGTAGGCGGAAAACACCGCGGCGGTCGGTCCGAGCGGGACCACCACTTCCGCGACATCGAGGTCGGCCGCATAGCTGGCGCAGTGCATGGGGCCCGCGCCGCCGAAGGCGTAGAGCGCGAAATCGCGTGGGTCCTGCCCGGAAGTGACGACGACTTTGCGGACGAGGTCGGCGGTCTGGGCGTTCTGGATGGCGTAGATCGCGGCCGCGGCGTCGTCGACGGACAGGCCCAGTGGCTCGGCGATGTGCGTCCGCACGGCCTCGGCCGCGAGGTCCTTGGACAGCTTTTTGCGGCCACCGAGGAAGTTGTCCGGGTTGATGATGCCGAGCAGCAGGTCGACGTCGCTGACGGTCGGTTCGGTGCCACCCTCGCCGTAGCACGCCGGGCCCGGCCGCGCACCGGCGCTGCGCGGACCGACGCGCAGGTTGCGCCCCGGGTCGACCCAGGCGATCGCGCCGCCGCCGGCGCCGATGGTGTGCACGTCGACCATCGGCACGTTCAGCTGGTACTGGTTGAGCACCGTGCTCGTCGTGGCCACCGGTTCACCGTCGACGACGAGCCCCGCGAGGAACGTGGTTCCGCCCATGTCGGTGGAGATCACGTTGCGGTGCCCCAGGGCGTCGGCCAGGCGGGTGCAGCCCACCACACCTCCGGTCAGGACGGAGCCGATCGTGGTGATCGCCCGAGACGGGGCGTCACCGGAATCGACGCAGCCGCCCGAACCCTGCATCACGAGCAGCGAACCACCGAAGCCGAGAGAGCGCAGCTCGGCCTCCAATGGCCGCAGGTAGTCCCGCAGCCGCGGGCCGACCTGGGTGTTCATGATCGTGGTGGCGCTGCGGGCGTACTCGCGAATCCGTGGGCTCACATCGCAGGACAGCGCCACGTACAACCCGGGCGCCTCCTCCGCGATCAACTCGCCCACCCGCCGTTCGTGCGCGTCGTTTCGGAAGCTCCACAACAAAGACACGGCAATGGCCTGTGCGCCGGCCGCGACGAGCTCGCGAATCGCGATCCGGGTTGCCGCTTCGTCCAGGGCCACGACCTCGTGTCCCTTGTGGTCGATGCGCTCGTCGAGCTCGCGAATCAACTGCGGCGGCACCAGCGGCTTCGGCTTGTTCGTCAGCACCATGTCCTGGACCTGGTCCGAGCCGAGTCCCGCGTAGCGCCCTTCGAGGTTCATGATCGCGATCGAGTCCGCGTGCCCGCGCGTGGTGAGGAAACCGACCGTGGCCACGTCCCCGGTGACCAATGCGTTCAACGTCGAGGTCGTCCCGTGCACGATGTAGTGGGTGTCGGCGAGCAGCTCGGCGGTCTCGATCTCGAGCGCTCCGGCTAGTTCGTCCAGAACCGCGAGGAACCCCCGGGAGAAGTCGGGCGGAGTGGACGGAGTCTTGGTCGCGGCCACCCGTCCCGCCTCATCGGCGGCGAAGGCGTCCGTGAACGTGCCCCCGATATCGATGCCTATCACGTACGCCACGGATTGCTCCCTCTACTCGACATTGACCAGAGCTCCACTTGGGATGGAGACACGGTAGACAGCCGCGTGCTCTGTTGTCCAGTGCGAGTTTCTGCCTGGCAGAGAACACCGCGCGTCCGGGTGACGGTTCCGACGTTTCGGCCCAGGGTTCGGCGGAAGCAGTGGACCTCGCCACGCGCTTGACGTCGGTCAGGCGGAACGCGTTTCGAAGTGATCTCCCGCTCGACGCGGAGTGGTCCGCCACGCAGCGGAACGGCAGCAGTTGCCGTTGTCCGACAACGCTTTGTCAATCAGTGACGTTGCAGTCGGCCAAACCGATCGGCACCGCGCACACCGTGGAACCGGCCGGCCCGAACCGGCCGTCGATCCGCACGGGCGTGGGCCGGGCGCAGCCGAAGGTTCGCGGTTCGGGACTTGGGCGCGCGGATGCGCTGCCGGGCCGTGCAGCGCCACATCGTGGCGCTCGGCGCAAGAATCAAAACTACTTCGCGTCTCCGCAAGGAATGTTTTCGCGCAGCTCGAAATACTTCGAACGTCCTATGTCCGACCGGCGGCAGCCATGTGAGGCAGCATGCAGCACCGGCGACAGAACGTGCCAATGCACCTTCTGTCGTTGGACATACCAGGACCGGCATATCACCGTGCTCGGACAAGCTCTCGCGGGATGCCGGCCGCGGCCGGCGGCAAGAGTGATGCCGACGGCGCCGGATCGAGAGCCGGACCCAGCCTCGCCGCTCCCGGCAACCTGTCGGAGTTCGAGCCTGAGGTCACCGGAACGTGAGGGTGGCAAGCAGGGCGATGGCCTCGTCGATCGCGTGGGGGCTGATGTTGCCGTAACCGATCACTACACCGTGCGGGTTTGCATCGGGGTTGAGCTGGTAGCGGGTGATGGAGTCGAATGCGATCCCGACCGCACGGGCGCGCGCGGTCAACTGATCGGGGTGCGTGTCGTCGAGCTGGGCGGCGAGAGTCTGCACACCGGCTGGTGTCCCGACAAGCCTCAAGGGCGCGTTGTGGCGGGCGATGGCCTGTTCGAGTGCCTGCCGCGCGGTTCGGTAGCGGTTCCGGGCAGCGCGGATGTGGCGGTCGTAATCACCGACCTCGATGAGATGCGCCAGAGCGAGCTGATCGATGGCCGGGCTGCCGTGATCGGCGAGGAACTTGTTGGGCACCAGCTCGGCGTGCAACTCGGCCGGGCTGACCATCCAGCCCAGGCGAACCGCCGGGGCAAGGGTCTTACTGGCGGATCCGAGGTAGACGACGCGGTCGGGTGCACGGCCTTGCAAGCAGCCCACGGCGCGACGATCGAAGCGGAACTCTCCGTCGTAATCGTCCTCGACGACTAACGCACCGCACCGCCCGGCCCAGGCCAGTACCGCCTCCCTCCGGGCGGGTGCCATGATCGCGCCGGTCGGGAACTGGTGCGCCGGGGTGGTCAGTACCGCGTCGACACCCCGCTCCGGAAGTTGGTCCACGAGGACACCGTCGGCATCGACCGGGACCGGCAGGACCGTGAGACCAGCCTGGCGCAGGATCGGCGCGCGGTGCGGCAATCCTGGGTCCTCGATTGCGACGGTCCGGGCGCCCCGGGCACGCAAGGTGTGGGCGAGTACGTGGAGACCTTGGGTGAAGCCCGCGCAGATCAGCAGCCGCTGTGGGTCAGCGTCCACTCCGCGGACCCGGCCGAGGTAACCGGCCAGCACCCGACGCAGCCGGGGATGCCCGGCGGGGTCGGGGTACTCCAGATCGGAATCCGCGGCGGCATCCACGGCGGCAGTCCACGCGCGCTTCCAGAAGCGGCGCGGGAATCCCGACAGCGTCGGAAGGCCCGGACGCAGGTCCCATCGCACCGCGCGCTCGAATGTCCGGGGCGGAGCGGGCGCGTTGGTCACCGGTGGCAGGGGAAGGTCGGAGACGCGGGTGCCGGAGCCGGTCCGGCTGATCAGATAGCCCTCGGCGGTCAGCTGGGTGTAGACCTCGACCACCAGGCGCCGAGAGACTCCGAGGTCTTCGGCCAGTACGCGGCTGGCCGGCAACCGCTGGCCGGCCGCGAGCCGACCGGTTCGCACCGCGTCACGCAGGGCGCTTTCGAGCTGGACCCGACGGGGCCGTCCAGGCCGCGGCGGTTCGATCGGCAAGAAGAGTTCCACCCCGGAAGTGGTACCCATATCCGTCATGGATTTGGACTCTACCCCGGGTCCGAATGCTGACTAGCCTGCTGACATGGAAGAAACCAGCGTGCTTTCGGACATCCCGCTGGTGACTGTCGACCTCCGTGAACTGGAGCACGGCGAAGGCGACGATCAGGTGTCGCCGTGGGCTGCCAGGCGCTCGAACCGGATTCGGGTGTGGCCGACCGGGGCACATTCGAAATGACAGGAGTCGAGGAGATGATCAACGCCGACATGCGGCTGATCGTTGAGGCCGCCAAGCTCACCATCGTCGCGACAGTGCGACCCGACGGCTCGCCCAGCCTGTCGCCGAAGGGGTCGGCACGGGTGTACGACGACAAGCACATCGCGTTCATGAACATTGCCTCACCCGGGACGATCGCCAACCTCACCGCGGACCCACGTCTCGAGATGAATGCGGTGGACTTCCTCCGAAGACGAGGCTACCGCTTCACCGGAAGGGCGACGATTCATGGTCGTGGAACGTCGATTCACCAGTGGCTGCACAGCTGGCTGCTCGACCTGAACGGACCGGATTACCCCGCCCACGAAGCGGTTCTGGTCCGCATCGATCACGTCCAACCGATCACATCGCCCGCTTACACTTTCGGCGGTGCCGATGAAGGCGCACTCGTTGCCGAGTGGTCCGACAAATATCGGATTGTTCAAAATGAAATGGAGAAAATGTGATGCGTGCCGCTGGTGTGCGCGAAATCGGTGGCCTGGTCGAGGTATTCGACCTCCCCGAGCCTGATGCCCCGGGTCCGGGCGAGGTGGTGATCGAGGTTGCCGCGGCGGGTGTCGGCAACTGGGACAACATCGTGCGGACGGGGGCGTGGGACGTCGGGCTGACACCGCCGATGGCGCTGGGCGTGGAAGTCGCCGGAACGGTTGTCGCGGTCGGTTCGCAGGTCACGGACTTTCGGGCGGGCGACGAGGTCCTCGGTCACCCGCTTCCGCTGAGCCACCAGGGTTGCTGGGCCGAGCGCGTGGTTGTGGACGCGGGCCTGATCGCGCGGAAGCCTGCCGGCGTGTCGTGGGAGACGGCGGCCGCATTCCCGGTTCCCGCCCTGACCGCGGAGCAGGTCCTGTCGGAGTCGCTCAAGCTCGCCGAGAACCAGACCTTGCTAGTCCACGGCGCGGGCAGCACCACTGGCGGATTGGCCGTGCAGCTCGCCGCGCTGCGTGGCGCCCGCGTAATCGCCACTGCGGGACCGTCGAGCGCCGCTCGGGTCACGCAGGCCGGAGCGGCCGAGGTCCTCGACTACCACGACAGCGAATGGCCCGACCGCGTCCGTGAACTGACCGGCGGCCTCGGCGCCGACGCCGCCCTCAACGCGGTTCCCGGGGGCAGCACCGCCACCATCGCGGCGTTGCGGGAAGGTGGCCGGATGGCGACCATCACCGGCGACCCGCCGGCGGCCGAACGCGGCATCGGCGTCACCAACGTCTACGTGCGCCCAGACGCCACCCAGCTCGTAGAGCTCTCGGCGTTGCTGGGCGATGGCCGGCTGACGCTGTCGGTGGGCGCCGTGTTGCCACTGGCCGAGGCAGCGACAGCACTCGAGCACGCCATCTCCGGTACCAAGGGCGGACCGGTCGTCCTTCGTACCTGACCACGATTTACCGATAACTGAACCCGTTCGCCTCCCGCACATCGGCGCCGGCGTCGCAACACCCCGTGTTGTGCGCCGGCGCACCAGCAGGCTCGTGTCCGTCGTCTGGCTCGATGCTCTTCCGGTCCGGTCCGGTCCGGTCCGGTCCGGCGGAGGGCAGAACTTGGCTGTGACCGGTGCTCCGTCAGGCGTCGTCGAAGGATTGGCGGCCGGCGGGGTCTGCGTGCACGTTGCGGAGAGAAGGTTCGGACAAGGCAGCGCGGCGCAGGTGTTCGGCGAGTGCTTCGGCGGCCGCCGATGCGGGGCCTTCCTTGACGGCCCAGGCCAGCAGGTGGTGGCGGTTGGCCCAGGGGTCCTGCAGTTCGCACACGTCGAGGGGCTGGCCGGGGTCGATGGCGCGACGTGGCACGACGGCAAGTCCGACGCCGGCGGCGGCGAGGGAGACGAGGACGCTCAGGTTGGCGACGGTGGTGCGGTGGCGCACCACCGGGGCGTGGGGCCCCAGGTGCTTCTCGATCCAGCGGCGCAGCGAGGAGTCGGCGTCGAGGCCGACGAGCGGGTGTTCGGCAACCTCGCTGTAGGTCAGCGAAGTCCGCCCGGCGAGGATCCCCCCGGCCTGGCCGATCACGACGAGACAGTCGTCGCCGAGGGGCTCCACCCGCAGGCCGCAGCCGTCGGCCTCGTCGTCGAGGACGACCCCCAGATCGGCCTCTCCGTCGGCCAGCATCCGCACCGTCTGTGGAGTGCGGCTCTCGGCCACGGTGACATCGATGTCCGGGTGGGCGCCGAGGAACGAGATCAGGGCTTGCGGCACGAGCCGGTGCATCGCGGAGCCCCCGCCCAGCAGAACCAGCGGAGCGGCCGGAGACCGGGTGTAGCTCGCGACGGCGTTTTCCAGCCGGACGGTCTGGTCCAGTACGTCGCGCGCGTGGCGGGCCAGGGTCGTCCCCGCGGGCGTGGGCCGCACGCCTCGCCGACCGCGGACCAACAGTGCCACACCGGCGTGGTGTTCCAGCGAACGCACTCTGGCGCTGGCCGAGGGCAAGCTCAGATGCATGCGATGGGCGCCCGCCGTGATCGACCCCTCCGTGACGATGTGGAGAAAGAGCCGCAGGTCGTCCAAGTCGTAACGCATGGCCGCAGCCTAAGCCACAGCCTTAGGCTGGGTACGTCGATTCCGCATTGTGGAATCCCTTGTCCGTGGCTGATGCTCGGCAGGTGACCGAGTCTTTCCTCATCCTGCTGGCCGGCGTCGCCGCGGGAGCGTTGAACGCCATCGGGGGCGGAGGAACCTTCGTCGCGCTGCCCGTGCTCGTCGCCGCCGGAATGCCGCCGGTGACGGCCAACGCGGTGGCGCGGATCGCGCTCGCACCCGGCGCCGTGGCCAGCGCGTGGATGTACCGACGCGACCTCACCCCCGTCGGGCCCACGTCCACGAAGAAGCTGACAACGGTCAGCGTGATCGGCAGCGGCGTCGGTGCCGGCCTGGTGCTGGTGCTGCCCGCATCGTCATTCGACGCCGCGGCGCCGTGGCTGCTCGCCTTCGCCACCGTGACCCTCGCCGTCGGCCGCCACGTCTCCAGGGCAGTGAGCAGCGTGCTGGGCCGCTCGGTCGGCATGAGTTCACGAGCGGTCCTGATCGCACAGTTCTTCCTCGCCGTCTATGGCGGATACTTCGGCGGAGCCGTAGGCATCCTGACGGTGGCCCTGTGGAGCATCGGCCTCGGCCTGGACACGGCGGTCAGCAACCCGATGCGCGTCACCCAACTCGCGGCGATCTTTGTCAGCTCGAGTGTGCTGTTCCTCATCGCCTCGAACGCACTGAGCGCCCCGCTCCTGCTCGCCGCCATGCTGGCCGGCGCCGTGGCCGGAGCCTTCGCCGGCGCCTACCTGGCCCGTCGTTTTCCCGCCTGGCTGCTGCGCGGTGTCCTCTTGGGAACCGCCGTGGTCACGACCATCCTGTACTTCCTGCATGCCTGACGGGCAGGTCATCGGCAACGCGCTGAAGGTGTCACCCGAGACTGTGCGAGCGCGCTGTGCAATGTCCTAGACCGGTCACAGCTCTCGCCGATCACATCCGCCTGACGACGGACCTGATCCTGAAGCCCCGGCCGAGGTGATCGGCAGATTCTCGGGTACGCCTGCGAGTATTCCTCCGGGTCAAGCCGCCGGACACCGGCGCGGCACCGGGTTCGCCGTCGCCATCCCCGTGGCGAAGCACCCAGTCGTCGCGTGACCGGTCAGCGGGTGGTCCGTGACGGCCGTGTCCGCGACGTGGCCAGCGTCCACTGTGTACTCCTTCGATCCGGCCTCCGCACCCGGCTCTTCTTCCGCGACCGCGCATCTGTTGCAAATATCGCGTTGTGGTTGCCGACCTTCAGCGCTCAGCCACGCTCGATCTCGTCGGCGTCGGCGCGCGTTCGTCGAGTCAGTGCGCTGCCGACCGAAGATCGCCACAGGAGACCGCCCGGCGGCAGCGAAGATCTTCCTCATCGCGCCAACCCGCGTGCCACAATCGCGGAGATGACCGATCAGGACAGGCCGGCGCCCAGCCGCGCACGACGGATCCCGCTGTTGGCCGGGATCCTGCCGATCCGACGGCGTGCCCTGGGTACCGACGTGCTGGCCGGTGTCACGCTGGCCGCGCTGGCCGTCCCCGAGGTGCTCGGTTACGCCAAGATCGCCGGAATGCCGCCGGTCACCGGCCTGTACACGATGCTCGTGCCGGTGGTGCTGTTCGCGTTGTTCGGCGCGTCCCGGCACCTGGTGGTCGGCGCGGACTCGGCGACCGCGGCGATCCTCGCGGCCGGTCTGGCCACCTTGGCCGTCCCCGCCTCGGCCGCCTACGTCCGGCTCGCCGGCACGGCCGCGTTGCTGGTCGGCGCGATGCTGCTGCTGGCCCGGCTGATCCGGCTCGGCTTCCTGGCCAACTTCCTGTCCCGTACGGTCCTGGTCGGCTTTCTCACCGGAGTCGGCATCCAGGTCGCGGCGGGCCAGCTGCCCGACATGCTCGGCGTGGACGCCGGCGGCGGCCAGACCGTGCCCAAGCTGATCAACCTCGTTCGCGCGCTCGGCCAGACCAATGCCGCGGCGGCGTTGGTGTCCGCGGCGGTGGTCGTCGTGGTCGTCGGAGTCCGCCTCGTGGCGAAGAAAGTGCCGGGCGGGTTGATCGCCGTCATCGGCGCGATCGTGGTCAGCGAGCTCGTCGACCTGTCCGCGCACGGGGTCGCCGTCCTGGGCTCGGTTCCGGAGGGCATCCCACACGTCACGCTGCCCGCCTTCGACCTGCACGACATGTCCGCGTTGCTGGGCACCGCGGTGTCGATGTTCGTGGTGATCCTCGCGCAGAGCTCCGCGACCTCGCGCGCCTACGCCGCCCGCTACGAGGAAACCGTCGACGAGGACGCCGACCTGGTCGGCCTCGGCACGGCGAACGTGGCCGCGGCGTTCACCGGCACCTTCGTCGTCAACGGCAGCCCCACCAAGACGCAGATCGTGGACGGCGCGGGCGGGCGCAGCCAGATCGCTCCCCTGGCCGCCGGGGTGATCGCCGTGGTGGTGCTCGTTTTCCTGACCGGTCCGCTGGGCGCGCTGCCTCTGGCGGCGCTGGCAGCCGTGGTGTTCCTGATCGGCGTCGACCTGATCGACATCGCCGGGATGCGCCGCATCTTCCGGGTTCGGCGCGCGGAATTCGTGGTGGCTTTGCTGACCGCGGCCGCCGTGGTTTTCACCGGCGTCGAGCAGGGCGTCGTGCTGGCCATCATCGTGTCCGTCGTCGATCACCTGCGGCACAGCTACCGCCCGCACAGCGGCGTTCTGGTCAAATCTCCGGCAGGTCACTGGCAACCCGAGCCTGTCACGCCCGGCCGCCGCACCACCGAAGGCATGATCGTCTACCGCTTCGGCAGCAGCCTGTATTTCGCCAACGCCATGCGATTGGGCACCGACGTGGCCACGCTGCTCACCGACGGCCCCACCGTGACCTGGTTCTGTCTTGACTGCGCTGCCGTCGGCGACGTCGACTACACCTCGGCAGGCGTTCTGTCCACGGTCGCCAAACGCCTGGGCACGCACGGCACCCGCCTCGTGCTCTCCGGCGTCCTGCCCGAGGTCCGCACGCAACTGGACCGCTACGGACTGACCCGGACGATCGGCGCGGACAGCTACTTCGACACCGCGGGCGCGGCTCTGGACGCGTTCGACAATCGAAAGGCCTGACACATGACCACCGTGACCTGGCTCGACGAACCCCAGCACCACGACTACCCCGCTGCCGCCTCGTACCTCGCCCTGATCGCAGGCACCGACCTCGTCGACCACCTCATCGAAGAGCTGAAGGACGGCCGCAACGCCGCCTTCTTCAAGGCCAAGGACATCCTGCGCGCCGCGGGCCTGGCACTGCTACCGGTCGACAACCCGCACGTGAGCTCCGACCTGCGCAAGATCCACGACCGCAAGGATCTCTCGCCGATCCTGCTGGTGCGCGGCGACCTGCGCCTCGGCATCGCTTTGGAGATCGCTGACGGCTACCACCGGGTGTGCGCGAGTTACCACACGGACGAGAACACCGACATTCCCTGCCGAATAGCGTCGGCCGCCTGAGCGCGAGTCACGAGGCGGGTGATCAGGGCCGGGCGACCTCCGCCGGGCATCAACTCGGGCACGCCCGCGCACGGGTGCGGGTCGACGGACGCGGGTGGGCCGGCAGGTCAGCCTCGATGCGACTTCCGGCGTAGCAGCTACGCCGGAAGTCGCATCCAGGCCGGCCGGAAATCGGCCCTGCGGGCGTCGGCCGGAAGCCGGTGCGCGGCCTAGATTTCGATCCGCTCAGTATGCGGAACGGAACGAGGCGGCATGATCGAAGCACGGGCAGTGTCCAAACGGTACGGCGAGAAGGTGGCCGTGGACGACTTGACCTTCACGGTGAGGCCCGGTGCGGTGACCGGTTTCCTCGGCCCGAACGGCGCCGGGAAGTCCACCACGATCCGGATGATCATGGGTCTCGACGCGCCGACGTCCGGCACGGTCACGGTCAACGGCAAGCGCTACGACCGGCACGTCGCGCCACTGCGGGAGGTCGGCGCGCTGCTGGAGGCGAAGGCCGTCCACACGGGACGGTCGGCCTACAACCACTTGCTCGCGCTCGCCCTGACCACCGGCATTCCCCGCCGGCGCGTCGACGAGGTGATCGGGCTGGTCGGCCTCGCCGACGTGGCGGGCAAGCGCGTCGGCGGCTTCTCCCTCGGCATGGGCCAGCGTCTCGGGGTCGCCGCCGCACTGCTCGGTGACCCGGCCACCCTCGTGCTCGACGAGCCGGTCAACGGACTCGACCCGCAGGGCATTCTCTGGATCCGCAAGCTGCTGCGCGAGCTGGCCGCCGAGGGCCGGACGGTTCTGGTGTCCTCCCACCTGCTCAGCGAAATGGCGCTCACGGCGGAACACCTGATCGTGATCGGCAAGGGGCGCCTGATCGCCGAGACGTCGGTGAGCGAGTTCATCGGCCGGGCCTCCGGGAACGCGGTGCGAGTGCGAACCGCCCGGGCGGCCGACCTGCGCGACCTGCTGACCGGCCCCGACGTGTCCGTCACCAGCGTGGAACCGGACCTGCTCGAGGTCAGTGGCCGCAGCAGTGCCGAGATCGGCCGGATCGCCTGCGACGGCTCCATCCCGCTCGAGGAGCTGGTGCCGGTCCAGGCTTCGCTCGAGGAAGCGTTCATGGAGCTCACCGACGACGCCCTGGAGTACCGGGTCGTCGAGGCCGCACAGGAAAGGCGCGTGTCATGACCACGACGATCCCCGTCACCCCCCAAGCGGGCGCGCCGAAGGCCGCGGCCCTGCCCGGGCTGAAGGTGACCCTGGCCGGCGTCCTGCGGTCGGAGTGGCTGAAGTTCCGGTCGCTGCGCTCGTCACCGATCGCCGTTGCGGTCACCATCGTCGGGATGGTCGCCCTGGGCTGGATCTTCTCCGCGGCCGACGCGTCGCGCTGGCCGGAGATGCGGCCGCAGGCCAAGTTGCACTTCGACCCCACGGACGTGAGCCTGCGCGGCTACGTGCTGGCCCAGCTGGTGCTGGGCGTGCTCGGAGTGCTGATCGTCTCCGGCGAGTACGGCACCGGGATGATCCGGGCCACCTTCTCCGCCGTACCGACCAGGCTTCCGGTGTTCTGGGCGAAGGCCGGCATGTTCGCCGTCGTGGCCTTCGTGGTCGGCACGGTCAGCTCGTTCGCCGCGTTCCTGGGCGGCCAGGCGTTCCTCAGCTCCCAGCACATCGAGACCTCCCTGTCGGCACCGGGCGTGTTCCGCGCCGTCTTCGGCGTCGGCCTGTACCTGACCTTGGTCGGGCTGCTCGGGGTCGCGCTCGGCTGGCTGATCCGCCACACGGCCGGTGCCATCGCAACGCTGTTCGGGCTCCTTCTCGTGCTGCCGGGCATCGCGGAGGCGCTGCCGGACAGCTGGGCCCCGCACGTCGTGCCCTACCTGCCGAGCAACGCCGGCCAGGCCCTGCTGGCCGTCCGGCCCGACAGCACGATGCTCGCACCGTGGACCGGTTTCGCCGTGTTCTGCGGATATGTCGCGGTCGCGTTGGTGCTGGCCGGGGTGCTGCTCAAGCGCCGCGACGCCTGAGCCGACGCGCCAGGGGATGATGGACCGATGACCGACGCAGCCGCCGCGTGGCCCGTGTCCGAACACGGACTGCTCTCCAGCCTGCCCGGTGCCGAGCAGCTGCGGGCGTGGGCCGGGCGCCACCCGATGGCCGTCGACGTGCTGCTGGCCGTGGTCTTGCTCCCGCTCGCGGTGTTGACCGAGCACCGGGGCGTGCATCCCGAACTGCGGCCACCGCTCGTCGCCGTCGGCGTGCTGATGACGGCGACGCTGGCGTTCCGCCGCCGCTACCCGCTGACCGTGCTCGCCGCGGTCAGCGGGCTGTCGATGGCAGAGGGCGCGCTCGGGCCGGCGTTCCCGCCGGTGGTGGTCACCGTGCTCGTGGCGGTCTACACCGTGGGCGCCTACGCCGACCGCCGGCGCGCCCGGTTCGCGTTGCTCGTGCTCGCTGTCCTGATTGCGTTCGAGGTGGCGGGCCGCGACGAGCCCGCCGAGACCGTCGCGCGGTTCGTGTTCGTGTCCGCGGTTGTCGTCGCGGCGTTCGTCCTCGGGGTCAACATCCGGACCCGGCGCGCCTACCTGGCCTTTCTGCAGGATCGCGCGATCCGTGCGGAACGCGAGCGCGACCAGCAGTCGCAGATCGCGGCGGCGAAGGAACGGGCGACGATCGCCCGGGAGATGCAAGACATCGTCGCGCACAACCTCTCGGTGATGGTCGCCCTCGCCGACGGCGCGGCCTTCGCCGCGCGCACGGATGCCGGCGACGCGGAGACCGCCTCCCGCCTGGTCGCGGCGACCGGCCGGCAGGCACTGGAAGAGATACACCGGCTGCTGGGCGTGCTGCGCGGCCGGGGCGAGGAGAGCCCCCGCGCACCGCAACCCGGCATCGCCCAGATCGACGAGCTCGTCGACCAGGTCCGGGTGGCGGGCCTGCCGACCTCCTGGACGGTGACCGGAAAGCCGTTCCCCCTCACGCCCACGGCGGAACTGGCCCTCTACCGGGTCTCGCAGGAGGCGCTGACGAACGTGCTCAAGCACGCGTCCGGCCCCTCGGAAGCACGCCTGCACCTGACCTACGCCGAACCCTCCGTGATCCTCGAAGTCGTCGACGACGGGGCCGGCACGAAGCCCGGGCCGGACACGCCGGCCCCGGGTCACGGACTCAGCGGCATGCGGGAGCGCGTCGCGGTGTTCGGCGGCGAAGTCGTGGCCGGACCCCGCGTCGCCGGGGGCTGGCGGGTCGCCGCCCGTCTCGAGACCGGCCACACTGCCGCCGAGGTGACCCCGTGATCAGGATCCTGCTGGCCGACGACGAAGCCCTGCTGCGGCTGGGTTTCCGGCTGGTGCTCGACTCCCAGCCGGACATGACAGTCGTCGGCGAAGCGGCGGACGGCGCCGCCGCGGTACGCCGCACCGCCGAACTCGACCCGGACGTCGTCGTGATGGACGTCCGGATGCCGGGCGTCGACGGGATCGACGCGACGCGCCGGATCGTGCAGGACCACCCCCGCTCCCGCGTCCTCATCCTGACCACCTTCGACATCGACGAGTACGCCTTTCCCGGGCTCAAGGCCGGCGCCAGTGGGTTCCTGCTCAAGAACGTCCCGCCCGAAGACCTGCTGTCCGCCATCCGCGCGGTCGCCAGCGGCGACGCGGTGGTCGCGCCGACCGTGACCCGCCGCCTGCTCGACGCGGTGTCCGACCGGATCCCCGAACCGCACGAGGACGGCCGGAACCCCCGTGCGGTCACGCAGCGTGGGCTGGACCGGCTCACCGACCGCGAACGGGAAGTGCTGACCAAGCTCGCCCGCGGCCTCTCCAACGCGGAGATCGCGGAGGAGCTGGTGCTGTCCGAGGCCACCGTCAAGACGCACGTCGGTCGCATCCTGAACAAGCTGGAACTCCGCGACCGCGTCCAGGCGGTCGTGCTCGCCTACGAGGTCGGCCTGGTGCGTCCCGCCTGAGCACGGCCCCACACCCGTAAATGTGAATGGGACGAAACAACGGGCGCATCTCCGGACGATTTTACTGGACGCTAACCGCGTCCCAGCCGGTCCTTAATCGGGTTTCCCCTAGCATCTTACGGGCCATGAAGCGATACTGCATTTCGCGACCGGTTTTTCCCGGCGCGATTCCTTCAGGTCGCGCAGATCTCCGCCGCGGCGGCGAACCGACCCGAAAGAGCCCATGACCGCACACAGCTCGCTCGCACCGAACCAACGGCTTCTCAACAAGGTTCCCGAAGTCACCCTGTATTTCTGGATCGTCAAGATCCTCTGCACCACGGTCGGTGAATCCGCGGCCGACTTCTTGAACGTGAACCTGAACTTCGGCCTCACCGGAGTCTCCCTCGTCACGGGCGCCCTCCTGGTCGTCGCCCTGGTGCTCCAGTTCAACGCGAAGCAGTACGTGCCGGGCAAGTACTGGCTGACGGTGGCCCTGGTGAGTGTCTTCGGCACGTTGGTCACCGACAACCTGACCGACAGCATCGGCGTACCGCTGGAAGCCAGCACACTCGTGTTCGGCGCGTTGCTCGCCATCACTTTCCTGGCGTGGTACGCCACCGAGAAAACGTTGTCCATCCATTCCATTGTCACTCGGCACCGCGAGGCCTTCTACTGGCTCGCGATTCTCTTCACTTTCGCGCTCGGCACGGCGACCGGCGACCTCATGGCCGAAGTGCTCGGCCTCGGCTACCTGGTGACCGGAGCGATCGTCGCGGCCCTGATCGCGGTCCTCTCGATCGGATGGCGATTCGGGCTCCACCCGGTCCTGGCGTTCTGGTTCATCTACATCCTGACCCGCCCGCTGGGAGCGTCGATCGGCGACTACCTCTCCCAGTCGCCCGGCCAGGGTGGTCTGGGCCTCGGAACGACGCTGACGAGCGCCATCTTCGTGGCCGGCATCATCGCCGTCGTCCTCTACTTGTCCGTGACGAAGACCGACGTCACTCCCCGCGACGCAGCCGCTGACCCGGCCACGGCGAGGACCCGAGGTGGCCTGTGGCAGACCGTCGTGGTCGTCGCCCTCGTCCTCGTCGCCTCGGGAATCGGGTACTCGGTGCGAAAGTCCGCACTCCAGGACGACACGCCCGCACCGGTCGCCGGACAGCCGGCATCCTCAGGCGGCCGGACAACGCACCTCACTCCCCTGGGCGACCTCTCGGAGTTCCGGACCGTCACCCAGGACACTCTGCAGCGGTTGAACACCGGCGACCAATCCGGCGCGACTTCCCGCGTCGACGACCTCGAAACCGGCTGGGACAACGCCGAAGCCCGCCTCAAACCCCGGGACGAAGCCACCTGGACCGCCATCGACGGCAAGATCGACACCGTGCTCCGCCGGCTTCGGGCGACAAGTCCGGACCCGAACGCCGAGAAATCCGCGCTCACCGCATTGCTGTCCACGCTCGGATGATCCGGCACCTGTGACGCCGAGAGTCAATCCTGAAACCGGATGATCTTCTTGACCGCCGTTTTGATCTCCCGTTCGACCCGGGTGACCGGAAGCCGCTCGAAGCGGAACTCCGGAGCCACAATGCGGCGCGCGCCGAAACGTTCCTTGAACTGGCCGAGCGTTCCGGTGCCGGATTCGCCGAGGTAGTAGTAGCGGCACCCGGCCTCGCACGCGTCCTGGATCGCCCGCGCCTGCAGCAAGTCGGTGGCCCGGTAGTCCTTCAGCCGTTCGTCCATGACCCCGCGGAAGTCATGTGCATTGGAGCCCCGCACCACCAGGCAGGCCGCGGCGGGCCGGCCGTCGGCGCGGGCGATCCACACCTGGAAGCGCTCGCCGAGGCGACGGGCGATCGCCTCGAATTTCTCGCGCGGATCCCGCCGGTGCAACCGTCGCCTCGCGAGCCACGTCGGCTCGTGCTGCCGGCGAGCCCACCGCAGGACGCCGCGTTCCATCAGCTCGTAGAACTCCGAAACGAACTCGGCTCCGGTGCCGTGTTCCACCGTGACGCCCTTGCGCTCCGCGGTCCGGACACCACGCCGGGAGGTCTTGGCGAAACGCCGCGCCCACACCTCGTCCCATCCGCCCTGCAGGTCGAGCAGGTGCACGTGGTGCTGGTGGACCACGGCCCGCGGGTGGTGCGCGTCGCGCCACATGCCCACCTCGAGCGGGCCCGGCGACACGGATTGGACCACAACGCGTCGCGTCGCCAGGTCCCTCAGCACGGCGTTGACCTCGCCGGCTTGTGTGCCACCCACCGCGAGGAGCCCCCCGAGCCCGCACGCCGGCGGATTGGACTCCTCCGCCGTGAGCAACCTGGTCGCCAACGGACGTCGAAGCATCGGCAGGATGAGCGTGCGCCCCTCGGCCGTTTCGTACAGCCTGCTCACGTCCCGCAACTGGTGAGCTTCGCACATCGCGTCGGCCCATTCCGGTGATTGACTTTCCAACGCGTACGGATCACCGTGCATGATCGTCGCCCACGCTTCCCGAGGAGCAGGGCTGATCACCTTCACCAAACCGTTCACGGCCGGAACGTCCACCTGCTGGTCCGACCAAATTTTCACACGTTGCCTATGCATCAAGCGGCCCCGTTCGCTCCTCGCCCACGACCTTTGCCGGCACGTGGCGTACCTGGTAATTCGTCCGGTTCACTGCAAGGGTTACACAAGATCGTTGAATATTTCCTCCACAAAGGTCCGTCCGATCCGGGCTTTCGCTGTAACGGCCGGAACCGGAAGAGCGAATGCCGGGTAATGAAGAATTCCGTTGATAAACGCATCGAACATCAAGTTGGGCGGCTCATCGATGAGGCATTCGGACGACAGGAAACCGACCTTCGACAGTGACCTGCTCGTCGTGGCCGACCTGCTCTCCGACCTGACCGAGATCGCGCACCGGCTGATCGATCGCGTGGCCGGACGGGACATTCTCGACACCTACCTGCTCGCTGCGGCCGCGGTGCAGATCGTGGAAGACCACCTCCAACGGGACACCCTCGCCCTGCGTCGCGCCGGCGAGTACTTTCGCGAGCGGAACACAGCCACGGTGGTTCCCGATCTGCTGGGCCGGGTCGCCGCTGCCGGCGAAATGGCGAGATCCTCACGCGCCGGCGAGCGAGAGGCCGTGCGCTGGCGCGACGCCGCCGCGAGGTTGCGCGACGCAGCCGCCCTGCAGGTGGTCACCGACACACCCGAGGGCGAATTCGAATCGTGGGCGAGCGCAGCTGTCCGCCTGCGGGCCTCGCTCGCTTCGCTGGACCGCCACCTCACCAGCGCGATCCTCCGGATCCCGTCGTGTTTCCGGAGTTTCGATCAGGAGCCGGCCGACATGGTCGCACTCGCGACGCGGTTGCGGCTGCGGTATCCGGACCGCGGACGGCCCGTCGTCGTCCTGGGGGTGCGCACTTCAGGCAACTACCTCGCCCCGCTCGTCGCCGCCGCATTGCGCGACGCCGGCTACGGAGAGGTCCACGCCGATTCGGTACGACCGGGCCACCGGCTCCGGCCGCGGTTGCGCGCGCTGCTGCGGTCGGCCGCCCAGCGCGGAGGCAGGATCGCCGTGGTCGACGATCCGCCCGAGACCGGACAGTCCATCGCCGACGTCGCGGCCGCCGTCTGCCGGGCCGGAGTCCCCGAAAGCGCTGTCACACTGCTGCTCCCGCTGTTCGCCGACACCCCGCCGGCCACTTTGGGCAGTTACGACTCGATCACCTTGCCCTATCGCGACTGGGCGATCCACGACCGGCTCGAGACCGAGGCCGTGGTGCGGTCGCTGTCCGCGCTCCTGGGCCGGCCCGTTCGTTCGGTCAGCCGGGTGCCGAACACCGGAGTATCCCGGGGGCGGGAGCACGCCCGCGCAGTGTTCGACGTCGGGTTGCCTGACGGAGAATCCCGGCGCATCGTGGCCGCCGGGGCCGGCCTGGGGTTTTTCGGGAGGCATTCGCTCGCCGTCGCACACGCGGTGTCCCAGCACTTGCCGCACAATTACGGCTTCATCGACGGCATCGTGTTCCGTGACTGGCTGCCGGCCGAGCAGAAGCTCCGGCACGCGGACGCCACCGACGCGGAACGGCTGGCCGGCTACGTCCGCGACCGGGCGGCCGCCATGCCCGCCGGAGCCGATCACGCCGCCGGGCTGGTCGGCCGGCAACCGGTGTGGGAGGCGGCGAGCCGCGTGGTGGAGCGCAACTACGGCCGCGCCGGCGTGGTGCTGCGGCCCGTCCTGCTCGATCCTCTGATCCGCCGTCTGTGCGAGGTGGCCGAGCCCTCCGTGGTCGACGGTGCGACCGGTCTCGGCCACTGGTTTCGCGGCACCGCAGGACTGTACAAAGTGGACGCGGATGTCCGCGACTTCGCCAACACCGATCTGGCCTGCTACGACCCGGTGTACGACCTGGCCGGAATCGACCCGGGGAGCACCGACCCCGCGTTCGCGCAGTCGCTGCGCCGGGCGCTGCCGTGCGACCCGGAACGGTTCCTGCTCTATGAACTCGTGCACCTGTGGAACCGTGAACGCCAGGGCCACCCCGTCCACCGCGCCGGCGCGCGAGCCGTCCAGCACTACCTGCGGGAAGTGCTGCTGGCCGGAGTGCAGGCCACTTCGGACGGTGCGGTGTGCGCGCTGGACGTGGACGGAGTGCTCGAATCGGACGCACTCGGGTTTGCCATGGCCACCCCGACCGCCGCACTCAGCCTGCGCGCGCTGCTCGCCCACGGCTTCCGGCCCGTCCTGGTCACCGGCCGCAGCTTGGACGAGCTCCGCGAGCGGTGCACGGCCTACGGACTGGCGGGAGGTGTCGCCGAGTACGGATCGGTGATCTTCCACGAAGGTGCTGCCCACGATCTCGTTCCCGCAAAGGGAGCCGAGGCACTCGACCGGGTACGGGATGCGTTGGCAGCCCGGACCGACGTCGTCGTGGATCACGATTACCAGCGCATCGTCCGTGCCTACCGGCTCGGCTCCGACGGGGTCCGGCTCGCGCTCCCCGACGCGGTGGTCGAGCGCGTGCTGGACCACCTGGGACCGGCGACCGCGCACATCCGCACGATCGTGGGCAATGGCCAGACCGATTTCGTCGCCGCGGCGGTGGACAAGGGCACCGGTCTGGACGCGCTCACGGCCCGGCTCGGGGTCGACTCGGTGTCGTGGGCGGTCGGGGACACCGCGGCGGACCTGCCGATGTTGCGAGCGGCGAGGCTCGCCTACGCGCCCGGCAACGCGGACGCGCGAGTGCGCGCGTCCCAGGTGCCGGTGCTGCGGCGTCAGTACGCGGCAGGGGTCGCGCAGGCTGTGGCGTTGCTGATCGGTCACCGTCCCGGCACCTGCGGAACGTGCCGGCCGCCGGCCTCCACCGCACGGACGCGGACGTTGCTCACCCTGCTGGACGCTTCGAACGCGGGCGCGCGAGGGCTGCCCGCGGCGGTTGCCCGGTGCCTGGCGAGAGCGGCGGTGCGCACGCGATGACGACTGCGGTGCGAGGACAGCCGGAGCGAGCGACGCCCCCGGGCAGGGCGTTTCCCCGGCGCTCCTTGTACGGCCACGGATACGCGCTGGTCCTGAGTTCGGCGCTGACGGCCGGGATCGGCCTGGTGTTCTGGATCGTGGCCGCGCGCAGCTACGACCAGGCTGTGCTCGGCCTCAATTCCGCGCTGGTCTACGCGATCATGTTCCTGGCCGGGGTGGCGCAGCTGAACCTGATGAACGTGCTCATCCGGTTCGTCCCGGTGGCCGGGCCTCGGGCGCGCCGGTTGGTGGCGATGGCCTACCTGGTCGGCGGCGGGCTGGCGGGCCTGGCCGGTCTGGTGTTCGCGCTCGGCGTCCTCTGGTGGTCGCCGGACCTGGCGGGCCTCCTGCACGGTCCGGTCGCGGTCGCCGGGTGCGCGGGCGCCTGCGCGGTGTGGGCGCTTTTCGTGATGCAGGACGGAGTGCTGACCGCCGTCGGCCGGGCCAGGGTGGTCCCGGTCGAGAACCTGGTGTTCTCCCTGGTGAAGCTGGGATTGCTCGCGGGTCTCGCGGCGACCTTGCCCACCGGCGGGATCACCGTGTCGTGGATGGCCGCCACGGGGTTGGTCGTACTCGCCACCACCGGATACCTGTTCCTGCGCGCACTGCCCGTGCACGAGGCCGCGGCGACCACCGGCGAACAGATTTCGCCGCGGGCGATTGCCGGATACCTGGGTGGCGACTTCCTCGGTGCGACGTGCTGGCTCGCCTGCACCCAGCTGTTGCCGGTGCTGGTGCTCGGCACGCTCGGCGCGCGGCCGACCGCGACGTTCGCCGTGGCGTGGACGATCGCCTACACGCTCTACCTCGTCCCCGCGGCGATGGGGCAGTCGCTGGTGGCGCACATGGCGCTCGATCCCGAGCACGCGGCGGCGGCCCGGGCGGGGGTCGAGCGACGCTCGCTGATCGTGCTCCTGCCTGCGGTCGTCGTGCTCGTCCTGGCAGCGCCCTGGGTGCTGAGGCTGCTGGGCCCCGACTACGCCGATGCCGGCCGTTGGGTCCTGCCCCTGATGGCGGCGTCGGCGTTGCCCAACGTCGTCGTCGCCGCCGCGGTGAGCCAGGCCCGAGCGCTCCGGCGGACCGGCGTGGTGGCCACGCTCCTCGGGAGCCTTTCGGTGCTCGTGGTGAGCCTGGCCGTGGTGCTGATGCCGGTTTTCGACATCGCCGGGGTCGGGCTGGCCCTGCTGGCCGGGCAAACCGCCGTCGCGGGCGTGATCCTGTGGCTGCGGGCCGACTGGGCGCCGCGGCCCGTCGTCGGCCCGCTCGCGGGCGTACGCAGCTGGGGCCTCTTGCGCCGGATCGCCCCCACCGCGCTCAGGAGCCGTTCGTGGCACCTCCAGCACCGGTTGCGCGGCCGGTCCGACTCCGCGGTCGCGACCGTCGGCCCCGACGACCGCGGCTCCGCGCTGTTGAAGGTCGCCGACACCGAAGAAGGACGAGAAGCGCTCCTGCACGAGGTGAGGGCGCTGCTGCACCTGTGCGAAGACCGCCGGCTGGACGGCTGGCGGCACCTGGTGCCGGCCGTGTACGACGTGGGGAACGCGCTGGGTGCCTCCTACAGCCTGCAAGAACTGCTGCCCGGTACGGACGCGCGCGCCCGCGTGGCCGATCCGGTGGGTCGGGCCCGGTTCACCACCGCGGCCCTCAGCACCATCGGCGAATTGCACCGGCGCACCGCGGGCCTGGCCAGGGTCGACGGCCGCCTGCTCCGACAGCACGTCATCGCCCCGGCGGCACTGGTTCGGGCGGAGGTTCCGCCTCGGGAGGCAGCCGTGGTCGATCGGGTCGTCGCCGAGCTCTCGGCCGGATTGCACGACCGGCGACTGCCCGTGGGATGGGTCCACGGAGACTTCAGCGCCGACAACGTGCTCGTCGACGCCGACGACCACATCACCGGCATTGTCGACTGGGGGCAGGCCATCAGCGGCGGGCTCGTCGCCGTCGACGTGGCAAGCCTCGTGCTGGCCACCGACATGGCGGTGACCGGGCAGGAACTCGGCGCCGTGGTCACCACCTGGCTCGCGCCGGGCTCGGCGCCCGCGCTGGCAGAGGTGTTGCGGGACCGGAGCACGCTGGGCGGCGATCCGGTACCCGTTCGCACGCTCGTGCTGCTGGGGTGGCTGCACATGGTCTCGGCCAATCTCGCCAAGTCGTCGCGCTACGGCGCGAACCCGATCTGGTTGCGCCGCAACCTCGTCTCGGTCCTGCGCGCGCTCCCGCGGGAGGTCCCGTGAGCGGCGGTTCCGCGTTCGGCACCTCGGCGAGCCGGCGAGCCGGCCGCAACTCCGAGCAGACGATGGTCCGCGACGGCGCGTCGCTGGTCGTCGGCGCGGTGCTGACCTCGCTCGTCGGTGTCGCGGCCTGGGTCGTGGCGGCCCGCCTGCTGCCCCAGGAGCAGGTCGGGCACGCCTCCGCGTTCGTCTCCGGGTTCCTCCTGGTGGCCGGCCTCGGCGATCTGGGGCTGGGCGCCGCCCTGATGCGCTGGGTTCCCCGTGCGGGCGTGCGCCGCACCGGGCTCATCGTCCGCTGCTACGGCCTGGTGCTTGCCGGTTCCGTGCTGGCGGCGTGCGCCGTGCTGCTGCTGCCCACCGGCGACGAGATCACCGAGAGCCTGCCGCGGTTCAGCGCCGTCGCGTTCCTGTTCGCGGCCGTGGCCTGGGCGCTGTTCCAGTTCCAGGACGCCGTGCTGGTCTCGTTGGGCCGGGCCCGCTGGGTGCCCTACGAGAACGCCACGATCGGCCTCGCGCGCGTCGGCATCCTGGCGCTCGCCGGGCCCGCGTTCGGCGCGACCGGCATCCTCCTGTCGTGGATCGCTCCTGCCGTCGCGGGGGTGCTGGTGATCTCCCTCGTGCTGTACCGGGTGCTCACCCGTGACCCGGAACCCGCAGTGGCGCAGCGGACACCGGTGCTCCCGGACCGGCGGGAGGTCGTGCGGCTGCTCGCGCCGACGTACCCGGCGAAGGTGACCGGCGGCTTGCTGACCGACCTCGTGCCGTTGCTGGTGATCGGGCGGTTCGGCCCCGAGACGGGCGCGGTCTTCTTCCTGGTGTGGATGGCCGGGAACACCGTGGATTACGCCGCGATCAGCTTTTCCCAGTCGATCATCGTGCGGATCGCGCACGAACCCCACCGCACCCGGGAACTTTTCGGAATCGGATGCCGCAAGCTCGCGATGGTGTTCGTCCCCGCGCTGCTGCTCGCGGTCGCGCTCGCGCATCCGCTGCTGTCGGTGTTCGGACAGGCGTACGCCGACCAGGGCGCCTGGTTGCTGCGCTTGGTCATGCTCGGGTGCCTGCCGAGGCTCGTCATCACCCTCGTGGTCGCGGCCGGGATCGCCCACGGGCGTGGGCCGATGGTCGCGGGGTTGGAAGCCGGCAGCGCACTCGGGGTGATCGGCGTGGTCGCCGTCGTGCCCATAACGCACATGAACCTGGTCGGGGTGGGCTTCCTCCTGGTGCAATGCCTGGTCGCCGTCTGCGCCCTCGGTGTGCTGTGGCGATGGCGGAATCGAGCGACGAGATCGAGAGAGGCGCTCACGTGACGGCCTGCGGCCGCGTGATGGCGGTGGGACTGATCCTCGCGGCGACGCTCACGGCCGCCGCGTGTGCGCCGTCCACACCGGACGGTCTGCGAAAGCCGACGCCGACGACGGCACCCGCCGAGAGCACCACGGTGAACTCGGCAGTGCCGCGACCCAGTCACGTGGTCGTGGTGATCTTGGAGAACCACGGGACCGAACAGGTGTCGGGCAACAGCCAAGCCCCGTATCTCAACGAGCTCGCCGCCGCGGGCGCCCGCTTCACCGATGCCACCGCCATCACCCACCCGAGCCAGCCGAACTACCTCGCGCTGTTCTCCGGCGACCCGCAGGGAGTCACCGACGACTCCTGCCCGCACACGTTCAGTGGTCCGAACTTGGCCCGCCAGCTGATCGACGCGGGTTACCGCTTCGGGGCGTTCGCCGAAGATCTTCCCGGTCCCGGATACCCCGGCTGCCGCTTCGGCGACTACGTGCGCTGGCACGCGCCCTGGGTGGACTTCACCACCGTTCCGGCCGTGGTGAACCAGCCGTTCACCGCGTTCGGACCGAACTACACCCGGCTGCCGACTTTGTCGTTCGTGATCCCCGACATGTGCCACGACATGCACGACTGCGACATCACCACCGGCGATTCCTGGCTGCGGGCCCACCTGGGTGACTACGCAGACTGGGCCGCCACACACAACAGCCTGCTCGTGGTGACGTTCGACGAAGCCGAAGACGCCTCGGCGACGAACGGGATACCGCTGAGCTTGACCGGCCCCATGATCCGGCCGGGCACCTACGCGGAGCCGGTCGACCACTACCGGTTGCTGCGGACGCTCGAAGCCATGTACGGCTTGCCCGCACTGGGAAACGCCGCAGACGCGAAACCGATCACCGATGTCTGGCGCACCTGACCCGGGGAACGGCCGCGGCGACCCCCGCGACCGTTCTCAGGGAAACCGGAAACCGGCGATCCCCGAAGCCGGTGGCTCTCTCGCCACGGCACGCCGGCGCGCACTCGCGCTCGCCGGGCCGCTGACCCGTCCCATCGGGTCGCTGATCGCCGTCCGCACGCAGGCACCGGAAGTGGTGCTGACCTTCGACGACGGGCCCGAGCCCGGCGGCACCGACCGCGTGCTCTCGGCGTTGTCGGACCACGCCGCCACCGCCACGTTCTTCGTGCTCGTCGACCGCGCCCGACGGCATCGCGCATTGGTGCGGGAAGTGCTCGCCGCCGGGCACGAGATCGGCCTGCACGGAATGGACCACCGAAGGCTCTCGCGGCTACCGTCCGCCACCGTGCGCACACTGCTCGCCTCCGCCACGGCACAGCTGGAGGATCTCCTGGGCACGCCGATCCGCTGGTTCCGACCTCCCTACGGTGCGCAGACCCCGGCGGTGTGGCGCGCGGCGCGCCGGCAGGGACTCACCTCCGTCCTCTGGGGTCCCTGCGCCTGGGACTGGCTCGACCGGCCGCCCGAACTGCTTGCCGCGCAGGCCTTGCGCGGACTCGGGCGCGGTGCCGTACTGCTGGCCCACGACGGCCACGCGGGACCGGAAGACGGTGCGGACGACGGTCCGCGGCCCGGGTTCGACCGCGGCGACCTCGTCCGGCGCGTGCTGACCGGCCTCGACGAACGCGGGCTGCGAGGACGATCGCTGTCCGACGCCCTGGCGACGGGCGAAGCCCGGACCGTGCCGTGGTTCCTCCGATGAACCGCGGCCGGATTGCCGGCGCGGTCGCGGTTCTGCTCGCCGCGGTGCTGACCGGCTGCTCTCCTTCGTCCGGCAACGCGGCGCCGGTGCCCGTCGTGGGCGTCACCCACACCCAGGACAGCGCGGACGACTACCCGGCGGCGCAAGTGGCCGCCGCGACGACGACCCTCGCCCGGCATCCGATGGTGCAGAACCAGTACCTGATGGGATGGGGTGCGGACAACCCGGAACCCGCGCCGGGCGTGTTCGACTGGTCCTCTTTGGACCAGCGGATGGACCTCATCGGACAAACCCGCGGGATACCCGTGCTCACCCTCGCCGGCGCCCCGGATTGGATGAAGGGCGGTTCGCCCGGCACCACGGACTGGAGCCGGCTGAACACCGCGCCCACCCGGGCGCACTACCGGGACTTCGCGGCACTCGCCGCGGCCGCGGCGGCCCGCTACCCGCAGGTGCGGTACTTCCAGGTGTGGAGCGAGCTGAAAGGCCTGTACGACGAAGCCGCGAACCGATGGGACTACGAGGGCTACACCGAGCTGTACAACGCGGTCTACGACGCCGTGAAAAAGGTGCGCCCGGATGCTCTGGTCGGCGGTCCCTACGTGGTTCTCGACACCTGGTCAGCAGCGGGAACTCCGGCGCCCTCGGCTCTGTCCGGCCCGTGGGGCGTGGTCGACCAGCGCGCGCTCGACGTGATCGACTACTGGAACACGCACAAGCACGGCGCCGATTTCCTCGTCGTCGACGGGTCCAGCGGCACCCGGGACGCCGGTCTGACCACCGACGTGTTCCGCGCGACGGCGATGTTCGACACCGTCAGCACCTGGCTTCGCGCCCGGGTCGGGCTTCCGGTGTGGTGGTCGGAGTTCTACCCCACACAGCCCGGCGGACCGGCCTGGTCGCCGGAAAGCCCTGCCGCGGCCGCATTGACCGTGGCCGCGGTCGCCCAGGCGCTGCGCGGCGGGGCCGACCGGATGTTGCTGTGGCAGCCGCAAGCCTCTGCCGACCTGCCCAGCGCAGCGCTGTGGACCACGCCCACCGCGAGCACCAACGCCGAGCCACTGCCCCTCGCCGTGCCCTGGACCTGGCTCGCAGCCAATGTCAACACCCGCACCACGATCTCTTATTCACCGGCCGGCACGATTCTGGAGATCACCGCGGAACGGGAAGTGCTCACGATCAACCTCACCGCCGACGAATTGATCCCGCCGAACCAAAGCGCGCCACTGTCAGCTTATGGAATTCGAATCACTCCCCGCCACTGATCACCCACCGCCGGCACATGAAGCTGAAAAACCCGCACACATTCAGGTTACGAACTGATAAACTTCACGCCTGGCAGATTCGGTCATCTGTGCCCAGTTCTCCCGCACGCTTAGTCGTCTCGACAACGCTGAGTGACGTAATCTCGAGGCCGAAGTCCGGAGCATTCACCGAAATATTGGACCTGACCAGTGCCCGCGTGCCCGATCGTCACCGGATCGTGATCCTTGCACGAGCACCGTCAGGCTTCCTGTGAATCACCACCCGCGGCGGCCCGATTTCTTTTTCAACGTAACGACCACCTATCGGTGCACGACGACCTTGATATCAACTTAAATTTGGGTGACTTGTAGCGGAACTCAGTGGATCAGCGCCGCATGAATCAGGGAGAGGGTGCGCTCGATGAGACGGTGCGCGAATCCGAAGATCAGTATTGTGATTCCCGCGCGCAATGAAGCACGCAACCTCGAGGTGATCCTTCCGGAACTGCCCGAAGTCGACGAGGTCGTGCTGGTGGACGGACATTCGGTGGACCAGACCGTCGAGGTTGCGCGCAAAGTGCTGCCATCGATCGTGACGCTGACGCAGACCCGCCGCGGCAAGGGAAACGCACTGGCGTGCGGTTTCGAGGCCGCCGGCGGGGACATCGTCGTGATGTTCGACGCCGACGGATCAGCCGATCCGGCGGAGATTCCTGCGTTCGTGGAGACTTTGGTGCAGGGAGCCGACTTCGCGAAGGGGTCCCGGTTCCGCCGCAACGGCGGCAGCGACGACATCACCGCGTTGCGCCGAGCCGGCAACGCCACGCTCAACAGGTTGGCCAACGTCCTGTACCGCACGAGGTTCACCGATCTTTGCTACGGCTACAACGCGTTCTGGCGAGACATCGTGCCTCAGCTCAAGTTGCCACCGACCATCGCGACCACTCCCGCCGCGGGAGGCTTTTGGGGTGACGGGTTCGAAATCGAGACCGTGCTGAGCTGCCGGGTGGTCGCCGCGGGGCTGGAGGTCGCCGAGGTACCGAGCTTCGAACGACCCCGCATCTACGGTGAGACGAACCTGCGCACATTCGCCGACGGCGCCCGGATCCTGCGCACCATCGTCGCGGAACACCGGCACTATCGCGCTCGCCTGAAACCAAGCCCGGCCGAGACCGGCGAGGTCGCCGCACAGGAGATCGCGTGATGGTGCCCGAAGCGGAAGGCGGCGAGCGCACGCCCGCGACCTCGGTCGTCGTCTGTGCCTACACGACCGCACGGTGGGACACGATCCGCGCCGCGCTCGCCTCCGCCGCCGGGCAGATCCCGGCTCCGCTGGAGATTCTGCTGGTTGTCGACCACAACCCGGAGCTGGCTCGTCGCGCCCGCGCCGAACTGTCCGGGATCGAAGTCCTCGACAACGAAGGGCCTCGAGGCCTGTCCGGCGCCCGAAACACCGGGATCGCGCACAGCACCGGTGACGTCATCGCCTTCCTCGACGACGACGCCGCGGCCCTGCCCGGCTGGCTGGCGCAGCTGCTCGCGCCCTACACGGATCCCGATGTCGTCGCCGTGGGTGGTGCGGCTCGGCCACAGTGGCCGCCGGGGTCCGGCCGTCCCGGCTGGCTTCCCTCCGACGGGGTGCTGGACTGGGTGGTCGGCTGCACCTACGCGGGCTTGCCGACCGCACGCGCCGAAGTGCGCAACGTCATGGGTTGCGCCATGTCCTTTCGCCGCACAGTGTTCGACGAGATCGGCGGTTTCTCCACCCGGGTGGGCCGCCTGGGCGCGCTCCCCCTCGGGTGCGAGGAGACCGAGTTGTGCATCCGGGCCCGCCAACGGCTGCCCCGGGCACGAATCCTGTTCGAGCCGCGTGCGGTGGTCGCGCACCAGGTCAGCGCCGACCGCTTGAGCTGGTCATACCTGCGCCGCCGCAGCTGGTCCGAAGGGGTGTCCAAAGCGGTCGTGAGCAGGTTGGCCGGTACCGGCAGCGCAGTCGCCACCGAGCGCCGCTACGTCGCCCGCGTGCTCCCGGCCGCCGTGGGACGCGAACTGGTCCGGTCCGCACGGAGCCGGCGGGCAGACTCGGGCAAAGCGCTCATCGGGATCGCCACCGCGCTGCTGGCCGCGGCCGGGGGCTTCGTGCGCGAGTCGGCTCGGCGAAGCGGGCCGGGGCCGGCCACCGGCGAACCCGCGCCCGCGACGGCGGTCACCGAGCTCGACGTCCGCCGAGGGGCGGCGACACTGCCGGTTCCGGCGAACCCCGAACTCGTCTATCGAGACGCGCAGGTGCTCGTGCGTGACGGGCGCTGGACCTTGGACCTGCTCCGGTTGCCCGTCACCGGTCCCCTCGTGGACCTCAGCGGCCTTCACCTCGCCACTCCCCCGGCACGGCCCGAACCGGACTCTCGGACCCCGAGGGTGAGCGTCGTGGTACCGACCGCCGACCGTGCCGACGCGGTTCGGCGGTGCGTGAAGTCGTTGCTGGCGACCGGCTACCCGGACCTGGAACTGCTGCTGGTGGACAACCGGCCGCAGGCGGCCGAAGCCGCCGCGCTGGCCGAACTCGCGTCCGAGGATTCGCGCACGCGTTACCTCGCCGAACCCGAACCCGGCGTCAGCCGGGCCCGCAATACCGGCCTGGCCGCGGCGAGCGGGCAGCTGGTCGCCTTCGTCGACGACGACATCGAGGTCGACCGCTGGTGGCTCGCCAACCTGGTGGCCGAACTCGCCGACGAGGCCGTCGACTGCGCGACCAGCCTGGTGCTGCCCAGTTCACTGGACACTCCGGCTCAGCGAACGTTCGAGCAGCTGAAGGGGTTCGGGCAAGGTGTGCGCCGCCAGGTGTTCGGTCCCCAGCTCGCCGGCGACGACGCGATGTACCCCTTCGCCCCGGGCCGGTTCGGTCCGGGCGGTTGCGCGCTCTGGCGCCGCTCCACCCTGGCCGGCCTCGGCGGGTTCGATCCACTGCTCGGACCGGGAACCCCCACCCGCGCGGGCGAGGATCTCGAACTGTTCCTGCGGCTCGCTCGCGCCGGCGGGTCCATCGTGTACACACCGCACGCGGTGGCCTGGCACGAGCACAGTGCGGAATGGGCACAGCTGCGCGAGCGCGTGCACGCCTACAGCGTCGGGTTGTCGGCGATGTTCGTCCGGCACCTGCTGCGCCGGCCCGAGGACCTCCGGCGGGTCGCCGCGGTGGTACCCGACCGCGCCGGCCGGATCCTCCGGACGCGCTCATCGCCGCAGGACAGCGGCTCGACCGGCCCGGGAACTCGGCTGCTGCTGGACCAGCTCACCGGCCTGGTCTCGGGTCCGGCAGCGCTCGCCCGCAGCGCCTGGCGCACGAGGTCGAGGTGGCCGCGATGAGCCTGAACGAGCGGCGAGCCGTGGCCGCCCTCCTGCTCGGCCTGACCGTCACCGTGCTGCTGCTGGCTGCCTGGGAGGTCACCAGCGCGGTGCGCCTTTACGTGAATACCGCGTTCGTGCTCCTTGCCCCGGGGTGGGCGATCGTCGTCCACTTGCGGCTCGCCACCCGGGCCTTGGAGTGGATCACGGCGATCGCGATCGGCATCTCGGGGACGTTGCTGGTCGCGCAGGTCATCGTCTCGACCCATTGGTGGCATCCGACGGCGGGATTCGTGGCGGTCGCCGTGGTCACGTCGCTCGCGCTGCTCTGGCAGCTCATCGCACCCCGTACCGCGGGGACGGTGCCGTGACGAGACTCGCCCTCGCGCTTCCCCGGCTGCGGCTGTCCAGAAGCGACCTCGGAGCACCGCCGCGAGTCGCCGACGCCGGTCTCCCCGGCCGGCAGTGGCGCGACGTGCTGAGTTCGCTGCTCGCCCTCGTCGCCGCGCTGCTGTGGCTTCTGGGACTGCGCCCTGTCCTGCCCACACAGCTCGACGGCCTCGGCCTGATCACCGCGCTGTCGCCGGTGTTGCTGGCGGCCTACCCGGTGCTCCTGGCCGCGGTCGTGCTCGAACTGGTCCGGCGCCGACCGCGCCCGCGCCTGCTGGCGTGTTTCACCACGCTCGGCGTCGTGCTGGTCTACGGCGTTCAGCCGGCGAGCGAGCAGACGGCCCGGCTGACAGTCTCCTATCTGCACACCGGGTTCGCGCGCTACATAGCGGAGAACGGGCACGCGCTGCAGGGCTACGACGCGCGGTTCTCGTGGCCGGGGTTCTTCTCGTTGATCGCGTTCCTCACCAAGGCCAGCGGCCAGCCGGACGCGTCGCCTCTGTTGCAGTGGGCGCCGACAGTCTTCGCAGGGGTCGCCGTACTGGGGATGCGCGCCCTCGCGGCGGCGGTCTTCGGCAATGGGCGCGCGGGGTGGCTCGCGACCTGGGTCTTCCTTCTTGCCGAGTGGACCGAGCAGGACTACCTGTCGCCGCAGGCCGGCAGCTACCTGATCATGCTCGCCGCGCTCGCGCTGACCGTGCGATACCTGCTGCGCCCCGGCCTGGCGAGCCCTGCGCGGTCGAGGTGGGCTCGCCGTCGGCCACCCGCGAATCTGCCGCGCGAGCGCTTGGTCGCACACGGACTGATCGTGGTCTTCGCCCTGGCACTCGCGCCCACTCACCAGCTGACCCCTTTCGTGCTGGCGGGGCTGCTTCTCGTGATGGTGCTGACGCGGCGGCTGTGGTCGAGCTGGCTGCCCTGGCTGGTGCTGATACCCGCGCTGGTGTGGTTTTCGCTGGGTGCCAAGGACTTCTGGCAGGGCCAGCTGCACATGGTGGTCGGCGACTTCGGACAGGTGGGCAACTCCGTGGACCAGGGCATCACGGGCCGGTTCACCGGCGATGCCGAACGCACGGCCATCCTGTTCGTGCGCGTCGGGCTGACCGGCGTCGTCGGCGCGCTGGCCCTGGGCGGCTGGTGGGTGCGGCACCGCCGGGGTCTCCACTCGCTCCCGCTGGTCTTGCTCGCGGCCGCCCCGCTCGCGATGGTCGCGCTCCAGTCGTACGGAGGTGAGGTCTTCGTCCGCTGCTACCTGTTCGCGCTGCCGTTCGCCGCGTTGCTCGCCGCGGCCGGTCTCGACGCGGTACTCGGCGCGCGTGCGGCGCCGGGAGCGATGGCCGCGACGACGAGAGTGGAACGCCGGCTCCCCCACGTGCGGCCGGTCGTCGTCGGGCTCACGCTGACGTTGCTCGGCCTCGCGACGATCACCGCCCGGGGCGGCGGCGACGCCTACCTCAGCTACAGCCGCAGCGACGTCGCCGCGGTGGCGGACGCCTACCGGCTGGCCAAACCGGGCCAGACGATCAGCGGCCTCAGCGCCGACGCCACGCCCCTGGGCTTCGACAAGATCGGGGTGGTGTCGCAGACCTCGATCGAAGACACCTGCCCGCGGTATTTCCGAGTCGCCACCTGCGTTCAGGACGCGGCGCCGGACTACTTCGTGGTAACCCCCTCACAGGACAACTACGGGCAGATCAACTACGGGCTCCAGGCAGGCTGGACCGACCGGCTCGTCGCCGACCTCGTTCGCGCCGGGACGTATCACGTGGTCTTCGACGAAGGCGGGAGCCGTCTCCTGGCCCGAGCAGGAGACGAGGCGCGATGAACGACACCCTTCTGGTGATCCTCACCCTCGCGCCGGCAGGCGCATTCGGTGCCATCGTCCTCACCCGCACGGTGCTGGCGGAGCGCGCCGCGGGAGAACGCGGCAGATCCCACGAACGAACGCCGCTCGTGCTCTGGCTCGACCGGGCCGGCGTGACGGTCACCGTGCTCGTCATCGCCGCGGTCCTGTTCCGCGTCGTCAACACTGTGCTCTGATCGCGTCGGCTATGCTGGCGATCAACCCGGGCTACCTGGAGGGTCGCCATCAGTTTCCCCACCCCTGGGCGCGACCAGTGCCGCTGCGGTCACCATCGTGACGCGCACACCCATCATCGTGGCGGAACCGAATGTGCGCTGTGCCCTCCTGGCGAGTGCAACCGCTTCCGCCCGCCGGGGCTGTTCGCGAATATCCTTCATCGGCTCCGCTCGCGCGGCTGACTCCTCCGGGTACGCGCAACTCGTACGCATACCGTCCCCGGCCGAACCTGAGACGCGCAGTCGCCTGACTTCACGACGACTTCAGCGTCGATCCGGGCCGCGCACCGCCGGCCGCGTTCGGTGCGCTCGCACCGGACACCTCGCCTCCGCCGGCGGTCAGCTGACGGTGAGCTTGAGGTCCATGCCGGCTTCTTTGTGGGCGTCCACCGGACAGTAGATCTCGTAACTACCGGGCTGCAGGGTGACAGTCAGATCACCCGACTGGCCGGTATTCAAGGCACTGGGCAAGGTCTGATCGGAAACGCCTGGGCCGTCGATCTCGAGTGAGTGCGCTGTTTGGCCCGCGTTGACGGCGTGGAAGGTGTAGGTGCCGGGATGGAGGTTTTGAGTGGACAGGGCGATGTGGAAGTCGGTCAGAGTCGCGGTCACAGTCGTGCCCGCCGGCGCGGTCGCCGAGTGCGGTGCAGAGGGGGGCCGGCTGATCGTGCTCACCGGTCCGGGCGAGCCACCGCCCCCGCATGCGGTTGCCAATGCCGCAGTCATCACCAGGCCGAACGGCAGGACAACCCTGCCGACGCGGCGCGTGCCGGTGTTCCGCATGCTTACCTCCAAGCTCGGTGCAACGGGTCGTCGCAAGAGATACGAGCGCGCGCTCGTGCGGGATTGCGCGAATGCGGAATACAGTCGACAGACATGCCTCGGGAGGCCGAACTGGCACGCCCGAGCGCCTGCCGGGCAATCCCGCCGCTCGGAGGAGAAGATGTGGGCAGGATCGGCATTCCGGTCGAGCTGCTTCCTGACGAGACGCTGCTCGCCGGCCTCGCCACCGGTGAGGCCGAGATCGCCGTGGCGTTCGTGCGCCGTTTCCAGCGGACGGTCTACGGCGTAGGGATCGCCGTGCTCGGGGACAGCAGGCTGGCCGAGGACGTCGCGCAGCTCACTTTTGAACGAGCGTGGCGCCACGCCGAGATCTACGACGCCCGTCGTGGCTCGGTGCGCACCTGGCTGACCGCCATCGCGCACAACCTGGCCATCGACATGGTGCGCGCCCATCAACCGACCCCGCTGGACCCGGGCGATCTCGCCGCGCAGTTCACGGCTGTGGTGGACAGCCCCGAGCGGCTGGCGGCGGCGCACGAAGACGCTTCGGCGTTGCAGACCGGGTTGACCGCCCTGCCCGTGCCGCAGGCGCGCGCGGTGGTCATGGCCGGCATCTACGGCATGACCGCCCAACAGATCGCCGACACCGAACACATCCCTCTGGGCACGGCGAAAACCCGCATCCGGTCCGCGATGCGCAAGCTGCGGGGCTCGCTGGCCGCCGAACGAGTCGACCACGGCTGAACTCCGGTGCGCCCTCGGCCCGGAACTCGCCCTGGACCTGCCGGCGGGACTGCCGAACCGGTCATCGGGTTCGTGGCCGGGCGCGCAATCGGACGCTGTGCCACGCACCTGAGGACCAGGGTTGAGGTGTCTTGACGAAATCCCTACGCCGAGCCACGGATGTTGATACTTTCCTTACCCTGGTAGTCAAGACAGCGATGCACGCTCCGGTAGGTGTCAGCACCCGCGTCATGGCTCAAAAGGTTGGTGCTCGGACGGCCGTTCCGGAGCGACACCCTCGGCGAGACCCTGCTGCCCAAGTGGCTCGCCCTGCCGATCTTCGCCAGCGACCCGCTGTCCTCGGTGGCCTACGCGACCCAGCAGATCCTGCTCATCCTCAGCATCGGCGGCCTGGCCTACCTGAGTTCGGCGCCGTGGATCGGCCTGGCCGTCGCCGTGCTCCTGACCGTCGTGGTCGTGTCCTACCGGCAGGTCGTGCGCGCCTACCCCACCGGCGGCGGGTCCTATGAAGTGGCGTCGAAGAACCTGGGCAGCTCCGCCGGGCTCGTCGTGGCGGGGGCGCTGATGGTCGACTACATCATGACCGTCGCGGTCTCGGTGGCCTCCGGCGTCGACAACGTCATCTCCGCCGTTCCCGCGCTCAACAACTACCGCATCGGCCTGGACATCGGCTTCATCGTGCTGCTGGCGGCAATGAATCTGCGCGGAATCCGCGAATCCGGCCGCACGTTCGCCATCCCGACCTACCTGTTCGTCGGCGGGGTCGTGCTGATGATCGTGCTCGGGTTCACGCAGCTGCTCACCGGGCACGCCCCGGTGGCCCCAAGCGCCGGCTACGGCATCCGCCCCGAACAAACAGGCCTGACCGGCCTGGCGCTGGCCTTTCTTCTGCTGCGTGCTTTCTCCTCCGGCTGCACGGCCCTCACCGGCGTCGAGGCCATCTCCAACGGCGTCCCCGCGTTCCGCAAACCCAAGAGCGCCAACGCCGCCCGCACGATGACCGCGATGGGTGCGATCGCCGTCATCATGTTCGGCGGCATCACCGCGCTCGCGATGATCACGCGCGTCCGGGTCGCCGAGAACACCTGTGACCTCATCGGCTTCCAGGGGAACTGCGTCAGCGACCCGCAGCGAACCGTGATCAGCCAGATCGCCGCCGCCGTCTTCGGCGGCGACCAGTCGGTGCTGTTCTACTTCCTGCAGGCCGCCACCGCGCTGATCCTGATCCTCGCGGCCAACACCGCGTTCAACGGATTCCCGTCGCTGGCCTCGATCCTCGCCCAGGACTGGCACCTGCCCCGGCAGTTGCACACCCGCGGCGATCGGCTCGCGTTCTCCAACGGCATCATCGCGCTCGCGCTGGTCGCCGGGGTGCTGATCTTCGCGTTCGACGGCTCGACGACCCGGCTGATCCAGCTCTACATCCTCGGCGTCTTCACCTCCTTCACGCTGTGCCAGGCGGGTATGGTCCGGCATTGGAACCGCGAACTCGCCACCGCGACCGAGACCCGGCAGCGCCGGGCGATCCAGCGTTCGCGGCTGATCAACGCCGTCGGCGCGACGCTGACCGCGATCGTGCTCGTCGTCGTCCTGATCACGAAGTTCACCCACGGCGCCTACCTGGTCGTCATCGCGATACCGGTGCTGTGGGTGATGATGCGCGCGATCCACCGCCACTACCGCGACGTCCGCGAAGAGCTCCAGGCGGACGACGAGAGCGGGTTGTTGCCCAGCCGCGTCCAGGCGATCGTGCTGGTGTCCACTTTGAACAAACCCAGTCAGCGCGCGATCGCCTTCGCCCGTGCGACGCGACCCGACACCGTCACCGCGATCACGGTGGACGTCGACGACGCCGACACCCGCACGTTGCAACGGGAATGGGAGCAACGGGGCATGAAGATCCCGCTCAAGGTGCTCGAGTCGCCCTACCGCGAGATCACTCGCCCGGTGGTCGCCTACGTCGAGAACCTCCGCCGCGCCGGCCCGCGCGACGTCGTCTGCGTCTACATTCCCGAATACGTGGTCGGCCGCTGGTGGGAGAACATCCTGCACAACCAGAGCTCGTTGCGGCTCAAGGGGCGGCTGCTGTTCGAACCCGGAGTCATGGTCACCAGCGTGCCCTGGCAGCTGCACTCGACCAGCCGCCGCGACCTCCATCGCGTCCGCACCCTCCCCGGCGACACCCGCCGCGGCATCACCCCGCAGCGCCGCTGACAAGGACGACGCGACTTCGCATCGGGCGATCACCGCCAGCTCGCTGCCGAGCCGGTGTGGGGTGCGAGGTCAGGTGGCGTCCGGGTCGACCGGGGGCCGTTCACCCGGCTTCAACGGCGATCTGGCGGTGGCCACCGGGCCCGCGGGCGCGGTGTTGGTGGCAGCCGCTGAGTGTGGCTCGGTGAACGCGTCGTCGAGCAGGTAACGCCCGAGCGCGGTCTTCGGGTCGAATGTGCGCAGCGCTTGCAGCTCCTGCAGCGGTTTACGCAGCTGCTGGAGCTCCGGGCCCAGTTCAGCACGGAGCTGGTCTTGGGCGCCCGTGGCGAAACTGCGGATCTTGTGGATCGTCCGAGCGAGCCAGCGGGCTGTCTCCGGCAGCCGTTCGGGGCCGAGGATGAACAGCGCGGCGATCAACAGGACCGACAGGTGCTCCAGGCTGAGACCGAACATGCCACGCTCCCTCACACCCGCCGCGGTGCTGTTGCCCGCCATGGTAAGGGGGATGCTGTGGAATTCCTGTGATCATTCGCAGATACTGCGAATGAGACCGGTTACATGCCTTGCGTGGTGGCATCACGCGACCTCGTGTCCGTGCCGGGTCAGGCTCGTGCGCAGAACCTGACCGATAGCGCGGTCGTCGTCGACGACAAGGACTCGGCCGTGCCCGAGAATATCCGCGTTTCCCGATTCCGGGGTGAAGCGCGATCATTTTGCCTGGCACTAACCTGAGCGGACTGTTCGTTTGCCTGGGCAGACGGCGAAATCGGTTCACATTCGCCGGGCAATGCGTTTGATCGGCACGCGCCGGCCGGATCACCGGGGCGGCGCCGCGGCAGCCCGGTCACGTCGCGGGTGGCGGCACTCCCAGGCGTAGACAGCAAAATCGAAGATCCAATCGGCGCAAGCGGCGGCACAAAGCCTGGCCCAATGTCGCGATGTCTCCCGCGCGCGAGGGGCGCCGCCCGGTAAATTATCGAAGGCTTGACAGCCAGGCGTCGCTCACCACTAGTCTGGATTCCGGATATCAAAACAGATCTTCTTGAGCAGCCGGCTCCGATCTCCCGCATCGCGCGGGGGACATATCAAGAACGTCTTCGCAGGAATTTCTGGGTTGGCGGGGGGTTCAGTCACATGAGACACGGTTCGGCACCGCGAAGACTCGGGCGACGCCAGCGCCGCCCGAGAGCGCGCGACAGCTTTCACGGCACGGCCCAGCGCAATGCGCCGGCCATCGAGCCCGAGCGCGCCGCCCGACACCCGGCGGCGCCGGCGTCTCGACTTGCCGCCGCTCCTTCCACGATCTCGGCGCCGGCTCCCCGCCACGGGCCCGGTTCCGCATCGTACGGACGAGCACGGGACCGCCGCCGGTGTCGCACGATGCGTACCTGCATCCGGCGATCACACCGCTGTGCCGATGACGCGAGTTCCACAGCCGGCCACTTCACCGTCCCTGCTGCCGCGGCCCGCGCCGGTGTACGGCTACCCGTGTTCCCTCCCCCGCTCCGACAGCAGTCCAGGCCAGTGCGGATCGCGCGCATGAGTCAGGCCGGCTTGTCGCGCAGACCGCTCTGATTCCTGCTGATTCAAGAGGTTCACCAAATGGGAAACTCCCACGGCGTCCTGACCGCTGAGCCGGCGCACAATCCGACCACGCTCGCCGAATGCGAGCGGCTCTACGCCGAGATACTCACCGGCATCGTGGACACCGACCACGTAGCGGCCGACAGCAACTTCTTCGACGACCTCGGCGCCGACTCCATGCTCATGGCCCGCTTCTGCGCACGAGTACGCAAACGCCCCGAACTTCCCTCGGTATCGATGCCGGACATCTACCAGCACCCGACAATTCGGTCCCTCGCAGCGGCCCTCACCACCACGCCTGCCTCGCGGCCGGCAACCACGCTCGCCGAATGCGAGCGGCTCTACGCCGAGATACTCGCCGGGATCGTGGACACCGACCACATCGCGGCCGACAGCAACTTCTTCGACGACCTCGGCGCCGACTCCATGCTCATGGCCCGCTTCTGCGCACGAGTACGCAAACGCCCCGAACTTCCCTCGGTATCGATGCCGGACATCTACCAGCACCCGACAATTCAGACTCTTGCATCGGCCCTCACCACGACAACCGGCACCGAACCCGCACCTGCCTCGCAGCCGGCAACTCCGGCAGTTTCCCTTGACCCACCGAGATCCGCTCGCAAGGGCAAGTTCGTCCTCTGCGGGGCGCTGCAACTCCTGTTCCTTCTCGGCTATCCCGCCCTCACCGCGGCCCTCTGGGTGACGGGCTTCTCCTGGGTCTCGGCCAGCCCCAACCTGGTCGACGTCTACCTGCGTTCCGTCGCGTTCGGCGGTGCGATGTTCTTCGGCCTGTGCACCGTCCCGATCCTCGTCAAGTGGGTGCTCATCGGCCGGTGGAAGCCTCAGGAGATCCGCGTCTGGAGCCTGGCGTACGTCCGCTTTTGGCTCGTCAAAACGCTGATCCAGCGGAACCCGATGATGTTGTTCGTCGGTTCGCCCCTCTACGCGCTCTACCTGAGAGCGCTGGGCGCGAAGATCGGGCGCGGTGCCGTCATCTTCTCCAGGAACCTGCCCGCGTGCACCGACCTGCTCAGCATCGGCGACGGCGCGGTGATCCGGAAAGACTCGTTCTTCAACGGCTACCGAGCTCACGACGGCGTCATCCAGACGGGTGCAGTGAGCATCGGCAAGGACGCGCTCGTCGGCGAGGCGACGGTGCTCGACATCCGGACCTCGATGGGTGACGGGGCCCAGCTCGGGCACTCGTCCGCTCTGCACGTGGGTCAGGCAATACCCACCGGGGAGCGCTGGATCGGCTCACCCGCGCAGCGGGCCGTGAAGACGACCCAGATGACGGTCACAACACGCGACGTGGGCGCAGGACGACGGGTGGTCTTCTCGGCCGTGCAGCTGGCGAACCTGCTCCTGCTGGGCCTGCCGCTGACGTTCGGCATCGCGGACTTCGCGATCCCGCGGGTCCCGGAGTTCGGCCCGCTGCTGGACTCGGCACCGGTGTCGCTCACGACCTGGACGTTCTTCCGTGACGCGCTGGTCGTCTCCGCCGTGCTCTTCTTCGGCGCCATGCTCGTCGGCCTCGTGCTGGTGGGAACGGTTCCGCGCGTGCTGAACCTGTTCATCAAGCCGGACAAGGTCTATCCGCTGTACGGATTCCACTACTGGGTTCAACGCGCGATCACCCGCACGACCAACATCAGGTTCTACACGACTCTCTTCGGCGGAACTTCCTACATCATCTACTACCTGCGCTGGCTGGGCTACCGCCTCCGCGGGGTGCGGCAAACCGGTTCGAACTTCGGCGAAATGGTGAAGCACGACACCCCGTTCCTCAGCGCGGCCGGCAGCGGAACGATGGTCGCGGACGGGCTTTCCATCATCAACGCCGATTTCTCGAGCACCTCCTTCCGCCTGTCCCAGGCGTCGATCGGGCCGGACAACTTCCTGGGAAACATGATCGCCTACCCCCCGCAGAGCAAGGCGGGCGACAACTGCCTCCTCGCGACGAAGGTCATGGTGCCCCTCGACGGACAGGTGCGGAAAGGCGTGGGCCTGCTCGGCTCGCCCAGCTTCGAGATCCCACGATCGGTCAAGCGCGACAGGGATCTCGACGTGAGCAGCGCAGACGAGCTGCGCCGCGGCCTCAGGGCCAAGACCGTCTACAACACCATCAGCATGGCGCTGTTCCTGCTGGTGCGCTGGACCTTCTTCGTGTCCGTCGTGGTGGTCTACCTGGCCGCGGTCAACCTCCTGCACTTCGTGGGTTCGCTCGCACTCGCGGTCGCACTGGCCACCGCGGTGATCATCGTTTTCACGGTCGCCTACAACGTCGTGATCGACCGGCTGTTCCGGCCGCTGCAGGCCTTGGTGCCGCAGGGCTGCTCGATCTACGACCGCGCCTTCTGGCGGCACGAACGTTTCTGGAAAGTCAGTTCCCTCACCTATGTCCTCGCCTTCAACGGCACCCCGTTCAAGAACGTGATCTGGCGGTTGCTGGGCATGCGGGTCGGCCGCCGGGTCTTCGACGACGGCCTCCGCGTGCCCGAGCGGACGTTCACCACGATCGGTGACGACTGCACCCTCAACGCGGACACCATCGTCCAAACCCACTCGCAGGAGGACGGCGGATTCAAGTCGGACCGCACCACGATCGGTGCCGACTGCACCCTCGAGGTCGGCGCCTTCGTCCACTATGGCGTGACGACCGGCGACGGCGCCGTGCTCGCCACCGGCTCCTTCCTCATGAAGGGCGAGGAAATGCCACCGAACACACGGTGGGGCGGAAACCCCGCCACAGAGATGCACGAGCAACCGGGCGATCCACAGGTCCGAAAGACCAGCGAGGACAACGGCACCGCCGTAGTCGCGCGGTGTCCTTAAAGGACATTGCCGAGCCACCACGCCCGGACAGCTGAAGTCGTCCTCCGGTCGGAACTGAAGGGAGATCGAGATGTCGTCCTCGTCATCATTGCTGCTGGACGTGGATCTGCAGCCCGGCAGGGTGCCGATGCTGCGAGCCGGGACCACCGGCGACGGACCGAACTGGGCGGCCGGGCACCGCGACGCCTTGCGCGCCGTCGTCGCCGAGCACGGTGCGGTCCTGGTCCGCGGTCTCGGGCTGCGCGATGCGGCCGAGGTCACCGAGGTGTTCCGCGGGCTGGCCACCGCGGGCCTGATGACCGAGAGAGAGGCGTTCGCGGAGCGGCAGACCTACGCCGACGGCGTGTACTCCTCGTCGAAGTGGCCACCGAACCAGCCGATGTGCATGCACCACGAACTGAGCTACCGCCTCGAGTTTCCCGGCCTGATGCTGTTCGCGTGCCTGTCCGCGCCCGCCGAGGGCGGGGCAACCGGGGTGGCGGACTCGACCGCCGTGCTCGACGCGCTGCCCGGTGACCTCGTCGAACGGCTCGAGCGGGAGGGCTGGATGCTCGTCCGCAACTACAACGAGGAGATCGGCGCGTCGCTCGCCGAGGCGCTCGGCACCGAGGACCGCGGCGCTGTCGAGAGCTACTGCCGCGCCAATGCCATCGAGTTCGAGTGGCAGCCCGACGGCGGGCTGCGCACCTGGCAGCGCCGCAGCGCGGTGGTGCGGCACCCGGTCACCGGCCGGCGCTGCTGGTTCAACCAGATCGCCTTCCTCAACGAGTGGACGCTCGACCCCGAGGTGCGCGAGTTCCTGGTCGACACCTACGGCACCGACGGGCTGCCGTTCACCACCCGCTTCGGCGGCGGCGACCCGATAGGCGAGGACGTCGTGCAGCTGCTCAACGAGGTGTACGAGGCCAACACCATGCGGGAGCCCTGGCAGGCGGGCGATCTGATGCTCGTCGACAACATCCGCAGCGCGCACAGCAGGGAGCCCTTCACCGGACCGCGCGAAGTCCTGGTCGGGATGGCGGACCCGGTTCACCTGGCCGACTGCTCGCCGACCGTCGAGATCGACGTCGGATGACCACGTCGGCACTGCGCGCCGGCCGGTCGGATGCGCACCGAGGTGTTGCCGACTTCCGGTGTCCGGCACCCGGGCGATCCCGGCCCTGTCCTCCGGGCCGAGCCGGCGCGGGAGGGGGCTGAGCCTCGCCCGCGGCCAGGCGAACCGAACAGAAGGGAACCTTCCGAGATGATCATGCGGTTGCCGGACCTCGTTGCCAGGTCCGCCCGACGCGCCCCCGACACGCCCGCCCTGACCACGCGAAGGAGCACGATCTCCTACGCGGATCTGTTGGAGCGGACGGAGCGAGCGGCCGCCGGCCTGCACGATCTCGGGCTCGATGGTGGTGAGCGCGTCGCGGTCTTCCTGGACAAGAGGATCGAGACCGTCGTGGCGCTGCTCGCCTGCTCGCGGGCCGGTGGCGTGTTCATCCCGGTGAATCCCGTGCTGCGGCCCAGGCAGGTGAGGCACATTCTCGATGACTGCGCCGTGCGGGTACTGGTGACGTCCCCGGATCGGCTGCGGGCCCTGCGCGCCGAGCTCGCCGCCTGCAAGACACTCTCCCACGTCCTCGTGGTGGGCGACTCGCCTGGTGAGGACGAGGAAGCCCCTTACCGCGTGCATTGCTGGTCGGAGGTCGCCGAGCGCGCAACCCAGGCGGTGTGTCCTCCGACGGGTGGTGTCGACACGGATGTGGCCGCGATCCTCTACACGTCAGGCAGCACCGGGGCCCCGAAGGGCGTCGTGCTGTCGCACCGCAACCTGGTCGTCGGCGCGGAGAGTGTCAGCACCTACCTGAACAACACGGCAGAAGATCGCATCCTGGCAGTTCTCCCGCTGAGCTTCGACGCCGGACTGAGCCAATTGACGACCGGCTTTTCCGTTGGTGCCAACGTGGTGCTCGCCGACTACCTGCTGCCGGGAGATGTCGTCCGGCTGTGCGCGGAGCACCGCATCAGCGGGATGGTCGGTGTACCGCCGCTGTGGATCCAGCTCGCGGCCCAGACGTGGCCAGTCGAGGCCGTAGCCGGGATGCGCTACTTCGCGAACACCGGAGGGCGCCTCCCGCGCGTCACCCTGCAACGACTGCGAGCGATCTTCCCGACTGCGGCGCCGTACCTGATGTACGGCCTCACAGAAGCGTTCCGCTCCACCTACCTCGATCCGCGGGAGGTCGACCGGCGGCCGGATTCGATCGGCCAGGCCATCCCGAACGCCGAGATCCTCGTGGTCCGTGAGGACGGCGGCCTGTGTGGCCCGGGCGAGCCGGGTGAGCTGGTGCACCGAGGTCCGCTCGTCGCCTTGGGTTATTGGAACGACGCGCAGCGGACGGCCGAGCGGTTCCGGCCGGCACCGAACCGTGCAATCGAGCTGTGTACACCTGAGCTGGCGGTCTGGTCCGGCGACGTCGTCGTCCGCGACGAGGAGGGCTTCCTGTACTTCGTCGGCCGGCGCGACGACATGATCAAGACATCGGGGTATCGGGTCAGCCCCCAGGAGATCGAGGAAGTGGCCTACGAGACCGGGCTCGTCCACGATGCCGTAGCGCTCGGCCTCGAGGACGAGGCGCTCGGCCACCGGGTCGTCCTCGTCGTGACCCCCCGCGACCCCGCCGGCTTCGACCCGGCCGCGGTGACCGCGCGCTTGCGGCAGGAACTGCCCGGCTACATGGTGCCCGCCGAGGTGGTGGTCCGCAGCGCCCTGCCCCGATCGCCGAACGGCAAGTTCGACCGGGCAGTCCTTCGCCGCGAGCTCGCCGCCTCCCGCCCTCAGGAGCCCGCATGACCGCCGTCGCCCGCGCGCGCCCCACGATCAGCTCGTTCGCAAACGCCGACGGCTTATCGCGTTCCCGGACGTCCGGCACCGGGGAACTGTTGATGCAGATCGCAGGCCGTCGGGCCTGTGTGCCCAATGAGGAGGATCCGCATGCCTCGCTCGCCAGAGATCTCGCAAGCGATTTTCGAGGACGTCAAGGCCGTCGTGGTGGGCACGCTGGACATCGAGGACCAGGCCGATGACCTCGGGCCGGAGACGGGACTGTACGGCAATCTTCCCGAGCTCGATTCGCTCACCGTCGTCAAGCTCATTATCGCCTTGCGGAAACGGTTCGGGATCGAAATAGAGATCGACGAGATCGCGTGTGAAATCTTCGACACACTCGGGCGGCTCGCGGCGTTCGTGGAGTCCAGGGTGTACCGGCGGCCGCGCAGTTGAGTCCAGCGCCGGAAACGCTGAATCCACCGTCCGGCGCCGACCCATCACCTGCTTCACGTCGGGATCGGCACCGGCGCCGGCGGCAACGACAGTCCGGTGTAGATCTGGTTGAGCACGGTGGGCAGCAAGGCGACCGCCGTGGTCCGGCCGTCCGGGGCCAAGGTCAAGTCGGCCCAGATGGTGAGCGTGACGTCGTTGGCCGGGTCGTATCCCATGAACGAGTTGAACCCGGGACATTCACCGCCGTGGTACCACATCGCGGCGTTCGGCGCGAAACGCTGGTAGGAGATGCCGTACCCGTACTTCTGCCCGTCGGGCGCGTTCGGGTCCTCGGCTTGCAGGCTGCCTTGCCATTGCCGCTGGAAGTCGGCGTTGAAGACCTTGCCCGAGACCAGCGCCCGGATCCACGTCGCCAAGTCGTCCGAGGTGGAGATGACTCCTCCCGCAGCGGTGGCGTACGAGGGGTTCTGCCGGGTGTAGTCGTTGGGCTGCAGTGTTCCGGCCCGGGCGGCGGCCTGCAGGTCGGGCGGGTACGTCAGGTCGACGAGCGCGTAAGCGGTCCCGCCGTACATGTAACCGTGGGAGTAGCGGTCCGGGATGGAGGTGTCGGTGGCCGCGGGCAGCGAAGTCTGCCGGAGGCCGAACGGGCCGAACAGGCGCTGCTGCATCTGCTGGGCCAAGGGCCGTCCGTCGACCTTCTCGGCCACCAGGCCCAGCAGCGCGTAGTTGGTGTTGTTGTACTGGTACGCCGTGCCGGGCGGGAACTCCGGCGGGCGCCGGAAGGCGATGGCCAGCACGTCCTGAGGCGTGTAGACCTTCGCCGGATCGGCGTCCAGAGCCGCCGCCAGCTCGGGTGCTTCCGTGTAGTCGTACAGGCCGCTACGCATCGTCAGCAGCTGCGCCAGGGTGATGTTGTCGCCGTTGGGCACACCGGAGACGTAGCGCGACACCGGGTCGCTGAACCGGAGCTTGCCGTCTTGCGCGAGGAGCACGATCAGCGCCGACGTCATGGTCTTGGTGTTGGAGGCGACGCGGAAGTGGGTGTCCGCATCGGGAGGCGTGGTGGTGCCCAGTTGCGTGGTACCCACTCCCGCCGTGTAGGTGCCCTGCGGCGTGCGCAGCCGCACCACCGCCCCGGGAACCAGCAGCTCCTTGGCAGCGGCCGCCACGGTCGCCCGGAACGCGGCCGGGTCGATGGGCTTCAGCGCGGACTGCGCCGATGCGGAACCGGTTGTGGTCCCCGGTGCCGCCGACGTGCCGGGCGGCGGCGTCGGTGCGGACGGAGTGCACCCCGCGATCATCAACACAACAGCGGACGCGAGCCCGGCTACGCGCCAGGATCGCCGCTTCCTCCAGCGAATTCCTGTGTCACGCCGGCCCCCGGCCGGATGCACTCGGCATACCCTCATCGTGGGTATCACCGCCTCAGCCCCGGACTCGACTACCGCGCCGGTGCTGCCGGCACCGGACGATGGCCGTCATTAGAAGCCGAAAAGCCTATCAAGCCAAGCTTTCCGCACTCAATCCCCGGTGAAATCATGGCCGGTGCGCCGAAGCCGGGCACCACGACGAGCCCGCCGTCTCACGGCGCGGCGAGCCCGTCGGTGGTGACGGCCTGGCCGCCGGCCCGACGCCGGGGTTTGGGCTCACGCCACGGGGGAACCACCCGGGGATGACGGACTTGCCCGCCCCGCTGTCGTTGTGGATCGACACCGCGCCCGCGCCGGAACGCGGCTCGGGGCCGCCGCCGGCGTGGGCCGAGGTGGTCGTGCTCGGGGCCGGGATCGCGGGCCTGACCACGGCGGTGCTGCTGGCGCGGGCCGGGAAGTCGGTGGTCGTGCTGGAGGCCGACCGGGTGGCGAGCGGCGTATCCGGGCACACGACGGCGAAGGTGAGCGCCCAGCACGGGCTGAAGTACGCCGAGCTCGAGGCCCGCCACGGTGCGGACGCCGCGAAGACCTACGCCGGGGCGCAGTCCGCGGCGCTGGAGTGGATCGCAGCCGAAGCGGGGATCGACTGCGCGTTCACCCGCGCGCCCAGCTACGTCTACACGACGCAGGCGGGGACCGTCGACAAGCTCAAGAAGGAAGCCGACGCGGCCACGAAAGCCGGGCTCCCGGCGGCGTACGTGAAAGACGTCGAACTGGACGTGCCCGCCCTCGGTGCCGTGCGCGTGGCCGGGCAGGCGCATTTCCACCCCCGCCGTTGGCTGCTCGGGCTCGCCGCCGAGGTCGAACGCGCGGGCGGCACCGTCCTGGAGCACACGCGCGCGCTGGGCCTCGACTTGCGCGGCCGGGTCGTGCGGACGTCCGAGGGCGACGTCGAGGCCGACGAGGTCGTGGTCGCCACGCACTACCCCGTGTTCGACCGAGGGCTTTACTTCGCGCGGCTGGACCCGGTGCGCGACCTGGTCGTCGCGGGACCGGCGGCCGGCGACAGGGCGCCGGAGGGGATGTACCTCGACGCCGACACCCACCACTCGGTGCGCGCCTACACCGCCGAGGGCACCCCGACCGTCGTCGCCGGCGGCGAGCACTACCGCGTGGGCTCCGAATCGCACATCGAGGCGCGCTACGAACGCCTCGCCGCCTGGGCCGGTGAACACGCGGGCCTGCACCGCGTGACCCACCGCTGGTCCGCGCACGACCTGTCCACTTTGGACGGCCTGCCGTACGCCGGCCGCTATCTGCCCGCCGCGGTCCCGCTGTGGGTCGCCGCGGGCTTCGGACAATGGGGTATGACCGGAGGCACGGCCGCGGGTCAGGTCGTCGCCGCCCGCATCCTCGGCGAGGACCACCCCGCCGCCGCCCTGTTCGACCCCAACCGCTTCGACGCGCGCTCGGTGCTCAGCCTCGCCGAAGACGCCTTCGAGGTCGGCCGCCACCTCGTCGGCGACCACGTGTCCGTGCTGCAGCAGGGCCGCTCCCTGAACCAGGTGCGGCCTGGCCAGGGCGCCGTGGTCCGGGTGGGCGCCGAGCTCGTCGCCGCCTACCGCGCCGAAAACGGCGACCTGCACACCGTCGAGGCGCACTGCACGCACCTCGGCTGCCTGGTGACCTTCAACGACGCGGAACACACCTGGGACTGCCCGTGCCACGGCTCCCGCTTCGACCCCGGCGGCGCCGTCGTCCAGGGCCCCGCCGTCCGGCCGTTGCGCCGCCATCAGCGCTGAGCCGCCGCGGGTCACCTCGGGGACACGGACGCGACGGACACCCACCCCGAGGCGTGGTTCCGGTGGCCGCCGAGGATCTTTCCCGGGCAAGACGCGGCTGCAACGCAGCGTCCTCATCGGCACCGGATCAGATCGACGCCGCGGGCCCGGCGGCTTCCCCTGGCAACGACGCCGGGCCCGTTCCGGCACCCGGCCGCAGCACTACGCCCGCATCGTCAAGGTTCGTCGTCGACGGCGCGAGGACTTTGCGGTCGCGCGCACTCGTAGCTCTCGCCGGACGCTTCGCGGGTGCCCACCTCGGGACGATCACGCCGCAGGTCGCCGACCCCGGCGGCAAGACTTCGCCGCCCCATCAGCCTGACTCGTCCGTGACGTGGTGTTCGGTTCCGACCGGTTTCGGCTCGGGCGAGCCGCGCCGGCGGAGGCAGACGCAGAAGATGGCCACGCAGCCGATGGCGAGGAACCTCGACTGCCAGTTCTGGCAGGGTCGCACGTGGGGCCCGGCACCTGGTCGCGGTCGCTCTCCAGGCCGATCCTGCTCAGCGGGCTTCGACTCCGGCGAACCGCGTTGCACCAGCCACACCGTCGCGAACACGTAGAGGAAGAACTACAGATACTCCGACTGTCAGTCTCGGCGACGTCCACCGCGAACGACGACGACGTGAGGTACTCCCCCAGCCCGACCGTCTGGGCGCCGTGGGCCGGCTGGTGATCGTTGAAATCCGCCAGGCCGGACCAGGCCTGCACGAAGGTCCGCAGTCCCTGCACGGCCCGCAGCGAACGACGGGCAACACCTGGGGAGCATCGGCGCCGCAACCGTTTCCGTAGCCGTCGGCAGTCGGCAGTCGAGCCGGACGGTGCGTTGAAAAGCCGGGACATCGGGCCGGGCCGCATCGGTTCACACATTTTTCCCAGGGCCGTGAATCATTGAATTGTTCAAGCGATTTGCCCAAGAAGATCACGGGAAACGATCTTCGAAACCGCTTCCGTGAGCCTTTTTTGTCGTTGCCACGCAAGGAAGAAACACGTTTTCCATGATCCCATGTTTTCGCACCGAAGGATGCGGGTAGCTGATTTGGATGACGAAGTCACATTCCTGTTCGCGTCGATTTCGGGGGCAGCGTGCGGGTTGTGCGTGGGGACCTCGCAACCGCAAGAGTCAGGAGGAGCGGCAATGAAGGCAGGAACACGGATGGCGCTGGGCGTCGCAGCCGGTTATCTACTGGGGCGGACGAAGAAGGGGCGCCTCGCGTTGATGATCGCGGCCGCCGGGGCGAGCGGCAAGGCCGGGGTGTCACCGACGAAGCTCCTCCAGGATGGCCTCAAGCAGCTGGGGACGTCCCCGGAGATCGGCCAGCTGACGTCGCTGGCGCGCGACGAGCTGCTCAGCGCGGCGAAGTCGGCGGCGGTGACGGCGGCCAGCGGGCGGATCGAGTCGCTGAGCGAGCGCCTCCAGGACGGTGGCGCGCTCACCCGCGGCAAGAAGTCCAAAGCCGACGACGAGCACGACGAAGAGCCGAACGGTGAGGACGAAGCCCAGGAAGAGACCGAAGACGAGGACGAAGTCGCCGACGAGGACGAAGCCGAATCCGAGGAGGAACCCGAGGAAGAGCCGGAGCCCGAGAAGCCCCGGCGCCGCCGCGCGGCGAGCCGCCGCACGAGCGCTGACGACAGCGACACCGATGGCGAACGGCCGCGGCAGCGGCGGTCGCCCGGCCGGCGGGCCGCGGCGTCCGGTGACGGCGAAGGGTCCGGCGGCGCACGCACTGCCACCAAACGCTCGCCCGTCCGACGGACGAGGAAGTGAACGCAGTGGTCACCAAGACTTTGAAAAAGACCGCAGACAAAGCGACGGACACAGCCGGCAAAGCCACCGACACCGCCACGAAGGCCACCGGCGGGGACTCGAATGAGCTGACCGACGCCATCCGCGGGCTGGGCCAGGCGGCGATGAGCCGGGCAACCGGCGCGCTGACGAAAAAGATGTCCTCGACAGCCGGGCGGCTGACCGACTTCGCCGGAGGCGGGGGCGGTGGCCTGATGGAAGCGGTAACCGGCGGCAAGGGCGGCAGCATCAAAGGCCAGGCGATCAAGGGCGCGCTCAAAGGTGGCCTGTCCGGCATCGCGGAGAAGGTGAAGGGCGCGTTCACCGGCGGGGGCGGCGGCGGTGGCAAAGGAAACAAGATCAAGCTCACCAACATCGTCGAGGAGATCGACATCGGTGCGCCGATCGACCTCGTCTACGACCAGTGGACCAGGTTCACCGACTTCCCGGCGTTCATGAAGAAGGTCAACAACGTCGAACAGGTCAGCGACGAGAAGACCGAGTGGAAGGCGCAGGTCTTTTGGTCGCACCGCACCTGGGAGGCCGACATCCTGGAGCAGGTGCCGTACGAGCGGATCGTCTGGCGCTCCAAGGGAGCGAAGGGCCACGTCGACGGTGCCGTGACGTTCCACGAGCTCACACCCGACCTCACCAAGGTCGTGCTGGTTCTCGCCTATCACCCGCAGGGGCTGTTCGAGCGCACCGGCAACATCTGGCGCGCCCAGGGCCGCCGGGCGCGGCTGGAACTCAAGCACTTCCGCCGGCACGTGATGACGGAAGACCTGCTGAACCCCGACGACATCGAGGGGTGGCACGGCGAGATCCACGACGGGGAGGTCGTCGAGCGGGAGGACGAGGACACCGACCGCGACGAGAGCTCGCCCGACCAGGACGAAGAATCCGCCGACACCGGTTCCGACGAGGACGAGGACATGGAGTCCGAGGAGGAGCCGGAAGACGAGCCCGAAGAAGAGCCGGAGGAAGAAGAACCCGAAGACACCGACGAGACAGACACCGACGAGACCGAGGAAGACACCGACGAGGAGCCCGAAGAAGAACGGCCGCGCCGAGGCCGCGCCCGTGCGGGCGCCGGCAGAGGCCGAGGGAGCAAGCGATGACGACAGCCGTACAGCCGTCCGGTGGGGGAGGTGGCCTGGACCGCCCGAGTTCGAGCGGCCTCGCCGACGTGATCGACACGATCCTGGACAAGGGTCTCGTGATCGACGCGTACGTGCGGGTGTCCCTGGTGGGCATCGAACTGCTGACCGTGGATGCCCGGATCGTGGTGGCCAGTGTCGACACCTACCTGCGGTTCGCGGAAGCGGTGAACCGGCTCGACATCTCGGGCACCGAGCAGAAGGGCCTGCCCGACCTTTTGGAGGACGTGACCTCCGGCGGCGCCAAGGCCAAGACCCGCGGTGCGCTCGACGCGGCCGGCGACAAGCTGCGCGACATCCTCGGCGACGACGATGAGGAACCCGTGAGCCGCGGCCGGAAAGGACGGTGAGGCCGGTGGCCGCCGAAACAGACATCGGGACGGAGACCGAGACCGCGATCTACGTCTACGGCATCCTGCCCGCTGACGTCGAGATCGACGACGACGCGCGCGGAGTGGGAGATCCACCCGCCGAGGTGACCACAGTGCACAGCGGTCCGATCGCGGCGCTGGTCAGCGAAATCCCCCAGGACGCACCGCTGGGCCGGCCTCAGGACCTCTCGGCGCACGCCAGTCTGCTCGACTCGGCGGCCGCCGAGGTCCCGGTGCTGCCGCTGCGCTTCGGCGCGGTGGTCGCGGACGAGCGGGCCGTGGTCGACGAGCTGCTCGACGCGAACCGCGACGACTTCACCGCCGCGCTGGAACAGCTGGAGGGCATGGCGGAGTACGTCGTCCGGGCGCGCTACGACGAGCAGGCCATCCTGCGGGAGATCCTGTCCGAGAACGACGGTATGGCACGGCTCGCGAATGCGATCCGGGGCAAGCCGGAGGAGGCCACCCGCAACGAGCGCATGGCGCTGGGCGAGCACATCACCCAGGCGATCGAGGCGAAGCGGGCGGTCGATACGCAACTGGTGGCCGACGCCTTGGCCGAGCTGGTCGAGGAGTTCGCGCCGCGGCAGCCGACTCACGAGGAGGAGGCCGTGAACCTGGCCGTGCTGGCCGAGACCGACCGGGAGAAAGACCTCGAAGCCGCGATCGGCGAGCTCGCGAAGGAATGGGACGGCCGTGTCGGGGTCCGTCTGCTCGGTCCGCTCGCAGCGTACGACTTCGTCGTCACGCGAACGCCGGAGTGACGCCATGGGTCTGTTGTCGGGAATCTTCGGCCTGCCGCTGGCACCGGTGCGCGGGGTCCTCGCCTTGGGCGAGCTGATCCGGCGGCGGGTCGACGAAGAACTGCACGACCCGGCGTCGGTCCGGCGTGAGCTGGAGGCGGCGGAGGCGGCGCGGGCGGCCGGCGAGATTTCGGCCGACGAAGAAGCCGAGGTGCAGCAACGGGCGTTGAGCCGGCTCACGGCCTCCCCGCCGAGCCGGCCCGTGCGCCGAAGGGACGAAAGGGAAGGGTGACGGCCGATGGCCACCGCCAAAGGTGAAGGCCGGGCCCCGTCGGCCCGCCGTCGATCGGAGCGGGACGGCATGATCGCCTCGACCGCGGCCGCCGCGGCGGTGCGTCAGCTGAACGAGCTGATCACGAACGAACCCGTGGGCGTCACGTCGGTCGAGCCACTCGAAGACGGCTGGGTCGTGGAGGTCGAGGTGATCGAGGAGCATCGCATCCCCTCGTCGGCCGACATCCTGGCGCTGTACGAGATCGAGCTGGACGACGAAGGCGACCTGCTCGCGTTCCGCCGCACGAAGCGGTACGCGCGCGGGAAGTCCGGCACCGGTAACGAGGGGAGCTGAGAGATGGTATCGGGACAACCGGTCAGCAGGTCCCAAGGCGGTCTCGGGGCGCCAAGCGGCCAGTCCTCGAACCTCGGCGACATCCTCGAGCGGGTCCTGGACAAAGGGCTGGTCATCGCCGGGGACATCCAGGTCAACTTGCTCGACATCGAACTGCTGACGATCAAGCTGCGGCTGGTGATCGCCTCGCTGGAGACGGCCCGCGAGGTCGGCATCAACTGGTGGGAGAGCGATCCGTGGCTGACCGGTGACAACGGGAAGCTGCAAGAGGAGAACCGGCTGCTGCGGGCGCGCGTCGCCGAACTGGAAGCGGCGCCGGAGTCCATCGAGGCGGGCGGAGAGGACGATGAACGCGAGTGAGGAGACCGGCGTGTGGCTCTACGCCGTGACGCCTGAAGCCGGCGCGTCCGCGCTCGGCGGCCTCACGGGCGTCGCAGCCGAACGCCCGCGGGTCGTCACCGCGGGCAGGCTGGTCGCCGTGGTGGGCGACGTGCCGTTGGGCTCCTTCGGCGAGGAGGCCTTGCGGCGCAACCTGGAGGACCTCGATTGGCTGGCCACGGTGGCGCGAGCGCACGACACGGTGATCGCGGCACTGGTCGAGCGGGGGCCCGTGGCGCCCGTCCGGCTGGCGACCGTCTACCACGACGATGCCTCGGTACGCACTGCCGTCGAAGAACGCTCGGCCGACTTCGAACGGACGCTCGAACACGTCTCACGCCGGGTCGAGTGGGGGGTGAAGGCATTCCTGCGGAACGATCCGGAGCCCACCACGGCCGCGACGGCCGGCGAAGGTGCAGGAGTCGCGTACCTCGCGCGGCGGCGCAGGGAACTCGCGTCCCGTGAAGACCGTCAGCAGCAGGCGGCAGACCAGGCGAGTCACATCCACGCCACGCTGTCCGACCTGGCGGCTGACGCCTGCACCCACCCGCCGCAGAGCCGGGCGCTGACCCATCAGGACGGGCCGATGGTGCTCAATGGCGCGTACCTCGTCGACGCCGATCGAGCCGAGCAGTTCGCCGAGGCGGTGGCCGCGTGGGACCGGGACAGCGCCGTGCTGACCGTGACCTTGACCGGGCCGTGGCCCCCGTATTCGTTCTCTTCACCGGAGGAACCATGACTGTGCCGGCGCGTGCCGGGAACCGCAATGTCGCGCTGATCGACCTGCTCGACCGCGTGCTCGCGGGCGGGGTCGTGGTGAGCGGCGAAATCACCCTGTCGATCGCCGATGTCGATCTCGTGCGCATTTCCCTGCGCACCCTCATCACGTCGATCACCGCATTGCAGCCCCATCATGAATGACGAGCAGAAGAACCGGATCAACGCCGACCCCGAGACCGCGGAACGCAGCCTCGTCAGCCTGGTGCTGACGGTGGTGGAACTGCTGCGCCAGCTCATGGAGCGCCAGGCACTGCGCCGGGTCGACCACGGGGATCTGGGCGAGGACAAGGTCGAAGAAATCGGGCAGACGTTGATGTACCTCGATCTGCGCATGGACGAATTGTGCGATCACTTCGGGCTGGACCGGCGGGAACTGAACCTCGACCTCGGACCGCTGGGGTCTCTGCTTTCCGACGAATAGCCCGCGCTGCTTGCTGTCCGGAACCCCTTTCGTCAAAAAATGACCGGGAAACGAAACACGCCGTGGAGTGACAACGGCGCGTTTGACCTGCCTTCAACGGGGTACGCAGGGGAAATACAACCTGATCGGGGTTTTCAATACCGGATAACGCGCTCATGCGTTGAGGCAAGAACAACTCGCGTGAGTTGCAATGCATTTCGTCCATGAGAGGACAAGATCAATGAACACAGGGTTCAACATCCTGCAAAGTCTGCAGAGTGCGTTCACGACATTCGTGGGGTACCTGCCGCAGGTGATCGGCGCGCTCCTGGTGCTGCTGATCGGCTTTGTCATCGCCAAACTGCTGGACAAGGCCATCACCAAAGGCCTGCAGAAGGCGAAGGTCGACGACCGGCTGAAGACCGGCGGCGGCGCGAACTACGTCGAGAAACTCTCCCCGCGGGGCAGCCCCGCCAAGCTCGTCGGCACGGTCGTGTTCTGGGTGATCATGCTATTCGTGATCTCCTCGGCCATCGGGACGCTGGGCATTCCGGCGTTGACCGGGTTCATGAACCAGGTGCTGAGCTACCTGCCCAACGTGATCGCCGCGTTGCTGATCTTCATCGTCGCGGCCGCGGTCGCCGGCGCGGTCGGCGGCCTGGTGCACCGCACCATGGGTGACACGCCGACGGGCAAGATCGTTCGCACCCTCGTCCCGGCCATGATCATGGGCATCGCGGTGTTCATGATCCTCACCCAGCTGGGGATCTCGCCGGTGATCGTCACGATCACCTACGTCGCCCTGGTCGGTGCGGCCGCGCTGGCCGCGGCACTGGCGTTCGGCATCGGCGGCCGCGAAGCCGCCGCGAAGCTGGTCAACTCCGGATACGAGAAGGCCAGGGAACAGAACGACACCATCAGGTCCGACGTGGCGATCGGCAAGCAGCGCGCCGCGCAGGACGCCGCCGACGCCAAGCACCGGGCCGAGCAGAAACCGGGCGGCCAGGAGCAGAGCGCACCGGCCGCGCAGCCGCCGCCCGTGCAGACCCAAACCAGGGCCACCGCCGACGGCGCGCATCGAGCCTGACACCCGGGCGGGATCCGGGCTGCCGCCGACGCCTCATCGCGCCGGCGGCAGTACGGAGCACGAGGAGCCGGACTGATGACGACCGAGCCGCAAGCCCCCTGAGCGAACGTCTGGACCGACGACGCCGTCGTGCACCTGGTCCCCATCGAAGACATTGTGTGGCACGAATTCTCCGACAGCTGTGTCTGTGGACCGGACAGCGAACCACACCGCCCCCAGGCAGCCGGGTCGGACGTCTGGCACGTCATCCACCATGCGCTGGACGGGAGGCCGTGATGGGCGGCCGTGTCCGAATGGCGAGCCGACGTCCTGCCACCGCTTCCGCACAGCCCGTTTTCCGGAATCCACGCGGGAACGCCAAGAATTCGCGTCTGCGGTGAGGATTGGAGCTCGACCGTCGGGGTAGGCCCCTGTCATGACCGAAAACACACCCTCAGCCATCAGGTACAGAATCCGGACTGCGTCGGAGGCCCCGCCGCACCGGCTGTTGTCCACTTTGGAAAACGTGCAGGCACTGGACGAGCCCGCGGCCGCGGTGGCGAGGCCGGTGAACAAGCTCTTCAGCGGCCAGGCCGGCGAAGAGCTGCGAGGCCGCAGTCTCGGCCATCCACTGCACCCGATCGCGGTCACTCTCCCGATCGGCGCGTGGGCCTGCTCGTCTCTGCTCGACCTGGTGCCAGGCAACGAAACGGCTTCCCGCCGGCTGGTCGGAATCGGGCTGATGGCAGCTCCGGCGGCCGCCGTTCTCGGCGCTGCCGACTACCACGAACTCAGCGAACGGCAGCGCCGGGTCGGGTTCTGCCACCTCGTGGTCAACCTCGTCGCGACCGTGATCTTCGCCGCCTCGTACCGCCGGCGTCGCCGTGGCGCGGCCGGGGGCAAACTGCTCGGCGCACTCGGCCTGCTCGTCCTCGGCGTCGGGGGTGCGCTCGGTGGGCACCTGTCCTACGCCCAGGGCGCCGGCGTCTTCCGCTGGGAGCCGCCTCCCGTCGGGCTCGACGGCCGGTGACCTCCGCGGCCGCAGTCAGACGGGCAAGGCACCGGTCACGGTGAATTCGAGGCGCCTGGCCACCGACACGCACTGGTCGCCGAAGCGTTCGTAGAACCGGGCCAGCAGAGCGGCGTTGGCCGCCGCGGCGGCGCTGCCTTTCCAGTCCTGACTCGTGACCAGCTCGAGTATCCGAGCGTGCAGATCGTCCACCGCTTGGTCGGCGTCGTCCAATTCGGCGAACATCCCGGCGAAGGGCGCGGCGATCAGATCCGCGAGCCGGTCGGCCATGCTCGCGGTGAGCTCGCCGAGGCGGCGAAACCCCTCCGCCAACTCCGCGGACTCGAACCGGCCCGGATGCTGAAGGCGCGCAGTGCCGGCGATGTGCGCGGCCAGATCCCCCATGCGCTCGAGCCTGTCGGCGCAGTACACCGCGGCCAGCACGAGTCGCAGCTCATGGGCGACCGGGGCCTGCAACGCCAGCAGCGCCTCAGCGTGTTCTTCGCACTCGGCGCGCTGGAGATCCAGCTCGATGTCGCTCCCGAGCACCTGCTCGGCCAGCCCCACGTTCGCGGTGAGCAACGCCGTCGTGGCCTGGCGCATCGCCTGCGCGCAGACGACGCACATTTCGGTCATCTCGGTACCGAGCCGAGCCAGCTCCTGATGGAATGCCTGTCGCATACCGACCACTACCCTCTCGCACGGCTCCGACGACCGCGTCTCGGGAGTCTTCCTCGGTTTCCGGGGTACCCCCGGACGGAAGCCGGGGAAACTTCTCGTTCACGGTCGCGCCGGCGTGAAGCTTTCGCCGCCGGCACGCCGTTGTGCGAGCGGAGACGCCAGGGGCCGCCCGGTGTAACGGCCGGGTTTGCGGGAACCCACGACGCAGGTGGCAGCCGGTTGAACAGCCAGCCGGCTGCCACCGCAAGGTGCGCCGGACCATTGCCTCCGCCGCGACGCCCACCAGCCACAGCACGAGCGGAATTCCGGGCACCGACCGCGCAGTCGATCAGGCGGGCCGCGCTACTCAGCTCCAGCGGTCTTTCGGCGCACGCGCCCTGACGTCGATCGTTTGGCGACCCGGCTCCACTCGTCCTCTTCTTCGAGCTACGCGCGAGTGGAGAACGCTCACGCACCCCTTCACGCGGTGTGTGCTCGCCACGGGTGCGGAACCGGTTCGCCCGCCCGTGCCGGGCGCCGATCATCCGGACGTTCGCTGCCTGCGTTCACTGACCAGCTCCCGCGAGCTGCGAGCAGCGGCCGGGCCGGCGCGCAGCACGGTGGTGGTGGGCGCCGGATTCATCGGTTGTGAGGCCGCGGTTTCACTGGCCCGGTCGGGCGTGCAGGTCACAGTCCTGTGTCCCGATTCGGTGCCGCAGCAAAAGCGCCTGGGCCGGGATGCCGGTGAGCTGATCCTGCGCTGGCTCAAGACCGAAGGCGTCAGCGTGCTGCGCGAAACCCGGCTCAGGTCGATCACCGAAGGCCACCGGGAACACCTGCGCACCAGCCGCCCCGAAGTGTACGCGGCCGGTGATGTCGCCTTGGCCCACAACCCGTCGGCTGGGCGTGCGCTCGCCGTAGAGCACCGGAGCGAAGGCCTCGCCATGGGTGAGGTCGCCGGCCGGTCCGCCGCGGGCGTGGCCGTCGGCGTCCTCACGCACAACGCCGACGACGACTACGAGCCGGGCGCCGAACTGATCCACGAGCACCGTCCGGTTCCTTCGCAGTAGGCCCGGACCGGACCTTTTCGCGGTAGCCCGCCGCCGGAACCGAACGCCGGCGCCGCAGGCAGCTTTGGAACCGCCCGCGCGGGGGTAACCGGTGGGCGCAAGGACCCTGACTGTACAGGAGAAGCGCATGCCCGACCGACAACGTCCGCCCCAGGAGCAGGAGCCGCCCGGGGTCACCGAGGAGATGGAGCCGCGCCCGCGGGACACGATGGACGGCTACGAGGGCCACGGGCTGCTCGCGGGCCGGCGCGCGTTGGTCACCGGGGGCGACTCGGGCATCGGACGGGCCGTGGCGATCGCGTTCGCCAAGGAAGGCGCGGACGTCGCCATCGCCTACCTCGAAGAGGACGACGACGCGAAGTACACTGCGAGCCGCGTCGAAGCCGAAGGACGCAAATGCGTGCTGCTGCCCGGCGATCTGGCCGCCGCGCGGCACTGTCGTGACGTGGTGGCCCGCGCCGTCGAGCAGCTCGGTGGTCTCGATCTGCTCGTGAACAACGCGGCGGTGCAGTGGCCCGTCGACGCGCCGGAGAACCTCACCGACGAACAGTGGCTGCGTACGTTCGACGTCAACATGCACAGCTACTTCCGCGTGACCGCCGCCGCGCTCCCCCACCTGGGCGCGGGCTCGTCGATCATCAACACCGGCTCGGTGAACGGCCTGCGCGGCAACAAGTCCCTCATCGACTACTCGGCCACCAAGGGCGCGATCCACGCGTGGACGTACTCGATGGCCCAGGCGCTGGCCGAGCGCGGGATCCGCGTGAACTGCGTGGCGCCGGGTCCGGTGTGGACACCGCTGATCCCTTCGACGTTCCCGCCGGAGAAGGTCGAGACGTTCGGCTCGCAGGTGCCCTTCGGCCGCGCTGCGCACCCCGACGAGCTGGCACCGTCCTACGTCTTCCTCGCCGCCGACCGCCTTTCCTCGTACTACAGCGGCGAAGTCCTCGCCGCCCTGGGTGGCGAGACCACCCCCGGCTGAACCCCCGACCGATCGGCAGACAGGAACCTCGTGATGACCTCGTTGCTGAGTGCCGAGCCGCCCGCGGAACCGCTTCCGGTGCGGCGGACCGTCGAATGGGTGGCGGCCGAACTGCGTGCGCTGCTGGCAAACGGCGCCATGGAGCTGCCCGTGCCCGGCCACGGGCTCGCGCGGCGCTGGAGGGCGCTTGCCGCGTGGGGGCGGCGAGACCTCGCGTTGGCGCGGCTGGCCGAAGGGCACACCGACGCCGTGGCGATCCTCGCCGAGGCGGGCCGCAAGCCGGAAACCGGTGCGCTGTACGGGGTCTGGGCCGCGAAGTCCGGGGGGACCGGCGCGGTCCTCGACGGCGGCCGGCTCTCCGGGACGATCCGGTTCTGCTCCGGGCTGACCACGCTCGACCGCGCACTCGTGGCCGCCGGGAGCCGACTCGTGGAGGTCGACCTCACCGCTGCGGGCGTGGTACGCCACCCCGAAGCGTGGCAGGCACTGGGGATGGACGCCTCCGACAGCGGCGACGTCGTCTTCGACTCCGTTCCCGTCGCGTCCGACTCGGTCATCGGTCCCCCGGGCTGGTATGTCGAGCGGCCCGGGTTCGTCTTCGGTGGCACGGGCGTCGCGGCCGTGTGGCTGGGCGGTGCCGCCGGTGTCTTCGACGGGGTCCGCGAAGTGCTGCGGGGGAACGCCGACGACCACCAGCTCGCGCATTTCGGTGCGCTGCACACCGCGATCGCCGCGGCCGACGCCCTGCTCGCGGCGACCGCCGGCGTGCTCGAGGACGCGCCGGATCCCGGGCTGCTCAACGACACCTGCCGCGCGAGCGTGGAGCAGGCCGCCCGTGAGGTGCTCGACCGCGCGCCCCGCATCACCGGCCCCGCGCCGATGTGCCGCGACCGCGGGTTCGCCCAGCGCCTGGCCGACCTGCAGGTCTTCGTCCGCCAGCACCACGGCGAGCGGGACCTCGCCGCGCTGGGCCGCCGCGTGCTGGAGGTGACGCAGTGAAACCGTTCGTCCCGGAGAACGAGTGGACGCGGGAGTTCGAGCCGTGGCCGGACGACGGCTTCCGGCGCGTGCTCGTGGTCGCCGCGCACCCCGACGACGAAACGCTCGGCGCCGGTGGGCTGGTGCAGCACCTGCACGCCGCCGGCGCGGCGGTGACGCTCGTCGTCGCCACCGACGGCGAAGCCGCGTTCCCCGCCGCCGGCACCGACGAACGCCGCCGGCTGGGACGGGCCCGCCGCGAGGAGCTCGCGCGGGCGCTCGCGGCCCAAGGACTGTCCGAAGTGGAACCGATCTGGCTCGGCCTGCCCGACTCGGGCCTGGCCGGGCACACCACGGAGCTCACGGACGCATTGCGCGAGCACGCTGCCGACCGCGACCTGTGCCTGATGCCGTGGCCGGATGACCCGCACCCGGATCACCGGGCGGCGGGGCGGGCCACGGTGGTCGCCGCGCCCGTGACCGCACACTGCTGGGCCTACCCGATCTGGCTGTGGCACTGGGGCCGGCCGGACTCGCCGGACGTCCCGTGGCACCTCGCCCGCGCGTACTCGCTCAGCGGCGCCGAGCGGGCGGCCAAGGCCGCCGCCGTGCGCGAGTTCACCTCACAGCTCAAACCCGGCCCCCGCGGCGAAGACCCCATCCTGCCGCCCGAGGTGCTGGCCCATTTCGACCGGCCGCACGAGACTTTCCTGCGCGTGCCGCCGACCCGCTCGGCGCCCGTCGGCCGGTTCGCCGAGCTCTACGACCGCGCGGCCGACCCGTGGCAGGTCGCCACCAGCTGGTACGAACGCCGCAAACGCGGGCTGCTGCTCGCCGCGCTGCCCCGCGAGCGCTACGGCACCGTCGTCGAACCGGCCTGCGGCACCGGGGCGCTGACACGCGAACTCGCGGCCCGGTGTGACCGGCTCCTGGCCTCCGACCCGGTGCCGCATGCTGTGCGACGCACCCGGGAAGCCACGGCCGGACTGTCCACAACGGACGTCCACGAGGGCGCCGTGCCGGACGTGCTGCCCGCGGGCCCGGTGGACCTCGTCGTGTTCGGCGAGCTGCTCTACTACCTGGACGACGCCGACCTCACCGCCACCATCGACCGGACCGTGGCCTCGCTCGCGCCCGGCGGCGAGATCGCGGCCGTGCACTGGCGCCACTGGGCACCGGAGGCGCCGCACGACGGCCAGGAGGCCCACCGGCGGCTGGCCGGGCACCCCGGGCTCGAGACCGTGGTGGAGCACGTCGACGAGGAGTTCCTGCTGCACGTGCTGAGGCGCCGGTGATCGACGCCGCCGCAGTGGTCGTCCCCGCCCGGGACGAAGCCGCGACCCTGCCCCGCTGTCTCGACGCCATCCGCCGTGCCCTGGCCCAGCTGCCGGCCGGGATCACCCGCACCGTGGTCGTCGTCGCCGACCGCTGCACCGACGCCACCGCCGCGCTCGCCCACCGCCACGGAGCGCGCGTCACGACGAACACCCGGCTCACCACCATCGGCGCCGTGCGCGACCTCGGCTGCGGCACGGCGCTGCGAGCGCTCCCCGGATATCCGGCCTCCGAGGTGCTGCTGCTCAACACCGACGCCGACACCGAAGTCGCGAGAGCGTGGGCAGCCCGCCACCTGGCTCGGGCACGCCGCGGGTGGCACGCGTCGGCCGGCCCGGCGCTGCTGTCCGAGCCGTTCCCGGGCAGCAGCGACGCCGCCGCCCGCTACCGCGGCATCGTGGCCCTGGACAGCCCCAACGTCTACGGCGCCAACCTGGCCGTCCGCGCCGACGCCTACCGCGCCATCGGCGGATTCGGCCCGATCGCGACCGGGGAGGATCACGCGCTCTGGCAGCGCCTCGGCCGGGCCGGGTTCCGCCGCTGCCACGAACCGGCGGCCCAGGTGTTCACGAGCGCCCGCCGGCAGGGCCGCGCACCGGGCGGGCTCGCTTCGCTGCTGAGGGAACTCGGCGCAGGGGGCTGAGCCGCCCCAGGCTTGACCTGGCCGATCCACGCCGCGGCCTGGGTGGAAACCCGGCGGCAGGAAGGGAGCCCACAATGCTTGGGCTGCTCGTCGCGTCGTGGAGACCGGAGCAAGAAGCGAGAAGCCGTTTCCGCATCGCGCCAGGGAAGCGTTGTCAGGACCAGTCCAGGGTGCCCGCCGGCACCCCGATGTTCATCGAAGGGTTTTCGCGCCGTTGATGAACTTGTTGGACGGATTGGTGAAGGAGAGCGCAACGCCGACGACCGCGGCCAGGACACTGATGTACCCCAGGACGGTGCACTGACCCACGAGCAACGAAATCAGCTGCAGTGCGGTGATGACAGTGAGCACGATCCGCGCCCGGTTGCGCCCGGCCCGCAGCTTGAAAGCAAAAAGGAGACAGAGCAACGCGATCACCACGGCGACGACCATTCCGACGTTGACCGCCTGATCGATCTGGGCATCGGTGAGCTGCCCGCCATTCTGTCTGTTGGACGATCGCAGGGCATCTACCAACGCGCCTTTGTTCCCGAAGATCAGCACCGCCCCTACGACGACCACCTCGCCTGGGCCGCACGCGCACCACCCCGGCTTTCCGTCCGGCGAACTTCGAGCGCACGTCGGTCTGCACCTTCGAGTGGGTAAGCCTCTGGCCGATCACCCGGCGTTGCTACGCGAAAGCCGCACGCCGTACTTCCAGCGCGGCCCCGACCAGGTGCCCTGCGCGAACACCTTCGAGCCGGCCCTCTGGCTCGACGGCCGCGCCGCGGCCAGCCCGGCGCTCGTCCCGTTCAGCGGTGGTCCTGCCGCCTGCCCGGGCCGCGACCTGGTGTTCTTCACGACGTCCGCGGTGCTCGCCAACCTGGTCCAGCAGCACGGCGCCACCCTCACGCCGGGCGACCTGCCCCTGACGCTCGACAACTTCGGGCTCCGCTTCGAGGTCACCGCACGTTGATGCCAGGAGAAGACGACGCCGGGGGTCGCTTCGTGTCGTTCAACGATGGTCGGTGCGTTCCGCGCTCCAGATTCCGGCGGACTTGAGCTCGGCGAGCACGGCGGCGGTCGTCTCCTGCGGCACCGCCGCCGTACGCCGGGTGCCGGCCGCGACCACCACCGCGGCGACGTCGTGCAGTTTCACGTTCGTGTGCTGCGAAACCTCGCGCAACGCCGTGAACGCGTCGTCCGCCGACCAGCTCCGCAGCACCATGAGCATGCCCTTGGCCTGCTCGATCACCGGCCGCGTCGCGAGCGCGTCCTCCAGCTGCTTCACCTTCATGGACTGCTCGACACGATCCGCTTGAGGGTTCACTCGAGAGTCCTCACACCCGTCCCGATTCAATGCTGTGACGACAAGCTGTTCCGCTCGGCCGTTTTCCCCAGAACTGTCCACATCGGACGTCCGCTGGTTCGATCACGCAGCCACCTGCGGCATGGCTCCTTCTTCCAGAGCTGATTCCGCTTCGGCGAGAACTGCGTCGATCGCACGCAGCTGCGCTTGGGTGCGGCGGATGGTGCCCGCGGCTTCCGCACGCAGGGCGGCCGCGCGGCGCTGCGCCGTCAGAACGAGGTCGTCGGCTTCCGACCGGGCCAGCGCGAGCAAACGGCTCACCTTCGCACCGACCGCGGCCGGGTCCGCCGGGGCGCGGCAGAAGCGGTCGAGCTGGTCACGCAGCGCGGTGATCTCGGCGCGGGCTTGGGTGAGCCGGTCGGCGAGGAGTTCAGCCTGGGAATGCGCGGCATCGCGGTCGAGGGTGAGCAGGCGCAGTTCCTCGTGGAGCTCGGCGAGCCGGTCGTCGACTTGCTCGCGGTCGTAGCCGCGCAGTGTGAGCGCGAAGCTCTCGGGCAGCGGCAGCGTCATCACGGCCGCACCCTCTCGCCGAGCAGAGCGACAAGTTCCTCGGCGCGGCCCGCGGTCCGGAGGCGGGGCGGATCGGGTGTTCCGATCGTGTGGTCGTCGGCCAGCACGGCTTCGGTGAAGCGAGCCACCTGCTCCGGCGTCGGTGCGACGGTGCCGCCCAAGTAGCGGACGACGATGAGGTCTTCACCGGAGTGGGTCTCGACGGCTGCGGCCCAGCCACGCTCCTCGTCCCACAACAGCGCGAAGTCGCGGTCCGGGTACGCCGGGTGCCGCTGGTCCAGCGCGACGTAGGCCGACAGCGGCGAAGCATGGTCGAGCGTGCACGACTCGAGGCCGATGCCCAGTTCGGCTGTCACGGCTCGCAGGTACGCGGTCAAAGCGGCGGCGGCGTGGTGGTCGGTCGGGATGTCGATCGATGAGGTCACGGGAGCCGATCTCCTCTCTCGTGCGGGAGGGCCGGGCCGGGGCGAGCCGGCCCGGCCCTCGGAAACGGCACGACGTCGTCAGGAAGTGATCTCCTTGCGGTCCGCACCGGAAGTTCCGGTGGAGACCGCGATCCGGCGCGGCTGCGCGGTTTCGGCGACCGGGATCCGCACGGTCAGCACGCCGGCTTCGTACGCGGCGGAGATCCGGGTGGTGTCGAGCCCATCGCCCAGCAGCAGTTGCCGGGAGAACACGCCGTACGGCCGCTCGGAGACCTGCAGCCGCGCATCGTCGCCGGTGGGCAGCGGGCGGCGCTCGGCCTTCACGGTCAGGACGTTGCGTTCGACTTCGAGCTCGACCGCGTCGGGATCGACGCCGGGGAGGTCGAAGCAGGCGACGAACTCGTCGCCGGCACGGTAGGCGTCCATCGGCATCGCGGCGGGCCGCGACCACGTTCCGGGCGACGCGCTGCCCAGCAGCTGCTGCGTGAGCCGGTCGAACTCGCGGAACGGATCGGTGCGCATCAACATCTGTTCCACCTCCTGGAGTCGTATCGGGCTTGTCAACGCGCAGAACTGTTCTAACATGTCATCGGAACGTTGACAAGCCGAAAGTCATCGGAAGGTTGACAGGATGGACGAAGCCGATGTCATGGCCCTCGTAGGTCAAGCCGTGACCGACGCTCGGGCCGGCGCCGCCGACGGAGAGCAGCTGCTCGCGGCGCTGAGTGCCCTGCACGCGCTGCGGGCGAGCCTCGCCGAGTGGGAGCCGGAGCTCATCACCGCGGCGCGCGTGGCCGGCGTGAGCTGGGCGGCCCTCGCACCGTCGCTCGGCGTCACGAGCCGGCAGGCCGCCGAACGGCGCTACCTGCGGCTTCAGCCCTCCGCCACCGGAGAGGAGACCGGCGAGGGCCGCATCGACGCCCAGCGCGACCGCCGGGCCGGCGACCGCGCGGTGTCGGAATGGGCGCGGCGCAACGCCGCGGTCCTGCGCCAGCTCGCCGCACACGTCACCGCGGCGGAAGGCATGTCCGCCGCGGGCCGGCGGGCCGCAGCGGGTGTCGCGCGAGCCCTGGCCGCGGACGACGCGTCGGCGCTGCTCGAACCACTCGCCGCGACGCGGCGCCACCTCGTGGCCGGCCACGCCGATCTCGCCGGCCGGGTCGGCGACGTCGACGCGGAGAGCGGCCGTGTGCGCGACGAGGCGATCTCCGATCGCCGGCGCCGGACGAACAGCTGACCGCCCCGCACGGTCGCCTCGAGCTCGTGGAGCAGGCGCCGGCGCGCGGCGACCGCGGCGCACGCTCGGGTCTGGCGAACGGTGGCCGCAACCGAAGGAACGACAAGCCGGGGCAGCGGGGTTGAAAAACCGGGATGTCGGGTAGCCGCCGACCGTGACCGACTCCACCATCGCCGTCCTCGACGTCGACGGGACGCTCGTCGACTCCAACTACCAGCACGCGCTGGCCTGGTACCGGGCGCTGCGCTCGGTGGGCGAGACCTACCCGGTGTGGCGGCTGCACCGGCTGATCGGCATGGGCGGGGACAAGCTGCCCACGGCGCTGGGAGGCGAGGACCTCGAGCGCCGGGTGGGCGACCGGCTCCGGGAGCAGCAGGGCAAGGAGGTCGACGCCCTGCTCGAGGAGATGGCGCCGCTGCCCGGGGCCCACGACCTGCTCGTGGCGATCAGGAAACGCGGGCACCGGCTGGTGCTGGCCAGTTCCGGTCAGCAGCGTCACGTGGACGTCTACCTGGACAAGCTGCACGCCCGCGACATCGCCGAAGGCTGGACCACCAGCGCCGACGTCGAGGCCTCCAAACCGGCACCGGACCTGCTGCAGGTGGCGCTGAAAAAGCTGGGCGCACCGCCCGACGCGCGCAGCGTCATGGTGGGCGACTCGGTGTGGGACGTCGAGGCGGCGAAGAACGCGGGCATGCCGGCGATCGTCGTGCGCTCCGGCGGCTTCGGCGACGACGAGCTGCGGGAAGCCGGGGCTGTCGCGATCTATGACACCCCAGGGGATCTCCTGGACGCTCTGGACGACACCCCCCTCGCCTGACCCCGGCCGTTAGGCCTCGACCCCCGGGAGGCCGCGAGGGTGGCCAAGCGACGATCCGCGAGCCACCTCCGGCGATGACCCGGGTTCGGATTCTCGCCGCAGCGCCCCGATTGGACCCGGCCCCCGCCGGGTAGCCGCCCCTGCAACGCCGCATTGCGGGGAAGAAGGACCCGATGGAACCCGAGCTGCCCCTGGCCGACGAGCTCGCCGCCGTGTTCGCCCGACTGTCCGGCCTGCTGCTCACCGCCGAAACGGTGCGGTCGCTGCTGAAACTGATCATCGCGGCCGCCCGGGAGGTGTTCCCCTCGGCGCTCGGGGCGGGGGTGACGGCCGCCGGCGACCAGGGCGCGCCGGTGACCTGGGCGGCCACCGGCGAAGAGGTCGAACGGGCGGACCGGCTGCAGTACGAGCTGGGAGCCGGCCCGTGTCTGACGGCGTGGCAGGAGCGTTCGGTGATCGACGTCGGCGACATGCACGACGACGACCGCTGGCCGGAGTGGGCGGCGTCGGCCGCGCGCCTCGGCCTGCGCTCCGCGCTGAGCGCGCCGATGGTCGCCGGCTGCCGCAGTGTCGGCGCCGTGAAGGTGTACTCCGACCGTCCGCACGCGTTCGGCGAGCGGGACCGGACGCTGCTCACGATGTTCGCGTCCCAGGCCGCGGTGCTGGTGGCGAACGCGAGGTCGGCCGAAGCCGCCGAACGGCTCAGCACCGAGCTGCGGTCGGCGCTGCGTACCCGGGACATCGTCAGCATGGCCAAGGGAATCGTGATGGCCCGCGACCACGTCCCCGAGGAGACGGCGTTCCTCGTGCTGGCGGACGAGGCCGCGCGGGCCGGCAAACCGTTGCGGGACAACGCCGAGGCGATGCTGCGCGCGGTCGCCCGCCCACGCCGATGAACGGGGACCAGCGTCGCGAGATCGTCCTCGCCTGCCGGCACGCCGACCTGACCGCGGAACAACTCTGGACGCGGTACTTCGCCCTCGGCGGCAGCCAGGACCTGATGGAGGTCGAGGCCTACCTCGACGGTGTCGCCGGACTGCCGCCAAACCAACGCGACGTGCTGGCCCACGCGGTGAACGAGTGTCTCGACGAGATCGCCTGGACCCGCCGCGCCCCCTACAGCCGCACCCTCCGCCCCCGCCGGCCGCACGACGACACGCTGGCCGCCCTCGTGCACCTGCTCGAAGGCGCGGAACTGGCACCGCCCGATCGCCTTCCCGGCCTCGTCGAAGCGGCGGGCGAGCTGATCGGGATCGGGTTCAGCGCCTACCTCGCCGATTACGCCCAGCAGTATCTGCACCCGGTGTCCGCCGTCGCGGATTCCGGGCCACCGCTGCCGATCGACAGCACCCTGGCCGGGCGCGCCTTCCGCAGTCTGGAGATGCTGCCCGCGGATTCGGGTGGCCGGCCGTGCCTGTGGATACCCCTCGTCGACGGGGCCGAACGGATCGGCGTCCTGCGAGCCGACGTGCCCGACGAGGACACGCTCGAGGACCCCGGGCTGCGTGCGCAGTGCCAGTGGGTAGCCCTGCTCGTCGGGCACCTCGTCGTGTTGATGACGCAGTACGGCGACGGCCTCGACGCGGTCCGCCGCCGCAGGGACCGGACGATCCCCGGCGAACTGATCTGGTCCCTGCTGCCGCCGCTGACCGCGGGTGTCGACGGCTTCGTCGTCACCGGCGTGCTCGAACCGCGGCACGCCGTCGCCGGGGACGCCTTCGACTACTCGCTCTCGGACACCACCGCCGTGCTGTTCATCGTCGACGCCGTCGGGCACGACCTGCGCAGCGGCCACATCGCCGCCACCGCACTGGCCACCCACCGCAGCGCCCGCCGCGCCGGCTACGGGCTCTTCGAACAGGCCCGGCAGATCGACGAGACGATCGGCGCGGCGTTCGGCAACGCCTCCTTCGCCACGGCCGTGCTCGCCGAGATCGACCTCGCGACCGGGCGGATGCGATACATCAACGCCGGCCACCCGGAGCCGCTGCTGATGCGCGGCGGCAAAGTCGTGAAACAGCTGACCGGCGGCAGACGGGCCGCGCTGGGGCTCGGCTCGGGCGAGCTGGTGGTCGGCGAGGAACGGCTGCAGCCCGACGACTGGCTGGTCCTCTACACCGACGGCATCACCGAGGCCCGCAACAGCGAAGGTGAGTTCTTCGGCGAGGCACGGCTGGCGGACTTCCTGCGCCGCGAGGCGTCGACCGGTTACCCACCACCGGAGACCGTGCGGCGCCTGATCCAGGCCGTGCTCGCCCACCACGACGGCACCTTGCAGGACGACGCCACCGTCCTGCTCGCGCGGTGGACCAACCCTCGCGACCTCGATCCGGGAAGGTGACGCTCTTTCCGGGTGAAGGTCGGATTCGGCTTTCCCGCCGAGCAATCCGTTCTGCCCGCTCAGCGTCACCGACGCCACGGGTCAGCCGACGACGGTCGGCGGCCGGTGGGCGGCCCAGGGCATCGCCTGCTCCAGGTCGCCGGCGAGGGCGAGGAGGGTCGCTTCGTCGGCGTAGGGTGCCATGAGCTGCACGCCGACCGGCCAGCCCTCGTCGGTCCGGCCGAGCGGGAGCGAGATCGCCGGGTTGCCGGTGACGTTGGCCAGTGCGGTGAAACCGGCTGAGGCGAAGAGGTGGTCGTACCAGCCGCGGGCGGTGAGCGAGTCGTCATCGGCGTTCAGGTGGCCCAGGGCGGTGTTCGGCACGTTCATGGTCGGCGACAGCACGACGTCGTAGTGCTGGTGGAAGGCCGCGATCGCGCGGGCGGTCGCGTTGAACACCCGCTCGGCGCCGTAGAGGTCCGCCGCCCGCAGCGTCCGCCCGTGTTCGACGCACGCCCGGGTGGTGGCCTCGAGGTGCTCGGGTCCGGCCGACACGCCCAGGGCGGCGCACAACCCGTCGACGCCGTCGGCGAGGAAACTGGTCCAGGCGACGAAGTTGGCGTCGTCGAGCTCCGCCTTGGCGATCCCGGGCGCGGCCGGCTCGACCGTGTGCCCCAGCGCCTCCAGTGCGCGGCCCACCTTCTCCGTTGCCGCGACACAGCGCGAGTCGACGGCACCGTTGCCACAGAACGGTGTGGTGGTCAGCGCGATCCGCAGCGGCCGGCAACCCGACCGGGCCTCGTCCACGTAGCTGCGCGGCAGACCCGGCAGCTGGTACCGGTCGCCGGGCTCGTACCCGTGCACCGCGTCGAGCAGACCCGCGCAGTCCCGCACCGTCCGGGTCACCGCGAACTCGACGCCCAGGCCCATGAGCGGGTCGGCGTAGTCAGGACCCACCGACACCCGCCCGCGGCTGGGCTTGAGGCCCACCAGTCCGCAGGCCGCGGCCGGGATGCGGATGGACCCGCCGCCGTCGTTCGCGTGCGCGACCGGCAGCGCGCGGGCCGCGACCATGGCGGAAGACCCGCCGCTCGAACCACCCGCGCTGCGCGTCAGGTCCCACGGGTTGCGGACGGAACCGGACGTCAGCGGCTCGGTGTTGGCGTTGAAGCCGAGCTCCGGCGTGGCCGTGCGGGCGAAGGTGGCCAGGCCGGCACGCCGAAAGCGCGCCATCAGGTGGGTGTCGGACGGCATCGGCACACCCTCGCCGAGCAGCCGAGTGCCGGCGGCCTGCGTGACGCCCTCGGCGTGCAGGATGAGGTCCTTGATGGCGAAGGGGACGCCGGCGAACGGCCCGTCGGCGGCATAGTCCAGCGGTGCGGCGAAACGCTCGCCGACCAGCCCGTTCACCGTCGGCTGAACGGCATCGAGCGCCGCCGTCGCGGCGGCGTGGACCTCGTCCGTGGTCACCTCGCCGGACCGGATCAGCTCTGCGAGGGAGGTGGCGTCGAAATCGGCGTATTCGTGGGGCTTCATGGCGTCCTCCGATGTGTCGAAGGCGCGACCGTAGGAGCGGGCGTTCAAGAAAACATCGGTAGGTTGACGGATGTTTCGTCACCGTCGTCGGCTGTTCGAGAGCCCGCCGCCGGGGTAGCTTGCGCGGGTGACCGCCCTCAGCGCGGCCCGTGAGCTGCGCTCATTCCTGCGCCGAAACGGCAGCCGCTCCCCCGGCGCGGCGACGGCAGCCCTCGACGGGCTGCACGCCGTGGTGCCCTCCGAGTGCTCGGCGCTGTCGGTCTGGGACCCCGTGGCCCGGCACCACCGATCGCTCGCCTCGTCGTACCCGCCGGTGGCCACGACCTTCCTCGACGCCCTCATGCACACCGATCCGGTCTTCACCTTCGTGCAGGCCGGGCGGACGCTCGTCCGAATCCGGGACCTCGCTCCCCCGCTGCGCAACGGCCGGACCTTCGAGCAGGTCATCACCCCGCTGGGCTTCCGGGAAGGCTTCACCCAGTGCCTGTTCGCGACAGACGGGCGCTACGTCGGCATGCTGAACGCGAGCTCGCTCGACGTCGATCACGCCGGTGACGACACGGTCGCCCTGCTCGAACTGCTGGCCCCCGACCTCGGCGCCGCTCTGGACCCGGTCCCGGCGCCACGCCCGGCCACCGCCCGGCTGGCCGACGGAGAACTGGACGGGTTCGTCGTCGGCCCGGGCGGCGCGATCACGCCGCTCTCCCCCGGGGCGCGGCCGGACCTGCTCACCCCGCCCTCGCCCCTGCACGCCGCGGTGGCGCAGGTCCGCGCCGGCCTGCCGCCCTCGGCCCCGGTGCTGCACGTCGTCCTCAACGACAGCGTGGTCGCCGTCGAACTGCACCCGTCGCCGCCCGCGGTCGTGGTCCTGCACCGGGAAACCCCACCGCCCGCCGGCCTGACCCAGCGCGAGCTGCACGTGCTCGCCGACGTGGCCGAGGGCCTCAGCAACGGGGAGATCGCCGCCGCGCACTGCGTCAGCTCCCGCACGGTGGCCACCCACGTCGAGCACATCCTCGCGAAGACGGGCTGCCGCAACCGCATCGAGGCCGCCCGGCTGGCCTCTCGGTGGGGACTGCTGGTCACGCCGAACCGCTGACGCACTGCAGCTCCTGCCGTCGCCGGTCAGGAGATCTTGCGGCGGTACGCCAGGATGGCGAAGAAGTAAGCCACGACGAGGATGCCGACGCACCAGGCCAGCGCGACCCAGATGTCGCTGCCGACCGGTTGCCCGGTGAACAGGTCGCGGATGGCGTTGACGATCGACGTCACCGGCTGGTGCTCGGCGAAGGCACGCACCGGGCCGGGCATCGTGTCGGTCGGGACGAAGGCCGAGCTGATGAACGGCAGGAAGATCAGCGGGTAGGCGAACGCGCTCGCGCCGTCCGCGGATTTCGCGGAAAGGCCGGGGATCACGGCGATCCAGGTCAGCGCCAGGGTGAACAGGATCAGCATGCCGGCGATCGCGAGCCACGCCAGCACACCCGCGCCCGAGCGGAAGCCCATCACGAGGGCGACGAGCACCACGACCACGACCGAGATCAGGTTGGCGACCAGCGAGGTCAGCACGTGGGCCCACAGCACGGACGAACGGGCGATCGGCATGGACTGGAAGCGTTCGAAGATGCCGCTCTTCATGTCCAGGAAGAGCCGGAACGCGGTGTAGGAGACGCCCGAGGCGATCGTGATGAGGAGAATGCCGGGCAGCAGGTAGTTCACGTACGAGCCCGAGCCGGTCTTGATCGCGCCGCCGAACACGTAGACGAACAGCAGCATGAACGCGATCGGCATGATCGTGGTCGTGATGATGGTGTCCACGCTGCGCGTGATGTGGCGCAGCGACCGTCCCAGCAGGACAGTGGTGTCACCGAAGAAGTGTCGGGTCATCGTCGTTCCTCACCGATCCGGGCCGGCGCCGCGTCGTCTGCGGTGCCGTTCTGGCCGACGATCGCGAAGAAGACGTCTTCGAGGGTCGGCTGCTTTTCGACGTATTCGACCTTGGCGGGTGGGAGCAGCTGCTTGAGCTCGGACAGCGTGCCGTTCACGATGATCCGGCCCTCGTGCAGGATCGCGATCCGGTCGGCGAGCTGTTCGGCTTCGTCCAGGTACTGCGTGGTGAGCAGCACGGTCGTCCCGTGCTCGGCGAGAGTCTTGACGGCCTGCCACACCTCGATGCGCGCCTGCGGGTCGAGCCCGGTCGTCGGCTCGTCGAGGAAGATGACGTCCGGGTTCCCGATGAGGCTCATCGCGATGTCGAGCCGGCGGCGCATGCCACCGGAGTACGTGGAGACCTTCCGCGCTGCCGCGTCGGTCAGCGAGAACCGCCGGAGCAGGTCGTCGGCGATCCCGCCCGGGTTGTTCAGGTGCCGCAACCGGGCGACCAGCACCAGGTTCTCCCGTCCACTCAGGATTTCGTCGACGGCCGCGAACTGCCCGGTGAGGCTGATGGATTCCCGCACGTTCGCCGCCTTCGTGGCGACGTCGAAGCCGTTGACGTCGGCGGTCCCCGCGTCGGCTTTGAGCAACGTGGAGAGGATCTTCACGATCGTGGTCTTGCCCGCCCCGTTGGAACCGAGCAGGGCGAAGATGCTGCCGCGCGCCACGTCGAAGTCGACCCCGCGCAGCACCTCCAGGCTCTTGTAGGACTTCTTCAGGCCTTGCACGCGGATCGCAGGCCGGTGCCCCTGATCGGCTGTCATCCCGGTGTCCGTTCTCTCAGCTCCGTGGTGGATGCGGATTTCGTGGCGTCGGCGGCCACGATTCCCCACGGAGCTGACATCCGGCTGACACGGCTCTGACGGGCGGTCACCCTGGTGGTATTGCGGCGATTCCGGTCTCTTCGGCGCGGTCGATCGTGTTCTTCGGGCCGCGCCACCACAGCACCCGCCCCCAGCCGAACACGGTCATCAGGATCGCCCCGACGACGACGTAGAGGCTCAGCACGATGAGCTGCTGGGTGATCGAGTTCCCGTGGAAGTACAGGGTGTTGCGGATCAGGGTGACGCCGTTCCACGGTGGCAGGATCGGGCCGATGAACTGCCAGAACGCGGGCAGGTACGCCGTCCCGTTCACGCCGCCGGTGGAGGGGTTGCCGAGGAACACGACCAGGACCACCGTCAGCAGCGTGCCCAGCGGCCCGATCAGGCTCTGCAGTGTCCCGGTCAGCATCGCCACCGCGAGCAGGACCAGGGCGAATTCGCCCCACAACGGCCAGAAGTTGGCTCCCACCTCCGGGTAGGCGTGCAGCCCCGGGCCGACGATCAGGTTGAACACCAGGCTCGCGACGACGGCGTACCCGGCCATGATGGTGACCCGGAGGTGCGCGGCGGCCTTCCCCGTGCGCTGCATCGCCATCGTGGACCCGAGGTAGCCGGCCACCATCAGCACGAACACCACCAGTCCGGGAACCACGCCTTCGGGATCCTCTTGCGGCAGCGTGTTGATCACGCTGAAGTGGACCGGCTGCCCAAGCACCCGGCTCGCCTTGAGGTATTCCGCGGGCATGACCCCGGGCGCCCACAGGCTCGCCGCCTCCGAGATCACCACCGTGTTCGTCTGGGCGTTGAAACCGCCGTAGATGGTGGTCTGGCCGGCCGCGTTCTCCAGGTCGGCCTGGTCGGCGTAGGGGTAGATCTTCATGCTGACGTCCTGCTGCACCGCGCTGGTCAGCGCCGAGGATCCGGTCACGCCCCAGGGCAGGTTGCGGGCGACGACACCGTGGTTCGCCGAGACGTAGGTGGTCACCATGATCGTGCCCATCACCAGGGCGATCAGCAGGCCGACGAGCACCTTCCGCACCTGCGGGGCCCTCGCCTCCGTCGCGGCCCCGTCCGGCCGGCGAGCTTATGCTTCCTGCCGCGCGTGTTGGGGTGCAGGGGCTGTCGGGGCTTCCGAGTGCGCCGGCGGTGCGTCCGCGTGGGCTGCGCGCTGGTCCGGGTCCTGTGCGCCTCCGGGTGTGCTCATGGCAAACCCTCCCTGGGGAGCGTGGCGATGCGCCTGCACCATCACAGGGCTCGCCGCGCTCGTGCATCACCCCGTCGAGGTGAGGCCGCCGGGCTGCCGCAAGGGTTGTCCGGCTACGACCCCAGCTTCGTCCATCGCCCTTCGGAGATCACCTCGACTGAGCCGTCGAGGACCTTGATGGCCGTCTGCTCGTCGATGGCGTAGGCCGGGACGCCGATTTCGGCGGCCCACCGCTGGGCGTCGGCCAGGGTGTTGGTGGGAAAGAGGTCCAGGTGCGGGAAGATCGAGAAGTCGACGACGCCCAGAGTGCGGTCGTCCGGCGCGGACCGCCACTCGACGAAGTACGAGCCGATCCGCGGCGTCAGCACCATGCTTCCGGCGCTGACGCCCACCCAGACCGTGTCGGGCAGCGAAGGCAGCAGATCGGCCAGCCCGGACTCCCGCATCCAGTGACACAGGTACGTCGCGTCGCCGCCTTCGACCAGGAGCACGTCCGCCTCCCGGACCCAGGGCACCCATCGCTCCGCGCCGATGGTGGGCAGCGCGGTGAGCTCGAGGACCCCGAGCGACGCCCAGCCCAGGCCGGAGAAATGCTGCCAGGTGGGCTCGGCGGCGACGAACCCCCGCACCGAGGTCGGACCGCACATCGGATGCCCCCACTGCGCGGTCGGGACGCAGAGGGCGTGACACTCGGAGATCGGCTTGCCGAGAAGCTGCACGAGCGCCGAGCGGATGCTCGGGTTCGTGACGCCGCCTGAGGTGAGCAAGAACTTCAACGGTGCCTCCGGATTCGCGCGCGGAAGGTGGATGTCCCTGAAGATCAGGAACAGATCGTAGTCCGCGCGTCCGGTTCGCCGGCCTCGTCGGAGAACTCGGCCGCGGGACCAGCGGCTTACACTGTCGTGCGATGTCCTGCTCGTTGTCACCGCTGTGCTCGCGCGTGCGGAAGGGAACCAGGGAATGCAGATCCAGATCAGCACAGACAGAAACCTGCGCGGCGGCGCGGATGTGATCCAGGGCTTCGAGGCCGATCTCGAATCCAAGCTCGCGCGGTTCAGCGACCGCCTCACCCGGGTGGACGTCCACCTGAGCGACGAAATGGGCGGTGGTACCGACGGCGAAGACCTGCGGTGCGTGATCGAAGCCTTCCCGGCCGCGCGAGAGCCGGTCGTCGTCACGAACCGCGCCGGCTCGGTGCACGACGCGTTCAACGGCGCGGTGTCCCGGATCGAGCACGTCCTCGCCGGCCTGTTCGGCCGCACCGGCCACCACAAGGGCGGCGACTCCATCCGGCACCTGCCGAGCGACGACCACCGCTGAGCAGGTCTTCCGGAGCTAGACTCTGCCGATGAGCGAACGCGTCGAAGTCACCCGGACGGGGCCGATGGAGTATCGCGCTGTCGTGCAGGACGGGTTGGACACCACGCAGCACCGGATCACGATGTCGCATTCGGTGCTCGACGATCTGCTGATCCCGGACCTCGACACACACGCCGTGGCGCGGGAGACGGTGAGGTACCTGCTCGACCGCGAGTCCGGCGACGAGCTGCCGGAGGACATCGACCTGGATCACCTCAGCAACGAAAACCCCGACTTCATGGCCGAGCTGAAGGCCCGGCTGACGAACTAGGCGCACCGGGGCGCCCGTGAAAAGCCACCTGAGCCCCGTCACCCGGCCGGGCACCCGCCGGTCCGCTACGCCAGGGCCATGCCCGGCACGCGGGCGCGGATGGCGTCGAGCTCGGCCTCGTCGGAGATGCCCTGCCAGTCGTGGCGCGGGGTGTACGGGGTGATGAGCGTGCGGACCTCGTCGTCGGTGAGGGTGAGGTCCAGGGAGGCCACGGCGTCGTCGATCTGCTGGACCGAGCCGGCGCCGACGAGCGGGGCGGTCACCACCGGCTGGCGGTGCAGCCAGGCCAGGGCGATCTGCGCGCGGCTCACACCGCGGGCGGCGGCCACCACGCCGACGGCGTCGACGATCGCGCGGTTCGACGCCTCTTCCGCAGGCGAGTAGAGCAGGTCGGCGTAGTCGCCGTCGGTCGCGGCGCGCGCGGTGGCCTTCGCGTCGTCCCAGGCGCGGGCGAGGCGGCCGCGCGCCAGCGGGCTCCAGATGATCGTGCCGACGCCCTCGTCCAGGCACAGCGGGATCATCTCGCGCTCCTCCTCGCGCTGCAGCAGGTTGTAGTGGTCCTGCATGGACACGAACCGCGCCCACCCGTGCTCGCGTTGCAGGTGCAGGGCCTTCGCGAATTCCCAGGCGTGCATGGAGGACGCGCCCAGGTAGCGCACCTTGCCCGCCTTCACGAGGTCGGAGAGGGCCTCGAGGGTCTCCTCCAGCGGTGTGGCGTGGTCGTTGCGGTGCACCTGGTACAGGTCGAGGTAATCGGTGCCGAGCCGCCGCAGCGAGTGGTCCACTTCGGACATGATCGCCTTGCGCGAGAGCCCCCGGCCGTTCGGACCGGGGCGCATCGGGTGGCGCAGCTTGGTGGCGATCACGACGTCGTCGCGGTCCGCGAAGTCCTTGAGCGCGCGGCCGAGGATCTCTTCGCTGGACCCGTTCGAGTACATGTTGGCGGTGTCGAAGAAGTTGATGCCGGCCTCGAGCGCGTGCTTGATCAGCGGACGGGCGTCCGGCTCGCCCAGCGACCAGACGGGGTGGCCGCGGTCCGGCTCGCCGTAGGTCATCGCGCCGATCGCGATGGGCGAGACGTCGAGGCCGGTGGTACCGAGCTTCACATAACGCATGAGCGGGGGTCTCCTGTCGAGGCAAACTCGCGGAGGATTCTCCGCGAGTACTCTAGAAACTAGCGGAGGATTCTCCGCGAGTCAAAGGTGGGGCATGATCGGAGCCATGACCGACGGGACGCCGGGCACCTACGGCACACAGCGCAAAGCGGCCGCGCGCAACCGGGTCGCGATCATCGAAGCCGCGCACGAGCTGTTCGCGCAGAACCCCCTCGTGCCGCTGAGCGAGGTCGCCAAGCGCGCCGGCGTCGGCGCCGGGACGCTCTACCGCCACTTCCCCACCCGCGAGGACCTGATCCTGGGGGCCTATCAACACGACATCGAGCGCCTCACCACCACCGCCGACGAGGTCCTGGCCCGTCAGCCGTCGGCGAAGGCCGCCTTCATCGAGTGGTTCGAGACGCTCGCCGCGTACATCCGCATCAAGCACGGCCTCGGCGACGCCCTCCACAGCGCCGCGGCCCAGGAGTTGATCACCGCCTCCTGGGCCCCGGCCACCGCGGCGGTGACGAAGCTGGTCGACGCCTGCGTCGCCGAGGGCACCATCGCGCCGGGCCACGACCCGGCGGACATCATCCTGCTGATGAGCTTCCTGTGGCGAGTCCCGAACAACGACACCGGCGCGGCACAGGGGCGGCGTCTTGTCGCGGCGGTGTTTTCGGGGTTGGCGGCACCGCCGCAGGTGAGCTGAGGCGTGGTGGCGTTTTCGGGCGGGATCCGTCGAGGGCGATCGCCTGGCCGGTCGGGTCGCCGCGGGAGTCGAGGGTCAAGAAAGGGATGCGCCGGCTTCGGCTTCCTTTGCGGGAAGCACTACTCAACGACACGGACCTCGCCGGGTTCAAAACGAGGCCTTCGCATCCCGTAGATCTCCCAGGCCGCCTCGGGAGCCAGCTGGGCCATTCGCTCATCTGGCACATCAGGCACGACGTATCCGTTCCGAGCAGCGTGCCAGACAAACTCCGGGTCGAGTTCCAGGTGATGCTTTTTGACCAAGTACGGCAGATCGAGTCGCCACACCCAAACCCCGTCGGTCATCAGCGACGAGCCACCCGAAACACCGGAACCGTCGTTGGCTACGACGTCGCTGGTGCCCTCCATGATGGCGATCAAAAAATGCCCGCCCTGCAGGTACGCGACCACATTGCTCTCACAGGGAGCCCGGTTCCTGCAGATCACCTCGAATATGCTCCCCTGGAACACATCGGGCCTCCGCTCTTCGAGCTCGGAGAAGAAGCCCACCCTCCTGAAACTCACCCGTTCATCCTTCCGACGGCGCACCCAGAGGTGACCACGTAAGTCGTTTCAAGGCAACGGCGTGAGGGTCACCTCGAGGACAGCGCCGGGATGATCTCCTTCGCGATCACGTCCGCGTGCCGGGCCTGGTCGTACAGCGGGGTGAAGAGGACGAGTTCGGCGCCGGCGTCGATGACCTCGCGGACGGCGGTGACGCAGTCGTCCGGGGTTCCGGCGATCGCGGCCGCCTCGATGGCGGGTGGGAGGCCGCCGTAGACGCCGGTGAGTTCGGCGTTGACGCGTTCGCGCGCGAGGGCGGGGTCGGATTCGACGGCGATGTAGACGCGTTTGGCGATCTCGAAGTCCGGGCGGGGGCCTTGCGCGCGGACGAACCGGACCTGCTCGGCGAAGTCGGCCGTCGGGGCCGAGCCCGCACCGAAGAAGCCCGTGCCGAGGTCGAGGGCGCGCCGCAGCGCCTTCGGGCCGCTGCCGCCGAACCACAGGGGCGGGTGCGGCTTCTGGTACGGGCGGGGCGTGATCGTCGCGCCGGACAGCTGCCAGAACTCGCCGTCGTGGTCGACGCCGTCCTGCGTCCAGAGCTTCTTGACCAGCTCGACGCCCTCGGTGAACCGCGCCAGGTAGCGCTCGGGCCGCATGCCGAACGCCGGGAACGGCCGGTTCTTGCCGCCGGAGCCGACGCCGACCTCCAGGCGCCCCCGCGACAGCTGGTCGAGGCTGCTGGTGCTCTTCGCCAGCTGGGCGGGGATCTGCAGCGTGGACACGAACACCGTGCAGCCCAGGCGCAACGTGTCGGTGCACGCGGCGGCGAACGTCATCGCCTCCAGCGGGCTCAGCTGCGGGCGCTTGCCGAACACGGCCTCCTGCGTCCACGCGCTGTGGAAGCCGGCCGCCTCCGCTCGCTGCAGATAGTCCCGGAACGCACCCGGGTCGAACGAGCCGTCGGCGTAGTACTGCGGAATCGCGATCGCGTACCTCATGATCACCGATCCTACGGCCGGCGCGCCTCAGGTGCCCGAACGCAGCGCCTCCACCGGTTCCAGGCGCGGGGCCCGCATCGCCGGGTACAGGCCGGCGAGCAGCCCCACCAGCGCACCCGTCACCGCGCGGCCGCCGCGAGGGACAGATCCAGCACCGGCGTCCCGCCGTTCACCGCCGACACGACCACCACGGCGATGATCCCCGCGCTGCCGCCGAGCAAGCCGCCGAAAACCCCCACGGTCACCGATTCCAGGAGGAACTGCGCCAGCAGCGAGTCGTGACCGTTGGGGCTCAACACGATCGGCGCCTGGCGGGCGATGAGGCTCGCCGCGCCGAGGTCCGTGCGGATGAGGACCTTCGTCGGCCAGCCGGTCGGCCGAGTGACGAAGCGAAAAAGTTGATCCACGGCAGCGGCCCGCCACACTGGGTGGGGCGCCCGCACCGGGCGTCGCCGGCAACCTCACACACCCCAGGTGATCACGATGCACGAAGTGACCGGGCTCCTCCGCGAGTACGACCGGGCCCGCGCCTACACCGACCTGCTGTGGAAAGACCTCAGCGCCGACGAGGTGACGTGGCGCCCGAACGAGAACTCCAGCGCCATCGGCTGGCACCTCGGCCACCAGGCCCACGTCGCCCACTTCATGGTCCGCAACCTCACCGCCGCCGAGCCGAGCCCCGACCCCGAGCTCGACGGGCTCATGGACTCGGCTCAGCCCGAGCAGTTCCGCGGCGCGCTGCCGACGGTGGAGCGGCTCACCGCGTTCCGGAAAACCGTCGCGGCCCGCGTCCACGCGCGGCTCGGCGCCATCGCCGGCGGCCAGGTCGGCGCGCCCGACCAGCTCACCGTCGTCGGCCGGCACCTGCTGATCGCGCTGATCAACCACGAGTACCAGCACGACCAGTGGATCGGCGAGGTCCGCTCCGAGAACCTCGGGCACGCCCTGCCGCCGGACCCCGACACCGACCAGGTGAAGCGCCTCGACGGGTATCTGGTCCTCGACGCCCTCGGGTGACTCGCGAATCACTCCGCGAGGCTTCGGGCGACCGTGAAGTGGTGTTCGCCGCGCGGGTTTTCGAGTTCGTCGAGCACCGCGAGCGCGAGGTCGGGCGCGGTGATCCGCGAGTCGCCCGTCCCGTCGGTGAGGAGCGTGGTGCGCCCCCGCCGGTAGCCGCCGGTGCGCGTGCCCGGTTCGAGGATCGCCGGCGGACTGAGGTACGTCCAGGCGTCGTGGGGATGGTCCCGGCAGACGCGGAACTGGTCGAGACTGGCCTGGGCGATGGTCTTCCACTCGGTGGGGACGTAGGCGGGATCGTCGATGAGGAGGCGGCCGGCGTCGTCCGGGGAACGCAACGGTGCCGAGCCGCCCACCACGAGGACCCGGGTGCCGCAGCGCTGCGCCGCGTCGAGGAAGCCGTGGGTCAGGGGCGCCAGCAGGTGCTCACTGCCGGGGGCGAGGCGGACGGCGAGGACGGCGGCGTCCGCGGCGGTCAGCACCGGCGCCAGGTCCTCGGTTCTCCCGACGTCCAGGGCGAGCACGCTGAGCCGACCGTGGTCCGGGGCGGGCGGCCGGCGCGCCACGGCGGTGACGGTGTGCCCGCGGGTGAGGGCCTCGGTGACGACGGCGCGGCCGGCCATTCCGGTGCCGCCGAAGACTGCGATTCTCATGACAGGCTGGTTTCCTTCTTGTTCGGTGGGTTGAGCTGCCCGGCGACCGTCGCGGTGAGGGCGAACGCGAAACCGGCGAGCTGGACGAGCGTGAGTGCTTCCCCGGCGACGGCGGCGCCGAGGACCGCGGCGACGAGCGGCGAGAGCAGCCCGAGCAACGCGGTGGCGGTGACCGGCAGCCGGCGGATGCCGGCGAACCAGAGCGTGTAGGTGAGCAGCGCGCCGACGAGCCCGAGCCACAGATATCCACCGACGGCCGGTCCGTCGATGTCGCCCGGAACACCGTCGAACACCAGGGCCGGGATCAGGAGGAAGAGCCCGGCCGCGGTGAGCTGCCACCCGGCCAGGCCGAGCGCGCTGACGTCTTCGGGCCGGCCCCAGCGTTTCGTCAGCACGACGCCGGTGGCCATGGACGTGGCACCGGCCAGGCCGGCGAGGATGCCGACGGGATCGAGCGCCGCGTCGGGCCCGAGGACGACGAGGGCGACGCCGAAAACCCCGACGACACCCCAGGCGACCCGCCAGGTGGAGAGCCGTTCGCGAAGGATCGCGACCGCGAGGAACGCGACGACGACCGGCTGCGCCGCGCCCAGCGTCGCCGCGACCCCGCCGGGCAGGTGCTGCGCGGCCAGGAACAGCAGCGGGAAGAACGCCCCCATGTTCAGCACTCCCAGTACCGCGCTCTTCCACCACCACGACCCGCGCGGCAGGCGGCGCGCGAGCAGCAGGGCGATCAGCCCGACCGGCAACGACCGCATCAGCGCCGCGAACAGCGGATGCCCGGCCGGCAGCAGGTGGGTCGTGACGAGGTAGGTGGTGCCCCACACCGCGGGTGCGAGGGCCGTCAGTGCGGTCCACCCGACGCGTGTGGCGGCGGGACGTGCAGTCGTGGTCACCGGTCCATCGTCGGCCGGTGGGACCGATGAGTCCAACACATGGATGTCATCGCAGCAATGAACAGCGATAATCGGTGCATGGAGTTCCAGCAGATGCGGTACGTCGTCGCGGTGGCCGAGGAGCGCAGCTTCACCCGCGCCGCCGAACGTTGTTTCGTCGTGCAGTCCGCGCTCAGCCACCAGATCAAGGCGCTGGAGACGGAGCTCGGCCTCACGCTGTTCGCGCGGACGAGCCGGCGCGTCGACCTCACCGCCGCGGGCGAGGCGTTTCTCTCGGCCGCGCGCGCGAGCCTGGAAGCGGCGGACCGCGCGGTCGCGGACGCCGCCGCCGCGACCGGGCAGGTCCGCGGCACCCTGACGATCGGCGTGATCCCCACCGTCACCGCCCTCGACTTGCCCGCCGCGCTCGGCGGTTACCACCGGGCGCACCCGGCCGTGCGCATCAGGCTCCAGAGCGGCGGCAGCGCCGAGTTCATCACCGCCATCGCCGAGGGCAGTGTCGACGTCGCCCTTCTCGGGTTGCCCGAGCCGACGTCCGCGAAAGGAGTGGCCACGCGCGAGCTGGCGCGCGAACGCCTCGTCGCCGTCGTGTCCGCGGATCATCGTCTCGCGGGCCGCCGCCGGCTGAAACTGGCCGACCTGGCCGGTGAGACCTTCGTCGACTTCCCCGCCGGCACCCCGGGCCGCATTCCGTCCGACCGAGCGTTTCAGGCCGCCGGCGTCCACCGCGAGGTCGCCTTCGAGGCCATGAGCCCCACCCTCATCCTCGACCTCGTGCGGCACGGCCTCGCCGTCAGCCTGCTCTCGCCCTTCGTCGTCGCGGCCGACGCGGACCTGCGCAGGATTCCGGTGAGCGACGGCCCGAGCCGCATCGAGTACCTGGCGTGGAGCTCGTTCAACCCTTCCCCTGCGGCACAAGCGTTTCTGGATCAGGTACGGCCGCGGTGAGCGTTCAGTCGAGGTGACTCAGGCCGGGCCACAGCTGCGCCCAGGTGCCGTGGGGTTGGCGGCACAGGTAGATCGCCGCGTGGTTGGTGGTTTCTTCGTTCGGGACGCCGCCGGGGGTGGTGACGGGGGCGATCTCGCGGACGTCGGACCAGAAGCGGCGCAGGTAGTCCGGGCCCCACTCCCCCACGCAGAGCACGGTGTCCGGGATGCCGGCGGGCGGGCCCCACAGGAGGTAACCGTTGTGGGCGCTGGAAACCGGCAGCCGCAGGCCCGCGTCGGGACCGAGGAGGGTCAGGGCGCCGGCTTCGCCGTAGTTGCTGGTGAAGACGCTTGCGCCGGGCGGCAGGGTGTCGGCGACGGCGGTGACCTGGTGGACGAAGTCGGGCCAGCCGTAGGTCTCCACCAGTTGCGGGTTGACCGAGGCGAACACGCGTTCCGCGCTCACCGGCAGCACCGGCAGTCCGATCAGCACCGCGAACACCGCGGAGAGCGCGATCGCGACCTGCCATCGTCGCGGGGTGACCGCGGCCCGGGTTTCGGCCCACACCCCGCCGGCGGCGAACAAGCCGAGCAAGGCCGGTGCCGCGTAGTAGCTCTTGCCGCCGCCCGCGGTGAAGACGACCAGGGCGATCACCGCGACGACCAGCACCCACCGGTGCTCACGGTTCCCCGCCAGCCACCGCACGCCGAGGATCCACAGGGCGATCAGCGGCGGGCCGGCGAGCACCAACAGCAGCAGCGGCACGTTCGGCAGCGCCCCGAGCGGACCGCCTTGCTCGGCCGAGAGCACGCCGGCCATGCGGAACTGCGCCCAGCTGTGCTGCGCGTTCCACACCACGTTGGGCGCGACCAGCAGTGCCGCCAGCGCACCGGCCAGCCACGGCCCGGGCGTCCGCCGCACGCCTCGGCGGAACAGCGCCAACCCCACGACGATGCCGAGCAGCAGCACCCCGACGGTGTACTTGTTCTCCAGCCCGACCCCGGCCACGGCACCGGCCAGGAGCCACGCGCGGACGGTGCCCGACCGCAGCGCCCGCGCCATCGTGACGAACACCGCGGCCCAGGCCAACTGGTCCGTCACCGTGGTGCCGAACAACATCGAGCCCGCCACGAACACGGGGCACGCCGCGACCGCCGCGGCCGTGATGGTCTGGGCGCGAGCGCGTCCGCCGAACTCGGCCGCCAGCTTGGCGGCAAGCATGACGCAGCCCAGCTGGGCCACGATCGCGAGCAGCCGCAGGGGCAGCACGCCGCCGGGCAGGTCGGCGGCCAGCCGCGCCAGGAGTGGCGTCAACGGCGGCTGGTCCGGGTAACCCCACGCGAGGTGCCGGCCGGAGATCACGTAGTAGAACTCGTCGCGGTGCCAGCCGAAGCGCGCCGCCACCGCCAGGTGCACGCCACCGGCGACGGCGACCACCGCCAGGATCGGGCGCCACGCCAGCCGCCCCGCGGGGGCGACCGGTCTGTCGGTTTCGAGCTTTCCCGTGTCATGCATGGCTTCACGCCTTCCGGTCAGACGGGGACGGGGTACGAACGCGGCAGGGATCCGAGGGCGAACCGCGGCCCGGCGGGCGCGGACGGCCGGTGTGCCCCTCGCGAACTTTCCGCTGCCGCGAAGGACATCTCAACCTTCTGGTCAGGACGAGGGACGGGGCACGAACCCCGCCGGACCCGAGGGCGAACCGCGGCCCGGCGGACGTGGACGGCCGGGCCACCCCGCCCGAACCTTCCGCTTCCAGGAGGGACATCTCGACCCTCCACTCAGGACGAGGGACGGGACACGAACACCGCCGGGACCCGAGGGGCGGACCGGCAGACGCGGACTGTCGGTCCGCCCCTCGCGAACCTTCCCCTTCCAGGAGGGACATCTCGACCCTCCAGTCAGGGCAAGGAACGGGCGCACGAACACCGCCAGGATCCGAGGGCGAACCGCGGCCCGGCAGACGCGGACTGGCGGTCCGTCCCTCCCGAACTTTCCCTTGCCACGAAGGACATCTCGACCCTCCGGTCAGGACGGGGACGGGGTACGAGCGCAGCCGGGATCCGGGTGCGGACCATGGCCCGACCGGCGCGGACGGCCGGGCCGCCCCTCGCGAACTTCCCCTTGCCACGAAGGACATCTCGGCCTTCCAGTCAGGACGAGGGACAAGGCACGAACGCAGCCAGCACCACGGGGCGCACCGGGTCCCGGCAGACGTGGACGGCCGTCTGTCGGTTTCGAGTTTTCCCGTGTCGTGCATGGCATTACGCCTTCCGGTCAGGACGGGGATGGGGACGAACGCGGCCAAGAATCCAGGGCGGACCGTCTACCGGCAAGCGTGGACGGCCGGTCGGCCTCTCCCGAACGTTCCCTTGCCGCGAAGGACATCTCGGCCTTCCGCGGTCAAGACGAGGGACGGGGTACGAACGCCGCCAGCACCAGGTGGCGCACGGTGGCCCGGCAGGCGTCGTCGGTGAGGTGGGCGGAGTCGGGGTCGCCGAGGCGGTGCCAGGCGAACCAGGCGATGGTCTCGACGATGAAGCGCGCCGCGGCCGGGATGTCGGGGACGGCGCCCAGTGCGCCGGAGCGGGTGCGCCGGGTGAGGTAGTCGGCGAGCTGGTCGAGCATGCCCCGGCGCCGTTGGACGAAGTAGTACTGGGCGAGTTCGGGCAGGTCGGCGGCGCACCGTTCGACCAGGGCGAGCAGGTGGCGGTTGCGTTCGATGAAGCCGTAGAGCTCGTCGACGATCGCGCCGAGCTCGTCGGCGACGGGTCCCTGCCGCCGGCCGGCGGCCGCGGCCAGGGCGGGGAGGCCGCTGCCGTCGGTGGCCCAGCCGTCGATCAGCGCCACGATCTCCTCCGGCCTCGGCGTGGGCACCGGGGTCGCCATGGCCTCCAGGGCATCCGGCCGGATCAGCCGCAGCAAAGCCAGGTACAGCAACGCTTCCTTGCTCTTGGCGTAGGTGTAGACCGCGCCGTGGCTCAGGCCGAGGGCCGCGGACACGTCCGACACCCCGGCCGCCTGGTAGCCCTTGGCCAGGAACACCCGCGCCGCCGCCTCGGCGATCTCCCCCACCGGCCGCGCCGGCACTCTCCCTCGCACGAGCCCAGTATTGATTGACTGACTGAGTCAGTCAAGAGTTCGGCGCACTACAATGGGCCAGAACGAAGGGGGCGGTCAGATGACAACGAAGAGCCCGGTCGCATTGGTGACCGGCGCGGCCGGGGGCATCGGCGCCGCCGTGTGCCGCGCGCTGGCCGCGCAGGGGCACCGCGTCGTGGTGCACGACTTCGGCAAACCCGAGGCGGGCGACGCCCTCGTGTCGGAGCTGCCCGACGCGGTGTACGTCGACGGCGACATCTCCGACCCCGCGGCGGCGCCGCGGCTGGTGGCGGCGGCCGTCGAGCGGTGGGGCCGGCTCGACGTGGTCGTGAACAACGCCGGCATCGCGCGATGGATCCCGCACCGGGACCTCGACGCCGTACCGGACGAGTGGTGGGACCAGGTGCTCGGCGTGAACCTGCTCGGCCCGTGGCACGTCTCGCGCGCGGCCGCGCCCGCGTTGCGAGCGAGCCGCGGCGCGATCGTGAACGTGGCATCGGTGGCCGGGTTGACGGTGAGCGGCAGCTCGATCCCTTACGCGGTCAGCAAAGCCGGGCTGATCCACCTGACCAAGCTGCTGTCCGTCGCGCTGGCACCGGAAATCCGCGTCAACGCGATCGCGCCGGGCTACATCGACACGCCACTGACCCACGACTGGACCGACCTGCGCGACAACGCCGGCGCGCGGGCGCCACTCGGCCGGCTGGGCGCGCCCGAAGACGCGGCGGCCGCCGTGCGGAGCCTGCTGAACAGCCCGTACACGACGGGCGCCGTGCTGACCGTCGACGGCGGCCTGAACCTGGCCTGAACCCGGCCTGAAAGCTCAGCCGAGCCAGGTGATCAGCTCGTCCATCGGCAGCTTCGCGCGCTTGCCGGCACTGCCGCTCGGCGGCGCGCCCGGGTCCTCGGCGGAGTAGCCGAGCGTCAGGACGCCCGTCAGCACGACGTCCTCGGGAAAGCCGGTGAGCGCGTGGACCGCGTCGAACTGGCCCTGGTCACCGAGGCCGAAGAAGCCCGAGGCGAGCCCCTCGTCGGTGGCGGCGAGTTGCAGCAGGGACAGCAGCGCACCGCTGTCGAACCACCAGTACGGCACGGGCCACGCGTATTCCGCACCGTCGTCGTCGGTTTTGTCGGCTTCCTGGTAGCGCGCGTGGTAAGACGCTTCCCGGATGCCGACGGCGATGTGCACCGGCGCCTTCGAGATCCACGCGGGAAGGCCGAAATCGACGTACGGCTGCTCGGCGATCTCGGCGATGCGAGCGCGGACGTCGGGCGCCGTGATCACCGCGAGCCGGTGCCCCTGACTGAACCCGGCACTCGGCGCGCGCCGGACCACCCGCACCACGCGGCGCAGGACGTCTTCGGGCACGGGGTCGGACCGGTAGGCCCGGATCATCCGGCGGTGGCGCAGAACCTCGGAGAACTCCATGCGATCAGCATGGCGCAAGATCCACCGCGCCCGCTGGAGTTTCGAAATCAGTCGAACCGTGACCCGCGAGCAGCCGAAACCGGTGCCGATTGACGGACAACTCGACAAGTGTGAAATTTTTCTCCGTGACCGGTTACGCGCCAAACGATCGCCCGCCCGACAGCTTTTCGTTGTTGTTGAGCCAAGATCTCCCCACCGACTGACGCCGATTTGACATGACACACTGTCGCGTTACCGCTACGCCGCCAGTTGATCTGTGTCGCTTCCCACGGACTCTGTACACATGTCGTTGCTTGTTCTTAACCTCGTCGTGCTTTCGCGGTGACCTGCGATCCACCCCCGAGGATCAGCGGCCGGAAGCCACCGCGAGACTCCGGCAGACGCGGCCCCTCCCCGGGCGCGGAGCCGGGCGTGCGGTGTGAAAAAGAAGGAGCCCACCCCCGTGGGGCGACACAGCAAACCCAGCCACACCAAAACCGTCCTGAAACGCACCGGCGCCACCGCGGCTCTCGCGGGCGCCACGCTCGGCGGCATCGGCCTCGTCGGCGCCGGTCCGGCCAACGCCTTCCCCGGGCAGGCCGGACTGGTCAAGTGCGAGAGCTCCGGCAACCCGACCGCGGTCAACAACACCGCGGCCGGCCAGCGCGCCGGACGTCCGGCCGGTCTGTTCCAGATCGTCACCAAGACCTGGCTCGCGAACGGCGGCGGCCAGTTCGCGCCGACCGCGGACAAGGCCTCCCCGGCCCAGCAGCAGGTCGTCGCGGACCGGATCTACGCCAAGTCGGGTTCGGCGCCGTGGGAGTGCAGCACGGGCTCCGGTCCGGCCGGCTTCGGCTCGTTCTCGGGCCAGCTGAGCACCGGGTCCGCCGACAGCGGTGCGGCCACCGGCCACAGCAAGGCCAAGGCGGCCAAGCCGCAGGCGAAGACCAAGCTCAAGGCCAAGGCGAAGCCGCAGGTCAAGCCGCAGGTCAAGCCGCAGGTCAAGAGCGCGCCCGCGACCGGCGCGACGCGGTCGAACCCGAACGGCGACTACACCGTCGTCGCGGGCGACACCCTGTCGGGCATCGCCGCGCGCACCGGCGTCGCCGGTGGCTGGCAGCACCTGCAGCAGCTGAACTCGGCGTACGTCCCCGATGCCAACCTGATCCTGGTCGGGCAGAAGATCGCCACGAAGTGACCCCCGTCCGCGTCCGCGCCGCTTTCCCCCGGGCGCCGCGGACGCGGGCGGCGAGCCACCGCGGATCCCCCGCCGCGGGTGCGCTCGGGCACCTTCGGCGAGTTCGCGGCGGAAGGCGCGCGGGGTAAGCGGGCTCTCGTCGTGGGAACACCGGCCCGCCTACCCCGCACGTCCCCGCCGGCAGCCCACGGCTTTACTCACCAAACAGACGTCAGGTAGTTTCGCCCCAGCCGACAGAAGCGGGGTGGGGCGGTGCAACGCGCGGTGTACGACGCCGAACACGAGGCGTACCGGGACAGCATCCGGCGGTTCGTGGCGGCGGAGGTGGTTCCGCACCGCGAGCGGTGGGAAGCCGCCGGCCGCGTCGACCGCGAACTGTTCCGCGCCGCCGGGAAAGTCGGTCTGCTCGGCATCTGCGCACCCGAGGAACACGGCGGAGGCGGCAGCGCGGACTTCCGCTTCAACGCCATCCTCAGCGAGGAACTGGCCGCCGCGGACGTCTTGGGCGCCGGGCTCGGCTTGTCGCTGCAGGCCGACATCGCGTTGCCCTACCTCGTGGACCACTGCACCCCCGAGCAAGCCGCCCGCTGGCTGCCCGGCGTGGTCGCCGGCGAGACCGTCCTCGCGCTGGCGATGACCGAACCCGGCGCGGGTTCCGACGTCGCCGCGATCACCACGCGGGCCGTGCGCGACGGCGAGCACTACGTCGTCAACGGCGCCAAGACCTTCATCACCAACGCCCTCAACGCCGACCTCGTCATCACCGCGGTGAAGACCGACCCCGCGGCGGGCCGCAAGGGCATCTCGCTCCTGGTCGTCGAGACCGACCGCGCGGGCTTCCGCCGCGGCGCGAAGCTGGCCAAGGTGGGCCAGCACGCCGCCGACACGGCCGAGCTGTTCTTCGACGACGTCCGCGTGCCCGCGGCCAACCTCCTCGGCGAGGAGGGCCGCGGCTTCTACCTGATGATGAATCACCTCAGCCAGGAGCGCCTCGCCGTCGCCGTGCAGGCCACCGCGCAGGCGCGCCGGGCCTACGAGCTGTGCGTGGAGTACGCGAAGAGCCGCGAGGCGTTCGGCAGTCCGATCGGCTCGTTCCAGCACAACCGGTTCGTGCTGGCCGAGATGAAGACCGAGACCGAGATCGCGCAGTCCTACGTAGACCGGCTGCTGCTCGCCCACAGCCGCGGCGAGCTGGACGCCGTCGAGGCGGCGCAGGCGAAGTGGTGGACCACCGAGCTGTGCCGGCGGGTCGTCGACCGCGGCGTGCAGCTGCACGGCGGCTACGGCTACATGGCCGAGTACCCCATCGCCCGCGCCTGGACCGACAGCCGGATCCAGACCATCTACGCGGGCACCACCGAGGTCATGAAAGAGATCATCGGCCGTTCACTGGGTTTCTGACCCGGGCGGGCGACAGCGGGCGTCTTGGATGTGGCCCTGCCCACTGCTAAGCTCGGCCACCAAACGACCGGTAGATTCGAGTGAGGCGACGATGCCCGACCTGACGATGCGCGACGGCACCCGGCTGCACGTCCGGGACGAAGGAGCCGGCCCCACCCTGCTGCTCCTGCCCGGCTGGGGTGTCTCGACGTGGTGGTTCCGCAAGCAGTTCGCGACGCTCACCGCCTCGTTCCGGGTCGTGTCCTACGACCCGCGCGGGCAGGGCGAGTCGGACAAGACCACCCGCGGCCAGCGCACCGCGCGGCTGGCGGCGGATCTCGCCGAGGTCGTGGCGTGGACGGGCGACGAGCCGGTGCACCTGGTGGCCTGGTCCGGCGGTGGCTCCACGGCCCTGCAGTACGTCGAGCTGTTCGGCACCGAGCGCCTGCGCACGCTGACGCTGGTGGGCGCGAGCTCGAAGCTGCTCAAGTCCGAGGGCTGGGACCTGGGGTTCGCCGATCTCGAAGGCCTGCTGGGCTGGGTCGGGCTGGTCGGCAGCGACTTCGGCGCCGCGGCGGAAAGCCTGCTGCCGGCGTTCTTCGCGGCCCCGCTCGCGCCGGAAGACCGCGAAGCCACGCTGGCCGAGATGCGCCGCTGCGATCAGGCGGCGATGGCGCTGGCGTCGTGGGACTTCATCATCCAGGACTACCGCGACGTGCTGGCGCTCATCAACGTCCCGACGCTGGTCGTCACGGGCGCCGACGACGTCGCCGTGCCGGCGGGCAACGCGCCCTACCTGCACGAGCACATCGCCGGGTCCCGGCTGGAGATCATCGAGCGGGCCGCGCACTGCCCGTTCCTGGAGCAGCCCGAGCAGTTCGACACCGTGCTGCGGAAGTTCCTCGACGCCTGACGCTCCCCCGCCGCGGGCCGGGACCACCCGGCTCGCGGTGAGTCAGCTTTCCGGGGCCGTGGTTTCCTTGCCCCGCTTGGGTTTGGCCGGCTTCTCGGCCGGCAGCACGCCGTCGGCCGCGAGGCTGTGGACGATGAGATCCGCGAAGTGCTCGCCGATCTGCTTCGGCGTGAACTCGCCCCCGGGCCGGAACCAGCGGTACACCCAGTTCACCGACCCGAGGATCGACAGGCTCGCCAGCTTCGGGTCGATGTCCGCGCGCACCAGGCCTTCGGCCTTGCCCTTCTGGACCAGGTCGAGGAACACCGAGCGGTACGCGTGCTCGCCGCCGAGGATCTCGGCCTGCCGTTCCTCCGGCAGCGCCGCCATCTCGTGCAGGAACACGGTGGTCCCGGTGAGGTTGTTGCACATGTGGTCGACGTGCCCGATCACCACGTTGCGCAGGCGCTGCAACGGATCGCCCGGCCGGCTCGCCAGTTCGACGATGTTGGCGAGCCCCTGGCGGTGGACCTCGCTCATGACCTCGAAGAGCAGGTCTTCCTTCGAGTGGATGTAGTAGTAGAGGCTCCCCTTGAGCAGCCCCAGCCGGTCGGCGATGTGCTGCAGCGAAGCGCCTTCGTAGCCCTTTTCGTAGAAGACCTCGGTGGCGACGGCGAACAGCTCCGCCCACCGTTCCTCACGGGGCTTGCGCGAACCACCGCCGCGCCGCTCCGCCCTGCCCGCCGGCTGCCGCACCCGGACCACCCTCATTCGTGAGCTTCGCCGCCGGGCGCACTGGGCACGAGCGGACCTTTCGAAACCATCAATCTACCAAACGACCGATTAGTCAACCACCGGCCGAGGTCCCGGCGGGTGGCGATCACGCTACCGTCGGCAAGCGGCCGGCCTTCAGACGGCGAGTCCCGTGTCGGCGCCGGCGTTGATCGCGCGCACGAAGTCGGCCGGCGTTTCGGCGTCGCCGAGGACTCGGACGTCGACGCCGTCGGCCGCGAGCTCGGCCGCGACCTGCGGTCCCGTCGCGCGCCAGCCGATGGCCAGCGCGACGAGATCGGCCTCGACGGTCTCTTCGGCCGCGGTGTCCTCGTCGGCCGGGCGCCAGCGCACCAGACCCGGCTCGATTCCGACGACCACGGCGTTGGTGAGAACGCGAACCCCGTCGTGGCGCAGCTGTTTCACCAGCTCCCGCCGCGTGATTGCCTCGATGCCGCGGCCGATGCTGCCGCGCATCTCGACGATAGTCACCTCGGCGCCCCGGGCGCGCATCAGCTCCGCCGTCTCACAACCGGTCGCGCTGCCTCCGACGACCACAAGCCGGGTCCCGGCCGCCACGTCGATCTCCCCGCGCAGCAGCCGCTGCGCGTCGTGCACGTCCGGCCCGTCGATGCCGGGCACGGGCGGCACCCACGGAACCGCGCCCGTCGCCACGACCACGACGTCCGGCCGCTCCTCGGCCACCGTCGCCGCGGAGACCGGTGACGACGTGCGGATCTCGACGCCCAGCTCGGCCAGCCGGTGCGCCTGGAAATCCCGGAACCGCAACACTTCCCGCTTGCTCGGCGCCGCTCCCGCCACGGACAGCTTGCCGCCGAGCGCGTCGTCGGCCTCCCACACCGAGACGTGGTGCCCGCGCAGCCGGGCGATCCGCGCGGCCTCCAGCCCCGACGGCCCGGAGCCGACCACCAGCACGTTTCGCGCCGCCGCGGCCGGCTCGACGGACCACGTGAGCTCACGGCCCACCTCCGGGTTCACCGAGCAGCGCGCCCGCTCGCCCCGCCCGACCAGGTCCACGCAGGCGTTGCACGCGATGCACGGGCGCACCTCGGCCAGCCGGCCGGCCCGCACGAGGTCGGGCCAGTCCGGTTCGGCGATCAGGCCGCGCCCGAGCAGCACGAGGTCGGCGTCGCCGGAGGCCACGATCTCGGCGGCCAGCGCCGGGTCGTCCAGCCGGCCGACGGCCATGACCGGCACGGACACGGCTTGGCGCACGGCCTGGACGAGCGGGCGCATGTGGCCGCGCGGCACGGCCATCGGCGCCAGCGTCTCGTGCAGGGTCAGCCAGGTGCCCGAAGACACGGAGATCGCCGCGACGCCCGCGTCCTCCAGCAGCTTCGCCACCGTGACGGCGGAATCCAGGTCGAAGCCGCCGGGTTCGGCGTCGGTCCCGTTGAGCCGCCAGACGAGCGGGAGGTCGACGGCCGCGACGATCGCGCGCGCCACCTCGAGGGAGAACCGGGCGCGGTTTTCGAGCGGCCCGCCGTAGCCGTCGGTGCGCAGGTTGTGCCGGGGCGAAAGGAAGTTGGACGGCAGGTACCCGTGGGCGCCGTGCACCTCCAGGTAGTCGAATCCCGCCTCGGCCGCGAACCGCGCCGCCCGCGCGTAGTCGGCGACGATCCGCTCGATCTCGGGCCCGGTCAGCTCGTGCGGAGTGGGCGCGGCCGAGTTCAGCGGGACCGGCGACGGCGCCACGGACGGGCCGGCCACGACCTGGCGGCCCGGGTGCATGAGCTGCACGCCGACCACGGTTCCGTGCGGGCGCACCGCCTCGACGATCCGCCGCAGCCCCGGCACGTACTCCGGCGCGCACAGCCGCGGCTCGGGCCCCACCGTGTCCGCGGAAACCAGGCAGCCCTCGACGGTGATCGCGCCGACGCCACCCTCGGCGCGGCGGCGGTAGTAGGCCACGGTGTCGTCGGTGATGTGGCCGCCCTGGTCCAGGCACGTGCCCATGGGCGCCATCACGAGCCGGTTGCCGAACGTCAGCCGCCCCACCCGGACCGGCGTGAACAACACGTCCGGCGCGCTCACCGGAGGATCCGCAGCGCCGCGACGGGGCAGGCCTCCACGCCCATCTCCGCGGTGTCCTCCTCCCCCGGCGGCACCTCCTGCTCCGCGGCGACGCCCGAAAAGCCGTTGTCGTCGAGGGGAAACAGGTCCGGGTCGATGATGTAACACTGCGCGTGGCCCTGGCAGACGCCGGGCACCTGGCCGATCTTCACGCGGTCCTCCCGGCGCCGTGCGTGACGGGGAGCGTCTCCATGGCTCGCGACGCCAGGCTCGCCTTCCACTGTGGATCGCCGGCGAGCGCGAGCCCGGGCATACGGGCAAGGATCCGGCTGACCGCGATCCGCGTCTCCATCCGCGCGAGCTGCGCGCCGATGCAGGCGTGGATGCCTTTGCCGAACGCCAGGTGCGGGTTGGGCGCTCGGCCGAGGTCCAGGGAGTCGGGGTCGGTGAACTTCGCCGGGTCGCGGTTGGCGGCGGCCAGCACGAGGTGGACGCGTTCCCCGGGCGAGATCGTCCGGCCGCCGACCTCGGTCTCCGCGACGACCCAGCGGATCAGGACCTTGATCGGCCCGTCGAACCGGAGCAGCTCCTCGACCGCGGGCCCGATCAGCGCCGGATCCTCGCGCAGGCGGTCGAGCTGGTCCGGCCGCCGCAGCAAGGCCAGCAGGGAGTTGGCGATGGAGTTGGTCGTGGTTTCGTGGCCCGCGAACAGCAACAGGGCGCACATGGCCACGAGCTCGTCGTCGGAGAGGTGGTCGGCGTCGCCGTCGTGGGCCATGAGCGCGGAGAGCATGTCCTCACCCGGGTCGGTGCGGCGCTTCGCGATGAGCTCGCGGATGTAGGCGTCCATTTCGCGCAGGCCGCGCAACGCCCGCTCGTGGCGCTCGGCCCGCGCGGTGCCGCCGGCGCCGAACGCGACCAGCGCGAGCTCGTCGGACCACTCGCGGAAGCGGTCGCGGTCCTCGGGCGCCGCGCCGAGCATCGTGGCGATCACGGTGGTGGGCAAGGGATACGCGATGTGCTCGATCAGGTCCTGCTCGCCGGAGCCGCGGAGCAAACCGTCGATGTGCTCGTCGACGATCCGGGTGATCATGCCGTCCATCCGCGCGATCCCTTGGCCCTTGAACGCGCCCGCCGCCGGCTTGCGCAGCCGGGTGTGCGCCGGCGGGTCGGAGACGACCATCCAGCTCGCCATCAGCCCGAGCACCGCGGTCGTCGCCTCCGGTTGGCCGGGCCGCTCGGCGCGCGCGGCGAGCAGCGGCCGCACCCGGTCGCTCGAGAACGCCTTGTTCTGGAACGCGGCCGAGACGTCGTCGTAGCGCGTCAGCAGCCACGCGCGGTGCTTGTCGCTCCAGTGCACCGGGTCCGCGGCACGCAACTCGTGGAGCACCGGGTACGGGTCAGCGCTCGCCGAGGGCTCGAGCAGGTCGTCGGGGACGGCGTGATTTTCGGTGACAGTGTGATTTTCGGTGACAGCGGGGTTTTCGGTGGCAGACATGAGTGTCCTCTCAGGAGCCGGCGGCGGCCGGCTGCGCGAGGCCGCGGGCCAGCCCGAGCCGGTCGCGGACGATCCAGCCGCCGATCCGGCCTCCCGCGACGGAGACCAGACCGACGAGGTGCAGGGTCGCGGGCGTGCCGACGGCCGCCTCGCCGCCGTCGGGACCGAGCCCGCCGGCGTAGGCGCCCGTGGCGGTGATCCGGAACGCGACGTGCTCGCCCGCGGAGAACAGCTCGTCGACACTCGACGTGACGTCGGTGAGCAAGGCGGGCCCGGCGTCGCCGTCGTCGAAGCGGATGGCGGCGGAGTCCTGGGGCTGAACGGCCCCGCCGGCCGCGATCCACTGCCGCACCAGGGATTCCGCCGCGGGGTTCGCCGGTTCGGCTTCGGTGTCCCACGGCGCCGACGCGGGCGCGTCGACCGGCGACGGGTTCCCGGAGCTCAGCTGACGGCGGCGGGAGAGGTAGTCCTGTTCGACGAAGTTCGTCTCCAGCCGGCGGCCGTTCCAGCCGTACAGCCCGATGCCCGTCCACACGGCGACCCGCCCGTCGCGGGCGCGCCGGCCGTGCTCGGAGAACCGCAGGGCCAGTTTCCGGCCGTCGGTGACGATCGAGTGGACCGTCAGGCACAGCCCGGGATACTGCTCGAACTGCCGCTGCGCCGCCGGGATGTACGCGTCGTCGCGCCCGGCGACCTCGTGCGGGCCCATGCGCAGGACGTAGCCGGGTTCCATGATCTCCGCGCACACGGACACGTCGTGGCGGTTGGTGTAGTCGTTGACGTAGCGGCGCATCAGCGCCACGAAGGGATCCGGGCGGGCGGTCATCAGCGGCCCTCGAACTTCGGCGGCCGCTTGCCGAGGAAGGCGGCGATGCCCTCCGCGGCGTCGGCGGTGGCGTGCAGGGTGGTGAGCGCGGCGGTCGAGTGGTCGAACTCGCCGCGGTCGACACCGCGGTTGACCAGGTTCTTGCCGCTGGCCACGGCGAGCGGGGCCATCGCCGCGAACCGCCCGGCGAGCTCGCGCGCGGCGCTCATCAGCTCGGCGGCGGGAACCACCTTCTGCGCCAAGCCGATCCGCAACGCCGTGGCCGCGTCGACCCGTTCGCCGCCGAACATCATGAGCTTCGTCCAGTGCCGCCCGATGACCGACGGCGCGCGCAGCACCCCGAACCCCGGCACCAGCCCGACGCCGCACTCCGGCATCCCGAACGTCGCCGTGTCGGCGGCCACCACCACGTCGCACGCCAGGGCCAGTTCGCACCCGCCGCCGAGGGCGAACCCGTTGACGGCCGCGACGATCGGCAGCGGCGACTCCTCCACCGCGGCGAAGGTGCGCATGCAGTCCTGCTGGAACTCCCGTTTGGCCACCACGTCGGTCAGGTCGGCGAAACTCGCGATGTCGCCGCCGGCCGAGAACGCCTTGTCGCCGGCGCCGGTGATGATCACGGCGCGGGTGCGGCCGTCGGCGGCCAAGTGGGACAGCGCTTCCCGCAGCTCCGGCCAGAATTCGCGGCCCATCGCGTTGAGCTTGCCCGGGGTGTCCAGGGTGAGCACCGCGACCGCACCCGGGCCGTCGCCGGTGTCGTCGACCTCGACGCGCAGGGTGCGGGCCGCGGCGGGATTCCAGGTGCTCACGCAAGTCCTCCCGAAGCGATCTCAATACTCGTCGCGATGACCTCCCGCGTGCGGGCGGGCTCGATGACGTCGTCCAGAGACAGGTGCGCGGCGGCCTCCCACGGCTCGGCCTCGCTGATCCACTCCTCGGTCAGCTCGGCGACGAGCGCCGCGTGCGCTTCGGGCCCTTCTTCGGCCAGCACGCGTTCCAGCCGGCGCCGGTGGATGGTGCGGATGCCGGTCTCGGGCGCCATGAACCCCAGCTCCGCACTGGGCCACGCGTAGAGGAAATCCGGTTTGGTCGGGCGCCCGCCCATCGCGAAGTGCCCGCCGCCGTAGGCCTTGCGCAGCACCACGCCGACCTTCGGCACGGTGGCCTCGGCGATGGCGGACACGAGCCCTTCGTAGCCGTGGAGGATGCCACCGCGCTCGGCCTGGGTGCCGATCATCAGGCCGGGCACGTCGTGCAGGAACACCAGCGGCAGGCCGAACGTGTCGCACAGCTTCACGAACGTCCGCTCCTTCGCCAGCGTCGGCGGCTCCAATGCCCCGGCCCGCACGATCGGCTGGTTGCCGATGAGCCCGACCGGCCGCCCTTCGATCCGGGCCAGGGCGCACAGCAGGCTCGGCCCCCAGCCGTCGGCCCACGGCAGCACACTCGCCTCGTCGGCGATGCACGCGAACACGTCGCGCATGTCGTAACCCGAGCGCGGGCCGAGGGGCACGATCGACTCGAGCTCACGCGGGTCGCGGGCCGGCGGCCGCGGCGGGGCGAGCGGCGGCTTCAGCGTGGAATTCTGCGGCAGGTAGGAGAGAAACGCGGCGATGGCGTCCATCGCGTCGGCCTCGGTCTCCACGACGAGGTGCGCGTTGCCCGCTTCCGTCGCGGCGGCCGGGCCGCCCAGCTCGGTGTCGGTGACCTTCTCACCGATCGCCAGCTCCACGACCGACGGACCCGAGAGCGCGATCGACCCGCTGCGCACCATCACCACGAAGTGGGCGGTCGAGGCGTGCAGGGCGGAGTCGCCGTAGCTCGGGCCGAGCACGGCCGCGGCTCTCGGCACCACCGGCTGACCGGGCGGGGGCTTGAGGAACGTGGTGAAGTCCAGGGGAAGACCGGAAAACCGCCAGCCGGAGACGTCCGGCATCCGGCCGCCGTCGGCGTCGCACAGGAGAACGAGGGGGAATCCGTGGCGTTGCGCGTGCTCGATGAGCCGGCCCTGCTTGCGCATGCTGATGGGCGCAGTCGTGCCGGCCACCACGGAGGAGTCGATGCCGATCACGCCGATGCGCCGGCCGTCGAGCAGGCCGAAGCCGGTCACCACGGCGTCGCCGGGAATCGGCTTCTCCCGGCGCAGCTCCGGCAGCGCGAGCGCGCCGATCTCGAACCACGAGCAGGAGTCGACGAGCAGCTCGATCCGCTCCCGCACGGGCAGCCGGCCGGATTCCCGGTGCCGGCGCAGGCCTTCCGGCCCGCCGCTGGCGTGGGCCGCCGCCTGCTTCTCGCGGAGGACGGCGAGCCGGTCGGCCATCGTGACCTCGGCCGGTTCGGCGGTGTCGTCACCCGAGTCGTCGCGCACGGTGCTCCTCGTCGTCACGGGACCTCCCCTGGCCGGGATCGGGTGGTCCGTCCCCGGAGCCGACCCTAGACTATCAGACGACTGGTTGGTAGACAGTTCTCCACGGGGTGCTCGTCGTCCGCGACGGAACCCCCAAGACGGGTGTGCAGCGACACCACGGACGTGAGGGAAACCGACATGCCAGAGGCGACCGTCCTGGTGGCGAACCGCGGTGAGATCGCCGTGCGCGTCATCCGCGCGTGCCACGAGCTCGGCCTGCGAGCCGCCGCCGTCCACAGCGACGCGGACGCCGGCGCGCTGCACGTCCGGCTCGCCGATGAAGCCCACCGGATCGGGCCGCCACCCGCGCGAGCGTCCTACCTGGACATCGACGCCGTGCTCGGCGCGGCGAAGGCGGCCGGCGCGCGCCTCGTGCACCCGGGTTACGGCCTGCTGAGCGAAGACGCCGCGTTCGCCGAGGCGGTCACCGCGGCGGGGCTGACGTTCGTCGGGCCGTCCGCGGCGGTCATCGCGCGGATGGGCGACAAGGTCGCGGCGCGCGCGGTGGCGGAGAAGTGCGGTGTGCCGGTGCCGCCGGGCACCGCGGATCTCACCGTCGAACAGGCGGCGGCCGAGGCGGACCGGACCGGGTTTCCCTTGGTGGTCAAGGCTTCGTTCGGCGGCGGCGGGCGGGGCATGCGCGTCGTGACGTCGGCCGACGGGCTCGCCGACGCGATGGCCGCGGCCGCGCGGGAGGCGGGCGCCGCCTTCGGCCGGCCGGAGGTGCACCTGGAGCGCTACCTGCAGCCGGTGCGCCACGTCGAGGTGCAGGTGTTCGGCGACGCGCACGGCACGGTCGTCCACCTCGCCGACCGGGACTGCTCGGTGCAGCGCCGGCACCAGAAGCTGATCGAGGAGGCACCGGCGTTCGGCCTGCCGGACCGCGTGCGGACCGCGCTGCGGGAGGCGGCCGTGGCGCTGGCGAGCGAGGTCGGTTACGTCGGCGCGGGCACGGTCGAGTTCCTCGTGCTGCCGGAGACCGGCGAGTTCTTCTTCCTGGAGATGAACACCCGGCTGCAGGTCGAGCACGGCGTGACCGAGCTGGTGACCGGCCTGGACCTCGTCACGGCGCAGCTGCGGGTCGCGCTCGGTGAGCCGCTGCCCTTCACGCAGGACGACGTAGTGGTGCGCGGGCACGCGATCCAGGCCCGCATCGCGGCGGAGGACCCGTCGGCGGGCTTCCGGCCGGCGCCGGGCACCGTGACCGGTCTGGCGTTGCCGCTGGGGCCAGGAATCCGCAACGACTTCGGCGTCGAGGCCGGCGACGCGGTGCCGGCGATGTACGACTCGCTCTTCGGCAAGGTCCTCGCCCACGGCACCGATCGCGACACCGCACGGCGGCGGCTCGTGGGCGCGCTGGGCGAGCTGCGGGTCGCGGGTCCGCCGACGACCGCGCCGTACCTGCGCACGATCCTCGAATCGGCGTCGTTCACGGAAGGCAGGCACGACACGGGATCCGTCGAACGCGAGTGGGTGCCGGCCGCGGCTCCCCCCGCTCCCGCCGCTCCCCCCGCTCCGCCTGCCGCCGCGACGAACGCCGTGCCCGCCCGGCTGGTCCGGATCGCCACGGACCGCGGTCCGGTCGAGATCGCGGTCTACGGGCGCGCCGCGCGGCCGGGAGTGGTTGCCGCGCTGTCGGAACGCCCGGCGCGCGACAGCGGATCCGGCGGCGCCGCGGGCGCGACCGCCGGCGGACCGCCGACCGCGCCGATGGACGCCACCGTGGTCGAGGTCCGGGTCGAGCCCGGGCAGGAGATCGCCGCGGGTGACGTCGTCGCGGTGCTGGAGGCGATGAAGATGGAGATGCAGGTGCGCACCGACGTCGGTGGTGTCGTCGGGACCGTCCTCGTCTCCGCCGGCACGTCCGTCGCCGCCGGGGCACCGCTGATCACGCTCGGCTGAGCCCGGCGGTCACCGCTGCGGCGCGGCGACGATCGGGACGTCCGGGCCGCCGCCGTCGACGAGGATGCGTTGCGCCGTCAGGTAATCGGCGTCGGCGGAGGCGAGGAACGCCACCACGCCGGCCACGTCCTCGGGCCGCGCCACACGGCCGAAGGGGTAGCGCGCGTCGAGGTCGGCGATCGCCGGCGCGCCGGAGGCCGCGACGAGCCGCTCGCCCATGTCGGTCGCGACCAGGCCGGGCGCGACGATGTTGACGCGCACGCCGTGCGGCCGCTCCTCGTGCGCCAGGGTCCGCGCGGCGGTCTCCATCGCGGCCTTCGCCATCGTGTACGCGGCACCACCCGCCGGCGTGGTCTCGACGATCGCGCTCGACACCACGATCACGTCACCCCGGGCCGCGGCGCGAAGCCCCGGCAGCAGGGCCCGGATCAACGCGAGCGGTCCCAGCGTGTGCACCCGCAGCAGCCGCAGGTACTCCTGCTCCTCGGTGTCCGCGATCGGCGTGCCGCGGCTCGCCGTCCCGGCGTTGCTCACGAGCAGGTCGACCGGGCCGAGGTCGGCGCGGACCCGCTGCACCATGGCGCCGACGGCGGCCTCGTCGTCCACCGAAGCGCGGTAGGCGACCGCGGTCCCGCCCTCGGCCGCGATCCCCGCCACGACCTCCTCGGCCGCGACGGCGTCACGCCGGTAGTTGACCGCGACGGCGGCACCGTCGACCGCCAGCCGCGTCGCGATCGCGCGGCCCACACCGCGCGAGCCGCCGGTCACCAGCGCGATGCGGCCCGCCAGCGGCGTGGCGTTGCGGGACATCGGAAACTCCTCGTCGTCGATCGGGCGGTCAGAGGCGGGTCGCGGCGTCGAGCCGGACGACCTCGCCGTTGAGCAGCTCGTTTTCCATGAAGCTCGTCACGAGCCGGGCGAAGTCTTCGGGGCGGCCCAGGCGTTTCGGGAACACGTGCAGGTCCACCAGCGCGGCGCGGCGCTTCTCGTCGGCGCCGGCCAGCATGCCCGTGTCCATGATCCCCGGGCACACCGTCATCACGCGGATCCCCCAGATCGCGAGGTCCCGCGCGAGGGGCAGCGTCAGCGCGACAAGCCCGCCCTTCGACGCCGAATATGCCGCCTGCCCGGCCTGCCCTTCCAGCGCGGCGGCGGACGAGACGTTGACGATCAGCCCGCGTTCGCCGTCGGGCCCCGGCTCATTGCGCGCCATCACGGCGACGGCGTGACGCAGCACGTCGAACGCGCCCACCAGGTTGATCTCCAGCGTGCGCCGGAAGAGGTCGAGCGGGTGCAGCTCGCCCTTGCGCGACAGCACCCGCGCGGCCGGGCTGATCCCCGCCGCGTTCACGCACACGTCGAGGCGCCCGAACCGCTCCGCGACCGCGCCGACCGCCTTCTCCACCGCCGATTCGTCTGACACGTCGGTGGGCACGAACAGCGCGGCTTCGCCCAGCTCGCCCGCGAGCTCCGCGCCGGCCGAGCTCGCCAGGTCGAGGATGCCCACCCGGCCGCCCCCGGCGACCAGCCGCCGCGCGGTGCCGGCACCGAGACCCGACGCACCGCCGGTGACCAGGCCGACGGACCCTTCGATCCTCATGCAAACGCCTTTCCCGCCATGGTTGTCTCCTGCAAGTCGTTGCCGTCCCCAGATTTCCGGTCAATAGCGCATGGTCCCGGCGAACGCGTCGAGCCGCCGCCCGAGCACCGCTTCGGCCGCCGTGATGCCCGAGCGCGCGGCCTTGTCGATCCCGATGCCGCGGGCGCGCGTCGTGTCGCCGGTCAGCCACAGGCCTTCGACGCCGCGGACCTCGGTGTCGGGCCGGACCGGACCGACGAGGCCCGGTTTGGTGATCACGCCGTAGCTGGTGACGACGTGCGGCTTCGTCCACAGTGCACCGCGCGCCGCGGGCAGCATCTCCTCGATGTCCTCCCACAGCTCGGCAAACTTCCGGTCGAGCCAGGCCCGGTCGCCGTAGTGGGTGGTCGCGTCGAACGAGGCCCCGACGCACGTCAGGTACTCCCCGGCGGGCGAGACCCCGCCGTCGTAGCCGGTGAAGTTGAGGGTGAAGCCGGGCAGGCCGCACCGGGGTGTGGACAGGAACGAGGCCATCTCGCGCTCGGTCATCGCGATCACCGGCTCCTTCGCGGCGATCCAGTAGCCGATCCAGCAAGCGCGGTTCCGGTTGGCCGCGAGCATCCGGATGCGCGCCGCGAGGTCCCACGGCAGCACGTCGTCGTCGAACAGCCGCAGCAGATCCCACACGGGCGCCGACACGACCACCTGCGGCGCCTCGATCTCCTCGCCGTCGCGCAGCGTCACGCCGCGCACGGCGCCGTCGCGCACGTCGACCCGGCGGACCGGCGCGGACAGCCGCAGCTCACCGCCGTGGGCCTCGAACGCCGAGACCATGTTGTGCCACAACGCATCCCAGCCGCCCAGGGGCCAGAACGAGTAGCCGGCCGTGCGCCGCGTCGAGTAGTGCAGCTTGCGCGTGTAGAGGTTCTCCGACGCCGAGTGCTCCCACGGCCGCAAGGTGATCTGCTCCAGCACGGAGATGGCTTCCCACACGGTGTACACGCCCTCATCCGAGGTGTACTGCGCCATCCACTCCCGCAGCGATGCGTGGTTCCAGTTCTCCAGCTCCTCGTACGACGTCTCGTTCAGCGCCTGGATGCACCGCTTGAGGCCCTGCTTCGCGCTGCCCGCGTACTGCTCCTGGATCGGCGCCCAGCCCCGGCCGTTGGTCCAGAACGGCATGGAGTCGCTGCGTTCGGAGTGCACGAGGTCGAGCCCCATCAGCGCGCACACCCTCGTGAGCGAGTCGCCGGGATCCTCGACGAGGTGGCTGCCCAGGCCGAGCTGGTGTCCCCGGTACCGGTACTCGCGCGCCCGCCCGCCGAGGTACGCGTGCTTTTCCAGCAGCAGCACGCGTTGGCCCTGCTCGGCCAGCAGTGACGCCGTGACCAGGCCGGACACGCCGGCACCGAGCACGATCACGTCGTAGGACAAGAACCCTCCTCCAGCCGGGTGTTCACGGGGCGACGACGTCGGCGACCGACCGAAGCGGCGCGTCGAGCAGTTCGAGCACGGTCCCGTCCGGATCGCGCAGGTAGACCACCCGCACCGGACCCCACTGCTTCGGCCGGTTCCACAGCCGCTCGCCGCCGGCCGCCTCGGCCCGGGCCAGGGCGGCGTCGACGTCGTCGACCCGGATGCCGAGGTGCGGCAGCCGGGCCGCCGGCTCCGGTGCCGCACACCACTGCGGCGCCGGCTCACCGAACTCGAACAGCTCGATCCCGCTGCCGTCCGGGAACCCGAGCAGGGCGACGCGCACCTCGCGGTCGGTGTTCATCGCCAGCGCGGCCGCACCGGGGTCGAGCGTGAACTCACCTGCGAGCGGTTCGGCGCCGAGCTCGCGGTAGAAGGCCACCGCCCGCTCCAGCTCCGCCACGCGCACGCCGAGGTGGTGCAGTCCCGCCGTCACACCGACCGGCCGCGGTCCGCCCAGTACGCGCGGCGCAGGTCGCGCTTGAGGATCTTCCCCGTGGGCGCCTTGGGCAGGGCGTCGACGAACTCGACGGACCGGGGCTTCTGGTAGGACGCGAGGTGCTGCTTCGCCGTGGCGATGATGTCGGCCTCGGTGGCCGTCGTCTCGGGTTTGAGCACCACGAACGCCTTCACCGCTTCGCCCCACTCGTCGTCGGGCACGCCGATCACCGCGCACTCCAGCACCGACGGGTGCTTGTTCACCGCCTCCTCGACCTGGATCGAGTAGATGTTCTCGCCGCCGGAGATGATCATGTCCTTGGCGCGGTCGACGATGAACACGTAGGACTCGGCGTCCCAGGTGGCGATGTCGCCGGTCCACATCCAGCCGTCGCGGATCGTGTTCTCGGTGAGGTCGGGCCGGTTGAGGTACCCCAGCATGTTGGCCTCGGACCGCACGATGATCTCGCCCGCGGTCCGGCCGTCCTTGGGCACCTCACGCCCGTCCGGGTCGACGACGCGGACCTGCGTGACGAAACCCTCGCGCCCGCACGACATCAGCCGCTCCGGGTGGATGCCGCGCACGGCGTCGAGGTGGTCCTCCTGCGACAGGAAGCACATCGTGGTGCCCTCGGTCTGCCCGTAACCCTGGATCAGCGTGCAGGGGAACTGGTCCAGCGCCGCCTTCACCACCGACGAGGGCATGGGCCCGCCGCCGTACTGGATGTTGCGCAGCGCCGAGATGTCGTAGGAGGAGAAGCCCGGCACGGCCATCATCCAGTTGAGCATCGTGGTGATGCCGAGGAACGCCGAGACGCGCTCCTCCTGGATGAGCTCCAGCGCCGTGCGCGCCTCGAAGTTCATCAGCACCAGCGGGCAGCCGTGGCGGTGGTAGTTCATCGAGAGCACCACCGGGATGTGGTACATCTGCCCGGTCAGCATGTAGACGTCGGTCGCGACGATGCGCTCGGCGACAGTCTGGTTGAGCATCCCGAACGACACGCTCGTGTGGCTGTGCAACGCGCCTTTCGACTCGCCGGTGGTGCCGCCGGTGTAAAGGATGAAAAACGGGTCGGCGTCACCGACCGACGACGACTGCACCGGCTCGTCGGTGCTGCTGCGCGCCAGCAGGTCCTCGTAGCTGCCGTCGCCCGATTCCCCGTACTGCAGCCAGTTCGGCACGTCCACCGCGGCCTGCAGCTGCTTCGCGGTGTCGAGCCACTCGTCGGAGGCGATCACCGCCTTCGGCGCCGCGTCGGCGACGATCCGGGTCAGCTCGCCCGCGCCGAGCCGCCAGTTCAGGGGCTGCGTGACGAGCCCGGCGCGCCCGGCGGCGTAGTACAGCTCCTGGTACTCGATCGAGTTCTTCGCCAGGATCGCGACCCGGTCCCCTTGCGACAGACCCAGACCGCCCTCGCCCGCCAGCCCGTTGGCGAGCCTGCGGACGCGTTCGTCGAGCGTTCTCCAGTCCATCCGCCGGCCGCTCGGGGCGTCGACGATCGCGTCCCGGGCCGGCGTGAGCGCCGCCCACTTCTCCGGGATCCGTCCGATGTTGACCATGGGTGTCCTCTGGTAGGTGCCGGTGCGGGGATCAGTAGGGCAGGTCGAGGTAGATGTGCCGGGTCGCGATCAGCCAGCGGTCCCCCTGCTTCACCAGCTCGTCGCGGTACCAGCCGCTGGAGAGCACGCGCACCGCGCCGTTCTCGATCGAGAGCAGGGTGAGGTTCGCGGTCGTCGCCGCGCTGTCCGGGGTTTCCTTGGTGAGCACCAGGTTCGACAGGTTGTGCCGACGCTGGTCGGTCTGCGCGGCCAGCGAGTCGGCGTGCAGCTTGCGGATCGCCTCGCGGCCCTCGAACGGCCCGATCGGGTCGCCTTCGCGGCCGATCTGCATGGTCATCGTGGCCGTCTCCGTGAACTGATCGGCGATCAGGTCGACGTCGTTCTCGTCGTAGCCCCAAGAAGCCTTGCCCAGGACGTTTTCGATCTCGGCGCGTGCGGTCATGCGGGTGCCTCCTCAGGCGGCGTGAAGGTCAGGGGCAGCGAAGTGGGGGCGGGGGTGAACACGCCGCGCTCGGCCGTCACCTGCTCGGCGCCCGAGAGGTTCGGCAGGAAGGCCATGATCGAGCTGCACCAGCGGTGGCGGCTGCGGACATCGGCGTCCTCCATGACGTCATCGTCACTGACTAACGGCCGTTTGGTAGCGGTGAGATTAGCACCACACCGGAGCCCCAACAAGGGTCTGTCAACCAACCGTTTGACAGTGAAGATCGGGCTTGCCATGCTGCGGACAGGACTCGCCCAGGGAGGCTGCAGTGCACGACGACGGCAGGCCGGAAGGCTTCCCCCGAACGGCCCTGGCCTGATGAGCCGCGCGCTCGTCGTCGGCGGCACCGGCCCGACCGGTCCCCCGATCGTGGCCGGGCTGCTCGCCCGCGGACACGACGTGACGGTGTTCCACACCGGCCGCCACGAGGTCGCGGAACTGCCGGACGTGCCGCACGTCCACGGCAGCCCGTTCGAGGCGGACGACATCGCGCGTGCCGTGGGCGAGGGCGGGTGGGACGTGGTCGTCGCGACCTACGGCCGGGTCCGGCTCATCGCCGACGCGGTCGCGAACCGCTGCGCGCACCTGGTCGTGGTCGGCGGGGTGCCGGTCTACCAGGGTTACGTCAACCCGGGTTCGCGTTTCCCGTACGGCGTGCAGCTGCCCGTGCGCGAGGACTCGCACCCGCTCGTCGCGCCGGACGAGCCGCGCTTCGCCGGCTACAGCACCGGCCCGATCCGGCGCACCGAAGACCACGTTTTCTCGTTGGGCACCAAGGGTTCCTTCGCCGCGACCTATCTGCGTTACCCGACCGTCTACGGGCCGCGCAACCCGTATGCGTGGGAGTGGAACGTGGTGCGCCGCGTGCTCGACGGACGGCAGTGGCTGGTCCTCGCCGACGGCGGGCACGGCATCCACTCCCGCGCCGCCGCGCGCAACGCGGCCGAGGCCGTACTGCTGGCCGTCGACCGGCCGGCGATCGCGGCGGGCAAGGCGTACAACGTCGCCGACGACGACCTGCTCACCGTGCGGCAGTGGGCGCAGCTCGTCGCCCGCGCCGCGGGCCGCGACCTGGAAATCCGGTCACTGCCCCGAGAACTGCCCAACCCCGGCCTCGCGGTCTCGACGTTCGGCGGCCAGGAATCGCCGACGTCCATTGTGGACACGACCCGGCTGCGCGAGGACCTCGGCTACCGCGACGTGGTCTCGGTGCCCGACGGGATCGCCGAGACCGTCGAGTGGATGCTGGCGAACGAACCGCTCCTGCGGGCGTCGGGCACCACGGACCCCTTCGACTACCCGGCCGAAGACGCCTTGGTGGCCGCCTACGAGCAGGCGCTGGCGAGTCTCGCCGCGCAGGCCGCGCCGTTCGGGGCGGGCATCGAGCGGATGGACATGGTGCAGACCGCGAAAGGCCGCGCCCTATGACGCCAGCACCTGGCGGCGCACGTCGCGGGTGTCGTACCAGGTGGCAACTTTCGCGATCCGTCCCGCGCGTAGGTCGAACACGTCGAGTGCAGTGAAGACGATCGGCCGGCCGTCGCGCAGGCGGCCCGTGAAGTCGATCTCCGTCGCGACGGCGTCGCCGGCTTCGATCCACCGCGTCACGCGGTCGTCGTGCTCGGCATAGCCCGCGAGGAGCTTCGTGAAGTGCGCGATCGCCGCGTCCCGGCCGACGACCGGGGCCGCGCCGACGGTGTGGATCTCCACGTCGCCGGCGAAAACCCCGGCCAGCTCGGCGAACCGTTCGGCGTTGATCGCGGAGAAGTACGCCTCCACCGCCGCCCGGCTCACGACCCGACCAGCTTCTTCAGCTCCGTCATCGCCTGGAACGACCACCTCGCCAGCGACGGGTCGCCGAACGCGGTGATGTTCCACATGACGAGGTGGCGCAGCCCGGCCTCGCGGTACTCCGCCAGCTGCTCGGCCACCTGGGCCGGGGTGCCGCAGAACGCATAGTGCCGCACGACCTTCGGCGGGATCGCGTCGATGATCCGCAGCGACTCGGCCCGCGACACGGCCGTGGGGATGAAGTCGTGGAACCCGGATCCGCCCGGGCGGGCGTCGAGCGGCGGTTCGACACCGAGGTCGCGGAAGACCTGTGCGGGCAGCAAAACACACAGCGCGCGCACGAGCGGCGCTTCGGTGAGCCGTTGCACGGTCTCCTCGTCGGGCCCCATGAGCAGGTACCCGAGCATGCCGGGCGTGATCGCCCCGGGATCACGGCGCGCGTCCTGCGCCGACTGGCGGATCGTGGTGAGCGACTTGGCGTACTCCGCGGGTGACATCTTGGTGGGCAGCCACCCGTCGGCCTTGGCCCCGGTCAGCTCCAGCATCCGCGGGCCGTGCGCGGCCGTCCAGATCTCGGGCGCTTTTCCTTGGTAGGGCTGCAATCCGAGGACGGCGTTCTCCAGGGTGTGGAACTTCCCGGCGTAGTCGACGGGTCCGTCGGCCTCCCACAGCAGCCGCATCACGTCGATGCCTTCGCCCAGCTTCGCGACGGGCTTGTCGAACGACATCCCGTACGGCGAGATGTTGAGCCGTTCCCCCGAGCCGAGCCCGATGATCGCGCGGCCCTTCGTGACGTGGTCCAGCGTCAGCGCACTGGCCGCGGCCATCGCCGGGTTGCGCCGGATCAGGTCGGTGACGACGACCCCGACCTTGATCCGCTCGGTCTGCGCCCCGACCACCCCCATCATGATCAGCGGGTCGAAGTACGCGTGCGGGTTGGGCTGCACCGCGGCCAGCGGCGTCAGATCCTCGGTCCACATGGTGTCGGCGTGCCAGCCCATGAGGTGGTCGGGCCACCACACGGCGTCGAAGCCCTCGGCCTCGCTGCGGCGCGCGAACTTCACCGCGGCGTCCGCGGGCGGCATGATCTGACCGGGCACACCGAGCTGCAGACGCTCCACTCAGTACCTCCATCCATCGCCGAACGTCGGGATCCGCGCCCCGAGGTAGTCCTCGACGCACGTGAGGGCGGCGCGGGCCGCACGGTCGGTGCCGACGCCACGGCTGCGGAAGGTCTCGCTGGCGAACCACAGCCCCTCGACGTTGGGTGCGCGCCAGTGCGGCCGGTACTTCCCGACCAGGCCGGGCATCTGGATCACGCCGAAGCTCGGCTCGAACACCAGGTGCCGGCGCCGCCAGACCGGGTTCACCAGGCCGGGCCACATCGTCTCGACGTCGCGTTCGAAGGCCTGCATCGTGGCGCGGCACCATTCGCGGTCGCGGCCCTTCGCGCCGGGGATGATCGCGCCCAGCACGTGCAGGTGCGTGCCTTCGGGCGAGCACGACGGGTCCATCGCCGACTGGTCGAACATGAACCCGGAGCAGTCCGTCGACGGGGTCGCGGTCCACGTCGAGAGCTCACGCGGGTCGAACCGCGTGACCGGCTCCTCCGTGGCGAGGTAGAGGCCGAGCCAGGCGATGCGGAACTTGTCCTGCGCCAGGAACTCGATCTGCGAGGCGTACCACTCCGGGAGCACGCTGCGCGGCACCACGTTCAGCACGTGCCACACCGGCAGCGTGGAGATCACCGCGGGGGCCTCGAGGATCTCCTCCTCGAAGAACTCGTTGGGCAGCACCTTCGGCTCGCGTGCGACCGCGACGCCTTGCACCGCACCGTTTTCGACGATCACGCGCTCGACCGAGGTCCCCAGCCGCAGCTCGCCGCCGTGCCCGGTGATCGCGTCGGCGAGGTCGCGCCACAGCCCGTCCCAGCCCTGGCCGGGCCAGCACGAGTAGGCGGCGGTGTTGCGCTCCTCGTAGTGCATCTTGCGCACGTAGAGGTTGTCGCTGGCGGAGTGGTCGTACCAGTTGTCGGTCATGCACTCCAGCACGGAGATGTACTCGAACAGGTCCACCACGCCCTGGTCGGAGGTGTGCTGGTGGATCCACTCGCGCAGCGGCCGGTCGTCCCAGTCGTCGAGTTCGGAGTACGGGGTGTCGGCGAGCGCCTTGACGACCTTCTTGAGCTCCGCGCGGTCGGTGTAGCGGTCGCGGATCGAGCCCCAGCCCGACCCGTTCTCCCAGATCGGCATCTCCTTGCTGACCTCGCCGTGGATCAGCTCCTTGCCGACGTGCTCGAACACCTTGGTGAGGCCGGATCCGCCGTCTTCGATCAGGTGCCCGCCGAGGTTGACGGTGAACCCCTCGTCCGGCACGGCCATGGCTCGTCCGCCCAGGTACGGGCTGCGGTCGAGCACGACGACCCGTTTGCCCTCGCGCGCGAGCAGCGCCCCCGCGCACAGGCCGGCCGCGCCCGCCCCGATCACCACCACGTCGTAGCTCGACACGGCATCACCTTTCTTCGCCGCAGTCGCGTTGAACGCACTGTCGCGGCTGGGTTTTCCGGCTTGTCCACCATCGAGTAAGCGCGCTAGTTTGTCAAACGGTCGGTAGATAGAGCGGGGAGTCGCCGATGACGAGCAGAGCCGCCGGATCCGTCCGGCCCGTGGCTGCCACCACGCTGGGCGATCTGGTGCGCCGTGGCGCGCTGGCGCATCCCGACCGAGAAGCCCTCGTCTTCCCTGGTGAACGGGCCACCTACGGCGCCCTCGCCGACCGCGTCCGGGAGTTCACCCGGGCACTGCTGGGGCTGGGAGTCCAGCCCGGCGACCGGGTCGGGATCCTGCTGCCCGCGTCGGTCGACCTCGTCGCGATGCTGGTGGCCGCGACCGAAGCCGGCGCGATCGCGGTGCCGGTCAACGCGCGGTTCAAGTCCGTGGAGCTCGAAGGCATCGTCACGCACTCCGGAATGCGGGTGCTCGTGACCGCTCCCCCGCAGGCCGGCGAGCCCGACTTCGCCGAGCTGCTGCACCGGACGTTTCCGGGGCTTGCCGAAGGAGCTGCGGCCGAGCTGGAGCACGTCGTGCACCTGAGTGGTCCCGGCGGTGGCGGGCTGATGTCGTCCGCGGAGTTCTTCGCGACCCCGTGCACTGCGGCCGAAGCCGACGCGGCGGCGGCGAGCGTGCGGGTCCGCGACACCGCGTTGCTGGTCTACACGTCGGGGACGACGGCCGCGCCCAAAGGCGCGATGCTCAGCCACGAAGCACTCACTCGGCTGGCCGACGGCATCGCCGGCGAGCGGATGCCGCTGACCGCGCAAGACCGGGTGTGGACGGCGATCCCACTGTTCCACGGCGGCGGGATCACCTTCGTCCTCACCTGCCTCACGGCGGGCGCCACGTTCGTGCACCCGCGGTTCTTCGACCCCGCCACGACGTTGGAGCTCCTGGTCCGCGAGCGCGTCACCGTCGCGCTGGCGGCGTTCGAGACGATCTGGCTGCCGGTGCTCGACCGGCCGGACTTCGCCGCGCACGACCTGTCGCGGATCCGGGTCGTGATGGTGGTCGGCGTGCCCGAACGGCTCCGCGCGATGGCGGCGCGGCTCCCGGACGCGGTGCACGTGTCCTGCGTGGCGATGACCGAGTCCGCGGCGTTCCTCACGCTCAACCGGCTCGACGACCCGCCGGACAAACGCGTGGAAACCGGCGGGCACCCGATGCCGGGGATGCGGTGCCGGGTCGTCGATCCCTCGGGTTTCGACGTGCCTGCCGGCGTGCCGGGTGAGCTGCTTTTCCGTGGCCCCAACACGTTCGACGGGTACTTCCGCGACCCCGAGCTGACCGCGCGCGTGTTCGACCCGGCCGGCTGGTTCCACACCGGCGACGTGGTCGTCGCGGATTCCGACGGGCGGCTGACGTTCGTCTCCCGGCTCAAGGACATGCTCAAGGTGGGCGGCGAGAACGTCGCGGCGGCCGAGGTCGAGGGGCACCTGCTCACGCACCCGGCCGTGGCGATCGTGGCCGTGGTGGCGGCTCCGGACGCGCGGTACGTCGAGGTGCCGGCGGCGTTCGTCCAGCTCAAGCCGGGCTGGTCGGTGACCGGGCGGGAGCTGATCGAGCACTGCGTCGGGCGGATCGCGTCCTACCGGGTGCCGCGCTACGTCCGCTGGGTGACCGAGTGGCCGATGTCGGGGACGAAGATCAAGAAAGCGGAGCTGCGCAAGAGGATCGCGGACGAGCTGGCGGCCGCCGGCATCACGGAAGCGCCGCGGGTCGGCCAGTAGTCGCTCTGGAGGGGCCATGTCCACCATCCCGGATCTGCTCGAGTCGTGCGCCGCCGGGCGCGAAGTCGTGTTCCCGGACGGGCGCTTGACTTACGGCGAGATCGCCGTCGAGGCCCGGCGGTTGGCGGGATCGCTGTGGGCGCGGGGAATCCGGCCCGGGGACCACGTCGGCGTGCTGGTGCCGGGCGGCATCGCGAGTGTGACGACCTGGCTCGGGATCGCATACCTGGGCGCGGTCACCGTCCCGGTGAACCCGCGGCTGAAGGCCGCCGAGCTGGCGTACGTGGTGGAGCACGCGGACCTGCGGCTGCTGTTCGCCGACACCGCGCTCGGGCCGGTCCTCGCGTCGGCCCTGCCCGGGCTCGCGGCGTGTTCCGGGCAGCTTTCCCTGCGTGGGGCGCCGGTGCTGCGTGCGGTCGTCGCCGTGGACGACGGCCCGGTGCCCGCCGGCTGGCTGTCGCGTGCCGCGTTCTCGGCGAATTCCGCCGACGCCGGAACGGTGGCCGCGGCCCGGGCCGGTGTGCGCGCCGAGGATCCCGCGTTGATCCTCTACACCTCCGGCACGACCGCGCGGCCGAATGGCTGTGTGCACGACAACGCTTCGCTGGTGGCCGAGGGGGAAGCCGTCGCCGAACGGCTCGGTCTCACCGCGGCGGACCGCTTCTGGACCGCCCTGCCGATGTTCCACTGCGGCGGCTACGACGTCGTCCTCGCGGCCCTGGCGGCCGGGTGCGCGATGGTCCACACCGGACCGTTCGAGCCGGGTCCGGCGCTGCGTCAGCTGTCCGAAGAACGGTGCACGGTCGCGTTTCCCGCCTTCGAGACGATCTGGCTGCGCGTGCTCGACCACCCCGAGTTCGCCCGTACGGATCTGTCCGCGCTGCGCCTGGTCCTCAACGTCGGCGCGCCCGAACGGCTGCGCGCCATGCAGGCCCGGATCGCCCCGGCCGTGCAGATGTCGTCCCTCGGCTCGACGGAATCCCTCGGCTTCTGCTGCGTCGGCTCCCCCGACGACCCGGCCGACGTCCGCGCCACCACGAGCGGCAAAGTGCTGCGGCACATGGAAGTCCGCGTCGTCGACCCGTCGACCCGCGCACCGGTCCCCGCCGGCACCCGCGGCGAGCTCCAGTTCCGCGGCACCTCCCTGTTCTCCCACTACCACCGCGACCCCGAGCTGACCGCCGAACGCCTCGACCCCGCCGGCTGGTTCTCCACGGGCGACCTGGTCGTCGCCGACTCCGCCGGCCGCCTCTCCTTCGTTTCCCGGCTCAAAGACATGCTCAAAGTCGGCGGCGAAAACGTCTCCGCCGCCGAGGTCGAAGACTGCCTCGCCGCCCACCCCGCCTGCGGCGTCGTCCAGGTCGTCGCCGCCCCGGACGCCCGCCTGGGCGAAGTGGCCGCCGCCTTCGTCCAGCTCCGCCCCGGCGCGCACGCCACAGAACGCACCCTGATCGACCACTGCCTCGGCCGCATCGCGACGTTCAAGGTGCCCCGCTACATCCGCTTCGTCACGGACTGGCCGATGTCGGGCACGAAGGTGCAGAAGTTCCGCCTGCGGGAGACCATCGCCTCGGAACTGCGCACCGCGGGTATCACCGAAGCGCCCCGGCTGTCGTCGCGCTCGAAGCAGACCGGCTAGGCCTCATTTTCCCGGCCGTTTCACCGCCTCACCCACCAGGAAGGTCTCCACCCGTTCCACCCCCAGTTGCGCCAGATCCTCGGTGACGAAGCGGTACAGGTGGTCCAGATCGCGCAGCCAGACGGCGGCGTGGAGGTTGGCGCGGCCGGTCGTGGCGAGGGCGCCGTGAACGGCCGGGTGGTGGGCGAGGGTGCGGCCGGCGTGGTCGAGGTTCGCGGGTGGGACCTGCATGGTGATGTTCGCGTCGATGCGGAGGCCGAGGCGGTGCGGGTCGACGAAGGTCTGGGTGAGGAGGCGGCCGTCGGTGAGGAGGGTGGCGAGGCGGCGGCGCACGGTGGACTCGGGGTGGCGCACCTCGGCGGCGACGGTCGCCGCGGGCAGGCGGGCGTCGCGGGCCAGTGCGGTGAGGATCGCGGAGTCGACGGCGTCGAGGGGGCCGGCGGCGTCCGGAGTGGCCGCCACGGTGAGTGCCGCTCGTTCGGCGACGGTGAGCACGTCGAGGCGCCAGTCGCTCGCGTCGGAGAAAACGTGCATGACGGTTTCGGCGTGGATCTCGGTGACGGCGGTCGTCGCGGGGAGCTGGCGGAAGACGAGGGCGTTGCGGCGGCTCGGGTCGGACAGGACGGCGGCCGAGATCTCGTCGCCGGCGTGGGAGAGGTCGAGGTAGAGGACGTCGTCGCGGGCTGCGAGGGCGGCGGTGACGACGTCGATCTTGCCGCGCAGCACCCGGATCCGCAGCAGAGTCGCGCCCGGGAACGCGGCGCGCGGGCGGGTGGCGACCACGCGCACGACGCCGTCCAGCAACACGCGCAGTCGCCGGCGGACCGTGCGCTGGGTGAGGCCGAGCACGGCCGCCGCGCGTTCGATCGTCACGCGGCCGTCGCACTGCAGGGCCGCGATCAGCCGCAGATCGTCGTCTTCGAGGACGTCATCGCTCACCACCAGCTCATGATGGCACCAAATCCGATCGAAAATGCCGTCGAAATCCGTACCTGGCACCCACCCGGGAGCACGCTTGTCCCATGACGACCACCCTCATCGACGGCATGATCACCGCGGCCCGCGAAGCCGGCCGCCTCCTCGCCGCCCGGCCCAGGCCCACGGCCCCCACCACCTTCGCCGAGTTCCGCCAGACCTTCGACGCGCTGGAACACTCGGCCGAACGCGCAGTCCGCGCCCGGCTCACCGCACTGCGGCCTGGCGTGGCCTGGGCCGACGAGATCGACACCGCCGTCCCGCCCGGCGAGCAGCGCTGGGTCGTCGACCTCGCCGACGGCGCCGTCCAGTACCTGCGCGGCCTGCCCCACTGGTGCGTCAGCATCACCCTCGTCGAGGACGCCGCCCCGGTCGCCGCCGTGATCCACAGCGAAGTCCGCGGCGAGACCCACCACGCGGCGACCGGCCTCGGCGCGTTCCTCAACGGCGAGCGCCTCACCCCGTCCGCCACGGCCGAGCTCCCGGTCACGCTCGTCGGCACCAGCCAGCCGCCGTTCATCGCGGCCCAGCCCGACGCCGCCGAGCAGGCCGGCCGCTCGCTCGCGGCCGTCCTCCCCCACGTCGGCGCCGTCCGCAACCTGGGCCCGACCTCCCTGCAGATCGCGGACGTCGCCGCCGGGCGCATGGACGGCTTCTGGCTGTACGGCCGCGACGCCGGCAACCTCCTCGGCGCGAGCCTGATCGCCCGCGAGGCCGGCGCGGTCGTCACCGACGCCGACGGCAACTCCTGGCACCCGCAGGCCACGTCGTTCCTCGCCGCGCCCGCCCAGCTCCACGGCGCCTTCCTGGACCTGCTGAAAAACGCGTGATCGCTACTCGACCAGCGTCTGCGTGCCCAGCACGATCGCCAACGCCAAGCGCTCCGCGTCCTCGGTACCGGGTTCGGCGGTGTACACCATGATCCGCACGTCGTCGCCGGCCACGACGAGGGTGTCGCAGTCGAGGGTGATCGGCCCGGCCGCCGGGTGCGCCACGGTCTTGTGCCGCGCCGGGTCCGGCGGCGACATCGGGGCGTCGGCGTCCCAGAGCTCGGCGAAGCGCGGGCTCTGGTCGGCGAGCTCGCCGACGAGCCGCCGTAGGGCGTGGTCCGCGGGGTACCGCGAGGCGGTGAGCCTCAGGTCCGCGACCAGCCGGGCCTCGTGGTCGGCCTGCTCCTGTGCACTGTGGACGATGCGATTGCGCGGCCCGACGAAGTTGCGCCACACGGCGTTGCGTTCGATGCCGCGCCACGTCGAGGTCTCGCCCATCAACGCGTCGTACGGCGCGTTGGCGAGCAGGAGGGTCCAGGTGGCGTCGTAGACGACGACCGGGGTGTGGGCCAGACGGTCGAGCAGGCGCTGGACACTCGGCGTGACCCGCGAAGTGACGACGTCGAGCCCGGGCGCCGCGTGGCCCGCGAGGCGGAAGAGCAGGTCCCGCTCCTGGTCGGATAGCCGCAGCGCCCGGGCGAGCGCCTCCACCACCTGCGCGGACGGCCCGGTCGCCCGGCCCTGTTCGAGGCGCGTCAGGTAGTCGGCCGAGATCCCGGCCAGTGCGGCGAGCTCCTCGCGCCGCAGCCCGCTCGCCCGCCGTCGCGTCCCGACCGGCACGCCGACGGTCTCGGGCGCCACCCGGTCTCGCCAGCGGCGCACCATCCGCCCGAACTCCCACGACTCCACCCCGTCAGTCTGCCCCCGGCCGCCGCCGTTGTCCTGGCCCCGCCAGTCCCAGGAAAACGCGACGGCTGTCTGCTGCCGCGACCGGAGCGCACGCTCGAGGCATGACCACAACACTGATCACCGGGGCCAACCGCGGCCTCGGCAAGGAAACCGCCCGCCAGCTCGTCGCCGCCGGGCACACCGTCTACCTCGGCGCCCGCGACGAAGCCCGCGGCCGCGCCGCCGCCGCGGAAATCGGCGCGCGATTCGTGCGGCTCGACGTGACCGACGACGCCTCCGTCACCGCCGCGTTCGCCCGCATCGACGCCGACGGCGGGCTCGACGTCCTCGTCAACAACGCCGGCATCGCCCTGCTCGCCCTCAACGGCCCCGACGCGCTGAAAGTGTTCGACACCAACGCCGTCTCGATCGTCCGCGTCACCGAAGCCGCGCTGCCGCTGCTGAAGCGGTCCGCGAACCCGGTCGTCGTCAACATCTCCAGCGCGCTCGGCTCCTTCGCGGCCAACCACGACCCCGCCCGCCCCGCGTCGCACGTGTCCGCGATCGTGTACGGCGCGAGCAAGGCCGCCGTCTCCATGCTCACCGTCCAGTACGCGCGGGCCGTGCCGGAGATCAAGGTCAACGCGGTCGAGCCGGGCTACACCGCCACCGAGCTGGGTGGCATGGCCAACAGCGAGGGCCGCCCGGTCGAGGTCAGCGCCCGCGCGGTGGTCCGCATGGCCACGATCGGCACCGACGGCCCCACCGGCACCTTCCAGGAGGACGACCGCGAGCTGGGCTGGTGACCACGGGCGTCCTCAGCTGACCGGCGCGCCGATCAGCTGGCCGATTCCGTAGGTCACGGCGACGGCCAGCGCGCCGAGGACGAGCTGCCGCAGTCCGGAGTGGACCCACGGCCGCCCGGTCAGCCTGCCGACCGTCATCCCTCCGGCGAGCAGCGCGAGGGCCGTCAGGATCAGCGACACGACCAGCGTGCTCGCGCCGAGCAGGTACGGCAGCAACGGCAGCAGCGCACCGATCGAGAACGCGACGAACGACGCGCTGCCCGCCAGCAGCGCGGACGGCAGGTCCTGCGGGTCGACACCCAGCTCCTCGCGCGTGTGCAGCCGCAGCGCCTGGTCGGGGTCGCGCGCGACGGCTTCGGCCATGCGGCGGGCGGTGTCGTCGTCGGCGCCGTAGGAGACGAAGCGGCTGACCAGCTCGTCGTGCTCCTGCTGCGGGAAGCGGGCGTGCATGTCGGCTTCGAGCGCGACCTCGGCCTGCACGAGCTCGTTCTGGTTGGTCACCGACACGTACTCGCCGGCACCCATCGAGAACGCCCCGGCGACCAGGCCGGCCAGCCCGGTGAGCACGATCGTGTGCGGCGCGACGCCGCTGCCGCCGACACCCGCGATGAGGGCCGCGTTGGTGACCAGGCCGTCGACCGCGCCGAACACGGTCGGGCGGAGCCAGCCACCGGAGACGTCCCGGTGGCGGTGGGCCCAGCCGGTGGTCGCGGCCCGGCGACCACCGGGCTCGGAGCGTTCACTCATGCCCCGATTCTCACCGGGGCGTTCCGGGTCCGCCCGCCGGGATCTGGCTCGTTCGCGGTGCGGCGTCACGGGGTGATCGCCTCGGCCGCCGCGACGGGACGGGTCGTGGGGTCCCGGACTGGTCGGGCGCTCGCCCCGCGCGGGAGCGAGCGCCCGCGTGGCTCAGCCGGCCAGCGACGCGTCCAGCGTGACCTCGGGGACGCCCGCCAGCGCGCGGCTGACCGGGCAGCCGGCCTTGGCCTGCGCCGCGTACTCCTTGAACTGCTCCTCGTTGACGCCGGGCACGCGGCCCTCCGTCACGAGCTCGATCTTGATGATCGTCGGGGCGCCGTCGACCGGACGCAGCGTGACCGAAGCGTCCGTTTCGATCGACTCGGCCGGGAATCCCGCGGTCGCCAGCGTGTTGGCCAGCGCCATCGAGAAGCACGACGCGTGCGCCGCGGCGATGAGCTGTTCCGGGTTCGACCCCGGGCCGTCCTCGAAGCGCGACTTGAAGGTCACGCTCCCGGTGATGCTGCCTCCCCCGGCGGTGAACTGCCCGGATCCGGTGGGAAGGTCGCCGTTCCAGTTCGCGTGCGCCTTCGAGACGGGCATGCGTCCTCCAGAATCGTCTTGGGTGCCTGGTGCCCGGCCGAGCCGGGCAGCCACAGTCAATCAGGCGGGGGCCGCGTTCGCCAAAGTTCGGCCGCTGCGCGTCCCCCGGGTTCCCTAGGCTGGGCGGGGTGGAACCCGCCTGACGAGGAGGAGCCCGGCGCATGCGCGCGATCGTCGTCCTGTTCGACACGCTCAACCGCAGGTACCTGCCGCCGTACGGGGCGACCGGGGTGCACGCGCCGCAGTTCGAGCGCCTGGCCGACGCGGCCGTGACGTTCGACAACTGCTACGCGGGCAGCATGCCGTGCATGCCGGCGCGCCGGGAGCTGCACACGGGCCGCTACAACTTCCTGCACCGGTCGTGGGGTCCGCTGGAACCGTTCGACGACTCCGTGCCCGAACTGCTCTCGCGCCACGGCGTGCACACCCACCTCGTGACGGATCACCAGCACTACTGGGAAGACGGCGGCGCGACCTACCACAACCGCTTCGACACCTACGAGTTCTTCCGCGGCCAGGAAGGCGACCGCTGGAAGGGCCAGGTCGCCGATCCCGACATTCCGGAACCGGCGGTCGGGGCGCGGCGGGCGTCTGCGATGATCCGCCAGCACTGGGTGAACCGGCAGCACTTCCTCAAACCCGGGCAGCACCCGCAGACGCTCACCGTCGACGCCGGGCTGGAGTTCCTCGGCACCAACGCGGGCGAGCAGGACTGGTTCCTCCAGATCGAGTGCTTCGACCCGCACGAACCGTTCGTCGCCACCGAGGACCACCGCGCGCGGTATTCGCTGCAGCACGAAGGCCCGAAGTACGACTGGCCCGGCTACCGCCGCGTCACCGAACAACCCGGCGACACGGTGCGGGTCCGCGACGAGTACCGCGCCCTGCTGTCCATGTGCGACAGTTCCCTCGGCCGGGTCCTCGACGCGATGGAATCCCACGGGCTGTGGGACGACACCCTCCTCATCGTCTGCACCGACCACGGCCTGCTGCTCGGTGAGCACGGCTGGTGGGGCAAGAACGTGCAACCGTGGTACGACGAGAACATCCACACGCCCCTGTTCGTCTGGGACCCGCGCACCTGCGCCCGCGGCGAGCGCCGGGCCGAGCTGGTGCAGACCGTCGACTTCGGACCGACTTTGCTCGACTTCTTCGGCGTACCAAGGCCTCCCGACATGCAAGGCCTCCCGCTGACGGGCGCGACCACGCGGGAAGCCTGCTTGTTCGGCAGCTTCGGTGCCCACGTCAACGTCACCGACGGCCGGTACGTCTACCTGCGAGCCTCCGCCACCCCCGCGAACGAGCCGCTGTTCGAGCACACCCTCATGCCCACCCACATGAACACCCGCTTCTCCCCCGCCGAACTCCGCGACGCCGAACTGATCCCGCCCCTGCCCTTCACCAAGGGCGCGCCGGTGCTGCGCCTGCCCGGCTACGCCTGGGGCGACCCGCACGCGTTCGGCACCCTGCTGTTCGACCTCGAAACCGACCCCGGCCAGCACAACCCCTTGGTCGACGACGACCTCGAGCTGACCATGGCCACCCGGCTGGCCGACCTGATGCGGGCCGCCGACGCGCCCGCGTCCCAGTTCGAACGCCTCGGCCTGCCCGCCGACGGACCGGTGACCCGGGCGCACCTCCTGGTCCGCGCCCAGCGCGACAACGCCCTCGCCGTGCTGGAGGAGCTCCCGCCGGCGTCCGAGTTCGGCTCCGCCGTCCGGACCCCGATCGGCGAACTGGCCCCGGCCGTCCGTGAAGTTCTCGCGCGCCACTTGCCGATGCTCGCCGACGACGACTTCGCCGCCTCGGTCGCGGCGCTGTCCGTGTGGGAACTGGCCGCCACGACTCCCAGCCTCACGGCCCGGGCTCTGCGCTCGCTCGACGCCGGGCTGTCGCAGCCGGAGATCCCCGCGACTTCCTGACCGGATCCGCTGACGTCGGCCAGGACCGGTGCCGGGGCTCAGGTCTCCGTGAAGAAGTCCCGCAACGCTCCGGCGACAATCTCCGGTTGTTCCTCCGGCAGGTAGTGGTCGCTCTCGACGGCGAGCGTGTGCAGGTCCGTCGCGTACTCGCGCCACACCGCGGGCACGTCGTAGGTCTGGCCGACGAAGCTGCTGCTCCCCCACAGCGCGAGCAGCGGGCTGGTCACGAGCCGACCCGCCGCCGCGTCCGCGTCGTCGTGCTCGAGGTCGATGCCCGCGGCGGCGCGGTAGTCCGCGCACGAAGCGGCGATCGCCTCCGGCGTGGAGAAACAGCGCACGTACTCGGCGACGGCGGCGGGGTCGAAGGGCGTGCCGCCGTCGTGGCGGGAGTGCATGCGCGAGGTGACCCAGAACCCGGGGTCACCGGCGAGCAGCCGCTCGGGGATGCCGTTGCCCGCGGCGAGGAAGAACCAGTGGTAGTACCCGAGGCCGAAGTCCTTGTCGGCGTGCTGGAACGCGTACCGCGTGGGGACGATGTCCAGCACCGCCACCGCCTTCACGGCCCCGGGCGCGTCGAGCGCGAGCCGATGCGCCACCCGCCCGCCCCGATCGTGCCCGGCGACGGCGAAACGGTCGAAACCCAGCTTCGCCATGACCTGCAACTGGTCGTCCGCCATGGCCCGTTTGGTGTACTCGTGGTCGCCCCCGGCCGGTTTGTCGCTGTCGCCGTACCCGCGCAAATCGGTCAGCACCACGGTGAACCCCTCCGCCAGCCGCGGCGCGACGTGGTGCCAGATCAGGTGCGTCTGCGGATACCCGTGCAGCAGCAACACCGGCGGCCCCTCCCCGGCGACCGCGCAGTTGATCCGCACGCCCCCCACGTCGACCCGCCGATACCCGAACTCCTCCGGCAAGGGAACACTCATCGACACCTCCGACGGGGCGGCTTCATGATCGACTGTAACCCGCCGGCCGGCGCACCGTGCCGGCCTCAGGCCGGCGCACTGTTCGCGACGGTGAAGACCAGGTTGAGCACTGCGACCGGGACGAAGGTGAAGAACCACCACTTCAAGCCCTTCAGGCAGGCACCCCGCAACCACGTCTCGCTGCGGCTGTAGATCCCAGAACTCGTCGCGGCCCAAGCCAGAACGAAGCCCAGCGTCGCCAGGTACTGCAGCACCGTCTGCGCCGCACCGCTGACCAGGACCGCCACGCCCGTGAGCACGATTGCCGCAACGAACGCGACCATGGCGAATCGGGTCGCGGCCACCACGCGCTCGAGCCCCGCCGCGACATCTGTGCGCACATCACCAGGCCTGACCTCGACCCGCTGGCTGCCTGCGGGGCGTTTGATCCGAGCCTGGCGGATCCGACGCCACGCTGCCGCAGCCGTGGCCGGCAGCTGCCGCAGCACCAGCAACGGTGGGCGGGGATACCCGCGCTGGTAGAGCAACGTCGCACCGGCCGGCCGGAGCCGTACCAAGCCGACGCCGCGTTCCGGCCGGTCGACGATCACGTCGCCTTTGCCGAAGGTCTGCCATCGTTGAATGCCGGGATTCACCGAGTGTCCGAACCGGTAGTTCCGCCGCCGGTTGTGATGCCTGCACCGGGACCACTCGCCCGGCACCCAGTTCCGGCACTCCCAGCCCTTGCTGGTCTTGGGATACGCGCAGTGCACCAACCAGAAGCGACCGCGCAACAACCAGATCACCACCGAAATCGCCGCGACGTAGACCGGGAACAAGAGACCGATCCACAGCGGCCACGGCACGTCCGACACAGACCCAAGCCGGTTCGACACCCATTGCAATGTCGATGGCAACAGGGACAAGTAGTCGTTCAACTCGCCCTCCCCAGGCGCCAGAACGTAACAGGTCGACTACCATCTGTACCCGGCAATGGGCGGCCGAGGAATCCGCCATGCGGAGATCCCGGTTTCGCGCACGGTCGAACGGCGACTGCGGGCCGTGATCAGTCAGGGGCTCCCGCGCTCGCCGAGGCGGTAGTGACGCTTGTGAGGGTCAGTCGGTCACCGCGGCTGGGGCCGGGTGGTTCATCACCGGCTACGCCGGCGGCGAAATTGCCCGTCGTGGGCGATATCGGGCCTAGGCTGGGTGCATGCCCTCACTGTTCGAGCACGCCGGCGGCGAAGCGGCCCTCCATCGGCTGGAGCAGGTGTTCTACGACAGCGTGCTGGTGGACCCGCTGCTGCAGCCGTTGTTCGGCGCGGGGCAGCCGAGGCACGTCGAGCACCTGACGGCGTTCACGGCCGAGTCGTTCGGCGGTCCGGAGCGCTTCTCGCGTGAGCTGGGGTTCGCGCACCTCATCGCCGTCCACCGGGGGCTGAAGATCACCGAGGCCCAGCGGCAGCGGTTCGTGCAGCTCTACCTCGCGGCCCTCGACACCGCGGGCATGCCCGCCGACGCGCCCTTCCGGGACGCCGTGCGCGAACACGTCGAGTTCGGCTCTCAGGTCGCCCTGCAGAACTCGCACGCCGAAACCGACGCCGACCTCCATCCCCTGCGCGAGGTTCCCCGCTGGACCTGGGCCGGCGACGACCCGCAGTAGGCGTGACATCATCGAGCCCGCTGGGATCACGTGCGGGAAGGGCGGCCGGTGGACTACGAGCGCGCTGTCGGTGAGGTGTGGGCGGCCACGCGGCCGCACATCGGGGCGGGCAAGGTGGCGGACTACATCCCCGACCTGATCTGCGTGGACCCGGGGCAGTTCGGGTTCGCGGTGGCGACCGTCGACGGCGAGCTGCACCAGGTGGGTGACGCGGAGGTGCCGTTCTCGATCCAGAGCATCTCGAAGGCCTTCGCGCTGGCGCACGTGCTCGGGCACGACGACGCGTCGATCTGGCGGCGCGTGAACCGGGAGCCGTCGGGGACGCGGTTCAACTCGCTGATCCAGCTGGAGATCGAACGCGGCGTGCCGCGCAACCCGTTCATCAACGCGGGCGCGCTGCTGGTCACCGACCAGCTCCTCGCGGACACGGGCGACGCCTGCGGTGCGCTGTGCGCGTTCATGGCCGCGGAGACCGGGAACCCCGGCCTCACCTACGACCCGGCGATGGCCGAGTCCGAGACGCGCACCGGGAACCGCAACCGTTCGCTGGCCTACCTGATGGCCGATTTCGGCAACGTCCTCAACCCCGTCGACGAGATGCTCGACCACTACTTCCGCCAGTGCTCGATCATGGCCTCGTGCGTCGAGCTCGCCCGCGCGGGGCTGGTCCTGGCGCGCCACGGCGTCCGCCACGACGGCACGCGCCTGCTGTCCAAACAGGACGCCCGGCGCATCAACGCGATCATGCTCACGTGCGGCACCTACGACGCCGCCGGCGAGTTCGCCTACCGCGTGGGGCTGCCGTGCAAGAGCGGCGTCGGTGGCGGGATCCTCGCGATCGTGCCGGACCGCTGCGCGGTCGCCGCGTGGGGGCCGGGACTCGACGAGAAGGGCAACTCCGTGTCCGCCGCGATGGCGCTCGAGACGTTCGGCAACGTCACGGGGCTCAGCATCTTCTGATGCGTCCACTCAGGACTTGAGCGCGTCCGCCACCAGCATCCGCAGCTCCGGCACGACCTCCTGCTCGAACCACGGGTTCCGCAGGTGCCACCCCACGTTCAGCGGCGACGGGTGCACCAGCGGGATCGTCGACGGCAGGTAGTCCCGGAACGACCGCACGGTCTCCGTGAGGCTCCGCGAGCGCCCGGCGTGCAGGTAGTGCTTCTGCGCGTAGCTGCCGACGAGCACCGTCAGCTGGATCTCGGGCAGCTCGGCGAAAATCCGCGGATGCCACTTCTCCGCGATCCCGCGCCGCGGCGGCGCGTCACCGGAGGCCGCTTTGCCGGGGTAGAAGAAGTCCATCGGCACGATCGCGAACAGCGCGGGGTCGTAGAACTCCCCGTCGGTCACCCCGAGCCAGCCGCGCAGCTTCACGCCGCTGGCGTCGTTCCAGGGGACGCCGCTCTCCTGCGCCTTCCGCCCCGGCGCCTGGCCGATGAGCGCCACCTTCGCCGACGGCTCCGCGGTGTAGAGGGGCTCGTAGCCGGCTTCCTTCGCCCACGCGTTGTCGGGGTCGGCGATGAGGTCGGCGCGGATCCGGTCGAGGTTCGTCATGGTCCGGCGAGAATATCCGGGCCCCTCACGCGGGCCAGAGCTGGATCAGCCAGCGCTCGGCCCCCCGGGCGAACGTCCCTTCGCCCAGCTCCGCCGTCGCGGCGCGGCCGCCCCCGTGCACGCGGGCGTGGTGCGGGCCGGACCGGGCGAGCGTGAGAACGTCGGGCGACATCGCCGCGGTGACGGACTGCAGGCGCACCCCCTCGCCCAGGTCGCACGCGACCGTGACCACCCGGTCCCACTCTCCGTGCGCCGCCGGCGGCTCGGTGTCCCACAGCTCCACCCGCACGGCCGGGTTGTGGTCGTTCCCGGCGCTGTGCAGCAGCAGTCCCCCGGCCCCGCCCACGACGAGCCAGTCACCCGTCGGCTCCCCGACGGACAGCGTGCTGCGGTTCATCGAGATCTCCTGCAGCACGAACTGGCCGTACTCGACCGTGATGCCGCTGTCGATCGCGCCCAGCAGTTCCGGCATTGGCGAGTCCCCCCTCGGTGTGGCGATCGCGGGATCGTAGCGAGGCCGGCGCGCGAGGAACCCGCAGGTGTGCAGGGCATGCATGCGCCCGACGGTGGTGTGCCCGGCAACTACCAGCGGAGCAGAGTCGGGTCGCGCGTCCTGGTGTCGATCCAGGCGATCCGGGGATATGAGCCCCGGCCGGCCACTGGGCCCCGCGCGTCGCGGTGTGCCGCGGTGCCCCCGGCAGGAGTCGAACCTGCGTTCCCGGCTTCGGACGCCGGAGTCGTGTCCGTTGGACCACGAGGGCTTCGCCGGGTACACGCCGGCGAGGTGCGGAGGATGCAGGAGTCGAACCCACGCGGGTGCTCAGCACACCCGACCACCGTTTTCGAAACGGCTGCCTTACCACTCGGCCAATCCTCCTTGGCCCGGCGGCACTCTCGTGCCGCCGTCGTGCGCGGAGGGCGCGCGGATCGAACGCGCGCCGGGACGTCGAGTCCCGGACCACGGATTAGCAATCCGGTGCCTTGCCACTCGGCCAGCCCTCCTCGTCTTGCCGCGTGAAGCTGCCCGTCGAGGATTCGAACCTCGGTTGCCGGATCCAGGGTCCGAAGTCCTGCCGGTTGGACGAACGGGCATCGCGCAGCGCTCCCGGGCCAGGACTCGAACCTGGCTCTGCGGAACCAAAATCCGCCGTGTTCACCGGATACACCACCCGGGAAAGCGTGCCCTCGCCAGGAGTCGAACCTGGACTGTCCGGAGCCTGGGTCCGGTGCCTCTGCCGGTTGGGCTACGAGGGCGCGGGGTCCCCTCGCGCGGGGACCCGTCTTCGGTGGAGCTGCGTGCGGTTGCGGGGATTCGAACCCCGACTGGCCTGGCCCTCAGCCAGGTGCCTCTGCCAGTTGGGCTACAACCGCGTAGCGCGTGCGGGAGTCGAACCCGCGTCTTCGGCTTGAGGGGCCGGTGTCCGTTCCGCTGGACCAACGCGCCGTGCCGGTGACGTCTTCACACCGGGCTCAGTCGAGTGCCCGCGAGTCGAACGCGGTGTCTTCCGCTCCCGAAGCGGATGGGTTCCCGTCTCCCTCGCACTCGTCGGCCGGGCACCCCCCTCGGGTGCCGGACCCGCGCTCACGACGGGACTCGAACCCGCGATCGTCTCCTCGACAAGGAGCTGCCCTCGCCACTGGGCCACGTGAGCCTGAAAACCTGCGTACCCCTACCAGGACTCGAACCTGGGACCTCCGGATCCGTAATCCGGCGCTCTGTCCAGCTGAGCTACAGGGGTGTGGCAGCCGATCCGGGTATCGATCCCGGTCCCCCGCCTTGAAGGGGCGGTGACCTAGCCAGCAGTCGCATCGGCCTCGCGTGGTGGGGGACGGAGTCGAACCGTCAAAGCCGCCGAAGGGCGTCCGGGTTACAGCCGGGTGGGCTCACCTGTGCCCAGCCCCACCGTGCTCGCCGCGGCCGGCGAGCGTGTTTCTGCTCCGCTGTGTAGTTGACAAAGACCAAGCGCCGAAGAAATGGGCGCAGCACATCCAACAAATAGATTTCGCACCATTTTTCGGGTGCCCGAAATAGAGAAAGCCGCCCGAATCGGTTTCCCGATGGGCGGCTCCCGGTCATGACGTCACTCACGTCACGGTGGGGAGCCCCCGGTGCTCAGCAGCTGCTCTTCAGGCAGCATCGAGCCACTGAGCCGCTCTTGCGGCCGGCGCGGCATCGATGACAGCGCATCCGACGAGCGCAGCGCATCGCGCAGATCGCCGAGATAGCGGCGCTGCGACCCTCGCTTCTCCATGCTCGCCACGACGACTCCTTCTGAGTTTCTGTGCCGGTTCGATGAGCTCTTGCGTTCAGCTCCATTACATAATCGCGAACCCACACCCGGGTGTCAATCTTTATTATCGAGCCGATTTCCTCACCCGAGCGCCGCTTCCGAGAACCGCCGCGGCACCGGCCCGTTCGTACCCGGCAGGAACGCCGGCCGCGACCGGAATACGCGGCGCACCGGCGAGCGGGACGTCTCCGCGAACACGGCCGCCCTGTCCTCCGCGAAGAAGTGCACGCCCTGCAGCCGCAGTGAACGCACGGACCTGCGCGCGAGCGCGACGTCCACATTCCGCGTTCGAACCGCGTCACGGTCTCCTGCGCCCGCGGGCGGCAGCCAGTTGAACTCCCGGCTTCACGGCGCCGCGCCGCGCGGACACGGCGGTCGAGTTCCCCCAGCACCTCCCCAGGACGTGGCCCAGAAACCCCCGGCTCACGTCCGTCAGCTCCACCTGCCGCGACGAGCGGTCCCGCAGTCTCACGCGCAGCAGCTCCTCCGAGCCGGAGCACGGTCCGGCTGAGCGCGGGCCGCTTGATGACGAGCTCCTGGGCGGCGTACGTGGACTGCACCGGCCCGTTCGTACCCGGCAGCAACGCCGGCCGTGCACACCGCCGAGGCCCGCCGGTGTGCCCTCGGCCACGCCCGCGGAGCGGCGCCCCGACGCGTTTCCCAACGCGGCCGTGGGTGCCTAGCGTGGAGGCGAAGGGTTGACTCGGCGAAGAAATAAGGGGTTCGACATGCACAGCTCGCTGTCCGGTCTCGGGGTGACCTCGCCGGTCCTGGCGGCGCCGATGGCGGGCGGGGGCACCACGCCCGCCCTGGTGGCCGCGGCGGCGAGCGCCGGGGGCCTCGGCTTCGTCGCCGGTGGGTACAAGACGGCCGAAGCGCTCGCCGAGCAGATCACCCAGGTCCGCGCGCTGGGCATCCCGTTCGGGGTCAACCTGTTCGCGCCCAACCCGGTGCCCGTCGACCCGAACGCCTACCGCCGCTACGCCGGCGCGCTGCGGGCCGACGCCGACCGCTACGGCGTCGACCTCCCGCAGGCGATCACCGAGGACGACGACCACTGGCAGGCCAAGCTCGACCTCCTGCTGGCCGGCCCCGTCCCGCTGGTCAGCTTCACCTTCGGCCTGCCGGACGCGTCGGTCTTCGCCCGGCTGCGCCGCGCCGGCACGGTGGTCGCGCAGACCGTGACCTCGGACGACGAAGCGCGGCTGGCCGCCGACGCCGGTGCGGATCTCCTGCTCGTGCAGGCCGCAGCCGCGGGCGGGCACTCGGGCACGCTCACGCCCGACCGCGTCCCGCCGGCGGTGCCGCTGCCGCAGCTCCTCGGCGAGATCCGCGCCGCCGTGTCGCTGCCCCTGGTCGGCGCCGGCGGGCTCGCCACCCCCGAGGCCGTGGCCGAAGCGCTGAACGCCGGCACCACCGCCGTGGCCGTCGGCACCGTGCTGCTGCGGTCCGACGAGAGCGGCGCCTCGAAGCCCCACCGCGAAGCGCTGGCCGACCCGGCCCGCCGGGAGACAGTTGTCACGCGCGCGTTCACCGGCCGCCCCGCGCGCGGGCTGCGCAACGCGTTCACCGACGACCACTCGGCCGAGGCCCCCGCCGGGTACCCGGCCCTGCACCACCTGACCAGTGGGCTGCGCAAGGCGGCCGTGCAGGCCGGCGACGCCGAGCGCGTGCACCTGTGGGCCGGCACCGGCTACCGGCAGGCCACCGCCGAACCCGCCGCCGACATCCTCACGCGGCTGTCGCACCGGCTCTAGCCCTCAACCGGACGGGTGAGATCGGCGACAGGTCGGCGGCCGCCGGAACGGGTACCCCACGCGGGCAATCCGTCATCGACCGGAGGAGAACGAGAACCATGGCACGAGTCCTGTTCGTCATGACGGGCGCCGACCACTGGACGCTCGACGACGGCACCCGGCACCCGACCGGGTACTGGGCCGAGGAGTTCGCCGCCCCGTACACCGCGCTCAAGGACGCGGGCCACACGATCGTGGTGGCGACCCCGGGCGGTGTGGTGCCGGCCGTCGACCAGGGCAGCCTGAACCCGGACATGGCCGGCGGCGAGGAGGAGGCGGCGAAGCTCGCGCGGGTCATCGAGTCCGCGGGCGAGCTGCGTGAGCCGATCGTGCTCGCGGACGTGCACCTGCCGGACTACGACGCCGTCTACTACCCCGGCGGCCACGGCCCGATGGAGGACCTCTCCCACGACGCCGACTCCGGCGCTCTGCTCAACGCCGCCCTCGCCTCGGGCAAACCGCTCGCCGTGGTGTGCCACGCGCCCGCCGCGCTGCTGGCGACGCGCGACGAGCGCGGCGAGTCCCCGTTCGCCGGCTACCGCGTCACCGGGTTCACCAACGACGAGGAGAACGCGGTCGGCCTCGGCCCGAAGGCCAAGTGGCTGCTGGAGGACGAGCTGGGCAAGCTCGGCGTCGCGTTCGAGCGCGGGCCGGACTGGCAGCCGTACACGGTCGTCGACCGGACCCTCTACACGGGACAGAACCCGGCCTCGGCCGCACCGCTGGCGCAGGAACTCCTCAACGCTCTGAAGTAGACACGATCGCCGGCGGGGTGCGCGGCCACGCGGGCTCCGCCGGCGACCGTGCGATCGGCAGTCCCTGCCGCCGTGAAACTCACCGGTCTCGCGCGTCGTCCTCGGTCATCGCCGCGGCCGCCTGGTCGTGCACGGCCAGCACGCGGGCGTCGAGCTCCTCGACCGGCACGCCGACGTCACGCGCGAGCGCTTCGCGGAAGATGAGGTAGCCCTTGTAGGCCGCGACCATGAACACGTGCATCGCGATCGCGTCGGCGTCGGCGGGCAGGGCACCGGTGGCCTGGTCGCGTTCGAGGGCGGCTCGGGTCTTCTCGATCTCGGGCAGGGCGTGGTAGTCCGGGTCGCCGTCAATCGCGAGCAGGGCCTCGACCAGCGTGGGCGCCGGGTTGGCTAGCGCGCTGCGGAACATCGCCTTGCGGCGGCCGAGGAACGACGCTTCCCAGTGCCGTTTCGCGCCGGCCGCCCATTCCCGCGCGCGGTGGGCCACGGCCGCCCTCAGCAGGGAGCGCCGGTCGCCGAAGTACTGGTAGATCTGGCCTCGGTTCACCCCCGAGCGGTCGGCGACCTCCTGCAGGTTCAGCCCGGCGAAGATCCCGTCGCGCTGGAGGAGGTCGAACGTCGCCTGGAGGAGGTCGGCCTCGGTGCGGGCCCGGTCGCGCCCGCGCCGGTTCGACGCCTGCCCGGCGGTGTCGTTCACGTCATCTCCCCTGTGCACTCTTCTCACCTGCCTCCGGCCTCGCAGTCTAGTGATCGCTCACACCACCCCCCGGTCCCGCAACGCGTCGAGCTCCGCGGTGGACAGGCCCAGCAGCCCGCCGAGCACCTCGTCGGTGTGCGCGCCCAACGTCGTGCCGGCCCAGCGGACACTGCCGGGCGTCGCGCTCAGGTGCGGCAGCGGCGCGACCATCGGCACCTCACCGAACTCCGCGTCGTCCACGGTGATCACGGAGCCGCGGGCCCGGCAGTGCGGGTCGTTCATGAGGTCGGCGACGCTCATGATCGGGGACGCCGGGATGTCGGCGTCGCTCAGCAGCTTCACCACCTCGTCAGCGGTCAGCCGCGAAACCCATTCGCTGATCAGCGGGTAGAGCTCGTCCTGGTGGCGGATCCGGGCGGGGCGGTCGGCGAAGCGCGGATCGTCGGCCAGCTCGGGCCGGTTCATCACCGCCGACAGGCGCCGGAACAGCGAGTCGGTGCCCGCGTGCAGCGACACCCGGCGGTCGTCGGACGTCACGAAGTCCGACGCCGGGACGATGGCCGGGTTCTTGTTGCCCAGCCGTTCCCGGACCTGGCGGTCGAGGCCGTAGGCGGTCACCGAGTCCTCACTGGACCGCAACGCGGCCTCGTACAGCGCCAGGTCGATGACCTGGCCCGAGCCCGAACCGAGGTCGCGGTGGTACAGCGCGGACACCACGGAGAACGCCGCGAGGTAGGCGCTCATGTAGTCGATCACGGAGTACCCGCTGCGCACCGGCGGCCGCTCCGGCTCGCCCGTGGCGTAGGTCAGTCCACTGTAGGCACTCGCGATCCGGTCGAACGCGCCGCGGTCGCGGTACGGCCCCGTGAGGCCGAACCCGGTGAGGTACAACAGGATCGCCCGCGGGTTGAGGGGCTGAAGGTGCTCGGGCAGCATGCGGTAGCGCTCGAGCGTCGGCGGGCGGAAGTTCGTGACCACCACGTCGAAGTGCGGCACCAGGCGGTGGAACACGGCCTGGCCTTCGGACGTGCGCAGGTCGAGCGCCACGGACTTCTTGTTGCGCCCCTCCTGCAGCCAGCCCGGCGACCGCCCGCCGCTGCGCGTGAAGTCGCCGACCTTCGGGTCTTCGATCTTGACCACCTCGGCGCCGAAGTCGCCCAGGATCGTCGCCGAGACCGGTCCGGCGAGGACGGTCGCGGCGTCGAGGACCCGGACACCGGCCAGCGCGTCGCTCATCGTGTGGTTGTCCTCCGTGCTCGCGTCGGGATGCGGGGGTTCACTTGCCTTGCGCCGCGTCGATCACGAGCGACAGGTCGATCAGCTCTTCGGGCTTCACCGGGGAGTCGATCTGCAGCGTGTTCGGCACCGCCTGGTACATCTTCTGCAGGCTCGCCACCGATTCGGCGGGCACGTTGAAGTCGAACGGCACCGACGGCGCGACCCGCAGCGTCTCGACGGTCGTGCCGAGCTGCTGGGCCATCTTGGTCATCACGTCGGTGTCCTGGTGGTAGTCACCGGACAGGTGCGTGTTCACCGTCCGCTCCACCGCGCGGAAGAACGCGACGCCCGCGTCACGGTGTTCGCCCAGCAGCGCGGTGGTCGCGAAGTAGCCGGCGATCTGCATGCTGTCCGGGTACCCGCCTTCGGCGTTGAACGCGGTGCCCGGCTTGATGCTCGCGGTGAACGGCGGGCCGAGGGTTGCGCCGTCGATCGACCCGTTGTTGAGCGCCTGCACCATCGCGGCGATGTCGCTGAACGGTGTCATCCGCACGTCGTCGGGCTTGAGGCCGCCCTTGGTGATCAGGTCGTACAGCCCGTACTCCGACGGAGCGGCCAGCCCACCGGGGTTGACGCCGATGTTCTTGCCCTTCAGCGACGCCGGGTTGAAATCGCTCGCCTTGCTGCCGTACTTGGTGCTCATGTAGACACCACTGTCCGGAGAGGACGAAGCGACACCGGAGACCCAGCGGATCGGCACGCCGTGGCGCAGCGCGTTGAACACCAGGGCCTGCGCGCTCCGCGTAGACGAGGTCGATCTTGTCCTGCCCCAGCAACGTGAGCAGGTTCGGCACCGTGTCGGTGACGAAGGTGACGTCGAGGTTCTCCTTGCCGAACTCGCCGTAGACCTGGGCGAGCAGCGCCGGTGCTTCGAGCTCCAGTTTGGACGGGATGCCGACCTTGAGCGAGGTGCGCTGTGCCAGCGGTTTGGGCGCGGGCGTGCCCGCCTTGCCCGACAGGCTCACGCCGGCCGGCAACACGGACACCTGCCGGGCGTCGGTGGCCTGGTTCTGCTGCGACGACGGGGCACACGCGCTCGCGAACGCCAGGCCGGCCGCGACGGCGGTGGCGCAGAGCGCCCGGGTGGTTCTGGACATGGCTCTCCTGAGGAAAAAAGGGGCGTTGGGGAGACGAGGGACTCAGGACCGGCGCAGGCGCGGCCGCTGCTGGGGGACGGCGAACTTCAGCGCGAGGGTGACGAGGCCGGTGAAGGCCACGCCGATCACCCCGGCGATGATCACGCCGGCGTACATCGTCGCGGGGTCGAACACCTGGGAGCGCTGGAAGATCAGGTAGCCGAGGCCGCTGTCGCCTGAGACCATCTCGATGCCGACGATCACGAGGATGGCGATGCCCGCGGTCAGCCGGATCGAGGTCGCGATGGCGGGCAGCGCGGCCGGGAGGATGACGTGGCGCAGCAGCTGGGTGCGCTTGGCGCCGAGCACTTCGGCCGCGTCACGGTAGCCCTGCTCGACCGACAGGACCGCGGTGGTCGAGGCGAGCACCACGATGAAGAACACCGACACGCCGACCAGCACGATCTGCGGCAGCCCACCGAGACCGAACACGAGCAGGAACACGGGGAACAGCGCGAGCTTCGGCAGCGTGTACAGCGCGACCAGCGTGTGTTCCAGTGCCGCCCGGACGATCCACGACAGTCCCAGCAGGACGCCGAGCGCCACGCCGGCCACCACGCCGATCCCGTAGCCGATCACGAGCTTGCGCACGGTGTCGACGATGGCGTCGGTCATCACACCGTCCTGAATGGACTTGACGCCCGCCTGCCAGATCACGCTGGGGGCCGGGAAGAACCGGGTGTCGAGGATGCCGAACTGCGCGGTCAGCTCCCAAACCACGATGATCAGCACCGGGGTCGCCCAGGCCAGGGTGATGGTCACGCCGCGGCGGCGCCGGGCGTGCCGCTGGGGCGCCAGCTCGGCGGGGCCGGGCGTGCGCCGGACGAGCTCGCGACCGCCGAGCCGGTCATGCGACGTCATGAGCGTGCTCACGTTCTTCCACCTCACCTTTCAGGAGCCGCCAGATGTGGTCTTCGAGAGCGCCGAACTCGGCCGCCGAACGCGCGGCGCGGGTGCGCGGCCGGGCGAACGGGACCTCGATGTCGTCGAGGATGCGCCCGGGCCGCGACGACATGACGACGACGCGGTCGGCCAGCAGCAGCGCCTCGTCGATGGCGTGGGTGACGAACAGGATCGTGCGCCGGTGCGCCTCCCACACCCGCAGCAGCTCTTGCTGCAGCACGAGGCGCAGCTGCGCGTCGAGGGCGGCGAACGGCTCGTCCATCAGGAGGATCTCGGGGTTGGCCACGAACGCCCGGGCCAGGGCGACGCGCTGGCGCATGCCGCCGGACAGCGTGGCCGGGTAAGCGGACTCGAAGCCGGCCACGCCGGCGCGTTCGATCCAGTCGCGGGCGACCTCGTTGGCCCTCGCCCGTGCGACGCCGGCGATGTCGAGCGGGAGCCGTACATTGGCGAGCACGGTCTTCCAGGGGAAAATGCCGTAGTCCTGGAAGACCATGGAGCACAGCGGCGAGTCCGCGTCGGCGCGGTCGATCACGATCTCGCCGGCCGAGGGTGCGGCCAGCCCCGCGACGATCCGAAGCAACGTCGACTTCCCGCAGCCGGACGGGCCGACGATCGCGACGAACTGTCCTCTTTCGACGGTCAAGTCGACCGGGCCCAGCGCGTGGACCGCGTGGCCGCGGGAAACGAACGTCCGCTCGACGCCCGTCGCGCTGATCACGACGTCGGACATGCGGCCTCCTCCTGGTGGGTGTGGTCGAGGATCGTCGCGAAGGGCGCGGTCGCGAGCCACTCCCCCGCGGCCCGGTCGCCGTGCACGCGGTCGGCGAACGCCGTGGCCACCGCGCAGATCGCGGCCGCGGTCGGGCTGTTCTCGGTTTCGTGGCGCGGGATTCCACCGAGCTGGTGGTCGCCGTCGTGGACCACGGCGAGGTGCTTGACCCGCGAGCGCGCCCGGTCGTACGGCTCGCGGCGCCATTCGACGCCCTCGCCGCGAGCGCCGAAGTCGCGCGTGCCGGTGACGACCAGCAGGGGCAGCTCGACGTCCTGCCAGGAGCTCGGGGTGAGCCCACGGTCGCCGCTTCCCTGTGGTGACAACAGGATTCCGCCCGCGACGGCCGGGTGAGCGAAGGTCCCGTAGCCGGTCAGGCGCGTGCCCAGGAGGAGCTGGGCGGTGTAGGCGCCGAAGGAGTGCCCGGCGAGCAGGACGCCGTCGGGGTTCAGGTTCGGCCTGGCGGCGAGCGCGTCGAGCACCGCGTGCACCCGGTCGACCCGGGACAGCCAGTGTTCCGGGTCGAACAGCAGCGCGTGCATCCGCTGCCTGGCCACGGGATCCGCGGCCCAGGTCCGCTCGTCCACACCGGACAGTCCGAGCTCCGGTCCGGCGAGATCGAAGGCGTCGCGGAACTGCGGGTGCAGCACCGCGTAGCCGTGGGACGCGAGGTGGTGACCGAGGCCCGCGTAGCCGCGGTGGCTCCCGCCCAGCCCGTGGCACAGGACGACAACCGGCTTTTCCCCGGCACGGTCCGGTTCTTGCGCGAAAACGGCGACCCGCTGCCCGTCGGCGGTCGCCCATTCGTCGACTTCGCTCGTGACGACCCTGTTGCGGCCCGGCCGGGCCCACCGGGGGTCCGCGTGCTCGTTGCAGCCCACGCTGGCTCCTAACTAGCGACTTGTTAGTAACGTAATGCTAGTTAGTCGGCGTTGACAAGACTCGTCGCGCAAGTGACCGGACGCGAGCACTCTCCGTGGCTGCGAAGCGGGCACCGGGACCGCCGCGGGCCGGTTCCGCAGCGCGCTGAGCTGGAGTTTCGAACGACGGTGGGCCGGGCACTCCGAAGCGAGGTGTCGAAAGGACTACGCGATGACCACGCCAGGCTGGCGGGAACCGACCCTCGCGACGTTGACCGACCGCCGGTTCTCCGACGCGGGCTGGATGTTCGAGCGCAAGCTCGACGGCGTCCGCGCGCTCTGCGTGCGCGACGGCGGCACGCCCACGCTCTACTCGCGCAACCACAAGGTCATGGACAACGCCTACCCGGAGCTCGTCGAGGCGCTCGACCGCCAAGGCGGCCCGCGGTTCGTGGCGGACGGCGAGATCGTCGCGTTCGACGGCGACAGCACCAGCTTCGCCGCGTTGCAGCCGCGGATCCACCTCACGGATCCGGCGCGGGCGCGGGCGACCGGGGTGCGCGTGTACTACTACCTGTTCGACCTGCTGCACTTCGACGGCCACGACGCCACGCCGTTGCCGCTGCGCGAACGCAAGGCCCTGCTGAAGGACGCGTTCGAGTTCGCGGATCCGCTGCGGTTGTCGGCGCACCGGGACACCGACGGGGAGAAGTTCTTCGAGGAGGCCTGCCGGCGCGGTTGGGAGGGCGTGATCGCGAAGCGGGCCGACGCGCCGTACCACTCGGGACGGTCGGCGGACTGGCTGAAGTTCAAGTGCGCCCAGGGCCAGGAGCTCGTGGTCGCCGGGTTCACCGACCCGCAGGGCGCGCGGCACGGCTTCGGCGCGTTGCTGCTGGGCTACTACGAAGGCGACGAGCTGCGGTACGCCGGCAAGGTCGGCACCGGGTTCGGCGAGAAGCTGCTGGCGTCGCTGCACGACCAGCTGACGCAGCGCGAGACAACCCGGTCGCCGTTCGCCGATGCCGTGCGCGAGCAGGCGACGCACTGGGTGCGGCCGGAGCTGGTGGCGCAGATCGGGTTCTCGGAGTGGACCCGCGACGGGCGGCTGCGGCACCCGCGGTTCCTGGGCCTGCGCGACGACAAGAAGCCGGCCGACGTGGTGCGGGAGAAGCCGTGATCGAAGTTTCCCATCCCGACAAGGTGTTCTATCCCGCGGACGGGCTCACCAAGGGTGACGTCGTCGAGCACTACCGTGCGGTGGCCGGCGTGATGGTGCCGCACCTGCGCGGACGCCCGCTGACGTTGCGCCGCTTCCCCGACGGCATCGACGGCCAGGGCTGGTTCCAGAAGCACCCCGGCGAGCACTTCCCGGAGTGGCTGCGCGTGGAACGCGTGCCGCGGCGCGGCGGGGGCACGGACGAGTACGTGGTCTGCGACGACACCGACGCCCTCGTCTACCTCGCCGGCCAGGGGACGGTGGAGTTCCACGTGTGGCTGTCCACCGTGGACAGTCCCGGGCAGCCGGACCGGCTCGTGCTCGACCTCGACCCGCCGGACGGCACGCCGGTGGCCCGCCTGCGCGAGGTGGCGCGCAAGATCCGCGGCCACTACGAGAAAGCCGGCCTCACCGCCTTCGTGCAGGCGACCGGCGGGCGCGGCTTCCACGTGCTCGCCCCGCTCGACGCCCGCTCCGACACCGACGTCGTGCTGGACCTCGCCCGCACGCTCGCCGACCGCGTGGCCGACGAGGACCCGGACCACCTCACCACGGCGCAGCGCAAGGACAGCCGCGGCGACCGGATCTTCCTCGACGCCAACCGCAACGGCTACGCCCAGACGTTCATCGCGCCGTACTCCCTGCGCGCCCGCCCCGGCGCGGCAGCCGCGACGCCGCTCGACTGGCGCGAGCTCGGCAAGGCGGACCCGGACGGCTGGCCGCCCGCGAAGCAGAAGCAACGCCTGGCGCGCAAGGCCGACCCGTGGCGGGACCTGGCGAAGCACGCGGGCTCGGCGGAGGCGGCGCTGGCTTCGCTGGAGTGAAACGACGGCGGGAAGCGCACACTGGAGTGACTATGGTGACCCCACGACCAGGTCCGATCCGGTGGCTGCGCTACGTCTACGGCGCTCGGCTGGCCGATGAGTACCGCCCGTGGGTGCTACACGACGCGACCGCCCGGACGTGGGTGCTGCGGTTCGCGCTCCGCGTGTTCTTCGAGGCGCTGCCGTGGCTCACCGCCGCGTTCCTCCTCCTGGTGTTCCTCACGCCGCTGCCCGCGGGGCTGGTGCTGCTCGGACTGCTCATGGCCCTGGTCCTGGGCCTGTTCCTCACCCTCGGCAGCGCCGACGAGCTCGCCGAAGTGCGCCTGGCCAAGCACGGCTACCCGCCGGGCACCGGCAAAGCAGTCCGCAAACGCCGAGGCGGGGCCGCCACCTGGCCCTGACCGGGGCAGGACCCTGTCACGACACCCCGACCGGGCCCTCTCCGGGAACAGCAGCTACCCGCCGATGGTGACGGTGCGCCGCGCCGGGCCGTTGGCGCTGCGGGGCACGATGGGGACGATGCCGAGGGCGCTGAGCACGGCGACGAAACCGTTTTCGATCTGCGTTTCGGTGCTGGGCCAGTAGCCGACGGTCTCGCACATGAGCCCGTCGCACTGCTCGGGCGGCGGCGGCCCGGCGCAGCCGGTGGCGAGCAGGACGACGGCGGCGGCCGCGACGGCCAGACGCGAGCGTGACACGGCGGAACCCCTTCCCGGGCTCAGACGACGGCGGGCTGCCGGCGGCGGACGATCAGCGTGATCACGGCGAGGGCCAGCACGATCGCCACCACGGCCTGGGGGTATCCGGTGGTCACGCTGATCACGGCGCTCACCACGCCGATCACCTCCATGGCCACCCCCAGCGTCGCCGCCCACTCGCGCCGCGGCAGGAACGCCGCGGCGACTGCGACGAGCACTGCGATGACTGGGTTCAGCACGAGCACGAGCCACACCGAACCCGGCACGTCCTGGCCGTGGTCGAGCCGTTCGAGCACCGTGAGCAGCTGCACCACCCAGATCCCGATCGACGCCACGGCCTGCACGGCCATCACCCACCGCGCGGTCCTGACCCGCCACCCGCCCACGACGCACCCCTCCTCCGGTCGAGCACCGGGGACGGTAACCGCGGGCGGCGGGAGCCCTCCCGAGCGTGTCCGCTACCGGCCACCCGCTCCGACGACGTCGGCGAGGTACCGCACCGCGAGCTCCTCGGCCCGGGCACTCCGTTCGACGGCGCCACGCCACCGCCGGTACAGCTCCACGCTCGCCAGCACCGCCGACGCGGCCTCCTTCGCGTCGTACCCGCAGACGGTGGCCTGCAGCTCGCGCGCCGCGTCCGGGGCGACGAACTCCAGCCGGCGCACGCCCCGAGGGGCAAGGCCGGCACGCACGGCGATCAGCGGCCCCAGCACCGTTTCGCGCAGGAAAGCCAGGAACCCGAGGACGTCGAACAGTTCGCCGCGCCCGAGTTTCGTCGCCGCGTAGTGGACCCAGACCCAGAAGCGGTCTTCGAGCCACTGTTCGTCCAGCGGCTCCTTGGCGAGCGGCGCGGCGGCGAGGGCCTGAGTCAGCGCACCGTCGCGTTCCCACAGGATCTTCGGGTCGCTCGTCCGCTCGCCGAAGTCCGCCACGCGCACGAATTTGAAGTCCACGTGCAGCAGGCGCGGTCCGGTCAGGCTGATGACCAGCCGCGGTTCGCCGACGTGCTCGCCGGTGAAGGCGGCGACGAGGTCGGCCCACGAGCCGATCAACGCGAACCTCTCGCCCAGCACCGCTTCGAACGCCGCGTCGTCGACGACCACGACAATGTCCACATCGGAGTATTCGTCGGGCTCGCCGTGGGCGATTGAGCCTCCGACGGCCACCCCGGCCACGCGCGGGTCGCGGCGGATCTTCGGCAGTACGTCGTCGAGGAACTCGCGGTGCGGCGCGGGAACGGTCATGAGCTTCCTTTCGTTGGGAGCAGGGCAAAGTAGCACGCCACCGCTCCGGCCGGCACACGAATAAGCGCTCAGCCCTCGTGCAGCGCCTCGACGATGCGGCCCGCGAGCGTCGCCATCTCGGGCGACCCGATGGTCACCACGACGTCGCCCCGCTGAACGCGCCGGACCACCTCGGTCAAGGCCACGGAGCCGGACCCGGCGTACACCTTGTCCTTCTCCGGCAACGGAATCGCGGCCGTGAGCGCCTCGCCGTCGAATCCCGCCGCGACGGTCTCGCCGGGGCCGAACACCGGAAGCACCACCGCCTGGTCCGCCAGGCTCAGCGACTCGGCCATCTCGCCGAGGAACTGCCGCACGCGGTACGCGCGATTGGGCTGGCACACCACGACCAGCCGGTGCTCCCGCGCGACCGACCGCAATGCCGTGAGCGACGCGGCCATCGACGTGTGGTGGCACGCATAGTCGTCGTACACTCGCACGCCGCGCGCGACGCCGCGGAGCTCGAACCGCCTGCGCACGCCCGGAAACCGGCGTAACCCAGGGATCGCGCCGGTGCGGCCCAGCCGCTGCGCGACGAGCAGCGCGGCCGCGGAGTTGAGGCCGAGGTGCTTGCCCACCACCGGCACGTGCACCGCGCCGACGAGGGCACCGTCGAGCACGGCGTCGTAGCGGATCCCCGTGGTCACCGGCGAAAGCCCCACCACGATGAGGTCGGCGTCGGTGGCCTCGCCGTAGGTGTACACGGTCCGGCCTTCCGCCCGCAGCGCCGCGGCGAGCCGGCGGCACCGCTCGTCGTCGGCGTTGGTCACCACGAAGCCGCCGGGCCGAACGCGGCGGCAGAAGTCGAGGAACGCCTGCTGCAGGCCCTCGACGTCGCCGTAGGTGTCGAGGTGATCGGAGTCGATGTTCGTGACCACCGTGACCTCGGGCGTGTAGGCGAAGAACGAGCGGTCGCTCTCGTCGGCCTCGACCACGAAGTACTCGCCCGAGCCGACGCCGCCGGAGCCCAGCGTGCGGACGTCGCCGCCGATCACGTACGACGGGTCGGCCCCGCCGGCGCGCAGCGCAACCGTGATCATCGCGGTGGTGGTCGTCTTGCCGTGCGTGCCCGCGACCGCGATCGCGCGACGCCCCGCCAATACCGCCGCGAGGGCCTCGGACCGGTGCAGCAGCGGCAGCCCGCGGTCGCGGGCCTCGACGAGCTCCACGTGGTCGCCGGGAATCGCTGTCGAGTACACCACGGTGTCGGCGTTCCAGAGGTGCCCGGGCGAGTGCCGGCGGTGCACGGTCGCGCCCAGCTCCTCCAGCAAAGCCAGCGCCGGCCGGTCGCCCACCTCGCTGCCGCTCACCGGCACTCCGTGGCGCAGCAGGATCTCCGCGAGGCCCGACATCCCCACCCCGCCGATGCCGATCAGGTACACGTGGCCCAGGTCCCGCACGGTCAGCTCGTTCATCACGCACCCTCTTGTTTCCGGTGAGGACTCCCTGTCCCCGGGTTCGAGGGTGCGGCCGGCATGTCCGCGGACCGCGAGCTGTCTGTCGCGGCAGGGCAACAGCCGGGTACCGATCCGTCAGCGCGGTACGGAGAACGGCTGCCGGTCCTGCTGCCCCGGCGCCGGCCGCGGTACAGCCAGTTCCACGGTCGCGGCGTCGGCGGGCAGCCGTGGGCCGCGGCGTTCGACGACGCACGCCGAGGCCAGCGCGTAGCCGGCCGCCGCGAGGAAGAAGCCGCCGAGGCAGTCGCTGGGGCGGTGCCAGCCCACGGTGAGCGTCGAGACGCCGACCGCGACGATCCACGCGACACCCAGCGGCGCCGCCACGAACCGCCCGACGCGCGGCAGCACGAGCAGCAGGGCGAACACGCTCATCGCGGCCACCGTCACGTGGCCGCTGGGGAAGCTGTTGCTGGTGGAGTGGATGCGCTCGGCCAGGTTCGGCCGGTCGAGGGCGACCTTGAGCAGCTGCGCGAAGCCCGCGACCACCACCATGAGCCCGACGGCCGCGGCCGTGCGCCGGTACGCGCGCCGTACCAGGCCGATCACCACGACCAGCACGAGCGCGAGGGCGAACAGCGCCGGCACCGGGACCTCCAGCGGCAGCGGCACCTCCCCCGACGCGCGGGTGAACGACGGGTCGAACGTCTCCAGGACCCGCTGGTCGGCCTCCTGGCCGGACTCCGTGCGGACCAGCAGCAAGTACGTCACCCCCGTCGCCACGACGAGGAGGACGGCGGCCACCAGCCGCCAGGCGATGCTGAGCACTCGGTTGTTCACCCCGTCCAGCCTGCCAACGCTTCGTCCGCGGCGGGGCCGGGAAATGTCATGGGTCTGCAACAACTGCGCACTGGTTCCGCACGGACCCGTCCCCTGTGGACGGACGTGGGCCCCCTCACCCCACCCGCAGCGTGGTGCCGCGCGGGATCAACGTCGGCGCGAACCGGCGCGTGCTGGCCGGCACGCCGGCGCCCACGTCGATCAGCAGGTCCACGGCCGCGCCGGCGATCTCCGTGAACGGCACCCGGATGGTGGTGAGCGGCACCGGCAGGCGCGCGGCGAGGGGAATGTCGTTGTACCCCACCACGGACAGCTCGTCGGGCACCCGCACGCCGGCGCGCTGCACGGCCGAGAGCAGCCCGACGGCGGTGTTGTCGTTCACGGCGAAGACGGCGGTGGGGCGCGGGTCCAGGGCGAGCAGGGCCCGGCCGGCGTGCTCGCCGCTCTCCATGCTGAACGTCGAGGGCAGGACGAACGCGGGCAACCCGGCTTCGCGCAACGCGTCCTCGTACCCGGCCCGGCGGCCGAGCGCGCTGGACGCGTAGTCCGGGCCGGCGACCAGCGCGATGCGGCGGTGCCCGAGGTCCAGGAGGTGCCGCGTGGCGAGGTAGCCGCCGAGGCGGTCGTCGCCCACGGCGGCGGCGCTGTCGCCGAACGTGCGCATCGCCAGCACGTGCGGCACCTCGCGCTCCAGCAGTTCCTGGCAGAAGCCGCCTTCGGTGCGCGCGGTGGTGAGGATCAGGCCGTCGACGCGGCGGCCGAGCAGCATCCGGCCGTTCTCGCGCTCGAGCTCCGGCTCGTCGTGCGAGGTCGCGACCAGCGCGTGGTACCCGCGGCGCGTGCACGCCGAGGCGACCTCCTCGTAGAACATCGCCATCACCGTGTCGGTCAGCCGCGGCACGAGCACGCCGAAGGTGTTGGTCTGCCGGCGCCGCAGGTTGGCGGCGACCGGGTTCGGCTCGTAGCCCACGCCCTCGGCGATCTCGCGGATCCGCGCCGCCGACGGGCTGCGGAAGAACCGGTGCTCGGGGTTGAGAGCGCGCGAGACCGTCGACTTGCTGACGCCGGCCGCCAGCGCGACGTCGCTGATCGTCGGACGGACCCCCGGCTCCCGGGTGCTCTCCGGTGTTCGCTCGCTCATGCGGCTCCTTGACTCTCGCGCAACCCGCAGCCTACCGTTGTGCAACCGATTCCCCCATCGTTTGCACAGCCTGAAACAAGGGAGTGTCATGAAGTCTCTCGATCTGCGCGGCCTCGTCCCGGCGTGTGTCACCCCGTTCACCGAGAGCGGCGACGTCGACCACGAAGCCCTGGCCGTGCACGGGCGCTGGCTCGCCGGTCTGCCGGGCGTCAAGGGCATCGTGTGCAACGGGCACGCCGGCGAAGGCGCCAGCATGACCGAGACCGAGCGCGGCGACGTGGTGAAAACCCTGGTCGGCGCCGTGGAGGGCAAGCAGCCGATCATCACCGGGGTGATCAGCGACGGCAGCCGCGTCGCGGGTGAAGAGGCGAAGCGCTACGGCGAGGCCGGCGCGGCGGGCGTGCTGCTCTACCCGGCGCACAGCTGGCTGCGCTTCGGCTTCCAGCCCGGCGCCGCCGCCGACCGCTACCGCATCGTCGGCGAGATCTCCGGTCTGCCGCAGATCCTGTTCCAGTACCCGGATGTCACAAAGGCGAGCTACAACCTCACCGAGCAGCTCAAGATCGCCGAGCTCGACTCCGTGTTCGCGATCAAGAACGGCGTGCGCAACATGCGCCGCTGGGACACCGAGGTCCCGGTGCTGCGCAAGGAGTTCCCCGACCTGCAGATCCTCACGTGCCACGACGAGTACCTGCTGCACACCATGTTCGACGTCGACGGCGCGCTCGTCGGCTACGGCGCGCTGGCGCCCGAGGGCATGTGGGAGCTGCTGCAGGCCGGCAAGCGCCGCGACTACCCGGCGGCGCGCGCGGTGCACGACCGGCTGCTGCCGCTGACCAAGGCCGTGTACCACCGCGGTTCGCACATGGAGGGCAGCGTCGCGCTGAAGCTGGGCCTGGTGCAGCGCGGGGTCATCCCCAACGCCTACGTGCGCTCGCCGCTGCTGCCGCTCGCCCCGGAGGCCGACGACGAGGTCGCCGCCGCCCTCGCCCACGCCGGTCTCGGCAAGGTGCTCTGACCCCTCCCCACCGCTTCGGAAGGCACACCAATGACCGCTGTGTCAGCAGAGGCACCACCGAGAACCGGGAGCCGCCGGGAGCTGCGGTTCATCCTCGTGTTCGCGTTCCTCGGCTCGTTGTTCGACGGCGCCGAGCTCAACCTCGTCGGCTACCCGCTCACCTACCTGTCCGGCTCGCTGCACGTGTCCACGGTGACGCTGGTGAGCGTGGCGACGTTCCAGGGCTTCGCCTCGATCGCGGGCGGCTTCCTGTTCGGCTGGCTCGGTGACACGCTGGGGCGCCGCCGCACGTATGCGATCTCCGTGCTCGCTTTCGGCATCGCCGCCGTGCTCGGCGGGCTGGCGCCGAACTTCGGGACGTTCCTGGTCACCCGGCTGCTGGCCGGGCTCGGGATGGGCGGCCTGTTCGGCCTGTCGTTCTCGATGTTCACCGAGTGCTGGAAAACCACCCGCCGCGGCACGATGGGCGGGCTGATCCAGTCGATGTACTTCCTCGGCGAGATCGTGACGGTCGGCGTGCTGTATGCGTGTCTGTCGTGGTTCGGCAACGATCTGGGCTGGCGCACCGGCTACGTCGTGATCGGCGTGGTGAGCGTGGTGATCGGGCTCGCGGCGTTCCGGCTGCTGCCGGAGTCGCGCCACTGGCTCGAGTACCAACGGCGGCTGCGCGAAGGCACCCTGCCACCCGACCTACGGCGTACGCGCGTGCCGATCCTGGACGTGTTCCGCTCGAAGGTGGTCTACGGCAGCGTGATCTTCATGGTGCTGTCCACGGCCATGTTCCTCACGACCAACTCCGTCGGCGTGTACCTGTCCACGTACCTGCTGAAGGTGCAGCACCTGCCGCTGGGCACGGCGAGCGGCGTGGTGCTGATCGGGTACGTGTTCACGATCCTCGCGTACTCGGCGACGGGCGCGCTGTCGGACCTGGTGCGGCGCAAGTACGCGTTCCTGGCCAGCTGCGTGTTCGGGGTGGCGGGCTTCGGCTGGTTCCTCGGCCAGGTCCTGAGCGGCACGGACCACGTGAGCACGTCCTTCTGGGGCGATGCCACGTTCTGGGCGCTCATGTGGTCGGCCGCGGCCTGCGGCGGATTCGGCGTGCTGGGCGTGTGGATGTCGGAGTACTACCCGACCCGCATCCGGTCCACGGGCGCGAACAGCAGTTACTACGTCGGCCGCGGCCTGGGTGCCGGCGTGTATCCGCTTTTCGCGCTGACGCTGGCGGGCGGCGGCATTCCGCTCGCGTTGGCACTGGGTATTCTGGGCCCGTTGGCGGGGATTGTTTTCTCCGCGATCGCGCCCGACCGAACCGGACGCCACATCGTCGCCATCGAATAGCGAATGACGGTTTTCGGATTGGTTCCGGTGCCCGCCGGGGAATGGCCGGCGGGCACCGGAATCACGTCACTGGCGCCAGTCGACGATCACCGCGATGCTGCCGCCCATGCTCTTGACCCGGACCTGCGGGTTGGCGGCCATGTTGCCCCACGGCACCGTCATCTTGCCGCTCTTGCCGCAGCCGAGGCTGAACCAGCCGCCCTTCGGGTGCTTCGCGTCGAAGCCCCAGCCCTGGACGCACGCGGACTGGTTGGTGCCTTCCTGCACGTTCCAGCCGTAGCCCGCGCGGAACCCCGGGCGGCCGAAGATCGCGCAGTTCGACTTGCTGACCGGGCCCCACTTCCCGATGATGCCCGAGGCCTGGTGCGGGTCGGTGCACGCGTTGGCCGGCGCCGCGTTCGCGACCCCCGCGCCCGCGACGAGCGTGCCGGCCGCCGCGACCGTGGCGACGAGCGCACCGATCCGCGAAATCCGCTTCCCCATGTGTTCGGTTCCCTCCAGTAGGAGCGGCAAGATCATCTCGCCGCGAACAGAACGTACAACGGAATGAGCGAGCGGCGCACCTCGAATGAGGTCATTTAGGAATGACTTAGGGTTGCCATGAATTCCTCCGTGGAAAATGAAACGTACTCACGCCGGGGTCAGGACCGCGCGTCCGTGGCTGATCCGCAGCACGTCGGCGAGGACCAGATCGGCGAGCAGGCGCTCCTCCTCGTCCGGCAGGTCCGGTCGCGCGGGCGGCGGCGCGCCGGTGGTCAGCGCCGCGGCGGCGTCGGCGGTGAAGCCGGCCAGCTCGGCCGAACCGGTGCGGCGCTGCAGCATCGCGCCGGCCGACGCCGCGAGGCCGCGCAGGCCTTCCACGGACTCGTCGAGGGCGTCGCGCTGCGCGGAGTCCGGGCCACGGCTGCCGGGTTCGGGCGCGAGGAGGTCCTGGTGCGTGCGCACGGCCGTGCGGAAGCGCGGGCCGACCTCGCGCGCGTCGCCACCCGGTTCTCCGCGCAGACGCGCGGCCACTGATCCGAGCAGCTCGCCCATCGCCGTGGTCGCTTCGGAAAAGCGTTGCGCCACCGGCGGTTTCGGCACCCCCGGCACCGCGGCGAACCCGAACAGCAGCGCGATCGCGACGGCGAGCGCCACCAGCAGCACGTATTCCGCGAGCGTGGCGCCGGGGTCGAGGTGCTTGGTGACCGCGTTGACGCTCACGCTCATCAGCACGATGCACCCGTTGAACACCATCGGCTTCGCCTGCATGAACGGGAACCCGACCAGCAACGCGATGAGCCCCAGCGGCAGCAGCGCCGAATGCGGCAGCAGCCACAGCGCGAGCACGAGCACCACCGCCCCGGCCACCGAACCGGCCACGCGCTGCCAGACCTTCGCCAGGGTGTCGCGCCATTCGGGTTGCATGATCGCGAACGTCGTCATCAGGAACGACACCGTGAGCGGGTCGCCCGGGCGGAACGAGGCGATCACGACGGCCAGCAGCATGCCCAGCGCGCACCGGACGGCGTGGCGCAGCTGGGCCGAGCGCCACGACAACGCGCCGGCGGCCTCGCGGCGCAACGCGGTGCGCACGATGTGACGGGGGAAGTCCACGAGGGACTCGTCGCGCGTCGAGGCCGCCTCGCGCACGGCCGCGACCGCCGTCCACAGGTCGTCGATCAGCACGCGGGTGTCGCCCGGCAGGCCGATCTCCGGGTCGACGCGCTCGACCTCCGGCACGTCGGCCGGGTCGAGGTTCTTGGCGCGCACCGCGTCCGCGAGCTGCGTCAGGGCCGCATCGACGGCCGCCAGCACCGCCGTGACGGCCGCCGCCTGCTCGGCGTCCAGTACCCGCAGCCGGTCGCGCAGCACCGCCGCCGTGCCGTGGCAGCGCAGGCCCGCCGCGACGACGCGCGCCTGCCAGCGCAGCGGCCGGTCGGCCAGCCACAGCCGCACGGCGCGTTCGGCGCTCTCGCGGTCCGGCCCGGCCAGCGCGTCGGCCAGCGCGGCGCGGGTCGGCTTGCCCGGGTCGCCCAGGCCGGTGAGCAGCCGCAGCACGAACACCACGCCGATGGCCAGCGCGGGCGCGCCGAGGATCTGCACCACGCTCGCCGTGCCCGTGAGCTGGAAGCCGTAGCCGAACACCGACGACATCCCGAGCCCGAGGCCCACGGTCACGTACCGCGCGCCCAGTGCCGGCAGCAGCGCCGCGCAGAACACCACGACCACGAGCAACGCGATCGCCGCGACTGGCGAGACCGGCCCGAGCAGCCGCGGCCCGGCGGCGCCGATCACCACCGCCGGCGCGAACGCCGCCAGCAGCTTGAGATCGGGCACGAGCGGACCGCCGTTGGCCGCGATGAAGCAGAACAACGCGGTCAGCCCGGCGAGGATCATCGTGCCGCCGAGGCCGAGCACGGCCCCGAGCCCGGCCGTGCCGCCGACCACCACCGGGATCACGACGAGCAAACCGCCGCCGCGCGCCAGAACGTTCACTCGCACCCCACCGTCTCCGCGATCTTCGCGCGGAAGCCTCGCACCCCGGCCGCGGCGGCGCCACTCCCGGTCCGGGTCCTTTGTGGCCGAGTCCTTTGTGGAGCGGGACGGGCAGGGGCTCAGGCGGTGATCGTGGCCAGCAGCTCCGCCGCGCGGGTGCGGAAGGTCTCGACGTTGGCGAGCTTGATGTCCTCGTAGCCGCGCACGACGTCGGGCAACGCGGCGAGCTCGGTGAACGCGTCGGCCGTCTTCGGGGTCAGGTGGGCGAGGCCGCGCTCCACGAGGTGCTGGTACTCCCCCGGCAGCGCGCGCTCGACGCGGCGCACCTTGGCGTACCCGAAGACGTCGGCCCGCGTGCCGCGCAGGCGGCGCGCGCCGCGAAGCGTGCGGAAGGCCACCGTGGCGGTGCGCCCGCGCAGGCGGATCTTGCGCTTCATGCCCATCGCGCGCAGCACGGGCGGGTGCAGCAGCACGGCGACGTCGGCGTCCGCGCCGAACTCCGCCTCGCGCCGCGCCCGCTCGACCGGGTCGAGGTGCAGGCGCGCGACCTCGTACTCGTCCTTGTACGCCAGCAGTTTGTGCAGCCCGCGCGCGTACGCGGAAGCGATGCGGGCGCCCGTGTCGGCATCCGTGCGTTCGGCCGCCTCCGTGGCGAGCTTCCGGACCTGGGTGGCGTAACGGCGCGCCAGCGTCTCGTCCTGGAAGCCGATCAGGTCGGCGACGCGCGGTGCCAGCACCTGCTCGAGGTCACCGGCGGCGATCGTCGCGGCCACGGCGTCCACCGGCACCTCCGCGACGGCCGGGGCGATCGCGGCGGCCCGCACGGCGGCCGGGTCGACCACCGCGGCGCGGCCCCAGCGGAACGCCGCCAGTGTCTTCTCCACGGCCGTGCCGTTGAGGCGGATCGCCGCCTCGATCGCGTCGGCCGAGATCGGCACCACGCCGTGCTGGTAGGCCGCGCCGATGAGCAGCATGTTGGCCGGCATGTGGTCGCCGAAGAGCTCCTCGGCCAGCTCGTTCGCGTCGAGCGCCACGAGGTCGCGCGTGACCGCGCTGATCTTCTCCAGCGCGTCGTCGTTCGAACCGGGCAGCACCACGCGGTGGGTGACCATCGCGGCCGTGGGCACCAGCGCCGTGTTGACCACGGCGACGGTGTGGCCCGCCCGCGCGGTGGCGAGGTTGCCCGCGTCGGCCGCGCCCAGCAGGTCGAAGCCCACCAGCACGTCGGCGGTCGCGCGCGAGGCCCGCAGCGAACCGGTGACCGGCGACTTCGAGATCCGGATGTCGGAGACGACCGGGCCGCCCTTCTGCGCCAGGCCGGTCTGCTCCAGACCGGCGGCGAAGCGGCCGTCGAGGTGCGCGGCCATCTGCAGCACCGCCGAGATCGTGACCACGCCCGTGCCGCCGATGCCGGGCATCCGCATCAGCACGGTGTCCACTTCGGACAGCCGGGCCGCCGGTTCCGCCAGCGTCACGGGGAGTTCGGGCACCTCGCGGCGCGGCTTCTTCGTGCCGGGCGTCACGAGCAGGAACGACGGGCAGTCGCCCTTGAGGCAGGTGAAGTCGCTGTTGCACGAGGACTGGTGGATGCGCGTCTTGGCGCCGAACTCCGTCTCGACCGGCCGCACCGACAGGCAGGTGGACACGTCGCCGCAGTCGCCGCAGCCCTCGCACACGCGCTCGTTGACGACCACGCGCTCGGCCGGCGTCGGCAGCTGGCCGCGCTTGCGCAGCCGGCGTTCCTCGGCCGCGCACCGGTCGTCGTGGATCAGCACGGTGACACCGTCGGTCGCGGCCAGCTCGGCCTCGACCTCGGCGAAATCGTCGCGGTGGCGTACCGAGGCGATCGGGTCGAGCGACACGCCGCGGTAGTCGGCGGGGCTCTCGGTGGTGATCACGATCCGCCGCACCCCTTCGACGGCCAGCAGGCGCGTGATGGCGGGGACGTCGAGGCGGCCCTCGGCGCGCTGGCCACCGGTCATGGCGACCGCGTCGTTGTAGAGCAGCTTGTAGGTCATGGTCACGCCGCCGGCCACCGCCGCGCGGATCGCGAGCGAGCCGGAGTGGTGGAACGTGCCGTCGCCGAGGTTCTGCACGAAATGGCGGTCGTCGGTGAACGGCGCGAGGCCGAGCCACTGCGCGCCCTCGCCGCCCATCTGCGTGAGGCCGATCTGGTGGCCGCGGCCCGCGCCGTCGATGGCCACCATCGCGTGGCAGCCGATGCCGACGCCGACGAGGGTGTCGTCGCCGGTGCGCGTGGAGACGTTGTGCGGGCAGCCGGAGCAGAAGAACGGCGTGCGCGGCGCGGTGGCGGTGGGCAGCGCGATGCGCGCCGGGCGCGGCGGCGTGATCGCGTCCAGGTGCACCGCGGCGGTGCGCGGCAACCGGTCCGGGCCGACGACGGCCTCGATGCGCTTGACCAGCGCCTTCGCCACGTCTTCCGCGACGAGCTGGCCCCGGCCGGTGAGCAGCGGCCGGCCCCTCTCGTCCTGGCGGCCGACGACGTTCGGCGCGCCCGGACGGCGGTAGAGGGCCTCCTTCAGGTGGCCTTCGAGGAACGGCACCTTGTCCTCGACCACGAGCACCTCGTCGAGGCCCTCGGTGAGCTCGGCCAGCACGTCGGCGTCGACGGGGTAGGGCATGGCCAGGCGGATCAGCCGCAGGCCGAGCGCCTCCATAGCGGCCTCGTCGAGCCCCAGGTCCTGCAGCGCGCGCTGCACCACGGCGTAGCCGGTGCCCGACGCGAGCACGCCGAGCTTGGCCGCGCGGGCGGTGAAGGTGACGCGGTTGAGGCCGGTCGCGCGGGCGTAGGCGCGGGCCAGGTCGAGGCGGCGGGTGAACATGTCGTGCTCGGCGTCGAGCGCCGGCGCGCCGACCAGCGCGCGGCCGGTCGGGCGGAGGGTCTCGGGCGGCATCGGGATGCCGTGGGCCAGGGTGTCCATGTCGACCGTGGCCGACGCGTCGGCGATGTCCGCGACGATCTTCAGGCCGGTCCACAGCCCGCTCGCGCGCGAGAGCGCCACGGCGTGCAGGCCGAACTCGATGATCTCGGCGACGCTGCCCGGCGCGAGCAGCGGCATGGCCAGGCTCTGCGCCATCGGCTCGCACGAGCTGGGCACCGTCGAGGACTTGCACGCCGGGTCGTCGCCGATCCACGCCACCGCGCCGCCGAGCGAGGCGGTGCCGGCGAGTGTGCCGTGGCGGATCGCGTCGGCCGCGCGGTCGAGGCCCGGGTTCTTGCCGTACCAGAAGCCGGTGACGCCGGCGTGGCGGCGGCCGGGGACGTTGCCGAGCAGCTGCGTGCCGGCGACGGCGGTGGCGGCCAGCTCCTCGTTCACCCCGGGCCGGAACACGACGCCGGCCGGGTCGAGGAACTTCCTGGCACGCGCGAGCTCTTGGTCCAGCCCGCCGAGCGGGGAACCCTGGTAGCCGGAGACGAACACGCGCGTGTCGAGGCCGCGGGCCTCGTCGAGCCGGCGCTGCTCGAGCGTGAGCCGCACGAGCGCTTGGACGCCGGAGATCAGCGCGCGGCCGTGGTCGGCGACGTACTTGTCGTCCAGCGAAACCGGTTCGGTGAGCACGTGGGGCGCTCCTCTCGCAGGGGCGTGGCGGGGGCCCGGTGGGACGGGCACAGTTACGTGGGACACAGGAGAAACCTCAGCCTCTCACGGCGCAAGATCGGTGCGCGGCCTGGCCACGATGACGCAACTATGTAACGTGCACCTGGTATCCACTTTAATTTCTTGCCAGGAGGTGCCATGGCCGGCGTCGACGACATCGACCTGCGCCTCGTGGAGTTCCTGCGCGTCGACGGCCGGCGTTCGTATGCGGACATGGCGGCCGAAGTCGGACTTTCCCTGCCCGCCGTGAAGCGCCGCGTCGACCGACTGCAGGCCACCGGCGTGATCACCGGCTTCACCGCGCAGATCGACTACACCAAGCTGGGCTGGAACATCGAGGCCTTCACCGAGCTGCGCTACACCGGCCGCACCCGGCCCCCGGACATCGAACGCCTCGCGCGCGACCTGCCCGAGGTCCAGGCCGTGTACCTCATCGCCGGCGATCCGGATGCCCTGTGCCACATCCGCGCCCGCGACGTGACCCACCTGCGCCAGGTCATCGACGCGATCCGCGTGTCGGGCGGCGTGGTGGGCACGAAGACGTTCATCACGCTGGGCAGTTCGACGGAGGCCGTGGAAGCCGGCTGATCCCCAGGCTGCGGTATATGTCGTTATACGGAAATCTCCTTGCGGGCCGGGGTTCGGGGCCGCGATCGTGGACGGCGTGGCAGAGATCCGGGAACTGACGGCGGACGACTGGCGCGCGTGGCGGGCCCTGCGGCTCACCGCGTTGTCCGAGGCGCCCCACGCGTTCGGGGCGAAGCTCGCCGACTGGCAGGGCGACGGCGACACCGAGGCCCGCTGGCGCGCGCGGCTCACGGACCGGCCGTTCAACGTCCTCGCCTCCGTCGACGGCCGCGACGCCGGCATGGCCAGCGGCACAACCCCCGACGACGAGGGCGTCGTGGACCTGCACTCGATGTACGTCGCGCCGTTCGCGCGCGGCCACGGCGTCGGCGACGCGCTCATCGAAGCCGTCGCGCAGTGGGCCGCACTCCAGGACGCCCGCACCGTGCGGCTGCAAGTGTTCGAGGACAACGCGGCGGCCATCGCCCTCTACCGCCGGTGCGGCTTCCTCGAAGAAGGCACGGTGCACTACCGGCGACCCGCACTGAAGATGGTGCGGGGCCTCAGGCACCCGTCACGGTCAGCATGATCGAGTAGATCGACGTCGTCGCGCAGATGTAGAGGATGTTGCGCTTCGGGCCGCCGAACACGAGGTTCGCGACGGGTTCGGGCACCTTCAGGCCGCCGAGCAGTGTGCCGTCGGGGGCGAAGCAGTCGACCCCACCGCCGGTGGCCGCCCAGAGGCGGCCCTGGTCGTCGAGGCGCAGCCCGTCGAAGTTGCCCTGGCGGCAGCGCGCGATCTCGGCACCGCCCGTCAGCGTGCCGCGCGGGGTCACGTCGAAGCGGCGCAGGTGGCCGCGTTGCGTGTCCACGACGTAGAGCTGCGAGCCGTCGCGGGAGAACGCCAGCCCGTTGGGCCGCTCGAAGTCGTCGGCCACCACGGTGACCGAGCCTGACGGGTCGATGCGGTACACGTGGTCGCCGCCGATCTCGCTCTCGGCCCGGAAACCCTCGTAGTCGCTGGAGATCCCGTAGCGCGGATCGGTGAACCAGACCGCGCCGTCGGCCGCCTCGACGAGGTCGTTGGGGCTGTTGAACCGCTTGCCCTCGAAGCGATCCGCGAGCACGGTGATCGAGCCGTCGTGCTCGGTGCGCGTGACCCGGCGCGGGCCCTGCTCGCACGTGAGCAGCCGGCCCTGGCGGTCGCGAGAGTTGCCGTTCGCGTAGCCCGCCGGGTGACGGAAGACGCCGACGGCGCCGGTCGTCTCGTCCCAGCGCAGCATCCGGTCGTCGGGGATGTCGCTCCACACCAGCGAGCGCGCCGCCGGGAAGTACACCGGGCCTTCGGCCCAGCGGCAGCCGTCGTAGAGCCGTTCCAGCCGCGCGTCACCGCCGACGCGCCCGAACCGCTCGTCGAACCTCTCGAACTCCGCTTCGACGTACATCTGGCCCCCAGCCGCCGGATTTCCCGGCCTGGAGCCTACTCAGCCGACGGGCAGCACGCCCTCCAGTGAACCCAGGTCCGAGACCTCCCGCGGCCCGCCCAGCAGGCCCGTCACCGCGACGCAGCGGGCGGCCACCAGGGCGGCGTCGGTGTCGGCGTGCTCTTCCAGGGACAGCACGTCCTGGGCCGTCGGGAAGCGTTCGAGGCGCAGGCCGTCGGCGGCGGGTTTGATCATCAGGCCCGACGAGCCCACGCGGCCGAGCCGGGCCCAGCGCACGCCGCGCAGGTCGGAGAGGTCCACGTCGGGCACGTTGACGTTGAGGACGGTCCGCTTGGGCGCGTGGGCGACCAGCCAGTCGAGCACGGCGACGCCCACCGCGGCGGCGGTGTCGAAGCGCGCGCCCGGGCGGTCGCCGCAGCTGACGGCGAGGGCCGAGCGGCCGGCGGTCGACGCGGTGAGCGCCGCGCCGACGGTGCTGGAGTGCAGCACGGAGCGGCCGGTGTTGTGGCCGTCGTTGATGCCCGCGACCACCACGTCGGGCGGCGGGCCGAGGGCGCCGAAGCAGGCCGCGAGCACGGCGAACGCCGGCGGCGCGGACACGCGGTGCGCCGGCACGCCGTCGAGGCCGGGCAGCGCGTGCGGCTCGCACGCGACGATCGTGCCGTGGTCGATGGCGCCGAGCGACGTGCCGCTGCCGCTGCTGTCCCCCGCGGGCGCGGCCACGACGAGGTCGTGCCCCGCGTCCCGCAGGGCGTGGGCCAGCGCGAGCAGGCCAGGGGCTTCGATGCCGTCGTCGTTCGTGAGCAGTACCCGCACAGTCGCCCGCTCCCGGTTCGTCGGAGTGTTCGGATCGCTAGATTGTGACCACACGTTCGCTGTTGTGTCCACGCCCAACCCTGAAGAAAGGAACGTGTCCAGCCAAGATACGCACGTCACCCCCTTGACCAGAAGCCCCCGGGTCCGCATTATGTGATCTGCACGTCACAAACTGGCCGCGAGGAGTGACCCGTGAACGTCGAAGTCGACCCGGTGCTGTGCGAGAGCCACGGGCAGTGCGAGTTCGCCGCGCCCGAGGTGTTCAGCCTCGACGACGAAGCGGTGCTGCACATCGACCTCGGGCCGGTCGCGAACCTGCGCGAAGCGGTGCACCGCGCGGCCCGCGCCTGCCCCACCCGCGCGATCCGGATCTCGGAGTAGCCCGTGCGGATCGTGGTCGCGGGAGCGGGGCTCGCCGGCTGGCGGGCCGCCGAAGCACTGCGCGCCGAGGGGTTCCGCGGCGAGATCGTGGTGGCCGGCGCCGAGGCGCACCGGCCCTACGACCGGCCGCCGCTGTCGAAGGGCCTGCTCACCGGCGCCACCGGGGAATCCGCCCTGGCGCTGTCCGAAAGCGACACCGAAGTCACCTGGCGCCTCGGCAACCCCGTCGCGGCCTTGCGCGGCCGCACCGTCGTCCTCGAAGACGGCGAAGAGCTCGACTTCACGGGGCTCGTGATCGCCACCGGCTCGGCCCCGGTGATCCCCGCCGGCCTCACCCGCCCACCCGGCGTGCACGTCCTGCGCACCCTCGACGACGCCCGCGCCCTCAAAGCCGACCTCACCGGCCGCGTCCTCGTGCTCGGCGCCGGCTTCATCGGCTGCGAGCTCGCCTCGACGTGCCGCGACCTCGGTCTGCCCGTGGCCGTCGCCGACCCGCTCCCCCACCCGCTGATCCGCGTGCTCGGCGAGAACGTCGCCCGGCGCGTCGAGCGGCTGCACCGCGAACGCGGCGTGCGCTGGCTGCTCGGTACCCAGGTCGTGAAGTTCCTCGGCCGGGACCGCGTCACCGGCGCGGTGTTGTCCGACGGCCGCGCGGTGCGCGCCGACGTGGTCGTGATCGCCACCGGCGTCCGCCCGGCCACCGGCTGGCTCGCCGGCAGCGGCGTCGACGTGTCCGGCGGTGTCCGCTGCGACGAATACCTCCGCGTGCTCGACGAATCCGGCGCCGTCGTGCCGGACGTCGTGGCCGCGGGCGACGTCGCCCGCTGGACCCACCCGCTGCTCGGCGCGCCGGTGCGCGTGGAGCACTGGACCACCGCCGCGCTCGGTGCCGCCGCGGCCGCGCGCACGCTGCTGCACGGCCCGCAGACGCCGTTCGACGCCGTGCCCTCGTTCTGGTCCGACCAGTGCGGCCTGCGCATCCAGGGCGTCGGGCTTCCCGGCCGCGGCGAGCAGGTGGAGCTCGTGCACGGCAGCCTCGCCGGGGACAAGTTCGTCGCCCGCTACTCGGCCGGCGGCCGGCACGTCGGCTCCGTCGCGTTCGGCCTGCCCAAGCAGCTCGCCCTCGAACGGCGGCGGCTCACGTCCGCCTGAGTCACCGCACCGCAAGAAACCACACCCACACCACTCAATGACGAGAAGAGGTCTCCATGACCCAGTGGCCCATCTACGACAAGGCGTCGGCGGTCTTCCCGATCTACTCGCGCGCCAACATCGGCGAGATCTTCCCCGACCCGATCAGCCCGCTCAACGCCTCGGCGGGCTTCCAGGCGAACCTCTCGCCCGGCTGGGACGACGCGTTCGTCGCGTGCGGGGTGTGGGACCACGCCACCTACGACTCCGCCGTGCAGCACAACGTGCTCCCCGCGTTCGGCAGCTACCTCTACATCAACATGTCCCTGATGCGCCTGTTCGGCGTGCGCGTGCCCGGCATGACGCCGGAAGCCGTGGACCTGCAGTACTTCGGCGACCTGCCGGGGATCCCCTCGTACGAAAGCGAAAAGCGCGACTTCGACGACAACCCCGAGTTCGAGGCCACGGCCGGGCAGTGGCTGGCCGAGCAGGTCCTCGGCGCCACGGACCTCGCGGCCTACGACGCCGACCGGCGCACCGTCGAGGACATCCGCAAGAACCGCCCCGCCATCGCCGACCTGGGCAACCAGGAGCTGCGCGAGCGGATCACCTCGTTCAACGACGTGCTGCGGCCGCTGCTGAGCCGTCACATCGAGGCGAGCCTCAAGGCCGGCGTCGGCCTGGGTGCCGTCGCGCAGTTCACCGAGGCGATCGGCAAGCCCGAGCTCGCGCTGACGCTGGTGGCCGGCATCGGCGACATCGACTCGACCGGCCCGTCCACCGGCATGTGGGCGCTCTCGCGCCTGGCCCGCACCGGCCCGGTGGCCGCGTTGTTCGACGAGGGCCAGGACGGCCTGGTCGAGCGTCTGCACGCGAGCAGTGATCCCGAGGTCGTGGCCTTCACCCGTCAGCTCGACGAGTTCCTGACGGCGTGGGACTTCCGCGGCCCGTCGGAGTGGGAGATCCGCGCGAAGACGTGGGGCGTCAAGCCTTCGCTCGTGCTGTCCACTGTGGACCGCATGCGCCAGGCCGACGACTCCGCGTCGCCCGCGGTGAAGAACGCCGAACGCGTCGAGCAGCGCGAGGCGGCCTCCGCCGGCGTGCGAGCCGCGCTGGCGGGCAACGACGAGGCGCTGGGCCAGTTCGAGGCCGTGCTGCACGCGGCCGCGCTGTGGCTGCGGGGCCGGGAACGCGGCCGTACGTCGTGCGCCATGGTCATGCACGAGCTGCGCCTGCCCGCCCTCGAGCTGGGCCGCCGCTTCACCGCCGAAGGGCACCTGGAGCGCCCCGAGCAGATCTTCATGCTGTTCGCCGACGAGCTCGACGCGTTCCTGGCCGACCCGGCGAGCTTCACCACGACGCTGCGCGACCGCGAAGCGGCCTACCTGGACCTGTTCGACCGCGAGCCGCCGTTCGTGGTCGTGGGCCAGCCGGAGCCCGTGGAGAACTGGCCGCGCCGCTCGGGCCGCGAGGTGCAGCCCGCCGTCGCCGGCGAGATCATCCAGGGCGTGCCCGGCTGCAACGGCTCGACGCGCGGGCGCGCCCGCGTGGTCACGAACGCCGACGACCCGTCGGCGCTGGAGCCCGGTGAGATCCTGGTGGCCCCGTTGACCGACCCGTCGTGGACGCCGCTGTTCGTGCCCGCCGCCGCGGTGGTCGTGGACGTCGGCGCGCCGTTCTCCCACGCCGCGATCGTGAGCCGCGAGCTCGGCATCCCGTGCGTGGTCTCGGCGACGGCCGCGTCGGCCCGGATCCCGGACGGCGCCCTCATCGAGGTCGACGGCACCACCGGCACCGTCACGGTGCTGGAAGTCTAGCTCCGGCAAGGGAAAGGGCCTGCACTCCGCGTGGGTGCAGGCCCTTTCCCTTGGGGCACGGACGTTTGTTCAGCCTTCGTCGGCAGCCGAGCGTTCCCGGCCGGCGGACAGCAGGAGGTCCTGGTGCAGTTCCATCCAGATGTCGTGGTACGAGTCCGCCATCGGCCGGGCGAACGCCGCGGTCTCGCCGGCCCGCACCCGCTCCAGCGCTCCGGCGAGGCGCACCGGGTAGGTGCCGAACCGGCCGGCCGACGCGGTCAGTGCGTCGAGCAGGCCGGTCACCTTCGCGTTCACCTCCGCCAGCGACTCGACCACCTCGGCGTCGTACGCGGCGTCGGCGTGGTCGTTGGGCTCGCCGGAGGGTCGCAGCTGCCAGGCCGAGCAGACGCGCTTGAACTCGCCGTTCACCGGCAGAAACGCTTCGTACGCCACGGAAAGCGCCTCGGCGGAGCCCGCGACGTCGGCCGCGAGCAGCTCCGGGTGGGCGGCGCGGCCGGCCGGCGTCGGCATGGTTCCGGCGAGCCGGCCTTCCCGGCGCACCGCGAGCCCGTCGTCGACCAGCGCGGCGACCTCGGCGGCCACCTCGTCCGCGGGCAGTCCCGTGAGCGCCTGCAGCACGGGGTCGGGGGCCAGGCCCTTCACGCGCAACGCGTGGAGCACGAGGAACCGTGCTCGGGTGGACGTCGTCATGGGTCACGCTCCTTCGCCGGATGGACCGGAGTCGCCGGACAGGATCCGGTCTCGCAGCAGGGTTTTGTTCAGCTTGCCCGTCGGCAGCCGCGGCAGGCTCACCACGAACTCGACGCGCCGCGGCGCCTTGAACCCGGCCAGCCGCTCGCGGCAGTACTCGATCAGCTCGGCCCCGCTCACCTCGCCGGCGGGCTCGATCACCGCGGTCACGCCCTCACCGAACTCGGGGTCCGGCAGGCCGATCACGGCGGCGTCGGCCACCGCGGGGTGCGTGAGCAGGGTGTCCTCGATCTCGGTCGGGTAGACGTTCACGCCGCCGGAGATGATCGTGTGCCCCTCACGGCCGACGAGGTAGAGGAACCCGTCCTCGTCGAGGCGGCCGAGGTCGCCGACGCTGCGCAAGTCGGCACCCGCGTCGCCGGCGTTGCGGTAGGCCGAGCCGCCCGGCGCGAACCACACCTTCCCGACGGTGCCCGCCGGGATCTCGCGCCCGGCGTCGTCGGTCACGTGCACGCTGCCGGACAACGGTTTCCCCACCGTGCCCGGGTGGGCCAGCGCGTCGTGCGGGCCGACGTAGGTGTGGCCGTAGCCCTCGGACGCGCCGTAGTACTCGTGCAGGATCGGCCCCCACCAGTCCATGATCGCCGTCTTGACCTCGGGCGGGCACGGCGCGCCGGAGGTGAACGCGACGCGGTGGCTGCTCAGGTCGTGGCGCGCCCGGGCTTCCGGGGACAGGCGCAGCAGCCGCAGCAGCATCGTGGGCACCCACTGGGAGTGCGTCACGCCGTGGGCCGCGATCGCCGCGAGCGAGCCCTCCGCGTCGAACCGGTCGAGGCACACCACGGTCCCGCCGAGCGAGAGCGTGATGAGCTGGAAGGTGAACGGCGCGGCGTGGTAGTTCGGCGCCGGAGACAGGAACACGGTGTCGGCGGCCAGCTCCAGCTTCGCCGCGAGCCCCGCGTGGCGGGCGGGCGCGTCGGCCGGGTGCACGCCGAGCAGCTGCTGACGGAACGCCTTGGGCCGCCCGGTGCTGCCGCCGCTGTAGAGCACCCGCGCGCCGAGCAGCTCGCCGTCGATCGGCGTCTCGGGCCGGCCGGCCACCGCGTCGCCGAGGAATTCCAGGTCGCCGCCCGCGTCCACGGACAGCAGCAGCGCGGGTTTCTCCACCTCGCGCAAAGCTTCGGCGACGACGTCGGCACAGCGGGCGCTGGTGACGATCGCGCTCGAGCCGCCGTCGCCCACCGCCTCCGCGAGCAGCGGGCCGAGCTCGCCGCTGCGGAAGTGCCAGTTCACCGGGGTCACGTAGAGTCCGGAGCGCATGCCCGCGGCGACGAGCACCGGCCACTCCAGCCGGTTCTCGAGCACGAGCAGCAGCGTGCCGCCGGGGCCGATCCCCCGCTCGCGCAGCAGGTGCGCGACCTGGTTGGAGCGGGCCTCGAGCTCGGCGTAGGTGAGGCTCTCGCCGCTCGGCGCCATCACGTACGCCCGGGCGCCGGGCCGCTCGCGCGCAATCGGGGCGGGGTACACGCCATCGACCTCCTTCTCGACTGTTTGTGAATGCTATGTCACGAACGAGCGCCACCGCAACGCCCTTGCTTAGCTCTTCCGTTCTCGGACGTGATGTGCTGTAGTGATTGAGCGTTCGCAATCCAGCAAGGCGCGACAGAAGGGACAGCGGTGTCCGAACAGACGTCCGGCGCGACAGCCGTCGACCTCATGGATCTGGACCTGTTCGCCACGGGGTCCGACCACGAGGCGTTCCGCGAGCTGCGTGAGCACGATCCGCTGCACTGGAACGACGAACCCGGCGGCCGCGGTTTCTGGTCGGTCACGCGGTACGCCGACATCAAGCGCATCGCCGCCGACCACGAGAGCTTCTCCTCCGCCGAAGGGACGCAGATCCCGGACCGCCGCGCCGAGGGGCACGGCGAACCCAGCATCCACAACATGGACCCGCCGCGCCACGGGGCGCTGCGCAAGCTCGTGGTGCCGCACGTGCGGCCCGCGAAGGTCCGCCCGCTCGAGGGCGAGATCGTGACGGTGATCGACGGGCTGCTCGACACCGCGCTGGAGCACGGCGGCACCTTCGACTTCGTGCACACGGTCGCCGCGCAGCTGCCGCTGCTGGTGATCAGCCGGCTGCTCGGCGCGCCGCCCGAGGCGTGCCCGCACATGCAGCGCTGGACCAACCAGATGGCGTCGGACGACCCCGAGTACAGCACGGGTCCGGAGACCGCCGCCCGGGCGCGCGACGAGATCTTCGCCTTCTTCCACGAGCTGGAAGCCGAGCGACGCGCGAACCCGGCCGAGGACCTGGTGAGCGTGCTCGCCCACGCCGCGCCGGGCGGCGAGCCGCTCAACCGCGGCCAGCTCGACGCGTACTACCTGCTGCTCATGGTCGCCGGCAACGAGACCACGCGGAACCTGCTCACCGGCGGAATGATCGCCTTCGGCGCGTTCCCGGAGCAGTGGGCGGCGCTGCGCGCCGACGCGGACCGGATCCCGGGCGCCGTCGAGGAAATGGTGCGCTGGGTGTCGCCGGTGCTGTGCATGCGGCGGACCGCGACACGCGACGTCGAGCTGCACGGCCGCACGATCGAGGCCGGGCAGAAAGTGGTGCTGTGGTTCGCCTCGGGCAACCGCGACGAGACGGTGTTCACCGCGCCCGACGAGTTCCGCGCCGAGCGCACGCCCAACGAGCACCTCGGCTTCGGCTGGGGCGTGCACGCCTGCCTCGGCGCGCACCTCGCGCGGCTGGAAGCGCAGCTGTTCCTGCGCCGCCTGCGTGAGCGCGCCCTGCGCGTGGACGTGCAGGCGCCGCCGGAACGCTTGCGCAGCAACTTCTTCCGCGGTGTGAAGCGGCTGCCGGTGCGGCTGGTGAACGACCGTGGCTGAGCAGTGGCTGGGGCGCGCGGCGTGCCTCGTCGGCGGTGAGTGGCGGACGCCCGACGGGCCCGCGATCCCCGTCGTCGACCCGTACACCGAGCAGCCCATCGGCGAAACGGCCGAAGCCGGCCCTTCGCTGACGGCCGAGGCCGTCACCGCGGCGGACGCGGCGCTCCCGGAGTGGGAACGGACCGGCCCGGCCGACCGCGCCGACCTGCTCGACCGGCTGGCCGACCTGCTCGAGGCCCGCGCGGGCGAGCTCGCAGCGCTGATCACGCGCGAGATGGGCATGCCCGCCACGCTCGCGGCGGCGAGCCAGGGCGACCTGCCGCCGCGGGTGCTGCGCGCGTTCGCCACGGCCACGCGGGCGTTCGGGTGGACCGAGAAGATCGACGGCGCGCAGCTGCACCGCGTGCCGCTCGGCGTGGTCGGCGCGATCACGCCGTGGAACATGCCGGCGCACCAGATCATCGCGAAGGTCGGCGCGGCGCTCGCCGCCGGCAACACCGTGGTGCTCAAGCCGAGTGAGGCCACGCCGTTCGACGCGAACCTCATCGCGGCCGCCGCGCTGGAAGCGGGCTTCCCGCCGGGCGTGTTCTCGGTCGTGCAAGGCACCGGACCGGTGACCGGGGAGGCTCTCGTGGCCGATCCGCGCGTGTCCCATGTGTCATTCACCGGCAGCGTCCCGGCCGGGCAGGCGGTCGCCGCGCTCGCCGCCGGGCACACCGCGTCGACCACGCTGGAGCTGGGCGGCAAGTCGGCCGCCGTGCTGCTGCCGGACGCGGACCTGGCGCGCGCCGTCCCGGCGGCGGTGAAGAGCGGTCTCGTGAACTCGGGGCAGGCGTGCAACGCGACCACGCGGATCGTGGTGCCGCGCAGTGCGCTCGCCGACGTGGAAGCACTGGTCATCGACGCACTCGACGCCGTGGTCGCCGGCGACCCGCGTGACCCGGTCACCACGTTCGGGCCGCTGGCCTCGGCGCGCCAGCGCGAGCGCGTGCGCCACCTGCTCGACACCGCCGGCGACGACCGCGCGGTGACACCGCCGCTGCAACTGCTGCCCTCGCACGGGTTCTTCGTCGGCCCGCGCGTCTACTTCGGACTCGACGCCCGGCATCCGCTGGTGCGCCAGGAGGTGTTCGGTCCCGTGCTCGTCGTGCAGCCCTACACCGACGAGGCGGACGCCACCGCGGTCGCGAACGACAGCGACTTCGGGCTGTCCGCGGAGGTCTGGTCGGCCGACCCCGACCGGGCCGAGAGCTTCGCGCGGACGCTGCGCGTGGGCCAGGTCAAGATCAACGGCGTGCGCACCCGCGAACGCCTCGGTGTGCCGTTCGGCGGGCGCAAGAACTCCGGCTACGGACGGGAACTCGGCGCCGAAGGCATCGCCGACCTCACCGCGGTGCAGGCGGTGCTGCGATGACGCGCCGGATCCTCGTCACGGGCGCCGCGTCCGGCGTCGGCCTCGCGCTGGCCCAGCAGCTGACCGACGACGGCGTGGCCGTGATCGGCGTCGACCGCGCCGAGATCCCCGTGCCCGTGGAGCGGGCCCTGCGGGTGGACCTCACCGACTTCGCCGCCGTGCGCGAGGCCGCGGCGAGCGTCGCCGAGCTGGACGGCATCGCCAACGTCGCCGGTGTGCCCGGCACTGCGCCCGCCGCGACCGTGCTCGCGGTGAACGTGGTCGGCACCCGCGTGCTCACCGAAGCGCTGCTGCCGCGCCTGGCCGAGGGCGGCGCCGTGGTGACGGTGGCGTCCATCGCCGCCCACCGCAACACTTTGCCGGCCGAGGCCCTCGACCGGCTGTGCGCTGTGGACAGCGACGCTGAGCTGGCGGACTGGCTCGCGCAGTTCCCGCTCTCGGGTGCCGCCGCCTACGACACGTCCAAAGCCGCGCTCGTCGCCTGGAGCGCGCGGCTGGCCGCCCGGCTGCTGCCGCGCGCCCGTGCGGTGAGCGTGAGCCCCGGCCCCGTGCACACGCCGATCCTGGCCGACTTCCGCGAGTCGATGGGCGCCGAGTCGATCGACCGCGCCGGCGCCGTGGTCGGAAGGCACGGACAACCCGGCGAGGTCGCCGCGGCGGCCGCGTTCCTGCTCAGCCCCGCGGCCTCGTGGGTCAACGGCATCGACCTGCCCGTCGAAGGCGGCCTCGCCGCCGCGCGCACGCACCTGGCCGCGGTGGCCGAGCCCGGCACCGTCGAGCCCAGCACCGAAAGGACCACCCGGTGACCACCACGGCGCCTCCCGAGTCGACCGAGACCGTGCTCCCCCTCGACGGCACGCGCCCGCTGGGCCGCGACCTCGTGGGCGGCAAGGCCCACAGCCTCAACCGGATGCGTTCGCTCGGCCTGCCGGTGCCGCCGGCGTTCGCGATCACCGTGGACGTCTGCACCGCCTACCACGCGGGCGGCACGCTGCCCGACGACGTCTGGGCGCAGGTCCTCGACCACCTGGCGCACCTGGAGGAACGCACCGGCCGCCGCTTCGGCGGACCGGGCTGGCCGCTGCTCGTGTCCGTGCGTTCCGGTGCCGCCCGCAGCATGCCCGGGATGATGGACACCGTCCTCAACCTCGGCCTCACGGCCGAGCTGCGCGACACGCTGGCCGAACAGTCGGGCGACCCCGAGTGGGCCGCGGACACGTGGGAGCGGTTCGAGCGCTCGTACTCCGGCATCGTCGGCGGCCCGCCGCCCGCGGATCCGCGCGAGCAGCTGCGTGCGGCGATCGGCGCCGTGTTCCGCTCGTGGTTCTCGCCGCGCGCGGTGAGCTACCGCGAGCACCACGGCATCACCGATCTCGGCGGCACGGCCGTGACCGTGCAGGCCATGGCGTTCGGCAACCGCGACGCCGATTCCGGCACCGGGGTGCTGTTCAGCCGCGACCCCGGCACCGGCGAGCCCGGCGTCTACGGCGAGTGGCTGGCCCGCGCGCAGGGCGAGGACGTCGTGTCCGGCGAGCGGACCCCGGTGCGGCTCGACGAGCTGGCGCGCACGCAGCCGGGCAACCACCGTGAGCTGCTCCGCCTGGCCGGGGTGCTGGAGCGCGAGTACGGCGACATGGTCGACGTGGAGTTCACGATCGAGTCCGGCACGCTCTACGTGCTGCAGGCCCGGGCGGGCAAGCGCACGCCGGGCGCGGCGGCGCGCATCGCCGTGGACCTCGTCGGCGAGGGCCTGATCGACGTCGACACGGCGCTCACGCGCGTGACCCCGGCCCAGGCCACGCAGCTGCTGGAGACGGCCGGCGCGGCCGAGGGCGTCGAGCTCGCCCGCGGCACCGGCGCGGGCCCCGGCCTGGGTGTGGGCCAGGTCGTGACCGACCCGGACGAAGCGCTGGACGCCGCCGACGCCGGGACCGCCGTGGTGCTCGTGCGGCCGTTCACGTCCCCCGAGGACGTGCCGGCGATGTTCGCCGCGGCGGCCGTCGTGACCGAGCACGGCGGGTCGACCTCGCACGCGGCGCTGGTGTGCCGGGAGGCGGGCATCCCGTGTGTGGTCGGCTGCGGCGACGGCACCGTCGACGCGCTGCGCGGCCGCCTGGTGACGGTCGACGGCACGACCGGTGCGGTGCTCGACGGCGACCGCGCGAGCGGCGCGGGCACGACCGTCGACGGTCCCGCGGCGACGCTCACGGAGTGGGCCGCCGCCCGGACCGGCGGCGACGGCGCGCTGCCCGAGCTGCTCGCGCTGGTGCACAGTACTGATCCGGCCGAAAAGCAGGCCGGCCCCCCGCGCGGCACGTAACCGTTGCCGCGAAGTCATTCGGCCGTGACTGTGGTCGGATTGGCAACGATGTGCACAGTATCGTCGGCGGACGCGAATGACCGGTTGGGTGAGCAGAAGATGAGCAGTAGCACGCAGGAGACGACCGGCGAGGACCGGGCGGAGGCCGCGCGCGTGCGCGTCCGCGAACTGATCGCCGCGCTGCAGCCCGACGCCGTGGACAAGCGCCCCAACAAACGCGGCGCGCAGACCCGCGACAAGCTCGTGCAGGCCGCCACGGCGTGTTTTTCCGAGTACGGCTACACACGCACCCGCGTCTCGGACATCACCAACCGCGCCGACACCGCGCAGGGCAACTTCTACCGCCACTTCACCAGCCTCGACGACATCTTCCTCGCGGCCCTGCAACCGGCACTGGAGGAGCTCGCGGCGGCCTCGGCCACCGCACCACGCTCCGGCGACGAGCAGCACCACCTGGTGGAGCAGACCATCGCGTACCTCCACTCGTACGCCCGCAACCGCCACCTGCTGCGCGTGATGCGCGAAGCCGCGGCCGCGAGCGAAAACGAGGGCTTCCTCAAACTGTGGCTCCAGGTGCGCTCCGGCTTCGTCCACCGCACCGAACGCTGGCTGCGGCGGCTCCACGAGAGCGGCGTCATCGAGGCCACCCACTACGAGCTCCACGCCGAGGCCCTCGGCTCGCTCATCGAGCAGATGGCCTACGTCCACATCGGACTTCTGCCGGTGACGCCCCGGCCCGAACGCATCCAGGACCTCGGTTCGGTGATCGGCCAGATCTGGTACCGGTCTCTGCCGTTCGTGGCCGACCGCTAGACGGATCCGCCGTTCGGCCCGAGGATGAGCCGATGACGACGACCGACACCCGGCGAGATCGCGCCGGCTTCCGGACTGAGCGGTTTTCGCGCAGCCCCCGGGCTGGGCGAAAACCGGGAGGGAAGAAGCCGGCTTGAGGCGATCTCGCACGCCTCGGCGGAGCCGGGGCAGACAACACAGCCGCGCGGGCGAGCTGTTGCGCACGGACGGGCCGTTCGCGCTGCGGATCGTGGTGACGGCGGCCGTGGCGTGGCAGATCTGTGTGTGGCTGGGCGCGCGGCAGCCTCCGGTGTACGCGGTGATCGTGCCGCTGGTGTCCATCCGGGACGCGCCGTACTCGACGCTGAACGTGTCCCTGGCGCGCGTGGCCGGTGTGGTGTGCGGGCTGTCGATCGGGATTCTCGTGCTGCGTGTGGTGCACCCGTCCGCCGGGGCGCTCGCACTCGTGCTGGCGCTGGCGCTCGCCGTGGGCATCGTGCTGCGCATCGGCGGCACGCTCAACATCCAGGTCGCCGTGTCGGCGCTGCTGGTGTTCGCCAGCACCGACCCGGACTCCTACGCGCTGTCGCGCCTGTGGGAGACGGCCGTCGGCGCCGGGGTGACCGTGATGCTGGCGCCGCTGCTGCTGCCGGCGAACCCGGCCCGCACGTTCGTGAAAGAACTCCACGAGACCGCGGCCGAACTGGCCCAGAACCTCCGAGCGCCGCTCGATGAGGAGGCGGTGCGCGCGGTCGAGACCCGCGCCCGCGCGCTGCCGGGAAAGCTCGCGCTGGCACGCAAAGCCGTGCGCTCCCACCCGTGGTGGCGCCGCACCGAGACCGACCACCTCGCCGCCCTGGTGCCCCTCGCCCAGGCCGCCTCCGACATCGGCACCCTCGTGCGCATCCACTTCGAGGACACCACCGAGCTCGCCACCCGCGGCGAACCGACCGACACGTCGGAAGTCGCGGGCCCCCTCTCCGACGCCGTGACCGCCGTCCTCACCGGCACGCCCGACCCCCCGGCCCTGGCCACCGCCGAAGCCGCCATCCTGCACAACGCCGAAACCGACGGCACCCGCCTCGGCGCCATCGCGCGACGGCCGCTCCGTCGCATCGCCGCGCTCCTGCGGGAGCTGTAATTTTGGCCCCGGCTCCGCCGGGGCGTGCGAGATCGCCTTTGAGCCGGCTTCCGGATTCGGGCGGTCGGATCGGCCGGGGGCCGATCGCACCGCCCGAATCCGGAAACCGGCGCGATCTCGCGGGGTGGCCGGCTGGGTGGCGAACGGCTACTGGGCCGCGCGCTGGGAAAGGCCCAGGGCCGATCGCACCGGCCCCAATCCGGAAACCGGCGCGATCTCGCGAGGTGGCCGGCTGGATGCCGAACGGCTACCGGGCCGCGGGCCGGGAAAGACCCAGGACTGATCGCACCGGCCCCAATCCGGAAACCGGCGCGATCTCGCGGGGCGGCCGGCTGGATGGCCAACGACCACTGAGCCGCGGGGTGGTAAAGGCCGGGGGCCGATCGCACCGCCCCAATCCCGAAACCGGCGCGATCTCGCGGGGAGGCTGACTGGATGCCGAACGGCCACTGGGCCGCGGGCTCGGATCGGCCGGGGGCCGATCGCACCGGCCCGAATCCGGAAACCGGCGCGATCTCGCGGGGCGGCCGGCTGGATGGCCAACGACCACTGAGCCGCGGGGTGGTAAAGGCCGGGGGCCGATCGCACCGCCCCAATCCCGAAACCGGCGCGATCTCGCGGGGAGGCTGACTGGATGCCGAACGGCCACTGGGCCGCGGGCTCGGATCGGCCGGGGGCCGATCGCACCGGCCCGAATCCGGAAACCGGCGCGATCTCGCGGGGCGGCTGACTGGGTGGCGAACGGCTACTGGGCCGCGGGCCGGGAAAGGCCGAGGAATTCGTTCTGTTCGCGGTCGTAGCGTTGGGTGAGGCCGTTGCCGTAGCGGTCCCACCAGTTCTGGGTGTGCCCGCCCTGTGTGGTGGTCGTGGCGCCGTAGACCTGGCGGTCGTACTCGATGCGGGCGTCGTGGAAGTCCTGCTGGAACTGTTGGGGGGTGAGGCCCTGGATGTGCTGCACGGCGGCCGGGTCGAGGGTGGGCGCGCTGCGGACGATGTCGGCGCCGCCCATGTGGTTGAGGATGGCGCGCACGCCGCCGGCGCCGCGCATGTGGGCGCCGGACATCACGGCGGCCTGGGTGCCGGCGTCGGTGAAGTTGAGGGCGCCGGCGGTGCGGGCGTTGGCGGACATCAGGCGCGCGACGACGGCGTGCTCCTCGGGGCTGCCGATGCCGTACTGGTTGCGCGCGGCCATGATCTCGTCGTAGCCGTTGTGCATGTTCCGCCGGAAGCCGTAGACCTCGGGCACCCCACCCTGCTCGCCGGTCGCGCCTTCCGAGCGCATGATCGAGTCGACGACCCGATCGTCCAGCTGCGTCGGAGCGGCGGACGGCGCGGCGGCGCCACCCCCGGCAGCCGGAGCAGCCTGCGTACCCCCGCCGAGACCCTGTGCCACGGCCGTGTCCGCATCGGTGTACCCCTGCACCGCCGACTGGACCTTGCCGCTCACCTCACCGATGAGGCTCACGAACTTGCCGAGCGAAGAGACCAGCTGCGACTGCAGCGTCGAGTTCGCCGCGGCCACCCCGCTGCCGATCCCGGCGAACGAGAGCGCGTCGATCACGAGCGACTCGAGGTCGCGCGTCGAGGACAACGCCGAAGAGCCCAGGCTCTCCACGTTCTTGACGATCGACGACACCTCGGCCGGCAGTACCCGGTAGCTTCCCGCTGTCATGCCTGCTCCGTCCGACTCGGCTGCTTTCCCGTCGAGAATTCCCCACCGACCGCGCCCGGCACACGGCCGAATTACCCACTCGCCGACCCCGCCGGTATCGAATCGGAGGAGGGTGGGTATGTGTGGCGCATGGAAGCGGACGAAACCCGGCACGAGCGGGTCGACGAGGAGATCGAGCGGCTCGACGAGCGGCTGTGGTCGATCGCCCGTGCGCTGCACGCCGGGCCCGAGCCGGCGGACGCCGAGCACGAGGCCGTCCGCGCGCTGACCGGTGAGCTGGCCGAGGCGGGTTTCGCCGTCGAGCACGGTGTCGCCGGCCTGGCCACGGCGTTCACCGCGCGCCGCGGCGAAACCCGGCCGTGCGTGGCTCTGCTGCTGGAGTACGACGCGGTGCCCGGCCTCGGCCACGCGAGCGGGCGCAACCTCGTCGCGGCGGCCGGTCTCGGGGCCGCGCTCGCCGCCCGAGCCGTCACCGGCGACGACCGCGGCTCGATCCTCGTCGTGGGCTGCCCCGCCGCGGAACCGGCCACGGGCAAGGCCGCTCTCGCCGCGGCCGGGGTGTTCGACGACGTCGACGCGGCACTGGTTTTTCACCCCGGCACGCACACCTGGACGTGGGCACCGCTGACCGCCCGCACCGACGTGCGCGTGACCGTCCACGGCCGCGCCGCGCACCCGACCGCCGAGCCCCGCCGCGGCGTCGACGCGGTGGCCACGCTCGTGCAGACCTTCACCGCCGTCGCCGCGCTGCAGGCACGCCTGCCCGCCGGCTTCCACGTGCAGGGCATCATCACGCGCGGCGGCGAGTCGACCGCCGTCGTGCCCGGCCTGGCCGAGGCGCGGTTCGGGCTGTCCGCGCCGACCACCGCGGCGCTGGAGCGGCTGGTGTCCGACGTGACGGCGTGCGCCGAGGGCTCGGCCCTGGCCACGGGTGCGAAAGCCCGGACCGACCGGCTCGGCCCCGGTTGCGCGCACTTCCGCGACAACCCCGTGCTGTCGAGCCATTTCGCCCGCCACCTCGCCGCGCGCGGCATCCACGCGACGCCGCCGGACCCGGGTGTGTTCCCCGGTTCCTCCGACGTCGGTGACGTCAGCCTGAAGGTGCCCACGATCCACCCGTTCGTCGCGATCCTCGACCCGGGTCACGCCGAGGGCACGCCCGAGTTCGCCGCGGCGGCCGCGTCACCACGGGCCCGTTCGGTGCTGCTCGCCTCGGCCGCGGCACTCGGCCGGACCACTGTGGACCTGCTGGCGCACCCGGCTCTGGTGAGCCAGGCGTGGGACTGCTTCGCCGACCAGGCCCGTGCCGAGCGCACGGGCTGACCCCGAAAGGACCCACCATGGCCGACGTGCTCACCTTCGGGATCGAAGAAGAGTTCCTCGTCGTCGACGACCGGGGCCGTCCGGCGCACGCGGCCGCCGCCGTCCTGGAGTCGGCGGACGACAGCGGCGCGGGCGAGTTCCAGCAGGAGCTCACCAAGGCCCAGGCCGAGACCGCGACCGGCATCTGCGTCACCCACGACGAAGCCGTCGAGCAGCTGCAGGCGATGCGCACCTCGCTCGCCCGCGCGGCCGACCGGCGCGGGCTGCGGATCCTGCCCTGCGGCAGCTCGCCCGTCTCCTCCGGCGAGCTCCCCGCCATCACCGCGACCCCGCGCTACCGCCGGATGGCCGCGCACTTCGGCGCCACTGCGCAGACCACGCTCACCTGCGGCTGCCACGTCCACGTCGCCGTGCCGGACCCGGAGACCGGCACGCGCGTGCTCGGGCACGTGCGGCCGTGGCTGCCGGCGCTGCTGGCGCTCACGGCCAACTCGGCGATCGCGGACGGCCGCGACACCGAGTACTGCAGCTGGCGGCACCAGGAGTGGGCGCGCTGGCCCTCGGCCGGGCCGCCGCCGCGGTTCGCCTCGCACGCGGACTACGAGGGCGTCGTGGACGCGTGGCTGCGCTCGGGCGCGATCCTCGACCGCGGGATGGTCTACTGGGACGTGCGCCTGTCGGAACAGCAGCCGACGATCGAGTTCCGGGTCGCCGACGTCGCCGCCACCGTCGAAGAGGCCACGCTGCTCGGCGTGCTGTGCCGGGCGCTCGTGGCCACGGTGCTCGACGCCGGCGATCCCCCGCACCTGTCCAACGAGGTGCTGCGCGGCCGGCTCTGGCGCGCCTCCCGCGAAGGCGTCACGGGCCACTGCTCCGACCCGGGCACCGGCGACCTGCTCCCTGCCGTCGAGGTGCTCAGGCGGCTGACCGAGTTCTGCGCACCCGCCCTCCGTGCCGCCGGGGACACCGTGTTCGCCCGCGAAGGCCTCGCTCGGCTCGCCCGCGACGGCGGCGGAGCCGACCGCCAGCGGCAGCTCTTCGCGAACCGGGAAAACGCCCTCGACGTCGTCGACCGCTTCGCCGTCCCGGCCGGCGCGGCGAGACCGGCGACGGCCTGACCCGCCCGGACGGTGGCCAGGCCGGCACCCGGTTACGATGAGTGGTCAGTTCGGAAACCCGCCCCAGTCCCCGGCGCCAATGGAAAGGCAGCGACATGCCTGTCGAGCCTCGGTTCGCCGGCCCGGTGCGGGTGCTGCTCGTGGAAGACCACGACATGGTGGCCCAGGCTCTCGAGCTCGCCCTGCAGCGCTCGCCCGCGATTTCCGTGGTCGGGCGCGTCCGCTCGCGCGAAGCCGCGACGACCGACACGGCCCGGCTGAGGCCCGACGTCGTGGTCCTCGACCGGCGCCTGCCCGACGGCGACGCCGTGGCCGCGATCGGGGACCTCGCCGCACTCGGCTCGCAGGTTCTCGTCCTCACCGGCGACGCCACTCCGGCCGTCGCCGCGCGCGTGGCCGAGGCCGGCGGCCGGGGGCTGCTGCTCAAGTCGGCGCCGCTCGACCAGCTGGAGTCGGCCGTGCAGCGCGTGGCCGAAGGCGAGGTCGTGTTCGACGCCGCCCTGCTGCCCGGGGTGCTCGACCGGCTCACCGGCCGCGCCGGCGGCAACGGCTCGGCGCTGACCGCGCGGGAACGCGAGACGCTGCAGCTGCTCGCGGAAGGCGCGAGCACGGAGGAGATCGGCGACCGCCTCGGCGTCACCCGCAACACCACCCGCAACCACGTGCAGCGCGTGCTGGAGAAGCTCGGCGCGCGCTCGAAGCTCGAAGCGGTCGCCTTCGCGCGGCGCGAGGGCCTGCTGGATTGATGCACCTGCGTCAGTGACGCGGTGGTGATCTGCGTCTGCCGCACGGCGGGCGTTTCGCGCAGAGTGGGGACGTGAAGGTCCCTTCGCCCGTCGACGTCGAATGCGTGCTGCCCGAATCGGTGGCCGGTCTTGCGTCGGCGCGCGACTTCACGCGGGCGACCCTGACCGGCTGGGGCTTCGGTGCCGTGGCCGACGACGCCCTCCTGATCGTGACCGAGCTGGCCACCAACGCCGTGCAGCACGGCGAGGGGAAACCCGTGCTGCGGCTCAAGTACGGCGAAGCGGTGGTCCGGCTCGAGGTCGCCGACGACAGCGCCGAGCTGCCCGCGACCCGCGAGTCCGGTCCGGACGGCGGCTGGGGCCTGCGGCTCGTGCAGGAGCTGGCGCTGGCGTGGGGTGTCACACCCGGCGAGTCGGGAAAGGTCGTGTGGTGTGAGCTCGGCCGGGCTCCGCGCGGGTGAACCGGAAGCTGCCCGCGTGAGCCGGATGGGGCAGAGTTGGGGCATGGACGACCCCGCGGTGGACGACCTCGGCCTGCTGGTGCGGGGAGTCCTCGACTACGCGATCTTCATGCTCGACCCGGCCGGCCGCGTCCTGAGCTGGAACGCGGGCGCCGAGCGCATCAAGGGCTACCGGCCCGAGGACATCATCGGCCGGCACTTCTCCGTGTTCTACCCGCCGGAGGAGATCGCCGCGCGCAAGCCCGAGCGGGAGCTGGAAACCGCGCTCGCCGAAGGGCGCCTGGAAGACGAGGGCTGGCGCATCCGCAAGGACGGCACCCGCTTCTGGGCCAACGTCGTCATCACCGCCCTGTTCGACGACGAGGGAAATCACCGCGGCTTCGGCAAGGTCACCCGCGACATGACCGAGCGCCGCACCGCCGAGCAAGCGCTGCGCGAGAGCGAGGAACGCTTCCGCTTGCTGGTGCAGGACGTCTCCGACTACGGCATCTTCATGCTCGACACCGGCGGCCGCATCGTCAGCTGGAACGCCGGCGCCCAGCGCATCAACGGTTATCACGCCGACGAGATCATCGGCCGGCACTTCTCGGTCTTCTACCCCGCCGAGGATATCGCCGCCCGCAAACCCGCGCGCGAGCTCGAAACCGCCCTCGCCGAAGGGCGCCTGGAAGACGAGGGCTGGCGCATCCGCAAGGACGGCACCCGCTTCTGGGCCAACGTCGTCATCACCGCCCTGTTCGACGACGCCGGCAACCACCGCGGCTTCGGCAAGGTCACCCGCGACATGAGCGAACGCCGCGCCGCCGAACAGGCCCTGGTGCAGCGGCGCCGGCTGGTCGGGCACCTCGTCGACGCCCAGGAGGTCGAGCGCCGGCGCATCGCGTGGGACGTGCACGACGACTCGATTCAGTCGATGGTCGCCGTCGGCATGCGGTTGCAGCTGCTGGCCGACCGGCTGCCCGAGGAACACCGCGAAGGGGTGCACGCGCTCGACGAGTCGGTGCGCGCGGCGGTGGGCCGGCTGCGCGCGCTCGTCTCCCGGCTGCGGCCGCCCGACCTGGACCGCCACGGGCTCGTGGTCGCGCTCACCGGTCACCTCGAAGAGGTCCTGCCCGGCTGGGGGCTCCAGTACACGCTGCGCCACGACCTCACGGCCGAACCCACCTCGGAAGCCGCCGTGACGGGATACCGGATCTGCCAGGAAGCGCTCACCAACGTGCACAAGCACGCCCGCGCGTCACGAGTGGAGGTTTCGTTGTCCACAGTGGACAGGGGCACACTCTTCCGCGTGACCGACGACGGGATCGGCACCGCCGTGACCGGCACCGACCCGGGCCGCGACCACTTCGGGCTGATCGAGATGCGCGAACGCGCCGAGTCGGCCCACGGCTGGTGGTCCATGTCCAGCAAGCCCGGCGAAGGGACGAGTGTGGAGTTCTGGCTGCCGAGCGCCCCGGACGAGCAGCGGTGACCGGCCCCCTGCGCGTCGTGATCAGCGACGACGACGACATGATCCGCGACGCCCTGCGCGAAGTGCTCGAGGAGCAGCCCGACATCGAGGTCGTCGGCGTCGGGCGCGACGCGGAAGACGCGATCACGCTCGCCGAGCGCCACCGGCCCGCCGTCGCGGTGCTCGACGTGCGCATGCCCGGCGGTGGCGGGGCCCGCGCCGCGCGCGAGATCGTGACCCGCTGCCCGGGAACGGCGGTGCTCGCGTTCTCCGCCTACTCCGACCACGCGTCCATGGCCTCCATGGAGACCGCGGGTGCCGTCGAGTACCTCACGAAGGGTGTGCCGAACCGCGAGATCGTCGCGGCGGTGCGGCGGCTGGCCGGACGGTAGCCACGCGCTCACGAAGGGTCCCGGTCGCCGGGACCGCGTGCGTCCGATCGGAGCCACTTGCGCGGGATCGCCCGTGTGGCAGGAAATTCACCCGAAAATGGGGTGTGAGGCGACCCGGAACGGGGTAGCCGATGCTCGCCCCACAGGGCGATCCCCTTCCCCGGCGACAGAGAGGGTTGCGTCGTGAGCAGCTTCGTGGATGCGGACCTCGGCGTGGACCACCGCTTCGACCGCGCGTTGCGCGGCTACCTCGCGCGGGTGGCCGCCGCGGTGGGCGTGGGACTGGAGTCCTGCACGGTCGACCTCGACCTGCCCGTCTCGGCCTACATCGCCCTCGACCGGCGGCTGGGCCGCTTCCCCGACCGGGACCTGGCGCTGCTGTGGGACGAGGTGCACGGCTGGTCGGCGGCGATCGAGGCCTCGTGCGGGGAGGACCTGATCGTGCTGGCCTACCTCGACGGTGACGACGTGCTCGCCGAACCCGCCGCCGTCGAGCGCTTCCTGGGGGCGCTGCGCGCGGCCGACCACTCCCTCGGCCGCCCCGACCCGCGCAAGCTGCGCCGCGCGGGCGGGCACGACGAACTGCTGGACCGCCTGGCCTGACGCGGGGTGATGCGTCGGCGCGGGCGAAAGCGGGTAGTCCCCGGTCGGGAAAGGAGTGCGTCATGGCACCGAAACGGCCCGTCTGGAGCGGCTCGCTGACCCTCGGCCTGGTGACGGTGCCGGTGCGGCTCTACAGCGCGATCGAGGACCACACCGTGCACTTCCGCCAGTTCGAGCGCGGCACGAGCGACCGCATCCGCTACCGGCGCGTGAACGAGCGCACCGGCGACGAGGTGGAGCTGGCCGAGATCGTGAAGGGCTACGAGCTCGACGACGGCGACTACGTGCTGGTGGAGCCCGAGGAACTCGACGAGATCGCGCCCGGGCGCAGCAAGTCGCTCGACGTGGAGGCGTTCGCCGACCTCGCCGACATCGACCCGATGTTCTTCGACCGCACCTACTGGCTCGCCCCCGCGGGCTCCGACTACGACAAGCCGTACTCGCTGCTGCTGGCGGCGATGGCGAAGACGGACAAGGCGGGCGTGGCCAAGTTCGTGCTGCGCGGGCGCGAGTACCTGGCGCTGGTGCGGGCCGGCGACGGCGTGATGCTGCTCGACACGTTGCACTTCGCCGCGGACCTGCGGGACCGGGAGAAGTCGCTGCCGGACCTGCCGGAGAAGGCGCCGGCGCGCGGCAAGGAGTTCGACATGGCCGTGAACCTCATCGACGCGCTCACCGAGGACTGGCGGCCCGAGGACTACCGCGACACCTACACCGACCGCGTCCACGAGCTCATCGAGGCCAAGCGCAAGGGCGACAAGGTCACGCCGGCCGCCGAGGCCGCGGAGCCGACGAAGGTGGTCGACCTGTTCGAGGCCCTGCAGCGCAGCGTGAAGAACGGGAAGCGGCGCGGCAAGAAGGACAAGGGGCCGCAGCTCGCGGACCTCACCAAGGCGCAGCTCGACGAGCTGGCCAAGGAACGCGAGATCAAGGGCCGCTCGAAGATGAAGCGCGCGGATCTGGAACGGGCGCTGGAAGAGGCGTCCTGACCGTCGCCTCGGCGTTCACCGGGGTAACGCGAGCAGCCAGTCCAGCGCGGTGGGCAACGCGTTGAGGATCGAGATGTGCCCGTCGCGGGGCCGCAGCCACAGCTCGGCGTCGGGCAGGTGGGCCAGCAGGTGCTGCGCGTGCGACGCGGGAATCACGCGGTCGGCGCCGCCCTGCGCCAGCAGGACCGGCACACGCACCTCGGCGAGTTCGAAGCCCCAGCCCGACGCGTAGGCGACGTCGTCGTCGACCTCACCGTCGTGGCCCGCGCCGCCGGCTTCCCCGGCGTCCGCGCCGAGCGGTCCCCACGCGCCGTCCAGCGCGGCCCAGTCGGTCGCGACGAAGCTCTCCGGGTCGAACTCGTGCGCCAGCGCGTGGGCCATCCGCGCTTCGCGGCCTTCACGCGCGGCGCGCAGCGAGGTCGGGTCGGCCATCCCGGCGAACCAGTCGAACTCCTCGGTGTACGGCGCGACCCCGGCCAGCGCCACGGCCGCGGTGACGCGATCCGGCAGTTGCGCCGCAGCCCCCAGCGCGTGCGACCCGCCGCCCGAAGCCCCGACCACCGCGAAGCGGCCGAGCCCCAGCGCGTCGGCGAGCACGCGCACGTCCTCGGCCGCGGACCCGATGGTGCGGCCCGGCACCACCGTCGACCCGCCGTAGCCGGGGCGGCCGTAGGAGACGACACGGATCCCGCGCGCGTCCGCGGCCTGCAGGACAGGTGCCAGCAGCGCTCCGGTCTGCGGCGTGCCGTGGAACCAGACCACGGTGAGGGTGTCGCCGCGGCCGCTGTCGTGCACGCGCAGCACACGGTCGCCGGCGAGAGTCAGATCATGTGAGGTCCCCATGCGGCGCGACTCTAGCGGCTCGGGTGCGTGAGGGAACGGCGTTCACGGGGTACCTCGCGAGGTATGGACCCAGACGCGCACCCCGACCTCCGGCTCGACGACACCGCGGCCGAGCAGCTGGAACCCGACCGCGCGACGCTCGAAGCCGTCGGCAAGATCACCGAGGCGATGGAGACCGTCGAGATCGCCCGCGGCCGGCTCTACGAGTTCCACCAGCTCAGCGGCTCCGCTGACGAGAAGCTCTCCGACGGCATCGCCATGCTGCGCGCGGCCGGCCACTCCGGCCACGCCGACCGCCTCGCCGAGCACCTGCTGGGCCGCAACGTGCTGCACGGGCGCTGGACGTTCCAGATCGTGGAGGAGTACGACACCACCTACTACCGCGTGTTCCGCGACCACGAGACGCGCGTGCGCGAGCTCACCCGCGGCGTCCGCCACCTCGCCGAGGCCCGGGTGAAGCGCGAGAACCGCACGCCCGGGCTGCCCGGACACGAGGCCACGCCTCACTCCCCCGACTGAGCACGGTCTCGACCCCACTGCCCCTCGAACCCACGCCGCCTCGAAAACGACGCGGCACAAGCCTTCCCGCTAAGGTTTCGGTGAACCGGCCGCGCGAGTGGAGGCACCAGGATGAGCAACGTCGAGACCGAGCCACCCGTGCTGGACTGCGGGGACGACGCGGCCGGCCACGGCGGCGTCGAGGTCCTCGGCGCGCGGGACGTGCCGCTGGGCGGGCCGCGCGCGATGAAGGTGCGCCGCACGCTGCCGCAGCGCAAGCGTTCGCTGGTGGGCGCCTGGTGCTTCGCCGACCACTACGGGCCCGACGACCCGAGGACCACGGGCGGCATGTCCGTCGGCTCGCACCCGCACACCGGGCTGCAGACCGTGAGCTGGCTGTTCGCCGGCGAGATCGAGCACCGCGACAGCCTCGGCTCCCACGCGATGATCCGCCCGGGCGAGCTGAACCTCATGACCGGCGGCCACGGCATCTGCCACTCCGAGGTCTCGACACCGGAGACCACCACGCTGCACGGCGTGCAGCTGTGGGTCGCGCTGCCCGACGCCCACCGCCACGCCGAGCGCGACTTCCAGCACTACGCCCCGCCCGCCACCGACCTCGGCGGCGCCACCGCGCGCGTTTTCCTCGGCACGCTCGCGGGCGAGACGTCGCCGGTCAAGACGTTCACGCCGCTGCTCGGCGCCGAGCTGGTCCTGGAGCCCGGCGCCCACGTCACGCTGGACGTCGACCCCGAGTACGAGCACGGCGTGCTCGTCGACACCGGCGAGGTCGCCTTCGCCGGCTCGGCGCTGCACAGCACCGACCTCGGGTACCTCGGCACCGGCCGCGCCACGCTCGAGCTCGCGAACACCGGCGAAGGCCGCGCTCGCGTGATGCTGCTCGGCGGGCCGCCGTTCGGCGAGGAGATCGTGATGTGGTGGAACTTCGTGGCCCGCACGCACGAGGAGATCGTGGAGTACCGCGAGGCGTGGCAGGCGGAATCGCCGCAGTTCGGCGCGATCCCCGAGGTGCCCGGCGACCCCGCGCGGCTGCCCGCGCCCGTGCTGCCGGGAGTGCGGATCAAGCCGCGCCGGAACCCCTGACCAGCGCGGCGAAGATCCGGTCCACGTCCTCGCGCTCGGTCCGCCAGTTGCTGAACGCGGCCCGCAGCGCGGGCACGCCCGCGTAGACCGTCGGCGTCACGAACGTCTCGCCCCCGGCGGCGACGGCGCGCACCACGGCGTCGATGCGCTCCTGCGTCGGGTCTTCGGCCAGTGTGAAGCACACGACGTTGAGCCGCACCGGCGCGAGCAGCCGCCACTGCGGCGTCTCGGCCAGGCGCTCGCCGAGGTCCCGGGCGTGGGCGACGCAGCGTTCGACGATCTCGCGGTGCCCCGCCCGGCCGTACGCGGCGAGCGTGCACCACGCGGCCAGCGCACGCAGCCGCCGCGACGATTCGGGCGTGCGGTGCACGAAGTCCGGGTTCTCGCCCGGGTGGCCGAGGTAGGCGGCGGAGTTCTGGAACACGCGCACCTGCAGGTCGAGGCGGCGGCTGAACTGGATCGCCGAGTCGTAGGGCACGTTGAGCCACTTGTGCAGGTCGACGCACACCGAGTCGGCCAGCTCCAGCCCGTCGACGAGTCCCGCGTGCTCCGGCGAGAGCGCCGCGAACCCGCCGAACGCCGCGTCGACGTGCAGCCAGAACGGGTACTTCGCCTTGAGCGCGGCGATCGCCCGCAGGTCGTCGAAGTCGACGGTGTTGACCGTGCCGGCGTTGGCGATCACGATCGCGGGCCGCCCGCCCAGCGCGGCGAGCTCCCGCTCGAGTGCCTCGACGTCCACGGCCTCGCGCCCGGGCCGCACGGTCACCGGCCGCAGGGCCGAGCGGCCGAGGCCCAGCACGGACATCGCCTTGAGCGCGCTGGAGTGCGGCGACCCGCTCAGCACCTCGACCGGGCCGAGCGCCACGACCCCGGCGTCGGCGACCGTGACGCCCAGCCGCTCCCCCAGCCACTCGCGCCCGATCGCCAGACCGACCACATTGGACATCGTCGCGCCGGAGACGAACGCGCCGCTGAACTCGGGCCCCAGCCCGAACAGCTTCGCGAGCCAGCCCACCGTCTCGCGTTCGAGGTCCGAAGCCGAGGAATCCAGCGACGACACGGGGTTCTGGTCCGCCGCGGCCGTGAGCCAGTCGCCGGCCACCGCCGCGGGCGTCGCGCCGCCCGTGACGAACCCCAGGTACCGCGGCCCGGCACTCGCGGCGAACCCCGGCGCCCAGCGGCGCCCGAACTCCGCGAGCGCGGCCCGCGCCCCCACGCCGTTCTCCGGCAGCTCCGCGGGTTCGACCGTCCTCGGCGGCACCGCCACCGGACGGTCCGCCACCCCCGCGAGCAGCTCGCCGGCCTGCGCACGCGCGGCGTCGAGCAGCGCGGGCAGGCCGGCGAGGTCTTCGCCCAGCTTCGAGTACACAGCCACCTCCTGCGGCGACCCTAGCCGCGCGCGGCGGCGGCCGTCGCAGGCCAATCCCCGGGAACTGGCCCGCTCAGCGGCTCAGCCGCGTCCGCGCCCGGCCCGGGTCGAAGTTCACCTTGCGCACCGGACCGGCGACCAGCAGCACCAGCGCCACGGCCGACACGCCCGCCAGCACCAGCGCGGCCACGAACTGCGCGGCCTCCGACGTGGCCGAGGCCAGGACCGCGAACCCGGCGAGCACCACGACCGTCGGGCCCGCCGAAGCCACCAGCGTGGCGAGCACCGGGACCCGCCGCCCGTCGGGCCGCCGGGCCGAGACGACCGCCGCGCCGGCGCACACCACTGCGGCCACGAGAAGGCAGCCGCCCACGGTGTCGGAAAGCCGGTGCCAGCCGAGCGCGACGGTCGCCGCGGCGACCCAGGCGACGCCGGGTGAACCCACGGCGAGCACCCAGGTGCGCATCCGGGCGGGCAGCACCACCGCCAGCGCGAACAGCACCGCCGTCGCCGCGCTGACGTGCCCGCTCGGGAAGCTGTTGTGGCTCGCGACCGCGTAGCCGTCGAGGCCGGCGGGCCGGTCGAGCACGTAGATCTTGAGCAGCTGCGCGGCGACCAGCGGGGTCGCCAGCAGCACCAGCGCCGTCACGCCCAGGGCGAACCGGCGCCGCACCAGTGCCAGCACGAGCACCAGCACCGCGACCGCGCCGAGCAGCACCACGAGATCCACGTCACGCAGCGGCGCGGCCCAGTCCACAGTGGACGATCCGGTGGCCTGCGCGCTGTGCACCACGCCGTTCTCCGCCTCCTGGCCCGCCGCCGTGCGCACGAAGAGCAGGTACGCCACGACGAACGCGACCGCGCAGCCCACCGCGCTCGCGACGAGCAGCACGGTGCGCGACGGGGTCCGCACCTCGAGCGCGTGGCGCGGGGAGCCGGACGGGGTGATCGGGGGTGCCTCGGGGAACGTCACTGCCATGGACCCGAGTCTCGGCGCGGGATTTAGTGGTCGCGTCAGTGCCGTGTCATGGTTTTGCTACAAGATCGCCCCGGTTCGCCCCACGCTGCGGTTTTCCGAATAATGGCCGGGGTGGCAGAGGTGTTGGTGGTCGAGGACGACGCGGCCGTACGGGAAGGGCTGCAGCTGGCCCTGCGCAGGCAGGGCCACGCGGTGCACACCGCGGGCTCGGGCGAGGCGGGGCTGGACCAGGTGCGCAAGCACCTGCCCGACATCGTGGTGCTCGACCTGATGCTGCCCGGGATGGACGGGTTCGAGACCTGCCGCCGGATGCGCGCCCTTGGCGAGGTGCCCATCATCATGCTGACCGCGCGCAGCGACGACTTCGACGTGGTCGCGGGCCTGGAGGCCGGCGCCGACGACTACGTGGTGAAACCGGTGGAGCCGCGGGTGCTCGACGCGCGGATCCGCGCGGTGCTGCGCCGCGCGGTCAGCGATCACGACGCGCGCGCGGGCGAGGTCGAGCGCCACGGCGAGCTGGTGATCGACCGCGCCGGCATGCTCGTGACGAAACGGGGCGAGCAGGTGGCGCTCACGCCGACCGAGCTCAAGCTGCTGCTCGAGATCTCCCGCACGCCGGGCCAGGTCTACAGCCGCCAGCAGCTGCTCACCGCGGTGTGGGACCACGACTACCTCGGCGACTCGCGCCTGGTCGACGCCTGCGTGCAGCGGCTGCGGTCCAAGATCGAGGACGTGCCGGCGCGGCCCGACCACGTCCAGACCGTGCGGGGCTTCGGCTACCGGTTCGGCCGCTCGTGAGGGTTCCCCGGCTGCGGCCGTGGCTCTCGGGACTGCGGCCGCGCCTGGTGCTGTCCTTCGCGGCGATGACCCTGGTCGGCGCGGCCGCGGCGGCCGGCGCGAGCTACGTGACGGCGCGCACGACCATCCTGCAGGGTGTGCAGGACCCGGCCATGGTCCAGCTGCGCGACCAGGTCACCGCGTACCTGCCGCAGATGACGCTGCCGCCGGACCAGCGCCAGCTCGACAACCTCGCCGACAATCTCAAGGGCACCACCGTCGCGATCTACGGCGACCTGCGTTCCCGGTCGGGGTTCGATCCGGCCACGCTGCCCGCCGATCTGCGCCAGGAGGTCGCGACCGGCGGCACGATCCAGTTCAAGCGGGTGATCACGGGCGGCACCCCGCTGCTGCTGGTCGGGATGCCCGTGCTGCAGCGCGGCGACAACGGGGTGGCGCACACCGGCGTCGAGGTCTACTCCATGGTGTCGCTGGCCGCCCAGCAGACCGCGATCGACCGGCTGGCCACCCGCGCGTGGCAGACGGCCGCCCTCGCGCTGCCGATCGCCGTCGCGCTGGCGCTGCTGGCCGCCCGGCAGGTGCTGCGCCCGGTGCGCGCGCTGAACACCGCCGCCCGCAAGCTCGGCCACGGGCAGCTCGACGTCCGCCTGCGCGCCAAGGGCTCCGACGAGCTGGCCCAGCTCGTGACCACGTTCAACAGCACCGCGGCCGAGCTGGAGCGCACCGTCGGCACGCTGCGGGAGATGGAGGCCGACGCGCGCCGCTTCGTCGCCGACGTCTCCCACGAGCTGCGCACCCCGCTCGCCGCGATGAACGCGGTCACCGACGTGCTCGACGAGGACGCCGAGCAGCTGCCCGCCGACACCGCCGTCGCCGCGCGCCTGGTCTCGGCCGAGACCCGCCGGCTGACCCGGCTCGTGCAGGACCTGGTGGAGATCTCCCGCTTCGACGCCGGGCGCGCCGAGCTGCGGCTGGAGGAGTGGGACGTCGCGCAGGGCGTGACCGACAGCCTCGCCGCCCGCGGCTGGACGGCCGCCGACGGGATCGTCACCGACCTGCCGGCCGGCGTCGTCGCGACGGTCGACCCGCGCCGGCTCGACATCGTCGTCGCGAACCTCGTCGGCAACGCCCTGCGCCACGGCGAGCCGCCGGTCGAGGTGCACCTGGCCGCCGACGCCCACACCGTGACACTGGAGGTCACCGACCACGGTCCCGGCATCCCCGAGGCCGTGCTGCCGCACGTGTTCGACCGCTTCACCAAGGCCGACTCCGCGCGGGCGCGCTCGGAGGGCAGCGGGCTCGGCCTGTCCATCGCGCGCGAGAACGCCCGGCTGCACGGCGGCGACGTCGAGGCCGCCGACACCGGTTCCGGCGCGCGGTTCACCCTGTGGCTGCCCCGCCACCCCCGGCCCGGAGAGGCGCGATGAAGAAGCTCGTGGCCGCACTCGCCGTGCTCCTGCTCGTGAGCGCGTGCGGCATCCAGCCCACCGTCGTCGTGCCCGCCGGCCCCGCCCCGACCGCGCTGGGCCCCAGCGCCCGCGCCAACCAGCTCACGCTGTACTTCCTGGTCGACGGCCAGCTGACGCCCGTCGTGCGCAGCTGGGGCAGCCCGGTCACGCCGGAGCTGGCGGTGAACGAGCTGTTCCAGGGCCCGACCCCGGCCGAGCAGAAGAGCGGCTACTACTCGCTGCTGTTCCCCGGCGACGGCCAGGTCTCCATCGACACCACCAGCGTGCCGCCGACGGTGACCATCCCGTTCGCGATCAAGCCGCTCTACCTCGGCGTGGACCAAGTGGTCTGCACCACGGTCGCCGCGATGTCGGCGGCGGGGCTGCCCGTGGACCTGCGCGGCGTTTCGGTGGTCACGCCCGATTCGCGGATCGGCCCGGCGCTCTGCACCTTCTGAGCCCTGTCTTCCCGAGCCCCTGTCTTCAGACGGGGTATGCCCGCGAGGCCCGCGCGTCGGCCAGCGAACGCGCCCACCACTCCAGCTGGTCGAGCAGCTGCTTCACCGCCGCACCGGTGGTTTCGGCGTCGGTGGGGCTGCCGGACTCGTCGAATCTTCCGTGGGCGCCGTGGAAGCTCACCGTGTCGCGGATGGTCACGGCGTGCAGCTCGGCGAAGACCGGACGCAGGTGCTCCACCGCGCGCAGGCCGCCGGAAAGCCCGCCGTACGCCACGAAAGCGACGGGTTTGGCCTGCCACTCGGAGCGGAACCAGTCGACGGCGTTCTTGAGCGAGGCCGGGTAGCTGTGGTTGTACTCCGGCGTGATGACCACGAACGCGTCGGCCGCGGCGAGCCGGGCCGCCAGGCGCCCCACCTCCGGCGCGGGCTCGGACCCGAACGCCGGAAACGCCAGTGGCAGGGCCGGATCGGCGCAGTCGACCACGTCCACCTCGAACCCGCCGTGCGCGGCGGCCTCGCCGGTGAACCAGTTCGCGACCGTCGGCGCGAACCGTCCTTCCCGGAATCTGCCGACGATCACGGCAACCCGGACGGGAACTTCCGACACGATGGTCCTCCTCGAATCCCCGTGCGGGACCGGGTGTCCCGCACGGGAACCGAGTCTGGAACTTCAAGCTCCCTTGAAGTCAACCCGTCCGCGCGCCTCTATCCTCGCTGCCATGACCAAGACCGAGCTGCCCGAGCTGACCGTGGGCGAGCTGGCGCACCGCACGGGGGTGCCCGCGTCGGCCCTGCGCTTCTACGAGGACGAGAAGCTGATCCGCAGCCGGCGCACGGCGGGCAACCAGCGCCGCTACCGCCGCGACACGTTGCGGCGCGTCACGTTCATCCGGATGTCGCAGCGGGTGGGCATGCCGTTGTCGCAGATCCGCGAGGTTCTCGCGCTGCTGCCGGACGACCGCACCCCGACCCGCACCGACTGGGCGCGCATCTCCCACTGCTGGCGCGAGGACCTCGACGAGCGCATCCGGCAGCTGGAGCAGCTGCGCGACCAGCTCACCGACTGCATCGGCTGCGGCTGCATGTCGCTCACCAAGTGCCGGCTCGCGAACCCCGGCGACCGCCTCGGCCGCGAGGGTCCCGGGCCGCGAAGGCTTCCGGACCATCGCGGGGACGGCTACGCGGACCCTCAGCCCAGCACGAGACCGCGCACGTAGGCGGCCTGCCCGGCGTGCTGCAGGTCGTCGGAGAGCACGCTGACCAGCCGCACGCCCAGCGTCACCGGCGGGTCCCAGCCCTCGTCGACGACGGCGTCGAGCGCCTTGCCGTCGAGGCCGCCGACCCACGCCACGGTCTGCTCGTGCACGGCGTCGTAGTAGCCGGTCAGCAGCTTGGGGTCGTCCACCTGCACGGCCGCGACGTCGTCGCTGCTGTGCGCGTACCCCGTGTCGGCAGGCGGGAAGGGCAGGCCGAAGCGGCGGTGCCAGTCCTGCGCCGTCCAGATCTGCTCGGTGCCCGCGACGTCGGCCACGTGGTCGTCCTGCACCCGCGTGAGGTGCCAGACCAGCCAGGCGATCGAGTTGGCGCCCGGCCCGGGCCGCGCGACGAGCTGGTCGCCGGTCAGGCCGTCGACCGACTGGTGCACGACCTCCTGGATCCGGCCGAAGCCGTCCACGAGCAGATCGGCCACGTTCATCCGTAGTCCTCCTCGGTTCGTTCCTGCCTGCTACCCCGATCATGCCGCACGCAAACCGCCGCGCCACCACCGAATTCCGGCGGTCGGGCGCGGCGGCGGGCCGAGCCGGCGGCCCTGTTACGTGCCGAGCAGCTGGTCGAAGAACGAGCGGTAGCGGCGCAGCGCGATCCGCAGGTCCTCCGTGGCGGGCTCGCCGTCGCGCCACTGCGCTTCCAGCTCACCCTTGTGCTCGGCGAAGGTCTCGGCTAGCGAGCTGATCACGGAGGCGACGAGCTCGTCGGCGTCGCGCACCGCGCGGCGCGGGTCGTCGACGAAGCCGGTCTGCACTTCCTGCCAGCGGTGGCGGAAGCGGTCGACGTCGCCGCCTTCGAACAGCGGCGGGGCGCCATCGGTGCGGGCGCCTCGGTCCGCGGTGTTCCGGTCCGCGCCACGATCTTGCGCTTCTCGCACCTCGGTGTCCACATCGGACACTTCACGGGAGCGGGTGTCCCGGCGTTCCTCAGTTCGGGGCTGTTCGGCCGCACCCGCCAGGTCAGCGGTGCTCAGTCCCCGGGTCTCCTGGCCGGTCATGTCAGCGTTCTCCGTTCCGCTCGTGGGCGCCGCGGTGGTTGCCGCCGCGCGCGGCGGTGTGCTCGCGGCGGCGCTCGACGGTGTCGTCGTCGGTGCGCGTGTCGCCACGGCTTTCGGCACCGGTGTCGTCGGTCAGCAGGTCCTCGAACACGGTGCGGTAGTGGACCATCGCCGAGCGCAGTTCCTCTGTGGACAGTGCCGTCTCCGCGTGGCGGCGATGCGTCTCGTGCGCCGCGCGGTAGTGCTCCAGCGTGCGCGAGTGGCGCACGGACAGATCGGAAAGCTGCTGGTCGTAGCCCTCGGTCGGGTAGCCGCGCTCGGACATCACGGCCACGAGCAGGTCGTCGGCCTCGTCGAGCGCACCCGCGGGCTGGTCCACGAACTTCTCCTGGATCAGCGACCAGTGCTGGGCGTAGCGCTCGCGTGCCGACGCCGAGAGCGGCCGGATGTCGAGGTCCCGGTGGCGGCGTTCGCGTTCGGCCAGCTCCCGTTGTGCCGCACGCGGATTGTCGCTCTCCTCCACCGCGCGCGAGTATTCCGGACCGAACTGCTGCTGCAGTCGTTTCCGCTGCCGTTCCCGGACGACGAGCCAGGCCACGGCACCGATCACCACGACGGCGGCCACCACGATCACGACGATGAGCCAAGTGGGCATCGCACGAACTCCTTCACGGATTTTGTCGAGCCCCCCGTCCCGGTCGGATGCCCGCCGCTGCCCAGGCGAAACGCGGATACCGCCGATGAACGGCGTTTTCGGCCGAGTGGCCCTGCCCGTACCCCCGGATGCGGTACGGTTCGGACATCAGGGCGAAACCCGGCAGACGGGAGGACGGCACGTGGACACCACCGTGCGGCTCGCCTCCGGCGCGCTCCGGGTCGTGCCGGCCTTCGGCACCATCGCCGGCGTCCCCGTGCCCGGCTGGGCCGGCACGCTGCTGGCCGTGGTGTGCATCGTCGCGGCGCTCGCGGTCCTGCTGCTGATCGTGCGCAACCGGCGCCGCTGAGCCGTTCCCGGCGGTTCAGCCGAGGTGGTTGCCGACCTCGATCAGGTTTCCGTCCGGGTCGCGGAAGTGGGCGCGCGGGTGAAGCGGGTGGTGATCACGTGGTCCTTGGCCGGGCCGGCGACCACCCACTCCTGGCTCCAGTGGTCGGCGTCGAGCACGCGGTACTCGCCGCGGTAGAGGTCGTCGCGGCACGGGTGGTCGGTGCGCCACCGGCCGGTGGCCAGGTCGAGGTCGTGGAAGAAGCCGCCGTGGTCGAAGTGCACTGCGGCGCGGGCGCCGTCGGGGTGGTAGAGCAGGGTGCGGCTCACCGGGCCGGTGTAGCCGGGCAGCCGCAGCTCGCCGGTCTCGTGGTAGACGAGGACGCCTTCCCGGGTGCTGTCCCGGGTGAACGTCGCGGCGCCGGTGACCTCGCCCATTGGCTCGCCGTCGGCGGCCACGATGTCGCGCGAGAGCCGCCAGGTGCCGGTGAAGTGCGCGGCGAGGTCGGTGATCGCGAAGTCCACCCCGCCATTCTGCGCCCGCCCGTACGACGTGACGCGGCGGCGGGGTGGGGATCACACACAGCGTGACTTCCGTGGCGCGAGCGGGACACTCGTGCCGGAAACGCGCCGAGGCGCCCGGGGTGGCACCGCGGTGTCGGTCCCGGCGCCTAGAATCGGCCGGGTGGCTCACCCCGACCAGGCCCAGCGCTCCCCCGCCCTCGAAACCCTGCAGCGTGTGTTCGGTTACGACGCGTTCCGCGGCGATCAGGCGGACATCGTCGAAACCGTGATCTCCGGCGGAGACGCGCTGGTGCTGATGCCCACCGGCGGCGGGAAATCGCTGTGCTACCAGATCCCTTCGCTCGTGCGGCCCGGCGTCGGCGTGGTGATCTCGCCGCTGATCGCGTTGATGCAGGACCAGGTCGACGCGTTGCGCAACCTCGGCGTGCGCGCGGGATTCCTCAACTCCACACAGGATTTCGGCGAGCGCCAGCGCGTGGAGGAGGCGTTCGTCGCGGGTGAGCTCGACCTGCTCTACCTGGCGCCGGAACGCCTTTCGGTCGAGTCGACCGTGCGGCTGCTCGACCGGGGGAAGATCGCGCTGTTCGCGATCGACGAGGCGCACTGCGTGTCGCAGTGGGGCCACGACTTCCGGCCCGACTACCTGATGCTGTCGTCGCTGCACGAGCGCTGGCCGGACGTGCCGCGCATCGCGCTCACCGCCACGGCGACCGAGGCCACGCACAAGGAGATCTCCGCGCGGCTCAACCTCGACGGCGCGCGCCACTTCGTCGCGAGCTTCGACCGGCCGAACATCCAGTACCGCATCGTCGGCAAGAACTCGCCGCAGAAGCAGCTGCTGGAGCTGCTGCGCACCGAGCACAAGGGCGACGCGGGGATCGTCTACTGCCTTTCGCGCGCGTCGGTGGAGAAGACGGCGGAGTTCCTGGTGCAGAACGGAATCCGCGCGGTGCCATACCACGCGGGGCTCGACAAGCGCACCCGCGCGGACAACCAGTCGCGATTCCTGCGCGAGGACGGGCTCGTGGTCGTGGCCACGATCGCGTTCGGGATGGGTATCGACAAGCCGGACGTGCGGTTCGTCGCGCACCTGGACCTGCCGAAGTCCGTGGAGGGCTACTACCAGGAGACGGGCCGCGCGGGCCGCGACGGGCTGCCGTCCACGGCGTGGCTCGCCTACGGGCTGCAGGACGTGATGCAGCAGCGCAAGATGATCGAGAACGGCGAGGGCGACGAGGCCCACCGCCGCCGGCAGGCCGCGCACCTCAACGCGATGCTGGCGCTGTGCGAGACCGTCGAATGCCGCCGCACGCAGATCCTCGCCTACTTCGGCCAGACCGGCGAGCCCTGCGGCAACTGCGACACCTGCCTCGCCCCGCCCGAACGCTTCGACGGCACCATCCCCGCCCAGAAGCTGCTCTCCACCGTCGTGCGCCTGCGCAACGAACGCCGCCAGAAGTTCGGCGCCGGCCAGATCATCGACATCCTGCTCGGCAAGACGACCCCGAAGGTCACCCAGTTCCAGCACGACACGCTCAAGGTCTTCGGCATCGGCACCGAACTGCGCGAACAGGAGTGGCGGGCCGTCGTCCGGCAGCTCCTGGCGCAGAACCTCCTCGCCGTGGAAGGGGACTACGGCTCCCTCGTCCTTACCGACGGCAGCACGTCCGTGCTCAACGGCTCACGCACGGTGTCCCTGCGCCGCGAACCCGAACGCCCGGCCCGCGCCGCCCGCACCTCCCGCCGCAGCACCGCCGCGGCCGTGGAAATGGCCGCGGAGGCCGCGCCCCTGTTCGAACGCCTCCGTGCCTGGCGCGCCGCCACGGCGAAGGACCAGGGCGTCCCCGCCTACGTCATCTTCCACGACGCCACGCTCCGCCAGATCGCCGCCGAACGCCCCGGCTCCCTCTCCGCCCTGGGCACCGTCAGCGGCGTCGGCGAGGCCAAACTGGCGAAGTACGGTGAGGGCGTGCTGGCCGCGCTGGCGGAGGAGTAGGCGCGGCACCCGGCGCAGGCACCCCGATCTCCGTTCGCCGCGACGGGCGGGATCGAGGTGCCCTCGAGGTCAGTGGCTCGGCTTCGGTTTCGTCGCGTCGGAGACCTTCTGGGTCACGCCGTTGATCTTCGCGTGGTACTTGCCCTTGGTCTTCTGGTCGACGAACTGCGCGGCCTTGCCCACGGCCTGGTTGACCTTCTCCGGGTTCTTCTTCGCGTACGACGTGACGGCACCGGCCGCACCGGCCAGGACGGCGAGTCGTTTGAGCATTGCCATGGAGTCCTCCCGCGGGTTTCTCGTCATCCCCTCAACGCTGCGATGAGTACCCGGAGTTCCCCCGATTCGAACATTCCGGACCGGGGCCCGCGGAAATCCCCGCGACCCGCGGCGGCTGACCAGGCATGATCGGCCCCATGCGAGATCTCGCGGCGCTGCCGAAGGCGCACCTGCACGTCCACCTCGAGAGCACCGTGCGGCCGGCGACGCTGCGTGAGCTGGCCGACGCGAACGAGGTGCCGCTGCCCGGTGAGACGCGGAAGTTCACCGGGTTCCGCGACTTCGCCGACTACAACTCCCTCATCCGCGCCTGCCTGCGCAGGCCGGAGGACTTCGAGCGCGTCGCCCGGGAGTTCTGCGTGGACGAAGCCGTGCAGGGGACGCGCTACGCCGAGGTGACGTTCACGGCCGCGTCGCACGGGGAACGGCTGGGGGACCCGGAGATGCCGCTCGCGTCCGTCCTCAAAGGACTGTCCGGAGGAGAGCTCGAGACCCGGGTGATTCTCGACCACTCGCGCCGCCGGTCCGTCGAACGCGCCGAGCACACCCTGCGGCTCGCCCTCGCCCACGACCGGGTCGTCGGCCTCGGCATGGCCGGCGAGGAGCGCCACTCGCTCGTCCCGTTCGCCGGTGTCTTCGCGAAGGCGCGCGAAGCCGGGCTCCACCTCGTGCACCACGCGGGCGAGGACGCGGGGCCCGAGAGCATCCGCGAAGCCCTCGACGTCGGCCGCACCGAGCGCCTGGGCCACGGCATCCGCGTCCTCGACGACCCCGAGCTGGTGGCCGAGGTCCGCGACCGCGGGATCGCGCTGGAGGTGTGCCCGACGTCCAACGTCGTCCTCGGCCTGGTGCCGAGCCTCGCGAAGCACCCACTTCCCCACCTGGTCGACGCCGGCCTCGCCGTCACGCTGAACACCGACGTCCCCTCGGTCACCCACACCACGCTGACCGACGAGTTCACCGCCGCGCGCGACACGTTCGGCTACGACGACACCGCACTGGCCGCGCTGGCCGAAGCCGCCGTCACGGCGTCGTTCGCCCCGGAGGAGACGAAAACCGCGCTGCGCAAGGAGATCGCCGCGTGGCTCACACCGGCAGCAGGCGCGTGACCAGCGTGCTCAGCTGTTGCACGTTGCGGCACTCGTGCATTTCCACGAGCTCCGCATACGCCAGCGCCGCCGAGTCGCCGGTGGACCACAGGGCGCGACGCTCGGGGTTGAGCCAGTAGACGTGCCGCGCGCGATCGCGGATGGCGCGGACGGCGTCGAGGTTGGGGTCGCCGCCGTTGGTGCGCGCGTCGCCGAGGATGAGCACCGACGTGCGCGGGCCGACGGCGTCGAGCCACTTGCCGGTGAACCCGCGCAGGGCGCCGCCGTAGTCGCTGTGGCCGTCCCACCGCACCACGGCGGCCTCTTCGAGGATGCGCGCACCGAGGTGCTCGGGGTCGGCGACGCCCGCGGTGACCAGGTGCGTGACCTCGTCGGTGCTGTCCACGAACGCGAACACGCGCACCTTGCTGAACTGGTCGCGCAGCGCCTGGACCAGCAGCATCGTGAAGTTCGCGAATCCCGCGACCGAACCCGACAGGTCGCACAGCAGCACGATCTCGGGCCGGCCGGGCCGCCGGTGCCGGAACGCCGGACGCACCGGCACGCCACCCGTCGACAACGACCGCCGCAGCGTGCGCCGCAGGTCGATCTGCCCGCGCGTGGTGCGCTTGCGGCGCGCGGCGAGCCGGGTCGCGAGCTTGCGCGACAACGGCTGCACGGCCCGGCGCAGCTCGGCCAGCTGCGCGCGGCTGGCGATCAGGAAGTCCACGCGGTCCGCGGCCGGCGCGATCGCGTGCTTGGCCACGCGGTCGCGCCCCCGCACCTCGGCCGCGCGCCGGCGGGCCTCCGTGCGGACGTTCCCGCGGAAGTCCTCGACCCGGCGGCGGACCTCGTCCCGGGTGAGCCGGTCGGTGAACTCACCGCCTTCGTCGGAGCCGCCGCCCGCGGCCCGGATCGCGGCGAGCACGCGCACGATCAGCGTCTGCGGCTGCAGCCGGTCGAGCGTCTGGTGCGCGGAGAACCCGCCGCCGGCGCCGGAACCCGCGCCGTACCCGCCGAGCATCTCCACGGCGACGCCCGCGAGCTGCGCCAGCGCCTGCTGGTCGCCCTCGGCCAGCGCGGCCGCCACGGCCTCCCTCAGCTGTTCGAGGTCCCGCGGCCGGTCTTCGCGCGCCAGCTCGGGCACGCCGACACCGGCCGGGAAGTACAGGTCGAACGCGGCGTCGAACACCGCCCGCTGGCCGCCGCGGCGCACGAGCGCGGCGGCGAGCCCCTCGCGCACGAGCTCGCGGTCGTCGAAACCGAGCACCTCCAGCGCGGCCCCCGCGTCGACGGTCTCGGCCGGGCCCGCCGGGATGCCCTGCGCCCGCAGCGCCTGCACGAACGCCGTGAGCCGCTCAGTGACGCCGGGCGCGCTCAAGACGCGTCCAGCACCTGGTCGAGCTTGAGGCCCGCACCGGCCTTGGTGATGTCGTCCTGGTGCTTGAGCACCACGCCGAGGCTCTCGCGCACGATCTGCTCGTCGAGCGTGCCGGCGCCGAGCTCCAGCAGCGTCCGCGCCCAGTCGATGGTCTCGGCGACCGACGGCAGCTTGCGCAGGTCCATGGCGCGCAGCGCGGCGATCACGCGGACCACGGAGTCGGCCAGCGCCGCGTCGATGCCGGGCACGCGCAGCTTCACGATCCGCAGCTCGAGCTCCGGGTCGGGGAAGTCGATGTGCAGGAACAGGCAGCGCCGCCGCAGCGCCTCGGACAGCTCGCGCGTCGCGTTGGACGTGAGCACCACGAACGGGTCGCGGGTGGCGGTGATCGTGCCCAGCTCGGGCACGGTGACCTGGAAGTCGCCGAGCACCTCCAGCAGCAGGCCCTCCACCTCGACGTCGGCCTTGTCGGTCTCGTCGACCAGCAGCACGGTGGACTCGGTGCCGGAGATGGCCTGCAGCAGCGGGCGGCGCAGCAGGAACTCTTCACCGAAGATGTCGGTGCGCGCGTCCTCCCACGTCTCGTCGCGCCCGGCGGTGATGCGCAGCAGCTGCTTGGCGTGGTTCCACTCGTAGAGCGCGCGGGCCTCGTCGATGCCCTCGTAGCACTGCAGCCGCACGAGCTGCGAACCGCTGACCGTGGCGACGGCCTTGGCCAGCTCCGTCTTCCCCACGCCGGCCGGGCCCTCCACGAGCAGGGGCTTGCCCAGCCGGTCGGCGAGGAACACGGTGGTCGCCACCGCCGTCGAGGCGAGGTAACCGACCTCGGCCAGCTGCGCCGACACGTCGTCGACGGACGAGAAGAACCCGGTGCCCACGTGACCTCCTAAGCGGATGCTCACCTGGCACTGTACTGGCCGGGGCTCGGTCCGTCTCCACGATCCGCGCGAGTGTGCGGTTGAGTTCCGCCACGGTCTCCTCCCCCGGCTGTTCGGCCGGGCGCCTCGGCACGGTGTTTTCAGAGCTCGTCCGCGGCCGTGCGCGCGCTGGACCGAGCGGGGGGCGCGGCTGTCCGTTCCACGCCCGCCGCCTGAGGCTGTGCGGCGAAGGAGCCGCCCGGCTCGTCGCGAGCTAGCATCTGGCCACGTGACCTACGTTGCGGCGACCAGCCGATACGACTCGATCCCCTACCGGCGCTGCGGGCGCAGCGGACTGAAGCTGCCCGCCATCTCCCTGGGCCTGTGGCACAACTTCGGCCACGACCGGCCGCTGCAGGTCCAGCGCGACATCCTGCGCCGCGCCTTCGACCTCGGCATCACGCACTTCGACCTGGCCAACAACTACGGCCCGCCCTACGGCTCGGCCGAGTCGAACTTCGGCCGGATCCTCGCCACGGACTTCAAGCCCTACCGCGACGAGCTCGTGATCTCGACCAAGGCCGGCTACGACATGTGGCCGGGCCCGTACGGCGACTGGGCCTCGCGCAAGTACCTGCTGGCCTCGCTCGACCAGTCACTCGGCCGCATGGGCCTGGACTACGTCGACATCTTCTACTCCCACCGCTTCGACCCGGAGACGCCGCTGGAGGAGACCGTCGGGGCGCTCGACCGCGCCGTGCGCTCGGGCAAGGCGCTCTACGTCGGCATCTCCTCCTACAACTCCGAGCGCACCGCCGAGGCCGCGCGCCTGCTGCGCGAGCTGGGCACGCCGCTGCTGATCCACCAGCCCTCGTACTCCATGTTCAACCGCTGGACCGAGGACGACCACCTGCTCGACACGCTCGAGGAGGCCGGCGCCGGCTGCATCGCGTTCTCGCCGCTCGCGCAGGGCCTGCTCACCGACCGCTATCTCGGCGGCGTGCCCGCCGACTCGCGCGCGGCGCAGGGCAAGTCGCTCGACCCGAACACGATCACCGAGGACCGGCTCGCGAAGATCCGCGGCCTCGGTGAAATCGCCGCGCGCCGCGGCCAGTCGCTCGCGCAGCTCGCCCTGGCCTGGGCCCTGCGCGACCCGCGCATGACGTCGCTGCTGATCGGCGCGAGCAGCGTCAAGCAGCTGGAAGACAACGTCGCCGCGCTCGGCAACCTCGACTTCACCGCCGAGGAGCTGGCCGAGATCGACCGGTACGCGACCGAGTCGGACATCAACCTCTGGAAGCAGTCCAGCGACGCCTGACGTCGCAGGTGGCCGGTGGCGTTCGCGTCACCGGCCACCGGGTCACCGGCTACTGTGGACGGTCAGGGGCCTCAGCCGGCGCGCGTCGGCCGCGGGGCCGGCAGGTGTGAGGTCTCCGGGAACAGGTGCAGCGCACGCAGGGCCGCTCCCAGCTCGGCGATGTCCGCCGGGTCCGTGAGCGAGCGGCCGAGCTCGTCGGTGATGCGGCGCAGGCGGTGGCGGATCGTGTTGGGGTGGCAGAACATCCGTTCCGACGTGAGCTTCGTGGAGCCCTGGCAGTCGAACCACGCGCGCAGCGTCAGCAGGAGCACGTTGCGGTCGTCGCCGGGCAGGTCGAGGATCGGGCGCAGCACGTGGTGCGCGAGCTGCACCGACGCTTCGGGCGCGCTGGCGACCAGGCCCGCAAGCGGCGACTCCGTGAACTGCACCAGGCCCGTGGAGCCGGGCGCCATGCTGGAGAGCGCGACGCGCGCGAAGTGCAGCGCCCGGGAAGTGTTGCCCAGCCCCGAGAACACCGGGCTCATGCCGACGCGGCCCACCGGCGCTTCGCGCAGCAGGTCGATGGTCACCTTGCACGCCGACGGGTCACGCAGCGACACCACCCCGACCTGCAGGTCCGGCGTGAGCCGCCACGCCGAGGCGTGCTGGGCCTCGCGCAGGCGCTGTTCGATCTTCGGCAGCGGTTCGTGGCCCAGCCGCGGCGTTTCGGCCGCGACGACCACGAAGCTGCCGTCCACGGTCAGCTCCAGCACGCGGGCGATGTCCCAGAGCGTGCCCTCGGTCGCGGCGCCGCCGGCGAACAGCGCCTCGACCAGAGCCGAGCGCCGGTTCTGGTGCGCCACCACGACTTCGGCCGCGGTGTCCCGATAGGACGAAGTGAGCGCCTCGGCGTAGTCGTCGACCAGGGCCCACACGGCGGAGGTCGCGGCGACGAGCCCGGCGAGGTCCTGGTGCTCGCCGCGCGCGGTCAGCAGCACGAACCGGTGCCACACCTCGGTGAGCCCGATCCGGTACGCCCGCAGGACTTCCGGCAGCGGCGCGCCCTGCAGCGCCCGCGCGCGGCCGGTGGCGCGCGCCTGCGACAGGTCGGGCACGTCCTCGCCGCGCAGTGTGCGCATCACGTAGTCGAGGTTGGCGCGCACGGACTTGCGCAGCTCGGCGTGCGTCACGAACCGCTGGTCGCGGTAGACGGGCATCTGCTCGAGGATCTGGTGCGTGGTCGCTTCGATCAGCTCGGGCATGGCGGTGTCGACCTCGGCGGCCAGCGCCGAGACCACGGGCGCGAGCCCGTCGCGCAGAACTGTCTGGTAGTGCATCAACGCCCTCCAGGCCGAAGCGAAGGGCGCTCACGCGCCCTTCGCCCGTGACCGTACGGGGACTCGTCGTTGAGCCCTCGGGAAGGTCATCTAACACGACGGCCGGTCACTCGGCCGGGTGAACTTGTGACACTTGCCGCGAATGCGGAGGAACTGGTGTAGAACTTCCGCATTCGCGGATCACATCTTCGCCGCGGCCGCCTTGATCGCCTCGCGGATGCGGAAGTACGAACCGCAGCGGCACACGTTCTCGATCGCGTCGATGTCGGCGTCGGTGGGGTTCTTGGTCTTCTTCAGCAGCGCGACGGCGGCCATGATCTGGCCCGGCTGGCAGTAGCCGCACTGCGCGACGTCCTGCTCCAGCCACGCCTCCTGCACCGGGTGCAGGGTGTCGCCGTCCGCCAGGCCCTCGATCGTGGTGACCTCGCGGCCCTCGCACTCGGAGACGGGAACCACGCACGGGTTCACCGCCTCGCCGTCGAGGTGGCTGGTGCAGGCCTTGCAGACGTTGATGCCGCAGCCGTACTTGAGGCCGCGCACCTTCAGCTTGTCGCGCAGCGCCCACAGCAGCGGCAGGTCGGCGGGCGCGTCGACGGTGACGGTCTTCCCGTTCACCACGAAGGTGTAGTTGGGCATGGGAACTCCTTGCGGTGGTGGGGAGATCAGCGGGGGAACGGCTCGAAGTCGACCGGGAAGTTGATCGGGAAGCTGCGCGGCTTGATGCCGGTGGCACGGGCGTAGGCGTTGGCGATGGCGCCCACCGGCGCCGGCAGGCCGAGCTCGCCCGCGCCGCCGATCTCGCTGCCGTTGGCCGGCATCACGAACACGTTCACGTCCATCGGCGCGTTCTTCTGGCGCGCGTAGTGGAACTGCGAGTAGCTGCCTTCCAGCGGGAGCCCGTTGTCGATGTGCAGGCCCGCGGTGAGCGTGGTCGAGATGGCGTCGGTGAGCCCGCCGAGCATCTGCGACTGGATGCCGCGCGGGTTCACCGGCTTGCCGACGTCCACGGCGATGGTCGCCTTGGTGACGCGCGGGTTCTTCGGGTCGCGCGCGTCCATCTCCACCAGGCAGGCGGTGTAGGACTTGTACTCGCCGTGCACCGCGATGCCCTGCGCGAAGCCCTTCGGCATCTTCTTGCCCCACTCGCCGAGCTCGGCGACCTTGTCCAGCACCGCCTTCTGGCGCGGCTCCTTGATGAACTCGCGGCGGAACTCCAGCGGGTCCTTGCCGAGCTTGGCCGCGATCTCGTCGGCCATGATCTCCTCGGCGCCGCGGGTGTTCGCGGAGTAGACCGAGCGCCACGCCGAGGTGTGGAACTTCAGCGGCACCTCGTTGAGCAGCTGCGTGGTGACGCCGTAGTTGTAGGGCGACTTCACCGTCAGCAGGAACACCGTCTGCGCGAAGCTCAGGTTGCCGCCCACAGGCAGCTTCGCGGCGAACGCGGTGAGGATCTCGCCGAGGCCGTGGCCCCAGTCGGTCTCGACGCTGGCCACGCGGTGCTCGAACGTGAGCACCTGGCCGAGCGCGAAGGTCGCGCGGATCTTGTGGTGGCTCGCGGCGCGGGCGCGGCCGTGGCGCATGTCGTCGATCCGGCTCCACATGAGGCGGACGGGCTTCTTCATCGCCTTGGAGATGTGCGCGGCTTCCAGCGCGGCGTCGAAGAACAGCCGGCGGCCGAAGGAACCACCGCCCTGCTGGACGTGCACGGTGACCTTGTTCTCCGGCAGCCCCAGCTCCTGCGCGATGGTCTGCTTCGCGACGATCGGCGACTTCAGGCCGGCCCAGATGGTGGCGCTGTCCTCGCGGACGTCGGCGACCGCGGAGTTCGACTCCATGGGCGCGTGGCTGACGAACGCGAAGTCGAACTCGCCGTCCACGTACTGCGTCAGCAGCGGCGGCACCACGAACGGCAGCGCCGCGGCCTGCAGCTTCTTCGTGATGGACGCGTTGTTCTCGCCGTCGACCGTGCCTGCGTTCCAGGTGACGTCGAGGGCGTTCTTGCCGTCGAGCGCCTGACCGAACGTCTCGGCCATCACGGCGACGCCGGTCTGCACGACGGCGATGTCGATGATGCCGGGCATCGCACGCACGGCGGCCTCGTTGTTGACCTTCTTGACCGTGCCGTTGATCGTCGGCGGGCGCCGGACCATCACCGGCATCGCGCCGGGGATGTCGAGGTCGAGCGTGTAGACCTGCTTGCCGGTGACCATGGCGAGCGCGTCCTTGCGCGAGGTCGGCGTGCCGACCAGCGTGTGGTCCGACTCGGCCTTCGGCTTCACGGCCGCGGTGGGCAGGTCGGCGCGGGCGGCCGGGCCGGCGAGCACGCCGTAGGAGGCCTTGCGCCCGTCCGGGGAGCGCACGAGACCGTCGCGGGTGGTCAGGCGCGCCGCCGGGACGTTCCACTGCGAGCTCGCGGCGGACACCATCCGGGCGCGGGCCGTCGCCGCGGCGGTGCGGATCGGGTCGTACAGCGACCGCATGGTGTTGGAGCCGCCGGTGAGCTGGTTGAACAGCAGCTCCGGGCGCGCGTCGGCGAGCACCACGTCGACCATGTCGAGCGGCAGGTCCATCTCTTCGGCGACGAGCATCGCGCTGGCCGTGTTGATGCCCTGGCCGACTTCGGCGCGCGGCAGCTGCAGGCGCACGCGGCCGTCGGTGGTCACCTCGAGCAGGAGCATGCCGGACGTCGGCGCGCAGGAGAGCGTGAGCACGTCGCCGAGGTCGAGGATCTCGGCGGGCTGCGGCAGCGTCGGCACCACGGCTTCGGCCGTGCCCGGCGCGAGAGTGTCGAACGACAGCTTCGTCGCGACCGTCAGGGTCGGCGCGGCGACGAGGTAGGTGAGGAAGCGGCGGCGGCCGACGCGGCCGCTGTCGTCGTCCGGCGCGGCGTCGCCCTGTGGTCCGGGGCTGGTGGTGGGACTGGCCATCGGGAATCCCTTCGGGGCACTCGCGCCGGTGAGGATGGCGCGGCCGGGCGAGCGTCGCTGCGACGGTGCAGCCCGGATGGTGGAACGGGAGGTCTGGCGCGCCACGCTAAGGACGTGACAGAAACGACGCAACGCGCGGTAGTCGTGTCGACTGATGTCTGTGACGAGGTAACAGCCGACCGCCTCCGAATGTGCGTCGTGACACATTCACCACTGGTCGGATCGGGCGTTCACGGGCGTGCCGACGGGTGAGCGCGGGCTGGGCCGGATGGCCCTTCGGAATCCGGCCCCGCGCGCCCTCCCGCGGGATGGCGCCGACCACCCGTATCGTCGTCTGGACGCTCTGCCGCTGGTCACCGAACGGGTGAAAAGAAGGTTTCCTGCCGAAGCCGGTTACCTTGGCACGGGTGACATCGGCACGAGTAGGAAGCGGGCGGCACGTGGTGGGCGCGGGGACTCCGCCGGTCGGCACGCCGGCCGGGATGCGCAGGATCAACCAGCGGGCGGTGCTCGACCTGCTGCGCCGCGGCGGGCCGGCCACGCGGCCGCAGGTCGCGAAGGACACCGGGCTGTCGAAGCCGACGGTGAGCCAGGCGCTGCTGGCGCTGGAGGCCGCGGGCCTCGCGCGGGCGACCGGGCACACGTCCACCGGCACCGGCCGGTCCGCCGTGCTCTACGAAGCCGACCCCACCGCGGGGTACGTGCTGGGCGTGGACATCGGGCGCGAGCACATCCGCGTCGCCGTGTCGGACCTGGGCCGCACCGTGGTCGCGCGGCGCGACGCCCGCAACACGGCCCGTTCCGGCAGCGCGCTCGTCGCTTCCGTGGGCCGGCTGGCGGGCGAGATCGTGGCCGAGGCCGGGCTGACCGACGCCGACATCGTGGTGCGCGTGCTGGGCTCCCCCGGCGTCGCGGACCCGGCGAAGCGCTGCTTCCGGCACGCGCCGAACCTGCCGGGCTGGGGCAAACCGGGCCTGCTCGACGACCTGGAGGCCGCGCTGGGCCCCGACCTGGTCGTGGAGAACGACGCCAACCTCACCGCCGTCGGCGAGTGGGAAAGCGGCGCCGCCCGCGGCGCGTCCGTGGTGGGCTGCCTCATGATCGGCACCGGCGTCGGCATGGGCCTCATGGTCGACGGACGCGTCTTCCGCGGCGCGACAGGCGCCGCCGGCGAGATCGGCTACCTCCCCTACGGCCGCACTCAGTCCGGCGGCGAGGTCCCGGCCCGCGGCCACCTCGAAGAGGCCACCGCCGCCCAGTCCGTGGTCCGCGGCGCGCGCGAACTCGGCCTGGGCACGGCGAAATCCGCCCGCGAGGTCTTCCGCCTCGCCCGCGAAGGCGACGAGCTGGCCCAGCGCGCCGTGCAGACCGAAGCCGACCGCCTCGCCTACACGGTCGCCTCCGTGGCCGCCGTGGTGGACCCCGAACTCATCGTCCTGGGCGGCGGCATCGGCACCGCCGCCGACCTCCTCCTGGACCCCATCGACCGCGCCCTGCGCTCCTTCACCCCCCTCCTCCCCACCGTCGTCCAAGGCGAACTGGGCGACGACGGCGTCCTGACAGGGGCGATGAGCGTGGGGTTGCGCGCTGCGGAGGGGCTGGTGTTCGAACGCCGGGTCGGGCCGGCCTGAGCCGGAACGCCCCGCCGCGTCCGAAACACCCGATCCCGGTAGCCGCGGTGGTCCTCGTGCGGGCCGGGTGGAATCATCGGCCACTGTGAGCATCGAGCCCGACCGGCGTCTGATCGACCCGGAGCGCGTGGCCGCCGCTGTCGCCGGGCTCGGGGACAGGGCGGTCATCGAGGAGTGGGCGGGGCGGTTCGCCGTGGTGGCCGATCCGTCGCGGCTGGCGTTGCTCGTGTCGATCCACTACGCGCGCGAGATCAGCGTCACCGATCTCGCGGCGGCGACGGGCATGACGGACACCGCCGTTTCGCAGGCGCTGCGGCTGTTGCGGGCCCACGGATTGGTGACCGCGCACCGCGACGGGCGCGTGGTGCGGTACCGGCTGGCGGACGCGACGGTGCACGAGCTGATCCACCGCGTGCGGCCGCACGACACGGGTGCCGCGGAAGCGGATCCGGACCGGTAGGTTTGCACGCATGATCGGACTGCCGGACACCATCACCGCCTGTCTGTTCGACCTCGACGGCGTGCTGACCGGAACGGCCGTGCTCCACCGTGAAGCGTGGAAACGGACGTTCGACGAGTTTCTCCGCAGCCGGGACGGCGACGCGTTCCGGGAGTTCACCGACCACGACTACGCAGCCTTCGTCGACGGCCGCCCGCGCGCCGACGGCGTGCGCGAGTTCCTGCGCTCGCGCGACATCCAGCTGCCCGAGGGCTCGCCCGACGACGGCGTGGACGAGCCGACCGTGAACGGCGTCGGCAACCGCAAGAACGAGCTGGTCCTCAAGATCATCGAAGAGCGCGGCGTGAACCCCTACCCCGGCTCCGTGCGCTACCTCGAAGCGGCGAAGACGGCCGGCCTGCGCATCGCCGTGGTGACGTCGTCGGCCAACGGCGCGAAGGTGCTCGACGCCGCGGACCTGACGAAGTTCGTCGAAGCCCGGATCGACGGCCTGGTCATCCGGCGCGACAACCTCAAGGGCAAGCCCGCGCCCGATTCCTTCCTCGCCGGCGCGAAAGCGCTCGGTGTCGAGCCCGCGCACGCGGCCGTGTTCGAGGACGCGCTTTCGGGTGTGCAGGCCGGGCACGCCGGGCACTTCGGTTACGTGGTGGGCGTGAACCGCGCCGACCAGGCCGACGAACTGCGATCCCACGGCGCCGACGTCGTCGTCGACGACCTCGCCGAACTCCTGGAGAAGGCATGACCGAAACGCTGTTCGGCTACGAGTGCTCGCCGTGGGAGCTGCGCTGGCGCGGCCTCGACGTCGACGCGTTGCAGCGCACGGAGTCGGCGTTCGCGCTGTCCAACGGCCACATCGGCCTGCGCGGCACGCTCGAGGAGGCCGAGCCGCGCGGGCTGCCCGGCACGTACCTCAACGGCTTCTACGAGCAGCACGAACTGCCCTACGCCGAAGGCGGCTACGGCTACCCCGAGGAGGGGCAGACCGTGGTCAACGTGACCGACGGCAAGATCCTCCGGCTCCTGGTCGAGGACGAGCCGCTCGACATGCGCTACGGCACCGCGGTGAAGCACGACCGCATGCTCGACTTCCGCAGCGGCACCCTGACCCGCTCCACCGAGTGGTCCTCCCCCACCGGCCGGCGCGTGCGCGTGAAGACCGAGCGGCTGGTGTCGTTCACTCAGCGCGCGATCGCGGCGATCCGCTACGAGGTGGAGCCGGTCGACGAGGACCTGCAGCTCGTGGTCCAGTCCGACCTGCTGGCCAACGAACCCATCGAGTCCGACACCCGCGACCCGCGCGTGGCCGCCGCTCTCGACACGCCGCTGGTGTCGCAGTTCAACCGCGCGGCCAACTACCAGGCCGTGCTCGTGCACCAGACGCGCAACTCCGGCCTGCGCATGGCCGCCGCGATGGACCACAAGATCGAGGTCGACGACGGCATCCGCACCCGCATCCACAGCGAGGACGACCTCGCGCGGCTCACGGTCGCTGTCGACGTGCCGAAGGGCGGGCGCCTGCGGATCACGAAGTTCCTGGCCTACGGCTGGTCCGCGCAGCGGTCCGTGCCCGCCCTGCGCGCGCAGGTCGAGGCCGCGCTCGCCGGCGCGCGCCAGACGGGGTGGAAGGGGCTGATCAGCGAGCAGCGCCAGTACCTCGACGACTTCTGGGCCACTTCGGACATCGAGATCGACGGCGACCCCGAGCTGCAGCAGGCCGTGCGGTTCGCGCTGTTCCACCTGCTTCAGGCCGGGGCCCGCGGCGAGACGCGCGCGATCGCCGGCAAGGGCCTCACCGGCCCCGGCTACGACGGGCACGCGTTCTGGGACACCGAGACGTTCGTGCTGCCCGTGCTCACCTACACCATCCCCGACGCGGCGCGCGACGCCCTCGGCTGGCGGCAGTCCACAATGGACAAAGCCAAGGAACGCGCGAAGCAGCTCGGCCTGCGCGGCGCGGCTTTCCCGTGGCGCTCCATCACCGGCGCCGAATGCTCCGCGTACTGGCCCGCGGGCACGGCGGCGTTCCACGTGAGCGCCGACATCGCCGACGCCGTGCAGCGTTACGTCAACGCCACGGAGGACGAGGACTTCGAGCGCACCTGCGGCGCCGAGCTGCTCGTGGAAACGGCGCGGCTGTGGGCTTCGCTGGGCCACTACGACCGGCACGGCCACTTCCGCATCGACGGCGTGACGGGTCCGGACGAGTACTCGGCGGTGGCGGACAACAACGTCTACACCAACCTGATGGCGCGCCGGAACCTGATCGCCGCCGCGCAGGTGTGCGAAAAGTTCCCCGACGTCGTGGAGCAGTTCGAAGTGGACATCGCGGAGCTCGACAGCTGGCGATCCGCGGCCGACGCGATGTTCCTGCCGTACAACCAGGAACTCGGCGTGCACCCGCAGTCGGAGGGCTTCCTGGAGCACGACGAGTGGGACTACAAGGGCACCGACCCGGCGTTCTACCCGCTGCTGCTGAACTACCCGTACTTCGACCTGTACCGCAAGCAGGTCGTGAAGCAGGCCGACCTCGTGCTGGCGCTGCACCTGTGCGGCGACTCGTTCAGCCCCGAGGAGAAGGCCCGCGACTTCGCCTACTACGAGGCCCGCACGGTGCGCGACTCGTCGCTCTCGGCCGGCACGCAGGCCGTGATCGCGGCCGAGGTGGGCCACCTGGACCTCGCGTACGACTACCTGGCCGAGGCCGCGATGACCGACCTGCACGACGTGCACAACAACGTCCGCAACGGCCTTCACATGGCCTCCCTCGCCGGCGCGTGGCAAGGAACGGTCGCGGGCTTCGGCGGCCTGCGCGACCACGGCGGCCAGCTCTCGTTCGCCCCGCGCCTGCCCCGCCAGCTCGGCGGCATCACCTTCCGCCTGGCCTTCCGCGGCACCCGCTTCCAGGTCGCCATCCGCCCCGGCGAAGCCACCTACCACGTCCTCGAAGGCGCCGCCTTGGAGCTCGTCCACCACGGCGAGCGCTTCACCGTCACCACAGACCCCGTGACGCTCCCCATCGTCGACGTCGACCCGGGCGCCCCGCCGGTCCAGCCCTACGGCCGCGCGCCCCAACGCCGCGACGCGTCGAAACTGCGCCAGTTCGTTTCGCCGGAAGCCTGAGTTTCCGTGCCCGGCGGGCGCTCAGGCGTCCGCCGGGCTCAGGCGTCCTCAGCGTCTTCAGTACCCGGCGGCGACTCCACTTCCTTCGTCTCGCTCGGCGTCAGATCCGGCCCCGGCGCCGAGGGCACCTCGGAACGCACCCGGCTGGGATCGGGCAGCGTCAAGTCGTCTTCGTCGTCCTCAGCGCGATCCCGCGGAAAAAGCTCACGTGTCATACGTCCGGGATACTCCGTGACACCCTGGCCGCACCAGAGGTGTCACGCAGCCGGACGCGAACCCGTGCTGTCCGGGGTCGTGACGAGCGCGTCGAGCAGGGTGAGCAGCAGGCCGTCGCGCGTCGACCACGGACAGATTGCCATGCGTCCGCCCGCGATGGTCAGCAGTGCTTCCGCCACAACAGCGCCACCAAGCGCCTGCTGCGCTCGCTGGCGTGAGATGCCGGGCAACTCGGCCCGCTTCGCCGACGGCATCGCAGCAAGCCGCGGGATCCACACCCGCAAATCGTCGAGATACAGCTCCCGGTCCTTACCGGGGCGATCCCCCGCAAGCCGGGCCAGCTGACGCAGCACCTTCGAGCACCCGACCACCCGGTGGCCGGTGATGTGCTCGGCCGCATCCCCCAACGCGCCCGACACCTCCTCCAGCACGTGCTCGCGCAGCGCCCGGACCTTCTTGGACCGCACCGGCGGCTCGGCCGGCAGCCAGTCGCGCGTGACCGAGCGAGCCCCCAGCGGCAGCGAACGGGCGAAGTCGGCCTGCGAACCGCGCCCGGCCGACAGCTCCACCGTGCCGCCGCCGATGTCGAGCACCAGCAGCGGGCCCGCGGACGCGCCGTACCAGCGCCGGGCGCCCACGTAGGTCAGCTCGGCCTCGCGGCGCCCGGACAGGAACTGCAGCTCCACGCCGGTGTCGCGGCGGACGCGGCGCACCACTTCACGAGCGTTGGCCGCGTCGCGGATGGAAGACGTCGCCAGCGGGAACACGTCGCGCACGCCGTGCTCCTTCGCCACGGCCATGCCGCCGGCGACCGCCGCGGAGATGGCCGTGATGCCGCGCGGGCTCAGGCGGCAGTCGTCGTCGAGTTCGCGGTCGAGGCGCAGCCGGGTCTGGTGGCTCAGGGCGGGCTCCAGAGGTGTGCCCCCGGGCTCGAGTACGACAAGGCGGGCGCTGAACGAACCCACGTCCAGAACCCCTGCAGCCGGCCCCGCTATTTTGCGCACAGTCAGGCCTACCTCGCTTTCGCCTTCGCCGTCGTGTTCCCCCGGAAGACCTTTCCTACACCTGATGTGACCCATCAGAGGCGGATTTACGGTTTTCCCACCACAGCCGCCGAGTCCGAGGTGCGACTTCTTCGCACCTTCTTATTACGACATGGTAAACCGAACGCCTGAGCGAGACGGATTCGTCCCGCTCACCGGCGCGTCGACCCAGGTCAGCCGATGATCTCCTTCAGCTTCGCCACCGCCTCGACCCGAGCCTCGCGGCCGGGCTGGAGTGGACTGACCACGAGCGTGGTCACCCCCGCTTCCGCGAACGCCGCCACCCGTTCCTTGACGTACGACGCGGGGCCCACGAGCGAGATCGCGCGCAGCAATTCCAGCGGCACAGCGGCCGCCGCCTCGTCCTTCTTGCCGTCGAGGTAGAGGTCCTGGATCCGGTTCGCCTCGGCCTCGAAGCCGTAGCGCTGGGCGAGGGTGTTGTAGAAGTTCTTGCCGCGCGCACCCATCCCGCCGATGTAGAGCGCCAGGTGCGGCCGGACCTGGTCGAGCAGGTGCTCCACGTCGTCGCCGATCGCCAGCGCCGGGCCCGCGAACACGTCCAGCTCGCCCAGCGCCGGGTCGCGCTTGGCCTTGCCCTCGGCCAGCGCCTCGCCCCACACGTCGTTGGCCTTCTCGGGGTGGAAGAAGATCGGCTCCCAGCCCTCGGCCAGCTCCGCGGTCAGCGCGACGTTCTTCGGCCCCAGCGCCGCCAGCAGGATCGGGATCCGCTCGCGCACCGGGTGGTTGATCAGCTTCAGCGGCTTGCCCAGTCCCGTGCCCTGCTCCGGGGGCAGCGGGATGGTGTAGTGCTTGCCCTCGTGCACGACGCGCTCGCGCCGCCACACCTGCCGGCAGATCTCCACGATCTCGCGCGTGCGGGCCAGCGGCGCGTCGTACTTCACACCGTGGAAGCCCTCGATCACCTGCGGGCCCGACGCGCCCAGCCCCAGCGTGAACCGGCCGCCGGACACGAAGTCCAAGCCCGCCGCCGTCATCGCGGTGAGGCTCGGCGTGCGCGTGTAGATCTGGAAGATCCCGGACGCCAGCTGCACCCGCTCGGTCTTCGCCGCGAGGTAGCCCAGCTGGCTCACCGCGTCGAAGCTGTAGGCCTCGGGGACGAAGGCGATGTCGAGCCCGACCTTCTCCAGCTCGACGATGTCCGCCACGCTGTCGGCGAACCCGCCGGAGTAGTTGATGCCCGTCCCGATCCTCATCGCGCTCCTTCGTTCCCACGGCTCAGCGCACCGGCCTGGCTAAGCGTGCGCTTAGCCTAGCGACGCGCGCCCCGATGGGCCACCACCGGCACGATCACCCCGGCTCGGACCGGCAGCCGACGATCCGCAGGGCGAACGTGCCGTAGAGCGCGGCCACCTCGGCCGCGGTGTAGTGGCCGTCCGGGTGGAACCAGGCCTTCGCGTTGTTGCCCATCTCCAGGATCGCGAACGAGGCCACCCGCGGTTCGGGCACGTTGAACAGGCCCTGCGCGCAGCCGCGGTCGACGATGGCGAGGATCTGCGCGCCGTAGGCATCGCGTTTGTCGATGATCGCCTGGCGCAGCGGCGGTTCGAGGTTGCGGATCTCGCTGTTGCAGACCGTGACCTCGGCGGGGTTCTCGAGGAAGTCCAGCACCGTCACCTCGGTGGCGCGCCGCAGCTGGTCCGCCAGGTCGGTCACGCCGTCGAGGGCGGTGGCGAGCGCGGCCAGGGCGCGGTCCATCGCCACGTCCATGATCCGGTAGAGGAGATCCTGCTTGGACGTGACGTGGTTGTAGAGGTTCGGCGCGGAGACCGCCAGGACCTGCGCGATGTCCTTCATCGAGGTGCCGCGGTAGCCCCGGCTCGCGAAGAGATCACGAGCGGCTTCGTGCACGGCGTGCGGCGAGACGGCCGTTGACTTGGTCACAGCTCCAGACTATCGTCCCTTTTCACCCATTAATGAACGTTAATTAACCATCGATCGGCGACGCCTGCCGATCGATCTCGCGAACGGCCGACTCCAGCCACAGCCACGCGGCCGCCCTCGCTCCTGAATGCCGACGCAGTCATCAGGTTCGGACGGCGTTTCCCGCCGTCCCCAAAGCAACGAGGAGAGGTACATGGCGAGTGAGCTGACGCCGGACCGAGCACGAGGAACGTCGAGATCCGCGACCGCACAGGGTGCGCCCGGGGAGCCGTCGAACCGAGCACGTCCACCGATGCGGCGGGTCGCCCTGTCGGTGCTGATCGGCACGACCATCGAGTGGTACGACTTCCAGCTCTACGGGATCGCCGCCGCCCTGGTCATCGCCCCGCTGTACTTCCCGTCCGCGGACCCGCTCGCCGGCTCGTTGCTGGCGTTCTCCACCTTCGCGATCGGGTTCGGGGCGCGGCCGATCGGCGGCATCATCCTCGGCCACTTCGGCGACCGGATCGGCCGGAAGAAGATGCTGGTCCTGTCCCTGACCATGATGGGCTTCGCGACGTTCCTCATGGGCGTGCTGCCCACCTACGCGCAAGTGGGCGTGTGGGCGCCGATCCTCATGGTGCTCTTGCGCCTGGTGCAGGGTTTCGGAGTCGGAGGCGAATGGGGCGGCGCCGTGCTCACCGCCGTGGAGTACGCCTCGCCCCGCAAGCGCGGCCTCTACGGCAGTCTCCCCCAGATCGGCGTCCCGGCCGGGCTGGTGCTGTCCACCCTGGTGTTCCTGCTGGTTTCGCAGCTGCCCGAGCAGCAGTTCATGGCGTGGGGCTGGCGGATTCCGTTCCTCATCAGCATCGTGCTGGTGGCCGTGGGCCTCGTGGTGCGGCTGCAGCTGCGCGAGACGCCGGTGTTCGAGAAGGTCCGGGAACGCAAGGAGGCACAGCGCGCGCCGCTGATCACCGCGATCCGCGCGTACCCCGCGCAGATCCTGCTCGCCATCGGATCGATGATCAGCACCGGCGCCTACTACTACATCGTCAACACCTACGCCCTGAGCTACGCCACCTCGGCGAAAACGATGGACCGGGGCTCCTTGCTCACCGCCATCATGGTTTCCGGCGTGGTCGCGTGCGTGGCACTGCCGTACTTCGGCTCGATGAGCGAACGCTTCGGCCGGCGCCGCATGATCCTGATCGGCCTCGCCGCGATGGCGGCGTGGATCTACCCGACGATCCTCGCGGTCGCGAGCGGCAACTTCGCCGCTGTGCTGGGGGCTTACCTCGTGGGCGCGATCTTCTTCAGCATCAGCTACGGACCGCAGGCCACGTTCATCGTGGAGATGTTCGACGCCCGCGTGCGGTTCAGCGCCGCGTCGACCAGCTTCCAGATGGGCGTCCTGCTGGGTGGCGCGCTCGCCCCGATCATCGCGGCCGCCCTGGTCCGGGCCACCGGCTCGGTCGTCTCGGTGGCCGTCTACGTCTGCCTGGTGTCGCTGCTGTCGCTCGGCTGCGTGCTGGGCGTCAGCCGGGCGGCCCTGGCCCGAGGGAGTGCCGACCTCGACTCCGTGTGATCACTTCCATCCCCGATCACCTCGGAGTTCTCGGCTGCGCGGATCCACCCGCGCGCTCCGGGGGCCGTGCCCACGCGGGTGCGGCCCCTCGGAGTTTCCCCCGCTTGCTCCTCGGCCGTCCACGACGGGGACCCCACAACGGACCCTGCGGCCGGCCGGCGCGACGGGAGACGCCGGGGAGCAGCACGAGCCGGTGGGTGCGGCGCTCGCCGCGGCGTTCCCGGCTAGCTTGCTTCTCCGCGAGGGGCCGCCACGGGTCGTCGACCACCTCGGCCGGGTCGGTGCCCAGCTCTGCGGCGAGGCGGCCCCGGTGCTCGGACCACAGGCGCAGCCTGGTGGCGCGAACCAGCGCGCGGTCGTCGGTCGTGATGTCGACTTCCGTGACGTTGAAGAGCTCGTGCTCGTCGAGGTTCGCGGATCCGACGGTCAGCCACTCGTCGTCGACGATGCCGAGCTTCGCGTGGACGTACACCGAGGCGGCCCAATCGCCGTCGTGCGCGCGTGAGCCGGAAGTCCGCGCTCGCGTGCCACCCGGCGCCGTCGACCTGCGTCGCCTGTGTCTTCGGTTCCGGGCATGACCGCGACCGGTCAGGTCCGGCGCGCTCGGCCTAGCGTGGCACGACCCGGCCGGTCACCTCCCCGAAGCCGATCCGGGTGCCGGACGGCCCGGGTGCGGTGGCGCTGATCGAGACCTCGTCGCCGTCTTGCAGGAAGGTGCGCGTTTCGCCGTCGCCCAGGGGGAAGGGTTCGCGGCCGCCCCAGCTCAGTTCCAGGAGCGAACCGCGCTGTTCCTTGGCCGGGCCGGTGACGGTGCCCGACGCGTACAGGTCGCCGGTCCGCAGGCTGGCGCCGTTGACGGTGAGGTGCGCGAGCTGCTGTGGTGCGGTCCAGTACTGCGTGGCGAAGGGCGGGCTCGACACCAGGTGGCCGTTGATCCGGATCTCCAGCGCCAGGTCCAGCCCCCACGGCTCGGTCACCCGCAGGTACTCCAGCGGCTGCGGTTCCTGCGCCGGCTGCGGCACGCGCGCGTGCTCCAGCGCGGCCAGCGGCACGATCCACGGGGCAACCGACGTGGCGAACGACTTCCCGAGAAACGGTCCCAGCGGCTGCGACTCCCAGCCCTGGATGTCGCGCGCGGACCAGTCGTTGACCAGGCACACGCCGAACACGTGCGTCGCGAAGTCCTCGACCGGAACGGGCGTGCCCAGCGTCGACGGGGTGCCCACCACGAAGCCGACCTCGGCCTCGATGTCGAGCAGCTTCGACGGCCCGAACGACGGCTCCGTGGCCGTGCGCGGCTTGCGCTGCCCCGACGGCCGCACGACCGGCGTCCCAGACACCACGACCGTGCCGGCCCTGCCGTGGTAGCCGATCGGGAGGTGCTTCCAGTTCGGCATCAGCTCGTCGTCGGCGCCGCGGAAGATCTGCCCGGCGTTGATCGCGTGCTGCTCGCTCGAGTAGAAGTCCACGTAGTCCGCGACCTCGAAGGGCAGGTGGTTCGTGATCTCCGCGCGCGGCACGAGGTGCGGGCGCACCTGGTCGGCGTAGCGCCCGGCCGTGAGCCACTCGCGCACCTGCTCGCGCGCGTCGTGCCACGTCGCGGGTCCGGCCGCCAGCAGCGGGTTGAGCACGCCGCTCGTGAGCAGCTGCGCGAACGGCGCCGCCGCTTCCTCGGCCGCGGCCGACAAGTCGAGCACGTGCTCGCCCACCGCCACGCCGACGCGGCGTTCGGGCTCGCCACCGCGGGAGAACACGCTGTAGGGCAGGTTGTCGAGCCCGAAGTCCGTGTCCTCGGGCAGGTCGAGCCAGGTCACCGCGCGACCCCCGCCCGCCGGGCGGCGATCCACTCCGTCACGAGGTTGTCCAGTGTGGACAGTGGCAGGTTTCCGTTGCCCAGCACCACGTCGTGGAACTCGCGGATGTCGAAGTCCGCGCCGAGGGCCTCCTCGGCCGCGGCGCGGACGCGCTCGATCTCCAGGCGCCCCACCATGTAGCCGAGCGCCTGGCCCGGGTTCGCGACGTACCGGTCGATCTCCGCCTCGATCTCGATCCGCGCCATCGGCGTATTGGCCACGGCGTAGTCCACGGCCTGCTGACGCGTCCAGCCCAGCGCGTGCAAGCCGGTGTCGACCACGAGCCGCGCGGCGCGCATCGAGTCCTGCGTGAGCATGCCCAGGCGCGTGACGTCGTCGGAGTACAGGCCCATCTCCTCGGCGAGGCGCTCGGAGTAGAGGCCCCAGCCCTCGATGTAGGCGTTGAACGGCACCAGCCGCCGCAGCAGCGGCAGATCCGTGAGCTCCTGCGCGAACGAGAGCTGGAAGTGGTGCCCCGGCACGGCTTCGTGGAACGCGATCCCCTCGCTGGTGAACCGCGGCCGCGAGCTCGCCTCGTGGGTGTTGGCGTAGTACGTGCCCGGGCGCGAGCCGTCGAGCGACGCGGGCAGGTAGTAGGCGATGGTGCCGCTGGCCGCGTCGGCCTCGGGCACCGGCGCCACCACGCACTTCGCCGCGGGCACACGCGAGAACCACTGCGGCGCAACGGCTTCCGCCCGCGTGATGGCGGCGCGGGCGCCGGCCAGCAGCTCCTCGCCGTCGCGCCAGCGCAGCGCGGGATCGCTGCGCAGGTGCTCGAAGATCTCGGCGAGGTCCTCGGTGCCGAACACCCGCCCGCCCAGCTCGCGGTACTCCCGCGCCAGCTTCTCGGCGATCCGCAGGCCCGTGTCGTGCAGGTCCTGCGCCGTGCGGTCGGTGGTGGTCTCGGCGCGGATCAGGCCCTGGTACTTCTCCTGCCCGCCCGGCAGGTGCCCGATGCCCGGCTCCGACTCGGGCTTGGCGACCGGCGCCACCTCGTCGGCCAGGAACGCGCGGTAGCGCGCGAACGCCGGACGCACGACCTCGGCCAGCAGCCGGTCGCGCTCCTCGGCGAACCCGGCGACCTCGACGGCCGGCGTGACCCGCAGCGGGTCGGCGTCCCCGGCCGCGAGGTAGCGCTCGACGTACCCGATGCCCACGCGCACCAGGAAGTCCGGCGGCGCGAAGCCGTCGGCCACGGTGGCGCGCTGGGCTTCGATCACGGCGTCGAGGTAGCCGCCGATGCCCGCGAGCCGGCGCAGGTAGCCCCGGGCCTTCTCCTCGTCCTCCGGCACCAGCGCGGAGAGGTTGGTGATCAGGTACAGCGCCGGTGAACTGAACCCGTCGCTCACGGCGAACCCGGACAGCCGTGAGTCGAGCGTGTCGACGACCCCGCGGGCGCGGGCGATCACCACGTCGCGGGTCACAGCGTCCGTGGCCGAAAGGCGGGCCTGGTCGATCGCCTCCGCGCGATCGGCGAGGTCGGCGAAGCGGGTGCGGAAGCTGTCGGTCGCGGCGAGGCTCGGGTCGGGCAGCACACCGTGGTCGCCGGGCAGGCCGTACATCGTGCGCTCCAGCGGCGCGCGTTCGAACTCGAGCTCCAGCAGGTCCTCGGCCAGGCCCGCGACGGTGTCCCCGTGGCCGGCGACCCAGTCGGTGACCACCGTGTCGAGCACCGACAGCGGCAGCGCGCCGCCGGAGAGCACCACGTCGTGGAACGCGCGGACGTCGAACTCACTGCCCAGCCGGGTCTCGGCCGCGGCGCGGATCCGCTGGATCTCCAGGCGCCCCACCAGGTACGCGAGCGCCTGGCCCGGGTAGCCGATGTAGCGGTCGATCTCCGCCTCGATCTCCAGCCGGCCCATCGGCGTGTTCCCGACGAGGTAGTCGATGGCCTGCTGCCGGCTCCAGCCCAGCGCGTGCAGCCCGGTGTCGACCACGAGCCGCCCGGCGCGCATCGACTCGAGCGTGAGCATGCCGAGCAGCGAGACGTCGTCGGAGTACAGGCCCATTTCGTCGGCGAGGCGCTCGGTGTAGAGGCCCCAGCCCTCGACGTAGGCGTTGAAGTCGCCGAGGCGGCGCAGCAGCGGCAGGTCGGTGAGCCCGAGCGCGGTGCTCAGCTGGAAGTGGTGGCCCGGGATCGCCTCGTGGAACGCCGTGGCCTCGGCGGTGTGCCGGAACCGTTCGGTGGCCTCGTAGGTGTTCGCGAAGTAGGTACCCGGGCGCGAGCCGTCGACGGCCGGCGGCATGAAGTACGCGGGCGGCGCGCCGGGCGCGGAGTCCTCCGGCACGGCCTCGACCGTCCACGGCTGCGGCGGAATCGTGCCGAACCACTTCGGCGACTCGGCCGCCGCACGCGTGATGGCCGAGCGCGCGGTGTCGAGCAGCTCCTCGGCGCTCGTCCAGCGCAGCTTCGGGTCGGTGCGCAACCGCTCGAAGATCTCCTGCAGGTCGCGGGTGCCGAACACGCGCTCGCCCAGCGCCTGGTATTGCTCCACCTGGCCCGCGATCACCGCGAGGCCGGTGTCGTGCAGCTCCTGCGGCGAGCGGTCGGTGGTGGTGTGCATGCGCGCGAGGCGTGTGTAGATCTCGTCCCCGCCGGGCAGCCACGACACGCCCGCGCGGTCGTCGGGCCGGCCGTGGGCCAGCACCTCGGCTTCCAGGAAGTCGCGGTACTCCTTGAACGCCGGACGCACGACGTCGCGCAGCAGCTCCTCGCGCCGGCTCGCGAACGCCTCGTCCGGCGCCGGCTGGCGCAGCAGCGGGTCACCCGCCGGTTCGGCGAGGTACCGGTCGACGTGGGCGATCGCGCCCTTCACGAGCCGCTCGACGGGCACCAACCCGGCCTCGATGCCTTCGCGGTGCCGCAGCACGACCGCGCGCAGGAAGGCCGGAATCTCCGCCAGCCGGTCGAGGTGCACCGAGGACTTCTCCCCCGGCAGCACGGGCACCATCGGCAGCGCCGAGAGCAGCCCCGCTGCGGGGCCGACGAACAGGTCGGTCACGGTGAACTCGCCGAAGCGGCTGTCGATCAGGTCGAGCTTGCCCTCGATCGAGTTGATCACCACCTCGCGCGTGACGCGGTCCGTCGCGTCGAGCTCGCCGGCCTCGATCGCCCGCGTCCGTTCCAGCAGACCGGCGAGCCGGTCGCGGTACGCGGCTTCGGCGGCGGCGCTCGGGTCGCCGAGCCCCGGCGCGTCGGGCTTGATGCCCAGGATCGCGGCGGAGAGCGGTTCGAAGCCGAACATCTCGCCGACGAGCTCGTCGGCGAGATCTGTGACGACGGTCATGGGTGCGGACTCCCGGGGTTCGGTGGTGCCGTGCGATTCCGACCCTAATGGAGACCGGGGCGCCGGGGTGGCGTTCCGGCACGAGCGTCCCGTTCACCCATTGTGAACGGCGGATCCGCGCCGTTGCCGACACCCAGAGCCACCGAATTCGGGGCGCCGCCACCGGACCGGGCGATGCGGCCCGGCCTTGCCGCGCGCGGGCCGGCCCGGAAGGTAGCGTTCCCCGGGTGGCCGTGACCGATCCCGCCGATGTCCGCCTGCTCGCCGCCCTCGCCGAGCTGGGCAAAACGGCCGTGCACGACCTCGCCGCGAAGGTGGGCATGGACCCGCGTGAGGTCGCCTACCGCCTGGTTGCCTTGTCCGGCAGCGGGTTGCCGCTGCTCGTCGGCGTCGAGAGCGATCCCGCCGGGCTGCGCGCGGCGATCGCGGCCGCGCCGCCGTCGTGGCAGCAGGCCCCGCCGCCCTCGGGCCCGATGCCCGTCGCCGCACCCGGCGGACGGCCCGGCCCCGGCCTGCCGCCCGGCCCGGGCCCGGGGATGCCGCCGGGACAAGGGTTCCCGGCCGCGGCCCCGCCGAGCGCCCCCGTTCCGCGTCCCGGGAACGGACCCGGAACGCCGGGTGCGCCGTCCGTCCACGGTGGACCGTCGGGACCCGGGCCGGGCGTGCCGTCCGGCCCGTACGGCGTGTCTTCGGGACCCTATGGCGTGCCGTCGGGCCCGTACGCACCGCCGCCGCTCGACCCCGCGCTGAGCACGTGGGGCGTACCGCAGACGGCGTCCTGGGCGCGCGGCGACGAACCGCGCCGCGCGGGCCCGGCCGAGGGCAAGCGCGGCCGGATCGGCGAGACGCTCGCGACGCAGGGCCTCGAAGGCGAGCAGCTCACCGTGCAGCTGCTGGAGGTGCAGGACCCGGCCGACTACCTCTTCGGCGCCGCCGGCTACCGGCTCGACGCGGGCGAGCGGGCGGTGGTCGTGCACACCGAGATCACCAACCGCGGCAACGTGCCCTTCGCGTCGCTGCCCGACAACTACCTGGAGCTCGTCACAGCCGACGGCACGACGGTCGCCAAGGCGCCCGTGTCACTGACCTCCCGGCCGCCGCACAAGATCGGCGTGCGGCCGGGCGAGACGCTCGGCGGCCACACCGTCTACGTCATCCCGGACGCGACGCGCGTGGTCTCGGTGCGCTGGAGTCCCCGGCCGGAGCCGGACGACCGCACGCTGATCTGGGCCGTCGAGGGCTAGTAGCTCTCCTCGCGCAGGATCTCCAGCGCGCGGGCGAGGTCGTCGGGGTACTCGGCCTCGAACTCGACCCAGCGGCCGTCGGCCGGGTGCGCGAAGCCGAGGGTACGGGCGTGCAGCCACTGCCGCGTGAGCCCGAGGTGGCGCGCGAGCACCGGGTCGGCGCCGTAGGTCAGGTCGCCCACGCAGGGGTGGCGCAGCGCGGAGAAGTGCACGCGGATCTGGTGCGTGCGGCCCGTCTCGAGCTTCACGTGGGCCAGCGACGCGGCGCGGAACGCCTCCACCACCTCGTAGTGCGTCACGCTCGGGCGCCCGCCGGCGACGACGGCGAACTTGTAGTCGTGGCGCGGGTGCCGGTCGATCGGCGCGTCGATGGTGCCGCGCGTCGGGTCCGGGTGGCCCTGCACCACGGCGTGGTAGCCCTTGTCGACGGTGCGCTCCTTGAAGGCGCGCTTGAGCACCGTGTACGCGTGCTCGCTCTTGGCCACCACCATCACGCCGGTGGTGCCCGCGTCGAGCCGGTGCACCACGCCCTGGCGCTCGGCGGCGCCCGACGTCGAGATGCGCAGGCCCGCGGCGGCGAGCCAGCCGACGACCGTGGGCCCGGTCCAGCCGGGGCTCGGGTGCACCGCGACGCCCACGGGTTTGGAGATCACCACGATGTCGTCGTCGTCGTGGAGGATCTTCATCCCCTCCACGGGCTCGGCGATGACCTGGATCGGGGACTCCGGCTCCGGCAGCGTCACTTCGAGCAGGCCGCCGGCGGTCAGGCGGTCGGACTTGCCGGCGGGCCGGCCGTCCACCAGCACGTCGCCGGCCTCGGCGAGCTCCGCCACCACCGTGCGGGACAGGCCCAGCAGCTTGGCGAGGCCGGCGTCGACGCGCATGCCGTCGAGCCCGTCGGGAACGGGCAGCAGGCGCGCGGTCACGCGGTCTCCTTCTTGCTGTTCTTGTCGCGGGTCGAGGTGCCGTCGTAGTCCTTGCCCAGCAGCGACAGCAGGACGATGAGCACGCCGCCGACGCAGATCGCGGAGTCGGCGATGTTGAAGATCGCGAAACCCTCGCCGTTGGGGGCGAAGGCCGAGATGAAGTCGATGACGTGACCGCGCAGCGGGCCGGGGGCCCGGAAGATGCGGTCGGTGAGGTTGCCGAGCGCGCCCGCGAGCACCAGGCCGAGGCCGATGGCCCAGCCGACGCTGCGCAGCCGCCGCGACAGCCAGATGATGGCGATCGCCACCGCGGCCGCGACCAGCGCGAACACCCACGTCATCCCGGAGGCCATCGAGAACGCGGCGCCGGAGTTGCGGATCACCTGCAGGTAGATCAGCCCGCCGAGAACGCGCACCGGCTCCTTGCCCTCGAGGTTGGCCGCCACGAGGTTCTTCGACACCAGGTCGATCACCCAGATCACGGCCGCGACCGCGAACACCAGCCCGACCCGGCGCTTGGGCAGCAGCACGGCCGCCTTCTCGGCGGCAGGCTCTTCGGGAGCCGCGTCGCCGGTCACCGCCGGTTCGGGGGCATCGGCGGGCTCATTGCCTTCGGACAGGCCGTGTTCGGACGAGGAGGACTCGGTGCTCACGCCCCCATTGTCCACGCCCCGGGCTCACCCGGTCGCGGCGGCAGGCCGTGACCGCCACTTCGCCGGTCCGGCGACCACCGCGAACGCCGTCGCCAGCAGGATCGCGGCCGACAGCACGACCCCGCCGAGCCCGGGCAGCACCACGGCCGCGACCAGGGCGAAGACCACCGCGACCACCAGCACGACGACGCTGCGCTCGTACCACGCGAGCACCACCAGCCCCAGCGTCGCCAGCGCGGGTCCGCGCAGGTCCGCGCCGAGACCGAGCCAGCCGAACGCGGCCAGGTCCAGCACCGGCACGGCCAGCACACCGCCGGCGACGAGGGCGGCGAACCGGCCGGTGCTCGGGGCCTTCCCGGCCCGCACGTACCCGGCCAGCACGAGTGCCACCACCACGGCGAGCGCGATCGGCCAGCCGAGCGCCGTCGCGTACGTCGACGGCGGCAGCGGCACCTGGTCCTGGGTGAGGAACTGCAGCCCTCCGGGGCCGGGGTCGGGGCCGGGGTCGGGGCCGGGGCCGAGGAGACCTCCGGGGACCCGGTGGACCGGGTCCGCATGGAGATCACCCTGCGCCCCGTGTTCGGCGGTCGCGAGCTGCACCGCCGCCAGGATCAGCTCGGCGAACCCCAGCGCCGCCAACGGAACCCAGAACCCCCACGCTCTCCCCATGCGGGGAGCCTAGCGAGCGCCTCAGGCGCAGAACGGAGGAAGCTCCCGCGGGTCCCCCACCGGCGCCCAGCGGCCGTCGACCTTCGTGTACTCCCAGCGGGCGCCGCGGGCGACGATCTGGCGCAGCGCGAGCACGAGCCGGTCCACGTGCTCCTCGGTGCTGCCCAGGCCGAGGCTCACGCGCACGGCCTGCTGCCCGTCGCGGCCGCATTCGCCGATGAGGCGCTTGGTGGCGACGTGGGCGCAGAACGCGCCGTCGCGCACGCCGATGCCGTACTCGGCCGAGAGGACCGCGGCGAGCCAGCCGGGTTCGAAGCCGTCGACGACGAAGCTCACGGTGCCCACGCGGTCCACGGCTGCGTCGAACAGGCGCAGCTCGGCGCAGCCGGGCACGCCGGCCAGGCCCTTGCGCAGCCGTTCCAGCAGCGTGGCCTCGTGCTCCCCCACGGCGGTCCAGTTCGCGGCCAGCTGCTCGCACGCGACGCCCAGCGCGTAGACCCCGACGGTGTTCGGCGAGCCGGCCTCGTGCCGTTCGGCGCCGGTGTTCCACACGACGGCGTCCTCGGTCACGAGCTTCGTCGCGCCCCCGCCGGCGAGGTACGGCTCGGCGGCGCGCAGCCAGTCGGACCGGCCGATGAGCGCGCCGGCGCCGAAGGGCGCGTAGAGCTTGTGCCCCGAGAGCGCGACGTAGTCGACGTCCAGCTCCCGCAGGGAGATCCGGCGGTGCGGCGCGAGCTGCGCGGCGTCCAGCGCCACGCGGGCGCCGTGTTTCCTTGCCACGGCGGCGATCTCGGCGACCGGCAGCAGCTCACCGGTCACGTTCGACGCGCCGGTCACCACCACGAGCCGCGGTCCTTCCGGGCAGGCGGCGAGTGCTTCGTCCACAACGGACACCGCGGCCAGGCGCGTGCGCGGCAGCGGCACGCGCCGCACATTCGGGCCACGCCAAGGCAGCAGGGCCGCGTGGTGCTCGGTGTCGAACACGACCACCGACGTGCGCCGCGGCAGCGAGCGGGCCAGCAGGTTGAAGGAATCCGTGGTGTTGCGCGTGAACACGACGGTGTCGGTGGCGCGCGCGTCGACGAACCGGCGCAGGATGTCGCGCGTGCGCTCGTAAAGCCGCGTCGACACCTGCGACGCGAAGCCGGCGCCGCGGTGCACGCTCGCGTACCAGGGCAGGAACTCGTCGACCGCGGAGCGGACCGCGTCGAGACACGGCGCGCTCGCCGCGTGGTCGAGGTTCGCGTAGCCGATCTCGCCGCCGGTCACCAGCGGCACCCGCAGCGCCGCCCCCGCGACGCCGGGAATCCCCTGTGCGGCAACGGTTTCGGTGTTTCCAGCGGTACGGTCCAGAGCGAGAGTCATGGCGGTGCCTCCTCGGCAGTCCGGGGGACCCCCGGCGAGGGGCCCGCGCTTGCCTGTCGCACAACGCGACCGGCCCGGTCTTCACCCGGGGCACCCCACCGCGGTAGGAGGGTTGCCGGCCAGCAAGCCGGGGCTGAACGCTGGCACTCATGACCTGTTGATGAAGGTAACCGAACGACGCCCCGTGACGCCAGAGGTGTCCCGTGAGCTGAGACGGCGCTCACAGACCGGCGATCACCGCCGCAGCGCGCGGAAGGCCTCCGTCTGCTCGCGGATCGCGCGCTCGGCCGGGAGCCGTTCGATCGAGGAAGCACCGAAGAAACCGACGATCCCTTCGGTGTGGTCGAGCACGTACTGCGCGTCTGCGGGTTCGGCGATCGGGCCGCCGTGGCACAGCACGAGCACGTCCGGGTTCACCCGCTTGGCCGCGTCGTGCATCGCCTGCACCCGGGTGACGGCCTCGTCGAGCGTGACCGCCGTCCGCGCGCCGATCGTGCCGCTGGTGGTGAGCCCGAGGTGCGGCACCAGCACATCGGCTCCCGCGCGGGTCATGTCGGCGGCCTGCTCGGGGTCGAAGACGTACGGCGCGGTCAGCAGATCGCGTTCGCGGGCCAGCGCGACGAGGTCGACCTCCAGGCCGTAACCCATGCCGGTCTCCTCGAGGTTCTGGCGGAACACGCCGTCGATCAGCCCGACCGTCGGGAAGTTCTGCACGCCGGCGAACCCCATCCGCTTGAGCTCGTCGAGGAACGGGCCCATCAGCCGGAACGGATCGGTGCCGTTGACGCCGGCCAGCACCGGCGTGTCGCGCACGACCGGGAGCACCTCGCGCGCCATGTCCACGACGATGCCGTTGGCGTCGCCGTAGGCCAGCAGCCCGGCGAGCGAGCCGCGGCCGGCCATGCGGTAGCGGCCGGAGTTGTAGATGATCAGCAGGTCGATGCCGCCGGCCTCGGCGGACTTGGCGGACAGGCCGGTGCCCGCGCCGCCGCCGATCACGGGCCGGCCTTGCGCCACCGCGGCGGTGAGCCGGGCCAGCGCTCGTTCGCGGTCCACGTCAGGACCTCCCTTCGCCGATGAGCCGGTGCAGTTCCCGGGCGGCGGCCGCGCCGAACCCGGCGTCGTTGATGGCCTCTTCGCGCCGCGTCACGACCGCGGCGCTGCCGGAAAGCGCTTCAGTGAGGTGGGCGAACAGCTCGGCGTCCGCCGCCGGGTCGTGGAACGGGCCGTCCGGAACGTCCACAGCGGACACTCCGCCGAGCGGCAGGAACACCGACACGGGCCCTTGTGCCGCCCGGAGTTTGCGCCCGAGCAGCGTGCCCAGCTCCGCGGATTCCTCCGCGGTGGTCCGCATCAGCGTGACGGTCGGGTTGTGCACCAACAGGTTCCGGCCCGCGAACCGCTCGGGCACGGTGTCGGCCGGGCCGAAGTTGACCATGTCGAGTGCGCCGACGCTGACCACCTGCGGCAGTCCCGCCCGCCCGGCCGCCTCCAGCCGGTGCGGGCCCGCGGAGAGCACCCCGCCGACGAGCTCGTCGGCCAGCTCCGTCGTGGTCAGGTCGAGCACACCGGCGAGCAGGCCGTCGGTCACGAGCTTCTCCATCGCCCGGCCGCCGGAGCCGGTCGCGTGGAACACGAGCACCTCGTAGCCGAGCCGTTCGAGCTCGGCGCGGGCCTCGTCCGCGGCGGGGGTGGTGACACCGAACATCGTCACCGCGACCACGGGCCGGTCGGTGGTCTCGCGGCCGGTGTCGTGGTGGCGGGCCATGGCGGCGATCGCGGCCGCCGCGTTGCCCAGCACGGTCTTCGACACCGAGTTGAGCCCGGCGATGTCGACCACGGAGTACATCAGCGTCACGTCGGTCTCGCCCACGTACGGGCGGACGTCGCCGGACGCCATGGTGGAGACCAGCAGCTTCGGCAGCCCCACCGGCAGCTCGCGCATCACCGCCGCCGCGATCGACGACCCGCCCGAGCCGCCGACCGCCAGCACAGCGTCGACCCGGCCCTCGTCGAACAGCCGCCGGACGGTCACCGCCGCACCGCGCGCCATCGTCTCCACGGCGTGCCCGCGGTCGCCTTCGAGGGAAGCGAGGTCGACGCCGGCGGCGCGGGCCACCTCCTCGGCGGGCACGTCGGCGCCGTCGGACGGGGACGACCCGGCGTCGACCAGCAGCGTGTGCACGCCGTCGATTTCGAGGCGGGTGCGCAGCCAGTCGTATTCGGCGTGTTTCGTGTCGAGGGTGCCGACGAGGCAGACCGTGGCCATGCCCGCCATCGTCGCCCCGCGGCAGGTGCGGCCGCTGGGCCACTTCGCCGGAAGTGGTCCAAACTGGCTGGTGAAGGAGGTGCCCATGCACCGGGTCACGGCCGCCGAACTGGTCCGGCTGCTCGGCGCGTGGCGCGGCGGTGGCCCCACGCTTCCCGCCGCGCTCGCCGCCACGCTGGGCGAGCTGGTCGACTCCGCCGTGCTGCCCGAGGCCGCCGTCCTGCCCGCGCAACGGCCGCTCGCGCGCGCACTGGGTGTCTCCCGGGGCACGGTGACCTCGGCGTACGACCAGCTGGCGGCCGGCGGACGGCTCACGGCCGAGGCCGGCTCCGGTTCGCGGGTGCGCCGGCGCCAGCCCGGTGGCCCGGGCGTGTCCGGTGGCCGGCTCGTTTCGTTCACCGGCTCGGCCGCCCCGGCGGACCTGTCGAGCGGCGCCCTGCCCGGCTCGGCCCTGACCGCCGACGCGCTGGCCGAGCTCGGCCCCGCCGACCTGGAGCCCTATCTCGGCACCGACGGCTACTTCCCCGCCGGCATCCCGCGGCTGCGAGCCACGATCGCGCGGCTGCTCACCGACGACGGCGTGCCCACCGGCCCCGAGCAGGTGCTGGTGACCGCGGGCGCCCAGCAGGCCGTGTGGCTCGTGGCGAACACGCTGGTCACGGCGGGCGACCTGGTCGTGGTGGAGGAACCGAGCTACCGCGGCGCGCTCGAGGCGTTCGCCGGGGCCGGGACCCGGCTGCGGGGTATCCGCTGGACGGCCGACGGAATCGACCGCGACCAGCTGCGAGCGGCGCTGCGCCGCTCCCCCGCGCTGCTGTACTGCCAGCCGTCCGTGCACAACCCGACCGGCGAGCGGATGCCCGCGGCGGCGCGGCGCGAGCTCGGCAAGCTGATCACCGCCGCGGGCCTGCGCACGGTGGAGGACCGCAGCAGCGCCGATCTGGCGTTCCGCGGGCCTGCGCCGGGGCTGGCCGCGCACGTGCCGCCGGAGCTGCTGGTGAGCATCGGCACCGCGTCGAAGCTGTTCTGGGGCGGCGTGCGGATCGGGTGGATCCGCGCGGACACGCCGACGATCGCGCGGCTGACCGAGGCACGCAAAGCGATCGACCTGGGGTGCTCGGTCGTCGACCAGCTGCTCGCCGCCGGGTTGCTGCGCCGCGTGGCCGAGGCCCGCGAGGCGCGGCGCGCGCTGCTCGCCGCGCGCTGGGAGTCCACTGTGGACGTCCTCGGCCGCGTGGTCCCGCACTGGCGCTGGACGACACCGGCCGGCGGCACCGGGCTGTGGGCCGACACCGGCGAAGACGCCGTGCGCCTCGCGCAGCGCGCGCTCGCCGCGGGGGTGAAACTGGCGCCGGGGCCCGCGTTTTCGGTCTACGACGGGTTCCGGACCCACCTGCGCCTGCCGCTGTGGCACGCGCCGCGAGACCTGGAGCCGGTGCTCGCCTCGCTGCGGTGACTCAGCGGCCCAGCTCGCCGCGCCAGCGCGCGAGCCGCCCGGCCCGGTCGACGGCGCGGATCCGGCGCTCGGTCGCGTCGCGGACGCCGGCCGTGGTGACCACCAGCAGCTGGTCGTCCTCCTGCAGGCGGCTGGTCTTCTGCGGCGTGAACCCGGAGCCACGGCGGACCACGAGGCTCACGGTGGCGCCGACGGGCAGGCCGAGCTCGGAGATGTACACGCCGTGCAGCTTCGAGCCCTTCTGAATGCGCACCTGCAGCAGCTCGGCGCCGAGCTCGTCGAGCGGCGCCGCGTCGACCTCGATCTCCTGGGCCTCGGCGCTCTTCGTGAGCCCGAGCCAGCGGGCGAACGGCCCGAGCGTGGCCCCCTGCAGCAACGTGAGTACGATGACCAGCACGAACACCGCGTCGACGAGCCGGCTCGCACCGGGCACGCCCTGCGAGAGCGGGATCATCGCGAGCACGATCGGCACGGCGCCGCGCAGGCCCGCCCACGAGAGGAACGTCTGCTCCCGCCACGGCAGCCGGAACGGCAGCAGCGAGATCACCACCGACAGCGGCCGCGCGAGCAGCAGCACCACCGCGCCCGCGACGAGACCGGGCACCAGCGTCTCCAGCAGCCGGCTCGGCGACGCGAACAGCCCGAGCAGCACGAACAGCCCGATCTGCGCGAGCCAGCCGAGGCCTTCGGCGAACGAGAGCGTGTCGGAGCGGTGCGGCAGCTTGGAGTTGCCCAGCACCAGCCCGGCGACGTAGGTGGCGAGCAGCCCGGACGCGTGGGCCAGCTGACCGGAGGAGTACGCGAGGATGCACACGGCCACCGTGGCCAGGGGGTACAGGCCGGTGGCCGGCAGCGCGGCCCGGCGCAGCGCCATCGCGCCGAGCCAGCCGAACAGAAAACCGATCACGAGCCCGGCGGCGAGCTCGTAAACGACCAACAGCGGCAGGGTCCAGTCCACTGTGTCCCCCGACGCGAGCACGATCACCGCGATGTACGCGGGCGCGTCGTTGAGGCCGGACTCCAGCTCCAGCGTGCCGACGAGTTTCGGGCGCAGCCCCACCGAACGCAGCACCGAGAACACCGCCGCCGCGTCGGTCGACGCGAGCACCGAGCCCCACAGCAGCGCGAGCCGCCAGTCGAGCCCGAGCAGCCAGTGCAGCGCCGCGCCGGTCACCGCGATGCTCACGACCACGGCCACTGTGGACAGCAGGATCCCCGGCCCCAGCGAGGGTTTCACGGCCTGCCACCGCGTGGTGAGCCCGCCTTCGGTGAGGATCATGACGAGCGCGGCGAGCCCGAGCGACTGCGTGAGGCCGGGATTGTCGAACTGGATGCCGATGCCCGATTCGCCCAGCGCCACGCCGATGCCGAGGTACAGCAGCAGCGACGGCAGGCCCAGCCGGATCGACACGCGCACGGCGACCACCGACGCGAGCAGCACCACTCCGCCGACGCCGAGCAGCAGGGGAAGCTGATCCATCTCCGCCCCCTCCGGTCGCCGTGGGCTTCCAGGATAGAGAGACGGGGGCGTTCACCCGTTCGTGCACCACCGGACAACTCGGGCAAAGTGGTGTGTTAGGACACTCGGTCGCCACCCAGTGTCGCCAGATCGACACCGAGTGCGGCGAACGGCTTCTCCGCGGCCGGCTTCAGCCGCACCGCGCGTTGCCGGTCCCGGGTCACCCATCCCGCGTCGACGGCCCGCGCCAGGATCGCCGCGGGGAGGGCGCCGGCGAGGTGGTCGCGCCGCTCCGTCCAATCCAGACAGTCGCGCAGCAGCGGGCGCCGGCCGCGTTCCGGCACGGCGACCCCGATCTCGTCGAGCACCTCGCGCCCGGCCGCCGTCAGTGTCAGCCCGTCGCCGGTGCCGACGATCCCCTTGGCGATCAAGCCTTCGCGCAAGGCGACGCCGACGGTTCCGGCGAGGTGGTCGTAGCAGCTGCGCGCGAAACTCAGCCGCTGCGTGCGCAACGACGCCTTCAGCCCGACCGGTTCGCGGTGCTCGGCGTGCTGCGCCAGGTGCTCGATCAGCTCGGCGACGCGCGGGTCGGCGATGCGGACGTACGCATGCCGGCCCTGCTTCACCCGGGTGACGAACCCGGCGTCGTGCAGCCGCGTCACGTGCTCGCTCGCGGTCGACACCGCGATCCGCGCCGCCGCGGCCAGCTCGCTGATCGTCCAGGCGCGCCCGTCGAGCAGGGCGAGGCACATCGTCGCCCGGCTCGGGTCGGCGAGCACCGCGGCCACCTCGGCCAGCGCGACGGTCTCCATGCCCCCACCGTAGGAGCCCGACGCTTCGGCCGCCGCCGAAGCGCTATTTCAGGTGTCGTTTCACGCGTGTCATTTCACGCCGGCGAGGAACTCCGCGCCGAGCGTCACGGCCGGGCCGGAGTCGTTGCCGCCCTCCAGGAACACACAGAACGCGACGTCACCGCGGTAGCCCACGAACCAGCCGTGCGCCTCGGCGCCGTCGCCGAACTGCGCGGTGCCGGTCTTGCCGTAGACGGTGCCCGAGCGCGCCAGGCCGGTCGCGGTGCCGCCCGTGACGACCTCGCGCATCATCGAGCGCACCGAGGCCAGCACGCTCGCGGGCGGCGCGTGGTAGCCGTCGTTGACGGTCGTGGCGGAATCGGCGTCCAGCCACAGCTTCGGCGTCACCGCCTTGCCCGCGGCCACCGTCGCGGCCATCACCGCCTCACCGAAGGGGCTGACCTGCACGGTGCCCTGGCCGATGCCGTCCTCCACCTGCTCGTCGGCGCTGCCGGCGGCGCCGACCTTGCCCATCTCGGTGGTGAGGCCGGGGATGTCGAAGTCGGCATTGAGGCCGTACTGGCTCGCGGCGTTGGCGAGCGCGTCCGGCGGCAGCTGCGAGGCGAGCTGGCCGAAGGAGGTGTTGCACGAATGCGCGAACGCGCGGTGCACGGTGGTCGTGCCGAGGTCGAAGCCCTCGTTGGAGATCGTGCGGGTGCCGATCCGCGCGGTGAGCGGGCACGCCACCTGCGAGTCCTTCGTGACGACGCCGGCCTCCAGCGCAGCCGTCGCGGTCGCGATCTTGAACGTCGAGCCCGGCGCGTACAGGCCGTTCAGCGCCGAGGGGCCGGTGCCCGCCGCCGCGTTCTGCGCCACCGCGAGCACCCCGCCGTTGGACGGCTGGATCGCGACGATCACGGCCTTGCCGCGGTAGGAGTCGACGGCCGCCTGCGCCGCCTTCTGCACGGAAACGCTCACCGTGGACTTCACCGCCTGCTGCCCGCTTTCGGTCTTGCCGAAGAGCGTTTCCAGCGCCTTGCCCGAGGTGTCGACCCGCTCCACCGCGAAGGTGTCGGACGGCGTCGACGTGCCCTGTCCGGTCAGCGCCTGCGTGAGCAGTGGGAACTTCGCGGCGGGATCCAGGTGCGTGCCACCCGGTCCGCTGATGACCACGGGCTTGCCGTCGCGGTCCACCACCACGGCCTCGTCGGCCGCCGCGGTCGCGATCACGAGCCGCTGCCCGGCCTGCAGCTTCGGGTGCAGCGCGGCGGGGGTCCAGTGCACGCGCCAGCTGTCGCCGGAGTGCACGAGGTCGAGGCTGCCGTCGTAGGACCACACGTGGCCGGGGCCGAGGTCCCAGGTCAGGGTGTACGCGGCGGTGCTCTTCGGCGCGTTCGCGGCGGCGTCGCTCACCTTGCCGAGCTTGGCCTGCAGCCCGTCCGGCTTGAGCGTGTCCCAGGCGTCGCGCAGTGCGGCGGCCGCGCCGTGCGGGTCGTCGGTCAGCAGGCTCGCGTCGTCGGTGTCGTGGCCCGCGAAGTCCTTCAGGTAGAGCTGCGCCGCCGACGTCGGATCCGGGGCGACCGGTCCCGCCGCGACCGAGGTCCCGGTCGGCTCGGCCGCCGCCTCGGGCGCCGGCGAACCGCCGGTCAGCAACACCACCGCCGCGACGACGATCGCGACCATCGCGACCGCACCACCGATGAGGACGGCTCTTTTTCCGGCAGGACTCACTTGCGACTCTCCCCCAGGCCCGTGCGTCGTACGCGCACTCGGCCCAGCTTGCCCATCGCTGACGGACAAGGAGCGTTACAGGTGAGAAAGCGGCCGTCCCGACGCCGATTCGTGATCAACGCCGGGACGGCCGGTTCGCTACGCCTTCTCGACCGCCACGCGGACCTTCACGCCGTCGCCGACCGTGCCCTCGAAGCCCTCGGGAGCGTCGCCGTAGGTCACCGAGGTGGCCAGCGTTTCCGAGGCCACGAACTCCTCGAACTTGCGCACCGCGGCCACGACCTCGTCCGGCGCGTCGACCGTGAGCGCGATGCGGTCGGACACGTCGAGGCCGGCCTCGCGGCGCGCCTGCTGCACCACGCGCACCAGGTCGCGGGCGACGCCCTCGTCGGCCAGGTCCGCCGTGACCTCGGTGTCGAGCTGCACCAGCCCGGACCCGCCCGGCAGCTCGGCCGCCGCGCCGCCGTCCTTGGCCACGAGCCGCCGCTCGTATTCGCCGTCGAGCAGCTCGATCCCGGCGGCCACCACGACGCCGCCCGGGTTCGTGGTCCAGTCGCCGGCCTTCACGGCCTTGATGACCTTCTGCACGTCCTTGCCCAGCCGCGGCCCGGCCGCCCGCGCGTTGACAGCGACCTCGAACGAGCCGTGCGCCGCGACGTCGGTGGTCAGCTCGACCGACTTCACGTTCACCTCGTCACGCAGGATGTCGGTGAACTCGCGCAGCGCCTCCACGTCCTCGGCCGCGACCAGCAGCTTCGCCAGCGGCAGCCGCACGCGCAGCTTGTTGGCCTTGCGCAGCGACAGCGCCGTCGACGCCACCTGCCGCACGCGGTCCATGGCCGTGACCAGCGCCGCGTCGGCCGGCAGGTCGAGCGAGCTCGGCCAGTCGGTCAGGTGCACCGAACGGCCGCCGGTGAGGCCGCGCCACACCGTCTCGGTCGTGAGCGGCAGCAGCGGCGCGACGATGCGGGAGGTCACCTCCAGCACCGTGTGCAGCGTGTCGATCGCGTCCTGGTCACCCGCCCAGAACCGGTCGCGCGAACGGCGCACGTACCAGTTCGTGAGCACCTCCAGGAAGTCGCGCACGGTCTGGCACGCGCCGGCGATGTCGTAGTTGTCCAGCGCGTACTCGACGTCCGTCACGAGCTCGTGGGTCTTCGCGAGCACGTACCGGTCGAGCAGGTGCGTGGAATCCGTGCGCCACTGGCCTTCCACGCCTTCGGCGTTGGCGTAGAGGGCGAGGAAGTAGTACGAGTTCCACAGCGGCAGCACGGCCTGGCGCACCGCGTCGCGGATGCCCCGGTCGGTGACGACGAGGTTGCCGCCGCGCAGGATCGGGCTCGCCATGAGGTACCAGCGCATGGCGTCGGACCCGTCGCGGTCGAACACCTCGGTCACGTCCGGGTAGTTCCGCAGCGACTTCGACATCTTCTGCCCGTCGGAGCCGAGCACGATGCCGTGGCTGATGCAGGTGCGGAACGCCGGCCGGTCGAACAACGCCGTCGCGAGCACGTGCAGCAGGTAGAACCAGCCGCGCGTCTGCCCGATGTACTCCACGATGAAGTCGCTCGGGTAGTGGTGCTCGAACCACTCGGCGTTCTCGAACGGGTAGTGCACCTGGGCGTACGGCATCGAACCCGAGTCGAACCACACGTCGAGGACCTCGGGCACGCGGCGCATCGTGGACCGCCCGGTCGGGTCGTCCGGGTTGGGCCGGGTCAGCTCGTCGATGTACGGGCGGTGCAGGTTGTCCAGGCGCACGCCGAAATCGCGCTCCAGCTCGTCGAGCGAGCCGTAGACGTCGGTGCGCGGGTAGGTCGGGTCGTCCGACTGCCAGACGGGGATCGGCGAACCCCAGTAACGGTTGCGGGAGATCGACCAGTCGCGGGCGTTCTCCAGCCACTTGCCGAACTGGCCGTCCTTGACGTTGTCCGGGTACCACGTGATCTGCTGGTTGAGCTCGACCATGCGGTCCTTGAACTGCGTCACCGCGACGAACCACGACGACACCGCGCGGTAGATCAGCGGGTTGCGGCAGCGCCAGCAGTGCGGGTACGGGTGCTCGTAGGTTTCGTGGCGCAGCAGGATCGGGCCCTGCTGCTCGGCGGAACCCGTGCCGTTCTTGAGGTCGCGGATGATGTTCGGGTTGGCCTCGAACACCTGCTGGCCCTCGTAGTCGGGCACGGTCGCGTCGAAGCGGCCGCGCGCGTCGACCGGGGTGGCCGGCGTGATGCCCGCGGCGTCGGTGACGACCTTGTCCTCTTCACCGTAGGCGGGCGCGATGTGCACGACACCGGTGCCGTCTTCGGTGGTGACGTAGTCCGCCGACAGGATCCGGTGCGCGTTCTCGCGGCCGAGGAAGTACGGGAACGGTGGGGCGTAACGGTTTCCGAGCAGCTGCGCCCCCGTGTAATGCGCCACGACGGTCGGCTCCTCGCCGAGCTCGCGCGCGTACGCACCGACGCGGGCTTCGGCGAGCAGGAACCGCTTGCCGGGGAAGTTCTCGCTCTCCAACACGACGTAACGCACCTCGGGGTGCACGGCCGTGGCGAGGTTCGACGGCAGCGTCCACGGCGTCGTCGTCCAGATGAGCAGGTAGGTGCCGTCGAGCTCGTTCCCGTTGCCCTCCAAGCGGAACCCGACCGTGACGGCCGGGTCCTGGCGGGTGCGGTAGACGTCGTCGTCCATGCGCAGCTCGTGGTTGGACAGCGGCGTCTCGTCGCGCCAGCAGTAGGGCAGCACGCGGTAGCCCTCGTATACCAGCCCCTTGTCCCACAGCTGCTTGAACGCCCAGATGACCGACTCCATGTAGGGCAGGTCGAGCGTCTTGTAGTCGTTGTCGAAGTCGACCCAGCGCGCCTGGCGGGTGACGTACTCCTCCCACTCCTTGGTGTAGCGCAGCACGGACTCGCGGGAGGCCTCGTTGAACTTGGCGACCCCCATCGCCTCGATCTCTTCCTTCTCCGTGATCCCGAGCTGGCGCATCGCCTCGAGCTCGGCGGGCAGGCCGTGGGTGTCCCAGCCGAACCTGCGGTCGACGTGCTTGCCCTTCATCGTCTGGTAGCGCGGGACGATGTCCTTCACGTACCCGGTGAGCAGGTGCCCGTAGTGCGGCAGCCCGTTGGCGAACGGCGGGCCGTCGTAGAACACGTACTCGTTGTCGCCGTTCTCCCCGGCCGGGCGCGCGGCGATCGAGGCCTGGAACGTCCGATCCGTCTCCCAGTACTCGAGCACGCGCTGCTCCAGCGCGGGGAACGACGGCTGCGACGGAACCGTGGTGTCTCCGGTCTCTCCGTCGAGCTGGGCCTTCGGGTACATCGGGGTGCGCTCCTTGCGTTCGTCGCTCGCGTACGGACGACCGGCGCCTACCGGTCACCCACACGGGGACGAGACGCTCGCGCGTCACGCGGTACCACCCCGCTTGCCCGGCGGTGCCGCTGCCGGGCCACTCGTTCGTCGGCTGTGACGGGCCGCCCCGTCCGGTTCTACTGGGGACGCCCGCGCCCCGTTCTTCCGGAGGCTCCCCGGTGATGGCCGGATCGACGCCTTGCTGATACCAGGTTAGCCCGAGCGCGCAACCACGTTTGCGGTGGCCCGGGGTCCGGTCGTGACGGGCGCGCAAAGCCGCGCCGGCCGGCGTCACCGCTGTGTGCGGCGGGCGCGCACGTACGCGATCCAGTAGAACGCCGCGTTGGCCGTCCAGAGCACCAGGCAGAAGACGTTGAACCACGCCGTGACCGGTCCGAGGACGGTGAACAATCCCACGGCCGGCCAGCCGACCGCCAACGTCGTGTACACCGAGGCCACGAGCAGCGCGGTCTTCCGCGGCATCGGCCGCGGCACGAACCACCTCGCCGCCCCGTCCCGTCAACGAACCCTCCCGTCGCGTGCCGCGCTCCTCCACAACGTGCCCCGAGCCCGGAGAGGCCAACCTGCTCCATTCGCACCAGTGGCCCGGGGTCCGGTCGTGACGGCGGCGAGGGCCGCGGCGGCGAGCCACAGGGCGGCGGAGAGGACGCCGAGGGCGTGGAGGCCGTGGGCGAAGGTCGTGCGGTGTGTGGGATCTCCTGCCACGGCGCCGAAAACGGCGACGCCGAGGGCGCCCGCGGCTTGGCGCGCGGCGTTGTTCACGCCGCCGGCGATGCCCGCGCGTTCGGGCGGGGCGTCGGTGACGGCCGCCGTGACGACGGCGGCGGTGAGCAGGCCCATGCCGGCGCCGAGGCCGAGGAGGGTGGGCAGGAGAGTCGGATACGTGTCGACGCGGAGGAGTCCGAAGAGACCGAGAGCGCCGAGGACAAGCCCGGCGATGATCGGCGGGCGGGGGCCGAGTTTGGCGGTGAGGCGGCCGCTGAGCGGGCCGAGCAGGACCAGCGGCAGGAAGAGCGGCAGCAGGGCGAGCCCGGCGTCGAGCGGTTCGAGGTGCAGCACGCTCTGCAGGTAGAGGGTGAAGACGAGAACCGAGCCGAGGCCGACGAAGTTCATGACGGCGGAGATGGCGGTGGCGCCCGCGGTGCGGCGGGATTTGAGCAGACCCAGCGGCAGCATCGGGGCTTCGGAGCGGTGTTCGATCACGAGGAAGGCGGCTGCCGCGGTCACGGCGATGCCCGCGGCGAGGGGCTGGTGCCCGATGACGGCGTAGACGCCGGCGCCGAGAGCGAGCGCGGCGGTGGCGGCGCCGGGCACGTCGATGCGGCCGGGGGTGCGGGCGCCGGGCCCGACCAGCTTGCGCACGGCTAAGGCCGCGGCCACGACGATCGGCACGTTGAGCAGGAAGACGGGCCGCCAGCCGGCGACGGAGACGAGCGCCCCGCCGAGCAGCGGGCCGGCGGGCAGGGCGAGCGCCGACACGCCGGCCCAGACGCCGAGGGCGCGGGCCCGGGTGCCCGGATCGGGGCACTGCTGGTTGATCACGGCGAGCGTCCCCGGCAGCAGCAGCGCGGCGCCGATTCCCTGCACGGCCCGGGCGGCGACCAGCCAGGCCGCGGACTGGGCGAACCCGCACGCAGCGGACGCGGCGCCGAACACCGCCAGCCCCGTGAGCACCACGCCGCGGTGGCCGAGCACGTCGCCGAGCGCGCCGCCCGCGAGCAGCAGCGCCGCGAGGACGACGGAGTAGCCGTCGACGACCCATTGCAGCGCGCTCAGTCCGGCGTGGAGTTGCTCGCCGAGGGTCGGGAGCGCGACGTTGACGACGGTGACGTCGAGCTGCACCAGGAACATCCCGGTGCACAGGGTGATCAGGAGCGCCGGTCTCATGGTCTCCAGTGGACCTCGCGGACGCTTCCGTCGCGGTGGAAGTGTCGCGGGGGCACCCTGGACGTCGTGGACGGAGACGCCGACATCGCCGCGACCGCGGCCCTCTTCGCCGACCCGGCGCGGGTGCGCGTGCTGCTCGCCCTGGGCGACGGCCGCGCGCTCGCCGCGTCGGTGCTGGCCGCCGAGGCGGGCCTGTCGGCGCAGGGCGCCAGCTCCCACCTGGCGAAACTGCTGGACGCGGGCCTCGTCACCGCCGAACGCTCCGGGCGGCACCGCTTCTACCGCCTCGCCGGCGCGGCCCCGGAGCTGCTGGAGACCCTGGCGCGGTTCTCCCCCGCGCGACCGGTCCGTTCGCTGCGCGAAGGCACGCGCGCGGCCGCGTTGCGCTCGGCGCGGACCTGCTACGACCACGTCGCCGGGCAGCTGGGCGTCGCCATCACGGCGGCTCTCGTCTCACGCGGCGCACTGGCCACTGTGGATGGTGACCCCACCACCGCGAGACGGCCGGGCGACCGGATTTCCTCGCAGCTGCCGGATCATCCGTACGTTCTGGGGCCTGCCGCTCAGACGGTGTTCTCCGCGTTGGGCGTCGACCTCGAGGCGGCTTCCGCGGCGCGGCGGCCGCTGCTGCGCTTCTGTCTGGATTGGAGCGAACAGCGGCACCACCTGGCCGGCGCGCTCGGTGCGGCCGTTGCCCAGCGGTTGCTGGACGCCGGCTGGCTGCGCCGCCGCGCCCAGGCCCACCGCGCGGTCCGCCTGACGCCCGCGGGAAGCGCCGCGCTGGGCGAGATCCTGGGTATCTAGCGGCTCGTCAGCGGTGCGCGGCGGCGAGAACGGCGTCGGGGCCGCAGCGCGCACACGGTGTGAAGCCGAGCTGGCGCGCCTCGCCGACGCCGATGGGGATCGTGTCGCGGCCGGAGAGCCAGGGGCAGTCGACGAGGTGGTAGCGGGGGTACTCGTCGACCACCACGACCTCGTCCTCGAGCTCCTTGACGACCGCGAGGTCCTCGGCGCTGGTGTCTTCCTCGGCGGGCGGCGTTTCGCGAACGGGCGGCGCCTTTTCGGCAGCAGCTGCGGTTGCGGTCCCGGCCGTCGTGGCGGTCGCGGCAGTCGCAGTTTCGGCGGTCGCGCTGGTCGCCGTGGCCGCCTCACCGGCTGCGGCGCCGTCCGCGGCTTCACTGTCCGCAACAGCCTCGGCCGGCTTCGGCGCGGGCACGGTTTCGGACTCCGCCTCGGGCGCCGGCTCGATCTCGGGCTCAGGCACATCGGCCGGATTGCCCAGCTCGCCCCGCGACGGCAGCAACGCGGTCTGCTCGGCATCGAAGTGCTCGACCTCGGCGACCTTCTCGCCACCCTCGACGGGCGCCCCGACCTCAGCCGGCTCGGGGCGATTGCGCCTCCGCAGCCAGTCCACGAGCAGGATCAGCCCCGCGAGCACCGACAAGCCGATCGAGACCCACGCCCACAGCGAGCTTGCCGTGATGAGCGCCGTGACGAGCAGCGCGAGCGCCGCCAGCACCAGAACGAGGACGATGTAGAGCACGCTGAATTACAGCACGCGAAACCCGGATCCCGGGTCACGACCCGCCCACGCCGGGTACCGCACCGGCTGCATTCCGTGGCCACCCCGCCACCACCGCTGCCCCCAAGATCCACCCCACCCCGGCGACGCCCACCTCACCCGCTCACCGGGACACCCAGTCGCCCAGTGGTTGATCATCTGCGCCGAACCGCACAAACCGTCAATCCACCCCACCACCGCACTCACCGGGCAAACCCGCCTCCGCCGACCGTCGGCCGCCGTCGACGCGGTCTCCGCCAGACTCGCCGAACCCGCACCGCGCGACCCGGCGGCCCCATCACTCCGCCCGGCTGCGCTCGACGAGCCTCGGGGCCTTCGGGGAACACATGCCGGCCGTGGGTCGCTACTCGCCGAGTCGGCCCACTCGCGGTGATCCGGCCGGCGAGGCTCAAGTCACCGAAAGTCGATCCGGACCCCGGGCGCGTCGCCGACCCGCAGAACCAACCGTTCGCGCCCCGGTCTCGCACAGCGCGAGCGGTCCAGCGCGCTCCGTGCGCACGACCCCTAAATACCACCGGAAAATCGCCAGGCCACCCGGAAAAACTGGTGATCAAGGTCAGCCCGAACGGGCAGTTTCCCGGCCCGAAAAGCCCACCCCGGAATTCACCACCGCGACATTCCGTGCGCATTCCATCACCGAATGCGCAGGGGCATTTCGAGGTCACCAAAACGGCCGATCACGAATTGCCACCGGCCGACTACCGAAAATGGGGAAACCGCAGGACGAGCGACCCTTCGAGGCGCATGACGAAGCCCCGCCTGATCCCGGAAACCCGGATCAGGCGGGGCGTCAGCCAACGTCAGACGAGCGAGGAACCTCAGCCGGCTTCGGCGCGGGGGCCGAACGAGTAGCCCTGGCCGCTGCTGGAGCCGGAGGACTGGCCCGAGTTCGACGACGCCGAGGCCGGGGCCGCGGAGCCGCGATCGTCGAGTTCGCGCAGCTGGGACTCGAGGAAGCCGCGCAGGCGAGTGCGGTACTCGCGCTCGATGGTGCGCAGCTCTTCGATCTTCTTGCCCAGCGAGCCCTTCTCGGCGTTCAGGTTGTTCATCGTCTCGGTGTACTTGCGCTGCGACTCGCGTTCCATGGTGGTCGCCTTGTCGCGCGCCTGGCGCTCGAGCGTCTCGGCGCGCGTGCGCGCGTCGTTCAGCATGGTCTCGGCGCGGGTGCGCGCCTCGTTGACCATCGAGTCGGACTTCGCCCTGGCGTCGGAAAGCAGCTGCTCGGACTTGGTCCGCGCCTCCGCCAGCATGCCGTCGGACTCGGTCTTCGCCTCGGCGGTGAGCCGGTCGGCCATCTCCTGGGCGAGGCCGAGGACCTTGGCGGCCTGAACGTTCGGCTCGCCACTGTCACCGACCATCGAGTGCGCCTGCGTCTGCTCCATCGCCGAGGCCGGCGGCGGCACGGGCGCCAGGCGGCGGGACGGCTCGTCCCGCACCGGCGGAGGACCGCTCACCTTCGCGTTCTCGAGCTCGCTGCGGGTCGACTCCAGCTCGTTGTCGAGCTGTTCGACCTGCTGGCGCAGCTCGTTGTTGTCCTCGATCAACCGGGCAAGCTCGGTCTCCACCAGGTCGAGGAACGCGTCCACCTCGTCCTCGTTGTAGCCCCTCTTGCCGATGGGCGGCTTGCTGAACGCGACGTTATGCACGTCAGCGGGGGTCAACGACATCAGATCACCTCACGCACTCCATGGCCTGCAGGGTCCACCCAAGTTTCCCCGATCACCTGGGAGTTGCCAGTTGCATCGCGAAGAACACAACCAACAGCAGCACCATAATCGATAAGTCCAGTCCCATCCCGCCGATCCGAACCATCGGGATCATTCGCCTGAACAGACGAACCGGCGGGTCGGTCACTGTGTAGATGGTCTCGAGCGTGACCGCAACCCCTCCGGCGGGACGCCACTCTCGTGCGAAGGTCCGCACGAGCTCGATCACGATACGCGCCGTCAACAGAAGCCAGAAGGCGAACAGCACGTACCAGACCACCAGCCACACAGCATTCACTCGACCACTCTAGCGGGGGACGCCGGGGGAAGTCGCAGCCAGCGGCCCCGGCGTGGCGCCGAGTCGACAAAATCACGTCTGGCTGCGCCCAGCGGTCCGCCGGACTTCAGCCGCACTTCACCCGCGCAGGAAAAGCCCGCCCTCGGCGATCCGCCGGCGGTCCTCCGCGGTCACGTCGACATCCGGCGGTGAGAGAAGGAACACCTTGTTGGTGACCTTGTCCATCGACCCCCGGAGCGCGAACGCGAGCCCCGCGGCGAAGTCGACGAGCCGCTTGGCGTCCGCGTTCTCCATCTCCGTGAGGTTGATGATCACGGGGATGCCCTCGCGGTAGTGCTCGCCGATCGCGCGCGCCTCGACGTAGCTCGTCGGGTGCAGCGTGGTGATGCGGCTCAACGGATCGCGGACGGGTGCGCGCACGGGCTCGGTGACCGGCCGCAGCCGGGCGACGGGCTCGGGCTGGCGGTCCACGGCGAGAGCGCCGTGCGTGGTCGGTTCCGCAGCGGTGACCGACCGTGAGCGAGTCCGCGGAGCGGGCTCGTCGTAAGTGTCATCGGCCTCGCGGTACCGTGAGCGCGATCGCGCCGGCGGCTCGTCGTAGGAGTCGTACTCGTCGTCGTAGTCACGCCGGTAATCCTCGTCCTCGACGTCGTAGCCGTCCTCGTCCGCGGGCACCATCCCGAAGTAGGCCTTCAGCTTCTGCAGCGCGCTCATGCCTCTCCCTAGCCCTAACCGCTCCCGCACCGTGCTACCCCACCCGACCGATCACGAAACGTGACGGCCACGCGGACTCCCTACGGCGAGGCTAAACCGCGCCCACCGAGCAGCGCGGTTCCGACACGCACACACGTCGAGCCGTGCGTGATCGCCTGTTCGAGATCATGGCTCATCCCGGCGGAGACTTCTGCGGCATTCGGGTGATCTTTGCGAAGTCGCTCCGAGACCTGGGCAAGCAGGGCAAAGGCCCTGCCCGGATCCTCTTCCCGGGGTGCGACAGCCATCACGCCACGCAACCTGAGCTCACCCACGTGAGTGATGTGATCGGCCAGCGCGCCGAGGTCGGACAGGAGCGTGCCACCCCGCGCCGGGTCGCCGTCGAGGCTCACCTGGATCAGCACGTCGAGCGGATCGGACCGCTCCCCCGCCTCCCGCGCGTTGCCGGCCGCGCGGCCCAGCGCATCGGCCAGCCGCGCCGAGTCGACCGACTGGACCTCCGCCGCCCAGCGCACGACCGAACGCGCCTTGTTGCGCTGCAGGCTGCCGACCATGTGCCACCGCGGCGCGGCGTCCGGGCGCAGCTCCCCGACCTCGGCGGCCTTCGGGCCCGCCTCCTGGTCGCGGTTCTCGGCCAGGTTCCGCAGCCCCAGATCCACGAGGAGCGCCGCGTCGGACGCCGGGAAGGTCTTCGTCACCCCCAGCAACCGCACCTCGTCACGCGCGCGTCCCGCGGTTGCGCACGCCGCGGCGATCCGGTCCTCGATCGCGGCCAGCGAGGCCGCGAGCTCGGCGCGCCGCCCGGCCTCCGTCACGCCGCCTCCCGGGTCTCACGTGCAGCCCGAGCGAACTGGGTACTCATGCCGCCTCCAGCCACGTGATCCCGGCGATCCGGCCGGTGGTCCCGTCGCGGCGGTAGCTGAAGAGCGTCTTGTCCTCCGCCGTGCACCGCGGATCCACGCCGATGCGCCCGACGCCCAGCCCGGCCAGCTGGCGCCACAGCCCGGCCCGCAGGTCGAGCCCCGGCGTGCCCTGACGGGTCTTGCAGGCGCTGCCGGGCACGTGCTTCTCGACGTCGGCCGCCATGTCGGCGGGCACCTCGTAACACGCGCCGCAGATCGCGGGGCCGAGCAGCGCCTCGATGCTGGCCGGTTCGGCGCCGAGGTCGCGCATGGCCGCGACCGCAGCCGGGACCACGCCGATGCGCGCGCCCACGCGTCCGGCGTGCACCGCCGCGACGACGCCCGCCTCGGGGTCGGCCAGCAGCAGCGGCACGCAGTCGGCGACGAGGACCACCAGCGCCACGCCCGGCTTGTCCGTCACCAGCGCGTCGGTGGCCTCCGCGGCGCGGGTCTCGGTGCCGTCCACCACGGTCGCCGTGCGGCCGTGCACCTGCTCCATCCACGCCAGCCGCTCCTGCGCCAGGCCCAGCTCGGAAGCCAGTCGCTCGCGGTTCGCGAACACGTTGCCCTCTTCGTCCCCGACGTGGTCACCGAGGTTGAAGCTGTCGTACGGCGGCCGGGAAGCCCCGCCCGCCCTGGTCGTCACGACTCGTCGTACTCGCACCCGGTCCATCCTTCCAAAACGCGCCGGAACACGCCGAAGGCCACCTCGACGTCGGGTCGAGGTGGCCTTCGGCGTGAACGGGATCCCTAGCGGCGCATGAACGGCGGCACGTCGACCTCGTCGTCCGACGGGTCGTCGTGCACCGTGGCCGGACGGCTCGGCAGGCTGCCGGACGTCGGCCCGGAGCCGATCGGCGAGTAGCCCCGCGAGCCGCCGCCCGGCTGGGGCAGGCCGCCCGGCGGGGTGCCGGGCTGCGGCAGCGGCGGCTGCGTGCGCGGCGGCGCCACCGGGTAGCCGGAGCTGCTCGCCGGCGGCACCGGCGTGGCGCCACCCGACGGCGCGGGCGCCTGGGAGCCGCCGACGTGCCCGGCCGAGGCCGACGCCGTGGTGCCGCCCGAGCGCGAGCCGAACGCCGGCGGGTCGAGCTTCTTGTGCGTGGGGGCGCCGGCGTCGAAACCGGCCGCGATCACCGTGACGCGGACCTCGTCGCCGAGGGAGTCGTCGATGATCGTGCCGAAGATGATGTTGGCGTCGGGGTGCGCCGACTCCTGCACCAGCGACGCGGCCTCGTTGATCTCGAACAGGCCCAGGTCGGAGCCGCCCGCGATCGACAGCAGCGCGCCGTGGGCGCCGTCCATCGACGCCTCCAGCAGCGGCGAGTTGATCGCCTTCTCCGCCGCCTGGATGGCGCGGCCCTCACCGCGAGCGGACCCTATGCCCATGAGCGCGGAGCCCGCGCCGGACATCACGCTCTTCACGTCGGCGAAGTCGAGGTTGATCAGACCGGGCGTGGTGATCAGATCGGTGATGCCCTGGACACCGGACAGCAGCACCTCGTCGGCGGAGCGGAACGCGTCCATGAGGGACACGCCGATGTCGCCGAGCTGCAGCAGCCGGTCGTTCGGGATCACGATCAGCGTGTCGCACTCGTTGCGCAGCGACTGGATGCCGTCCTCGGCCTGCTTGCCGCGGCGCTTGCCCTCGAAGGTGAACGGGCGGGTCACCACGCCGATGGTCAGCGCGCCCAGCTTGCGGGCGATCTGCGCGACGACGGGCGCGCCGCCGGTGCCGGTGCCACCACCTTCGCCGGCGGTCACGAACACCATGTCGGCGCCCTTGATGACCTCTTCGATCTCCTCGCGGTGGTCCTCGGCAGCCTTCTGCCCCACCTCGGGGGCGGCGCCGGCACCGAGGCCGCGGGTCAGTTCCCGGCCGATGTCGAGCTTGACGTCGGCGTCGGACATGAGCAGTGCTTGCGCGTCGGTATTCACCGCGATGAACTCGACACCCTTGAGGCCGACCTCGATCATCCGGTTCACGGCGTTCACGCCGCCGCCGCCGATGCCGACGACCTTGATCACCGCAAGGTAGTTGTGCGGGGGCGTCATCGTGGCCGCCTTCCTGATCGTGATGTGCTCGTGCTGCCCGCCGGGGCCGCAACCCTCACCCTCAACCCGAGAATGAGAGTTATGTCAACCACCGGCGTTAGAGCAGGACGGTAGGCACCGGGCAGGCTCTAATCCAGTAGCCACGCCGTGTGCGGCAAAGGTGTTTTGCCACAACGCGAACGACGGCGCAAGGCCGGGAACCCGATCACCCCGTGATCCACTCGTCTGCTATGGCACCGGGAAAACGCCAGAGCGGCGGCACCGGCGGGAAACCGGTACCGCCGCTCACGACGGAATCACCGCAGCTTCGGCCCGGGATCAGGCCGGCATCGACATCACGAGAACCACGTCGGACGAGGGCTTTCCGGTCGGCGAGCCGCCGGCCGGCTCCACGCTGATCGCGAACTGGTCCGCGCCGGCCAGCCCGTCGGCCACCACCAGCGAACCCGCGGGCCCGCCGGGCAGCAGCCCGGCCGGGCGCGGCGCGAGGTTCGGGCCCATCAGCCACGCCTGGTAGACGTGCCCCGCGGGATACGGCGGCAGGTCGGACTCCATGAACATCATGCGGTCGAGCTGCTTCGACACGACGACCGTGCCGCCGCCCCCGCCGGGCGCGGTGCCGTGGATCGCCTGCGCGTCCGGGGCGGCCAGGATCTCCGCGACGGGCTGGTAGCGTACGCGCGCCTGGTCCAGCTGCGACTGCGCGGCGTCGAGGCGCCCCTGCGTGGTCGCGGCGAGTCCGCCGAACACGCCGGCGAGCGCGAGGCCCACCACCGCGGCCGCCGTGGCCAGGATCAGCGGCCAGCGGCGCCGCCCGCGCGAGCGCTCCCCCGGCTCGGGTCCGGACAGCGGCGGCAGCTGCGGCGTCGAGCGCATCTCGGCGAGCACTCGCTGCTTCAGCGACGCGGGCGGCTCCTCGGCCATCGCCGAGCCGAGCCGGCCCGCGGTGGCCCGCAGCTCGCGGACCTCCTGCGCGCAGGCCTCGCACTGCTCGAGGTGCCGGCGGAACAGGGCGCGCTCGGTGTCGGACAGGGCGTCGAGCGCGTACGCACCGGTCAACGTGTGCATCTCCGGCGAGTTCACGCGGTCACCCCCAGGCAGTCGCGCAGCCGGATCAGCCCGTCGCGCACCCTCGTCTTGATCGTCCCCTGCGGGGTCGCCAGCACGTCGGCGACCTCCCGGTAGGTGTAGCCCTGGTAGTAGGCCAGCAGCACCGACTCGCGCTGCAGCTCCGTGAGCGACCTGAGGCAGCGGCGCACCTGCGAGCGCTCCAGCCGGGCGGTGACCGACTCGGCCACCTCGTCGAACGGCCGCCCGCGCGCGGCCTCGAACGTCGCCTTCTGCTCGCGTTCGGTGCCGGCCCGCGCGGAGCGCACCCGGTCGACGGCGCGGCGGTGCGCCAGGGTCATCGCCCAGTTGAGCGCGCTGCCCTTCTCGGGCGAGTAGCGCGTGGCGGTCTTCCAGAGCTCGACGAGCACCTCCTGCGTCACCTCCTCCGACTGCGCGGAGTCGCGCACGATCCGCCGCACGAGGCCGAAGACCGGCCCCGCGAGCCGGTCGTAGAGCAGCTCGAACGCGCGCTCGTCGCCCTTGGCGACCTGGGCCATGAGGTCCTCGGCCGTGGGCGCGGCCTGCTCGTCGCCCGCCGGCACGGCCGCGACCGGGCGCGGGCGGGCGGTCTCATCCATGGCGCGCTCCTGACGAGTTCTGCGGGGTCCGGGTGGCCACCGGGGCCTTGCGCAGCCACAGCGCGACGCCGTGGCGGCGGATCAGTGCGGCCACGCGCTGCGGCTGCAGGGGCCGGCCGAGCACGAGCCGCGCGAGCGAACGCGCGCCGGCCGGTCTCCGGACTCCTCGCAGCGTAGCGAGCAACGGTGTCTTCGCGCCCTGGTGCAACGCGACCGTGAGGTCGAGCAGCGCGTCGGGCCGCGGCAGGCGCATGCGGTACTCCCCCGTCATCTCCTGGAACGGCGACACGTAGAACTCCTTCTCCGCGCGGGACTCGCCCGCCGCGTCGGGACGCAGCAGGTAGGCGTGCCGCCCGCCGTAGGTGTTGTGGACCTCGGCGACGACGCACTCGAGCGCTCCGTCCGGCGTGTGGCACCAGTAGACGGTGATCGGGTTGAACACGTACCCCAGCACGCGCGCCGACGCGAGCATCGTCACCGGCCCGCCGCGCAGGTCCACGCCGCGGTGGGCGAGCCAGCGGTCCAGTTTGGACCGGATGTCGCCCGCGTCGCCGGGCTCGAAGTGGTCGCGGCCGTCGAAGGACGCGAACGGCCGCAGCCACCACGGCAGCCGCGGCGGCGAGCCGAGGTCGGTCAGCCACAGGTACAGCTTGTGCACGAAGGCGTGCGGCGGGTCGGCGCGGCGCACGTGGCCGACCGTGGCGTCGTACAGCGCGGCGGTCACCAGCCCGCCCCGAAGCTCTCGGCCGCGCGGACACCCGACGAGCAGCCGTCCTCGTGGAACCCCCAGCCGTGGTAGGCGCCGGCGTACGCGACGACCCCGTCGTTCAGCGCCGCGAGCTTTCGTTGCGCGGCAACCGATTCGGGCGTGTAGACGGGATGTTCGTAGGTCATCTTCGCGACGACCGACGAAGCGTCGGGCTCGTCACGAGGGTTGAGCGTGACGACGTAGCCGGTGGGTTCGTCGAGGCGCATCAGGCGGTTCATGTCGTAGCTCACCTGCACGGCGTCGCTGCCGGCGCCGCACCCGGGCGTGCGGTAGTTCCAGCCCGACCGCGCGGCCGCGGCGTTCGGCAACACGCTCGTGTCGGTGTGCAGCCAGGCGTCGTTGCGGGAGTAGCGGAACGCGCCGAGCACCTCGCGCTCGGCGGGCGTCGGGTCGGCCAGCAGCCGCAGCGCCTGGTCGGCATGGGTGGCGACCACGACGCGGTCGACGCGGTGGCGGGTGTCGGCGTCGTCGCGGATCTCGATGCCGCGCGCGGTCCGCCGCACCGAGCGCACCGGCGTGGACAGGTGCACGGCGGTGAGCTGCTTCGCGGCCAGCTCCACGTACTCGCGCGAGCCGCCCTCGACCGTTTGCCACGTCGGCGAGTTCTTCACCGTGAGCATCCCGTGGTTGCGCAGGAACTCGAACAGGTAGCGCGCCGGGTACTTCAGCGTGTCGGCGCGGTCGGCCGACCAGACGGTGGACACGAGCGGCAGCACGAAGTGGTCCACGAAGTAGCGCGAGTACCCGCCGATCGCGAGGAACGCGCCGAGGCCCACGTCGCCGGCGTCCTCGCGCTGCAGCAGCCGGGCCGCGTGCCGGTGGAAGCGCTTGACCTCGGTGAGCATGCGCAGGTAGCGGTGGTCGGTGGCGTTGCGCCGCTGCGCGAACAGGCCGCGCACGCCCTTGGCGCCGGCGTACTCGAGGCCGCAGCCGTCGCAGCGGATGCTCATCGACATCTCGGTCTCGCGGGTGCGCACGCCGAGCTCGCCGAACAGGCGCAGCAGCGTCGGGTAGGTGCGTTCGTTGTGGACGATGAAGCCCGAGTCGACGCCGATCGTGCCGCCGTGGGCGCTGGGCACGTCGTGGGTGTGGGCGTGCCCGCCGAGCCGGGGGTCGGCTTCGAACAACAGCACCTCGTGGCGGCGCTGCAGCAGGTAGGCGGCCGTGAGGCCGGCGACTCCGCTGCCGATGACGGCGATCCGGTGTCCTGTGGGGTGTCCCGTGGTCTGGTGCACGACAGGGATTCGGGACCGGTGCCGTCTTGGATTGGTGGCGGGCGGATCGAAAACCGGGACCCATCCGCGCCGCCGGGGGCTCCGAACCCCGGGTATGCCGAACAGCATCGCGAACCGCTTGGCCACCTTCGTCGAACGCCTTCTCGGCGCACCGCTGCCGATCGCCGTCCGCGCGTGGGACGGCGAGCGCGTGGGCCCCGAGGGCCCGACCGTCGTCCTGAAGAACCGCCGGGCGCTGCGCCGGCTGCTCTACGCACCGGGCGAGCTGGGCCTGGCGCGCGCGTACGTGTCGGGCGACCTCGACGTGGAGGGAGACCTCGCCGAAGGGTTCCGGCGGATCTGGGCCCTGACCCGCTCGGGCGAGCTGAGGAGGGTGCAGCTCGCCCCGCGGGACTGGGCCGGTGCGGCCGGGCTCGCCGCGCGCCTGGGCGTGCTGGGCCTGCCGCCGAAACCGCCGGCGGAGGAGGCGAGGCTGACCGGCGTGCTGCACAGCCTGCGGCGCGACCGGTCGGCCATCGCCCACCACTACGACCTGTCCAACGCCTTCTACCAGCTGCTGCTCGACGACTCGATGGCCTACTCGTCGGGCTACTGGACCTCGGACGAGCCCGGTTACGGCCTGGCGCAGGCACAGCACGACAAGCTGGAGCTGATCTGCCGCAAGCTCGGCCTGCGCCCCGGCATGCGGCTGCTCGACGTCGGCTGCGGCTGGGGTTCGCTGCTGGTGCACGCGGCCAAGCACCACGGCGTGCACGCGGTGGGCGTGACGCTCTCGGCCCAGCAGGTGCAGCACGTGCGGGGGCGCCTGAAGCAGCACGACCTCGAAGACCGCGTCGAGGTGCGGCAGCAGGACTACCGGGAGCTGACCGACGCGCCGTTCGACGCCGTCGCGTCCGTCGAGATGGGCGAGCACGTCGGCGAGGAGAACTATCCGACGTACGCGAATACGCTGTTCCGCATGCTCAACCCGGCCGGGCGGCTCGTGCTGCAGCAGATGTCGCGTGGGCGCGCCGGGGACAGCGCGCCCGGCGGCGGCGCGTTCATCGAGCGCTACATCGCGCCGGACATGACGATGCGGCCGCTGAGCCGCACGCTCGGGCACCTCGAGACGGCCGGGTTCGAGATCCGCGACGTGCACGCACTGCGCGAGCACTACGTGACGACCGTGCGCGAGTGGGCCGAGACGCTGGAGTTCCACTGGGCCGAGGCCGTCGCGCTGGTCGGCGAGGCCGAGGCCCGCGTGTGGCGGCTCTACCTCGTGGGCGGCGCGCTGGCGTTCGAGGAGAACCGCATGGGCGTGGACCAGGTCCTGGCCGTGCGGCCCCTGGACACCGGCGGCTCCGGGATGCCGGCCACGCGGGAGTGGGCGTGATCGGCGTCGGCCCGCTCGTCGCGATCACCGCCGGCGTGGTGCTGGTGGCGGTGACCGTCACGTTCGGGATCGCCCGGCTGCGCGGCCGCTACGACACCATCGACACGTTCTGGGGGCTCGGTTTCGCGCTCGTCGCGCTGGTCGCGTTCCCCCTGGGCAGCGGGCCGCTCGTGCTGCGGCTGGTCACGGCGGCGCTCACGGTGATCTGGGGTGTGCGGCTCGCCGTCCACCTGCACCTGCGCAACCGCGGCGGGCCCGAGGACCCGCGCTACCAGCGGATGGTCGAGCGCGCCGGCGACAACCCGGGCGCGCGGATCTTCGTCCGGGTGTACCTCGTGCAGGCCGCGATCCTGTGGTTCGTCTCCCTGCCGGTGCAGTTCGCGATGTACGGCACCGGCCTCGGCGTGCTCGGCTGGATCGGGGTCGCGGTGTGGGTGCTCGGCTTCGCCTTCGAGTCCGTCGGCGACGCCCAGCTGAGCCGGTTCCGCGCGGACCCCGGCAACCGCGGCAAGGTGCTCGACACCGGGCTGTGGCGCTACACGCGGCACCCGAACTACTTCGGCGACGCCTGCGTGTGGTGGGGCCTGTACCTGCTGGCGTGCTCGACGTGGCCCGGCGCGGCGACGATCCTCTCGCCGATCGCCATGACGTTCACCCTCGCGCGCGGCACCGGGAAACCGATGCTGGAGAAGAGCCTGGCGCGCACACGGCCGGGCTACGCGACGTACGTGGAGCGCACCAGCGGGTTCGTCCCGTTGCCGCCGAAGAAGCTCACTCGCCGGTGAGGCCGTCGGTCAGTTCGCGCAGCAGGTCGAGGTGGCCGAGGTGGCGGGCGGTCTCCTCGATCATGTGCGCCACGACCCAGCGCACGCTGACCCGCCGGTCTCCCTTGTACGGCGCGGTGTCGGTGAACTCGCGCACCGCCACGACCGCGCGGGAGCGCGCGACCTCGGCTTCGTACCCGGCCACGAGCTGCTCGATCGGGGTCGTCAGCGCCGCGCGGAACTCGGCGTCGCGGTCGAGCTCCAGGGCCGCCTCCCACTCGTCGGGCTGACCGTCGAGCACCACGCGGAACCAGTAGTTCTCGACGAGCGTGAGGTGCCCGAGCAGGCCGGCGATGGTGGTCAGCTCGCTGGGCAGGTGGCGGCGGCGGGCCTGCTCGTCGGTGAGCCCGCCGGTCTTCCACACGACGCTCGCGCGCAGGAAGTCGAGGAAGCCGGTGAGCTGGGTGCGTTCGTCGGCGTCCAGGGGCGGATCGGGGCGTTCCGGAGGCGTGGTCACGAGGTGCAGCCTTCCGCACCGGGCAATCTTTTTTCGCCAGATAGGTTGTGCGCAATCTGATTGCGCACTATGTTCATGACAGACGGACAACAGCGATCCCCCACCCCGGGGGATCCGGCACCGAGGAGGCAGCTGTGCCCAGCCGCGACGCGACGACCCACTGGACCGGCGGATTGCAGAAGGGCAAGGGCGAGGTCACGCTCGACTCGTCCAACGCCGGCACGTTCGAGGTGTCGTTCCCCACCCGTGCGGGCAACCCCGACGGCCAGACCAGCCCCGAAGAGCTCATCGCCGCCGCGCACTCCTCGTGCCTCGCGATGAACCTGTCGGGCGTGCTGGAGTCCCAGAAGCTCGAGGCGGAGTCCATCGACGTCTCCGCCGAGGTCACCCTCGGCCCGGCCCAGGGCGGCGGCTTCGAGATCAGCGGCATCGCCATCACCCTGCGCGCCAAGCTCGACGGCGTGACGCCGGAACAGTTCGCGGAACTGGCCGAGACCGCCGAGAAGACCTGCCCGGTCACCAAGGCCCTCGCCGGCACCACGATCACGATGGACGCGGCGCTCGCCTGATTCACCACGCGGTGAAAGCCCCTCCGGCCGGAGGGGCTTTCACCGCGTTGTCCGGTCGAGGAGGGGCGGACCGGTTCGCTTGACGCCAGGTCGGCCGGGTTTCGCGCTCCTTTTTCAGGAGGGCACGACGACTCGCCCCACGCCCGCTCGATTCACCCGGCGACCCAGCGCCGGCTCGCAGGCGGCGCGGCAGCCCGCAGGCCACCGGCGACTCGCCCCACCGCGGTACCCGCATCTGCGCGCAGCCACAGTGGTCGCCCCCCCTCGGGCCACCGTCCACAGTGGCCGGAGCGGGCTCCGGGTAAGCCGGACACGCCGGGCGGAAACCGGCGGCCCGCAAGCGCTTCCGGGTCGCGAAGATCACCCCGGGAGGCCGGTTACCGGCTGTTAGACTCGGGAACCGGTTGTTCCGGTTGTCGAGAACGAGGTGCCCGTGGCCCAGCCCGAAGCCGAGACCACGTCCCCCGCGGCGCCCCGGCAGGCGCCACCCTCGTGGCTCGTCCTGCTGCTCGCCGTCTCTTGTGGACTGACGGTCGCGAACCTCTACTACGCGCAGCCGTTGCTCAACGAGCTGCGGACCACGTTCGGCGTCGGCGAGGCCGCGGCCGGCGGTGTGGTCACCGCCACTCAGATCGGTTACGCGGCCGGCATGCTGCTGATCGTCCCGCTCGGCGACCGCGTGGAGAACCGCAGCCTGGTGTCGCTGCTGCTGGCCATCGCGTGCGCCGCGCTCGTGGCCACCGGCCTGGCGCCGCAGTTCTCCGTGCTGCTGATCGCGTCGCTCATCGCCGGCTCGACGTCGGTGGTGGTGCAGATCCTGATCCCGCTCACGGCCGACCTCACGCCCGACGCCGTACGCGGGCGCATCGTCGGGCGCGTGATGAGCGGGCTGCTGTTCGGCATCCTGCTCTCCCGCGTCGCCGCGAGCCTGCTGGCCGAGGTCACGACCTGGCGGGTCGTGTTCCTCATCTCGGCCGGGCTGATGGCGATCCTCGCCGTGGCGCTGCGCTTCAGCCTGCCGCGGCGCGCGCCGAAGACGTCCGTCCACTATGGAGAGCTGCTGCGCTCGACGCTGCGGCTCGCCCGCGACCACCCGGCGCTGCGCCGCCGCGCGCTGTACCAGGCCGCGCTCTACTCGGTGTTCAGCGCCTTCTGGACCACGATCGCGTTCGTGCTCACCTCCGCGCCGTTCCACTACACGCAGCTGGGCGTCGGGCTGTTCGCGCTCGTCGGCGCGGCCGGAGCCGCGATCGCGCCGCTGGCCGGGCGCTGGGCGGACCACGGCCACGGCCGCGTGGCCACCGGCGCGTCCTTCCTGCTCTGCGCGGTGGCGTTCGGCGTCGGCGGGTTCGGCGCGCACAGCGTGATCCTGCTCGCCGTGGCGGCGATCGCCCTCGACATGGCCGTGCAGACCACGATGGTTTCGGGCCAGCACGTGATCTACCAGCTCGACCCGAACGCCCGCGCCCGCGTGAACAGCATCTACCTGGCCACGTTCTTCGTGGGCGGGGCGATCGGGTCGGAGATCGGCTCGGTCCTCTACCACCTGGACGGCTGGACGGCCGTGTCGATCTTCGGCGCCGTCATCCCGCTGATCGCGCTGGCCTGGTGGACGACCGAACGACGCGCTGCGGACAACTAGGAGAACGCCCCGGCGTGGTGCGCGGCCCACTCCGCGTAGGTCACCCCTCGGCGGTCCAGCAGCTCCTCGACCACCCCGGTCGGCACCTGCGGCCGCGCCACCACGGCGGCGAAGCCGTCGAGCAGCCAGCCGGCGATTTCCCCCGGGATCCCCAGCCCGACCCACTCGGCGTACTGCTGCTCCCGCGTCAGCTCCACGAACGGCACGTCACGCCCCATGGCCACGGCGATTTTCCCGGCCATTTCCCGCAACGTCAGCGCCTCCGGTCCACTGAGGACATACGTCCGCCCGTCGTGGCCCTCGGTGGTGAGCACGTGCGCGGCGACGGCCGCGATGTCGGCCAGGTCGATCGGCGTCTGCGTCGCTTCCGCATACGCGGTGCGGATTTCCCCGTGCGTGTGCACGGAATGCGCCCAGCCGAGCGAGTTCGCCATGAACACCCCCGGCCGCAGGAACGTCCGGGCGAACCCGGCCTTCGTCACCGCCGCCTCCACCGCCGCGAACTCCGGCCCGCTCGACCCGGCCTGCTCGTCCCCGACGCTGCTGCCCGACAGCGCGACCACCCGCCGCACGCCGGCCTCGGCGGCGAGCTCGCAGAACCGCGTGACGGTGCGCGCCATCGGCGCGAGGTACACGTCTTCGACCCCCTCCAGCGCCGGCGGCAGCGTCGACGGCCGCGCGAGCGACCCCACGACCACCTCGACGCCGGCCGGCAACGCCGCCTGCGCGGGGTCCTTCGTCAACGCGCGCACCGCCGCGCCGCGGGCCAGGAGTTCGTCGACCACGAGCCGCCCGACGTTTCCGGTGGCACCCGTCACCAAGATCGGCATGGTTCCCCACTTCCCTCGTATGCCGTACGGAATAAAACAGCGTACAGCATACGGAGAAGGGGATGCCAGCGAAAAAGACGAGGTCAGGACGTGATGGTCGGCAGCTCGGGCGCCGAGACGTCGTAGACCTTGCCCTTCTGCGTGAGCAGGGCGGCCAGGACCTTCGCCTTGCGGTCGGTCTTGCCGGCGTCGCCCCAGCGGACGGTCTTGCCGTCGGTGAGGGTGAACTGGACGCTGGCCGGGGTCTGCGCCGTGGCCGTGGTGACCTGCTTGAGCAGCGCCTGCGGGATCACGCCGAGCACCGCGGTCACCGCACGCGTCACCGGGTCGTCGGCCGAGACCTTCGGCAGCTTCAGCTCCGGCAGGCCCGCCGGACGGGCCTTCACGGTCTTGAACACGACCCCGCCGCCGTCGACGAGGTGCACCCCGTCGCCGCCCGGGCCGCTGTCGAAGAACGCGATGGCCGTGCGCTCGGTCACCGAGATCTCCACGGTGTTGGGCCACGAACGCGACACGTCCACGGTCGCGACGCCCGGCATCTCCGCCACGCGGTCCCGGATCCCGTCGACGTCGACGAGCACCATCGGTTTGTCGACCGGCACGGCGGCGATGGCCCGGATCTGCTCCGCCGACACCGTTTTCGCACCCTGCACCGCCACGTCCTTCACCCCGAGCATCGAGCTGAAGAACACCAGGTACCCCAGCGCGACGAGCGTGACGACCACGAGCAGCGCGACCCAGCGGCGCCGGATCTCCTTCTTCCGCGTCGGACGCGCACGCAGGCTCTCCGCGCGAGCCGCCCGGCCCGAGCGCGGCGCCGACGAGCGGCTCGAGCGTGTGCGGCGGCGCTCCTCTTCCGAGCGCCGCCCCCGCCGGGCGCGGGCCAGGGCAGCGCGATCCCGCTCGTCCTCTTCGGACGAGGACGGATTGCGGCGCTCCCTGGTCGACGTCATGCGCCCGCGGTCCTCCGGTCGAGCTCGGCCAGGATCTCCGGGCCCAGCTGCGTCACGTCACCCGCGCCCATGGTCACCACGAGGTCACCCGGCTTCACGAGGTCGGCGACGAGCTTCGCCGCGACGTCGAACGCGGGCTGGTAGTGCACCGGGCTCGTCACGCGGTCGGCGATCAGCGCACCCGTCACACCCGGCACCGGCTCCTCGCGAGCGCCGTACACGTCGAGCACCACGACCTCGTCGGCCAGCGAGAGCGCTTCGGCGAACTCCGCCGCGAACGTCTGCGTGCGCGAGTACAGGTGCGGCTGGAACACCACCAGCACCCGGCCGAGCCCCGCCGCCGTGCGCACGGCCTTGAGCTGCGCGGCCACCTCGGTCGGGTGGTGGGCGTAGTCGTCGTAGACGCGGACGTCGCCGGAGCGGCCCTTGAACTCGAAGCGGCGGCGCACCCCGCCGAACGCGGCGAGTCCCTCGGCCAGGCCGGTGACGGGCGCGCCCAGCTCGAGCCCGGCCAGCAGGGCCGCGACCGCGTTGAGCGCCATGTGCTCGCCCGGCACGGCCACCCGCAGGTCGAGCTCCTCGCCGTCGAGCGCCAGGCGCACCTGGCCGCCGTCCGGGGCGGGCTTGTAGTCGAGCACGCGCACGTCGCCCTCGCCGGTGGCGGTGCGGCCGTAGCGGCGCACGCGCACGCCCTCGGCGGCCGCCTCGTCGCCCAGCTTCGCGGCACCCGGGTCGTCGGCGCACACCACGAGCAGGCCGCCCGGCTGCAGGCGCCCGACGAACTCCGTGAACACCTTCACGTAGGCCTCGGCGGTGCCGTGGTGGTCCAGGTGGTCGGGCTCGACGTTGGTGACCACGGCGACCGACGGCGAGTACGTGAGGAACGAGCCGTCGCTCTCGTCGGCCTCCGCGATGAAAACGCCGCCCTCGCCGTGGTGCGCGTTGGCACCCGACTCGTTGAGGTCGCCGCCGATCGCGAACGACGGGTCGAGCCGGCAGTGCTGCAGCGCCACGGTGAGCATCGACGTGGTCGAGGTCTTGCCGTGCGTGCCGGCGATGCAGGCCACGCGGTGGCCCTCCATCAGCCCGGCGAGCGCCTGCGCGCGGTGCAGCACGGGGATGTCGCGCGCACGGGCCGCGGCCAGCTCCGGGTTGGACTCCTTGATCGCCGTGGACACCACGACGGCCGACGGGGCTTCGGCGAGCGCGTCGAGGTTCTCCGCACGCTGGCCCACGAACAGCTCGGCGCCCTGGGCGCGCAGCGACAGCAGCGCGCGCGACTCCTTGGCGTCCGAACCGGACACGGCCGCCCCGCGGGCGAGCAGGATCCGGGCGATGCCGGACATGCCGGCCCCGCCGATGCCGATCAGGTGCGCGCGGCGCAGTTCTTCGGGCAACTCAGGCACCTGCGGCCTCCAGCACGATCTTGGCGAGCGTCTCGTCGGCCTCGCGGTGTCCCATCCCCACGGCGGCCTCGCTCATCTTCGCGACGCGCGCGGCGTCGGTGACCAGCGGCACCACCAGCTCGGCCACCTTGGCCGGGGTGAGCTCCCCGTCGGGCACCAGGAAGGCGGCACCCGCGTCGACGGCGGGCTGGGCGTTCACGGCCTGCTCGCCGTTGCCGTGCGGCAGCGGCACGAACACCGCCGGCAGCCCGACGGCCGACACCTCGGCCGCCGTCATCGCGCCCGAACGGCACAGCACCACGTCGGCGGCGGCGTAGGCGAGGTCCATGCGCTCCAGGTAGGGCACCGGCACGTACGCCGGCTTGCCCGGGAACTCCTGCACCACCAGGGTGTTCTTCGGGCCGTGGGCGTGCAGCACGCCGACGCCGGCCTCGGCCAGCTCCTTCGCGGCACCGGACACGGCGCTGTTGATCGACTGCGCGCCCTGGGAGCCGCCGAACACCAGCAGCGTCGGGGCGTCCGGGTCGAGGTCGAAGAACTTGCGGGCCTCGGCGCGCAGCGCAGCGCGGTCGAGCGACGTGATCGACCGGCGCAGCGGGATCCCGACGACCTCGGCCTTCGGCAGCGGCGTGCCCGGCACGGCCACGGCGACGCGCGCGGCGAAGCGCGCGCCCACCTTGTTGGCCAGGCCCGGCGACTTGTTGGCCTCGTGGACCACGATCGGCGTGCGGCCCCGCGCGGCGAGGTACGCGGGCAGCGCGACGTAGCCGCCGAAACCCACCACCACGTCGGCGCCGACGCGCTCCAGCACGTCGCGGGTCCGGCGCACGGAGTCGCGGACCTTCAGCGGGAGCCGCAGCAGCTCCGGGGTCGGCTTGCGCGGCAACGGCACCGGCGGGATCAGCTCCAGCGGGTAACCGCGAGCCGGTACGAGCTTGTTCTCCAGGCCGCGCGCCGTGCCCAGCGCGATCACCTTCGCGTCGGGGCGCAGCCGCATGACGGCGTCGGCCAGGGCGAGGGCGGGTTCGATGTGTCCTGCGGTGCCACCTCCGGCGACGACCACCACGGGCACCTTGCCCGAGGGGGATCGCTCGGCTCCCTTGACGGGGTTACTCACCAATGACCTCTCCGGTTCGCGGTACCCCTGGCACCGCGGTTCGCTGTTGTCCGCGCCGCGTTCGTCCGTGCGGCAGTGCTGCGCCGCGTCGGCTGCCGGACCGACCTGCGGCGCTCCTGCGCCGGTGCGGGCCGGGCCGCGCGTGGCGCCGGCCGGGCCGCCTTGGCCCCCGAACCGGTCCCCCGCCCGGCCAGTCCCCTGCGGGTGGTCGTGGGCGGGCGGTACGGGTCGGGCGCGGGCAGCCTCAGCAGGCGTCCGAATTTACCCGGGCCCTGCGAACGCAGTGCGGCCACCGCCTCCGGTTCGTGCCGGGCGGCGTTGGCGAGCACCCCCATGATGAGCATCGTGATGAGCAGCGACGTGCCGCCGTACGAGATCAGCGGCAGCGTGACACCGGTTACGGGCAGCAGGCCCACGACGTAGCCGATGTTGATGGCGGCCTGCGCGACCAGGAACATCGTGAGCGTGCCGGCCACGATCCGGATCCACGGGTCGATGTTGCGCGTCGCGATCCGCAGCCCCACCACGGCCACGAGAGCGAACAGGGCCAGCACCACGGCGCAGCCCACGAAGCCGAGCTCCTCGCCGACGAGGGCGAAGATGAAGTCGTTCTGCACGTTGGGCAGGTAGCCCCAGTTGGAGGCACCCTGGCCGAGGCCCTTGCCGAACAGGCCGCCGTCGGCGAGCGCGAGCTTCGCCTGGTTGGCCTGGTAACCGGCCGAGCTGAGATCGGTGTCCGGCGAAAGGAACGACAGCACGCGGGTGAGCCGGTACGGCGCGATGATCGCCAGCACCAGGACACCGGCGAGACCACCCGCCAGGATCACTCCGAACAGCCGCTTCGGCGCGCCGGCGAACCACAGCAGCGCCAGCAGCACCACGGCGAGCGTGATCGTGCCGCCCAGGTCGGGCTGCAGCATGACCAGGGCGAACATCACGAGCGCGACCGGCACGACCGGCACGAGCAGGTGGCGCCACTGGTGGATCACGTTGTACTTGATCACCAGGATGTGCGCGCCCCAGAACGCCAGCGCGACCTTCGCGGCCTCAACCGGCTGGAACGTGAACACGCCCAGCTTGAACCAGCCCTGCGAGCCGTTCACCGTCGAGCCCAGCGGCGTGAGTACCAGCATCAGCAGGCCGAGGCAGATCACGACCATGGTCGCCGACATGCGCCGGATGCGTTCGAGCTTGATCCGCAGGCCGACCCAGAACACGACCGAGCCGATCGCCACGAACAGGACCTGCCGGTAGAACAGCGAGTACACGCTGCTGCCGGTGCTCGGGTCGTAGGACGCGACCGACGACGCGGACAGCACCATGACGACACCGATCACGGTGAGCACCCCGGTCAGGGCCAGCACCAGGTGGAACGACGCCAGCGGCCGCGAGAGCCACGCCGTGAGCGCCGTCCGGAACGCCACGAACGGGCTTACCTTGCGCTCCCGCCGGGGCCGCTCGGGCCGATCCTGGGTCCGCTTCTCGTCAACTACCGTCATTCGCCGCCCCCGCCGCACCGCCCGCGAGGACACGCACCGCCGCGATGAACGCGTCGCCGCGCTCGCCGTAGTTGCGGAACATGTCCAACGAGGCGGCGGCGGGCGCGAGCAGCACCACGTCACCAGGGTGAGCCATTGCGCTGGCCGCATCCACCGCCGCAGTCATGGGTTCATGGTCACCCGGACGGAGGCGGTTCACCGGGACATCCGGCGCGTGTCGCGCAACAGCGGCTGCGATCACGGGTGAATCCACGCCGAGTAGCACAACTCCGCGCAGCCGGCCAGCGATCGAGGCCACGAGTTCGTCGACCGCGGCGCCCTTGAGCTGGCCCCCGGCGATCCACACGATGCTCTCGTGGGCCCGCAGCGAGCCGCTCGCGGCGTGCGGGTTGGTGGCCTTCGAGTCGTTCACGTAGCGCACGCCGCCGATCTCGGCGACCTCCTGCGCGCGGTGCGGCGCCGGCTGGTACTCGCGCAGGCCCTTGAGCACGGCCTCGGTCGACACGCCGTGGGCGCGCGCGAGCGCGGCGGCCGCCAGTGCGTTGGCGACGTTGTGCGGTCCGGCCGGGCGGACGTCGACGATCGTCGCCAGCTCTTCCGCGCTCGTGGCGGGATCGGCGACGAACGCGCGGTCCACCAGCAGGTCCTCGACCAGGCCCAGCTCGCCGGCGTGCGGCGTGTCCAGGCGGAACCCGACGCGGCGGGCGCTCTCGGGCGCGTGCTCCTCGGCGAGGCGGGTGGACCACTCGTCGTCGGCGTTGTGCACGACCACGCGCGAGCGTTCGTGGGCCCGGCCCTTCGCGGCGCCGTACTCCGCCATCGAGCCGTGCCAGTCGATGTGGTCCTCGGCGAGGTTGAGCACCACCGACGCGTCGGGCGCGAGCGTCGAGGACCAGTGCAGCTGGAAGCTGGAGAGCTCCACGGCGAGCACGGCGTGACCGGCCCGCACAGCGTCGAGCACCGCGTAACCGACGTTCCCACAGGCCACGGCGTCGACCCCGCCCGCGCGCAGCATCGACTCGAGCATGCCGACGGTGGTGGTCTTGCCGTTCGTGCCGGTGATCACCAGCCACGACGGCGGCCGCTCACGCAGCTGCCCGATGCGCCAGGCCAGCTCGACGTCGCCGATCACCTCGACACCGGCCGCGGCCGCGGCGGCCAGCAGCGGCGACGTGGGCCGCCAGCCCGGGCTCGTCACCACGAGCACGGTGCCCGGCGGCGGTTCGCTCAGACCCGGCACCAGCTCGGCGCCGAGGCCGGCCAGCTCTTCGAGCCGCTCGGCGTTCCCGTCGGTGACCGTCACGTGAGCGCCCAGCTCCCGCAGGACCGGCACCACCGACTTCCCGGTGACGCCGGCGCCCGCCACGAGCACGTTCTTGCCTTCGAGCAGGAGCTCCCTGTCGGTCAAGACCTAGCTCCCGACGCCCAGCTGTTCGCTGTAGAACAGCCCCAGTCCGAACATGCAGCAGATGGCCGAGAGCAGCCAGAACCGGATGATCACCGTGGTTTCCGCCCACCCGGCGAGCTCGAAGTGGTGGTGGAAGGGCGCCATCCGGAACAGCCTTCGCCGGGTCGTGCGGAAGACCGCGATCTGGGTGACCACCGAGATCATCTCGACCATGAACAGGCCGCCGATCACGATCGCGAGCAGCTCCGTGCGGGTGGTCATCGACAGACCGGCCACGAGCCCGCCGAGCGCCAGCGAACCGGTGTCGCCCATGAAGATCTTGGCGGGCGCGGCGTTCCACCACAGGAAGCCGACGCACGCGCCGGTCGCCGCGGCGGCGACCACCGCGAGGTCCAGCGGGTCGCGCACGTCGTAGCAGGCGGTCGTGGGCCCGTCGGCGCACGAGAGGCGGGCCTGCCAGAAGGAGATGACCACGTAGGTGGCCAGCACCATCGCGGCGGCGCCGCCGGCCAGGCCGTCGAGGCCGTCGGTGAAGTTCACCGCGTTCGACCAGCCGGAGATGACCACGTAACAGAAGATCACGAACACGATCCACGGGAACGTGATCAGCGCCAGGTCACGCACGTAGGAGAGGCTCTGCGACGCGGGCGTGAGGCCGTGCTCGTCGGCGAACTGCAGCGACAGCACCGCGAACAGGATCGTGACCACGAGCTGGCCGACCAGCTTCGCGGTCTTGTTCAGGCCGAGGTTGCGCTGCTTGCGGATCTTGATGAAGTCGTCGAGGAACCCGACGATGCCGAGCCCCACGGCCAGCATGAGCACCAGCAGGCCGGACGCCGAGGGCGCCGAGCTGTGGGAGTTGCCGAGCCAGCTGATCAGGTGTGCGACGAAGTAGCCGACGACCATCGCGATGATGATCGCGACGCCACCCATCGTCGGGGTGCCGCGCTTCGACTTGTGGCCCTGGGGCCCTTCTTCGCGGATCTCCTGCCCGAAGCCCTGCCGGGAGAAGACCCGGATCAGGTAGGGCGTGAGCAGGATGGAGACCAGCAGACCCGCCGCGGCCGCGATCAGGATGTTGATCACGCGTGACCACCGTTCGAGCGTTCAGAGGACGGGGAGGGGGAAACGGATTGTGCAGCGTCTTCGGAGTCTTCGGAGTTCTCGGAGTTCTCGGAGTCTTTCGAGTCTTCCGAGGGGGCGAGCAACGCCTCGGCCACGTGCCACAGGCCGGCGGCGTTGGAGGCCTTGACCAGCACCACGTCTCCGGGACGGAGCTGATCATGCAGCAGGGCCACGGCGGCGTCGCCATCGGGTACCAGCACCGACTCCTCGTTCCAGGAGCCCTCCTGCGAGGCCCCCTGGTGCATCGGCGCGGCCTCGTCACCGACGACCACGAGCTTGTCGATGTTGAGGCGCACCACGAGGCGGCCGATGGAGTCGTGCTCGGTCACGGAGTCGGCGCCGAGCTCGCCCATCACGCCGAGCACCGCCCACGCGCGACGGCCGGTCCGGCGCATCGACGCGAGGGCCTTCAGCGCGGCTCGCACTGATTCGGGGTTGGCGTTGTACGCGTCGTTGAGGACGGTGACGCCGTCGGCGCGCGTGGTCACCGCCATGCGGTGGGCCGAGCGGCGTTCGAGGGCGGACAGCCGCTGCGCGACCTCGGCCGGCGTCGCGCCGAGCTCCAGCGCGATCGCGGCGGCCGAGAGCGCGTTGCCGACGTGGTGCTCGCCGTGCAGCGGCAGCGTCACCGGCGCCTCGCCGTCGGGGGTGATCAGCCGGAACGACGCACGGGCCTCGGCGTCGAGCGTGATGTCGGCCGCACGGACCTGCGCGGACGCGGTCTCGCCGACGCCGACCACGCGGGCGCTGGTGCGGCTCGCCATGGCGGCCACCAGCGGGTCGTCGAGGTTCAGCACGGCGACGCCGCCCGCTTCGGCACTCGGCAGCGCCTCCACGAGCTCGCCCTTGGCCTTCGCGATGGCTTCGCGCGAGCCGAACTCGCCGACGTGCGCGCTGCCGACGTTGAGCACGGCGCCGATGCGCGGCGGCGTGATCGCGGCCGCGTCGGCGATGTGCCCAGTCCCGCGCGCGGACATCTCCAGCACCAGGTACTTCGTGGCGTGGTCGGCACGCAGCGCGGTCCACGGGTGGCCGAGCTCGCTGTTGAACGACCCGGGCGGCGCGACCGTGGGGCCCATCGGCTCCAGCAGCTGCGCGATGACGTCCTTGGTCGAGGTCTTGCCCGACGAGCCGGTCAGCGCAACGACCGTGAGGCCTTCGGCGGCGAGCCGGCCGACGACGTGGCCGGCCAGCTTCGCGAGCGCGGCCAGCACGGCGGCGCCGGAGCCGTCGGTGTCGCCGGCCAGCGCGACCGAACGCTCGTGGGCCTGGCCCTCGGGCAGCGGCGGCACCACGATCGCGGGCGCGTCGACCTCGCGGCCGGCCAGCACCGCGACAGCACCGGCCGCCACCGCCTTCGCGGCGAAGTCGTGCCCGTCCACGCGCTCGCCGGGCAGGGCGACGAAGAGGCCGCCGGGACCGATCTTGCGCGTGTCGAACTCGACACTCCCCGTGACGGCCGACGAGCCGTCGGCTCCGTGCAGCCGGCCGCCGACCACGTCGGCGATCTCGGCCAGGCTGAGCTCGATCACGCACTCACCTCGAGATGCTTGCGAATGGCGGCCTCGAGCTCGTCGCGGTCGGAGAACGGGTGCACGACACCCTGGACCTCCTGGCCGGTCTCGTGGCCCTTGCCGGCGATGAAGACGATGTCGCCCGTGCGGGCGAGCGACACGGCGTGGGTGATGGCCTCGCGGCGGTCGCCGATCTCCACGATCTCGCCGCCGTGGGACGGCCCGACGCCCCGCGCACCGGCGAGCATCGCGGCGCGGATCATTGCCGGGTCCTCGGACCGCGGGTTGTCGTCGGTCACGATCAGCACGTCGCTGCGGCGCACGGCTTCCTCGCCCATCATCGGGCGCTTGGCCGTGTCGCGGTCGCCGCCGCAGCCGAGCACCGTGATGATGCGGCCGTCGGTGCGGGCGCGCAGCGCGTCGAGCCCCTGCGCGACGGCCGCTGGCTTGTGCGCGTAGTCGACGACGGCGGTGAAGTCCTGGCCCAGGTACACCCGCTCCATCCGGCCCGGCACCTCCACGGCGCCGAGACCCGCGACGATGGCCGCCGGGTCCACGCCGGCGCTGCCCAGGATCGCGGCGGCGAGCACGGCGTTGGCCACGTTGAACGTGCCCGGCAGCGGGATCTTCGCGGCGAGCGTGAGCCCGTCCGGGCCGTGCAGGGTGAAGGTCTGCTCCCCCGCCGCCGTGGGCTCGATGTCGGAGGCGCGCCACGCGGCGTCGACGCCCTGCTCGATCGACACGGTCACCGTCTGCGGCGTGAGCAGAGCCCGCCCCCACGCGGTGTCCACGACCACGACCTCGGTGGTCGAGCGGCCGTCGAACAGCAGCGACTTGGCGGCGAAGTACTCCTCCATGTCGTGGTGGAAGTCGAGGTGGTCCTGCGAGAGGTTCGTGAACGCGCCGACCGCGAAGCGCGTGCCGTTGACGCGGCCGAGCGACAGCGCGTGACTCGAGACCTCCATCGGCACGTGGGTCACGCCGCGCTCCAGCATCACCGCGAGCAGCGCCTGCAGGTCCGGCGCCTCCGGCGTGGTGAAGCCGCTGACCAGGCGTTCGCCGGCGATGCGCGTCTCGACCGTGCCGATCAGGCCCGTGGTGAGGCCGGCGGCGCGCAGCCCGGAGTCGACGAGGTAGGAGGTGGTGGTCTTGCCCGACGTGCCGGTGACCCCCAGCACGGACAGGTGCAGCGACGGCTCCCCGTAGATCCACGCGGCCATCTCGCCGAGCGCGGCACGCGGGTCGGGGTGCACGAGGATCGGGATGCCGGCGTCGCGCAACGCGGGGCGCTCGGCGCCCTCGGCGTCGGTGAGCACCGCCGCCGCGCCGGCGGCCACGGCCTGGTCGCTGAAGTCGGCGCCGTGGGCGCGCGCACCGGGCAGGCCGGCGAACAGGTCGCCTGGCAGCACGTGCTGCGCACGCAGCGTGGTCCCGGTGACGGTGAGGTCGGCGGCCTCGGGGCTCTCGGCGATCAGCCGGGCGCCCGCGCGGGCGAGGAGGGTGGCCAGCGGGACCGGGTCGATCCGGGCCGGGCGGGGCGGGGCGGCGACCGCCTTCACCGGGCTTTCCGGCAGCGACGACGCAGCCGGCCCGCTCTGGGGCTTGGACGAGGACACGGACACGCCCGAGAGGTTACCGAGAGCGCGATCGGGTGACCCAAGGCGGTACGGCGAACGCGTCGGCGTGCACCGGGTGTGCTATGCGGCGCGCGAAACGTCGTTGCGGGGCAAGCGTTTCCGCCCGCCGCCACCAGCCGATGTGGACTATCGCAGGCGGAAACACACGGGAAAGGGCCGCCTCGCGAGACGCGAAGCGGCCCTCGGCCGAGTGTTGCAAAGACGTTCCGGTCGTGTCCCGGGAACGTCGCGGGCGCGTCACGGGATGATGAGCGGGACCTCCGGCGACGGACCGTCGGACAGCGGAATCTGGTAGCGCTGCGTCAGGTACGAGGCGATGGAGTGGAACAGCGGGCCCGCCGAATGCCCGGCCGGCAGCGTGGTGTCGGGCGCGTCGAGGCGGATGCCGACGACGAACCGCGGGTGGTCGGCGGGCAGGATCCCGGCGAAGGTGATGTTGGCCAGGCTCTGGCTGTAGGCCTTCGTGCGCGGGTCGACCTGCTGGCCGGTGCCCGTCTTGCCCGAGATCTGGTAGCCCTCCAGCGCGGCCGACGGCGCCGTGCCCGCGTTGGGGCTCTTGGCGTTCTGCACCACCGCGCGCAGCATGTCGCGCACCGTCGTCGCGGTCTGCGGGCTGACCACCTGCACCGGCTTCGGCGCCGGCTCGGGCACGACCGTGCCGTCCGGGTTCTTCTTCGCCTTCACGATCCGCGGCGGCACGCGCAGGCCGTTGTTGGCGATCGCCTGGTACATCCCGGCCATCTGGACCACGGTCATCGACAGGCCCTGGCCGATCGGCAGGTTGCCGAACGTACTGGCCGACCACTGGCTGCGCGGCGGCACGTAACCCGGGCTCTCACCGGGCAGGCCGAGGCCGGTGCGCTGGCCGATGCCGAACTTCTTCAGCAGGTCCGAGTAGCGGTCCGGGCCGATCTTCTGCGCCAGCTCCAGCGTGCCGACGTTGGAGGACTTGGCGAAGATGCCGGTGGTGGTGAAGTTCTGCGTGCCGTGCACCCAAGCGTCGTGCACCGTGCGGTCGGCGATCTTGATCTCGCCCGGGACCGCGATCGTCGACTGCGGCGTGGCGATGCCCTCGTCGATGGCCGCGGTGGCGGTGACGATCTTGTTCACCGAGCCCGGTTCGTACGGTGTGGTCACCGCGCGGTCGTTGAGCAGTTCGTCCTGGAAGGTCGACTGGTCGTTCGGGTTGAACGTCTTGTCGTCGGCCAGCGCGTAGATCTCGCCGGTCCGCGAGTCCATGATCACGGCCTGGCCGCCCTTGGCGTGCGACTGCGCGACGTAGTCGCTCAGCTGCCGCTGCAGCTCGTACTGCAGGTCCGAGTCGATGGTCAGTTCGAGGTCCGAACCGGGGATCGCCGCCTGCAGCACGTGCTCGGAGCCCGGCAGGTACAGGTTGTCGTTGCCGTTCTGGGTGTTCACGATCTCGCGGCCCGGCGTGCCCGCCAGGTCGTTGTCGCGCGACTGCTCCAGCCCGACCACGCCGTGGAGGTTGTGCTTGGACACGTCGGGGTCCTCCATGCGCCAGTTGGCGAGGCCGACGATGTTCGACGCGAGCGTGTCGCCCGGGTACTCGCGCATGGCGCGGTTCTCCACGCCGATCCACGCGAACTGCTTGACGATGTCGGCGGCCACGGAGGGCTCGACGTTGTCCACGAGGTAGGTGAACGACTGCGGCTTGTTCAGCTTCGTCAGCAGTTCCTGCTCGGTCGTCAGGTTGGGCACCTTCGCGGCGATGTACTTGGCCGCGCGGGTGACCTCGGATTCGAAGGTGACGCCCTTGGCGGGGTTCTTCTTCGCGTAGTCGTCCATCGTCTTGTGCAGCACGCGCAGGTTCACCGACAGCGTGCGGGTTTCCACGCTGAAGGCGAGCTTGTTGCCATTGCGGTCCACAATGGACCCGCGCTGCGCGGGGATGTCGATGGTGAGGCTGCGCTGCCGCTCGGCCGCGGCCGAGAGCGTGGGCGCTTCGAACCACTGCACCTGCACGAGCTTCACGCCCGCGATGACCATGAGCGCCACCAGCAGGATGCGCACGGCCGAGAAGCGGCTGCGCTGCCCGCCGTTGCCGCGCTTGGCCACCGCGCGGCGCGTGCCCGCGGCGTACGTGCGCCGGGCGCTGCCCGCGGCGCGCGCCCGGCTCGCCCCCGAAGCCACCATCACTGCCCCGCCGGGGTGGCCGGCAGGTCGCCCTCGATGCCGCCCTCCTGCTGACCGGAGGCGGGCTGCCCGGCGGGCGCGCCCGGCTGCTGCGGCGGCGTCTCGGCCGTCGAGCCGGCGGCGGGCTGGGCCTTCGTCGGCTCGCCGACGACGGTGGTCTTGCCGTCCGGCCCCACGACGATGCGGGCCGGGTCGCCGCCGGGCACCATGCCCAGCTGCTTCGCGGCCGGCGCCAGCGACGCGGGCGACTGCGCCTTCGCGACGTCACGCTCGAGCCGGTCCTTCGCCTCGGCCAGGCTCGCGTTGGTCGTGCGCAGCTGCTCGAGGCGGTAGGAGTCGGCGATGGCCTGGGTGGTCAGCCACAGCGTCGAGGCGACGCCGACGGCCAGCAGCCCCATCATGACCAGCACGAACGAGGCGCGCGAACGCGGCCAGCGCAGCAGCAGGCGCTTCTGCTTCGGCTTGGCCTCGGTCTCGGTGCGTTGAAGCTGGGGCTTCTTCGGCTCGCGCTGCTGCAGCAGGTCGGCCCGCTGCGCGCGGCGCGCGTACGCCCGCTCGGCGGCCGTGGTGCGGCCGCGCGAGGACCGGCGCGGCGTGGTTTCCGGCTGCGCGGTGGTGCGGCCGGTGGTCTGCGGTTCCTGCTCGACCGTGGTCCCCGCTTGCGCGCTCCGGCGCGTCGCCGGCGCGCCGGAGCGGCGGCGGGACTTCGTGGGTGCGGTCATCGCGGCTCTCCGATCCTCTGTGCTGCCCGCAGCCGCACGGAGGCGGCCCTGGGGTTGTGCTCGATCTCGCCTTCGCCTGCCTTCTCGGCTCCTCGGGTCAGGAGTTTCAGCTCGGGGCCGTGCCCGGGCAGTTCGACCGGGAGCCCCTCCGGGGTCCGCGACTTCGCGAGCTCCGCGAACGCCTGCTTCACCAGGCGGTCTTCGAGCGACTGGTAGGACTCCACGACGATGCGGCCGTCCATGGCGAGCGCCGAGAGCGCGGCCGGCATCGCCCGTCGCAGCACTTCCAGCTCGCCGTTGACCTCGATCCGCAGTGCCTGGAACGTGCGCTTGGCCGGGTGCCCGCCGGTGCGGCGGCTCGCGGCGGGCACGGCGTCGTAGAGCAGTTCGACGAGCCGCGCGCTGCGCGTGAACGGTTCCTTCTCGCGCGCAGCGACGACGGCTTTGACGATCCGCTGCGCGAAGCGCTCTTCGCCGTAGTCGCGCAGGATCCGGATCAGCTCGCCCGGCGCGTAGGTGTTGAGCACGTCGGCGGCGGTGAAGCCGGTGGTCGGGTCCATCCGCATGTCGAGCGGGGAGTCCTTCGAGTACGCGAAGCCGCGTTCGGCGCGGTCCAGCTGCATCGAGGACACGCCGAGGTCGAAGAGGATGCCGTCCACACGGGACAGTCCGAGGCTCTCGATGGCTTCGGGGAGTCCGTCGTAGACGGTGTGGACGAGGTCGACGCGGTCACCGTGCCGCGCGAGCCGCTCGGCCGAGCGCTCGAGCGCGGCGGGGTCGCGGTCCAGCGCGACGAGCCGCAGGCGCGGGAAGGCCTCGAGCAGTGCGTCGGAGTGGCCGCCGAGGCCGACGGTCGCGTCGACCAGCACCGCGTCGCGGTCGGCGAAGGCGGGGGTGAACAGTTCGACGATGCGGTCCAGCAGCACCGGAACGTGCTCGTGCTCGGTCGCCATGCCCCTCCCCCTTCCGCGCTCCGTACTCCCGGGGAAGATGCGGCGGATGCCGTCAGGTCCCTGCCCGCCCGCGGTCCGACCTGGCACCGGGGAAGGTGCGCCAGGGCCAAAGAGCGGACAGAGGCCTCACGGCATCCGCGGGGACGTTTCCGGTTCCACGATCCCGGCGGACCCGCGTCCCCCGACGACGCAGGTGCTCCGGTGCCCGTGTCCCCTAGAAGACGCCCGGTAGAACTTCCTCTCGAGCCTTCGCGTAGCTGTCCTCGTGTTCGTCCAGGTAGCCCTGCCACGCCTGGGCGTCCCAGATCTCCAGCCTGGTGATCGCGCCGATCACCACGCACTCCTTGTTCAGCCCGGCGTAGCGCCGGAGCTCGGACGCGATGGTGATGCGCCCCTGCCCGTCCGGGCGTTGTTCGTCCGTTCCGGCGAACAGGTAACGCTGGTAGGCCCGAACCGCCTCGTTCGTGAACGGGGCTTCGGCGACCTTCCGTGCCATCTGCTCGAACTCGGCGCGGGGGAAGACGAAGAGGCAGTGGTCCTGCCCCTTGGTGACCATCAGCCCGCCGGCCAAGGCGTCGCGGAACTTCGCGGGCAGCGCGAGCCGCCCTTTGTCGTCCAGCTTCGGGGTGTGAGTGCCGAGGAACACCGGCCCCCACCTCCCTACCGGCCCCGGCTGGCGAACCACCCGGCTCCGGCCACGGGGCTCCCTTCCGCCCCACTGGTCACCACCGTACCCCACTTTTCACCACAGTCAACGCGACTTGCTCCCCGTTAACTCCGTCGTGTCACGCGTTTACGCAGGTCAGCGCTGTGGGGCCTGGTGGGGGCCGCGTGGGGGGCCGTGGTCAAGATCCCCCGCGCCGGGGTCCCGGAGCAACCCGGACCGGCTGCCGAACGTCCGCTGAACGGCAGCGTGAAGACCAGGAACCCCCTGGGTGGGGCCCGGTGCGGTGGGGAACCCAGGTGGGGGCCGGTGGGGATCGCGGTGGGGTGAGGTGGGGGCGCTGGTGGGGAACGGTGGTGCCGCGCGTGGGGTGTGGTGGGGAGACCGGTGGCGCCGACGGTGGCGCGTCGTGGGGAATCGGGGGAACGTCTGGTCGTCGGGCACCCGCAGTCATCGGGCACTGAGGTAGGGGCGGATCAGAACCTGGGGCGCGGCGGCAGCCGCTGTCGACTTGTTCCCATTCGCAGACGCGGTGGGTGCTCAGCCACGAGGCGCCCAACCGCGGGGTGCTAGCCGATCAGGCCTGCGGCCGGGGGCAGCCGCGGTCTGGCGCCTGAGCACCCGGCCACGAGTCGACCCGATCACCAGGGAACGGGCGCGAGGATCAGGCCTGGCGCAGAGCGGCAGCCGCGCTCGGGTCGTACCCGTGGGCGGCGTCGCGCGCGCCCGGCCACGAGGCGCCAGCCGCGGGACACGGCCGCGCAAGCCGAACAGGCCGGAGCAGGACCACGGCCACGAGGCGCTCACCCCATCACGGAGCCGGCCGCCGGACCTGGACATCGAGCCGATCAGGTCCGCGACAGAGCAGCCGCCGCCGTCCAGTCATGGCCGTGGGCCCTCGCCGCGGCGCCCGATCGCGAGGCGGCCCAACCACCGCACCCGGGCCTCCGAGCCGATCAGGCCTGCGGCAGTGCCGCAGCGGCGGTGCGCTCGTGGCCGTGGGCCGGTGTCGCGTGGGGTTGGAGGGCGTAGACGACCCAGCCGACGAGGGAGAGGCCCGCCCAGCTGATCGCGCGGTAGATCAGCACGGTGGCGGCGGCCGGGGCGGCGGGGACGCCCGCGGCGACGAGCACGCCGAGCAGTCCGGCTTCGGCGAGGCCGGCGCCGCCGGGGAGGATCTGGAGGGCGATGCTGGCCTGGACGACCAGGAAGCCCACGGCGAGGACGTCCCAGCGGATGTGGGTGCCCGTGCCTTCGGCGCTGGCGATGAGGGCGAAGAAGTCGAACCCCCAGCTGGCGAGCGCGAGGACCAGCAGGACGCTCCAGCGGGTGCCGCCGGGGCGCAGCCGTGCGACGCGTTCCGAGAGCTGGAGCGCGGCGGCGTCGGCTTTCTCGAGCCAGGTCTTGCGGCAGGTGGTGCACGTGCCCGGGGTGCGGCCGAAGACGCGCAGCAGTGAGGTGAGCCCGCGTTGCAGGACGGTCGGGTGCGTCAGCAACGCCCACACCCCCGCGGAGCCCGCCGCGACCACGATGGCTGCGGGCACGGCCAGCCGCAGCGGCACCCGGCCGGCCCAGGCCAGGGCGAGAAAGCCGAGGACGATGAGCAGCACGGTGGTGATCACGCCGGCGAGCAGGACCGCCCAGGCCGACAGGGCACTGTCGACGCCGCGTCGGCGCAGCTGGTTGATCGCGTACGCGAGCGAGCCGGCCCCGCCCACCACGGGCACCGTGGTCGAGACGGCGTTCTGCGCGAAGGTGATGCCCTGCACGGCCGAAGGCGGCACGTGCGCTCCCCCGACCAGCAGCAGCTGGCGGTGCACTTCGCCGTAGACGGCCAGCGCCGCGAGCCCGGCGAGCCCGGCCGCCACGACCCAGCCCCACTGGATGCGGTCGAGCTGTGCGAACTCCCTGGCCAGCTCGGGCACACGCCACACGAGGTACCCGAGCGCGGCGGCCACGACGGCCCAGTGGAGCACCGGCCGCCAGGGCAGCCGACGGCGCGCCGCCGCGCGGTGCTCGACCGCTCCGGACTCCGTGTCCGCCATCTCGAGGCTCGTCACGCCGGCCTCCTCCCACACTGTTTCTCAATGGCGACAACCCCAGTGTGCGGCCGAGCATTCCGCCCACCGCGGCGTGAAGTATCACGCCACGAATGGGGGTCAGCGGGATTGACCGGCCCCGACCGGCTGCCGGGCGGCCGGCAACCGGCCGACGAGGTGGTCGGCCGCCACCAGCCCGGCCCCCGCCAGAGCGAACGCCGCCACCGGCCCGAGCGGCACCACGCACCACGCGGTGACCACGGCGAACACCAGCGTCCCGGGCAGCGAGCGCAAAGCGGAACGCACCAGGGTTTCGGCGGCGGCGAAGCCGGACCCGCCGTGGGTGGTCGGGGTGAGGATCGCCAGGACGACCGGAGTGCAGGCGAGCACGCCGGCCAGGTGCGGGCCGAGCATCCTCGACAGGACGGCCAGCGCCGTCACGACGGCCGCAGCGGCCGCGACGCGCACGGGCAGCTCCCAGCGTGGAGCCGGGCCGACGACGTCGATCGGCGGCGCCGGCGGCCAGGTCACCAGCCCGGTGAGCACGACGGCGCCGGTCACCGCCGCCGCGACCCACGGCGACCCCACCTCGGCCACCAGCGACAACGCCCCGGCGGCGACGGCCAGCGCCACCGTGGCCGCGACGGCCGGGCGCCGCACCCGGCGGGCGACCCGGCCATAGCCGAGGCAGAAAGCCGCCACCACCAGCTGGCCGGCGATCATCCCGCGCGCCGCGTCGGCCACGGTGGCTGCACCGTCACGCGCCAGGAGGACGAGCAGGAACGGAAAGGTCGTCGTCGGGAAGCCCGCGAGCCGGCCGCCGAGCCGCGGCCCGTAGCGGCGCTGGACGACGGTCACGAGCAGGACGCTGAACACGGGCAACAGGGGCGGTAGCAGGACATCCATGCCCGGAACGGTTCCAGGATGTCCGCCGAAGGTGGCTCGGAAATCACGGGCTGCGTCGGCTATTCACCGAGTTTTCCTCGGCACTTGCCCGACCTCGCCGAGTTCTGCACAATCACGCCTGTGGACGCCATCGACCGCTCACTCGTCCGGCTCCTCGAAGAGGACGGCCGCCGCACCTACAACGAGCTCAGCGCCCAGGTGCGCCTTTCCGCCAACACCGTCGCGGACCGCGTGCGCCGCCTCCGCGCCGCCGGCGTCATCCGCGGCTTCCGCGCCGACCTGGACCCCGCCGCCCTCGGCCGCGGCCTGACCATGGTCAGCGACGTGCGCCTGCGCGAAGACGTCGACCGCACCCACTTCGAACGCGAACTGCACCGAGTCCCGCAGGTCGTGTCCGGCGCCCGCATGACCGGCGAGTACGACTACCAGCTCCGCCTCGCCTGCCTGGACCCCGCGGAGTTCGAAACGGTCGTCGACCGCCTCAAACGCGAACACGGCGTCCGCGAGCTGCGCAGCCGCCTGGTGCTCCACAAACTCGACGTCAGCGCGACCGGCCTGCTCGACCTCGCCTGAGCCGCCCGGCACAGCTTCCGCCGGGCCCACAGCACCTGACCCAGCTCGAACGAACCATGGCCGCGCAGCGGTCCAACGCCTCGGCCGGCGGCTGCAGCCGCCCGACTCGATGTCAGCGCGACCGGCTCGCTGAATCCGCGTGAGCTGTCGGCGCTCAGCCGAACAACGCCAGGGCCCGCTCTACCAACCGCGGCCCGGGACCGGTGACCAGCTCCAGCATCACTGCAGTGCATTGCACGTGGCCCCAGCTCGAACGCGCACCGATCGAACACCTCGGGCCGGCGAATGCACAACCGCCCGGCTCGACGTCAGCGCGACCGCCCTGCTCGACCCCGCCTAAGCCGGCAGCTCAGCCGAACAGCGCCAGAACCCGCTCGACCAGCCGCGGCCCGTCGACCGGGGCGACGGTCACCCAGTCCTGCCCGCCGCGGCCGGCGGACACGCCGGCGGAGTAGGCGCCCGCGTCGGTGTCGAACCAGGTCAGGCCGCCGCGGCGGTCGATGCGGCCGCTGCTGGTGCGGGTGTAGGCACCGAACTGGCCCGCGGCGAAGACCGGCCGGGCCTGGATCGCGGCGATCTCCTCGGCCTGGCGGGCCGTCGAAGCGGAAGCCGCGGCCGAAGTCGAGTCCCACCCCGAGGCAGGCAGGCTGACGCCGAACCCGGGGCCCGGCGACAGCCGCGGCAGCACCTCGACGAGCGCCGAAACGAGCTCGCCCTCGCGGATTCCGCTGAGTCCCACCGTCCGTTCGGGCTGAACCGCGAGCACCCCGCTGCGGCCGCGCACGGCGGTCACGGCGCGGAACGGCGTGTCGGCAGTCATGTCCACCAGGGCTTCGCACGCGACGTAGCGCGAGCCGCTGTCGAGCAGCCGCAGCCGGTTCTCCAGCTCGGGGGCGAGCCGTCCGTCGAAGAGGCCGCGGCCGGTGAGGCCGCGGTAGACCTCGGCGCGCACGGCCGCGCGTTCGGCCTCGGTCGCGCCGACGCTGGGCACCGCCAGGGGCACCGGAACGGGGCCGAGCCCGAGGTCGTGCCACACCACGTCGAAGGCCGACGCGGAGAGCCGGATCAAGCCGGCCCCGCGCCGAGGGCCGGGGTGTCCGGGAACGCGACGCCCGGCACCAGCCCGTGCAGCGCGGTGTCGCGGGTTCGTACGACGTCGATCGCCTTCTGCCGCGCCGCTTCGGCTTCCGCGCGGCGCGCGTCCATCGCGAACGACAGCCCGGCGAGCTCCAGGACGTTGCCGCTCGCGGCGGCCGAGCGGATCATCGCCGCCGGGTCGAACTCGACCGGCGGCGGCATCTCGGCCCGCGCCCGCGCCGCCACGTCGGCCTGCCCCGCCACGGCGTCACCGACCACAGTGGACACCGCCGCGGACTCCCCCAGCCAGCCGGCCGCCCGCGCGAGCTCCGCGCGCATCGCGTCGCCCGCTTCGCCTTCCCACGTCTCCTGGCTGGCCGCCGACAGCGCGGCCAGCGACGCGGTCGAGTCCTCGAACTTGCGCGCGAGCTCGGTCCAGCGCGCCCCGGCCTGGCCGGCGGCGACGGGGTCGTTGTCCTGTTCGACCTGCGCAGCCAGCGCTTCGTGGCTGAAGGACTCGTAACGGGCCGTCGGCTCGGGCACGGCTGCGGACACGGCACACCTTCCGGTAAACGGGATCGGGAAAGCTCAGGGCAGCTTCGGCTCCACCAGCCCGGCGACGGTCGTCGCGCGGGAGCACGCAAGCGTGGTGTCGGAGAAGCTCGCGTTGCTCACGTCCACCTGCACGCTCGCGGAGTTGCCGACCCCCAGCAGCACGGCGCACGTGCCGGCCGCGGCCTTCTTGTCCGCCACCTGCAGCGCCTGGTGCGCGCCCACCTTCTTCTTGGTGCGCGTGCCGTGGGAGACGTCGAGGTTGGCGAGCCCGGCGGTCTCGTCGAGCGTGACCGTGACGCCGAACGTCGAGGGCACCGTCCAGTCGCACGCGCGCGCCTCGCCGATCGTCTTCGGCTTGCCCAGCTCGGTGAGCCCGGCGCTCGAGCGGTCGCTCGGCGAGAGCAGCGCGCACGGATCCAGCTCGGCCAGCGCCGGACGGGCCGAGCTCGACGGCGCGGGTTCCGGTCCGCCGTCGGCCGCGACCGCCTTCGGGGTCACGGGGCGCCCGCACGCGGCGAGCACGAGGAGGGCAGGGACCAGCAGCAGGAGCTTGCGCACGGGCTCAGCCACCGGCACAGTCCACGCCGTCGGCCGCGGCGTCGTCCTCACGCCGGTACTTTTTCAGCGCGCTCTCGATGCGTTCCTTGAGGTCTTCGATCTGCTTGCCGAACGCGGTCAGCTGCGCGACCGCCGACCCGTCGCGGCCGAAGCCGTACTGCGCCATGAACGCGCCGACCTCGCCGGCGTACCCGCTGCCCAGCGGCACCGAGCGGCCCAGCACGTTGGCTTCGCGGACCATCTCGCCCACCACGTCCTGCAGCTCGCCGAGCTTCGTGTAGGTGGCCGTCGCCAGCTCCGGCGCCACCGCGAACCGGCCGGAGCCGGATCCCGAGCTCGTCAGGCCCGGCACGTCGGGCAGCGGTGCGGCCCCCACCTCGCTCATGAGCGGTTACGCCTCTCCGTAGTCGAGCGACCTCGGTTTCGGAGCATACGTGAGAGCCCTCCGTCAGCGGGAGCACCCGAAAACGCGGCTCCGTACACCCGAACGGCGGACCGAGGGCATTACCGGAGAGTCATCGGCGGCCGTTCGCGGGGTTCCGGCGCCGAGTTCGCCCGAGTTTGACACACTGGATGGAACGCTGATCGCTGCGCGGACAGCGAGCGACCCGGCGGAGCCGGTGAAAGCCGCACAGGCATGCGCCACCAGGAGGACGAGTGACGTCGAGAATCCAGTCCGCCACCCCTGCCGGACCGCAGGGCGGCGGGGCCGGGCAGCCGCCCTACCCCTCGGCGGATGCCCCGAACGGGCGAGGCAACGGGTACGCCCCGAGAGTGTCCCTCGACGAGCTGCACGACACGGCCCGCCGGATCGCCGCCAACGTCGAACGCGTGCTGGTCGGGAAGCCCGACGTCATCCGGATCGCGCTGGTGACCCTCCTCGCCGAGGGTCACCTGCTCGTGGAGGACGTGCCGGGCGTCGGCAAGACCTCGCTGGCCAAGGCGCTCGCGCGGTCGATCGACTGCACCGTGAGCCGCGTGCAGTTCACCCCCGACCTGCTGCCGAGCGACGTCACCGGCGTGTCGATCTACAACCGCCAGACCGGCGAGTTCGAGTTCCGGCCCGGTCCGGTGTTCGCGAACATCGTGGTGGGCGACGAGATCAACCGCGCCTCGCCGAAGACGCAGTCGGCGCTGCTCGAGTGCATGGAAGAGCACCAGGTCACGGTCGACACGAGCACGTACCTGCTCGGCGCGCCGTTCATGGTGATCGCCACGCAGAACCCGATCGAGATGGAGGGCACCTACGCCCTGCCCGAGGCCCAGCGCGACCGCTTCACCGCGCGGGTGTCGATCGGCTACCCCGACCAGCAGGCCGAGCTGGCCATGGTCGACGAGCACGCGGGCCACAACCCGCTGGCCGAGCTTTCGGCGGTGTCCGACGGCGCGACCGTGCAGCGCCTCATCGAGACCGTGCGCGCGGTGCACATCGCGCCGGAGGTCCGGCGCTACGCCGTGGACCTGGTGTCGGCGACCCGGCAGGTGCCGGAGATCCGGCTGGGCGCCTCCCCGCGCGCGACGCTGCACCTGGTCCGTGCCGCGCGGGCTCAGGCGGCGCTGTCGGGCCGCGAGTACGTGGTGCCGGACGACCTGCACACGGTCGCCGTGCCCGTGCTGGCGCACCGGCTCGTGCTCACCACCGAGGCGCACGCCGCCCGCCGCTCGGCGACCGACGTGGTCCGCGCTGTTCTGCACCGCGTCCCCGTCCCCCAGGGCTCCACCGGCACCCGCTGACCGGCGATCCCCTTACGCGAATCCGAGAACCGCATGCTGCGCGCACTCTCCGGCCTCACCACCCGCGGCCGCTGCCTCCTGGCCGCGGGGATCGCCGCGGCCGTGTGCTCGCTGGTGCTCAACGAGCGTGACCTGCTGCGTGTCGCCATCTTCGTGGTGGCGCTGCCGCTGCTGGTCGCCGCGTTCATCTCGGCGACCCGGCTCCGCCTCGGCGCCACGCGGGCGCTGCGGCCGGAGCGCGTGGCCGTCGGCGCGAGCGGCGAGGTGCACCTCGAGCTGTGGCGCAGCGGCCGGCTCCCGGGCGGCGAGGTGCTGCTCGAGGACGGCGTGCCGTACGCGCTGGGCTCGAAGCCGCGGTTCGTCGTCGAGCGGCTGCCGCACGACCGCCGGGTGCTGCTGCGCTACCCGCTGCAGCCGTTGCTGCGCGGGATCCAGCAGGTGGGGCCGCTGCGCGCGACGATCACCGACCCGTTCGGGCTGTGCGAGTTCGAACGCGAGCTGATCGGGCACTCCCGGCTCGTGGTGGTGCCGCGCGTCGTCGGGCTGTGGGGCCTGCCGGGCGGCGCCGGCGTCGGCGCGGGCGACGACGGCACGGTCCGCCTGCACGCCGGGCAGGGTGAGCCCGATGTGATCGTGCGCCACTACCGCACCGGCGACGACATGCGGAAGGTCCACTGGCGCTCCACCGCGCGCCGGGACGAGGTCATGGTGCGCGTCGAGGAACGGCCGTGGCGGGGCGGCACGACCGTGCTGGTCGACCACCGCGCCGCCGCCCACCACGGCACGGGTCCCACGGCAAGCCTCGAGTGGGCGGTGTCGTTCGCCGCTTCCGTGGCGCTGCACCTGCGCCGCTCCGGCCACCGCGTCCGACTGGTCACCGAACACGGCATCACGCTCGCCGACACCCCGGGTGAAGGCGGCGAAGGCTACGACAACGTGGTGCTCGACGCGCTGGCCGGGCTGCAGCCCGCGCACCAGCGCGACGTGACGCTCGGGCACGACCCGGCCGAAGGACAGGAGCTCATCGCGGTGCTCGGCACGGTCAGCGCGGAGTCGGTGCACGAGCTGGCCCGCTACCGCCCGCGCGGCGTCCGCAGCCTCGCGGTGCTGCTGGACACGCCGAGCTGGGCCGGGTCCGGATCGTCCGACCACCAGGCCGCGGCCACGAAGGACGCCGCCGAGCTGCTGCGCGCGAACGGCTGGGGCGTCGTGGTCGCCGGCCCGCAGACGCCGATGCCGCAGGCGTGGGCCGAGCTGTGCCGCACGGGTGCCCACCGCGGCGCCCTGATCGGCGGTGCGCGATGACCACGACGGCACCCCGTCCGCCCGTTTCCCAGGCTCCCCCGCCGATCCCCCACACGCCGACCCCGCAGCCGGCCGCCCAGCCGCCGGTGTGGTCGAGCGGAATCCTGCCGCCCGTCGCCGCCGGCATCGCGACGCTGTGCGCGGCCACGTCGCTGACCGGCGTGGTCTCCGGGTGGGCGTGGTTCGGCTACCTGTTCGTGGCGGTCATCCTGATCGCGTCGACCGGCCTGGCGCTGCGCTCCCTGCGCGCGCCGACGGTGCTCGTCGGTCTGGGCCAGCTCCTGGTGCTGCTGTTCCTGGTCACGGGCGCGTTCACCACGCAAGGCATCCTCAAGATCATCCCCGGCCCCACGGCGTTCGGCGAGCTGCAGGCGACGCTCGCGGCGTCGGCCGAGCAGATCCGCACCGGGCTGCCGCCGGTCGAGGGCACGCAGCCGATCCTGTGCCTGGTGACGATCGCGATCGGGCTGGTCGCGGTGCTCGTCGACACGCTCGCGGTGGCCGCCGCGGCGCCGGCGGCGACTGGTCTGGTCCTGCTGTGCGTGTACGCGGTGCCCGCTGCGCTGTCCGACGAAATGCTGCCGTGGTGGACGTTCCTGCTCGGCGCGGCCGCGTTCGCGTGCCTGCTCGCCCTCGACGGCAACCACCGGCACCGGCGCTGGCGCAACCGTGAGGCGCCCGGTTCGGGCGGGCGCGCGCGTGATGCAGGCGCCCGTGGCCGTGGTCAGCGCGGCGATCGTGCTCGGTCTGCTCGGCGGCGGGATCACGTGGGTGGGCACCGTCGGGAAGATCCCGTTCGGCGCCGGCTCCGGCGCGGGCGGCGACGGCAGCGGCGGGTTCGGCGTCGCGCCGTTCACGCAGCTGCGCGGCCTGCTCGACCAGGGTCAGAACACCGAGCTGTTCCAGGTCCGCGGCCTCGGCAACGACCGCCGGTACCTGCGGGCGTTCACGCTCGACGCGTACACACCGAACCAGGGCTGGGGCCTGCGCGGCGGCGGCCAGGCGCAGACGGGTGTGCTCGCCAACAGCACCCTGCCCGCCGCGCCCGGCGACGACGGCACCGGCGTGTCGCGACAGATCCAGATCCAGCCCACGCAGTGGGTGGACAACTGGCTGCCCGTCTACGGTGCGCCGCGCGCGCTGCGCGGGCTTTCGCCGCAGTGGCTGTACGACCGGGTCAGCGGCGCCGTGTTCACCACGAAGAGCGAGTCCGCGCCGACGTACACCGAGGTGGCGTCGCTGAAGGAACCGACGGCCGCCGAACTGCGGGCGGCCGACCCGAAGTCCGACGAGGTCCCGGCGTTCTACTCGCAGATCGGCCGCGTGGACCCGCGGGTGGTCGCGAAGACGAACCAGCTCATCGCCGGCAAGACCGACAACTTCGACAAGGCCACCGCGCTGTGGCAGTTCTTCAGCGCGCAGAACGGTTTCGTGTACGACACGAAGACCGCGGACGCCACCGACGCCGACGCGCTGGCCGACTTCATCCTCAACGGCAAGCGCGGCTACTGCGAGCAGTACGCGTCGGCGATGGCCGTGATGCTGCGCGTCGCCCACATCCCCGCGCGGGTGGCCATCGGCTTCACGCCGGGCGTGCCGAAGGGCGACTACCAGTCGATCAGCTCGCAGGACGCGCACGCGTGGGTCGAGGCGTACTTCGGCGACAAGGGCTGGGTCAGCTTCGACCCGACGCCGCTCGCCGACGGCCGCGGCATCGTCCCGTCGTACCTGCAGCAGAAGAACTCCAACGCCCAGCAGCCCGACGCCACCGACGACCTGCCCACCGCGCCGCACTCCAGCGCCCCGACGGCGGACTCGCCGCTCGACAAGGGCCAGAACGAGGCCACCCCGGCCACCACGGCCACGCCCGAATCGCACGACGGCTGGCTCGCGATCCTCGCCGCCGTGCTCGCGGTCCTGGGCGCCGCCGCAGTGGTCACCGCGTACGTCCTGCGGCGGCGGCCGCCAGCCCCGGGTGCGGCGACTCCGGATCTGCCGCCCGGGGCCGTACCCGACGGCGACGTCCTCGTCCGCGCGCCCGCTCCCCCGGCCGCGCGGACCAGCCAGGCCGCCCTGTGGCTGCCGCTGGCGGGCGGCGTGCTCCTCGTTGCGGCGCTGGGATTCCTGGCCGGCCTCGTGGCTTGGTGGTTCGCCGTGATCGTCGTGCTGCTCCTGGTCGGGCTCGGCGGCCCGGCCGCGCTGCGCGACTTCGCCCGCCGCCGGCGGCTCCAGGCGATCGTCACCCACGCCCCCGGCTCCGCCGACGCGGCGTGGCGCGAGCTCAAGGCCGAGTGCGCCGACCGTGGCCTGCCCCTGGCCGACAGCGACACGGTCCGCGTGGCCGGCCAGAAGATCGCCGAGCGCCACCACCTCGACGACTCCGGCCGCGACAGCCTGCGCACGGTGATCGGCGCCGTCGAGCGCACCTGGTACAGCGGCGCGACCACGGCTGATCCGGAGCTGGCCCCGGCCTTCGACCGCCTCCGTCACAGCCTGCGCACCACGGCCCCGCTGTCCTTGCGCGGGCGGCTGTTCCCGAAGTCGATCCTGCGGCGCCGCTCCTGACCCACGTGGTTCCCCGGCCCCGGCTCGCTCTGGCGACCGGGGCCGGCGCTTGTCCTGGGTGGGTCGGCCGGGGCCGGACGAACCGGGCCGCAGCACGCGCGGCGGGGCCCGAAGAGAATCACGATCGAGGCAGCCGGGACCGAAGAGTCACGATCGGGCGGGCCTGGGCAACGGCCGCGCCGGGCTGCGAAGGGGCGACCGGACCTGAGCACACGAGAATCCGCGCTCCACCCCTACCGGGTGAAGCGCGGATCCCACGATGTGACCGAAGGGAGCTACTGCTCCTCGAAGCGCTGGCGGAAGCGCTCTTCCATGCGTTGCGTGAACGAGCTCTTGCCGCCCGATCCCTTGCCACCGCCGCCGCGGCCGGAGTCTTTGCCGCCTCCGCCGCTGTCGCCGTGGCGTATCGACGTGACCGCCATCATGACCCCGAAGAACATCACGAGGAACCCCAGCACGCTGATCAACGGGATGTCGGCGACCCGCAGGACGGGCACCACCACGCCGAGCACCAGGAGCGCTACCCCCACCACGAACAGCGCGATCCCTTGGATGCGCCGTCGACGGGCGGGGCGGCGCAACCGGGTGCCACGCACCGTGGATGCGAACTTGGGGTCCTCGGCATAGAGCTCGCGCTCGATCTGATCGAGCAGCCGCTGCTCATGCTCGGAGAGTGGCATCTTTCCTCCTCCGGCACAGCTGTCGCGGGCGCCGGGCCGCGCAACGTTCTGGACCCAACTGCCGGCCCCAGGCGGGGCGGCACTGTCCAGGATACGAGCCCCGCGCGCGTCCGACTACCCGATCCCGCATCCAGAAGGGATCGAATTGGGGGAAATCACGACTGACGTGGGTTGACAGTGGGTCACGACGGCCCGGTGACGGTACAACGGACGACACAATGGGCGACACAGCTCACGTCTCCCGGGGCGTCAGCAACGACGCCGGGCGCACCGCGGCCGACCCGAATTTCGACCGCGCCACGTCGGCGGCCACTTCCGCGTCGCGCCAGCGCGGCTCGGCGGAGGCGAACTGGAGCTGCTCACCGCCCTCGCCCGTGTCCAGGCCCTCCACGCGCACGCCGATCAGCCGCACGGCCCCGGTGGGCGCGTGCTCGGCCAGCAGCTCGACGGCGGTCCGGTGGATGTCGCGCGCGACATCCGTCGCCGTGTACAGCGTGCGCGCCCGGGTGATCGTGGTGAAGTCGGCGAAGCGGACCTTGATCGACACCGTGCGCCCGCGCAGCCCGCGGGCCCGCAGGGTCGCGCCGACCCGTTCGGACAGCCGCAGCAGCTCGAGCCCGAGCTCGGCGCGGCTGTGCAGGTCGATCTCGAACGTCCGCTCCGCCCCGATCGACTTCTCCGCCGTCTCGGGGACCACGGCTCGGTCGTCGTGCCCGTTGGCGAGCGCCCACAGGTGGTCGCCCATCGCGTTGCCCAGCGATCGCCGCAACCGCGCGGGCGGCGCCGCGGCCACGTCGGCGATCGTGTGCAGCGCCTGCCCCCGCAGCTGCTCCTCCGTGCGCTTCCCCACGCCCCACAGCGCCGAGACCGGCAACGGGTGCAGGAACGCCAGCGTCTCGGCCGCCGGCACCACGACCATCCCGTCGGGCTTCGCCATCCCCGACGCGAGCTTCGCGACGTACTTGACCTTCGCCACGCCCACCGAGCACGTGATCCCGTGCTCCGCCTCCACGCGCGAACGGATCCGCGCGCCCAGCTGCGCGGGCGTGGCCCCCAGCCGCCGCAGCGCCCCGCTCACGTCCAGGAAGGCCTCGTCGAGGCTCAGCGGCTCCACGAGCGGTGTGAGCTCGCGGAAGATGTCCATCACCTGCCGCGAGACCTCGCCGTAGAGCCCCGAGGTGGGGGTGATGCAGATCAAGTGCGGGCACAGCCGCTTCGCCGTGGAGAACGGCATCGCGGAGTGCACGCCGTACTTGCGCGCCGGGTAGTTCGCCGCGGACACCACCGACCGCGGCCCGCCGCCGGACACGACGACGGGTTTGTCCACCAGCTCGGGCCGCGTCCGCAGCTCGCAGGACACGAAGAACGCGTCCATGTCCACGTGCAGGATCCCGCAGCCGGTGTCGTCCGGCAGCGTCCCGGCACCCGTGGTGACGCGGTAGCGGGCCATGCCGCTGGGCAGTTCGGCGTTTCTGCTCCCCACGGGGACCGACGCTACCGGGGACCCCCGACAATTCCGGGCAAGCCCGGCTCAGCGCCGCAGGAGCGCAGGTTCAGACCTGCGCGGGCCGCGCCATCGCGTGCAGCCGCCCGGCCACGTCGCGCAACGCCGGCACCGCGGCCGCCGCCAGCTCGAAGTCCGCCAGCTCGTCCTCACGCACCTCGCCGGGCACGACGTCGGCGATCACGCGGTCGCCCTGCAGCAGCGTCACCTCGAGGCCCGCGGCCACCAGCAGCTCGGTCAGGCCGGCGCTGTCGAAGCGGCGCAGCACGGTGTCACGCCCGCCGGGCACCACGCCGTCGGCGCCGTCGAGCAGCCGCTGGGCCTCGGCGATCCGGCCGGCCAGCGCGCGGTGCAGCACGGCCGCGTTGCGGTTGGCCACGAGCACGGACAGCGCCCCGCCGGGGGCGACGGCCGCGGCCAGCGCGGCGAGCGCCACCGCCGGGTCGTCGACGACCTCCAGCAGGCCGTGGGCGAGCACGAGATCGGCCGAGCCGGCCTCGACGTGGGCGCCGAGGGCGTCGGAGTCGTCCGCGATCACCGTGATCCGGTGCGAGACACCCTCCTCCTCGGCCCGGCGCCGCAGCGTCGCCAGCGCGTTGGGATTGGGCTCGACCACCGTCACGAGGCAGCCCGCCGAAGCGAACGGCACCGCCCAGCCGCCACTGCCGCCGCCGACGTCGACGACGGAGGGCTGCTCCACGCCACGGGCGCGGGCAGCCCGCAGCTCCGCTTCGAGCGCCCGGCGAACGGCGCCCGAACCCCGGGCGGCCACGGTGTCCGTCTTCATAGTCGGACAGGGTAGTGCCCGCCCACCGGTCACCCGCCGTCACCCGGGCCTGCCCGGAAGAGGTGTTCGGCACCTTCCTCGCGACCCGGCCCACCCGCGGCCCGTAGGCTGTGCCGAGTGCACACGGTCGCCGTTCTCAGCCTCAAGGGTGGCGTCGGTAAAACGACGGTCGCGCTCGGTATCGCGTCGGCCGCTCTGCGTAGGGGTACCCGCACACTCGTGGCCGACCTCGACCCGCAGGGCAACGCCACGACCTCGCTCGACCCGCCGTACACCGACGCGACGCTCGCCGACGTCCTCGAGACCCCCGCGCGGGCCGTCCTCGAACGCGCGATCGCGCCCAGCGTGTGGAGCGACGAGGTCGACGTGCTGGTCGGCGCCGAGGAGCTGGAGCTGCTCAACGAGCCCGACTCCGACGGCCGGCGCCTGGAGAACCTCTCGCGTGCCCTCGACGAGCTGCACCAGAACCCGTTGCGCGAAGAGCCGTACGAGCTCGTGGTCATCGACTGCCCGCCGTCACTCGGCCGGCTGACGAAGTCGGCGCTGGTGGCGGCCGACAGCGCACTGATTGTCACCGAGCCCACGATGTACGCCGTGGCGGGCGCCCAGCGCGCGCTGGAGGCCATCGAGCGCATCCGCGAGGAGAGCAACCCGGGCCTGCGCCCGATCGGCGTGCTGGTCAACAAGCTGCGCGTGCGCTCCTACGAGCACCAGTTCCGCGTCGCCGAGCTGCGCGAGAACTTCGGCTCGCTGGTGATGCCCACGGCGATCCCCGACCGGCTGGCCGTGCAGCAGGCGCAGGGCGCGTGCAGCCCGATCCACGAGTGGCACTCCCCCGGCGCCCAGGAGATCGCGCTGACGTTCAACATGGTGCTGGCGAAGATCCTGCGGTCCAACCGCGCCGGGCGCCACCGCGTGCGCGGCGACGAGGACGAGGCCCTCGAGACCGCCGACACCACCGCCGAATCGCCGGCGACCGTGTCCGACGCCGCGGGCTGAGCCGTGCCCGAGGGCGACACCGTCTTCCTGGCCGGCAAGCTGCTCGACAAGGCGCTGGCCGGGAAGACGCTGGTACGCGGGGAGTTCCGCCACCCCGCACTGGCCACTGTGGACCTTTCCGGCCGTGACGTGCTCGGGGTCGGCACGGTCGGCAAGCACCTGTTCACGCGCTTCTCCGGCGACCTCACGCTCCACAGCCACCTGCGCATGGACGGCAGCTGGGACATCTACCCCGCCGGCGGCCGCTGGCGCACCCCGGCCCACCACGCGCGGGTGATCCTGGCGACCGCCGACGTGCAGGCGATCGGTTTCCGTCTCCACGACCTGAAACTCGTGCCCACGACGGAGGAACACGACCTCGTCGCGCACCTCGGTCCCGACCTGCTCGATCCACAGTGGAGCGACGAGCACGCGGAGCGGGCCGCGGCCGCGCTGGCCGCGCAGCCGGATCGGGAACTGGGTGACGCGCTGCTCGACCAGCGCGTGCTGGCCGGTGTTGGCAACCTGTACAAGGTCGAGATCTGCCACCTGCTCAAGGTGTCGCCCTGGACGCCGGTGTCCGAAGTGGACACCCGGAAGGTCGTGGCACTGGCCCGGAAGCTGCTGGTGGCCAACGCGTGGCGCCACGAGCAGGTGACCACCGGCGATCTCGCGCGCGGCCGGCGCAACTGGGTCTACGAGCGCACGCGCCAGGGCTGTTTCCGCTGCGGCGGCCGGGTCGAGGTCCACGACCAGGGCGAAGGCGTCTACCGGCGGCCCACGTGGTTCTGCCCGCGCTGCCAGCCCGGTCCGCACCCGGTGGACTGAACCGCCGAGGGCTGGGCGACGCCGTGCGCCCCGGTTGGGCGCCCCCTGTTCGCGTCGGGCGAACGGATTCGGACATCCCAGGCAGGCAACCGTGAGTTCGCCCAAATGATGTTGCCGCGCACCGGCATTCGCGGTTAGCGTGGTCTTACACGAGAGAGGAGGTGGTCCTAAGTTGTATTCTCACAGGACTCGTGAGGTGGCTGTCCGCTAGCGGATGGCACGCGTAGGGACTTTGAGCAGCGATACAACCTGAGCCACCTTCGGCTCATCGCCTGCTTCGCGTGTTTGCCTGATAGCGAATACCAGGCAGTCACCGGGCTCCCGGGGCTTTCGAGCACCGGTCCGGCTTGGACTCGGACGTTTGACGGCGTCCGAGAGGCGCCCCGGGAGCACCCCTTCATATACGAGATCTCGCCGTCGGGCCCCGCTGGGCGACCGTCCGGCGATCGATCGCCCTTTTTCGCCGATCAATCGGCCCGAGCAGATACCCCGAACGGCCGTATGTGGCTAGCCTGAACGGCATGCTGAGGCCCGATTACCCGATCACGACGGAACGGTTGCTCCTGCGCCCGTTCACGCTGGCGGACCTCGACGCGCTGAACTCCTTCCAGTCCCGGGCCGACGTCGCCCGCTACCTCTACTGGGGACCACGCAGCCGGGCCGAATCCGCCGCCGCGCTCGCGAAGCGCGTGCACAGCTCCACGCTGACGCAGGAGGGCCAATTCCTCGCCGTCGCGGTGGAGCTCGCCGAAACCGGGCAGCTGATCGGCGACCTCAACCTCGAGTACCTCAGCTCCGAGCACCGCCAGGGCGAGATCGGGTTCGTCTTCCACCCCGACCACCACGGCCGCGGCCTCGCGCTGGAGGCGACGAAAGAGCTGCTGCGTCTCGGGTTCGAAGATCTGGGCCTGCACCGCATCGTCGGGCGCTGCGACGGGCGCAACAGCGCGTCGAGCGCGTTGATGGAACGCCTCGGGATGCGCAAGGAAGCGCACCTGAAGGAGAACGAGATCGTCAAGGGCGAGTGGACCGACGAACTGGTCTACGCGATGCTCGAAGACGAGTGGAAGGAAACCGTCGCCGGCTGAGCGGCGCCCGCGCACGGCGACCGGCGCCACAAGCGGCCCGGGTTCCGAAGGCCGCCGCGGAGCCGATGAGGCAGCATGGGCGCGTGCTCTTCGAGAAGATCGCCCGCCCCGGGCTGTACCGGCTGGCCTACCACGACCCCGAGCTGGTGCACGAGCGCACCGTGCGGCTGCTGAGCCGCGTGGGACCCGCGCTCGGGCCGCTCGCGCGGGTTTACGGCACCGACGACCCCGTCACCGTGCTGGGGCTGCGCTTCCCGAACCGGGTCGGGCTGGCCGCGGGCATGGACAAGAACGGCCGCGCGCTCACGGCGTGGCCGGCGCTGGGGTTCGGGTTCGTCGAGGTCGGCACCGTCACGCGGCACGCGCAGCCGGGCAACCCGAAGCCGCGGCTGTTCAGCCTCCCCGAGAGCGACGCCGTGATCAACCGGATGGGCTTCAACAACGACGGCGCCGAAGCCCTCGCCCGCCGCCTCGCCGCGCAGGGCAAACCCCGCGTGCCGCTCGGGATCAGCATCGGCAAGTCCAAAGTCACGCCCCTCGACGAGGCCGTGGCCGACTACCGCTTCTCGCTGCGCGCGCTGCACCCGTACGCCGACTACTTCGCCGTCAACGTCAGCTCGCCCAACACCCCCGGGCTGCGCGCGCTGCAGGACAAGGCCGCGCTGGGCGAGCTGCTCGCCGAGCTGCGCCGCACGTCGAGCGAACTCGGCGGCAGCACGCCGCTGCTGGTGAAGGTCGCGCCGGACCTCACCGACTCCGCGCTGGCGGAACTCCTGGAGGTCTGCCTCGACCACGGCGTGGCGGGTCTGATCGCCACCAACACCACCCTCTCGCGCGACGGCATCGCCCCGGCCGAAGCCCACCTCGCCACCGAGACCGGCGGCCTCTCCGGCCGCCCCCTCACCGCCCGCGCGCTCGACGTCGTCCGCTTCGTCCACGACCACACCGACGGCAAGCTCCCCATCATCGGCGTCGGCGGCATCCTCGGCCCCGACGACGCCCACCGCCTCCTCGACGCGGGCGCCAGCCTCGTGCAGCTCTACACCGGCTTCGCCCTCCACGGCCCGGCACTGGTGCGCCGCGTCAGCCGGGGAATCGCGGGCCGGCCGGCCTGACCGGTCCGGAATCGGCGCGCTCTTAGCCGGAGCCCACAGGCCCGGCGGACCGACGACGCCCGCCGCCGTCGGTCTGTCCGTGCAACTTCGCTTTGCACGGGCGCGATCCCGTCCAGTCTCGTCAGCTGACGGAGCGGGCGCCGGCCGTGCTGATGAAGCGCAGGTAGCCGCGCCAGGAGGCGTAGCGGTCGAGGGTGGGGCCGCCGCCGGTGGCGGATGGGGGGCAGAGCACCGCGAGGGGCGTGGTGCCGTCCTCGAGTTCGACGTGGCCCAGGACGAACGGTTCCGGCAGTGCGGCGGCGAACCGGCCGAACGCGCCCGGCGAGAGGCGCCAGAGCTCGCCGTCGAGGGTGGCGCTGCCGGGGATCACGCCGGGCTGCGGCGGGTCGGTGTCGAGCAGGACCATGCGGTAGCGCTCGGCGGTCTGGACCGGGGTGACGAACCGGGCGCCCCGCAGCTGGTCGTGCAGGGGCTGGCCGCGCAGGTGCGCGCCGAACACGACGAGGTCGACGCCTTCGGCCGGGTAGGGCTCGCGAGCCTGCTCCCCGGTGAGGATCGCGGCGAGGTCGAGCGCGATCTGGTCCTCGAACGCCCGCACGGCGATCGTGACGCCGAACGGCCGCTGGTCCCCCGGCGCGACCGGCACGGTCACGGCGGCGAGGTCGAGCACGTTCACGCACGCGCTGTACGTCCCCAGCCGCGCGCTCACCCCGAGCGGGTCGGCCAGCGCCTCGTCGAGGTCCGGGTGGTCGGGCACAGTGGGCAGCAGCAACGCGTCGCACTCGCCGAGCGCTTCGCGGGCCGCCGCGCGCAGCCGGGCGACCTGGCCCTGCACCTCGGCGAGCTCGTGGGCCAGATGCGTGCCGGCCGCGGCGACGATGCCGGTGACCGTCGGATCCGCACCCTCAGGCTTTCCGGCGAGGACGTCTCCGGCCGACGCGTAGCGCTCGGCCACCAGCGCGCTGCCGTAGAGCAGTTGCCCGGCTTCGAAGAACACCCCGAGTTCGATCGGCTCGATCACCGCCCCGGACGCCTCCAGCGAAGACACCGCCACGCCGAACGCGCGCCGGGCCGGTCCGGACAACGCGGCGAGCCCGGCGTCGTCGGGGACGGCGACGCGGGGCCGCTCCCCCGCGCCGAGCCGGACGTCCGCGGGCCACTGGCGCACGGACGCGTCCTGGCCGTCCGGGCCGGTCAGCACGGCGAGGGCGCGCTGGCCGAGCGTGAGGCTGCTCGCGAACACCGAAACGCAGTCGAACGACGGCGACGCCGGGAAAACGCCGGTCTTCGGCACGAGCCCGAGCGTCGGCTTGAGGCCGACGACCGCGTTCAGCGCCGCGGGCACCCGCCCGGAGCCGGCGGTGTCAGTGCCGAGTGCGAGATCGGCGATCCCGAGCGCGACGGCCACGGCAGAACCGCTGCTGGACCCACCCGCGACCTTCTGGGGGTCGCCGGCCGAAGCCACCGCGCCGTACGGGCTGCGCGTGCCGGCCAGCCCGGAGGCGAACTGGTCGAGGTTCGTCTTGCCCAGCACCACGGCACCCGCGCCGGTGAGCCGCGTGACCGCCGTGGCGCTGGTCACGGGCACGCGCGAAAAACCCGGGCACCCCGCGGTGGTGGGCAGCCCGGCGACGTCGACGACGTCCGTGACCGCGAGGACGGTCCCGGCCAGCGGGAGGTTCTCGCCGGCGCGGACGCGCTCGTCGACGGCCTTCGCGTCGACCAGCACTTCTTCCAATGTGCGGAGGCTGATCCAGAGTTCGGGCCGGTCGACCTGGGCGAGGCGTTCGAACGCGGCCACCACCCGCTGGTGCGAGCTGGGCGGCGGGACGGGCACGGGTTCCGGTTCGGGCGGGAGCGTGGTCACGGGGGGTCCTTTCCTCGACGGAACGGATGAGTCCACTGTGTACGTCCGGCGCCACGGAACCTCAGGCCACGGCGCCGATCCTGGCGGATGCCACCACTGACTTCATGAGAAAAACGTTAAACCGCACGCGTTTCCGTAACCAGCTGTTTCGGATTACGCCATTGTTTCGGTATTCGGGGAGACTCACCCACCGTCGGCGCGAAGTGACGACCACTAGGCCGACCGGAAACCGAAACTGCGCCATCCGGCTCGTTCCCGTGCCGTACACAGCACCCGGTCACCGCACGGGAATCCGCACGCGCGGGAAAATCACCCGCGGAAAAATCCGCCGGCCGGCGTGGCGAACCGCTAGGACAGGTCCCGCAACGCCAGCGCGAGCCCCGCGAGGTGGTCGGTCGCGTCGGTCAGCGCCTGCTTGGACGTGCCCATGCCGTCGCTACTGGCCGCGACCGCGCGTCCCGCCGCGGCAACGAGGCTGCCGAAGCCCTCGATGCCGTCGTCCAGCTGTTCGCGCAGCTTCGCCACCGCCGCGTCCAGCGCGCCGCGCTCGCGTTCGGGAGCGGAGTTGCGGCCGCGTTCGATGGCCTGGATGCGGGCGGCCAGCCCCCGCAGGGCGCGGGCCGCTTCCTGGGCCGTGGCCCGGGCGTCGGCCACGGAGACCTCGGGCACGGCGGTGGTGCCCAGCGAGGTGGGCACGGACAGCTGCCGCAGCAGCTCACCGAGGGAGGCTTCGGATTCGGCCAGGCGCTCCATCGGTTCGCGCGCGGCCGAGGCGGCCGGGGGCAGCGGCGGCGGGGCCGCGCTGCTCGCCGCCGGCAGTTCGAGTTTCTTCAGCTCACGCAGCTTCAGGCCGGTCCGCACGCTGAACGTGCCGAACACGACCGTGCCGAAGCCCGCGAGCACGGTCTGGGCCACGTCGGTGCCGCCGGCGCCCATCAGGCCCGTGCCGGCGAGCACCGTCAGGACGCCGAGGAAAATCGTGATGAGCAGCCACAGCGTCAGCACCCGTGAGGTGCGGGTGATGCGGCGCCGGTGCTTGGCCGCGGGTTCGTTCCACCGCTGCCACTTCGCACGCGCCTCGGCGACGGCCGGGACCTGCCCGGCCACCTGCGCGAACGCGGTGGGCACGGTGGTCCGGCGCACCACGGGCGGCGCGGGACGCCTCGGCGGAGACGGCCTCGCGGCGGGCTTCCCGCCGGCCTCGTCGGCCGGCGGGAAGTACCGCTGCAGCTTCTCCTGGGCACGTTGGGCGTACTCCGGCAGCTTTTCGATGTGCTTCTCGAGCTTGGCGTTGAACTCGTTGAAGTCCCGCCGTCCACCGCTGCCGGCCATGCCCTACCCCCGGGAGTCGTCCTCGCGCCCGGCGGTCAGGCCGGGTTCTTGCCCTGTTCGGCCTGCACGCGGGCCTGGATCTCACGCTGGATGTCCGCGGTGCCCGCCGTGCCGGCCGACTTCGCGGCGCCGCCACCGTCGGTGACCTGCGCGACGGAGTCACCGCGCATCGACGCGCGGATCTGCTCCAGACGCGAGTGGCCCGCCATCTGCGTGGCGGACTCCTGCACCTCGAGCATGCGGCCCTGCACCGAGTTCTGCGCCAGCTCGGCCTGGCCCAGCGCGGTGGTGTAGCGCTTCTCGATCTTGTCGCGGACCTCTTCCAGCGACGGCGTGTTGCCCGGCGCGGCCAGCTGGCTCATCTGGTTCAGCGAAGCGGAGACCTGCTCCTGCATCTTCGCCTGCTCCAGCTGCGAGAGCAGCTTGGTACGCTCGGCCAGCTTCTGCTGCAGCATCGTGGCGTTGCGCTCCACGGCCTTCTTGGCCTGGGCCGCGGCCTGCAGCGACTGGTCGTGCAGCGTCTTGAGGTCTTCGATGCTCTGCTCGGCCGTGACGAGCTGCGCGGCGAAGCTCTCCGCCGCCGTCTCGAACTCGGTCGCCTTCTGCTCGTCGCCCTTGCCGCGGGCCTCGTCGGCGAGCACCAGGGCCTGCCGGGTCGACGCCTGCAGCTTCTCGACCTCGCCGAGCTGCCGGTTGAGCTTCATCTCCAGCTGGCGCTGGTTGCCGATCACGGAGGCGGCCTGCTGCGTCAGCGCCTGGTGGTTGCGCTGTGCCTCCTCGATGGCCTGCTGGATCTGCACCTTCGGGTCGGCGTGCTCGTCGATTTTCGACGAGAACGACGCCATGAGGTACTTCCAGAACTTCACGAACGGGTTGGCCATCTCCTCCGCCTGCCTTCTTGCGTCCCACGGGCCCTGAGTTGTCTCGAGGTGGGGCGTCGCTCCCCTAGTTCACAACGTCCCGACCCCGGCGTTGGGTTCCATCGTGTCAGGTCAGCCCCTGCCGTTCCAGGCGACCCCGGGGGAATTCAGGGACGACCCTGATCGATCCTGTGAATACGCGTACGGCCCCGGGGTCACTACCCGGGGCCGTACGCGTACGAAGCGTTTCTCCGCGTGTTCCTAAGCCGCGATCGTGGACGCGAGCTTCGGCGCGCCGATCGTGGTCCGCAGCTGGGTGCTCATCCGCGGACCGGGCGAAAGCCGCAGGTCGGACAAGTCGTCGCCGACCAGCTCGCCCACCAGGCGGCCGCCTTCGAACCCGCTCGCCGACGCGGTGGCTTCCCGCTCCGCCGGCACGGTCTCCCGCGGGGCGCCGTCGACCACACGCTCGTCGACCGGGGCCACTTCCACCGACTCGAGGGCCGACACATCGGCCGCGACCTTGTGGAGCAGCTCGCCGAGCGGAAGGTCCAGGGCGTCGCAGATGGACGCCAGCAGCTCGCTGGAGGCCTCCTTCTGACCGCGCTCGACCTCGGACAGGTAGCCGAGGCTCACCCTGGCGGCGCGGGAGATGTCACGCAGCGTTCGACGCTGGTTGGTGCGGGCATGACGGAGCCGATCACCGATCGCCTCACGCAACAGCACGGTCATCACGCGCCTCCCTTCCCGAACTGGTGCCTCCTACGTTACCCAGAGCGGTGCCCCGAGCGCAGGACTTGACACGTACGTCCGCCAAGGGCGAACGCCGCTTTCAGTGTAGATGTTCCCCGAGCAGGGAAAACGCCGAGCGCACCGAAGCGGTCCTGATCATGTCCCGGTCACCGGTCTCCACCAGGGTACGGACGATCCGTGTCGAAGGCCCGCTGAGCCCGATGTGCACGGTGCCCGGCGGCACTCCGTCCTGGGCGGTCGGTCCCGCGACTCCGGTCAGCCCCAGGCCCCACGTGGCCCCGCAGCGCTCCCGCGCGCCGTCGGCCAGCTGCGCCGCCACCTCGGGGTTCACGGCGCCGTGCTCGGCCAGCAGCTTCTCGTCGACACCCGCCAGCACGGCCTTCAGCTCCGTGGCGTAGACGACGAGCCCGCCGCGCAGCACCACGCTCGCGCCCGGGATGCGGGCGACGGTGGCGCACACCAGCCCGGCGGTCAGCGACTCGGCCGTGGCCACGGTCTCCCCGCGCCGGGTCAGGACGGCCACCAGCTCCGCGGCCGCCGCGTCGAGCTCCGCCATCAAGCGCCCGTCGCCCGGCGGCCGGCCGCGCGCAGGCGGATCGCGCGGACCAGGTAGTCGACGCCGGTGACCACGGTGAGCAGCACGGCGAGCCCCATCAGCACCCAGCGCACCGGGTCGGCCCCGGCCGGCAGCGGCAGCAGGTACACGACGATCGCCAGAATCTGCGTCATCGTCTTCGCCTTGCCGCCGCGGCTCGCGGGGATCACACCGTGACGAATCACCCAGAAGCGCAGAAGTGTGACACCTATCTCCCGGACCGCGATCACGATCGTGACCCACCACGGCAGCTCGCCCAGCACGCTGAGGCCGACGAGCGCGGCGCCGATGAGCGCCTTGTCCGCGATGGGGTCGGCGATCTTGCCGAAGTCGGTGATCAGGCCGTACTTGCGGGCGACCCAGCCGTCGACCTGGTCGGTGGCCGAGGCGATGACGAACAGGCCGGTGGCGATCGCGCGCCACGTGGTGTCCACGCCGTCGCCGGCGAAGAGCGCGAGGACGAACAGCGGCACCAGCACCAGCCGCGAGAGCGTGAGCAGGTTCGCGACGTTCAGCGTCGGGACGGGCGTCGGTTCGGGTACGGCTGGCTCGGGCATGCGGGCGGCCCCCGTTTCAGCAGGCACCTCGTGGGGCTGGGGGGTCGCGCCCGGGGACGACACCTTCGCGGCGCGGGTCATGCCCTCGCCGGCGTCGCTGGGTGCGGCACTCACCGGTCCGCGTCCGGCACCGGGCGGACGATCAGGTCGACCCCGGCGGAGTCGACGACCTCGCAGCGCACCAGATCGCCCACCTCGACGGCGGCGCGGTCCGGGTCTTCGAGGATCACGCACTCGCCGTCGACCTCGGGAGCCTGGTGGGCGGCGCGGCCGACGGCGTCGTCGCCGTCCTCGGCCGCCTGCTCCACCAGCACGTCCACGAACGTGCCGATGCGATCCTCGGCCCGCTGGGCGGTGAGCTCCTCGACCAGTGCCGAGATCCGGGTGACGCGCTCGGTGACCACGGCGGGGTCGAGCTTGCCGTCGAAGGTCTCGGCCTCCGTGCCGTCCTCGTCGGAGTAGCCGAACACGCCCACGGCGTCGAGGCGCGCGCCGGTGAGGAAGCGTTCGAGCTCCGCGAGGTCGTCCTCGGTCTCGCCGGGGAACCCGACGATCACGTTGGTGCGGATCCCGGCCTCCGGCGCGTACTCGCGGATCTGCTCGGTGAGCGCGAGGAACGAGTCGGTGGACCCGAACCGGCGCATCCGGCGCAGCACCTGCTCGCTCGAGTGCTGGAAGGACAGGTCGAAGTAGTCGGCGACGCCCGGCGTGGTCGCGATGGCCTTGACCAGCTGCGGCCGCGTCTCGGCGGGCTGCAGGTAGGACACGCGCACGCGGTCGATGCCATCGATGTCGGCCAGGCGCGGCAGCAGCAGCTCGAGGGCGCGCGTGCCGTCGCGGCCGAAGTCCTTGCCGTAGGAGGTGGAGTTCTCGCTGACGAGGAACAGCTCCTTCACGCCGTTCTCGGCGAGCCACTGCGCCTCGGCGACGATCTCCTCCGGCTGACGCGACACGAACGAGCCGCGGAACGACGGGATGGCGCAGAACGAGCAGCGCCGGTCGCAGCCGGACGCGATCTTCAGCGCGGCCACGGGCGAGTCGTCGAGCCGGGTGCGCAGCACGCGGGGGCCCCAGCCGTGCTGGGCGTGCCCGGGAACCTCCACGGCTTCCGCGGCGGCGGGCCGCTGCACCGGGCTGATCGGCAGCAGCTTGCGCCGGTCCGACGGGGTGTGCGACGCGACCGTGCGGCCCGCCACGACGTCGTCGAGCCGGTCGGACAGCTCGGCGTAGTGGTCGAACCCGAGCACGGCGTCGGCTTCGGGCAGGCTCTCGGCCAGCTCCGTGCCGTAGCGCTCGGCCATGCACCCGACGGCCACGACCTTGCGGCCGGTGTCGGACGCGGCCAGCAGCGTGTCGACCGAGTCCTTCTTCGCCGACTCCACGAAGCCGCACGTGTTGACCACGACCACGTCGGAGTCCTCGGGGTCCGCCGCCAGCTCCCAGCCCCCGGCCGCGAGCCGTCCGGCCAGCTCCTCGGAGTCGACCTCGTTGCGGGCGCAGCCCAGGGTCACGAGGGAGACACGACGGCTGCGGGCTGGCTCAGTGGTGGGAGAAGGCACGACGTTCAGGGTAGCCGCCGCACCCGCGCCGGTCGGCGACGGCGTCACCCAGTGCGGTGGCCCGGCCCCGCCGGTGGGCGGGCTTTCCCGCTCCCCCACCGGCGGCGCGCGGCGAACCTCACCCGTGCGAGGGCAGATCCGCCGGTGTCAGGAGCGTCAGTTCGGCGTCGTCCACGGACTCCAGGTCGACGTCCGGGCCCGCCAGGCGCAGCGCCTGCGCGGCGATCGCCTGCTCCAGCAAGCCGCGGGCCGAGCGCCCGTTGGCGAAGCCGCTGCCGCGGTCGAGCCCGGCCATGACGGCGGGCAGCGCGGCGGTGAGCTCGGGCGCGAGCCGGTAGCCGCGCTGGGCGGTCATCGCCGTGAAGATCGCCGCGAGCTGCTCGTCGGTGTAGTCCGCGAACTCGACGGTGCCGCCGAAGCGCGAGCGCAGGCCGGCGTTGGCGTCGAGGAAGCGGTCCATGTCGGCGGGGTAGCCGGCGGCGATGACGATCAGGTCGTCGCGGTGGTTCTCCATCTGCACCAGCAGCTCGGCGACGGCCTCGTCGCCGTAGTCCGCGCCGCCGCTGCCGTAGCTCTGCACGAGGTTGTAGGCCTCGTCGATGAACAGCACGCCGCCGAGCGCGCGTTCGCACACCTCGCGCGTCTTGGGCGCGGTCTGGCCGAGGTACTCCCCGACCAGGTCCGGCCGCGCCACCTCCACCAGGTGCCCGGACGACAGCAGCCCCAGCTCCCGGTACAGCCGCCCCATGAGCCGCGCGACGGTCGTCTTCGCGGTGCCCGGGTTGCCCGTGAAGACGAGGTGGCGGCTGCTCGCCCCGACCGGCAGGCCGGCCTTGCGCCGCCGCGCGTCCATCCGCGCCCCGGCGACGAGCGCGCGCACGCGCTCCTTCACCGCGTCGAGGCCGATCATGCCGTCGAGCTCGGCGAGCAGGTCGTCGAGACCACGGCGGGGGCCGGCGTCGTCCGTGACGGCGACGCCGGATTCGCCGACGCCCGGCAGGTCCGCGGCGACCAAAGTGGACAGTGCCGACGCCGGGGTGTCCGGCTGGGCCGCGAGCCGGGCCGACTGCTTGCCGATCGTCGACTCCAGCACGCCGCGGGCGGAGCGGCCGTTGGCGAAGCCGCGCCCGCGCGGGATGCGGCGCATGGCCTCGGGCAGTTCCGCGAGGAGGTCGTCGGCGAGCTCGTAGCCCTGGCTCTGCGCGAGGACGCGGTAGATCCCGGCCAGCTCGTCGGCGGTGTAGTCGGGGAACTCGATCCGCGTGGCGAACCGCGAGCGCAGGCCCGGGTTCGTCTCGAGGAACGCGTCCATCTCCTTCGGGTAGCCGGCGGCGAAGACGATGAGGTCGTCGCGGTGGTTCTCCATCTGGAGCAGGAGCTCGGTGACGGCCTCGCGGCCGTAGTCGTCGTCCTTGTCCAGTGCGAGGCTGTAGGCCTCGTCGATGAAGAGCACGCCGCCGGACGCGCGTTCGCACACGGCGCGGGTCTTCTTCGACGTCTCGCCGACGTACTCGCCCACCAGGTCCGGCCGCGCGACCTCGACGACGTGGCCCTTCGGCAGCGTCCCCAGCGCCTGGTAGATCTTCCCGACCAGCCGCGCGACGGTCGTCTTCGCCGTGCCCGGGTTGCCCGTGAGCACGAGGTGCCGGCTGCGGGTCGCGATGGGCAGGCCCGCTTCGCGGCGCCGGGCGTCGATCTGCGCCTCGGCGACGAGCGCGCGCACGCGCTGCTTCACCGAGTCGAGCCCGATCATCCCGTCCAGCTCGGCGAGCAGCTCCTCGATCGGGCGCCCGCCCCGCTGCTCGGCCGCGGCGACGAGTGGTGCGAGGTGGTGCAGCGCCAGGTGGATCCGGCCGTCCGCCGACGGACCGCTCGCGACGGCTTCACGGCCGGCCGCATCGAGCAGGGCTTCGACGCCGCGCGCACCCGCGGAGAGGTTCGCCAGCTGAGCCAGCCGGTCGCGGACGTCCGGGGGCAGGACGAAGGAGCGTTCGGCCGCGACGACGTCCAGCAGCGCGGCCGCGTGCGCGGGCTGCGTGAACCGCGGCATCCGGTACTGCAGCACGGCAGACAGCAGGTCCGGCGCCTCGGTGCGCAGCCGCTCGACCACCCGCTCGGTGCCCGCGAGCACGAGCAGGCGGCAGCTGCTCTGGTCGTGCGCGTAGTCCCGCAGTGCGCGTTGCGTCCCCGCGGAATCCTTGTCGAAGAGCGCGTCGACGTCTTCGACAAGGATCATCGCCGGGTCGGTGCGCTGCGAGACGTACCCGCGCAGCGCGTCGCCGGCGGAGTCGTCGCCCAGCACCTCGGCCGCGCCGACCGTGGCGAAGTCCTCGAAACCGACCTCGGCCGCGCCGAGCCCGTCGCGCACCGATCGCCACAGCCGCCGCTGCCCGGTGTGCGGCTCGCCGACGAGCAGCACGAGCGGGTTCGGCTGGCGGGTGCCGGCATCGTTGCGGCGCTCCCATTCCCGGTACGCGACGGTCCACTCGGCGTACGCCTTCTCGTACCGCTCCTGCTCTTTCCGGCCCCAGACCCGGTTGCCGGCGGCGAGCAGGTCGAAGGTCATCGAGCGGGTGTTGCGGGCGAGGTCGTCGATCAGCCCGCCCTGCTTGCCCTTGGGCCGCTCCGGTTCCGGCGGCGGCGGTTCACCCGAGCCGCCCTGGCCGTGCCGCGTGCGGTCGGCCCACGAGACGACCTGCACCACCCGGCTCACGAACTCGGCCGCCGACTCGTCGCCGGAGACGAACGACCCGCTGCCGAGGTTCTCCACCCGGACGGGTTTTTCGGCCGGACGCGCGGGCACCGGCGGCGCGGCGGGACCGCCCGGACGGCTCTGCTGCGGCGCGGGTTGAGCCGGCACCGGCGCGGACTGGACCGGCGGTGGCGTGGCTGGGCCCGGCCACGGCTGCGCGGGCACCGGCCCGGACGGAACCGGGGGCGCGGGCGGAAAACCGGTCTGGACCGGCGAAGGCCCGGATCGCATCGGCGGCGCAGGCGGTGGCCCGGACGGCATCGGCCGTCCGCCTTGCCCACCCGGAGCACCAGGGCCGGCGGGCACGAACGGACCACCACGACCCGATCGCCCCGGACCCTGACCCGGCGGCCCACCGGCGTTCGGCGGCACCATCCGCGTGCCGGCCCGGTACGCCGGATCCGGCGGCACCACCCCGAACTGCCACGCACCACCCGGTCGTGACCACTGCCACGGCTGTCCCGGCACCAGCAGCCACGAAGTGCCGTCCGGTCCGGTCAGCATCGTCGTCCGGCCCGCCGCCGCCTCGGCCTGGGCGGCCTGGAACGCGTCCCACCCCGCGCGCGTCATGTCCCCCGCTTCCCCCCTGTCGATCTTCCGGTGCCGCAGCATACGGGGATCAGGGATCCGGGGCGATCACCACTTCAGCGCGGCCTTCACCTGTTTGTCGGCGATGGGGGCCAGCGTGGTCAGGAACGTGGCGGTGAGGTGGTTGTCATCCATGTACACCAGCACGTTGCCGACCACGGGCGGGCAGGTGTCCTTGTCGCAGAAGTAATCCGTGAAGTCCAGGAACGACACGTTGTCCGGCACGCCGTTCGTGTTGGTGTACGACGGAGTGGCAGGCTGCACGGCATCTCGGTCGAGCACGCACGCCGGGTTGGTCGGTCCCTGCTGGGCGACGCAGGCGGCCATGTTGAACGCGAACCGCGGGTTGTCGCGCAGGGCCACCACGGGAATGCCGGCCTTGTCCATCGCCGACCACTGGTCCACGAAGCCCGGCGGGGTCGTCTCGGGCACGCCCGCGTGGGTGTTCACGCTCGCCAGCGTGACCACGGCGTCGGGGTGCATCGCGACGATCTCGTCGGCCGCGGCCTTGTTCCAGTCCATGCAGGGCTGGTCGCCGGGCATCAGGTCGGCGTTGCTGGAGAACGGGCACGCGCCCTTCAGCATCGACGTCACGGCCCAGCCCTCGGTCTGCACCATCGGCAGGAACGCGGCGAGGTACTGCTGCATGTGCGAGTCGCCGACGAGGACCACGCGTTTCTTCGGCGGGCCGTCGGGGTTCTGCGTGCAGACCTTCAGTTCCTCGTTGCGCGGCGACATCGTGCACTTGTCGTCGGTGATGCCGGCCCAGTCCTCCGGCAGCTTCAGCGTCGGCGGCACGATCGAGGGCTCCGCCGAACCGCGGTAGACGAACCCGGGCACGTGCGCGGCGGCGCCGGGGTGGTCGGCGTCCGCGAGCGAGATCGTGTAGTTGGCCTGCGCCGAGGTGTAGGTGCCCCACACGCCGGCCGCGATCAGCACCGGCGCCAGCGCGACGATGCCGAACCGGTAGGCGCCCCAGCGCTTGACCGTGCCGATCTTCGACAGCCGGATCGGGTTCTCGATGAAGTGGTAGGTGAGGATCGAGAGCACGAACGACGCGCCGATCACCACCGCGCCGCCGAGCAGCCCGACGGCCACGCGGTCGCGCACGACCAGGTAGAACACCAGCACCGGCCAGTGCCACAGGTACAGCGAGAAGCTCAGGTTGCCGAGGTAGCCCAGCGGTTTCGAGCTGAGCCAGCGGTCGGCGCCGAAGACGGTGTCCGTCTGGCCGGCCACGAGCACGAGCCCGGCCGAGAGCGTCGGCCACAGGGCGATCCAGCCGGGGAACACGGAGTCGACGCGCAGCACGATGCCGCACAGCACCAGCCCGGCCACGCCGATCCAGCCGAGCACCACGCGCAGGCCGCGCGGCAGGGTGAACGCGTCGAGGAACATCACCATCAGCCCGCCGAGCGCGAACTCCCACACGCGGGTGAGGCCGTGGAAGTAGGCCAGCGGCTGGTCGACCGCGGTGAGGTAGACCGAGTACGCCAGCGAGGCCACGAACAGCGTGATGAGCAGCGTGTTCACCGTGTGGCGCAGCGACAGCCCGAGGCGGCGCACGAGGAAGCCGAGCGCGACGAAGACCAGCGGCCACAGCAGGTAGAACTGGCCCTGGATCGACAGCGACCAGAAGTGCTGGACCAGGCTCGCGCTGTTGTGCTGGGCGAAGTAGTCGACCGAGTCGGCGGCCAGCTGCCAGTTCTCGTAGAACAGCGCGGAGGCGAAGACCTCGCGAATGGTCTGGAACCAGCGGTCCTCGGGCAGCAGCAGCGTGGAGACGACCACCACCGTCAGCAGCACCGTCATCGCGGCCGGGAAGAGCCGCTTGATCATCCGGCCCCACATCGGCCGCAGCTCGATCTTCCCGCGCAGCAGCGCGCGGTAGAGCTGGCCCGTGATGAGGAAGCCCGAGACGAGGAAGAAGACGTCGACGCCGCCGGAGATCCGGTCGAGCCACACGTGGTAGACCACGACCAGCAGCGAGGCGAGGGCTCGCACGCCCTGCAGCTCGGGCCGGAAGCGGCTCTGCGCCGCGGCGGGCGCCGGACGCTTACCGGGTCGTTCGGGGGCGACCACGGTGGTCCCGGACATGCACTTCCTCCCCAAGAGGCCACGCGCGGCGGCCTGATGTTCTGAGCGGCTACTGATCGGTCGGGGCGTGCAATAGCTATACGTGAACGCTCTGTCGCTCACGCATCCGGGGTACCTCGATCGAGCCGTCCGGGGCGCCGGGCACCGCGATCGATATCTTGGACCGTGTGCCCCCTGACTCCGTCCGACCCACCGTCCGCCGCGCTCGCATAGCCGACGTCCGCAAGATCAAAGCACTGGTCGACGCCGACGCCGGCCGCGTGCTCCTCGAGAAAGACCTGGTCACGCTCTACGAGGCGATCCAGGAGTTCTGGGTGGCGGTGGACGAGGACGGCACCGGCGACGAGGACGTGCTCGGCGCCGCCGCGCTGCACGTGCTGTGGGAGGACATCGCCGAGCTGCGCACGGTCGTGGTCGACAAGGCCGCCCGCGGCCGGGGCATCGGTCACGCGCTGGTGGGCCGCCTCGTCGACGAGGCACGCGACCTGGGCCTGAAGCGCCTGTTCGTGCTGACGTTCGAGACGGAGTTCTTCACCCGCCACGGCTTCGTCGAGATCGACGGCACGCCCGTGTCGCACGAGGTCTACGAGGAGATGCGCCACTCGCTCGACCCGGGCGTCGCGGAGTTCCTCGACCTGCCCTACGTCAAGCCGAACACCCTGGGCAACTCGCGCATGCTGCTGGAGTTCTAGCCCGGCAGTTCCAGCCCGGCCTCGCTCGCTACCGGCCGGGTGCCGTTGACCCGCGTGCGCCGCCGCACGAAGCCGAAGGGCAGGTCGCCCGGGTGATCAGCTCACCCGCAGCGTGATCCGCTCGCCCGCCCGGCTCACGTCGACGAGCTCGACGTGAGCCGCCGCGTAGGTCAGCTCGTGCGGCCCGCGCCGGCCGGTGTGCAGCTGCGCCGCCGTCTGCTCCCCGCGCCCCGGCTGGCTCAGCGTCACGGCCACGACCGCGTCACCGGGCCACACGCACGTGACGTTCGCCGGGCACCGCGAGTCGTCGACCAGGCGGGTGTAGCGCACGGTCAGGTCCTTGGTGCCCAGCTGCGCCTCCTGGCCCACCCCGAGCGTCACGTCCCGGCCGGCCTCCGCCGGCACGGTCCCCACCGCCGCGGCCGGCTGCGGCAGCGGCGCCGCCCCGTCGAGCGTGTGCGCGAGCGCCACCGAACCCCCCGCGCCCACCGCGAGCACGGCGACGGTCCCGATGGCCAGAGCGAGCTTGTGCGCGTCCATGTGATCAGGACGGAAGGATCACCGATCCCGGTTGCACGAGGACCCGATCAGAAGTCCTCGTCGTCCGAGCCGCCCGCCGGGGCGTCGCCGCCGCGGATCATGAAGAGGACGCCCTCCAGTTCTTCCGGCTTGATGAGGACGTCGCGGGCCTTCGAGCCTTCCGAGGGGCCGACCACGCCGCGGCTTTCGAGGAGGTCCATGAGGCGGCCGGCCTTGGCGAAGCCGACGCGGAGCTTCCGCTGGAGCATCGAGGTGGAGCCGAACTGCGACGTGACGATGAGCTCGGCCGCCTGGAGCAGCACGTCGAGGTCGTCGCCGATGTCGGGGTCGATCTCCTTCTTCTCGCCCGCCTTGGCGGCCGTGACGCCGTCGGTGTAGTCGGGCTGGGCCTGGTCCTTGGCGAACGCGACGACGGCCGCGATCTCCTCGTCGCCCACGAACGCGCCCTGGATGCGCACCGGCTTGCCCGCGCCCATCGGCAGGTACAGGGCGTCGCCCATGCCGATGAGCTTCTCGGCGCCCGGCTGGTCGAGGATGACCCGCGAGTCGGTGAGCGACGACGTGGCGAACGCCAGCCGCGAGGGCACGTTGGTCTTGATCAGGCCGGTCACGACGTCGACCGAGGGCCGCTGCGTGGCCAGCACCAGGTGGATGCCCGCGGCGCGCGCCTTCTGCGTGATGCGCACGATCGCGTCTTCCACGTCGCGCGGCGCGGTCATCATGAGGTCGGCCAGCTCGTCGACGATCGCCATGATGTACGGGTACGGCCGGTACTCGCGCTCGCTGCCCGGCGGCGCGGTGATCTCGCCCGAGCGCACCTTGCGGTTGTAGTCGTCGATGTGCCGGACCTTGTTGACCTGCATGTCCTGGTAGCGCTGCTCCATCTCCTCCACCAGCCAGGCCAGCGCGGCGGCGGCCTTCTTCGGCTGGGTGATGATGGGCGTGATCAGGTGCGGGATGCCCTCGTACGGCGTGAGCTCGACCATCTTCGGGTCGATGAGGATCATGCGGCACTCGTCGGGTGTCGCGCGGGCGAGCAGCGACACCAGCATCGAGTTGACGAAGCTCGACTTACCGGAACCGGTCGATCCCGCCACCAGCAGGTGGGGCATCTTCGTGAGGTTCGCCGTGACGAAGTGGCCCTCGATGTCCTTGCCGAGCCCGATCACCATCGGGTGGTTGTCCTTGACCGTGGACGGCGCGCGCAGCACGTCGCCCAGGCGCACCATCTCGCGGTCGGAGTTCGGCACCTCGATGCCGACGGCCGACTTGCCGGGGATGGGCGCGAGCAGGCGGACGTTGTCCGTGGCCACGGCGTACGCGATGTTCTTCGTGAGCGCCGTGATCTTCTCGACCTTCACGCCCGGGCCGAGCTCGACCTCGTAGCGCGTGACCGTGGGCCCGCGGGTGAAGCCGGTGACCTGGGCGTCGATGCTGAACTGGTCCAGCACGCCGGTGATCGCCTCGATCATGGCGTCGTTGGCCTTGCTGCGGGACTTCGGCGCGTCGCCGAGCTTCAGCAGGTCGGGTGACGGCAGCTGGTAGTCGCCCTCGACGGTCCGGGTCATCGCCATCGGCGGCTCCGCCGCCTTTTTCGGCTTCTTCTCCGGCACCTCTTCGGCGGGCTTCGGCTTCGGCGGGCGCACCGGCGTCGGCGGCTCGGCGAGCATCGCGTCGAGGTCGAGCTGCTCGCCCTCGGTGTCGGCGCTGCTCTGGCGCCGGCGCGACGGCTTGCGCAGCCGCACGGCCTTCGGGTCGGCCTCGACGACCTCGTCGGTCTCGGGTTCCGCGCCCTCGCCCTCGAGGTCGGCCAGCTCGTCCTCGTCGAGGCCCCACGTGCGCAGGCGGTGCGGGATCTCGCGCACGGGCGTGCCGGTGAACACCAGCACGCCGAACAGCAGCGCCAGGATCAGCAACGGCACGGCGACCCACGTGGTGACGCCCTTGGCTAGCAGGCCGCCGGAGAACAGCCCGACGATGCCGCCGGCGTACATGCGGCCCTCGTTGGTTTCGGGCAGGGCCGTGAAGATGTGCAGCATCCCCAGCACGGACAGCACGACCAGCACCGTGCCGATCACCATCCGCGGCCGCGTCTCGGGGTTCGGCTCCGACCGCATCAACGCGACCGCCACCACGACCAGGACCAGCGGCAACGTCACCGCGCCCGCGCCCAGCACCGTGCGCGTCGCGACCTCCACGGCCGCGCCGATCGGCCCCGCGGCCCGCCACCACACGCCCACGGCCGCGACGATCGCCAGCGCGATCAGCCCCAGCGCCAGCCCGTCGCGGCGGTGTTCCGGCTCCAGCTCCCGCGTGCGCCCGACCGTGCGGGCCAGCGAGCCGACGCCCTTGGCCACCAGGTTCCACGTGCCGCGCACCCCGCGCCCGAACGCACCGGACTTCGCCTTCCCCCGTCGCGGCGCGGGCTTGCGGGCGGTGCTCCTCGGCCGCGACCCGGAGGCACGTGACCCGCCCGAGCCCGACGAACGCGCCCCGGAACCCCCGGACGACCGCGGCTTCGCCGGCGTGCGCGAACCACGCGCCGGTGCCTTCCCGCCGCTTCCCGCCGTGCTCCGCTTCCTCGTCGCCGACCCAGACATGCCTCCACGGTAACGGCCCGGGACCGATAGTCACATGCGCCACTCTCAGCGCAGGGGAAACAATCGTCTCGGATGTCCCCGCCGACCTGGCGGGTTCCGCTCAGCAGAGCGATCCGGCGGCCGCGACGATCTGCTCGGCCTTCGCCTGGTCGACCGACCCGTCGGCGCCGTTGAAGTACCAGGTCGCGCTCGCCGGCACGGCCGCGTGGTCCTTGCCTCGCGCGAGGTCGTCGCAGAGGTCGTGCGCGTGCACGACGGCGCGGGCCTCGTTGGTGACGAGGCCGGGGTCGATCGAACCAGCGCGGGTGCGCGCCGGTTCGTCACGGAGCCGAGGTCACGTGGTCAACCACCCCGACGGTCCGAGATCCACCCCATGACAAACTCTGCCCATGTTCGCGCTGCAACAGGACGACTTCCCGGCCCCGCGCCGTGCTCCGGCGATCTGGCGGACGATGCTCAACATCGACCGTGGGCTGGTCAACCTCGTGGGCCGCCTGACGGTGTCGGGAGCGGTGCCGCGCCAGCTGCGGGGGCGGCCGTTGCTGATGGCGGCGAACCACATCGGCGTGTTCGACGCGTTCGTGCTGATGGCGGCGTGCAAGCGGATCGGCATCAACCCGCGGTTCATGCTGGCCGGGGGCATCCTGGACGCGCCGGTGATCGGGCCGGCGTTGCGGGTGAGCGGGCACCTGCGGGTCGACCGCAAGCACGCGGCGACGGCCATCGGGCAGTTCGCCGAGGCCGTGGCGGAGCTCAAGACCACGCGGGAGCCGATCATCGTCTACCCGGAGGGCCGGATCAGCCACGACCCGGGCCTGTGGCCGGAGCGCGGCAAGACGGGGGCGGCGCGCCTGGCGCTGGCCGCGGGGGTGCCGGTGATCCCGATCAGCCAGTGGGGCGCGCACGAGGCGGTGTACTGGGGCACCGAGACCGTGAACGGGCCTGCGGATCTGGTGCCGCTCGCGCGATCCGGCCTGAGCGCGCCGCTGCGGCGGCCGCGGTTCAAGGTGCACTTCGGGGCGCCGGTGGACCTGTCGGACGTCGAGCCGGAGCGGCCGGGCGCCGGGGTGCGGGCGCACGCGAAGATCATGCAGGCGATCACCGACGGCCTCGTGCCGTTGCGCCGTGACGAGCCGGTGCGGCCGCGGTTCAACGACCCGACGCGGCCGACGGACACCGTGAGCCCCTGGAAGCCGGGGCCGCCCACCCCTCGGACACCACAGTCCTGAACCCGCGCTTTCGCCTAGAGTCGCGGGGCGTGAGCACACGCATCCTCGTCGTTTACTACAGCGCCACCGGCAACACCGCCGCCCTCGCCTCCGCGCTGGCCGAGGGCGCCCGGGAGACCGGTGCCGAAGTCCGGGTCCGGACCGTGCGCGAGACCGCGCCGCCCGAGGCCGTCGCGAGCAACCCCCGCTGGCAGGCGTGGGTCGACTCCGGTCCGCACCACGAGTACGCCACCCTGGCCGACCTCGAGTGGGCCGACGGCCTCGCCGTGGGCAGCCCCACGCGCTTCGGCGGGCCTGCGGCACAGCTGAAGTCCTTTTTGGACAGCACCGGTGGCCTGTGGGCGCAGGGAAAGCTGGCCGACAAGGTCGCGACGTCGTTCACCACGGCGTCGACCGCGCACGGCGGCCTCGAGGCGACCGTGCTGGCCACCAACAACATCTTCTACCACTGGGGCGCCATCGTCGTGCCGCTCGGCTACGGCGACCCGCACCTGAAGGAGTCGGGCAACCCCTACGGCGGCTCGTTCGTCTCGCGTAAGTCCGCCGCGCCCGACGACCTGGCGCTCGGCGCGCTGACCCGGCAGGGCAAGCGTCTCGCGACGATCACCACCCACGTCGCCACCGGACTGACTGCGCCGATCATTACCAATCCGACCACAGTTACGGCCGGATGACTTCGTAGTGATGGTTACGCGCCGCGTGGGGGTCGGCCTACTTTTGGCCGGATTGGTAAGTCGGACGATAACCGCTAAATCGGTTTCGGTGGTGACGCGAAAGTCGTACTGTCGACGACCGTGACCACCGAACTGCCCGTCGTCACGCCACCCCGCGCCGCGCACCGTGGCCGCGGGGTGGCGTTCGTGCTGCTCGCCGCGCTGTTCTTCAGCACGTCCGGCACGCTCGGCAAACCCGCGATGGCCGCCGGGATGACACCGGAGCAGGTCGCGACGTTCCGCATCGGCTTCGCGGGCCTGCTGCTGCTCGCCGGCACGGCCGCCCTCGCGCCGCACACGCTCAAGGTCCGCCGCGGCGAATGGCCGATGCTGCTCGCGTACGGCCTGCTCGGCGTCGCCGGCACGCAGCTCGCCTACTTCATCGCCGCCGACCGCGTGCCCGTGGGCATCGCGATCCTGCTCGAGTTCCTCTCCCCCGTGCTGATCGCGCTGTGGGTGCGCGTGGTCCGCCGCACGCACCTGCCGCGCGCCATGTGGGCCGGGATCGCGCTCGCCATCGTCGGTCTCGCGCTCGTCGGCCAGGCCTGGCAGGGCCTCACGCTCGACGCGATCGGCCTCCTCGCCGGGCTGGGCGCCGCGGTGTGCTCCGCCGGCTACTTCCTCATCGGCGAACGCGCGGTCGCCGACCGCGATCCCCTCGGCCTGGTCACGTGGGGCATGGTCGTCGGCGCCGTGGTCGTGTCCGTGGTCAGTCCACCGTGGACGATCCCGTGGTCACTGCTCGGCCACGCCGTGGAGTTCGGCCCGTGGACGCCACCGATCTGGCTGCTGCTGACGTTGCTGGTGCTGCTTTCGACCGTGCTGTCCTACCTGCTCGGCATCACAGCCCTGCGTCACCTGCCCGCTTCGGTCGCCAGCGTGCTCGGCCTCCTCGAACCCGTCACGGCGACGGCCTTCGCGTGGGCCCTGCTCGGCGAGGCCCTGGCGTGGCCCCAGGCGCTCGGCGCGGCGATCCTGCTCGGCGGAGCGTATGTGGTGCAACGGTTTTCGAAAGGCGTGACCTAACCCTGCCGCGCGGGCCGGATGGTCAGGTCGCCGATCTCGACGTCGTCCGGCTGCTCGATCGCGAACGCGATGGCGCGCGCGACGGCCTCCGGAGCGATGCCGAGTGCCGCCATGGCCTCCTGGGCCTGAGCGCGCTGCGCGGGGTCCGCCACGTAGTCGACGAGCTCCGTGCGGACGAACCCCGGCGAGATCGACGTCGTGCGCAGCACCCCGTCGGTCGACTCCTGGCGCAGCGCCTCCAGCAACGTGCGCACGGCGTTCTTGGTCCCCGCGTACACCGCCTGCGCCGGCACGATCTTGAGCCCCGACGTCGACACGGTCGTCACGAGGTGCCCGCTGCCCTGCTCCCGGAACACCGGCAGCGCGGCGGCGATGCCGTGCAGGACCCCGCGCAGGTTGACGTCGATCATCGCGTCCCAGCTGTCCACGTCGAGGTCGCCCACCGGGGCGATCCGCGCGACGCCCGCGTTGGCCACCAGCACGTCGAGCCGGCCGAACCGGTCCACGGCGGCCGCCACCAGCCGTTCGAGATCGGCCCGCTTCGTCACGTCGACGTCCAGCATCTCCGCGCGCCCGCCCGCGGCCCGGATCCGCGTCACGACCGCGGCCAGCCGATCGGTGCGCCGCGCGCCCAGCACGACGGCCGCACCGCGGGCCGCCAGCTCCCGCGCCGTCGCCTCCCCGATCCCGCTGCTCGCGCCGGTGATGGCGACGACCTTGCCCTCCAACGTGCTCATCTCGACCTCTCCGCTCTAAACTGACAACTGTCCGCTTACGGTTCCCACCGTACCGGACAGTTGTCCACTTAGTCGAACGGGAAGCGAGGTGACGCCGGTGGCGACCCGTGAGCTGCGGTCCGACGCGGTGGCCAACCGGGACCGCATCGTCGAGGCGGCGCGGGCCGAGCTGAGCAGGTCCAACGGGGCGATCGACGACCTCAAGCTCCACGGGGTCGCGAAAGCCGCGGGCGTCGGCCAGGGCACGCTCTACCGGCACTTCCCCACCCGCGAGCACCTGCTGGCCGAGGTGTACCGCCACGAGCTGACCCAGCTCGTCGACGCCGTGCCGCCGCTGCTGGCCGAGCACCCGCCGCTGCTGGCTCTGACCCACTGGCTGCACCGGCTGGTCGAGTACGCGCGGGTCAAACGCGGCGTCATGGCGGCGATCGAGGCCTCGGCGTGGCACGACCTGTACTCCGGCCAGCACCACCGGCTCGACGAAGCGCTCGGCACGCTGCTGGAGCGCGGGCAGGCCGCCGGTCAGGTGCGCGACGGGGTCGATGCCGCCGACGTAATCCTGCTTCTGGGCGCGCTGTCGCGGATCCCCGAGGCGGAGTGGGAGCCGCGGGCAACGACGGTCGTCACAGTCGTGGTCGACGGGCTGCGCCCGCCGAAAGAACCGGCCTAGCCGAATACCGCTAGCGCGCCACGAGCTGGGCCAGCGCCCCGTAGAACACGTCGCCGATCTTCGTCGGGTCACGCGTCACGTACGCACCGCCGCCGGTGATCGCGGTGATGGCGGACAGTTCGCTCTCGTCGGCGTCCGCGCCGATGCCGATCGCGATCACCGGCAGGGGGTGCGCCGGGTCGGCGAGGCGGGTGAGGCCGGCCAGGAACGCCTCACGGGAGATGCCGGACGTGTCCTCGTTGCGGCCGTCGGTCATCACGATCACGACGTTGAGCACGCCGGGCTGCCAGTCGCGGCGAGCAACCCCGTACAGGTCGAGCACGGTGTCGTACAGGCCGGTTCCCGCCTTCGGGACGGCGCGCACCGCGGTGAGCTTCGCGAGGTCGTCCGGCGTGAGGTGCTGGGCGACCGGCGCGAGCGGCAGCACCTCTCGGTAGTCCTTGGCCCCGTCGAGTCTCGTGGCGAACTCCCAGATCCGCAGCTGCGTGGAAGGCCGGAACAGGTGCAGCGCCTGCTCGGCGGCGGCCACTGTCACCTGCATGCGGTTCAAGTTCGTGCCCTGCACGCGCGCCTCCATCGAACCCGAGACGTCCAGCAGCACCTCCACCCGCGCGTCGAGGTTCACGCCCGCCCACTGGGTCAGCAGCACCTTGAGATCGGCACCCGACGGCACGGGCGCGCTGCGCTGCCCGGCCGCCTGTACGTGCGGGTCGTCCGCGTGCCCGGCCAGGGCCTGCCCGGGGACGCGGAGGCCGGCCCGGGCGAGGGCCGCCGTGCCCGCACTGCCCAGCACCGCCTGCTGCAATACGTCGATGGCCGCGCTCTGCTCGGCCCCGGCGCCGCTCAGCCGCGCGAACGGGTAGTCCAGCGCGGGCGCACCGGCCGAATACACCGCCACCAGCGGCGAAGCCCCCGAAGCGGCGTTGTGCTGCACCACGGAGCTCTCCGAAGCCGGATACGCCGTCCCTCCCCCGCCGCCGACGGCGAACCGCCGCAGCACCGCCGCGAACGCCCCCGCCGGGTCCGGCGCCGAACCCACCACGTCGCGCAGCCCGACCAGCGCCGAGGTGCCCACCGGGTCGCGGGCCGGGTCCGGCGTGGTGAGCACGGCGCCCGGCGCGCCGACGACGTCGGTCCAGGTCAGCGTGCGCTCCGGCCAGCCGAGCCCGCGCGCGGTGCCTTCCGCCACGGCCAGCACGACCGGGGAGCTCGCCACCGACGGCCCCGACTCCGGCACGTCCGTCGCGCCGAGCTGCCGCGCCCGCTGCAACGCGATCGTCGAGTCCGGCACCCAGACCTGCGCGCGCTCCCCGCCGGGCGCGCCGAACTCGGCCACGGCCTGCGCGGTGTCGCGCGGGCGGATCTCGTACGACCGGCAAGACGCCGAAAGTCCTTGCGCCACTTGGGAAAGCACCGGGGCGACATCGGGCGACGCCGACACCAGCACGTGCCCCTTCGCGCACCGGCTCTCCAGCGTGGCCGCGGCCCACACCGAGCCACCGAGCACGAGCAGCACGGAAACAGCCAGCGGCGCCAGCAGCCGGCTTCGTGCCCGCACGCTCGAATGACGCCCCATCGGCGCGTCCCTCCTGCTCAACGCAGGTTAACGCCGCCGCGGCCCGCCGCCGTAGGACGAACGGCGTAAAGCGGGACTCGTACCTGAGGGGAGCCAGGACCCGCCTCACGCGGGATGTGCCGGGCCGCCGCACGAGCGACCATGGACCGACCACGAGAAACGGGGGCAGCCGTGACCACACCGACCAAGTCCGAGCAGCGCCGGGCCCGCAACGCACTCGCCCGCCAGGGCGCCGTCGTCGCCTTCGCACTGCTGATCGCCGCCATCACCCGCTGAAAAAACCGGCCGGCCGCGCTGAAAAAAAGCCGCCGCCGCTCCCCCGGCCAAGGGAGAGCGGCGGCGGCCGGCGACGCGAAGAACTCAGACCGGGATGACCGTCGGCACGATCATCGGCCGGCGCCGGTAGGTGTCGGCGACCCAGCGGCCGACGACCCGGCGCACCGCCTGCGCGATGCGGTGGGTGTCGGTGATGCCCTCGGCCTCCGTGCGCGCCAGCTCCATCTCCACGAGCGGCACCACGCTGTCGAGCGCCTTCGGGTCGTCGGAGAACCCGCGCCCCGAGACCGTCGGGCTGCTGACCGCGCGGCCCGTGCTGGAGTCGACCGCGACGCTGATCGAGATGAAGCCGCCCTCGCCCAGCACCAGCCGGTCGGACAGCGTCGACTCGCCGACGTCGCCCACCGAAAGGCCGTCCACGTACACGTGGCCCACCTCGACGCGGCCGGTCCGCGAAGCCTTGCCGTCGACGAGGTCCACGACCACACCGTCCTCGGCGATCACCACGTTCTCCGGCGACACGCCCGTGCGGATGGCCAGCTCGCCGTTGGCGCGCAGGTGCTTCCACTCGCCGTGCACCGGCATCACGTTGCTCGGGCGGACGGCGTTGTACAGGTAGAGCAGCTCGCCGGCCGACGCGTGGCCGGACACGTGGACCTTCGCGTTGCCCTGGTGCACGACGTTGGCGCCGAGCCGCGTGAGGCCGTTGACCACGCCGAACACGGCGGTCTCGTTGCCCGGGATCATCGAGCTGGCGAGCACGACGGTGTCGCCCGCGCGGATCGAGATCTGCCGGTGCTCGCCGCGCGCCATGCGCGAGAGCGCCGAGAGCGGCTCGCCCTGTGAACCGGTCGAGACGAACAGGACCTTGCTCTCGGGCAGCGTGCTCGCCTGGTCGAGGTCCACGAGCAGGCCGTCCGGCACCTCGAGCAGCTTCAGCTCGGCGGCGATGCCCATGTTGCGGACCATCGAGCGGCCCACGAACGCGACCCGGCGGCCGTGCCGCACGGCGGCGTCGAGCACCTGCTGCACGCGGTGCACGTGGCTCGCGAAGCACGCGACGATCACGCGCTGGTCGACCCGGCGGATCACGTCGTCGAGCACCGGGCCGATGTCGCGCTCGGGCATGACGAACCCGGGCACCTCGGCGTTGGTCGAGTCGACGCAGAACAGGTCCACGCCCTCGTCGCCCAGGCGCGAGAAGCCCGCGAGGTCGGTGAGGCGCCCGTCGAGCGGCAGCTGGTCGAGCTTGATGTCGCCGGTGTGCAGCACGACCCCGGCGGGCGTGCGGATGGCGACCGCGAGCGCGTCCGGGATCGAGTGGTTCACGGCGAAGAACTCGAGGTCGAACGCGCCGACCTTGCGCCGCTCGCCTTCGCGCACCTCGATGAGGTTCGGCCGCTGGCGGTGCTCCTTGGCCTTGGCCGCGAGCAGCGCGTTGGTGAAGCGCGAGCCGTAGATCGGCAGGTCGGGCCGCAGCCGCAAGAGGAACGGGACGGCGCCGATGTGGTCCTCGTGCCCGTGGGTGAGCACGAGGCCGTCGACGTCGTCGAGCCGCTCCTCGATCGCGCGGAAGTCGGGCAGGATCAGGTCGACGCCCGGCTGGTCGTCCTCGGGGAAGAGGACGCCGCAGTCGACGATCAAGAGCCTGCCGTCGTACTCGAAGACGGTCATGTTGCGTCCGACCTCGCCGATGCCGCCCAGCGCGACGACGCGCAGGGCGCCTTCGGGAAGGGCGGGCGGGAGGTTCGTGGGTCCGGGTCCGGGGGGAAGTGAGCTCACCGGGGCAAGGTCCCAACGCTGGTGTGTGAGGTGGGGGCGACGTAGGCCGCCTGGGAATCCGCTTGTGCCACCCGTGCACCATGCCAGTCCTGGGCCGCGCTGTCGCCCAGCGGCACGCCGCCCTGGGCGAGATCGGCGGCGATCAGGGCACTTTGCTCCTCCGTGGCGGGCACGACGGGCAGCCGCGGGTCGCCGATGTCGAACCCGCGCAGCCGCAGCGACGCCTTGGCGAACGCGACCCCGCCGACGCGCGACATCGCGCGCATCACCGGCAGCATGGCGCGGTGGTTGGTGCGGGCGGTGGAGGTGTCGCCGTTCTCGTACGCGTCGATCATCGCGCGGATCCGCCCGGCCACCACGTGGCCGATGACGCTGACCACGCCGACACCGCCGACCGCGATCCACGGCAGGTTCAGGCCGTCGTCGCCCGAGTAGTAGGCCAGGTGCGTGTTGGCGATCACCTCGGAGCCGGCGATGAGGTCGCCCTTGGCGTCCTTCACCGCGGCGATGCGCGGGTGCTCGGCCAGCCGCAGCAGCGTGTCGACCTCGATGGGCACGATCGAGCGCGGCGGGATGTCGTAGAGCAGCACGGGCAGCTCGGTGGCGTCCGCGACCGTGGTGAAGTGCGCGAACAGGCCGGCCTGGCTGGGCCGCGAGTAGTACGGCGTGACCACGAGCAGGCCGTGGGCACCCGCCTCGGCGGCGGCGCGGGCCTGCTCGACGCTGTGGGCGGTGTTGTTGGTGCCGGCACCCGCCACCACGGTCGCCCGGTCGCCGACGGCCTCGACGACGGCGCGGATCAGCGCCGTCTTCTCCTCGTCGCTCGTGGTCGGGCTCTCGCCGGTGGTGCCGTTCACGACCAGTCCGTCGTTGCCCAGCTCCACGAGGTGCTCGGCGAGCTCCTGGGCCCGCTTCAGGTCCAGCGCGCCATCGCGGTCGAACGGCGTGGCCATCGCGGTGAGCACGCGGCCGAACGGGCGTCCGGGCGCGGCAGTGGGTGGGGTGGACGGTGCAGTGGACATGGTGTTGACGGTACCTCGTCGAACGGGTGAACCCGGGCCCGACCTGGTGAAGATCGGAGATTTTCCCGGGTGAGCGGGCCCGGGGCGGAACTTCTCGCCCCGGTCACTTGATCTTAGTGGTGATCTGCGCCGGGATCTGGGCGTTGCCGGGCTTCGCGAGCACGCAGTAGAAGTCGCGGTTGTAGTCCCGGTGGTCCTCGGTGGGCACCAGCTCCCACTCGTGCTGCGTGGGCACGATCGCCTGATAGGTGAGCCCCGCGCGCTGCTGCTCGGGCACCGCGGACGAGTGGAACGACGCCGCGCAGCGCGCTTCGGCGAGCCGGCTGACGGACTCGAGGCCCGGGTAGGCGGCGACCTTCGCCTCGTCGTCGGCGTAGCTCTCGACGGGCAGCACCGAGCCGATGTCGTAGACCTCGAGGGTGTGGGGCTTGTCGCAGGTCGTGCTGTTGTCGTCGCTGATCACCACGCCCTGCTGAACCGCCGCGTTGTAGCAGCGGTAGTAGGTGCCGATCTCCGCCTTGAGGAAGCCGTCGGGGCCGAAGGTGACGGTGGGCCGCAGCTGCGGGTCGGTCTTCGGTGTCCACACGGGTTTGCCGAGGAAGAAACCACCGGCCAGCGCGGCGACGGTGAGCACGGCGGCGCCGGCGAGCCACCAGCCGCGGCGGGAGCGCTTCGGCGCGGCGGCGACGGCCGCCGGGGCGGTGGTGAGCACGGGGGCGGTGCTGCCCGACGGCGGCGTGGGCGGCTGGCCGGCCGCGGTGGCGAGGAGGTTGCGGGCTTGCGGGGCCGTGAGCCGGGCCTCCGGCTTGGCCACGAGCAGCCCCAGGATCGCCGCGGCGAGCGGGCCCTGGCCGCGGGTGAGGTAGGGGACCTCGGTCATGATCGCGTGCAGCGTCGCGGCCGTGGTCGGGCGTTCGAACGCGACGATGCCCTCCACGGCGAAGAACAACGTCGCGCCGAGCGACCACAGGTCGGACTCGGGCATGGCCTCGCGGCCCTCGACGCGTTCGGGCGCCATGAACGCGGGCGAGCCCACGATCACGCCGCTCGTGGTCAGGCGCGGGTCGTCGACGGCGTGCGCGATGCCGAAGTCGGTGAGCTTCACGCGGCCGTCGGGCGCGACCATGATGTTGGCGGGCTTCACGTCGCGGTGCACGATCCCGGCGGCGTGCGCGGCCTGCAGCGCGGCGAGCACGCGGTCGCCGATCACCGCGACGTGCGCGGCCGGCATCGGGCCCTGGCGGCGCACGAGGTCGGCCAGCGTCGGGGCCTCGACGAGCTCCATCACGATGAACGTGGTGCCGTTGTCCGTGATGATGTCGTAGACCGTGACCACGGCGGGGTCGTTGAGCCGCCCGCCGGTGCGGACCTCGCGCAGCACGCGTTCGGAGAACACCGCTTGGCCTTCGGTGTCCGGCAGCCGCAGCTCCTTGATGGCCACCTGGCGGCCGATCACCTGGTCCTGCGCGCGCCACACCACGCCCATGCCGCCGCGGCCGAGCTCGCCCAGCAGCAGGTAGCGGCCGGCGACGAGCCGCGGCCCGGGCGCCGGGCGGGTCGGGTCGTACGGGCGCGTCTGTTCGTCGGTCACGGGGCCGGGCTCCTCGTTCGGGGTCGCGCGAATGCTAGTCGGACCGCGCGGGGCCCAGGCCGGTTCCTTCGGGTTTCCCTGCGGGGCTCAGCCCGTGACGGTGAGGTAGATCAGCGCGATGTTGAGCGTGATGATCACGGCCGCGACGCACCACGCCAGCACGGTGGTGATCCGCCGGTTCACGTCGGTGCCCATGAGCTCCGCGTCGGACGTGAGCCGGATCAGCGGCACGAGCGCGAACGGGATGCCGAACGACAGCACCACCTGCGACACCACCAGCGCGGCGCTCGGGTCGGCGCCCAGCGCGAGCACCACGATCGCCGGCGTGAGCGTGACGAGCCGGCGCACGAGGATCGGGAACTTCTTGCGCAGCAAGCCTTGCATGATCATGGCGCCCGCGTAGGCGCCCACCGACGTGGACGCGAGACCCGAGGCCAGCAGCCCGATCGCGAACAGCAGCGCGACGGTCGGGCCGAGCGCGGTGGCGACGGCGCCGTGCGCGCCTTCGATCGAGTCGACGCCGGGCAGGCCCTGCAGGTTGGTGGCGGCGAGCAGCAGCATGCCGAGGTTGACCGCGCCGGCGAGCAGCATCGCGAAGCCGACGTCGTAGCGGGTCGCGCGAAGCAGGCGTCGCCGCTTCTCGGGCGCGGGCGTGCCGTGGCGGTCGCGGACGAGACCGGAGTGCAGGTAGACCGCGTGGGGCATCACGGTGGCGCCGAGCATGGCGGCGGCGATCAGCACGCTGTCGGCGCCGTCGAAGCGCGGCACGAGCCCGCTGGCGATCCCCGACGCCGAGGGCGGCTCCACGAACAGGCTCGCCAGGAAGCCGATGGCGATCACGGCGAGCAGGCCCGTCACCACGCGTTCGAACGTCCGCTGGCCACCGCGGTCCTGCACCGCGAGCAACGTCAGGGACACCAGGCCGGTGATCAGGCCGCCGACCACGAGCGGAAGGTCGAACAGCAGGTTCAGCGCGATGGCGCCGCCGACGACCTCCGCGAGGTCGGTGGCCACGGCGACGACCTCGGCCTGCGCCCAGTACGCCAGCCGCGCCGAGCGGGGCAGCCGTTCGCGCAGCGCCTCGGGCAGCGACCGGCCCGTGACCAGGCCGAGCTTCGCCGACAGGTACTGCACCAGCACGGCCATCAGGTTCGCCGCGACGATCACCCACACCAGCAGGTACCCGAACCGCGCACCGGCGCTGATGTTCGACGCGACGTTGCCCGGGTCCACGTATGCCACGGCGGCGACGAACGCCGGACCGAGCAGGGCCGAGCCCGCGCGCAGGCGGGCGAGCCGCCGGGGCCGGACCGCTTCCGCCACCGCCATCACGTCGCCCTCCGTCTGTCGGGTGTCCCAACTCGAAGTTTAGGCATGCCGAACTTTGCAGGGCAAGGGTGGGCTCTACCACCAGCCGGTTGGCCGTACCGGACGACGACGGCCCTCCGTCCTCGCGGGCGGAGGGCCGTCGCGACCGGTTTCAGGCGGGCAGGCCGACCTCGTGGCCGGCGTCGCGGAACGCCTTCACCGCGCGGTCGAGCTCGGCGGCGCGCACGAGGATGTGGTCGGTGTCGAAAGTGGACAGTGAGAACAGCGCGACGCCGGCGGCGGCGAGCTCGGACGCGAGCGCCGAGATCACGCCGGTGAGCGTGAACTCCAGCGGGCCGCGCACGCTCATCAGGCGCCAGCCGTGCTCGACGACACCACCCGAGGGCTCGCGGCCCGTCGGGCAGATCACCGAAAGCTCCTCCGGCGTGCGGGTCACGGACACGAGCGCGGGCCCGGCCGGGTCGAGCAGGTCTGCGGGCACCGGTGCGTCGGCGGGCAGGCGCACCACCGAGTAGTCGCCCGGGCGGACGTCGATCGCGAGTCGTTTCATCAGCCTTCGAGCACCTTCGGGCTGGACGCGACCTCGGTGCCGTCGGGCAGGGTCGACATGGTGAAGTCGGCGAACACGTTGCCCGCGGCCTTCTGCAGCTCCCGCAGGCATTCGATGGCCAGCGCGCGGATCTCGACGTCGGCGTGCTCGGTGGCGCGCATGGCCACGAAGTGGCGCCAGGCGCGGTAGTTGCCGGTGACGACGATGCGAGTCTCCGTGGCGTTCGGCAGCACGGAGCGAGCGGCCTGGCGGGCCTGCTTGCGGCGCAGGGTGGCGTTCGGGGCGTCGGCGAACCTCTCCTCGAGCCCGGCGAGCAGCTCGTCGTAGGCGTCGGCGCTGGCCTGCGCGGCCTTGAGGAACTTCTCGTGCAGATCGGGGTCGTTCGCGATCACGTCGGGTTCGACGAACGCGGCGTCGCGCTCGGGGACGTAGCGCTGCGAGAGCTGCGAGTAGGAGAAGTGGCGGTGGCGGATCAGCTCGTGGGTGAGCGAGCGCGAGATGCCGGTGATGTAGAAGCTCACGGAACCGTGCTCCAGCACGGAAAGGTGACCGACCTCGATGATGTGGTCGAGGTACCCAGCGTTGGTGGCCGTCTTCGGGTTCGGCTTCTTCCACGACTGGTAGCAGGCGCGGCCGGCGAACTCGGCCAGAGCCTGTCCCCCGTCGGCGTCCGTCGTCCACGGCACGTCCTCCGGCGGGAAGAACTCCGTTTTCGCGACCAGCTGCACTCTGGGCGACACGGTCTCGACCACGTCAGCACTCCCTCTCCCGCTTGCGGCTCCCGGCCCGCACTCTAACCGCTTGTGTGTTCGACACCGGCGTGACACCACTTGATGTCACCGCTTCCTTGACTGACGTCACCGGTGACGTCATAGTGGTGTCATGGACCTGACGCCGTACATCGCGAACCTTCGCGAAGACCTCGCGAACACGGCCTCCGCCGGGGACGAGCAGACCCGGCGCACGGCCGCACTCCTTTCGTCCGCACTCGAACCCGCGGCCCGGCTGACGTTGATGAACGCACTGGCCGACCTCGCCGCCGAGGTGACCGCCGCCCTGCCGGGCCAGGTCGTGGACGTCCGGCTCGACGGCCGCGACGTGCGCGTGGTCGTGACCGGTGCGGCCGAGCCCGGCGAGCCGGCGCGGACGGACCAGCCGCGCACGCCGCCCCCACCGATCGACGGCGGGGACATCTCGCGCATCACGCTGCGGCTCGTGGAGCAGATCAAGAGCCAGGCCGAGCAGGCGGCGGCCGCGCAAGGGGTCTCGCTCAACACGTTCGTCGCCCAGGCCGTGCAGGGGGCACTCGGCCAGGCGCAGCACCACCAGCAGCGGCACCACCAGGGCGGCCGCTCCGAGACCAAGCTGCACGGCTGGGTCCAGAGCTAGAAGGGGGAAGCGACGATGAGTGAAGACAAGTCCGATTGGGACAAAGCCGCCCAGGAAGCCGCCCAGGAAGCCGCCGAGGAAGCCGTCGCGGGTGCGGCGGAGGAGGCGGTCGCTTCGGCTGATCTCGGTTCGTCCACTTCGGACGATCCGCTGGTGCGTGCGCAGGAGTTCGAGGCCGATGGCCCGCTGGAGCTCGACGTCGGCGTGACGATCGGCCGCGTGGAACTGGTGCTGGATCGCGAGTCCGGCGCCCGGGTCGAGCTGCGGCACGACGCGGGCGAGCAGCCGCCGTGGGTCAGCGGGGTGAACAACCTGCTGTCGTGGGTCGGCGAGCGCTTCGGTGACCAGCTGGGCGTGACCGCGGACGCTTCGCCGGCCGATGCGGTGCGCCAGGCGCGGATCGAGAAGACCGGCAACCGGCTCGTGGTGCGGGCGGCGAAGGCGTGGCAGCTGCGGAACGTGCCGGTGTCGGTCACCGTGCACGCGCCGAAGGGCTCCCACGTGGAGGTCCGCGCCGGCGCCGCCGACGTCACGGTCACCGGCACCGCCGGGCGCGCCGACATCCTGACCGGCTCCGGCGAGGTCACGCTCGAACAGGCCGACGGCGCCGCCATCGTGCGCACCGGCACCGGCCGCGTGAAGCTCGGCCCGACGCCCGCCGGCCTCCAGCTGCGCACCGGCAGCGGCTCGGTGGAGGCGGCGTCCGTCTCCGGCTCCGCCACGCTGGCCACGGGCACCGGCAACGTCTGGCTCGGCTCCGTCACGGGCGAAGTCATGGCCCGCACCGGCAGCGGCGACCTGTCCGTCGCCGAAGCGGCCTCCGGCACGGTCGACCTGATCACCGGCTCCGGCGAAGTCCGCGTGGGCATCCGCCGCGGCATCGCGGCCGAAGTCGAGCTCGCCTCGTCCGCGGGCCGCGTCCACAGCGAGCTGGACGTCTCCGACGTGCCGCCCGAAGCGGGCGCCACCCTGCGCGTCCGCGCCCGCACCGGCACCGGCAACGCGGTGGTGACCCGCGCGGCCGGCTAAGGGGGAGGCGGCGGGCCGGACCGAGGCATCCGGTCCGGCCCGCCGCTTCGTATCCGCAGAGTCTTGGCGCCAAGTCCTTGTCCCGCAGGGCATTCCGGCTCGGCTCGCGGCAGCGGCACCGCCAGGCATTGCGCCGCCGGCACCGGCCCGTTGGTCACGGGTGCGGCTTCCTCCGTTCCGGACATCCGGCCCGGCCTGCCGCGTCTCGCAGGCCGCCGTCTCCGGCGCGAGCGCAGCCCGGCAACGCAGTCAGGGCCGGCTCAGCGCACGGCACGCGCAAACAACGCGACCGTGCCGCCGCAGCACACCCCACTCCGATGCGAAGTCCTTGCCCCGCAACGCGTTCGGGCCCAGCTCACCGCAACACACTGGACAACCGCACCCGCCAAGGCGCCCCGCCTGCCGCCAGGTGAACCGCTCCCCCGCTCCGGTTACCCGTTCCGGCCCGCCGCTTCTCGACGGCCACCTCCAGCGAAAGCCCTTGCCCCGCAACGTGTTCAGGCGCCGGTCAGCGCACGGCGCGTGACAGGGCCTCCGCCAGGTCGCCGCGGGGTCCCACCGCGACGCCGTCCAGGCCGAGCCACGCCGCCATGTGCGCCAGCTCCCCCGCGAGCTCGGCGGCGACGCGCGGGACGTCGGCGCCCTCCTCGGCGAACGAGCCCTGGACGCGCAGCACGCCGGCGGCGCGGTCGGACTTGAGGTCCACGCGGGCGGCCAGGGAGCCGTCGAGCAGGAACGGGAAGACGTAGTAGCCGTAGAGCCGCTTGGGTTCCGGCACGTAGATCTCGATGCGGTAGCGGAAGCCGAAGAGCCGCTCGGTGCGGGCGCGTTCCCAGATGAGCGGGTCGAACGGGCACAGCAGGGCCCGGCCGGTGATCGCGCGGGGCGTGCGGGCGGCCGTGTGCCGGTAGGCGATGCCGCGCCAGTCGCGGACCTGGACGGGTTCCAGGGTGCCCTCCTCGACCAGCTCGGCGACGGCCTGGCGCGCGACGTCCGGGCCCAGCCGGTAGTAGTCGCGCAGGTCGGTCTCGGTGGCGACGCCCAGCGCGCGGGCGGAGCGGTCGATCAGGCCGCGGGCACCCTCCTCGGCCGACATCTGCCGGGACAGGATCGCGGGCGGCACCACGCGTTCGGTCAGGTCGTAGAGCCGCTCGAACGACCGGCGCGTGCCCGTGGACAGGCGGCCGAGGCCGAACAGGTACTCGCACGCCTTTTTGACCACCGAGCGTTCCCACCACGCGCCCGGACCGCGGCCGGCGACTTCCGCTTCGAGCGCCTTCTCGATGGCGCCCGCGCCGATGGGGCCGTGTTCCTTGACGATCGCGAGCACGTCGTCGATCAGGCCGGGCACGGTTTCGACCACGCGCGTGTAGTTGCGCCACCAGCCGTCGCGTTTGGCACCGGAGCGCAGGAGCGGCCAGTCTTCGATCGGCAGCAGGCTCGCCTCGTGGGCCCACGACTCGACGAGCATCCGCGGTCTGCGCGCGCTGTCGGCCCAGGCGGCGTCGTCGAGGAGCGCCTGGTCGTAGGCGCCCAGGCGCGAGAACACGGGCATGTAGTGGGCGCGCACGGCGACGTTCACGGAGTCCAGCTGCAGCAGCTGGACGCGCGAAAGCACCTTGGCCAGGTGCCGGCGGGTGGGCGGCGCGGCGGGGCGCGCGTCGGCGAACCCCTGGGCGGCCAGCGCGGTGCGGCGGGCCGCTTGAAGGCTGATCGTCTGCATGGTCGGTCCATCGTGCCAGCCGCCCCCGACAGTTTCCGCGACCGCGGGCGGTAGATTGCCCCGCGTGAGTGCCGCCGAAGTCCGTCCCGCGAGCCTGTCCGACGCCGCCGAGATCGCCCGCATCCAGCGCCTCACCTGGCGGGCGGCCTACACCGACCTGCTGGGCGCCGAGGCCATCGACGCGCTGGACGCCGCCGACCTCGAAGGCACGTGGGCCGAGACCATCGAGTTCCCCGGCACGCGCGTGTACCTCGCGGTGGAAGGCGAGTTCACCGTCGGCTACTGCGTGGCCGGCCCCGCGCCCGCCGACGAGATCGCCACGGCCGACGGCGCCGCCCCGCCCGACGCCGCCACCACCGCGCTGATCGCGACGCTCGTCGTCGAGCCGCGCTGGGGCCGCCGCGGGCACGCGGGCCGCCTGCTCGGCACGGCCGCCGCCGACCTGCGCCGGGACGGGCTCGACCGCGGCGTCACGTGGGTCGCGCAGTCGGACCACCCGACGCTCGGCTTCTACCGCCGCGCGGGCTGGGCGCCCGACGGGACCGTCCGCACCCTCGACACGGGCCGCGGCACGCTGCGCGAAGTGCGCCTCACCGGCACGTTGCAGCTGGAGCTCACGCACTGACGGCGGGCTCTTCGCGCTTCGCGAAGACGACCCAGCGCATCACCGAGTACATGAACACGCCCTCGCACGCTCCCGCGATCAGCCGCGACAGGTGGTACTCCATGCCCAGCGCGGCGAGCCCGGCGCCCACGCCCAGCAGGAACGCCGCGTAGTTCACCCCGATCGCCACCACGTACAGCACCGCCTGCCGCCCGACGGGCGCGTGCGAGCGGAAGTTCAGCGCGCGGTTGAGCACGAAGCTGAGCCCGAACGCGAGCACGTAGGACGCGCTGATCGCCAGCCACACGGGCCAGCCGAAGCTGCTGTGGAACACCGTCAGCAGCCCGAGGTCGACGCCGAACGTGAAGCCGTTGATGATCACGAACCCGAGGAAGCTCGGCGCGACGAGGCGCGACAGCCCGAAGGGCAGGACTCGGACGACGGCCGCGCAGAACCCGGCGAAGCGATCGGCGAAGGGCACGTCGGTCACGCCCGAATGGTGGCAGGCGCAGGTGTCCTGAACCGAACGTCCAGGTGATCTTCTGGGGTCAGCACCCGCCGGAATAGGGGGGTTAGCCCCCGTGACCTTTTCGTGACGACTGCTAGCCTCGAATGACGAGGATCACTTCGGGGGGTTCACTTCAGGGGGAGGCACGATGGGCTGGTTGCTCGTGACGCTCGGCGTCGCGTTCGGCTCGGCGATCGTGCCGGTCGTGAACGCGGAGCTGTTCGTCGTCGGCCTCTGCGCCAGCCAGCACGACGTGCACTGGCTGTGGCTCGGTGCGGCCGTCGCGGTCGGCCAGATCGCCGGCAAGCTGCTGTACTACCTCGCCGCGCGCGGCTCCATCCGCCTCCCGCGCTTCCTGCACGACCGCCTCCACCGCGAACGCGTGCCCAGCGCCCGCCGGGACCGCTGGCACCGGCGCACCAAGGTGCTGCGCTCCAAGATCGAAGCCCTGCGCGAACGCTGCCAGCGTCACCCGCACTGGATGGCGGGCACCTACGGCGTCAGCTCGCTCATCGGCCTCCCGCCCTTCATGGCGACGAGCGTGCTCGCCGGCATGGTGCGGATGCGGCTGGTCACGTTCCTGGCCGCGGGGCTCGCGGGCCGCTGGGTGCGGTTCAGCCTGCTGGCCGCGTCACCGGCGCTGCTCGCGGGCTGGATGCACTGAGCCGGGTCGTCGCTGGATCGCCGACCCGCACGGACGCCGCGGAACGGCAACCCCTGTTCCGCGGCGGCCCCTGTTTTTCAGCGGTCCGCGGCTTCCAGTTCCACGGCCTTGCGCATCGTCGCCCGGGCTCGGCGGCGGTCGCCCGCGATGTCGTAGGCGTAGGCGAGGCGGTACCAGGCGCGCCAGTCCTCGGAGTTGGCCTGGACTTCCTCGCGGCGGGCGTCGAACCAGGCGTCGGCGGCGGTGCGGTCGACGCGGCCGGACGGGCGGCGCGGGAGGTCGGACACGTCGGGCAGCGCGCCTTCGGCGTCGAGGCGGCGCGAGAGGCGCTGGATCTGCAGGCCGGACCGCCAGGTGGCGACCACGATCCACACACCCAGCAGCGGCAGCACGAACACGCCCACGCCGAGCGCGATGCCCGCGGGCGTACCGGTGGCGAACAGCGCCACCGCCCGGTCCGCCAGCAGGACCAGGTACACGACCAGCGCCGCGGTCAGCAGCAGCGCGACGTTGCGGGCCCTCACAGGTCGAGCACGTTCTCCAGGCCGACCGTGAGGCCGGGGCGCGACACCACCGAACGCACGCCCAGCAGCACGCCCGGCATGAACGACGTGCGGTCCAGCGAGTCGTGCCGGATGGTCAGGGTCTCCCCCTCACCACCGAACAGGATCTCCTCGTGCGCCACCAAACCCGGCAGCCGCACGGAGTGCACGGGGACCTCGGCGACGCGGGCGCCGCGGGCACCGTCCAGTTCGGACGTCGTGGCGTCCGGACCCGGCTCCAGGCCGGCCGCCGCGCGCGCCTCGCCGATCATGCGCGCGGTGTGCGACGCGGTGCCCGACGGGGCGTCGGCCTTGCGGTTGTGGTGCAGCTCGATGATCTCGGCCGACGCGTAGAACCGCGCCGCCTGCGCCGCGAAGCGCATCGCCAGCACCGCACCGAGCGCGAAGTTCGGCGCGACCAGCACGCCCAGCGAAGGCTTCCCGGCCAGCAGCGAACGCACCTGGTCCAGCCGCTCCTCGCTGAACCCGGTCGTGCCGACCACGGCGTGCAAGTCGTGCTCGATCAGGTACCGCAGGTTGTCCATCACGGCGTCGGGGTGGGTGAAGTCCACCACCACCTGGGCCTCGCCCAGCGGGGCGAAGTCGTCTCCCGCGTCGAGCGCGGCCACCAGCTTCAGGTCGGCGGCGCCCTCGACGGCGTTCACCACCGTCGCACCCATGCGGCCGCGCGCGCCCAGCACGCCGACGCGGATCGGGGAGTCGGTCATGACGCGATCACCTCGTGCAGATCGTCCGGCAGGTCGTCGGCGTGAGCGTACGGCCCCACGACCGCCGCCGCCGACACCCCACCGGGGCGGCGCAGCAGAGTGCGAGCCAGCGCACACACCTCTTCGGTCGTCACCGCGTCCACGCGGGCCACGGTGTCGTCGACACCCAGGTAACGGCCGTAGTTCAGCTCGTTCTTGCCGATGCGCGACATGCGCGACGACGTGTCCTCCAGTCCCAGCACCAGGCCGCCGCGCAGCTGCCCCTTGGCGCGCGCCACCTCGGCGTCGGTCAGCCCGTCGGCGGCGACGCCGTCGAGCACCTCGCGGATCACGCCCGCGACCTGCCCGAGCCGCTCCGGCTGGCAGCCGGCGTACACAGCCATGTGCCCGGTGTCGGCGTAGCTCGCCACCGACGAGTACACCTGGTACGCGAGCCCGCGCCGCTCCCGGATCTCCTGGAACAGCCGCGAGCTCATGCCGCCGCCCAGCGCCGCGTTGAGCACCGACAACGCGAAACGGCGCTCGTCGTGCCGCGGCAGCGAGCGCAGCCCGAGCATCACGTGCGCCTGCTCGGTGTCGTCGGTGTGCAGCGCCAGCTTCGGCACGGTCTGGATGCGCGCGCGGCCGGCGCGCGGCGGCACCGGGACGCCCGCGCCGTTGAGCCGATCGCCCAAAGCCTTGCGCACCAGGCGAAGCACCTGGTTGTGCTCGACGTTCCCGGCGACCGCGAGCACCATCCGCGGCATCGTGTAGCGGCGCTTGTAGAAGCCGCGCAACGCCGTGGGCGACATCTCCGTGATCGACTTCTCGGTGCCCAGCACCGGCCGGCCGAGCGGGTGCTCGCCGAGGATCGCGCCCACGAACGTCTCGTGCAGCAGGTCCTCGGGGTCGTCGTCGCGCATCGCGATCTCTTCGAGCACCACGCTGCGTTCGGTGTCCATGTCGCGGTCGGTGCACAGCGCCTCGAACACCACGTCGGTCACCAGGTCCATGGCCAGCGGCAGGTCGGCATCGAGCACCTGCGCGTAGTAGCAGGTGTGCTCCTTGGCCGTGAACGCGTTGAACTCGCCGCCGACGGCGTCGATCTCCTCGGCGATCTGCGTGGCGTCCCGGTTGGCGGTTCCCTTGAACAGCAGGTGTTCCAGGTAGTGCGCGGCGCCGGCGACGGCCAGCGGCTCGTCGCGCGAACCGACGCCCACCCACAGCCCCACCGTCGCCGAGCGCGACGCCGGGACGTACTCGGTGATCACCCGCAGGCCGCCGGGGAGCACGCTGCGCCTGACGATCGCACCGTCCGGAGTGGACTCGAGCGTGCGGGTGCTGCCGACGGGCTGCTCGTGCCCGGAAACCTGCCGTGCCATGGGTTCCTTACTCACGATGCCGCGAAGGCCTCCTCGCGCGTCTTCCGCGAGGAGGCCTTCGACGGGACTTCTTTTTCAGATATGAAGGACTTACTTGGCGTCGGACTTCTCGGCGTCGGCACCCTCGGCGCCCTCGGCCGGCTTGGCGTCGGCGGCGTCGTCCTCCTTGACCACGATCAGGCTGATCTTGCCGCGGTTGTCGATGTCGGCGATCTCGACGCGGAGCTTGTCGCCCACGTTGACCACGTCCTCGACCTTGGCGATCCGCTTGCCGTTGCCCAGCTTCGAGATGTGGACGAGGCCGTCCTTGCCCGGCAGCAGCGAGACGAACGCGCCGAACGCGGCCGTCTTCACCACGGTGCCCAGGAAGCGCTCGCCGACCTTCGGCAGCTGCGGGTTGGCGATCGCGTTGATCAGGTCGATCGCCGACTCGGCCGAGGGGCCGTCGGCCGCACCGACGTAGATCGTGCCGTCGTCCTCGATGGAGATGTCGGCACCGGTCTGCTCGGTGATCGAGTTGATCATCTTGCCCTTCGGGCCGATGACCTCGCCGATCTTGTCGACCGGGATCTTCACGGAGGTGACGCGCGGGGCGTACGGGCTCATCTCGTCCGGGCCGTCGATCGCCTCGGCGATGACCTCCAGGATGGTCAGCCGTGCGTCCTTCGCCTGCTTCAGCGCGGCCGCGAGGACCTCCGACGGGATGCCGTCGAGCTTCGTGTCGAGCTGCAGCGCGGTGATGATGTCCTTGGTGCCGGCGACCTTGAAGTCCATGTCGCCCAGGGCGTCCTCGGCGCCGAGGATGTCGGTCAGCGCGACGTAGCGCGTCTCGCCGTCGACCTCGTCGGACACCAGGCCCATCGCGATGCCCGCGACCGGCGCCTTCAGCGGCACGCCGGCGTTGAACAGGCCCATCGTGGACGCGCAGACCGAGCCCATCGAGGTCGAGCCGTTGGAGCCCAGCGCCTCGGAGACCTGGCGGATCGCGTACGGGAACTCGTCGCGCTTCGGCAGCACCGGGACCAGGGCGCGCTCGGCGAGCATGCCGTGGCCGATCTCGCGCCGCTTCGGCGAGCCGACGCGGCCGGTCTCACCGGTGGAGAACGGCGGGAAGTTGTAGTGGTGCAGGTAGCGCTTGGTCGTCTCCGGGGAGAGCGAGTCGATCTGCTGCTCCATGCGGAGCATGTTCAGCGTGGTGACGCCCAGGATCTGGGTTTCGCCGCGCTCGAACAGCGCCGAACCGTGGGCCCGCGGGATCACGGCGACCTCGGCCGAGAGCGACCGGATGTCGGTCAGGCCGCGGCCGTCCATGCGGATCTTCTCGGTGAGCACGCGCTGGCGCATGATCTTCTTGGTCAGCGCCTTGAACGCGCCGCCGACCTCGCCGTCGCGACCCTCGAAGGCCTCGCCGTCGCCCAGGCCCAGCTTCGCCAGCACAGTGGCCTTGACCTCGTCGGTCGCGGCGTCGCGGTCCTGCTTGCCGGCGATGGTCAGCGCCTTCGCCAGGTCGTCGGTCGCGATCGCGGCGACGGCCTCGTAGATGTCCGGCTGGTAGGCCGGGTACAGCGGGAAGTCGCCGGTCGGCTTCGCGGCGTCGGCGGCCAGGCGCTGCTGCGCCTCGCACAGCACGCGGATGAACGGCTTGGCGGCCTCGAGGCCCTGGGCCACGGCGGCCTCGTCGGGCGCCTTGCCGCCGGCGGCGATCAGGTCGAGCGTGTGCTCGGTGCCCTCGGCCTCGACCATCATGATCGCGACGTCATCGGCACTGTCGCCGACGATGCGGCCCGCGACCACCATGTTGAAGGTGGCCTTCTCCAGCTGCGACCAGGTCGGGAACGCGACCCACTGGTCCTCGATCAGAGCGACGCGCACGCCGCCGACCGGGCCGGAGAACGGCAGGCCCGCGATCTGGGTCGACGCCGAAGCGGCGTTGATGGCCAGCACGTCGTACGGGTCGTCCGGGTTGAGGCTCTGGACGGTGATGACGACCTGGATCTCGTTGCGGAGACCGTCGGTGAACGACGGGCGCAGCGGGCGGTCGATCAGGCGGGCGGTGAGGATCGCGTCGGTCGACGGGCGGCCCTCACGGCGGAAGAACGCGCCGGGGATGCGGCCCACGGCGTACATGCGCTCCTCGACGTCCACGGTCAGCGGGAAGAAGTCGAAGTGCTCCTTCGGGTGCTTCGACGCCGTGGTGGCCGAGAGCAGCATGGTCTCTTCGTCGAGGTACGCGACGACGGAGCCGGCGGCCTGCTTGGCCAGGCGGCCCGTCTCGAAACGCACGGTGCGGGTGCCGAACCGGCCGTTGTCGATCACGGCTTCGGTCTCGTGCACGGTGACTCCGGTGGAGTCGGTCATAGGGTGTATCTCCTCTTTTGTGCTTCGTCCGGCGCGAGTCTCCCACCCTGGGACCCGGTTCGCCCGCGGACGCTCGAGGAATGAGGCCGGTCTTCGATCGAAGCTCCCGGGACTTCGCAGTCTTCTCACCCGGGAACCACTACCGAGGACCGGCGGACGGATCCTCCAGCGCGCTCGCGCCGTTTCTTCTCTTCTGGCACCGAGGGGGAGCGACCGGACCGGTCACTCCCCCTCGGGTCACGCTATCGGCGCAGGCCGAGCCGCTGGATCAGCGACCGGTACCGCTCGATGTCCACCTTCATCACGTAGTTCAGCAGCCGGCGGCGACGGCCGACCAGCAGCAGGAGCCCGCGACGCGAGTGGTGGTCGTGCTTGTGAGCCTTGAGGTGCTCGGTGAGGCCGACGATGCGCTTGGTCAGCAGCGCGACCTGGGCCTCGGGGGATCCGGTGTCCGAGTCGTGCACGCCGTACTCGGCCAGGATCGACTTCTTCTCATCGGTGGACAGCGCCACTGGTGTTGCTCCTCGTTGAATCAGTGCCGTGGGGCCCGCACCGCGCTGCGCGGCCGGGTAGTCGGTCTCGGCCGCCACGGACTGCAGCCGGACCCGATTGTCAAGGCTACCAGCCGTGTGATCAGTGCCTTCAGGCGCGGTTCACGTTCCGGCGGGGCCCAGCGGGAACGTCCGCAGCGCCCGGTAGCGCCCGCCCGCCGTCTCGGCGCTGCCCATGAGCACCACCTCGCGGGCGGTCCACTCGCGACTGGCGAACCCGGCGAGCCGCTGCGTCCACGGTGTCGCCGCGCCCCGGCGGTCACGCGGGTACCGCGCCAGCGTGAGGTGCGCCCGGTACGGCCGTTCCTCCTGGTCCGCGCCGGCCGCTTCCGCGAGCCGCGTCAGCCCGTCCCCCGCGACGCCCAGCCACAGCACGCCGGGAAAGGTTCCCGGGCCGGTCAGCCGGACGTCGACGGCCGGGCGGCCGGCCAGCGCGGGGACGAGGTCGGCGGCCCGTTCTTCCGGGTCCGCTTCACCGTAATACGCGAGCGTGACGTGCCAGTCCTCCGGCGGCGACCAGCGCAGGCCGGGACCGGGTTCGCCGAGCGACAGGGCCACCGCGGCGACGACGTCGGCCGGCGGGCGCAGCGCGGTGAACAGCCGCACGAAGCTAGTGGCTGGCGCCGGCGCGGCGCAGGAGCTCGGCGAGGATCGGGAAGTCGTCGTCGAGGCGCTTCGCGGCCTCGGTGAGGTCCTCTTCCTCGGCGACCTCGCGCAGCGCGGCGAGCACCAGCCGCTCGTCGGAGCCCACCGGGATGTTGTCGCGCCCGACCGTGGGCCGCGAGTCGCGCACGTCCTCCAGCGCCGCCTGCATCGCGTCGCGGTTGCCCGCCGCGACGTCGGGCACGAGGATCTTGCGTTCGAGCATGATCATGCGGGCGAGCACCACGGGGTTGCCGATCTTGGCGCGCCGGCCGCTCATCACCTGGCTGAGCATGGGGGCGCTGATGCCGAGAACCTCGGCGAGGTAGGCCTGCGAGATGTCGAAGGCCACGACGAGCCTGCGCACCCGGTCACCCAGCGGTTCGCCGTACCACTCCCGCTGCAGCGCGACGTTCCGCTGGACGATCTTGTGGTCCTCCACCAGTTCCGCTCCCCTTGGTCCCCTCGTCCGGCCGGACCGGCGTGCCCGGACCGTTTCACCCGCCCGTGAGTATCTTGCCACCGGACCCGCGCCCGGGCGGCCGGAACCGCCCATTCCGCCCCCGGCCGGACCCCGTCCGGGGGAACGACGTCAGTCTTCGGCGCCCAGCGCTTCGCGGGTGCGCGCCACGTCGTCGTCGATCCGCTCCACCAGCTGCTCGGACCGGCTGAACCGCTCCTGGTCGCGCAGCCGCGTGACGAAGTCGAGCGCCACGTGCTGGCCGTAGAAGTCTTCGTCGACGTCGAGCACGAACGCCTCGACCGTGCGCTCGCGCCCCGAGAACGTGGGGTTCGTGCCCACCGAAACCGCGGCCTGCAGCCGCCGGCCCGGGTCCGACAGGCGGGTGAACCACGCCGTGTACACGCCGTCGGCGGGCACGGCGGCGAACCGCGGCGTCGACAGGTTCGCGGTCGGGTAACCGAGGTCGTGGCCCCGGCCGTCGCCGCGCACGACGATGCCCTCGAGCCGGTGCGGGCGCCCCAGCGCGTCGGCCGCGGCCACCACGTCGCCGGCGTCGATGCACGAGCGCACGTACGTGGAGGAGAAGGTGATGTCGTTGGCGACGCGGTCGTCGGCGAGCGAGCGGCCTTGCAGCTCCGCGCCGTAGGCGACGAAGCCGAAGCGGCTGCCGAGCTTGCGCAGCAGCGTCACGTCGCCCGCGGCCTTGGCGCCGAAGGTGAAGTTGTCGCCCACCAGCACGGCGGCGGCGTGCAGCCGGTCCACCAGCACCTCGTGCACGAACTCGTGCGGCGACAGGCGCGAGAGCTCGAGGGTGAAGGGCAGCACGGCGAACACGTCGACGCCGAGGGCCTCCACGAGCTCGGCCTTGCGCCGCAACGTGGTCAGCTGCGCCGGGTGGCTGCCCGGGCGCAGGACCTCCGACGGGTGCGGGTCGAACGTGAGCACCACGCTCGGCACCCCGCGCTCGGCCGCCGCGCGCACGGTGCGCGAGATGAGCACCTGGTGCCCGCGGTGCACGCCGTCGAACACGCCGATGGTGACCACGCACCGTCCCCAGCCGCCCGGGAGGTCCCCGAGGCCACGCCACCGCTGCACTGTCGTCAACTCTCCCCGTGCCGGTCTCTCGCCCAACCGCGACCCACCCTATGCGGGCAGCAGGACCACCACCGACCGGGCCACACCCTCGGTGTCGGCGGCCAGGGCGAGCACGCGGCCGTCGGGCGCGAAGAGGCCGTAGGTGCCGTCGATGCCGGCCGCCGGGATGGCGCGGCCGTGGCGCACGGCCTGCGCTTCGGCGGCGTCGACGTCGCGGCGCGGGAAGGCCGCGGCGACGGCGGCGTCGAGGTCCAGCGACAGCTCGGGCGTCTCCTCGAGCTTCTCCAGCGTGCGCGCCCGGGCGAGGGTGAAGGGCCCGACCGTGGTGCGGCGCAACGCGAGCAGGTGCCCGCCGACGCCGAGCCCGGCGCCGAGGTCGCGGGCCAGCGCGCGCACGTAGGTGCCCGACGAGCACTCGACCACGGCGTCGAGCTCGATCCGGTCGTCCTCGCGGCGAATCGCCAGCACGTCGAAGCGGTAGACGGTGACGGGCCGCGGCGGGAGCACCACGTCCTCCCCCGCGCGCACCCGGGCGTAGGCCCGTTTGCCGTCGATCTTCACGGCGCTGACGGCGCTGGGCACCTGCTGGATGTCGCCCGTGAGCTCGGCGACGCCGGCGGCCAGCTCCTCGTCGGTGATCTTCGCGAGCACCGCGGGGTCGCCCTCGGTGAGCACCTCGCCCTCGGCGTCGTCGGTGGTGGTGGAGCTGCCCAGCGACAGCGTCGCGAGGTAGGTCTTGCGGTCGAGCGCCAGGTGGCCCAGCAGCTTGGTGGCGCGCTCGATGCCGAGCACCAGCACGCCGGTGGCCATCGGGTCGAGCGTGCCGGCGTGGCCGACCTTGCGGGTCCCCATGATCCGGCGCGCCCTCGCGACGACGTCGTGCGACGTCATTCCGGCCGGTTTGTCGACGATGAGCAGACCGGGCGGCGGAGCGGGGCGGCGCGGTTCTTTCGGGCGAGACACGGGGCGAACCCTATCGAGACGTCCGGTTCGGACCGGCGAGCACCTGTCAGGCGGCGACGGCCGCGGCTTCGGCCGGCACCTCGCCGTCCCAGCGCCGGCGGGTGAGCCGCACCGGCACGTCCTCGCCGCGGGCTTCGGCGGCGAACACGTGCGCCCTGGCGCGGCGCCACCACACGAGCATCCGCCACGTGCCCAGCGCGAGCACGACCACGACGCTCAGCAGCGACACGCGGAAGTTCCCGCCCGTCCACTGCAGCAGCACGCCGACCACGAGCGAGGTCACCGTCGTCGCGACGAACCCGGCGACGTTCACGAGGCCGGTCGCCGTGCCGACGCGCTCGATCGGGTTGTAGTCGCGCGCCAGCGCGAAGCCGATCATCGACACCGGGCCGCCGAGCGACAGCAGCGCGAACGCGGGACCGAGCACCCCGAGCGGGAGGTGCCCGTTCCAGCCGAGCAGCACGGCCCACGTGACGGCGGCGGTGCCGAGGTAGCCCCCGACGATCGGCATCCGCAGCTCGGGGTGGCGGCTGATCACGGTGCCCAGCACCGGGCCGCCGGCCAGCGACCCGAACACGAACACGGTCAGCATCGCGCTCGCCGTGGCGGCCGGAATGCCTTGGCCCTCGACGAGAAACGGGACGCCCCACAGCAGCGTGAGCACGTTGGGCGCGAACATCGTGCTGAAGTGCGTCCAGAAGCCGAGCCGGGTGCTGGGCACGCGCCACGCGGCGCGGATCTGGCGCGCGAGCAGCGCCGGGTGCACCGGCTTGCGCTCGGGCTCGGGGACGCCGAGCGGGGTGTCGCGCACGCGCAGCACCACCGGCACCGAGACCAGGAGCGTGAGCGCGCCGACCGAGACGAACGTGACCGTCCACCCGGGACCGGCGAGCAGCAGCGTCAGCGGCACGGTGGCGGCGAGGTTGCCGATGTAGCCGACGGCGGAGGTGAACGACGTGATCAACGCGTACTGCCGCGCCGGGAAGTGGGCGGCGATCAGGCGCAGCACGCTGACGAACGTCAGCGCGTCACCCAGGCCGAGGATGCCGCGGGCGAGCAGGCCGACGCCGTAGCTCTCGGCGAGGCCGAGCAGCAGCTGCCCGGTGCCGAGGATGAGCACGGCGGCGGTGAGGACGCGGCGCGGGCCGTAGCGGTCGACGAGCACGCCGGTGGGGATCTGCATGGCGGCGTAGACCCCGACCTGCAGCACGGTGAACGTGCCGAGCGCCGCGGCGCCGACCCCGAACCGGTCCGCCGCTTCCAGGCCCGCGACCCCGAACGAGGTGCGGTGGAACACGGCGAGCAGGTACACGAAGACGGCGGTGAGCCAGATGAGCCAGGACCGGACGGTGGCGCGGCCGGGCGACAAGGTTTCCTCCTGCGGGTAGCGGTCGTCGGGGAAAGACGACGACGCTGCCGCCTCGATCGTTGTATCGCCTCAGCAACCTCGAAACATAGCCGTTACCTCGGTGGGATTCGCCACATCACCCGTTCACCGCAGCGTCACTCGACCGGCAATTCCCACCACGGTGTCGCCGCCCACCCAGATCTCGCCGTCCGCCCGCTCGACGTGCACGCGGCCGCGCCGGCCGAGCCGGGTGCCCTGCGCGGCCACGTAGGACTCCGGCGCGCGGCCCGAACCGATGAGCCACTGGCCGATCGCGGCGTTGAGGCTGCCGGTGACCGGGTCCTCGACCAGGCCGGTGAAGGCGCGGACCTCGAACGCCGCGGGCGAGCCGGCCGGATGGGGTCCGACGATGCCGACCTTGTACTTCCCGAGCGCCGCGATGTCGCGTTCGACCGCGAGGACCGCCTCGGCGTCGGTGAGGAGCACGGCGAGCCAGCCGGGGCCGTTGTCGGCCCACTGCGCGTCGACGACGTCGCTTTCGGCCAGGTGCAGGGCCTTCCGGACGGCGGCGAGGTCCTCGGGCGCGACGGGGCCGCCGCGCGTGAGCGGCGGCGCGGCGAAGGCGAGCCGCTCGCCGGTGCGCCGCACACGGACCAGGCCGGCGCCGCACTCCTGCACGAGGTCTTCGCCCTTCGGCGTGCCGCCCGCTTCGAGCCACGCGCGGGCCGAGCCCAGCGTGGGGTGCCCGGCGAAGGGCAGCTCGCGCTCCACGGTGAAGATCCGCACACGGTAGTCGGCCCCGGCGTGTGCCGGCGGGAGCAGGAACGTGGTCTCGCTGAGGTTGGTCCACCGCGCGAAGGCGGCCATCGTGTCGTCGGAGAGGCCTTCGGCGTCGTGCACCACGGCGAGTGCGTTGCCGAGGGTGAGCTCATCGGTGAAGACGTCGACCTGGCTGAAGCGCATGGCTCCACCTTGGCACGGGCTCAGGCGCCGCGGACGGCCCCGACGACCGCCCAGCGGCCGGAGCGCCAGCGGATGAGCACGGCGGCCAGGCGGAACACCATGAACAGCGACAGCCCCGTCCAGATGCCGGTGAGCCCCCAGCCGAACGCGAGTGAGAGCCAGATCAGCGGCAGGAAGCCCAGGCCCGCGCTGACGAGCGTGGCGGTGCGCAGGAACGCGGCGTCGCCGGCGCCGAGCAGCACGCCGTCGAGCGCGAACACCACGCCCGCGATCGGTTGCAGCGCCACGAAGAACCACCACGCGTGCGGGATCTCCGCGAGCACCCCCGGGTCCGAGGTGAACGCGTGCGGCAGCGTGCTCCACAACGCCCCGAAGAGCACGCACAGGACGCAGCCGAGCACCAGCCCGTACGCGACGATCTGGTTCGCGACCCCGCGCGCCTGCCGCTCGGCTCCCCCGCCCAGCGCCGCGCCGACGAGCGACTGCGCCGCGATCGCGACGGAGTCGAGCACGAGCGACAGGAACGTCCACAGCTGCAGCACGACCTGGTGCGCGCCGACCGCTTCCGTCGAGGTGCGCGCCGCCACGGCCGCCGCCGAGACGAAACACGCCTGGAACGCGAGGCTGCGCAGCACGAGATCGCGGCCCAGGCTCAGCTGCGCGCGCATCACCCCGAAGTCCGGCCGCAGCGGCACGCGCTCACGCACCAGCGCCGCGAAGAACAGCGACGCCGAGACCACCTGGGCCACCACGTTGGCGATCGCCGAACCCTCCAGCCCCAGCCCGGCGACGTAGACGAGCACCGGGCACAGCACGGCCGAGATGCCGTTGCCCGCCAGCACGTACCGCAGCGGGCGGGCCGCGTCCTGCACCCCGCGCATCCAGCCGTTGCCGGCCATGGTGACGAGGATCAGCGGCGCCCCGAACAGCGCGATCCGCAACCACGACACGGCCGCCGCCGCGATCTCGTCACTGCCCGACAGCGCCCGCGCGATGGGCCCGGCCAGCAGCTGGCCCGCCACCAGCAGCACCAGCCCCACCAGCACCGCCAGCCACGTGGCCTGCACGCCCTCACTCACCGCGTCGCGCCGCCGCCCGGCGCCGTGCAGCCGCGCCGTGCGCGAGGTCGTGCCGTACGAGAGGAACGTGAGCTGCGTGGAGATCTGTGACAGCACCACCCCGCCGAGCGCCAGGCCCGCCAGCGGCAGCGCGCCGAGATGCCCCACCACCGCCGTGTCGACCAGCACGTACAACGGCTCCGCCGCCAGCACCCCCAGCGCGGGCACGGCGAGCCCGAGCACGCGTCGCGCGGGAATCCGGTCCTCGGAGGTCACAGGCGGGGCAGGCGGGGCTTCATCGGGCACCCGGCGAGCGTAACGACCGCCGCCGACATTCCGGACGTCAAGCGCGCAGGATCACCGGCAGGGCCGCCGGCCCGCGGCTGCGGAACGTCGAGCGCCACACCGGGTCGCCCGCCGGGACCATCGCCGGGAAGCGGCGCAGGAGGGTGTCGAAGCCGATCTCCAGTTCGAGGCGGGCCAGGGGTGCGCCGAGGCAGAAGTGGGGGCCGTGGCCGAAGGCGAGGTGGGGGTTGTCCGGACGATCCGCGTCGAAGGTGTCCGGGGCGTCGAACACCGTGTCGTCGCGGTGGGCCGAGGCGAGGGCGAGCAGGACGGTGTCGCCGGCACGAACCGTCGTGTCGCCGATTTCGAGGTCCTGCAAGGGAAAGCGGCGGATGGCGAGCTGCGCCGGCGAGGCGTGGCGCAGGATCTCGTCCACAAAGGACTCAGCCGGTGCCGTCCGCAGCGCCGGCCGGGTGAGCAGCTCGTGAAAGCCGTTGCCGAGGACGTGCACCACGTTCTCGTACCCCGCGAGCAGCAGGAGGAACGCGGCGCTGAGCAGCTCGTCGTCGGTGAGGTCCGGGGCGACGACGCTGAGCAGGTCCTCCCCCGGCTCCGCACGCTTGGCCGCGATGAGCTCGGTGACGAACGCGTACAGCGACCGCATGGCGTCGCGCGTGGCTTCGGCGTCCGTCGGCATCAGGACGGCGTCGGTCCACGTGCGGAAGACGGCGACGTCGGCGGGGGCGACGCCGAGCAGCACGCAGATCACCGTGATCGGCAGCGGCACGGCGTAACCGGCCATGAGGTCGGCCTCGGCCGGGAGCGCGTCGGCCAGCTCCTCGGCGATGCGCGTGACCTCCGGCCGCAGGGCCTCGACGCGACGCGGGGTGAAGGCGCGTCCCAGGAGCCGGCGCAGGCGGGTGTGCTCGGGGGCGTCGAGGTTGAGCAGGTTCTTGTCGAGCGCGGGCGGCAGCGCGAGGCCGCGGTAGCCGCCCGACGAGTGGGCCTTGTCCAGCGACAGCCTCGGGTCGCCGAGACCCGCCTTGACCTCGGCGTAGCGCGTGACCAGCCAGATCGGCGCGCCGTCGGGCGACTCCGCGCGGTGCACGGGGCCGGCGGCGCGCAGCCGGGCGTACGCGCACACCGGGTCGGCCAGGAACTCCTCGTCGAACCGGACGGGTTCAGGCACTCCGGTTCCCCAGCAGCGGCGCCCGGCCGAGCGCGGCGCGCAGCCGCGCCAGCACGTCGTCCGACGTGCCCTCCATCGTGCAGCCCGCGGCCATCCGGTGCCCGCCACCGCCGAACTCCGAGGCCACCGCCGACACGTCGACGCGGCCCGCGGACCGCAGGGAGACCGTCCACACGGAACCGGGCGAGGCGGGCGCGAACTCCTTCAGCACCCCCGCGACGCCGGCCTCGCGCGTCGCGCGGACCACGTCGATCACCGACTCCACCTCCTCCGGCCGCACGGTCGCCGCCACGGCCGAGCGCACCACCGCGTGCACGAACCCGAAGCCCTGCGCGGCTTCCGGCTCCAGCTCCGCTTCGGACAGCACGGCCGAGAGCATCGGCAGCCACGCGAACGGGTGGTCGTCCACGATCCGCCGCGCGACCTCCGTCGGGTCGACGCCGGCCTCCAGCAGGCGCGCTGCGATCCGGTGCGTTTCGGGGCGGGCGCGGCGGAAACCGCTGGTGTCGGTGACGATCCCCGCGTACAGGCAGCGCGCGGCCGGCTCGTCCAGCTCGACGCCCATGACCTCGATGATCTGCGCGACGAGCACCGCGGTCGCCTCGGTGGCCTCGTCGACCACGTGGTGGGTGCCGTAGAACGCGTTGGTGGCGTGGTGGTCGACCACCAGCACGGCGCCGCCGTCGGCGCGGACCACATCGACGCGCGAGGCGAGCCGGCCCAGCCGCGCCGGCACCGGCGTGTCGAGTGCGACGAGCAGCTGCTCCGATGCGGGCAGGTCGTCGGGTTTGGTCAGCAGCCCGTCGACGTCGAGCCAGGTCAGGGTCTCGGGGGCTTCGTCGGGCTCGCCGAACGACACGCGCACACGGGCGCCGCGCCGGTGCAGCACGTGGCCGAGGGCCAGAGCGCTGCCGAGTGCGTCGGCGTCCGGGCGCACGTGGCCCAGCAGCGTCACGTCGGTGGCCCCGGCGAGTAGAGCCGCGGCGGCTTCGATGTCCTGCGCCAAAGTAGCTGTCACAGTGCGTCACGCTACGCTCTGCGGGATGCCTGAGTACGCGATCCTCGTTCACCCGTCCGCCAACCGGGTCTACGCCGCCTCGTCGCCCGCGCTGCTGCGGGCCGAGCTGGCGGTGTTCGGCGCGGCCGGCCTCTCCGCCGAGCTGTCGGAGGCCGAGGACGTGGAGCTCGGCGGCGTGGGCTACGTCAAGTTCGCGACCCCTGAGCCGCTGACCGGGCCGGACGTCGCGCTGCTGTCCAACCTGTCCTCGCTCTACGCGCTGTTCGAGCTGGGCGACGGCGTGCTGCGCCCGGTCCTGGTGCGGCCGCTGGCGAAGACGGACTCGGACCTGCTGACGATCCAGAAGTACGCGGGCAAGACCAATGAGCAGTTCACGAAGCTGCTGCTCAACGTCACGCTGCTCGCCACCGCCGACCCGACCGGGTGGCTGGAGCGCCCGCGGACGCTGCTCGACCCGCTGTGCGGGCGCGGCACCACGCTCAACCAGGCCGTGATGTACGGCTTCGACGCCACCGGCCTCGACGTGGACGGCAAGGACTTCGAGGCCTTCGAGCAGTTCCTCAAGACCTGGCTGCGCACCAAGCGCGTGAAGCACACCGCCGACTCCGGGCAGCTGCGGCGCAACAAGGTCCGCCTCGGGCGCCGCCTCGACGTCGAATACGCGTTCGACAAGGACGACTACAGGGGCGGCCAGACGCGCCGGCTCACCTACTTCAACGCCGACACCCTCACCACCGACGAGCTGCTGCGCGCGAACTCCGTGGACGTGATCGTGACCGACGCCCCGTACGGCGTGCAGCACGGCAGCCACCGCACGCAGGACGCGAGCCTCGCGCGCAGCCCGCGCGACCTGCTGGCGGCCGCCGTTCCCGTGTGGACACGCGTGCTCCGCCCGGGCGGCGCGCTCGGGATCTCGTGGAACCTCAACGTCCTGCCGCGCGAGGAGCTCGTCGCGGTGCTCGCGAAGGCCGGCCTCGACGTGCGCGAAGGCGGGCCGTACGAGCAGTTCGCCCACCGCGTGGACCAGGCCATCGAGCGCGACCTCGTGGTGGCGTCGAAGCCCTGACCGTCCTTCGCGATCAGAGCCCGAGGAGCTTGCGCGCGTTGCCTTCCGCGATCTTCTCGTGCACCGCGCGGTCGAGGTCCAGCGCGTCGAACCAGGCGGCGGCCTCGCCCATCGACTCGAACGGGTAGTCCGCGGAGAACAGCACGCGGTCGGCCCCGACCTCGCCGATCGTGAACAGCAGCTCGGGCGTGGCGAAGTTGCCGCTCGTGGTGAGGTGGAAGTTCTCGCGCAGGTACTCGCGCAACGGTTTGCGCGCCGGGATGCCCGCGGGCTTGACCTTCAGCCGGTGGTCGGTGCGCCAGATGTTGAACGGCAGCAGCTCGCCCAGGTGCCCGAGGATCACCTGCACGCCGGGATGCTCGTCGAACAGGCCACTGGCCATGAGCCGCAACGCGTGCGTGCCGGTTTCGATCGAGAAGCCCCACGCCGAGCCGTAGAGCCACGGGTGGCCTTCGAGCATCCGGCTGTCACGCGGCAGCGGGTCGCGCGGGTGCAGGTACACCGGCACGCCCAGGTCTTCGACGGCCGCCCAGAACGGCCGGTACCGCGGCTCGTCGAGGTAGGCGATCCGGTCACCGTCCACTTCGGAGAACCCGTTCACCAGCGCGCCCTTGAAGCCCAGCTCGGTCACCGCGCGGCGCAGCTCGGCGACGGCTTCTTCGGGATCCTGCAACGGAAGCGCGGCGAACGCGGCGAACCGATCCGGCCGTAGCTCCACGTGCCGGGCGGCCACGTCGTTGGTGCGCCGCGCCCAGTCCACGGCCTGCGCGCGGTCGGGCAGGCCCTGGATTCCGGGCGCCAGCAGGGAAAGCACGACGATCTCGATGCCGGCCTCGTCCATCAGCCTCAGGCGTTCGTCCTGGACGTCGAGCAACTGGCGGCGGTGCGGCGGCCACGTCTGCTCGGTGAAGTGCTCGCGCGACTGCTCGACGATGTCGGGGTCGGCGGTGCCGAAGTGCTCCTCGAGGGCGATCTTGCGGACCATGCTGCGTCTCCTCCCGGTTCCGTGAGCCAAACATAGCATGCTATGTACTTCGGTGATCTAATCTTTCCGGGTGACCGTGCCCTCCGGGTCCGCCGAGCCCGACACCGACGTCGACCGCTTCGCCGACGCCTGCAACGCGCTCTACTCGGCCATGCGCACCAACCGCGCCCGCCTCGACGCGCAGGCCGCGGCCGCCTCCGCCCTCAGCGACTCGCAGGCCCAGCTCGTGACTCCCCTGGCCCGTCTGGGCGCCATGACCATCGGCGAGCTCGCGCAGGAGGCGAAGCTCGCCCAGCCCACCGTCACGCGTTCGGTGAAGGCCCTGGAGTCCGCCGGCCTCGTCCGCCGCACCCCGCACGCCCACGACGACCGCCGCGTCGTCGTCGCCCTCACCGACCGCGGCCGCGCCCACTGGGACCGCGCCCGCACCCGCCTGCGCGACAACCAGCGCGCGGCGTGGGACCTCCTGCCCGGCGAGTTGCAGCCTCAGGTGCTGGACCTGCTGCAGGCACTGACCGACGCGGTGACCGCCACCCGGCCGGTGGACTGACGGCACGAAAAACCGCCGGCCCCGAGCGTCGTGCGTTCAGGGCCGGCGGCCTGGTGGGCGGGGCAGCCGCGGGCGGCGTAGCCAGCGGGGCGGGGCGCCCGGAGGAGGTGGCGACGAACGGCGCGGCGCCACGGAACAGCGCGCCGCGTCGTCGGACGTCGGGGGTCCTCCGGAGCGGTTCAGCCTCGCGTCTCCTCTTCGGCTTCGGCGAGGTCGACGTCGAGGTCATCCTCGTCGTCGTCTTCGCGCGGGGCCTTGTACGGGTCCGCGTCGCCGGCGTGCTGGGCGCCCGTCGCGCGGCGGGCCACCTCGGCGTCGGCCTCGCGGGCCTTGGCGAGGAGTTCCTCGATGCGGCGCGCGTCGTCGGGGATGCTGTCGGCGACGAAGGTGAGAGTCGGGGTGTAGCGGACCCCCGTGCCCTGCCCGACCTTGGTGCGCAGGACACCCCGGGCAGACTCCAGCGCCGCCGCGGCGCCCGCGAAGTCCGGCGCCGAGTCGAGGCTTTCGCCCAGCACCGTGTAGTACACCGTGGCGTCGTGCAGGTCCGCGGTGATCTTGGTGTCCGTGATGGTCACGGCACCGAGCCGCGGATCCTTGACGTCGTGCTCGATCGCCGACGCCACGATCTGCGAGATCCGCTTGGCGAGCTTGCGAGCCCGAGCAGGATCGGCCATGGGAGGTGTCTCCTTCTGAAATGTTCTCCGGTCTAGTCGTCCGGACCGAGCAGCCGGCGGTGTGCCGACAGCAGGACGAACTCCGGTCGCGAGGCCACGAACCGCTCGCACGAGTCGAGCACGTCCCGGACGTGTTCGCCACCCGCGGCGACCACGGCCACCCCGATCAGGGCTCGCCGGTGCAGGTCGAGGTGACCGGCTTCGGACACCGAGACGGCGAAGCGCTTGCGCACCTCCGCCACGACCGGCTTGATCACGGATCGCTTCTGCTTCAACGAATGAATGTCGTCGAGCAGGATGTCGAGCTCGAGAGCTCCGACGTACATAGGCAGTGAAGTTGTGCCGTGAGGCGAAAGGTCCGGGGTGCGGGCCGAAACCCGCACCCCGGACCGATCACTCACGCACGGGGCTTCTCCCGCTGTTCGTAGGTCTCGATCACGTCGTCGACCTTGATGTCACTGTACGAACCCAGCGTCAGACCGCATTCGTACCCTTCACGGACCTCCACCACGTCGTCCTTGAACCGCCGCAGCGAGCTGATCGGCAGGTTCTCGGCGATGACGGTGCCGTCGCGGAGCAGGCGCGCCTTGGCGTTGCGCCGGATCTCGCCCGACATGACCAGGCAACCCGCGATCGTGCCGATCTTGGAGGACTTGAAGACGTCGCGGACCTCGGCGCGGCCGAGCTCCACCTCTTCGAACTCCGGCTTGAGCATGCCCTTGAGGGCCTGCTCGATCTCGTCGATCGCCTGGTAGATGACCGTGTAGTACCGGACGTCGACGCCCTCGCGGGTGGCCCGCTCGGTCGCCTTGCCCTGGGCCCGGACGTTGAACCCGAGCACGATCGCGTCGGACGCGGTCGCCAGGTCGATGTCCGACTCGGTCACACCACCGACACCGCGGTGCACCACGTTCAGCTCGACGTCGTCGCCGACGTCCAGCTGCAGCAGTGCCGCCTCGAGCGCTTCGACGGTACCCGAGTTGTCACCCTTGATGATCAGGTTGAGGCTGCTCGTCTCCTTCAAGGCGGAGTCGAGGTCCTCGAGGCTGACCCGCTTGCGCCGCGACGCGTTGAGCGCGTTGCGGGTGCGAGCGGAGCGGCGCTCGGCGATCTGCCGGGCGACGCGGTCCTCGTCGACCACCAGGAAGGTGTCGCCCGCGCCCGGCACCGAGGTGAACCCGATGACCTGGACGGGACGCGAGGGCAGCGCCTCGGTGACGTCCACGTTGTGCTCGTCCACCATGCGGCGGACGCGGCCGTAGGCGTCGCCCGCGACGACGGAGTCGCCGACGCGCAGCGTGCCTCGCTGCACCAGCACCGTGGCCACCGGGCCGCGGCCGCGGTCGAGGTGTGCCTCGATCGCGACACCCTGGGCCTCCATGTCCGGGTTGGCCCGGAGGTCCAGCGCCGCGTCGGCCGTCAGCAGGATCGCCTCGAGCAGCCCGTCGATGTTGATGTTCTCCCGTGCGGAGATGTCCACGAACATCGTGTCGCCGCCGTACTCCTCGGCGACCAGGTTGTACTCGGTGAGCTGCTGGCGGATCTTCTGCGGGTTGGCGCCTTCCTTGTCGATCTTGTTGACCGCGACCACGATCGGCGCCTTGGCGGCCTGCGCGTGGTTGATCGCCTCGACCGTCTGCGGCATGACCCCGTCGTCGGCGGCCACCACGATCACCGCGATGTCCGTCGAGTTCGCACCACGGGCACGCATGGCGGTGAACGCCTCGTGACCCGGGGTGTCGATGAAGGTGATCAGCCGCGGCGTGCCCTCGAGCTCGGTCTCGATCTGGTAGGCGCCGATGTGCTGGGTGATGCCACCGGCTTCACTCTCGCGCACCTTCGTCTTCCGGATCGTGTCCAGCAGGCGGGTCTTACCGTGGTCGACGTGACCCATGATGGTCACGACCGGCGGCCGGACCTGCAGGTCTTCCTCGCCACCCTCGTCCTCACCGTAGGTGATGTCGAAGGTCTCCAGCAGCTCGCGGTCCTCCTCCTCGGGGGACACGACCTGGACGACGTAGTTCATCTCGCCGCCGAGCAGCTCGAGGATGTCGTCGGACACGGACTGCGTCGCCGTGACCATCTCGCCGAGGTGGAAGAGCACCTGCACCAGCGAAGCCGGGTTGGCGTCGATCTTCTCGGCGAAGTCGGTCAGCGAGGCACCGCGCGGCAGCCGGATCGTCTCGCCACTGCCCTTGGGCAGGCGGACGCCGCCGACGCTGGGCGCCTGCATGTTGTCCATGTACTCCTGGCGCTTCTGCCGCTTCGACTTGCGGCCCTTGCGCGAGGGACCACCGGGACGCCCGAAGGCACCCGCGGTACCGCCACGGCCACCGGGGCCGCCACGACCGCCGCCGCCACCGCGGAAGCCGCCGCCACCGCCGGCAGGAGCACCGGTGCCGCCACCGGGACGGAAACCGCCACCGCCGCCACCGCCACCGGGACCGCCACGGAAGCCACCGCCACCGCCACCGCCGCCGCCGCCGGGACGGAAACCGCCGCCACCGCCGCCGCCGGGACGACCGCCGCCACCGGGGCCACCACGGGCACCGCCACCGGGGCCGCCGCGGGCGCCACCGCCCGGACCGGCCGGACGCGGGGTGCGGCCCGGCATCATGCCGGGGTTCGGGCGCGGGGGCATGTTGCCCGGGCTCGGCCGGTTGCCACCGGCGCCACCGCCGGGACGCGGCGCGGGCCGGTCACCGCCGCCACCGGCACCGCCGGGACGCGGCGGACGGTTGTCGCCGCCCTGACCCGGACCGGGGCGCTGGGCCGGCGGACGCGGGGCCGGGGCGCCGGAACCGACGCCGAACGGGTTGTTGCCGACGCGCGGGGTACGCGGGCCGGGCTTGGGACCGCCGGGCTTGGGGCCCTGCGGCTTCGGCGGCACGACCGAGCCGGACGACGACGAAGCGGCGTCCTGCTTCGGAGCGGGCTTCGGCGCCGCGGTGCTGCCACCGGACGGCTCGGCCTTGGCCGCGGGGGCCTGCACCTGGGGCTGCGGTTGCTGCTGCTGCGGCTGCGCCGGAGCCGGAGTGGCCGGGCGCGGGCCGGGACGCGGGCCCGGACCGGGACGGCTGCCCGGGGTGGCCGGACGCGGGCCGGACTGCTGCGGAGCAGCGGACGGAGCGGCCTTGGCCGCCGGCGCCTGCTGCTGGGTCGGCTGCGGAGCGGGCGCGGCCGCGGGCCGGGGGGCCTGCGGAGCGGGCGCAGCAGCGTTCGAGTTGCCCGAGTTGGCGGCCGGCGGCGTGGGCCGCGGGCCGGGCGTCGGGCCGGACTTCTTCCCGCCCTTGGCGGGGTACGCGTCACGCAGCCGGCGGGCGACGGGCGCCTCGACCGTGGATGACGCGGACTTGACGAACTCGCCCTGCTCCTTGAGCTTGGCGAGAACTTCCTTGCTGGTGATGCCGAGCTCTTTCGCGAGCTCGTGTACACGGGCCTTGCCTGGCACAGCTCTCCTCATCTAGGGGAGGCCAGGCGGTGAAGAGACCCGCTGACCTCGTCCTTATTGTCGCGCGTTCATGGCGTCGGCTTCACGGCTGACTCATGACGGGTCGACCTGCTTCCTTGTTTCACCGCGGTTCCGGGTGGGTCCCGGAACCGATCTCCGTGATGAATGCCGGGTGCTCGCGCAGCCCCGCGGTGTCGAGCGTGCCCTGGGCCCGAAGTGCCCGGGGGAACGCCCGCTTCCGCTCGGCCTTGGCCAGACAACCCGGTACGGGGTGCACCCACGCGCCCCGCCCCGGCAGCCGCCGACTTTCGTCGACGACCAGCCGTCCGGCCACCACGACCACTCGCAGCAGCTCACCGATCAGGACCCGCTGCCGGCAACCGACACACGTGCGTACCGGGAAATGCCGGTGGCGCTGGAGGTCGGTCGTGTCGCCACATCCCCGCGGCGGACCCTGAACCACTGATGAGTCTAGCGCTTCGACCTTCACTCAGCCGAACCGGTTGTCGCGGCGGGCCGCGCCTGTCCGGCGTGGTCTTGATCACCCACCGGGTCGGCGGGTGCGGCGTCGCTGCGGATGTCGATGCGCCAGCCCGTGAGCCGGGCCGCGAGCCGCGCGTTCTGGCCCTCCTTGCCGATGGCGAGGGAGAGCTGGAAATCGGGTACGACGACGCGAGCCGTCTTCGCCCGCTCGTCCACGACACGTACCGAAACAACCTTCGCCGGGGACAATGCATTCCCCACGAAGCGGGCCGGATCCTCCGAGTAGTCGATGATGTCGATCTTCTCGCCGGCCAGCTCGCTCATCACGTTGCGCACGCGCGCGCCCATCGGGCCGATGCAGGCGCCCTTGGCGTTCACCCCGGGCACGGTGGAGCGCACCGCGATCTTGGTGCGGTGCCCCGCCTCGCGGGCCACAGCGGCGATCTCGACGGTGCCGTCGGCGATCTCGGGCACCTCGAGGGCGAAGAGCTTGCGCACCAGGTTCGGGTGCGTGCGCGAGAGCATGATCTGCGGCCCGCGGTTGCTCCGTGAGACCCCGACCACGAACGCCTTGATGCGCGTGCCGTGCTCGTAGGACTCCCCCGCGACCTGCTCGCCCGAGGGCAGGATCCCCTCCGTGTCACCGACCTGGACCACGACCATGCCGCGGGCGTTGGCGCGCGCGTCGCGCTGCACCACGCCGGCCACGATCTCGCCCTCCTTGGCGGAGAACTCGCCGAAGGTCTTCTCGTGCTCGGCGTCGCGCAGCCGCTGCAGGATGACCTGCCGGGCAGTCGTGGCGGCGATGCGGCCGAAGCCCTCCGGCGTGTCGTCCCACTCCTCGTCGACCTCGCCCTCGGGGGTGAGGGTGTGCGCGAGGACGCGGACGAGGCCGGTCTTCTTGTCGATGTCGATGCGCGCGTGGGGCTGGTGCCCCTCCGTGTGCTTGTAGGCGGTGAGCAGAGCCGTCTCGATGGCCTCGATCACCGTGTCGAAGGGGATGTCCTTGTCCCGTTCGATCGCCCGCAGCGCGGCGATGTCCACGTTCACTTCGGCTCCTCCTTCGCTTCCGTCTGGCCGGCAGGGGTGCTGCTCTTGCCGGACGCGTCTTCTTCCAACAGTTTGAGCTCGTCGGCGGGCGGCTGCTTGAACTCGATCTCCACCACGGCCTTCGCCACCGACTTGTAGTGCACGTCCTTCAGCCTGCCCTCGACGAGCACGGTCACGCGCTCCTCGCCGGCGTGGCCCACCCGCGCGACGAACTCCGCGCCTTCCGCGGGCGTGATGCGGACCAGGCGGAACTTCGCGCGCCGCCAGTGGCGCGGCTGTGCGAGCGGCCGGTCCAGCCCCGGCGAGGTGACCTCGAGGGTGTAGGCGCTCGCGAGCACGTGTTCGTTCTCGTCGAGCGCCGCCGACACCTTGCGGCTGATCTCGGCGACCTCGTCCAGCCCGACCCCGTCGTCGGAGTCGACGACGACCTTGACCAGCTGCTTGCGGCCGGCCTGCTGCACCTCGAACGAGTCGAGGTCGAAACCCGCGGCGGTGACGGCTTCGGCCACTATCGGCTGAAGCCGGCTGGCGAGTTCGTTGGGCACGTGGAGCACTCCTGTTCGGCCGAGGTGACGCGGGCTGGTCACGACTGTGGTCGGTGGTGGACCAGCTTATCGTGCGCCCCCGCACCGACGCGCGAGCGGCGGTGCCGGTGCCGGGCCTGGCAGGATGGGCCGACGTGACCGCAAGACCGACCGACCTTTCCCGGCGCGGCGTTCTGCGCCTGGGCGCCGTCGCCGCCTTGGCCCTCCCGCTGGCCGCCTGTTCCGGGGGATACGACGAGAGCCCCGACCCGCTCGCCCCGCTCCTGTCCGCCGCCGACGCGGACGCCGCCGCGGCCAGAGCCCTCGGCGGCGGGGTCGCCGGGCAGGTCGCCGACGCGCGCGCCGCCCAGGCCGCCGCCCTGAAACCCGAGGTGGACCGGCTGAACCGGCCTTCGCAGGCCGGCACGCCACCGCCCGCGCCCGCGGACCTGAGCGCGTTCAAGGAGCGCCTGGCGACGGCCCGCAAGCAGGCCGAGGACCTCGTGCCCAGCCTCCCCGCCTACCGCGCCGGCCTGGTCGCGGGCGTCGCGGCCGGCTGCGCGAGCCTGCAGCGGCTGGCCTCGACGCTCGGGCCCGGCGAAGACGCCCAGGCCGTGGTGGCGCCCGCCGGCACCGCCAGCTCCGACGCGGTCGACCCCCTGCAGAAGGCGCTGGCCTCGGAACACGCCGCACTGTGGGTATACGGGCTGGTCACAGCCTTCCTGCCCGGCGAGTTCGGCGACGCCCTCAAGGCCGGGCGCGCCGAGCACACCGCGCGCCGCGACGTGGTCACCCAGATGATCGAGGCCGCGGGCGGCACGCCGGTGGCCCCGGAAGCGGCCTACGTGCCGCCGAAGCCGGTCGACGACACCGCCTCGGCCGCCGCGCTGGTCGCGAGCGCCGAGGAGGACTCGGCGGCCGCGTGGCTCGGCGTCGTTACCCACACGGACGGCGCGGGGCTGCGGAAGATGGCTTTGCAGGCGCTGATCGCGGCGGCCCGGCGCGGCACGCCGTGGCGCCAGGAGGCGGGCGAGAAGCCGACAGCGCTGGCGATGCCGGGTCAGCCGGCTTGAGTTCTCGGTGAAAAAGAGGGCCGTTCCCGATGTTTCGGGAACGGCCCTTTTGGTGTCTCGGTGTCTCGGTGTTCTTGGTGTCTCGGTGCCGGCGCGGGTCAGTGCAGGTCGGCGCCGAGGTCCAGCGCGCCGGTGGCGATGCGCTTGAGCAGCACGTCGTCGCGGTGCTTTGCGTAGAAGTCGGCGAGGACGATGGTGACGTCGGTGCCGGTGACCTGGGACTCGTACTCCGCCTGGTCGCCGCTCACCTTGGGCGCGCCCGCGGCCTTGTACGTGCCGTCGCGCACCAGGTCGCTCACGTTGCCGGTGCCGTCCTGGTCGGTCAGGGCCTTGAGCTGCGTCGCCTGCGCCGCGGTCGGCATGCTCACCTTGACGACGGAGACGAGCGCCTTCGCGTCGCCGTACTCGACCGTGTAGAGCCCGCGCGCGAGCGAGGTGCACGGGTTGGTCTGGAAGAACTTCTTGGTGTCGTCGTAGGCCTTCGCCGCGCAGTCGGTGGACTTGTTCGGGCCTTCCACCAGCTTGTAGTCGAAGGGGTTCGTCTTCGCCGGCTCCTGTGCCGCCACCGGTTCGGGCGTGCTGTCGTGCCGGATGAGGAACCAGATCAGCCCCGCCACGACGGCGATCACGACCAGGCCCGCACCGCGCACCAGCAACGCCTTCGTGTCCCGGGGCGGGGTGGGGCCGTTTCCGCCACCGGGCGGCGACCCCGGCTGCGCGGGCACCGCAGCGAGCGGCGCCGTGTCCGAGGGACCGGGGGTGAATTGGGGACCGACCACGGGCACATACCGTAGTTCACCGCGCTGAGCGCCTTCAGCCGAAGGCGGTGAGAAGGCGTTCGACGTCGTCAGGGGTGTTGTAGAGGTGGAACCCGGCGCGCACGCGACCGGCGCGTCTGCTCGCGACGAGGCCCGCCGCGGCGAGCCGCTGGGGGTCCGCGTCGAGCGACACGATGGCGGTGCCCCGGGGCGGGAGACCCAGGGCGGCGAGCAGGGAGTCCGCGAGGCCGACGTTGTGGTCGCGGACCGCGGCGACGTCGAGACCGGCGACGTACTCCAGCGCTTCCGCGGCCCCCGTGTGGGCGAACCAGACCGGGGAGAGGTCGAACGCGCGCGCGTCGCGGGCCAGGCGCAGGGGCAGGCCGTAGACCGTGGTCCAGGGGTCGTCCCCCGCGTACCACCCGGCGGCAACCGACCGCGTCCGCTCGTGGGCGCGCGGGTGCACGGCCAGCCAGGCGCACCCACGCGGCGAGAACAGCCACTTGTACCCGGCGCACACCACCCAGTCGGCCCACGCCACGTCCAGGGGCAGCCAGCCGGCGGCCTGCGTGACGTCGAGCAACACGGCCGCACCGCCGGCTTCCGTGGCTTCGCGCAGGACCTCGGTGTCCAGGACGGTGCCGTCGGCGGACTGCACGAGGCTGACCGCCACGAGGTCGTGGCCCTCGACGTGCCCGGGCAGCTCGGCCAGCGGCCGCTCGGTGACCTCGACATCGGGCCGCGCGGCGAACGGGAAGGTCACACTGGTGAAGTCCCCGGCTGCGACCAGGACACGCGCGCCGTCCGGCAGGCCCACCGCGACGTTGGCGACCAGCTGCGACACGGACGCACCGATGGCCACCCGGTCACCCGGCACGCCGGCCAGCTGGGCGAAGGCCTCGCGCGAGCGCGCCACGGCCTCGTCGAAACCGCCCGGCAGGTCCTTGCCGTTTCGCCACCGCTGCACGGCCTCGGCCACGGCGTCCGCGACGGGCTCGGGTGGGATTCCGATGCTCGGCGTGTTGAGGTACCCGGCGGGAACGGCGAAGTCGGCTCCGAAGGCGTGCATGGGGTGGACGCTACTGAAGCGGGGGAAGCAATTCGGCTGCCTCGACGCCAGCAGGCTGACCGAGGCGCGCATGGTTCCCGCCGGCGGCGCGCCACGAAAGGGCTAGCCTGTGCCTACCTGCTGAACCGGCGGCAGCATTGCGGCCCTGTCGCAGCACGTCCGCGCCCCAACGCCGCGCATGCCTTCAGCTGACCGCCGCATCAGTGCAGGAGAGCGGAGGCAGGGTCGTTCTCCGGCGAAGCATTCCCCGCGCTACAGGGGCGGCGGCAGCAACCCCGCTACCTCGGCGTAGGACGGCGGAGGCAGTGGCAGCGAAGTCCCTTCGCGGGCGGCGTCCACGGTCGCCAGGGCGGCGGCCAGCGCGACGCGGTAGGGCGTCGAACCCAGGCTCACCCTCGCCACCCCCAGCTCGGCGAGGCCGGCCAGCGTGACGCGGCCCGGGAGGAACAGGACGTTGAGCGGCACGTCCACCGCCGCCACCACCTCCGCGACCTCACCCGGGTCGGCGAGGCCCGGGACGAACACCCCGTCGGCGCCGGCGTCGCGGTAGGCGCGGGCCCGTTCGGCCGCAAGGGAAACCGGGCCGGCGCCGAGCCAGTGGGTGTCGGTGCGGGCGTTGAGGAAAACGCCGGGCGCAGCCGACCGGACCGCGGCGATCAAGGCACCCTGGACCTCCACCGGCGCGAGCGTGCCGTCGGCGCGGCCGTCTTCGAGGTTCACGCCCACCGCGCCCGCGTCGGCGAGTTCCGCGACCAGGTCGGCGACCTCGGCCGGCTCCGCACTGAAGCCGTCGGCGATGTCCACGCTCACCAGCACGTCCAGCGGCGCCAACGCTCGAGCCAGCGCCACCGTCGCGGCACGCGACGCCGGGGCGCCGTCCGCCAACCCGGCGGCGGCCGACACGCCGAGGCTCGTCGTCCCGACCGCCGGGTGCCCCGCCGCGGCCAGCGCGGCCGCGAAGCCGAACTCCCACACATTCGGCAGCAGCAGGGGCTTCCCGGGCACGTGCAACGCGGCGAACGAAGTCATGCCCGCGAACCTACGCGCGCAATGCTTCGGTGGCCGCCGAACCGACCCGCTCGGCTGCTCGCTGCGGCACCGCGGCAGCCGCCGAGCTGAGCACTCGACCTCCCCGCCAGGGGCGGCCGCCGCCCCAGTACTCCCCACGGACCACAGCGCGCGGGGCTCGGCAGCCGACTTGCCGCGCGCGCAACTGGCCACGACGCCGGCAGCCCGCCGACCAACCACTCAACCACCGCCTGCCGAGTTCAGTCGCCATCCGACCGCCGGCTCAGCTCTCGCCCGCCGTGGTGGCAGTCAACCGGCGGGCCGCTCGACGACCGCCTGTCGGGTTTCGGTCACTGCCCCAACCGCTGCCGCCATCGCCGCTGTCGCAGACGCTCGGCGGTGCTCGCTCAGCTGCCGCCCGCCATGATTGCCGCGCGGCGGGTGCGCAGGAGGGCGCGCAGGGCCGGGGCCGCGGGGCCTGCGGTCTGGTCCAGCGCGGCGAGGCGGGCGGCGTGGTGGCGGGTCGAGCGGCGGGTGAAGCCCACCTGGGCCGCCGCGGCGAGGGACGTCAGAGCGGCCGCGCGGGTGTCCACTTCGGACAAGGGCGCGTGCAGGGCTCGGTCCACAGTGGCGCGGACCGCTTCGGCCGGAGATCGGCCGTCGAGGCGCAGGACTTTGCGGCGAAGGAGCGGCGTGACGTGCGGTTGCAGGAGTCCGGCGGCGGCCAGCTGAAGTTCCAGGGAGCGGAGGGTGTCGGTCGAGTCGTGGCGTAGCAGGCGGCGCCAGCGGGTCGGGCCGGCGGCGATGAGGTCGGTGAGCAGGTCGTCGAGGAGCAGGTCGCCGGTGGGGCCGGAGCCGGCCGCCGAGACACGGCCGCCGGTTGTCCTCAACTGGCCGCGCAGCAGGAGGTCCGTCGTGGCGGACGCGCGGACGAGCAGCGCGGCGCGGCTGCGTCTGCGGATGCGGCCCGTGTCCGGGTCGCACGCGAGGAGGTAGGCCTGGGCGGCCAGCGAGAGAGTCATTGGCGCTTCACCAGCGGCCAGATCCGGTCCCACGATTGCGTCCTTCCCGAGTAGAGCCAGACGAGTCCCGGTACGACCTCGGTCACCGACGTGAAGTAGGGCTTCAGCAGTGCCGGGTCGAAGCCGGTGAAGAGCACGTCGCGCGCGCGGTCCGGTGGCCGGTCGAAGTACCAGTAGCCGCGGTGTCCACTGTAGACGTCGGTGATCCCGTACCGCGGGCCGTAATACTCGACGGCCGCGGCGAACGGGTAGATCTCCGCGTACACGGCCGTCTGCGCCTTCACGCCGGGTGGCAGCGAGGAGTACGTCTGCCCGACGACGTCGGCGACCTGCTTCTGCGCCGTCTCGCCGCCGGCGAACACAGTGCCGAGCGAGAAGGGCCCGAACGACGTCGCCGTGACCGACGCCGGCCACACCGGCAGCGCGGCCACGGTGACGGCGGCCGACAGTCCGAACGCGATCCCCACCGGAATCCGCCACCAGCGCACCAGGTCGCGCCGGCCCAGCTCCGTGGCGGCGGCCGCGAACGGCAGCGCGTAGAGGCTCATCAGGTAGTACGAGCGACCGTGCGTCAGCACCACCACCACGGTGACCAGCAGCAACGCCAAGGTGAGGTACCGGTACGGCCGCAGCGCGGGCGAGCGGAACAGGCGCCACACGCCGTAGAGCAGCGCCAGCACCCCGACGCCCATGCCCGCGCCGAGCAGCCCGTCGCGCGCGAAGGCGAGGTAGCCGGGGAACTCCGCGGCGACGACGTCGGCCATGTGCGGGTACGGCCAGTCGTGCGTGGCCTGCCAGACGAGCGCCGGAATGGTGGCGGCCACCGCGATCAGCGCGCCCAGCCACAGTTTCGGGCGGCTCAGCAGGCGGCGTGGGCCGAGGATCGCCGCCGACACCAGCACGGCGGCCCACAGCGCGGGGATCAGGAACTTGACCTCCAGCGACACCGCCGTGACGACGCCGGCCCACACGAGCAGGCCGTCGCGGCGCGTGCGGGTCCACCGGACCAGCAGGAAAACGACGACCGTCCACAGGAACGGGTCCAGTGCGTAGGTGGAGATCCAGTGGCTGAGGACGACCAGGTTCGACGTGGCGTACAGCCCGGCCGCCATCAGCTGCGCGGGCCGGCGGCCGCCCAGTTCGCGGGCGATCAGCGCGGTGATCACCACGCCGGCGCCGACCGCGAGCGCCATCGGCAGCCGGAACGCGAGCAGCGAACCGGGGAACAGGCGGTCGAGCGTGCCCGCGAGCAGCGGGACGAGCGGTGGCTGGTCGAAATACCCCCAGGCCGGATGATCTCGACCAGCCACCAGGAAGTAGAGCTCGTCGAAGCCGTGCGCGTAGCGGACGCTCGTGAGCACAAGCAGCGCCGCCGCCAGCACGGCCACGGTGAGCACCGGCAGCCGGGCGAACGGGGCGATCTCCCCCGTGCCGGTCTCGCGGCTCGTCATGAGGCTCGTCATGATCCGAGTCCACCGCGCCGGGCCGGGTCCGCGTAACGGTGATCGGTAGCCGGTGAAGCCGACGAACGTTGTCCCGCGCGCAACTTTCGTTGCGGGTCCTCCCCCGGCCGGTGCGATTCCGCCGCGGCGGTCCGGACCAGCCGTTACCGTGACGAGCGTGAGCGAAGTACGGCGTGGAACCTGGCCCCGGCCGGCGGACATGGTCTGGTTGCTGGTCGCGGCGCTCCTGTTCGCCGGGCTCGACTTCGCGTTGCACTGGGCCGGGCCGACGAGCGGGGTCCTCGGGCCGTACGCCGGGCTGGTGCTGCGGCTCGCCTGCGACTTCACGCTGCTGGCGGTGTTCCGCTTCCCCGACGCGGTGGCCGGGGTGCTCGTGGTGGCGTCGCTGGCGATGCTGGCGTCGGACCTGTTCTGGCCCGGGCTGCTGGTCCCCGCGCACCAGCCGAGCCTGATGACGGTGCCCACCATCACGCCGGTGGTGCTGAGCCAGCTCCCGCGCGTGATGGACCGGCGGCGGTTGCTGTGGATCGGCGGGGTGCTGGCGGTGCTGGCGACGAGGCCGTGGGACCCGGCGTGGAACACGACGCCGTTCGGGCTGCTGAGCACCGCGCTGCCGGTGGCGGTGGCGCTCTACTTCGTGGCGCGCCGGGACCTGCTGCGTTCGCTGCGCGACCGGGCCGAACGCGCCGAACGCGAGCAGCACCTGCTCGCGGAGCGGGCCCGCGCCGAGGAACGGCGGCGGCTCGCGGGCGAGATGCACGACGTGGTGACCCACCGGCTGAGCCTGATGGTGCTGCACGCGGGCGCGCTCGGCGTGGTGTCGACCGACCCCTCGGTGCGCTCCGCGGCCGAAGACATCCGCCGCGAGGGCGCGCACGCGCTCGACGAGCTGCGTGATCTGGTGGGCGTGCTGCGCGACGGGTCGAGCATCGAACCCCCGGTCGCTTCGCCGGCCCCGGTCGCTTCCCCGGCCGACCTGGTGGCCGAGTCGGTGGCCGTCGGCGTGGCCACGGAGCTTTCGGTGAGCGGCGACCCGGAGCAGGTGTCGCCGACGGTGGCGCGCACCGCGTACCGCGTGGTGCAGGAGGCGCTGACGAACGTCCGCAAGCACGCGCCGGGTTCGTCGGCCGCCGTGACGCTGCGGTACCACGCGGGTGGTCTCGACGTGTGCGTTACCAACACCCGCGCTTGCCGGCCGCCCGACCCGACGCTCGCGGGCAGCGGCTCGGGCGCGGGGCTGAGCGGGCTGCGCCAGCGCGTCGAGCTCGTCGGCGGGCAGCTCGAATCCGGGCCCGAGCCCGGCGGCGGGTTCCGCGTCGGTGCGATACTTCCCGCCTACGTCCCGACGACGGAAGGTGCGCCCCGGTGATCACGGTGGTCGTGGCCGACGACGAGCCGATGGTCTGCGCGCACCTGCGCACGATCCTGGGCTCGGCCGAGGACCTCACGGTGGTCGCCTCGGCTTCCGACGGCGCCGAAGCGGTCGAGGCCGTCGTGCGGCACCGCCCCGACGTCGTGCTCATGGACCTGCGCATGCCGGGCGTCGACGGGCTCACGGCGATCGCCCGCATCGTCCAGCTGCCCGACCCACCCGCGGTCGTCGCGCTGACCACCTTCGACGCGGACACCTACGTGATCCGGGCGCTGCGCGCGGGCGCCGCGGGCTTCCTCGTGAAGTCCACGCCGCCCGAAGACCTCATCGGCCTCGTCCGCGTCGCCGCCGACGGCCACACCGTCCTGTCCCCCTCCGCCGCGCGCCGCCTCGTCGCGCTGTCGGCCGACGGCCACGCCCGCACCGACTCGGCGCTGCGCCGCGTCGGCGCCCTCACCGACCGCGAACGCGACGTCCTGACGTGCCTCGGCGAGGGACTGTCCAATGCGGACATCGCCGGGCGCCTGCACCTCGCGGAGGCGACGGTGAAGAGCTACGTGTCGCGGATGCTGGTGAAGCTGGAGTGCGCGAACCGGACGCAGGCGGGCCTGCTGGCCCACGAAGCGGGGTTGGTCAGCCGCTGAGGCGGCACCGCGGCAGGGGTCGGCGGTCATGGCGGACTTCGCGGTGGGCGAAACCGTCCGGATCACCGGCACCACGATGACCGGCACCGTCGTGCACGTCGACGACAAGCGGCGGAAGTCCCTGGTGCGCACCGGCGACGTCATTCTGAACAGCCTCTAGGCCGACGAGCTGGAGCGCTTCGCCGGGTAGCGCCGATTCGCCGGCCGAGTGCGCCTTCAGGGCCCGGAAACGCGTCCGGCACTCGCGCACTGCGAACGATTGCAGTAGCCTGACCGCCACTGCGAGGAGGCGACGTGCGGGCTTTGCGGATCTCGGCGTGGGGTGGCGCCCTCGAGCCGGTGGTGGTCGCCGAACCGGAGCCGGCGCGCGGGGAGGTCCTCGTGCGGGTCGAGGCTTGTGGCATCGGCGTGACGGTGCTGCAGTGCATGAACGGGCAGCTCGGCTCGGAGGCGTCCCACCTGCCGCGGGTACCCGGGCACGAGCTGGTAGGGATCGTCGAAGCCGTGGGTCCCGGCACCGACCCGGCGCTGGTGGGCCGGCGGGTGATGGCGTACTTCTACCTCGTGTGCGGCGCGTGCCGCGAATGCCTGGCGGCGCGGGACTCCACGTGCCTGAACTTCCGCGGCAACGTCGGCGTCGCGATCGACGGCGGGTACGCCGAGTACGCGGTTCTCCCCTCGCTCAACGCGATCGAGGTCCCGCGCGAGGTGGACCCCGTGGCCGCGACCACGATCGCCGACGCCATCGCGACCCCGGTGCACATCGCCCGCCGCGCGGGGCTCGGGCCGCGCACGCGGGTCGCGGTCCTGGCGGCCGGCGGAGGGGTCGGGCTGCACATGGTCCAGGTGGCGCGCGCGTACGGGGCCGACGTGGTGGGGCTGGACGTGGTGGCGGACAAGCTCGAATACCTCGAGCAGCAGCTGGGGGTGCGGGCCGCCGACTCGTCCGACTTCGGTGCCATCGCGCTTCCGCCGGCCTGGGCGGGAAAGGCCGACGTGGTGATCGACCTGTACGGCCGGGCGCCCGCGCAGCGCTGGGCGCTCGACCACCTGGCGAAGAACGGTTCGCTGATGTGCCTGACCTCGATGCTCGACGAGGAGTTCACGGTCTCTTCGCGTGAGCTCGTCCTGTCCCAGCTCGCCGTGCTCGGCTGTCGGTACGCGTCGCGGTACGAGGTCGGGCTCGCCGCCGCGCTGGTCACCTCCGGACGCGTCCGGCCGTTGGTGAGCGCGGTGGTGGGGCCGGAGGAAGTACCCGCCGTGCACGAGCGGATCCGGTCGGGGTCCTTTCCCGGCCGCGCCGCGCTGGTGTGGTGATCCCCGGGATCAGAGGTACTGGACCAGGCAGAACTCGTGCTGTTCGGGGTCGGCCATCACGACGACGACACCCTCGACGTAGTCGTGCCGTTCCCCGGTCGACCGCCCGCCCAGAGCGAGGACCTGGGCGACGCCCTGGTCGATGTCGTCGACCGCGACGTCGAGGTGCAGCCGCACCTTGCCGTGCTTCGGCTCGGTCACGGGCTGGAAGACGAGGCGGGGCTGCGGGTCGCCGGCGGGGCCGAGGTAGACCCAGCCGGGCCGGGACCGGTCCGGCGGACGGTCCAGCAGAGCGCTCCAGAACCCCGCGACCCGTTCCACGTCAACGCAGTCGACGGTCACGCCGACCCAGCGGTTCGGCACGTCCCCGGCGCTCAGGCCGAGGCCGGCGCGTGTTCCGCGTCGAACGCTTCGCGGGCGGCGGTCACCTGGTCCATGTGGTGGCGCGCCCAGCCGGCGAGCATGTCGAGGGGCTCGGACAGGTTGCGGCCCAGCGGGGTGAGCTCGTATTCCACACGAGGCGGGATGACGGGGTACGCGGTGCGCGTGAGGATGCCGTCGCGGACGAGGCTGCGCAGCGTCTGCGTCAGGACCTTCTGGGAGATGCCCTCGACGCGTTTGCCGATCTGGGTGAAGCGCAGCGGGCCGTCGCGCAGCGAGCCGACGATGAGGACGGTCCACTGGTCGCCGATGCGGTCGAGGAGCTGACGGGTCGGGCAGTCGCGGTCGTAAGGGTTTCCCAGCACCACAGGGCCTCCTCGATGTCACTCTCCCGAAGAGAGTAACACTCCTGGGTGCCACCGGGACACCGCCGCACCCCCAGCGCAGCGCTGCCCACACGCGGGCGCCGGAACCCTACGGAGCGACCCGCGAAGTCTCCGCCACCAGACCCGCCACCACGCGGCCGATGAACCGCCCCAGCACCAGCCGGTAGAACCAGCCCGTCCCCGGCACCTTGCCCGTGAACGACGAGTGCCAGTGGATCTCCGTGCCGCCGTCGACCGGGGTCAGGTCGACGTACGCGCGGTAGTCACGCAGGGGCAGGCCGCTGCGCAGGGCGTAGCCGAACCGGCGGTCGGGAACCAGCTCGATCACCTCCTCGCACGAGCAGGTGCGCCCGGTGCGGAAGACCCGCAGCGCGCCCAGCCCTTCGCGTTCCGACGAACCCGCCCGGGCCAGTTCGAACGAGCCCAGCGGCGACCAGCGCGGCCAGCTCTCGCCGTCGCGCAGGAGCGCGTAGACCGTCGCCGGTCGGCGGACGTGCGGGCCCGGACCGAGATTCTTTGCATCAGGCCTCCTCAACCGTCATGTACCACGTGGTACATGTACCATCCGGTACATGACGGAGGCAAGGGCGAAGCTCCTCGACGCTGCCGTCGAGCACATCGCGCGGAACGGGGCGGACCACAGCCTTCGCGCATTGGCGACGGCGCTCGGCACGAGCCACCGGATGCTCATCTACCACTTCGGCTCGAAGGAAGGCCTGCTCACGGAGGTCGCGCGCGAGGTGGAACGCCGGCAGCGCGCCGTGCTGGCCGACCTCGACCCCAGCCTGCCGCCGGACGAGCTGGCGCGCGTGTTCTGGCGCCGGCTCACCGACGAGACGCTGCGGCACAACGAAAAACTCTTCTTCCAGCTCTACGGCCAGGCTCTCGGCGGCACGCCCGGCACGGCGGAGTTCCTCGACGGCGTGATCGACGGCTGGCTCGCGCCCGTCGAGGCGCTGCTCGAACGGCTCGGCGTGCCCGAGCGGCACCGCGCGGCGCAGGCCCGGCTCGGTCTCGCCGTGGCGCGCGGGCTGCTGCTCGACCTCGTCACCACGGGCGACCGCGAAGCCGTCGACGCGGCGATGGAACGCTTTCTGACCCTGCAGAACGCCGGTTTCTTGCAGACCTGACCCTTGACTTGACGTTTTCCTGCATACACGATGCATCCGTGCAGGACGAAGCCAAAGTCAGCGAGCTTGACCGGCGCATCGTCGCCGCGCTGCAGCTCAACGGGCGCGCGTCGTGGGGCGCGATCGCCCGGCACGTGGGCACGAGCGAGTCCACCGTGCTGCGCCGCGCCGGGCAGCTGACGGAGTCCGGCCAGCTGAGCGTGATCGGCGTGGTCGACGTGCTGCGCTGCGGCCTCGGCGTGCCGGTGCTGGCGCGGCTGCGGTGCCGGCCGGGCACCGCCACCGCCGTCGCCGAGGCGCTGGCCGCGCGGCCCGAGGTCCGCTACGCCACCGTGCTCGCCGGCAGCGCCGACTGCTCCGCCGAGTTCGTGCTCCCGACCTACCGCGACGTCGCCCGTCTGCAGGGCGACTTCCCCGCGGCCGACAACGTCCGCGACGCCGAGACCTTCGCCGTGATGCGCACGTTCACCTCCAACCACGACTGGAACTCCGGTGAGCTCAGCGCGGAGGCGGCGGCCGAGCTGCGCGGCGGCGAGGTGCGCCCGTTCGAGGAACAGCACTGGGAACGCCCGCCGGAGCACCTCGACGAGCTGGACCTCGCGATCAGCGCCGCCCTCGGCGAAGACGGCCGGCTCTCGTTCAAGGAGGTCTCGCGCCAGGTCGGCACGAGCGAGTCCACCGTCGCGCGCCGCGTCGACTCCCTCGTGCGCCGCGGCTGCCTGCGGTTCCGCACGCTCGCCGAGCCCGCGATGTTCGGCTACGCACTGGAGTTCATGCTCTGGCTCTCGGTCGTCCCGGCCGAGCTCGACCGCGCCGGGCAGCAGCTCGCCGCGCACCCGGGCACGAAGTACCTCAGCGCCACGACCGGCCGGTTCAACCTGGTCGGCCAGATCGTGCTGCGCCACTACGGCGAGCTCTACCGCCACACCACCGACGTCGTCGGCGCCCTGCCGGGCCTGCGGGAAGCCGACGTGACCCTGCAGGTCTCGACCCTCAAACGCGCCTGGTCGCCCACGCCCGCGGCCACAGCAACCCGGGAGGAAGCATGACCGAACAACCGTGGCTCTGGGACGAGAAGACGTGGCGGGGGCACGTCGAGCACGTCCGCGCCGGGCGCTCGCTGCGCCCGGCTTCGTGGCCCGGCGGCGCGAAGGTGGCCGTGGCGCTGTCGTTCGACTCCGACCACGAGACGCCCGCCCTGCGTGACGGCGAAGTGCTGCCCGGAAAGCTCGCGCAAGGCGAGTACGGCGCCCGCGTCGGCGTGCCGCGCCTGCTCAAGCTGCTGGACCGCTTCGGCGCGCCCGCGTCCTTCTTCGTCCCCGCCGTGTCGGCCCTGCTGCACGACGGCGAGGTCAAGTCCTATGTGGACGCCGGGCACGAAGTCGCGTTGCACGGCTGGATCCACGAACGCAACACCGCCCTCACCGAGACCGAGGAGCGCGACCTCGCCTTCCGCGCCGCCGACGTGCTGGACCGCCTCACCGGCACCCGTCCGGTCGGCATCCGCACGCCGTCGTGGGACTTCTCGGCGCACACGCTCACCATCACGCGCGAGCTCGGCCTGAAGTACGACTCCTCACTGATGGCCGACGACGACTGCTACGAGCTGCTCGAGAACGGCGAGCCCACCGGCGTCGTCGAGCTGCCCGTGGAATGGATCCGCGACGACGCGCCGTACTTCATGATGGACCGCTTCGCCTCGCTGCGGCCGTACACGCCGCCGCGCGGGGTGCTCTCGATCTGGCGCGACGAGTTCGACGCCGCCTACGCCGAAGGCGGGCTGTTCCAGCTCACCATGCACCCGCACATCATCGGGCACCGTTCGCGCGTCGCGATCCTCACCGAGCTGCTCGACCACATCAGCGGCCACGACGGCGTGTGGTTCGCCACCCACGCCCAGGTCGTCGACCACGTCCTCACCCGCGGGGAGGCCCGCCCATGACCACGGTCCCGTCCACTTCGGACACGTCCGTCGCCACCCACCGGCTCAACCCGCAGCAGCGCAAGGCGATCGTCGCCGGCTCGATCGGCAACACCGTCGAGTGGGTCGACTGGGCGGTCTACGCCACGTTCTCCCCCATCTTCGCCGGCCAGTTCTTCGCCGGTGGCAACGAAACCGCGGCCCTGCTGTCCACGTTGGCCGTGTTCGCGGTCGGCTTCGTGATGCGGCCGATCGGCGGCGCGGTGCTGGGCGCGTACGCGGACCGGCGTGGCCGCAAGAAGGGCCTCACGCTCACCATCTCGCTGATGGCGGCCGCGTCGATCGTGATCGCGGTCTGCCCCACCTACAGCCAGATCGGCGTCGGCGCCCCGATCGTGCTGTTGCTGGCCCGGCTCGTGCAGGGCTTTTCGGCGGGCGGCGAGTTCGGTTCGTCGTCGGCGTTCCTCATCGAGTCGGCCGCCGCCGGGCGCCGCGCGTTCGCCGGGTCCTGGCAGCAGGTCTCCGTCGGCGCCGGCACGCTCATCGCCGCGCTGCTCGGCACCATCCTCAACTCGACGCTGTCCGACTCCGCCCTGCACGGGTGGGGCTGGCGGCTCGCGTTCGGCGTCGCGGGGCTGCTGGGCCTGGTCGGGCTGTGGCTGCGCCGTTCGGTGCACGAGACGGAGGCGTTCGGCAAGACCACCGCCCTGCCGCGCCGCAACCCCGTCGTCGCGATGTTCCGCGACCACCCGGGCGCGGCGCTGCGCGTGGCCGGCGTGACGATCGCGGGCACGCTCATCTACTACGTGTGGGTCAGCTACATGCCGGCCTACGCCCACCTCGCCACCGGCATCCCGCTCAAGACCGCGCTGCTGGCCAACACGCTGGCGATGCTCGTGTTCATCTGCCTGCTGCCCTTCGGCGGCCTGCTGTCCGACCGCATCGGCCGCAAACCCACGATGACCGCGTTCGCGGCCGGGTTCGTGATCTTCGCGTGGCCCGCGTTCCACTTCCTGGCCAACGGGTTCTGGAGCGTGTTCGTGATCGAGCTCATCGGGCTCGTGCTGATCGTCGGCTACTCGGCCAACTGCGCCGTGATCATGGCCGAGCAGTTCCCGCCCGAGGTGCGCACCACCGGCATCGGGCTGCCCTACGCGCTGGCCGTCGCCGTGTTCGGCGGCACCGCGCCGTACATCACGACCTGGCTCAACGCCAACCACCACGGGGACCTCGTGTGGATCTACGTCGCCGTCGCCGCCCTGATCGGCGTCGCGGTGTACCTCACGATGCCCGAGACGAAGGGAAAGCAGCTCTAGTGCGCACCGTCCTCGTCACCGGTGCCGCGGGCGGGATCGGGGCCGCGATCGCGGCCCGCTTCGCCGCCGCGGGCGATCGGCTGGCCGTGTCGGACCTGCGTCCGGCCGAACTGTCCACAGTGGCCGAAAAGCTGCGCGCCGACCACGGCGTGGCCGTGACCGAGCTGCCCGGTGACCTCGCCGACGCCGCCTACGCCGAAGGCCTGGTGGACGCGGCCGGCGCGGTCGACGTGCTCGTGAACGCCGCCGGCATCTACCCCGCCACCCGCCTCCTCGACATGACCGCCGAGCGGTGGGACCGCGTGCAGGACGTGAACGTGCGGGCCGCGGTGCTCACCACCGTCGCGTTCGGGCGCAAGCACGTGGCCGCCGGGACCACCGGCACGGTCGTGAACATCTCCTCCGGCGCCGCCACCCGCGCGCGGCCCGGCGCGTCGCACTACGCGACGTCGAAGGCCGCGCTGGAGATGGCGACCAGGGCGTGTGCGGTGGAGCTCGGACCGCACGGCATCCGCGTCAACGCCGTGAGCCCCGGGTTCGTCACGGTCGACAGCGAAGCCAATCCCGTGACCGAGGCCTATGCCGCGGCCGTGTCGGTGAACCCGCTCGGCCGCCGCGGCGCGCCGGGTGAGATCGCCGACGCCGTGTTCTGGCTGGCCGGCCCGGAGGCCGGGTGGATCACGGGCACGGTGCTGCGCGTCGACGGCGGCTCGACCGCGGGTGCGGCGGGCCTGCCGTTGCACTGGTCCGGCGAGACCGCGGTTCAGAAGGGAACCACGCATGTCTGAGCGCTCGTACACGGTGGTCGGCGGCGGCGCGATCGGCGGCACACTGGCATTCCACCTTGCCAAGGCCGGGCATCCGGTGGTGGTCGTCGACGCGGACGCGGCCCACGTGGCCGCGATCAACTCAGGGGGACTCACCCTGGTGCGGCCCGAAGGTGCCGAGCGCGTCGACCTCCCCGCGTTCGTCCCCGGCGAGGCACCGCCGGACCTGGGCCGCGTGCTGCTCGCGGTGAAGGCCCAGGCCACGGAACACGCCATGCAGTGGCTCGAACCGCGGCTGGCCGCCGACGGATTCGTGGTGTCACTGCAGAACGGGCTCAACGAGCAGCTCATCGCGTCGTTCGTCGGCGCCGGGCGCACGGTGGGCGCGTTCGTGAACCTCTTCGCCGACGTCGCCGAACCCGGCGTGGTGCGCGACGGCGGGGCCGGCGCCCTGGTCGTCGGCGAGCCCGACGGCCGGATCACGCGCCGTGTCGAGGAGGTCGTGGCCGACCTGCAGGCGTGGGGCCCGGCGAAGGCGACCGCCAACGTCGAGGGTTACCTGTGGGCCAAGCTCGGGTTCGGCGCGATGCTGACCACGACGGCGCTGGCCGACGCGCCGATGGCCGACCTCATCGACCGGCACCGGCCGCTGATGCACGCGCTCGCCGCCGAGGTGTTCGCGGCGGCCGGCGCGCGCGTGCTGGAGCCGTTCGACCAGTTCGACCCGGCCGCGTACCTGCCGGGTGCCGACGGGCGGGAGGCGGCGACGGACCGGCTCGTGGCCTGGCTGCGCACGATGCCGAAGGACCGCAGCGGGATCTGGCGTGACATCGCCGTGCGCCACCGCCCGGTGGAGGTCTTCCACCACTACGCGCCGGTGCTCGACGAAGCCGCCGAGTTGGGGATCGGCCTGCCGCTCCTGACCGCCGTGCTCAAGCGCCTGGGCGATGTCGAGGCCGGCACACCGATGTCCGAGGACCACCTCACCGAACTGGAGGCACACCTGTGACCGGGATCCGGGAGCTGCACGAGTGGGTGCGCGCGCACCGCGACGACCTGCTCGCCGACCTCGCCGAGTACGTCGGGATCGAGACTCCCAGTGACGACAAGGAAAGTCTCACCCGCGGACTGTCCTGGGTGGACGGCTGGCTGCGTACCCGGCTGGGCGAGCCCGCAGCCGTGCGCGACGTCGACGGCGGCCGCCACGGCGACATCAAGATCTACGACTACCCCGGCGCCGGTGAGCAGCCCGTGCTGCTGCTCTGCCACTACGACACGGTGTGGCCGCTGGGCACGCTCGCCGAGTGGCCGTTCACCGTCGACGGCGACCGCGCGACGGGGCCGGGGATCTTCGACATGAAGTCGGGCCTGGTCCACGCCGTGTGGGCGCTGCGGGCGCTCGACGCGGCGGGGCTGCCGCGTCCGGCGATCCGGCTGGTCCTCAACGGCGACGAGGAGCTCGGCAGCCCCGCCTCGCGGCCGGCGATCGAGGAGGCGGCCGCGGGCACTCGCGCAACCCTGGTGTTCGAAGCGAGCGCCGACGGTGCCGTGAAGACCTCGCGCAAGGGCGTCGGCCTCTTCCAGGTGCACGCGAAGGGCGTGGAATCCCACGCGGGCCTCGACCCGACGAAGGGCGCGAGCGCGATCGACGAGCTGGCCCGGGCGATCCTGGCGCTGCACGCGCTGACCGACCTCGACGCCGGGACCACCGTGAACGTCGGCGTGATCTCCGGCGGCAGCAGGCAGAACGTGATCGCCGGGTCGGCGCGCGGCGAGATCGACGTGCGCGTGTCCAGCGCCGCCGAAGCCGCCCGCATCGACGCCGGTGTCGCTTCGCTGACCGCCCACGACCCGCGGGCCACCGTGGTGGTGGAGGGCGGCTGGAACCGGCCGGTGATGGAGCGATCCGAGGGCATCGCGCGGCTTTACGAGCTCGCGCGCGACCTCGCGGCCGAGCTGGGCGTGACCCTGCGCGAATGCTCCGTCGGCGGCGCCAGCGACGGCAACTTCGTGGCCGCCCTGGGCCACCCGGTCCTCGACGGCTTCGGCGCCGTCGGCGACGGCGCGCACGCGCGGCACGAGCACATCAGCGTCGCGGGCATGCTCGAACGCACGGCGCTCGCGGCGGCGGTCCTGCACCGGCTCGGCACGGAGTAACGCACCCCGCCCACGGCCGACCCCTCACCTTCCGGCGCTCCGACGAGCGCCCCGATGTGGCGTTCGGTGCGTTGAACGCACCCAACGCCGCATGGGGGTGCGTTGGCCTGGGCCGGAGGGAAGCGCGGCGGTCGCGGCCCGGGCTTTACGAAGCCCGAACATTCGCCCCACACCCCTCGTACACCGGGACGAGAAGGTACTGCCCGTACCCGGAACTCACCGGTCACGAGAGGGAGAACGAACGATGCGAGGAACCACCTGGACCCGGCGGCTGGCGTTGGCGGGCGGCGGTGTCGCGGCCGGGCTGCTGGTCGCGGCGCCGCTGGCCGTGGCGGACACGAGCGCGCCGCCGGCACCCTCGAACGTCGCGCCGATCACGCTCAGCCCCGAGGAGTCGCAGCAGGTCTGCGGCGACTGGGTGCCCAAGCTGCAGAAGCGCGCGAAGAACCTCACCGATCGCATCAACGGCGGCGCCGAGGTCGCCGGCTCCGTCGCGAACCTCAAGGCGCGCGCCGCCGACCAGAAGGCCAAGGGCCACACCGCGGCGGCCGACCGCCTGCAGAAGCGCGCGGACAAGCGCCAGAGCCGCATCGCCCAGCTCGGCGACGCGACCAACAAGCTCAACGCGTTCGCCACGGCCCACTGCAAGCCCGCGGGCACGAAGTGAGGACGGCCCGGCTCGCGGCCGCCGTCGCGGCGGCCGCGCTCGTGGCCTTCGGCTGCACCGCCTGCAACGGCGGCGACTCCGCGGCCCCGCCCAGCGGCGGCTCCCCGGCGACGAGCGAACTCAACGGCATCCAGTCGACCCTGGACAGCATCGAGTCCGACATGGCAGGCGACGGCTCGCCTTGAGCCAGGCAAGCGGCGACGCACGGTGAACCGCCCACGGCGGGCCACCGCCCGCTGTGGGCCCGCCATCAGCCGCGACGGCCCGCGCCCTCCGAACATCGCGGCGTCCGACAGCCACGCCGGCCGCAGGCCGGGCGTGGCGGGTGACAGCTCCCCTCGAGCCACGACACGCGAGGGTTCACGACGAGCCGGCTGCGGCGGGCAACAGCCCGCCGCAGCTCGAACATCGTCCGCAACGGCCCGCAAGGGACATCGCGGGCGCACGACAGCCACCCGGCCCGCAAGCCGGGCAGGGCAGGCGACGGCTCGCCTTGAGCCGCGTAGCCTCTGCGTCGACGTTGGCGGAGAGGGAGAACGGGAGCCCGCGATGGGGTCAGCCGGGCGGGGACTCGTCCTCGTCGTCGAGGATGAGGCCGCGATTGCGGAGCTGGCGGCGATGTATCTGCGGCGCGACGGGTTCGGTGTCCACGTGGAGTCGGACGGTGCGGCCGCGCTGGGGGCCGTGCGGCGGCTCAAGCCGGTGGCCGTGGTGCTCGACATCGGACTGTCCGGAATGGACGGGATCGAGATCTGCAAGGCGTTGCGCGCGGCCGGCGACTGGACGCCGGTCCTGTTCGTCACCGCGCGCGACGACGAGCTCGACCGCCTGCTGGGCCTCGAGATCGGCGCCGACGACTACCTCACCAAACCCTTCAGCCCGCGCGAGCTGGCGGCGCGCGTGCGTACGGTGCTGCGCCGGGCGTCCGGGGGCACGCCGGCCGCCGAGACGTTCGAGTGCGGCGGCGCGCGCGTTGACGTGACGAGCCGCCGGGCGTGGGCGGGCGAGCAGGAGGTCACGCTGACGTCCACGGAGTTCGACCTGCTCACCCACCTCGTGCGCCACCCCGGCCGCGTGCTCTCGCGCGACCAGCTGCTGTCCGCCGTGTGGGGCTACCCGGCCGCGGCGGGCACGCGCACGGTCGACGTGCACGTGGCTCAGCTGCGCGCGAAACTCGGCGCGCACAGTCCGATCAGGACGGTGCGCGGCATCGGCTACGCGGCGGACGCCGGATGAGGGGCACACTCGCGCTGCGCATCACGGTCGTGTGCCTGGCGGTGGCGGGGATCGCCGTGATCGTCTCGGGCCTGGTGGCGACGCGGCTCGTGCGCACCACCGCCGACACCGTGCTGCAGCAGTCGCTGAAAGCCCAGGCCGACGTGGTCGCGACGCAGCTCGACGACACCGGCATCGGCAACCGCCTCGGCGTCGGCAAGGTCGCCGACGTGGTGCGCGGCCAGGGCATCGCCGTGGTCGTCCGGCGGCCCGGCGGCCAGGACGTGGGCGACGCCACGTCGACCCGCGTAGCCGAACGCGCCGGGCTCGCGTCGGGCACGAACCAGTCGGACCGCGTGACGGTGGACGGGCAGCAGTACCTCGTGGAGGTCCGCACCGTCGGCCCGCGCGCGGCCGCGTTCGCGCTGGTCCAGCCCGCGCGCAGCGGCGAGGCGACGCAACGCGCGCTGGTGCGCAACATCGCGCTCGCGCTGGGCATCGGGCTGCTGGTCGCCGCCGTCGCCGGCTACGCGTCCGGACGGCTGCTCGGCCGGCCCCTGCGGAAGGCGGCGGCCGCGGCCGTCAGCCTGCGCACCGGCCGGCGCGACGTCCGCGTGCCGGTGGAAGGACCCGTCGAGGTCGCCGAGGTCGCGGGCTCGCTCAACGAACTCGCCGACGCCCTGGCCCACAGCGAAGCCCGGCAGCGCGAGTTCCTGCTGTCGGTGTCCCACGAGCTGCGCACCCCGCTTACCGCCGTGACCGGCTTCGCCGAGGCCATCGCCGACGGCGTCGCCGAGGGTCCCGACGCGCGCCGCGCGGGCGAGACCATCCACCGCGAGGCGCAGCGCCTCGAACGCCTGGTCAGCGACCTGCTCGAACTCGCCCGGCTCGGCGCCGACGAGTTCCGCCTCGACCTCGCGACCCTCGACCTGGCCGCGCTCGTCGGCGACCGCGCGCAGGTCTGGCGGCTGCGCTGCGAACGCGAAACCGTGCCCCTCTACGTCGACACGCCCGCCGCCCCGGTGCTCGTCACCGCCGACGCGCGGCGCCTGCAGCAGGTGGTCGACGGCCTCGCGGAGAACGCCCTGCGCGTGACCCCGGCCGGCGCGCCGATGGTGTTCTCCCTGGTCGTGGACCAGGGCCACGCGCACCTCGCCGTGCGCGACGGCGGCCCGGGCCTCGCACCGGAGGACTACGCCGTGGCCTTCGAACGCGGCGTGCTGAACAAGCGTTACCGCGACCGCCGCCCCGTCGGCTCCGGCATCGGCCTGGCCCTGGTCCACGGCCTGGTCGAACGGATGGGCGGCGCGCTCCGCGCCGGACCCGCCCCCGAAGGCGGCGCTGCCTTCACGATCACGCTCCCGCTCGCAGCTGCGCCGCCCGGTCCGTAACGTCCATGAGCGCCCAGTGCTCGACGATCCGCCCGTCGCGCACCCGGACCATGTCCATGCTGGTCACGGCGTACGACCGGCCGGTGGAGACCTGTGTGCCGGTGCTCGTGTAGCGGTTCACGGAGAACTCGCCGTCGCTCACGTTCTGCTCCACTCGCACCGCGAGGTCACGGAAGTCCGCGAGGAACTCGCCGCGGCTGATCGCGGCCCACTTCTCGCGCCACGCGGCGATGCCGACGTGGTCGCCCCCGGCGCCGCCGCGGTGGTCGATCACGTCCGGGTCCACGTACTTCAGGCCTTCCTCGGTGAACGCCGTCTCGACGATCCGGCGGTGCACCTCGGCCGGGGTGAGTTCGCTGCTCATGGCCGCGTACCCTAAGTGGGGAACTCCCCACTTGGCAATCCCCGAGGAGGCCGGCCGTGACACCCCGGGCCGACGCACGTGACAATCGGGCGCAGCTCGTGCGCGCCGCCCGCGAGGTGTTCGCCGCCGAGGGCAGCGACGCGCCGCTCGACCGCGTGGCCAAGCGGGCCGGCATCGGCAACGCCACGCTCTACCGCCACTTCCCCCGGCGGCGCGACCTGCTCGCGGCGGCCTACGCCGAAGAGGTCGAGACCCTGCGCGCGCAGGGCGAGGCCCTGCTGGCACACGAGGACCCCGAAGCGGCACTGTTCACGTGGCTCGGGCTCTTCCTCGACCACGTCCGGGACAAACGCGACCTCGCACTGTCCATAACGGACGATCCCGGCGGCGACCGCGAGGAGCTTTTCGCCCGCTGGCACGGGGTGATGACCGACACAGCCACCGCCCTCGCCACCCGCGCCGGTCTCGCCGAGGAGGTCGAACCGCTCGACCTGCTGGTGCTCACGACGGGAATCGCCTTGTCCGGCGCGGAAAAACCCCGCGTCGAACGGCTGCTGCGCGTGATCCGCCGGGGCGGCACCGGCCCCGGTCAGGCCGGCGCCGGCCAAGCTCGCACGGGTTAAGCTCACGCTGTGGAAATGCTGCACCTGCGCTACTTCGTGGCCGTCGCCGAAGAGTTGAACTTCTCGGCGGCCGCGCGGCGGCTCCACATGGCCGCGTCGCCGTTGAGCCAGCGGATCAAGGACCTCGAGCACGAGCTCGGCCAGAAGCTGTTCGACCGCAGCACGCACCACGTCACCCTCACCGCCGCGGGCACCGCGTTGCTGCCGATCGCGCGCGACGTGCTGGAGCAGGTGAACTCCATCCCGTGGCGGCTGCGCGAGGCGGCGAAACCCCAGCGCAGCACCGTGTTCCTCGGCATGCCCGCGGGCGTGCACCCGGACCTGCGCGACCGCGTGACGGCGCTGGCCGAGCGGGTGCGCGAGCGGTTCGAGCTCAAGCGGTGGCCCGGCGCCAGCCCCGACCTCGTCGACGCCGTGCTCGACGGGCGGCTCGCGCTGACGCTGGCGCGCGTGCCCGTGACCGATCCGGCGCTCGAAGCGCTGCCGGCGATGTCGGAACGGCTCGGCGCCGTGGTGCCCGCCGACCAGTTCACCGGCCGCGAGTCGGTGAGCCTGGCCGAGCTGTCCGGGTTCGCCTACATCTCCTCCCCCGAGGAATCGACGCCGGCTTATTTCGAGCAGCTCGACCACCAATTGATGTCGCTCGGTATCAAAAAACGGCTCAAGCCGGGGAACACCGGATATTCGGGCGTCTCGGAAATCATTTCCTCCGGGCTGGCGTTTTCCATTTCCATGCTCGACGAGGCCAGCCCCATGCACCTCTACCGGCTCGAGAACGTCGCCGTGCTCCCCTTCACCGATTTCCGGCCCGAGCTGGAGACCAACCTGCTCTGGCGACGTGACCGGGGCGACAGCGGCGACCTGGCCGAGCTCGTCGCCGCCGCACGCGAGATCTTCGCCGAACCGCTGACCAGCTGAAACAGCGCAAGAATGGTATGATCGCTGCGGTCATACCATTCTTCGCGACATGATCATTCCCTTTCTTCACCTGCGCCACTAACTTCGGTGGCAGATCAAGAACAGCAGGTGCGAAAGGATCGAAGATGGACGAGCAGAACACCGCCACCGGACCGCTGGACGGGGTGCGCGTGATCGACCTCTCGACCGTGGTGATGGGCCCGTACGCGGCGCAGATCCTCGGTGACCTGGGCGCCGACGTGATCAAGATCGAGTCCCCCGCCGACACCGTCCGGGTGGGCCAGTACCGCACCACGCCGGGGATGACCCCGCTCAACCTGAACGTGAACCGCAACAAGCGCAGCGTCGCCCTGAACCTCAAGGACGCCGGCGAGCGCGAGCAGGCACTGGCGCTGATCGACACCGCCGACGTGCTGATCACCAACATGCGCCCCGGCGCCCTGGCGCGGCTCGGCATGGACTACGCCGAGGTCGCGAAGCGCAACCCGGGCCTGATCTACGCCCACGCGCAGGGCTTCCGCAGCGACTCCGACCGCGCCGGCAACGCCGCGTACGACGAGACCGTGCAGGCCGCCTCGGGCCTGGTCGACATCGCGAACCGCGCGATCGGCAAACCGGTCTACCTGCCGACCATCCTGGGCGACAAGGTTTCCTCGCTGACGATCGTCTACACCGTGCTCGCCGCGCTGCACCACCGCGACCGCACCGGTGCCGGCCAGCGGATCGAGATCCCGATGACCGACACGCTCATCGCGTTCAACCTGGTGGAGCACCTCGCCGGGCACGTGTTCGAGCCGGCGCAGGGCCCCACGGGCTTCCCGCTCTCGATGTCGCAGGGCCACCGCGCCGCGCCGACGAAGGACGGCCTCGCCTGCGTGATCCCCTACAACCCGCAGAACTTCCGCGACTTCTTCGCCGCGGCCGGGCGCGCCGACCTCGTCGAGGACCCGCGCGTGAACGGCGAGGCGATCGACAACGCCGACGTCGACGCCCTCGCGGAGCTCATCGACGAGTGCGCCCCCGCGCTCACCACCGCCGAATGGGCCGAGGTCTGCGCCAAGCACAGCATCCCGTTCGCGCCGGTCCTCGAACTGGACCACGCCCACGAGGACGACTACGTCCGCGAAGGCCACCTGCTCGACACCGTCGAGCACCCGACCGAGGGCACCATCCGCACGGTCGGCATCCCCGTGCGCTTCTCCGCCACGCCCGGCTCGATCCGCCGCCCGGCCCCGGTCGCCGGCCAGGACACCGCCGAGGTGCTCGCGGAACTCGCGAGCCGCTGAACCCCGGTCACAGAGCACCAGTCGCAGAAAAGAAGTGACGTCATGACCACCGAAGTGCGCACCGAACGGATCGGCACCACGCTGCTGATCACGATCGACCGCCCGCAGGCCCGCAACGCCGTGAACGCGGCTGTCGCGGCCGGACTGGCGGAAGCGCTGGACACGCTGGAGGGCGACCCGACGCTGCGGGCGGGTGTCCTCACCGGCGCCGAAGGCACCTTCAGCGCCGGCATGGACCTCAAGGCCGCGCTGGCCGGCGAAAGCCCGGAGATCCCGGGCCGCGGGTTCGGCGGGCTGACCGAGGCCGAGCTGACCAAGCCGCTGATCGCCGCGGTCGAGGGCTGGGCCATGGGCTGCGGGTTCGAGCTCGCGCTGGGCTGCGACCTGATCGTCGCCGCCGAAGACGCGAAGTTCGGGCTGCCCGAGGTGAAACGCGGCCTCGTCGCCGCCGGCGGCGGCGTGATCCGCCTGCCCAAGCGCCTCCCCCACCACCTCGCGATGGAGCTGCTGCTGACGGGCGAGCCGATCACCGGCCGCCGAGCCGGCGAGCTCGGCTTGGCCAACCGCGTGGTCGCGGCCGGAGAAGCGACCGCCGTCGCCCTGCAGCTGGCCGAGCTGGTCACGCGGAACGCGCCGCTGGCACTGGCCGCAGTGAAGAAGATCGTGCGCGCCGCCGACGGGGTCCCCGAGCCCCAGGCGTTCGCCGCGCAGCGGGAAGAGCTCAAGACCCTGATGACCTCCGCCGACGTCCGCGAGGGCATGACCGCCTTCGCCGAGCGCCGCGCGCCCCAGTGGACCGGACGGTGACGACCATGAAGCAAGAAGACGTCCTGCGGCACGTGACCACACCGCTCGTGAACCCCGCGTTCGCGCCGATGGTGCCGCGGTTCACCGACCGCGAGTACCTCAACATCGTCTACCGCACCGACCCCGAGGCCCTGCGCGCCGTCGTGCCGGAACCCCTGCAGATCGAAGAGCCGCTCGTGCGCTTCGAGGTCATGAAGATGGGCGACGTGAGCGGCTACGGCCCCTACACCGAGTCGGGCCAGGCCATCCCGATCACCTTCGACGGTGAGCGCGGCGAGTACCTGCACGCGATGTACCTCGACAACTTCCCGGCCACCGCGTCGGGCCGCGAGGTCAGCGCCTACCCGAAGACCATCGGGGCGCCGAACCTCTATGTCGACAACGGCGCGCTCGTCGGCACTCTCGACTACGGCACGCTGCGCGTGGCCACCGCGACCATGGGCTACAAGCACTTCTCGCTGGACGTCGAGGCCGCCGAAGCCCAGATCACCGTGCCGACGTTCATGCTGAAGATCATCCCCGGCTACGACGGCGCGCCCCGCGTGATGGAGCTCGTCCGCACCGAGATCACCGACGTCGTCGTGAAGGAGGCCTGGACCGGCCCCGCGCGGCTGCAGCTGTTCGAGCACGTGCTCGCCCCGCTGGCCGACCTTCCGGTGCGCGAGATCGTCTCCGCGAGCCACATCCTCACCGACCTGACCCTCGCCCGCGTCACGCCGGTCCACGACTACCTGAAGGGAGCACAGCGATGAGCACCGAATTCCGCACCGCAGCCGTGATCGGAGCCGGCACGATCGGCCTGTCCTGGACCGCGCTGTTCGCCGGCCACGGCCTCACCGTCAAGGTCAGCGACCCGCGCCCCGACCTCGCCGAGGCCGTCGCGAACGCCCTGGCCGAGTTCACCCCGCACCTCGCCGCGCAGGGCCTCGACGTCGAAGGAATCGCCGACCGCGTGCAGATCGCCGACAGTGTCGCCGACGCCGTGCGGGACGCCGACGTGGTGCAGGAGAACGGCCCGGAGAGCGTCGAGTTCAAAAAGGACCTGTTCGCCACACTCGTGGCAGCCGCGCCGAAGCACGCGCTGCTGCTGAGCTCGTCGTCGGCGATCCCGTCGACCGCCTTCACCGGCGAGCTGGCCGACGCGAGCCGCGTCCTCATCGGACACCCGTTCAACCCGCCGCACCTCATCCCGCTCGTGGAGGTCGTGCCGGGCGAGCGCACCGGCGAGGACGCCACCCAGGCGGCCGTCGACTTTTACACCTTCCTCGGCCGCGTGCCGGTGGTGGAACGCAAGGAGATCCCCGGCTTCGTCGGCAACCGCCTGCAGAACGCGCTGAGCCGCGAGGCGATCTACCTCGTCGAGCAGGGTGTGGTCACGCCCGAGGACCTCGACAAGGTGATGACCAACTCGCTCGGCATCCGCTGGGCCACGGTCGGGCCGTTCCTCGGCTCGCACCTGGGCGGCGGCCCCGGCGGCTATCGGCACATGGCCGAGCACATCGGCCCGTCGATGAAGAAGATGTGGGCCGGCCTCGGGCAGCCCTCGCAGACCCCGGAAGAAACCGAACGGCTCGTCGAAGCCGTCGAAAAGGCTTACGGCTCCTCCACGTACTCGGAACTCGCCGAGGCGCGCGACCGCAAGCAGATCGCAGTCCTGTCCGCATTGGACGCTGCTCGCAAGGAGGAGAACTGACATGACCACCACTCTCGAAGACCAGCTCGTCGCCGACTTCTACGACTACGAAACCCTGCTGAGCGACGAAGAGCGCAAGCTGCTCGTCAAGGCCCGCGGCTTCATGCGCGACGAGGTCAAGCCGCTGGTGAACGAGAACTGGGCCGCCGGCACCTTCCCGAAGGAGCTCATCGCGAAGTTCCGGGAGAGCGGCCTCGCGGGCCTGCCGTATGAGGGCTACGGCGAACACCGCGCCGCCACCAGCCACCTGCTCACCGGCATGATGGCGATGGAGATGAGCCGCACCGACGCCTCGGTCGCCACGTTCTTCGGTGTCCACAACGGACTCGCGATGTACTCGATCTACTCCGGCGGCAGCCAGGAACAGCGCGACCGCTGGCTCCCCGAGATGGCCGCGATGGACAAGATCGGCGCGTTCGCGATGACCGAGCCGCTCGGCGGGTCCGATGTGGCCGGTGGCATGCGCACCACCGCCAAGAAGGACGGCGACTCCTGGATCCTCAACGGGGCCAAGCGCTGGATCGGCAACGCGACCTTCGCCGACTACGTGGTGGTCTGGGCGCGCGACGTCGACGACGACAACGTGAAGGGCTTCGTCGTCGAGAAGGGCACGCCGGGCTTCTCGCCGGTGAAGATCGAGAACAAGATCGCGTTCCGCATCGTCGAGAACGCCGAGATCACCCTCACCGACGTGCGGGTACCGGAAGCCAACCGCCTGCAGGGCATCGACTCCTTCCGCGACGTCGCGGAGATCCTGCGCGCCACCCGCGGCGGGGTCGCGTGGCAGGCGCTGGGCGTGATGATCGGCGCCTACGAGCTGGCGCTGGACTACGCCAAGGAGCGCAAGCAGTTCGGCCGTCCGATCGCACGGTTCCAGCTGGTGCAGGACCTGCTGGTGAAGAGCCTCGGCAACATCACCGCGTCGTGGGGCATGCTCGTGCAGCTGGCCCGCCTGCAGGACGCCGGGATCTTCAAGGACGAGCACTCCTCGCTCGCGAAGGCCTTCGTCACCTCGCGGATGCGTGAGGTCGTGGCCTGGGGCCGGGAGATCTTCGGCGGCAACGGCATCGTGCTCGACCACGACATCGCGCGGTTCTTCGCCGACGCGGAGGCCATCTACTCCTTCGAGGGCACCCGCGAGATGAACACGCTCATCGTGGGCAAGGCGATCACGGGACAGAGCGCGTTCGTCTGAGTCTGAGTCAGTTCACGCAGCCGGTGGCGTTCGACGTCACCGGCTGTTGTGGCGTTCCGGCGGTGGAGGTGTCCGAAGGCGGGTTCACCGGCAACGTGGCGGCGATCGGCCGAACGCCGCCGTGGCTGCCCGCGGTGGTGGTCGGGTCCGTCTTGCCGGTGCCGCCGGAGGCCGACACCGACGACGAGCCCAGCTGGTCCTGCACGAACGTCTTGACCTGCTGCGGGTCCACCTTCACCGCGTCGCCGTCGGCCGGCGTGGCCAGGGAAAGGCTCTGCACCGGGATCGTGACGAACCCGATGGTGCCGGAGCTGATGCCGTGCAGCTGCTGGGCGAAGCTCAGCACGTCCCAGCCCTTGTCGAGCACGACCGAACCCTGCAGCGCGTCGACGAGCGCCGACAGCTTGTCCGGGCTGGTCAGCGTGCCGGAGCCGAGCACGTTCTTCGCCATGCCCGCGAGGAACGCCTGCTGGCGCGCGATGCGGTCGAGGTCGCCGTTGGGCAGGCCGTGGCGCTGCCGCACGAACGCGAGCGCCTGCGCGCCGGACAGCGTCTGCGGGCCGGCCGGGAAGTTCGCGCCGGAGTAGGTGTCGTGCACCGGGTTGTTCAGGCACACCTGCACGCCGCCGACGGCCTGGCTCAGCGCCGCGAACCCGGCGAGGTTCACCGCCGCGTAGTGGTTGATCGTGAGCCCGGTGAGCTTCTCGACGGTGGCGATCGCGGACTTCGCGCCTTCGGCGTCGGCGGCGACCTCGAGCTGCGGCCCGCTGAGCCCCTGGCCCGACAGGTGCGAGCGCGCGGACGCCCGCGCCCGGCTGTAGGCCGAGTTGATCTTGTGCTTGCCGTAGCCCGGGACGTCCACATAGGAGTCACGCGGGATGGAGATCGCCGTGGCGGCCGCGCCGCCCGCCGGCACGTGCACCACGATCATGGTGTCGGTGGTGCTGCCGCCGTCGTCGCTGCTGCCGGCGTGCAACGAGTCGAGCACGTTCTGTGGCAACGGGTTCCCGTTGGCGTCGGTGCGCGAGTCGAGCCCGACCAGGAGGATGTTCTGCGCCACCTGCAGCGGTTGTCCGGTCGGTGTCTCGGGAACCTGCGCGGCGGGCGGGATGACGTCGGCCGTGACGATCCCGGTGTCGAGCCGGTGCAGCTGCGACCACGCGTACCCGGTGGCACCCAGCACCAGCGTCGACACCACCCCCAGCACGACACGGCCGCCGATCCGGCGGCCCCGGGACGTGAGCAGCACGACAGAATCCCCTTGCTTCCCCGAAAGAGCCCGAGCGGGCCTGTCTTCGAGGATCACCGCGTTAGCTGGGAATAGCCTGAGAATCCTGTCGCAAAAATGTGATGATGCCCGTTCGGCCGACCGCCGCTGGGCCGAAAGTGAGCTGTGCCACGGAGTTTCGCGACACCGCGTGGCAGCTCGGGCACGGGGAGCGCTCAGCGCGGCATGCGCCGCCACACCGCGCGCGGCAGCAGGCGCATCACCGCGAAGACCGGACGGAGCACTCCCGGCACCCAGACGACTGCGCGCTGTCGCCGCAGCGCCGCGACGGTCGCGTCGGCCACCTGGTCGGGCGTGCTGGAGAACGGCGCAGGAGACATGCCCTCGGTCATCCGGCCGATCACGAAGCCGGGCCGCACGAGCAGCAGGTGCACGCCGGTGCCGTGCAGCGCGTCGGCCAGCCCGCAGGCGAAGCCGTCGAGGCCGGCCTTGGCCGAGCCGTAGACGTAGTTGGCGCGCCGCACGCGGACGCCGGCGACGGAGGAGAACACGACGAGGCTGCCCGAGCCCTGCGCGCGCAGCAGTTCCGCCGTGTGGGTGAGCACGGCCACCTGGGCGACGTAGTCGGTGTGCACGATGGCCGCTGCGTGCTCGGCGTCGGTCTCCGCGCGGGCCTGGTCGCCGAGGATGCCGAAGGCCAGCACGACGACGTCGAGCGGACCGTGCTCGGCGACCACGCGGTCGAGGAACGGCCGGTGCCCGGCCAGGTCGTCGGCGTCGAACCCGGCGGTCTCGACCACCTCGGCGCCGGCCGTCCGCAGCGTCGCGACCTGCTCACCCAGGTCGGCCCCCGGGCGGGCGGCCAGCACGAACCGCTTCGCCCCGCCTGCGGCGAGCCGCTGCGCGACCGCCGTCCCGATCTCGCTGCGTCCGCCCAGCACCAGCACCGTTCCGCTCACGCGCGGCAGTCTGCCAGCCCGGCGCCGGGGCCGCCCGAGGTGGCCTGTTTCACAAACTGCAACTTTGCAGATTGTGAAAGTTTCGCGTTACGCTCTTCAGCGTGTCCTCTCCTGGCCTGCGCGAGCGGAAGAAGCTCGAAACCCACCGCACGCTCTCGACGGTCGCCGTGCGCCTCGTCGGCGAACGCGGTCTGGACCACGTGACGGTGGAGGACATCGCCGCGGAGGCCGGGGTTTCCGCGCGCACCTTCTTCAACTACTTCGCGTCCAAAGAGGACGCCGTGGTCATCGCCCACGCCGACCGGGCCGAGCGCAGCCGGCGCCTCATCGACCGGCTCACCGCGATGCCGCCGGAGCTGAGCACGCTCGAGGCCGTGGTCGCCGCCGCGCGCGACGACCTCGCCGAGATCGACGAGAACCGCGACGAGTGGCTCACGCGGATCCGGATCATCAAGGAAAACCCGGGCCTCACACTGCGCGCCCTGTCCCTCGGCACCGACGTCGTCGAACCCACCGTCGCCGCGATCGCCCGCCGCAGCGGCACCGACCCGGCGACGGACCTCTTCCCGTCACTGCTGTTCTCCGCCTTCGGCTCCGCGATCAACGCCTCCCTCATGCTCTGGCGCGACCTCGGCGGCTCGCGCCCACTGCTCGACCTCGTCGACGAAGCGGTGGCCACGCTGGCCACCGGACTCGCCGATCCGCACTGACTCGAAATCGCACTGCCCCGAACCGTCACGACCGCGATCGCAACACCCGCCACTCGACCCGCCCGCCACTCCGCCGCATCACCTGGCAAGCCGCAGTACATCCAGCACCAACCAACGCGCACCACTCCGCCGCATCCGACCACGACACCCGACACCGCCTGATCAAGCCGGCCTGACCCCAGACCGCGTCGACCCGCATTGACCGCTCCGAACCGCCAGGCATGGCATGCCACCGCACCGCACGCCACACCCGATGCCGCGCTTCACCCCTGGCCCAAGCCGGCCCGACCGCAGACCGGGCCGGGCGCGCTGAACCGCACGCCACCGTTCTCCACCGAACCCGCGCTCGACCCGAACCGGGCCGAGCCGACCACCCCACCCACCCGAGTACTCCGAGGGGATCTCTCCATGACCGTGTCCGAAACCGAGGCGCCCGCCGCCTCGGGGGCGATGAGCCGGCAGCAGGTGCTGCAGGCGATGTCGGGGCTGATGATGGGCATCTTCGTCGCCATCCTCGCCTCCACCGTGGTGGCCAACGCGCTGCCGCGGATCGTGTCCGAGCTGGGTGGGTCGCAGTCGTCCTACACGTGGGTGGTGACCACGGAGCTGCTCGCGATGACGGCGACGGTTCCGTTGTGGGGCAAGCTGTCCGACCTCTACAACAAGAAGCTGCTGATCCAGCTGTCGCTCGGATTGTTCGTGGTGGGCTCGCTGGTGGCGGGCTTCGCGCCGAACATCGAGCTGCTCATCGTGAGCCGCGTGGCGCAGGGTATCGGCGGTGGTGGCCTGACGGCGCTGGCGCAGGTGATCATGGCGGCGATCGTGTCGCCGCGGGAGCTGGGCAAGTTCTCCGGCATCTTCGGCGCCGTGTTCGCCGTGGGCACCGTGGCCGGGCCGTTGATCGGCGGTGTGCTCGTGGACACCTCGTGGCTCGGCTGGCGCTGGTGCTTCTTCCTCGGCGTGCCGTTCGCGCTCGCCGCGATCCTGCTGCTGCAGCGCACGCTGAAGCTGCCGACGATCCGGCGCGAGGCGCACGTGGACTGGCTCGGGGCGTTCCTGATCATGCTCGGGGTGTCCACTTTGCTCGTGTGGTCGTCGCTGGCCGGCTCGACGTTCGCGTGGGGCTCCTGGCAGACCGGCGTGCTCGTGCCGGTGGGTGTCGTGGTGCTGGCGCTCGCGGTGTTCGTGGAGACGAAGGTCCGCGAGCCGATCATCCCGCTGCGCCTGTTCCGCAACCGCACGGTCTCGCTGACCACGATCGCCAGCTTCTTCGTGGGTGTCGCGATGTTCGGCGGCACGGTGTTCCTCTCGCAGTACTTCCAGCTCTCGCTCGGCAAGTCGCCGACGGTCGCCGGCCTGATGAGCCTGCCGATGATCTTCGGGCTGCTGGTGTCCTCGACCGTGTCGGGTCAGCTGATCAGCCGCACCGGGCGGTGGAAGGGGCACCTGATCCTGGGTGCCGTGCTGCTGACCGCGGGCCTGGGGCTGCTCGGGCTCATCGACGCGCACACCAGCGTGCTGGAGCTGAGCCTGTTCATGCTCGTGCTGGGCGTCGGCGTCGGCATGCTCATGCAGAACCTGGTGCTGGTGACGCAGAACGACGTGCCTGCCACCGACCTCGGCGCGGCGACCTCCACGCTGTCGTTCTTCCGCAGCCTGGGCGGCTCGATCGGCGTGAGCGCGCTGGGCGCGGTGCTGGCCAACCGGGTCACGGCGCTGATCACCGAGGGCCTCGGCCCGATGCCGGGGATGAGCAGCAGCGGCAGCGAGAAGGTGCCGAACCTGGCCGATCTGCCCGCGCCGATCGCGAACGTGATCCGCGAGGCCTACGGCACCGCGACGAGCGACCTGTTCCTCATCGCCGCGCCGATCGCGCTGCTCGTGGTGGTGGCGGTGGCGTTCCTCAAGCACCTGCCGCTGAAGACCCAGAGCGGTCTCGAGCGGCTCGCGGAAGAGGCCGCCTGAGCTACGGTTCTCCGCGTGGACGACGACTTCGGCACGCTCCTCGAACGGCACCGGCGCGAGATCCGGGTGCACTGCTACCGGATGAGCGGCTCGTTCGCCGACGCCGAGGACCTCACGCAGGAGGCGTTCCTGCGGGCGTGGAAGGGCCGGAGCGGGTTCGAGGGCCGGGCGAGCGTGCGGACGTGGCTGTACCGCATCGCCACCAACGTGTGTCTCGACGCCCTGGCCCGCCGGCCCCGTCGTGTCCTGCCGGACGAGCTGGGCGCGGCCGCCGACCCGGCCGGCACCCCGGCCGCGCTCGACGTGCCGTGGCTCGGCCCGATCTCCGACAACCTGCTGGACGTCGCGGCGCCGGACGACACCGGCGCCGCGGTGGTCGAGCGCGAGACGATCGAGCTCGCGTTCCTCGCCGCCATCCAGCACCTGCCGCCCCGGCAGCGGGCGGCGCTGGTCCTGCGTGACGTGCTGGACTGGTCGGCCAAGGACACGGCGGCGGTGCTGGAGACGTCGGTGGCCTCGGCGAACAGCGCGCTGCAACGGGCCCGCGAAACGCTGCGTACGCACTTGCCCGCGCGCCGTGCCGAGTGGGCTTCCGCCGGGACGACCACTGCTGAAGAAGCCGAGCTGCTGCGCCGGCTCATCGCCGCGTACGAAGCGGGCGACCCGAACGCGGTGGCGGAGCTGCTGCGCGAGGACGCGCGCGCCGTGATGCCGCCCTACGCGCTCTGGTTCGACAGCCGGGAGCGGATCATCGCCGCGCTGCGCACGAGCATGGACGAGCGGTCGCCGTATTTCACGGGCTGGTTCCGGATGATCGCGGTGCGTGCGAATCGGCAGCCCGCGGTTGCCACGTGGGTGCGCCGGCCCGGGGAGAGCGGATTCCGCCGGTTCGGCATCAGCGTGCTCACGGTGGAGCACGGATTGGTCACGGCGATGGCGGCGTTCGAAACGGCGTCGTTCGAGCCGTACGGATTACCGGAGACGCTCCCGGAATGACCGCCGGGCAAAAAAAGCGCCCGGGTGGGTGACCTCGATCAGGTCGCCCACCCGGGCGCAAGCCGGTCCCCGTGGGGATTTCCGGGAAAGTCTCGCCTTCGCCTCCGGGAATGGTCACCGGCACGCGGTCAGGCGGCTTGATGCCGTTCGGCGGCGGAGCGGGTGCGGACCAGCTTGCGGCGCTCCAGCTCGGTGGTTCCCCCGAAGATGCCGTTGTCCAGCCCGTTGTCCAGGGCGTAGGAAAGGCACGCTTCGCGAACCGGGCAGCGCGCGCAGACCGCCTTGGCCTCGCCGACCTGACGGGCTCCGGGGCCGACGTCCGAAATCGGGAAGAACAGTTCCGGATCCTCGTCCTGGCAGGCTGCGCGGGACAGCCAGCCGGTGCTCGTGAGTTCCATTGTTGCGTTTCACCTCCTGTCGAACATTGTCTTTTCTCGGTCAACCGACTTCTCCGGGCGCACGGCGCAGCACAACTCGCAAGGAGCTGTACAGCTCGGGTGACGCTCGGTGGGCTTCCGGCCGACCCGCCGGCGCCCCACATTCAGGGGCCAGCGGACGACCGAAGTTCCAACTTACCACCGACGGCGGTTGTTCCTCAGCGTTACGGGCCCAGCTCACACTGATCTTTTTGGCGCTCGGGGAGAGGTACCCGCGCGATCGCGTCGTCACACGTGGTGCCGACATCGAATCGTTACACCTGGCGCCGTCCTCACCGCACCTGTTCCTACGGCAGCGCGGACCGGACGGGGGTGGGAGTGGACGAGTTCGACGGGTTCTTCCGCGCCGAGTTCCCGCCTCTGGTGGCCTTCGGCTGCAAGCTGGGCCTGGACCCGGCAGTGGCGCGAGAGGCCGCCGTGGACGCGCTGTCGCACGAGGCGCAGGTGTGGCCGCCGGGCGATCCGCGCGCGCGGGTGCGCGTGGCCGTTCAAAGGTTCGCCGGGGAGCACGTCCCGGCGGACGACGGTCTGACGGCGCTCGTCGAGCGGAACGCCCTGGGGGTCGAGCTGCTCGCGACGCTGCCGGACACGCAGCGCACCGTGCTGACGTGGTCGCTCGACGGGTTCGCCCCCGCCGCCATCGGGACGGCCCTTGGGATGCCGGCCAGCACAGTGCGCTCGAACCTGCGCCACGCGCGCGAACGGCTCAACCGCCGCGTGTCGTCGTGGCCCGATTTGCCGGCCTTGCCGGATGGGGAGGACGCCCTCGTGACCCTGCTCCTGGAAGCCGACGCGACGCTGACCGGAGCCCTGCGGCGGGGCCTCGACGTCGAAGCGACGCTCCGGGACGTGAAGTCCCGCACCGGCCCGCGCTTCCCCGACCACTGGCACCACCTCGACGGCCCGGTCGCCGCCGCCATGGCGGGCGACCGGCTCGCCGCGGCGCAGCTGCTGGAAACCGTCCGCCCCCTGGTCGTCCGCTACTGCCGCGGCCGCCTCGGCGGCCCCGACCGCGCCTACGCCTCCGCCGACGACGTGGCCCAGGACGTGTGCGCCGCGCTGCTCGCCGCCCTTCCCACCTACCGCGACCAGGGCCGTCCCTTCCTGGCCTTCGTGTACGGCATCGCGCAGCACAAGGTCGCCGACGCCCACCGCGCGGCCGCCCGCAACCGCACCGACCCGGTCCCCGACCCGCCCGACCGCACGGACACCGTCGACGGCCCCGAGCAACACGCCCTGCGCACCGAACTCACCACCCGCCTGGCGCGCCTGCTGGACGTGCTGCCGGACCGCCAGCGCGAGATCGTCCTGCTGCGCGTGGTGGTCGGCCTGACCGCGGAGGAGACGGCCGAAGCGGTGGGCTCCTCACCGGGCGCCGTGCGCGTCTCCCAGCACCGCGCCTTGCTGCGGCTGCGGAACCTGCTCAACGGCAGGCAGGGGTGACCTGCCTGCCGCAGCGGTGGGTCAGAAACTCCCACGCGCCGAGCGAATGCGGCGGCGCGGTCACCCACGTCTGTTCGAAGAGGGGCGCGATCTTCCCTGCGCCGAGCACCGAAGGGCGGGTGCGTCACCCACATCGGTGACCTTGAACGGTCCCTGGCACTAGGGGTCCCGCTGGACGCGCACGCGCACGCGCAAGTCCGAGCAGGCGGCCCCGACACCGCTCAGCAGCGGCGGGCGACGAAGACAGCTCCCTAAAGCCAGTCCGCGGCCGAATCGATCACTCCTCCCCGAGCTTCGCCACCACGAAATCCGCCAGTGCCGCCGCGGGGCCTTCCGTCGCGTCGCGGAGCAGGAGCATGAACTCCACGGGGCCCGGGTCCGGGAGGCCGAGGTGGGCCGGGAGTTCGAGCAGGCCGTCCGGGACGAGGCTGCGGGCGTGGACGGTGATGCCGAGGCCGGCGGCCGCCGCGGCGCGAAGGCCGGTGAGGCTGGAGGTGAGGCAGGCGGCGCGCCATTCGAGGCCGGCGCGTTCGAGGGCCTCGACGGCGAGCTGGCGGGTCACCGAGGGCATGGGGTACTGCACGAGCGGCACGGGCTGGCCCGGTTCGAGCACCGTGGCCGTCGAGCCGATCCACACCAGGGGTTCGCGCCGGAGGACGCGGCCGGGGCCGGGGGCGCCGGGGCGGCGTTTGCCGAGCACGAGGTCGAGGCGGCCCTCGGCGAGGCGGCGGGCGAGCACATCGGACAGTTCGACGTGGAGCTCCACGTCCACGAGCGGGTGGCTGCGGCGCAGCCGGCGCAGGATCTCGGGCACCTCGTCGAGCACGAAGTCCTCGGACACTCCGAAGCGGACGCGCCCGCGCACCTGGGTGCCGCGGAAGTGACGGGAGGCGCGCTCCTCGGTGTCCACAATGGTCTGGGCGAAGCCCAGCATCGCCTGCCCGCGCGCGGTGAGGTCGACGGCGTGGGTGTCGCGTTGGAACAGCAGCCCGCCGGCTTCCTTTTCGAGGCGCCGGATGTGCTGGCTGACTGTGGGCTGGCCCACACCCAGCCTCCGGGCCGCTGCGGTGAAGCTGCGGGTTTCGGCCACCGCGAGGAAGGAGCGGCACAGGCGCGAATCCAGCATGCGTCACATCTTATCGGCGCCCACAATGACAGTGAGTACGGTGATCGGGGTTCCGAATGACCGTGCCGCACCGGAGAATCGGGTGGGAAAGGAGTTCCATGACGACCGTGTTCGCCCCGCTGACCCGCCCCGTTTCCGCACTGCTGGCCAAGCTGCGGATCGACCCGTTCATCGCCGCCATCCTGCTGACGGTGGGCGTCGCGTCGCTCCTGCCCGCCTCGGGCGGCACCGCCACCGGCTTCGGGATCGCGGCGAACATCGCGGTGGGACTGTTGTTCTTCCTCTACGGCGCAAGGCTTTCGAGCCAGGAAGCCATCGACGGCCTGAAACACTGGCGCCTGCACGTCACTGTGCTGTCCGCCACATTCGTGCTGTTCCCCTTGCTGGGCCTCGCCGCCTCGTTCCTCTCCCCCGGGCTGCTCACCTCGCCGCTCTACACCGGCGTGCTGTTCCTGTGCCTGCTGCCGTCCACGGTGCAGTCGTCGATCGCGTTCACCTCGATCGCGAAGGGCAACGTCGCGGCCGCCATCTGCAGCGCGTCGGTGTCGAACCTGCTCGGCATCGTGCTGACGCCGCTGCTCGTCGCGCTGCTGCTCTCGACCGACGGCCCCGGCGTGAGCGGGCAGGCGGTGCTGGACATCGTGCTGCAGCTGCTCGTGCCGTTCGTGGCCGGCCAGCTCGCGCGCCGCTGGATCGGCGGGGTCAGCCGCCACTCGGCGCCGCTGAAGCTCGTGGACCGCGGCTCGATCCTGCTCGTCGTCTACACCGCCTTCAGCGCGGGCATGACCGAGGGCATCTGGCACCAGCTCAACCTCGGCCCGCTGTTCGTGCTGCTGGGCGTGTGCGTGGTGCTGCTCGCCGCCGTGCTGACGACCACGAGCGTCGGCGCGCGCCTGCTCGGCTTCGACCGCGCCGACCGCATCACGATCGTGTTCTGCGGCTCCAAGAAGAGCCTGGCCAGTGGCCTGCCGATGGCCACCGTGCTCTTCGGCCACGGCCAGGTCGGCCTGATCGTGCTGCCGCTGATGCTGTTCCACCAGATCCAGCTGATCGTGTGCGCCGCGATGGCCCGCCGCTACGCCCGCCAGGCGGCGGCCGACGAGCCGAGTGAGGTCGTTCCCGCCGAAGTCGGCTGATCCCCGGAACGGGTCACCCGATCGTGGCGTCTCCGGACAATTGTGCACGGTCGGCTCAGGGACCCGGGACTATCAGGCAACCGCGCAGTTCGGGGCCAGGCTGACGGCTCGGCGCTGCTAGCGTGCCAATGTGAGTAATCCGTTGATCGCGCAGACCCAGGACTCGACGAAGGCCTATTCGGGAATTTCGCTCCTGGAATCGGCCAACGACCTTTCCACCGCCATCGAGTCGGGCGACTGGGCGTCGGTCGCCATGGGCGCGGTCGGCACCGCGCTGGACGCGTTGTCCGTGGCGATGGATCCGTTCGGCGCGATTCTCGCGGCCGGCGTCTCCTGGCTGATGGAACACGTCGGCCCGCTCAAGGACGCGCTCAACGGGCTCACCGGCAACGCGGATCAGATCAAAGCCCAATCGGAGACCTGGGCCAACGTCGCCAAAGAACTCGGCAGCGTCTCCTCGGACCTGACCGACGCGATCAACGCCGACCTGCAGTCCTGGTCCGGATCCGCCTCGGACGCCTACCGGCAGCGGGGACAGGACCTGGCGACGTCGCTGCAGGCGGCGCAGAAGGGCTGCGAAGGTGCCTCGTCCGGGGTGAAGACCGCCGGTGAAGTCGTCGCCGCAGTCCGCACGCTGGTGCGCGACATCATCTCCGAGCTCATCGGCCACATGATCAGCTGGGCCCTGCAGGTCGTGTTCACCCTCGGCATCGGCCTCGCCTGGGTCGTCCCGCAGGTCGTCAGCGCCGTCGCGAAAACGGCCTCGCAAATCACCGGACTGGTCACCAAACTGGTCAAAGCCCTCAAAGCACTCGTGCCGCTGCTGAAGAAAGCCGGCACGCTGTTCGAAGACGCGGGGAAGGCGTTCAAGGGTCTCAAGGGCGGCAAGGTCGCCCCGCCGCCCAAGACCAAGGACCTGAGCGGCACGCCGAAGGCCCCGCCTGTGAAAACGCCCGGCGGCGACGGGGGCGGCACTCCCAAGGGCGGCGGCTACGAAGGCACGCCCAAGGACTACACCCCACCCCCGGGCAAATCGGGTGCGGACGACTCCACGAAAAGCTCCGGATACGAGGGCAATCCGAAGGACTACACACCGCCGCCCGGCAAATCGAGCGGCGACGACAGCACCTCCGCCTCCGGGTACTCCGGCGACGCCAAGGACTACACCCCACCACCGGCGTCGAAGGGCGGGGACGACGCCACCCACGCGTCGAGTTCCGGCGGCGGCTCCACCGGCGGTGGCGGCACCCCGCCACCGCTGAAGAGCGACCCGCCCCCGCTCAAGACCGACCCCGAACCGCCTCCGGTGCAGACGCCGAAGGGGCTGGGTGACGACAAGACGGTCACCTCGAGCTCGGGTGGTTCCGGCAGCGGCGGCAAGAGCGTCAAGGACAGCAACGCGAACCCGGACGAGAACGGCACCCCGCCGCCGGACCGGTCGGTGTGCGGTGACCCGATCGACGTGGCCACCGGGTGGATGCTGCTGACGCAGACGGACCTGGAGATCCCCGGCGCATTGCCGCTGGAGGTGTCGCGCACGCACATCTCGTCCTACCGCGCGGGCCGCTTCTTCGGCCCGTCGTGGGCGTCCACTGTGGACCAGCGGCTCGAGGTCGAGGACGACGGCCTGCACGTCGCGCTCGCCGACGGCAGCCTGCAGAGCTACCCCGTGCCGGTGAGCTCCCCGGTGCTGCCGGTCGCGGGCCCGGCACGGCCGCTGCGGCGCGTCGAGGACGGCTACCTGGTCGAGGACCCGGAACAGCAGCACACGTTGTTCTTCGAGCAGTCCGCCGACGGTGTGTTCCCGCTGCGGACGATCTTCGACGGCGACGGCAACCGCATCGACGTGGTGCCCGGCGTGAACGGGGTGCCGGCGGAGCTGGTGCACTCCTCCGGCGCCCGGGTGCTGTTCGACAGCGCGGGCGGCCGGATCACCGCGCTGCGGGCCGCCGACGGCACGGTGGTCGCGAGCTACGCCTACGACGCGCGCGGCCGGCTCGCCGAGGTCGTCGACGCCGCCGGCACACCGACCCGCTTCACCTACGACGCCGACGGCCGGATCGTGCGCTGGGAAGACGTCAACGGCCGCTGGTACGGCTACGGGTTCGACGCGGCGGGCCGGGTCGTGCAGGCGCGCGGCACCGACGGGTACCTCGACTGCACGATCGACTACGACCGCGAGAACCTCGTCACGAGTGTCACCGACTCGCTCGGCGCCGTGCGCCGGTTCCACCTCGACGACCGGCTGCGGGTGATCGCCGAGACCGACGCGCTGGGCCACACCACCAGCCTCGCCTACGACGAGCACGGCCGGTTGCTCACCCGGACCGATCCGCTGGGCCGCCAGGTCCGCTACGAGCGGGACGAGGCCGGCCGGGTCGTCGCGATCACCGCGCCGGACGGGACACGGTCGCTGACCGAGTACAACGAGCAGGGCCGCCCGGTCGCCGCGATCGGCCCGGACGGCGCGACGTGGCATTACGAGTACGACGCGCGCGGCAAGGTCACCGGTGTCGTCGACCCGCTCGGTGCCCGGACCTCCTACGCCTACGACGAGCGCGGCAACGTCGCCGTGGTCACCGACGCGCTCGGTGGCACCACCCGGATCCAGTCCGACGCGGCGGGCCGGCCGCTGAGCGTGGAGGACGAGGACGGCGCCGTCACCCGCTACACCTACGACCTGCTCGGCCGCACCACGTCGATGACCGACGAGCTGGGCGGCCTCACCCGGCTCGCGTGGGCGGCGGGCGACCAGCTCGCCGAACGGATCGAGCCGGACGGCGCGACGTGGCGGTGGAAGGACTCCGCCGTCGGGAACACCGACGAGAGCACCGACGCGCGCGGCAACACCACGCGCACGGAGTACGCGCAGTTCGACCTGCCGGTGGCCGAAACCGGCCCGGACGGCGAGCGGCTCGCCTACGCCTACGACACCGAGCTGCGCCTGGTGTCGGTGACCAACGAGCAAGGCCTGGTCTGGCACTACCGCTACGACCCCGCCGGGAACCTCACCGGCGAGACCGACTTCAACGGCCGCACCCTGCACTACCGCTACGACGCGGCCGGGCAGCTGATCGGCCGCACCAACGGCGCCGGGGAGACCACGACGCTGGAGCGCGACGTGATGGGCCAGGTGGTCCGCCGCGTCACCGGCGAAGACGTTGCGACCTTCGCCTACGACGAGGCCGGCCGCATGGTGGCCGCGCGCAACGCCGACGCCGAGGTCACCTTCGCCTACGACGCACTGGGCCGTGTGGTCGCCGAGACTGTGGACGGTCGCGTGGTGCGCTCGGAGTACGACGAGCTCGGCCGGCGCCGCGTGCGCCACACGCCTTCGGGCGCGGCGTCGCGCTTCGAGTACGGGCCGGCCGGCACGCTGGCCGCGCTGCACGTCGGCAACCGCTCGCTGAGCTTCGAGCACGACCTCGCCGGCCACGAGCGGGTCCGCCGCTTCGGTGCCGCGGAACTGCGCCAGGGCTGGGCCCCGGGCGACCGGCTGGTGGCCCAGACGGTCGTCGCCGGCGCCCGCACGACCCAGCACCGCGAGTACGGCTACCTCGCCGACGGTTACCTGGCTTCGGTGACCGACGCGATCACCGGCCCCCGCACGCTGACCGTGGACCGCGCGGGCCGCGTCCGGGCCGTCGTCGGTCAGGGCTGGCAGGAGAGCTACGCCTACCACCAGACCGGTGTCATCGCCCAGGCGCAGACGCCGGGTGCGCCGACGGCCGGGCCGCGCGAGTACCGCGGCACGCTGCTCACCGCCGCGGGAGCGGTCCGCTACGCCCACGACCCCGAAGGCCGCACCACCCTGCGCGGTGCCGGGCCGGCGAGCCCGCAGTGGCAGTTCCGGTGGAACGCCGAGAGCCGGCTGACCTCGGTGCTCACGCCCCAAGGGGAGCACTGGCGCTACCGCTACGACGCGCTGGGCCGCCGCGTCGCCAAGCAGCGCCTCACGCCGGACGGCCGGGTGGCCGAACAGGTGCAGTTCGCGTGGGACGGGGACACGCTCGCCGAGCAGGTGCGCACCGGAGCGGGCCAGCCTCAGGTCGCCACCGTGTGGGAGTGGGAACCGGGCACCGGCCGCGCCCTCACCCAGACCGAACGCGTCCTCGGCACGCCGGACGAGCGGTTCCACACCATCGTCACCGACCTCGTCGGCACGCCGAGCGAGCTGCTGGAGGAATCCGGGGAGGTCGCGTGGCACCGCCAGGCCACGCTCTGGGGCAAGGTCCTCGACGGACCGGGCCGCACCACCACGCCGTTGCGGTTCCCCGGCCAGTACCACGACGCCGAGACCGGGCTGCACTACAACCTCAACCGCTACTACGACCCCGAGGTCGGCCGCTACCTCTCCCACGACCCGCTGGGCCTCGACCCCGGCCCGGACTCCCAGGCCTACGTCCTCAACCCGACCGCGCTGGCCGACCCGCTCGGTCTCGCTCCGACCGTCACCCCGTGTGCGGCGAAGAAGAAGCAGCAGGCAGCGGCCACCGGCCCGTCGAAGTCCAAGGTGAGCAAGGCGAAGCAGCAGCCGACCGGCAACACCCCCGGGCCGAGCAAGAGGGCGCCGAAGGTGAAGACCAAGCCGGACGGCAACCCGGCCAAGTCCGACGGCAGCTACGGCACCACCAAACACGAACAGGCCCGCACCTGGGAGAAGTACCAGAACGAGATCAAGAACGACTCGACCTGGAAGGACCCCAACAAGCTCGTCAGCGGCAAGACACACGAGTCCGAACACCCGATCGGGTACAAGGCCATCGGCGGCGACGAGTTCCAGCGGGCGAACGCGCACGAGACCCAGATCCGTGACGGCGTCAAGGCCGGCGATCGCGGGCCGAAGACCCCGGACGAGGCGGCCAACATCAAGGACGCCAGGCGCATGGAGGACGACGCGCCCGCCTACCAGGAGTCGGCGCAGGCGCACCGCGACAACATCGGCACCGGCGTGCGCGGTGAGAAGGACGGCTCGGGGTTCAACGCCGACACCTACCGCGAATCCCTCGGCAACACCTTGCGGGAGGGCCGGCCGAGCGATGGCGTCCAGCTCAACCAACTCACCTACGCCCACCAGCACAAGGACGGGGGCATGATCGACAACCCCGCCTACGTCAGCGAAACCAAGACTCCCGGCGTGCCCAAGAGGATCCAGGACTGGGAGCCGAACCCGCACTACAAGAACGACATGGAGACCCCGCACGAGCCGCAGATGACCCACGCGGAGCATCCCGCGCCCAACCGCGACTCCTTCCGCCCGACCGCCGGCACGACCCAGGGCAAGGTCGCCGACGACTCCTACCACCACATGGTGGACAAGATGGAGGGCAAGTCGATCGAGTACAGCGACGGCACCGGTGGTGTCGGCGTCCCGGGCGGCACCACCCACACCCCGCCGGTCTCGCACGACGACGTCATCGAGATGCACACGGCGCGCGACGTCGTGCGGGACGGCGCCAATGTGTCCAAAGAGGACATGCCGATGTTCCTCCACGAAAAGGAGATGGGCCACCGCGTCAAGCCGCCGACCGACGAGCAGCTCAAGGAAGCGGACGACTACGTCAAGGACGACCCCAAGGTCGACATGTCCGACCAGGCGATCAAGGACCGGATCCGGCAGCAGCAGGAACGCATGCAGCAGATGGTCAGCCAGCAGCGCGCCGGCCGCGAACCGGGCTGGGCCGCCGACCCGGACGCCATGGAGATCGACGGATGACCGGCGCGAAAACCGCACGGGTGGCGTACTGAGCACCGGCTCGGACCGGGTCGGGAGACCCGGTCCGAGCCGGGTTCACAGCTGGCGCGAGATCACCAGCCGCATGATGTCCGAGGTGCCTTCTTCGAGTTCTTCGAGTTTTGCGTCGCGCATCCACTGCTCGACGGGGAACTCGCGGGAGTAGCCCCAGCCGCCGAGGGTCTGGACGGCGGCCCAGGTGCAGAACATGGCGGTCTCCGAGGCCTGGAGTTTCGCCATGGCCGCGTTTTTCGTGGCGGGCTCCCCGGCGTCGATGCGGCGGGCGGCGTTGAGGGTGAGCAGCCACGCGGACTCGATGCGCGTGGCCATGTCGGCCAGCCGGAAAGCCACGGCCTGGTGCTCGGAAATCGGCTTGCCGAACTGGGTGCGTTCGCGGGCGTAGTCGCGCGCGTATTCGTAGGCGGCGCGCGCGGCGCCCGTCGCGGCGGCGGCGAGCACGATGCGGGAGATGTCGAACGTCCTCATCAGCCCGTGGAAACCGCGGCCCTCGTCGCCGAGGCGCTGCGCTTCGGGGACGAAGACGTGGTCGAAGAAGATCTCCCGGCACACGATGGCGCGCTGGCCCATCTTCTTCATCGGCTCGCCGAAGGTCATGCCCTCGGTTCCCTTGCGCAGCAGGAAAGCCGTGACTCCCGACGACCGTTGCGCGGGATCCGTCTTGGCGAAAACAACGTACTGGTCGGCCAGTCCTCCGTTGGAGATCCAGGCTTTCTGGCCTGTGATCTCGTACCCGCCCTCGACGCGGCGCGCGGTCGTGGTGATCGACGCGGCGTCGGAGCCCGAGCCCGGTTCGGTGGTGGCGAGCGCGGTGTAGAGCGGTTCCGGGCCGGTGAGCGGCCGCAGCCACTCCTCCTTCTGCTCGGCCGTGCCCAGCTCCAGCACCGGATCGGCGAAGAACCCGTTGGAACACAGGAAGTTCCCGATGCCCGGGTCGCCCCAGCACAGCTGTTCCTGAACCAGGCACTGGGTCACGACATCGGTGAACCCGCCGCCGCCGAACTCCTCCGGCAGCATGAAATCCGTGATCCCCGCCTTCGCGGCGGAGCGGAAGATGTCCAGGGGCGACTCGACGTCGCGCTCGTCCACCTCGCGCCCGCGCGGGCGGATCTCGTTGACGGCGAACTGCCGGCAGAGCTCGACGATGTCGCGCTGCTCGTCGGTCAGGGGCCAGGGTTCGGCTGCCTGGGGCATGGTTCCTCCTCGGGGAAGTGGTCGGGCTCGTGCAGGATCAGCGCGTCGACGGCGAGCACCCCGTCGGCGGCGACCCGGATCGGGTTGAGCTCCAGGTCGGTGAGGCCGGGATCGGCCGCGATGGCTCGGGAGACCAGGACGATCACGTCGGCGAGCGCGCCGACGGCCACTGCGGGCCTGCCCCGCCAGCCCGCCAGCAGCGGGCGGCAGCGCAGCCCGTCGAGCATGGCCAGCGCCGTGGCCCGGTCGACCGGGGCCAGCTCGACCCGCGCGTCTCGCCACAGCTCGGCTTCGACGCCGCCGAAGCCGACCGTGATCGTCGGCCCGAAGTCGCGGTCGCGGCGCGCGCCGACGAGCAGTTCGACGACACCGGCTCGGGTGTCCTGCTCTTCCAGGACGTACTCCCCCGGCCCGAGCCGCGCGGACATCTCGGTGAACGCCGCCACGGCCGCACCCGCGTCGGCCAGCCCGGCCCGGACACCGCCCTGCTCGCTCTTGTGCTCCACCCAGCCGGCCTTCAGCACGGCCGGGGCCCGCAGGTCCGCGAACGCCCGCGTGACGGCGGCGGCGTCGTCGACCCGCACGGCCCGGGGCACCGGAATGCCCAGCGACACCAGGGTTTCCCGCGCGTGCCAGTAGCCCGTGGCCCGGCTCAGCCCGAACCGGCTCTCGGCGGCGAGGTCGCGGCCCGGGCCGAGCGAAGCGGCGTTGGCCAGCGCGCCGAGCGCGGACTCGATCGCCGGATACGCCGGGAGCCGCCGCTGCGCCATCCGCGCGACCGCGGCCGACCGCTCGCTCATGCTGTGCACCACCACCGGCACCTCGCCGCCGGCCAGGTGGCCGAGCCGGTCGACGACGGCGTTCTCCGCGTCCACCAGAACCGGCGCGTCCTCGCCGTAGCAACCGAAGTAGCCCGACAACGCGACCGCGTCGGCCTCGCCCGAAGCGGCCACGGCCTCGCTCACCGCCGCGTAGACGGTGAGGTCCGCTTCACCGGCACCGGCCAGGTCGACGGGGTTCGAGACGGCCGCCGCGGCGGGCAGGAGGTCGCCGAGTTTGCGTTGCAGCTCAGGGGAAAACACCGGCACGGACAGCCCCAGCGAGGCGGCCACGTCGGCCGCGAGCCCGCCCTGGCCACCGCTGTCGCTGACGATCGCCACGCGGCGGCCGCGGGGCGGCGTGGCCGAGGACAGGTACCGCGCGGTGCCGACGAGCTCCTGTGCCGTCGCGACCCGCAGCGCCCCCGCCGTCCGGCAGGCGGCCTCGACCACGGCGACGGCCGAGGTCAGCGAGCCCGTGTGCGAACGCGCGAGCCGGCGGCTGCCGTCGCTCGCCCCGGTGCTCAGGACCAGCGCGTGCTTGCCCGCGCGGCGCAGTGCCCGAAGCGCGGCGACCACCCGCGGCCCTTCGGTGAATCCCTCCAGGTACAGCGCGACGGTGGTGGTCCGTTCGTCCTCGACCAGCGCTTCCAGCAGGTCCGCCGCCGTGACGCTGAGCTGGTTGCCGACCGAGTAGAACCGCGAGACGCCGAGCCCGGACCGTGCGGCGAGGGTCGCGATCTCCAGGCCGAGCTGGCCGCTCTGCGACACGATCGCGAGCGGGCCCGGTGTGAAGTTGCCCCACGCGAGCTGCAGGTCGGCGTCCGCGTCGTAGAGCCCGAGGCTGTTCGGGCCGAGCAGGTGCGCGCCCGCGTCGCGCAGCATCCGCGCCAGCTCCGGTTCGTCGGCACCGAGGCCCGCGGTGATCGCGAGGAACGCCCGGGAGCCACGCTCGAGTGCTTGTGCCACAACGGGTTTCACGTGCGGCGCCGGCACACACAGCACCACGAGCTCCGGCACCTGCGGCACGGTCTCCACCGAACGGTGGCTGTCGCGGCCGAACAGCGGCCGGGCCTGGCGGTTGACGAGCCACACGGCCCGCCGGTGGGCACCCCGCAGGGCGCCCGTGGCGAGCCAGTAGCCCCATTTGGCACGGTCGTCGGTCGCCCCGACGACGGCGATCGAAGCGGGGTCGAGAAAAGCGTCGGGCACGGACACGGGTCGCCCTCCGGGGCTCTCGCGGCTGCGGTGAAAGGGGGTTCGGACGAGACGTCCCTATAGCTGACTGGCTCGTCAGTTATACCTTGCGATCCGATCGCGGACAAGCCCGTATCCGAGCAGTTTCCGTTACTTGGCAGTGCCTATGAGTCGATCGGGCCCCGTTCGGAGCAGCCTCAGGAGCCGCAGTTTCGCAACACGCAACTCAGGCGGCGACGCAGCTGTCCAGGAAGTGCAGCACGGTCGCGTTCATCCGGTCGGCGGTCATCTCCCGCGACCCGGCGAGCACCTGCACGGCGAGGCCGTCGATCATCGCGACGAGCATGTTCGCGAGCGCGGCCGGGTCCCCCGCGCGCGCCGAACCGTCGGCCTGGGCCTGCGTGATCAAGTCCGTGACGAGGCGCCGCCACTGCCCGTAGAGGGTCTCGTTGATGGCCTGGAACTGCTCGTCACGCATCGCCTCGGCCCACAGCTCCGCCCAGACGCGCCACGCGGTGAGCGCTTCGGCGGGGCGCGGCAGGAACGACTCGACGAGCTCCCGCAACGCGGGCAGCGGCGGGCCCCCGGCCGCCAGCAGCGTCCGGCGCAGCGAGATCGACAGGCGGTAGTTGTGCTCGAACGCCGCGCTGAGCACCGCGCGTTTGCCGTCGAAGTAGTAGTGGATGGTGCCGGAGCTGACGCCGGCGCGGCGCGCCACGTCGGCCAGCCGGAAGTCGTGCAGACCGCGCTCGGCGAGGACCTCGCACGCCGCGTCGAGGATCTGCTCGCGGCGCTCCGCCTCGACGTTCGGGCGTGGCACGGGGGCTCCTGTTCGTCGGGGCGCGGCCGGTCAGCCGAGGACCAGGTGCGGCTCGAACGCCTGCAGCAGCAACGTCCGCATCCGGTCCGGGGTCAGGTCGGTGGAACCCACGAGGATCTGGATCGCCAGCCCGTCGACCATCGCGGTGAACCGGTCGGCGAGCGCCTCGACGTCCGCCTCCGGCGCGAGTCCCTCGCGGCGGCACTCCCGCAGCAGGTCGACGACGAGCCGGCGCCAGCTGGAGTAGATGCGCCGCTGCGCGGGCCGCAGCTCGGGTTCGAGCATGGCCTGGTTCCAGAACTGGATCCACACCGACCACTCGTCGACGTCGTCCGGCGTGAGGGTCAGCTGCACCTCGATCAGCCGCCGCAGCTTCTCGCGCGCGGAACTGGCCTGGCCGAACTCCTCGTCGAGCCGCTCGCGGAAGCGCCGCGCGTAGAACTCCAGCGCGGCGTGCAGCGCGGCTTCCTTGCTCGGGAAGTGGTAGTGCACGGTCGCGGTGCTGGTGCCGCAGTAGCGCGCGATGTCGGAGACGCGCACGTTGTGGTAGCCGCGGCGGGCGATGAGCACGGTCGCGGCCTCGAGGATCTGGTCGCGCCGCTCCTGCGCGGTCACCGGCTGCGCCCGGTCGCGCCGCCCGTCCGGTGCGGCGACGGGCGCGGGGCCGGCGCCGGAAGCCAGGTAGCGCACGGACACGCCGGAGGCCTTGGCGATCGCGGCCAGCTCCTCGTCGCGAAGCCGCCGCGTGCCGCGCAACGCCTTGGACAACGCGGTGGGATCCATCCCGATCCGCTGCGCCAGCTCGCGCTGAGAGAGCCCGGCGGAGCGCAGCGCGGTGCGCACCCGCTCCCCCGGCTCGACCGCGGTGGTGTCCGGCCGATCGTCTGTACTGGTCATGGCCAGGCCAGTATGCCAGGGCACGGCGCGTCAGCCCGGCTGCTCGACGACTTCGAGCGCGCTGATCACCTCACCCGCGGCGCGCTCGCCCGACGAGATCGCGCCGTCGATGTAGCCGTTCCACACCGACGCCGTCTCCGTGCCGGCCCAGTGCACGCGCCCGGCCGGCGCCCGCCAGCCGTCGCGGCCGTGGGCCGTCCAGCCCCCCGGCGTCACGAAACACTCGTAGCCGCCGACGGTCCACCCCTCGTGCGGCCAGATCTTCTCCACGTACTCGATCGGCTCGCCGGGACCGGCCACTTCGGACAGTGCCGCCAGGACGGCGGACCGGCGCGTGGCCTCGTCGCAGGCGGCCCACCGGTCGAGCCGGTCGCCGTAGACGAACGCGACCAGCACGCCGCGCGACGCGTCCTCGGGCGAGTTGTCGAACACCACGCCGACCGGGCTTTCGCCGTACAGCGTGGCGATTCCGGACCGTTCGGCCGCGCGCCAGAACGGCGTGTCGTAGACCGCGTGCACCTTCGCGACCCGGCCCATCGGCGAATGACGCGCCCATCCGAGCCGGTCGGGCGGCAGCACCGGGTCGAACGCGATCCGCTCCAGCACCGCGGGCGGCACGGCGACCACGACGCGGGCCGCGCGCACGACGGTGCGGCCGGTGGTCACCTCGACCCCGTCCGCGGTCTGGCGGATCGAGCGCACGGGATCACCCAGCCGGACGCGGTCGCCGAGCGCCGCGGCCATCGCGCGGGCCACCGCGTCGGCCCCGTCGGTGAACCGGGCGTCCTGCGCGCAGCCTCGGGTTTCCATCAGCTGCTCGTAACCGCCCGCCGAGGCGAGGTAGAACAGCACGTGGAACAGGGAGATCTCGCGTGGCTCGGCGCACCAGACGCCCTGGACGGCCAGCGCCAGGCGCCGCAGCGCGTCCTCGTCGCGGGTCTGCGAACGGAAGAACTCCCGAGCGGACAATGCGTCGAACTCACCGAACCGCGGCGTGGCCCAGGGTTCGGCGAGGTCGACGGTGCGGGCGAGCTCGTCGAGCAGCGCGGTGACGCGTTCGTACTCCGCGATCCCGGGCCCCGTGTCGGGGGCGGCGCCGGAGTAGCCGACGCTCGTGCCGTCGTGCCAGACCTCGACGTGGCGGCCGGTCTCCCAGGTCGGGAACGTCGCGCAGCCGAAGCGGGCCGCGAGCGCGTGGAACCGGCGCTGTGTCGGCCCGATCCACTGCCCGCCGTGGTCGACGCGCACGCCCGAGGCGGTCACCTCACTGACCACGCGGCCGCCCACGCTGTCGCCGGCCTCCAGCACGACGACGTCGATCCCGGCGTCGGCCAGCCGCGACGCGGTGGTCAGCCCGGCGTACCCGGCACCCACGACCACCACACCCGGGTCGCCGTCCGGTCGTTCTCGTGTAGTCACACCGACCACTGTGGCGCAACATTGACTCACCGGTCAACTGAAGTCAGAAAGTTGCGATCGAAGTCTTGACAGTGACCGGCGCCACGTCCAGGCTGACTCGTCAATCAGTCGTTGCGTTCGGCTGCCAGTACCTGGGAAACCGGAGAAACAGGAGTGGCGATGACCGGAAAGCCGCAATCCTCGCAGGCACTCACGGCCGCCCAGCTGCGCACCGACGTCGCGGCCGGCGGCGAGTTCGCCGACAAGGGCCTGCGCTCCGGCGCGCTCGGCATGGCCGCCAGCCTGATCCTCGCCGTCGCCTCCGCGGCCCCCGCCTACAGCCTCGCCGCGACGCTCGCGTTCATCGTCGGTTACGTCGGCTTCCAGGCGCCGGCCGTGGTACTGGTCGCGTTCATCCCGATCCTGTTCGTCTCCTTCGGCTACGCGGCGCTCAACCGCCGTGATCCCGACTGCGGCACGATCTTCACGTGGGCCTCTCGGGTGCTCAGCCCGAGCCTCGGGTTCCTGGGCGGCTGGGCGATCATCGCGTCGTTCGTCCTCGTGGTCGGCAGCCTCGCGCAGGTCGCCGGGCAGTACGTGTTCCTGCTGTTCGGCGCCGACGGGATCGGGTCGGACCCGGCCAACCCGTGGGTGCTGCTGGCCGGGCTCGGGTGGCTCGCGCTGATGACGCTGATCTGCTACCGCGGCATCGAGATCGCCGCCGCGGTGCAGCGGGCGTTGCTGTTCCTCGAGTTCGGGATGCTGCTGGTGCTTTCGGTGGTCGCGCTCGTGCGCGTGTACACGGGCACGGCGCCGGCCGGGATGCAGCGGCCGCGGCTGTCGTGGCTCAACCCGTTCTCGGGCGCGTCGCCGAGTGCGTTCGTCAGCGGTGTGGTGCTCATGCTGTTCATCTACTGGGGCTGGGAAACAGCGATCACGGTCAACGAGGAGACGGCCGACCGCCGCCGCACGCCCGGCCGCTCCGCGACCTACTCCACCTTGTTGCTGCTGGGTGTGTACCTGCTGGCGACGTTCGCCGCGGTGTCGTTCGCCGGCATCGCCGACAGCGGCATCGGCCTGACCAACCCGGACAACTCCGGTGACGTCTTCTACGCGTTCGGCACCGCGGTGTTCGGCGCCGGCGGCTTCGGTTCGGTGCTGTGGCACCTGCTGATCCTGATGGTGCTGACCTCGGCGGCCGCGTCGACGGAGACGACCGTGCTCACGCTCAGCCGCACCGTGCTGTCGATGGCCGACCAGGGCGCCCTGCCCCGCGCGCTGGCCCGCGTGCACCCGCGCTTCCGCATCCCGCACGTCGGCACGATCGCGGTCGGGGTCGTCGGCGCGATCGTCTACATCGCCCTGAACTTCCTCGGCCACGGGCTCGTCATCGGCGACGCGGTGTCGGCCTGCGGGGTGATGATCGCGTTCTACTACGGGCTCACCGGGCTGACGTCCGCCTGGGCCCACCGCGCCGAATGGCGCACGAGTGCCGCGGATCTGTGGCTGCGCACGGTTTTCCCGGCGATCGGCGGGGTCGTGCTGCTCGCCGCGGGGACGTGGAGCCTCGTCCACGCGTGGGACCCGTCGTCGAGCGGCACGAGCTGGCCGCTGCCGTTCACCGGCGTCGAGGTCGGCGGCACGTTCGTGATCGGCGCGGGTTCGCTGGTGCTCGGCCTGGTCGTGCTGCTGGTGTGCCGCCGCGTCTACCCCGCCTTCTTCCGCCGCTGAGGAGCGTTTCGCCGTGACCCGTCCCTATGCCGTGACCGAACCGGCCACCGGGCAGGTGCTGGAGCTCTTCGCGCCCGCCACCGACGCCCGGGTGCAGTCGGCACTGTCCACTGCGGACAAACTCTTCGCGGACTGGCGCGCGGTCCCCGTGACCGAACGCGCAGCCGTCCTGCGCCGGATCGCCCGCGCGTTCGCCGGCCACGCCGAGGAACTGGCGGCGACGATGGCGCTGGAGATGGGCAAGCCCCACGCGGAAGGCTTGGAGGAGGCCGATTCCTGCCGCGAGATCTTCGAGTACTACGCCACCGAAGGCCCCGGCCTGCTGGCGGACGAGCCGCTGCCGACCCCCGGCGCGGTGCTGCAGAAACGCCCGATCGGCGCCCTGCTCGGCATCATGCCGTGGAACTTCCCCTGCTACCAGGTCGCCCGCTTCGCCGCGCCGAACCTCATGGCCGGCAACGCGATCGTCCTCAAGCACGCCGAGTCCGTGCCTCGCTCGGCCCTGGCCCTCGAACGCCTGATCACCGACGCCGGCGCCCCGTACGTGAACCTCTTCGCCACCCACCCCCAGGTCGAGACGATCATCGCCGACCCGCGGATCCAGGGCGTCTCCTTCACCGGCTCCGAACGCGCCGGCTCCGCGGTGGCCGCCCTCGCGGGACAGCACCTGAAGAAGTGCGTCCTGGAACTGGGCGGCTCGGACCCGTTCGTCGTCCTGGACACCGACGACGTCGACGCGCTCGCCGCCACCGCGTGGTCGTTCCGGATGTACAACAAGGGCCAGGCCTGCAACTCCAACAAGCGCATCATCGTGCTGGCCGGCCACTACGACGCCTTCGTCGCCGCCTTGGTCGCGCGGGCGGAAGAGCAGACGCCGCCGGGCCCGCTCGCCTCGCGCGCCGCCGCGGAGACCGTGGCCGCCCTCGTGGACGACGCCGTGGCGCGCGGCGCCACCCTCCACACCGGCGGCGTGCTCGGCCCCGGTGCCTTCTACTCCCCCACCGTGCTCACCGGCGTCACCGACCAGATGCGCGCGTTCCACGAAGAACTGTTCGGCCCGGTCGCCGTCGTCTACCGCGTCGGCAGCGAACAGGAGGCCGTCGACCTCGCCAACCGCAGTGCCTTCGGCCTCGGCGCCTCCGTCTTCAGCGCCGACCCGGCCCGCGCGGCCGGCGTCGCCGACCTCCTGGACGCCGGCATGGTCAACGTCAACACCCCCGCCGCCACGTCCGCCGCCCTCCCCTTCGGCGGCACGAAACGCTCCGGCTTCGGCCGCGAGCTGGGCCCGCTGGGCATCACCGAGTTCGTGAACCAGCGGCTGTTCTTCACCGCGGGCTGACCTTGCTGACCTTGCCGGCCAGCCGGTAGCGGATCAGCCGCGAGCTGTTGCCCACGACGGCGACCGACGAGGCGTTGTGCAGGATCGCCGCGGCCACCGGCGACAGCGCGCCCACGGCGGACACCCCCAGCCCCACCGCGTTGACGGCGATGGACATCCCGTAGTTCTGCCGCACCAGTGTGATCGCGCGGCGGCCGAGATCACGCAGATCGAGCAACGCCCGCAGGTCGTCGGTCGCGAGCGCGACGTCGGCGGTCTCCACGGCGACATCGGTGCCGCCGACGCCCATCGCGATGCCGATGTCGGCCAGCGCGAGCGCCGGCGCGTCGTTGGTGCCGTCGCCGACGACGGCGACCGTGTGACCCTCGGCCTGCAGCTGCCGGACGACGTCCTGCTTGTCCTCGGGCAGCGCCTGGGCGCGGAACTCCTCGATGCCCAGCTCGTCGGCCACCGCCTTGGCGGTGACCGGGTGGTCGCCGGTGAGCAGCACGATCCGGCGGACACCGTCGGCGCGCAGCGCGGCGAGCACCTCCCGCGACTCGGCGCGCACGGTGTCGCGCAGGGACACCAGGCCGGTCAGCGTGCCGTCGACCGCCAGCAGCAACGGCGTCTCCGCGGCCTGCTGGAGCTTGCGCACCCAGCGTTCGGCGTCGGCGGAGATCGCGATGTCCTGCTGCCGCACCAGATCGACGTTGCCGATGAGCATCGTGCGCCCGTCGGTGCGGACCCGCATGCCCTGGCCGAGCAGCACCGCGCACTCCTCGTGCGGCGGGATCTCGATCCGCCGCTCCTCGGTCGAGCGGATGACCGCCTGCGCGAGCGGGTGCCGCGAATGGATCTCCGAGCTCGCGGCGTAGGCCAGGACCTGCTCGGGCGACCACGCGTCGTCGAACGAGATCACGTTCGTCACCACCGGCCGGCCCAGCGTCAGCGTGCCGGTCTTGTCGAACACGATGGCGTCGACGCGACCCGCCGCCTCCAGGTGCGCGCCACCCTTGATCAGGATTCCACGACGAGCCCCGTTGCCGATCGCCGCGCTGATCGCCGTCGGCGTGGCCAGCCCCACCGCGCACGGGCACGCGACCAGCAACATCGTCATCGCCCGCCGGACATCGCGGGTGACCAGCAAAGTGAGCAGAGACAAGGCGAACGACGCGGGCACGAACCGGCGCGAGAACGTGTCGCCGACCGTCTGGATCGGCGCCCGATCCTCCTGCGCCTGCTCGACGCGCGTGATGATCCGGCCGATCGCGGTGTCGGGACCCACCGCCGTGGCCCGCACGACGATCCGGCCGCGCAGCAGCACCGAACCCGCAGGCAGCGCGGTGCCCGGTGCGACCGTGACCGGCAGCTGCTCACCGGTGACCGCCGCCTGGTCGACGATGCCCTCGCCCTCGGCGACCACGCCGTCCACAGGCAGCACCACGTGCTCGTGGACCACGACCTCGTCGCCGACCACCAGATCGGCGATGTCCGTCTCGAACTCGACACCTTCCGGCGTGCGCACCCAGGTCCGCGTCCGCGTGCCGGTGAGCAGCTCCGAGATCGCCCGCCGGCTGCGCCGCAACGTCAGGTCCTGCAGGTACTCGCCGATGTTCAGCAGCCACAGCACGGTGAGCGCGACGACGTTCTCCCGCAGCACGAGACTCGCCACGGTCGCCGCCGACACCAGCGCGTCGGTACCGGCGCCCCGTCCGCCGGACAACGACCTCAGCGCGCCCCGCAGGAACGGGTACCCGGTGAAGATCGTGACCGCGGTGGCCGCCGTGCGGCTCGCCGGGCCGAGCATCGGCGGCCGGCGCAGCCCGTATCGCCGCACGCCGAGCAGCACCAGGGCCACCCCGCCGGCGACCATCCGCAGCATGTCGCCGGTGCGCACGTCGGCGGAGCGCGGCGACCGCGTGACCACCGCCGCCGCGTCCGTGCGCAGCGCGGCTTCGACCGCCGCCACCAGCTCGCCGTGGTCGCACCGCCGGTGGTCGTACCAGACGACCACGCTGCCGGTGCGCGGATAGGCGTGCACCTGCCGCACCCCGGGCACGTGGTCGACCGCGTCCTCGACCGCGACCGCGCGGGCCCGGCTGCCCCGCAGGGCGGCCGCGACGAAGCGGACCCGGCCGGCGGCGTCCGAGACGACGTTCAGCGCTGCGTCCGGCACGGCACTCAGTGCTCGTGTCCGTGCCCGGCCGAACCGGCCACGGGCGCCTGTTCGCCGATCCGTTCGCGCGCCTCGCTGACCACGTCGGCCGTCGCCAGCCGGACCTTCTCCGCGCCCGTCTCGGCCGCGCGCGCACCCTTGAGGCCCCACGCGGTCACCGCGACGGTCGCCGACCGGAATGCACCCGACCGGGCGACCTTCTTGGCGCCGTCGTAAACCGCGGCCCCGGCGACCCCGGTCACCACCACACCCACCGCTTTCGCGGCGAACCCGCTCAGCACCACCAAGCCTCCTCAGCCATCCGGCCCGTCACCGCCCGCGCCCGCGACGGCACCGCATCGGCGACGAGAAAGGCGCGAGCCTAACCCCGCCGATGATCACTGTCCTGTCGGCACAGCGTAGCCGATAACGATTGTCGTTGTCGTCAAGGGCGGGACGGTCTCACGCCGGGCGCCCAGGAGCAGACTGCCCACGGTTCACGACCCGCCCTGAGCCTTGTGGCGGAGCTCCCGACGAAGTACCGTCGCTTCATTCGAGTTTAAGAAAGATCTTTCGGTATTTCGAATCGAAGGGACTCGGGGTCAATGGCGACAACGATGAGGGCCACCACGGCGATGGGCAGACGGCGGGTCGCCGTCGCCTGCATCATCGGGAACTTCCTGGAGTACTTCGACTTCGGCGTGTACGGCTTCCTCGCCGTGGCCATCGGGCACGAGTTCTTCCCCGGCGGGTCGAGCGCGGTGGGACTGCTGAAGTCCCTGGCGGTGTTCGGGGTGGCGTTCGCGGTGCGGCCGCTGGGCGGGGTCGTGTTCGGGCTCATCGGGGACCGGGCGGGGCGCAAGGTGTCGTTGTCGGCGAGTGTGGCGCTGATGGGCGTCGCGACGACGTTGATCGGGGTGCTGCCGTCCTACGCGGCGATCGGGATCGCCGCGCCGGTGCTGCTGGTGTTCCTGCGGTGCCTGCAGGGGCTGGCCGTGGGCGGCGAGTGGGGCGCGAGCTCGGCCTACCTGATCGAGACGGCGCCGGCGGACCGGCGCGGGATCCCCGGCAGCTTCCCGTCCATGGCGGCGGCGCTGGGGCTCATCTTCGGTGCCCTGCTGTCGCTGGCCTTCCAGCTCTCCCTCAGCGCCGCCGCCCTCGACAGCTGGGGCTGGCGCGTGCCGTTCTTCGTCGCCGCGCCGCTGGCCGCCGTCGGCCTCTACGTGCGCCAGCGGCTGGAGGACACGCCGGTCTTCCAGGAGCTCGCGAAGAGCGACGCGCCGCGAGCCCGGCTGAAGGACGCGCTGCGCCGCGACCAGGCGAAGGCGATCTTCGTGACCTTCGGGTTCTCCTGGATCTGCGGGGTGGGCCTGTACTTCCTCGGCACCTACGTCGTGAACTACCTGACCGCGACCGCGCACGTCGGCGGCACCCGCGCCACGGTCCTGACCTCGATCGGCCTGGCCGTCTACTGCGCGCTGTGCCCGCTCGCCGGCCGGTTGTCCGACCGGCTGGGCCGGCGCCGCACGCTGCTGTTCGGCTGCCTCGGCCACGTCGTGTTCGGCATCCCCGTGTTCATGGCGCTGGGGACCGGGTCGACGCCGGTGGTGATCGTCGCGCTGATCGTGTTCGCGATCTTCCAGGCACCGATCAACGCCAACACCTCGCTGGTGCTCATCGAGATGTTCCCCGCCTCGACGCGGCTCACCAGCGGGGCGCTCGGCTTCAACCTCGGCGTCGGCGCGCCCTCGGGCTTCGCGCCGCTGGTCGCCGCGGCGCTGGTCGTGTCGACCGGGCTGAGCTACGCACCGGGCCTCCTGCTGGTCGGCGTCGCGCTGATCTGCGGGCTGATCCTGCTGTTCTGGCTGCCGGAGACGGCCGGGCGCGACCTCACGCTCGACGTCGACGCGACCAAGTCCGGCCCCGCCCCGACGATCGCGGGCAAGGTGACCGAGGTCGTGTCGCCGTGATGCGAGCCGCGGTGCTGACGGCGCCGGACCGCTTCGAGGTGCACGACCGGCCGGTCCCCGAACCCACGGCCGACCAGCTGCTCGTGCGGGTGGCCGCGTGCGGGATCTGCGGCCACGACGTGCTGGCGCGCAAGGGTTTGCTGGCCGCCAAACCCGGCCAGGTGCTCGGACACGAGATCGCCGGACGCGTCGAGGCCGTCGGTCCCGCCGGCGACACCTCGTGGGTCGGCCGCCGGGTCGCGCTCGTGCAACGGTTCCCGTGCGGGACCTGCGCCGAGTGCGTGGCCGGGCACACCAACACCTGCCGCGGCGGGCCGGGTTTCTACGGCGAGGACCTCCCCGGCGGTTACGCCGAATACGTCCTCGCCGGGCCGCTCAACGCGGTCGCCCTCCCGGACACCATCGACGACGTCTCCGGCGCGATCCTGTCCTGCGCCCTCGGCACCGGCCTCCACGCGCTGCGCCGCACCCGGACCGCGGCAGGCGACGTCGTGCTCGTGACCGGCGCGAGCGGCGGCGTCGGTGTGCACACCGTACGGATCGCCGCCGCACTCGGCGCCGCCGTGATCGCCGTGACGAGCAGTGAGAGCAAGAAACAGGCGCTGCTCGACTCCGGTGCCCGAGCCGTGGTCACCGTCGCGGAAGGCGCACCGGCCGTGCGCGCGGCCGCCGCGGACCTCGGCCGGCCGCGCGGAGCCGACGTCGCGATCGAGACCACCGGCACCCCGACCTTCGGGCTGTCGCTGAAAGCCCTGGCGCCGCACGGAAGGCTGGCCGTCGTCGGCAACACCGACCCCGGCGCCGTCGAAGTCCACTTGGGACTCCTGATCGTCAAGGAGCTGGAGATCGTCGGCTCGGCCCACGCGAACCGCCGGGAGCTGCTCGACGTCGTCGACCTCGTCTCGAGTGGCCAGGTCACCCCGGTGCCCCCGCGGGTCTGGTCCCTCGACGACGTCGCGGCCGCCCACGCCGCCGTAGAGTCCGGCGCGCTCGTCGGCCGGGCGGTGGTCCGGCCGTGACCGCCCCGCTGCACGGCATGACCGTGCTCGACCTGAGCCAGCAGCTGCCCGGGCCGTACGCGACGTTCCTGCTCGCGTCGCTCGGCGCCGATGTCCTCAAGGTGGAGCCGCCCGCCGGCGACCCCGCCTGGCGGTTCGACGCGCCGATGTTCGAGCGCGTGAACGCCGGCAAGCGCAGCGTTTTCCTCGACCTGAAGTCTCCCGCCGACCGCGAGCGGTTGCTGGAACTGGCGGCCGGGTGCGCGGTGTTCGTCGAGGGCTTCCGCCCCGGTGTCACCGCCCGCCTCGGCTGCGACGAGAAGGCCGTGCGCGCGGTGCGCCCGGACGTCGTCTACTGCTCCATCAGCGGCATGGGCCAGACCGGACCGCTGTCGGGCCATCCCACGCACGACCTGTCGCTGCAGGCCATGGCCGGAATCCTCGGCGACACGGGAAAGTCCGACCGCATCGGCGTGCCGTGGGTCGACCTCGGCACCGCGACCACGGCCGCGCTCGCGATCACCGCGGCGTGGCACGCGGGCGGCGACACCTTCCTCGACCTGGCGATGCTCGACGTCGCGACGGCCTGGAGCTCGGTCAAACCCCTCGCCGTGACCGAGCCGGAGGCGACCTACGGCGTCGTGCCGGCCAAGGACGGCTCTGTCGCGATCGCCCTGCTCGAAGACCACATGTGGCTGCGCCTGTGCACGGCGCTGGGCTGGCCCGACGACGCGGCCCTGGCCACCTACGCCGACCGGCGCGGCCACGCGGCGGAGATCCGCGCCCGGCTGGAGACCGCGTTCGCGCAGTACACCGTCGCGGAGCTCATCGCGCTGGCCCACAAGCACGACCTGCCGCTCGGCCCCACCGACACCACGGGCGACCCGGACACCCTCGCCCAGCTGCGCGCCCGGGGCCGCGACGCCGGTCCGGCCGCGCGCCACACCCCGTTGCCGCTCGGCCTGATCGCACCGCAGGAGTCCTGACATGCCCCTCTCGCGCTTTCGCGGACCCGACGCGACGCCGTGGCGTATCGGCGTGATCGACGGCCCGAACATGCCCAACCTCGGCCACCGCTCCGAGACGATCTACGGCCCGATCAAGTCCCTGGCCGACCTGCAGCAGCTCGTGGCCGAGATGGCCGGCGAGCTCGGCGTGTCCGTCGTCCCGTTCGCCTCCAACCACGAAGGCGAGATCCTCGACTTCATCCACCGCACCGCGCGCGAGGTCGACGGCTACGTCATCAACCCCGCCGGCCTCACCACCTACGGCGAAGCCACGCGCCACGCCCTCGACGACACGACCAAACCCGTCGTCGAATGCCACTTCGCCAACACCGCGCGGCACTTCGCCGAGGTGACGCCACCGCAGCTCGTGCAGCAGTCGCGGTTCACCTACACGGCGACCGGCCTGGTCATGGGCCTGCGCCAGTACAGCTACCTCGGTGCGCTGCTCGCCCTGACGCTGGCGCTCGACGACGCGGATTTCCTCGCCGGCGGGACCCGCCGGCACTGATCGTCCCCGGCCGTCTCGCCGCCGGGGACGGCCGCGGATCGGCTAGGCTTTTTGGCGGATGACCAGCGACGAAAGGCAGGGGTGCGTGGCAGCCGACGGAGGGGCGGAGCGGTTCTCGCGGGTGTTCGACACGCTCGAGCTGCTCGTCGGGCACCCGGAGGGCATGACGCTCACCGAGATCGTGAAACGGCTCGGCATGCCGGCGAGCAGCGCCCACAACCTGCTGCAGCGCATGGCCGCCACCGACGTCATCGTGGTCTCCGACGACCTGCGCTACTCACTCGGCTCCCGCGCGGTGCGCCTGAGCATCCGGATCGTCGACGGCCTGGAGGTGCGCGACGTCGCCCGCCGCCCCCTGCAGGAGCTGACGCGCGCGACCGGCGAGGACGTGTACCTCGCGGTGCGCCTGGGCACGCGCGTGTCCTACATCGACCGGTTCCCCGGCACGCGCCCGATCGCGGTCGACATCCGGCTCGGCCAGTCGCTGTTCCTGCACGCCACGGCCGTCGGCAAGCTGTTCGCCGCGTTCCACCCGCCGCTGCACCGGCGGCTGATGGGCGAACCGCGGCCGCAGCTGACCGAGCACACGCTCACCGAAGAGGCCGACCTCGAGCGCGAACTGGAGACGATCCGGCGCGCCGGCTACTCCGTGAGCCGCGAGGAAGCGATCCCGGGCGTCGTCGGGTACGGGTTCCCGATCCGCGACGCGTACGGCGAGATCACCGCCGCGATCCACATCTCCGTGCCGCTGGCCCAGATCGACGAGGCGCACGAGAAGCTGTTGCTGGACAAGGCTTTCGAGGCCGCCTCGGCCATCGAGGCCGACCTGGGCCGTGGCGGCGCGGACCTGTCGCGCCGCGGCCGCCGGGCCTAGCACCGCCTCAGTCGAGGCAGAACTCGTTGCCCTCGACGTCCTGCATCACCAGGCACGACTCGTTCTCCTCGTCGGCGACCAGCAGCTGTACGCGCGTGGCGCCGAGCGGGAGCAACCGCGCGCACTCGGCCTCGAGTGCGGCGACGCGCTCCGCTCCCACCAGCCCCGTGCCGACCCGCACGTCGAGGTGCACCCGGTTCTTGACGACCTTGCCTTCGGGCACCCGCTGGAAGTACATCCGCGGGCCTGCGCCGGTGGGGTCACTGCAGACGAACCCCGCATCGCGCTTCTCCGGCGGCAGCGACCGGGTGAACTCGTCCCAGGTGGCGAACCCGTCCGGCGGCGGCGGGACGACGTAACCGAGCACCTCGCACCAGAACCGCGCGACGCGCTCCGGCGACGCGCAGTCGAAGGTGATCTGGACCTGCCTGACTGACCCCATCGGCCCACCCTAGCGGGACGCCCGACGCTCCCGCACGCGAAAACCGGTGGAGCCGCGCCGCCGTGCGCAGTTACCGTGCTGCCGAACCACGTTGCCCACGAAAGGGCGTGCCGTTGTCCACGCTGTGAGACCTCCCGAGAGCTGATTCGTCGCGCGTCGCCCCTGGCGCCGCGCTGACTCGTGCTGCGGACTTCTCACAGAAACCGGTACCCCTGCGTGCTCACGCATTGGGTGGTCGAACCCACCCGTTTTCCCGTCCTTATCCGTCGCTGCACGGCCTGCGGTCACGACCGTTTCCGGCCCAGTGGCAAATTCCGCGTCAACGCGCACCACAAGCTCCTCGAAGCCTGGCTCCTCGTGCTCTGCACCTCGTGCGGGGACACGGTGAAGCTCTCGGTCCTGGAGCGGATCAAGGTGCGGGCCATTCGTCCCGATGTGCTGGAACGCTTGCACACCAACGATCCCGGCCTGGTCGCCGAGCTGCTCCAGGACCCGCTCGTGCTGCACCGCAACCGGGTCGCGCTCGACTGGGCCGGCGCCTGGCGGCTCGACACCGGCGGCTCGGATCATCTCGACCAGGAGGTGATCGACGTTTCAGTGCGCTTCGCCGCGCGCATTCCGGTCCGGCCCGTGCGCTTGATCGCCGAAGGGTGCGCGCTTTCCCGCGCCGAAGTCGAAAGACTGCTCACCGAAGGGAACCTCGTTTCCGCCACTCGGCTGAGCGGCAAGCTCTCCGGCGACTTCACCTTCACGCTGTGTTGTCTGCCCCGGCTCCGCCGGGGCGTGCGAGATCGCGCCGGTGTTCAGTCCAAAAAAGCCCAGCCCGGGCGGCCCGACTTGCAGGTTTCGTAGGCCACCGGGTCGATGGTCTGGTAGATGCCGATCACCGTCTCGCCGTCGCAGGTGACGCGGCACAGGTGTTCGTCCAGACCACGCAGCCCGATCCGCGTGCGGGGGTCGGTCAGGTCGTAGGTCTCGCCCTCGGTGAAGGCCGGGCCGTCGTAGGAGCCTTGGTGGATGCCGCTTTCCGGGGTGCCGCCGTACATGCCGCAGCGCAGGAACGCCGTCTGCAGGCCAAGGTGCTCGTAGTGCAGCTGCTTGACCTCGCCGGTGCCGAGCCGGTAGTCGACGATGCCCTCGGCGAAGATGTCGGTGTCGGGGTCGAAGCGCAGCCGCCGCGTCGGCTTGGCCACGCGCGTGGCGCCCGGGCGGCTGTCGCCGAACGGGTAGTACACGCGGTCGCCCCACAGCGTCCAGTCGGAGAACGGCACGAACGCGTTGCCGGACACGCCGACGTGGAGCCGGCCGCCGAGCGACATCGCCGGCCCGCCCACGCCGCGGCCCGTGCCCCAGTGCCGGTCGCGGGTGCCCGCGGAGCCGGGGCCGAGCTCGACGCGGGTGCCGTCGACCTCGACCCAGCCCTCGACCGTGCCGAAGCCCTCGAACCCGGCGGTGACGTCGTTGCGCCGGCCCGGTGGCGTGCCGTGGGCCGAGTCGGACAGCGGCTCGCGGAACACCTGCCGCGTGGTGTCGCGGAAGGTCAGGTCGTAGCTGATGCCGTGCTCGTTGGGTTCGAGCACGTACCGCCATTCCCGCAGGCCGCGGACGATCTCCGGGGCGATCGGGCCGATGCGCAGGTCGGCTCGGTCCACGCCGAGCGCGCGGAAGCTGCGCACGGAGGTGTGCCGGCCGCGGAAGTTGACGATCGCGTAGGCCTCGGCGCGGTCGAGGTTCGGGTAGAAACTGCCGCCGGTCGCGACCATCACCTCGCCGGTGGGGTCGTGGCAGATCATCCAGTACCGCTCGTAGGCGCGCGGGTCGCCGGTCGCCATCACGCGGATCGGGTCCGGCGTCTGGTGGATGAGGTAATCGTCCAACGGGGACAGGGGGAACTGCTCGGCGAAGTGCTCGTCGCCGACGGTCAGGTCGCTCATCGCCACCTCCTCAGCTCGGGTCGGCTTCGATCCGACGGACCAGGTACTCGGTGATCTCCCGCCGGGCGGCGGTGCCGTCCGGGGTGTCGGGCAGGTTCGTGATGACACCGGACAGCAACGCCCGCAGCTCGGCGTTGCGCCGCGCGGCTTCGGCGACGTCGTAGCCGCCGGGTTCGGCCGCCGCGGGAAGCTCGACGTCGTGGCGGGTGAGCAACTGCGCCATCGTCGCGTTGTCGTTGAGGTAGAAGGGAAGCAGCTCGGCCCACGACCGGCCGATCTGCTTGAGCAGCCGCCGCACGTTGGCCAGGTTCTCGTGGGAGTCGCGGCTCAGCTCGGGGTCGGTGGCGACGTCGTCCAGCAGGCGCTGCGCACCGTGCAGCTGGTCCTCGATGGTCGGGCGCACGTCAGCTCCTTTCGGCGATCGCGGTCAGCAGGGTCCGCAGCACGCGTTTCGTCGGGCGGTACGGTTCGTCGCTGCGCTCGTCCAGGAACGCCCGCAGCCCGCTGACCTGCATGACCACGGTTTTGAACGTCGAGAAGACCACCCACCACTGCAGCGCCGTGTCGTCGACGTCGAGGCCGGTGGTCTCGCGGTAGTGGCGGACCAGGTCCTCGCGCTCCCACGCGCCCTCGATGAGGTGCTCGCGGTGGCGCAGGGGCTGCACGACCCAGCCGAGATCTTCCAGCGGGTCGCCGAGGTGCGCGAGCTCCCAGTCGAGCAGCGCGGAAACGCGGTCGCCCTGCAGCAGGATGTTGCCGGGCTTGAAGTCCGCGTGCACCAGCACGGTGCGCGGCGACGCGGGCGCGTGCTCGCGCAGCCACGCGAGCGCGAGGTCCACTTCGGGCAGTGCTTCGAGCTGTTCTTGGCGCAGCACGGTTTCCCAGCGCTCCAGCTCGGCGAGCGCCGCCCGCTCCCCCGGATCTTCGAGCACGGCACCGAGTCCGGTGGAGCGCCAGTCGACGGAGTGGACTTCCGCCAGCAGCTCGCAGAACCGCCGCGCCAGGTCGGTGCGCTCGGCCAGCGGGCGGTCGCCGTTGACCACCCGGTAATCGCAGTCGCCGGGTTCGCGGCGCATGATCAGCGACGGTTTGCCGAGCCACCGGCCGTCCCGGTCCAGCCAGCGGGCCCGCGGCGCGGGGAGCCCGCTCGGTTCCAGAGCGCGCAGGACGGCGAACTCCGTGCCGCGGTCGGTGTCGACCAGCCCGCCTTCGGGGTCGCGGCGCAGGATCAGCGGCTCGCGCTCGCCCGTCGCGGGATCGACGAGGTCGAACACCCAGTTCTCCCGCGAGCGGCCGACCCCGACGCGGTTCAGGTCGACGATCTTCGGGACCGAGCCGAGCTGCGCCGAGAGGAACTCGTGCAGCTGCTCGTCGAGCGTGCTGGTCATGGCGTCTCCCGCAGTGAGGAACGGTGGCCGGGGGCCGCGATGGCGATGAGGGCTTCGGCGCGCTCGGCGAGGCTTTTCCCGCGCAGGTCGGCGATCCCGTGCTCGGTGACGACGACGTCCACATGGGACCGCGGGGTGGTGACGGCGCCGGCGTGCAGGCCGCGCACGATCCGGGACCGGGTGCCGTCGCCCGTCGTGGCGGGCAGCATCACGACCGAACAGCCGTCCCGCGACTGCTGGGCCGCGCGCAGGTAGTCGGGCTGGCCGCCGATCCCGCCGACGTAGCCGGAGCCGAGCTCCTCCGCGTTGACCTGGCCGGTGAGATCCACCTGCAGCGCGGAGTTCATCGCCACGAACTGGTCGGCGACCGTGCCCGGCCGCGACAGCTCCGAGACGGGACGCACCAGCACGCCGGCCTCGACCACCCAGTCGTAGAGCTCCGGGGAACCGGCGGCCTCGCAGATCGTCACGGCGCCGGGCTCGTCGCTCAGCGCGCCGGATCGGGCGAGGTCGAGCAGCCAGGTCCCGGCGAGCGTCGAGTGCACCCGAAGGTCGCGCCGGGACTCCAGCGCCCGGCCGACCGCCGACGGCAGCGTGCCGACGCCGAGCTGGATCGTCGCCCCGTCGGGCACCAGGCCGGCGACGTGCCGCGCGATCGTCTCGTGGACCGGCCCGGTCGTGCCGGCCGTGATCGTCGGCATCGGCCGCGAACTGGGCATGGTCGCGGTCAGCTGCGCCGAGTGCACGCGCGGCGCGGTCGTGTGCGGCAGGCGGTCGTTGACCTCGGCGACCACGGCGCGGGCGCGGCCGAGCAGGTCGTAGGTGTAGTCGACGGACAGGCCCAGGCTGTGGTGACCGGTCTCGTCGGCGCCCGACACCTGCAGCGCCACCACGATCTGCTCGGGGTTGCGGCTCGCGAGCGCGCGCGGGACGTCGCGGAAGTGGCACGGGATCACGGAAACGGTGCCGTTCGCGGCGAGCCGGCCGAGCGGGCCCAGCGCGCCGAACGACACCAGCGGCCGCGCGCGGGCGGCCGGGCCGGTGAGCGCGGTGCTGTGGCTGAGCCCGACGAACACCTCCACGTCGGGCGGCGCCGCGTGCACCAGCTGTTCGAGCAACGGCGTCGGCTCGCCGGTGCCCTGCGCGACCACGACGAGGTCACCGGGTTTCAGGACGCTCGTGAGCCAGTCCGCGGTCACAGGACGACCACCGGCGTGACCGGGGTGGCCGTCGAGCCGACGAGCGGGATCGGGGCGAAGACGAACAGGAACGTCGACCGCGACTCGGCCGCCAGCGCGGCGCCGAGCTCGGCCAGCTCGAGGTTTTCCAGCAACGGCACGCCGTGCCGGTGCAGGAGCAGCAGGTGCGCGGGGAAGCCGCTCGACGCCGACTGCTGCTCCACGGCGTAGTTGTCGGCGCCGACGAGCGCGACGTCGCGGTCGGCGAGGTAGCGCGCGGCTTCCTCGGTGATGCCGGGCTCGTCCGCGAAGTAGTCCCCGCCGCGGCCCTGGGTTTCGAGCCAGCCGGTGCGGATCAGCACGGCGTCGCCGGGTTCGGGCGTGACCCCGGTTTCCGCGATGTCCCGGCGCAGCTCGTCGACCCCGACGGGGGCGCTCGGCTCCAAGGGGCCGCCGGTCGCGGTCACCAGGTCCACCAGCACCCCGCGCGTCACGACCGGGGGCAGCTTTTCGGCGCCGCAGCGCTGCGCACCGCGCGTGGTCCGCGTCGAAGCCTGTGAGTGTCCATTGTAGATCTCCTCGCCCGTCCAGGCGTGGGACAGCGAGTCGACGTGGGTGCCGCTGTGCGTCGGGAACTGCACGGTGTCCTCGGCGAACCGGAACCCGCCCGGCGTGCGCGCGCCCAGGGCGTAGTCGCCGGCGTCACGGTTCATGAACCGCATCGGACCCGGCCGGTGGCGCGGCGACGCGGTGGCCGGCCCCAGCGGCTGGGCGAGGCTCAGCGTCCGGCCCGACTGCACGAGCCCGGCCGCGCGGAGGGTGACGTCGGGGGTGACGAGGTTCAGCGCGCCGGCCTCGTCGTCGGTGCCCCAGCGGCCCCAGTTGCCCGTCATGGCGTGCCTGCTTTCAGCTTGTCCTGCACGAGTTTCTCCGCGTCGGCGCGCAACGTCCGGCGGACGAGCTTGCCGGTGCCGGTCTTCGGCAGCTCGTCGACGATCGCGACCGCCCACGGCACCTTGTACCCGGCGATGCGTTCCTTGCAGTGGGCGATCACGTCCTGCGCGGTGAGCATTCCGGCGCGCGCCACGACGAACGCCACCACGACCTCGTCGCGGCTCGGGTGCGGCGCGCCGAGCACCACGGCCTCGGCGACGTCCGGGTGGCCGGACAGGAAGCTCTCGACCTCGGCCGGCGAGACGTTGATGCCGGAGGTCTTGATCATGTCGGTGATCCGGCCGACGAACGAGACGGTGCCGTCGGCGTTGAGGACCCCGCGGTCGCCGGTGCGGAACCAGCCGTCGCCGGTGAACGCGTCCGCGTTGGCCTCGTCGTCGCCGAGGTAGCCCGGCGTCAGGCGGCCGCGCACCTGCAGCTCCCCCGGCTCGCCGGCCGCCAGCAGCGTGCCGGTTTCCTGGTCGGCTACCCGGATCTCGACGCCGGTCAGCGGCTCGCCCTGTGTGTTCAGGCGCGTGGCGAGCGGCATGCGGTGGTCGGTGACGCAGCAGTTGCCGTAGGTCTCGGTCGAGCCGTAGACGTTGCACATCCCGGTGATGCCCAGCTGCGTGATCGCGCGCCCGACCTCCTCGGGCCGGCCGATAGTCAGCCCGGTGCGCAACGACTCCACCGCCCGCACGCGCTCGGCCGGCCCGTTGGCGAGCGCGTCGACCATGGCGGGCAACAGGTAGGCGGCCGTCACGCGCTCCGCCGCCATCAGCTCGGCCGCGGCTTCGGGCTCGAACTGCTCCTGCAGCACGAAACAGGCCTGGTGCGTCATCGTGGCCATGAGCGCGTTGGCGCAGCCGAAGCTCCAGAACAGCGGGGAGCCGAACCACACGCGGTCGTCGGCGGACAGGCCCATGCGCTCGCCGATGTGGAAGCCGTTGAGGATCAGGTCGCGGTGGCACAGCGGGACGGCCTTGGGGTTCTTCGTCGAGCCCGACGTGTAGAGGACGAACGCGGGTTCGGCGGGATCGGGCTTCGCCGGGATGGCCGGCGGCTTCGGCAGCTCCCGCCACGCCAGCGCCCCTTCGGGCACATCCTCCCCGAGCACGACGACGTGCTTCAGCTCCGGGAAGACGTCTTGCGGCCGCCCCAGGTCCGGCACCAGCTTCCGCAGCTCGCCGACGAGGTCGTTGCCCCGCACCCGGTCCACCATGACCAGCACCGACGCCTTCGAGCTCGTCAGCAGGTACTCGATGTCGTAGGCCTTGACCCAGGTGTTGAACGCGTCGACCCGCGCCCCGGCCGCCATCGCCCCGAACGCCACCGGCACCCACGCGGCGTCGTTCGGCGCCAGCAGCGCGACGACGTCCCCTTCCCCGACCCCGATCCCCTGCAACGCCCTGCGTGCGTCGTCCATCCGCTCGGCCAGCTGCGCGTACGTCAGCCGCACCCCGCCGACCACGAGGGCCTCGCGCCCCGGCACGGCCGCGGCACACGCGCGCAGCAGGTCGGGCAGGGTCTCGGCAGCAGGCGTCGTGGTCATCGCGACATCATCGTCACTTTCGTAATCTCGAATCGAAATTCGTATATCCGTAAGCTACCGGCCGCGCGGCGAGGGAGTCAAGGTGATCGGCGGCCGTCACAGGGCCGCGCCGCGGGCACGACAACGCCGGCCCCGGAACCACCGCTGCCGGCAACGGGTTCCGCGAGGCCACGGCAAAGTCCGGCGACCGCCGGGAGCTCACCCCCGGGGTGGCCCTGCGATTCCGCGGGCGATGACGTCGTCGGCGTCCACACCGGACTCGGCGAGCAGGGCGCGAGTGTGCTGGCCCAGCGCGGGGACGTCGCCCATGCGGGCTTCGACGTCGGCGAAGGTCGCGGGCGGCAGGAGGGCGTCGATCTCGGCGAACTCGGTGCCGACCTTGCGCCAGCGGTCGCGGGCGCGCAGCTGGGGGTGGTCGACGACCTGGCCGACTTCCTTGAGCTGCGCGGCGGGAACGCCGGCCGCGGCGAGGCGCTCGTCGAGCTCGACGTTGGTCCAGAGGACAGTGCGGGTGGCGACCGCGGCGTCGCACTCGGCGCGGTGGGCCACGCGGGCGACGTTGGTGGCGAAGCGCGGGTCGTCGGCGAGTTCGGGGGCGTCGAACACCGCGGTGACCAGGGTGCGCCAGCCGGTGTCGTTCTGCACGCCGATGAGCATCTGGCCGTCGCGCGTCGGGAAGGCGTCGTACGGGGCGATCGAGGCGTGGCTCAGGCCCATGCGGGCGGGCTGGGTGCCGGCGTACATCTGCGTGTAGAGCGCGTAGCCCATCCACTCGACGGTGGCCTCCAGCATCGAGACCTCGATGGTGGCGCCCTCGCCGGTGCGCCAGCGGCGCAGCAGCGCGGCCAGCACCGCCTGCGAGCAGTACATGCCCGACGCGATGTCGGAGGTCGGGATGCCGGTCTTCACCGGCGTCTCGGGAGTGCCGGTGATGGCGATCAACCCGGCCTCGGCCTGGATGAGCATGTCGTAGGCCTTGCGCTGCTCCATCGGCCCGCCGGCGCCGAAGCCGGACACGTTCACCACGACCAGCTCCGGGTGCTCGGCGCGCAGATCACCGAACCCGAGGCGGTCGGCGGCACCGGGGGCGAGGTTCTGCACGAACACGTCCGCGTTCGCGACGAGCCGGCGCGCGATGTCGCGGCCCTCCGGCACTTTCAGGTCGAGCGCGATCGACTCCTTGCCCCGGTTGAGCCACACGAAATGCGCCCCGGTGCCGTGGACGACGTGGTCGTAGCCGCGCGCGAAGTCGCCGCCGTCGATGCGCTCGATCTTGATCACGCGGGCACCGAGATCGGCGAGGTTGCGGGTGGCCAGCGGGGCGGCGACGGCCTGCTCGACGGCGACGACGGTGACCCCTTCGAGCGGGCGCGTCACGACTGCTTCTTCTTCTCGGCCCGCACGAGCCCACCGCCGACGATGAGCCGCTGGATCTCGCTCGTGCCCTCGTACAGCCGCATCAGCCGCACGTCGCGGTAGATCCGCTCGACCGGGACCTCGCGCAGGTAGCCGCTGCCGCCGTGGATCTGCACCGCCAGGTCGGCGGTCTTGCCGGCCATCTCGGTGCAGAACAGCTTCGCCGCCGACGGCGCGATCCGCCGATCCTCCCCCGTCACGTACAGCCGCGCGGCCTCCCGGGCCAGCGCCCGCCCGGCGAGCACGCCCGTCTGCTGGTCGGCGATCATCGCCTGCACCAGCTGGAAATCCCCGATCACCGTGCCGCCCTGGGTCGCGGTGGCGGCGTAGGAGACCGACTCGTCGAGCGCCCGCTGCGCGGCGCCGACGGCCAGCCCGGCCATGTGGACGCGGCCACGCGCCAGCGACGTCATCGCGGCCTTGTACCCGACCTCGCCGTCCCCGCCGACCAGCGCCTCCGGGCCGACGCGGACCCCGGTGAAGGTGACCTCCGCGGTGCGCGAGCCCTCCTGCCCCATCTTGGCGTCCTTCGGGCCCACCGTGATCCCCGGCGCGTCGGCCGGCACGAGGAACACCGCGATGCCGGTGCCGGACTCCGACGCCGGCCGCGTGCGGGCGAACACCACGAACAGGCCCGCCTCGGTGGCGTTGGTGATGAACTGCTTGCCCCCGTCGATGACCCAGCCGTCGCCGTCCGGCTTCGCCGTGGTGCGCAGGCCCGCCGGGTTCGACCCCGCGCCGGGCTCGGTGAGCGCGAACGAGGCGACGATCTCGCCCGAGGCGATGCCCGGCAGCCAGCGCGCCCGCTGCTCCTCGGTGCCGAACCCGACCAGGACCTGGCCCGCGATGCCGTTGTTGGTGCCGAACATCGAGCGCAAGGACAACGACGTGTACCCCAGCGCCATCGCGACCTCGACGTCCTGCACCAGATCGAGGCCGAGCCCGCCCCACTCCTGCGGGATCGCGTACCCGAACAACCCCATCTCGGCCGCCTGCGCCCGAAGGTCGGCCGGTATGGCGTCCGCGGTCATGATCTCGACCTCGCGGGGCATCACGCGGGTGCGGACGAAGTCGTTGATCTGGTCGAGGACGGCGGCGAACACGTCATCAGGGACGTCGGGGTTGCCTGAGTACATGGCTATCACTATCGAGCCATGGTCGACATCAGTCCAGGGCTCCGCGCGTGCCCGGATGCCGGGAACTTCGTCCCGATCACTGAGAAGCTGAGCTACGCTCACGATGTGTCGTCCTACACGCATGGCCATCAGGAATCCGTGCTCCGCTCACACCGCTGGCGGACCGCCGAGAACTCGTGCGCGTACCTCCTGCCCCGCCTCGCGCCCGGGCAGGCGCTGCTCGACATCGGCAGCGGGCCCGGAACGATCACCGCTGACCTCGCCGCACTGGTGGCCCCCGGCCGGATCACCGGCGTCGAGATCACCGAGGCCGCCCGCCGGCTCGGCGAAGCGGAGGTGGCCCGGCGCGGCCTGGACAACGTCGAGTTCGTGGTGGGCGACGTGCACGCGCTCGACTTCCCCGACGACAGCTTCGACGTCGTCCACGCCCACCAGGTGCTGCAGCACGTCGCGGACCCGGTGCTGGCCCTGCGGGAAATGCGCCGCGTCTGCCGCCCGGGCGGCCTCGTCGCCGCGCGGGACGCCGACTACGCGGCATTCACCTGGCACCCCGCGGACGCGGCGCTCGACCGCTGGCTCGAGGTCTACCGCCAAGCCTTCCGCGCCAACGGCAGCGAACCCGACGCGGGCCGCCGGCTGCTCACCTGGGCCCACGCCGCGGGCTTCACCGACGTCGCGCCGTCGTCGGCCACGTGGTGCTTCGCGACCCCCGACGACCGCGCCTACTGGGGCGGCATGTGGGCCGACCGCGTACTGAACTCCGACACCACCACCCAGATCCTGCGCGACGGCCTGGCGCAGCCGGCCGAGCTCGAAGAGATCTCCACCGCGTGGCGCCGCTGGGTCGACGATCCCGACGGCTGGTTTTCCGTGCTGCACGGTGAAATCGTGGCCGTCGCGTAAAGCCCCCGCGGAAAATCAGATTTCGTCGACCTGATACGCGACCACACTCGCGGGCGCGAGCAGCGCGCCGGTGCATTCCGCGGTCGCCGGGCCGAATCCGTACGGAACGAAATCGCCCGCCGCGAACCAGAACGCGTTGCCGCTCGCGCAGTGGGCGATCACGCGGTAACCGTGGCCTTCCCCGGGCAGGCACGAGACGCTAATGCCCTGTCCAAGAAAGATGCTGTAGCGCTCCCCGAAACAGCCCGCCGGCGCGAACTGGTCACCACTCGCCGCGGCGGGGACAGCGGACAGACCGAGCAAAGAAGCCGACACCGCGGCAAGAACGAAAAGCTTTCGACGCACAATTCCTCCCGGACCCGAGAAGCTCGACCTTTTCAGCGTAGAAGCGCGGGAGAATCACCGGCAATTCATCGGGCGAGTGAGCGAATGCCAGCGGAAAGTCACAGCGCTGCTCCATTGGAGCCGGCCCGGCCCGCCCGCCGGACACGTCCGCGCGACGGCCCGGCACACCACGCAGAACTCCTGTGTCCGAGCCGACATTGACCTTCACATCGATGTCAACGTTCAGACTCGGTCCGGTCAGGACAATCACGACTCGCTCGGAGAACTCCCATGAAGCTCGGACTCCGCCTGCCCCAACGGCTCGGCGTGGACCTGCGGCACGACGTCGTCGAGGCGGCCCGCACGGCGGAAGCGGCCGGCTACACCAGCCTGTGGACCTACGAACGGCTGCTCTTCCCCGAGCAGCCCCTCGAACCGTACGCGCCGCCGAACGTGCCGTGGCCGGCCGCGTCGCGGCAGGCCGCCGACCCCCTGGCCCTGCTCGCCGCCGCCGCGGTGGTGACCAACACCGTGCGCCTCGGCACGTCCGTCCTGGTCGCGCCGCTGCACCTGCCCATCCAGCTGGCGAAGGAGCTGGCCACGATCGACCAGCTCAGCGGCGGCCGCGTGATCGCCGGCCTGAGCACCGGCTGGTCCACCGACGAGCTCCAGGCCGCCGGCACCACCCGCGCCGGCCGCGGCCGCATCCTCGACGAGACCCTCGACGTCTTCGACGCCGCGTGGGGCCCGGATCCGGTCACCTTCCGCGGCAGCCGCACGGTCATCGAGAACGCGGCCGTCCTGCCCAAGCCCGTGTCGAAGATCCCGGTGATGCTCGGCGGCGGTGGCGACTCCCGCGCCCAGCGGCGCATCGCCGAGCGAGCGGACGGCTGGCTGCCGCTGCTCACCACGCCCGGCCCCGCCGGCGCCGCCGAGCTGCGCACCGGCTGGGACCGCATCCGGGAACTGGCCACCGGCTACGGCCGCGACGCGAGCCGCATGGAGATGGTGGTGGTCGGCAACGTCACCTTCACCGACCGCCCGGCCGGCCCCGGCCGCACCGCGTTCGTCGGCACCCTCGACGAGATCCTGGAAGACGTCCACACCGCCGCCGAGGCAGGCGCCGACGAGCTCATCGTCGACCTGAACCTGCAGGACTGGTTCACCAGCACGCGCCAGATGCTCGAGACCGCCGTGGAGATCCGCGAGCGGGCCGACGTCTGAGCACCGCCGGCCCGCAACCGGTTCCGGGACGGGCTCAGCTCCCGTCGTAGAGCCGCGCGAGCGTCGCCATGTCCTCCTGTCCGAGACCGGCCGACTGGGCCCGTTCCACGACGTCGACGGCGGTCCGCACCGTCGGGCTCAGCCGCGCGGGGTCCGGAACCGCGTCGAGGAACAGTTCGAGGTCCTTGCGCACCAGGTCCACCGCGAAGGCCACCGGAGGGGCGGTCGCGGACAGGAAGGCGTCGCGCTTGTAGCGCACGAACGGGGCCGCGATCGCGGACTCGCCGATCGTGTCGTACGCCGTGCGCAGGTCGATACCCGCGCGCGTCGCGGTGCCGAGGACCTCGCCGAGGGTGGCGTTGAAGGTGTGCAGCAGCGCGTTGACGCACAGCTTCAGCGTCGACGCGGCGCCGATCGGTCCGATGTGGATGGTCCGCCCGCCCAGGAACCGCAGCACCGGTTCCGCCGCGGCCAGGTCCTCGGCCGTACCGCCGAACATGATCGTCAGCGACCCGGCGCGGGCCGCGCCGACCGACCCGGACACCGGGGCCTCGGCGAAGCGGATCCCGTGCCGGGCCAGCATTTCCGCCACTTCACGCGACAGCTGCGGCCCGGACGTGCCCATGTCGAGGACCAGCGTGTTCTCGCCGAGCAGGTCGACGACTCCGGTCAGCACTGCTCGCAACGCCGGCCCGTCGGCGAGCATGGCGATCACCAGGTCGGCCCCGGTCACGGCGTCGGCCGCCGACGACGCGACCCGCTCCGGCGCGATCCCGGCCCGCCGCGCGCGTCCGGGATCGCGGTTCCAGCCGACGACGTCGACGCCGCTGTCGGCCAGCCGCAGGAGCAGCTGCGAGCCCATCGCGCCCAGGCCCAGCACCGCGACCTTCACGAGCGCCTCCCCGGGTCGATGAGAACCTTCCCGTCCACGCCCCCGGCGGCCAGCCGCGCGAGGCCGCGGTCGGTGAGCTCGTCGAGCCCGATCACGGAGTCGAGCAGCTCGGCACCGAGCACCCCGGCGGACAGGATCTCCAACGCCGGCACCAGATCCGCGCCGCACACGTGCGCGACCGTCGACTCGACGGTGATCTCGCGCAGCACCAGGCCGAACAGGTCGACGACGGGCGCCTGCTTGGGCAGGCCGACGGCGAGGATCCGCCCGCCGTCGGTGACCATCCGCAGCGCGTTCTCGAACTGCCCCGGCGCGCCGCTGGCCTCGATGACCACGTCGGCCCCACGCCCTCCGGTCAGCTCCCGCACGGCCTCGACGACGTCGCCCGCCGCGTCCACGGTCCGGGTGGCGCCCAGCCGGGCGGCCCGGTCCAGCTTGTCGCCGGCGAAGTCGACCACGGTGACGTCGGCGTCGTCCAGGTGCCGCAGCCCGGCCAGCACGAAGGAGCCGATGGCGCCGGCCCCGATGACCACCACGGAGTCCCCCGGCCGGACCCCCGCCCGCCGCGCGGCGTGCAGGCCGACGGCCAGCGGCTGCGCCAGCCCGGCATGGTCGAGGGACACCCCGGCCGGGATCGGGCGCAGCATGCCGGCCGGCGCGGCCACGTACTCGGCGAGCCCGCCGGGGGCGTTGAGGCCCAGCGTGTAGTAGCGGCGGCACAGGTTGGTGCGGCCCTCGCCGCAGCGATCGCACTGTCCACACGAGACACCGGCGCCGGCGGCGACCAGATCGCCCGCGGCGAAGCCCTCACCGCCGTCCACGATCTCGCCGACGAACTCGTGGCCGATGATCATCGGGCCGAGGTGCCCGCTGCCGGGGTGGCGCCGGGTGAGCGGCACCATCTTCGGGCCGGCCGCCCACTCCGTGGCGTCCGAGCCGCAGATCCCGCTGCGCCGCACGGCGACGAGCACCTCGCCTTCGCGCAGCCGGGGCAGCGGCACCTCTTCGATCCGGACGTCCTGGCGGCCGTGGTAGACGGCCGCACGCATGGTCGCGGTCACCGCGTGGCTCCGAACTCGAGGTGCACCTTGATGTTCTTCGCCGTGTCGCGCGAGGCGGTGATCGCCTCCGCGGCCCGCTCCACGGGGAACCGGCCGGTCACCAGGTCGGACAGGTCGACCCCGGCGCGCGCGAGGAACCGCAGCGTCTCCGGCCACACCCCCGGCGAGCCGATGATGCCACGGATGCTCAGCTCCTTCGACTGGATCAGGCCCAGCTTCGCCGGCGCGCTGCCGCCCACGTCGATGCCCACGTACACCACCCGCGCGCCGTGCGCGGCGACGTCGAGCACGTCGGCCATCACCGCCGGCAGCCCCGTCGCCTCGATCACCACCGTGCCCCCGGAACCGCCGGTCACCTCGGCCACCTGCTCCGCGATCGGCCCGGCCGTCGGGTCGAGCACGACCTCGGCGCCGAGCTTGCGCGCCGCCTCCGCGCGCCCGGCCGCCGGCTCGACGGTGATGGTGCGCGCGCCCAGCGCCGCGGCACCGGCCGTGACACCGAGACCGATCGGACCGGCGCCGAACACCACCACCGTGTCGCTCGCGTTGACGTTGCCCGCCTTCATCAGCGCGTGGTACCCGCAGCTGAACGGCTCCACGAGCGCGCCGTCGGTGAAGGACAGCGAATCCGGCAGCCGGTGCAGCCACGCGGGTTTGGCGACGAAGAACTCCGCCGCCGCGCCGCTGATCGAGAAGCCGAAGTGGTCGTCGCCGATCACGCACTCGCCCACCACGCGGTCGCCGGGCGCGAACCGGGTGACGTCGGCACCGGTTTCGACGATCTCGCCGGACCACTCGTGGCCCGGGATCACCGGGTAGGAGAACGGGATGATGTAGCGGCCTTCGAGCAGCTCGATGTCGGAGTGGCAGATGCCGACCGAGCGGGCCGCGACGAGCACCTCGTCCGCGGCGATCCGCGGTACGGCCAGCTCGTCGACGGACACGGTGTCCGCCGCGGTGAACCTCAGGGCTTTCATCGTCTCGCTCCTTCTCAGGCGGTGGCTTCGCCGCGGCCGGCGGGCGTGTTGAGGTGCGACTGGGACTCGCGCGCCGTGGAGAGCGGGCCGTTCACGGCGATGTAGCGAGGGCCGGCGACCAGCAGGTCCTCGGCGGGGAACTTGGTGATCACCTCGCAGCCCTCGGGGGTCACCACGAGCTCTTCCTCGATGCGGGCCGCGCCGATGCCGTCGGCCGAGGGCCAGTACGTCTCGAGCGCGAACACGTTCCCGACCTCCAGCACCTCGGGGTGCTCCAGCGAGACCAGGCGCGAGAAGATCGGCTTCTCCCAGATGGACAGCCCGACACCGTGCCCGTACTGCAGCGCGAACGCGGCTTCCTCGTCGGCGAACCCGAACTCCTGCGCGGTGGGCCACACCGACACGATGTCCGCCGTGGTGGCGCCCGGGCGCACCAGCGCGATGGCGTGGTCCATGTACTCGCGGGCCCGCACGTAGGCGTCACGCTGCGCGCGGCTGGCCGAACCGACCGCGAACGTGCGGTAGTAGCAGGTGCGGTAGCCCTGGTGGCTGTGCAGGATGTCGAAGAACGCGGGGTCCCCGGGCCGGATCAGCCGGTCCGAGAACACGTGCGGGTGCGGCGAGCAGCGCTCGCCGGAGATCGCGTTCACGCCCTCGACGTACTCCGAGCCGAGGTCGTAGAGCGACTTCGAGACCAGCCCCACGCACTCGTTCTCCCGGACACCCGGGCGCAGGAACTGGTACAGGTCGTCGTAGGCGGCGTCGACCATCGAGGCCGCCTGGGTCAGCAGCGAGATCTCGTCGGCGGTCTTCACCCGCCGGGCCTCCATGAAGACCTGCTGCCCGTCGGTGACCGTGATGCCCGCGCGCTGCAGGGCGGCGAGGATCGGCAGCTCGATCACGTCGACGCCGAGCGGTTCGCCGAGCAGCCCGAACTTCTCCAGCTCGCGCTTGATCTTCGCGGCGACGTCATCGGCGATGCCCGCGTCCGGGTGGAACGCGCCGCGCAGCGTGGAGATCCCCGCGCGGGCCCCGGACTCGGCGCGCGGCCGGACCGCGCCGTGGTGCGGCGCGTGCGGGTCGGCGTCGGCCTCGGCGGTCGTGGTGGCGAGCCACGGGTTGTAGAGCTCGTGGTGCTTGGCCGCGGACCCGAAGTCCCACACGATGGGGTCGGTGGCGCGGGTCAGCAGGGAGAACCGGATGAGCTTGTCCATGGCCCACGTGCCGATGTGGGTGGCGGACATGTAGCGGATGTTGGCGAAGTCGAACGCGAGGACGGCGCCGAGGCTCGACTTGTCCAGCTGCTCGCGCAGGCGCTGCAGGCGCTGGGTGCGCAGGCGTTCGTGGTCGATCCGGGTCTCCCAGTCGACGGCGTTGGGCCCGAACGTGGCGATCGGCATGAGTTTTCCTTTCCCCCGCGGCGGTGGACCGCCGGGAACGTGTGACGGGCGGGGCAGGCCTCAGACGAGGACCATCCCGCCCTCGATCGGGATCACCTGCCCGGTGATGTAGTCGGAGTCGGGGCCGGCGAGGAACACGGCCGTGGGAACCAGGTCTTCGGGTTCGGCCGGGCGGCCGAGGATGATGTCGTCGGCCATCGCGGCGAAGCCGGCGTCGCCCTCCCCGATGCGTTCGAGGTCGCTGTCGAGCTTGTCCCACAACGGGGTCCGCACCACGCCGGGCGCGAACGCGTTGACGGTGATGCCGTGCTCCGCGAGCGAGCGGGCGCCGGACTGGGTCAGCGAGATCACCGCGGCCTTGCTGGCGCAGTAGGGCGCGAAGCTCGGAAAGCCCTGACGGCCGGCGATGGAGGCCGTGTTCACGATCTTGCCGCCACCGCCCTGCCGGATGAACTGGCGCGCGGCCTCCTGGCTGCCGAGCACGACCCCGAACGCGTTGACGCGGAAGATGCGTTCCCACACGGCTTCGGTGATGTCGAGGAACTTCTCCGGTTCGTTGAACCCCGCGTTGTTGAAGTACGCGTCGAGCCGGCCGAACTCGCTCACGGCGAGGTCGATCGCGGCGCGCACGTCTTCGCGGTCGACGACGTCGACGCGCCGGTGCACGGCGCGCCCGCCACTGTCACGAATGGACTGCGCCACCGCGGCGGCTTCGGGTTCGTCGCGGTCGGTGACGACCAGCGCCGCGCCCTCCGCCGCCATCCCACGGGCGAGGGCGGCGCCGATTCCCCGGCCCGCGCCGGTCACCACCACGGTCCTGTCGGTCAGCCGAGCCGGCATGGCCGGGCTCCTTTCGTCGACCCGGTAGGCGTTCGCTCCCGCTGAACGAGACGCCGTGAATCCGGGATGTTGCGCAGGTCGCACCTGGGCGTGTGTACAGCCACAACGCACGAACGTATGATCGAGTGAACAGTCGGCGATGGCGCCGTGAACGGAACGGGAGCGGCACCGTGGACGACCGGATCGGCCCTGCCCTGCGCGAAGCGCGGATCAGGCAGAAGCGCACCCTGCGCGGCGTGGCGCTGGCCACGGGGCTCTCGGCGAGCCTGCTGTCGCAGGTCGAGACCGGAAAGTCGCAACCGTCCGTGAGCACGCTCTACACGCTGGTCAGCCACCTCGGCCTGTCCCTGGACGAAGTGCTCGGCCTCGAGGTCGCCGGCCATCGCGGGAAGGCCGAGCCCGGCCGCCGCCCGGCCGTCCTCGAACCCGACGAAGCCGGCACCACCATCCAGCGCGCCGCCGACAACCCGGTGCTGGACATGGACAACGGCGTGCGCTGGGAACGCCTCGCCATCGACGGCTCGCGGTCGGTGGAGCCGCTGCTGGTGACGTACGAGCCCGGCGCGAGCAGTTCCGTCGACGGCGGGCTGATGCGCCACCCGGGCACGGAGCACGCCTACCTCCTCGACGGCGAGCTCACGCTGCGGTTCGAGTCCGACGAGCACGTGCTGCGCGCCGGCGACTCGTTCTCCTTCCGCTCCGACCGCGCGCACCTGTACGTCAACCACACCGCCGCGCCCGCGCGGGGACTGTGGTTCGTCGTCGGGCGCACCGCCTCCGGCCGGGCGCGCGACTGGCTCGCCGAGCCGCCGGCCGAACTGTTCGAGCTGCTCGCCCGTCCGCTCCCGGCGGCGAGCGACGAGCGCTGACCGCGCGCCGGTCGGGCTCGTAACGTCCACTGTGGTCATTCCGCTGTGCTCATTCCGCTCTGTCTGTTCGGTCGTGCCTGTTCGGTCGTGCCTATTCGGTCGCGGCGGGCGGGATGATCCGCTCCGCGCGCAAGGTCTCGAAGAGCCGGGCGAAGGAGTCCAGCGTGCTGGTGTAGCCCGTGAACCCGGCCTTGCGGCTCTTGCTCATGTCGGTGAGGCACTCGATGGGCCGGCCGAGGTCGCTGTCGGTGTGCCACCACGACGCGACCCGGGTGAGGTCCGCTTCGCGCAGCCCGTGGCGCTCGGCGATCCGGCGCCAGACCGGGCCGGCGTCGGCCATCTGCTCCTCCAGCGGCGCGGGCTTGCCGTCGAACCCGGCCGGCGTCACCCCGAGCAGCTTCGCGAGGCGCGGCCACATCCAGCGCCAGCGGAACACGTCGCCGTTCGCGATGTTGAACGCCTCGTCGCGCCCGTTCCCGTCGGTGGCCGCCCACACCATCTGGTCGGCCAGCAGCCCGGCGTCGGTCATGTCGGTGACGCCGTTCCACTGGACCTCCGAGCCGGGGAACCGGAAGTCCCGCCCGGTCTCCCGGCACACGGCCGCGTAGACCGCCAGCGTCATCCCCATGTTCATGGCGTTGCCGACGGCGTGGCCGATCACGGTGTGCGCCCGGTGCACGCTCCAGGTGAAGCCGTGGCGCTCGGCGGCCGCGAAGAGCTCGTCCTCCTGCGCGTAGTAGAAGTTCGGCACGTCGAGCCGCGCCTCGTCCTCGTGGAACGGCGTGTCCGGCGTGACCCCGGCGGCGTAGGCCTCGAACGGCCCGAGGTAGTGCTTCAGCCCGGTCATCAGCGCGACGTGCCGCACGGCGCCGCCCGCGGTGGCCGCCGCCAGCACGTTGCGCACGATGCCGGCGTTGACGTCGATGTTCTCCGCTTCGGTGGGGCGGCGCGACCACGCGGTGAGGAAGACGTGCGTCGGTTTCGTGTCCGCGAGCGCGGCGCTCAGCGCGGCCGCGTCCTCGAGGTCGGCGCGAACCGAGCGGACCCCGGGCACGCCGGACTCGCTGCGGCGGGACACCCCGGTCACCGCCCAGCCGCGCTCGACCAGCCGGGTGGCCACCGCGGCCCCGGCGATGCCGGTGACCCCGACGACGAGTGCTGTTTCGCTCACTGTCTCCTCTTTCTGCTGTGCGTACGGCGAAAGCTCAGACCAGGGCCGGCGTCCGGCGGCGCACGCGGGTGTAGATCGCCGCGGCGACGAGGATGAGGATTCCCTGGAAGAAGTACTGCCAGCTCTGGCTCAGGTTCAGGAACGTCGTCGCGTTGAGCACTTCCTGGATCAGCGCGGCGCCCAGCAGCGTCCCGATGAACGACCCGCGCCCGCCGGCGAGGCTCGCCCCGCCGAGCACGACCGCGGTGATGCTGGAGAGCGTGTAGCTCACGCCTTGCGTCGGGTCACCGACGCCGATCTGGGCCATCAGCAGGAGCGCGCCGAAGAACGTCAGGACCGCGCAGCCGAGGTAGGCCAGCACGTGGACCCGGTTCACCTTCACCCCCAGGCGCCGCGCGGACCCCTCGTTCGAGCCGGCCGCCCGCAGGCCGCGGCCCCAGGCGGTGAACCGCAACGCCAGCTCCAGCCCGACGGCGACCACCACCGCCACGAGGAACGCGATCGGCACGAACCCGACCGTCGCGGTGATCGCGTCGGTGACCGACGTGCTGATGAACCCGCCCTGGAACGGCCGCAGCAGCAAGGAGACGCCCTGCAGTCCGATGTAGAGGGTCAGGGTCGCGGCCACCGCGGTGAACCCGCCGAAGCGGATCAGCACCCCGTTGAGCACCCCGGACGCGACCGCCACCGCGAGCATGATCACGAACGCGAGCGCCACGAGCAGCGGCGAGTGGCCGTCGGTGACGAAGAACGACGCGATCACCACCAGCAGCCCGGCGAGTGGCCCGACCGACAGGTCGATCCCGCCGGTCATGATCACGATGGTCTGGCCCAGGCTGATGAACGCGAGCGCCGTGAGCAGCGTGAGCAGGGAGGTGACGTTGAACGGTGCGAGGAACCGCACGTTGTGGGCGAAGGTGTAGCCACCGAGCGCGAGGATGACCAGTGCGAGCACGATGCTCGGCGCGTAGTCGCCCTTGGCCAGGTCACGCAGGCGCTCGGCCATCGGGGGCCGGCGGGTCGACGGAACCGGTTTCGCCGGTCCGGCCTTCTTGGCCGCCGGCGCGTCGCGGCGCAGGGTGGTGGCGTTGACGACCGAGCCGGTGATCTTCTCCTCGGTGACGTCCTCGCCGGTGAGCTCGGCGACGACGTGGCCGCGCGAGAACACCACGACCCGGTCGCAGAGCCCTTCCAGCTCCTTGGCGTCGGAAGACACCACGACCACGGGCACCCCGGACGCGGCCACGTCGCGCATGATCGTGTAGATCTCCGACCGGGCGCCGACGTCGACGCCCTGGGTCGGCTCGTCGGCCAGCAGCAGCCGCGGTGCGGCGAGCAGAGCGCGCGCCATCACCACCTTCTGCTGGTTGCCGCCCGAAAGCGCCATCACGTTCGTCTCGCGCGAAGCGGTCTTGACCGACAGCTTGGCCAGCTCGGCGTCCACTCCGGCCCGTTCGCGTTCCGAGGAGACCACTCCCCCGCCGGCGAAGGAGGGCAACGAGGCGACGGCCGCGTTCTCCCGCACCGACATCGCCGGCAGCAGGCTTTCCCGGTGGCGGTCGGCCGGCATGTACGCCGTTGAGCGGACCAGGGCCCGGCCCCGCAGCGGCACGCCGTCGAGCACGATCCGGCCCGTCGACGGGCGCAGCCCGGCCAGCGCGCGCAGGAACTCGCTCTGGCCGTTGCCGACGATGCCCGCGAGCCCGACGATCTCCCCGTGGTGCGCGACGAGCCGCGCGTCGTGGAAACCCTCACCGGAGAGGCCTTCGACCTCCAGCGCGACCTTCGCGTCGGCGAGATCGGTGTACTTCTCCGGGAACGCCGAGGCGAGCTCGCGCCCGACGATCAGCCGCAGCATCTCGTCGTCGGTGAGGTCGGCGACGGCCGAGTGGCCGCGCGCCCGGCCGTCGCGCAGCACCGTCACCTCGTCGGCGATCTCACGCACCTCGGCGAGCCGGTGGGTGATGTAGACGACCGCCGTGCCGCGGGCGGTGGCCTGGCGCACCTGGTCGAACAGGATCTCGGTCTGCTCCGCGCCCAGCGGCGCGGTCGGCTCGTCGAGGATCAGCACCTTCGGCTCCAGCGCGACGGCCTTCGCCAGCTCCAGCAGCTGCTTCTGCGCGACGCCGAGATCGGCCACCCGGTCCTGCAGCCGCAGGTCCGAGCCGACGCTCCGCAGCAGTTCGACCATCCACACACGCGGGTTGCCGGCCGGCATCCGCTCGGCGGGCACCGCGAGGCGGATGTTCTCCGCGACCGTCATGTCGGCCAGCACGGCCGGGTGCTGGTGCACGATCGCGATGCCGAGCCGGCTCGCCCGGTCGGTGGTCAGAGCCGCGATCGGCTCGCCGGCCACCGTGATCGTGCCCGCGTCGGGCCGGGTGGAGCCCGACGCGATGCCCATCAGCGTCGACTTGCCCGCGCCGTTCTCGCCGAGCAGCGCGTGCACCCGCCCGCCGAAGACGTCGAGCGACACCTCCGACAGGGCGCGCACGGGCCCGTAGCTCTTCGACACCCCGGACAGGCTCAGTGCCGCAACTTCGGTCATGGTCGCCTCTCCTACTTCAGGGCCGCGGTCTGGTCCGCTTTGGACAGTGAGCTGGACACGAACGCGTCGCTCGGGAGGTCCTTGTCGCACGTGACGGGGTGCGGCTGCCCGGAGATCGAGTCCTCGAACGCCGACTGCGGGTAGACCAGGTCCTTCGGCACCACACCGCCGGTCGCCTTGGCCACCGCGACGTCGATCGCCAGGCGCGACATCGCGTTCTGCGAGGAGACGGTGAACAGCTGGAACGGGTTGCCGGCGTCCTTCTGCTGCTGCCAGTTGCAGGCGAGCTGGTTGGCGTCCTCGGTCGCGATCGCCGGGATCTTGCGCCCGGCCGAGGTGAACGCGGAGAACGAGCTCGCCAGCGCGGCCCCGAAGTCGGTGGTGATCGCGTCGATCTCCGGGTTCTTGGCCAGCGCCGCGGTGATCACGCGCTGGGTCTGCGCGGCGTCCCAGTTGGTCACCTCGTACGGCGTGGTGCCGACGAACTGGATGCCCGGGTGGTCCTTGAGCACGCTCTGCATACCCTTGTACTCGTCGAGGCTCTGCGAGTTCGCGGCCGGCCCGCCGAGGTTGAGCACCTTGCCCTTGCCGTTGAGCGCCTTCACGAGCCACTGGCCCCACAGCACGCCGGCCTGCTCGAAGTTCGTGCTCACGAACGCGTCGTAGTCCTGGCCGGGCGTCCCGCCCGGGTTGACCCGGTACGGCACGGTGACCACGCCCGCCTTGTAGGCGCTGCGCAGGGCGGGCAGCACGGCCTGGCCCGCGTCCGGGAAGACGACGATCGCCTGCGTGCCCTTGGCGACGAGGCCCTGGATGTCCGAAATGGCCTTCTGGGTGTTGCCCTGCCCGTCGGTGTAGGTGAACGACGTGACGTTGGGGCACTTGGCGACCTCGGCCTTGGCCTCGGCCGTGGTGACCTTGCGCCAGTTGTTGTCGCCGAAGCCGTCGGCCAGGCCGAGGGTGATCTGCTTCGAACCGCACCAGGCCGGCACGTTCGCGTTGGCGGGCTTGCCGCCCTCGGCGCTGGTCGAGCCGCCGTCGTCCACCGTGCAGGCGGTGGTCACGAGGGCGAGGGAAGCCAAGCCGGCGAGCAACGACCGGCGAAGGGACTGGGGAGACATGGGAAACCCTTCCTACTGCTGGGTCCGGGGAGCGGGGACACGGCGGAACCAGCCGCGCACGGCGGCCCAGTTCACGGTGTAGACGGCGACACCCGCGGCGAGCGCGAGCGCCTGGACGATGTTGTTCGTCGCCGCGCTGACGCCGAGCGTCAGCACGAACTGGTCGAGCTGGGACAGGAACAGGGCGGCGATGGCGCTGGCGACCGGGCTGCCCTTGCCGCCGAGCAGCGAGGTGCCGCCCAGCACGACGGCCGCGACCGACGGCAGCAGCAGCGTGTCGCCCTGGAACGCGCCCGGCGTCGTCACGATGCCGGCCAGGAGGATGCCCGCCGTGCCGTAGAGCAGCGACGCCCAGACGTAGGCGGCGAGCTGGTGACGCCGCACCCGCAGGCCCGCCAGCCCCGCGGCCTCCGGGTTGTCGCCCACAGCCTCGAACCGGCGGCCCGGCACGGTGCCCTTCATCGCGAAGCCGGTCACCGCGACGAGGACGACGGCGATGTAGACCGCGTACGGCAGACCGAGGAAGCGGCCGGTGACGAGCGAGTGCAACGTGTCCGTGGTCGTCACCGGCGAGCCGCCCGAGACCCCGAGCACCACCGCGTACAGCAATGCGTTGGTGCCCAAGGAGGTGACGATCGCCGACATCCCGAGCCGGCTCACGACCAGGCCGTTGAGCAGGCCCGCCGCCAGCGCCGCGACGTAGGCGAGCAGCACCGCGGGAAGCAGCTTTCCGTTGTCCCCGGCGGGGTAGTGCGTCACGATGATCACGCTCAGGGACACGGTGCCGGGCACCGACAGGTCGATCCCCGCCTGCTGCACGACCAGCGTCTGCCCGAGCGCGACCACGGCGAGCACCGCGGCGAAGGGCAGCATTCCCTGCAGTGAGCTGCGGCCCAGGCTCTCGGGCTGCAGCAGCAGGCTGACGAGGAACAGCAGCGCGGTCGCGACGAGGATCGTGACCAGTCCGCGCGAGGCGCGCTGTGCCGTCGTCTGCCGCCAGAGGCTCGGCCGGCCGGGCGGGTGGGCGGTCCCCGAAGCCGGGGCGGGCGACGGGGCCGACTGTGTGACGACCACGGAACCCCTTGTCGTGTCGCTCATCGGATCGCTCCTCGGGTGCAGGCGCACCGGGTCGCAGGGCAGGACGAAGTCTGTCCACAAAGGTCTCGTGGACAGCGGGAAACGGTTGGGTGGTGAAGGCGGTTCCGGTCAGCCGACCTTGACGAGCAGCTTCTGGGCGTCGCCTTCGGGGTCGAGCAGCCGGTCGAACCCGCCGGTGACGACGTCGTCGACCGCGATCACCTCGGTCAGCACGCGCTCCACCGGGAACCGGCCGGTCGCGACGAGCGAGATGATGCGGGGGAAGTCGAACACCGGGTAGCACCACGTGCCGACCAGGCTCAGATCGCGCTGCGACAGAGCCATCGGGTCGATCGTGGCGGGCCGGACGTGCAGGCCCACCTGCGTCGCGGTGCCGTGGGACCGGAGGCTGCCCAGTGCCGTGGCGAGGCCGGCCTCCGAGCCGGAGCACTCCGCGGCGACGTCGGCCCCGATCCCGCCGGTGAGCCCGCGGACCACCTCCGGCACGTCCTCGGCCGTCGGGTCGAGCACGGTCGCGACCCCGAGCGCGTCGAGCAGGGCCCGGCGGCGCGCGTTGGGCTCGCTCACGAAGATCTGTGCCGCGCCCGACGCGTGGGCGTACAGCGCGGCGAGCGCGCCGATCGGCCCCGCGCCGGTGATCAGGACGCTGTCACCGGAGGTGAAGCCGGTGCGGTCGACGCCGTACGCGGCGACCGCGGCCGGCTCGACCAGCGCGCCCTGCACGTCCGACACCGATTCCGGCAGCACCGAGATCTGGTGCTCCGGGACCACCACCTGCTCGCTGATCCCGCCGCCGTCCCAGCTCAGCCCCGTGCAGGCCATCTGCGGGCACAGGTGGTTGAGCCCGCGGCGGCAGTAGTAGCAGTGTCCACAGTAGATCAACGGCATCACCGAAACCCGGTCGCCGACGCGGACGCCGGTGACCTCGGCGCCGATCTCCAGCACCTGACCGGAGAACTCGTGCCCGAGCACCTGCGGCGCGGCGGCGTGCGAAAGCGGGTGCGGGCTGGTCGGGATGACGATCGGCCCGGCCGCGTACTCGTGCAGGTCGGTGCCGCAGATCCCGCACAGGTACGGCCGGACGCGCACTTGCCGCGCGCCGACTGCGGCCGGCTCCGGGATGTCCTCGACCCGGATGTCGTGCTTGTCGTGGAAGACCGCGGCGCGCATGCTCAACTCCTCGTAGGCTCTCCGGAAACCCGCGCAGCCGGGATCCGGGCGTGGACACGGCGCCGATATTCGCCGGGTTCACTCCCGTTCGACGACGCTGTACAGCGGTAGTGAACAATGAACCAGCCGGTGAGTCAAGACTCAGCGAACAACTTTGCCAGATACGCAGGTCAAGCGGCGTAATCCTTGACAGCACTGGGTTTCGGACTGTTCACTTCGAGCAAACGTCTGCTGCAGCGCGTCACCGCAGCACTTCCGGCACCCTCTCTGCCGCCTTCCCCGGAGGAACCTCATGGACCTCGGCACGCGTCTGGGCCACCTGTCCTACTCGACCCTCGTGCACCCCGGTGACACCTGGGACGAGATGAACGCCAGCCTCGAGACCTACGTCCCCGAAGTGAAGCGCCGGGTCTCCCCCGACGCGCCGTTCGGGGTGTCGCTGCGGCTCTCCGGCGCGTCCGCCGACCGGCTCGCCGGCGACGGCCCCGAGCGGGACCGGCTGAAGAAGTACCTGGCGGACAGCGATCTCTACGTCTACACCGTCAACGCGTTCCCGCACGGGCCGTTCAAGGGCCGCTCGGTGATGGAGAACGTGTACGAACCGGACTGGAGTACCGAAGAGCGCGTCGCGTACACCACGCAGGTGGCCGACGTGCTCGCCGACATCGCCGCGGACGGGGTCGAGCCGACCATCCAGACCGTGCCGCTGGCCTACCGGCCCAAGGTCACCGGCGAGGCGTACGTGGAGCTGTTCACCCGCAACGTGCTGCGGGTCGTCGCCCACCTCGTCGCGCTCGAACGCCGCACCGGCCGGCGGGTGAAGCTCGCGATCGAGCCGGAACCGTTCTGCTACCTGGAAACCATCGAGGAGACGGTCCGCTACTTCACCACGCGGCTGTACTCCCGCGCCGCGGCCGAAACGCTCTCCGGCCTCGCCGACCTGCCGCTCGCGGAAGCCTTCGGCGCGCTGCGCCGCCACGTCGGGATCGTGTTCGACATCGGGCACCAGGCCGTGGAGTTCGACGACATCCCCGCCTCCCTCGACCTGCTCGCCGGCGCCGGCGTGCCCGTGTTCAAGCTGCAGCAGGCCGCCGCGCTGTGGGTACCCGAGGTGACCGACGAGGTGGTGCGCGAGCTGGAGCGCTTCACCCGCACCATCTACCTGAGCCAGACGTCCGAGCTGCGCGAGGGCACCGTCACCCGCCACCTCAACCTCTCCGACGCGATCGCCGCCTGGCGCCGCGACCCCGGTGGCGCGCGCGAATGGCGCACCCACTTCCACGTGCCGGTGTTCCTCGACGACCTCGGCCCGTTCCGCACCACGCGGTTCGCCCTGGAGCAGGCTCTCGACCGCCACCGCGCGCAGCCGCAGTCGTCGCACCTGGAGATCGAGACCTACACCTGGGACGTGCTGCCCGAGCACCTCAAGAGCGGCGACATCACCGACTACGTCGTGCGGGAGCTGGAGTTCGTGCGCGACCGGCTCACCGCCTGAGCCGCTCTCGCGGCACGGGCGTCAAGCTATAGTGAACACCGACTGGACGACAGCGCGAGGAGCGAGACGTGGCAGCGAAGCACGAGCCGGCGGCGGAGCACTCGGAGGCCGCGAACCTCGGCGAGCAGCTGCGCGCACGCCGGCAGGCGGCCGGGCTGTCGCTGCGCCAGTTCGCGCGCGACCTCGGGTACTCGGCCGCGTTCGTGTCGCAGATCGAGAACAACAAGTCCCAGCCCTCGGTCGCGACCTTGTACGCGATCTGCAGTGCCCTCAACGTCTCCATCGACGAGCTGTTCAGCAGCGCCGCCGGTGCGGGCGCGGAGGAACCGCCCGCGCCCGCACCGGCCGCGGGCGTCGAGAAGCACAGCTTCCACGGCGCCCTGGCGAAGCTGAACGAAAGCCCCGAGGAGCAGCAGAGCCCCATGCTCCGCCCGGGCGAACGGCGCCAGCTCGTCCTCGACTCCGGCGTCACGTGGGAACAGCTGTCGTCCATCCACGACAGCACGGTCGACTTCCTGCACGTCCGCTACGAGGTCGACGGCAGCTCCGTCCCCGACGACAAGCTCACGCGGCACGCGGGCATCGAATACGGCTACGTCATCAGCGGCACCCTGGAAGTCGCCCTGGCCTTCGACACCTACCAGCTCCACGCCGGCGACTCCATCGCCTTCGACTCGACGACGCCGCACCGCCTCACCAACCGCGGCGACGGCCCGGCCGAGGCGATCTGGTTCGTCCACGGCCGGAACCCGGCTCGCTGAACCGGCTCGGGCCGGTTCAGCCCAGGCGCAAGGCGGCCCGCAGCTGCTCCGGCCACGGCGCGGACCGGCCGTCGGGCCCGACGTGGACCACGGTGTGGCGACCCTCCACGCAGAGGTCGTCCCCGCGGACGATCTGCCAGCCGAAGGTCACGGAGCTGCGGCCGGCTTTCTCCACGCCGAGGCGGACTTCGATCCGGTCGTCGAACTCGAGAGCGCGGTGGTAGACGGCCTCGGTCGAGCGGCGCGGGTACGGACCGGCCTCGTCCGCGCCGCGGCCGGCGGCGCGCAGCAGCGCGTGCTCGGCCGCCTCCGCCCAGCGGAAGACCGACGACCAGTGGATGCGCCCGCTGGCGTCGGTGTCGGCCCACGCGACGCGCAGCGGCTCGACGTGCAGGACGTCGAAGGAAGCGGCCGGGTCGGTCACGAGTCGGCTCCCCTGCTGGTGAAAGTGCGCCGCAGCGCGACTTTGTCGAACTTGCCGACGGCGGTCTTCGGCACCGCCGCGACGATCTCGATCCGTTCGGGGAGCCACCAGCGCGCCACGCGCGGCAGGAGGAACTCCCGCAGCTCGTCCGGAGTCGCGCTCGTGCCCGGGTGGAAGGCGATCACCGCGAGCGGCCGCTCGCCCCAGCGTTCGTCGGTCACCCCGACGACCGCGGCCTCGGCGACGGCGGGGTGGGCCGCGAGCGCGCTCTCCAGTGCCGGGGTGGAGATCCACTCGCCGCCCGACTTGATGAGGTCCTTGGCCCGGTCGGCGATCCCGAGGTAACCGCCGGGGGTGATGGTCACGATGTCCCCGGTGCGGAACCAGCCGTCGTCCGTCCACTGCCGCGCACTCGCGTCCGGTTCGGCCAGGTATTCGCGGGCGACCCACGGTCCGCGGACCTCGAGCTCGCCGAGCGACTCGCCGTCCCAGGCCACGAAGCCGTCCTCGCCGCCAGCCCGGATCTCGACGAAGGGCATCGGACGCCCCTGCATCTCGCGATGTCGTTGCTGCTGCTCGGGATCCGCCTGCTGCAGCTCCGCCGACAGTTCGGCGATCGCGCCCATCATCAGCTCGCTCATGCCCCACGTGTGCACGAGGTTCAGCCCGTGCCGCTCCGCATAGCCCGCGATCATCGACGGCGGCGCGGTGGAGCCACCGGACAGGATCGCGCGCAGCGGCGTGAGGTCGTACCGCTTCGGCTCGGCGTCGAGGGCGTGCAGCACCCCCGTCCAGATCGTCGGCACGCCGCCGGTGAGCGTGACCCGTTCCGAGTCGAACAGCTCCAGCAGGCTCGCCGGGTCGAGGAACGGCCCGGGCAGGACCAGCCCGGCGCCGAGCAACGCCGCGGTGTACGGCCAGCCCCACGCGAGCGCGTGGTACATCGGCACAACCGGCAGCAGGACGTCGGTGTCCCGCACCGCGAGCCAGCCGTGCAGGGAGCTCGAAAGCGTGTGCAGCGCGACGGCGCGGTGGGTGAACTCGACACCTTTCGGGCGGCCCGTGGTGCCACTGGTGAAGCCGATCAGCGCCGTGCTCCGCTCCGGCAGGTCCGGCGGTACCCAGTCCGCCCGCCCACGTTCGACGAGTGCCTCGTAGGAGATCGCCTCCCCGGTCGCCGCACCGATCACGACGACGTGGCGGAACGAAGTCGTCTCGCGCAACTGTTCGTAGATCGGCAGGAAGGCTTCGTCGAGCACGAGGACTTCGTCAGCCGCGTGACCGGCGACGTAGGCGAGGTCCTCGACGCGCAGCCGCGGGTTCAGCGGGTGCAGCACGAGGCCGGCGATCGGGGCGGCGAAGTAGAGCTCCAAGTGCCGGCGGTGGCTGGTGCAGAGGGTCGCCACACGCGCGCCGGGCCGGAGACCGAGTCCCAGCAACGCCGAGGCCAGCCGCCGCACCCGGCCGCCGATCGCCGACCAGGTCGTGCGGTGCAGTGAGCGGTCCGGTTCGCGCGACACGACTTCGCGGTCCGGCGAGAACTGCTCGGCGCGGCGAAGGATCGCGGTGATGGTGAGTTCGTCGTCCATCGCGGCCTACCCGTGCCGCGCGGGTGAGGCGGACACGTCGTCACGGCGACGCTGGCGCAGGAACGGCTGCTCGGTGACGGTGGCGCGCAGGCGCCAGGTCGGCTCGCCGGCGATCCCGCCGGCCCCCGGCCCGCCCCAGTCCACCGTCACCTCGGCGCCGAGCGGCAGGTTCCGGTCGAGGCGGGCGTTGCTGATCAGCCGCCGCAACGTCGGGCTGTAGGTGACCGCGCTGGCCCAGCCGACCTGCCGGTCGCCTTCGCGGGTGCGCAGGTACTGCATCCGGAACTGGCCCCACGGCAGATCGGGCGGCGGCGGTGCGGGCGCGTCGCGGAACTGCGCGGCGAACAGCTCGCCGACGTCGTCGGAGTTCCACAGCAGCCCGCGGAAAACCCTTGCCGGGCCGCCGGAATCGGCTTCGCGGGCCAGCGCGTCGCGGCCCGGGAACGCGCGGGCGGCGCCGCCGCGGTCGAGGTCCACGGTGTAGCCCCAGCCGACCTCGGCCGGCGTGACGAGGTGCTCGGTGAGGTCCTGGCCGAAGACCTCGAACTCCTCCGGCGTGATCCACAGCTTCGCGAAGCGCGGCAGCCGTTCGCGGCTGAAGCGGTCGGGCAGGAAGTCCCTGATGATCGTGGGCATGTTCGACTCGGTGTGGCCGATCAGCTGGGCTTTGAACCCGAGCTCGCGCAGGCCCACCGCGGAGCCGGCCTCGCGCACCGCGCGCCACAGCTCGTGGGCTCGGCCGGTTTCGGTGCGCAGGAACAGTTCGTAGCCGAGCTCACCGGTCACGCCCTGGCGCTGCACGATCAGCTCGGTGCCGGCGAACTCCAGCCGGCGCCAGCGGGAGAACCCGAGATCGTGGAGGCCGACGGCCAGGACGTCCTCCAGCACCTCGAGCGACCGCGGGCCCTGCACGGCGAAGCACGTCCAGTCGGCGGTCTGGTCCTCGAGGTGCACGTCGAGCCCCAGGCGCTCGTGCTGCACCCCGAGCCAGAACTGGGCGCCGGACTGGGTGAACAGGTAGTCCTGCTCGCCGAGCTTGAGCGTCAGCCCTTCGATGGCGATCTTCCCGGCCTCGCTCGTCATCGGCGTGAACAGGGTCTGCCCGACCGCACACCGCGTCGGGTCCTTCACCGACACGCGGTCGAGGAACTCCGTCGCGTCCGGCCCGGTGACGCGGACCTTGTTGAGCCAGCTCCAGTCCCCGATCACCGCGGCCGTGCGGAGCGCGCGGTTCTCGCGCCACCAGCGCGTGTACTCGTAGCCGACCAGGAACCCGCCGTTGAGGTGCGCCCAGGTGCTGCTCGTGTTCGTCTCGTCCTGCGCCGGTGCCCCCGGCGAGCCGAGGTACGGCCGCTCCTGGAACGCCAGCTTCCGGTACTGGTTCGCGAGGCGGTACTGCTCGCGGACGTCTGCGTGCTCCATCGCTCGCCTCTTCTCTCGGTCGCCGACCACCGAGACATTAGACTCACGAAACGACGGTCGTCAACATGAGTGTCTAGCTTTGGTGCGAACCCACGAGCGTGAGGGCGTCGGCGGTGGTGTGGAAAGTCGCCGACGATGCCCGGTCGGGCGAGAACCCGGCGATGATCTCCCGCACGCGTGCCGTCGCGGGCTCGGCCAGCCCGTCGTAGAGCGCGGCGAACAGCTCACGGGCCTCACGCTGCGGCCACCCCGCGGGCAGCAGCGCGCGGGGCAGATCGGGGTCGACCCCGGGGAACTCGCGCCAGACGTCGATGACCGCCGTCCGCGCCACGAGCGCGGCGGCGGGTTCCAGTTCGGGGATCCGGTCGCGCAGCGGGGTGAAGCGGGCGAGGAAATCGTCGTACCGCTCGCGCAGCGCCTGCAGATCCCACGCCCCCGAGGGATCCCCGCCCGCAACCAGCGCGGACGAGCGTCCGATGAGGACAGTCGCGCTCGTCACCCCGAGCTCCGCCAGCACCCCGGCGGCGTCCGCCTCCCGATCCCCCGGCGCCACCCACACCGCGTCGAACACCGCGGCGAAACCCAGCCAGCTCAACCGGGTCCGCAGGCTCGCGCGCGTCGTCCGCTGGTCTTCCGGGAGCGAGAACGCCACCAGGGTCCAGCTCCCGTCCCACTCGACGGCCGAGGTCGCGAAGGTGAAGATGCGTTCGGTGCCGGCGTCGAGGACATCCATCGCTTCCGTGGTCAGGGCGTAGCTGGTGCGCCGTCCCTCCTTGCGCGAGACGAGCAGGCCGCGCCGGCCGAGGCGGCTCAGCGCCGCGCGCGCGTTGGGCTCGGTCACGCCGAACTCGCCCAGCAACGCGACCAGCGCCGTGGACGGGAGCTGGGCGTACTGCGGGTACCAGTGGTCGCCGAGCAGCGTCAGCAGCAGGTGCTGGGGCCGCGACGCCACCGCGTCGCACTCGGCGCGAAGCCGCTCACCCACGGGGGTCGGTTGCGAGATCACCGCCCCAGACTAAGTGCCGCGTCTTCCGTCGGCGTGGCTGCCGGCGCCCGGGCCCGGGGCGTTCACGACGCGGACGGTGTCGGGAAACTCACCGGATCCGCGGCGTGAATGGCCGATGAGAATACGGAGAGAAACGCCGTGATCGGATCGCTTTTCACCGGGATCGGCTCATCCCGAACCGAACCGGGCGGGCGGTTCGGAAACACCGCGTCCGCATTCGAGTAGGGTGACCGCGTTCGAGCTGTGGTGATTTCGAGAAAGGCTGACCCGAGGGTGACCGAACCACTGGTGCCACTGGACGAATCGTGGTCGACCGCGCTGGCGTTCGCCGCGCACCCGGACGACCTCGAGTACGGCACGGCCTCGGCCGTCGCCCGCTGGACCGCCCAGGGCAAGCGCGTCGTCTACTGCCTGGCGACGAGCGGCGAGGCCGGCATCGACGCCATCGACCCCGCCGTCGCCGGACCGCTGCGCGAAGCCGAAGAGCGCGCCGGCGCGGCGGTCGTCGGCGTCGACCTCGTGGAGTTCCTCGGTTACCCGGACGGTGTCCTCGAATACGGGCTCCCGCTGCGCCGCGACATCGCCCGCGCCCTCCGCCGGCACCGCCCCGACGTCGTCGTGACCGGCAACTACCACGATCGCTGGGGCCCGGGCGCCCCCAACCAGGCCGACCACATCGCGCTGGGCCGCGCCGTGCTGGACGGCGCCCGCGATGCCGGCAACCGCTGGATCTTCCGCGAACTGCTCGACGAAGGCCTCGATCCGTGGCAGGTGCGGCAGATCATCGTCACCAACAGCCCCGAATCCACTCACGGCGTCGACACGACGGACTTCCTCGACCACGGCGTCGCCTCCCTCGAAGCGCACGCCGAGTACCTGCGCGGCATCGGCCCCGGCGACATGGCGTCGCCCCGGGAGTTCCTCGAAGCCTCCGGGGCCGAGACCGGCCTGCGGATGGGTGTGCGGTTCGCCGTCCCCGCCGAGATCATCGTTCTCTGACCCGGGCCGCGCGCGGTCGCGCACTGCCCACTTGGCCATGAGTATTGACCAGCTGTTCGGAAAGCGCCCGATCGGACGCAGCCGGTGACGTTTTCCCGGTGGGGCGAAAAAGTGAGCACTGCACACCGGGAACGTCTTCGTCGTTTCCGTACGCGGAGGGGTCCGCCGGCTTTCCCGGCGGACCCCTCAGTGCTCACTTCAGGTGCCGGGCGAAGAACCGGTTGCCGGCTTCCCCCTCGAACTGCGGGACGCCGGCGTGCCCGCCCATGTTGGCGTGCAGCGTCTTCTCCTTCGAGCCGAAGGCGTCGAACAGGTCCAGGGCGAGCTGCCGGTCGTTGCCCTCGTCGTCCCACTGCAGCAGGACGTGCAGCGGAATGGTGACCTGCCGCGCCTCCTCGACGATGCTGCGGGGCACGAAACTCCCCGCGAACAGCACGGCGGCCGCGAGGCGCGGTTCGACCACCGCCAGCCGCACGCCGAGGGCGATCACGCCGCCCGCAAGCCCGACCGGGCCGCGGATCCCGGGCAGCGCGAGCAGGGCGTCCAGTGCGGCCTGCCATTCCGGGACCGCCTGCTCGGCCAGCGGCAGGACCAGCCGGTCGACGATCTCCTCCAGGGGCTCCCCCGTCCCCAACGCCCGGCGCAGGTCGGCGCGCGCCTGCTCGGCGACGGCGGATCGGGGCCGGTCGCCGCTTCCGGGCAGCTCGAGGGTGGCCGCGGCGTAGCCTTCGGCGACGGAGCCGCGAGCCCGCGCCACCAGCCGCGGGTAAATCTTGCGCAGCCCGCCGGGGTGGCCGAGCAGGATCAGCGGCGCGGGCTCGGTTGCGGACCCTGGCGTCCACAGGATGCCGGGGACGTCGCCGAGGGTGAACTCGCGTTCGAGGACGCCGTCGTCGAGGCGTTGTTCGGCGGTGAATCGCATGGTCGTGCCTTTCGGGAGTGCTCGTGGAACGGCGCTCCCGGGCGACCTACCGCCCGACCGTGACCCCTGAGGGGAGCACCCATGTCGTTGCGTTCACGGGTACCACCTCCTCGGTCTCTCGCACGGCTCCCGGGAAGCTAGCAGCAGCCGCCGCGGTCCGCCATCGAGTTTCGTTCACTGCGCGGGCCTGGTGGCCCGTTCGACGAGCTCCAGGACGTGTTCGTACCGGTGCCCGGTCGCCCTGGTCATGCCGAGCTCGCACGTGCGGTTGCAGGAGACGTGGGCGTCGAAGGGGCCGGCGTCGGCGAGCTCCCGGGCCTGGCGCGCGGTGGCCGAAGCCGTCAGCTCGGGGTGCAGCAGACCGCGGTCGCCGGCGAAGCCGCAGCACCCCCACTCCTCGGGCACGGTCACGGTGCCGGCCACGGCCGCGGTGACCTCGCGCAACGCGCCGGACAGCCCCATCCGCGTGGCCGAACACGTCGGGTGCAGGGCCACGGCGGCGACCGGGGCGGTGATCGTGAGGCGGCCGAGCACCTCGTCGCGCACGAACTCGACGGCGTCGACCACCCGGATCTCCCGGAACCGCTCCAGCCCGCGTTCGATCAGGTGCCGCAGCCCTTCGGTGCACGAGGACGCGTCGCCGATGACCGGGATCCGGCCGTTGTCCGTGGCGGCCCACAGCGCCGGCAGCACCCGCCGCGCCATCTCCTCGTAGCCCCGCTCCAGGCCCTTGGACTTCCACGGCGTGCCGCAGCACAACGACGCCGGTCCGTCCGGGGTCGTGAGGCGGATCCCGGCGCGCTCGCACAGGGTCCGCAGCGCCGCCGCGACGCCGGGCTCCACGCCGCCGAACATGGTGCCGGTGCACGACGCGAACAGCACCGCGTCGGCGTTCCCGGTCACGGACTCGGTGCGACGCCGGCCGCCGCGTGGCAGCTCCGGCGACCACAGCGGGACCGCATCGGTGCTCCCGGCCTTGCGGGCCAGCTCGTTCGCGCCGAGGACCACGCGCTCCGGCAGCTTGGCCGCGGTGGTGAGCGCGGTCGCGGCCGCGCGCGTCGCGCCGTCCCAGTGCCGCGCGGCGCCGGCCCAGATCGCCGAGGTGGCCCGGCCGGCGTCTTCGGCCCGGAGCCGTTTCATCAGGTCGCCGGTGTTGATCGTCACCGGGCAGGAGGTCTGGCACATGCCGTCGACGGCGCAGGTCTGCACCGCGTCGTACTCGTACTCGGCCCGCAGCTGAGCGAGCGCGGCCGTGTCCCCGGCCTCGCGGGCCCGCTCGATCTCCCGGCGCAGCACGATGCGCTGGCGCGGGGTGGTGGTCAGGTCGCGGCTCGGGCAGACGGGTTCACAGAAGCCGCATTCCACGCAGCGGTCGACTTCTTCCTCCACCTGTGGCGAAGCCTTCAGGTTGCGCAGGTGCCCGCCCGGGTCCTCGGCGATGAGGACACCCGGGTTGAGCAGGTCCCGCGGGTCGCACAGCCGCTTGATCTCACGCATGACGTCGTAGAGCTCGTCGCCGTACTGGCGGCGGACGAACGGGGCCATCATCCGGCCGGTGCCGTGCTCGGCCTTCAGCGAGCCGCCGTGGCCGAGCACGAGGTCGACCATGTCGTCGGTGAACGCCGCGAACCGGTCGAGCGGCCGGCCGTCGCCGAGCCGTTCGGTGAGCATGAAGTGGATGTTGCCGTCCTTGGCGTGGCCGAAGATCACGCTGTCGCGGTAGCCGTGGCGGTCGAACAGGCCCGTGAGCGACTCGCACGTCGGCAGCAGCTCGGGCACCGGTACGACGATGTCCTCCAGCAACGCCGTCGTGCCGGCCGGGCGGGCCCCGGCGATCATGGCGTACAGGCCTTTGCGGACGTGCCAGTGGCCGGCCCGCGTCGCCGGGTCCGCGGACAGCACCGCAGGCGCCGTGGTCGGCAGCGCCGCCAGGACCGCGCCGGCACCCCCGGCCATTTCGTCCACTTCGTCGGCCGTGCCGGCCTGGTACTCGACGAGCAACGCCGCGTGCCGGTCGACCGCTAGGTCGCGCAGCACCGCGGTCGCCTGCGCGTCGCGCTGGCCCACGCGGATCGAGGTCGCGTCGAGCAGCTCGATCGTCGCCGGCCCGGTGGCGACCAGCGCCGGCAACGCCCCGGTGGCCCCGGCGAGGTCGTCGAAGACCAGCAGGCCGGTGCGCGCGTGCCCGTGCAACGGCACCGTGCGCAGCACCACCGACGCGATGAACGCCAGCGTGCCCTCGCTGCCGACCGCCAGGTGGGCCAGGATGTCGGCCGGCTCGGTGTGGTCGAGCAGCGAATTGAGGCCGTAGCCCATGGTGTTCTTCATCGAGAACTGCTGCTCGACCCGTTTGCGCAGCGTCGCGTCACCCCGCACCCGGTCACGCAGCCGGCCCAGTCCGGCGTGCAGCTCGGGCTCCGCGGCGCGCAGCCGGCCGTCCGCGTCGGGCTTGCCCGTGTCCACGACCGTGCCGGACGGCAGCACGAGCACGATCGACTCGAGCGTGGCGTAGCTGTTGGCCCAGGTGCCGCAGGCCATGCCGCTGGAGTTGTTCGCGACCACGCCCCCGACGGTGCACGCGACCTCGCTCGCCGGGTCGGGCCCCAGCTTGCGCCCCCACCGCGCGAGACGTGCGTTGACCTGCCGGATCGTGGCCCCGGGGCCCACCCGCACGCGCTTGCCGTCGTCGAGCACCTCGACGTCACGGAAGTGGCGCCGGGTATCCACGAGCACCCCGTCCGTCCCGCCCTGCCCCGACAGGCTCGTCCCCCCGGACCGGAACCCGATCGCCACCCCGGCCGCCCTCGCGGCGGCGAACAACCGCCCCACCTCGTCCGCGCTGCTCGCCCTCACCACCGCCCTCGGCGTGAGCATGAAGTGCGACGCGTCGTGCGCATGGGCCAGCCGGTCGGTCAGCCGCCGCCCGACCCGCCCGGGGTCCCCGGTCGCGGCGGCCAGCAGGTCGAGCAGGTCGGCTTCGCCGCTGGTGGTGACGGCTTGCCCGGTGGCGGTCATGGGCTGATCCTCGTCGATCGTGCGTGTCGTAGCGCGTTCAGCATTCAGCGCGGCCGAGATCGCCCGGCTCGCTGATCCAGGTTCACGCTCGGCGCCGCCCCGGGCAAGGGACAGCTGCGGAGATGTCCACCACCTGATACGCGGGGCTAGGACGCCGCCGCAGCAGTACCCGCCGGAGCCGGGAAACCGCCCACCGCCCGCTCATACGCGTGCGCGACCCGCAAAACCATCGCGTCGTCGAACCGCTTGCCGATGATCATCATCCCCGCGGGCAGCCCGTCCACCAGCCCGGCCGGAACGCTGCACGCGGGATGCCCGGTCACATCGAACGGCGCCGTGTTGCCGATCATCGACAAGGCCGTGTCCAGGTAGTCGGCGAGCGACACGTCCGGTGCCGGCAGCTCCCGCGCGACATACGGCAGCGTCGGCATGACGAGGACGTCGTACTCGCCCAGAGCGGCGTCGTAGGCCGCCCGCAGTTCGTAGGAAAGGTTGCGCGCCATGGCGTAGTACTTGCCGCCGCCGAGTTCGAAGGTGTAACGGCCCGAGAGGCCGACGAGCTGCACCGTCTTCGACAGGTCGCGCCCGCGCGCGAGGCGGCCCCGGGCGTAGTGCGCGATCAGCTCCGGGTCGTACTGGCCCCAGGTCCCCATTCCGTACCCGTGGCCGTCGATCATCTGGTAGGCGGCGCCTTCGGTCGCGATCACGTTCCACACCGCCATGGCGTCGGTGTGCCACGGGACCGAGACCTCGGCCGCGGTCAGCCCGGCCGACCGCAGCACCTCCACCGCGTCCCGGACCACGTCGTCGACGCCGGCCAGCGAAACGGGCGTGCCGAACCCTTCCCCCACCACACCCACGCGCAGACCGGAGGCACTCTCGCGCAGAGCGGCGACGTAGTCGACCGGGTCGAGGACCGTCGGCTGCCGGGAGTCGTAGCCGTCGACTCCGGCCAGCACACCCAGCATCAGCGCGGCGTCGTCCACCGTGCGCGTCATCGGCCCCAGGTGGTCGATGGTCTGCTCGATCGGGAACGCACCGGTGTAGGGCACCAGCCCGTACGTCGGCTTGTGGCCCACGATCCCGGTGAACGACGCCGGGATCCGCACCGAGCCGCCCTGGTCCCCGCCCACCGCCAGATCGACGTCACCGTTCGCCACCAGCGCCGCGCTGCCGCTCGACGAGCCACCCGCGTTGCGCGAAAGATCCCACGGATTGCGCACCGGCCCCGGCCACGACGTGAAACTGCCCCCGGAGAAACACAGGTCTTCGCACGTCGACTTGCCGGCGATCGTCGCGCCCGCGGCGAGCAGCCGGCGCACCACCGTGGCGTCCCGCCTCGGCACGAAGCCTTCCATCGACGCCGAACCGTTGACCATCGGCACCCCGGCCACGGCGACGTTGTCCTTCACCGCGACCGTCCGCCCCGCCAGCGGGCCTTCCGCCGTCTCGGTGATCGCCGTCCGCACCGACCACGCGTTGAGCGGATTGTCCACCGGCAGCGCCGACTCCCGCACCGGCACCTCGGGCGACGACCGCCCGTAGAGCCGCTCGACCTCCTCCGACGCCGCCAGCGTCCCCTCGACCGCCGGGACGAACTCCCCGATCTCGGCGTCGGTCAGGTCGAATCCGTAACGCTGAGACAGCTGGGCGAGCCTTGCCGCATCGGGCACCGGAATGGCCATGACCGCTCCTTCGAGGTCGGCGATGGCGTCGAACCTAGGGACGATCCGACGACACGTCAACGAATGCCGATCTCCGCGGTCCGCGTGCACTGCCCTTGCGGTTCGTCCCTGGTCGCGTCATCTTCGGTTCGCACAGGTGATGCACGTCCGCGTCGCCGGCAGGGCGGCGAGGCGGCCTTCGGAGATCGGGCCGCCGCAGCGTTCGCAGACCTCGTAGACGCCCGCCAGCACTCGTTCGGCGGCCTGGCCGAGTGCCGCGAGTTCGTCCTGGGCCTGCCGCAGCAAGGCCTGGACCTGCGCGCGTTCGAACGCGATGGTGGCGCCTTCCGGGTCGTGTTCGTCGTCGCCGCTGCTGAACTCCGAGGCCGCCACGATCTCGTTCCACTGCCGTGCGAGCGCGGAGGCCCGTCGCGAGGTCTCGGCTTGTGCCCTCTCGATCAGCTCCATCGCGGCGCGCTCGTCCATGACGCGACCATCCTCCCTGTCACCGTCATCCTCGAGCAGAATCCCGTGCGCCCGCTACTCCCCCGCGTTCACGACGGCCGGAGGACCGGCCACTGCCGCCCGCCCGCTTGCCCCTACGGCGAAAGCTCCTGCGGGTGGGTGGCCAGTGCCTCGACGGTCACGTCCATCCACTTCCACATCGGCAGCGAGGTGAGCGCGTCGTGCAGGGCGGTCGGGTCTTCGGCCTCGTACAGGCCGACGGTCGCGTTGCGGCCGGGCACCCGCCACAGCCGTTTGAGCACCCCGGCGGCGCGCAACTCGTGTGCGCGCTCGCGTTCGGCCTTGCGCAGCCGCTCCCGGAGCTCGTCCGGAGTGTCGGGCGGCAGCAGGTTCTCGGTGCGGACCAGGAATTCCAACAGTTCCTCCGGTGGGCTACGACTTCGCGATCGAGAGCAGGCGGTCCGCGAGCTCGCCGGGCGCGGTCACCATGGCCTCGTGCCCCGTGGCGATCTCGTGCACGGGCCAGCCGCGGCTCACGGCCCGCTCCGCGTGGGCGCGGAACACCCGCATCCAGTCCGTGCACTCGACGAACTCCGCCGGCACACGCTCGCCCGCGCCGGTGAGCCGCAGCGGCTCGGTGTAGGTGAGCCACGGCTGCGGCGTCAGGCGCGGGCCGAGCCACGCCAGGTCGGCCTCGTCCGTCACGCCGAGCACGGTCAGGGACCGCACGGGGACGAGCCAGCCGAAGCCCGGGCCGGCCACCGACTCGCGGTAGTGCCCGGCCACCTGCTCGGGCAGCAGGTCGATGGCGGCTTCGCCGTCGCAGCCGGCGAACGCGTCGAGGTACACCCGCTTGGCGAGGCGCTCGGGCACCCGATCGGCGACACCGGTGACCACCTGCCCGGCGTAGCTGTGCCCGACCAGCACGACGTCGCCGAGGTCGTGTGCTTCGAGCAGCCCGACGACGTCCTGGACGTGCGTGCCGAGCCCCACCGCGGGGCTGAGCAGGTGGGCGCGGTCGCTGAGCCCGGTCAGCGTCGGCGCGAAGACCTCGTGGCCCGCCGAGCGCAGCGCGGGGGCCACCCGCCGCCAGGCCCAGCCCCCGTGCCACGCTCCGTGCAGCAGGACGAACGCGGTCATGCGGGTGCTCCCCCGTTCTCGAACAGCGCCAGCGCGGCCGCGGTGTTGGACGCCGGCACGTGGTACGTCTCGTGGATCCGCGTGATCCGCTCGTCCATCGCGCCGCGCATCACCAGCCACATGATCAGCTCGATGCCCTCCGTGCCGGCCTGGGCGACGTATTCCTCCCGAGTGAGCCGCGCCAGCGCCTCCGGGTCGGTCTCGATCTTCTCCAGGAACATGCGGTCGAACGGCGTGTTGATCAGACCCGCGCGGGCACCGGCCAGCTGGTGCGACATGCCGCCGGTGCCGAACACCGCGACACCGAGATCCTCCGGGAACGACCGGATCGCGCGGCCGATCGCCTGCCCCAGCGCGTAGCAGCGGGCGGCCGTGGGCTGCGGGTGCCGGATGACGTTGACCAGCACGGGCACCACCGGGCACGGCCACCGCTCCCCCGGATCCGGGCAGTACACCGACAGCGGCACGGTGAGGCCGTGGTCGACGTCGAGGCCGTGGAAGGTCGCGATGTCGAAGGAGTCGTCGACGAGCCCGCGGACGAGGTGCTCACTCAGCTCCGGCGCGCCGACGACCGGTGGCACCGGGCGGCGGCCCCAGCCCTCGTCGGCCACTTCGTAGGAGTCCGCGGTGCCGACCGCGAAAGTCGGGATCAGGTCGAGGTCGAGTGCGTTGGCGTGGTCGTTGTACACGATCACCGCGACGTCCGGCCGGTGCCCGGCCATCCACTCCCGGGCCGGGGCGTACCCGTCGAACAACGGTTTCCAGTACGGCTCGGCGGTTTTGCCGTTGTCCATCGCGGCGCCGATCGACGGCACGTGCGAAGTCGCGAGGCCCCAGATCACCCTAGCCAAATTTCCGCCCTCCCGATCGCATCGCCTCGGCGAACTCCTCGGCCGTCATCCCGGTGAACACCCCGCCGAGGTACTGCATGGACTTCCCGTCCAGCATCGCCAGTTTGTAGGTGTAGAAGACGGATCCGCCGAGCTCGAGCATCCCGGTCCAGTCCCGTTCGAGGATCGCCTTCTTCTGCTCCGGCGACAGGCCGAACTCGTCGCAGTAGGCCGATTCGTCCTCGGTGAACCGCCGCCGGTTGCGTTCGTCCTTCAGCGACAGGCACATCTTGTTCAGCGCGTACCCCTGCCGGCTCGCACGCAGGTCGAGCAGGTAGTCGTCACGGGCCTTCGTCATCGCCACTCCCTTCCGTTCCCGGCTAGAACACCACAGTGGTGGAGCCGTCCCGGACGACGCGGTCGTCGCAGTGCCACGCCACCGCGCGGGAGAGCACGAGCCGTTCGACGTCCGCTCCCTTGCGCTGCAGCTCGGGGACCGGGTCCCGGTGCGACACGCGGATCACGTCCTGCTCGATGATCGGCCCCTCGTCGAGGTCTTCGGTGACGTAGTGCGCGGTCGCGCCGACGAGCTTCACCCCGCGCTCCTTCGCCCGCTGGTACGGCCCGGCGCCGACGAACGCCGGCAGGAACGAATGGTGGATGTTGATCACCGGCACGCCGACCTCGGCGAGGAAACCGGCGGACAGGATCTGCATGTAGCGCGCCAGCACCACCACGTCGACGTTGCCCTTGAGCAGGTTGAGCTGTTCTTTCTCGGCGGCGGCCTTGTCCCCCTTGCCCACCGGCACGTGGAAGAACGGGATGTCGAAGCCGCGGACGTCGTCACCCAGGTCGGGGTGGTTCGACACCACCATCGGCACCGCCATGTGCACCTCGCCGCGGCGCTGGCGCCACAGCAGGTCCAGCAGGCAGTGGTCCGCTTTGGACACCATGATCGCGGCCCGCTTGCGCCGCCGCGCCTCCACCAGCCGGAACTCGAGCCCCAGCTGCTCACCCAGGCGCGTTTCCAGCGTCGCGTTCAGGCCGGCCAGCCGCGAGGGCAGCTCCGCCAGGTGGAACACCGTGCGCTGGAAGAACCGGCCGCCGGACGGATCGCTGGTCGACTGGTCGAGCGAGACGATGTTGGCGCCCTCGTCCGTCAGCACCCCCGACACGGTCGCCACGATCCCCGGCCGGTCCGCGCCCTGCACGATCAGGCGCCCGTAGTCCTCGTGGGTGGGCCCGGTCACGCGCGGCCGTCCGTTTCCGCGATCCGGGCGAGCAGTTCCTGCCGCCACGCCTCGGTCTTCGCGAGCTCGTTGAACGTGAAGACGTGCAGCCCGTGCACGTTGCCGCCGCGCGGCGCCTCGGCGGCGAGCTGCCGGGCGAGTTTCGTCGGTTCGTAGGCACGCGGCAGCAGCAACCGCCACATCAGGTTCTGCTGCTTGCGCAGGAACCGCGCCGACTGTCCCAGCCCGATCCCGGCCGAGATCCGCACGAGCTTCTGGCGGTTCACCGGACCGGGCAGTCCGATGTGGACCGGCAGGTCGATCCCGGAGGCGGCGAGGCCCGCGGACCACGCGCCGGTGACCGCCGCGTCGAAGCAGATCTGGGTGATCACGCGGGTCGCGAGCGGAGCCTTCTGCCGCAACGCCCGCTCGAGCGCGGGGGCCGGGATCTTCGCATGGCCTTCCGGATAGCCGCCGATCCCGACGTCGGTGAACGGGTGGCCCAGGTCCTCCATCGCCCGCAGCAGGGCGTACGCGTCGGCGAACTCGCCCGCCGGCTTCGGCGCGTCGCCCCCGATGACGAACACCGACCGCGCCCCGGCCGCACGCAGGCGGGCCACCACGTCGGCCACGTGGGCGCGGTCGGTGAACTGCCGCGCCGGCAGGTGCGGAGCGACCTGGTAACCGTGCCGCAGCAGGCGTTCGGTCAGGTCCAAGGTGGTGTCGATGCCCTTCGCCTCGGTGACGGTGACCGTCAACGGGACGGCGGTGGGCACGTGTTCGAGCACAGCCGATTCGGTGCCGCGGAACGGCATCACCTCGTAGCTCATGGTCCGCACCAGGTCGGCCAGATCCGGCCGCCGGCGCCCCGAGCCCGCCACCTCCTGCTGGATCGTCATGCGCTGCCCTCGTCTCCTCGTCCCGCAAGCGCTGCCTGCGGCCACCAGTAGAACGGAACGGCGGTCGGTTTTCGTCCGGCAGGGAGACCGAGTTCACCGCGACAAATGACGGGGCCGCCCGCCCCGCCCGATCCGCCCAGGACGAATGACGTAGCCGAGACCGGCCTGCCGGACCTCACGCTCGGGGCCCCCGCGGCCTACCGTCCAACGGGGCAGCCCAGGACCGGCGAGTGGTCCTCGGCCCCCCGGTGGCGTGCGACCGCCGCCGGGACCCGGACACCCGTCGCACGAGAACGGACCGCACATGAGCGCGAAAAGCCTGCAGGACGTGGTCGATCAGGCGGGGAACACGGTGGACCTGCTCCGCAATTCCCAGCTCGGCGCCTACATCTACCCGGTCGTCCCGGCCGAGTTCACCAACTTCCGCCGCGAGGTGCTCGCCTGGCGGTCCACGGCCGTGCTGTTCGACCAGACCCACCACATGGTCAACCTCTTCCTCTCCGGTCCCGACGCGCTGAAGCTGATCTCCGACACCGGCGTCAACAGCGTCGCGAAGTTCCCGGTCGACTCGGCCAAGCAGTTCGTCCCCGTCTCGCCCGACGGCGGGGTGATCGGCGACGGCATCCTGTTCCGGCTGGCCGAAGAGGAGTTCGTGTTCGTCGGCCGCGCCCCGGTGGCCAACTGGCTCACCTTCCACGCCGGCCAGGGCTACGACGTCGAGCTGAAGCTGGACCAGCGCTCGCCTTCGCGGCCGTACGGCAAGCCGGTGACGCGGGACCTGTGGCGCTTCCAGATCCAGGGCCCGAACGCCTGGCCCGTGATCGAGAAGGTCCACGGCGGCCCGGTGGAGCAGGTCCGGTTCTTCCGCATGGGACACCTGAACGTCGCCGGCCGGCAGGTCCGGACCCTGCGGCACGGCATGGCGGGCGCGCCCGGCCTGGAGCTGTGGGGCCCGTACGAGACCTACGACGAGGTGCGCGAAACCATCCTGGACGCCGGCCGTGAGTTCGGGCTCGAGCCGGCCGGGGCGCGCGCGTACTCGTGCAACACGCTGGAGTCCGGCTGGATCCCGTCGCCGTTGCCCGCGATCTACACCGGCGAGCGGCTGCGCCCGTACCGCGAATGGCTCGGCGCCGGAAGTTACGAGGCGACCAACGCGCTGGCCGGCAGCTTCGTGTCCGACCGGATCGAGGACTACTACCTCAACCCCTGGGAGCTCGGCTACGGCTCGTTCGTCAAGTTCGACCACGACTTCATCGGCCGCGACGCGCTCGCCGCGATCGACCCGGAGAGCCAGCGGCGCAAGGTCACCCTCGCGTGGAACGCCGAAGACGTGGGCACCCTGCTCGCCTCACCCGTCGACCCGGACGGTCCCGGCTACCAGTTCTTCGACCTGCCCAACGCCAACTACGGCTCGTCGAACTTCGACTCGGTGCTCGACGCCGACGGCAACCGGATCGGGTTGTCGCTGTTCACCGGCTACAGCGCGAACGAGCGCGCCGCCCTGTCGCTCGCCACGGTCAACCCGGACGTGCCGCTCGGCGCGGAGGTCCGCGTGGTCTGGGGCGAGCCGGACGGCGGGTCGCGCAAGACCACCGTGCAGCCGCACGAGCAGTTCTCCGTCCGGGCCATCGTCAGTCCCGCGCCGTACTCGGCGATGGCGCGCGAGAGCTATCACCCCGGCTGGCGCTCCGCCGTCACGGTCTGAACCCGCCGTGCGCACACCGCGCCCCCGCGGCGGGACCGGGCTTTCGCCACACTGCCCGCCGCGGGCCGGCCGTAGTACGGTGGCCGGGGCCGTCGCCCTCCCCGGGCCGGCCCGTACCACACGTGACCGCCCGGTGGTGATCAGACGTGGCCCGACGGGGTGTCGGCTCGCTCGCGAACATCGACCTGAACCTGCTCGTCATCCTGCGGGAACTGCTGCGCGAGCAGAACGTGACCCGGGCGGCCCAGCGGGTCGGGGTGACCCAGCCCGCCGCCAGCGCCGCGCTGGGGCGGCTGCGCCGGCACTTCGGCGACGAACTGCTCGAACGCACTCGCACCGGGTTCGTGCTCTCCCCGCTCGGGGAGAAGCTGGCGGCCGAGATCGAACCGGTGTACCTGAGTCTCGAACGGCTCTTTTCGCCCGAACCGGAATTCCACCCTGAAGACACCGAGCGTGAATTCACCATTCTGACCAACGACTACGTGCTCGCCGCGTTCGGCGAACAGCTGTCGCGCACGCTCCACGCGGCGGCGCCACACGCACGGCTGAGCGTCAAGGTGGCCAAAGGAGAGCTGCCGGCGGACCTGCCGGAAACGCTGCGCGGAATCGACGCGATCATTTCCGCCCCGAAATCCGCGTTCAAGGTCGACGAAATCCACGGGCGGGAATTGTTCCGCGACCACTGGTCGTGCGTCGTGGCCGCGGACAACCCGGTGGGCGGGCGGCCCCGGCTCGCGGACCTCGAACGGATGCCGTGGGTGATCCCCAACCACCCCGACGACGGGTACCCGGCGAGCTCACCGCTCGCGCCCGTGCTCGCCGAGCTGAGCACGCAGCCCCAGGTCGCCGTGCGAGTGGACAGTTACCAGGCCACGCCGTACTTCGTGGCGGGCACGGACCGGGTCGCGGTGATGCAGCACCGGCTCGCCGCCCAGTTCGCCGACCGCGGTGATCTGCGGATCCTGCCCTACCCCGGCGATCCACCCCCGATCGTCGAGATCCTCTGGTGGCACCGCAAGAACACCGACGAACGCACGCACACGTGGCTGCGCACTGTGCTTTCCACGGCCGCGGACGGCCTTCGTGAACCCGAACGGGGTATTCACGGCGGTTATGCGGCGGGTGCAGACGATTTATTACCGAACCCCGCTCCGTGAGCCACATACTGGCAATCTGCGAAACACGGTGAAGCACACTGGCCCGAGCACACAAAGGAGTGTGCCTTGTCGAATTCAACGACGAGCAGACCGATCATCGACGTACTCCCCCTGATCGAGAACCAGAAAGTGGGGAAGTTCTGGACCGCGCTCTTCTCCGTATCCTGGCTGGTCGCGTTTCTGGACGGCTTCGACCTGCAAGTCATCTCTTTCGCGGGCCGCTATCTGAAACAATCGTTCGACCTGACCAACACCGAGCTCGGCACGCTGGGCACCGTGGGGGTCGTCGGGACCCTGCTGGGCGGGATCGTCATCGGCTACCTGGGCGACCGGATCGGCCGCAAGCCCGCCATCGTCGTGTCGGTCGCCGGGTTCGGGATCTTCATGGTCCTGGTCGCCTTCGCGCAGAACTACCCCCAGCTGGTGCTGCTGCGCCTGGTCACCGGGCTGTTCGTCGGTGGCGCGCTCCCGCCGGTGTGGGCACTGGTCAGCGAGTTCGCCCCGATCCGGCTGCGGTCGACGTCCGTGGTGATCGTGATGGTCGGCTACAGCATCGGCAGCGCGTCGGGCGGCCCGCTGTCGAACCTGCTGATCCCGCGCTTCGGCTGGCAGTCGGTGTTCCTCGTCGGTGGTGCGGCGTCACTTCTCGTGCTCGCCGCGGTGGTGCCGGCGTTGCCGGAGTCGGTCAAGTTCCTGGCGCAGAAGGGCCTCGCCCCGGACCGGATCAAGCGCACCCTGCTGCGCGTGCGGCCCGGGCTGTCGCTGCCGGACGACGCGACCTACGTCGTCGGGACCGACGTCGTCGAGCGCAAGCAGTTCACCCCGGTGGCCCTGTTCCGCGGGCGGCTGGCAGTGCTCACCACACTGGTGTGGGCGTCCTACTTCTGCTCGGCCACGGTCGTGTTCTACCTGACGTTCTGGGGCCCGATCCTCAACGAGCAGATCGGCTTCAGCGTGTCGGCGGCCGCCACCCTCGCCGCGGGAACCTCCGCGGCGGGTGCACTGGGACAGGTCCTGATCGGCCGCTTCATCGACCGCCGCGGGGCCGGGACCATCGCGATCATGCCGCTGCTCGCGGTGCCGTGCCTGCTCGTGATCGGGTTCGTCCACCTCTCGGCCCTGGCGTATGTGTTCGTGCTGCTGCTGTCGAACGTGTTCATCATCGGCGGTCACGGCGGGGTGATCGGGATTTCGGGCATCTTCTACCGCCCCGCGATCCGGGCCAACGGCGCCGGCTGGGCGACCTCGGTGTCCAAGCTCGGTGCGATGCTCGGCCCGTGGCTCGCCGGGGTGCTCCTGGACCACGGCCTCAGTGCCCAGGGCACCTTCTTCGTGTTCGCCGTGTTCCCCGTCGTGATGATGACCGCGCTCCTGGTGCTGGGCCGCTTCCAGCGCCGGCTCCCGGCCACCGCGGACGGTTCGCTGAGTCCCGTCACCGCGGCCGCCGACGGCGCCACGGACGTGACCAGGCCTCCGCGCGAGGAGACCACCGCGGCCGGCTGAACCACCGGACACCGTGGCCGACGGAGGGCTTCCCGCGCACCCGGGAAGCCCTCCGTCGCGACGCGGAATTCCTTTCTCGGCACGGAAATCCCGGCGCCCGAGATCACCCGGGTGGCGGAGTCAGCCCCTCCCGGATCGCCAGCAGCGCCGCCTGCGTGCGGGACGAGAGCTGCAGCTTGCTCAGCACGTTGCTGACGTGCGTGCGCGCGGTGCGCTCGCTGATCACCAGCGTGTCCGCGATCTCCCGGTTGGCGAAGCCCCGTGCTACGAGCACCAGGATCTCCCGCTCGCGCGCGGTCAGCGCCGAGAGCCCGACCCGGGGCGCGGCCATCCGCCGGGTGAGCTGCTTGGCCACGGCCGAGTCGAGGTGGACCTCACCGGCCGCGGCGGCGCGGATGGCCGTGGCGACCTCCTCGGGCTCGGCATCCTTGAGCAGGTAGCCCGCGGCTCCCGCGGCGAGCGCGGTGTGCACGCGTTCGGCCTCGCCGAAGCTGGTCAGGACCACGACCTTCACGTCCGGGTGCTCGGCGAGGATCCGCTTGGTCGCCTCCGCGCCGTCCATCCGGGGCATCTGCAGGTCCATCAGCACCACGTGGGGCAATGGCCGCTCCAGCGTCCGCCATTCGCGCAGCAGCTCGATCGCCTGCTCTCCGTCCCCTGCCTCGCCGACCACTTCGAGAGCGGGCTCGATCTCGACGAACGCGCGCAGCCCGCGCCGCACCACCACGTGGTCGTCGACGAGCACGATCCGGATCACTTCGGGGCTCATCCGGTCGCCTCTTCCCACACCCGCCGCAGCGGCACCGCCGCCCGCACCGTCCAGCCCCCGCCGGGGCCCGGCCCCGCCGCGAACCGCCCACCCCAGCGCTCGGTGCGCTCGCGCATGGACACCAGGCCCAGCTGTTCGCGGTTGCCGAGGGGCTCGCCGCCACCGGCGCCGTCGTCCCGGATCCGCACGACGAGGTCGCCGGCCTCGACGCGGAGACCGACCTCGACGGTTGACGCCCGGGCGTGCTTCACGACGTTGTGCACCGCCTCGCAGACGATCCGGTACAGGTCCTCCTGCACGTCGAGCGCGCCGGTCATCCGCAGCTCGTCGGCCGTGACCACGTCGATGACCAGCCCGGTCCGAACGCGCACGCTCTCGGCGTGCGCGCGCACGGCGGCGACGAGGCCGTGTTCGGCGAGGTCCAGCGGCCGCAGCTCGAACACCAGCAGCCGCAGGTCGGAGAGTGCGCTGGCGGACAGCTCGGCGAGCTCCTCGGCGATCGGGCGGATGTGCTCCAGCTCGGCGTCGCGGCCGTCGAGCCGGCGGCGCAGCGCCTTCGCCTGCATGCGCATCGAGAAGAGCTGCTGGACCACCGAGTCGTGCAGATCGCGGGCCAGCCGGCGGCGTTCGTCCGACTGCACGCGCGTGCGGGTCTGGGCCAGCAACGACGCCGTGTCGATCGCGACGGCGGCGTGGTCGGCCATCGCCTGCAGGAACGCGAGCGAACCCGCGCCCGGGTCCTCCCCGGCGCGGTAGTAGGCGTTGATCACGCCGACGGTGCGGGCGCGGACCACCATGGGCATCGCGACGAAGCCGTCCCAGTCCGGCCGGTTCATGATCTCGTGCAGCGGCTCCCACGCCGGGTCGGCCATGATCGCGGCCTTGCGGTGCGGTTGCACCACCGGCTCGCGGCCGACGAACGCGTCGAAGAACCGCACGTGCGCCCCGAGCCGCCGGCACGCGCTGAGGCGGTCGACGAAATCCTCGGCCGGACCGAATCCCGCCATGCCGAGGATGCGCAGGTCGGCGGCCGGATCGTCGAGCGCCAGGATCTGGACGGCGACGATGTTGGCCGTCATCACCATCTCGCGGGCCACCGCGTCGAGGGTGGCCCGCAGCGAGAACGCCCCGGCCACGCTGGACGCGGCTCGGGCGATTGCGGTGAGCCGCTCCTGCTGACGCCGGACATCCGTGCGGTCGCTGAACCAGACCGCCTGCCCGCCGCCGGACAGCGGCGTCAGCCGGTACTCGAGATCCAGGACCCGTCCGCCCGGCACCGGCCAGCGCACGAGCTGCCGGCCACCGTCCGGCGCCACTGCGCCGGGGTCCGCCGAGCCGGGCGCCACGGGATCGGGCGCGAACGGTGCCGGCTCGCCGATCAGGTCGGCCGCGGCCGAACCGAGCAGGGCCGCGGCCGAGTCGTTGAGGGCGGCGAACCGCCCCGCGGCGTCGAGCACGGCGAGCCCGTCGGCGGACACCGAAACAAGGGCGTGCAGATCTTCCGGCGACAGTTCCGGTCTGGTTCCGCTCGGACTCCGTTGCCCTGGCATGGCCCCATTATGCGGTGCCGCAGGGCAAATCACGCCGACGGCCGCACCGATGCGGCGGACCGGTCTTCCGTCGACGTCGCGCGCCGGACGCTGAGCCCGACCGCGGCCACCAGGCTCACCAGCGACAGCGCGGCGACGTACAGCGCGACGGCGGTCGACGATCCGCTCGCCCCGAACAGCGCGGTCGCGACGAGCGGCGTGACCGCGCCGCCGACCATCCCGCCGAGCTGGTAGGCGATCGAAATCCCGCTGTAGCGCACTCGCACGTCGAAGATCTCCGTGAACAGCCCGCCTTGGGCCCCGGCCATGATGCCCTGGACGAGCGCGGCGACGGCGAAGGAGACGAACGCCGGGCCCGCGGCGCCGGTGTCCACCAGCAGGAACATCGGCACCGGCCACAGCACGGCGGTCACCGCGCCGAGCACGTACACCCGCCGGGAGCCGAACCGGTCGCTCGCGAGGGCGGCCAGCACGATCGCCCCGATCCAGATCGCCGTCGAGGCCAGGATCAGCCAGAGCAGGGTGGTCCGGTCGAACCCGACCACGGTCGTCCCGTAGGTGAGCATGTAGACGGTCACGGTGTAGCCGATCGCGGGCGGAGCGATCGAGGCCAGGCTCGCCAGGACCAGCGTCACCGGCTGCCGGCGGACCAGCTCGGCGAACGGCGCCCGGTTCGTGGCCCGCTCCCGCTTGGCCTTCGTGAACTCCGGCGCGTCCTGCAGCCGGCTGCGCACCAGGAGCCCGCCCACCACGAGGAAAACGCTGAGCAGGAACGGGATCCGCCAGCCCCAGGCCAGGAAGTCGGCGTCGGACAGGCCGGACACGGCCAGGAAGGCGAGGTTGGACGTGAGGACCCCGACCGGCACGCCGAACTGCGCGAAGCTGCCGTAGACCGCGCGGCGGCGTGGGCCGGCGTGCTCCGAGGCGATGAGGACCGCGCCGCCCCATTCCCCGCCGACCCCGAAGCCCTGCAGCACTCGCAGGAGGACGAGCAGCAGCGGCGCACCGACGCCGATCGCGGCGTAGGTCGGCAGGACGCCGATGAGCGTGGTCGTGCCGCCGGTCAGCAGCAGGGTGAGCACGAGCATCGACCGGCGCCCGATCCGGTCGCCGAAGTGCCCGATCACCGCGCCGCCGAGGGGGCGGGCGACGAAGCCGACCGCGAACGTCGCCAACGCCGCGAGCGTCCCCGCGGCGGAGGAGAACTTCGGGTAGAACACCGATCCGAACGCCAGTGCCGCGGCGGTCCCGAAAATGTAGTAGTCGTACCACTCGATCGACGTGCCGACGAGGCTCGCGGCGATGAGGGTCTTCTTCGACGGACGCGTCGACGGTGCTGGGTCGGCCATGGATCCGTACTCCTCGCGGGCGGTTCGGCCCGTGCGGCACACCGGACGAACCGGACCGCACGTCCCACCGAGGAAAGCAGAGAACGGCGTGCCGGGCACGGCCGCGACGGCTCATCCGGCCTACGTCTTTTGTCGCGGTGCCACTGATCGAGAATGTCCTTTGAGGACAGTCACACCGCGCGGGCCGGCTACGCCGAACGAGTGCGTATTCACGCCGTTGATATCGCGTATCCCGACTTTCTGCTTCCGCCGGACGCGGCGGGCTCCTTACAGTCCGAACCGTGAAGATAGTCGTTTCGCGACTCGACGAGTTCCCGCCGGGCGAGCGCCGGATCGTGCAGGCGGGGCGCAGGTCGATCGGCGTGTTCCGGGTCGGTGACCGCTTCTACGCGATCAACAACCACTGTCCGCACATGGGCGGGCCGCTGTGCCTCGGCCGCACCAAGCCGTGGGTCAGCTCCGCCGCGCCGGGCGAGTACGCGATGGCCGAGGAGGAGGCCCTCCTCGCCTGCCCGTGGCACGGCTGGGAGTACGACCTCGAGACCGGCCAGTCGTTCCTCGGCCCCGGCGAGCCGCCGGCCCGCACGTACTCGGTGTCCGTGGAGCCTCGCGTCGGGGAAGGCACCGTCGCGCCCGATCAGGTCTCGGCTCCCGAGCCCGGCGCCAAGGGCGGGCGCCGCCCCGGCCCGTACGTCACCGAGACCTACCCCGTCCGCGTCGAGGACGCCTACGTGGTGGTCGAGACCAGCCCACACCCGGCGGCCAGGCCGGGCCCAGTCGGAGGTGCGTCATGACAAGCACGCTGCCCACCGGTGCGTCGTCGCCGGGCGCCGCGGCCACGCGGGCCGGATACCCGATCGTCGACACCGACATCCATCCGAGCGCACCGGCCGCGGAGATCCGGGCCCGGTTGAGCGGAGCGCACCGGGAACGCTGGGAACTGTTCGGCGGACGGGTGCCGAACCCGCCGGAGTTCTACCCGCGCGTGCGCAACGCCGGCTTCCGGCTCGACTCGTGGCCCGAGGCGGGCGGCATCCCCGGCAGCGACCTGGGCACGACGCAGGCGCAGCTGCTCGACGAGTTCGGCGTCGACCACGGAGTCCTGATCCCCTTGCAGGGACACACCTTCGGTGCCGAGGAACCGCGGTACTCCGCGGCTCTCTGCGGCGCGCTCAACGACTGGCTGGCCGAGGAGTGGCTCGCGCCCGAACCGCGGTTGCGCAGCTCGATCGCGATCCCGACCGAGTCCCCCGACCTCGCCGCCGACGAGATCGCACGGCGCGCCGGCGACCCGCGGTTCGTGCAGGTGCTCCTGCCCACCGGGGGCGAGACCGGGTTCGGCGCGCGCCGCTACTGGCCGATCTACCGGGCCGCGGCCGACGCGGGCCTCCCGGTCGCGGCGCACACCGGCGGGATCGAGCAGCACCGCGGCGCCGGGTGGCCGTCGTTCTACCTCGAAGAGCACGTCTGGAACGGCAACATGATGGCGGCGCTGGTCACGAACCTGCTGTGCGAAGGCGTCTTCGAGGAGTTCCCGTCGCTGCAGGTGATCTGCGTGGAGGGCGGGATCGTCTGGGCCGCGCCGCTGATGTGGGCGCTCGACGAGGCGTGGCCGCGGCTGCGCGCCGACGTGCCGCACCTGCGCAAGCCGCCTTCGGAGTATCTCCGCGAGCACCTCTGGTTCACCACGCAGCCCATCGAAGAGCCGGACGACCCACGCCACCTCGCCACCGCACTGGAGCACGTCGGGATGACCGATCGGATCATGTTCGCCTCGGACTACCCGCACTGGGACTTCGACTCCCCGCGGCTGGCACCGCGGCTGTTCCCGTCCGAGGCGCGGGAAAACATCATGGGGGCCAACGCCTGCCGGCTGTACGGGCTGCCGGCGCGAGCCACGGAGGGGACGCGATGAGCGTGTCCTCCGCCGGGATCGCGATCGGCACCGTCGACACGGACGTGCACTGCGCACCCGCGTCACTGGCCGAGCTGGCGCCGTTCCTCGACGAGTACTGGCGCGAGTACCTCGTGGACGGCGGGCAGACGCTGTCACCGTCGCAGGGCGGGGCATACCCGCCGCTCGCACCCACCAGCGCCACGCCCGAAGCGCGGGCCGCGGGTCTCCTGCCCGCGACCGAGGTCGAGCAGGTGCGCTCCGCGGTGCTGGATGCGGAATCGCTCAAGCTCGCCGTGCTGAACTGCACCACGTCGTTCCACTGCAACCGCAACCCGTACTACGAGGCCGCACTGACCCGCGCGGTCAACGACTGGCTCGTCGAGAAGTGGCTGAGCCGCGACGGCCGGCTGCGGGCGAGCATGGTCGTGCCCACCCTCGACACCGCGGCCGCAGTCGCCGAGATCGACCGCCTCGGCAGCCACCCGCAGATCGTGCAGGTGCTGCTGCCGGTGCGCACCGACGCGCCGTGGGGCAACACCCGCCACCGCCCGCTGCTCCGCGCCGCCGCCGAGCACGGTCTCGTCGTCGGCCTGCACGCGTGGGGGCGGCTCGGCCAGGCGCCGACCCCGAGCGGGCTCACCCACACCTACCTCGAGGACTACCTCGCCAACTCGCAGATCCTCGTGCAGGCGCAGGTCACCAGCCTGATCACCCAAGGCGCCTTCGCCGATCTGCCCGAGCTGCGGGTGACGTTGCTGGAATGCGGGTTCTCGTGGCTGCCGGCCCTGCTGTGGCGGTTCGACAAGGACTGGAAGGGCGTCTGGCGCGAAGTGCCGTGGCTGACCGGCAAACCTTCGGAGGTCGCGCGGCGGCACCTGCGGCTCACCACGGCGCCGGCGCACCTGCCGCAGGACCCGCTCCAGGTCAGGCCGGCGCTCGACCTCTTCGACGCGGGCACGATGCTGATGTACGCCAGCGATCATCCGCACGACCACGGCACCGGCGGGCAGCGGCTGCTGGCGGCGCTGACCGACGGCGAACGGGAGCGGGTCCTGGCCGGCAACGCCGACGCCTGGTACTCGTTCGGCGCGTGATCCTCGAAGGTTTCGCGGACCGTTCCGTCTCCACGCCTGCGGGCGGCCGGCTCCACGTCCGCATCGCGGGCTCGGGTCCGCCCGTGGTGCTGCTGCACGGCTATCCGCAGACGTCCGCGATGTGGCACCTGGTCGCGCCGGCGCTCGCACGGGACCACACCGTCGTCCTGGCGGACCTGCCCGGATACGGCGACAGCGTCGCCCCGCCGGGCGCCGGCGTCGCGGCGTTCGGGAAACGGGCGATGGCGGCGGAGGTGGTGGCGGTGATGGCGGCTCTCGGGTTCGCCCGCTTCGCGGTGGTCGGCCACGACCGCGGCGCCCGCTGCGCGTACCGGCTCGCCCTGGACCACCCCGCCGCGGTCACCGCGCTCGCCGTGCTGGACATCCTGCCCACGGCCGACGTCTTCGCCCGCGTCGACGCCGCGTTCGCGCGCTCGGCCTGGCACTGGTTTTTCCTGGCCCAGCCGGGCGATCTGCCCGAACGCCTCATCGCCGCCGACCCCGACGCCTTCTTCCTGCGCGGAAGCGAGCACCTCTTCGCTCCGGAAGCACTCGCCGCGTACCGCGCCGCCTACCACCGGCGCGACGTCGTGCACGCCGTGTGCCAGGACTACCGGGCCGGCGCCACGGTGGACGTCGCCGACGACGAGGCCGACCGGGGCCGGCGGTTCATCACCTGCCCCACCCTCGTTCTCTGGGGCCGCCACGGCCCGCTCGGCCGCGAGCCCGCCGTGCTCCCGACGTGGCGCGCCTGGTCCCCCACCGCCGACGGCCACGCTCTCGACTGCGGGCACTACCTCGCCGAGGAGCGCCCCGCCGAGACCTTCACGGCGCTGCGGACCCTGCTGCGGCCGTGACCGCCACTGGTGCGGGTCCCGGTGGGTACCGATTTCGCGACCGTCGCGGGGTTCCGCCAGGTCGGCGGGACCCCGCGACGGGGCACGGCGGGAGGTGGCGAGAACGGGTCACCGCCGACGTGGGCCTACTCCCCCGATTCCTCCGCCGGCTTGACCGTGCGGCCCAGGGTCGCCGCGGCGAGCAGCGCGGCGACGACGGCCGCGATACCGCTGATGAGGTAGCCGAGCGAGTAGCCGTGCCCGAGAGCATCCACGGCCAGCCGGACCGCCGCGGCTTGGGGCGCGGCCGGCGGGGCCGAATTCACCGCCAGCGGACCTCCCGCCTTCGCCACGGCCGCGGCGGCCGCTTTGGCATGCTCGGGCAGCGCACTGGCCGCGAGCGACGTGGTGAAGTCCCCCGCCGCCCGGCTCAGCGCCACCGCGCTGATCACGGCCGGGCCCAGGGTGAACCCGAAGTCCCGCAGCAGGCTGGTCGCGCCGCTCGCCATGCCCGCGAGCCGCACCGGCACCGTGTTGACCGCCACCGCGCTGATCGACGTCACCGTCAGCGCGAACCCCAGCCCCACCGCCAGCAGGGGCCCCACCAGCGAGCCCAGGCTCCGGTCCGTGATGGGCACCGTCGAGGCCCAGAGATCGCCGACGCCGGTCAGCAGCAAGCCGCCGCTGAGGATCCAGCGCGGGCTGACGTGCTCGATCAGCCGGGAGGTCAGCGGGGCGACCACGAGCGTCACCCCGTTGAGGACCACGAACGCGGCCGCGGCGAGCAGCGGGCTCTGGTGCTGGACCGGACCGAGCCGGATGCTGGTGCTGTAGGCCGTGGCCACGAAGCTGAACATGCCGACCACGGTCACGAAAGCCGACACCGTGAACGCCCGGTTGCGGAACACGTCCAGCCGCAGCAAGGGGGCCGGCGAACGCAGTTCGACGACCACGAACAGCGCGAGGAACACCGCCGCGATCACGAACGCCACCACCACGGCCGTGCTGCCCCAGCCGTCCGTACCGCCTTGGATGACCGCGTACAGCAGCGCGAACAACCCGATCGCGATCGTGATCTGGCCCGGCCAGTCGAGCGAGCGGCCTTCGGGCGCCCGCGAGTCCGTCGCGAACATACTCACGATGCCGCTCAGCGCGGACAGCACGATCACGACGACGAACGCCCACTTCCACGATCCGTTGTCGGCGGAGATCCCGGAGATCACCGGGGCCAGTGCGGCCCCCGCGGCCAGCGATGCCGCCCACAGCGTGACACCGCGCGCTCGTTCGTGGCCGGTGCGGGTCCCGATGGCGACCACGGCCAGCGAGGTGGGGAACAGTGCGGCCGCGCCGAGCCCCGCGATCGCCCGGCCGGTCCACAGCTGGCCCGTGCCGGCGGCGGTGGCCGTCACGAGGTGCCCGGCGATGAGCGCCACGGCACCCAGCACCAGGAGCCGTTTGCGGCCGAACTTGTCGCCCAGCACGCCGAACGTGAGGGCGAGCGCGGTGACCGGGAGCAGGGAGGCGTCGGTGATCCAGGCGATCTCGCTGCCGTCGGCGTGCAGCCGGCTCTGGAAGAGTCCGTTGAGGACGGTCGGCATGGCGATGGTGATCTCGGCGACGCACACGGCCAGGCAGGCCGCGAACAACGTCGCGAAGCCGAGTTTCGCGTCAGGTCTTGACTTCGGAACGGCGACCACGCTGGCGCCGTCGGTTTCGTAGGTCGAGGAACTCATCTCCGCTGTCCTTTCAGCGTCGGTCCCAGGATCAGGAAGTGGGGAGCCGGTCGAGCAGCTCGGCGAACTTGGCCGCGACCCGGTCGCGCAGCTCGGGTGAGGCCTCCGCGACGGCGGGGAACTCGCGGCCGAACGGACGGACCGCGGTGATCAGCGCGCGCGAGTTCGTGGTGGTCGCGCGGTCGAGGCGCGGATCGAGCGGGCCGCTCCACGTGCCGCGGATCAGGTCGATGTCCTGAGCCGGATCGCAGCGCGTGGACATGGCCCACAGCACGTCGAAGGTGTTGGTGGGGTCGATGTCGTCGTCGACGACGACCACGAAACGGCCGAGGTACGAGCTGGACTGGCACGAGGCGGCCAGCAGCGCGGCTTGCTTCGCGTGCCCCGCGTAGGCCTGCTTGATCGAGACGACGGTGAACATCCGGGCCGCGCCGGCCTCGTGACACCACACGCCCCGGACCCCGGACAGGCCCGCCCGCTCGATCTCGTCCCACACCATGCCGGCCTTCATCACGCACTTGCTGTAGGAGAAGTTCGACGGCGGGCGGATCGGCGACGCGACCGTGAGGATCGGGTTGTCCCGGTGGTAGACCCGGCGAACTCGCACCACCGGTTGCTCGCTGCGGCCGCCGGCGTAGTAGCCGGTGAACTCGCCGAACGGCCCTTCGGGCGCCGTCTCGCCGGGGTGCAGCTCACCTTCGATCACGAACTCCGCCGCGGCGGGCATCGGCAGTCCGTACAGTTCGGAACGGACCACCTCGATCGGGGCGCCCCGGTGCCCGCCCGCGTAGTCGTATTCGGACAGTCCCCAGCGCAGCTCGTTGCCGGAAGCGAGGAACAGCAACGGGTCGTGGCCGCACGAGATCAGCACCGGGCACGGCTTGCCCTGGGCGAAGTACTTCTCCCGGATCTGCCGGCCCTGCTTGCCCGGCGAGATCCACAACCCGGTCCGGTCCGGGCCCTGGACCATCGACCGGTAGGTGCCGATGTTGACCCAGCCGTCGTCGGGATCCTGCATGATGACCAGGTCGTCGGTGCCGAGGTAGCGCCCGCCGTCCAGCTCGTGCAGCCGCGGCGCCGGGATCGCGGTCAGGTCGATCTCGCCCTCGCGCAGGATGTTCTCCAGCACCGGACCACTGTCCACTTCGGACGGCGGAATCGGCTGGTGGGTCTGCATCCGTTCCCGGTAGGAGTTCACCGCGTCCAACGGGTGGTCCGGCCGCGGAAAGCCCATCGTCAACGCCAGCCGCTGCGCGGAGTTGGTCGCGCCGGAGAGCACGCGGAACCCCTTGCCGTCACCGGCGAGCTTCTCGAACAGCAGTGCCGGTGCGCCCTCGCCGCCGCGATGGGCGACCAGCTCGATCAACGTGCCCAGCTCCAGGTCCGGATCGGCCTCCGGGACGCGGACGAGCTGGCCGAGCTTGTCGATCCGGTCGACCAGCTCGCGCAAGTCCTCGTGGGGTTTGGGATAGTCGTTGTACACGCCTCACTCCTTTTGGGCACGACGGTAGGCTGAAGCCGTCCGGTCCCGGAATCTTGCCGTCGGACAATTCTTCTGTGCGGGACGGCGCGATTCACCTCGGAGGTGACCCGCCGCGACGGGGAAAAATTCCCACGAAGTCCACAGTAGACCGGCACAGAACCCGCGCCGGAGTCTTCTCTCGTTCCCCCGCAGGGGTCAGAACCAGCGCGGAAGCGCCGGCAACTCGCCGCTTTCCGTGACCACACCGGCGGTTCCGCGGCCGGTCACCCAGCGCACGAGATCCGGCAGATCACCCGAAACGGTCGTGCCGCCCTCCCCCAGGACGATCGGCGCCCGGCCCGTGGGGGCGAGCACCAGGTGCACCGGCTCCTGCCGCCGGCGCCATCCCCGCAGCACATCGGCGAGCAGCTCGTCGAGCAGATCGCCGGGGAACTCCCGGGTGGTCGCACCGTTGGCCAGGTCGAGGGCGTGCACCCACACCTCGCGGGTGCGCATCCACGCCGTCTCCCGGACCGGCACCAGCCGGCCCAGCGCGGTCCGGACCTCCGCGTCCCAGGAGGTGTCCGGCAGGTCGCGCCACTCGGTGTCGAGGTGCGCGGCGGCGTGGGCGACCAGGCTCCGCAACGCGCGGGCCGGCAGGGTGGCCCCCGCGTGGATCTCCGACTGCCGTTGCTCCGCCGAGGCGTACATCGGGGTCTCGGCGCCGGTCCGCGCCCAGGTGAGCAGCCGCGTCAGAGCCCGGGCGTTGTAGCCCACGTGGGCGAGGATGTGCCGGCGGGACCAGCCCGGCAGCAGGCTGGGCTCGTCGAGCTCGGCGTCGGACAGTTCACCGAGCTTGCGCGCGAAGTACGCCGTGCCGCGCCGGGCCCAGAGCAGTTCGTGGGCGGGCGCGTGGGGCGAGTCGTAGCGGGCGCCGGGCCCCTGCCGTTCCCGCAGAGCCGCGCGCGCCGCGTCCTCGGAAGTGACGCTCATGCGCCGGCCGCGGCTCGATCCGGCCCGCCGCTCACCTTTTCCGCCACCGCGACGTTGACCAGCTCACCGATCCCGTCGATGCGCGTGGTCAGCGTCTGGCCCGGTGCGAGGTAACGCTGGGGCTTGCGCGCGTGCCCCACGCCGCCGGGTGTGCCGGTGGCGATGACGTCACCCGGCTGCAAGGTGACGATCGTGGAGATGTAGCGCACGAGTTCCCCGGCGTCGAACACGAGGTCGTCGAGCGGGGTCTGCTGCAGCTGTTCGCCGTCGACGGACGTGACGAGCCGGGCGCCGGCGGGCAGTTCGTCGGGCGTCACGAGCACCGGCCCGAGTGGCGTGCTGTTCTCCCACGTCTTGCCCTGGAGCCACTGGGCCGTGCGGTACTGGTAGTCGCGCATGGTGACGTCGTTGAGCACCGAGTAGCCGGCGATGGCCGCCACCGCTTCGTCGGCCGAGGCCCGGCGCACGCTCGTGCCGATGACGACGGCGAGCTCACCTTCCCAGTCGACCCGGTCGGATTCCGGCGGCAGCAGGATCTCGTCGCGGGGCCCGACCAGAGCTTCGGGGTACTTGGCGAACAACGTGGGGAACTCGGGGAGCTCGCGGCCCATCTCGAGGATGTGGTTGCGGTAGTTCAGCCCCACACAGACGATCTTGCCGGGCCGCGGCACGACCGGCGCGAGATCGGCGGTGCCGAAGTCGTGCCGCGCACCGTCCGCGGTGGCGGCCCGGTCCAGACCACCCGCCTGCAGGAGGGCGCCGACGTCGGCGAACCCGGTCTCGATCGCCGTCGTGCCGTCAACCCGTACGGCGGCGGTCGTCCCGCCGATCCGGATCGTCGCCAGTCTCATCGCTCTTCTCCTTCGACGTGAGTGCGGTGGAAGTGCAGGCGTTCCATGATCGGAGCGTCCGAGAAGCGGAAGAGGTCGAACGAGCTCTCGGCGCGCAGGGACCAGGGCACCCAGGAGGGCACGACGAACAGGTCGCCCTTGTCCAGCCGGTGCTCGACGCCGTCCAGGACCACCTCGCCGCGGCCCTCGAACACCTGGAACACACTGGACCCGACCTCGCGCCGCGCCCGGGTCTCGACGCCCGCGCGCAAGCGGTGGAACTCGGCGCGGATCGTCGGCATGACGTCGCCGCCGGTGGTCGGGTTGACGTAGCGCACCGCGGCGTGGCCCGGCCCGACGGTCGCGGGCTGGCCTTCGTCCTCGAGCAGGAGCTGCTCGGTCAGCGCCGCGTCGGTGTGCGCCCAGCGGTAGGCGGCGATCGGCGAGGACACCGTGTCCTGCAGTCCGGAAAGCGGACGCAGGCCCGGGTGCCCCCACAACCGCTCGCTGCGCGAGAAGTTCGGGGTCGCGTCGTCGGTGACCCGGTCCGCGCCGAACTCGAAGAAGCCGACGTCGGCGTAGTGGGTGAACGGGATGTCCAGGCCGTCGATCCAGGCCATCGGCTGGTCGGTTTCGTTGTGGTGGCCGTGAAAACGCCAGCCGGGGGTGAGCAGGAAATCACCGCGGGACATGCGCACCGGGTCACCGTCCACGACCGTCCACACGCCCTCGCCCTCCACGACGAAGCGGAACGCGTTCTGGGAGTGCCGGTGCTCGGGCGCCACCTCCTTCGGGCCGAGGTACTGGATCGCCGCCCACAGCGTCGGGCTCGCGTAGGCGAGACCCGGCAGGCCGGGATTGGCCAGCGCGATCGCGCGGCGCTCACCGCCACGCCCGACCGGCACCAGCTCCCCGGCGCGCTCCGCCAGGGGGTAGAGCGTCGACCACCGCCACACGTGCGGCACGGCCTTCGGTTTCGGGTGCATCGGCATGAGGTCGTCGATCTGCGTCCACAGTGGAATGAGGTGCTCGGACTCGAAGTCCCGGTACAGCTCCGTCAGCTCCGGACTGTCCCCACTGGTCATCTCGTTCGCGGCCGGGCCACGGCCGATCACCTGCTCCGTCTCCGGGGACATGCGCACTCCTCTGGCGTTCGGCGGTCTTCCCGGAGCGTAGGCAGAGCCTTCCGGACAACGCAAAGGCGACGTATGGTTTTTCTGTGGAGCGGAATTCCGGCCCGTATCGAATCGAAGCGGTGGACCGGGCGCTGACGCTGCTGACCCTGCTGTCCGAACACGGCCGCATCACGGTGACCGAGGCGAGCCGGGAACTGGGTGTGGCACCGTCGAGCGCGCACCGGCTGCTGTCGACGCTGTGCGAGCGCGGATTCGCGGTGCGCGGCGACAAGCGGCAGTACCGGCCCGGGCCGGAGCTGCTCGCCCTGGCCACCCCCGGCTGGGCGCCGCCGCTGGCCGACCGCGTCCGGCCGTACCTCGAGCGCCTGCACGCGGACGTCGGCGAGACCGTGCACCTCATGGTCCGCGCCGCGGCCGAAGTCCGGTTCGTCGACGGCATCGAGAGCCACCACCCGCTGCGGGTGGGCTTGCGGACCGGCTCGCGAATGCCGGCGTACCGCACGTCCGGTGGCAAAGCGATGCTGGCCGACCTCGACCCGGCGGAGGTCACCGCGTTGCACACGGCGGGGCTACCCGCTTGGCCCGGCGAGAAGATTCACGACGTCGCGGCACTGCACCGAGAGCTCGATGCGGTCCGCCGCAACCACTTCGGACTCAACCAGGACGAAAGCGAGCCCGGCGTCACGGCGATCGGCGCGTCGATCGGGGTCATCGACGGTCAGCCGGTCGCACTGGCGGTCGCCGTCCCCACGGCGAGGTTCGCCTCGGCGGGCTCCGAGGCGATGGCCGCGCACCTGCTCCGGACCTGCGGCGACGTCCGGGAGGCGCTCAGCGCCCGAGCCCGGTGACGCGTCACAGATCGGCCGAGGCCCGCCGGCATTGTTCCTCGATGGCCTTGGCGAGTTCCGGGATCCGGGACCGCGGGCACCGCGGGCTCGGCAACGCGACGGCGAACGCCGCGAGCGCCCGGCCGCTGCCGTCCCGCACGCAGGCACCGATCGCGACGATGCCGCGGTCGCTCTCGCCGTAGTTGGTCGCGTACCCGCGGCGGCGGATCCCGGTCAGCTGCTGCAACAGGGCCGCCCGGTTCACGGTGCCGCTGCCCGGCAGGGCGGGCAGGTCCCGCGGGTACAACGCGGTGAACTGCTCCTTCGACAGCTCGGCCAGCAACGCCTTGCCGCCCGAGGTGACGTGGGCGGGCAGCAGCATCCCCGTCCTGGCCCCGACCCGGAGGATCTGCGTGCTCTCCACGCAGTCGAGGAACCGGGTGCCGTTGCCCTCCAGCACCATCAGGTGGCAGGTCTCCCCGAGTGCCTGGCTCAGCTCCGCCAGGTGGATGTGTAGCGCCGCGCGCAGATCCAGTGGTGACGGCCCGGGCCGCACCATCCGCTCGAACGCCGGCCCCGGCCGGTACACCTTGTGCGAGTCCTGCACCGCGAACCCGCGGTGCCGCAACGTGATCAGCAACCGGTGCGCGGTGGACCGGGCGACACCCAGCTCGTCGGACGCCTCGCTCACGCGAAGCCGCCCGCGCTGGGCCAGCAGTTCCAGCAGCCGAAGCACGTTGTCGGCCGATTCAACCAGGTACCCCGACTCGTCCCGCATAGCAGAATTCTACAACCCACAGATTCCGGTGGATGGGCGCGCGAACTTAAAGTCCAGGCACAGCCCTCAAGGAGGAGGTCGTATTGTCCGCCGCCACCATCGACATCCGCACGGAACTGCGGACCGCTCCGCTCCGGCCCTTCCACTGGTTGCTGGTCCTGCTCGTCGCGCTGGCGACCCTGTTCGACGGTTACGACACCTTCATCCCGTCGTACATGATCCACTTCGTGGTGAAACCCTGGCATTTGTCCGGCGGGGCAACCGGTTTCCTGGTGTCGTCCGCGTTGATCGGGTTCGCCGTCGGCTCGCTGGTCCACGGCGTCGTCGCCGACCGGATCGGCCGCCGTCCCACCCTGATCGCCGGCCTGCTGATCGCCGGGGTGTTCAGCGTGCTGACCGGCCTCGTCGGCACGACGTTCCCGGCGTTCGTCACGCTGCGCGCGGTGACCGGGCTGGGCCTGGGCGTGCTGCTGCCGCTGGGCACGGCGTACGTGAACGAATACCTGCCCGAGCGGGTGCACAACCGGCTCACCGTGCTCGGCGGCACCGGCTTCGCCCTCGGCGGCGTGCTGGCCGCGGTCCTCGGCGTCGCGCTCACCGAGGGCGGCCACTGGGAGTCGCTGTTCTACGTGGGCGGTGCCGCCGCGGTGCTGGGCGTGATCTACCTCGCCGTGTTCCCCGAATCCGTGGAATTCCTGGTGGCCAAGGGAAAACAGGAACAGGCGGTGCGCTTGCTGTCCCGGCTGCGACCCGAGCGTGCTCAGTCCTACCGCGAACTCGGGCTGTCCGTCGACCGGCAACCCCGGGACTGGCGGCTCGTGCTCGCGCCCCGCTTCCGGACGCGAACGGTGGCGCTGTGGGTGTCTTCTTTCCTGCTGCTCTTCGGCGTCTACGGGCTGTCCACCTGGACACCGCAGCTGATGATCGCGCGCGGCGAGACCTTCGCGACCGGGTACGCCTTCGGCGCCGTGCTGCAAGGGATGTCCATTGTGGGCGCCCTGCTCGGCGGCCTCGTCGCCGACCGCTACCTCGGCGCCCGGCGCAGCCTGATGCTCTGGTGCGGCCTGGGCGCGGTGGCCACGCTCGTCGTCGCCGCCGGCGGCTCGACGGCGCTGAACATCGTCGCGATCGGGTTCGCGGGGTTGTTCATCATCGGTGGCCAGTTCCTGCTCAACAACATCTGCGCGGCCACCTACCCGGTTCAGGCCCGTGCGACCGGCGAGGGCGCGATGCTCGGCGTCGGCCGGGTCGGCGGCATCCTCGGCCCGTCGATCGGCGGCGCGTTGCTCAGCGCGTTCGGCGGCAGCGCCGTGCTGTTCGTCGCGGTCGCGGTGGCCGCCGTGCTCGCCGTGGTCAGTACGTCCTTTGTGCTCGTTCGAAATCACGCACCTCGCCGGGTCGCCCCGGCGGCACCCAGAGAAGAAATGGAGCACTGATGTCCGAAGTCGTCATCATCGGTGGAGGCATCGGCGGCCTTACCCTGGCCCTCGAACTGCACGCCGCCGGCGTCGACTGCACGGTCCACGAAGCGGTCGACGAGCTCTCGGCCGTCGGTGTCGGGATCAACCTGCTGCCGCACGCCACCCGGGAACTGACCCGGCTCGGTCTGGCGGACGAGCTGTCCGCCGTCGCGATCGAAACCGAGAGCTCGCTCTACTTCAACCGGTTCGGCCAGCGCATCTACACCGAGCCGACCGGCCGGACCGCGGGCTACGCGTGGCCCCAGTTCTCCATCCACCGCGGCGACCTGCACGACATCCTGGTGCGCGCGGTCCGCGACCGGCTCGGCCCCGACCGGCTGCTCACCGGACGGCGCTGCGTGGCGGTCTCGCAGGACGCCACCGGGGCCACGGCGGAGTTCGAGCAGGGCAGCGTGCGCGGCGCGGTCGTCGTGGGCTGCGACGGCGTGAACTCCGTCGTCCGCCGGCAACTGCACCCGGACGCCGGCGGCACGGTGTACTCGGGTTACAACATGTGGCGCGGGGTCACCCCGTGGCCCGCGATCCTCGGCGGCGCCAGCATGATCCGCGCCGGCTGGCTCGCCACCGGGAAGCTCGTCGTCTACCCGATCCGCGACCACGTCGACGCCGAGGGCCGCCAGCTCGTCAACTGGGTGGTGGAGATCGAAACGCCCCAGCACGCCGACCGCGACTGGAACCGCACCGGACGGCTCGAGGACTTCCTGCCCGCCTTCGCCGATTGGCACTTCGACTGGCTGGACGTGCCGGCCCTCCTGTCCTCGTCCACGACGATCCTGGAATACCCCATGGTCGACCAGGAACCACTGCCCCGGTGGGGCACCGGCCGCATCACCCTCCTCGGCGACGCGGCACACCCCATGGTCCCCAGGGGCTCCAACGGCGCCGGACAGTCCATTTTGGACGCCCGCAAGCTGGCCACCGAGCTCGCCGCGACCGACGACGTGGTCTCCGCCCTGTCCGCCTACGAGGCCGAACGCATCCCGGCCACCGCCGCCGTGGTCCGCGCCAACCGCACCACCCCACCCGACGCCATCCTGCGCGAGGTCTACGAACGCACCGGCGACCGCCCCTTCGACCGGCTCGAGGACGTCGTCGACCCCCAGCAACTGGAGGCAATCCTCAGCAGGTACAAGGAGATCGCCGGGTACTCGCTGACCTCACTGTCAGCCCGGCCCTGACCAGGACGGGCGCCCACGATCGCCGGGCGGCTCCTGGCGCCCGGCGTTCGCGGTCGGTGCGGACTCCGCGGTCGGCGCAGCCCTCCGCCACTAGGCCTCGGTCAGCAGCCGCGTCAGCCGAAGCTCGACGAGCGCCGCGTTGGCAAGACCGTCCTGGGGAAGCCCCACTGCTTCAGCTTCGCCGATCCGCCGTCCGACCGGACGGGCACCCGGGTCCTCGTTCGGATACTCGCGAAGCACCCAACGTCCGGGGACGAGCGCATCCTTGTGGACGAAAGCCGGCATCTTCCACGTGTCACGATCCCATCCGGGCGTCCGGCCGAGCACTCGCCAGGTCCCGTCGTGGAGTCCGACGTCGCCGAACATCCCGACCCACACTGCATCGGCCGGCCACAGGTCGGCCACGTCCCACAGCGAGGGAATCGACGCTCGAGCCGGACCGAAGAAGTATCCGAAAAAGATGGAGTGCGACTTCTTGGTGCTGCGCGCGATGAGCCCGAGGGCAAACGGGCCACCCTCGAGAGGAACCGTGAACCAGTCCCCTTCGCGGTATTTCTGCGTCGCTCCACGCCGCGTCATTCGAGCTCCTCGTTTCGGCTCAAGACAGCAGGTTCGCGAGGACCTGCTCCACGAACCCCGAACCCGCACTGCCCGACTCGGGCAACCCCTGAGCCTCGGCCGCGGTGATCGTGCGCCGCGTCGGCCGCTCGCCCGGGTCGTCTCCGGGAAACTCGAGGAGACTGTACCGGCCGGCAAGGGAATCCTTGTGCACGAAGGCCGGCATGCGCCAATCGTCCCTGTCCCAGGCAGGAAGCCGGCCGAGTACCGGCCAGCTGCCGTCGTACAGAATGTTCCCGGCTCGCCCCGCGTCGTGTCACCTGAGCTCTCCCCTGAACTGCGCCGCCACCATCACGGGCGATGCCAGGATTGAGCTTTCAACCAGGTCAGGTAGTCATCGAAGATGGCAGCGGTCCCGCCGTGGGCGTCGCGCTTGTCGAAGAACTCGTTCAGCAAGGAGAAGAGCAGATCCACCGCGACCTGCTTGCCCTCGCGGGCGGCCTCGTCGCGCCAGCCCGAGGTGCGGTCGGGGAAGGCGAGGTGCAGCACCAATGAGACCCAGCTCAGGTTGTTGCCGCCGCCGACCCGCGGCACGAGCAACTCCGTGAACCCGGTGAGCAACTGTCCGTCGTTGCCGGCGTCGACGCCCAGCAGGTACGTGCAGTAGTCGTGGTAGCTGCCGTCCAGGCCGTACATGTTCGGGCGCCGGTGGATCTCGGTGAACAGCTTGCGGTAGTCCACAGTGGCTTGTCCTTGTCTGCTCCGGGGCGAACATGAGTATGCCCCGGTACTCGAACCACGAATTTGGTGCCCGGCGTGCGCGGGAATGGAATCACCCCGTGTTCGACCCGGTTCACCACCGAGGACCGAACGTCCTGGAACGCGGCTTCATTGTTGATCCGCAAGCCTGATCGTGGACAGAAACAGGGCGGCGACGACGAGCAGGAACGCGTCTGCGGGGCCGGAGGTGCCGGCGACGAGCACGACTGCGAGCACGAGGACGATGAGCACGGCTTCGCGACGCGAAATGGTCAACTGGGCCGATGGGGTCTGTTGGGGCGCCACGGGGTCTCCTGTGAACGGACTGCTTCTGCGGATGGCATGGCGGTGGCCGGAGCTTCGGCATGGTTCACCGGATCTGCCTCGCAGTAGCGGCGTGGGTGGGTAGTTCCTGGGCGAGTGCGGGCGTTGGATCTCTTGCCAGAGACCGTGGCGGCCGTCACTGGGCACCGTCGAGGAGCGCGCGCTTATGTGCGAGGTGGAACTCGTTCGCGCGGTCGTACGAGCAGAGAATATCGGTGACGTGCGTCCTGGCCTTCTCGGTGAAGGTGCACGGGGCATGTGCGATCGCAGGTTCAGCCAGGCCCTCGGCGACGACCGTCAACACCTCGGGCTCCCGCGCGCTCGGCTGCTCAGCAACCTCGTCCTGCGACGCCGCTCTCAGCGCGGCCACGCGGTACCGCAGAATGCGGTAGATCCTGTCCGACTCGGCCGACTTGGTGACGCGGTCGAGCTTCGCGGAGTCGTGCCGCCGCATGGTCGCCAGGGACGAGGCACTCATTTCAGGCCCTACAGCCATGGGAACCTCCTGATCTCGGTGACTTCGCGGCAGACGGTGGCGGCCCACAGGTCGAGCTGCTCACGCTCGGGCAGCGGACGCGGCCACGGTCGGCTGTTCAGGCGGCAAGCGAACGCAGCGGGCGATGCGGCGACGCTGCGCGCGTCACGGAATCACCTCGGCGTCGGGGCATCCGCCGGCGACGTCCGGGCCGGGTGAGACTTGGGGCGCCCGACCGGCGGTCGGCGAGCTCGTCGGCTGCCGGGCGCGCGGTGGCCGGCCCGGCGGCCGGCAAGGTTTCCTGTAGAGGTCGCACAGGTATCGCAGCACGCGCAGCGTGTTGTTCGCGTCCGGGAACACACGAGGGGCGTCCGACCAGTCCAGGTGCTTCGCCCCAGGGCGACCTTGTCAAGGTGCGGCTTCTGCCGATCTCGCTCGCCGACGTACAGGCTTCGACTTCGTCGAGCGCCGCCTGAACATCCGTTCGCCGATGAACACCACGCATCGCACATACGAGCCCGATCGCGTCTGCCGCAGACGAAACTGGACTCAGTCCGGGTGGGTTCGGGCGGTGACGTAATCGCGGAACACCCGCACCGCCGGCAGGAGTGGCTGGCCCGCCGCCCAGACCAGGCCGATCTCGCGATACGCGGGTGGATTCAGCGGGATCTCCACTGTGCCCGGGTTGGGCAAGGGTTCCGATTCCGGGAGGACGGCTACACCGAGCCGGGCGGCGACCATGCCGCGCAGGGTGTCGGCTTCTTCACCTTCGAACGAGATCTTCGGGGCGCATCCGGCGGAGGCGAGGAGGCCGTCGACGATGCGGCGGAGGCCGAAGCCGGGTTTGAGGGCGACGAATTCGAACCGGGCGAGGTCGGCCAGGCGCACGCGGGCACGAGAGGCGAGCGGGTGCCCGGCCGGGACGACCGCCACGAGTGGCTGTTCCGTGAGGGCACGGGATTCCAGGGCGTGGTCGTCGGTGGGCAGGGGTGAGGTGAGCACCAGGTCGGCTTCGCCGGTGTGCAGGTGTTGCAGGATCTCCTCGCCCGAGCCCTGAATGAGGGTGAACCGGACGCCGGGATGTGCGGACCGGAAGCCGGCCAGCAGTTCCGGAACGCGGACGCCGCCCATGGTGTGCAGGAACGCCACGGAGACGTGGCCGCTTCCAGGCGAGGCTTCGGCCAGCGCGGCCCGGTAACCGAGCCGGAGTTCGGCGGCGGCGCTGCGCCCGGATTCGGCGAGGAGCCGGCCGGCGCGGGTGAGCCTGATGCCGCGGCCGGCGCGGCTGAAGACGGGGATGCCCAGCTGGTCGGACAGTTCGGTCAGCCACCGGCTCGCCGTCGGCTGCGGAATCCCGGCGAGCGCCGCCGCGCGCGTGAGGTTGCTCTCCTCGGCGAGTGCTTCCAGAAGCGCGACGCGGGGAGCCAGTTCGGTGATTCTCGCGGTCAGCTGATCGTCCATCAGTTCAATCCACTCGCGGATGAGTCAAGCCAGTATCTCGCATTGGACGAATAATACGCCCCTGCCTACCGTCGTCCCACGTGACAGAGACGCAGACCGAGATCCTGCGACACCTCCGCGGCACGCCCGGCTTCCGGCGCATCACCCTCGCGCTGTTCGCCTCCGGGCTGGCGACCTTCACCACGCTCTACTGCGTCCAGGCGCTGCTCCCTGCGCTGAGCACCGAGTTCCGGCTCAGCCCGGCCGAAGCCAGCCTCGCCGTGTCCTTCGGCACCGCCGGGCTCGCCGTGGGCGTGATCCCCTTGACCGCGCTGTCGGGTGTCGTCGGACGGACTCCCGTGATGACGACTTCGCTGTTCACCGCGGCAGCGCTCGGGGTCGCGCAGGCGTTCAGCCCGAACTTCACGGTGCTGCTCGTGCTGCGGGCGTTGCAGGGTCTCGCGCTCGCCGGGCTGCAGGCGACCGCGATGTCGTACCTGTCCGAGGAGATCGACCGTCGTTCGCTGGGTACGGCGATGGGGCTGTACATCGCGGGCAACGGCATCGGCGGGCTGGCCGGGCGGGTCATCGCCAGCCTGGTGCTCGACGTGTCGGACTGGCGATGGGCGCTCGGGAGCGTCGGGGTCGTCGCGCTCGGCTGCGCGGTGTTGTTCCGGGTGAGCGTGATGCCCTCGGCCTTCTTCGAGCCCAGCCCGCCGCGCGTGCGGCACCTGGCGGCGGCGATCGGCCGGTCGTTCACGGATTCCGGGCTGGTAAGGCTGTTCGCGGTTGGCTTCTTGCTGATGGGCTGCTTCGTGACCATCTACAACTACCTGGGTTTCCGCCTGCTGACCCCACCCTTCTCGCTGTCCCAGGTCGTCGTCGGGCTGATCTTCGTGGTCTACCTGGCGGGTTCGGCGGCCTCCACCGTCGCCGGCCGGCTCGTCGACACGCTCGGGCGGCCCCGGATGCTGCCCGTCGCCGCGGCGATCACACTGGTCGGGATCGCGCTGATGCTGGCGGACAACCTCGCCGTCGTCGTGGTGGGGCTCGTCGTCACCACCGTCGGCTTCTTCGCGGCGCACTCGGTCGCCAGCGGCTGGGTCGGCCCTCGAGCCGCGACGCTCGGCGTGCAGGGCCCGGCGGTCTACCTGTTCTGCTACTACCTGGGCTCCAGCGTCGGAGGTTCGATCGGAGGACTGGCCTACAGCGCTGATGGCAGGCGCGGGGTTTCGCTCTACGTCGGCGCGTTCATCCTGGTTGTCCTGGTCCTGGCGATCTCGATGCGCAAGCTGGCACCGGCGAAACCCCGGATCACCGCCTGACCGACAAGCTGTCGGCCTGGCCGACACGGCGGAAACACGCCGGCCCCACAGCAGGCGCGGACGGATCACGGAGAAAACCCACATGCCGAGTCGAACGACGGCTGTCTCGTGTGCGGTGACCATCACTTTGGCCAGTCTCGTGCTCGCTACGCCTCAGTCCTCAGCTGCGAGCTACTTCATCTGTCCGTACCGCGCAATCCATGCCACAAGGTTCTTGGACGGTCCTCGGTGGGTTGCCTCAGGCCGCGCTCGCGGTGAGGTGATCACGGTAGGCCTCGACCGGGGTGTGGTAGCCGAGGCCGCTGTGGAGTCGTTTCCGGTTGTAAAACACTTCGATGTAGTCGGCGACAGCGAACCGCGCACGGCCCCAGGTCGGGAACATTTCGCGGTGATACATCTCGGTTTTCAGCGATGCGAAGAACGACTCGGTCAGGCCGCGTTGTCCCAACACACCCCGGTTCGCCCGACACCGGTTCGAACCTGATTGTCCTTGCAGAATCGGAAAAACTCGGCCGAGGGTACTGCGTTCCGCGGTCGGAGTGGAACACTGCGCCCGGGCTGACATGGCCGTGGGTGATCGCCATGCCCAGGGCGTCGGTGATCAACGATGTCCGCATGCGATCAGCCAGCTGCCAGCCGACGACCATCCGGGTGGCCGGATCGATCACGGTCGCGAGATACAGCCAGCCCTCACTGGTTCTCACGTAGGTGATGTCGCCGACCAGCCGTTGACCAGGCATGTCCGCGGTGAACTCACGGCCGATCAGATCGGGACTGTGCACGGGTTGTTCCCCGGGCAGGGTGGTGCGTTTGTATGCCCGGCGCTGGCAGCCGGCCAGCCCGAGTTCGCGCATGAGATCGGCCACCAGCCCGACGCTGCACGGGTGGCCTTCGCGGTTGAGCTGGGCCGTGACCCGTCGGCGGCCGTAGGCACCGCGTCCCTCGGTGAACACCCGGGACACATGCTCCCTGAGTAGGCGGCGCCGGGCTTGGGTGGCTGTCTCGGTGGAAACCCGGTGCCTCCAAGCGTAAAACGACGACCGGGCACCCGTAGTAACCGGCACATCCAGGTGATCGGATAGTGGGCCTTCTCCGCATCGATGACCGCGCAGCGCTCGGCTACTGCGAGGTCCGCGCGAAGAAGGCCGCGGCTTTTTTCAGGAACTCGTTTTCCATCCGCAGCCGGCGGATCTCGTCTTCCATCTCCGCGACCCGGGCATGCTCGGACGGGCTCACCGGTCGCGCAGGTCCAGGGTTCTCGCGCCGCCACGCATTGACCCAGCTGGCCGGTGTGCCGGCGTTGATCTCGAGATCCCGGGCGACCTCAGCGACAGGTTTACCGGTCTCGATCACCATCTGCACAGCCTCGGCCTTGAACTGAGCGCTGAATCTCCGACGCTGCTCGGGCATACACCCATCCTCTCAGACAGGAGGCCCTGTCCAAGATCCTTGGTACACCCCACTTGACACACCCCAAAAGCCCCGGCCGGTGCCGGGGCTTTCCACTCGTTGAGTGCGTTACTTGGTGGTTGCGTTGACCGCGCTGAGGATGATGTCGGTGACCTTGTCGGGCCGCGAGACCAACACGGCGTGCGAGGCTTCCGGGACGACGACCGTGTGCGCGTGGGCGCGCTTGGCCATCCACTCCTGCGCCGCCGGCGGGATGTTCTTATCACCGGTCGGGATCAGGCTCCACGAGGGGATGTTCTTCCACGCGCCCGGGCCCGAGGCGTCGTTCAGGCCCGCCGCGGCGATCGGCCGCTGCTCGACGGCCATCAGGCGCGCCTGCGCCGACGGGACGTCGGCTGCGAACTGCTTCGGGAACAGGTCCTGCTTCACGTAGAGGTCGGTCTCGCCACCAGGAAGGGCGACCTGCTGGAGTGTGTCACCCAGCGTGCTGCCCGGGAACTTCGCGGACAGCTCAGCCGCGGACTCGCCCTGGTCGGGAAGGAAGGCCGCGATGTAGACGAGCGCCTGCACCTTGGGGTCGTTCAGCGCAGCGGCACTGATCACCGAGCCGCCGTAGGAGTGCCCGACCAGCACGACCGGGCCGTCGACGCTGTCCACCAGCGCCTTGATGTAGGCCCCGTCGGACGCGACACCGCGCAGCGGGTTGGCGGCCGCGATCACGGGGTAACCGAGCCGCTCGAGCCGCTCGACCGCACCGTTCCAGCTCGACGCGTCGGCGAACGCCCCGTGCACCAGCACGATCGTCGGCTTCACCTTGTGGCTTCCGTGCTGCGGCGTCCCCTGCCCCTGCGACGCCGCCGACGACGGCACGGCGGCGAACACCGCGGCCGCGGCCAGCGCCATCGTCGCGGCGACGATCTTCGTGAGGCGGGTACGTGTGCGCATCTCTGACTCCTCGGAATTCGGACTTCTTACTTACTTCTGAATGGTACAACTTAATTGTGTACAATCAGTTGACCCTGACGGAACAGGGCCCAAAGGGCACGAACGCGGCACTTCCGTCTTCCGATCCCGAGAGCGACCAGCCATCTCTGCGCCGAGCCGCGTTTCGACAACGCAGTCGCCGAGTCAATCCTCGCTACTCTCAAACCGAGATCGGCACAACCATGGGCCGTCCACAACGTGACCCGACAAGCAGTGCTCACCCACTCAGCAACCACCACCGTCTCCAGTGAACACTCGACTATCCGAGTCGCACGAAACACGTGTCAACTAACGTGAAGACAACACCCGGCGACATGAAATCCCAGTGCCGCACCTTGGGGAAAATTCAACCCAAGCGTGAAACAATCAACGACACTAAGAGCGTGTCTCAGTAGGGGTTTGGCTGGTCGTGGTGGATGATCTTGGGTTGTGGATGATCTGTCTCGGCGGCTGGTGCCGGATGAGTTGTGGGCGCTGGCGGAGCCGCTGATTCCGGAGCACGGGGTTCGTCCGCAGGGTGGTGGACCAGTGCGGGTGGATGACCGGGCGGTGTTCACGGCGATCGTGTTCGTGTTGGCCAGCGGGTGCGCGTGGCGGTATCTGCCGCCGTCGTTCGGGATCACCGTGCCGACCGCGCATCGTCGGTTCACCGAATGGACCAAGGCCGGTCTGTGGCCTCGGCTGCATCGCGCGGTCCTCGACGAACTCGGCGGTCAGGGCATGATCGACTGGTCTCGGGCGGTCTGCGACGGAGCCTCCGTTCGAGCCAAAAAAGGGGACCCATGACCGGCCCCAACCCGGTCGATCGTGGCAAGAGCGGCTCGAAGATCCATGTCCTGTCCGACTGTGCCGGGCTGCCCCTGTCGGTAGCGGTGTCCGCGGCCAATACCAACGACTCCTATGCCCTCAAACCGCTGCTCATGGCCATTCCCGCGATCAAATCCCGACGTGGCCCCCGCCGGCGCAAACCGGGGAAACTACACGCCGACAAGGCCTACGACCAGGCTGACTTGCGGAAGTGGGTTCGCGACCGCGGCATCGAGGTCCGCATCGCCCGCAAGGGCATCGAGTCGAGCAAGAAGCTCGGCAAACATCGCTGGGTCATCGAACGATCCATCGCCTGGCTGTTCGACTACCACCGCCTCACCACCCGATACGACCGCCACGCCAACCACTTCTGCGCCTTCCTCACCCTCACTGCCACCCTCACCTGCTACAAGAAACTCACCTACTGAGACATTGTCTAATACTGCAACGACACTTCGTGATGGCCGCGTCGTCGGTAGTGGCTAGTACGTGCTCGGGCTTGGCTGGAGCGTCGCCATCGTGACCAGTGCATCGCATGCTGGATTGTGTGGCGGATCGGTGCGGTGACGCGGTTGAGCAGTTTGCGGATTTCGTTGGACGTGAGCGGTATCAGACCGGGTGCGGATCCCCTTTTTTCGCGGCGTCTCGGGTGATGACGAGGAATGCCGCCGCCGCCATGGAGAGGGTGATGTGCCGATACCATGCTTGGTATCGGCGGACCTGGTAGTGGTCGAGCCCTGTTTCGTTCTTCGCGGTTTGAAAACTTTCTTCGATTGCCCAGCGGGTTCCGGCGACGCGCACCAGTTCTTGGAGGTCGGTTGCGGCGGGGCCGAAGCAAATGTAGTAGGCGATCTCGGTGGGGTCGCTGACTGAGCGGCGGGCCAGCAGCCAGTGGCCGACTTCTGGTCGGCGCAGGGGGCGGATGTCGACGGCGGCCCAATCGTAGATCCGTTGCCCGTGGGCGCCATCGCCGCAGGACAGACGTTGCCAGGTGGCCGGGTCGACGTCCGCGATGACGGCGTGGACACGCCGCTGCCGCAGATCCATGGAAATCACCATCTGGGACTTGGGCACTGCGAGCACATGCGCGATGTCGTGTTCTTCCAGCCAGAGCCGTAGCCGCCCGACCTGCCCATAGGCTTCATCGGCGGTGAACCATGCAAACGGGATTCTCGCGGCGAGCGCGCGTTCCACCATCAGTTGTGCCAGTTCGGGCTTGGTCGCGAATCCGACGTCGTCGGGAATACCGGCTGCAGCGCACCTTCCCCGATCCGCGATCCACTCTTTCGGCAGGTACAACTCGCGATCGATCAAAGCCCGCCCCCGATCCGAGGCGTACGCCAAGAACACGCCGATCTGCGAATTCTCGATCCGCCCAGCCGTGCCCGAATACTGGCGCGCCACGCCGGCGGATTTCGTGCCCTTCTTCACGAATCCGGTCTCGTCGGCGATCAACACGCCACGTTCGGCGTCCCCGAGCACGTCGACCACCGCAGTGCGCACATCATCACGCATGCCCTCGGCGTCCCAGGCGTAGAAGTTCAGCAGCCGCTGCATGCCCTGCGGACCCGTCTCACCGGCCATCTCTGCCAGGGTCCAGCCGTTCTTGCGCTCGGCTTCCGCCAGCAGCCCCCGCAGGTAGGAAACCATTTGCCGCCGCGGCTCCACCCGCGAAAACCGCTCCGCGAACCGCCCCGCGAACGCAGCGAAACGCGCCGACCAGTCCGTCACCATCTCCAGCACACAAGATCAACTACACGACCGTCGAACCCGAGCCTAACCGACACGCCGGTCGATTCATAACGAAGTGTCGTTGCAGTACTAAGTGCCAAGTCGCCTCAATCGCTTCGACGCCTTTGAGCATCACGTCAGCGGAGGTCGCCTTGCCCAATAGGAGTTCCCTGGAAAGCGGGGGACTATTATACGGAGCGTGTGGCTCGTCGCCCACCATGCGGATCCGTCCGGTATAGCGCTGGCGCGCAAGCCTCGCATACGGCGCCGGCCTCGCCCGGACACCGCGGCCATCCCGACCTACAGTGCCGCGGCCCTCGCGTACCCCAGACAGCGTCGACCATGACGCACGAGCTCACGCACGAGTACTTCGGCGACGCCGTGCCGGTGCGCTGCTCGGACGACATGTCGCTGAGCGACGGTCTGGCCAGGTCTGGACCGGCATCCACGGGTGTCACGTCCGCGGACTGCCCGCCTGGTTGGCGCTACTGACCGTACCGGTGAGCTGGGCGGTGCCCCATCTGCTGGGAATCGCGCTGGCCGAGGGACGGCTGACCGGCAAGGCCGGTGCGGTGTTGCTGCCGCTCGGCGTGGCCGGCGGCGCCGTGCTGGTCTTGTTCGCCGGCTATCCGGCGAACGCGGTCGGCGCCCCAGGTGACCGCTGGTCAAACCTCGCCCCGCCCTCGCTGTTCGCGTTGGCATTGACGGCCGCGCAACTTGGGGCTTTTTTGCTGCTGCGTCCGCGGCTGGCGCGCGCTGCGACGGCCGGCCGGTTGGGCTCCGATTGCGGCGCTCAACCGGGTCACGATGACCCTCTACTGCTGGCATCAGTCCGCGCTGCTGCTGGTCACCTTCGCTGGCTTGGTCGCCGCCCGGCCGCACGGCCTGCTCGACGCCCCCAGCGGGGATTGGGCCTGTCACAGGCTGCTCTGGCTACCGCTGTTCGCCCTCACGCTGGCCGGCCTGGTACTTCTCTTCCACCGCGTCGAACGACCGACGCGCGTCGGTCGGACCGCCCGATCCCGCCACGCTCACGCCGCTGCAGCGGCACAACCGCGCCGTGCTGGCCGAGTTCGAGCTGACCTCGTCCGTGCAGAGGAGAGCGACGTGCGGCGCTGGAGGACGTAACCACGTCGACGCGGGCCCGGGAGCCTCGGGGAAGGTGCGTGCGCCGTCGTCACGCGGCATGTCGTTCATCCTGACCCCATGCCTGCCGCGACTCGGGGTGCATGGCACGGCCCCGCGATGCTCTACCTGATCACTGAATGCGAGCTCGACAACCCTCACACGTGGTCACCGGCCCCTCCCGCCGACGGCGAGCCCGGAGCGGGCACACCAACCTGGTGGATATGACCGTGCCGAGCGGTGTGGAAGCCGCTCGAGCCTGGCCCGCGACGACGTCCCGCGCAACCCTGGATTGAGGATGCTGCAGCGTCCTCAATCCAGGGTTGCGAGAGGTCAGGACACGGCCGTCAGCCCACCGATGAGCCCTCTGGCCCTTCGATGCGCACGATGCCTTCGTCCTCCTGTGCCAGGTACAGCGCGCGGGACTTCGAATCGAGATCGATCAGCACGGGCCGGCCGAGAACGTCGAAGTAGCGCACCGGCTCGCGGGTGGTGCCGTCGGAGAAGACCACGATCATGCCCGGCGGCGCCGGGGTAAACGGCCCGCGGATCCCAGTTGGCCCCGCGGTGGTGCGCGGTGACTTGACGCCTTCGAAAGTCTCAAGCTTGCGGGCGGCGCTGAAAGCCTTCACCAGGCGTCCGAGCCCTTCGCTCAAGACAAGTGCGTACCGGTCGGCAGTGAAGCCGAAGGGGACGAGGACATCTTCGCCGACTGGTGCGACGAGGTCTCCCGGGAACGAGACGCCGACGAGCGGGATCTGCGGATGCGCGAAGAGCACGAGAAGGACGACTGGGACCCGCTGCTGTCCGAGATCTTCGCCGCGCGCCGGGAGATGCGGGCGGCGGAAGAGCGGATGCGGACGCTGGTCGCTTACGGACGGGAGTTCATCAAGCCGCATCCCTATCAGCTCAAGCAGATGGCCGAGGCGACCGGGATGTCGATCTCGGGCACTCGCAGTTCCTACACCGTCGACGAGGTCGCCGCGGTCGCCCGCCGGATCGGTCGGCAGCCGCGCTTCCGCACCGACGAGACCGGGTAGTGAGCACCGTGACCGACGCTGACTCCACTGTGGCCACCATCTCCGCCGGATGTGCCTGCAACCCGGCGTGGCCCGCGCTCGCGGTCACCCGCGACGACGGCAGCACCGAACCCGTGCACGCCGCCGACACCCCCGGGCCACTGGCCCTGCTGTACTACGCGCACTGCACCCGTTGCGGCCTGCGGTATCTCGGCCCGTTCCGGCTCCCGCCCCGCACCACGGTCACCGCGCCCCACCGGGCATGTGTCCAGGGCTGTACCGGCCCGACTCCCGGCTGGGCGCGCCACCACACCGCAGCGAACCGGGCCACGGGCGGGGAACCCGGCGCGGTCCGGTGATCACCTGCGGGTGAACTTCTCGAAGTAGGCCGGTTCGTTGTCGGGTGCGACCGGCACGCTGCTGGTGCGACGCGGTTCTTGGCGATCGCGGCCTTAAACGGAGATCGACCGAAAAGAGTTCAGCGTCTGATCTCGTTCCTCGCGAAAGTGCAAAAAGTAGAGGTTGTTCGGGCCGGAGCTTCGGAGCAAATCGGCCATTATGGACATATCTTCGCGCGAACAGAGGCATCGTCAAATATGCTCACAGCGCCTAATGGAAACAATAAGGGGAGGAACAATGACACCAGAACAGGAACAGGCAGCCGAGCAGCAGCGGCGGCAGCAGGAGGCGGCTCAGCAGGCAGCTGAGAAGGCGCAGCAGGTAGTGATTGCGACTGAGGAGGCGGCGGGCAGCTTCAATTCGGCTAACGCTTCAGTCGAGGGCCAGTTCAATAGCTGAGCCCTCGGGTATCGAACGCCCCGACCGCTGGTCGGGGCGTTCTTCACATCCCCGCCACATCTGACAGTGCCCCGATTGATTCGGTGAATGTATGTACACGCGAATGCTTTGTAGGGGTGACTCGTCAAGCTGCCTGACGCATAGGAGCATCGCTTAGCGAGTTGCGGCCGGTTCGGGGTTGTGGGCTGCGTGCTCGGTCGGAAGCTGGTTCGCACCCACGTGTGTCAGAGCGGGTGTCCACGCGCGACCAGCACCCCGAGGTCAAGCGCGACGCGCTCGCTGCGGCCGGCTGCGACGACATCTCCTCGACAAGGCCTCCGGCAAACTCACACGTCGGCCCGAGCTGGACAAGACGCTGCTGTTGGCCAACCGGGCCGGCGACCATCGGCCGATCATCCACTCCCGTCCCTGGCCGGGGTCGAGGGTCGAGATCATCAGCTGCACGCCGGCGTTGCCCGCGCCGACCGCTGCGGCGAGTCGCTCGCGCCGGCGCGAGAGCGGCCATAGTCGCAGGTCGCGGCCGCGGGCGCCGAGCAGGTCGAAAACGCTACGTAGACCACGGCGATGCGCGCTGCGTGGCTTCGGGCCGGGCCGGGCCGAGCGCTGAGAACTCCAGCCGGCCCTACCGGTAGGCGCACAGCTCGGTGTCCACCCGCCGCGGCACTGCCCGCGCCGGCACTCCCAACCTCGAGCAATGGCTCGGCGCGGAGTGCTGTTGTTGAGCGTGCTGTGACCAACAGGCTTATACCGAGGTGGCGCGGGTCGGCGACTCATCGCGCGCCCGGTGTCGGTAACGCAGCGGTGATTCTCCCACCTCCCGTTTGAAGGCAGTGCTGAATGCGCTCTCGGACGCGTAGCCCAACTCGGCGGCCAGCGATCCGATGCGTACGTGCTCGTCGCGGAGAGCGCGCTGCGCCAGGAGCATCCGCCAGTGGTTGAGGTAGGCCACCGGCGGTTGGCCCGCCACGCTGCGGAAACGTTCAGCGAAAGAGGTCCGCGACATCGCCGCGGCGCGGGCCAATTCCCGCAGGCCCCAGGGCTTTCCGGGTTCGGTGTGCATGAGCCGCAGCGCCGGACGCAACCGTTCGTCGGCGAGCAGCCGTAGCCATCCTGGCGTTAGGTTGGTTTGGTCGAGGTAGGCGCGCAGTGTCTCGAGCAGCAGGAGCTGACCGTACTGCCGGATCGCGAATGCCGAGCCGATCCGGTTCCCGCTCACTTCGTCGAACAGTCGGTCGAGATTGCCGCGCAGGTTGGTCGCCGCCGTAGCGGATGCCCGGACGCGCCCCACCGTCGGGAGCGCCTGCTGCAGCAGCGCGTGACCGGTCTGGTTGAGGTCGACGGCGATCCCGATGACTACGTCGTCGGCGCCGCGGTCGGCGCCTACGAGCCGGGAGAAGTTTTCCTCGGGTGTGATCTCCTGGCGCGGCCCGTCGCCGGCGCCGCCCTCCTGATCAAGCCATGACCGGTTGTTCAGGATGGCGACGTCGCCCGGCTCGAGCTCGACCGGCCCGTCAACACCGTCGACGCCGTCGGTGCTCAGCCGGGACCTGCCGTACACCATCGCGATGAGCTTGAGCGGGTCCTCGATGGCGGCGCGCGCCACCCACGGTCCCCGTGCCGCGAACCCGCCCGACACCAGACCGCGGATTTCGACGAGGTCGAACACCTCGGAGAGCTGATCACCGACCACGCTCGGACTATCGCGCAAGAAATGCGAATCGTCAATTATTCAGCGTACGAACCCCTCAGGCACAGACTGGGGGCATGACACACAAGCAGCGCCCCCTCGGATCCGGCTTCACCGCGGCCTCGACGGTCGATGAGATCCTCGCGGACATCGACCTGTTCGGCAAGAACGTCGTCGTCACCGGCGGCCACGTCGGGCTCGGCCTGGAGGCCACCCGTGCGCTGGCCAAGGCCGGCGCCTCGGTCACCGTCGGATCTCGCTACCCTTACCGCGCAGCGCCGGCGCTGGACGGCATCGAGGGCGTCGAGATCAGTCAACTGGACCTGCTGAACCCGGGCTCGATCGACGCCTTCACCAGCCGCTACCTGAACTCCGGTCGTCCGCTCCACATTCTGCTCAACAACGCCGGCATCATGGCTCCCGCCGAACTGGTCCTGGATGCACGCGGCTACGAGGCCCAGTTCGCGACCAACCACCTCGGCCACTTCCAGCTGACCCTGGGCCTGCTGCCCGCGCTGCGCGCGGCGCACGGTGCCCGCGTGGTCAACACGACCTCCGGTGCGACCCGCATCTCCGACATCCGCTGGGACGATCCGCATTTTGCCACCGGCTATGACGGCCACCTCGCCTACGCCCAATCGAAGACCGCCAACGTGCTGTTCGCCGTCGAGCTGGACCGCCGGTGGGCCCCCGACGGGATCCGGGGCTACGCCGCGCACCCGGGCGTCATCGTCGGCACCAACCTGGGCAGCTCCATGCCCGCCGACCAAGTGCGGGCCATGCAGCAGGCAATGGGGCTGGTCGACGAGTCCGGCCGGCCGATCATCGACCCGGACAGCGGGAAGAAGACGCCAGAGCAGGGTGCCGCCACCATCGTGTTCGCCGCGACCAGCCCGCTGCTCGCCGACATCGGCGGCATCTATCTGAGAGACAACGACATCTCCCCGCTGGATGACACCGCGGATCCCACCGCCCAGGGTGTCGACCTGATCCAGTCGCAGAACGTCGTGCCGCATTCCATCGACCCGAATTCCGCGCATCGCCTCTGGGAGATGAGCGAGCAGCTGATCAAGGCGTGACCGCGCCGCCGATCCACGGCTACGGAAGCCGACGACCTCGTCATGACGGCGCACCAGCGGGCGGCGGCCCTGCGTGCGGAGGCCGAGGACGCCGTCCGCCGGACCCAGGTCCAGCTCCGCGCGATCGACGAGGTGCTCGCCGACGCCGAGTCCGTTTTGAACGAAAGGACAGCGTTGCCCGTGGCTGCTGCTGCATAACCGGCGATGAGTCGAGTCAGCGCTCGTCGAGCTGGGCGCGCAGGTCGTGGATCGTGGTTTCGGCGTCCGCGAGCTGGTCTTGCAGGCCGATAATGCGGGCAGCGGCGGCGAGGTTGTGGCCGTCATCGAGTTGCTCGCGCAGCCGGACCACGAGAACGAGCTGGCGGCGGGAGTAGCGACGATGTCCGCCGTCCGAACGCTGGGGCCGCACCAGATCCGCAGTGTCCAGGCTGCGCAGAAACGCTTCCTGCACGCCCAGCATCTTCGCGGCCTGCCCGGTGGTGAAGGCCGGGTAGTCCTGGTCGTCGAGGTTCCCCAGACCAGCCACGCTCACCTCCTTCGCCGATTGTCAGGAGCGCGTCAGCCGCTCCAGATTATCTAGTTCAAATGCTTGACACAACTTGCAGTGCGCGCTATAGAAATGGATAGGCGGTACATGACCTGGTGTCGAACACGATGATGTTGCCGGGGAGTGATCGACGATGCCGGACACCACACGTCACGGGGCGGTGACCAGCGGGTTCGCTGAGCTGGTCTGCGCCGACGAGACCTGGCTGCGCGCGGAGTTCGACGCGATCATCACCGCCAACTTCGGAGTTTTTCCGCCACCTCTGGCACGGCCGCGGCCTGGATCCGCGGGCCCGCGGCAACCCGGCCGCACGCCCCGGGCGGCCGCCACCGGCGACCGGCCGGTCGCCGGGGTGGTGTCGGCGATGCGAGGCGGTCATCGGCAGCGTTCCCCTCCGTTGACCAGTGCGCTCAGCAATCAGCGAGTGATCTCGAAAGGTAGGTGATGCCCGCACACTCGCTGGAGCCCGCCACCGCGCAGTTCGTTCGCCGGCGAGGATGCCTGCTTCGCCAGACGGCCGAGGAGACCCTGACAGCGGTCCCGGCCCCGCGTCTAGCGGCGCACTTTCGCGACATCCGAGCCGGCGCGACTGCAGCCAGGGCGGGCACCGGGGTAAACGACGTAGCGATCGCACATGCAACCCACCGAACTGGTTCCGGCCGCCGCCACCGGCGGTGGCGGCGGCCGGAGTTCGACGAGCACACCAACCCAGCCGTATAGGCACACAAACCGCCGCCGGCCACCCGCACGCCAGCGGTGACGCCCAGGGAAGGAGTAAAGGAGGCGGATGGTCATGTTGATGCGGACTGACCCGTTCCGGGAGCTGGACCGGCTGACCCAGCAGTTCTTCGGCGCCAACGGCACCACGTCGCGGCCGGCGGTCATGCCGATGGACGCCTACCGGTCCGGCAATGAATACGTGGTGCAGTTCGACCTGCCGGGTGTCGCACCGGAGTCCATCGACCTGGACGTGGAGCGCAACGTGCTCACCGTCAAGGCCGAACGCAGCCCGGACTACGACCAAGGCGCCGAGGTGCAGGTGTCCGAACGGCCTCGCGGGGTGTTCTCCCGCCAGCTGTTCCTGGGCGACACCCTCGACGCAGACAACATCGACGCGCGCTACGACGCGGGTGTGCTGACCCTGCGGGTACCGATCGCCGAGCAGGCCAAGCCGCGCAAGATCGCCATCAGCGGCGGGAGCGAGGCCAAGCAGATCAACGCCTGAGCGGCCCGAACCCCGGCTCGGCCCCTTCGCGGCCCCGCCTCGCGCGGCTTCGACCGCCGCGGGCGGGGCCGGCGTCGTCTTCGCCACCGGCACCCGAACCGGCTGCCGCGGTGCGCTCGGGACCGCCTGCACCAAACCGCCGGCCACTCCGGCCCCGCGGCGGCCTGACCAGCCTCATCAATCCGAAAGGAGAACCGGTCATGCTCGACGAAGCCCCCACCCACGATGTCGCCGACCAGCAGCGTCTCGCCCGCCCCGAGCCCGACGAGAACGAACCGGCGCTGTCGGGCATCGGGGACTCGCTCGACGCCGATCCGGCCGACGTTGCCGACCAGCACCGCGACGCACCGGTACTCGAGGAGCGCGAGCCCTGGCCCTGACCCGGGCCGGCTGGACCACAAAACGAGGAGAGCGGAAACGATGAGCACCACCGGACGCCAACCGGCCACCATCACCACCACGCTGGCCACGACGGCACGCGATCTGCGGCGCGCGGTCCGCGCGGCCGACCTGGCCCAGACGCCGGGCCCGGGTCAGCTGCGCGACGCCGGCTGGCAGCTCACCCAGCTCACCGGCGAGCTGACCGATCTAGTCACCCTGCTGACCGAATACACCGGTCACCACATCCAATGCCCCGAGCAGCTCCGCCAGGTCGACGGCGCACCGGCCACCGCCCACCTGGCCTCCGCCTGCCGGGAACTGGCCACCCTGCGCCACGCCCTCGACACCGCCCACACCGCCGCGCGCGCCTACTACACCGAACTCAGCCAGCTCACCACCGCTGCGCCCGGTCCGCCTCGGTCCGCGCCATGAACACCTCTCACCCACCGGCACTGCCCGACCCGCACACGGTGCTCGGACTGTCCCCCGGCGCCACCGCCGCCGAGATCACCGCCGCCTACCGGCGCGCGATCCGCGACTGCCACCCCGACGCACCACACCCGGACCGCGACCGGCTCGCGGCCGTGATCGCCGCCTACCGCCAGCTCCGCAACTACGCCCAGCAGTCCACTCAAGCGCACCGACGCTCCACACACAGCCGCGACATTCCTGTCCGCGTGCACCCCCACACCACACCGCCAGCGCCAGACATGCGCGCCGGCCCCGTCCAACGCCACCCCGATCGAACGTGATCGCCGAGGCGCGACATTCGCTCGGCCCCATAGCCAGACCATGACCGTCCGACCGCAAGGCGTGTCTCAGAAACGATCGTTCGCGAGACGCTCGTGGTTGATCGGCGTTTTCGCAGGAGAGATCTGTAAAGCATGCCGTGTCCGCGCCAATGTCACGTTCTCGGGGGTTTGCGATACGGTCTGGACCATGCGGATCGGATACGGGCGGGTGTCCATCCGCGGCCAGCACCCGGAGGCTCAGCGCGACGCGCTCGCGGCGGCCGGGTGCGACGAGATCTTCCTCGACAAGGCCTCGGGCAAGCTCGCGCGCCGGCCGGAGCTGGATAAGGCGCTGCTGTCGGCCAACCGGGCCGGTGACCAGCTCGTGGTGACCAAGCTCGACCGGCTCGGCCGGTCACTGGAGCATCTGATCGAGCTGTCCAAGCAGTTGCAGGCGAAGGGTGTGGACCTGGTGGTGCTCGACCAGGGCATCGACACCTCCACCGCAGTCGGGCGGATGTTCTTCCAGATCCTCGGCTCGATCGCCGAGTTCGAGCACGCCCTGATGTCCGAACGCACCATGGACGGCCTGGCCGCGGCTCGCGCGCGCGGCCGCACCGGCGGGCAGAAACCGAAACTCGGCGCCCGTCAGGTGCAGCTCGCTCGACAGATGTACGAGGAGCGTGGCGACGATGGCAAGCGCCGCTACACCGTCGCCCAGATCGCCGCCGAGTTCGGCGTCACCCGTCCCACCATCTACCGGCACCTGGGTAAGGCCCTCGACACCGTGCCTGCGACGGCAACGTCGGCCTGACCAGCGCCAGTTCGACGACCAACCACGAGCGGCTGCCGCGCGACCACCACGATGCCGCCCCTCGCGGACCGCCCTCGACGTCAGCAGCATCCCTGAGCTGTAGCGCGCAGAGCGGTTCGAACGATTTCGTCGTGATGAACTCTCTCCCCGGAGAAGCCGAAGCAGGCGAGCGCCTGAAGCGAACGGCGTTGCGTGACTTCGGGCCTTGGCCCGAAGGCGAAGAGGAGCAGGTAGGGATGGCCTACCGGGCGGGGATAAGCCCTGACGAGGCGCCGGTCCCGGCGCTGCTCAAGTACGCGCTCACTCTCATCGGGCTGATGGCGTACGGACCTGCCGAGAAGGTCGCGTGGTGGGTCAACTTCACGTACTGCGGCGAGAGGTGCCGGCTGGCACATCAGAAGTTTGGCCTGCGGCTCTACCTGTGGACTGAAGCATCCGAGGAGGAAGCGCAGAAGACGCAGGCCCAGATCGCCAAGAAGCTCCAGTCCTCGACTCGCACCGTTGAGAAGCTGGTCCTGGCCGCGGCGCCAGAGCTTCTGGGCAACGGGAACACCACCGTCATCAACCAACACGTATCGCTGCGTCGCGCCTACGAGTACTTCCGCGGACGTGCCGTCGATCCGACGGTCATCGGAGACATGACGACTGTCGGAGAGTTGAGCACCGGTACCGCCACGTCGTTCACGAGCGGCAAGATCCAGATGCAGTTGAACGCTTTCCACGACATGGTGGCGGCGATCTCGGCGTACATCAGCCTGCTGGAGCATGACCTCGTGCTGGCGCTGGCGTTCAGTGGTTTTGACCCGTCCAACGACGACCTCACGGCCATGATCGGGTCACGGTGGGGCGACAAATTCGATCGCTTACTTGGCAAGGAAGGTGATGCCGGCCGCTATCGGCAGCGCCTCTCCGACGTCGTCGAGCGATGGCGCAATCCGTACTCCCATGGCGGATTCGAAAAGGGTCACGGCGCCACCATCTACCTCCACACGCCGGGAGTGGGAGCGGCGGTGCCAGTCGGCCTGACGAAGGTGAGGTCAGGGTCGGGCCATTGCGGATAAATGTTCCACCTTCGGTTACCAACATTTCGCTGAATTACTGACGTTGACCTGAACGAGTTCACCCGTCACCGATGTCAGCCACGACGGTTCTCCGTTCCGGCCTCGGGAATGGTGGCACGCAGCTCGGTGATCTGCCGCTGCATCCGCTCGACCTGCTCGGCCACGTCGTGGCTGGCGTCGCCCATCTGCTTCAGGTGGCGCTGATGCGTGAGGAACGCGACGAGCGTGACGCGCCGGAGTTCTCCGTGTCGGCGGTCGACGCCTTCACTGTGGACACGGAGTACTTCGCGGCCAAGCTCGTGCTGCGCATGGAGCGAGGTCAGGCGCTGCGTTCGCTGACCGTGACCCCCTCGGGTGACTCCGTCGAGCTCACCTTCGACGACGTCCGGCACGGACGCGAGCTGCGGTTCTTCGTCAGCACCAAAGACGGCTACGTCGGCACGACCATCGACCTCGAGTTGATCTGCCACGAGCGCGCAGGCGACCGAACCTGGCAACGCCACTACGCCTGCACCATCGACCAGCGCCCCGAAACACCACCGGCGTGGGCAACCTTTGTCCCACTCACCTCGTACTGCAACGGCAGGTTGGTGGTGTTGTGGTAGATCATCGAACTGCTGACGAATAGCTTTCACTACTTGCTCTCCGGAACCCCTTCCGTCGACAAAGGACCGGGAAACGATGTATGCCGTGGGGTGGTAACGGCGCGTTTGACCGGCCTTCAACCGGGTACGCAGCGGAGATACAAACCCGCTTGGGTTTACAGCCCGGCCGAAAGGAGCGCATCATGGCCGGCCACGACGACCAGCACGGCTGGTCCGAGGACATCGGCACCGAGGGCAACACCGCCGCCGAAGCCGGGAGAAAAGCGCGGGAGAAGCCGGAGCACGAACCCGACCCCCACCGCGACTACTCCCCGGGCGGCACACTCTCCGACACGGACATCGAACCCGGCTCACCGTTCGGCGCGGGAGAAAGCACAACGCGCCGCGGCGAGGAAATCGGCCCGGAGCCCGGCGAGGCCGCCGAGGGCCACAAGGGCGTCTCGCAACGCCCCTATGGCAGTTCGCCCGATTAATACCCGAGGACCTGAAGCGACTTTAATACCCTCCGGGCCGGCCCTGTTCCCAGGGCCGGTCGGCCGAAAAAGGTGAGGAACCGAACTGGCACCACAAGAGCCACACAGAATTCTCCTCTCACACCCCGGACCTCGGTGTCCGCTTCGACCCGACCACCGAGCCGGGGTTTCAACGCCAGATAAGTCACTCATCCACGGAATCAGCCGACGACGTGCGCGGCCAGGTCACTCATGCGCTCGAGCCTGTCGGCGCAGTACACCGCGGCCAGCACGAGTCGCAGCTCATGGGCGACCGGGGCCTGCAACGCCAGCAGCGCCTCAGCGTGTTCTTCGCACTCGGCGCGCTGGAGATCCAGCTCGATGTCGCTCCCGAGCACCTGCTCGGCCAGCCCCACGTTCGCGGTGAGCAACGCCGTCGTGGCCTGGCGCATCGCCTGCGCGCAGACGACGCACATTTCGGTCATCTCGGTACCGAGCCGAGCCAGCTCCTGACGGAACGTCTTTCGCGGACCGACCACAACCCTCTCGCGCGGCTCCAACCACCGCGTCAGCAGACTCGACGACCCGCCGGACGGCTACGACCGGGCAGGTCGGCCGGGTCGCCGGAGCCCCCATCGACCTTCCCGATTATCCGGACCCAAGCTGGCGAAACGTCTTCATTCACAGCCGCGCCGGTGTGCTGCTCCGACACCTTTGGGCCGAGGGGGCTGAAGTGGCCAACAAGAACCCTGCCCAGTTCGGAGGACGCCGAAGAGAAGCGGTCCGGCAACCGTCAGAGGCTGCCGAGCCGAAGTTTGACCTCGACCTCGCGGCCGAGCCTCCGGTCCACAGCACGGTTGCCGTCGCTCCCGCGTCCGTCCGTCATCAACCTCCCCGCCGACGCAGGCCACCATCGACCCGCCGCGGCGGTTGAGCGCCGGCCGAACCGGGTACTTGCCGCTGCCCGGACACTCCACTGATGATCTCGCGCCGATCAAGTAACCAGAGAACCACCGGAGATCGCCAGCGCGCGAGGCTGAACACCCGCGGGCGAAAACCGCCGATTCGCCGACGCAGAGAAAGTGAAACCATCGATGTTCACCGTGACCGAATCCGCCGCCGAGGCGATCAAGCAGCTCACCGCGGCCCGCGGAGCGAGGGGAGCAACCATGTCGTTGGTGGACGCGCAGACTGAGCGGACCAGCTGGCCGGCACCGGCTCCTCAGCACGCGCCAGACGGCGTTGACGCCGCGGCGGTGACCGCGGAAGAGAACCGGCACCTTCGGGAGGCGCTGCAGTCCCGAGGGGTGATCGAGCAGGCCAAGGGCGTGCTGATGGCCCAGCGCCGCTGCGACCCGCAGGAGGCGTTCGCCGTGCTCGTGACGCTGTCGCAGAACACCAACGTCAAGCTCCGCGACGTCGCACAAGCGTTGCTGGACGAATTTCTCACCACCGTGCCCACACAATCGCACGGTGGCCCCGCGGCCCCTCCTTGACCGCGAGGCCACCTGCGGACACGTCAGTTTCCGGCCACACAATGGCCTGTCACCAGCGCACCACCCAGGGCCTACCAGCACGTCCCCACAGGAAACACGGCAAACGGCAAGATCCTCGATCCGGAAGACGCCTTTGGGCGCTACCCGCGGCACCGCACCCGCATAGGGTCGTGCGCTACAGGCTCGGGGGTTCCCAGACCCCGGGTCACCAAGCCCATCTGCCCGGGGTAGTTGTCAGCTTCCTGCGGGTGGGGCAATTCGCTGGCGCAGCGTGGCATGGTGCACGTCCTGACCGCGAGCTGTTGCCGCGCAGCACGGCGACCGCTGCGCCAAAATCGGGACCATGCCAGAGTTCCACCCGAACCTCGGAGGGGACGCACCCGCACCCGGAGTACAGGCGAGCGTCAGCCAGCGCCGCGAGGGACCGGCGCTGGTACTGAGCGCGCGCGGCGAGTTCGACGTGCACACCACGCCCGGCTGCGGCTCGCGAGACGCGAGGCCCCCGTCGGGGCCCCGCCGGTGCTGGTGACCGACTTGACCGAAGTCAGAGTTCTTCTCCTCAGCCGCACTCGGGGTGCTTGTCGAGGCGCGCGAGACCACCGGTGAGAGCATCGAGCTGCGGCCTCTGCCTTGCCGGCGGGCCCATCTCCTAGCACGTGGCCTTCGGGGACGAGGTCCCCCGTTCGAGGTCATTGGCCAGGGTTGAGTCGGCGCGGACTCAGCCGAAAACCTGGAACAGGACCGGCCGTCTGGCCACCGTGGACAACTTACGCGGGCGACGAGGCTCGTTCGCGAGGATGGGCGACGGCGGCACACCAGCGCCCGTGACGGCCGAGATAACTATCGCGATGGGAGCCACGGGCAGCGATGCGGCAATCGAAACCGCCGACGTAGTATCGATAGGAACCGATCTGCGGCACGCGCCTTCAAGCACTGCGTCAGGCCCGGCATGCGCGGCTGATCATGCTGGAGAACCCCACCGGCTGGATGCTCCCCTCGGCTTGCCGCGGACCGTTGTCGCCGACCACATGTGCTTCGGTCGCCAAGCCCAGCCGCGGCGCAGAAGGTCTCGCGCCCGGGTTTCGTTTCCGAGCGCCACGGGAAGACCGGTGTTCGACAGCAGGAAAAGGTCATGACGGAACCGTTCACAGTAGACACCGAAACATCCGTGGTCGAAGGCGATCTGACAGTCCCCGCCGATGCCACCGGAGTGGTTGTGTTCGCGCACGGCTCGGGAAGCTCGCGGCATAGCTCACGCAACCAGGCGGTCGCCCGGACGTTGCAGGACAACCGCTTCGGGACGCTGTTGCTCGACTTGCTGAGCCAGGAGGAGGACCGCGCCGAGGCGGCCGGCGGCCGCCGCCGGTTCGACATCGGGATGCTGCGTGACCGGTTACTGCAGGCGCTGGACAAACTGGCCGGCACCCCTGCGGTCGCGCCTGCCCGGTGGGTCTGTTCGGCGCCAGCACGGGAGCGGCCGCGGCGCTGGGCGCGGCGGCCGCCCGGCCGGATCTGGTGCGGGCGGTGGTCTGCCGGGGCGGCCGACCGGACCTGGCGGGTGACGCACTGGACGACGTGCGCTGCCCGGTGCTGCTCATCGTCGGTGAAAACGACGGCACCGTGCGCAGACTCAACAAAGCCGCAGCAGCCCGGTTGTCCGGTGACCGCGAGCTGGTGGTGGTTCCTGGAGCCGGGCACCTCTTCGAAGAAGCCGGCGCGCTGGAACAGGTTGCCGACGCGGCCGTCGGCTGGTTCGACCGGCACCTCGCAGGCGGCGGGCACACCTTCGCCGTGTGAGAGACGAGACGTGACGCCGCGGTGGCCGGCCCTGAGCGAGCGGACTACGCCTGGGGCCGTGCCAGTGCACGCCCGGATTCGTCCGCCCGACTGCAGTTTCACGCTCTGGTGGTTGGAACAGAGCGGAGCCGCGCTGCGCGGGAGAGTGGTTGCCGCGGACGCACCTTTCCCCGAGGCGAACGACGTGATCTGCGCGGCCCGCACCGACTTGGCTGCGGTGGCTGTCGCCTCCGCGGCGACGGACTCGCGCTCGACTCTTCGCGAGGTGACCGCTGCAGGGCAGCGAGGAGAACAATCATGATCACCACTTCGCCCGTCGCGGCTGTGATCGAGCGGTCAGCTGGGTGACCGGCCCCGTGCAGGACGCGCGGAGTCACGGAAGTCAGCCCGCGGCACCGAGCCGCTGGGCGAGCAGCTTCTTGCCCTGCTCCGCACCCTTCCGGCTTTCCTCCTGCGCCCGGCGGAAGAAGGCGGCCAGCTCGCGGTCGCCCGCGCGGTCGGCGTCGGCGATGTAGGACTCCATTCGCAGCGCATTGCTCAGACACGCCTCCACGAACCAGATGATGTTGTAGTCCTTGTCCTGTGTACCTGTGACCTGATCGGTTTCGCTGCTGGCCACGATTCCTCCTCGAGATTCGCTTCCGATAGCCTCAAATTTCGGCTACCCGGATTCCGTCACTCGACACCTCGAACCGGCGGGCCCACGCGCGGCGAAGGTCCGTTGGTGGCCTCCACTGCCGTCACGCAAGTCTTGTTCGATGATCGACCGCGCGTTTCGCGACAGCCAGTGCCTTCGCCGATCAAGTCACCGTCGACGTTTAACATCCCGCGCGAGGGCTTCTGCGTGGATACCGGGATCGCTTCCAGAGGAAACGGTTGTAACAGCGGAAAACGAGAGTGAACATTCGTCTCCCCTCAGGTGGTGCACCGTAGCGTTGAGTGCGAGACGATCGGGCAATGCAGGCATCCGATCGCCACCCCGCCCCAGGCGCCGGCGAGACGTGCGTCAGCCTGCATCACGAGGGTTCCGCTGTTGTGGTCACCGCACGCGGCGAATTCGACGCGCTCACCACGCCCCTGCTTGAGGGAGCAATCCGCGAGGCCCTGAAAACCACACCCGACGTTCTGGTGGTCGACCTGACCTCGGTCGACTTCTTCGCCTCGATGGCGCTCGCAGCCCTGTGCGAGGGACGCCAAGCCGCCGGCGAGCGCACCAGGCTGTGCCTGGCGGTCAAGCGCTATCTGGACCGCACCTTGCGGTTGGTCGGCCTCGACCAGGGGTTCGCCCTGTACTCGTCAGTGGCCGAGGCTCTAGCCGCAGACGACATCTGACCCGCTCGGCGCCACCCAGGGCGGGGTGTATACCTGGGCCGGGTGCGGGTATGCCGCAGCCACGGCCCCAGCAGCTCCATCACGACCGCGTGAGGTGGTGCCCATGCCTCCGACCGGCAACCGCGCTGCTGCAGCGAACTCCGAGTTGTCGATGCGCCGACCCGCCCACGCCGACGACGCGACGCTCATGCGGTACGCCCTGGCAGAATGGCTCAGCGCCCACGACCTCACGGGAGATCTCGCCCACGACGTCGAACTCGCCACTTACGAGGCGCTGATCAACACGGCAAGCCACGCCTACCCCTCCGGCATCGCCGGCGCCGTCGAGTTGCACGCCCACCACCAGGATGACCTGATCCGGATCACCGTCACCGACGACGGCCGCTGGCAACCACCCTCCACAGACCCCGGCCAGCTGTACGGACGGGGCCTCAGCATCATGCGCGCTCTCGCCGACCACACCATCCTCGCTCCCACCGACGTGGGCACCACCGTGACCATGACCTGGTACCTGACACTGCCCGAGAGTCTCGACACGAGCTGACCCCGGGCAGCCCACAGTCACCGCCGAGCCCGGCGTACCGCACACCTGGCGGCTGAGCCGCGGGCCGTCCGGGCGAGACCACCACCGGCGCCGAAGACTTCTACCAGCCCACCCACTCTGCCCGCGCTAGACGGTCTCGCCGGCTATGACAATGCCGACCGCCGTACCAACACCACCTGGCCGGAGCCGGCAGCCAAACCGATGGCTACGACAACTCCGGCCACCAGACCAGCCTGACGGGCAGAACAGCGCCGATACCGAGCTGCTGCAAGCCACCTACAACTACGCCCGCGCACCGAACCCGCGTGGCATCGCCGCAGTGCGGGCCCGGGGTCCCCAAAACTACGGGTCATCGGGCCCGTTCCGCCAACCCTGGCGCCGTCGAACGGGTGAGTCGCGCGTCGGTCTACCTGCCCCGGCGGTGATGACCCCGGCCTCCGGGAGGCTTTTCGGCACTGCGCCGAGGCGCAGCCGTGATGGGTCTGCGCGCAGAAATGCCTACTACCGGCCACGGCCGCGGCGTGGGCGGCGGGAGATCCGACCGCACCGAGCCATTGTCCGACGGCGTCCCACCAGCCGCCGCTTTTGTAGGCAATCCATCCCCACACGATGAACGCCGCGAGCTCGCAGCCGATGAACTCCGGCAGATCCCCGTCGAATTCACTGCGCTGTCCGAAGTGGACGACCCGTGCCAGCTCGTCCGGCGGCGCTGACGACCGAGGCAGCCGCGCATTGCACACCGGAATCACCGAACGCCTGTCGGCGTGACGCCACGGTGCCAGCGGCCCTGGCCGCGGTCGTCGGCGTTGCGCTCTCCTTCACCACACCCGTCGACGAACATCGAGGATGCTCGCCGCAACGATAAGCCTCCTCAGTTGGTGAATCCGTGACGCCGGCGGTCAGAAGCCGACGCGCAGTGATTCGGTGGCCCGAGTGATCAGCTCCTGGAGCCGGACCCCCCGCCACACGTCCAGCTCGTGGGCGCGTCCCATCCGCACGGCGGCCGCGAACTCGGCCCGCAGGATCGGCCACGCCTGGGTGTGATCGATCGCTGAAGTGTCGTAGCCCAAAGCCCCGTTGGGGCCGAACAGCTCGACGGTCGTCCGGACGCGGTCGAGCCCGATCGCTCCGGAGAGGGAGGCCTGGCTGACCGCGCCGCTCTCGTGCTCGCAGGTCAGCTCGATCCACCGGGTCGAGTCCCCGGCCGCCCGGATCCCGCGAATGGTGCCAAGCGTGGTTTCGAGCAGGTCGAGCAGGTGCGGGCCGAGGTCGGGCAACGCACCGAACTCCAGGCGCCAGCCCGTCGCCAGGTCCCCACCCAGGAACGCGCCGTGCAGGTAACACGAGCGGGCGCCGACGGCGTCGAACGCCTTGGCCCGGTGGAGGAACTGGCGGGTTTCGGGGAGGTACCGCTTGGTGAGCACCAGCTGGCTCACCACGCCGGCGTCCTCGATGGTTTCTGCGAGTTCCCGCGCGGCCGGCAGGGTCAGCGCGACGGGCTTCTCCAGCAGCACGGCCTTCCCGGCACGGGCCGCCCGGCGAGCCAGGTCGGCCTGGATGTCGGGGCGCACGGCGAACGCGACCGCCTCGCACATCCCCAGGAGTTCGTCGAAATCGGTCGTCGCGGTGGCACCGTGTTTCCGGGCGAGTTCGGCCGCTGCTTCTGCCCGGCGCGCATACACCGCGGTGAGCGTGGTTTCGGGTCCGGCCGCGAACGTCGGGGCGTGCATGGTGTGTGCCCACGGTCCCGCTCCGACCAGTCCGACGCGGACAGGTTCGCCGATCACGACGCGCCTTCCCTGTCCAGCCGCTCGTCGACCACGGCCGGGGCATACGCGGCGTCGAGCACCATCGCCTGCGCGCCGTGCAGGCCGGCCAGGTCCCCGAGGCCCGTGCTGGTCACCTGAAGGTGCCGCGTCGCCCGGGGCAGCGCCTTCTGGTAGATGACCTCGCGGACGCCGGTGACGAAGTGCGTGTCGGCGAGGTCGCCCGCGATGACCAGCACCTCCGGGTTCACCATGCACACGACCGTGGTCAGCACCTCGCCGACGAGTCGGCCGGCCTCGCGGGCGAGCTCGACGGCCTCCGGCCGTCCGGCGGCGAGGTGCGCGGCCAGCTCGCGGCTCGACCGCGTCGGCACGCCGCGTTCGGTGAGCCGGCGCGCCAGCGCTCCCCCACTCGCCACTGCCGCGAGGCAGCCGCGGGAACCGCACATGCACACGGCGTCGTCGTGCCCGGGCAGCCGGATGTGCCCGATGTCACCGGCCCCGCCGTCGACCCCGCGCAGCAGACCGCCGTTGAAGACGAGCCCCGACCCGATGCCGGCCGAAATCTTGACCAGGACCAGGGGCGACGAGTTCGGGTAGTGCTGGGTGTGCTCCCCCAGAGCCATGATGTTCGCGTCGTTGTCCACCAGGACCGGGACGTCCCAGCGGCCGGCGAGGTGGTCGGCGATGGAGTAGCCGTCCCAGCCCGGCATGATCGGGGGCTGGCGCACGGTGCCGGTCTCGAACTCCACCGGCCCGGGTACGCCGACGCCGATCCCCCGCACATGTCCCTGCGGTCGGCCCGCCTGTTCGAGCAGCGCGCGGAACCGGACGTCGAGCGTGTCGAGAACGGGAACCGGGCCGGTCGCCACCTCCAGGTCGATCCGCTCCTGCGCAAGCCGGCGGCCGTCGAGGTCGACGACGGCGAGGCGGGCGTCCGCGGTGTCCAGGTCGGCGACCAGCACGACCCCGTCGTCGGTGAACTCAAGCAGGACCGACGGCCGGCCGCCGGTGGAGTCCTCGGTGCCGTGGGAACGCAGGTAACCGCGGTCGAACAACGGCTTCAGGCGCTGCTGCACGGTCGAGCGCGACAAGCCCGTCTGCTGTTGCAGGTCGGCGCGAGTACGTGCCTTGCCCGTGCGGACCAACCAGAGCAGGTAGCCGGAAGACATCGTCACCGGTGCGACTGTAATGATCTTCTACCCCTTTTCCGCGCCGCTGGTGAGACCTTCGGCGAGCAACCGCTCCGCCGCGAAGAACAGGATCACGATCGGGATCGTGAGCACCACCGAGCCGGCCATCAACACCGTTTTCGGCACCTCGAGGCCCCCGGCCAGCTGGGACAGGCCCAGTGACACCGTCCACTTCGAGCGGTCCTCGACCAGGAACAGCAACGCGAAGAGGAACTCGTTCCACGCGATCATGAAGACGTACAGACCAGTGGCCACGATCGACGGCGCCGCCAGCGGCAGCGTCACCCGCCACATCGTGCCCAGCCGTCCATTGCCGTCGATCGCGGCCGCTTCCTCGATGCTCTCCGGGATGGTGGTGAGGTAATTGCGGAGCATGTAGATCGACACAGGCAGTGCCTGAGCCACGTACACCACCAAGAGCCCCACCAGAGAGTCGCGCAGGCCCGCCTTGCTGAAGATCACGAACAGCGGGATCGCCAAAAGGATAGACGGAAACAGGTAGACCGCCAAGAACAGGAAGTGCACCTGCTTCCGTCCGGCGAAGCGCAGGCGGCTGGCCGCGTACGCACCCGGCAGCGACAGCGCCAGGGTGACGACGACCGTGCCGAGCGCCACCAGCGCCGAGTTGCCGAGCAGGCTCAGCAACCCGTCGCCCCCGGAGGCCACCGACTTGAGCACTGTGGAATAGGTGGACACGGTGAAGTCCGAGAGCTTCGGCAGGATGTCGCCCGGGTTCCGCAACAGCGAGTCCTGCGAGCGCACCGAGAGCAAGACCATGTAGTAGAAGGGGAACAACGTCACGATCGCGAGGAACACGATCGTCACCCAGCGGAGAATCCCGAACAGCCGGTTCTCGAAAGTCATCCGGTTCACGAGCGATCCTCCGGAGCGAAGAACTTGAGGTAGACGGCGAGGAACACGACCAGCACCGCCGCGAGCACCAGCGCCTGCGCGGCCGCGCCGCCGATGTCGAACTGCGCGGTGAGGAAGTCGTAGACCCGCACGCTCAGCACGTCCGTGCCCGCACCGCCGCCGGTGAGCAAGTAGACGTCGTCGAACTTGTTGAAGGTCAAGATGAACCGCAGCACCGACAGCAGGGCCAACACCGGGTAGAGCTGCGGCAGCAGGATGTGCCGGAACCGCTGCGTCGGCGTGGCGCCGTCGACGAGCGAGGCCTCCTCCAGCTCGGCCGGTACGGCCTGCAACCGGGCGATGAGGAACAGGAACGTGAAGGGGAAGTAGCGCCAGCCCTCGAACGCGATCACGACCAGCAGGGCCAGCGGTACGTGCAAGTGCCAGCCGAACAGCGAGATCGTCGAGGTCTCCTGGCTGAGGAACGCCACGGGCTTGTCCCAGCCGAAGAAACTCTTGCCCCACGCGTTCACGACCCCGAACTGGGGGCTGAGCATGATCTCCCAGACGAACGTCGCGGCCACCACCGGCGAAACGTAGGGCAGCAGCATCGCGCTGCGCAGGAACGCCCGGCCGCGGAAAGGCTTGCGCAGCGCCAGCGCCGCGACCAGGCCGAGCGCCAGCGACAGCACCGTGCCGCCGATGGTGTAGACCAATGTCGTGACCAGCGAGCTCCACATGTCCGCGGAGCCGAGCACCTTGGCGAAGTTCTGGAACGTGAAGCGGCCGAAGATGCCTTCGCGTTGCAACGTCGCCAGGCGCAGTCGCTGAAACGCCAGCACGATCGTCCACACCACGGGCAGGACCACGACCACCAGCACGATGATCAGGGTCGGGGAGAGCAGGGCCAGCCCGGCCCTGCTCTCCTGCTGCCGCAGGGTGAGCGCTCGCCGCCGCCGTGGGGGCCGGCCGGTCGGCTTCGCGGGGGCGGGCCGGTTCCGGACGGTGTGCGCCGAGGTCATCCGCGTTTCCCTACTTCAGTGATTTCTGGATGTCCTGGACCGCGGCGCTCGCCTGCTTGGCGGCTCCGGCCGGGTCCACGGTGCCGCCGGTCATGGCGCTGACGGCCTTGGGCACGGGCAGTTCGGCCAGCGAAGCACCGGCCAGCCCGCCCTGGCCTTGCGTGATGCCCCACTGCTGGAAGCTGTCCAGGCTGCTCTGCAGCTGCTGGATCACCTCTGGTGAGTACACCTCGGACAGCGGCTTCTTGCCGTCGGTCCCGACGGGCAGGCTCGCCCAAGCCTTGGTGAACTTGCCGGGTTCGGCGGCGGTGCCGGTGCGCGCAGGGATCTTGCCCTGCGGCGCGAGCCCGAGCCAGCCGCCGTACCCCTGGTCCAGCATGTAGCCGACGAACTTCTGCGCGTTGGCGGAGCGGTCTCCCTGGGTGATCACCCAGGAGCCGAGCTCACCGAAGTTCTGCGCGGCCGAGCCGTCGGGACCCTTGATGGCCGTGATGAACCCCGTGTTCTTCGCGAGGAACGAAGGATCGGCCTGACACTGCGGGCAGCTGGGCGCGGCGTCCTTCTGCAGCCCGGCCAGCTGCGGCAGCAGGTAGGACGACCACACGGTCATCGCGGCCTTGCCCGCGAAGTAGGTCGCGCGGGTCGAGTCGACGTTCTGGGCACCGGGCACGGAGTACTGGTGCACCAGGTCGTTGTAGAGCGAGAACGTGTTCACGCACGCCGGGCTGTCCAGCGTCACCTTCCCGGCCTGGTCCACCAGCTGGCAGCCGTTGCCCAGCGCGAAGTCCTCGAACGTCTGCTGCGTGAACGCGTCACCGGGGTCGGTCGCGATCGAGATGCCCGCAACGTCCGGCGAGTTGAGCTTCTGGGCCGCCTGGCGGATCTTGTCGAACGTGTCGGGCGCCGGGAGGCCTGCCTTGGCGAAGAGGTCCTTGCGGTACACGAGCATCTGTGGCCAGCCGTCGGACGGCACCGCGAGCTGCTTGCCGCCGCTGACGTCCATCTGCAACGCGCGAGCGGAGAACGTGCTGGCACCCAGGTTCTTGACCACCGACGCCGCGGCGTCGGTGTCGACGAGGTCGTTCACGGCCATCTCGTTGACACCGGTGAGCGAAAGGCCACCGACGACATCCGGCAGGTTGCCCGCGGCCGCGGCCGAAGTGACCAGCTGGCTGAACTGGTCCTCGTCCAGCCCGACGATCTTCACCTTGACGCCGCTCTGCGCGGTGAACTGATCGGCGATCCGTTGCGCCGCGGCGACCCGGTCTGACTGGTTTTCCATGCTCCAGACGGTGAGCGTGCCGTCGCCACTGTCGTCGGAGCCGGAGCCACAGGCGGCCAGCGCGCCACCGGCCATCACCACGGCCGCCAGTGCGGCGGCCGATCGGGCCGGGACTCTCGTCCACCTTCGTACTGAAGACATCGGTGCTCCTTTGCGTCGTGCCTGGCGACGATCACAGCACCAGTTAGGCGTTAAAGCAAGACAAGTTATGTAGATTTTTTGGCATAAGTGGGGTAGCTTCTGCCCGGCAGATAGCCATAAATGATCGACAAGGCGGTCGGAGGAGGCCCTGGTGGGCACGGTGGTTCAGTTCGTAGGCCCTCGCCGGGTCGAGGTGGTCGAAACGCAGCAGGAAGAGCTGGGAACCAGGTCGGTGCGCGTGCGCACGCTGTAATCCGGAATCTCGGCCGGCACGGAGCTGACGGCCTACCGCGGCACCAACCCCTACCTCACCCGGGTCTGGGATGAGCAACGCCGGCTGTTCGTCGACGGCGACGCGAGCCAGACCTACCCGGTCGTAGGCTGGGGCTACTCCGAGGTGGGCGAGGTCCTCGAAGTCTCGGCCGACGTCGCCGGACAGCCAGGGGCGCCGGCCGTGGGCGAGGTGGTGTGGGGGATCTGGGGCCACCGCAGCGAAGCGGTCGTGCCGGCGGCGAAGCTCGCCGACCACGTCGTGCCGGCCGGGCTCGACCCGCTCGCCGCGTCGTTCGCGCGCGTCGGCGCGGTGGCGCTCAACGGGGTCCTCGGCGCCGACGTCCACCTCGGCGAGACGGTCGCCGTCTTCGGCCAGGGTGTGATCGGCCTGCTCGCCACGCGCTTGGCGACGCTCAACGGCGGGCGCGTCGTGGCGTGCGACGCCATTCCCGCGCGGCTGGCGATCGCGGAGGAGTTCGGTGCCGTGGAGACGGTGGACGTCACCGCCGCGAGCGCCGCGGAACGGATCCGGGCCGCGACCGGCGGCCACGGCGCCGATGTCGCGATCGAGCTCAGCGGCACCTACCGCGCGCTGCACGAAGCCGTCCGCACGGTCGGCGTCGGCGGGCGCGTGGTCACCGCCGGCTTCTACCAGGGCGACGGCACCGGCCTGCGGCTCGGCGAGGAGTTCCACCACAACCGCGTCGAGATCGTCGCCTCGCAGATCGGCGGCGTGCCGTGGCGGCTGGCCGGCCGGTGGGACCAGGACCGGATGAACCGCACCTTCCTGCGGCTGGCCGCCGACGGCGCGGTCGACCCCGTCCGGCTCGTCACCCACCGCGTAGGGGTCGGCGAGGTCGAGCAGGCCTACGAACTGCTCGACGAACGCCCGGCCGAAGCCCTGCAGGTCGTCCTCGACTACACGGAGAACTGATGCTGAAACTCGCCTGCCAGGAACAGCTGTTGCCCGGCGACACCCTCGAAGAGAAGTGGGAGTTCGCCACCGCGGCCGGCTACGACGCCATCGAACTGCGAGGCAAGAAGGACTTCGCGCTGCAGCACCGCCTGCCGGAGCTGCACCGCGCGGCCCGCAACGGTGTCGTCATGCGCACCGTGTGCGTCGACATGCTGCACTTCTTCGGCGCCTTCGACCCCGACGTGCGCGCCGACGCGATCAAGCAGATGCGCTCGCAGCTCTCGGTGATCGCCGAGCTGGGCGGGATCGGGGCGATGACCCCGGCGTCCTACGGCATGTTCTCGCGCCGGCTGCCGCCGTTCGAGCCGCCGCGCACCGAGGAGCAGGACCGCGAAGTGCTGCTCGCGGGCCTCACCGAGCTCGGCGAGCACGCGCGGGCCGAAGGCGTGCTGCTCCTGCTCGAACCGCTCAACCGCTACGAGGACCATATGGTCAACCGCCTCGAGCAGGCCGCTTCGCTGATCGACGAGGTGGGCCTGGACTCCGTTCGCATCGGCGCGGACACCTACCACATGAACATCGAGGAGGACGACCCCGCGGACTCGCTCGTACGGTTCGCCTCCTACCTCGGCCACGTGCAGGTCAGCGACTCGAACCGGCTCCAGCCCGGCGCCGGGCACCTCGACTGGCCCGCGGTGCTCGGCGCGCTCGCCGCCCTCGGCTACGAGGGCGACCTGGCGCTGGAAAGCCGGCTGCGCGGGGAACCCGCGGACGCGGTGGCCTCCGTGCCACCGTTCCTGCGACGGCTCGCATGACCGACGACCTCGCCCGGCGGGCGCGGCGGATCCTGCTCGCCAACTGGCGCCGTGGGTTCACCGTGCCCGCTCAGGGGTTGTACCCGCACCAGTGGAGCTGGGACTCGGCGTTCATCGCGCTGGGGCTGCGGCACCTGTCGGCGGTGCGCGCTCAGCGGGAGCTCGAGTCGCTCTTCGGCGCGCAGTGGCCCGACGGGCGGGTCCCGCAGATCGTCTTCAACCCGGCAGTGCCCGCGAACGCGTACTTCCCCGGCCCCGATTTCTGGGGCCCGGGCGCCCGGCTCGCGTCGACCGGGCTGGTCACCTCGGGGCTCGTGCAGCCCCCGCTCCACGCGCTCGCCGCGTGGAAGGTACATCGGGCGGACCCGGTCACCTCGCGCCGCCGCGGGTTCCTGCGCCGCCTCTACCCGAAGCTGCAGCGCTGGCACGACTACCTGTTCGACCGCCGGGACCTCGCCGGCGACGGGCTCGTGTGCGTGATCCACCCGTGGGAGTCCGGTTTGGACAACAGCCCGGCGTGGGACGAACCGCTCGGCCGGGTCGCTCCCGTCGCTCCGGCGACGTTCGTCCGGCGGGACCTGGGGCACGCGGGGGCGGGCGAGCGTCCGACCGACCTCGACTACGGCCGGTACGTGCGGCTAGCCGCCGACTACCGCGACGCCGGTTTCGTCGACACACTCGGCGGTTCGGCGTTCGCCGTCGAGGACCCGCTGACCAACGCGCTGCTCGCCGTGGGGGAGACCGCGCTTGCCGCGATGGCCGGCGAGCTCGGCACCGACCCCGCACCGCACCGCGAACGAGCGGCTTCGCTCACGAACTCGCTCGTGGCCCGGCTCTACGACCCGGCTGAAGGCACCTTCTTCGCCCGCGACGCGCACACGAAGTCGTTGCTGCGGCAGCGCACGGTCGGCGGCCTCGTGCCGCTGGTCGTGCCCGGCCTCCCGGTCGTGGAGGAACTGCTGAAAACCGCGCGCGGCGAGCACTTCCGCCTCGGTGAGCTCAGCCCGGTGCCCAGCTACGACCTCACCTCCGCCGACTTCGAGCCAGCGCGCTACTGGCGCGGCCCGGCGTGGTTCAACACCGGCTGGCTGATCTGGCACGGCCTGCGCACGCACGGGCACGACCAGCTCGCCGGCCGACTGGGCGAGGGCATGCTGGACGCGATCCGGCTCGCCGGGTTCCGCGAGTACGTCGACCCGCTCACCGGCGCCGGGCACGGCAGCGACGACTTCAGCTGGACGGCCGCGGTGGCGATCGACCTGCTCGAGGTGCCGGCGGCGGACGGGCGGACGGCATGACCGCGCACACGCTCGTGCGGGGCACGACGTTCCTGATCACCGGCCCCGCGGCCGTTGTCGCGGCGGGCACCGAAGGCTTGTACGTCGACGACACCCGGCACCTGTCCAGGTGGGAGCTCTCTACCGAGGCTTCGCTGCGGGTGCTGAGCGAAGAGCACGACCGGCACTCGGCGAGCGTGATCCTCACGCCGGCCACGCCGCGCAACGAGGACCCCGCGTACTCCGTGTTCCGCGACCACGCGCTGGGCACCGGCACGCTGGTCGAGGACGTCCGCGTCCGCAGCCATCTCGCGGTGCCCAGCGAGGTGACCGTGTCGTTCCGGTTCGCGGCCGACTTCGCCGACCAGTTCGAGCTGCGCGGCACCAGGAAGTACGACCGGCCAGGGAAGTACTCGGCCTCGAACCGGGCGAACGGTGACGTGCTGCTCGCCTACGAACGAGCCGACTATCGCAAGTGGACGTTCGTGCGCTCCTCCGCGCCGGCCGTGTGCACCGGCGACCGGATCAGCTGGACGCTCACACTGCCGCCGCACGGGGAAACGTCGCTGCGGGTGGAAGTGGTCGCGGGAGAAGGGGACCGGATTCCGGATCCGGGGGCGCGACCCGCGGTTCTCGCCGACGTCGTGCGGGAAGCGCAAGCGGACAGCCAGGAATTCCTGGGTACGACGGGCGTTCCGGAGATCGCGTGGCCCGAGCTGCGCACCGCCGTCGCGGCCGGGCTCGCCGATCTCGCGGATCTGCGGGTGCCGGCGCCGGGCCGGTCGGACCTGCGCGTCCCCGGCGCCGGCGTGCCGTGGTTCCTGACGTTGTTCGGGCGCGACAGCCTGATCACTTCCCTCTCGACGCTGCCGTACCGGCCGGAACTGGCGGCCGCCACGTTGCGCGCGCTCGCCGCGGTCCAGGGCACCACGGTCGACCCGGAACGGGTCGAAGAACCGGGCAAGATCGTGCACGAGGTGCGCCGCGGCGAGCTGAGCCGCTTCGGGCAGACGCCGTACGGGCAGTACTACGGCACCGTCGACGCAACGCCATTGTTCCTCGTGCTGCTCGGCCGGCACCGGGGCGTGGCGGGCGACGGCGTGGCCATCGAGCTGGAGGACGCGGCACGCGCCGCCGTCGGCTGGATGTTCGACCACGGAGGTCTCGACGAGCACGGTTACCTCGTGTACCGCACGGACGGCGCGGGCCTGGTGCACCAATGCTGGAAGGACTCCGCCCGGTCCATCTGCTTCGCCGACGGCGAGCTCGCCGAGGGACCGATCGCGGTGTGCGAGGCCCAGGGCTACGCCTACGAAGCACTCCTGTCGACCGCCGAGATCGCCCGCGAGGTCTGGCAGGACGCACCGTTCGCAGACCGGCTGCTCACCCGCGCCGCCCAGCTGCGCACCGACTTCGCCGACGACTTCTGGCTGCCGGGCGAGGACTTCGTCGCACTGGCCCTCGACGGCCGCCGCCGGAAGGTCGACGCCCTCGCGTCCAACGCCGGGCACGTGCTCTGGTCGGACATCCTGCCGACAGGGCTCGCCCAACAGGTCGGACACCGCCTCGGCGCGCCGGAGTTCTTCTCGGGCTGGGGACTCCGCACACTCGCCGCCGACCAGGTGCCGTACCACCCAGTGTCCTACCACAACGGCAGCGTCTGGCCCCACGACACCGCGATCGCCGTAGCCGGGTTGGCCCGGGCCGGACTCACGGCCGAAGCCACCCGCATCGCCGAAGGCCTGCTGGCCGCTGCGACGCACCAGCCGGGAAACCGCCTGCCCGAAGTGATGACCGGCTACGCGCGCGGCGAAACCCCGCACCCGGTCCCGTATCCACACTCGGCCTCCCCGCAGGCATGGGCCGCTGCGGCCCCGCTGCTAATCGCCACGGCACTGGGCTCGCCCTGAGTGCTAGTTTTTTTCTCGATGCGAGACCAGCAGCAGCGCGGACAGGCGGATCAGCTGGATGAGTGCGGTGTTCTCGGGCTCGGCCGCGGCGGCGAGGCTGCCGGTGGGTCAGCTGTACGTAGACCTAGTCGCCGACTACCGCCGGCGCACGCGATCATCATCCCCGGGCAACATCTTGGAGCCCAGCTTCCACGCGGCGCTCCTCTTGTCGTCCATGATGTCTCAAACGTCGAGGTCGTCGTTCTCCTCTAACCACCTCACACTGCGGTGACCCATGAGCCAGCCGCGAACCTCGCCGGTCACTTCGTTTACAGCGCGGTCGGACCGAGGGGTGGTCGTATGGCACGGCGCCTCTCCTGGTTAGAGCTTGATGGTGTCCGGTGGCGGGCACTTCCCCTGTCCGTCCACCGGAGCAGATTCACTGCTAACGACCACGGTGTTCGCGGCGGAACGAACCTGCACGTCCAGACCGCGCATTGCTCGCGGTCTCCTCGTGCAGGCGGCAGATCAGCGAGTCCAGCTCCGGGTCATCGCCCGTGCTGGCGACGACGTCGTTGAGCTCAGCCAACTGCTTGTTCGACAGTGCGCGGCGGGTGGAGGCATTGCGGCGCGGCTTGGTGACCCGGCGGGCCGGGTTGCGGTGCCGATCGAGGCGCCCGTCGTTCTCCAGGTTCCTGTAGAGACAGCCACAGCGGCGACGAAGTTCTCCGCCGCGTTACGCCCACCGCGGGAGTTCCGGCGAACCAGAGCGGTGCTGCGCACCAGCTCCGACAGGGCCTTGATCTCGCTGGCGGTGATCGTGTCCATGGCCCGATCACCCCACTCCGCCTCGGCCTTGTTCCAGCACGACCCGTAGGAGGCCGAAGTGCTCCGGGACACCAGGCCGGCCACCACCGGGATCCACTCACGGATCGTCGGCATCGGCCGCTCATCCCCCTCCGTGTCCGCCGCTACGGGCTCTTCCCGGCCAGCGGTGACGAGATCGGCCGGGTCGACGCCGAGGCGGGACAGCAGCAGCCGGGCCGCTTCCAGGTCCTGTGGGGTTGCGGGGTTGGTCATGACGACTCCTCAGCGGTGGCCAGCGCGGCGTGGAAGGTACGGAGCATCATTTGCAGGGCGGCTTCCGGGTGGACGACGAGAACGTCCTGGACGGGGTCGGCGACCAACAACAGGCGACTGCCCGCCAGCGCTCCGCACCCGCGGCGGACTGCGGCCGGGAGCACGACGTAGGGCTTGCGGGGCATCACGAACACTCCGTCCGTGCGCCGGCGGATCACGACGGAGGTCTCGACCAGCGTGATCAGCAACCGGTCCCCCGGGTTCCAGCCGAGGGCCGCGACGGCGCCGCGGTCCTGCAGCCGGCCGCCGCTGTCCATCAGCGCGATCGACAGCCGTGGACCGTCCACAGCACTGAGATCGCGAAGCAGCGGGAGGCCCATCGGAACGAGACGTGACGTCTCTGCTCGGGCTGGCACGGTGACCCGGCCCGGCAGCGCAAGGGGCGAGACGAGGCCAGTCATGCGGCACCTCCCCGGCGTCGCGCGCGAGGGGAGGGTGCGATCACGACCCGCCTAGTACTGCAATGGCAGTTAGGTGAGTGGGTAGCCGCGTCGTTTGTAGTGGCTGAGTCGGGCTTGGTGTTGTCGTCGGCGCCGCAAGCGGGACCACGCCCAGACGTGGTCGGCAGCGTTGGTGACACGCAGGATCAGTTTGGTGAGCAGCCGCCGGATCTCCGGTAGCGTGAACCCGATCGTGCCTGGCTCACCGGCACCCGTTCCCCTTTTATGGCAATGGATCGGGAGACGGCGAGCCAGGCGTGGGCGAGCATCGCGAGAGTGATGTGGGCATACCAGGCCCGCCAGGACCGGACCTGGTAGTGATCGAGTCCGGCTTCGTTCTTGGCCTGCTGGAAGCATTCCTCGATCCGCCACCGGGTGCCGGCGATCCAGACCAGGTCCAGCAGGCTCGAGCGGCGGGGTCCGTAGCAGACGTAGTAGGCGATCTCGGTCGGATCCGAGAGCGAGCGGCGGGCGAGCAGCCAGTGCCCGCGTCCGGGCTGCCAGCCGATCCGGATCGGGACCCGCGCCCACTCGTACTCACGCGGCCCGTGCGCCCCGGCGCCGACCGACAACCTCCGCCACGACCGGGCAGGCAGATCCGCGATCAGCTGGTCGGCTCGGGCTTCGCGACCGCCGGTGGTGACCAGGGTGTCGTTGACCTTGGTGGCCAGCACGTGCGCGGCATCGTGAGCTTCCAGCCACAACCGCAGATACTTGACCTGCCCAAAGGCCTCATCAGCCGTGATCCACGCGACCGGCACCTTCGCGGCGAACGCCCGCGCCAGCATCGCCATGGCTAGGCGCGGCTTGGTCGCGAACTCGGTCCCCTCCGGGATCCCCGCCCGCCGGCACCGGGCGGGGTCGGCGATCCAGGGCTCGGGCAGATACAGCTCGCGATCGATCAGCGCATGCCCACGCTCGGAGGCATAGGCCAGAAACGTACCGATCTGACAGTTCTCGATCCGCCCCGCCGTCCCGGAATACTGCCGCTGCACCCCCGCCGACCGCACACCCTTCTTCAGGAACCCGGTGTCGTCCACGATCAGCACCCCACCCGGCTCACCCAGATGCTCGACCACGTAGTCCCGCACATCGTCACGAACACCGTCGATGTCCCAGTCCGCCCAGCGCAGCAGCCGCTGCATCCCATCCGGCGACATCTCGCCGGCCTGCTCGGCCAGCGTCCACCCGATCTTCCGCTCCAAGCCCGCGACCAGCCCGGACACATACTCCCGCGCACGATTACGCGGCTCCGACCGCGCGAACCGGCCCCCTATCCGCTCATGCACCCGATCCAGCCGATCCATCACCACATCGACCACCACCAGGATGATCTACCACAACACCACCAACTGCCGTTGCAGTACTAGCCCGGTCCGCCGCGAATGTCCGCACGCCGGGCGTGGCGCATGGCTGACCCCACGCCGTTCCTCTCGACCATCACCGGGCCAGCCGCCGGCGACGGGGTCGGTGATCCTTTTCCGGTGGCAGGCTTAGGCCCTGCTCCTTGCTTATTCCAGAGCCGTGCAGATCTCCCCGCCGGATCTACACGCACGGGGCTTATACCCCTCTGACGCTGCGTACGTAGTTCTTCCGTAGTTCTTCCGAAGCGAACTCCGAAGCCGCCAGCCACTCTGAATGGGTACGAAACACCCGCGCACGAGGAAGGAAAAGCGACGAACACCTTGAGTGAGCTCGGCGCGCTGCACCTAACCCGCCCAGGTACCGCCGCCGGGCCGGACACCTGGGCCGCCTGGCACGAGCGCCGCGCGCTCGTGCTGGACGCCCTGGCCGCCGAAGGCAGCACGCTCGCAGCTGCCTCCGCCGCGGCGGCACACCGCAAGGCAACCGAACTTGGGAAGTAGCCGGCTGAATGCGGACGTACCCATGGGCGGCGGCCCGAGGACCGTGCGTCGCACGGGCGGCGCGCGAGGGCGCTGCCGGTCAAACAGCGGCCGGCAGCGCCACCTTCACAGCGCTCAGCGACGGTTACCACGGTCGCGGCCGGGCTGATGATCGCGGTGTTGCGCACGATGGACGACTCCCAGATCGACATCGGCCCGATCCACATCGTCGGCGGCACCGACACCTCCTCCGCCCTGTAGGCCAGGTCCGAAGTGGGTGTCCCAGCGCCACCTCATCCTCGCTCTGGGCCACCCGCCGTGCAGCCGACGAGCCACCGCCAGCCTCGGGCGCGATCTGCGCGCCGCGACTGCGGCGCCCTGCCGCGAGACGGACCGTCGCCGGTCGCATCTCCGGCACCCGCGTGGCGTTGCCCGGCCACTGATCCGTCGCGGCCGGGCACCTTTGGGTGCTATCCCGGAGCACCCAACCCGCGAATGTCCGGCCTTCAGGCGCCGAGGCGGCTGTAGAGGCGGCTGGCCAGGGAGGCGGCCAGCTGGTTCAACTCACCTGACGGATCGAGCTGCGCGAACTGCCCGAGCAGCTCCGCCGCCGCATAGGCCTCGGCCTCCGACAGCATCGCCACCCATCGCTCCTGCCGCCCCCGCTCCACCAACCGCGTCAGGGCTTCGGCGTACTCGCTCAGGTCGCGCACCCCGAGCAGGCCGTACCGATCACCGAGCGGATCGTGCGTGACCTCGTCACTCATGCTCGTGTGCCCCCTCACCCCACCATCCGTCCGACCCGACCCAGAAAATCTATGGCGGCTGGAGTAGACATTCAACGGCGAGTGTGTGTAATGTTCTCCACGTACGAGAGAGACAACGTCAAGCAGGCGCGGGAGAAAACGTAACTACCCGCGAGGTGAGACAAGACGGTCAGGCAGGACGGAGCCGATCAAGGAACAGGTTCCGGCTGGTGACCGGGAGCAGTACCCGGGACCGGGCGGTGAAGAGGTTCGGCCCAGGTAGTAGCTGGCCCCGGAGCGGTAGTGCAGGACGCGGGCGGAGCGTGTGCGCCCGTGAAGATCAGCAGTATCAGCAGTGGTTGTTGTTGTGTGTTAGTGCAGTTGCAGGACCGGTCAGGTGCCCGGAGCCGATCAGTGAACGGGGCTCCGGGCAGTGGCCAGCGGCGTCAGTGTGCTGGGACCGATCAGTGGAAGGGTTCCCCGCGATGACGTTCGCAGCAGGTGAAGTAGCAGTACCGAGTAAGTGGAAAACACAGGAAAGAAGGGAACGGGAACATCATTGGATCGCCCGCAGCGGCTGGGTAGCGCCGCGCGGGTGCCGCAGTCCCATCGAGTTCGGAGGTGGTGCTCGGTTACGAATGAGCGATCCCCGCGGGATCCGGCTTTCCGCCGGACGCGGGTGCAAGACGCCGGCGGTCACGTCGGTTGACAATGGTGAAACCCAACCCTTGAGGACCCCGGGTGCCGCATGCGGCACCCGGGGTCCTTCGTGATGTGGAGGTGGAATGATCCCTGACCAAGAAGGACCGGCCACGCCCAGCGGGGCCGACAAGTTCGACGACGAGAACTACCCCGGCTACACCATGGGCCGGGCCGCCGACATGCTCGGCACCACCCAAGGTTTTCTGCGCAGCCTCGACGAGGCCGGCCTGATCACCCCGCAACGCTCCGCCGGCGGCCACCGCCGCTACTCCCGGCACCAGCTGCGCCTGGCCACCCGCGTACGGGAACTGGTCGATCAGGGCACCGCCATCGACGCCGCCTGCCGCATCATCACCCTCGAAGACCAGCTCCACGAAGCCCAGCGCCTCAACCAGGCCCAGGGCCTCAACACCGACGACTGACTCGGCACGCGGCCACCGGCGCCGCGTGCCCACAGTCGTCCGCCGCCGCCTCCGTGGCGCATCCCCAGGGCGACCCGAACTCGGCCTGCTCGGCCGCGGCGAAAGGCGGGCGCTGCCGGCCTCTGCTTGACCGGCAGCGCCCCCCGCGCGCCGCCGTGCGACGCACGCTTCTCGGAACCAAGGCTCGTATTCCATCTCCCCACACCGCCGCTTGGGCGGGTGCCGGAGCTCGGGTTCCCGTCCCAGTGCGGCCTGAGCTCAGGCTTCACCGAGACGACGCCGGCGCCACGTTCGCGCAGTGTGAGCCGCCGGTTCGCGCGTGCCGGCGATGTGGTTTCGCAGCCCGCCGGGCTCCGGCGCGCGGTACGCGGCCAGGCCGACTATCCGTTGTGCGACAGCACCTTGCGCGTTGTCATCCGGGTGACGCCGTTCGGCCCCAGGTCGGCGGCATGAACCTCAGGACGTGCCCGCGCTGCGCGGGGCTGGCCACCGACGTGGTGAACGCCGAACCGACGTAGAAACACCCGTCAGGCTGGTGACCTGCACTTTTCTCCCGGCGGCTGCCGGAATGCCCGGTTAGGCTCGTGCCAGATGCCGCCGGGCGCCGGCCGCCCGGCTCACCGGCGAGCCGGGGAGGTCCGATGGCCAAGCGCGCGCCGGGTGACCGGTCAGTGGTGCCCGGCTACGTGCGCGTGTTCACTCCAGTCCGTAGCGGCGCAGCTTCCGGTAGAGCGTCGCGCGGCCGATGCCGAGCAGGGCGGCCGCCCGCACGCGGTTGCCGCTCGCCGTGCGCAGGGCGTCGGAAATGGCCAGGCGCTCGGCTTTTTCCAGCTCCGTCAGGCGAGGGTGGGCGGGTGAAGAACGCAGGCGTCCTGGCAGATGGCGTGCGCTCACGGTCGTCCCGCATGCTTCAGCCTCCGCCCACGCGACCACTGCCTTCAATTCGGTGAGGTTGCCCGGCCAGTCGTGGCGCTGCAGCGTCGAGCGCGCGTCCTGAGTGAAGTGCGCGCCTCCGGCGAATCGCTGCGCGAGTTCGGGGATGTCGGCCGTTCGCTCACGCAATCGGGGAACCACGACCTCGACAGGTGACCAGCCGGTACGCAGCACCTCCGCGGTGGCCGAACCGGTGCCGGTGGTGAATGTCGCGATCACCCGTGCGGAATGGTCTTCGGCAAGAAGGGCGGCGAGCCGGGTGGCTCGGCCGCGCCGCAAGCGCTCGACATGACGCAACAGCACGGCGGGTGCCGCCAACGCGTCGGCGACATCCTCCAGCCAGGCGTCGTCGTCTACTGCGTCGAGGACAGCGGAATCGCCGAGCACCGCGCGCGCGACGTCGGCCTTGCCCACACCTGGCTCGCCCACCAGCAACATCGGCCGGGTGCCCGCCCGCACTACGGAACGCTCGAGCGAGCGCCAGGCCGGCGAGGTCCCCGCCAGCCCCGCGTCAGCGAACAGCGAAAGCTTGGCACTCCGTTGTGCGGTGCGGGGCCGCGGCGGTTCGACGACGACCAGCACACCTCTGCTGTCACCCGGTATTGCGAGTCTGAGCCGGACCTTCACCCCGTCGTCGAGGATCAGTTCGGTGGTGGGCAATGCGCCATCGCGTGCCGCCTCGATCGCGTAGGACTCCAGGGTGTCGATGTCACGAGGCCGCAGGAGGCGGGCGGCGGAGTCGCTGACGAGCCTGGTCCGGCCGTCCAGCACAGCGATCGGATACCGGACAGGCCCGGCTCGCAGGTAGGCCTCGAGCAGGCGGTGCTCGTGCGCCGACGCGGCGTGCACGAGTTCCCGCTCGATCGCGCCGGTCGCCGTGGTCACAACCGCGTGCAGCACCCGCAACGGCGCGTCGAGCCCGCACACTACGGCGACGGCGCCGCTGACCTTCCGCGTGACCGGGTCGGTCACCGGCGCACCCGCGCACACCGTGTTCTGGTACAGCCCGAACAAATGTTCGGGCCCGCCGATCACGCACGGACCGCCCGTGTCCAGGACGTGGCTGATCCCATTGGTCCCGGTGGAGCGTTCCGACAGGTCCGCACCCAATCGGGTGTCGATCCGGGCGAGGTGGGCGCCCACTGCTTCGTCATCGGCCCAACAGCCGACAACACGGGCGTGGCGGTCACTGAGCACCAGGGCGGCACCGAGCCCGACGAGGTCGCCGGCGAGCTTGGTCAGAACCGGAGTCGCGGCGCGGACCAGCGGGGTGTCCAGCGAGACAGGCGAGGCGGGCACGTGGTCGCGAGTGACGTCGAGTTCGGCGAAGTACGAACGGCGCCAGGCAGCGGACAACCAAGCCGGCAGGTCTTCCGGTAATCGCCGCTCGGTCAGGAAGAGCTCCCTGGCCTGTCGCAGGCGGGCGAGGCCGTCCCGGGTTTCGATCTCGTAGCCCATCCGTTGTCACTCCATTGTGTTCACCGGATTGTGTTCACCGTACCGACCCTCCCGGCGCTCTCATTCTCTTCCACCGGGCCGGCATCGCCACTGTCTCATTGTGAGACAACCACGCGGGGCGGAGCCGTCTCACAGTGAACGCATGACGACGGATTTGGTTGCTCCGAGGGAGAGCGCCCGACCCACATCTCTCACGTCCGCAAATCTCGAAACCGATGTAATCGTGGTCGGAGGCGGTGGCGGCGGTCTGCCGACCGCACTGTTCAGCAAGTGGCTCGGCAACGACGTGATCCTGCTGGAGAAGGCACCGGAGCTCGGCGGCACAGTCAGGAAAGCCGCGTTCTGGTACTGGGTGCCGAACAACGAGCCCATGCGCGCCCTCGGCATCGAAGACCGGTTCGAGGATTTCCTCCGCTACGTCGCCCGCCTCTCCCAGCCGACCAGGTATGACCCGGAAAGCCCGACGGCCGGTCTGACCGAGTGGGAGGTCGGCATGGTGCGCGCCTTCCACGAGAGCGCGAGCCCCGCTGCCGAGCTCCTCGCCGAACGCGGCGCGCTGACCTACCGGCATTGCCCGGACGTGCCGGACTACTGGTCGGAACTGCCGGAGGACAAGGCACCAAAGGGGCGCGTGCTGGTGCCGGCGGACGCGCGGGAATCGATGTCCGACGGCGGTGCGCGCGCGGTCGAGCAGTTGTCCGCCGCCGCCGAGCGAGACGGCGTGCACGTGTACACCGGGCATCGGGTCCAGAGGCTCATCCTCGACGCCGGCCGCGTCACCGGGGTCGAGGCCACTACGGTTTCCGGAGACACCGTTCGGGTCCTCGCACGCAAGGGCGTGGTTTTCGCGACCGGTGGCTTCACCCACGACGACCAGTTGCGCCGCGACCACCTCGGTGTGCCGGCCTATCCGGGGTGCGCGGCGGTGACGAACGAGGGTGACTTCGTGCGCATCGCTTCGCCACTGGGAACGCAGCTTGGCACCATGAACCACGCCTGGATGTGCCCAGTACCGCTGGAGAAGACCGGGCGATCCGACTTGGTCGGCATGTTCTCGGTGGCCGGCGATTCGATGATTCTCGTGAATCGCCACGGCGAGCGCGTGGCCAACGAGAAGCAGCCCTACAACGAAGCCGCGCGGACGTTCTTCCGCTGGGACCCGGCGACCGGCAGCTACCCGAACCTGGTGCTCGTGCAGCTGTGGGACCAACGCAGCCAGGACCACTCCGCCAGCGACGAGTACGGCCGTCTGATCGTCCCGCCCGGAAACGACGACGAGCACGTCATCAAGGGTCAGACGCTCGCCGAGCTCACGGCGAAAATCCGCGAGCGGCTCTCGGCCCTCGCCTCCAAGACGGGCGGCTTCAAACTCGCCGACGATTTCGAAGAGAACCTGCCGGGGACGATCGACCGGTTCAACGGCTTCGCCGCGAACGGCAAGGACGAGGACTTCGCCCGGGGCGATACCGCGATCCAGCTCGTGTTCAACGGACCGGTGAAGGAAGAACCCGGCCGCACCAACCCGACCATGTGGCCGATCAGCGACACCGGCCCCTACTACGCCGCACTCGTCACCGGCGGCACTCTGGACACCAAGGGCGGCCCGAGGACCGACCCCGACGGACGCGTGCTCGACGACCTCGGCGCGCCGATACCCGGCCTCTACGGTGTCGGCAACTGCGTGGCCTCCGCGTCGGGGCGCGCCTACTGGGCAGGCGGCGCCACCCTTGGCCCGATCATCGCGTTCGCCTACCGCGCCGCCCGCGCTGTCGACCGGGCCGACGTGCAAGCCTGACCCGCCGCCGCCGGCCGCCGGCGGAGTACCAGCATTCCGACCCTGACCGACCCGCTATGTCGTCTTTCCTACCGATGCCCGCTAACTCGTCACTCGCGGAGGGATCTCCGCGGCCAGAATGCTCTGAACCTTGAAGACGAGCGCCTCGACGGCCAGCGCGTAACCCTGCCAGCCCGCACCGGCCAGGTACACCGCGGCAGAGGCGGCGAAGATGTCGATGCGCTCCTTACCGTCGAGGGCGTGCCACTGGGAGATGTGCACGACGGCGAACGGGCGATCGGTGTCCCGGATGGCGTCGAGGAGCGAGTAGGCCACCGGGGTGAGCCCGGCCGGGTTGATCACGATCGCGTCGACCGCGCCGCGGTGGGCGTGCACCCAGTCGACGAGGGCGCCTTCGTGGTTCGACTGGTAATGGACGGCCGTGGCGCCCCACCGCGCCGCGGTCCGGTCGACGTCGGCGGTGATCTCGGCGAGCGTGGTGGTCCCGTACGTCTCCGGACGGCGCTCCCCCAGCAGATTGAGGTTCGGACCGTGGAGGACGGTGGCCGAACCCGGGCAAGTACGGGTCGCGCGCACGGTACTCGGCGACCACTTCCGCCGTCGCGGCTTCGAGATCCAGTCCGGTCGATTCCCTCGCCACGACGTCGGACAGCAGCTCCACGCACTGCTGTCCGGCGCCACCGTGGGAGTCACCGAGGGCGTTGACGCCGGAGGCGATCGCGTTGTTCATGCCGACGCCGCACGTCGCCGTCATCCTGGCGATCGCGATGGAAGGCGCCTGCGGGCCGTGGTCGACCGAGGCGACCATCGCCGCCTCCAGCAGCGCGGCCTCGGCGGTGGTCGGACTGCTGCCACGGACCATCAGCCAGATCGTCGACACCAGGCCGCGGTGGCCGATCAGCTCCTGCACCGGGATTCCCCGGAGCTCGACCACACCGGGCTCCATCCGGCAGATGCTGTTGGCCCACCAGTCGGCGACATCGTCCACAGTGGCCTGTCGAGGCGTGACCGTCATGTCAGTCCCTTTCGGTCCGGCCGAGCGACACCTGGTCGGGAATCGGCCGCGCCGGCGACGGAATGCCGGTGTCCCGCCAGCGCCTTACGAGTTCGGCGGCTTCGTCGTTGTGCTCCCCGAGCCGCGGCGGCGCGCTGGTCGGCCGGAGCGGTTCGCCGTCGACGAGCACGCCGTTGCCGCTGCTGCGCAACGTCCGACCGGCGTCACCCGGAAACCCGATCTCGGTGAAGAACCCGCGGTGCGCGAGCTGCTCCGACCGCAGCGCCTGGGGCACCGTGAGAATGCGTGCGGCGGGCACGCCGGCAGCCGACAGCTCGGTCTCCCACTCCAGCGCGCTCCGAAGCCGCAGCGCCCGGTTGAGCTCGTCGCTGAGCTCCGGGCGATGACGTTTCCGGTCTTCTCGATCGGCGAACCGCGGATCCGTCACCAGATCGGGCCGCTCCACGAGACCGCGATGTACGACTCGCACAAGTCCGTGCCGACCATCCCGGCCTGGCTCGTGCTCGACTCCCGGACCCTCTCCCGGTATGGGCTCGGCATGATCCGCCCGCACTTGCCCAAGGCCGTCCTCAGGCGGTACACCGAGTCCGGCTACCTGCACACCGCCGGCACCGTCCGGGAACTCGCCGCCACGATCGGCGTCGACCCCGACGGCCTCGAGCGCAGAGTGACTTCCCTGTGCGGAAGTTCGGACGTTCCCGCAAATACTCGAAGTAACGTTCGAGTTCTCGCCGGTCGACCTCACGAGCCAGCATCGACTTGTTCTCGTCGTCGAGGTAGTTCACCAGCATGGCGACGCTCTCGAGGTACGCATCGATCGTGGAGTCAGCGCGGTTCTTGGCCTTCAGATGCGTTCTTCAGTCCCCGACGAGCGCCCTGATGTCCTCCGGAGTCCAGCACCTCGTCCGGTGCCTCAGCGGCGGTCATGAGATCAGTCGTACTCGGATAATCCCTTGGGTTCCAAGCGCTGTTCCAGTTGTTGGCACCTTGCCAAGAGTCTCGCGAAGATCAACTAATGACCACGTTTACGCAGGTGAGAGGCACAATATAGGCTTGAAGAGTGGGCCGGGTCGGGCTCGAACCGACGGCCAAGGGATTATGAGTCCCCTGCTCTAACCAACTGAGCTACCGGCCCCTCGCTGGCACCCAAGTTTGCATTAGCACATGAGCCCCAGTTCGATCCAAAATATCACAGGGCCCGGGGTGGGCCGGTGCAGTACGCCGAACAGGTTGAGGTTGTGCCGTGGAGTGGGACGGGTCGTCTAGGTTGCAAGGACGTCGCCGCCACGACCCCGCTCGGGAGGGTTGAGCAATGGGTGCCGCACGACGTCCGCCGGGGCCGGGGCTGGTTCGGCTGGCGCTGGTGGACGCGTTGGCCGTCGGGATCGCCGTCGGGTTTCTGGCGCGGCACCACCGGGAGGTGCTGCTGGCGCACGCCGGGGTGATCAGCCTCGGGGTGCTCGTCGTCGTGGCCGCGGGGGTCCTGGTGCGGCTGGCGGCGCGGAGCCTGCGGAGGGCTTCGGGGCGGCTCGACGCGATTCTCCTGGACGAGCTGCCCCCGAGGCCGTCGCCTCGGCCGCGCTGAGGGTGCGGTCGGGATGAACCAGCCCGCTGCGACATCGGAGAGCGGGTCGAACGCGTTGACCGCCCGCGGCGTGTCGGCGGCTCCGCGGTCACCGCGGGACGGCGCCGTGATCGCCCCAAGCCATCACCGTCCGTGACCCCCTGGGCCGGCCGCGGCGAGCCCGGCCGCAGCCACCACCCTGACCTGGCGGACTTCCCTTCGTGACGAGCGGAGTCGGTAAGTCGCCGCTCCACCACGGGGTGTTAGCCGGGCCGACGAAGCTCACCCGAATGCCGACGGGCGTGAAAAAGCCGTGCCGGCGGGAAAATCACGGGACTTGGTGCATGGAAACGACGTCGAGGCCGAGGACGCGGAAGAGGCTCAGCAAGCGGTGCAGGCGTTCCTCGTCGGTGACGTGGCAGTAGATGATCGTTTCCGGTGGGGCGGCGGCGACTTCCAGCTCGCCGAAGTCGACGACGGCGTGGGCGGCGCGGTCGGACAGGCGGCCGGAGACGCGGAAAACGTAGCTGGACTGCGACACCTGAGCCTCCCGTCTGGCCCTTCGAGCGCCCCTCGCCGCCACCGTCGCGCGTGCACGGGTGGGCGTCCTCGCCCGTGCCGGATGAGCTCGTGTTCGGGCGGTGGGCGTGCAACAGTGGGATCCGGCGGGGCTGGAGGGAGAAGCGGGTGTCCCACAAGGAAAAGCCGCGCGTGCCGCGGCGCAAGAGGAGTGTGCCCGAGTTGCCGGACGGGTTCGTGTCCCGGCCGCGGCTGCTGAAAGCTCTCGATCGCGCGGCGCCGGAAGCCGCCACGATGGTGTGTGCGCCCGCGGGATCCGGCAAGACCCTCGTCCTCGCGGAATGGCTGCGCAGCGGCGGACTCGGTTCCGCGGCGTGGCTTTCGCTCGACGCCGCCGACAACGACCAGTACCGGTTCCGCTCCGGACTCCTCGACGCGCTCACCCCCGCGGCGCCCGGCCTGCACGACTTCGACGCGGACAACCCGAGTTTCCTGGCCGACCTCGTCGACGCCCTCGACACCCTGCCAGCGCCGCTGCGCCTGGTCCTCGACGACGTGCACGAGCTCGTGGCGACGGAACCGTTGCGCGACGTGGAACAGCTGCTTCGCCTGCGCCCGCGCGGGTTGCGGCTCGTGCTGTCGACGCGCTGGGACCCACCGCTCCCGCTGGCCCGGCTGCGGCTGTCCGGCCGGCTCGCCGACCTGCGCTCCGACCACCTTCGATTCCGCCCCGACGAAGCCGCGGCGCTGCTCACCGCCGAAGGCGTCACCATCGGCGCCGAGCAGGTCGACCGGCTCGTCACGCGCACGGAAGGCTGGGCGAGCGGGCTGCGCCTGGCGGCCGAAACCCTCAAGGGCGGCGCGGAGTTCACCGGCGCCGACCCGACGGTGAGCGCCTACCTCGTCGACGAGGTCCTCGCGCCACTGTCCGAAGAGGAGCGTCAGTTCCTGCGCGAGATCAGCGTCTGCGAAAGCGTTTCCGCGTCGCTCGCCACCGCGCTGTCCGGGCGCGCCGACGCGGGCGAAGTGCTGGCGCACCTGGAACACCGCACGGCGATGTTGTTCCGCACCGGCGCCGGCCGCCGGATCTACCGCCTGCACACGCTGCTGCGCGCCCACCTGCTCACCGACCTCATGCTCCGCACGCCCCGCCGGGTGCCCGCGCTGCACCGCCGCGCCGCCGAGTGGCTGCGCGCGCGCCACCAGGCCGGCGACGCCGTGTCCCACGCGCTGGAGGCCGGCGACGCCGCGCTCGTCGCGGACCTGCTGCGCCGCCACGCGCTCGACCTGCTGCTCGCCGGCGAACACGACGTGCTGCGCCGAGCCCGCGCGGCGCTCAGCGACGACGTGGTCGGCGACGACCCGTGGCTCGCCCTCACCGGCGCGCTCGAACACCTCGACGCCGCCCGCCCCGGTGCCGCGCGCGCCCAGGTCACGCTGGCCGAACGCGCGTGGCCCCGCGAGCCGTCGCGCGAGCTGCACGCGTTGCGCGGGCTCGTCGACTCCCGTTTCGCCCACGCCGCGGGCTCGCTGGAAGGCGACATCGACGCCGTCGCCGTGCAGGGTTCCGCGCTCAGCGCCATGACGCTGCTGGAGTCCGGCCAGGCGCTGCTCGCCGCCGGCCGCGCCGTCGAGGCCCGCCGGCCCGTGGAGTCGGCGCTGGCCTTCGCCCGTGCGCACGGCCACGGGCACCTGGAACAGCAGTGCCTCACCGTGCTCGCCGGGATCGCCGCGGCCACGGGCGACTTCCGCGCCATGACCGCCCTCGCCCGCGACGCCGACACGCTCGCGGAAACCCACGGCTGGCGCGACACCGTCGCCGGCGCGAAAACCTCACTGATCCTGGCCTGCGGGGCCCTGCTGCGCGCGGACGCGTCGGCCTGCCTCGCCCAGATCGAGCGCGTCGCGCGCGTGCTCGCCACCACCGACGCCCTCGGTGACAACGGCCTCACGCTGCTGACCGCCACCCTCGAAGGAACCGCGCGCTTCGACGGCGGGCAGCGCTCGGCCGGGCTGCGCCGCATGACCGACGCCCGTCTCGCCGAAGGTCCCGCTCCCCTGCCCGACGGCGTCGTCGCCCTCGCCGCCGTGTGCGAGCACGACGCCGCCACGCGCCTCGGCCGCGGCGAAACCGCCCGTGACGTGCTCACCTGGGCGCGCGAACGGATCCCCGCGGCCGCCGAGATCCTCCTGGTCCGCGCGAGCACGCAGGTCGTGCTCGGCCGCGACGGCCACGCGCGCAACCTGCTGCGCCCGCTGCTCGACGGCGCGGTCGCCCCGGTGCTGCCGTGGACCCCGGTCACGGCCTGGCTGCTCGAAGCCGAAATCGCCCTGCGCTGCGGTGAGGACGTCCGGGCGCGGCGCGCCGTCGCGAAGGCGCTCGGCCCGGCCGAGCGGCTCGGCGTCCTCCGCCCGCTCGTCACCGCGGCCCCGGAGGTGCTCGACCTGGCGCTGCTCGACGTGCCCGGCGGCCACCGCTTCACCACGGACCTCCGCCAAGCGCGCGCGGTCCGCGGAAGGCAGCCTGACGCCGTCGCGCTCACCGAACGTGAGCGGACGGTGCTGCGCCTTCTGCCGACGGTCCGCTCGCTCGACGAGATCGCCGGAGACCTCATGGTGTCGCCCAACACCGTGAAAACGCACGTCCGCGCTTTGTACCGGAAGCTCGGCGTCGGCTCGCGACGGGAGGCCGTGCGTTCGGCCGTCCGACGCGGTCTCGTGGACAGTTAGTTGGGACGTTCGGCCCTTCCTTCGTCACAGCGACGCCTTACGGTCGAAGGCGTGAGTGGAGCCGGCCGGTCGAGGACCAACCGGTGGCGGGTGCCGGGCGCGAAGGTGACAATGCCCTTGCTGCCACCGGATTTCGTGACGCGCCCACGACTGCTCGAGGCGCTCGACGCGGCCGCCGGCAGTCCCGTCACGGCCGTCTGCGCGCCCGCCGGCTTCGGCAAGACCGCGCTGCTCGCCGAGTGGGCCACGACCCGGCCCGTCGCATGGGTCTCCCTCGACCCCGACGACAACGACCCGCGCCATTTCTGGTCCGCGATCCTCTGCGCGCTCGACAAAACCGTGCCCGCCGACAGCCGGGTCCACACCGTGGCGGCGCCGGAAGGCGACAGCCGCGCGGATTTCCTCGCCGAGCTCGTCGACGCCCTCGACGCGTTGCCCGCCCCGGTCCACCTGGTACTCGACGATTTCCAGGAGATCGTGGCCGCCGGCCCACTGCACGACATGACCGCGCTCATCCGCACCCCGCCCGCCGGGCTGCGCCTCACGCTCGCGGCGCGCGCCGATCCCCGGCTGCAGCTCGCGCGCCTGCAGGTGCAGGGCGACCTCGCCCGCGTCAGCGCGGACGACCTCCGCTTCACCACCGCCGAGACCGCGCAGCTGCTGCGGGTCACGGGCGTGCGCTGCGGCGAGGACGACGTGCGCCGCCTCGTCGAGCGCACGGCGGGCTGGACCGCCGCCGTGCACTGGGCCGCGGTATCGCTGCGGACCGGGGCCGACGTCGACGCCTTCCTCACCCAGCTCGACGGCGACGACCGCTCCGTGGCCGGGTTCCTGGCCGACGAGGTGCTCGCCCGCCTGCCGGAAGGCGCGCCCGAGCTGCTGCGCCGGATCAGCGTGTGCGACGCCGTGCCGGCCGCTCTGGCCCGTGAGCTGGCCGCGCGCGAAGACGCGGGCGCGGTGCTGGCCGAGCTGGAGCGCCACACGTTCCTCGTCGCGCGCATCGACGACCCCAGCGCCTCCTACCGCGTGCAGCCGTTGCTGCGTTCCTACCTGCGGGCCGACCTCGACCTGCGCTACCCCGGCCTCGCGGGCGAGCTGCACGCCACGGCCGCGCGCTGGTTCGCGAACGAGGAGCGCATCGGCGAAGCGCTCGAACACGCCGTCGCCGGCCTCGACCGCGACGGCATCGTCGAGCTCCTCCACGCCCACGCCATCCCGTGCCTGCTCGCCGGCGACGACGTCGCCGTGCGCGAAACCCTGGCCCACCTGGGTGCCGACCTCGACCCCGGCCTGCGCGCCGCCCGCACGCTCGCCGCCATCCAGAGCGGCGACCCGGCCGAACCGTCCGACGACCCCCTGCTGGCCCGCCACCACGCGCTGGCCGAGGGCCGCCGTCCGGACGGGCCCGGCCCCGCCGAGCCGGGCACCTGGGCGGACCTCGACCGCGCGTGGTCCTCGCTCTGCCGCGGCGCGTGGCGCGACGCGACCAAACGCCTCCGCGACACCCTCGCCGCCGCACGCGCCGACGGCCAGGACTACCTCGTGCTCCACGGCCTCGCCGCGCTCGCCGTGGCCGACGCGTTCGGCGGAAACCAGGACGCGGCCCGAGCGGCCGGCCAGGAGGCCGTCGAGCTCGCCGTCCGGCACGGCTGGCCGCGGTCGCCGTGGTTGGCCGTCTGCCGGCTCGTGCTCGCGTGCGACCACCTGCTCCGGCTCGACCCGGCGGCTGCCGCCCGCGAAGCGTGCGACGCGGCCATGCCGCTGGGCGCGTTCCTCGGCGGCGCGGCGCAGTTCGACAGCGAGGACCGCCGCGACGGCCTCGAGACCATGCGCCGCGCCCGCCACGAGCTCGGCGAGCTCGCCGCCGGCCCGGCCGCGCTCGTCGCCGTGCTGGAGCACCACGCGGCCGTGTTCCTCGGGGAACCCTTGCACGCCAACGAAGTCCTCCTGTGGGCGCGCGACCGTCTCCCCGACACGCGCGAGCTGGACCTGATGCAGGCGTGGACCCACCTCGCCGCGGGCCGGCCCGACGAGGCCGCGGCCGCGGTGCGCACCCGCCGCGCGGCGCTCCTGCCGACCACGCCCGTCGACGTCGAGCTCACCGAAGCCGCGCTCGCCCTGCGCGCCGGGCGCCGCACCGAGGCGCTGCGGACGCTGGAACACGCGCTGGGCCTGGCGGTCGGCGGTGACTTCGTGCGGCCGTTCGCGCTGGCCGACCCGGCCGTGCGGCACCTGCTCGTGGACCACTCGGGCGGCTTCGGCCGGCTCGACGGCTTCGCGGCGTCGGTTCGCGACCGCTTGCGCCGCTTCGACCCGGCGCCCGTGGACGACCGCCTCACCGAGCGCGAGCAGGTCGTGCTGCAGCGGCTGCCGTCGCAACGCTCACTCGACGAGATCGCCGCGGACCTGACGGTGTCCGTCAACACCGTGAAGACCCACGTGCGCGCGATCTACGTGAAGCTCGGCGTGACGAACCGCCGCGACGCCGTGCTCGTCGCCCGCGAGCACGGTCTCGCGTGAGGCTTCATCCGCGACAGATGAGGCCGGACCCGCGCCGGGGTCCGACGCTTTCCGCAAGCCCGCCACGGGCACGGATCCCGCGGACACGAGAGGACTCTCACCATGACCGACACGGGAGCACGAGCGCCGCACACCGAGGCCGGCGGAACCACCGGCCGTCGCCCTGACAGCCAGTCGATACCGAGCGGCTGGACCGGCTGGGTCGCCTTCGCCGCGACCATGATGATGCTGCTGGGCGCCTTCCAGGTGATCGAAGGGCTCGTCGCGCTGCTCAACACCCGCTATTTCGTGGTTGACGAGACGGGGCTCGTCGTCTCGGTCAACTACACCACGTGGGGCTGGGTGCACCTCGCCCTCGGCGCCCTGCTGATCCTCGTCGGCATCGGCGTCTTCATGGGCAACCGGGCAGCGCAGATCACCGGAATCGTCCTCGCGGGCCTGAGCGCGATCGTGAACCTCGCGTTCCTGCCGGCGTACCCGCTGTGGTCGATGCTCATCATCGCCATCGACGTGCTCGTGATCTACGCGCTCGCGGTGCACGGCAAGGAGATGAAGAAGCTCTGACCGGGGCGGTCAGGCCGGCGCGGGCCCCGGTTCTCCGGGGTCCGCGCCGGTGTCGGCGCGGGGTTTCGCCGGTCCCCCGGGCTCCTCGGCCGCGGCTTCGGCAGCCGCTTCGGGAGCCGGCTCGCGGTCGGGGCTCCTGGCGACCATGCGGATGAGTGCGTCGGCCGAGCCCGCCGTCGGGTCGATGTCCACGAACAGCGCCTTGATCAGCAGCGTCGCCGGCACGGCGAGGATCGCGCCCAGCGGGCCGAGCAGCCACGTCCAGAAGACCAGGGAGAGCACGGTCACCAGCGTCGAGAGCCCGACGGAACCGGCCACGAAACGTGGCTGGATGAGCGACTGCACCACGAAGTTCAGCGCGCAGTAGACCACGATGACGACGATCATCTTCTCCCAGCCGCCGTCGAGCAGGCCCAGCAGCGCCGGCGGGATCACCCCCAGCACGAACCCGACGTTGGGGATGTAGTTGGTGACGAAGGCCAGCAGCCCCCACAGGATCGGCACGGGGATACCGATGATCGCCAGCGCAGCCCCGTCGAGCACCGCCACGATGAAGCCGAAGACGGTGGTCACGAGGATGTAGCTGCGGGTGCCCGCGGCGAAGCGGTGGAACGCGGCGGTGAGCCACGGCCGGTCGGTGTCGATGGCGTCCAGCCGCTTGTCGGCCCAGGTGGCCTCGGTGCTGAGGAACAGCAGCAGCGCCAGCAGGAACACGAGGTTGGTGAGCACACCGCCGATGCCGGAGAGCAGCGAACCGACGAAGTTCGCGAGTTTGCCGAGATCCAGTGAAGACACCATCTCGCGCAGCTGCTGCGGTCCCACGCCGAACTGGGCGAGCTTGTCGGTGACGGACCGCAGCAGGTCGCTGGCCTTCGACGCATAGGTCGGCAGCAACGTCGCGAGCTGCGCCAGTGACACGATCACCACGAACACCAGGCTCACGATCACCAGGTAGACCACCGTGACGAGCACGACCGTCGTGAGCCAGCGCGGCCAGCCCTTGCGCCGCAGCCAGGCCTGCACGGGGCTCGCGGTGACCACGATGACCATCGCCAGGAACACGGGCCCGACGATGAACGCGATCGCCCGCAGGCCGGCCAAGGTGATGACGACCGACGCGGCGCCGACCATGATCACGAGCACCCGCGGCAGAGCGCTCCCCGGCGGGAAGGTCGGCGCGACCGGCCCCGGCTGGGAGCGCTTGCGCTTGGTGGCACCGGTTCGTCCGCGCAGCTTCACGAGACCACCTCACCCTCGTCCGGGTTGGGGGCTGCGGCGGTGCCCCGCGTCGACGGGCGACTCCCCGATGTCACTGCCGGTGTGGCCGGACCTGCGCGGCGGCTCCGGCCGGTGGGTCCCGGGGATACGGTCACCGTCCGCACACGGCTCGCGCTTCACCCGTGCCGGATGAGACCTGGGCCGGCGCGGTGAGAGCGTCGGCGGCGGGGCTCCCGCGGGCGGGTTCGCGGAGCCGCGACGCACGAGGGCGGCCACGGCGGCGAGGTCACCCCCGGCGGATGAGTCCGTCCACAGGGGACAGTCGTGGCCTCAGCCGGCCAGCTCGCCGGACCCGCCGCCGTAGGTGGTCTGGTCGGCGGTCCGCCCGGGCCGGGGGCACCGGCCGAGGCACGGGATCTGCGCCCACACCGTCTTGCGCTCGAACTCGGTCTCGGGCAGCACGCCCCACGTCACCGACAGGCGATCGACGAGCAGGAGCCCGCGGCCGCGCGGGCCGGGCAGGCGCGACAGGCCCATGGTCGGCTGCACGAGATTGCGGTCGGCCACCTCGACCCGCACGGTGCACGGGCGCAGGCTGTGCCACAGCTGCAGGTGGCGCGGGCCGCCGCCGTGGTCGTGGGCGTTGGCCAGCAGTTCGGTGGCGACGAGGAGCACGTCGTCGCGGTGCTCGTCACCCAGCGTGGCCAGGTGCTCCGACACCCATCTCCGCATGGTCCGCACGGTCGCCGCCGTGGTGCCGTGCAGCGGCAGCACCCACGTGCCCGGACGGCCGGCACTTCGGGCCCCGGTCAACGCCACCACCTCCCCGATCCGCGGTTAGCGCACTTCCTGTCGACTTACCCGATCGGGTCACGAATGAATCACCGGAGGTGGCCCGGTCACAGCCGACCAGGGTCCACCCTGGACGCGAAGGTCAGCTCACCGGCACGTTTTCCCTGGCCAGGAGCTCGTCGACCGCCTCCGCGGTGCCCGTTCCGGGGCGGGGAACGAAGGTGAAAAGGCTCTGTCCGCCGGCACCTTGGGAGGCCAGGTGCTCGACGTAGAAGTTCAGCTCGCCCGCGACGGGGTGGAACATCCGCTTGGTCGAGCGCGGAGTCGCCTCCACGCGGTGGTCGGCCCAGACGCGGCGGAACAGCGGGCTGGTAGCCGACAGCTCGGCCACCAGCCGCCGGGCGCGCAGGTCCCCGGGGTCGCGGCCGACCGCCAGGCGCAGCATGCCGATCATCTCCTCGACGATGCCCTCCCAGTCGTCGTGCAGGGCGCGGGCGGACTCGTCGCACAGCAGCCACCGCACCACCACGCGGTCGCGTGCGGGCATGCCGGGGAAGTCGGCGAACACCAGGCGCGCGATCCGGTTCGCGGCGAGCACCTCGGTGTGGCGGCCGAGCAGGATCGCGGGCACGCGGCCCAGCTCGTCGAGCAGGCCGCGCATGCCGGGCCCCACGCAGCGCGCGGGGGTGTCCGGCGGACCGGCGCGGCGCGCGGACAGGCGGCGCAGGTGGGAGCGTTCGGCTTCGTCGAGCCCGAACACGCGGGCCAGGGCGTCGAGCACCTCGTGTGACGCCGTGAGCTGGCGGCCCTGCTCCAGGCGCGCGTAGTAATCGGCACTGAGCCCGGCCAGGGCCGCGACCTCCTCGCGGCGCAGCCCGGGCACGCGGCGCCGCGCCGTCGGCGGCAGGCCGACCTGGGCGACGTCGACGCGGGCGCGCCTGGTCCTCAGGAACTCGCCGAGCTCGGAGCCCCGCATCGGCACCCGTCCTTTCGCCTGGTCACAGCCTACGTCGCCCCGGACGCGGGGCCGTCCGGTGCGGACCGGCCGTACCCGCGGAACTGCCCCGACCGGTCGCTCGTGTGACGCCGATCCTAGGAACGGCAAGTCCCGGCTGAGCCCTCTTTCACCCGCGTGGGTCTGGCTTCATGGGGCCGTGGGCACCCGGAGGGGCCCGTCGAGGAGGGACACCCGAGAGATGAAGTACGACTACGTGGTCGTGGGCGGGGGCACGGCCGGTTCGGTCCTCGCCGCGCGGCTGAGCGAAGACGCGGCGACGACCGTCCTGCTGCTGGAGGCCGGCCCGGCGACCGGACCGGACGTGATGGGCGTGCCGCCCGCGTGGCCGGCGCTGCTGGGCAGCCCGGTCGACTGGAACTTCCACACCACCCCGCAGCCGGGCCTGCACGGCGTCGAGCTGCCCTACCCGCGCGGGCGCACGCTCGGCGGGTCGAGCTCGATCAACGCCATGGCGCACCTGCGGGGCCACCGCGCCGGCTACGACGCGTGGGGCGTCGACGGCTGGCGCTACGACGACCTGCTGCCCTACTTCCGCCGCAGCGAGACCGCGCGTCCCGGCAGCGACCCGAAGTACCGCGGCACCGACGGCCCCATGCGGGTCGCGCCGCCGCCCGTGCGGCACCCGCTGGCCCACGCCGCGCTGGCCGCCGTGCGGGAGCGCGGGTTCCCCGAGACGCCCGATCTCAACGGCGCCGAGCCGGAAGGCGCGACCTGGCTGGAGATGAACATCGTCGACGGCGCGCGCCAGTCGGCCGCCGACGCCTACCTGCGCCCGTGCTGAACCGGCCGAACCTGACCGTGGTGACCGGCGCGCTCGTGACCCGGCTCGTGCTCGCCGGCAGCCACTGCACCGGCGTCGAGTACCGCGCCGGCGACGGCACGGCTTCCGCCGAAGCCGAGCGGTCCGTGGTGCTGGCCGCCGGCGCGATCGGCTCGCCGCACCTGCTGATGCTCTCGGGCATCGGCGACCCGGCCGCGCTGGCGCAGGCCGGGGTCACCCCGCGGATCGCGCTGCCGGACGTCGGCCGGAACCTGCAGGACCACCCGCTGACCGGCGTCGTCTACTCGAACGCCCGCGCCCTGCCCGACGGCGCCAACAACCACAGCGACCTCGTCGCCGCCGTGCGCAGCAGCGCCGACCTCGAGGCGCCCGACGTGCAGCTGCTGTTCCTGGACATCCCGTACTTCCGGCCGCCCCTTTCCGGCCCGGCGACCCGGGTTCACCATCGGCTTCAGCTACCTGTACCCGCACTCCCGCGGCTCGGTGACGCTGGCGTCGGCCGATCCGGCCGTCGCGCCCGTCGTGGACCCCGCGCTGCTGAGCGACCCGCGCGACCTCGCCGGCATGCTGGCCGGCCTGCGCCTCGCCCGCCACGTCGGCACCGCCGGTGCGCTGGATCCCTGGCGCGACAAGGAAGTCCTGCCCGGGCCGGCTTCGATGAACCCCGCGGCCGAGGAGGACTTCCTGCGCCAGAGCACGGGCAGCTACTTCCACGCCTGCGGTACCTGCGCGCTGGGCCCGGTGGTGGACCCGGCGCTGAACGTCCACGGCGTCACCGGCCTCCGCATCGCCGACGCTTCGGTCCTCCCCGCCCTCATCGGCGCGAACACCAACGCGACGGTGCTCGCGGTGGCGGAACGGGCGGCGGACCTGCTGCTGGGCCGGGAAGCCGCTCGGTGACGCCCGGCCCTTCGCCCGGTGCCTGCCGGCTTCGGCGATCACCGGGCGAAGGGGCCGGATGGGCAAGGAGCGGACCGTCGCCCACCGGGCGAGCGACGGCTCGGCGTCACCGGTCCCGCGTGGCCACCAGCTCCCTGAGCCGGTAGTGCTGGATCTTCCCGCTCGGGGTTTTCGGCAGCTCCGTGACGAAGTCGATCGCCCGGGGGTACTTGTACGGCGCGATCGCCTGCTTCACGAACGCCTGCAGCGCGGCGGCGTCCTCGGCCGCGCCCGGTCGCAAGTGGACGAACGCGTGGACGATGGTGCCGCGCGCCGGGTCCGGGGCAGCGACCACGGCGGCCTCCAGCACGTCCGGGTGGGACAACAGGGCCTGCTCCACCTCGGGGCCGGCGATGTTGTAGCCGGAGGAGACGATCATGTCGTCGTTGCGGGCCTGGTACCAGAAGTAGCCGTCGGCGTCGCGGAGGTACGTGTCGCCGGTGACGTTCCAGCCGTTGTCGACGTAGTTCTTCTGGCGGCTGTCGGCGAGGTAGCGGCAGCCCGTGGGGCCTTTCACCGCGAGGCGGCCGGGTGTGCCGTCGGGGACGGGCCGGCCGGCGTCGTCGAGGACGGTCGCCTCGAAGCCGGGGACCGCGCGGCCCGTGGAGCCCGGACGGATGTCGTCGTCGGCCGCCGACACGAAGATGTGGAGCATCTCCGTGCCGCCGATGCCGTTGATGATCTTGATGCCGGTCGCGGTGTGGAACTCCTCCCACGTGGCCACGGGCAGGTGTTCGCCCGCGGACACACAGCGGCGGAGTTTCGACAGCGCCGCCGCTTTTCCGGAAGACAGCAGGGCCTTGTACGCGGTGGGCGCGGTGAACAGCACCGTGACGTGGTGACGTTCGACGGCGTCGGCGAGCTCGTCCGGCGACGCTTTTTCCAGCAACAGCGTCGAAGCGCCGAAGCGGAGGGGGAACAGGACCAGGCCCCCGAGGCCGAAGGTGAAGCCGATCGGCGGAGTGCCGGTGAAGACGTCGTCGGCGACGGGCTTGAGGACGTGCCGGGCGAAGGTGTCCGTGGTGGCCAGCACGTCGCGGTGGAAGTGCATGGTGGCCTTGGGTTTGCCGGTGGTGCCGGACGTCGGGGCCAGCAGGGCGACGTCGTCGGCCGCGGTGTCCACGGCGGTGAACGCCTCCCGGACCTCGCCCGCCCGGGCCACCAGGTCGCCGGGACCGTCGGCGCCGTAGGTCAGCACCGGCAACGCGACGTCCGCGAGATCGGCGGCGAAGCGGTGGTCGGTGACGATCAGGCGCGGCCGCGTCAGCTCCACGAGGTCGTCGATCTCGCGGGCCCGCAGCAGCGGCATCGTCGTGACGGGCACCGCGCCCGCCTTGAGCACCGCGAACCACGCGGCCACCAGCCACGGGTTGTTCGGCCCGCGCAGCAGCACCCGATTTCCGGGCACCACCCCGAAGTCCCGCACGAGGACGTGGGCGACCTGGTCGCTGCGCCGGTCGAGGTCGGCGTAGCTCCAGGCCTGGGTGTCGGTGAGCAGGCACGGCCGGTCGGGGCCGAAGCGGTCGATGCTCCCGCGCAGCAGCTCGACGGCGCAGTTGAGCCTCGGCGGGTAGGCGAGCTCCGGCAGCGTGAACCGGAACTCGGGCCGGTCCGCCGGCGCGGGGAGGTTGTCGCGGCAGAACGAGTCGATGTGGGCCGATGGGGTGAGCTCCATCTGCGGCCTTCCTGGGAGTCCGTCAGCCGACGGCGGGCGGGACGGGATAAGGGGATTCGGCGTAGCGGCCGGACAGCAACGCGCCGGCGCCGGGCGCGACGGCGGGCAGGCCGAGCGCGCGCATCATCTGGTGGGCGGTGGCGATCGACGCCGAGAGCACGGGTTTGCCGAGTTCGTTCTCGACGATGTCGATCGACGCGAGTGAAGGCATCTGCACGCACGCGGACAGCACCACCGCGTCGGCTCCACTGTGGTCGAGGTCGCGCGCCAGAGGCACGAGCTTGCGCGGGTCGTGGGCGGCCACCTCGAGGTTGTCGGGGATCTCCAGCGCCACGTAGTCGGTCACGGCCACGCCCTCGTCGCGGATGTAGTCCACGACCGTCTCGGTCAACGGCTTGAGGTACGGGCAGATCACGGCGATCGACTTCGCCCCCAGCACGTCCAGCGCGTTCACCAGGGCCCCCGCGCTCGTGACGACCGGGGCCGGCGCGTCGTTCTCCTCGGTGATCCGGGCGAGCGCCGACTCCGAAGTGCGGTGGTAACCGGGACCGAGGCTCATGATGGCGACGAGACACGCGTACCCGAGCACGTCGACGTGGGCGTCCGAAAGCTCGGCCGCGCACCGCCCGGAGTCGGCGTCCATCGCCGCGAGCTCCTCCTTGCGCACGTGTTTCATCCGCATCCGGCTGGAGTGGAACGTGAACCGCTCCGGCGCGACGGTCTCGCGCGCCCGGAAGATCGCCGGGATCTCGGTCTCCATCGTGACGTTGGAGCTCGGCACGATCTGGCCGATGCGGTAGGTCCGGCCGGTCATCGGGCGTCCACCACGGGGTTGCGCAGCGTGCCGATGTCCTGAATGGACGCTTCCACCACGTCGCCGGGCGTGAGGAACTGCTGCGGGGTGAAGCTGGCGCCCACCCCCGCCGGGGACCCGGTCGCGATCACGTCACCCGGCTCCAGCGTCATGCCGGAACTGATGTCGGCGATCAGCTCGGCGATGCGGAACAGCATGTACTTCGTGCTCGACTTCTGTTTCACGTCACCGTTCACGCGCAGCGACAGCTCCAGCGCGTACGGGTCGGCCACGTCGTCCGCGGTCCGGATCGCCGGGCCGAACGGCGCGTAGGAGTCCTGGCCCTTGGAGAAGAACCACTGGCCCGACCGCCGCTGGTCGCGCGCGCTGATGTCGTTGACGATGCTGTAGCCGAAGACGTGGTCCATCGCGTTTTCTTTCGAGACGCGCTTCGCCGTTTTCCCGATCACCACGGCGAGCTCGCACTCCCAGTCCAGCTGCGCGGTGAGGTCACCGTCGTGCCGGATCGGCTCCCCCGGCCCGACGACGGCGGTGGCCGGCTTGCTGAACAGCACCGGGCGCTGCGGCAGCTCCTTGTCGGTGTCGAGCGTGCGCGCGGACTCGGCGACGTGCTCGGTGTAGTTGAGCCCGACGCCCACGATCTTGCCCGGCCGCAGGGGCGCGCGCAGGGTCACCGTCTCCAGTGGACTCCGCACGGGCGAGTCCACGAGGGACTCCAGCGCCGCCGTGCCGGCGTGGATCGCGTCGAGCATCGACGCCGGGGCGGCGGTTCCGCGGTGGGTCGCCGCGGCCCGGACGTCGATGACGTCGGCGCCGTCCTGGATCCCGAGCCGGTCCTGGCCGTCGGAACCGGCGAACGTGACGAGCAGCATGAAAGGAACTCCGTTCGAAGTGGACAGGGAAGTCAGGCGACGAGCTGGTGGCCGTCGTTGTCCGAATAGGCCTCTTCGCGGAAGAAGCCGAGCGAACGCATCACCGGGAAGTCGTTGAACGAGAACAGGCACGCGTCGTCGGAGCGGCTGGCGTTGGCGTGTTCGTGCCACGCCCACGACGGGACGCAGAAGATGTCGCCCTCGGACCAGTCGATGCGCTTGCCCGCGACGATCGAGGTGCCGCTGCCCTTGGCCGCGGTGTAGATCTTCGACCCGACCTGGCGGTGGGCCAGCGTGGACTCGCCGGCGCGCAGCAGCTGCATGTGCGCGCTCATCGTCGGCATCACCGAACCGCCGGTGAGCGGGTTGCTGTACTCCATGATGATGCCGTCGTAGGGCGAACCGTCGCTCGCCTTCGCCGCGTTGAGGAGCGCTTCGTAGGTCGGTTCCCACGGGTAGGCCAGCAGCGGCGAGTGGTTCTTGTGCCAGGTGTCGCCGAACGGGCGCAGCTGTCCGGCGCCGTAGGTGAGCAGTGAGGAGTTCACGACCCCGTCCTGCTTCTGGTAGATGTCCGGGTGCACCTCGTAGAACGGCGCGTCGAGCGCGTTGACCAGCGGGATGTCGAGCCCGTCCTGCCAGATGACCGGACCGTCGACGCCTTCGAGGCCCTCGTTGCCGTGCTCGTGCCAGGTCCAGTTCGGCGTGATGGCGAAGTCGCGCGGGCCGACCTTGAGTTTCTGCCCGTCGACGATCGTCCACGCGCCGCTGCCCTCCAGCACGAAGCGCAGCGCGGCGGCCTGGTGCCGGTGCGCGGTCATCGACTCGCCGGGACCCATCACCTGCAGGCCGGTGTACAGCAGGCCGACGGTGGCGGCGATGTCGCGCCGCAGCGGGTTGTAGAGCGCCACCACGCGGCGGCCGGCGTCGTCGCCACTGACGAGGTTGAGCGCTTCGAGCACCAGCGGGCGCAGCTGCTCGTAGCTCCACTTGATCGGTACGGACTGCGGCTGCGGGTACCACGGCTCGATCTTGTTCGCGATCGTCCACAGTGCACCGGCGTCGAGCTGCTCCAGCTTCTCGTAGTACGCCCGCAGATCTTCGTTGTCCGTCACCCGTGCGCGGCCCAGCTGGTCATCGCTGTGTGTGGTCATCGCGCCTTCCCGTCCATATGTCGTTTTCTTGACGACAGTCATAGTTCAGCTATACCGTTCGTGATGTCAAGGGCGCCAGGAGGAAAACTCATGCCGACATCCCCTTCCGCGGGTTCTCCCCCGCTCGCCGGTCTCGAGACCACGATCGAGCGACGGGTCGAATGGCACGACACCGATGCGTCGGGCCACCAGCACAACTCCGTGGTCCTGCGCTGGGCCGAAGAGGCCGAAGCAGACCTGTTGCGGGGCAAGGACCTCGCGTGGCTGTTCGGCCGCACACCACGCGTGCGCCACGAGGTGAACTACCGCGGCCGGCTGTGGTTCGGCGACCCGGTGCGCGTCACGTTCCGCGTCGCGCAGCTCGGGCGCACGTCGCTCACGTTCGCCTTCGAGGTCCACGGCCCGAACGGCGTCGCGGCCGACGGATCCGTCGTCGTCGTCCACGCCGAACCCGACGCACCGGCGGCCACGCCGTGGCCCGAAGCGGTGCGGACCGCGCTCACGAAGGAGGTGCCGGCGTGATGCGGATCGCCATCGTGGGCGGCGGGCCCGGCGGGCTCTACTTCGCCGCGCTCGCCAAGCAGCTCGACCCGAGCCGCGAGGTCACCGTCTGGGAACGCAACGCCGCCGACGACACGTTCGGCTTCGGCGTCGTCTTCTCCGACGAGACGCTCGAAGGCATCACCAACGCCGACCCCGCCGTGTTCTCCTCGATGGAGCGGGAGTTCGCCCGGTGGAGCGACATCGACGTGCGCTACCGCGGCACCACGCAGACTTCGAGCGGCCACGGCTTCGCCGCCATCGCGCGCAAACGCTTGCTGGAGATCCTCCAGCGCCGCTGCCACGACCTCGGCGTCGACGTCCGGTTCCGCACCGAGGCGCCCGACGTCGAGCGGCTCGCGGCCGAGTACGACCTCGTGATCGCGGCCGACGGCGTGAACTCCGCCATCCGCACACGCTTCGAGCAGGTGTTCCGCCCCTCGCTCGACGTGCGCCGGTGTCACTACATGTGGCTGGCCACCGATCGCGTGCTGGAGGCGTTCACGTTCCTGGTCGAGGAGACCGAGTTCGGCCCGGTCCAGGTGCACGCGTACCCGTTCAGCACGGACCGCAGCACGTTCATCGTGGAGATGAACGACGACACCTGGCGCCGCGCCGGGTTTACCGAAGCCACCTTCGGCCCGGGCGTCAGCGACACGGCGAGCGTCGAACGCTGCCGCGAGCTGCTGCGCGGCTTCCTCGGCGACGCGGAACTGCTCACGAACAACTCGAAGTGGCTGCGCTTCACCACCGTGCGCAACAAAACGTGGCGCCACGGCAACGTCGTGCTGCTCGGCGACGCCGCCCACACCGCGCACTTCTCCATCGGCTCGGGCACCAAGCTGGCCATGGAGGACGCGCTGGCGCTCGCCGCCGCGCTGGAGACCGGCGATCTCGCCGCGGCGCTGGAGCACTACGAGACCGAACGCCGGCCCGTCGTCGAGTCCACGCAGCGCGCGGCGCAGGCGAGCCTGGAGTGGTTCGAGACGGTCGGCCACGTGGTGGGCCAGGAGCCGCCGCAGTTCGCGTTCAACCTGCTCACGCGCAGCCGCCGCGTCACCTACGACAACCTGCGCCTGCGCGATGCCGCCTACATCCGCTCGGTCGACCGCTGGTTCAGCACCCACACCCCGGGCGGCCGCGACGACGGCACGCCGCCGCTGTTCCAGCCGCTGGTCCTGGCGGGCCGGCACCTGCGCAACCGCATCGTCGCCGCGCCGATCGCGACGTACAGCGCGATCGACGGCGTTCCCGGCGAGGCGGAGCTGCTGCACCTTTCGGGCAAAGCCCTGGGCGGCGCCGGGCTGGTGCTCGCCGGGATGACGGCCGTGACCGCGCACGGGCGCGTGACCCCCGCGTGCCCCGGCCTGTACACCGACGAGCAGGCCACGGCGTGGCGCCGCATCACCAGCGCGGTGCACGCACACAGCGGCGCGCTGATCGGCGTGCAGCTCAGCCACTCCGGGCGCAAGGGCTCCACGACGGTGCCCGACGCGGCTGCGCTGGGCCCGGCGCTGCCCGCCAACGGCTGGCGGACCGTCGCGCCCTCGGCGCTGGCGTACGGCGACCTCCCCGTGCCGCACGAGCTCGCCGAAACCGAGCTCCCGGCGTTGATCGAGGACTTCGCCGCGGCCGCCCGCCGGGCCGACGAAGCGGGCTTCGACGTCCTCGAACTGCAGGCCGGGCACGGGTTCCTGCTCTCGACGTTCCTGTCACCGCTCACGAACCGCCGCACCGACGGCTACGGCGGAAGCCTGGAGAACCGGCTGCGCTTCCCGCTCGCCGTCGTCTCCGCGGTGCGCGCCGTCTGGCCGCACTACAAACCGCTGCTCGTGCGGCTCTCGGCCGTCGACTGGGCCGAGGGCGGCACGACGATCGAGGACAGCGTGCGCATCGCCGCGGCGCTGGCCGAACACGGGGTGGACGCGATCGACGTGTCCAGCGGCGAGGTCGTCGCGCACGAACAGCCGGAGTACGGCCGCAGCTACCAGACGCCGTTCGCCGAACGCATCCGCGCCGACGTCGGCGTGCCGACCATCGCCGTCGGCGGCATCTCCACCTGCGACGACGCGAACTCGATCGTGCTCGCCGGCCGCGCGGACCTCGTCGGCGTCGGCCGGGCGCAGCTGCACGACCCGTCGTGGGCACTGCACGCGGCCGCCGAGCTCGGCTACTCCGGGCCGGGCGCGTACTGGCCGCCCATCCAGGCCGGCGGCGAGGCCAAACCACCCAGCGGCGGCCGCGCCCGCCCGTTGCTCACCCTGCGCACGGGCGAACCCTCGCCGGCCCGTTCGCGCTGGACCCCCGTACCCGCAGGAACCCCGAACAGGAGCGTCTGAGCCGTGGAAGACTTCCCCCGTTTCACTGCCGCCGCCGTGCAGGCCGCGCCCGTGTACCTCGACACCGCCGCGACGGTCGCCAAGGCCGTCTCGCTCATCACCGAGGCCGCTTCGCACGGCGCGTCGCTCATCGCGTTCCCCGAGGTCTTCGTGCCCGGCTACCCGTATTGGAACTGGACGATGAACCCGGTGCAGGGCTCGCCGTGGTACGAGCGCCTCTACCGCTGTGCCATCGACATCCCCGGCCCGCACCTCGACGCCCTGCGCGCGGCCGCCGCGGCCACGAAGACCACGGTGGTCATCGGCGTCAACGAGCGCAGCCGCCACAGCCTCGGGCTGATCTACAACAGCGTCGTCACCATCGGCCCCGACGGCTCGGTCCTCAACGTCCACCGCAAGCTCGTGCCGACGTGGGCCGAGAAGCTCACGTGGGGCGGCGGCGACGGCAGCACCGTGCGCGTGCTCGACTCCGCCGTCGGCCCGCTCGGCGCGCTGGCGTGCGGCGAGAACACCAACACGCTCGCGCGGTTCTCCCTGCTGGCGCAAGGGGAACTGGTCCACGTCGCCAGCTACATCTCCCTGCCCGTCGCGCCCGCCGACTACGACATGGCCCAGGCCATCGCCGTCCGCAGCGCCGCCCACGCCTTCGAGGGCAAGCTGTTCTCCGTGGTCGCCTGCTCCACCATCACCGACGAGATGATCGAGATCGCCGCCGGCGACGACCCGGGCATCACCGAGCTCATGCGCCGCCCGAACAGCGCCCTCTCGGGCATCTTCGGCCCCGACGGCAACCCCGTCGTCGAGCCCCTCATCGACGCCGAAGGCATCGTCTACGCCGAGATCGACCTCGCCCGCTGCATCCAGCCCAAGCAGATGCACGACATCGTCGGCGCCTACAACCGCTTCGACGTCTTCCAGCTCCACCACGACACCACACCACGCCGGCCGGTCGTGTTCGGCGACGGCTTCGGCTCGGCGGGCCCGGTCATCGGCCCCTGGGACCCGGACGAGAGCGCGGCCTAAGCCACCTGGTGAGCCCGCTAGCCTCTGGGCATGCTGTACGACTACTTCGTGGCCGTTGACGACGCCACGGCGGCGCGATTGTTCGTGGACGGCGACACGGCCAAGCGCGCGGGTTACCCGGAGCTCGTCGTCAAGGGTGCGGATCCGGTCTTCGACCTCCTGCCGATCGAGGCGGCCCTGACCGGCCGCACGATCGCCGAGGTCGAGGCGGATCCGCACCACTGCCCGGAGATCAAGCAGGAGGGTGACGAAGAGCCCGAGGTCTTCGTCGTGTCCCTGGCCGACGCCTTCCGCGACTCGCTGGCCACCGCCGGCGACGAGGCACTGCACGACGCGGCCGTCGCCTTCGTCGCCCGGAACGAAGGCGGCGAGGTCGAGCCCATCGTCGCGTTCCTGAAGGAACTCGCCGTCCTGGCCCGGGGCGCGGCGGCCGAGGAACACCGGCTCTACTGCAACATCGTGATCTAGCCGGGGTCAGTTCGCCAGCAGGTGCCGGGTCTGTGGGGGTTCCACCGAAAACCCCGCCACTTCCCGGTACAGCCCGGCGTCCTCACCGGTGATGCGTTCGTGGTGCTGGCGCAGGTGCTCGGCCCAGGTCGCGACCTCGAACACCTCGACGTAGCGGTCGGGCACGCTCAGGTCGCGGTAGGCGCTCCACCGGCGGGCGCCCGTGCGCTGGCGTGAGACGCCCACGCGGGTGAGCAGGGCCAGGAACTCGGCCGAGCTCTCGGCCGGGACGTGGTAGGCGACCTCGACCAGCACCGGTCCCGCCGCGGGGTCGACGGTTTCCTCCTCGCCGGTGAGCACGGCGATCTCCGGTTCCGGCCAGGGCGTGACGATCGTGCGGTCCAGCTCGCCCGTCCGCGCGTGGATGGGGAGCACGAACAGCGACGCCGCGCCCAGCACCAGCAGCACACCGGAGACGGCGAGCGTCGTCGCGGCGCCCAGGCCGGCGGCGACCAGGCCCCAGATCAGCGCGCCGACGCCCTGGCCGCCCAGGAAGATCATCAGGTACACCGCCAGGGCCCGCGCGCGGACCCAGGCGGGCAGGGCGAGCTGCAGCGTGGTGTTCAAAGTGGACAGACCGGCCAGCCAGCCGGCGCCGCCCAGCACGAGCAGGACCGCGACCACCACCGCGTTCGGCAGCAGCGCCGCGGCGAACACCCCGACCGCGTACGCGATGGTGGCGGCGCCCAGCAGCGTGTTGCGGCCGAACCGCGCGCGCATCGGCCGCATCAGCACGGCGCCGCCCACCGCGCCGAGGCCGAGGGCGCCGAGCAGCACGCCGTAGCCGCCGGAACCGAGACCGAGCCGGTCCGCGGCCACGACCGGCAGCAGCCCCCACAACGCCGACGCGGGCAGCACGAACACCGAAGCACGCACCAGGATCCGGCGGACACCGGGCGCGTACCGCACATACCGGATTCCCGCTCGCAAGGCAGGCACCAGCGGCTCCGCCGGGCCGGCCGACTCGGTGGCCGTGCGCCGCCACATCAGCACCGCGACCAGGATCAGCAGGTCCGACACCGCGTTGATGCCGAACACCACCGCCGGGCCGGTCAGCGCCAGCACGAACCCGGCCAGCGCGGGCCCGATCGCGCGGGCGATGTTGACGTTGAGGCTGCCCAGCGCGGCGGCCGACGGCAGCTCCTCGCGCGGCACCAGCTCGGGCTGGATCGCCTGCCAGGCCGGGCTCATCAGCGCCTGGCACACGCCGAGCAGCAGCGTGATCGTGATCAGCGTCGCCGGAGTCACGAGGTCCTGGCTGCTCAGCACCGCCAGGATGCCCGTGATCACGACCATCACCGCCGTGAGCACCGCGATGATCCGCCGCCGGTCGAGCACGTCGGCCAGCACACCCGCGGGCAACGACACGAACAGCACGGGGAGCAGGCTCGCGGCTTGCACGATCGACGTCAGCGTGGCCGCGTTGGGCTGGTGCACGACCGTCCACTGCGCACCGACCGACTGCATCCAGCTGCCGACGTTCGAGCCCAGCTGCGCGAACCACAGCGCGCGGAACACGTGCCGGCGCAGAGGCGCCCAGGTGGACGACGCGGGGGCGGACGGTACGGCCGACAACGGCGACTCCTCGGGCCGGGCGCGCGGAGGAGTCCGCGTGCGAGCCGCCGTATCGTACGTCGGCCGGACGCCGGGCGGAGACCGCCGCATCCCGCGCTCGGCGGCCACCAGCGCACGGTCGGCGCGGCCGCTTCGTCGAAGCGGCGGACGAGGTCGGCGTGGCCGACTCGGTGGAGCAGATCGGTGTTCATGCCCTCGGTGACCGTCAGCTCGGTCTCCGCGGGGTCGTCGATGTCCCGGTCGGCCGGTCCGGCAGCACGTCGGGCGGCAGCTCGTCGAACGCGCCGCACACCTGCTCGCGTCCCCGAAACGGCCCTCCACCCGGCGCAGGGCGCGCGCGGTCTCAGGCCGGCGAGACCCGGAACACGGGCCAGCCGATCTCCGTGCGCCACGTCCGCGGGTCCGGGTCGTCACGCGGGCCGCACAGGTAGGTCTCGTGCACGGGACCGGCCACCGCGAGCGCGTGGGCCACCACCCAGTCGCCGAGCCGGCCGTAGGTGACGTCGATGTCGTCGTGGTCGCCGGCGTGCACCGTCACGGCGAGGTCCGTGGCCGCCAGGGTCCGCGGCGCGACGCGACCGACCGTGGGCGCGTCGGGCACCGGCCGGTAGACCAGGGCCGTGCCGCGGCCGGCGGTGAACAGCTCGTTGTCGTACAGCCCGCCCGCAGGTGTGAAGCCCTCGCGCCCGGCGACGGCGGCGTCCAGTTCGGACATCGCCGCGTCGTACCACTCCAGCACGTCGTCGAGGTCCACAGTGGCCTCGATCGCCGCGACCGTCCGCGCGGGCACCGAGCGCAGCTCGACCGCCAGCTCCTCGACGTCGGGCTTGAGCAGCTGCCGCAACGACGTGACCGCGGCGCGGGTGCGGTCCAGCCGGTCCTCCAGCCGCTGCAGGTGCCCGGCGATGAGGTCGGCGCGCGTTCGCGGATCGCTCGTGGCCAGGATGTGTTTCACCTCGGCCAGCGGCACGTCGAGCTCGCGCAGCCGGTGGATCACCTGCGCGTTGGGGATCTGCTCGCGGGCGTAGTAGCGGTAGCCCGTGGCGTCGTCGACCGACGCGGGCGCCAGCAGCCCCGCCTCGTGGTACCGGCGCAGCGTGCGCACGCTCAAGCGCGTGAGCTGGGCGAACTCCCCGATCGTCAGGCCTGGCCGCATCCCGCCACTGTGCATCCTCTCCCGGGGAGAGGGTCAACCCGGGTTTGACTCTCTCCCCGGGAGAGGGCCGACGGTGGTGGGGTCATCCCGATTCGACCCCAGGAGAGCCCCATGACCACCGCACTGCCGCAGGCCGTCACCGACTATCTCGCCGCGCACGAAACCCGCGACGCCGACCGCGCGCTGCCGCACTTCACGCCCGAGGCCACCGTCGCCGACGACGGCCACACCTACCACGGCGCACCCGAAATCCGCGGCTGGCTCGAGGGCGCCGCGAGCGAGTACACCTACACCAGCACGCTGATCGCCGGCGAGCAGATCGACGAGAACCACGTCGTCGCCACGCACCACCTCGAAGGAAACTTCCCCGGCGGTGCGGTCGATCTGCACTTCCGCTTCACGCTCGACCACGGCCTGATCTCGCGGCTGGTGATCGAACCCTGAACCCGGTGCCGGAAAAACCCCGCGACACCACCGGATCCGCGCGGCTACAGTAATCGTCAAGGTTCGAGTGTGCCCGGTGCGCAGGCAACGGTTACTTCTCTGGTGCTCGCAGGTTCGATTCCTGTACACCGTCGCCGATCTTTCTCGGGCGCACCGAACCGGACCGGAACTCCTTCGGGAGCAACGGTTTCAGGTGTGCCCGGTGCGCAGGTGACGGTTACTTCCGCTTTCAACGGGCAGGTTGCGGGTTCAAATCCCGTCACCCCGACTCGTCGGGGTGTAGCTCAATCCGGCCAGAGCAGCTAAACGTACCGTGGCCGACTTTTTCTCGGGCACACCTGAAACCGTTGCTCCCTTCTCATGACCGAGCACACAAACAGAGGGGGTCGACCCATGGCCAAGTTCAACATCCTCGGCGCCCTGCGGGCGGCCCGCTCGCCGATCTCCAGCGAGGCCGTCGCGAGCGGGCGCACCCACGAAGGCGGTGCCGGCTACGCGCGCGACGCCCAGAGCGAGCTGTTCCTGCTCGCCGTGACCAACATGGTCGGCGAGCACACCTTCTACGAGAACGCCGAGCAGCGCGACACCCGGTACGCCGAGCTCGTGCGCGCCGCGACGCTGGCCGATCCCGAGTGGACGGTGCGCTTCCTCGCGTGGCTGCGCCGGGACGCGAACCTGCGGACCGCGGCGCTTGTCGGCGCGGCCGAGTTCGCGGCGGCCCGGCGTGAGGCCGGCCTCGACGGGCTGTCGCGCCAGGTCGTGAACAGCGTGCTCCAGCGGGCCGACGAGCCCGGTGAACTGCTGGCCTACTGGACCAGCGTCCACGGCCGCACCGTGCCCAAGCCGGTGAAGCGCGGGATCGCCGACGCCGCCCAGCGCCTCTACACCGAAAGCTCCTACCTCAAGTGGGACTCCGACGCGCGCGGGTTCCGGTTCGCCGACGTCCTCGGGCTGACGCACCCCGGCCCGCGTACCGGCCGGCAGGACGCGCTGTTCGAGCACGTCCTCGACGTCCGGTTCCACGCCGACCGCGAGATCCCCGCCGCGCTGGGGACTCTCGGCGCGCACCGGGAGCTGACGGCGTGGCCGGTCGAACGGCGGCGCGAGCTGGTCGAGTCGGCCACGGCAGCCGAGACGCTGCGGCGCGCCGGGATGACGTGGGAGTCGCTCGCCGGGTGGCTCCAGGGACCGCTCACTGCGGCCGCGTGGGAGTCGATGATCCTGTCGATGGGCTACATGGCGCTGCTGCGCAACCTGCGCAACTTCGACCAGGCCGGGGTTTCCGACGAGGTGGCGCAGGCCGTCGCCACGCGGCTCGCCGACCCGGAGCAGGTGGCGCGGTCGCGGCAGCTGCCGATGCGGTTCCTGTCGGCCTACCGGGCGGCACCGTCGCTGCGGTGGGCGTGGGCGCTGGAACAGGCGATCACGCACTCGCTCGCCCACGTCCCGGTGCTGCCCGGCCGCACGCTGATCCTGGTGGACACCTCGTGGTCGATGACCTCGCGGTTCTCCAAGGACGGCACGCTGAAGCGGTGGGACGCGGCCGCGGTGTTCGGGCTCGCGCTCGGGCAGCGGTGCGAGAAGGCCGACGTCGTCTCGTTCTCCGACGACACCCGCGAGTTCCCGCTGCGGCCGCGGGAGTCGCTGCTGAAGTCGGTGGACCGCTGGACCGCCGACGGCTACTTCCTCGGCCACGGCACCGACACGCAGCTGGCCGTCGGGAAGCACGAGCGCGGCCACGACCGCGTCGTGATCCTCACCGACGAGCAGGCCGCACAAGGTGACGTCGGGATGTCCGTGCCCGCGGCCACCCCGCTGTACACGTGGAACCTCGCCGGGTACCGGCGTGGCCACTCGTCCAGCGGTGGCCGCAACCGGCACACCTTCGGCGGTCTGACCGACCAGGCCTTCCGCATGATCCCGCTGCTGGAGGCCGGGCGCGACGCCGGCTGGCCGTTCTGACCGTCGCGATCGGACGGTGGTCCCCGGTGGCCACCGTCCGATCGCGACAGTGCCGGTGGCGCGGGTCCGACCGGTACAGGAAATCGGCGCTCGAGCGGACCGGTCACGCGCGCGGACGCGGACCTAACCTCGCCGTATGATTCTTTCACCCGGCTCACGCAGCACCTACGACAACCTGCTCACGCGCACCCCGCCGTTCGTCCCGGAGAGCGCGCACTTCATGGTCGGCACCGTCTCGATCCCGCCGGGCGACCCGGGCAGCGGGCCGCACCGGCATTCCGGTCCCGTGTTCGGCTACGTGATCGAGGGCGAGATCCTCTTCGAACTCGAAGGCGAGGAGCCGTACCCGATCAAGGCCGGCGAGGCGTTCTGGGAGCCCGGCGGCGAGGTCGTGCACTACCAGGCCGGCAACCTGCGTGAGGACATCGAGAGCAAGTTCGTGGTCTGCATGGTCTGCGCGCCCGACGTGCCGATGCTCACGTTCCTCGACGACGACGAGATCCGCGAGCGCGACCACCTGCGGCACCCGAAGGCGCGCCGCTCGGCCTGACCGTCCGCCCGGCCTGCTGTCTGCCCGGCCTGCTGTCTCCGGCTCGGAGGCGGCAGGCCGTTCTCGTCAGCTGCGTCCGTAGGCCTTGCGGGCCAGCCGGGCGGCCGAGGGAGCGTGGCTGTCGGCTTCGGCCCGGATGTCGGCGATCGTCTTGGCCGCCAGCGCTTTGCGCCACTGCAGCTCGGCGTGCTGCATGGCCGAGTCGACGGCGCACTTGCGGCGGAACGCGCTCTGCGGCGCCTCCTGGCCCATCCCGTGCTGCCGGATCTCGGTGCACTGGAACGCGAACTCCCGCCCCTCGATGGCGGCGACCACGTCCATCAGCGTGATGTCCTCGGGCCGGCGCGCGAGCACGAACCCGCCGCGCGCGCCCGGCAGCGAACGCAGCAGGCCCGCGCGCACGAGGGCCTGCAGCTGCTTGTTCAGGTACGCGACGGGAAGCTCGTAGCTGGCCGCGAGGGACGCGGTGGACACCGGTTCGTCGTCGTCGAGCCACGCGAGCGACAGCAGGACGTGGGCGGACCACTCGACACCCTGGTTCATCCGCACGGCCGCCACCCTAGACAATCTGGACCCCGGAAGTCAAGGTTCCGGTTGCGGGCACGGGAGCGCACCTGCCACCATCGGAATCCCCTGCAGCGCACAAGGAGCTTTGAAGTGACCGAAGTGGCCGGTGGTGGCCTGACCGACGCGGTGGCGGCGTTCGAAGCACTGCGCCCGCGCCTGTTCGGCCTCGCCTATCGGCTGCTGGGCACGGCCGCCGACGCGGAGGACGTGGTGCAGGACACGTGGATCCGCTGGCAGGGCACGGATCGCGGCGTGGTGCGCAACGCCGAGGCGTTCCTCGTCACCACCGCGAGCCGCCTGGCACTGACCGCGGCGACCTCGGCCCGGGCGCGCCGCGAGCTCTACGTCGGCCCGTGGCTGCCCGAGCCGATCCCCACCGCCGACGGCGCCGACGTCACGGTGGAGCGCGGCGAGGCACTCGAGCTGGCGGTGCTGGTGCTGCTCGAACGGCTGACGCCGCAGGAGCGCGCGGTCTACGTGTTGAAGGAGGCCTTCGACTACCCGTACCGCGACATCGCCGGGTTCCTCGACCTCAGCGAGCAGCACGCGCGGCAGCTGGGCCACCGGGCGCGGGCCCACGTGACCCGCGAACGCGGCGCGCGCGTGAGCGCGGCCGAGCGCGACCGGTTTCTGCGGGCGTTCCTCGCGGCCGCGCAGCGGGGTGATCTCGAAGGCCTGCGGAGCCTGCTGGCCGAGCACGCCGTGGCCTATTCCGACGGCGGCGGCGTGGCGACGGCCGCCCGCAAGCCGGTGTCCGGCCGCGAACGCGTGGCGCAGTACCTGGCGCGGACGGTCGGGATCCACGGACAGCAAGTCGAGACCTCCGTTGTTGCGGCGAACGGGCAGCACGTCGTGCTCGTCACCCGCGCCGGCGAACCGCTCGCGGCGTGCTGGGTGGAGGCGTCGCCGCGGGGCATCGACCAGGTCTGTTTCGTCGTGAACCCGGCGAAGCTCACCCGGCTGGCCGCGGCGGTCGCGGGGTGAGCTCGCTCGGGATCGACCTGCACCTCGAAGCCGGCGGCGAACCGCGGGCCCGTTCGATCGAGTCCGCGCTGCGGGAGGCGGTGACGTCCGGGCGGCTGCCCGCCGGCACGCGCCTGCCGGGCACCCGCAGCCTGGCCGACGACCTCGGCATCGCGCGCGGCACCGTCGTCGAGGCGTACGCGCAGCTGGTGGCCGAGGGCTGGCTGGTGAGCACGACCGGGTCGGGCACGCGGGTCGCCGAAACCCGGCTCCCCCCGGCGAAGCCGGTGCCGGAGGTGGAGCCGCGCCTGCTCGACCTGCGGCCGGGGCGGCCGGACCTGAGCCTGTTCCCGCACACGCTGTGGTCGGCCAGCGTGAAACGCACCCTGGCGGCGGCCGGACCGTCCACTTTGGATTACGGCGACCCGGCGGGCTCACGGCTGCTGCGCGAAGCCGTTGCCACGTATGTGTCACGGACGCGCGGTGTCCGCGCCGAGGCCGAGGCCGTCGTGATCACGACCGGCTTCACCCACGGCCTCGCCTTGCTGGCGCGGGCAATGCGGGAGTCGGGGATGTCGGTGATCGGCACGGAGGACCCCGGCCTCGTCCACCACCGGCGCCTCATCCACGGCGCCGGGCTGGCCACCGCACCGCTTCGGGTGGGTCCTTGTGGCGCGGACCCCGCCGGGCTGGACCCGGACGTCCGCGCGGTGCTGCTCACGCCGGCCCACCAGCACCCGCGTGGCGTCGTGCTGAGCCCCGATCTGCGCACGGCCTTCCTCGACTGGGCCCGCGCCCGCGACGGCTTCGTCATCGAGGACGACTACGACGGCGAGTTCCGCTACGACAAACATCCCGTGGGCGCGCTGCAGGCCCTGGACCCGTCACGCGTGGTCTTCGCGGGCAGCACCAGCAAGTCCCTGGCGCCCGGCCTGCGCCTCGGCTGGCTCGTGCTGCCGCCGCGGCTGCGCCTCCCGGTCCTCGACGCGCTGGCCGCCACCGGCGCGTCCGTCGGCGCCCCGGACCAGCTCGCCCTCGCCGACCTCCTCCAGCGCGGCGACTACGACCGCCACGTCCGCCGCGCCCGCGCCACCTACCAGAAACGGCGCGCCGAACTGGCCACCCGCCTCGCCACCCTCACCGACGTCCCCCTCGACGGCGTCCCCGCCGGCCTCCACGCCCTGCTCCCCCTGGCCTCCCGGCACGAGGAGAAACGCCTCGTCGACGCCGGCCTCCACTCCGGCGTCCGCCTGCTGGGCCTCCACACCTCCGGCTACTGGCACGGCGCCGACCCCCGCGCCGGCCTCATCCTCGGCTACGCCACCCCACCGCAACACTCGTGGCGCCCGGCGCTGGACACGCTGGCCGAGCTACTGGAGGGCGCCGAGATCGCCGCTTGGTGACCCCCGTTGGGTTCGGCATTCGGCTTGCCGGCCCACCGCGAGTCTCACCTGCGGCCGTTGCCGCCGGGCCGCGGCCCACGGCGGTGCGCCGCCACGGTCCAGCTTGAAGCCCTCCGGCCACTCGCACGCCGGGCCCTTCCCGCCGTTACGCCAAGCCACGCCGACGCGACCTTCTCCGAGGCGGAGCCGAACGAACCAGCCCAGACCCTGCGCCGCCGGACGGCGCTCGCCAGGGAGCAGCACGGCGGCCACGCCGACCGAACGGGCCATGCACTCTTCGCCCCGCCGACCGAAACCAGGCAGTGCACCCTTCTCAACGTCACCCACGCCGACCGGAATGGGCAGTGCGCTCCTCGCCACGCCAGCCACACCGACCGGAACCGGGCAGCGCGGCCCTTCTCGATGCCGGCCACGCTTACCGGAACAGCCAGTGCGCCTTCTTCACCCCGGAGCCCAGCCGCGCCGGCCCGCACCATTCGCCGCCTCGGTGGTCACCCCAAGGTGAATCCCTCCCACCGCACAGGGGCACAGCCACGGCCGCCCCAGAGAGGAGTGCCCCGGACCGCGCCGCACGCTGCGGCCGAAGTCAGCTCTGCTTGAACCCCTCCCGCCACGAGGGCCGGCTCGGCGTCCAGCCCAGGTCCTTCCGGGCGTGGGTGTTGTCCGCGCCCCGGGCCCACGGTGTGCGCGCGGCGTCGGACCGGGCCGGGGGCGGGGCGCCGACGGAGGCGCAGAACGCCGGGACCCAGTCGTAGCCCGCCGCGGGGTCGTCGTCGCAGATGTTGACCGGGCCGGTGGGCCAGGTGAGGGCGGCGAGGGCGGCCGAGGCGGCGTCGTCGACGTGGAGGAAGCTCGTGACGTCCGCGGTGGCCGCGAGGGTGCCGGCCGCGGCGAGCTGGGCCATGAGGGCGCCGTCGGTGTACCAGGTGCCGGGGCCGTAGAGAGTGCCGTAGCGCAGGACCACCCATTCGGGCAGTTCCGACACCGCCGTCTCCAGGTTGGCGACGCCCGACACCGAGCCGAGCCGGTCGGGGGTGCCGGCCAGGTCGAGGGGCGTCTCCTCCGGCGCGGGCGCGGCACCGGGCTCGTAGGCCCACGCGATGCTCTGCGCGACGATCCGCCGCACCCCGGCGGCCACGGCCGCGTCGACGAGGTTGCGCGTGCCGACGGTGCGCAGGCGGGCGTTCGCGGCGCGGTCGCCCGAGCCGAGGTCAGTCAGCTGGTGCATCACGACGTCCGGCGCGGCGGCGCGGATGATCTCGGCCAGCGCGGGCGCGTCGTACACGTCGCCGAGCACGGCCGTCGCGCCGAGCGCGGTGATCCGGTCGGCCGACGCGGCGCCGCGGGCCAGCCCGGTCACCTCGTGGCCGTCGGCGAGCAGCGCCGGCACCACCCGGCGCCCGACAACGCCGGACGCACCGGCGAGGAAGATCCGCATCTTTCCCTCTCAACGATCTCGTGTGGACAACCCGGCGCGATCCAGTCAACCCGCGCCCACGCCGGACCGGTAGTCCACTTCGCCCCCACGCCGCTGGACCGGTTCGCGGCACCCGGAGGTGTGGATCACACGCCGGCCTGTCACGTTCGCCGGACCTGCGCAGTCTGCACAGTGATCCACACCCGAGACGAAATGAGGCAAGAACGATGCGAGTGGCTGTCGCCGGCGGGACCGGGCTGATCGGCGCGCTGGTGGTGCGGAAGCTGACCGAGGCCGGGCACGAGCCGGTGGTGCTGGCGCGGTCGCGGGGCGTCGACCTGACGACCGGCACCGGCCTGGCCGGCAAGCTCGACGGCTGCGAAGAGGTCGTCGACGTCACCAACGTCATGTCGGTGCGCAGGAAGCCCGCGGTCGGGTTCTTCGCCGCCGCCACGCGCAACCTCCTCGACGCCGCCGCGACGGCCGGGGCGCGGCACGTGATCGCGCTCTCGATCGTCGGCGTGGACGACGTCGACCTCGGCTACTACTTCGGCAAGCGCAAGCAGGAGGAGCTGGTCCGCACCGGCCCGGTCCCGTGGACGATCCTGCGGGCCACGCAGTTCCACGAGTTCCCGGAGCCCCTTGTGGACGGTGCCCGCGGGCCGTTCGTGGTGGTGCCGCAAGAACTTTCCCAGCCGGTCTCGGCGGACGAGGTCGCCGGCGCGCTGGTCGCGCAGGTCGGGCAGGTCGGGCAGGAGCCGGGCGGCTACGTGCGGCCGCTCGCCGGACCCGAGCAGCTGCAGATGGCCGACATGGCCCGCCGGCTGGTCAAGGCCCGCGGGTCCCGCAAGATCGTGCTGCCGGTGCGCCTGCCGGGCGCGGTCGGCAAGGCCATGACCGGCGGCGCGTTGCTCCCGCGCGAGGACTACGCCCGGGGCGAGCGCACGTTCGCCGAGTACCTGCGCCGCGTCGCGAACCGACTGTCCTGAAAGGACTCCCATGAACACCCTCGCCATCCGGGCCGCCCTGGTGATCCCGTTCCTCGACGAACTGGTCGTCGGCGGCTGGAACCAGCTCTTCCCCGAAAGCTTCTACACGACGTTTCCCACGGTGGACCTGAACCCGCCGTTCAGCGAGCACTTCGCCCGCGACTTCGGCGGCGCGACGCTGGCCATCGCGCTGATGCTCGGCATCGCGCTGGTCAAGCCGAAGGCGCACTACGTCGTGCCTGCCGCGGCGGCGTTCTCGCTCTTCGCCGTGCCGCACTTCTTCTTCCACCTGTTCGACACGCACCCGCCGGTGATGTGGCAGGCCGTCGTGCTCACCACCGCCAACGCCGTGGTCGCGATCCTCGGCCTGGCCGCGATCGTCTTCGCCGTGCTGCGGGACCGGCGCGCCGCTACTCCGGCTTAACCCGGTACGGGTCGAGCGCGTCGGTCGGCCCGGTGCCGACGAACTCGACGGCCGCCCGCCACATCTCGCGCTCGTCCGCCAGCCGCGCGGGCAGCGTGAACCCCATCGCGGTGGCGAGCGGCGCGCGGCCGAGGTCGACCATCGCGCGGACGGCGCCGGCCCACTCGTCCGTGGCCACCACGGCCACCCGGTACCAGACGACCGCCAGCACCAGCAGGCCCACCAGCGCCCCGCCCGTCACCCAGGGCAGCTCCGCCCGGCCCGCGATGAGGTCGACAGCCGCGGCCACCGCGACGAGCACGTGGCCGCAGAGCAGGCTGACGAAGAAGTCGACGTTGGTCCGCCCGTCCTCCACCTGCTTGCGGACGGGTTCGGGCACCACGGCGTTGAGCTCGTGCCAGAGCACCTGCGAATCGAGCCGGTACCGGTGGTGGCCGTACTCCTCGAACCGCCGGATCGCGTTGCCCAGCCGCGTGGCGGCGACCTGCTGGTCGTCGAGCGGGTAGCGGTGCAGGCGCTCGGCGAGCAGGGCGTGCCAGACCGGGCCCTTGCGCAGGTCCCGCTCGAGGCAGGGCCCGAGGACCGGGTGTGCCCGGAACGCCGCCAGCGTCGCCCGGTCCTCCTCCGGCAGCCGGCCTTCCCGGCGGGACAACGTCACCGCGTCGACCCGGTTGCGCAACAGGTGCATCCGCGCGACCTGCCGGCGGCGCCGCCCGCGGAACACCCAGCCCGGCCACGCGAAGTACCCCTCGAGGACGCGGTAGAGCGGCGTCTGCAGCGCCGCCAGCACCAGTCCGAGCACGGCCGTGGCCAGCAACCCCGCGACGGCCGCCCACCCCGCGTCCACGCTCAACGCCCCGACCCGCCTCGGCCCCGGCGCCACGACGAACCCGAACACCACAACGTTGATCAGGCTCGGCAGGATCCACCCGACCAGCAAGGCGCGGGCGCCCCCGAGGGCGCCTTGAAGAATCCCGGTCATGCCTTACCCGCGCCCCCGCAGCCGCCGCAGCAACCGCCGCCACCCGGGCTCGCGCACGTCGCCGAAAGGCCCGGGCACCCTCGACCGTCCGCCACTTCCGTCGGCGACGTCGTACACGTCCGGCTCAAGCGGCGGCCCCGGCGGCGCCCCGCTACCCCACGGCTGCGGCGATTGCGGCGGCGCCCACGTCGGCGGCAGCGCGAACGTCGGCCCCGGCGGCGGCGAACTCTCCGGCTCCAACAGCCCGTCGTCTCGCAGCGGCTGCCGCGCAAACGGCGGTTCCGGCGGCGGTCCGCCGTACGTCGGGCCGCTCTCGACGAAGGCGGGCCCGGGCGGAGAACCACCCTGCTGGCTCTGATTCCACGGTTGTGGCCACGGCTCCTCAAGCGGATCCGCCGCGCCGCCCGGCGAAAACGCCGATTCCGACGACGGTCCGCTTTCAGCCGGGGAGTTCTCGAAGAACGCCGGCCCGGGTGGCTGGCCGCCCTGCATTCCGCCGTAATACTGATCCTCCGCTCGAGGACGCGGCTCCTCGGGCGGCCGTTCGCCAACCGACGAAAACGCCGGCCCCGGCGGCTGCCCACCGTAATGTTCCTGGTTCTGCCCGCGAAAGCTCGATTCGTCACGCAGATCGCCGTCGACCGACGAAAACGCCGGCCCTGGCGGCTGCGCGCCGTAAGCGCCACCTTCCGCCCAACGTGACGAATAGGGGTCGGGCGGCTCGCCGGGCTGAGTGCCGTAATCGATGTCGCCCGGCCACGACGGCGCGCCCGTCGTACTCGACAGCCCGCCGTAAGGAGGGCCGTCGTCGAGGAAGGGTGGACCCGGTGGCTGGACACCCTGTTGACCGCCACCGGGTCGCGAGGTTGGACCGCCCAGGGGTTCGACGCCGAACTGAAGGCCGCCGACGGAAAGGGATCCCGACGGTGGCGTCGGTGCGTCAGGCGCACCGAATCGCGACGAGTCCTCGCCGGGGGCACCGGGAACGCCGGGATCCGCAGGTTCGTCCTTGTCCGACGTCGTCATCCGCCGCCCCCTGTCGTCGCGTGAGCCCGTTCACCATAGTGGGAAAGCGGCTCGAACGAGTGGTTACCGCGAAATCAGGCCGGCCCCAGATCGGACGAGAACCAGTGTTGCGGCCGCATCGAAATCACGATGTGCTCGCCGATGTGGGTTCGCTCGAAGTCCAGGAAGGGCGTGACTTTCTCCGGCGGCAGGTACCGCGACACCATTTCCCGCGTTTGCCCGTCGGAACTGGGTCCGGTACCGGTGACCGGTCCTTCCACCGAGACGTAGCGGACAGTGGGCGAGATTCGTTGCGCCATCAAGGTGAACCGTCCCGTCGCCGCGATCGCGCGGGCTTTGCGCGTGTCCGGCGGCGTGCGGATCCACAGCTCGCCACCCGGCGTGTACTGGTACCAGATGGGCACGACGAGGGGCGCGCGGTCGGGGCGTTCGACCACCGACAACGCGCCGACGTGCGGCTCGGCCAGGAACTGTTCGCGCATTTCCACTGTCAGCACCATGACACCGCACGCTACGCGAGGGGCCCGACAAAAACCGGCGCACCACCCGTCACAAGTCCATTGTGGACTCAGGGAAAAAATCCGATCGAGACAACCCTGTAACGCTCTTGAAAGCCACCACGACAGAACTGGGGTAGCCCTTTCGCAACGCCGAGAGGAACGGGGAAAATGACACTGATCAGAACAGACGACCGCGACCTGACGCTCGCTCCGTGACCGCGTCCGGGCAGGACACCGTGCTGGTCGTGGGGGCCGGCCCGGTGGGCCTGACCGCCGCCGCGGAACTGGTGCGCCAGGGCGCGCGCGTGCGGGTGGTCGAGCAGCTGGCCGAGCCCACCACGCAGTCCCGCGCAGTGGTCGTGCACCCGCGCACGCAGGAGCACCTGGCCGCCATGGGCGTGCTCGCGCCGCTGGAGCGCGAGGCGTCCGCCATGACCGCGCTGGAGCTCTACGCCGGGCGTGACCCGAAGCAGCCCACGGTGCGGCTGGGCACCGAGCACCTCGCCACCCGCTACCGCCGCATCCTCGACCTCGCCCAGCCGCGGACCGAGGCGCTGCTCGCCGAACACGCGGCCAACCTGGGCGTGCGGGTCGAACGCGGCGTGACGCTGGAGAGCCTCGAACAGGACTCGACGGGCGTCACGGCCACCTTCACCTCGGCGGCCGGGCGTGACCGGTCCCGCTACGCCTGGGTCGTCGGCGCCGACGGCGGGCACAGCACCACGCGCACGGCCGTCGGCACGCGGATCGAGGGCGTGTTCGAAGGTCAACATTTCTTGTTCGCCGATGTCGCCGCCGAGTCCGAACGCTCACCCGACACCGTGCGGATGTTCGCACACCCCGACGGCATCGGCGGCGTGTTCCCGATGCCCGAGGGCCGCACGCGCCTGTTGTTCGAAGTCGAACGCCCGGCGCCCGGCGCGGTCCCGACGATCGCCGAGACACAACAGCTCGTCGACCAGCGCGCGGGCGGCGCGTGGCGGGTGACCGACGCCCACTGGCTCACCTACTTCGAGATCCACCACGGCCAGGTGCCCCGCTACCGCCACGGCCGCGTGCTGCTGGCCGGCGACGCCGCGCACATCCACAGCCCCGCCGGCGGCCAGGGCATGAACACCGGCATCCACGACGCGGTCAACCTCGCGTGGAAGCTCGCGCTGGTCACCACCGGCCGCGCCGATCCCGCGCTGCTCGATTCCTACCACGCCGAACGCCACCGGGTCGGCGCGTCCGTGGTCAAGCAGACCACGCGCATGACCGACGTGATGACGGTCAACGGCCCCGAACGCGGACTGCGCAACCTCGCGCTGTTCCTGGTCGGGCACCTCCCGCCCGTGCGCGAGGAGCTGATCACCGGCATCGCCGAGGTCGACATCCACTACCGCGGCAGCCCCATCGTCACCGGCCGCGCGACCTCACGACGGCACCCGCACCCCGGCGACCACGCGCCCGACCTGCCCGGCCTGCGCACCGCCGACGGCACGCCGACCTCACTCGACGAGCTGCTGCGCCGGCCCGGCCACCTGCTCCTCACGAGCGTCCAGGACAACGCGGTGCTCGACGAGTACCGCGCGGCCCTGGCCGGGCTCGGCACGGTCGTGCCCATCGGCTCCGGCGGCCTCGGTGCGCTCCACGACCCGGACGGCTCGTTCACCGATCGCTATGGCACCGGCGAGAGCGGCTTCGCCCTCATCCGCCCCGACGGTTACCTCGGCCTCATCACGCGTGCGGGAACTCCCGAAAAGCTGTCCGAATACGCACAACTGGTGATGCACGGCTCTCAGGCGTCATTGGCCGGTGGTAAGTCCCGCACGTCCTGAAGCCCGGCGCCCGCCGCGCCGGCGAGCCCGGCGCACGCCGCGGCCAGCAGCCGGGTCAGCGTCGGGACGAAGTCACCGGGGCCGACGATCGACAGCGACGCGTCGGCCCGGTACGCGGCGGCGAGCTCGGACCCGGGATGGGTGACCTGCCACAGCGTGGCAGCGAGGGCGTTGGCCGCGATGACGACGTCGATCGCCGCCGCGGCAAGGGAAGGCGCCGCGGCCGCGATGGCCGCCGTCAGGACGTCGATCGCCGCGCGGCTGGTCCGCTTGAACTCCACGACGTGGTCGACGTCGACGTCGTGCTCCAGGTGCAGCGGGACGTTGGCGAACAGGTCGCACAGCAACGGATCGGCGGCCAGGCACGCGACGAGCACCTCCGCCAGCTCCCCCGGTGAGACCGTGCGGCCGCGAAGCTCTTCGGCGACCGCGTCCGCCCAGGTCGCCCAGCCGTCCGCCGCCAGCCGCAGCAGCACGTGCTTGTGCGAGGGGAAGTAGCGGCGCATCGCGGAATGGTGCACGCCGACCTGGTCGGCGATCGCCGTCAGCGTGACCGACGCGACGCCCCGCTCCCGCGCGAGCGTGCGGGCCGCGTCCACCAGGGCTTCCGCGCGCTGACGCTTGCTCTCGGGCGAACGCGCGCGCTGGAAGGAAGTCACCGCTCCAGCATAACGCACGCCATGTGCGTTGACAGGACGAGTGCGGCGAGGCTAGCTTGGTGATTAACGCACACAGTGTGCGTAACTGTCAGGAGGCTTCCATGACCAGCAAGGTTCTCCTCGTCACCGGCACCACGTCCGGGATGGGCCGCACGATCGCGCTCGACGCGGCGGCGGCCGGGTACACCGTCGTGGCCACCGGGCGCGACGAGCAGCGCATGACCGAACTCGCGGAGGACGCCAAGGCGCGCGGCGTCGAGCTCGACATCCGGTTCCTCGAGATCACCGATCACCCGGCCGTCTACGCGCTGATCGACGACGTCGCCCGAACCCACGGCCACCTCGACGCCGTGGTCTCCCAGGCCGGCGGCATCTTCGCCCTCGGCACGGCGGAACAGATCACGATGGACGGCTTCCGCTTCGTCCTCGAGACGAACTTCTTCGGCAACCTCGCCGTCATCAAGGCGGCGCTGCCGCACCTGCGCGCGAGCAAGGGCCGGCTGATTGTCACGACCAGCGCCAACGGGTTGGTCGGCGCGCCGTACAACGACGCGTACGCGGCTTCGAAGTTCGCGCTCGAGGGAGCTGTCGAGTCGCTCGCGCCCGTCGTCGCGCGCTACGGCGTGCGGACCACCATTGTGGAGCCCGGGCCGGTGGCCACCGACGTGATGGCCCTGCGGCGCTTCGAAAAGCTGCTGCCCACCGACGTAGTGGAGAACAGCCCGTACCCCGAGCCGTGGGACTTCCTGTCCCGCGTGATCGGCAACACCGGCGGCGTGCAGGCGGTCGAGGAGGTCGGCCCGCAGATCCTCGACCTGCTCGGGCGGGAGAACCCGCCGCTGCGGTTCCAGACCGCGCAGTGGGCCCGGGACTTCGTCGCGCCGAAGCTGTCCGCGGACCTGGACGGCCGGAAGGTCTACGAGGCTTCGGAGGCCTACATCGGCCTCGCCGGGCTCACTGAACCAGTGGCGGGGTGAGCGCGCGGCGGTGGCGCGTGGCGAACTGCCACACGAGGAAACCCAGTGCCAGCAACAGGTAACTGTTGCCGATCACGTGCTCCAGTGGTCCCCAGGACAGCTCGCGGAAGTCGTTGTTCGGCAACAGCGAATGCGGCGCGACGATGAAGATCGCGACCACCGCCGCCAGGCCGGCCACCGCGCGGCCGGTCGTGGCGCGGGCGGCCAGGACGATCGTCGCGGGGACGATCCAGACCCAGTGGTGCGACCACGAGATGGGTGAGCACACGAGGACCGCGGCGGCGTTGAGGAGGAAGGCGACCGGTTCGTCGGCCCGGCGCATGGCCGCCGCGGCGAGGAGCAGCGCGGCCAGGGTCCCCGCGGCGACCAGGACGAGTGTGGGCGTCGCGGGGAGGCCGAAGCGGTGGACGGCACCCTGGATGGTCTGGTTGGTGGCGAAGATCGAGCCGCTCATGCCCGACGCCCCGGTCAGCCCGCCGCCGAACCAGTAGGCCGCGGAAGCCTGGGGGGCCACCACAAAACCCACCGCACCCGCGGCGACAAACGTGACGAGCGCGGTGCCGAGCGCGCGGAAGTCCTTCTTCAGCAAGAAAAACAGCAGAAACCCGGCCGGCGTGATCTTCACGGCCGCGGCCAGGCCCACCAGCACCCCGCGCGGCAGACGGGTTTTCGGTCCCAGGCAGTCGATCACGACCAGCGCCATGAGCACGAGGTTGACCTGCCCGAACCACAGCGTCTCCCGCACCGGCTCGAACGCCAGCGACGCCGCCCCGACCACGACCGCGGCCAGCACCGCCGTCCGCCTCCCGGCGCGCGGCCGCACGACGACGTACACCGTCGCGCCGAGGGCGGTCAGCGAAATCGCCAGCATCAGGACGGCCGCCACCGGCGTGGGCACCGCGGCCGGCACGAGGAACAGGATCGCGGCGAACGGAGGGTAGATGAACGGCAACGTCATGCCCGACCGCGTCGGCGGCAGCGGGCCGTAGAGGTCGCGCCCGTGCGCCAGCGCCTGCGCGCCGAGGCGGTAGACCTCCAGATCCACCGGCCACAGCGTGCACACGATCGCGAGCACCCCCGCCACGAACACGACCGCCGCCGCCACGAGCACCACCACCGCCCCCCGGCGCGCGGCCGCCTCCTCGAACAGTTGCTTCACCACTCCGGCCGGCGTCGCGTGCCCCCCAGGGCCTCGGAACGTGATCACCCCGTGATCATCCACGGCGCGTGATCGTTTCACCAAATCGGGGGGCGGTTCGTCACGCTCTGAAGCCGCTGCGCCCCGGCCCGCGCCACCATGGCCGGCCGGAGGCGGTGGCCGCCCCGGGCCTTGGTCGGCGCCGGAATCCCCGGCGGCTCAGGTGAATCGGCCCTCGGGCCGGTCGCCCCACGACTCGCCGGGCACCCGCACCCCGACAGGCGCCGACCCCGGCTTGCACTGCAGTCCCCCACTCATTCCCGGAAACCCACCGCCCCGCCGCACAAGCTCGGCCCCTCAGTCCCGTGCCATCACCCGAGCCACGGTCGCCCGCCTGCGTGCAATACCGCTCGGCGCGATAGTCCTCCTGCCGCTCCAGGAAAATCGCTGCCCAACCGGGATATCCGCGCGAGCACGATGCCGTTTACTCGGCCCTCTTCGGCCCTCTATGGCGGACCAGTCCACGGTTGCGCCCAACACATTCCGGCCAGGTCGACAATGCGCACGGCCGCCGGCATCGGCCCCGCCCGGCGCGGCAGGCAGCGCGCCCACCCCGAGAAAACCGCAGCCCGGCCGCACGCGGGCGGCGCGGTCCGGACCACTCCGGATCAGCGGCCGCGGCGTGTGGCGGCCGCCGAGACCATCCCGAGGGCCAGGTCCGCGTAGTACTCCCCCAGCTCCTCGGGCGAGTCCGCCCCGTCGAGGCGGTACCAGCGGACCAGGTCGACGCCCAGCGAGAGGATGGCGCGGACGAGGCGGTGGGCGTCGGCGGGTGGGAAGGGGCCGAGGGCGGGGCCGTGAGTGAGGGCGTCGTGGAAGATCGCGGTGGACTGGTGGCGCAGGCCGACGATGGCGTCGTAGTGCGTGGGGGTCAGGGCGCCCAGTTCGTACTGGCTGACGCGGGCGGCGACGTGGTGGCGGGCGTGCCACGAGACGAAGGCGGCGACGAGGGCGCGCAGGTGCTCGGCGGGGTCCGCGTGGGTCGGGACGCGATTGAGCGCATCGAGTGAACTTTTGTGCCCGGCGCGGGTGATCTCGAAGAGCACTTCCTCCTTGGAGCTGAAGTGCACGTACAGCGCGGCGGGCGAGAGGCCGGCCGCGGCGGTGATGTCCCGGGTCGTGGTGGCGTGGAAGCCCTGGGCGGCGAAGCAGCGCACGCCGCCGGTGAGCAGGCCGCGCGCGGCTTTGCCGAAGCCGGCGTCCCAGAGGCCCGGCGAGTCGTCGGCCAGGTCGGGGAGCGCGGATCGCTGGGCGCTCATCGGGGGTCCTTTCCGGATCGGAAGCGCTGGAGGGCTGCCCTTGCTCCGCCCCAAGGGTGTGTGTATCGTCCCACACCACCAGCGATTATGACTATGCGCTTAGTCATTGTCCCAGGTAGACGTTCTGCCGCGATCCGCCGTCGATCGGGAGGAGGACACCGTGGACGTGTCCTGCGCGTTCCCCACCGCCCTGGACTCTCCGGACCACATCGCACTGGCCGAGCGACTCGGCTACCACCGGGCCTGGGTGTACGACACACCCCAGCAAAGCCCCGACGTGTGGATGACCCTCGCCCTCGCCGCCGACCGCACCGAGCGCATCGGCCTCGGCCCGGGTGTGCTCGTGCCCAGCCTGCGCCACCCCATGGTCAACGCCGCCGCCACGGCGACCCTCGCCGCGCTCGCCCCCGGCCGCGTGGCGGTCGCGTTCGGCACCGGGTTCTCCGGCCGCCGCGCGATGGGCTACGGCGCCGTGCGCTGGGCGTTCATGGAGTCCTACCTGCGCGCGTACCGCGGCCTGCTGCGCGGCGAAATCGTGGAGTGGGAAGGCGCGCAGATGCGGATGCTGCACCCCGACGGCCACGCCCCGGCGCGGCCCGTCGACGTGCCGATCCTCGTCGGCGCGCTCGGCCCCAAGGGCAACAAGGTCGCCACCGAGCTCGGCGACGGCCTGTTCGCCACGCTGCAGACGCCCGAGTTCATGAAGGACCACCCCTGGGTCGCCTTCCTCGAATGGGGCACCGTGCTCGACGAGGGTGAGCCCACCGACTCCGCCCACGCGCGCTCGGCCGCCGGCCCGGGCTGGGCGCTGTCCTTCCACGGCGCCTACGAGTTCGGCGGCCCCGACGCGGTGCGCACCCTGCCCGGCGGGGCGGAATGGCTCGAGGTGGTGGAGAAAACACCCGAGGAACACCGGCACCTCACCATCCACTCAGGACACTGCGTCGACCTCAACGAAGCCGACGGCGCCGCCTGGCAGGCCGGCGGCAGCGCCACGCTGCGCGAGGTGACGCTGAGCGGAACCCGCGCCGAGGTCCGCCGCAAGATCGACGACTACGCCTCGCGCGGCGTCACCGAGATCGTCTTCCAGCCGTGCGGGTCCGACGTGCGGGGCGAGCTCGAGCGTTTCCTCGACGCCGCCGCCGGCTGACCCGAAACCCACACCGTCCCCAGGGGAATCATGAGCCGCGAAACGACCACCGTCCTAGAAGGACTGTCCTACCTGGAGTGCCCGCGCTGGCACGAGGGCCGCATCTGGTTCGCCGACTTCTACACCTACCGCGTGTGCTCGGCGGCCGAGGACGGCACCGACCTGCGCACGGAAGCCGAGGTCCCGCAGCAGCCGTCGGGCCTCGGCTGGCTGCCCGACGGCCGGCTCCTGGTCGTGTCGATGCGCGACCGCCTGCTGCTGCGCCGCGAACCGGACGGCACGCTCGTGCCCCACGCCGACCTGTCGGGCCACGTCAAGGGCCACCCCAACGACATGGTCGTCGACGCCCGCGGCCGCGCGTTCGTCGGCGAGTTCGGCTTCGACCTGATGGGCGGCGCCCCGCTCGAATCCGCGTCGCTGCTGCGGGCCGACCCGGACGGCACCGTCACCACCGTCGCGCAGGACCTGTGGTTCCCCAACGGAAGCGTGCTCACCGACGACGGCGTGCTCCTGGTCAACGAGACCTTCGGCAACCGCGTCACGGCGTTCGACGTCGCCGGCGACGGGTCCCTGACCAACCGCCGGATCTGGGCGCAGTTCGGCGACGTGCCGACCGGCGAGGACCTCCCGGTCGCGCTCGCGCAGATCGTCATCGGCGCCGACGGCTGCTGCCTCGACGCCGAGGGCGCGCTCTGGATCGCCGACGCCGTCGGCGCCCGCGTGATCCGCGTGCGCGAGGGCGGCGAGATCACCGACGAGATCCCCACGGGCACCGGCGTGTTCGCCTGCATGCTCGGCGGCACCGACGGCCGCACGCTGTTCATGTGCACCGCGCCGGACTTCGACGAGAACGCCCGGAAGAACGCCCGCGAAGGCCGCCTCGCCGCGGCTCGCGTGGACGTGCCGCACGCCGGTCTTCCTTGATCCGTCACGGTTCCGGCCACGTTCGCCGAGCGCCAGGCACAGCGATGACGTACAACCACAGCGTCATCCGACGGGCGCGGTGAGCAGCGGCCGGAGGCTAACTTGATCTTGTGACCAATCCCCACAGCCGACGTCCGTTTCCGAACACAGCACGGGCGATCGCGATCAGTTTCGCCGCCCTGGTGGTGGGCGTGGTGACTTCGTGTTCGATTCCCACCACCCCGACCGCCGCCGCTCCCAGCCCACCTCCCCCGCCGGCCCCCGCCGCGGCCGGCTGGTCACCGGCACCCGTCGTACCGCTCGCCTCGCAGCCGCCGCCGGCTCTGGTCGTGGACCGTCCCCTGCCCGACCAGCTCGCGATGGGGCTGGTGGTGATCCGCTACCGCGCGGAGAACCTGCGGATCGTGCCCGTGTACGGGCCCGCCGCGCTCGACGTGTCGCCGCGGATCGGCCACATCCACGTGACCGTGGACGACGCGCCGTGGCACTGGGCCGACGCGAGCGGCGAGCCGCTGATCCTCCAGAGCCTGCCGCCGGGGCCGCACAAGGTGTGGATCGGGCTGGCGGACCCGACGCACAAGATCCTCGACAGCAAGACGGTCGCCTTCACCGTCCCACCGCACAGCGGCGGCCACTAGCCGCGGGCCCGGCCGGCGAAGTCCACGATCAGCCGCGTCAGCTCGGCGGGCTGGTCCTCCGGCACGAAGGCGCCCGAATCGGCGACCGTGACCAGCCGCGCGTCGGGCAGGACGGCCGCGAGGCGGTCGAAGAGCGAAGCGGGAAAGATCCGGTCGTCGGCCGCGCGGACCAGCAGCACGGGCTTGCCGAACGCGGGCAGGGCCTCGGCGGCGGCCAGGGTGTACCGGGGGTGCACGCCGAGGAGGAAGCGCCGCAGGTCCCGGCGGATCCCAGCACTGTCATAGGCCGGGCGCAGGTAGGAGTCCAGCACCTCGGCGGGAATCCCGCGCTTGGCCAGCGCGCCGAACGCGGACGGCTGCCGCCGCACGATGGGCAGCCGCAGCAGCCGGCTGCCGGCCCAGGCCGCGCCGGGCAGGCGCATCAGCCGCGGCAGCGCGTCGAACGGCGCTGGAAAGAACTCCTCGAACGCGTCACACGGCGTGAGCACGACGCGGCCGATCCGCTCCGGGTTCTCGGCCATGAGGAGCTGCGTCAGGGCGCCGCCGGTGTCGTTGGCGACCACGGTGACGTCGGTCAGATCGAGCGCGTCGAGGAACTCCCCGATCAGCCGGGCGACCCCCGGCGGCGTCAGGTCGGCGTCGGCCGCCAGGGGAATCCGGTGCGCGCCGAGCGGCCAGTCCGGGGCGAAGCACCGAAACCCCGCGTCGGCGACGAGCGGAACGACCTTGCGCCACAGGTTCGCGTTGACGAGCAGCCCGTGCACGAACACCACCGCCGGACCGGTGCCACGCTCGGAGTAGGCGACCCGGCCGCCGGGCAGGGCCACGCTCTTGCCGGTGCCGAGCATGCCGGCCTCCTCGGTGCTCGACGGTGCCGAGAGTCCTTTGTGGACGCCGGCGCTGCCATCGTCACAGAACACCGCGCGGCCTTCAACCCGCCTACCCCCATTCCAGGGTGGGGCTCAGGCCGGCTCGGGGATCCCGAGGTCCTCGAACGCGGGGATGAACATCACGACGTGGGTTATGCGCTCACCCTCGAACGTCAGCACGTCCCAGCCGGTGACGGGCTCGGCCCGCCCGGGCACGGGCTGGCTCCACCGGTAGAGGACGTAGTCCTGGTTGCGCTCGATCGGGCCAAGGACCGTGAACTCGAGCCCGCCGAAGAGCCGGTGCAGCTCCGTGATGCGCTCGTTCAGCACCTCGCGGCCCCGCAGCACCCGATCCGGCTCGACGACCGTCACGTCGTCGGTGTACACGCGGCCGAGCGCCGCCGCCCGCTCTCGGGCGTCGGCGATCATCCAGGCGTCCAGGTGCCCCTTGACTCGCCTCTCGACGTCATCCATCCGCGCTCTCCTCGTCCGTGGTCCGAGATCCAGAGAAGCACAAATTTAGGGGACATGTCAACCAAATCGCACCCCGGCCGACCGGCCGAGGGCGGTAAATAATCATAACGACCGGGCCTTCGGGCCGAGGTGCTCCGGATCACGGATCATCGCGAATGTCGCCTGATGGAAGGCTTTTCTCCGTGGGCCGCGTCGGTCTACGATGGACGATTCTCCTGGGGGAGGAGGGTGGGCGAGGGATGTTCCAGATTCCGGTGACCGCGGACATGCGGCGGTGGACGGTCCGGTTATGCGGAGACGTCGCGGTGTTCGCGTGCACACCGCTGGTCGAGGACCACACGGCGGTGCGTGCGCTGCCCCGGGCCTGGGACGGGCGCGGGCTCGGCCTGCCGGAGCACGACGTCGCGGGGTTCGCCGCGACGCTGGGCGAGATCATGAAGACGCCGCTGTTCTGGCGGGCCTACCGCGGCACCGGCCGGGGCGCCGAGCAGCTGTGGGCCGAGCCGCACACCGACACCGACGACGGGTTCGTGTACCTGAGCGGGCCGTGCGGCGAGGCGTCCGACGTCGTCGGCTACCGCCCCGTCTACAGCTTCACCATCGCGCTCGCCGATCTGCGCGGCCTGCGGATCCGGCTGGCCGCGTATCTGCGCGACAGCCTCGTGAGCGCCTGAACGTCAGGTCAGCCGGTACACGCGTTCGGCGTTGCCGCCGAGCACCGCGTCGAGCACGTTCGGCGCGAGGCCGAGGTCGGCGACGGCCTTGAGGTTGACGCCCATGGCGGGGGACGCGGGCCAGTCCGTGCCGAAGATCCACCTCGTGGCGATGCGGTCGAGGTCGAACCGGTCGTAGTACTGCGGCAGCTTGCGCGGCGGCAGGCCGGCGATGTCGAGCCAGACGTTCGGCCGGGCCAGCGCCATGAAGCCGGCGACCTCGTAGCTCCAGCCGCGGCCGCCGTGGGCGAGCACGACGGTGAGGTCCGGGAAGTCGCGCAGCACGTCGTCCATCAGCACCGGGTCGCCGCGGCGGCCGCTCGCGCCGGGGAACGAGCTGGGGCCGGTGTGCGTGATCACCGGGATCCCGCGTTGCTCGCATTCGGCGTACGCCGGGTACAGCTCGCGGTCGTTCGGCGCGAAGTTCCCGTGGACCGGGTGGATCTTCAGGGCGACCGCGCCCAGGTCCAGCTGCCGGCGCAGCTCGGCCGCGACCGGGTAGTGCAGGTGCGGGTTGACGTTGGCCACCAGGCGGAACCGCGTCGGGTTGTACTCGAGCACGGGGAGGAGATCCTCGGGCGGCTGCATGCCGGTGACGCGCGGGCTGTGCTCGGTGAACAGCAGCGCGCGGTCCACGCCGCCGGCCGCGAACAGCGCGTCGATCCGCTCCGGGACGATCGCGCCGTCGGGGCCGTACACGGACTCCACCTCGGCCCGGTCCGACGCGGGGCTGAGCCAGGTGTCCCAGGCGAGCTTCAAAGTCGGGAGCCGCGCCAGGTGCACGTGTGCGTCGACGATCATCCGCGCGATCCTGCCAGTCGGGTTCCGGGAACGGTCAGCCGGTTCTACCACGGGACGGGGTCACCCGGCGGGTGACGAAGCTTCCACGGCTTTCGCCGCCGCGCGCAGCCAGCGTTCGAGCGCCTGCGGGTCCGCGGGGTCGATCACGGCGCGCAGCTCCGGTGATGTGGTGGTGCGCACGAGGCCGACGAGCTGGATCGCGTGCAGCCGGTCCATCGGCGTGGCCGGGGCGTCGCCGGCGAGGTGCTCGGTGACGCGGTCCTCCCACTCCGACCACATGCGCAGCAGGCCGGAGCGCAGCGACACCGAGCCGCCATACGCGTGGTGGTAGTCCTCGATGCCGCGGGCGGCGCCGGCCTCGTCGTGGATCACGGTGATGAGCACGTCGGCCACGGCCTGCGCGGCCGAAACCCCCGGCTCGCGCGCGTCGAGGCCCGCCAGCAGCGCGTCGAGCAGGTCGGACTCGGCGAAGACGAGGTCTTCCTTCGAGCGGAAGTAGACGAAGAGCGTCTTGACGGACACGGTCGCCGCGTCGGCGATGTCGGCGACGGTCACGTTGTCGTAGCCGTGCTCGGCGAACAGCCGCGCGGCCGCGTCGAGGATCGCCTGGCGCGTCAGCGCTTTCTTGCGTTCCCGCAGCGGCAGGTCCGCCGGCTCGATGCGCTTCACCATCCCGCCACCGTACCCAAAAGGTGAGCGAGTCACCTTATGGGTGAGACTCACCTCACGAGCAGTGGGCAACTTCAGGTTAGTCACTTACCTTTTAAAGTGAGTTACCGACTGAAGGGAACCTGACCATGCCCACACCAGCAGGTCTGAAGGAGCTCGACATCGTCATCGCCGGCGCCGGTCCGGCCGGTTTGGCCGCCGCGCGCCTGCTGCACCTGAATGGCGTCGGCGTCAAGGTGCTCGAACGCGACGCCGACCGCAGCGCCCGCACGCAGGGCGGTTCGCTCGACCTCGGCGAGGACGGCGGGCTGCGGGTGCTCGCGGCGGCCGGGCTGGCCGGCGAATTCACGCGCCTCGCCCGGCCGCAAGGCCAGCGCACGAGCTACTTCGACACCGACGGGAACCTGCTCCTGGCCACCGACGAGTCCGACGAGGACGAGGTCCGCCCGGAGATCGACCGCCTCCAGCTGCGCTCGCTGCTGCTCGACTCCCTGCTCGCGGGCACGGTCGAGTGGGGCCGCGCCCTCACGTCCGTCGAGCGCCGCGGCGAGCGGTGGCGGCTGACCCTCGCCCAGGGGGAGACGGTCGATGCCGACTTGGTGATCGGCGCCGACGGCATCGGGTCCAGGACCCGCCCGGCCGTGGCGCGTGAGGCGCCCGTCTACACCGGGGTCACGTTCATCGCCGGCGAGATCACGCACCCGCGGCCCGGTTCGTACGCGGCCGAGGTCGTGGGCGAGGGTTCCGGCCTGGTTCTGGGCCACGACAAGGCATTCCTGTGCCAGCGCAACGGCGACCGGTCGATCCGCGTGTACTTCGCTCAGCGCCGCGCGGAAGATCCCAGCCGCGCCACCGGCACCACGCTCGCCGACCCGGACTTCATCCGGCGCGAGCTCGACCGCGAGTTCGCGGACTGGGCGCCCAAGATGCGCGGGATCCTCGACGAGGTCGAGGCGAAGTTCGTCTGGTGGCCCCTCTACACCGTGCCCACCGAGCAGCGCTGGGCTGCGCGAAGCGGCCTCACCCTCGTCGGCGACGCGGCACACGTGATGCCCCCGTTCACCGGGCAGGGCGTGAACATGGGCCTGCTCGACGCGCTGGTGCTCGTCACCGCGCTGACCTCGCCGGACCACGTCGACGTCGACTCCGCGATCGCCGCGTACGAAGCGGAAATGCTGCCGCGGATGGCCGACGCGGTCGCCGCCACGCACGCCGCGCAGGACCTGCTGCTTTCGCCCGAGGGTCCGGCAGGTCTGCTCGCACTGGCCACCAGCGGGCGGGGGCAGTGCTGACATGGGTACGACTCTCGAGTCCCGGACCGCCGTCGTCACCGGCGGTTCGAGCGGCATCGGCCTCGCCACGGCGCGGCTGTTCGCCGACGAGGGTGCCCGCGTGGTGATCACCGGCCGCAACGAGGCCCGGCTGCGGGCCGCGGCCGAGAGCATCGGGCCGCGGGCGTCGTGGATCGCGGCGGACCTCGCGCGCGAAGCCGGCGCACGGTCGTTGGCCGCCCAGCTCGCCGGACTCGGTCTCCGGGTCGACGTGCTGTTCGCGAACGCCGGCGCCGCCAATGCCCCCGAGTTGTTCGAGACCACGGAGGACGGTTTCGACGCCGTGATCGACGCGAACCTCAAGAGCGCGTTCTTCACCGTCACCGCGTGCTTCGACCTCCTGGCCGACGGCGCTTCGGTGATCCTGACGTCGTCGGTCGGCTTCCACCGCGGCACCCTCGGCGACCCGCTCTACACCGCGGCGAAGGCCGGCGTGCGGGCGCTGGGCCGCGGTTTCGCGGGGCAGCGGGCGTTCCTGGATCGGCACATCCGCGTCAACACGCTCGGCTTCGGCGCCGTCGCCACTCCCCTGACCGGCGCGGACAACCCGGACGTTGCCCGGGCGATGCGGGACTGGGCCACGGCGAACGTCCCGGTCAAGCGGCCGGCCGACCCGCTCGAAGCCGCCGGGCCGGCGCTTTTCCTGGCCGGCGCGGCCTCGTCGTACCTCACCGGTGCCGAGCTCGCCGTCGACGGCGGGCTCGCACAGCTCTAAGCGGAAAAACCTTCCCGCTTAGCGTATGGTCAGCCCTGGAACCGGAAATTCCTTTCCGCTTCCAGAGCTGACGGAAGGAGTTGGGTTGCCGTGCGGACGTGGCTGATCACCGGTGGGAACTCCGGTTTCGGGCAGGCGTATGCCGACGCGGCCCTGGCGGCCGGCGACCGGGTGGTGCTGACCGCCCGCCGGCCGGACGGGCTCGCGCACCGGGCCGGCGAGCGCGTGCTGGTCCTGCCGCTCGACGTCACCGACGCCGGGCAGGCCGCCGAGGTGGTCGCGGCCGCCGAGGCCCGGTTCGGTTCGGTGGACGTGCTCGTGAACAACGCCGGCGGCGGCTCGCACGGCTCGGTCGAGGACACCGGGGAACGCGAGCTGCGGCAGGTCTTCGAGGTCAACTTCTTCGGGACCACCACCATGATCCGCGCGGTGCTGCCCGGCATGCGAGCCCGCCGGCGCGGGTGCGTCGTGAACGTCTCGTCGGTCGGCGGGGTTCGCGCGTTTCCCGGCGTCGGGTACTACAACGCCGCCAAGTTCGCCGTCGAGGGCATCTCGGAATCGCTGCGGCAGGAGGTCGAACCGCTCGGGCTGCGGGTCATGGTCGTCGAGCCGGGCGCGTTCCGCACGAAAACCGGCAGCGTCGGGTATTCGCACAGCGCCACGCCGATCCGCGAGGACTACGAGGGCACGGTCGGCGTGCTGCGCGACGCACTGGTGAAGATGAACGGCACCCAGCCGGGTGATCCGGAGCGGGCGGCCCGCGCGGTCGTCGACGCCGTGGCCTCGGGCCGTCCGCCGCACCGGCTGGTGCTGGGCGGGCTGGGGTTCGAGCAGGTCACCGCGAAGCTGGAAGCCATGCTCGCCGAGACGCGCGCCTGGGAGGATGTGGCGCGGGGAGCCGACTTCCCCGACTCCGCCCACCGGCCGGGCGAGTACGTGTGACCGACGCCGAGGAGCCTTCGCTTGCCTGACACCCCGCGCCCGCTGCGGCGGGACGCCGAAGCCAATCTCGCGCGCATCCTCGACGCCGCCGCGGCCACGTTCAACGAGGACGGCGTGGAGACCAGCATCGAGGTCGTCGCCCAGCGGGCGGGGGTCGGGCTCGGCACGATCTACCGGCGCTTCTCGACCAAAAACGCGCTCCTGGACGAGCTGGGCCGTCGGCTCCTGCGTGACGTCGTCGCCATCGGCGAACGCCACCTCGACGATGCCGACGGCACCGGTCTGGCGGGGTACTTCCACGACATCGGCGAGCTGCTGGCCACCCACAGCGGCCTGATGGCGCACCGCTGGACCATGCCCGACGCCGGTCCCCTGCTGCGGCGCTCGCGGGAGCTGCAGGGCCTGCTCCTGGCCGGCGCGCAGCGGCACGGCCTGGCCCGCGAGGAGCTCACTGCCGAAGACGTCGCCGTCGCGTGCTGGTCGCTGCAGGGCGTCGCCGACACCACGCGGGCCACCGGAGTCCAGGCGTGGCAACGACATGTGGAGGTGCTGCTCGCCGGTTTCGCGCCGGCGGGGCGGGCGTTCACGCACGCTCCGCTGACCGCGTCCGAAATGGACACCGTCATCTCCGCGGCCTCGAACGATCCCACGCGACCGGTCAAGAAGGACCGTCCTTGACGGTCACGCCGCGAGCTGCTGGACCAGCAGCGTCGTGCCGATCGCGATCATCGCCCCGCCGGAGAACCGCGACACGGCGCGAGCCCAGCTCGGCCGCGCCGACAGCACCACCCGGGCACCCAGCCCGACTCCCGTGTAGACGAGTCCGCAACTGAGGGTGTGCACCAGGCCGAGCACGAGGATCTGGCCGGCCACCGGCCACGCCGCCGACGGATCGGTGAACTGCGGCAGCAGCGCGAGGAAAAGCAGCAGCGCCTTGGGGTTCAGGCCGCTGATGCCCGCACCCTTCGCGACCTGCCGCAGCCACGAACCGGTCTCGTCGTCCGCCGCCGACCCGGGCGTGGCCGGGCGAAGCAGCGCCGTCGCGCCCAGCCACATCAGGTAGACCGCGCCCACGGCGGTGAGCACCGTCAGCACGACCGGCGAGCCGGCCACCAGCGCGGCGACGCCCGCCGCGACCACCGCGGTGAGGGCCACATAGCCGACGAGCAGCCCGCCCACCGCGAGCGGGATCGAGCGGTTCCGCAGGCCCGCGTTGATCAGGTACGCCCAGTCCGCGCCGGGCGTGAGCACCAGCAGGAACGACACACCCCAGAACGCGAAGATGCCGCCGATCGCCATCGATATTCCTTTCTCCAGGTCCCCCACCTGCGGAAAGGCTATGGCGAACCGGCCGGGAAATGTTTCCAAAGTTCCCCGGATCCGCCGCTCATGAGGGAGAATTGCAGCCATGGACGCCCTGGACCGGAAGATTCTTGCCGAGCTGCAGCGCGACGGCCGCCAGACCATCACCGAGCTGGCCGAACGGCTGCAGCTCAGCCTCTCCCCCTGTCACCGCCGGGTCCGCGCCCTGGAGAAATCCGGCATCATCGCCGGGTACCGCGCCCACGTGAACGCCCAGGCCCTCGGGCTCGGCTTCGACTGCCTGGTGTTCGTGACGATGCGCGAGTCCGACGGCGCCACCGTGGCCGCGTTCGAGGAAGCCGTCGCCGACGTCGAGAACGTCGTTCAGGCGCAACGGCTCTTCGGCGACCCGGACTACCTGCTGCGCGTGGTCGCCCGCGACCTGCCCGCGTTCCAGCAGCTCTACGACAAACGGCTCGCGACGTTGCCCGGCGTTCAGCGCATCAGCTCGACCTTGGTCATGAAAAACGTCGTGGAGGACCGGCCGCTGCCGATGTGAACGGGCCACGACGGCGGACGAACGGGCACAATGGACACCCCGGCCCCGCCGGCTCCGGTATCCTCGCACTGTGCACAGTGGACAAATCAGCAGCCTGGGCCTGTTCCTCTCGGGCGTCGCGAGCGTCGTCGCTCCGGGCAACGTCGCCGAGACCCTCCGGATCACCGCCGCGGACCCGCGCGGCAGCACGGAAATCCGCGCCGGGCTCGGCGGTACGTACGCGGCCCTCGGCGGCTGGGCCCTGGCCAGCAAGCAGCCGGCGGCAGACGTCGCCGTCGGCGCCACGTGGCTGGGTGCCGCCGCCGTCCGCCTCGGCTCGCTCGCCGTCGACCACCCGAAGACCGACGCGAGCTACTGGGCGTTCCTCGGGTTGGAGGTCGGGCTCGGTTCTCTCGCGTTGCTGTCGGCTCGTTCGCGCCGGCGGGCCCGGCGCTGAACCGTCAGCCGAGCCGGGCGTAGTCGATGATCGCCTCGAAGTCGTGCCCGCGCAGGGTTCCGTAACCCGGGCCCCAGCCGGAACCCAGACGGGAAGCGACGAACGCGTCGGCGACGACCGTCGGCGCGTGCCGCACCAGGAGCGCGGCCTGCACGCCGAGCGCGAGCCGCGTGACGAGGTAGCGGGCCGTGTCCTCCGGGGCCGTCACGAGCTCTTCGACCTCGGCCACGACGGCGGCCAGCAACGGGTGCTCGGCGGCGACCGGGCGGATCTCGTCGAGCACCGGCTCGATCGCCTTCGGCTCGCGGGTGAGGACGCGGCCGACGTCCATCACCATCATGTTCGAGGTGCCCTCCCAGATCGCGTTGAGCGGCGCCTCGCGGTAGTAGCGCGGGCAGGGATGCTCCTCGATGTAGGCGTTTCCGCCGATGGACTGGATGACCTCCTCGGTCACGCTCGACACGCGGCGGCAGTTCCAGAACTTCGCCACCGGGGTCAGCAGCCGGCTGACGAGCCCTTCGGCCACGTCGTCGCCGTGGTCCTCCGCGCGGGCCACGCGGAACCCGAGGTGCGCGGCCCCGGCCCACTCCAGCGCGAGGTCGGCCAGCACCGGCGCCTGGATCGGCAGCTGCGAAAGCCGCGCGCCGAACGCCGTGCGCCGGTCGTTGTAGTGCAGACCTTGGGACAGCGCCGCACGCATCAGCCCGGCCGACCCCACGGCGAAGTCGAGGCGCGTGTACTCCGCCGAGGACAGGATCGTCCGCACGCCTTTGCCTTCCTCGCTGACGAGGACGGCGTGCGCGTCGTGGTACTCGATCTCCGAGGACGCGTTGGCGCGGTTGCCGAGCTTGTCCTTGAGGCGGTTGATCTTGATGCCGTTGAGCTCGCCGCCGGGGCGCCGGCGCGGCACGAGCAGGCACGAGACGCCGCCTTCGGTCTGCGCGACGGTGAGGTAGGCGTCGGCCATCGGGACCGAGGCGAACCACTTGTGGCCGTTGAGCAAGTACGTCTCACCGGGGCCGCGGCGGTTCACCGGGCGCGCGACGGTGACGTTGGCGCGCAGGTCGGAACCGCCGTGTTTCTCGGTCATGAAGTAGCCGATGGTGCCGGCGGACTTCCCGGCGATCGGGACGTCGGCGGGGTCGTAGCCCTCCGCCGCGATCGCCTCGGCCCACGGCGCGAGCTCGGGCTGGCTGCGCAGCACGGGGATCGACGCGTAGGCCATCCCGAGCGGGCAGGCCGTGGATCCGTCGATCTGGTTCCACAGGTAGGAAAGCACCGCGCGCGCCGAGTGCGCGCCCGGCTGGTCCGCCGTCCAGGCCAGGGAATGCACGCCGGAACCGAAGCCCAGCGCCATCAGCTCGTGGTAGGCGGGGTGGAAGTCGACGTCGTGGACCTCGTTGCCGAGCCGGTCCAGGGTGCGCAGTTCGGGGGTGTGGCGCTGGGCGTCGCGCGCGGCCTTGAGCACGGGCGGATCCCACACCTTCGCCCCGAGCGCCGCCGCCCGTTCCGCGGCCCACGGCGAGTACTGCCCGACGATCCACGAGGCGACCTTGTCGGTGGTGAACGCGTTGACCCCGTTGAGATCCGGGATCAGGTTGTCCGGGATCGGGCGCTGCTGCGTGAAGCCGGTCATCGATTGCCTCCAGGGTGTGGGTGGGCGACGCCGGCCTGGCAGAACCGGGCGATCTCGCCGCTGATCGCCTCCCGGTCGGGCGGCTGCGTCTCGCGTTCGGCCAACGGGGTCACGACGCCCTCCAGGAACGCGCCGACGATCGCCGCACCGCGCACGCGCGCGTCCTGCGCCGCGAACTCGCCGGACTCGACGCCTTCCTCGATGAGGCCGGCGAACGCCTCCGCCAGCCCCGCGCGGGCCTCCAGCCGCACCTGGTCCACCTCGGGATCCATGGGCTCGACGATCACGGCGTAGGCCAGGCCGTCTCCGCGCAGCGCCCGGTCCACGAAGGTCGCCACGGCGTCGCCGATCCGCTCCCCCGCGCTGCGCCCGCCCTCACCGGCGATGGCGCGCACCACCTCCAGCTCACGTTCGCAGACGACCCGCAGCATCTCCGAGAACAGCGACGCCTTCGACGGGAAATGGCGATAAATCGAGCCGGTCGCCACGTCGGCCACCGACGCCACCACCGCGACCTGCGCCGCCGCGAACCCGTGCTCGGCCACCACCACGCGCGCGGCTTCCAGGATGCGCCGCCGCGCGTCGGCCTGGCGCGCCGCCACCCGAGGGCTGAGTCGGGCGTCGGTTTTGCCGGGTTTCGTCACGTCTCGACCTCCGGGCTGAGTGACGCAGGAATGAACCGTGGTTCAATGGTGAACCGCGATTCAATCGCTGTCAAGGGCAGCACACAGCCCGCCTTCGGCGAGGGTGTCCACAGTGGATCCGAGGGTGGCTTCGCGACCGGGACTAGCCCGCGACCCCCACCAACCGGAGCGCGAACCGGCTGTACTGCCACACCAGCGCGTCCTCGGACTGTTCGCCGTCGGCGCGATACCAGACGGCGACGCCCATGCCCAGGTCGAGGATCGCGTACGAGGCGAGGCGAACGGAGTCCACCTGGAACGCCCCCGCGTCCACACCGGACTGGACGACCGCGCGGAAGCAGGCCTCGTACTCGGCGCGCAGGGCGAGCACCCGGGTCAGGTGCGGCTCGGCCAGGCTGCGGATCTCGCGGGTGCCGACGAAGGCCTCCAGCCGGTGACGGGCGTGGTAGCGGACGTGGGCCTCGGTGGCGCGGCGGAGGCGTTCCACGGGGTCGGCGACGCCGGTGACGGCGGCGCGGTGCGCGGTGAGCAGGTCGTCCATGGTCGTGACCATGATCGCCACCAGCAGGTCCTGCTTGGCTGCGACGTGCTTGTACAGGCTGGGGCCGCGGATTCCCACGGCGGCGCCGATGTCACCCATGGTGGTGCTCTCGAACCCCTTGCGGGTGAACAGCTCGAGCGCGGCCTCACGGATGTGGCCGGACCGGTCCACGCGACCTCCCTTCGGCTAACGCAGGATAGCCGACTCACGGCCACCAGGGTGACTGATGCCACCGCACTGTGACACAGCCCGAGAACCCGCCTATAGTCACCGGCTAATAGTCATTAGCCGATGGGAGAGCGCCATGGCCGTCGACCTCTCGCCCGGGCCGGAGGTCGCCGACCTCGCCGAGCGCACCGCGAAGTTCGTCCGCGACGTGGTGATCCCCGTCGAAGAAGAGCACAAGGGCGTGGTGCATTCCGACGACGTCCGCCGGCAGCTGCAGCAGGCCGCGAAGGACGCGGGCGTCTTCGCCCCGCACGTGAGCGCCGAGTACGGCGGCCACGGGCTCGACATGCGGGGGCGCGCCGTCGTGTTCGAGGAGGCCGGTTACTCGCTGCTCGGCCCGCTCGCGCTGAACATCGCCGCGCCCGACGAGGGCAACATGCACATGCTCGAGGCGATCGCGAGCGACGATCAGAAGGAGCGCTACCTGCGCCCGCTCGCGAGCGGCGAGGTCCGCTCGTGCTTCGCGATGACGGAGCCCGCCCCAGGCGCCGGCTCCGACCCGGGCGCACTGGCCACGCGCGCGGAACGCGTCGAGGACGGCTGGCGCATCACCGGCCGCAAGTGGTTCATCACCGGCGCCGAGGGCGCCGGGTTCACGATCTGCATGGCCCGCACCTCGGGCGAACCCGGCCACACGGGCGGCGCGACGATGTTCCTCGTCGACGCGGACACCCCCGGCATGAAGGTGGTCCGGCACATCGACACGCTCGACGAAAGCCTCTTCGGCGGCCACATCGAGCTCGACTTCGACGGCTGCGTCGTCCCCGAGGACGCGGTGCTCGGTGAAATCGACGAAGGCTTCCGCTACGCGCAGGTCCGCCTCGGCCCGGCGCGCATGACCCACTGCATGCGCTGGCTCGGCATCGCCCGCCGCGCGCAGGACATCGCCGTCGCCCGCGCGGCCGAGCGCGAGCTGTTCGGCTCGCGGCTCGGCGACCTGGGCATGGTGCAGCAGATGATCGCCGACAACGAGATCGACATCGCGGCCTCGCGCGGACTCATCCGGCAAGCGTGCTGGGAGCTCGACCGGGGCGGGCCCGCGTCGCAGGAAACGGCGATCGCGAAGACGTTCTGCGCCGAGGCGATCTGGCGCGTGGTCGACCGCGCGGTGCAGATCTGCGGCTCGCTCGGCATCTCCGGCGACGTGCTGCTCGGCCGGTTCCTGCGCGAGGTCCGCCCGTTCCGCATCTACGACGGCCCGTCGGAGACCCACCGCTGGGCCATCGCGCGCCGCGTGCTGCGCCGCCACTCGAAGGCCGTGCGATGACGTCCACAGTGGACGGTCTGGACCTGAAAGCGCTCGCGACGTTCTTCTCCGCCGAGGTCCCCGGCTTCGGGGGTCACCTCAGCGCGGAAATGCTCCAGGGCGGCCGGTCCAACCTCACCTACGTGCTCACCGACGGCCGCAGCCGCTGGGTGCTGCGCCGGCCGCCGCTGGGCGGGCTCACGCCCTCGGCCCACGACATGGGCCGCGAATACCGCGTCGTGGCGGCGCTGCGCGACAGCGACGTGCCGGTGGCCCGCGCCGTGGTGCTGGGCGGCGAAGACGTCATCGGGGTGCCGTTTTCGGTCGTGGAGCACGTCGACGGCGTGGTCATCCGGACCACGGAACAGCTGGACGCATTCGCCGACGACGACATCCGCCGCTGCGCCGAAGGCCTCGTCGACGTGCTGGCCCGCCTGCACGCCGTCGACCCGCACGCGGTGGGGCTCGGCGACTTCGGCCGGCCCGAGGGGTACCTGGGCCGCCAGGTCCGCCGCTGGCACGACCAGTGGCAGCGGGTTCAGACCCGCCCGTTGCCCGACATCGAGGCGTTGCACGCGCGGCTGGCCGAGACCTGCCCGGCCGAGAGCGGCGCGTCGATCGTGCACGGCGACTACCGCATCGACAACATCATCCTGGCGCCGGACGACCCGGCGACGGCCCGCGCGGTCGTGGACTGGGAGATGGCGACGCTGGGCGATCCGCTCGCCGACCTCGGCCTGCACCTGGTGTACTCGGACCCCGCGTTCGCGCCCGTGCTCGCCGGCGCGGCCGCGTCCACGAGCGACCGGCTGCCCGCGGTGGGCGACCTGGCGCAGCGCTACGCCGAGATCAGCGGCCGTGACCTGGGCCGGCTCGACTTCTACCTCGCGCTCGGCTACTTCAAGATCGCCGTGATCGCCGAAGGCATCCACGCGCGCTACCAGCAGGGGCTCACGCGCGGCTCCGGCTTCGAGTCGGTCGGCGGCGCCGTCGCCCCGCTCGCCGCCGCCGGGCTGCGCGCCGCCGCGCGGATCGGCCGGGGGTGACCGTGACCGGGGTACTCGATCTCTTCCGTCTCGACGGCAAGGTCGCCGTCGTCACCGGCGCCAGTTCGGGGCTGGGCGCGGGGTTCGCCCGCGCGCTGGCCGAAGCCGGCGCCGACGTCGTCCTCGCCGCCCGCCGCGCCGACCGCCTGGTCGAGGTCGCCGCAAGCGTTCGCGATCTGGGCCGGCGCGCCGCCGTGGTGACTGCCGACGTCTCGGACCCGTCCGGCTGCGACGCCATGGCGCAGGCCGCGCTCGCCGAGTTCGGGCGCATCGACGTGCTCGTGAACAACGCCGGCGTCGGCACCGCCGTACCGGCTCTCCGCGAGACGCCCGAGGAGTTCCGCCGGGTCGTCGACGTGAACCTCAACGGCGTCTACTGGGCCGCGCAGGCGTGCGGGCGCGTGATGGCGGCCGGGTCGAGCATCGTGAACATCAGCAGCGTGCTCGCGCTCATCAAGTCCTACGCGCCGCAGGCGGCCTACGCGGCGAGCAAGGCGGGCGTCATCGGGCTGACCCGCGACCTCGCCCAGCAGTGGTCGGGCCGCCGCGGCATCCGGGTCAACGCGATCGCGCCGGGCTACTTCGCCAGCGAGATGACCGAGGCCATCCCCGACGACGTGCTCCTGCCGTTCGTGAAACAGCACAGCCCGCTCGGGCGGCTGGGCGAGCAGCACGAGCTGGACGCCGCCGTGGTGTTCCTGGCCGGCGACGCGTCGTCCTACATCACCGGCACGACCCTCGCGGTGGACGGCGGGATGTCCGGCCACTGAGCTCAGCGGGCGACCCGTCGCCGGGCGAGCACGTCGCGGGTGGCGGCGACGAAGGCGTGGCAGACGGGATCGGTCTCGTCCGCGTGCCAAGCGAGAGCGAGACGGCTGGGTGGCAGCCCGGTCAGAGGCACGTAGGTGACGCCCGCGCGCGGGAAGTAGGTCTCGGCCACCGCCGCGGTCAACGTGATCGCGCGACCGGCGGCGACCGCCTGCAGCTCTTCGTCGACGTCGCCGACCTCGACCAGCCGTGGCTTGAGCGCGGCCGGCCGGACGCTGCCCCCGGACCAGAACTTGGCCCACACCGGGTCCGTCGTGCGCCGGACCGCGACGGGGTCGCCGAGCAGTTCGGTCACGTCCACGCTGTCGCGCCCGGCGAGCCGGTGCCGCGACGGCAGGCCGGCCACGCGGGGTTCGGTGCCCAGGACCAGCAGGCGCAGCCCGTGGGACCGGAACGGCGGCCGCACGAACGCGAGCGACGTCGTGCGGTCGCGCAGCCCGGCCGAGGGATCCGCCCAGCCGTGGCGCTTGAGCTCCACCTCGACGCCGGGGCTGCGTTCCCGGAAGCGGTCGATGATCTCGGCGGTCAGGTCGCCGGCCGCGACGCCGTAGAAGCCGACCGGCAGCATCCGCCCGTACACCGACTGCCGGGCCTCGCGTTCCGCATCGCCCAGGAGCCCGAGGATTTCGCGGGCGCGCTCGACGAACCGTGCGCCGGCGTCCGTGCACGTGACCGAACGGGTGGTCCGGCGGAACAACGCGACACCGAGGTGCCGCTCGATCGCCTTGACCCGCGCCGACAACGCCGGCTGCGACACGTTCAGCTGCTCCGCGGCGCGGGTGAAGTTGAGCGTGTCCGCCACCGCCACCACGTAGCGCAGGTGCCGTGCTTCAAGATCCATAACTCGAAAGTACTCAATTCGCCCGCGGTCGGTCTTTCCCCTCACGGCGTGCGAGGACTTAGCCTCGAGGGTGTTCGCGAGGGGAGGACGGACCCGGACGGTCGGCCCTCGCCGGAGGAGGAGGCCTGATGTCGGTGTCGGACGAGGTGGCGGACGAGGTGGCGACCACCGCCGTACCGTCGCGCGCGTGGCCGGTCGCGACCGTGTTCGCGCGGCTGGCGCTGGCCGCCGGTTTCCTCTCCTCGGTGGCCGACCGCTTCGGTCTCTGGGGCCCGCCGCACACCGGCAACGTGGCGTGGGGCGGCTTCGCGGCCTTCACCGCGTACACGCACCAGCTCGTCCCATACCTGCCTGACGGCCTGGCCACTGTCGCCGCGTGGGCCGCGACCGTCGCGGAGCTCACCCTGGGCCTCACGCTGCTGGCCGGGGTCGCGCTGCGATGGTCGGCCTGGGCGGCGACGGCCCTGCAGCTCGTGTTCGGGTTGTCCATGGCGTTGTTCCTCGGCTGGGAAGCGCCGTTGAGCGCCTCGGTCTTCAGCGCCTGCGCCGCGGCTCTGCTCCTGGCCCTCGCGCCCGCCCGCGCGTTCGCGTTCAGCCTCGACCGGCTGTTTCGCGGCCGCATCCGAAAAGAGGTAGTCCCATGACCGTCCTCGACGACGACATGCGCCGCGTGGTGGCCGACGCGAAACTGTCCTTCGTGGCCACCGTGCGCCCCGACGGCGCACCGAACCTCTCGCCCAAGGGCTCGGTGAGCGTGTACGACGACGAGCACCTGGCGTTCATGGACATGGCTTCGCCGGGAACCGTCGAGAACCTGCGGCTCGACCCGCGGGTCGAGGTGAACTCGATCGACTTCTTCCGCCGCCGCGGCTACCGCTTCCGCGGCACCGCCGAGATCCTCCCCCCGGGCGACCCCGTGCACACGTGGCTCTCCGACTGGCTGCTGGCGGCCAACGGCCCGGGCTACCCGTTCCATCACGCCGTGCTCATCCACGTCGCCGAGGTCCACCCCATCCTCTCCCCCGCCTACACCTTCGGCGGCGCGACGGAGGAGGCGCTGGTGCCGGAGTGGAAGGCCAAGTACAACGCCGAGTGAGGCGTACTTCGGGAATCGACCGGCGCACCACTAGGCCGGCAATGCAGCGTCCAGCAGCACGACGGCAGCGGTGCGCCCGAAGTCGAACGCCTCGGTGCTGTTGAGCGAAGTGGACAGTGCCATGGCACCTTCGAACAGGACCGCGACCTGGCGCCCGAGCAGGTCCGGATCGGTGGCGCCGGCCTGGCGGGCGGTGTCGATGAGGCGGCGCAGGATCCCGTGCTTGTGCTCGATGACCAGCGGCAGGCCGGGGTGGTCGAGGCCGGCCAGCTCCACGGCGGCGTCGTGGAACGGGCAGCCTCGGTAGCGGGCGACGGGGGCGGGGCGATCGAAGAGCCCGAGCAGCCGTTCGCGGGGGGAAAGGGCGAGGTCGAAGAGCTTGTACTCGTTGTTGCCGTCGCCGGTGTCGCGCTCGGTGGTGGCGGCGATGCCGTCGAGGTAGGCGGCCACGAGCAGGTCCTTGCCGGGAAACAGCTGGTAGAGCGTTCGCTTGGACACGCCGGCACGGTCGGCCACCTCGGCGATGCCGGTGGTGTTGATGCCGTGGCGGTAGAACAGCTCGGTCGCCACCGCCAGGATCCGCGATCGCGGGCCGGCCGTCTCCTGTGCCATCTCACCACTCTTTCCGGGTACCGATCGGTACCACTCTAGCTCTCAATCGTGGTGAAGTTCGTGGTTTCTACGTGATCATCGCCATGGCTTCTACGGGTACCGATCGGTTTCCCGGGCGGCTAGCTTGTTGATTGAAAGCCAGCTGCTGAGGAGAAGACATGACCACACACGTCACCGCCCCGACCGAGCACATCACCGTCAACGGCGACCGCATCGCCTACCGCCGCTTCGGCGCCGCCACCGGCACACCGGTCCTGCTGCTGCAGCACTTCCGCGGCGGCCTCGACAACTGGGACCCGCTGCTGACCGACGGCCTGGCCGCCGACCGGCCCGTGATCCTGCTGGACAGCGTCGGCGTCTCCGGATCGGCCGGCGAGGTCCCGGTGACCTTCGAAGGCATGGCCGACTTCGCCGCCGACTTCCTGCGTACCCTCGGCCTCGCGCTGGTGGACGTGGTCGGCTTCTCCATCGGCGGCGCCGTGGCCCAGGCCCTGACCTTCCGGCACCCCGAACTCGTGCGCCGGCTGGTGCTGCTGGGCACCATCCCGCCCGCCGGCGACATGAGCGAGGCCGAGACGAAGGTCCTCGACGTCGTCATGCACCCCGACCTGACCCTGGACGACTACCTCTACCTCTTCTTCGGCCGCAGCGATGCCGCCAAGCAAGCCGGCCGCGACTTCTGGCAGCGCCGCCACCAGCGCACCACGGACTACGACCCCGAGGCCACCACTGCCGTCGGCGAGCGTCAGCAGCAGGCCGTGGTGAGCTGGGCGCAGTGGCCCGAGGCCGACCGTGACACCGCTCTGCAGGCCATCACCCAGCCCACCCTGATCGTCAACGGCGACCGCGACATCATGCTGCCGACGGTCAACTCGCACATCCTCGCGAAGCACATCCCGAACTCGCAGCTGATCATCTACCCGGACTCGGGCCACGCCTCGCAGTTCCAGTACCCGAAGGTGTTCCTGGCCAACCTGCGCCAGTTCCTCGACGCCGAGGTCGTTTTCAGCTGACCCACCGTCCGTCCCGGACCACCGCGGTCCGGGACGCCGAGGGTGCCGGCGTCGTCCTCATAGGACAGTGGGTGGCCCGGCGAGAGAACCGACACGGCGACCACGATCGCCGGAAAGCCAGTGGCCCCTCCCGTCCACGGCCTCGGGCGGGCGACCGACTCCGGCCGGAACCACCCCGGAGCAACGGGCCGCTCCCGCGTCCTGGCCGATCCGCGCCACCGCCCTGGCATCTCGCCACGGGTCCGCGCCGGAGCCAAGCATCGGATTGGCGTGAATCGGTGGCCGTCCAGCCCCTACACTGTGCGCGTGTCTGCGCAGGTGGTGGCCGGGCGGTATCGGTTGGAGGAGCGCCTCGGCGCGGGCGGGATGGGGGTCGTGTGGCGCGCGACGGATCTGGAGCTGCGGCGGACGGTCGCGCTCAAGCGGTCGCTCGACGGTGACGGCGGGCAGATCCGGCGTGAGGCGCGGCTGGGTGCGTCGCTGCACCACCAGCACGTGGTGGCGGTGTTCGACTCCGTCGTCGACGGGGACGACCGGTGGCTGGTCATGGAGTACCTGCCGGCGCGCAGCCTGGAGGAGGTCGTGCGCAGCGACGGCGTCCTGAAGCCGGAGCGCGCGGCGGCCATCGGGGCGCAGATCGCGTCCGCGCTCGTCGCGATGCACGCGCGCGACATGGTGCACCGGGACATCACGCCGGGCAACGTCCTGGTCACCGAGGACGGCACGGCCAAGCTCGCCGACCTCGGCATCTCCCGCTGGGACGAGGTCACGCTCACCGGCAGCGCCAGCGTCGGCGGCACCGCGGGCTACCTCGCGCCGGAGGTGGCGAACGGCTACGCCGCCGGCCCCGCCGCGGACGTCTTCTCCCTCGGCGCGACGCTGTTCGCCGCCGTCGAGGGTGTTTCGCCTTGGGGCAGCGGGGAAAACGGGCCGTTCGGGCAGCTGCGGCGAGCGGCGGAAGGCAAGGTCGACGCCGCGCGCAACGCCGGCCCGCTCGCCCTCACGCTGGCGGTGATGCTCGACCGGCAGCCCGCGAACCGGCCCACCGCCGCCGAGGCCGAAGCGCTCCTCAGCGGAGCCCCGACCGCGCGGCTCCCCCGCCGGCGGCACCCCCGGCGCCTCAAGCTCGTCGCCGCCGGGGTGCTCGGAGCCGTGGTCCTTCTGGTGGCCGGGTTCCTCGTCTTCACGCGCAGCGAGCCGCCGTCCGCGAACGCGACGTCGGACCTCGTCGGCGACCCGCGTACCGCCGACCCGTGCTCGCTGCTGACGGTGAACTCCCTGGCCCCGTACGGCAAGGTCTTCCTCGAGCCCAACCTCGGCACGTTCGCCCGCTGCGACCTCGACACCACCCTCGCCGACGGCAGCACGATCGTCACCAGCCTGGAACTGACCGCGCCGGAGGAGTACCCGCAGGTGCCGCCGGTCCGCGGCCGCCTCGGCGACATCCAGCGCCCGAACGCCGACCCCGGCAAGTGCCGCCGCTACTTCGTCCTGCCCGACCTGCGGCTGGTCACCGTCAGCACCGTCCGCGCCGACGGCGGCGACTCCCCGCAACTGTGCGCCATGTCCGACGCCGTGGTCGGCGACGCCTACGCGCGCGTCGTCCGCGGCCCCATCGCCCGCCGCGCCCAGCCGTTCCCGCCGGCGTCCCTGGCGAGCGTCGACGCCTGCACCCTCGTCGACGACGCCACGCTCCGCCGCGTCGTCGGCCCGGACCACCCGACGGACCGGTACTTCGCGAACTGGGCCTGCTCCTGGGGCGACGACGCGGAATCCGTGGACCTGTACTACGACCGCCAATGGCCCCTGGCCACCGACCCGCCCGACGGCCAGACCCCCACGACCGTCGGCGGCCGCTCGGCGTACGTCGACCCGCACGACGAAGGCGACGTTTGCGACGTCACCGTCGTCCACCGCACCTACACACCCACCCTGCCCACCGTGAAGGGCACGCCAGCCCAACGCGACGAGGTCGTCCTCGTGGAGCTCACGGACGAGGCGAACAAGGGAAAGCTCGACGTCATCTGCGCCACCGCGAAGTCAATCGCCGCGGTGGTGGCCGCGCGGCTGCCGTCGGCCTGAGCTCACGCGGGTAAATACGTCGCGAAGTGCTGCGGGGCCGCGGATACTGCGCCGGGTGACCGGATCGGCTCTGCTTCGCCCGCGCGCCGTCGAGCCTGGGGATCTCGTCGTCATCGCGGCGCTGTCCGGGCCGTTGCACGCCGCCTACGAGGCCGACCTCGACCAGGCGGTGGACGTGCTCGAACGGATGGGTTTCCGCGTGCGCCGGGCGCCGCTGCTCGAAGCGGGGCGGCACCGGTGGTGGAGCGCGGCGGCGCCGGCGGAGATCGCCGCGGAGTTCAACGGGCTCCTGCGTGATCGCGAGGTGCGCGCGATCATCGCGCACGACGGCGGCCAGACGGTGCTCGGCTACCTGGACCTGATCGACTTCGACGCGATCGTCGCCGATCCCAAGCCGATCCTCGGCTACAGCGACATTTCGTTGCTGCACCTGGTGCTCCACGCGCGCACGGGCCTGATCGGGTTCCACGCCGACCTGGCCACGCCCGGGCTCGGCGGCCACTGGCAGACGGCGTCCGCACCGCGCAGAGCCGAGCTGGAGAGCCTCTACTCGAAGCTGCTGACCAGTACCGAAGCGATCGGTGCGCTGCCGGCCACCCCGTCGTGGGAGTGCTGGCGCGCCGGGCGGGCCGAAGGGCGGCTGGTCGGCGGCGTGATCAACCGCATCGCGCTGGTGCAGGCGACGCAGTTCGCACTGCCGCTCGACCGGTTCGACGGCGCGGTGCTGTTCTGGGAGGAGATGGGCGGCCTGGCGTCGTACGTGTGGAGCTACCTGCACGTCCTGCGCCACCACGGGATCCTCGACCGGATCTCGGGCATGGTCGTGGGTGTCCCGCACGCGATCGACGGGCTGGCCGAGCCCCCGGACTCCCCCACGCTGGCCGAAATCGTCCTCGACGTGCTCGGCGACCGCGACATCCCGGTCCTGGGCAACGTCCAGTTCGGACACGCCGGCCCGAACCTGCCGATGCCGGTCGGGGTTCGTGTGGGCCTGGACGCGCAGCGGCGGACGTTGTCGCTGCTGGAACCGGCCGTGCGCGCGTAGGTCAGGAACCCAGCCGGGTGCGAAGCTCCGCCACGCCGTCACCACTGAGATCGGGCAGGACCGCGGCCCGGCCCGCCATCACCATCACCAGCGACAGCAGCGGCCCGGCGACCTCGGGCCCGCTGCCCTCGGCAAAGCCGGCGTCCGTCGCCCGCAGGGAAAGCCCCGCGGCCATGGTCTTGCTGTTCACCGCAAAGTTCTTGGTGGCGAAGAACCGGGCGACCGCGAGCAGCCCCTCTGCGTCCGGCGCGTGCTCGATCCCCAGGGGCCGCCGGATGTCCTCGGCGTGCACGATCACTTCACCGAGCCCCGCCGGAGACGGCTTCACAGGCGTGGCGATGGGACCGACCCGGCGAAACCGCTCGAACGTCTCCTCCGGCGTGCTGCCCCGGAACTCTTCGAGACGCCGCCGGTTGTGCACATCCCCGTCGAACCGGGCCCCGATCATGCTGCGGAACCACGCGAACCGCGACAGCGTCGCGGCCGCCCCGAGGTGGGCGACGACCTCCTCGACATCCCAGTCGGCGCACAACGTGGCCGAGCGCCACTGCTGCGGCTCGAGCCCGCTCAGGTCTTCGACGAGCGCGGCGAGCTCACGCGCCTGGAACTCCGGCAGGTCGTTCACGGCAGTGACAATAGCCGCCGCACCCGCGCCGCGGCAGCCGTTTCGGCCGGCCCGCCAACGCAGTTCGGTCAACGAACCATCCCTGGTAGCATGGACTTATGGCTCTCCCCAAGTACTACGCGGGTCAGCAGTGCTCGCTGGCGCGCAGCCTCGAGATCGTCGGCGAACGCTGGACGCTGCTGATCGTGCGCGACGCCTTCTTCGGCGTGCGCCGCTTCGGAGACTTCCAGGCCCACCTCGGCATGTCGCGCGCCGTGCTGACCGAGCGCCTCGAAGGCCTGCTCGAGACCGGGGTGCTGGCGGAGACGCGCGGCACCCACGGTTACCGCGAATACGTGCTGACCGACAAAGGCGTGGGCCTGTGGTCGGTCGTCCGCGACCTGCTCGTCTGGGGCGACGAACACTTCTCCCAGCGCGGTCCGCGCCGCGTGTTCCAGCACGTCGAGGATTCCGGCCTGCTCGCGCAGGACGGCTCCTGCTCGGCGTGCGGCCGCGCGGTCGCCCCGGCCGACCTCGTGGTCCTTCCCGGGCCCGGCTACGACGATCACGCCGACGACTTCGTCAGCGAAGCCCTTTCCGAGCCGCACCGCATGCTGGTACCCCTGCGCTGAGCGGGCCCGCCGGAAAGGGCGGCGGGCCAAGGGTTTTCCTCACCCGGCCACCGTGGTTTCCCGGGCGGGCGCACCTTTGCGGGAAACCTTTGCGTAGAGCGGGATGGCAACGCCGATCACCACGGAGATGGCGGCGCAGATGGTGACGGGGACCGCCCATGACTGCAGAAGTGCTTGTGGCGACGCCGGGTTGACGGTCGAGGTCACGACGGCGACGCCGAGGCCGGAGCCGAGGTAGCGGGCGGTGTTGTTGACGCCGCTGCCCATGCTGGCGTGGTGGGCGGGGACGGTGGCGACGGCTTGGGCGCCGAGCGAGGCGTTGAGCAGGCCGGTGCCGATGCCGGCGATCGCGAAGCCGGGGGCCAGGCGCAGGAGGGTGGCGCCGTCGTGCAGGGGTGCGAGGGTCGCGAGGCCGGCGCCGATGACGACCAGCCCGAGGGCGAGCTGGGTTTCGGGGGTGACGCGCCCGCGCAGGTGCCGGGCGACCAGGGAGACGAGCACGCTCAGGCCCGACCAGATCACCAGCGGAACGGAGCCGGCGAGCGGGGAGCCGTGCAGTGCTTGCTCGACGAGCGTGGGCGTGTAGGAGGTCAGGGAGATCACGCCGAATCCGGCGGTGAAGGCGGCGGCGGTGACCGTGACGAACTGCCAGTTGGTGAACAGCCGAAGGTCGACCAGGGGGTGTTCGGTGCGGCGTTCGTGGACGACGAAGGCGGCGATGATGAGGATTCCCGCGGCCAGGAACACCAGGACCGCGGGCTGACCCCAGCCGGTGCGGCCGAGAACCAGTCCGGCGAGCAGTGCGCTCGGGCCGGCGATCAGGGCTGCGGCGCCGAGGTAGTCGATGCGTCCGGCCGGTGCGGGGCTCGCGGGGTTGGCGGGCAGAACCCGGGAGAAGGCGGTCAGGCCCGCGCTGAGCAGCCCGACGAGCAGGTAGGGGCTGCGCCAGCCGGCCGCGGGCTCAAGGAGCGCCGCGAGCAGGGGTCCGATGAGGATCCCGACGCCGAGGCTCGCCCCCCACAGGCCGGTGGCTCGGGTGCGCTGGTGTCCGGGGGTGGTGACCTGGGCGATCAGCCCGAGACTGGTGGCCAGCATCGCGGCGGCGCCGAGTCCCTGTCCGATGCGGGCGATCGTGAACAAGGTCGGGTTGGGCAGCCCGGCGCCGACGAACAGGAAGACCGCCTGAACCGCCGCGCCGATGACGAAAACGGTGCGGCGGCCCAGCTTGTCGGCCAGCGCGCCGCTGACGAGCAGGCCCGCGCCGAGCCCGACGCTGGCGGCGCTGAGCATCCAGGTGCGTCCCATCACGCTCGCGCCCATGGTGTTGGCCAGCGTGACCAACGTGCTCATGGGCAACGTGAACATGACCATCGCCAAAGCGGTGGCCACGCACGCCAGCGCAACCGTCGCCCCCTCTGCCGCGGGCCGCGCCCCAGCCGCCGCGTGCCTCTCGACGTTCACGATCGTCCACCTCCGTAGGAAATGCGTCCGGCCTCACGGCAAGAGCGATCCGTCAGCCGATCGACGCACCTGCGAACTCGGCGCACCGTAAGTTCGGTGAGCGAACTATCGAGGACTGTAGCACAGGCTGGTTCGGTGAGAGAACTATTGGGGCGGCGCACTCACGAGAGCACGTCCGTGCGCAGGCGGGTCTCGACGAACTTCTCGATCCGCCAGGAGCCGTCGACCTTGGCGAACTCGCCGTGGTAGTGGCCGTAGCCGCGCACCTTGAGGGTGCTGCCGTCGATCCAGTCCTCCATGGCGACGGTCGAGGACGCGGCGACCGGCGAGTGGACCTCGGTGGTGAAGGAGAACAGGTGGTGGATCGCGGTGGCGTCGCCGACGCTGGTGGTGATGACGTCCTCGATCTCCTTCGGGCCGGTCATCCGCATGACCTGCGCGCCTTGCGGGTCGTGGATCGTGAAGGTCGCCTCCGGCGCGAACAGCTGCGAGAGCCGGTCGAACTGCTTGCGGTCAGCGTAGGAGACGTACTGGGCCATGAACTGCCGGATCTCGTCGACGACGACCAGCCGCTCCGTGTCGGACACCGCGAAGAACCGCTGGAATCGCTCGGCGGTGGCCTGCGGGTTGTCGAACGCGTACGCGTGGGAAGCCTGCGGGATGACATCGGTTTCGAAGTGCTCGGCGACCTGCCGGGCGCCGGCCAGCAGCTGGTCGCGGAAGTAGCCGTGGTCGCCGTGGAGCACCAGGACCGGCATCGGGAGCCGGGTCGTGAACTCCGCCCGGTTGGCCTTGCCGTCCTCGACCATGGCGCCGTAGTGCTGGAAGCCGCCGCGGATGCCGTTCGGGCCGGTGAAGTGCGGCAGGTAGTGGGCGACGCCGTACTCCTCGGCGTCCGGCCGCACCGAGGTCAGCCGGTAGAACGGGGTGAGGAAGGCGGTTTCCTTGCCCTGGGTGAGGAACGTGGCGAGGTCGACCTGGCCGTGGAACCCGAAGCTGTACGTGCCGCCGTCGACGGACGGGTTCATCATCTCCTCGAGGCCGAAGCCGGGGATCAGCGTCTCGGACAGCACCAGCCGGCGGACCTCGTCGGGGTGCCGCGACGCGTACGCGTAGACCACCATGCCGCCCACCTCCATGCCGACCAGGTTGATCGGCCCGAGCTCCAGCCCGAGCACAATCTGCCCGATGTCCTCGGCGACGTTGGTCTTGGCGAAGGTGTCGCTCTCGGCCGGGCCGGAATCGCCCATGCCACGCAGGTCGGGCGCCAGCACGGTGTAGCCCTGTGCCGCCAGCAGCGGCATCACCTCGCGCCACACCGCCCAGGTGAACGGGAAGCCGTGCACCAGCACGACCGCCGGGCCGGCGCCGCCGATCACGTAGTGGATGCGGGTGCCGTTCACTTCGGCGTAGCGGTGCCGGAATCCGTCCAGGCCGTCCACCGCGGTTCCGGGTTCGGGGTGAGTCACAGTCATCGGAGCCTCCTTGATCGTCGGTCGGCTCGAACGTAAACCTTGGAGTACACTCCAAGGTCCAGGGTGATCCCCGCCTCACTCCACCCGGCTCGGCAGGGCGGCGCGGATCGACAGGGAGGCTCAGCGCATGTTAATCGGCGAGTTCGCCAAACGCGTCGGCGTCAGCACCGACGCGATCCGCTTCTACGAGAAGGTGGGCTTCTTCTCCGGCAGCCGCAGCGACAACGGCTATCGGCACTACACGGAGAAGGACGTCGAAACGGCCGACCTCATCGCCTCCGGGAAGTCGATCGGGTTCTCCCTGCGCGAGATCCTGGCCTTCTGCCAGGAGATGACCGACGGCGTGCTGGACCACGCGCGAGCACAGGAGAGCCTGCAGTCCAAGATCGACCTCATCGACGAGCGGATCGCATCACTGGCACGAGTCCGGAAGCTGGCACAGCAGCAACTCGAGTACCGCCGGGCCGTCGAGGCGCAAGAGCTCTCCGTGTGACCCGCCGCGGGGTCAGGACTCCGGCCGCAGCAGGGGACGCAGGTCGTCGAGACGGTCGAACAGATGCCAGACGTAGGAGGACGAGCCGTTCTCACGGTGCGGGTGCAGGTCGGCCAGGGCCGGGTCGTTGCGGTAGCTCTCGAAGGCCGCGCGCGACTCCCACTCGACGACGATCATGACCTTGCGCGGCTCGATGTCGCCGGTGACCGACTCCTGGAACCGGCCCAGCGCGACCACACGACCGCCGTGCGCGGCGACCTCCCGCGGCGATCGCCGGGAGTAGGCCAGGTACTCCTCGCGGTCGGCGATGTCGAAGAGGTTGAGCGCGTAGACCGGTCCTCCGCCGTGCGGCTGCGACATGTGTGCTCCTTGCTCGAGTCCGTGACGTCTTCCCGCCGGCCGGGGCGCGCCTTCGGTTGACGATGATCACGCCGTCGATACTATGTCGGCTGACATACATACGAAAGCTCAGGTCGATATCGGAGCACATCGATGAACCCTCAGTCCAGCCACGGCAGCCAGACCGCGGTCCATCGTCCGCCGCCCGACGTGGGGTACTACCTCGACGAGCTGGCGGAACAGGGCCCGGCCTTGGTGGCCTCGGCCCGCCGGGCCGGCCCCGCCGACCGCGTCCCATTCTGTCCCGAGTGGACACTCGACGACCTCGTCACGCACACCACGAGCGTGTACCGCTGGGTCGAGCTGATCGTCCGAGGTGCGCGAAGCAGGCCACCCGCCCTGCCCGGGCCGGACCCCGATTCCCTCGCCGATCCCGTCGAGTCCCTGGCCGCGGCTCACCACAGCGTGCTCGAAGCCCTTCGAACCGCGCCGGCCGGCCTGGCCTGCTGGACGATGTGGCCCGCCGCCGAGCCTCGGCTGTACTGGGCCCGGCGCATGGTGCACGAGACCGTCGTCCACGCCGTGGACGCGCGCAACGCCGGCCGGGAAAGCGGCCTCCGCGGCACCAGCCTCGACCCGGCACTCGCCGCGGACGGCGTCGACGAGATGGTCACCGGGTTCGCCCAGCGCTATGCCGCCACGTTGCGGGCCACGGTGCCCACTTCCCTCGGCCTGACGTGCTCCGAAACCGGATCGCGGTGGTGGGTGCGGATCGGGCCGGACAAACCGGAGTTCGGCCGCGGGCCCGCCACAGTGGACACGGAGGTGACCGCCCAGCCGGGCGAACTGCTTCTGCTGCTGTGGAACCGGCGCGACGCGACGGGCCTGGACGTGCGGGGAGACAGGCGCGCACTGGACGTCTGGGCCCGCGAAGCACACCTCTGACCCGATTTCGAGACCGCCACTAGACGACTGGTCTAATCTGCTGCTACGGTCGCCCCATGCCACCCAAAGCCGACACTCGCAAAAGCCTGCTCGACACCGCCCGGCGGATCGTCCTGGCCAAGGGTTACGCGGCGGTCGGCATCAACGAGGTGCTCGCCGACGCGGGCGTTCCGAAAGGGTCGTTCTACCACTGGTTCGACTCCAAGGACGCCTTCGGCGAGGCGATGATGAAGAGCTACTTCGACGACTACTTCGCCACCATGGACCGCATCGTCGCGGACAAGGCGAAGAGCTCGGCCGAGCACCTCATGCAGTACTGGCAGTACTTCCACGACACGCAGGCCGCGGACGACTGCCAGGGCGGCTGCCTGGTCGTCAAGCTGGGCGCGGAGATCGCCGACCTGTCGGAGGCCATGCGCGTCACGACGAAGGCCGGGACCGCGGCGATCATCGACCGGATCGAGCAGATGATCACCGCCGGCGTGGCGGACGGGTCGGTGTCCATTCAGGACACTCCGCGCGCGACGGCCGAGACCCTGTACGACCTGTGGCTCGGGGCCAGCATGCTGGCGAAGATCCACGGCAGCGCCGCCCAGCTCGACCGGGCCCTGGCGGTCACCCGCCAGGTTCTGCACGTCTGATTTCGCACGTCCCCGTCGCCCGGTCTTCGGGTGCCATCAACTAGTAGACCGGTCTAATATCATAGGCCGGTCCAGGAGAGGAATCACGATGTCCGATCTCATCTGGTCCGACGCGACCGAGCTCGCGGAGTTGATCCGCACCGGGAAGGCGTCCTCCGTCGAGGTGGTACGAGCGCACCTCGACCGCATCGAGGCCACCAACCCGAAGGTCAACGCCGTCGTGACGGTCGCCGAAGGGGCCCTGGAGGCCGCGAAAGCGGCGGACGAAGAGCTCGCTTCGGGAGTCGAGGTGGGGCCGCTGCACGGCGTGCCCTTCACCGTCAAGGACTCGTTCGACACCGCCGGCGTGCTGACCCAGCGCGGTTCGCCGATCTTCGCCGGCCGCGTCCCGGACACGGACGCCACCGCGGTGGCGCGGCTGAAGAACGCCGGCGGGATCCTCCTGGCGAAGACCAACCTCCCGGAGTTCTCCTACGCCGTCGATTCCGACAACCTCCTGACGGGCGACACGAACAACCCCTGGGACCTCGACCGCACGGCCGGCGGTTCGAGCGGCGGCGAGTCCGGGGCGATCGCCGCCGGCATGTCACCGCTCGGGCTCGGCAGCGACCTGGCCATCTCCGTCCGCGGACCGGCCGCCAACACCGGAATCGTGTCCCTCAAGCCGACACACGGGCGCATTCCCATGACGGGCGCCTGGCCGCGCGAGCCGCGCCGCGACTGGCACGCCGGCCCCATGGCGCGCACCATCCGCGACCTCGCGCTGGCGTACTCGTTCCTCGCCGGCCCCGACGGCGCCGACGGCTTCTCCTCCACCGTCCCCGCCGGTCTCGACGCCGGCCTGGGCGCCGCGCCGGAGCGGACCGTCCGCGTCGGCTGGCTGGTCGACTCCGGGCTCGGCCCCGTCGATCCCGAGGTCGCCGCGACCGTGCAGGCGGCCGCCGAAGCGCTGCGAGGCGCCGGGGTTCACGTCGACGCCGTCAGCATCCCGGCGCTCGAACGCGACACCCCGCTGGAACTGTTCAACCTGCAGCACGTGATGGAGGTGAAGCCCGCCTACGCCGAGGCCACCGCCGGCCACGCCGACCGGATGTACAAGGCGACCAAGTTCATGCGCGACGCCCCCGAAACGTCCATTGAGGACTACGTGCACGCCGAGCAGGGCATCGAGCGGCTCCGCGACGGCTTCGCCGCGTACTTCCAGCAGTACGACGCATTGCTGCTCCCGGTGACCACCGCCCCCGCGCAGAAGCGCGGAGCCACGGAGCTCACCCTCGACGGGAAGACGCTCAGCATCTTCCACGTGATGTCGACAACCGTCCCGTTCAACCTGACCGGGCTCCCGGCCCTGTCCATGCGTTTCGGGACGACCGCCGACGGCCTGCCGATCGGCGTGCAGCTGGCGGCCTCCTGGTACGCGGAGTCCACGATCCTGCACCTCGCCTCGGTGCTGGAGACGCTGAGCCCGGTCCGCGGACAGCACCCCGTCCTCTGACCGCTTCACGACACACCACGTCGGGCGCCTCGACGGGAGCGAGCTTGCTCCCGTCGAGGCGCCCGACGTGACCTTCGTGCCGGATCAGCCCTTCCACCAAGCGAGCAGTTCCGGAGCCAGGTCACGTGCCTGCTCGGCACCCGCCGTGGCCCCGACGTCGATGAAGCGCGGATCGAGCAAATCCACCGGCGCGCGGTAAAACGGGTCCGCGACGACGACGCGGACGCGGTAGCCCCGCTCGACCAGAAATGCCTCTTCGCGCTCGAGGTCCTGGGCTGCCAACGGTGCGACCACGAGCACCCGGCCCGGCTCCGAGCCCCGAGCACCGGCGGTCTCGGCGCGCAGGTCGACGACCAGGTCGGCGTTGGTGCCGGTCCGCACTCCCCCGTCCAGCCAGACCCCGCCGTCCACCGTGACCGGCGGAGCGACACCGGGGGCCGCGGTGGAACAGGCGACCCCGACGGCGAGGGGAATGCCGTCGGAAGCCGACCACGCCCGCGCCTGGCCGGTACCGGCGTTCACCGACATCATCCGCAGCCGGGGCGACCACGGGCCCGCGGGCAGCATCGCCTGCCACAGATCTTCAGCCCGGTCAACGGAAATCGGTGGCATCGCCGCCATCGCGGCCCGGCCGACCGCCTCCGCCGAACCTTTCTCGGCATCCGTCACGAGCGCTTCGAACAGTTGGGTGTCCGGGCGCCCGGCTGACGCGTTTTTCGCGTGCCAGGTGGCACGTTCACGCATCAGAGCCGGAACTTCCGCGAGGCCGTCGGGCTGGATCGTCAGCCAGGCGCCGACCACCGAGCCGGCCGACGTCCCCATGACCACATCGGACTCGGCCAGCGGGACTCCGGCAGCCCGCAATCCGTTCAGCAGAGCCGAGGTCCACGACGCCCCCACCGGGCCGCCGCCACCCAGAACCAGAGCGTTGCCCGGCGCGGCCTCGGATTCTGACGAGCGCTGGTTCACTTGTGCAGTCCAGTCTCCGGGTTCCCGGGCGAAACCGCGACAACGACCTTGCCGACCTGGTTGCCGGCCTCCAGGTAGCGGTGCGCTTCGGCGAAGTCGTCCATCGGAAACACCTTGTCGACGACGGGAATGAAGTCCCCGGCGACAATGCCCTCGCGAACGTGGTCCACTGCGGCGGCCAGACGGCGGCTGTCGGAGGCGAGCTCCATGACCCCGAAGCCGCGGACGGTGAGCCGCTTGAGCAGCAACGCCATCACGTTCACGGTCGCGGGCGTGAAGTCGAGCACGCCGTAGACGACGAGGATCGCGTTGTCGGCAGCGGCTTCGACCAACGTCGCGAGGACCGGGCCGCCGACCGCGTCGAAAATGACCCTCGCGCCCCGGCCGTCGGTCAGCTCCCGGATCCGGGCGACGACGTCCTCTTCGGCGGTGGCGATCACGACGTGCGCGCCGGCGTCCAGAAGTTGTTGCCGCTTCGCGCCGGTACGGGTCAGCGCCACGGTTTTCGCCCCCGCCCGCCGGGCGGTCTGGATGGCCGCGAGGCCCACGCTGCTGGACGCGGCCGAGATCACCACGGTGTCCCCGGGTTGCGTCCCGGCGATCTCCACCAGGCCACCGTAGGCGGTGATGTACTGCATCCACGTCGAGGCCGCCTGCTCGAAGGAGAGCTCTTCGGGGTGGGCCACGACGGCGTGTGCGGGCGCGAGAACCGCTTCGCCGTGCATCGGGTAGTCGAGCAGGTTGAACGCGGGCAGAACGCTGACGGCTTGGCCGGCGCGAAGCCCGTCGACCCCGTCGCCGACGGCCGCGATCACGCCCGCGGCTTCGTAACCCAGGCCGGCGGGGAAGACCGGGCTGACGCTGTACAGCCCTTGGCGGAACAGCGCGTCCGCCCGGTTGAGCCCCCACGCGCGGGCGTGGATCAGCACCTCGCCGGGACCCGGCTCCGGCTCGGGCGCCTCTTCGAACTGCAGCACCTCGGGACCACCGATCCGGTGGAAACGCACGTTACGGCTCATGGCGGGACTCCTCGTGGTCGACCTGTGCAGAGCCCCGATTATGTCGCACGTCATAGTCTCCCGTGCCACTCAATATGTCGTTCGTCATACATGGAAAGCGGTAGACTCGGGGCATGGCTCGACGTTCAGACACCAAGCAGCGCATGGTCGGGGCCGCCCGCCAGCTCATCCGCGAACACGGCTACAGCGCCATGGCGTTGTCCGACGTGGTCGAGCGCAGCGCCTCTCCGCGCGGGTCGATCTACCACCACTTTCCCGAGGGCAAGGTGCAGATGGCCGCCGAAGCGGCCGAGGAGCACACCCGCGAGCAGGTCGACATGATCAACCGGCTCGCCGGGGAGGCCGCCACGGCCGAGGATCTGGTGCGGGCCTACGTCGACCTGGCCAGTGAGGGCATGCAGACCAGCGGTTATGGGCGTGGGTGCACCATCGCCCCGCTGGTGATCGAGATCGGCGATTCCTCCGAGGAACTGGGTGCCGCCAGCCGGCGCGCGTTCTTCCTCATGGTCGAGACCCTGGCGCTCCAGCTCGTCGTGCTCGGTGCCGACGCGGCCGGCGCCCGCGAGCTGGCCCACGCGACAGTGGCCGGTGTCGAGGGCGCGATGGTGACCTCCCGCGCGCTGCGCAGCACCGAACCGTTCGACGCGGTCCGCGACGTCGTGGCGAGCCGCGCGCAGGCGGTCACCGAGCCCCGCGACTGACCCGGCGGGTCGGCTGGATCACTCTGCCGGGTGGCCCAAATTATGTCGTCCGACATACATACGTGGTAGCGTCGCCGACGAGACCGACGCTGGGGTCGCGGCGAGGTGTCGTCCGCCGCCGTGACTCTCCCCAACCACTCTGCGAACTGGAGATCCAGACATGTCGTCCATCCTCATCACCGGCGCCTCCCAGGGAATCGGCCGCGCCATGGCGCTGGAGCTCGCCGGCCGTGGCCACCGCGTCATCGGCACCGCCCGCAACCCCGAGAACCTGGCCGATCTGCCCCTCGCGGAGCGGCTCCGGCTCGACGTCACCGACCAGGCCAGCGTCGACGCGGCGATCAAGGCCGCGGGCCGGATCGACGTGGTGGTCAACAACGCCGGTGAGACCATGCGCGCGCCGCTGGAGACCGTCCCGGTGTCCGAGGTCGCGCGGCTGTTCGACCTGAACGCACTCGGCGCGCTGCGCGTCGTCCAGGCCGCTCTGCCCGGTATGCGCGAACGCGGCTCCGGCCACCTGGTGTTCCTCTCCAGCATCCAGGGCCGGATGGTGCTGCCGATCATCGGCCCGTACGGGATGAGCAAGTGGGCGGTGGAAGCCATGGCCGAGGTGCTGGCCATCGAAACCGGCCACTTCGGCGTGAAAGTCAGCCTCGTCCAGCCCGGTGTGGTCGCCACCGACGGCGGCGCGAAAGCCAAGGTCTACCGCACCGACGACGACCCCTACGGTCCCCTGTTCGACGAGCTGCCCAAAACCCGCGGCGACGTCGTGACGCCCGAGGAGGTGGCCAAGGTCGTGGCCGACACCATCGAGCAGGAAAACCCGCCGCTGCGCGTGCCGGCCGGCGCGACCGCGACCACGGTCCTGGCCGCCCGCAAGACCGCGCCGGAAGACGAGGTTTTCTTCCCCTACGACATCAACTGGTGACCACCGGCGGCACGGGCTGTCCGGCGATCATCCGGATTCGGATGGGTACGCTGGCCCCACGTGCCGGAGGAGGTTGCGGTCTGCATGGGTGATGGGCATGCGCCCGGACGGTCCGAGCAGGAGGACAGGCTCGGCGCCGAGTGGGAGACGCATCGGCCTGCGGTCTTCGGCGTGGCCTACCGGCTGCTGGGAAGCGTCGCCGACGCCGAGGACGTGGCCCAGGACGTGTGGCTGAGGGCCGCCGGCTCCGATCTGCGCGAGGTCGAGGACCTGCGGGCCTGGCTGGTCACGGTCGCCGCGCGGCGGTCGTACGACATCCTCAAGAGCGCCCGGTCGCGCCGGGAGGCCTATGTCGGGCCGTGGCTGCCGGAGCCGCTGCTGACGGGACCGGACGCTTCGGAGCCGGTGCTCGTCGACGAGTCCGTCGGCGCGGCGATGATGCTCGTCATGGAGGAGCTGAGCCCGCCGGAGCGGGTGGCCTTCGTCCTGCACGACGTCTTCGCTTTCGAGTTCGGGCGGATCGCAGAGGTGCTGGACGTCTCCGTGCCGGCGGCCCGGCAGCTCGCCTCGCGGGCGCGGCGGCGGGTGGCCAAGGCGAAGCAGTCCCCTTCGCAGGCAACGAAAGCCGAGCGTGAACGGGTGCTGGCGACCTTCCGCGCCGCCTACGAATCCGGCGACCTGGCCGGCCTGGTCCGGCTCCTGCACCCCGACGCCGTCTACGTCACCGACGGCGGCGGCAAGGTCTCGGCCGCACGCAAGCTCATCCACGGCGGCGAGCGCATCGCCGAGGTGATGGTGCGCGTGGGTCACCAGTGGCGTCCGGACCGGATCGATCTCGTCGAGGTGGGCGGCGAGCTCGGTCTCGTATTCCGCCGCGACGGCAGCGTGTACTCCGTCGACACGGTGCAGATCACGGACGGTCTGATCACGGCGTACCGCAGGGTCCTGAACCCGGACAAACTTTCGCGGGTCTGAGCTGTCACGTCCGGAGGGGCTGCCTCGTCTCCCTGCCGAGAACGCACGACGCGCCCGGAGGGCGCGGCTCGGACCACACGAAGGAATCGAAGCAACTGTGACGAACACCCAGCGCGTCAGCATCGACAAGCAGCACCCGGCCTCCTACAAGGCCCTCATCGCCCTTTCGACGGAGGCGGACGCCGGCGCCGTCGCGGCCGGGCTCGACCCGCTCCTGGTCGAGCTGGTGCGGATCCGCACCTCCCAGATCAACGGCTGCGCGTTCTGCCTGCGCATGCACACCCGTGACTCGCTCAAGAAGGGCGAGAACCCCGACCGGATCGCCGTGCTGCCCGCGTGGGAGGAGACCGGCTACTTCTCGGCGACGGACCGCGCCGCTCTGCGCCTGGCCGAGGCGATCACCCGCGTGGCGGACGGACACGTCAGCGACGAGGACTACGCGGCCGCCGCGGCCGAGCTCACCGAAGACCAGATCTCGGCGGTCTCCTGGCTGGTCACGGTGATGAACGCCTTCAACCGCGTCGCCATCACCAGTCGCTACCACGTCGCAGCCTGAGCTCGCCCCCACCAGCCTGCCGGGCGCCAGGCAGGCTGGTGGCCACGGCGGCTGCCGAAAAAACCGCTCGATCGCACCGAAAGTCACCAGTACATGCCCACGCTGCACCTCGACAGCTCGATCTGGCCCGGCGACGCGTCCACCTCGCGTGCCGTGACGGCCGCCTTTCGCGGCGAGTGGGAGGCCCAGCACCCCGACGGAACGGTGATCCACCGCGACCTGGCCGCCGACCCGCTCCCCCACATCACCGACGACGGGTTCACCGCCGGGAACGAGGACCCGCTGCGGGCCACGCTGGCCCGTGAGCTCCGCACGATAGGGAGCCGTTAACCCCGCCCCGGCCACCATCGGTACCAAGATCATCCACATCCCATTCCAAGGAGATCAAGGTGCGTCACGGCGAAAGCCTTCGTTCGGCCATCCGCTCGGACTCGATCACCCCGCACACCCCGAGGTCGCGGGCCACGTCGTGCAGCAGCTGGAGCAGCTCGGCGCGTCCGGCGTCATCCTCGAGGACCAGAAGCGGCCCCGCCGGTGCGGCCACGTCGACGGCAAGCAGGTCCTGCCTTTGGAGGAGTACCTCGAGAAGCTCGACCTCGTGCTGTCCGCCCGCCGGGATCTCGTTGTCGTCGCCCGCACGGACGCCACCGAGCACGACGAGATCCTCCGCCGCGCCGAAGCCCTGGCCCGGACCGACGCGGACGTGGTCCTCATCGACGGCGTCCGCTCCGCCGGGGCCATCACGGAGATCCGGACGGTGATCGGCGACAAACCGTTGCTGTTCAACCAGATCGCGGGCGGCAAGTCGCCGCGCCTGTCCCTGCCCGAGCTGTCGGCGCTCGGGGTCGACGTCGCGATCTACAGCACGCCTTGCCTGTTCGCCGCGCAGGAGGCCATGGACAACGCCCTCATCCGCCTGCGCCACGACGACGGGCGGCTCCCCGAGCTCGGCGCCGACGGGGTCGGGGTCGCGCAGTCGCTCGGTTTGCTGGAACGCAACATCAGCCGCCACCACGCGGCGCCGGCCCGAAGCGGCGCCTGATCCCGGGGGCCGGCCGTTCGTTCCGGCCGGCCCTTTTCGGGCGATCGTCAGCTTATGTTGACATCGCGGGTGCTGTCAGCTTATGTTGACGATATGAAGACACGAGCAGAGATCGCCGAGAGCGCGGCCAGTTCCGACCCCGACGTCGGGCTGCGGGCGGTGGCGGCGTTGCGGGCGCTGACCGAGGAACTCGAGACGCTGCAGGTGGATCGGGCGCGCTTGTCGGGGTGGTCGTGGCAGGACATCGCGGCCCGGCTCGGCGTGAGCAAGCAGACGGTGCACCGCAAGCACGGCCGCAGAATCCGGGGGCCGAAATGAGGAACCGGCAGTTCGCCGACGACGCCCGCGCGCTGGTGCGGACGGCCCAGGAACGCGCCCGCACGCTCGGCCATCCCGGGATCGGCTCCGAGCACCTGCTGTTCGCGGTCGCGGACGCCCCGACCCGCGTGGGCGAGGTGGCCCGCGAGTACGGCCTGACCCCCGCCGGAGTGGCCACCCAGACCGACCGCCTCCTGGCCGGGCCGCGCCCCCCGTTCGCCAACGTGGACGCGGCCGCCCTGGCCGCGATCGGCATCGACCTGGACGCGGTCCGCGAAGCCGTCGAGGCCATCTTCGGCCCCTTCCCGGCGCCTTCTCCGCGCACCCGACGCCACCCGAAGCTCCCCGGCCACCTCCCGATCACCGGCCGGGCCCGATCCTGCCTCCAGGCCGCCGTCACCGAGGCCGGACGCCGCGGCGTGTCCCCCGCCGGCGCGCACCACCTCGGCGCCGTCGTGGTCGGCACGCCGGGGGGCCTGGTGCCGCCGATTTTGGCGGCGTTGGGCATCTCCGCGCCGACGCTGCGGGCAGCGCTGCTCGAACGCACGCCATGACCCGCCGGGGGTTGTGGTGGCTGCTTGCGGTAGCCGGGGCGGCGTGGGTGGGCAGCTGGCGCATCATCTACCTCGAAGTGACCCGCTGGCACCACCTGGACGCGCGTCTGCGGTTTACCCCGCCGCCGGGGCCGGTGGGTGGTCCGGTCGCCCACGCGGGGGTGCCGGTGATCATGGCGCGCGCGGTCTCCGGGGTTGCGCCGTTGGTGTGCATCGTGGCCGTCGTGCTGCTGGTCGCCCGAGCGTCCACAAAGGACAACCAACCGGACCGCTGACCGGCCACGGTCAGTCGTGGCCGAAGCCGTGGTGGGGGCCGTCGTCGGTGATGCCGTGGGCGGCGAGGAGGAGCAGCGCCACGAAGGTGAGGACGGTGGCCGCGATGAGGAAGGCCCGGCGGCGGGAGCCGGCGGTGGCGCTGCGGCCGGTGAGGGTCGTGAAGTCGGCGGCCAGCTGGTGGGCGGCGAGCGTCAGCACGGGCCGCCAGCCGGAGGTGGGGGCGGGCGCGGCGGAACGTGGCAGGTCGGCGAGGACCGCGTCGAGCTCATGGCGGAAGCGGGCGGCGTAGATCGTCGCGGTGCGGTCCTCGACTTCGGCCAGGGACAGCCGGCCTTCGCCGACGGCCGTGTGCAGCGCCGTAGCGGCGGTTTCGCGCTCGGCGTCGGAACAGCGGATGCCCTCGGACGCCCGCTCCGTGCTGGGCTCGTCTGCGGTCATGGTTCCTCCCGGCCGAGCTGGGGTCCGAAACTCTCGCCGAAATTCTACACTAACGTAGTAGCTTCGGTCAGGGCTCGAGCGGCAGCAGCAGCGTGAAGACGGCGGGCTGCGGGCGGGTCACGCGAAGTCGCCCGCCTTCGGCTTCGGCCAGGCGGCGCGCGAGCGCGAGGCCGATCCCCGTCCCCCGGGCGCCCGGAGAGCGGCGGTGGAACACGTCGGTGCCCGGGGTGATCCCCTCGCCTTCGTCGGCGACGTCGACGGCGAGCACGTCGCCGGCGTCGCGGGCGGTGACCGTGACCGTGCCGGCGCCGTGGCGCAATGCGTTGTCCAGCAGCACAGTCATGATCTGCCGCAGCACCGGGCCGGACAGCTGCGCGCCCGCGACGACGGGCTCGACGGTGAGCACGAGCGCGCGCCCGTGGTCGGCCAGGGCAGGCGCCCACTCCAGCTCGATGGCGGCGAGCTCGTCGGCCGCGGCGGTGGCGCGGACCGGCGGGGTGTCGCGGGCCAGGGCGAGCAGGTCGGTGACGGTCCGGTCGAGCCGCCCGGTGGTCGCGACGCCGGCCTCGACCACGTCACGCAGGTTCGCATGAGGGTTCTCCAGCGCGGCTTCCAGCTGCAGGCGAAGTCCGGCGAGCGGCGTGCGCAGCTGGTGGGAGGCGTCGGCGGAGAAAGCGCGTTCCCGGGCGAGCAGGTCGTCGAGCCGGACGGCGGTGGAGTCGAGGGACTCCCCGACGGAGTCGATCTCGGGAATCCCCGCCCGGTCCGCTCGGATGCTGAAGTCGCCGTCGCCCAGGTCCCGCGCGGTCGCCGACAGCTTCTCGAGCGGACGGGCCAGCCGGCGCGCCTGACGGCGGGCCACCAGGTAGGCCGACAGCAGCGCGACGACGGCCAGGCCCGCCATGCCGAGCCAGGTCAGGCCGGTGTGCCAGTAGACCTCGGTCCGCGCGGTGGCGGCGCGGACGAGCGCGACGACCGTTCCGTCGTCGTCGATGGGCACGACCACCACGAGGTCGTCGGCGGTGTCCGCGGGGACGACGCCGTCGGCGCCCGCCGCTTCCCCGGCCTGGGCGAGCGTGGCCGGGCCGGCGCCGGCGAGCAACGTGCCCTGCGGGCTGTACACCGCTACCGAGGTGGGGTCTTCGGTGCTCGGCGTCCGGTCCGGGGTGCGGTGACGCAGGATGTCGCCCGAGACGTCGAGCGCGTACGAGTCGGCGGCGCGTTCCAGCTCGGCGCGCTCGGCCGTGACGAAGTACCGCGCCACGGCGACCGCCAGCGGGACCCCGAACAACCCGATCGCGACCAACGCGGCGAGCACCGTCGTCAGGACGATGCGGCGGCGCACGCGCTCACCCTTCCGGTTCCTCGAGCCGGTAGCCGTGCCGGCGCAGGGTGGCGATCTCGGGCATCGGGCCCGGCGCGCCGGCGTCGGCCAGCTTGCGCCGCAGCGTCGCGATGTGGACGTCGAGCGTTTTGGTGGAGCCGAACCAGTGCGCGTCCCACACGTCGGCCATCAGCGTCTCCCGGCTCACGGCGTTGCCCGGTTCCTGCGCCAGCCGCAGCAGGAGCTCGAACTCCTTGGCGCGCAAGGCCAGCTCGCCACCGTCCACAGTGGCCCGCCGCGCCGCCGGATCGATCTTCAGCCGGCCGAGGGTGATCTCGCCCAGGCTCCGGTCGGTCGAATGGCGCCGCAGGTGCGCCCGCAGGCGCGCGTGCAGCTCGCCGAGCGGCACCGGCTTCACGAGGTAGTCGTCCGCCCCCGCTTCGAGGCCCACCACCACGTCCATCTCGTCGGCGCGCGCGGTCAGCATCACGATCACGCACGCGGGCAACGCGCCGCGCAGCTCGCGGCAGACCTCGGTGCCGTCGAGATCGGGCAGGCCGAGGTCGAGCAGGACCAGGTCGCACGGCTGCTTCGCGGCGTCGTGCAGGGCGGTGCGGCCCTGCGTGTGCCACGCGACTTCGTGCCCGTGCTGGGTCAGGCTCGTGTGCAGGACCTCACCGATGGTGCGGTCGTCTTCGACGAGGAGAACTCGGGCCATGCCCCGACAATATCCGCATTCCCGGGTTCCGGTGCGCACCACGATCATTTTGCCTCCCGCTAACCTGGGCCGAATGTTTTGTTGTCGCCCACCCCGGTGAAATCGGTTCGGTTCAGCGGCGAAACCGTTTTTTCCTCTCCCTAACCCGCGGCTTTCCGGGCGTGCACCGGGCCCGGAATAACTTGCGGACATGTCCGCCGATCAGCTCTTTCCGCACCCGGTTCCGCCGCACCCCGGTCCGCCGCAGCAGGCGACCCGGCAGCCACCCGCGCCGCCGCGGCCGAAGCGCCGCCGGCGCCGGATCGTGCTGCTGGTGATCGCTGCCCTGCTGGCCTACCCGGCCGGCACCTACGGCTACGCGCTGACCTACCCCGGCGACGCGAGCGTGTCGGTCCGGACCGTGGATTGGCTGCGGGACATCGGTCTCGGCGGTGTGGTCAACGCCGTCGAGAACTGGTGGTTCACCCGCCACCCGCCCTCGAGCGCGCCGCCGTCGGCCGGGGACCTGCCCTCGCTGGGCGGACTGGCCGTCAACGGGCCCGGGCCGCGCCCGCGGAACCTGCCCGTCGGCCCGTCCGCGGCGGCCGGTGCAGGCGAATGGCTCCCGGGCGCGCGCAGCGGCGGCGGCCAGGTCGCCGAATACACGACGTTCATCCAGCCCGATCCGGCCCACGCGAGTGTCGTCGCCGGAGTCGCGTGGCTGAACCAGTCGCTGGTGCGCACGCAATTGTTCTCCGGCACGAAAGACCCGGGCGGGCCCGGCCCGGCCGCGATTCCCGCCGAAATGCGCAGCTCGCTCGTGGCCGCCTTCAACTCCGGGTTCAAGCTGAAGGACTGCAACGGCGGCTACTACCTCGACGGGACCACCGTCGCACCCCTGCACAACGGCATGGCGTCCGTCGTGATCGACGACACCGGGCGCGTCTCCGTGGCCCAGTGGGGCCGCGACGCCACGATGAACCCGCACCTCACCGCCGTGCGCCAGAACCTCGACCTCGTGATCGACCACGGCGCCCCAGTCCCCGGCCTCGACCTCAACCCGGCGGGCCACTGGGGCAGCGCGTCGAACCAGTTCCAGTACACCTGGCGCTCGGGCCTCGGCACCGACCGCGCCGGCAACCTCCTCTACGTCGGCGGCACCGGGCTCACCCTCCACACCCTCGCCGACGCCATGGTCCAGGCCGGCGTCCAGCAGGGCATGGAGCTCGACATCCACTCGCCGATGGTCACGTTCAACAGCTACCGGCCCGACGCGCCGGGCATCGGGCCGGACAAGCTCCTGCCCACCATGCCCGGCAACCTCACCCGCTACCTGCAGCCCGACCAGCGTGACTTCTTCGCCACCTCACTCCGGTCCCGGCCGCCGACGGCACCGTGAACTACGACACCAGTGTAGATTTGCCTCATGCGCAGGGGACCTGGTGAGCTCGAGGCCGAGGTGCTGGCCGTGCTCTGGCAGCACGGTGCGGCCTCCGCGGCGGACGTGCGGCAACGGCTCGGCGACGACTCGCTCGCCTACACCACCGTGGTGACGATCCTGTCCCGGCTCTACGAGAAGGACGTCGTCACGCGGGAGAAGCGGGGTCGCATGTTCGTCTACAGCCCGGCGGAAGACGCCCCTGGCCTCGCGGCACGGCGGATGCGCGCGGTGCTCGACGGGGAGGCCAACCGCGAGAGCGTGCTGGCCCGGTTCGTGTCGAACCTGTCGGCCGACGACGAGCAGGCGCTGCTGCAGTTGCTCCAGCACGACCGCGAAGGCGACTGAGACCGTGGGCACCGGCCTGCTCGTTCCGCTCGTCCTGCCGGCCGCGTCGTGGCCGGTCGGGCGCTGGCTCGCGCCGCGCTTGTCCCCCCGCGGTGCAACGCAGCTGCTGACGTTTCTCGCGCTGGTGTTCGCCGCGGGCAGCACCGGCGCGTTGGCCGTGGGTGCGCTCGCGGGCCTGTCGCTGCTGCCGGTGGTCGCCGAGCTCGGCGACTTCTCCCCCGCGACGTTCACCGCCACCGTGCCGACACCGGTGGCCATCGCCTGCTGCACCCTGCTGATCGCCGCGGCGGTCTCGGCGGTGCGCGCGATCCACGGCCAGTGGCGGTGGTACCGGCGCGTGCACGCCGAGCTGGACGAGCATTCCCGCGAAGGCGGAGTGGTGGTCCTGCCGGGCGCCGAGCCCGTGGCCTTCGCCATCGCCGGTCGCGGCGGCCGCATCGCCGTGTCCGCCGGGATGCTCGCCGCGCTCGAACCCGGCGAACGGGCGGCTCTCCTGCAGCACGAGCGAGCACACCTTCGGCTGCGCCACCCGGGCTATGCCGCGGTCGGCGTTCTCGCGGCGGCGCTCAACCCCCTCGTGCGCCCGCTGACGACGGCCGTGCGGTTCGCGATGGAGCGCTGGGCCGACGAAGCCGCCGCGTCCGGGGTCGGTGACCGGCGCGTGGTCGCGACGGCGGTGGCCAAGGCCGCGCTGGCCGACCGGAGCCGCGGCTCGTACGCGCTCGCCGCCGGGGGCGGGCCGGTGCCGCAGCGGGTGCGCGCGCTGCTGGACACCCCCACGTCACCGCCGCGCCGCCGCGGGGTGCTGACCGCGATCGCGGTCGCCGTGGTGCTCGGCTGCTGCGCCTGGTCCGCCGGGGCCGGGGCGCAGGCCGCGATCGCGTTGCACGCCGACATCGAAGCCGCCCAGCAGGCCTCGTGCGCGGCCCACCCCGTGCTCGTTCAGCGGTCCCACCGTGAGACCGCGTTCCGCACAGCGCGCCAGGATCACCGGGAGTGCGCCGAGCGCTGACCGCCACGAACCGACGGTGGAGGCGGCGACGTCCGAGTCGTGCAACAGGATCGTGCCCCCCGGGCGAAGTCCCTTGTGGACTGTCGCGGCCACCGACGCCGGAGTCGCGCGGGCGGCCCAGTCGAACCCCCAGGCGGTCCACAGCACGGGCCGCAGGCCCAGCTTCCGCGCAGCGACCAACGAGCCGGCCGAGAACACCCCGTAGGGCGCGCGCAGCCACCGCGGCTCGACGCCGGCGACGTCGGTGACCAGCTCGGCCGTCCGCGCGAGGTCGTCGTGCAGAGCCGTCGGGAACCGGCGCAGGAAACAGCGGTGGTCCCAGCCGTGCACCGCGAGCTCGTGCCCGGCGGCGACGATCTCGCGCCCGAGCTCCGGGCACCGGGCGAGCTCGCGCCCGAGCACGAAAAACGTTGCCCGCGTGCCGGTTTTCGCCAGCAGCGTTAGGAAATGCGGGGTCGAGCGCGGATGCGGACCGTCGTCGAAGGTGAGCGCGACGTGGCCGGGGTCGCCCACCCCGGCGAACGCGTCGGTGCGCAGGCGCGGCAGGAACAACGCGGCCGGGGCGGCATGCGCCGCGAGCGCACCCGCCACCACCACGCGCATCACCCGGCCACCTCCACCGGCAGGTCCGGCACGGCTTCACGGGCCAGTGCGGCACGCAAAGCGGGACCGAACGCGTCGTGACCCATAGACGGCAGCAACAACCCGGCCAGAACGGCATGTTCTGCAAGCGCACCCGCCACCACCACGCGCATCACCCGGCCACCTCCACCGGCAGGACCGGCGCAGCTTCACAGACCGGCGCGGCACGCAAGGCCGGGCCGAACGCGTCGGTGCGCAGGCGCGGCAGGAACAACGCGGCCGGGGCGGCATGCGCCGCGAGCGCACCCGCCACCACCACCACCACGCGCATCACCCGGCCACCTCCACCGGCAGGTCCGGCACGGCTTCACGGGCCAGTGCGGCACGCAAAGCGGGACCGAACGCGTCGTGACCCATAGACGGCAGCAACAACCCGGCCAGAACGGCATGTTCTGCAAGCGCACCCGCCACCACCACGCGCATCACCCGGCCACCTCCACCGGCAGGACCGGCGCAGCTTCACAGACCGGCGCGGCACGCAAGGCCGGGCCGAACGCGTCGGTGCGCAGGCGCGGCAGGAACAACGCGGCCGGGGCGGCATGCGCCGCGAGCGCACCCGCCACCACCACCACCACGCGCATCACCCGGCCACCTCCACCGGCAGGACCGGCACGGCTTCACGGGCCAGTGCGGCACGCAAGGCCGGGCCGAGCGCGTCCGGTGTCCGGACCCACGGCACGGTGCCCTCCTGGTCCAGTACGGCGGCGTTGGCGCGGCCGTGGCCGGGCAGGCAGCGGTAGGTCAGCACCGGCAGCCCGGTCGCGAGGGCTTCGGAAGTCGTGAGCCCGCCCGCGTTCTGGACCACGACGTCGCAGGCGCGCATCAGGTCCGCCATCGTGTCCACCCAGCCGAACACGTGCCGGAGCCCCGCGTTGCGCAGGCGTTCGCGCAACGCGTCGTTGCGGCCGCACACGACCACGGGCTCGGCCGAACCGTCCGCGCGCAGGTCGGCCACCGTCCGTTCGACCTCGCCGACGCCCCAGGACCCCGAGACGACCAGGGCCAGCGCGCGATCCGAGGGCAGGCCGTGCGCGAACCTCAGCCGCGTCCGCTCGGCCGCGCCGGCCACCGGCCGGAACGCGGGCGCGACCAGCGGCGGCGCGACCAGCACGCGCCCCGCGCCCCAGGCTCGGGCCTGCCGTGCCGCGGTCTCGTTGGGCGCCACGGTCAGGTCGGCCTCCGCGCTGACGCACAGGCGGTGCACCGACGGATCCGTCAGGTACGCCACCAGCCCCGGCGCGAGCCGCCCGCGCGCCCGCAGGTGCGCCGCCGCGTGGGTCGCGAGGGGGTAGGTCGACAGGACCAGCCGCGCGTCGTCGCCCACCACCACGGCCAGCCCGGGGGACGCGAGGGCCGCGAGCCGCCGGGCGACTGCCGCGAGCGCCGGTGAGCCGAGCGCCCCGAGCAGCCAGTCCCAGCTGCGCGGGGCGACCTGCAACTGCCGGTGGTAGGCGCCGCACAGCGTCTGCCCGAGCCGGCCCGGCAGCAGGTCGAGGAAGTCGACGCGGTCGGCGCGCACCCCGCGCTCGGCCAGCCACCGGGCGAGCTCCCGAGCCGCACCGTCGTGCCCGGCGCCGACCCGCGCGGACACGAGCACCACGCGGTCGCCTTCGGAAATTTCTACAGGCATGTAGTAAATCTACATCCATGTAGTCGGTCGGCTTCTCCGGGTGCGGCGGCGCCTGTTTCGTCCGGTGTGCGGCGCCCGCACTCGCGGTGCGGGCGCCGGCCCACTACCGGTCGAGTTCGGGCAGCACGCGGGTGCCTTCCTCGCGCACCGCGGCGAGCGACCGCGGGTCGAGGTGCAGCAGCCGCAGGATCGTCGGGGCGATCTGCGTGGTCTCCACCGCGCCGCCGACGCTCTGCCCGCGCCCGGTGCCGCTGACGACCAGGGGGACGGACCGGTCGTCGGCGGCCGCCCCGCCGTGTTCGGCGATCTTCGACTGCCCGCCGGTGAACACCACGCCGGGCACGGTGATGCCGACGAGGTCGGGCACCCGCGCGTCGCCGGGGCGCACGCCGAAGTAGCGCGCGGCGTCCGCTCCCGCGTGGACGGTCGTCAGTCCGGAGTGGACGAACGGCTTCGGCGCGCCGGTGACCCCGTTGCCGGTGCCCGATTGCGCGAGGAGGTAGTTCTTCGCGAACGTCGTGGCCGCGGCCGAGCGGTCGCTGAGCCACAGCAGCATCGCGTCGTCGTCGGTCGACTGGACGACGAGGTCGGCGGCGCCCGGGTGGGCCGCGCGCCAGGCCGCGTTGAGACCGTCGAGCAGGGCGCCGTCGTCGATGCGGGTCAGCGCGTTCGAGTCGATCGGCGACTGGCCGTGCTTGGCGGACAGCACGATGGTGGTGCTCTGGTCGAGGTGGCGGCGCTGGAGCTCCGCGGTGAACGCGCCCAGCTGCCGGTCCACGAAGTCCAGCGCCGAGCGCACGACCGGGCCGGGTGCGCCGCCGGCGGTGTACCCGCCGGCCTGGCCGCCGGAGACGGGCAGCTTCTGCGCGGTCGACACCGACTGGAAGTTCAGCCCGAACACCGCCGGCGTGCCGACCTTCGTGGTGCCGCTGTGGTCGTAGCCGTCGATCTCGTTGAGCACCGCGCGGGCCTTGTACGAGTCGTACTGCTGGGTCGCGGCGTTGTCCGTGGTCCAGTCGCCGCCGGCCGGTCCGCCGGGCACCTGGCTGTTGATCTCCGGGGTGAACAGGTCCTGCACGCCGGTGCCGGACGGGCCGTTCAGCATCTCGTAGGCGGGGTGCTTGTCCGACCACGCGGTGCGCAACCCGGCCTGGCGAGCCACCTCGAAGACCGTGTTCACCTGCAGGTACTGGTGCGGGTAAACGGGTTTGCACGTGCGGGGGTCGACCGGCAGCTTCGCCGGGTCGATGAGCGTGCGCGGGTTCCCGGTCATCTTCAGCACACCGGCGGGCAGCCCGGCGAGCCCCTGCCCGGCATCGACGGAGTTCTTGTCGAGGTCCAGATCCTCGGTGTAGTCCACGCCGGTGCCCGGCTTCACGCCGGCGCAGTTCGTGGTGCCCGCGGGCAGCAGCGCGTGGTTGTACGTGGCGTCGTAGTACACGCCCGTCGTCGCGGGGTTGCCGCCGGTGACCTGGGCGACGAGGCCGGGGAAAGAATCCGAGGGCACGGGCGTGTTCGCGTGCGTGTACTGCGTGCCGTGCGCCACCAGGCTCGCGAGCGCCGAGTGCGGGTGGGTCGCGGTGTACCAGGCGAGGTCCGACTGGTGCATGCCGTCGACCGAGACGAGCAGCACGTGCCGCTGCTCGGGCTGCGCCGTCGCGGCCGGGGCGACGGTCGCGAACAATCCCGCGGCGGCGAGAAGGGCGAACAAGGGTGTGCGGGTTCTCGACACGGATTTCCTCCTGTTGTCCGGCATCCGCCGGCTGCGGCGCCCGGGGTATTCCAGGCCCCCGAAGAGGACTCCGGGGAACACGTGAAAGAACAACGCGTGAACTGACTTTCCCGTCACAGCAGGGAAAACCGGCGACAAGATACCGCCTCGAAGGTTAGCCGAAGGTTTACCCGCGGCAATTTTTCCGCAAGCGCAAAACCGGCAAAATGAGCATCGAGAACACCCGCGGAACAATCATTCCGACGTCCCGGAGCACGCCGGCACCTGGGAGGATTTCCCCATGACGACAGCGGAACTGAGCGGCGGCGGCCCGCGCACCGGCCGCCGCACCGCGAGCAAGGTCCCGGAGGTCACCGCGCTGTTCTGGGTGATCAAGGTGCTCACGACGGGCGTCGGCGAGACGACGAGCGATTTCTTCGCGCACAACGTGGATCCCGTGATCGCGGTGGGCGTGGCGGGGCTGGTGCTCGCCGGTTCCCTCGTCGCGCAGTTCCTTTCCCGCACCTACCGCCCTTGGCTGTACTGGACGACCGTGGTGCTGGTCAGCGTGTTCGGCACCATGGCCGCCGACGCCGCCCACGTCGGCTTCGGGGTGCCGTACGCGGTGTCGACGGCGGTGTTCGCGATCGTGCTCGCCGCGGTTTTCCTGCTGTGGCACCGGCTCGAGCGCACCTTGTCCATTCACGACATCACCACTCCGCGGCGCGAGGTGTTCTACTGGCTCGCCGTCGGCACGACCTTCGCGCTCGGCACCGCGCTCGGCGACCTCACCGCCACGACGCTGCACCTGGGCTACCTCGGCTCCGGGGTGGTGTTCGCGGTCGTCATCGCCGTCCCGCCGCTGGCCCGGCGCTTCGCCGGTCTCGGCTCCGTCGCGACGTTCTGGGCCGCGTACGTGGTGACCCGGCCGCTGGGGGCCTCGTTCGCCGACTGGCTCGGCGTCGGACCCGACCGCGGCGGCGTGGGGCTGGGCACCGGTCCGGTGAGTGTCACCTTGCTGCTGGTGATCGCGGCACTGGTCGCGTTCCTGGGCGTGACGCAGGCGTCCGGCCGGCGGGCCCGGTAAGGCCATGCGCATCGCGTTCGTCACCGAGACGTGGCTGCCCTCGACCGACGGGATCGTCACCCGGCTCGTCGCCACCGTGCGCGAACTGCACGCGCGCGGCCACGAAGTCCTGGTGATCGCCCCGGAAGCCGGCGGCCCGAGCACGCTGGCGGGCGCGCGGGTGCGCACGGTCCGGGCGGCCGGCGCGAAGTTCCTCTACGGCGGCAAACGCTGGGGGCTGCCGCTCCCCCGGGTCGGCCGGTACCTGCGCGAATTCGACCCCGACGTGGTGCACCTGGTCAACCCGGCGTTCCTGGGCATCGCGGGGCTGCTCGCCGCGCGGAGGCAGAACCGCCGCACCGTGGCGTCGTACCACACCGACATCGCCCGCTACGCACGTCACTACCGCCTCGGCGCCGCCGTGCCGCTGATCTGGACGATCTTGCGCGCCTTGCACCGGCGCGCGCACCTCAACCTCGCGACGTCGAGCGCGTCGGTCGACGAACTGGCGCGCCACGGCATCCACCGCGTCCGCCTGTGGCCGCGCGGCGTGGACCTCGAGCGCTTCCGCCCCGCACCGCGCCGGCGCACCGACGGGCGTCCGGTCGCGCTGTACGTCGGCCGGCTCGCCTCGGAGAAGGGCCTGCACCGGCTCGCTCCCCTGGCCGCGCCGGCCGGTGGCTTCCGCCTCGTGCTGGTCGGCGACGGCCCGGCCCGCGCCCACCTCGAACGCACCCTGCCGCCGGGCACGGTCTTCACCGGCATGCTCCACGGCGAAGCCCTCGCCGAGGCCTACCGCACGGCCGACCTGTTCGCCTTCCCATCCACAACGGACACCCTCGGGCTCGTGCTGCTGGAAGCGCTCGCCAGCGGCCTGCCCGTCCTCGCCGCGGAAAGCCCGGCGGCGCGCTCGACGCTCGCCGGCACCACGGCCGCCGAGTTCTTCCCCGTCGACCGGCCCGCCGACCTGCCCGCCCACGCCCGCGCCCTGCTGAGCGGCGACCACCGCGCCGAGGCACGCCGCCACGCCGCCGCGTCCGGGTGGGACACCGCCACGGAACGACTCCTGGCGCTGTACGCCGAGACCCTCGGCTCGGCCGCCCGGTGCCGGGCCGGCGCCGCTCGCCGCGCGCACCGGGCCGGCTGACGGCGCAGCCCAACGTTTCCCGGCCGGCCGCCGGTCCTGAAGCAAACCGTGCGCCAACGAGATCTTGCCCGCCGCTGACCTTGTCCACTGTGGATCGACGAGACAGCGTTCGGTTAACCCTGCTCGAACCGGCTCCTGAACCGCACTGGCCTAACGTCGGTGACTGCGGGCTTCGCCACGTCCTCAGCGTCCTCACAGGAGGTCCCGACGAGGGTGACCGCGAACCCCGGTAGGCACGCGAAGGAGATCCAGTGGTGAGCCCCAGTCCGCCGACAGTCCTCGACGCGCGAGCCCCGATCGCGCCGGGTCCGCGGCACCTGCCGGCGCGGACCCGGCTGGCCGTCGCGGCGGCCCGGTCCGCCGCGGCGGTTTCCCGCCGGCTGGGGCTGGGCGCCGGCGGCGTGATCGGCGGGCGGATCGCGCTCCGGCTGGACCCCGGTGTGCTGCGGCAGCTGAGCCGCGATCGCACCGTGGTGCTCGTGACGGGCACCAACGGCAAGACCACGACGGCGTTGATGCTCAGCCGGGTCCTGGAGACGCTCGGCGAAGTCGCGGGCAACGGCGACGGCGCGAACATGCCCGACGGAGTCGTCGCCGCGCTGGTCGCCAAACCGGACGCGCCCGTAGCGGTGCTGGAGGTCGACGAGACCTACCTGTCCGGCGTCGCGGCGCAGGTACGGCCTTCGTGCCTGGTGCTGCTCAACCTCAGCCGCGACCAGCTGGACCGGGTGGGCGAGGTGCGGACGATCGAGCGGGAGTTCCGGGCGATCTCCGCCGCGCTGCCGGACACGACGGTGGTCGCCAACTGCGACGACCCGCTCGTCACCTCCGCCGCCCTCGCCTCGGCGCGGCCGCTGTGGATCAGCGCGGGACAGGGCTGGCACGCCGACGCCGTGGCGTGCGCCCGGTGCGGGCAGGCCATCCACCGCGACGAGGCCGGCTGGCACTGCGTGTGCGGCCTGACCCGCCCGGATCCACTGTGGACCCTGCGGGACGACACGGTGGAAACCGCGGGCGGCACCACGGTCACGCTCGACCTGCGGCTGCCGGGCCGTGCGAACGCCGCCAACGCCGCCGTCGCGGTCGCCGCGGCCGAGCGCCTCGGGGTGTCGCCTCACGTCGCCGTCGCCCAGTTGCGCGCGATCGGCGAGGTCTCGGGACGCTACCGGCGCGCCGTCGTCTCCGGGCGCTCGGTGCGGGTCCTGCTGGCGAAGAACCCCGCCGGCTGGCGGGAAACACTGCCGCTGCTCCCTCCGCGCTCGCCGGTGGTGGTCGCGGTCAACAGCGGAGAGGCCGACGGACGCGACACATCGTGGCTGTGGGACGTGCCGTTCGAGCAGCTGCGCGGGCGCCACGTGGTCGCCTCCGGTGAGCGCGCGACCGACGTGGCCGTCCGCCTCACCTACGCCGAAGTGCGGCACACGCTGTGCCGGGAGCCGCAGGCGGCCATCACGTCGCTGCCGCCGGGTCCCGTCGAGCTCGTCGCGAACTACACCGCCTTCCGCGACGCACAACAACACCTCGGCCATGCCTGACCCGGCGCGGACGCCGCGCGACTCGGCGCTGCGCATCGGCCTGGTGCTGCCCGACATCCTCGGCACCTACAGCGACGCCGGCAACGCGCAGGTCCTGCGGCGCCGGACCCAGTGGCGCGGTATCGCGGCCACCGTCACGGAGATCCGCCACGGCGAACCCGTGCCGTCGTCGCTCGACCTTTACCTGCTGGGCGGCGGCGAAGACGACGCCCAGGCCCTCGCGGTCAACCACCTCCGCGCCCACCCCGGCCTGCAGCACGCGGTCGCGCGCGGCGCGGTGGTGTTCGGCGTCTGCGCCGGGTTCCAGATCCTCGGCACGGAGTTCACCACCTCCGACGGCGTGACGCACACCGGGTTGGGGCTCCTCGACGCGGGCACGGCCCCGGGCAAGCGGCGCGCGGTGGGTGAGGTCGTCGTCGACGTCGCGGCCGAGCTCGGCACCGAACCGCTCACCGGCTTCGAGAACCACCTCGGCCGCACGCGAATCGGCCCCGGCAGCCGCACCCTGGGATCCGTGCGCGCGGGCACCGGCAACGGCGACGGCACCGAGGGCGCCCTCACGGGCCGGGTGCTGGGGACCTACCTGCACGGCCCGGCCCTGGCCCGCAACCCCGCCCTCGCGGACCTGCTGCTGGGCTGGTCGCTCGGCGCGCCGCCCGCGGCGCTGCCGCTGCCGGAGATCGGGGCCCTGCGCCAGGAACGGCTGCGCGCCGCGAAACGCGGCCCGCGTAGGTAAGCGAACGGCAAAGCGTTTTGCCGGACGTTTGCCGGCTCCGTGGCACACTGCCGCGGTTCCGTCGGCGACACCGGAGAGCTGCCCATGCCCGAACCTCACCTGCTGCACGCCGCCCGGCTCGCGGATCTGGCCGACCGGCTCGCCGCGCAGCTCGGAGCTTCGATGCTGGCGGAGGACGCGCCCGAGCCCGACCCGTTGACGCTGGCTGCGTGGCACGCGATGAACGCCCTGCAGCGCGTGGCCGGGCTGCTGCCCGACGGGGATCTTCGCGACGCGCCGATCCTGCGTGAGCGGAGCCTGCACGATCTGCTCGCCCGGGGCCAGGGCATCGTCGCCGCCGCGACGGAAGCCCTGGCCGCGGAAGGCTTCGCGCGACCCGGTGCCGGTCAGGCGGACAGCAGGCCCGACCCCAGCGCGGCCAGCAACGCCACGCCCACGACGACCCGGTAGATCACGAACGCCGTGAACGTGTGCGCCGCGACGAACTTCAGCAGCCACGCGATCGCGGCGTAGGCCACGACGAACGACACGACCGTCCCGACCACGAGCGGCAGCACGTCGACGCCGCCGCCGAGCGCGTCCTTCAGCTCGTAGAGGCCGGCACCGGTCAGGGCCGGGATCGACAGGAAGAACGACAACCGCGTGGCGGCGACCCGGTCGAGGCCCCGCAGGAGGCCGGTCGAGATCGTCGCGCCGGAGCGGGAGAACCCGGGGAACAGCAGGGCGAGGATCTGCGACGAGCCGACCAGCATCGCGTCGGTGAACGTGGTGTCGGCCTCGGCCCGTTTGCCCGTCCCGAACCGGTCCGCGGCCCACATGATCGCGCTGCCGGCGATGAGCGAGATCGCGACGACCCACAACGACGCGAGCGGACCCTTCACCAGCGACTGGAACAGCAGGCCGGCGATGACGATCGGGATCGTGGCGAGGATGACCCACCAGGCGAACTTGTAGTCGTGTTCCTGGCGCGCCCGCGCGTTGACGAGCCCGCGCCCCCACGCCGCGGCGAACCGCACGATGTCGCGGAAGAAGTACACCAGCACCGCGGCGATGGCGCCGACCTGGATCACCGCGGTGAACCCGACCACGGACTGGTCGTCGACCGGGATGCCGAGCAGCCCCTCGGCGATCTTCAGGTGCCCGGTGGAGGACACCGGCAGGAATTCGGTCAGGCCTTCGACGATCCCGAGGATCACGGACTGGCCGAGGTCGATCGCGCTCACCGAGTTTTTCCTTTGCTGACAGTGCTGACGGCGCTGACGGTGCTGCTGAGGGACTTGAGGGGCGGGAACATCAGGAGCCGGCTCCCCGGCGCTGCTTGCGGCTGCGGAGCAGTTCGAGTGCGAGCGGGATCAGCGAGACGACGACCACGAGCGCGATGATGGGGAGCAGGTACTGGTCGATCCCCGGAATGCTCGCCCCGAGAAGATACCCGGCGACCGTGACGCCGACCGACCACAGCAGCCCGCCGAGGACCTGCCACAGGGTGAACGTCCGCGCGGGCACGTCGAGGATGCCCGCGAGCGGGTTCAGCACCGTGCGCACGACCGGGATGAAGCGGGCGAGGACGATCGCCTTCGCGTGGCCGTAGCGGGTGAAGAGCTCTTCGGCTCTGGTCATCCCGCGGTGCAGGTGCACGTTGTTCGTGCGCGCCAGGAGCGCCCGGCCCCCGCGGCGGCCCAGCACGAACCCGGTCTGCGCGCCGAGCAGTGCGCCGGCAACCGCGGCCACCAGCACGAGCGGCAGGGACAGGTGGACGGCGGCCGTGGCGCTGGTGGTGCAGAACAGCCCGGCGGTGAACAGCAGCGAGTCACCGGGCAGGAAAAACCCGATCAGCAGGCCGGTTTCGGCGAACAGGACGAGGAACACCCCCGCCGTGCCGAGGCTCGAGAGCCACGACGTCGCGCTCAACGGGTTCATGCGGGAGACCGCCTTCCGCGGTAGTCCAGATCTTCGACAGGCATGTAGTATTTCTACACCATTGTCGTTTTACGAAGAGATCAGGCGTCCGTCCCGACGCCGGTGAGCCGGCGCCATTCGCGGTCCCAGCCCCGGGCGCGGAGCCGGTCGAGCCACCACCGCGTCGTCACGTACACCAACGCGACCGCCACGACCGCGCAGAACTCGACCGCGACGCCGTACATCAGCGCGACGAACAGCAAGTCGGCGGTGGTCCGCGGCGCCGCTCGCAGCAGGCCCTGGCGGTCGACCCAGATCTTCACCGTCTGAGGTCCGGTGGGGCCGAGCTCGACCGTCAGATCTCCACTGCGAGCCGCCCCGTCCGGTGCGGTCCACATGCCACGGACACGGCGCGTGCCGGGCGAAGCCTCGCTGCCGGCCGTCTGCAGGACGGGTGGGCCTGGGAACACCCTCGCCGTGACCTGGTAACGCACGCCGGCGCGCGCATCCGCCGCCTGATCCGCGGCGAAGACCGACGAAGCGAGCCCGAAGCAGATCGGGACCGACCCGAAGAGCGCCGCGCTCAGCACCAGGATCAGCACGGCCTCGATCCGGTCCCAGATCCGCACCGAGGGCCGCCGCCGCACGGCCGGGCGCACCAGGCGGAGGAAGCGGGCCACCGGGGCGAGGGCCGAACGGGCCGAATCGGGAACTCCCATGATCCGAGAGTGCCCGCGCCCGCACCCGGTGTCCGCCGAATTGGCCGCGATTTTGCTGTGCCCTGGCCGAATCCGGCGGTGGGTCTCGGCGAAGTCCCGGGCGGGCCCGTCGCCCCGGCGCGCTCACGCCACGGACGGCTCGCGCCGCTCGGTTTCCGTCGGCTGCGCCGCGCCGCAGGCCTGGCGGTACACGGAGACGAAGCTCTCGAGCGTGCCGGCGAGATCGTGGCGCGCCACCAGTGCTCGGCTCGCCGCGCCCATCGACGCGCGGGCGCCGGGATCGCCGGCCAGCTCGTCGAGGCGGATGGCGAGGGCGTCGACGTCGCCCGGTGGGTAGAGGTGGCCGTTGACGCCGGGGCGCACGAGGTGCGGCAGCGCCATCGCGTCGGCCGCGACCACCGGCAAGCCGGCCGCCATCGCTTCCATCGTGGCGATGCTCTGCAGTTCGGCGGTGCCGGGCATGCAGAAGATCTGGCAGCAGGCGTAGATGCGGACGAGGTCGGCGTCCGGGACGAAGCCGTGGAAGCAGACGCGGTCGGCCACACCGAGCTCGGCGGCGAGGCTCGTGAGCGCGGCCCGGCACGAGCCGTCGCCGACGATCTCGGCGCGAAGCCGCGGCAGGCGGGCGACGGCGCGGATGAGCTCGTCGACGTTTTTCTCCGCGTCGAGGCGGCCGACGAACAGGACCGCGACGTCACCCGTGGCCGGTGTGGCGCGCTCGGCGTAGTGGGCGAGGTCGATCCCGCACGAGATGACCCCGACGGGACGTTCGAGCCCGTTGCGGGCCAGCAGTTCGGCGGCCCGGGGCGTCGGTGTCGTGACGGTCCCGACGGCGCGGTACACGCGCACCAGGTCGCGCCAGCCGACGCGGATCAGCGCGCGCCGGACCGGCTGCGGCAGCCGGACGTAGCCGAGGAGGTTCTCGGGCATGAAGTGGTTCGTCGCCACCGTCGGGATGCCCCGGCGGTGCGCGGCGGCCAGCAGGGCGCGTCCGACGGAGAAGTGGGACTGGACGTGGACGACGTCGGGCCGCACCCGGTCCAGCACGTCTTCCGCGGCCCGGCGCGCGCCGCCGGGGGTGCTGATCCGGAACGTCGGGTGGAACGGCGTCCCGAAGGCGCGCGCGTCGTGGACGGTGAGGCTGCCGTGGTCCGCGTCGTCACGGCGGGGCCGGGGTCGCAGCACGTGGACGTCGTGTCCCAGGCCGGCCAGGCCGTGGGCGAGCCGGGCGGTGAAGTGGGCGGCGCCGTTGATGTCGGGCGGGAACGTGTCGGCGCCGAGCAGGATCCGGAGTCCGGAGGTGGGCATCGGGGTTTCCTTGTCGTGTTCGGTGGGACTGCTGAGGGAGCCGGCCAGCACGAGCACGCCGAGCACGGCGACCAGCGCCAGGACCAGGCGGGCGGCGGCGAGTGCCGGCACGAGGTGGGGTGCTTCGCCGTAGAGCAGCTGGTCGGCGACGACGGCGGTGAGGGGGTCGAGCACCGTCGTGGCGGCGACCACGACGGCGGTGGGCCCGGCGGCGTGGGCCTGCTGGAGCAGCCAGCCGCCACCGGCGATCAGCGCGCCGCCCGCGAGCGCGAATCCGGCCGCCGCCGGCAGGTGGGGCAGGCTGAGCGCGGCCGCCCGCAGCACCGCGGCACCGAGGCCGAACAACACGGCCGCGGCGGCGGAGCGCCCGAGGCACCGCGCGCGGCCCAGGCAGGCGAGCCCCGCCACGGCCACCGCCGGCCCGGCCAGCACGGCGAGCACCACGGCACTCGTGGTGATGTTCGCGTGCGGGACCGGCGCGGACGCCGAGGTGAGCACGAACCCGGCGACCGCGACGCACACGACCGCCGCGGCGACGCGGATCCGGCGCGCGGTCACCGCGCCTCGCCCGGCGAGCACGGTCAGCACGAGGCTCAGCACGCCGAGCGGCTGCACCACGGCCAGCGGCGCGAGCGACAACGCGGTCAAGTGCAGGGCGGTGCCGGTGACACCGAGGAGGACCCCCGCCCGCCACGTGCGCGACCGCGCCAGCCGCGTGAGCTCGACCCGGCCCGTGACGCTGCTCCGGGTCTGGACGGCCTTGTGTTGCAGGGCAACGGATCCCGCGAAGAAGCACGCACCGAGCAGAGCGAAGCCGACGGCGAGGAGGGTCATCGGGCCACCGCCCGCACCACGAGCGCGATGGTTACCAAGGTGCCAAGCTCCGCGACGAGCGCAGCGCGTTCCAGCAACCCCTCAGGCAGCTCGGACACGAACTGCGCAAGCCCGAACGCCACCGCCGTGGTGAAGGCGAGCCGGGCGCACGAGCGGACTCGCCGCGCGTGGCGGGCCCATCGGGGGTCGGCGCGCAGGAGCCGCGCGAGTGCGCGGCAGGCCAGGGGGAGGCACGCGAACAGCACGGCGCCGCCGAAGCGGTGGATTTCGCCGTGCAGCGTGACGACGGTGGTGCTGGGGTTTTCCCGGAACAGCACCACGAGGAACAGCCCGGCCACCCACAGTCCGAAGAGGACGGACACGGCGCTGTTCCGGGGCAGTCCCGCCAGCTGGGCCGCCACGACGAGGGCGAGCCCGCCGGCGAGCACGAGCAGCACGGCGATCGTGAACAGGGCCCGGCCCGAGCGGTGCAGCGCGTAGTCGCTCACCGGGTCGCGGAACGGGTCGACGCGGTGGGCGAACCCGATGGTCAGCCCGCCCACCAGGGCCAGCGCCGCCGTCCACAGCCCGATCGCGGTCCACGCGATCGGGCTGACCCGAGCGGGCCGGGGCGAAGTGGTCGTCACCCCACCCACGATCGTGAGCCCGGATGAGGAAACGATGAAGATCGGGCCCGGTTTGGTTAAGAACCCCGCACGGGCAGGGCCAGCTCGAAGCGAGCCCCGCCGCGCTCACCGTTCGACGCGCGCACCCGGCCGTGGTGCTGCGCGACGACCTGGTGCACGATCGCCAGCCCGAGCCCCGATCCCGGTTGTGCCCGAGCGGACGCGGCCCGGTAGAAGCGTTCGAACACGTGCGGCAGGTCGGTGTCGGGGATGCCCGGGCCCTCGTCGGTCACCACGAGGTGCACCTCGCCCGGCCCGGCGGCGAGGGTGACGGTCACGGTGCCGCCGGGCGGGCTCCACTTGGCGGCGTTGCCCAGGATGTTCAGCACCGCGCGTTCGAGCGCGGCCGGCCGGCCCCGGACCACGACGGACTCGGCGGCTTCGGTGGACAGGTCGAACCGGATCCCGGGCGCCCGCGGCCGCGCCCGGTCCACCGCGGTGCGCACGACGTCGGCGAGCTCCACGTCTTCCACGTCTTCGGGTGAGTGGTCCCCCGTCGCCAGCTCGACCAGCTCGCCGACCAGGTCGGTGAGCTCGGCGGACTGCGTGTCGAGGTCGGTCAGCAGGCGGGCGTGGTCGTCCGAGGGCAGCCCGGACCGGGTCTGCGCGTGGATGAGCAGCTCGATGTTGTTGCGCAGGCTCGCCAGCGGCGTGCGCAACTCGTGGCCTGCGTCCTCGACCAGGCGGCGCTGTTCGTCGCGCGACGTGGCCAGCGCGGCGAGCATCTCGTTGAACGACTCGGCCAGCTTCGCCAGCTCGCCCCGGCCCTTCACGGTGATCTCGGCCGCCAGCGCCTGGGTGCGCGCGACGTCGCCGGCTGCCGCGGTCAGCGTGTCGACCGGGCGCAACGCCGTTTTCGCGACCGCGCGGCCGATGAGCGCGGCGACCAGGACCCCGGCGAGACCGACCAGCAGTTCCCACAGCCCGAGGTCGGCCAGGGTGTGCTCGACCCCCTCCGAATCTCGGGCGACCTGCACCGCGCCGCCGGCCGGACGCGCGGCGATCCAGACGCGGTAGCGGTCCGACCCGATCCGGTCGACCTCGGAGCCGACCGAGATCGCCCCGGCCGCGACTTGCCGTGCCTGCGCGCCGACCGGAAAGGCGCTCACTTCGCCGGCGGCCCCGGTGGGCGCGCCGGCGGCGTCGACGAACTGGACGGTGAGGCCGACGCCGTGTCCCGGGTCCGTGCTCCGGCCGTCGCGGTCGGCCGAGCGCAAGGTGGCCAGCGCGTCGGCCGGCGACGCGGATTTCGCGGCCACCTGGGCGTAGGCCTGCAGCTGCGCGTCGAACTGCCGGTAGAGGCTCGCCTGCGTCACCAGCCACGAGGTGAGCGAGACGGCGACCACGGCCACGGCGACCGCCGCCACCACGAGCACGGTCAGCCGGGCCCGCAGCGTCAGCTCCGGGAGCCGCCGTTTCACAACGGGTCCTCGCGCAGCACGTAACCGACGCCGCGCACGGTGTGCAGCAGCCGTGGCTCTCCCCCGGCTTCGAGCTTGCGGCGCAGGGAGCCGACGTACACGTCGAGGCCGTTGGACGCCGCGCCGAAGTCGTAGCCCCAGACCTGTTCGAACATCACCGCGCGGGTCAGCACGTGGCGCGGGTTGCGCAGGAAGGTCTCCAGCAACGAGAACTCGGTGCGGGTGAGGCGAAGCGGGCGCGATCCGCGGGTGACCTCCCGTGTCGAAGAGTCGAGCAGCAGGTCGGCGAACGACAGCGGTGGCGGCAGCTCGGTCGTGGCGGAGGCGTAATCCGTGCGGCGCAGCAGGGCGCGGACCCGGGCGAGCAGCTCCTGCAACGCGAACGGCTTGACCAGGTAGTCGTCGGCACCGGCGTCGAGGCCGGCCACACGGTCGTCGATGCCGGTGCGGGCCGTGAGCATCAGGATCGGGACGTGGTTTCCTTCCGCCCGCAGCAGCCGGCAACTGTCTATGCCGCCGAGGACCGGCATGGTCACGTCGAGGATCACGCCGTCGGGCCGCTGCGACCTGACCAGCTCCAGCCCGCGCGCCCCGTCCGACGCGACCGACACCGTGTACCCCTCGAACCGCAGGGTGCGCGACAGCGAGTCCCGCAGCGCGGCTTCGTCATCGACGATCACGACGTGCACTCGCGCCTCCGGTCTCTTCCACCGCAAGCTACCGGCGCGTGGCTGAGCGGACCGTCAGCGTCCGGTTAGCGGCCGGTTAAATCGGCGTGCGAAGCCGTTGACCTCGCGCGAACCTCCCGTTGGTCGTCGGGGACCTAGAGTCGAGCCGTGCAGCCGACCGCGGAACCGGAGGCCGGCGGCCGGGTGCTGGCCCCGGCCGTCGCCGAGGTCGCGACGCTGGTTTTCCTGCTGCTGACGGTCTCGGCGCTGGGAATCCTGCCGTGGACGAAGGGATTCGACCTCGGCGTGCACTCGTGGGTCGTCGCGCACCGCTCCGCCGCGGTGGTCTCGTTCGCCGCGGCCCTGACGAGCACCGCGTCATCGGCGTTCGCCGTGCCGGCGGTGTTCGTCGCCGCGCTCGCGCTGACGCGAGGCTCACTCGGTCCGCGGCTGACGCGCGCCGCCCTGGTCACCGGGGTCGTCGGGTTGGGCGTGTTGTGCCGGTTCGGGCTCTCCGCGCTCATCGCGCGGCCGCGCCCGCCCGAGACCGACTGGGCGGTCGCCGCGTCGGGCCAGTCGTTCCCCTCGGGCCACACCTCGGACGCGATCCTCGCCGCGGGCGTGCTCGCGTGGCTCGCGGCGCAACGGCTGCGCGACCGGCCGGTCCTGCGCGCCGCGTTGTGGGTCATCGCGGGCACCTACGTGGTGGCGATCGCGTGGACGCGGGTGTACCTCGGCGTCCACTGGCCCACCGACGTGATCGGCAGCATCGCCTTCGGAACCGCGTGGCTGTGCGGCGCTCTCGTCGCCCGCCGGACCCTGCTGCCCGGCGGCCGTTCCGGCGCGGAGCCGACGTCCGCGCCCGACTAGGCTGAGGTCGTGTCGGACAACCTCGACCCCACCGCCGCTCACGAGAAGCCGGGCTGGCTCGTCCTGATCTACCGGGTGCCCTCGGAGCCGACCCGGCTGCGGGCGGCCGTGTGGCGCCGGCTCAAGGGACTCGGCGCGATCTACCTGCAGAACTCGGCCGCGGCGTTGCCCGACACCCCCGAAAACGGCCGGGCCCTGCGCAAGCTGCGCCACGAGATCCTCGACATGACCGGCACCGCGGTGCTGCTCTCGTGTGACGTGCTGGCCGGCGAGCAGGAGGTGCTCGCCGCGTTCCAGGCCGCGCGCGACGACGAGTACGAAGAGATCGTCGACAAGTGCCAGGACTTCCACCAGCAGCTGGACAAGGAGTACACGGCGAACCACTTCACCTACGCGGAGCTGGAGGAGAACGAGGAAGACCTCACCAAGCTGCGCAACTGGTTCGCCAAGATCGCCGTGCGCGACGTGTTCGGCGCCCCCGGCCGGGCCGCGGCCGAAGAAGCGCTGCAAACGTGCGTGGACGCGCTGGAGAAGTACGCCAGCCGCGTCTACGACGAAGAAGCCGAGAGCCGCTGACCGGGCCGGCGGCTCCCGTCCTTCAGCTCGCTCGCCGCTTCGCGCGGACGACCCGCCAGACGCTGACCGGCAGGACGAGCACCACCGCCACCGGCAGGATCCACCACGCCGGGATCCCCGCCGCGGCCGCGAAGTAGGTCACGACCAGCGCCACGACCACGGCGAGCGCCGCCCGCCAGTCGTCACCGACGATGAAGTCGTACCAGAACGCGCCGAACCTCTTGAGCCACTTCATCGAGCCCCCTCCAGTCCCGCCGCGACGGCGGTCCGGCGCCGCAGGACGGCCACGAGGCCGAGTGCGAACACCGCGATCGCCGGCACCAGCACGAGAAGCGCCGCGTCGGAACCCGGCCAGGACGCGCCCGCGCCCTCGCTGCCCCAGTAGACGCCGAACGCCGTGAGCATCACGCCGACCACGAACTTCATCGAGTTCTCCGGCACCTTCGCCAGCGGCGCGCGGACCGCGAACCCCGTGACCACCACGACCACCACGGCGGCCGCGGCGGCGATCGCCGCGAGCAGCACGTTGCCCTGGTTGCTGCCGAAGGTGATCGCGATGAACGCGACCTCGAGCCCTTCCAGGAACGTGCCCTTGAACGACAGCGTGAACGCGTACCAGTCGCGGACCCCGGGCCGGCGTTCACCGCCGACGGCCTTCGCCGCGGCCAGCTCCCGGCCGTAGATCTCGTCCTCGTCGTGCAGGGCTTTCAGCCCGCCGGCGCGCAACACGGCCTTGCGCAGCCACTGCAGGCCGAACACGAGGAGCAGGCCGCCGACGACCAGCCGCAGGCCGGTTAGCGGCACGTAGGTCAGCGCCGGCCCGAGTGCCGCGACGATCACCGCGAGCACGACCAGCGCCGCCACCACCCCCTGCCCGGCCGAACGCCAGTCGCGGGCCGTGCCGGCCGCCAGCACGATGGTCAGGGCTTCGACCGCCTCCACCGAACAGGCGAGAAAAACCGCGACGAACAGCGCACCGCCGCTCATCGCCACCTCCTTACCCGGGCTCACGCCCGCTACTCCAGCTGCTGATTCTAACAGCCGTTAGACCTGTTCCATAACATGTGCGATGCACCCGTCCGAAGTGAGGACGACGCGGACTTCGGAGCCGCGCGGCCACGGACGTTCGTCGAACACGGCGGTGAGCTCGCCGCCCGCGGTCGCGACGACGTGGTCGTAACCGCGGCCCCGGTAGGCCACGTCGACGACCGAGCCGTCGAGGGAGCCGTCCTCCCCCGCCTCCCGGTGGGCGACGATGCGCGTCGCCGCCGGCCGGATCAGCAGTCGCGTGCCGTCGCCGGGGCGCAGGTCGCCGACGGCGCGGGCGCGCAGGCGGCGCTCACCCGTGTCGAGCACGACGTACTCGCCGTCCACCCGGGCGACCGTGGCCGCCAGATCGGCGGCGAGCCCGGTGAACCGCGCGACGAAGCGGTTCGCCGGGCGCAGGTACACCGTCTCCGGGCGGGCGTACTGCACGAGCCGGCCGTGGTCGAGGACACCGATCTGGTCGGCGAGCGCGAACGCCTCGGACTGGTCGTGCGTGATGTACACGACGGTCGCGCCGCTTTCCCTGGCCAGGGTGGCGATCTCGACCCGCATCCGCTCCCGCAGGTCGGCGTCCAGATTGGACAGTGGCTCGTCGAACAGCAGCAACGACGGGCGGCCGACCAGCGCCCGGCCCAGCGCGACGCGCTGCTGCTCGCCGCCGGACAGTTCGCTGGGAAACCGCGTCGCGTAGTCGCCCAGGCCGACGCGCTCCAGCATGGCCGTGGCCCGCTTCTCCGCCTCGGGCCGAGCGATCTTCTTGCGCCGCAACGGGTACGCGACGTTGTCCGCGACGGTCAGGTGCGGCCACAGCGCGTAGTCCTGGAACACCATCGCCAGCTCGCGCCGTTCCGGCGGCACGTGCAGCGTGTCGCCGGCGACCAGGCGGTCGCCGAGCAGGATCCGGCCGCCGTGGACGCGCTCGATGCCCGCCACCGAACGCAGCAACGTGGATTTGCCGGAGCCCGACGGGCCGAGCAGGACCACGAACTGCCCGGCTTCGGCGACGAGGGACACCTCGTCGAGCGCGGTCTGGGTGCCGTAGCGCTTGACCAGGTCCCGGAGCTCGAGCCTGGTGGCCGTCGTGGTGTTCACCGGTGCTCCCAACGTCGCCACCCGGCCGGCGTCAGCAGCCGGAACAGGCCCAGCGCCACCCCGATCACCAGGAGGATTCCCAGACAGGCCACCACGAGCGTCGCCGTGCCGCCGGCGAAGTCGTAGCCGTTGACCAAGGTGGTCACCGCCACCGACAGCGGTTGCTGCCCCGGCGGGTAGAGCATCGCCGCGAGCGGCAGCTCCAGCAGCCGGTCGGCGAAGGCCAATAGCCACGCCCACAGCAGGCTGCCGGACAACAGCGGCAGCACCGTGGACTGCCACGCCCGCGCCGGACCCGCACCGTGCACCCGGGCGGCGACCAGCAGTGAGTCCTGCAGCTGCGCGAACGATCCCGTCAGCAGGCGCGAGGTGGCGGGCAGCGCGCCGGCGAGCAGTCCGATCACCAGCAGCGTGAGGGTGCCGTAGAGCTGAATGCCCAGCGAGGTCACCAGCGGCAGGTTGTAGGTGAAGATGTAACCCGCGCCGAGCACGATCGCGGGCAGCCCGAGCGCCGCGAGCAGCAGCAGGTCCAGCGACGCGGCCGTCCTCCCCCGCGCAGCGGAGCCGCGGCGGGAGAGCAGCCGGGCGATCAGCACCCCACCGGCCAGCGCGAGCGTCGCGGTGATCACGGCGAGCCGCACCGACAGCAGTACCGGCGCCAGCAGATCCGCGCGTTCGAACACCTGCCGGTACGCATCGAAGGTGAGGCTGTGCGCGGTCAGGGTGCCGAAGTTGCCCAGCAACGAGGCGAAGACCGTGCCCAGCAGCGGAACGCCCAGCGCCAGCAGGAAGAACGCGGCCAGTCCCGCGAACGCCGCGGGCTTGCGCCAGCCGTGCAGCGCGACGACTCGCACCGGACGGGTCCGGCCCGACAGCACGGCGTAGGACTTGCCGCGCGTCGCCGCGCGCTGCGCGAGCATGGTCAGCGCGACCAGCACCATCAGCAGCCAGCCGATCGCCGCAGCCGTCGGGTAGTCCGACGGGAACGTGGTGACCGCGCCCGCGAGCGCGAACGTCGCGATCGGGAAATGCGCGCCGGCGGCCAGCGTCGAGGCCACGCCGTAGTCGCTGATCGCCTCGGCGAACACGATCGCCAGCGCCGACCACAGCCCGGGCGAGAGCAGCCCGATCATGATCTTCGCCCGCGACCACGGACCGGCGCCGTGCACGCGGGCGGCGTCTTCGAAATCGCGGCCGAGGCCCCGCACGACACCCGACACGGCGAGGAACGCGAACGGCACGCCCCGGCTGCCCAGCACCCAGATGACACCGGCCGGTCCCATCACGAGGTCGCGAAGCCACGAAACGTCGCTGCCGAACAGCCCTGCCAGCACACCATCCTTTTCGACCAGTCGCGTCCAGCCGAGTGCCTCCAAATAGGACGGAGCCAGCAGCAGCGCCCAGATACCCAGCCGCCACACCGGCGCGGCGAAGACCTTGGCGCGGCCGAACAGCAGCGCCAGCGCCGTCCCGAACGCCGTCGCGACCAGAGCCGACGCGCGCCGGTGACGGCGGTGTTCAGCAGGGCCTGCAGGTTGTTGCCGCGCAACGCCGTCGCGAACGGGGCCAGGGTGAACCAGGCGTCGCCCTGGCCGAACAGGCGGGGCGTGAGCGCGACGAGCAGGAACCCGAGCACGGGCACGAGCAGGACGGCGAAGACGGCGACGGATCCGCCGAGCCCGGCCAGCCGCGGCAGCGCTCGCCGAGCTCGGTGCAGTGCAGAGACCCCGGGCCTGCCGAAGTGCGGCCGGACGTCGGGCGGCGCGGCCGTTTCGCGGCGGCGCGGGGCCACGGTCGTGTCGAGGTTCATCACGGATTCCGTCAGTGCACGATGTTCTGCGTGAACCAGCTGTCGATCTCGCTCTCCTTCGGGCCCCACGCGTAGGGATCCACCGTCTGGTAGGAGATCGTGTCCAACGCGGGCAGCGCCGGCAGCGGGTCGACCCCGGTGATCGGCGGCCAGTACAACGAGTCGCCGGTGGCGTCGCCGGCGAGCATGGCCCGCTGCCCGGCCGGGCTGACGACGAACTGGAGGAACTTCTTCGCCTCGTCCTGCACCGCGGCCGGGGCCTTCGCCGCGATCGCCAGGTTGCTCGGCAGCAGGCTCACTTTGTTCAGGTACGCGATCTTCAGCGCCGGGTTCTTTTTCACCGACGAGTACGCCGACGAGCTCTGCGCGAGGTCGAGCTGGATCGACCCGGTCGCCAGCGCGTGCGACGCCGCGGGGTTGTCGTCGAACACCTGCAGGCCGTTGGTCTTGAGCTGAGAGAAGAACGCCTTGCCCTGGTCCTCACCGCCCAGCTGGCTCATGGTGCCCGCGACGAACGGATAGGTCGGGCCCGAGATGGCCGGGTTCGGCATGCCGACCTTGCCGCGCCACTGCGCGGACGTCAGCTCCTGCCACGTCTTCGGCGGCGCCGGCGTGAGCGAAGGGTCGTACACCAGCGCACCGGCCAACGTCAGGCCCGTGGGCACGTAACTGGCGTCCTTCGGGATCACCGACCGCGCGGACGCGGTCCACGGCGCGGTCACCGTGACGCCCTTGAGCAGCATCCCCTGGGTGTCGAGACCGGCGAAATGCGCGTCACCGTCGGCCCACAGCACCCCCCACTGCGGGTTGGACCTCTCGGCGGCGACCTTGGCCAGCAACGGCCCCGTGCTGTCGGACACCAGCTTGACCTGCACGCCCGTCGCCTTGCTGAAGGCGTCGAGCACGCCCTGCGTGTACCCCTGGGCGGAGTAGACGACCAGCGGCGGCGCCGCCCCGCCCGCCGAACCGCTCGGCGAGCTCCCGCAGGCCGATGACACCGCCGCCACCGCGGCCACCGCCGCTGCGACGACGGCTCGGCGCCGGATGCGTGTTCCCATGCCAGTCCCCTTACGTGGAGGCGGTAGCTAACAACCGTTACATCACGCTAGTGACGAAGGTTGCCACGCCAGGGTGACGAAGGTTGCCGGTCAGGGAACACGGAGTAATCACTGTGGAGAAAAGTCGTTGTCTGGCAACGGTCTAACCCGCGGTTTGCCTGCCGCTAATCCACGGCGGCCGGCAACGGCACGAAGCCGGCCGGCCGCGGGGACCTTTCAGGAAGAATGGCTGTCAGAGCGAGCCGGTCACCGCTTGCAGGCCCAGGCTCGTGGCGGCGACGGCGATCCACAGCACGCCGCCGAGCAGGAGCGGGCGGGGGCCGGCGCGGCGCATGTCCGCCAGGCGCAGGGAAAGGCCGATGCCCGCCAGCGCGGTGGTGATGAGGAACGTGCCCAGTGTGGACAGTGCGGGGTGCCAGGACGCGGGCACGACACCGAGGCTGTCGAGCGCGGCGGCGGCGACGAAGCCCACCAGGAACAGCGGGACGATGCGCCGCCACGGCATGGCGCGGATGCTGAAGCCGGCGTCGCCGGGGTTCTGGCGCGCTTCGCGGCGGGCGGTGAGGAACGCGAGCACGATCACGATGGGGATGAGCGTGAGCGTCCGGGTCAGCTTCACGACGATGCCGTACGAGCCGGCGTCGCCGCCGTAGGCGAAGGAGGCCGCGACGACCGAGGAGGTGTCGTTGATGGCCGTGCCGGCCCACAGGCCGAAGCTGTGCGAGCTCATGCCGAGCAGGTGGCCCAGCGGCGGGAACAGCAGCACGGCGGCGATGTTGAAGGTGAAGATCGTGCCGATGGCGTAGGCGACGTCCGTCTGCTTCGGCTTGATGACGGCGGTGGTGGCCGCGATCGCGGACGCGCCGCAGATGCCCGTGCCCACGCCGATGAGGGTGCGTGTGTCGCGCTCGATGCCGAGCCGGCGGCCCAGCAGCCAGGCCCCGCCCAGGGCGACGGTGAGCGTGCCGAGCATGACGGGCAGCGACTGCACGCCGACGCGGACCACTTCCTGCAGCGACAGCCCGGTGCCGAGCACGACGATCGACAGCTGGAGCACCGGCTTCGAGGCCACGCCGTAGCCCGGCGCCCACCGTTGCGCCCGCAGGCCCGGCACGAGGGCCGCGGCCAAGGCGCCGAGCAGGATGCCGAACACCGGCCCGCCGACGATCGGGACCAGCGAACCCAGCCCCGTCGCGACCCCGGCGACGACCAGCGCCACCAGCAGCCCCGGAGCGGCCTCGGCGACGCGGTCACGCGCCGGGTGCCGCTCGACGGGGCGGTCCTGGGTGGCGGTCACCGGGCACCCGCTCGTTCGTGTGTCCGCATCGACACTCCCCTCCCGAGTCTGCCCGCGTCCAAATGTACGTACATTCAAACTAGATTATGTCCGCACATTTGGCTACCGGTAGTGTCGGGCGAGACAGTCCGGAGGAGGCCATGGCCCCACGCACGCTGAGCCGCGCCGGCTCCGAACCGCTCTGGCGCCAGCTCCAGCGCGAGCTGCTGACCAGGCTCGACGCCGGCGAGTTCACCGAACAGTTCCCGGGCGAGCTCGCGCTGGCCGAGGAGTACGGTGTCAGCCGCCACACCGTGCGCCAGGCCCTGCGCCAGCTGCGTGCCGACGGTGTGGTCGTCGCCGAGCGCGGCCGTCAGCCGCGGGTCGCCCCGCCGGCCGAGATCGCCCAGCCGCTGGGCGCGCTCTACAGCCTGTTCACGTCTGTCGAGGCCGCGGGCCTGGCGCAGCACAGCATCGTCCGCACGTTCGACGTCCGCGCCGACGCGCTGGTCGCCGAGCGCCTCGACCTCGAAGCCTCGACGCCGCTGGTCTACCTGGAGCGCCTCCGCCTGGCTGGCGACGAGCCGCTGGCGATGGACCGCGTGTGGCTCCCCGCCGACGTCGCGAAACCGTTGCTGCAGGCCGACTTCACGCACACCAGCCTCTACGGCGAGCTCGCCCGGCGCACCGGGATCCGCCTCGACCACGGTCGCGAAGAGGTGCACGCCGTCATCCCCACCGCCGCCGAACGCGCCCAGCTCGCCTGCGCCCACGACGTCGCGGCCTTCGCGATCAACCGCCTGAGCCACTCGCAGGGGCGCCCGATGGAGTGGCGCCACACCCTCGTCCGCGGCGACCGCTACGCGCTGACGGCCGAGTTCTCCGCCGCCGGGTACCGGCTCGTCAGCCAGTCCTGAGGCGCTCCGCGGCCACGTGTCGCGCCGGGCCGCAGATCAGTGCGGATTCGGCCCCCTCCTTGAAAAGCACATGCGCAGCGCCATCTCCGGCCGACGGCCGCGGCGGGCACCTCACCCGCGTGATCCAGGAAGCTGGACCCGTCGGCGCGCAAGCGTAGTCTGCGAGGCGCAGATCCGACGCGCTGCGCTCAGTGTCCACACGCAACAGATTCACGAGGTATCCGGGAACGTCGCGAGAAACGGAGACAACGCCATGCCGATGATCACCACCGACGACGGTGTCGAGATCTTCTTCAAGGACTGGGGCACCGGCCAGCCCATCGTGTTCAGCCACGGCTGGCCCCTGTCGGCGGACGACTGGGACACCCAGATGTTGTTCTTCCTGCAGCAGGGTTATCGCGTCATCGCGCACGACCGGCGCGGTCACGGTCGTTCGGCGCAGGTCGCCGAGGGACACGACCTCGACCACTACGCCGACGATCTCGCGGCCGTCACCGCGCACCTCGATCTCCACGACGCCATCCACGTCGGGCACTCCACGGGCGGCGGCGAGGTCGTGCGCTACCTGGGCCGCCACGGCGAGTCCCGCGTCGCCAAGGCCGCGATCCTGTCCGCCATCCCGCCGCTGATGCTGAAGACCGAGTCGAACCCGGGCGGCCTGCCCAAGAGCGCCTTCGACGACCTGCAGGCGCAGCTGTTCGCGAACCGTTCGGTGTTCTACCGCGCGGTGGCCTCGGGCCCCTTCTACGGCTTCAACCGCCCCGGCGTCGAACCCGACGAGGCAATCATCCAGAACTGGTGGCGCCAGGGCATGATGGGCAGCGCGCTGGCCCACTACGACGGCATCGTCGCGTTCTCCCAGACCGACCAGACCGACGACCTGAAGAAGATCACCGTCCCCGTCTACGTCGGCCACGGCGACGACGACCAGATCGTCCCCTACGCCGACGCCGCCTTGCTGTCGTCGAAGATCCTGCAGAACTCCACGCTGAAGATCTATCCGGGTTACCCGCACGGCATGCCGACCGTCCACGCCGAGACGATCAACGCGGATCTCCTGGAGTTCTTCCGGTCCTGACCGCGCGGGGTCAGCGCACGGTGATCCTCGTCAGGCTCGCCGTCGGGTTTCCGGTGACCTGAACCGCGACGTAACGCGCCGCTCCGCTGAGCGCGACCGTCGTCGTACGGCGCGCGGACGGGGTCGGGGCGGCGGTGTAGGTGCGGCCGTCGGTGCTCGTCTCGACGGTGAACGTGGGGAGGCGGCCGCCGGTCCAGGTGAGCTCCGCGGTGGTGAGGGGGCAGGGCGCGCCGAGGTCGAGGACGAGGCGGCCGTTCGGGCCCGGGCGCCAGGAGGTGCGCGGGTCGTCGTCGACGGCGGCGGTGGGGGTGCTCATGCCCGGAGGAAGGGGTTCGGCCGGGAAGGTGGTCGCGCCCAAAGCCAGGTCCGGCAAGGGGTACGGACGGGTCCGGCGGGCGGTGACCGTCACCGCGTGCCGGGCGGGGAGGACCACCGGCCGCCAGGGTTCGCCCGCCGGCTGCACCGAGACGACCACGGTGCGGTCGGCGGTCAGCCGCAGGGTGGCGGCGTCGACGACGGTGGCGCGCACGCCGGCGGGCAGGGTGCGGCCCACGCCACGCACGGTGAAGCGCGCCGGTTCGATGCGGGCTTCGCCGGGCGACGCGGAGACAGACCACGAAGTGCCGGTCGCGGTGACGACCTGCGAGCCCTGGTAGAGCGCGGTGGTTCCGTCCGTGGCGGGCAGAGTGAGGGTGCCCGACGTCGTCGCGGCGGAGAGGTTGAACAGCACGAGGTGCCCGTCGAGCACGGATCCGCGCAGTGCCGCGGAACTGGCCGTCGGCCGTGGTTCGCGCGCGGCGGCGGCCAAATTGCGCGGGTCCGGATGGCATTCGACGTGCACGGGCGCGGAATCACCGTCGGACAGCACGATCCGGTCGCCGGTGACGGTGGCCGGGTGCGGTGAGCCGGACACGACGAACCCGGCGCGGCCGTCGACGTCGAGCCAGCCGCCGGTCGTGGTGACGGCGGGCAGCGGGTAGGTGCCGGCCGCGGTCCACGTGGTGGCGTCGGCCGAGGTCTCCACGCGGTAGCGGCGCCCGGCGGCGGCCTCCCACGCCACGCGAACGCGGTCGAACCGTTGGGGCGCCCCGAAATCGAGCGCGAGCCAGCTGTCGGCGCGCGGGCGGTCGGCGACGGAGACGGCCCACCGCGTGGCCGCGTCACCGTCGTTCGCGAACTTCGCCTCCTTGCCCGGCGTCGCCGAGGAAGCCGAAGCCGTGGCCGCGCGGGCGAGGTCCGGGCCCGCCGCACCGTCGCGGACTTCGAAGGCCCACACCGAATACCCGTACGTCGGATCCGGCTGCACGCCGAGGATCCGCACGTACCGGGCCGTCACCGCGGGGAAGGTCACGTCGTCGGTGCGCCCACCGCCGGACGGCGGCGCCGCCGCGACGGGGACGGTCACCGCGCCTTCGGCGGTGCGGTAGGTCCGCTCGCCGGTCAGCCCCGGCACGCCGGGCATGGCGAGGTTGTACACCGACACCACGCCCTCGCCCGCGCCCAGGCCGGTGCTGGAGTACACCGCCGCGCCCGTCGGCAACGTCGCGAAACCGGCGTACCCGGTGTCGAACTTCCACACCGCGGCGCTCGCGTCGAAGCCGTCGCGGACCTTCGTCCACGTCGTGGCGTGCCGTTCCCGCACGGCCAGCGCGGTGGACGGAAGCAACATCGGCGTGGCGCCGCTGACGGCGAACAGCCAGTCGTCGTGGTGCGGCTGCCACGCGAACTTCGTGAACCCGGGCTTGCTCACCGCCGCGGCCCACGCGGCCGGACTGCGGTGCGCGAGCAGGCCGGGCCCGTCGCCGAAGTCCGCGACGCCGACGGCGTGGGCGTCGAACTCCGCCTGGCTCACCGGACGCACCGGGCCACCGTGGTCGGCGCGCCATTCGTGCAACAGGTAGCTGATCGCGATCTCCGCCCGCGCCTCCGGCTCGTACTTGGGCTCGCCCGAGAACTTCGTGACGCGATCGGCGGGCGCGTAGGCCTGGTACGGCTCCAGCCGTGCGGCCAGCTGCGCCTCGGCGCGCGCGGCGTAGCGGTCGCCGAGCACCTGCGCGCGGAACGCGAGCGGGATGACGTCGCGGCCGTAGAGGTGCTCGCGGTCGGCGACCATCGGCATGAGGGGTTCGCCCGCGTCGCTGGCCATCAGCAGCATCGTGTGCCACAGCAGCTCGCCGTTGGGCTGCGCGGTGAGCACCTCCGGCAGCGGCTGCCCGGCCAGCAGGAAATGCATCGAGTTGCGGCCGGAGGTGCGCCACAGCTCTTCCTGGTAATGCGGGCCGAAGGAGCCGTGGTTCTCCACGAGGAAGGTGTCGTAGAGGTTCTCCGCCGTGTTGGCCGAGATCGGCACGCCGTCGACGACCCGGGGGTTGGCCAGGTCCGCGGCGGGCAGCGCGGTCTCGTTGCGGCTCCACCGCCCGAACCACTCGCGCCACTGCGCGGCGCGGGGATCCTTCGCGGCCCAGGCCATCCCCGGGGCGAGGGCCTGGGCGTACACGCCCATCTCCTCCAGCTTGGTGTCGCCGACGTGCCCGCCCGAGAGGCCGTGGGGCGTCCAGTCGCCGGACAGCGGGTCGTCGCCCGTGCCGAGCGCCGCGGTGTAGGCGGCCTGCCCGGTCGCGATCTCGTCGAGGTTCGCGCGGGTGGCGGCGTCGAGGTCGGCCCACAGCAGGCGGCCGGCCAGCTGGAAGTAGGACTGGAACGTGGTGTCGAAGAACAGCCGGCGGCCCCACTCGGTGCCGCCGGTGAGGAGGTTGCTCGCCGCGAAGTGCCGGATCGTGTCGACGGTGTGCCGGTGCAGCACCTCACGTTCGACGCCGGTGACCGCGGCGTCGTACCCGTCGCGCGTGAGCAGGACGGCGTTGCCCAGCACCACGGCGAACGTGAAGTCCTTCGCCGGGTAGATGCCGGCCGCCGCGTCGAACTGCTGCTCGGCCCAGCGGGTGTGGCGAAGCAGCACCCGCAGGTAGGTCGCGGCGACGTCGTCCGGCGCTCCCCCGCCGCGGGCCGGCGCGGGGGTGGCGGCCCGCGCCGCCGGGGTCACCAGGCCCGCGCTCACCAGCGCGAGCCCGCCCGCGCCGAGTCCCTGAAGCACCGCGCGCCGCCTGAGCGCCATGTCCGCCCCCCTTGTTGACAACCTTGTCATCGCGTCGGCGCCGATTCTGCTTCCCCGCGCGGCGACGGGGCAACGCCGGCGGGGAAACCCGTCCGGTTCAGGACAACCGGGCTCGCGCTCTCAGCCGGCTTCGGGTCCGTGCGCGGCACGGCCCAGCCGCAGAGCGGACACGAGGAAGAAGATGCCGCCCAACGTCGCGTAACCGGCCAGAGTCGTGAAGGACGCACTGTCCTTTGTGGCCTGGAGGACGAACGAAGCGCCGGCCAAGACGGAGATCCCGCCGCTGAGGATGACCGGCCACTGGCCGCCGAGGGTGCGGCGCAGGAAGCCGACGACCAGCTGCACCAGCCCGGCCACGATCGCCCACGCGCCCCACACGCCGAGGACCGCGGGGATGCCCGACGAGGCCGCGACGGCCAGGCCCACGGCGGCGAGCAAGCTGATCACCACGTTCACATACAGGCCCGCGACCGGCTTGCCCTCCTTCGCCGAGCGGGCGTCGACGACGGCCGCGGCCACGTCGAACAGCGGGTAGAGCACGAGCAGCGTCGTGCTGACCGGACCGAGGCCCGACCCGGTCACGAACAGCAGCACGGCCCAGACCACGGCGAACGCGAACCGGATGAAGTACAGGCGCCGCAAGGGTTTCGCGATACCCCCGGGGGCCGCAACGGTGGTGGTGCTCATGGAGTGCTCCTTCGGACTGGGGTCGCGATCGGCCGGGTAGACAGATCGTTCTATCTCTCGGTGAGTGACTATGGCAGCCGCCGAGCCAAGCCGTCAAGACCGACCGTTCTATCTGCTAGTGTGGAAGCAACGAGGAGAGGTGGACGGCGAAGTGTCCGAAGCGCGAGCCCGACTGCTGGCTTCGGCGAGCCGGCTGTTCTATTCGGAGGGCCTCCACTCGGTCGGCATCGACCGGGTCATCGCCGACGCCGGCGTCACGCGCGCCACGCTCTACCGGCACTTCCCGAGCAAGGACGACCTGCTGGTCGCGTACCTGACGGCGGCCGACCAGGCGATCCGCGCCGGCATCGAGACCGCCCGCACCGGCAAGGCCTCGGGGGCCGACGCCGTCCGCGCGGTCGCCGAGTCGATCGCCGACGGCATCCGCACGCCCGGGTTCCGCGGCTGCGCCTTCCTCAACGCCGTCGCGGAGTACCCCGATCCCGCGCACCCCGTGCACCAGGCCGTGCTCACCCACCGACAGTGGTTCCTCGAGGTCGTCACCGAACTGCTCGCCCACGCCGGCGAGACCGCGCCCGAGCCGGCCGCGAGGCACTTCGTCATGCTGCGGGACGGCGCCATGGCCGCCGGCTGCCTCAGCGATCCGGCGCCGGTCTGCGAAACCTTCCGCCTCGGCGTCGAAGGAATCCTGAAGTACCGGGACACTCCGGTCGTGCCTCCCGAGAAGGCGGGCCGGGCTTCGCAAGCCTGACCACCGGCCCCGTGGTGAAGACCGCCACTACTGAATGAATTTTCATTGACGTCCTGACGCACCCGTGTCATCGTCTTATTAAATGAACATTCATTAGTGGAGGAACCGTGACCACCACCCTCGCCCCGGCCCACTGGACGCCCGACCGGATCGGCGACCTGCGAGACCGCGTCGCGCTCGTGACCGGCGGCAACAGCGGCATCGGCCTCGAAACCGCCCGCGTGCTGACCCGTCACGGCGCCCGCGTCCTCCTGGCCGGCCGCAGCCGGGCGAAGCTCGACGACGCCGTCGCCACGCTGCGCGCCGACCAGCCCACCGCGCGGCTGGACACCGTCGTGCTGGACCTGGGCTCCCTGGCCTCCGTCGCCGAGACGTCCGCGCGGCTCGCGGCCACCGAGACGATCGATCTGCTCTTCAACAACGCCGGCGTCATGAACGTGCCGGACCGGCGCACGACCGCGGACGGGTTCGAGCTGACCGTCGGCACCAACCACCTCGGGCACTTCGCCCTCACCGCCGGACTGCTGCCCGCGCTGCGCCGCGCCGAAGCCGCGCGGGTGGTCACCGTCAGCGCGATCGCCGCGACCTGGCGCTCCGGCCGGCTCGACGACCTGATGAGCGAGCAGCGCTACGGCGCGATGCGCGCGTACGCGAAGTCCAAGCGCGCCAACGTGGTTTTCACCCAGGAGCTGTCCCGGCGGCTGGCCGGTACCGCCCTGCGCGCGGTGTCGGTGCACCCCGGCTCGGCCGTGACCAACCTGCAGCGCCACTCGGAAAGCGCGGTCTCGCGGGCGATGATCGCGGTGCTGCGCAGCGTGGTCATGGGTTCCCCGGAAGGCGCGGCGTGGCCGTCGCTGTACGCCGCGACCAGCCCCGAAGTGATCGGCGGCGCCTTCTACGGCCCCGCCGGCCGCGACCAGACCTCCGGCACCCCGAAGCCGGTCAAGCTCCCCCGCGGCGCCGACGACCCGGCCGAAGGCGCCCGCCTGTGGGCCGAAAGCGAACGCCTCACCGGCGTCACCTTCTCCTTCTGACCTCCCGAAAGGACCTCATCCCATGACCGGCTCGACCTTCGACCTCCGTCGGCAGGACGTCGACCCCGCGCTCCTCGAAGCCCAGCGCGAGGTGAACGCCGTGCTCGCGAAGATGCCGCACCCGGACGTCCGGACCCCCGAAGGGCTCGCCACCCTGCGCGCCGGCACTGCCCACAACCCCGGCGCGACGGACCTGCGCCCCACCGAACGCCACGTCGACGGACCCACCGGCCCGATCCGGCTGCGCGTGTTCACGCCGCCCGAGCCACGCGCGATCCTCTACCGCATTCACGGCGGCGGCTGGGCCGCCGGAGCACCGGAGGACGACGACGTCGTCAACGACCGACTCGCCCGCGCGACCGGTTCGATCGTCGTCAGCCCGGAGTACCGGCTGGCGCCCGAGGCCACCGTGCCCGAGCAGATCGAGGAGACGGTCGCCGTCGCCCGCCGGCTCGCCCGGCACGCGGCCGCGGAGTTCGGCACCGGCCGGCTGCTGATCGGCGGCATCTCCGCCGGTGCGCACCTCGCCGCCGCGACGCTGCTGGCGTTGCGCGACGCCGGTGATCCCGCGTTCGGCGCGTTCGCCGGCGCCTACCTCGACTGCGGCATCTACGACCTGGGCCTGTCCCCCAGCGCCGCGGCGGCCACCGAAAACAGCCTCGTGCTCACCCGGTCCTGGATCGACGGCCTGCCCGACCTCGCCCTGCCCGGCCACACGCCGGAGCAACGGCGCGCCCCGCGGCTGTCCCCGGCCCTGGCCGACCTCACCCGCTTCCCGCCCACCCTGCTGACGGTCGGCGACCTCGACCCGCTGCGCGACGACGCCATCCTGCTCGCCGCCCGCCTACGGCTCGCGGGCCGCGACGCGCGGCTGGAGATCTGGCCCGAAGCCCCGCACGCGTTCACCAACATGGCCACCCCGCTCGGCGACATCGCCCTCGACAGCGCCATCGCGTGGCTCAACGACGTCCTCGACCTGCCGCGCACCGCGCCCGACCCCGCGGCGGTCGTGCACCGGTTCGTCACCGAGGTCATCAACGGCGGCGACCTCGACGTCGTCGGCGAGCTCTGGCACGACGACCTCGCGTGGCACGCCGGCAGCGCCGGCGACCTCCACGGCCTCGAGGCCTACCGGACCGCCCTGCGCGCCGCGGTCGGCGGTGCCTTCACCGGCATGCACCTGACCGTGCACGACACCCTCGTCGACGGCGACACGGTCGTGCTCCGGTTCACCAACAGCGGCACCCACACCGGGCCGTTCCTCGGTGTCGCGGCCACCGGCCGGCCCGCCGCGTGGTCCGGCATCGGCATCTACACCGTGCGGGCGGGCAAGATCGCCGAGGCGTGGTTCGGCGAGGACATGCTCGGCCTGCTGCGGCAGCTCGAGCCGAATGAACACTCATTAGGATGACGGCATGGCCCGGACCCGAGACCCCGAGAGCAAGCGGCGGCAGCTGCTGGACGGCGCGCTCGCCGAGTTCGCCGAGCACGGCATCGGCGGCGCCCGCGTCGAGCGCATCGCCGCCCGCGCCGGGGTCAGCGCCGGGCTCGTGTATTCCTTCTACGACGGCAAAGAAGGGCTGTACGAAGCGGTCTACGACGCCATCGTCGAGCAGGTCGTCTCCGGGATCCCCATCGACGCGGACGACCTGCCCGGATACGCGGGACAGCTCTACGACGCGGGCCTTCGGCACCCGGACGTGATGCGCTTCGTCACCTGGTACCAGCTCGAGCGCGGCGGCGTCCGGCCCGTCGTCGCGAAGTCCATGGCCGACAAGACCGCGGCGATCGAGGACGCGCAGGGCCGCGGCACCGTGACCGGCCGGCGGCCGGCCGGCGAGGTGCTCGCCCTGGTGCTGACCATCGCGAACATGTGGCAGAACCAGGGCGAGGACGTCCGCGGCCTCGTCCCGGAGGCCGAGCGCCGCCGCGTCGTCACCGACACCGTCCGGCAGCTGGTGGATCCGACGCGCTGATGGCGTTCCGTCCACTGTGGATGTTCTTCGCTGCCGCGCGTCGCCCTGACGGCACCCGGCATCATCTCACCCGAATCGGAGGAGCACGGCGGCCTCCGGATGTGTTTCGGTGGCCCCAGTCGCCCGGGGCGGGACGCGAGACCGCGGAGGGGCCCATGACCGGAGACACGCGGCCCCGGGTCGCCGCGGGCAGGCTGGTGGGCCGGCGGCGGCGCGACGGCACTGGTCGCGGCCCTGGCGGCCATCGTGGTGGTGCTCGTCGCGCGCGGCCTGTTCGACGTGCCCGTGCTGGCCCCGGAAGGCCAGGGCGCGTGGGGCGGGGTCGGCACGGTTGCCTACGCGGTGGGCGCCGCGCTCGTCGCCCTAGCGGCGACAGGACTGCTCCACCTGCTCCTGATCAGCACGCCCCGTGCGAAGTCGTTCTTCGTCTCGATCATGCTGCTCGTCACCGCGATCGCCGTCGTCATCCCCCTGGGCCTCGACGCGGAGCGCGGCGCGCGGTTCGCGACGGCCGCCGGGAACCTGCTGATCGGTCTCGTGATCACGAGCACGCTGTCCGGCGTCGCCGGCGCGGCGGTTCGCGCGGGCCGGCCGGTGCGGTGAGCTCCGCGGCGCCGGAATTCACCTCCGCCGGGTGATGCCGTGCGGGGCGGTCGCTGGGAACGCTGCCACAGGGGGACACGGCCGGGAGCCGCTCGACCCTGGCTACCGGTCCGTTGTGGACGGACCTCCCGGTCGTGCGGGTGTCGAGCATCGGAGGCGTGATGGCACTGGCTCAATCGGACTACCCGTTCCTGGACGTGATCTGGACCATGCTGGTGTTCTTCGGCTGGGTGGTCTGGTTCTGGCTGCTCATCGTGATCTTCGGCGACCTCTTCCACCGCTCGGACGTCTCCGGCTGGGGCAAGGCCGGCTGGACCGTCCTCGTCCTGGCGCTGCCGTTCGTCGGCGTGCTGATCTACCTCATCGCGCAGGGCAAGCACATGGGCGAGCGCCGGCGTTCCGAGGCGGCGGACAACCAGAAGCAGTTCGACGACTACGTCCGCTCGGTCGCCGCCAACGGCGACAAGGGAGACAAGGGCGACAAGGGCGCCGCCGGCCAGATCGCCGAGGCGAAGAAGCTCCTCGACACCGGCGCCATCAACGCGGAGGAGTACGAGTCCCTGAAGGCCAAGGCCCTCGCTCGGTGAGCGCGGGCCGGCCAGGCCCCGCCGGCAGGCCGAGACCGGCGGGGCCGCCCCTCCCCCACGCGGCGACCGGGCAGCACCGGTTCGCGACGGACGGAGGCAGGCGTGGCCGAGCAAGTGCGTGACCGAACCGCCGGACGGCGCCGCGCGGCCGGCATCTACGGCGTGATCGTCACCGCCGCCATCCTCACCGCCGTGGGCGGACAGCTTTCGACTCTGCCACTGGCGGTCACGGTCGTGGTCACGCTGCTGGTCTACTGGACGGCCGAGGAATACGCGGAACTACTGGGCGAGGAAGTCGAGGACGGCAAACTGCCGAGCCGGGCGAGGATCGCCACCGAGCTGCGCGCCACGTGGCCGATGGTGACGGCGTCGTTCGGCCCGATCGCCGCACTGCTGCTGGCCCGGCTCGCCGGCGCCTCGCCCGCCGCCGCGGCCAACACCGGCCTCGCGGTGGCCGTGGTGGTCCTGACCTATCACGCGTGGTCCGCGGCGCGCGTGGCCCGGCTGCGCGGCGCGGCACTGATCGGGACGACCTGCGCGGCAGGGCTGCTCGGCGTCGTCATGATCCTGTTGAAGAACCTGATCCTGGTCCACCTGCATTGACGCCACGGACGGCCGCTGCCCGGCTGCGCGAACCGGAGACCGTCCTTTGCGGACGGTCAGTCCGTGACGCCCGCCGCGTCGAGGAGGGTGCGGGCGGTGGCGACGGCGAGGCCGCGCAGGTCGTCGGCGCCGACGCCGGCGCGGCTGCTGGCCCCGTCGTAGAGGACGGCGAGCTGGCGGGTGAGGAAGCCGGAGTCGGTGGCGTTGCCGCGTTCGGCTTCGGCGCGGAAGAAGCCTTCCAGGTGCTCGGTTTTGAGGCGGGCGGCCGTGATGCTCGCGGGGTGGTCGGGGTCTTTCAGCTCGAGCTGCGTGGCGAGGTAGGCGCAGCCGCGGTAGTCGGGTGACGTCGCGAAGGCTTCCAGCTGCTCGAAGACGTGCAGCAGCCGCGCGCGCGGGCTGGAGCTGAAACCGGGTGGGGGCAACAGGAAGGCGGCGTCGTCGCCGATGCGGCGCTGCAGTGCGGCTTCGAGGAGGGCGTCCTTGCTGTCGAACAGCTCGTACATCGACTTCTTGGAGATCCCCGCGCGCCGGCACAGCGCGTTGGCGCCGACGGCGACCCCGTCGCGGTAGAAGAGCTCGATCGCGGCACGCAGGAGCCGCTCGCGCTGGGACTCGCGGACGGCGTTGTCCGGCGCTCCGGCCTTCGCGTCGGGTGCGGCGGTTTCGGTGCTCATGGCGTCCAGGCTACCTCGCCGGGGTTGACACGAGAAACCGAGCGGTTTACGTTGACGTCGCCTGCAGAAACCAATCGGTTTCTGATCTTCGCGCCTCCGACCAGGAAGAAGCCCCACCATGACTGTCAACGGATCCGTCGCCTTCGTGACCGGCGGCAACCGCGGCCTCGGCGCCCAGTTCGTCCGCGCACTGCTCGACGCCGGCGCGAGCAAGGTGTACGCGGCTGCCCGCGACCCGCGCACCGTCACGAACACCGGCGCCGTCCCGGTCGCGCTCGACATCACCGACCACGCCTCGGTGGTCGCCGCCGCCGAGCAAGCGCAGGACGTGACGTTGCTGATCAACAACGCCGGGATCCTGACGTCGACCGGCGTCCTGGACGGCGACCTCGACGCCTACCGCCTCGAGTACGAGACCCACGTGCTCGGCACCCTCGATGTGACCCGCGCCTTCGCGCCGGCCCTGGCCCGCAACGGCGGAGGGGCGATCCTCAACGTGCTGTCCGTGCTGTCGTGGGCGTCGCTCCCCCACTGGGCGGCTTACTGCGCCGCCAAGGCCGCCGAGTGGTCGGTCACCAACTCCCTGCGCGTGGAGCTGGCCGGGCAGGGCACCCAGGTGAGCAGCCTGCACGTCGGTTACCTGGACACGGACCTGATCGCCGACCTCACCGACGTCGAGAAGGCCGACCCCGCCGAGGTCGCCCGGATCGCGCTCGACGGCGTCGCCCAGGGGCAGCTGGAAGTGGTCGCCGACGAGTTCACCCGCCAGATCAAGGCCGGCCTCGCCCAGGGCATCGAGGCCCTCTACCCGCAGGTCGCCCGGGCCTGACCCCTCGTCACGAAGGAAAAACCGTGAACGACCTGCTCGAGTTCGTCGTGGACGGACACGGCGGCCTCGACCGCTGGCACGCCGCCACGACCCTGTCGGCCACCGTCCGCCTTTCCGGCCCGTTCTGGCCGTTCAAGCAACGGCCCGACGTCGTGGGCACCACGCACGTCACCGCGAACGTCCACCGCCAGCGCGTCACGCTCGCGCCCTTCGGCCCGGGCACGGCCGTGGACTTCGACGCCGACGCGGACCGGGTCCTCGTCACGCGCGGCGAGGAGGAAACGCGGCTCGACTCGCCGCGCCGGGCCATGGCGGACCTCCCCCGGGAACACCCGTGGTCGGTGGCCGAGGCCGGCTACTTCATCGCCTACGCGAGCTGGACCTACCTGCTCGAACCGTTCCTGCTCACCCTGCCCGGTGTCACGACCCGCGAAATCGAGCCGTGGCACGAAGACGGCGAGACCTGGCGCCGGCTGGAGGCGGCTTTCCCCTCCCGGCTGGCGACCCACTCTCCGGTCCAGACCTACTACTTCGACGCCGGCACCGGGCTCCAGCGCCGCGTGGACTACTCGCCCGAGGTCACGGGCAAGCCCCTCACCGCCCACTACACGAGCGAACACCGCGACTTCGGCGGGCTGCCCGTCCCGACCCGCCGCCGCGTCCTGCGCCGCGACACCGACGGCGTGGCCGACCACCACTCCACCGTCATCCTCCTCGACGTCGCCGATCTGCGACTGGAAACCGCTGATGTGGAAGGAAAAACGTGAATGTCCACCCTCGCGATTCTCCTGTGGACACTCGTGCTCATCGGCACGATCGGCATCCGGGCCTTGACCGGCGTCAGCCTGTACCGGGCGGGGCGGGCGGCCGGGCTGGACCGCCCGACGTCGGGGAAGGTGGCCGGCTGGACGACGGTGGTGCTGCTCGGCTGGCTGGCCGCGTGCGTGCTGCTCGCGTACTACGGCGCGTTCGCGTCCGGCCCGCTGGCACCGGTCCTCGTCGTCGCGCTGCTGGTGGCGGTGCTGGCGGGCACCCGGATTCCGATCGTGGCGAAGGTGCTGGCGGCGCCCGGCACGGCCGCCCGGCTGGCGTGGCCGCAGACCGTCCGCGTGATCGGCGTCCTGTTCCTGATCCTGATGTTCACCGGCAACCTGTCGCCACTGGCCGCGCTGCCACCCGGCCTCGGTGATCTGGCGATCGGCCTGGCCGCGCCGTGGGTGGCGCGTGCACTGGCGCGCGGCACCGGCCACCGGTGGGCGTTCTGGTTCAACGTGCTGGGCATCGCCGACCTCACCTTCGCGTTGGCACTGCGCCTGGTGAGCGGGTTCGTCCTCGGTGAGCCGGCCGGGGCGTCAGGGGCGCTGCCGCTGGCGCTGATCCCGACGGCGGCCGTGCCCCTCGCCGTGGCGCTGCACGTCGTGTCGCTGCGGCGGCTCGCTGCCGAGCCGCGCCGCACCGAGATGGTCGGCGCCGCAACCACTTGACGGCGCCGACGGCTGCTCACCCCGCGTGCCCGCACTCGGGGCACGCGGGGTGAGCAGCCGATCTGGGGGCCAGGACGTCGGCCGCCGCCACGACGAGCAGGCCGTGGTCGGCGGCGAACGAAGCCAGTTCCTCCGGGCCCGCCAGGTCGCCCGACTCGCGTTGCGACACGATGCCGCTGAGCACCGCGGCTTCGTGCTTGCCCGCGAGCCGCACCAGGTCGAGGGCGGCCTCGCCGCGGCCGGCGCGGTGGGGGGTGTTTTCGCGGGCCGTGCGGATGGGCACGACGTGGCCGGGCCGGGTGAAGTCGGCCGGAGTGGCGGCGGGATCGGCCAGCAGCCGGATGGTGCGGGCCCGGTCGGCCGCGGAGATGCCGGTCGTTCCGCCGGTGCGGGCGTCGACCGTGACGGCGAAGGCTTCCCCTCCGCACGCCGGCGCCCCGGGGTACATCAACGGGAGCCCGAGGCGGTCGCAGTCCTCGTCCGGCAGGGCGACGCAGACGAACCCGTCGGTGTACCGGACGGACAAGGACACCAGGTGCGGTGTCGCGTCCTGCGCGGCGAACACGAGGTCGCCGTGCGTGCCGGTCACCACCACCGGCTGCCCGGCCGCGATCGCGGCGGCGGCCTGCTCGACGCTCACCGCGCCGGACCGGCGGTCTGCTGAAAGCTGCTGTGCCATCGTCGTTCTTCCTTCGTGGGGTCCGGCGGGACCCGGGTCGCTCAGCCGGCGGCGGGCGCCGGGGCGATGCGGTGGAAACCACCGCGGTAGAACAGCAGCGGCTCGGCGCCGTCCTGCGCGTCCGGCGAGCTCATCTCCAGGACCCGGCCGACGACGAGGTGGTGGTCGCCCGCGTCGTGCTCGGCGTCGATCTCGCAGTCGAGCCACACGAGACTTTCGGAGAGGACAGGGTTCCCGGCCGCGGTTTCGGTGTGCGCGACCCCGCTCCACCGGTCGACGCCCTTGCGCGCGAACGCGGAAGCGACCTCCCGGTGGCCGTGGCCCAGCACGGACACGGCGAACCGGCCGAGGTCCCGGATGAGCGGATAGGTGCTCGAAGTCCGGGCGACGCCGATCAGGATCAGCGGCGGGTCCAGCGAAACGCTGTGGAACGACTGGCAGGTGAACCCGACGCGCTGCCCGTCGTCCGCGCTAGCGCCGACCACCACGACGCCGGAGGCGTAGCGCCCCACGGCGTCGCGGTACGCACGGGAGTCGTCGAAGCTCGTCAACTGCCGCGTCACGGGATCCGCACCCCCTCGGCCAGGCGGGCGAGCTGCCCGATCGTGCGGGCGTAGCGCGCGGCCGCCTCTTCGGCGAGGGTGTCCAGCGAGGCCATCGAGGACGTCTCGAAGTACCACCCGGCGCCCGGGACCACGGCGCCGAGCTCGGTCAGCAGCGGCGCGAGGTGGCTGTCGACGCCCATCGCGTGGGCGGGGCTGCCCCCGGTCATCACGGGGATCGCCGTCACCCCGGTCAGCGCGCCCGCCGCGTAGCGGTCCAGGAACGCCTTGACCAAGCCGGTGTAGGTGGCCTTGTAGGTCGGGCTCGCGATCACCACGAGATCGCTGCCGGCGACGCGCTCGTTCAACGCCGACATCACGTCCGAGGGCCACGTGAAGATCTCGGCGGAACAGTCGGCCAGGTCGATGACCTGGCGGTCCGCGTCGTCCTTCACCAGCCGGTCGAGCAAGGCTTCGGCGACCTGCCTCGTGCGCGAAGCGGGCTTCGGATTTCCAACGACAATGGTGGTTTTCATAGCTGCTCCGTTCGGCCCCGAAGGCCTCGGGCTTCGTCACGGCAACGCCGACGCTGACGAACTTCCTGCAGCTGGTACGAGATCTTGTGGCCCGTACAGCCCCGCGACAGCTCTTGTCACGGGCCGCGTCTTGGCGCGGAGTGACGATCACCTTAGCGCGGAGCGAGAATCCGTCACAATAACACCCAGGGGTCATGGCCCGGCCGGTGTTCGCCCGCAGAAACTGTCGATCAGGTCATCTCCGGTGGCTCGCCGCGCGGGCGCCAGTTCGCCGCGGAATACCGTGAAGAGGCGCGCAATAAATTCAGCAAAGAGATCCAGATCTGGCTTTTCGCGTACGTCGTGCAAAAGGACACCACCGCCGAAGCCGAGGCCTACGTCCACTACATCGTGACGCGAGGCGACGACGTCGCGGTCGCGGACCTGATCGAGGCGAACATCCCGAACGCCAAGACGATGCCGCCGGAGAAAATGCCTGAGCGACCGCCGGGATCGCTTGCCGCACAGGCGATCCCGGCGGCTTCGGATCAGGGCGTCACGAGGTTGTGCTCCTGCAGGTACCGCAGGGCTTCGAGCCGCGAGCGCACGCCGAGTTTGTGGAAGCTGTGCTTCATGTGCTGCTTGACGGTGTTGAGCGCGATCCCGAGCTCGGCGGCGATCTCCGCGTTGCTCAGCCCGCTCGTGGCCAGCGCGAGCACCTGGCGCTCCCGCTCGGTCAGTCCCCCGTCGGCGCCCGCGGACGGCGCGGTGCCGGCCTGGGGTGCCCCGGAGGGCTCGGACAGGTCGATCGTGTCGATGTCGAGGTTCGTCGCGACGGGTCCCTCGAGCGGCGCCGCGGGTGCGCGCCGCTCGTAGGCCGCGGCGTTGGCCAGGCCGATCCCCAGGAACTTCGACAGCCGGTGGGCCATCTCCTGCTCCCGGGTGGTGAACGCCGGACGGCCGGTCCGGCGGGCGAAGGTCGCGGTGCCGACGGGCCGGCCCTCGGCGACGAGCAACGCGTAGAGGCAGTGCTCGAACCCGTAGTCGGCGAGGAGCCGGCCCACCGGCGAGCGCAGGTGGTCGGTGCGGCGGCCGTACAGGACCGCGTCGTGGACCGGGAACCGGGACGTGGTCGAGCGCTTGAAGTACGGGTTCGCCGGCCCGGAGATGGGCGCGAACTCGAGGAGCATCTTCACCGGCGCGCCCGTCAAGGACGCCACCCGGCCCCGGCAGCGGCGGTCGAGCTGGTGGATCGCGCCCGAGTCGCAGCGCAGGACGCGGACCAGCTCCGGCAGGGTCCGCTGCTGCACGGTGGCCGCGCGCAGCGAGCCGCAGGCGAGCTCGCCGAACCGCGCCACCTCCTGCCAGTCGAGACCGGTCATCGCGTGCTCCTCTCGCAGGCCGGCCTCGGTGCCGCCCCGGTTCGAGATGGTACGTACTCGGTGCAAGCGGCGGCCCTGGTGCGAACACGATGGTGTCAGCGAAAAAGGGCCGCCGCTGCGCTCAGTGACCGAAGGCTTCGTGCAGCCACCAGGCCCCGCCGTCGGACGTGATCTTGGCGTCGAGGACCAACGGCCGCCGCGGCGAAGACGAAAGCCAGTCCTTGACCGCGGCGAGGTCGTCGGCCGAGCGCACGGTCAGGCCCGCGCAGCCGTGGCCCCGGGCCAGCGCGGCGAGGTCGCCGTCGGGGAAGGTGACGTTGTCCAGTCCCGCGGTCCCGGCGCCGAAGTGGTGCACTTCCGCGCCGTACATCGCGTCGTTGTAGACGACGACCAGCAGCGGAAGTCCCAGGCGCACGGCCGTTTCCAGCTCGGAGATCCCCATCAGGAACCCGCCGTCGCCCAGCGCCGCGACGGGCACGCGGTCCGGCTGCGCCAGCGCGGTGCCGATCGCACTCGCCAGCCCGAGCCCGACCGACTGGAACGCCTGGGTGAAGCAGAACCCGTACTCGTCCGGCACGTCGAGGTACATGCTCGGGTAGCCGAGGAAGTTGCCGGAGTCGACCGACACCGTCCGCTCGGCCGGCAGCAGCTCGTTGAGCCGCGCCGACAGCGTCCGCGGGTCGATGCGGTCCTCGGTGGACGCGTCGTCGAACGGGAGCTGGTTCCAGCGCAGCCCCGTGCGGAGGCGCTCGCCGAGCTCCGTGCGCCGGTAGCCCGTCTTCGGCTCCGCACCGCCGGAGCGGAGCAGGGCCGTGGCCGCGCGGGCGGTTTCCGCGACGCCGCCCCACAACCCGAGGTCGACGGCGCGGTGCCGGCCGATCGCCGCCGGGTCCAGGTCGACCTGAACAACGCGGGCGTCGGCCCCGATCAGCGCGCCGTGCCGCGTCGTCCACATGTTCAGCGCGCACCCGAACGCCACGACCAGGTCGGCCCGCGACACCAGTTCGACCGTCAGCGGGGAGGCAAAGCCGCCCGAGACGTCGATGCTCCACGGGTCGTCGTGGAACAGCCCGCGGCTCACCGCCGAGGTGGCCAGCAGCGCCCCCGCCTGGTTCCCCAGCTCCCGGATCGCCTCGCCCGCCCCGGGCGAACGGCCGCCGCGGCCGACGATGAACACCGGCCGCGACGCCTCGCTCAGCAGCCGGACGAACTCCGCCAACGGCTCGGGCGCGGGCTGCGGCGCCGCGACCTCGGCCGGGACCGTCCCGTGCTGCTGCTCCGGCAGCTCCGGCTCCTGGACGTCGATCGGGACGTTGAGCACCACGGTCCGCCGCTGCTGCGCGCAGATCGCCAACGCGCGGGCCACGTCCCGCAGGGCCGTGCGCGCCGAGCCCACCCGCAGCGGCACGGCGCCGACCCCGGCGGCGAGCCCGGGCTGGTCGATGAAGAAGTTGGACGCGGGGTCGCCGGCTTCGGCCGTCAGCACCAGCAGCGGGGTCCGGCTCTTGGCTGCCTCGGTGATCCCGGTGAGCGCGTTGGTGTAGCCGCAGCCCTGGTGCAGCGACAGCACCGCGACCTCGCCCGACATGCGCGCGTAGGCGTCGGCCATCGTCGCCGCGCCGCCTTCGTGGCGCGCCGCCACGAACCGCGCTCCCCCGGCCACGAGTGCCTGGGTGAAGTGGAAGTTGCCGCTGCCGACCACGCCGAACGCGGCGCGCACGCCGTGCTCGGTCAGGTACCGGCCGATGGCCTCGTGCACCAGCATGGTCAGTTCGCTCCGTTCTCGACGATCGCCAGCACGCGGGCCGGGCTCCCGGAACCGCCGACGATCCGCAGCGGCGCCACGATCAGCAACGTGCCCGTCGGCGGCAGCAGGTGCAGGTTCTGCAGCTGGGTGATGCCGTACTTGCCGGCGCCGAGCAGGTACGAGTGCACGGGGAACTCGGGATCGAAGCCGAATGCCTGCCCGGCGTCGGTGCCGACGGTCTCGACGCCGAACCCGAGGATCGGGGTCTCCCGCGCCAGCCAGCGTGCGCACTCAGGATCGACGCCGGGGGTGTGCGGCCCGTCGTCGGCGGCGTTGAGGAACAGCTCCTGGTCGTGGGAGCGCGCGGCCCAGCCGGTGCGCAACAGCAGCAAGCCCTGCGGCAGCGGGCCGTGTTCGCGCTGCCATTGCTCGACGTCGTCGCGGCGCAGCAGGTAGTCCGGGTCGGCGGCGGCCTCGCGCGACTTGTCGATCACGACGGCCGGCGCGATCAGGCGGGCCGGCGGCACGGACGCGACGTCCTCCAGATCGGCCCCGGTGACCCAGTGGCGCGGCGCGTCGAAGTGGGTGCCGACGTGCTCGCCGGTGTGGATGCCGTTCTGGTACGACGTGCGGCCGCGCTCGTCGTACTTCGCCAGCTCCTCCAGTCGGAATCGGGGAATCGGCGCCATGTCCGGGGGCAGGTCGAGCACGGGGGTGGCGGACGAGAGCGACGCGGTGAGCTCGACGATCGACGCGTCACCGCGAGCGAGGGCGCCGACCAGCGCGGAAACGGATCCGGTGGTCTCAGGCGAAGAAGACATGAATTCATCGTGTGCGCGCGGACGTCGGCGCACCAATGCCTATCCCGGCCTGGTTATGCCTGTCTGGTTATACCGGGGCCGATCTGCTATACCTCGCCGGAAGAAAGGGTGAGGGCAGTGGACCAGCAGCGTTTCCTCGACGGCCGCCTCAAGATCCGGCACCTGGTGCTGGTGATCGCGATCGCCGAGAACGGCTCCCTGCTCGGCGCCGCCAAGGATCTGCACGTGACGCAGCCGGCGGTGTCCCGGGCGCTGCGCGAGACGGAGTCGATCGTCGGGGTGGAGCTGTTCGTGCGCGGGCCGCGCGGGGTGCGGCCCACCGCGTTCGGCGAGATCCTGCTCGACCACGCACGGGCGGTGGTGAGCACCATGGCCTCCGCGCAGGACCGCATCGACGGGCTGCTGCGCGACGGCGCGGAGCCCGTGCGCGTCGGCACCAACCTCGCCGGCGCGTACGTGCTGCTCCCCTCGGCGCTCGTCCGGCTCAAGGCCGAGCTCCCGACCCTCACGGCGACCGTGGTCGAAGGCCTGGGAGCCGATCTCGACGTCCGGCTCGCCCACGGCGAGGTCGACCTCCTCGTCGGCCGCCCGCCCGCCGGCACCGCGAGCCGGTTTCACCACGCGCCGCTGTACGAGGAACCCGTGGGCCTCGTCGCGCGCCGCGACCACCCGGCCATCGCCTCCGGACTGTGTTCCCTGGCGCAGTTGCAGGAGTTCCCCTGGATCCTGCCGGGCCGGCCCACCGCGCTGCGCGACGAGCTCGACGAGCTGTTCGCCCGCCACGAGGTTCCCTTGCCCCGCAACGTCATCGAGTGCTCGACGATCCTGACCATGCGCTCGATCCTGCTGCACACCGACGCGATCACGCCGCTGCCCCTGCTCATCGGCGCCGACGACGACGCCCTCGGCTACCTGCCGATCCGGCTGGAGACCGTGCCCCGCGCCATCGGCATCACCACGCTCGCCGGCCGCACCCCGTCGAAGAGCGCCCAGCTCCTCATCGGCCACCTCGTCGCCGAGGCGCAGCGGATCTCCGCGGAAATCGCCCGGCTCGATTTCGGATAATCACAAGCGTTTATGGCCGCGGCGCCGTCGGCGGAAAACCCGGTTGACGTCCGCGGGCGCGCCGGAGAGGATGAGTCCACACCAGCGAACAAAGGGGCAGTCATGACGAACACGCGAGAGCGAGGGACGCAGCGCCGGAAGCCGGCCGCCGCGATCGTCGCCGTGTGCTCGTCCGGCCGGAAACCCTGGACTGCCAACGGCATCACCGTCGGCTCCCCACCCTGATGTGACACTTCGTCAGGTCGAGGGAGCCGCCCGTCGGGAAACCGATCCGGGCGGCTTTCTCTGTTTCGCGCGATCGATTTACCGGTGAGCTTCCGGAGAGAGCGCGGCGGTCTCCAAAACCGTTCGCCGAAGGTTCGACTGCTTCCACCGGTGCTTCGCGCCCCCATTTTTTCGGTGGCGTGTTCTTTGAGACTTTCACAACGGAGAAACACCTTTCACGCCGCTTGCCCGCGGCGTCGCGCGGTCGTGGTGAACTCGGCGGACACGTCGGTCTTCCAAACCGAAGCAGAGGGTTCGATGCCCTCCGGCCGCTCGCAGCAGCAGTTCGCCTCTTCAGCTCACCAGGCAGAGCACCCGTCTCGTAAACGGAAGGACCGGGTTCGAGTCCCGGAAGAGGCTCGTGACGACTCGCACGGCACCCGGTGCCGCGCAAGGGGATCAGCCTCGTAGGGGCTTACTCCCCGCTTCCGGATCGCTGGCTCAACGGCAGAGCAGCCGACTCTTACTCGGCGGGTTCGGGGTTCGACTCCCCGGCGATCCACTTCGCGCCGCGGGTCCGAGCGACCCGCGGTACGAGGGCCGCTAGCTCAACCGCGCAGAGCAGCCGACTTTTACTCGGCGGGTTCAGGGTTCGACTCCCTGGCGGCCCACCCTTTCCCCTGAGGCGCACCAGGCTGCGCACCCGACTGTTACTCGGGAGGTACCAGGTTCGAGTCCTGGCAGGGGAGCTCCCCGGGAGACGCGCCGGAGCGCAGACGATCCTTGCAAGATCGCCGCGGTGGGTTCGACCCCCACGTCTTCCACTCCGCACCACCTGCCCGGCCCCGCTCGGGAAGCCCGGATTCAACCCCCGGCAAGCAGGTCTCAACCAGCCGCACCCGGCTTTGCCGCTTTGTCGACGTTCGCCGGCCGCCGAAACCCGCCCCCGGGCCAGCACCGCGTTCGCCGTAACCGCCGGAAGTGTTGGGGCGCCCTCAGTCCTGCCGGAGGTCTCGTTCGAACCAGTGGTGGGCGTAGGACTCGTCGTTGAACGCGGCGACTTCGGCGAAGCCCGCGGTTTCGTAGAGGCGCCGTGCTTCGACGAGGGCCTTGTTCGTCTCCAGCCGCAGCGTGTGCGTGCCCCGGGAGGAGGCCTCCTGCGCCAGGGAGTCGAGCAGCCGGCGGCCCAGGCCGAGGCCCCGGACCGTCGGGGAGACCCACATGCGTTTGATCTCGGCGACCCCGGTGCCGGCGTGGAGCTTGAGGGCGCCGCAGCCCACCGGGGAGCCCTGCAGGGCCGCGACGAGCAGCAGGCCCGAGGGCAGGGTCATCTCGTCGTCACTGGCCGAGATGCTCCGCGCCGGGTCGAAGCCCGCGTCGAAGCGGTCGCCGAGCTCGGTGAAGTAGGACCGCAGGCAGTAGCGGGCGTCGGGGCTACGCGGGTCGGTGATCTCAATGCGGACGAGCGAGGCCGTGACGAGGTGCTCGACGTCGGCCATGGCGCGCACCAGACGTTCGCGCTGCGCGACGGTCAGCGGAGCCAGCATCGACTCGGCCAGCTCGTCCGACGCGTGGTCGAGCAGCTCGCGCTCGGCCAGACCGGCGGCGGTGAGCTTGGCGGTGCGCACCCGCCCGTCGCGGTCGCCGGGATCCGTGGTCACCAGACCCTGCGACTCCAGCAGCCGCAGCTGACGGCTGACGTACCCGGAGTCCAGCCCCAGCCGGGCGCGCAGCACCCGGATTTCCGACCCGTCCGGCCCGATCTCCCACAACAGCCGCGACAGCCCGAGCGAGCGCTCCCGCGACAAGTACGCGTCCTCCAGCGCACCCACCCGCTGGGTGACGACGCGGTTGAACCGCCGGACGGCCCCGATCTGCTCCTCCATTCTCTGACCATAGTCAGAGAAATTCGAAGAAGGCAAGTCCGGGTTCGGCAAGGGAGGCCCCGTCAGGCCACCGAATGTCTACAGTGGACAATCGTCTCCGCCGGCACACGACCGAACAAAAGCAAGCCCTGGTCCCACCCCCTGAGAACCCTTGTGCCCGCCCGGACCGGCTCCTATGGTCCGTCAGACGTCTGACGTCTGAGGAGGCAGCGGATGGTGGCGAACCGTGTCGGCGGCTCGGCCGGCCGAACCGAGCGTGACGGACCGGCGGACTCCCAGGACGACCGCGACCGGCGGGCCGACCGGCGCCACCGGTGGGTGGTCCGCGGCGGGCAGTGGGGCGTCGGCGTGCTGATCGTCGTGCTGTGGCAGCTGGCCGGGCAGGTGTTCGGGGCGTTCACGGTGAGCAGTCCGTGGCTGATCGTCCAGCGCATCGTCGAGCTGGTCACCGGGGGCACGCTCTGGCCGGACCTGGGGACCACGCTGGCGGAGACCTTCGCCGGGCTGGCGATCGGCATGGTGATCGGCGTGGCGCTGGGCGTGCTGATCGCGCCGTCGAAAACCGTCGGACGCTGGTTCTACCCGTACATCATGGCGCTCTACAGCCTGCCGCGCGTGGCGCTCGCCCCGTTGTTCATCGTGTGGTTCGGGATCGGCCTGGAATCCAAGATCTTCATGGTCGTGACCATGGTCGTGTTCGTCGCCTTCTACAACACCTACCAGGGCATGCGCGGCATCGAGCCCGACCTGATCGAGATGACGCGCAGCTTCCGCGCGCCGTGGACGGCCCGGCTGCGCTGGGCCATCCTCCCCTCGATCGCGCCCTGGATCCTGACCAGCCTGCGGCTGTCGATCGCGCTGGCGCTGATCGGCGCGGTGATCGCCGAGCTCGTCGGCGCGAGCCAGGGCCTGGGCTACTACATGGGTTACGCCGCCAACGTGCTCGACACCACCGGAGTCTTCGCGGGCCTGGTGATCATCACGGTGATCGCCATGCTCGCCGAACAGCTCGTCGCGCTCGTCGAGCGACGGGTCCTGCGTCACCGCGCCACCCGCTGAGGTCCCCTCCGAAAACGTCACAGATGAGGACACCACCGATGACCAAGCTCTCCCGCATCACGGCCACCGTGGCCGCGCTCGCCCTGGCCGCGACCGCCACCGCGTGCGGCAGCTCGTCGGCCGGCAGTGGCGGCGACACCAAGACGATCCGGGTCGAGCTGTTCTGCAGCGGCCTGGCGCCCATCGCCGCCGAGCTCGCGCAGAACAGCGGGATCGCGGCGCAGAAGGGCATCACGATCAAGCCCATGTGCGTCACCAGCGGTTCCACCGCCACCAACGCCCTCATCGGCGGCAGCGCCGACGTGTTCATGGGCGACATCGGCCACGTGGTGCTGGCGCAGAAGAAGGGCGTGAAGATGCGCGCCTACGGCGTGGCCAACGACCGCTTCTCCTACCTCATGGTCGCCCGCAACGACATCGCCTCGGTCAAAGACCTCGCCGGCAAGAAGGTGGCCGTCACCGCGCCGGGCACGTTGTCGGACACCGAGATGCAGAAGGCGGCACTGGACGCGGGGCTGAACCCGAAGAAGGACCTGACCGTCGTCAGCGGCGGGGCGGGCGCGACGATGCAGGCCGAGCTCAACGGCGGCCAGGTCGTGGCCGGGATGACGAGCCAGCCCGACACGCTGCAGCTGCTGCGGACCGGGAAGTTCAAGGTCCTGTGGCAGGAACCGGACTACCACTACGTCGACATCGTCGCGATGGCCGACCAGGACTGGGTTTCCGGGCACCAGGACCTCATGAAGACCTTCCTCGCCGCGATGGACGAGGCGTCCACCCAGGCCAAGGCCAACCCGGACCAGGCCACGACGTGGATGAAGAAGCAGGGCTACAAGATCAGCGACGCCGACCTCAAGACCATCGTCACCGAGGCCATCAAGAGCGTGCCCGACGGCCTCAAGGCCCAGGACGCGGTCGTGAAGTCCTCGACGGACCTGTTGGTGCGCACCGGCTTCCTCACCGACCCGGTTCCGTCCACTCAGGACATCTTCGACTACAGCCTGTTGCCCGCGAAGTAGCCGGGAGGACCACGATGACCGAAACGCTGACGTCCTCAGTCGAGTCCACCGCGGCCACGCCGAAGCTCAGCCTGCGCGGGGTCGGGCTCGGCTACCGCACCCCCAAGGGCCGGTTCGTCGCGCTCGAGGACCTGACCCTCGACCTCGCGCCCGGCGAGTTCGTGGCGCTCGTCGGGCCCAGCGGCTGCGGGAAGTCCACGCTGCTCAAGCTGATCGCGGGCCTGCTGCCCACGACCACCGGCGAGATCCGGCTCGACGGCGCGCCGGTGCCCGAAGGCGTGCCGGAAGGCGTGGGGCTGGTTTTCCAGTCCGACGCGCTGTTCCCGTGGCGCACGGTCGCGGACAACATCCGCTTTCCCTTGGCGATCAAGGGAGTCCCCGCCGAAGAGCAACGCGCCGAGGTGCGCCGGCTGGTCGAGCTGGTCGGGCTCACGTCGTTCGAGCAGAGCTACCCCAACCAGCTCTCCGGCGGCATGCGCAAGCGCGTCGGCATCGCCCGCGCGCTGGCGTACGACCCGGACGTCTACCTGATGGACGAACCGTTCGGGCCGCTGGACGCGCAGATGCGGATCCGCCTCGGCGGCGAGTTCCTCTCCATCTGGGAGAACCTCGGCAAGAGCGTGGTCTTCGTGACCCACGACGTCGAGGAGGCCGTGGCGATGGCCGACCGCGTGCTCGTGATGAGCCGCGGTCCCGGCACGATCAAGGAGGAGTTCCGCATCTCCCTGGACCGGCCGCGGCACTTCCAGGAAGTCCGGTTCGAACCCGAGTTCCAGCGCCTGCAGCGGGCGATCTGGCGAAGCCTGGCCGAGGAGTTCGACGAGTGATCATCGACTGCCACAACCACGTACTGGCCACCGCCCTGCCGCCCGGCCACGACCGGTTCGTGCGCGAGATGCGCGCGCCCGGGCACCGGCGGGCGGGCCGGCTGCCCGCGTACCGGCCGGCCACGGACGAGGACTGGGCCGGGCTGGAGGGCGACCTGGACCCCATCGACCCGGGCACGCTCGTCGACGACCACGTGAGCGCGGGGGTGGACCTCGCGACCGTGCTGGCCGTCGCGCCCTCGACCTACACCGCCTACGGGGAACGCGGCACCATCGACCTCGGCCGCGTGACCGATGTGGACGGTCCGCTGGAAGTGGCCAAGAGCAACGACTACATCGCCTCGCTCACCCGGCGCCACCCCGAGCTGATCGGCATGAGCGCCGTGAACCCGAAGTTCCGCGGGGTCGAGTGGGCCCGCGACGAGCTGACCCGCGCCGTCGGCGAGCTGGGCCTGCAAGGGCTGAAGCTCTACCCCATGTACGACCACTACGCGCCCGCCGACCGCGACCTCGCCTTCCCGATCTACGAGCGCGCGGTCGAGCTCGGCATCGGCGTGATGGTCCACATGGGAACGTCTTCGGCCAAGGACACCGTGCTGGACTACGGCCGGCCCGGCGCGCTCGACGAGGTCGCCCGCCACTTCCCCGACCTGCCGCTGCTGGTGTGCCACGCCGGGTTCCCGTGGGTCGACGAGTGCCTGGCCATGGTGGCCCGCCACGACAACACCTACCTCGACATCAGCATGTTCGCCACGAAGTCCACGCAGCGCCAGCTCTACGAATTCCTCCTGCGCGCGCAGCAGCTGGGCTGCCCGCTGTCGCGGATCTGCTGGGGCACCGACTACCCCGGCGGCGGCAAACCGGCCGTCCTGCTGCCGAAGCTCACGCTCGTCAACGACGTCGCCGACCCCGGCGCGCCGATCTCGCGCCTGGACGTGGCGAACATGGTGGGCGGGAACTGGGCGCGCTTCGCCGGGCTGACCGACTGGAGCGAGCAGGAGACGCTGGAGCAGCTGGAGGAGTGGGAACCTCGGTGGCGCGCGTCGTGACAGCTCGTGATCACCCGTCTGCCTGGCCCAGGGTGGGTTCAGGACGCGGCGTGAGGTCATTACGCTCGGAGGGTGCCGATCGACTGTGCGTGTCGGCAGCGTTGCCGTACGACGGGCCGTGAGGCCGCCCCGGGGAGGACAACCGATGGTCATGCGTGAGCCGGAGCTGACACCCGTCTCCATCCAGACGGTCGCCGCGGACTCCTACCGGCAGGCCAAGGAGCGGATGCGCGAGGCGATCACGCGCTACGCCGCCGAGGGCCGCTACCGCCTGCCGTCGGAGGAGGAGCTGAGCACCGCGCTCGGCGTCAGCCGCGCGACGCTGCGCTCGGTGCTGCAGTCGCTGCAGAAGGAAGGCCGCATCCGGCGCCTGCACGGCAGCGGCACCTTCATCAACCGCCACACGATCGGCCTCGCCGCCAACCTCGCCGAGGCCAGCCCGTTCGTCGACCTGCTCACCCAGGCCGGCTACCGCCCCGCCGTCCGCACGCTCGACCAGCACCTCATCGCCCTCGACGAGGAGCTCGCCACGTCCCTCGAGCTCCCCGCCGGCGAGCGCGCGCTCCGGATCGAACGCGTCTTCGACGCCGACGGGAAGCCCGCGGTCCACAGCGTCGACCACGTCCCCGCCACCTTGCTCGGCGAACACCCGGAGGACAGCGACCCGCGCCGCTCCACCTTCGAGTTCGTCGAAACCGACACCGGCACACCGGTCTGCTACTCCGTCGCCGAGATCCGCCCCGTCCTGCCACCCGCCGCGATCGCCACGGCGCTGGGCCTCCCCCGCACGCGTCCCGTGCTGCGCCTGCGCCACACCCACATCCGTGCCGACGAGCTCCCGGTGGCCGTGACGGTGGTGCACGTGAATGACGATTACCTGCGGTTCTCGGTGATCAGGACGTATCTGGACCAGTGAGCCGAGCGCGCAGCCGCCTTCGGCCGAGCAAGGTGAGGGGGCTCAGGCCGGGTCGAGCACGAAGTCGTACCGGACCTGCTCGCCGCGGCCGTCGTCGGTCGCGGTCGGTGCGAGGATCAGCTCGTCCTTGACCGCCATGGCGATGTCGTCTTCGACGTGGTCACTGCCCTCGAAGTACAGCTGGGTGGTGATCGTGTGGTAGCCCTCGGCCGACACCCGGATGTGCAGGTGCTCGGGACGCCAGGCGTGCCATCCCGCCGCGGCGAGCAGGATGCCCGTGGCGCCGTCGATCGGGATCTCGTAGGGCGACGGGTGGACCGTGTCGATGGCGAAGTTGCCCTCGGCGTCGGTGGTGAAGCGGGCCCGCAGGTTCCATTCGGGGATACCGGGCGCGAAGTGCGAGTACAGGCCGTCGGCGTCGGCCTGCCAGAAGTCCACCACGGCGCCCTGGACCGGTTCCCCGGCCACGGTGCGGACCTGACCGAAGAAGTGCAGCGGCGTGCCGGGCTCGCCCTCGCGCATCGGCGGGGTGCCGGCCGAACCGAGTTCGGGCGCGTTTTCGACGTAGTACGGGCCTTCGATGCTGCCGACGGAGCCCTCCCGGCCCTCGGTCGCGATCTTCTCCACCTCGTGTTCGATGAACACGTCGAGGAACAGCGGCCATTCGCCGTCCTCGCCGAGCTTGATCAGCCACGCCTTGACCGCGTGGTACTCGGCGTAGGTGAGCTGGTACTTCCGGATCACCGCGCGCAGCGCCTCCAGCGCTTCGGTCGCCATGGCGTCCACCCGGGCCGTGTCGGCCGGCGTGGCCGAACCGCGGGCGCGGTCTCGCTGCTGGAACTGTTCCGTCGCCGACGAACCGGAGTCGGCGGCGGTGGGCGTGACGACGTCAGTCATCGCATTTCCTCTCTTCGGGGCGGGCGTCGGCCTTGACGCCCGTTGCGGGTGCCGGTCCCGGCATCGGGACCGGGTGGGCCTAGGCGGGAACCGGGCTGCGTTTCTCGACCAGCACCGAGATCGTGGCGACGCCGAGCCCGAGGAGCGCGAGGCCGGCGGCGACGACGTTGGGAGCGGTCAGTCCGAAGCCCAGGCTGATCGCCAGGCCGCCGAGCCAGGCGCCCAGGGCGTTGGCCAGGTTGAACCCGGCGTGCATCGAGCCGGCGGCCAGGTGCGGAGCGCCGGCCGCGCCGTCGATGATGCGCAACTGGGCCGAGGGAACCAGGGAGAACGTGGTGACGGCGAAGAGAAAGAGCACGATCGCGGCGCTGACCGGGTGGTGCATCGCCGGCACCAGAGCCAGCGCGATCACGATGTCGGCGACCAAGGCGCCCCGGATCGTCCGCATCGGGTTGAGGTCGGCCAGGCGCGCGCCGATCGCGTTGCCAGCCGTCATCCCGACGCCGAACATCGCGAGCAAAAGCGTGACCGCGGCGGCGGGATAACCCGCGACGTCGGTGAGCATCGGGGCGATGTAGCTGTAGCTGGCGAAGAGCGTCGCCCCGCCGAGGACGACGATGAGCAGGGTCAGCCAGACCGGGCGCCGTGCGAGAGCGCGGAATTCGTCGGCCAGCCGGGGCCGGCCGCCCTCGGGACGAAGATCCGGGACCACGAACCGGATCGCGAACGCCGAGGCCAGGCTGATCACGCCGACCACCGCGAGCGTCCACCGCCAGCCGAGCAGCTGCCCGAGCAGGGTGGAGAGCGGGACGCCGAAGATGTTGGCCACCGTCAGGCCGGCGAACATCGTGGCCATCGCCCGGGCCCTCCGGTCCGGCTGCGCGAGCGAGCCGGCGACGATGGCCGCGATGCCGAAGTAGGCCCCGTGCGGCAGCCCGGACAGGAATCTCCCCAGCAGCACGAGCGGGTAACCCGGCACGATCGCGGTGAACAGGTACGCGGCGCCGTAGAGCGCGATCATGACGATGAGGGCCCGCCGCCGGGGCAGCCGGGTCGCGGCGGCGATGAGCAGCGGCGCCCCGACGACGACGCCGATCGCGTACGCCGAGACGAGGTGGCCGGCTTCGGGGATCGACACCCGCAGATCGTCGGCGACCTGCGGAAGCAGACCCAGAATGCTGAACTCGCCCGTACCGAGGGAAAACGCCCCCAGTGCCAGCACGAGCAGCGCGACGCGCACCGAGCGCACGTTTTCCCCTTTCCCATCACGAATCTCGGACCACGGTGTCGTGGACCGGCGACGCGGGCGGATTCGCCTTCCGCCCGAACGCTGCTCAGCCGGCGGCGATGGCGTCGATCTCGATGCTGATCCGGTCGTCGAAAAGCCGGGCGACACCGATGAACGTGCTCGCGGGGACGTGGCCGGGATCGACCCACCGGTCCCGGACTTCCCGGAACGTGCGCAGCTTGTCCGCGTCGAGATCGGTCACGTACACGTTGATCCGCACGAGATCGTCGAACGTGACACCGGCGGCCGTCAAAGCGCGGTCCAGCTCCTTCAGGACCAGCTCGACGCCTTCCTCGAAGCTCTCGGGAGCCCCGCCGCCTTCGGGGAACCCGACCGCCCCCGAGATGAAGACCAGATCACCGGCCGCCACCCGGACGCTGTCGGAGATTCCCGGGATCTTCGGCGCTTTGACCCTGGTGATGCGTTCTTCGGACATCGGTCCGCCTTTCCGTGATCGATCTTTGCGTCTTCCCGTGCCGGTCTCAAATGACCGGAAGCACGACCCTGGCTTCCTTTTCGAGGCCGAGCAGGATTTTTCCGTAAGCGTCGAGCCCGGTCGCCGGCAAAGTGTGCGCGTGGCTCGCCGCCGTGGTCTGGTCGCGCCAGAATCGCTGCACCAGGCTCGACTCGGCGAACCCGCTCGATCCGTGCGCGAGAACGAGTGCCCCGACCGCCTCGGTGACGCATTCCACCGCGTAGCCGATCTTTCCCCGGACCCCGACGCGCTCGGGGAATCCCGGATATTCGCCGGCCTCGGCCCAGGAATAGAGCTGCTGCCCGATTTCCCTCGCCACGAGCTCGGCGGTGTCCAGCAGCAGAGCCGCGCGAGCCGTCGTCAGCTGGAAACCCACCGAGTCCGCCTGACGCGTGTACCCGGAATAAGCGATTCCCCGCGTCGACGCTTTCCCGACCACCGTGTCCAGGACAGCTCGCCCCATTCCCAGGTGCGGGCCGACCAGCTGCAACGCCAGTGCCGGCACGAACGCGGGTTTGTAGGACACCTCGGGGTTCACCCCGGATCCCGGGTACTTTCCTTCGACCGCCTCGGCGAGCGGGAACACCCGGTGGTCGGGGACGAAGACGTCGGTCGCGACCTGGGTGTCGCTGCCCGTCCCCTTCATCCCGGCGACGAACCACGTGTCTTCGATCCGCAGATCGGCGGCCGGGATGAGGCCCATGGCCGCGCCGACCATCTCACCCCGGTCGTCGACGAGCGGCATGCCCAGCAGCGACCAGTCCGCGTGGTGCGAACCGGTTCCGTAGCTCCAGCGCCCGGTCACCCGGTATCCCCCGTCGACCTTTTCCGCGGTCGAGGTGGGCGGCAGCACCAGTGAGATGACGGCGTCCGGGTTGTCCGCCCACACGTCTTGCTGCGCCTGCAGCGGCAGCAGGCCGACCACCCAGGATCCCGAGTTCACGACCCCGTAGATCCACGCGGCGGCGCCGTCGCCGTACCCGATCTGCCGCGACACCGCGGTCGACTCGACCGAGTTGGCGGCGTATCCGCCGAAGCGGGTCGGCACGGAAACGCGAAACGCCCCGGCTTCGCGCAGGCCGTCGACGACGCGCTGCGTGAGCTGCCTGCCCGCTTCCGCCTTGGCGCCGTCCTCCCGAAGGATCGGTTGCAGCGCCTCGATGTTGCGGACAACGGTGTCGATCTCAGGGGAAAGCCGGGACTCGCTCATGGGTCGATGCCCTCTCGGGAAAACAGGCGGGGAACCGCTCGACAGATGTGGCTAAGTGGCATAGCCACATTGACTTTAAGAGTGCGCCCACAACCCAGTCAAGGAGCCTGTCCGCCCCACCCGGACACCCCGGCCGCTCCCGGCGAGCGCGCGCCGATCGGCGACCCGGGGCCGGCCGAAAGTCAGCGGTGAAGCCAAAGTGCGCGCCGCCTGCACGCAGGGTCAGCGCGAAGCCGCCGGTCTCGCCCGTCGCCGCACGTGACCGGGATCAGCGCTTCAGGCTTGACTCGATCGCCTCGTTGAGGTGCTCGGCCATCCGCTGGTGGTGGGCGGCAACTGCCTTTCGCGCCGCTTCCGGATCACGGTCGAGCACCGCGCGCGCGATCGGCTCGTGCAGCGCCCGCTGCTCGTCGGCGCCGGTGGTCTCGAGCCACGACGGCGCGGACTCGGTGTCCACCCACTGCTGGAACTCGAAGGAAAGAACGGCCGTGTGCACGCTCTCGTACATCGCCGCGAGGTAGGGGTTGCCGGAGCTGCGGACCACCGTCGCGTGGAAGACCGTGTCGGCCGCGATCCACTCCGACATGGTGCCCGCAGACGACGTCAGCCGTGTCAGGGCCGAGAGCACTTCGGCGCGTTCCTCGGGATCGGGCGCGGTCGTCCGCCGCGCCGCCTCCTCGACACCGAGCGTCTCCAGCCACAGGCGCAGCTGCATCAGGTCGCCGACCGATCGGCGGTCCAGGTCGAGCATCAGGTTGACCGAGGCGGTCACCATCGACTCCGGACGGCGCACGACGTAGGCCCCGGAGCCTCGCCGGATCTCGACCAGCCCCATCAGCGACAGGCTCCGCAGGGCCTGGCTCACCGTCGGCCGGCTCGCGGCGAAGCGCTCGGCGAGCTCGCGTTCCGAGGGCAGCCGGGCCCCCTCCTCCACGTCCTCGCTGATGATCAACGCGCGAATCCGAGCGGCGACTTCGTCGGCGAGGCGGGTGGTCGGCAGCGGCGTGATGCCCTCCAGCGGCACCGGCGACGCGCGCCGCCGGTACGGGCGCTTCGGCGAAGGCTCGCTCACTTTTCTCCTCCCTGCGGGCCGGGACCCACGAGTCCTGCGGCTGTTGACAGTACCGCTCAATGACCCTCAGTATGTGGCATAGCCAATTGGCCACTTTTCCACTTCGCACGGGAGCCGTGATGCCAGCACCGCTGCACTTCTCAAGCCCCGGGGCGGCGTGGTCGGTGCGCGACCCGGCCGAACTCGCGCTGCGGATCCGCCTCCAGGCCGTCCGGATGGTGGCTCCGCAGGGGTTCGGCTATCTGGGGCAGGCCTTGTCCGCCGCGGAACAGGTCGCCGCGGTGTTCGCCGCCGCCCGCCCCGGCCGCGACCGGCTCGTCTGTTCCCCAGGCCACTACGTCATCGCGCCCTTCGCGGCGGCGACCGCGCTGGGGCTGCTGACCGAAGAGGCGGCGGCGACGTACGGGCGCAACGGCTCGGCGATCGAGGCCATCGGCACCGAGCGCTCACCGGTGGTGGACTACACCTGCGGCTCACTGGGACAAGGTCTGTCGGCGGCGGCCGGGTTCGCGTTGTCCGACCGGCTCCGCGGCGCCGACCGGCGGACCTACGCACTGGTCAGCGACGGCGAGCTGGAAGAGGGACAGCTCTGGGAAGCCGCGATCTTCGCCGCACACCACCGGCTCGCGTCGCTCACCGTCCTGCTCGACGCGAACAACTCGCAAGTCGACGGCCCCGTCGACACCATCACGACGCTCGAGCCGATCGCCGGCAAGTGGACGGCTTTCGGCTGGCACGCCGTGGATCTCGACGGCCACGACGTCGAGGCCGTGCTGGCCGCCCTGCGCGCGGCCGAGGCCGACGACCGCCCGAGGGTGCTGGTCTGCCGCACCTCCACCGGGCACGGCCTCGACTGCCTTCCCGACGACGCGGACGGCCATTTCATCAAGCTCCCGCCCGAGCTGGCCGAGGCCGCCGAGGCGGAGCTCACCGCGAAGCTGGAGGCCCACCGTGCGTAAGCCGCCCTACCCGATCGAGCTCAAGCCCTACGGCCGCGCGCTGCTGGCCCTCGCCCGCCGCCGCGAGGAAATCCTTTGTCTCAGCGGAGATCTCACGCGGCAGACCGAGATCGACCTGTTCCGGGCCGAGCTGCCCGGGCGGTTCGTCCACGCCGGCATGGCGGAGGCGAACATGATGGGACTCGCCGGCGCCCTCGCCCGCGAAGGACACCTCCCGTTCGTGCACACCTTCGGCGTGTTCGCCACGCGCCGGCCCTACGACCAGATCGCCAACGCGATCGCCTACCCGAACCTCCCGGTGCGGATCATCGGGTTCATGCCCGGGGTGTCCACTCCCGGTGGCCCGAGCCACCAGGCCATCGACGACGTCGCCCTCATGCGGGCGCTGCCGAACATGACCGTCCTCGACGTGGCCGACGCCGTCGAGGTCGCTCAGGTCGCCGAGGCCATTGTGGACCTTCCCGGCCCGGTCTACGTCCGGCTCAAACGCGGTGAGGTCCCGGTCGTCTTCGACGACGACCACGTCCTCGACACCACGCGGGCCGCCGTCCTCGCCGAAGGCAGCGACCTCGCCCTGATCGCCGGCGGCATGATGCTCGCTGCCGTTCTCGGTGCCGCACAAGCCCTCGGCGACGCCGGCGTCTCCGTCTCGGTGGTGAACGTCCCGGTGATCAAGCCGCTCGACACCGCCACGATCCTGGGTGCCGTCGCCGGCGCGAAGGGGGTCGTCACCGCCGAGAACCATTCGGTCATCGGCGGGCTCGGCTCCGCCGTCGCCGAGGCGATCGCCGAAGCCGGCCTCGGCCGGCCGCTGCGCCGGGTCGGCATCCTCGACACCTTCGCGGAGGGATCGCTCACGGCCCCCTACCTGTTCGACAAGTACGGCCTGTCGACCCAGCACGTCATCGACGCCGCCTGGTCGGCGCTCGCCCGGCCCGGCCCGGCTCCGCGGGCGCCCGTCACCGAGGCCGAGACCGGCGAGTACTCGCCCGTCTGACCCACCGCCCGGCCCGAACCACCGCAGCACACCGCACGGAGGGACCTTTCCCATGCCCACCAACGATTCTTCGCCGTCGCCGGCCACGGGATCGCCCGCGTTCTACCACGCGAGCGAAGGCCCGACGCCGATCGGCTCGCCCGGTGCGACCGGCACCGTCGACTGGGAACGCCGCGTGGATCCCGACCGCCTGCGCCACGCCCGCCTGGCGCGCGCCCGGGCCGAGCTGGAGAAGTCGTCGCTCGGCGCGCTGATCCTGTTCGACATGAACAACATCAGGTACGTCACCGGGACCCACATCGGCAACTGGGCGCGGGACAAGTACTTCCGCTGCGTGCTGCTGATGCGCGGGCAGGACCCGATCCTGTGGGACATCGGCTCGGCCGCGAAAACCCACCAGATGTTCGCGCCCTGGCTGCCCACGGGGAACTGGCGAGCGGGCGTCTCGACGTGGCGCGGCGCGGTGCCGACCGACGTGGGCATCGAAGCCGGCAACGCCAAGCGGCTGGCCGACCTCCTGCGCGAGCACGGTCTCGCGGACGAGCCGGTCGGCGTCGACGTCGTCGAGCTGCCGGTGCTGCGCGCGCTGGAACGCGAAGGCCTGCACGTCGAGGACGGCCAGGCATTGTTGCTCGACGCCCGCGCGATCAAGTCGGCCGACGAGATCGCCCTGCTCGACCACGCGGCCGCGCTGGTCGACGGCGCCTACGAGGAGCTCTACCGCACCCTGCGGGCCGGGATCCGCGAGAACGACTGCGTCGCGCTGGTCAGCCGGTACCTCTACGAGAACGGCTCCGAGGAGGTCGAGGCCGTCAACTCGATCTCCGGTGAGCGCTGCAGCCCGCACCCGCACGTGTTCTCCGACCGCCTGATCCGGCCCGGCGACACCGCGTACTTCGACATCATCCACAGCTTCAACGGCTACCGCACCTGCTACTACCGCACGATGAACGTGGGCAGCGCGACCGCGGCGCAGCGAGCCGCCTACGCCCGTGCCCGCGAGTACATGGACAACGCGATCGCCGAGGTGCGGCCGGGCGCCAGCTCCGCCGACATCGTCCGGCACTTCCCCGCCGCCCAGGAATTCGGCTTCGCCACGGAGGAAGAAGCGTTCGGCCTGCAGTACTGCCACGGGATCGGGCTCGGGCTGTGGGAACGGCCGCTGATGAGCCGCTACCACTCCTTCGAGCACCCGATCGAGCTCGTGGAGGGCATGACCTTCGCGATCGAGACGTACTGGCCGACCCCGGACGGCTCCGCGGCCGCGCGGATCGAAGAGGAGCTCGTGGTCACGGCCGACGGCTGCCGGCTCCTGACCCGCTTCCCCGCCGACCAGCTCTACGTCGCGGGCACCCGTTACTGGACCGGCGTCGAGCTGCCGGCGACCGGCGGCACGCACTGAACCAACCCGCCCTCCGGGGCGGTCGGCACCCCTCCACTGGACCAGCGGCGCCATCGAACAGTTCGAGCAGGGAGACATCAATGACGACGTCAGGCCCCACCGTCTCGGCGAAGCAGGACACACCGAGCCGGGAAGAATTGATCACCCGCGCGGACGACCTCCGGTCGCTGCTGTGGGAAGCCGCACCCGAGGCCGACCGCACCCGGAGGGTGGCGGACAAGACGTTCCAGGCCATCCGCGACGCCGGGCTCACGCGCTTGCTCGTGCCCCGCCGGTTCGGCGGGTACGACTCGGGCATGCGCACCTTCCTCGAGGTGACGATCGCGCTGGGCCGCGGCTGTGGCTCTTCGGCGTGGGTCACCGGGGTGCTCAACACGGGCAACTGGCTGGCCGCGAGCTACTCCGACCAGGCGCAGTCCGACGTGTGGGGCGAGAACCCCGCCGCAACGACGGCCGGCGTGCTGGCGCCGACCGCCGAAGCGAAGGCCGTCGACGGCGGGATCGTGCTCACCGGCAAATGGGGGTACGCCTCCGGGTCGAACCACTGCGACTGGGTCAGCGTCTGCTACCCCGGCACCTCCCCCGACGACCCGGGTATGCAGCTCGCGCTCGTGCCCGTCCAGGACGTCACGCTGGAGGACACCTGGTTCGTCTCGGGGATGCGCGCGACGGGCAGCAACACGGTCGTCGCCCACGAGGTCTTCGTTCCCGCGCACCGGTTGCGCCCGTTGACGCCGTTGTTCACCGGCGCCAACGCGACCGGTGGTGCCGGCCTGAGCGGGCGCGCGAGCCTGGCCGGCCTGTTGTCGCTTTCGCTCGCCGGGGCTCAGCTCGGACAGGCCGAAGCCGCACTCGACTATGTCCTGGAGAAGGCACCCAAACGCTCGATCACGACCACGGTCTACGGCTCCCAGTCCGAATCCGTCGGTTTCCAGATCGACGTCGCCGAGGCTTCGAGCATGATCATCGCCGCGCGCGAGATCACCCGGCAGGCCGCGGACATCCTCGACGACTACGCGGCCAAGGCCGAGCTTCCCCCGGAGACGGTCCGGACGCAGCTGCGCGTGAACCTGGCCTGGGCGGCCCGGCAGGCGTTCCTGGCCGTCGACCTGCTCATGTCTGCGCACGGATCCTCGGCGTTCGCCGAGGTGAACCCGCTGCAGCGGATCTGGCGCGACGCCGGCATCGCCTCCCGGCACGCCGCCTTCTTCCGCCGGGTCACCCAGGAGCTGCACGGCAAAGCCCTGCTCGAGAAGAACCCGTCCGCGATCAGCTTCCTCGTCTGAAAGGACACCCGACTGTGATCGACATCCACGCGCACTGGTTTCCCCCGGCGCTCACGAAGGAGTTCACCCGCGTCGGCAACCTGAAGGTCTGGCCCGAACACCGGCCCGAGCTGGCCGGCCGCGCCGAGGAGCTCGCGGCCGACGGGGTGCGCCTGCAGGTGGTGGGGCTCGGCCACAACCAGCCCTACCACACCGACTCCGCTGTCTCCGTGCACTGCGCACGCTTCGCCAACGACCTCTACGCGACCATGGCGGCCGATTTCCCGGGCCGGTTCTCCGCGTTCGGCGCGGTCCCGTTGCCGCACCCGGAGCACGCGGTCGCGGAAGCCGTGCGCTGCCTGGACGAGCACCGCTTCGCCGGCATCGGCGTCGGCACCACCGCGCTCGGCCGTTCGCTGGACGACCCGGCCTTCGCGGAGCTGTGGGCCGAACTGGACCGCCGCCGCGCGGTCGTTTTCGTGCACCCCGTCGGCACCCCGGACACGTTCTCCACCGGGCTCGACGCGTTCATGATGGGACCGAAGTACGGCGGCCCCATGGAGGCCACGCTCGCGACGACCCGGCTGGTCGTGTCGGGTGTGACCCGCCGGTACCCGAACATCCGGTGGATCATCGCGACCATGGGCGGCTCGATCGGCTACCTCTGGCGGCGGTTCGAGGAAATCACCGAAACCCTCCACCAGGACGAATGGCTGGCGACGAATCCGCGTCAGGAGCTCAAGAAGCTCTACTACGACACGACCCTGACCGACGACCCCGCCGCGATCAAGCTCTTCGCCGACTCCTTCGGCGCCGACCGGCTCGTCCTCGGCACCGACGCGCCCCGCGTCCGAGCCGGCGACTGGGCCGACCGCATCAAGGCCGTCCCCGGCCTCGACGACCACCAGCTGCGCGCCGTCCTGAACGACACCGCGGCCTCGCTCGGCATCGGCGCGTAGCCGGCGGGAACCGGGCGCACCGGCTGTGGATGAACGCGCGAGCCCGGCTTGTGCTTCCGCGGCTGCGGCCAGGAAGCACGCATGGGTCGATCCGCGACCAACGAAAGGAGAACTCCGATGCCCGAAGACGTGCAGGAGCGGTTTCGCGAGGTCATGGCGCACGTGGCCACGCCGGTGTCCGTCGTGACCGGGTTGAGTGACGGCGGAAGTCCTTACGGCAGCACCGTCAGCGCGTTCTCGTCGCTGTCGCTGCGGCCGCCGATGGTGCTGGTGTCGCTGATCAAGGCGTCGCGGCTGCTGGCGGTGATCCGGGAGACGGGCCGGTTCGGGCTGAACGTCCTCGGTTCGTCGCATTCCGCGCTGGCCCGGACGTTCGCGACCAGCCGCACGCCCGAGGAGAAGTTCGCAGGCGTCGAGTGGGGAGTCGACCACGGCGTGCCGCGGTTTGCGGGTGCGCTCGGCTGGCTCGCGTGTTCCGTGGAGCAGGAGGTGGAGGGCGGCGGCCACATCGTCGTGTTGGGGTCCGTCCTCGCGGTGTCGGGGTGGGCCGGGGAGCCTCTCACGTACCACCGTCGTTCGTTCGGCACGCACGTGACGCTGGATCGCTGACGCACCGATCACACCGCCGGCCGGAAACCGCTGCGGTGGAACACCAGCGGCGCGGCATCAGCGGCGTGGGCCGCCGAGTGCAGGCGGAGCAGGACGAGCGTGTGGTCGCCGGCGGCCACCGCGCGTTCGATGGTGGTGTCGAACCACGCGACGCCGTCGTCGAGGGTGATGGCGCCGTCGGCCGTGGTGGTGAGGGGGAGGCCGGTGAAGCGGCCTTCGGCGGGGCCGGCGAGCTGCCGGGCGACGGCGCCGTGGTGGCCGGCGAGGACGGTGACGCCCAGGCGGGGCGCGCGGCGCAGCGCGGGCCACGTGCGCGACGTGGTCGCGACCGAGAAGGAGACCAGCGGCGGCGCGAGCGAGACCGACGTGAACGAGCTCGCCGCGAGACCGACAGCGCGGCCGCCGACCGACGCGGCGATCGCCACCACGCCGGTCGGGAAGGCGCCGAACGCGGCGCGCAGCAGGGTGGGGTCGAGCCCGGGCTCACCAGGCACTGGACTCGACCGAGATCACCGGCACCAGTTCGTTGCCGAGGGTTTCGAGGAAGCTGACGACCTCGGCGGCGACGGAGCGGTGCTGCCGGTCGTTGAGCACGTCGTGGTGGGCGCCGCGGACCACGGACAGGCGGGCGCGCGGCGCGGACTTCACCGTGCGGGCCAGCGTTTCGCGGTCGGCGAGCGGGTCTTCGTCACCGATGAGGACAAGCTGGGGCAACGGAGGGGCCGCCCGGTAAGCCGCGCGAAGCAGCGCGTCGGGCACCGGAGTGGCCAAGGCGCCGCGCTGGACCGCCGGCTGTGCGTCGAGCACCCCGTTCGTGCCGCACCGGGAGGAGAACCCGGACCCGGAGAACGAAGCCGTCGTGGTGATCGCCCGCACGACACAGGAGGCCATCGTGGTCAACCTGGCCGAGCTCGACTGGTCACGGGTGCGGATCGGCGAACCACACTGACAACGCGAACGCGGTGGTTCCCGCCGCGCTGTTGACCACGAGTGCGATGGCGGCGATCAGCCGCTCGTTCTCGGCGCGCAGGTAGAGGTAATCGGCGGTGCTGACCAAGAAATCGCCTTGACGGGTGACCATGAGGTAGCCGTGAGGAGTGACCTCGGGTACGCCGTAGGGCACTCGCGGCGCGGCGAGCACGGCGACGACGGCACCACCGGCGATCACGGCCAGAGCTCCCCACCGCAGCAGGGCGGGGAGCTTCCGCCAGAGGTGGCGGGCCATCGTCGAGGCAGGCACCTCCGGACGGTTCAGCGCGAGTTTCGCGGCGGCGATCCCGACCACCACGAAGATCCCGGCAACGGCCGCGAACAACTCTGCTGCGGCAGGTGCGGCGCTCCGGGCGTCAGCGAATCGACGACACCGACGACACCGACGACCGCCGCGAGGCCGCACCACAGCGCGATCACCCGCACGGGTCAGGCCAGGACACAGTCGCCGCATTTCGGGCCGTCGTGGTTCGGCGCGGCGCGGTAGATGAGGCAGCAGCTGCGGCGGCGGAAGCGGCCGTCCTCGTGGATGGCGGTGTCGGCGAGGACCGGCAGGGCTTCCAGGCGGTCGCGGAAGCGGTGGATGTCGTCCGTCCACTCGGGACGTTCTCGGCGGAGCATCGTGACGGCGCCGTTGAGGGCGGAGGCGACGTTGCCGCGGCGGATGGTCGCCGAGAGCGAGAACCCGGCGAGAGCCTGGTGCAGCCGGCGCAACGGTCCACTCAGGACCCGGTGGTCGAAGAGCGCGACCAGGTCGTCGTCCACAGCATCGGTTTCGGGCAGCGAAAGCGGAACCGCGCCGCCGGTCGTTGGCTGCCACCAAGCGGTGGAGAAGTCGGGGACGACGCCGGCGCCCACGGCGAGTGCGAGGGCGGGCGACAGGAGGCGCGCCGCGAGGCCCAGGTGGGTCACGGAAGCGGCGACCCGGAGCTCCACGTCGCCACCCCCGGCGGCGAGCACGGCGCGGACCTGCGTCACGCGCTCGCGCAGCACGGGTCCGTCGTCGAGGACTTCGGAGAGCGGACGCCACGGCGCGGCGGGCTCGTCGCCCACGGCGTGCGTGTCGAAAGCGAAGAACGGGTTCACACCGCGACGGCGACCGGCAGGCAGATGGAGGCCGAGGGACAGGAGGTGTTCAGCCTGGCCATGTCCGGTTCTCCTTCGGGATGACGCGTCCCTTGCGGGTGGAACAGGTGACGGCTCCTCGACCTGACTCGCCCACCGGGTACACGATGGGCTCACAGTGGCGCGACCGTGCCGGACTCTCACCGGCTTCTCGAAGCCGTCACGCGGCCAGAACGGTACGGCGGCGTCGGCGGGCCCGTCAATCACCTGGCACCGCGGCGGACTTTGGTTCGTCCCTCGTTGCCCGGTTCGGGCCGCTGCCCGAGACGGAAACGCATCCGGCAGACCACCGCGTCGGCGCGGCGGCGCAGGGCGCGGGCGAGCACGGCGCCGCGGCGGTTCTGCAGGATGCGCTGCCACGGGTGGTCCGGCTCGACTTCCGCGATGAGGACGAAGACGTGGCAGCCGGAGTGGCCGCGCAGGTGCTCGACGAGGGGCTCGCCCAGCCGCCGGCGTTCGTCGTACAGCTGCACGAGCGGCACGCCGGGGTGCCAGAGGTCCCAGGACGCCACGAACTCCCGCGCCGCGGCCTCCTCGCCCGGGTGGGTCACGTGGACGGCTTCGACGCGCTCGCCCAGCGAAAGGGCGGCGGCGAGCGCGTCGCGCGTCAGGCGGGACACCGTGTGCACGGGCACGACGACCAGTGACCGGTTCGGTCGCGGCGGGGGCGGGGTGCGCCCGAGCCCGAGCCGGTCGCCGATGCGACGGTAACTGCGGTGCACCCACTCCATGCCCGCGACGAGCAGCGGCAGGGCGACGACGATGAGCCAGCCGCCTTCGCCGAACTTCGTCGCGGTGACCACGATCGCGGCGATGCCGGTGAGCAGCGCGCCGAACCCGTTGAGGACGGCTTTGCCGTGCCAGCGTGGCGGGCGAATGCGCAACCAGTGCCGCACCATGCCGATCTGCGAGAGGGTGAAGCCGACGAAGACGCCGATCGCGAACAGCGGGACGAGGGTGTTCGTGTCGCCGTTCGCGACGACGAGCAGCAGCGCCGAGGTGATCGCCAGGAAGCCGACGCCGTAGCGGTAGACCTGGCGTTCGGCGCGCAGCGCGAAGACGTGGGGCAGGTTGTTGTGCTTCGCGAGCAGCTGGGCCAGCACCGGCAGCCCGCCGAACGACGTGTTGGCGGCCAACGCGAGCAACACCACGGTGGAGAACTGCACCAGGTAGAACCCGAACCCGTTGCCGAGCGACGCGGTGGTGACCTGCGAGAGCACGGTGACGCCGTCGACGGGGTGGATGGCGAACTTCCCGATCAGCACCGCGATCCCGATGAGCATGACGGCCAGCAGCACGCCGAGCGCGATCTCGGCCCGCTGGGCCCGGCGCACCCGCGGCCGGCGGAACGACGGCACGGCGTTGGCGATCGCCTCCACGCCGGTGAGCGCGGCGCAGCCGTTGGCGAACGCCTTGAGCAGCAACAGGATCCCGATGGTCTGCAGGCTGACCCCGGGCGCCGGCGCGGCGACGGCCGCGGCGGGCCCCGTGCGGACCAGGCCGACCACGACGACCGTGAGGATCGACCCGACGAACACCGCCGTGGGCACGATGAACGCTCGCGCGCTCTCCGCGATTCCGCGCAGGTTCACGCCCGTCACCAGCGCCAGCACCCCGAGGCACAGCCACAGCGTGTAGGGCAGCAGCGCGGGCACGGCGGACGTCAGGGCCGCCACGCCGGCGGCCACGGACACCGCGACGTTGAGTACGTAGTCGACGATCAGCGACGCGGCCGCGACCAGCGACGCCCGGCGGCCGAGGTGGACCCGGCTCACGCCGTACGCGCCGCCGCCGTCCGGGAACGCGGCGATCACCTGCCGGTACGACAGCGTCAGGACCCCGAGCAGCAGCGCGATCGCGAGCGTGACCGGCAGCGTGAACCCCAGCCCGCTCCCGCCCGCGACGGCCAGCACGATCACGATCGCTTCGGGGCCGTACGCCACCGACGCCATCGCGTCCAGGGACAGGGCGGCCAGCCCGCCGACGACGGAAAGCCGGTGCCGCTCACCACCACTTTCGGCGGCGTCGCCGGTCTCGCTGCTGTCGCTGGCGGGAAGCGTCGTAGTCACACCGCACAGATTGGGATTCACCCGTCCGGGCGGTGCTCGTCGTTGACGTTTCCTTGACGGTCCTTTCCACCAAGTGAACGGGCACCTGATGCGTGGCCGCCCACGGTGTTCAGCGGCCCCTCGGCCGCTGGGAGTCTGCGCCTCGATGGTGAGTGGCTCTCCCTCCTGGAGAAAGGGCCGCCGGCCCGGTATTCGTGGAGAGGGACAACCGGTCTGCTACTTGAGCGAATCTGCCGAGGTCAAGATGGACTACCGAACGGTCATCACCCGGGTTCTCGACGGCTGGAAGGACGGCGTCGACGCGCACCGACCTGACGAGGTCGCGAACTACTTCACCGAAGACGCCCTCTTCCAGGGCGCGCACCCCGGCTATTCCGTCGGGCGGAAAGGCGTCGAGGAATACTACGAAGAACAGCCCGTCGGATTGACGGTCGTTTACGAGATCCGGGAAATCCGCCCCCTCGCCCAGGGCGTGCTTTCCGCCTACGTCGATCCGGTGTTCACCCGCCCCGACGGCACCGAGCTCCCGTTTCACCTGACCGTGATCCTGCTCCAGCAGGCCGGGGGCGACTGGTTGATCAGCCACTACCACGTGTCCAGGATCGTGGAATGACGGTCGGGGACATCTGTCCCTTGTGGATTCGAAGAGAACGCCCCGGGGCCGCGGACGAACGAATGTCCGCGGCCCCGGTTGCGGCGTCGGTCAGTGACCCGCGCTCTGGCCGCCGTTGACGTTGAGGATCTCACCGGTGACGAACGACGCGTTTTCCAGGTACAGCACGCCTTCGACGATGTCGCTGACCTCGCCCATGCGGCCCAGCGGGTGCAGGCCGGCGCGCTCGGCGTAGGTCTCGGGCGGGTTCAGCGCCGTCTTGTGGATCCCCGGGGCGACGGCGTTGACGCGGATCCCGCGCCCCGCGTATTCCACGGCCAGGGACTTCGTCACCGCCTGCAGGCCGCCCTTGGTCAGCATGGACACCGACGCCGGCACCACCGCCACCGGGTGGTCCACGAAGCTGGTCGTGATCTGCACGATGTGCCCGCCGCCCTGTTCGAGCATGTGCGGCAGCACCTTGCTGGTGACGGCGAACCAGCCGCCCAGGTTCACCGACACCAGCCACTGGAAGTCCTCGGCCGTGAACTCGGTGAACGGCTTCGCCGCGAACACCCCGGCGTTGTTGATCAGCGTGTCGATCCGGCCGAACCGCTCGATCGCCGCGGCCACGACCCGCTCCGACGTCGCCGGGTCGGTGAGGTCACCCGCCACCGCCACCACGCCGGCGTCACCGGACTCCTCGACCGAGCGCGCCGTGGCGACCACCGCGTAGCCCAGCTTGCGGTACCCCTCCACGATCCCCGCACCGAACCCCTGCGACGCGCCGGTGACCACGGCCACCTTCTGCCCGCTGTTGCTGCCCATCATTTCCGTCCTCAGGTAGTAGACCGGTTGTCTACGACCAGGACTACGCCGCGCCCGCGGGCCCGGCCAGAAGACAAAAACACCCACCAGCGAGGCGGAAGCTCCCACGGCAGCGGCAACCGGCCGGCGACCCGGATCCCGTCCGGGCGGCCGGCCCGTGTGGACGGTCGTTACTCCTTGCCCTTCACCGCGGAGGCCGCTGCCGTCACCTGCTCGGCGCTTTCGCCGTCGACCTTTTCCTTCGTGACTTTCGCCGCGTGCAGCAGGGCCTTGTCGACCTCGACGACCCAGCGTTCCTCGAAGAGCGCGACGATCCCCGAGCTGTCCGGTGGCAGCGTGTCCTCCACCTCGGCTTTGATCGCCTTCTTCTCCGCGTGCGACAGCAGCCCGCCGACCCCGCCGCCGAGGCCGGCACCCACCAGCGCGCCGGCGAGCAGCGACGGCGGGAAGATCAAGCCGACGACCGCGCCGCCGACGGCGCCCCACGTGGCGCCCTTGCGGGTGGTGTGAAAGTCGTCGTCGACGTGGATCTTGCCGTCGCCGTGGCGGCTGACGAGGATCAGGCCCTTGACCTTGATCACGTCCTCGTGGGCCAGCTGCTTGAGCGCGGCCCAGTCACCGCGGGCCGCGTCCGGGTCCGAGTAGGCGGCGATGTACAGGTCGACAGGCGCGTCGTTGTGCGAGGCCATGGCCGGTCTCCTCCCGAGTTGCTCGGCCGCGAGCATGCCGTCATCCGGCCGCCCGGCACCTCACCCGCACCGGGTGGGATCACGAAGGCGCCGGCGAAACCGGTTTCGCCGCCGCGCGTTCTTCGGCGGCGTAGGCCTCGGCTTCGGCGTTCGCGCGGTAGTCGGCGGTCTCGCGCTGCAGCCGCCGGCGCACCACGGGCTGCTGCGCCAGCGCGATCGCGAACACCGTCAGCAGCACCCACATCACGACGCAGCTCAGCACGATCGCGATCGCCGGCAGCACGACCGCGTCCAGCCGTTCCGTCAGCGCCCGCGCGGCCAGCACGCGCCAGACGAGCATGAAGTTGACCAGGTAGCCGACGGCGGACGCCACGCCGAGCGCGATCAGGAACTGCTTGAGCGTGCCCGTTTTGCGGCGCTTCAACAGGGGTTCGTCGCGGTTCGGCAGCGCGATCGAGAGCACGTTGCCCACGCCGAGCCACAGCAGGATGAAACACACCACCAGCGTGCACGCGCGCGCGAACGCCCCGAACTCCCCGGCGCGCCAGGCCAGCAGGGCGCTGAGCGCGAACCCGATCGGCGCGACGATGCACACCAGCGCCAGGTTCTTGATCACCAGCACGTGCCACAGGCGCGCCCCGGTGTCCAGCGCCGCCCGCACGCGCATGGCGTCGAAGCTCATCGCGTTGACGCAGACGGCGCCGCCCATCACGTACGAGATCGTCCACAACCCCAGGTACGGCAGCCATTTCTGGTCCTCGTCCCACCGGAACAGCCGCAGGTACCCCAGGTACAGCAGGCCCAGGCCGAACGCGACCCCCAGCGCCCGGACGGATTTGCGCGGCTTGCGCGTGAGCACGTACCGGATCTCGCCGACGAGCCCGTGCGCGAGCGCCGGTCCGTGGCGGCTCACGGGGTTGCTGCCGTGCAGCGGCACGTGCCCGTCGACGGCCACCGCGTCCGGCTCGTCCTCCCCCGCCCGGATGCGCGCCAGCCGCGCCTCCAGCACGGCCCGCGCGGCGTCGGTCAACGCCATCCGCGCGATCGCGACGGCGGCCACCCCGTCGCGTTCGGCCTGCGCGGCGTCCTGGTGTGTCACCGTTCCGGGTGTCGGGACCCCCGCTTGGTCTTCCTGCGGGTCGGCGTCAACGTGGTACTGCCTCAGCCGCGCCCATTCCGGCGACAGCCGCGCGGGATCGACGTCGCGGCGCATCTCCTGCCGCTGTTCCTCCGAGGCCGCGCGTGCTTTGCCGATCATGCGGCGCACGTCGTCCTCGTCCTTCCACTTCGCCGCCATCGCGTTCTTCTCGGCCGCCGCCGCGCGCTGGACCAGCTCCACGAGATCGTCGACCGCTGCCATACCCCAATCGTAGGAGCGGTGGACAGACCAGTACAGAGGCGCTTTTCCAGCCGTACACTCCAGGGGTCGCGGAGGTGGGACGATGAGCGTTCAGGAGCAGCAGGCACTCGATTCCCTGTACGAAATCGACAACGTGCTCACGGTCGACATCACCATGCCCCAGTCCGACTGGGACGCGGTGCGCACCGAGGAGCCGGCTGGCGGGCGGTGCAACTTCGACTGGACCGGCGGCAGCCGCTTCACCTGGCGGAAGGCGACTTCCGTCGAGATCTCCGGGACGCGGTTCCCGGCGCGGACGTCGTTCGCCGAGGTGGGGATCAAGAAGAAGTCGTTCTGCGGTTCGTTCGACAATGACAAACCGTGCCTGCACATCGATTTCGGGAAGTTCCGCGACGCCAACAAACCGCTGATCGCGAATCTCATCGGCTCCCGGTACCTGACGCTCAACAACTCCGTGCAGGATTCCTCTTTCCTGCGCCAGCCGCTCGGCTACAAGCTGTTCGAGCTCGCCGGGCTGCCGCATTCCCGCTGCAATTTCGCGCGCGTCCGCGTGAACGGCACCCTCGTCGGCCAGGTCGCGCCCGGCGTCTTCGTGAGCGCCGAACCGATCATGCCGCGCTACATCGAGCGCAATTTCGGGAACATGAAAGGAAATCTGTACGAGCTGGAGCACAAGGACGACTTCACCGACGCCCGGTTCGACTTCATCGGCGTGGAGGACCTTTCGGAGTTCGAGAACAAGGCCGACCTGCGCCTGGCCATCGACCACGTCGCCGCCCACGGCCTGAGCGGGGCCGCCGAAGTGTTCGACCTCGACCAGTTCGTGAAGCTGTTCGCGATGGAGTTCTTCCTCAAGCACTGGGACGGCTACACCGGCAACACGAACAACACCTACGCCTACAACGACGTCAAGGCCGTCGCCGCGCCCGGCGTGGGCAACGTGAAGTTCAAGCTCATCCCGTGGGGCGTCGACCAGACTTTCCAGCCCTCGCGCCACTTCACGGTCCGCACGAGCGGCCTGCTGGCCCGCCTCGTCCACGACGACGCCGGCCGCCGTGCCCAGCTGCTGGACCAGATCCGCACCTACCGCGACACGGTCTTCGGCCGGAAAACCCAGCAGGAAGTGCTGACCCCGCTGCTGGAACGCATGGGCGCCGTCCTGACGAACCTCGGCGTGCCTGACGTGGCGGCCCAGCTCATCGCCGTCCGCAAGCAACTGCGCCTCGCCACCTCCGCCGGCTACCTCTGCGCGGGCCTGCCCGGCCCCGACGGCGCCTACGTCCGCGAAGACGCCGCCAACGACTGCCTCCACGCGAGCACCGAACCCGTCCCCGGCGCGCCCTCGAACTTCGAGGTCGTCCACCGCCCCCGCCCGGCCGGCGTCGAGGACGCCGACCTGTGGTCCTTCGGCCTCCTCGGCGCCGGCACCTCCCTGACCGCCAAGGCCACCGGCCGCCCCCTCCACGCGAGCGCCACGACCACACCGCTGGGCCACCAGCTGCTCTGCACGTGCGCCACCGACAACTCCGACCACGCCGACGAGTTCACCCTCACCGCCCTCGACCCCGTCGGCAACCCGACCAGCTTCAGTGGCTTCTTCACCCTCACCAGCGTCCGCACCGGCCAGGGCGTGGCCTTCGGCGCCGATCCGACGCCGGGCGGGAGTCCGCGGGTGTACCAGGATCCGGCGCCGTCGAGGCTGTACTTCACCTGAGAGCGCCTCGCCAGGTTGGAGACTTCCGGAAAGTGAACCACCGACGTCGAGGAGATCCGGGACGCTTTCCACAATGGACGAACTCGGGCCCGTGGCGGAACCCGGGCAGAAGTACGCGTCGACCTGTCTCGCGCCGGGCGCGGTGTTCGCGATGACGTGGCACGGCGGCAGCTACGCCGCCTATGTCGACGCGCGTGTGGCGTTCCGCCAGTACTGCTGCCCGTCGTGCTGGACGGCGCTGTATTCGGGCGTCGTCCCGGCGGACCACCTGCACACGCCGGCGGCACTCGGCCATCGCGCCACGGCGGCGGCCGGCTGAGTTCCGCGGTCAGTGCCAGTGAAGAAGCCCAGGCCCCTCGGCCTGGGCTTCTCGCTTGCCCGCCGGACTCGAACCAGGAGCCCCCCTGGTGTTCATGCCGGGTTCACGGCCACGGACGGACGGAGTCACCACCGGCGGCAAGAGTGGGCGGGCTCCCGTTCCGGCAAGAAAGGACCCGCCCATGAGACTGCGCAGAACGTTGGTGGCGCTGACGCTGACCGCCGCGGCCGCGACGACGCTGACCGCGCCGGCGATCGCGGACCCGGCGCTCGACGTGACCGGCAGCCAGCAGGTCGCGCCCGGTGTCCGGCTTTCGTCTTTCACGACCGCTTCGGCGAGTGCCGCGACCATCCAGGGTGAGCTGCTGACCGTCGACCTGCGCAACCCGCGCGTCTCGGTGGACCTGCTGCACCCGCCGGCGGTGGCGCAGGCCCAGACGGTGTCGCAGATGGCGAACGCGCAGGGCGCGGTGGCCGGCGTGAACGGCGACTTCTTCAACAACACCGAGGCCCAGCACCCCGGCGTCGCCTTCACCGACTCCTCCGACGGCCCCGAGATCGCCGACCGGCGCGTGCTCAAGGCCGCCGTCCCGAACGGGCAGCGGTTCGGGCCCGGGATGCCGCCGGGGGTCACGACGGAGGCCGTGCTCGGCGTCGGCGTCGACCGGGTGGCGCGGCTGGGCTCGGCGCACCTGGAGGGCAGCGTCCGCATCAAGTCGGCCACGTACTCGCTCGGCGGCCTGAACCAGTACGCGATCCCGGTCGGCGGCATCGGCGCCTACACCAGCGCGTGGGGCGCGACGTCCCGCGCCCGCTCGGTCTGCGGCACCGACACCAGCCGCGGCGCCGCGTGCAGCACGGACACGACCGAGGTGACGCTCAGGCACGACCGGGTCGTCGCGGTCGGCGGTACCGTCGGCGCCGGCGCGATCGCGCGCGACGAGACCGTGCTGGTCGGGCGTGAAGGCGGCGCGGACGCGCTGCGGACGCTCCAGGTCGGCCAGCACGTCACGACGCAGTACGCCCTCTCGACCGGGCACGGCGTCCCGTTCCGCTTCGCGATCGGCGGCTTCCCGATCCTGCGCGACGGCACCGTGGTCGCCGGCCAGGACGCCAAGACCGCCGCGGTCCGCACCGGCGCCGGTTTCAGCGCCGACGGCCACACGCTGTACCTCGTCGCGGTGCAGGCGAAACCCGGCACCAGCGGCGGCATGACCATCCCCGAGGTCGCCCAGCTCCTGCAGCAGGCCGGCGCCGCCAACGCCGTCAACCTCGACGGCGGCGGTTCGACCTCACTCGTGGCCCGCGACCCCGGCGCGAACACCGTCACGGTCCGCAACCACCCGACCGACGCCGCGGGCGAGCGTTCGGTCGCGAACGGGATCGGGGTCTTCGTCCGCTGACGCTCGCCAGGCCCGGCTGCCTGCGCAGCCGGGCCTTCGCGTCAGATGAGAGGATCGTGACGGCGGTCACAGCCGGCCGATGTCGGAGCCGCGCCGCGGGCTCCGTCCCAGGGGCACGAGCGGCCACGAGGGCCGCGCGACACGGGAGGCAACCATGACGATCCGCCGATTCGACCACACCGGCTTCGTGGTCGAGGACCTCGCGGCCGCCGTCGCGTTCTTCGTCGAACTGGGGATGGAGCTGGAGGGCGAGACCAAGGTCGAGGGCGAATGGGTGAACCAGCTCGTCGGCCTCGACGACGTCAGGGCCGACCTCGCCTTCCTGCGCGTCCCGGACGGCGGCGGCCGGATCGAGCTGTCGGCGTTCCGCTCGCCGCTGCCCACCGCGCCCGCGCCGCGCGCTCCGGTCAACGTCCCGGGCATCCCCCGCCTCACCTTCGTCATCGACTCCGTCGACGACACCCTCGACCGCCTGCGCGCCCACGGCGCCGAGCTCGTCGGCGAGGTCGCGCGGTACGAGGACTACTGCCGCTACTGCTACGTCCGCGGTCCGGCGGGTGTGATCATCGGACTGGTCGAGGAACTGGGCTGACGCCCTTTCCGGATGCGTTCGCGCAGGCCCGGCGCGCGGACGCATCCGCGGTTCAGCGCACCCCGAGCAACGCCGCGATCCTCGGCGCCTCGGCGCTCCTGAACCGCACCTCCACGCGACCGCTGCGATCGGCGTGGAAAGTGGCCGGCTCGTACCCCAGCACCAGCCGCCGCTCCCCCACCCGGACGGTCACGCCGAAGGGCCGCCCCTCGCGCAGCGGCACGTCGAGGTGCCTGCCCTTCTGCTCACCGCCGGTGAGCCACACCAGCAACCGCCGCCGCGTCACCACGAGTGCGCCCGCCGTCGAGTCGACCGCCCCGAACCGCCACACCCCCGGCGCCCGATAACCGTGGTAGCGCACGGATCCGGTGAGCCCTTCGGCCAGGTACACGACTCCCTCGCCCTGCACCTCGGCCCGCACCGCCCCGGGCAGCCGGCCGGATCCGAGCAGGGCCCGCGCGAAGAAGTTCACGCTCCCACGGTAAGCACGCCGCGCGCGCCCGCGAGGGCACTTTCACCGCCCTGACAGTCGACTCGTCACACATCGCGGCCGGCGGGTACGCCGAGCGGCGTCCGCTGGAGAATCCGGCCACGGTGTGCTGCCTTGAGCCCCGCCGCAAATCTGCCGCGCGCCGAGCCGGTGCATGAGGTCGCCGATCACCCAGCGCACCGGGGATGCTGAAGGGCATGCGCAGGTAGGCACTCAGCACGTTGACGATCGTTTGCCGTTGGCTCGGGTTGTTCTGGTTGAGGCGTTCCAACGCAGAAAGACCGGCAAGACGCACCGGAGCTTTGTCCGAGCCGAGTTGCGCAGCCGCCGTGGTGTACAGCTCGGTGATCCGGCGCGCGTCCGCGTCGGCCTCGGTCGCGTCGGTGACCCGCTTCTGCTGCTCCTGGTCACGGTCCTGCTGCCGCAAGCCGAGCTCGGCGTGCCTGAGAGCGATCTCGGTGGCCCGCTGTCGGCGGGCGGCGAGGAGCGGCGCCTCGTACTGCTTCCCGCCTTTGCCGGCCGTCAACAAATCCGCCCCACTACGCCGGTTCCTCATACCGGATCTCGTACCTCGCCGCGATCGGGTTGACCTTCCGTGGATCCAGCGCCCCGTCGGTCAGTACCGAGGGGCCGGCTTCGAACAGGTCCTCCAGGTAGCACTCCCAGCCGCCCGGGGAGGAGATCTGCAGGACGCGCGGTGGTGGTGCCGAGACGGCGCGCAGCGCGTGCGGGATTCCGTGCGGCAGCAGGACGAACGTGCCCTTGGTCGCGGTGAGGTGGCGGTCGTCGAAGTCGACGCCGAGTTCGCCGTCGAGCACGTAGATGCACTCGTCGGCGGCGTGGTGGGTGTGCCGGGGGATGTCGCGGGCGAGGACGACCTCCAGCAGTGAGAAGCGGCCTTCGGTGTCCCCGGTCAGCGCCTTGGCCGCGAACGCGGGCGGCAACGGCACGCGCCCGGGCCGGGCCTCGCCGGGTTCGAGCAGCAGGAAACGATCACCGGGCATGGCTGGTCAGCCCCCATCGTGTCATAATCGGAACCGGAGTCCTAATCCGTTTCTTCACCGAGTGTACGCACGGGAGGATCGCCGATGTCAAGCTCGCCGGCGCGCAAGCCGAGGGTCGACGCCAGCCGCAATCGAGCCCGCATCCTGGCGGCGGCCCGTACGCTGCTCGCCGAGCGCGGTGACGAGGTGCAGCTGCCCGAGATCGCCCGCGTGGCCGGGGTGGGCGTCGGCACCGTGTACCGCCACTTCCCCACCCAGGGCGACCTCATCGAGGCCGCGGCCGAACTGCGCTTCGCCGAGATCGAGGACTTCGCCCGCACCCGCCTGCTCCGCGCCGAGCCCGGGCACGCGCTGGCCGGCTACCTCCAGCACGTCGGCGAGGTGCTGGCCGCCGACCGCGGGCTGTCGGCGTCGCTCGAAGCCACGCGGCGGTCGGCGGGCAGCGAACCGCGGGGCGAGAGCCGGGCCCGGCTCGAGTCCGTCGTCGGAGAGCTCATCGAGCGCGACCGCGGAGCCGGCGCGCTCCGCGACGACTGCACCGTCGCGGACGTGTACATGATCGTCGGGTCGATCTCGGCGACCATCCGCAGCGAAGCGGGTGATTGGCGCCGTCTGCTCGACATCGTCGTCGACGGACTGCGCCCGCACCCCTGACGGAAAGCGCCTTCACCGGTCGTCGACCCTCGTTAGGGTGGCCGTCATGACGTCACGACCGGCTCCGGCCACCTTGGTAAGGCGCTTCGACCACGTCGGCATCACCGTCGCCGACCTCGACGCCGTGACCGCGTTCTTCGTCGGCCTCGGGCTGGAGGCCGACCCGAAGATGGCCGTCGAAGGCGAGTTCCTGGACACGGTGATCGGCATGACGGGCGCCCGCACCGAGATCGTCATGCTGCGAGCGCCGGGCGGAGGGACGACCTTGGAGCTCTCGAGCTTCACGCGGCCGGACCACCTGCCGGGTTCACCCGCCGCGCCGGCCAACGAGCTGGGCCTGCGCAACGTCGCCTTCGAGGTGCAGGACCTCAACGCCGCAGTCGACCACGCCGCGGCCGCCGGCTACGGCCTCGTGGGCGGCGTCGCCGAATACGAAGGCGTGTGGCGGATGGCCTACGTCCGCGGGCCCGAAGGAATCATCGTCTCGTTGGCCGAGCACATCGAGAAGTAGGGAGACCTCATGAGCACGACCGTGACCGACGAACAAATCCAGGCCCTGGCCGCGACCGCGAAGCCCTACAGCGTGGCGCTCCTCCGGTGGGGACCGGAGCGGACCACCGCCGGCGCGGACGCCATCGAACTCGAACACCAGCGACGGATGGTGTCGCTGCGCGCCGACGGAGTGATCGCGATCCTGTGCCCGGTCGCCTCCGACACCGTGGCCGGCGTCGCGATCATGACCGTGCCGGCCGAAGAAGCCGCGCGGATCATGGCCGAAGACCCCTGCGTGCGGGCCGGGATGATGCACTACGAGGTCCACCCGTGCCACGGATTCCCCGGAGACGCCCTGCCCGCGTGAACGATCCGGCGTACCCGTGGCAGTACCGGTCACGAACCGTGGGCCATCCGCGAAACGTCGTCCCACTTCTCCCAGCCTTCGAGGCGGTGCGCGTACTCAGCGCGCACCTCGTCCAAGCCTCCGACGCCGAACAGGACCCGCAGCGGCGGCTCTTCGGCGTCGACGAGTTCCAGCACGGCCCGGCCGGTGGCCGTGACGTCGCCGGGGACGATGTGCGCGGCGCCGGCGAAGAGGGACTGGCGGGCATGGGCATAGGCGGCGTCCTCGCGGGCTTGGGGTGAGGAGCTCATCAGTCCCGAGGGGAAGACGATCGGCTCGATGAGCGTCACCTTGATGTTGTAGGGCGCGACCTCCGCCGCAAGCGATTGGCTCACGCCCTCCAGCGCCCACTTCGACGCGTGGTACAGCCCGAGCGCCGGGTACGCGACAACCCCGCCGAGCGAGGAAACCTGGAGAATGCGTCCACCCCCTCGGGCACGCATGCCCGGCAGGACGGCCCGGGTGGTCCACAGTGGACCGAAGTAGTTCGTGTCCATCTGGGCGCGGGCCTGCTCGTCGGTGACTTCTTCCACGGCGCCGATGAGCATGTGGCCGGCGTTGTTCACCAGCACATCGATGCCACCGAAGTGCGCCTCGGCCGCAGCCACGGCTTCCCGGACGGCCGTCGCGTCCTGGACGTCGAAGCCCAGTGGCAGCACCTGGTCGCCGTACTTGTCGACGAGCGGCTTGAGCGACGCGGCGTCCCGCGCCGTCGCCGCGAGCCGGTCGCCGCGCTCCAGAACGGCCTGCGCCCACGAAGCGCCCAGTCCGCGACGCCCCGGTCAGGAACCAGGTCCTCGTGTCGTGTTCGGTCATTACGTACTCCTCCGTCGTTGTGGGTGGGCGCTTCCGGCCCCTCACTCACCACTGTCCGATGCGGACGGACACCCAAGCAGAGCGAGCTCTTCCCGGGGACCGCCGATCCCTGGCTGACCGACGGTGCCCCGGGGGACACTGGGCCCATGGATTCCGGACCGCTCTCCCACTTCCTGCGGGTGCGCCGCGAAGCGCTCACCCCCGAAGAGCTCGGGATCAAGTCCACCACCCGGCGCCGCACCCCCGGCCTGCGCCGCGAAGAGGTCGCCACCCGCGCCGGCATCTCCACCGACTACTACACCCGCCTCGAACAAGCCCGCGCCCCACAACCAACCCCCTCGGTCCTACGCGGCCTGACCCGCGCACTACGCCTGACACTCGACGAACGCGACCACCTCTTCCGCCTCGCCGGCCACACCCCACCCGACCGGCTCCTCGCCGACGACCACGTCTCCCCGGTGCTCCTCGGCTTGCTCGACCGCCTCCACGACATGCCCGCCCAAGTCATGACCGACCTCGGCGAAGTCCTCGCACAAAACGCGCTCGCCACCGCCGTCTTCGGCGACCACACCCGGCGCGACGGACCCGACCGCAGCGCCGTCTACCGGTGGTTCACCTCAACCGACGCCCGCGCCGCCTACCCGCCCGAGGACCAGGCCCAGGAGTCCCGGATGCTGGCTGCCGACTTGCGCGCGGCCCTGGTGCGGCGAGGCGACGCGCGAGCCCGCGCACTGGTCGACACGCTGCTGCAGAACAGCCCGGAGTTCTCGCGCTGCTCGGGGTGCTCGGGGTGCTCGGCGCCAGCCAGGACCACTGACAGCCGACCGCTCCCCAAATAGGACGCTTATTCGACGATCGTCTTCAAAACGTTGCACATGCCATACTGAAGACGAGCTCGTTGACGGAGGTGGTCGGTGAAAGCCCGCTCTTTGATGTTCGACCTGTTCGGCGACTACCTGCGCTACCGGGGCGGGGAGGCCCGGCTGCGCCACCTGGTGGCCCTGATGGCGTGTTTCGACATCCCCGAACCCACGGTGCGGGTGGTCGCCACCCGCCTGCGCAAGGAAGGCTGGCTCACCAGCCGCCGCGAAGGCCGGGAGACGGTCTACGCGCTGAGCGAGACGGCCTGGCACATGCTCGACGAAGGGCGCGACCGCATCTTCGACCGCGTGCGCGGCCCGTGGGACGGGCAGTGGCACATGGTCATCTACTCCGTGCCCGAGTCCGAGCGCGCCCTGCGCGAGCAGCTGCGCAAGAAGCTGGCGTGGTTCGGCTTCGGCCCCCTGTCCTCGTCGGTGTGGCTGAGCCCGCACGACCGCGCGGACCAGGTGCGCGAGGCGTTCGCCGGCGAGCCGTCGGCGCGCCTGGACGTGTTCCGGTCGCAGTCCGGCGGCCCCGAGGAGGACCGCGACATCGCCGCGCGGGCCTGGGACCTCGCCGACCTCGACCGCGACTACGCCGCGTGGCTGGCCGACCTGCGTCCGCGCCTGCCGCGGTACCGCTCCGGAACGCTGCCGGGCGCCGAAGCGCTGGCCGAGCGCATGCGCCTGGTCTACGAGTACCGCCACTTCCCGTTCCGCGACCCGGACCTGCCGCCGGAGCTGCTGCCGGCGGGCTGGCACGGACGCCAGGCCCACGACGCCTTCCTCGAGGCCCACGGCCTGCTGCGGCGGGCGGCCGAGGCATACGTCGACGAACTCATCGAGCAGGACGCGCCGGCGTCGGAGAAGGCGGGCTGACTCGGCAACCTATGCCACTTTGTAGACGGACGTCTTCAGAGTGTTGTACGTTTGAGGCACAGCGCGCCGCCGCGGAGGCGTGCGTGATCGACGTGGAGCACTCGTCGCGGCATCGGCCGGTAGCTCAGCGACCACGGCGACGCCACCGCGACGACCCCGTCACGAAGGAGGAGACGCCGGCATGACCTCGACGCCCGAGCTCACCGCGGAGGAGAAGGCCCAGCTCGACGAGCTGTACGCGGCCTTCGACGCGGCGCACATGACTCCACTGTGGACACAGATCGGCGGCTTGATGCCGACCAGCCCGCGCCCGGACGCCGTGCCGGCGCTGTGGCAGTGGTCGACGCTGCTGCCCCTGGCCCAGCGCGCGGGCGAACTGGTCCCAGTCGGCCGCGGCGGTGAGCGCCGGGCGATCGCGCTGCGCAACCCGGGCCTGCCCGGCACGCCGTACGCGACACCGACGTTGTGGGCCGCGATCCAGTACCTCGGCCCGCGCGAAGAGGCGCCCGCCCACCGGCACACCCAGACCGCGTTCCGGTTCGTGGTCGAGGGCGAGGGCGTATGGACCAATGTGGAGGGTGACGCGGTCGCGATGCGCCGCGGCGATCTGCTGCTCACCCCGGGCATGCACTTCCACGAGCACCACAACACCACCGGCGAGCCCATGGCGTGGATCGACGGGCTCGACATCCCGCTGGTCCGCTACCTCGACGCCGGCTTCTTCGAGTTCGGCCCCGATGTGCTGTCCACCAAGGAAACCACGGCCGTCTCCCGCAACGAGCGCCTCTGGGCCCACCCCGGCCTCACGCCCGTCGGCGCACCGGCCCCCAAGGCGTCTCCCCTGATGGCCTACCGCTGGGAGCACACCGACGCGGCCCTGCGCGCCCAGCTGGAACTCGAGGACGAGGGCCACCCCGGTGTCGTCGAGCCCGGTCACGCGGTGGTCCGCTTCACCAACCCCGCCACCGCCGGCGACTGCCTGTCGACCATGCGCTGCGAAATGCACCGCCTGCGCCCGGGCGCTTCGACCGCGGCGGTCCGCACGGCGGGATCGGCCGTGTGGCAGGTGTTCGACGGGTCGGGTGAGGTCCGCGTCGGCGCCGAGACCTACCCCGTCGGCAAGGGTGACCTGTTCGCCGTCCCGTCGTGGGTGCCGCTGTCCTTCCGCACCGAATCGGGACTCGACGCGTTCCGGTTCTCCGACGACCCCGTGTTCGAGGCCCTCGGCCTCTCCCGCACCGCCCGTGAGGAGGCTTCCGCGTGAAGCTCGCGACCATCCGCACCCCGACCGGCACCACGGCCGTCCGGGTCGACGACGACGCCGCCGTCGAGCTCGGCGCCCCCGACCTTGGCGAGTTCCTCGCCCGGCCCGGGTGGAAAACGGCCGCCGAGCAGGCGAACGGGCCGCGGCACGACCTGGCGACGCTCGACTACGCACCGCTCGTGCCGCGGCCGGAGAAGATCTTCTGCGTCGGGCTGAACTACCGCACCCACATCCTCGAGATGGGCCGCGAGCTGCCCGAGTACCCGACGCTGTTCGCGAAGTTCTCCCGCGCGCTCGTGGGCGCCCACGACCCGGTGGTCCTGCCTGCGGGCTCCACCGAGGTCGACTGGGAAGCCGAGCTCGGCGTCGTCATCGGCGCCGAGGTCCGCCACGCCACGCCCGAGCAGGCGGCGGCCGCGATCTCCGGCTACACCGTCGTCAACGACGTGACCGCCCGCGACTTCCAGTACCGGTCGGTGGAATGGTTGCAGGGCAAGACCTTCGAACGCAGCACGCCCGTCGGGCCGTGGCTGGTGACCGACGCCCAGCCCGGTGAGATCACCTGCGTCGTCGACGGAGACGTCATGCAGAAAGCCGACACCGGCGATCTGGTGTTCAGCCCCGCCGACCTCGTCGCCTACCTCTCGCAGCTCATCACCCTCGTGCCCGGCGACCTCATCGCCACCGGCACGCCCGGCGGTGTCGGCCACGCCCGCAAACCACCGCGCTACCTCGGCGAAGGTGCCGAGCTGGTGACGCGCGTCGAGGGCGTCGGCGAGCTGCGCAACACCACGGTCAAGGAGTCCTGATGCGCGTCGCCGTCGCGGGAGGCGGCCCCGGTGGGCTGTTCTTCGCCACGCTGGTCCGGCGGGCCGACCCGTCGGTCGAGGTCACCGTGTTCGAGCGCAACCGGGCCGACGACACGTTCGGGTTCGGCGTGGTGTTCTCCGACCGGACGCTGGCCGGGATCCACGAGGCCGACCCGGTGCTGCGTGAGGCGCTGGCCGAACACGGCCGGCACTGGGACGAGATCGAAGTGCGGCTCAAGGGCGAACGGATCCGCTGCGGCGGCAACGGAATGGCCTCGATCGTCCGCAAGACGCTGCTGGCGCTGATGCAGGCCCGAGCCCGGGACGCGGGTGCGGACCTGCGCTTCTCCACCGAGGTCGCGCTGGAGGATCTCACCGGCTACGACCTGGTCGTCGCGGCCGACGGCACCGGTTCGCGCATCCGCGAGCAGCTCGACCGCCAGGGCTACGGCGACCTGGACACCGACGTGGAGACCGCGACGGCGAAGTTCATCTGGTTCGGCACCGACTACCTGTTCGACGGGCTGACCTTCGTGCACGAACGCAGCGAAGACGGCGTTTTCGCGGTGCATGGCTACCCGATCTCCGACGAGGTCTCGACGTTCATCGTCGAAACCGACGAACCGTCCTGGCGGCGCGCCGGCCTCGACGAGTTCGACCCGGCACAGCCGCCGGGCGTGAGCGACCTGGTGTCGAAGAACTACCTCGAAAAGCTGTTCGCCGACCAGATCGACGGGCACCGGCTGCTCACCAACAACTCCCGCTGGGGCAGCTTCCGCACCCGCCGCACCCGCGGGTGGCACACGCTCGCCCCGCGCCCCGTGGTCCTGCTGGGCGACGCCGTGCACACGGCGCACTTCTCCGTGGGTTCCGGCACGAAGATGGCGATGGAGGACGCGATGGCGCTGGCGGGCGCGCTGGCCGAGCACCCGGACGACCTGGCCGCCGCGCTCGCCGGCTACGAGGAAGCCGCGCAGCCGTCGGTGCGCCGGATCCAGGACTCCGCGCGCCCGAGCCTGTCCTGGTGGGAGCACTTCGGCCAGTACTACGACGTGTTCGAGCCGTGGCAGTTCGCGTACCACTTCCTCTCCCGCAGCATCACCGACGCGCGCCTCGCCCGGCGCGCCCCGGACTTCGTCGCCGCCACGCACCGCGGCTGGGAACGCGAGCACGGCGCCGAACCCCTCGACACACCGTTCTCGGCCGGCGACTGGTCGGTGCCGGGCCGGCTCGTCGAGGTCGAGCTCGCGGCGGACGGCACACCGGTTCGCGCCGCCGGCCTGCCGCTGTCGGCCACGCCGCGGTCCGGCCCGTGGGGCGCGGTCCTCGCCGCGCCCGACCGCGAAGCCGGCCTGCCCGCGGCGTACGACTCCCTGACCCGCCTGGCGGGTGCGGCGCTGGTCGCGGTCCACGGCGGGACGGCGCTGACGCGGCTGCTGGTGTGCGAGCGGGCCCGCATGGTCGAAGGGATCCCGGCGCTGCTGGTCGATCCCGGGCTCGACCGCGATCAGGCGCTCACCACAGTGCTGTCCGGCCGCGCCGACCTGGTCGGTGGTGTCGCGTGAGCGGCCCCGGAGCCGGGCTGAGCCCGCTGTTCGCGCCGCGCGGCATCGCCGTCGTGGGGGCGTCGCGGTCGCCCGGCAAGCTCGGCGCGACGCTGGCGCGGTCGCTGGCTCCGTTCGCGGCCCGCGGCGGGCACCTCGCGCTGGTCAACAGCCGCGACGAGACGATGCACCCGACGGTCCGCGCCGCGGCCGACGCCGGCCCGGTCGACCTCGTGATGATCTGCGTTCCCGCGGCGGCCTGCGCCGACGTGGTCGCCGACGCCGCGGAAGCGGGTGTCCGCGCGGCGGTCGTGTGCGGTGGCGGGTTCGCCGAGGCCGGCGGGCCGGGAATCGAGTACCAGCAGCGGATCGCGAAGATCGTGACCGAAACCGGCATCCGGGTGCTGGGTCCCAACACCAGTGGTTTCCTCGCGCCGCACGCGGGCGTGACGGCGAGCTTCGTGCCGGGCGTCGCGGGCGTGCGGCCCGGCCGGGTGGCCGTGGTCGCCGCCAGCGGCGGGGTCAACCACGCCGTGTCGTTCCTGCTGACCGAGGCCGGCCACGGCGTCAGCCTCGCCGTCGGCCTCGGCAACGGCGTGGACGTGAGCGCCCCCGACGTGCTGGAGCACCTCGCCGACGACGAGCACACCGGCGCGATCGCCCTGCACGTCGAGTCGGTCGCCGACGGGCCCCGGCTGGTCGACGCCGTCCGGCGGGTGACGCCGCGGCGTCCGGTGGTGGCGCTGGTGGTGGGGCGCAACGACATCGGCGCCTTCGCCGCCTCGCACACCGGCGCGCTCGCCACGTCCTGGCGGACCACCCGCGCCGCGCTCGCGCAGGCCGGTGCCGTGCTCGTCGACGACGAACGGGAGCTCGTCGACGCCGTCGGCGCGCTGTCGGTCGTTCGGGCCCGCCCCGCCGCGGACCCCGGCGTCGGCGTGGTCACCGCCCAGGCCGGCCCGGGCCTGCTGCTGCTCGACGACCTGCGCGGACGCGGCGCCCGCATCCCCGAACTGGCGCCCGCGACCCAGCAGCGGCTGAGCGAACTGCTGCCCCCGTTGACGTTCCAGCGCAATCCCGTCGACACCGGCCGCCCCGGCCCGGAGCTGGGCGACATCCTCGCGACCGTGAGCGGCGACCCCGGCGTCGACGTGATCGCGGGCTACGCGCTGCACGAACCCGACGCGGTCGACCTCGTCGCCGCAGCCAAGGGGGGCCGTACTCCTGATGTACCGATGGTCCTCGGGGTCGGGGGCGCCGGCGACGCGGTGACCGCGGACCGGCGGGCCCTGCTCGACGCCGGGGTCGCGGTGGCGACCGACGCCCGCGGTGTCGCGGCCGCCACCGGCGCGCTGCTCGCCGACGCCCGCGCCCAGGCGCGTCCGGCCACCGGCGTCCTCGACCGCGAGGTGCCCACCGGCGTCGCCGGCGCCCACGACGAGCACCAGGCCAAGAACCTGCTCGACGCGCTGGGCATCACCACGATGCCGCGGCGCGCCTGCGCGAGCCGGGCGGAAGCGCGCGCGGCGCTCGACGAGCTCGGCGGCGCGGTCGCGGTGAAGATCCTCGACGCCGCGGTCCTGCACAAGACCGAGATCGGCGGGGTCCACCTCGGCGTGAAAACGCCCGAGGAGCTGGAGGCCGCGCTCGACGCGCTCGACGCCGCCGGCGCCCGTCGCTACCTCGTCGAAGCGATGGCACCGTCCGGTGTGGACCTCGTGCTCGGCGTGCGGCGCGATCCGGTGTTCGGCCCGGTCGCCGTGCTCGGGCTCGGCGGGACGACCGCCGAGGCCCTGGCCGACGTCGCCGTGCGGCTCGCGCCGCTGTCCCCCGACGAGGCCGCCGGCATGGCCGACGAGCTGGCCGGGCGCGCTCTGCTGCACAGCTGGCGCGGTGGTCCCGCCGTCGACCCGGCCGATCTGGGACAGGTGGTCGCGGCCGTGGGCGCGGTCCTCGTCGCCAACCCCGGGATCGACGAACTCGAGATCAACCCCTTGCGGCTGACCCGCGACGGCCTCGTCGCGCTGGACGCCGTGCTCATCGGCAAGGAGGCCGGCGATGCCCAGCCCGATCAGTGACCACACCGTGCCCTGGCCCGCCGCCGACGCCGACCGGTACGTCGCGGCCGGGTACTGGGCCGGGGTCCCGCTCGGCGAGCTCCTGCGCGAGGCCGCCGGGCGAGCCCCGGATGCTCCCGCGCTGATCGACGCGGCCGACGGCACCCGCCTCACCCACGCGCAGCTCGACGAGCGCGCCGCCGCGGCGGCCGTCCGGCTGCTCGACCTCGGCCTGGCTCCGGGCCACCGGATGATCGTGCAGCTGGGCAACGGCTGGGAGTTCGTGGTGCTCACGCTCGCCTGCCTGCGCGCCGGGATCGTGCCGGTGATGGCGCTGACCGCGCACCGGCGCACCGAGCTCGCCTACCTCGCCCGCCACGCCGAAGCCACCGCCATCGCCGTGCCCGACCGGCTGCGCGAGTTCGACCACCAGGCGCTCGCGCACGAACTCGCCCCGGCCGTGCAGGACGTGACCGGCGAAGCCTGGCACGTCCTGGTCGCGGGCGACGAGATCACGCCCGGGAGCGTCGACCTGCGCGCGCTTTGCGGCCCTGCCGTCGATCCCGCCGCCGACCGGGCGCGGCTCGACCCGCTGTGCCCGGACAGCCGGGACGTCGCCGTGTTCCTGCTCTCCGGCGGAACCACGGGGCTGCCGAAGCTGATCGCCCGGACGCACGACGACTACGCCTACAACGCGCGCGCCTCGGCCGAGCTCACCGGGTTCGGCCCGGACACCGGCTACCTCGTCAGCCTGCCCGCGGGGCACAACTTCCCGTTGGCCTGTCCCGGGATCCTCGGCGCGCTCCTCGCCGGCGGGCGCGTGGTCATGCTGCCCTCGCCCGAACCGGTGCGGGCCTTCGCCACCATCGCCGCCGAAGGCGTCACGCACACCGCGGTCGTGCCCGCCGTGGCCGCCCGCTGGCTCGAACACGCCACGGAACACGGCGCCGGCGAACTGGCGAGCCTGCGCGTGCTGCAGGTCGGCGGGGCGCGGCTGGCCGACAACCTGGCCCGCCGGATCACGCCCGCCCTCGGCGCGACCCTGCAGCAGGTGTTCGGCATGGCCGAGGGCCTGCTCAACTACACCCGCGTCGACGACAGCGCCGAGGTCATCTGCACCACCCAGGGCCGGCCCCTGTCCCCCGCCGACGAGGTCCGCCTGGTCGACGAGCTCGACGCCGACGTGGCACCCGGCGAACCCGGCTCGCTGCTCACCCGCGGCCCCTACACCCCGCGCGGCTACTACCGGGCCGCCGAGCAGAACGCCCGCGCGTTCACCGCCGACGGCTGGTACCGCTCCGGCGACATCTGCCGCATGACGGCCGACGGTTCCCTGATCGTCGAGGGCCGGGACAAGGACATGATCAACCGCGGCGGGGAGAAGATCTCCGCCGAAGAAGTCGAGAACCTCGTCTACCAGCTGCCCGCCGTGCGCCAGGTCGCCGCCGTCGCCATGCCCGACGAGGTACTCGGCGAACGCGTGTGCCTCTACGTCGTGGCCAAACCCGGCACGAGCGTGACCCTCGAGCAGATCCGCGCGGCGATGGAGGACATCGGCGTCGCCCGGTTCAAGCTGCCCGAGCACCTCGTCCTCGTCGACGAGCTCACCGCCACCAAGGTCGGCAAGATTGACAAGAAAGCGCTGCGCGCGGACCTCGCCCAGCGCCTCGGCCAGGGAACCCCGGCGTGACCGGCCGGCACGACCTGGCGGCGACACTGCCCTGGCTGCACGAAGGCACCGCCCACCTGCTGCGCACCGCCGCCGGCCTCGACGACGACGCCCTCCGCGGCGCCAGCCGGCTCCCCGGCTGGACCCGCGCCCACGTCCTCGGCCACGTCGCCCGCAACGCCGAAGCCCTCACCCGCCTGGCGACCTGGGCCCGCACCGGCGTCGAAACCCCGATGTACCCCGACCCCGCCCGGCGAGCCGCCGAAATCGAGGAATCGGCTCGCCGGGCACCCGCCACCCTGCGCGCGGAGCTGGAGTCCACTTCGGACACTCTTGCTTCGGCACTCGGGGCGCTCACCCCCGAAGGGTGGCAAGCGCGGGTGCGCAGCGCCCTCGGCCGTGACATCCCTGCCGCCGAGATCCCGTGGATCCGCATCCGGGAAGTCTGGCTGCACCCCGTCGACCTCGGGACCGGAGCGGCCGTCACCGACCTGCCCGCCGGCGTCGTCGACCTCCTGCTCGACGACGTCACCGCCGCGCTGTCCCGAAAGGACGGTTGCCCTTCCGTCACGCTCGCCCCCACCGATCGGCCCACGACGTGGTCCCTCGGCGCACCACCCCGGGCGCGCCGAGTCGACGCACCGGCGGCCGACCTCGTCGGCTGGCTCACCGGGCGTGTCTCCCATCCCGAGTGGCCCGCACTGCCCGGCTGGCTGTGAACGATGCCGGACTCAGCCGGGCTTGCGGGCGAGGTCGCAGGCGAAGCTCACGGTCTCGGTGAACACACCGCCGTCGTTGTGTGGGCTGAGGCTGGCCGCGAGGTCGGCATCGAACGCGGCGGCCCGGACGCCGATGACCGCGGGCGGGAGGAACGAGGTGGAGCGGATGTGGCCGGAGAGTTCGGCCAGGCTCCAGTGGTGCTCGGCCGTGAATTCCGCGCGGCCGCAGACCTCGAACCCGGCTGCGGACAGCACTTCCGGATCGGGTCGGTGCGCTCCGTCCGCGCCTTCGGGAACCCTGTGCTCGGCACCGAGCTCCCGCTGCCATCGGGCCAGGGTGGCCGCGAGTGATCGCTGCCAGTCTTCCCCGCCCGCCCAGGGCGCGGAAGACCAGCACAACGCGAGGTACCCGCCGGGAACGAGCCAGTGGAGTATCCGGCGGGCGACGATTTCGCGCTCCAGCCGGTGGAAGGCGTTGCCGACGACGGCCAGCTCGAAGGAGTCCGGCTGTGCGGTGAGCGTCTCGGCGCCGGCGACGATAGGCCGAAGATCCCGCACGCCCCGGTCAGCCGCCTTGACGCGAACGGTCTCGATCATGTCCCGTTCCTGGTCCACGGCCCATACTTCCGCGAAGTGCGGGCTGAGCGGGAAGGCGAGCTGGCCGGTCCCGCAGGCCAGATCCAGCAGGCGTCCGTGCCCGGAGAGATGGGTGCCGGCCACCAGATGGGCGAGCAGGGAAGCCGGATACGGCAGCCGGTAGCGGTCGTAGTACTCGGCGGTGCCGTGGTAGAGGTCTGTTGCGAAGTGCGCTTCGTTGCTCACCGGGCCTGGCCCTTTCGTCGGCTTCGGCCCAGGTTAGTGCTCGCTGCCGCGGATGCGCTCGAGTGCGCCCGCGCCCGTCGGCGGGGAGCGAGGAGCGAGGACTAGGACAGCAGCAGGTTGGCCGCGATGATCACGCCGAGCCGCTTGAAGCTGTCGAGGTGGTCGCGTCGCAACAGGCCGAAGGCGTGCTCGTAGCTCCAGCGGCGTTCGTCCAAAGGGGACGCTTCGTGGGCGGCTTCCATCCATACCGGCAATCTTGCGATCGTCACCGCTGCACGGTCTCGGCGCGCGGCACCGTCGCGGGGCGTGGATCGCGTTGTAGGTTGGCTCCGCGGCCACCCGAAGCACCGGAGCGGACAATGGATGACGGGCTCACGTTCCACCACAGCCGGATGACGGACGCCCTGAGCCAGCTCATCCGGCTCGCGCACCTGCACGGCAGCGTCGACCTCCGCTGTCTGATGGCGGGGCAGTTCATGGTGGACCACGAGGCCGCCGAGCCGGGGGAAGTGCCGTTCTACCTCGTGCTGGACGGACGCTGCGCGGTGACCACGGATTCGGCCACCGTCACCCTGTCGACCGGCGACCTGCTCCTGGTCTCGCGCGGCGAGGCCCACCAGGTCACGGCACCGTCGGGACGCAAGTTCCGGTTCAGCGACGAGTCGGGGCCGATGTTCACGACCCGGCGGACGGTCGGCGTGAAGCCGGATCTGGACCTGTTCTGCGGGCATTACCATTTCGACACCGCGGCGGGCGAGTTGCTGTTCCGTCTGCTTCCGGCGCTGGTGCACGTCACGCCGGATACCGCAGCGACGACACTTGCCGATCTTCTGCGCGACGAAGCCCGTTTCGCCGGCCCGGGGAGCGCCGCCGTGGTGTCGGCGCTGTGCGATGCGATGCTGGCCATGGGTTTGCGCAGCCGACCCGAACAGCGCCTGGACACGCCCGCGTTGTGGACCGCCCTCGGCGACGAGGCGCTGGGGAAGGTGGTCTCGGGAATCGTCGAGCGGCCGGGGGACTCCTGGACGATCGAACGGATGGCGGAGACGGCGTCCATGTCACGCTCGACCTTCCTGCGCCGGTTCACCGCTCGCACCGGCACCACCGCCGCCACCCTGCTCACCACGATCCGCATGATGGTCGCCGCCGACCTGCTGACGAACTCCGACCGCTCGATGTCCCGCATCGCCGGCGACGTCGGATACAGTTCGGAATCCGCGTTCTCGCAAGCGTTTCGCGCCACCGTGGGCCTGTCGCCCGCCCAGTACCGGAAGAACGCGGTTCACCACGAGTGACGGCCCGCACGGTCGTGAACCACTCCCGTGGCCGAGGTGGAACACCCTCACCTCGGCCACGGGAGCCGGGAAAATCACCGATGGAGCCGGAACCTCGGTCAGGCCTGGAAGAACTCCAGCAGGTCGGCGTTGATGACGTCGGCGTGGACGGTCGGCATGCCGTGCGGGTAACCCGGGTAGATCTTCAGCGTCCCGTTCTTGACCAGCTTCACCGACAGCAGGGCCGCGTCCTCGTACGGGACGACCTGGTCGTCGTCTCCGTGCCCGATGAAGATGGGCACGGTGATCTTCTTCAGGTCCTCGGTCTGGTCGGTCTGGGAGAACGCGACGATGCCGTCGTAATGGGCGTTCGCGGCACCGTTCATGCCCTGGCGCCACCAGTTCTGGATGATCGCTTCGGACGGTTCGGCACCGGGCCGGTTGTAGCCGTAGAACGGGCCCGAAGCGACCGCGCGGTAGAATTCCGAGCGATTCGCGAACAGCTGCGCCTGCAAATCGTCGAACACGCTCTTCGGCAGACCACCCGGGTTGGCTTCCGTCTTCAGCATCAGCGGCGGAATGGCGTTGAGAATCGCGGCCTTCTCGACCCGGGACTCACCGTGCCGGCCGAGGTAGCGCACGACCTCGCCACCGCCGGTCGAGTGTCCGACGTGGATCGCGTTGCGCAGGTCGAGGTGGGCGGTCAACGCCGCCAGGTCGTCCGCGTAGTGGTCCAGGTCGTGCCCGTCGCCGACCTGCGACGAGCGGCCGTGACCGCGCCGGTCGTGGGCGATGACGCGATAGCCGTGCTGCAGGAAGAACAGCATCTGGGTGTCCCAGTCGTCCGACGACAGCGGCCAGCCGTGGCTGAACACGATGGGCTGCCCGGTCCCCCAGTCCTTGTAGAAGATCTCGACACCGTCGGCGGTGGTGATCGTCGGCATGGTGTGCTCCCTATCCTTCGACGCGAGACGGGCAGGCCCGTCGACTCTCGACAACTCTTGCGGCGCCCCGGCGGGCGAGGGACCGTCAAATGACTGGTCCGTCGACGGTCTCGAACCATCGATATCCGGCCTTAATGGACACCGCGGCGGTCAACGGCGCCGGGACCGGCCGAGCACGGCCGGCAGTACCTTTTCGGCCAGCAGCACCCACGCCTGGTAGAAGCTCAGCCCCTCGCTCACGCCGACCCGCCTTCACCGGTGCGGCGCGATGAACTCCCCGATGAACCCGTCGACCTGTGCGCCGCCCCGACGACGACGAACCGGCCGCCGACGGCCGGCCGGCCGGATTCGCGCGACAACTGTCACAGGACTGGCTTGTCCCGCCCCTGCCGCGCATCGTATGCGGTCAGGGCGTCCCGCAACGCGGCCCGAGAATTGATGCCCAGCTTGGGGAAGATCTTGTACAGGTGATCGGCCACCGTTCGGTGCGAGATGAACAACCTCTGGCCGATCTGCCGGTTGGTCAACCCCGCACCCGCCAGCTCGGCGATCTCGCGGTCCTGCGGGGTCAGCGTCGCCGAGACGTCCGGCGAGGAATGCCGCAGCAGGTCCGTGGCCCGGAGCTCGACGTCCGCCCGCGCACGCCACGGGACCGCGCCCAGCTGGGAGAACGCGTTGCGCGCCAACGCCAGCTGCTCGCGAGCCGCGTTCGTGACGAACATCCGTCTCAGCCGTTCCCCGTAGGCGAGGCGCACGCGGGCCAGATCGAACGGCCACCGGTCGAGCTCCTCGCCGGACAACGCGGTCTCGAACCGCTGGCGCACGACGTCGTTCGCCGCGGTCATGGCCAGTACTCCGTCGGCCACCAGGCCCAGCCGGGGCGACAGCCGGTCCGGCCGGGCCCGGCGCAGCGCCTCGGCGTGCGCGGACGCCTCGGCGGTCAGCCCCAGGTCCAGGCTCGCCTCCACGAGGTCGAACGCCGACCACAAGGCGATGCCCCGATACGGCGCCAGCTCGCCCGCAGGGCTGACGCGCGCCGCGTGCCGGTAGGCGGCGTCGTGGTCGCCCGCCGCGAGGTCGGCCAAGGCCCGCGCCTGCGCCGCGAGGTGCGTGATCCCGCCGGCCTGGTGCGCCACGGCCCACCGCGCCATGTCGTCGGTCAGCTGCCGGGCCGCCGCCACCTCACCCCGCCCCGCGGCCACGAGCGCGCGCACCCAGTGGAAGGTCCAGGTGTGCACCCTGAGCCCATGCCGAGCGCAGAGCGCGATGCCCTCGTCCGCCGCTGAACACGCCTCGTCCCAGCGGCCCGTGAGGTACCCGTCGACCCCCGAGAGCACGAGCTCGCTCAACCGGCGCCGGACCGGTGCGCGGCCGGTCCCGCGGGATCGCGTGGATCGTTCGGACGACGACCGCAGGTGCGACAGCCGGTCCGTGAACACCGCGGCCGTGCCGATCCGGATGAGCCGGCCCGGGTCCTGGTCGGTGTCCGGGGCGCCGAGCAGCGTGTCGAGCGCGGCGAGGTCCGCGTCCGACGCGCGGGCGGGGTCGGCGAAGACCGATGCGTTCACGCGCAGCAGCGGCGGCGGCTCGGGCTTCACCTGGCGGACGAAGGCGTGGAACGTCTGCCATGCCTCTTCCGTTCCGACGTACCAGCTGATCACCATGAGGTTCAGCAGCGCCTCGAGCAGCGCCGGGTCGTCGGCGTCGAACCCGTGGTCACCCGCCTCGATCGCCCCGGCCAGGAGCCGGTGCGCGGTCGTGAGGTCGCCTTCGGTGTTGATCAGCAGGTGCGCCGCCGCAGCCGCCCCGGTCAGGGAGCGGGTCACCGGGGAACCGTGCCGCCGGGCGTCGTCGAGCAACCGGCCGGCGGTGGTCAGTTCGCCGAGCGCGTCCGCACCGAGGTAGGCGGCTTCGGCCAGCCGGCGGCTCCGGTCCGCAGGGTCGCCGCTGAGATCCGCGGCCCGGGTGAGCGCCGCGACCGCGCTCATCGCGTCCCCTTGGCCCAGCAGCGTCTTCGCCGACTCCTCCAGGTCGCGGGCGATACCCGGGTCCGGCCCCAGAGCGGACCCGGCCAGGTGCCGCACGCGGCGTTCGGGCACGTCGACGACGCTCGCGAGCGCGCCGTGGGCCCAGCGCCGATCGTGTTCTGACGACGCTTCGACCACCGCCGCGCCGATCAGCGGGTGCCGGAACCGGAGGCCGGCCGTGCTCACCTGCATGAGCCCGGACTCTTCCGCCGGTGCGAGATCGTCGAAGTCGCAGTCCGTACCGCCGGCCCGCCTCAGGCGCGCGACTTCGATCGCCCCGCCGAGCGTGAACAGCAGCATCATGAGCCGGCACCGCTGCGGCAGCTCGTGCACGCGCGACGAGAACAGCTCCCGCAGCCGGTCGGACAGCGGCAGGAACTCGGGCAGCGCGGTGAAGTCCTCACGCTGCTCCCGGTCGAGGGCCGCCGGCAGCTCCAGCAACGCCAGCGGATTTCCCGCCGCCTCGGTCAGCAACCGATGCCGGACCGCGGGAGCCAGCTCCGGGAAGTGACGGTCGAGCAGCGTGCGAGACGCCGCCGCCCGCAGCGGTGGCAACGTGAGCTCGGCGAGGCCGTTTCCCCGGAAGAACCCGCGTTCGGCCGACCGGCAGGCCGCGAGGAAGACGATCGGGCAGCCGACCAGCCGGCGGGCGACGAAGCTCAGGACCTCCGCGCTCGCGCGGTCCACCCAATGCACGTCGTCGACGACGATCAGGAGCGTCGCCTCGGCCGCCGCGGCTCTCAGCCAGAGCAAGGCCGCGTTCGACACCACCAGCCGATCCGGTGCCGGGCCGAGCTCGAACCCCAGCGCGTACCGCAGGGCCGCGCGGTGCGCGCCGTTGAGCGCGCCCATGTCGTCGCCCAGCGGGAGCAGGAGCTGGTTGAGCGCGGAGTAGCTCACCTCCGCCTCGAACTGCACTCCGGCAGCGCGCAGGACGCGCGTGCCACGCGCCTCTTCCCTCGCCGCGAACTCGTCGATCACGGCGCTCTTGCCGACGCCGGCTTCCCCCAGCACGAGCAGGGCCGCACCAGGCACCGCCGGACCGTCGACGAACCGGCGCAGCAGATCGAGCTCACCATCGCGACCGACGAGGGTCACCGGCCAGCGGCCCGGCGCCGAGGTGGACGTTCGGGAATCGAAGTTCTCCGGACCCGCGCCCCCTGTGAGCAATCCACTCCCTTTCCCACCACACCAAGACAAGAGAAATTTTCAGCGATCGGCGCGGCGGCCGTTCTCGCTGCGCGCCAGGCATCCACGCGACGCTCTGCATCCTCACGCGGGCGTCTCGCACCGCGTCATCCTCACGCCGATCAGGGTGGCCGAATACCCCGGATCGTTCCATTTTCCGTCAAAATAGTTCCACCTCCGGAGGGGTGTCCTCAGTGGCGGATCTTCGGCGGGGTGTACGGCTCGGCGGGCCGCGGCCAGCCGAGGACCGTGCGCACGGTGCGGCCGAGGACCCATTCCTTGTCCTCGGTGCCGAGGAGGTCGCTTTCGCGCAGCGCGAAGAGCTCGTCGGCCCAGCGGTGGTCGCCGGTGATCGCGGTGTAGTCGCTCGCCCACATGACCCGTTCGCGGCCGAAGGCGTTCAGGACCTGCAGCAGTTTGTCCGTCGCCGGCCCGAAGGGGTATTCGCCGGCGTGGAACAGCTCCGGCCCGTGCCCCCACTTGACGGCGACGTTCGGGAGGTCGGAAAGCCGCAGCACGTCCTGGAACTCGTCCTCGTTCGCGGGCATGCCGACGTGATCGAGGATGATCGTGGCGTCCGGGTGTTCCGTGGCGTACGGGCGCAGCATCGGCGCGTTGCGCGGGGTCATGGCGAAGACCGGCAGGCCGTGGTCGGCCGCCGCGTCGAAGACCGGGCGGAACGCGCCTTGTCCCAGTTCCTTGACGTCCTCGTCGGCGCGGGCGACGATCCGCACCGCCCGCGCGTGCGGGGCGTCGGCCACGGCCTTCACGCCGGCGGCCAGCTCGGGGTCGCGGTGGTGGATGCGCAGGAGGTAGGAGAAGCGCTCCGGATGGCGAAGGGCGGCCAGCTCGGCGCCGGGAGCCGTGGCGCGGAAGGCCCGTGCCTCGGGCAGGAGGATGCCCGGGTTACCGCGCCCGGTCGTTTCGTCGAAGCCCCAGAACTCGTCGATCACAGCGGCCTGAATGCCCAGGGAGTTCATGGCGGCGAGGGTCTCTTCGGCGTTCATCGTGAGGTGGAGGTGGATCTGGGAGTCCACAATGTCCATGGGGGAAAGTCCTTTCGGGATTCTTCGGCGGGTGCTGGTGATCAGCCCGCCTCGGCCGCCCACTGCCGGCGAAGGCGCTCCCGGTCGACGGGGTGTCCGGCGAAGTGGACCGCCGAGATCTTGCGGGTGGCGGCGATGTCCTCCAGCGGATTCGCGTCGAGGACGAGCAGGTCCGCGCGCTTGCCGACGTCGAGGGTGCCGCGGTCGGGCAGGCCCAGGACCTCGGCCGGCAGCTGGGTCGCCGACCGGGTCGCCTGGAGGGGCGCCATCCCGGCCAGCACCATCGACTCGATCTCGCGGTGCTCGGCAATGCCGAAGAACTGGGTGCGTGCTCCCGTGTCCGCGGACAGCAGAACGCGGACGCCGCCTTCGACGTAGGCCCGCAGGCTCGCCTCGAGAATCGCGTAGGAGCGCCGGCTCGCGGCGACGGACTCGGGCGGGAGCGCGGCGATCCGCGCACGGACCTCGGCCCGCGCCCGGGCCGACACGGTCTCGGTCAGCGCCGGTTCGTCCAGCCAGGCACTGTCGTCGTACGCGGTGCGCTGGATCCCCATGGAGGTGAAGGCGAAGACAGCGTCCTTCTGCAGCAAGCGGATGAGCTCGGCGTCGGGCCCCGGGTCGCGGACCATGTGGGCGATGCCGTTCACCCCCGCTTCGAGAACCCCCTTCGCGTCCGCCAGCTCGAAGATGTGCGCGATGGCGAGAAACCCGAGGCGGTGGGCTTCGCCGATGATCGCCGAATACACCTCCGGAGCGAGCTTCTCGCGCGTCCCCCAGCGGTCGTCGACCCAGAACTTGATCGCATCCGGACGTTTGCGCGCGAGCTCCCGGACCGTCGCCCGCGCTTCGTCCACAGTGGATACCTCGTGCACCACGTCCGTGGCGAAGTAAGGGCCGCCGTTGATTTCGCCCGGGGTCGGTGCCACGAGACCGGTGGCGGCGGTGAACAGCAGGGGCAGCTCGGGGTCGTCGAGCTCTCCCGACCGCTGCTGGTCCCGGAGGGTGATCTCCACGTCATCACGGTCGGTGCCGAGCGACTGGAAGACGCTGATTCCGTAGTAGGCGAGGCGGCGCAGGTGATCCAGCACGTTCTCGCGCGAGTAGTTGTCTTTTGGACACCGTGGCGTCTCGCAGGTAGCCGATGTGCCCGTGGGGGTTGACGATCGTGGGCATGACCGTTTTGCCGGCGAGGTCGACGCGGGTCACGTCGGGTGGGACGCGAAGTGACGGGCCGATCGCCGTGATCAAGCCGTCGTCGACGACGATGCCGGCGTTCTCGAGAACGGTCCGGCCGTCACCGGTGATGACGCGAGCGCCGTGAAAATGAACGGGGTCGGGCATGGCGAAGCCCCTCTGGTTGCCGAGCGGGGAAAGGACGAGGGCACGATCAGTCGAGCAGGCCGTACGCGCGCGCGTCCTCGCGGGCCCGTTCGATGCCGAGGAACCGGTCGAACTCGGGCAGGGTGCCCAGCTTCGGTTCGATGCTCGTCGTGGAGCCTTCGCGGGCCAGCGTCTCGAACGCGGTTCGCATGGCGCGGGCCGCGGCGAACGGGCCGAGTGCCCGTTACAGAACGACGTCCGCGCCCCACGCGCCCACTTCCGCGGCGCTGTACCCGGGGAAGTCGACGGTGAACACCGGCACCTCGGCCTTGGCCTTCAGCACCGACCAGTGCTGCTCGTCCAGCCGTCCGGCGATGAACACGCCGTCCGCACCGGCCTCCTGGTAGGCCAGCATGCGCTCGACCGCCTGAGCCGGGCCGTCCGCGGACGCGGCTCCTCGCTTCGAGGCGTCGGTGCGCCCGATGACCATGAAGTCCGCATCGGACCGGGCGTCGACCGCGGCCTTGATCTTGTCGACCGTCTGCCGCACGGTCTCCAGATCGGGGTCCGCTTTGAGATGCTTGCCGAAAACGTGGTCCTCGATGTGGGTCGCGGCTGCGCCGGCGCGTTCCAGCACTCGCACGGCATGGGCCACGTGCAGCGGATTGCCCCAGCCGCCCTCGCCGTCGACGATGATCGGCACTTCCACGAGCGGAGCCAGCCGGCGCACCTGGTCGGCCATGTCCTCCAGGCCGAGGTAGCCGATGTCGGGCACTCCGTACTTGGTGGCTCCGGTCGCGTAGCTGCCCACGTACGCGGCTTGGAAGCCGAGTTCGCGGACGAGCAGCGCGGAAATTCCGTCGTGGACACTCGGCACCGCAAGCGGTTTCGCCGCCGCGATCGCGTGCCGGAGGGTGTTCGCCATGGTGGATCCTTCGTGAGTTCGTGCGGGCGGCAGGGGCGGGGAGCCCGCCTACCGCCACGGAAGCACCTCGTGCTTGCGCACCAGAGCGCCGTAGTGGTCGGGATTCACCGGGCCCTGCGCCAGCTCCAGCAGAGCCACGGCCGCCTCGTCCGGGGTCGGCGCGCCGCTGACGTCCCACCACACCGACGAGATCCGGGTGTTGATCATCCCCGGGCACACGGCGCAGACGAGCACCCCGCGCGCCAGGTCGCCGTCCCGGCGCTGTGCGGCGAGGGTGCGGACCGCGGCGACCTGGCCGATCTTGGAGGGGATGTTGACGAACGCCGGCCACGCTCCCCCGAACGCGCTGCCGTCCCGCACCGCGTCACGCCACGCGGCCACCGCCGCGTCCACGTCGTCGAGCGTCGCGAGGTCGTCGAACTGCCGGTGCAGGACGGGAGCGAGGTACCGCAGGGTGCCGAGTGAGCTCGCGACGACGATCATCCGCCCGCCGTCGGGCAACCGCGGCGTGAACGCCCGCAGCACGCGCGTGGTGCCGAAGTTGTTGACCTGCGTGTAGTCGCCGACGATCGCGCGCGCGTCGTCGTCGGGCGTGACGGCCATGACCGCGTTGTTGAAGACGATGTCGACCCCGCCGTGCCGCTCGGTCAGGGCAGCCGCCAGCTCCTCGGCGCGGTGCGGGTCCGCCACGTCGAACAGTTCGGTCCTCACCTGCGCGCCGAGACCGCCGAGACCGCCGAGCTCGGCGGCGACCTTGTCGAGCCGCCCGCGGTCACGTCCGGTCGCGTAGACCACGTCGTCGGGGCCGAGGCGCTGGGCAAGGCCCTTCACCAGAGCCAGGCCCAAGCCCTGGGTCGCCCCGGTGACGAGTGCAACGCGCGGTCGGTCCGTCATGTTCTTCCTCCGGTCATCTCTTGCCGTGAACACCAGAATGCCGGGGAGAAATGCGTGCCGCACCCCGTTGTTTGGGTGTCTGTTGTGCTAGTGCCGCCGCTACCTGGGTAACGCGGCCAAATGCCCTGTGGGCGCGATCTCTGCCGTTTCTTCGGCAGGCAGGAAAACGATCAGTGACTGCTGCTCGTTCTGCGCGTCCATCAGTTTGAGGCAGTCCAGGTCGACGCGGCCGTGACGCGGGTGACGCAGTTCCTTTCGGGCCGGGGAGAACCCGCTCACGCTCTGCTCGGCCCACAGCTCACGAAACGTTTCGGACGCTTCTTCCAGGCCGTGAAGCAGTTCGCGGCCCCGCGGATCGTCCGGATGCCGCGCCAGCGCCACCCGCAGCCGGCCGGCCAGAGCGCGCGCCTCGGCCGCCCAGTCGACGAACAGCCCCGGCCCCCGGGCTTCGACGAAGGTCAGCCACAGGATGTTGCGTTCCCGTTCGGTCCGCTGGTCCAGCCCGCCGAGGAGCTCGGCGTACGCGTCGTTGTAGGCGAGCAAGTCCCACCAGGGGTTCACCACGTAGGCGGGCTTCGGGTGCAGCTCGCGCACCAGCCGGCTCAGGAGCGGGTCGACGCACCGCGGTTTCGGCGGAGCGGGCGGAAGGGCCAGCCCGGCCAGGGTGAACAGATGCGCCCGCTCCGACGGGGACAGCCGGAGGGCGCGGGCCAGGCTCTCGACCACCTGGTGACTGATGCTGATGTCCCGGCCCTGCTCGATCCAGGTGTACCAAGTGACGCTCAGGCTCGCCAGCTGCGCGAGTTCTTCCCGGCGCAGACCGGGTGTGCGCCGGCGCGGGCCCGGTGCGAAGCCGGCCGACGCCGGATCGGTGGCTTCGCGGCGGGCGCGCAGGAAGGCGCCGAGTTCGGTGCGCTGGACCAGTTCGGGCATGCGAAACCTCCCTTCCTGCGCTCGCGAGGACATCACCGTGTGGGCTGAGGAGGGCCCGCGGCACTCCACGGGTCGAGCGTAGGAGCCGTTGAGCCATGAGGCCAACGAGAGTTCGGCACACCCGGTATGCGGTCTTGTCATGGCTCGCGGAGGAACCGGGAACGGGCCGGCGTCAGGCGGGAAAGCCTTCGTCGATCGCGGCGGCGCGCAAGGCCGCGGCGAGCCGGGCGACGGGCTCAGGGGGACGCTGGGGCAGCCGGGCCAGCAGGATGCGCCGCCGTTCGGCCGGACCGCCGCGGACCGGAAGCACGCGCACCCCGGGTGGCGCCAGCTGCGCGAAGGTGGCGGGCATGGTGGTGATACCCAGGCCCGCGGCGACGAGGTGGAGCTTGGCCGGCCAGTCCCGTGCCGTGTGCGCGATCGCGGGGCGTTCGTCCAGTCCCGGCCAGACCCCGATCGCCCGCTCGTCACCCGGGTTCGCGATCCAGCGCTGGCCGCGCAGGTCGGCCACGTCGATGAACTCGGCGCGGGCCAGGGAATGCGTGCTGGGCACGGCAACGCTCAGGCTGCGTTCGACGAGCGGCTGAAGGTCGAGGGCGGGCGTTTCGCTGTCCGGCGGGCGAAACGGCGGCGCCGCGGCCGGCACGGCCAGGTCCAGCGTGCCGGCGCGCAACGCCCGCGCCAACGCCGGGGTGCCACCCTCGCGGGTGATCACCGTGATGGCGGGATCCGTCCGGCGCAGCGCGGCCAGCGCGCGCGGAACGAGCCACGCGCCGGCGCTCGCGAACCAGCCCAGCCGCACCGTGCCGTGCTCCTCGGGCAGGCCCGCCAGTTCCCGCGCGGCGGCGTCGACCTGGTCGATCGCCGCGGCCGCACGACGCACCACGATCCGGCCGGCGGGCGTGAGGCGAACCCCGTCGTGACGTCGTTCGAGCAACGGCAGTCCCGCCGCGCCCTCCAGCGACGCGATCTGCCGGGACACCGCGGACTGGGTGTAGCCCAGCGCGTGCGCGGCGGCGGTGAACGTGCCTCGCTCGGCCACCTCCCGCAACACCCGCAGGGAGGTGAGCGACGAGTCAGTGAAGGCCATCGTGGTCAGCCATACCGGCCACGCCCGCGGCCCGGGGTCACGACGGCGCGGGTGCGGCCACCCGGTGGACCTTCGGTTCCGCGGCCGCTGCGCTCATTCCGGCCGGGCACCGAGGAACTCGCGGTACTCCACGATCCGGCCGCTGCCGTCGATGCGGTGCAGGACGGTTGTCAGCACGTTCTTCCGGCGGGTCCCCGCGATCACGCTTTCGCTGTGGTTGCACACCGCGACCCACGGCCCGGCGAACATCCGCAGGTCCTCCCCCGTCGTGACCACCCGGACGTCCTTGAAGCGCTGGTGCCACCGGTCCCGGTGGGCCACCGCGTCCGCACCCGTCCACCGCCCCGCGGACGGCTCAGCCGGGTACTCGAACACGAAATCGTCCGCGTAGAGCGCGAGGTAGCCGTCCCACTCGCCGTCCGTCCAGGCGCGGGCGAACGCGTCCGCGATCGTTTCGAGTGCCTGACGATTCTCGCCACCGGCGTACTTCGTCATCTTCGCGACCTCTCTCCCCCGCTTGATTCCCGACCCTAAGCAGGGCCGCGGCGATTTCACCAGCGGTGAGGCTGGTGGTGATGAAACCACCATCGGTGCACGGATCCGCCTACGCTCGATTCCATGAGCGAGATCATCGATTCCGTGAGCACCCGGATCGAAGTGAAGAACATCGGCGAAGCCCTGCCGACCTACCAGTGCCTCGCCGGCGACAGCCCGGTGCGGGAATTGTCGTTCCCCGAATTCCGGCTCGCGGTCGTCGGCCCCTTCATGCTGTTCGAGGGCGACCCGGAAGTCCTGGCGGCGCACCGTCGCAATGCGACACTCCGGGTCCACGACCTCGACGCCGCCATCGCCGCCTTCACCAGCCGTGGCGGCGAGCTGGTGTCCCCGGTCGCCCCAGCCGCCGGCGGCCGCCGCGTGCACCTGAAGGACCGGGACGGCAACCTGTTCGAGTGCTTCGAGCCGGGCGCGGCATAGGCCTCCGGCACGCACCGGATGGGGTGGTCACTCCTCCTGGCCCTCGGCGAGCAGCCGGCGGTTCCTGCGGGCGCGAGGGGCCGGGCGGCATCGAGCGGCAAGCTGATCAGCACGTCTGTCTCCTCGATCGGATCCTGGTGCGACTCGGCCTTCTCCGTGACCGTTTCCGATCGTGTCAGAACGAGCCGGAGATTCCCGTGCGCCAGAAGATCGGCTTCTGTCGAGATCGACTCAGCGGATCCGGTTGCCCGTCTCGGCGCAGGAGTAGCCGCCGAGCTCCTCGACGCGCGTGCGGAAGCCGGGGTCCGCGATCAGTGTCCACAGTGGAGCCAGGAGCTCGTGCGACACGTCCGCGGCCCGCAGCACGAGATCGTAGGGTTCCTGCGCCACCGGAACGAAGTCGAGGCCGAAGGCGCGGGCCGCGGCGAGGATGCCCAGGCCGGTGTCGGCGCGGCCGGCGGCGACCGCGGCGGCGACGGCGAGGTGGGTGTGTTCCTCGCGGGCGTAACCGGGGATGGCGGCGGGATCGAGGCCGCGGCGGCCCAGTTCGTGGTCGAGCAGGGCGCGGGTGCCGGCGCCGCGCTGGCGGTTGACGTAGCGCACCCCCGGCCGGACGAGGTCGTCGATGTCCTTGAGGCCCAACGGGTTTCCCGGCGCGACGAGGAGCCCCTGGTCCCGGTGCACGAGCCGGATCACGGCGGCCTCGTCGCCGAGCAGGCGTTCCACGTACGGCAGGGTGTACTCGCCGGTGGCGGGGTCGAGCAGGTGCGAGCCGGCGAGGTGGCACAGCCCGTCGCGCAGGGCGACCAGGCCGCCGAGCGAGCCGACGTTGGAGGAGGCCAGTGTCACGAGCGGGTCGGCGGCGCGCAGGGCCGAAGCGGCGAGGTCGAGCACGAGGTCGTGCGAACCGATCGCGACGATGGTCCGGTCGATCTCGGCGAGTCCGCGCAGCAGCTCCACGCGGACCTCGGTCCCGGCGTGGTGCCCTTCGACGCCGGCCGGGACCACGAGCAGGCCGTCGGCCCGCACGAGGGAGGTGAGCACCCCGGCGCCGCGCGGGAGCGGGGTCGCGACGACGTGGTCCTGCACGCGGCCCAGCCGCACGCGCACCCAGTCGTCCATGCCGACCACCGACGGCAGTTTCCGGGCGAGGCGGGCCGTGGTCGAGGGCCGTTCGCGGGGCGCGGCGCCTTCGAGCTCGGCCAGCAGGGGCGCGGCGAAGATGTCGAACGTCAGCGCCGCCGACACGGGATAACCGGGCACCCCGAGGATCGGCGTCGCCGGATCGCCGGTGACGGTCCCCAGCACCACGGGATGCCCGGGCCGCACCGCGACCCCGTGCACGGCAACGGTTCCGGCTTCGGCGACGACGCGGGCGGTGTAGTCGTCGCGGCCCGCGCTGGACCCCGCGATGAGCATGACCAGGTCGGCTTCGCGGGCGGCCGCGCGCGCGGCGGCGGTGATGGCGGCCGGGTCGTCGGCGACGATGGCGGTGACGCGGGCGTCGCAGCCGACCTCGCGGGCCTGCGCGGCGAGCATCACCGAATTGGTGTCGGCGATCTCGCCCGGCCGCAGCTCGGTCCCGAGTGGCCGGATCTCGTCACCGGTCGGGATGATCACCACGACCGGTGCCCGCCGCACGGCCAGCTCGGTCACGCCGGCGGCGGCACTCGCGGCGACGTCGACCGGACGCAGCCGATGGCCCTCGGGCAGCAGCAGCTCGGCCGCGCTGATGTCTTCCCCGATGGAGCGCACGTGCTGGTACGGCGGCACCGCCGTGTGCAGCTCGGCGCCGCCGGGCGTGTGGTGGACGTGTTCACGCATGACCACCGCGTCGTACCCGGGCGGCAGCGGGTCGCCGGTGTCGACGACTTCGAAATCCGTCACCACCACGGGCGCCGTCTCCGAGGCCCCCACCGTGTCGGCCGCGCGCACGGCGATGCCGTCCATTCCGGACGAGTCGAACGCCGGTGAGGACCGCAGCGCCCACACCGGTTCCGCGGTGACCCGCCCCACCGCCTCGCCGACGGGAACCCGGATCGCCCCGACCCGCGCCGGGCACCCGGCGGCCGCCCGCGCTTCCCGCCAGGCGGCGTGGGCCTGGGCGGCGGGGACATCGGAGATGAACGGGCTGTTCATGCGTACAGCGTGACATCCACGTCCAGGCCGCCGTCGAGCCCGGTCGCCGGTTCCGGGACGACCACGTACCCGTCCGCGCGGGTGAGCACCGACAGCAGCGCGGACGGCCCGAACAGTGGCTCGGCGACACCGTCGCGCACGCGGACCTGGACCACGTCGAGCCGGCCGGCGGCCGAGGCCAGATCGCGCGAGAGCCGCGCGCGCGTCGAAGGCCGCGCGGGCGGGATCTCACACCCGCTGAGCCGCCACAGCACGGGAATCCCGATCTGCCCGAACACCACCAGCGCGGACAAGGGGTTGCCCGGCAGGCCGATCACCGGGATCCCGCCGCACTCGGCCAGCAGCGTCGGCTTCCCCGGTTTGATCGCCAGCCCGTGGCACCAGACCTCGCCGACCGCGGCGACGGCGCCCGCGGTCTCGTCCCGAGCGCCGACGGACGACCCGGCCGACACGACCACCAGGTCCGCCCCGGGCAGCACCGCCGTCAGCTTGTCCTTCAGCGCCCCGGGTTCGTCCGAGACGATGCCGGCGAGCACCGGGTCGCCGCCGGCTTCGAAGACCAAGCCGGCCAACGCGGACGCCGTGGCGTCGCGCACCTGGCCGGCGGCGAGCGTGGCGGTCTCGGGCGGGACGACCTCGTCGCCGGTCGAGATGATCACGACCCGCGGCCGCGCGCGCACCGGCACGGACACCACTCCCGCGGCGGCCAGCAGACCCAGCTCCGGCGCCCGCAACGGCCGTCCACCCGGGACGAGCGGCGCGCCGGGGGCCACGTCGTCGTCGGCGCGCACCAGCCCGCCGCCCGGCGCGACCGGCCGGGTGACCTCGATCGTGCCCGGCATGGTCTCGGCGGTGAACTCGACCATCACCACCGCGTCCGCCCCGTCGGGCAGCACCCCGCCGGTCGGCATCGCCACGCAGCCGCCCGGCCGCACGGACACCGTGGGCGCGGTGCCCATCCGGACCGCGCCGAGCAGGTCCAGATAGGACGGCAGGCCGTCGGAGGCGCCGTAGGTGTCCGCCGCCCGGACCGCGAACCCGTCCACTGTGGACTTGACGAAGCCCGGCAGCGCGTGCGGCGAAGGGATGTCGCCCGCCGGTACCCGGTGCAGGGCCGCCGGCAACGCGACGGTCTCGACGGCGGTGCGGTGCGCCGGACGGAACCCGGCGAGGGCCTCGGCGACGGTGCGGGTGGTGAAGAACTCGCGTCCGCTCACCGACCCGGCTGGTCCTTCGCTCCCTCGGGCTTCGGGTGGGGACGCGCCGCGGCGCCGCCCTTGGCCAAGCCCAGCACCGACACCACCGGCCCGAGCGCGACCTGGCCGAGCCCGCAGATCGACGTCTTGCGCATCGCCTCTTCCAGCTGCAGGATCTTCCCGCGCCCGGCTTCGTCCAATTCGGACTCCGTGTCGAGCACACCGCGCAGCAGCGTGTGCGCCTTCGTGGACCCGACCCGGCAGGGCACGCACTTGCCGCACGACTCGTTGCGGAAGAACCGCAGCACGTTCGTCGACGCGGCCAGCAGGTCGGTGCCCTCGGCCAGCACCACCAGGGCGCCGGAGCCCAGCATCGTCCCGGCCTCGGCCAGCGACGCGAAGTCCAGCCGCAGGTCGAGCTGGTCGGGTCCGATGAAATTGGACGACGCCCCGCCCGGCTGCACCGCGCCCACGGACGCACCGTCGAGCACCCCGCCGGCGGTGTCGATCAGCTCCCGCACGGTGGTACCCATCGGCACGCAGTACACGCCGGGGTCGGCCACATGCCCGGAGACGGCGAAGAACTTCCAGCCGGTCGAGTCGCCGATGCCCTGCGAATGCCACCAGTCCGCGCCGCGCTGCAGGATCACCGGCACGTCGGCGAAGGTCTCCACCGAGTTGATCAGGGTGGGCCGCCCGTGCAGGCCGTAGTTGCCCGGGAACGGCGGTTTGTTGCGGGGCTCGCCGCGGTGGCCCTCCATGCACTCGAGCAGCGCCGTCTCCTCGCCGAGGATGTAGCCGCCCGGGGAGACGAAGAGGTCCAGCTCCAGCCGCCGCCCGCTGCCGCACGCGTCCGGCCCGATCACCCCGGCCTCGCGCAACGCGGCGATCTCGTCGCTCAGCACGTGTTCCTCGGGGCCGTACTCGTGCCGGATGAACACCCAGCCCTGCTCGGCACCGACGACGGCCATGCCCAGCAGCAGCCCTTCCAGCACCAGGTGCGGCTGCTCGGCGAGGATCTGCCGGTCCTTGAACGTGCCCGGCTCGGACTCGTCGGCGTTGCAGATGGCGTACTTCACCGTGCCCGGCTGGGCGCCGGCGACCAGATTCCACTTCTGCCCGGTCGGGAACCCGGCACCGCCCATGCCGCGCAGCCCGGAGTCCTTGAGCGTCGCCACCACGGACTCGGCACTGATCTCGCCGGCCAGCAACGCGCGCAATGAGCGATAGCGCTCGCCCACCCCGGAACCGCCGGGGTACGGATCGTTCGGCCAAGGCTCCTCGCGCCGCACCGCCGACGCGGGCCCGACTCCCCCGCCGCGCGCGGCGGTGACCAACGTGTCCACTTCGGACACCGGCGCCGGGTGCTCGTTCACCGCGGCCGCGGGCGCGGCGTCGCAGCGGCCCAGGCACGAGACCTCGACCAGCTCGACGTCGGTGTCTTCGCCGTACTGCTGCTTGATCTCCGCGATGCGGTCCTCGCCCGAGCGCAGCCAGCACGACAGGTCGTGGCAGACGCTGATCTGCACCTTTTTCGGCGGGGTGGTGCGGAAGTGCGGGTAGAACGAGATCAGGCCCTCGATCTCGTACCGCGGCCGGCTCACGTCGCGCGCGAGCTCCTCCAGCTCCTCGCGCGGCAGCCAGCCGAGCCGGGCCTGGATCGCGTTCAGCGCCGGGATCAGCGACGGGCCGGGGAACTTGCCCGCCCGCGCCTCGACGCCGGGCACCCGCTCGGGACTCAAGGTCATTCCGCGACTCCTGCCGCCGTGACGGATTCCGTGTGCGCCGCGCCCAGGGCCTCGACCTGGATCGCGCAGAACTTGAACTCGGGGATCTTGCCGTACGGGTCGATCTCGTCGATGGTCAGCAGGTTCGCCGCCGCTTCCCGGAAGTGGAACGGGATGAAGCAGTTCCCGAGCTGTTCGCGGTGCGAGATCTTCACCTGCAGCTCGATCACCCCGCGCCGGGACCGCACGCGCGCCCGTTCACCGTGGGCCAGGCCGCGGTCGGCGGCGTCCTTCGGGTGCATGTACACCTCCGGGATCGGGGCGATCGAGTCCAGCGCGAACGAGCGCCGCGTCATCGACCCGGTGTGCCAGTGCTCCAGCAGCCGGCCGGTGTTGAGCACCAGCGGGTACTCCGCGTCCGGGAGTTCCTTGGCCGGCAGCCACTGCGCGGCGACGAGGTGGGCCAGGCCGTCGTCGGTGTTGAACCGTTCGTCGAACAGCACCACGGTGCCGTCGGAGTGCTCCGGGTCGGCGTTGGGGTAGAGCTTCCCGGACAGGCCGAGGTTGTCGTGGCGCAGGTTCTTGTACGAGGGCATCAGCGCGACCATCTCGTCGAAGATCTCGCTGGGGCCCGAGTAGTTCCAGTCCAGGCCGATCCGCCGGGCGATGTCCTGCACGATCTCCCAGTCGACCCGCGCCTGCCCGGGCGGGTCCATGACCTTGCGGCCCAGTTGCACCCGCCGGTCGGTGTTGGTGTAGCTGCCGTCCTTCTCCAGGTACGACGACGCGGGAAGGATCACGTCGGCGAACTCGGCCGTCTCGGTGAGGAAGATGTCCTGCACCACGAGGAAGTCCAGCGCGCCGAGGGCTTTGCGGACCTTGTTGATGTTCGGGTCGGACAGGAACGGGTTCTCCCCGAGCATGTACATCCCGCGCACGCCACCGGGTTTGAGCACCGAGCCGATGATCTCGGTGACGGTCAGCCCGCGCTTCGGGTCCAGGGTCGTGCCCCAGGCCTGCTCGAACCGCTGCCGGGTGCGGTCGCGGTCGACGCCCTGGTAGTCCGGGTAGAACATCGGGATCAGGCCCGCGTCGGAGGCGCCCTGCACGTTGTTCTGGCCGCGCAACGGGTGCAGCCCGGTACCGGGCCGGCCGACGTTGCCGGTGATCGAGCACAGCGCGATCAGGCAGCGGGCGTTGTCGGTGCCGGTGGTGTGCTGGGAAATGCCCATGCCCCAGTAGATGACGCCCGCGCCGGCCTCGCCCCACTCGCGGGCGACCTCGCGGATCAGGTCTGCGTCCACGCCGGTGATCTGCGCGGCCCGCTCCGGCGGGTACTCCGCGACCGTGCGCGCGAGCTCCTCGTAGCCCGACACGCGCTCGGCGATGAACTCGCGATCGATCATCCCGAGCCGGATCACCTCGTGCATGATCGAGTTGTAGAACGCGACATCGGTGCCGGGCTTGACCTGGCAGTAGTAGTCGGCGTGCTCGGACACCGTGCTGGCGCGCGGGTCCACGTACACGATCTTGGTACCGCGCCGGCGGGCCTGCTTGAAGAACGAGCTGGCGACCGGGTGGTTCGCCGTCGGGTTGGACCCGGTGATGATCACGATGTCCGCGTTGGTCACGTCGCCGTAGGTCGTGGACACCGCGCCCGAGCCGACGCCCTCGAACAGCGCCGCGACCGAGGACGCGTGGCACAGCCGGGTGCAGTGGTCGACGTTGTTGGTGCCGAACCCGGCCCGGATGAGCTTCTGGAAGAGGTAGGCCTCCTCGTTGGAGCACTTCGCCGAGCCGAACCCGGCGATGGCGCCCGGCCCACCGGTCGCGTGGATCTCCTTGAGCCGCCGCGCGACGAGGTCGAGCGCCTCGTCCCAGGTCGCCTCGCGGAAGTGCGGCATGACCTCGTCGTAGTCGACGAGCCCACCCGGCTTGCGCCGGCCGTCGCGGCCGCGCTTCTGGCTCCGGCCGCCCCCGCTGCGGTTCCCGCCGCCACCGCCGCGTCCACGGTCGTTCTCGGCGTCGCCGCGGACGTCCGCGGACAGCGGGCCCTTCGGGTACGACGAGTCGATGCGGATGAGCGGCGTGGTGAGCCGTTGCGGTGAAGCGGCGTAGTCCCAGCCGTAGCGGCCCTTGACGCACAGCCGGCTCTTCGACCCGGGCTGGTCGCGGCCTTCGGCGAAGGAGATCGCGCCGCGGTCGCGGTCGACGTAGTACGTCAGCGCGCAGCCGACCCCGCAGTAGGGGCAGACGCTGTCGACGGCGTCGAGCTGCTCGCGGGGCTGGATCGGGATGAGGTTGATCGCCTTGTTGGTCAGCGCGCCCGTCGGGCAGGCCTGCACGCACTCGCCGCAGGTGACGCAGGAGCTGGAGCCCATGGGGTCGTCGAGGTCGAACGCGATCTTCGTCGAGTAGCCCTTGCCGGAGCGGCCGATCACGTCGTTGCCCTGGATGTCGTCGCAGGCCCGCACGCAGCGGTCGCAGAGGATGCAGGCGTCGTGGTTGACCGCGATGACCGGGTTGGACAGGTCCGTGCCGCGCCCGGAGCCGCAGGGCAGGTCGGTGGTCTCCTTGGCGACGTCGAAGCGGTCGGCCAGCTCCAGCAGCAGGTTGTCGCCGGTCGTGGTCTGCTTGGGGTCCTCGGCGCGGTCCGGCTGGTCCGACAGCAGCAGCTCGGTGAGCGTCGCGCGGTTGCGTTCCAGCTCGGGCGTGCTGGTCTTGACTTCCATGCCGTCCTCGCACGGGCGCACGCACGCGGCGGCGAACACGCGGCCGCCGGTGTCGACCACGCACATCCGGCAGACGCCGACGGGGTCGTAGCGCTCGTTGTGGCACAGCACGGGAATGTCGATGCCGGCCTGCTGAGCCGCGTTGTAGATGCTCGTTCCCTCGGGCACCGTCACGGAGTGGCCGTCGATCGTCGTGGTCACCGTACGCACCGCTGTGGCCGGCTCATCGACTGTCGTCATCACTGACCTCCGTCACAAGCGAGCGTATGTCGTATACAACATACCTCGTACAGTCAGGCTTCGAGGAGGAGTCCGGGAAGGTCGCTGGCGCGCACCCGTCCTTCCTCATCGAGCCCACGGGCAACGTAATAACTGTCGACCATGGCCTGCAATTGCTGCGCGGTCAACGTCGCGGCACGACCGGACGCCAGCTCCAGCGGCGTTTCCAGCATGCGGGGCGGCAGGGTGTCGTCCTTCGCGGTGGCACCTTCGCGCTGGTTGAAGGCCCGCTTGGCCCGCACGATCCGCTCGGCCGTGGCCCGCAGCTCGTCCGCGTCGACCGGCCAGCCGGTGACCAGGGACAGCAGCGTGGCCCACTCGGTGAACGGGTCCTCGAACACCCCGCGCAGGAACTTGCACAGGATCATCGAGTCCATCACCGCGGCCCGGTCCTCGGTGCCGATCGCCGCGCCGACGTGGGCCGCCCCGCCGCGGAACCGGTTCACCTCGCCCGAGAGGTCGGCTTCGTAGGCGCCGGACCGGTTGTGGTCGGCGCCGCGCGCGTTCACCGCCAGGCCCAGCGCCATCGACTGCAGGCTGCGCGGCTCGTAACCCGGCAGCTCCAGGCCCTTGACCTGCGGGGCGAAGCCGATCGAGCCGTGCCCGACGATCGCGGCCGCGCGCCGGGACCCCTGGGCCAGCAGCTCGCCCAGCCCGGCCTCGCGGGCGCCGATCGCCTCGAGCGCCCGCAGCAACGCGGCGCCGTCGCCGAACTTCAACCACGGCTCGTCGATCAGGCCCCGCTCGACGCATTCCATGGCCCACGCGATCGTGCCGCCGGCCGAGATCGTGTCCAGACCCAGCTCGTCGCACTTCGCGCTGGCGGCGAACACGTCGTCGGGATCGGAGACCCCGCACAGCGGGCCGAGCGCGAACACGTTCTCGTACTCCATCCGCTGACTGCCGCCGCCCTTGCGGGAGTAGATGTGCTCGCAGCCGATCGAGCAGGACGCGCAGCTGTTGCGGGCCACCCCGCGCAGCTCGTGCAGCTCCTCGGCGGCGAGCTTCGGCGCGCCGTCGAAGGTGGCGGCGGTGAAGTTGCGGGTCGGCAACGTGCTGACCGCGTTGAACGCCAGCAGGTTCGCCAGCGTGCCCAGCTCCCGGTACTTCGCGGTGGCCGGGCCGAAACTGCGTCGCCGCAGGTCTTTCGCCGCGGCCAGCACCCCGGCCTGGTCCGCGACGGCCACCTTGGTCGCCGACCGCACGAGGACCGCCTTGATGTTCTTCGCGCCCAGCACCGCGCCGAGCCCACCGCGCCCGGCGTGGCGGCCGTCGTGGCTGATCGTGGCGTAGCGGACCTGACGTTCCCCGGCCGGCCCGATCGCCGCCGTGCGCCAGCCCCGCCCGAACCGCTGCCGGGCCCGTGCTTCGGCGTCGGCCGCGGGCAACCCGGCCAGCTCCGGCGCCGGTTCGAGGCGCACTCCGTCGCCGTCGACGAGCAGCACCGACAAGCGGGCGGCGCGACCGCGGATGACGAGGGCGTCGTGCCCGGTCAGCTTCCCGGCGATGGCGAACTGGCTCGACGCCAACGCGTCGGTCAGCAGGCCGGTCAACGGGGACTTGGCGACGACGGCGAACTTCGCGCTCGTGGTCAGTGGCGTGCCCACGAGCGACGAGAACACGAACGCCAACGGTGCTTCCGGCGCGAGCGGATCCACCCGCGGCGGCGCGAACCGGTGCAGCAGCCACGTGCCCAGCCCGACGCCGCCGAGGTACGCGCGCAGCACGCGCTCGTCCAGCTCGCACGTTTCACCGGTCGCCGTGTCGTCCCCGACGTCGACGACCAGTGCCCGCCCGAAAAAGCCTCCCGGCGCCATGCCTCCGACTGTAGGCCCGTTCGAGCGGTTGTGGCGCGCTCAGCCGCCGGCATCTGCCGACAGGAACGCCACCGAATCCCCCGTCACGAGCGGCAGCAACGGATCCCGCGTCACCTGCTCACCGTTCACCGCGGCGACCACGTGCCGGTCCAGCGCCAGCCCGGCCAGCTCGGCGGCCGCACCCAACGTGGCCGCCCGGCCGGTCCGCGGCCGGTGCCCGTCCTTGCCCGCCAGTGCCCCGAACCGTTCGACCGTCACCTCCGGCGCCGGGCGGTGCCGCACCTCGGCGTAGTCCTCCGGCGTGTTCACGTTGATCACCGACTCCAGCTCCGGGTCGAGCTTCGCAAGCGCCCGGTCCGAGAGCAGCTGGGCGTCCTCGAGCTGGGCGACGGTGCAGTGCTTGAACAACATCCCCGGCCGCAGGTCGCCCTCCCCGATCAGCCCGGTGATCAGCCCGGCCAGCGACGTCCGGTACGCGGCCGCCAGCGGCTGCCGGAACCCCCGGGCCACCGGCATCACCATGTCCGCACCCGTCTCCGCCAGCCCGCGCAGCACTCGCCGCACCCACGCGGGATGCAGCAACGGCATGTCCGTCGAGCACACGAACGCCGCCTCGGCCCGCTCCGCCACCGCCGCCAGTCCCGCCGCGACCCCCTGCATCGGCCCCAGGCCCTCGACCGGATCCTCGACGACCTCGACGGCCGCCGGCAGCTCGGGCAGCTCCTGCCCGGCCGCCGCGACGACCACCACCGGGCCGTCGATCACCCGTCCCAGCACGGCACACGTCCGGTACAGCAGCGTCGAGCCGTGCCACTCCAAGCCGGCCTTGGGCCGGCCCATCCGCGACGATCGCCCACCGGCAAGCACCACACCCGCCTCGGTCTGCATCTGCCGGAGGATAGCCGCGAGTCGCGGACGATGGCGAGGAACAGCCACCGCGGCGTTCCCCGGCCCGGCCGCCTCGGCCGGGCCGGGGAGCGAGAAGAGCGACTGCGGCGTGCTCACAGCAGCGGGCCGGGCTCGTAGGTCACGGCCGGGTCCGGGACCGGCCCCCGTTCCTCCGCCGTGCGAACCGGCACGACGACAACCGGGCAGCGGGACTCCTTGAGGCAGTGGGCGGACACGGACCCGACGAGCAGCCGCAGCAGGCGGCCGTGGCCGTGGCTCCCGACGACGAGCATCGCCGCGTTCTGCGAGACCCGCACGAGGACCGGACCGGGCGCGCCGTCGACGGGCTCCGCCCGGACCGGCACCGGGTCGGCGCCGGCGAGTGCCTCGGCGACGGACTGCGCCAGCCGCTGCCGGTAGCGGTTTTCGAGGTCCCGCGACGACCGCGCCGCCGCCGACTCCAGATCGGCGGTGGGGTCGTAGGTCCACGCCCGGACCGCCACGACCCGTCGGCCGCTCGCCTTCGCCTCGGCCAGGGCCCAGCGCAGCGCCGCGGCGCTGCCCGCCGAACCGTCGACACCGACGACGATGTCGTTCTCGTCTGCCGTGGTCACGGCGTTCTCCTCTCCCGACGGGGACAGGGCCCCGGCAGGGCGCCGCGCTCGGCCGCGGCGATCGCGTGCCAGGCCCGACCGATCACGTCGGGGTCCACCGAGATCGACGTGATACCGGTCCGCACCAGTAGCTCGGTGAAGGCGGGTTTCGCCGACGTTCGCACCCGATCGACGCGGCCCGGATCGCCGGCGACGGCAGCCGGGTCCCGTGCCGTCGTCCGCGCGGCGCCCCCGGCGCACGAGCCGGAACGGGCACGTCCGCGGCTCTCCCCCTCATCACCGGCCCTGCCGCTGGGCGGGCGCCGCGGCCAGCTCGCCGGCGATGGTCCGCGCCCAGGCCCGGATCATCGGCCAGTCGCGGTTGTCGCCGTCCGGTACTCGCAGCGCGGCGACCACGGCCCGTTCGGGGAAGCGCAGCTTCGCGCGCTCGATGCGGCCGCCGAAAAGCCGGTGCTCGCGGGCGCCCGAAGCGACCAGCACGTCCGAGACGTCCACCGGATCCTCCCCCGGGTGCGCCTGCTCCCCCGCCGGCCCGCTGGAGAACAGCCACACGGGGACGCGGCGCAGCTCCTCCTGGTGCTCGTGCACGACACGACGGGCGCTGTCGAGCCAATGCCCGAAGTAGACCGCGCTGCCGAGCACCGCCGCGTCGTACCCCGCGAACGACGTGACGTGCTCGGCATCGCGCACCTCGGCCTCCACCACGACACCGGTTTCCTCGAGCGAAGCCCTGGCCGTCGCGGCGATCTGCTCGGCGATTTCCCTCGTGGCGCCGTGCCTGGTCGCCACCACGACGAGAATCCTCATGGCCAGCCGCCTTCCGATCGACCCCCTCACCGTGGCGTCCCGCCGCGGCCCGCGGCAGAGCAGGAAGTCACTTCCGGCGATGACGAAATCGGCCACGCACACACCGTCCGATCCTGGCGCGCGCACGGGGGCGCGCCGAGCCTGGACACTCCACCCCCGCCCGAAGAGGAGGAACCATGACGGATTCCCACCCGCAGGCACCCGATCTGCTCGGCGACCGGTTCGTCCCGCACCCCCAGTTCTCCCTGGTGCGCCATGAGATCGTCGACGCGCCGGCCAAGGAGACGTACGCGGCGGCACGCGACCTCGACCTGACGGACGTCCACAGTGGACTTCTGACCGTCACGGAGCGGGTCCGCGAGCTGCCCGCGCGCTGGCGCGACCGGCGCCACGGCCCGCCCCGGCAGCCCACCCGCCTGACCGTCGACGACCTCGACAGCGGTTCCGACTGGGCGCTCCTCGGCGAGCACCCGGGCACCGAGTTCGCGGTCGGCGTCGCCGGGAAGTTCTGGCGCCCGGTCGTCACCTGGCGCCGGGTCGACCCGGACGACTTCGCGGCGTTTTCCGAACCCGGGTACGGGAAACTGGTGATCACGTTCGGCGTGCGGTCCTACGGAGTCCACCACAGCCTGCTGACCGTCGACAGCCGAGTGCAGATGACGGACCCGCAGAGCTGGCTCAAGTTCCGCCGGTACTGGCGAATCGCCCGGCCCTTCGCCCAGGCGGCGCACGCCACGCTGGTGCGGACGATCTCCGAGGAGGCACGGGCCCGGGCTCTCGCCGCCCCCGGCCGGCCGGATTGAACACGCTGCTCGACCCGGCGGCCGCGGCTTCGGGAACCGGCTCGGGTTCCCCGCAGGCGTATCGGACACCACGGCTTTCCCGATCGCGCGCCGTCCCCCGACCGGCGGGTCACGGCATCATCCGGTGGCGCGACCGACCTTCCCGCCGAGCCGCCCCCACCGAGCCGTCACCGCCGCACCGGATCCTCAGCCGCGGCCGGACCCGGTCCGCTGGGCCCGGGCGAGGGACTCGCCCCACTCCCGGGCGCGGGCTCGTTCTCCCTCCACCAGCCGCGTTTCGCCGTCCACCACCTCGACGAAGAAGCTCGTCGCCGGGACGATCGGCGGATGACCGAGGCGGCGCAGGATCTTGTCGGCCACCCTCGCGGCAGAGCCGGTCAGCCACCGAGGTTTGTGGAGCCTGGTATCGAACGCGGCCGTGGTCGTTCCCGGTGGCAGGACGTGAAACCCGCCCAGCCACTCGCGCATCCCCGACTCGTGCGTGAGAGTCCCTTCCGGGGCCTGCTCCGCCGCCGCCTTGCGCGTCGACGGCCGGCTCATCCCGTGGACGTGCGTCGGCGCGCCCACCACGAGCAGGTCGCGCCCCATCAGATCGCGCGGCGCGAGGTCGACGGGGACGACCTCGGCGGAACCCAGCCCGTCCGCCACCGCGCGGGCCACCTCTTCGGTGTCACCGAACATGGACTCGTACACGATGATCGCGTGCATCCCGTCCACCTCCTCACCTGTCGAGCCGAGCCGGCTCGTGCGTGCTGCCTTCGATGTCCTCCGCGGCGACGTCCAGCAGCCGGTGCGCGAGCGCGCTCAGCGCCCGGGCGGCGGCGAGCTCGTCGCCGATCTCCGGGACGTCGCGGTCGACCGGGTTGAGCCGCGCGGTGCCCGCGGCGTCGAGCGGCGTACCCGACCCGGTGTGCAGCCGGGCCGTGGCGTTCGTCCGCCCTTCGTCCTCGCTGAGCAGCACTTCGACGTGCCATTGCCTGGTGTGCATGACTTCCTCCTGTTCCGCCGACGGTTCACGAGCGCGTTTTCCTGCTCGCGATGGCGAACCACTCCTGCTGCCACTTCCCCATGCGGTGGCGGTTCAGTGCGAAGACGGCGATCCCGTAGAGCAGCGCCAGCCCGAGCCACCCCGCGAACAACAGCCCGGCCGCGGCCGCGACCGCGTTCACGACGGCGGCGGCGGCGCTCAGCGGCGGGTCGACCACGACGCCGGCGCGATCCACCCAGATCGGCACGGTATCGCCGCGGTGGGAGCCTTCGATCGCATCCACCTTCCCGACGTGCCGGACACCGTCTGCGGAGTGCCAGGTCGCGTCGGTCGGCACCGGGCTGCCGGCGGCGCCGCTGCGGCCACTCACGGAAACCGGCGGACCGTCCGCGAGCAGAGTCGCCGTCACCGGCGCGTAGTCGGCGAGTTCCCGCGCCGAGACCGCCTGCTGCGAAGCGTAGACCGACGAGCCGGCGGCGGCCGAGAACGGGACCGCGGCCAGGGCCGCGAGAAGCACCATGAGCACCAGTCCGGCCTGCAGCCGGTCCGAAGCCCGCGCGACGGAACCGCGTGCGGGAACGAGCACGTGCCACCACCGCGGCAAGCGGTTCGCCGACGGGATCATGTCTCGCGCCTTTCCGTTCGACGGGCCGGTTTCCGCTCAGCATGGGCCGCGCACCGGCCGGCCCGAAGAGGCCTTCTGCCCGCATCGCCGGGTCGCCGGTCCCCGGCGTGCACCCCTGCCGGTGTCCGGCCGGGGACCAAAGACCCTTGGCCCGTCCCGGCCGCGGGCGTCAAGGTCGGACGAGACACCCACGCGCCCGAACGGAGAACCGCGATGCGAACGCGTGACGTCATGACGACCCCGGTGATCAGCGTGACTTTCGACGCTTCGCTCTCCGAAGCCGCTCGCGTGATGACCCGGTGGGGCTTCACGACCCTGCCCGTGGTCACCCGTTCGGCCAAGCTCGTGGGCCTGATCAGCGAAACGGACCTCGTCCAGGCCGGCTTCCCCGGCGACTCGGCCACCGGGGACCCCGACACGGGCGTCCTGCTCGCCGGCCATCGCACCGTGTCTGCGGTCATGCGCCCGTGTGCCACGACCGCGACCCCCGACCTCGACGCCACCGCGCTGGCGCACCGCATGACCGAAGCCGGGGTGCGCGCGCTGCCCGTGGTCGACGACAGCGGGTTGCTGGTGGGCATGGTGACGTTCCAGGACCTGCTGCGCGTCCTGCCCGCCGGAGAACCGTCCTCATAGGACATCGCGGCAGGTGGTCAGCGAGCGGGCACGTCGGGGGCGCGCACGGTCGTCACGTCCGCCACCGGACGGCGCGCCGTCATCCGCGAGGGCAGGCCGTGGCCGAGGCGCAGCAGCGTGTGCGGCCGGCCGGTGCCGCGGAACAGGTCGAGCAACGGCGCGCGGGTGCCCGGCGCTTCGAAGGGCTGCGACACGAACGACGAGGCGAGGCCTTCCGCGGTTGCGGTCAGCAGGACTCGTTGCAGCACCAGCCCGGCACGCACCTCGGCGGCCGCACCGCGGTCGCGGGTCAGCACCGCGGCCAGCACCGGATCCTGCTCGAACGAGCGGGGCGCGATGGCCGGGTTCTCGTGCGACGAACGCAACGGCGACGTCCCGGGCACGTCCGGCGGCGGCCCGAAGGCGATCGTCGGCACCCCGTCCGGGCTGTCCGGCTCACGGCCCGTCCACCGGGCGGTCTCGGCGCGGAACTCGGCGTCGAGCGATTGTTCGGCCTCGGCCCGGCGGACGAGTGCGGTCACCTTCGGGTACCGGCCCGACGCGTCGAGGAACTCCAGCACCCCACCCTCACCGAGCGCGGCGGACTTGAGCCGCGCGCGGGCGACCGGCGACACCGGGTGCGCGGACATCGGGCGGCGGTTGGTGTGCCGGCGCCAGACGGCCTCGACGAGCCGCCGGTCGGGCAAGGCCGGGCACGTGCCGCCGACGACCCGCACGACGGCGAGCAGGTCCGGGCGGTCGGGTTCGGGGATGATCCGCACCGCGGCGTCGAATCCGTTGGCCCGCAACATGATCACCAGGTTGTACACCGCCGCCCCGCACGAGAGCCGGGCCTCGCGGGAATCCGGGTCGGCGACGGGCAGGACGCGGTCGTGGTCGAGCCACACTTCGATGCGGGGCCCCTCGACCACGAACCGCCACGGCTGGGTGTTGTGCGGTGACGGCGCGCGGACCGCGGCCGACAGGGCCTGTTCGACGACGGGGGAAAGGACTGTGGTCATCGTGGTCTCCTGGGCGAGCCGGCCCGGGTCAGTCCGGGAGCAGGTCGGCGAGGGGGCGGCGGGGCGAAGGCGGCGCAGGGGCCAGCGGGTGCCCGTAGCGGAAGATCACCTGCGGCAGTCCCGGCAGGGCAAGCCGCTCGGCGAGCACCTCGCGGAAGCCGCACAGGTGCAGCGGCTGGGTGAGGACCGACCCGGCGAGTCCGCGCGCGGTCGCTTCCAGCCACGTCCGGGCGCACCCGGCGCCGGCGGCGAGGTGCTCGCGCCGGCTGTCCTCCTCGGTGCAGAAGACCAGGAGGTGCTCCGCTTCGAGCCGCGCGGTGAGCCGGGCGTCGTCCGGCACCGGCGTTTCGCGGCGCACCAGCCCCGCGGCGGGCAGCGACTCGGAGCCGAGCGCCGCCTCGGGCACTCCGTCCTCGGCGCCCGACGCGTGGGAACCGAACGTGCTCGCGGTCCACGCGCGCAGCTCTCGCTGGTAGGCCGGGTCGGCACGGAAGGCCCGGGTGGCGAAACCCAGCATCGCCCCCAGTTCGCCGAGATGCCGGGGCACCACGGCGCACACGCACGTCTCGCCGCCCGCCGCGGACACCGCCTTCTGGTCCACTTCGGACACCGGCTCGGCCGAGAACCAGCGGCGGTGGCTGCGCCGGCGCCCGATGGCGTGGAAGCGCGCGAGCTCGGCGTGGTCGGGGCTGAAGCCCGGCTCGGCGTGGACCGTGGCCACGACCGCACCGCCGGCAGGGTAGGTCGTGGTGGTCGCCCGGCACAGCACCCGAGCCGCCGTCTGCAGGTGCGCGAGCGCCGCGCCACAGGAAACCATGCGGTCGCGGCCCTCCGGGTCGTGGCTCGGCAGCGCCACGGAAGCGCGCTCGATCAGGTCTACGTCGCTGTGCCGGACCCGCATGCGCCACGGTTGCGTGTTGTGCACGGACGGGGCCCGGCTCATCGCCCGGGCGAGCACCGCGATCTCGGAAGGAGCGAGCGCCGTCGCCTGCGCCGAGGTCCTCATGTTCCACTCCTGTACCCGGAGACGGTCACTCCGGCGAACCCCATGCTCGCCGTCCCGCGATCCCGCCGATGGGGCCCAAAGTCACCGCGCCCACGGCAGACGTCCTCGCCCGTACCGGTGACCTCGTGCCCTAGCCCCGCCCGACCCCCTAGACCACGCTCGACCGGTGACCCGAGGAAAGGCGTGTGCGATGAGTTCCGCGAACCCGGCCTCCGGCCGCCTCATCCTCGTCGGCTTCGACGGCTCTCCGCAGAGCGACGCGGCGCTGCGCTGGGTGCTCGGCGTCGCCGCCCAGCCCGGTGACTCCGTGCGGGCCGTGCTGGTGCGGCCGGCGGAAACCCTGTTGCCGGGCTCGTCTTTCGCGCCGCAGCCGCGCGGCCGCCGGGCCGCCGGTGCGTACGCCCCGCACGACGACATCGCGCGCATCCGCGCCCAGTTCCCGGGCGCCGCGGACGTCACGATCTCGACCCCGCGGGGCGATCCGGCCACGGAGCTGATCACCGCGTCCACCGAAGCCGATCTGCTCGTGGTCGGCGCACACGGCGCCGGCCGTACACGGGAACTGCTGCTCGGCAGCGTTTCGCGCGACTGCGTGCGCTATTCGCGCTGCCCGGTCGTGGTCGTCCCGCCCGGGGCCGCGCGCCGCCTGGCCGCGGCCACGTCCGCCTGACCGCCGAGACACGCCGGGATCAGCCGAGACGCGCCGGGATCACCGCAACGGCGCGGTCCACTGAAGCCGCACGCCGCCGCCGGGACGCGAGTCGAGCGTGAACGTGCCGCCGGCCGACTCCGCGCGGTCGCGCAGGTTGGCGAGCCCGCTCGCCGCGATGTCGGCCGGCAGGCCCGCTCCGTCGTCGGCCACCGAGATCTTGATCTCGCCGTCGCGCACCGACACCGACACGGTCAGCGTCGCCGCGCCGGAGTGGCGCACGGCGTTGCTCACGGCCTCGCGCACGACCGCCTCGACGTGGTCGGCCAGCAGCGGGGGAACCGTGTCCAGCGTGCCGGCCATGCTGATCGTCGGGTGCAGCGGAGCGTCGTCGGTGAGCTCGGCGATCGCGTCGTGCAACCGGTGCCGCAGCCGGGTCTCCCCGGCGCTCCCGCCGTGCAGGTCGAAGATCGCGGTCCGGATCTCGTGCACGATCTCGTGCATCTGGTCGACGCTTTCCTGCAGCCGGCGCCGCAGGTCCGGGTCCTGGGCCCGGCGCTGGGTGCCCTTCATCGCGAGACCGACCGCGAACAGCCGCTGGATGACGTGGTCGTGCATGTCCCGGGCGATGCGGTCGCGATCGGACAGCACGTCGAGCTCGCGGGCCGCGCGCTGCTGCGCGGCCAGCTGCAGCGCCAGCGCCGCCTGGTCCGCGAACGACGCCACGACGGGCAGCTGCACCGTCCCGAACGCCGGCGCGCCCGGCTCCCGCATCGCGATCAGCACCCCGGAGGTGCGCTCACCGGCGCGCAGGGGGACCACCAGTGCGGGGCCGTACCGCCGGTGGCCGTCGAGGGCGAGCTCGGCGACGCGCCGGGGCGTGCGGTCGCGGTACACCGAGCCGGGCACGGTGCCGGCGATTTCGATGCGCTGCCCGGTGAGCTCGTCCGCGCGCACGCCCGCACACACCGTGACCGTGAGATCGTCGGGCTCGGTGTCCGGGTCCTCGTCCGAATCCAGCCGGCCGGCCCCGGGCAGCACGAGCATCGTCGCGTCCGAGCCGGTCAGCTCGAGTGCGCGCCCGGCGATGAGGTCCAGCGCGTCGACCGGGTCGGTGCCGCCGAGCAGCTCGGTGGTGATCTCCCCGGTCGCGCCCAGCCATTGCTGGCGCAGGCGCGTCTGCTCGTAGAGGTGGGCGTTCTCGATCGCGATCCCGGCCGCGGCGGCGAGTGCCTGCACGATGACCTCGTCGTCGTCGGTGAATCCGGCCGCGCCGCGTTTCTCGGTCAGGTAGAGGTTGCCGAAGACCTCGTCGCGCACGCGCACCGGAACACCGAGGAACGAGTGCATCGGCGGGTGGTTCGCCGGGAAGCCCACCGACGCCGGATGGGCCGAGATCTCGTCCAGCCGCAACGGTTTCGCGTCGTCGATGACCACGCCCAGCAGGCCGTGGCCCTCCGGCAGGTCACCGATCCGCGCGTGTGTTTCCGCGTCGATCCCCCGGTACACGAACTCGGCCAGCGGACCGTCGTCTTCACCGAGCACGCCGAGCGCTCCGTACCGCGCCTCGCCCAGCTCGACCGCCGCCCGCACGATTCGCTGCAGCGTGGTGTCGAGCTCGAGGCCGGACGCGACGGACAGCACGGCGTCGAGCAGGCCGTCCATCTTGTCGCGGGTGCCGATCAGCACCTCGATGCGCTCCTGGAGGTCGCGCAAGGTCTCCCGCAGGTGCAGCTGGGACAAGGTGCCCGACAGCCGACGGCCGCCTCCTCCTTCCTCCGACCCCGGCATCCCGTCACCCTCTTCCGCGCCGGCTCGCCACCGCGGGGCGATTGGTGACTTTGTCCCCTGTGTCCGGGAGGACGGGGCGCCCACGCTGGCCATGACGACTCTCCACCACCGACAGTCTGCCGCTTCGCGTGGCAAAGGGAGACCGATGACTCTCCGAGTGGAGCCGGCCGGACGGCTCGACGCCGACCAAGTGGTCTCGGCGCTGCGGGCCGCGACGCTGGCTCCGTCCACTCACAACACCCAGCCCTGGCTCTTCACGAGCGGCGCCGCGGGCATCGAGCTCTACGCGGACGCCGACCGGGTGCTGCCGGTCGCCGACGCCGACCGGCGCGAGCTCATGCTCTCCTGCGGCGCGGCGCTGTTCAACCTGCGGATCACGATCCACGCGCTCGGGGTGCACCCCGACACCGTGCTGCTCCCCCGCCGCGACGACTCCGATCTGCTCGCGGTCGTGCGGCCGCGCAACCCGGTCGCGCTCGACCACCGGCTCGTCAGGCTGGCCAAGGCCGTCCCGCGGCGGCACACGAACCGCACACCGTTCAGCGGCGGCCCCGTCCCGGCGGAGGTCGTCGGCCTGCTCCGCCGCGCCGCGGAGGCCGAGCAGGCGTGGCTGCCCCGGCTCGACGACGACCAGCTCGCCTGCCTGCGCGAACTCGTCAGCGAAAGCCACCTCGTCCAGGAGCGCGACCCGGCGTTCCGCGCCGAGTGGCGGCGCTGGACCGGCCGGGCCCGGACGGCCCGGGACGGCGTGCCCTCCTCCGCCGGCGGAACCCCGGCCGCCGACGACAGCTGGGTGCTGCGCGACTTCGGCGACCCGGCCGAACGGGTTTCCGCTCCGGCGCCGCCGCTCGTCGTGGTGATCGGGTCCTTCGGCGACTCGCAGGCCGACCGGCTGCGGGCCGGGCAGGCGATGCAGCGGGTGCTGCTGACCGCGACCGCCCACGGCCTCGACGCCTCGTTCATCTCCCAGCCGGTCCAGGTCCCCGCGACGCGGATCCGGTTGCGGCAGCTGCTGGGCGACGGGCTGTGGCCGCAGATCGTGCTGCGCATCGGCTACGGCGCCCCGGTCGCGTGGACCCCGCGGCGGGCTCTCGCCGAAGTGCTCAGGGAACGCTCGTCGCTCACCGCGTGAGCGCTCAGTCGCGCCGGCCACGCAGTTCCGTCGCGAGCACCGCGGCCTGGGTGCGCCGCGCCAGGCCCAGCTTCGTCAGGAGCCGCGAAACGTAGTTTTTCACCGTCTTCTCCGCCAGGAACATGCGCTCGGCGATCTGCCGGTTCGTCAGTCCCTCGCCGATCAGCTCCAGCAACGTGCGTTCCTGTTCGGACAGCTGGGCCAGTGGCCCCTTCTTCTGCGCGGTGTCGCGGATCTTCGTCATCAGCGCCGCTGCCGCGTGCGCGTCGAGCAGCGATTTGCCGGCACCGACCTCGCGCACCGCCGACACCAGGTCGACCCCTTTGATGTCCTTGATGACGTAACCGCTCGCCCCGGCCAGCACGGCGTCGAGCATCGCCTGTTCGTCGGTGTAGGACGTGAGCATCAGGCACTTCAGCCCGGGCAGCTTCGACAGCAGCTCGCGCGCCAGCTCGACGCCGTTGCCGTCGGGAAGGCGCACGTCCAGCACCGCGACGTCCGGCCGCAGCGCCGGGATGCGGGCCAGCGCCTGCGAAACACTGCCGGCCTGACCCACGACGGTGAGCTCCTCGTCGTCCTCCAGCATCTCGGCGACACCGCGCCGGACCACCTCGTGGTCGTCGACCAGGAAAACCCGCAGCATTCGACTGTCTCCCACTCCGGCACAGCGGTGCCCCGTGCGGCCACGAGAAGCGTACGACCGCGCGCGCCGCGGCGGCGATGACGGAAGTCCCCGGCCACCGGCAGGAAGTCCCTTTCACGCGGGCACGGACCAGGACAGCCGGGACCGCCCCCGATCGTGGTCCACGACCAGCGTGCCCCCGCGTTCGCGCGCCCGGCCGCCGAGTGCGTCCAGCTCGGGGCCGGCGGCCAGATCCAGGTCCTCGGCGCCCGCGCACCGCACGACGGCCAGCAAGCGGTCAGGCTCCGCGCTGAGCGTGACATCGGCCGACGTCGCGCCGGCCCTGGCCACCACTCGCAGCGCCTCCTTGAGGAAGGGGATCACGGCCTCGGGCGGACAGGCGTCGAACTTGCCGGAGAACTCCGTGGCCGGGGTGAAGCCGAGCGCCGGAGTCGCCTCGGCGAGAACGCGCAGCACGTGGTCACGCAACGGTTCCTCCGGGCCCGGAGCGACGTCGTCGAGCCGGAACACGGTCGCCTGCACGTAGCCGATGATGTCGTCGAGCTCGGCGATCGTGTCCCGCAGCCGCGCGGCGACGATCCTCGATTTCGCCAGGCCGACCGTGCTCTGCAAGGACAGCCCGGTCGCGTACAACCGCTGGACAAGATTGCCGTGCAGCTCGGCGGCGATCCGGTCGCGCTCGTCGTGCAGGGCGTTGCGCTGCTGCTCGACGCGGGCCCGCGCCAGCTCGATCGCCACGGCGGCCTGGTCGGCGAACGCCGCCGCCATCGCGAGGTCGTCTTCGGTGAACAGCGGCCGCCCCGCCCGCCGGGCGGCGGTCAGCACGCCGGTCACCCGGCCACCCGCGGTCAGCGGCACCACGAGCACCGCATCGAGGTCCAGCTCGACGAGCGGCCGGGCCGCCAGCCGAGCCCGCTGTTCCGGCCAGGAACCCGTCATCGGCGTCCCGCTCGCCATCACCGTTCCCGCCAGCGTCGTCTCCGCGGGTACGTGCGCTCCGACCAGGCGGTCCGCTTCGAGGCCGACCGCGCGGTCGACCCGCAGCGCACCGGTTTCCCCCGTCGGCCGGATGATCGTGACGAGATCCGCGGCGGCGAGCTCCCGGGTGTGGTTCGCGATCAGGTCCAGGGGGCTTCCCGAATCCGACGACAGGAGCTCGCGGGCGATCTCGGCGGAGGCGCGCAGCCAGGCCTGCCGGCTGCGCGCGGTCTCGTAGAGGCGGGCGTTTTCGATCGCGCTGCCCGCGGCGGCCGCGAGCGCCAGCGCGAGCTGCTCGTCTTCGGCGGTGAACCGGCCGCGTTGTCGGTCGGCGAGGTAGAGGTTGCCGAACACCGCGCCACGCACGCGGATCGGCACGCCCAGGAAGCTCTCCATCTGCGGGTGGGCCGCCGGGAACCCGATGGAGCGGGGGTCCTCCTGCAACCGGGTCAACCGGATCGGCCGCGGGTCCTCGATCAGGGCCCCGAGCAGGCCTTTGCCCTCGGGCAGGTGCCCCACCTCGGCGACGGTGCCCGCGTCCATGCCGACGTGCACGAACTCCAGCAGCCGGCCGTCGGCACCGATCACCCCGAGTGCGGCGTACCGCGCGCCGATCAGCTCGCGCGCGGCGTCGACGATCCGCCGCAGGAGCGTGGGAAGCGCGAGGTCGCTCGTGATCGTCTGGGTCGCTCGCAGCAGGCCCCGCAACCGGCCCTGGGTGCCGATCACCTCTTGGGCGCGATCCACCAGCTGGCCCAGCAGCTGGTCCAGCTCCAGCCGCGGCTGGTCGGGAAACGTCAACCGGCCAGGCTCGGCTACGTCGTCCTCGCTCACCGCAACTCCCGCACGTCGGCAGCGCGCACTTCAGACGAAACCCGCGAAGCGCCTCAGTTTCGCCGCAGCCGGGCGAACCCGTCAAGCCACCGGCGGCACGGCCGCCGGGGAGTTGACCACGGGTTTTCCGCCGACGTGCACCCGTACCGGCCCGCGGAGAGCCGGTTACCGTCGCGGCTCCGGCCGGACCACGAGCACGGGGCAGGACGAGTGATGGATCAGTGCCTGGGCGGTCGAGCCCAGCAGCATTCCCGTGAAGCCGCCGCGGCCGTGGCTGCCGACCACCACCAGCTGTGCCCGGTCGGACTCGTCGAGCAGCGCGTGCCGCGGCCGGTCCCGGACCAGCGCCCGGCGGACCTCCACGTCGGGGAACTTCTCCTGCCAGCCGGCCAGCCGCTGGGCCAGCAGCCGCTCCTCCGTCGGCTCGAGCGATTCCGGCTGGGGCATCAGGCGGGCCGTGCTGTCCGCGGAGTCGTACGTGACGTCGTTCCACGCGTGCACGGCCACGAGCGGCACACCGCGGAACGCCGCTTCCTCGAAGGCCGCCGCGACGGCGGCCTCGCTGTTCGGGGTGCAGTCGACGCCGGCCACGACCGGGCCCTCCAGCGGAACCGGGCCGTCGCCGTGCCGCCCGCGGACCACCGCGACCGGGCACTCGGCGTGGGCGGCCACGGTGGCGGCCGTGGAGCCGACGAGCATCCCGGCGAAGCCGCCGGTGCCGCTGCGGCCGACCACGATCAGCCGAACCCGCCTCGACCGGTCGAGCAAGGCCGGGGCCGAATCGTCGAAGAGCACGCCGGTTCGCACGGCGAGGGCCGCGTCGACGGACAGGGCCAGCTCGCGAGCCGCCGAGACCAGCCGCTCACCTTCCTGCCGGAACTGCTCGAACAGCTCGTCACTCCCGGCCAGGCCGCCACCGTAGTAGAGCGCGGCGCCCTGCAAGCAGTTTACGAGTTCCAGCGCGAGCCCCCGCCCGGACGCGAGCCGCGCGGCCCAGCGGACCGCCTCGTCCGCGCCGGCCGAACCGTCGACGCCGACCACCACGGTGGTGCTGTTGTGCGTGGTCATGACCACGGGTCCTCTCCCGACGCGACCGTCTCGGCTCCGACGACACCCGGCACGGCCAGGGCGAGCAGCGTCGCGACGTGGCGGTCGGTCCGGTCGTCGTAGCGGTCGACGATCCGCACGATTCCGTCGTGGACTTCGACCTTCCAGCGGTCGGTGCCGCCGTAGATCTCGAGCCGGTGCCGCACGTCGGCGGAAATCGCGCTGTCCGCCCGGGCGAGCACGCGGACCACGTCGCCCCGGGTGACGATCCCGACCAGGCGGCTGCCGTCGACGATCGGCATCGCGCGGATCCTGGCGTCGACGAGGGCCTGGCAGAGTTCGGCGATGTCGGTCCCCGACGACATCGCGGTGACCGGCGTGGTCATCACCTGCTCGACCGAAGTCTCCGCCACCGACGGGGTTTCCGGGTGCAGGTGGGCCGACCGCGCGTCGGCCGGGAGGCGCCCACGGATCAGGTCGGCTTCGGTGACGATGCCGACGAGGCGTTCGTCGTCGTCGACCACCGGCAGTGCGGTGAACCGATGTTCGGAAAGCACCTCGGCCGCTTCCTTGGCCGGCGCCGCCGGGGACACCGTCACCACCGGCGCGGACATCAGGTCTCGTGCGCGCATGGAGTTCACCTCTTCATTCGTCACACCGAAAGTAGCCACCGGGCGGGGCCGGCCACGCCGGTCCGGAGTCATCACCGCGAAGGACCAACGTCACCGGCTGCGCGCCGGCCCGGTCGCCCCGGGCGCCGTGCCGGTTGCCGGCACGACTGTCCACAAGGGACGCTTCCGCCGCGCGGGTGCGCGGCTCCCGATCACCGCGAACCCAGCGGCCCGAGGACACGGCGAGTGACCCGGCCGCCGCCGGGCCGCGGAGGTTCACGACGGTCGGCCACCCGGGCGGACGACCGCGACCGGGCACGCGGAGTGCACGAGCAGCGCTCGGCTGGTGGAGCCCAGCATCATCCCGGTGAACCCGCCGCGGCCCCGGCTGCCCACCACGACGAGCCGCGCGTCCGCACCGAGCTCCAGCAGGGTCCGCACCGGCCGTCCCCGGACCACCACGACGTCGATCGGGAGGTCGGGGAACTTTTCACGCCAGGGCGCGAGCTGATCGGCGACCCGCCGTCGCTCGGCCGCGGCGACGTCCTCCGGACGCGTGGCCGCCGCCCGCAACCGTCCCTCCGGCGTGATCTCGTTCCAGGTGTGCACCGCCACGAGCGTGGTGCCACGGGCCGCCGCTTCTTCGCACGCGTAACCCAGGGCGTCGTTGCTTTCGGGAGACCCGTCGAGCCCGGCGAGCACCGGGCCGGCGATCGGCGGCGGGTCGTCCGGCCGGCGCCCGCGCACCACGACGACCGGGCACGGTGCGTGGGCGGCGAGGGAGACCGCGGTCGAGCCGATCAGCAGCCCGGTGAACCCGCCCAGCCCGCGCGAGCCCAGCACCGCCACTTCCGCGTTCGCGCACTCTCGCAGCAAGACGCCCACCCGGCCGCCCTCCACGACCGCCCGCTCGATCCGCAGCGACGGCCACTCGGCCAGCACAGCACCCTCGGCCTCGGCCACCCCCGACTCGGCGCGCGACCGGAACCCTTCGCGGACGGCGGTCACAGCCATTCCCGAGACTCCCGGCGACGGGACCACGTACGCCTGCACGAGCCTCAGCACCGCGCCCCGCCGCGCAGCCACCTCGGCGGCCCAGACCGCGGCGTGCCGGGCCGAAGCCGAACCGTCCACGCCGGCCAGCACCACCCGGTCGTCAGGCCGGGACACCGCGCGCACCTCCGTCCGGCTGCCGCGGCCGCTCGAACCGCGCAAGGTCCGTTTCGCCACGCGCGGTCGTCTCCGCTTCGACCCGGGCTCCCCTCACCACGAGCCAGTCGCCGCGTCGTGCGTGCATCACTCCTCCTCGAGATCAGGTTCGGCGGCCCGGACCGCGGCCTCGCGAGTCAGCTCGCGCCGGCCAGTTCCACCGCCGTGACGCCCTCGACCGTTTTCGCGAGAGCGGTGACGAGCCGGCGTTCGGCCTCGTCGGCGAACGTGCCGTGGACAGTCACCAGACCTTCGGTGACGGAGACGGACCACCGGTCGCGGTGGCCCGTGTAGTCCTTGAACAAGCCGCGGACCTGCGCGGTGATGGCGTCGTCGTGCCGCACGAGCGCGCGCAGCAGATCGCACCGGCTGACCATCCCCGCCAGACCACCGTCGTCCACGACCGGGATGCTGCGCAGCCGGTCGACGAGCATGCGGGCGGCGATGTCGCTGACATCGGTGTCGAGCTCGACGACGTCGACTGCGTTGGTCATCACGGATTCCACGAGCCGGCCCGGCGCGACCGGTTCCCCGGTCAGCACCCCGCTGAGCGCGTCGGCCTCCGTGAACGAACCGACGACGCGGTTTTCTTCGTCGACCACGGGCAGCGCGGCGATGCGGTGCTCCATGAGCAGCACGATCGCCTCCCGCACCGGTGTCGCCGGCCCGACCCCGACCACCGGCCGGGTCATGATGTCCCGTGCGCGCACGGCTGTCCTCCTGATGTGTCAACGAACGACGGCGACCGGGCAGATCGCGTGGGCGAGCAACCGGTTCCCCGTCGAGCCGAACAGACCGCCGGTCACCGCGCCCCGGCCACGGCTGCCGATCACGAGCAACTGGGCGTCCTCGAAACCCAGCAACGCCCGCGCGGCCGAGCGCTCGTGGACGGCCCGGGCGAGGATCGTGCCGCCGGGGCCGGTCCGGGCGAGGTCGTCGGCCCGGCGCCGGAGCGCTCGTTCTTCACCCTCCGCGGCCGCTTCGACCAGGTCCGGATCGTCGAGCAGTCCCTCGTGCCACGCGTGCACCAGGATCAGCGGCACCTGGCGGCCGCGTGCGGCCTCGGCCGCGAACCGCAGCGTGCGATCGTCACCGTCGCCGACGACACCCGCGACCACCGGCCCGCCCGGCTTCGCCCGGCCCCGCACGATCACCGCGGGACAGCGCGCGCTCGCGGCGACCCGCAACGCCACCGACCCGATCGCGGCACCCCGCAGCCCGCCGAGTCCGTGCGAACCCAGCACGATCAGCGCCGCCTCGTCCGACAGCCCGACGAGCAAGTCGGCGGCGGTTCCGAGCCGGACCACGTACTCGATGCGCACGCCCGGCGCGGCCTCCTGGGCGACCTGCACGGCTCGTTCGATCCAGCGGCGGGCGCGCTCCAGCGGCAACGGTTCTTCGCCCGGCCGTTCACGGCCGGCCGGGTCGACCAGGCCGGCGTGGAACAGCCGGAGCACGCACTCCCGGCGCACCGCCTCTTCCGCCGCCCACCGGGCGGCGGCCAGCGCCGCCTCGGATTCGTCGACCCCGACCACCACCGCGGCGCGGACTGTCGTTCCCCTCACGACGTGCCTCCGTTCCCGCCACCTCGGCCGATGACTCGCTCCACCGTCGCTCAGCCACGATGAGCGCGGTCAGGGGAGGAAGTCCCTTCCGGGTGGGACGAAAGCGCCGAGTGCTTCGTCAGCGTCGCCGCGTAGTCGGGGACCTCGCGCTGCAACCGCCGGTCCGTTCGCTCGTACCCGCTTTCGCGCGGCCGCGGCGGGATGGCCACGGCTTCGCGCGGGATCTCGCGGTAAGGGATGCCCGCGAGCAGGTGCGCGATCATGTTGATCCGCCCGTTGCGTTTCCGGTCGCTGTCGACCACGTTCCACGGTGCCTCGGGGATGTCGGTGTGCACGAACATGTCGTCCTTCGCCCGGGAGTAGTCCTCCCACCGCGACACCGATTCCAGGTCCGTCGTGGACAGCTTCCAGCGCCGGAGCGGGTCGTCGATCCGCGCCCGGAACCGGCGTTCCTGCTCGTCGCGGCTCACCGAGAACCAGTACTTGTGCAGCAGGATGCCGTCGCCCACGAGCAGGCGCTCGAAAATCGGGCACTGCTGCAGGAACCGGTGGTACTCGTCGGGGGTGCAGAACCCGAGGACCCGCTCCACGCCGGCGCGGTTGTACCAGCTGCGGTCGAACAGCACGATCTCACCGGCGGCGGGCAACCGTTCCACGTAGCGCTGGAAATACCACTGCGTGCGCTGCCGCTCGGTCGGCTTCGGCAACGCCTCGACCCGCACCACCCGGGGATTGAGGTGCTCGGTCAGCCGCTTGATCGTGCTGCCCTTCCCCGCCGCGTCCCGGCCCTCGAACACCACGACCACGCGCGCCCCTTCCGCGCGCACCCATTCCTGCATCTTCACCAGCTCGATCTGCAGCCGGGCGAGCTCCTTCTCGTAAACCGCGCGCGACAGCCGCGCCACGGGGTGCTTGCCGCTCATCGGGTCACGTCGTCCCACACGAAGTCGAGGCCGTTGCACACCTCGACCACCCCGGGCACCGCTTCGACGCTACTGGTCACGGCCGCGATGTCGCTGCACCGCTCGACCCGGCCCGCCACCGTCACCACCCCGGCGTGGACCATCACCCGCGCGCGATCCGGCCCGATCTTCAGGGACTTCCTCAGCACCTCCGTCACGTCGCGGCCGATCTCGGAGTCGGGGCGCGACATCAACCCGACGAGGTCGCGCCGCGCCACGACACCCACCGGCCGCCCGGCGGCGACGACGAAAAGCCGCCGCAGCCCCGATTCGGCCAGCCGCGCGGCGACGTCGGCGATCGGTGCGCCGGCGGCCACGGTCAACGCCGGGCTCGTCATCACGTCCCGCGCCGTGCGCAGCGGCAGCGCGTTGCGGCGCCACCAGCCGCGAGGGCGATCCGAGCGCAGCAGCGGCAGCAGGTCCCGTTCGGACACTACACCGGCGATCGCGCCGTAGCGGTCGACCACGGCCACCGCGCTGATCCTCCGGCGGACCAGGGTTTCCGCGATCTCCTTGACCGGCGTGTCCAGCCGCGCGCACACGGGGCTCGGCGTCATCACCGCGGCCACAGGTGTCGTGCTCGTGTTCATCGCTCCTCCAGTGTCAGGTCCGTCCGTTCCGTTCCCGGCTGACCACCAGCACGGGACAGTCGGCGTGGTGCAGCAACGCGTGGGTCGTGGAACCGAGCACCATGCCCGTGAAGCCGCCTCGCCCGCGGCTGCCCACGACCACGACGGACGCCGCCTTGCCGTGGTCGATCAGCCGGTCGCGCGGCCGGTCCCGCTCGACGACGAGCTCGACGCCGACGTCCGGGAACTGTTCGCGCCGACCGGCCAGGCGCCGGGCGAGTGCGCGCTTCTCCGCTTCGCCGACGTCGATCAACGGAGTCGCGCGGTTCTCCCCGAACGGCCGGCCGCTGTAGCTGTCCTGCCACGCGTGCAGGGCCACGAGCGGGACGCGTCGCCGCGATGCCTCCTCGAACGCCCATCCGATCGCGGCATCGCTCGTCGGGCTGCCGTCCACGCCGACGACCACCGGCCCGGTCACCCGCGTGGAGCCACTGCCGCGGACGATCGCCACCGGACAGCCGGCGCGGGCGATGAGGTCGGCGTCCGGTGAACCCGCCAGCAGACCGGACAGCGTGCCGGTGGGCGGCCCCACCACCAGCAGCAGCGCGTGCCGGGACGCCTGCCGCAGGGCGGCCTCGACGCCGGCGTCGCTCGTCTCGGTGGTGATCGGCACGCCCGGCTCGGCCGCCGCCAGCTCGTCGCGCGTCGTCCGCGCCACCTCCAGCGCGAGTGCCTCCTTGGCCGCGCGCCACTCGGGCCCGCCGACGGACGGACCCTCCACCCCGCTCACGGTCAGCACAGTCAGCGACGTCCGCCACCACGCGGCTTCGCGGGCGGCCCAGCGAGCCGCCACCGCGGCCGCCTCGCTGCCGTCGACACCCACGACCACGTGATCGGTCACGACCCGTTCCCCCGCTGCCCGATCAGGACTTCCCCGAGACCCCGGCGGAGGCTCCGCGGTGCGATGCGGGCCGTGCGACCCAGCCGCATCAACGCCTGGGGGAAACCGGGCAAACCGCGGTCCTCGCACAGCGCCGAACGCACCTCCGGCACGTGCAGGGGCTGGGTCAGCACCGCCACCGACAGCCCGCGCGTGATCGCCTCGAGCCAGCACTGCTCCAGCGCGCGGCCCGCGTGGACGTGATCGGCCCGGCCGTCGTCGGTGGTCAGGAAGAGCAGGAAGGTCTCGCCCGCCAGCCGGGAGCGCAAGACGGGCAGCTCCGGCACCTCGGTGGTGCGCCGGACCAGCCCCGCCCACGGGAACTCGCCGCCCGGAACCGCGGTGCGCCCCAGCCCCGCGCCGTGGCGGTGGCTCGCTTCGTCGCGAATCGTCCACAGGGCGATCTCCCGCTGGTACGCCCCGTCGTCACGGATCTCGCGCGCCGCGTGGCCGAACAACGCCGCCAGTTCACCGGCGTCGGGCAGCGGCACCGCCTGGGCCCCGGTCGTCACCGCGGCTCGCGCCACCTCCGCGACCAACCGCCGCGCCACGGGGATTCCCGTGAACCGCGTCCGCTGGCTGCGCCGGGTCGCGATCGCGGAGAACCGCTTCAGGTCCGTGTCCGACGGTGGCTCCGGGACCGTCGCATCGATGCGCGCCACCACTTCCGGGTGGGCCGGGTCGGGCAGGATCGTGACGTCCGCCCGCCGGCCGAGCACCCGCACCGCCAGCTCGAGGTTCGCCAGCGCCGCCCCGCACGACATCACCAGGTCGCGCCGATCGGGATCGTGCCGCGGCAACGCGACATCCGTCCGCTCGCGCAGCACGACCGCTCCCGCGATCGGCTCGACCGTCCAGGGCTGGGTGTTGTGCACTGACGGCGCCCGCAGGACCGCGCGGCCCAGCACCTCCACTTCGGCGCTCGTCCAGGCACCACCCCGCGGGCCGGGTGCCGAATCGGCTTCGCTGGTCAAGGCTTCTCCTGTGCGTGTCGACTGGCCGGACCCACTCAGCCAACCGCCGGCAGCGGGCCCGGCGCGCCGGCCACAAGCCACCGCGGTGAAGGACCAACGTCACCGAAGCGGCGCCGCTTTTCGGGTGTCCACAACGGACTGGAATTTGCCGCCCGCTTGCCTTTCGCGCCCGGCATCCCGCGAAACGCCGGTGCATGATGGCGGCATGCCGCCCCGCGTCCTGCTCGCCGACGACGACCGCGCCATCCGAGAGTCGCTGCTCCGTGCGCTGGAGCTGGAGAGCTACGAGGTCACGGAGGTGACCGACGGGGTCGCCGCACTCGCCGCAGCACGGCGGGACCGCTTCGACGTGCTGATCCTCGACGTGATGATGCCCGGCGTCGACGGGCTCGGGGTGTGCCGTGTGCTGCGCGCCGACGGGGACCCGACGCCGATCCTGATGCTCACCGCGCGCGTCGAGCCGCCCGACCGAGTCGCCGGGCTCGACGCGGGGGCGGACGACTACCTGGTCAAACCGTTCGATCTCGACGAGCTGCTCGCCCGTCTGCGGGCGCTGCTGCGGCGGACCTCACCCGACGCCGCGGCGCCGCGGGTGCTGCGGCTCGGCGCGCTGACCGTGGACCCGGCCGCACGGCGGGTGCGGTGGCAGGACGTGGAGGTCGACCTGTCGAAGACCGAGTTCGACCTGCTCGAACTGCTGGTCCGCAACGCCGGCATCGTGCTCGACCGCGCCACGATCTACCAGCGCATCTGGGGCTACGAGTTCGGTTCGGACTCGAAGAACCTGGCCGTCTACATCGGATACCTGCGCCGCAAGCTCGACAAGGCGGGGGCGACCGAGCTCATCCGGACCGTGCGCGGCGTCGGCTACTCGGTGCAGGCGTCGTGAACCTGCGCAGCAAGCTGGCCATCGCGTTCGCGGGGGTCGGCGCGGCCGCGAGCGTGCTCGTCGGCGTGTTCAGCTACCAGACGGCGTCGCAGCGGATCAGTGCCGAGCTCGATCGCGCGCTGCTCACGACGTCGGCCGAGATCCAGGCCGGCGCGACGCAGGTGCTCGCGCCCAGCCCGTTCACCGCCGGCCCGCACGACAACGACCACGACGAGGCGCAGCCCATGGTCGCGCAGGCCATCGCACCGGACGGCGAAGTGCGGCGGATCGGCGGCCGCCCGGCGGTCTCCTTCCCCGTCGACGACACCGACCGGGCGCTGGCGGCGAACGGCAGGCCGGGCCAGGACTCCTATCGCGATCTGACCGTCGGCCCGGACGACTACCGCGTGATCACCGTGGCGCTCGGCCGGGACCGCGGGGCGGTCCAGCTCGGCGTCGACGTCGACGAGTCCCGGCACGTCCTGGCCTCCCTCGCCACGCGGATCACGCTGGTCAGCGCCGCTGTCCTGGTCGCCGCCGCGCTGGTCGGCTGGCTGCTGGCCCGCCAGATCACCCGCCGGCTCGTGCGGCTCACGGCCGTCACCGAGCAGGTGAGCGACGGCGGCCTCGGGCAGGCCGGGGTCCCCGCGGGCGGACGTGACGAGGTCGGCCGCCTGGCGACGTCCTTCGACCGCATGCTCGGCCGGCTCGCCGACGCCCGCGCCGACCAGGAGCGGCTCGTTCAGGACGCCGCGCACGAGCTGCGGACACCGTTGACGAGCCTGCGGACCAACGCGCAGGTGATGCGGCGCTTCGACGAGCTGTCCCCCGATTCCCGCGCCCGGCTGCTCGACGACGTCGACGGCGAAACCCGCGAGCTGACGCACCTCATCACCGAGATCGTCGACCTCGCGACCCGCCGCTACGACAGCGAAGACGACGGGCCGGTCGAGCTGGCCGGGGTCGCCGAACGCGCCGCCGAACGCGTGCGGCGCCGGTCCGGCCGGACGATCGTGGTCGACGCTGACGGCACCGTCGCGTCGGGTCAGACGCGGCGGCTGGAACGCGCGGTGACGAACCTGCTGGAGAACGCGGTCAAGTTCGACGCCGGCGGAACCCGGCCGATCGAGCTGACCGTCCGAAAAGGACGGATCGAGGTCCTCGACCGCGGCCCGGGGATCCCCGAGCGGGACCTGCCGCACGTGTTCGACCGCTTCCACCGCGCGGACGCCGCCCGGGCGTTGCCGGGTTCCGGGCTCGGCCTGGCGATCGTGCGGGAGACGGCCCTGGCCCACCAGGGCGAGGTCCTCGCCCGCCCGCGCCCCGGTGGCGGAGCCGTCGTGGGGTTCACCGTAGGCGGTGATCGGCTCTTACCGTCTTCTCACCCGGATCACGCCGGGGACTAACCGGGCTCCGCAAGGGTGGTGGCACACCGCGAACACCACCAGGAGCACCCGATGTCCACCGTTCCCCTGTCGATCCGGCCAGGCGAGGCTCCCGCCCGGCGCCGCGCCCGTCCGGCACCCCGCTGGTGGCGGGACGCCGCCGGGCTGGTGGCGTGGGCGACGGTCCTGTTCGTCACGGCGCTGTGGGTTTCGGACGGTGGCGTGCGGCAGCTGGGCTCGGCCGCGTCCGGGCTCACCTCCGCGGGCCGGCTGACCGGCCTGGTGTCGGCCGCGCTCCTGCTGCTGCAGGTGCTGCTCATGGCGCGGATCCCGTGGGTCGAGCGCAGCTACGGCCAGGACGCGCTCGCGCGCCGGCACCGGCTGACCGGGTTCACGTCGTTCGTGCTGCTGTGCCTGCACCTCGTCCTGATCTCGCTCGGCTACGCCGCGACCGACCGCACCGGCTTGATCGCCGAAGTGTGGGACCTCGTGACGACGTACCCGGGCATGCTGCTGGCGACCGCCGGCACGGCCGCGCTCGTGCTGGTCGTCGTCACCTCGGTGCGGGCCGCACGGCGCAGGTTGCGCTACGAGTCGTGGCACCTGCTGCACCTCTACGCCTACCTCGGTGCCGGCCTCGCCCTGCCGCACCAGCTGTGGACGGGCACGGACTTCACCGGCTCGGCCGCGGCGACCGCGTTCTGGTGGACCGCCTACGCCGCGGCGGCCGCCGCGATGCTGGTGTTCCGGGTGGCGCTGCCGCTCACGCGCAGCCTGCGCCACCGGCTCGTGGTCGATCGCGTGGTGCGGGAAGGGGACGGGGTCGTCTCCGTCCACCTGCGCGGCCGCCGGCTCGAGGCGTTGCCCGTGGTGGCCGGGCAGTTCTTCGTGTGGCGGTTCCGGCACGGCACCGGCTGGACGCGCGGCAAGCCGTTCTCCCTGTCCGCCGCTCCGGACGGCCGCCGCCTCCGGATCACCGCTCGCGACCTCGGCCCCGGCAGCGCGCGGCTCGCGACCCTCCCGGCCGGGACGCCGGTGTGGTTCGAAGGCCCCTACGGCACCCTCACCGGCGCGGTCCGGACCGGCCGCAAGATCACCATGCTCGCGTCCGGGATCGGCATCACGCCGTTGCGGGCGTTGCTGGAAGAACTGCCCTACGCCCCCGGCGACGCCGTCCTGTTCTACCGGTTCGCCGCTCCTGCGCAGGCCCTGTTCCGCCACGAGCTCGAGCACCTCGCGAGAACGCGCGGCGTGCGGATCCATTACCTGCCAGGCCATCGCGCCCACGACCGCGTCTCGTGGCTGCCCACGGGCTACGCGCCCGTGCCGGACCACACCGTGCTGCGCCACCTCGTCCCCGACATCGCCGAGCACGACGTGTACGTCTGCGGCCCCACGGCGTGGGCCGGGGTCGCGATCGAGTGCGCCTCGCGGTGCGGGGTCCCACGGCAGCGGATCCACTTCGAACAGTTCGCCTGGTAGGAGCTCCCGACATGCGAAGAATCGCCATCGCGATCGCGGCCACCGTGTCGATCGTCGTCCTGCTGTTCAGCTACCGCACGAGCACGAACCAGACGTCGGTCACCGCACAGGTACCCGGGGTCGTCCGGTCGCCGTCGACCTCGGCGCCGTCGGCTCCGTCCGCAACCGGCTCGGGTGCCGGCACGTTCACCGGCGAGGCCGCCGACACGCCGTACGGCCCGGTCCAGGTCGAGATCACCGTGGCAGGCGGGAAGATCACGGCCGCGCGCGTGCTGCAGGTGCCCCAGGAGTCCGGCCGCGACGTGCGCATCAACTCCGCCGCGGTGCCGGTCCTGAACCAGGAGGTGCTGCAGGCGCAGAGCGCGCAGATCGACACCGTCAGCGGCGCGACCTACACCTCGCAGGGCTACGTCCAGTCCTTGCAGTCCGCGATCGACGCGGCCCACCGGTGACCGGGCCGGACCGGCGCGCGTGGACGCGCGTGATCATGGGGATGCCGATCAGCCTGCACCTGCGAGGCCCGGGTGTCCGCACCGATGCCGCGGCGGAAGCCGTTGTCGCGGAAGTGTTCTCACACCTGCGCGCGATCGACCGGCTGTTCAGCCTGCACCGGCCCGGGAGCGAGGTGAACCGCGTCCGCCGCGGCGAGCTCCCGCCCGGCGGCCGGCATCCGTGGGTCCGCGAAGTCGCCCGGCTGTGCGCCGAAGCCCGCGAGCGCACCGACGGGTGGTTCGACGCCGACCTCCCCGGTGGATACGACCCGTCCGGACTCGTCAAGGGCTGGGCCGCCCAGACCGCCGCCGCCCTGCTCGACCGGCTGCCGGACCACGACTACTGCCTGAACGCGGGCGGCGACGTCGTGGTGGCCGCGCGCGGCCCGGATTCGGCGGCGTGGCGGGTCGGCGTCGAAGACCCCCGCGACCGCGGCCGCCTGCTGGCCGTGCGAACCGTGCGCGCGGGCGGCGTGGCCACGTCCGGCACGGCGGCCCGCGGACACCACATCGTCGATCCCCGCACCGGTGCCCCGGCGCGAGCCCTGATGTCCGCGACGGTCACCGGCCCGAGCCTGCTGTGGGCCGACGTGTACGCCACCGCCGCGATCGCGCGCGGCGGCAACGTCGAACGCTGGGTGCGCGCCCGAGCTCCGGACTACGAAGCCTGCTTCGTAGTCCGCTGCCCTGAACCCGCCCGAAGGAACCGATGACCACGCTCAACGGCCTGCCCGCCCACATCCTGCTCGTGCACGCCATCGTCGTGCTGCTCCCCCTCGCCGCGCTGCTCCTCGTCCTCTGCGCGCTGTGGCCCGCCGCGCGGCGCAAGCTGGCCGGGCCCAACGCCGTGCTCGCCGTCCTCGTGCTGGTCCTCGTCCCGATCACCACCGACGCCGGCGAATGGCTCGAGCGACGGGTGGCCGCCACGCCACTCGTGCGCGCCCACACCGAACTCGGCGACACCGCCGTCTGGGCGGCCGTCGCCGTCGCCGCGCTCGCCCTCGTGATCTGGTGGCGCCACCGCGAAAGCACCTTCCCCGCCGACGGCCTTCCCCGGCGCGTGCTGCGGCTGCCGGCTCCTCGCCGGACCCTCCTCGCACCCCGCTCGACACCCGTGACCGCGGCCATCGCGGCCGCGGCGATCCTCGTCGCCGCCGGCGCCGCCTACGACATCTACCGCATCGGCGACTCCGGTGCGCAAGCCAGCTGGCAGGGCCAGTTCTCCGCCACCCCCGCACCCCGAGGCAGCCACCGCTGATCGGACGCGGTGGCTGCCGCGCGCCGATCGTCAGTCGTGGTGGGCGTCGGGGATCAATTCGGCCGGCACCGGCAGGCCGAGGTGGTCGAGGAGGTCGGCCAGCTCGGCGTCGAGTTCTCGCCCGACCTGCGCGATGCGCGGATCGTGGAAGCTGTCGAATCGGGTGCTGGGCTGGTCGATCGTGAACCAGGTGCGGTCGTCGCCGTCCACGTAGATCGCGGTGCGCAACGGCGCGTAGAGCATCACCGACGGGTCGTGCCGGAACATGCGCTGGGCGTAGACGTGATTGCCCATCAGGTATTCCGCGCACGGACGCGATTCGGCGGCCAGCTCCATGAGAGAGGCGACATCGGTGCCCCAGTACCGGATGAAGCTGTGCGGGGCGTTTTCCTCGGCAGCCTCCCGGACGACGTCCCAACTGGCCCGTTCCCTCTTGAACTGCTCGATTCGAGCGGCGTCGAGCACGGGCACCGCGCGTTCGTAGGCGTCTCGGAATTCCGAAAAGGTCGTCGGAACGGGGATGCTCAGGCGGAGCACCTCGTGCGCGAAGGTCTGGATGGAAGGGGAATCGCTGGCGGGCATGGCGTTGCCGTCCTTCGATCGTCATGGGTTTGCTTGACAGGGGCCGGGGGAACCGGTGGGACGAGCGAGGATGGCGGCCACGGTGCCGATCGCCGACGGCACCGTGGCGGCCGGTCAGTCGCCGAGGAAGTCCAGGACCTGCCGCACGAACAGCTCGTGGTACTGGAAGATCCCGCCGTGACCCGCGTCCGGGTAGATGCTCAACGTGGCATCGGGCAGCAGCCGCGCGAGGTGGAACGAGCTGATCGTCGGCACCAGGATGTCGTTGTCGCCGTTGACGACCAGGACGGGCTTGTCCACAGTGGCCAGACCGGCCGGTGAGGTGTCCTGCTCCCATTTCGCGGCCGCGGTCAGCTGGGCACCGATCGTCTCGTCCGTCACGGGCGTGTCGCGGTCCTCGGTACGCTCGTCCAGGCGGGCGATGAAGGCGTCCGCGGCCGCCTGGCTGCGGGCCGTCGGCGTGAAGAAGAGAAAGTGCTTGGGGTGCTTGCCTTCAGCCGCCGACCTCCCGAAAGCGCGCTGCAGCCCGGGGCCCCAGCCGGCCGGCCCTTCGTCGCCGGCGGGCGCGGTGCCGGCCAGGACGATCCGCCGGACCAGATCGGGTCGCTGCTGGGCGACCGCCTGGGCCACCATGCCACCCAGGGAGAAGCCCAGCAGATCGGCCGTGTCCAGCCCGAGCGCCGCCAGGAAGGCCACCGTGTCGGCGGCCATCGCCTCGATGCTGTCGGGGGTGGTGCCACCGGAGGCGCCGACACCCCGCAGGTCCACCACGATGACGCGTCGTTCGGCCGCGAAGCCGTCGACCACGGCGGGGTCCCAGTCGTCGAGCACCGCGGTGATGTGGTTCAGCAACACCAGCGGCACGCCGGCGGCCGGGCCCAGCTCGCGGTACGCGAACGGCGTTCCGCCGACGTCCACCGTCTGGGCCGGTGCTTGCACAAAACTCGCTGCCATGTCTTGCCTTTCCCGCGCGGTGGCCCCGCGCTCTTCGAGAGGAATTCGCCTCCAGGCGCTGTTCGACAGCCTCGCGGGGATCGGCGGGCAGCCGCTTCCGTCGGAAGACCACCGCCGGGCAGTGCGGCATTCCGCGCCAGGCAGTCATTCCTCCGTGCCACCGCTTTGCGCGCGGGTCGGCGCAGGCGGGACGACGGCACCGCCCGCGCATTTCACGTGCTCAGGGCCGGATCACCGAGCCGCAGTCTCGCCGGCAGTCATTCGACCTATGCGAAGGGATTCCGTCGTGCCGACACTGAGGGGACAGCCGGGTGTGGGCCGGCGAGGGTGAGCCGGCCGGTGCCGACCGTTCTCGGTCGCCGCGCCGCGTCCGTGATCTGCCGAAGGGTGACGAGGAGCAGCATGTCGAAGATCGTCCTTGTTACCGGGGCTTCCGGTGACCTCGGAGCCGCCACCGCCCGTGCGCTGGCCGGTTCAGGCCACACCGCGTACGCGGGGATCGGCCCGGCCGCCCGCCTTGCCGAGCCGAGCGAGCACGGGACCGGCGTGCGCCCCATTTCGCTGGACGTGGCCGACCAGCGCTCGGTCTCGACCGCGGTCGGTGACATCCTGACCGAAGCCGGGAGGATCGACGCGGTGGTCCACGCCGTCGGCCCGGTGCCCCGGGGACCTCTCGAGTCCTTCACCCCTTACCAGCTGGCGCAGATCTACGACGCGCATGTGCTGTCCACCCAGCGCGTCAACCGTTCCGTGCTGCCGCGGATGCGGGAGCGGCAGGACGGCCTCCTGGTCTGGGTGGTGCCCGCGAACCACGACACCGAGGACGCGCCCTACCTCGCGCTGCACTCCGAAGTCGTCACGATGATCGACCATCTCGCGGGCAGTTACGCCCGGGAACTGACCGAGTTCGGGGTCGAGACCACGATCGTCTTCCCGGGTTTCCTGGTCCCCGAGAACGGCCCGCACGTTCGCACCGTCCACCCGGACGACACCGAGACGATTCAGGCGTACGAAAGCCGATACCCCGGCCTGGTCCACCAGGTGGACTCGAAGCTGGCCGCGCGGGCGCTCACGGGCGCGGAGGTCGCCCTCGCGGCGCAGGCCATCGCGGCCGTCGTCGGCAGCCCCAAGGGCACCCGTCCACTGAGGATCGTTCCCGGTCGGCCCGACGCCGGATCCGGCGAGGGCGCCGTGTGGTAAGCCCGGTGGACGAGCGATCCGGCTACTCGGCGTTGCGCACCGTGGCGGCGTCATTCCTCCAGGGCCGCGAGGGCGTCGCGAAGTGCCGCTCGGGAAGTGATCCCGAGCTTGGGAAAGATCTGGTAGAGGTGCGCGCCGATGGTCCGGTGCGACAGGTACAGGCGCTCGGCGATCTGCTTGTTGCTCAAGCCGGACGCCGCGAGATCCGCGATTTCCCGTTCCTGGGGCGTGAGCACGTCTCCGCTCGCGGTGGTTCTCGGTGCGCCCCATCCGGTGGCCCGCAGTTCCTTCGCGGCACGATCCGCCCAGGGGCCGGCGCCGAGCAGCGTGAAGGCGTCGTGGGCCAGGCGCAGCGGCTCCCGGGAGTCGGCGTTCGCCCGCGCGCGGCGCAGTCGCTCCCCGTACGCCAGGTGGACGCGGGCCAGGTCGAAAGGCCACCGGTCGACGCCCGGGATCTCCAGCGCCTCCTCGAACAAGCGCACCGCCTCGTCGTCGTCGATGGCGCACAACGCCGCCGAACCGGCGGCGAGGAGGCTGAGCCGCGGGGACAGCGCGGCGATGCCGGCTTCCTGCATGGCGCGTACGTGAGCGGCGGCGGCGCTCTGCCGGTCGGTCCGCACCGCGGCTTCGACGACGTCCAAGGCCACCCACAACGCATGCGGCACGTGGGAGGCGAACGTGCCGGCCGGGCTGATCGCCGTCGCGTTCTGGTAAGCGTTTTCGAAGTCACCGCGGCCGGATTCGGCGACGGTGCGGACGTGCCGGGCGTAGTGCAGTGCCGCCCCCACTCCCCGGGGCGTGGCCCAGCGGATGATCTGGTCGGTCAGCCGGTCGACCGCTTCGTCGTCGCCGCGGGCCGCGGAGACGACGGCTCGGCAGTACCAGAAGTACCAGGTGAAGAAGTGGTACCCGGAGTCCTGGCACAACTGGGTTCCCTCGTCGGCCAGGTCCAGGCATTCGTCCCACCGGCCGGTGAGGTAGTCGTCCAGGCACAGGTGCATCAGCGCGCCGACGTGCCGGCGCGGCGGACCACCGTCTCGCCCTTGGAAGACGACTCGCCACGACGGCTCGCGGACATCGGCCAGGCGATCGAGGTAGAGCGAGCCGGTGCCGGCGCGGACGATCCGGCCGGGGTCGGTTTCCTTCTGCAGGTCACTGAGAACGGAGTCCAGCTGAGCCAGCGCCCCCGCACCGGAACGGACCGGGTCGGAGAAGGTCTTGGCGGCCACGGACAGCAGGGCGGGCGGCTCCGGTCGCAGGCGTCGCAGCGTCGCGTACAGAGGCTCCCACAGCTCCGCGCGGCCGCTGAAGAAACAGAGGAGCACCAGCAGGTGGAGCGCCTCGATGAGTGCGCCGTCCTTGGCGTCGTAGCGGTGCACACCTGCTTCGATGGCACCGGTCAGCAGCCGGTGGGCGGTGTCGATGTCCCCGTCGCCGTTGATGATCAAGAAGACCGCGGCGGCCGCGAAGTGGAGGGAGCCGATCAGCTCCGGGTCGGCCAGGCGGGCATCTTCGAGCAGTTCCGAGGCGTTGCGGAGTTGCCCGGTCGCATCGGCGCCGATGTAGGCGGCCTCGGCGAGGCGGCGAGCGCGGTTCGAGCTGTGCGGGCTCAGATCGGCCGCCCTGACCAGCGCCGCGACCGCTCCGACGGCGTCTCCGCGGGCCGCGATGCTTCTGGCCGCCTGTTCCAGCAGGCCGGCCACCTGCTCGTCCGGCTCGACGGAAGCCTCACCGAGGTGCCAGGCCCGCCGCTCGGGCTGGCTCACCAGCACGTGGGCCAACGCTCGATGGGCCGCCCGGCGCTCGGCGCTCGTGCAGGCATCCACCACCGCCGACCGGATCAAGGGGTGCCGGAACACGAGCCGGCGCGTCCCTTCGTCGAAAGCCACCAGCCGGTCCTGCTCGGCCGAAGCGAGGTCTTCGAGGTCGGACTCGTAGCCGGCCTGGCGTGCCGACGCCTGCAGGACCGCGAGATTGCCGGTTCCCTCCAGCGTCGCGAGCAGCAGCAGCCGCCGCGCGGCGAGGGAGAGGGCGGACACCCGGGACAGGAACAGCGCCTGGAGCCGCTGGCTGAGCGGGAGGATCGCGGGAAGGCTCTCCAGGGCCACCCGCTGCTCCCCGCTCAGCACGGTGGGCAGCTCGAGCAGAGCCAGCGGGTTCCCTTCGGCCACCGACAGCAGGCGCTGACGCACGCGAGCCGCCAGGGTCGGGAACCGGGTGTTGAGCAGGAGCTGCGAGGATTCTCCGTCCAACGGCGGCACCTCGTACTCGGGCAGGCCGCCGTGGTTGAAGAAGGTCTCGCTTCCCGAGCGCATGGCGCCGAGGAAGGTGACGCGGGTGCCGTTGAGCCGGCGGGCGACGAAGCCCAGCACGGCGGCGCTGGCCCGATCGAGCCACGGCAGGTCGTCGACGATCAGGAGCAGCGGGCCGGCTTTCGCCACGTGACGCAGGAGCATGAGACTCGCGTTCGACACGACGAGCCGTTCCGGCGGTGCTCCGCTCCCGAAGCCCAGGGCGACTTGCAGCGCATCGGCGTGCGGCGGGTCGAGCTCGCCGAACGCCTCGTAGAGGGGGAAAAGCACCTGGTTCAGCCCGGAATAGCTGACGTCGGCCTCGAACTCGACGCCGGCGGCCCGCAGGACCCGCGAGCCACTCGCGACCGCGGCTTCGGCCACGGCATCGAGCAGAACGGTCTTGCCCACCCCCGCCGCGCCCGACAACAGCAGCGCCCCACCGCGATCCGTGGCGGCGAGGAACCCGCGGATCCTCTCGAGCGCCACGCCGCGTCCCACCAGGGAATCGACACCACCGTGTTCGAAAAGTCCGTTGTCTCCCACCGGATCACGCTCCCCCGCCCACGCGGGCCGTCCGGAATTCCCGGCCCGGTGCGCGACCTCGCGGGCCGGACTGTCCACAAGCGATTCGCCGGTGCTCACTTCTGGCTGTCAACGTAGGCGATCCTTCACTCCGGCCGCGCGGAGTGCCGACGTCAGCCGTTGTGCAGACGTGGCGCTGAAGCAGTGGTTCCGCGTTCGGGTGCTCAGTAATTTTGGACGATGCTCCAGAGCATCGCGTGAAACTTGGCGTGGTCACGGGTGGGGATCGAGGACAGGCGACGCATGATCGCCGTGTCGCGAGCGATGGCGACCTGGTCTTTCACCTCGACGCCTTTCGAGGTTGCCCTCGGAATGCGCACCCGCCGGTCCCGAGCGGAGAGTTCGCGGACGACGAGCCCGTCGCGCTCCATCCGGTCGAGGATCGACACCAGCGTGGTCTTGTCGACACCGAGCTCCGTCGCGATCTCCAGCTGCGTCCGCTCCGGACCGGTGCTGATCAGTTCGAGAACGAGCCAGTCGCGCAGATCGGCCAGCCCCGCATCCCGCGAGACCTCGTTGAACGCGTCGCCGAGCGCCGCCGCCGCGCGGTGGGCCAGCCAGGTCAGGTCACCGATCGCCGAGGCGGCGTCGGGTGGCGGCAACGGGTTGCGGCGCTCGCTCTTCGGAGACACCGCGCGAACGTATCATCCGCATCCGGATCGTCCAAGCGTGGATCAGATGCGATCAGATGATCCGATGTCATATGGTCCACTCGGCAGACATCATGGCGGTTGCCTCCTTGGCCGGGAGCGCCGGGATCCGGTCGTGCGGAACCACTCGCGCGTTCAGCGTCGCAGCCTAGAAGGAGGTCGAAGTAAAAACATGACTCAAGATCCGGAAGACTTTGCCGATTCTCCAGAGCCGCCGGCTTACGGCGAGCACGATGCGCTCTCGGACGTGTTGCAGGCGATTCACCTGCAGGGTGGCGATGTGCGACGCCGGTCGAGCCCGCGTGAGCGCCACCCGGCCGGGGCCAGGGTGCTGCACATCGTCGAGGAGGGCGGGATCAGCGTCGAGGTCGCGGGCGAAAACGCGGCGGAACTGGGCACCGGGGACCTGGTGCTGCTCGCGCGGGGTGACGCCCACGTCGTCCGAGCGTCGCCGGACGCGAGCTGGGTGACCGGGGAGTTCCTCGTCGAGACGGTCGTCGCCGCGCCGCTGCTCGATGTTCTGCCCGCGGCGATCGTGATCCGCGGCGACGAGCGATCGGCGGGGTGGCTGCTGCCCATCCGGGAGTTGCTCGTGTCCGAGGTGATTCGCTCGGCACCCGGCGCCCGCGTGATGGTGTCGCGAGCGCTCGATCTGCTCTTCATCTGGTCGCTGCGGACGTGGGCCGCGTCCGGCGATGTGCGCCACGCCGGCTGGCTGACGGCGGCGTTGGACCCGGTGCTCGCACCGGTCCTCACGGCAATCCACCGAAACCCCGGCCGTGACTGGCCCGTCGACGAGCTGGCGCGGCTCACGTCGCTGTCGCGTTCGGCGTTCGCGACGCGGTTCGCCGAGTCGGTCGGGGAAACGCCCGGTTCGTACGTGTTGCGGTGCCGGCTGGGCCAAGCGGCGCACCTGCTGCGCGGCACGGCCGACCCGGTCGGCCGGATCGCGGCCCGCGTGGGCTACACCTCCGAAGCCGCCTTCAGCCGCGCCTTTTCCCGTGCCTACGGCAGTTCGCCACGGGCGTGGCGCGGCGGGGCCGGTTCTGATTCCGCCGAACGAACGCCGGAATAAATCGGCCGGTACCGGACGACACCGGACGACACCGCCGAATTGGCCGGCGGTGTCGTCCGGTTCACGTCACCGGGTGCCCGCGACGGCCCGTTCGATGAGGTTGACGACGATCCCCGGGTTGGTCACTTGTGCCGCGTGGGGAGTGTTGGCCTCGACGATGTGGGAGTGGGCGCGAGTGGCCATGAAGCGCTCGGCGGCCGGGGGGATCAAGTGGTCGGCGGTGGAGACGAGGGTCCACGAGGGGATCGTCTTCCAGCCCGGCTCGCCGGCGAGGTTCTCGCCCAGGGCCGTCGAGGCGACGGGGTTCTGCGTGGCGGCGAGTTCCGCGGCGGTGGCCGCGGAGACGCGGTTGCTGAAGAACAGGTCCCGGTACTGGGCCGCCTTGGCGTACAGCTCGATCTCGGGATCGCCGGCGGGGTTGGGGTAGGGAACGGGGACGGGGCTGAGCGCGGTGGGAGGGACCGCGGTGGGATCGGTGCTGATGTGGCTGCCCGGGAATTGCCCGGTCAGGGTCGTGACGTTTTCATTCGTGTCCGGCTCGAAGGCCGAGATGTAGACCAGCGCCTTGACGTTGGGGTTGCCCGTGGCGGCACTGGTGATGACGGCTCCACCGTAGGACTGCCCGACCAGGACGACCGGGCCCTGGATGGTCTTGAGGTAGGAGGCCAGCAAGGCGGAATCGCCGGAGAGGCTGCGCAGGGCCGTCGGCGGGGCGACGACCGGGTAGCCGGCCGCCTGCAGGGACCTGGTCACATCGCCCCAGCTCTGGGAGTTCGACCAGGCTCCGTCGACGAGGACGATCGTCGGCTTCGGAGCCGCGGTCGCCGGGTGCGAAAGCGCGGCAGGCGCGGTCTGCGGGGATGGTGCGGCCGACGCCAGCGTGGTTACGCCGGCGGCGAGGGCGATCCCGGTCACGCCGAGGACGGCGGAGCGGAAAACACGACGTTTACGCACGGTTTCTCCTTGTTCGAAAAGGTTGTCACTGCGGTCCGCGGACAGGTCTGTCCGCGGGGGTTCGTGGTGGGTCACACGCGGGCGGGGGCGTGCTCCTCGGCCCAGTTCAGCGCGTAGTCGGCGACTTCCTGCCAGCCGTCCTGGCCGATGATGAAGTGCGAGCGCCCGGGGAATTCCTGGTACTCGGTGACGGCCGCGGACTTGCGCGACAGACGCCAGTTGGCCTTGTTGACCTTGGGCGGAACGAGGTGGTCGGCCTCCCCGGCGATGAACAGCAGCGGGGCCTGGCGCTTGCGGAAATCGACCCGGGTCACGGCGCGGGGGTTGAAGTTGGCGAACGCCCCCTGGAAAAGCACACGGGCCGAGCCGGGCACGGCGTACCGCTCGTAGCGGGCGGCGGACTGGCTCTCGGTGAGCGTGTTGGTGACGGCGTAGTGGAACTGCTCGGGCGTCAGCGAAACCGCTTTGTTCTTGTTGGCCGGGTTTCCCAGGACCGGCCAGGTCGACTTCAGCGTCGACAGCGGCAGCGGAAGGACGCCCTTGACGGCTGCCGAGTCGATGGCGACGCCGACGCGGCCCAGCCCGCGGTCGAGCAGCAGCTGCACGATGGTGCCGCCGAACGAGTGGCCCATGATGATCGGCGGCCGGGCCAGCGAGCGGATGACGCTCTGGTAGTGGTCGACCACCTCGCGAAGGCCGACGCCCGCGATGCCCGCGGGATCACGCCGGAGCTCCTCCACCTCGCGGTCGAGCCCCGGCCAGGCCGGGGTGAACACCCGGTATCCCCGAGCCTCGTAATGGTGTTTCCACCCCTCCCAGCTGCGCGGGTTCACCCAGAGGCCGTGAACGAGCACGATCGTGTCGGCCTCGTGGGCAGAGAAATCAGTCATGCGAATCTTTCCTTTGAGCAGGACTTGAACAGGACTTGAACCGGACACCGTCCTCACCGGAGCAGGCCCGGCCGGCGCTCCTCGAAAGCCGCCTCGATGCGGGCCGAGCACGCGCCCGCGGCGGTTCTCAGGATCCGGTGCCGCTCCGCTCGTCCGCTTCTGTCGGATGGCCACCGGGAATCGACGCCGGCGCGCCGCCTCGGACAGTCGTTCAACAGCTGTCGCTGCCGCGTAGGCCGGTCGCACTTCGAGGCGCGCGGCCGTTCCAGCTCTCCCGGGTGCCCTTCCGCATCCCCCGGCCGCGGTCAAGACGAGCCGCGGGCCTGCGCACAGTCACTTGGCTTAATCCGGGCAGGGCAGCACGTCCGCCCACCGCGAAGGCGGCGACAGTCGGATGACAGTGCCCGCGACGGTCCCGAATCCGTTACCTTGCGGCGGAACACCCGCGCCCCCGCGTCGAGAGTGAGGATTCATGTCGAACGAGCCGGTCGTTCTGCTGCACGGCTTCTACCACGGAGCGTGGGCCTGGACGGACGTGATCGCCGAGCTGGCCGGGCGGGGCCGCACCGCGGTCGCCGTCGACATGGCGGCGCACGGCCTGCACGCGGCGTCTCCGGCGTCGGCCGCCCGGCGTCCGTTCGACCCGGTCGCCTACGCCACGGAGCCGTCGCCGGTCTCGGGGGTCGGGCTGGACGCCGCCGCCGACCTTCTGGTGACGCAGCTGGACAGCGTCGGCAAGGGAAAGCCGGTCTGCGTGGTCGCGCACAGCATGGGGGGTGCGGTGCTGACCCGGGCAGCCGAACGGCAGCCCGGGCTCGTCGCGCACATGGTGTACCTGGCCGCGTACATGCCGGCCTCGAACACGCCGTGCCTCGGCTACCCGGCGCTTCCCGAGGGCCGGGACAACCGGTTCATGCAGTTGCTGGTCGGCGACCCGGCGGCCATCGGCGCGCTGCGGATCGACCACCGCAGCCCGGATCCCGAGGCCCAGTCGGCCATCCGGGAAGCCTTCTACGGCGACGTCGAACCTTCACGAGCGGCGGCCGCGACCGCTCTGCTCAGCTGCGACGCGCCGCTGGCCATGGTGGCCGAGAGCACCACGTTGACCGAACAGGGCTGGGGATCGATTCCCCGCACGTACGTGGTGTGCACAAAGGACCGCACCATTCCGGCGGGGCTGCAGCGGCTCTTCATCACTCAGGCGGACACGGCGTTCCCCACGAACCCCACGACGGTCGTCGAGCTGCCCACGGCACATTCGGCGTTCCTGTCGGCACCGGCCCGCGTCGCGGACGTCATCGCGGACCGCGCACCGGCGACCTGGTGACCACGCCGCCGAACGAGTCGCGCTGTTCCCGGCTGCTCCTGCGGCCGACGAGAGCGAGGAAACCGATCGTGAGGACGCCCGCTGCCGCGCAGATCGTCCAGGCGAGAACGTAGGCCCCTTCGCGGGCGATTCTCGTGCCGGGCAAGGTGATGCTGGACAGGACGAAGGCGAACACCGCACCGCCCAGGCTGCCGCCGATGGCTCGCGTCGTGTTGTACATCCCCGTGGCCACCGCGATCTCGTCGGCGGGGCTGTGCTCGGCGATCATCGCCGGGAGCGCGGCGAACGCCAGCGACGTGCCCAGCGTCGAGAGCGGAGTCAGCACCACGAACAGCACAGTGGACTCGTGCTGCACGATGAAGACGATCTGCACGACCACGTCGATGACGATGCCCGCGACCGCGGTGCGGGTGCCCCCGATGGCGCGGCTCAACCGGGACATCAGCAACGCGCCCGCTCCCCCGGCCAAACCGGCGACCACCAGTACCTGGGCGAGGACGATGGGCGGGAGTTTCAGCCCGTACCCGACCTTCGCGGGATCCGCGGAGAGGAACGTCAAGCCGACCGTCTGCGAGCCGATCAGCGCGAGGCCGAGGGTGATCGCCGCGAGGTACCAGCGGAGAAGCTGCGGCCGCACGAGCGCGCGCACGTCGACGAGCGGATGATCGCTCCTCAGCTCGATCACCACCCACAGGGCCAGCACCGCAAGGGATCCGGCGAGCAGCCCGACGGTCATCGCGAGCGGACGGCCACTCGCTCCGCCGAGAACCCACAGCAGTGAGCCCAGTCCGACGCTGACGGCCAGCGCACCGGCCCAGTCCACGTTGCCGCGGGCCCGGACGCCGCTCTGCGGCACGAAGAAGAACACGATCACGAGGCCGAGAACGGCGAGCAGAACCGGAACGGTGAGCGTGGCGCGCACGTTGTTCGTGGTCGCCTGCACGATCCCGCCCACTTCGAACCCGGCGGTGCCGCCGATCATGGCCGCGGCGGCGAGGAAGCCGATGGCGCTGCGCGCCCTGGTGCTGTCCAACCGGCTGCGCACGATCCCGAGCTGCAGCGGCAGCAGGGCGGCGACCGGGCCGAGGAACACCTGCCCCAGCAGCATCACCGGGAACGAGGGACCGTAGGCGAACAGTGCCGCCCCGATCAGGACCGAGGCCAAGGAGAACCTCATCAGCCGGCGATGTCCGTAGAGATCACCGAGGCGGCTCACGATCGGCACCGAGATCGACGCGGCGAGCAGCTGGATCGACGCGATCCAGTTGAGGTCCGCCGCCACGATGCCGAACTGCTTGCCGATCTGCGGGATCAGTGACGGGGTCATGCCCTGGATGAGGCCGCTCACCATCTCGACGACCACCAGCATTCCCACCGCGCGCCGGACTGAGCCGCGGTGCGGGGAAGCGGTCGTCGACGGCGACGCTGCCGTCGTCATTTCGTTCACGGGAGCTCCGATCGTGGTCCGCGTGGAGGGAGAGCGCCGCGGCTGCTGCGTCGTCCTGCGAACGGGACCCACGCGTGCCGCGGCGTCCACAGAAGGTAGGTCGAGGGAGCCGGTTCGCTGATCGTTCTTCGGAAACGCTCGCCGAGGTGGCCGCCGGACCGCGTTCACGACCGCTCGGCGGCCGCTGCGAACGGACGGTGATCGTTCATCCCCGTTGGCACCCGGTCTTGGTCGTTTGCGAAGCGAGCTCGGCCCTCGATGAGCGCTTCGGCGGAATCGGCCGATGGCCACGCACTCCGGATCTACGCTCGTCCGCACGCTCGACGACGTCGAGGAGCAGCCTCGGCCGACGCCCTCGGGCACCCGGACACCGACGTCAGACCCGAAGGAGCAGCCGGCCCATGACCGCCACCGCACCGCCGACGCCGCTGGTGATCACCGAACACGACATCCGGATACCCATGCGCGATGGCGTACTGCTCCGCGCCGACCTGTGGCGCCCGGCGGAACCCGATCGCCATCCGGTGCTGATTTCCCGGACGCCCTACAGCCCCTCGATGGTGACGGCGGCACTGAACCCGCACCGGCTGGCCGCGGCGGGTTTCGCGGTGCTCGTCCAGCATTGCCGCGGCCGCTTCGGCTCCGGTGGCACGTGGTCCTACGTCCATTCCGACGTCGAAGACGGTTACGACACCGTGGAATGGGCCGCCGGCCGCCCGTGGTCCGACGGGCGGGTCGGCATGTTCGGCCAGTCCTACGGCGGGTCGACCCAATGGCTGGCCGCCCAGACGCGCCCGCCGCACCTCGAAGTGATCGCCCCTGAAGCCTGCGCCGCGGACTACTGGGAAGGCACCTTCGACGCGGGCGGCACCTTCCGGCTCGCGTTGCGAGTCGGCTGGACGGCGCACGTCATCTCCGAAATGGCCGAGGAATGGGGAATCGACGACGCGCGGCTGGCGCATCTGCGCAGCGTCACCCTCGGCCTGCACAGTGCCGTCGCCACCGGCGATCCCGAACAGCGGCGGCAGGCCCGCGCGGCGGCCGCCACCGCGCTGGACGAGATCTTCCGCACCCGGCCGTTCCGCGACAACCCGCTGTGGCACGGCCGGGCCGGGTGGCTCGAGGAAGCGTTCGACCACGAATCCCGCGACGACTCCACGTGGCTCCGGCACAATCCCACCACGCACTACAGCGGGATCGACCTGCCCGCGCTCCACATCGGCAGCTGGTACGACATCCACCTCGGCGCGACGCTCCGCCACTACACCGGCATGCGCCGGCAGGCGCCCACCGCCGCCGCGCGTGCTGCGCAGCGGCTGATCATCGGCCCCTGGGACCACTGGCACCCGACGGTGCACCTCGTCGGTGAGGTCGACTTCGGTCCCGAAGCCGCCATCGACATCACCGCTGTCCGCGCCCGGTGGTTCCGCCGGCACTTCGACGGCGCACCCGACGACACGGCGCCGGTCCGACTGTTCGTGATGGGGCGCAACGAGTGGCGGGACGAAGCCGAATGGCCCCTGGCCCGAACCGAGTTCACCCCGTTCTACCTCCACGACGGCGCCGTGCTCGACCCGCGGCGCCCCACCGCGGACACCGGCGCGGACGCCTTCACCTACGACCCGCGCGATCCCGTCCCCACCATCGGAGGACGCCTGCTCGGCAGTGGCGGCGAAGTCGCGGGCCCGGCCGACCAACGGCCCAACCTCGCCCGCGGCGACGTGCTGACCTACCTGTCGGCCGAGCTCACGGAGGAACTCGAGCTCACCGGCCCGGTCACCATGGACCTGTGGGCCTCCACCGACGCCCCGGACACCGATTTCACCGCGGTCCTCCTCGACGTGCACCCCGACGGTCGCGCCCTCAACCTCTGCGAGGGTGCGGTCCGGGCGAGGCACCAGCTCCCGGCGAAGCCGCTGGAACCCGGCGCGGTCTACCACTTCACCCTCGACCTCGCCGCGACGAGCATCGTGCTCGCGCCGGGCCACCGCGTCGGCGTCTACGTCTCTTCCAGCAGCTACCCCGAATGGGAACCCAACCCCAACACGGGAAACCCGCTCGGAACCGACACGAACGAAGACCTGCGCACGGCCCGCCAGACGGTCCACCGGACGGCGGCCTGTCCCAGCCGCGTCGTGCTGCCGATCATCCCCCGCTAGCGAACCGCACAGGAGGTGTGCAGGATGGCGTCCAGGCGAACGGTCAGGATCGGCTCGGGTGCCGGCTTCGCCGACGACCGGATCGAGCCGGCGGTCGAGCTCGCCGAGCGGGGTGAACTCGACTACCTGGTCTTCGAATGCCTCGCGGAGCGCACGATCGCTCTGGCCCAGCTGGAGCGGTCACGCGACCCGCTGGCCGGTTACCACGAATGGCTCCCCGACCGGATGCGGGCGGTGCTGGCGACCTGTGCGGCCAACGGCACCAAGATCATCACGAACATGGGTGCGGCCAATCCGCTCGAGGCCGCTCGCGTCGTGGTCGAGATCGCGCGGCACGAGGGCCTCGCGGGCCTGCGGGTCGGCGCGGTGACCGGTGACGACGTCCTTTCCCTCGTCACCGCCGAGGACCTTCCGCTGCTGGACCGGCCCGGGTCGGTCTCCTCCCTGGGAAATGTGGTCTCCGCCAACGCCTACCTGGGCTGCGAGGGCATCGTCCGCGCGCTCGCCGAAGGCGCCGACGTGGTCGTCACCGGCCGTACGGCGGATCCGTCCCTGTACCTCGCGCCGCTGGTCCACGAGTTCGGCTGGGCCCTGGACGACTGGGACCGGATCGGCAAGGGGCTCTGCCTCGGCCACCTGCTCGAGTGCGCGGCTCAGGTCACGGGCGGCTATTTCGCCGACCCCGGATTCAAGGACGTCCCGGCCCTCGCGCGGCTGGGCTTCCCCCTCGCGGTCGCCGAGGCCGACGGCACCTTCGTCGTCACCAAGGTCGCCGGCTCGGGTGGCCTCGTCGACGTGCGCACCTGCACCGAGCAGCTCCTGTACGAGGTGCACGATCCGGCCGCCTACGTCTGTCCCGACGCCGTTGCGGATTTCTCCGGTGTCCGCCTGTGTGAGCTGGGCACGGACCGGGTCCAGGTCACCGGCGCCACGGGTCGTGCGCGCCCGGACCGGTTGAAGGTCTCGGTCGGCTACTTCGACGGTTTCCTCGGTGAAGGCCAAATCTCCTACGCCGGACCGAACGCGGTCGCCCGCGGCCGGCTGGCTCTCGACATCGTCCGGGAGCGGCTCACGACCGCCGGTCTTTCCGGCGCGGACCTGCGGTACGAGTTGATCGGGGTCGACGCCGTGCTGCGCGGGCCGCGGGTGGACGTCGCCGATCCGCGCGAGGTGCGCGTTCGCGTCGCCGGCTGGACCAGCTCGCTCGACGCGGCCCGGTACCTCGGCCGCGAGGTGAGCGCCTTGTGGCTCAACGGCCCGGCCGGCGGAGGCGGCGCGACCCGGCGAGCCGAACCGGTCGTGGCGATCGCGTCGGCACTCTTGCCCAGGCACGCCGTCCGTACCGAAGTGTCCATTGTGGAGGTATGAATGCTGTTGCACCTGCTGGCCCACGCTCGCGCCGGCGACAAGGGGACGACCTCGGACATCACACTCGTCGCCTACCGGCCGCACCATTACGAGCATCTGCGCCGGTACGTGACCGGTGAGCGCGTCCGCGAGCACTTCGCGGACCTCGCCCTCGGCGAGGTGGAGCGATACGAGGTGCCGCAGCTCTTCGCACTGAAGTTCGTTCTGCGCGACGCGCTGACGGGGGTCACCCGCACACCCGATCTCGACGCGCACGGCAAGAGCCTGTCCTCGTCGTTGCTGGAAATGGTCGTCCCGGAACCGGTCACCGTCGATCCGGCCCGCTTCGCCATGAACTGGTGATTTCCGCGATCCCGCGGTGGCCGACGGCGGCGGAGTTCTGCCTCGCCATGGCCCCAGGTCTCCTCGGGTTGACTGTGCTCAGAAGGGTTGTGTGCCGAACTCGCGCATGTCGGCGGCATACGGCGCGACGCTGAGGACGCCGCCGTCGACGGCGTGCACGCTGCCGCTGATGAATCCGGCGTCGTCGGAAGCGACGAAGGCGACGAACTTGGCGATGTCGTCGAAGTGCCCGAGCCGGGGGGGTGGTGTGGTGGCGGGCCATCATCCTGAGCCAGTGAGTACCGCTCAGCGCTTCCAGTCCCTGCTCGCTCAACGTGATTCCCGGCATGACCGCCACGCACCGGATGTTCTGCTTGCCGTAGCGGGCGGCGACCGAGCGAGTGAGGGAGTTGAGCCCCGCTTTCGAGGCTCCGTAGGCGAATCGCGTCGGTTCACCGATCACGCCGGATCCCGACGAGGTGTTGACGATGACCCCGCCGCCGGCCTCGATCATGACGGGGATCGCGTATTTGCAGCCCAGCATGGGTCCCCGCAGGTTGACCGCCAGCGACCGGTCCCACAGGTCCGCGTCCATTGTGGTCAGATCGTCGTCCTGCTGCGACGCGAAGGTCGCCGCCGCGTTGTTGTGCAGGATGTCGAGGCGGCCGAACCGGTCGACCGCTTCGGCGATCATCGCCTGCACCGCTTTCTCGTCGGCGACGTCGGTTTCGATGCCGACCGCACGACCGCCGCCGCGGACGATTTCGGCCGCGCGGGTTTCGGCGGCCTCGCCGTTGATGTCGGCGAGCACGACGGCCGCCCCGCGCCGGGCGAACTCCGCGGCGCAGGCCGCGCCGATCCCGCCGCCGGCCCCGGTGATGAGCGCGACTTTGTCCTGCATGGAAAACCTTCCGGTTCGTAGGAGTCGGTCAGCTGAAGAAGGTGCCGCAACCGCCGAATTGCCTGCTCGCTGAGCACGAAGGGGCCACGGCTTTGACAGTGATGTCGTAGCAGGCCCATTCGCAGGCGGCGACCCGGGTCAGGCCCGCGATGCCGCCCTGGCTCCGTCGACGACCACCGACACGGAAGCGCCTTTGTGGGCCAACGCCCGGGCGATTCCGGCACCGGTGCCCTGGCCCGCGCCGGTGACGACGGCGGTCTCGCCGGCGGGGATCGGCCGGGTCATCCGATCGCCTGGTAGGTGAAGGCGGACGGACCATAGTGGACGGTCACGGTTCCGGCGGGCGAGTCCGAGTCGATCACGCCTTCGTCACGGCTGGCGACGCGGATCCGCAGCCGGTGCCCCGCCTTGAACCGGTGGTGCGTCGCCCACAGCGGCACGCGCAGGTCGTAGGGAGTTCCTGGCTCCACCGGCACCCGCACCTCGTTGCCGGCCCGGTGGCTGGCGCGCAGGAAACCGTGGGTGACCCTGGAGACCTCGTCGTCGGGGCCGAGGTCTTCCAGGATCACGGCGACGTAGCCTTCGTCCGCGGTGAAGGCGACGCGCAGATCGACGAACGGCGTACCGGCCAGCACCAGATCCGCCGGAAGGGACTCCGTCTCGGCGAGCGGCGCACCGGTCTCCACGTCGAACACTTCGGTGCCCTTTGCCACCGGACCGGCCACGAGCTTGCCGCCGGGCGCGAAAGTCAGGTGGTCTTCCCGCGCCTGGGCCGGCGGCCAGGTCGAGTACTGCTTCCACCCCGCGTCGGGCATCTCGTAGGAGGTCACCCGGGTTTCGGGCAGGAGGCCGGGGACGTCGTCGGAGAGCCAGTGGTCCCACCACGCCAGGTACGCCGCGGTCGCGATGTCCTCGAACTGGCCCGGGAGCATGCCGTGGCTCCACGGGCCCGCGACCATCCAGACGTTTTCGGGGCGGGCCTGGAAGTTCTTCACCATGGCGTTGCGGTACTGGTCCAGCCAGCCGCCGACGTCGAGCACCGGAACGTCCAGCCTGTCCCAGCGCGCCCGCACACTGCGGTCGCGCCAGTAGTCGTCGTAGAGCGGGTGCCGGGGGTAGGTCTCGAGGGTCGCCGGGGCGGTGTCGGACTGCCAGCCGCGGATCCGGTTGTTGTAGATGCCGCCGCCGAGGTAGATCGTGTCCTCGTACCAGTCGCTCAGCGCCTGGGCCGCGATCACCGCGGTGAGGTGTTCCGGCTGGTGCACGGCGGCGAGGAGGGTGGTGTGCCCGCCGTAGCTCACGCCCGTCTGGCCGACCTTGCCCGTCGAGAACGGCTGCGTCCCGAGCCACTCGATCAGGTCGACGTTGTCACGCTGCTCCTGCGGGCCGAACGGGTCGATCTCCCCCGGCGAGTCACCGCTGCCGCGCACGCTGCACACCAGGACCACGTACCCCCGGGTCACGAACGCGCGGGCACCGGCGGCCATGAACGACACCGCGTTGTACCCGTTGAACTCGTACACGATGCCGGGAAACCGCCCGGGCGCAGGGGAACCGTCCGGGTTCGCGGGGCGGTGGAGCTCCCCGGCCAGCAGCACCCCGTCCCCCATCTCGACCTGGACCTTGCTCACGTGAACGCCGTGCGTTTCCGGTCTCGCATAGGTGAAGAACGGATCCGTCGACGAGGTCGAGGGAGCCACGGGCTTCGAGAGATCGAGTCCCGCGAAGTGCGCGGACAGATCGGCAGGTGACAACGGTTCCGGCATGTCCGGAGCGTATCCACGACAGCCTGGCTGAGGGCGCCAAGTCGACAAAGTGATCATTCGTTCCGCCTTGTGGCGCAGAAACACCCATTCCAACCTCTGATCGGGCGTTCTGCGGTCACTTCGACCGGCGTCCTCTCTGACTTCTGGTGCGACCGAAACCCGCCCAACTGCGCAAACGCGGCGCCGGAGATCTTGATTCGGTGAACGCGCGCGCCGGCCGGATTCAATCCTTTGTGCGATCACGGAAGTGACCTTCGTACGCAGAAACAGGTAGCGTTCGGCCACCATGGGTGTTTCCCGCGCACCCTGCGCTCCTGGAGCCCTGTCATGCAAGAGCAATTGTCCGAGGACGACCTCGCGCTCATCCATGCGCTGCAACTGTGGCCACGAGCCAGCTGGAGTTCCCGCGCGCCCGTGCTGGGCACGTCGGCCCCGGCGCTCGCGAGCCGGTGGATCCGGCTGCGCGAGAACGAGGTCGCGTGGGTTTACGCCTACCCGCTCGGCGGCGTGGCCGCGCGCAACCGTCAGCTGGCGATCGTCGAGTTCGACTGCGCGCCGGGCCGGCTCGACGACGTGGTCGGCACACTCGAGGGGCTGGTCCACGTCCGCGCCATCGAGTACGCGGCCCGCGGCCGCGACCTGATGACGATCGTCGCGGCACCGACTTTCGAGAAGCTGTCGTCGTTGATCCTGGACGAGCTGTCCCGGATCCCGGGCGTGCAGTCGACGAGGACGCACCTCGGCACCGAGATGCACATCGAAGGCAGGCAGTGGCGGCTCGACGCGCTCGACGCCCGTGAACAGGCCGCGATCGAGAAGGCCGCGAAGGCCGCCACCCCCAGCCCGCGTGGCGCGCCGGTCGACATCACCGCGCCCACCTACGCCCCGCTGATGTCGGCCCTGAGCAAAGACGGAAGAGCGACGGCGATCGACATCGCCGACCAGGTCGGCCGCCCGGCCTCGACCGTCCGGCGGCAGTTGGGCCGGCTGCTCAAAGCAGGTGCGCTGGCGATGCGGTGCGAACTGTCCCAGCTGCACACCCGGTGGCCGGTGAGCGTCATCTGGTGGTGCCGCGTGCCGAAACCTCTCCTGCTGTCCGTCGTCGCCAGAATGCGGGCCGAACCGCGCGTGCGGATGTGCATGTCGATGACCGGCCCCGCGAACTTCGTCGTCTTCGCCTGGACGGCGGGCCTCGCCGACCTGATGCAGCTCCAGGGCGTACTCGAGGACCTGCTACCGCCCGGCGCCCTCATCGACAGCTCCGTAACCCTGCGCACGCGCAAACGCGCCGGCTGGCTGCTACGCCCCGACGGCCACCTCGACACGGACACACCGCAGCCCGCCCAGTAGGCAGTCGTCAACGGCGGCGGCTCAGGCCTCGCCGGCCTTCGCACGGGCGATGGGCTCGCGCCTGGAGGCGGCGACAGCATCGCTGGCATGATCCACGCATGAGCTACGACTTGGCGGTATGGGAGGGCGACCGTCCGTCCGGCGACCAAGCGGCCGGCGACCAAGCGGCCGGCGACGAGTTCCATTCGCTGTACGAGCGCCACATCGAGTCCGACAGTCAGGAACCACCCTCGGACCGCATCCGTACCTTCGCCTTGGCTCTGCTCGATCGCTACCCGGACATCAGTGAGGAAGACGGCGAAGACAGCCCTTGGTCGACCGCGCCGCTGCTCAGCGAGGCGGTCGGACCGTTGATGTACTTCCCGATGGTGTGGAGCCGGTGCGAGGAGGTCTCCGCCTGGGCCGCGCAGCTCGCCGCGGAACACGGATTGGTCTGCTATGACCCCCAGCTCGAGCGGCTCCGACCGTAGCGTTGCGACGAACCGGTCGGCCTTCGTCCGCATCAGCGCGGCGAGGGCTTCGCCAAGGATCGCCCCGGGCGGTCTCTAACAAGTATCCCCGTTGTTCTTAGACTGGCCGCGTGGAGGACATCGAAGCGATCACCCTGCTGCAGGACCCCGTCCGGCGGCGGTTGTACGACTACGTGGCAGCCCAGGACCACGAGGTGAGCCGGAACGAGGCGGCGGAGAGCGCCGGGATCCAGCGCACGCTGGCCGCGTTCCACCTGGACAAGCTCGTGGACGCGGGGCTGCTGGAGACCGACAGCAGGCGGCTGAGCGGGCGGACGGGCCCCGGCGCCGGGCGGCCGGCCAAGCTCTACCGCAGGTCCGGCGCCGAGCGCCAGTTCTCGGTTCCCCCGCGCGATTACCGCACCCCCGCCGATCTGCTGGCCGAGGTCGCCGAGACCGCCCGCCTGGACACCGAACTGCAGGCCGCCGCCAGGCGGGAGGGGCGGGCCGCTCGCGCCTCTGCGCCCGCGCCGGTCGACGGTCTCGACGCGGCGAAGGCCCTGCTGGCCGCTCGCGGCTACGAGCCCCGCCTGGACGAAGACCAGAACGCCTTGCGCCTGGCCAACTGCCCCTTCCACGCCCTTTCCGAGCGGCATCCGGTGCTGGTGTGCGGCATGAACCTGGCGCTGCTGGAAGGGCTACTGGAGGACGCCGTCAGCCTGCAGGCCCGCATGGACCCGCGACCGGGGATGTGCTGCGTCGTCGTCGAACTCTCTAAAAATAACGCGAGTTGACATAGAAACACCACGATGGTGAGGTGAGGGCATGACGGGACACCACCTCGCCCAGCTCAACGTGGGCACGATGAAATTCCCCCTCGCCGACAGCCGCATGGACGGCTTCACGTCCATGCTCGACACGCTGAACGAGGTCGCCGACAACGCACCCGGCTTCATCTGGCGCCTGGTCGACGACAGCGGCACCGACGCCACCGCGATCCGCACGTCCCTGGGCAATGACGTCCTGGTGAACATGTCCGTCTGGGAAAGCCGGGACGCCCTGTGGGACTACGTCTACCGCAGCGGCCACCTGGACGTGCTGCGCCGCCGGGCGGAATGGTTCGAGCCTCCGAAGGCGCCGTTCCAGGTCATGTGGTGGATCCCCGCCGGGCACACTCCCACCGTCGACGAGGCCGTCGAACGCCTGGAACTGTTACGCGCACAGGGCCCCACGCCCAGCGCCTTCGGTTTCCGCGACACCTACCAGCCCGCGGACGGCGACTCGACACCTCGGCACCCGGCGGAGGCTCCTCGGCGCCGCCAGCTCGCGAGGTAGTGGCGGCCGCGCGATCCGCGAGGGAATCCGTGCAGCAGGATCAGTTTGGCGCAGCTCGCGGCGGAAACGTGGACCGACAGCCCCACCGGGTACCGCAATCAATCCATTGTGGACACGGCGTTCCTCTCGATCAGTCGTTCCGGGGAAGTACGATCTCCGGCCCCTCGCGCGCGACCCGGAACCACCTCAGCTCTTGATGAACTCCAAGACATCGGCGTTGAGTTGCTCAGCGTGGGTGACATACAGGCCGTGCCCGGCAGTGGGATATTCCCGGTAGACGGCGTGGGGCACCAGCTTCCGGGTGCGACGGCCGGTGACGTCGATGGGGGCGGACTGGTCGGCCACTCCGTGCACAACGAGCGTCGGAATGGTGATCTGACGCAGATCAGGGCGGAAATCGGTGTGGAAGTTCGAGTGGAACATCGCGGCCGTCGCGAACGGCGATGCCGACAGGCAGCGCCGGATCTCGTGCTCGATCAGTGCCGGTGAAACGTCGTTGCCCAAGTGCGTGGCGAAATAGCCCTGCGCTCGATCGGCGAACCACTTCGGCCGGTCCTTGCGCAGCTGTGCCAGCGTCGCCTCGTTGACCGCCTCGGGAATTCCCTCGGGATTGTCCTCGGTCAATTCGAGGTACGGCAACGTCGCCGCCAGGAACGCGACACGGGAGACCCGCTCCTCGCCGTGCCGGGACAGATAGCGTGCGGCCTCGCCACCGCCGGCCGAGTGGGCGACGAGCGTGATGCCGCGCAGGTCCAGATGCTCGATCAACGCGGCCAGATCGTCGGCGCCGGTGTCCGCGTCGTAGCCGGAGGAGGGGCGGTCCGAGCGGCCGTGCCCCCGCCGGTCCAGCAGGACACACCGGAATCCTCGCTCGACGAAGAACGGAACCTGATATTCCCACATTTCGGCGTTCAGCACCCAACTGGAAACGAACACCATCGGCGCGCCCGAACCGTAATCCTCGTACGACAGGCGGGTCCCGTCACCGACCTCGAAGAAAGGCATTTTCCGCTCCTCACCATTGTGTTGTGACCCAATGGTCGCCGAGGATGAGACGCTGGTCGATTACCTGGCACGTAATGAGTCCTGTGGCCGGTCGCGGGCGAGCGCGCAGGCCCGGCGGTCCGGACGGACCCAGCGGGACCGGTCGGACGGCGACAGCGGGCCGTGCCGGACTCGGTCGGGCGCTGCCCTTCTGCTCGAGTGTCAGCTGTCGTGGACGGCGGCCAGGGCGGTAGAAGCCCAGTTCGTGACCGCCGTCGGGGCTGACGCTGCCGACCCAAGTGGCCCATCGGTGGACGTTCGCGTAGTCGACGGTGACGCCTCGTTCAAATCGCCCCTGGTTCGACAGCGACCGCCATGGCATCGACGATGACCGTCGAAACATGCGAATCACGGAAGCCAGGCTGCCTAGCCGGCTCTGAGCAACAACCACGCAAACGGACTCCAGAGCCACTCGAGGCGAATACTGGTCCGCCATCGACGACCCGCACACTCCACCCGGTTGTACAGGCTTCCCCGCCCCAGGTCGACAGACCGGCGTCTTACGGACGCTGTCGTCGAGGAACAACGCCACCCAGTCCATCCGGGAAGCCGACCATGGAGTGGGGCGACACAATCGGCTCGATCATCGACGCCGTCAAGACCGTGCTCTTCCAGTTCGACCAGCTGCTCGATCAGCTCGCGGAGTGGTGCGCTGCGGCCGGCTGCGGATCCACGCTCTACTCCCGACCAGACCCCACCAGCAGGGAATGCCTCCGACCAGTGGAGGGCGACTCGGCACGAGGGCAGCGTCCGCACCGCAATGACCCTTGCGGCTCCGCCTGGGTGCGCGAAGGACCGTTGGCGTGGGTCAGAGCCGCTTGGCGGCGCGGAATGCTTTGGCGTAGGTGCCGGAACCGTCGATAAGGGACACGCCGCCGGCATCGCCGAAGGTCGGCCCGTTCGCGACCTTGCGGCTGGACAGGACGCGCCGGTGCCCGTCGCTGTCGATGCCCAGATAGATGCCGGTGTGCGACACCTGCGACCCGAGCTGCGGTTCCAGGTTGAAGAACAGGATGTCGCCGGGCTGAAGGGCGCTGAAGTTCGTGGCCTCCTTCTTCTCGTCGTGGATCACCTCGGTGCCCGGACCCAGTTCGGACAGCGCCCACGCTCGCCGGGGCAGCCCTGGCCCCTTCGTGTTCGTGCCCAGCAGTGGGTACCCCGATCGATAGCCGTAGACCATGCGCACGAATCCGGAGCAGTCCAGCGACCGCGCCCGCATCGGTTCGGCCCTCTCGTGCACACCGTCGGGAAAGTCCCAGTCGACGCCGAGGTAATCGTAGAAGTCGGACTTCTCCAACCGGCCTTCGGCGCTGTCGGGGCCGAAGCTGGCGTCCCCTCCGACACGCAGCTTCTTCGCCATCTGGTCGGTGGCGCCGTCGGTGTACTGGAGTGCGATGGCGAGGACGTCCGCGGAGGTGTCGCCTACGACCTTGGGCAACCAGTCGGTGAACCACTTCTCCTTTTCCGCACCGGCCCTCCACTCCTGCGGAGCCAGGCGGATCCACGCGGTGGAGGTCACCGTGACCTTCGTGAAGCGGGACTCGGTGAAGGTCCGGCTCGGACCGGTGAGCATCACCGTGCGGGACCCGTCGGTGAAGGATGCGAGCTGAACCCCCGCCGAGTCGCGGACGATCGTCCGGGGCGGGTTGTCCAGCCGCTCGTAGGTGTAGCTGCCGGTCAGTGCGGCACCAGCCGGGACCGAGGCCGCCGACACGGCCATGATCTGGTTGTCGTCTTGCGTCGCGACGTAGACGGCGGCCGTGCCGGAGAATGTAATGACTGCACCCAGCACCCCGATTCGAATCGCCCTGCGCATTCTCACCTCATACCGTGGGAACCAAGCCGACCAGCACTCCGCTGATCAGGATCGCGTAGCTGGCGAGGCTCACCCCGCCGGTGGCGAGGATCGTCGCCACCGGCTTCTGCCGGACGAGCTGGTACGCCACCAAGCCGGGCACGACAAACCCCAATGTCTGGTGGACGAACAGCAGCGGAAAGTCGGCCTGCAACACGATGAGCAACGTCGTCTGCAGTACCACACCGAGCAGGACCACCGCGGCGAACAACCTCTTGCCGTAGAGGATCACCACGCGCTGCAGGAACCTGGTCCCGCCGTACGTCAGCGCCGTCATGAGCACGATGATCGCCGCCCGCCGGTAGTCCTCCACCAGTGTGAGCGCGATCCAGCCGGGCGTGATCATGCCGCCGGGAGACAGGTTCGTGGTGAGGTAGCAGACCAGCGAGAACAGCAAGCCGAGGGCAAGCCCCACGGTGGCGACCTCGGGGGCGAGGGACGTGGTCAGCATCAGGCGGCGGGTTCCATTTTCGCGAGTTCTTCGAGGAGCAGTTCCCCCTGGCCGTGGATGTTGCCGATCGCGACCAACGACGCCTCCCGCTCGACGCCGCTGACGATGCCGCGCAGCAGCTCCCTCGGCGCGCGTGAACCGCCGAGGTCGACCACCCGGTCGTGCCATTCTGCGGGGATGGCGACGCGGGCACTGCGCGTGGGCTCACCGATGAGCACTACGCGGTGCGGGGCGATGCGGGGGATGAGCGCGCCCATCTGGCCGTTGCGCTCGACGCGGTCCGGCCGGCAGTTGATGATGACGTGCAGCGGGTCCGAAATCGCGCCCTGGCGGCGCAGCTGATCGATGTTCATCAACGTCGATTCCGGGTCGTTCGCGGCGAAGACGTTGGCGAAGCGCAGCAGCCGCCGCCCCGCCCGGTACTGGTGCACCTGCAGCACACCCGGGTCCGGCGGCGCCGCCCACATGCCCTCGAGGGCGGAGGTGCGGTTGACCTTCAGCAGGTCGGCTACGGCCAGCGCGATCGCGACGTTTTCCTTGAAGGTGATCCAGCTGAAGCCGCGCATCTCCTCGTCGGAGACCGATTCCGGGTCAACGGCGATGAGCTTGCAGTTCCGCTTCGCCGCCTCCTCCTCGAGGATGTGCAGCCGGTCCCGTTCGGCGGTCAGGCAGATCCCGCCGATCGGCATCGAGCGGCTCAGCGAGCGGGCGACGTCGTCGAGCGTCGGGCCCATCTCCGCGAGGTGGTCTTCGCGGACGTTGCACAGCACACCGATATTCGAGCGGATCAGCTTGCTCTGGTTGATCTCCTGCAGGTCCGGCATCACCGCCATGCACTCGATGACCAATGCGTCCGGCCGGTAGGCCGCGGCACGGCGGACGATGCCGATCTGTTCGACGACGTTGGCAATACCGAACTTGCGGTAGACGGGTTCCTCGCTACCGTCCGGGTGGATGAACCGGGCCGCGGTGCCGGTGGTCTTCGCCGTGGTGACGAGCCCGCCACCCCTTAGGGCGCCCGCGCACAGCCGCGTGATCGACGACTTGCCGCGGATGCCGTTGACGAGCACACGCGTCGGGATGCTGTGCAGGTGCTTGTAGTGCTGGCGTTGTTCGGAAATTCCCGCGGTCAGCATGGCCGCCGACGCCAGCAGCAGCACGAGGTACAGAAACAGCACGTCAGACTCCGGCCTCGTCCAGCCAGCGCAGGTAGTCCCTACGAGCCTGCTCCTCCGCGGTACGGGCGGGGGCCGGTGGCGGTTTCTGCGTCCGCGACTGCGCCGCCGGGGTCTGCGACGGCCTCCGCTGCGGGCCGGCCGGCTCGCGACGCCGTTCGTCACGCGGCGGCCCCGATTCGCCACGGTCACGGTGTTCTGCCCGCGGTGCCTTGCGAGCCGCGGCCGGTTCCTCCCGCGGCCGAGGCTTGCCGGCCCGCCGAGGCCCGGGCTCGCGGTGGAGGCGCTGGAACAGCTCGGTCTTGTCCGTCGCCGCACCGGCCGGGCGGCGCACCTCCCCCAGCCGGTCCTTGCCCTCGGCAAGAGCTTGCCGACAGATCTCGACGCACGAAGCGATCGTGCCGATTTCGTCGTGGCGCTGTGGGTACACGACGGCGCCGGTGTCGCCGCCGGCGATCCGGACGGCCTCGTCCCCGACGCGGCGCAATGGCCGCACGACGATCAGCAGGTGCCAGCCGAACAGCAGCAGCGCGACGACGGCGACGAGGAGTGCCGCGACGCGGGCGCCGGCACGAACGGTGTTGTCCGCGAGGCCGAGCGACCCGATCGGCTGCTCGGCAACGACGACCCACTTCAACGAAGCAGTGGTGCCTTCCGCCGCCAGTCGCTGTGCCGCGACGAGCGACGCGGAAGTCGTCTCGCGGGCGTTCTTGCCGGACTGCGCGGCGTCCACGTTCTTGATCAGAGTCGGATCGGTCAGCGCAGCGAAGGCGAGGTAGCCCTCGGTATCGGCGATGGTGCGCTTCCCCTCGTCGACGACGCGGACGCGGCCGCCCGCGGAGCCGAGCAGCTCGGCCATTCGCGGCACGTCGTACTCGCCGACGAGGGTGTTCGCCGAGCCGGGTAGCGGCGTGAAGGCGTAGACGACCGGGACGCGGCCGCTGGTGTTGTGCTGGTGCAGCCCTTCGCCGGCGGGCAGTTTTCCGGGGTCTCGCAACGACTCTCGCCCGGCCTGGAGCACCACGGCGCCCTGCCCGTCGGCGATGTAGACGCTGCGGAAGCGGCTGTCCCCGTCGGCGAGCCGACCGAGCATGCCGCGCAGCTGATCCGGTTGCTTCCCCGCGGCCAGCCGGGCGAGCGAGCGCAAGTCGCTCAGGCCTTCGACGAGGCTGCGGCGGAGGGTGTCGGCCGAGTGCGCGACGCGAACGCCTTGCTCGCTGAGCATCGCCGGCGAGACCTCGGCGTGTTGCCGGCCGAGCGTCGCGGCGACGGCACCGGACCACCCGAGCAGGCCCAGCGTGACCACGGCGACGACGAACTGGGCGGAGAGGAACGGCTTCGCGCTCGCCGTCGGCTTCCGCCGGTGCAGCTTGGATCGGTAGCGCTCGAAAGCAGCGGTCAGCCGGTTGACCTCGCGGATCCGCGACTGGCGGACCGGTTCGGTGTGCAGGCCCGCCGCGATGGTTAGGGCGTCGGCGCGTACCCGCCGGATCGGTGCGACGACCGCGCGACGCAGCAGCCCGAACCCGGCCAGGGCCAGGCCGAGAAGTGCGGCCGCCGGGATTAGGCCGGGCCAGCGGGCCGCCACCGGCTCGATCGGGACGCGGCTGAGGGACACGACGGACAGGCCGAGGCTGCCACCGATCTCTCGCGAGGCCACCGGGGCGTAGGAGACGACCGGGGCGACCCGCCGACCGGGATCACCGGCGGCGTCGCCGGTGAGCACGCCGGACTGACCTGCGGCGGCAGCCATCGCGGCGCGCGTGAGCAGGTCCTGCGCGCCGGTGTCCTGCTTGGGCACCGTGGTACCGAGCGAGTGCAGGACCGCGCCGTCGGTGGTGACCAGGCGGACCTGCTGCCGCGCCTCCTTGTCCAGGTCGCCGGTTGTTTCGCGCAGCGCCGCCGAAACAACGAGGAGGCGCCCGGTGCGGGCGCCGGTGAGCGGGAGCGCGGTGAGCACGAGCGGGGCATCGCCGGGACGAGCGACCGGGCGCAGAGTGAGCCTGGCAACTGCTACCCCGCGCAGAGTCTCCACGGGCACCGGCTCACCGTGGGCGGCCAGCACCTTGTGCTTGTCCGGGTCGTATACGACCGTGCCGCGCCAGTCCGGGTAGGTTTCGCCGAGCCGGGTGAGCAGGGCGGCATCGTCGGCGCCGTCGAACACGCCGGAGCTGCCGGCGACCTGTAGGTCTTCCGCGACCGACGCGGCCGACGTCGCGACGCTCTGGGCCAGCCCGACAGTCGCACGCTGCTGATCGGCGGTGACCTGGTCGGAAACCGCGTCCGCGGCTGCGTTCGCGTGGATCAACGACAGCGGCCCGGCAGTCGACAGGTACACGGCGGTGAAGGCGGCGACCAGTACCAGCAACACGAAGGTGGTGGCCGAGGCCACTCCGGCCCCGCGCGGGAAACCCGCCTCGGGGATCTGCTCGCGTAGCCGCGCAGCACGGTCGTCGGATTGTTTCGGCCGGTTCACCTTGTCCCCCGAGGCCTTTCAGGCGCTCGATCCCGCAGGATCGCCGGCCTCCCGGCCGTTCGTGGAACGTCGCCACCCATTTGGGCTCCGAGAACGTATCAACGAAACCGACAGTAGCGTTACAAGGCCTCTGCACAACGCAAACGGGGGCAAGACTCACGGACGGGACGGACCCGTACACTCCATATGGTGATCAGGCAACGTCGAGTGTTGCTCAGCGTGGCTGGCGTCAGCCTGGCCCTCACCTTGGCGCTGATCCTGCTGCTGATGCCCGGTGCGACCCCGGCGCCCCAGGTAGCCCGGCCGGCACCAGAACCCGGCCTGGACACCCTGGTCACGGAATTCACCTCTGCGCTGTCCGCGGACCAGACCTACCGCCCGCCGAAAGCCGGCGAACGGCGGACGGCCGCCGCGGGGCTCGCCGCGCTGCTCGACCGCCGCGGTCCCGCTGACTTCCAGAAACTCGGCTTCTCGGTACGGGACGGCGTCGACCCCGCGACCGGACGGCCGTACACGATCGCGACGAACGAGCCGGGCACCGAGCGCGCGTGGGGGATGTACGTGATCGACCGCTCGGCGCCGCCGTCGCTGGTCGTCGAGGTACCGCATCCGGGGTTCGACCTGCGGACGGAGCTGTTCGGGGTCGACCTGTTCCGGCAGGTGCCCGGCGCAGTGCTGCTGGTCGCGGGCGCGCACCGGAAAGCCGACGACAGCCACGCCGACGTCGCGCACGAAGAGAATTCGGTGTTCCGCGTCGTCGCGGCCGCGCTGGCGGCTCGCGGGCTGACGCAGGTGCAGCTGCACGGCTTTCACGACCAGAACCTGCCGTCGACGGACGTTGTGCTGTCGTCCGGCGCCACAGTTGCCGGCGGTGCCGCCCGCCGCGCCGCTGACCGGCTGGCGGCGGACGGCTTCGCCGTGTGCCGCGCCTGGGCAGACCGGTGCACAGGCCTGGAGGGCGGCACGAACGTTCAGGGCAAAGCAGCCGCCAAGGACGACACGGGTTTCCTGCACGTCGAGATGAGCCGCACAGTCCGCGAGTCGCCGCAACGCCGGGCACAGGTCGTCCGCGCTCTCGTGGAAGCCGATCTGCGCACGCCGTAGCAGGACCTGACAGCCGGCCGCGTCGCTCGCGGAGATGCCGTGCCGTCGCTGTCGGCGACCGCGGTATCGGCTGCATTTGTGAAGCGGCCGGTGCCGATGCTGGCGAGTCAAAGCAACTCGGCAGGTCTCAACGTCTCCTGAGCTCCACTTTCTCCAGATACAATCGCCACGCAGAAGACATCGACGGCACAATTTGAATCAATGGCACACCAGCTAATCCCTGCGCTCAACAAAATCTATCTCAATCGGCTCACCACTATTCAGATTTATCCCGAAACCGGCTTCCTCGTCGTCCAATTCGCCCACAGGGCAGACATCGAGAACATACTCTGGACGAGGCAGAAACCCGAAGTCCGCCGGCGGGTCATACTTAGAGCTTGTCTCATGTGGTTAGTTTTCGGAGTTTCTTCCAGCAGGTCACGGCGGCTGCGAGTTGAAGGAAGGCGAGGAAGTGTGCGGCTTTGCGTTCGTAGCGCAGGGTGAGACGTCGGTAGCCGGTCAGCCAGGCGATCGTCCGTTCGATCACCCACCGGTGTTTGCCGAGTTTCTCGGCGGATTCGATGCCCTTGCGGGCGATCCGCACGCCGATGCCTTGGGTTCTGACCCAGTGGCGCAGCGCGCGCTGGTCGTAGGCCTTGTCTGCATGCAGCTTCGCCGGCCGGCCCCGCCGGGGGCCGCGACGGGACTTCACCGCCGGGATGGCCATCACCAGGGGTTTGAGTGCGTGTGAGTCGTGAGTGTTCGCGGCGGAAATCGCGACCGTGAGCGGCAGCCCGCCGCGATCGGACAAGACGTGGATCTTCGAGCCCGGCTTGCCCCGGTCGACAGGGCTGGGACCGGTCAGAGATCCCCCTTTTTCGCGCGAACACAGGCACCGTCCACGATCGCGCGACTCCAGTCCAGCAAGCCCCTGCTCCCGAGTTCGTCGAGGAGGACATGGTGCAGCTCGCGCCAGAGCCCAGCCTCGGTCCACTGGGCGAAGCGGCGGTGCGCGGTCTGGAACGGCACCCCGAACGACGGCGGCAGGTCCCGCCACGCGCACCCACTGGTCAGCACGTACACGATCGCCGTGAACACCTGCCGCGGTTCCAACGGCGCTGTTCCTCCGCCCTGGGGACGCGCCACGAACACCGGGATCAACGGCTCCACCAGGTCCCACAGCTCGTCCGGCACCAGCCGCAACGACAAACGATCAACCACAACCAAGATCATGACGCATCAGTCGTTGATCACCACGTAAGACACGCTCTTATAGATTGCGATGACCCGAACATCTACGCTAGGTATTCCGACCATACAGTTGTCGCCAACCCGTAGCCCCAGAGGGTCCGGCTCAACCCGCCAAGGCGTGTTAGAACATTCGCCGGAATCCGGGTCACGCGGAAACCCGAATGTTCCATCCCAATCGTTTTGTGAGGCTTGATCCACTTCCAACCATGGCCATTTGACGAGAACCCGTCGCGAAGTTGACTTCACGACGTGCGTATCAAAAGCTGGGGCGGAAACCCGTAGAACTTCACCAACGTGATAACCCATTGCCGAGCCCAACCTGGCCCTGTTCATAGTCACCAACCATCCTGCCAGAAATACGAGAACGGCGTCTTATCTGCGCGGTCTTCGACAGCAGCCACCGTCAAAGCGGCTTCGTCGCGTCGAGTCGCGGTCGGCGCCGGGATTGAGGTCGTAGGGCAAACGCACCGGTGCCGCCCGCGGTGTTCAGAGCGATGGAGATCGCGGCGAACAACCTCCGGTTCTCGGCCTGGGCGTGGAGGTACTCGCCTGCGCTGATCGGGACGTCGCCGGTGCGGGTGTCCATGAGGTAGCCGCCGGGGGTGGTCTCGGGGACACCGTCGGGCACCTGCGGGCCGGTGAGCACAGCGACGATGGCGGCACCCACGATGACGGCCGGAGCACCCCACCGCAGCGCGGCGGGAAGCAGCCGCAAGAGGCGAGGCGCGATCGTCGCGACAGGCAGCTCGGAGCGACGCAGGGCGACTGTCGCGACGGTGATCGCGACTACCGGGAAGATCCCGACGACAGCGGTGAACAACACCGGCCCCGGCAGGTGCGGCGCGCCGGGGAGGAACGAGTCGACGAACACCGCCAGGGAGGCGGCCAACGCCAGCGCGCACCACAACGCGATCAAGCGCACGGCCGACCCCCACGATCGATCCACCTGGTGGTTTTCTCGTTCATGGACGGGCTTTCTGCGGTCGTGGAACTCCGTCTCCGATGCGGATGTCCCAGCCGAACCCGAACAGGCCACCGTTGTTCGGGTTGATGATCCGGACGACGAAACCGTGGGCTGTGGCACGGGTGTCGAGAGCATCGAGCAGGATTCGACGCGAGTTCGCGCCAACCCACGCAGTTGCCGCGGAGGTCGGGGAGAGCGTGCCGTCGGCAAGCTCGAACGCGATGCCGTGTTTGCGGCCATACGTACCGAGCCCGACCGGGAGCGTGGCGGCGACCTCGTCGGCGGCGGTGATACGGGCGCCCCAGCGTTTGATCGTCACGGCGCTGAGGTCGCTCCAGGCGTAGCTCCGGCTGCGAAACAGATTGCGGAAACGGACACCGCGGTCGTCGACAGTGATCCGGACCCGCGACGAGAGCGCCACGTCGGCAAGCGCGAGCACCACTCCCAACGCGCCGGCCGCGACGTTCGTGACACCGGGCGACGCGCCGAAATGTGTCGCCATGGCAACCAGTTTCACCACAAGCGCACTCGGGCCGAGGCACATACCCAACGCCACCAGCCTCGAGCCGACAGGGCGGAAAGTCGTCATCGCTGCGTCACCCACCCAACAGTAGCCAGGTGTACGTGGGGCCGGTCCAGGAGCCGAAGCCATAGCCGAATGCGAGGCCGAACACGTTGACCCACCCGTCGGGGGAAGATTCCCCCGAGTACGAGGCGCCGAACGGTCCGAGGCCGGACCCAGAGCCCGACTCGAAGCCCGCTCTGAGATCGTTGATCTTCTTCGCATTCGAGGAGAAGCCGGTAAGGCCGGCTTCCGCGGCGACGCCAAGAACAGGCCCGCAGGAAGCGGTGAAACCAGCGCTGGATCCGGTGGCCGCGAAGCAGACATTGCCTGTGACTCCTCCTACGAACGCGAGGGTGCCGCCCAAGCAGACGCCGGTGGCACCTTTGCTGAAGGGGTGCGCCTGGTTCCAGGCCGCGTCCGCACACCCGAGGCCGTCCTCATTGAATCGTGGGCAGCGATTGGGGTCCGGCGTTTGGGTGGGTGCCTTGCAATCTCGCGCGATCAGCGCCGGGTCATGCTTCTCTTGCGCATACGTGCAGAGGCTGGCCAGTCCTCCAGGGTCGCTGGCGTTGACGGGGTTGTCACCGGCATAGGCGTAGGGCGCGTGTGTGGTGTCGACGGTTCCGGTGTTGGTCAGCAGGGCGATGATGGAGCCGATGTTGTTGTGGACGAACCAGTTGGTGCCCGCGGGTCCGGTTTGTTCGATCGGGAGTCCATCAGGGCCGTAGAGGTAGGCCGGCGTGCCGTCGAAGAGCAGGTTGGGGGTGGTGATCCGTCCCACGTGAACGCGGTGGAGGAAGTCGCCGTGCTTTTCGAGGTGCGTTGTCCGAGGCCGTCGTAGACGTAGGTGGAGGTTCCGGTGGGGCCGGTGAAGGCGGTGAGGTGTCCTGCTTGGTCGTAGGCCTCGGTCGTGGCCGGGCCCGACGCGGGGGTGGCGGAGGTGCGCTGAGCCTGGGTGTTGTACGTGTTTCCCGTGGCGCCGGTCGGTGCTGCAGTGCAGGCCGGGTTGGGGATTGTTCCGGCGGGAGCGTCCAGCAGAGCTGGCCGGCGGGGTCGAAGTCCTGGGTGGCGGTGCCGACGGCGGTCGGGTTGTCGGCCGGAGCCGACCGCTTCATCCGTGGAAGGCGAACATGACCAGCACGTTGGACGGTCCCCTGGCCGTCACAACTTGGGGTTTTTATCGCCCTCAAACCGCCCCTACCAACGGGTAGCAAAAAAGCCCAGGCCTGTGGCCTGGGCTTTGCTCCCCCGCTTGGACTCGAACCAAGAACCCTCCGGTTAACAGCCGAATGCTCTGCCAGTTGAGCTACAGGGGATCGTATTCGGTTGTGCACCGGATCTCCGGTGCGATGGAAAGAACTTTAGCGCACCCCCCGCGCCACCCGAACAGGGGGCCCCTCTTTGCGGATCACGCCCAGGGGGCGCCGGATTGCTGGACAATGGAGAGTCGGGAGTCCGACGAACGAGAGGCGTGGCCACTGATGAAGAAGTTCCTGCTGGGCGTGGGTCTGGGATACGTGCTGGGGACCAGGGCCGGCCGGGGACGGTACGAGCAGCTCGTGCGCACCTACCGCAAGGTGATCGACCACCCGATGGTCCAGGGCGCCGCGGGAGTGGCGCGGGCCAAGGTCGGGGAGAAGTTCGGCCGGGGGCGCTGAGCCTCGCGCACACTGCCGCCGAGGGGGCCTGCGAGCGCGCCCGGAAACGTCAGGGGATGCGCGCCACGAAGAAGATGCGGCGGAACTCGAACCACGTCGTGCCGTCCGCGCGGGGCGGGTAGGCCTCGTCGAGGAGCGGGGCCAGCTCCGTGCGGAAGGCGGCCCAGTCGTCGTCCGGGAGGGCGGCGCGGATGGGGCGCAGGGCGGTGCCGGTGATCCACTCCAGCACGGCGTTCTCGCCGGCCAGGCGCTGCATGTAGGTGGTCTCCCAGGCGTCGACGAGGCAGCCCGCGTCGGCCAGCAGGGAGGCGTACTCCAGAGGCGACGACACGGCCTCGTCCTCGCGCAAGACCAGGGTGGCCAGGCGCGAGGCCCACGCCGGGGACGCCGCCAGCTCGCGCGTGATGCGGTGCGACGGCGCGCCGAAGTTGCCCGGCACCTGCACGGCCAGCACGGCACCCGACGGCAGCTGCGAGACCCAGCGGCGCAGCAGCTCGTCGTGGCCCGGCACCCACTGCAGCACCGCGTTGGAGACGACCACGTCGGTGTCCGGGTGCGGCGCCCACTCGCGGACGTCGGCGACGTGCGCGTCCACGCCGCGAGCGCGGGCGGCATCGACCATCTCCGGCGAGCTGTCGAGCGCCTCCAGCGTGGCGCCGGGCCAGCGGCGGCCCAGGTCGAGCGTGAGGTTGCCTGGGCCGCAGCCCAGGTCGACGACGCGACGCGGCGCGTCGGACGAGATTCGCCCGATCAGGTCGTAGAAGGGGCGGGCCCGCAGGTCCGCGTAGTCGAGGTACTTGGCCGGATCCCACATGGCGAGCCTCCCGAGAGCTAAACCGTACGCCCGTACTGAGTACGAGCGTACTGCTTACTCCCCCGGGTTGGCCAGCTTCTCGGCGACTTCCCCCGCGATCGCCTCCACCAGCGCCGGATCCGTGCCCGGGTCGGGGCGCACCTGAAGCACCGTGCCGTCGCGGCCGGGGACCTTCCGCTGCACGAACCACGCGCCGCCGCCGGCCCCGAAGTCGTGGCGGTGGCGCGCGCGCACGGAGCCGTCGACGCGCAGGCGCACCTGCGGCGGCACCTTGCCCGGCGCCGGCAGCCGGAACCGCACGGGCGGGCGGTCGACGACCACCATCACGGCGCCGGCCTCCCCGGTCTCCTCCGACTCCGTGAGCTCGAAGACACCGTCGCCCCACGCGGCCTTGGCCACGAGGTGCCAGTAGACGCGCCGGGGGCCGCCCTCGGACGGCACCCACAGGCCCAGGCTGGTCACCACGAGCTCGCCACCGCCCTCGACGCCCGCGACCGCGATCACGTTCTCGCCCGGAGCGAGCTCCCCCGGGAAGTCCGCGGGGAGTCCCCCGCCCATCAGCCGGTTCAGCCAGCCCATGTCAGTCCCATCCGGACGCGGCCTGCTCGCGCAGCGACTTGCGGTACTGCTCCAGCGCCACGAGGTCGCCGAACAACGCACGGTAGTCGTCGGGCGCCTCGACCGGCGAAAGTCGTTGCAGCTTCGACTTGATCTCGCCGATCTGCCGACCGACGAGGCTTTCCTGCACCCCCGCGAGCACGCCGGAGATGTAACGCGAGTCCACTTCTCCCAAGGCGCGCAACGGTTCCACGGCCAGCTCGCTCAGCACGCGCCGCACCGTCCCTTCCGGACAGTGCTGCCGCGCGGCGTCGAGCAGGGCCGAGCCGGTGAGCCCCGATGCGGCACCGCCGGCCTTGAGCAACGCCAGGTGCACGGCGACGTACACGGGGTGCGTGAACGCCTCCTCCGGCAGCGAGTCGTACTCCGGCCCGGCGATCGCGGGCTGCTGCAGCGCGGCCTTGAGCGCCTCGCGCTGGCCCATGAAGCGCGGGTCGCCGGGGGCGGGCCGCGGCAGGTCCTGCTTCTCCGGCTCGGGCGCGGGCGCCTGCCGGGACGCGGGCTGCCGCAGCTGCGGCTGGCCGCCGCGCTTGGCCGTGGCCCCTGCCGCGCCGCGCACGCGGTTCACGACCTGCGCCACGTCCTGCCAGCCGACCCACCACGCGAGCTTCGACGCGTACCCGTCGCGGCTCGCGCGGTCCTTGATGGCCGCGACCATCGGCACGGTCTTCTGCAGCGCCGAGACCTGGCCGTCGACCGCGTCGAGGTCGAACTGCTTGAGCGTGCTCTTGATCACGAACTCGAACAGCGGCGTCCGGCGCGCCACGAGGTCCTTCACCGCCGCGTCGCCCTTCGCGATGCGCAGCTCGCACGGGTCCATGCCGTCGGGCGCCACCGCGATGTAGGTCTGGCCGGCGAAGGTCTGGTCGCCCTCGAACGCCTTCAGCGCGGCTTTCTGGCCCGCCGCGTCGCCGTCGAAGGTGAAGATGATCTCACCGCGGAAGGCGTCGTCGTCCATCATCAGCCGGCGCAGCACCTTCATGTGGTCCTCGCCGAACGCCGTGCCCGACGACGCGACGGCCGTCGGCACGCCGGCCGCGTGCATCGCCATCACGTCCGTGTAGCCCTCGACCACCACGACCTGGTGGCGCTTCGCGATCTCGCGCTTGGCCTGGTCGAGGCCGAACATGACCTGCGACTTCTTGTAGATCTGCGTCTCGGAGGTGTTGAGGTACTTCGCCTCGATGCGGTCGTCGTCGAACAGCCGCCGCGCGCCGAAGCCCACCACGTCGTTGCCGACGTCGCGGATCGGCCACACCAGCCGCCGGTGGAAGCGGTCCATCGGGCCGCGCTGGCCCTCCTTGGACAAGCCCGCCGCGAGCAGCTCCTTGACCTCGAACCCGCGGTTGAGCAGGTGCTTCGTGAGCTTGTCCCAGCCGCCCGGTGCGAAGCCGCAGCCGAACTGCTTGGCCGCGGCCGCGTCGAACCCGCGCTCGGAGAGGAAGTCGCGCGCGGCGCGGGCCTCGTCGGTCACCAGCTGCTCGATGTAGAACTCGCTCGCCGCGCGGTGCGCCTCGATCAGCCGGGAACGCGTGCCGCGGTCGCGCTGCACGCTCCCGCCGCCGCCCTCGTAGTTCAGCCGGATGCCGACGCGGTCCGCCAGCCGCTCGACCGCCTCGACGAACGAGACGAGGTCGATCTTCTGGATGAACTTGATGACGTCGCCGCCCTCGCCACAGCCGAAGCAGTGGAACGTGCCGTGCGTGGGGCGCACGTTGAACGACGGGGTCTTCTCGTTGTGGAACGGGCACAGCCCCTTCAGGCTGCCGCCCCCGGCGCGCCGCAGCGCGACGTACTCCCCCACGACCTCGTCGATCCGGTTGCGCTCACGCACCTCCGCGATGTCGCTCTCCCGAATCCGTCCTGCCACGGTATCCACAATAGTTCTCCCTCCCCGGTGGCTTTGCGGCACACTCGGCCTCATGCCCACACCGACGGCGCTCGACGACCTCGCCCGGGAGTTCGCCACCCACCGCGGCCACCTGATCGGGGTGGCCTACCGGCTCACGAGCACCCGCTCGGACGCCGAGGACGCCGTGCAGGAAGCGTGGCTGCGCCTGGCCGCGCTCGACGACGCCGGGCGCGCCGGCATCCGCGACCTGCGGGCCTGGCTGACCACGGTCGTCGGCCGGATCTGTCTGGACCGGCTGCGGTCGGCGCCGGCGCGGCGCGAGCAGTACGTGGGCCAGTGGCTGCCCGAGCCGATCGTGACGCCGTTCGGCGCACCGGTGAGCGAGGACCCGCTCGAGGCCGCGGTGCGCGACGACGGCATCCGCATGGCCGCGCTCGTGGTGCTGGACAAGCTCACGCCCGAGCAGCGCGTGGCGTTCGTGCTGCATGACGCGTTCTCCGTGCCGTTCGGGGAGATCGCCGAGATCCTCGGCTGCTCACCCGACGCCGCCCGCCAGCACGGCTCCCGGGCGCGGCGCGCGCTCGAGAGCGCCGACCCGCCGCCGCGCGCCGAGCTCACGGAGCAGCAGCAGGTGCTGGAGCGGTTCGTGACCGCGCTGCTGGCCGGAGACATCCGGGGCATGACCGAGGTGCTGCACCCGGACGTCGTGCTCATCGGCGATTCCGACGGCAAGGGCCGCACCACGCGCCAGATCATGGTCGGCGCCGACAAGCTCATGCGCTTCTTCCTGGGCCTGATGGAGAAGTACGAGCCGGGCGTGTTCAGCCGCGGTGCCCCGATCCTGGTCAACGGCGACCTCGGCCTGTGGCTGCCGCCGATGCCCGGCCGCGACGGGTTCCTGTCCGTCGACGAGCACGTGCAGTCCATGAGCCTGCGCGACGGGCGCATCGTGGCCATCTACGACATCGTGAACCCCGACAAGCTCACGCACATCACGCGCCCCGCCTAGGTTCGGCGGGCGGGTGCGAAGAAGTCGGCGAGCAGTCGCGTGACCTGCTCGGCCTCGTCGTGGTGCACCCAGTGCGACGCGTCGGGCAGCCGTTCCACGCGGTCGAGGCCGGGGACGTCCTCGGCCTCGGGCTCGGCCAGCTCCTGGCCGAGGTAGCGGTCCTTGTCGCCCCAGATGACCAGGGTGGGCGCCTTGATCGGGCGGATCGCCGCTTCCGCCTTCTTCGGCGGGGTCCGCACCGAGGACCGGTAGTAGTTGATCATCCCGGTCGCCGCGCCCGGCTGGGACCACGCCTGCACGTACCGGTCGATCTCCTCCGCTGTGTACGCCGGGTTCGCGTCCTGCAGGAAGTGGCGGAAGAAGTGCCAGTTGTTCGCGTGCACGATCGTCTCGGGCAGGTCCGGGAGGGCGAACATGAAGAAGTACCAGGACTTCCGGAGCTGGCCGGGGTGGTGCAGTCCCTGCGACAGCTTGCGCGGGTGGGCCGCGTTGAGGACGGCCACCCGGTCCACGACCTCGGGGTGGCTCATCGCGGTCGCCCAGGCGACGGTTCCGCCCCAGTCGTGCCCGGCCAGCAGCGCCTGCTCGGCGCCGCGTTCGCGAATGAGGCCGCCGAGATCGGCGGTCAGCCGGTCGGTGTCGTAGGCGTCGACCTCCGTCGGCCGCGAGGACAGGTTGTAGCCACGCAGGTCCGGCGCGACAACGCGGAACCCCGCTGCCGCCAGCGGTGCGATCTGCTTGCGCCAGCCGTACCAGAACTCGGGGAAGCCGTGCAGCAGCACGATCAGCGGGCCTTCGCCGGCTTCGACGTAGTGCAGCCGTACGTCGCCGACTTCCGCGTAGCCCTCACGGAGGTCGCCGCCCAGCCACGCCGCCTGCCGGTCGGGTTTCCCGCTCGCGCCGCCGGCGCGGCCTTCGCTCGTGTTCATCGTCGCCTCGCTGGGTTCGGCCCTGAGGCATGCATGGTTCTGGGCCCCCTTGCGGACGGCATCACCTCCGGCAGATGACCCGTGGCCCGCGAGCGCGTGCCACTGTCCGGGGTCGTCCGCCCCCAACGATCCGGAGGTCCGTCGTGGCAACGACAGGTGAGCGAACCGGTGCCGTCCGCCCGTTCTCGGTGGCCGTGCCGCCCGAGGCATTCGACGATCTCGAGCGGCGCCTCGCCGCGACCCGCTGGCCGAGCGCGGAACTCGTCGACGACCGTTCGCAGGGCGTCCAGCTGGCCGTGCTGCAAGCGGTCTGCCGGTATTGGGCAAGCGGGTACGACACCGGGCGGGTCGAGGCGCGGCTGAACGCGCTGCCGCAGTTCACCACTGAGATCGACGGCGTGGAGATCCATTTCCTGCACGTGCCGTCGCGGCACGAAGACGCGCTGCCGCTGATCATGACCCACGGCTGGCCGGGCTCGGTCATGGAGCTGCTCGACTCGATCGGCCCGCTCACCGACCCGACCACGTACGGCGGGCTCGCCCAGGACGCGTTCCACGTCGTCTTGCCCTCGCTGCCCGGCTACGGCTTCTCCGCCGAGCCGGCCGAGGTCGGCTGGGACCTCGGCCGCACCGCCCACGCTTGGGCGGAGCTGATGCGCCGCCTCGGCTACTCGCGCTTCGTGGCGCAGGGCGGCGATGTCGGCGCCGGGGTCACCGACGTGATGGGCCGCCAGGCACCCGAGGGGCTGGTGGGCATCCACACCAACCTGCTCGTGCCCGCGCTGAACGACCCGGCGGCCCTGCCGTCGGGCACCGAGCAGGAACGGGCGGCGCAGGCGGCGATCAAGACGTTCCAGACCAGCGGCAACGGCTACTTCGTCGAGCAGGCCACCCGGCCGCAGACGATCGGTTACGCGCTGCTGGACTCCCCCGCGGCGCTGGCCGCCTGGATGCTCGACCACGACACCGACGCCTACGCCAAGATCGCCCGCGCCTTCCTCGACGGGCAGCCCTCCGGCAACCTGACCCCCGACCACGTCCTGGACAACATCACCGCGTACTGGCTGACCGGCACCGGCGCATCGGCCGCCCGGTCGTACTGGGAGGCGTACGGGCCGGACGCGCCCGCCGCGCAGAACCCGCCGCCGCCCCCGGTCCGCGTCCCGGTCGGCTTCACGACGTTCCCCGGCGAGATCTGGCGGACACCGCGCACCTGGGCCGAACAGGCCTACCCCACCCTCGACTACTTCCACGAGGCGGAGCGCGGCGGTCACTTCGCCGCGTGGGAGGAACCCGACCTGTTCGCCGCCGAGCTGCGGGCCGCGTTCCAGCCGCTCATGGCAGCGGCACCCGGCACGCGTCGCCCGAGGTGAAGCCCTGGTCGACGATGCCGAGCGCGCTGTTCATGCGCGCGCGGGAGTTCTCGAGCGCGATCTGGTAGGTCAGCTCCAGCACGCCGGCGCGGCCGAACTCGGCTTCGAGTTCGGCCACCTGCTCGTCGGTCACGCTCACCTGCGCGCCCGAGATCGCGTCGGCGTAGGCCACGGCCAGCCGCTCGGCACGCGAGAACGCGGGCGAGGTCGCGTAGTCGTCGATGTGGCGCAGCCGCTCGATGTCCAGGCCGTCGTGGCGCTGCAGCATCGTGCCGAAATCCACGCACCACGAACACCCGATCCGCGTGGCGACGCGGTACACCGCCAGCTCGCGCACGTTGGCGGGCAGCCGCTTCGACGCCTTCTCGGCCATCAGCTCGTGGACCACGGTCGCGCGCAGCAGCCCGGGATGGTGCGCCACCACGGCCATCGGCTCGGGCACGGCGCCGAAGCGCTTTCCGGCGAACCGGTAGAACAGCTTCAGCAGCGGGCCGGCCTCGGTGGTGCGCTTCGCCGGAATGCGGGGCATGGTCGTCTCCTCTTCGTCGGTGCTGACGGAGGAACGAGACGGGCCCCGGAGGTGTGACAGCTACCGGCGGCGCCAGTAGGCCGGGCGCCACCACCTCGAACACCAGACGCCCGCAGCACGGACAAGCGCGCCTCAGCGGCCGGCCGTGATCGCGCGCACGTCCCAGAGCCACACGCCGTCCACGAACTGCGCGGGTTTGCGCAGCAGCAGCTCGACGGTGGCGCGGTACGCGTCGGCGTGTTCGCGCGGGATGAGGACGAGCACGCTGGCGTTCCAGTAGCGCAGGTCCTTGATGGTCTGGTCGCGGTCGGCGTCGGTGACGGGCTGGGTCTCGCCCGAGTCGCGGACGCGGTCGAGCAGGGTGGACGTCGGCATCTGGTAGGAGCCGTAGCGGCCGCGTTTGTCGTCGGGGCCGCTCGGGCCCACGAAGTAGCCCTCGGGCATCGCGTAGCCCAGGCCCGCGTCCATCTGCCAGTGCAGCGGCTCGGACTCGCCCGAGCCAGGCAACGGCACGGGCACCACCGTGCCGGCCGGGGCGACGTAGGTGCGCCAGGTGCCGTCGGCGAAGAACGCCGGCGTCGGCGGGCGGTCCTTGACCAGCAGCTGCGTCGGCGCGATCGGGAGGAGCACGGCGATCACCGCACCCACCCAGAGCAGGCGAAGGGGCAACCGGCGCCGGCCCTCTTCCGGGTCCGGCAGTGTCTCGGCCGTGGCGAACACGCGCTCGGTGGCGATCGCGAGCAGCGCGCCGATCGCGGGCACGCACGCCATCGCCAGGCGCGACTCCAGCAGCGACTCGAACAGCGGCAGGTCGGCCAGCAGCTTCCACGGCCCCGCCACACCGGTGTCCACGTGCACCGCCATGAGCTCGACGCCCATCGACAGCCACGCCATGAGGAACATCGAGATCGCGAGCGAGCGCGCCACGACCTCGCGCCACAGCCAGATCGTCACCACGACCATGAGCGCGATGAGCGGCCAGCCGAAGAACGCGTTCTCCTCGGTGCGGTTGATCGACACGTCGGCCGCGGCGTCGGGCTGGCCGGCGACCGACTGCGTGGCGAACCGCGTGAACGCGGCGAGGTCGTTGCCGACCGGGCCGTGCTCCAGGCCGGAGTAGCTCTGCGGGCCGAAGAACTGCCACCACAGCGGGAAAGCCACGAGCACGGCGGTGATCACCACGGCCAGCCCGCCGCCGAGCAGCAGCGGCCGCACCATGGCCTTGATCTCCCGCGGGCGCGACGCGAGGTACGCGACGGCGAAGATCACGAAGCCCAGCGCGAAGATCAGCAGCGGCTCTTCGCCGAGGAAGATCTGGTACGCCGTGAGCACGCCGAGCCAGATCCCGTTGCGCACGAGCTTGCGGCCCTGCGCCAGGTGGATCACCTTCAGCGCCAGGAACGGCAGCACGAACCACGCGACGAAGTTCGGGTGCGCGTTGCCGTGCGAGATCATCGACGGCGCGAACCCGGCCACCGCGCCGCCGATCGCCGCGGCCGCGCGGTACCGGACGAGGTGGCGCGAGAACACCCAGTACCAGGCGGCCGCGGTGCCGGCGAGGCTGCCGGTGAGCGCGATCGCCCACGTGACCGTGGGGCCGAAGGCGAGCGTGATCGGCGTGAGCGGGATGCCGACGCCGAGCATGGCCGTGTTGGCCATCATGTTCACGCCGAGCGGGTAGTTCTGCAGGTCCGAGTTGAGCGGGTTCTGCAGGTGCAGCACGGACTTCGCGGTGACGTCGAAGAACCACTCCCACAGGTTCTGGTCCGACGCGCTGTTCCACAGGTAGCCCGTGCCCAGGTCGCTCCAGAGCCCGCCGTACAGGATGAAGGCGAACGCGAGGAAGGCCGCCATGATGCCGGCGTCGGCCCACGACGGGCGCAGCTTCGGTGTGGCGGCGGGCGCGGACGGCCCGGGAACGGCGGGGATCAGCTCGGTCCTCGCTTCCGGTTGGAAAAGGCTCACTACGGGCGCACCACCCGCGCGAAGAAGTACACCGCGCCGGTGCCGGCGTGCCGGACGAGCAGGAGGAACGGCCGGTCCACCACGACTTCGAGCGGCTCGGCCGTGGACAGGGACAGCGTGCGCATCTGGATCGCCGTGGCGGCCGCGCCTTCGAGACCCTGCTCGTCGAGGCGCAGCACGGCCTGGTGCACCACGCTGTCGACCCACAGCGGACGCGTGGCGGTGAGCCCGGTGAGGTCGGCGCCGTGCGTGAACACCTCGCGCACGCCCAGGGCACGCAGGGCACCGTCGAGGTCGGTGCGGACGTCGAGCTTGATCTTGGGCAGGGACAGGCGCACCTTGCGGCGCTTCGGGCTGTCGAGGAGCTGCTTGAGGCTCTGCGTGTCGAGCGCGGCCTCGGCCGGGGCAAGGTCGCCGTCCGGGAGCAGGACGACGGCTTCGACGCCGCCCTGCGCGGGGAGGCTCACGACCTGCCAGCCATCGGCGTGGTGGTGGCCGACGGTCTCCTCGAGGTGCATCGTCGGCACCCGGCGGGTGGCCCCGGGACTGTGGAAGTCCGCGGGCGCGGTGGCACCGTCGGGGAACGGGTGGCGCCAGGCGGTCTTGAGGTAGAGCGCGTTGACGAGGCTGGCGCGCGTGTCGGCGCTGATCGTGCCCGAGGGCAGCAGCTCCGGGATCAGGCCGTGGGTGATCCGGTCGACGTCGGTGTTGATCAGTCCGCGCGCGGCTTCGGGGTCCGTGGTGAAGGGCGCGGTCTCGGCTTTGCCACCGGGCCAGGTGATGAGCTCGTCGAGGAAGGCGCTCTCGACCGTGATCTCATCGGACGCCCAGAGCGTGTTGGCGACGGCCAGCCGGGCCTCATCGCCGAGCGCCGCGGCGTCGCGCAGCACTGTGGCGTGCGCGTCGAGGTCGGCTTCGCTGGTGGCCAGGAGCTCGCGCAGCTCCTCGGCGGTCCGCCCGCGCGCCGCCCGGGCCGCGAGGCCCAGCGCACTGGCCGCGGAGTACGGCGAAAAACACGCGTCACCCCCACCCGCCGCAGCGGTGCGTCCCAGGGCGAGCGTGAAGTCCAAGTGGCTGTCCACGGCCATGCGGCGACCGTACCCGACCGGGTGGTTCCGGCGGCACGGAACCGATCAGCTGAAGCCTCGTCCCGCCCCTGCCTCGCCCCGCCCTGCCACTCCGGCTGGCCCTCCGCTCCGGCTCGCCCGTCCCCTCTCGCTCACCCCTGACCCCTCCGGTCGGCTCACCCCCTCGGCTCGCCATCTCTCCGGCCGGCCCCGAGCACCCCAATGTGGCGTTGGTTGCGCCGAGCGCACCCAACGCGGCATTCGGTGCGTTGAGCGCACCGAACGCCGCATTTGGGCGGGGTTGGCCGGCCCGCGAGGGCTGTGGGCAGGCGGAGCGGAGGGCAGCGCGGTGGTCAAGACCGCGCGGCCGAGAAGGGCGTCGTCGAGAAGGGCGTCGTCGAGACGGGCGCGGTCGAGAAGGGCGCGGTCGAGCCGGCGACAGCTCAACCGTGCCAGCCAACGTGCCCACGGTGCCCTTGGTGAACCCGCGCGTCCGTCATCGACGCGACCCCGCCCACGGCCACACACAGGGCGCGCAGCAGCACGACAACAGCAGGTCAGACGTGCCGGCCCACGCACCAGCAATGCCGTTCGCGAACCTGCGCATCCGTCAACGACGCGACCCGGCCCACCGCCACCCCCAACAGCAGCAAGCACGACAACACCAGGTCAGGCGTGCCGGCCCACGTGCCAGCGGTGCCATTCGTGGGCCTGTGCGTCGGTGAGTGAGGCGACCTGGTCGACCACCACGCGCAGGCGTGCGGCGTCGTCGGTGGCGGCGTGCCAAGGGGGGACGAAGAGGGGGTCCAGGGATTCCGGGGCGCGGCGCAGGAGGGCGGCGACCAGCTGCGCGATCAGCTCGCGCTGGCCGTCCTGCATGGCGAGGCGGCGCCGGTCGCTCATGACGTAGCGCAGGGCCAGGGCCTTGAGCAGCGCGACCTCCGCCGCGACCTGGTCCGGGACGGCGAGGCGGGCGCCGTAGCGCAGGAGGGGGCCCTCGCCGTAGACGCTGCGGGTACCGGTGACCGCGGCGGAGGCGAAGCGGCCCACGAGCTCGCTCGTCAGCTGCTTCAAGGCCACCTGCGCGCGCAGCGAGCCGTCCGGAGCGGTGCGGACGAGGGCGGCCACCACGGGCAGGTCGAGCAGCTCCTTGGCCGCGCCCTCCAAAGTGGACGCCGACAGCGTGGAGAAGTGCCGCGCGGCGGCCTCCGCGACGGCCGCGCGTTCGTCCGGGTCCGCCAGCACGCCGAGCGAGATGCGCCCGGCCAGCACGCCGTCCTCGACGTCGTGGACGGAGTAGGCCACGTCGTCGGACCAGTCCATGATCTGGGCCTCGAGGCACCGCCGCTCGCCCGGCGCCCGGAAGCGCACCCACTCGAACACGGGCACGTCGTCGGCGTACACGCCGTACTTCTGCTGCCCCGGCCGGCGCCGCCACGGGTACTTCGTGGTCGCGTCGAGGCACGCGCGCGTGAGGTTCAGCCCGGCCGCCGCGCCGGCTTCGTCGAGGGACTTCGGTTCGAGGCGCGTGAGGATGCGCAGCGTCTGCGCGTTGCCCTCGAAGCCGCCGCACGCCTGGGCGACGTCGTCGAGCGCCTGCTCGCCGTTGTGCCCGAACGGAGGGTGCCCGATGTCGTGCGCGAGCCCGGCCGTGTCGACGAGGTCCGGGTCGGCGCCCAGCTCCTCGGCGATGCCGCGCCCGATCTGCGCGACCTCCAGCGAGTGCGTGAGCCGCGTGCGCGGCACGCCGCTGACCTCGGCCCCCTCCCCGGGGCCGACCACCTGCGTCTTGCCCGCCAGCCGGCGCAGCGCGGCCGAATGCAGCACGCGGGCGCGGTCGCGCGCGAAGTCGCTGCGCCCGTCGGGCCGCGCGCCGGCCAGCGCCGCGCCCTTGGGCGCCTCGGCCAGCACCCGGGCGCGGTCGTACTCGGAGTACCCGTCGCTCACCCGGTCAGTTTACTGATCCGGCCAAAAGTAGGCCGACCCCCGAGCGACACGCAACCGTTGCTATGAAGCCATTCGGCCGTGACTGTGGTCGGATTAGTAATAATCGGCACAGTAGCGCGGCCACCGACAATTCCCCGGGGAAGTTCAGCCCATGAAGGTGTCGAACAGCTCGTCGGCCGGCGATTTCGTGAGCTCGTAGAACAGCAGCGCGCCCGTCTCGCGGAAGATGTAGCGGACCTGCGTCACGCGCTCCTGCACGATGGGGCCGCTGTGCGTCGGGGCGGTCCACGCGTCCAGACCGAGGTCCGCCGCCATCGTCCGCGCGCGGTAGGAGTGCCACGGGTCGCTCACGAGCACCGCCGTGTGCCAGCCGCGCGCCTGCACCTGGTCGGCCACGGCCCGCAGGCTCCGCAGCGTGTCGCTGCCCTCGCCGACCGCCAGCGTCGCCGACGCGGGCACGCCGTGCTGCGTCAGCCACCGCGCGCCGGCCGCGGCCTCGGTGAAGTTGTCGGCCGCCTTCTTGCCCCCGGCGGTCACCACGATCTTCGCGACGCCCGCGTCGTAGAGCTGGCGCGCCTTCTCCAGCCGCGCTGTGAAGATGTCCGACGGCTTGCCGTTGTACTGCGCTGCCCCCAGCACCACGATCACGTCGGCCGGCGTGCGGTCGTTCTCGCGCGCGACCTGCCACACGCGAAACGCCGTGCCGCCGACGACGGCGAGCACCACGAGCACCGCGCCGAACGCGACGCGGCGCAGCCAGTTCGCCCACGTGGGTGGTGTCCTCATGCCCGTCATCTTTTCAGAGCCGCGCGCGATCCGGACGGAGGCACCCCGGGCGTCAGAGCCAGCCGCGTTCCTCCGCCAGCCGCACGGCCTCGGCGCGCGTGCGGGCGCCCGTCTTGCCGATCGCGGCCGAAAGGTGGTTGCGCACAGTGCCTTCCGAGAGGAACAGCGCCTTCGCGATGTCCGCGACGGTGCTGCCGTCGCGCGCGGTCGAGAGCACGTCACGCTCGCGCCCGGTGAGCGGGCTCGCCCCGGTCGCCAGCGATTCGGCCGCCAGCGCGGGATCCACCACCCGCAGTCCACTGTGGACGCGCCGGACGGCCTCCACGAGCTGCTCCGGCGGCGCGTCCTTCACCACGAACCCCGCGGCGCCCGCGGCCATCGCGCGGGCCAGGTACCCGGGCCGGCCGAAGGTGGTGCAGATGATCACACGGCACGAGGGCAGCGCGGTGTGCAGCTCGGCGGCCGCGGCCAGGCCGTCCTTGCCGGGCATCTGGACGTCGAGCAGCGCGACGTCCGGCGCCGATTCCTTCGCCGCGGCCAGCACCTCGTCGCCCGACCCGACCTGCGCCACGACCTCGATGTCGGCCTCCAGCCCGAGCACGGTGGCCAGGGCGCCCCGCACCATCGCCTGGTCGTCGGCCAGCAGAACGCGGATCACGCCAGTCCTCCCGCGGGTTCGGCGCGCACGGCCTGCACGGCCGGCGGCTCCGGTTCCGGAACCTCCGCCCGGACCACCCATCCTCCCCCGGCCCGCGGCCCGCTGCGCAGCGTCCCCCCGACGCCGCCGACGCGCTCGGTGAGCCCACGCAGCCCGTTGCCCTGCACCGCATCGGCCCCCGCGCCGTCGTCCTCCACCTCGAGCCAGTCGCGCCCGAACCGGACGCTGACGCACTTGGCCCCGGAGTGGCGCAGCACGTTGGTGACCGCTTCGCGCAGCACGTACCCGAAGGTGCTCTGCAACTGCGGCAGCACGTTGTCCACGGCGTAGGGCAGGTCCGCCTCGATCTCCGCCGCCCGCAGCGCCGCCCGCGCCCCCGCGAGCTCCGCGGCCAGCGACACCTCGCGGTACTCCGACACGGTCAGCCGCACGTCCGACAGCGCGCTCCGCGTCAGGCCCTCGACCTCGCGGATCTCCTCGACCGCGCGCGGGATGTCGCCGGAGCTCTCCAGCACCCGCCGCGCCAAGCCGGCTTTCACCGTGATCGTGGTGAGGCTGTGGCCCAGCAGGTCGTGCAGGTCGCGGGCCACGCGCTGGCGCTCGTTGGCGACGGCGAGGGTGGCGATCTCCTTGTTGGCCATCTCCAGCCGGCGGATGGCGCGGATGAGGTTGGCCATGAAGAACATCGCCAGCGTGATCGCGGCGACGGAGATCAGGTCGCCGCCGTCGGCGTCCATCTTGCCGCCGGCGAGCAGCACGATCGCCACGGCGCCGAACGCGAGCGTGTCGAGGATCGCCGCCCAGCCGGCCGGGAAGAGGAACGCGAGCGTGGCGGTGGCGTAGAGCAGGATGTACGGGCTGACGTCGGTGAGCAGCGCCGACAGCAGGCCCAGCGCCAGCATCGCGCAGCCGAAGACGAGCTTGACCCTGGTCGGTTTTCCGAACACCGCGGGGAAGATCGCGTAGCAGGCGCCGTAGGCGTAGAACAGCACGCCCATCAGCACCCGCGCCCACAGCGGGTCGGTGCTCTCGACCAGCCCGTGTGTCGCCGGGATCAGGAACGGCAGCAGGAAGAGCACCGCGAAGATCGGCCAGCCGATCTTGTTGGGCCCGCCCCGGTGCCCGACCATCGGGTCGTCCCACCACGAGGCCCGGTCGTTCAACGCGAACCGGAACCGGGTGACCGCGATCGACCCGGGGTCGTCCTTCGTCCGCTCCACCGTCGTTCCCTCCTGACCCGGTCAGACCCGGGCGCTGTCCTTACGGTATCGCCTGATCACGAGCGCTCCGAGGACCACGGTCCAGCCCGCCAGCACCGCGAGCGCGGCCGGGAAGCTCACGAGCAGCTCGTTGGTCACGGCCGGGCGCACCAGCCCGATCAGCCAGTAGGTGGGCAGCAACTGCGACACGTCCTGCATCCACGCCGGCATGCCCTCCAGCGGGATCCACAGGCCGCCGAGGAAACCCATGCCGAGCATCACGATCATGGAGATCGGCTGCATCGACTCGGGCGTCGCGATCTGGCCGATCAGCAGGCCCAGCAGCACGAGCGGGATGGTGCCGAGCCACAGGCCCGCGATCACGCGCAGCCAGCCGGCCCCGTCGAGGTGCACGCCCTCGGCGAAGATCGCCACGAGCGGCACCAGCAGCAGCGCGGGCAGGCCCACGAGCATGCCCGCCACGGCCTTGCCGCCGAGGTAGGACGTACCCGACAAGGGGGTCAGCCGCAGCTGCCGCTGCCAGCCGCTGGCGCGTTCGAGAGCCAGGCGCGTGCCGTTGGTGGTCGCCGCGGCGAAGAGCCCGAACGCCATCATGTTGACCATCACCACGGCCACCACGGCGGCGTGGTCCGGGGCCGACGCTTTCGTGAAGACGTTGGCCTGCAACAGGAACATCACCACGGGGAACGCAACGACGAAGATGAGGAACCGCATGGAGCGGAACAGCCGCCGGATCTCGACGGCGAGGTAGGACGGGTTCATCGGGCTGCTTCTTCCTGGTTTTCGTCGCTGGTCAGGGACAGGAACGCGCCTTCGAGGCCGACGGCGCCGATCTCGATGTCGTGCACGGCCGGCACGGCGGCCATCAGCGCGCGCAGCGTGGCGTCCGACTCGCTGCTGGAGATCGCCACGCGCTCGCCCCGCAGCTCGAAGTCGGTCACCGCGGGCAGCGTCGCGACGAGCCGTTCGGTTTGTTCGGTGGCGCCCGGCAGCACGGCCCGGATGGTGCGTCCCCCGGCCAGCGCGCGCACCTGCGCGACGGACCCGTCGGCGACCACGCGCCCGGCCCGCATGAGCACCACGCGGTCGGCGAACTCCTCGGCCTCTTCGAGGTAGTGCGTCGCGAACAGGACCGTGCGGCCGCTGTCGGTGAAGGAGTACATGGACTTCCAGAACTCGCGCCGCGTCCCCACGTCCATGGCGGCCGTCGGCTCGTCCAGCACCAGCAGATCCGGGTCCGACACCAGCGCGACGGCGAAGCGCACGCGCTGCTTCTGCCCACCGGAGAGCTTGTTGGCCCGCCGGTCGGCGATGTCCTCGATGCCCGCCCGCTGCAGCGCTTGATCGAGCGGCATCGGCGTGCGGTGCAGCTTCGCGACCATGCGCACGGTCTCGCGCACGGTCAGGTCCTCCAGCAGCGCCCCGCCCTGCAGCATCGCCCCGATCATCCCGGCGCGCACCGCGTCACCCGGCGTCTTGCCGAACACCGTGACCTCGCCCGCGTCGGGCTTGCTGAGCCCCAGGATCATGTCGACGGTGGTCGACTTGCCCGCCCCGTTCGGCCCGAGCAACGCCACCACCTCCCCCGGCGCGATCGTCAACTCGACCCCGTCGACGGCCCTCACGGCGCCGTAGTGCTTCCTCAACCCGTCCAACCGAACGGCGGCCCCCGCCGCGACGTCCCGCGCCCCGCGCGTGGCCTGTGTGGTTTCCATGGCTTGAAGACTGCCGGGATTTCGGCGTCGGTCCGCAGGCCGAGCGTCACGACGTGACCGTGACAGGTGTCAGGGGTCCCCGGTCGTGGCCCGGCAAAGCGCAACGGCCCTCCCCCGAAACCGGGGAAGGGCCGTTGCGCGGAAAGAAATCAGCAGCCGAGCAGCCGAGGCGCCAGGTAGTCCACGACCTTGTCGATCGCGATGCGTTCCTGGGTCATGCTGTCGCGTTCGCGGACGGTGACGGCCTGGTCTTCGAGCGAGTCGAAGTCCACGGTGACGCAGTACGGGGTGCCGATCTCGTCCTGGCGGCGGTAGCGGCGGCCGATGGCCTGCGCGTCGTCGAAGTCGACGTTCCAGTGCTTGCGCAGGGTGGCGGCCAGGTCGCGGGCCTTGGGCGAAAGGTCGGCGTTGCGCGAGAGCGGCAGCACCGCGGCCTTGAACGGCGCGAGTCGCGGGTCGAGGTGCAGCACGGTGCGCTTGTCGGTGCCGCCCTTGGCGTTCGGCACCTCTTCCTCGTCGTAGGAGTCGACGAGGAAGGCCATCATCGAGCGGCCGACGCCGGCCGCCGGCTCGATCACGAACGGGCGGTAGCGCTGGCCCGAGGCCTGGTCGAAGAAGGACAGGTCCACGCCCGAGTGGTTCGAGTGCGTGGTGAGGTCGAAGTCGGTGCGGTTGGCGATGCCCTCGAGCTCGCCCCACTCCTGGCCCGCGTTGAAGTCGAACCGGTACTCGATGTCCACGGTGCGCTTCGCGTAGTGCGAGAGCTTTTCCTTGGGGTGCTCGAAGTGGCGCAGGTTCTCCGGCTTGATGCCGAGGTCCGTGTACCACTTGGTGCGCTCGTCGATCCAGTACTGGTGCCAGCGCTCGTCCTCGCCCGGCTCGACGAAGAACTCCATCTCCATCTGCTCGAACTCGCGCGTGCGGAAGATGAAGTTGCCCGGCGTGATCTCGTTGCGGAACGACTTGCCGACCTGGCCGATGCCGAACGGCGGCTTCTTGCGCGAAGCCGTCTGCACGTTCAGGAAGTTCACGAAGATGCCCTGCGCGGTCTCCGGGCGGAGGTAGTGCAGGCCTTCCTCGGACTCGACCGGGCCGAGGTAGGTCTTGAGCATCATGTTGAAGTCGCGCGGCGCGGTGTACCTGCCGCGCGTGCCGCAGTTCGGGCACGGCACGTCGGACAGGTCGTCCTCCGACGTCGCCTTGCCGGTGCGGGCCTCGTAGTCCTCGGCGAGCTGGTCGGCGCGGAAGCGCTTGTGGCAGTGGAGGCACTCGATCAGCGGGTCGGTGAACACGTTCACGTGGCCCGAGGCGACCCAAACCTGACGCGGCAGGATCACGGACGAGTCGAGCCCGACCACGTCCTCCCGGCCCTGCACCATGGTCTTCCACCACTGGCGCTTGATGTTGTCCTTCAGCTCCACGCCGAGAGGCCCGTAGTCCCACGCCGACCTGGTGCCGCCGTAGATCTCTCCCGACGGGAAGACGAAGCCACGGCGCTTGCACAGACTGACGACGGTTTCGATGGTGTTGGCGGGCACTCCACGCTCCGGACGCATGCGGGGACGGTTGGACTAGGAGGTTCAGCGTATCCGGCCGCCCCCGCGGTGCTTCCGGCGAGGTGAGCAGGGCTCAGGGCCGGCCCGTCAGCGACGCCGTGACGACCCGGTTGTCGTCGTAGCCCTCGGTGCCGCCGACGTAGTCGCCGCCGCACGTCACCAGCACCAGTTTGTGGGGCCCGTCCGGGGAAAACAGCTTCGCCGACTCCGCGGCGAGCCCGGACTTGTGGATCGTGCGGACCTCGTCCACGCGGTAGCTCCACTTGCCGCCCGAGGTGTCGGTGACCGTCACGGTCTGGCCCTGCTTCACCTGCCACAGCTGGTCGAACGGACCGGTGCGGCCCTTCCAGTTCACGTGCCCGGAGAACAGCGTCACGCCTTGGTCGGCACCCAGACCCGAGCCCCACCACGCGGCTTCGGCGAGGCTTTGCGGGATCACCAGCGCGCCGTCGTCACCCACGGGTTCCTGCACGAGCTTCGCCGTGCCACCGCCGGGCAGCAGCACGGTGCCCGGCGTCCGCCCCGGGTCGGCCTGCCGCTGCGCCGCGCCCGCTCCCGCCGTCGGTACCGGCACCGAGGCCGCGGTACTGGCGAGACCGGGTTCATCGTTTCGGGTGAAAATCAGGAGGGCGGCGACGAGCGCCGCCACCACCACGGCCCCGACGGCGGCCGCTGCCCACTTGGTCCTCGCGGGCCGTTCCTGTGTCCCTTGCATCGTGCTCCCTGCTCCGGTGTGTCGTGCGCAGGAAGACATGCCGCGGGACGCGGGCGGGGTTGCACCCGATCGGGCTCAGTCCGGACGCGAGACCAGGTTCGCCGTGACGATGCGGTTCTCGTCGTAGCCCTCGGTGCCGCCGACGTAGTCGCCACCGCAGGTCACCAGCACCAGCCGGTGCGGCCCGGTCTGCGCGAACCACTGCGGCGCCTGCTCCGGGAGCTGCTCCTTGCGCACGGTCGCCGCGCCGGTCACGCGGTAGAGCCAGCGCCCGCCCGCGGAGTCGACGATGCTCACGTTGTCGCCCGTGCGCACGCGCCACAGGTCGTCGAACGGTCCCTTCGTGCCGGCCCAGTTCACGTGCCCGGACAACACGGCCGCGCCCTGCTTCGAGCCGAGGCGCGCGCCCCACCACGCGGCGTCGCCGAGCCCGCGCGGGATCGGCAGGATCCCGTCGAGCGTCACCTCGGTGCGCACGAGCCGGGCCTCGGACCCGTCGGGCAGGCGGACGCTGCCGGGCCGTTGCACCCCGACGGCGGCGCCGTCCGCGGGCAGCTCGGCGGGCGCGCCGTCCTCGCCCGGCAGCGAGCCGGGCGGCGGTTCGGCCGCGGCGGCGGGCACGGGCGCGGGGCCCCAGGTCAGCACGACCACGCCCGCGGCCAGCGCGAGCACGGCGACGACCGCCGACACGACGGCCAGCGCGGTGCGCAGCACGGGGGACCTACTCGCCGCGCGAACGCGCCGTGCGCCGGCGGCCCAGCCCGATCGCGAGCCCGCCGAACACCAGGCCGGCGACCAGCAGGCCGAGGCCCAGCGGCAGCCGGTAGTCGCTCGCCGGAGCAGCGGCCGTCGTGCCGAGGTAACCGGCCGGGACCTCGGTCGGCACCGGCGGCTGCGTCGCGGTCGCGCCGTTGCCGTTTCCGCTGCCGCCGGACACGGCCACGAAGTTCTTCGGGATCGAGCAGCTCACGCCGCCGAGCACCAGCGTGGTGTTCACGTCCTGCAGCAACGCGTTCGACGCGTCGTGCACGTGGGTGGTCACGTCGACGCGCCAGCCGGCCTGCGCCGTGACGTCGCCGCCGCGCCAGCCGTCCTGCTTGATCAGCTGGTCGAACGCCGAGATCCGCGACACCACGACGTCCGACAGCGTCTTGCCGGCGTCGGCCTGCGGCACGGAGCCGGGCGCGCCCATGCGCAGGTTCTTCACGCTCAGCGAAGCCGAGCCCGCGGGCATCGAGACCTGCTTGAGCGTGTCGTCCTCGCCGCGCACCCAGAGCCGGGTGAGCGTGGTGGTGCCGGTGACCTTGTTCGGGGCCGAGCAGTCGGCGGCGCTGCGCGCGTTCTCCAGCACCAGCATCGTGTTGTCGACCGGGCGGGCCTTGCTGCGGGCGTTGTCACGCAGGGCGTAGTTGGTCTCGGCGACGGCCGTCGGCACGTTCGTGGCCTGCAGGGCCGCGACGACGTTGTGGTCGCGGCTCGCGATCCCGGCCGGGTACGGGCTCGTGGCCGCGTCGCCGAACTTGCCGAGGTCGATTTCCCAGTTGCCGCCGAACGTCGAGCGCTCGCCGTCGTTCTTCGGCACGGCCACGCGGTCGGCCGAGAGCTTCGACTGGCCGGGGGTGAGCGGTGAACGCTGCGTCTCGGTGATCAGCGAGCCGCCGTGCTGCGGGTCGGAGCCCAGCCGCACCGACGCCACGTTGGCGAACGACACGGGACCGGTCTTCTCGTCGACGGCCTTCACGGTCTGCGTCGTCTGCGCGGCGGCCACCGGAGCGAGTGCGGGCAACGCCGCCACCGCCAGAATTGCCGCCTTCGTCACGAAACGAGTCATTGTCTCCCCACTGCCTCCGCCTCGATCCGGGCGGATCGTCAGCGTACGAGAAGCGACGAAACGCCCCCGCGTCAACCTTGCACCGTCGGCCACCGGTTGCGAAGCCGAAGTGCCGATTCCTGACGAACTCACCCGATCGGGTGAGACTGGTGTGGGTGACCGGTGACCGACCGGGGCCACGGAGGGGAACACTACGATGGCGATGACCGTTGTCGACAATGACATCCGACTTCGGAACCCGCCGGCTCGTCCGGCGGCTTCGCGCGCAAGGGGAGGCAATGATGGCACCGGCCAGCACGGGCGCTCTTTCGGCCGGCACCGGCACGTCCGGTGACCCGGTGACGGCGCCGGCCGGCCCGCTCGAGGCTCCGGGTTCCGCCTCGGGCCCGCTGGGTCCGTCGGGCTCCGCGCTCGCCGACGCCGGCGACCTGCTGCGCGCGCTCGCCGCCCCCGTCCGGATCGCCATCGTGCTGCAGCTGCGCGAGGCCGACCGGTGCGTCCACGAGCTGGTGGACGCCCTCGACGTCGCTCAGCCGCTGATCAGCCAGCACCTGCGGGTGCTGAAGACGGCGGGCGTCGTGCAGGGCGAACGCCGGGGCCGGGAAGTCGTGTACCGCCTGGTGGACGACCACCTGGCCCACATCGTCGTCGACGCGGTCGCCCACGTGCAGGAAGGGAAGTGACCATGACCTCGACCCCCCACCCGGCGCCCCCATCGGCCCCCACCCCGAGCCCCAGTACCAACTCCGCCCCGGTGCCCGGGCGCCGCTCGACCAAGCAGCGCACGGCGGTGGTCGACCTGCTCAACACGGTCGACGACTTCCGGTCCGCGCAGGAACTGCACGACGAGCTGCGCAAGCGCGGCGACGGCATCGGCCTGACCACCGTGTACCGCACGCTGCAGTCGCTGTCGGAGGCCGGCGAGATCGACGTGCTGCGCACCGACTCCGGCGAGGCCATCTACCGCCGCTGCTCCACGCACCACCACCATCACCTCGTGTGCCGCGTGTGCGGGCGCACGGTGGAGGTCGAGGGCCCCGCCGTGGAGCGCTGGGCCGAGAAGATCGCGTCCGAGCACGGGTTCTCCGACATCAGCCACACCGTGGAGATCACGGGCACCTGCGCCGAGCACGCGGGCTGACGCGCCCTCAGTACTCGTAGGGGTCCTTCGGCGCGGCGATCCGCTCGACGGTCGCGGGCACGAAATCGGGCGTGTACGAGTTGTTCTCGTTCGCCGTGCCGGGCACGACCTGCCCGGTGACCTTCAGCCACGTGTCGCTCGGGAACCGGTCGGCGGCGCCGCCCTTCAGGTGCACGGTCACGGGTGCGGCGTCGGCGGCGCAGCAGCTGATCACCAGGCGCGCCAGCAGCGTGGTGCTGCCCTCGTGCACGACGAACCCGGACATGCCGATGGTGCGGCCGTTCATCGTCCCGTTGGAGTCCCAGCCCGCCCGGGTGACGACCTCGTTCATCGCCAGCTCCACGACCTTGCCCGCCGGCAACGGCGGGAACGCGGCCGCCGACGTGGTCGCGGCGCTCTGCGGCACGCGCGCCGTGGTGCGCGTGACCGAGTCGGCGCCGAGCGCGGGCGGCGCCACCAGGAACACCGCGAGCACGGGCACCACCAGCAGCCAGGCCGAGCGCGCCGTGTGGGCGTGGCCGTGGCCGTCGTCGACGTGCTCGTGGCCGTCGTGGCCTTCGTGACCGCCGTGTCCGGCCGCCGTGGGCTCGAGCGCCGCCGCCTTGGCCGCGGCCCGCGCCGTCACCAGGTCACGCAGGATCGCGACCGCGCCGAGCACCAGCATCACCACGCCGCCCGCGATGATCCACGGCTGCTGCGCGGGCTTGACGTAGCGCAGGTAGTCGCCGTTCACGGCGATCTTCACCAGCGCCCCGCCGAGCAGGATCAGCAGCACGTTCTGCGTCTCGCGCCTCATCGCGCACCCCCCAGCAGCAGCGCGCCCACGACCGTGCCGCACGCCAGCGCCACCACGAACGTCACCGGCGCGAACCGCACCGCGAACGACTTCCCGAACGTGCCGGCCTGCAGCGCGAACAGCTTCACGTCGATGGCCGGGCCGACCACGAGGAACACCAGCTTCGGCAGCATCGGCACCGCCGTGAGCGAAGCGGCCACGAACGCGTCGGCCTCACTGCACAGCGCGAGCACCACGGCCAGCACCGCCATCACGATCACGCCGACCACGACCTGGTCGGCCAGCACCCCGAACCACTTCGCGGGCACGAGCACGTTGAGCGTCGCCGAGATCAGCGCGCCCAGCACGAGGAACCCGCCCGCTTCGACGAGATCCGTGCGCGCGGTCTCCGCGAAGACCTTCCAGCGCTGCCCCGGCTCGACGTCGGGCAGCCGCCGCAGCGCGCGTTCGGTGATCCACGAGAGCTTGCCCCAGCGGGCCCAGATCCAGCCCATCACCATCGACGTCGCGAGCGAACCGAGAAACCGCGCCAGCACCATCTCAGGCCGGCCCGGGAACGCGACCGCCGTGGCCACCAGCACCACCGGGTTCACCGCGGGCGCCGCCAGCAGGAACGTGAGCGCCGCGGCCGGTGCGACCCCCTGGCCGATCAGCCGCCGTGCCACCGGCACGGACGCGCACTCGCACCCCGGCAGCGCGACGCCGGCGAGCCCGGCGACCCCCACCGCCGCGCCCGCGCGCTTGGGCAGCACGCGTTCCAGCACCCGCGCCGGCACGAACGCGGCGATCGCACCGCTGATCAGCACGCCGAGCACGAGGAACGGCAGCGCCTGCACGCACACGGCCACGAACACCGTGGAGCCGGTGCGCAGCGCGGGCACGTCGAACAGGTCCTGCAGCCGGCCCTGAGCGAGGATCGCGACGAGCAGCACCGCGCACAGGATCTCGATCGAGCTGACCCGGATCCGCCGCGCGCGCCGCTTCTGCTCGGGCGCGTTGTCGACAAGGGTTTTCACGAGGCCCGATGATGCCAGCCCGGACCCGCCCGACCCCAGCGGGACACAGCGCGACGGGACCGCTCGGACCGTTTTCGGCCCGAATCCGCCGTTCGCGCGCCCGCCAACCGGACAAGCCGGGCGCGAAACGTCAGTCCTGGCCCAGCCCCGGCAGTTCCGTCCGCAGCTGCGACGCGGTGGAGACCACGAGCATCAGCAACGTGCCCAGCGCCGACGGATCCATGCCCTCGGCCGGGAACGCGTAGCGCAGGGTCACGTCGACCCCGCTGTCGGTGTGGCCCACACCGAGCGTGCCGAACAGGCCCTGCCCCGCGCGTTCGGCCACGGCGACGGCGATCGCCGGGTTGTCCGGCAGGTCCCAGGCGACCACGCAGGTCAGGCTCAGCACCGTGAGCCCGTCGGCCAGGCGCGTGGCCTGGATGACGCACGGGACCTCGGCGTGGCGGAAGGTGATCGCGCCGTCGTCGTCCACGTGCACGTCGAGGTAGCGCTCCAGGGCCTCGCGCGCGAGCGCGAGCAGCGCGGCCGTGTCGGCCGCCTCGGAGGTGCTCACGACGCTTCCCCGGCCGCGCGCTCGGCTTCCGCCTGGTCGACCGCGGCACCGAACCGGCGGTCGCGCTTGGCGAACTCGAGGCAGGCGTTCCACAGGTGCGTGCGGTCGAAGTCGGGGAAGAGCGTGTCCTGGAAGACCATCTCCGCGTACGCCGACTGCCACAGCATGAAGTTCGACGTCCGCTGCTCGCCCGAGGGCCGCAGGAACAGGTCCACGTCGGGCATGTCGGGCTGGTACAGGTACTTCGCGATGGTGCGCTCGTCGATCTTGTCGGCCTTGACCTTGCCGTCCACCACGTCCTGCGCGATCCGGCGCATCGCGTCGCCCAGCTCGGCGCGGCCGCCGTAGTTGACGCACATCGTCATGTTGAGCTTGGTGTTGCTCTTGGTCTTCTCTTCCGCGACCTGCAGTTCCTTGATCACGCTGGCCCACAGCTTCGGCCGGCGCCCCGCCCAGCGGATGCGCACGCCGATCGAGCCCAGGTAGTCGACCTGGCGGCGGATGGTGTCGCGGTTGAAGCCCATGAGGAAGCGGACCTCCTCCGGGCTGCGCTTCCAGTTCTCCGTGGAGAACGCGTAGACCGAAAGCCACTTCACCCCGAGCTCGACGGCGCCGCTGGCCACGTCGATCATCACGGCCTCGCCGCGCTTGTGGCCCTCGATGCGGGGCAGGCCCCGCTGGTTGGCCCAGCGCCCGTTGCCGTCCATCACCAGCGCCACGTGCTTCGGCACGAGATCCTTCGGGATCTCCGGCGGCCTGGCTCCCGACGGGTGCGGATCCGGTGCCCGCAGCTCGTACCCCGACGCCCGGACCTCGCGTCCCCTGCGCAGCACTTCGCGCCTCCTGGAAGAGTGAAAATTTCCTACGCGCAAGACCCTACTTGGCCGGTGTCACGGTCTCCCGGGCACGCCTTTCGACCAGCGGAAGCGAACGCAGCTGGCGTTCGAGGTGCCACTGCAGGTGGGCCGCCACCAGGCCCGACGCGTCCCGCCGGGTCACGCCGTGCGAGGCCTCCGCCACCGGCCATTCGCCGTGCAGGAGGGCCTCGAGCAGGGTGAGCACCTCGGGCGCGGGGTGCACGGAACCCGCGATGCGGCAGTCCGGGCACATCGAGCCGCCGGCGGCCACGTTGAACGCGGCGTGCGGGCCGGGCAGGCCGCAGCGGGCGCACTCGGTGATGGCGGGCGCCCAGCCGGCGTAGGCCATGGCCCGCAGGAAGAACGCGTCGAGGACGAGGGAGGCGTCGCGTTCGCCACCCGCGAGCGCGCGCAACGCGCCCACGACCAGCAGGTACAGCTTGAGGACCGGCTCACCCTCTTCGGCCGAGAGCCGGTCGGCCGTCTCCGCGATCGCGCTGGCCGCGGTGTAGCGCTGGTAGTCGGCGACCAGCGGCAGCGCGAACGCGTCCACGGTCTCGACCTGGGTGATCACATCGAGAGTGCGGCCGGTGTAGAACTGCACGTCCACGTGCCCGAAGGGCTCCAGCCGGGCCCCGAACCGCGACGAGGTGCGGCGCACGCCCTTGGCCACGGCACGGACCTTCCCGTGCCGGCGGGTCAGCAGGGTGACGATCCGGTCGGCCTCACCCAGCTTGTGCGTGCGCAGCACCACTCCGGTGTCGCGGTAGAGGTTCACCACACCGACATCGTCCCACTTCCGGGCGATGCCGGGGCGGTGACACCCTGGTTGGGCGCGTCAGCAGCCGTAGTAGCCGGTGCAGTACGTGGTGACCGTGGTCGCCGCGACGATCCCGATGATGAGGAACGTGATCGCGAGGGCGTAGCCGATGCCGCCGATGATCGTGGCGATCAGGCACAGCGTCTTCGTGGTCTGCGACGCCTGCTGGGCCATCGCGTAGTTGCCCTGCATCTTGAAGGTGCGGACCTCGTTGGACTTCATGATCGCGAAGATCGCGAGGATCCACATCAGGAAGATGCAGCCGATCGCCCAGCCCTTGTACTCCTTGATGGCGTTGATGTCGCCACCCGGCGGCATCCCCATGCCGGGGCCGTAACCGGGCTGCCCGAACGGCGCCTGCTGCCCGAACTGGCCCTGCTGGCCGTACGGGCCCTGCTGGCCATACGGGGTCGGCATCGGGCCGGACGGCGTGCCATACGGCTGCTGGCCGTAGGGCGGCTGCGGCTGACCGTACGGATTGGTCATGACTGGTTCCCCAAACTCCTCGTGCTTCCGGCGAGCTCCCCCCGCCGCGGGTCTTGGTCCGCGCCCCTGCGCGATCGAGGCCGTGGCCCGGCGCTGTCGATCGGTTTGACAGCTTCGCGGGTCACTGCTGGGGCGGCTGGCCGAACTCGCCCGGCTGGATCTTCTGCGTCTCCGCGGGCGGCGCGGGCGCTTCCACGGCCGGCGAACCCGGCTGCAGCATCTGCGTGCGCTCGGCTCCGTCGAACGCGCCGCTCTCGGGCTGCGCGGCGCCGCCGCCCGGCTTGAGCATCTGCGTGGGCTCGGCCTGCTCGAACGCGGTCGCACCCGGCGACTCGGCGCCCGGCTGCGCGAACCCGCCGCTCGCCGGGGCACCCGGCTGGCCGAAACCGCCCGACGGCGCCTGGCCCGGCTGGCCGAAACCGCCGGCGGCCGGCTGCCCGAACCCGGGCTGCGCGCCGAACCCGCTCGGCTGCTGGCCGAACCCGGCGGGCTGCTGGGCGAACCCGCCCGGCTGCTGCCCGGCGGGCGGGAACCCGCCGCCGAAGGGCTGCTGCTGGCCGAAGCCCGGCTGCCCCGCCTGGCCCGCGGGCGCGGCGTCGGCGGGCACGACGATTGTGCCGACGATCTTGTCCGAGAACGTCTGGGACTTGGCGTCCCACAGCGGCCACAGGTAACCGAGCGAGCAGAGGAAGCCGTCGAGGACGTGCGCGAGGTCGCGCAGGAACGCCATGCCGGCGCCGATCGGCTGCCCGGTGGCCTCGCTGACGAGCTTGATGCCGACGACGCGCTTGCCGAGCGACTGCCCCGTGTTCCCGGCCGTGATCCAGCGGTTGTAGATCTGCCAGCCGATGTTCCCGAAGATCGCGAGCCCGTAGATGATCGCCCCGGCGCTCCACGACGCGATCGAGACGAGCAGGGCGATGATGATCGCGGCGAGGAACGGCCCGAAGTCGATCAGGTAGGCGCCGGCGCGCTGGCCCCAGTTCGCGTAGGCGCCACCGGGCGGGCCGTACGGGTTCGGCTGGCCGAACCCGCCGGGCTGCCCGAACGTGGGCGGCTGGCCGAAACCACCGGCGGGCGGCTGACCGAACCCGGGCTGTCCGAAGCCCGGCTGGCCCTGCGCGTCCGGCTGGCCGAAGCCCGGCTGCGCCTGACCCGGCTGCCCGAAACCGGGCTGTTGCCCGAAACCGCCGGGCTGCTGGGGGAACCCGCCCGAAGGCGGTTGCTGGCCGAAGCCGCCGGGTGCTCCGAACGGCTGCTGCCCTTGCGGTTGTCCGAAGGGCGGCTGGCCCTGCGGCTGCCCCATGGGCCGGCCGTAGGGATCGGTCATCGTGTTCTCCCCCTCGCTCGTCCTGACCCGCGTGCGGTGGCACGCGAGAACCGGCCGAGTCCGATGAGGACGGGCCGGTGCGCGGGAGCGTACCTGGTCCGGACGAGGTCGGCCCAGGTAGGCGCCCGCACCGGGTGGCGGCCGGAAACCCGTACGACGAACGGGAAGCGAAGACGGTTCCGGCGGCAGGGAAACTCAGACCGACAAACCGGTGAACGGCGCGAACGGCAGGTTCCGCACCACGAACCAGATCGCGAACACCACCGCCACCACGAGCGGCGTGCGGCGCCAGTGCAGCCACGACCGGACCGCCCGTCCGCGCAGCCGCCCGACGGTCCACACGACACCGCTCCACGCGAACAGCGCCACAAACACGAGCGCCACCGCGTTGTAGTGCACGGCGCCGGCGAGGTCGCCGTGCATGAGGCTGTAGGCCATCCGCATGCCGCCGCAGCCGGGGCAGTCGATGCCGAAGAGGAACTTGGTGGGGCACACCGGCAACGGCCCGCCCGGCGTCGTCGGATCGCCGAACCACACCGCCGCGCAGCACACGCCGAGGCCCGCGACCACGGCCGCCGGGCCCGCCAGCGCCCGCGCCGTGGCTCGCGCGCCCCGCGCCGGGATTCCCGTGTAGACGGTGCTCACGACGACCAGAACCCGGCGGACGTCCCCGCGATCAGGAACACGAACAAAACCACCAGCAGGTACGCCACGATGCCGATCGGAATCGCCAGCGCCGACCACATGGCCCACTTCCCCGCCTGGTCCGCGGCGTGCTGCGCTTCGGCGAAGCGGCCCTGGTACCACAGGGAGTTGACCTCGTTGGCCTTCACGATGGACACGATCCCGAGCGGCAGGCAGCAGAAGATCGTGGTGAGGATGCCCCACACGAGCCGGTTGTCCGGCGGCGGCGGGAAGTTCGGCTGTGGGCCGCCGTAGTAGTACGGGCCGCCGGGAGGCGGCGGGTACGGCCCGCCGGGTGGCGGGTACGGGCCGGTCATCGCGTCCCCCTGCTGTCGGTCGTGGGCGAGGGTACTGACGCTACCGCCCGCAGCGCGGCGTCAAAAGCCGAGACGGCGCAGCTGCTTCGGGTCGCGCTGCCAGTCCTTGGCCACCTTGATGTGCAGGTCGAGGTACACCTTCGAGCCCAGCAGGCCCTCGATCTGCTTGCGCGCCGCGGCTCCGACCTCACGCAGGCGTTCACCCTTGTGCCCGAGGATGATGCCCTTCTGGCTGGGCCGCTCCACGTACAGGAACGCGTGCACGTCCACGAGGTCGTCGCGGCCTTCGCGCGGCAGCATCTCCTCCACCGTCACGGCGATGGAGTGCGGCAGCTCGTCACGCACGCCTTCGAGTGCCGCCTCGCGGATCAGTTCGGCCACGAGCGTCATCTCGGGCTCGTCGGTGAGCTCGCCGCCCGGGTAGAGCTGCGGGCCTTCCGGCAGCCGCGCCACGAGCAGGTCGGCCACGGTCTGCACCTGGAAACCGTCCACAGCGGACACCGGCACGAGGTCGGCGAACTCCATCACGCCCTGCAGCGCCAGCAGCTGCTCGGCCACCTGCTCGGGCTTCACCAGGTCGGTCTTGGTCACCACGCCGATCACCGGCGTGCGCCGGGCGATCTTCGTCAGCTCGGCGGCGATGAACTTGTCCCCGGGGCCGATCTTTTCGTTGGCGGGCACGCAGAACCCGACGACGTCCACTTCGGACCACGTCTCGTGCACCACGTCGTTGAGCCGCTGCCCGAGCAGCGTGCGCGGGCGGTGCAGGCCGGGCGTGTCGATGATGACCAGCTGCGCGTCCTCGCGGTGCACGATGCCGCGGATCGCGTGCCGGGTCGTCTGCGGCTTGCTGGAGGTGATGGCGACCTTCGAGCCGACGAGCGCGTTCGTGAGCGTCGACTTGCCCGCGTTGGGACGGCCGACGAAGCAGGCGAAGCCGGAGCGGTGCGCGCCGGCCATCAGCGCAGCACCTCGACGACGTCGCCCTTCGGGTCGGCCAGGATGATCGGCGCGGTCTTCGCGACGTCGCGGACCGCCTGCACCGACGCCTCCTGCACCAGCGCGTCGCCCGTCACCACGGCCGCCGCCTCGAGCCCTTCGGCGCCGCTCGACAGCGCGGCCGCGACGGCGGCCTGCACGGCCGTGAGCTTGAAGGAGGGCTGGTCGACGGTCACCGCGGTGTACGTCCGGCCGTCGGTGTCGCGCACGGCCGCGCCCTCCTCGGCGCCGACGCGGGCGCGTGCCGACCGGGCCAGCGTGACGAGCTTCTGGTCCTCGGCGTCGAGGTCAGGCATGTTCGACTCTCCTGTCGCGTTCTTCGGGCTGGGGCACCCGGGTGCGCCGGCGCGTGCCGGACTCGGTCACGGCGTCCGCGTCGGCCGGGTGGACGACGACCGACGTGATCCGCATGCGGCCACGGCGGTCCTTGCCCCCTTCGGCGAACAGCCGAAGGCCGGCGACCTCGGCTTCGGCCCCCGGAAGAGGGACCCTACCCAGTCGCTCCGCGAGCAGCCCGCCCACGGTCTCCACGTCGTGGTCCTCGAGGTCGATGCCGAAGAGCTCACCGAGGTCGTCGACGCTCAACCGGGACGACACGCGCACCGCGCCGCCCTCGAGCTCCTCGACGTCGGGCCGCTCGTCGGTGTCGGACTCGTCGGTGATCTCGCCGACGATCTCCTCGAGGATGTCCTCGATGGTCAGCAGGCCCGCGGTGCCGCCGTACTCGTCGACCGCGATGGCCATGTGGTTGTGCGTGCGCTGCATCTCCTTGAGCAGCTCGTCGAGCCGCTTGGAGTCGGGCACGTAGCTCGCCGGGTTCATGACCTGGTCCACGACCGTGCTCGGGCCGTCCGGGTCCATGTACGCCGGCATCAGGTCCTTGATGTTCACCACGCCGACGATGTCGTCCACGGACTCGTCGATCACCGGCACGCGCGTGAAGCCGGTGCGCAGGGCGAGCGCGAGCGCCTGGCGCACGGTCTTGGTGCGCTCGATCCACACGATCTCGGTGCGCGGCACCATCACCTCGCGCGCGATCGTGTCGCCCAGCTCGAACACCGAGTGGATCATCTCGCGCTCGGAGTCCTCGACCACGCCGCGTTCCTGCGCGAGGTCGACCAGCTCGCGCAGCTCGACTTCGGAGGTGAACGGGCCTTCGCGGAAGCCCTGGCCGGGGGTGATCGCGTTACCGATCACGATCAGCAGCCGCGAGAGCGGGCCGAGGATCGAGCCGAGGACGCGTACGGGCCCGGCGACGATCGTGCCGACGCGGTAGGGGTGCTGGCGGCCGATGGTGCGCGGCCCGACGCCGATGAGCACGTAGCTCACCACCACCATCACCACGGCGGAGACGAGCACGGCGAGCCACAGCTTGCCGAACCAGGCGAGGAACGACACGGTGACCAGGACCGTGGCCGTGAGCTCGCAGCCGAGGCGCAGCAGCAGGAGCAGGTTGATGTGGCGGCGGCGTTCGGCGACGACGGCGGCGAGCTGGCGCGCACCGGCCCGGCCGATGCGCACGAGCCCTTCGGTGCGGGCCTGCGAAACGGTGCTGACGGCCGCGTCGGCGGCCGCGAACACCCCCGCCAGCAGCACGAGCGCCACCGCGACGACCAGCTGTGCCGTGGGACTGCCCATGATCGCTGCCTAGGGGGTTTCCTCGGCCGGTTTCGCCGCGGTCGGGGTCGTCGCCACGTCCGGCGTGTCCAAGCCCGCGATGCCGAGCACGCGGTCGTCGGCGTTGCGCTGCGCGTTCTTCCGGTTCAGCTCGGCCACGGCCGACTGGAACTCCGTCAGGATGCGCTTCTGCAGGCCGAACATCTCGCGTTCCTCGGCCGGCTCGGCGTGGTCGTAGCCGAGCAGGTGCAGCACGCCGTGGACGGTGAGCAGGTGCAGCTCGTCGATCAGCGCGTGGCCCGCGGTCTTCGCCTGGTCCTTCGCGAACGCCGGGCACAGCACGATGTCGCCCAGCAGCGCCGGCGACGCGTCGGGCGCGTCGGGGCGGCGCGACGAGTCGAGCTCGTCCATCGGGAAGGCCATCACGTCGGTGGGCCCGGGCAGGTCCATCCAGCGTTCGTGCAGGTCTTCCATGACTTCGAGCGTGACGAGCAGGATGGACAGCTCGGCGAGCGGGCTGACCTCCATCTTGTCGAGCGCGTAGCGCGCGGCCGAGACGATCGACGTCTCGTCGACGTCGACGCCCGACTCGTTGGCGATCTCGATGCTCATCGGCGGTTGCCCTTCCAGCCGCCCTGCTGCTGGTCCTGGGCGTCCTGCACGGCCTGCCACTTCTCGTACGCGTCGACGATGTCGCCGACGAGCCGGTGGCGCACCACGTCCTGGCTGGTCAGCTCGGCGAAGTGGAGGTCGTTGACACCGTCGAGGATGTCGCGGACCACGCGCAGGCCGCTCTTCTGGCCGTTGGGCAGGTCGACCTGCGTGATGTCACCGGTGACCACGATTTTCGAGCCGAAGCCGAGGCGCGTCAGGAACATCTTCATCTGCTCGGGCGTGGTGTTCTGGGCCTCGTCGAGGATGATGAAGGCGTCGTTCAGCGTGCGGCCGCGCATGTACGCGAGCGGCGCGATCTCGATCGTGCCGGCCTGCATGAGGCGCGGGATCGACTCGGGCTCGACCATGTCGTGCAGCGCGTCGTAGAGCGGGCGCAGGTACGGGTCGATCTTCTCGTTGAGCGTGCCGGGCAGGTAGCCGAGCCGCTCGCCCGCCTCGACGGCGGGACGGGTCAGCACGATGCGCGTGACCTGCTTGGCCTGCAGCGCCTGCACGGCCTTCGCCATGGCGAGGTACGTCTTGCCGGTACCGGCGGGGCCGATGCCGAAGACGATGGTGTGCTTGTCGATGGCGTCGACGTAGCGCTTCTGGTTGAGCGTCTTGGGCCGGATCGTCTTGCCGCGGCGGGAGACGATGTTGAGGCTCAGGACCTCGGCCGGGGACGCGTCGCCGGAGGACAGCATGCCGACGGTGCGGCGCACCGTGTCGGGGCCGACCTGCTGGCCGCCGGTGGCGAGCTGCACGAGGTCGGTGAAGACGCGTTCGGCGAACGCCACGTCGGCGGGCGCGCCGGTGAGGGTCACTTCGTTGCCGCGGACGTGCACGTCGGCGGCGAGGAGCTCCTCGGCGACGCGCAGGTTCTCGTCACGCGAGCCGAGCAGGCTCAGGACGGCGGCTTCGGGGATGGGGAAGCGGGACTGGGCCACGGGGGTGGCGTCCTCGTTCTTCGACTGCGCCGCCTTGCCGGCGGTGGCGTCGGGTCGGGCGGCTCCACCCTGTGCGGTTCCGGCCACGTGGCCTCTGGCCTGCTTTCTGCTGCTTCGCCTGACGGACTTCTGACGTTGCCGATGCTACTTGCTCGCGACTGCCCACCGCAGGTCGGTTTAGGCGTGGCGTCCGAACAACCCGAGCTGCTCGCCGCCCAGCACGTGCGCGTGGACGTGGAAGACGGTCTGTCCCGCGTCGCCGTCGGTGTTGAACACCACGCGGTACCCGGACTCCACGATGCCCTCGAGCTCGGCCACCTTGCGGGCGCTCAGCACCACGGCGCTCAGCAGCTCCGGATCCGAAGCGGCCAGCTCGCCCACGTTGCGGTAGCGCTTCTTCGGCACCACCAGCACGTGCACCTTGGCCTGCGGATTGATATCGCGGAACGCGAACGTCCGGTCGTCCTCGTACACCACATCCGCCGGGATCTCCCCCGCGATGATCCGCTCGAACAACGTCTCCGCATCACTCATGCGCCCACCCTACAAACCCGCCCCGCCATGATCGGCGCCCACCGCACCGCAGGGGCTCCGGCGGCTCGACCCCCTCGGCAACCACCGCACCTCGGGGCTCCGGGGCCTCGGCCCCCTTGGCAACCACCGCACCTCGGGGCTCCGGCGGCTCGACCCCCTTGGCAACCACCGCACCGTGGGGGTTCCGGGGGCTCGGCCCCCGGACAATACGCATCTCCTCGGACGGCGAAGCCGATCCGAAGGATCGTCGACGACAGCCGACGACGAGGAGATGCCGCGGGGGCGGTGGGCCCTGGGGGTCGGCCCACCGCGCCGCCGCGGCGCCGCCGGACCGAGGGGGGAGGTGCCCGGCGGAGCTTGTGACGTACGCGGTTTCGGGTACGCGCCACCAGGGGTTACCCACCCAGTGGCGCGTCGAAACGTCTTGCGCGTTGGTGACGAGCGTAGCTGCTCGGAGCGTGATCGCGCCATGACTCGCCGCAAAATGGGCCCGCAACGTGTCCGGTGGCGGTGTCCGTTGGTCAGGCCCAGCGGCCGGTCAGCGCGCCGAGGGCGCCGAGGGCGACGGCGGCCGCGGTGGAGGTGCGCAGCACGGTCGGGCCGAGGCGGACGGTGGTGGCGCCGGCGGCTTCGAGCGTGGCCAGCTCGTCGTCGGTGATGCCGCCTTCGGGGCCGACGACGAGCAGGATGTCGCCGGTGTCCGGGAGGCTGATTTCCGTGAGGCGGCTGGTCACGCCCGACTCCAGCACGAGCGTGCGGGACATCGTGGCGGCCAGCTGGGCGAGCTCGCGGGTGCCGACGGGCTCGATCACCTCGGGCACGTGGGCGCGACGAGCTTGTTTGGCGGCGGCGCGGGCGGTCGCGCGCCAGCGGGCCAGCGCCTTGTCGCCGCGCGTGCCGTCTTCCCACTTCGCGACGCTGCGGGCGGCGCGCCACGGCACGATCGCGTCGGCGCCGGCCTCGGTGGCGAGCTCCACGGCCAGCTCACCGCGGTCGCCTTTGGCCAGCGCCTGCGCGACGTGGACGCGCAGCGCAGGAGGTTCCTCGTCCCAGCGTTCGACGACCGTCAGGGTGAGGAACGCGTCTCGCCCGGTCTGCACCGCGTCGACGACGCAGCGGGCCATGGCGCCGGCGCCGTCGGAGAGCACGAGCTGCTCCCCCACGCGCAGCCGGCGCACGGTGGCGGCGTGCCGGGCTTCCTCGCCGTCGAGCACGGCCGAACCCCGGTCGGGTACGGCGGTGGCGAGGAAGACCGGCAGCGTGGTGTCGGGCACGGGTCAGCGGTGCTTCGTGCGCAGCTTGGAGAACAGGCCGCCGTGCTTGCTGCCGTTGGCCGCCAGCGTCGGCACCTCTTCGCCGCGCTGCTGGGCCAGCTCCACGAGCAGGTCGCGCTGGGCCTCGTCGAGCTTGGTCGGCACCACCACGTCGATGTGCACGTGGAGGTCGCCGCGGCCGTCGACGCGCCCGGACGAGCGCAGCCGCGGCATGCCCTTGCCCGTGAGCACGAGCTCGGTGTTGGGCTGGGTGCCGGGTTCGACGTCGAGCTCGTAGTCGCCGTCGACGAGCGTGCTGATCGGCACGGTCGCGCCGAGCGCCGCCGTGGTCATCGGGATGCGGAAGTTGCAGTGCAGCTCGTTGCCCTCCCGCACGAAGACCTCGTGGGGCAGCTCGTCGATCTCCACGTACAGGTCGCCCGCGGGGCCGCCGCCGGGGCCGACCTCGCCCTGGCCGGAGAGCCGGATGCGCATGCCGTCGCCGACGCCCGGCGGGATCTTCGCCGTGACGTTGCGGCGCGCGCGGATGCGCCCGTCGCCGCCGCACTGGCGGCACGGGTCGGGGATGACCTCGCCGAAGCCGCGGCAGACCGGGCACGGGCGGGCCGTGACGACCTGGCCGAGGAACGAGCGCTGCACCGACTGCACCTCGCCGGCGCCGCCGCAGGTGTCGCAGGTCTTGGTGGTGGTGCCCTCCGCGGTGCCCGCGCCGCGGCACAGGTCGCAGACCACGGCCGTGTCGACGGTGATCTCGCGGTCGGCGCCGGTGGCGCACTCCTCGAGCGTGAGCGCGAGGCGGATCAGCGCGTCGGAGCCCGGCTGCACGCGGCTGCGCGGCCCCCGGCCACGTCCTCCGCCGCCACCGCCGGCCGCACCGAAGAACGCGTCCATGATGTCGCCCAGCCCGCCGAAGCCGGCGAACGGGTCGCCGCCACCGCCGCCGCGCGCGCCCGAGTCCATCGGGTCGCCGCCGAGGTCGACGATCTTGCGCTTCTGCGGGTCGGAGAGCACCTCGTAGGCGGTGGTCACCTCGCCGAACTTGTGCTGCGCGTCCTCCGACGGGTTCACGTCGGGGTGCAGCTCACGGGCCAGCTTGCGGTACGCGCGCTTGATCTCCTGATCCGACGCGTTCTTGGCCACCCCGAGGATCCCGTAGTAGTCCCTCGCCACGTTTTTCTGCCTTCTCCTTCTGCTCTGCCCGGGCCGTCAGCGGCCGGACAGGATCTGCCCCACGTAGTTGGCCACCGCGCGGACGGCCGCGATGGTGCCCGGGTAGTCCATCCGGGTGGGTCCGACGATGCCCATTCCTCCCAGCAGCATGTCGTCCCGGCCGTAGCCGATCGACACGACCGAGGTGCTGCGCATCTGCTCGTCTTCATTTTCCTCGCCGATGAGGACCGTCACCGCACCGGGGTTGCGAGCCGCGGCCAGCAGCTTGAGCACGACCACCTGCTCCTCGAGCGCTTCGAGGACCTGCCGCAGCGAGCCCGGGAAGTCGGCGACGTTGCGGGTGAGGTTGGCCGTGCCGCCGAGCACCAGGCGTTCCTCCGGGTGCTCGACCAGCGACTCGACCAGCACCGTGCAGATGCGGGTGAGGCTGTCGCGCAGCTCGTTCGGCGCCACCTCGGGCAGCTCGGCCACGCGCGCGGCGGCTTCGACCAGGCGGCGCCCGGCGAGCGCGCCGTTGAGCACGGTCCGCAGGCGCAGCACGTTCTCCTCGGTGAGCACGTCGCCGAGGTCGACCGTACGCTGGTCGACCCGGCCCGAGTCGGTGATGAGCACCAGCATCAGCCGCGCCGGCGTGAGCGGGACCACTTCGAGGTGGCGCACCGCCGCGTTGGTCAGCATCGGGTACTGCACCACCGCGACCTGCCGGGTCAGCTGCGCGAGCAGCCGCACCGACCGGCGCAGCACGTCGTCGAGGTCGGTGCCCGAGTCGAGGAACGACGTGATCGCCCGCCGCTCGGCCGCCGAGAGCGGCTTGATCTCCGAGAGCTTGTCCACGAACAGCCGGTAGCCCTTGTCCGTGGGGATCCGCCCCGCGCTGGTGTGCGGCTGGGTGATGTACCCCTCTTCCTCGAGCGCGGCCATGTCGTTGCGCACCGTCGCGCTCGAAACGCCCAGGTTGTGCCGCTCGACGATCGTCTTGGAACCCACCGGCTCCTGGTTCGAGACGTAGTCGGCCACGATCGCGCGCAGCACCTCGAAGCGACGCTCGTCCGTGTTCGCCACCGGCACCTCCCTGCTTTCGACCCGCTACTCACAACGAGTTTACGGAAGCCTGAGTGCCCGGCGCTCAACCCCGCGGACACGGTGGTGTCTCGGCCGCCCGCGGGCGGCGGCCGGGCGAAGGTAAAAGAATGGCAAATGGCCATTAATAACGGCGAACCGGACATATCAAATCTTCGCTTGCTAGGGGAACCGTTAACCGGTTTGCTGCCTCAGAAGAACGTGGTGAATCCCCAAGAGCCGAGGGCAGTCGTGGACAATAACGGGCGCGCACCCGAAATCGCCGAAATCGGACAGCGAGCCGCGGAGGCCCAGGAGCGCCTCAAGCGCGTCGCCGCCACGGCGACGAGCAACGACGGCGCGGTGACCGTCACCGTGAACACCAGCGGAGCCCTGCAACAGCTCAGCTTCGGCCCCCGCGCCGACGAGATCAGCCGCAGCGCGCTCGCCGCCGCCGTCGTCGCCACCGCACACCGCGCGCAGGCCCAGGCGGCCCAGCAGCTGCACGCCATCATGGCCCCCCTCATCGGCGAAAACAGCGACGCGATGAAATTCCTCGACGAGCAGATTCCGACTCCGGAAGTGCCCGAGGAAACCCCGCCGGCGCCGCCGGAAACGCGACAATTCTTCAATCGGGACGAGGACGGTGGCACGCCGCCGCCTCCTCCTCGACCGCCGGCTCCTGGGGTTCCCGGGACTCCTGGGGCTCCTGGGATGCGCCCACCCGCTCCCCCGGCCCGCCCTTCGCGCCCCGCGGCCGACACCTCCGATGACGACGACTACTACAACGGCGGCTCGATCCTGGGGAGGGGCTACTGATGGCCGGCACGCAGCAGGTGAATCTCGAGGCTCTGCAGACGCACAAGGGTGAGGTGCAGGACATCGCGGCCGGAGTCCACACCGCCGCCGACGCGACGGCGTCCGGTCAGGCCTTGAACGACTGGGCGTTCGGTCTCGTCGGGCAGGTGTTCGCCCTCCCCTTGCAGACGTACCTCTCGTCGGCGACGGATTTCATCGGCGTCGTCGCCACGTGCGCCGACGGCATGGCCGACAAGCTCCAGCGAGCCCACGACCACTACGACACGAACGAACAGAACACGAAGGACAAGGTCAACTCGTTCGGCAAGGAGCTCCCGGCATGACCGAGACGCAGGAGAACCCGCTGGTCGCGACCACAGAGTCGTCGAGTGGGCTCATGACCCAGATGGGTTCATCGAGCAACGAGCTGGACAACCTCAACGCTCAGTACGCGGGCAGCGGCATCTTCAGCGACGCGGCGTCGTCGATCACCGATTTTCGCAACGGTGACTGGCTCAACTTCGGCATGGACGTCGCGACGGACGGTCTCGACCTGCTGGGCATGGCGATGGACCCGCTCGGCTCGCTGGCGAGCGCCGGGGTCGGCTGGCTGATCGAGCACATCAGCTTCCTCAAGGAGGGGCTCGACAAGCTCGCGGGCAACCCCGAGGAGATCACCGCCAAGGCCGTGACCTGGACGAACATCTCCAAGCAGCTCTCGGCGAGCGCGGACCAGTACGAACAGGCCGCCGCGAAAGTGGCGCCGGACTTCCAGGGCGCTGGTGGCCAGGCTTACCAGAAGTCGGCGCAGGGATACGTCGCGGTCCTGCGAGGCGCCGCCGGGCAGGCCACCGGCGCCTCGGGCGCGATGAACGTCGCGGGCGCACTCGTCGGCACCGAACGCGGGCTGATCCGCGACATGATCTCGTCCTTCGTCGGCGAACTGATCATCAAGGCGCTCGCCGCCCTCGCCGCTTCGTGGTGCACGTTCGGCGGCACGATCGCCGCGTTCATCGCGGACACCGTCGTCGAAGGCGGGATCCTCGCGGAGAAGATCAGCAGCCGGATCACCCAGATCGTCGCGAAGCTCGACAAGCTCGCCGAGAGCGCAGGCAAGGCCAAGGGCGCGATCGAGGAAGCGTCCAAGGCGCTCCAGAAGCTCGGCAAGGTCGCCGACAAGATCTCCGACAAGAGCCTCGACGCCGCGGTGAACCTCGAGAAGAAGGGCGGCGAACTCAAAGACGCCGCCCACGCCAAGACCGCGGCCGAGCGCGCCGAGGGGTGGAAGGAAGGCACGGCGGACTACCTTTTCCCGAAGACCGAGAACGAAACGAAGTTGGGTGAGAAGTACTCCGAAGACGGCCGCAGTTTCCTCAAGCCCTCGGAGTGGGGGACGGGCAACGGGGTTCCGGACTGGAAGCCGGCCGACACCGTCGGCGTCGGCTCCGAAACACGCCGTCAGATGAACGAGCAAGCCGATCGGTACCACGAAGGATCCGAAGCCTACGAGAAAGAACACAAGGAAGAGTCCGAGGGTGGCGAAGGCGAGAAGGCCGGCGCGCCCGAAGGTGGCAGCAGGGAAAAGTCCGAGTGAGCGACAAGAACGTGGACCAGGCCGAAGTCGACCGCTTCAACCGCGAGGGCCGGCTCCACCCCTCACAGTGGCGCAACGTGCTGGAATTTTACTTCTGGTTCGCCGTGGTCCTCTTCGTGGCCGGGTTCTACGCACTGGTGCGCATGCCCGGTTACCAACAGGGGTACGGCTACGTGTTCGCCGTCCCGGTCATCGTCATCATGCTGGTGCTCCTGGTCTTCTGCGTACGCCGTCTGCTCTTCCTCCGCAAAGGCACGATCACGACCTTTACGGGCTTCACGCACGACGCTGCGCTGAGCCGACCGCTGCCGAAGAACTACCCGATCCTGCTGTACACAATCAAAAGCCAGGGCGGCAATCCGATGCACACCGTCGCTTTCAACGGCCTGAGGCGACAGATCGACCACGACGTCCACGCCAAGTTCCGCCCCGAGCACGAGAACACGATCTACCTCACCCCCAATGGCAAGGTGATCGTGAACGTCATCCCGTCGTGAACGTCGACGAAATCGCCACGGCCAATCTCGCCGGGCGGCTCCACCCGTCGCAGCGTCGCATCGTCCTCGACTTCACGTTCTGGCTGTGCCTGGTCGTCGGGGTGATCGCGGCGCTGCTGTGCGTGGTGCTGCCGACGGCCACGAACGTGTTCGAAGGGCCCCAGCGGGCCGAGTCGTTGGGCGCGTTCCCGTTCATCGTGCTGCTTGCCTTGGTGTGCCTGGTGTTGTGCGCCCGGCGTTACCGCGACCTGCACAGGCCGCTGGTGGTGGTCAGCGGGTGGACCCACGACTTCGGCAGATCGCCGACGACGGACGCCTACCCGATCGGGCTGTTCCACTCCCCGGGCAGTACCCACACCATGGCCCGCTGGGAGGTCCGCGTCGGAGGGAAGACCTATTCCACCGACCGCGAAACCTGGGAGAAGATCAAGCCGGAGCGGAACAACACGCTGTGCCTGTACCCGAAGACCAAGCTGATCATCAACGTGATCCCCTCGTGAACGCCGACCAGGCCGCGGCCGCACCCTGCCCAGAACCGGCAGATCGTCAACGTCATTCCCGCTTGAGCAACCCCTCCAGCGCCGCCGAGGAGATCGCGTCGGCCTCGGCGACCGTCAGTGGCGCGTGGCCCGTCAGGCGGCGGAAGATGAGTGGCCCGAACAAAACATCCGTCGCCGTCTCGGCGTCCACCGACGGTGCGGCCTGGCCGGCGTCCACCAAACGCTGCCACAAAACGGCAATGGCGGCCCGGCGACCGTCCAAAAAGAACTCCCGGAAGAACGGGGCCGCCGAAGGGTCCGTGACGCACGCGGCGAGCAGCTGAGCGAAGACCTCGCCGGTCGCACCCGCGCAGAACGCCGAAACCTGCCGCACCTGCTCCACCAGGTCCGCCCGTGGATCGCCCGTGGACGGGAGCGGCAGGGCATCCGCCATCTCGCGCCCGAAGGCCTCCGCGGCCAAGGCGGTGCGGCTGGGCCAGTGCTTGTACAGCGTCGCCTTGCTGACGCCGGACCGGGCGCTGATGGCGTCGACCGTGGCGGCCGGGAGGCCGCCCTCGGCGAGGAGTTCGCGCGCGGCCGACAGCGCGCACGCGTGGGCGCGCGCGCTGCGGGGCCGCAAGGACGTGTCGTCAGGCATGGTCCGTGGAGACCGAAAGCTCGCGCCAGCGGGAAAGTTCGTCGCGGACGAAGTCGAGTTTCGCTTCCACCCGGGCGACCGAGTCGGCGCCCAGCTGGAGGCGCAGGGGCGGCGAGGGCGAAGCCACGACGGAAACGATCGCGAGCGCCGCCTTGCGCGGGTCGCCCGGTTGCTCGTGGTTGCGGGAATCCGCCGCCGCGCGGGTCGCGCCGGCGGAGGCCGCGTAGTCGGCGATCTCGTCCTCGGCGCGGTGCAGGCTCGACGAGTCGAGGAAGTCGGTGCGGAAGAAGCCCGGCTCGACCACCGTCACGGGCACGCCGAGCGGCGCCAGTTCCCCGTGCAGCGCCTCGGAAAGCGCCTCGACGGCGAACTTCGTCGCCCCGTACACGCCCCAGCCCGGGCCGGTCGTGAAGCCGCCGACCGAGCTGATGTTCACCACGTGCCCCGAACGCTGCCGCCGCAGCACGGGCAGCACCGCGCGCGTCACGGAGAGCAGGCCGAACACGTTGGCGTCGAACACCGCGCGCACGGCCGCGTCCGACGCCTCCTCCACGGCGCCGAGCAGGCCGCGGCCGGCGTTGTTCACCAGCACGTCGATGCGCCCGAACCGATCCAAAGCCGCACCGACGGCCGCGGCCGCGGCAGCCTCGTCGGTCACGTCGAGCGCCACCGCCAGGACCGACGGATTGCCGGGAAACTCCTTCTCCACGGCCGACGCCTGGCGCGCGGTGGCCACGACCTGGTCACCGCGCTCCAGCGCCGCCCGCACGATCTCGAGGCCGAAACCCCGCGACGCGCCGGTGACGAACCAGACGCTCATCGAGAAGCCGCCTTGCTCAGCGCCGCGAACTCGTCGTCGGTCAGCTCGATCTCGGCCGCCGCCACGTTGTCCTCGAGGTGACCGACGCTGGACGTGCCCGGGATCGGCAGCATCACCGGCGAACGCTTGAGCAGCCACGCCAGCGCGAGCTGCGAGGGCGACGCGCCGTGTTCCTTCGACACCTGCGAAAGCGGGCTGTCCGGACCCGCCAGCGAACCCGTGGCCAGCGGGAACCACGGGATGAACGCGATGCCCTCCTTCGCCACGTGGTCCAGCAGCGGCTCGGAGTACCGGTCGGCCAGGTTGAAGCGGTTCTGCACCGAGACGATCGTGGCCGTCTTCTGCGCCTCGACGAGATCCTCGACCGAGATCTCCGACAGGCCGATGTGCCGGATCTTGCCCTCCGACTGCAGCGTGGCGAGCTCCCCGACCTGGTCCGCGACGGGCACCTTCGGGTCGATGCGGTGCAGCTGCAGCAGGTCGATGCGCTCGAGGCCGAGGTGGCGCAGGTTCAGCTCCACCTGCTGGCGCAGGTACTCGGGCCGGCCGACGGGGGTCCACTGGTTCGGGCCCTGCCGGGTGAACCCGGCCTTGGTGGCGATCACCAGGTCGTCGGCGTACGGGTGCAGGGCTTCGCGGATGAGCAGGTCGGCCACGAACGGGCCGTACGAGTCGGCGGTGTCGATGAGGTTGACCCCGAGCTCGACGGCCCTGCGCAGCACGCGCACGGCCCCCTCCGGGTCACGAGACTCCCCCCACACGCCGGGGCCGGGCAGCTGCATCGCGCCGAACCCGAGCCGCACGACGGGCAGGTCCCCGCCGATCGCGAACGTGCCGGACGACTTCGCGGGCTGTGCTGACATGGAACGTTCTCCTTCAAAAGTGAACTGAACGTACAGTTCACTTTACGCCCGTTCCGGCGAGCCCGCCAACCTGACCCGGGTGCAGCACCCCGCGAAGCTGCCCCGGGCCAGGAGATCAGCTGTTCTTCGGGAAACCCAGGTTCACCCCGGCGTGCGAGGTGTCCGGCCAGCGCGAGGTGACCACCTTCGTGCGCGTGAAAAAGTGGAATCCCTCGGGCCCGTACGCGTGGGTGTCGCCGAAGAGCGAGTCCTTCCAGCCGCCGAACGAGTAGTAGCCGACGGGCACCGGGATGGGCACGTTCACGCCGACCATGCCCACCTCCACCTCGTTCTGGTAGCGCCGCGCGGCCGCGCCGTCGCCGGTGAAGATCGCGGTGCCGTTGCCGTAGGGGCTGGCGTTGACCAGGCCGAGCGCGTCGTCGAAGCTCGTCGCGCGCGCCACCGAGAGCACCGGGCCGAAGATCTCGTCGGTGTAGACCGACATCCCGGGTCCGACGCGGTCGAACAACGTCGGGCCGAGCCAGAAACCGTCGCCGGCGATCTCGATGCCGCGCCCGTCCACCACGAGCTCCGCGCCTTCGGCGACGCCGGCGTCCACATAGGACGTCACCCGCTGGTGGTGCGCCTTGGTCACCAGGGGACCCATCTCCGAGTCCGGCTCGCGGCCGTCGCCGACGCGCAGCCGGGACATCCGCTCGGTGATCTTCGCCACCAGCTCGTCGCCGACCGGGTCGACGGCCACCACCACCGACACCGCCATGCACCGCTCCCCCGCGGACCCGAACCCGGCCGACACGGCGGCGTCGGCGGCGAGGTCGAGGTCGGCGTCGGGAAGCACGACCATGTGGTTCTTCGCCCCGCCGAGCGCCTGCACGCGCTTGCCGTGGCGGGTGCCCGTTTCGTAGACGTAGCGCGCGATCGGCGTGGAGCCGACGAACGAGATCGCCTTGACGTCCCGGTGTTCCAGCAACCCGTCGACGGCGGCCTTGTCGCCGTGCAGCACGTTGAGCGCGCCCGCGGGCAGCCCGGCCTCGGCGAGCAGCTCGGCGATGAACAGCGAGGCCGACGGGTCCTTCTCGCTCGGCTTGAGCACCACGGTGTTGCCGCACGCCAGCGCGTTGGGCACGAACCACAGCGGCACCATCGCGGGGAAGTTGAACGGCGAGATCACGCCGACCACCCCGAGCGGCTGCAGGATCGAGTACACGTCCACGCCGGTGGAGGCGTTCTCGCTGAAGCCGCCCTTGAGCAGCTGCGCGGCGCCGCACGCGTATTCGACGTTCTCGATCGCCCGGGCGATCTCGCCCGCCGCGTCGGACTCGACCTTGCCGTGCTCGCTCGTGATGATCTTCGCCAGCTCGTGCTTGCGCGCCGACAGCAGCTCGCGGAACGCGAACAGCACCCGCGTGCGCCCGGCCAGCGAGGTGCCACGCCAACCCGGCAACGCGGCGGCGGCAGCCGCCACCGCCTGGTCGACCTCGGCCTGGCCCGCGAAGTCCACCTTCGCCCGGACCTCGCCGGTCGCCGGGTCGTACACGTCGCCCGTGCGCCCGGCCACGCCGGTGTAGGGCTTGCCGTCGATCCAGTGGCTGATGCGGTCGGTCACAGCGTCGGCTCCTCGCTCGCGGGGCGCTTGTCTCCCCCGAGTCTCGGCTCGCGCGCCACGCGGACGCCATCGGCAACGTGTACGGAGTCCCGCGCCCGGCCGTACAGTCTGTGCCTGCCGGTGTGCGAAAGAGGGGCGAGAACCGGATGTACCCGACCGTGTCCGAGGTGCTCGCGCTGCCGGCCCTGCGCCAGGGCCGGCCGCACGTCGTCGCGGGCAGCGCCGGGCTCGACCGGCCGGTGCGCTGGGCGCACGTGGCCGAGGTCGCCGACATCGCCCACCTCCTGCGCGGCGGCGAGCTGGTGCTCACCACCGGCGTCGCGCTGCCGGACGACGGCCCGTCGCTCGCACGCTACGTCGCCGACCTCGCCGAGGTGGGTGTGGCCGGCGTGGTGGTGGAGCTGGTCCGGCACTGGAGCGACCGCCTGCCGAACGCCCTGGTCGAGGCGGCCGAGCACCGCGGCCTGCCGCTGATCACGCTGTCGCGCGAGACCCGCTACGTCGCCGTGACCGAGGCCGTGAACGGGCTGATCGTCGACGCGCAGGTGGCCGAGCTGCGCGCGGCCGAGCGGGTGCACGAGACGTTCACCGCGCTCACCGTCGCGGGTGCGGAGCCCGGGGTGGTGCTCGGCGAGGTGACCCGGCTGACCGAGCAGCCGGTGGTGCTGGAGACGCTGGCCCACGAGGTGCTCGCCTACGACGCGGCCGGTACGGACCCGGCCGAGCTGCTCACGGGCTGGCCGGCGCGCTCACGCGTGGTGCAGCTCGGCGAACGCACGGGTTACCACGCGAACGCGGGCTGGCTCGTGACCGTGGTCGGCGCCCGCGGCCACGACTGGGGCCGGCTCGTGCTCGTCTGCGCGGAGCCGCCGCCGCACCGTCACCGCGTGGTGGCCGAACGCGCGGCGTCGGCGCTGGCCGTGCACCGGCTGGTGGCCCGGGACTCCGACACGCTGGAACGCCTGGCGCACCGGGCCGTGGTCACGGAGCTGCTGGCCTCGCCGGCGCCGTCGGCGGAACTGCTCGCGCGGGCCTCGGCACTGGCCGTGCCGCTGACCGGGCGGCGGCTGATCGGCTTGGCGGTGCGCCCGCGCATCACGGCGACCACGCGGCAGTCGCTGTCGACGCCGCTGCTGCTGCGGGAGCTGGCCGAGGCGACGGCGCTGGCGGCGCGGCGGGCGAAGGTGTCGGCGCTGGTGGCGACCGACGAGACGGGCGTGCGGGCCCTGCTCGCCCTTTCGCCGGAGGCGCACGCCGACGCCGTGCTGCAGCGGCTGGCCGCCGACATCCACGAAGCCCGCGCGAGCGCGCCCGCCGTGCTCGCCGTCGGCACGACCGTGACCGGGCCCGCCGAGGCCCGGCGGACGCTGGTCGAGGCCGCGCAGGTGGCCGCGGCCGCGTTGAGCGAAGAAACCGAACGGCCGCTGCACCGCCTTCGTGACGTCCGGCTGCGCGGGCTGCTGCACCTGCTGGCCGACGACGAGCGCGTGACGTCGTTCGCCGCGCGCGAGCTGGGGCCGCTGCTGCAGCGCGACGCCGCATCGGGCAGCCGGCTGGTGCAGGCGTTGCGGCACTACTGCGCCCACGGCGGCAACAAGTCGGCGGCGGCCGTCGCGGCCCACACCTCGCGCACGGCCTACTACCAGCAGCTCGCGCGGATCGAGCAGGTCCTCGGCGTGCGGCTGGAAGACCCGGAGTCGATGTTGTCGCTCTACGTCGCGCTCCTGGCCCACGACCTGACCAGTGGTCCCACCCTTTCGGGGGAGGAAAACTCACCCGGACGTGCAGCACAGTGAGCAGCTTCCGGCAACCGATAGCCGAAGTATGGTGTTTTCTTCTTTCGCTCCGATCGCCGCGTGCGTGCTCGGCCTCAGTGGTGTGGCGGCTCCGCAGCTGCCCGCGTCCACCCTCCAGCTGAGCCTGCACGAGACGACGGGCCGTCTCAGCTCGGTTTCGCTCACCTGCGACCCGGCCGGCGGCAGCCACCCCAAGTCCGACGCGGCCTGTGCCACCCTCACGGGCGTCGACGGCGACATCGCCCACATCAAGCCGCGGCTGCAGCGCTGCACGATGATCTATTCCCCGGTCGACGCCGCCGCCTTCGGCACGTGGCACGGCAAGCCGGTCACGTTCCACGCCACGTTCTCCAACAAGTGCGCGGCCGACGCCCAGACCGCGGGAGTGTTCGGCTTCTAGCAGTGCCCCGGTGGCGGTAGCTCGACGTCGAGTGCCCTGGCCCGGCTGAGGTTCCAGCCGGGCCAGCTGTCGTCGTCCACCCCGTAACGCATCGGCCCGAGCACGCAGTCGGCGTCCGGCAGCCGTTCGGCGACCACGGGGAAGATGTCGGTGGAGAACCCGCGCAGGTAGGCCAGGTCGAGCGGTTTCCCGTGCTCCGCGCGGTCGAGGTTCGCGCCGGCGATGAGCGCCTCCGGGTTCGCGACGGCGAGCGCCAGCAACGCGCCGGCGGCCGTCGCGATGGCCGCGCGCGGCAGCCACGACGAGCGCAGGGTGACCAGCGCCGCCCCGACGAGCAGGAACACGCAGCCGAGCCAGAGCTCGCAGACCTCCACGAGCACTCGCAGCACGGTGAAGCCGTAGGCCTGCTGGTAGGTCCACATGCGACTCAACGCGGACACCACGAGCACGAGGCTCAGCGCCGCCAGGGCACCGAGCAGCACCCGCTGCCGCAGCCGTTCCGCGGCCGTCTCCCGCGGCGCCCAGCGCAACGCCAGCGCGATGATGCCCAACGTGAGCACCGTGCAAGCGCACAGCTGCCAGAAGCCGCCGCGCGCGTATTCGGCCGACGTGAGGCCACCGGTACGCAACACGTAGTCCCGGCCACCGAACAACTCCACGATCCGCACCACGACGTAGGCGCCGAACAGCACCACCAGCGTCCCGAGCGGGACCGTCCACAGGAGACTGTCACCCTGGGCTTTGCGGTCGCCGTCGGTCGCCCGGCGCGGTGGCGAGGCCAGCACGTAGTACGCCCCGGCCGTGCCGAACGCGCCGGCGCAGAACAGGAATCCCCACCGCACGGCCGAATCCAGGCGCAGGTCGGGCACGAGCGACCCGACGAAGTGGGCGAAGGTCGCATCCGCGCTCGTCAGCAACGGCAGGAACACCGCCAGCACCGCCGCCGCCCCCAGCACGGCGCCGAGCACGCGACCGCGCTGCGTCCCGCGGCCCCGCAGCCCGCGCGCGACCCACGGGATCGCGTGGAACGCCTCCAGCGGCACGGCGAGCGCGTCGTAGAGCGCCGAGTTCACCGACCGCGGCCCCACCACCGCGAGCGATCCGGCCACGATCGCGGCCACGACGCACAACCCGAACAGCCACTCCGACGCCCGCACCGCGCCGACCGCCAGCAACGCGAGCGCCAGCGCCGCCCACGCGACGCTCGCCCGCCGGGTCGTCTTCTCCTCGCGAGCCCGGCGATCCACGGCCACGATCAGCGCCGTCACCACCAGCGCGGCCAGCAGCCACCCGATCCCGGGCCGGTCCAGCGGCACCAGCGTCGCGGTCACCACACCGGCGACCGCGACGGCCGGCAGCACCCCGGCCGCCATCGGCACCACCACCGACCTCGGTACGGGCCGCACCAGCACCGGCGTGAACGGCTCCGCGACGGCGACGCCGCCTTCGGTGGATGGGGCAGCCCCCTCGACTGTCCCACCCACCGCGTTCCCCGGCGGCACCGCGTGGGCCGGCCTCGGTTTTTCCTCGGTCACGAAACAGCCTCCGTGTTCGCATTAGCAAATAATCAAGCGCGGCAGCTCCCCACCCGGGAAGCGCCAGGAAGATCAGGCCGGCAACGTCACGCGGATCCGGCACCCCGGCGCCACGCCGGGCACGACGTCGGCCGGGGGTTCGACCACGGCGATGGTCCCGCCGTGCAGCTCCACCACCCAGCGCGCGATGGCCAGGCCGAGCCCGGTCCCTCCGCCACCGGCGCGTTCGCCGCGGGTGAAGCGTTCGAAGACGCGGTCGCGGTCGGCGGCGGGGATGCCGGGGCCTTCGTCACGGACCTCGATGCGGGTCTCCCCCGCGGCCACGACCGCGCGGACCTCCACCGAGCCACCGGCGGGACCATGCCGAGCGGCGTTCTCCAGCAGGTTCACCACGACCTGGTAGAGCCGCTCGCGATCCGCCCGCACACACGCGCCCGGCGGCGACACCGACACGTCGAAGCGCACACCGCGCCCCGCCGCCGCGGCCATCGCCTCCGCCTCGGCGGCGACCTCGGCCAGCAGCTCCTCCAGGTCCACCCGCGAAAGGTCCAGCGACAGCGTCCCGGCGTCGATGCGCGAGAGGTCCAGCAGCTCGGTGACGAGCCGGCCCAGCCGTTCGCTCTGGTGCAGGGCCGTGCGCAGCGTCGCGGTGTCGGGCGACGAAACGCCGTCCACCAGGTTCTCCAGCACGCCGCTCAACGCGGTGATGGGCGTGCGCAGCTCGTGCGAGACGTTCGCGATCAGCTCGCGCCGCTGCTGGTCGGCGGTCGCGAGGTCGGCGGCCATCTGGTTGAACGCCTGAGCCAGCGAACCGACCTCGTCGCGGGCCGTCGCGCGGATGCGGCGCGTGTAGTCGCCCTTCGCCATCGCCCGGGCCGCCGCCGTCATCTCCCGCAGTGGCCGGGTCATGCCGTGGGCCAGGATCTGCGACGTGACCAGGGCGATGAGCATGGCCGTGATCGTGGTCGCGGGCGGCAGCCAGCCGATGCGGGACCAGAAGAAGAGAAACGCGATCGCCCCCGCGGCCAGCATGAGGATCGCCAGCTTCAGCTTGATCGACCGGATCGGGTCGAGCGGCCGCGGCAGGAAGTCGACGGCCTTCGACAGCAGCGCCTTCACGCCGGCACCTCCAACGCGTAGCCCACCCCGTGCACGGTGCGGATGAGATCCGCGCCGAGCTTGCGCCGCAACGCCTTGATGTGACTGTCGACCGCGCGGGTGCCGGCGCCGCCCGCCGGCACGTCCCAGTCCCACACCTCGCTGAGCAGCCGTTCGCGCGGCTGAACCGCTCGCGGCCGGCGCGCGAAGTGCACCAGCAGGTCGAACTCGATGGGCGTGAGCTGCGCGGGCACGCCGCCACGGGCCACCCGGCGCTGGTCGATGTCGATCTCCAGGTCGCCCAGCACGATCCGTTCCGGGGCCGTGGCCTGCGCCGACCGTTCGACCCGCCGGAGCAGGGCACTCACGCGGGCGCTGAGCACGCGCATCGAAAACGGCTTGGTCAGGTAGTCGTCGGCCCCCACGCCGAGGCCCACGAGCAGGTCGGTCTCGTCGGCCCGCGCGGTGAGCATGAGCACCGGCACCGGCCGCCGCGCCTGGATCCGGCGGCACACCTCGAGCCCGTCGAACCCCGGCAGCATCACGTCGAGCACCACGAGGTCGGGGCCGAACTCGGCTTCGCCCGCCACCGCGGCCGGACCGTCGTGGGCCACGTCCACGGTGAACCCCTCGGCCCGCAGCCGGGCCGCGATCGACGCGGCGATCGTGAGGTCGTCCTCGACGACCAGCACCCGCCGTCCCCCTTTGTCCATGTCGCTGACTCTAGGGAACCGGCGTGGAGGCCATCCGGGTGAGCTGTGGAGATCTTGTGGAGAACTGCCGTCGTGTTTCGTTCACTTTGCGCAGAAGATACCGGCAGATTGTGACGCAGGTCATGCACTGCCGGGCGGCGAAGCGCAATCGACAGTCTGCGCCGAGCGCACGCGAAGAGTGAACAGTCTGCCTCTGCCACCCGCCCTCGACGGGCGCGCAGGATTCCGCAATGGAGCCGACGACACGCGAACACGCCGACGGCCGCGTGGAACTCGCCGATGTGCGGTCCCTCGCGGGCAGCCGGTTCTTCAACGAGGAACTGGCCCCCGTCCCGGTCGCCAAACGCACCTGGACCACGTACAACTACTTCGCGCTCTGGATGGGGATGGCGCACAACATCCCCAGCTACGCCCTGGCCGCGTCGCTCATCGCGCTCGGCATGAACTGGGTCCAGGCGCTCATCACGATCACCATCGGCAACATCGTGGTGCTCGCGCCGATGCTGCTCAACAGCCACGCCGGCACGAAGTACGGCATCCCGTTCCCGGTGTTCGCCCGCGCGTTCTACGGCCTGCGCGGCGCCAACCTGGCCGCACTGCTGCGCGCGTTCATCGCGTGCGGCTGGTTCGGCATCCAGACGTGGGTGGGCGGCGAGGCGATCTACGTGATCGTCGGGCGCCTCGCCGGCTCCGGCTGGCGCGACTCGACGGTGGTGTGGGGCCAGCACTGGACGCTGTGGCTGAGCTTCGCCGTGTTCTGGATCGTGCAGATGCTGATCATCTGGCGCGGCATGGACGCGGTGCGCAAGTTCGAGAACTGGACGGCGCCGCTCGTGTCCGTCGGGTTCCTCATCATGCTCGGCTACGTGCTCGTGAAGGCCGGCGGTCTCGGCCCGATCCTCGAAGACGGCGGCAAGCTCGGCTGGGGCCCGGACTTCTGGAAGGTGTTCGCGCCGTCGCTGATGGCGATGATCGCGTTCTGGTCCACGCTCTCGCTGAACATGCCGGACTTCACGCGCTTCGGCGGCAGCCAGCGCAAGCAGGTGCGCGGGCAGATCCTCGGCCTGCCGACCACGATGACGTTCATCGCGATCGTCGCGATCCTCACGACGTCGGGCGGCCACGTGCTCTACGGCGAGGACATCTGGGACCCCGCGCAGCTCGCGGACCGCTTCTCCAGCCCGATCGTGGTGGTCGTGGCGCTGGCCGCGCTGGTGTTCGCGACGATCTCGGCGAACCTGGCGGCCAACGTCGTGAGCCCGTCCTACGATTTCTCCAATGCCTTCCCGAAGCGCATCACCTTCGCGATCGGCGGCCTGATCACGGGCATCCTCGGCGTCGCGATCCAGCCGTGGCGGCTCTACTCCGACCCGAGCATCTACATCTTCGCGTGGCTCGGGTTCTACGGCGGCCTGCTCGGCGCCGTCGCCGGCGTGCTGGTGGCCGGCTACTGGGCGGTCAACCGGACGCGGCTTCGTTTGCGCGATCTCTACACGCCCGATGGGGTGTACTGGTTCCGCGGGGGCTGGAACTGGCGCGCCCTCGTCGCGACGCTGGTGGGGGCAGTGCTCGCGGTCGGCGGAGCCTACGGCGGCCCCTTCCCCGCGGACGGTCTCATCCCGTTCCTCAAACCGCTCTACGACTACAACTGGGTGATCGGCTTCGCCGGCGCGTTCGTCGTGTACTGGCTGCTCGCCCTGCCCGTGAAGAAGGAGGAGACAAGTGAGCGACCTGGTTCGAGCCGGATTGATCCAGCAGCGGTGGACGGGTGACAAGGACTCGATGATCGCCAACGCCGTCGACGCCATCGGCAAGGCGGCCTCGCAGGGAGCCCAGGTCGTCTGCCTGCAGGAGCTGTTCTACGGCCCGTACTTCTGCCAGATCCAGGACGCCGACTACTACTCCTACACCGAGGGCATCCCCGACGGCCCGACCACGAAGCTCATGCAGGAGGTGGCCGAGCGCCACGGCGTGGTGCTGGTGGTGCCGATGTACGAGCAGGAGCAGCCGGGCGTCTACTACAACACCGCGGCGGTGATCGACGCGGACGGCAAGTACCTGGGCAAGCACCGCAAGAACCACATCCCGCAGGTGAAGGGGTTCTGGGAGAAGTTCTACTTCCGGCCCGGCAACCTCGGCTACCCGGTGTTCGACACGGCGGTGGGCCGCATCGGCGTCTACATCTGCTACGAGCGCCACTTCCCCGAGGGCTGGCGCGCGCTGGGCCTGGCGGGGGCGAAGATCGTGTTCAACCCGTCGGCGACCAGCCGCGGCCTGTCGGAGTACCTGTGGCGCCTGGAGCAGCCGGCGGCCGCGGTGGCGAACGAGTACTACGTGGGCACGATCAACCGCGTCGGCGTGGAACCCTTGGGCGACAACGACTTCTACGGCCAGTCGTACTTCGCGGACCCGCGCGGGCAGCTCGTGGGCGACGCCGCGTCGGACACCGAGGAGGAGATCGTGGTACGCGACCTCGACATGGGCCGGCTCGCCGAGGTGCGCGACCTGTGGGCGTTCTACCGCGACCGCCGCCCGGACAGCTACGGACCCCTGACGGAGGCCTGATGAGCACGCTTCTGATCCAGGGTGGCCAGGTCGTCTCACCGTCCGGTGCGGTGCTCGCCGACGTGCTGGTGGACGGCGAGCGCATCGCCGCCGTCGCCGCACCCGGCGTGCTCGGGCGACTCGGTGCCGACGAGACCATCGACGCCACCGGAAAGTACGTGCTGCCCGGCGGGATCGACGCGCACACGCACATGGAGATGCCGTTCGGCGGCACGCATTCCGTGGACACGTTCGAGACGGGCACCACCGCGGCGGCCTGGGGCGGGACGACCACGATCATCGACTTCGCTGTGCAGGCCAAGGGCACGTCGTTGCAGTCCACCCTGGACAAGTGGCACTCGAAGGCCGACGGCAACTGCGCGATCGACTACGGGTTCCACATGATCATGTCGGACGTGAACGATTCCACGCTCAAGGAAATGCAGTCCTGTGTGGACGCGGGCGTCGGTTCGTTCAAGATGTTCATGGCCTACCCGGGCGTGTTCTACTCGACCGACGGCGAGATCCTGCTGGCGATGCAGCAGGCGCGTGAGATCGGCGCGACGATCATGATGCACGCGGAGAACGGCATCGCGATCGACCAGCTGGCCGCGCAGGCCGTGGCGGCCGGCCGGGTGGACCCGGTGCAGCACGGCCTCACGCGGCCGCCCGAGCTGGAAGGCGAGGCGACTTCGCGGGCCATCACGCTCGCGGCCGTGACGGGCGCGCCGCTCTACATCGTGCACCTCTCGGCGGCGCAAGCGCTTGCGGCGGTGGCGGAGGCGCGCGAGGCCGGGCAGAACGTGTTCGCGGAGACGTGCCCGCAGTACCTCTACCTGTCCATCGAGGACCTCGCCCGGCCGGGGTTCGAGGGTGCGAAGTTCGTCGCGTCGCCGCCGTTGCGGGAGAAGTCGCACCAGGCCGACCTGTGGCGGGGGCTGCGGACCAACGACCTGTCGGTGGTCTCGACGGACCACTGCCCGTTCTGCTTCAAGGACCAGAAGGAGCTCGGCCGCGACGACTTCCGCGCGATCCCCAACGGGATGCCGGGCGTCGAGCACCGGATGGACCTGCTGCACCAGGGCGTGGTCGCGGGTGAGATCACGCTGGGCCGCTGGGTCGAGACGTGCTCGGCGACGCCGGCGCGGATGTTCGGGCTGTATCCGCGCAAGGGCGTGATCGCGGCCGGGTCGGACGCGGACATCGTGATCTACGATCCCGCGGCGACGCAGACGTTGTCGGCTTCGACGCACCACATGAACGTGGATTACTCGGCGTATGAAGGCTTCGAGCTGACCGGGAAGGTCCACACTGTCCTGTCGCGAGGCCGGGTCGTGGTGTCTCCTTCCGGCTTCAGCGGTTCGGCCGGGCACGGGAAGTTCCTGTCGCGTGGACTCAACCAGTACCTGAATTGAGGGGTGCGTCGTGGATTTCGGGATCGTGCTGCAGACGGACCCGCCGGCGTCGGACGTCGTGCGGCTGATGAAGGCGGCCGAGGACCAGGGGTTCCGGTACGGCTGGACGTTCGACTCGGCCGTGCTGTGGCAGGAACCGTTCGTGATCTACTCGCGGATCCTGGCGGAGACGTCGTCGCTGGTGGTGGGGCCGATGGTCACCTCGCCGGCCACGCGCGACTGGTCGGTGATGGCGTCGACCTTCGCCACGCTCAACGACATGTACGGCAACCGCACGGTGTGCGGCATCGGGCGCGGCGACTCGGCGCACCGGGTCGTCGGGAACCCACCGTCCACTTTGGCCACGGTGCGCGACTGCATGCAGGTGGTGCGTGACCTCGCCGAGGGGCGCGAGGTCACGATCAACGACACGGCCGTGCGCATCCCCTGGGTGCGCAACGGGCGGCTGGAGATGTGGATGGCCGGGTACGGGCCGAAGGCGCTGAAGACCGTGGGCGAGCACGCCGACGGCTTCATCCTGCAGTGCGCCGACCCGGCCATCGCGCGCTGGACGATCGGCGCGGTGCGCGAGGCAGCGCGCGCCGCGGGCCGCGACCCGGGTGGCATCACGATCTGCGTGGCGGCGCCCGCGTACGTCGGCGAAGACCTCGCCCACCAGCGCGAGCAGCTGCGCTGGTTCGGCGGCATGGTCGGCAACCACGTGGCGGACCTCGTCGCGCGCTACGGCGACTCCGGCCCGGTGCCGCACGAGCTCACCGACTACATCCGCGCCCGCACCGGCTACGACTACAGCCACCACGGCCGCGCCGGAAACCCGTCCACCGACTTCGTGCCGGACGAGATCGTCGACCGGTTCTGCCTGCTCGGGCCCGCCCCCGCGCACATCGCGCGCCTGCAGGAGCTCGCGGAGCTGGGTGTGAACCAGTTCGCGCTGTACCTGATGCACGACGAACGCGAGCAGACGCTGGCCGCGTACGGCGGGCAGATCGTCGGCAAACTCACCGCGTAGAGCTTGTCGATTCCCGGTGCCGCCGTTCGACGCGTTGGCATGACTGAATCCACTCGCACCCGGAACCTGGACATCTACGACCACGCCGAGCTCCCCTGGAGCCGCGCCCGTGACGCCCTCAGTCCCTCGCCGACCGCAGACCTGACGTTTTTCCTCACCACTGTGCGCGCCGACGGCCGCCCGCACACGGCCGGCGTGGGCGCGGTGTGGGACTCCGACGCGCTGTACTTCACCAGCGGGCCGGGCGCCCTGAAGTCGCGCCTGCTCGCGGCGAACCCGTGGTGCAGCATCGGCGTGCGACTGTCCGGCCTGGACCTGACGTTGGAGGGCACCGCCGCCCGCGTCACGGATTCCGCTGTCCTGGACCGCCTCGCCGCCGTGTACCGCTCGGGCGGCTGGCCCGCGGCCGTGGCCGGCGACGCCTTCACCGCTCCCTACAGCGCCCCCAGCGCCGGTCCGGCGCCGTGGCACGTCTACGCGCTGACCCTGCACACCGCCGTGGGCGTCGCCACGGCCGAACCTCACGGCGCGACACGGTGGGATTTCGCCGCGTGACCCGGCTTGCGGCAAGCCGACAGAAAGTCTCTGCCCGCTATACAAACGCGTGAAAGATTCGTATTCTCGCCCCAGGCCGCCACCTCCTGTCCCGCGCATCGAGGAGCTTCCCCATGGGCGTGTCCCGTCGTACCTTCTTTTCGCTCGCCGCCGCGGCTGCCGCGTGGCCTTCGGTGGCCGGGGTGGCGGCCGCGAGCCCGCCCGGTGACGTGGTCGGCAAGATCACCGTCGGCTACCAGGGCTGGTTCGCCTGCGCCGGCGACGGCGCACCGATCAACGGCTGGTGGCACTGGAGCCAAAACTGGGGCCAGGCGCCGTCACCGTCGAACACGGGGATCAAGTCGTGGCCCGACGTACGCGACTACCAGCGGACGTACCCGAGCGCCTACGCGAACCTGGGCGACGGGCGGCCGGCGAGCCTGTTCTCCTCCTACGACCAGCAGACCGTGGACACGCATTTTTCGTGGCTGCGCCAGTACGGCATCGACACCGCGGCCCTGCAGCGCTTCAACCCGACCGGCGGTGAGGGACCGACGCGGGATGCCCTGGCGCAGAAGGTGCGCACTGCGGCCGAGGCGTACGGCCGGAAGTTCTACGTCATGTACGACGTCAGCGGCTGGGCCTCGATGCAGCAGGAGATCAAGGCCGACTGGACGGCGAAGATGGCGGCGCACACGGCATCGAGCGCGTACGCCCGGCAGAACGGCAAGCCCGTCGTCTGCATCTGGGGCTTCGGGTTCAACGACGACAACCACCCGTGGGACGCCGGCACGTGCCTCGACGTGGTGAACTGGTTCAAAGGCCAGGGCTGCTACGTGATCGGCGGCGTGCCGCGCGAATGGCGCGTCGGCGGATCCGGGACCCGCACCGGGTTTTCCGACGTGTACCACGCCTTCGACGCGCTCTCGCCCTGGATGGTCGGCGCGATCGGCAACGCGGGCGACTCCGACAACGTCTACACCACCATCACCGTCGGCGACCAGGCCGACTGCACCGCGCACGGCATCGACTACCAGCCCTGCGTCCTGCCCGGCGACACCCAGGCCCGCCAACGCGCCCACGGCGACTTCATGTGGCGCCAGTTCTACAACATGATCCGCGCCGGCGCCCAGGGCATCTACATCTCGATGTTCGACGAGTACAACGAGGGCAACCAGATCGCCAAAACCGCCGAAGACGCGTCCATGATCCCGGCCGGCTCCGGCCTCTGGGCTCTCGACGAAGACGGCACCCACTGCACCTCGGACTACTACCTGCGCCTCACCGGCGACGGCGGCCGCATGCTGCGCGGAGAGATCGCGCTGACCCCGAACCGCCCGACGTCACCGGCCGGCTGAGCCGAAGCAGGCGGTGCGCCCGAACGGCGCACCGCCCGACAGGCTCAGTCGACGATCGCTTGGTAAACCAGCTGCCGCAGCTGCTGCCGGATGGGATGGGTGCTCGACGGGAGCAGCTGCGTGTAGAACGCCACCGTCAGGTCCTCCACCGGGTCCACCCAGAAGGCCGTCGAAGCGGCACCGCCCCAGGCGTATTCGCCGGGGCTGGAGAGGGTTTTGGCCTTGACCGGGTCTTCCAGCACGGAGAAGCCCAGGCCGAAGCCGAAGCCGTCGAAGGGCATCTCCGCGAACAGCGGCCGCCCGAAGGCCTCCAGGTCCACGTGGCCCGGCAGGTGGTTGCTCGCCATGAGGTCGACCGTGCGCGGGCCCAGGATCCGGGCGCCGTCCAGCGAACCGCCGCGCAGCAGCATCTGCGTGAAGCGGTGGTAGTCGGCCGCGGTCGAGACCAGCCCGCCGCCGCCCGAGAACGAGTCGGGCCGCGCGACGCCGATGGACCCGAAAGCCTCGTTGCGGGTGGGCAGCTTGGTCCGCGGATGCGCGACGTACAGGGCCGCCAGGCGGTCCGTGTCCTTCGTGGAGAAGCCGGTGTCCGTCATGCCCAGCGGCCCGAAGATCCGCTCCGCGAAGACTTCGTCCAGGGGCTTGCCCGCGAGGACCTCCACGAGCCGGCCGAGGACGTCCGTGGACACCGAGTAGTTCCACTCGCTGCCGGGCTGGAAGACCAGCGGGAGCTCGGCCAGCGCGCGGGTGCAGGCGGCGAGGTCCAGACCCGGCGGGGTGCCCCACTCGAAGCCCGCGGCGCGGTAGATCGTGTCGACGGGATGCGTGTGGTGGAAGCCGTAGGTGAGGCCGCTGGTGTGGGTGAGCAGGTGCCACAGGCGAATGGGCTCGGTCGCGGGCACCGTCATCGGGCTCAGCGCCGAACCCTTCACGTACACCTGCGGCGCCGCGAATTCGGGCAGCCAGCGGGAAATCGGGTCGTTGAGGTCGATCACGCCCTCTTCGACGAAGGTCATCGCCGCCACCGAGGTGATCGGCTTGGTCATCGAGAAGATGCGCCAGATGGTGTCGTGGTCCACGGGGGCGCCCGACTCGACGTCCCGCTTTCCGTGGGAAGCGACGTGGACGACGCGTCCGTGCCTGCTCACCACCGCGAGGTAACCGGGCAGCCGCCCGTCGTCCACATAGGCGTCGAAATGCCGGTCGATCCGCTTCAGACGGTCAGCGTCGAACCCCGCCGAAGACGGGTCGGTCTCCACGTTCATGCCGGCGACATTACGCCCTTTCGCGCGCCCGCTCGGCCGCCTTCTCCTCGCGCCACGCCTCGTCGTTCTTGCCTTCGCGCCAGTAGCCGGAGATCGACACCGACTCCTTCGCCACGCCGCGCTCGGCGAACAGGTACCGCCGCAGCTCGCGCACGAAGCCGGCCTCGCCGTGGACGAACGCGTGCACGTCCTCACCCGGCCACGGCAGCGCCTTCACCTCGGCCGCGAGGTCTGCACCAGCCGACCGGTGCAGCCACGTGATCTGCGCGTCGGCCTTCGTCACCAGCGGCTGTTCCTCCGAAGCGTCGGACACGAGCAGGAACACGTGCGCGCGAGCGCCGGCCGGCATGACCTCCAGCGACGCGGCGATGGCCGGCAACGCGGCCTCGTCGCCCACGAGCAGGTGCCAGCCCGCGTCAGCGCGCGGCGCGTAGACCCCACCGGGGCCCGCGAGCAGCAGCTCGTCGCCCGGCTGCGCCCGCATCGCCCACGGGCCGGCCAGCCCTTCGTCGCCGTGCACCACGAAGTCGAGCACGAGCTCGCCGGCCGCTTCGTCGTAGGACCGCACGGTGTACGAACGCATCCGCGGGCACTGCTCCCGCGGGAACTCCGCGCGGATGCGCTGCAGGTCGAACGGCTCCGGGTACTCGACGCCCGGCACCTTGAAGATCACCTTCACGTACGCGTCGGTGAACGCGTTGGGCTGGAAATCGCGCAGGCCTTCGCCCCCGGCCACGATCCGGATCATGTGCGGGGTCAGGTTCTCCTTGCGCAGAACCGACAAGCGCACGCCCGGGTTCCCCTTGCGCGCCGGCGCATCGGCCATCGGACACCACCCATTCACTAAGGCTTACCTAATCTGGGTCCACCGTACGCGCCCCTCCCCCGTCCCGCCTAGCGGCACTGGTCAGACGACTGCGAGACCGTCGGCCACCACCACCCCGTCGTGCAGGACCGTCCGGTCCCGGCCGCGGTCCATCACCGCGCTCGTGGGCGTCTCCCCGTCCACGAGGACGAGATCGGCCCGGTCGCCCACGCCGAGCCCCGGGCGGTCCGGCACCCCGGCCAGGCGGGGCACGTCGTGGCTCATGATCGAGGCCCCGCCCATGGTCGCCACGGCCAGGGCCAGCTCGATGTGCTCGTCCCGGCGGAACCCGCGCGTGAACGCGAGCTGCCAGGTCCGGTCCAGCAGGTCGCAGTTGCCGTACGGGCTCCAGTAGTCGCGCTGCCCGTCCTCCCCCAGGCCGATCCGCACGCCGGCGGAAACGAGGTCCAGCAAGGAAAGCTGCCCGGCGGAAGACGGCGCCACCGTGGTCATCGCGACGTCCAGCTCGGCGAAGTCGTCGATCACCCGGCGGCTCACCGACTCGGAGATCGAGCCCAGGTCGTACGCGTGCGACATCGTCACCTTGCCGCGCAGGTCCAGCGCCCGGACGCGCTCCAGCACCAGGTCCGTCGAGAACAGGCCGAGGTGGCCCGGCTCGTGCAGGTGGATGTCCACCTCGACCTGGTGCTTCTCCGCCAGGCCGAACACCGCGTCCAGGTGGCCCTTCGGGTCGCGGTCCACCGTGCACGGGTCGATGCCGCCGATCACCGTCGCGCCGGACCGCAGCGCCGCGTCCAGGACGTCGAGCGTGCCCGGTTCCCGGAGGATGCCCGCCTGGGCGAACGCCATCACGTGCACCTCGGCCTGGTCCGCGAACTTGTCCTTCGCGGCCAGCACGGCGTCGAGCTTCTCCAGCCCGCAGTCGACGTCGACCTGCGCGTAGCTGCGGACGCGCGTGGTGCCGTGCGCGATCATCCGCTCCAGCGTGCCCGCCACCCGCTCCGGCAGCGGCACCTCCGCCGACCGCCAGTTCTCACGGTCGTTGGTCATCATCGCCCACACGCCGGGGCCGCCGGTGTGGGGACGGAACGGCAAGCCGATCCGCGTCGAGTCCAGGTGCACGTGGACGTCGCTGAACGACGGGAACAGCAGCCGGCCCCGGCCCTCGATCGCGTCGGCGACCGGGGCCGGGTCGTGCGGGCGCACCGCCGCGATCCGGTCGCCGGTCAGCTCCACGTCGCTGCGCTCGCCACCCCAGGGGCGGACATCACGGATCAACACGGGACGAACCGTAGCGCGGCGGTCCGACGGAATCGGATCACGCCGCCGCGCGCGGATCGCTCACCCGGGTGTTCTGGAACGCCGTGATCAGCCAGCCCGTTCCCGAGCGGACCAGCACGAACGTCAAGGTGCTCTCCCGCCCCTGAGCCACGGCGTCGCCCCCGTCGAGCGCCGAACCGCCGCCGGAGACGACGACGGCGACGTCCTCGGCCGGGAACCGCACCGACGCGTCGCCGGGTCCCCCGATCTTCGAACCCCGCAGCGGACCCTCGAACAACGCGCGGTGCGAGCTCTCGATCAGCTCGCGGCCGGGCAGGCGCATCCCGAAGAACGTCACGTAATCGGCGTCTTCGGTGAACAAACTCGCGTACGCGGCGGCGTCGCCGCTGTTCCAGGCGTCGGCGAGCCGACTGAGCACGGTGAGGACTTCTTCCCGGTCGGTCATGGTGAGCTCCTTGTCGAACGGCGTTCGTCATAACGAACACCGTTCTATCGGCGAACGGTGTTCGAGTCAAGGCCCGATTCGTCTAGGCTGCTGTCCATGACCGTCCCGCCCCCGCCGTGGCGCCGTGGCCCGAGCCCTCGCCGGCGCGCCGAAAAGCCGTTGCTGTCACGGGAATTGGTGGTGAAGACGGCGCTGGGCCTGCTCGCCGCCGAGGGCTTCGAAGCCGTGTCGATGCGAAGGATCGCCCAGCAGCTGGAGACCGGGCCCGCGTCGCTCTACGCGCACGTGGCCAACAAGGAGGAGCTCGACGAGCTCATGCTCGACGCGGTCCTGGGCGACGTGCCGGTGCCGGAGCCGGATCCCGGGAACTGGGCCGAGCAGGTGAAAGAGCAGGTGCGCCAGCAGGTCCGCGCGATGGTGGCCTACCCGGGCATCGCGAAGGTCGCGTGGAACACGCCGGTGCCCGTCACGCCGAACTCGCTGCGCCAGGGCGAGGCGATGCTCGCGATCCTGCGCGCCGGGGGCCTGGATCTGAAACAGGCGGTGTTCGCGGGCGACGCGTTGAGCCTGTACGCCAAGGCGTACGCGTACGAAGCGAGCAGCTGGACGTTCGGCGACTACGACGAGGCGGAAGTCGCCGAACGCGAACGGCAGATGGCCGACTACATGCGGTCCCTGCCGGCCGGTGCGTTCCCGAACCTGTTGCAGTCGGGGCAGTTCTTCACCGGCGAGACGAGCAAGGACCGCTTCGAGTTCGCCCTCGCGATGTTCGTGGGCGGACTGCAGAGCCTCGTCAGGGCTTGAGCACGATCTTGCCGCGCGTGTGGCGCCGCTCCAGCTCGCGGTAGGCGTCCTGCACCCGCGCCAGCGGGTAAGTGGCCGCGACGGGCACCTCGAGCAGGCCCTTGTCCACCAGCGCGGCGAGGTCGCGCATGACCTCGGCGCTCGCGGCGGCCATGTTGCCCTCGGTCTTCACGTTGTACTTCTGCGCGGCGGCGAAGTCGATCACGGTGTCGATCCGTCCCGTGTAGACACCCAGGCGCAGCGCGAGCTCGACGTACCCGTCGCCGTAGGTGTCGATGAACGCGTCGACCTTGCCGCCGGTGACCTCGCGGAGGCGCTCTTCGAGACCCTCGCCGTAGGCCACCGGGAGCACGTCCTGCTCCGCCAGCCACGCGTGGTTGGCCTCGCTCGCGATCCCGACCACGGTCGCACCGGTGAGCTTCGCCAGCTGCACGACCAGGGAGCCGACACCGCCGGCCGCACCGGACACCACGAGGGTGTCGCCGTCGTGCAGGTGAACCGCGCGCACGGCGGCGTACGCGGTGGTGCCCGCGACGAACAGCCCACCCGCCGCTTCCCACGACACGCCGCTGGGCTTCGGCGTCAGGTTCTCGGCGTCCACCAGCACGAACTCGGCCTGGCTGGAGCGCGTGTGCACGAAGCCGATGACCTCGTCACCGACCTGGATCTCCTCGACGCCCGCACCCAGCTCGGCGACGACGCCGGCGAGGTCGCTGCCCTGCCCGGACGGGAACGTCGACGGGAACTGCTGCGCGAACACGCCTTCGCGGATGGCGGCTTCACCGGGGTTGATCCCGGCGGCTCTGACCTCCACGAGCACCTGGCCGGGACCGGGCACCGGACGGGCGACCTCTTCCACTCCCAGGACGTCGATCCCGCCGTGTTCGCTGTACCTGACCGCCTGCGGCATGCGCGACTCCCTCGCTCGTCGATACTTCGACCAACGAACCATCAGCCCGGTTTATGCCCGCTGAGCGAAAATTCAGCCGGCCAGGCGACGGACCACACCGTCGGCGAGCAGCCGCCCGCGGTCCGTGAGCACGGCGCGGCCGCGACTGTCCAGAAGGGACGGTTCCAGGAGTCCTTCCGCCGCAGCGGCGCGGGCTTCGGCGATTCCGGCGGCGTCGAGCGCATCGAGCGCGAGTCCTTCCGCGACCCGGAGTTCGAGCATGATGCGTTCGAGGTGCCGGTCCTCTTCGGTGAGCAGCTCACGGCCGGCTTCGGGACTGTTCCCCTCCGCCAGCAGCGACGCGTACTTGGCCGGGTGCTTGACGTTCCACCAGCGCACGCCGCCCACGTGGCTGTGCGCGCCGGGGCCCGCGCCCCACCAGTCGCCGCCCTGCCAGTAGCCGAGGTTGTGCCGGCAGCGGGCCGCGTCGCCGGAGGCCCAGTTGGACACCTCGTACCACCGCAGGCCGGCGGCCGAGAGCACGGAGTCGATCATCTCGTAGTCGGTGGCCAGCACGTCGTCGTCGGGCGCGGGCAGCTCGCCCCGGCGCACGCGGCGGGCGAGCGCGGTGCCCTCCTCCACGATCAGCGCGTACGCCGACACGTGGTCGACACCCGCGGACAGCACGGCGTCGAGCGAGGCCCGCAGGTCCTCCGGGCGCTCGCCGGGCGTGCCGTAGATCACGTCGAGGTTCACGTGCTCGAACCCGGCGGCCCGCGCCTCGCGCGCGGCGTCCACGGGCCGGCCGGGCGTGTGCACGCGGTCGAGCACCTGCAGCACGTGCCGCGCGGCCGACTGCATCCCCAGCGACACCCGCGTGTACCCGGCCGCCCGGATCCGTTCGAAGAACTCCGGCGACGTCGACTCGGGGTTGGACTCGGTCGTGACCTCGGCGCCCGGCGCCAGCCCGAACGCGTCGCGCACGACCTCGAGCACCTCCGCCAGCCCGTCCGCGCCCAGCAACGACGGCGTGCCCCCGCCCACGAACACCGTGTCGGTCGCCGGCGGCTCCCCGAGCACCCGCGCGGCCAGCTCCAGCTCGCGGCGCAGCCCGTCGAGCCACGACCTCGGCGACGCGGCAGAGCCCAGTTCACCGGCGGTGTAGGTGTTGAAGTCGCAGTACCCGCAGCGCGTGGCGCAGAACGGCACGTGCACGTAGACGCCGAACGGCCGTCGCCCGAGCCCCTCCAGGGCACTTTCGGGCAATCCGGTCTCGGCAGGCAGCTCGGCTACGTCAGGCACGACGTCCATTGTCCCTCGCACCGCCCCGGCGCGACCCGGGCCCTGCTCCACCCGGGCGGAAGTTCGGCCGCCGAACGAACCTCCGCGTCACCCGAGCCGGCCGGAACCCCTCCCGAGCGGCCTTCCGGGCGACCCCCGTTCGGCGGCAAAACCGCAGGCAGCGAGCCCGATCACCCACAGTCCGGGCCCGCGCGCAAGCCCCGTGCGCAGGCCCTCCCACCATCCGGACGCGTTTGAACCACGTTCTGAACGCGTGGTTATCTGGGCCGGTGAGTCCTGCCGGTGTCCTTCTCGTGGCGCGCCGCCACGTCGACCTTCTGCGGGTCGCGAGCGCGCTCTGCCGGCCTGCCCGCTGACTCCCGACGCCCGACCCAGCCCACCACATCTGGACCGCCGGCGCCGGACCCGCCGCGATCCCCGTCGCCCGCCTCGAAGCGGCACGACCTCAGCGGCGTCCGGAGCCACTAACCGGAGGACTCCTCATGGCCTCACCCACGCGTGAAACCCCCGCGAAGAGCCGGCCGCGGCAGAAGCGCGGCGAGGGACAGTGGGCGCTCGGCTACCGAGAGCCGCTGAACCCCAACGAGCGGTCGAAGAAGGACGACAACCCGCTCAACGCCCGCGCGCGCATCGAGAACATCTACGCCCACGGCGGCTTCGACTCGATCGACCCCGGTGACCTGCGAGGCCGGTTCCGCTGGTTCGGCCTCTACACCCAGCGCAAGGAAGGCATCGACGGCGGCCGCACGGCCACGCTCGAGCCCGAGGAGCTGGACGCCCGCTACTTCATGATGCGCGTGCGCCTCGACGGCGGCATGCTCACCACGCAGCAGCTGGCCGTGCTGGCGGAGATCTCCCAGACGCACGCGCGCGGCACCGCGGACATCACCGACCGGCAGAACATCCAGTACCACTGGATCCGGATCGAGGACGTGCCCACGATCTGGCAGAAGCTCGAGAACGCGGGCATGACCACCATGGAGGCGTGCGGCGACAGCCCCCGCGTGATCCTGGGCTCGCCCGTCGCCGGGATCGCGGCCGACGAGATCATCGACGGCACACCCGCCATCGAGGAGATCAAGCGCCGCTACATCGGCGACCCGCAGTACGCGAACCTGCCGCGCAAGTTCAAGACCGCGGTGTCGGGCCAGCAGGACGTGGCGCACGAGATCCACGATGTCGCGTTCGTCGGCGTGAACCACCCCGAGCACGGCCCGGGCTTCGACGTCTGGGTCGGCGGCGGCCTCTCGACCAACCCGATGATCGGCCAGCGCCTCGGCGCCTGGGTGCCGCGCGACGAGGTGCCGGACGTGTGGGAAGGCGTGATCAGCGTCTTCCGCGACTACGGCTACCGCCGCCTGCGCTCGCGCGCCCGCATCAAGTTCCTCGTGAAGGACTGGGGCGCCGCGAAGTTCCGCGAGGTGCTGGAGGAGAAGTACCTCAAGCGCCCGCTGCTCGACGGCCCCGCGCCGGACGTGCCGCCCGCCCCGATCGACCACGTCGGCGTGCACCGGCAGGTCGACGGCAAGTTCTACGTCGGTGCCGCGCCCGTCGCCGGCCGCGTGAACGGCGAGACGCTGCTGGCCGTGGCCAAGGCCGCCGAACGCGCGGGCTCCGGGCGGGTGCGCCTGACGCCGCAGCAGAAGCTCGTGGTCCTCGACGTGCCCGAGTCCGAGGTGCCGGGCCTGGAGACGGAGCTCGCCGAGCTGGGCCTGCACACCAAGCCCTCGCCGTGGCGGCGCAGCGTGATGGCGTGCACCGGGCTGGAGTTCTGCAAGCTCGCGATCGTCGAGACGAAGGCCCGCGCGCAGGCGCTGGTCACCGACCTCGAGAAGCGGCTCGCCGACGTGCAGGGCGACCTGGAGAACCCGGTCAGCGTGCACCTCAACGGCTGCCCCAACTCGTGCGCCCGCATCCAGACCGCCGACATCGGGCTCAAGGGCCAGATCGTCACCGACGCCGAGGGCCGCCAGGTCGAGGGGTTCCAGGTGCACCTCGGCGGCGGGCTCGGCCTCGACGCCGGGTTCGGCCGCAAGCTGCGCGGGCACAAGGTCGTCGCCGACGAGCTGGTCGACTACGTCGAGCGCGTGGTCCGCGCCTACCTCGAGGGCCGCGAGCCCGGCGAGCGCTTCGCGCAGTGGGTCGGGCGGGCCGACGAAAGCCTGCTGCAGTGACCTCGACAGAACGAGCGGTGCCCTACTATTGCCCGTTCTGCGGTGACGAGGACCTGCGCCCCGCCGAAGACGGCGGCTGGCTCTGCGGCGCCTGCCGGCGCGGGTTCTCGGTGAAGTTCCACGGACTGTCCCTACCGGAGGAGACGCTCGGATGACGGCCACAGCTGACTACCGGACCCTGGCCGAACGCGCGGAGAAAGAGCTGGCCCAGGCCACGGCGGAGGAAGCCCTGCGCTGGACGGTCGAGCAGTTCGGCGACGACTTCATCGTCGCGTCGAACATGCAGGACGCCGTGCTCATCGACCTGGCGACCCAGGTCAAGTCCGATGTGGACGTTTTGTTCCTCGAGACCGGTTACCACTTCCCGGAGACGATCGGCACGCGCGACGCCGTGCAGACGGTGTACCCCGACGTGACGATCGTCAACGCGCAGGCCGCGCAGAGCGTGGCCGAGCAGGACGCCGAGTACGGCAAGGACCTGTTCGCCCGGGACCCCAACCAGTGCTGCTTCCTGCGCAAGGTGGTGCCGCTGCGCGACACGCTGGCGAAGTACTCGGCGTGGGTCACCGGCGTGCGCCGCGTGGACGCGCCGACCCGCGCGAACACCCCGATCGTCACCTGGGACGAGCGCAACGGCCTCGTGAAGGTCAACCCGCTCGCCGCGTGGACCGACGACGAGTTCAACGGCTACATCCGCGACCACGGCGTGCTCGAGAACCCGTTGGTGTCAGTGGGTTATCTGTCCATCGGCTGCGCGCCGTGCACGGCGAAGGTCGAGGCCGGGCAGGACCCGCGCAGCGGCCGCTGGGCCGGCCAGTCGAAGACCGAGTGCGGACTGCACGGCTGATGGCGAACACAGAGGGACCGATGACCACTCTGGAACCCGCGGTCGACAACCTGGTCGCGCTGGAATCCGAAGCCATCCACATTTTCCGCGAAGTGGCGGGTGAGTTCGACCGGCCCGTGATCCTCTTTTCCGGCGGCAAGGACTCGACGCTGCTGCTGCACCTGGCGATCAAAGCCTTCTGGCCCGCGCCGGTGCCGTTTCCGTTGCTGCACGTGGATACCGGGCACAACTTCGACGAGGTCATCGAGTTCCGCGACCGCGTCGTCGAGAGATACGGGCTGCGGCTGGTGGTGGCGAAGGTGCAGGACTGGATCGACGACGGCCGCTTGGAAGAGCGCGCCGACGGCCTGCGCAACCCGCTGCAGACCACGCCGTTGCTGGACACGATCGCGGAGAACAAGTTCGACGCGGTGTTCGGCGGCGGCCGCCGCGACGAGGAACGGGCGCGGGCCAAGGAACGCATCTTCAGCCTGCGCAACTCGTTCGGGCAGTGGGAGCCGCGGCGGCAGCGGCCGGAGCTGTGGAACCTCTACAACGGCCGTCACCGCCCGGGCGAGCAGGTGCGGGTGTTCCCGTTGTCGAACTGGACCGAAGCGGACGTGTGGAACTACATCGCGCGGGAAAAGGTCGAGCTCCCGTCGATCTACTACGCCCACCAGCGCGAGGTCTACCAGCGCGACGGCATGTGGCTGGCCGAAGGTCCCTGGGGCGGCCCCCGTCCGGACGAACAGGTGCGGGAGCTGTCGGTGCGGTACCGGACCGTCGGCGACGGTTCGTGCACGGGGGCGATCGAGTCCACCGCGGTGACCGTGCAGGACGTGATCGCGGAGGTGTCGGCGTCGCGGCTGACCGAGCGCGGGGCGACCCGGGCGGACGACCGGATGTCGGAAGCGGCCATGGAAGACCGCAAGCGGGAGGGCTACTTCTGATGAGTTCGCTGCTGAGGCTCGCCACGGCGGGCAGCGTCGACGACGGCAAGTCCACCCTGGTCGGGCGGCTGCTGTACGACACGAAGTCGGTGCTGGCCGACCAGCTCGACGCCGTCACCCGCGCGTCGGTGGACAAGGGACTGTCCACTCCGGACCTGTCCCTGCTGGTGGACGGTTTGCGCTCGGAGCGGGAGCAGGGCATCACCATCGACGTCGCCTACCGCTACTTCGCCACCCCACGGCGCTCGTTCGTCCTGGCGGACACCCCGGGCCACGTGCAGTACACCCGTAACACGGTGACCGGCGCGTCCACCGCGCAGCTCGCGGTGCTGCTGGTCGACGCGCGCAAGGGTGTCGTGGAGCAGACCCGCCGCCACGCCGCCGTGCTCGCCCTGCTCGGGGTGCCGCGGCTGGTACTGGCGGTGAACAAGATCGACCTCGTCGACTACGACGAAGAGACCTTCTCCGTCATCGCCAAGGAGTTCACCGCCCACGCCGAATCGCTGGGCTACGGGCACGGCACCGTCGTCACCATTCCCGTCTCCGCGCTGGAGGGGGACAACGTCGCCACCGCCTCCGAGCGCACCCCCTGGTATGACGGCCCGACCCTGCTGGAGCACCTGGAAACCGTGCCCGTGGCGCCGGACCCGCACGAGGCGGCGTTCCGGTTCCCCGTGCAGTACGTGATCCGGCCGCGCACGCCCGAGTACCTCGACTACCGCGGCTACGCCGGGCAGATCGCCGCCGGCACCATCCGGCCGGGCGACGAGATCGTGGTGCTGCCCGCCGGGCTGCGCAGCACGGTCGAGCGCATCGACACCGCCGACGGACCGCTGGACGAGGCGGGCGCCGGCACGTCCGTGACGCTGCTGCTGGCCGACGACCTCGACATCTCCCGCGGCGACCTCATCGCCGTGGCCGATCGCGCGCCCCGCGTCACCGACGAGCTCACCGCGACGCTGTGCTGGCTCTCGTCGAAGCAGCTCAAGCCGGGCGCGCGCGTGCTCGTGAAGCACGGCACGCGCACGGTCCAGGCCATGGTCACCGAGCTCACCGCCCGCTTCGACGAGCAGACGCTGTCCAGCGTGGACGATCCGGACTCGCTGGACCTCAACGACATCGGCCGCGTCGAGCTGCGCCTGGCCGAGCCGCTGGGCGTGGACGACTACACCGACAGCCCGCGCACGGGCGCGTTCCTCGTCATCGACCCGAAGGACGGCGACACGCTCGCCGCCGGGCTGGTCGGCGAACGGTTCCCGTGACGGCTCCCCTCGTCCCCGTCGCGCACGGCAGCCGCGACCCCCGCTCGGCCGCGACCGTGCGGGGGCTCGTGGAGCGCGTGCGCGCGCAGGCGCCGGGGATCGAGGTCTACGAGTCCTTCCTGGACCTCTCGCAACCGCGGGTCACCGACGTCCTGCGCCGGCTGTACACGCAGGGCCACCGCGCCGCCGTCGTCGTGCCACTGCTGCTCGGCAGTGCGTTCCACGCGCGAGTGGACCTGCCCGCGCTCGTCGCCGAGGTCAAGGCGGAGTGCCCGGGCTTCGACGTGCGGGTGTCCGAGGTGCTGGGCGTCGACCCGATGCTGGAACGCGTCGCACTCGACCGGCTCTCCGGCGCCGGCCTGGGCCCGGGCGACGGGGTCGTGGTCAGCGCCGTCGGTTCGTCGAACGCCGGGGCCAACGCCGCCGTCGCCGACCTGGCCGCCCGCTGGGAGGGCGAGCTGGGGCTGCCGGTCACCGAGGCGTTCGCGAGCGCGGCGCAGCCCGACGTACCCGCCGCCGTGGCGCGGCTGCGGGCTCGGGGCGTGCGGCGGATCGTCGTCGCGTCGTGGTTCCTCGCGCCCGGACTGCTGCCCGACCGCATCGCGGTGCACGCGCGTGAGGCCGACCGCGCCGTGTTCCTCGCCGAACCGCTGGGCACCGACCCGCGCGTGGCCGCCGCCGTGCTGCACCGCTATGCGGACGTCGTGACCCGGATACCGCTTTAGCAGCACACTCCTGCGCAGGTCAGCACCTAAAGCCGAATCCAATACGCGTTTTGGGTGGCACCTGACCCTGGACGCCGACGTGACGGCGCCGAAGCTCACGGTGGCCGGCGGCGTCGCCACATTGTCGTTCCCGGCCCGGGCCGCCCTCGTCCCGGCGGCCCCCGACGCACGTCACAGGCTCCCCCGCGGGCCCGTGTGCGATTGTGGTGCCATGGTTGACGAACTGGTGCACTACGACGTGGTGGGCGGCACCGCCACGATCACCCTCGACTCCCCGTACAACCGCAACGCCCTGTCCGCGCAGCTGCGCCGCGAGCTCTCCGAGTCGCTGGACAAGGCCGTCGCCGACGACGCCGTGCGGGTGGTGCTCCTGACGCACACCGGCCCGGTCTTCTGCGCCGGCATGGACCTCAAGGAGGCCCGCGGGGCCGGGGCCGGCGACCAGGGTGTGAACGAGTTCCCGAAGATCCTCGAACGGCTGTGGACCAGCCCGAAGCCGGTCGTGGCGCGCCTGGCCGGCCCGGCCCGTGCCGGCGGCATCGGCATGGTCGCCGCGTGCGACATCGCGGTCGCGGTGCCCGAGGCGACGTTCGCGTTCTCCGAGGTCCGCATCGGCGTGGTGCCGGCCGTGATCTCGCTGACGGTGCTGCCGCGGCTGAACCCCCGCGCCGCGCACGAGCTGTTCCTCACCGGCGACGTGTTCGACGCGCGGCGGGCCGTGGAGATCGGTTTGCTCAACGCCGCGGTGCCCGCCGCCGAGCTCGACGAGACCGTGCAGCGGTACCTCAAGTCGCTGACGCTCGGCGGCCCGAAGGCGTTGGCAGCGACCAAAACCCTGCTGAGCAAGCCGCGTCCGGCCACGCCGTCGGAAGGCTTCGCCGCGATGAACGAGCTGTCGGCCGGGTTCTTCGCGAGCGAGGAAGGTCAGGAAGGCATCCTCGCGTTCGCCCAGAAGCGCAAACCGAACTGGGTCCCCGAAGACTGAACTGAGGCCCGTGTCCCGATCCCCGATCTGCCAGCGGGGATCGGGATGGTCACGAGTCGGCGAGAACGACCGTCAGCTGCCAGGAATCGGCTTTGCCGTCGACCGGGCCGAGCGCGCGCTGGGCGTCGGAAAGGACACTGCGGATCGCCAGGTAGTTCTTCGGTTCGGCCTGGCGCAAGGCTTCCGAGCCGCGCCAGATCAGCACGTGCTCTCCGGCGGGCAGCCACGACAGGTCCGTGAGCATGTCGTACAACGCGTCGAGGTTGCGGCCGAAGTAGTCCGGAAAGGACATGGCCTTCGCGATCGCGTCGAGCGTGGAGGCCTTGTCCACGGTGCCGCCGTTGACCAGGTGCGGGTACGCGCCCCGTGCGAAGGCCTCGTCCGCGGCGGCCTTCGCCTCGTCGGCCGGCGTCACCGGCTCGGGTCCACGACGACGAACGACGCGTAGTGGTCGTCGGTGTAGAACAGTTCCTTGGCCTGCCCGGTCACCAGGCGGCGCGGGCCGCGGTCGGGGCTCTTCGGCGTCGTCACCGTGAACTCGTGGTAGTAACCCGATTGCTTCCGCGGCAGCACTTTCTCACGATTCTCGAACACGACGTCGTCGTTGCGCGGATAGGGGTACGGCCCGCCCGCCTGGATCAGCTTCCATGTGTCGCGCGCCTGCGAGGGCAAGCCGGACAACGGTTTCACCGGCAGCCCGGAGTCGCTGCCGGGCAGCTTCGCGGCGACGCCCGAGGCGCCGGCCGGGGCGGAGCTGCTCGGCGTGGCGGGGGCCGACGAGGACGAGTCCCCGACGTTCTCCTTCACGAGCCAGCCCGCGAGCACCAGCACGAGGAGACCGACGAGTGCGGCGGTGATCCGCCTACGGTTGACCATGGTGAGTGAGCCTAAGAGGGCGGGTTGTCGTCGTCGCGGGCCGGGCCGAACCAGCGGGCGAAGCGGCCCACGAGCTTGTCGATCACCCACGCGGCGAGCAGGCACAGCGGGACGACCACGACCATGACCAGCACGAACTGGACGGGGAACCAAGCCTGGGCGAGCCACAGCTCGACCCCGTCCCACCAGTCGGCCAGCCCGTTGAACACAGGTGTGAGCCTACGCGCGCCAGGCTGCGTCGGCGCGCCCAGGGGCGGTAGGTTGCTGCCATGTTCGCCGTATACGCGAAGGAACCCAACGCCGCGGCCCCGCTCGACTCTCTCGTCGCCGGCGAGCGGCCCGAGCCCGAGGTGCCCGAAGGCTGGGTCCGGGTGCACGTCAAGGCCGCCAGCCTCAACATGCACGACCTGTGGACGCTGCGCGGCGTCGGCATCAAGCCCGACCAGTTCCCGATGATCCTGGGCTGCGACGGCGCCGGCACGCTCGACGACGGCACCGAGGTCGTGATCCACTCCGTGGTCAACGCCCCGGGCTGGCAGGGCGACGACACACTCGACCCGAAGCGCACCCTGCTGACCGAGAAGCACCAGGGCACGTTCGCCGAGCAGGTCGTGGTGCCCGCGCGCAACGTGGTGCCCAAGCCGGCCGGGCTCACGTTCCCCGAAGCCGCGACGATGGGCACGGCGTGGCTGACCGCGTACCGGATGCTGTTCGTGAAGTCCGGCCTGCGCCCCGGCCAGACGATGCTGGTGCAGGGCGCGTCCGGTGGCGTGTCCACGGCGCTCATCGCGCTCGGGCGCGCGGCGGGCTTCCGCGTGTGGGTGACCGGCCGCAGCGAGGAGAAGCGCGCGGTTGCCGAAAGCGTCGGCGCGCACCAGACGTTCGAGTCCGGCGCGCGGCTTCCCGAGCGGGTCGACGCGGTGTTCGAGACCGTGGGCAAGGCCACCTGGGCGCACACCCTCAAGTCACTCAAGCCGGGCGGCATCGTGGTGGTGTCGGGGTCCACGAGCGGCCCGGACCCGTCGGCCGACCTGCAGCGGGTGTTCTTCCTGCAGCTGCGCGTCGCCGGCTCGACCATGGGCACGCGCGACGAGCTGGCCGACATGCTGAGCTACCTCGACCTCAAGGGGATCAAGCCCCGGATCGGGACCGAACTGCCGCTGGCCGAGGCCGAGGCGGGGTTCCGGGCGATGCTCGACGGCGAGACCGCGGGCAAGATCGTTTTCACCCGCTGAGTCGGCAGAAACCCTCCGGCCTGGGCTTTTCCGTCACGGATCAGCCCGGGCCGGTGCTTGTACGCCGCATTCCGTTAACCGTCAACACCCCGAGTTCGCAATCGGCTTGTTACCCCCGATGTTCGACCAGAACTCGACCTTGAACGGTTAACCTGTAGACATGACCGCATCGAAGCGGCCCGCACCCGCTGTCCGGGGCGGCCGGCCCAGCAGCGAACCGGATCCCGTCCGGGTCTCCTTCCGGCGCTTCGCCGGAGTGCGGACGCGGGTGCTCGAAGTCGGTCCACCGGTGGTGGAGGCCGAGGCGCCCAAGCGGTCCCGCAAGCGGGGCACCGGGAAACCCCGCGCACCCCGGCTGGTGCTGCTCCACGGCTACTGCGACAGCGCCGACACCTGGCGTCCTGTGCTGGCCGAGCTCGCCACCGCGGGCATCGCGGCCGTCGCCGTGGACCTGCCCGGTTTCGGCGACGCCCAGCCCCTGCGCCCGGGCCCCATGCTCCCCCAGCTCGACGCGTTCGCCGCCGCCGTCGTGCGCGAGCAGGCCGTGCTCGGCCCGGTGGTGCTCGCCGGCAACTCCCTCGGCGGCACGCTCGGCCTGCGCGCGGCCCAGAACCCGCGGCTGCCGCTCGTCGGCGTCGTGTCGATCGCCGCGCCCGGCTTCGTCGACTCGTGGCTCGTCCGCACGGTCGCACGCAACCCGTTGCCGCTGCGGCTGTACTCCGCGCTCCCGCTGCCGGTACCCGGGTTCCTGGTCCGCGCGGTCGCCGAGCAGGTCGTCCCCCGCCTGCTGTACGCCGACGCGGGCACCGCCGACGCCGGCCAGGTCCGCCGCTTCACCACGCTCTTCCCCGACTACCGCGCCACCACCTCCCGCCTCGAGCAGGCCCGCCAGCTCGTCACCGAGCTCGCCGACGCCTACCAGCTCGACCGCGTGCACGTCCCGCTCCTGGTCGTGGCCTGCGGCAAGGACAAGCTCGTCTCCTCGGCCGCCGGCCGCCGCCTGCACACCCTCGTGCCGCACAGCCGCCTCCTGGTGCGCGAGGACTGGGGCCACTGCCCCCAGCTCGACGACCCACCCGAGATCGCCGAGCTCCTCACCTTCTTCGCCGCGGGCGCCGTCCGCTCCGGCGACGTGTCCCGGCCCGCGCGCGCCGCGTCCCAGGCCGCGGAGGACACCGCGGCGGGCTGAGTTCCCGCCCGCTTCGGAACATCGGTGACACAGCGGACACGGCCTAGTACGGTGCGCTGCCAGAGCCCGTGACCCGGGCTCGGTTCACGACGTATGAGGAGACATCGATGTCCGCTCCGCGCAGCCTGGGAACAGGGTCCGGCATCTTCCGGCGCAAACCGATCGAGACGATCGAGAGCGGCGGTGACGGCCTGCAACGCACGCTGGGGCTGCGCCAGCTGACGGCGATCGGCGTGGGCGGCATCATCGGTGCCGGGATCTTCTCGCTGGCGGGCGCGGTGGCCAACCAGACGGCCGGCCCCGCCGTGCTGATCTCGTTCCTCATCGCGGGCGTCGCGAGCGCGGCGGCGGCGTTCTCGTACGCCGAGTTCGCCGGGCTGATCCCGCGCGCCGGCTCGGCCTACACCTACGGCTACGCGGTGCTGGGCGAGATCGTCGGCTGGTTCATCGGGTGGGACCTGCTGCTGGAGTACACCGCGATCGTGGCGGTGGTCGCCATCGGAATCTCCGGCTACTTCAACGACCTGCTGGGCTTCCTGCACGTCTCGCTGCCGCAGTGGATGTCGGGCGCGCCGGGCACGGAGCCCGAGGGCGTGGCGCACGGCTCGTACGTGGTGAACCTGTTCGCCGTGGTGCTGTGCCTGCTCATCGCGTTCATCCTCAACCAGGGCATGAAAAACGCGGCGCGGTTCGAGACGCTGCTGGTGTACCTGAAGGTCGCGCTCGTGGTGCTGGTGATCGTGGTCGGCGCCTTCCACATCAAGACGGGCAACTACACCAACTTCTTCCCCTTCGGCGTCAGCGGCGCGTTCACGGGTGCGGCCACGGTCTTCTTCGCGGTCTTCGGCTACGACGCCATGTCCACCGCGGCCGAGGAGTCGAAGGACTCCCAGAAGCACATGCCGAAGGCGATCCTGTACTCGCTCGCGATCTCGATGGTGCTCTACGTCCTCGCGTGCCTCGTGCTGACCGGCATGGTGAACTACCAGGACATCGACCCCGAAGCGGCGTTCTCCAGCGCGTTCGCGTCGGTGGGCCTGGGCTGGCTGGGCGCGGTGATCGCGGTCGGCGCCATCATCGGCATCCTGACCGTGCTGTTCACCTTCCTGCTCGGCGCCACGCGCGTCGGCTACTCCATGAGCCGCGACGGCCTGCTGCCGAAGTGGTTCGGCAAGACGCACCCGGTGCGCAAGGTGCCCACCCGCACCACGTGGATCCTCGGCGTGGCGTCGGCGGTCATCGCCGGGTTCCTGCCGATCGGCGAGGCCGCCGAGCTCACCAACATCGGGATTCTGCTGGCATTCGTGGTGGTGTGCATCGCGGTGATCGTGCTGCGGTACAAGCGCCCCGATCTGCCCCGCACGTTCCGGACGCCGGGGATGCCGGTGGTGCCGATCATCGGGGTGGTCTTCTCGATCTGGCTGATCACGTTCCTGAAGCCGGAGACGTGGTTGCGCTTCGCGATCTGGTTCGTGATCGGGATGGCCGTCTACTTCGGTTACAGCCGCCGCCACTCCGTGCTGGCGCGCGGCGAACAGCGTGAGTCCACTTCGGACTGATCCGACAGGGCCGGCCTGCTGAGGCGTTCACGCGGAACGCCTCAGCAGGACGCCTACAGCTCGGCGCGGAAGATCAGGCCCGGCTCCTCGTACCGGGCCTCCGGCACCGCGTAGAGCTTCTCGATCTCTTCGGAGAGCGACGGGTAGCCGGCGATGAGGAGCGCGGTTTCCTCGGCCGACGGCGTCACACCGGCGGCGGAGAGCAGGGCGGGGACGACGGTCGCGGGATCGGGTGTCACGGGAGTTTCCTTTCCTGGTACGGGGTTCACGACAGCGGGGGAACCTGGCGGTGCCAGGAGGTGCGCTGCTGGTAGGCGTACCCGGCTGCGAGCACGGTGGCCTCGTCGAACGGCTTGCCGACGATCTGCAGGCCGAGCGGCAGCCCGTCGGCGGTGAAACCCATGGGCACCGACATCGCGGGGTTGCCGAGCGCGTTCCAGTACGGCGTGTGGAGCGCGTCGACGATCTTGTCGAGCGTCAGCTTGTCCACCTCGGGGGCGCCGCACGCGCTCGTCGGCGTGAGGATGAGGTCCACGTCGGCGAAAAGGGCGGCGACCTGGCGCTGTCCGACGCGCCGGACGCGCTGGGCCTGGACGTAGTCACCCGCGCTGACGAGGGCGCCGGTGACGACCGCCATGCGGGTGCCGGCCCCGTAGTCGGTCCAGCGCGAGCGCAGGTCCGGCTGGTGGTAGGCGTACGCCTCGGCCGAGAGCCCGGCCATCGTGGCGGTCTTGAGCTCGTCGTACAGCGGCAGCCGCACGTCGACGACCTCGGCCCCGGCCGCGACGAGCTCGGCGACGGCCGCGTCCAGCGCCGGGTCGAGTTCCGGCGCGGTGAGCGGCGAGCGGTCGAGGAGGCGGTCGATGCCGATCCGCAGCCCGGCGAGTGAGCCGGTGAGCCCGCTGGTGTAGTCGTCGACCGGGCGGTCGGCCGACGTCGCGTCGCTGCTGTCGTGACCGGCGAGCACGGCGAGCATCACCGCGCAGTCTTCGGCGCTGCGCGCCATCGGTCCGATGTGGTCGTAGCTGTAGCCCAGCGGCACGCACCCGGCTTTCGGGACGCGGCCGAAGGTCTGTTTGAGACCCGTGATCCCGCAGCTGGTCGCGGGGTACCGGATGCTGCCGCCGGTGTCGGTGCCGAGTCCGCCGAGGAACAGCCCGGCCGCCACCCCGCTCCCGGTGCCCGAGCTCGAACCGCCGGGATAGCGCTCCGTGTTCCACGGGTTGCGCGGGATCGGGAACGGCTTGTCGGGGTCAGGCGTGCCGATCGCGTACTCCATGGTGCTGGTCTTGCCGGTGACGATCGCCCCGGCGGCCCGCAGCCGCGCCACGACGGGAGCGTCCCCGCCGGCGCCCCACGCGCGGTCGAGCACGAGGCTCTGCGCGGTGGTCTCGCCCTCCTCGGTGGCGATGATGTCCTTGATTCCCAACGGGATTCCGTGCAGCGGGCCGCGGTCGACGCCGCCGGCCAGCTCCGCGTCGGCCTTCGCGGCGGCGGCCAGCGCCGTCTCGTCGAACCGCGCCAGGTACACCCCCAGTGCCTCGTCGTGGGCGTCGGCGGCCGCGTAGGCCGCGGTCGTGAGCTCCACCGACGTGGTCTCGCCGGCGCGCAGTGCCGCGGCGGCTTCGGTGATGGTCAGGTACATCGCGTCCTCCTCAAGCGGCCGCGGGCAGGGCCGGGCGGCGCAGGTGGTGGGTGGTGGCGGCCTGGTAGGCACCGCCGAGGGCGAACAACGTGGCCTCGTCGCGCGGGCGGCCGACGAACTGCAGGCTCCCCGGCAGTCCGCCGATCTCGCCCGAGGGCAGCACCAGCGCCGGCGAGCCGGTGAGGTTGAACGGCACGCTCGTGCGGCAGGCGGCGTCGAGCCACGGCACCTCGCGGTTGCCGAGGTCCGACGTCATCGCGGAGGCGATGAACGGGGGCAGCGCGCTCAGGCCGGGCGTCACGAGCGCCGCGCAGCCGGCCATCGCGGCGTCGAGCTCACGCTGGAACACCGGGCGCAGCCGCAGCGCCCGCAGGTAGTCCGCGGCGCTCACGAACGGAGCCGCGCCCAGCAGCGACGCGCCCATCTCGTCGCGGTCCTCGATTCCCGACACGTGCTCTTCGTGCAGGGAAAGCATTTCGGCGTAGATGATCCACCAGCCGGCGACGGCGGCGAGCTCGAACGTCGGCAGCTCCACGTCGACGAGCTCCACACCGAGCCCGGTCAGCTCGCCGAGCGCCGACTCGTACGCCTCGGCGACCGCGGGGTGCAGGTCGCCTTCGAGGAACGCGCGATCCCGCGCCACCCGCATGCCGCTGACGTCCCGGCCCACCGCCGCGCTGAACGGGCTGTCCTCCGCGGCCAGGGTGGTCGGGTCGAGCGGATCGGGCCCGGCGATCACGTCGAGCATCAGCGCGGCGTCGGCGACGCTGCGGGTCATCGGCCCGGCGTGGTCCATGGTCCAGGACAGCCCCATCACGCCGTGGCGGGGCACCCGGCCGTAGGTCGCCTTGATCCCGGTGATCCCGCAGAACGCGCTCGGGATGCGGATCGAGCCGCCGGTGTCGGTGCCGATCGCCAGTGGCACCTGGCCCGCCGCGACCGCCGCGCCGGAGCCGGACGACGAGCCGCCGGTGGTGCGCCGCGGGTCCCACGGGTTGCGCGTGGGGCCGAACGTCTTGTTCACCGCGCCGCCGCAGGCGAACTCGAACGTGGCGAGCTTGGCGAGCAGCACCCCGCCGGCGTCGGCGAGCCGGGCCGCGAGCACCGCGTCGGTCTCCGGCACGTAGTCGCGGTACAGCGCCGAGCCGCCGGTCGTCCTGATCCCGGCCGTGGCGACGATGTCCTTGAGCCCGTACGGAACTCCCTCCAGCGGCCGGGCGGTGCCCTCGCGCCAGCGCGCGTCCGATTCGGCCGCCTTCGCCCGCGCGGAGTCGGCGAGCAGGGTGATCACCGAGTTGAGCCCGGGGTCGGTGGCCTCGATGCGGGCCAGGCAGGCCGCGACGGCTTCGCTCGGGGTCGCGGTGCCGGCGGCGAACGCGGCGAGCAGCTCGGTCGCGGTGAGATCAGCGAGGTCGGTCATGCGGTGCCTCCCCGGGTGATCCAGGCGAGCGCGGTGGCCGGTTCGCTGACCGGCTCGGTGAACGGCAGGGGCAGTCGCCGCAGGCGTTCGAGATCCGCGCGGTAGTGGGTGTGTGTGGCGTAGGCCTGCGCGAGGCGTTGCGGGGTGAGGGTGATGTCGGAGTTCGCGGCGAACACGGCGAACTCCTCGGGTGCGGGCAGCGGCACGGTTTCCTCCTTGACGACGGACAGGTGGGGACGGCGGGGCAGCGTCTCCCGGACGGTGAGGGTGAGCAGGAGACCGCCGAAGAGGCAGACGGCCGTGGCCGCCAGCGCGGTGTGCACGCCGCCGACGGCGATGCCCACTCCGGCGAGCAGCCCGCCGGCGAGCATCCCGATGTCACAGGCGATCCGGTACGCGGCGAGCGCGATGTCCGGGTCCTCGGCGAGATCGACGGTCATCGCGGCCGGGACGACCCACGTGGTGCCGACGGTGACGCCGGTGGCGAGCGCCCCCAAGGCGAACGCGACCGGGCCGCGGACCACCGTGGCGAGGGCCAGCACGGCGACGGTGCCCCACGCCAGCGCGGCCGCCAGCGGGAGCAGCCGCCCGTGCCGGTCGCCGAACCGGCCGCCGAAGTGCATCGCGCCGACGTCGGTGACCGACATCGCGAACAACGCCAGCCCCAAGGCGACCCAGCCCATGCCGAGCTGCGCGCCCAGCAACGGGACCAGCGTCAGCGCGAGCCCGGACCGCACCGCCTGCCCGAGCCCGGTCAGCACGAGCACCGACCACATCCGGCGGCCGCGCACTCCCAGGCCCGCGGGCAGCCCGAGCCGGGGCCGGACGGCGGAAACCCAGCGGGGCGCGAGGAACCACGCCGCCACCGCACCGGCCAGGTTCACCGCCGCGCACACGCCGAACAGCAGCCGCAACCCGTCGGGTCCCGGCACCACCGCCGCGATCAGGCCACCGCCGAGCGGACCGGTCGCGACGCCGAGGAACCAGAACGCGTTGAACGTGCCGATCGCGCTCCCGCGCACCCGTTCGCCGACGAGCCGGACGGCGAGCGCGATCCCGCCGCCCATGAACAAAGCCGTGCCGAACCCCTGCAGCACCCGCGCGAGCCCGACGACCTCCCAGCTGGTGGTGGCCGCCGAGAGCAGGCAGCCGACGCCGAACACGAGCAACGACACCGTGAGCGCGGTGCGCGAGGACACCCGCGGCACGAACCGGGTGCCGAGGAAATCGACCAGCAGCAGGGAAAGCCCGATCGAGGAGACCACGAAGGCCGCCCACGACGGCGGGCCGCCGAGCCCCACCACGAGCAGCGCCGTGAACGGCGCGGTCAGCCCGAACCCGACGCCGGCCACCACGACGACGAGGTGGAACCGGCGGCGAGCGTCCGGCCCGGAGCCGGGCACCGGGCCGGACACGGGTGCCCGCGCGGGCACGGTTTCGATCACCGCGAACCGGCCGGCTGCGGTTCGGGCCGGGTGGCGGGCTGGGCCGTGATCCCGCCCGGCATCACACCCGCCGCGTCCTCCACCACCGCACCCGCCCGGAACGTCAGCGCGTCCTGCCACCGCGGCGCGATGATCTGGATCGACGCCGGCATCGAGGTTTCCGGGTCCACGCCACTCGGCACCGCGAGCGCCGGGTGCCCCGTGAGGTTGAGCACGCAGGTGTTGCTGACCATCGTGGTGCCGCGGGCGAGCAGCTCCGGGTCCTCGGCGGGCCGGTCCAGCAGCACCGGCGCGACCTGCGGTGTGGTCGGGGTGAGCAGCAGGTCGAACCCGGTGAATGCCGCATCAAGCTGTGCGGTCAGGGCCCGCCGCAGGTTCGCGGCCTTGGCGAAGTAGGTGGAGAAGTACTTGTCGTGCAAGTACCTTCCGCCCAGCAGCCACACCTTGAAGAACGGCGGGAACGAGTCCGCCTCGAGCCGCCGGACGAGGCCGAAGGCGTGCGTCCGCTCGACGTCCACCTCGCCGAGGTGCGCGTAGCCGGCACCGTCGGACTGGGCGTTGAGCCACGCCAGATGCATCAGCAGCGTGGTTTCGATGGCCCACGCGTCCGTCCACAGGGGAATCGACACCGGGGTCACGGTCGCGCCGGCGGCCTCCAGCGCGGCGCACGAGGACTCGAACGCGGCGAGCACGCCCGGCTCGCACAGGGCCGGGTCGCGCCCTTCGGTCACCACACCGATCCGCAGACCGGCCACCCCTTCGCCGAGTGCGGCGACGGCGTTCGTCGGCTCGGCGGTGCCCCGGACCCACTGCGGGTCGCGGTCGGAGTGCCCGCTCATCACGTCGAGCATCCGGGCGGTCAGCTCCACCGTGCCCGCCATCGGGCACACGGCGTCGATCGTGTGGTCCATGTACGTCAGCCCGTGGGAGGGAACCAGGCCCTGGGTCGGTTTGATGCTGACGATCCCGTTGAAGGACGCGGGAATCCGGGCCGAACCGCCCTCGTCGACGCCGATTGCGAGATCGACCGCGCCGGAGCGGACGGCCGATCCCGAGCCGCCCGACGAGCCGCCGGCCGACCGGGTGGGGTCGACGGCGTTGCGGGCCGGGCCGTACCAGCTCGACTCGCCGGTGCCGGACGTGGAGAAGTCGTCCAGGTTCGTCTTGCCGGTGACGTCGGCGCCCGCGGCGAGCAGCCGGGACACCACGACCGCGTCGGACGTCGGCGTGTAGCTCAGCGTCCGTGAAGCGTTGGTGACCGGCACCCCCGCCACGGCGAGGTTGTCCTTGACGCCGACGGTGAGTCCCGCGAGCGGCCCGCCCGGCGCGCCTTTCACGTGACAGCGCCGGATGAACGCGTGGAACGGGTCCTCGGTGTCGTCGACCGGGCCGCCGGGATCGCGGTCGGTGTAGGTCAACGGCGGGGTGGGCGCGTGCAGTTCGTCCAGCCGGTCGACGCCGGCGAACGTCCGGTCGAGGATCTGCGCGTACTGCTCGGCTTCCCGCGGGGTGAGGGACAGGTGCTCGGTCGCGCCGAGTTCCGACAGCTCCTGCGGCGTCGGCCTGCGCACGAAGCCGCGGATGCGGCCGCGAGGCATCGCCATGGCGATCTCCTTTCGGTGGGGCCGGTCAGCCGACGGACAGCTGGGTGAGGTCGGCGAACCAGGACTGCGCCTGCACGAAGCCGTGCACGCTGGAGGACAGGACACGCGGGTTGCGGTCGTCGACCACGACGAGCCACGGCGAGTCCTTCGCGAGGATCTGCGCGGCCTGCGAGTAGAGGCTCGCCCGCGCCTTGTCGTCGAGCACCGTGCGCGCCTTGGCGAACAGGGCGTCGACCTGGGGGTTGCTGTACTTGCCCGCGTTGGCCGTCGAACCGGTGCCGAACCAGTTGCGCCAGAAGCCTTCCTGCTGGTAGCTCAGCGAGATGTTGAGGGCGTCGGCGTTGTCCGGGATCTTGCCGCTGAAGAAGTCGGTCAGCATGGCCGCCCACTCGATGGGCTTGAGCTGGACCTTCACCCCGACGGCGGCGAGGTCGGTCTGCAGCGCGGTGTTCATCGGGGTCGGGACCATGTTGCCGGAGCCGCTGGTCGGGTAGGACAGCGTCATGGTGAACCCGCCTGCGTAGCCGGCTTCGGCGAGCAGTTGCTTGGCCTTGGCCGGGTCGTAGCCGTAGGCGTCGTCGGCGGGCTCGTACGCCGCGTTGGCGTGGGGCACGTAGCCCAGGGCGGGTTCCGCGGTGCCCTTGAGGATGTTGTCGACCAGTGCCTTCCGGTTGATGGCCCAGTTGAGCGCTTCGCGCACCTTAACGTTGGTGAACGGCGGTTTCGCGAGGTTGTAGACCCACGGCCAGATGTGGTCGTAGGAGTTCGTCAGCACCTGGAAGCCCTGCGACTTCAGGTTGGGCACGTCGTCCGGCGGCGGCACCTCGATCCAGTTGACCTCACCGGACCGCAGGGCCGCCACGCGGGCGGTCGGGTCGGGGATCGGGCGCAGGATGACCTTGTCGACCTTGGGCCGGCCGGCCCAGTACTTGTCGTTGGCCAGCATCACCATGCGCTGGCCCCGCACGAGCGAGTCGAACTTGAACGGCCCGGTGCCCACCGGCTTCTCGGCGAAGCCCTGGTTGCCCTCGGCCTTCACCGCCGTGGGGCTGGCGAAGTACACCGTCGCGAGATCGCTGGGCAGGTAGGCCCACGGGCCGTTGGTGTCGATCACGATCGTCAGGTCGTCGACCTTGTGGTAGGTCTTGATCCCGGCGATCGACAACCCGCCCTGGGCGTTGAGCTCCTGGTAGTACTGCGGGCTGTTCTTGTTCGTGTAGCGGTCGAGGTTGAAGATCGCCGCGTCGGCGTTCCACGGGGTGCCGTCGTGGAAGGTCACGCCGGGCCGCAGCTTGAAGGTCCAGCTCGTCAGGTCGGCGTTGGGCGTCCACGATTCGGCGAGGTCGGGGATGATCTTCGGGATCTGGTCGGCTTTGGTCAGGTCGAACTTCGTCAGCCCGTCGAACAGCTGGTTCGCCACGAAGCGCAGGCCCTCGTAGCCCTGGCCCTGCGCGAGGCCGGTGTCGAGCACGGGGATGTCGGACGCGGTCATGCCGATGGTGAGCGTGTTGCCGCCGGAGCCGCCGGCGGTGGCGCTGCCGCCGCAGGCGGACAGCAGGAGCGACACGGCGGCGGCGAACGCGCCGAGCAGCGCGGTCCGGCCTCTCCGCCGCGCGAAGTAACGGTTGGGGGACAAGGGTTTTCCTCTCGGCAGGGGGGTCGAGGGCGTGCGGGGTCGGCCCGGCGGCCGGCGCGGCCGCTGGGCTGGCTGGGTGGCGGGATCAGCCCGGTACGGGCACCGGGCTCACGTGGACGCAGGCGGCCCGGTGACCGGGTGCCGCCTCGGCGAGCGCCGGCCACTCGGTCGTGCAAGCCGGTTCCGCGACCGGGCAGCGCGTGCGGAACCCGCAGCCGGACGGTGGATCGGCCGGGTTGGGCAGGTCGCCGGAGAGCACGATCCGCTCGCGGCCCTGTCCCGGGGTCGCCGACAGCAGGGCCTGGGTGTACGGGTGGCGCGGGGTGGCCCACAGCTCGCGCGCCGGGGCCAGTTCCACGACCCGGCCGAGGTACATCACGGCCACCCGGTCGGAGATGTGCTCCACCACGGCCAGGTCGTGGGAGATGAACAGGAACGCGACGCCGGTCTCGGCCTGCAGGTCGGCGAGCAGGTTGAGCACCTGCGCCTGCACGCTTTTGTCCAAAGCGGACACCGCTTCGTCGCAGACCACCAGATCGGGCCCGGTGGCCAGTGCGCGGGCGATCGCGACGCGCTGCAGCTGGCCGCCGGAGAGCTCGTGGGGGAAGCGTTCGGCCTGTGCCGCGGTGAGCCCCACCCGTTCCAGCAGCTCCAGCACGCGCGGCAGGCGCGCACCGCGCTCGACGCCGTGCGCCCGGAGGTTGAACTCGATCGACTGGCGCACGCGCAGCCGGGGGTTCAGCGACGTCTGCGGGTTCTGCGGCACCACCTGCAGGCGGGCCCGCAGCGCCCGCATCCGGGAGCGGCTGAGCCCGGCCAAGGGCTCGCCGTCGAAGGTCACGGCGCCACTGTCGGGCGACAGCAGGCCGAGCAGCATCTTCCCGGTGGTGGACTTCCCGCAGCCGGACTCGCCGACCACGCCGAGCGTCTCTCCCTTGTGGACGGTCAGGGACACGTCGGAGACGGCCCGCACCCCGTTGCCGAACATCTTGGTCAGGCCCTCGGCCCGCAGCAGCTCGTCGGCCATCACGCCACCACCGACGCCGGTTCCGGGTTCACCACGGGGCAGGCCGCCGACCGGTCCTCGGCCACCGCGGTCAGCGGAGGATCGGTTCGGGTGCACGCGCGCCGGGCCTGCGGGCAGCGCGGGGCGAAGGCGCAGCCGCCGGGGAACGCGCCGACCGCGGGCGGTGCCCCGACGATCGAGTGCAGCGTGCCCCGGGCGACCCCGGGCGTGGGCAGCGAGTTCAGCAACCCGGCGGTGTACGGGTGGCGTGGGGCGGAGAGCACCTCGTGCGCCGGCCCTTCCTCCACGAGCTTGCCCGCATACATCACCCCGACCCGGCCGCCGAAGTCCGCGGCGACGCCGACGTCGTGGGTGACCATCAGCACCGCCATGCCGAGGCGCTGCTGCAGGTCGGCGATCAGCTCGAGGATCTGCGCCTGCACGGTCACGTCGAGCGCCGTGGTGGGCTCGTCGGCGATGAGCACCTGCGGGTCGCAGCTCACCGCGATCGCGATCACCGCGCGCTGGCGCATGCCGCCGGACAGCTCGTGCGGATAACTGCCGGCCACGCGTTTCGGGTCGGGGATGCCGACCATCGCCAGCAGCGCCTCGGCCCGCCGCCGCGCCGCGGTCTTCACGCGCTCCACGCCGTGGACGGCCAGCGTCTCGGCCAGCTGCGCGCCGATGCGGCGCAAGGGGTCGAGCGCACCCGTGGGGTCCTGGGGCACGAGCGCGATCTGGCCGCCGCGGACGTCGCGCAGCTGCGCCTCCGCGAGCCCGGTGAGCTCGCGGCCGCTCAGCCGCACGCTGCCGCCGAGCTCGGCGCCGGATCCGTAGAGCCGCATGATCGAGCGGGCGGTCACGGACTTGCCGCTGCCGCTCTCGCCGAGCAGCATCATCGTCTCGCCGCGGCCGATCGTGAACGACACCCCGCGCACGACCTCGATCCGGCGGTGCCGGGAGACGAACGTGGTGGTGAGGTCCTCGACCGCCAGGGGCGGGGTCACGGCCGCGTTCATGCCCGCGCCTCCCCTCGCACGTCGAGCAGATCCCGCAGGCCGTCGCCGAGGACGTTGAAGGCGACCGACGCGACGAGGATCGCCAGCGCGGGGATCGCGGCCAGGAACGGCGCGGAGTAGATGTACTGCGTGTGCTCGCTGACCATGAGACCCCACTCCGGAGTCGGCGGGGAGATCCCCAGGCCGAGGAAACTCAGCCCCGCCGCGTACACAATGGACAGTCCGATCAGCGCGGTGCAGTACACGATCACCGGCGGGGCGACGTTGGGCAGTACCTGCCGCAGCGCGATGGCCGAGCGGGTGGCACCGCTGGCCCGCGCCGCCTCCATGTAGTCCAGATCCACCAGTCGCCGCGTCTCCGTCTCGGCGACGCGCGCCACCGGCGGGACGAGGATCACCGCGAGCGCGATGATCGCATTGGACAGCCCGGACCCGAGCGCGGCGGCGATCGCGACCGCGAGCAGCACCGCCGGGAACGCGTAGAACACGTCCAGCGTGCGCATGATCGTTCGCTGGCCCCACTTGCCGGACAGGCCCGCGGTGACGCCGAGCCCGGTGCCGACGAGCGCGGCGAACGCCACCGGGACCAGGCCGGCCAGCAGCGACAGGCGGGTTCCGTCGACGAGGCGGGCCAGCACGTCGCGGCCCTGGCCGTCGGTGCCGAGGAGGTGGCCGGGGGTGCCGGCCGGCAGCAGCCGGTGCGCGGTGTCGCCCGCGACCGGGTCGCCCGCCAGCAGGGGTCCGACGAGGGCGGTGAGCACGATCAGGAGGACCACCGCGGCGGCGACGGTGGCGCTCACGGTCATCCTGCGGCGGCGGCGCGCCGGGGCGGCGGCCGGTGCGGCATCGGGCAGCGACGTCGCCGGTGCCGGTTCGGTCAGTGCGGTCATCGAAGACACTCCTCGAGGAGTTCGGTCGGTGGGGACGGGGACCGGCGACGCTGCCGTCAGGTGCGGATGCGCGGGTCGACGAGGCCGTGCAGTGCGTCGACCACGAGGTTGATCAGCACGAACGCGAACGCGGAGACCAGCACGCCCGCCTGGATCACCGGCAGGTCGCGCTGGGTGATCGACTGGTAGACCAGCAGCCCGATGCCGGGCCACTGGAACACCGCCTCGACGAACACGACACCGCCGAGCAGGTAGCCGACCTGCAGGCCCGCGACGGTCAGCAGCGACGGCACGGTGTTGTGGAAGGCGTGGCGCATCACCCGGGCCCGCGACAGACCCCGCGCGGTGAGCGCCTCGACGAAGTCCATGCTCATCACGTCGAGCACGGACGAGCGGAACATCCGCGCGATGATCCCCGCGGGAACCAGCGCCGCGGTGACCGCGGGCAGGATGAGGTGGTCGACGAGATCCGCGAACCCGCCGTCGCCGTTCGGGTTGTGCATGCCGCTGACGGGGAACAGACCGGCGTTCGACGCGAGGTAGATGATCAGCAGCAGCCCGATGGAGTACTGCGGCACGGAAATCGAGAACAGCGCGAACGCGTTGCCGATCCGGGCCGCGATGCCGCTGCGGCGCAGGCCGGTCAGCGCGCCGACGAGCAGTCCCAGCACGATGGCGAGCGCGCCGGCCGCGACGGTGAGGATCAGCGTGTTCACCAGCGCGTCCAGGACGATGGGCGCGACCGCGTCGTGGCGGGTGATGCTGGTGCCGAAGTCGCCGGTGAGGGTGTGACCGAGCCACGAGAAGTACTGCACTGGCAACGGGTTGTCGAGCCCCAGCCGCGCGTGCAGGGCGGCCCTGGCCTCCGGGCTGCCGGTCGGGCCGAGCATCGACGCGACCGGGTCGCCGGGGATGATCTTGATGGTGATGAAGATGACGATCGAGACGCCGATGAGGATCGGGATCGTCATCAGCAACCGTCGGCCGAGATAACCGGGCATCACGCCTCCTGCGCGAGTTGAGGCAGGCGTCGTTGCCGGCAGTTGCGGGGAAGTTGGGCCAGCAGCGCGATGCGGTCACCCCGCACCCTGGCGAACGCGTATTCCAGAGGCCGTCCGCGGCGGTCGCGGACGAGCCGTTCGAACAGCATCAGCGGTGCGCCCGCCGGCACGTCGAGCACGGCGGCGGCCTCGTCGTCGGCGACGATCGCCTCCACCGCCTGGTCGGTCACGCCGAGCTCGAACCCGGCCGCCTCGTAGACCGAATACCACTCGGTCACGGTCCGCCCGTGCCGCACCACCCCGAGCAGAGGGATGGGCACGTAGGCCGTGCAGGCGTAATACGGCTCGGTGCCCAGCACGGCGAGGTACTCGATCACGCCGCAGTCGGCGCCCACCGGCAGTCCCAGCCGATCGGCGACGCGCGGCGCGGCCACCTCCTGGCTGATCGCGAGAATCCGGTGCGACACCCGTTCCAGCGCCGGTTCGGGGCCGTGCAGGTGGCTGAAGGCGTGGCGCACCTTGGACGCGACGGAGAACGTGCCGGTCCCCTGCACGCGCTTGACGAGTCCTTCCTCGCGCAGGAGGGCCAGCGCGTCCCGGATGACCTGACGGCTGGCCGAAAAGGACAACATGAGCTCGGCTTCGCCGGGCAGCGCCCCGGCGGGTAACTCCTCGTGCACGATGGCCGCCCGGAGCAGATCCCGCACCCGGCGGGCGGCGCTCAGACGACGCTTGGTCCGCGGATCGATCCTGGCCTGCTTCATGCAGGAAGCGTGCGCTCGCCGCCGTTTGTCCGGAAGGCCGGAAGCGTAACGCCGTCGTTAAGCCGGAAGCCTCGGGGCGGGAATCGGCCTGACCTGCGCGTAACCCGCTGCGGAGCTTCGATACGCGGGATCGGCGCGCCGTCCGGCCGGAAGTTTCCCCGCACTGGCACCGAAGTCGATCTCGCGACCGGCCGGCGTCGCTCGTCCCCGGCGCCGGACCGGATGATCACCGGGACCCGCCGGCAACGCGGCCAGGGTGTCACTTCCGGTGACGCGCTCGGGCGGGTGAGCCGGGAAGACGCACACCCGCCACGGCGTTACTGTGCGGCATGACCGCCGATCTGGAGCACGCCCGCGCGTTGTCCCTGCAGGAGAACGGCCTCGCGACCATCTCGACCACCCGCGCCGACGGGACGGTGCACTCGTCCGTCGTCAACGCCGGGGTCTTCGACGACCCCGTGACCGGCAAACCCGGCGTCGCCCTCGTGGCGATGGGCGGGGCCCACAAGCTCAAGCTGCTGCGCACCACCGGCCACGCGACCCTCACGTTCCGCCGCGGCTGGGACTGGGTGTCGGTGACCGGCAAGACCCACCTCATCGGCCCCGACGACCCCGACGCGGCCTTCGACCCGGCCGGCCTGCCGACGTTGCTGCGCGACGTCTTCAAGGCCGCCACCGGAACCCACGACGACTGGGCCGAGTACGACCGCGTGATGGCCGAGGAGCGCCGCGTCGCGGTGTTCGTGGCGGCCGAGAGGATCATCGGCAACCGCTGAAGCCCGACGGCGAGCCCGTGCTGTGCGGCGCGGGCTCGCCGGCCGGCTACTTCTTGGCCTTGCCGCTGTCCTCAGTGGACAGAGCCGCGACGAAGGCCTCCTGCGGGACCTCGACCCGGCCCACGGTCTTCATGCGCTTCTTGCCTTCCTTCTGCTTCTCGAGCAGCTTGCGCTTGCGCGAGATGTCGCCGCCGTAGCACTTGGCGAGCACGTCCTTGCGGATCGCGCGGATCGTCTCGCGCGCGATGATGCGCGAGCCGATGGCCGCCTGGATCGGCACCTCGAACTGCTGGCGCGGGATCAGCTCGCGCAGGCGCGTGGCCATGCGGTTGCCGTAGCCGTAGGCGGCGTCCTTGTGCACGATCGCCGAGAACGCGTCCACGGTCTCGCCCTGCAGCAGGATGTCGACCTTCACCAGCTCGGCGACCTGGTCGCCCGCCTCTTCGTAGTCGAGCGAGGCGTACCCGCGGGTGCGTGACTTCAGCGTGTCGAAGAAGTCGAAGATGATCTCCGCGAGCGGGATGTTGTAGCGCAGCTCCACGCGGTCCTCGGACAGGTAGTCCATGCCGAGCAGCACACCGCGCTTGCTCTGGCACAGCTCCATGATCGTGCCGACGAACTCGCTCGGCGCGAGGATGCTCACCTTCGACACCGGCTCGTGGACCTCGGAGATCTTCAGCCCGGTCGGCCAGTCGGACGGGTTGGTGACCACGACCTCGCTGCGGTCCTCCAGCACCACGCGGTAGACCACGTTGGGCGCGGTGGAGATCAGGTCGAGGCCGAACTCGCGCTCCAGGCGGTCGCGCGTGATCTCCAGGTGCAGCAGGCCGAGGAAGCCACAGCGGAAACCGAAGCCCAGCGCGACCGACGTCTCCGGCTCGTAGGCGAGCGCCGCGTCGTTGAGCTGCAGCTTCTCCAGCGCCTCGCGCAGCTCCGGGTAGTCGGAGCCGTCGACCGGGTACAGGCCCGAGTAGACCATCGGCTTCGGCTCGCGGTAGCCGGCCAGCGGCTCGGTGGCGCCGTGCCGCTCGGAGGTGACGGTGTCACCGACCTTCGACTGGCGCACGTCCTTCACGCCGGTGATCAGGTAACCCACCTCGCCGACACCGAGGCCCTTGCTGGGCTTGGGCTCCGGCGAGATGATGCCGACCTCCAGCAGCTCGTGGGTCGCGCCGGTGGACATCATGCGGATCTTCTCGCGCGGGGTGATCTTGCCGTCGACCACGCGGATGTAGGTGACGACGCCGCGGTAGGTGTCGTAGACCGAGTCGAAGATCATCGCGCGCGCCGGGGCGTCCGCGTCGCCGACCGGAGCCGGGACCTGGCGCACGACCTCGTCGAGCAGCGCGCCGACGCCGACGCCCGTCTTCGCCGAGACCCGCAGCACGTCGGTGGGCTCGCAGCCGATGATGTGCGCGAGCTCGGCCGCGTACTTGTCCGGGTCGGCCGAGGGCAGGTCGATCTTGTTGAGCACCGGGATGATCTGGAGGTTGTTCTCCAGCGCCAGGTACAGGTTGGCCAGCGTCTGCGCCTCGATGCCCTGCGCGGCGTCGACCAGCAGGATCGCGCCTTCGCACGCCTCCAGGGCGCGCGAGACCTCGTAGGTGAAGTCCACGTGGCCGGGCGTGTCGATCATGTGCAGCACGTGGTCCTGGCCCTGGACCTGCCAGGGCAGGCGGACGTTCTGGGCCTTGATCGTGATGCCGCGCTCACGCTCGATGTCCATCCGGTCGAGGTACTGCGCGCGCATCGCCCGTTCCTCGACGACGCCGGTGAGCTGCAGCATGCGGTCCGCCAGCGTCGACTTGCCGTGGTCGATGTGGGCGATGATGCAGAAGTTGCGGATCAGTTCCGGCGGCGTGAAGGTGGTGTCGGCGAACGTCTTGGGCGCTGTCACTCGTGTGGTCCTCGGGAAAGGTCGGGGGTGGCCGCTTCCTATCGTCCCATGGACCTCCGGGTGCGGTTGGGGGTCATCCCCGATGCGAGCGCGCCGGGCTCGTGGTGACCTCGAAGGATGAGCACTCCACACCCTCCCCCGGGGACGTTCGACACCGCGCTGGACCGCGCGTTCGGGCACCCCAGCGGCCTGCTGGGCCGCGTCGGCGGCCGGCTGATGTCCCGCGGCAACGCCGCCACCGAGCACCGGCTCGTCGACCTGGCGCGGCTGGAACCCGACGAAACCGTGCTGGTCGTGGGCCCCGGCCCGGGCGTCGGCCTCGACGCGGCGAGCCGCCTGGCGAGCGAGGTCGTCGGCGTCGAGCCGTCGGCCGAGATGCGCGCCCTGTGCCGCGAACGCTGCGGAGACCGCGTGACGCTGCGTGACGGAACGGCGGCGCGCACCGGCTGCGCTCCCGGGTCCGTGGACGTGGTCCTGAGCGTGAACAACGTCCAGCTCTGGGACGACCGCACGGCCGGCTTCGCCGAGCTGTTCCGCGTGCTGCGCCCCGGCGGCCGGCTGCTGCTGTCCGCGCACGAGAAGTGGCTGCCGGTCCCCCGCCACGACCTGGCCGCCGAGGTCACCGCAGCGGGCTTCACCGACCTGCAGACGTGGACGTGGGAGCCCCCGGGCTTCGCGGCCCTGGCGGCGCAGCTGCGGGCCCGCAAGCCCTAGCGGAGGTCGCTGCGCAGCGGGTGGTCGGGCGGAACCTGCACCAGGACGATGCGCAGGCCGTCCGGATCGGTGATCCAGGCCTCGTCGAGCCCCCACGGCTCGCGCTGCGCCCCGCGGACCGGCGTGACGCCGCGCCCGGCCAGCTCCTCGAGCGTCGCCGGCAGATCACGCACCTGCAGCCACAGGTCGACGGCCGCCGAAGGCGTCGCGTCGTTGCTGCCGACGACCTCGATCGAACCGCCGCCCGCGAAGAAGACCGTGCCACCGGGGAACTCGCGCTGGATCGCCAGCCCGAGCGTGTCCCGGTAGAACGCGGTCGAGGCCTCCAGGTCGCGCGGGTGGATCAGCACCCGGCTGCTCAGTACGTCCATGCGTCCTGCCTACCCGAGTGGCTCAGGCCACCGCAATCGCGACGATCCCGGCCAGCACCACCACCGAGCCCACCAGCCGGCGTGCCGCGTTCCGCTCACCGAGAACGAACCACGCCGCGAGCCCGCCCAGCACGATCGACAGCTCCCGCGCCGGCGCGACCAGGCTGACCGGGGCCATCCGCAGCGCGTACAGCACCAGCAGGTACGCCGCGGGCGAGGCGAGCCCGACGATCAGCGTCTCCTTGCGGTGCTCGCGCCACAGCTTCCCGACCTCGGCCCGGTCACGCAGGGCCGCGGGCGCCAGCAGCACGCTCTGCACCAGCGCGCCGCCGCCGAAGTACACGAGCGGCGGTACGGCGAGCGTCGTCACGGAGTGGGCGTCCCACAGCGTGTAGGCCGCGATGGTCGCCCCGGTGAGTACGCCGTAGAACACGCCGGCGCGGCGCGCTTTGACGTCGGCCTGGCTGCCGCCGAGGCTGATCACGAGCACGCCCGCCACCACGAGGAACGCCCCGATCAGGCCCAGCACGCCGGGGTGCTCGTGCAGCACGAGCACCGCCGCCAGCACCGACAGCAGCGGCCCCGTGCCGCGCGCGAGCGGGTAGACGATCGACAGGTCGCCCACGGCGTACCCGCGCTGCAGCACCGTGCCGTACGACACGTGCAGCACGGCCGTGACCACGGCGGCGAGCAGCCACGTCCACTGTGGACGCTCGGGTTCGACCAGCAGTGCGATGACTGTCACGGGGAGCAACACCACAGCGGAGACCGTGTAGTACAGCCACACGAACCGCGGCCCGCCGAAGGTGACGCGCTTGGCCGCGAGGTTCCACCCCGCGTGCACGACGGCGGCGATGAGGACGAACGACAGAGCTGTGGTGTTCACCGGACCCCTTCGGGTCTTCCGCGCACGCGGAAGGCCGGGTCCTCCAGGCTTTTGTCCCGTCAGATGAACGGCGGGCGTCGGGCCGCGCCGATGGTGCCGCTCGGACCTGTCCCGCCGGCCCTGGTTGTGGTGGGTCGCGTCGTGCGGACCGGTGGCGAACCCTAGGCACTACCGTCTCCACGGTAGCCGAACCGATCACTGCAGGCCGCCCGAGGGGGCCGCGAGCAGGCCTGTTAGGCTTTCCCGTCGTTGCCGTGCGGCATTCCGTCAGGGAGGAAACCCGGCCGCGCCTGTCTTGACGCCAGGCGCCCGGAGCCACTTCGACGCGGCAGCGACCTTCACAGAGACGAAAGCAGGACGCCTTCATGGCCAACATCAAGTCCCAGATCAAGCGCATCACCACCAACGAGAAGGCCCGCCAGCGCAACCTGGCCATCCGCTCCTCGGTGAAGACCGCGATCCGCAAGTTCCGTGAGGCCGCCGACTCCGGCGACAAGACCAAGGCCCTCGAACTCCAGCGCGACGCCGCCCGCAAGCTCGACAAGGCCGTCACCAAGGGCGTCATCCACGCCAACCAGGCCGCCAACAAGAAGTCGGCTCTCGCGAAGCGCGCGAACCAGCTCTGAGCTGATCGCAGCGACACCCTGCCAGACCTGAAAGAGCCCGGTGACCGCCTGGTCGCCGGGCTTTTTCGTGTGTTCTCGACCGTTCTCGACGCACACAGTTGCCTGGACTGGCGCGCCCTCACGGCTGCGTACCGGTCCGGCGCGTTGCCCGTTTCGGAGCGACGGGTTCAGCCTCACCGTTCGGCGATTCGGGGCCTGCCGAGGCGAGCAGGGTCAGCGTTCGCCCTTGGCGGCGACGACCTCGACGACCGCGCGTTCCAGGGCGTAGTCCGCGTCGGCTGCCACGCCTTTGACCTCGGCGTTCAGGCGGGCGACCACGCGCATGGCGGTGGCGAGGCCGTCCTGGCCCCAGCCGCGGGACTGGCCCTGCGCCTTGCGGATCTTCCACGGCGGCATGCCCAGCTCGCCGGCCATCTGGTTCGGGTTGCCGCGGCCGGCGGCGGACACGCGGGCGATCGTGCGCACGGCGTCGGCGAGGGCGTCGGCGACCAGGACGTGCGGCACGCCCAGCTGCATGGCCCAGCGCAGCGACTCCAGGGCCGCCGCGCGGTCGCCGCCCACGGCCTTCTCCGCGACGGCGAAGCCGGTCACGTCGGCGCGGCCGGTGTGGTAGCGGCGCACGGCCTGCTCGTCGACCACGCCACCGGTGTCGGCGACGAGCTGCGTCGCCGCGGAGGACAGCTCACGCAGGTCGGAGCCGACGGTGTCCATCAGCGCCATCACGCCCGCGGCGTCGATCTTGCCGCCGACGCGGCGCACCTCGTTGCGCACGAACGACTCGCGCTCGGCCGGCTTCGTCAGCTTCGGGCACTCGGTGATCTCCGCGCCCGCCTTTTTCAGCGCCGCGGGCAGCGCCTTGGCCGCCTTGCTGCGCCCGCCGCCGTTGTGCACGACCACGAGCACGATCCCGTCGGCGGGCGCCTTGAGGTACGCCATCACCGCGTCCGCCAGCTCCTGCGAGATGTCGTGCGCGGAGTCGAGCACGATGACCCGCCCCTCGCTGAACAGCGAAGGACTCACCAGCTCGGCGAGCACGGGCGGTGTGAGTTCGGACACCCGGTTGCGCGTCATCTCGGCCGTGGAGTCGATGGCCCGCGCGGCGTCCAGCGACGCGCGGACAGCCCGCTCGATGAGCAGTTCTTCCTCACCGAGGACGAGGTGGAGCGGCGCGGGTGCGGTGGTCACCCCGCCATCCTCTCACCCGCCCGGCCCCGCGCCCGCTCCGGTGATGTGCGCCGCCACCGTGGCACGAGGTGATCGCCATGTCGTACGGTGTACCCGAGGCAGCGCCCCGCTCCGCCGGAAACACAGCTCCACCGGAAACACCGCGGCGCGCCGACAACTGAACACCGCTCATCCAGAGGGGCAGAGGGAACGGCCCGACGAAGCCCCGGCAACCGGCGTACAGCCTGTCTTCCCGAATTTGCGGGATAGCTGACGACCACGGTGCCAATTCCGGCCCGCGTTTGCGGGGCAGATGAGGAAAGGAACCTCGCGATGACCGTTACCCTCGGCACGACCTCCACCAAGAAGACCCTGGACCTCGGTCCGGCCGTCGAACTGGTGTCGAAGGAAGAGGGCCACCGGCAGCCGCTCGCCCCGGAGTTCGTGTCCGCGGAGGACTTCTCGCCGCTCGAGGTCGCCTACGACTTCGGCCGCGTGCGCCGCGAAGACATCGAGGCCGGCCCCAAGAACATCTGGCGCTACAAGAAGCTCCTTCCCGTCCCCTCGACCGTCGAGGAGATCCCGAACACCGAACCCGGCGCCACCCGTCTGGTGAAGGCCGACCGCCTCGCCAAGGCCCTGGGCCTGAAGTCCCTGTGGGTCAAGGACGACACCGGCAACCCCACGCACTCCTTCAAGGACCGCGTGGTCGCCGTCGCGCTGGCCGCGGCCCGCGAGTTCGGCTTCGAGGTCCTCGCGTGTCCCTCGACCGGCAACCTGGCCAACGCGACGGCCGCCGCCGCGGCCCGCGCCGGCTGGCGGTCGGTCGTGCTGATCCCGAAGTCGCTCGAGCGCGCCAAGATCCTCACCACCGCCGTCTACGACGGTGACCTGATCGCCGTCGACGGCAACTACGACGACGTCAACCGCCTCGCCACCGAGCTCGCCGGCGAGCACCCGACGTGGGCGTTCGTCAACGTCAACGTGCGCCCCTACTACTCCGAAGGCTCCAAGACGCTCGGCTACGAGGTCGCCGAGCAGCTCGGCTGGCGCCTGCCGGAGCAGATCGTGGTGCCGATCGCCTCGGGCTCGCAGCTGACCAAGGTGGACAAGGGTTTCCGCGAGCTCGGCCAGCTCGGTCTCGTGGAAGCCAGCCCCTACAAGGTGTTCGGTGCGCAGGCCACCGGCTGCTCCCCCGTCTCGGCCGCCTTCCGCGCCGGACACGACGTGGTCCAGCCCGTGAAGCCCGACACCATCGCCCGTTCGCTCGCGATCGGCAACCCCGCCGACGGCCCCTACGTGCTCGACGTCGTCAACCGCACCGGCGGTGCGATCGAGGACGTGAGCGACGAGGAGGTCGTGGAGGGCATCCGGCTGCTCGCGCGCACCGAAGGCATCTTCACCGAGACTGCCGGCGGCGTCACCGTCGCGACGGCGAAGAAGCTCATCGAGACCGGCAAGCTCGACCCCGAGGCCGACACCGTGCTGCTCATCACCGGCGACGGCCTCAAGACGCTCGACGCCCTCGAAGGCCGCATCGGCCCGAAGGCGACCGTGCCCCCGTCGGCCGAGGCCGTGAGCAAGGCCCTCGGCCTCTGAGCTGACCGGGCCCGCGGGCCGCACCCCTAGCGGGGCGGCCCGCGCGGCTCACCCCGGCGCGCCACCGCCGGCCCGCCGGCACCGGGCAGCACGGCCGTGTCACCGTCCACATCGGTCCGCGTCACCAGTACACCCAACGTGCCCAGCACGTCCACTGTGGACTTCGCCGGGTGCCCGTAGCTGTTGCCCGCACCCACGCTGATCATCGCCGCCCGCGCGCCCACCGCCTCGAGGAACTGGGGCAACGAGTACCTGCTGCCGTGGTGCGGAACTTTCAGCACGTCGGCGTGCAGGTCCACTCCCTCGGCCAGCAGGTCGGCCTGCGCGGCCAGCTCCACGTCTCCGGTCAGCAGCACCCTCCCGGCCGCCGTGGTCGCGCGCAGCACCACGGAACTGTTGTTGATCATCGTGCCGTCCTGCAGAGCGGCCGCCCGCGCCGTGACGTAGCGCGGCCCGAGCACGTCGAGCGACAGCCCCGGCCAGTCGAGCCGCTGCCCGTCGCTCAGCTCCAGCAACGGAACGTGGTGCGTCGCCGCCTCCTGCGACACCTGCTGCCACGCCCACGCCGGCGCGCGCCCGGGCCCGACGGCGATCGCCCCCACGGCGCGGCCGTCGAACACCGACGACAGCCCGCCGATGTGGTCGGCGTGCAGGTGGCTGAGCACCAGCAGCGGGATCCGATCCACGCCGAGCCGCCGCAGGCACTCGTCCACCGGCCCCGGCTCCGGCCCGGTGTCCACGACCACCGCCCGCCCGGCCTCCGCCGTGGCCAGCACCACGGCGTCGCCCTGGCCGACGTCGCACTCCACCATCGCCCAGCCCTTCGGCGGCCAGCCGGGCGAAAGCACCCGTGGTGGCACCACGATCAGCAGCACCGCCACCAGTCCCATCGCCACCACCAGCCGCGCGCGCCGGAACCGGAACGCGACCACCACCACGACCAGCACCCCGGCCGCGCACACCCCGCCCCACCAGCCACCCGGCCACGTGAGCACCGCACCCGGCGCCCGGGCGCCGTGCCGGGCGACGGTGATCAGCCAGCGCGCCTCCGGATCGGCCAGGTGCACCAGCACGTGCCCGGCCCCGGGCCACCACGGCCCGACCACCGTGGCCAGCACCCCGAGCACCGTGACCGGCGCGACGACGGGCGCCGCCAGCACGTTGGTCACCACCGAGACGAGGCTCACCGTGCCCGCCATGCCCGCGATCACCGGCGCGGTGACCACGAACGCCGCCAGCGGCACCGCGATCCCTTCCGCGTACCCCGGCGGAATCCCCCGGCGCACCAGCGAATCCGCCCACCTCGGCGCCAGCAGCACCAGCCCCGCCGTCGCGAACACCGACAGCGCGAACCCGAAGTCCGCCGCCATCACCGGATCCCACGCGACGAGCACGCACACCGAGAACGCCAGCGCCGGCAACGCGGAGCCACGCCGGCCCAAAGCCAGCGCCAGCAGCGCCACCCCGCCCATCACTCCCGCCCGCAGCACGCTCGGCGCCGGACCGACGAGAATCAGGAAGCCACCCAGGCACAACCCCGCCGCGACGGCCGACACCCGCGGCCCGATGCGCAGCAACCGGCACAACAGCAACACCGAGCCGCACAGAATCGCGAGATTTCCCCCGCTGACAGCCATCAAGTGCGTGAGCCCCGACTCCGTGAACTCCTGCTCGACCTGCTCCGGCAACGCACTCGTGTCACCCAGAACCAGTCCGGGCAGCAGCCCCGCCGGCTCTTCCGGCAGCACCGCGCACAGCTCGTGCAGCCCCACCCGCAACGCCGCGGCCGCCCGCTGCCACCACGGCGCCCGCGTGACCCCGACCGGAGCGCCCTGCAGGTAGACGACCGCGGCCGTCAGCTCACCCCCGCGCGCCGGCGCCAGGCGGCCCGCCGCCGTGACCTCCTGGCCCGGCAGGAGAGCGCCCCACCCGGCCACCGGCGCGAGCAGCAGGACCCGGCCGGTGGACACCACCGGCCGACCGTCCACAGTGGCCGATTCCACCCGGGCGTCGATGGCCACCGACCGCGTGCCCGCCTGCTGATCGGCGTAGCCGGCGCTGTGGATCGGCCGCGGTCGCTCGGTGACCTCGACACGGACCGTGGCGGTCACCCCGTGCGCCGCGGCTTGGCCGAGCGGGTCCTGCTCCGCTCCCCTGATGCGCCACGCCGTCGGCAGCGCCACGACGAGCCCCAGCACCAGCAGCGCGCCGGCCGCGCCGAGCCACCGCCCACGCCGCCGCGCGAGCAGCACGGCCGACAAAACCGCCGCCACCACTCCGAAAACCTCGGCCGCCCACCACCCGAGCCGCAGGCCCGCCAGGGTGCCACCCCACGCCGCCAGTGCCGCCGGAACGAGCCGGAGGTCGTGGTCACGCCACGACGGCGCGGCGTCCTGCTGGACGAACATCATCCGACCGTCACCTGCTCGCGCAATTTCTCGAACTTGCTTTCGCCGATGCCTTCGACGTCGCGAAGTTGTTCGACGCTGGAGAAGCCGCCGTGCTGGGTGCGCCAGTCGATGATGCGGCCGGCGGTGACCTCGCCGACGCCGGGCAGGGTGTCGAGCTGCTCAGGCGTGGCCGAGTTGAGGTCGAGCTTGCCCGGAGCCGCGCCGGCGCCGGCCGGGGCCGAGGACGCGACCGTGATGCCGACCGCGAGCTGCTCGCCGTCGGTGAGCTTGCGGGCGAGGTTCAGGCTGGAGAGATCGGTGCCGGGGTCCGCGCCACCGGCGGCCCGCACCGCGTCGGCCACGCGTGAGCCGGCCGGAACGGTGACGAGGCCGGGCGCGCGGACGTGGCCGATCACGCTGATCACCAGCTTCGCCGAGGTCGAGGACGCCGGTGCCGCGACGGAAGGGTGCGCCTTCGCACTCGGCAGCGACGGCGCCACCTCCGTCGCGGGCGACCCGCTGAACACCGCGAACCCCGCGGCGATCAGCACGGCCACGACCACCAGCCCCAGTCCGACGAGGACACGCGGGCTTTTCAGCACGCCGGGCAGACCGGGGTGGGCCGGGTCGGCACCACCGGGCAGCCAGCGCCGGACCAGCCGGCCGCCGGGCCCGACGGTGCGGGGGCCCGCCGCCAGCTGGTCGGCCAGCCAGGCGAGCCTGGCGTTCACGGGAGTGCCCGGATCACGGGCGGTCTGCTCGAACACACGTGCGACGCTAGGCGCTGATCGACATCGGCCACCAGCCCGAATCCGGCGACCTGTGGATAACTGCCCCCTTGTGGACAACTCGGCCTCCGCGGCGGCGGAACGCCCGTTCCGGTCCGCCCTCGGTGCGATGCTGTCGCCCATCGCCGCTCTCGACGGCGCTCACCGGGAAGGGCCCCACCGTGACGAACGAAACCGAGATCCGCACCCTGATCGAAAACTGGGCCACCGCCGTCCACACGGGAGATCTCGACGGCGTCCTCACCGGCCACTCCGACGGCATCGTGATGTTCGACGTCCCGCCGCCCCACGAAGGCGTCCGCGGGATCGACGCGTACCGCGAGACCTGGCCGCCGTTTTTCGCCTGGCAGGCGGAAGGCGCGACGTTCACCATCCTGGAGCTCGACGTGACCGCTGGTGACGACGTGGCGTTCGCCTGGGCACTCCTGCGCTGCGGCACCCCCGCCGATCCACCGGACCACCACCTGCGGTTGACCATCGGCCTGCGCAAGGACCAGGGCCGCTGGGTGGTGACGCACGAGCACCACTCGTTCGCCGCCGTCGACGGAGACCCCGCCGAGAACGACCCCGGTGAAATCCGCCCGGTTGAAAGTGAACGGTGACTCATGATAAACCTGAGTCCTGGTTCACTTTCAGGAGGTGTTGGTCATGGCCCCCAAGGTCGCCCTGGTCACGGGCGCGTCGTCGGGTATCGGAGAGTCCACCGCGCGGGAGCTGCTGGAGCGTGGCTACACGGTCTACGGCGCCGCGCGGCGGGTGGAGCGGATGGCGGACCTCGCCGAACGTGGGGTGCGGACGCTCGCGCTGGACGTGACGGACGAGGAGTCGGTGGAGAAGGCCGTGGCGGCGATCGTCGCGGAGTCCGGCCGGATCGATCTGCTGGTGAACAACGCCGGCTACGGCTCGTATGGCGCCGTCGAAGACGTGCCCTTGTCGGAGGCCCGCTACCAGTTCGAGGTGAACGTCTTCGGGGCCGCGCGGCTGATCCAGCTCGTGCTGCCGGTGATGCGGGCGCAACGCTCGGGCCGGATCGTGAACATCTCCTCGATGGGCGGCAAGATCTACACCCCGCTGGGCGCCTGGTACCACGGCACCAAGTTCGCGTTGGAGGGGTTCTCCGACTCGCTGCGGATGGAGGTGCGGCCGTTCGGGATCGACGTGGTCGTGGTCGAGCCCGGTGGGATCGCGACGGAGTGGGGCGGTATCGCCGTGGACCACATGACGGAGGTCTCGGGCAAGGGCGCGTATTCGGACCTGGCCGGGAAGCTGGCGAAGGGCATGAACTCGGGCATCAACGCGCGGATGATGTCCCAGCCGTCCGTGATCGCGAAGACCGTCGCCAAGGCTGCGACCGCCCGGCGCCCGCGCACACGTTACGCTGCGGGTTTCGGCGCGAAGCCCTTGATTTTCCTGCGCCGCGCCCTGCCCGACCGCGCTTTCGACACCCTGATCACGAGGGCGCTCGCGAGCTGACCCCGGAGAACCGATGGAGCCGTCCCGCCCGCTGCGCGCCGACGCGGTGCGCAACCGCACGAAGATCCTCGACGCGGCGCGGGAGCAGATCACCCGGCTCGGCCCCGACGTCCCGATGGACACGATCGCCGAGGCCGCGGGGGTCGCCGTCGGCACGTTGTACCGGCACTTCCCGACGAAAACCGACCTCGTCACGGCGGTGATCGGCGAGCACAGCCAGCTGATCACCGAGGCGATCGAGGCGGCGGCGCAACGGGTGGCCGGCGGGGCCGACGCGATGGGCGAGATCTCGGCGCTGGTCAGCCACATCGTCGAGGCGGCGGCCGCGGACCGGGCGGTGAAGGCCGCGGCGCAGAACGTGGGGGCGGAATACCTCACGCCCGAGCAGGAAAGCCGCAGCCGCGCGGCCACGACTCGGATGATCGAGGCCGCCCAGCGCGACGGCAAGCTGCGCGACGACGTGACGGCCGACGACTTCTACCTGCTCATCCTCACGGCGCCGACGGACGTCGAGCCGGCAGTGCGGGCGCGGTGGCTGGAGCTGTTCCTCGCGGGCTTCACCACCGGTAAGGGCTGAAACCCTTACCGGCCAAGGAGGATCACCGCTCGCGCTGCACGACCACGCCGAGCACGCCCGGTCCGGTGTGCGCGCCGATCACGGCACCCAGCTCCGAGACCACGCAGCCGCCTGCGCAGCCGGGCACGGCTTCCTCCAGGCGGTTGGCCAGCTCGACGGCTCGTTCCGGCGAGGCGAGGTGGTGCACGGCGAGCTCGACCGGGCCTTCGCCGGCCGCCGCCACGGCCAGCTCGACCAGCCGTGCCATGGCCCGGTTCATGGTCCGGACCTTTTCCAGCGGAAGGATGCGGCCTTCGGACATGTGCAACACCGGCTTCACCGCGAGCGCCGTGCCCAGCAGCGCCGCGGCGGGCCCGATCCGGCCACCTCGGCGCAGGTGCTCGAGGGTCTCGACCACGAAGAGCGTGGACGAGCGCCCGGCGGCGTCGACCGCGGCCGCCTCGACGTCGACCGCCGACTTTCCCGCGGTGGCGGCGATCGCGGCGTGCAACGCGGCGAACCCGAGCCCCATGGCCGTGGTGCGCGAGTCGACCACGCGCACGAGGTCGGGACCGACCTCCTGCGCGGCGAGCACGGCGGCTTCCCACGTGCCGGAGAGCTCTTTGGACAAGTGCACCGAGACCACGGACTCGGCGCCGTCGTCGAGCGCGGCCCGGAAGACGGTCGCGAACTCGGCGGGCGTGGGCCGTGACGTGGTGACGATTTTGCGCTCCCCCAGCGCTTCCGCGAGGGCGGCCGGGCCCATCTCGGTGCCGTCGTAGGAGACGGCGCCGTCCACGAGGACGTGCAGAGGCACCACACGCACCGAGTGCCGGTCGGCGAAGCCCTCCGGCAAGTGGGCGGTGGAGTCCGTGACCACGGCGACCGACACGCCGTCAGCCTACGTGGCCGGGGCGCAAAGCCGGTGTCATCAGCTTCGCCATGGCCGTGCCGACTGCTTCGTGGCCCGCCCAGCCCCAGTGCATGCCGTCGGGGTTGCCCTCGCCGCCGAGCACGTGATCACCCACGACAGCGGGGAGATCGAGCAGCGGCACGTCCAGGCGCACGCCCCACTCGGCCATCGCGGCGGCCGCGGCGGGACGGGCGGTGTGGACGCGGCCGTACGCGTCGGCGCGGTGCACCGACGGCAGCATCCCGAAGATCGGCAGCTCGGGCCTCAGCACGCGCAACGCCTCCACAGCGAGGTCCAGGTAGTGCACGGTCAGCTTCGCGGGCAGCACCACCGGCCGGCCCCGCAACACGACGGACAACCGCGGCTGCGCGGCCAGATACGCACCGCGCACGACGCGGCGCACGCCGTCGGGACGGAGGTAACGCAAGCCGGTGCGGAGGTAGGTCGGCAGCGGCGACGGGAGCGTGTCCATGCTGCCGATCGCCAGCACGACGGCGTCCGCGTGGTGCAGATCGGCCCACACGCGCGGATCTCCGGTCAGCGACCACCACACGTCGCGCGCGGTCCAGCCGATGCCGGCGACCACGTCGGCGTGCCCGTCGAGCGCGGTGGCCGCGACGTTGGGCCACAGGCGTGGTTCGTCGGCGGCACAGGGACCGACCGGTCCGTGAAAGCTCAGCGAATCACCGAAGACGAGCAGGTGCGGGCCCATCGATCAGCCGGTGATCCCCGCGTTGTAGGCATACAGCCGCCAGGCGTCGTCGCGGCGGCCGAGCTCCACCCAGTGGCAGTTCATGATCCCGCCGAGCGAGGGCCAGATCTCGATCGGCAGGCCGAGCAGCTTCGCCGTGAGCGCCACGATCAGGCCGCCGTGCGACGCGAGCAGCACCGACTCGCCGGCGTCGGAATTGGGCTGCAGCAGGTCGTTCACGACCTCGCCCGCGCGGCCGGCGACGTCCACTCGGGACTCCCCGCCCGGAGGCGCCCACGCCGCGTCGGTGCGCCACTTGTCGCGCTCTCCGGGATACGCGGCGTCGACCTCGGGGCCGGTCATGCCCTGCCACTCGCCCAGGTGCGTCTCGCGCAGGCGCTTGTCGATGCGCAACGGCACGCCGATCGCTTCGGTGAGCACCGTGGCCGTGTCGGTGGCGCGGTGCAGATCCGACGCGATCACGAGGTCGGGTGAGAACCGCGCGAGCGCGGGTACGGCGAAGCGCGCCTGGTTCCAGCCGACCGGGGTCAGCGCGGAGTCGAGGTGGCCCTGCATGCGGCCGGCGGCGTTGTAGTCCGTCTCGCCGTGCCGCCAGAGCAGCAGCCGCTTCAGGCTCACGCGTCCAGACCGTCCGCGCTGTCCGCGGCGGCGTCGCGATCGGCCGCGGCGGCGGGCTCGAGCCCTTCGACCTCGATGCGCGGGCAGTCCTTCCACAGCCGCTCCAGGCCGTAGAACGAGCGCTCTTCCTGGTGCTGCACGTGGACGACGACGTCGACGTAGTCCAGCAGCACCCAGCGGCCCTCGCGGGCCCCTTCACGGCGGACCGGCTTGTGCCCGCCGATGCGCAGCTTCTCCTCGACGTTGTCGACGATCGCACCGACCTGCCGCTCGTTGGGCGCGGACGCGATCACGAACGCGTCGGTGATCACGAGCTGGTCGGACACGTCCAGCACGACCACGTCGCTGGCCAGCTTGTCGGCTGCCGCGTGCGCGGCCGCGACGGCCAGCTCTCGTGCCTCGGACGTCGCTGCCACAGTGCTCCTTCAGGGTTCGGGGTACGCCCGGACGAGGGTACCCGGTCACTCACCTCGGTCTTTGCGGTACAGGTCCTTCTTGGCGATGTAGCGGACCACGCCGTCGGGCACGAGGTACCAGACGGGCTCGCCGCGCTCCACCCGTTCGCGGCACGCGGTGGACGAGATCGCCATCGCCGTGACCTCGACGAGGCTGACCTTGCCGCTCGGCAGGTGGTGGGAGTTGAGTCGGTAGCCGGGCCGCGTGACGCCGATGAAGTGCGCGAAGTCGAACAGCTCGTCGGCCTTGTGCCAGGTGAGGATCTGCTCCAGCGCGTCGGCGCCCGTGATGAAGAACAGCTGGTCGTCCGGGTACTCCTCGTGCAGGTCCCGCAGCGTGTCGACGGTGTAGGTCTGGCCGCCGCGGTCGATGTCGACGCGGCTCACGGAGAACACCGGGTTGGACGCGGTGGCGATCACCGTCATCAGGTAGCGGTCCTCGGCCCGGGTCACGACGCGCTCGGACTTCTGCCACGGCTGCCCGGTCGGGACGAAGATGACCTCGTCCAGCGCGAAGCGCGACTGGACCTCGCTGGCCGCGACGAGGTGACCGTGGTGCACGGGGTCGAACGTGCCGCCCATGACCCCGATCCGGCGTGGTGACATAGCCGGTGAGCCTATACGCGCGGGCGCGCGAGGGCTCCCCGTTCGGCCTGCGATGTCGCTAACGCGCGAACCCGGCCTGCCCGCTCCCCAGGAGGAGGCCGAGCCCGCGCGCCACGCTCCGGCGGTCAAGGGGGCATCGCCGGGCGACCGGTCACCTCCCCCGAGAGGCACCGGTTGTCCGAGGAGAGCCAGGAACCCGGGGCGCCTTACGCGAGTCTTGATTGTGATGTGAGTCACATAACTGCGGGTATTCGGTCGCGAACGGTCCGTTCGTGCCGCGTCCGGCTCCCGTTCTGTCGGTCGCATGGGGTAGACCGGGGACGTGGACACCACCGAAGCCCTTCGCGAGCGTGCCGAGACCCTGCTGCGGTCGCTCGCCGGCGAAACCGCGACCCTGCGCGAAGACCAGTGGACGGCGATCGAGGCCCTCGTCGCCCACCACCGGCGCGCGCTCGTCGTGCAGCGCACCGGGTGGGGCAAGTCGGCCGTGTACTTCCTGGCCACAGCCCTGCTCCGGGAGCAGGGCGCCGGCCCGACCGTCATCGTCTCGCCCCTGCTCGCGCTCATGCGCAACCAGATCTCGGCGGCCGCGCGTGCCGGGATCCACGCGGCCACCATCAACTCGGCCAACGCGCAGGAGTGGGACCAGGTGCAGGCGGCGGTGGTCGCCGGCGACGTCGACGTGCTCCTGGTGAGCCCCGAACGGCTCAACAACCCCGATTTCCGCGACGCCGTGCTGCCGAAGCTCACCGCAAGCGCCGGGCTGCTCGTGGTCGACGAGGCGCACTGCATCTCCGACTGGGGCCACGACTTCCGGCCCGACTACCGCCGGCTGCGCACACTGCTGGGCGACCTGCCCGACGGCGTGCCGGTGCTGGCCACCACGGCGACGGCCAACGACCGCGTGGCCACCGACGTCGCCGACCAGCTGGGCATCGGCACCGGCGGCGACACGCTCGTGCTGCGCGGTCCGCTCGACCGCGAGAGCCTGCGGCTGGCCGTGGCCGAACTGCCGACGGACCAGGCGCGCCTGGCCTGGCTCGCCGAGCACCTGGCCGAGCTGCCGGGGTCCGGCATCATCTACACCCTCACGGTCGCGGCGGCCCACGACGTCGCGGCGCTGCTCGGCGAGCGCGGCTACCCGGTGGCGGCGTACACGGGCAAGACCGACCCGGCCGACCGCCAGGCCGCGGAAGACGACCTGCTGGCCAACCGGGTCAAGGCGCTCGTGGCCACGTCGGCGCTCGGGATGGGGTTCGACAAGCCGGACCTCGGGTTCGTGGTGCACCTGGGTGCGCCGTCGTCGCCGATCGCGTACTACCAGCAGGTCGGGCGCGCGGGCCGCGGTGTGGAGCGCGCGGAGGTCGTGCTGCTTCCGGGCCGCGAGGACAAGGCGATCTGGGCGTACTTCGGCTCGCTGGCGTTCCCCGACGAGCTGCGGGTGTCGCAGGTGCTGAACTCGCTCGCGTACGCCGACCGTCCACTGTCGACTGCCGCGCTGGAGCCGACCGTGGAGCTGTCGCGCTCGCGGCTGGAGATGGTGCTGAAGGTCCTCGACGTCGACGGCGCGGTCCGGCGCGTGCGCGGCGGCTGGGAGAGCACGGGCCAGGAGTGGCAGTACGACCGCGACCGCTACGCCCGGGTCGCGAAAGCGCGCGAGGCTGAGCAGTCGGCGATGCTCGGCTATCTCTCCACGCCCGGCTGCCGCATGGAGTACCTGCGCCGTCAGCTCGACGACCCGGACGCGGCGCCGTGCGGCCGCTGCGACAACTGCACCGGGCAGCACTGGGACACGGCGGTGTCGGACGAGGTCGTGGGCGCCACGCGCGAGCGGCTCGACCGGCCGGGCGTCGAGGTGGCGCCGCGCAAGCAGTGGCCCAGCGGGATGAAGGGTCTCGACGTGCCGTTGTCGGGCCGCATCGCCGCCACCGAGCAGGCCGAGCCGGGCCAGGTGCTGGGCCGCCTCACCGACGTCGGCTGGGGCTCGCGGCTGCGCGAACTCGTCGGCCCGGGCGCGGTGGACGACGTGGTCCCGGAGTCGGTGTTCCAGGCCTGCGTGAAGGTCCTGGCGGCCTGGCCCTGGGCCGAACGCCCGACGGCCGTCGTGGCCGTGCCGTCGGCAACGCGGCCGGTCCTGGTCGCCAACCTCGCGGAGCGGCTCGCCACCATCGGCCGGCTGGAACACCTGGGCACGCTCGACTCCGCCGGCCCGCCCCCGCGCCAGGCCAACAGCGCCCAGCGCCTCGCCGACCTCTGGCAGCGCCTCTCCCTGCCCGCCGACGTCGCCACCCGCGTCGCCGAGACCCCCGGCCCCATCCTCCTCGTGGACGACGTCATCGACACCGGCTGGACCATGACCCTGGCGTCCCGCCTCCTCCGCAAAGCGGGCGCGAAGGCGGTGTTGCCCTTCGGTCTGGCCAGCACCTCCTGACCCCGCCGCACGACCCGCCGAACCACCCGCGGACCGCGACACGCGGCCCCGCCACCCCACCCGCAACGGCGGCCGTGCGCACGGCCCCGGCCTGCCCGGGGTCGACAGTCGCTCGGCCACCGCCAACGGCAACCGTGGCGACTCCGTTGCGACCGCACGACATGGTCCGCTGCCTCGCGGCGCCGACTGGCTCGGAGCACGCGCAACGAACTGGGCGACGGCGGTGACACGAACCGTCGCCACCCCACCCGCGCAGGGGTCCAGACCGCCGAAGCCACCAACCAAACCCACTTCCGGTCGGTGAAGAACTACCGATCTCCGGGCATTTCTGGCACAGTGCCGTTCCACCCGAGCGGGACGTGGAGGTCGCGATGGGCGGATCGACGGCGGAAGTCGCGACGAGGCACCGGTTGCCGGTGCGGAAGTTGTTCGCCGCCAGTGCCGGGAATGCGCTGGAGTGGTTCGACTGGACGATCTACGCGACGTTCAGCATCTACTTCGCGGGCGCGTTCTTCCCTTCCGGCAACGATGCGCTGGCGTTGATCAACACGTTCGCCACCTACGCGCTGGCGTTCTTCTTCCGGCCGCTGGGCGGGGTGCTGCTCGGGCGGTTCGCGGACGTGCACGGGCGCAAGCCGGCGATGATCCTGACCATCGCGCTCATGGCGGGCGGGTCGGTGGCGATCGGCGTGTTGCCGACGTTCGCGCAGGTGGGGTGGCTGGCGCCGGTGCTGTTGCTGGTCGCGAGGGTCGCGCAGGGGCTGTCGCTGGGTGGTGAGGTGTCGAACGCGTCGGCGTACCTCGGGGAGATCGCGCCGGCGAAGAGGCGCGGGCGGTATTCGTCGTTCTTCTACATCTCGACCGGATCGGCGGTGCTGGTCGCGACCGTGCTGGGGTTCGTGCTGGCGCGGACGATGGACAAGGCGCAGCTCGCGTCGTTCGGCTGGCGGATCCCGTTCCTGCTGGGCGGGGTGCTGGGTCTCGTGGGCCTCTGGTTGCGGCGCAGCCTCGCGGAAACCGAGCTGTTCGAACAGAAAAAGGAGCAGGCCCGGCGCGTCGAGCGGCCGTTGCTGACCACGCTGACGCACCACCCCAAGGCCGTCGGGCAGCTCGTGGGCTTCACGATGCTGTCCACGCTTTGCTACTACACCTTCTTCAGCGCCCTCACCTCCTTCGCCGTGAAGACGCGCGGGGCGAGCGACGTCGACGTGTTCCTCGCGCTCTCGATCGCCACCGCCTTGTTCGTGGCGCTGCAGTACCCGATGGGCGCACTCGCCGACCGCGTCGGGCGCCGGCCGCAGCTGCTCGTGTGGTCGGGCGCGACGGCGCTGGTGATCGTGCCGCTGTCTTTCCTCGTGCGGCCCGGGCTCGGCGGGCTGCTCGTGGTGTTCTGCGTGGGCCTGGGCCTGTACACAGCGATGACGTCGCTGGCGCCCGCGATCATGAGCGAGCTGTTCCCCACCGAGCTGCGCGGGCTGGGCATCGGGGCTTGGTACAACCTCACCGTCGCGCTGTTCGGCGGGACCGCGCCGCTCGTGCTCAGCGCGCTGTCCGCGGCCGGCGCGGCCACGGCGTTCTTCTGGTACGTCGCGGTCGCCGCGGCCATCGCGTTCCTCGTGGTGCTGCGCCTGCCCGAGACGAAGGGCAGCGAACTGCGGTAATCCCTTCGAGCGCGCTCCGGCCGAGTCGCTACGCTGCGGCGAACCGGCTACGCGAAGAAGGAGGGACACCGTGCGCAAGCCCGAGGTTAGTGAGGAACTCGCCCGACGCGTGGTGGACGCCCTCCACCGCGCGCTCGACGTCGACATCGCCCCGGCCGACGCGCTCATCGCCGTCTCGACCCGCGACGGCGTCGACTACCAGTGCAACCTCGCGATGAGCCTGGGCAAACGCCTCGGCCGCCCGCCGCGCGAGGTCGCCGCCGCCATCGTCGAACACCTCGAGATCACCGACCTCGCCGAGCCGCCCGAGATCGCCGGCCCCGGCTTCCTCAACTTCGTGCTCCGCCGCGAATGGCTCGAAGCCGGCGTCGACGCGCTCAGCGATGACCCACGACTCGGCGTCGAGCCCGCCACGCACCGAAAGCGCATCGCGCTCGACTACAGCAGCCCGAACGTCGCGAAGGAAATGCACGTCGGGCACCTGCGTTCGTCGGTGATCGGCGACGCGATCGTGCGGCTGCTGCGCTTCGCCGGCCACGAAGTGCTGCCCCACAACCACCTCGGCGACTGGGGCACCCCCTTCGGCATGCTCATCGAGCACCTGCTCGACGAACCGCCCGCCGGGCCCAGCGGCATCGGCGACCTCAACGAGTTCTACCAGGCCGCGCGCCGGAAGTTCGACTCCGACGAAGCGTTCGCCACGCGCTCGCGCGAGCGCGTCGTGAAACTGCAGAGCGGCGACGCCGAGACGCTCGCCACGTGGCAGGGGCTCGTCGACGAGTCCACCCGCCACTTCAACGAGGTCTACCACCTGCTCGGCATCACGCTCACCGACGAAGACATCTACGGCGAGAGCTTCTACAACCCCTACCTCGCCAAGGTCGTCGACGAGCTGGAGGCCGACGGGCTCACCGAGCTCAGCGACGGCGCCGTCTGCGTGTTCCCCGAAGGCTTCCACAACCGCGAAGGCGACCGGCTGCCGCTGATCGTGCGCAAGCGCGACGGCGGCTACGGCTACGCGGCCACCGACCTCGCCACCGCGAAGTACTGGACCACCGAACGCGGCGCCACCGACCTGCTCTACGTCGTCGGCACGCCGCAGGCGCAGCACTTCGCGATGCTCTTCGCCGTCTGCCGCGCCGCAGGCTGGCTCGACGGCGTGCACGCCGAGCACATCGGCTTCGGCTCCGTGCTCGGCGCAGACGGCAAGGTGATGCGCACGCGCGCCGGCGAGACGATCAAGCTCGCCGACCTGCTGGCCGAGGCCGTCGCGCAGGCCGCCGGCGTCGTCGCCGAACGCAGTGAGCTCAGCGAGGCCGAACAGCGCGAGGTGGCGCGCGCCGTCGGCATCGGCGCGGTGAAGTACGCCGACCTCTCCGGCGACCGCGAGCGCGACTACGTCTTCGACTGGGACCGCATGCTGGCCAAGGACGGCAATACGTCGGTCTACCTGCAGTACGCGCACGCACGGATCGAGTCGATCCTCGCGAAGGCCGGTGACCAGAGCGTGGCCGCGCCGGTGACCCTGGCCGAGCCGGCCGAACGCGCCCTCGCCCTCACGCTGCTGCGCTTCGGCGAAGCCCTCCGCTCGGCGACCAGCGCGTACGCGCCGCACAAGCTGTGTACGTACCTCTACGAGACGGCCGTGACCTTCTCCCGCTTCTACGAGCAGTGCCCGGTCCTCACCGCGGAGACGCCGGAGCTGCGGGCGTCGCGGGTCCAGCTGGCCACGCTCACGTCGCGCACGCTCGTGCTCGGCCTGGAACTGCTCGGCATCGAAGCACCGCGCCGGCTCTGACCGACGGCGGGGTCGGGGCACCCGGCCTCAACCCCGCAGCTTCGCCACCGCACCCAGCGCGCGGAACATCCCCCGCGTCGCCACGCGGCCGAGCCGGCTCTCCGACACGAACTGCTCGGCACTGCGGGCCGACGTGCGCACCGCCTTGAACCCGTACTTCCGCATCTCGCGCTCGTACTCCCCCACGGCCACGCGCACGTCATCACCCGCGGAAAGCTTGCGGCACAACAACTGCGCGTCACGCAACGCCGTGTTGGCCCCGATGCCGCGGAACGGCGTCATGCTGTGCACCGCGTCGCCGAGCAACGTCACCGGGCCCGGCTCCCACGGCTTGACCGGCAGCGACGTGAGGATCGGCAGCCGGCTCACGGACGCGTCGGGTGAGTTCTCGACCAGGCGGACCAGGTCGGGATGCCAGCCGCGGATCGCCGACAGCGCCGTGTCGCGCAAGCTTTCGTCCGATGTGGACAGACGGCGGAAGCCGTACGCCCACATCACGTAGCTGCCGGTGTTGTCGAACAGCACGGGGTCCACCTCGGCCGTCTCGTCGTTGACCGCGACCTCGGGGAACAGGTGCGGCGCCGTGAACATGCCGCACCCGGGCGGCCCCACGACGTAGACCGGTCCGGCCTTGAACCGTTCTGCCGCCTCGGAAACCGGGGTCTTGCCGACGATCGTGACGATGCCGGTGTCCACGCGTCGCGCGTGCGGCAGGAGCTGAGCGCGGACGTGCGAGCTCGCGCCGTCCGCGCCGATCACCAGGTCGGCCTCGGCCGTGGTGCCGTCGGCGAAGTGCAGCGTCACGGCCTTAGGCCCGGTCTCGTACCGCACGAACTCCTTGTCGTGCCACAGGATTCCGTCGAGTCCGGTCGACAGCACCTGGTGCAGCGAGATCCGGCTCACGGAGTGGTGCGCGGCGGCCGGATCCGCGGCGGCGGGTTCGCGCATCACCGCGAGCTCGCGCAGCTGCTCCGTGACGAAGGCGAACTCGTGGGCGCTTTCCCCCGTCGCCGCAAGGAATCTCTGCCACGCGACGGGCGGCAGGCACTCGTGCAACGCGGCCGCCCCGTGCGGATCGATGTGCACGCGGTAACCCTGCAGCCGCTCGGTCCGCGTGCGGCTGCGTTCGTACACGGCCACCTCGACGCCGGCCCGCACCAGGCCGTGGGCCAGGCACAGGCCACCCGTCCCGCCGCCGACGACGGCAACTCGCAAGTTCATGGTCTTCCCCTCTCGGATCACTCCATAATTATCCGCATGGATGATTAAGTCAACCGTGGAGATGATTGAGTCATCGACTAGGCTGATCCCGTGCCCGAGAACAGCCCCCGCCGTGCGCCGCGCGAACGTCAGCGCGACCCCGAGCGCACGAAGGCGCGCATCCTCGAGGCGGCCAAAGCGGAGTTCGGCAGCAAGGGCTACGCCGCGGCGCGCGTGGGCGAGATCGCCGCACGGGCGGGCGTGAACAAGCAGCTGATCTCGTACTACTTCGGCGGCAAGGAAGGCCTCTACACCGAGCTGAACCGCCCGGTGTTCGACGGCTTCACCACGATCACCGCGCCGGATCGCGAGCTCGCGGACGTCGCCGCCGAGTTCGTGCGCTCGGGTCTCGCCGACGCCGACCTCGGCCGCCTGTTCCTCTGGGAGAACCTCACCGACGGCGAGCCGGACGCGGTCGGCGTCGAAGCCCAGCGCGAGTTCCTGCAGCGCCAGCTCGGCTACGTCCGCGCACGCCAGGAGGCCGGCGACTTCCCGGCCGACGTCGATCCGGCGGCGCTCATGCTCGTGCTGATGGCCGCGGCCAGCGCGTCGCTGGCATTCCCGCGCGTGGCCCGCGCGCTCACCGGCCAGGACCCGGGCTCGGCGGAGTTCGCCGAGGGCTACGCGGAGCAGCTGGCCCGGATCGTGCGGGCGCTCAAGCCCTGACGATCAGGGCCACCAGCTCGTCGGCCAGCTCGGGGCCCACCGCCGTGCGAGTGGCGAGCAGGCGGTACCAGAGGGTGCCGAACACGACGTCGATCAAGGTTTCGCGGGAGACACCGGCGGGGAGCTCGCCCCGCTCGGCCGCGCGGTCGACGATCCGGCCCAGCACCTCGCGGCGGCGCAGCAGGAAGTCTTCGCGGAAGCGGTCGCCGAACGCGGGGTCAACCTGCGCCTGCGCCATCAGCGCGCGCAGCGTGTCGGCGACGGTCTGCTTGCCGCCGAGCGCGAACGTGTCACGCAGGAACTCGCTCAGATCCGCCGCGAGGTCACCGTGGTCGGGCACCGGCACGATCAGGTCGGCCTTGGTCGCGAGCGCCTCCATGAGCACGTCCGCTTTGGACGGCCACCACCGGTAGACGGTCTGCTTGCCCGAGCCGGAGCGCGCCGCGATGCCTTCGATGGTCAGGCCGGCGTACCCGACTTCCGCGATGAGTTCCAAGGTCGCAACGAGGATCGCGTCGCGGCTGGCGGCGCTGCGCTTGCGGCCGGGGCGGCTGCCGAGGGGCTGGTCGGTCACGGGAACCGATGGTAGCGTAATTCGAGACGAGACGTCACGGTTCGAAATAGGAGATCACATGAGCATCCACAAGGCCCTCGTCGCTGGGGGCACTTCGGGCATCGGGCTCGCGACCGCGCGCAAGCTGCACGCACGCGGGTTCGACGTCCACGTCACCGGCCGCGGCAAAGAGCGGCTCGACGACCTGGCGGCCGGCGACCCCGGCCTCACCGGCCACCAGGCCGACGGCGGCGACGCGGCCGCCATGGCCACGCTCGCCGAGACGATCGGGCAGAACGACGCCCTCGTCGTCAGCCTCAGCGGCAGCGAAGGACTGGGCCCGATCGCGGACCTCGACCTGGGCATGCTGCGGCGCGCCTTCGACGCGAAGTTCTGGGCGCACCTCACCACCATCCAGGCCGTACTGCCGAGACTCGCGCCGACGGGGTCGATCACCCTGGTCACCGCCATCAGCGCCCGCACCGGCATGCCGGGCACGACCGGCCTGGCGGCGATCAACGGCGCACTGGAGGCCGCGATCAAACCCCTGGCCGCGGAACTGGCACCGATCCGCGTCAACGCCGTTTCACCCGGCGTGGTCGACACGGCTTGGTGGAGCTCCTTCCCAGCCGACCAACGCGCGGCCTACTTCGCGCAGGTCGCCTCCGCCCTGCCCACCCGGCAGGTCGCGTCCGCCGACGACGTCGCCGACGCCGTGGTCTTCGCCGCCACCAACCCGACCACGACCGGCACCGTCCTGGAAACCGACGGCGGCGCGCGCTTGATCACGCTCTGACGCCCCCGCGGGACTTGGGCCGTGATCCCGGCTCAAGTCCCGCTGTGACACGGGTTTCGGCCGCCGGACAGTCGCCGCACTCGACCTCCGAGAGCGGCGCGCCCAGTTCGCCGATGGGCGAGCTCCCGCGGCATGCTCGCCCGGCCAGCAGCGGGCCGGAGCCACACCTGCGCAGCGCCGGAGACCCCGCAACGCAACGGGCCCGCCCAGCCCGGCGCGCCGCCCACACCCGCTGACCGCATCGACTGACGCCGTCAGTTCTGACTCCCCCGCCATGGCACGCTCAGCCAAGCTGCCCGCGGCGGCCCGTGCCACGCCTACTCGCACCGGAGATCGTCGGCAGCCAACGGGGAAGCTCGGCCATTTGAAAAGACCCTCGCGCGAACGCCCGCCGATGCGACCCGACTGGCGCCGTCGGCTCGCATCTCGCGCCAACCCTCAGCGGCCCACCACGGCCATGACAGCCACCCAAGCTCGGCACCATCGGCCCCAGCCACGCAAACGAGAAGGCCATCTGCATGGCGAACCTCGCCGAACGTCGACCAGCCGGAGCAGCGCCGCCAGCCCGGCGGCCCGCGCCAATACTCAGCCCGCCCACCGTGGCGTGCGGCCGCCGACCGAGCGCCGGAGACCGGCGAGGCCCTGCACCGACGTCGGCCGCCCGAAGCAGTGCCGTCAGGCCAGGGGGTCGCGCCAGGGCAGGCTCAGGCGGCCCACCGCGGCCACGACGGCGGAGCGCAGCCGCGCGTGGTCCGTGGTGGAGCCCGGGCGCAGGGCGCTGGGGTACAGGATCGCCGTGTGGTGGAGGGCCCAGATGAGGGCGTAGAGGTCGGCGGTGTCGATGGCCTCGTCGGTGGGGCGGGCAGCGCGCATCTCGGCGAGTTTGGCGCCGAAGGACTCCAGTTCGCGGGTGGTGGGTTCCGGGCGTTCCAGCTGCCGCCAGAGGGTGAGGCGGGCGCGGTCGGGGTCGGAGGCGTAGTAGTCGAACACCGCGCCGGCGAAGCGGGCCAGGTCGTCCCAGGTTTCGGGGACGGTTTCCATGCCCGTCAGGAGCCGTTCGACGACGACGGTGTCGAACAGTTCCTCCTTGGAGCCGAAGTAGTCGTAGATGGCGCGTTTGTTGGCCTCGGCGTTCGCGGCGATGCGGTCGACCCGGGCGCCGGCCAGGCCGTACGCGGCGAACTCGCGGTAGGCGGCCTCCAGGACCCGGCGTTTGGTCTCCGTCGCGTCGCGTGGCATCCCGCCAGCATAGAGCGTTCCGAACCATCTGGTTCTTTCGGTGCTATAGTCGATACCGAACCATCCAGTTCGTTCGTTTTGGAGTTCAGACATGACCACGCGTGAGACGGCCGTTCCCGGAGTCGACAACCGCAAGCCCGTTCCGATGGCGCAGCGAAAAACAGGCCGGGTCGCGATCCTGACCGCCGACCAGGTCGAGGACGTCGAGTTCTTCTACCCCTACTACCGCTTCGTCGAGGAGGGCTACGACGTCGACGTGATCACCCCGGCCGGCGGTCTGCTCACCGGCTACCGCGGCACCACCCTGCAGGACACGCTCCCCCTCGCCGACGCCGACCCGAAGGCGTACGACGCGCTGTACGTGCCCGGCGGGCTCGCGCCCGAGGAACTCGTGGCGAACGACGCCGCCGTGGCGTTCGTGCGCACCTTCGCGGAGCGCGACAAGCCGATCGGCTCGGTGTGCCACGGCCCGCGGGTCCTCGCCAAGGCGGGCCTGGCGGACGGCCGCGCCATGACGGGCTTCCACCACGTCGAGAGCGACATCGCCGAAGCCGGCGGGACCTACGTCGACGAGCCGGTGGTCACCGACGGCCACATCGTCACCTCCCGGCGCCCCGGCGACCTGCCGCGGGAGCTGGCCGTGATCATCGAGCGGCTGCGCGCGCAGTGACCGGACCGTACATTGAGGACAGTGAGCGAACAGGAGCGAAGCCCATGCGGATGAGGAAACTCGGCGGTCTGGAAGTCTCGGCCGAGGGGTTCGGCGCGATGGGGATGAGCGCGTTCTACGGGGAGCGCGACGACGAGGAGTCGATCGCCACGCTCCGCCACGCCGCCGACCTCGGGATCACGCTGATCGACACCGCGGAGGCGTACGGCCCGTTCGAGAACGAGAAGCTGATCCACCGCGCCCTCGGGCACCGGCGCGACGAGCTCGTGCTCGCGACCAAGTTCGCCACCGAGATCGACGACGACGGCACCTTCCACGGCCCGAACGGGAGCCCCCGGTACGCCCGCAAGGCCGTCGAACGCTCCCTTCGCCACCTCGGGACCGACCGCATCGACCTGCTGTACCTGCACCGGGTCGACCCGGCGACGCCGATCGAGGACACCGTCGGCGGCATGGCCGCGCTCGTGCAGGAGGGCAAGGTGCGCTACCTCGGGCTGTCCGAGGCGGCGCCGGCGACGATCCGCCGCGCCCACGCGGTGCACCCGATCACCGCGCTGCAGTCGGAGTTCTCCCTGTTCAGCCAGGAGGCCCTGACCAACGGTGTGAAGGCCGTCGTCGACGAGCTGGGCATCGGCTTCGTCGCCTTCTCCCCGCTCGGCCGCGGCTTCCTGTCCGGCACGATCCGTAGCGTCGACGACCTCGCCCCCGGCGACGCGCGGCGCGGGCTCCCGCGGTTCTCGCCGGAGAACATCGCGGCCAACCTCGTGCTGGTGGACCGGGTTCGCGAGCTCGCCGAGGAGAAGGGCGTGACGCCCGGCCAGGTCGCGCTGGCCTGGGTGATGAGCCACGACGTCGTGCCGATCCCGGGCACCAAACGCCGGAAGTACCTCGACGAGAACGCCGCCGCCGCGGACGTGTCGCTCAGCGAAGCCGACCTCGCCCGGCGCGAAGCCGCCGTGCCGCGCACGGCGGTGGCGGGAGATCGCGACACGCCCGACGGGCTGGCGAAGACGAACGGCTGAGGGCGGCCCGGTGCCGCCGGAAAACGCGGTGACACCGGGGCGCGGAAATCAACGACGCAGCGGCACGAGATCGTCCGCGTGGACGACCTCACGGCGGTGCTCCACGGGAACCTCGTGGCTCGACCGGCCGATCAGGTCCGGCAGCTCGCTCGCGTCGAACGCCACCACGCCACGCGCGACCGGGACGTCCTTGGCGTCGACGAGGTCCACGACGTCGCCCGCCTCGAACTTGCCGATCACGCCGGTGATGCCGGCCGCCAGCAGCGAACGGCGGCGCACGATCGCGGCCACGGCACCGTCGTCGAGCCGGAGGCGGCCGGACGAGTCGGCGGCGTAACCGAGCCAGAAACGGCGCGCGGACAGGCGGGTGTCGGCCGGGGCGAAGACTGTGCCGACGTCGGCCGCGCCGAGGGCGCCCGCGGCGTCGACCGCGGCGGCGAGCAGCACAGGGATGCCGGCGCCTGCGGCCGTGCGGGCGGCCGCGAGCTTCGAGACCATGCCGCCCGTGCCCAGGCCCGAGGACGACATGCCGACGGAGATGCCCTCCACATCGGACTCGCTGATCACCTCGGCGATCTTGCGGGTGGCGCCGTCGCGGGGGTCGCCGTCGTAGAGACCGTCCACATCAGACAGCAGGATCAGCGCGTCGGCGCCGATGAGATGGGCGACGAGGGCCGCGAGGCGGTCGTTGTCGCCGAAGCGGATTTCCTGTGTGGCTACGGTGTCGTTCTCGTTCACCACGGGCACGGCGCCGAGCGCGAGCAGCCGGGAGAACGTGCGCTGCGCGTTGCGGTAGTGCGCGCGGCGCACCACGTCGTCGGACGTCAGCAGGACCTGGCCGACGGTGAGCGAGTACCGGCCGAACGACTCCGCGTACGCGTGGGCCAGCGCGAGCTGGCCCACGCTCGCCGCCGCCTGCTTCGTGGCCAGGTCACGCGGGCGCTTGCCCAGCGACAGCGGCGCCAGCCCCGCGCCGATCGCGCCCGAGGACACGAGCACGATCTGGCAGTCGCGGGCCACGCGCGCCGCGATGGCGTCGACCAGCGCGCCGAGCCGCTTGACGTCCAGGCCGCTGCCGGCGGTCGTCAGCGCCGACGAACCGACTTTGACGACGAGCCTGCGGGCTTCGGCGATCTCGACGCGCGTGCCGCTCACCGGTCCAGTTCCTCCAGATCGTCGTCGAAATCGTCCGCGAAGCCGGCGTCGTCGGAGTCCTCGCCGGACAACGGCTCGTCCTCGCCGGTCCCGTCGCGACGGATCCGGCGGGCTTCCTTGCGCTCCGCGGCACCGATGCGGTCGCTCTTCTCCAGTCGCACGTCCGTGCCGCGCCCGGACAGGTGCACCGCGACGCTGGGCGACGACGGCTCCCACTCGAACTGCACGTCGCCGATCGTGACCGGGCTGCCCGGCTTCGCACCCTTCTTCGCGAGCGCGTCTTCGACACCGAGCCGGTTGAGCCGGTCGGCGAGGTAGCCGACGGCCTCGTCGTTGGCGAAGTTCGTCTGCCGGATCCAGCGCTCGGGGCGCGTACCGCGGACGATGAACGCGCCCTCTTCCTCCGGGTCGGCCGAGACGGTGAAGCCGCTGTCGTCGACGGCCAGCGGGTGCAGCACGATCCGCTGCTGCTCCAGCACCGGCTGCGCCTCGCGGTACTCCTCCACGACCTTCGCCAGCGCGAACGTGAGCTCCCGCAGGCCCTTGCGCGAAGCCGTCGAGACCTCGAACACCTGCAGGCCGCGGGCCTCGAACTCGGGCCGCACGAACTCCGCCAGCTCGGCCGCCTCCGGCACGTCGATCTTGTTCAGCACCACCACGCGCGGGCGCTCGTCGAGCTTGCCGCCCAGGCCCGGGGTGTACTTCGCGAGCTCCGCTTCCAGAGCGTCCACATCGGACACCGGGTCGCGGCCCGGCTCCAGCGTCGCGCAGTCGACCACGTGCACCAGCACGGCGCACCGCTCGATGTGGCGCAGAAAATCGAGCCCCAGGCCCTTGCCCTCCGACGCGCCCGGGATCAGGCCCGGCACGTCGGCCATCGTGAACACGGTGGAGCCGGCGGTGATCACGCCGAGGTTCGGCACGAGCGTGGTGAACGGGTAGTCGGCGATCTTCGGCTTCGCGGCCGAGAGCACGGAGATCAGCGACGACTTGCCCGCGCTCGGGAAGCCGAGCAGGCCGACGTCGGCGACCGAACGCAGCTCCAGCACCAGGTTGCGCGACTCGCCGGGCTCGCCCAGCAGCGCGAAGCCGGGGGCCTTGCGGGCCTTCGACGCCAGCGCCGCGTTACCCAGGCCGCCGCGGCCGCCCTGGGCCGCAATGAACGTGGTGCCGGGCGACACGAGGTCGGCCACGAGCTCGCCGTCCTCCGTGAAGACGACGGTGCCGGACGGCACGCGCATCTCCAGCGGTTCGCCGGCGGCGCCGTTGCGGTTGCTGCCCATGCCCATCTTGCCGCTGCCCGCTTTGGCGTGGGGGCGGAAGTGGAAGTCGAGCAGGGTGTGCACGTTGGGGTCGACGACGAGCGTGACGTCGCCGCCGTTGCCGCCGTTGCCACCGTCCGGGCCGCCCAGGGGCTTGAACTTTTCGCGGTGCACGGAGGCACAGCCGTTGCCCCCGTCACCGGCGGTCAGGTGGATCACCGCGCGGTCCACGAACCGGGACGCCATGGCACTGCCTCACTTCACTCGCGAAGAAAAACTGTCGGACAACACAAACGAGGGGTGGTGCCGGATATTCCGGCTCCACCCCTCGTCGGAAAGTCGTGGTGCAGAAAACCTGAAGATCAGGCTTCAGCGGCGACCGAAGGCACGATGTTGACCGTCTTGCGGCCACGCTTGGTGCCGAACTCGACCGCACCGGCGGCGAGCGCGAACAGCGTGTCGTCGCCGCCACGGCCGACGTTCACGCCGGGGTGGAACTTGGTGCCACGCTGACGGATCAGGATCTCGCCGGCGTTCACCTCCTGGCCGCCGTAGCGCTTCACGCCCAGTCGCTGGGCGTTGGAGTCGCGACCGTTGCGGGAGCTGGACGCACCCTTCTTGTGAGCCATCGCTCAAGCCTCTTTCTGAAAGACTACGAAGATCCGAAGAACTACTTGGAGATACCGGTGACCTCGACGCGGGTCAGCTTCTGCCGGTGACCCTGGCGCTTGTGGTAGCCGGTCTTGTTCTTGAACTTGTGGATCCGGATCTTCGGACCCTTGGTCTGCTCCACGACCTTGCCGGTGACCGAGACCTTCGCCAACGCGTCGGCGTCCGTGGTGACCTCGCCACCGTCCACGAACAGCACGGCGGGGAAGGTGTGCTCGGTGCCCGGCTCGCCCTCGAGCTTCTCGACCTCGACGACGTCGCCGACGGCCACCTTGTACTGCTTGCCGCCGGTCTTGACGATCGCGTACGCCGACACGGAAGTCTCCTGCATTAACTCGGCCCTGTAACTACTAGGCAATCGGGTGGGGGCTGGCGCGGACGGCCCGCCCGGAGGCGGTCCAAGTGCTCGCGCAGCGGCCTGCTCTGGTGGCAGGCCGTACTACAGGTTACGTGAGGTTCCCCGGTGGATGGACACCGGGGTCCCCTACGTGGTCTTTCAGCTCTGCTCCGAGGCGTGCACCGGCGGACCCGCCGGGCGCGACGCCGCCCGGCGCGACCGGCGCCGGGCGGGCCGCGTGGCCGGGGGCGGCACGTCGACCTCGGATTCGGTCTCCGAAGTCCCCGAATCCGGCACAGCCGGCACAGTCGACGCGGCCGCCTCAGCGGTCTCGGCAACCTCGGGAACCTCGGTCTTCTCAGCCGTCTCAGCCGGCTGAGCCGCTTCCTCGACGGCCGGAGCCGCCGTCTCCTGCGCCGTCTCCACCGTCTTCACGGCCTCGGCCAGCGGCTTCGGCTCGTCCTCGACGTGCGGCTCGTGCTCGTGCTCGCCCTTGTGGGACGCCGCCTTCGACGCGTTCACCATCGCCTGCACGGCCGACACCACGGACTCGCGCTGCTCGGGCGTGGGCGCCGGGACCGGCTCCACGACCTTGGTGTGCTCGGCCTGCTGCTCGTCGCCCTTGCCGCGGCCGCGCGAGCGCCGGGAGCTCTTGGTGTCCCCGCCACCGCCGTTGCCGTGGTTGTGGCCGTTGTTGCCGTTGCCGTTGCCGCCACCGCCGGTGCGCTGCGGCTCGGTGGACACGATGACCCCACGGCCCTTGCAGTGCTCACACGGCGTGGAGAACGCCTCGAGCAGGCCCGTGCCGATCTTCTTGCGGGTCATCTGCACGAGACCCAGCGACGTGACCTCGGCGACCTGGTGCCGCGTGCGGTCGCGGCCCAGGCACTCGGTGAGGCGGCGCAGCACCAGCTCGCGGTTGGACTCGAGCACCATGTCGATGAAGTCGATCACGATGATGCCGCCGATGTCGCGCAGCCGCAGCTGGCGGACGATCTCCTCCGCCGACTCCAGGTTGTTGCGCGTCACCGTCTCCTCGAGGTTGCCGCCCGAGCCGGTGAACTTGCCGGTGTTGACGTCGATCACCGTCATCGCCTCGGTGCGGTCGATGACGAGGTAACCACCCGAGGGCAGCCAGACCTTGCGGTCGAGCGCCTTCGTGATCTGCTCGTCGATCCGGTGGTCGGCGAACACGTCGCCGGTGCCGGTGTAGCGCTTGAGGCGGTCGGCCAGGTCCGGGGCCACGTGCTCCACGTACGAGTGGATCGTGTCGAAGGACTTGCCGCCCTGGACCTCGAGCTTGGCGAAGTCCTCGGTGAACAGGTCACGCACGACCTTCACCAGCAGGTCGGGCTCCTCGTAGAGCATGGTCGGCGCGCCGCCCTTCTTGGCGGCACCGGCGTCGGCCTTCTCCTTGATGACGTCCCACTGCACCTTGAGGCGCCGGACGTCGCGGTCGAGCTCCTCCTCGGCGATGCCCTCCGACGCGGTGCGGATGATCACGCCCGCGTCCTCGGGGACGATCCGCTTGAGGATGTCCTTGAGGCGGCGCCGCTCGTTCTCCGGCAGCTTGCGCGAGATGCCCGTGGCCCCGCCGGCCGGCACGTAGACCAGGAAGCGGCCGGGCAGCGAGATCTGCGTGGTCAGCCGGGCGCCCTTGTGCCCGACCGGATCCTTCGTGACCTGCACGAGCACGCTGTCGCCGGTGGACAGGGCCTGCTCGATCTTGCGGGCCTTGCCCTCCAGGCCGGCGGCGTCCCAGTCGACCTCGCCGGCGTAGAGCACGGCGTTGCGGCCGCGGCCGATGTCGATGAACGCGGCCTCCATGCTCGGCAGCACGTTCTGCACGCGGCCGAGGTAGACGTTGCCCACGATCGAGCCGGTGCCGGCCGAGGTGACGAAGTGCTCCACGAGCACGCCGTCCTCGAGCACGGCGATCTGCGTGGAGTCGCCCTTCTCGGCGACGACCATCGTGCGCTCCACCGACTCGCGGCGGGCGAGGAACTCGGCCTCCGACAGGATCGGGGCGCGGCGGCGGCCGGCCTCGCGGCCGTCGCGGCGGCGCTGGCGCTTGGCCTCCAGGCGCGTGGAGCCGCGGACGCTGCGCACCTCGTCGCGCGCCGGGCGCTCGGGCTGCTCCGCCTTGGCCTGGCGCACGTGGGTGACGGTGTTGGGCGGGTCGTCGGTGGTCGCGTCGGACCCGTCGTCGTCCCCGCCCTTGCGACGGCGGCGACGGCGCCGGCGGCGGCTGCCGCCCTCACCGTCGGAGTCGCCGTCGGCCTCGGCTTCGCCGGACGAGTCCTCGGACTCGGTCTGCTCGCCCTGCTCGGAGTCGGCCTTGTCGGCCTTGTCGGCCTGCTTCTCCGGCTTGTCGGCCTGCTTGTCGTCCTGCTTCGCCGAGCCGCGCTTGCGGTCCGGCTCGTCGGTGGCTTCGTCGTCTTCGGCGCCGCCCTCGTCGCCGCCCTTGCCCCGGCCGCGGCCACGACGGCCGCGACGACGCCGGCGACGGCCGGCCGCACCGTCCTCGTCGTCCTCGGAGCGGTCGTCGGTGTCCTCGCCCGTGGTGTCCTCGGCCTGCTCGTCCTCGGCCGGGGCCTCTTCGGTGACCGGCTTCGGGCCGACGCCGAACACCGGCTCGGGCCGGCTGCGGGCGGGCCGCTCGCCGGCGGGCTCGGGCTCCGGCGGCAGGAAGACCGGCGAGGGCGCGGCGAACACCGGCACGTGCACCGGGCGCTTGGCCTGGGCCGGCTCCTCGGCCTCCACCTCCGCGGGCGGGTCGCTCACCACGACCGCGGGCACGGCGGCCCGGCGGACGCGGCGGCGCGGCTCGCGGGCGGCCTGCTCTTCGGCGGGCTGCTCCGCGACCTCGGGGGCTTCGGGGGCCTCGGCGGCCTTGGTGCTTTTGGTGCTTTCGGTGCTTTCGGTGCTTTCGGCCCGGACGGGTTCGGGCTGAGCCGGCTGCTCAGTGACCTCGGCGACCTCGGCGGCCTTGGCGACCTCAGAAGTCGCGGTGCTCTCGGTGGCCGCGGTGACCTCGGGCGCGCTCTCGGCCGGGGCGAGCGCCTCGGCCACCTTGAACGCGACCTCGCGCGTCACGCTCGACTGAGCGCTGCGGGGGCTCTCGCCCAGCTCGGCCAGCTTGGCGAGCAGGTCGCGGCTGCTGGAGCCCAGCAGCTTGGCCAGCGCGTGCACGCGAATGCGCGGCGGCAGCTCCCCCAACTGACTGGTCACGGGTGCGGCGGTATTCCCGCCGGTCTGATCGGCGGGTGTTTCCGCGTTCGACATGTGTCTCCTCCGCCCCCGGGCGCGTCTGCCGGTTCTCACCGGTCACGACGCGGCCGCGCAGGGGCCCTTTCTGTTCCGTGCCCGCCGTGGTGGTGACCAGCGGCGGGAATCCTTGCGTGGCAAACCGTGCGGTCCACCGGGTTCGGCGAACCGGGCACGGTCAGGTCTCCTCGGCGGCGCGCCGGCCTGGCTCCGACCCCTCGCGGGCCAGCCCCACCACGTCGAGCTGCCCGGCCTCCCGGGGGCGACGCGAGTGGTGCCGGTCCGGCACTCCTCCGGACCACTCCCGACGCAGGCAGGATGCCCGTCGTCGAGGCGGTCGACGTGAGTATCCCACACCCGGGGGTGCACCCGGTGTAGTCGGTGCCTTGCGCAGCCACCCGGGCGTGCCGTCGCGGGGCGAACTCGGCGGTTCCGCTTGTCCCGCCGCGCGAGCCTGGTTACCGTGCGGCTCGGGCACGCGTGCGCGCGGGTGCCCGGCGTTTCCTGCATTCGGTAGGAGGTCCGGTGTCCCTGCTGGCGCGGCCACTGCGCGCGGCCGTGTGCCTCGTCGCGGTGCTCTGCGGGTGCCTCGCCGCCGGGCCGGCGAGCGCGGACGCGCCGAGCTGCCACCCGTCCGGGCGGACCCTGCGCTACGTCGTCGCCTTCGACCGGGGCACCTCCGAAGACTCCGCACGCGAACAGGTCGAAGCCGCCTGCGGTCACTCGTCCGGGTACTACCCGCAGATCGCGGTCGGCGTCGTCACTTCCGACGATCCGGACTTCGGGTCGCACATCGGGCTGGACCGCGCGTTCAGCGCGCAGGGCACCCGGCTCGCGGCGCAGCGCGCGAGCGGCGACGCCGTGCCGCCGCAGCCCGCGCGGGCCGAATTGCACCTGAGCGATCCGGCGCAGGTGTCGACGGCCGACCTGTCGGGTGAGCAGTGGGACATGAAGATGGTGGGCGCGCCCACCGCGCACCAGGTCAGCGAAGGCAGCCGTGACGTGGTGGTCGGCGTGCTCGACTCCGGCGTCGACCCGGACCACCCCGATCTCGCCGCCGCGATGGACCCCGCCGACTCCGCCGGCTGCCTCACCGGCGTCGCCGACCCGCGGCCGGCGGCCTGGCAGCCGACGACCTCGGTGCACGGCACCCACGTGGCCGGCATCATCGCCGCGGCCGACGACGGCAAGGGCGTGACGGGCGTCGCGCCCGGCGTGCGGATCGCGTCGGTGAAGGTGATCGACGACCGCGGCTACGCCGATCCCGAGGCCGCGGTGTGCGGGCTGATGTGGTCGGCGGCGCACCACCTGCCCGTGACCAACAGCAGCTGGTTCGTGAACCCGTGGTCGCTGTCGTGCGTGCGCGGCGACGACCGCGGCGTCGTCCACGAGGTGCTGGCGCGCGCGGTGGAGTACGCCACTGCGGCCGGGACGCTGAACGTCGCGGCGGCGACCAACGAGGCCGTGGACCTGACGCCGTCGGCCCACTCGGGCGTGCGGACGGCGGGGGCCACGAAGTGCGAAGCGCTGCCGGCCGGCCTGCGTGACGTGGTGGCGGTGTCGGCCGTGGGCGCGGACCGCGTGAAGGCCGGCTACAGCTCGTACGGCCTCGGTGTGGTGGATGTCACTGCCCGGGCGGCGAAGCCGGGCGCTGCGTGGTGTCGACCGTGCCCGGGGGCTACGCGCCGCTGTGCGGCACGTCGATGGCCGCGCCCCACGTGGCGGGCGTGCTGGCGCTGTTGAAGTCGGCGCACCCCGGCATGTCGGCGGCGGACCTGCGCCACGCTCTGGACACGCGGGCCACGCCCATGCCGTGCCCCGACGACTACGACCTCACCGGCGACGGCGCCCAGGACGCCTACTGCGCAGGCTACGACAGCTACAACGGCTTCTACGGCCACGGCCTCGTCGACGCGCTCGCCGCCGTGGCCCCGCCGGAGACGGGTCCGCCGAATCCCGCGCGGTAGGGCCCCGCCCGTGATCGTTTCGACACCTCGTCCGGGTTGGATACCGGTCGCAGTTCGCCGACGCCCGAGGAGGTCCGGTGCTCGAAGCGCTCGGCCTGTCCGCCGACGAGGAGCGGGTGTTGCGCGTGCTCGTGGGCGGCTACCGCGCCGCCGCCGGTGAGGTGAGCACGCGGCTGGGGCTCGCCGTGGCCGAGGTCGAGCGGGTGCTCGGCTCGCTCGTGGCCAAGCGCCTCGTGAGCCGCACCGGCGAGCACTACGTGCCGGCGCCGCCCGACGTCTCGCTCGGGCCGTTGCTGCGCCACGGCCAGTCGGAGCTCGAACGCGCCCGCGCCGCCCTGACGGAATTGGCCGAGCAGTACCGCGACAGCGCGCGGCGGCGCGATTCGTCGCGGCTGGTCGAGGTCGTCACCGGCGCGGAGGCGATCCGGCAGCAGGCGCTGAGCCTCCAGCGAGACGCGCGCGAGGAGGTGCTGTGGTTCTGCCGCGAGGCGCCCATCGCCATGCCGGCCGCCGAGAACGACGAGGAGTTCCGCGCCCTGGCCCGCGGCGTGCGCTTCCGGGTGCTCTACGAGACCGCGCTGCTCGAAGAACCGGGCGCGATCGCGGGCCTCGCCGAGGGCATCCGCCTGGGCGAACGGGCCCGGACCATCGCGAAGCTGCCCGTGCGCCTCGCCGTGGCCGACCGGGCGCTCGCGCTGTGCCCGCTCGCCGACGACGAGGCCACGGGCGAACCGACCGCCGCGCTCGTGCTGGGCAGCAGCCTGGTAACCGCGCTGGTGGCGCTGTTCGAGAGCTACTGGGAACGCGCGTCTCCCCTGCGCGTCGACGGCGTCCCCGCCGACGCGCCGTTGTCGGCCGACGAGCGCCGGCTGCTGTCGCTCCTCGTCGGCGGCGTGAGCGACAAGTCGATAGCGAAGCACCTCGGGGTGAGCCACCGGACGGTGCAGCGGAGGTTGCAGGACCTGATGCAGCGGGCCGACGCGCAGAGCCGGATGCAGCTGGCGTGGCAGGTCGCGAAACTCGGCTGGCTCGACGACTGAACGTCCACTGAGGACCCGGGGCCGGGTGTCCACTGCGGACACCCGGCCCCGCGGATCACCGCAGGGGCAGGCGGTAGACGCCCGCGCCCGTGCCGGCGAGGAGCCAGCGGCCGTCGGCCGACGGCAGGAGGGTGCGCACGTCGCGGTCGGCCGGCTGGGTGGGCAGCGAGGTGAACCGGCGGCCGCCGTCGTGGCTGACGAGGACCCCGGCGCCGGGTTCGTACTTGTCGGCGGAGGACACGTACAGGGCGCCGTCGCCGGTGAAGGTGGCGTCGGAGTAGCCGGCGGTGCCGAGGCCGGCCGCGGGGCGGAAGGTGGCCCCGCCGTCGGTGGTGACCTTGACGAAGCCGGCGCCGGTGACCACGACGTGGCGGGCGTCGCGCGGGTCGACGGTCACGTGGGCGACCTCGCCGTCGAAGACCTTGCGCGCGGTGGCGCCGCCGTCGGTGCTGCGGTAGAGGCCGGTGACGTCGCCGATCCACACGGCGCCCCGGGAGCGCGGGTCGACGGCGACCGACTGCACGCCGTCCAGGCCGGCGAGCACGTGCTGCGTCAGCGTGCGGCCGCCGTCGTGGCTCGTGTAGACGGCGGGTGTGAGGTAGCTGCCCGCGTACACCGTGCCGGCGTCGTGCGGATCCACGGCCAGCGCGCGGGAGTTGCCCGGCACGGTCGCGAACTGCTGCCACGTCTTGCCGCCGTCACCGGAGCTTTCGACGGTGAAGCAGTCGACCTCGCAGTAGCCCTGCCGCACGCGCAGCACGGCCTTGGCCGACACCGTCGCGAGCGCCCCGACGGAGTTGCCCAAGGTGTCCGGGGCCTGGCCGGTCCAGCCCCAGTCCTGGTAGCCACGCGGGAGGTGCGCCGCGAACGGCGCCGTCGAGCGGTAGGTGCCACTGCGCGTGGCCGCGACGAGCGCCGGGCCGACGCTCGCGAGCGCGTTGACCTCGGTGTCGGGCACGCCGATGCGCCGGAACGTCACCGAGTCGGCCGTGGTGAAGATCCCCGCGGCCGCGGCGACGACCTGCTCGCGCGGGCGGTCCGGGAAGCCGCCGACCTCGGAGTAGAGGTCGATCGCGCCGGTCGCGGCCGGGTGGTCGGTCCACGTGCGGCCGCGGTCGCGGCTGACCCAGACGTCGCGGGCGCCCGCGCTGCCGTCGGGCCGCGGCGAGGCGATCGACTGGACCTCGAGCTCACCGGCGGGGGTCAGCCCCGTGAACGCCATCGCGTCGTCGGCGCCCCACGGTCCGGTCAGGGTGCGGAACGTCCGGCCGCCGTCGGTGGAGAACACGGCGCTGCCGAGCACGCCCGAGCCGACCACCATGCCGTCGGCCGCGGCCAGGTTCGACAGGTACGGCGTGCCGGGCACCGCGAGCTCGCGCGGCGCGCGCGGGTGGCTCAGCGCGTTGTCGACGACGTGGATTTCGCTGCCGGTGGCCAGGAACAGGTGGTCGCCGTCGAGGGCGAGGTCGGTGACCCCTGCCGGCGCGCCCGGGAGCTTCGCCCAGTGGCGGCCGTGGTCGGTGCTGGTGAGCACGCCGTCGTCGCCGGCCGCGAACACGTCCTCGCCCGAGGGCGAGACCACCACGGACGTGAACAGCCCGGGACTCGTGGCGGCGGCGCGGAACGTGCGCGCCGCGTCGTCGCTGCGCAGCACCTCGCCGGTGCCCGTGGCGGGGTCGGTGGCGGTGACGTAGACGACGGACCCGTCGCGCGGGTCGGCCGCGATCGCGGTGCCGTTGGCGCCCAAGGGACCCGGTGTGGTCCAGGTGTCGCCGTGGTCGTCGGTGCGGTAGACAGCGCGGCCGCTGTCGGGCAGCACGTACAGCCGCGCCGGGGCATCGGGCGTGAAGGCGAGGTGCCCGCCGGAGCTGTTGGGGCCGACGAGCTGCCACGGCTGCGCGTGGGCGGGCTCGGCCGAGGCGGAAACAGTGGGGACGGCCAGGGCGAGGGACAAGCCGGCGGTGAGCGCGGCCAGCTTCAGAGGTCTTCCGTGCATCCGGTCAGCCTGGGGCAGGCCGGGCGCGGCGTCACGATCTTCGCCGTGGCCGAAATACGACAGGTCGCACTTTGGACACCAGCGTCAGGTCAGCAGGAGCTTCGCGATCCGCCGCGTCGACCCCCAGACCCCGATCGCCGCGAGCACCAGCAGGTAGGCGAGGTTGCCCGCCATGCTCCACGAGAAGAAGCCGGTCGCGAGGCCGCGCATGAGCTCGATGCCGTGGTACAGCGGGAAAACCCGCACCACCCACTGGATGGCCTCCGGGTAGACCGTGATCGGGAAGAACGTGGTGGAGAACAGGAACATCGGCATCAGCACGAGCTGGATGTAGTCGAACTGCGACGTCGACTTCAGGTAGCTCACGAGCGTGATGCTGATGGCGGAGAACGTGAACGACACCAGCAGCGCCACCGGCAGGAGCAGCAGCGCCCACCACGACGTGAGCAGCCCCATGGCGCCCGTGACGGCCATGAACGCCACGGAGTACAGCCCGCCGCGCAGCATCGCCCAGCCGATCTCCCCCAGCGCGACGTCGAGCGGGCCGATGGGGGTGGCGAGCATGGCGTCGTAGGTTTTCGCGTAGCGCAGCTTGAAGAACAGGTTGTAGGTGCTCTCGAACACGGCCCCGTTCATCGCCGACGACGCCAGCAGCGCCGGTGCCACGAACGCGACGTAGCTCATCGGCCGCCCGTCCGGCCCCGGCACCGTCTGCACCAGCTTGCCGAACCCGACCTGGAACGCCAGCAGGTAGAACAACGGCTCGAGCGCGCCGGAGAGCAGGATCGTCCACGACCGCCCGTAGACGGTGATCGCCCGCTCGATCAGCGCGCCGGCACGCCCGCTGTACATGCCCGGCGGGAGGACGCGGATGAGGAGACCGCGGCGCTGGAACTCGGTGGCTCGCACGTCGGTCATCACGCCACCAGCCGGCGGTAGAACCAGCGGTGGGCCAGTGCCCAGCCCACCACGACGAGAGCCACCAGGTATGCCGTGTGCCCGAGCACCGCGAGCCCGCCGACGCCGCCGAGCGTGCCGGCGCGCGCGAGCTGCGTGCCGTGCCACAGCGGCGACAGCCACGCGAGCCAGCGCAGGTACAGCGGGATCTGCGTGATCGGGAAGAACGTGCCCGAGAACAACGTCATCGGCATCACCACGAAGCGGAACAGCAGCCCGAAGCGCTGCCCCTCGTCGAACGTCTTCGCCGCCAGCGCCGTCATCGGGGCCGCGCAGGCGAGCCCGGTCAGCGTGCCGACGAGGACCACCAGGACGGCGCCGAAGTTCTGCCAGGCGCCGAAGAACACCGCGATCACCGCGTAGATCGCGCCCGCCAGCGTGAGTTTCAGCGTGGTCCAGATGAAGTGCCCGCCCAGCAGCTGCCCGGCCGAGACCGGCGTGGCCGTGACGGCGACGTAGTCCTTCTGCCACTTGAACCCCGACAGGACGGGGTACGTCGAGTCGCCCACGCCCTGCTGCGCCGCGCCGGCCACCAGCAGCGCCGGGGCGACGTACACGAGGTAGGACACCCCGCCCGTCGCCGGGCCGGCCTGCACCTGCGAGCCGAAACCCAGCCCCATGGCGGCCAGGAACAGCACCGGTTGCAGGCCCGTGGAGTACAGCGTGCTGACCCAGTGCCGTCGGTACCACGTCCAGTGGCCCTCGACGCGCAGCCAGGCGCCCCGCCAGCTGCCGACGACCCGGCCCGTCGCGGAGATCGTCATCAGTCCACCAACGTCCGGCCGGTCAGGCGCAGGAAGACGTCTTCCAGGGAACTGCGCCGCACCAGGCTGGAGACCGGGCGCAGGCCGCGTTCGTGCGCGCGTTCCAGCGTCGCCTCGCCCGTCATCGTGTACAGCAGCACGCGGTCGGGCAGGACCTCGACGCGCTCGGCCAGGTCTTCGACGGCCGAGGCCGCGGTCTGCTGTTCACCCGGCGCGAAGCGCAGCTCCACGACCTCGCGCGTGGAGTACCGCGCGATCAGCTCCGCCGGCGAGCCCTCGGCGGCGATCCGGCCGCCGTCCATGACCACGAGCCGGTCGCAGAGCTGTTCTGCCTCATCCATGTAGTGCGTGGTGACGATGAGCGTGGTGCCGCGCGCCTTGAGCCGGAACAGGCGGTCCCACAGCAGGTGGCGGGCCTGCGGGTCGAGGCCCGTGGTCGGTTCGTCGAGCAGCAGCAGCTCCGGGTCGTTCACCAGCGAGCGCGCGATGGTGAGCCGCCGCTTCATGCCGCCCGAGAGCGAGTCGACGGTGGCTTCCGCACGGTCGCTGAGCTGCGCGAACTCCATCAGTTCCTCGGCTTTCGCCCGCACGTGCGCCCGCGACAGGCCGAAGTAGCGCCCGTAGATCTGCAGGTTCTGCCGCACCGACAGCTCGACGTCGAGGTTGTCCTCCTGCGGCACCACACCCAGGCGCGCGCGGATGCGCGGCCCGTCGACGTCCGGGTCCATGCCCAGCACCCGCAGGTCGCCGTCGGTGCGTGGCGACACGCACGCGATCATCCGCATCGTCGACGACTTCCCGGCGCCGTTGGGCCCGAGGAAGCCGAACGCCTCCCCCGGCCGCACCTCGACGTCGATGCCGCGCACCGCTTCGAACTCACCGAACCGCTTCACCAGTGCCTTCGCCTGCACCAGTGCCGGTTCCGCCGTTGCCTCTGCCACCTCGACGACACTAGGCGCGGGCACCGACAGTTTTCGACCGGTTTCCCGATCGATCAGCGGACGGTGACCGTCAGGTCCTTCGAAACGCCGTTCACCGTCACGGAAATCCGCGCGACACCCGGGTGCAACGCGGTCAGCACGCCGCTCGCCGTGTCGTACGACACCACGTCCCACGGTGCCGGACGGCCGGCGCCGAGGTGGGCGAAGAAGCCGCTCCAGTCCGCGCTCACCGGGTACGCGACCGGCACGGCGCGACCCGCCTGCGTGAGCGTCGCGGTCAGCTGCGCCTTCGCGCCCCACCGCAGCGAGGCGGGACCGGACAGCGTCAGCGCGTCGACGTTCGGCCGCGTCTCGAAGCGCACCGGCTGGTCCTTCGCCGACGGGTCGACGCGCACCAGCGTCCAGCCGACGAACCCGCCGTCACCCGGCGCGGCCGCGGGCGTCTTGCCCGAGTTGCCGTTGACCAGGTACGGCACACCGTCGGTGCGCGACAGGCTGAACACGCCCGCGTGCGACGCGATCGCCGCCGCCTGCTTGCCCGAGGACTGCTCGAACCCCGTCAGCCACGTCTGCAGCAGGTCGGCTTCCTTGCGGTCGCCCAGCTGCGAGTTGCCCGTGGGACTCGGGTCCTTCACCGGGTGGTGCATCGCGACGACGACGCCGCGGATCGACCGGTCGCGGGCGGCGCCGTCGAGCGCGTCGCGCAGCATCCGCACCTGGTCGAAGCCGCCGGCGCGCAGCGAGCCACGCGAGGAGTCCATGAGCACCAGCCGGATGCCGTGCACGTCCACGACCTGGTGCGTCGCGCCGAACGCGGTCTCGAAGTCGGCCAGGCCGTTGCCGCCCTCGGCCTCGTGGTTGCCGGGCACGTAGTACCACGGCACCTTGCCGTCGAGCTCCTCGGTGATGACCTTGCGCGCCAGCACGAAGTCGGGCGCGGTGCCGCGATCGACGAGGTCGCCGTTGATCAGCACGAGGTCCGGCTTCGCGGCCACGGCCTCGCGCATCGCGCGGCGCGCCTGCGCCACCAGCGGGCCGTCGGGCGCGTCGGCGGTGAACTGCGCGTCGCTGATCACCGCGATCCGCAGGCCGCCGGTGCCGAGCGTGCCGTCGGTGACCAGCGCCGGGTCGTGCGCGGCCGGGTCGGCGGGCACGGACGTGGACGGCGCGACCTCGAAGGTGAGGTCGTCGAACACGAGGTGACCTTCGTACTGCTGGTCCGGCACGTTCTCCACCGCGTAGAAGCGGGTGAGGCGCTGGCCGTCCGGCAGCCCGGCCGGCACGGCGGCGGTGACGTACTTCCAGCCCGTCCAGTCGACGCTGAGCGAGAGGTCCACAATGGACGCCACGTTGGCTTGGTCGTGCAGCTCCGCGCGCAGCCAGGCACCCTTGCCGTCGCCGTCGACCCACAGGCCGATCTTCTGCGTGCCGGCCGGCACGGGCAGCGGCGTCGCGGCGGTGACGTACGCGGCGCGCGTGGCCGTGGTGCCGGTGAGCCGGTAGTCGAGCGCCAGGCCCTGCCCGCCGTCCCGCCCTTCGGCCGGCGACAACGCGGCCCCGACCACCGCCGGGTACACGCTGGCGCTCCAGCCCGCCGGACCGTCCAAAGGAGACGCCACCTGCGGCTCGGTGCCGACGGAGGCGGCCAGGTGCTCGGTCAGCCCGCCCGCGTGGACCGTGATCGCCGAGGCGCCCGAAGCGGTCTTCGCCGTGACCTCGAACCCGTCGGCGGCGGGCCGCACGTCCACCACGGCGGGGTCGAACTCGAGCTTCACGTCGCGCGGCTCCACCCAGGTGCCGTAGCCGTCGGCGTCGTAGCCGAAGACCTGGAACGTGCTGTGCGCGCCCGCGCCGGACAGCGCGACCTGCGAAGTACTCGTGCCCAGCCGCACCGGCGCGCCGAGCACGGACATGGTCGTCTTGCCGGAAGCCTTGCCATCGCGGGCCACCACCGAGACGTCTTCGCGCGCTTCCGGGTGCTTGCGGTCGGCGTGGGCGGTGAGCACGTTGTCCGTCACGGTCGCGCGGCCCGGGTCCGACGTGCTCCACCGCGGGTGCGCCGCGACGGCCGCGCCGGTCTCGTCGTGCCCGTCGGCGACGAGCACGCGCGACAGTCCGGAAAGGACTCGCGTGGCGTTCGTCGTGTTCTGCGCGGGCGCCGGGGCGAAGCCGGTCAGCCGGCCGCTGCCGGGCACGGTCTTGATGCCGATCCCGTTGGGCACCAGGCGTTCCCCGCCGTCCGACGGCGCGTTGCGGACGCTCGGCGCGGCCTCGCCCTCGCCCCGCGCGAGGAGCGTGGAGGAGCCGCCGCCGTCGAGGTTGATGGCGTCGTCGGCACCCAGGGCTTTCAGGCGGCGACCCAGCTCGGCCTCGGTCATGCCGCGGCTGTCGGCCTGCCGGCCGTCGACGGTCATGAGCCACAGGTGCTTGCCGTCGGCGGAAAAGCCGACGCCGGTGCGCGGGGCGAGCGTGGTGTCGTCGACCGGCTGCAGCACACCGTCCTTCAGCAGGGCCTCGTTTCCGCCCACGGCGACGGTGATCTTCCCGGCGTCGGACCGCGGTGCGTAGGACACACCGAGGTGGTCGCCGACCTTCAGCGCGGCGAGGGTGTCCGCGCCCGCTTCGCGGCCCAGCAGCCGCGTGCTGCCCGCGGGGATCGGCCCGTCGGCCGGCTGCGCGCGCACCTGGGTGACCACGCCGTCGCGCACCTCGACCTCGGCCACCCGCGCGGCGCCGGCCACCGAAGTCGCGCGCGCCGAAGCGCCCCACAGCGGCGTGTAGACGCCGAGCGCGTCCTTGCCCAGCACCGGGCTGTTGAAGTTCGTGGCCGGCACGCTGCGGCCGTCCGGCAGCTGCACCGACGCTTCGAGGAAGATGTCGGCCAGCTTCGCGCGACCCTCGTCGGTGATCGCGGCGGTGGCGTTGTGCCCGGCGGCCGGCGCGGTCTGCAGCTGCCCGTCGGAAATGCCGACGCCCTCGGGCGCGCCGGTGGCGTTGATGTCGAAGAAGTCGCCGTTCACCCCGGCCACTGCGCCGGTGCGCGCGACCTGCTGCGACAGCGGCGTACGCGCGGAAACCGTGCCGGGGCTGAGGTATGTGGGCTCGAGGACTTTGCTGGTGAGGTCGACGCTGAGGGTGTCGCCGCGGATCCAGCCGGCCGGGTCGAAGCGGTCGAACTGCGTGAGCTGCAGCCCGGGCGCGATGGCCGAGGTGGCGCTGCTGGTCTCGAGGCCGTCGTCGGTCGTCGCCGCGGCCGTGACCGGGGCTTCGCGGGCCGACGACGCAGCGGGCGCGCCCTCCACCGGCCGCGTACCCAGCGGTGCGGCGAGCGGGTCGCCGTACGCCGGCGCGGTGACGGCAGTGGCGAACAATGCGCAAAGGGCGCAGAGCAGCACGGAGCGTGACTTCTTCACCAGGCACCCCAGTATCGAGTTGGTAACTTCGCTCAGCAAAGTGGAGCAGCCCGGCCGGCGGAAGGATTCGGGATGAACGCCGCCTGAATGGCTCAGAACGGGCGGTTTCGGTCAGGGGGTGAGCGGGGATTTCAGGAACGTGCGGGCCAGTTCCTCGTCGCCGGTGATGCGCGGGGTGGCTTCGCCGCGCTTCCACAGCAGCGTCAGCAGGTCCTGCGCGGGGGCCTCGACGGTGGCGGCGGCCTCGCCTTCACCGAGCACGGGCGGCTCCCCCGGCACGACCGTCCACTCGTGGCCGGTGTCGGTGGCGCGCACCGTGAGCGGCACGGGCAGCGGCGGCACGGCGTGCCAGCGGGTGATCCTCGGCAACATCGCGCCGAGGACCTCGTCGATGCCGTCGGCCGACACGAGCGGATCGAGGACCGGGGTCGTGCCCGCGCACGCGTGGGCGTCGACCAGGTGCATCGCCGTCTCGTGGACCTGACGGCGGAACCAGAACAGCTTCGTCTTCGCGGTGCCGCAGAAGTGCCAGCACCGATCCTCGGGGTCGGCTTCTCCGAGGGCGGCCAGCAGCAGGGCGGCGCTCTCGGCGTACCAGCCGGCGAGGTCACCCGCCGCCGGCTCCTCGAACGCCTGCTTCCGCGGTTCGCCGGTGCGCACGACCTCGGCGGCCCAGCGGTGCACGTTGCCGGTGTGGGTCACGAGGTCGGGCCACGTCCAGCCCGCGCAGGCCGGCACGGCCACGCCGACGTCGGCGGAGCGGGCGAGGTCGGTGAACGACGCGGTGAGCGCGCGCAGGTGCGCGAGGTAGTCGCGGGCCGTCAGTGGCAGCGTCGGCATGGTCGTGTCGCCCCTCGGAACACTTGGTGGAGAAGGGAAAGCCGGGGCGGAGCCGCTCGGCCCCGCCCCGGCTTTCAGTCCCGGCTCACAGGTCGGGGAACCACAGCTTCAGCTCGCGCTCGGCCGACTCCGGGGAGTCGGAGCCGTGCACCAGATTGAACTGGGTCTCCAGCGCGAAGTCGCCGCGCAGGGTGCCCGGCGTGGCCTTCTCGACCGGGTCGGTGCCGCCGGCCAGCTGGCGGAACGCGGCGATGGCGCGCGGCCCCTCCACGGCGATCGCGACGAGCGGACCCGACGTGATGAACTCCAGCAGGTCGCCGAAGAACGAACGTTCCTTGTGCTCGGCGTAGTGCTCCTCGGCCAGCGAGCGCTCGACGGTGCGCAGCTCGAGGGCGGCCAGCTTCAGGCCCTTGCGCTCGATGCGCGAGACGACCTCGCCGACGAGGCCGCGCGCGACGCCATCGGGCTTGACGAGGACCAGCGTGCGTTCAGTCACGACGGTGTTTCTCCTTGTGCGGATTCGTGTTATCGGGCGCGAGCCTAGCGCGGGGTCGGTTGCGGTGCGGTCAGCGGCCCTGCGGGTGCAGGGTCTTGGACCACAGGGACTTGCCGGTGGCGTCGCGCAGGTCCACGCGCAGGTCGCCGCTGCCACCGTCGACGTTCAGCTCGCCGAAGTGCTGGAACCCTTGCGCGGGCGAGGAGTTCTGCGTCGTCGGCGCGTGCACGAACACCGCTTCGGGGCCGAACGTCGGGTCGAGCTGGTTCGGGCCGAACGCGCCGGCGTTGAGCGGCCCGGACACGAACTCCCAGAACGGGTCGAAGTCCTTGAAGGCCGCGCGGTCGGGCGAGTAGTGGTGCGCGGCGGTGTAGTGGACGTCGGCGGTCAGCCACACGACGTTGCGCACCTTCCGGCGCGAGATCTCGCGCAGCACCCACGCCAGCTCGGTCTCACGACCGCCGGGCGCACCCGGCCGGTTGTTGGCGACGGCCTCGATGTCCGTGCCGTCCGGCACCACGAGCCCGATCGGCATGTCCGCCTGCACGATCTTCCACGTCGCCGTGCTGCGGTCCAGCGCGTCGGCGAGCCAGCGGGCCTGCTTGTCGCCGAGGATGTAGCCGGGCTTGGTCTGGTCCGCGGTGTTGGCGTTGCGATAGGTGCGCATGTCGAGCACGAACACCTCCACGCGGCTGCCGTGGCGGAAACTGCGGTACACCCGCCCATCCACCGCCCGGCGGCTGTCGATGGGGTGCCACTCGTGGAACGCCTGGTACGCCCGGGGCGCCAGCACGCTGAGCCGCTTCTCGGTGTATTCGGGACGGTCGTTGAGGATTTCGCCGGGGTACCAGTTGTTGAGGACCTCGTGGTCGTCCCACTGGGTGTAGCTCGGCACCTGGGCGGCGAAGCGCAGGAAGTTCTTGTCGAGGCGGTTGTAGGCGTGCTGGCCGCGGTACTCGTCGAGGGTTTCGGCGACCTTCGCCTTCTCCGGTGTGACGATGTTGCGCCAGGTGCCGCCGTCGCCGGGCAGGGTGACGGTCTCGGTGAGCGGGCCGTCGGCGTAGACGGTGTCGCCGCTGTGCAGGAACAGGTCCGGGTGGCGGTCGGCCATGGCGGAGAAGATGGTCATGCCGCAGAACGCGGGGTTGATGCCGTAGTTCTGGCCCGCGACGTCGCCGCTCCACAGGATGCGCGTGTTCTTGCGGCCGACGGGCGCGGTGGAGAACCGGCCGGTGACCGGTTCGCTGGACGTGCGGCCGTCGAGGTCCACGGCCGTGACGCGGTAGTGGTACTCGGTCCCGGGCTGCAGGCCGGCGACGCGCACCTTGCCGGTGCCGCCGGTGTCGGGCGTGGCGATGTCCCCGGCGACTCTGCGCGCGTGGCGGAACGACTCGTCGCGCGCGATCTCGGCGACCAGCCGCGCCGGCCGGTCGGCCCGCGACCAGATGATGCCGGACCCGGTGGTGACGTCCCCGGACGCGACGCCGTGCGTGAGCACCGGCCGCACCCGGCGCACCAACGGCGCGGCGGCCGCGGCACTTGCCGTACCTTCGGGCAGGAGCAACGCCCCGCCCACGACGGCCGACGCGGCAAAACCGGCCTTGAACAGACTGCGGCGAGAGTGGGTCGATTCGGTCATGCCGGACGTTCTATCCGGCCCTGACGGCTGGTCGGACAACTCCTGGCGACGCGGCGGTGAACTGGGTCAGCGCCGCGGCGGTCCGACGGGGGCCGGACTACTTCGCGAGGAGTGACTCACCCGCTGCCCGTGCCGCGACTTCATCGACACTGCGACCGCACAATCTCGCCGAAGTTCGGGAACTCCTCCCGAGCACTGGTGATCACCTCGGACGTGGCCTGCTTCCCGGACGGTGCCCAGCGCTCCGCGATCTGCGTCAGGCGGGGATCAACCCGCGGCTCATGCTCGTGGTGCGGGTACAACATCGCTTCATACGGCCCGAAGCCACCTGCAAGCAGCCACAGATATCCATCCACATCACCGGCGACGACTCCGGTCTCCCCTTCGGACCCGAGGAACACCACCGGCTGCCGCACAACCGGCCTGCCACGGCGCACGAGCCAGAACGCAGCCAGCCCGCCGGCGCCGTCCTGTCCGAACACCCGGAACTCGGCTCCGTCGACGGCCGGGTTTCCCGTCCACGCCCGCCACCACTCGGCTGTTTCGGTCTCGCTCTCGAACTGCGGATACGGCTCGAAGTCCACGCCCAAGCCATCTCGGTGGTCGAATGGCTCGCGATGAGCTTCCACCAGCATTTCGGGCATCACATCGTCGGGCTCGGCCACGCCCCCACCTTACGGGCCATGCTCGCCGAACGCGTGCGACCGGCAATGGACCCGGTCAGCGATCCTCAGCTTCCGGACAGGGAGCGGGCACTGGGCGTGGAGGCGCGTTTCGACCGTGCCGCGGGCGAAACCGACTTCGGCGATGTTCACGGTCCGGCCGGAGCCGGTGACCCGCGCCGACACCAGTCCGGACACGGCCGTCGCAACCTCATCGACCGTCGGCATCGACCTGAACCTCGCTTGCCCGACTACTACGGCAACAACCTCAACGCCCTCAACGACTCTCTGAGTGACGTCGCCGCGGGTGGCTACGGCGCCGACCTCGGGGCGACCGGGTTCGTGCTCGTGCTGCGGCACTACGACAGGTTCGCGGGCGTAGAGAAGGACCTCGCCCACGCGCTGCTGGACATTTTCGCGAGCCAAGCGCGCAATGCCCTGCTGGTCGGACATCGGATGATGTGCCTGGTCCAGTCCGATGATCCGCGGCTGAGTTTTCCCGCGGTCGGGGCGACGTCGGTCCTGTGGAACGACGCGGAGTGGCTGAACTCGAAACGCGGGCTTTAGCCGAGCGTCAACTCTTCGGCGAAGACTGCTGCTGCTGACTCGGCAACGTCCCCGCCGCCATTCGCCGTGCCACTTCGCGGCGCAGGTACAGGAACCACACGAAGGCCGCCAGGAACAGCACGCCGATGATCGCAATCGCCGGCAGCACAAAAGCCATCGCGATCAACGCCACCTGCAACACCAGCACCACGGGCACAGCCCACACGTGCTTCAGCAGACCGCACAGCACCAGCAGCGCCACGGCGATCCCGATGACCGTCCAGCCCGTCGCCGACGTGATGCCGCCGCCGAGTTTGTTGACGACCGGGAGCGCCAACGCGACCGTGATGGCTTCCATGATCAGTGTGCCCGAGAGCACGCCGCGGAAGCCCTTCATGGGGTCCTTGGGGGGAGGCGGAGGCGTCTCGCTCATACCGGTTCCTTCCCGAACAGGGTGCGGGCCTCGCCCGCGGTGACGACGGAGCCGGTGACCAGCACGCCGCCGCCGGCGAGGGGTTCTTCCGGGTCGTCGGACTGCTCGACGAGGCCGATGGCCGTCTCGACGGCCGACTCCAGGTCGGGCTCGGCGAGCACGCGGTCTTCGCCGAAGATGGAGATGGCGAGCTCGTTGAGGTCTTCCAGCTCCATCGACCGGGGAGCCGAGTTGCGCGTGACCACGATGTCCGACACGACGGGCTCCAGCGCGTCGAGGATGCCGCGCGCGTCCTTGTCCGCCATCACCGCGACGACGGCGACCAGGCGGCGGAAGGCGAACTCGTCCGTGACGGTGGTGGCCAGTGCCTGAGCGCCCATGGGGTTGTGCGCCGCGTCTAGGAGCACGGTCGGGGCGGCGCGCACGCGCTCCAGCCGGCCCGGGTTCTCGACCTCGGCGAAGGCCTCGCGCACGGCTTCGAGCACCAGCTGACGGTCCTTGCCCGCACCGAAGAACGCCTCGACGGACGCGAGCGCGAGCGCCGCGTTGGCTGCCTGGTGGGCGCCGTGCAGGGGCAGGAAGATCTCGTCGTACACGCCGCCGAGGCCCTGCAGCTTCAGCAGCTGCCCGCCGACGGCGATCTCGCGTTCCAGCACGCCGAACTCGCTGCCGGCGCGCGCCACGGCGGCGTCTACGTCGACCGCGCGCTTGAGCAGCACGTTGAGCACGTCGGGGTCTTGCTCGGCGATCACGGCGACGGAGCCGGGCTTGATGATCCCGGCCTTCTCGCGCGCCGCGTCGACGGCCGTCGGGCCGAGGTACTCGGTGTGGTCGAGGCCGATGGGGGTGATCACGGCGACGTCGGCGTCGGCGACGTTCGTGGCGTCCCACGCCCCGCCCATGCCCGCCTCGAGCACGGCGGCCTCCACCGGCGCGTCGGAGAACGCGGCGAACGCCATGCCGGTGAGCACCTCGAACTTGCTCATCGCCACGTCGTCCTCGCTCGCGGCGTCGACCATGTTCACGTACGGCGCGACGTCGCGGAACAGGTCCACGTACCGCGCGGCCGAGATCGGGTGCCCGTCGAGCGCGATGCGTTCCGTGACGAGCTGCAGGTGCGGGCTCGTGTACCGCCCGACGCGCAGGCCCATGCGGGTGAGCAGCGCGTCGATCATGCGGCTGACCGAGCCCTTGCCGTTCGTCCCGGCGACGTGCAGCACGGGGTAGCCGCGGTTCGGCTCGCCCAGCAGCGTGACCAGCGCCTGGATCCGCGCGAGGCTCGGCTCGATCTTCGTCTCGGGCCAGCGCTGGTTCAGCTCCGCCTCGACGGCCATGAGCTCCCGGCGCGCCTGGGCTCCGTTGGGGTCCTGCGCGGGTTCGTCGACGCCCTGGTCGTCGAGCTCGTGCAGCTCCCCGTCCTCGGCGCCGAGCAGGTCCGGCACCGGGCCGGTCGCGAGGTTGTCCCCCAGCTGCCCGATGCCGCCGATACCCCCGCGGGACCCGCCGCCGACGGTGTACGCGGCGTCCGGCGCGTCCAGGTCGGGATCGACGTCGTCCGACTCGTCGTGCGCGCGCGAACCCAGCTCGTCGACCCCGGCGAAACTGTCCGGGTCCGCGAGATCGGGCCGCCGCCGGCCGCCCTCGTCGATCTCCTCGAACGGCCCCTGGCCGTCCGCCTCACCTCGCGGCACGCACACGCTCCCTCGACAACGGGCTTCACCTGACCAGACGAGTCTACGTGCGGTGCGTTGCCGCGCGTCGGGCCCGTGTCGGTAGTGATGACCTGCGCGTTCGGCCATCGGACCGGTGTTGCTGGTTAGGTCGGGTCATGCCGTTCAACCACAACCACCGCTACCACCCCCTGCTGCTCAGCCTCGTGCCGCCGGGGGCGAAACGGGCGTTGGACGTCGGGTGCGGGCAGGGGCGGTTCGCGCGGCGGCTGGCGGCGCGGGGGCTCGACGTGGACGCCGTGGACGTGTCCGGGGAGATGGTGCGGATCGCCGCCGCGCTGGGGTCGCCGGGGCCCGGGAAGGTCGACGTCCGGCGCGTGGACGTGGCGAACGACGACCTCGAACGCAACGCCTACGGCTTCATCTCCTGCATCGCCTCCCTCCACCACATGCCGTTCGGCACCGTCATGAAGCTGCGCGACGCCCTGCACCCCGACGGAGTCCTCGCGGTTCTCGGGCTGGCCCGCCCCAGCACCCCCGGCGACTACGCCGTCGAGCTCGCCTTCGCGCCGGTCAACGTGGCGGCGCGGGTCGTCGTCGCGGCGGGCGAGTGGCTCAACGGAGGTCCGGACCCGACGCCGGAGCCGCCCGTGGAAATGAAGTTCCCGACGATGAACGAGCTCAGGCGCGACGCGCGAGAGCTCCTGCCCGGCAGCACGGTCCGGCGGCTGCCGTTCTGGCGCCACCTCCTGACCTACCGGAAACCGTTGGCCTGACCCGGTTCCCGCCGCGTCACACCACTGGCGGGTGAATCCCGGGACCGGCCACCCGAACGGCGGCAGGCAACCCGCGAAGAGCTGGCTAGACGTGAGAAGAGTCCGTGAATTCGGTTCGGAGAAACGGGGCCTTCGCATGCGTACCACCCGGCTCGTGTTCGCCGCGCTGGCGGCCGCAACAGCCGTCACGACAGTCACCGCCACCGCGGACGCGGCGCCGCAGGAGCACTTCCGCAACTACGTCGCGCTGGGCGACTCGTACACCGCCGGGCCGCTGATCCCCGCGCAGCGCCTGGATCCGCTGGGCTGCGCGAGAAGCACGGCGAACTACCCGGCGATCCTGGCCTCCGCGTTGCGCGTGGACAGCTACACCGACGTCAGCTGCTCGGGCGCGGACACGTCGAACATGACGGCCCCCCAGAGCGTGCCGCTGGGCGTGAACGCGCCGCAGTTCTCCGCGCTGCGCCTCGACACCGACCTCGTGACGCTCGGCATCGGCGGCAACGACTCCGGCGTCTTCGGCACCCTCGTCGGCACGTGTCCGGCACTGCGGCCGACCGACCCGAGCGGCAACCCGTGCGAACGCCACTTCACGGCCGGCGGCGCAGACTCCATCAAGGCCGCGCTGACGAACACGCAGAAGAGCGTCCAGGCGGTGCTGGCCGGCATCCACGCGCGTTCCCCGCGGGCCAAGGTGCTCGCCGTCGGGTACCCGCGCATCGCGCCGGCGTCGGGCTACTGCCCGAGCGTGCTGCCCTTCGCCGACGGTGACTACGCCTGGCTCTCCAGTGTGGAGGAAGCGCTCAACACGGCGATCGAGAACGCCGTCGAGGCCGACGGCAACGCGTCCTATGTGGACACGTTCACCCCGTCGGCCGGCCACGACGCCTGCGCACCCGAAGGCGCCGCGTGGATCAACGGCCAGGACACCCTGCTCTTCACCGCCGCCGCCTACCACCCGCTGCCCGAAGGCATGGCGGGCCTCGCCGGGATCATCCACCGGCAGCTCGCCGGCTGATCCCCGACCGCGAACGAGCGGGGGCGGCGGTCACCCGCCCGCCCCTGTCGCTCGTGGACGCCCCTCCCTCGGCACCGCAGAGTCTCGCAGCCGGTACACCGGAGTGTCAACTCAGGTTATTCACTTGCCGATCAACGCCAACTGAGATGAAAATCAGCCGGCGAGACCCGCGCCGCCGACAACCGGCGCAGCCAGGACCGGGCCGGCACCCACCCCCAGTCAAGTGCCGGCCCGGCCCGCCTCGGCCCGGATCTCCTCGGCCCGGATCTCCTCGGCCCGGATCTCCTCCGCCTGCCGCACGAAGTCCAGGAGCACCTTCGCGAACTCCCCCGGCAGCTCGGCCGGCGCACCGTGCCCGGCCGGCAGCTCGACGTGGCTCGCGTGCGGGATCGCCGCCAGCAGTTCCTGTTGCTGCGCCGCCTCGATCAACCGGTCGTACGCGCTGGAGAGCACCAGCGTCGGCGCCGTGATCGAGCCCAGCACCGGCCGGAGGTCGACGCCGCGGTCGGCCCCGATCTGCCGCGCCGCCCCGGGCTGGATCACCAGCTGCGCCACCAGGTCCTCGTTGGCCGCCGGGGTGGTCGTGGCCCAGTAGCCGGGCCCGAATGCCATCAGCGGCAGCATCCGCGCGAACACGTCGGCGCCGTGGTCGAGCAACTCGAGCCAGTGGCGGAACTCCGCGTCCTGCCGCGTGCCGGTCTTCGGCCAGGCGGCGTGGAGCACGGCGGACCGCACGCGCGCCGGGTGCGTGCCCGCCAGGTGCGCCGCCACCACGGCACCGAGCGAATGGCCGGCGACGTGGAACGTGGTGAACCCCGCGTCGTCCGCCGCGGCCAGCGCTTCGGCGGCGAGATCCGCGATCGAGATCGGGCCGCCGTGGTCGACGGTGCCGCCGGAGCCGGAGAAATCAGGCGCGACGACCGTGAACGACTTCCGCGCGAGCTCGACCACCGGCGCCCACTGTTCGTGCGACGCGGCCGTGCCGTGCAGCAGCAGGAGCGCGGGACCGGATCCGGTCACGGCGTAGTGGACCTCGGCGGCTCCGCCGGTCAGCGTCACGGGAACCACGGTCACGCCGCCACGCGCAGACTCGCGAGCACGTCGCACAGCACCGCGGTGAACGCGACGGGGTCCTCCTGGTGCGGCAGATGCCCGCAGCCGGCGACCACGTGCACGCTCGCCCCGGGTGTGAGCGCGGCGCAGGTGCGCGCCACGTCCACCGGGATCTGGACGTCGAGCTCGCCGTGGACGTACGCGATCGGCACGATCAGCTCCGGCAGCCGCGGGCGCGGGTCCCACGTCGCCGACTCGCCGATGAGCGGGTCGAGGTAGCCGGAGGAGTCGACGATCTGGCGGATCGTCCAGTCGACGAGCGCCGCGCTCGCGGCGGGCGCGTACCAGTCCGGCACCCAGCTCGCGACCAAACCGGGCCGGTCGGCCAGCAGCGCCGCGGTGACCTCGTCGACCTTGTCGCGCATGCCCTCCGACGGCCAGTACCCCGGGCCGTCCACCGCGACGACGCCGCCGACCAGGTCGGGCCGAGTCAGCGCGAGCTCGGTGCCGAACACCGCGCCCATCGACGAACCCACCACGGCGGGCTTCTCCAGCCCGAGCGCCGTGATCACCTCGACGAGGTCGGCCACGTTGCCGGCGATCGTGTTGCCGGCCGCCGGGCGGTCGGAGCGCCCGCACCCGCGCCAGTCGAGCGTGACCACGCGGTGGTCACGGATCAGGTCGGGCAGCTGGGCTTGCCAGACGCGGCCGCTCGTGCCCCAGCCGTGCAGCAGGAGCACGGCCGGGCCGTCGCCCTCGTCCTCGTAGTAGAGCCGCGCGCCCCGGACCTCGACGAATGCCATCGGATCTTCCTCTCTTCCGTTCGCCTTCGAGCCAACCGCGACGGCGAGCGGCGACCAACGGCCAGACCGCTCGTAGACTCATCACGAACGCTGATGAATGGGGCCGGGGATGGAGCTGCGTCAGCTGAGGTACTTCGTGGTCGTCGCCGAGGAGCTGCACTTCGGGCGCGCGGCCGAGCGGCTCCGCATCGTGCAGCCGGCGGTCAGCCAGCAGGTGCGCCGGCTGGAGCGTTCACTCGGCGCGGAGCTGTTCGAGCGGACCACGCGCACCGTGTCGTTGACCGAGGCGGGCGCGCGGTTCCTGCCGCACGCGCGCGCCGTGCTCGCCGCCGCCGACCGCGCGGCCGACGCCGTGGCCGACTTCCGCGCCGAACGCGCCCGCCTCGTGCGCCTCGGCACCAGCGACGGCCTCGGCGACCGGCTCGACGGCTTCCTCGCCGCGTTCACCCGCCTCGCCCCGGACGCCCAGCTGGAACTCGTGCACGCCCCCACCCCGGCCCGCCTCCGGCAGATCCGCGACGGCGCCCTCGACGCCGCCTTCCTCCGCGGCGACTGGCCCGCCGACGGCCTCGACTTGACTCCCTTGTGGACGGACGAGGTCCTCATCGCACTCCCCGCGGCGCACCCCCTGGCTTCCTCGGCGGTCGTCGACTTCGCCGACCTGGCACCGCTGCCACTGCGCCTGAGCTCCCCCGAACGCAACCGTCCACTCCACGACCTCGTGCTGGCGTCCTGCCGCGAAGCCGGCTTCGAACCGGTGCTGGGCAAGGAGTTCACGAACGCCCAGGACACCCTCGGCACGCTCGGCCTGGGCCGTCCCCAGTGGACGGTCTTCTACCGCGCCCACGCCAACCTGCTGCCCGTGCCGGGCGTCGCCTTCCGCCCCCTGCGCAACCCGACGCCGGTGATGCCCACCTACCTCGCCACCTCCGCCGACCGCCGGCTGCGGCCGGAAGTCCTGGCGCTCATCGAGGCGGGCCGCGAACTCGGCTGACGTCGAGGCGACTCGACGCCTGGGTTTCGGCGCACGGCTGCGTACCCCAGGGCCGCATCGCGCAACGGCGACCTCCCCGCACCGACCGCCCCACCTCACCAACGCGGGCCACCCACCTCAGCCCGCCGCCACGTCCGCCGACCGCCGGCTGCGGCCGGAAGTCCTGGCGCTCATCGAGGCGGGCCGCGAACTCGGCTGAAACGCGAAGTGGCGCCCGGCGCGAGAAGCACCGGACGCCACCTTCAAGCCGAACCTCACGAAGCCGGCAACGCCGCCAGCCGCGCCTCGATGCGCTCGATGTCCGCCGCGGCGGTGGCCCGGCGGGTCTTGATCTTCTCGATGACCTGCTCGGGCGCCTTGGCGATGAAGGACTCGTTGCCCAGCTTGCCCTCGGTCTGTGCGAGCTCCTTCTGCGCCACGCCCAGGTCCTTCTGCAGGCGCTTGCGCTCGGCGGCGACGTCGATGGTGCCGGACAGGTCCAGCTCCACCACGGCCACGCCGCCGGCGAGGGCGACCTCCAGGGAGGCGCTCGCCGAGAACTCCTCGGTGACCGGCGTCAGGCGCACGAGTGAGCGGATGGCGTCGTCGTGGCCGGAGACCTCGGTGAAGCCCGCGCCGGACAGGCGGGCGGCGACCTTCTGCCCCGGCTTGAGGCCCTGGTCGGCGCGGAAGCGGCGGATCTCGGTGACGAGCTTCTGCACGTCGGCGATCCGGGCGTCCGCCACGGCGTCGGCGTAGCCGGCCGGCGCGGTGGGCCAGGCGGCGATCACCAGCGACTCGCCGCCGGTCAGCGCCGTCCACAGCTTCTCGGTGATGAACGGGATGAACGGGTGCAGCAGCCGCAGCACCGTGTCCAGCACGTGGCCGAGCACCGAGCGGGTCGCCGCGATCCGTGAGGAATCCCCTTGGTACAGCTGGACCTTCGCGAGCTCGAGGTACCAGTCGCACAGCTCGTTCCAGGTGAACTGGTACAGCGCGCCCGCGACCTTCGCGAACTGGAACTCCTCGAACAGGCCGTCCACTTCGGACACCAGGGCGCCGAGGCGGCCGAGGATCCAGCGGTCGGCCTCGGTCAGCTCCGCCGCGGCGGGCAGCGGAGCCGAGACCGAAGCCCCGTTCATCATCGCGAACTTGCTGGCGTTCCACAGCTTCGTGCAGAAGTTGCGCGAGCCCGCGGCCCACTCGTCGGCCAGCGCCATGTCGGTGCCCGGGTTGGCGCCGCGCGCGAGGGTGAAGCGGGTGGCGTCGGCGCCGTAGGCGTCCATCCACTCGAGCGGGTCGATCACGTTGCCGCGCGACTTCGACATCTTCTTGCCGTTCGCGTCGCGGATCAGCCCGTGCAGGTACACGTGATCGAACGGCTGCACGCCGTCCATCTCCTGCACCCCGAACATCATCATGCGCACGACCCAGAAGAACAGGATGTCGTAGCCCGTGGACAGCACGCTGGTCGGGTAGAACTTCGCCAGATCGTCGGTCTGCGCCGGCCAGCCCATGGTCGACATCGGCCACAGGCCCGACGAGAACCACGTGTCCAGCACGTCCGGGTCCTGCGTCCAGCCTTCGCCCGACGGCGGCTGCTCGTCCGGGCCCACGCACACGACCTGGTCGTCGGGGCCGTACCAGACCGGGATCCGGTGCCCCCACCACAGCTGGCGCGAGATCGTCCAGTCGTGCATGTTGTCGACCCAGTCGAAGTACCGCTTCTCCAGCTCGACCGGGTGGATCTTCGTGCGGCCGTCGCGCACCGCGTCGCCCGCGGCGCGGGCCAGCTCCTCGACCTTCACCCACCACTGCAGCGAAAGCCGCGGCTCCACCACGGTGTCGCACCGCGAGCAGTGGCCGACCGCGTGCACGTACGGCCGCTTCTCCGCCACGATCCGGCCCTGCTCGCGCAGCGCCGCCACGATCGCGGGCCGCGCCTCGAACCGGTCGAGCCCCTCGAACGGGCCCGGCGCGGTGATCTCGGCGCGCTCGTTCATGATCGTGAGCATCGGCAGGTCGTGCCGGCGGCCGATCTCGAAGTCGTTCGGGTCGTGCGCCGGGGTCACCTTCACGGCACCGGTCCCGAACTCCGGGTCCACGTGCTTGTCGGCGACGATCGGGATCTTGCGGCCGGTCAGCGGCAGCTCGACCTCGGTGCCCACCAGGTGCGCGTAGCGCTCGTCGTCCGGGTGCACGGCCACGGCGGTGTCGCCCAGCATCGTCTCGGCGCGGGTCGTGGCCACCACGATGGCGTTGTCGCCCTCGCCGTAGCGGATCGACACGAGCTCGCCGTCGTCGTCGTGGTGGTCGACCTCGATGTCCGACAGCGCGGTCTGGCACCGCGGGCACCAGTTGATGATGCGCTCGGCGCGGTAGATGAGGCCGGCGTCGAAGAAGTTCTTGAACACCGTCTGGACGGCCTTCGACAGGTTCTCGTCCATGGTGAAGCGCTCGCGCGACCAGTCGACGCCGTCGCCGAGGCGCTTCATCTGGCCGAGGATCTTGCCGCCGTACTCGGCCTTCCACTCCCAGACGCGCTCGACGAACTTCTCCCGGCCCAGGTCGTGGCGCGAAAGGCCCTCGCCGGCGAGCTGGCGCTCGACGACGTTCTGCGTCGCGATGCCCGCGTGGTCCATGCCCGGCAGCCACAGCACCTCGTAGCCCTGCATGCGACGGCGGCGGCTCATCGCGTCCATCAGGGTGTGGTTGAGCGCGTGGCCCATGTGCAGGCTGCCGGTGACGTTCGGTGGCGGCAGTACGATCGAGAACGGCGGCTTCTCCGACGAAGCGTCGGCCGTGAAGTACCCGGCCGCTACCCAGCGGTCGTACATGGGTGCTTCTTCGGCGGCCGGGTCCCAGGCACCCGGAAGGTCGGTTTTCTGCTGCGGAGCGTTCTCGGTCACAATGGACAAGTCTACGAACCCGCTTCGGCGGGGTTGCTCAGGGGGAAAGGCGGTGCACGGATGACGCGACCGGAAGATCCGGACGACCGGATGGAGACGCACCCGGACCTCGTCGATCCGAACTGGCGCAAGCACGCCGAGCTCGACGCTTGGCTGGGTGCCAAGAAGGAGATGAAGAAGCGCCGCAAGCGCGAACGGCGCTCCGGTGTCTCCGCGGGCTACGGCTACACATCGGCGCCGAGCCGCTGGCCGGGCGTGCTGGCGCTGACGATCCTCGTGCTGCTCATCGTCGGCGCGATCGTCGTCCACCAGATCCAGGGCGTCGGCGTGAACGAGAGCTCGGTCCTGGAGCTCTTCGGCCTGTCGTAGCCCTCCCGGGCGGCGCTCAGCCGCCGCCCCAGATGTCCTCGACGTACCGGTTCGAGGCGCGAAGCCCGGCCAGCCAGGCCTGTGCGTCCGCCTCGCCGGTGCCCGTCTTGTCGGCGAACAACCCGGTGAAGGCCGCTCGGACGCCGGGCGCCATCGTGTTCGCGTTGCCGCACACGAACACCGCCGCGCCGGCCTGCAGCAGCCGCCACACCTCGTCGCCCGAGGCCGTGATCTCGTGCTGGACGTACTTGCGCCCGTCGACCGGGGAGCGGGAGAACACGACGTGCAGCTCGGCGACCCCTTGCCGGTCGTATTCGCGCAGCTCGTCGGCATACAGGAAGTCCAGGTCCGCGCCGCGGCAGCCGAAGAACAGCAACGACTCGGCGATCGGCACGCCCTGCGCGCGCAGCGCCGCACGCTCCTGCAGGAACCCGCGGAACGGGGCGAGCCCGGTCCCGGCCCCGACCATGATCATCGGGGTGTGCGGGTTGTCCGGCGGCCGGAACTCGATGGTCGGGCGCCGCACGAAGACGAACACCGTGCTGCCGTCGGGGCTGCCCGCCAGGTAGTTGGAGCAGACACCCGAGAACGTGGTGTCGCCGCCACCGCGCACGGGGGCGCGCAGCACGCCGGTGGTGATGCTGGCGACCTTCGCGTCGGTGAGCGGCGAGGACGAGATCGAGTAGTAGCGCGGCCGCAGCGGAGGCAGCAGGTCGAGGTAGACGCCGAACGGCACCGCGCAGGCGGGGAACTCCTCCAGCAGGTCCAGCAATGACCGGCGGGGAGTGAAGACCCGCTCCTGGTAGCGGGCCTGGGACGCCTCGTCGTCCCCGGCGAGCGACTCGAGCCCGGCGCGCTGCGCGGGGTCCTCGGTGTAGCCGGCGAGCACCTCGATGCCGGCCCGGGTGGCCACGTCCTGCAGCTCGACGCAGCTCGCGAGGATGCCGAGCAGCGGTGCGGGCTCGTCGACGGGAAGGTGGGTGTGGTCTCCGCTGTGGGGGATGATCGTCGCGTACATGCCCCCGTCGAGCTCGAAGCGCAGCATCACCCGGCGGATGAGGTCGAGGTGGTTGCGCGGCAGCACCCCGAGGTGGTCCCCGGCGCGGAAGTCGGCGCCCTCGGGCAGCGCCACTTCGATGTGCTTCGTGGACCGCCCACCGTCGGACGGGTACAGCTCGCGGTTCGCCCGCACCAGGGCCGGCTGCGCCTGGTACGACATGATCACCGGGTTGTTCAGCTGGCGGTTGACCAGCGAGATCGACAGCCGGGGGCCGGTGGTGGCCGGCTCGGCCGCGCTCTCGGGCAGGCCGGCGCTCGCGGCCACGTCGGCCCAGAGCCCGTGGTGCCAGGTGCGGTACTGGGCGTCGAAGTCGCCGTTCGCGTTGCCCTCGCCCCGGGCGTGCAGCCGGGTGGCGCCGTGCGCGGCCAGCTCGGTGTCGATCAGCTTCGGCACGGCTTGGTAGGTCGCCGCCCATTCGGTGTTGCCGCAGCCGAACACGGTGTAGGACAGCCCGGCGGCGGCGTCCTTCGCGGTGCCGGGCCGGCGCAGCCAGTCGCAGAACTTGCCGGCGTTGTCCGGCGGCGTGCCGTTGTAGGACGACGTGACGATCACGGCCAGGCCCGGGGACGGCAGCGCGTCCGTGACGTCGTCGAGCGCGCTGAGGGTCACGGCGTAGCCGCGCTCGGTCCCCTCGCGGGCGAGCCGTGTCGCGAGGCCTTCCGCGGTCCCGAGGTTCGAGCCGTAGGCGACCAGCAGCGGGGTCTTGTGCGCGTCCGGCGGGAGCGCGACGCGCGGGGCGGGCGCCGCGGAGACGGATTTCGCCGGCGCTACGGGGGCGCCGCCGGGCCGGGTCAGGACGAACCCGGGGCGCGGGCGCACCCGGATGTGCATCTCGTCGGGCTTGATGGTCAGCGTCGTCTTGGTCTTCAGCTGGTAGTTCAGGTGGTCGACGAAGTCGAAGCGCTGGATCAGCATGCCGAGCACGAGCACGGCCTCCTGCAGGGCGAACTGCCGGCCGATGCAGGCCCGCTGCCCGGTGCCGAAGGGCTTGTACACGTTGGGTGAGAGCGCCGCGAGCCGTTCCGGGGCCATGTGGTCGGGGTCGAACTCCTCCGCGTCGTCGCCCCACACACTGGGGTCGCGGTGCAGCATCGGCGTGAGCACGGTCAGTGGGAGGCCGTGCTCGACCAGGTACCGGTCGCCGATCACGGTCTCCTCGAACGGCGTGCGCGTGAACCCGGGCGCGGTCGGCCACAGCCGCAGGGCCTCGCTGAGCACCTGCCGGACGTAGATCAGCTTGTGGATCTGCTCGTAGGTGGGCTCGGCGCCGGTGCCGAACACCTCGTCGACCTCGGCGCGGGCGCGCGCGAGCACCTCGGGGTTCTTGAGCAGGTAGTAGATCGCGAACGACAGCAGGCCGCTCGTGGTCTCGTGGCCGGCGATGAGGAACGTGATGCACTGGGCGCGGATGTTTTCGTCGGGCAGCCGCTCGCCGCTCTGTTTGTCGACCCCGTTGATCATCTGGCCGAGCAGGTCGTCCTTCTTGCCGGCCTCGCCCTCGGCGCGGCGTTCGGCGATGAGCTTGTCGACCAGGTCGTTCATGAACGCCTGGTCCTCCTCCAGCTGCCGCTGCGCGTGGATCCGCAGCCGGGTCTGGATGGGCAGCCGGCGGGCGCGGGCCTGCGACTCGGTGAGCGTGCGGATCATCGCCGCGACGAACGGGTGCTGGGTGTCGCGGTAGAAGGAGTTGAACCGGTACCCGAACCCGCAGAGCGCGATGGTGTCCAGCGTCAGCCGGGTCATGTCGGCCGGCACGTCCACGTCCTCGTCCGGGTTCAGCCGCTCCCACTTGTCGACGAGCTGGCCCGCGATGTCCAGCATCATCGGCACGTAATCGCGCATGGACTGCAGGCTGAAGGGCTTCATCAGGATGTTGTGCGCGCGGTGCCACAGCGGATCGTCCGTCTCGGCCGTGAACAGGCCGGTCGAGGTCGCCGTGCGCCGCACGTTCGCGAGGCCGCCGCTGACCACCTTGTCGAAGCGCGCGTCGTCGCAGATCTCCTCGACCAGCGAGGCGCCGGACACGATCAGCCGCACGCCGCCGGGTGTGGTCAGCCGGAAGATCGGGCCGTACTCCCGGGCCATGTTCATCATGCTCTCGAAGGGGCTGTGGGCGTCGATGTCGAAGGCGTTGCCGACGATGGGCAGCGCGCGCGGGCCGGGGATCTCGTCGACGGGGGTCCTGGTGGTCATGGCGTTCACTCCTTGGAGAGGTGCCCTTCGGCCGGCGACGGCACGGCGCCGGCCCGGCTCGGCTGAGAGGTCCGTGCCTTGGCCTGGTGGGCCCGGACCACCGCCACGACGCCGACGACGAAGACCCAGCCGGGGAAGATGAGCGCGAAGACCGGGTGGAAGGTCCAGCTCAGCAGCACCGTCGCGGCGCAGAGGTAGCCGAACCACACCAGCGGGCGCGCCAGCACGCCGGCGGAGTTGAGCAGCGTCGTCGTGGTGATCATGTACATGCCGGCGACCCGGGCACCGAAGACGAACACGAGCCCGTAACCGGCCGCGCTCAGGGCTCGCGCCACGTACACGGGCGGTAGCGGCGCCACCGAGAACTGCTTCAGCAGGGCGATCGCCCCGGCCAGCGCCATCCCCGAGAACAGCAGGATGACGAACGCCACCCCGGAGGCCAGCTGCAGCGCCCGCGGTATTTCCCGGTTCTGCGCGGCAGGGAGGCTCGCGATGAATTCACGCGTGGCCATCATGTGCCACAGGAACACGATGCCCGCGAACGGCACGATGTACACGCCGGCGGTCACCAAGGCACTGGAACCGCCGTCGGCGTAGAAATTCGCGTACCGGCTGTCCGGCACGGCCAGTCCCGGCGCCCGGTGCACCAGGATCAGCGCGACGGTGAACAGCACCGCGAAGAGGATCCCCGACCAGCCCGCGACCAGCGCGTACCCGGGCCCGCGTCCGATCTCGGCGGCAGCCCGCGCGTCCGCCCGGCTGTGCCGGCGGTTCCGGATCCAAGCAGGCATCGGTGCCTCCCGCCACGCCATTTTCCGAAAATGGCGCGCATGTCAGCCGGCTCAAAAAAATGGTGCCGTGGTGCAGCGCGAATCCTCATCGTCCTGCCCGGATGAAGGGGTGTCAACAAGCGATGATTGCACCGGAAAAGACGTGAAAAAACGGAGAAGAACCAGTTCTCCGCTCGTCGAAAAAGCCGATACCGCTTCCGGCGTGGCGTTCGTTCACTTCGTTCCGAGCCCTCGCACTCCGCCCGGCCGCGGAGACCTCCGTCACCGGGTGTGGCCAAGGTCGCCCCGCCGCAGGATGCACAGGCCAGACTACACAGCCTAAACTGTGGATATGGCCACCGTACCCGCTCCCGTCGCCGAATCCGCAGGCTGGCTGCGCGGCGTCGTCGCGCAGCTGCACCGCCGGCTGCGGCAGGTCGACAACGCCGACAGCCTCACGCCCTCGCAGTCGGCGGCGCTCAACCGCCTCTACCGCGAAGGCCCGGCGACACAGGGTGAGCTCGCCGCCGCCGAGCACGTGCGGCAGCAGTCGATGGCCACCACGCTCTCGGCGCTCGACGCGCTCGGGTACCTCGCCCGCTCGCGCGACCCCGCCGACGGCCGCCGCACCGTGCTGTCGGTGTCCGAGCTCGGCGCGAAGACCGTGCAGGGCATCCGCCAGCACCGCGACGAGTGGCTCGCCCACGCCCTGGCGGCCGAGCTCACCGCCGAGGAGCTGGAGACGGTGCGCCGGGCCCTGCCCCTGCTGCAACGCGTCGCCGAACACTGATCATCCAGCCGGCCCGGCGCCGCCGCCGGGACCGGAACGCCGACGTCAGCGCGGACGCCGTGGAGGACACCCGACCATTCCCCGACATCTCCAGGACGAAGGAGCCGTGACGACCACCGCAACGCCCCGAAAGGCACCGGCGAGCTTCGGTGCCAAACTCGTCACCCCGCTGGTGGCGAGCGCGGTGCTGAACCCCATCAACTCCACCCTCATCGCCGTCGCGCTCGTGCCGATCGGGCAGAGCTTCGGCGCCGGGCCCGGCAAGACGGCCTGGCTGATCTCCGCGCTCTACCTCGCCACCGCCGTCGGCCAGCCCGTGGTCGGCCTGCTGGTCGACCGCTACGGCGCGCGGCGCGTGCTGCTCAGCGGCGCGTCCGTGGTGATCGTCGCCGGGATCGCCGGCATGATCCCGTTCTCCGTCGAGTGGCTCACCGGCGTGCGCGCGGTGCTCGGCATCGGCACCTGTGCCGGCTTCCCCGCCGCGATGGCCGTGCTGCGCAAACGCGCCGACGCGCTGGGCCAGGGTGTGCCCGCGCGGGTGCTGTCGCTGCTCTCGCTGTCGTCGCAGACGATCATGGTCATCGGCCCGACGCTCGGCGGCGTGCTGATCACGCTCTTCGGCTGGCCGGCCATCTTCGCCGTGAACATCCCGCTCGCGGGCGCGTCGCTGCTGCTGGCGATCTTCTGGGTCCCGAAGGACGCGCCGGTGCGCGACGAAGGCACGAAACCGAAGCCGATCGGCGTGCTCGGCATCGCGTTGTTCTCGCTCTCGCTGCTGGTGCTGCTGTGCTACCTGATGGCGCCGGGCATCGGCGACCTGTGGCTGCTCGCGGCGGCCGTCGCCGTCGGCGCGGCGTTCGTGTGGGTGGAGCTGCACACGCGGGTGCCGTTCATCGACCTGCGGATGCTCGTGGCCAACACCCCGATCCTGCGCACCTACCTGCGCCAGGCCCTGAGCTTCATGGTGATCTACGCGATCATGTTCGGCTACGTGCAGTGGCTCGAGGAAGGCCGGGGCTTCAGCGACGCGATCGCGGGGGCGCTGCTGCTGCCGATGTCGGTCGTGGCCGTGTGCGCGGCGGCGTTCTCGGGCCGCGCGACGGGGATCCGCGCGCGGCTGGTGGTGGTCGCCGTGGCGCTGCTGGCCGGTTCGGTCGCGCTGCTGTTCGTCGGCGACACGACGTGGCTGGTCGGGCTGCTGGCCCTGGTCGCGGTGTTCGGGCTGGCCCAGGGCCTCACGAGCGTCGCGAACCAGACCACGCTCTACCGCGAGTCGCCCGCCGAGACCATGGGCACCGCGAGCGGCCTGTTCCGCACGGCCCAGTACCTCGGCGCGATCGTGGCCTCCACCGTGATCGCCCAGTGCTACGGCGTGCACGCCGATTCGGCCGGCCTGCACCACCTCGGCATGGTGCTCGTGGTGATCAGCGCGGTGCTGCTGGTCGTGACGGTCGCCGACCGCGGGCTGAAGCTCGCCGAACGCCGGGAGCGGGCTCACCGGGCGTGAATTGTCGACGTGAAATGCGCTACCCGGTGTTGGACTGTCGATCATCGAGGCGGACGATGGAGCCATGCACCGTGATGCGCCGAAGCACGACGTGGACGAAGCCGACCTGAAGGTGGGCAAGCCGAAGAGCTACGCGGCCGGCATTCCCGGCGTCGCCGTTTCTCTCCGGCGAGGCGTCGAGCAAATGGGTCCCACGCGCACCGCCCTCACGCTGCGCTTGCTCAACCAGCGCGCGGGCTTCGACTGCCCGGGCTGCGCGTGGCCCGAGCCGCGTCAGGCCGACGGCGAGAAGCGCAAGCTGGCGGAGTTCTGCGAGAACGGTGCGAAGGCCGTCGCGGAGGAAGCCACCCGCCGCCGCGTGGACCGCGAGTTCTTCGCCGGCCACGCGGTCGCCGACCTGCAGGACAAGACGGACTACTGGCTGGGCCAGCAGGGCCGGATCACCGAGCCGTTCGTGCTGCGCGAGGGCGCCACGCACTACGAGCCGATCTCGTGGGACGCCGCGTTCGACCTCGTCGCGGCCGAGCTCAACGGGCTGGCCAGCCCGCACGAGGCCGTGTTCTACACCTCGGGCCGCACCAGCAACGAGGCCGCGTTCCTCTATCAGCTGCTCGTGCGCTCCTACGGCACCAACAACCTGCCGGACTGCTCGAACATGTGCCACGAGTCGTCGGGCTCGGCGCTGTCCACCGGGATCGGCATCGGCAAGGGCTCGGTGTCGCTCGCGGACATCCACGACGCCGACCTGATCGTGGTCGTCGGGCAGAACCCGGGCACCAACCACCCGCGCATGCTCTCCGCGCTGGAGACGGCGAAGGGCAAGGGCGCCAAGGTCGTGGCCGTGAACCCGCTCCCCGAGGCCGGGCTGATGCGGTTCAAGAACCCGCAGAACGTGCGCGGGGTCGTCGGCGAGGGCACCCCGCTCGCCGACGAGTTCGCGCAGATCCGCCTCGGCGGCGACCTCGCGCTGTTCCAGGCCGTGGGCCACCTGCTGCTGCAGTGGGAGGAAGAGGCGCCGGGCACGATCGTCGACCAGGACTTCGTGAACTCCTCGACCTACGGGTTCGAGGACTGGGCGAAGAACCTGCGCGAGCTCGACTGGGCCGAGACGGAGACCGCCACCGGCCTGCAGCGGGCGCAGATCGAGCACGTCGCGCGGATGATCGCCACGTCCGAGCGCACGATCTACTGCTGGGCCATGGGGCTCACGCAGCACAAGCACGCGGTGCCCACGATCTCCGAGATCACGAACCTCGCGCTGGCGCGGGGCATGATCGGCAAGCCGGGCGCGGGCCTGTGCCCGGTGCGCGGCCACTCGAACGTGCAAGGCGACCGCACCATGGGTGTCTGGGAGAAGATGCCCGAGCCGTTCATGGACGCGCTCGACCGCGAGTTCGGCATCACCGTGCCGCGCGAGCACGGCTGGGACACCGTCGACGCGATCCGCGGGATGCGCGACGGCCGCGGCAAGGTCTTCTTCGCGATGGGCGGCAACTTCGCCGCCGCGACACCCGACTCCGAGCTCACGGCGAAGGCGTTGAGCTCGTGCTCGCTCACCGTGCACGTGTCGACGAAGCTCAACCGTTCGCACGTGGTCCACGGCACCACCGCGCTGATCCTGCCGACGATGGGCCGCACCGAGCGTGACGTGCAGGAGTCGGGCCCGCAGTTCGTGACCGTCGAGGACTCGATGTCGCAGGTGCACGCCTCGCGCGGCCGCGTGAAGCCGGCTTCGGAGCACCTGATCTCCGAGGTGGCCATCATCTGCCGGCTGGCCGAGCGCCTGCTGGGCGCGGACCACGCCGTGCCGTGGCGCTCGTTCGAGAAGGACTACGACCTGATCCGCGACCGGATCGCGGCCGTGGTCCCGGGCTGCCACGACTACAACCGCCGCGTGCGCGAGCCCGACGGGTTCACGCTACCGCACGCCCCGCGCGACTCCCGCGAGTTCACCGGCACGGCCACCGGCAAGGGCACGTTCACCGTGTCGGAGCTGGAGTATCCGCAGGTGCCGGAAGGCCGGCTGCTGCTGCAGACGATGCGCAGCCACGACCAGTACAACACCACCATCTACGGCCTGTCCGACCGCTACCGCGGCATCGAGGACGGCCGGCGCGTGGTGTTCGTCCACCCCGAAGACCTGGCCGAGCTCGGCATCGCCGACGGCGAGATCGTGGACCTGGTCTCGGAGTGGCGTGACGGCGACCGCCGGGCGCCGCGCTTCCGCGCGGTGTCCTACCCGACGGCCCGCGGCTGCGCGGCGGCCTACTTCCCGGAGGCCAACGCGCTGGTGCCGCTGGACTCCGTCGCGGAGAAGTCCAACACGCCGGTGTCGAAGGCGGTCGTGGTCCGGCTGGAGCCGCACCACCACTCGTGACGCTTCGGTCCGGTCACGCGGGGGTTTTCCGGCGTGACCGGACCACGGCGGCCAGCAGCACGCCGAGTGCCGCGCCGAGGGTGTTGAGCAGGACGTCGTCGACATCGGCACTGCGGCCCACGAAGTACTGGACGATCTCAATCACTACCGAGAACCCGGCCAGCGCCGCGATCACGGCGGCTTTCCGGCGCGTGGCCACAGTCGCCAGGAAGCCGAGCGGCACGAAGAGCGCGATGTTGCCGGCGTTGTTGATCAGCCCGAGGCGACCGTTGGCGTTGCGGGCCTCGTCGACGATCCCGGCGAGCGGCACGAGGTTGACGTTCTCCGGCGGGCTGAGGTGCCCGGGGCGGAGCGTGAGAGCGAGCACCACCAGAACGGCGGCGGCGAGCAGCCAGCGGGCCCAAGATCGCATCGGTCCAGTCAACCAGCTCCGCCCACGCGGCCGTCGCCCCGCCACGCCGACCGGCGCCGGCGACGATCGCCCTCGCCCGGTCGGCCGGCGCCGGAGACGAGTGCGCCGTCAGTTCACGCAGTTCTCCCCGGCGCCCGTGATCGGTGCGTCCCCTGCCCCGGCAGCAGCTCCTCCGCCCGTGTCCCCACTGCCCGTGCCGCCGCCCGACGACGTGCCCGGTCCGGCGTAGACCTGGCCGAGCGTCACCTCGATGTGGCCGGCCGGCACGTCGGCGGACTCGGCGGTGGCGAGGCCCCCCAGGAGCTCCGCCACCGCCTTGCCCTGGGTGGCCAGCGCGGCGCCGTACCGGACCAGTGAGGTGCGGCGCGCGGCGGCGTTGCCGGTGGTGCCGGGTGCGAAACCCTTGTCCTTCAACACGTCCGAGACGCGCTGGGCCAGACCACTCGCGTCGCCTGCGTTGGCCACGTCCACCACCACACCCGAAGGTGCTTGCGGTTTCGAGGAAGTCGGCGGCGCACCGATCAGGCTCGCCGCGAACTGCTTGACCTGCGCGGGATCCACCTGCACCGCCGTCGCGCGCGGGTCGCTCTTGCTGTAGCGGTAGTCCGGGTTCACGATCGGGACCGTCGAGAACTGGATGCCGCCGCCGGAGATCCCCCGCATCTGGCCGACGAAGTCGAGCAGGTTCCAGGAGTCGTCGAGGACCACGGACTTCTTCACGGCATCGATGAGATCGCTGACCTTGCCCGGGTTCGAGAGCGTGCCCGCCGAAAGGACCTGGTGCGCCAGCGAAGCGAGGAACACCTGCTGACGGACCACGCGGTCGATGTCGCCGCGGGGCAGCGGCTTGCGCTCGCGCACGAAAGCGAGCGCGGCGGCGCCGGAGATCTTCTGCGGCCCGGCCGGGAAGTTCGCGCCGGAATCGCGGTCGGACGACGCCTGCTTCAGGCACACCTCGACGCCGCCGACGGCGTTGCTGATGTCGTAGAAGCTCAGCAGGTTCACCTCGGCGAAGTGGTCGATCGTCACACCCGTGAGGTCCTCGACCACCTGCCGCGTGGCGCGCCGCCCGGCCGTGAGCGACTCCTGCTCGATCTTGTCCTTGTCGGTCTCGCCCGCGGCGCGCAGTTTCTCGGCCTCGGCGTTCTTCGCGCGGCCGAATGCGGCGTTGATCTTGCCCTTCTGGCCGCCCGGCAGGGTCACGTAGGAGTCGCGCGGGATCGAGAACGCCTTCACCGTCTGCGTGCCGTTCGGGATCCGCAGCACGATCAGGGTGTCGGTGAGGTCGTCGCCGTTGGGCCCGGCCCGCAGTTCACGCAGGACGTCCGCCGGGAGCGGGTTGCCCTTCTCGTCGGTCCGCGAGTCGCGGCCGACCAACAGGATGTCGAGCGACCCGTCGGCCGGCTGTTCACCGGGTCGGGGCTGCTTGCCGGCGTCGATCACGCTGCTGCGCGTGACGTCGTCGAGTGAGCTCAGCGTCGAGTAGCCGTAGGCCGTGCCGGCGAACACCACCAGCGCCAGCGTCGAGACGACGATCTTCCCTGCGATCCGCACGCCCTACCGACGCATTCGTGCCGCCGCCTGCTGCACGCGTGACCCAGTTCACACCTCAGCGCAGGTAGGAAGCGCCGTTCAGGTCGAGGATCGCGCCCGAGGCCCAGGTCGCCTCGACCGACGCCAGGTACACCACCGCGTTGGCGATCTCCTCCGGCTCCGCCACCCGGCCGAACGGGCTCTGGGCCCGCACGGCGTCGGTGATCCGGTGCGCGACGCGTTCGGTCGCGGTGAACCCGGGTGCCACCGAGGTCACCGAGATCCCGTGCGGCGCCAGCTCGACCGCGAGCGACTGGCCGAGCGCGTGCAGCGCGGCCTTGCTCGCGCCGTACGCGGGGTGCTCGGGTTCGCCGCGGAACGCGCCGCGCGAGCCGACGTTCACGATCCGCCCCGGCGCCTTGCGCGCGATGAGGTGGCGGGCGACGTGGAAGGACAGGTTGGCTGCGCCCATCAGGTTGACGTCCAGCGTGCGCCGCCAGACGTCCTGCCAGTGTGCGTAGCCGACGGTCGCGACGGGTGTGGACGTCTCGGGGGTCGTGCCGACGGCCGCGTTGTTCACGAGCACGTCGACGCCGCCGAGCAGCTCCTCGGCCGTGTCCGCGATCCGTTGCGCCGCTTGGGGATCGCCGAGGTCGCCGCCGACGAGCACGTGCCCCTCGCCCGCGAGTGCGGCGAGCGTCTCCTCGGCTGCTTCGGCGTTCGATCCATAGTGGACGGCCACCCGGTCACCCCGGGCGGCGAAGGCGTGGGCGATCGCGCGGCCGATGCCGCGGGAGCCGCCGGTGACGAGGACGTTCACTTCGCGAACAGCTGCGCTTCGTCGCGGAACGCCTTGAACTCCAGGGCGTTGCCGGCCGGGTCGTGCAGGAACATCGTCCACTGCTCCCCCGGCTCGCCCGCGAAGCGCTGGTACGGCTCGATCACGAACTCCGTGCCGGCGCCGCGCAGGCGGCCGGCGAGCTCGTGGAAGGAGTCGACGTCGAGGACCAGGCCGAAGTGCGGCACGGGCACGTCGTGGCCGTCCACGGGGTTGCGGCCGGCCTCGGCTTTCGCGCCGGGCACCACGTGCGTGACCACCTGGTGGCCGCGGAAGTCCCAGTCCACCCACGCGTCCGACGACCGGCCCTCCGCCAGGCCGAGCACGCCGCCGTAGAACGCGCGGGCGCGGGCGAGGTCGTCGACCGGGATGGCGAGGTGGAACGCGGGGCGCATGGGCTCTCCTTCGGCTCACGGTGGCTCCCCCACCTTGAAGTGCTCATGTCCGAATGTCAACATTGACCGATGGAGCCCCTGCAGAAGGCCGCCCGGCGCGGCCTCGCCGAGGAAGCGGCCGACCGCGTGCGCGACGCGATCTTCGCCGGCCACTTCCCGCCCGGCGCGCCCCTGCGCGAGGTCGAGCTCGCCGCGGCGCTGGAGGTCAGCCGCGGCTCGGTCCGCGAGGGCCTCGCCCTGCTCACCCGCGAGGGCCTCGTCCGCGGCGGCTGGCACCGCCCGACCACGGTCGTCGAGGTGACCGCGGTGGACGTCGAGGAGGTGTACTCCGTGCGGGCCGCGCTCGACCGCCTGGCCGCGGTCACGGCTCGCACGCGGTCCACTGTGGACGATCTGGCCGCCCTGGACGACCTCGTCACGGCCCTGTCGTCCGCGGTCTCGTCCGGCGCGGACGGCCCGCAGTTGCTGGCGTTGGACATCTCGTTCCACGACCGCGTCTACGCGGCCGCAGGCAACCGTCGCCTGACGGAGGCGTGGGAGGCGGTGCGTTCGCAGGTGTTCCTGTTCCAGCTGCAGCGCGTGTCGCTGGGCGGCTCGCAGTACCGCTCCCACGTCGTCGCCGAACACCGCGAACTGGCGGCCCTGATCCGGGGCGGCGACGCGGCCGAGCTGGACCGCGTCGCCGCCGACCACGTGGACTCCGCGCGGCGCCGGCTGCTGGCGGAGCTCTAACCGTCCACTCTGGACTCCAGCGCGGCTTTCACCGTGGCGTTGCTGGTCATGCTCATCGTCACCACGGTCATCGTCAGCAGAACCGCCGCGGCGGCGAAGTACGGGGTGCGCAGGCCCGCCGCCGAGGCGAGCCAGCCGCCCAGGAGCGCGCCGAGGGGGCCGGCCGACAGGGCGACCAGACGGGAGGCCGCGGCGACCCGGCCCATGAGCCGGCCCGGGACGATCGCCTGGCGCAGCGACCAGCCGAGCACCATGGTGGTGGCCATGGCGCAGCCGCAGAGGGCGAACATGGCGCCGGCGAGCCACGGGTTGCCCGCGAGTCCGAAGACGAGGATGGACGCGCCCTCCACGACGGCCGTCAGGGTGAGCGCCGTGCCCGTGCCGAGGAGTTTCTCGAGCGGTCCCGCCACGACCATCGCGCCCAGCAACCCGCCGACGGCGTCGGCGGCGAGCAGGAAGCCGTAGCCGACCGCGGACAGGCCCAGCGTGTCCTGCGCGAACAGCACCAGCACCGCGCCCACCGCGCCGAACGCCAGGTTGCCGACCGCCGGCCGCAACGCCAGCCCGAGCAGCAGCCGATCCCGGACGACGTACCCGAACCCCTCCCGCGCGTCCGCCCACACGCCGCGGCCCTCGACCCGCTCGGGCACCGGCGCCGGCGGCAACGTCCGGATCAGCAGCGCACTCGCCACGAACGACACGGCGTCCACCAGGAACGGCATCGTCCGCGCCAGCGAGAACAGGAAGCTGCCCACCGGCGGCCCCGCGAACTGCCCGGCCGCCGTCGACGCACCCCGCAGCCGCCCGTTGGCGCGGCGCAGCAACGTCTGGTCGCGCCCGAGCAGGTCCGGCAGGTAGGCCTGCGAGGCCACGTCGAAGAACAGCTCCCCCACGCCCAGCAGGAACGCCAGCGCCAGCAACGCCGGGATCCCCAGCGCCCCGACGGCCCCCGCCACCACCGCGAGGGCCAGCAACAACGCCTGCCACAGATCCGCGACCCACATCGTCCGCCGCCGGTCCCACCGGTCCACCAGCGCGCCCGCCACCAGCCCCACCACCAGGTGCGGCAAGACCATCGCCACCGACACCAGGCTGATCACCACGGGATCCTTGCTCAACGCCACCGCGAACAACGGCAGCGCCGCCGCATACGCCCCGTCCCCCAACGCCGACACCGTCGCCGCTCCCCACAGCCGCGCGAAGGCGGGCGGCATCTTGGGCGCCGCACCCGAGCGGCGGAGAACACGCACCATCACGCTCATCGCGCCGCCCCCTCGCCGGGCCGGAAGAACGCCACCGCGACCGTCGCGGCGGGTTCGTCCGGTTCGCGGGCCGCCTGCATCTCGTCGAGCAGCGCGCCCAGGCGGCGCTCGAACTCCGCGTAGCGGGACTCCCCCAGGCGCAGGTGCGCCATGCGCACGTACCGCGCCCCCTCCGGGGCGGTGGCCAGGTCGTCGATCGCGTGCTGCAGCAACACGTCCCGCTGGCCGGGTGCCGGGTCGGGCAGCACCACGGACTTCGCGACCATGCCGTAGTAGCGCTCCACCACGCCACGCACCTTGCGCGTCCGGACGACGTGGATCAGACCGGCGCGTTCCAGCACCCGGACGTGATAGCTCGAGCTCCCTTTCGCGAGGTCCAGGCGCGCGGCGATCTGCGTGATCGTCGCGGGCCCGTCGCGCAGCACGGCGAGCACGCGGTGGCGCACCAGGTTGTTCACCGCGCGCAGTTGTTGAGTGGTCCGCACCTCGACGCTGTCGGAGGGCGGAACGTAGTCGTCCCCAGTCACGAGGAGCAATGGTCAACGACTCTTGACCATTTGTCCAGTGAGAACCCCCGGAAGGATCCGGGGGTTCTCACGGAACGAAAGTGACCGATCAGCTGCTGAACAGGTCGATGACCTTCAGGATCAGCTCGTAAACGCCGTACACGAACGGCACCAGCACCCACAGCCAAGCGACCACGAGCAGCGCGGTGCGCCCGGCCGGGCGTCCTTCCACGTTCGGTGCGCTCATCACGCCTCACTCCCCACCTGGGTGCTCGCCACGGGTTCGTGGAACGTCGCCTTGACCGGCCGCACGAACTCGTTGGCGATGAAGCCGACCACGAGCAGCGCGATCATGATGTAGAACGACGTCGCGTAGAGGTCCGGACCACTCTTGCCCGCGGACTTCTCGCTGTCGGCGATGCCGTCGACGATCAGCGGTCCGAGCACACCGGCGACCGACCACGCGGTGAGCAGCCGGCCGTGGATGGCGCCGACCTGGTAGTTGCCGAACAGGTCCTTCAGGTACGCCGGGAGCGTCGCGAAACCGCCGCCGTAGAACGAGAGGATCAGCATCGCGCACAGCACGAACAGCAGCTTCGACGAGTTCGTGGTCAGCGCGATGATCAGGTACAGCACCGCGCCCACGCCGAGGTAGAAGCGGTAGATGTTCTTGCGCCCCACCAGGTCCGAAGTGGACGACCAGACGAACCGGCCGAGCATGTTGGTGAGCGAGAGCATCGCGACGAAACCGGCGGCGGCGGCCGTGCTGACCGGAGCCGAGGTGCCCTTGAAGAAGTCCGTGATCATCGGCGCGGCCTTCTCCAGGATGCCGATGCCGGCGGTCACGTTGAGGCACAGCACGATCCACAGGCACCAGAACTGCGGTGTCTTGAGCGCGTTGGCGGCCGAGACGTTGTGCGTGGAGACGAGCTTCCGGGTCTCCAGGACCTTCGGCTCCCAGCCGGCGGGCTTCCACCCGTCGGCCGGCACGCGCACGATCAGCACGCCCATCGTCATGAACACCGCGTAGACGATGCCGTGGATCAGGAACGCCACCGCGATGTCGCTCGCGGTCGGCGTCGAGCCGAGCATCGCCGAGGACCACGGCGAGGCGATGAGCGCGCCGCCGCCGAAGCCCATGATCGCGATGCCCGTGGCCATGCCGGGCCGGTCGGGGAACCACTTGATCAGCGTCGACACCGGTGAGATGTAGCCGATCCCGAGGCCGATACCGCCGATCCCGCCGTAGCCCACGACCACGAGCCAGAACTGCCCGGTGGCGACGCCGAGCGCCGCCACGAGGAAGCCGGCGCCGAAGCAGATCGTCGCCACGAACATGGCCCAGCGCGGGCCGTTCTTCTCCACGAGCGTGCCGCCGAACGCCGCCGACAGGCCGAGCATCACGATGCCCAGCTGGAACGGCAGCCCGGACTCCGTGCCCGAGAGGTGCATGGTTTTCTCGAGCGGCGTTTTGAACACGCTCCATGCGTACGCTTGACCGATCGAGAGATGTATCGAGAGCGCTGCGGGTGGGACCAGCCAACGGGTCCAGCCGGGCGGTGCGACGATACGAGAGCGGGCCAGGAAGCCGAGGGCCATCGTCAGACTCCTCCGAACTGTGAGGTGATGCTGGGAATGTATTACTTATTCCCCGACGTTGCATCGGCTGGGTGTCGTAGATCGTCTGCGCACGTCTTCAAAGGCCGTTGAAAGGTGGACAGATGGGCAGGGTGACCGTCCGGCGACCGGTGCGGAGGATTTCCTCGACCGGTGAACGTCGTCGCCCCGACTCACTGGCGGCCGAGGAGCCGTTGGAGATCCGGGTCGGCGGCAAAGCACTCGCGGTGACGATGCGCACTCCGGGTCACGATGTCGAGCTGGCCCACGGCTTCCTGTTGTCGGAGGGCGTGCTCGGGTCCCGCGAGGACATCGCGGCCGCGCGTTACTGCGACGGCGTCGACGACCAGGGGCGCAACACCTACAACGTGCTCGACGTGACACTCGCGCCTGGAGTGGCACCTCCGGATGTCGGGGTGGAGCGCAACTTCTACACCACGTCCTCGTGCGGCGTCTGCGGCAAGGCCGCGCTCGACGCCGTGAAGCTGAAGAGCCGCTTCTCGCCCGCGGACTCGCCGTTCGAGGTCAAGACCGACGTGCTGGTGAAGCTCCCGGATACGTTGCGGGAACAACAGAAGGTGTTCAAGTCCACCGGCGGGCTGCACGCGGCCGCACTGTTCACTCCGGACGGTGAGCTGGAGGTCGTGCGCGAGGACGTGGGGCGGCACAACGCCGTGGACAAGGTGCTCGGGTGGGCCGTGCAAGCCGGCCGGATCCCCGCGCCCGACTGCGGGCTGCTGGTTTCCGGCCGGGCCTCGTTCGAACTGGTGCAGAAGGCGGCGATGGCCGGGATCGGCCTGCTCGCCGCCGTGTCCGCTCCGTCCTCTTTGGCCGTTGAGCTGGCGGAGGAGAACGGCATGACGCTCATCGGTTTCCTGCGTGGCGACAGCATGAACCTCTACACGGGCGATCAGCGGGTGCTGACGTAGGCCGTTCGGGCTAGCCGATCGGCACCCAGTTGCCGTGGAAGCCGTGGGGCACCCGGTCCGGCAGGTGCACGGCCGCGACGGGCTCCAGCGTTCCCGCGTCGAGCAACGTCAGGTCGCTGCGCTGGGTGGCTGCGTCGAAGACGAAACCCATGAGCACGCCTTCGTCCTCGGCAGCGTCCACACGGGACGGAACGAACACGAACTCGCCGGGCACGCGGCCGGGCCCGAATCCGTGCCGCTGGGCGGTCCCGGTGCGCAGGTCGTGCTTGTACACGGCGCCGGTGAGGTTCGAGAGCCCGTCGACGGCCACGGCGTAGCCGTAGCGGTGCGCGCGCCCGACGCGACGCTCGTCGACGCGCGGGAACTCCTGGCCGTGCTCGTCGATCCGCTCTTCGAGGACCTTGCCCGCCCCGAGGTCGACGGTCCAGCGGTCGAGTGTCGGCTCGCCTTCGGTCGGGCCGTGCACGCCGTGGTCGAACACCTTGGGGTGGCGCACGACGTGCAGGACGATCCGGTCACCGTCGTCGTAGGCGTTGAGCGGGTGGAAGACGTAGCACGGCTCGACGTCGAACCAGCGCACGTCCGCGTTGTCCCCGTCGCGCGGCATCACGCCGACGCGCGCCGGGTATTCGGGGTTCCAGCGGTACGGCAGTGAGCTCACGCCCCGGCCGGAGCGCGCCGTGACCGGGTCGGGCACGTCGACGTGGGCCGGCGTCTGGTTGAGGTCGAAGGTCACGGGCAGGTCGTAGAAGATCACGTGTTTTTCGGTCAGTGAGAAGTCGTGCATCATCGGCTGGCCGGTCACCTCGATGTCCACGACGCGCCGCGCCCGCCCGTCGGTGCCGACGACCGAGTACCGCACGCGGTTGCCCAGCCCGAACGTGTAGGTGACGGCGTGCAGCTCGCCCGTGGCCGGGTCGCGCTTGGGGTGGGCTGTGTAGCCGCCGGGCAGCGTGCCGTCGAAGTCGCACGCGCCGACGGTGTCGAGCTCCTCGGTGAGCTCGTAGGCCGGCAGGCCGCCCTCGATGAGCGCCAGCGTGCGCCCGGCGTGCCCGATGACGTTCGTGTTGGCCCCGATGCCCATGTTGGGCGCTTCGGGGCCTTCCCCCAGCAACCCCGCGACGTGCGGCGTGCGGATCCAGCGGTTGCGGTACCACTCGGCCCGCCCGTCCCGCAGGCGGACGCCGTGGACCATGCCGTCGCCGAGGAACCAGTGGTAGCTCTCAGGGTCTTGGCGCGCGAGCGGGTTGGGCCCGTTGCGCAGGTAGCGGCCGTCGAGGTAGCCGGGCAGCTCCCCGGTCACGTCGAGCCGCGTGGCGGTGTGCTCGTGGGTGACAGGGGCGAAGTTGCCTTCGAGGAACTGGTTGGTCATGGTCGCGATCCTTTCGTAACAGTGTTATTCATTGATAACAGAGTTATGGAACACTGGCAAGGCCCGGGTTTTCAGAACTGGCGCCGCGGCCGCGGACTCTGCACGATGATCGGTGGCACCCGGCAACGCGCGGATGGTGAGCTGCGTCCAGGTGGGTGGGAGTTTCGTGAGTGTGGCGTGGTCCGGGACGGAGGCCGAGGTGGACGGAGGGGTGAACCGCCGGGTCGTGCTCGCTTCCGGGGCGACTGCCGGGCAGTGCTGGTCTTCGGATGAACGACGTCTCCCCCTTCGCGGAGACGGCGTGAATCCCGCCGCCGGCACCGCGGCCGGGATCGCCGGGCCGGAGGCCGCGGTCGGCGGACGAACAACTGCTCCCCGGTACTCGCGGCCAGGCTCCGGTTCCACCGGCACCGTCCGCGCGCTCGTAGGCGAACCGACCGCAGCACGGTGCCCGCGGTCAGCGCGACGCGGCTCGTCAGGTGAACGGCGAGGCCGCCAGCCTCGCCCCTGGTGCCGTGTGAACGGCCGCACCAGCCGGCGCACCGCGCTCTCCGCCGGGCCGGCTGCCGCGGGGCTGACGCCGCTCGACCGACTGAGCGCCCGAGGCCTCGCCGGCGGTGCCGCATGAGCGGCCGCGTCAGTCGTCGCACCGCGCTTGCCGCCGGGGTGGCGGGCCTGGGCGTGGCCGGGGTGGCGGCGGCGACCGCGGCGGGGCTGACGCCGCTCGGGCAGGCGCTGGAGGTCCTCGGGGTCACCGCCGGGTCGCCGGTCACGCAGGTCGGCTCGTTGCGCGTCGAGCGGGTGCATTCCGCCGCGCGGGGCCGCGACGTGGATCTGGTGCTGTTCCTGCCGAGCAAGAAGCCGCCGGCCGGGCTGCCGATGTCGCTCATGCTCCACGGCCTGCACGGAAACGCCCGCAGCGCCGCCCCCAGTGGTCTGCTCAAGCAGCTCGCCGCGGACGTCGCGCGCAAGGCCGTGCCCGCGCACGGCTACGTCGCCGTCGACGGAGGCGACAACTACTGGCACGAGGTCCGCCCCGGCGACGACCCCATGGCGATGCTGCTGGAGGAAGTCCCGCGCTGGCTCGCGGCGCGCGGCCTCGGCGGGGCGCACGGCCTGCCGTTCGCGTGCGCAGGCGTGTCGATGGGCGGCTTCGGCGCGATGGTCTACGGCCGGCGCCGCGCGGAGCGTCGCCAGCCGCCGGAGGCCGTCGCGGCGATTTCGCCGGCGTTGATCACGAACTGGCCGGAGATGGCCAAGCGCCACATCTTCACGGGCCAGACGGACTGGACGTCACTCGACCCGCTGCGCCACCTCACCGCGCTACGCGGCATCCCGACGGCCCTGTGGTGCGGCACGGAGGACTCCTTCATCACCGGCGTCCGCCGCTACATCGCGGCCACCCACCCGGCCATCGGCTACACGGCGAAGGGCATCCACAGCGACACGTTCTTCCACTCCGTCGTGCCGAGCCTGGTGAGCTTCGTCGGGAAGCACGTGCCGCGCGCGGTGTGAAGTCACGCGATCGCGCTCATCACCTGCTCACGCAGCCATTTGTGGCCCTTGTCGAAGTTCTGGCGGGCGTGCCGGACAGGTAGTACGGCAGCGGCCGCAGCACGCGCAGCTCCGGCGCGACGCCGGCCACCATCCGCTCCGGCGTCGACAGCACCAGGTCGGTCCCGACCACCGCGGCCGGCGCGGCGGCGTGCGACGGCAGAGTCAGCGCCGCGGCTGACGCATACAACCCATGGCAACTATGCCCGCGACGCAATCGCGGACGACGTTGTTACCGGATAACGGTTGTGCAGCAAGGGAAATCCGCTTCACCAGGACGAGCCGGCTTCCGGGCGATCCAAACGCGACGGACGCCCCGCTCGAGATCAGCTCCGAGCGACCAGCACCAGCACGATCAACCCGGTCACCAACCCACCCGCCGCGAGGCCACTGCACCACGCCAGCCCGCGCAGGTCCCGCACGGTACGCGCCCGCCACAGCGCCCCCAGCGTGACCACGAACGGCAACACCGGCCACACCGCCCCCAGGTCGCCACGCCGCACCGCCACGACGAGCGCGAACACCACGAACAAGCCCGCCAGCCCGCCCAGCGACCAGTACAGCTTCGGCGCCGCGAGCGCACTCCCCCGGAACACCTCGGAGCCGGACAGCCCGGTCCGGCGCGGGCCGAGGCCGAACTCGTCGGAACGCTCGTCGTCGGGCTGGTTCAGGAAGCTCATCCCGCCATCCAGCCCGCTCGCCTTCAGCCGCGCAACACGAAACCGATCAGCCGGGCCCGTGGGCCCGGCCTCCCGGGCGTGAATTCGCAGCACGCATCACCTCGGCCGGCTGCTGTGCCGATCGCTCAGCCGCTCAGCGCGAGCTTCAGGAAGAAACCCACCGAGCCACGACCGAGATCAGCCAGAACCCCACCATCGTCGCCAGTGCCGTCAGCAGGGCCCACCGCAGCTGCAGCCGGCGGGTGTCCGCGGCGCGCAGGAAGCGGAGGAAGTACCAGGCCAAGGCGAACAGCGGCAGCGGGATCAGCGGCAGCGCCGACAGCCTCGTGCCCACCGCCACCAGGCAGACGACCGCGAAGACGGCCAGCATGATGTTGCCCGCGCGGTACAGCCAGGGGACGCGCGTCAGGATCGACGCGACGACGCGTTCACTCAGCTCGACGATGCCCACCGACGGGGCATCGTTCGAGGCCGGCGGGGGCGAAGCGGCGTCATCCACGTCCGGCACCGACGTGGTGGCGTTGTCCCCTGGGGCTGCGGTCAGCGGCACGGTTGTCATCCTCTCCATTATCGCGCGTGCCGCGAACAGCCTGGCAGCGGACTCCCGCAAACGGCTCAAGCCGATCGGCTAACGGCTCAGGCCGACTTCTCACCACGCTCGCTGCGAGCCCGCCGGGACGGCTGCCGCGCGACGATCGTGGGGTTCACGTTCTCCCGCACGGTCTGCTCGGTGATCACGACCTTCGCCACGTCGTCGCGGCTCGGGATGTCGTACATGACCGGCTGGAGGACTTCCTCCATGATCGCACGCAGACCGCGGGCACCCGTGCCGCGCAGCATCGCCTGGTCGGCGATGGCCTCGAGCGCCGTCTTGGTGAACTCCAGCTCGACGTTGTCCATCTCGAAGAGCTTCTTGTACTGCTTCACCAGGGCGTTGCGCGGCTGCGTGAGGATCGAGACCAGCGACTCCTTGTCCAGGTGGTTCACCGTGGCGACCACCGGGAGGCGGCCGATGAACTCCGGGATCAGGCCGAACTTGATCAGGTCCTCGGGCATCGTCTCGGAGAAGACGTCGCTGCCCTCGATCTCGGCCTTGGTGCGGATCTCCGCGCCGAAGCCGAGGCCGCGCTTGCCGACGCGCTCGTTGATGATCTTCTCGAGCCCCGCGAACGCACCGGCCACGATGAACAGCACGTTCGTGGTGTCGATCTGGATGAACTCCTGGTGCGGGTGCTTGCGCCCGCCCTGGGGCGGCACCGACGCCGTGGTGCCCTCGAGGATCTTCAGCAGCGCCTGCTGCACGCCCTCGCCCGACACGTCGCGCGTGATCGACGGGTTCTCCGACTTGCGGGCGATCTTGTCGACCTCGTCGATGTAGATGATGCCCGTCTCGGCGCGCTTCACGTCGTAGTCGGCGGCCTGGATCAGCTTGAGGAGGATGTTCTCGACGTCCTCACCCACGTAGCCGGCCTCGGTCAGCGCCGTGGCGTCCGCGATGGCGAACGGCACGTTCAGCAGCTTCGCGAGCGTCTGCGCCAGGTAGGTCTTGCCGGTACCGGTCGGCCCGAGCATCAGGATGTTGGACTTCGCCAGCTCGACGGGCTCGTCCTTGGAGTCCTTCGGCCCGGCCTTGTCGTCGGCCTGGATGCGCTTGTAGTGGTTGTACACCGCGACCGCGAGCGTCTTCTTCGCGTCGTCCTGGCCGATGATGTACTGCTCGAGGAACTCGCGGATGTCCGCGGGCTTGGGAAGCTCGTCGAGCTTCACCTCGCCGGCTTCGGCCAGCTCCTCTTCGATGATCTCGTTGCAGAGGTCGATGCACTCATCGCAGATGTAGACCCCGGGGCCGGCAATGAGCTTCTTCACCTGCTTCTGGCTCTTCCCGCAGAAAGAACACTTCAGCAGGTCGCCGCCGTCACCGATCCGTGCCATGGCCGTTGACCTCGTCCCCTCCGGTGCGCGGTACGCACCTGACACTGTCTTGCCGCTCCGACCGGGAGCCGGCTGCTTTCGCGCCGACCGACCGGAGCTTCACGCACTGCCACTGACGGTACCCGTCCGAAGCCGCGAGCGGGAACACCCGGGCGAGGAGAAGGCACGTCAGAGGTCGACACTAGACCAGAGAGCCGGTGCGTGTCGCCGATTCGACACGCACCGGCCCCGTGATCAGTTGGCGGAGGCCTTCCGGTACGGAAGGACCTCGTCGATCAGGCCGTAGGCCTTGGCCTCGTCGGCGGTCAGGATCTTGTCCCGCTCGATGTCGGCCCTGATCTGGTCGGGCTCCTTGTTCGTGTGCTTCGCCAGGATGACCTCCATCTGGCGGCGCACGCGCTGGATCTCGTTGGCCTGGATCTCCAGGTCCGAGACCTGCCCGTAGGTACCCTCGGTGGCCGGCTGGTGGATCAGCACGCGCGCGTTGGGCAACGCCATGCGCTTGCCCGGCGTGCCGGCCGCCAGCAGCACCGCGGCGGCCGAAGCGGCCTGGCCGAGGCACACCGTGGAGATGTCCGGGCGGATGTACTGCATGGTGTCGTAGATCGCCATCAGCGACGTGAACGACCCACCCGGGGAGTTGATGTAGATGCTGATGTCGCGGTCCGGGTCCTCGTGCTCGAGGTGCAGCAGCTGGGCCATCACGTCGTTGGCCGACGCGTCGTCCACCTGCACGCCGAGGAAGATCGTCCGCTCCTCGTACAGCTTGTTGTACGGGTTGGACTCCTTGACGCCGTAGCTGGTCCGCTCGACGTACGACGGCAGGATGTACCGCGACTGCGGAGTCTGCGGAGCCCGGAAGTCACCCGGGAGCCGGTAATTGCTCATGAGAGGTCTCCTGTGTGCTTCGCGCTCAGTTGTTCGAGGTGATGCCGGCCGACAGCACGTGGTCGACGAAGCCGTAATCCTTCGCCTCCTGCGCCGTGAACCAGCGGTCGCGGTCGCCGTCCTTGACGATCTGCTCGGTGGTCTGCCCGGTCTGCTCGGCCGTGATGCGGGCGAGCTCCTGCTTCCACTTGTTGTACAGATCCGCCTGGATCGCGATGTCGGACGCGGTACCGCCGACACCCGCCGACGGCTGGTGCATCAGGATCCTGGCGTGCGGGAGCGCGTACCGCTTGCCCGGCGTGCCCGACGAGAGCAGGAACTGCCCCATCGAGGCCGCCATGCCCATGGCGTACGTGGCGACGTCCGGGCGGATCAGCTGCATGGTGTCGTAGATGGCGAACCCGGCGGTGACCGAGCCACCCGGCGAGTTGATGTAGAACCGGATGTCGGACTCACCGTCGTCCGCGTCGAGCAGCAACAGCTGCGCGGTGATCCGGTTGGCGATCTCGTCGTTGACCTCGGAGCCGAGGACGACGATGCGCTCCTGGAGCAACCGCTCGAAGACCGAGTCGGTGAGGGTGAGTCCGGAGGTGCCGGTCCGCCCCTCGGGCATGTGCTGCTTCACGTCTGCCTGCCTTTTTCGCCGGCGGCGGCCCTTCGTCGTGTCGGCCACCGCTGTCGTGTTCAGATGCTTGAGATCTTGCAACCGACCCTAACGAACTCGGGCGGTGCGGAATGCCCGACACCGCCCAAGTTCGCTCACAGCGTCACTCCGCAGGGGTCGCGGCGGCTTCCTCGGTGACCTGCGTCTCGTCGCCGGCCGGGGCGTCGGCCTCGTCGGCACCGAACAGCTCGGTCAGGTCGACCTCCGCGCCCGAGGCGTCCTTCACGGTCGTGCCCCGGACCACCGACGCCAGCGCCTTGCCGCGGCGCACGTCGGCGTAGATCGCGGTCAGCTGGCCCGACTGCTGGGCGCGCTGCACGTACTCGTCCGGGCTGATGCCGAAGCGCTGGGCCTGGTACATGATGCGCTCGGTGAGCTCACCGTCGTTGACGGAGGTCTTCTCGTTGTCGGCGATGGTGTCCAGCAGCAGCTGGGTGCGCACCGCCTTCTCCGACTCCTCCTGGACCTCGGCGTTGAACTCGTCCAGGGTACGGCCTTCGGCCTCGAGCGCCTGGGCGAACTTTTGCTCGTCGTGGTCGAACGGGTGCACGGCGTCGTGCTTGCGGTTCTCGATCTCGGCCTCGAGCACCTTCTCCGGGATCGGCACCTCGGTGCGCTCCAGGAGGATGTCGAGGACCTTGTCGCGCGCCTGCACGCCCTGCTGCATCTTCTTCACGCGGCCGAGACGCTCGCGAAGGTCGCTCTTCAGCTCGTCGATGGTGTCGAACTCGCTCGCGAGCTGCGCGAACTCGTCGTCGGCCTCCGGCAGCTCGCGCTGCTTGACCGACTGCAGGGTGACGGTGACCTCGGCGTCCTGCCCGGCGAACTCGCCGGCCACGAGCTTGGTGGTGAAGGTCTTCGTCTCGCCCTGGCTCGCGCCGACGATCGCCTCGTCGATGCCGTCCACGAGCTGGCCGGAGCCGATCTCGTAGGACAGGCCGGTGGTGGAGGCTTCCTCCACGGCCTTGCCGTCGACCGTGGCCGACAGGTCGATGGACACGAAGTCGCCGTTCTCGGCCGGGCGCTCGACACCGGTCAGGGTGCCGAAGCGGGCGCGCAGCTCGTCGAGCTGCTCGTCGACCTCCGCGTCGGTGGTCTCGACGTCGTCGACGCTCACCTCGAGGCCTTCGAGGTCGGGCAGCGCGATCTCCGGCCGCACGTCGACCTCGGCGCTGAACTCCAGGACGTCGCGGTCCTCGAGCTTGGTCACCTCGAACTCCGGCTGGCCCAGGGTGCGGACCTCGCCGGCGCGGACGGCCTCGATGTACTTGGCCGGAATGGCCTCGTTGACGACCTCGTCGAGCACCGGCGCACGGCCGATCCGGCTTTCCAGGACGCGAGCGGGCGCCTTGCCGGGCCGGAAGCCCGGGATGCGCACCTGTTCGGCGATCTTGCGGTAGGCGCGGTCGAAGTTCGGCTTGAGCTCGTCGAACGGCACCTCGACATTGATCTTGACTCGCGTCGGGCTGAGCTGCTCGACGGTGCTCTTCAAGGTCTTCTCCTCGAGCGGTAAACAATGGGGGTTGGACAGTCCCTCGGGACGGTCCCGGTCACCTGCCGACCGGGACGACCGAGTCTAGGCCCTTCGCCTCACCGGACCTGGTCGGGGGCACCCTGACACCCCTCCCGATCAGCGGTCGAGCATCCGCCCGAGCACCCAGCGCACATTCGTGGCCGTCCGCTCGACCGGCCCGCCGGGCTGCACCACGTGGCTGAGCAGGAGCCGGACGAACGTCTCGGCGAAGACGGACCACTCCGCTTCCGACAGCCCGCGTTCCGGGTACTGCGCCCGCAGCACGGGCGTCACCGCGGTCACGGCGCGCTCCAGCACGGCCTGCGAACGCGTGGTGATGAGCGGCAGCAGCTCGTCGCCGTCCTGGCCGCCCAGCACGGTCTTCAGCAGCGGGTTCACGCGCGCGGCCTCCACGATGTGGCAGAACGCGGCGGTGACGGCCTCGGCCGCGTCGCCCGGGTGGTGCGCGAGGATCTGGCCGACGGTGCCGACGAGCTTGTCGGTCTCGCGCAGCACGAGGGCCTCGGCGAGCCCGGCTTTGGAACCCACCTCGTTGTAGACGGTCTGGCGGCTCACGCCGAGGTCGGCCGCGCGCCGGCCCATCGTGAGGTTCGCCCAGCCGCCCGTGCTGGTCAGCTCGGCCGCGGCCGCGAGCAGCCGCTCCCGCGAGCGCTCGCGCCCCGGGGACTCCTCGGCGACACCGGATTTCACGGGAAGTGAGCTTAGCGACGACGGCCTGCGCAGCCACTGACCAGGACGCACCCCTGAATCCGTGCCAAACCGATTTACAAACCCCCTGCGGTTGTCTAAGTTGTCAGCGCTTGGCCAGGAGCGATCGACCGAGGAGACCGCTCGATGCCCGTCGTCGACAGCCGGCTCGGCGCCGGGGAACAGCCTGCGGCGCCCGAGCGCGCCGCCGTGCCCAGTCCCCGGATCCCGCTCGCGCCCGCGTCGCTGCCCACGCTCGCCCTGTTCGCGGGTGGCCTGGCGGTGTGGGGCACGGCCACGTGGCTGCTGTTGTGCGGCTTCGCGCCACTGTGGGTGACGATCCCGCTACACGCGCTCGTCACGTTCACGATGTTCACCGTCGCCCACGAGTCGGCCCACCACGCGGCCGGGAAGCTCACGTGGCTCAACGAGGTGCTCGGCCGGCTGGCGATGCTGTTCGTGGCCGCGTACGGCTCGTTCCCGTTCCTGCGGTTCATCCACCTCGAGCACCACCGCAACACCAACGCCGACGCGAGCACCGATCCCGACGCGTGGACGTCGCAGGGCCCGTGGTGGCAGCTGCCGTTCCGCTGGCTGACGATCGACTTCTGGTACGTGCGCTTCTACTCCGGCCGCGTGCACGGCCGGCCCCGCGCCGAGCGCGCGGAGACGCTGGTGGCGCTGGTGGCGTTCGCCGCGATGGTGGTGACCGTGGTCGCGTGCGGCCACGGCTGGGAGCTGCTGGTGGTCTACCTGATCCCGCAGCGGCTGGGGCTCGCGCTGCTGGCGTGGTGGTTCGACTGGCTGCCCCACCACGGCCTGGCGGAGAACCGCTTCGGTGCCACGCGGGTGCGCGTGGGGCTGGAGTGGCTGATGACGCCGATCATGCTGTACCAGAACTACCACCTGGTGCACCACCTTCACCCGGCGATCCCGTTCTACCGCTACGTGCGCGCGTGGAACGACAACCGCGACGCGTACCTGGCGCGCGAAGTCCCGATCACCACGGCGTGGGGCCGCGAGCTGACGGCCGCGGAGTACCGCGCGTGGCGGCGGCTCACCGAGTGCTTCGAGAAGGAGCCCGCGCCGGAACCGTTGCGGCGCGGGCCGCGGCGCTTCCACGCGTTGCGGGTCCGGTCCGTGGCGCCGATCGCCCAGGACGCGGTGGTGATCACCTTCGACGTGCCCGCGGAGCTGGCCGAGACGTTCCGCCACGTGCCCGGCCAGCACGTGGTCGTGCGCACGACGGTGGACGGCACCGTGGTGCGGCGCACGTATTCCGTGTGCTCCCCCGCGGGTTCGACGTCGTTGCAGATCGCGGTGAAACGCCGTGGGGGCGGCACTTTCTCGTCGTTCGCGACTTCGCGGCTGAAGCCGGGCGACGTCCTCGAAGTCCTGCCTCCTTCGGGCGGCTTCACGCTTTCGCCGTGCCCCGATCGCTCGGCGCACTACGTCTTGCTGGCGGCCGGCAGCGGGATCACGCCGGTGCTGTCGATCCTGTCCAGCGCCCTGCGCGCGGAGGCCCACAGCCGCGCAACTCTGTTGTACGTCAACACTTCCGGCGCGACGACGATGTTCGCCGACGAGATCAGCACGCTGGCCCGCGAGTGGGCCGGCCGGCTCCACGTGGTCCACTTCCGCACCGACGAACGGGATCCCGACCTGCACGCCCACCGTCCGGTGCGCCACTTCGACACCGTCGGCGAGGCGCTCGCCATTTCCCACGAGCGCTACCGCAGCGGCCGCCTCGACGCCACGCGGCTGCGCGCGTTGCTGCAGAACCGCCTCCACCCGGCCAAGGTCGACCAGTGGTTCCTCTGCGGCCCGCGCGGCCTGCTCGACATGGCGCGCCGCACCCTGCACGAGGCCTACGTGCCCGACGAGGACGTGCAGTTCGAGCTTTTCGCCGGCGCCCCGGCGCGCCGCCCGGAAGGCTCGCCGGCCACCCTGTCGGTCACCGTCGGGCGGCACGTGACGGACATCGTGACCAAGCCCGGCGAAACCGTGCTGGACGCTTCCTTGCGCGCGCGGCTCGACGTGCCGTATTCCTGCACGGGCGGCGCGTGCGGCAGCTGCGTCGCGAAGCTGGTGCGCGGGCGGGTGGACATGGACGTGCAGTACGCGCTCACCGAGGCCGATGAGGCGGACAACCGGATCCTGACCTGCCGCGCCCGCCCGACGACGCCCGAGCTGGCGGTCGATTACGACCGGTGAGTGCTGCTGAGGTGGTCACCCGGCTGACGGGTCTCGAGTTGGTGCGGACGCGCTCGTCGGGCTCCTTGGTGGAGGCCGAGGTGGCCGACGGGTGGGTGGTGGTGAAGCACGCACCCGGTGCGGCCGTTGCGGAGGCTTCGGGGTTGCGGTGGCTGGCTTCGGCTGACGCCGTCTCGGTGGTCGGGGTGCGGGGCGATGACTCCGATTGGCTGGTTCTGGACCGGGTTGCGGTTTCCGGCCCGACGGTGGCTGCGGCGCGTTCGTTCGGGGCCGGCCTGGCCCGGCTGCATTCGGCCGGGGCGCCGGCTTTCGGCTCGCCGCCTCCGGGTGGCCCGGTGTCGGCGTGGATCGGGCCGGCCCCGATGGCGAACGTGACGGGCGCCGAGTGGCCGCAGTGGTATGCGGAGCAGCGGGTCCTGCCGTACGTGCGTCTGGCGGTGGACGGCGGGGTACTGGACCTTGCCGAGGCGCGCGTGTTCGAACGGGCTTGTTCGCGGTTTTCTTCCGTCGCCGGCCCCGCCGAACCTCCCGCGCGGCTACACGGGGATCTGTGGAACGGCAACGTCCTGTGGACTCCCGGCGGCGCCTGCCTCATCGATCCGGCCGCCCACGGTGGGCATCGTGAGACGGATCTCGCGATGCTCCGGCTGTTCGGCTGCCCGCACCTGGAGGAGGTGCTCGCGGCTTACGACTCGGCCGCACCACTGGCTGACGGGTGGCGGTCGCGAGTGGGGCTGCATCAGCTGTTTCCGTTGCTGGTGCATGTTGTCTTGTTTGGACGGTCGTATGCTGTGCAAGCTCTTGCGGCGGCCCGGGAATTACTGTGAGGGCGGGCCGTCTGTGGCTCCTTCCTGACTCGGGCAGCCGCTCACGCATGTCTGCCTTGCGGCGGCCTTGTTCCGCGCACGCCCGTGCCTCAACCTGACACCACTACGGCGACGGCCCCTGACTGACTCTTGCCTGGCCCGGCAAGCTCCCGTTTCGGCCGTCGTGCGCCGCGCAAGCGCTTGCCGCGCCCGGGATGCGCTGAGACAGCCGCAAGGCGTGTGGCGACGGCCAGACACAGGCCGTCGCCAGCGGGCGCCACTCGCTCGCCGATCTTGCTCTTGGTTGCATCGCGTCGCGCAAGCCTCCACTGCGACAGTGCCATGACCGCGCGCCACCGGTCGCTGCCGGTTAGCGGGCGCCAGGTGTGTTCCGCCGCTCGCCCGTCCCGGCCTTCGGTGTTGCACCGCGCAGACCTTTCCGCGATGAGGTGCCGACATGAAGGCGGGCCGGCCATCGCTGCCGGTCGAGGTCAGCCCTGCCGGTTCGGTCGTGTGCGAAGCGAGCGACGCCCGCGGACCTTACTGTGACGGCGGGCCGTCCATGGCTTCCGTGACGGAGGTGGCGGTGGCCGTGTCGCCGGTGGTGGTGGCGATGACGGTGACCTTCTCGCCGGTGGTGATGCCCGTGGCGGTGGTGGAGTCGAGGGTGTAGGTCTTCGTGAAGCCGTCGTCGCTTCGGGTGGTGAGGGAGGTGGCGGAGAGGGCGGTGACGTTGCCGGTCTGGAGGAATTTCGTCACGTAGGCGCCGGTGTCGTCGGTGGTGGTGAATTCGCCGTGGAGGGCTTGGCCGAGGGTACCGGCGGGGCCGCCAGAGCCGACGGGGCCGCCGGTGCCGAAGCCGCCCGGGCCTGCGGCGGTGGCCGTGCCGGCGTCGGCGGAGCTGCTCGCGATCCAGATCGCGGCGCCGCCGCCGACGGCGACCACTGCGGCGACCCCGCCGGCGACCCATTTGCGCCGCGGGTTGCTCGGCGTCGCGCGCTTCGGTTGTGGGCTGCTCAGCGTTGCGCCGTTCGGCTCCGGGTTGCTCGGCGTTGCGCCCTCCGGAGCCGGGCGGTTCGACACGGCGCCCCAGGTGGGAGTGGTGTCCTGAGTGGACTGTTCGGGCATCGTGTGCTCCTTACGGCTGAAGGGGAATGACCACCAACCGTCGAGGCGGACCCTGTGCCGGGGCTGTGGCTGCCGTCAGCCCCGGCTGTGACCCCGACTTTTCGGACACCCGACATCACAGCGGGCTCACAGGCAGCACACATGCGGCCCACACCCGGCGCCCGCACGCTCGTGGCATGACTCAGCGCGCGAGGACCCGCTTCGGGCGGCTGTCGTTGCGTGTGAAGCTGACCGTGGCGATCGTGGCGTTGCTGTCGCTGGTGTGCCTGGTGATCGGGGTGGTGAGCGAGTTCGCGTTGCGCGCGTTCCTCATCGACCAGACCGACGGGCAGCTCTACGCCGCCGCCGGGCGCGCGCAGGACTTCGCGACGCACGGCGGGCCGCTGGGCGGCCACAACCCGCTCGACGCGCCCGGGCAGGGCGCCGGCACCGTCAACGCCCACTTCTCCGGCGGCCGGCTCATCGACGGCGGCTCGCTCTCCCAGCACGGCCAGCGCGTCACGCTCACCGACGACCAGCTCGCGGCGTTGCAGAGCATGCCGGCCGACGGCCGGGCGTACTCGCGCACCGTCGGCGACCTCGGCGACTACCGCCTCACCGCGACCCCGATCCCCGACGGCGTGGTGGTGACCGGCGTGCCGCTGGAACAAGTGCAGCAGACGCTGCTCACCGTCGGCTTGATCCTCTTCGGCGTCGCGGCCGCCGGCGTCACGGGTGCGGCGTTCATCGGCGCCTTCGCGGTGCGGCGGACGTTGCGCCCGCTCGACCGCGTCGCCGCGACGGCCGCCCGCGTGTCCGAGCTGCCGCTGGACCGCGGTTACGTGGACCTGTCCGTGCGCGTCCCCGACGGCGACACCGACCCCCGCACGGAAGTCGGCCAGGTCGGCTCCGCGCTCAACCTCATGCTCGGCCACATCTCCGCCGCGCTCGAAGCGAGGCACGCCAGCGAAATGCGCGTACGCCGCTTCGTCGCCGACGCCAGCCACGAGCTGCGTACGCCCCTCGCCGCCATCCGCGGCTACGCCGAACTCGCCGGCCGCGGCCGCATGCACGTGCCCCCGGACGTCGCCCGGTCCCTGGCCCGCATCGAATCCGAGGCCGACCGCATGACGACGCTGGTCGAAGACCTCCTGCTCCTCGCCCGCCTCGACGCGGGCCGCCCCCTGGACGTCGCCGAAGTCGACCTGGCCCGCCTCGTCGCGGACGCCGTCGGCGACGCCCACGTGGCCGGCCCCTCGCACCACTGGGAGCTCCGCCTGCCCGACGCCCCCGTGCTCGTACAGGGCGACGTCCAGCGCCTCCACCAGGTCCTGGCCAACCTGCTGGCCAACGCCCGCGTCCACACCCCGCCCGGCACCACCGTCGTGACGTCGCTGGCCCGCTCCGCCGACGGCACCGCCGTCATCACCGTCACCGACAACGGCCCCGGCATCCCCCCGGACCTCCTCCCGGCCGTCTTCGAACGCTTCGCCCGCGGCGACTCCTCCCGCTCCCGCGCCGCCGGCTCGACCGGCCTCGGCATGGCCATCGCCGCGGCCGTCCTGGTGGCGCACCACGGGACCATCGAGGTGCACAGCATCCCCGGGCGGACGGAGTTCGCCGTCCGGCTGCCGGTCGCCGTCCCCGCCCAGCGCACGGGCGAGCCCGTGGCGCAGATCGAAGCCTGACGCGGCGGCGAAAGCTCGCGGGAAAGCCCCGGACCACCGAGGTCCACAGCACGCCCGCCCCGAGTTCGCCGTGCGACCGCCGTCCGGCACAGCGCACAAGCAAGCTCGCGGCACAAAAGCCTGACGCCACGGCGACCGCACTCGTGACCCGCCACGGGACCGTCGAAGCCGCAGCACGCCCCGCCGCACCGAGTTCGCGTCCCTGTGCAACGCGCCCGCGAGCCCGCGCAGATCGAAGCCTGAATCCTCCCCCTACCACCCGTGATGTCCGCTCACGCTGTGACGTCGCGTCGCACAGGGGGTACACAGGGTGTCCACATGCCCGGCCCAGGCGGGGGCGCCAGGGTGGCTGTCATGACCGCAGTCGCGATTCCCGCCGCGCAGCCCAGGCCGGCGGATGTCAGCCGGCCCCGGTGGGTGAGGCCGGCGTTGGCCGTCCTGCTCGCGGGGACGGCGGTGGGGTACCTGGTGGACCTGAGCGCCTCCGGGTGGGCCAACGCGTTCTACTCCGCGGCCGCCCAGGCGGGGGCGCAGAGCTGGAAGGCGTGGTTCTTCGGGTCGAGCGACGCGGCCAACGGCATCACCGTCGACAAGACCCCCGCGGCGCTCTGGGTGATGGGGCTGGCGACGCGCCTGTTCGGGGTGAACGCGTGGAGCGTGCTCGTGCCGCAGGCGCTGATGGGGGTCGGGTCGACTTATCTGCTCTACGCGACCGTCCGCCGCACCTCGGGAGCCGCGGCGGGGCTGCTGGCCGGGGCGATCCTGAGCCTCACGCCGGCCGCCGCGTTGATCTTCCGGTTCAACAATCCCGACGCACTGCTCGTCCTGTTGCTCATCGCCGCCGCCTACTGCACGGTGCGGGCGATCGAGAAGGCCAGTCCGAGGTGGCTCGCGTTGGCCGGGGTGGCCGTCGGGTTCGGGTTTCTCGCGAAGATGCTCCAGGCGTTTCTCGTGCTGCCCGCGCTGGGGCTGGCGTATCTGATCGCCGCGCCGACCCCGGCAGGCAAACGCGTCCTCCACCTGGCCGGCGCGCTGGGCGCCGTCGTCGTCTCGGCGGGCTGGTACCTCGCCGTCGTCGCGCTGTGGCCCGCCGCGGATCGGCCCTACATCGGCGGCTCCCAGGACAACAGCCTCCTCGGCCTCACCTTCGGCTACAACGGCTTCGGCCGCATCACCGGCGACGAGACCGGCAGCGTCGGCGGCGGACGCGGCGGCGGCTGGGGCACCACGGGCCTCTTCCGGCTGTTCGGCAGCGAAATGGCCGGCGGCATCGCGTGGCTGCTGCCCCCCGCGCTGCTCGCGCTGGGTGCCGGCCTGTGGTTCACGCGCCGCGCCCGGCGCACCGACCGAAGCCGCGCGGCGCTCGTGATCTGGGGCGGCTGGCTGCTGGTCACGGCGCTCGTCTTCAGCTACATGGGCGGCATCATCCACCCGTACTACACGGTCGCGCTGGCCCCGGCCGTCGCGGCGCTCGTCGGCACGGCCGTGGTGCAGCTGTGGCGCCTGCGCGACGACCCCGCCGCGGCCGGCGTGCTCAGCGGCGGCCTCGCGCTCACGGCCGTGACCTCGTACGTCCTGCTCATCCGCGAACCGTCCTGGCAGCCGTGGCTCGCGCCCGCGATCCTGGTCGCCGGGCTGCTCGCGGCCGTGGCGGTGTTCTTCGTCAACCAGCTCGGCCGCACCGCCGCGCGGGGGCTCGCGGTCCTGGGCCTGGTGACGCTCCTGGCCGCCACCGGTGCCTACACGGTCGCCACCGCCGCGACTCCCCACAGCGGCGCCATCCCGTCAGCCGGCCCCGCGACCGGCCGCGGCTTCGGAGGACCAGGCGGACGAGGCGGAACAGGCGGAGCAGGCGGCCTCCTCGGCACCGCCACCCCCGGCCCGAACCTCACCGCACTCCTCGAAACCCCCGGCCACACCTGGACCGCCGCCACCGTCGGCTCCAACAACGCCGCCGGCTACCAGCTCGCCGGCGGCCTCCCGGTCCTCGCCGTCGGCGGCTTCAACGGCACCGACCCGTACCCGACCCTCGCCCAGTTCCAGCAGTACGTCCACACCGGACAAATCCACTACTTCCTCGGCGACGGCCTCCTGATGCAGGGCAGCTCCGGCAGCGACGACGCCCGGCAGATCGCCACCTGGGTCGCCGACACCTACCAGGCGACCACAGTGGACGGTGTCACCGTGTACGACCTGACAACCTGAGATAAGCCTCGCCCCGCGGCGAAATCCGGTACCCCACCTCGAGCGAGAGCGTGAGGCCCAGGTCCTTCAGCTTGCGCACGGACCGCTTGAACACCAGCAGTTCCGCCCACCCCAGCTGCTCGGCCAGCGTCCCCGCCCGCAGCCCCGGGTTCGCCTCGATCGCCTCCAGCACCGCCCTCGTCCACGGCCCATCCGGACCCGAAGCGTCAAACCTCGTCAACCGCGCGGAAATCGCCTCGACGTCCGAACCCGACAGTGCCGCGTCCGCCGCCAGCGTGTCCCGCGGATCCCCGCCCTGCACCACGTGGAACGACACCCGGTACAACGGCACCGACTCGTCCCCACGCAGGTTCGCGACCAGCTCCGCCACATCCGCGTAGCCGGCCGCCACCGCGTCCTCGTCCGTCAGATCCTCGACGGCCACCTCGTCGACGTGCTCCACCTCGATGAGGTCGACGCCCGTCCGGTACCGGTGCCCGGCGATCGCCTTGTTGCGCGCCCACCTGCGCACCATCACGGTCACGCGCCCCGCGTGGATGCCTTCCCGCAGCCGTGCCTCGAACAGCATCGGCCCATCCTACGAGCAACCCCCAGCCGTTCAAGATCACCCGATCGGGAGCCGACCCACAGGCGCCCCACAGCGGCGCCACAAGCCGGCCAAAGCCGGGAGCCGAACGATGGCTCCCATGAACGCCACCGCACCCTCCCGAAACGGAACCGGAACCGGGGCCAAGGCGGAAGTGCCGCAGCCCCGGCCCGGGTCGACGCCGGTCGGCCTCGGTGGGCCGCAGCCGGTGCTCGACGTCGTGATCCCGGTGTACAACGAGGAAACCGACCTGGAGCCCTGCATCCGCCGGCTGCACGCGCACCTCGAGGAGCACGCCGGCTACGCCTACCGCATCACCATCGCGGACAACGCGAGCACCGACAAGACGCTCCCCGTCGCCGAGCGGCTCGCGAGAGAGTTCGCCCAGGTCGAGGTCCACCACCTCGACGAGAAGGGCCGCGGCCGCGCGCTCAACGCCGTCTGGTCCACTTCGGACGCCCAGGTGCTGGCCTACATGGACGTCGACCTCTCCACCGACCTCGCCGCCCTCCAGCCGCTCGTGGCGCCGCTGCTGTCCGGTCACTCGGACCTCGCCATCGGCAGCCGGCTCGCGCGAGGCGCGCGCGTGGTGCGCGGCCCCAAACGTGAGTTCATTTCACGCTGCTACAACCTCATCCTCAAGAGCGCACTCGCCGCCCGGTTCTCCGACGCGCAGTGCGGCTTCAAGGCCATCCGCGCCGACGTCGCCCGCCGCCTGCTCCCCCACGTGCGGGACACGGGCTGGTTCTTCGACACCGAGCTCCTCGTCCTCGCGCAGCGCGCGGGCCTGAGGATCCACGAGGTCCCCGTCGACTGGGTGGACGACCCCGAGTCGTCCGTCCACATCGTCAAGACGGCCACCGAAGACCTCAAGGGCATCGTGCGCATCACGCGGGCCACGTTCACCGGCGAGATCCCCGTGCGCCGCCTGCGCGAGCAGCTCGGGCGCGAGCCCATCGGCGTCACCGCGCCCGGCGTCCCGCCCGGCCTCGTGAAGCAGCTCGTGCGCTTCGCCGCCGTCGGGGTCGCCAGCACCGCCGCGTACCTGCTGCTGTTCCTTCTGCTCCGCAACGGAATCGGCTCGCAGCCCGCGAACTTCCTCGCCCTGTTCGTCACGGCTGTCGCCAATACCGCGGTCAACCGGCGCGTCACGTTCGGCGTCCGCGGGCGCGGCGGGGCCGGGCGCCACCAGTTCGAGGGCCTGATCGTGTTCGGCCTCGGCCTGGTGCTCACCAGCGGCTCGCTGGCCCTGCTCAACCACACGACCCACCCCGGGCTCGTGCTGGAGACCACCGTGCTCGTGCTGGCGAACCTCGCCGCCACGGTGCTGCGCTTCCTGTTGCTGCGCGGCTGGGTGTTCAACCCTCGCCGGCGCCCGTCCGAGGAGACCCCATGACCGCCACGCTCGCCGTCCCCGCCAAGAAGAACCCGATACACCGCAAGGAAAACTCGCCGCCGTGGGTGCGCCCGGCCGTGTTCGGCCTCCTGGCCCTCACGGCCGTGCTCTACTTCTGGGACCTCACGGCCTCGGGCTTCGGCAACTCCTTCTACGCCGCCGCCGTGCAGTCGGGCACGCAGAACGTCGAGGCCTGGCTCTTCGGCTCGCTGGACTCCGGCAACGTGATCACCGTCGACAAACCACCCGCCGCCCTCTGGGTCGGCACGGCCTTCGCGCGCATCTTCGGCTTCTCCAGCTTCACGGTGCTGGCCCCGCAGGCGCTCATGGGCGTCGCGTCCGTCGGCTTGCTCTACCTGACGGTCCGCCGGGTCTCCGGCCCCGTCCCCGGCCTCCTCGCCGGTGCCGGACTCGCCCTGACACCCGTCGCCGCGCTGATGTTCCGCTTCAACAACCCCGACGCCCTGCTCGTCCTGCTGCTCATCGCCGCCGCCTACTTCACCGTGCGGGCACTGGAAAAGGCGAGCCCGGGCTGGCTCGCACTGGCCGGTGTGGCCATCGGCTTCGGCTTCCTGACGAAGATGATGCAGGCCTTCCTCGTCCTGCCCGCCTTCGCGCTGGCCTACCTCATCGCCGCCCCGGTGACGCTCGGGAAGCGCTTGCTCCACCTCCTCGCCGCCGCGGCCGCCGTGGTCGTGTCCGCGGGCTGGTTCGTGGCGCTCGTCGAGCTGTGGCCCGCCGCGTCCCGTCCCTACATCGGCGGCAGCACCGGCGACAGCCTCCTGGAGCTGGCACTGGGCTACAACGGGCTCGGGCGCATCTTCGGCGGCGAAGGCAACGCCGGAGGCGGTTTCGGCGGCGGCGGCAACGCGGGCGGCAACACCATGTTCGGCGGCAGCTCCGGCCTCGGCCGCATGTTCGGCGCCAGCTTCGGCACGGAGGTCTCCTGGCTGCTGCCCGCCGCGATCATCGGCCTCGTCGCCGGCCTGTGGTTCACCCGCCGCGCCGCGCGCACCGACCGCACCCGCGCCGCGCTCGTCGTCTGGGGCGGCTGGCTGCTCGTCACGGGACTGGTGTTCAGCTTCATGAGCGGCACCATCCACCCGTACTACGCCGTACAGCTCGCCCCCGCGATCGCCGCCCTGGTCGCGATTTCCGGCCACGCGCTGTCGCGCGGCCGCGCCCAGACCGCGCCACGGGCCGTGCTCGGCGCGATGATCGCCGTGACGGCCGTGTGGAGCTTCATCCTCCTCGACCGCACGCCCGACTGGTTCCCCGCGCTGCGGTGGATCATCGTGGTGCTGGGGGTCCTCGTCGCGACGGTCGTGGTCGTCGGCGTGCCCCCGCTGCGCAAGGCGCTGGTGGTGCTGGCCGCGGTGAGTGTGCTGACGCTCGGCCTCGGCACCGCCGCCTACGCCGTCGACACGGCCGCCCAGCCCCACACCGGCTCCATCCCCACGTCCGGCCCGGCCACCACCGGCGGGTTCGGCGGGGGCGGCTTCGGCGGCGAACAGGCCGACACCGCAGTCAGCCGGCTACTGGCCCAGACCACCACGAAGTGGGCCGCCGCCACCACCGGCTCCCAGTCGGCCGCGAGCCTGGAACTGGCCAGCGGCAAGTCCGTGATCGGCGTCGGCGGCTGGTCCGGCAGCGACCCGGCCCCGACGCTCGCGGAGTTCCAGCAGTACGTGGCGAACGGCCAGGTTTCCTATTACGTCGACGGCGGCCGCGGAGGCGGGCCCGGCGGCGGCTCCGGCGAGATCACCGAGTGGGTCGCGACGAACTTCACCGCCACCACCGTCGGCAACACGACCGTCTACGACCTCACCAAGTGACCACGCGGAGGCCATCTCGCCCAGCGCGAGGCGGCCTCCGCGTGTGTGAGGCAGAGGTTTAGGCCAACAGGGGAAAAACAGCCACTCCTCAGGATGTTCCCAGGAAACGGGCGCATTCTGGAAAGTGCAAGGGGGAAGCCGCGAACACCCGGGAGGTCACGATGGCCGGATACCCACGCTGGCACACCGCCAGCGCCCAGGGCCTCCGCGAGCGCAACGCCGACGCCGTGAGCGCCTACGCCCTCGCCGGCGCGCCCGGGATCACCTTCGCTCTCGCAGACGGCGTCGGCGACGACCCCGGCGCCGGCCGCGCCGCCCAGACCGCCGCCGCGGCCGCCGCGCGCACGCCCGTGCAGAGCGGGCCCGTCGCCGCGATCCTCAACGCCCAGCGCGCCCTGCGCGAGCTCGGCGGCACCGGCGACGCCGTGCTCGTGGTCGCCATGCCCTTCCCCGGCGGCTACCGCATCGCGTGGGTCGGCGACTCCCGCGCGTACGCCTGGGACGGCACCATGATCCGCAAGCTCACCACCGACCACACGCTCGCCGAGTACTTCCGCGCGCGTCACCAGCCGTATTCGCCGCGCATGGAGCACATGGTCACCACGAGCGTGCGCACCACGAAACCCGACGAGATCGGCACGACGGAGGTCGTCGGCGGCGGCCTGCTGCTCACCAGCGACGGCGTGCACAAGGTCCTCCCGCCGGCCACCATCGACGAGATCCTGGCCGACCCCGAGCGCGGCGCCGCGGCGCTGGTCGAGACGGCCATCGCCTTCGGCGGCACCGACAACGCCACCGCGCTCTTCGTCGAACAGCCGGAGGTGGACGTGGCCGCCATCGTCACCGAACGATTTCCTTCAGCTGCCTGAACCGGCGCCGCCTGAGCCCGGGCTGCCCGGCTCACGCTGATCGGCGCGTTCCCGGCGCAGCTGCCGGTATTCGCGGTAGACGAGCACGATGATCACCGCGTCGAGCGCCGCGAAGAACGGCAACGCGATCGAATGCGTGTCGATCGCCCGGTACACCTCGTAGACCACGAACGCGCCCAGCACCACCATCGCCACCGGGTAGGCGCGCACCCACTTGCGCGAGAGCGCGAACACCAGCGCCAGCTTGATCACGCCGTGGGCCAGCAGGTACGCGACCGCGAACGTCTTCGTCCCACCGTCCACGAAGTGCTCGGTCGCGAGCTCCAGGTGGTGGGCGAGCGTGCCCGACGGGTCGCCCAGCAGGTCGCGCGTGATCACGGCATGGGTGAATCCGGTGACCACCGACGACGGGATGAACGCCAGGATCAGCGCCCCGACCAGCTGCAGCGCGCCGTCGAGCCCTTTGAGCGCGATCGCGATCTTGAACAGCCGCTCGGTGCTCGTCTTCTGGCTCTTCTGGCTCTTCGGGTCGTTCTGGTCCTTCTGGCCCTTCTCGTCCTTCGCCCCCTGCTCGTCCTCTGCCATCGGTCCAGCCAACACGAAAACCGCCGGTCACGCTCGCGAAGAGCCCCGGGCTTGGCACGATTCGCACCTTTGGTGCCGTGCCGCGCGGTTCGTGGCGTCGCGGCCGTAGAACGGGTAACACGCCGAACCGCACAACGCCAGGAACACGTTCCCGCACCGCAACGGCCTCGGCCCCACCTGGTGCACCAGCCCGATGACGTGCCGGCGCGTGCCCGCCTCGGGCAGCCAGCCGTCGGGCGGCAGCACGGCGAGGATGGCGGCGTTCAGCTCGTCCGACCTGGTCACCAGCGCGCCACCCAGGTCGAGCAACCGCTCGCCGAGGTCGCGCAACGCGTCGGGGCGCGGCAGGTCTTCCTCGAACGTGCGCGCCAGGAACGCCAGATCCGTGGCCAGCGACGCGTGCAGATCCCGGATCCGCTCGAGGAGCACGGTGTCGTTCACGTCCGGCTCAACCACGCCGACGAACACACCGCACACGTCGGATCGAACCAATTCCCGCCGAGCTGCGGAACGTCCTCCCGCGCCACGGTCACCTCCACCCCGCACAACGCGACGAACGATTCCTCCGGACGCGGCGCGAAAGGCCCTTCGAGGGCGTGCCGTTTTCCCTCGGCCTGCTGCCATCTCAACACAGCGGTCTCCCCTATTCAGCAACGTGCCGAACTTAGCCTTCTGTGCACAGCGGTAAACGCCAACGGCGGCCCGGGTGATCATCCGATTACGTATGCTGACGCCCATGACCAAGCCTTCTGGCACCCCGCGCGCCGTGGCGCTGGGTGCGGCGCTGCGCGAAGTGCGCGAAGCGAAGAAGTTCGGCCTTCGCGAACTGTCGCGGGCACTCGACCTGAACCCGAGTCTCGTCGCGCACTGGGAAGCCGGAACCCGCATCCCCTCCATCGAGGACGTCTCCGCCATGCTGGGCTTCTTCCGCGTGATCGGCGAGTCGAAGCGGCGGATCATGGACCTGGCGCGCAATGTCCGGGACCCCAACTGGATGGCCACCGGCGAGGCGGAGCTGACTCCGGAATTGACCACCCTGCTGCAATACGAACAGGGTGCAAAGTCAATCAGCGCGTGGGCTACCTATGTTATTCCGGGAATATTGCAGACACCGGATTATGCACGCAGGGTATTCGAAGCTTCGGGACTCACCGACACCCAGACAGATGCGCGCATTCGGGTTCGGCTCGATCGACAGAAGATTCTTACTCGGCGCGATCCGATCAAGTATTCCGCGACCATTTCCCTCCATGCCATCGATGAACCGTTGGCACCTGATTGGGTCATGTCAGACCAGATGGATCACCTACTGGCCTTGTCGGAGCGGCCCAACGTCACACTGCGAGTCCTGCCACGACGGCCGCAATACCACCCCGGCATGGCGGGATCGTTCACGATTTATGAATATGGCCATCGGAATCCCGTTGTACTGCTTGAGCAGTTCAGTACTACCTCGTTCCTCAGCAGCGATAAGGATGGGAGTCTCTATCAGCAGCTTGCTAGGCTTCTGGCCGGAGAGGCGTTGAGCGAAGAAGCCAGCCGCGAGGTGATCGCGGAGGCAGCGAGATAGGCGGAGGCCAGACATGCAGGCTGCCCAGTGGCGGAAGTCGTCCTACAGTCAGGCGAATTCCGAGTGTGTCGAGGTGGCCGTCTCGGACGAGATCGGTGTCCGGGACACCAAGAATCGCGAAGCGGGACAACTCACCGTCTCGCGCGAAGCGTGGCAGGGCGTGCTTGCCGCCGTGCGTACGCAGGCCTGAAGCACTGAAGCCCGGGGTTGCGGCCCTGTTGGACCGCAACCCCGGACTTGTCAGGCGCGCGCCACCGCCGGCGGACCGGCGTTGACGCCCCAGCTCGTCGGGGTGTCCGAGAGCTGAATCTTGATCGTCCCCGCACGCAGCAGGTCCTTGTGCGACAGCCAGCTCTGGCGCAGCTTGCCGTCGTTGCCCCGGTTGCCGGGGCCGTCGGTCTTGACCGAGGACACGTACTGCAGCTTCGACGCGCTGGCGCCCGGGGCCTCGATGGTGATCGTGCGGCCGTGTTCGGGCCGGATCTCGACCTTGTCGAACATGGGCGCGGTGATCACGTAGGTCGCGGAGCCGGGCTGGGCCTCGAAGATGCCGGCCATGGCGAAGACGAGCAGCGACGAGGTGGCGCCGAGGTCGTCGTTGCCGGGCATGCCGTAGACGTTGTCGGTGAAGAGCGTGCGCATGGCGCGCAGCACGGCCGACGTCTTCCACGGCGCGCCGGTCCACGTGTACATCCACGGGGCGGCGAAGTCGGGCTCGTTGTTGGGGTTGAAGGCGAAGTTGTTGTGGTAGTCGTAGGCGCCCGTCACCCAGGAGTCCGCGGCGGCCTTCGCCGGGTCCGTGAGCACGGTGGGCATGTCGAAGAACTTGTCGAGCCGCTGCTCGGCCTGCCCGGCGCCGCCCATCAGCCCGAAGAGGGTCTGCGGGTCCTGCTGGCCCATCCACTGGTACTGCCAGGCCGTGCCCTCGTGGAAGGCGTTGGTCTGCGTCGGGTCGGGGTTGCCCACGGTCGAGCCGTCGGCGTTCTTCGGGACGGGGAAGCCGGTGAAGCCCTGGGAGGTGATCGTCGGGTCCCAGAGTTTGGTGAAATTGTCACAGCGGCCTGCGAGAGTTTTCGCCTTGTCCTGGTAACCCAGCCCCGCCGCCATGGTGGAAAGCGAACAGTCGCCTAGCGCGTACTCGAGCGTGGCGGAGCCGGCCTGGCGGCTGTCGCCGAACTTGTAGCCCGGCAGGTTCTGGTAGGCGACCCAGCCGTTCTGCACGTAGCTGGGGTTGCCGTCGCGGCCGCGGAAGATCGACTGGTCGGCGGGGACCTCGTTGGCGTTCTTCCAGAGCGCGTCGAACAGGCCGTGCGCGGTGCGGTTGTCGAGCAGGCCGCGGTTGTAGAGGTCCACGACCCACGGGGTGATGGGGTCGCCGGACATCACGTTGGTCTCGCTGTTGCCGAGGCCCCAGCGTGGTAACCAGCCACCGTCGGAGTAGATGTGCAACACCGACTTGGCCATGTCGGCGGCCTTGTCCGGGTGCAGCAGCGCCACGAGCTGGTTCTGCGAGCGGTAGGTGTCCCAGAGCGAGAACATCTGGTAGTACGTCGAATCGGCCTTGTGCACCTGGTCGTCGAAGCCGCGGTAGCGGTTGTCCACATCGGACCCGACCGACGGGTGCAGCAGCGAGTGGTAGAGCGCGGTGTAATACGTACGCTGGTCTGGTGTTGTTCCACCAGCCACCCGCATGCGGTCGAGCTCGTTCTCCCAGGTGTTGTGCGCTTGTGAACGCGCCTTGTCAAAAGACTTCGGCTGCTCGGTCTTGCGGTTGAGCCGGGCACCGTCGATCGAGGTGTAGGACAGGCCCACGGACGCGCCGACCTGGTCACCCTTGCTCGGGTCAAAGGTCAGGTAAGCGCCCGCACGCTGGGTGCCGCGGGAGGCGTCGCGCTGGTTCGGGGTGATCGTGCCGTCGGTCCAGGTGCCGAAGCTCTGGAACTTCCGGTCGAACTTCGCGCTGAAGAAGATCCGGTAGCGCTCCTTGCCGGTCTCGCCGCAGAAGTTGCCGCCCTGCAGCCAGCCTTCGACGGTGTCGTTGCCGACCACGTGCACGTCGCCGGCGTAGGTGGAGCCGTTGCTCTGGCCGACCTCCACCAGCACGTTCTCGGGTCCCGAGCCGGCGGGGTAGGTGTAGCGGTGCTGGCCGGTGCGCTGCGTCGCGGTGAGCTCGGCCTGGATGCCGTTGTCGAACTTCACGCCGTAGTAGCCGGGCGCGCGGGTTTCGTTGGCGTGGCTGAACTTCGCGCCGTACTGCGCCGGGTCCGACGACGTGACGGCGCCGGTGGTCGGCATGAAGCGGAAGTTGCCCATCGTCTGGCAGCCGACGCCCGAGAGGTGCGTGTGGCTGAAGCCGAGGATGGTGTCCTGCTTGTAGTCGTAGGAGGCGTACTGGTTCAGCTGCGTGTCGGGGCTCAGCTGCACCATCCCGAACGGCACCGCGGCGCCCGGGAACGTGGTCCCGTCGCCGTTGTTGCCGATGCTGGTGTCGACGAGCGTGGTGGGGTCGTCGGCGAACTTCGGGCCTTGCTGGGCCTGGGCGGTGGCTGCCGTGGTGGTGGCCGCTGTGGCCACGGCACTGGCGAGCACCAAGGCGGCGAACACGCGTTTCCGCGCTCTCATCGCGTTCCTTTCGGGTGACAACGTTGTCAGATCGGGGTGTCTACGATCTTTGCCCGTTCCGTGGGGTTCCGTCAATCCACCGCCTGTACCAGTGGCCGATTCACCTGGCGGCTGAATCGGTTCCGGTGGTGCAGACCACTGGTGTGCTGCTTGCGCTGGTCAGTGCCAGGCTTCGCGCTCGGTGCGCACCGCCGCGTCGCGGTCCGCTGCCTCCTCGATCGCCAGCGCGATCCGGTGGTCCTCGATGCCGTCGGCCAGCGGGTACGGCGGCGGGCCTTCGTCGCGGACCCAGGCGCCGGTGTCGGCCAGGAGGGTGGCGATGGCGATCTCTTCGTCGTTCCACCGGCGGCCCTGGTAGGGGTTCCGGTAGAGGACCTCGGAGCCGAAGGTGAGGTGGTCGGTGTCGAAGCCGTCGAGGTCGAGGTCGTAGCCGGTCTGGCGGCGGACGATCGGGGTGTGGACGATCGTGCGGTCGGCGGTCAGCCGCAGGACGTCCTGGTCGGCCAGCTCGCCGCGGGTGCCGCGGACGAGCAGGCGGCGGTGCAGGAGCTGGTTGTGCCACTGGTTGTCGGTGAAGTCGTAGACGCCGAGACCCTGCTCGAAGACGATCGTGGCGAACGTGGTGACCGCGGGTTTGGTCTCGACGTTCTCGGCCCAGCCCGCACGGGAGAGCGGGTCCGCCAGCAACGCGGTCGTCCGCGTGGCTCGCACCTCCACCGGACCGCGGCCGGCGCCGAGGAAGGTCCGCATCGACGACACGGCGTGGTACTGGTGCGTGGAGGACACGTCGACGCGCGTGATGTCGCCGATCACCCCCGAGCGCGCCAGCGCGATGCGGGCCGCGTGGGCGGGCATCCGGCTGTACTGCTCGGCGACCTGGACCAGACCACTCGGGCCGACGTCTCGCCACAGCGCCCTGAGGCCGTCCAGGTCGGGCGCCGGCGGTGTCTCCGCGAGCACCCGCACGCCGCGGCCCACCAGCTCCCGGATCAGGCCGGGCGTCACGTGCCAGGGCACCGACGTCACCACGAAGTCGGGCTTCTTCGCGAGACACTCGTCCAGCGAGGTGAACACGGGCACCGGCAGCTCCTTCGGGCTGCGCGACACCACACCGAGGCAGTCGAGCTCGTCCGCGAGCCGCCAGAAGTACTCCGCGCGCCAGCCGGACCCCACGATCGCGTAACTCGTCACGTGATCAACGTAGCCCGGTCGCAGGTGCCGCGACCATGCGTGCTTCGACGGTTCTCGGTTCGGCGGTTCCCGGTTCGGCGCCGGGTGGATCCGCGGCTCAACGCTTGCGGGAGCGCTTGGCGGCCCATCGCGCAAGCAGGCCCGCCCCGAGGACCACGAACACCGTCAGCGGAACCTGGAGGTAGTCACCGCCGGTCAGCGAGACGACCAAGATCGCCAGGCCCGCCGCGAGGACCAGGACCAGCAGCGTTCTTGTCACGGGGCTGTCGCCTTCGGGATCAGGTCGTCCGCGAGCGTCTTCGATTGTTGCACCGGTGGCTCGTCGCGGATGACCTTTCGGACCGATATTTCTGGCCGTGAATCGGGAATAACCGCTGTCCACAGCGGACGGCGCCCCCGTGTGATTCCCACGATGTGGTTTCTGTCGGTACCCGTCTATAGGGTCCCAGTGATCGGTCACCCAGACCGTTCTCGACCCGAGGAGTGTGGGCACGTGCGCTGGACCCGGACCATCCGAGCGGCCGCGCTGCTGGCCGTGGCGGCGCTGGGCCTCACGGCCTGCGGTGGCGGCGGCAGTGACCAGCCGGCTGCGCAGAGCAAGGGCGGCGCGCCGATCGTGGTGGCGTCGTTCAACTTCACCGACAGCCAGATCCTCGCGGAGATCTACGCGGGCGCGCTGGAGGCGAAGGGCTACCCGGTCACGCGGAAGCTGAACCTGGGTTCGCGCGAGCTGATCTACCCGTCCCTGAAGAAGGGCGAGCTGCAGTTCGTGCCGGAGTACCAGGGCGCGGCCATCGCGACCGGCTTCGGCAAGGACGCGGTGAAGGACGCGGCCGGGGAGCACACCCAGCTGGCGGCGCTGTTCAAGCCCGAGGGCATCGGCCTGCTGAACTACGCGCCGGCCGAGGACAAGGACGTCTACATCGTGAAGGCCGACCTGGCTAAGTCCAAGGGCCTCTCGACGATCGGCGACCTGAAGAAGCTCGACAAGGTCGTGATGGCGGGCGGTCCCGAGTGCGAGACGCGGCTGCCGTGCTTCAAGGGCTTCCAGGACGTGTACAAGCTCACGAACGCGACGTTCAAGACCGTGCAGGAGATCGGCCCGCGGGTGCAGGAGCTCGACTCGGGTGGCGCGACCGTGATCCCGGTCGACTCGGTGAGCCCGGTGGCCGGTGACTCGAAGTACGTGGTGCTCAAGGACGACCTCGGGATCGAGCCGACGGAGAACGTCGTGCCGGCGGTGAGCCAGAAGGTGCTCGACGAGCGGGGCGCGGACTTCGCGGCGACGGTGAACGCCGTGAGCGCGAAGCTGACCACCGACGAGCTGCGCGACCTCAACAGCCGTGTCGACGCCGACGGTGACCCGGCCGCCGACGTCGCGAAGGACTGGCTGAAGCAGCAGGGCCTGGCGTGATGCGACCGCTGCACTTCAACGCGTTCATCTGGCCCAACGGCTACCACGAGTCCGCGTGGCGCGTGGTCGGGGAGGACGTGCGCGGGGTCCTCGGCCTGCCGTACTTCGCCGACATCGCGCGCACGGCCGAGCGCGGCCTGCTGGACACGGTGTTCCTGGCCGACAACATCGCCATCCCCGAGTACCGGGTGTCGCACCTGCCGCAGACGCAGTTCGACCCGATCTCGGTGCTGTCGGCGCTGGCCGGCGTCACCAGCCACATCGGACTGATCGGCACGGGATCCACCACGTACAACAAGCCGTGGGAGCTCGCGCGCCGCTTCGCGACGCTCGATCACCTCAGCGGCGGGCGCGCGGGCTGGAACATCGTCACCACGGTCACCTCACTGGCCGCGGCGAACTTCGGCGAGGCCGCACACCCCGACCACGCCGACCGCTACGCGCGGGCGCACGAGTTCGTCGACGTCGTCAAACGTTCGTGGGACAGCTGGGAAGACGACGCCATCGTCGGCGACCGCCCGGACGGTGTCTGGGCCGACCGGTCGAAGCTGCACGCACCGCACTTCCACGGCGAGTTCTACGACGTCGAGGGCATCCTGCCGTTCCCGCGCTCGCCGCAGGGGTGGCCCGTGCTGGTGCAGGCCGGGCAGTCGGCCGCGGGCATCGGGCTCGCCGCGCGTCACGCGGAGCTGGTGTTCTCGGGTCCGCCGTCGCTGGAGGCGGCCGTCGCGTTCCGCACCGACCTGCACGCGCAAGCCGCCAAGGCCGGGCGTGCTCCCGAGCACGTGCTGGTGCTGCCGGCGTTGATGATCACGCTCGGCGACACCGAAGCGGCCGCACAGGAAAAGGCCCAGCGCCTGGAGGACCTGTCCAGCGAGGAGTTCCGCTGGCAGAACGTGCTCTACACCGCCGGGCTCGATCCGGACGCGTACGACCCGGACGCGCCGTTGCCCGCGGAGCTGCTCGAAGCGCCGGCGGCGTCGAGCCGGGCGGCGCAGCTCGTCGAGGCGGCCCGCGCCGAGCCGACCGCGACGCTGCGACAGCTGACCTCGGCCATGAAGAGCGGTGCGGGGCAGTACCACTTCGTCGGCACACCCGAGCAGCTCACCGACCACATCCTCACCTGGCAGGACGCGGGCGCGGTCGACGGGTTCACGATCATGGGCTCGACCCTCCCGTACGAGCTGGCCACCTTCGTCGACCACGTGGTGCCGCAGCTTCAGGCGAAGGGCCGCTTCCGCACGGAGTACACCGGGTCGACCCTGCGCGAGCACCTCGACCTGCCCCGGCCCGCGGGGCGCGGCTGACGCGATCGCGGGCACCACGGAAGCCGCCGGCGCAGGTTCCGTGGTGCCCGCGATCGCGAGAAACCGCAGTGGCGCAACGGAAAGCGCCGAACGCCGGGACGAAAGTTGCCCGCCGGACGTCCACCCGGTGAACTCTTGCCGAGAGGTCTTCGGGTGGCCCGGCCCGGGCCGCAGAATCTGCTCGTGACTCAACGTTTCGCAGCGCGTCTGCGCACTGTTTTGTTCTGTCTGCTGGCCTTCGGGCTCCTGTCCCCGCCGTCACCACCGCCACCGCCGGCGCGGCCGAGGCCGGGCACGGGCGGTCGCCGTACTCGCTGCTGCAGATGAACGTCTGCTCCAGCGGCTACGCCGGCTGCTACCCCGGCACCCAGTACCCGAAGATCGTCGACGAGGTCGTCGCCAAGATCAAGGCGAACAACGTCGACGCGGTCACCCTCAACGAGGCGTGCAGCTAGCACCACGGCGGTCTTCAGACATGCTCGTTTCCTCCCCGGAACCGCGGACACAGATCGGCAATCCTGTCAGCCCGGCGCGGACTTCCCGATTCCCGTCAACCAGGACCAGTCATCGCCCGAGCCGATCGGGCACGGCGACGTGACCGATCCGCCCCCGCGCAACGATCAGCGAGCCGGTGCCGCGAACTGCTCGTGCCCCAGCACGCCGAGCAGCTGGATCTTCTCCGCGGCCTCCGTCCGCGGCGCCGCCGTCAGCACCAGCAGCGACTGCGACCAGTCCTCCGTGAACAAGGCCTGGCAGTCGACCTCGATCGCACCCAGCTGCGGGTGGATCAACGTCTTGTGGTCCTCGAACCGCCGCGCCACCTCGTGCCGTTCCCACAGCTCGGCGAACTCCGCGCTCTCGTGCTGCAACGCGCGCACCAGCTCGCCGGCCCGGGACTGCGGCCCCATCGAGCCGTACGCGGCGCGCAGGCCCGCGACCTGGGCGCGGCTCTGGCGGGCGCGGTCGTCCTCCGGGTAGATGAGGCGCTCGTCCGGGTCGGTGAACCAGCGGTAGATGCCGCTGCGGGCGAGGCCGGTGTGACGGGAGTGGTCGCCGTAGAGGGCGTCGGCGAAGCGGTTCTGCACGAGGACCTCGCCGAGGTTCGACAGGATCAGCGCGGGCGTGTCGTCGAGCCGGTCGAGGACCCGCAGCAACGCGGGCGCGACGTGGGTGGCGACGGCGACCGCCGAAGGCGCGTTGCGACCGGAGATCTGGAACAGGTAGTCGCGCTCGTCGGCGTCCAGGCGCAGCGCGCGGGCCAGCGACGCGAGCATCTGCTCGCTCGGCTGCGGGCCGCGCTGCTGTTCGAGGCGGGTGTAGTAGTCGGTGGACATGGCGGCCAGCGACGCGACTTCCTCACGCCGCAGCCCGGGCGCGCGGCGACGCGCGCCCACGGGCAGGCCGACGTCCTCGGGTTGCAGCTCCTCCCTGCGTCGGCGCAGGAACTCCGCCAGTGTCGCGCGATCCATGACACTCAGTATCCGGGCTCCGCCGCGCGCGAACCAGGGAGCGGCGATCCCCCGATGAGCGGTCTCTGCACCTCGGCCCGGCGAAACGTCAAAGTCGAGGCATGGACATCAGCGGAAACACCATCTTCATCCCCGGCTCGACCAGCGGCATCGGCCTGGCCCTCGCGCTCGAACTGCGGGCGAAGGGCAACACCGTGATCATCGGCGGCCGCCGCACGGAGCTGCTGCGCGACCTCGCCGCCCGGCACCCGGGGCTCGGCACCGTGGAGATCGACACGACCGACCCGGCGAGCATCGCCGCCGCCGCGAAGGAGGTGCTGGCGAACCACCCCGACCTCAACGTGCTGGTCACCATGTCCGGCATCATGCGCGTGGAGGACTGGCACCGGCCCGAGACGTTCCTGGCCTCGGCCGAAACCACGGTGACCACCAACCTGCTCGGCCCGATCCGCCTCATCGCCGCCTTCGTGGAACACCTGCAGACGCGTCCCGACGCGACGATCATGACCGTCTCCTCGGGCCTCGCCTTCACGCCGCTCAAGATCACGCCGAGCTACAACGCGTCGAAGGCCGCCATCCACATGCTCAGCGAGACGCTGCGCCTGCAACTGGCCGACACGTCGGTGAAGGTCCTGGAGCTGGAACCGCCGTCGGTACAGACGGACCTGCTCCCCGGCCAGGCCGACAACGACCACGCCCAGCCGCTCGACGAGTTCATCGGCGAGGTCATGACCCTCATCGAGACCCGACCGGACGCCCGCGAGATCCAGGTCGAGCGCGTCAAGTTCCTCCGCTACGGCGAAGCCCGCGGCGACTACGACCAGGTCGTCGCCGCCCTCAACACCGCCGACCCGCACGGGAAGTAGGCCTCGGCGAGCTCGACCGGGAGCCCGAACAAGCCGAACAGCCGCGGCTCGAGGTGCGCCTCGAGCGCGGTGACCCCCTCGCCGGCGACCTCGACGACCAGCACCGCGAAGGCCCGCGAGCCGTGGTAGACCGCGAAGGCGGGCGAACCGTTCGCCTCGATCGGGACGAGCCTCGACGCGCGGCAGGGGCTGTCCTCGCGCAGGAACCACCGCGAGATCTCGGCCCGGCCGGCGAGCCAGAGGCCGTAGGGCGGCATGGCGAGCGTGGCGTCCTCGTGGAGCAGGGCGGTCAGGGCGGGCACGTCGTAGCGTTCGAAGGCCTCGACGAACCGGGCGAGCAGCGCGCGCTGGGTGTCGGTGAGTCCGGCCGCCGGCGCGGGGCGCTCGGCGAGCCGCCCCCGCGCGCGGCGCAACAGCCCGTTCGCGGCGGCCACGGTGATGCCGAGGAACCCGGCTGTCTCGTCCGCGCTGAACTTCAGGACGTCACGCAAGATCAGCGTCGCGCGCTGCGACGCGGAGAGCGTGTGCAGCGCGGCGACGAACGCGAGGCGCACCGATTCGCGCCGCACCACGGTTTCCGCCGGATCGGCACCCGGTGGCAGGAGCCAGCGATCGGGCGCGGGACCGACCCACCTCGCCGGTTCGGCCAGGCCGAGCGGCGAACCCGCGTCGCCGGCCGTGGCGACGTCGACGGGGTGCTCCCGGCGCGGCCGGCGCCGGAGCTGGTCGAGGCAGACGTTCGTGGCGATGCGGAACAGCCACACCCGCGGCGTGGCGGCGCCGGTGAAGCCGTCGCGCCCACGCCAGGCCCGCAACATCGTCTCCTGCACGGCTTCGTCGGCGTCGACGGCCGACCCGAGCATCCGGTAGCAGTAGCCCAGCAGCTCCGGCCGATGCCGGGTGTCGAGGTCGGTCCAGTCGTCAAGGGTGGTCGGCGTCACAACCCCGGCAACGCGCCGGACCTCCGGGGGATTCCGCGGTCAGTTCGCGGCGAGCGCTTCGTCTACAGGGATCGAGAGGGAAATTCGACGAAGGAGCCACCCCATGATCCTCATCACCGGCGGCACCGGGCTCACCGGTTCGGCTGTCGTGCGCGAGTTCGTCCGGCGAGGTCACCCGGCGCGGGCGCTGGTCCGCAGGCCGCTGCCGGCGTTGCCCGGCATCTCTCCGGTGCACGGCGACCTGCTGGCGCCGGAAACGCTCGGCCCGGCGCTCGACGGCGTCGACACGGCCGTCCTGATCTCCGGCGCGGACGGCCGGATGGCCGAGGCGCAGGCCAACCTGATCGACGCCGCCGTGCGGTCCGGTGTGCGGCGCGTCGTGAAGGTGTCCGGGATGGGCACGGACGCGGAATCGGCCTTCCGGTTCGCGCGGCTGCACGCCCGGATCGAGGAGCACCTGCGCGGGTCCGGCCTCGCCTGGACGATCCTGCGGCCGAGCCAGTTCATGCAGGTCTACCTGCGAGAAGTGCCGGCCATGCTCGCCGACGGCGAGCTCGCCCTGCCCCTCGGCGCGACCCGCCTGGCCCCGATCGACGTCGAGGACATCGCGAAGGTCGTCTACGCCACGGCGACCTCCGACGGCCACGAATCGGCCCGGTACGAGATGACCGGACCGCAAGCGCTGACCATGGCGGAGGTCTGCGAAATCCTGACCGGCGTCGTGGGACGGCCGATCCGCTACGTCGACCTCGCCCCCGAGGAGTACCACCGCCGCGTCGTGGCGGCGGGGATCCCGGCGGAGTTCGCGGACGACGTCGCCGCGCTCTTCCACCTTCGCCGCGCGGGGAGTCCGGAGTCCACTGTGGACACCGACGTGTTCTCGAAGCTCGGGCTGCGCCCGACGTCCTTCGCCGACTTCGCCGCCCGTGCGGCTGGACTCTTCCGCGGTGAGGTGCAGCCGGATCGGCTGTGGGCCTCGGGCTGGCAGGCGGGTACCGCCGCGCCCTGACGTGCCGAACCGACCCCCGCGCTCACGCCAGGTGCGTCGGCTTCCCCGCCAGGATCGTCGCCGTCAGCGGCATGTCGCGCAGCTGGGCCGGAGACAGGTGCGACGGGTCGGCCGCCGTGATCATCAAGTCGGCCACGTCCCCAACGGTGATCCCGCGGCGGCCGCCCGAAGCCGCGGCCAGGGCGTCCGACAGCGGGATCGCCTGCTCCGGGTGCCACGCCGGCCGGTCGTCGTCCGTGCGGCCCACGGCGGCGGCGATCCCGTCCCACGGGTCCAGCGGCGCGACCGGCGCGTCGGAGCCGATTTCGAGGCGGGCGCCGGAATCCAGCAGCGCACGGTAGGGGTAGGCGCGGTCGGTGCGGCCGTACCAGTGGCGGTCGGCGACGTCGCGGTCGTCGGGCTGGTGGGCGGGCTGCACGCTCGCCACGAGGTCGAGCCCGGCGAACCGCGGCACGTCGTCGGACGACAACAGCTGCGCGTGCTCGATGCGGCCGGGGCAGCCGACGGCGGCGAACGCGTCGAGAGCGATGGTGTTGGCCTTGTCGCCGATGGCGTGGACCGCCGGTACCAGGCCGTTTTCCCACGCCCGCCGCAGCAACGGCTCGAGCTCCGCGGGCGGGAGCTCAAGCAGGCCAGGGGAATCCGACTCCGGATACGGGTCGTGGCAGTAGGCGGTGCGGGTGTTGAGCGAACCGTCGACGAACAGCTTGAACGGCCCCACGGTCAGCAACCCGCCACCGGCCGGCAGCACGTCGCCGGTCCGGTGGCCGCGGGAGATCGCGACGTCCAGCAACGGCCGCGAGATCACGCAGGCCACTCGCGTCGCCGGCGCCGCGGCGGCAACGCGGCGGGTCCAGTCGGTGACGGTGTCCGCGTACTCGTAGTCCACGATCCCTGTCACACCACGGGAAGCGGCCGCACCGAGCGCGTCGGCGACCCAGCGGTCCTGCACTTCCAGCGCGGCCGACGGCAGCGCGGCCGTGGCGGTCATGCAGTCGTTCTCCAGCAGCACGCCCGTCGGGTGCTCGCGGCCGATCAGCTTGAGCGCCGCGGGACTGAGCCAGAGCGTGTGCAGATCCGCGCTGAACAACGCCACCGCGCGGCCCGGCAACGCGCGCTGCAGCAGGTCCTTGTGCGGCTTGTCGGGCCAGAGCCCGTCGCGGAACCCGGCGCCGACGACGAGATCCCCCGGCTGGTCCGACGTCTCCAGCAGCCGCCGCAGCAGCAGCTCCACCGCCTCCGCCGCCGAACGCGCGTCCTCCAGCGGAATGCGCCTTCGGAAGGTGGCCCACTGCACTGCGTGCACGTGAGCGTCGACAAGGCCTGGCAGCAGCGTGCCGCCGTGCCCGTCGAGCACGCGCGCCGCGAAGCCCGACCCGGCGCCCGGCTCCTCGATGGCGGCCACGCGACCGTCGTTCACGCGCACGTCGGCGAGCCCGCCGCCCAGCCCGACCCGCACCCGGCGGAGGAGGAGATCGTCCATCCGTCCAGCCTGCCAGGCCGGTGCGGGGAAAGGGAATCACCGGCACAGCGAGATCACCGCCACCCGGTCACTGCCCGAACGGGTGACGAATGTGCGATGCTGGGAATGTGGGGGTACTCCTCCCTTGTTGGAAAGTACGGCAGCCGTCGCCCGCCGAAGGGTCAGGGCCGGTCAGGGGCGCCGCCTTCACAAGCCGCGCAGGGTTCGACTCCCTCGGTTGCCACGAGCGAGTGGGCGGAGTGTGTCCGCGGAGTGCGCGGGCCTTGCTCGCTCGTTGTGTCTCCGGGGGTGCAACCCCCGGGCCCCGCCCGGAGGGCTTCGCCCCCGGAACCCCCAGAGGTGGTTGCCTTGGTAGGCCGGTCGCGCTTCGGCGGTCCCGGGGCTTCGGCCCAGCCCCAGCGAAGTCACCTCATCAGGCCGCTCTCACTTCGGCATTTCCGAGGCTTCAGCCCAGCCCCAGCGAGGTCACCTCGTCAGGCTGTTCGCGATTCGGTATTTCCGGGGCTTCGCCCCGACCCCAGCGAAGTCACCTCGTCAGGCCGCTCACGCTTCGGCATTTGCGGGGCTTCGGCTCGGCCCCAGAGGTGGCTGCCTTGGTGGGTTGTCTTGCCCGTCGGGTTCCGGGGGGCCCAGTGGCGGTGGGGGTTAGGCCGTTCGTCTCACGTCGAATTGCGGCCGATAGGCTGACTGTCTGATTGATGCGGATGGTCCCGACCTGTGTACTGCTCCGATGACACAGCAGAGATCACGCTGGAGACGGCGGGCCGGGATCACCCTCCTCGCCACCGCCCTCGGCGTCGCGCCCGTCGGGGTGCCCGCTGCGCTCGCCGCGCAGCCCCCGTCCTCCCCCGGAAACCCCGCCGCCACCGACGGCAAGACCCTCGATGACCACGACCGCGCGCTCGTCGCCGAGGCCCAGCGGGCCGGCAAGCGCACCGTGACGCTGCTGGTCGCGGCCGAGCGTGGCCGGTCGAGCGCCGCCGTGAACGACCTCAAGGCCCTCGGCGGAGTGGTCGAGTCCACCGACGCGAAGCTCGACTACGTCAAGGTCTCCGTGCCCGTCGCGAACGCCGAGAAGGCCGCGAAGCTCAAGTCGGTGAACGCAGTGGACGTCGACGGCCTCATCCACCGCGACGACCCGAAGCCCGAAGGCGCGGCCAACCCCATCCCGCAGCCGGCTCCGGGCAAGAAAACCCCGCGCGTGAACCCGTACCTGCCCACCGGCGACACCTACGCCGCGCAGTTCGGCCAGACCTTCGGCGGCTGGGACGGCAAGGGCACCACCGTCGCCGTGCTCGACTCCGGCGTCGACCTCGACAGCCCCGCGCTGGCGAAGACCAGCCACGGCGACCGCAAGATCGTCGACTGGTACAACGCCAACGCCACCAACTCCGGCGACGGCACGTGGGTCCAGCAGTCCACCCAGACCTACACCGGCACCTTCAACTCCAGCGGCCGCGACAGGACCGCGCCCGCCACCGGCGGCCCGTACACCTTCGGCCTGTTCAAGGAGACCGCGGGCGACCTCGGCGGCGCCGGCAGCGAGACCGGCGGCGACCTCAACCGCGACGGCGACCGCACCGACTCGTGGGGCGTGCTCCTCGACACCGCCACCAAGCAGGTGCGCGTGGACCTCGACGGAGACGGCGACTTCACCGACGAGAAGCCGATGTCCGACTACGCCAAGAACTTCGACGTCGGCTACTTCGGCACCGACAACCCGGCCACCGACCGCGCCGAGCGCATGGCGTTCGTGGTGCAGACGGACAAGCCGGGCTTCGTCAACATCGGCATCGCGGGCGCCGAGCACGGCACGCACGTGGCCGGCATCGCGACGGGCAACGACCTGTTCGGCGGCAAGATGGACGGGGCCGCGCCGGGTGCGAACGTGATGGCCGTGAAGGTCTGTCTCACCACGGACTCCTGCACCTCCAGCGGCCTGCTCGACGGCGTGGTCTACGCCGCGAGCCACGGCGCCGACGTCATCAACATCTCCATCGGCGGCCTGCCCGCGCTCAACGACGGCAACAACGCGCGCGCGGAGCTCTACAACCGCACCATCGCCGAGTACAACGTGCAGATCTTCATCTCCGCGGGCAACTCCGGCGCGGGCGCGAACTCGGTCGGCGACCCGTCGGTGGCCACGGACGCGATCAGCGTCGGCTCGTACATCACGCGCGAGACGTGGCTGTCGAACTACGGCTCCAAGGTGTCGAAGGCCGAGGCGCTGCACCCGTTCTCCTCGCGCGGCCCGCGCGAAGACGGTGGCTTCAAGCCGGACATCATCGCGCCCGGCGCGGCGATCTCCACCGTGCCGCGGTGGGAGGCGCCGGGTCCGGTCGCGGGCACGTACGAGCTGCCCGCCGGCTACGCGATGCTGCAGGGCACGTCGATGGCCTCGCCGCAGGCGACGGGCGCGGCGGCGCTGCTGGTGAGCGCGTACAAGGCGACACACCACGGCCAGCGGCCGCCGGTCTCGGCGCTGCGTTCGGCGATCAAGTCCACGGCGCGCTTCGTGCCGGGGATCGGCGCTTACGAGCAGGGCGCCGGGCTGTTCAACGTGCCCGCCGCGTGGGTCGCGCTGTCGCTGAACCCGAAGCCGGACACGGTGACCACCGCCGTCGACGTGCACACCGTGCAGGCGAACCTGCTGAAGCCCACCCCGGGCGTCGGCGTCGGCATCCACGACCGCGAGGGCGTGACCGTCGGGAAGTCCTACACGCGCACGTACACGCTCACGCGCACGTCCGGTTCTTCCCGTCCGGTGGTGTATTTCGCACGCTGGGTGGGCAACGACGGAACATTCTCCTCGGGTTCCCTGGTGTCTTTGCCACTGAACAAGCCCGTCTCCTTCCAGGTCAAGGTGAACCCCAAACAGGCCGGCGCGCATTCGGCGTTGCTGTACCTGGACAACCCGCTGACGATCGGCGTCGACGTGCAGACCATGAACACGGTCTTCGCGCCGGCGGAGTTCGCCTCGTCGGGCATCTTCACCGCATCGGGCACGATCGCGCGCAACCAGTCGGTGAGCTACTTCCTGCGCGTGCCGCAGGGTGCGAGCTCGCTGCAGGTGGACCTGGCCGGCGGCGGTGACCCGGGCAAGGGCCAGGTGCGCTTCCTGCGCTACGACCCGACCGGCGTTCCGGTCGACAGCAACACCTCCACCAACTGCTACAACCCCGACGCGGGCGCGGGCTGCGTCGGCGGCACGCCGACCAGCCGCACGCTGACCAACCCGCTGCCGGGCGTCTGGGAGATCACGGTGGAGGCGCGGCGGACGTCCGATGTGGACACCGCGCCGTACAAGCTGACGGTTTCCGCGCTGGGCACCGCGATCACGCCCAATCCGGACGACATCGCGTCGGCTCCGCTGGGTGCCGCGGTGAACCGCACGTACACGGTGAAGAACTCGCTCAAGGCTTTCACCGGGCACGTGGTGGGCAGCACCTTCGGCAGCGCGAAGATCACGCGGCCGACGATCGCCCAGGACGCCCAGCAGCAGACGCAGCTGAACGTGCTGCCGGGTTCGTCCTCGCTGACGGTGACGATCGGCAACACCGCCGACACCGCCGCCGACCTGGACCTGTCGGTGTACAACTGCTCCAGCGGTTCGTGCGTGCTCGCCGGCCAGAGCGCCGACGGTGACTCCGAGGAGTCGGTGACGATCCAGAACCCGGCCGCGGGCGAGTGGATCGCGGTCGTCGACGGGTACTCCGTGCCCACCGGGACCACGGCGTTCGACTACCTGGACGTGTTCGTGAACCCGTCGTTCGGCGGCGTCACGGTGACCGACCCGGTCGCCGCGCACGCCTCGGGCACCACGTGGACCGTGCCGGGTGTCGTGACGGCCTCGGCCGCCCCGGGTGCGGGCCGCGTGCTGCGCGGCCGGCTGTCGGTGGTCGACGGCGCGGGCGCGACCGTGGGCGGCGGCACCGTGCTGGTGCGCTCGGTGAGCTAGGTGTTCTCCGGGGAGCGCGCCGCCGCGCTCCCCGGAAGCACGCCCTGCGCCGCCTTCTCGCCGCTGCGTCCGCCGCCGCGGCCGCGCAGGATGTACGCGATCCCCACCGCGATGATGCCGCCGGCGATCGGGCCGGCGAGGTAGGCCCACCAGGACGTCCAGTCGCCCCGCACCAGCGCGGGCCCGAGCGAGCGGGCCGGGTTCATCGACGCGCCGCTGACCGGCGCTCCCCACAGCCCGGCCAGCGCGATGTAGCTGCCCACCGCGATCGCCGCCAGCGGCCCCACCTGCTGGGCGCCCGAGGCGCTGCCCAGGATCACGCTCACCAGGCCCGTGGTCAGCACGAGCTCCCACAGCATCGCCGTGACCGTGCTGATCCCGCTGCCGGGCAGCGTCAGCCCGGCGTCGCCCTGCTTGCCGAGCAGCGCCCACAGCAGCAGCGTGGCCAGGGCCGCACCGGCGAACTGCGCCACGAGGTAGGCGGGCACGCGTTTCCAGGGGAAGTCACCGCGCGCCGCGAACGCGAGCGTCACCGCCGGGTTGAGGTGGGCGCCGGAGACCGTGCCCATGAACAGGATGATCGCGGCCACCATCAACGCCGGCGCCACGACCTGCGCCGACGTCGGGATCGCCGAGCCGCCGAACCGGGCGTTGACGACCCCGCCGCCCACGGCGACGAGAACCAGCAGGAAAGTGCCGAACAGCTCCGAGAACAGTCGCCGCCCCTCGTAGCGGTCGTTCCAGAAGTCGAACTCGCCGGCCACGGAGTTCGGCTGGCCCATCGAGCGCAACGCGACTTCGGCGTGGCGCACGCGCGCCTGGTCGGGTGTCCGGGCGGTCGGCTGGGCGGTCATCGAACACCTCGATTCGGCGGGGCTTCGTCGTCATCGTCGGCCCGCCGGTGCCGAAGTCACCTCACCCGTCGGGGATGAGCCGGGGTCAGGAACGGACCGGGGTCGGCCAGCACGTGGTGGATGGTGCGCCCGGCCGCGCCCAGGGTGGCGGCGTCACCGCCCACAGTGGACGGTGCGAGCGTCGGGACGGAGCCGCGCAGGCGGCCCAGACGGGCGGCCAGCACGGTTTCCGCGGCGGGCGCCAGCCAGGGGAAGAGCGGGGCGAAGACGCCGCCGAGCACCACGTGGTCGAGGTCGAGCAGGTTGACGGCCGAGGACAGCGCGAGGCCGAGCGCTTCGCCGGCCGCGGTGGCGGCCTCGGCCGCGGTGGGGTCGCCGGTGCCGAGGTTGCGGAGCAGCTCGGGGACGGTCTTGACGCCCGCGGCCGCGAGCAGGGCTTCTTGTCCCGCATAGGTTTCCAGGCAGCCGGACGCGCCGCAGCGGCAGCGCGGGCCCGCCGGGGACACGACGACGTGGCCGAGTTCGCCGGCGAGCCCGTGGCTGCCGGGGAACAGCGCCGAGTCCACGACCAGGCCCGCGCCGATGCCGATCTCGCCGGAGACGAACAGGAAGTCCGGCGGTCCGGCGCCGAACCAGAGCTCGCCCAGCGCGCCGAGGTTGGCCTCGTTGTCGAGCGTGACGGGCACGGGCAGGTGCAGCATGTCGGCGGCGCGGACGTCGCTCCAGCCGAGGTTGGGGGCGCTGAAAAGCACGCCGTCGCCGACCGGGCCGGACACGGCGAGGACCGCGCCGGCGACAGTCAGGTTCCCGGCTGCGGCGAGGGCTTTTTCGGCGAGGTTCTGCAGCTCCCCCAGCACTTCCTCGGGACGCGAACCGCGGTTGTCGCGCTCGCGACGCTCGGTGAAGCGCACGGTGCGGGCGAGGTCGAGCAGGCAGACGGCGAGGTAGTCGACGTTGATCTCCAGCCCCAGCGACGCCACGCGCGCGCCGGAGAGCACGACCTCGACGCCGGGGCGGCCGCGTTCGCCCGCGCGGGCCGGGCCGGTCTCGGCGAGGAAACCGGCGTCGAGCAGGTCGCCGACGAGCTTCGACACGGTGGACTTGGTGAGGCCGGTGAGCTCCGCGAGCGCCGCACGGGTGAGCGGGCCGCGCCCGGCGACCTCGCCGAGCACCAGTTCGAGGTTGCGCGCGCGCATCGAATCGTGCCGCACCGCCTGCGTCATCCCCGTGGCCTCCTCCCGGAACTGTACCGAGGCCCCGGTGAAGCGGTGACCCTTGACGGGCGGGCCTCCGGGGCGCATATTTAGTCTACAACGTGAACTAAATACTCACTGGATTGAATCTGCACTGGATTGAAGGGGATCGTCATGACCGACTTCGCGCCCACTCCGGACGACAAGTTCTCGTTCGGCCTGTGGACCGTGGGCTGGCCGGCCGCCGACCCGTTCGGCGTGGCGACGCGGCCGGCGCTGGACCCGGTCGAGAGCGTGCACCGCCTGGCCGAGCTGGGCGCGTACGGCGTGTCCTTCCACGACGACGACCTGCTCGCCACCGAGCCCGACCGCGACACGGCGGTCAAGAAGTTCAAGGCGGCGCTGGAGGCCACGGGCCTGAAGGTGCCGATGGCGACCACCAACCTGTTCACGCACCCCGTGTTCAAGGACGGCGGCCTCACCAGCAACGACCGCGACATCCGCCGGTACGCGCTGACGAAGGTGCGCCGCAACCTCGACCTGGCCGCCGAGCTGGGCGCGTCCACGTACGTCCTGTGGGGCGGCCGCGAGGGCGCCGAGTCCGACGCGGCGAAGGACGTGCGCGCCGCGCTGGACCGCTACAAGGAGGGCCTCGACCTCCTGGCCGACTACGCCGTCTCCCAGGGCTACGCCATCCGGTTCGCCCTGGAGCCCAAGCCCAACGAGCCCCGCGGCGACATCCTCCTGCCCACCATCGGGCACGCGCTCGGCCTCATCTCGCAGCTGGAGCGCCCGGAGCTGTTCGGCCTCAACCCGGAGGTCGGCCACGAGCAGATGGCCGGCCTGAACTTCGTGCACGGCATCGCGCAGGCGTTGTGGCAGGGCAAGCTCTTCCACATCGACCTCAACGGCCAGCACGGCCCCAAGTACGACCAGGACCTCATCTTCGGCCACGGCGACCTGACGTCGGCGTTCTTCCTGGTCGACCTGCTGGAGACCGGCGGCTACGACGGCCCGCGCCACTTCGACTACAAGCCGCTGCGCACCGAGGACCCCTCCGACGTGTGGGACTCGGCCGCGGCGAACATGCGGATGTACTTGATCCTCAAGGAGAAGGCCGCCGCGTTCCGGGCGGACCCGGAGGTGGCCGCGGCTCTGTCGGCTTCGCGCGTTGACGAGCTGTCAGTGCCGACGGTGGCCCCGGGCGAGACCCTGGACGACCTGGCGGCGGACTCGTTCGACGTGGAAGCCGCGGGCAAGCGGGGGTACCACTTCACGCGGCTGAACCAGCTGGCGCTGGAGCACCTGCTCGGCACCCGATGACGGTGCCGGGCGCTTCGATTCACTGACTTCGCCGCGATTCGGGGCCGGGCCCGGGCTTTCCAGCTCGGGCCCGGCCCCGAACCGTTTGCGGGGACGGGAACCGCGGGTACGGGCGCAGCCGGGGCCGAGGTCGCCGCGATGAACGGCGTTCGCTGGTCGCGCGAGTGGTCGAACCACTATGTTTCTTCTCGCCAAGCGGTCCTGCCAGCGAGGGAGTCCCCACCATGACCGAGGGTCCGCAGCCCGAAACCGATGCGCCGGAACCCCGGCCGGACGCGGCTTTCCCGCCGCCGCCACAAGGGCCCGTGTTGCGGTACACGCCGGGTCAGCCGCCCGCGGCCGAGGCCGGGCGGCTGAGCGGCGGGACGCAGCAGGCGTGGTCCACTCCCGCCGCGGTGCCGCAGCCTCCCGCCGGGGTGCCGCAGCCTCCCGCCGGGGTACCGCAGCCGCCGGCCGCCGGGGTGCCGCAGCCGGGGTTCGCGCCGGCGCAGCAGCCCGGCGGGCCCCAGCAGTGGGCCGGGCAGCCCGGACAGCCGAAGCCTGCCGCCGAGGGCAACGCCACCCCCGCCGTGCTCGCCCTGGTGTTGGGCGTGCTCGGGCTGGTGGTGCCGTTCCTGCCGTTGCCGCTGGACGACGTGCGGGCGTGGATCGCGTTTCCGTTCGCCGTGGTCGGGCTGGCGCTGGGGATTGCGGGGTGCATGGGGCGGCGGCCGATGAAGGCGCTGGCCGTGATCGGGATCGTGTTCGCGGCGCTCGCCCTCCTGGCGGGCGTGATCATGGTCGGCAACCGGGTGGCCGACGCCCATGCCGCGCCTGTCGCCCAGGTGCTCACCCGCTAGGGCTTCGACGAGAAAGCCGCGTCGAACGCCGCCGTCGGAGGCGTGAAGTTCAACCGCTTCAAGAACTCCAGCGCCTCCGGCGCGCCGGTCAACCGGTCCATGCCGGCGTCTTCCCACTCGACGGAGATGGGGCCGTCGTAGGCGATGGCGTTGAGCATGCGGAAGACGTCTTCCCACGGGACGTGGCCGTGGCCGGTGGACACGAAGTCCCAGCCGCGGCGCGGGTCGGCCCACGGGAGGTGGGAGCCGAGGCGGCCGTTGCGGCCGTTGAGCTGCTTGCGGGCTTCCTTGCAGTCCACGTGGTAGATGCGGTCCTTGAAGTCCCACAGGAAACCCACGGGGTCGAGGTCCTGCCAGACGAAGTGCGACGGGTCGAAATTGAGCCCGAAGGCCGGGCGGTGGCCGATCGCCTCCAGGGTGCGCACGGTCGTCCAGTAGTCGTAGGCGATCTCGCTCGGGTGGACCTCGTGGGCGAAACGGACGCCGGCCTCGTCGAACACGTCCAGGATCGGGTTCCAGCGCGCCGCGAAGTCCTCGTAGCCGCGGTCGATCATCGACTGCGGCACCGGAGGGAACATCGCCACGGTGTGCCAGATGGACGACCCCGTGAAACCGACCACAGTGGACACCCCCAGCAACGCGGCCGCCCGCGCGGTGTCCTTCATCTCCTCCGCCGCCCGCTGCCGCACGCCCTCGGGTGAGCCGTCACCCCAGATGCGGGCGGGCAGGATGGCCTCGTGGCGCTCGTCGATGGGGTGGTCGCACACGGCCTGGCCCACCAGGTGGTTCGAGATCGTCCACACGCGGAGGTCGTACTTGGCGAGGGTGTCCAGTTTGGACTGCACGTACCCGTCGTCGGAAAGCGCTTTGTCGACTTCGAAGTGGTCGCCCCAGCAGGCGATCTCCAGGCCCTCGTAGCCCCAGCCGCTCGCGAGGCGGCAGACCTCCTCGAAGGGCAGGTCGGCCCACTGCCCGGTGAACAGCGTCAGCGGTCGTGCCATCGAAAAAACCTCCTGATCAGACAACGGTCCACACGGAATCGGCGGCGGCGCTGCGTTCCACCGCGTCGAGCACGCGCTGCACCTGCAGCCCGTCGGCGAACGACGGCGCCGGGTCGGTGTCCGAGGCGAGCGCGTCGAGGAAATCGCGCACCTCGTGGGTGAAGGTGTGCTCGTACCCCAGGCCGTGGCCCGGCGGCCACCAGGCGCCGACGTACGGGTGCTCGGGTTCGGTCACGAGGATCCGGCGGAACCCGGCGACCGCCGGGTCGAGGGTGTGGTCGTGGAAGTGCAGCTCGTTCATGGCCTCGAAGTCGAACGCGAGACTGCCCGCGGAACCGTTGAGCTCGATCCGCATCGAGTTCTTGCGCCCGGCCGCGAACCGCGTCGCCTCGAAGCTGCCCAGCGCGCCCGACGCGAAGCGCGCGGTGAACAGCGCGGCGTCGTCCACCGTCACCTCGCCCCGCGCCGCCGCCGAGGACGCCGCCAGCCCCGACGAGGACGCGACCAGCGGCCGCTCGCGCACGAACGTCTCCGTCACCGCGCTCACGCCCGAAATCCGCGACCCGGTCAGGAACTGCGCGAGATCCACGATGTGCGCGCCGATGTCGCCGAGCGCGCCCGACCCCGCCCGCTCCCGCTGCAGCCGCCACACCAGCGGGAACTCGGGGTCGACGATCCAGTCCTGCAGATACTGCGCGCGCACGTGCCGCAGCTGTCCCAGCCGCCCGTCGGCGACGAGCCGGCGCGCGAACGCCAGCGCCGGCACGCGCCGGTAGTTGAACGCCACCATCGACCGCACCCCGCGCGCGGCCGCCTCCTCGGCGGCCGCGGCCATCGCCGCGGCTTCGGCGACCGTGTTGGCCAGCGGTTTCTCGCACAGCACGTGCTTGCCGGCCGCGAGCGCTGCCAGCGCGATCTCCGCGTGCGTGTCCCCCGGCGTGCAGATGTCGACGAGCCCCACCTCGTCCGATTCCACGAGCCGTTTCCAGTCCGTCTCCACGGAAGCCCAGCCGAGCTTCTCCGCGGCAGCCGACGCCGCCGCGGCGTCCCGGCCGCACAGCACCGCCATCCGCGGCGTGAGCGGCACGTCGAAGGCGTGGTGCACGGTCCGCCACGCCTGGGAGTGGGCCGCGCCCATGAAGGCGTGGCCCACCATCCCGACGCCGATCTGCCCGGCCATCGAAAACCCTTTCACTCGAAGGAAACCGGCAGGTACGTGTCCACGTTCTGCTTGGTCACGACGGCCGAGAACGTGGTCACCGAAGCGGGGATCTCCTGCTCCGCCAGGTCCGACACGCCCTTCGCCTGCCCGAGCAGCCGCGCCAGCCGCACGGCGGACGCGGCCATCGTCGGCGGGTAGAGCACGGTGGCCTTGAGCACCGAGTTGTCGCTCTTGATGGCCTCCATCGCGGCCTTCGACCCGGCGCCGCCGACCATCAGGAAGTCCGACCGCCCGGCCTGGCGCACGGCCTGCAGCGCGCCCACGCCCTGGTCGTCGTCGTGGTTCCAGATCGCGTTGAACTGCGGGTGCGCCTGCAGCAGCTCGGCCATGCGCGCCTGCCCGGTCGGCACGGTGAACTCGGCGGCGGCGCGGCCGACCTTGCGGATGCCCGGGTAGTTGGCCAGCGCGTCGTCGAAACCCTGCGTGCGCTGGCGGGTGAGCTCGAGGGTGTCGATGCCGGCGAGCTCGAGCACGGTGCCCTGCCCGTTGAGCTGCCGGCCGATGTAGTTGCCGGCGTTCACCCCCATGCGATAGTTGTCGCCGCCCACCCACGTGCGGTAGGCCTGCGGCGAGTCGAAGATCCGGTCGAGGTTGATCACGGGGATGCCCGCGTCCATCGCCTTGCGCCCGGCCGGTGTGAGCTGCTTGCCGTCGGCCGGCAGCACCACGAGCACGTCGACCTTGCGGTTGATCAGCGCGTCGATCTGCGCCGACTGCGTGGCCGCGTCGTTCGACCCCTCGGCGACGACGAGCTCCACGTCGGGATGGCGCTGCGCTTCGGCCCGCGCGTTGACGGTGATCGCGTTGAGCCAGCCGTGGTCGGCCTGCGGGCCGGCGAACCCCACCGTGACTCTCTTGCCCGGCGCGTCCTGGGCGCCTTGGGGTGCGGTCGCGGCGGCGGGTGGTGGTTCCTCGTTGCTCGTGCACGCGGCGAGCGCGCCCACGCCCGCGAGGGTCGCTCCGGTCAGGAACGCGCGGCGGCGGATGTCGGTACTCATCGGGTGGTCCTCTCACTCGAGTAGAGCGAAGCCCGCCGCTGCACGAGCACGGCGAGCACGATGATCACGCCCTTGGCCAGCTGCTGCACGGCCGTGGGCAGGTTGTTGAGGGTGAACAGCACGCTGATGACCGTGAACACGAGCACCCCGAGCACCGAGCCGACGAGCGTGCCGCGCCCGCCGGAGAGCAGGGTGCCGCCGATGATCACCGCGGCGATGGCGTCGAGCTCGTAGAGGTTGCCGTTGCCCGAGGTGCCGCTGGAGGTGAGGATGATCAGCATCACGCTGGCGATGCCGCAGCACAGTCCGGAAAGGACGTACAGCAGGCAGGTGTGCAGCTTCACGTTGATGCCCGCCAGGCGCGCGGCCTCCAGGTTGCCGCCGATCGCGTAGGTGCGGCGGCCGAAGGTGGTGCGGTTGAGCACGAGCCAGCCGACGATCGCGACGGCCGCGAAGATCAGCACCAGCGGCGGGATGCCGAGCACGTAGCTGTCCTGGTAGCCGAGGTCGACGAGCGCCTGGTTGCTCGACGTCACGGTCTGCGTGCGCCCTTGCGAGAGCTGGATCGCCAGGCCGCGGGCCGACGCGAGCATCGCCAGCGTGCCGATGAACGCGACCAGGCGCCCGTACGCGATGAGCAGCCCGCTGACCAGACCGCAGCCGACCCCCACGGCCACGGCGGTGAACACGATCCCGCCGATGCCGAACTGCTGCGTGGAGCGCGTGGTCGCCCACACCGTCGCGAGCGCGACCACCGCCCCGACGGACAGGTCGATGCCGCCGCCGATGATCACGAACGTCATGCCCACGGTGATCACGCCGATGACCGATGCCTGCGTGAGCACCAGCACCACCGTGCCGGTGGTGAGGAACTGGCCCGGTTCGGTCAGTGCGCCGATCAGTACCAGCACGGCCAGCACCCCGACCAGGCCGAGGTTGCGTGCCTCCCGCAGCCGCACCGAGAACCGGCGCGTGGGCTCCGGTGCCACCGCCTGTTCAGCGTTCATTCCGCACGCTCCTGCTCTTCGAGGATGAGGTCGAGCACGGCCGATTCGTCGAGGTCGCTCGCGCGGGTTTCGGTGAGCACGCGGCCTTCGCGCAGCACCAGCACCCGGTCGGCCAGGCCGAGCACCTCAGGCAGCTCGCTGGACACCAGCACGATCGCGACGCCGGAATCGGCCAGGTCGCGGATCACGCGGTACAGCTCGGCCCGCGCGCCCACGTCGACCCCGCGGGTCGGCTCGTCGAGCAGCAGCACGCGGCAGCCCTTGAGCAGCCAGCGCGCGAGCACGGCCTTCTGTTGGTTGCCGCCCGACAGCTTGCCCGCGGGCCGGCGGATGTCGGGCGGGCGCAGGTCGAGCGCCTCGGTGTGGCGGCGGACGGCGGCGGTCTCGGCGCGGGAGTTGAACCAGCCGAACCGCGCGTAGCGCCGCAGCGAGGCGAGGGAAACGTTGCGGGCCACGGATTCCTGCAGCAGCAGGGCCTGGCTCTTGCGTTCCTCGGGCGCGAGGCCGAGACCGGCGCGGACGGCGGACGTCACGCCTTTCCGCAGGGGTTTGCCGGCGAGCTTCACGTGGCCGGTGGTCGGTTTCCGTGCCCCGTAGACGGTTTCCAGGACTTCGGAGCGGCCCGACCCGACAAGTCCCGCGAGGCCGACGATCTCGCCTTCCCGCACAGTGAACGACACGTCCTCGAACGAGCCGGCCACGGTCAGGTCCTCGACCTCCAGCAGCACCGGGCGGTCGTCGAACACGTCTTCGGCGGGCCGGGGCGGGAAGAGGTACTCGACGCGGCGGCCGGTCATCAGCGCGACCAGCTCGGTGGTCGGCGTGGTGCGCGCGGGCAGTCCGGTGGCGACGGTGTGGCCGTCTTTGAGGACCGTGACGCGGTCGCCGATCTCGCGGATCTCTTCGAGCCGGTGGGAGATGTAGACGACGGCGACACCGCGTTCGGTGAGTCCGCGGATGACGCGGAAGAGGTTCGCGACCTCGTCGCTGGCGAGGACGGCCGAGGGTTCGTCGAGCACGATCAGGCGCGCGTCGAGCGAGAGCGCGCGGGCGAGGCTCACGATCTGCTTGCCCGCGGCCGAGAGCGAGCCGACCTCGCGTTCCACGCGGATTTCCCGGTGCCCCAAGCGGTCCAGGAGTTTTCGCGCCTCGGCCCGCATGGTCGCGCGGCGAACCCAGCCGACGCTGGCCTGCTCGTGGCCGAGGAAGATGTTCTCCGCCACGGAAAGCCCGTCGACGAGGTCGAGTTCCTGGTACAGCGTGGCGATGCCGCACTTGATGGCGGCGGTGGGGTTGGGCAGCTCCACGGGCTCGCCGCCGACGCGGATCTCCCCCGTGTCGGGCCGGTGGGCGCCGGCGAGCACCTTGATCAACGTGGACTTGCCGGCGCCGTTCTGCCCGAGCAGGCAGTGGACTTCGCCCTCGGCCACGCTCAGCTCGACGTCGTCGAGGGCGCGCACGCCGGGAAAACCCTTGCCGATCCCCGTCATTTCGAGAAGCGTCATCCGCTGTCCCTCTCCCCAGCTCCGGCGACGACCCGCGCGGGGTCGTCGAACACGGCTTCCAGCGCCACGTGGGCCCCGCCGCGCGAGGCGGCCGAGAAGCCCAGCCACGACAGCTCCACGCGGCAGCCGCCGATGTCGGGCGCGACCACGCGGGCCTTGAGCTCGGCCATCATCGGGCCGAGCAGATACGGGCCGAGCTGCGCGAAGTAGCCGCCGAGCAGCACCACGCGTGGGTTGAACACGTTCACGAGCACGGCCGCGCCCACCCCGAGCCCGGTGCCCACCTTCGCCAGCGCGTCGAGCGTGCGGCGGTCCTTCAGCTCCGCGCGGCGGCGCAGCATGTCGAGTCGCTGCTCGAGATCCAGCGACGGGTCGTGCACCGGGTCGTTGGGCTCGGCCGCGAGCCGCAGCATCCCGGCGAGGCCCACGATCGTCTCCCAGCAGCCGCGCCGGCCGCAGCCGCAGCGGCGGCCGTTCGGGTCGAGCTGGATGTGGCCGATCTCGCCGGAAAACCCTTCCGCGCCACCGAGAAGCCGGCCCCCGGAGATCACGCCGCCGCCGACGCCGATCTCGCCGGTGAGATACACCAGGTCCGCGGTGCCGGCGACGCTGCCCATCGCGTGCTCGCCGAGGGCGCCCAGGTTGGCGTCGTTGGCCATGCGGACCGGGAAGCCCAGGCGGCCCAGCCGCTGGGTGAGCCGTTCGGTCAGGCCGGTGACCACGGGAACGTCGGTCCAGTGCAGGTTGGGCGCGAACGCCACCGTGCCGGCTTCCACGTCGACCAGCGCCGGGATCGCCAGCGTCAGCCCGACGGGCGAGACCTTGAGGCGGCGGCATTCCCGCAGCGCTCGCGCGGCCAGCTCGGCTGTCGCGTCGAGGACCTTGGCCGGAGGAAGCGCTTGCACGTCGAGCGCCACGCGCTGTTCGAAGAGGACGGTGCCGGTGAGATCCAGGGCCAGCGCGGTGAGGTAGTCGACGTTCACCTCCACGCCGACGCCGCCGACCCCGCGCCCGTCGAGCTCCACGATCGTGCCCGGCCGCCCGACCGACCCCGCGCGGTCCAGCTCGCCCTCCCGCGCCAGCCGGCGCTCGACGAGCTCCGCGACGAGGCTCGACACCGTGGCCTTGTTCAGCCCCGTCTCCGCCGCGATGCCCGCCCGCGACCGCGGCCCGGCGTCACGCAGGTGCCGCAGCACGAGCGCGAGGTTGCTGCGCCGCACCGAGGCCTGGTCCGCCGGCCGCGGCGGGCCGACGGGTCTCAGAGGCAGGGAGGAGTCCACGCTGACACCGCCAAGTTCGTCTGGTGGGGCAACAAATTAAGTCAGCGCGAACGAAGGGGTCAACGATGGAGGGATGGTAACGATCCCGGCAAAAGCCCCTAAATGCCGATGTGACCTGGGGAAACTGTTCTTCTGGGCGGCGCGGGCGATCCTTCGGATGGAGCACGGATTGAGATGACCGACGTCCGAACCACTCACCCGTTCGGCTTCAGCTGCTCGGATGAGCCGGCCGGATCGGCGCGCGGGGCTTGCTGGGCCACCCGGGTGAACGCGGCGGGGTGGCCGCGGGGGAATTCGTTGGAAACGGCAGATAGTCACCTTTCGCCGCGCCAAGTCGAAAGTCCTGCACTTGGCCGGTGTTAATTCGCGCGACTTCCGGCGGTGCCTGTGCCTAGACTTCCGCGCAACGCGCTGACGGAACCGAGTAGCGCGGGGTCCCGCGCCCACAGAGAGCCGCCATCGCTGAGAGGCGGCGCCGCGCCCCCGCCGCGAAGACACTCCCGAGCAGCGGGGAGGCAATGCCCCGCCGGCCGGCCCCCGACACCGGGCCCAGCTTTCTCGAGGCCGCCGGTTTCCCCATCGGCGGCGAAGGTGCGGTGGTACCGCGAGCTCCCTTCTCGCCCGCACCCCCAAGGGTTCGCCGAGTTCACTCGAGGAGAGTGGATGTCCCCTCGCACCCTGGTCGCCGACCTGCCCGCCCACGCGGGCGCCACCGTGACCATCGCCGGCTGGCTCCACCGCCGGCGCAGCCTGAAGTCCGTGACGTTCCTGGTGATCCGGGACCGGACGGGATTGGCTCAGGTGGTGTTCAATGCGCCCCCTCACCCCGACCCGAACACGCCCCCGCCCTCCCTGGGGGGCGTCCCCGTCTCCATTCTATCGCCCACCCCCGACAAAAACGGGGGCCAAGCCGAATCAGGTCCGAGTTGTCCACAACTCGGACCGGGTGTGGACAAGTCCCCCGACAGCACCGAAATCCCGCAGCTGAGCGAAGAAACCGTCGTCGAGGTCACCGGGCGGGTCGTCGCCAACAAGCAGGCACCCGGCGGAATCGAGATCGCGGAAGCGACCGTCAAAGTCCTTGCCACACCTGAGAAACGGCCGCCGTTCGACCTCTACCGGCCGACGATCCCGGCGGCTTTGCCGACCGTGCTGGACAACGCGGCCGTCGCACTCCGGCATCCCGAGCTGAAGCGGCGCCACGAGATCGCGGCGCGTAGCGTCGCGGCGTTCCGGCGTGCGCTCGACAGCCGCGGCTTCACCGAGGTGCACACGCCCAAGATCGTGGCCACCAGCACGGAATCCGGCGCCAATGTCTTCCAGCTCGGCTACTTCGGTAAACCGGCTTACCTCGCCCAGTCGCCGCAGTTCTTCAAACAGGCGTTGGTCGGTGTCTTCGAGCGCGTGTACGAAGTCGGCCCCGTCTTCCGCGCCGAGCCCCACGACACCGCGCGCCACCTCGCGCAGTACACCAGCCTGGACGCGGAACTCGGCTTCATCACCGACCACCGTGACGTGATGGCTGTGCTGCGGGATGTCGTCGCGGAAATGGCCGCCGCCGTGGGGCCTGAGGCGCCGCACGTCCCAGCCGAGATCCCGAGTATCTCCTATCCCGCGGCGCAAGAGATCCTGCACAGCACCGAACCCGACCTCTCCCCCGAAGACGAACGCCGCCTAGGCGAATGGGCCCTGGACAACCACAATTCGGAGTTCCTCTTCATCACCGGCTACCCCATGACCAAACGCCCCTTCTACACCCACCCGGACCCAGGGCACCCGGACCTATCCAACAGCTTCGACCTCCTCTTCCGCGGCCTGGAACTCGTCACGGGCGGCCAACGGCTGCACCGCTACGCCGACTACCTCGCCGCCCTGGGCCCCGACGCCGACCAGTACCACGACTACCTCGCCACCTTCGCCCACGGCATGCCACCCCACGGCGGCTTCGCCATCGGCCTCGAACGCTGGGTCGCGCGAGTGCTGAAGGTGCCCAACATCCGTGGTACGACGTTGTTTCCCCGAGATCTGCACCGGTTGCGGCCGTAGGAGACCTAAGTGGACGGTTCAGATCGCCGGTCGGCCCTCCGGGTAAAATCCAGCCGTCCACGCGGGTGAGAGGTCAGCGAACCAGGGGGTCAGCCGTGGTCAGTCGACGCCGAACCGTGCTGTGGCTCTGCGGCGCAGGACTGGTCCTCTGCGCCGGCCTCCTGGTCATCTCCGGCACTCCCACCGTGTGGCTCGGCCGGCAGATCACCGACACTCGGACATTGCCCGTGCCGACCCGGGCCGAGGCCGAAGCCCTGCTGAGCCAGGCAACCGGCTTCGCCCGGGCCCGCGCCGCCCGCGGTGGAGGGCGCGCGCAGCCAACCGGAAAACGGCACCATCCAGGAGCCGAGGTGCTGCACATCCGCGGCACCCGCGCCGACGGCACCTCCTACACCGCCGACTTCTCCGCCGTCCGGACCACGGACGGGCAGATCCGCAGCCAGAACGCCGTCTACTGGTTCAGCACCTTCGACAAACCGGCCTAAGTGGACGGTGTCGACTCCGGCGAAGGCGAAGGCGAAGGCACCGGCGACGGCACCTCCGGCACCCCCTCCGGCTCCGGCTCCAGGTGCGGCAACAACCGGTCCAGCCAAGGCGGCAGCCACCAACTGTGCTTCCCCAGCAGGAACATCGCCGCCGGCACGATGATGAGCCGGATGATCGTCGCGTCGATCAGGACGCTGACGCCGAGGCCCAGGGCCAGGATCTTGATCACCACGTTCGGCGAAGCCAGGAACGCGAAGAACACGCACACCATGATCACCGCGGCCGAAGAGATCACCCGGGCGGTCACGGCGAGACCATCGGCCACGCTCGCGTGGTTGTCCTTCGTCCGCAGCCAGGCCTCGTGCACCCGCGAGAGAAGGAACACCTCGTAGTCCATCGACAGGCCGAACACGATGGCGAACATGATCATCGGCACGTAGGACTCGATGGGCACCTTCTCGTGCACCCCCAGCAGCGCCCCGCCCCAGCCCCATTGGAACACCGCGACGATCACGCCATACGAAGCGGCGATGGACAGCAGGTTCAGCAATGCGGCCTTCAACGCCAGCACCGGGCTGCGGAAAGACAGCAACAGCAACACGAACGCGGCCGCCACCACAACGCCGATGATCGTGGGCAGGCGGGCGGCCACGATGTCGCGGAAGTCGAGCTGGCCCGCCGTCATGCCGGTGACGTAGCTGGTCGCGCCGGCCAGCGCCGGGGGCAGGGTCTGGGTGCGCAGGGTGGCGAGGAGCTCGTCGGTCGCGGCGTCCTGCGGGCCGGTGGTGGGCGTGACGGTGGACAGCATCACCGCGCCGTCCGGGCTGGGGGTCATCGGAGTGGCCGAGGCGACGCCGGGGGTTTTGGCCAGGGCCTGCTGCACGGTCGAACCCAAGGCGGCGTCGGAGGATTCCACGACGACGGTGAACTGGCCGTTGGCGCCCGGGCCGAAGCCGCTGCTGATGGCGTCGTAGGCCTGGCGCGTGGTGGTCCCGGCGGGGTCGGCGCCCTCGTCGATGTGGCCGAGCTGCATGGAGAACGCGGGGATGGCGAGCACGGCGGCCACCAGCACGCCGCCGCCGAGGTAGCGCCAGGGATGGCGGTCGATGCGCACGGCGTAGCGGTGCCAGGCGCTTTCCTTGCCGTCGGCCGACTGCTCGGCCACGGGCTTGCGCACGTGCCAGCGGTCGATCCGCCGTCCGGACAGGCCGAGCAGCGCGGGCACGAGCGTGGTCGCCGCGATGCCGGCCACGACCACCGTGATCGCGGCGGCCAGGCCGAGCTTGCCGATGAACGCGACGCCCACGGTGAACAGGCCCATCAGCGCGATGACCACTGTCGTCGCGGCGATGAGCACCGAACGGCCGCTCGTCGCGACGGTGCGGCCGGCGGCCGTGACCGGATCGGCGCCGTCGAGCAGGTGCTGGCGGAAGCGCGTGGTGAGGAAGAGGGCGTAGTCGATGCCGACGCCGAGGCCGATCATGATCGCGAGCGTCGGCGACGCCGTGGCGAAGCTGATCGCGGCCGCCAGCAAGCCGAGGACGCCGAGACCCGTGGCGACGCCGATCACCGACGTGACGATGGGCAGGCCGGCGGCGATGACGCTGCCGAAAGCCAGCAGCAGCACCAGGATCGCGACGATGATGCCCACGGACTCCGAGCGCAGGTCGCCCGCGCCGGGTTCGGCCGCCTTGCCGAGCGCGCCGCTGTAGTCGACCTGGACGCCGGCCGCTCGGACGGGGTCGGTGGCCTTGTCGATGCCGTCGACGAGGCCGGTGCCGAGCGTGGCGGGCTTGTCGTCGAACTGGATGTTGGCGAAGGCGACGCGGCCGTCGGGCGCGGTGGTGCCCGGCGCGAGCGGGTCGGACAGCGACACGACGTGGGGCACGGCGCGAACCTGCGCCGCGGCCTGCTCGATGGCCGCGCTCTGGCTGCTCAGCGTGCCGGAGTCGGTGGTGAAGACCAGGCGCGCGCTGTTGGAACCGCCGACGATGCCGTGCTCGGCGAGCACGGCGCTGCCGCGGCCGGACTCGGCGTCGGGCAGGCTGAAGTCGTCACTGTACGTGCCCCCCACGAGGTTGTTGGCCACCGTCGCGCCGGCCAGCACCAGGATCCAGACGACGATCACCGGCCACGGGTGCCCGGCACACCAGCGGCCGAGGCGCTCGAGTATTCCGGCGGGAGCTTCTTCCGTGGTACGAGCGTTTTCCGTCATTTCGCCACCCGGCTTCCGGGAGTTTTCCCGGTTCAGCGTCACGCCTGGAACCGCTCCCGCCTAGGGCCGAAGGTCCTCGGAGGGCCCCAGCCGGATGGTGACGCTGCGTTACTGCTTCGCGAAGGCGAGCGACCCCAGCGCGCCGACGAGGGGCGCCAGTTCCGGCAGCTCCTCGGCCTCGGCGAGCGCGGCCGACAGCGTGGCGTCGTGCGTCGGGCGGGCCGCGTCCAGCAGCTCGCGGCCCGCGACGGTCACCTCGGTGTAGATGCCGCGCCGGTCCGTCGGGCAGAGGTAACGCGACAGCAGGCCGCGGTCCTCGAGTCGCGTGACCAGGCGGGTGGTGGCCGACTGGCTCAGCACCACGGCGTTGGCCAGCTGGTTCATCCGCAGGTGGAAGCCGTCCTGGCGGGCGAGCACGTCGAGCACGGTGTACTCGCTCACCGACAGCTCGTGGTCGCGCTCCAGCGCGCGCTGCAGCCGGTCTTCGATGCGCGCGTGCAACGCGGCCAGAGTGCGCCAGCCCTGCGCCCGGGCCTCCACGGCGTCGTCAGCCAGTGACACGGTTCACCCCTTCTCGCCGACCCCCGCGGTTGCGGGTGGTTCGCCCTTCAGGCAGTATCGAGCGTGTGCAAATAACCGCGTGTGCAAGTATTGCCGACGCTCGTAATCGTCTGCTGTCACTGTACTCGCGAACGCAGGAAGGGGTATCCACCCGATGAACATCGACCTGAGCGGGCGCACCGCGCTGGTCACCGGGTCCACCGCCGGCATCGGCGAGGCCGCGGCCGCCGCGCTGGCCGCCGCCGGGGCCGACGTGGTGGTGAACGGCCGCAACGCCGACCGCGTCGACGAGGTCGCGAAGCGCCTGGGCGTGCGCGGGATCGCCGCCGACGTCGGCACGGCCGACGGGGTCGCTTCGGTCATCGAGCAACTGCCGGACGTGGACGTGCTGGTGAACAACGCGGGCGTCTTCGCGGCGATCCCGGTGTTCGAGATCAGCGACGAGGAGTGGCTGCGGATCTACCAGGTCAACGTGCTCTCGGGCGTGCGCCTGACGCGGCACTACGCACCCAGGATGGTGAATCGCGGGTGGGGCCGGGTGATCTTCGTCAGCAGTGAATCGGCGGTCCAGCCGCCGACCGAGATGGTCCACTACGGTATGACGAAGACGGCCCAGCTGGCGTTGTCCCGCGGGATGGCTCAGGAGGTGGCCGGCACGGGCGTCACCGTCAACAGCGTGCTGCCCGGACCCACGCTCACCGAGGGCGTGCGCGAGTTCGTGAGCAGTCTGTACCCGGACCTCGACTTCGCCGAGGCCGAGCGGCGGTTCATGGCCCAGGACCGTCCGACTTCCCTGCTGGGCCGCCTGATCCGCCCGGAGGAGGTGGCGAACCTCATCACCTACGTCGCCTCTGACCAGGCCGCCGCGACCACCGGGGGCGCGCTGCGCGTCGACGGCGGGGTCGCGTCGGCGATCATTCCGTGAGTTTCTTTGCTATGGAAGGGTTTTCGAGTTGACCAGCGTTCCTGTCACCAAGTTGAACAACGGCGTCGAGATGCCACAGCTCGGCTTCGGCGTCTTCCAGGTGCCGCCCGCCGAGACGAAGGCCGCGGTGAAGACCGCCCTCGACGCCGGCTACCGCAGCATCGACACCGCCACGGCCTACGGCAACGAAGCCGCGGTCGGCGAGGCCCTCGCCGAGTCGGGCATCCCCGCCGACGAGCTGTTCATCACCACCAAGCTGTGGAACAGCGACCAGGGCTACGACGAGACGCTGCGCGCGTTCGACTCCAGCATCGCCGCCCTGGGCCTCGAGCGGCTCGACCTCTACCTCATCCACTGGCCGCTGCCCTCGCGCGACAAGTACATCGCGACGTGGAAGGCGCTGGAGAAGCTCTACGCCGACGGCCGCGTGCGCGCCATCGGCGTGTCCAACTTCCAGCCGGCGCACCTGCGCCGCGTGCTCGACGAGGGCAGCGTGGTTCCGGCTGTGAACCAGATCGAGCTGTCGCCGTACCTCGTGCAGCAGGAACTGCGCACCTTCCACGCCGACCACGGCATCGCCACGGAGGCCTGGAGCCCGCTGGCCAAGGGCGGCGACCTCCTGGGCGAGCAGGCCGTCGCCGAGGTCGCCGCCGCGCACGGGCGCACCCCGGCCCAGGTCGTGCTGCGCTGGCACCTGCAGCTGGGCAACGTGGTCATCCCGAAGTCCGTCACGCCCTCCCGCGTGGCCGAGAACTTCGACGTCTTCGGCTTCACCCTCACCGACGCCGAGCTGGCGAGCCTGTCCGCGCTCGACCGCGGCCTGCGCACGGGTCCGGACCCGGACACGTTCGACGTGGCGTGAGATCGTGTTGAAACGGGCGGCTTCCCACGTGGGAGCCGCCCGTTTTTCGTTCTACGGTGCGATATGGAGATCGAGCTGCGGGACTGGCTGCCCGACGACGCCGCGTGGTACGTCGCGCAGGTGCAAGACCCCGACACGCTGCGCTTCACCACGGAACGGGCGACGCTGACGGTCGCGGAGTTCCGGCGCGCGCTGGAGGCGTTGCGCCGCAACGAGAACGCCGTCGGCTTCGTCGCCATCGCCGCCGGGTCCGGCGAACGGCTGGCCAACGTCGCGGCGGAGCGCAGAGGTGCCGTCGCCGAGGTCAGTTACTGGGTGGCAGCCTCCGCGCGAGGCCGCGGAGTCGCACGGCGCGCGCTCGCCGAGCTGTGCCGCCGGGTGAGCGCCGCGTGGCCCGGCACCGAGATCCGCCTCTGGACGCACGCCGACAACGTCGCTTCGCGGCGGGTGGCCGAGCACGCCGGCTTCGGCCGCGTCGAAGGCCCGCCCACGAAGGAGGTCGGTGGCCAGGTCTGGCCGGTGGTCCACTACGCCAGGGAAAACCGTCAGGAAGACTCCGGCTTCCTCGCCACGCCACCCAACGTCAGGTAGTTCAGATCCCCCAACGGAGTCATCCTCGGACCGTCCGGCCACCACTCGTGCAGCGGGCCCAGGCCCGGCTCCAGCAGCTCCAGCCCGGTGAAAAACGACTTGATCTCCTCGCGCGAGCGGTGCACCGTGCCGAGGCCCGTGCCCTGGAAGGTCGAGTCGATGAGGTGCGCCAGGGCCTGGCGAGGGGGGTCCGCGGGGGGTGTGTAGTGGTGGGTGAGCAGGAGGTACGAGCCGGGGGCCAGCTGGTCGACGTAGCTGCGCACGATGAACTGCGCGCGGTCGAGGTTGTCGATGTGGTGGACGATCGAGCACAGCAGCAGGGCGATCGGGCGGTCGAAGTCGAGGTGGCGGTAGACGATGGGGTCGCCGAGGGTGGCGCCGGGGTCGGTGAGGTCGGCGCCGGAGACGTGGGTGCGGTCGTTGGTCTCCAGGACGGCGCGGCCGTGGACCTGGACGACCGGGTCGTTGTCGACGTACACCACGCGTGCGTCGGGGTTGTGGCGCTGGGCGACCTCGTGGGTGTTCTCCGCCGTGGGCATGCCGGAGCCGAGGTCGAGGAACTGGTCGATGCCCCGGTCGGCGGCGAGGTGGCGGACCACGCGCATGAGCCATTCGCGGTGCTCGCGCGCCATGGCCTGGGCGCCCGGGGCGACGGCGAGCAGGCGCTGGAGCATCACGCGGTCGGCTTCGTAGTGGTCGCAGCCGCCGAGCAGAGCGTCGGACAGGCGGGCCAGGCTGGGCCGGTCGTGGTCGAAGCGCGTCGAGGTCCCCGAAACCACCACTGCCCCCTTCGCGCCACGGACAGTGCACAGGGTACGACACCGGGTTCACCCCGGGAACCCACTCCCCGCAGCCTGCTCCACCTGCAGTAACGCTCAGGAGAACGAGAGTTCTACCCACGTGCTCCCGGCGTCGGTCGTCCGATACACAGCGGAGCCGCTCTCGGCGTCCGGCAGGCCGTCGACGACCACGCCGACGCCGTCGCCCACGAAGGCCAGATCCGACAGCCCCACGCCCCGATCAGACAGCACCGCGGTGGTCCACGTGTGGCCGCCGTCGGTGGTGTGGTGGAGGAAGCCGTCGCCGCCGCCCTCTGCCGCGACGGTCGCGGTGTCGGCGGTCGCCGCGCCGAAGCCCTGCGTGATGCCGACGGCCGGCGCGTAGGCCGTGCCGCTGAACGGGCCGCCCAGCCTCGGCGCGCGCCACATCCGCCGCTCCGACGAACCCGGCTGCGGTGAACCCGGGCTGCTGCTGCACAACGCGATCACCTGCCCGGCCCGCACCCCGCCCAGCGACGCCGTGGTCCCCGACGGGCACGGCGGCGAAGCGGGCGTGAACACGACACCGTCCCGCGAAGTCCAGTACTCCTCGGTGCGGTAGTCGGCGCCCAGCGCGATCTGCACCCCGCCCGCGGTGGCCACATCGCCGTAGGTGATCCCGCCCGTGACCTCGAACCCCGGCAGCGGCGCCAGCACGGGCCCGCCGGCCGGGCCCGAGTACACGGACGTGGTGTTGCCGTACGAATTGCTCGTGACCACGGCGAAAATCCGCCCGCCCGTCTCGGCCAGCGCCGACACGTACCGCTGCCCGCCGCCGGCGACCAGGACGGTGAACCAGTGACGGCCGCCGTCGCGGGTGGCGAGGATGCGGGAACCGTCGGTGACGTACAGGTGCTCGGTGCTCGCGGCGACGAGCCGGACGTGGTTGTGGTTGTCCGGCAACGACATCGGCGGCGCGCCGAGCCGCCGCCAGTGCGCGCCGCCGTCGGTCGTGGCGAGCAGGACCGGGCACCAGCCCGGCTCGCCGCAGTCGGTGTAGCCGAGCACGAAGCCGTGCTCCGGCCCGGTCCAGCTCGTGGACGCGGGCGCGAAGCCGGCGGGGACGGCAGGAGCGGCGGTGGCGGAGGCAGGGACGAGGGCCAGCACGGCGAGTGCGGCCGCGACGACGGCGGCGCACCGGGTGGATTTCATGATCGGCAGACGTCCGGCTCTCACCCAGGTTGCCCGCCTGCCCCCGGACGGTGCGGAATTCAGCCCTTCGGCTTCCGCGGCGCCGGAGGCGCGGGTGGCCCCGGAGGTTCCGGAGGTTCCGGCTGAGGAACCTGAACCTCCTTCACGGCCTTGTCCCCGGCAGGGGCGGGCGTGTCGAAGTGCTCCCGGCACCACCGGCCGTATCGCCTCGAATGCACTGTCATCGCGTCACCTCCTCCCGGATCGCACGGCTCGGACCCATCAAGGGTCCCCCGCGGACCGGAAGAGCGCCACTGCTTTGCGCGTGTCGATGACAAGCCTCAGCCGACCGGGTGGCGCCCCTCGGCGAACTCCTCGATCACCTTCGCGCAGAAGGCCGGCAGGTCGTCCGGGTTCCGGCTGGACACGAGACCGTTGTCCACCACCACTTCTTCGTCGACGACGGTGCCGCCCGCGTTGCGGATGTCCGTGCGCACGCTGGGAAACGACGTCAGCGTGCGACCGCGGAGAACGTCGGCCTCCACGAGCGTCCACGGTCCGTGGCAGATCACGCCGACGGGTTTGCCCGCGCGCACGAAGTCGCCCGCGAATCGCACGGCCGCCGGGTCGCGGCGCAGGTTGTCGGGGTTCATCGTGCCGCCGGGCAGCAGGAGGGCGTCGTAGTCGTCCGCGGAGACGTCGGCGACGAGCCGGTCGACCGGGAACGTGGCGCCCTTGTCGATGTCGCCGTTCATGGCCTGGATCTCGCCGTCGGCGAGCGAGACCAGGTCCGCCGTCGCGCCTTCGGCGGTGACCGCCTTGCGCGGCTGTTCCAGCTCCACCTGCTCGACGCCGTCGGCGGCCAGGATGGCCACCTTGCGGCCCTGAAGTGCGTTCCCCATCGGGTTTCCCTCCATCCGGGTCCGAGTGACTGGTCCCCGGCTACCCACGTGGCGGACCGCTCAATCCGCGCGTGTCGCGGCTTCGATCGCGAGCACGGCGATGTCGTCGTGGCCGGAGTTGCCCAGCCACGCGCGCACGGCCTCGCGCAGCCGCGCGACGACCCGGTGCGCAGGCAGCCCGACGCAGTCGGCGAGGACGCTGTGGAACCGCTCGTCGCCGAACAGCTCGGCCGATTCCGTGCGGTTGCGCGCTTCCGTGACGCCGTCGGTGTAGAGCAGGCAGACGTCGCCCTCGTCGAGGTGCACCGTCGCCTCGGCGAAGCGGGCCTGCGGCGAGATCCCGACGAGCGTGCCCGGCACGCTCACCTCCTCGACCCCGCCGTCGCGGCGCAGCACGAGCGGCGCCGGATGCCCGCCCGAGGCGAGCGTGACGTCGAGCCCCGATTCCGCCGGCACCACCGAGCCGAGCACGAGCGTCGCGAAGCGGTTGGAGCCGCCGGCGATGAGCAGTTCGTTGAGCAGGCGCAGCATCGTGCGCCCGTCTCGTTCCACGAGCTGCAGCGCGGCCAGCGAATGCCGCACGCGGCCGGTGAGCGCGGCCGCCTCGGCGCCCTTGCCGCAGATGTCGCCGACCACCACGAACGCGCTGCCGTCGTCGCGGGCGAGCACGTCGTAGAAGTCTCCGCCCACCCCGAGAACGCCGCCGGCCGGCTCGTACCAGAGCTCGAAGGTGGCGCCCTCGACCTCGGCCGGCGGGGTCGGCTTCAGCGTGGTCTCCAGGCCGCGCGTCGCTTCTTCCTGACGCGCGTAGCGCTGCGCGTTGGCCAGCGCCGTGCCCGCGGCCGTGGCGAACGCCTCGATCGCCCGCGGCTGCCCGGCGCCGAACGCCGGTTCCGAGCGCCGCCCGATCAGCACCGCGCCCGTGACGCCGCCCTCGTCGACGCCCAGCGACACCACCGAAACCTCGGCGTGGCCGGAGAATCGCTCGGCCACCGCGGCGGGCATCGTCGCCACCTCCGCGGCCGGCACCACGCGCACCTCGGGCGGGCCGACGGCCGCGAAGGTCTCGGCCACGGCCGGCGCGTGCTGCGCCGGCACCCGCCGGATGCGGCCGTGGCCGGGCGCGCCGTGGTCCTCGCAGCTCCACCACTCCCAGCGGCCGCGGGTGGTGGGCAGCAGCACGAACACGCAGTCGCCCAGCGCCGACGCGGCCAGCTCGGCGATCACGCGCGCCGTGCCGTGGCGGCCGCGGGCCGCCGCGAGTTTCGGACCGGCTTCCGCGAGGAACTCCTCAGGGCGGCGAGGACTGTCGTCGACCACGGTCCACACGCGCCAGCCCTCGGGCAGCGCACGCACGTGCGCGGCGCGGCGGACCTCACCGAGGTCGATGCGGCCGGTGGTCTCCGTCACGGTGTCGAGCACGGGCGGGCCTTCGGCGGCCAGCGTGCGCGCGGCCGCGTTGGCCCAGCGCACAGCGCCGGCCGGGTCCTGGACGAACACGGGGTCCCGCACGTCTTCGAGCACCGAACGCCAGAACCCCCCGTACTCGGGCAGCTCGGCGCCGGGTGGCAGGGCCGACGCCGGAGCGGGCCGTGACACCATGCACGAACCTCCTGCCTCCGGGTCGACCGACTTGTCGTCAGTACAAGGTTGGCACAGCGTGAGCGGGCGGACTGGCTCGAAGTGTAGGGCGAACCGTGGCACGCTGGGTCGACGACCATGGCTGGCACACGCGTGGTGGAGAGGGTCGGCACACATGACAACCGGTTCCGAGCGGGACGAGATCACCGGTGGCACGGGCATCCCCGCCGGTGAGGCGGCCGCGCTGGAGCGGCTCCTGGCCGCCGTCCGTGACCTCGGCGAAGGCAACTTCCGCCGTCGGCTCGTGGCGAGCGGCGACGGGATCGCAGCTCAGCTCGCGGGCGCGTTCAACGACATCGCCGAGCGCAACCAGCGGCTCGTGACGGAACTCATGCGCGTGCGCGGCGCCGTCGGGCAGGAGGGCCGGCTCACCGAGCGCGTGCGCGCGGAGATCGGCCCCGGTGGTTGGACCACCGCCGTCGAGACCGTCAACGGGCTCATCGAGGACGTCAGCAAGCCCGTGGTGGAGCTCGACCGGGTGCTCGGCGCCGTGGCCGAGGGCGACCTGTCGCAGCCGATGGCGCTGCAGCTGGACGGCAAGCCGCTGCAGGGCCAGTACGCCGACCTCGCGAAGACCGTGAACGGCCTGCTCGCCCAGCTTTCGCGCTTCGCCGCCGAAGTGATCCGCCTCTCGCGCGAGATCGCCGGCGAGGGCCGCCTGGGCGGTCAGGCCGAGGTCCCCGGCGTGGCCGGCACCTGGCGCGACCTCACCGACTCCGTGAACTTCCTCGCCGACAACCTCACCGAGCAGGTCCGCAACATCGCCCAGGTCACCACGGCCGTGGCGCGCGGCGACCTGACCAAGAAGATCGACGTCGACGCCCGCGGCGAGATCCTCGAGCTCAAGACCACCATCAACACCATGGTCGACCAGCTCTCCGCGTTCGCCGACGAGGTCACGCGCGTCTCGCGCGAGGTCGGCAGCGAGGGCCGCCTCGGCGGCCAGGCCCGGGTGCCCGGCGTCGCCGGCACCTGGCGCGACCTCACCGACTCGGTGAACCTGATGGCCGACAACCTCACCGACCAGGTCCGCAACATCTCGCAGGTCGCCACGGCGGTCGCGGCGGGCGACCTGACCAAGAAGATCGACGTCGACGCCCGCGGCGAGATCCTGCAGCTCAAGACCACGCTCAACACGATGGTCGACCAGCTCTCCGCCTTCGCCGACGAGGTCACCCGCGTCGCCCGCGAGGTCGGCAGCGACGGCCGGCTCGGCGGCCAGGCCGAGGTGCCGGGCGCGGCCGGCACCTGGCGCAACCTCACCGACTCGGTCAACCAGATGGCCGACAACCTCACCGACCAGGTCCGCAACATCTCCCACGTGACCACCGCCGTGGCGAAGGGCGACCTGACGCAGAAGATCACCGTCGACGCGCGCGGCGAGATCCTCGAGCTCAAGACGACGATGAACACGATGGTCGACCAGCTCTCGGCCTTCGCCGACGAGGTCACGCGCGTGGCGCGCGAAGTCGGCACGGAAGGCATGCTGGGCGGCCAGGCACAGGTCCCCGGCGTCGCCGGCATCTGGCGCGACCTGACCGGGTCCGTGAACTTCATGGCCAACAACCTCACCGCGCAGGTCCGCAACATCGCGCAGGTGGCCACGGCCGTGGCGCGCGGCGACCTGACCAAGAAGATCGCGGTGGACGCCCGCGGCGAGATCCTCGAGCTGAAGACCACGCTGAACACGATGGTGGACCAGCTTTCCGCGTTCGCCGACGAGGTCACGCGAGTCGCGCGCGAGGTCGGTACCGAGGGGAAGCTCGGCGGCCAGGCGACCGTGCCCGGCGTGGCCGGCACGTGGAAGGACCTCACCGACAACGTCAACTTCATGGCCAACAACCTCACCGACCAGGTGCGGAACATCTCGCAGGTCACCTCCGCGGTGGCGAAGGGCGACCTGACGCAGAAGATCAGCGTCGACGCGCGCGGCGAGATCCTGGAGCTCAAGAACACGCTGAACACGATGGTGGACCAGCTTTCCGCGTTCGCCGACGAGGTCACGCGGGTGTCCCGCGAGGTCGGCACCGAGGGCAAGCTCGGCGGCCAGGCGCGCGTGCCCGGCGTGGCCGGCACGTGGAAGGACCTCACCGACAACGTCAACGGCATGGCCGACAACCTCACCGAGCAGGTCCGCAGCATCGCGACCATGGCGAGTGCGGTGGCCAACGGCGACCTGTCGAAGAAGATCTCCATCGACGCCGCCGGTGAGGTCGCGGCGCTCGCGGCCACGCTGAACAGCATGGTCGAGACGCTGCGCGCGTTCGCCGACGAGGTCACGCGCGTGGCGCGCGAGGTCGGCACGGAAGGCATCCTCGGCGGCCAGGCGCGCGTGCCCGGCGTGGCCGGCACGTGGAAGGACCTCACCGAGAACGTCAACTTCATGGCGCACAACCTGACCAGCCAGGTGCGCAACATCTCGCAGGTGACCACGGCGGTCGCGCGAGGGGACCTCTCGCGCAAGATCGACGTCGACGCGCGCGGCGAGATCCTGGAGCTCAAGACCACGATGAACACGATGGTCGACCAGCTCTCCGCGTTCGCGTCGGAGGTCACGCGTGTCGCGCGCGAAGTCGGCACCGAGGGCAAGCTCGGTGGCCAGGCCGAGGTCGAAGGCGTATCCGGCACGTGGAAGCGGCTCACGGAGAGCGTGAACCAGCTGGCCGGCAACCTCACCACGCAGGTGCGCGCCATCGGCCAGGTCGCCACGGCCGTGACCGCGGGCGACCTGACCCGCCACATCACCGTGGACGCGTCCGGTGAGCTGGCGGACCTCAAGGACAACATCAACCAGATGATCGCGAACCTGAAGTCGACGACGTCGGCGAACCGCGAGCAGGACTGGCTGAAGACCAACCTCGCGCGCCTCGGCGGGCGGATGCAGGGCCACCGCGACCTCGCGTCCGTGGCCACGCTCATCCTGTCGGAGCTGGCGCCGCTGGTGAGCGCGCAGCAGGGCGCGTTCTTCCTGGCCCACGACGACGGCAGCGACCCCGGCCGCAAGGTGCTCGACTGCATCGCCGCCTACGGGCTCGCGCAGTCGCGCGCCGGGCTGCGGTTCACGCTCGGCGAGTCGCTGATCGGGCAGGCCGCCGTCGACCGGCAGACGATCCTCGTGCGCGAGGCGCCGCCGGAGTACGCGCTGGTGTCCTCGGGCCTCGGCTCGGCACCGCCGGTGAACGTGATCGTGCTGCCCGTGCTGTTCCAGGGCGAGGTGCTCGGTGTGCTGGAACTGGCGTCGGTCAACGAGTTCTCCGCCGTGCACCTGGATCTGCTGGAGCAGCTGCGCCACACCATCGGCGTCAACGTGAACACGATCCTGTCGAACTCGCGCACCGAGGCGCTGCTGACCGAATCGCAGCGGCTGGCCCAGGAGCTGCGCGCGCGTTCGGAACAGCTGCAGGCGCAGCAGGGCGAGCTGCGGCGCTCCAACACGGAGCTGGCCGAGAAGGCCGCGCTGCTGGCGCAGCAGAACCGCGACATCGAGGTCAAGAACATCGAGATCGAGCAGGCGCGCCAGGAGCTGGAGGAGCGCGCCGGGCAGCTGACCGTGGCGTCGCAGTACAAGACCGAGTTCATGGCGAACATGTCGCACGAGCTGCGAACTCCGCTCAACAGCGCGCTGATCCTCGCGAAGCTGCTGTCGGAGAACCCGGAGGGCAACCTCACGGAGAAGCAGATCCAGTTCGCCCGCACGATCTACGCGGCGGGCAGCGACCTGCAGCAGCTGATCAACGACATCCTCGACCTCGCGAAGGTCGAGGCCGGGCGCATGGACCTGCAGATGTCGGACGTGACGCTGCCGGAGCTCGTGAACTACGTCGAGTCCCTGTGCCGCCCGCTCACCGCGGACAAGGGGCTGGAGTTCGCGGTCCGCATCGATCCGCCCGTGCCCGGCAGCGTGCACACCGACGAACACCGGTTGCAGCAGGTGCTGCGCAACTTGCTGTCCAACGCCGCCAAGTTCACCGACGAGGGCGGCGTGCGGCTGCACATCCGCATGGCGTCGGCCGAGGAGGTCGAGCAGGAGGCGCTGCAGTCGGCGGCGGGGATCATCGCGTTCGCCGTGGAGGACACCGGCATCGGCATCCCCGAGGAGAAGCTGGCGATCATCTTCGACGCGTTCCGCCAGGCCGACGGCACCACCAGCCGCAAGTACGGCGGCACCGGCCTCGGGCTCTCGATCAGCCAGCAGCTCACGGAACTCATCGGCGGCGAACTGCGGGTGCGCAGCGAACCGGGCAAGGGCAGCACGTTCACGCTGTACCTGCCCGTGGGCGCCGCGAACCTCATCGCGCCCGCCGTCCCGGTGCGGCCCAAGCCGAAGCTGCCGGTCCTGCCGAGCACGATCACCGTGACCGAACCGGACAGCGCCCCGAAGCGCTTCAACGGCGAGAAGGTCCTCATCGTCGACGACGACCTGCGCAACGTCTTCGCCCTCGCCGCGGTGCTCGAACAGGCCGGCCTCGAGGTGATCTACGCCGACACGGGCGTCGCGGGCATCCGCGCCCTGGAACGCCACGAGGACACCGCGTTGGTGCTGATGGATGTGATGATGCCCGAGCTCGACGGCAACGCCACCATTGCGGCCATCCGTGCCGAGGCGGCGCACGAGGACCTGCCCGTGATTGCCGTCACAGCCAAGGCCACCGCCGAGGACCGCGAACGCACCCTCGCCTCGGGCGCCGACGACTACATCACCAAGCCGGTGGACACCGACCTGCTCCTGGACGTGATCGCCACCCGCCTCGAGGCCGACGCGGCCTCGTCTTCGCAGGTGAACGGATATGGAGCGGGTGACGGGAATCGAACCCGCGTAGCTAGTTTGGAAGACTAGGGCTCTACCATTGAGCTACACCCGCAGCGCCCCTCGGGGACCCAGTGGACCCGGAGGCTGGCCCAGCTTAGCGTGAGGGCTAGGCTGGTGCCGCACACCCCCTCCGGACCACGTTCCGGCGGGTGGCGGGCATCGGGATGTGGCGCAGCTTGGTAGCGCATCCGCTTTGGGAGCGGAGGGTCGCAGGTTCAAATCCTGTCATCCCGACTCAGGCAATTGGTTCGACCAGCGAGACGGCGGGGCTTCTCCGGGTGGAGAGACCCCGCCGTCTCGGTTTTCGTCTCAGTACAAGCCGTTATACGCAGGCCGGATGATTCGTCGTCATCCGGGCTCGCCGCCTACCCCTTCGCGGCGTCCGGCAATCGCTGGGCGGGGACAGCGATGGGCGGGCGCATGAACGAGCCAATGTGGACAGAGACCGCGGACCTGCCCATGAGGTACGGGATGTTCGCCATCGGGGACTTGACCGCGGGCTCACCCATCCCAAGCCTGCCACTCGTTACGGCACGTTGGCCATCGTCTGCCGCTCGGCGGTGATCCGCCACGCGACAACCACCTCCGTGCAGCACACGGTCTAGCCTGCCTCGTGGACCGTGGTGGTGTAGGTGTCGATCGAATCGCCCGCGGCGTACTGCGTCAACACGACACCGTCCGGGGTGGGCGTGGCGAGGATTTCGTTGGCGTTGCCGCCGCCGATCTTCGTCGGGTAGCCGTTGAGAATCGCGTGGTCGGGGTCCTCGAGGTCGATCAGGTCGAACCCGCCGTGGGACTGGATGCCTTCAGCGGCACCGGAGCAGAGCATCTTCTCGTACGGCACGTACTGGCAGTCCTGGTAGCCGACGTAGTCCGAGGGGTTCTTCCAGGTGCCGACGAGCTTCCCCTTCAGGGTCCACTCGTAGAAGGTCCGCGAGTCCCAGCTCTGGCCCACCAGGGTCTTCTTCACCGGGTCGTAGACGACGCCGCCGACGTGGTCGTAGTCGACCGTGAAGAGGGTCGTGACCTGGTAGGTCTTGATGTTGATCCGCAGGATGTCGGCCGAGCTGTGCGGCGAGTCGACCGCGAGCGGGACATACGCGTAGTCGCCGTAGACCTCGAAGCCGCCGGCGTGGGTGCGGGCGCCGTCGACGAACGCGATGTCCTTGATGAGGGTGCCGTTCTTGCCGAGGATGACGAGGTGGCCGTCGTTGGCGGTGTGGTCGTAGACCGAGATGTAGTAACGGCCGTTGTAGTACTTGAAGCCCTCTTGCTCGTAGTCGACGCCGGCAGGCTGCCAGGTCTGCGGGATGGAGCCGGACTTGGTCCAGACGGTGTTCTGGTCGACCTGCTCGAAGGCTGCCACCAGCGGAGCGTCGCGGTGGTCGGCGCCCGGGGTCTTGACGTTGTCCTTCGGGGACTCCGCGGCCGGGCCGGCCTGGACCTCGATCGGAGCGGGGTCGGCCAAGGTCGCGGCGACAGCGGTGGAGGCGATGCCGGCCACGGCGAGGGACGCGCACGCGATGACAGCGAGACGCGTGCGATTGCCGTGGCGCGAGCTCGGGTGCGCGGCGGCGGACCTGGTGGGGAAGATTCTCATGGGCCGACGCTCTCGAAGGCGTCTGGCCGGTTCGTGAAGAAGGACGGATCGGATCGCGAACCTTGCCTGAAGCCATGATCAGGTGTTCACCAAGAGGCCCACTTCGGTTTGTCCGGTAGGGCTCATTTCGCAGCTGTCGCGGACGTGCTGGTTCACGGATGGTCCCGCGCCCGCCGCAGGTCAGCTCCGGTCATGGTGACGACGGTGCCTTGGTTGGGCGGGGTGATCTCTGCTCCGGTCCCGCAAGGGGAAGGGTCACGTGCAGGGCGGTGCCCGCTCCGGTTGGGCTTTCGAGGTGGAGCCGGCCGCCGATGGCTTCGGCGCGGTCTTTGAGGCCGAGCAGCCCGGTGCCCCGGGTGAGGTCGGCGCCACCGACGCCGTCGTCGCGGACCGTGATGCGCAGGACGCCGGTGGCGGGGTCGGGATCGATGGTGACGGCGACCGAGGACGCGCGTGCGTGTTTGGCCGCGTTGGTCAGGGCTTCGGCGATGATGAAGTAGGCGCTGACTTCGATGGGTTCGGGCAGAGGTGGCAGCGGGTGGAGGTCGAGCTCGACCGGGATCGGCGAGCGGCGGGCGAGAGCGCGGACGGCCGGTGCGATTCCGCCGGTGGCCCGGATGCCGGGGTGGAGGCCGTGGGCGATTTCGCGTAGCTCGTCCAGCACGCCGATGGTTTCGCCGGCGAGATTGTCGAGTTCGGTGGCGAGGTGGCCGGTGTCCGGTGGCATCTCGGCTTGGATCGCGCGCAGGCGGAGGGTGAGGGTGACCAGGCGTTGCTGGGCGCCGTCGTGCAGGTCGCGTTCGATGCGTTGGCGTGCTTGGTCGGCGGCGGTGACGATGCGGGCTCGGGAGGCGGTGAGCTGGGTGTAGAGCTGGGCGTTGTCGAGGGAAACGGCGAGTTGGCCGGCGATGAGTTTGACGGCGTCGAGCCGGTCGGCGGTGAACGCGCCGCGGATCAGGCGGTTTTCCAGAAGCAGCGCGGCTCGCAGGACGGCGCGGCTGAGGATGGGGACGGCGAGCAGCGAGCAGCCGGAGAGATCGGTGAAGCACGGGTCGTGGGCGAAGCGTTCATCGTGGGTGACGTCATCGACGACCAGCGGTGTCTCGGTCCGGCGGAGGTAGCGCAGCACCGACATCGGCACCGCGGGGTCGTGACCGGGGGTGCCCGTGGTTTCGGGCAGCAGCCAGTTCTGCTGGTCGTCGCTCCACAGCAGCAGGCGGACGTCGGTGGCCCCGGTCATCGCGCTGAGCACCTCGACGACGCGCGCGTGCAGGCGCTCGATGCTGGTCTCGGAACTCAGTGCCTGGGACGCGGAGAGAATGCCGAGCAGGTCGAGGGTGCCCGTGGTGACTGCGCCGGGTTGATTCAGCAGCTCGCCGGGCTGGTTCAGGGCCGGCCCGAGGCTGGCCTCGAAGTGTCGGCGCAGCGTGGGGTAGGCCCAGTCGAGTTGGGTGACCTTGGCGCTCGCGCCCCAGGCGGCGTAGTGCCGATGGGCCTGGGCGAGCAGTTCGCGACCGGCGTGGTCCAGACCGCGGGCCAGGTGGAAGCGCGCGGCGCGCTCGGTGATCAACGCACGGTGCCAGGGCCTGGCGCGGCGGGAGACCTCGCTGCGGGCCGCGTCGAACGCCAGCTCGGCGGCCTGCACATTACCCGCCGCCCAGGCCCGCTCGGCCTCCATCCACCGCAGCAGGTGCAGGAAATTGTCCGGGGCGTCCGCGGCCCGGGCGGCCAGCCAGCCCGTCACCTCGTCCAGTTCGGACAGCAGCGCGCAGCGTTCGTCGCCGTCGGCCGCGCGGGCGCGCTCGGCGAGGGCCAGCCCGTGCAGCGAGCGGACCACGGCGGTGGGGTAGAAGCCGGCGGCAACCGGGAGCAGCCGCATTCCCGCCGCGCTCTCCCGGATCAGACTGTCCAGATCCCCCGAGACGGCGGCGGCGATCGCGCGAGCGAGATGCGCGTGGAGAAGCGCGAGCGGGTTGTCGGTGAACCGGTCGAGGGTGATCGGGTCGGCAGGGCTGTCGCCGCGGAGCACGTCGGCCAGCCAGCGGTAGGTCTCGAGCACCTGTCCGGTCTGCTCGTTGCCGGTCCGGTGCACGAAGTTCAGTCCACTGTCGACTTCGGCGAGGAGGCTTTCCAGCGACGGGGCGCAGTCCGCCAGGGACCGCACTGTCAAGAGGAAGGTGTAGCCGGCGTTCGTCAGGTCGCCCTCGGCGATCAACCCGTCCCGGGCCCGCTGAGCTTCGTGGACTCCGTTCTCGATCGGCTCCAGCCAGCAGCTGAAGAGGGCGGACCGGTGGCGCGCCCGCGACATGCCGGGCTCGGCGCCGCGGGCCTCGGCCCACGCCAGGAGCCGCTGTGCCGCCCGGTATCCCCCGACGTAGTCGCCGCGCTGCGCCACGGCGCAGTAGGCGGCGGCGCCGGCGGGCCCGAGCAAGGTGGGGCCGGGGCCGTGGTCGATCCAGATCCGCAAGCCTTCCAGCCCGATCCACGCGACCGAGGCGAAATCGGCGGCGAAGTAGGCCGCCAGGAACGCCGCGTCGAGCACGTCGGTCGCGTCCAGGAGCACGGAGTCGGTGAGATCCGGCCGGGCCAGGTCGTCGGCGGGGTCGCTGTGCTCCAGCCAGTGGTGGAGGAGCGCGAACCCCCGGTCGATTTCGGCGGGGAGCCGCTCCGCCGACGGGACGTCGAGCCCGCACTCCCGCAGCGACTGCAGGCTGAGGCTGATCGCCTCCCCGAACCGGCCCTGGTAGCTGAGGCTGCGCACGTGGATCGCGATCGCGCTCGTGCGGTCCGGTGTGCTCGGGCAGAGCCGTTCGATCTCCCGGTACTCGTCGTCGGCCTCTCCCAGGCGGCCCAAGCTGAACAGCGCCGCCTGCCGGGTCCTGCGCAGCTCGAGCGCCACCGCGGTCTGCGCGGGGTCGACCACCTGCAACGCGGCCACCAGGAGCGCGTTCACCAGCGCGTGATCGCCGATCAGCGCGGCCTGGCCGGCCGCGCGCTGCAGCAGCTCGGTCACCTCTCGCCGCTCGGTGAGGTCTTCGACCGCGTCGAGCACCGCCAGGTACTGCTCTGCGGCGACCGCGAACAGGTCAGGTGCTCGGGCCAGCCGTCGTGCCATGGCCAGTTGCAAGGCGCTTCGCCGCTGGGGACTGAGCCCGCGCAGGATGGCCTCGCGGATGCGGTCGTGGCGGAACCGCACGGCGTCGCGCTCCAGGACGAGCAGGCCCTCGTCGGCGGGCGGAGTCAGGCGCTGTGCCACCACGTCGGCCGCTTCGCCGGTGGCGGTCTGCAGCACCTCGGTCTCGACCTGCCCACCCACGCAGGCCATCGCCTCCACCAGCTGCCGCGACGGCGGCGGCAGGGCCCGGATCCGCGACGTCAGCAGGTCGCCGCCCTCCGCCGGGCCCAGGCGGGCGCGCACTACCGCGGGGTCCCACTGCCAGCCTGCGGAGGTCGCGGTGAGGACGCCGTGGTGAGCCAGCGCGGTGAGCAGCTGCACGGTTTCGTAGGGGTTGCCGCGGGTGTGCGGTGCGATCACCCCGACCAGGCCCGTCGCGGCGGCTGCTTCGGCGTGCAGCATGTCGGCGACCAGGGCGATCAGGCTGGGGGTGGGCAGGTTCTCCAGCTGCACGTAACGCACGCCGGCCCGGTCGCGTGACCGCGACAGCGTCGGTGGCTGTGCCGTTTCCCCCTCGTTGTCCCGGTGCACGCCCACCACCAGCAGGCCGGGGATCGGGTCGGTGTCGAGCAACAGGTCGACGAAGCCGAGCGGGCCGGGGCCGGCCCATTGCAGGTCGTCGAGGAACAGCACCAGCGGCCGGTCCGGGGAGGCGACCGCGCGCAGGATGCGAACACTGTTGTGTTGCGCGCGCACTCGTGCGGTGAGGAGATCGCCGGGATCGGGCGGCACGGCCAGCAGGGCGGCGAACTCCGGCACGACGGCGGTGAGCAGGCCCGCGTTCGGGCCGACCGCGTCGGTGATCCGTAGCCGGAGCTGGGCCAGCTCGCTCTCCGGCTGGGCCAGGAGCAACCTGCCGAGCGAGCGGAACGCCTGGAACACCCCGTCGAATTCCAGGTCGCGCCGGTACTGGTCGAACTTGCCGGCCAGGAACCAGCCGCCCCGGCTGGTGACCGCCGGCCGCAGCTCGTGGGCCAGGGCCGTTTTGCCGACCCCGGCCGCACCGCCGATCAGCACTCCCCTGCACCGGCCCGTCAGCGCGTCCTCGAACGCCGCCCGCAACGCGGCCACCTCGATGTCGCGCCCCACCAGCCGTGCCGGGGCGAAGGGCCGGCGCGGGAAGTCGTGGTGCCCGATCGGGATCGGTTCCGTCGCGCGCCCGGTCCGGGCGTCACGCAACCGTTCCAGGTCGTGCGCCACACCCTCCGCGGTCTGGTAGCGGTGGTCGGGCTCCTTTTCCAGGAGGTGCGCGATGATCTCGGACAGCGGGGCGGGAAGGGCCGGGTTCACCTCGGCCGGGGGCGCAGGTACCCGGGCCAGGTGGTCGTGGACCAGTCGCAGCGGGTTGTCGGAGCCGAACGGCGGCGCGCCTGTTGCCAGTTCGTAGAGCGTGGCACCCAGCGCGTAGAGGTCGCTGCGTTGATCCAGCGGACGGCCGGTCCGCCCGGTTTGCTCGGGCGCGAGGTAGGCCAGTGTCCCGACGATGTCGCTGTGGCCGGGGAAGGGTGGGCCGGGGTCGGTGAGGGAGGCGGCGAGCGCGAAGTCGAGCAGGCACGGGGTGCCCTCGGGGGAAAGCACGATGTTCGCGGGGGTGATGTCGCGGTGCAGCACCCCGCGCCGGTGCATGGCCGCCACGGCTCGGGCCACCCCGAGCCCGACCCCGAGCAGGACGTCGACGGGAAGTGGCTCCGCCCGTCCGGCCAGGCTTCGGCCGCCGGCGTCCGCCAGCACGATCGACCCCGCATAGCGCGGCGCGTCCAGCAGCTGGGCGACATTCGGAACCCCGCGAAGCCGCTCCAGCATCGCCCGCTCGTGCCGCAGCCGCTCGGGTGCGTCCGGGCCTAGCGGCTGTTTGCACACCACAGTCCGCTTCCCGAGGAACACCCGGCTTACCCGCGTGCGCCCGGTCTCGCTCAGCACGGCCACCTGCGCGGACGAACCCCGCCCCGGCAGCCCACCAGTGTCCATCCGACACCTCCACGACCCACCGCGACTCCTGCCTACACCTGTTCCGGCCCGATTTCGACCCCCCTCACGCGAAGGTGAACCGATTTCTCGTCCGGCGCTCCGCGAGCTCATTCGCCACTCGGTCGCCGAGGAGCAGTTCATGCACCCGGCGGAGCGGAAGTACCTCTGGAACGGGGACGAGCTGAAGCAGTTCGAACGGCTTCGGCCGGACGATGCGAAGTTCGACGAGCTGATCGACGGACTGATGCGGGACATCCGTCACTACAAAAAGGGGAACGAGCGCGCCGCGCAGGCCGCCCCGCAACGCCCAGTGCCTTACCACCTACGAATGCCACACCGGTCATGTCGGGCGCGACAGTGACAAGACCGGTCGGCCACACCCGACGCCATCCGCGTTCAGGGCACCATCCACGAGAGCACAGGGCTGGACTGCAGGTAGACGAGCACGCACATCACCGCGAGGAAGACCACGCTCCAGAGGAACACCTTGCGGAAGAGGTCGCCCTCCCGTCCGGACATGCCCACGGCCGCCGCGGCGATGGCGAGGTTCTGCGGGCTGATCATCTTGCCGAGCACCCCGCCGGAGGAGTTCGCGGCGGCGAGGAGGGTGGCGCTCAGCTCGGCCTTCTGCGCGGCGACCACCTGCAGCGCGCCGAACAGCGAGTTCGACGACGTGTCGGAGCCGGTCACGGCGACGCCCAGCCAGCCCAGGATCGGCGAAATGAGCGCGAAGATCCCGCCGGCGCCGGCCATCCACGTGCCGAGTGTCGTGGTCTGCCCGCTCGCGTTCATTACGTAGGCGAGTGCGAGCACGGCCATCACGGTCACGATCGCGGGAGCGAGCTGGCGATACGTGGCGAAGTAGGTGCGCAGCGCGGTCACGGGCCGGATGCGGATCACGGGAATCGTGAGCAGCCCGGCGATGATGAGCAGTGTGCCGGCCGCGGCGAGCCAGTCGAACTTGAACATCGGCAGCGTCGACATCTTCCCGCTCGCGGATGTGATGTGCAGCCCGGGCCAGGCGAAGGTGTGCGTGACGCTGGTCAGCGCGTGCTGGATCGCCGGGATCTGCGCGAGCCCGAACACCGCGATGATGATCAGGTAGGGCGAGTAGGCGCGGAACACCTCGGCGCCGCTGTCGCGGCGGCCGGGTTCGGTGTCACCGTCGCCGCCTCCGCGCGGTGGACCGTCGCGGCCCGCCCGGGGAGCCTGCCGGTCGATCGTGGCCGTCGAGGTCGCCTTCGCCTCCGCGGACCCGTCCGTGCCCGCGCCGGTGCGGGTGACCTCGGGGGCGCCGGTCTCGGTGAACCGCTCGACCGGCTGCCAGACCCGCAGGAACAGGACGACCGCGCCGGCGCTCAGCAGCGAGGCGATGATGTCGGTGAGCGGTGCGCTCACGTAGTTCGAGATCGCGAACTGCGCGACCGCGAAGACCACGCCGCAGACGAGCGCCACCGGCCAGGTCTGGCGGACGCCGCGGGTGCCGTCGATGATGAACACGAGCGCGAGCGGGACGACGAACCCCAGCACCGGGGTCTGGCGTCCGACCATTGCGGACAGGTCGTGCAGCGGCAGCCCGGTGACGGTGGCCAGCGTGGTGATCGGCACGGCCAGAGCGCCGAAGGCGACGGGTGCGGTATTGGCGACGAGTGCGACCACCGCGGCCTTCAAGGGCCGGAAGCCCAGCGCGATCAGCATGACGCTGGTGATGGCGACCGGGGTGCCGAACCCGGCCAGCGCTTCGAGCAGCGCGCCGAAGGAAAACGCGACGATCACACCCTGGATCCGCTGGTCGTCGCTGACCCGCGAGAACGAGCGACGCAGCACGTCGAAATGTCCGGTGTGGACAGTCATGTTGTAGATCCAGATCGCGTTGATGACGATCCACAGGATGGGGAAGAACCCGAACGCCGCACCTTCTGCCGCCGCGAGGAACGCCGGGCCGGCCGGCATCGGGTAGACGAAGATCGCGATCGCGAGCGCGACCGCGAGTGAGATCAGCGCCGCGAGCCACGCCGTCATGCGGAGGATGCCGAGCAGGACGAACAGCACGATCAGCGGGATGGCCGCCACGAGCGACGACCAAGCGAGTGAACCCGCAACGGGATCGAGAATCTGCGTGTACATGCGTCACCTCATCGTTGAGGACGACAACGGGGGATTTGCCGGCTTACGCCCCGGAGCGGGACCGCCCGACAGCGTCGGCTGCCAGGCCACGGATCGACGCGTCGAGGACCTCGACGGTGTGGGCGACCTTCAGCTGCGCGCCGAGCCGTTCGGCGGACGCGGCCAGCTGCATCAGGCAGCCCGGGTTGGCCGTCACCAGCAGGGGTGCGCCGGTGGCGAGAACGTTGCGTGCCTTGCGATCGCCCAGTTCCCCCGCGGCCTCGGGCTGAAGGATGTTGTAGATCCCCGCGGAACCACAGCACAGTTCGGCTTCGGCGATCTCCCGCAGCAGAAGCTCCGGGATGTCCCGCAAGAGCGCGCGGGGCTGCGTGCGGATCGCCTGCGCGTGCCCGAGGTGGCAGGCGTCGTGGTACGCGATCATGACCGGCAGCGGGTGGCGGGTCGCCACCGTTCCCCGCTCCACGAGGAATTCCGTGATGTCACGGACTCCGTCGGCGAATCCTCTCGCGCGCTCGGCGTAGGCGGGATCGTCGGCGAGGAGGTCCGCGTACTGCTTCATCGCCGAACCACAGCCGGCGGCGTTGACCACGACCTGATCGACCCCGGCGGCCTCGAACGTGTCGATCAGCTTGCGGGCGAAGGCTTGCGCCTCTTCCTCCCGTCCGTTGTGGACACTCAGCGCACCGCAGCACCCCTGCCCGGCGGGCGCGATCACGTCGAAGCCTTCCGCGGTCAGCACGCGGGCGGTCGCCGCGTTGACGCCGGGGAAGAACTCCCGCTGCACGCAGCCCAGGAGCATGCCGACGGTGCCTCGCTTCGCACCTTGGGCGGAAGACCGCTCCGGAACCTGCTCGAACGGCTCGAGCTCCGGTGCCAGCGACTCCAGCGCCGCCAGCGCCGGGAATGTCCTGCGCAGCAGGCCGCCGCGGCGCAACCGGCGACTGAGCGCGGTGGCCTGGTAGGCCCGCAACGGGCCGCGCAGGGCGTGCAGCCGCTTGGCGTAGGGGAAGACGCTGAAGATCGCGCGGCGGATCAGCCGGTCGCGGGCGGGGCGGTGGTGACGCCGCTCCACCTGCGCGCGGGTGGCTTCGATGAGCTTGTCGTACTGCACCCCGGACGGGCACGCGGTCACGCAGGCCATGCAGCCGAGGCAGGCGTCGAAGTGCTGCACCATCTCGGGTGTCATCGGCTCGCCGCCGAGACCCATTTCCATCAGGTAGATCCGCCCGCGGGGCGAGTCCATCTCCTCGCCCCACAACGTGTACGTGGGGCAGGTCGGCAGGCAGAACCCGCAGTGCACGCAGTCACCGATGAGCGCCGCGGACGGCGGGTGGTGGTCATCGAAGGCAGGTTCGGACACCTAGATCCCTCCTGCGAAACGCCCGGGAGCGAGCCGGTGCTCCGGATCGAACTGGTCTTTCACCCGACGCATCAAGCTCAACCCCCGTACCGGCCCCCACGGGTCGAGCGCCGCCTTCACCGCAGGCGGAGCGTCCAGCACGACGACATCCCCACCCCAGGTGGCCGACCGGTCGCGCAAGACCTGGACCAGCTCGGCGATCACGGCGGGCTCGGCGGCACCCTGCACCGCGGCGTACAGGAGACCGACGCCGGCCGAGCCACGGGCCGAGATCGGCAGACGGTGGCGCCGCGCCTGCTCGTCGAGTGTGTTCAGCAGGGCCGGCAGGCCGGTGATCTGGTGTGTGAGGCGCAGGGCCACGCCGTCTCGCTGCCAGGGGGCTCGGCCCCACCACTCCGGCGCGGCGTCGCGCGGTTCGGCGCCGGCCCCGAGCAGTTCGAGGAACTTCCCGACCCGGCCGGCGACTCCCTGCGGGAAGCCCTCGACGAGCACCGCGAGCGTCCCCGTCGCGCCGGCCGGGCGGTCGAGTTCGACCGCGTTCGGCACGAGCTGGGCGTGCAGAACCCGGCGCAGACGCTCGTACGCGACGCCTGTCGAGTCCACCGGCACCACGACCCAGCGGGCCAGCACCGGTCGCGGGTGCAGCCGGAACACCGCCTCGGTGACCAGGCCGAGCGTGCCCCAGGAGCCGGCGAACAGCTTACCGAGGTCGTAGCCCGCGACGTTCTTCACGACCTTTCCGCCGGCCTTCGCCACCACGCCGTCGGCTCGGACGACCGTGATGCCGATGAGCAGGTCGCGCACCGCGCCGTGGGAGAAGCGCAGCGGGCCGGACGCGGCGGTCGCGATGAGCCCGCCTGCCGTTCCGGAGCCGGCCGCACCGGGCGGCACCACCGGATCGAGCCCGAGCCGCTGGCCCGCGGGGGCGAGGCGCTCCTGCAGCGTCGAGAGGCGGAGGCCGGCGTCCACGTGGACGACGAGGTCGCCGGCGCGGTGCTCGACGACGCGGTCCATGCGGCCGGTGTCCACGACCAGGTCGGCCTTCGCGGGCCGTTGACCCCAGCCGAGTTTCGTGCCCGAGCCTCGGGCGACGACGGCGAGGCGGTTGCCGGCGGCGATCCGCATGACCTCCGCCGCTTCCGCGGTGCTGGCCGGTGCCGCGACGAAGGCCGGTGCGATCCCGTCGACCTCGTCGCCTGCCTCTGCGGGCCGGGCGTGCTTCGCAGTCGCCGCACACAGCGCGTCCAGCACCGCCGGATCGGGCCCGCTCATCAGAAGACCTCGGCGATTCCGGCTTCCTGCAAGGGATGCGCGCCCTTGTGCCGGCCCGGCACCTCGCCGCACAGCCGCGGCGTCGGGAACACCTTGCCGGGATTGGCCAGTCCGGCCGGATCGAACGCGCAGCGCACCAGCTGCATCGTGTCGAGGTCCGCCTCGGTGAACATCCGCGGCATGAACTTCGCCTTGTCCGAACCGACGCCGTGCTCGCCGGTGATCGATCCGCCGTACTCGATGCAGAGGTCGAGGATCGCTCCCGAAACCTCCTCGGCGCGCTCGGCTTCGCCGGGCACCGCGTCGTCGAAGAGCACCAGCGGGTGCAGGTTGCCGTCCCCGGCGTGGAAGACGTTGGCGACCCGGACGCCGCTGCTGCGCGAGAGCTCCGTCATCCGGTGCAGCACCTCGGGCAACGCCGTGCGTGGGATGACGCCGTCCTGGACGATGTAGTCGGGACTGATCCTCCCGACGGCGGCGAACGCCGACTTGCGCCCCTTCCAGAACAACGCGCGTTCCACGTCGTCCTCGGCGATGCGGATCTCGAAAGCCCGGTGCGTGCGGCAGTGCCGCTCGACCTCCTCGAACTGCCGCTCGACCTCGTCCGCCGGTCCGTCCAGCTCCACGATCAGCACCGCACCCGCACCACCGGGGTAGTCACAGTGCACGGCCGCTTCGGCCGCCTCGATCGCGAGCGCGTCCATCATCTCGATCGCCGCGGGCACGACTCCGGCGCCGATGATCTCCGAAACCGCCGCGCCGGCGTCGTCGGTGCTCGGGAAGGCCGCGAGCAGCGTGCGGACCGCTTCCGGCAGCCGGGTGAGCCGCACCGTCACCTCGGTGGCGATGCCGAGCGTGCCTTCCGAACCCACGATGGCCCCGAGCAGGTCGTACCCCGTGGGGTCGGGCGCCTTGCCACCGAGTCGCACGGCTTCGCCGTCGGCGGTCACGAAGGTGATCCCGGTGACGTGGTTGGTGGTGAACCCGTACTTCAGGCAGTGCGCGCCACCCGAGTTCTCCGCGACGTTGCCGCCGATCGAGCACACCTGCTGGCTCGAGGGATCCGGCGCGTAGTAGTAGCCCTCGGGCTTCGCGGCCCGGGAGACGTCCAGGTTGATCACCCCCGGCTCGACCACCGCACGCTGATTCTCGCGATCGATCTCGACGATGTGCCGCATCCGCGAGGTGACGATGAGGACCCCGTCGGCGCGCGGCAGCGCGCCACCGGAGAGGCCCGTGCCGGACCCGCGCGCGACGAACGGCACGCCGCCCTCCGCGCAGGCGCGCACAGTCTCCACGACGGCGGCCGTGTCCCGCGCGAGCACGGCGAGCGCGGGCGTGACCTTGTAGTGCGCGAGGCCGTCGCACTCGTAGGTGCGCAGCCGCTGGTGATCGTCGATGACCGAATCGCGACCCAACGCCGCCCGCAGGCGCTCGGCCAGCGCCGCGATCCCTGGTCGCACGTCTCGGGGTTCGTAGGTCGTCATGCGCGCCCTCCCGGCCCGCTTGACTGCGGATACGGACGGCTTTCCGAGCTACAGAAAGCAAACTCTGGCTACCGAAACCGTAAAACGCTGCGGAGGGCTAGTCAACTCAGGCCGCCACGAACCTCGCCGGGGCTGTTGGAGGCCGCTGCGAAATTCCAGGCCGAAGAGCGCCTGACAGGTGCCTTTGGCGGCGGACGGGGCCTCGCACGCCGTTTTACCTCGGTCGCGGACCGTCGCCACATCAGCGCCGACCCGGTGGTGCCGGGTGACCCGCGCACAGGCCGTAGCCGACTTCGCGAACACGGTCACGGTGTAGCTCTCGCTCACCGAAGCGGTGCGCCCGCCGGATTGCGGCAAGGTGCTCACCGTGGCCTCCAGGCACAGACTTCGGAGACCCGCCCCGGAGTTCACCCGCGCCGCTCCGGGCGGAACCGACACAAGAGGAACCCGCTCGGAAGTCGACCGCCGCCGACCGAGCGGCGTCACCGTGCCCGGTGACGCCGCTCGGTGTCCGGTACCGCGGGACGCGAATCGTCCGATGTGGACGCCGGCGTGCCAAGATCACGGCGCCCCGAGAACCCCCGAACCGGAAGGACCGGTCATGACTTCGGCCGCCGACTTCAACTCCACCGTCATCGACGAGTTCCGCGCCAACGCCGGCAAGGTCGGCGGCATGTTCGCCGGCATGGACATGGCGCTGATCACGACCACGGGCGCCAAGACCGGCACGGTGCGCACCACCCCGCTCAGCCACCTGGCCGACGGGGACCGGATCGTCGTCATCGCCTCCAACGGCGGCGCCGACACCAACCCGGCCTGGTTCCACAACGTCAAGGCCAACCCGGCCGTCACCGTCGAAGTCGGCGCCGAGACCTTCGAGGCCACCGCCGAACCCCTCGAATCCGGCCCCGAACGCGACGCCCTGTTCGCTCGCTTCGCGGACAACTTCGCCCGGCTCACCGCCGGCACCACCGGCTTCCCCGACCACGGCACGACCACTCGCGTCATCCCGGTCGTGGTCCTGCACCGCGTCTCCGCCTGACCACTTCGCAGGGCCGCCGGTTCGAAGCCGGCGATCAATCGGGCAAGACTGATAAGCGTTCGACTGCAATCGTTTCCATCCATCTTACTTGCAAATCCGGCGGACAGGTCTGCTAACGTTTGCAGTTGAACTTTCAAGTCGCTCGGATAGCAGGAGCGGCACCCTCCTGAGAGGTACTGATGGCGACAAGTATCGATTCTGACGTCATTCCCGACTCGCGCCGGCTGTCCGACGAGCTCGTCGCCCGCGCCGCCGGTCTGCGGGACGTGCTGCGGCAAGGCGGGCAGTTCGCCGACGACAACCGGACCCTGTCCCCCGAGGTTGTCGACGCGCTGCAGGCCGCGGACCTTTACCGCCTCTGCGTTCCGAAGCGGTTCGGCGGGCTCGAGGCGGATGTCCGCACCCTCGTCGAGACGACGGCGGAGGTCGCCCGCGGCGACGGCTCCGCGGGCTGGGTCCACGCACTGATCAACTCGGCGGCCTGGATCGCCTCCACCTACTCCGAACAGGCCCAGCAGGACGTCTGGGGCACGAACCCGGATGCGCGCCTGTGCACCGTCCTGAACCCGGTGGAAGACGTCCGCCGCGTCGACGGTGGCTACGTGGTGAGCGGCAAGTGGCCCTTCGCCAGCGGCTCGGCGCACTCGCAGTGGGCGCACCTCGGCGTGATGACGCCTGACGACGAGGGAAATCGCGTGCAGAACCTGGCGCTGTTCCCCATGGACGAGCTCGAGATCGTGGACACCTGGTTCGTCGTGGGGATGCGCGGCACCGCCAGCAACACGCTCGTCGCCCGCGACGTTTTCGTTCCCGATCACCGCGTCCAGCGGTACGACGACCTCGCCGCCGACATCTACGCGACCTCGTCCGAGGCACCCGTTCACCGCGAGTCGTTCCTGCCGGTCCTCGGCGTTGTGCTGTGCGGTGCCCAGCTGGGCCTCGCGCAGGCCGCCGTCGACCTGACGCTCGCGAACTTGCCGCGGCGTACGGTGATGTACTCGAAGTACGACCACGCCGTGGACGCGCCGGCCAACCGGACCGGGATCGCCGAGGCGGTGTCGTCGGTCGACATCGCCACGATGGTCGCCCGGCGCGCGTGTGACGACATCGTGCGCCTCGCCCACGAAGGCGCGTAGCCCGGCTTGGTCGTCCGCGCTCGCATCCGGATGGACACCGGGCTCGCGATCACCTACAGCCGCGGTGCGATCAACCGCACGCTGACGATGAACGGCGCCGGCAGCTTCGCGACGGGCAACCCGTTGCAGCGCATCTGGCGCGATTCCGAGGCCGCCAGCCGCCACGGCCTCATCCAGCCCGAGATCGCGACGGAGATCTACGGCCGGGCGTTGTTCGGCGACGACGAGTTCGTCATGCCCATCTGAGCGGTTCCCATTCACCCCACGAGAAAGGACACAGGTCCACGAATGACCACCGACGACAAGCCCTTCACCGTGATCGACGAAACGGGAGAGAAGACCGGCGTCTCCGGCCTGCCCCTGGTCCCGGCGATCCGGATTCCGGCCGGCGCGGATCTGATCTACGTCTCCGGCGTCCTCGGCGGCCCGAAGAACCCTGACGACCCGACGGACCTGCGCTCCGAGATGCACCGGCTGTTCGCCAATCTCGAGCACGTCCTCGCCCTGTCGGGAGCGACGATCGCGGACGTGATCAACGTCGGCAAGTTCCTCGTCGACGTCGACCGGGACAACGAGATCGTCGTCGAGGTCATGCGCGAGTACTTCAAGCGGATGCCGACCTCGACGACCGTCGAGGTGTCGCGCCTCGTCCCGCCGAACCTGCGGGTCGAGGTCAGCGCGATCGCGGCCGTCCGCCCGGCCTGACCCGCGCCGGTGTGACGCGGCCGGAGCGATCCGGCCGCGTCACCTCAAGCCAACGCGTTTCGCGCGAGTTCGGGGCCCAACCGGAAATAGTGTTACAGCCAGACCCGGGCGGAATCGACTACTCGGCGTCGTCCGAGCGCGACGTGGATCTCGGCGATGAGCAACGGCGCCCCGTCCCGTCGCGCCGAAGCCCAGTTGTCGCACACGAGGTCGAACAATGCGGCCGTGCGATCCGGGGATTCGGGGATTCGGAACAGAAGTGCCGGCCCGACGGACAACGGAGTGCCAGCACGATCGGATCCGGTGTGTCGAAGCGGATCCGGTCCGGCACGCTGATCCTCGTGAAGGGCATCGCGTCCAGGTTGCACGCCCCGTTCACCGCCGATCGAGGATCCGAGAACGGTGCCGAAATTCCCCACTTCATCCGCTCGGGCTCACCTTCGGCAGGTCAGCGGAGTCCGCCGAGCACCGAGGTCAGTTCGCCTCGGCTGTTGACCCCGAGTTTGTCGTAGATCGCCTTCAGGTGGTCGGCGACGGTGTGGCGGGTGATGAACAAGGCGCTCGCCAGCTCGACATTCGTGAGGCCTTTCGCGGCCAGGGCCGCGACCTCCCGTTCGCGCGCGGACAGTTTGTGGGCCCGCATCAACAGCGGTCGCAAATCCGCCTGGCAGGCGGGTTCGATGGTCACCGCGATGGCCCCGTCGCCCAGTGCCGAGCCGCCGGACAGCCTCGCCGCGCGCAGGAGAAGCCAGGTTCCGTCGTCGGCGCGGATGCGCAGCTGGGGTGTCGAGGGTGGCAGGACATCGGGACCGAGGCGGGCCGCGATCGCGTAGACGAACCCGGGGAGGGGATCGCCCCCGGGGGCGGGCTGCGGAAGGCGGGAGAGCCAGCGGTCCGCCTCCGGCGTCGACGCCACCGGGGCGAGCCCGCGATCGAGGATCAGCGTTCCGGCCTCGTCGCCGCTCGGGCGCTCCCCCGCCGGATCGATCGTGCTCCGCCGCAGGCGGCGGCCCAGGGTCGGCGCGATCTTCAGGACGGCGTCGACATCGGCCGCGGAGAACCGGCGACCGTCGTGATCGCGGAACAGGTGCAATATCCCCCAGCAGGCACCGTCCGCGCCGAGGGCGACGGAGAGCCCGTCGCGAAGTCCGCCCGGCTCACCCATTTCCCACCAGTACGACTCGCGCCGTGGCAGCCCTTCGGCGTCGACACTCGTGAAGGCGAAGCCCCGGCCGGTCAATTCCCGGTACTCGCCCGACGACGCCCAGGAAGTCTGCAACCGGCGCTGCTGCAACCCGAGGACCGAGTTGTCACCCACGGTCCACGAGGGAGCCCAGGTCATCGGATCGATCAGGCTCCAGCACATCGAATCGAAGCCCACGATCCGGCGCAGCTCGGGCACCGCGGACCACTGGAACGCCTCGCACGTCGACCGCGCGTCCGCCATCCGCTCGATCGCCGCGTACGCGTCGGCGGTCACCGGCGTCATCCGAGTCCTTTCCCCGCCCCAGGTACCCGCCACCAAAATAATGCGGAAAATGACCGCCGGGCAAAGTGACTCCCAACACCCCTATACTTTGATCGAGGTTTATTTCCGGCACCACCGTCCACTGTGTCCGACTGTTCCGGACGGATTCCCGTTCGAATCCCCTGTTCACGGGATTCCGGTCCGCCGGATTCGCATGCCAGCATCGCGCACATGGTTATCAGAGATCTGGCGCAATGGGCGCAAAATTTGCAGGGCGCGGTCATCGGGACCGATGACGAACGGTTCGAGCGCGCCGGCAAGCCGTGGAACCTGACGGTCGAGCAGCGTCCGGCCGCGGTCGTGGCGGCCACCGGCGTCGAGGACGTGGTGGCCACGGTGAAGTTCGCCGCCGAGCACGGCATCCGGGTCGCACCGCAGGGCACCGGCCACGGCGCGATCGACTCCTACGACGGCGCCCTCCTGCTGCGCACCGGCGAGCTGAACGCGATCGCCATCGACCCGGCCCGGCGCCGGGCCCGCGTCGGTTCGGGGGTGCGGTGGCAAGATCTGCAGCAAGCGTGCACCCCGCACGGCCTCAGCGGCCTGGCGACGAACGTCCCCAGCGCCGGGGTCACCGGGTACACCCTGGGCGGAGGGCTCGGGCTGTTCGCCCGGCGGCACGGCCTCGCCGCGCACGGAGTGGTCTCCGCCGAGCTGGTCACCGGCGAAGGGCAGCGGTTGCGCGTGGAGGCCGAGCACCACGCCGACCTGTGGTGGGCGCTGCGCGGGGGCGGCACCCCGCCGGGCATCGTGACCGAGCTGGAGATCGAGCTCGCTCCGGTTCCCGAGCTCTTCGCGGGCGACCTGATCTGGCCGGTCGACGCGGCACTCGACCTGTTCGCCGCCTACCGGACGTGGTCCTCGACGCTGCCGGAGGAAATGACGACGGCGATCGGCGTGCACCAGTTCCCGCCGCTGCCCTCGGTGCCGGAGCCGATTCGCGGGCAGCGCGCGGTCACCCTGACGGTCTGCCACCTGGGCACGGCGGACGAGGCGCGGCGGTTGCTGCTTCCGATGCTCGAAGTCGCCCAGCCGATGCTCGATTCCACCCGGCCCCGCACGCCCGACGACCTCGACCTGGCCGGCGTCCCCGTCGACGGCGCGCCGGTCGTGATCCGCACCGAGATTCTGGACGACCTGCCGGAGTCGGCGCTGAGCGCGGTGACCGACCTCGGTCCGCAGGGCAGCCCGCTGTCCGTCGTCGAGTTCCGCCGCCTCGGCGGAGCCCTGAACCGGCCGGCCGAGGCACCCGCCGCCCTCGACCGGGTCGAGGGCGAGTACTTCCTCGAGAGCGTCGGGCTGATCTTCCGGCCCGAGGACGTGGCCGCCCTGGCCGAGGAGCAGGGGCGCGTCCTCGATGCGCTCAAGCCGGCCGCGACGGGACGGACGTTCCGCACCTTCGCGAGCGCCGACGACCGCGCCGTCGACCGGTTCTTCGCGCCCGATGTCGCCGCACGCCTGGGCGGGATCGCCCGGCACTACGATCCCGGCGCCGTCATCCACGACCCGCTCGGCCTTCGCTCGATCGGGGACCCCCGAGCCTGAAGCGTGGCACTCCGGCGCAGACCCGCCAGCCGCAAAGTCTGCGCCGGAGTGCGCGGGTCCCAGGAGCGAAACGATCCCCGCGAAGTGGCCCAATGATCTTGAGCCGAAGTGACCCGCGTTCCGGTGCCGTCCCGACCTTACGGTCGAGAGGGAGATCAACTACCGGGCGGGAGTGCGGACCATGAACAGGACAGTCAAGACAACATTGGTTTCCCTGCTGGCACTGGCCGGCGTGGCAGCGTGCGGCTCGGGTCGAGCGGCCGACCTGGCGCCGGCCGCCGGCAGCCCCAGCAGCGGCGGCCTGGCAGAGCACCAGACGAAGGCCGGTGCCGTCACCCGGCTCATGACCCAGGCCCTGCCCGACATCCCGGGCAAGGAGGGCATGATCGAGATCGTCGACTTCGCGCCCGGGGAGGCCTCCCAGGTGCACCGGCACAACTGCGACCTGTTCGTCTACGTCCTCCAGGGAAGTGTTGTCACGCAGGTGAAAGGCGGCAAGCTGCAGACCGTCAACACCGGGGGCGTCTTCTTCGAGTCCCCCACCGACGTGCACGTCGTGAGTCGCAACGCGAGCACCACGGAGCCGGCGAAGCTGGCCGTGTTCTACGTGAAGGCGAAGGGGACGCCGCCGACGGTCATCCTCAACGACGACGGCGAGTAGGGCTCAGCCGAAGCGGCCGTGGACGTAGTCGGCGGTGCGGTCGTCGTGGGGTGACTCGAAGATCGTGGTGGTCGGGCCGGCCTCCACGATGCCGCCGGGGGCGCCCTCTTCGGCGAGGAAGAAGGCGCACTGCGCGGAAACCCGTTGGGCCTGCTGCATGTTGTGGGTGACGATCACGATGGTCACCTCGCCGCTGAGGTCCTCGATGGTCTGCTCGATGCGGCGCGTCGACGTCGGGTCGAGCGCCGAGCACGGCTCGTCCATGAGCAGGACCTTCGGGCGGACCGCGAGGGCCCGGGCGATGCACAGGCGCTGCTGCTGGCCGCCGGACAGCGCACCGCCGGGCTGGCGGAGGCGGTCGCGGACCTCTTTCCACAGGCCGGCCTTGATGAGGCACTCGGCGACGAGATCGTCCTTTTCGGAGCTGCGCACCTTGGTGCCCGTGAGTTTCAGGCCGGCGGTCACGTTGTCGAAGATGGACATCGCCGGGAACGGGTTGGGCTTCTGGAACACCATGCCGATGTGGCGGCGCGCGTCGGTGAGCTTCCACGACGGGTCGTAGATGTCGTCGCCCCCGAGGAGGACCTCACCGGCGAGCGTGGCGCTGGGCACGAGCTCGTGCATGCGGTTGAGGATGCGCAGGAACGTCGACTTCCCGCATCCCGACGGGCCGATCAGCGCGGTGACGGACCGCGCGGGCATGGTCAGCGACACGCGGTCGAGCACCTTGCGGTCGCCGAACCACGCGGACACCGCGCGCGCCTCGATCGACGTGGTCTCCTCGACCGACGGCAGCAGCATGGTCATCCTGGTCTCCTCACAACAGGTTCGGCAGCAGCGAAGCCGCCTGGTCGGCCACCGTGACGCCGAGCGCGCCGAGCAGCGGCACCCCGATCACCCACGAATGCCACTTGCCGACGCGTTGGTGGACGTACACGACTCCGGCCGCGCTCACCACGAGCAGCAGCCCCCACAGCACGAGCGGCACCATCGCCGCCGGGTCGCCCGAGAGCGCCTGCTCCGACTCGCTCATCGCCGACGCCGGCAGCACGCCCCCGATCCCGACGGCCGGGGTGAGCAGCCGCGCGTCGACGCGCAGGACGTCGGCGGGCAGGCCCGGCGGGCCGTCGGCGGTGACGAGCGTCAGCCGCCCCTGGCCCTGTGCGGGCGGGGCCGGCTGCGGGTCGCCGCTGTGGCGCACGCCCAGCACCTCGTACTCGTGTTTGCCCTGCCCGGTGGTGACGCTGATCAGGTCGCCGCGCTTGAGCTTGCCGATGTCCAGGAACGGCGAGCCGTACCCCGCGCGCCGGCCGAGCACCACGCTCGTGCCCGCCTGGCCCGGCAGCACCGTGTCCCGGCGGTGCCCCGGCCCGGACTTCAGGACCTCCGACGTCGACCCCTCGCCGACGACCTCGCGCACCCCGATCCGCGGCACCGTCAGCACCGCCACCGGCGTCCCCGGCTCCAGCGGGTGCCCGTCGGGGTCGTAGCCGCCGGCCGGCGCGGTGGCGTTCGCGAGCTGGTCGCGGAACGCCGCGTACGCGCGGTCCTGGTCGCGGTTGTGCGCCAGCTGCCCGATCACGGCGATCTGCACGACCAGGCACAGCATGAGCGCGCCGACGATCGACAGCGCCTGCCCGGTCACCCACACCGCCGCGGGTTTCCCCGTCGGCGGTGCGGCGACGTCCGTCTCGATGGTCACCATGTGCGGCGGGCATCCGCCCTGCGCCGGCGGACCGCGATGAGCGCCACGGCGCCCAGCCCGATCAGCACGGCCGCGGCCAGGACGAAGAACCCGAGGTCGAACCCGGTGTAGGCCAGCGTGCGGCCCGGCACGTCGGTACCGACGTTCTCCCCCGCGCTGCCCCCCGAGCCGGGAGTGCCGGTGTCACCGGGCGGGACGGTCACCGAAGTGTCGCTTGTGGACGTGCTCGACGACGTGTCCGTCGCCGAGGTCGTCTCGGTGTCGGAGACCGTGCCGGAGGACGTCGTCGTGGCGGTCGTGGAAGCCGGCGTGGTGGTGCTGGGCGAAGTCGTGGACGTCCGCGGGGTGGTGGTCGTCGAGGTGGGCGAGCTCGTGGACGTGCGGGTCGAGGTGGAAGTCGGCGCCGAGGTACCCGTCGAAGTTGTCGTGGTCGTGGTCGTGGCGCTCGTGCTCGTGGTGCCCGTGGTCGTGGTCGACGTCGGCGTGCCCGTGGCGCCAGTGGTGGTGGTGCTCGTGGTGGTCGGCGACGTCGTGGTCGCCGTGGTCGTCGGAGTGTCCGAAGTAGACGGCGTGGTCGTGGTCGACGCCGGGCTCGAAGTCGTCGTAGAAGTCGAGGTGGCCGTGGACGTCGACGTCGTGGTGGAGGTCGAGGTCGGCTGCGAGGTGCTCACCGACGTCGGTGTGGTCGGCGTCGTCGACACGGGCGGCCCGCTCGGGTCCGTCGACTGGTAGTGCGTCGCGTCCGTGAAGTACATGTTCGCCGTGAAGGTGCCGGTCGACGTCTGCGAGAACGAGTCCATACAGGACACCTGCACCACGTAGGTGCCGGCCACGACCTCGGTCTGGTTGTCCGTGGCAATGTCGGTCATGCCCTTGGTGAACTGCACCGGGAAGGGCTGCGTGGTGGAGAAGTCCACGTCCTGCAGCCCGAACGTCGCCACCAGCCCGGGCGCGAACCCGCCGGGCCCGAAGACGTGCGCGATGTAGGAGTCGGAGTCCGGGGTGCAGCCCTGCGACGTGCGCACGACGGGAGCCGTGGCCCCGGTGCCCGTGGGCGGTTCGAGGGTGAGGGTGCCGAGGCTGCCCGGCGGGGGCAGCGCGGCCGAGGCGGTGGAGGTCACCAGGGTCACCACGACGATCGCCGCCGCGGCCGCCGAGGCACCCGCCACCACGAGCTGACGCTTACGCATGAAAGCTTTCCTTCCGCTGTTCAGGGGACAACCGCACTTCACCGGGCACGCCGGCGCACCACCCACGCGGCGAGCGCCACCGCGGCGACCACCAGGCCCACGCCCGCCACGAGGGCGAACGCGCCGATCAGCGTCGTCGACGGTTCCGCCGGTGCGGCCGCGTTTTCCGGCGCCGGAGCGCTCGTCCGCGGCCCGCCGCTGCTGCCGGATCCCGGGAGCGGGACCGGGGTCGAACCCGCGCCGGGCCCGGCCGGCACGGCCGACGTCGGCGGCACAACGCGCGACGAGGGCGGCGGCGCGGAAGATGTGGTCTCGGGCGCCCGGTTCGGGCCCTTCGCCGCGCCGAGCGCCGCGTACTTCACCGGGCGGTCGAACTTCAGCGACGCGGTGAACTCGCCCTTGCTCTCCTGGCTGAACGAGTCGATGCAGTACAGCGTCACGTCGTACTTGCCCGAAAGCGAGGTTCCGTTGTCCGCGGCGAAGTCCTTGAGCGTCTGGGCGAGGAACACGTCGAAGCCGCCCGTGTGCGACAGGCCGACGTCGGTGTTCGCGACGACCACCTGCCCCGCGGCGGGCATGCCCTTGCCGCGCAGGCTCGCGTAGTACGCGTCGGCGTCGGCCGGGCAGCCGGCGCTGGTGTGCATGCGGATCGAAGACGCGTCCTGGCCTTCGCCGGGCGTCACGACCAGGCCGCCGATCGGCGCCGCCTGGGCGGGCGCCGTGAACAGGACCAGCCCGCCCGCGACGAGCAGGAGCTCAGTGCGCAGCCGCATGTTCGGCCACCTCCTCCGCCGGCGGGGCTTCGGTCGTGCCACCACGCCGACGTCTGCGCCGCGTGAACACCACGGCGAGCACGCCGAGGACCAGCACCAGGAGGATGCCGAGGAACGCCCACGGCACGGCGCTCAGCGTCAGGGTCTCCTCCACGGGCTCCACCGGGTCGGTGAACCCGGCCACCGGGTGCGGGTCGACGTGCACGGTCGCGTTCAGCCAGCCCGCGGGCAGCAGGCCGGAGACCTTCGTGGTCACCTTGAACAGCCCGCCCGGCAGCAGCTCCGGGATCGGCGGCAGCGCGGCACTGTCCACAGTGGTCCCCCACGGCGTGCTCACGCCCACGCGCTGCGTGCCCGAAAGGCGGGTGTTGCCGGTGTTGCGCACGGTGTAGCTCACGGTCGCGTCGCCGCGGCCGAACGGCGTCGGGTCGTAGGTGCCGGTGAGGCCGGTGATCGCGAGCCGCGGCGTGAGCTGCCCGGTCACGCGCAGGTAGATGCGCGCGCCGACGCGCTGCTCGACCGAGACCCGCTGCCCGTTCGCGCCCGTCTGCTCGGTGGTCAGCGCGGCGACGAGGCCCGCCGCGTGGTCACCGGGGGTCGCGTTCACGGGGATGGTCAGGCTGAAGGGGACGATCGAGACCGACCGGGGCTTGAGTGAGACGCTGGTCTGCGCGGGTTTGGTCCAGGCCCCGGCGTCCACCGACTTCTTGCCGGCGGCGAGCAGGTCGAACCCGCCCTCCGGGGTGTTGAACGCATCGCTCGCATAGATCTTCAGCGTCACCGGGGTGGTGCCGACGTTGGAGACGGCGACGTAGTCCTTGACGACGGCGCCGGGTGTGGCGCCGTAACCGAAACTCGGCCGGTTGTCCGGCGCCTTCGCGGTGGCGGGGCGCACGCCGAACGTCACGCGCCGGTCCCCCGCGGGCGGCTGGGCGGCCGGGCGGAAAGCGGCCTGGGCACCGAGGTGAGAAGACGGGTGCGCCTCGGCGGGAGCGGCGGAGGCGGTGGCGGCGGGCGCGAAACCCAGCAGGAGCGCGGCGGCCAGTGCCACGAGGCGCATCGGCGTTTCCCTTCGGACGGAAGAACGACTGGGGGCCGGGTCTCCGGCGGGCGGCCGGCACCGCGCCGCCGGAGACCCGGTGATCAGATGGCGGTGAGCGTGAGCACCGCGGTGTAGGTGCCGGCGACGGTCGACGTCGGCACGTTCAGCGAGAGCCCGGCGCCGAGGTGCGCCGTGCCGTTGCCACCGTTCGAAGCGGCGGTGGCGAGGGTGCGGGAACCCGCCAGGCCGAGGCCCGCCGGAGCGGCCGCGCCCGGCTCCACGGCCGCGGCCGGGCCGACGGCCGGGCCCGCGGTGATGTTCTGCGCGGCCACCTTGTCGACCAGGACCGGGGTCCAGCCGAGGTTGGCGGCGTTGATCGCGTGCGCAGCACCGTCACCGAAGTCGGTCGCCTGGCCGGAGACGTTCCAGCCCGGGTTCCCGGCGCGGGTGTCGGTGACCGTGACCGGGTTCAGCTGGCCCGAGGTCTGCAGCATCGAGGCGTCGGGGAGCATCGTCGGCGACGGCAGGGTCACGTTCTCGTTGTCGACGCTGATGAGCAGCTCACCCGCGTTGACGGTCGTGGTGATGTTCTCCGAGGTGGCCACGCCCGCGAAGGCGGTCACCGACAGCGGCACACCGGCCGACTCCGAGGCCACGAACGCCGCCGGGTTGGCCGGGACGAACTTGGCGGTGAAGGTGTGGTCGCCCACGCCCAGCGTCGAGGTGTTCAGCGTCGCGGTGCCACCGGACAGCGCGACCGGGTTGCCCAGGTTCGCACCACCGTCGGTGAACTGGATCGAGCCGGCCGCACCCGCGGGGTTGACCGACGCGTTCAGCGTCACCGTGCTGAACTGCTGGGCCGTGCCGCTCGGCGTGACCGAGAGCGCGGTCGTGGTCGGGGTCGCGACCGGGGCGTTGACCTGGTAGGTCACCGCCGCCGACGTCGAGCCGCCGACGTTCTGCGAACCACCGGTGAAGACGGCGGTCAGCGAGTGGCTGCCGGCGGTCAGCGCCGACGTGGTCAGCACCGCGGTGCCACCGTTGACGGCGACCGGGTTGCCCAGGTTCGCCGCGCCGTCCTTGAACTGCACGGTGCCGCCGGCCGAGGCCGGGGTGACCGTGGCGGTCAGGGTGACGGGGCTGCCCTGCGTGGCCGGGGAAGCCGGCGAGACCGCGAGCGACGTGCTGGTCGAGACCGGCGCGTCGGGGTCGGTGCTCTGGTAGTGCGTGGCGTCGGTGAAGTAGATCGCCTGGGTGAAGGTGCCCTGCACCTCCTGCGAGAACGAGTCGATGCAGCTCGCGACCAGGTCGTAGCGGCCGGGCTGGACGGTGGTGCTGTTGTCCAGCGCGATGTCCTTCATCGACAGGCCCAGCTGGACGGGGAAACCGTCCGTGTGGGACAGGCCGACGTCGGTGGTGGTCGTCGCGATGAGACCGTTGGTGAAGCCGCCGGGGCCGAAGACGTACAGGTAGTACGCGTCGGAGGTCTCCGGGCAGCCCGCCGACGTGGTGGCCACGCCCGCGGTGGTGTCGACGCCCGTGGCCGGGCTCAGGGTCAGGGTGCCGAGCGTGCCCGGCGCAACGGCGGCCGAGGCCGTCGAGAGCGTGCCCATCGCCGCCAGCGCGGCGGTGACGATGACACCGCCCACGGCGACGCGGCGCAGCAGGGATCTGGTGCTCATGGAAGAGGTCCTTTTCCGGGTCAGGGCGTGACGATGCTGGTGTCGCCGCAGTTGGCGGCCTTGCCGAAGCCGTACTTCGTGATCACGTCGCCGGCGGCGCAGATCGCGGAGTCGGGGCCGACGAAGGTGCCGGCGTACGGCGCGTTGCCCACCTGGGCGCTCGGGATGACGTTGTAGACGTCCCGCTTGAACGACGAGGAGGTGTTCAGCGACGTCGGCGAGATGCCGTTGAGCGTGGCCAGCACGGCCTTGCCCTGCACGGCCGGGACCACGCCGTTGATCTGGCTCTGGTACTGGGCGATCGAGTACGGCGCGACGTTCGCCGGGTCCGTCAGGAACGTGCCGGTGTTCTCCTCGATCGGCGCGTTCGTCGGGTCGGTGTCGTGCACGCACGGGAACGTGGTGGTGTAGTTCGCGGCGTTCGTCAGGCCCAGCGAGGACAGGAAGAACGCGCGAGTGCCCGAGCCGAACTTCGGCAGCAGCGGCTTGTAGGTCGTGCCGACGCCCGGGGCGGTGCAGTTGTAGATGCTCTTGAGCTGCGCGGTGGTCAGCTTCTTCGAGATCGAGCTGTCCGAGCGCACCGCGTAGGTCACGGCGTCGACGGCGAACGGCACGTAGGTGAGGTTCTTGCCGGCGTAGCTCGACGAGTTGTTGGCCGAGGACCGCGCGAACTGCACGCAGTTGGTGCCGTTGTCGAGCGAGGCGACCAGGGCGTTGACGCCCTCACCCGAGTTGGCCGGGCGCGGGATGGTGCAGTTCGGCGTCGACGCGTCGTTCGTGGTGATGGTGGGCGAGCCCACCGCGTCGTAGGAGGCGATGATCTTGGTGCCGCCGACGGTGATCGCGTCGGAGAGGCCGTTCACCACGCCCTGCGTGGTGTCGGAGCCGACACCCGCGAGCTGGCGGAAGGTCGGCGTGCCGCTCGGGTCGGCCTGCGCCACCCCGCTCAGGCCGAGCACCAGGGCCGCCGCGGCGACCGTGACGAGGGTTTTTCTTCTGCTCACTTCAGGTATCCTTTTCGCAGCAGGAATGCCCGGACTCGTCGTCCGGACCTGCCGGCGTCGCCGTTTTGCGGTCGTGACGCCGGTCTTGCCGGTTGCACCCGGCCCGTCGAGCTCAGGAGCGGCAACTCCCGGGCCGGCGGGCCGCGGACATCACCTCCCCATCCGCTTGCTCAGGCGCGTCAGCGCGGGCCCGGAGGCGACGGCGACTGCGCCCGCCGCGAGCAGGATCACCAGCAGGTAGCGCACGAACCCGACGGGCGAGCCCGGGGTGGGCCGTGTCTGCGCCACGTTCTGCTGGTCGGCCGTGGAAGTCGGCGGTGCCTTGACGGCCAGGGGTGCACCGCCCGGTGCGTTCGGCGGAGGTCCGGCGCCGGTGCCGGGCGTGCCGCCCACGCCGCCGGTGCCACCCGAGCCGTCCGACACCGGGGGCAGGTCGCCGCCGCTGGCGCCACCCGCGCCCGCACCGGACGTCTGGTCGCCGGACGGGGGCGGGGTGGTCTGGCCGGACTGGGCCGCGATCGTGTCGGCGGCGGCCACGGTCTGCGCGCGCATCGCCTCGGGCAGCGGCACGTAGCCGGCCGGCAGGGTGCCCGCCTCGATGCCGGGCGTCTGGCCGTTCCCCACCGCGTACTTGAGGAACGCGGCGTAGTCGGCCCCGGCCTGTTTGTCCAAAGCGGACGGTGCGGTCGCGGCGTAGGCGAGGTTCGTGAGCGGGTACGCGTCGGCGGCGGTCGTCGTCGGGTCCAGGTGCAGGACATCCTTGACCGCGCCGGGTTTCGCGGCCGCGACGGCGGCGAGCATCGCCGAGTCGGTCGGCGCGACGAACGCGCCCGAGGAGTTGCGCAGCTTGGCCGTGGGCAGGCCGTAACGCTCGGCCGTCGGGGTGTCGACCACGGCCAGCAGGCTGCGCTGGCCCTGGGGTTCGCGGTCGACGGCCTTGAGCTCCGGCGCGCCCGTCGGTGTCGCGAAGCCGGTGGGGGCCTTGCCGAGCGTGTCACCGCGGCTGATGGCGCGGCCGGCCTCGTGCATGTCGTTGGCGAGCGGGCGCAGGTCGAGCGCGCAGCTGGCCAGCAGCCCCGTGCCGGCGCACGTCAGGTCGGAGCGAGGGAAGTTGGACACCGGCAGGTTCGTGCCGCGGAAGGACGGATTGACCTTCATGCCGTCCGGGTCGGGCACGCCGTTGACGAAGTCGGACGCGTCCTTGTCGGCCTTGATCCAGTTCCACAGCATGGTGGTGGCGTCCATGTCCACAGTGGGCACAAGGGCGTCCACAGCGGACATCAGCCGGCCGGAGTCCTTGAAGTCGGGGTTGAGCCGGAGGAACTCGGGATCGAGCGTGAGCGAGTCCGGGTTGCCCTTGAGGTAGTCCTGGCGCGTGGGCAAAGACAGCACGTACGACTGCGTGAGCAGCTTCGCCACGAGCCGCGGGTTGAGGTTCATCTCGGTGATCTGCTCGCCGTCGCGTTGCCACACCTCGGGCGGCACCACGCCTTCGCCGGCCGACTGGCGCTCGGTGATGAACGCGATGCTCAACCCGGACAACGCGATCGGCGCGTACACCAATGGTTTCGTGACCTGGTCCTGTGGCACCGGATCGGTCATGAACGCGAGGCCGGGGTTGTCCGACACCACGGTCTGGCGAGCGACGCCGTCGGGCACCTGGGTGAAGCCGTAGACGGTGCCGCCGCCGGCGCACAGCGTCGGCTGCCAGCGCAGCACGGCTTCGGACAGGAACTCGTCACCCGAGGTCTGCCGCTCGGCCGCGCCCAGGGGGCACGAGTCGCCCACCGGCTGGAACTTCAGCGGCACCGAGATGTGGTTGTTCCAGTTCGTCTGGCTCAACGGCGACGAGTCCAGCTGCGGCCGGTTGTCTCCGACACCGACCTCGGTGCCGTCGACCTCCCGGTCGCCGCGCGGCACGATCACCAGCCAGCACCCGCGCGGCGCGCCGTTGACGACGGTGCCGCAGCCGAGGCCGTCGGCCTCGAGCGCGGTCTGCACCTCGAAGTCGACCTCGCCGCCGCCGTCGAGCCGGGTTTTGGCGAGCGGGACCTCGTTGGTGGTGCCGGCGGTGAAGAACTCTCCGGTCGAGGTCGTCATGACGCCGGAGACGGACGTGAACGGGACCACGGCCTGCTTGCCGTCCGCGGGTTTGATCGTCTCCAGCCCGTCTTTCAGGGTGCCGTAGCTGACCTGCCGCAGCCGCGTCCACGCGCCCGCGACCGGCGAGCCCTGCGCGGCGAGACCGCCGTACTGGCACTGTTCCCGCTTCGGACCGGCCGGATCGTCGCCCCAGCACTGCATGATCTGCAGGTAGTTGGTGGCGAAGTTGCCCGACGGGCCGGTCGGCTGCCCACCGGTCCAGGTCACCCGCACGGTCTGGTTGATCAGGTCGGTGGTCTGGCTGACCGTCACCTTCAGCGAGGAGAACGCGCCGGTGCCCGACACGGTGACCGCGGATCCGGTCTCGGCCTGGCTGGGGGCGGCCACGAGCAGCGCGGCCAGGGCGAGCAAGGCGGCCAGCAGGAGTCTGAGGTACTTCACGACCGGTCCCTGTCCTTGGTGAGGCGGCGGGCGAGGAACGGCGGGCCAATCACGAGCCCGAGCAGCAGCGCGACGGCCACGGACGTGAGCAGCGCCGCCGTGGCGTCGTCGCGCTGGGCGAGCGACACGGGCACCGACGAGCCACCGTCGGCGAGGTTCTGCGTGCCGACGGGCAGGCCGGTGTCGGGGTCGATCGCGCCGCCGCCGGGACCGTTGGCGGTGCCCGGCGCGCCCGGGGTCGAGCTCGTGTTCCCGGGGGTGCCGGCCGTCCCGCCGGGGCCGTTGCCGGCGGTGCCGCCCGGTCCGCCAGTGGTGTTCGAGTGGCTGCCCGCGCCGTTGTTCGGCGTCGAGGACTTCGCGCCGCCGGTGCCGGTGGTGCACTGGACCACGCCGATCTTGTCGCACGGCGAGGGCTGCGGGGCGTTCTTGGCGAGCAGGTTCGTGCCGTCCGGCGAGAAGGTCGGGTTGTGGCACTTCGTGATGTCAGTGGGCTTCTTCGTCGAACCGGGGATCCGGGCCACCTGGTTGAGGCCGGCCTGCACCAGGTTGATCGGCAGCGGCGAGTAGCCCAGCTGATCGGCCTGTTGCTGGCCCTCGCACAGGAAGTAGTAGGCGAAGTCCGACAGCGTCCGTCCTTTCTCGACGGTGAACGGCGCCGTCGGCGTGGTCGGCAGGATCATGTAGCTGTAGCTGGACAACGGGTACGTGCGCGGGTCGGGGTTCGTGTAGACGTTCCCGAGCTCCTGGGTCAGGTCCGGTTTGATCTGGGCCGAGAGCAGCGCGACCGCGACGCTCGGCGCCTTCGGCTCGATATAGTACCCGGCCTGGTTGAGCACCTTGGCGATGGGGAACCCGGCGTTGCGCGCGTAGGAGTACTCGACGTAGGTGATCGCGCCCTCGCTCTGGTCCTGGCGCACGAAGTTGGTGACGCCGAGCGAGCCCGACTGCCCGATCATCGGTGGCACGAGCGGGTAGTTCGAGGTGAACCCGCACGGGGTCGAGCGTCCGGCCTTGCGGCAGAAGGCGTCCCACAGCGAGCCGTACTGGCGGGCCATGTAGGTGGTGAACTGCGCGCTGGTGCCCGAACCGTCCGAGCGCACCACCGGGATGATCTTGCGGGCCGGCAGGGTCAGGCCCGGGTTGTCGGCCTTGATCGCCGGGTCGGCCCAGGTGGTGATGGCGCCGGTGAAGATCTGGGTGAGCGTCTTGCCCGACAGCCGCAGGTTCGTCACCCGGGTGTTGCCGATGTGCAGGTTGTACATGAACGCCGTGCCACCGGCGACGATCGGCATGTACGCGAAGCCGCGGTTGGTCGGTGCGGCGTCGGTGACGCCGGCGTCGGTCAGGCCGTACGGGATCTCCGACACACCGAAGTCGACCTGGCCCGCCTTGAACTGGTTGCGCCCGTCCGTGGAACCCGTCGCGGCGTAGCTGATCCGCATGCCGTACTGGCCGACGTTCTTGCGCCACTGGTCCAGCGCGTTCGAGCTCCACGTGGACCCCGCGCCGCTGATGGGCACGTAGCCCTGCGCGAACGCGGTGCTCTGGCCGAGCAGCACCAGCGCCAGCGCGAGCCCGACCCAGCGGAAGATCCGGCTTCTCACTGCTGTTCCCCCTGCATTCTCCGAATGAAGCGTTCGCGGTCGGCGGCCGAGGCACGTTCGCGGCGCCGGCGTCCGCCGCGGGTCAGCTCCCCGGCCGGGCGGCCGCCCGCCAGCCGGGCGATCACGAACAGCACGAGCACCAGCAGCATCAGCACGGCGGCGGCGCCGAACCCGCGGGCCTTCATGGCCTCCTCCGGCGAGGTGACCAGTGAGAAAGTCGCGAGCGGCAAGGAGATCTGCGGGCCCGAGAGCGGGTCGGCGTTGAGGTAGGCGGTGAACCCGGCGGTGATCAGCACCGGGGACGTCTCGCCGATGCCGCGCGCCGTGCCGAGCAGGATCGCCGTGGTCAGGCCCGAGCGCGCGGTCGGCAGCACCACGTGCCACACCGTGCGCAGCTGCCCGGCGCCCAGCGCGAGCGACGCCTCCCGCAGCGAGCCCGGTACGAGCCGGATCACCACGTCGGAGGCCCGGATCACGATCGGCAGCATCATCACGCTGATCGCGCACCCCGCGGCCAGCCCCGACTTCTCCAGGCCCAGCGAGAGGATCAGCGCCGCGTAGACGAACAGGCCGGCCACGATGGACGGCAGCGCGGTCATCGCGTCGACGATCGTGCGCACCAGCCGGGAGAAGAAGCCGCGGGTCTCGTTGAGGAACACCGCGCACGTGAGTCCCAAGGGGACGGTGAGCACGAGCGCGATGGCGATCTGCTCCAAGGTGCCGACCGCCGCGTGGATGATCCCGCCCTGGCTCAGCGGGTCGAGCGGGCCGGCGTTGGCCATGTCGTCGGTGAAGAAGTTCCAGTGGCTCAACGCATCGATGCCGCGCACGAGCGGGTAGCCGACGATCGTGATCAGCGACAGCAAGGCGAACGCGGCGAGGCTGTGCACGACCGCGGAGACCAGGCGGTCGCGGACCGCCAGCGCGTTGTCGGTCAAGGAGACCAGCAGCGCGTAGAGGCCGAGGAACAGCACCCACGCGATCGCGAGGAACCCGATGGCGCCGCCGAAGGGGGCGAGCTGGGTGAACACGATCGCGGTCAGCGCGATGGCCGCGACGAGCGCGCCCACCACGTTCACCGTGTCGGCGCGCCGGCCGGGCCGGGTGACGCGGCGGCGTTCGGGCGTCTCGGGTGCGTCGTCGAACTCGGGGAGCTCGGGGATTTCCGGGGTTTCCCGGGTGTCCAGGGCGGTCATGCCTCACTCCCCTGTCCGGAGCGGCTGCGCGCGATGATCGCGGACGCGCCGAAGTTGACGACGAGCGTGAGGGCGAACAGCGCGAGACCGGCCGCCATCAGCGCCGAGAGGCCGAACGGGCTGGCCGCGCCCCACTGCTGGGCGATGAGCGCCGACACGGAGTTCGCCCCGCTCTGCAGCACGTGCGGCTGGATGGTGAAGACGGGCGCGATGATCATGTACACCGCGATGGTCTCGCCGAGCGCGCGGCCGAGGCCGAGCATGGTGCCGCCGATCATCCCGCCGCGGCCGTAGGGCAGCACGACGCTGCGGATCATGCCCCAGCGCGTGGCGCCGAGCGCGTAGGCGCCTTCCCGTTCTCCGGGCGGGGCCTGGGAAAACGACTCCCGCATGACCGAGCAGGTGATCGGCATCACCATCATCCCGACCACCAGGCCGGCGAAGAAGGTGGAGCTGGCGAACACCGTCTGGCTGCTCAGCGGGTCGTTCGCGTCGTAACCGTCCACTGTGAACAGCGGGAACCAGCCGAGGTGGATCGAGAGCCAGCGCGGCACGTCGAGCAGGTTCCACTGCAGGAACACCGCGCCGAAGAGGCCGTAGACCACACTCGGGACGGCGGCCATGAGGTCCACCAGGCTGATCAGCACCCGCTTCGGCCGCGGCGGTGCGTACTCCGAGATGTACAGCGCCACCCCGCAGGCCAGCGGAAAAGCCACACACAGCGCGGTTGCGGCGATGAGCAGCGTGCCGACGAGCACCGCGGCGATGCCGAAGTTGCCGGAGTCGGGCTGCCACGCCTGAGTGGTGAGAAAGGACAGTCCGGCCCGGCCGAGTGCCTGGCTTCCGTTCTTCAGCAGAAAACCGCCCACCACCACCATGATCGTGAGCACCAGCAGCCCCGCACCCAGCAGTGCCAGGCGGAAGAAACGGTCGGCGCCGCCGGGTCTTCCGGTCTTCCGGCGGACCTGAGTTTCCCCGCCGGCGTGTTCGAGCACACCGGTCATGTCCCCTCCTCTCCGAATCACGCTCGCGCAGCTTTACCCGGACAGCTGTCGCAGGCCGGGCAAAAACATTAACTACGGACGAACACGCGTTCGGTTGATCTCGCGGCTGGATTCGGCCAGTTGATGAAAAGAACTACCCGAATTGATCGCGTGGAGACGACGGCGGTACTTGCGGCTGGACACGCCGACCGGCGTTCCGTCCAGGCGCAGCTGCCAGAGCCACATCCCCTGCTCGTCGCGCACGGTCAGAACTTGCGCGAGCTTGAGGCCGGCCTTGAGCGTCTGCACCGCGTGGGCGCAGGAATCACCGTCAGGGAAGGAATTAACCGACTGTGCGATGCTGCGGTTGTTGGCTGAGAGAAAACGCCACATGACGGCCCACCCCGAATCGGAATGCGCTCGTCCATTCAGTCCAGCAACCGAGATGGACACCATCTCGAACCGAGGCTCGGCCATCGTTTTCCTTTATTCCAGCGGTCCCCGACCGACGCGCTCAGGCTCACCCACGTCGGTATACGCCAGCCGAACAACGGGCAGCGCGGACGTGCTCCAACCGTTCACAGGGGATTAAACGCACAGTCGGGTCGAGCACCCCGGATCCGGCGATCCGGGTGGTGGACCCGAAAGACGATCTGTGGCCGCCGCCAGGGCGGGAGCCACCGTCAAAGGACGGCGGGTGGACGGACAATAACCGCCGCGGCGCAACGGTTTTCGCCCGCGCCGGGGACGACAAAGGCACCGGGCGAACCCGGTGCCTTCGGTCTTCGGCGGACGGCTGTGCGCCCGGGTCCCGCATCGGGAAAGCGGGCGCATGCCGCCGTTCAGAGCAGTTCGAGAGCCGCGACGATGTCCGAGGTCTCCGTGCGGGTGGTGTAGTTGGGGTGCACGTCGATCCAGCGGACGAAACCCTCGGCGTCGACGAGGACGACGGTGGGCATGGGGATGCCGCGGGTGCCGTCGGCGTTGATGTCGGCCAGATCGAGGCCCAGGGACTGCTGCGCTTCGCGGACCTCGTCGGTCGGGGCGGTGAGCACGCCGAGGCCGGCGGCGATCTGGTTGCCCGGGTCGGACAGCACGGTGAAGGTGAGCTCGTTCTTCTCGGCCATGGTCAGCGAGCCGTCCGGCTTCTGCGGGCTGATGGCCACGAGCTCGATGCCGCGGCCGGCGAGCGCGGGCACGAGCTGTTCCTGGTAGGTGCGCAGGGCGACGTTGCAGAACGGGCACCAGGCACCCCGGTAGGTCACGACCACGGCGGGCTTGCCGCCGCGCGCCGCGGTCAGCGTGGTGGCGGCACCGTGCGCGTCGAGCAGGTCGCCGTCGGGCATGGGCGCGCCGGCGGACAGCACGCCCGCGGGCACGCCGGCGGCATCGAGCGCGGCCTGCTCACCGCCGAACGCGGCCACGGCCCCGGCCGGCATCTTGCCCGCCAGTCCCTCCTGCAGGGCCTCGACCCGTTCGGCGATGGTGCTGCTGGTGGTGGTCACATCAAGCCTTTCGACGTCCCCGCCAGCTCCGCCGGCCGGCAGAACTGGATAGCTCGATCCAGTAGTACCGACCACGAACTGGATAGTCAAATCCAGTTAGCCGGGTTTTCCGTAGACTGGGGGCATGACAGAGACGGCGACGGCCCGCCTGACCGCACGTGGGCAGGCCACCCGGGACCGGATCGTGTCCGCGGCCGCCCAGCTGATGGCCGAACGCGGCGTGGCCGGCACCAGCACCCCCGACGTACGCGACGCCGCCGGGGTCAGCTCGTCGCAGATCTACCACTACTTCGCCGACAAAGGCGCCCTGACCAGGGCCGTCATCGAGTTCCAGACGACGCGCATCGTCGGCGGCCAGCACGCCCTGCTGTCCCGGCTCGACAGCTTCGCCGCCCTGCGCGCCTGGCGCGACGCGCTCGTGCAGCTGCAACACGACCTGCACTGCCAGGGCGGCTGCCCGCTCGCCACCCTCTCGGGCGAGCTCGCCGAACACGACGCCGGCGCGCGCGCCGCCCTCGCCCACAGCTTCACCCTCTGGGCCGAGGCCATCCGCGACGGGCTCCGGCACATGATCGACCACGGCGTGCTGCGCGCGGACACCGACGCGGAGCACCTGTCGCTGGCGATGCTGGCCGCGCTGCAGGGTGGTCTCGTGCTGGCCCAGGCGCAGCGCTCCACGAAGGCACTGGAAGCGGGCCTGGACTCGATGATCGCGATCATCGAGCGCCACGCGGCGAAGTAAGCTCCCGCGTCCACAGCGGACAGTCCACACGCGAAAGAAAGCCGTCGCCGGAAATCCGCCCGACCACGCGAGACCACGCCGGCCCACCGCATTCTCCAGCAGGCCGTGAGCCGGACGCACCTCGCACCGCCGCACCGGTTCTCCGGCAGCGTCGTCCTGCCGAACGGCCGTCTGGCTTCTCCGACCCCGCCGTGACAGCCTGGTCCGGCACCGGCCCGCCGCGTGAAGAGGAGAACGCCATGGAGACCTGGGACGCCATCCGCGCCCGTCGCAACGTCCGCAGCTACACCGGCGAGCCGGTGGCCGAAGAGCACCTCACGCGGATCGCCGAGGCCGGCTGGCGCTCGCCCTCGGCGTCGAACCGCCAGCACTGGGACTTCGTGGTCGTGACCGACCGCGAGCAGCTGCGTGAGCTCTCCACGGTCTGGCAGGGCGCCGGGCACCTCGCCGGCGCCCAGGCCGCGATCGTGCTGGTGGTGCCCGAACCGGCCGACGACCGCACACGCGTGCTCGACCAGTACGACCTCGGGCAGGCCACCTACGCCATGATGCTCGCGGCCGCAGACCTCGGCATCGGCACCGGGCACTCCTCGATCGGCGACCAGGACCGGGCGCGGGAGATCCTCGGGGTTCCGGCCGACCACGTCGTGTCGCTCATGCTGGCCATCGGCTATCCCGCCGACCGGCCGCTGCGGCCCATCAAGAACCCCACTCGCCGCCCGTTCGACGAGGTCGTGCACCGCGGCCGGTGGTGACCGTTTCGAGCACGCTCGAAAAGCTTGTCCCCCCGCCGTGGCGTCCCCAGGATGGGTGCCGCGGCGACCGCCCCGTGACCGCTCGACCATGGCGCCTGACCGCGCGCCGTCCGATGCCGGGGGTACGCCACACCGAGGTGGGGGACGGTGCGGCGTCGGAGGGGGTCAGCAAAGTGGGCGCGGGGCGGCGCCGGCGGCGTAGCGCGACCACTCCTGCGGAGTGAGCGAAGGCGCGGACGACGCGCAGATCGTCCGCGCCGCGGCCGCGGCGTCGGTGAGCCAGAAGCGCACGGCGTGGTCGGCGCCGGCGGTGGCGAGGCGGCTGCCATCGGGGGCGAAGGCGACGGAACCGACCACGTCGGTGTGGCCGGTGAGCGTCGCGAGCGCCACCGGGGCGCGGACGTCGGTGACATCCCAGAGCCGCGCGGTGTGGTCGTCGGCGGAGCTGGCGAGCAGCCCGCCGTCGGGGCTGAACGCGACGGACTGCACGGCGTCCGCGTGCGCGGTGAGCTCGGCCAGCTGCACCGGCGCCCGGCTGGTGAGGTCCCACAGGCGCACGGTGTGGTCGTCGCCGCCGGTGGCGAGCGTGCGGCCGTCGGGCGAGAACGCCACCGTGTTCACGGAGTTCGGCAGCCACGGCAGTTTCCCGGCGGCGACGGCGTGGCGCGGGTCGCGCACGTGCCAGAGCCGGACCGAGTAGTCGTCGCCGGAGCTGGCGAGGGTGGCGCCGTCCGGGCTGAAGGCGAGACCCCAGACCGTGTTGCCGTGCCCGCTGAGCTCACCGAGCAACGCGGGCGTCTTCCCGACGCTCCACAGCCGGACGACGCGCCCGTCGCCGCCGGTGGCGAGGACGGTCCCGGACGGGTCGAAGGCGAGCGCACCGACCTGGCCGTCGCCGGTGGCGAACCGCGCGAGCGGCACGGGGCTTCCCCCGGCCAGCGACCACAGGTGCACCACGCCGTCTTCGCCGCCGGACGCGAGCACTTCCCCGTTTCGCGTGAACACCACCGTGCGGATCGGCGCCGGGCCCGTGGGCAGATCCGTGACGCGGCCGCCGAGACGGAGCTGCACGGTGCCGTTGTCCTCGCCGAGCGCGAACCCGTCGTCCTGCGGCCGGAAGACGACGGAGTTCACCCCCGAGGTCACCGTGACGACCGGCGGCGGCAGGTGCCAGAGCCAGAGGTGCCCGACGTCGTCGCCCGTCACGAGCAGGCGGCCCTGCCCGGCGAACGCGGCACCGCGCACGGGCGCGGGCTGGTTCAGGACGGTGAGCGGGGTGCCGTCGGCGGTGTTCCACAGCTGCGCGGTCTGGTCGTCGCCGGTGGCGGCGAGGGTGCGGCCGTCGGGACTGAACGCGAGGTCGTGCACGTCGTTGGTGTCCGCGGACAGCACCGCGGTGCGGGCCCCGCCGGCCGACCAGAGGCCGAGCGAGTGGTCGTCGCCGGCGACGGCGATCACGCCGGGTGCCGCGGCGACCGAGCGCACGGCCGCCTTCTGCTCGCTCAGCACGGTTCCCGGCTGCCCGGGAGTCCACAGCCGCGCGGTGAAGTCCTCACTGCCGCTCACCAGCCGGCGCGAGCCGGGCACGAACGCCAGCGAGACCACAGCGGCGGTGTGGCCGGTGAGGGTGGCCGTCGGTGCGGTCGGATTTCCCGTGTCCCACAAGGAGATCGAGCCGTCGGGGTGGCCGAGGGCGAGCTGCGCCCCGTCGGAGCCGAGGGCGGCCGCGGTGACCGGTCCCGCGGCGATCGTGGCCACCGGCGCCGACCACGAGCCGTCACGCCAGATGCGCGTGGGCCCGGTTTTCCCGGTGGTGACCAGAAGACCGCCGGCTTCGGCGAACGTCGGGTCGTCGGCTGACCCGGCGATCGTCGCGGCGGGGACGAGGGAGGCGTCGGCGGTGACCGTCCAGAGGCGGGTGGACCCGTCGTCGCCGGTCGTGACCACGGTGGCGCCGCCCGCGAGCGCGGCGATCCGCCGGATCGGCGACGGATGCCCGTCCAGTTCGCGCACCTGGGTGTCGCCGGAGGAATCGAGCAGGCTGCCGCGGGCCTCGGGCGTGTCCGCGACGCGGTAGGCGGCGAGACTCAGGCGTGTGGCCAGCGACGGGTCGGTGAGGCGCAGCTCGTTCGACTCGCTCGCGAGTGCGCGGGACACAGCCTCGTCGCGCGCCCGGCTCGCGGCGCCGCTCTGGGCCACGGCCACGACCGTCGCGGCCACCGCGAGCACTGTCATCACGGCGAGGCCGGCGACGAGCCGGCGCAGCCGCCGGGTCCGGCGCCGCGCTTCGAACCGCGCGGAGTGCTCGACGGCCCGCGCGGCGGCAAGGAACTCGCGTTCGGCGGACCCGAGTCGGTCGCGGTGCGCCCGCGCCCAGTCCTCGGCCAGGTCGAGGCGCGGGCCGCGGTAGAGCAGGTCGCGGTCGTGGCCGTCGCGTTCCCACTGCTGGGCGGCGTCGCGCAACCGTTGCTGCAGCTGCAAACCCGCGCGGTCCGAGTCGATCCAGCCGCGCAGCCGCGGCCACGCGCGCAGCAGGGCTTCGTGGGCGATCGTGACGGTGCCGGTGTCGACGGTGAGCAGCCGGGCGCTCGCGAGCGCGGCCACGGCCAGCTCGGTCCCGGCCGGGTCCGGCAGCTGACGGCGCAACGTCGAACGCTCGATGCGCCGGCGGGCGTCGGGTTCGTGGTCGCCGATGCGGACCAGGTGCACGAGCAGGGCGCGCGCGGCTTCGCGGGCCCGCGGCGGCAGCGCGGCGTGCACGCGTTCGGCGGTGGCGGCCACGGCGTCGCCGATGCCGCCGGTGCGCCGGTACCCCGCGACGGTGAGCGTGCTGCCGTCGCGTTCCTGCCAGGTCGACAGCAGGGCGTGGGACAGCAGCGGCAGTGCGTCGGGTTCGGCTTCGGCCAGCAGCAGGTCGGCGAGGCCGGGCTCGAGGGTCAGCCCGGCGCGTTCGGCGGGCCCGGTGATGGCCTCGCGCAGCTGCTCCCGTCGCATCGGTCCGACGGTGACCTGGTTGGCGCGCAAGGCATCCACGAGCTCGGGATGAACGAGGCACCGGTCGTAGAAGTCCGCCCGCAGCGCCAGCACGACGAGCGCGCGGCCGGTGGCGGCGGCCCCCGCGAGCACGCGGACGAACGCCGTGCGCGTGGTCTCGGTGACGGAGTGCGTGAACAGCTCCTCGAACTGGTCGACCACGAGCACGATCCGCTCGGCGGCGGTGTCGGGCACGAGCGCCGCGCGGTGCGCGAGCTCGGCACCCGGGTCGTCGGTCGGCGTCATCGTGAGGACGGGCCAGCTCGCCGAACCCGGTGCGCCGCCGCGGGCCAGCGCGGGCAGGAGCCCGGCGTGCAGCAGCGACGACTTCCCCGCGCCCGAGGGCCCGACCAGGAGGACCGGTTTGCGGTTGGCCACGGCGGCGCGCGCGGTTTCGACCGCTTCGTCGACCAAGTCGGCGCGGCCGAAGAACCACGCGCTGTCGTCGCCGGAGAACGCGGCGAGCCCGCGGTACGGCGAGACGTCGGCGCCGGGCCGCGCCAACTCCGCGGTCAGCACCCGCACGAGGTGCCCGCCGGCGTCGAGCGCGGTGTCGAGGCGCCGGGCGAGGTCGGCCGACGCCGGTTTCGCACCCGTCTCGATCTTCGACAGGTAGCCCTTGCTGTAGTGCGTGACCGACGCCAGCGCGGCGAGGGTGAGCCTGCGCTCACCCCGGATCCGGCGGAGCTCCCGCCCGAACTGCGTCACCCCGTCTCCCCTGGTCAGACCGAGTTTCCCGCCGGGCACCGCCCAAGAGGCAACCCGATTCCGTCGCGTTCGGCGGGCGCCCGCTGTCAAGATCGGGTACGGCCGACGGCACAGGCTAGCGGAGCCGGCACCCCCGGCGGCAGGCACAGGAGAGAGATGGCGCTGAAGATCCACTTCACCGCGGCCGACCTCGCGCGGGTGAGGGTGGCGGCCGAGCCGGACCCGTTGTGGGAGGTGCTGCTCGGCGTCCACGCGCTGCAGGTGCGCGACCCCGGCCCGGTGCTCTCGCGGTGGCGGACGCGGACCGGGCGGCCGCGTTCGGGGCGGCACCTCGCGGCCATCGCGCCCGCGCGCGGGTATTCGCCGGACTTCCTGACCCCGGCCGAAAGCACCGGCGGGCTGGCCGCCGGTCTCGACGCCGTGCGCGCCACACCGCGTACCCGGCTGAAGTCCGAGCTGACACTGCTGGCCGACGGGCGGCCGATGGCCCCGTGGACGCGTGAGCTCGCGTCCGGCAAGCTGCTGCGGGAGCTCACCTCGACGCTGGCGGCGTTCCACCGCGAGACGATCGCCCCGCACGCCGAGCTACTGGCCGAAGCCGTGCAGGACGACCGCCGCCTGCGCGCCCGCGCCCTGCTGGACTCCGGCGTCGACGGCCTGCTGACCGGCCTGCACCCGCTGCTCACGCGCTCCGGCGACGCCCTGGTCCTGCACGGCACCCACGTGACCGGCGACCTGCACCTCGACGGCCGCGGCGTCCGGCTCGTGCCGTCGTTCTTCTGCCACGGCGCGCCGACGGTGCTGGCCGACCCCGCGCTGCCGCCCGTGATCGTCTACCCGATGGCCCTGGACCCGCGGAAATACCCCTTCGGCCACGCCCCGGCGACGGACCCTTCGGCCGCCCTCGCCACCCTCCTCGGCAAGACCCGCGCCCACCTGCTCACCGCCGCCGCGGGCGGGCGCACCACCACGGAACTGAGCCGGCGCGTCGGCGTCTCCCCCGCGTCGGCCAGCTACCACGCCTCCATCCTGCGCTCGGCGGGCCTCCTGACCAGCCACCGCGAGGGCACGATGGTGCGCCACTGCCTCACCGACCTCGGCTCGGGTCTGCTGCGGAACGTCAGCCGAACGTGAACGAGTAGGCCTGCAGCCCCGGGCTCAGCTTCAGCGTCACCGTGCCCTGTTGCGGCGTCGGGGTTTGCACGACGGCGTGGATGTCCGGGCTGCCGGACACCGGGATCGTCTTCGTGACGCCGCCGGCGGTGGCCGTGACGGTGCCCGTGCCGCCGACGTCGAGGTAGACCGCAGAGGCGTCGTAGGTGAGGGTGAGGGAGGCGTCGTCGCCGGCCGTCAGGTATTCGGGGGCGGTGGTCCACTTGCCGTGGAGCTCGACGGGCGCGCCGCCGGCGCCGCTGCGCTCGGAGCCGAGGTAGGTTTCGGGGCTCTGCAACGGGTTCGTGGGGGTGTCGTCGGCGACGTCGGTGCGCGGCGGCAGCGTCTGGCTCGGGTTGGCGGTGGTCAGCAGCTCACGGATGAGCGACTCGGTGCCGTCGTAGTCGCCTTCGCCGATGGAGACGTGGCGGACGTGCCCGGTGGCGTCGGCGAGGTACTCGGCGGGCCAGGACTCGTTCTTGAACGCGTTCCAGGTGGCGTAGTCGTTGTCGATCGCCACGGGGTAGGTGATGTGCTGGCGGGCGGTGCCGGCCGCGACGTTGGCGGGGACGTGCTCGAACGCGTACTCCGGCGTGTGGACGCCGACGATCTCCAGGCCCGCGTCGTGGTAGCGCTGGTACCACGCCTCGACGTGCGGGATGGCGCGCTGGCAGTTGATGCAGGAGTAGGCCCAGAAGTCGTAGAGCACGACTTTCCCTTGCAGTGCAGCGGGTTTCCCGCCGGGTGTGTTCAGCCACTGGCTGATCCCGGCCAGCTGCGGCGCCGTGCCGCAGTCCTGCAGCTCGTCGGACGGGTCGCACGCCTGCAGGCTGCCGCCGCCGACCTTGTCCGCGCCGAGGGCCTGGTTCAGCCCGGCGGTGTAGTCGGGAATGGCGCGCTGCAGGGCGTCGGTGACGTTGAACGTGAGCGCGACGGCCAGCCCGATCACCACGATCCCCGCGGCGATGCGCACCTGCCGCTGCCGGTCGCGGAACGCCTTCACCCGCTCGGCGACGCGGTTGCCGGCCATCGCGAAGAACAGCAGCGGAATCGCCGTGCCGACGGCGAACGCGACGGTGAGCGCGACCGTCGACACGCCGATCGTGTGCGTCGCGCCGGCCACCGTGATGGCCGCGAGCACCGGCCCCGCGCACGGCACGTAGACGGTGCCGAGCGCCAGCCCGAGCACGAACGCACCGCGGTCACCCGGCACGGATTTGCGGCCCAGGCGGACAAACGGGCGTTCCAGGAGGTCTTGCACGCGCGGGAACATCATCGCGACGCCGAGCACCACCAGCACCACGAGGCCCGCCCAGCGCAGCACGTCACCGGGCAGGTGCAGCGCGGCGAGCACGAGCGTGCCGAGGAGCGTGACGAGGCTGAAGCTCAACGCCAGCCCCGCGACTATGAGGAACGGCCGGCGCCGCGTCGGTGCCGTGCCGGTCTTGCGCACGCCGCTCGCCCCGCCCGTCATGAACAACACCGGCAGAACCGGGAGAACGCAGGGCGAAATGCCGGTGATCAGCCCGCCCACCAAGCCGATCAGCACCAACGTGATCAGGGTGACCTCCTCTGTCTTCGCACAGAGTAGGCCGGGGACCGGTCGCGGCGGCCGGTCCCGCGTGGACAGTCAGGGATTCGTAACACTCTTGCGCAGCCCGGCCTCTTCCAGCAGCGGCACGATCTGCGTGCCGAAGAAGTCGAGTTCGGGCTGGTAGTCGTAGAACGTCAGCTGAACGCCGTCGATGCCCGTTTCGTGCAGGCGGCGCAGCTTGTCTGCGACCTCCTCGGGCGAGCCGACGATGTGCAGGTGCCCGCCGACCGCGCGGCCACGGGCGGAGTGCTCGAGCCACGACTGGCTGTCGCCCGCGGTGTGGCGGTCGGTGAACGCTCCGATCGCCCCGAGGTCGGCGTGGTCCATGATCGCCTGGTACCGCGCGTGCGCCTCGGCGCTCGTGGGCGCGGAGACGACCGTGGGATTGATCACCACGCGCACTTCGCGGCCTTGGTCCCGCGCGGCCTGCTTGACCTTTTCCACGTGCGCCGGCAACGCCTCCAGCGCGCGGTCGATGTTCTCGCCCGCCGGGCTGGAGATGAACACGAGGTCGGAGTTGCGGCCCGCGAACGCGAAACCCGCCGGGGAACCGCTGGCGGACACCAGGATCGGCCGCCCGTACTTCGGCAGCGGCGACGCGTAGGCCTCCTGCAGCGAGTAGTGCTCGCCGTGGAACGTGAGGTTGTCCTCGCCCGCCCAGAGGTCCTTGCACACGGCGACGAACTCGTCGGCCATCGCGTACCGCTTGTCGTGCTCGGGCTTGAGCTGGCCGAACATCGCGGGCTCGGTGTCGGCGTACCCCGTGACGATGTTCGCCCCGAAGCGCCCGCCCGAGATGTGGTCGGCTGTGGCGAGGAACTTGGCCAGGTGCAAGGGATGCCACGGCCCGTACAGCACGTGGACCGTACCCAGCAACAGGATCGACTCCGTCGCCGACGCGAGCGCGATCGCCGAGACGAACGGGTCGAGGAAGTTCTCGCGGTAGTGCGTCTCCCCGCCGAACCCGCCCTTGGGCAGCCACTGCGACAGCCCGAACGCGATGTCGAACCCGAACTTCTCCGCCTGCTGCGTCAGCGCGCGGTTGTAGTCGAACGTCCAGTCCGTCCCGCGCGGCAACGTCGACTGCGACCATCCACCCGTCTGCAGCGGCAGGAACACCCCCAGCAGCAACGGCTGCCGCAACACCCGGCTCAACGGGCTGTCCGGGAAATCCTGCGGCTGCGCCGGCTCCGCCAACCGAGCCCGATCACGTTCGGACATGCACCACTCCTCGCCCTCGTCCGCCGCGAGAATAGGTTGGACGTCAGACGTCTGGCGAGTCTGTCCAAGATCTGGGACTCACCGCTGAGCGAGGGCTGCGGCGAGGTCCGGGACGAAGTCGCCGGCCCGGCCGGCCGGGGCGGTTCCGCACGGCCCGTCGGAAATGCCGGGCGTGGTGAGCCACAGCTGCTGCGGGGCGCCGTCGGCGGAGAGCGACTCGTACAGCCCGATTCGCGCACCGGCCGGGTTGCACGCACCGGACACCGGCCGGCCATTGCGACTGCTGTCGATCACGGCAAGGTAGTCGCGTTTCCCGGTGCTCGCGGCGAGGGCCTGGCCGATCGCGCGGCTGGTCGCGAGGGCCACGCGTTCGGGCGCATAGCCGCCGACGTTGGTGGCGAACCCGTCGACGTCCGGTCCGCTCACCGCGACCCGCTGCGCCGCAACGTCCGGCGACGGTGCATCGGACACGTCGAGCAGCACGGTCGTGTGGGCCGCTGCCGCCAGAGCGTGGGCAGCGGCACCCGGTCGGCACTCACGCCCCCGGACGACGACCAGCGCGCGGTCGTCCCCCAGTCCTCGCGCCACCTCGCCGAACCACCCCGCGCCCCCGTCCGCACACGCACCGGCCCGATCCGCGTCGAGCAGCAGGATCGGCTGCCGCCGCACCGCCGCGGCGGCGGTCACCACGGCCCGGACGTGCGAGGGGGCGGTCGCCGCGGGCTCAGCAATCAGCGTGGCCGCGGGCCTCGTGGCGATCCGCGCCCGGATCGAGTCCGTGCGCGGGCCGGGCGGCGCTGTCCGCACCCAGTTCGCGGCTGGGTTGTCAGGATTGACGTAGAAGTCGCCCGCGCCGGCGAGCAACGCGGACGGCGCCCACCCCGGCTGGGGCGGATCGATCGCCTTCGCCGTCGGGCCGCACGCGGCCAGCAGCACGACAACCGGCGCGAGCAGCACGGCCCTCGGGTTCACTTTCACCGGAACTCGCTCCGTTCAGCCGGCCGAAGCGTTCAGCGCGTCCAGCAGCCAGGTGTGCGTGACGCCCATCGGGGCCGGTTCGCCCGTGACCTCGCCCGCCAGGGTCCAGTAGCGGCGCACGCGCGGGTCGCGGTCGGGGGCCGTGCGGTGGTTGAGGGCGTGGCGGAAGGCCGGGGTGTCGGTAGTGCGCAGGGCGGCCGCGTGGGCGGCGACGAAGCGGTCGAGGGCCGGGCCCGGCGCCGGGCGGGTGCCGGACGTCACGGCGGGGAAGGCGAGCTCACAGGCCTGCGCGACCTCGGCGTGCAGGGCGGCGAGGTCGGGGATCCGGTCGTGGTTGACGAGGGTGCTGGTGCGCAGGGCGTCGACGAACGAGCGGTCCGAGGCGAGCAGCACCAGCGACGCGTAGGCGACGACCTGTGCGGGCGTCGGCAGCTCCGGGGGCGGCGGGGCGCTGATGGCCAGGAACATGCGAGCCGAGTCGGCGGGGACGGGGCCGGAGGTCATGGGGTGCCAGAGGCGGACGAGGACGTCGTGGGCGGCGTACCCGTCCTCCACGGCCGACAGCAGCTCCAGCCGCGCCGGGCGGTCGAGCGGGGTCGCGTCCTCGACGGCGCGCAGGACGGACCGGCGCCAGGCGAGCGTCGCGACCTCGCGGTCCAGCGCGGCGCGTTCGGCGGCCACGGCGTCGGCCAGGGAGCGGCGGCCGGCGAGGACGTCGGTGATCAGCGGCAGCCCCAGGCCCAGGCCGCGCATCCGGCGCACGAGCGTGAGCCGCGCGACGGCCTCCTCGGCGAAGCGGCGGTGGCCGCCCGCGCTGCGGGTGGGTTCGAGCAGGCCTTCGTCGCAGTAGAAGCGGATCGTGCGGACGGGCACGCCGGTCCGTCGCGCCAGGTCGCCGATCCCCAGTGTGACCCCGGTCACCATCGGTAGAACCTCCAGCCGGATGGAGTTCCTACGGTACGGCCCATGGACACCACCCGACTCGCCGACGCGCTCCACCACCACACCGCCGCCCTCGCGAACGCCACGGCCGGCGCCGACCCCGAAGCCCGCGTGCCGACGTGCCCCGACTGGCCGCTGCGCGTGCTCGTCGGCCACGTCGGCCAGGCGCACCGCTGGGCGGCGGGCATCGTGCGCTCCGGCCCCTCGCCGGTGCCCGACCCGTTCGACGCCGCCCCCGGCGACCCGGCCGGCTGGTCCGGCTGGCTGCAAGCCGGAGCCGCCGATCTCATCGACGCGGTGTCCACCAGCGACAGTCCCGTGTGGACGTTCTTCGGCCAGGGGCCGGCCGGGTTCTGGCTGCGCCGCCTGGCCAACGACACCGTCGTGCACCACGCCGACGCGGCGGGCCCCGCGTTCTCAGTCGCCCCGGACCTGGCCGAGGACGTGATCAGCGACTGGTTCGGCCTGCTCGCGAACCCCGCCACGCGGACGCTCAAACCCGACGTCGCCGGGCTCAGCGGCACCGGGCAGACCCTGCGGTTCCTCCCCGACCACGCCGAGGGCTGGCACGTCACCCGCACCCCGGACGGCATCGAGTGGACGCGCGCCACCACCCCCGCCGACGTCACGCTCTCCGGCCCGCTGACCGACCTCCTGCTCGTGCTCACCCGTCGCCGGCCGGCCGACGACGTGACGATCACCGGCGACCGGGATCTCGTCGACCACTGGCTGGCCCACAGCGCGGCCTGAGCGCCCACGCCGGGTGATCGCGCGGCGGCACCGGGCCGGCGCCGGGGAAGAGCTTCTCCCGCAACGTGCCCGGCCGGTACTCGCGTTGCATGAGACCACGCGCCTGCAGCAGCGGGACGACGTGGTCGACGGACTCGGTGAAGCTCGTCGGCGAGATCACGTACTCGAGGTTGATCCCGTCGACGCCCGCGTCGCGCCAGCGCGCGATGTTCTCGACGATCTGCTCCGGCGTCCCGACAACGCGGTTGTTGGTGCGGCTGAGGATCAGCTCGCCGAGCGTCCAGTCGTCCCGCGTGGTCGTGGCGAGGAGCTTGCGCACCGGCTCCGACACCTCGCGCCCGCGCAGGTCGCCGACGAGGGCGTCCGGGTCGTCGAGGCCGAAGTCGTGGCCGGCGAACACCGACGCGCGCGCCAGGTTCCCCTCCACCGTCTGGCGCTCCAGCAGCTCGGCGTGGCGCCGCCGGGCTTCGGCCTCAGTGCCGGCGAGCAGGTACGACTGCGGCACGAAAACCTTGACGTGCGCCGGGTTCCGGCCCGCGGCGGCCGCCGCCCGGCGCACGTCGGCGACGATCGGGGCCGCCTCGGCGGGGTCCTGGGAGTTGATGAACAGGCACTCCGCGTACCGCCCGGCGAACGCGCGGCCGGCCGGCGAGACGCCGGCGTTGAACAGCACCGGCACCCGCTGCGGCGACGGCTCGCTCAGGTGCGGTCCGTCGAGCTGGTAGTAGGGTCCATTGTGGACCACGGCGTGGACCTTGGCCGGATCCGCGAACTCGCGCCGCACACGGTCGCGCAGCACCGCACCGTCTTCCCAGCTGTGCAGCCAGAGCTTCAGCGCCGCCTGCGTGAAGTCCTCGGCACGGCCGTAGCGTTCCTCGTGGCCCGGCAGCCCGCCGTACCCGAGGTTGCGGCCCGCGCCCGGCAGGAACGACGTGACGATGTTCCACGCCACCCGCCCGCCCGTCAGGTGGTCCAGAGTCGACACTTTGCGGGCGAACGGGTACGGGTGCTCCTGCAGGATGTTCTGCGTGAACGTGTACCCCAGGTGTTCCGTGTGGTAGGCGAGCAGCGGGATCAGCACGGAGGGATCGCCGGTCGGGAACTGCATCCCCTCACGCACGGCCGCGTCGCGCGAGCCGCGGTAGGTCTCGTACGGGGCGAGGACGTCGGCGAAGAAGAGCGTGTCGAACCGGCCGCGCTCCAGCGTCCGCGCGAGGTCCAGCCACGTCGAAGGGTCGGTGTAGCCGAGCTGGCGGCTGTCCGGCTCGGCCCACAACCCCTGGGCGTGGTGTGAAACCGCGAACATGTGGAACGCGTTGAACAGCATCCGCTCAGGCATCGTCGCCCAGCACCTGCGAGCCGATCACGTCCTTGCAGACCTCGGCGGAGTAGGCCATCAGCCAGCCCGCCTGCGCATCGCGGAACCACCGCTCGATCGGCGACGTCTTCAGGTAGCCCGATCCCCCGCCCACTCGCACGCCGAGGTCTGCGATCTCGCGCGCGACGTCGTTGGCCAGCAGCTTCGCGCGCATCGTCGCGGGCAGGAACTCCGGCGAGTTCTCGTCGGCGAGCCAGCACATGTGCTGCGCGAACATCGCGGCCGCCTGCAGCCGGCTCTCCAGCTCGCCGACGCCGAAGCGCACCCACTGCTGCTCCGCCAGCGTCCCGCCGCCGGGCACCACCTGCCGGGCGCGCGCGTGCTCCCGCAACGCGGCCAGCGCACCGTCGGCCACCCCCAGCGACAACGCCGCCACCCCCGCCCCGATGTGGTTGGGGCGCCGCCGTTTCGACGGCGGGCAGCGGCGTTCGTGGGGCAGGAGCGTGCCGTCGAACCGGATCAGCTGGCTGCCGCTCGCGCGCAGGCCCATCGCGTCCCAGCTCGGTCGGAACGTCATCGTCGCCGGGTCGGCGTCGAGCCCGAAGAACGTGGAGACGCCGTCGATCTTCGCGTTGACGAGGAAGTGATCGGCGATCTCACACCCGGACGAGAAGCGCTTCTCGCCGCTCAGCCGGAACCCGCCTTCGACCTCCACCGCGGGCTGCTGTGACCGCAGGAACAGGTTCCCGCCGGCCGGCTCGCTCAACGCGTTCGCGAACCGCGCCCCGGCCGCCAGCCGCTGCGCGAAGAACCGCGCCACGTCCGGCTCGGCCATCTCCACCAGCCCCGCCGCCGCGCCGATGTGCATCACCCACACACACGCCGTCGACGGGCACGCCGCACTCAGCACCCGGACGATCGCACCGTAGCTGCGGTAGCTGAGGTCCTGGCCGCCGTACTCCGCCGGCAGCAAGGCGACGTCGAGCCCGCTCGCGTTCAGCCTCCGGAGGTTCCCGACGGGCAGCTCGCCCGTCCGGTCCCGCTCGGCGGCCGTCAGCGCGAACTCTCGCGCCAGGTTTGCCGCGAGGTCCACCCAGTGCTGCTCGTGCGCCGGCGGGCCGAGCGGATGTCCGGCAACCATGACGCCTCCCGGTGTTCGGCAACTCCCGACGGGCGATCTTGCCAGGAAACACCGTCGCGGGCAGGGGCGAGCGCGGGCAAATTCCCGCATGCGTGACCACCGGCACGAGCCCGCGCTGAACGCCGTCGTCGAGAAGTACGTGACGCCGGGCCGCCGGTACTTTCACCTGGCCAACCCCTGTTTCCTGAGCGACCCGGCGCAGCGCGAGACGCTCGGGCGCACGCTGGCGCAGGACGCGCTCCGGATCACCGACGACGAGCTCGAGCTGCTGCTCGGCTACGAATGGCGCGCGCAGCTGACGGCGTCGTGGCTCATCGCTTTCGCGCGGCGAGCAGCGCACCGCGACCGGATCGGCGAGCTGCTCCTCGCGAACGAACGCATCTACGCCGGCCGCGGGTTCTGCTTTGCCCTCGCCCGATTCGGCGTGGACGAAGACGCGCGCCTGTTGGTCGAGTACCTCCGCGCGTTCCTGCCGAGCACCGACCGCGGCGAGCAGGACTCGGCCCTGGGCGCGCTCGCGTACCTGGACGCGCGGCTCGGCACCGGGCACTCGGCCCCGTTCCTCGGCGAAAACGGTGCCTGGGCCCGGTGGCTGCGCACGGGGTCTCCGCTCGCCGACCCGGTGGCGGCCCTCGATCGCCTCCGCGAGGTCATCGAAACGCAATGCGCCTACGCCGACGAGCACATGAGCGCGTCCTGAAGCGATCGGAAAGGCTCAGACCTGGCGTGCCGTCGCCATCGCGCGTTCGGTTTCCCAGAAGGCGCGCATCGAGGTGATCAGGCCGTCGTCGCCGATGCGGTAGACGAAGACGCCGTCGGTGTCGACGCGGTAGCCGCCGGGCAGGTAGGTGGTGATGGTGCCGACGTTGGCGCACTCGGCGCCCGCGGCGAAGGAGTCGCGGATGACGAACTCGAAGCGCTCCACGTGGGCGATCGTCAGGTCCCAGAAGGAGCCGATGCCCTCGTGGCCGTGGTGGCCCTTGCCCTGCTCGTCGAACATCGACGGGCCCACCGGGTCTTCCACCACGGCGTTCGGTGCGAACAGCGCGAGCCACGCGTCCTTGTCGCCCGCCGCGACGGACGTCATGGACCGGAACGACGCCAGGCGAGCCGGCGGCTGGTCCGCGTCGACGTCCCAGCTGACCTCGACACTCACGTCACGCCCCCGATTCACGGAACTTGGCGATGACCTCGTCGCCGAACTTGCGGATCGCGTCGACCTTCGGGCCCACCTCGGCGTCGAAGCCGAGACCCTCGAACACCCACGGCATGGTGATCGCGTCGGTCACGCCCACCTCGGCCTGCTCGCGGAAGCCGTCGAGCCCGAAGCGGTCGACGCACACGGCCTGGAACTCGAACGGATCGGCCTCGCGCCCGCGTTCGGCGAGCAGTTCCTTGAGCCGCTTGATCGTATCGCGCAGCTGGTCGAGCGTCATCATCGCCGACGACCAGCCGTCGCCCACGCGCGCGGCCCGGCGCAGCGCGATGTCCGTGTGGCCGCCGATGTAGAACGGCACGCGCTTCGGCGGCGTCGGGCTCATGCGCAGCTTGTCGAAGTCGAAGAACTCACCGTGGAACTCGACCATGCCGCCGTCGAGGATGAGGCGCAGCACCTCGATGGCCTCGTCGAAGCGCTTGCCGCGCCGCTCGTACGGCGCGCCGCACCACTCGAACTCCTCCGGCGACCAGCCGATGCCGAGCCCGAGACCGAACCGGCCGCCGGTCAGCGCCGCCACCGAGTTCACCTGACGCGCGAGCAGCACGGGGTTGCGCGAGCCGAGCTTCAGCACGGAGGTGTAGAACTCGAGCCGCTCGGTCACCGCGCCCATCGACGCGGCCGCCACCAGCGGGTCGACCCACGGCGTCTCCTCGGTCCAGAACCGGCTGCCGTCGGGCGTGTACGGGTAGTCCGCCGACACCTTCTCCGAGTAGAACAGGGAATCCGGCAGGACGATCGAGGAGAATCCGGCCTCCTCGGCGGCGCGGGCGAGCTCGCCCAGCTGATCGAGGGGGTTCATCGCGATCGACAGGGAGAACTTCATGACCCGACTGTAACGTGTTCTACTTTGCCCGGCCAGAGGTGCTCCCCGTCACCTCTCGGGAACCCTCAGCGTACTGTCCGCGTTGTCCGGTTCAAAGGCGGCCGCGGGGCCGCCGAGACAAGCTCACCACGTGGAGTGACCCATGGGCACCGCGATCCTGTTGATCGTGCTCGTCGTCGTGATCGTCGGGGGCGGGCTGTACTTCGCCCGGTCGCAGGCCGCTTCGCGGCAGCGGCAGCTCGACGACGCGAAGGCCGACGCGCGCCGCCTCGTCGAACGCCTCGGCGGACAGGTCCTCAACATCTCCGGCACCGACACGGCGTCCCAGCAGGCGATGGCCGACGCCAGCGAGCGCTACAACGCCGCCGGCTCCCAGCTCGAACAGGCGAAAACCGTCGAGCAGGCCCGGCTCGTCAAGGAAACCGCGCTCGAAGGCCTGTACTACGTCCGCGCCGCCCGCACGGCCATGGGCCTCGACCCGGGCCCGGCGCTGCCGGACGAGGCCGAGCGCGAGCGCGCCGGCAAGGTGACCGAGCACCGCAAGGTCGACGTCGAGGGCCAGCACTACGAGGCCTCGCCCGACCCCGGCCAGGAAACGCCGTACTACTACCCCGGCGGCCGCGTCGCGGGACGTCCGGTGCCGCAGGGCTGGTACAGCGAGCCGTGGTGGAAGCCCGCGCTCGTGGCCGGCGCGTGGGGCCTGGGCTCGATGTTCCTGTTCAGCGCCATGTTCTCCGGCATGAGCGGCATCGCGAGCGCCTCGGCCTGGGAATCGGGCTACGACGCCGGCCAGCAGGACGCCCTCGAGTCCGGCGACCAGGGCGGCGACGGCGGCGACGGTGGCGATGGCGGCGGCTTCGACGGCGGCGACAGCGGCGGCTACGACGGCGGCGGCCAGGACTTCGGCGGCTTCGACGGCGGCGGGTTCGACGGCGGCGGCTTTGACGGCGGCGGCTTCGGCGGCGGCGGCGGCTTCGACTTCTAGCCGGCGGCAACGTCGGTGAAGGGCACCTTGCGGGACTCCGGTTCCCGCGAGGTGCCCTTCACCGCATTCAGGGGCTGCTGCGGGGCCGGTTCGGGGTACTCGGCAAAACCACGGCTACGCCGGGCTCGAGCAGGCCGCGCCCAGACCGACGACCGCCCGGCTCGACCAAGCACGGCCGAAAGCCGAGGCCCGGCAACGGCGCCGACCAGCCGAGCCCAACACCGCCCGGCCTGAGCGCACAGTTGACCGCCGGCGCCGGCCTGACAGGGCTCAACCAGACGCTGCCAACATCCGAGGCCCATCAACGGCGCCAAGTCAGACAACCCCCGGTACGGCCCAGCGGAAACCCGCGGCTGACCACCGCGCGCCGACCCGCACCAGCTCAGCCGCGCGCCGCGCAAACCCGGGGCGCACCAACCATTCCCGCATCGAGTCCACATCGGACTCACCCCGTGATCGGCCGGATCCCCACCAGGGTGCCCGACAGGTGTTCGGCCGCCGGGCTGCACAGGAAGGCCGCGAAGGGCACGATGTCCTCCGGCTGGCCGACGCGGCCGCCCGGGTAGCGGGCGCTGACGCGCGCGATGTGCTCCTCGCTGGCGGCCACGCGCATGCCCGGCGTGACCGTGAGGCCGGGTGCCAGCGCGACGGTGCGGATGCCCTGGTCGGCCAGTTCCTGGTGCACCACGTTGCTCAGCAGGTGCACGCCGGCCTTCGACGCGCCGTACGCGCCGGCGCCGGGGCCGGCCTGGGTGCCGACCATGCTGCCGACGTAGATGATGCGGCCGCCGCCCCCGCGGATCATGAGGGGCGCGAAATGCTTGGTGACGAGGAAGCAGCCGACGAGGTTGCTGTCGAGGATGCGTCGCAGGTCGGCCAGCTCGAAGTCCAGCACGCGCATCGTGCCCGCGGGTGGCATCCAGCCGGCGTTGCTGATCAAGGCGTCGACGCGGCCCCAGTGCGCGTCGACGGCCTCGGCCGCGGCGCGGACCTGGTCCTCGTCGGACACGTCCGCCACGACGGCCAGTGGCTTCGGTGCGTCCGGCACCGAAGCGACGATCTCGTCCACGGTGCCCGCCGCCTTCGCCGCACTGCGGGCGAGCACCGCGATCCGCGCGCCCTCGCGCGCCAGGCCCAGCGCGAGCGTGCGGCCCAGTCCCTCCGCCGCGCCGGTGATGACGATGACCTTGTCGCGGATGTCCACCTGCATGGTCAGCTCCTTCGAAGTTTGGTCTCCAGACTAAGTTTAGCCTCAAGACCAAACTTCGATAAGCTGGCGCCGTGACTGGACGGCGGGAAGCGAACCGGGCCCGGATGCGGGCGCGCCTGCTCACGGCCGCGCTCGAGCTGTTCGAGGCGCACGGCTACGAAGCGACGACGATCGACCACATCGCCGCCGAAGCCGACGTCGCGCGCCAGACCGTGCTCAACCACTACCCCCACAAGCGCGATTTCCTCGTCGCCTGGGGCCAGGATCGCCGTGACCAGCTGCTCACCGTCGACGACTCCGACGAACCCGCGCGCACGCGGCTGCACCGCTACTTCCGAGCGTTGGCGGCCGTCAACGAGCGCGAACGCACCCTCACCCGCATGCTGCACGTGAGCCTGCGCCACGACGAGGTCGTCGCCCACCAGCACCCGGTGCCCGACGCGACGATCGCCGCGATCCACCAGGGCCAGGAACGCGGCGAACTACGCGCGGAGCTCCCGCCGCGCACGGTGGCCGAAGTGGTCACCGCGATCTACGGCGACACCCTCCGCCGCTGGCTCGCCGACGAAGCGCCGCCGTTCGACCTGGCCGCCGCGCTGGCCGAGCGGCTCGACCTGCTGCTGGACGGCCTCACCGCGTGACTCAGGCGGGCTGGCAGGACGGGCACCAGTACAGGTTCCGCCCCACGAGCTCCTGGTGCGCCACCGGCGTGCCGCACACCAGGCACGGCATCCCGGCGCGCCGGTAGACGTACACCTCGCCACCGTGCCGGTCGTCGCGCGGCGCGCGGCCCTGCGCGGCCGGCATGTGCTCCGGCGCCACTGTGTCAATGCGGCCGATGCGCACGCCGTGGCGCATCAACGTCACCAGGTCGGCCCACATCGCGTCCCACAGCCCGCGGTCGAGCGCGCGCCCGGGCACCATCGGGGCGACGCCGTGGCGGAACAGCACCTCGGCGCGGTACACGTTGCCGACGCCGGCGAGCACCGCCTGGTCCATCAGCAACGCGGCCACCGACGTGCGCGAACGCGAGATCCGGTCCCACGCGAGGTCGGGCTTGGCGTCGCGGCGCAACGGATCGGGCCCGAGCCACGCCTTGATCGCGTCGACCTGGGCCGCGTCGAGCAGCTCACACCGGGTGGGGCCGCGCAGGTCGGTCCAGTGCGTGCGGCCGATCAGGCGCATCCGCACCTGGCCCACCGGTTCGGTCTCGGGCAGCGGCGTTTCGCCGAACGTGCCGTACAGGCCGAGGTGGACGTGCACCGTCCCGTGTGGACCGTAGTCGTGGAACAGGTGCTTGCCGTACGCCTCGGCCGACTCCAGCACCTGCCCGTCGAGCTTCGCCGCTTCCTCGGCGAACCGGCCCTGCGGGCTGGACACCGAGACGGGCGCGCCGGCGTAGCGGCGTTTGTGCAGACGGGCGAGGCGGTGGAGGGTGTGCCCTTCGGGCATCAGGCTTCCGGCAGGGGCGGCGGGGTGCCGGTGCGCTCGTAGTCGAGCAGCTGCTGGATCCGGCGCCCGTGGCGCTCCTCCGGCGACGGCTCCGTCGCCAGGAACGCCTCGACGATCTCCGTGGCCTGCTCGACGGTGTGCATCCGCGCGCCGACGCCGAGCACCTGGGCGTGGTTGTGCTCGCGGCACAGCTGCGCCGTCTCGACGCTCCAGCCGAGACCCGCGCGGATGCCGGGCACCTTGTTGGCGGCGATCTGCTCGCCGTTGCCCGAGCCGCCGATCACGATGCCGAGGCTGCCTTCGTCGCCGGACACGCGCAGCGCCGCGGCCACGCAGTAGGCGGGGTAGTCGTCGACCGGGTCGTAGGTGTGCGGACCGACGTCGACGACTTCGTGCCCTTGGCCCGCGAGGTGGCGGGCCAGGTGGTTCTTCAGCTCGAAACCGGCATGGTCGGATCCCAAGTAGACACGCACAGCGGCGAGTCTGCCATCACCGCCGGTGGCGGGCATGCTCTGGGGGTGGACACATGGAAACAGCCTGGACACGACGTGCGGCTCGAATGGGGCGCCGAAGGCATCACGGCGCTCGGCGGCGCGTGCGCGGTGCTCGTCGTGGTCGACGTGCTTTCCTTCTGCACCACCACGGATCTCGTCATCGCACGCGGCGGACGGGTGCTGCCGGTGCGCTGGCGCGACGACCGCGGTGTCGCCGAAGCGCGCGCCGCAGGAGCGGTCGTCGCGGGCGACAAAGCGTGGACGCTGCGGCCCTCCTCTGTGACGGACATCCCGTCGGGCACACTCCTCGCGCTGCCCTCGCCCAACGGCGCCACCCTGATCGCCGCGGCCGCCGCCACAAGAGCGCACGTGCTGGCCGGCTGCCTGCGCAACGCCTCGGCCGTCACGGCGAAGGCGCACGAGCTGGCGGCCGGGCGGCCCGTCGGCGTTATCCCGGCGGGCGAACGCTGGGGCATCGATCTGCTGGGCGAAGAGCAGCACTTCGGACCGCTGCGCCCGTGCGTGGAGGACCAGCTGGGCGCGGGTGCGATCGTCGCGGCACTCGCCCGCCACGGCGGCACGCTCTCGGCGGAAGCCGCTCTCGCTGCCGCCGCCTACGCGGGCACCGACGTGGCCCAGGCCTTGCGCACGTGTTCGTCCGGCCGCGAACTGGCCGCGGCGGGCCACGCGAACGACGTCGAGCTCGCCGCCCAAGCGGACGTCAGCACCACCGCGCCCACCGTGCGCGGGAAAATCCTGGAGGCGCAATGACCTGGACCGAAGTGGCCGAAGGTGTGCACGCGCGCCGCTACGAGGAGCTCGACCTGACCACGGGCCTGGTGATCGGCACCGAGCGCTGCCTGGTGATCGACACGCGCGGCGACGTCGACCAGGGCGCGGAGCTGGCCGCGGCCGTGCGGGAGCTGACGGACCTGCCGTGGAGCGTCGTCTACACGCACGCGCACTTCGACCACAGCTTCGGCACCACGCCGTTCCTGCCGTGCGACGTCTGGGCGCAGGAGCGCTGCCTGCGCGAGTTGCTGGACCACGGCGAAGCCGCGAAAGCGAAGTGGAGCGCGCACTACCGTGCGGAAGGCAAGCCGGAGACCGCCGACGCCCTCGACCGCACCGGCCTCATGCCACCCGATCGGCTCGTGGCCGACCGCGCCGAGCTCGACCTCGGCGGCCGCACCGTCGCGCTCGTGCACCCCGGCCGCGCCCACACCGACCACGACCTGGTGGTCCACGTGCCCGACGCGGGTGTCGTCTTCGCCGGCGACGTGGTGGAGCACGGGCCCGAAGGCTTCACGGAGTACTCGTTCAGCGACGAGACGCACCTGGGCGAATGGCCGGGCGCGCTCGAGGCGATCCTCGCGCTCGACCCGCGGATCGTGGTGCCCGGGCACGGCGAGCCCGTGGGTCCCGGGTTCGTCCGGGAGCACCGCGACGGTCTGCGCCGGCTCAACGAGCTGAAGGCCGCCGTGGCGGCCGGCGCCCGCGGGGCGGACGAAGCCATCGCGGCTTCGCCCTACCCCGCCGGCGTCACGAGGGCCGCACTCGCGACCCCCTGAGCCGTCAGTCGAAGTTCAGCTCACCCGTGCGGGTGCGCTTGAGCTCGAAGAAGTCCGGGTAGCTCGCCATCGCGACGGCGCCGTCGAACAGCTTCAGGGCGTCGTCGCCCCTCGGGATCGAGCTGAGCACCGGGCCGAAGAACGCGACGCCGTCGATGTGGATGGTCGGCGTGCCGACGTCCATGCCGACCGGGTCCATGCCCTCGTGGTGGCTCTTCTTCAACGCCTCGTCGTACTCGGTCGAGTCGGCGGCCTCGATCAGCTCGGGCGGCGCGCCGACGGCCTCGAGGGCCTCCTTGAGGACGACGTCGAAGTCCTTGTTGCCCTGGTTGTGGTAGCGCGTGCCGAACTCCGTGTAGAAGTCGCGCAGCACCCCTTCGCCCTTCGCGGCGGCCAGCGCGGTGGCCACGCGGACCGGACGCCAGCCCTTGTCCATCAGTTCCTGGTAGCGCTCCGGCAGCTCTTCGCGGCCCGAGTTGAGCACGGACAGGCTCATGATCCGGAAGTTCAGGTCCAGCTCGCGGTGCTTCTCGACCTCGAGGATCCACCGCGAGGTGATCCACGCGAACGGACAGATCGGATCGAAGTAGAAGTCCACCTTGGTGGGCTGGGACGCAGCGGTCATCTCAACGAGCTCCTCGCGAGGGTCGACGTCGGCAGGCATGCCTTTTTCAGCGGGGTATCCCCCAATGACGGCCAACGCGCGCGACAGGCCCGGTTGTTCCCCGTCGCCCGAGGACCGCTTCGCATGATTGGATGCTCGACAGCCCGAAAACCGCAACCGGAATCGAAGACCAGAGGTGCCCGTGCCCGCCCCCAACCTGACTCGTGACGAAGCCAAGCAGCGCTCCGGCCTGCTGGATGTCGCGTCCTACGACATCGTGCTGGACCTGACCGACGGCCACGGCGGTCCCGGTGAGAAGACCTTCCTCTCCACCACCACAGTGCGCTTCTCCGCCACCCGGCCGGGCGAGTCGTCGTGGATCGACGTCGTCGCCGAGGGCGTCCGCTCCGCCGTGCTCAACGGCACCGACCTCGACGTGAGCACCTACGTCGAGGACAAGGGCATCGCGCTGCCGGAGCTCGCCGCGGACAACGAGCTCGTGGTGACCGCGGACTGCCGGTACATGAACACCGGCGAAGGCCTGCACCGCTTCGTCGACCCGGTCGACAACGGCGTGTACCTCTACACGCAGTTCGAGACCGCGGACGCGAAGCGCATGTTCGCCTGCTTCGACCAGCCCGACCTGAAGTCGGTGTACAAGCTCACGGTCCACGCGCCGCGCGACTGGAAGATCGTGTCCAACGCGCTCGTCGAGACCGAAGAGGACACTCCCGACGGCGCCCGCGTGACGAACTTCGCCGTGTCCGAGCGGATCTCGACGTACCTGGTCGCGCTCATCGCCGGCCCGTACGCCGAGTGGCGCGACGAGTTCTCCGACGCCCACCGCACGATTCCGCTCGGCATCTACTGCCGCGCCTCGCTCGCCGAGCACATGGACGCCGACCGCCTGTTCGTGGAGACCAAGCAGGGCTTCGGCTTCTTCCACGAGAAGTTCGGCACGCCCTACCCGTTCTCCAAGTACGACCAGCTGTTCGTGCCGGAGTTCAACGCGGGCGCGATGGAGAACGCCGGCGCCGTGACCTTCCTGGAGGACTACGTCTTCCGCAGCCGCGTCACGCGCTACGCCTACGAGCGCCGCGCCGAGACGCTGCTGCACGAGATGGCGCACATGTGGTTCGGCGACCTGGTCACCATGCGCTGGTGGGACGACCTGTGGCTCAACGAGTCGTTCGCGACGTTCGCGAGCGTGTTCGCGCAGGCCGAGGCGACCGAGTACAAGAACGCGTGGACCAGCTTCGCGAACATCGAGAAGTCGTGGGCCTACCGCCAGGACCAGCTGCCCTCCACGCACCCGATCGCGGCCGACATCGTCGACCTGCACGCGGTCGAGGTGAACTTCGACGGCATCACCTACGCCAAGGGCGCGAGCGTGCTGAAGCAGCTCGTGGCCTACGTGGGCATCGAGCACTTCCTCGACGGCCTGAAGGTCTACTTCGGAAAGCACGCGTGGGGCAACGCCACGCTGGCCGACCTGCTGGCCGCGCTGGAAGAGGCGTCCGGGCGCGACCTGTCGTGGTGGAGCGCGCAGTGGCTCGAGACGACCGGCCTCAACTCGCTCAGCCCGCGCTACGAGGTGGCGGCCGACGGCACGTTCGCGTCGTTCGCCGTGGTGCAGACGGGCGCCAAGCCGGGCGCCGGTGAGCTGCGCACGCACCGCGTCGCGGTGGGCGTGTACGACGACGTCGAGGGCAAGGTCGTGCGCACCGAGCGCGTGGAGCTGGACGTGTCGGGCGACCGCACCGAGGTGCCCGCGCTCGTCGGCAAGCCGGCGGGCAAGCTCGTGCTGGTCAACGACGACGACCTCACCTACTGCACGATGCGCCTCGACCCGGCGTCGCTGACCACCCTGATCGACCGGATCGCCGACATCGTCGAGCCGCTGCCCCGCACGCTGTGCTGGTCGGCCGCGTGGGAGATGACGCGCGAGGCCGAGCTCAAGGCCCGCGACTTCGTGACGCTGGTGGCGCGCGGCATCCACGCCGAGAGCGAGGTCGGCGTGGTGCAGCGGCTGCTGCTGCAGGCGCAGACGGCGCTCAACTCGTACGCGGACCAGAAGTGGGCCGCCGAGCAGGGCTGGCCGGCGCTCACCGGGCGGCTGCTGGAGCTCGCCCGGAACGCCGAGGCCGGGTCCGACCACCAGCTGGCGTTCGTGAACTCGCTGGCCGGTGGCGTGCTCGACGAGGCGACGCTGGGTGTCGTCGCGGGCTGGCTCGACGGCTCCGCGCCGCTGCCCGGCCTCACCGTGGACACCGACCTGCGCTGGCGTCTGCTGCAGGCACTCGTGGCCCACGGCAAGGCCGGCACCGCGGACATCGAGGCCGAGCTGGCCAAGGACGACACGGCCGCGGGCCGCCGGCACGCCGAGCGGTGCCGCGCGCTGCAGCCGACCGCCGAGGCCAAGGCCGACGCGTGGCAGCGCGCCGTCTACGACGACGAGATCCCCAACGCCGTCAGCGACGCCCTCATCTCGGGCTTCTCGCACCCGGGTCAGAAGCAGCTGCTCGGCAGCTACGTCGCGCGGTACTTCGAGGTCATCGACGAGGTGTGGGCCCGCCGCTCCAGCGAGCGCGCCCAGCCGACCGTGATCGGGCTCTACCCGTCGTGGGCCGTCGAGCCCGCCACGGTGGCGGCGTCGGACGAATGGCTCAAGGGCGAGCACCCGGCCGCGCTGCGCCGGCTCGTGTCCGAAGGTCGCGCCGGCATCGTCCGCGCGCTCGCCGCGCGGGAGTTCGACAGCCAGGTCTGACCGCGGTGGGCCGCTCACGCCCGAGCGGCCCACCCGGAAACGCCGAAGGGGGCCTCCTCGACTTCTCGAGGAGGCCCCCTTCGGTGCGTCAGGAAGACGTCAGTGCTTCGGGTCCGGCCCGGCCTGGTCGCTCAGCATGCGCAGGGCGTTGACGAGGCCACCGACCAGGTCACCCTCCTTGAACGACGCGACCATGCTCGCCACGGCCAGGTTGGCACCGCGGTCGGGCAGGCGGACGTGCGAGCGCTCGCCGATCACGATCTCGATCGCGCGCTGCGCAGGCGAGACCGCGAGGACCACGGCGTTGGCCGGGTCCTCGGTCGACGCCAGCAGCTTCTCGGCCGCGGCGCGGGTGTCCTCGCCGAGATCGCCGAGGTACACGCTGAAGGCGACGCCGGACTCGCGCGTCGCGAAGGTCAGCGCCTCGTCCAGGCGAGCGAGCTGCTGCACCGAGAACGGGCTGGTCGGCTCGGCCGGCTCGTACATCTTGGCCGCCGAACGGCGGCCGCTGTTGGTGATCACCTCACCAAAGGGCAGGTCCTTCTCCGCAACGTCGACCGCAGTGGCCGAGTGCGCGAGTTCACCACTTGCCACGTGCGCCTCCGGCAGCGGTCACGGTGCCCGAGGGCACCACAGAGTCCGGATCGACGGCGTGGTGACCCGCACCGACACCCTCCGGGTTGGCGGTCCACCACATCGCGGGGTACTCCCACGGCTGTCCCGGCCGGTACCGCGGCGTCCCCGAGAACTTCTTCCGCAGGGTGGCCGCACCGACCACCAAGTAGATGGCCAGGGGGATGACCGCGTAGACCAGGATCGTCTCGACAACGTTCACGCCGGTGAGCGTATCGGATGGCCCTGGTGGCCACCGCGCGGCGCCGCGCCGGAAGGCGACCGCTCGTCGTGCGGGACCGTCCGTCCGCCGCTTGGCTCGCCCGCGCTGGAACGTTGGGGCGAAGCCGGGCGGGCCGAAAGGTTGCAACTCAACGTACAGGCGGCCGTACCGGTCGCCCCCGTCTTGTCGGCGCACTGAAATGCTCGTAGCTTTTTCACCTGTACGGGCCTTGCGGTCCGCTCCTCAGCCCCAGCAGGTCACGCACCGGTCCCAGGAGGCCACCTCATGCAGAGCGTCCAGCCCCCCGCTCAGGCGATCACCGAGCCGATTTCGTCACCCAGCGAGACCGAATTCCTGACCGGAACGCGTGTGACGTCCGGCACAAGGGTTACCCGCGGTACTCGGGTTACTCGCGGTACCCGCGTCACCGGGGGCACGCGAGTCACGCGCGGCACGCGCGGCACCCGGGTCACCCGCGGCACGCGCGTCACCGGCGGCACCCGCGTGACGGCCGGCACCCGCGTCACGAGGGGCACCCGTGTGACCCGGGGCACCCGCGTCACCGGGGGCACGCGCGTCACGTGCGGCACCCGGGTCACGAGGGGCACGCGAGTCACCCGCGGCACGCGCGTGACCAACGGCACCCGCGTGACCTCGCAGGCCGACTTCGCGCTGGCCGCCTGACGAAAGCAGAACGCGCGCACCCGGACGGAGGGCGCGCGCGAGAGGAAGCCGCCGCGCGGAGCACGCGCGGGCAGGGCTCAGCGACTCATCGGCTCGCCCCGGCCGCCGCACAGGCAGCCGGGGCGCCGACGTCTCAGCGGCCCGTCAGGCCGCCGAACCCAAGTACGGCTGCCACAACGGGTCGGCCTCCTTGGAGTGCGCCAGCAGGCGCCAATGCGGGCCGTGGGGCGCCCTCGGCACCACGCGCAGGCGCCAGCCCAGCTCCGAGAGGAGCTTGTCGGCCTTGCGGTGGTTGCACTTGGCGCAGCAGGCCACGCAGTTGGTCCAGCTGTGCGGTCCGCCGCGGCTGCGCGGCAGGACGTGGTCGATCGTCTCGGCCCGGCCACCGCAGTAGGCGCAGCGGTACCGGTCGCGGTGCATGAGCCCGGCCCGGGTCAGCGGCACCTTCGCGCGGTACGGCACACGCACGTACGTGCTGAGCCGGATCACGGACGGAACGGGCAGCGACACGGTCGCGGCGTGCAGCTCCACGCCACCCGGGTCGCCGTGGACGACTTCCGCCTTCCCGCACATCACGAGCACCACCGCGCGCCGCATGGGCAACGCGGTGAGGGGCTCGAAGGTGGCGTTCAGCAGCAATACGCGACGGCGGCCCCAGGGCGGGGTCGCCGGGTCCCGGCCTCTACGCTGTCCGGGCGGACGGGAAACTCCCCCTGGTCGGGTCCCCGGCCCGGCCGGGTTCGTTCCGCCGGGTGCGGAACCTCCCGGACAGGCGCGCAGGACCGTCTCCGGCGACTGCTCGGCCATGGCTTGGCCGGCGCCGCCGAGGGGGACGGGTTGTCGGTCTGGCACTCGACCACCTCCACCGGTGCAGGCATAGTCGACCACACATCAGCCCCAAAGTGCACGTGTGTTACGTGACGTGTCACGTGCCCGCGACCCAACATCCACTTGCCGTTGGGTGAACCGAAGCGACGGAAGGACTGTTCGACCCCGTGAACGCCGTGCTCAGCGCCCCGCCAGCGTGCATCTCCGACCCCAGCACGTGGTGCTCGCAGGTCTTTTCGATCACGCACAACGAGTGGCTCGCCGGTTCGGCGGGCTGGGTCGTCACCAAGCCCCTGCGGATCATCCTGATCCTGGTCCTCGCGTTCGTGGTGCGGTACCTCACACGCCGGGTCATCAACCGCGTGACCACGCTGCCGCGCGGCGGCAACGGCAAGCTGCCCGCCCTGTTGAGACCGCTGCGCGAGCGCGCCCCCGACGTGCTCGGCCCGGCCGTGGTGGAGCGGCGCCGGCAGCGCGCCGCGACCATCGGCTCGGTCCTGAAGTCGATGGCCACGTTCCTCATCTACGGCCTGGCGTTCATCCTCGTGCTGGGTGAGCTGGGCATCGACCTGGCGCCGATCATCGCGTCGGCGGGCATCGTCGGCGTCGCCCTCGGGTTCGGCGCGCAGAACCTCGTGCGCGACTTCCTGTCCGGGATCTTCATGATGATCGAGGACCAGTACGGCGTGGGCGACGTCGTGGACATCGGGCCGGCGACGGGCACGGTCGAGGCCGTGGGCCTGCGCATCACCACGCTGCGCGACCTGGGTGGCACCGTCTGGTATGTGCGCAACGGCGAGGTGCTGCGCGTCGGCAACTCCAGCCAGGGCTTCGCCGTGGCCGTGGTCGACGTGCCGCTGGGCTACTCCGCCGACGTCGACCTCGCGACGACCGTGCTCATGGGGGCGGCCACGAAGGCCGCCGAGAGCGAGGCGCTGGCCGTCAACGTGATGGAGCCGCCGGAGATGCTGGGCGTGGAGAAGGTCACACCGGAGGGCATCCAGCTGCGGCTGACGGTGAAGGTGCGGCCCGGCAAGCAGTGGGCCGTGCAGCGGGCGCTGCGCGCGCACCTGCTCGCCGCGCTCGAAGAGGCGGGCTTCGAACCGCCGCTCGGGCGGTACTTGTCCGCACCGGGCGCCGACAAGTAGCCGCGGTAAGGGCAAGATGGAGGGGTGTCGACTGTGAGTGGCTCCGAACCCGCGAACCTGTACGAGGCCGTGGGCGGCGAACCGACGTTCCGGCGGATCGTGGCGCGCTTCTACCAGGAAGTGGCGACCGACGAGATCCTGCGCCCGCTGTACCCGGAGGAGGACCTCGGCCCGGCCGAGGAGCGCTTCCGGCTGTTCCTCATCCAGTACTGGGGCGGCCCGCACACCTACTCCGACCGCCGGGGCCACCCGCGGCTGCGGATGCGCCACGCGCCGTTCAAGATCGGGCCGATCGAGCGTGACGCGTGGCTGCGCGCCATCCGCGTGGCCGTCGACGAGGAGAACCTGCCCGAGCCGTACCGCGAGCAGCTGTGGGCCTACCTCGAGATGGCGGCGCACAGCATGATGAACAGCTTCGTCTGATGAGACGCCCGGTGGCGGGCCACCGGCGGTCCCCGGAGGGCCGGCCCCGCCCGGCGTGGTGGTCCGACGCCGTCTTCTACCAGGTCTACGTGCGCTCGTTCGCAGACTCCGACGCCGACGGGGTCGGCGACCTCGAAGGCATCCGCAGCCGGCTGGGGTACCTGGAGCTGCTCGGCGTCGACGCGCTGTGGCTCACGCCGTTCTACCGCTCCCCCATGGCCGACCACGGCTACGACGTGTCCGACCCGCGCGACGTGGACCCGATGTTCGGCACGCTCGGCGACTTCGACGTGCTGCTCACCGAGGCGCACAGGCGCGGCATCAAGGTGACCGTGGACATCGTCCCGAACCACACCAGCAACCAGCACTCGTGGTTCAAGTCCGCGATGGCCGCCGCGCCCGGCAGCGCCGAGCGCGACCGCTACGTCTTCCGCGACGGCCGCGGCCCCGACGGCTCGGAACCGCCCAACAACTGGGTTTCCGTGTTCGGCGGGCCCGCGTGGACGCGCGTGCCCGACGGGCAGTGGTACCTGCACCTGTTCGCCCCGCAGCAGCCGGATCTCAACTACGCCAACGCCGACGTGCGCTACGACCTCGAGCGCACGCTGCGCTTCTGGCTCGACCGCGGCGTGGACGGCTTCCGCATCGACGTGGCCCACGGCATGGCGAAGCCGCCCGGCCTGCCCGACATGGACCCGCGCGCGGCCGGCTTCGGCGGCGGCGAGCACTTCGACCCGCGCTTCGACGACGACGGCGTGCACGAGGTCCACCAGATGATCCGCAAGGTGCTCGACGAGTACCCGGACACGATGGCCGTCGGCGAGATCTGGGTGCACGACGAGGAACGCCTCGCGCGCTACCTGCGGCCCGACGAGCTGCACCTGGCGTTCAACTTCCGCCTGGTGCTCACGCACTTCGACGCCGACGCGATGCGCACGTCGATCGAGCGGTCGCTGGCCGTGCCGCGCGCGGCCGGCGCGCCCGCCACGTGGACACTGTCCAACCACGACGTGTGGCGCACCGTGAGCCGCTACGGCGGCGGCGCGGCCGGGCTGCGGCGCGCGCGGGCCATGGCGCTGGTGGAGCTGGCGCTGCCGGGTGCGGTCTACCTGTACAACGGCGAAGAGCTGGGCCTGCCGAACGTCGAGATCCCGCCCGAGGCGATGGCCGACCCCCGGGCGCGCAGCCAGGGCCCGCAGTTCAGCCGGGATCCCGAACGCGTGCCGATGCCGTGGGAGGGTTCGCTGCCGCCGTTCGGCTTCTCGCGCAACCCGCGCACGTGGCTGCCGATGCCGGCCGAGTGGGCCGGGCTGACAGCGGAACGTCAGCTGGAAGACGCGTCGTCCACACTCTCGCTGTACCGGCGGGCCGTCGAGCTGCGCAAGACGCACGCCGCTTTCCGCGTCGGCGACGAGCTGGAGTGGTACGGCGCGCCCGCCGGCTGCTTCGCGTTCCGCCGCGGCGGCAAGGGCGGGCTGATCTGCGCGCTGAACACGTCGGCGAGCTCGATCGCCCTGCCGCCCGGCGAGCTGCTGTTGTCCAGCACCCCGCTCGTGGACGGCAGGCTGCCGCCGGACTCGGCGGCGTGGCTGGTCTGAACCTGGTGATCCGGAGGAGCTAGCCGCGGGCTCCGGCCTCGAGGCCGAGCATGGCCAGCAGGCCACGCAGGTCGTCGACGTCGCGGGCACGGCCGGCGACGGTCCGGGCCGCCTGGTCGCGCTGGTGGCGCAGGCCCAGCTCCGCGGAGACGCGGGCTCGGGCGAACTCACTGGTGTCGGGGGACAGCGGACGACGTTCCGAGCGCATCAGGCTCCTCTGTGAAATGCAGTCGTCGAAAGACGGGTGGGACGACGGCCGGACCGAGCAGCCGGCTCGGGCCTCGCGGTCGGCCGAAGACGGCGCCGGCTCTGCTGCCGGCGCACGGAAGAACTCTCTCGACGTGACCGACGCTACACGACGTGCACCCGCGGGCACAATGAAGCACTGGTCAGCACCAGCGCCGGCACGCCTTGAGTCCACAAGGGACAGACAGTGTGGACTGGTTCCGGCCACGGTTGCCCACCTGATCAGTGGGCTGGTGCGACCGCGTCGGACGTGGTTAACTGGCCGCGGTCATATTTTGTGTTCGTGCGGTGGGTACTCCCCGCAGCCACGCTCGCAAGATGCGCGGGCGTAGTGGTTCTCCCTCACCGGAAGATCAAACCGTCGGTCTTCGACCCGGGTGCCGAAGTGGTACCTCGATCGTTTTCAGTGGTGGAGACATTTATGACGCAAGGCACCGTGAAGTGGTTCAACGCCGAAAAGGGCTTCGGCTTCATCACGCCGGACAACGGCGGTGGCGACGTGTTCGTGCACTACTCCGAAATCCAGGGCAACGGGTTCCGTAGCCTGGAGGAGAACGCGCGCGTGGAGTTCGAGATCGGCCAGGGCCAGAAGGGGCCGCAGGCCACTGCCGTCACGATTCTCTGACGTCACAACGGTTTCTCCGAGGGGTCGGTGCCACGTGCACCGGCCCTTCGGCCGTTCTCGGGGAAGTTCCGGGAAATCCGCCGGGAACCTTGCCGGCGCACCGTTCGTTGACCGAGAAGGTCAAGGCCGGCCCTCCGGGGTCGGACCGCACGAACGGTGTGCGCCCCCGCAACGGCAATGCCGCCCGGGCACACCGTCGAACCGGCCTCGGTCCTGCAGAGTGCAGTGATCGGACCAGCTCGACAGGAGCGTTCCAGCATCGACACCCCTCGCGACACCCTTCCTTCCCCTGCCCCCACCTCATCGAGCACGGCAACCGCCGTCCGTGAACGGCCCGCACCCGAGCCCATGCTCGCCGGGCAGAAGACGGGCACCGAAGCCTTCCTCGTGAAGCTGTTCGCCGTGCTCCCCCTGCTGGCGGTCGTCGCCGCGGTGCCCCTGGCCTGGGGCTGGGGGCTCAGCTGGCTCGACATCGGCCTCGCCGTCGGCTTCTACTACCTCAGCGGCCTCGGCATCACCATCGGCTTCCACCGCTACTTCACCCACGGCTCGTTCCGCGCCCGCCGTGGCCTGCGGATCGCACTCGCCGTGGCGGGCAGCATGGCGATGCAGGGCCCCGTGATCTCGTGGGTCGCCGACCACCGCCGCCACCACGCGTACTCCGACCGCGACGGCGACCCGCACTCCCCGTGGCGCTACGGCACGACGCCCGCCGCGCTGGCCAAGGGTTTCTGGCACGCGCACATGGGCTGGCTGTTCGACCGCGACAAGACCAACTCGCGCCGCTTCGCCCCGGACCTGCTGGACGATCCGGACATCCGCCGCGTCGACAGCCTCTTCCCCGTGCTGACCGCCGTGACGCTGCTGGCGCCGGCCCTGATCGGCGGCCTCGCCACGATGAGCTGGTGGGGCGCACTCACGGCGTTCTTCTGGGCCGGGCTCGTGCGGGTGGCGGCGCTGCACCACGTGACGTGGTCGGTGAACTCGCTGTGCCACATGATCGGTGAGCGCCCCTTCGAGGCGCGGGACCGTTCGGCCAACTTCTGGCCGCTGGCGATCCTGTCGTTCGGCGAGTCGTGGCACAACTCCCACCACGCCGACCCGACCGGCGCCCGCCACGGCGTGGGCCGGGGCCAGCTGGACACCTCGGCTCGGCTCATCTGGCTGTTCGAGAAGCTGAACTGGGCGTCTCAGGTTCGCTGGCCCCGCCCGGAGCGGCTGGCGCGAAAGCTCAAGACCGCCTGACGACGGGACGGACACGTCGTTCCAGCCGAGCCGCCAGCTCGCCCCGATCGGCGGCGGCACGGCTGGGCGGCGTGGTCCACGAGCTGTTGCCGGGGGCCGAGACGACCTCGGCGACGAACCGGCCCACGAGGGCGGGCTCCGGGACGACGTCTCCGCCCAGGCGCGCGACGACGAGGGGCGCCTCGGCCGGCCTCGTCTCCACGGAAAGCGTCCAGCCCTGCCGGGAGTTCCAGAGCAACATCAGGTCACGGCCGGGGTAACGCGGCGAGCGGCGGCTCAGCGCCACATAGGCGGTGACTGTGTCGGCAACCTCGCACGACGTCCCCTCCGCGGAGACGTCCACGGCTTCGGCCACCGCGTGTACGTAGCCGACCAGCGCGCGTCTCAGCACCAGTGGGTCTTCGTGTACGGCTTCGGTTGTCAGACGATCGGGACCGGACAGGAGCATGGGTCTCCCCTCCACCGTCGGCAATTCGGCTCTGGCGGGCGGAAACGGCCTGCGGACCGCGTGCGCGCAATAAGCCACGACAACCGGCGGTGCGGTGTTCGAGGTCGCGCCGAATCGGACATCGGCGGCTCATCCGGCACCGACTCTACCCGGAGTTTCGGTCCACGGGACCACCTAACCGTTCTGGCCTCCGTTCATTCCGCCCGAACCGTCGCCGGACTCGGCCACTGACGTGGCGATCCACGCCGCGAACAATGCGGCTTGCACATACGGCGCAGCCTCACCCACGGCTCGGCCGACCCGCGAAAAACGCCCGGGGCGCACGGTTTGGCCCGTCTGCTCGGGCCCCTCGGCAGCCACCGGGCGGTCGGTGCGCCACGGTGTCTGCTCGGCCCGTACGCCGGCGAGGAAATCCGCCGTCGGGTCACCGTCGGGGTCGGTCATGTCCCCACCCTCGCACCGCCGCCGGGAAAGCACCACGGCCGCAAGGGAATCGCAAGGAAATCAGAAGCGAACGGGCAATGGCGCGTGCCTTCCGCGCGCTTATTCCAGACAAAGCGAACAGACAATGTGACCGGAACGAGCCCCGCGGAATGGCGAGGCTCGTCCCGGGAATGGCGAAGATCAGTTCAGAACAGAAGGGGCAACAACGCGTGCCTGCGCTTCAGCACCGCCCCATATCGGGCATCCAGCCGTAGCCACGAGTCCGTGGCCGTCACGCGGACGACGTCGCCGTCGATCGACGAGTCGAACAGCCCCATACCGGACAAGGCGAACAAACAGCGCAGCTGCACCTTCACCTCGAGCTCGCCGCCGGTGACCGTGAGCACGGCCTGGTCCATCAGCGACGCCGGCGGCGTGCCGTGCGGGCCGACGTTGTCGCGGGCCAGCGTGACGCCGCGGTCGGCCAGGTCGGACACCACGCCGACCGGCAGGTCGTCCACGAGCTGCCAGCGGCCCGGCGCGGGCAGCTCCGCGTGCCAGAGCAGGTCGCGCGCGGGTCCGGGGTCCATGACCTCGCCGCCGGCGACCGTGAGGGCCGCCAGCAGCTCGTTGCCCGACACGGTGATGTCGGCCGGGGTCACGGTCCCCGCCACCGCGCGGGTGGCGAGGACCTCGAACGGCGTGGCCGTCCACGCTTCGACAACGCCGCCGTCGCCGGAAGCGCGGTTGCGCAGCCGCACGGCGGTGTTGCCGTCGAGCCGCACCGCGCGGGCGACGAACGCGCCGAGCGTGTCGCGGTCGCCCGCGTCGGGGATGCGCAGCTCAGGCATCGGCGAACACCTTCTTGAGGAACTCGGTCTCCTCGGGGGAAAGGCGCCGCGGCCGCAGCTTGACGGTGTCGTACGGCGCCAGCACGGTCTCCGCGGTCACCGCCACCGGGTCCGACTCCTCGGGCCCGGTGTGCACGACGTAGGCCAGCGTGATGGTGGCCGACTTGACCTCGGTGAGCGTGATGTCCACCCGCACCGACGTCTCGGGCGTGACGACGATCGGCGCGCGGTAGTGCACGCCGAGCTTCACCACGACCACGCCCTTGGGCAGCTCGGTGAGGCCGGCTTTCACCGCGTCGCCGAACAGCACCGGGATCCGCGCCTCCTCCAGGAGCGTCACCATGTTGGCGTGGTTGACGTGCCCGTAGACGTCCATGTCCGACCAGCGCGGCCGGACGTGCGAAACGTAGGTCACCGCACCGTGCTCCTGATCTGGCGCGCCGCCACCGACAGCGTCGCGAGGTCGAGGCGCCCGGAGCGGGTGATCTCGTCCAGCGCCACGCGGGCGCGCGACAGCCGCGACGCGTTGGTCTTCTCCCACTGCGAGATCTTCGCGTCGGTTGCCACGTCCAGGTCGCTGTGGCGCAGCGCGTCGAGCGTGATGGCGCGCAGCGAGCCGTAGACGTCGTCGCGCAGCGAGAGACGCGCGAGGGCGTGCCAGCGGTTGCCGCGTTCGAGCTTGCTGATCTCGGTGAGCATCTTGTCGATGTCCAGGTGGTCCGAGAGCGCGTAGTACAGCTCGGCGGTGTCGGCCGGGCTGTGCAGCGCGTCGAGCCCCACCTGCTGCTCGGCCAGCTCGGCGACCTCGACCACGTCGAGCAGGCCGTAGCTGTGCAGCAGCAGCGCCACGCGGCGGGCGAGGTCGGCGGGCACGCCGTCGGCCACGAGCCTGCCGGCGTGCTCCTCCACGGACTCCAGCTCGCGGCCGCGCAGCAGGTCGCCCAGCTTCGGGCCGAGCTCCCCGACCACGGGGCCGAAGCGGTTGATCTCGGCCAGCGGCGCCAGCGGCTGCGGGCGGTTGGTGAGGAACCAGCGGGCGGCGCGGTCGAGCAGCCGGCGCGTCTCCAGCACCATCGCGTCGGCGACCGCGGTGGGCACCACGTTGTCGAGCCCGTCGATCTCGGCCCACAGCTTCGGCAGGTCGTAGACGTGGGTGACCACGGCGTACGCGCGCACCGCGTCGGTGGCCGTCGCGTTCATCTCCTCCATGAGGCGGAAGACGAACGAGATGCCGCCGCCGTCCACCAGCTCGTTGGTCACGAGCGTGGTGATGATCTGACGGCGCAGCGGGTGCTGCGTGATCGCGTCGGAGAACTGCTCCCGCAGCGGCTTCGGGAAGTACTCGGGCAGCCGGCGCGTGAACACCTCCGAGTCGACCAGCTCACTGGCCAGCAGCTCGTCCTTGAGGTCGAGCTTCACGTGGGCCAGCAGTGTCGCGAGCTCCGGCGACGACAGGCCTTCGCCCGCCTTCTCCAGCGCGCGGAACTCCGAGGACGTCGGCAGGGCTTCCAGCTTGCGGTCGAACGCGCCCTTCGCGACGAGCGACGACACCTGCCGCGCGTGCACCGACACCATCGGACCGGCGTGCGCCCGGCTCACGCCGAGCACCGCGTTCTGCCGGTAGTTGTCGGTCAGCACCAGGTCGGAGACCTCGTCGGTCATCTCCTCCAGCAGCGAATTGCGCCGCGTGTGCTCGAGGTCCCCGGTCGCCACGAGGTGGTCGAGCAGGATCTTGATGTTGACCTCGTGGTCGGAGCAGTCCACCCCGGCCGAGTTGTCGAGCGCGTCGGTGTTGATCTTGCCACCGGAGCGGGCGAACTCGATCCGGCCGAGCTGGGTCAGGCCGAGGTTGCCGCCTTCGCCCACGACCTTCACGCGCAGCTGGTTGCCGTTGACGCGGATCGCGTCGTTGGCCTTGTCGCCCGCGTCGCCGTGGGTCTCGGTCTCCGCCTTGACGTACGTGCCGATGCCGCCGTTCCACAGCAGCTCGACCGGCGCCAGCAGGATCGCCTGGATGAGCTCCATCGGCGGCAGGTGCGTGATGCCCTCGTCGATGCCCAGCGCCTCGCGCACCTGCGGGCTGATCGGGACCGTCTTGGCCGAACGCGGGTAGATGCCGCCGCCCTCGCTGATGAGCGAGCGGTCGTAGTCGTCCCACGAGCTGCGCGGCAGGTCGAACAGCCGGCGCCGCTCGGCGAACGACGACGCGGCGTCCGGGTTCGGGTCGAGGAACACGTGCATGTGGTTGAACGCGGCCACCAGGCGGATGTGCTCGCTCAGCAGCATGCCGTTCCCGAAGACGTCGCCCATCATGTCGCCGATGCCGACGGTGGTGAAGTCCTCGGTCTGGGTGTCCTTGCCCAGCTCGCGGAAGTGGCGTTTCACGCTCTCCCACGCGCCCTTGGCGGTGATGCCCATGGCCTTGTGGTCGTAGCCGACCGAGCCGCCGGAGGCGAACGCGTCGCCGAGCCAGAAGCCGTACTGGCCCGAGACCTCGTTGGCGATGTCGGAGAACTTCGCGGTGCCCTTGTCGGCCGCGACGACGAGGTAGCTGTCGTCGGCGTCGTGGCGCACCACGCCCGGCGCGGGCACGGTCTTGCCCTCGACGCGGTTGTCCGTCAGGTCGAGCAGGCCCGAGATGAACATGCGGTAGCACGCGATGCCCTCGGTGAGCTGCGCGTCGCGGTCGAGGCTCGCGTCCCCGGTGGGAGCCGGCGGGCGCTTCACGACGAAGCCGCCCTTCGCGCCCACGGGCACGATCACGGCGTTCTTCACCGCCTGCGCCTTGACCAGGCCGAGCACCTCCGTGCGGAAGTCCTCGCGCCGGTCGGACCAGCGCAGGCCGCCGCGCGCGACCTCGCCGAAGCGCAGGTGCACCCCTTCCACGCGCGGCGAGTACACGAAGATCTCGAACTTCGGCCGCGGCTCCGGCAGCTCCGGCACGCCGCTCGGGTCGAGCTTGATCGCGAGGTACGGCCGCGTGGCGCCGTCCGCGCCGGTCACGTGGTAGTTCGTGCGCAGCGTCGCGTTGATCACGGCCATGAGGCGGCGCAGGATGCGGTCCTCGTCGAGGCTCGTGACCTCGTCGATCATCGCGGTGATCTCGCCGACGAGCGAGTCCTCGCGCGTCTTGCGGTCCACATCGGACAGTTGCGGGTCGCAGCGCGTCTCGAACAGGTTCAGCAGCCGCATGGCCACTTCGGTGTGCTTGAGCACCGTGTTCTGGATGTATTCCTGGGAAAACGGGCTGCGGGCCTGCTGCAGGTAACGCGAGTACGCGCGCAGCACCGCAGCCTGGCGCCAGGTGAGGCCGGCGCGCAGCACGAGGCCGTTGAAGCCGTCGACCTCCGCGTCGCCGCGCCACGCCGCGTGGAACGCGTCCTGGAACCGATCGCGCAGCGCGTCGAGGGCGACGGTGCTGCTCTCGTCGAGGTACTTCGCCGAGATGCGCAGGCCGAAGTCGTAGATCCAGCTGGCGCCGCCGTCTTCGCGGAACAGCTCGTACGGCCGCTCGTCGACGACCTCGACGCCCATCGCCTGCAGCAGCGGCAGGACCTTCGACAGCGTCACGCCTTCGCCGCGCAGGTAGAGCTTGAAGCGGCGCTCGCCCGGCTCGGCGTCGGCGGGCAGGTAGAACGACAGCGCCAGGTCGCCCTCGTCGGCCAGCGTGTCGAGCTTGCGCAGGTCGGCGAGCGCCTCGTCGGCGGTGAAGTCCTCCTTGTAGCCCTCGGGGAACACCGCGGCGAAGCGCTGGCCCTGGTCGACGGCGGACTCCTCGCCCATCACGCCGATCGGCTGGCCATCGCCCGCGCGCTCGCGCCGCTCGGCGAGGATCGCCTCGACCATGCGGTCGTCCCAGCTGCGCACGACGGTGTTGAGGCGTTCCTGGATCCGCAGCGTGTCGGGCTCGATCCGGTGCGCAGGGTCGGTGTGCACGATGAAGTGCACCTGCGCGAGCACGGTCTCGCCGATGCGCGCGCTGTATTCGAGCTGCGTGCCTTCCAGCTCCTCCAGCAGCACCTTCTGCATCGCCAGCCGCGAACGCGTCGTGTAGCGGTCGCGCGGCAGGTAGACCAGGCAGGAGTAGAAGCGGCCGTACGGGTCGCGGCGCAGGAACAGCCGCAGCCGGCGGCGGTCCGACAGCGTGATGGCGCCGGTGGTGGTGGCGTAGAGCGAATCCGTGTCAGCGGAGAACAGGTCGGCGCGCGGCCAGTTCTGCAGCACCTCCAGCATGCGCTGGCCGGAGAACGACTCCATCGGGAAGCCGGCGCGGTGGATGACCTCGCGCACGCGCTTGCACACCACGGGGATGTCGAGCACGTTCTCGTGCAGCGCCGTGGTGGTGAACATGCCGAGGAACCGGTGCTCGCCGGTCACGGTGCCCTCGTCGTCGAACGTCTTCACGCCGACGTAGTACGGGTACACCGGACGGTGCACGGTCGAGGGGGCGCTGGCCTGCGTGAGCACCAGCAGCGTCGGGGACAGCGCGCTGGCGTAGTCGTCCGGGCCCGCGGTGAGGCTGCGGGCGGCGAGGCTGTCCTGGCGCAGCACACCGAGGCCGGACGCGAGGACCGCGCGCAGGGCCGGCTCGTCGGAGTCGGGGTGCGGGTTCTCGACCAGCTCGTAGCGGCGGTAGCCGAGGAAGGTGAAGTGGCCGTCCGCGAGCCAGCGCAGCAGGCGGGCGCCCTCTTCCACCTGCGAAGGGTCGGGCAGCTTCGGCGGGTGCTGCTCCAGCGACTCCGCCACGGAGCACGCCGTCTGCGCCATCTTGTCGGCGTCCTCGACGACCTCGCGGACGTCACCCAGCACCGAGGCCAGCCGGTTGTCCAGCTCGCGGGCGCGGTTCGGGTCCGTGACGAGGTCGATCTCCAGGTACATCCACGACTCGGCCGCCGACATCGCCGGCGGGTTCGCCGGGTCGGCGTCGGGGTGCAGGCCCGCGAGCTCGCCCGTGACGTCGCGGCTAACCACGACGATCGGGTGGACGATGCGGTGCACCTGCACGCCGTCGCGCGCGAACTCGGCCGCCACGCTGTCGACGAGGTAGGGCATGTCGTCGGTGACCACCTGCACGACGGTGGCCTCACGGGTCCAGCCGTCCTGCGCCGCGGTGGGGTTGAGCAGCCGGACCGCCGGGCGTCCCGGCATGCGCTGCTTGGCCAGCTGCAGGTGCGAGCGCACCGCGCCGACGAGCGCCACGGGGTCGTCGCCGACGATCTCCTCGGCCGGGATGTGGCGGTAGTACAGGCGGATCAGGTCACCGATCTCGGGCGCCAACGCCGCCGCGGCGTCGATCAGCTCGTCCCGGAGCTGCTCCGGGCTGGCCGAGCGACGCAACGCGCCGACCTCGGCACCGACATCTGTTCCGGGCGGGGACGAGACTCCCGTCGAGCTCATGTGAGGCAACTCTCCAGTTTCGAGATCGAGACGCGTCCGTCACCACAACGTGGCGGACTCCCCCACACTAATCCGACCCCGCCGGACCCGTGACAAAGACCAGGAGTTGTCCAGACTTACGTTTGCCTTACAGGACGAGGACTTTCGGCGTTGATCGGTTCAGCTACCCGGGAGTCGGGTGATACCCCGTTCAGGGGGGAATCCCTTGGCCCCGGGCACGCCCCGCGGTCACCCGGGGTGTCCGGTGGTGCCGGACCGGGTTCGTGATCGGTTCAGTCCGCGCGCGGCCGCACGGAAGCCCGCGGCCAAACCGGAAAAGGTTGCCTTCCGGCACTGCGAGGATTCCCACACCGAAACCGCCCGGACGGGCGACCGTACAGGGGCGGTCCAAGGTGGAGGTGCCCCGAAGCCGGCGTCGGCAAACCCGCTGGAGCTCACCGGTTTTCGGGTACGGCGAAGGGGGGTGTTGTCCGCGCTGGGGCTTCGGCGACGGCCTCAGTCGCCGTTGCGCTTGCGCTCTCCCGAAGCGTGCCCGTTGACCGGACGGCGCTTCTTGTCGTCTTCGGAGCCCAGCCGCTTCACCAGCGCGGCGGCGCTCGCCGTTCCCGCCTGGTGCTCGGCCAGCGCGCGGGCCAGCAGCTCGGCCAGCCCGGCGTCCGGCGGCGGCTCGTCCTCGGCGATCGCCCGCGCGTAGCTCTCCGGGAAGGGCTGCGACGTCGGCGTCCACGAGTCGAAGTCCTCGAGCGGATCCAGCGCCGGCGGCATCCGCAGCCGCGGCAGCCACGGGTCCACGGCTTCCTCGGACACCTCTTCGTCCCGCGGCGCCGGTGCCAGGTCCGGCGTCTCGCGCTTCCACGGCGGGTCCGTCACGTCGGAGACGGCCTCGGGCTCCTCCGTGCGCGCGGTTTCCTCGCGCGCACCGGCCTCGTCCGCTCGCCGGCGACCGCCACCGCCGCCCGCGGAGATCCCGAGGCGGTCCAGCACGGAGCGCGCGGCGACAGAACCGTGTTCCGCATCGTGCCGGGTCTTGCGGCCGCGCGAGATCTCGTCGCGGCGGGCACGTTCCTCGCGGGCCCACTCGTCGCTCTCCCACAGCGGCGCGGCGGGTTCGTCCGCGGGTGCGGGGGCCATCGGCAGCTCGGGCAGGATGTCCGAAAGGTCCGGCAGCGCCAGGCGCGGCAGGTCCTCGGCCACGGCCGGGATCGGCGGGGCCGGCTCTTCGCGGACGACCTCGGCGACGGGCTCCGGCTTCGGAGCCGGCACGGCTCCGGGCTTCTTGAACGGCTTCACCCAGCCCGGCAACGCCGCCGGCGGCTCGGGTGCCGCCCGGCGGCCCGTCTCCGCGGGAGCCTGGCGGGAAGCCGGGTGCGACCCGTTCACGGGCCGCTTGGCCGGCGCTGCGGGCGGCTCGGCGACGCGCGGGCGGTCCGGAGCCTCGGCGCGCGGCGCCGACAGCGTGAAGCGGGCGACCTGTTCGCTCGGTTCGACAGGCGCCACGGGCTCCGGCTCGTCGCGGATCACCGGGATCACCGACGTCCGCTCGGCCTCCGACTCCGCGGCCGCTCGCCCGAACGACCACGTCGGCGTCTTCGACCCGGATTTCTCCGGCTTGCGAACGGGCTTCTCCGGCACCGAACCGGCCGCGCGCACGTACGTCGTCTCCGCCGGAGCGGCCGGCCGCGGTGGTGCTTCCGCACGCGCCGGGGTTTCCGTCCGCGACCGGGTTTCCTTCTGCGGCTGGGCTTCCGGACGCTGAGCCTTCGCCACGGCCGGCTTCGCGGCGACCGGCTTCGCGGCGACTGGTTTCGCGGCGACCGGTTCCGGGGCAGCCGGCTCGGCGGGGATCGCCCGGATCAGCGCCGTCGTCTCGACGTCGCGCACCGGGGGCTCCACGGCCATCGGCACCGGACGGCCACCCTGCGGCGCCGACCGCGCGATCACGTCGTCGAGGTCCAGCGGCGCCACCGTGCCGGCGCCGAACTCGCCCGCGAGCAGCCCGCACGCCTGGCGGCGAGCCCGCGAGTGGACGTGTTCCGCCGCGCGCGAGCGGTGCAGGCACGCGATGGCTTCCTCGGCGCTGCCGAACCGTTCCTCGATCTGCCCCAGCTCCAGCCACAGCCGCGCGGTGATCGCGGACAGCCCGTGGCGGTCCGTGCTCGCCACGGCTTCGCGCACCAGCTCGGACGCGGCGTCGCCGGCACCGGCGGGCAGGTGGATCCGCGTCGCGACGGCCAGCCGCAGCCACGCCGTGGGCGCGACACCCGCCGCGCGCACGGGCTCGTTCAGCATGGGTTCGGCGATGTCGTACGCCATGTCGGTGTCGCCGCGGTCGAGCAGCGTGCTCACGAGCTGCAGCACGAGCCGCACGCGCACGAGACCGCCGTCGTCGGCCGGGTTGTCGAGCTTCTCGAGGAACCCGAGGCCGGTGCGGGCGGCGTCGGCGGCCGCGGTGAGGTCACCGTGGCGGCGCCGGTGGGCCGCGGCTCCGTTGCGCAGCAACGCCCGCACGAGCAGCCGGGTGTCGGCGTCGAGCGACTCGTCGGCGACCACCAGCTTGTCGGCCTCGACGAGCACGCGGTCGAGCTCCGGCTTGCGGCCGAACTGCGCGAGGCAGCCCACCAGGTGGCACAGCGCTTCGGCGCGGTGCACGGCCGAAACCGCCGGCTCCGACAGCACGGGCCGCAGCGCCGCAAGCCCGGTCAACGGTGTGCCGAGGCTACGCGCGCACAGGGCCAGGTCGATCCGCAGCCGCGCGGCCGTGTCGGTGTACCCGGCGTGCTCCGCGGCCCGCAGGGCGGCGACGGCGCGCCCGACGGTCGACGTGCGACCGCCGAGGCGCACGCGCGCCGCGACCACGAGGCTCTCGGCGCGGATCCACTGCTCGTCCGCGCCCGCGGCCTCGGCGAGCGCGGCCGCGCGCTCGCCGAGCACCAAGGCGAGCTCGGGCGCGCGCAGGTGCAGCGCGTCCGCCCGCTCGATCAGCCGCCCGAGGTCGGAGAGGGTCGCCCCGCCGGCAGCAGCGAGCCGCCCGCCCGCGGGTGCGGGCGAGCTCGACCGGTTGTGCCTGCTGGCTTCCACTCCCGCCCCCGGCGTCAGTCGCGCTTCAGCTTGCGATGGGTGACCCGGTGCGGCCGCGCCGCTTCGGCGCCGAGGCGCTCGATCTTGTTCTTCTCGTAGCCCTCGAAGTTGCCCTCGAACCAGAACCACTTCGCGGGGTCTTCGTCCGTGCCTTCCCAGGCCAGGATGTGCGTGGCGACCCGGTCGAGGAACCACCGGTCGTGGGAGATGACCACGGCGCATCCCGGGAACTGCTCCAGCGCGTTCTCCAGCGACCCCAGCGTTTCCACGTCCAGGTCGTTGGTCGGCTCGTCCAGCAGGATCAGGTTTCCGCCCTGCTTGAGCGTCATCGCCAGGTTCAGCCGGTTGCGCTCACCACCGGAGAGCACACCCGCGGGCTTTTGCTGGTCCGGACCCTTGAAGCCGAACGCGCTCACGTACGCGCGCGAAGGCATTTCGGTCTGCCCGACGTGGATGTAGTCGAGCTTGTCCGACACGACCTCCCACACCGTCTTCTTCGGGTCGATGCCGGCGCGGTTCTGGTCCACATAGGACAGCTTGACCGTCTCGCCGATCTTGACCGTGCCGGCGTCCGGCTCCTCGAGCCCCACGATCGTCTTGAACAGCGTGGTCTTGCCGACGCCGTTGGGGCCGATCACGCCGACGATGCCGTTGCGCGGCAGGTCGAACGACAGGCCGTCGATGAGCACGCGGTCGTCGAAGCCCTTGCGCAGCTTCTCGACCTCGACCACGACACTGCCCAGGCGCGGGCCCGGCGGGATCTGGATCTCCTCGAAGTCGAGCTTGCGGTGCTTGTCGGCCTCCGCCGCCATCTCCTCGTAGCGGTCGAGGCGCGAGCGGGACTTCGTCTGGCGGGCCTTGGCGTTGGACCGCACCCATTCGAGCTCGGTCTTGAGGCGCTTGGCGAGCTTCGCGTCCTTCTTGCCCTGGACCTCGAGGCGCTCGCGCTTCTTCTCCAGGTAGGTGGAGTAGTTGCCCTCGTAGCCGACGACGCGGCCGCGGTCGAGCTCCATGATCCACTCGGCCACGTTGTCCAGGAAGTACCGGTCGTGGGTCACGGCCAGCACGGCGCCGGCGTACTTCGAGAGGAACTGCTCCAGCCACAGCACGCTTTCGGCGTCCAGGTGGTTGGTGGGCTCGTCGAGCAGCAGCAGGTCGGGGGCGGACAGCAACAGCTTGCACAGCGCGACACGACGGCGCTCACCACCGGAGAGGTGGGTCACGGGCTCGTCCGGCGGCGGGCAGCGCAGGGCGTCCATGGCCTGCTCGACCGTGGAGTCGAGCTCCCACGCGTCGGCGTGGTCGAGGTCCTCCTGGAGCTGGCCCATCTCCTCCATGAGCTCGTCGCTGTAGTCGGTCGCCATGAGCTCGGCGATCTCGTTGTAGCGGTCGAGCTTCTGCTTGGTCTCGCCGAGGCCCTCTTCGACGTTCTGGCGGACGGTCTTCGTCTCGTCCAGCTCCGGCTCCTGCATGAGGATGCCGACGGTGGCACCCGGCTGCAGGAACGCCTCGCCGTTGCTGGCCTGCTCGATCCCCGCCATGATCTTGAGAACGGTGGACTTACCGGCACCGTTCGGCCCCACCACGCCGATCTTGGCGCCGGGGTAGAACGCGGTGCTGACGTCGTCGAGGATGACCTTGTCCCCGACGGTCTTGCGCACCTTCTTCATGGTGTAGATGAACTCGGCCATGCCATCGATCGTAGAGTGGCCCGATCCGCGCCCTGACGGCGGTCACCACCGCGCTACCGAGGGTCATGCCCACATCACGCGGACGACATCATCCGCGTGGTCATTCCGCCCGTTTGCCGTCGGCCAGGTTCTTGAGCATCGCGTTGTAGGCGGCCAGCTCTTCGCCGCCGGTGGTCTCCTCGCGGCGGTCCTTGCGCTTGGCTTCGCGCTCGTCGGCGCGCGCCCACTGCACCAGCAGCGCGATCAGCACCAGCAGCACGGGCACCTCGCCCGCGGCCCACGCGATGCCGCCGCCGAGGCGCTGGTCGGTGAGCAGGTCGCCGACCCACGGCAGGCGCAGTGACGTGTAGAACTCCTGGCCGATCACGGCCTGCATGTTCATCAGGATCACGCCGAAGAACGCGTGGAACGGCATGGCGGCGAACATCATCCCGAGCCGCCCGACCGGCGGGATCTTGCGCGGCGCCGGGTCGACGCCGATCACCGGCCAGTAGAAGACGTAGCCGGCGAGCAGGAAGTGGGCGTTCATCGCCAGGTGCGCCCAGTGGTAGTTCAGCGCGGCGTCGAACAGGCCGGAGAAGTACAGCGCGTAGAACGAGCCCACGAACAACAGCAGCGCGACGATCGGGTGCGTCAGGAACCGCGACACGGGCGAGTGCACGGCCGCCAGGAGCCACTCCCGCGGCCCCGGAGGCGCGCCGGCACCGGCGGCCGGCAGGGCGCGCAGCGCGAGCGTCACGGGCCCGCCCAGCACCAGCAGCACGGGCACGACCATCGACAGCAGCATGTGCGTGCCCATGTGCACGCTGAACATCGCCGGCGAGTAGCGGCCGATGCCCGACGACGTGGCGATCAGGAGCACCAGGCAGCCGGCGAGCCACGCGACGATCCGGCCCGTGGGCCACGAGTCGCCGCGCTTGCGCAGCCGCCGCACGCCGGCGAGGTAGAGCCCGGCCAGCACGATCGCGGCCGTGCCGTAGATCAGGTCGAAGCGCCAGTCGGTGAGCAGGCGCCAGAAGGTGGGCGCGCCGTCGAGGTTGTAGCCGATCAGCAGTTCGGTGGTGGAGGGCTGCGTGACCGCGTCGGCCGGAGGTGGCGTGCGGGCGAGGCCGGACGCGATTCCGAGCGTCACGAACATGATCAGCACCTCGACGGCCGCCAGCCGCAGCAGCTGGCCGCCGCCCTTGCCGTCGACGAGGTCGCGCACGCCGCGCTGGCGCTGCTGGTGCCCGAAGACGCCGAGCAGCAGCAACGCGACGACCTTGGCGACCACGAGCAGGCCGTAGTCGGTGGTGAACAGGTCGCCGAGGTTGATGCGCACCAGCGCGTTGATCACGCCGGAGATCGCCATCACGACCCAGCAGACCAGGGCCAGCTTGGAGAACCGCCGGGCGGCCAGCGACAGGTGTGCGCCCCGGCGCCAGCCGAGCGCGAGCAGCGCCACGAGGCCGCCGACCCACAGGGCGGCCGCGATCAGGTGGAACAGCAGGCTGTTGGTGGCCATGTCGTGCGAGCCGCCGCTCGCGGAGTGCCCGGTGACGGCGACGGGCACCAGGCCCGCGACCGCCACGAAGAACAGCACGGCCGTCCAGCCCCACGTGAGCACGAGCCGGCAGCCGAGCGCGAGCAGCACCGCGATGAGCGCCGTCCACAGCCACGCCTTGGGCTGCTCGATCGCGTCGACGAGGTCCAGGAGCGTTTGGGGTGAAAGGACTTCCAGGAACGGCTTGCCGGCGCCGTCGGCCGCGGTGAAGGCCACCGACAGCAGCGACGAGGCGAACCACACCCAGGCGGCGATGCCGGCCGCGCGCACGGCGGCGTAGCCCTCGGGCCCGAGCGTGCCGGACTTCTGCGGCGGCACCAGGAACGCGGCCAGCAGCAGCGCGCCGACGCAGATCACGGACGCGGCTTCGGCGAGCACCCGGACGACCGTGATGCCGTAGCGCGTGACCAGCCCCGGGTCGGGCAGACCGGTGATCAGGTAGCCGGCGCCGCCGGTGAGCGCCACGAGCCCGACCGCGACGACGGCGGCGAGCACCACGCCCACCGAGAGCAGCGGCAGCACACTGGTCCTGCGTCGCGCTGCCGGTTCGGGTTTCGTCACTGCGTCGGTGCTCACCGTTCGAGATTAGGCCGGTCTCGTTTTCCGCGGCACGGGGGTGCGGCCAGGCATGATGGTTTCGTGCGGATCATCCTGCTGCGTCACGCCGAGTCCCTCGGGAGCGTCGACCAACTCGCGTACACCCGGATCCCGGACCACGCGATCCCGCTGACGGAAAAGGGCCGGGCGGAGGCCGCCGCGACGGGGCCGGAGATCAAGGAACTGCTACGCGGCGAGCGCCCTGCCGTGTATGTGAGCCCCTACCTGCGTACACGCGAGACGCTGCGGCTGCTGGACATCGAAAGCGACTGCGACCGCGTGGTGCAGGAACCGAGGCTGCGCGAGCAGGACTGGGGCAACCTCCAGGACCCGCAGGACCAGGAGGTGCAGCGGCAGCGGCGGCACGAGTTCGGCCACTTCTTCTACCGGCTGCCCTTCGGCGAGTCGGGTGCCGATGTGGACGACCGCGTGGCCGGTTTCCTCGCCGAGCTGCTGCACAGTGGCGGAACTCACCCCCGCAGCGTGCTGGTCGTCTCCCACGGCCTCACGCTGCGGTTGCTGTGCCGCCGGCTGTTCGGCTGGAGCGTGGACCTGTTCGAGTCGCTGTCGAACCTGCGCACGTGCGAGTACCGCGTGCTGGAGCACGACGGGGACAAGTGGTCGCTCGACCGGCCGTTCGGGCAGTGGCGCGAGTCACCGGACGGGGAGACCCAGGGCTAGGTCCTCGCGCCGCCGCGCGCGGGCCGCGACGAGGGCAGCCGGCACGATCAGCGCCGCGATGAGGCCGACGACCACGAACGACACGGAGTAGGACGTCGCCTGCGCGATGCCGCCGATCATCGGCGGACCGGCGAGGAAGCCGGAGTAGGCGATGGTGCTGACGAACGCCAGCTCGCGTTCGCCGCCTCCCCCGTCGGCGCGTTTGCCGGCGCTGCCGGCCAGGCTCAGCGCCAGTGGGAACGCCGCGGCGAGTCCGGCGCCGGCCAGCGCGAAGCCGACGTACGCGAAGGCGGCCGGGGTGAACACGGCGGTGCAGACGAGGCCGATCGCCGCGACGCCCGCGCCGACGGCGAGCGAACGCGTTGCGCCGAAGCGTTCCTGGCTCCACGCGCCGCCGAGCCGGGCCAGCGCCATGGCGAGCGAGAACCCGGAGTAGGCCAGCGCCGCGGCACCTTGGCCGACGCCGTGGACGGTGACCATGAGCAGGGCCGACCAGTCGGAGCTCGCGCCCTCGGCGATCGCCGAGCACAAGGCGACGGCCGCCAGCAGCCACAGGGCGGGCCGGCGGATCGGCGCTTTCCCGCGTTGCGGCGGTGTGGTCTCCTTCGGCGGCCGGACCCCCGGCACCGCTTTGACCACGACGACGAGCACGACGAGGGCGGTGACGGCGGCCACGGAGAGGTGCCGCGCGGGCGACCAGCCGTGGCCCGCGGCCAGGCCCGCGAGCAGGGAGCCGCCGAGCGCACCGAAGCTGAATCCGGCGTGCAGCGTCGGCATCACGGCGCGGCCGGTGCGACGCTCGACGGCGACGCCCGCGATGTTCATGGCGACGTCGAGGGACCCCACGCCCGCGCCGAGCACGAACAGGGCACCGGCGAGCAACGGCACGTTCGGCGCGAACCCGACGAGGGCGAGCGCGACGGCGGCCACCACGGTGCTGCCCGCGACGGCCGCGCGGGCACCCACGCGTTCGGTGATCCGGCCGGAAACCGGTGCGGCACACAGCATCCCGACGCTCGCGCCGAGCAGCGCAAGCCCGAAGACGCCGGGCGCGGCATGCACGTGCGCGGCGATGGCAGGCGTGCGCGGGGCCCACGAACCGAGGGCGGCCCCGTTGAGCGCGAAGACCGCGAACACCGCCGTCCGATCGCGCATCCTCCGCCGCCTCTCTGCCGGGAGTCCTTGGCCCAGAATGACTTAAGCGCTTCAGCAAGGCAAGGCCGCGCTATGCTCCGCCGATGACGAGCACCCGGCGCCGGCGTCCGACGCTGGACGACGTCGCCGAGGCGGTCGGGGTGTCCCGCGCGACCGTCTCGAACGCCTACAACCGGCCTGACCAGCTGTCCGCGCAGCTGCGGGAGCAGGTGCTGCGCGCGGCCAAGGAGCTGGGCTACCCCGGCCCGAACCCGACCGCGCGCAGCCTCGCCACGAGCCGGACGGGCGCGATCGCGTTCCTGCTCGACGCGTCGCTGTCGGCGGCGTTCTCGGACCCGGCCTTGTCGATCACGCTCGACGCGCTCGCGAAGGCCGTGGAGCCGACCGGCCACGCGCTGCTGCTGTTGCCCGGCGGCGAAGCGCACGGCGGGCCGGCGGCCGAGCGCGTGCTGGCGGCGCAGGCCGACATCGCCGTGGCCTACTCACTGGCCGACGGCAGCCCCGCGCTGGAGGCCGTGCACGACCGCGGTTTGCCGCTCGTGGTCATCGACCAGCCCCTGCTGCCCGACACGGCCCGCGTCGGCTGCGACGACCGCGGCGGGGCCGCCCTGGCGGCGCGGCACCTGCTGGAGCTGGGGCACCGGCGGTTCGCGATCCTGTCCGCGCCCCGGCTGTCGCCCGACGGCCCCTCCGGCCTGGAGTCCGCGCGGGCGAGCTCGTTCCACGGCACGCGCGAGCGCCTGGCGGGCTACCTGTCGACGCTGTCCACGGCCGGCGTGACCGACGTCGCCGTGGCCGAGGCGCCGTGGCTGTCGGCGGACACCGCCCGGGCGAGCGCCGCGGAGCTCCTCACCGGCACGCCCCGCCCGACGGCGCTGCTGTGCATGTCCGACCAGCTCGCCTTGGCCGCCGTCGCCGCCGCCCGGCAGCTGGGCCTGCGGGTGCCGGACGACGTCTCCGTGGTCGGCTTCGACGACACCCCGCAGGCCGCCTGGGCGGAGCCGCCGCTCACCACCGTCCGCCAGGATCTCGCCGGCAAGGGCCGCACCGCGGGCGAGCTGATCCTGCACCTGCTGGCCGGCGACAATCCGCCTCCGCCGGTGGTGCTCCCGGTGTCGTTGATCCGCCGAAACAGCACGGCCGAGGTTTAGCAATACCGTTCACCGATCTGTGGACAACTCGCGCCGTTCGAGCGACGGAATACTACTTGTCCACAGACGTAGGAATGCGGGCAGACAAACCCACCCCCACCCGCCATCGTGGAACTCACACATTCCACGGCGGCCCCTCCGGCCGCCACCGAGGGGGGAGTTCCCACGATGTTCCGACGCCTGCTGCCGAAGCTGCCCACGTTCCCCGGCCACTCCGGCCGGCCCACCACGCCGTCCCGCCTGCCCGGCCTGCCGCGCCTGCCCCGCGTACTCCTGCTGGCAACGGCGGGTTTGCTGGCCGGGACGGGGGTGGCTACTGCTGCGCCTTCCGCGACTTCTGCTGCGCCTTCCGCGACTCCTGCTGCACCTTCTGCGGCTTCTGCTGTTCCTTCGTCGCAGGCAGCTTTCACTGCGCCTTCTGCCCACGCCTCCGCCACTCCGGACCCGTCCTGCACCGTCGGCGAACTGTGCCTCTGGACCACCGAAAGCTACTCCGGCACCACTCAGCACTACGACCTCCGCACCGCCAATCCCGAAGACTGCATTCCCCTGCCCGAGGGATTCGAAGGCCATTCCTTCGTCAACCGCCTGACCCGCGACGTCACCATCTACCAAAGCGAAGAATGCACGACCGAGGGAGACTTCACCACCTATCCGGGTGGCGGCACTTACGTTCCGCAATCCCCCTTCGTGGTCCGCGCCATCAAAATCTGGAACTGACGCCCCACCGCGCCCCGGGGTGCCACGACCCCCGCTTGCCACCCCGGGGCGCCCCACCGCCCCACGCTTGCCACCCGGGTGCGCCCTCATCCGGTCGCCGCACGGCGAACGCTCTCTGCTCGCTGACCGCCGGGCGCCTCACCCATGGCACAGCCACCCGACTTGCCAACTCCGCAGCGCCCTCACCAACGAGATCTCCCCGGGGCGACTTCACCGCGCTTGCTCTCCTCCGGGGCTTCGCAACCAGCGAGCCCACCCCGGGCCGGCCCACCCGACTCGTCCACCGCGACGCGCGCCCAACCAACAACCTCACCCCACCGCACCCGTGCCCCACCGGACTCGCACTCCCTGCGGCTTCGCAACCAGCAAGCCCACCGCGGGCAGCTCCCCCGGCGGGTGACCGCAGCGCACTCCCAACCAGCGACCTCACTCCATGGTGCCCGCACGCTGACCGGCCTTCATCCCCTCGGGGACTTCGCAACCAGCCAACCCACCCCAGACAGCCACCACACGGCACTCCCAGCCAACAACCCCACCCCGGCGCGCCCATACGCCCACCGGCCTCCATCCCCTCCAGGGCTTCGCAACCAGCGAACCCACCCCGGTCGGTTCACCCGGCGGGTGGACCGCAGCGCGCTCCAACCCATCGACCCACTCCGCGGCGCCGGCGTGCCCGCCGACCTTGATCTCCTCCGGGACTTCGCAACCAGCGACCCCACCCCAGACAGCTCACCCAACCAGCCACCACACGGCACTCCGAACCAGCGACCCCACCCCGCTAAGCCCGCACGCCCACCGACCTTGATCTCCTCCGGGACTTCGCAACCAGCGACCCCACCCCAGACAGCTCACCCAACCAGCCACCACACGGCTCGCCCAACCAACACCCCGCCCCGTCGCGCCCATACGCCCACCGGCCTCGATCCCCTCCAGGGCTTCGCAACCAGCGAGTCCACCAAAGGCAGTTCACCTGGCGGGTCACCACAGGGCACTTCCAACCAGCGATCTCACCCTGCGGCGCCCTGCCTTGCCCTCGCCGGAGACGCCGAACCCTGCCCACCAGGCCCGACAGCACGCACACCACCGTGCCGCTGACCTGCCATCACCTCGACCACCCGACCGGGACCGGCTGATCGGTCATCCCGCGGCCCCCACCGCGCCGCCACACCGATCGCCGGCCCCCGGGGCCGTCCCCCGAGCGGCCCCACCCCCGTGGGCGCGCCACCTTCCCCGTGTCCAGCGCGCCCACGGGGCCTTAACCCGGTTCCAGCCGCTCTCCCCGCGCACCGCCGGGCCAGATCCGCTCCGGCTGCGGCCGATCGCCCTGATCGGTTTCGACCCGCAGCAACCGTCGCAGCGCGCCAGCCCGGCGCGCCGATCAACCACCCATTCATCACGTCTGGCCGAAGTCCCGGCCCCGACCCCGCGAGGAGCTCCCCGTGCACCCCGACCCCCGTCCACCGACCTGCCGAAACCACCCCTCTCCCCGCCCGGCCGAGGCCCTGCCGAGGAGTCGTGGCGATCCCACCCATTCGGGCGGGATGTCGTGGGCGGGCAACGGCCGCGAGCGAGCCCGGAGTGCCCGATGAACCCCTGGTGAACGCGCCGCCGGCGTGTCCCCGTGGCGACGACCAAGATCACCCGCGCGGGGACCGGGCAGGGGCGTGGCATCCGGCGAATCCGGCGAACGAGACCTGAAACGATTCGACGGTGTCGAACGATCGAGAGGATGGCGACGACTAAGCTGCCGGTGCTGGAGATCGGCAACCGTCGTCGACCCGGGCCCTCGTAGCTCAGCTGGATAGAGCAAGAGCCTTCTAATCTCTAGGTCGCAGGTTCGAGTCCTGCCGGGGGCACGCTGGGCCTGGTCAGAGCCACTTCTGACCAGGCCCAGCCGAGCCAACCAGCGCGAATGGTCCTTTTACGGTCCACTTTCGATTCAGCTCTCCACACGACGCACGCGTCGCAGGGTCGACGATCCGAACCCAGACCACGGCCCGGGTGCCACAGCACGCCGGCATCGAGAGTGCAGAGTGGACGGACCGCGCACCGTACACAGCCCACCACGTGCTGAGCCGAACGGCGACGACAGCTACGCCAGATGCACGAGCCAAAGCAGCACGGGGAACAGCCGAGTCCGAACCGTTACCCGGACGGGTAAATGGCTCTCTGCACACGCATCAACACCGCACGCGCATCCTCGCCCTCGGCGGCGACGTCCCACAACCGGTCGACGATGTCGTTGTACAGCGCGACGTCGTCCGCGTCGGTCACGGTGAGCTCGGCGTGGTTGATCTCCACGATCACGGTGTCGTCGTGGATGGTGAAGCCGTGCATGGTGATCGTCGGCTGGAGTGCGTCGAGCGGCACAATGCCGAGCCGCACATGCGCGAGGCCGATCAGGTTGAGCAACCGGTCGATCTGCGCGCGCAGGACCGGGACGGTCGCGATCGGGTACCGCAGCGCGGACTCTCCAATGAGGACCTCGATCCGCTTACTGGGGTCGTAGAGCACGTCCTGGCGCTGAATGCGCTCGCGCACCGCGGCGTCAGTGTCGGCCGGGGTGGCGTGCATGCCAGCGGCGAGCTCGAACACCGACCGGGCGTACGCCGGGATCTGGACCAGACCATTCACCAGGAACAGCTCCACTGACACGATGCGCGTGGCGTCGCGCTCGGCGATCGCCTCGTCGCGCTGGCGGTCAGAGTGCCCGTGACGCAGTTGCTGCTTCCAGCGGTCGCGTTCGACCCTGATGTCGACGAGCTGGTCGCGCAGCCGCGTCGAGGTCTCCTCGTCGGCCCGGACGCTGTTCAGCCACGTAACGAGGTCATCATCCGAGGGGAGAGTGCGCGCGTTCTCGATCCGCGAGACCTTGGAAGCGATCCAGCCGATGGCAGCAGCGAACTCCTTGCCAGTCCTGAAGTCGGCCGCGAGGCGCAGACGCCGCAGCTCGCTGGCGAAGATCTGGAGTTCGCGCTCGATCACAGGGCTATCGTGACGTATTCCGCGTGCGGGATCGCGATGGGCCACGCCGTGGCGCGCCAGGCGCGGTGCTCGTCGAGCACGGCGGGGTCATCGTCAACGAGCACACCGGTGAGCACCTTCGCATCGGTGAACTCGAGAATCGCGACCCGTTCGTCGTCGAGCAGGTAGAAGTCGTAGCCCGGCAGGCCATGCGCACGGGCCGTCGACTCGGCGAGCCAGCGCACGTCCTCGCCGGCGGCGACGTTGGGACCGATCGCTTCTCGCATCCACGCGAGGTAGTCATTGAGCGGCTCGGTGAACATCCGCACGCGCTGGAACGGGATACCGTCGGCGCGCAACCTCCGCAGGTGGGCCAGCCACGCGCGGTCGTCCTCGGTCTCTTCGGCGGGCAACCCGGCGCGCCACCGCTCGACCTCGGGGAGGTCGACGGCGTATTCGCCCTGGCATTCCCACCGCCACGACGAGCGCCGCACCGACTGCAGCAGTGCGGCGAACTCGTCGTCGGCGTTCAGCAGTCGGCGGGTCACGCGCCGCCCTTGAGGAAGTCGAGCAGACCCTTCGGGACCTCAACCGCGGTCTCGTGATCCGGGAAGCCGCGCTTGCGCAGCGCGGCGAGCGCCTGCGGGTCGGTGATGCGCGTCCCCTGAACGACGTAGGTACCCCGGTCGGTCTCGTACAGCTCGGGGCAACCGCCGTTTTTCGAGGTCGAGTACAGGTGCGTGAGCTCCATCGGTGTCCTCCGTGGTGCGTTTCGTGGAATCTACAGAATTCCACGACTGATCACCGCGCAGGCAGCGCCCACCGGTGGCAAGAGTGGCCGATTTCAGCTACCGAGAGTGATCAAACTACCGTCCATTCGGATGTACTTGCGCAAGAATTCTATGGATTCTATTGCTCCATGCTCGCGCGTGACCGATGCTCAGTCCCGTGGAACGGGGATGGCGGAAAGAGCGAGCCGTACAAACATCCGACACTGCGGGCCGGCCGGTCCAGGTAACCACCGGACTCACGAAGACGGCGCAAGGCGAAGACGCGGTCGGGCTGGCGATCGGCGATGGGCCGTCCGCGGTACTTCGGATCGACGGCGCGGAAAGCACAGGCGGTCGGCTGATCGCGAACCTGCGAGCGTCTCTCGCCGACCTGGTCGAGCACCTGGGAGGTGCGTGATGCGCTCCTCAGTCCGCCACCGGCCGTCAGGCGCGCAGCGGCGTGAGTTGATTCGGCGCTGCGGGTACCGACGGTCCCTCGGCGTGCTGTCGCCGAGGCCCCGCCGCGGCGAGGTCAGGTCGATCGACGACGACTTCGCGATCATCGCGACCCCGCTCGAGTGCGGCGAAGTGCCGACGGAGGAGCAGTACGAGGCGGCCCTGCGGATCGTGCGCGCCTACTGGCCGAAGGGCGGCCGCCCACACGAGCTTCCGGAGAAGTGGCGATGACCGGCCCGGGGATCACGAAAGCGACGCCGCTGCCGTCCTTGGCGCACCAACGCGCGGAGCCGCACGAGATCGCGAACTACACCGCCTGGCAGCTGTCGGCCCGAACCTGCCAGTTCTGCAAAACCGTTTACCGCAACGGTGGCAACGCCGATCAGTGCGAGCACTACCACTACCCCATCCCTTGATCTCCCGGCTGCCGCGCTTGCTTCGGGCTGGCGCGGCGGCCGGGTTCCAGACCGCCTCGATGGGCAGGCGGATCATCCCCAGTTGTTTCGTCGGCCGTTCACTCCTGGCCGCTGCGCTTGTCCCCGAGCGGGCACGGCGGCCGGGGTATCAACTTCCGTCACGCGTCGCAGCCCAACCCCCCGAGGTCTGCACCAGGGCGTGCGACGGGAGGCCACGCGCAGATCCCCCTGCTGCGCGGTGGTTCGCCTCGCGGGGCCCGGTGTTCGCGGAGCCACCGGCCACCCCGCGAGGCACCGCCTATCACCCAGAAACGGAGTCCGACGTGAACCGTCTGCGCGGCTTGATCCGCTGGCTTCTCGGCTATGACCACAGTTGCTTACACAGCAACGGTTCCGCGTTCTGCATCATCTGCGGGCCGCCGTGCCACTGCTGACAAGGAGGGCTACGGAACACGCCCGCGCCAGTGAGGCGGCACCGGCCCACCGATACGCGGCGAATGAGAAACGTGGCCGATTCCAACCGACGTGCGAGCATGGCACCACGCAGTGGGAAGGCGAATGGCCGCACTGCGAGACGCGGCCGTGCTTGACCCGGTGGTGGCTGCGCTACGGCTTGCCCACAGCGGTGCTGCTCGTGGGGTTCGTCGTGTACTGCTGCATCGCCTTCCCCCAACCGGGTTGCCCGTCCGGATGGCAGTGGGTGGGCCTGTACACGTGCGTGCGTCCCTGAACGCGTTGCTGCGGTGCACGCAGACAGCGCCACCGGTACGGTTCGGGCGCGGGTCCGGCGCCCACCCTCCCCCCTCGGGTCGCCGGACCCGCCCGGCGTCGCCAGGGTTGTTGTAACGGCCAACGTGATCAACACGAGTACAGAGGGCAGACGATCTAGCGCCCCAGGAGGAGTCACCGTGACAATCTCGCGACGAACATTCGTGCTCACGATCCTCGGAATCCTGGTCGCTGCCGGCGTCGCCGTCACTTTGGCGCTCACCTTGCCCGGGAGCGGGGACGCTGCCGATGCCACACCCACGAAGTTGGTGTGTGAGGTAACCGATTCCGACGGAAAGTTCGTCGGTCAGCGCGATGCCGAGCTCACTTCAACGCCGTGCGGATTCGATCTTCCCACGATCAAGCACGAGGGAGATTCCGCGCCGGGCTACGTCGGCGCGACCGTAACGCTGAAGCGGGTTCCCATTGGGCAGCCGCCGAGCCAACTCACCAAGTCCTGAGGCCGCAAAGAAGCCCCCGCGCTCCCGCCACAAGTGGCGGGAGCGCGGGGGCTTCTTTGCGGCTGAGTCCTTGTGGGCTACGGGGCGGTGGCCGATTCGTAGGTCGAGCCGGTCTGGGACTGCATGTAGTACGTCACTCCGCCGTCGTGGGACCAGGCGTCGGGGTCGCGTTTGGACTGCCAGAGCTCGCGCTCGCCGGAGAGGTCGGATCGGTCGATCCACTGGGCCGGCTCGCTGGTGAGCGGGCTCAGCGGTTTGAACTGCAGCAGGGTCTGGACCTTGACGAGGATCTGGGCGCGCTCGTCGGGGTCTGTGTAGTCGGCGAACGTGCCGACGATCGTGGTGATGTTGGTGGCGTCGGTGCCGGTGATCCCTTGGTACGCGAGCTCGTAGATCGCGTGGTCGCCAAGTGCTGTCACGAGGTCCTCCTAGTCAGGTGATGCGGAGTTTGCCGGCGGACGCGACGATGCGCTCCGGGCTGCAGGTGACGCGGTGCCAGACCTGATAGTCGCCGCGGTCGAGGACGCGCGTGGTGTCGCCGTAGGGACCAACGAGCAGGCCGACAACACCGGGCCGGAGGTGCTCGGCCGGTGCCCAATCGCCTTCGACCGGGTCGCGCTGCTGCTCGGCGGGGATGATCGCGAGGTCGACGGGCAGAGCGTCGATGTCGATCTCCGTGCCGTCCGGGGCGGTGGCGGTGATCTGGACCTCGACGCGGTCGGTGGAGAGGGCGGACTGCTCTTTCATCGCGCCTCCTGGGCGGTCCAGCGGGATGGAAGCAGCGCCGCGCGGTGGCGGCTGGGCAGGACGGTTGCGGTGACCGTGACGTCGCGCGGCACGGTGGGCGCCGTGCCGGTGGGGGTGTCCGGCACGCCCGTCACCCGGAGCGCGCCGAGCACGTCGGGCACGGCGAGGCTGGCCGGCGCGAGGACGGCCGGGAGCGGGACAGCGCGGAGCGCGCCGGCGTCGTCCTGTGGCGCGATGCCCATGCTCGGGGTCTCCGGCAGCACGGCCCCGCGCAGGTGGCTGATGACGTCGAGGATCACGACGCTGCTGGTCGGCTGCTCGGCGAGCGGCGCGACGCGCGCATGGCCGGGTACGTCCGGCTGGGTGATGCCGGCCGCGGCGGACTCGGCCAGGCTGGTGGCCCGCGCGGCGGCCGGGGTGTCGGGGAGGCTGAGGCCGACCGCGGGCGTCTCGGCGAGCGCGGCGAGCTGGGCCGCCCCGGGCGCGTCCGACCGGGTGAGGCCGACGCGGGGGGTTTCCGGCAGGACGCCCACCCGCAGGCTGGCGAGGGTGTCGGCGACCGCGGTGCCGATGGGCGGGTCGGCTTCGGAGGTGCCGGCGGCCGCGCCCACGGTGAGGGTGCGGTTGTTGGGCGAGGCGTCGGACAAGTCGGTGCCGGTGGCGAGCGGGTGGTCGCTGTAGGCGCCGGCCTTCACCGCGGCGGTGAGCGAGTCGCGTTCGGCGGCGAGCTCGGTCGGGGTGAGGGTGGTGGCCCACTGCCGGACGCATCGGCCGCGGCCGTTGAACCACTCGGATGCGTCCGACGAGGAGCGGCCACCGATGGTGTATCCGTCCGGCGCGGACCCTCCAGAGGAGGTGCCGCTCGCGCTGTGCATCGTGCCGCCGGGTGCGCACGTGTAGATCGTCGCGGTGGTGCCGGACTGGACGACGGCGATGAACAGCCAGCTGTCGACGGTGAAGGCGTCGACGGCGGCCACGCCGGCCGTGTTCCCGGGGGTGAACACGGCCGGTGTGGTGCCGTCGGTCTTCGTGGCCAGCGTCAGCCGGGTGGTGCTGCCGGAGCCTGCGTGGCAGCGGAACATCGTGGAGAAGTCGTTGCGGTCGGCGCTGAGGTAGAACCAGCCGCAGACGGTCCACCCACCGGCCGCCTGCGGGTCGAGGGCGCCGCCGGCGCGGCTGACCCGGGAGTCGCCAGTGCCGTCGGCGCCGAATCGGAACGACATCGCCCCGCCCTTCCGCCGCTACGCGAGGCCGATGACGAACGCGCCGGCCGGGTCGAGTGCCGAGGAGAACGGGCCGCTGCCGCCGGTCTGGTTGGTCCCGAAGTCGGTGAGGGACACCAGCGGCCGGGTCGCGTCGGTGGCCGGGGTGTGGTCGTGCACGACGAGGTACCGGAACGGGCCCGCGGTGAACGGCGCCGGCCAGGTCGGGTCGTCCCAGTCGACCGCGAGCACCGCGGCACCGAAGCACTCCCACACCACGCCGCCGTCGGTGACGGTCTGGCCGATCACGGTGGGCCAGACCGGCGCGCTCGCCCCAGACGTGCCGGCCGTGACCGCGCGGTACACGAACCCGTTACCGGCCGAGGGCCGCACGATCTTCCCGACGGTGTAGGCCGTGGACACCGCGGCGACGGTGGCCCACGAGTTGGCCGCGGTGACGGTGACGGCGACGCCGGTGAGCGCGACCCCGCCGGCGGTGTAGCCGCCGCCGGTGGCCAGCTCGTTGGTCAGGTCGTCGACGTAGTCGTGCGCGGTCAGGTCGGGCACGTAGCTGGCGGTGTGCAGCGTCGCCCGCAGGGTGTCACTGTCGAGGTCGATCTCCTTGTTCAGCACCTTCTTCAGGAACTGCCGGTACGGGGTCGCCACGGGTCAGCTCTCCTTCGGGGCGTCGGGCGCCGGCGGGACGACGGTGATGACGGGAACGCCGTCGGGGCCGAGCTTCGCGAGCGGGACCACCTTGCGGCGCGCGAGGATCGTGGACACGACGGAGATCGCGAACCCGACGACCGAGACGACGATGTTGATCGTGGTGTCGGGGATGACGACCCACCCGGTGGCGACGATCGCGACGAGCAGCGCGCGCACCCCCTCGGCGATCGCGACGGGTTCGGTGGCCGCGGTCGTTGTCTGCTCAGGGACGGTCATTGATCCACGCCTTCACCTTCGCGCCAGCCGGGGCCTTCACCCGGGCGACGACGTGCGAGTAGTTCGCGAACGCCTTGTCGGCGCCGGCGAGGTTCCACGGGCCCGGCCGGTCTGCGTCAACCTCGCCGCCCGTCTGGACGGTGACGCCGTGCGTGCCCTTCCCACCCGGGGTGTCGTCGACCATCGAGATGCCCTCGACGATCACGTCCTGCTGGTACGTGCTGGCGATCCGCAAGTACTGGTGGCCGTTGACCGGGACCACCAGGTCCTGCCACGGCTGGTCCGCACCGGTGCCGGTGCCGATGATCACGTCGCTGCTCACGTCGTCGTCCTCCTCGTTGTGCGCCACGGGGGCGGTGTAGTTGTGCTGGCCCCAGTCGGCGGCCAGCACGTCGGATTCGTCGCACTCGACGCCGCCCACGACGACGGTGCCGATCTTCTGGTACAGCGCGGCCTTGCTGGACTTCTTGCCCTTGGACCACGCCGCGGTCTGCCAGCCGTAACGGGCGTGCGGGCCGACGGCCTGCTCGATCACGTCGTACTCGCCGTAGACGCCGACCTGGGCGGCGCCGAGCACCGACGCGACGCCGTCGAGGTAGGCCATGACGGCGGCGAACTGCGCCTGGCTCACCTGGTCCGAGTCGACCGCAAAGTAGATCGGGCGGTCGCGCGGGAACCCGCAGGCGTCGGCGTCCGCGCGCGCGGTCTGCGCGGCCAGCACGCCGGCGGAGCGGCCGCCGGCGGCGTCTCCGCCGTGGTTTTCGTAGACGAGCGCGACGCCGCGGCCGTGCGCGGCCATGTCCTGGTACTCGGCTCGGGTGAGGTTCTTCGGGCGGCCGGGCGTGCCGATGTAGCGCACGACGCCGGCGTGCCCCTCGTCGGCTACCGCCGCGCCGCTCGGGCGGCCGGTGGAGTAGTCGAGAACGGTTGCCATAGGTCAGCCTCCGGTCGGGGTGGGTGTGTCAGAAGGCGGGTCCGCCGTGGTGCTGGGTGCTGGGTAGGTGGCGACGACGCACTGCCAGGTGTCGGCGGCACCGCCATCGGCCAGCTGCACGCGGATCTGTGCGAAGCTCCCGCCGTTCGGGCAGAGGGCGTCGGGGTGGTCGTGCAGGTAGGAGACGAAGGCGGCCTGGATCTCGTCGACGGTCGGCGGGTCGCCCTTGTCCCCCTTCTCGCCCTTCTCGCCCTTCTCCCCTTGCGCGCCCGGCTGGCCCGCTTCGCCCTGCAGGCCCTGCGGCCCGGCCGGTGGCGGGTTCGCGGCGAAGTAGGCGGCGAGCGAGGCGAAGATCTGCATCGGCGTCGGCCCGGCAGGGGTGATCGGGTTCGCCGCGAAGTACTGCGCTATGCCGCCGCCGAGTTCGGAGAAGGTGACGTACCGGCCCGACAACGACGCGAGGACCCGCGCGGCTGCGGACTGCACGATCACGTCGGAGTCCGGCGCGGTGCCCGGGTTCGGGATCGGCACGGTCGGCTGGCCGCGCGCCTGCAGCTCCGTGTTCGCTTTCTCGCCGGCCGCCTTCGCGGTGTCGGCCTGCTGCCGCAGCGAGGTGATCGCGGATTCGCTCGCGGCCTGCCGAACGTAGAGCGTCGCGACCGACCAGCCGCCGACGAGGACGATCAGCACGACGACCGCGGTCACCGCGATGATGATGCGGGGCCAGAACTTCCGCAGCTCGGTCTTCACCTCGGCGCGCGCGGCACGGCGGGCCTCCCTGGGGGCGGTGTCGGCGAGCTCGTGCACGCCGTCCCGGACCTGTCCGAGAGCGTCCTCAGTTCGGTGATCGTCCACGGATTTCCCCGTCCCACGTCGGATCCAGCCGGTACACCAGCCCTTTCAGGGCCGCGTTCTCCTGCATGAGCTTCGTGTTGTCCTTGAGCAGCCGGCGGTTGTCGTCCTGCGCTTCGTCTCTCTCGCGGCGCGCATCCGCCATCGCGTCACTGACCAAGTCGAGTGCCTGATCCGTTCGCTGCACCACCGGCGCCGCCGGCAACGCTGGCGGCTCGTCGGGCCTCGCGGGCGCTTTTCCCCGCCGCTGCTTGATTCGCTCGAGCAGGACCGGCGCGTAGGCCGTGATCAGAACGCCGATCAGAGTGAGAACCCCAAGGAGGATCGCCAGCCAGGGCGGTCCCGCGGTCGGATCGACCTCGTCGGCAGCGAGCAGCACGTGACCCCCTCGTACTCGGCATCACCTCGATCTGTCGCTGCAAGCCGTCAGGCGAGCGTGCGATCGCTGCGCCGCTCCACGGCGGCAGCGGGAATCGGGAACGTCGCCGGATCAACCCAACACCCCCACGACGACCCACGCGCCGGCGCGCGAGGTGTCGACGTCGACCTCGTCCCCCACGACCGCCGACACGTGGCGGTACTTGGGCAGCAGCATCGATCCGCCGTCGACGAGCACCCAGAGCTTGATCCCGCTGATCGCCGAGACGGTGCCTGCCTTGCGCAGCGCGCGGAACCGGTCGTCGATCTCGGCGGCGACCGCCTCACCCAGTGCCATGGCTGTGTCCTTTCAGGACTCCGCGGGCAGGAGCAGCGACCGCGTCTTCGTGGTCAGCGCGCCTGCGGCGGTCAGCGGGATGGAGACGCTGTCGAGGATGTGCACGCCGCGGCCGAGGTCGGCATCGGCGAGCTCGATGACATCACCGCCGTCGAGCGCCGGGTTGACGACGAGGCTGAAATCGACGGTGCAGGACAGACCTTGCGACTTGGACAGGAACGCCGCGGCCGCGGCTTCCGCCTGGTCGCTGGTCGTGATCAGCGGCGTGCTGTAGTACCGGGTCTTCTTGCCGAACGGACCGCCGATGTAGGTCGGCGAGGCCGGGTCGTCGTCGGTGGCGACCGCCCGCACGGGTGTCGTGCCATCGGAGCGGGTGCCGGTGACGACCCACCGGTTGTAGACGTTGTCCCGGTTCCACTCTTCGTCAGTGGTCAGAACGTTTCCGGAGCGCCCAGTGCGGGCGTACCACACGGGCGGGTCCGACAGCGTGGGTTGCGGCCGGATGATCGCCTGCCCAATCTGGTCGAAGAACACCTCGGCGCTGATCGCGTCAGCCAGCTTCTCGACACCGTCGCCCCAGCGTTCCTTCTCGATGTCCATCACCGGTGCGACGCTCGTGTTGCCCGTGAGGTCGATGACCGGGTAACCCGCGCCGAGGGTGCCACGGATAAACCGGGTGATTTCGGAGACGTAGGTGGCGCCAGGCAGGGTCTGGGTCGGCGCGTCGAAGCGATCCTCGGCAACCCGCTGCGACGGGTCGACCAGCTTCACCGTGACCGCGCTGCGGCTCTCCGCCGAGCGGCTCCGCCCGGTCTTGTCGAGGGCGAACACTCCGAGCGGCACCCACTCCGGCTCGTCCTGCCCGGGGATCACGATCCCGCGGTACAGCGCACAGGTCGAGCCGAACGGCGTCAGCAGCGCTGTCGGGTCACCGGGCCACTCGCGCGGGTCCGTGACGAGCGTGGCCGTGCGGCGGACCTGGCTGCCGGAGTCGACGTCGACGCCGCCGTCGAGCACCGGGACTTCGCGGGTGCCGGTGTAGGGGGAGCTCACGACGGCCTTGACGTCCATCGTGTGGCTCGCGCCCAGCTCCTTGACTGCCTCGTTGCTCAGCGACCACATCGCCGCGCCCCCTCCCGCCTACACCGCCGGCGCCGCGACCTCGGTCCACGAGCCGCTGATCTTCAGGTACTTCTGCCAGACCGCAGTGCCGTCCGGGTCTTCGGCCATGTCGCCGAACGATTTCCACACGCTGGACCCGTAGTTGAGGTCAGCGGCCGCGCGGAACAGCATCGGCCGGTTGTCGTCGAGCAGCGCCCAGAGCTGCTCGGTGCCGGCCTCGTCGAACGTCCACAGGCTGATGTCGTCTGTGGACTGCCAGCCAGAACGGCGGCGCGGCGCCACGGTGATCGGCAGCGGGTCGTCGATCGCCTGGAACACTGCCTGGTTGGCCTTGCGGCCCCGCCGCGGCCGGGCCTCGACGAAGATCTCCACGGGGTTGCCGGGATCGGACGGGTGCGTCAGCCACACGCGGCCACCCGAGCTCAGCGTCGCCGGGTCGGAGGTCATGCTGCCGCCGGTCCGGCCGGCGTTGACCAGCTTGTACCGCACGGGCTGATCGACGGGGCACTCGCCGTCGTCGATGGTGGCCAGCGGCGCCAGCACCGAGCTGGACAACGCGCTCGTGCCCAGCCACGTCGCGCCGTAAGTGTCACCGTCGAAAAAGGACGCGTCGGTGTAGCCGCGCTCGATGACCACCCCGTCGAGACCCATCGAACCGCCTGCGGGCAGCCCGGCGGCGACGACCTTCACCGTGCCGGTGGCGCCGCCGGGCGGGATCGGCAGGTGCAGAACCTGCCGCCCCCACGTAGCGACACTGCGGTTGATGTCGTCCGCCGACAGCGCCGCGGTCGCGGCGACGAGAGCGGAGCCGTTGGCGTCGGACCAGTTCGCCACCACGGTGACCGAGGAGGCCACGGCCGAGAGCTTCAGGTCGAGCCCGACAGTCAGGTCGGAACCCGGGCTCAAGGTCGTCGGCACCAGGACGCCGCAACTGCCGGCCGCGGCGACGGTGGCGAGCAGGTAGGCAGTGCCGCGCGCCGCGCCCGTGGTGGGGTTGCTCAGTGTCGGCGAGCCGGCGTCGGGCACGGTGCCGTTGATCCCTGCTTCGAACGACGGGTTCTGGCACAGGTTCCTGCGGGTCGTGCCGGACACCGTGACGGAGTCGGCGCCGCGGACCGGGTACATCGTCCCGTCTTCTTCGATCCGGATCAGGGCCAGGGCGGTGGCGTCCGGCCACCAGGCCGTGACGCGCATGACGCCGCGCTCGGCGATGGGGCGGATGCTGACGCCGCCGCCGGGGTAGTTGATTGGCGACATGCGGCCGGCCCAGCCGCGGACCGTCCACATGAGCGTCCGGTTGGGCTGGTAGGTCCACGACGCGGTGCCACCGGGGATGGGCGGGGGGATGGTCTGCTGGCCCGGCGGGCGGGCGGCGCCGCTACCGCGCGCAGCGTAGGCGCCGCGGGCCCAGCCGGGCGGAACCCTTGCCACCGGTCACCAGCCGAACGCGACATAGGCGTAGGACGCCGTCGCGCTCGCCAGCCGACTGCCGTCGCCCTTCAGGAAGCTCACGTCCGCGCCGGTCGTGCGCACCGCTGACACGATGAGGATGCCGCTGGCGTTGAAGAACGTCGACACCGGAGCGATGCCGAGACACCCGTTGGGAAACGGCGTGCGGAACGTACACGGCAACTTGCCCGAAGCGTCCGTAGTGCCGCCCGCAGTGCCGGCGCGGATGGTGAACACCGCGCCGTCCGGCGGCTGGATCGCATGCATGTTGGGACCCTGGTCGGACGCGATACCCAAGCCGGCCGCCGGCGCCCACTGGTTTCCCGTCCACTGCACGACGTCTTTCGTGTCGGAGCGTTCCACCCGCATCCCGATCCACGGATCCGAGGGCAGGGAAGCAGCCGCCCGAACGACGGTCCGGTCGTACTGCGACGGCGCACACTCGATCCGCGAGCCAGCCGCCCACGGCTGCGGGCTCGAACCCTCCTTACCGCGAGCGATGGTGACGGTGTTCGACAACGACGTGTGCCCCGTCACCCAGACGACCTCGTACACGCCGAGGCTGTCGTCATGCAGCACCAACGGCAGGTACCGGCTCGTCGAGTAGTCCGTCGGCAGGTTCACGAAGTCCGCGGACTGCATGGTCGTGCCAGAGATCGTGAGCTGGGACAGGAGCGCCGTCGAGAAGTAGTCGATCGGAACCCGCTGCTCGTTCGCCACGGGGCCTCCCTCTAATTGGTTCTGCGGCCGCGAGTGAACGCGGCACCGGACTCGTGGTCTGCTGCCTGGATTCGGGCGTCGACCAGCGGAACTAGCACTCCGCCGATGTCGAGAGACCCGGTGATCTGGAATGGCCCACCGAACGACCCCACCGACAGCGGGACCTGCGCGCTCTGCGTGGCGATCGCGCCCGCGGCGTATCGCCGGAGCAACCCGAATCCCATCCGCCGCGCGGTCTCCTCGAGCAGCGCGAGGGACCGGTTCGAGCGGTTGATCGGGATGTACGCCTCGTCGTCACGCACGCGGTCGCCGATGATCCGCCACGTGTTCGGCGGAACGATGTCGGCAAGACCTCCGCGCATCGGACGCGGTTCGATGCCGCCGCCGGCGTACGCCTTCAGCAGGCCACCGGCTGCCATCTGGGCGTGGCCTCCGGCCGGGAGATATCCGCTGGGCAGGTTCGTGAAGCCGCCGCCCTGCGTCTTGATCGTGATGACGCTCGTGCGGGGGCGAGCTGCGTAGTCGATCGCTGCGTTCGCCGCACCAGTCGCAGCGTCGACGCTGATGACACCCACGCTGCCGTCGGCGAACCGAACGACCTGGATCGTCTTGTCCTTGGCCGCCTGGTTGAAGGCGTCCACGGTCATGTACCCGTGCGCGCCGTTGGCGTACTGGACCGCGATTTCTGTTTGGTTCGTCGCCGGGTTGCGGTTCGCGTCCAGGTCCATCACGCCGATCGATCCGTCGGCGTACTGAACGGTGGCGTTTACCTTGCCCGTGGCCGGATCCACGTTGGCGTCGACAGGCATCGTGCCCGTGACCCCAGCCGCGTACTGCGGCAGCTTGTCGATCGCGGACTGCGCGGCCACGACGTCCGCTTTGACCTTGATCTCCTTGCCGTTCGGCAGCTTGTACACGGCCTCGCCGAGGTCGTTGAAGCTGACGTGCAGGCCGGCCGCTGCCGCACTGGTCGCGTCCAGGCTGGCGATGTAGGTCTGCAAGGCGTCCGGAAGCTGGCCCTTGTACGTTCCCGCCAATCGGACGGCTTCGGCGTTCGCGGCCTGAACGCCCTCCTGCTGCTTCAGGATGTCCGATGAGGCCGTGCTGTTTGCCTCGGCTTCTTTCTTCTTCGCCGCGATCACATTCAGGATGCCGTGCTCCTCGTTGCGGAGCGCATCCTGGTATTGCTTCGAGTTGGGGCCGTACTGCTTCAGGGCGTCAGCGCTGTTCTGGTGTGATTCACCAAGCTGAGCAACCGCGTCCTTGTAACCGAGGGTCGCGTCGGCAGCCGACAATGCCGACTGCGCCTGCTGCTGCTGTGCCTCGTACAGCTTCACGGTCTGGGTCGACACGTTCGCCTCGGTGGAAGCGAGCAACTCGTACGCTTCCTGCGCGTCCCGGTTTGCTTTCACTTGCTGACCCAAAGCCCCAGTACCGTTGAACAGCTGCTCGACAAGTGACTTCTGCTGGTCAGTGAGCGCCGACGTGACCTTGTGGTTCTTGTCGATCGTTGCGGTCGCGGCGAGAACCTTGTCCTTCACATCCGACCAGGCACCACCGTTTTCCAGCAACTGATGGTTGACACCCTTAATGATGCCGATCTGCTTCTGGTTCAGGCCCGCCTGGTGAGCGATCGAATCAATGGCGGAATCCGAGGACTTCGTCACCTCGTCGAGAGCGTCGCTATTTCCGTTAGCTGCCAAAGAGAACAGGGCGAACGACGACCCCGCTGCCTTCGCATTGTTGGCCGCGTTCAAATCCGCCAGCGCTTTATTGTTCGTGTCGCGGATGCTCTGGTCGACAATGCCGCCCGACTTCTGGTAGGCGTCGGTAAGTTGGTCGACCTTCTCCTTGTACGCGGCCGCTTTGTCCGCGGCATCCTGCTGCTTCTGCGCAAGGTTCGACAGGAGAATCCCGGCGCCTGCCACTGCGATTCCGAACGGGCCGCCGAGGGCGTTCACTACACCGCCGGCTGCCGACTTGAGCAGACTCCCACTCGCTGCCGCGGCACCGGTGAGCTTCCCCAGGCGCTCTGCGCCAGACGCTGCGGTGTTGAACGCGTCGCGCGCCTTCGATAGGGCGCTCGAGCGCTCGACGAGGGTGCTGAACGTCGCGCCGAGCTTGCTGATCGGCTCGCCCGCGGCGGCCGCGCCCTCGGAGATCGCGCGTGTCTGGTCGCGGAAGTTCCGCGCTGCGGCGACGGCGGGGATCGTGGACGACTCGAACGCGGACATTGCCGCGCCGAGCTTCCCGACCTCTTGCCCGGACTTCGCCGCCAGATCGCCCTGAACGCGCGCCTCGTCGGCGAACTGCCGCACCACTCCGACGGCGCCGCCTATCGCCGAGGTGACCCCGCGGACCGGCGCCGTTAGTGTGCCGAGGGTCTTGCCGACGGCGCCGAGCTTCTTCGAGGTGCCGTCGGCCTCGCCGCCGAGACTGGACATCCGGTCGCGGAGGGTGGAGATCAGCGGTGGGCCGACCTTGAGCGCGAGGATCGCGAACGCCGCACTCTGGATCGGGCCCGGCAGCTCACCGAAGAACTGGGCAAGTTCGCCGACGCCCTCAGCGAGCGGCTTCACGATCGTCAGAGCGAGCTTCGCCGCGTCGTAGCCGAGCTCGAGCGCCTGGCGCGCCGCGCCGATCGGGCCGCCGGCACTGGCGAAACCCTCACCGATCGCGGCGGCGCCCTTCGCGAGCGGTTCCGCCACGTCCACCGCTTCACGCGCGACGTCAACGAAGCCACTGAGAATCGTCTCGCCGACGTCGAGCCCACGGGCGGCAAGATCCTTGCCGAAGTCTTCGAACGGCGCGATGAGCCGCTCGGCGGCCTGCTCGACCTCGGCGGCGCCCGCCAGTACACCCTTCGCGATGCCAGGCCCGAATTCCTTGCCCGCGTCGGCCGCACGCTGCACCAGGTTGGCCAAGCCGTCGGAGACGACCGGCCCGTACTTCGCGACGGCGTCCGCGCCGAAGCGCACCGCGTTCTCGAGCGGCGGGCCGATCGCCTCGAAGATGTCGATCGCCGTCGTTTCGAGCTGGCTCTTGAAGCCCTCGATGGCACCGCCGAGGCCCTTGGTTTTCGCGGCCGCGACCTCGGAGGCGCCGCCGGCGTGCCCGATGGCCGTGGCCATCGAGTCCCACTGTTCGCCGGTGGTGTTCGCGGCGACGCCGGCGAGGCGGACCGCGTCGGATCCGAACACGGTGGCGGTTGCCTGCTGGTACTGGGCGTCGGTCATGCGGCCGGACGCGTCGTGCAGCTGCTCGAAGATGGACTTCAGTCCGACGAACTTGCCGGTCGCGTCGTAGGTCTTGAGGCCGAGCTCTTGGATCGCCTTCGCGGCCGGCTTGCTCGGGTTCGCCAGGGCGAGCAGCGCGCTCTTGATCAGAGTGCCAGCGTCGGAGCCCTTGATGCCCGCGTTCGCGAACAGGCCCAGCGCGGTGGTGGTTTCGTCGATGCTCAGGCCGAATTGGTGCGCGACCGCACCGACCTGCCCCATGGCCTGGGCGAAGTCCGTGATCTCACCGGACGCGGCGTTGGCCGCGTTCGCGAGCACGTCGGACACGTGACCCGCGTTGTCCGCGGACAGGCCGAACGCATTGAGCGCCTGCGACTGGATCTCCGCAGCACCCGCGGCGTCGATCTGCGCGGCTGCGGCGAGCTGCAGCGTGCCCTTCGCCGCGGTCATCGCCTGGTCGACCGACAGGCCACCCTTGGCGAGCTCGGTCATCGCCGCCGCGGCGTCGGCCGCGGAGGTGGCCGGCAAGGACATGTCCGAGCCGAGCGCCTTCGCGGTGTCGCCCACCCGGGCCATCTGCTCGCCGGTGGCATGGCTGACGGCCTGCAGCTCGTTCAGGCTCGACTGGTACTCGATACCGACGTCGATGGCCTTCTTGAACCCCACCGCGGCAAGGCCCACGCCGGCGGCGATCCCGACCCCGATGCCCTTCGCGACGGTCCCCACGGTTCCCTGGATCCCGCGGAGACCGGACGCAACCTTTCCGTCGAATCCCCTGAGGTTCGGTTCGACGTCGATTTCGATCTTGCCGCCGGGCATGGTGAATCACCTCCTGGCGGTTTGATCAGGCTGATTCGTCGATCAGGCCGAGTTCGCGGTCGAACTCGACGCTCGTGAGGTGCCGCACGTCGGGGGGTGGTCCGGTCTGGTATCGCGCCACGGCGTCGAGGTACTCGCGCAGCCGTTGCTCGGCGACGGAGTCGGGACGGTGCGCGATCGGCGGGATCAGCGGGTGCGGCGGCGGTTTGATGCCGGCGCGTTTCGCCTGTGCCCGTTCCCGTTTAACTGCTGGGTCGTCCGGGTCGGTGATGCGGTCCACCCAGGACAATTCGAGCGCGTACGACTGCGCTTCGAGCAGCAGCGCGGTGTTTTCCTCGTGCGGTCCCCAGTGGGAGAGGCCGTCGGAGAGGAGGTCGTAAAGGGCGGCGTCGCGGATGCGGGTGAGCCGGTGGACGTGCGCGACGAGGTCGAGGGCGGGCAAGGTTCGCCACGCCGCGCGCAGGTCGAGCTGGAAATACTGGCGAAAGTCGGTGAGGACGGCGTCCCACCAGGGTCCGATGACCCCGATCAGGACGCCGAGGATTCCCCCGTCGTGGGCTTCTTGCTGTCCTGAGAGGCCTTCGCGGAGTACTCGGCGTCGCCGTGGATGATGAAGTCGGCGATGCTGATCAGGAACGCGTCCTGCCGTTCCTGATCCATCGGCTGCCGCTGCCGGTCGATTGCCTTGCCGAGACCGTCCTTGTTCGCCGGGTCGGTCAGGAACTCGCCGAGCGCGATCAGCATGCCCTTCTCGCCGCGAGTCTGGTTGTAGGCGATCAACTGGTCGGAGGTAGCCGATCGGTCGAACTCGAACCATTCGCCGCCGATCTTCATCAGCCGGCGGCCGAGGAGGTCGCGCTGCCCGAGCCACGCATCGAGGTCGAACGCTTCGTCACCCGGCCCCGGCTCGACGGTCTTCTTCGCGGCGGTGCGGGTGTTCTTGGGGGCGCCCTGCGTCATATTTCTGCTCCTGTTCAGGCGAGCGGGTTGGTCTTGGTGAACTTGCGAACCGCGTCGCCGCCGGATGCCGGCGCGAGAGGTGTCACCGACAGCGGGAAGCCCTCGATGTCGGTGCCGTCCATCTTTTCCTCGGGGATCGCGCCGAGCTCGCCGCGCTCGATGTAGTACGCCTTCTGCTCGGTGCCGTCGTAGACGCGCACGATGAGCGCGAACTCTTCGTCGTCGCCGTCGATGTGCTCGAAGCCGCCGGCGCCGGCGACGATGGAGCCACCACGCAGCAGCGTGAGGATGGTGGCCTTCGAGTAGTCGACGGGCTCGAGTGCGATCGTCGGCTTGACCGGCTCCTTCTTGTTCTTGTAGGCGGCGCCGGACTTGTTGTTCCAGATGTCCAGCGGGGTGATCGTCTGGTCCTTGGTGACGGTGAAGCCCGCCCGGATGCCGCCGAACGCGTCCCAGCCGGGCAGGCTGGGGGCGAAGATGTCCGTCGGGAGCGTGGTTCCCGCGGGCGCGCGGAAGGCGTCGCCGTCTTCCCACACGCGGGCCTTGGAGCTGTCCGCATACGTGGACATGGGTCCTCCTGGTGTGTCCCGCAACGCGGGCGTCGGTTACAGGTTCGGGGCGCCCTGGATACGGGCTGGGGGCGTGGAAGGGGGTAAGGCCGGTCCGCCGCCAGGGCGCCCCCGCCGAAACGGCGGACCGGGGTCTATCGCAGGTGGATCGGGAACGTGGCGCGGATCGTGCGCCAGTACACGACCGTCTCCGGGCCCCGGCTGGTGTCCGGGGTCATCGCCAGTGGCCCATCGGTCAGGCGCGGCGTGTACGTGACCGTCCGGCCATCCGGGTCGTCTTCAGCCCAGGTCTGCTGGCCACTGCGGTCGAGCACACGAGCCGCGGCGGCGCAAATCCGCCACGCGAGCGTCTCGGGAAGCACGGCGCCAACTGGCCGCGTCGCACAGCCGTTGAGACGTACCGTGCCGCGCCAGCCGACCGAGCGACTCGATTCCGACAGCGGATTCGCTTCGCAGAGGAAGACCGCGTACGGGGCGGTGACGTCGTCCGGGGCGCGGGTCGCGAGCCGGCCGCCGGTGAGCGCAGCGAACTCGGCGTCGGCGAGCAGCAGTGCCCGGATCGGCTCGTGCAGGTCCGGGAGCGTGTATGCGGCGGTCATCGGCCGCGGGCTCCCCACCCGGTGTACTTGCCGTACTTGGACGCGGCTTCGGTGAGCGTCATGTGCGCTGGCGTGTCCGAAGTGCCGTATTCCTTGTACACAGCCTCCGGGTCGCTGTCCACAATGGAAACCTGGTCGCCGTTGGTTTCGACGCTGATTCCGTCGCGATACTCGCCGGTGAGCACGGGCGCGTCGGCGACGGCGTCTCCGGCAGCTTCGTGCGCGATCTCGACGCGCTGCTCGGTGGACAGGCGCCGCGCCTCGGCGAGCAACTCCGCCCGGTACAGGGTGATGCGGACGCCCATCGGTCAGCCCGCGTCGGTCGCGACAAGCGTGATCGTGTTCACCGAACCGGTCACCAGCACCTCGGAGCCGTACAAGCTGACCGGCCAGCCGCCGGCCATCTTGGTCTGGGCACCGGTGAGGGTGTAGCTGAGCGGCGGCACGGTCTGTCCGTCCACTTTGTTCGGAAACGCCACGGTCACGGTGCCGCCGGCGGTGCTGGTCATCTCCAGCGACAGCGTGCCGCTGTTCGGGATGCGGTTGCCGTTGACGGCATCGCACGCCGTCGGGACCGGCTTCACGACGGCGGTCTTGTGGTCGAGGTAGGTCGGGGTGATCAGGGTCGCGGGCATCGCGGGCTCCTAGGTCTGCAAGTCGGAGATGAGCCGCGCTGCCGCGGCGAGGAACTCGGGTCTGTGCTGCGGTCGGCGGGCAACGGCGCCGACGACCTCGAACCGCTGGCCGAGCTCGTCGATCACTGTGGACTCGGACGTGAGCGCCGATCCGGGGCCAACGAGGATCGTCCAGTTCGACAGGACAGTGGACTGCTGGCCGCGGAACTCGGACGCCGAGCTGACGTCGATGACGGGTTTCTGGCTAAGCCTTGCCGGTTCGACGACGGTCACTGGCGCCGGTGGAATCGGCAGCCCCGTTGTCGGGTCCGTCGCTCCCGTTGGTGGCCCCGGGTTGCTGATCGTCACCCGCTGATCCAGTTTGGGCGCCACTGGGCACCTCCTCGGTGCTCTGCCCGCCGCCGGTGGCCGCGTCCCCGTCGGTCTTCCGTGGCGGGTCCGTGGTGAGGGTGCCGGCGGCGAGACCGTCCACGACGAACGGCGACGTCGCCGCGGCGAAGTGCTCCCGGCCGTCACGGTCGTACACGGTCACAACGGTCGCCGGCGGCTGATACGCGGTCGCTGGGTCCTCGGTCTGCTCAGGTTCAATGCCCTGCTGTTCGTCGGCCATCGCTGGTTCCTTACCCGGGGTGGATGGAGAACGCCTTGCCGCGCACCGCGTCCGCGCTTTCGGCGACCGGTGTGAGGAGTTCGATCTGCCGGTCGGTGAGGTCGAGCCCGGCGTCGGCGGCGTCCTGGAAAACGATCGTGTACTCGGGGTGCGCCTCGCTCTTCACACCCTGCTTCACCGTGATGGCCTGCGTGACGACGTCGACGCACACCGACTCAGCGAGATCGGCCTCGATGGCGCCGGTCGCGAGGCCGGTATCGAGGTTCGCGCCGAGGTCGGCCAGGCGCTTGCGCATGATCGCCGAGGCGTAGCGGATCAGCTGATCTGCGCGTGCTTGCTCGGCCTCGGTGAACTCGACGGTGAGACGGGTGGCCACGTCCTGCGCCGTGGCGTACTTCGACGTGGCCACCCGGCATCACTCCTTTTCGGCGTCGATCGCGGCGATGATGTCGTCGCGGCTGGTGCCTTCGGCGACCTCGTAGCCGAGCGCCTTGGCGTACGCGGTCCACGCGTCGAGACCGGATCCCTTCCCGCTACGCGGGGGCTCGACCTGATCACCTTCGCCACCACCCTGGTCGGCATCGTCCGCCGGCACCTCGCCGTCGACCCACGCCTTCGGGTTCGTGATGCGCGCGGCCGCCCACTCGGGCACCTCGTCGCCCGGCCCGAACACACCGTGGCGACCGTCCTCGTCGGACACGTGCACGTAGCTCTTCAGCTCTGCCATGTCAGCCGCCTCCCTACGCCACGTCGGCGACGAACGACAGGTCCGGGTTCGCCATGACCGGCAGGCCGATCGCCGCAGCCTTCGTCCACAGCGCGACCGGGTCCTTCTCGGTGTAGGCGCCGGCGACCATGCCCGGCTCGCTGCCAGCCAGACCGAACTCGGTCTCGAGCGACTCCGCAGTCGTGCCCCACATCGTGCGGCCAAGCTGCGTGGCGCCATCCTTCGGCGGGAGGAACAGGAACCGGTCGTCCGGGATGACGCGCTGCGCGGTCTTGTTCACCGACACCTGGGCGTCGTACACCTCGATCGGCGGCAGGCCATAGGCGGCGAGAGCGTCCTGCAGCATCTGCTGCGTGACCAGCGACGGCTGGTTCGCCCCGGGGAACACGAGGTTGCGGAACTGCTGGTTCTGCATCAGGTATGCGACGACGCGGCGCGAGGTGACCGCGACGCCCGGCTCGCTGCCGTTCGTGGCGACGTAGGTGTCGCGCCAGGACATCATGTCCGTGACCGGGGTCGCGGACGCGACGTTGCTCCACAGCGTGCCAGCAGTGACCGAGTGGCCGGCCTTGCGGCCGAAGTCGACGACGAACCCGGCGAGGCCGTTCTCGTTGATCGTGACGGAGCCGTTGACGAGGGCGTCGCCGCGCGCGAGCTCCATCCGCGCGGACAGCGCGCGGGTCATCGCGAGCGCGTCGTCGAGGATCGCCTGACGGATCGACCCGTCGAGCTTCCGCTGGCGGAGCCGGTCGTACTCGCCCTGCCGGATCTTGCGGGACAGCGGCGGAAGCTCGCCGGAGATCCGCGCGATACCGGGCCGCGAGCCGATCGGCGACTCGGCGTCGTACGAGCGGAACTCGCCGGCCTCGACCAGGCCGGCGCCGCCGCGCGCGAGGCGGAAGTCGAGGTCGTCGACCATCTGGTTCGGCAGGTATTGGCTCAGCGTGAACTGGTTGACCTGCAAGTCCGCGAAGGCGGTGCGGACGAACCCCGTCAGCTCGACCGGGGTGATGTAGTCGGTGTTGATCAGCATCTATTTCACCCCTCTCAGACGTAGATGATCTGGCCCTTGACGTCCGCCTTTGCGGCGGCGTCGACGGAGCCCTTGCCGGACGTGAACGGGAGCTTCGCCGCGCGGACGCGGCCGTGTTCGTAGAGCGCGGCGCCGATCGGCTTCGACGTGTCGGTCGGGACCTTCACTGCCGTGAAGAGGTGACCGATGAACACGCCCGGTTCGGTCGTGGTGTTCGCCGGGTCGTACGGGCCGAGCTTCGTGGTGCTGCCCACGATGTACGCGAGCGCGGTGCCCGACGGGATGTAGCCGTTCGGGTAGAGGCCGGCGAACGTAGAGGCGTCCAGGGTGACCGTGCGCGCGGCATTGGTGCCGTGTGCCGACCCCAGCCAGGACTGGTCGTCCTGCTGGAACGCCTCAGTCTTGATGCTGAGGTCCATGATTCCCCTTCCGGGATCAGGTGGTGGGCTTGCTGTAGGGCGACTTGTAGAGCGCCGCGCCCGCCGCGAGGGTCGGCGCGGGCGCAGCCGGAGGTGTCCCCTGCCCGGGGAGCGGCGCGGGCGCCGCCGTAGCGACACCGGCCTTCGTGAGCAGCTCCTGCACGGAGGTGGCCTGTGCCTTCAGCGCGGCCTCGTCGGTGGCGGTGAGCAGGTGCAGGTGCGTCGAGGGGATGCCGTGGTCTGTGGCGGCCTGGAGGCGGAGTCGCTCCGTCTTCTCGGTCGCCAGGTCGGTCCGCAGCTTCTCCGCTTCGGCCTGCGCCTTCTGCAGGTCGTTCATGCCGGCCTGCTCGAACTCGGTGACCTTCCCGTTCGCGGCCGCGAGCTGCCGCGTCAGTTCGGCCACCCGGGCGCGTTCGGCCTCGAGCGCTTTCTCGCCGGCGGGGCCGAGCGGCGTGTCTCCCGCGGCGGGCGGCGTGGGCGTCGCGCCTCCGGCCGGTGCCGCGGGTGGCGTCGCCGCCGGCGGGGTGGCCGGCGGTGCGGCGGGTGCGGCCGGCGGGGTGCCGGGCGCGGTCGGTGTTGCCGGGGCGGCAGGCGCCACCGGGGGCTGGCCGCCGCCGGGGATCGGACCGGATCCGCCCATGACGGGCCAGAGCGGTTGCCCGTTCCTCTTCCACGCGATCGCCGTGATCGGCTCCCCGGTGAGGGGATGGAGCACGGGATTGCCCTCGCGGTCGGTCATGGTGGGCAGGGTGTTCGTGCGCATGGCGCGCTCCTCCGTGGTGACGTCCTCGCGCGTCGCGCGTCGAGGATGCTGCCCTGCACGTCGCGTGTCAGAGCGGGTGTTCTCCCCCGGCCGTCGCGGCTCAGGGGAAGTCGGGGTGGCTCATCAGGGAGCCGTGGAGCTCGCCGTAGAGGTAGGCGAACTGCTCCTCGTGCTCGCCGCAGTCGCTGCCAAGGCGGACGTCCGACCGGACGTTCATCCGGTAGATCTGCGCAGCCGCGTGGACGAGCTCGTGCGCGACGATCTCCGAGGTGACGTGCCCGTCGATCAGCCGCAGCACGCCGGCGTAACCGTTGGCCGGCCAGCGGCCGACCCAGTGGCCGTCGACGAAGCGCTCGCGGTAGCTGACCGGTTGGAAGCAGCCGAGGCAGCCGTCCCAGTACCCGGCGCCGTGCCACGGCGCCGTGCGCTGCGCCGCGGCGCGGAAGTCGTCGAGGTCGGGGTGGATCCGGACCCAGCACCACCGTACGGGGCCGATTCGGTCGGTCGAGATCGCGAACCGGCGCATCGCTCACCTCACAGCAGGTAGGCGAAGCGCCTCAGCTGGCGCAGGATCTCGTCCCGGTTCCAGTCGAACTCTTCGGCGAGCGAGTAGATCTCGTCCGGCAGGAGCCGCGGCGCCTTCGCCCGGCGGTACCGCGAGCCCTTGACCTTCTGCAGCTCGGCATCGGTGCGCTTGCGCAGCGTGCCGTCCGCGCGGATCTCGTACCCGCCGAACAGCGCGCGCCGCGTCGTGCCCGTCGTCGTGGCGCGCACCTCGCGGCCGAACGCGGTCGCGACGGTGACGCCGTCGTAGGCGTTGACGACCTGCGACATGTCGGCGCCGTCGCGGATCGCCTGCGCGCCAGCCTCGCCGAACACCTGGTCTTGGTCCTCGGTGGACAGTGACCGGAAGTACTGCTTCGGATCCGTACGCCAGTCGTCGGCGGTGTCCTCGACGGTCGGCACGTTCTTGCAGTCGCACCGGTCGTGCCGTGGAAACGCCGACACCCGGTAGACGCGGCCGGCCAGGATCGCGCAGCGGGCGCAGGACTTGCCGTTGAGCATCCGCACGTACCGGGTCGCACCGCGGCCGGTTCCCATCGCCGTCACCGCGGCGCGGCCGGCGTCCTGCATCCCGCTCGCGACGATCGACATCGCGACCAGGTCGGCGTGCCGCCGCGCCTCGTCGACGCCGAGCTCGCGCGCTTGCCGGCCCACGGAGATCGGCGCATAGATCAGGTTCTTCAGCCACGATCCACCACCGGCGGTCATGTCGGCGAACCCGTCCAGGTTGAGCGCCGGCGCGTCGAGGATCGGCGCGCCCTGCTCCTCGAGGAGCGCGGTCACGTAGTCGTCAGCGCCCTCGACCATCTGCACCTGCAACGAGAGGAGCGCCTCGGCAGCGTCAGCGATGGCGTCGCGCCACCGCTCCGGGTTCGTCGCGCCAGCACGGCTCGCGGCTTCGAGCTGGGCCAGGGCTTCCTGCGTCAGCGCGGTCTGTGCATCGGCCTCGCGTTGGACGATGTCACGCGCCGACGACGGCAGTGCCATCGCCCACCTCGGCGCCGGCCGTAGCGTCCGCGCCAGCACCGGCGTTGACGTCGATGTTGCGGAGGTTCAGCGCCGCGCGCTGGAACGTCGCCGAACGCTTCGCCATCCGTGCGCGGAGCCGGGCCTTTCGCTGCGGGGAAAACCCGAGGATGTCCCACGCCTCTTCATCGTCGAAGACGCCGCCCTGCAAGCCCTTGACCGCAGCGTCCATCGCCGACGCGATCGTCGGCGTGGCAGCGCTCTTCCACTTCGACTCGATCCCGATCAGCTTCTTCGGGTCCTCGCCCATAATCGCCCACGCGACCCTGCCCGCGCGCACCGCGGATCCGCCGTACCAGGTGTGGTGCTGCTCGGTGCGTAGCACGAGCCGCTCCAGCGAGTACAGGATCGACTCGGCCGACGGCGGGTTGTCGGAGGTGTAGCCCATGTACCCGGGCGGCAGCCCGTATTTGGAGGCGACGAACTGGGCGAGCACCTTCATGCTCTCGTGGAAATTCCGAAGGTCCGACGCGGAGAACTGACCGACCTGGACCGGCAGCGGGGTCTCGTTGCGGTTTTCGCGCTTCGGGTGGGGAACGGCCCAGACGTCGCCCATGGCGACCTTCCACAGTGGGATCTCGTTCCCCTGCTCGTCGACGAAGTCCTTTTTCGACACACCGACGGCGTACTTCCGAGGCACCGAGTGATGCTCCCCGCCGGCCATCATGTTCGTTGCGAACTGGTTGACGCCGTCGACGAGGTGCTTGACCTGCTTGAGGTCGGATCGGCCCTCACCGCGCCGCGGGTGCGTCAGGATCGACACGAACGGCACGGACGGCAACGTCGGGTCGTTCGCGATCGTCGCCGACCACGCCTCCAACGTGCGCGAACTCTTCAGCTCGCCGTCCTCGAACTCGTGCACCTCGCCGTTTCCGAAGCGACGCTCGGTCGGCCCGGGCCACTTCGGCAGGTACAGCGCGCCGTAGGTCGTGAGGCTGCCGTCGCTCTCCTCCTCGACCCACAGCTTCAACCCGGCGATCGGCTGCCGGGTCCGCGGATCGAGCTCGACAGCGACCTGGTCGGCGTACTCGCCCGTGAGCATCGGCGTGCCGGCCGGTCCGTCCGGTCCGATCATGAAGAAGTGCTCGCCGCCGACGCTGGCCGCAGTCCACGCTTCGGACGAGTGCATCGGCATCTCGTTCGCGGTCCACCAAGAACCGAGCTCCTCGACCGGGTTCTCGTCGGCGAGCAGGAAGTCCTCGAGCTTCATCCGCTCGACGCACGTCTCGATCACCAGCTCCGGCCAGGGCACCAGCAGCGGCGGGAACCGGTCGTCCTGCTCGGCGAGGATCCGGGCGACGTACACGAGCGGCTGCTCGAGGTCCATGTACTGCCACCACTGCAGCGCGCTCTTGCGCTGCCAAAAGATCTTTGAGCGGAGGCGGTCGTACCATTCCTTCGGGGTCAGGTCGGAGAGCTTCACGCGGACCTCCCCCGGCTCGAAATCACGATCTTGCGTTCGGTGGCTGGTGGGGCATCGTCGAGCGGTTCGCGGAGCTTCGCGTTGCACGCCATGATCGCCGCGGCCACACCGTCGATTCGTTTCCCGGTCTTGCCGCGGTCCGGCTTGTCCGGGCGCAGCAGGTCGGGGTTGTACGGTGCCTTCCGTGCCTCGACGGAGTCGAAGCAGAACTCGGCGACGGGGTTGCCGTGGTGCAAAAGCCGGCTGGTCGTGACCAGCGCCATGAGTTCCTTCATCCCCAGCGACATCGAGCTGAAGTCGTTGGCGTACGCCTCGATCTCCCACATCCCGGTGTCCTGCTCGATGCGTTGGATCACCGGCGCCGACGACCACTTGTCCGCGTCGACCGCGAGCAGGTCGAAGTCGCGCGCTTCCTCGGCGATGTCGCCATACACCTGCTCGTAGTCGAGCACCGTGCCCGGGGTCGCGACGATCCAGCCCTGCTTCACCCAGCGGGAGAACTTGTCGTCGTTCTTCTTGTCCAGCTCCCGCAGCGCCGCCTCGGGCAGCCAGAACCGCCACAGCGCGTGGATCCATCCGTCCTCGGGGATCAGCGTGCACCAGGCCGTCAGGTCCGACGTGGCCGCGAGGTCGAACCCGCCCCACGCCGGCTTCCCGAGCAGGCGCTCGCGGTGGTAGTCCGGGCGCAGCCAGATGTCGTTCGAGTCCCCGCCCGACGCGCCGTAGAGGTGCATCGGCATCCAGCGGAACTTCTGCTGTACCCGCTGGTTGGTCTGGAACTGCCGGAACGAGTTCTCTTTCGCCGGGTCGTTCTGCGCGTCGAGTTTCTGCCGGTGCATGGCGGCACGCGACTTGAACTGGTCGAGCGCCGGGTTCGGCCACTTCCAGTTGCGCTCGTCGAACGGATCGAGGTTGACCGGAAGGTGCGGGTGACCGGGAAACGTCGCGTGTAGTCGGTCGAGCTCGTCCTGCGAGTTCGGCAGCTTCCGGACGAACGCGAAGACGTGCGGTGCCCGGGCCGGGTCCTCCTGCGTCTTTTCCGCCTCGTCGATCAGGTCCGCGCCGAACGACGAGGGGTCGTTGGTCTCGGTCGTCGTGGCGAAGTTGAGCTCCTGCAGCCGGGCGCCGGCCGCGGTGGTCATGGCCTCCCACATGTCGCCGTTCGGCTGCGACAGCACCTCGTCGAGGTTGAACGCGTGCGGGTTGTGGCCGAGCTCGCCCTCGGCGTCCGCCGTGAGGATCTCGTAGTGCGAACCGGACTTCTCGTCGATCAGCCGGCGCGCGTTCTTGATGTGCTGCAGGCGTTTCGACAGCTTCGGCGACAGCTGGACCATGCGCAGCGCCGGTTCGAAGACCTTCCCGGCCTGTTTCGTGTCCTTGGCCGCGCAGTAGATCTCCGCGGACTCCTCGTCGTCGCCGACGAGCATGTACAGCTGGATCGCCGCCGCGATCTCGGACTTCCCGTTCTTCCGAGCGACGATGATGTACGCAATCCGGTAGCGGCGCGCGTACGTGCCCCACTCGCTCGACCACTCCACCTCGCCGAAAAGCGGACGGATGATCTCGAACTCCTGCCAGTCGAGCAGCAGGAACGGTGTGCGCTTCAGCGGGCCCTTGACGTGCACCAGCATCCGCGCGAAGAACGTGACCACCCGGTCAGCGCGCGGCTCGCAGTAGTGCGCGCCTGACTTCGGACAGGTCTTCTCGCGGAACGTGTAGCCGCACACCGGGCCTGAATCGTCGTCCGGACGCCACCGGCCGTCGAGGTCGTAGTCAGCCGGTGAGGAGGTCGTCGTCTGCATCGCGGGACGCCTCCCCCATCGACAGCTGGGAGCGGTCAGAGGGGTTCAGCCCGAACCGGCCGCCGAGCGTGACGATCAGCGCCGCCGACTCCCGAGCCACCTGCCACGCCGGGTTCTTCCGCAGGTCGTAGATGACCTCGCCGTTCTGCAACTCGCGCACCACCGTCGTCATGCTCGTGCCGTTCTGCTCCACATCGGCGATCGCATCCTGGTTGACGATCACCATCGAGCAGAACGTCGCGAACGAGTCGACGTCCCACGGCGTCAGTACGCCCTTGCGGATCATGTCCGGCGCGAGCCGGTCCCAGATCGCCTGAGCCCGCGGATCGAGCTCCCGCGGCGGAACAACCTGCCCGGTGTCCGGCTTCGGCTCGGTGTGGTTGATCCGCGACGGCTTCACACCGTGCAGCACCTTCAGTGCGGTCGGCGCCGGCGCGATCCCTCGCTTGCCCATCAGCGGCCAGCCTCGTCGTCGTCCTGGAACGCCGCCGCGTTCATGACCGCCTGGGCCAGATCCAGCGCGGGCCGGATCGGCTTGCCCAGCAGCGACCGGGACGTGACACACACCTCGATGCCGGCGCGCAGGATGTCCCGCACCGGGCCGCGGAGGTCCGGCGGCTGGATTACGTCGAGGTGGGCAAGGGCACCGGACAGCAGCACGGACGCGCTGCGCGGGCTGTGGTCGCTGGCTGCCGTCATCACTGTCCGTCCTTGTCGGTCACGTCCACGCAGAACGGCGGAACCCGTCCGTAGAAGGAAACCCACACGTGGCCGCCGTCGACGAGCTTCTCGAGGTCGCCCGGTTCGAGCATGCACCGCGCGCTGTACCGGACGGCGCCGAGCGACGGCGGGCAGTCCGCAACCATCTCGACTGGCGCGATGTCCGGGTCGGTCAGGTCGCCGTTCGGGGCGGCGAGCACGACGCGCCGGGCACCGGGCCACACCGCGTCGTCGGGAATCGGGGCAGGCCGCATCAGTGATCACCGCCTTGGGGGAAGTCGGAAAAGTCGTCCGCGCGAGATCTGCCCTTGCCCGAGGCGAAGGTCAATTAGGCCGGGGGGAGGGGGCTCCCCCCCACCACGTTTGTGCAGGTCAGAGCCTTGATCGACTTCGGTTCTCGATCTTGCTTCGCTCTGTTTGTGCTGGTCAGCGCGGTGCATGTGCCGTGCTGTTGATCTAGGTTCGGGTGCTGAGCCGTGGGCGCTGGCCGTGGTGGGTGGTGCTGGCCTGCCCGTGCTGCCCGTGGTGGTGGCCCACCTGTGCCGTGTGCCGCGTCGTGCGGGTCGGCTGGTGTGGTTGGCCGGTGATCAGTGGTGCGTCGCGCTCAGGCCCGCTCAGCGTGCGCCCTGGCTCTGCGGGTCGGCGACGGCGGAGAGGGAGGTGGTGGCGACGGGGATGATGGTGCCGTCGTCGGTGCACAGCCAGGCGATGCCGTGTGGCCAGTCCTCGGCGTGCGCCTTGTCTCCGAGGATGAGGCCTTCGACGGGCTGGCCTGGCTGCGTGGTGTCGGGCTGGTGCAATCCCCTGTAGCGGCGTCCGCGTTCGACCGTGACGACGCCGTGCCGAAGTCCGACGCGCTGTGCGGTGTGGCGCTTGATCGGGGTGGCGGTGGAGTGCATGGCGTCAGCCTCCTGCTCATCCTCGTGGGCGTGGCCCGGGTTGGCGGGTGGCGCGCTGTGCCTTGCGGCTGTTGCAGCTGCGGCAGAGCACGGCGAGCTTGCCGTCAGGTCGGCCTCCGGTGGCGATCTCGTCGACGTGGTCGGCGGTGAGGTCGGCGGTCTCGTGTCCGGCGACGCGGTAGCCGGGGCACCAGTCGCCGTAGATGGCGCGGTGGGCGCGGACTGCGGCGCGTCGGCGGTTGATCTCGGTCCAGTCGCGGGTGCGTTTGGTGGGGGTGGTGCGGGCGCGGTGGCGTTGGTCGGCTGCTCGGTGGCGTTCGCAGGGTCCGCGCCGGCCGGGGGTGTCGGATGGTTGGCCGCAGCCGGGGCGGGTGCAGGTGTTGACCGGCACGACGTCGCCTCCCGGTCGGTCAGGTGAGGTCGAGGTCTGCCCAGGTGCCGTCTTCGAGGACGCGTCCGGGGATGCCGCAGATGCTGCACACGACGGCGTCGCACTCGTGGTCGTCGTGGTAGGGCGGGCCGGGGACGTGGGTGTGGTCGGCCGGCTGGTTCGTGGTGGCGGCGGGGTGGCTGGCCGTCATGCGCTTCTCCCGGTCAGACGAAGCGGCGGATGGCGGGTGCTCCGGCTTTGGCGCGGAGGTGGTTGAGGTGCTGGATGACCTCGGGTGCCGGCTGGTAGCCGTCGCCGTCGCCGTCGCGGTGGTCGCGGAACTGCATGTGGCGTTGCCGGTGAAGCGTGGTGTCGCCGGGTTCGGTGGCGATGAGCCGGTCGCCTGGGCTGCGTCGCGGGGTGTCGGTGGTGCCGCTGTGTCCGATCTTGAGGAGGTCTCCGACCTGGAGGTAGTAGATCACTCCGAGTGGGTTGGACCATCGACTGCTGGTTCGGTTCTTGCGGATCTGCGGCACCGGGGTTTCCCTCTGTCCACCTGGGTCACGCGTTAGCGTAGAAACATCTTGCGTTCGCCGAGGTGGCGTTGTCAAGCGGCGGGGTTGATCTCCTCAACGGACTCACCCTGAGGGGTGTCGGTGTCGTCGCCAGGCTTGATCACGTTGGTGAATCTACCACGCGGCAACGGATTCGGGCCACGCCCTGGTGTCCACATCGGATCGCCGACGGACTCGAGGCTGAGCCGCGGACTGATGCTCGACTCGGCGCCTCGCGCATGCACGCGTGCGCGCGCGACCCAGAAACTCAACCACCTACGGGACGTAAGAGAACCACTTCCACTACCACTACCACTCAGGGTTCGCCGAATCCTTCGTATGGGTGAGTGTTTCGAAGGGTTCGCCGAACCCTTCGCGTAGGGTTCGCGAAGGGTTCGGCACCACAAGATGTTGTGGTCAGCATCCCCCATTCGAAGGATTCGCCGAAGGGTTCGGCAGACCCTCTTCGGTCTGCCGGCCGGCGAGATCACGGACCACGTCGGCATCGAACATCGCTACCCGCCAACCCTCAGCCACAGCAACGATCGCGTCATGCGATTCCCGCAGGTGGGCCACGGTCAGCGGGCGCTCCGTGTACTCCCGCCCGGGCCGTCCCTTCTTCGTCGGACGCGGCATCACGCCGAGGACGTCCGTCTCTGTCCCGTCGGGAGACATGAAGGTGAGAGGTCGCGCGTGGAGGATTTGATGCCGTTCGTCTTCAAGTACCTGACGCGCACCGTCTAACCATCGACGAAGACGGTCCTGCTCGTTGCCGCCGCCGGTCGAGTCGACCACGGCACGAGCATCGTCGATCCGGACGCTCGCAGGCGCGTTGTCGCGGTCCGCCTGGTTGATCCAGCGGCAGACATACCCGACCATGTCTTCGAGGTTGATCGCCGCCCACGTGACGCGGCCGAGCTCGACGAGCACAGCTTCCGACGGGTAGATCATGGTGGCGGCTCCTCCACGTGTCGTGTCCGCCGGTGGGTCGGCCAGCGCATGCCGGTTGTTACCGAAGAGGGCAGCGGGTTGACACGATCGTGACCACTGCCCCGCCTCCGCGAATGCGAATATCTGTCGGTGCACGATCACCTCTCCTTCGGGCAGGTTGCCCACGCCGCCACCGTTTGGGGCATCGACGCCGATGTCTTCGCCGGCTGGGGTCAGTGGGCGGGCGCGATCGCGTCTGTCCTCGCCGTCCTGGTTGCTCTCGGTTTGGCGGCTCGCGAAACAAGGTTGCGAGACCGCGAGAGGCGCGACGAAGAGAGGGCCCAGGCCCGAACAGTCACCGCCGTACTCGCAGAACGGTCTCACTACATCACCTGGGCCGGGAAAGTCGCGTCGGTTCCTCGTCAGACCGTGGTCCTCTCCAACCACGGCCGCGACGCCGTCTTGGAGGTCGAGATCGAGGCCGTTTCGCCGAAGTCGACAGCGGTCAAAGCGGACCTCGACGGCGCCCGCCGCCTTGCGATACTGGGCCCGGGCGTCGAGGAGAACGTCGCAGTCAGTTTCAAGAAAGATGACGAGGGCGTGAAAATGGATCCGAGCTATGTCGAGATCGCGTTTTCCTTCACGGACGTCCGGGGACGCCGATGGCGGCGTATTCGCAACGGTGAGCCACAGCGCATCCTCACATGAGGCTGGCCCCTCGACGCGTGCCACGGTGGAGGTGGGAGGGCTACGGCGAGACGGTCTAGTCCTCTCCGCCCGGATCGGCCGTGTCGCTCTCGGATAACCGCTGCGAGGCGATGTCGTGGTAGTGCTCGGACAGCTCGACGCCGACGAAGTGCCGGCCCTCGGTGAGCGCGGCGACGCCCGTCGTGCCGGCGCCCGCGAAGGGGTCGAGCACGGTGCCGCCGGGCGGGCAGATCTGGACGAGCTGCCGCATGACGTCGACGGGCTTCTGCGTGATGTGGTGGCGGGCGTCGCCGCGCGGCTGGGAGCCAGACACGAGGCCCGGTAGGCACACGGGGTTGCGGTCGGCCAGGACGGGCCCGTTGCTGCCCCACAGCAGGTACTCGGTGTTCTGGCTGAAGCCGCCGCGCCGTGGGCGGGCGATCAGTTTGTGCCAGACGACGACGCCGCGCCACGTCCAGCCGGCAGCCTGCAGGGCATCGGAGGTTGCGGGCAGCTGGCGCCAGTCGGCGAAGACCAGCGCGGCCGCGCCTTCGCGGGAGACGCGCAGGCACTCAGCGAGGATAAGGGCGAGCCAGTGGGTGTAGGAGCGTTGGTCGCGGCTGTCGCCGCCGAAGTCGGCGAGGGTGTGCTGCGCGTCGCTGCTGACGTACTTGCGGCGCGCGCTGGTGTTCGTGCGTTCGGACATGGTGCGGCCGCCGGAGTTGTACGGCGGGTCAGTGATCACCGCGTCAACGGAGCCGGCGTCGAGAGTGGACAGGAGCGACAGCGCGTCGCCGTGGTGGAGCTGGTGCATCGGTGCTCGCTTTCAGACGAGAGGCCCGGCACCTACGGGATGCCGGGCCACACGTCGACTTGACGATATTCAGTTGTGGGCGTTGCGTTTCCACCGTCGCATATCGGCCGCCAGAGATCAACGCCGGGGAGCAGATCTCCGGCGGCCGCGCGACGTCAGAACGGCCAGTAGGCGTTCTCGCCGGCCTCGAGGAACGGGATCATCCGGACTCGCCGCCTGTCGCCGAGCGGTCCCCGGGGTGTTGGCCTCTGGCAAACGCACCGGGGCCAGCTGAAACTCAGGCGGCCATGTAGTTCGGGTCGTCAGCGAGCGCGACGGTCGCGATCTGCGTGTCGACGACGCGACCAGCCGGGGTGGTCTCGACGCGGAGGTAGGCGCCTGCCGGGATGACAAGGGTGACCGAGTAGTCGGGCACATCCCGGCCGGCGACCACGACGATGAGCGTGCTGTTCTGGCAGGCCGCAGCCGAGAGGCCGTACGCATTGGGGTCGGCATCGGCGAAGAGTGCAGCGACGTCGTTGAAACTGGTGGTCGGGGTGATCAGGATTTCGTTCACGTTGTTCGGCTTGCGGTGGTAGGACATGGTTTCCTTTCGTTCTCCCGGCCCACGGCGGGCAGGGTGCCTTTGTTGATCGAGCTGCTCGGCCCCGCCGTTATCTACTTCCTCATCCGCCGGAAGTCCGGGGCCGTAGATGGCTGGCATCTGGTCGACGCCGGCGCAGGTCTGTCCGCGGTAGTGCCGCCGGAAGATCCGCTTGTGCTGGCCGAGCACGCCATCCGCGCGGAGGTGGCGAAGCTCGCCGCACTCCGGGCAGATTCCCTTCGGCCGTGGGCCGGGCTCACGGCCGCGGCGAGCGGCGACCGTCACGACGCCCTCCCGTAGACCTCGAGGCCGACCGCGCCGAACAGCGTGGGTTCGGGGAGCTGGTTGGACCACAGCACCTCGGTGCGCTCCTGCCGAGTGCCGCCCTGGCCGGTCATGGTCTCGATGCGGGTGACGTGCCACTCGGGGTACAACTCGGCGTACAGCGGCGAGTCGTAGCCGGACAGGACCACGGTGGCCTTGCATGCGCGGAGGACGGCGGCGAGGTCGCGGTGCTCGGTCTCACCCTTCATCTCGTGCCGGTAGCCACCGGAGAAGCGGGTGCTGCCGAGGTAAGGCGGGTCGACGTACAGCAGCACGTTCCGGCTCTGCCCATAACGGGTGATGAGCTCGAGCGCGGGCTGGCACTCGAGCGACACCCCGGCCAGGCGCGCCGCGGCCGGTGCCATGCGGTCGACGTACCCGGCGAGGTAGCCCGGCATCGACGCGCTCGACCCGGCAGGGTCGACGTAGTGGCGCCACCCGGTCCGCAGCAGCGTGCCCGACCGCGACTGCGAGAGCCGGACCCACACGCGGCGGGCGCGCTCGACATCGTCGGGGGCCTCGAGGCCCAGCGCGTATGCCTCGAGGAACTCGGCGCGCGAGTGCGGGGTGAGCGCGCACACGCGGGCGAGCTCGGCGGGTTGGTCGCGTAGCACTCGCCAGAACGTCATGAGGTCGCCGTCGAGGTCGTTCACGGTCTCCATGCGGCTGCGCGGCTTGGCGAGCAGCACCGCGAGCGATCCGCCGTAGGGCTCGACGTAGTGCTCGTGCGCCGGGAAAGCGGCCGCGATCTGCTCGGCGAGCCGTGTCTTCCCGCCGAAGTAGGCGAACGGCGGCTTCATGACGCCTCCGCGATCGTCTGGGCCTCGAGCAAGTCGAGGAGGTCCCCGACGCGGTACCGCGGGGCGTAGGCGTGTCCTCGGCGCAGCTGCTCGACGCCATCCATGAGGTCGTCCTCGGACGCCGCCGATGCGCCGTGGGCGACGAGCCGTCCGCGTTTCGCGTACCCGCGGATCATCGCCGCCGTCACCGGCTTGTCGTCGGGCCGGTCGAGGTAGTTCGGCAGCGCCCGCGACAACTCGGTCGCGGTGAGCAACTGCTCCCGCATCGCCTCGAGCATGTGGTCCCGGCGGGCATGCATCTCCCACTCCGAACCGCAGTCGGGACACACGACGTACGCGCGGTTCGGGAGCCCGTACAGGTCCCGCTGACACAACGCGATCGGGTCGCCGTTTTCGTCGTCGCCGAGGTGCAGGTCTGCCGAGCAGATGCCGAGGTACACGCGGTCGACGGGCCCGGACACGATCCGCTTTCCGCGCTCGACGAGGCCGAGGATCTCGCTGTTCAGCTCTTCGGCGTAGGGGGCCGAGGCAAGCCACGATGGATGCCGTAGGAGCCAACGCGAGAGCGGCAGCGGGTGGATGGCGAGGTCGAGCGGGTGCCGGTGCGGCTCCCATCGCGTGCTGCCGCACTCCGTGCCTTCGAACGGCGCAGCGTGCTGGCGTTCGCCGGTGTGGTCCTCGGCGCCGCAGCCCTGGCAGACCCACCAGCGGACGCTGTAGTCCTCCCACAGGTTGTGCACCCAGCCGGAGAGGAAATCGCGGAGGTCGTCGACGAGGTTCGACGCGCCGAGGTGCAGCGGCATAGCCTGCCCCCCACTGCCGGTGACGAACCCGATGCCGCCGCGGGACGCCTTCGACTGTCGGGCCACGGTGACGTCGAGTTCGGGGAGCAGCCATTCGACGTCGCGGAGCGCACTCAGCAGGGTGTCGAGGCAGCTGCGGCACAGGCCGGTGTCGGTCGGCCGGCCGCACCCGGTGGCGCACTGGTTGTTCAACGGGTCCTCCTCGCGTCGATGCGCCGCGGGGCGCGGGGTTGGTGGCGTGGCCCGGTGTTGCGGTTCCGGCGTGCTTCGAGCGCGGACCGCATCTGCTCCGCGCGGCACGGCTCGTCGACCACGAAGTCGCTGGGCTCCGCGCCCAGCATCGCGGTTTCGAAGTCGACAGGTTCGCCAAGCAGCAACGGCAGCGGTACAGCGAACGCGCGTGCGAGCTGCGCCGACGCCCGTCCGATAGCCTCCGTGAACAGGGCGAGGTCGATGGTGATGTTGCAGAAGATTTCCGCGGGTGACCGGCCGCCCCGCCTTGTGGGAGGAGCAAACATCAGGCTCGGCGGTCCGTCGATGACGTGTCCGAACTCCTGCCACTCGCGCTCGGTGCCCGGCACCGGCTGGGTACGGATTCCAGGTGTGCGGACGGCGTCCACCAAGAAGTCGTGTCCGGCTTCCCGGTAGCCGACCAGCCGCACGGAACGTTCGGCGTACCAACGGCTTTGGCACTGATCCGGGCCCGACCGGCTCGGGTCGAAGTCGCAGAAGTCCAGGGACCCGCCGTCCGGTGAGAGCGGCTTCGAGCACCAGCCGCACGCCGGCGCCGTCGCCTCGTCGATCAACTCTACGATGTCGATCACTGGTTCTGTCCTTCCTGGACGGTGATTGGGGGGCCGGGTTACAGGCGCTCGAGGATCACGTGAGGCAGCCACAGCGTGTCCCCGGCGGCGATCTGCTGGCGCCATTCGTAGGCGACCTCCAGCACCGTCCCGTCGGCCGCTTCTGTCGCGTCTTTCAGCCACGCGGCGGTGGCCTCGGCGAGGTCCGGTTTCACCTGGGCAAGCACGGCCAGGTAGGTCGCCTCGACGAAGATGCGGAGCATGAACGCGAACGCGGCAGGCGGTTCGGTAGCGCCGGAGATGATCGACTGGGATGTCTGGTCGGCGAGTTTCTGGAACTCGTCGAGCCGCTGGTTGATGAGGCTGTTGACGTCGTCCACGGGCACCTCCAGGGGTAAGGGGATCTGGTTCGGGTCGATCGGGCGGGCCACGGTCGAGGCGACAGCTGGCTCGGGCGGGTGCTCGCGGCGCCAGCACACCGGGCCCATACCGCGGCGAATCGACTCCTCGGTACGCAGGAGCCGGCGGCATTTCGGGCGTTGGCAGCGCGCGGTCAAGGTCGCTCCCCGGTGAGCAGCGCGACGAGGTCGGCCACGGTTCCGGTGACGTACTGGCGTGCCGGGTCGGCGGTTCCCCGTCGCTTGTGGACGACGAACCCGGCGATCGCATCGTCGTTCCCACGCTCGATCTCGGCTTCGCTGGTCCAGCCGGCCAGGTCCGTGCGGGCGACGTCCTTGCACTCGACGACCACCCGGCCGCCGCCGGGCGCGCGGACCCCGCCGATGTCGCCGCGGTCCTTGCCGCCGTTCCGCGCACGGCGCTCGATGCGGTCGTCGACGTGCTCGGCGAGGTACGCGGCGATGCTGGTCTCGAACCGGGTGCCGGCGGCCTTGGCCGAGGCGCGATTGCGGGTCATGCGGCGGCTCGTTTCTGGATGGGGCGCGGCGTGCAGAAGATGCACGTCGGCATCTCGCCGCGCGGGAAGATAAGTCCGCGTTGACCGCAGACGTCACACGGCAGCGGCGGGATCGGCGCCGGGCCGGGGCCGACGGTCGTCTGGGTTCGGACGGTCACGCGTTCACCTCGGCGCAGCACGGCCCCGCGAAGCCCTGTTTCTCGGGCAGGCGTTCGATGGTGGCACCGGGGCGGAACGAGAGGCCGCAGACGGCGCAGTTTCCGGGGTAGGACGCGGTGAAGAGCCGAGCCCGGTTGTCCACCTTGGACGGCGGCCGGTCGCCGCCGGGGCGGCAGTGCGCGCAGGAGTCCTTCGGGAGCTCGGTGCGTTCGCAACGCTCGACGCGCACGGCGCCGGCCGCGACGCGCATGCGCTCGGCGAGTTGCGCGATGTCGACGCGGTCGCAGGCGCTGAGCGGGACGACGCGGCCGGTGACGGCGTCTCGGCGTTGGTTGGTGCCGCGCCACTGCTGCTCGGCGCGGCCGTAGAAGTCATCGGTCACTGGGTTTGCCTTTCACGCCGCGTTCTCGATGGGGTGGAGGATGGCGCGCAGCCGGGCACCGATCCAGGCGCCGACGTTCGGCGAGACGGCGTTGCCGAAGCCGTCAGTCTGGTCACGCGCGGATCCCCACACGATGAAGCTGCCGTCGTATCCGGGAAAGTCGACGTCGAAGCCGCAGCCGCGACCGATCTCGTGGGCGGCCATCATGCGGAAGTAGCAGTCTTCGAGCTTGAGGTCGGCGAGGGCAGCACGCCATTCGGCGGCGAGGATCGCGGTGGTGTCGCGCGCGGTGAGTGTCCCGAGTGGGTCGGTGAGGGGATGCGGCGCGGTCGCCTCGGCGCCGGAGCCGTTCTGCTTGTACCAGCCGGAGAACAACAAGCTCTGGCTCGCGGCGGTGGCCACGACGGTGCCGAGTGGAGCGCTGACCGGGTGGGCGCGGTAACCGGCTTCCTGGATCGATCCGTTGTTCTTGATCGTCCCCGCGGCCGTGAGCAGGCCGGGGATCTGGTCCGAGGTCACTGTCGGCATCGCCTCGCCGTGCACGGTCGGGACGGTGTTTCGGCGGAACGGCACGATGCCGGCCGATACCAAGCCGAGGGTTTCCGAGCCGACTTGCGTCGGCAGCGGGTCGGCAGCGCTGCGCGGCGCGCCCTGGTAGTTGTCGATGGCCAGCAGCACGGCCTTCTCGTGGGTCGAGGTCACCGTGTCCATGGGCCGCGTGATGTGCTGCCCGTCGCCGTTGTGCCGGTGTGCCGCGATGACCGCGCCCGTGGCGACCGCGACCGGCGGTGTGACGAGTCCGGTTCCGTTCGTGCCGGTCTGCGCCCACAGAGGCTGGTCCAGTCCGCGGCTGCGGCAGTCGGAACCGGGCCGCTCGTAGGTGTTCCCGGCCGCGCCGATCAGCGCACCGGTCGACAGGATCGCGGTCTCCTGCTGGCTGGTCTGCGTCGCCATCGGCTGCCACGGGTGCTTCTCGGTGCCGTGCACTGCCTTGGCCGGCATGAGCACCGCGGGGAACTCGGCGAACCGCTGGCGACACCGCTCGGCGCGCTCCATGGTCGCCTTCGCGAGCGGCCCGGTCGAGCCGTCCCGGTGCTTCTTGAGCGGTTTGTCGCCGATGCGGCTGCCGAGGTTGGTCAGGTCGAGCGCGTGCAGCGACGGCGTCATCGGCGGAATTACCTCGCTGCGGCAGGACGGGCAGCGGTAGTTGTACTGCTTCCCGTACTGCACCAATCCGGTCGGAGGGATGCCGGTTTTCCACGTCCACACGGCTTCGACGACCGTGGAGCACCGGCCGCACCACGACGGTGGCCGGTGCTCAAGGTCCGGAGTCGGCAGGCGCTTGTCCCAGAACGCCCAGTAACCGCGATCGCGTGACTGCGGCACGCCGAAAAACATGCTGTTCAGGTACAGGATCTTGTACTCGTAGCCGATGTTCTTGAACTGTTTCAGCCACCACCGGTACGTCGAGCCATCACCGACCTTCGGCTTGCCTGGCAGCGCCGGGCCCCAGGACGCGAGTCCGGTCGTGCACTCGACGAGGATCAGCCGGGGGTGGTGCTGGGCCGCGTAGTGCAGCACGCAGTTCGCGGTCGCCCGGTCGCGCTCGGACCGCGTGACCCGGGCGTCGAAGTCCGGATCGTCGAGGTCGAACAGGTTCATGCCCTGCTCGTAAGCCTTCTGCGTGTTCGCCTGCGAGTGGTTCACACAGCTCACGCCGGCGACGAGAATGTCCCCAGCCGGGAGGTCGCGAGCCGAGTGGTAGTCGGCGGATTCCTTGTCGACGAGGTTGGCGATCCAGTGCTCGGCGTCCGGGTGGTTCGCCTCGTGCACCTCGACCTTGTACGAGTTGTGGTTCGCCGCCATGATCGTCGTGAATCCGGCCATCTCGATTCCTCGCGTGAGACCACCGAAGCCGCTGAAGAGGTCGACCGCGACCAGGTCGTCGTGGCGGAATCGACGTCTGCGCTTCGCGGGACGATGCACGGCGGTGCGTGTCTGGTCAGGCACGGCTATTCCCTTCGGGGATCTGGCTCTTCACCTTGTCGGCGAGGTCGGCGGGCGGGCGATCGGATTCGACGAGGTCGGTCACGACCTCCTCAGTGCGGTCCTCAGCCACGGGTCACCTCGATCGTTATGCGGCCGTGGAGCGCGTCGAGCACCGTCTGCGCGCGGCGTGGGTCCTGGATCGCGAGCAACTCGACGAGGCTCGGGATCACCTCGAAGTTCCGTTCCTTGACCGCGCAGGCGATGCCGTGCTCGATCTGGTCGGGCGTGAACTCGCGCTCAGCCACGGCATCCTCCGCAGTGGGCCGTGCCACCGTGCATCCCGCAGTCCGCGTCCGCACGCCCGCACGGCGTGGTCTGCTTCGTCTCGCTGTCGCGGGCGTGCAGGCGCGTGATCGTTGTCCACGTTGGACACGGTGCCTCCGGCCAACGCGCCTCGTACTCGTCGTCCTCGCTGTCCCAGCCCGGCACCTGTGCGCAGCCGCGGCACTCCAGCTCGCCAGCGCCACCCAGCACCGGCGCGTGCGCGCGCAGCAAGTCGCGGATCACGGCGTTCTGGTCGGTGTCCGGGATCGCGGCGAGGACGTCGCGATGGCGGTCGAGTACCGCTTCGCGCTCGGAGGCGCGGTTCGCTTCCCGTTCCTCCGCACGCGTGCGCCGATCGGCGATCTCCACGACGGTCGGCGCGATCAACTGGCGCAACAGTTCACGGCTCCGGACACTGCTCGACAACGGGATGTAGAGCTCCGGCTCATCGCGGCCGGCAGCGACCAGCCCGCCGAAACTCACGACGGTCGGCATGTTCGGGTTCGTCGGCGCATCGGTCATCCGGTACGGGCCCGACCGCCCCGGCTCCTCGTCGGTGTCGTCGGCCGGCCACACCTCGGCGTCCGAAACGTGCTCGCACCCGTCGTGCACCCACGCGCCGCCGTGCGCCCGGCAGCCGACTCCGGCGTCCGTGCACGACGGGCACAGCAGGCGACGGTCGTCCTCGCCACCAGGGATGGTCTCGATGTGCTCGGTGGTCGCCTTATCGCGGTCGCTGTATCCGCGGCCGCACGCGGCGCAAGTGCGCCACGCGTGGCCGAGCAGCACCGCGAGGGCACGCGAACAGGACCGGCGGAAGTCGATGGCCGTCATGATCTCGCCGGCTTCTTGGCCGCGGCCACGTAGCGCGGAAGCTCGTCGTGGTCGTCCTTCGGGTCCGTGGTGAGCCAGAAGTGCTTACCGCCGTCGTTCGAGAACGCGGCCGGGTTGCGACGGTTCTGCCACAACGCCGTGCCGGGGCCGTGGTCGGCAACGTCGCACCACTCGTCGGGGTCGTTGGTCAACGGTGTCAGCGGTTGGAACGCGAGCAGCGCGTGCAGCTGCTCGCGGGCGCACGCCGACGACCCGCCGCTGTGCCCGAACGACGCGAACGCGGCGACAGCGGCCACGAGGGACGCGCTGTAGACCGGGTCCTCGCCCAGCAACTGCAGCTCCGTCCGGGCGTGCTCCACCAAGTTGCTCATGCTTCCTCGTTTCGTTCAGTGCGCTCGCGCGTTTCGCGAGCGATCTGGTCATGCAGTCCATGTGTCCTCGCGCGCAGCCGGTGCGGGGCCAGCTGCGGGCGGCAGATCAGACACGGGCGCAGCGGCGGGTCGGCGTCACGGTCGACGAACCCGCCGTCGCACTCGTGCTCGCCCTCGACGACCTCGTCGCCGGTGCGGTCCAGCTTCACGACGACCTCCTGATCAGCACTGGCCGCGGCGCGTGATCGCACAACGCCTTGCCGGCGTAGCCCTCCGAGTCGCAGCGCGCGCACGCGTCGATCGCCGCGCGCCGAACCTCCGCACGCGCACGCGCATCGGCCGCGTTCTCCTCGTCCTTCGCGCGCGACCACTCGCGCGCCTTGTCGCGGGCCGCGCCGCACGCACGGCAGGCGCGCGCCGCCGGCTTCGCCAGGTGCTTCGGGCACCGCTCCGGCGGCCGGCCCTCCACTACTCGCGGCGCGAGCACGGCTGCGGCTGCACGACCAGCGATCTCCTCGTCGAGCGCGACCTCGGTGCTCCCGCCGTCGAGCAGGTCCGCTGCTCGCGGGACTTCGTTGGCCAGCACCTCCCACGTCAGCCCGTCGACCTCGCCGACGAACTCGTCGTGGATCCGGCGCAACTCGATCGCCAACTCGTGCCGCAGTCGAGGCGATTCGATCTGCCGCGCGGCCTTCAGCCCACCGCGGAGCACCTGCGGTTGTCGCCATACCTCGTCGGAGCGGATGAACGAGCGCAGCAGAAACTCGTCGGTGTCCCAGTCGATCAGTACCTTGCGCTTCTTCTCAAGCTCGTCGAGCGCGTCGCGCACCTTCTGCTCGTCGTCCCAGCCGAGGTTCTTCAGCCACTTGCCCAGCCGGACAGGGCCGCTGCCGCACTGCGTGGTCGTCGGCTCCGACATCACTACGAAGTACGCCAGCTTCGCGGCGTCACCGTCCACATCTGACAGTCCCTGCCAGATGGTGAACAGCATGCGGGCGTGCGAGCGCGCCATTCAGGCCGACCTCCGATGCGGTCGGCGCGGCGGCGGTACCTGCGCGGCGAGCTCTGCGGCCTCGCGGGCGGAGACGCCGGTCGCACGAAGTCGCTGGTACTCGGCCGGGTTGGCTCGCCAGCGAAGCAGTTCCTCGGCTGTCTGATCGTCGGGCACCATGCCGGCCAGAAGAACGACGAGGGCGCGGGCACCGTCGAGCGCGTCGCCGTAGACCATTTCGGCGTCGGCGAGCATCGCCTCGACGAACATCGGGTTGTCCTCGCGGACCGCTTGGACGAGCTTCTCGGCCGAGGGCACGAGGGTTTCCAGGTAGCGGTCGCCGGTGAGTTCGGTGGTGGACACGAGGGCCTCCCTTCTCTGGTGGGCCGCGGCCCGGCCGGCGTGGGCCGGGCCGCGCGGGTCGTGCACTGCCCGTTCGGGCAGCGGGGTCAGCGCAGTGGCGCAGTCGCTGCGGGCGGTGCGCCGAGGTACACCGGCAGCGCCGTGCCGTCGGAGAGCTTCAGCTCGTCCCGCAGCCGGCCGACGATCGACGCGAAAGCGTCGCGGCGCTTGACGTGCGGCTGTATGAGCACGAAGCCGATCTTCAGACGTCCCTGCTCGATGCGGTACCGCAGCTTCGCGACCACCTCGACCGGGTCGGTGTAGGCGAACGGCGCCAGCCTCACCGTGAAGCTGTCGGGGATCTCCAAGTTCCCCTTGCTGCCCGCCTTCGCCGTGGTCTCCTCGTCGTAGGCGACCTGCGTGTCGCCGTTCGCCAGCCGGACACCGCTGCGAAACGACGCCGACCGGGTCGCCTGCAGCGACACGGCCACCTCGTAGAGGTCGGCCGCCGGAGGGCTAGCGATGGTGTGCAGCCGCTGCTCGAGGAACTCGGCGAACTCGGCCTGCCCCATCAACTTCTTGTCGGCCGCTTCCCACTCCTGCCAGTCGGGGTCAGGCTGCAGGTCCAGAGTCACCGTGTGTCGGCGCCAACCCGCGCGGTCGGAGTGCGCGTGGTCGTCGAGCACGGCAGTCACCGTGCCGGCGTTGAGGTCTGCCCAGACCGTGGTCGTGTCCTCGTCGGCGAGCCGGATCGCGTAGCCGGCGAAGTCGCCGGGGTCATGCACGATGGCGCGGCCACGGGGCTGGCGCGGCTCGAACAGGTGCACCTCCAGGTCATGAACCTGGACGCTCTCGTCGTTGCGCACCCGGGCGACGACGATCGAGCTTTCGTCGTCGAGCTCGTACGGCTCCGGCTTGCGCTCGGCGTCGCGGCGACCGAGGTCGGCTGCAGTGGTGACGAGGTTCTCGATGTCGGGGGCGGTCATCTGGCGTTCTCCTCGGTCTGCATCAGGGCGAGCTGGTGCGGGTTGTCGCGGGTGAGTTCGCCGTCGTCGGTGGCGAACCAGATGGACTTCGGGCGTGCCCCCTGCGGGGCCTTGATGGAGATGGCGTCGACGACTTCGAACGCCTGGTCGTCGAGCGCCTTCACCGTGAGCTTGAGCGTGATCGAGCCGGCCTTGCCGGTCTCCCGGCAGGCGAGCACGACATCCTGCAGCGCCTGCGAGAGCTCGTCGTGGGTGCGGCCCTTGGCGTGCTGCAGGAGGAACGTGCCGAACGGTTTCGGCGCGTCCTTGTCCTGTGTGGACGTTTCGTTGGACAACTGGCTTCCTTTCGGTTGTGGTGCCAGGTCTCGGGGTGTGGCCGGCCGAGGGCTCCAGGCAAGGGGGTGAGCCCGCCCCCAGCCGGCCACGTCAGTGCCGCCCGCCGTCGTGCGGTGCGGGGGGTGGGGCGGGCGAAACCGGGATCAGGGCGCCGTTGAGCGCCTTCACTGCGTACGACGGTTCTTCCTCGACCGCCAGGGACGCGGCCAGAGCGGCGTGCGCCGTGGCGAACTTCGCCGCGATCTCGGCGCGGCGGAGCAGCGACGCGTCACGCGGCGCCGTGTCCCGCTCGAACTCCTTGTACGCGGCCTCGCCGTGCACGAGCCACCACTCGGAAGCCCCAACGTGCTCCTGCGCGTTCACGGCTTCAGCCCCTGCGTCAGCGTCTCGACGGCGGCCTTGAGCGCCCGCTGCGTGATTTCCTTGGTGACGCCCGCCTTCGCCTCGTTGACGGCCTCGCGCATGTCCTTCGAGATCACTTCGCGCGTGGCCTGCTCGACGAGCTGTCGCAGGTTCGCCGGCTTCTCGTTGCCGTAGCGATCCCGGCTCTCGGTGGCGTTGGTGAGAAACGCTTCGAGCTGGGTGCGCACCAGTTCCAGGACGGTGACGGGCTGGCCCTTCTTCTCCCCCCACGTGGACATCTGCTGGATCGGCTTGGACAGCGCCTCGCGGACGATCGCGCGGATCTCGTCGCGAACGGTCGACTCGACGTTTTCGCGGACGCTGTGCTTCGCCTCGTCGCGGACCTCCTTGACGAGCGTCGCGGCGGCGATGGCCACGACCTCGTCGCGCAGCTGGCGGCGACCGACGGGTTCGCCTTCCTCGTCGTACTCCATGCCGAGCAGCTGGTTCAGGTCGAGTTCGAGCTTCATGTGATGGTGGTCCTTTTCGGTAGTGGTCTGGTGTGCGCTCACTGCGCGGTGAGGTCGGGGTCGTTCGGGAGGTAGCCGTTCGGCTCGCCACCGGCGGATGCGCTCGGCGCGGCAGCCGCGTCCTTGCCGGCCTTCGCGATCCGCTCGCCGAGCGCGTGATTGTTCGGCTCCAGACGGCCAGCAAGCTTGTAGAGCGCCTTCAGCGCTTCGACATCGCCAGCGGCTTCGGCGAGCTTGGCGTCCCAGTCGACCTGCTCCGGCATATCGGGCGACGCGCCGAGCGGCTCCACCACGAACATCGCGGACTTCCCTCGCGACACCAGCAGCGGTACCTGCCGCCGCTTCTCCAGGTGGCTCAGGTGGGAAATCCGTGTCCCGCCGATCTCCTGCCCGCCGAACCGCACCGTGGGATCGCAGTACAGGGTGACGCGACGCCCGACGTACGTTGCCGCGTCGGGCCCCCAGCAGGCCACGAGCACGCGTCGCATGCTCTTCCCTGGCCGCCAGACTCGCGGGAACTCGGCGAGCTTGATGTTGACGGGCTGCTCGGCGTTGCCCGGGCTGACCCGCTCGATGGTGAACGTGCGCGGCCCAGCCAGCAGATCGACCGCGTCGAGCTGGTCGCTGGTAGGGGCGATGGTGTCGGAGAGGTCCACTAGATCCTCATCTCCTGGTAGACGATCCGCTCGGTTGGCGGCAGTCCCTCGGTCTTGCCGGCGTAGTCCGCGACCATCTCCGCGGCCGTCGCCTCGAACTGCTCGACGGCGGCGACGATCGCGTCTTGCCACGCCGGCTCCGGGAGCACTCGCTTGTGCCACATCGGCATCCCGCCCGAGAACGAGATGAAGTCCAGCCACTCCCGGCCGGACACGAGCAACCCGGCCTGGCACTGCGCCATGTACTCGGCGGGCACGTCGTCGGCGAGGATCGTGGACAGGTGTCCCTTGGCGCGCGGTGCTTTCACCTCGATCAGTCCGTCGTCACCGACGAGCCCATCGGGCGAGTAGCCCAACTGCCACGTGCCCTCCTTGCGCAGGAGGAACCCGACTTCGCGGACGGGCCGCTGATACACCTCGGCGTACAGGTCGCGCGCTCGTAGCTCGTCCTCGACGCCGCGCAGCATGTCGTCACCGACGTAGGTGGGATCGGTGTATCCGGTGATTCGCTCGGCGACGAGCTGCGCGACGATGCTGCGGCTCTTGTCGTTGGCCGCGATCTTCAAGGCCTTCGGCGTGACAAGCTGCCCGACGACGGACGCGGTGACGATCCCGCGGCGTTGGTCGTGCCACTCGTCGGAGCCCTGGATCACGTCCGGGTATTCAATGAGGCTCACTGGTGGCCTTTCTTGGGTGGCCGGCCGGTGAGGATGCGGTTCACGTAGCTCTCGGAGACGCCGAGGTGCAGCGCCATCGCCCGGTTCGTGAAGCCCTTCCCGTGCAGCGTCTCGGCGACGGCCTTGCGCTCGGACTTCGTCAGGTCCCGGCCCGGGTCACGGCCGACGAGCGACGCGGCGACGGCCGTCTCAGACGACACGGCCGACAGTTCGGGTGTCGTCACCGGACACCGCCGAGGATGCCGCGCCGGTACCCCTCAGCGACGGCCGCGGCGCGGTCGGAGACGACGAGCTTCTTGAAGATCTTCCGCGCGTGGGTCTTGATGGTGTCCTCTGACAGGAACAGGGCCCTGGCGATCTCCCGGTTCCGCTTGCCCTCCGCCATTCCGGCCAGCACCTCGAGTTCGCGCTCGGAAAGACCCGACTCATCGGCACCCGTGCGCACGGAAACGACGCGGTGGTGCGGCGCCTGGCTCGGCGCGGTCTCGACGTCGGCGAGCTCGAAGCCGTTGCGGCTGAGGATTCCGACGAACCGCGGGAACTCTGCTGCGGGCACATCGACGGCGTGCAACAGGTGGGTCATCAGCGGGCCTTTCGGTGGAGCCGTGATTCGGCGGCGATGCGTTCGTCGGTCATGCGGTCGAGGTCGTCGCCGACCTGCGGGGGTTGGTCATCGAGGTGGCGCAGCGGTCGGCGTTTGTCGACGAGCACCAGGACGGCGAGGCCGGCGAGCGCAACGGCGGCGGCGACGAGCAGGACAGCGGGGTAGCCGGTCAAACGGACGGTCCTTTCTGGATCTGAGGAACGAGAGTGATGTGGACGCCGTCGGCGAGCTCGTAACGGCCGCGGCCGTCGCCCCGCCGCGCGACGCGCGCGGCGGCGTCCGGTGCCAGCCCGGCGGCGACGAGCCGCGCCATCGTGCGCAGCACCGCGGCTTCATCCGGACCGACTTGACGATGGATCCCCGACCCCTTTGACGGAACGTGGATGAATCCCTTGCGGCACCAGTAGTCGGCCTGCCGGTACGAGATCCCAGCCAGCCCTGCGACGACGGTGAGCGACATCTGCGTCACGCGGTCACCGCCGGGTACTCGTCCCAGATGCGGTCGTCGAGCACACGGCCGGCGTCTGTCTTGCGGTAGCTCCGCATCACGTGCGCGTCGCGGGTGCCGTCCTGGACAGCCCAGCCGGGCCACGGGCGGCCCAGCAGCTCACCGCCCGCTGAGACGACCTGGCACGCGTCCTCGTTCGTGACGTGGTCGTACGGCGACTGCCCAAACTCGCGCGCCGGCGGGCACCACTTGCCCCACTGCTTGAACAGGAACGGCACGTTCGCAGACGCGCACTGGTCGCGCAGCGACCGTGCCCACGCCGGATGCATCGGCCGGGCACCAGGTCCGGACTCGCCGCCGACGACCACCCAGTCCAATTGCGGCTTCACGGAGACGAGGTCCTGCACGAGGAGGCCCGTCGGGCTGGTGGGCTCGCGGTACTCCGGTCCCCACTCAGGCGCGCCATGCAGCCAGTACGGATTCAGGGTCACGGGGCCGAGCAGCGGCTCGGCGGAGATCCACCGCACCGCGGCCGGCGTATCGAGCAGCGCCGGGATCCGGATATCCGCCCACTTCTGGTCCTCCGTGGACACGCCGAGCCACACGTTCGGCAGTGGCCAGCGTGGCGAAGCGATGAACAGACGGGCTTGCTCCTCCTCCTTTTCCTTTGTGGACCCGAAGCCTGTCTTCCGATCGACGTCGATCATCAGGTTCACGAAGTCGACGCTGTTGAGCAGCGCCCGCATTCGACCAGGCCGCTTCGTCAGTACCTGGAAAGTGTGCTGTGGTGACGTGCCCATCGTGTGGAACACCTTCGCGATGAAGCGGTCCGGTACGTCCTTGTGGAAGAGGTCGCTCATCGAGTTCACGAACACGCGGCGTGGCTTGCGCCAACCGACCGGCTTCTCCAGCCGATCCGGGTGCGGCGTCACCGTGGCGAAGCTGCCCTTGCCGTTGAACCGTTCGTGCAGCGTCTCCGCGTAGCAGTGGTCGCAGCCGGCCGACACCTTCGTGCACCCGGTGACCGGGTTCCACGTGGCGTCCGTCCACTCGATACGGCTCTGGTCACTCACGCTCCACCATCCAGCCGCTGCAGGAGATCGGGGCCGCCGTGCTGGGCAAGGAGCTTCAGCGCGTCGCGGCCCCCGTTGTGGCGCGCGACCTGAGCGGCGAGCTTCTGGCCGACGTCGAGCTGCTCGCACAGCGTGGACCCGCCATTGAAGAGGTTCACGAGGCGCGAGACGTCGTGCGTGCCTGACACCACGAGCACGACGACCGGCTCCTGGCCGAAGTCGCCCGGCTTGTCGTAGGCGCGGGACTCGTACATCACGCACCGCCGGTGACGGTCTTGGACTTGTACTCGTCCTCGGCGAACTCGCGCCACAGCTTGCGGAGTGTCTGCTCGTCGCGCCACTTCCGCACCCGCAACGTCACATCGGAACGCCCGTTCAACACGAAGTCGAGGTCGTCGCCGTGCAACTCGCGAAGGCCTTCGAGGATCTTCCCCACCGGGCCGGAGTTCTTGCCGAGCACCATGTCGACCGTCACCGGTAGATCGATCAACGTGCGGTACAACTGGTGCTCGTTGTATTCGCCGAACGTCTTCGACTCGCGGTACCGCTTCTTGAGCTCCTCGATCGGCAGAGTTGCGCCCTGCTCGACGATGGAGTCGAAGGCCTGCAACAGGTCGTCGGAGATCTTGCGTTCGGTCGTCGTCATCGGTTTCCCTTCCGTGTCAGGCGGAGAAGCAGCACGGCGAGGAGTCCGAAGAGGACGCTCTTCTTCGCGCAGCCTTGTGGGCCGTAGTCGCGGCGTTGGTCGCTCATCAGCTCGTCACCACCAGCGGCGCGAGGCGTGCCAATTCATGGGCCGAGATGAACCCGGCCAGTTCGTTCCGACGGAGGAGGTCCGCACGGACATCGACGGTCACGGACACGCGCTTGCCGCATCGGATCAGGCCGACCACCGACAGGACCGCACGGTTCGTGCCGACCTCGCTGTGCACCGGCGAGCGCTGGGCCAGGCTCGCGACCCACGCCCGGAACGCGAACACGTCGTCGTCGCGTAGCCGGACCGTCGGCGCGCCCGCGATGGCCACCGTGGCGGCCCGGTTCGGGATCTCCATGTGCGCCTCGGCGTGGTCGAGCACGGCGCGCACGGTGTCGAAGTCGTTCACAGCCGCGCCCCCAGTTCCGACGCGACGGTCAGCACGGCGGCCGCGGCGAAACAGCCTGCCGCCGCGATCGCGGCGCCCACCGTCGTGGCCCACTGCGAGGCAGCGGCCACACGCGGGAACCGCGGCGAGACGACGCGCAACGTCGGCTGCGTCGGCATGTGTGCGGGGAACTCCGGGAACGGCACGCTGTCGACGTCGGCACGCAACGCGGCGAACATCGCAGCGAGCAGGTCGCCCTCGACGGTCAGCTCGGCCATCAGGCGGCCCGCCAAACTGCGCGCAGCACGCCGAACAGGCCGGCCGTCGAGAACAGCTGGCCGCACTCGCGCTGGTACAGGCGGTAGAAGTCCACCCGGCCAGCCACGGACAGGCTGTGCTGTCCGTACCGTCTGGCAGAATGCTTCTTGGTCATGAGGGGCAACTCCTCTTGATCGGGCCCGGTGTTCACAGCACCGGGCTTCTTTTTGTGCTGGTTGACGCAGGTCAGAAGGTGAAGAAGCCGATGCCGGCGCGCTCGTAGGCGCGCTCGGCGTCGCGGCCGGTGATCGGCGCGGCCTCGCGGTCACGACCGAGGAACGCGGCCAGGCGGGCGAGCAGCGGCCGGCGCGCGGGCACCGAGTTGCCGTCGTCGAACGTGGCGCCGAGCGTGCGGGCGTAGGAGCGGGCGACCTCGCGGCCCGTGTCGGAATCCGCGAACGTGCCGCAGACCTTGACCAGGTGGCCGTCCGTGCGTTCGACGACCGCGAGCGGGTGCGGCGCGGACTGCAACGCGGCGACACGGCGCAGGTCGGCGGTCAGCGGTTCGAGGGTGATGGTGTGCTGCATGACGATGCGCCTTCCAGGTGGCGTGGCTGGTTGAAGTGGTTCAGGCGATGCGCTTCGAGGGCCCGGCGGTGTTGATGCCGCGTGAGAGGTAGCGCTGCAGTTCTTCGTCGGGCACGACATGCAGCCGACCGGCAGGGACGTGGCCGAGCTCGCCGTTGTGGATCAGGTCGAGCACGGTCTGGTACTTGATCCCGGTCATCTGGGAGATTTCGCGCGGCTTCCAGGCGACGCGCACGGGGGCGGCCGCGGCCTTCTCCAAGCGCTTGATTCGCTCGGCCAGTTCTTCGACCGCTGCGACGAGCGCGGCCGTCATGCCGCGGCTCCCCTGTCGGTAGCCCGCTTGGGGCCAGTGGTGCGCTCGTTCTCCTGGCGGCGCGTGGGGCCGGTCGGCTCGCGCCTCGGCTCTTCCTTCTTCGGGTCGTCCTTCGCGGCGAGAGCAGCGGCGACGACCTCGGCGTCGTCGACGATGTCGGCGAAGACGTCAAGCTCGTCCTCGCCAGTTCCGTCGGCGAGAGCGCCGGCGAGAGCGTAGATCCGAGCGAGGTGCATGGGCTGGGGGTTCTGAGGGCGGGTGCAGTTCTGGACCGCGCGTTTCGGGATGTGGGACTTCGCCGCGAGGGTGATGAGGTCCCATCCGCGAGCCGCGGCGCGGTGGCGCACCTTGGGGCCATGGAGGAGGGGCATGAGTCAGATCATGCGGGATCATGCGGGATCCAGTCAAGGCATAGTCCCGCATTTTCCCGCATTTTCTTCTCAACATGCCTCAGCATGCGCTAACATGCCTCACATGGAGCGAGTACTAGTACGCGGTGATCACGGAAGACGTGGCTACCAACGAGGCCCCGCCGGGTTGAGGCCATGCCCGCCCATGCGGGATCATGCGCGCGTGGCGACTGACAGGGTGCGGACAGCGAACTACTCTCCCGAGGCGCGAGCGCGGCTCGCGGCCGCTGTACTCGCCGCCCGGGAGGCGACCGGCAAGTCGCGCCCCCAGTTCGTGAAGGCCGCCAAGGAAGCCGGCATCAAGCTGAACGTCCGCAGCCTGGAGCTCGTCGAGAACGGCGACCCCGGCGTAGGGCACACGTTCCTCATAGCCCTCGGTCAGGCGCTTCCCAACTGGACCGAGCGCACGCCGCGCTTAGTCCTCGAAGGTGGCCAGATCCCGCCCGTGCCCGATACACCAGCCCCACTTTCGAGGCCGCGCCACGACGATCCGCCGTACGAGTTCTCGGCGGAGGCCAGGCAGAAGATGGTCACCATGACGGTGCAGGAAACGCTGGCGTTCGTTGAACACGAGCGCTTCATGCGCGGCGAGGAAGCCGCGGAACGCGCGATGGCGGCGATCGTGTACGAGCGCGAGCGCGCCAAGTCGATCCGCGAGCAGCAAGCCGACGCACGACAGGAATAGGTCAGCCAAACCGAACCGGGTTCGGAAGCTGGGCACCATAGTTGCGGTTGCTAACTAATCGCAACAACTTAACCGAACAGCAACACTCTCGGTAGTCCAGAAGAGTCAATTTGGCCGTGATCAAATAACGCGAAGTCACGCACAGCGGATACACCCTGCGGCAATCGGGCCTAGCCCGTACACCCAAAGGAGCTCATCCAAAGTGACGACACACGTCAAACTGTTCCTCGCCACCGTCGTTCTGTTCGCCCTCGCCGTACCTCACGCGGTGCTCGCCTTCGTTCTGCATTGGCCGGGCGAGCTGGCGAACCTGCATTTCGCCACGACGTTGTTCGCCGGCCTCCTGGCCTGGCGCGCGGAGGACCGGTTCAAGCGGGCCTCGAGGAAACGCGGCAAGAGACACAAGTCCCGTCACCACACCAGCCCCAACCGCAGCCGAAAGTCGCACTACGCCTCCGAGTACGCGGCTCTCGAGCGGCGGCTGCTCGACACCTGATCGGGAGGGAACGATGCCCAGACGAAGAACCGAGATCGGCACGTACGGCAAGATCACCACGACGGAGGTCGAGCCCGGCGTGTTCGAGGCCCGCGCTCGGTTCCGACTCCGGAACGGCCGCTACAAGCGTCCGCGCCGGCGCGGAAAATCCCGCACGGCTGCGGAGACCGCGCTGAAGAAGGCCATGGTGAAGCTGGCCGACGAGACGACCGGAAAGAGGATCAACGCCGAGACGCGGTTCGGCCACGTGATCGACTTGTGGCTCGCCGAGTTCAAGAAGAAGGTCGAGCGCGGCGAGCGCGCACCGAAGTCCCTCTACGACTACGAGGACAGCGCCGAGCAGATCCGCAAGTACATGGGCGAGCTGACGTGCGGCGAAGCCGAAGACGCCGGACTGTGTGACGAGACGCTGAAGTCGATCCGCGACGACGCGGCGAAGAGCAAGCGCTCGAAGAAGAGCAACGGGTACGCGGCCGCCAAGCGAGCCAAGACCGTGCTCACCGGCGTGTGCGGGTTGGCCATTCGGCACGGCGGGATGCGAGTCAATCCGGCGAAGTCGGCCGAGGCGATCGAGAACGCCGGCAAGGAGGACGTGCGAGCGCTCGAACCCGAGGACCGCCAGGATTTCCTCACGAAGCTGCACGCGTACTGCGAGAGGAAGGCGGGCACGAGCAAGCGGGGCGGTATCCGCGTCCAAGCGTGGCGTGATCTGCCCGAGGTCGTCGAGGCGATGCTGGCCACGGGCGGCCGACCAGGCGAGGTCTTGGCGTCGGAAGGCCCGGGCGTCGTACCGCAGCGGCGCACGGTGTTGCTCGATCACCACTTGGTGCGGATCGAGGGTCAGGGCCTTGTCCGTCAGTTCCGAAGGAAGGGAGGCGGCACTCCCGTCAACCCGATGTATCCGTCGTGGGCGGCACCGATGTTCGCCCGCAGGAAGCTGGCCGCCGGCGAGGGCCCGCTGTTCCCGACATGGAACGGCCAGTGGATGGACCCGGGCAACATGCAGAAGCGCCTCCGCGAGGCTTGCGATGCGATCGGCTACGACTGGATGTACTCGCGGATCTTGCGGCACACGGTCGGCACGCACATCGTCGACGCCGGCGGCACGAACGAGGACGCGGCCGACCAGCTCGGCAACACCCCCGACGTCGTGCAGCGGAACTACCGCAGGAAGCGGGCCACGAACCCGAAGAACGCGGCGGCGTTGGAGACCCTGTTTGAGGCACCTGAGACGGGTTCATGATCGGGACGATGGTCCGTTTATGGTCCAGAAACAATCTGGAACAGCCGGACTAACGCGGCCACGGTGTGCGTCCCCACGCAGGTCCGGGCCACAACTGAGGCTAACTTGGAGACGTTTCTGAGACTCTCTAGGTCGCAGGTTCGAGTCCTGCCGGGGGCACCACCAGCGGAAATGCCGCGCGCGGTCAGCGCGCGGCATCCGCCGGGGCCGAGAATTCGGCGCCATGCCACGGGTCGCGCCGGTGGCGCCGCAAAGAGCCCACTGTGGACGGCCCGCCAGGTCCGCGATCTTCGACACGACCGGACGCCGGATCGTGCAGCGGCCGAATGGGCCAACAGCTCCGGGCCGAGTTCCACTTGAGACACGCTTGTTATCTGGCGCCGCCACGTGGAATGCGCGACCGAGCGGTCACGCGCAGCCACAACCGACCCCAGCGAGGACCCCGTGGACCACAACGAATCGCGAAACCGGCGGCGCGCCGGGAACCGGGCGGCGCGCGCGTTGTTCGACGAGGCGCGGCGTGCCGGGCTCGTGCGGCGGCACCTGCTCAAGCTGCGCTACCTCGCCGATCACCCGCAGCAGCAGGGGGAAACCCCGGCCGTGCCGTTCCCGCTCGATGGCACACCGCGCAGACGACGCCGCACACCACCCGCAGTTCAGCTGGTGTTCGACTTCGCACCGGAAGGAGAACCGAACGACGACAGGACAACCACCGGACAGTCCACATCGGACGCTGCCTGACGCCCGACCGTAGGCGAACCGTATCTTCGAGTGACGAAGGGAGGCGCCGTGGACGTCGAGCAGGTGCGGGAAGCCGCCGTCGAACCGTACGTGGACGGGGTGCCGGTGAGCAGGGTCGTCGACGTCGTCGGGCGGCGGTCCGGGGAGCCGCGGCCGGTGGTGCTGAAGGTGACGCCGCTGGGCGGCGGGCAGTACGTCTGCGCGCCCGACGGCCGCGGCTGGGTGCGCAACCTGCTCGCCGCCGGGTACTGCCGCGTGGAGCGCGACGGGCCGCAAGGCCGGGACACCGTCCGGCGCGTCCGGCGCGTCGGCGACGAAGAAGCGCAGCCCGTGCTCGAGGCCCAGGCCGCGAACTTCCCAGACGGCCGGCGCACAACCGTGTTGCGCCTCGAACCCCTGGACTAGCTGTGATGTCCGGGGACGTTGTTCTCGGTTGAGGTGAGGTCGGCCTGTCGTGCAGACAGGCGAAGGCCTCCGGTTGTGAAGTGGAGCTGTTGAGGAACCGCTTCACCAACGGGAGGCCTTCGTGTCCCACCCTAATGCTGCGTTGACCCCGCGGGCCCGGTTGCGTCTTGCTCGGTTGATTGTCGAAGAGGGCTGGACCGCGACTACTGCGGCGAGAATGTTCATGGTCGCGCCGCGCACGGCCGGCAAGTGGGCCGCGCGGTATCGCGCCGAGGGCCGGGCGGGTATGGCCGACCGCAGCTCCCGGCCACACCGCAGCCCGGCTGCAACACCTGAGCAGCTCGTGCGCCGGATCGTAGGGTTGCGGTGGCGGCAGCGGTTGGGGCCCGTGCAGATCGGTGGCCGGCTGGGTATGCCCGCTTCCACCGTGCATGCGGTTCTGACCCGGTGCCGGATCAACCGGCTTGCCCGCATCGACCGGGTCACCGGAGAACCGTTGCGTCGCTATGAGCACGACCGCCCCGGCTCACTGATCCACGTCGACGTGACCAAGTTCGGCAACATTCCCGACGGCGGCGGCTGGCGTTACGTCGGCAAACGGCAGGGCAAGCGCAACCGCACGCAGACCGCTTACCGCACCGGAGAACGCGACAGGCACCACGGACCCAAACTCGGCACCGCCTACCTGCACACCGTCATCGACGACCATTCCCGGGTCGCCTACGCCGAGATCTGCGCGGACGAGACCGCCGCGACCGCCATCAGCGTCCTGCACCGGGCCGTTACCTGGTTCGCCGACCGCGGCGTCACCACCGAGCGAGTGCTCTCCGACAACGGCTCGGCCTACCGCTCGTTCGCGTGGCGCGACACCTGCACCGCTCTTGGCCTCACCCACAAGCGGACACGGCCCTACCGCCCGCAAACCAACGGGAAGATCGAAAGATTCCACCGCACCCTGGCCGACGGCTGGGCCTACGCCCACTTCTACAAGTCAGAAGCCGACCGTCGAGCCGCCCTACCAGCCTGGCTCCACTTCTACAATCACCACCGACCCCACAGCGCCATCGGAGGCCACCCACCGATCACCCGGCTGACCAACCTCCCTGGACATCACAACTAGCCCGAGACAGCCCGTTTAGGTGATGCACGTCATCTATCACTCTCGAATAGATGAGGTACATAATCTAATCAAGCAGATCGACCCAGTCGAAGGAGTCCCGGAGATGTCGCAGACCATCACCCCCAGCCAGCTGACCGCCCCGAACCTCACCGTCGAGGCCGGCAACGGCGTCACCTACGCCTACCGCCGCTTCGGCAACACCGAGCGCGACGTGCGCCCGCTCGTGTTCCTGCAGCACTTCCGCGGCAACCTCGACAACTGGGACCCGCAGCTGGCCGACGCGATCGCGGCCGAGCGCGAGGTGATCCTGTTCGACAACACCGGCGTCGGCGGCAGCTCGGGCGCCACCCCGCGCACCGTCACCGCCATGGCGCACGACGCGCTGGCCTTCCTCGACGCGCTCGGGCTCACCGACATCGACGTGCTCGGCTTCTCGCTGGGCGGGTTCGTCGCGCAGGAACTCGTCCTCATCCGGCCCCTGCTGGTGAACCGGCTCGTGCTCGCCGGCACCAGCCACGAAGGCGGCTTCGGCTTCCACACCTGGACCGGCGAGACCGGCAACGCCGCCACGGCCGACGAGCCCGCCGCCGAGCACCTGCTGCACCTGTTCTTCGCCAAGACTCCCACCGGTGTCGCGAAGGGCTGGGAATTCGTGCAGCGCATCTTCACGCGCACCGAGGACCGCGACGAGGGCGTCACGCTCGCCACCCGCGACGCCCAGCTCGACGCGATCAGCGCGTGGGGCATCACGGATCCGAGCCGCCTCGCGCGCCTTGCCGCCATCACGCAGCCGACGCTGGTCGCCAACGGGGACAACGACATCATGGTCCCCACGCCCAACTCGAAGGTCCTGGCGGACCACCTGCCCAACGCCCGCCTCGCCCTCTACCCGGGCGCCGGCCACGGCTTCCTGTTCCACTACGCCACCGAGTTCGCCGGTGACGTCAACGCCTTCCTCGGCTGATCCTCCACAACGGACAATGGTCCGGCACCGCGGTGCCGGACCATTGTCGTGCCCTCAACCGAAAATCCACAAAGGACTCACTCGTGCGAGGTCTCGATCACCCGCCGGCGCGCGGCTTCGAGGATCTCGTCCGACAGCGGATCCCCCGCCGTCCCCCGGGCCAGGTACAGCGCGCCCACCAACGTCGCCAGCGTCGCCATGTGGTCTTCCCGCGTCGCGGACTCACCGTCGAACTCGGCAAGGACGTCGAGGAATGTCCGCACACCGTCGGCATACGACTTGCGCAGCGGGCTCCCCTGCTCGTCCCGCGCGGCCTCGCCGCCGAGCGCCGTGGCGGGGCAGCCCTCGCCCGGCGTGTCCCGCGATTCCTGCGACATGTACGAAGCCGCCAGCTCCGCGCGCCGCTCGCCCACCGGCGCCTCGGGGATCTGCCGCAGCTGCGCCGCCAGCTGCTCGAACGCCTCCGCCGCGGCTTCCCCGGCCAGCGCTTCCTTCGACGCGAACTGCCGGTAGAACCCGCCCTGCGTGAGGCCCACTTCGCCCATCAGCTCGGCGACGCTGACGCCACCGATGCCCCGCTCGCGGAACAGCCGTGCGGCTGCCGTGACGACCTCACTGCGGTGCCGATCGGCCTCGGCTCGCGACACGCGTCCCATGCGTCCTCCTCAGGGGAAACCTCCCTCCATGATATATGAGGACCATCATCTTTTCCCCGTCGACGACCGTGACGCCCACGACAGCCGGAAGTGACACGTTGGGGTGACTCAAGGGGTGGAATCACCGAAATCCGGGCATTTCCCGAAAGCGGAAACCCCGCGTTCGACGGAAAGGACGGCGAAGATGAAAACCCGAATCGCTTCCTGGGCCACGGCCGGCGCACTCGTGTGCGGCGGGCTGGTGGCCACGGCACTGCCCGCGTCGGCCGACCAAGTGCCCGGCAACCCGGACCGGTTCTACGCCTACTGCTCCATCGACGTGCTCGGTTTCCCCTTGGCCTGCACGGAAACCGACGCCACCCACGCGTCGCACGAATGTTCCTACGTGCTCTACGGCGTGAACCTCACGATCGCGTGCGAAAGAATCTGACCGCGGCCGGTCAAATCCGTCCGGCCCACGATTCCACGCGTTCGGTGCCGATGTCGGTGTCGTATCCGTGACCCGGGTGCACCACCGTTTCATCGGGCAGCACGAGCAATTTCCGGCGCACCGAATCGTGCAGCGTCGAGGCGCTCGACATCACGTCGCCGGTCATGCCCGGGCCGCCGGACAGGAGCGTGTCACCGCTGAAGAGCAGGCCTTCGTCGGGCAGGTGCAGACACACCGAACCCGCCGTGTGACCCGGGGTGTGCAGCACGACCACCGGTGAGCCGGCGACGGTGAGCACCTGCCCGTCGGCCAGCTCGGCGTCGGGGCGGCGGCCCGGGTTGACCGTGGCCCACAGCTTGGCGTCGCCCGGGTGCAGGAGCACGGGCGCGCCCGTCGCGTCGGCCAGGGTGAGCGCGGCGTCCGCGTGGTCGTTGTGCGCGTGGGTGCACAGGATGCCCAGCACGTCGCGCCCGTCGATCGCGGCGGCGATGGCGGTCGCGTCGAAGCCGGCGTCGACGACCAGCACCTCCTCCTCGTCGCCGAGGAGCCAGATGTTCGTGTCGACCGCGAACGACACCCCGTCGAAGCGGTAGTTCCCGGCGGTCACCGTGAGATCGACGTCCACCCCCGGGACGATCGCACGCACCACGAGCCGCGGTGGTCTCAAATAGCGACAGCTCAGCGCGGCCGCAGCCCCTCGACGAGCGTCGCGATGGTCTCGTCCACCAGCTGCGCCACCGGCCGCGTCCCGCTCATCCCGCTGGTCACGAGCGTGGCCAGCCCCTGCAGCGTCGCGAAGATCGCGAACGCCACGTGCTCACCCGCCACCACGTCGCCTTCCGCCTGCGCGCGGGCGATCATCGCCGACGTCGCGGCGAACGTCCGGTCCGCCACCGCCCGCAGGTCACGGGCGTCCTCGCGGTTCTTCGCCGCGAACATCAGGTCCAGCAGCGCCGGCCGCCTCGTCGCGAACCCCACCCACGCCCGCGCGAAGGCCAGCAGCGCGGCGGCGAACGGCGCACCGTCGTCCGCGCGTGCTGCTTCGAGCTCCTGGCCCAGCTGCTCGAAACCCCGCTCAGCAAGGGCGTCGAGCAACGCCCGCTTGTCCGCGAAGTGCTGGCGCGGCGCCCCGTGGCTCACGCCGGCGTCGCGGGCGAGCTGCCGCAGCGACAGCTCGTCGGGCCCCGACTCCTCCAGCACCCGCTCGGCGTTCTCGAGCAGCACCGCCCGCAGGTTGCCGTGGTGGTAGCCGGTGCGCGCCTGGATCATGGCCGGAACCCTACGCGCGTGTAGGCAGCGACAACACCTTGACGAACCCCGCACCGCTCCCTAGGTTGTCCGGACATAGGACGTCGGACATCCCATGTCCCGTGTCTCTCCCCCATCCCCACTGACGAGGAGGCGGAACGTGTCACCGATCCGCAGGTTCGGGACGACTCTTCTCGCGGCAGCCGCACTCGGGCTGTCGTTCACCCCCGCGGCCACGGCCGCACCCACGCACCACGGCTGCACGTCGTCGGTGCCCTTCACCTCCGGTTCCGAGGGCTACGACACCTTTCGCATCCCCGCGGTCGTGCGCGCCGCCAACGGGTCGCTGGTGGCGTTCACCGAAGGCCGGCGCGACTCGGCCGGCGACTCCGGCGCCATCCAGACCGTGTCGAAAACCTCGCGCGACGGCGGCTGCACCTGGGGCCCGCTGACCGTCGTGGACAGCAACGGCGACAACACCGCCGGCAACCCCACCCCGGTCGTGGCGCGCGACGGCGAGCTGGTGCTGCTGACCGTCCACAACGGACCGGTCAGCGAAGCGCAGATCATGTCCGGCACCGCGTCCGCGCAGGACACCCGCCGGGTGTTCGTGTCCAGCAGCCGTGACAACGGCCGCACCTGGACGCCGGCCCGCGACATCACCTCCGAGACCAAACTGTCCACCTGGCGCTGGTACGCCACCGGTCCGGGACACGCCACGCTCCTTCGCCACGGCCCCCACGCCGGCCGGATCGTGGTGCCCGCCAACCACTCCAGCGCTCCGCCCGCCGGCTCGACCGACGTCGGCACGGAGGCGAAGTACTACGGCGGCCACGACCTCTACAGCGACGACAACGGCCGCACCTGGCACATCGGCTTCACCGACGACCGCACCGACGGCGTGATCGCCGCCAACGAGACGTCGATGACCGAGCTGCCCACGGGCGCGCTGTACTTCACCAGCCGCAACCAGGGCTCCGCCGCCGACCACCGCGTCGACGGCTACAGCTTCGACGGCGGCAAGACGCTCGTGCGGCCGTACCAGGTGCAGCCGGGGATCTCCGGCACGAAGGTGGAAGGCAGCGTGCTGCAGACCACGATCCCCTGGCTGCTGGTCTACTCCGGACCGGCCGACCCGGCCACCCGCGCGGTGATGCAGCTGCGGCTCAGCTCCGACGGCGGGCGTACGTGGAACCCGGGCCGCACGCTGACGAGCAACCCGGCGGGTTACTCCGACCTCGTGCAAGCCGACCCGGCGACAGTTGGCCTGCTGTACGAGACGGGCACCGCCGGCCCGTACGAAAGCGTGGTGTTCCAGCGCATCCCGCTTTCCGGCGTGCGCTGACCCACACCTCGGTCCTGCCGCGCCTGGGGGTGCGGCAGGATCGGGGACCGGGGCGGAAGGGGCACGGCGATGACCGAAGACCGGTGGATCCGGCGCTACCACCCGGCGGACGACGCACCGGTGCGCCTGGTGTTCCTGCCGCACGCGGGCGGTTCGGCGTCGTTCTTCCACCCGTTCTCGAAGGCGCTCTCGCCCGACGTCGACGTGCTCGCCGTGCAGTACCCTGGCCGGCAGGACCGCTTCGGCGAACCGCCGCTCACGCGGATCCCGGACCTCGCCGACGCCATCACCCAAGCCGTGCTGCCGTGGCTCGACGTGCCCGTGGTGCTCTTCGGCCACAGCATGGGCGCCACGCTCGCCTACGAAGTCGGCCTGCGGCTGGAGGCCCGGGGTTCCGGGCCGCACGCCGTGGTCGTCTCCGCCCGCCGCGCCCCGTCCCGCCCGGGCGACAACACCAAACACCTGCTCGACGACAATGCGTTGCTCGCCGAAGTCGCGAACCTCAGCGGCACCGACCCGCGCGTGCTCGCCGACGAAGAACTGCGTGCCCTCGTCCTGCCCGCGCTGCGCGCCGACTACACCGCCGTCGAAACCCACACCCACCCCGACGCCCCACCGCTGGCTGCGCCGATCCACGCGCACGCCGGCGCCGACGACCCGCGCGTGACCCCCGAAGACGTCCGCGCCTGGGCCGCCCACACCACCGGCGGTTTCGACTTCACGACCCACCCCGGCGGCCACTTCTACCTCACCGAGCATCTCGCCGACGTCGTGGCGGCACTGCGGAAGACCTTGGTGATCACCCAGTAGGGTGCGCGAAATGGGACTGCGAAAGCTCCTCACCGGGTTCGGCAAGACCCCCGCGTTCGCCGCGCTCGGCCGGGCGCTCGTCCCCGCCGACCGCCTGATGCTGCGCGTGACCGGTGGCCGCCTCGGCGTCGGCACGCCGCTGGGTCTGCCGGCCCTGCTGCTCACCACGGTCGGCCGCACGAGCGGTGAGCCGCGCCAGGTGCCGTTGCTCTACGTCGAACGCGACGGGGGCTACGTTGTGATCGGCTCCAACTGGGGCGGCGAGAAACAACCCGCGTGGTCGGCGAACCTGCTCGCCCAGCCCGAGGCGACGGTCAGCATGCGCGGGCGTACCACCCCGGTCCGCGGCCGGCTCCTCGAAGGCGACGAGCGCCAGGAGATGTGGGACGCCGTCGCCCGGTACTGGCCCGCCTACGACACGTACGCCGTGCGCGCCGCCCATCGCGAAATCCGGGTGTTCCTCCTCTCGCCCCGGTAGCTTGGGCCATTCGGCCGAGCGAAGGAGAGGCGGATGCCGCACTACGCGATCCTGATCTACGAACGCGAGACGCCCGGCGGCGTCGCGGATCTCCCGCCCGAGCTGCTTGAAGAGCACGCCCGCGTCGAGGACCGCATCACCGCTTCGGGCGGCACGCTGATCGCCGGGTACGCCACCCAGCCCTCGGCCATGACGCGGTCGCTTCGCGGCGCGTCGGTCACCCCCGGCGCCTTCGCGGTGAGCCCGGAAGCCATGGCCGGCTTCTTCATCGTCGACGCGCGCGACCTCGACCACGCCGTGGAGATCGGCGGTTTCGTCCCCGTGCTCGACGGCGGCGTCGAGGTCCGGCCGCTGCTCGGCGGCTGAGTCCGAACGGGCGGGCTTCAGCGAGTGAGCACCGGCGCCAGGCCGAACACCTCGAACACCCCGGGGTCCTGGAACACGACGGTGTGCGCGACGCGGCCGTCGGCGATCGAGAACACCTGCAGCGTGTGCAGGCGGAAGTCCGAGCCGTCCCAGCAGTAGGCGGCGAAGGCCGGCTGGCCGTTGGCGTGCGTACGCCGCAGCTGCCAGCGCGTGCCGCGCATCTCGAACACGCGCGCCATGAAGCGGGCGTAGTCGGCGCGGCCGCGGTACCAGAGCGGGACGGGCGGCATCTCCAGCACGACCTCGTCGGTCAGCAGAGAAACCAGCGCGTCGACGTCGGCCGCCTCGAAAGCGCGGACATAGCCGTCGATCACCTCGTCACCCGATTCGGTGAGCTCGTCGGCCGACACCCCGGCGACGCCGGTTCGCACGCGTTGCAAGGCGCTGTTCACCGAGGCCGCGGTGGTGCCGAGCAGTTCGGCGACCTCGACGGCGCTGAAGTCGAGCACGTCCCGCAACACGAGCACCGCGCGTTGACGCGGCGGCAACATCTGCATCGCCGCGACGAACGCGAGCCGCACGCCCGAGCGCGCGGCGGTGACGGCGGCCGGGTCGTCGGGCAGCGGCTGCAGCCACGGCACGTCGAACGCCGGCACCAGCGGCTGCAGCGGGTCTTCGCTCGGGCCGCCGAGTCCCGTCGGCAACGGCCGGCGTGCGCGGCCTTCGAGCGCGGTCAGGCACGCGTTGGTCGCGATGCGGTAGAGCCAGGTCCGGATCGAGGCGCGCGTGCTGTTGTAGCGATCCCACGCGCGCCAGGCGCGCAGCATCGTCTCCTGCACGAGGTCCTCGGCCTCGTGCACCGAGCCGAGCAGGCGGTAGCAGTGCACCACCAGCTCGGCCCGGTGCGGACCGGTGCTCGCCGCGAAGTCGGGCACGTCAGTGCGCCGGGGCGTTGCTGTAGGCGGCGACCGACCACGACCCGTCGGCGCGGGTCAGGACCCAGGTGGCGATGCGCTCGCGTTCGGCCGGCAGGGCGTCCTCGCCGGCGAACAGGATCCCGGCGCGGCTGACGACGATCGCGGTGTCGCCGTCCACGCGCACGTCCTGCGGCTCGTCGACGCCGCGGGAACCCTTGAGCGGACCGGCGAACGCGGCGCCCATGTACTCGCGCACGGCGGCACGGCCCTGGTGGAAGACGCCGGGCATCACCACGGTCGCGTTCTCGGTGTAGCGCGCGGCGAACGCGTCGGCGTCGTTGTCGGCCCACGCGGCGTAGAGGCCGGTCAGCAGATCGCGGATCTCGGTGGGGGTGGCGGTGGTGGTCATCGTGGCGGTCCCTTCCGTGAAGTGGTTTCGCAGGGACATACCTGCGGGCCGCCCGGAACTCATCGCCGAACCGGCAGGAACTTTTCGGCTCGCGATTGCAGGTACCGGCGTTCGGGCAGGCTCGACGTCCGTTTGGCCGCGCGGAGGTAGTGCGCGTGGGCCGCGTCGGTGTCGCCGGCGAGCTCCAGCAGGTGGGCGCGCACGGCGTCGAGGCGGTGGCCCTGCTTGAGCCGGCTGTCGTCCGCCACGGTGGCGAGCAGGGCCAGCGCGGCGGCCGGCCCGTCGACCATCGCGACGGCGATCGCCCGGTTGAGCGTCACGACCGGGCTCGGCGCGAGCTCCGCCAGCACGTTGTAGAGCTCGACGATCTGCGGCCAGTCCGTGGTCTCGGTGCTCGCCGCGCGGTCGTGCAGCGCGGCGATCGCGGCCTGCACCTGGTACGGCCCCACCGGTCCGCGCCCGAGCGTGCGGTTCACGAGCACGAGGCCCTCCGCGATCAGCGGCACCGTCCACAAGCGACGGTCCTGGTCGGCCAGTGGCAGCAACGCACCCTCGTGCGTCCGCGCGGGGCGGCGGGCGTCGGTGAGCAGCATCAGGGCGAGCAGTCCCGCGACCTCGCCGTCGTCGGGCAGCAGCGTGTGCACGGCGCGGGTCAGCCGGATCGCTTCCGCGGTCAGCTCCACGCGGTGCAGCTCCTCGCCCGAAGACGCGGTGTAGCCCTCGTTGAAGATCAGGTACAGCACGTGGAGCACGACCTGCAGCCGCGCGGGCCAGTCCTCGGCCGAGGGCTCGGCGAACGTCGACCCCGCGGCCGCGATGCTCTCCTTCGCGCGCGTGATCCGCCGCGTCATCGTGGCCTCGGGCACGAGGAACGCGGTCGCGATCTCCGCCGTGGTCAGGCCGCCCACCGCGCGCAACGTCAGCGCGACCTGCGAGCTCGGCGTCACCGCCGGATGGCAGCACAGGAACAGCAGCGTCAACGTGTCGTCGTGCTCCGGCGCGCGGTCCTCGCCCGGCCCGGCCACCTGGGTGACCTCTTGGACGGCCACGTTCTCCTCGCGCCGGCGCCGGGCGCTCTCGCTGCGCCACAAGTCGGTGAGCCGCCGGGTCGCGACGGTGAGCAGCCACGCGCGCGGGTTGTCCGGCACGTCTCCGTCGGCCCACTGCTCGACGGCCGCGAGCAACGCCTCCTGCACGGCGTCCTCGCACGCCTCGAACTGGCCGTACCGGCGCACCAGCACCCCGAGCACCTGCGGCACGAGCGGCCGGAGCAGGTCGACGTCCATCAGCCGGGCTCGATGTCGCTCTCGGCGTCGGCGTAGAACAGGATCGGCCGGACCTCGACACCGAGGCCCTCGATCCCGGCGTCGGGGATCATCGCGGCGACCTCGAGCGCGCGCTCCCGGCTCTCGCACTCCACCAGGTAGAAGCCCGCGAGGAACTCCTTCGACTCGATGAACGGCCCGTCGGTCACCGCCGGCACCCCGTCGCGGACGCGCACCACGGCACTGTCCGCGGGCGAACCGAGCGCCTGGGTGTTGATCATCTCGCCCGTCGCGCGGATCTTCGCCATGAAGTCACCCTGGCCGGCCATGACCGCGTTGCGGGTCTCCTCCGAGAGGCCGTCCCAGACCTCGGGGTTCATGTGCATGATCAGCAGGAACTTCACGACGTCCTCCCCGGTGCGGATCCCGACGAAGCCCAACCTAGCGTGTCCCGGACCACACCGCGGCGACGGTGCTACAGGCGCGCGGCGATCCCGTCGAGCAGGCAGTCGAGCCCGAGCTCGAACTGAACGTCTTCGGCGGGGGTGGCCGGGGCGTGGGGGTCGGCGCTGAGGAAGTCCTTGACCACGCGTTCGAGCAGCGGGAAACGCGGCTCCGCGTCGCTGAAGTCGACGAACCAGGCTCCGGCCAGTTCCTGGACGTCGCCGAGCCCGCGGAACCCCTGCCGCTGCCACATCTTCCGCTCCTCGGTCCGCTGCAGGGCCTGGCCGACGACGTAACCGTCGAGCAGCCGGTGGTAGGAGACCGCGGCCGGCAGGTCCTGGCCCAGCCCGACGAAGGTGCTCAGCACGAACTCCTGGCGGCGGCTCGCGTGCGGCCCGGCGGGCGGGCGCTGGTGCACGAGCTCGGCGAACCACGAGTGGCGTTTCATCATCGACCACGAGTCGTGCGCGACGCGCGAGAGCTCGGCACGCCAGTCCTCGCTCGGCTTCTCGGGGGTGGTGACCTCTGCGTTCGCGGCGTCGAGCATGAGGTCGACGAGGCCGTCCTTGTTGTGCACGTAGCGGTAGAGCGACATGGGCGTGGACGAGCCCAGCTCCTTCGCGACGGCGCGCATGGTGAGCGCGTCGGAGCCACCGGAGTCGGCGATCGCGATCGCGGTCTTCACGATCTCCGCGCGGCCGAGGCCCCACCGCCGTTCCGGTGGTTCGGGCAGCAGCCAGATCGGCGGGGTCGGGGTTCCCTGAGCGCTCAAGCGGCCTCCTGTCGGTTGCGTCGATCCTACTCGGCGTGTACAACGTACATAGAGTGTACGACGTACACACACGATCAATGGATGTCCGAGCCGGTCGAACTGGGGGTTGTCATGAACGAACGGACGCAGGTGCTGATCAGCGGCGGTGGGGTCGCCGGATTGACCGCCGCGCTGCTGCTGCACCACCACGGCGTGCGCGCGGTGCTGGTGGAGAAGCACGCGAGCACGTCACCGCAGCCGAAGGCGCGGCGGTTCAACCACCGCAGCAACGAGGTGTTCCGCGCGCTCGGCCTGAGCGACGCGGTGGCGGAGGCGAGTGCGCCGCTGGCGTCGTTCGCGGGGATGCTGAGCGGGCCGACGCTGGCCGAGGCGACGTGGCCGGAGGTCACGCCGGCAATGGAGGCCGGCATGGCGCAGTTCGGCCGGATGAACGATCAGAGCCCGGCGCCGAGCGTGCTCTGCCCGCAGGACGTGCTGGAGCCGGTATTGCGCCGCGCCGCGGAGGATCGTGGGGTTTCGGTGCGGTTCTCGACGGAGCTGGTGTCGTTCACGCAGTCCCTCTCGGAGGTCACGGCGTCGCTGCGTTCCGCCGGGGGCGAGATCTCGGAAGTGACGGCGGATTACCTGATCGCGGCCGACGGGGCGCGCAGCCCGGTCCGCGAGGCGCTGGGGATCCCGCGCAGCGGCTACGGCCACCTCGCGGACAACCTCGACATCGCCTTCCGCGCGGATCTCACGGATCTGGTGCGGGACAAGAAGTTCAACCTGTGCCGGATCGAGAACCCGGCGGCGTCGGGCGCGTTCGTGTCGGTGAACGGCACCGATCGGTGGCTGTTCTCCACGTCGGACTTCACCGGCTCCGCGACCCTGGGCGACGACGGCTGGCGCGACCTGCTGCGCACCGTGGTCGGCGTACCGGACCTCGACGTGGAGGTGCTGAGCCTGATGCCGTGGGAGTCGGGCATGTACGTGGCCGACCGCTACGCCGAGGGCCGCGTCTTCCTCGCCGGCGACGCCGCGCACGCCATGCCGCCCCTGGCCGCGGCCGGCGCGAACACCGCGATCGGCGACGTCCACAACCTGGCGTGGAAGCTCGCGGCCGTGCTCGCCGGGTCGGCGTCACCCGCGCTGCTCGACACCTACCACGCCGAACGCCGGCCCCTGGGCTACGCGACGGCCGAGTTCTCCAGCCGGATCAGCGGCCACCTGGGCACCATGATCACGTCCGTCACCAGCGGCGACGTCCCGGTCGACCCGGTCGCCGCCCTCTTCGGCGTGCAGTACGACGAGGGCGCCTTCGTCCCCGACACCCGCGGCCCCGCCCCCTCCGACCACTACGCACCGGCCGGCCGCCCCGGCACCCGCGTGCCCCACGCCTGGATCTCGTCTGGGATGTCCACTGTGGACGTCGCCGGCCCGGATTTCGTCCTCCTCACTCCGCCCGGCGAAACCCACTGGACCGCGACCGCCCACCACCTCGGCCTCCGCACGGTCTCGGTCCCCGACCCCACCTGGCTCACCTCCACCGCCCTCTCCCCCGACGGCGCCCTCCTCCTCCGCCCCGATGCCATCGTGGCGTGGCACTCGTCCTCCGACCTCCCCCTCGCCGACGCCTGCGCCCGCATCCTCGGCCACCCGGCGGCCGTCGTTGGCTGACCACTCCCAGGGGCGGCCGTCCACGCGGCTCGCCCACCGTGCCCAGCCTGGCTCGGCGGCCGAAGTACACGCCCGGATCCCCCCACGCCCACATGCACATCAGCCCGGACCAGGACCTCCCGGCGCGAACACCACCTGGTCCGGCCGACTCGCGAGGCGGTGGTCACCCACGAAGACATGACCGCCACGCAACCACCAACACAGGCAGCCACCCGAGCAAGCCGAGCTCACCGGCCGCAGCACCCCACCGCATCCCGCCCCAGCCCATATGGGCCACGGACCGGACCAGTGCCTGCCCGCACCTCCACACGAACACCACCTGGTCCGGCAACCCGGCCGAGCGGTGCTCGCCGACGAAGACATGACCGCCCCGCAACCACCAACACAGGCACCCGCCCGAGCAAACCGAGCTCACCGGCCGAAGTACCGCGCCGGATCCCCGACCCAGCCGACGTGCGCATCCGGCCGCACCAGCACCTCCCCGGCACCCCGTGCGAACACCACCCGCTCCGGCAATCCGGCCGGCCGGCGGTCACCGACGTACACAAACCGGCCACCCCGCAACTGCTCGTACAGCCGGCCCCCAGGAAGCACCCGGTCCTCGGCACGAGCTCCGACCAGACGATCAGCACCCTTCGGAGGCGCGTAACGAATACCCACCCCCGAGACAACCCCCGCGACGCGGCGGGCGAGCGGGCCCACGGACAACGCGGCGCCGAGGAGGCGGTTGCGGGCTTCGCGGAGCACGAGCGGCTTGATCATCGCCAGGCGGATGATCGCGCCGCTGCTGCGGAGCACGCGGCGGCCGACCGGGTGGCGCTCGATCTCGTACGTGTCGAGCAGCGTCTCCGGCATGCGGCCGGCCAGGACCTCGGCGAGTTTCCAGCTCAGGTTGGCCGCGTCCTGCAGGCCGGTGTTCATGCCCTGGCCGCCGGCGGGTGAGTGGACGTGGGCGGCGTCGCCGGCGAGGAAGACGTGGCCGGAGCGGTAGTGCGGGGCCTGGCGCTCGTCGCTGTGGAAGCGGGAGAGCCAGCGGGCGTCGTGCATGCCGAGGTCGGTGCCGAGGGAGCGGCGGGTGATGTCGCGGACCTCGTCGAGCGAGAGCGGCGCGTCGTCCGGCACCTGGGAGCGCCGGTCCCAGGCGAAGACGCGGTAGTAGCCGTCGCCGAAGGGGGCGACGAACGCGAAGCCGTCGCCGACGCCGTTGACCATGAGGAGGTCTTCGGGCGGCGAGGCGAGGGGGACGTCGGCCAGCATGATCGACTTCAGCACCGAACGGCCGGGGAACGGCAGGCCGAGCTGCCGGCGTACGACGCTGTGCAGGCCGTCGGTGCCGACGAGGTAGCGGGCGCGGTAGCGCGCGCCGTCGGCGGTGGTGACGTCGACGCCGTCGTGGTCCTGGGCGAGCGTGCGCACCTCGGCGCCCCACACGAACTTCGCGCCCAGCCGCTCGGCGCGCGAACGCAGGATCTCCTCGGTGTGGGTCTGCGGGGTGATCAGCAGGTAGCCGTAGCGCGAGGGCAGCTTCGCGAGGTCGATCTCGACCCGGTCGAACAGCCGCAGCTCACGCAGCCGCGCGCCGGTGGCGATGAGCTCGTCGGCGACGCCGCGCACGTCGAGGTGCTCCAGCGTGCGGGCGTGCACCCCGAACGCCCGGGTCAGGTTCGATCCCGTGGTCCGCCGTTCGAGCACCGTCACGGCCACGCCCGCCTCGGCGAGATCCCCGGCGAGCAGCAGCCCGACGGGTCCGGCTCCGACCACCAGCACTTCCGATTCCATGCCGACCCCCAAGTCAACATCCGTTTGCCAACAACTGTTGGCATTCAGTAGACGCCCTGGTACTAGCCCTGTCAACACCTGTTGGCCTACAGTTGTTGGCATGACCTCGGCCCGACCCCGGCGCTCCGACGCGACGCGCGCCGCCATCCTCGACGCCGCCCGCGAGCGCTTCGCCGCGGACGGGTACGAGCGCGCGACGATCCGCGCGATCGCGGCCGACGCGGCCATCGACCCGTCGATGGTGATGCGCTACTACGGCTCCAAGGAGAAGCTCTTCGCGGCCGCGGCCCACTTCGACCTGCGCCTGCCCGACTTCACGCAGCTGCCGCTCGAAAACATCGGCACGCTGCTCGCCCGGCACGTGCTGGCGCGCTGGTCGGGCGACGAGACGCTGTTCGCGCTCCTGCGCGCGGGCGTCACCAACGAGACGGCGGCCGGACGCATGCGCTCGATCTTCGCCGACCAGCTCGGACCGCAGGTCGCGAAGGTGTGCCCGGATCCCGCCGAGGCGCCGGTGCGCGCCGGGCTGATCTCGTCGCAGGTGCTGGGCCTGGCGCTGTGCCGGTTCGTGCTGCGGCTACCGCCGGTCGCGGAGATGACCGACGACGAGGCCGTGCGCTGGCTCGGGCCGACGCTGCAGCGCTACCTCGTGGGGTACTGAGCTCCCTCGAAGCTCACTCGAACCGCGTCGCGTCGCCCGCGCCGTAGCGGACGATCTCCGCCTCGCCGGACGAGAAGTCGACCACCGTGGTCGGTTCGACGCCGCAGTCGCCGGAGTCGAGCACCGCGTCGAGCTGGTGATCGAGCTCTTCCTTGATCTCCCAGCCCTGGGTGAGGGGCTCGCCGGAGTCGGGCAGCAGCAGCGTGCTCGACAGGATCGGCTCTCCGAGCTCGGCCAGCAGCGCCTGCGTGACCACGTGCTCCGGGATGCGCACGCCGACCGTCTTCTTCTTCGCGTGCATCAACCGCCGCGGCACTTCCTTCGTCGCGGGGAGGATGAACGTGTACGGCCCGGGCGTGGTGGCCTTGATCGCGCGGAACACCGCGTTGTCCACATGCACGAACTGCCCGAGCTGGGCGAAGTCCTGGCAAACGAGCGTGAAGTGGTGGCGGTGGTCGAGCTTGCGGATCGCCCGGATCCGCTCCATGCCCTCCTGGTTGCCGAGCCGGCAGCCGAGCGCGAAGCACGAGTCGGTGGGGTACGCGATGAGCCCGTCTTCGCGAAGCAGGTCCACAACCTGGGCCAGCGAGCGCCGCTGCGGGTTCTGCGGGTGCACGTCGAAGTAGCGGGCCATGCGCCGAGCTTAGGGGTGATCCACCTCGGGGGTCGGGCGGGCGCGCCAGCGCGCGGCGAGGCAAAGTGTCCGCGTGCACGCTCTCTGGTCCACGGACGAACAGTGGTCACTGCTGCTCCCCGTGCTGCTCGCCCTGGTGCTGAGCACGGCGATCGGCCTCGAGCGCGAGGTCGGCAACAAACAGGCCGGCCTGCGCACACACACGCTGGTGGGCGTGGGGTCGGCGGTGTTCATGCTCGTGTCGAAGTACGGGTTCGCCGATCTGCTGAACACCGAGCACGTGGCGCTCGACCCGTCGCGGATCGCGGCGCAGATCGTCTCGGGCATCGGGTTCGTCGGCGGCGGGCTGATCTTCGTGCGCCGCGACGCCGTGCGCGGGCTCACGACGGCCGCGACGGTGTGGCTCGCGGCGGCCGTCGGCGTCGCGTGCGGCGCGGGGCTGCCCGTGCTCGCGGTGGCGACGACCGTCGGACTGATCGTGATCACTCGCGGTTTCCCGCCCCTTTCCCGGTTCGTGGCACGGCATCGGCGTGAACCACCCATTCTGCGGCTGAGCTACTCCGATGGGCACGGAGTTTTGCGAAACGTTCTCGCGAGCTGTACCGAACGCGGCTGGGTGGTCCACCAGGTGGCGGTCGACAGGGAGACGGTTTCCGAAGAGGGGCAACGGATCGCGGTCGTCACGCTGCGCCTGCAGGGCCGCGGTGATCTCGCGGAATTGACGGCGGAACTCGCGGAACTGGCCGGTGTGCGGAGCACCGCGACGGGCGCGGAAGATCCACTCGAAGATTGATCGCGTGCCTGTCCACACAGCGGCCCGGTCTTCGGGCACACTGGACGGCACACGGAAACCTCGGTGCGGCAACGAAAAAAACGCGCCCGGGGAGAAACCATCCAAATGGGAGGTGAGGCCATGGCCCCCGAAGGTGGCGAGGACCTGATGTCCGTCGAGCCGCGTTTCGAACCGGCTTGGCGCGGCTATCACCGAGGCCAGGTCAAGGAATTCGTGGCCTGGGCCCAGGAAGAGCTCCGCCGCGTGGCGGCCGAACGCGACGCGGCGATGCGCCGCTCGGCCCGGCTGGCGGAGCACAACCGCGAGCTGCACGCGACGATCGACCGCATCAGCCGCACCCCCATAGAAGCCGACGCGCTCCAGGAACGATCACGGCGCATGATCGAGCTGACTCGCGAAGAAGCTTCGGAAATCATCGCGCGCGCAAAGGAAAAGGCGGAGCAGACGCGGCTCGACGCCGAGGCCGAGGCCGTGCGGCTCACCGAGAAGGAACGCGCGCTCGTCGCCGCGACCGAGGAAGATCGCCGTCGCCAGCAGGCCGCGCACGAGGAGTTCATGCGCCGCGCGGCCGCCGAACGCGCCGCCGCCGACGAGGCCGCCGCCACGCGGCGCCGCCGCATGGAGGACGACCTCACCGAGGCCCTGCACCAGCGCCGCACCGCAACGATCACCGAACTGGACACCCAGCGCACGAAAACGCTGCGCGAGCTCGACGCCCACCGCACCGAGACGGTGCGGAACCTGAACGCGCAGCGCACCGAAACGCTGCGCAAGCTGGAGACCGAACGCGTCGAAACCGAGCGGGCGCTGGCTGCCCAGCGCACGGAAACCCTGCGCGACCTGGAGAACCAGCGCACGGAAACCCACCGTGTGCTCGCCGCGCAGATCGCGGAAGCGCAGACGGAGGCCGACGCCCGGGTCCGTCGCGCGACCGAGCACGCCAACGACATCGTCACCCAGGCCGACGATCGCGTCGCCGAACTGACGGCCATCCACCACCGCCTGAAAACGGCGCTCACCGGCACGCGCGAGCTCCTCGCGTCGGCGACCGCCGCGCTCGACCCGCAGCCCGGCGACACCGACCCCCCCGTGCCCGTCCAGCGCCGCAAACCGGCGCTCACCGAGGCAACCGCAACCGGCTGACCTGCGGTTGTCTCACTCCTGCAACTTCTTCCGGGCAGCCTGAGCACGCGGCGCCGCCCCGGCTTTTCACCCCGGCCCCGGCGTGGAGCGCCCCGCCGAGATCACGTGCGCCCCTAAGTTGGGGCCATGACCATCACCGGGCCGAGGACGTCGACGCGGTTGCTGCTCGTCGTCGTGTGCGTGGTGGTGCTGGCCACGGCGACCACGCTCGCCAACCGGGTCCTGCCGGGCTGGGCGTACCCGATCTGCGGTGCGGTGACGGCGGCGGTGCTGCTCGCGCTCGCGTTCGGCGCCGGGTACACGTCGGCCGACCTCGGCGTCAGCCGCGCGACGCTCGGGCGGGCGGCCGTCACCGGGTTGATCGGGGCGGCGTTCTTCCTGGTCGTCTTCGGCATCGCGGCCGCGGTGCCGGCGTTGCGGACCGTCTACGACGACGGGCGCGTCGGCGACCCCGACCTGTCGCAACTGCTGTGGCTCACGCTCGGGCGGATCACGTTCGGCACGGTGATCGTGGAGGAGATCGCGTTCCGCGGCGTGCTGCCGGCGCTGCTCGGCGCGCGTGACGACCGCTGGCGGTGGGGGCCGATCCTCGGGGCGTCGGCGTTCTTCGGGCTGTGGCACTTCCTGCCGGCGCTGGCCGTCGGGCGCAACGCGGCCGTGCACGCGGCGTTGGGCGGCATCCCGACGCAGCTGTTGCAGGTGCTCGCGATGGTCGCGGCCGCCGCGGCGGGTGTCTTCCTGTACGCGTGGCGGCACTTCGGCCGGGGCGTGCTGGCGTCGGTGCTGGTGCACTTCACGACGAACGTCGGCGGGCTCGTCATCGCGGTGGCCGTCCGGGCGTGAATACGCATACCCCGTATCGGATACGTGGGGTGGGTATACTCGACGACGTACGGGTGCGAACGAAGGGGACGATGCGCGATGACGGGCTACGGCAACGAGCGGGATGCCTATCTGAAGCGTCTGCGCCGCATCGAGGGACAGATCCGGGGCCTGCAACGCATGGTCGAGGAGGACAAGTACTGCATCGACATCCTCACGCAGGTGTCGGCGGCCACGAAGGCGCTGCAGTCGTTCTCGCTCGAGTTGCTCGACGAGCACCTGGCCACCTGCGTCGTGGAGGCCGCGGCGGCCGGCGGTGAGGAAGCCGATCTGAAGGTCCGCGAGGCCTCCGACGCGATCGCGCGGCTGGTCCGCTCGTAGGTTCGGACGGTGAAATCCGGACCGTGAAATTCGGACACTGAAAGAGGGGCACCCCGGCCGGGGTGCCCCTCTTTTGTGTGCGGTTCAGCGTGCGGCGCGGAAGCCGCGCAGGCGGAGGCTGTTCGAGACCACGAACACCGACGAAACGGCCATGGCAGCCCCGGCGATCATCGGGTTGAGCAGGCCGAACGCCGCCAGCGGCAGAGCCGCGACGTTGTAGGCGAAAGCCCAGAACAGATTGCCCTTGATCGTGCCGAGCGTGCGCCGCGCGAGGCGGATGGCGTCGACGGCGGCGCGCAGGTCACCGCGGACGAGAGTGAGGTCGCCGGCCTCGATGGCGGCGTCGGTGCCGGTGCCCATGGACAGGCCGAGGTCGGCTTGGGCGAGGGCGGCGGCGTCGTTGACGCCGTCGCCGACCATGGCGACCACGCGGCCCTCGGACTGCAGCCGCTTGACCACCGCGACCTTGTCTTCGGGCAGGACCTCGGCGATGACCTCGTCGATCCCGGCGGCCTGCGCGATGGCCTGAGCGGCGCCCGCGTTGTCACCGGTCAGCAGGACCGGGGTGAGGCCGAGCGCGCGCAGCTCGGCGACGGCTCGGGCCGAGGTGGGTTTGATCGTGTCGGCGACGACCAGCACGGCTTGGGCCGCGCCGTCCCAGGCCACGAACACCGCCGTGGCGCCCTGCTGCTCGGCCGCCGACTTGGCGTCGGCGAGCGGACCGTCGACGTGAATGCCCCAGTCGGCCAGGAAGGCGGCGCGGCCGGCGAGGACGGCGGTGCCGTCGACGAGGCCGGTGACGCCGAGGCCCTCGGTCGAGCGGAACTCCTGGACCGCGGGCAGTTCGCCGACGCGGTCGCGGGCGCCGGCCACGATGGCCTTCGCGATGGGGTGCTCGGAGGCGTCTTCGACGGCTCCGGCGTAGCGCAGGACCTCGGCCTCCGTGACGCCCTCGGCGGCGTGGACGGCGGTGAGGCTCATGCGACCGGTGGTGACGGTGCCGGTTTTGTCGAGCACGACGGTGTCGACGCGCCGGGTGGACTCGAGCACCTCGGGGCCCTTGATCAGGATGCCGAGCTGCGCGCCGCGGCCGGTGCCGACCAGCAGCGCCGTGGGCGTGGCCAGGCCGAGCGCGCAGGGGCAGGCGATGATCAGCACGGCGACCGCGGCGGTGAAGGCTTCGGCGACGTCGCCGCCACCGGCCAGCCACACGACGAGTGTGATCAGAGCGAGCATGAGCACGATCGGGACGAAGATCCCGGACACCCGGTCGGCCAGCCGCTGGACGGCGGCCTTGCCGTTCTGGGCTTCCTCGACGAGGCGCGCCATCTGGGCGAGGCGGGTGTCGGCGCCGATCCGGGTGGCTTTCACGACCAGGCGGCCGCCGACGTTCACGGTCGCGCCGGTCACGGCGTCGCCGGCGGCGACTTCGACGGGCACGGACTCGCCGGTGATCATGCTGAGGTCGACCGCGGAGCTGCCTTCGGTGACCACGCCATCGGTGGCGATCTTCTCGCCGGGCCGGACGACGAAGCTGTCGCCCACGCGCAGTTCGCTCACGGGGACCCGACGCTCGGTGCCGTTCCGGAGGACGGTGACGTCCTTCGCGCCGAGCTCGAACAACGCTCGCAGGGCGGCGCCGGAGCGGCGCTTGGCGCGGGCTTCGAAGTAGCGGCCGGCGAGGATGAACGTGGTGACGCCGGAGGCAACCTCGAGGTAGATGCTGTTCGTGCCCATCCCCGGCGTCGCGGTCAGGGTGAAGGCGTCGCGCATCCCGGTCATGCCGGCGGTGCCGAAGAACAGGGCGTAGAGCGACCAGAGCGTGGCCGCGGAGACGCCGAGGGAGATCAGCGTGTCCATGGTCGCGGCGCCGTGGCGCAGGTTGGTCCACGCGGCGCGGTGGAACGGGAACGCGCCCCACACCACGACCGGCGCGGCCAGGGTGAGCGAGAGCCACTGCCAGTTGTCGAACTGCAGCGCGGGGACCATCGCGAGCAGGATCACCGGCACCGTCAGCAGCGCCGAGTAGACGAGCCGGTCGCGCAGGGGACGCGTCTCGTCGTCGGGCTCGGGCGCTTCGGGCTTCTCGGGCTCGGGGCGCTGCGCCGTGTAGCCGGTGGCCTCGACGACGCCGACCAGGTCGTCGACCGAGATCGTGGCCGGGAACTCGACGTGGGCCTTCTCGGTGGCGTAGTTGACGCTCGCCGTGACCCCGTCGACCTTGTTCAGCTTGCGCTCCACGCGGGCGGCGCACGAGGCGCACGTCATCCCGCCGATGACGAGCTCGACCGTCTGTGGAGCGTGTGTCGTCGTGGTCATGGCGGCCTACGCGACCAGCCGGTAGCCGGCCTCGGTGACGGCCGCCGAGACGGCGTCCACGGCCAGCGGCTGCTCGCTGACGACCTTCACCGCACCCGACGCGAGGTCCACGTCGACTTCCCGGACACCGGCGAGCTCCCCGACCTCTTCACGCACCGCGCCGACGCAGTGCGCGCAGGTCATACCCTCGACGGTGTAGGTGGCTTCGGTCATCACCGGCTCCTTCGTGCTGTGGCTTTCCTGATCTCTTTATACCCCTTGGGGGTAGGGGTTCACCACGTGGGCCGCCTGTGGGACCGGTTACCCGGCCCGGCAGACTGCGGTGATGCGGAAGCTCTACGCGATCGGGATCGGCGCCGGCGACCCGGAACACCTCACGGTGCAGGCGATCGACCGCCTCAACCGCGTCGACGTGTTCTTCGTCCTCGACAAGGGCTCCGCGAAGGCCGACCTCGTGCAGCTGCGCCAGGACATCCTGGCGCGCTTCGTCACACGCCCCCACCGCGTGGTCACGGCCACGGATCCTTCGCGCGACCGCACACCGACCGACTACCGCGCCGCTGTCGCCGACTGGCACGAGCTCCGCGCGGACGTCTACGAGCGCCTCATCCGCGACGAGCTCGGCCCCGACGACACCGGCGCCTTCCTCGTCTGGGGCGACCCGTCGCTGTACGACAGCACCATCGCCCTCATCGAGGCAGTCCTCGCGCGCGGCAACGTCGCTTTCGACTACGAGGTGATCCCCGGCGTGAGCAGCATTTCCGCGCTGGTCGCCCGCCACCGCACGACGATGAACCAGATCGGCCGCGCCGTCCAGCTCACCACCGGCCGCCGCCTCGCCGCGGGCTGGCCCGCGGACGCCGACGACGTCTTCGTCCTGCTCGACGCCCACACCACCTTCGACCAGTTCGCCGACCAGGGGATCCACATCTACTGGGGCGCATACGTGGGGACGCCGGACGAGATCCTGCTGTCGGGCCCGCTGGACTCCGCCCTGGCGGCGCGCATCAGCTCGGTCCGTGCGGAGGCGCGGGAGAAGCACGGCTGGATCATGGACACGTATCTCCTGCGCCGGCCCCAGCGGTAAGGCGGCTCAGCCCGGCGGTGGCCGGAGGCCGTCGATCAGGAGGTTCAGCAGGCGGCCGGCCTTGGCCTCCTGCTCGCGCCGCGGGGCCACGGTGAAGATGCCGATGAGGGCGGCGGCGAGGTCTTCGGCGGTGACGTCGGAGCGCAGGTCGCCCGCCGCGCGGCCGGCGTCGAGGATCGTCGTGATGGCCGCCAGCAGTTCGGTCCGCGTCTGCGCGTGGGCGATCTCGCCCGACTCGATCATCGCGAGCAGCGTGTCGAGCATCCCGTTCTTGGTCGCGATCCAGTCGCCGAACAAGTCCATCCAGCGCCGCATCGCCGCGGCCGGGGGCAGCCGAGCGAGCAGTTCACGAGCGCCGGTCGTCAGCCGCACGACCTGATCCCGGTAGACCGCGTCGACCAGGGACTCGCGGGTCGGGAAGTGCCGGTACAGCGTGGCGATGCCGACCCCGGCCTCGCGGGCGATCGCGCGCATCGACGGCTCGGCGTCAGCCGTCACGAACACGCGAGTCGCCACCGCAAGCAGCTGCTCGCGATTACGGGTTGCGTCCGCGCGCGGCGCACGCATCTCCGCCTCAGCCAAAACGGATCACGCTCCGATTGTGTTAGGGTCGTCCATACAAACGGAGCATAGTCCGTTTCACTGCGTTCCCTCAGCCAAGGAGACAGGCATACATGAGCGATCACTTGCCCACGAGCAGGAGCAGGGCGGTGCAGCTCGATTCGTTCGGCGGCCCTGAAGTCCTGGGCGTCCGCGAGATTCCCGCTCCGCAGGCCGGCCCGGGACAGGTCCGGGTGCGGGTCACCGCGGCCGGCCTGAACCCGATGGACTGGATCATGACCGCCGACGCGGACACCGCCGCCCGGTTCGGCTTGAGCCTCCCGGCCGGGTTCGGGACCGACTACGCGGGGGTCGTCGACCAGGTCGGTGCCGAAGTGACCGGCTTCGCGCCCGGCGACCGCGTGTTCGGAGGCGCCCTGTCGCGCGCGGTCGCCGACTTCGTGGTGATCGACCCGGCCGGGGCCGCGGCGAACGAGGCCCACCACACTCCCGAGGGCGTCGACGACCGCACCGCCGCCACCTTCACCATCGCCGGCCGCACGGCCTCCGCCGCCCTCGCCGCGGTGTCGCCCGGCCCGGGCGACACCGTGCTGGTCGGCGGCGCGGGCGGCGGGGTCGGGGTCTTCGCCGTCCAGCTGGCGCGGATGGCCGGAGCGCGCGTGATCGGCACGGGATCAGCGGCGTCGTCCGAGTTCCTGCGCGAGCTGGGAGCGGAGCCGGTCACCTACGGCGACGGCCTGGCCGACCGGGTTCGAGCCCTCGCTCCCGGTGGGGTCACCGCCGCCATCGACCTGTACGGGACAGAGACACTGCACGCAGCGAGGGAACTCGGCGTTCCGGACAGCCGCATCTGCACCATCGCCACGAAAGTCGACGGGGTGCCGGCGGCCAACGGCGCGAACGCCGCTCCTGGTGCCCTGGAAGAAATCGCCCGCCTGGTCGCGGCCGGCCGGCTCCGGGTGCCGATCGCGGCGAGTTTCCCGGTCGAGCAGATCCACCGCGCGACTGAGCTCCAGGCCGGCCGGCACGTGCGCGGCAAGATCGTCATCGACCTTTAGATCAAAGTCGAAAATGGTGTGGAAATGCAGTCAGGCCCCGGGAGAACCACTGGGGTTCTCAACCGGGGCCTGACTGTCAAAGTAAGTTCGGCGGCGTCCTACTCTCCCACAACCCTTCGGTTGCAGTACCATCGGCGCTACCAGGCTTAGCTTCCGGGTTCGGAATGGGACCGGGCGTTTCCCTGGCGCTATAACCACCGAAACACTACGAAACAACACACACCGCGTCTGTCATAGACACCGGTGTGGTGTTTCAGAACCGTAGAGTGGATGCGTAACATCTTCGTAGGCAAGTCCTCGGCCTATTAGTACCAGTCAACTCAACAACACATTACTGTGCTTCCATCTCTGGCCTATCAACCCAATCGTCTTTTGGGGGCCTTAACCCACATGGGGTGGGATACCTCATCTTGGAACAGGCTTCCCGCTTAGATGCCTTCAGCGGTTATCCCTTCCGAACGTGGCCAACCAGCCATGCCCCTGGCGGGACAACTGGCACACCAGAGGTTCGTCCGTCCCGGTCCTCTCGTACTAGGGACAGCCTTCCTCAAGTATCCTACGCGCGCGGCGGATAGGGACCGAACTGTCTCACGACGTTCTAAACCCAGCTCGCGTGCCGCTTTAATGGGCGAACAGCCCAACCCTTGGGACCTACTCCGGCCCCAGGATGCGACGAGCCGACATCGAGGTGCCAAACCATGCCGTCGATATGGACTCTTGGGCAAGATCAGCCTGTTATCCCCGGGGTACCTTTTATCCGTTGAGCGACACCCCTTCCACCAGGTGGTGCCGGATCACTAGTCCCGACTTTCGTCCCTGCTCGACATGTCTGTCTCACAGTCAAGCTCCCTTGTGCACTTGCACTCAACACCTGATTGCCAACCAGGCTGAGGGAACCTTTGGGCGCCTCCGTTACTCTTTAGGAGGCAACCGCCCCAGTTAAACTACCCATCAGGCACTGTCCCTGAACCAGATCATGGCCCGAGGTTCAGATTCCCAATTCGACCAGAGTGGTATTTCAACAACGACTCCACAGTAACTAGCGTCACCGCTTCACAGTCTCCCACCTATCCTACACAAGCCGAACCGAAAACCAATACCAAACTATAGTAAAGGTCCCGGGGTCTTTCCGTCCTGCCGCGCGTAACGAGCATCTTTACTCGTAGTGCAATTTCGCCGGGCCTGTGGTTGAGACAGCCGGAAAGTCGTTACGCCATTCGTGCAGGTCGGAACTTACCCGACAAGGAATTTCGCTACCTTAGGATGGTTATAGTTACCACCGCCGTTTACTGGCGCTTAAATTCTCAGCTTCACCCCCGAAGGGATTAACCGGTCCTCTTAACGTTCCAGCACCGGGCAGGCGTCAGTCCATATACATCGTCTTGCGACTTCGCATGGACCTGTGTTTTTAGTAAACAGTCGCTTTCCGCTGGTCTCTGCGGCCACCCACCCCTAGCCTGTAAAAGGCCTCAAGGTGTTTGGCCCCCCTTCTCCCGAAGTTACGGGGGCATTTTGCCGAGTTCCTTAACCACAGTTCACCCGATCGCCTTGGTATTCTCTACCTGACCACCTGTGTTGGTTTGGGGTACGGGCCGTGCATGCACTCACTAGAGGCTTTTCTCGGCAGCATAGGATCACCCTCTTCGCCTCAAACGGCTACGCATCACGTCTCAGCCACATGGAACACGGATTTGCCTATGTTCCGGCCTACACGCTTACACCAGGACAACCATCGCCTGGCGGAGCTACCTTCCTGCGTCACCCCATCGCTTGACTACTACGAAATCAGGTCCCACGCTCCACAATGCCGGCTCCACCCGAAGGCTTCACCAACACGCTTTGGGTGGTTAGTATCAAACGCCTCGTCATGGGCGCACATGCTCGGGTACGGGAATATCAACCCGTTGTCCATCGACTACGCCTGTCGGCCTCGCCTTAGGTCCCGACTTACCCTGGGCGGATTAGCCTGGCCCAGGAACCCTTGGTCATCCGGCGGCAGAGTTTCTCACTCTGCATTCGCTACTCATGCCTGCATTCTCACTCCCACACCCTCCACGACTCGTTTACACGGCCGCTTCCCTGGATGCAGGACGCTCCCCTACCCATCAACACGACTACACAATCTTCCGAAGAAGAAAGCGGATCTATTGTGTCAATGACACAGCTTCGGCGGTGTGCTTAAGCCCCGCTACATTGTCGGCGCAGGACCACTTGACCAGTGAGCTATTACGCACTCTTTCAAGGGTGGCTGCTTCTAAGCCAACCTCCTGGTTGTCTGGGCAATCCCACATCCTTTCCCACTGAGCACACACTTAGGGGCCTTAGCTGGTGTTCTGGGCTGTTTCCCTCTCGACGACGAAGCTTATCCCCCGCCGTCTCACTGCCACACTCTCACACCACGGTATTCGGAGTTTGGTTGATTTCGGTAACCCGGTAAGGCCCCTAGACCATCCAGTAGCTCTACCCCCGTGGTGAAACATGTGACGCTGCACCTAAATGCATTTCGGGGAGAACCAGCTATCACGGAGTTTGATTGGCCTTTCACCCCTACCCACAGCTCATCCCCCAGGTTTTCAACCCTGGTGGGTTCGGGCCTCCACGACGTCTTACCGACGCTTCACCCTGGCCATGGGTAGATCACTCCGCTTCGGGTCTAGACCACGCGACTAACACGCCCTATTCAGACTCGCTTTCGCTACGGCTACCCCACACGGGTTAACCTCGCCACGCAGCACTAACTCGCAGGCTCATTCTTCAAAAGGCACGCCATCACCTATCACGGCTCTGACGGCTTGTAGGCACACGGTTTCAGGTACTCTTTCACTCCCCTCCCGGGGTACTTTTCATCTTTCCCTCACGGTACTCGTCCGCTATCGGTCTTCAGGAAGTATTTAGGCTTACCGGGTGGTCCCGGCAGATTCACAGCAAATTCCACGAGCTCGCTGCTACTCGGGAACACCACCACACAACACACACACAGTTTTCGCGTACGGGACTCTCACCCACTCCGGTCCGCCATCCCAAGCGGTTCCACTAACCATGCTGCATCATGCCCAGAGTGTCAGCTCTGAGAAGATGGGTCCCACAACACCGACCACACAACCCCTGACAGGTATCACATGCAATCGGTTTAGCCTCTTCCGCTTTCGCTCGCCACTACTCACGGAATCACGGTTGTTTTCTCTTCCTACGGGTACTGAGATGTTTCACTTCCCCGCGTTCCCTCCACACCGGCTATATATTCACCGGCGGGTAACACCACATCACTGGTGCTGGGTTTCCCCATTCGGAAATCCTCGGATCACAGCTCGGTTGACAGCTCCCCGAGGCTTATCGCAGCCTCCTACGTCCTTCATCGGCTCCTGAAGCCAAGACATCCACCATGTGCCCTTAACAACTTGACCACAAAGATGCTCGCATCCACTCTACAGTTCTCAAACACCACACCAGAAACAAACAGCTCCCAGGGCATGTGCCCCAAGGCGTGTTGCCTCAGGACCCAACAGTGCGCTTCATGAACAGCCGGCCACCCAGCATCCGTTCCCCCGCTCCACGCGAAGCAAGCTCCGCAGTACTAGACAGGAACCTCAACCACCATGTCCGGCGATAACCAGTAGTTCCACAATTCCTTGAGCAACCAGGACAAGTACACATTCGGCACTTGAGTCCCAGCCACCCCACCGAGGTTGGTCCGGGTATCCCGGCCTGGTGGATGTGTTGTGCTCCTTAGAAAGGAGGTGATCCAGCCGCACCTTCCGGTACGGCTACCTTGTTACGACTTCGTCCCAATCGCCAGTCCCACCTTCGACCACTCCCTCCCTTGCGGGTTGGGCCATGGGCTTCGGGTGTTACCGACTTTCATGACGTGACGGGCGGTGTGTACAAGGCCCGGGAACGTATTCACCGCAGCGTTGCTGATCTGCGATTACTAGCGACTCCGACTTCACGCAGTCGAGTTGCAGACTGCGATCCGAACTGAGACCGGCTTTAAGGGATTCGCTCCACCTCGCGGTATCGCAGCCCTCTGTACCAGCCATTGTAGCATGTGTGAAGCCCTGGACATAAGGGGCATGATGACTTGACGTCATCCCCACCTTCCTCCGAGTTGACCCCGGCAGTCTCCCACGAGTCCCCGCCATAACGCGCTGGCAACGTAGGATAAGGGTTGCGCTCGTTGCGGGACTTAACCCAACATCTCACGACACGAGCTGACGACAGCCATGCACCACCTGTACACCAACCACAAGGGAAGCCCCATCTCTGGGGATGTCTGGCGCATGTCAAGCCCAGGTAAGGTTCTTCGCGTTGCATCGAATTAATCCACATGCTCCGCCGCTTGTGCGGGCCCCCGTCAATTCCTTTGAGTTTTAGCCTTGCGGCCGTACTCCCCAGGCGGGGCGCTTAATGCGTTAGCTACGGCACGGACAACGTGGATGTCGCCCACACCTAGCGCCCAACGTTTACAGCGTGGACTACCAGGGTATCTAATCCTGTTCGCTCCCCACGCTTTCGCTCCTCAGCGTCAGTATCGGCCCAGAGACCCGCCTTCGCCACCGGTGTTCCTCCTGATATCTGCGCATTTCACCGCTACACCAGGAATTCCAGTCTCCCCTACCGAACTCAAGTCTGCCCGTATCGACCGCACGCTCCACGTTAAGCGTGGAGATTTCACGGCCGACGCGACAAACCGCCTACGAGCTCTTTACGCCCAATAATTCCGGACAACGCTCGCACCCTACGTATTACCGCGGCTGCTGGCACGTAGTTAGCCGGTGCTTCTTATCCAGGTACCGTCACTTGCGCTTCGTCCCTGGCGAAAGAGGTTTACAACCCGAAGGCCGTCATCCCTCACGCGGCGTCGCTGCATCAGGCTTGCGCCCATTGTGCAATATTCCCCACTGCTGCCTCCCGTAGGAGTCTGGGCCGTGTCTCAGTCCCAGTGTGGCCGGTCACCCTCTCAGGCCGGCTACCCGTCGTCGCCTTGGTAGGCCATTACCCCACCAACAAGCTGATAGGCCGCGGGTTCATCCTGCACCGCCAGAACTTTCAACAACCCCAGATGCCTGAAGTTGTGATATCCGGTATTAGACCCCGTTTCCAAGGCTTATCCCAGAGTGCAGGGCAGATTACCCACGTGTTACTCACCCGTTCGCCACTCATCCACACCCGAAGGTGCTTCAGCGTTCGACTTGCATGTGTTAAGCACGCCGCCAGCGTTCGTCCTGAGCCAGGATCAAACTCTCCAACAATGAACAGTTTGATCGAGACTATTTCTCAATCTAGTTTTCTCAAAGGAAACCCCGACGAGGGGGTTTCATATAAGCTCTACTGGCTTAGTTCACTAGCACACTGTTGAGTTCTCAAGCAACACACTTCAAGTCAATCCGCACTCAGTGCGCACCAACCATCGGCGTTGTTTCAAGCCTTTGTTGTTTGGGCCACCCACTCAATCGCCTGAGGCGAGAGCTTGGTTCGTGTCCCGGTGGCCGCCCGGTTTCCCTGGCGACTTGGAGAACTTTACATGGCCGGAAACGCCCCAAAACAGGGGGGTCCCTTAACGCGATCTTCCCAGGTCAAACCCCGTGTTATCCCCGGAAACGGCCCACCGGGGCGCCGGACACCCCGTCCAGCCGCGTCGTCGGCCGGCGAAAAACATTGCTCCGACTACATTGCGACGCATTGCACCGAGACAAAGCTCTGCCTACCGTCGGCTTCATGCCCACCCTCCACACCGGCCACGGCCCCGTCCTCACCTACGACGACCACGGCACCGGCGACCCGGCGTTGCTCCTCGTCCACGGCCACCCCTTCGACCGCTCCATGTGGCGCCCCCAGACCGAGCACTTCGCGGAACACGGCTTCCGCGTCGTCGTCCCCGACCTCCGCGGCTACGGCGCGAGCACGGGTCCTGCCGTGGCCGGCCTGAATGACTTCACCCACGACCTCATCGCGCTGGCCGACCACCTCGGCCTTGCCACCTTCGTGCTCGGCGGCCTCTCCATGGGCGGCCAGATCGCCATGCAGACCGTCGCCGACCACCCCGAGCGCGTCCGGGCACTGCTGCTCGCCGACACCTTCCCCGCCGCCGAGACCCCCGAAGGCCGCCGGAACAGACGAGCGGCCGCCGACCGGGTCGAGCAGGAAGGCATGCGCGACTACGCGACCGAGCTCCTCCCGAAGATGGTCTCCCCGCGAACCCGCGCGAAGAACCCCGAAGTCGCCGAGCACGTGCTCACGATGATGCGCACGGCCCCGCCCGCCGGCGCCGCCGCGGCACTCCGGGCCCGGGCGCTGCGCCCCGACTACCGGGTGACCCTCGAACAGGTCGCGGTCCCCACTCTGGTGACCGTCGGCAGCGAAGACGAGTTCACCCCGGTCTCCGACGCACAGCTCGTGCACGGGCTCGTGGCCGGTTCCACACTGGCGGTGCTGGAAGGCGCGGGCCACCTGCCTAACCTGGAGTCCGCGGCCGGGTTCAACGACGTGTTCGGCCGGTTCCTGAACGCACTCCGGCCCCGGCCGGACCACCAGGCGGAAGAACGGTGACCCACCCCATGAAGACCGTATTCGTGACCGGCGCGAGTGCCGGGTTCGGTGCCGCGATCACGCGCCGGTTCGTGGCCGAGGGCTCGCGGGTCGTCGCCGCGGCCCGCAGCGCCGACCGGCTCGCCGCGCTGACCTCGGAGCTCGGCGAGTCCGTGCTGCCCGTGGTGCTCGACGTGCGCGACCGCGACGCGATCGCCGCGGCCGTCGGCGCGTTGCCCGGCGACTGGGGCCGGATCGACGTGCTCGTGAACAACGCGGGCCTGGCCAAGGGCCTCGAGCCGGCGCAGGAGGCGAAGCTCGACGACTGGGACCAGATGATCGAGACCAACGTGACCGGTCTCGTGCACCTCACCCGCGCAGTGCTGCCCGGCATGGTCGAACGCGGCAGCGGCCACGTGATCAACATCGGCTCCATCGCCGGCACCTACCCCTACCCCGGCGGCAACGTCTACGGCGCGACCAAGGCGTTCGTGCACCAGTTCAGCCTCAACCTGCGCAGCGACCTGCGCGGCACCGGCGTGCGCGTGACCAACATCGAGCCCGGCATGGTCGGCGGCACCGAGTTCTCCAACGTCCGCTTCGGCGACGACGAGAAGGCCGCCAACGTGTACGCCGGCACCACCCCGCTCACGGCCGACGACATCGCCGAGTCCGTGTTCTGGGCCGCCGCGCAGCCGCCGCACGTGAACGTGAACGTCATCGAGATCATGCCGGTCGTGCAGAGCTTCTCGGCCCTGACCATCCAGCGGGACAGCCAGGGCTAGGGCGCGAACCGCTCCAGCCCGAACAGGTCGAACAACGCCTGCTGGGCCGGGTCGCGGTCGGTGAGGATGCGGCGGCTGCGCGGCCGCCCGCCCGTGGACGGGTAGCGCAGCACCGTCTCGCCGATGCCGCACAGCTGGTCGAGCAGCTCGCCCACCGACAGGTTCATCCCGGCGCGGTCGGCCTCGCGGCGCATGAGGTGGGTGACGGTGGCCGCGAGCACCGAGACCAGCGCGTGCACGGCGACGCGGTGCGGGGTCCACTCCCACCGCGGCGTCGGGCCGAGCGCGGCGGGACCGGTGAGCCAGCGGAACGTGGACTCGAGGTAGGTCCGCGCGCGATAGGCCGTGACGATCTCGGCCACCGGCCAGTCGCGGTCGGTCACGAGGATCTGCTTGCCGAAGTACTCGTCCACCAGCCGGGCGACGGCCGCCTCGTCGACCCGGCGCGTCAGCCGGATCTCGCCCGGCCGGGTGCCGCTGAGCGTCGCCTCCAGGACCCGGCCGATGCGACGGCCGCGGGTCACCCGCGAGATCTCCGAGTGGACCTGCGTGCGGTCACCGCGGTGGGTGCCGGCTTCCAGGGCCGCGGCCAGGCCGTCGAGCTCGCGGATCGCGGTGCTCAGCTCGTCGGTGAACGCGCGGTACTGAGCCGCGTACAACGTGGCCGAGTGCGTGAGGATGACCCGGCGCCGCACGCCGTCGACGGTCGCGCGGGTGTCGATCGCCGTCAGGCCGGCGAAGCGTTCCGGGTCCACCCGCCGGCGGGCCGACGCCGGCTGCGTGAGCAGCTCCGGGTGGTCGGCCGGCGGGAGCGAGCCGACGAACCCGCGCCGCGCGCCGAGGTCGAGCTGGGCGGCCTGCCCGGCGTGGAAGACGAGCGTGACGTCCGTGGCCGGGTACCGCTCGCCCAGCTCCCCCGCCAGCGCGCCGAACGTCGGCGCCGCGCCGCTTTCCCTGCGGTAGACGCGCGACGCGAGCGGGATCGCGCCGTCGCGCGTGACCACGAGGCCGAGGCCGGCGAGCGCGTCCTGGCAGGCCGAGGGCACCGTGCAGTCGGCGGCGGTGAAGGCCGCGAACTGGGGAACGTCCACCGCGAGCGCCGAGGTGCCGTCGTCGCCGAGCAGGTCGAGCACGGCTTCGGCGACCGCCGTTTCGACGCCCGTGATGCGCTCCTGCGTCAGGCGCTGCAACGCCCGCCAGTGGGCCGCCGTGGTGACGGCGGCCTTCGGCGGACGCGGGCGGACGAGGTCTTGCGCCGCGCAGCCGGCCCACCAGTCCTCGAAGCTCGCGCCCGCGCCGGTCGCGCGGTGCAGCACGGCGAGCGCGACGTGGAACCCGAGCGTGGTCTTGGCTCGCTGCGGGCCCGCCACGGCGTCGACCCGCCGGACGAGATCGAGGCGCTGGATCGTGCCCCACACGGCGGCGACGTCCCCGAACGTGCGGTGCCGCGCGCCGCCCGGTTGCGCGCCGCCGGGCAGCGCGCCGGCGATGTCCTCGGCCGTGCCGAGGTACCGCTGCGTCACCACCCGCGGCGCGCCGTCGACCCGCGCGGACTCGGCCAGGTAGTAGTACGTCCGGCCGCCGATGCGCTTCCCGATCACCGATGCCACACTTTAGGTAATACACTCCTCCCGGGTGATCGACAACCTTTCCGGGCCTCTGACCTGCGCGGATGATCGTCACTTCCGAACGGGTGAGCACGTGGCGGACAACGCACTGGCCTGCTTGCGCGAGCTGGTCCTAGCGTGACGGGAATGGCACCCGAACCCGAGTTGACCGCCCCCACCCCGTCAGCGATGCGCCGCGCGCTCGCGCGGGCCAGGGACGGGAAGACGCTCGACCTCGCCGAGGCCACCGTGCTGCTGCACGCGCGCGGTGACGACCTCAAGACGCTGTCCGAGCACGCCTCCCGCATCCGCGACGCCGGCCTCGAAGCCGCCGGGCGCGCGGGCGTCATCACCTACAGCCGCAAGGTGTTCATCCCGCTGACGCGGCTGTGCCGCGACCGCTGCGGCTACTGCACCTTCGTGACCGTGCCCGGGCGGCTCGAATCGCCGTTCCTCTCGCCGGACGAGGTCCTCGAGATCGCCCGCAAGGGCGCCGAGATGGGCTGCAAGGAAGCCCTGTTCACGCTCGGCGACCGGCCCGAGGACCGCTGGAAGGCCGCGCGCGACTGGCTCGACGCCCACGGCTACGACGACACGCTCTCCTACGTCCGCGCGATGGCCATCCGCGTGCTGGAGGAGACCGGCCTGCTGCCGCACCTGAACCCCGGCGTGCTGAGCTGGCAGGACTTCCAGCGGCTCAAGCCGGTGGCGCCGTCGATGGGCATGATGCTCGAGACGACGGCGACGCGGCTGTGGAGCGAGAAGGGCGGCCCGCACTACGGCTCGCCGGACAAGGATCCCGCCGTCCGCCTGCGCGTGCTGGAGGACGCCGGGCGCAGCTCCGTGCCGTTCACGACCGGCGTGCTGATCGGCATCGGCGAGACGCACGAGGAGCGCGCGGACGCGATGTTCGCGATCCGCAAGACCGCGCGCGAGTACGGCGGCATCCAGGAAGTCATCATCCAGAACTTCCGCGCGAAGCCGGACACGAAGATGCGCGCGACGCCGGACGCCGACCTCGAGGAGCTCGCGGCGAACATCGCCGTGGCGCGGCTCGTGCTCGGGCCGAAGATGCGCATCCAGGCGCCGCCGAACCTCATCGGCAACCAGTACGACCTGATGATCCGCGCCGGCATCGACGACTGGGGCGGCGTGTCGCCCCTGACGCCGGACCACGTGAACCCCGAGCGCGCGTGGCCGCAGATCGACCAGCTGGCCCGGCAGACGGAGAAGGCCGGCTACACGCTGCGCGAGCGGCTGACCATCTACCCCGAATACGTGAACATGGGCGAGCCGTGGCTCGACCCGCGCGTGACCCGGCACGTGGCCGCGCTCGTCGACCCCGCGACGGGGCTGGCGCGCGAGGACGCGATGCCCGTCGGGATCCCGTGGCAGGAGCCGGACGGCGGCTGGCAGCAGTCGGGCCGCACCGATCTGCACACCGAGATCGACACCACCGGCCGCACCGAGGACCGCCGCGGCGACTTCGACTCCGTCTACGGCGACTGGAAGGAAATCGGCCGCAAGATCAAGACGGGGCCGCAGAAGTTCGACACCGACATCCTGGAAGCCTTGCGCAGCGCGGAAAAGGACCCCGCCGGCCTGTCGGACGACGCCGCGCTGGCCCTGCTGCACGCCGACGGGCCCGAGCTCGACGCGCTGGCGCGCATCGCCGACGACCGGCGGCGCGAGACGGTGGGCGACGACATCACGTTCGTCGTCACACGCAACATCAACTTCACCAACGTCTGCTACACGGGTTGCCGCTTCTGCGCCTTCGCCCAGCGTCGCACCGACGCCGACGCGTACACGCTCTCGCTGGAGCAGGTCGGCGACCGCGTCGACGAGGCGTGGGCCGCGGGCGCGACCGAGATCTGCATGCAGGGCGGTATCCATCCCGACCTGCCGGGCACCGCGTACTTCGACCTCGCCGCCGAGGTCAAGCGCCGCCAGCCCGGCATCCACCTCCACTCCTACAGCCCGATGGAGGTCGTGAACGGCGCGTCGCGCACGAACCTGTCGTTGCGCGACTGGCTGATCCGCGCCAAGGAGTCCGGTGTGGACTCCCTGCCGGGCACCGCCGCCGAAATCCTCGACGACGACGTGCGGTGGGTGCTCACCAAGGGCAAGCTGCCGACGTCGGCCTGGATCGAGGTCGTGACCACCGCGCACTCGGTGGGCCTCCCGACGACGTCGACGATGATGTACGGCCACGTCGACAACCCCAGCCACTGGGTCGCGCACCTGAAGCTGCTGGCGCGCCTGCAGCGCGAGGGCATGGAGCGCAACGGCCGCCGCGGGTTCACGGAGTTCGTGCTGCTGCCCTTCATCCACCAGAGCGCACCGATCTACCTCGCCGGCCTGGCCCGCCCGGGCACCTCCCTGCGCGAGAACCGCGCCGTCCACGCCCTGGCGCGGCTGTTGCTGCACGGGACCATCGACAACATCCAGAGCTCCTGGGTGAAGCTCGGCGAGGAAGGCAGCCGGGCCGTCCTGCAGGGCGGCGTCAACGACATCGGCGGGACGCTGATGGAGGAGACCATCTCCCGGATGGCGGGGGCGTCGAACGGCTCGTACAAGACGATCAGTGACATGCGTGCGATGGTTGAGCCGCTGGGTCGGCCGTTGCGGCAGCGGACTACCGGGTACGGGGTTCCTTCGGCGGAGCGGGTCGCGGCGGCGGAGGCGTCGGATGGCGTTGCCACGGCGGTTCGGAAGCCGTTGTTGCCGCTGTTGACTTCCTGACTTGTGTTGAGTGCTGCGCCCCGGGCCGAGTTCGGTCCGGGGCGCATTCATGCGCACTGTCTCCACTCGATCGGGTGTGGACAACTGGCCTCGAGCGGGCCTGCGCACCGGGAATTGTCGGTGGTCGCCGATAGACTGAACGTGGGACGCCCCCCTCGGGAGGGCGGGGTCTGTCCGGCGATTCCCGGGGCCGGGCACAGTCCCGGGTGGGCGAGAGCTAGGTTTCCTCGCCATGGGGATCTCCAAGGCTTTGCCGGTCGTTGTCGTGGCCCTCGTGGCCGTCGGGTGCGGTTCAGGGGAGCCGCCGGCGCCGGTCACCCAGGCGCCGGTGAGCTCTTCGCGAGTCGCGCCGCCGCCTGCGTTGGCGGTGTCCGCGGGGATCGTCGAGGCCGGGCTCGGGCATCGGGCGTCGGTGTTGACGCTGACCAACAACGACGCCCAAGCGCGCACGCTGAACGGCTACCCCACCGTGCGCGTCCTCGACGGCAGCGGCAAGCCGCTGGACGTTCAGGTGCACCACGGTGTCTCGTACTTCTCGCCGGATCCCGGGCCGAAGGCGTTCACGCTGGGCCCGCACGAAAAGCTGATGAGCGTGGTGTCGTGGTCGGCCACGGTGACCTCGGGGGACACGACGACCGGCGCCGCGGTGGGCGTGGTCGCGGCGCCCGGGGAGGCCGAGCAGACCGTCCCGCTGAAGACCGACCTGGGGACGACCGGGGAGATCACCGTGACCGCCTGGATGAAAGACCTCCCGAAGTAAGGCTCAGCCGAGGATCCGCCGCAGCCACGGAGCGCGCGCTGCCCGGGCCTGCACCGAAAGCGCCGCGTCCGGGGCCGAGCCGTCGAAGCCGTGGTACGCGCCGGGCCAGACGTGGAGTTCGGTTTGGACGCCGGCTTGCAGCAGGCGGGTCGCGTAGGTGAGGACTTCGTCGCGGAAGGTTTCGGCGGTGCCGACGTCCAGGAAGGCCGGGGGAAGGCCCGAGAGGTCCGCCGCGCGGGCCGGGGCGGCGTAGGGCGAGACGTCGGGGCCGCCGCGGGCGGAACCGAGCAGGGCGGTCCAGCCGATGTCGTTGGCGGTGCGGTCCCAGACGCCGAGGCCGGCCATCTGGAACGACGACGGGGTGTCGTTGCGGTCGTCGAGCATCGGGTACAGCAGCAGCTGGCCGAGCAGCGCCGGGCCGCCGCGGTCGCGGGACAGCAGGGCCACGGCGGCCGCCAAGCCGCCGCCCGCGCTGGCGCCGCCGACGATCACGCGTGACGGGTCGACGCCCAGGGAAGCGGCGTGCTCGACTGTCCACTTCAGACCCGTGTAGCAGTCCTCGACCGGTGCGGGATGCGGGTGCTCCGGGGCGACGCGGTAGTCGACCGAGGCGAACGCGAGGCCGAGCGAAACCGCGTACTCCTTGAGCACCAGCAGGTCACGGCCGCGGTGGCCGCCGAGGATCATGCCGCCGCCGTGCATCCAGTAGAGCACCGGAGCGGGACCGGTGAGGCCCGTCGGGCGGCCGACGACGAGCGGCACCCCGGAAGCGTCCACTTCGGACAGCTCGACCGTGCCGTCGGCCGCGACCTCCTCCAGCGAGAGCTCACGCGTGGCACGCTCCTCGCGCAGGGCCGGGATCGCGGCGGCCGAGTCGAGCGCCGGCCGCTCGGCCCGCATCTGCTCCAGCACCACCTCGAGCTCGGGGTCGAACGGCAGCGGCGGCCCCACCTGCGGACGGGTCGCGGTCATCTCGGTACCTCCCAGGACGTCGTGGCTCTCGCCTGATCATCCTGGCCCGGCCGGGCCCCGCGCCACCTCCGCCAGGTGGCGGGAAATCCGGGCGCCGAGCCAGCCATGACGGCGGATGTCGAAAATTTGCGTAAGTCCGTCCGACTATTGCGATTTCCTGTCGGGAATTCGTATGATCCAGCTCACACACTGTCCCCACCAGTGCACCCGACCCCGACGAAAGGCGAGTGCTGCCCCGTGTCTCCCCTAGGTGTCTTCAGCGCGCCCGAAAAACCCACCTCGAGAAGGATCGCCGCGTTCGGCAGCGCCGTGCTCGCGGCCGCCGGCCTCACCGCCCTGACCGTGATCGCGGCTCCGGCAAACCCGGCGACAGCCACCCCGAACGCCGCCGTCGCCGGCCGCGGCGCGACCGTCCCGTTCATCGAGCAGGAAGCCGAGAACGCCGCCACCAACGGCACCGTGATCGGCCCCGACCGCAGCGCCGGCACGCTGGCCGGTGAGGCGTCCGGCCGCAAGGCGGTGACCTTGTCCGGCCAGGGCAAGTACGTCGAGTTCACCCTCACCGCCCCGTCGAACTCGCTCGACTTCCGCTACAGCCTCCCCGACAACGCCCAGGGCACCGGGATCAACGGCACGATCTCGGTCTACGTCAACGGCACCCACAACCGCGACCTCACCCTGACCTCCCGGTACGGCTGGTACTACGGCGGCTACCCCTTCAGCAACGACCCCGGTCAGGGCAAGGCGCACCACTTCTACGACGAGGTGCGCACCCTGTTCGGCACCAGCTACCCCGCCGGCACCAAGATCAAACTGCAGATCGACTCCGGCGACGTGACTCCCGCGACCGTCGACCTCGCCGACTTCGAGCAGGTCGCCGCACCCGCCGGCCAACCGGCCAACACCGTGAGCGTCACCGACTTCGGCGCCACCGCCGGCGACAGCAGCGACGACGCGGGCGCGTTCGACGCCGCCGTGGCCGCCGCGAAGAGCCAGGGCAAGCAGGTCTGGATCCCGGCCGGCTCGTTCACGCTCAACCACCACATCACCGTCGACCAGGTGACGATCCGCGGCGCCGGGCCGTGGTACTCCGAGCTGCACGGCGCCCGCGCGGGCATCTTCGGCAAGGGCGAGCCGGCCAGCTGCTCCACCCCGACGTACCCCGGCAACGCGGCGGTGCCCGGCAGCAGCACGAACGTGGGACTCTACGACTTCGCGATCATCGGCGACGTCCAGGCCCGCGTCGACTGCGACCAGGCCAACGCCATCGGCGGTGCGCTCGGCGGTGGTTCGGTCGTGCAGAACCTGTGGCTGCAGCACACGAAGGTCGGGCTCTGGCTCGACGGGCCCTTCGACGGGCTCACCGTGCGCGGCAACCGCATCCTCGACCAGACGGCCGACGGGCTCAACCTGCACCAGGGCATCAGCAACACGCTGGTGACGAACAACTTCCTGCGCAACACCGGCGACGACGGCCTGGCCATGTGGGCCGAGCACGACGCCGACCACCACAACACGTTCTCGTTCAACACGGTGCTGCTGCCGATCCTCGCGAACAACATCGCGATCTACGGCGGCCACGACAACACCGTGTCCGACAACGTGGTGGCCGACAACCAGGACCAGGGCGGCGGCATCCACGTGGCCAACCGGTTCAGCGCCGTGCCGCTGTCGGGCACCACGACCGTCACGCGCAACACCGCGATCCGCACCGGCGTGCTCGACTCCAACTGGCAGTTCGGCGTCGGCGCGCTGTGGTTCGACGGGCGCGACTCGGCCATCACCGGCCGCATCGACGTGGTGGACAACGACCTGCTCGACAACAACTACGAGGGCGTGCAGTTCATCGACGGCGCCACCACCGACGTGCACTTCGACGGCCTGCGGATCACCGGCGCGGGCACGTTCGCGTGGCAGCTGCAGTCCAAACCGAGCGGTACGGTCAAGAACGTCGTCGCGACGAACATCGGCCGCGCGGGCGTCTACAACTGCATGGGCCCGGACGCGCTCACGGGCCTGGCCGACCAGGGCGGCAACTCGGGCTGGACCACCACGTTCTGCGGTTCGTGGCCGACGCCGGTCTACAACGGCGACAACGGCGGCACGACTCCCCCGACGACGCCCACCACTCCGACCACGCCGACGACACCCACCACGCCCACCCAGCCCCCGAGCGGAAACCTGGCCCTGCACAAGACCACCACGGCCAGCGGCTCCCAGGGCGGCTTCCCGCCGGGCAACGCCGTGGACGGCAACGCGAGCAGCTACTGGGAAAGCAGCAACAACGCGTTCCCGCAGACGCTGACCGTCGACCTCGGCAGCGCCCTGAACGTCGGCCGGCTCGTGCTCAAGCTGCCGCCGTCGAACGACTGGGGCGCGCGCACGCAGACGCTCACCGTGCAGGGCAGCACCAACGGATCGTCGTTCACCACGCTCAAATCCGAGGCCGGCTACCGCTTCGACCCGGCCGGCGGCAACACCGCCACCGTCTCCTTCAGCTCCACCAGCACCCGCTACCTGCGCCTGACCTTCGCCGGCAACACCGGCTGGCCGGCCGGGCAGCTGTCCGAGCTCGAGGCCTACGCGTCCTGACCCGCTCCGGAAAATCCCCAGAAAGGACAAAGATGTCCCCCACCTCAGCACGACCCAGGGCGGCCTTGCTGGCCGCGGCGCTGGTGTCCTCCGGGCTGACCGTGTTCGCGGTCGGCTCGGGCACCCCCGCCGCGGCGGCGACCTGCCCGGCCACGGCGTCCGGCGGTGCGAGCGTTCCGTTCCGGACGGTCGAGGCCGAATGCAGCGCCACCAACGGTTCCGCCGTCGGCCCCGATTACACGCAGGCCACGGTGGCCTCCGAAGCGTCCGGCCGCCAGGCCGTGCGGCTCGGGCAGGGCCAGTACGTGGAGTTCACGCTGCCGGCCGCGGCCAACTCGGTCAACGTCCACTACAACCTGCCCGACGGCAGCTCCGGCCGGATGTCGGTGTACGTCAACGGGACCAAGCTCGGCAGCGGGCTTTCCGTGACGTCGCAGTACACCTACACCGACACCCCCGGCATCCCGGGCGCGAAGACCCACCACTTCTTCGACGACGCGCGCCTGCTGTTCGGCCAGAACGCCGCCGCCGGCGCGAAGGTCAAGGTGCAGCTGGACTCCGGAGACGTCGGGCAGGCCACCATCGACCTCGCCGACTTCGAACAGGTCGGCGGCGCCGGCGCGCAACCGGCCGGCTCGCTGTCGGTCACCGACTACGGCGCCACCGCCAACGACTCCGGCGACGACACGCAAGCTTTCCGCAACGCGTTGCAAGCCGCCCGGCAGCAGGGCAAGGAAGTCTGGGTGCCGAGCGGCCGCTTCGAGATCGGCTCGGCCCTGCAGATCGACCAGACCACCGTGCGTGGCGCCGGGCAGTGGTACACGGTGCTGCACGGCAACAACATCTTCAACAACGGCAGCGCGTCCGGGAACATCAAGCTCTACGACTTCGCCGTGTTCGGCTCGGTCTCCGAGCGCAACGACTCCAGCCCGGACAACGCCTTCCACGGCGTGCTCGGCAACGGCTCGGTCGTCTCGGGGCTGTGGATCCAGGACACCAAGTGCGGCCTGTGGCTGATGAACGGCGCGTCCTCGAACCTCGCGATCGAGAACAACCGCATCCTCGACACGCAGGCCGACGGCGTGAACTTCGACGGCGCCGTCACGAATTCGGCGATCCGCAACAACTACCTGCGCAACAACGGTGACGACGCGCTCGCGCTGTGGTCCAACGGCCAGGCCGACTCCGGCATCACCATCGCGAACAACACCGTGGTGCAGCCGAACCTGGCCAACGGCATCGCCCTCTACGGTGGCTCGAACAACACCGTCAGCGGCAACCTCATCCAGGACACCAACGCGCTCGGCGGCGGCTACCTCGTGGCCAACCGGTTCAACTCGGTGCCGCTCTCGGGCACGGTCACGCTGACGAACAACACCGCGCTGCGGGCCGGGGCGCTCGACCCCAACTGGCAGTTCGGCGTCGGCGCGCTGTGGTTCGACGCTCGTGACCAGGCCATTTCCGGCGTGAACATCCGCGTCAACGGCTTCACGGCCATCGACAGCCCGTACGAGGCGATCCAGTTCATCGACGGCAACGGCGCGGGCAAGCAGGTCAGCGGCATCACCATCGACGGCGTCACCGTGCGCGGCACGGGCACGTTCGTCGCGCAGTCGCAGACGCAGGGCACGGTGTCGATCAGCAACCTCACGGCGTCGGGCGTCGGCGTCGTCGGCACGTACAACTGCCCCTACCCGAGCTCGATCCCGAAGATGACCTTCAACGGCTCGGGCAACAGCGGCTGGACCGGCACCTGGAGCGACTGCTCCAGCTGGCCCGCGCCGAACTCCGGCCCGCCGCAGCCGCCGCAGTCGGGCGCGAACATCGCGCGGGGCAAGGCCATCACGGCCAGTGGTTCGCAGGGCGGCTTCCCGCCGGGCAACGCCGTGGACGGCAACGCGAGCACGTATTGGGAGAGCACGAACAACGCGTTCCCGCAGACGCTCACCGTCGACCTCGGTGACGCGGCGGCGATCAACAAGGTGACGCTCAAGCTGCCGCCGTCCAACGACTGGGGCGCCCGCACCCAGACGCTCACCGTGCAGGGCAGCACCGACGGCGGTTCGTGGACGACGCTGGTCGCCTCGCGCGGCTGGAACTTCAGCCCGTCGTCGGGCAACACCGCGTCGGCGAGCTTCGGCACGACGACCCAGCGCTTCGTGCGCGTGACCATCACCGGCAACACCGGCTGGCCGGCCGGGCAGGTCTCGGAACTGGAGGTGGCCGCGGCGTAGGGCAAGCGGGGGCTCCCCGGCCACGGTCTCGACCGGGGAGCCCCTCCTTCACACCGCAGGCACCGCTTCCCGCTCGGCGACCTCGGCCGTCCGCCGGGCCCGCCGTCCCAGGTAGAGGATCAGCACCGCGCACACCAGCATCGGTCCGGACAACGCCAGGAAGATCGCCGCCGGAGACCAGGCAGCGGCCACCGCCGCGCCGACGACCAGCGGGCCGAGGATCCCGCCGAGCCGGCCGATGCCCAGCGCCCAGCCGACGCCCGTCGAGCGGATGTTGACCGGGTACACCACGGCGGCCAGCGCGATCAGCGCCTTCTGGCCACCGCTGACCCCGCAGCCGACGAGGAACATCGCCGCCAGCAGGAGCCACACCGGCGCGTGGAACGCCGGCCCGGTCACCGCGAGGAACACCGCGCCCACCACGAACAACGCGCCCAGCGAACCGAACGCGCCCAGACGGTCCATCGCCGGACCCACCACGAGCGCGACGGCGATGCCGCCGACCGTGGTGAGGCTCGTGGCCGTGACCACCGTGCCGTTGGCGAAGCCGAGGTCCGTGAGCATCGTCGGCAGCCAGCTCTGCAACGCGTAGAACTCGCCGAGGTTGACGGCGAACACGACCCACAGCAGCACCGTGCTCAGCACCCCGCCGTTGGCCAGCAGCGCCTTCAGCTTCACGCGGCCACCGGCTTCGGCCGCGTCGACGGTCACCGGCTGCGTCTCCGCCGGCAGCGCCGGGTCGATGCGGCGGCACAGGCGGTAGGCGCGTGCGGAGTTCGCGCCGCGGCCCACCAGGAACACGAGCGACTCCGGCAGGAACTTCAGCATCAGCGGGATGATCACCAGCGGCGCCAGCGCACCCACGAGGAACACCGAGCGCCAGCCGGCCGTCGGCACGAGCCAGCCCGACACGACCCCGGCCACGACGAACCCGAGCGAGAACCCGCAGTAGATCGCCAGCACGAAGCTCGCCCGCAGGCGTTTCGGCGTGTACTCGGCGGTGAGCGCGACCGCGCTGGGCGCCGCCGCACCGAGGCCGATGCCCGTGATCAGCCGCAGCACGACGAGCTCGGCCACGCCGCCGACCCACACGGACACGAGGCTCGCCAGCGCGAACAACGCCGTGCCCGCGATCACGAGCCGCCGGTGGCCGAACCGGTCGGAAAGCGGCGAAAGCACGAGGTAGCCGATCATCAGGCCGACCAGCGCCGAGGAGAAGATCGGGCCGAGCACCGCGACCTTCAGCCCCCAGTCCTTCGCGATGTGCGGGGCGAGGTAGTTGATGGCTTGTGTGTCGAAGCCGTCGAAGAACATCACGAGCCCGCACAGCACCACCGTGCCGTACTGGAACGGGCTCACGCGCTTGCCGTCGACGAATCCGGTCAGCCGGACCCCGGCCGTCACCGGGTGCCGGCCAGCAGGTCGGCCACCTCACGCGGGTGCGTCAGCGGCGCCAGGTGCGGGGCGTCGAGGCGCACGACGTGGTCGGCACCGGCGGCCATTTTCTCCTGGTCCACCGCGAAAATCGCCTGGTCGCGCTCGCAGACGACGTAGGTGACCGGGTGCGTGCGCGCCGGTTCGCTTGCGGGCTGGGTGAAGGTGACGGCAGCGTGCGCGTGGCGCTGCTCGTGGACGCCGGCGAACACGGCTTCGTCGAGGTCCGGGGCGAGGACCTTGCGGGCCAGCGCGTGGTCGCCGGTGACGTGCAGCGTGCCGTCTTCGCGGGGAACGATCCACTCTTCCGGATGCGGCGAGCGGATGTCGAGCAGGTTTTCGCCGCGGCGCGGCCGGAACGCCGCGAGGAACACGGTGTGGCGCACGCGCGGGTGGTCGGCCAGCTCGCCGACGACGATGCCGCCGTAGGAATGCCCGACCAGCACGACGTCACGGTCGAGACCGTCGATGAGGTCACGCACGTGGGCGACGTCCGCGGCCACGTCGCCGAACGCGGCCGGGTCCGGTCCCCCGCTGGGCAGCTGCTCCACGACGTGCGTCTCGTGGCCCTGCTCACGCAGCGCGGCGGCCACTTCCCGCCAGCTCCAGCCGGCGTACCAGGCGCCGTGGACGAGCACGAAGTCCATGAGATTCTCCTTTGAATCGTGGTGGGATCAAACGACAGTTGAAGTCAGAACAGCGGTCAGGCGGGAACGGTGGGCTCGGCGGCGGCCACGAACGAGTCGGCCAGGAAGCTCTCGGCCGGAAGGCCGCCGCGGCCGGTGAGCAGGTCGTGGGCGTCGGTGGTCATCGCTTCGCTGCCGCAGGCGTACGTGCGATGCCCGGCCAGCTCCGGGTGGTCGGCCAGCGCGGCGTGCTGGACGTGGCCGGTGGCGCCGGACCAGGTCTTGCCGGGGCGGGAAAGCACTGGCGTGTAGGCGAACCAGCTGTGCCGGGCCGCCCAGCGTTCCGGCAGCTCGGCCAGGTAGAGGTCCTCCTCCGTGCGCGCGCCCCAGTACAGGTGCACGGGCCGGGTGCGGCGGCGCGCGATGAGGTCGAGCACGATCGACTGGATCGGCGCGAAGCCCGTGCCCGTGGCGAGCAGGAGAATCGGCCCGTCGCCGTCGTCGAGGACGAACTCGCCGAACGGTGTCTCGACGTCGAGCGTGTCGCCGGGTCGCAGCGCCCCCACGGTGTGCTCGGAGAATCGCCCGCCCGGTTCGGTGCGGACGTGCAGCTGCACCGCGTCGTTGTGGTGCGGCGGGTTGGCCAGCGAATACGGGCGCGGTTCGTCGTCCGGCAGCTGCACCTCCAGGAACTGCCCGGCCCGGAACGGCGCGCGCCGCCCGATCGGGAACCGCAGGTCGAGCAGGGTGACGCGGGGCGCGGGCCGGCGGATGCGGTGCACCACCGTGGTGAGCTTCTTGCGCCGCGGCGGCTCGCTGCGTTCGATGCGGCGCGGCCGGACCACGACCGGGCCCTGGGGTTCGGCGCGGCAGAGCAGCACCCCGTCAGCCGGTCCTGTCAGCTCACCGCGGCCGCGCACGACCACCGAACCCGCGACGAGCGAACCGGTGCACGACGTGCAGACGCCCTTGCGGCACGAGTACGGGATGGCCCAACCCGCGTTCTCGGCGGCTTCGAGCACGGTTTGCCCGTCGTCGCACGGGATCTCGACGTCCGTGTCCGCCACGGTGATCATGCGGTGGTCTCCTTCGTTCGTCCGAACAGGCCGAGCGCGCGAACCACGGCCGTGGGGTCGGCGACGCCCCGGCCGGCGATGTCGAACGCCGTGCCGTGGCCGACGCTGCAGAACGGCACGCCGGCGCCCACGGTCAACGCGGTCGAGGTGCGGCCGGCCAGCAGCTTGACCGGGATGTGGCCCTGGTCGTGGTACAGCGCGACGAACCCGTCGTGGCCCGGGGTGGTGAGCGCGACGTCGGCGCCGGTGGGGCCGACCGCGTCGATGCCTTGCGCGACAAGCGAAGCCACGGCCGGTGCGGTGATGCGCTCGTCGTCGCTGCCGAACAGGCCGCCCTCGCCCGCGTGCGGGTTGACGCCGAAGACGCCGATGCGCGGGGCAGCGACGCCGAAACTCCGCAGGGCCTCCCCCAACGCTTTCCCGGCCGCGGTGACCAGCTCCGGGGTGAGCCGGGCGAGGGCGTCGGCGAGGCGTTCGTGGAGGGTCGCGTGCACGATGTTCAGGCCACCGCCCGAGAGCAGCAGGAACACGCGGTCCTCGGGCACGCCGGTGAGCTGCGCGATCAGCGGCGGGTAGCCGCGGAACGGGATGCCCGCGGCGTGCACGGCCGTCTCCGAGTGGGGGCAGGCGACCACGCCGCGGTACCCGCCGCCGAGGGCGAGCGTGACGGCTTCGGTGACGTAGCGGACGGCCGCCGCGCCCGCCTCCGCGCTGAGCACACCCGGCCGGAACTCGTCCGGCGGCAGGTGCCCGACGGCCACTAGGTCGAGCACGCCGTCCTCGGGCGGGAGGCCGGGTGTGTGCTCCCGCAGCCGGAACCCCTTGGCGGCGGCCAGATCCGCGAGCACGTGGTGGTCGCCCACGAGCACCGGCGGGTCCTCGGCCCGGGCGGCGGCCGCGACGGCGATCTCCGGTCCGATGCCGTTGGGGTCACCGATGACCAGCAGTACGCGGCTCACAGCGGCAGCGCCAGCAGGGTGTCGATCTCCTTGCTGTCGCACACGACCACGCGCTCGCGCAGCAGAGCCTGGTCGCCCTCGACGCGGTAGCGGTCGACATAAAGACCGCTGGCGAACAGGTCGGTCGGCCCGCCGCCGGTCACGCGCAGCACGAAGAACGGCGTCTCGCTCTCGACGTCGCCACCCGACTCGGTGAGGATCGCGGGCTGGCCGAGCATGTGGCGGTACACGTGCGGCTCGTAGATGTTGGCTTCCTTGAGCGCCGACACGCGGTCCTTCAGCATGCCGCGGGTGTCGGCCCAGATCAGGCCGGCGGGCAGGCCGCGGGCGTAGTTGTCGGCCGTGGTCACGCGGTAGTGGCAGTCTTCGGTGAAGAACGTGGGCCAGTCTTCGAGCGGCCCGTCGTCGATGCAGCGGGCGTAGTGCGCCTGGGCACGGGCGATGGCGACCTGGTTGTCCATCAGGCACGCACCACCCGGGTGCGCTCGTGCCGGCCGATCTCGGGCAGGGGCGCGTCGTCGTCGGGCACGAAACCCATCGACTCGCGGTAGGCCAGCCAGAACCCGCGGACCGACGCCTCCGTGACGCGGCTTTCGCTCGACTCCGCCGTGTCGCCGCCCATCTGCAGCGTCGCGTACTCGTCGGACGCGCCGGCGATCCCGCGCTGCACGAAGCCGCCGATGCCACCGTCCTCCATGGACACGTAGCCGGCGGGACCGACCAGGTTGGACTGTTTCATCCGGACCAGCCGCTGCTCCTCGGTGTCGGACTCGAAGCCGAGGTAGGTCCAGTTGAGCAGCGTGTCGTCGGTGCCGCGCGGGAGAATCTGGCGCACGGCCACGGAGTTCTGGATCTGCTGCAGCACGAAGCCGGGGTAGACCGAGAGGATCTGCAGCGTCACGTCGTCGCCGACCTCACTGAAGCCCTCCAGCAGCGAGGGATCGGCGAGGCTGTATTCGCTGTCGGACCGGATGTTCTGGTCGCGGTACTCGGTGGACTCCGTGACGCTGCGGTCGATGGCCGAGTAGCTCACGTGGTGGCCGCCGGACTCGTCGACGATGATCGCGCCCCGCTGCGAAAGCCGGTTGATGCCGAACGTCGTGAAGAACAAGTGCAGGATGCTGGCGTGGTAGGAGTCGCGGACGTTCTCCGCGTACAGCTTCCAGTTGTTCGGCAGGCGCTGCGCGAACCGGCCCAGCACCACGGGCTTGCGGCCGCCGAGCACGCGGTCGATGCGGTCGAGGATCTCCTGGCCGAGGTACTCCTCGATGTCGGGCAGGTCGTTGGACAGCGTGCCGAACACCAGCCCGTGGACCACGGCGATGCGCAGCTTGCGCGGTCCGTGGTCCGACAGGCAGAAGTTCGGCGGCATCCCGCCCTTGCCGCCCACACCCTCGGCGAACGCGACGGCCGTGAGGTCGCCCTGCAGGTTGTAGGTCCAGGCGTGGTAGACGCAGGTGAAGTCGCGGGCCTTGCCGTGGTCGGCCATCGCGATCAGCGCGCCGCGGTGGGCGCAACGGTTTTCGAACGCGTACACCTCGCCGTCGACGTCGCGCGTCACCAGCACCGGCTGTTCGCCGATGAAGGTCGCGCAGAAGTCGCCGGGCTCGGCCAGCTCGGCCTCGAGGCACAGGTAGCTCCAGTGCGGGCCGTGGAAGATCCGGTCCTGCTCGGCGCGGTACACCGCCTCGTCCTGGAAGACCCAGTACGGCACCCGGGTCAGCGACCGCGGCCAGCTGCGGTCGGGTGCGCGGCCCGCAGTGGTCCCCGTGAGGCGATCCATCGTCGGTTCCTCCTCGCCCGGGGCGCCGCTCGACAGCTCGCGGCACCCCTGATAGTGTTCGAATAACGAACGCAGTTTCACTTGCCGAACACATTGAAGGCAGGCGAGAGCCTGCCGTCAAGACCCAACTCCGGGGAGAGCCGTGCCCGCAGCCGAAGGAATGGCCGGTTTGGCCAAGGGATTGGCGATCCTGGAGCTGTTCGGAGAGGCGTCGCCGAAGCTCGCGATCAGCGACGCCGCGCGCCTGACCGGCCTCAACCGCGCCGTCGCCCGCCGCTGCCTGCTCACGCTCGTCGACCTCGGGTACCTCACCCACGACGGCAAGCACTTCCTGCCCACCCCGCGCCTGCTGCGCCTGGGCGACGCGTACGTCGAGTCGACGGCGCTGCCGCAGCTCGCGCAGCCGCACCTGGCGGCGGTGCGCGAGCACGTGCAGGAGTCGGCCTCACTCGCGGTGCTGCAGAACGACGACGCGCTGTTCATCGCGCGCAGCGAGGTGAAGCGGATCGTCAACACGGGCGTGCGCATCGGCGCGAGCGTGCCGGCCTACACGTCGGCGACGGGACACGTGCTCCTTTCCGCACTGTCCACTGAGGACTTGGCGGCCTACCTCGAGCGGTCCGAGTTCCACCCCAGGACCCCGAAAACGCCGGTGACGCCCGACGAGATCCGCCGGCGCGTGGACCTCGTGCACCAGGAAGGCGTGGCGTTCACCGACGAGGAGCTGGAGTACGGCCTGCGCTCGCTCGCGGTGCCCGTGCTCGACTCGCGCGGCCGCACCGTCGCCGCGATGTCGGTGAGCGCCAACGCGGGCCGCATCTCGATGGACCAGCTGCGCGACGAGTTCCTGCCGGTGCTGCGCGAGCAGGCGGAGCAGCTGGGCCGCAAGCTGTAGCTCAGCGTGTCAGCACCTTCGCACCGTGAAGTCGAGATTTTGCGAGCCATTGCAGTAAAGTTTCAGCCATGACGCGTCGACTTGCCGAAGTGGCCCGACAGGTGGGGGTCAGCGAAGCCACGGTCAGCCGGGTGCTCAACGGCCGGCCCGGGGTTTCCGCGAGCACCCGGGCCGCCGTTCTCACCGCGCTGGACGTGATGGGCTACGAGCGCCCCACCCAGCTGCGCGGGGAACGGGCCCGCCTGGTGGGGCTCGTGCTGCCCGAGCTGCAGAACCCGATCTTCCCCGCACTGGCCGAGATCATGGGCAACGCGCTGGCCCAGCAGGGGTTCACGCCCGTGCTGTGCACGCGCACCGCCGGCGGGGTGTCCGAAGCCGAATACGTGGAGCTGCTCCTGCAGCAGCAGGTGTCCGGGGTGGTGTTCGCCGGCGGGCTGTTCGCGCAGGCCGACGCCGTGCACACGCACTACCACCACCTCGTGGAACGCAAGCTGCCGACAGTGCTGATCAACGCCGCCGTCGACCACCTCGGGCTGCCGCAGGTCTCGTGCGACGACGCGGTGGCCGTGGAGCAGGTCGTGGGGCACCTGAGCTCGCTCGGCCACGAGAAGATCGGCCTGGTCCTGGGCCCGGCCGACCACGTGCCGTCGCAGCGCAAGCTCGCGGCTTTCCGCTCGTACGCGGCGAAGCTCGGCCTTCCCGTACTGGACGAGCTGGTGGAGCACGGCATGTTCTCCATCGAGGGCGGCCACGCCGCGGCCGCGCGTCTCTACCCGCGCGGCGCCACCGCCGTGCTGTGCGCGAGCGACCTGCTGGCGCTGGGCGCGATCCGGGCCGCGCGCCGCCAGGGACTCGACGTGCCCGCCGACATCTCGGTCGTCGGCTACGACGACTCGGCACTCATGAACTGCACCGACCCGCCGCTCACGACCACGCGCCAGCCGATCGAGGCGATGGGCCGCGCGGTGGTGGAGCTGCTCGTGAAGCGGATCAACGGCGGCGAGGTCGCGGCCGAGGAGCTGCTGTTCGCTCCCGAGCTCGTGGTGAGGGGGTCGACCGCGCGGCACCGGGCGTGATCACCTCCTGTTCGTAACTTGCAAATCCTCGTCGGGTTATTGCGGCGTTCTGGTCTCACACTTTAGAGTGACGGCCATCACGACACAGCCGTCGCGACCGCGAGAAGAGGCTTGAGATGAGCAGTCCCTGGTCCCGAGCAGCGAGGTCCAGCCGCACTCCCAGAACCGTGATCGCCCTGCTCACCGCGGGTGGCCTGGCCGTGAGCCTCGCCGCCTGCGGCTCCGGCTCCGAGGGCGGAGACGCCGGCGGAAAGGTCCAGATCACCGTCACGGGGCAGCCGCCGACCACGCAGCCGTTCGAGCGCAAGGTGTTCGACGCCGACGTCGCCGAGTTCGAGGCTTCGCACCCGGCAATCGACATCGTGCCCCACGAGGGGTTCATGGACCCCAAGACGTTCTCGGCGAAGCTCGCCGGCGGCCAGCTCGAAGACGTGTACTACGTGTACTTCACCGACCCGGCGCAGATCATCGCCCGCCACCAGGCCGCCGACATCACGGAAGCGGCGAAGAGCGTGCCGCACGTCAACGACATCCAGCCGCAACTCCTCGACAACTTCCGGGACGCGAGCGGCAAGCTCTACGGCCTCCCGACGGCGAACTACACCATGGGGCTCGTGTACAACCGCAAGCTCTTCCAGCAGGCCGGGCTCGACCCGGACAAGCCGCCCGCCACCTGGGACGAGGTGCGCGCCGACGCGAAGAAGATCTCCGCGCTGGGCAACGGGATCGTCGGGTACGCCGACTACAGCAAGAACAACCAGGGCGGCTGGCACATGACCGGCTGGCTGTACTCGATGGGCGGCGACATCGCCCGCAAGGACGGCGACAAGTGGGTCGCCGACTTCGACAACGACAAGGGCCGCGCCGCGCTGGACTACCTGCACGCGATGCGCTGGGACGACAACTCCATGGGCAGCAAGCAGCTGCTGCAGGACGTCGACGTGCAGCGCATGATGGGCGCCGGCCAGCTCGGCATGTACATGGCCGCGCCGGACAACGTGCCCGTGCTGGTGAAGCAGTTCAACGGCAAGTACGAGGACTACGGCATCGCCGGCATGCCCGGCGCGCAGGGCACTCTGCTCGGCGGCGAGGGTTACATGATCAACCCGAAGGCGTCGGCCGCGAAGATCAAGGCCGGGCTCGAGTGGATCCAGTGGAAGTACCTCAACCCCGACCGCTTCGACAAGCACGTGAAGCAGTACGCCGACGGCAAGCAGCCCGTGGGCCTGCCGACCGAGCCGACGCCGGACATCTGGCAGGGCGCGGTGCGCGACCAGCAGCTGGCCGTGAAGAAGAAGTACGCCAACGTGCCCGCGGAGAACTACCAGTCCTACGTGGACACCGCGGACAAGATCAAGGGCAGCATCGAACCGCCGAACGCGCAGCAGATCTACGCGGCGCTCGACAGCGTGATGCAGGCCGTGCTGACCGACCGCAACGCGAACATCGACCAGCTGCTCTCCTCGGCGCAGTCGAAGGTCAACAGTGTCCTCGCCCAGGTCAGGTAACGTGCTCGACTGGCCCGCGGTCACCCCGCGGGCCGGTCGGCCTGCCGCCTCGCCCGCCGAACGCCGGCGCGCCCGGCTCAAGCGGCGCCTGCGCGAGAACCTCACCGCGTACACGCTGTTGTGCGCCGCGCTCGTGGTGTTCGCGATGTTCTCCTGGTACCCCATCGTGCGCGGGGTGCTGCTGAGCTTCCAGCAGGTCGACTTCGTGAACCCGCCGACGTGGGTCGGGTTCGACAACTTCGTGCGCCTGTTCGCCGACCCGCTGTTCGGGGTGGCGTGGCGCAACACGTTGCTGTTCACCGGTTTCGCGCTGGTGTTCGGGTTCCTCGTGCCCTTCCTGGCGGCGGTGCTGCTCAACGAGCTGCGCCACGCGCGGGCGTACTTCCGGCTCGCGGTGTACCTGCCGGTGATGCTGCCGCCCGTGGTCACGGCGCTCATGTGGAAGTGGTTCTACGACCCAGGCCCCGGCCTGTTCAACTCGGCGCTCAACGCCGTCGGCCTGCCCGGTCTGCAGTGGCTCGACTCCTCGACCACCGCCATGCTGTCGCTGGTGTTCGTGTCCACCTGGGCCAACATGGGCAGCACGACGCTGATCTACCTGGCGGCGCTGCAGACCATCCCGGGTGACCTGTACGAGGCCGCGGAGCTCGACGGCGCCGGGATGTGGCGGCGGCTGCGGCACGTGACGTTCCCGCAGACGCGGTTCGTGCTGCTGGTGCTCCTGCTGCTGCAGATCGTGGCGACCATGCAGGTGTTCACCGAGCCGTACGTGATGACCGGCGGCGGCCCGGACGACTCGACGGTGACCGTGCTCCTGCTGCTGTACCGCTACGCCTTCGTCTACAACGACTTCGGCTCGGCCAGCGCGATGAGCCTGCTGCTGTTCGTGGCACTGGGCGTGTTCTCGGCGATGTACGTGCGGCTGACCCGGCGCGCGGACGACTAGGAGGTTCCCATGACAATCGCCTTGCCGCGCAAGGGAAAACGTGCCGCTGTCCCGTCAGGACGGACGCTGATCTCACCGTCGCAGCTGCGCACCGGCGGCGGGAAGACCGTGTACGTGATCGTGTTCGTGTGCACGTTCGTGCTGTTCACGCTGGCGTTCCTGTTCCCGTTGTACTGGGCCGTGACGGGCGCCATGAAGTCGCCGGCGGAGCTGGCCGCGACCCCGGCGACGATCGTGCCGCGCGAGTGGCACCCGCAGTCGTTCACCGAGGCGTGGGACCAGATGGACCTCGGGAAGTACTTCCTCAACACGGTGATCGTGGCGGGCGGCGCGTGGCTGGTGCAGCTCGCGGTGGACGTGCCGGCGGCGTTCGCGCTGTCGAAGCTGCGGCCGAAGTTCGGCAACGTGGTGCTCGGTCTCATGCTCGTCACGCTCATGCTGCCGGCCGCGGCGCTGCTGGTGCCGACGTACGTGACGGTGACCGACCTGCCGCTGCTGCACCTGAACCTGATCAACTCCCCCGCCGCGATCTGGCTGCCCGCGGCGGCCAACGCGTTCAACATCTACCTGCTCAAACGGTTCTTCGACCAGATCCCCGACGAGCTCGTCGAGGCCGCGCGCCTCGACGGCGCCGGCCCGGTCCGCACGTTGTGGAAGATCATCCTGCCGATCTCACGCCCGATCCTCGCCGTGGTCTCGATCCTCACGATCGTGGCCGCGTGGAAGGACTTCATCTGGCCGCTGCTGGTGTTCCCGGACACCGGCAAGCAGACGCTGAGCGTGATGCTGCAGCGGGTGGCGATCGACATGCCGCTCAACCTGCTCGTCGCGGGCATGGTGCTGGCGAGCGTGCCGATGATCGTGCTGTTCCTCGTGTTCCAGCGCCAGATCCTCGCCGGGCTCACCGCCGGCTCGATCAAGGGCTGAGCACGGTCCGCAAAGACTACTGGGAGGACTACGCAGTGACCGAACTGTCTTCGGCTTGGTGGCGCAGCGCGGCGATCTACCAGGTGTACATCCGCAGCTTCGCCGACGGAAACGGCGACGGCATCGGGGATCTCGCCGGCGTGCGGTCCAAACTGGACCATCTGGCCGAGCTGGGCGTGGACGCCATCTGGTTCACGCCCTGGTACCCGTCGCCCATGGACGACGGCGGCTACGACGTGGCCGACTTCCGTGACATCGAACCGCTTTTCGGCACTCTCGCCGAGGCCGAGGAGCTCATCGCCGAAGCGCACGAGCGCGGCATCCGCGTGATCATCGACATCGTGCCGAACCACTGCTCCGACGAGCACCGCTGGTTCACCGCTGCGCTCGCGGCCGGGCCGGGGTCCGCCGAGCGTCAGCGGTTCTGGTTCCGCCCGGGCCGCGGCGTCGACGGTTCGGAGCCGCCGAACAACTGGAAGTCGCGCTTCGGCGGGCCCGCGTGGACCCGCGTCGAGGACGGCGAGTGGTACCTGCACCTGTACAGCTCGCGCCAGCCCGACTTCAACTGGGACAACGCCGACATCCGCGCGGAGTTCGAGGACGTGCTGCGGTTCTGGTTCGACCGCGGCGTCGACGGCTTCCGCATCGACGTCGCCGACGGGCTCGTGAAGGACCCCGCGCTGCCCGACGTCGCGGACGGGGACGAGACGCCGTTCTCCGACCAGGAGGGGCTGCACGAGATCTACCGGTCGTGGCGAAAGATCGCCGACTCGTATGCGGGCGAACGCGTGCTCGTGGGCGAGATGTGGCTGCCCGACATGTCCCGCGCCGCGCGCTACCTGCGCCGCGACGAGCTGCACTCGGCGTTCAACTTCGACTTCCTGGTGTGCCCGTGGGACGTCTCGCGCTTCCGCGACGTCATCTCGCGCACGCTGCGGGCCCACGACGAGGTCGGCGCGCCCGCGGCGTGGGTGCTGTCCAACCACGACGTGACGCGGCACGTCACGCGCTACGGCCGGTCCGGTGACACGGGTTTCTCCTTCGCGGACCGGCTGCACGGCTCGCCGGTTTCGCTCTCCCTGGGCACCCTCCGGGCCCGCGCGGCGGCGCTGCTGACGCTGGCGCTGCCGGGCGGGGTGTACGTGTACCAGGGCGAAGAGCTGGGGTTGTGGGAGGTCGAGGACCTTCCTTCGGAGCTGCGGCAGGACCCGGTGTGGGCGCGGACCGACGGCGCGGACCCGGGCCGGGACGGGTGCCGGGTGCCGCTGCCGTGGTCGGGTCCTGCCGCACCGTTCGGCTTCGGGACGGGGACGCCGTGGCTGCCGCAGCCCGCTTCGTGGGCCGACTACACGGCTTCCGCCGAGGCCGCGGACCCGGCGTCGATGCTGTCGCTGTACCGCGACGGCCTACGGATCCGGGCGGAGCAGCCTTCGCTCGGCGCGGGGACGCTGAAGTGGCTTTCGCTCGGCGACGGGGTGCTGGCGTTCAGGCGGGAGCCGGGGTTCACGTTCGTGCTGAACTTCTCGGCTTCCCCAGTCCCGCTGCCGGCCGGGGAGATCCTGCTGGCGAGCGGTCCCGTCACGACGGAGATCCCGACGGACACCGCGGTGTGGCTGCGGTCCTGACGTGGAGGGGCACCTTGGGTTCGCTCGAGGTGCCCCTTGCCCCAGGGCGACATCCAGCCCGGACAACGGGCCGGCTCGCCACACCGTCTCGGGCCCGAGCTCCACGCGGTTCAGCACCGCCCAGCCCGCGGCCAGACTGGGGTGGAGGCGTCATGGCCGCTGATCCACGGGGCCCTTTGTCGTCGTGGTTTCAGAACGCCGGAAGTTTTTTCCGGGACGGTGTCGATCGGCGTCGAGCGGGTTCGTAGGCAGGGTGAGGGGCCGCCCGGCCCGAACGTCTACCCGAGGAGCTCACCATGACCGCCACCTACACCTTCGACGTCTTCTCCAGCCTCGACGGCTACGGCTCCCACACCGGCGACTGGGGCGGCTACTGGGGCAAGCAGGGCCCGGAGCTGCTGGCGCGCCGCGTCGAGCTGTACAGCGCGGAGCAGCGGATGGTGTTCGGGGGGACCACGTTCAAGGACAACGTGGAGATGTTCGCCGAGTTCGGCGTGGAGAACCTCGACCCCTGGGTCACCCTGCTGCGCGACCTGCCTACCACCGTCGTGTCCTCCACCCTGCGCGGCCCCTTCGACTGGCCCGACGCGACCGTCCTCAGCGGCGACGCCGTCGACGTCGTCGCCCGGCTGAAGAAGGAGTCCGACGCACCGCTGCGCTCGCACGGCAGCCTGGCGATGAACCGCGCCCTCATGGCCGCAGGCCTGGTCGACCGGGTGCAGCTGACGATCTTCCCCGCCCTCACCGGCGCGACCGGCGCCGCCCGCATCTTCGAGGGCGCCGAGGACTTCGACCTGGAGCTCCTCGAAAGCCGCACCCTGGACGGGCACACTCAGGAACTGATCTACCGACCGACGCGGCACTGATCCGGCTGTTTCCGCGTTGCTGGCAGACTCCGTCTCGTGGCAAAGCTCAAGGCAACGGTGACCCGCTGGGTGGACGAAGAGTTCCCCGGCTTCGTGGAGCTGCGGTTCGCCGAGGCGGACGGCACCGTCGTCCTGATCACGGAGAAGGTGCCCATCCTGACCGCGGAGAACTGGGATGCGAGCACTCCGCTGCCCATGCGGTTCGACCTCGACTGCGAAGTGCTGCGGCGCGAACGGGATCCCGACGGTCGCGAGGTGGCGGTCGTCGAGCTGAGCTACACGGTCGAGGACAACGACGGCCGGGGGCGGTTCACGGTGGCGGCGGACCAGGTGCGCTGAACCTCGGACCGCGCGGGTGCGGGGCCGCTCGAAAGCGTTCGGGCGGCCCCGGGGCCGGGCCTCAGGCGGTCAGCGTGGTCGTGCGCGGGCGGCGCGGAGGCGCTCGAACGCCTTCGGCCGCCCGACCGCATCGCGGCGGTCGGCGATCTCGCGGGCGCAGTCGGCCGCGGTGCGGTGGGTGGTATCCACGACGAAATCGTGGTCGCCGTGGGAGTAGATCAGCGTCTGCGAGGCGGCGAGACCGTGCGGCCGATCGCCGCGCGAGCGCTCCCGCCGGGCGAGCTCCTCCGGCGCGCAGTGGACGTCCACCAGGGTGACGTCGTAGCCGTCGAGGACGACGAGGAGGTCGTCGAGACGCCACGGCTCGCTGAGCGGGTAGTCCATCACCACGTCGTTCCCCGTGGAGGTGAGGGCCGCGACGGCGCGGTGGTAGCCGCGCCGGGTCCGTCGCAGCATCTCCTGGACTCCGGCTTCGTCGCGCTCACGGGTGTAGCGCGTCGACCGCATCGCGTTGATCCCGTCGACGGGGACGTGGAACCAGGGCTCGGGCAGGATCGCCAGCAGCGCCTGCCCGATGCTCGACTTCCCCGAGCTCGAAGGGCCGTTGAGGAGAATGACCCGGCCGCGTGCCACTGGCTCCATGATCGGACTGTAACCGCCGGCGCCGATCGATCTCCCGGCCGATCGGGCCTCAGGCAGTCAGCTTCAGGACGTCCACCCCACGCACGTTGTCCGCCACGTACACATAGCCGTCGTGCCAGTACGGCGCCCACGAGCTGGCGTCCGCGGGGCGGAAGTAGGCGATCTGGCGGGGGTTGGTGGGGTCGCTGACGTCGAGGAAGCGCGTGCCCTGGGAGTAGAAGGACTGGACGAGCACGTGGTCGCGCAGGTCGAAGTAGTGGGCGGAGCAGTCGTCGGAGGCGGGGTCGCTGCCTTCCTGGCCCGCGACGCTCCAGGTGCCGACGCTCTGCAGCCGGAAGGGCTCGGCCGGGGTCGAGCGCCAGCCTTCGCCGTGGTACGAACCGGCCAGGGACGAGATGGTGAGCACGCCGTCGCCCGCGCAACCGTCGAGGAAGTTCTCCTCGGTGGCGTACACGAGGTCGTGGCCGCGCCAGGCGCCGGCGTCGCGAGGGCCGACCGGGTGGAAGCTGTTGTGCAGGAACTTCGACGGCGCGGCGGTCTCGTCGACGCCGCCGCCGGCGTACGGGATCGGCTCCAGCGCGGTGGCGCGGTGCACGCCGCCGCGCACGGGGTCGCGGTGCAGACCGCTCGTCCAGTAGCCGCGGACGCCGCCGCGGCCCGAGACCCACGCGACGCCCGCGGAGTCGACCTGGACGTCGTGCACGTAGTCGGTCTGGCCGTCGTTGCGGGCGAGCTCGATCGGGTCGGGGTGGACGACCGGATGGCGCGGGTTGCGCACGTCGGTGACCCAGATCGGGCGCCCGCCCCAGTCGGCCGGCTGGTCGTCGGCCTTCGCGGGGCCGCCGGTCCACAGGTAGCGGCAGCCGTCGACGCAGCTGGTGGTGTGGCCGGCGGGCACGCGCACGTAGCTCAGGATCGCGGGCTTCTCCGGGCGTGAGACGTCGACGACGTAGATGCCGGACTCGCCGGTGTGCGTGTTGCCCTCGAACGCACGCGGGTCGCGCGAGAGGAACACCAGCTTGCGCTGCGCGTCGACCTCGGTGTCCTCGGTCTCCCACAGGCCGGGCAGGCTGAGCTGCCCGATCGCCTTCGGTGCGGCGGGGTCGCGCGTGAGGTCGTAGACCTTGAGGCCGAACTCGCCGGACACCACCATCACGTCGCGGTGGCCGTACTGGAGGAAGTTGGCGGAGATCGCGCCCGCCGCGTCGGGCACGTTGCCGACGGCGCGCACGCCCTTGATCGCACCTGGGTCGCCGGCGGTGTGTTTGGCCTGCACCGCGGGTTTGTCGTCCTCGCCGCACGCGGCGGCGGGCAGCTCGCTCGCGATGAGCGTCGCGGCGACAGTGGTCAGGGCCAAGCAAGATCGAACCCACCAGCGGCGCACACGAACCTCCCAGAACGCCCAGCGTGACCGTTGCACTCTAAGACGGTGACCAACCGGACACAACCGCCTTTCGTCCCTTTCCAACTGGTATTAAGACAGCATGCGCCTGCCTGCCCTGCTCGCCGCCGCGGTGGTGGCGTTGTCCGCGCTCGCCGGCTGTTCGTCCGACGAGCCGGCCCGCCCGGGCGTCGTCACGGTCGGGCTGCAGGAGCCGGGCACGCTGCTGCCCGCCGACGTCGACGACCAGGCCGGGCGCTTCGTCACGGGCGCGCTGTGGACGCCGCTCGCCGACTACGACCCGGTCACGGGCCAGCTCACCCCGCGCGCCGCCACGTCGATCACGAGCACCGACCACGTGACGTGGACCGTGAAGCTGCGCCCGGACCTGAAGTTCCACGACGGCACCCCGGTGACCGCTCAATCCTATGTAGACACTTGGCACGCGATCGCCGGCGAGAACTGGGAGGTCACGCCCGTGCTGACGAAGTCGTTGCGGGCCAAGCAGATCACCGCTCCCGACGCCACGACGATCCGGCTCGTGCTCGACCGCCCGAGCAGCCAGGTGCCGGCGTGGCTCTCGGCGCCGGGGCTCGTGCCGATGCCCGCGTCCGTGCTCGCTTCGCACGACTGGAACGGCTTCGCCCGCCACCCCGTCGGCGACGGCCCCTTCCGCCTCGCCGACGGCTGGGCCCCCGGCACCGGCGGCACGCTCCTGCGCGTCACCCCGGCCGAGGGCAAGGCCACCGAGGTCGACCTGCGCGTGGGCGACCCGGTGGAGCAGTACGACGCCGTGCGCGACGGCTCGCTCGACCTCGTCACCTCCGTCCCGGGCGAACGCCACGAAGCCATGCACACCGACTTCGCCGACCGCCACACCACCTGGCCTCTGCCCGAGGCCGGCTACCTCGTCTTCCCCACGGCCGACCCCCGCTTCGCCGACGCGGCCGTCCGCCACGCCTTCGCCCTCGCCGTCGACCGCTCGGCGCTGGAAGCCGGTCCCCTCGCCCACCAGGTCGACCCGGCCCACGCCCTCCTGCCCCCCGCCGACGCCCCCGGCGAACGCACCGGCACCTGCCGCCCCTGCTCGTTCGACGCCGCCGCCGCCAAGTCACTGCTGGCCCAGTCCGGCTTCACCGGCCCCACCACGGTCTACTTCGACCCCGGCGCGGGCCAGTGGACGCGCCCCCTCGCCACCGGCGTGGCCACGGCACTGGGGGTTCCGGTGACCGCGGCCCAGCGCCCGAACGGTCGCGTGGACGGTCCGTCTACTGTGGACTTGAACCTCGCCTCCGCCAGCCCCGCGGACCTGCTGACGACCCTGGCCTCCGCCTCGGGCTACTCGGACCCCGGCTTCGCCCAGGACCTCACGGCGGCGGAATCCGCGGCCACCACGGCGGAAGCCGGGCAGCTGTACCGGGTCGCCGAGAACCAGCTCCTGCGCGACCTCCCGGTGGCGCCCCTGTGGACGGGGCACGGGCACGCTGTGTGGTCGCCCCGCCTGCACGGGGTGGTTGCGGCGGCGTTCTCGGGTATCGACCTGGCGGCGCTTTCCGTCTGATCACGGCTTCGCGTACCGCGCGAGCGGATGTTCTACCGGCTGTTCGACGACTTCCGCCGCGACAAGGTCATCTCCTGCTCACGCGTTCGGGTCCAGACCGACCTCCGCGGGCTTCGCCGTGGCCAGCGTGCCGTTGAAGCGGTCGTCGGTCAGTTTGAAGGTGGCGTCGCCGAAGTCGGCGGAGGTGAGTTTGTCGCGGATGCCCGCGGGGTAGTTGTCCCAGCCCACGAGGCCCTTGACCTGCCACACGCCCTCGTCGTTCTCGGGTGGTTCGTCGCCGTTGCCGTCCTTGGGGAAGCGGAAGTCGTGGGTCGAGACGCCGTCCTTGTGGTACACGGCCTTCGGGTGGGTGTCCTGGAACGGGACCGCCGACGCGGGCTTCGTCTCGTAACCCTGGTGCTGGGAAACGGAAATGTACTTCGCCTGGTCGTCCTGCACCCACACGACGATGTGCTCCCAGTCGTGCTTGTGGCCGGCCGAAACGGGGCCCTCGGAGACCTGGTCCTTCTCGAAGTAGTAGCCGTAGAGGTAGGCGCACCAGCCGTTGTTGCACTTCGACCGGGAGTAGACATTGGTGTCGGCCAGATCGGACTTGTCGTGGCAGTTGCCGTTCACCGCGCCGCCGAGGTCGAGGCCCGGGTTGAGGGTGCCGTCGGGGCCGATGGCGGGGGTGTTGTAACAGCCGTCCTTGTCGAAGTCGAGCGCGGGCTGCCACTTGGCGTCGGCGGCGGGCGCGCCGGCCGGCAGCGCCGCCGGCGGATCGGCCCACGCGGTCGCCGAACCGAAAGCCACCGAACCGAATGTGACCGTGGCGATCGCCAGCGGTACGACGGCCGACCTACGCAACGTGCGGTGCTTCATCGAGCGGGTCCCTTCTCGTGATCGCACGCCCAGCGTGGTCCCGGGACCCGGGCACCGCAGCGTGGATCAGACCACTCGAAGATCTTTGCCCGAACGGGTAAATCCGGCGGTACGGACGGGTCAGCCCCTCCCGATGAACGGCATGGTCGTGGCCGTGATGGTCAGGAACTGGACATTCGCGTCCAGCGGCAGCCCCGCCATGTACAGCACCGCGTCGGCCACGTGGCCGGCGTCGAAGGTCGGCTCGGCGAGCACCCGGCCGTCGGCCTGCGGGATGCCGGCGGACATGCGCTCGGTCATCTCCGTGGCGGCGTTGCCGATGTCGATCTGTCCACACGCGACGTTCCAGGCGCGGCCGTCGAGGGAGATCGACTTGGTCAGCCCCGTGATGGCGTGCTTCGTGGCGGTGTAGGCGACGCTCGCGGGCCGCGGCGCGTGCGCGGAGATCGAGCCGTTGTTGATGATCCGCCCGCCCAGGGGTTCCTGGTCCTTCATCAGGAGCACGGCCTGCTGCGCGCACAGGAACATCCCCGTCAGGTTCGTGTCGACGACCCGGCGCCAGCGCTCCACCGACAGGTCCGCGACGGTCCCGCCCGCCGACACCCCGGCGTTGTTCACCAGCAGGTCGAGCCGGCCCCACCGCTCGCGCACCGCCTCGAACAAGGCCGCCACGGACTCGGGCGAAGCGACGTCCGTGGGCACGACCAGCGCACCCGGAGCGCCGTCCGCCGTCTCCGAAAGCGCCTCGGCCCGGCGCCCGGCCAGCGCGACCTGATAACCGGCGCCCAGCAACGCACGCGCGACCCGTCGGCCGATGCCCGAACCCGCTCCGGTGACCACCGCGGTCCTGTCCGCCATCGCACCCCTCCTCGTCCTCGCAGCCCAGCACGCTGCCACACCATCCGGGCCACCACAATCCACGTCGTGGACTCGCGGCCGTCACGAGGGCAGACTTGCGGAAATGGGACCACGAGACACTCTGCTCGCCGGGCTGGCGCGGCAGCTCGGCCACCCCAGCGGGCTGCCCGGCCGGGCCGTCGGGCGGCTGCTGAACCGCACCAATCGCGGCAACATGACGGCGGCCGTCGAAGCACTCGACCTGAAGCCCGGGGAGACGGCGCTCGACATCGGCTTCGGCGGTGGCCTGGGCCTCGACCTGCTGCTGCGCGCCGCGGCGGGCGGGACGGTGCACGGCGTCGACATCTCCGACACGATGATCGCCAAGGCCCGCGCCGCGTTCCCCGCCAACATCGCCGCCGGCCGGTTGCGCCTGCACCGCGGCACGATAACCGCGCTGCCGCTGGAAGACGCGTCGATGGACGCCGCGATCACGCTCGACACGGTGTACTTCGTCGACGACCTCGACCTGGCGTTCGCCGAGGTCGCCCGCGTGCTCACGCCGGGTGGCCGCTTCGTGCTCGGCATCGGCGATCCCGAGGCCATGAAAGCCATGCCGTTCACCGAACACGGCTTTCGGCTGCGCCCGGTGGCCGACGTCGAGACGGCGCTGGGCGAGGCGGGGCTGAACCTCGACCGCCACGAACGCGTCGGCGAGGGCACCCGCGCCTTCCACCTGCTGGTCACGAGCAGGTGAGGCGGCGGCCCCGAGCTGCCCGGGGCCGCCGCAACCGCACTAGCTCTGCGGCACGCCCAGCGCCGCCAGCGCCGGGCCCGCCATGATCACGCCGGCGCCCGTCACCGGGTCGTACCCGGGCGCGCCCAGGTCGATCGCGCTCGCCACCAGGGCCGAGCGGATCTCCGCGGGCGTCGCGGTGGGCTTGCCCGACAGCAGCAGCGCCGCGATCGCCGCCGCGTGCGGGGCGGCCGCGGACGTGCCGTAGAACGGCTGGAAGCCGGCCACGGAGGTGGCGACGCCGTCGGCCGCGGTGATGTCCGGCTTGGCCCGCGTGGCGCCGCCCGTCGAGGAGACGTTGCCCGGGGTGAGCTCGGTGCCGTCGGGGTTGAAGAACAGGTGGCGCTGCCCGTCGGAGGTGAAGCGTTCCCACTTGCTCGCCGCGGTGAACCGGCCCGGGTACGGGCCGGCCGGGTTCGCCGGGTCACCGGTCTCGAGTGGACGGCCGAACGCCGTCGCCGCCGGGGCCGCCGCCACGCTGAACGCCGCGGCCGCGGCCGAGTGGCCCGAGGTGACGCCCGCCGTGCTGAACGCCTTGAGCGAACCGGAGCCCACGAACCGGCCACGGATCACGTTGAGCGCGAGGAACCGGTCGGCGCCGCTGTACTTGACCACGGCCACGCGGTAGCCCGAGCCCGTGGTCGGCACCGAGGCGATCTCGTACGGGTTCTGCGAGCCGGTCTGCGGATTGTCGCTGGAAGCCACGACGCTGCCGGACGCGTTGAGGATGAACAGGTCGTAGTCATTGCCCGACCGGCCCCACGGGTCCGACCAGAACAGCGTGACGGGCTTGCCGAGCGAACCCGCCGACAGCGGGTCGGAGGTCTGCACCGCGGAGCCCGGGTCGAAGTCGTGCGGTGTGCCGCTGATGCCCGGCAGCGTGGTGGCCGAGGCGCGGAAGTCGCCCTCGTAGTAGCCGCTGGTGCCGTCGGTGAGGTTGCCGGAGTTGCCTGCGGACGAGAAGTACAGCGCGCCCGCGGCGGTGACGTCGTTGACCGCCTGCGCGACCTGCGTGTCCTGGAACGGCGACTCGTCGAAGTAGGCGACGTCGTCGACGATCACCGTGCAGTGGCCGGTGGTGCGCAGGGCGCGGATGTTGGCGGCGAAGCTCGCTTCGCTGGTGAACGCCGTGGCGAAACCGAGCGTGGCGCCGGGCGCGAGGTCGTGGACGATCTCCAGCATCGCCGTGCCCTCGTCGCCGCTGCCGGCCTGGCCCGCCAGCACGTCGACGGCCGGCAGCTCGCCCGCGGCCTGCGACTTCGACAGCGAGTTGACACCGTCGGACAGCACGCAGACCTTGATGCCGGAGCCGGTCACGCCGTACTGGGCGCGGGCGGTGTCGGCGCCGTGCGCCTTGTCCCCTTCGGACACCTGCGTCACGGCTCGCGCCACGAGCTCCCGGCGCGGGTCCTGCTCACGCCACGTCATCGCCTGCGCGGCCGGCGCGACGGCGGCCACGTCCCCGCGCGCCGCGATCTTGTCCACGGCGGCGAGCGGCAGGTCCGCGCGCACCGCGCCGTCCGGCGAGGCGTAGCGGACGGTTCCCCCGGCCGCGCGCACGGCCTGGGCCACGGCGGTCCCGGCGGCGCCGGTGATGTCGACGGAGACCGCGCCGCTGTTCGCCACGGGCAAGCCCGTGCGGTACTCGGGCAGCAGCGCCGCGAGCGCGTGGTCGGCCCGCAGGCGCTTCTCGATCACCAGCCGGCTGTCCTGCTTGCGCTCCGCGGGCGTCAGCGACTTCTTGATGCCCTGCAACGCGCTGATGCCGGCCTCGGTGCGCTGCGCGACCACGTCGGCCGCGGACGGCTGCGCGCTCGCCACACCGGCGCCCAGCAGCACCACCCCCACCGCCAACGGCACCGACCGAGTGGCGGCCCGGCTGAATCCCCGCATCGACTCTCTCCCTGCCTCGCCCGCTCCACCGGCGGTAGTCAGACGAATCTAGGGAGTCACCACCGCGCAGTACACCGACAAAAGTTTGAAACGTCCGGTGTGTCCACTCCGTGGACCCGGCGGTCAGCGTAGCGGCCTGTCCCCCGCTCGTGGACCGACGCCGGGCGAACGGGTGATGAACCCACGGACGACGGCGCCGGACCGTCCGCAGTGGACGATCCGGCGCCGTGGCGGGAAGAACTCAGAAGTTGATCATGTGCCCGGCCAGCCCGTGGATGGCTTCCTTCACGGCCTCGCCCAGGGTCGGGTGGGCGTGGACGTTGCGGGCGACCTCGTGCACGGTCAGGTCCCACTGCTGGGCCAGCGTGAGCTCGGGCAGCAGCTCGGTCACGTCCGGGCCGATGAGGTGCGCGCCGAGCAGCTCGCCGTACTTGGCGTCGCTGAGGATCTTGACGAAGCCGCCGGCGTCGCCGAGGCCCTGGGCCTTGCCGTTGGCCGTGAAGGGGAACTTGGCGACCTGCACGTCGTAGCCCTTTTCGCGGGCCTGGGCCTCGGTCCAGCCGAAGCTGGCGATCTGCGGCTGGCAGTAGGTCGCGCGCGGGATCATGACGAAGTCGAGCTCCATGGTCTCCGCGCCGGCGATCGTCTCGGCCGCCACGATGCCCATGGACTCCGACGCGTGCGCCAGCATCAGCTTCGCCGTCACGTCGCCGATGGCGAACAGGTGCGGCACGTTGGTGCGGCCGCGGCCGTCCACCGCGATGGCGCCGCGCTCGGTCAGCTCGACGCCGGTGTTCTCCAGGCCGTAGCCCTTCACGTTGGGCGCGAAGCCGATGGCCTGCAGGACCTTGTCGGCCTCCAGCACGTCCTGCTTGCCGTCCTTCGACACCGTGACGCGAACCTTCGCGCCCGAATCGTCGATGGCTTCGACCTTCGTGCCGGTGAGCACCTTGATGCCGAGCTTGCGGTAGCGCTTGGCCAGCTCCGCCGACACCTCGGCGTCCTCCAGCGGCACCATCCGGTCGAGGAACTCGACGATGGTCACGTCCACGCCGTAGTTGCGCAGCACGTACGCGAACTCCACGCCGATCGCGCCGGCGCCCGCGATCACGATGCTCTCGGGCACCTCGCTCTCGAGGATCTGCTGTTCGTAGGTGACCACGCGGTCGCTGCGGGAGGTACCGGGCAGCAGGCGCGCCGTGGCGCCGGTCGCGATGATGCAGTTGTCGAACGTGATCCGCTCGCCGTTGACCTCGAGGGTGTGGTCGTCGACGAACGTGCCGTGGCCGTCGTACTCCGTGATCTTGTTCTTCTTCATCAGGAAGTGCACGCCCTTGACGCGGCCGTCCGCGACCTTGCGGCTGCGCTCGTAGGCGGCCGAGTAGTCGAAGCGGATCTCGCCGTCGGAGGAGATGCCATAGGTGGCGGCTTCTTCCTTCACCGTGTGCGCCAGCTCGGCGTTGCGCAGCAGCGCCTTCGACGGGATGCAGCCGACGTTGAGGCACACCCCGCCCCAGTACTTCTCCTCGACGACCGCCGCGCTCAGACCGAGCTGTGTGGCGCGAATGGCGGCCACGTAGCCGCCGACCCCGGCCCCCAGGACCACGACGTCATAGTGTGCACTCATACCGTCCAAATTACCCCGAACCGGCTGGCGGGGCGGGGTGACGGTGCTCGCCTCACGCACCGTCGCCGGGCGGCTCTTCACCGCGGATCCCGGCCAGCAGATCCGTCACCGCACGCATGACCCGGGCGGTCGCCTCTTCGAGCACCTCACGGGTCGGCTCGCCGTTCCGAAGATCCGATAGGTCCACCGGCGGGCCCGCCACGAGCTCGACGGTCTTGCGCGGGATCCCGTGCGGGAACCAGGCTCCGGCGGGCAGCAGGTGGTGCGTGCCCCAGTTCGCGACGGGTACCACGGGCACGCCGGTCTCCAGCGCGATCCGCGCGACGCCGGTCTTGCCCTTCATCGGCCAGCCGTCCGGGTCGGCCGAGAACGTGGCCTCCGGGAAGATCGTCACGCACTCGCCGGCTTCCACCGCCTTCACGGCGTCGCGGTAGGCCCCCGCGGCCGTCGGCGCGCCGCGGTACACCGGGATGTGCTGCCCGGACCGCATCACCGAACCGACCACCGGCAGGTCCCACAGGCTCGACTTGGCCAGGTACCGCGGCACCCGGCCGGCGGCGAGGCAGAACGCCGTGAGCGTGGTCGGGTCGGCGAACGACAGGTGGTTCGACGCCACGAGCACCCCGCCCGAAGCCGGGATGTGGCGCGCGCCGCGCACCCGGAAGCGGCTGAACAGCACCAGGAACTGCCAGACCACCTCGATCGCGAAGCTGTACCAGGCCCCGCGGCCGGCGCGGGCGAAGCGCCGGCCGTAGGCCTCCATCTGACGGAAGGTGAGCAGCTCCCCCTCGTGTTCGAGCGGGATCCAGCGGTCGCGCGACCGGTTTCGCAGGGCCATGAGCGTCATTCGTAGCCGAAGACCACCCGGCTCGGTGACCCCGGGTCCCGGACGCGGCGCGGATCACACCCGCTCGAGGACCACCACGGGGATCTCGCGGTCGGTCTTCTTCGCGTATTCGTTGTAGTCCGGCCACACCGAGGCGAGCTTGTCCCACAGCCGGGCGCGTTCCTCGCCGGAGACCGTGCGGGCGCGGGCGGTGAACTTGTCGGCCAGCACCTGGACGCGAGCCTCCGGGTTGGCCTGCAGGTTGAGGTACCAGCCCGGGTGCGCCGGCGCGCCGCCCTTCGAGGCGACGATGACGGGGTTGCCGTCCACCTCCTGGTAGATGAGCGCGAACTTGCGGTCCTCACCGGACTTGCGGCCCTTGGTCGTCAGGACCAGGGTCGGCACACCGGGCTGCCACTCGTGGCCGACCTCGCCGTCGGTCTCCTCGTAGCGGCGGACGTGCTCGTCACCGTAAAGCATCCGTGTGATTCCTCTCGGCTCGTCGATCTCGTGCTCGGCCCAGCCTGCCGCGAACCGGTCCGTCGTGCTGATCAGCTCGTGCAAGGTCCGGGGTTCGTCGAAGGCGTGCCCGGCGTCGGAGATCATCTTCAGCTCCGCACCGGGCAGTACCTGCGCCAGCTCCCACGCCGTGGTGGCGGGAGTGACCACGTCGTACCTTCCCTGGACGAGAACGCACGGGATGCCCGCGAGCTTCCCGGCCTCGCGGATGAGCTGGTCCTCGGCCAGCCAACCGCCGTGGCGGAAGTAGTGGTTCTCGATGCGCGCGATGGCGAGCGCGAACTCCGGTTCGGTGAACGCCGAAACCACTTCCTCCTGCGGCGTGAACTTCACCGTCTCGCCCTCCCACCGGCTCCACGCGACCGCCGCCGGTCCGTGGACTTCGGGGTCCGGGTGGTGCAGCAGCTCGTGGTAGACCTCGAGCAGGTTGTCGCTGCGGCGCGCGTACGGCACGGGCGCGAGGAACCGCGACCACGCCTCCGGGAACAAGCACGCGGCGCCGCCGCCGAAAAGCCACTGGATCTCTTTCACCCGCAGTGTCGCCACCCCGCGCAACACGAGCTCGCTGACCCGGTGCGGGTACTGCTCCGCGTACGCGAGGGCAAGCACGCTGCCCCAAGAGCCCCCGAACAGCTGCCACCGGTCGATGCCGCGATCCTCGCGCAGGAGCTCCATGTCGGCGACCAGGTGCCAGGTGGTGTTCACCGACAGGTCCGCCTCGGCCGTGCTGCCGTGGGGTGTGCTGCGGCCGCAACCGCGCTGGTCGAAGAGCAGGATCCGGTACCGCTCGGGGTCGAACAGCCGCCGGTGCCGCGCCGACGCGCCGCCACCGGGACCGCCGTGCAGGAACGCGACCGGCTTGCCCGCGGGGTTCCCGCACTCCTCCCAGTAGATTACGTTGCCATCGCCCACCGGCAGCATCCCGTGGTCGTAGGGTTCGATTTCCGGGTACAGACCGAGCATGGGGCCACTATGCCCGAGGAACCACCATGGAGGAGCGATGAAGTCCGGGCCGCACGTGACGCTGGCGGACGTGGCACAAAGCGCCGACGTGTCACTCGCCACGGCTTCGCGGGTGCTCAACGGCACCGCGTCCGTCCGCACGGACCTGCGCGACCGCGTGATGTCGGCCGCGGCCGAGCTCGCGTACGCACCGAACGCACACGCGCAGGCACTCGCCGGAGGGACACATCGGACGGTCGGGGTGATCTGTCACGATGTGTCCGATCCGTACTTCTCCGCGGTCGCCGGCGGGGTCATGAAGGTGGCCAACGGCAACGGCCTGCTCGTGATGCTCGCCGACACCTTCCGCGACCCCGACCGCGAAGTGGCGTACGTCTCGGCGCTGCGGGCGCAGCGGGCGTCGGCGATCGTGCTGATCGGGTCGGCGTTCGAGGACCGCACCTGGGAACGCGCGATGGCGGCGGAGCTCGACCCGTACCGCCGCGGCGGCGGCCAGGTCGCGGCCGTCAGCCGGCACCGCGGGCTCAAAGTGGACACCGTGCAGCCCGACAATCGCGGCGGCGCGGCCGCCCTCGCGAAGGCGCTGGTCGGGCTGGGGCACAAGCGCTTCGCCGTGCTGGCCGGCCCGATGCGGCTCACCACGGTGTGCGACCGGCTCGACGGGTTCGCCGAGGAGCTCGCCGCCCACGGCCTGCCGCTGTCCGACGAAGACGTCCTCGAGACCGAGTTCACCCGCGACGGCGGCTACGACGCGGCGAAGCGGCTTCTGGAGCGCCCGAAGCGGAAGCGCCCGACGTGCGTGTTCGCGGTCACAGACCTGATGGCGATCGGTGCGCTGGCCGCGTTGCGCGAGGCCGGCGTCGCCGTGCCGGGCGAGATCTCCGTGGCCGGTTTCGACAACATCCCCGTGGTCCGGGACCTCACTCCGGCGCTCACCACGGTCGCGCTTCCCCTGGAACAGCTGGGCGAACGCGCGATGGACCTGGCGCTCAAGGGGTCGGGCACGCGGGCCCGCACGGTCCGCGTCAACGCCGAGGTCGTGCTGCGCGAGAGCACCGCGCGCCCGCGGCGCTGAGCACTGTCCTATGTAGACGAAAAGCGCCGCCGCGGATTTTCCGGCCCGGTCCGGCCGGGGTGTTGGTTAGGCTGCTCCCGTGGCCAAGGTGCTGGTGGTGGAGGACGACCTGACGATCGGCGGCGTCCTGGAGTCGTCGCTCGCGCGCCACGGTCACGAAGTGCGCTGGTGCCGCGACGGCCGCAGCGCCCTGAACGAGGCCGGCGCCGAGCTCGTGCTGCTCGACCTGGGCCTGCCCGACCTCGACGGCGTCGACGTCTGCCGCCGCCTGCGCACGAGCATGCCGGGCGCCGTGGTCGTGATCCTCACCGCGCGGGCCGACGAGATGGACGTGGTCGTGGGCCTCGACGCGGGTGCCGACGACTACCTCACCAAACCCATCCGCCTCGGCGAGCTGCTGGCCCGCGTGCGCGCGCACCTGCGCCGCGGCGCGCCCGCGAACCCCGCCGTGCCGGTCGTCACCGTCGGCTCGCTCGTGGTCGACCCGGCGAGCCGCCGGGCGATCGTCGGCGGGCAGGAGGTCGACCTGCGGGCGCGGGAGTTCGACCTGCTGGCCCGCCTCGCCGAACAACCTGGCGTGGCGGTGAGCCGGGAGCGGCTGATGGCCGACGTCTGGGACGCGAACACGCACGGCTCCACCAAAACGCTCGACGTCCACATCGCCGCGTTGCGGCGCAAGCTCGCCGACGCCGCGCCCGAGCCGGCGGACGTGCCCCGGATCGCCACCCTGCGCGGGCACGGCTACCGCCTGGAAGAGGCCTGAGCGTGCGCCGCCGGATCGTCACGCTCACGGTGCTCGCCGCCGTGGTGGCCACCGTGCTGTTCGGGCTGCCGCTGGCCGTCGCGGCGCTGTGGTACTTCCGGGAGAACACCGGCTCCGAGCTCGAACGCGCCGCCGACGGCACGGCCTTGGAGGTGTCCGACGCGCTCGCCGCCGGGCGCGTGCCCCGCCAGCCCGTGCAGGGCAGCGCGACCGTCGGGATCTACGACCCGCAGGGACGGCTGGTCTCCGGCACGGGCCCGGACACCGCCGACGCGGTGGTGAGCCAGGTGTCCGCGGCGGACGTCGACGTGGCGTCCGGACCGGTCGACGGCGAGGATGTGCTGGCGGTGCCGGTGATGGACGGCGCGCGGCTCGCGGGGGTGGTCCGCGCCGCGATGCCGCACGACGTGCTCCTGCGCCGCGTCGGCCTGACCTGGCTCGGGATGGTCGGGTTCGGCGTCGCGGCCGTCGCCGCGAGCTGGCTCATCGCGCGGCGCATCGCGGCCCGGCTGTCGAGCCCGCTGGAGGAGCTGTCGTCGGCCGCGGCCCGGCTCGGCGACGGCGACTTCACGGCTCGCAGCCCGCGCGCCGGCATCACCGAGATCGACCGGGTCGGCACGGCACTGGACGTGACCGCGGAGCGCATCGGCGAGACGCTCGATCGCGAACGCGCGTTCTCGGCCGAGGCGTCGCACCAGCTGCGCACGCCGCTGGCCGGCCTGCGGTTGCAGCTGGAGGCCGCGCTGGAGACGCCCGGGCTCGACCCGTACGAGGCGATCCGCGCCGGTGTCGACTCGGCCGACCGGCTCGAGCGCACCATCGACGACCTGCTCGCGTTGTCCCGCGAACGCAGCGCACCACGCGCGGAGCTCGACCTCGCGGGGATACTCGCCGAGCTGCGCGACGCCGGCGTTCCGCTGCTCAACGGCCGCGGGCTCCGCGTCGAAGTCCAGGACCCGCCCACCGTCCGGGCTTCGGCGGCGGCCGTGCGACAAGTGCTCGCCGTGCTGCTGGACAACGCGACTACCCACGGCCGCGGGCCGGTCACCGTCGTCGCGCGCGACGCGGGTGGCGCGCTCGCGATCGACGTGGCCGACGACGGCCCGGACCTCGGCGACACCGATCCGTTCGCCCTGGCCCGGGCCGCTCCGCCCGGACACGGCATCGGGCTGCGGCTGGCCCGCAGCCTGGCCGAGGCCGACGGCGGGCGGCTGCGGCTCTCGTGCCCGCACCCGCCGACGTTCACGCTGCTGCTGCCCGCGAGTGACGACCCGGCGCGGCCCGCCACCCCGGTCGAGCCCGCTGAACCGGCCCGGCCGGCTGAAGCGTCGCCCGCCGTCGCGGAGTGAACAGATCACCGTTTCCGACCGCGAAAGTGCAATGAAACACCCAGATCTCATCCGAACGCGCAACGTTCTCCAGTTTTCGGGGCACACTTCGCTCGATACCGTGGCTCGCGCCCGATCTTCATCGCAGCCTCGACGACGAGGAGTAGCCAGGTGACGTCCACCCCGACCCGCGTACGGCTCGGCACGGCGCTGGGGCGCCGCAAACCGGTCGCGGACCTGGTGGCCGAAGCCGGCCACGGGCCGTTGAAACGCTCGCTCGGCCTGGGCCAGCTCACGATGCTGTCGATCGGCGCGACGCTGGGCAGCGGCATCTTCGTGGTGCTCGGCGAGGCCGTGCCGGTGGCCGGACCCGCCGTGGTGCTCTCGTTCGTGCTCGCCGGGGTCACGGCGCTGTTCTCCGCGCTGTCCTACGCCGAGCTCGCCGGCATGATCCCGCTGTCGGGCTCGTCGTACTCCTACGCGTACGCCACGCTCGGCGAGCTGGTGGCGTGGGTCTGCGGCTGGTGCCTGATCCTGGAGTACGGCGTGTCCGTGGCGTCGGTGGCCGTCGGCTGGGGCCAGTACGTCAACGAGCTGCTGCAGCTGGCGTTCGGGTTCGCGCTGCCGGAGTCGATCAGCGGCCCGCCCGGCGACGGCGGGCTGGTGAACGTGCCCGCGATCGTCGTCGTGCTGCTGGCGATGGTGCTGCTGCTCTCGGGCGCGAAGGAGAGCGCGCGGGCCAACGCGATCATGGTCGGGGTGAAGATCGCGACGCTGGTCCTGTTCTGCGCCATCGCGTTCACCGCGGTGCAGGCCAAGAACTTCACGCCGTTCCTGCCGCTGGGCCTCGCGGGCATGAGCGCGGGCGGCGCGAAGTTGTTCTTCTCCTACATCGGGTTCGACGCCGCGTCGACCGCCGGTGAGGAGGCCCGCAACCCGCAGCGCGACCTGCCGCGCGCGATCCTGCTCTCGCTCGGCATCGTGACGGTGCTCTACTGCCTGGTGGCCGTCGCGGCCGTCGGCGCCCTGCCGTGGCAGCAGTTCGACGACCAGCAGGCGGCCCTGTCCCACGTGCTGACCTCGGTGCTGGACAGCCCGTTCTGGGCCGGTGTCCTCGCCGTCGGCGCCATCGTGGCGATCTCCAGCGTCGTGCTGACCGTCCTCTACGGACAGACGCGCATCCTGTTCGCCATGTCGCGCGACGGGCTCGTGCCCCAGGCACTGTCCACAGTGCACCCGAGGACCGGCGTGCCGCGCACGAACACCCTGGTGGTGTCGGCGTTCGTCGCCGTGCTCGCCGCGTTCGTGCCGCTGGGCAAGCTCGCCGACGCGACCAGCATCGGCACGCTCTTCGCGTTCGGCCTGGTCAACATCGCCGTGCTCGTGCTGCGCCGGCGCCGCCCCGACGACGCGCGCACGTTCCGCGTGCCGTTCTCCCCCGTCACGCCGATCCTCGGTGTGCTCTGCTGCGCGTACATGATGTTCAGCCTCGACGGCGCCACGTGGGTCGTGTTCGGCGGCTGGATGCTGCTCGGGCTGGTGCTGTACTTCGGGTACGGCATCCGGCGTTCGCGGCTGGCGGCGGCGAAATGATCGTCGCCGTCCACCAGGGGCCGTACGAGGAACTGCCGGCCGCACTCGCCGCCGCGGCCGAAGGCGGGGCCGCGCTCGTGGTCACCGCGGAGATGATCACCACGGGGTACGCGATCGGCGCCGCCGCGGTCGCCGAGCGCGCCGAGCCCGCCGACGGACCGCTGGCGCAGGAGCTGGGCATGCTCGCTCGTGCGCATGGTGTGGCACTGGTCTACGGCTACCCCGAACGCGACGGCGACACCGTGTACAACTCCGCGCAACTGCTGTCGGCGCAAGGGGACCGGCTCGCGAACTACCGCAAGACGCACCTCTACGGCGAGATCGACCACAGCCAGTTCTCCCCGGGCGCGGACCTGGTGGTGCAGGCGGACCTCGGCGGGCTGCGCGTGGGCCTGCTCATCTGCTACGACGTGGAGTTTCCCGAGCCGGTACGTGCGCACGCCCTCGCCGGCACCCAGTTGCTGCTCGTGCCGACCGCTTTGATGCGGCCGTACGAGCGGGTCGCCGACGCGCTCGTCCCCATCCGGGCGCACGAAAGCCAGCTGTATGTCGTGTACGCGAACCGCTGTGACACCGAGGGCGAGCTGTCCTACTGCGGCCACTCGACCGTCGCCGCGCCCGACGGCACGGTGACGGCGGCGGGCGAAGGACCCGAGCTGATCTTCGCCGACGTCGACCCGGCCGTGCTCGCGCGGGCCCGCACCGAGAACACCTACCTGGCCGACCGCCGGCCCGCGTTGTACCGATCCCTGACCGAAGAAGGACCCCAGGCATGACCTCCGCCGTCCCGACCGCGATCCCCACGGACGATCCGCCCGGGCGCCCGATCACCATGTTCGGCCCCGACTTCCCGTTCGCCTACGACGACTACCTCACTCACCCCGCCGGCCTCGGGACCGTGCCGGCCGAGCACCACGGCACCGAGGTCGCGGTGATCGGCGGCGGGCTGTCGGGCGTCGTCACGGCCTACGAGCTCATGAAGCTCGGGCTGCGGCCGGTCGTGTACGAGATCGCCGAGCTGGGCGGACGCCTGCGCACGCACCGCTTCCCCGGCCTGCCCGACGACGTCGTCGCCGAGATGGGGGCCATGCGCTTCCCACCGGCGTCGACCGCGTTGTTCCACTACATCGACAAGGTGGGGCTGCAGACCTCGCCGTTCCCGAACCCGCTCGCGCCCGCGACGCCGAGCACCGTCGTGGACCTCAAGGGGCGGAGCCATTACGCGCGCACGCAGGACGACCTGCCGCTCGTGTTCGGCGAAGTCGCGAAGGCGTGGCAGCGCACGCTTGACGAGCACGCGTCCTTCGCCGAGATGCAGACCGCGATCCGCGACCGCGACGCGAAAACCGTGAAGCGGATCTGGAACGAGCTCGTGCCCCGCCTCGACAACCAGACCTTCTACGGGTTCCTGTGCGACTCGCCCGCGTTCGCGTCGTTCCGCCACCGCGAGATCTTCGGCCAGGTCGGCTTCGGCACGGGCGGCTGGGACACCGATTTCCCCAACTCGATCCTGGAGATCCTGCGCGTCGTCTACACCGGCGCCGACGACGAGCACCGCAGCATCACCGGCGGCAGCAGGCAGCTGCCCGTGCGATTGTGGGACCACGCACCGGAAACGCTCGCGCACTGGCCCGCCGGCACCAGTCTCGCGGCGCTGCACGAGGGCGGCCGGCCGCGCCCCGGTGTCACGCGGCTGCACCGCACCGCGCCGAACAACGTGACCGTCACCGACGCGTCCGGGCACATCCGCACCTTCCGCGCCGCGGTGTTCACCGCGCAGAGCTGGATGCTGCTGTCCAAGATCGAATGCGACGAGGCGCTGTTCCCGATCGACCACTGGACGGCCATCGAGCGCACGCACTACATGGAGTCCTCGAAGGTCTTCGTGCCCGTGGACCGGCCGTTCTGGCTCGACCGCGACCCCGTGACCGGGCGCGACACGATGAGCATGACGCTGACCGACCGGATGCCGCGCGGCACCTACCTGCTCGGCGATGACCCGGACAAACCCGCCGTGATCTGCCTTTCCTACACGTGGGCCGACGATTCGCTGAAATGGCTGCCGCTGAGCGTGTCCGAACGCGTGGAGGTGATGCTGCAGTCGCTGCGCGAGATCTACCCCGGCGTCGACGTGCGCAAGCACCTCGTGGGCGACCCGGTGACCGTGTCGTGGGAGGCCGAACCGCACTTCATGGGTGCGTTCAAGGCGAACCTGCCCGGCCACTACCGCTACCAGCACCGCCTGTTCACGCACTTCAAGCAGGACAACCTGCCCGAGCGGTACCGCGGGCTGTTCCTCGCCGGAGACGACGTCTCGTGGACCGCGGGCTGGGCCGAGGGCGCGGTGCAGACGGCGCTCAACGCGGTGTGGGGCGTCCAGCACCACTTCGGCGGCGAGTCAGCGCCGGCCAACCCCGGCCCCGGTGACCTGTTCGACGACCTGGCCCCGATCGAGCTGCCCGACTGACCCCGCGGCCCGTCAACCCGTACCCGGCGGTAGCCAACCGATGGTGTCGCCCGGGCGCGACACCGCCGGAGATCGGTCGGCCCCACTGAACCGATCATGCGAAAATATTACTCATGAATACGGAGCCGGCGCCGAAGTGGCGGAGACTGGAACCGGACGAGCGCAGAGAGCAGATCTACGCCTGCGCGGCGCGCCTGTTCGGCGAACGGCCCTACTCGGCGGTGTCCACTTCGGACATCGCCGCGGCCGCCGGGGTCGCGCGGGGGTTGATCAACCACTACTTCGGCACGAAACGCGAGCTGTACCTGGAAATCGTGCGGCGCGCGCTGACCGTGCCGCGGCTCGCGATCGAGATCCTGCCCGAGGGCCCGCTCGAGCTGCGCGCCGACGCCGCCATCGACTGGTTCCTCGACATGGTGCGCGCGCAGGAGAAGACGTGGCTCGCCGCGATCGCCCCGGAGGGCATCGGGCGCGACGCGGAGGTCGACCGCATCCTCGAACAGGCCGACCGCGAGTCGGCCGACCGCGTGCTGGAGGCCGTCGGGCTCTCGCGCGACAGCGAGCACGGCGAGGAGCTGAACGCGGCCGTGCGGGCGTTCGCCGGCATGGTGAAGGCGGCCGGACGCGAGTGGCTCGTGCGGGGCTCGCTGAGCCGCGACCAGGTGCACACGCTGCTGAGCAAATCGCTCGTCACGCTCATCGGTGAGGTGTTCCCGCTGATCCAGGGCGAAGTCCCCGGGGAATGACGGAACCCCCGGCACCACGAGGGGGGAGGAAAGTGCCGGGGGCCCCGGCCGGAAGCCTCACGACCCCCGGCTGCTTTCCACGTTACCCCTGGTCGACGTGGGTTCGGTGTCAGTTTCCCCTGGATTCCACCGGGGTGGTCACACGTTCGGCCCACGCCGGAAGGCTGCCGCCACCCGATCAGGCGCGTGGCTCGGCCTCGAGCTCGGCCAGGCGGTGCGCCAGCCCGTCCACGCAACGGCGCACCGCGTAGTCGTACAGGCGGGCGCACCAGCCGGCCGCCAGCTCCGGGTCGGCCAGCAGCTCCCGCATCGCCCGGCCCTGCGCGGCCATGCCGGGCAGATCGGCGCGGTCGTGGTAGGTCGCGTACTCCTCGGTGTTGTCCAGGCTCAACGCGAGCGTGCTGTCGCGGTCGTCCTCCATCGCGACGAACTGGCAGGCCGTGGCGACGAGCAGGTTGTAGGCGAGCACGCTCTCGTCGCCGAAGCCCGCGGCGAGCAGCACGCTGACCCCGCGGTCGATGGTGCGGATCGCGGCCGACACCGACGGCCCGAACAGCACCAGCCGCCGCGCGGTGCCCGGGTGGGCCCGCAGCACCGTGCGCAGCTCGGCCAGCAACTCGGCGAACCAGTCCTGCCACGGCAGGTTTTCGTCGGGCAGGCTCAGCAGGCCGACGACGCGGTCGAGCACCGCGGCCACGACCGCGTCCCGGTCGCCGACGTGGTGGTAGATCACCGCCGGGTAGGCGTCCACGGCCGCCGCGAGCTGGCGCAGCGTCCAGTTGTCGAGGCCGCGCTCGGCGGTCAGCGCGACCGCCGCGTCGATCACCTTCTCGGCGGTGACGGCCGGCAGTCCCGCCGCCGCGCGCGAGCGAGGGCGGTTCCCGGCCCGCGAGGACGAAGACGGCATGCGATGTACCGTATCCGGACAACGACGGCCCGTGCCAGGATTCGGGGATCTAGGGCAGGATCAGGGCATGCCCCGTGCCCTGGCCAACGGCCTCGAACTCGAGTACGACACTTTCGGCGACGCCGCGAACCCGCCACTGGTGCTCGTGATGGGCCTCGGCGCCCAGATGGTGACCTGGGAGACCGGGTTCTGCGAGCTGATCGCGAGCCACGGTTTCTTCGTCGTCCGCTTCGACAACCGCGACATCGGCCTGTCGGCCTACCTCGACGACCTCGGTGCGCCCGACCTGGCGGGGATCGCAGCCGGGCAGGCCTCGGCGCCGTACCTGCTCTCGGACCTCGCCGACGACACCGTCGGCCTGTTCGACGCGCTCGGTTTCGCGACGGCCCACGTGGTGGGCGCGTCGATGGGCGGGATGGTCGTGCAGCAGCTCGCCATCGACCACCCGGACCGGCTGCTGAGCCTCACCTCGATCATGTCCACGACCGGCGACCCGACCGTCGGGCAGACCTCGCCCGCCGCGCTGGCCACGTTGACGCGACCACCCGCGGCGACGCGCGAAGAAGCCATCGAGCAGAGCATCGCGTCCTACCGCACCACCGGCTCGCCGGGGTACCCCGCGACCGACGAGCACCTGCGGTTCAAGGCGGCCCGGGGCTACGACCGCGCGCAGCACCCGATGGGCACGCTGCGCCAGGCCGCCGCCATCGTCGCTTCGGGCGACCGCACGGAAGCGCTGCGCTCGCTGCGCCTGCCGACGGTGGTCGTGCACGGCGACTCGGACCCGATGATCGACCTCAGCGGCGGCAAGGCCACCGCGGCCGCGATTCCCGACGCCGAGCTCGTGGTCCTCCCCGGCATGGGCCACGACCTGCCCGAACCGCTGTGGCCGGAGATCGTGGGCGCGATCGTGCGCGCCGCGAGCCGCAGTCGCCGATCCGGCCAAAAGTAGGCCGACCCCCGCGCGGTACGCAACCGTTGCCACGAAGGCATTCGGCCGTGACTGTGGTCGGATCGGCAACGTTCGGCACAGTTAAGGAGATGTCAAGAAGACGGCGCGGGCTGTAGGGAAAGCGTCCGCGCCTCTCGTGCGGTGCGGGCGGGCGCGCTGAGCTGGACCCATGCGCATCACCGGTGGTTTCGGGTTCCCGCTCGGTTGCGCGGCCGTGGTGGCCGCCGCGATCGGGGCGGACGTCGCGGGGGCGACCGCGCACCCGCTCTACGCGCTGGTGCCGCTGGCGCTCGTCGTGGTCGCCGCCGCTGCGGCCACGACCCCGGCCGCGGCGGCGGGGATCGCCGTCGTGGCCTGGGCCGTCGACTCCGGCTTCGTCCTCGGCCGCGAAGGCCAGATCGTCTTCGACACCGCGAGCGGCCGCGCCGCCCTCGTGCTCGGCGCGGTGCTCGTCGCAGGCTTGCTGTCTCGGCTCGTGGTGACAGCGGCGGGCCGCGCCCGCCGCCGCGTTCACCCGCGGCCGCACCGGTTCGTGGCGTCCGTCCCCTCGCCGCGATCCGCCGGACAGCGGCGAGCCGATCACGCAGCCTCCGCTTGATCGGCTCGGCCGGTACCCCGTCCGGAGCGGCCAACCCGTCGTCGTTGGCCGTTCCCGGACGGGGTACCGGCGCGTCCGGCGCTGGTCGGGCGTGGTTGGCTGTGCGGGTGTGACCGGGTCCCGGTGTGTCGAAATCGACTCGCGCCGGGCACCCGGCGGTGCCAGGCTGGGACGGTCACACGTCGTCACCTTCGGAGGTAAGCATGAGTGATCCGCAACCGTCGCCCAGCGGCGAGGAGGACGACGTCAAGCGCAAGTTCCGCGAGGCGCTGGAGCGCAAGCAGGCCCACGCCCGCTCGGGCTCCGCCCACGAAACCGGCGGCGGCAAGAACCAGCACGCCCACGGGCCCGCCGCGAACAAGCGCACGTTCCGCCGCAAGAGCGGCTGAGCGTCACCCCACCGACGAAGGCCCTCTCACCGCGGTGAGGGGGCCTTTTTCCTGCCTTTCGCAGCTCGGGTCACGGGTCTCGGGGTTCCAGGAGCCGGGCCAGCCTTGCGGTGTCGCGCAGGTACTGCTCGTACGGGAAGCCGGCTTCGAGCAGGGCGGCGCGCAGCTCGTCGTAGAGCGGTTTCCCGTTGTCGTGGAAGGCTTTCGCGCCGACCTCGGTGATCGTCACGAGCCGGCGCCGGGCGTGTTCGGGATCCTGGCGGACCTGCACGAGCCCGGCGGTCTCCAGCGGGCGCAACGCCCGGCTGATCGCCGGATCGGACACCGACAGCGCCTGCGCCAGCTGGTGCTGGGTCACCGGCTGGATGTCCTCCAGCGTGCCCAGCAGCCGCATCTGGCTGTAGCTCAGGCCCCCGGCACCGTCGGCCCGCCGGCGCGCGGCCTCCCCCATCAGGAACACCACGCGGTGCAGCAAGTCAGCGAGATCGTCGTCCACGGGACCAGTCTACCTTGAGTCTTGCGAGGTTAATATTAACCATGCAACACTCAAGCCATGACCACCACCGCTTACCTCGCCCAGTCCGCCGTTCCCCTGCTCTTCGTCGTGGTGCCGGCCATCGGCGCCTTCGTCCGCACGTGGCACAGCTCCTCACGCCGAGCCGCACTGGAGACCTGGCAACGGTGGTGGGCCATCGTCGCCCTCGGCTGCAGCAGCCTCTGGATGACGCTGGCGTTCCTCGGCGCCCCGGACGTGATGTCCACGGCGATCGGCTTCACCCGGACCCCGTTCGAGTTCGAAATCGCCTTCGCCAATCTCGGGCTGGCGGTCATGGGGTTCCGCGCCGCGTCGGCGTCGGCGTCGACCCGGGAACGCATCACGATCGGCATCGGCGCCGGGATGTTCCTCTGGGGCGCGGCCGTCGGTCACCTCCACCAGTGGTTCGCCAACGGCGACCACGCACCGGGCAACACGGGCGGCGTGGTGATCACCGATCTGCTCATCCCGGCGGTGATGATCATCCTGGCGCGCCGCGCGCAGCGACTGTCCACATCGGAGCAGGCGACGCCGGCCCTCGTCTGAAACCCTTCCTGAACAAAGAAAAGCGGGCGCACGGTAACTCCCGTGCGCCCGCCGTCGGGCAAGAAGTCAGACTGTCAGGATCGACCGCAGCCGGCCGACGTCGGCCATGCGGCGTTCGGCGAGCCGGTCGGCCGCCGTGGCGGGCGGGACGCCGTCGGCCTTGGCCAGGGCGTACACGGCCTTCGTGGTGTCGAAGATGGCCGTGGTCTTGCGCTGGGCGCGGGCGAAGTCGAAGCCGTGGCGCTCGTCGTCGACCTGGATGACGCCGCCGGCGTTGACCAGGTAGTCGGGGGCGAAGAGGATGCCGCGGTCGTCGAGGAGCTTGTCGACGCCCGGGTGGGCGAGCTGGTTGTTCGCGGCGCCGCAGACGATGCGGGCCTGCAGAGCGGCCACCGTCTCGTCGGTCAGCACGCCACCGAGGGCGCACGGAGCGAAGACGTCGAGGTCCGTGCCGATCAGGGTGTCCACATCGGACACCACCTCGACGCCGGGGTACGCGGCGCGCGTGCGCTCGACGGCGAGCGGCGAAACGTCGGTGATCACGACCTGCGCGCCCGCCTCCACGAGGTGGCCCACCAGGATGTGGCCGACCTTGCCGACGCCGGCGACGCCGACGCGACGGCCGGCCAGCTCGGGCACGCCCCACACGTGGTCGGCCGAAGCGCGCATGCCCTGGTAGACGCCGTACGCGGTAAGCACCGAGGAGTCGCCCGCACCACCGTCTTCGGGCGAGCGGCCGGTGACGAACTTCGTCTCGCGGGCCACCACGTCCATGTCGTGCACGTAGGTGCCCACGTCGCAGGCCGTGATGTAACGGCCGCCGAGGGACTGCACGAAGCGGCCGTAGGCACGCAGCAGCGCTTCGGACTTCATCGTGGCCGGGTCGCCGAGGATCACAGCCTTGCCGCCGCCGAGGTCGAGCCCGGCCAGCGCGTTCTTGTACGCCATCCCCTTGGAGAGCGCGAGCACGTCGTCGAGCGCGTCGTCCTCGGTGGCGTAGGGGTAGAAGCGGGTGCCGCCGAGCGCGGGGCCCAGTGCGGTGGAGTAGATGCCGATGATGGCCTTGAGGCCGCTCGCCTCGTCGTGGCAGTACACGACTTGCTCATGGCCGCTGTGCCGGCCGAACACTCCTTCGGTCACGGTGGTGACTCCTTTGTCTGACCGCTCGCGGTTCGTGGCCGCGCGCTCCGGAAGGTGGTGTGCCGGATGGAGGTCGTCCACCCCGCACACCGCCAACCTAGAGCCATCCGCGCGAACCGACCACCGCAGGTCGTCGATCAGCCGGCGACGACCTTCCCGAGCGTCGCCATCGCCGCTTCCAGCTGGCTGTCGGACAGGTAGGGAGCGGGGCCGAACCGCAGGTAGGAGCCCCGGCTGTCGGTGCGGACGCCGTGCTCGGCCAGCGCGTGCTGCAGCTCGCCGGCCGACGGGCTGCGCAGCGACAGGAACCCGCCGATCATGCCGAGCGGCGTCTCCCGATCCCTCGACACCACGTCGGCGGGCAGGCCGAGGTCGTCGAAGCACTGCGCGAGCAGGCCGACCTGGTGCTGCGACACCGTGCGCAGGAACTCCGGCGTCAGGCCGTGCTCGGCGAAGAACCGCTGCACGCGCACCCCGCGGTAGTGGCTCGACGGGTCGTAGGTCGCGCCGGCGAAGCGGTCGCCGCCGGTGGCGTAGGCGACGCGGTCCGGGCGCTGCCGGTCGGCGAGCGCGCCGAACTCCGCGTACCAGCCGGTGACGACCGGGCGCAGTTCCTGCGCGTGGGCGGGCAGGCGCAGGAAGCAGTTGCCCTCGCCGAGCTGGAGGTACTTGTAGCCGCCGCCGACCACCCAGGCGTTGGTGAGGCCCAGGTCGTGCAGGGAGAACGGCACCACGCCCAGCGCGTGGTAGGCGTCCACGACCAGCTCTACGTTGCCGTCGCGGCAGACGTCGGCCAGGTGCGCGAGCCCGGGCACGAGCCGCGAGGTCTCGAACAGCACGGCGGACACGAGCACCGCGGCGGTGGTGCTGTCGACCTCGGCGGCCACGCGTTCGGCCAGCGTCGACACCGGCTCCACCGGCACCCGCACGACCTCGACGCCCTCTTCCTCCAGCCGCGCGAGCTGGCGGCGCAGGGTGTGGAACTCGCCGTCGGTGGTCACCAGGCGCGGCCGGGCGCGCAGCTCGATCGCCGAGAGGAACCGGATCACGAGCTCGTGGGTGTTCTGCCCGAGCGCGTACTCGCCGTGCGGGTCGGACAGCAGCGCGCGGAAGCCGGCGCGCAGCTCGTCGGCCTTGGCGAACGCGGCCGCCCACTTCTCGTCGACGTCGCGGGCCGCGTCGGCGAACGCCTCCAGTAAGCCTTTCTCCGCGACGTCGGGCCAGGCCTGGTGCGAATGCGCCGAGAGCAGCAGCCGGTCGGCCACGCGGAAGCGCGAGTAGTGCGGCGCGAGCGCGTTGTCGTCCGCGCGCAGGGAGTCCAGCGTCGTCACAGCTTGCTCCGCACGGCCCACAGGTCCGGGAACATCGGCTGGAAGAGAGTGCTGCGCAGGTACTTCGCGCCCGACGACCCGCCCGTCCCGGTCTTGTCGCCGATGGTCCGCTCGACCATCTTCACGTGCCGGTAGCGCCACTCCTGCATCCCTTCGTCGAGGTCGACGAGACACTCCGCGACCACCGAGGGGCCGCCGTCGTCCTGGTAGACCTTCAGCAGTACCGCCTGCAGTTCCGCCGACGGTGCCACCGGCCGGGTGACGTCCCGATCACCGTCCACGGCATAACCGCTGTTCGCGAGGTACTTGAGGAACGAGTCGAACAGGGACGGCCGGGCCATCGCGGCGGCGATCCGGGCGCGCTGCTCGCCGCCTTCGGGGTAGTGCGCGAACACGCGCTCGTCGCGGCGGCCGAGCACCGCCTCCAGTTCGCGGAACTGCGCGGACTGGAAGCCACTCGACTGGTCGAGGCGCGCGCGGAAACTCGTGAACTGGCTGGGCGTCATGGTCTCCAGCACGTCGAGCTGCGCGACGATCACCTTCAGCACGGTGAGGATGCGCCGCAGCGTGCGGATCGCGTGCGCGGTGTTGCCGGCTTCGAGGTTGGCCTGCAGGAACTCCGCCTCGTGCAGGATCTGCTTGAACCACAGCTCGTACACCTGGTGGATCACGATGAACAGCAGCTCGTCGTGCTCGTCGGAACGCGGGCGCTGGGCCTGCAGCACCTCGTCGAGCGCGAGGTACGACGTGTAGCTCAGCGCGGCCTGCGTGTCGTCGGTCTGGGTCATGGGGTCCTCACCTCGTCGAAATCACCGGTCCGCACGGCACGGTCGAAGTGCCGCTGCGCCGCGGGCGCGAGCGCGGCGTACAGGTCGTGGAAGAGCTCGACGGCCGCCGCGCGCCGGCCGGGCGCGGGGATCAGCTCGCCGGGCAGCTCGGGGTCGAGCGACGGGAACACGCGGAACTCGTGGACCAGTCTCGTCCGCACCGTAAACGCTTGCGCGTCGGACAGCTCGTCCGGGCCGCGCGGGGTGTTGCCGAACTCGGTCACGAAGGCGTCGTACCGGGCGGACAGCTCGTCGAGGTCCCAGGCGCGCCCGGCGAACCGGCGGACGTCCAGCGCCGCAGAGGGGGTGCCCAGCATCAGACCGGCGTGCTCGGTCACGCCCAGCTCGGCGAGCAGGCCGAGCACCTCGGCCTCGCGGTCGTGCGGGGCGATCCACGTGCCGTCCTGCACCGGGCCGAAGCCGAGGAACCGCAGGCGCCGCACGAGCGTCTCGCGGGCCTGGCGGCGGGTCTCGGGGATGTTCTGCCACAGCACTGTCCACGCGCCGGCGGGCCGGTCGCGGCGGCCGAGGCTGAAGATGCGCCGGTCGCCGTCGGCCAGGACCGCGACCGTGCGGCTCGTGAGCGAGTAGTGCACCAGCCGGCCTTCGCGGTGGCGCGCCAGCAGGTCGCGGTTGACCAGCCGGGTGAGCGCGATGCGGGCGGCGCCGTCGGAGAACCCCAGTTCGGTGAGCAGCGACACGAGGCCGCCCGACCACACGCGCCGGCTTTCGCGCGGCTGCACGTAGCTGCCGAGGAGGGTGATCACCAGCTCCTGCGGTCCGGTGGGCGATGGCTCGGGCACGCCATGACTCTATACACCTCAGCCCGCTGCGGTGTAGCTTTCGAACGAGCAGGTTGTCAGGAGGCTGGATGAAACGGCTGGTGGTCGTCACCGGCGGCACTCGCGGCATCGGCGCGGCGATCGCGGAACACTTCACCGCGGCGGGTGACACGGTGCACGCGCCCGGCAGACGCGAGTGCGACGTGACCGACGAGCAGGCCGTGCGCTCGTACTTCGCCGAGCTCGGCCCGATCGACGTGCTCGTGAACAACGCCGGGATCTCGTCGAGCGCCCCCACTGCCAAGACGTCGCTGGAGGACTGGCGCGGGCAGTTCGAGGTCAACGCAACCGGCGCGTTCCTGTGCACCCGCGAGGTGCTGCCCGGCATGCGCTCGCGTGACCGCGGCCGGATCGTCACGGTGGCCTCGACGGCCGGCCACGTCGGGTACCGCTACACCACGGGGTACACGGCCTCGAAGCACGCCGCCGTGGGGCTGATGCGCGCGGTCGCCGCGGAGCTCACCGGCACCGGGGTGACGGCCAACGCGGTGTGCCCGGCGTTCGTGCGCACGGACATGACGGCCGACTCGGTCGCCCGCATCCGCGAACGCACCGGCCGCGACGAAGCCGACGCCGAGGCGGCGCTGGCGGCCGCTTCGCCGTTGGGGCGGTTGCTCGAACCGTCGGAGGTCGCGTTCGCGGTGGCGTTCTTCGCCGCGGAGGAAGCGGCGGCGATCAATGGACAGACTCTCGTACTCGATGGTGGAGGAATTCAGAAATGAGCCCGTTCCGTGCGACGGCCCCGATCACCAAGTCGTGGGACCACTTCGAGTTCACCGTGGCCGACGGCGTGGCGACGCTGACGTTCAACCGGCCGGAGAAGCTGAACGCGCTGACGTTCGACGTGTATGCGGATCTGCGGGATCTGGTTTTGGAACTGCCGCACCGCGGGGATGTGAAGGTGCTCGTGATCACCGGGCAGGGGCGCGGGTTCTGCTCGGGTGGGGATGTCGAGGAGATCATCGGCGAGCTGCAGAAGATGGAGACCGCCGAGCTGCTCGAGTTCACGCGGATGACGGGGGCGGTGGTGAAGGCGTTGCGGGAGACGCCGATTCCGGTGATCGCCGCGGTCAACGGGGTGGCGGCGGGCGCGGGGTCGGTGATCGCGTTGGCTTCCGATTTCCGGGTGCTGGCCAAGTCGGCGAAGTTCGCGTTCCTGTTCACGAAGGTCGGGTTGGCCGGTGCGGACATGGGTTCGGCCTATCTGCTGCCGCGGCTGGTGGGGCTCGGGCGGGCCACGGAGTTGCTGATGTTGGGTGACAAGCTGGAGTCGGCGCGGGCTGAGGCGATCGGGTTGGCGACGTCGGTGGTGGAGGATGCCGAGTTGGCGTCGACCGCGGCGGCGCTCGCGCGACGGCTCGCGGATGGGCCGGCGTTGGCCTATTCGACGACGAAGGTGCTGCTGACGCGGGAATTGGACATGGATCTGGGGTCGTCGATCGAGCTCGAGGCGATGACGCAGGCCTTGCTGATGACGGCCCACGACCACAAGGAGTTCTACGCCGCGTGGTCGGCGGGGCGCAGTCCACAGTGGACCGGCCGGTAACACCTCACGACGAGTCCCCGGCACGCGAGGTGCCGGGGACTCGGTTCGTCCCGGGGCCGGCTACTGCGTCGCCAGAGTCAGGCTGCCCAGCCCCGTCACCTCGGCGAACAGGGTGTCCCCGCCCGTGAACGGCGTCGGCGCGCACAGCGTGCCCGTCAGGACCACGGCCCCTGCCGGAAGCGACTCGCCCGTCTCCGCGAGGTGGTTCGCGAGCCACGCCACCGCGGCGGCCGGGTCGCCGTTCATCACCGCCGCGGCGGAGCCGGGGATGACCTGGTCCCCGATTGTGAGCGTGCACTTGAGGCCCGAAAGGTCGTGCGGCACCGGCGCCTGGGGGCCGAGGAAGGCGTAGGCGGCGTTGGTGTTGTCGGCGGCGAGCATGGGCAACGTCGTCGGGCCGCCGGACCAGCGGGAGTCGACGATTTCGATGGCGGGGGCGATCGCGGTGGTCGCGGCGAGGACGGCTTCGGGGGTGGTGCCGGGGCCGGAGAGGGGGCTTCCGAGGAGGAAGGCGACTTCGACTTCGGCGCGCGGGGCGAACATGGCGGCGGTCGGCAACGGTTGCCCGGCTTGCAGCACCGTGGAAGCCAGGACGTGGCCGAAGGCGGGTTCGGTGGCGCCGTAGGTGGCGCGGGCCGGGTCGGACGTGAGCCCGACCTTGTAACCCGCGAGGCGGTCACCGGCGGCCAGGGCCAGGTCGCGGGTCGCGCGGGAGACGCGGTAGGCGTGTGCGAGGTCGGCCACGGGTGCGGGAGCGACGGCGGGGCCGCCGTGGGTGGCCTTGAGCAGGCGCCGGGCCAGGTCGTCGTCCGTCACCGTGTGCTCCTCAGGGGGTCCGGGATGGGCCCGGACATCTGATCACACCGCGGTGTGTGCGATGGCATTGCCCTCCAGCGAGCCGAACCAGAGGCGGCCGGCGTGTTCGCGGACGCCGACGAGCATGTGGAAGCCCGGGATCTCGCCCCACCGCTCGTGCTCCACGGCGCCGTCGGCGGCGATGCCGAGCACGCCGACCTGACGTTTCGGGGTGGGCTGGAGGGCAGCCGGCAGCGAGCGCACGGCGGCGCGCAACGAGGCGGGCAGGCGGCGGACGGCGTCCAGCGCAGGCACTCGCACGGAGGCCTGCGTGACCCAGATCAGGCCGTCGCTGCCGGTGGCGATGTTGTCGGGGAAGCCGGGCAGATCGTCCACGAGGGTGTCGCGCTGGCCTTGGCGCGTGCCGTGGAGCCAGAAGCGCGTGACGCGGAACTCGCCGGTTTCGGCGACGGCCACGAAGGACTCGTCCGGCGGCAGGGCGACGCCGTTGGCGAACTGGAGGCCGTCGGCGATCAGGTCGATGGTGCCGTCCGGGGTCCGGCGCAGGAGGCGCCCGCCGGCGGTCTGCTCGATGAGGTCGTCGCGCCAGCGGTCGATGCCGAAGCGGCGCGAGGAGTCGGTGAAGTAGATCGTGCCGTCGGTGGCGACGGCGGCGTTGTTGCAGAACACCAGGGGGAGGCCGGCGGCGGAGGTCGCGAGGACGCGCACCGCTCCCCCGGCCAGCGGCATCGTGAGCAGGCCGGCGCGGGCGTCGCAGATCAGGAGGTCCTCGCCGTGGAGCTCCAGGCCCAGCGGACGGCCGCCGGTGTCGCCGAGGACGTCGATGCGGCGGCCGTCGGGGGCCACGCGCAGGATCCGGCCGTCGTCGACGCCGGTGTAGACCCGGCCCTCGGCGTCGACCACCACGTCTTCGGGTGCGTGCCCGTTGACCGGGACCACCGTGACGTCACCGAAATCCATCACGAACCTCCTACCGGTAGGTGAGCAGCCGCGCCGCCTCCGCTTCGAAGTGCGGGTGTTCGTTGAACGTCAGCAGGTTCACGCCGCCGCGGCCCGAGGTGAGCTTGGTGATGCCGGTGTTCACGGTGACGCGGTTGAACTTCAGCAGGCCGACCTCGGGCACACCCAGGATCGCGCCCGCGATCGTGCCGATCACGCCGCCGGAGGTGAACACGAGCGCGTGCTCGCCCTTGCCGAGCGACGCGATGAGGTCGGTCAGCCCGGCCGTGCAGCGTTCGAGGAACGCCGGCCACGTCTCGGCGCACGGCCCGTCGGCGCCGGCCGCCACCCACGCGCCGAGCGCGGCGTCGAGCACGCCCTGGTACTCGCGGGAATCCTCCTGCGGCGCGCCGCCGGCGTGGTGGCGCGAAATGTCCACGTGGTCGTATTCGTTCCAGCGCGGGTCCTCGATCACGGCCACGTCGGAGCCGAGCGTCTTCAGCGCCGTCGCCGCCGTGTCGCGCTGGCGGGCCAGCGACCCGGAGCGCACCTGCGCGAACTCGACGCCGCGGCGCGCGAGCTCACGACCGACCACAGTGGACTGTTCGAAGCCGCGCTCGGACAGCGCGTCGTAGTCGGCCGCGCCGAACGAGGCCTGACCGTGGCGGACGAGGTAGATCGCACCCAACGCACTTGCTCCTTTGGCTCGTCAGGAAAACTTGGCCAGCAGCCCGGCGGGCAGCACGCGCATGACCGCACTGAGCGGCACCCACGGCCACGAAGGAACGTACGCCATTTTCGGCTCCGCCTCGATCGCCTTGGCCATCGCGCGGGCCCCCGCTTCGGCGCCGGTCAGCAACGGCGTGCTGCCGCTGCGCGCGGACATCTCGGACGCGATGTAGCCGGGGCGGATCTCGGTGACGCTGATGTCCGTGCGGCGCAGCTCGACGCGCGTCCCCGCCACGAACGCGGAAATCCCGGCCTTCGACGCGGCGTACGCGGTGAGGTTCCTGGGCAGGCCCCGGATCGCGCTGAACGACGAGACCACGGCCAGGTGCCCTTCGCGCTGCTCGCGGAAGATGTCGACGGCGGCTTCGATCTGGGCGGCCGCGGCGACGAAGTTGGTCTCCAGCGTCTGGCGGTTGGCGTCGAAGCGGCCCTTGCCGACGGGCTGGCCCTTGCCGAGCCCGGCGTTCACGATCACGCGGTCGAGCGAGCCGAGCTCACCGCGGAACTCCTCGAAGACGGTGAACACGCGATCGTGGTCGTTCACGTCGAGCGGGCGGGTGACGACCGTGATCCCGGGGTAGGCGGCCTTGAGCTCGGCCGCGAGCTCGTCGAGGCGGTCGGTGCGCCGCGCGCAGAGCGCGAGGTTGCGCCCACGGGCCGCGAACTGGCGCGCCATGCCTTCGCCGAGCCCCGAGCTGGCGCCGGTGATCAGGATGTTCTTCCGCAGGACCATGAGCCGGATCCTACCGGTTGGTAACCACCGTGCCCCGGCCCTTGACCGGTGGCCCGGCGCTGGGGGCATCGCCGGGCCACCGGTACCGGGTACGGCCGCCGGCCGTGCACGGGGCGCGGACCGCGGGCCGGGGCCGAAGTAACTCCGCCGCGACCGGGATCGCCGGTGCGGGGCTCGATGGCCATACAAACGCGGCCCCGCAGGTCAGGGCAATGGTTCACAGTTGCCAGTACTAGCCCGTTCGCCCCAGTGGTGACGCGGAGTGCCTGGTCGGCTGCTGATACGGTCTGCGTGTCGGTTCGGACACTGTGGGTTTTCGGACACTCTGGGTTTTCGGGCGCTGGGTCCGGACACCCGATCGGCGGACCACGGGTTTCGGACCCGGGTTTTCACCACGAACCGGTGCGGTGCGAGACCACGGGCGGGGGCATGGCTGGTGGAACTGCGGACGAGTCCGGGGCCGACGGCGCCCGGACCGCGTTCGCGAGCGCGCTGCGCGCGGCGATCACCTCCAGCGGCCTGTCGCTCGACCGGATCCAGGCCCGGCTGCGGGCCCGCGGCGCGGCCGTCAGCGTCACGGCGCTGAGCTACTGGCAGTCGGGCAAACGCCAGCCCGAACGCGCGAGTTCACTGTCGGCGGTGCGCGTGCTGGAGGAGATCCTCGACGTGCCGGCCGGCTCGTTGCTCGGCCTGCTGCCCCCGCCGCGCCCACGCGGCGCGACCCGCCGCGACCGCGTCGGCGAGGAGCCGCTGACGTTCACCCGCGAGACGCTGCAGCCGCTGCTGGACCGCGTCGGCGCGCCGAACATGCTCGACCAGCAGCAGCATCTCAAGCTCGTCGGCCTCCACGACCGCTGCGAGATCGCCGCCGACGGCGGCCAGCAGGCCGTCACGTCCCGCGCCGTCTTCCAGGCCGGCGCCGACGGCCTCGACCGCTGGCTGCTCGTCTACGCGCAGGACGACGCCGCGTCCGTGCCGCAGGTCCACGCCGTGCGCAACTGCCGCGTCGGCCGCTTCGAGGCGGACGCCTCCCTCGGCATCCTGGTGGCGGAACTGCTCTTCGACCGCCCAGTCGACCGCGGCGAGACACACCTGATCGAGTACTCCCTCACCAACGCGGGCCCGCCCTACCCCCAATGCCGCGCCACGCACTACCGCGAGTTCCGCCGCCCCGTCCGCGAGTACCTGCTGGAAATCCGCTTCGCCCCGGAAGCCGAACCCGCACGCTGCTGGCAATACTCCCGCGGCGACTCGGCCCCCACCCGCCGCCGCCTCCGCCTCGACTCGGCGGGCGGCGTGCACGCCGTGGCCCTCGACTTCGGGCCGGGCATCTTCGGCATCGGGTGGGAGTGAGTCAGCGGGCCCGGTGGCAAAACCTCAACGAAGAAGGAACGGTCGTCACCGCGTGGGCGCGTTCCCGAGCCGGCTGGAGGCATGAGTGAACACCGTCATCGACACCCTCCCTGACGAGTTCCGAACCGTCATCACCAGCCTGCTCGGAGAACAAAACCCCGATCTGCTGCATGCCCTTCAGACGCGGGAAAAGCCGACCGTAGATCAGCAAGAGCTGGTCATCGAGGTCTTGTCCGACGCCTTCACGGAGCACCTGGGCCCAGGCCAGGAGCCCACCGCGCGAGGAGCACTGATCGACAACGCGCTGGGCGCCTTCCTGACAAAGTGGCCCACCGAAGACCTTGCCGAGTGAGCGGGCCGGACAAGTCAGGTTCGAGTTCGCGTGCGCTCAACTCGGACTCGGGCCACGCCGCTCGATTTCCCGGTACACACCAAGGCGAACGGTCCGCCGAAGTCTCACAAGTGAGAGCGCCGCCGGCCGTGAATGTCCGGTTCGGTAGCTTCCGGCCACGCGCACCGAGTCAGCTCAGCTTGGAGCGCAGCACCTTCCCCGTCGCATTGCGTGGCAGCTCGGCCAGGAACTCGACGTCGCGGGGGACCTTGTAGCGGGCGAGGTTCGACTTCACGTAGTCGCGCACGCCGTCGGCGTCCAGGGTGGAGTTCTCGCTGCGCACCACGAACGCCTTGAGGCGCTGGCCGAACTGCTCGTCGTCGACGCCGATCACGGCGGCCTCGATCACGTCGTCGCGTTCGACCAGGAGGTTTTCCACCTCGACGGGGAACACGTTCTCGCCGCCGGAGACGATCATCTCGTCGTCGCGGCCGTCGATGAAGAGGAGGCCGTCGTCGTCGAAGTGGCCGACGTCGCCGCTGGAGAGGAGGCCGTCGATGATCTCCTTGTGGCGCCCGTCGGTGTAGCCGCCGAAGCTGAGGCCGCTGCCGACGAAGACGCGGCCCGTCACGTTCGGCTCGGTGACCTGGCGGCCGTGCTCGTCGTACAGCGCGACGCGGCAACCCACGGGCGCGCGCCCGACGGTGCCCGGCGCCTTGCGCCAGTCCTCCGGCGTGGCGACGGTCGCGACGGCGACTTCCGTTGAGCCGTAAAGGTTGTGCACGACGTCGCCGAACTGCTCGTTGGCCCGGTTGCCCAGGTCCGGCGACAGCGCGGAGCCCGCGACGAAGATGATCCGCAGGCACGACGTGTCGTACCGCGAACGCACCGAAGCCGGCAGGTCGACGATGCGCTGCAGCATCGTCGGCACCAGCACGAGCGTGGTGCACCGGTGCTCGGCGACGCCCTTGAGCGTCTGCTCCGGGTCGAACTTGCGCCGCATCACCACCTTGCAGCCCAGCGCGAAGCTCAGGATGAACTGCGAAAGCCCCGTGCCGTGGAACAGCGGCGCGCCCATGTACGTGGCTTCGCCCGCGCGCAGCGGGATGCGGTCGAGGAACTGCGCGGACGCCAGCGGCGACGTGTGCGGCCGCGGCGCGCCCTTCGGAGTGCCGGTGGTGCCGCTCGTGAGCAGCACGAACCCGCCGGGCTTGGCGGGCGCGGGCAGGGGGCGGTCGTCGGTGCTGGCGATGATCTCGTCGAGCACCGGCACCGAGTGGTCACCCGGCTCGTCCACCCACGCGAGGTAGCGCTCGACGTCACCGGAGATCGCGTCGAGCAGACCGGTGAACTCCTGGTCGTAGACGAGCGCGGTGACGCGTTCGCGCTGCGCGACGTCGGCCAGCTGCGGCTTGGCGAAGCCGGTGTTCATCAGCAGCAGGCGCGCGCCGAGCTTGCCGGCGGCGGCCATGGTGAGCACGAGGCCGCGGTGGTCGCGGCACAGCGCGGCGATCACGGTGCCCTCGCCGAGCCCGCGCTCGGACCAGGCCCTGGCCAGCGCGTTGGACCGGTCGTCGAGCTGCTTGAACGTGAGCGGGCCGAGCTCGTCGACGATCCCGACGGCCGCGGGGTCGCGGCGTGCGGCGATGTGGTTGGCGCCGGCGAACGGGCCGTACTTCCGGATGGCGACGACCGAGCGCACGCCCTCGTCGAGCCGCGGGAACGGCACGAGTCCCGCGCGGCGCATCACGTCGATGCTGCGCACGGTCTCGGCCACCTTGTCCGTGACCTGGCTGGCGAGGCCGAACACCCCGGCCGGGTTCCTCATCCGGGCACCTCCGTTGCTGCTGCGGGGGAAAGCCGCCCGTACCGCCGGTATGGGTGGCTACTCGACAGTAGACCAAGCCGGGCGGGCGTGCACCAGACCACGGCGGCCGGGTTCGGTGACCGGAATTGTCGGTGCCCCCGAGCACAATGACGACGTGCAGGTGATCACCGGCCAGGAGGAGGACTCCGGCTACACGATCTCGACGCCGGTGGGAACCTCCCGCGGGCTGTCGAAGGCCGACTGGGTGGCCGAGGTGCGGCGGCTCGAGGAGGCCGAGGCGCCGCGCTGGGTGCTGCCCTCGGTCGACGCGCTGTACCCGAAGCTCATCGACGCGGGCGTGCGGCTGGGGCGCTGTTACGACCTGGGTCTGGCGGAAGGCCTGCTGCTCGCGTACGAGGGGCGCGAAAGCGAGTCGCGCAGCCTGCGCGCGGCGTGGGCGCGAGCGCGGGGCGAGGAGCCGCCCGACGACGGGCCGGCGTTCGGCGAGGCGGCGCAGCCCACACTGTTCTCGCCGCGCGGACCGGGCCTGCCGCCTGACGTCAGTGTCGTCGACGCGGTTCGTGGTGTGCTGGCGGAGCAGGACAAGCGCGTGGCTTCCGTCGCGTCGCCCGGGCGGATGCGGCTGCTGCTGGCGGCCGAGTCGGCGAGCGCGCTGGCCGCGGCGGAGATGTCGGCGGCGGGGCTGCCGTGGCGGGCGGACCTGCACCGGGCGCTGCTGGAGTCCCGGCTCGGTCCGCGCGTGCCGTCCGGGCAGCGGCCGAAAGCGCTGGTCGCGTTGGCCGCGCAGATCACCGAAGCGTTCGGCGGGCGGCCGGTGAACCCCGACTCGTCGCCGAGCGTCATCCGCGCGCTCGCCCGTGAGGGCATCGAGGTGCCGGCCGCGCGCAAGTACCTGCTGCGCGACATCGACCACCCGGCCGTCGCGCCGTTGCTGGAGTACAAGGAACTCTCGCGCCTGCACTCGGCCAACGGCTGGGCCTGGCTCGACGAATGGGTCACCGACGGCCGCTTCCGCCCCCACTACGTCGTCGGCGGCGTCGTCTCCGGCCGCTGGGCCACCCGCGGCGGCGGGGCACTGCAGATCCCGAAGGTGCTGCGCACGTGCGTCCGCGCGGATCCGGGGTGGAAACTCGTGGTCGCCGACGCCGCTCAGCTCGAGCCACGAGTGCTCACGGCGCTGTCGGGCGACCGCCGGCTGGCCGAGGTCTCGGCGGCCACGGACCTGTACGCCCGGCTGGGCGAGGCGCTTTTTTCGGGCGCCCGCTACGTTCCCCCGCCGTCCGGCTCCGCGGACGACCGCTCGCGGGCCAAGATCGCGATGCTGTCGGCCATGTACGGCGGCACCTCCGGCGAGGCGGGCCCGCTGCTCGCCCTGCTGCGCCAGCGTTTCCCCGACGCCGTGTCCTATGTGGAGCAAGCCGCGGCCGCCGGCGAACGCGGCGAACGCGTGCGGTCCCGGCTGGGCCGCACCTCCCCCGCCCCGTCCGCCGCGTGGCGCGCCCTCACCGGCGGCCTCGCCGACGACGAGGCCACGGAAACCCGCGCCCGCCGCGCCTCCCGCGGCTGGGGCCGTTTCACCCGCAACTTCGTCGTGCAGGCCAGCGCGGCCGACCTGACCGCCGTCCTCCTCGCCACCCTCCGCGGCCGCCTCCCCGCCCCCGCCCACCTCGTGTTCTTCCAGCACGACGAGGTGATCGTCCACACCCCGGCCGACCTGGCGCCCACCGTGTCGGCCCTCATCGAGTCCACCGTGACCGAGTCCGCGCAGATGCTGTTCGGCGAAGCGTGCCCGGTGCACTTCCCCATGCAGGCCCTCGCCGTCGACACCTACGCCGACGCGAAATAACCCCGAGGAGATTCGTCAATGGGAGCCTCAGGCTGGCACTACCGCGCGCCCTTTGTCGGCAGCGTCAAAGCAACGCACCGGTTCGTCCAGGCACAACTCCTGTCCACCGGTGACTACCTCTGGCCGTGGGAGACCTTCGATCCCGAGTACGTCGCGCCCGTGCCCCGGCCCAGATCCCTGCCCGACCTCGAAGCCGCCAAGGACTCCGAAAACTTCTGGGACGCGGGCACCCACTCGATCCTCGACACCCACGAGATCTCCGAAGCCGGCAGCGTGGGCACCATCCGCCCGTTGAGCGCCACCGAACTGACCGAGGTGTTCGGCACCCACCAACCGTCGGCGGCCGACTTCGACCGCGTCTTCCAGCCCGGCCCCTCCGGCCCCCTCGCCGACCTGATGGGCGAGCGCTGGACCGGCCGAAGCCTGGTGCTGTACCACAACGGCACCCCACGGAGGTCTTCTTCTGGGGCTTCTCCGGCGACTGACGTCCGCCCACTCCTCGGCCCACGGGGCGCTCCGCTTTTGCGCGGGGTCGCCCTGTGGTTGAGTCACACCATGCTCTACAGCTACTTCACGGCGAATTCGGACGAAGCAGCCGTAACGTCCCTCGAAGCGCCCGAAGGCCCGGCCGCGCTGTTCCCCACGGCCTCCTTCAAGCACCTCGACCCGTACCTGCAGGTGCCGCGGGCCGAGGCGTTCCTCACGGGGATCGGCGAGGAAGCGGCCGCCGACCGGCCGCGGGCGATGAAGCTGCTCGCGGAGGTCGGGGAAGGCGACATCGTGGTCGTCACGCTCACCGACGAGTTCCGCGACGCCATCGCGGCCACCGACGAGGCGCGCCGCCGGGAGCTGGCGGGGTTCTGGTCGAGCGACGAGAAGCTCGAGGGCAGCGCCGCGGACCTGCTACCCGTCGTGGACGAGCTCGCCGCCCTCGCGAAGCAGGCGAAGCCCTCGGGCGGCCGGCTGTACTGCCACATCGCCGGCTGACGGTCAGTACCGCGTGGGGTTCTGCAGCAGCGGCGGGTACACCCCGTGCTCCTGCCCGTTCACGGTCGCGCCCGCGTAGCGCAGCAGCGGGGCCATGCCGCGGTTCAGCTCGGCCGGGAAGTTGAGCCGAGGCGCGGAAACCTCGTCCAGCGCGGCGACCTGCTCGGCGCTCAGCCGAAGGTCGAGCGCGGTCAGGTTCTCCGTCAGGTGCTCCACCCGCCGGGGCCCGATCAACGTCGACGTGATCCCCGGCCGGCCCCGCACCCACGCCAGAGCCACCGCGGCCGGGCTCACGCCCAGCTCCTTCGCGATCCCGGCCACCACGTCGATCACCCGGAACTGCTCCTCCGTCGGCCCCACCCCGAACGCCGCGCCGCGCCGGGTGTCCGCGGCCGCGCCGTCGCGGGTGTACTTGCCGGACAGGAAGCCGCTCTTCAACGGGCTCCACGGCAGCATCGCCATCCCCGCGTCCTCCGCCAGCGGCAGCAGCTCACCCTCGATCGTGCGCTCCAGCAGGGAGTACTCCATCTGCAGCCCGGCGACCGGCGCCCACCCGCGGAACTCGGCGATCGTCTGGGCCTTCGCGGTGAACCACGCCGGAGTGTCGGAGAACCCGACGTAGCGGATCTTGCCGGCCGCGACCAGATCGTCGAGCGTCCGCAGCGTTTCCTCGACAGGTGTGTGGCGGTCGTAGTTGTGCAGGTAGTAGAGGTCGAGGTAGTCGGTGCCGAGACGCCGCAGGGAGTCGTCCAGCTGGTGCAGGATCGCCTTCCGGCCGGCGCCGCCGCCGTTGGGGTCGCCGGGGTGCAGGTTGACGAAGAACTTCGTGGCCAGCACCACGCGGTCGCGTAGCCCCGGCGTCGCGGCGAGGAAGTCGCCGACGATCTTCTCCGAATGGGTGTTCGTGTAGAAGTTGGCGGTGTCGATGAAGTTGCCGCCGCGGTCGAGGTAGGTCTGCAGGATCCTCTCGGACTCTTCGACGCTGCAGCCGGTGCCGGTGTCCTCGCCGAAGTTCATGGCGCCGACGCAGAACGGGCTCACGACGAGGCCGGACCGGCCGAGGTGGACGTAGGAATCAAGGCTCACGGGGATTCTCCTGGCTCATCACGGGATTTCGTTGCCCGTTTATGACACCAGCGCCGAGGCCGCCACCGTGAGCCCGAAAGTCGTAGCCTCTTGCCTGATCCTGTCACGATCGCCAGTTGCCCGGTCGTGGCCGGCCGTGGTCGAATCGACGGGTGTCCCTCGCCGAGCTGCGCACGCTGATCACCCGTCACGCCGGCCGCACCGACCTGCCGGGCGGCCTGATGCTGTCGTGCGAACGCGCGCCCACCGACCCGGCGGCGTCGCTGACCGGCCCGGTGCTCGCCGTCGTCGCGCAGGGCCGCAAACGCATCGGCACGGGCGAGCGCACCTACGAGTACGGCGCCGGCCAGTACCTCGTGGTGACCGTCGACATGCCCGTGACCGGGCACTTCGTGGAGGCCAGCCCCACGGAACCGTTCCTGGGCGCCGGCCTCGTCCTCAAGCCGGAAGCCGTCGCCGCCCTCCTGCTCGAAACGGGCACCACGAACTCGGCCCCGGCCACCCTGTCGGCCATCACGGTGAGCGATGCGCCCGCCGAGCTGCTCGACGCGTTCGTCCGCCTGCTGCGCCTGACCGACCACCCGGCCGACCGCCGCGTGCTCGCGCCGCTCATCGAGAAGGAGATCCTCTGGCGCCTCGTCACCGGCGCCCAGGGCGCGACCATCCGCCAGATCGGCCTCGCCGACAGCAGCCTGTCCCACGTGGGGCGCGCCATCCGCTGGATCCGCGACCACCACGCGGAGTCCCTGCGCGTCGCCGACCTCGCCCGCCTCGCGGCGATGAGCGAGTCGTCCTTCCACCGCCACTTCCGCGCCGTGACGGCCATGACGCCCATCCAGTACCAGAAACACATCCGCCTGCAGGAGGCCCGCCTGCTCCTGCTCTCCCGCACCGACGACGACGTCGCCTCCATCGGCTACGCCGTGGGCTACGACAGCGCGTCGCAGTTCAGCCGCGAATACCGCCGCCAGTTCGGCGTCCCCCCGGGCCAGGACTCGACCCGCCTGCGGGCGGGGATCACGAACTGAATTCCCGCGCCCCAGGCACCACACGGCCCAACGCGAAGAAATCCCTTCGGGGCAACGAAGATCGCACAGTGTGCACTTCACGTTTCGCCAACAGCAGCGAATTCCCAAGCTCGCCGTGCGGCAGCGCGCGTGGAGCAAAGCCGCTGCGGTGGTCTTCAAGAGTGTCGGCGGTCAGGCCGCTGCCTTTTCGGCGTTCGCCGGGATCGTGTCGGCAGGTGCGGCGGCAGTGACGCTCGCTGTCAAACAGCCGCCACCGCGTCGTCCAGAGCCTTGGTGATGCGTTTCAGCGACACCGGATACGCGGTCCCCAAGGTCTGGGCGAAGAACGAGACCCGCAGTTCCTCGATCATCCACCGCACCTCCGACAGCGCGGGTGACGAGGTGCCCGCCGGCAGGGTGGCCAGGGCGGAGCGGTACTCCTCCGTGATCCACGCGATGTCGGCCGTCCGTTGCAGGTCCCGGGTGGGCTCGGAGACGAGTTTGTCGAGCCGGCGCGAGATGCCGCGCAGGTAGCGCTCGACGTCGCGCAGGCGGGAAGCGCCCGTTTCGGTCACGAAGCCCGCGTGGACGAGGCCGGTGAGCTGCGCGCGCATGTCGGCCAGTGATTCCGCGGGGCCGCGTGTGTCCGGCAGGACCGTCTCCACCTCGATGGCCGCGCGCAGGATGCGCTCGACGTCGGTGAGGACCGCCAGCACGGCCGGGTTCAAGCCGGCCCGAACGTGCTCCAGCAGCACCGCGAAGCCGGCCTCGTCCCAGACCGGGCCGCCGGCCGCGGCCATGAGCGAATCGACGGCGCAGTCGACGCAGTCCTCCAGCAGGGCGGCGACGCTGCCGTGCGGGTTGCGGTTCAGCACGAGCTTGGAAGAGTTGGACAGCGACCGCGTGATGAACTTCATCGGCGAGTTCAGGTTCAGCCGCAGCATGCGCCGGGTGCCGGCCCACATCGCGTGCTGCTGCTGGGCCGGGGTGTCGAGCAGGCGGACGGCGACCGACGCGCCCTCGTCGACCAGCGCCGGGTACGCCTTCACGTCGTGGCCGCGCTGTGTGGAGGCAAAAATCTGAGGCAGGGAGGCGAAATCCGGCTTGACCAACCCCGCCTTTTCGATGCTGTTGGCGGCCTTCGAAATCGTCTCGCGCACCTTCGGGGCGAGGCTGAGCTTCAACGCCTCCAGGTCCTTGCCCTCGGCCACCCTGCGACCGCGGTCGTCGACCACGCGGAACGTCACCCGCAGGTGGTCCGGCACGGAGGACAGGTCGTAGGCCGGCAGCGGCACGTCGACGCGGCGCAGCGCGAACAGCTCGTCGGACAGCACCTCGATCAGCGGACCGTCCGAAGGCGACACTCGCGAAAGGACATACGCGGCCGTGTCGGGAGCCGGGACGAAGTTGCGCCGCAAGGCTTTCGGCAGGGACTTGATCAGCGCGGTCACGAGCTCCGCACGCAGGCCCGGCACCTGCCAGTCGAAACCGTCCGGCGTCACCTGGTTCAGCACGGGCAGCGGGATGTGCACGGTGACGCCGTCGGCGTCCGCGCCGGGCTCGAACTGGTAGGTGAGGCCGAAGACCTGCGAGCCCTGCGTCCACGAGTCGGGGTAGTCCGACTCGCGCACGCCGCCCGCGGTCTCGTTGATGAGCATGGACTTCTCGAACGAAAGCAGGTCCGGGTCGCCGCGGCGGGCCTTCTTCCACCAGCTGTCGAAGTGGCGCACCGACACCACGTCGGCCGGCACGCGCTGGTCGTAGAACTCGAACAGCGTCTCGTCGTCCACGAGGATGTCGCGGCGGCGGGCGCGGTTCTCCAGGTCCTCGACCTCGTCGAGCAGCGCGCGGTTCTCCGAGAAGAACTTGTGGTTGGTGTGCCAGTCGCCCTCCACCAGCGCGTGGCGGATGAACAGCTCGCGCGACAGCTCGGGATCGATGCGCCCGTAGTTCACGCGGCGGTCGGCGACGAGCGGCACGCCGTAGAGCGTCACCTTCTCCACCGCCATCACGGCGCCCTGCTTGCGCTCCCAGTGCGGCTCCGAATACGACCGCTTCACCACGTGCGCGGCCAGCGGCTCGACCCACTCCGGCTCGATGCGCGCGTTCACGCGGCCCCACAGCCGCGAGGTCTCCACGAGCTCCGCCGACATCACCCAGCGCGGCTGCTTCTTGAACAGCGCCGAGCCCGGGAACACCGAGAACCGCGCCCCGCGCGCGCCGAGGTAGTCGCCCTTGGCCGGGTCCTTGAGGCCGATGTGCGAGAGCAGACCGGCGATCAGCGCCGTGTGCACGTGCTGCGGGTCGGCCGGGGTGGTGCTGAGGGAAATGTCCAGGGGCTTGGCCAGCTGGCGCAGCTGGCTGAAGATGTCCTGCCACTCGCGGATGCGCAGGTAGTTGAGGTACTCGTTGCGGCACAGGCGGCGGAACTGGTTGCCCGTCAACGCCTTCTGCTGCTCGCTGACGTACTCCCACAGGTTGAGGTACGCGAGGAAATCGGACGTCGGGTCGGCGAAGCGCGCGTGCTGCTGGTCGGCCGCCTGCTGCTTCTCCGCCGGACGCTCCCGCGGGTCCTGGATGGACAGTGCCGCGGCGATGATCATCACCTCGCGCACGCATCCGTTGCGCGCGGCCTCCAGCACCATGCGGCCCATCCGCGGGTCCACCGGCAGCTGCGCGAGCTTGCGGCCGATGTCCGTCAGCTTCGACGCGTCGTCCACCTCGAACGCGCCGAGCTCCTGCAGCAGCTGCACGCCGTCGGTGACCTGGCGGCGGTCCGGCGGCTCCACGAACGGGAACGCGGCCATGTCGCCCAGCCCGAGCGACGTCATCTGCAGGATCACGGACGCCAGGTTCGTGCGCAGGATCTCCGGGTCGGTGAACTCCGGCCGCGACTCGAAGTCCTCTTCGGAGTACAGGCGGATGCAGATGCCGTCGGACGTGCGGCCGCTGCGGCCCTTGCGCTGGTTGGCCGACGCCTGCGAGATCGCCTCGATGGGCAGCCGCTGCACCTTCGTGCGGTGGCTGTAGCGCGAAATGCGCGCCGTGCCCGGGTCCACCACGTACTTGATGCCCGGCACGGTCAGCGACGTCTCGGCGACGTTCGTCGCGAGCACGATCCGGCGGCCGGTGTGACGCTGGAACACGCGGTGCTGGTCGGCCGACGACAACCGCGCGTACAGCGGCAGCACCTCGGTGTTGCGCAGGTCGAGGCGGTTGAGGGCGTCTGCCGTATCGCGGATCTCGCGTTCGCCGGAGAGGAACACGAGGATGTCGCCGGGCCCTTCGGCACTCAGCTCGGCGACGGCGTCGAGGATCCCCTGCGTCTGGTCGCGGTCCGGGTCGGCCTCGGGGTCTTCCGGGTCGATGATCGGCCGGTAGCGGACCTCGACGGGGTAGGTGCGGCCGGAGACCTCGACGATCGGCGCGTTGTCGAAGTGCTTCGAGAAGCGCTCCGGGTCGATCGTGGCCGAGGTGATGATCACCTTGAGGTCGGGACGGCGCGGCAGCAGCTGCTTGACGTAGCCGAGGATGAAGTCGATGTTGAGGCTGCGCTCGTGGGCCTCGTCGATGATGAGGGTGTCGTACTGGCGCAGCATCCGGTCGGTCTGGATCTCGGCGAGCAGGATGCCGTCGGTCATCAGCTTGACCAGCGTGTCCTGGCCGGACTGGTCGGTGAAGCGGACCTTGTAGCCGACGGCGTCGCCCAGCTCGGTCTTCAGCTCGCTCGCGATGCGGTCGGCCACGGTGCGCGCGGCCAGCCGGCGCGGCTGCGTGTGCCCGATCTGCCCGCGGATGCCGCGGCCGAGCTCGAGGCAGATCTTCGGCAGCTGGGTCGTCTTGCCCGAGCCGGTCTCGCCCGCGACGATCACCACCTGGTTCTCGGCGATCGCCTTGCCGATCTCGTCCTTCAGCCTGCTGACCGGCAGTTCTTCGGGGTACTCGATCTTGGGCACGCTCTCGCGCCGCCGCTGCACGCGCAGCTCGGCGGCGGTCACGTCGGCGGCGATGCGCTCGGCCACGGCTTGCTTGTCGCGCGACCGGCGCGCGCCGTCGAGCCGACGGCGCAGGCGGTGCTCGTCGCGCGACATCAGCTCGGGCAGCCGCGCGCGCAACGCCTCGAGGGAGGATTGAGTGGACATACTTGTTTCGAGGATAGCGGTGCGTGACGGGCGTGGCTCCTGAATATGCCCGGGGTCTCCCGTCACCCCCGCTGCCGGGTCAGCCGAGCCGGCAAAAGCCAGGTCAGCCGCTCCGAACGCACCACCGCGAGCGGCCCGATCACGGCCAGGAGCAGCACGTATCCGGCGACGAACGGGGCCACGCGCGGGTCGAGCCCGGCCGCCGCCGCGAGCGTGGCGAGGACCAGCGAGAACTCGCCCCGGGTGAGCACGGTCAGCCCGATGTTCACCCCGGCCTGGCGGTCGAAGCCGTGCAACTTCGCGGCGAACGCGCCCGCGGCGAGGTTGAGCACCAGCGTCAGCGCGACGGCCGCCAGCACGGGGACCACGACCGTCCCGACGGCGCCCGGGTCGATCGAGAGGCCGAAGATGAAGAAGAACAGCGCCCCGAACGCGTCGCGCAGCGGCAGCACCAGCTTGTGCACGCGCGGCGCGACCTTCGAGCCGCCGAGCATCATGCCGACCATGAACGCGCCGATCGCGTCGGACACACCCACCTCCTCGGCGACGGCCGCGCCCAGCACCGCGACGCCGACGAAGCACACGGTGAGCAGCTCGTCGTCGGCCGAACCGAACAGCCGCGACACGAGCCGGCCACCCCAGCGCGCCAGCGCCGCGAGCACGAGCAGGAAGCCGAGCGCCTTGCCGAAGTCGGCGAACGCCGCGCCGAAGCCGTCGGCGCCGCTGAGCACGGGCTGCAGCAGGGCCAGGTAGAGCGCGAGGAACAGGTCTTCGAGCACGATCACGCCCATGATCAGGCGCGATTCGGGGTTGGCGGTACGGCGGGTTTCGAGCAGCAGCTTGGTCACGATGGCCGACGACGAGATGCCGATCGCCCCCGCGATCACCAGCGCTTCGCGCGTGCCCCAGCCCAGCGTGAACCCGAACGCGAGCCCGCCGCCCACGTTGAGCAGCAGGTAGCCCAGCCCCGCCGCGGCCAGGCGTCTGCCGCCGCGGGCGAGGTCGTCGAGCGAGAACTCGAGGCCGAGGTAGAACAGCAGGAACACGAGGCCGAGCCCGGCCAGCACGCCGAGCTCGGCGGGGTCGTCCACAAGCGACAACCCGGGTGTGTGCGGACCGAACACGAAGCCGGCCAGCATGAACAAGGGGATCGTCGGCAGCCCGATCTTACTGCCCAGGCGCGCGACGACCCCGGCCGCCAGGAACGCACCGCCGACGGCCAGCAAGGCATGACCGTTGGTCATGGGAAACCTCCAACAGCTGAGTACGGGTGAGGGGTGACGTACTCAGGTGGAGGGCGGTGCGCGGGCGGGGACTTTCGGTTCGGATCGGTGTCCTGTGGTGGAGCTTTTGTGGGCGGTGGCGGTGTTTGTCGCAGCCGGGCGCTGTTTCGCCTGTTCCGGCGGCGTGGCGTCCGGGATCGGTTGCGCGGCAACGAAGTGCGGTGACTGCTGGGCGACCAGCGTCGGCTTGGGTTCGTGGTGCTCCGCGCCGGCGGGCACCGGCCCGGGCGCGGCGACCCCGAGGAGCAGCAAGGCAGCGAGCAGGACACTGAGGATGGACCGGTGCCGTGGCGCGGTGGCGGCGGCAGCAGTCATCGTGGGGTCAGTTTACCAGCTCTTTAATGTAGTGCCGGCGATCCACAGTGGACGCTCGGCACGGGTGTGGCCGGATACCCTTCCCGTCGTGTCCACCGACTCCTGCAAGTGCATGGTCTGCCTCGACTACGGCGACCGGGACCGCCTCGACTCCGTCGACGCCGGCCTGTTCGAGCACATCGCCGACCCCGGCTGGGGTCTGCTGGCGATCCCGGAGGACGAGGTCAGCGCGGGCTGGACGTTCACGGTCGGGCTGTGGCACTCGTTCCGCGTGCCGGAGCTCGCCGTGGTCGGGCTCGAGCCGGGGCCCGGGATGCGGCTGCTCAACCTGATCGGCGAGCAGGTGGCCGCGGGCCGCCGACCGGCCGCCGGTGCCGAGCTGGACGACGTCCTCGAGTCCGGCCGTCTGGCGCTGCGGCCGGTCGACGAGGGCTGGCACGGCGTGTTCTTCGGGACGGCACAAGGCTTCTACCGCGCCACCCGTCCCGTCGTACGCTTCCTGCAAGTGCTCTGGCCCGATCGCGAGGGCCGTTTCCCGGAGCAGGACGAGTTCGCTCCGGACCTGGCTCTGCGGCAACCTCAGCTGTGGCTCGACCCGCACCGGCATCCGAAGGGGCCCTGGACCGTCGAGCTCTGAGCCGCCGTCACGCCGAGCGTTCGGCCGCCACCTGTTCGCGGACGGCCGGGATGGTCTCGGCGATGAACACGCGTGACGCCCGGTCGTCGGCGCCGGAGAGGACGAAGGTGTCGAAGCCGCCGGCGAGGGCGAAGTCGGCGAGTTCCGGGGCGGTCGGGGTGGCGCCGACGTTGAGGACGCGGCGGATCGAGGCCGGGTCGCGGCCGGCGTCGACGGCGGCCGCGTCGACGGCCGCGGCCATGCGGAGGGCTTCGGCGGGGTCGTCGCGGAGGCTGACGACCCAGCCGTCGGCCAGACGGCCGGTGAGGCGCAGCGCGCGGGGGCCGTACGAGCCGAGCCACAGGCCGATCGGACGCGCCGGCACGGGGCCGGAGTGCGCGCCGGCCAGGGAGTGGAAGCGGCCGTCGAAGCGGAGGTTGTGGTCGCCGCTCCAGATCTTCCGGATGACGGTGATCGCTTCCTCCTCGGCGGCGAGCGCGTCGCCTGGGGTGCGGCGCGGGCCGCCGTAGGCGACGATCGCGTCCCAGAACGCGCCGGCGCCCACGGCGAGGTCGAAGCGGCCGCCCGAGAGCAGGTCGAGGCTGGCGGCGGCCTTCGCGAGCACAGCGGGGTTGCGCAGCGGCAGGTTGGCGACGTCGGGGAACACCCGGATCTTCGTCGTCGCGCCGAGCAGCACGCCCATGAGGGAGAACGTCTCCACGTACCGGCGCTGGTACGGGTGGTCCTGCACGGCGAGGTGCTCGAACCCCGTCCGCTCCAGCTCGCGCGCGTGCTCGACCAGGGCGTCGGCCGCGTTCGGCACCAGGAAGTAACCCGTCGAGATGTCCCGCCCGAAGTCCGTCACACCGTGCTCAACCACGCCGGACGGGCGGAGATTCCGGCCCCGAAGTGACCCGGCGGTAACCTCGGACCCGGACCTTCGGGAGGCACGCGCATGGCCGACTACGACCTGGTGCTGTTCGGCGCCACCGGCTTCACCGGCACGCTCACGGCGGAGTACCTCGCGCGCTCCGCCCCGCCCGGCTGCCGCTGGGCGCTCGCGGGCCGCAACCGCGCCAAGCTCGAGGACCTGCGCACCCGGCTGACGGCCGTCGACGAGCGGCTGGGCACGTTGCCGCTGCTCAGCGCCGACATCGCGGACCCCGACTCGCTGCGGGCGGTCGCCGCGTCGGCCAAGGTCGTCGCCACGACCGTCGGCCCGTACCTGCACTACGGCGAGCCGCTGGTCGCCGCGTGCGCCGCCGAGGGTACGGACTACGTCGACCTCACCGGCGAGCCGGAGTTCGTCGACCGCATGTACCTCGCCCACCACGCGAAGGCCGCCGAGACGGGCGCCCGGCTCGTGCACAGCTGCGGCTTCGACTCGATCCCCCACGACCTCGGCGCCTGGTACACCGTCCGGCAGCTGCCGGAGGACGTCCCGCTGCAGGTCGACGGCTACGTCCGCGTCGGCGCCCTGCCCTCGGGTGGCACCTTCCTCACGGCGATGACGGCGTTCTCCCGCCAGGCCGCCGCCAACCGCGTGGCCAAGGTGCGCGCCGCGGCTGAGCCGCAGCCGCCCGGCCGGCGGGTCCGGGTTCCGATCGGCAGCCCGCACCGCGTGCCCGGCACCGGCCAGTGGGCCGTCCCGCTGCCGACGATCGACCCGCAGGTCGTGGCCCACTCGGCGCGGGCCTCCGCCCGCTACGGCCCGGACTTCCGCTACCGCCACTTCGCGGCCTTCGCCGGCCTGCCTTCGGTGGCGGCCGCGACAGCGGGCGCCGGCGCACTGTTCGCCGCCGCCCAGCTCGCCCCCGCGCGCGACGCGCTGTCGAAGCTCCTCACCCCGGGCCAGGGACCGAGCCCGGCGCGCCGCGCGAAGTCCTGGTTCTCCGTCCGCTTCACCGGCTCAGGCGGCGGCCGGCACGTCACCACCGAAGTCTCGGGCGGCGACCCCGGCTACGACGAGACCGCGAAGATGCTCGCGGAATCCGCCCTGTGCCTGGCTTTCGACGACATTCCCGCGACCGCTGGCCAGGTCACCACGGCGACGGCGATGGGTGATGCTTTGATCGAACGCCTGATGCGGGCAGGGATGTCGTTCAAGACTTTGTAGCCTAAGTCCTTTGTGGACTCACTGGGGTCGACAAAGGATTCACCACAGCGCGCCGACACCTATTTTACGCCGGGCAAAACGGTTTCCCGGTCACCGGAACCCTGTACCGCCCTCCGGGCAGCAACTCCCGCCGTCGGCGAAAACTCGATCTACCCCTTGCCGCTGGGGTCACGCGCGGTTATCGTTGCGCTACGCCGCAGCAGCACCGGAGTCGGGTTTTCCCTGGCGTGTCAGGGAAATCGCGGCTTCGTCCGCCTTGCCCACCTGCCAGGGCCGTGCCCTGGCAATTCTGCGGAAAGGGAATTCCCCCCATGCGCAAGACGATGCGGCCTGCCCTGGTTGCCGGTCTCACCGTGGCGTCGGCCCTCACCGTCGTCCTGGCCACCCCCGCCCTCTCCACGGCCGCCGCGAACCCCGCGTCCCTCAGCAGTGCAGCCTCCATCCTCGCCTCCGGCGGCGACCTCGCCTCACCGGAGAAGAAGGACATCGCGATGCAGCTGGTGTCCAGTGCGGAGAACTCGAGCCTCGACTGGAAGGCTCAGTACAGCTACATCGAGGACATCGGCGACGGCCGCGGCTACACCGCCGGCATCATCGGCTTCTGCTCGGGCACCGGCGACATGCTCGAGCTCGTGCAGGCCTACACCAACTCCGTACCGAACAACCCGCTCGCGAAGTACCTGCCGGCGCTGCGGAACGTCAACGGCTCCGACTCCCACTCCGGCCTCGGCCAGGCGTTCGTGGATGCGTGGAAGGCCGCGGCGAAGACGTCGCAGTTCCAGGCCGCGCAGAACAGCGAGCGTGACCGCGTGTACTTCAACCCGTCGGTGAACCAGGCGAAGTCCGACGGTCTCGGCGCACTGGGCCAGTTCATCTACTACGACGCCATCGTGATGCACGGCCCGGGCAACAGCTCCGACAGCTTCGGCGGCATCCGCAACTCCGCCATCAAGAAGGCCAAGCCGCCGTCCCAGGGCGGCAACGAGACCACCTACCTCAAGGCGTTCCTCGACGCCCGCAAGGTGATCATGAAGCAGGAAGAAGCCCACGCCGACACCTCGCGCGTGGACACCGAACAGCTCGTGTTCCTCAACGCGGGCAACCTCGACCTCCACACGCCCCTGAAGTGGAAGGTCTACGGCGACTCCTACCAGATCAACTGAGCAAGAACCCGGGTCGCCGATTTCCCTGCGGCGGCCCGGGTTCTTGCCGTAAGCTCGCGCCCCATGAGAACCGTTCTGGGGACGCTCGTCTGCGTCGCGCTGGGTACGCTCGCCACCGTCGCACCGGCTTCACCCGAGCAGAATCCGGCGCAGGATCCCCCGCTGGCCTACCACGGTTCCGCCGGACAGATGGTCACGGTCACCGCGCCGGACCCGTCGTCGACCACCGCGACGCTGATCGCGTGGCAGCGCAAGGGTTCCCACTGGGTCCGGGCCCTCGGGCCGTTCCCGGCGTTCGTCGGCACGCAAGGCATCGGCGAAGCGAGCGAAACGACGTCGCACACTCCTGCCGGCGTCTGGACCCTCACCGAAGCGTTCGGCATCCAGCCCACCAACGGCACCCGGCTGCCCTACCGCCAGGTCACCGACCACGACTGGTGGGTCTCCGACGTCAAGTCGCCCTACTACAACACGCACTACTCGTGCGCGCCCGGCACCTGCCCGTTCGACGAGGCGGCCGGCGAGGACCTCGGCAAGGCCGGCCCCGTCTACGACCACGCCACCGTGATCGACTACAACCGCTCGCCCGCGGTGCCGGGCAAGGGTTCGGCGTTCTTCCTGCACGTCTCGGCGGGCAAACCGACGGCGGGCTGCGTGTCCATCCCGGGCGCTGACCTCGACGCCGTGATGCGCTGGCTCGACCCGGCCGGCCACCCGGTGATCAACATCGGGATCAGTCCACAGTAGACTAGACGAGCTCGTCGGCGGGGCGGGTGTTGATCACGCGGTCCGCCGTGAGACCGACCTTTTCGGCGCGCGCGCACCCGTAGACCTGCCAGTCGAGCTGGCCGGGGGCGTGCGCGTCGCTGTCGATGGCGAACTCGCAGCCCAGCTCCACGGCCATCCGCAGCAACGGCATGGGCGGGTCGAGCCGCTCCGGGCGCGAGTTGATCTCCACCGCCACGCCGTTTTCCCGGCAGGCGGTGAACACCTTCTCGGCGTCGAACGTCGACGGCGGCCGCGCCCGCGGTCCGCGCACGAGCCGGCCGGTGCAGTGGCCCAGCACGCGCACGTGCGGGTTCGCGACGGCCGCCAGCAGCCGCGGCGTCAGCTCCCGCGAGGGCATGCGCAGCTTCGAATGCACGCTGGCGACCACGAAATCCAGCCGCTCCAGCAAGTCCGGACGCTGGTCGAGCGCGCCGTCGTCGAGGATGTCGACCTCGATGCCGTGCAGCAGCCGGAACGGGGCGAGCTCTTCGTTGACGCGCGCGACCTCGTCCATCTGCTTGCGCAGCCGCTCGGGCGAAAGGCCGTTGGCCACGGTCAGGCGCGGCGAGTGGTCGGTGAGCACGATCCACTCGTGGCCGAGGTCGCGCGCGGCCTCGGCCATCTCCTGGATGGGGCTGCCGCCGTCGGACCAGTCGGAGTGCGTGTGGCAGTCGCCGCGCAGCGCGGCGCGCAGTTCGCCGCCGTCGGGCAGATCGGCTTCGGCGACCTTCGCCGCGTACGCGGGCACGCGGCCGAGCCACGCGTCCTCGATGACCCCGGCCGTCGCCTTGCCGATGCCCTTGAGCGCCTGCAGCGTGCCCGAGCGCACGCGGCTCTCGAGCTCTTCTTGAGACAGGTGGTCGACGACCGCCGCGGCCTGCCGGAAGGCGCGGACGCGGTAGGTCGGCTCAGCCGCGCGTTCGAGCTGGAACGCGATGTCGCGCAGTGCGCGTGCCGGGTCCATGCGTCCTGTTTACCCGCTCAGGAGCGCCGGGGCAGCTCGTGGAGCTCGACGTCGGTGAGTTTCCCGGCGTGGATCTCGGCGGTGGTGTAGGTGCAGAACTCCTGCCGGCGCCGGTCGGTGGGCGAGCCGGGGTTGAGCAGGCGCAGGCCGCCGGGCGTCACGGTGTCCCACGGGATGTGGCTGTGGCCGAACACGAGCACGTCGGTGTCGGGGAACTGCGCGTCGCAACGCGCTTCGCGGCCCTTCGCGTCGCCCGTTTCGTGGATCACGGCCAGACGCACGCCACCGAGCGTGACGCGGGCGACCTCCGGCAGCCACTCGCGCAGCTCGGGTCCGTCGTTGTTGCCGTAGACCGCGATGAGCCGTTTGCTGGCCACGGCGAGCTCGTCGAACGCGTCGAGATCCACCCAGTCACCGGCGTGCACCACGACGTCGGCCCGCTCCACCTCGGCCCAGACCTCGTCGGGCAGCTCCTTGGCGCGCTTGGGCAGGTGGGTGTCCGCGACGAGCAGCAGCCGCACGGTGTTACGCCCCCTCTTCGGGGATCGCGGCCAGCACCCGATCGAGGAACGCGCCGATGTGCTTGCGCAGCAACTCGGCCGCACCCTCGGCGTCGCCCTTCTTCGCGGCGGCGAGCACGGCCTTGTGCTCGCTCCACTCCTTGCGCCAGCTGGGGTTCGTGTCCCAGCCGACCACGGTGATGAGCGCGGCGCGGTCCTTGAGGTCGTCGAGCATCGAGACCATCAGCGGGTTGCCGCACCCGGCGTAGAGCGCGCCGTGGAACCGGCGGTTGAGCAGGCTGAGCGCGGTGTGGTCCTTGTCCGCGAGCGCCGCCTGCGCCTCCTTCAGCGCTTCGGCGGCGTCGTCGAACGACGCCCCGGCCGCCACCGAACGGCGCAGCGCCTCGGGTTCGAGCACCATGCGCACGTCGTACACCGAACGCGCGAGCTCCGCGTCGACCACACACACCGAAGCGCCGCGGTACGGGCTGAACGTGACCAGCCCGGAGTTCGACAGCACCTTCAGCGCCTCGCGCACCGGCGTCTTCGACACCCCGAGCCGCTGCGCCAGCTCCGCCTCCACCAGCGGCTGGCCCGGGAGCAGCTCGCGGGTCAGGATGCCGCGCCGGATCTCCTCCAGGACCACTTCGGTCCGCGAGGCGGGCAGGCTGAACGTCGGTGGCATCGGACACTCCAGGCTCGCGCGGTCTGCCGCGGTGAACAGACCGACATTCAACCAGGCGGGCGCGGACGGTGCCCGCGACCCGCGTGGCGGACTGTGATCATATATCAGATGCCATACTGCCCGTAGCGACGAAAGGCGGCCCGGCCATGAAAACACCGGAGGACCTGCGCAGCCACCGCTGGTTCGGGGGCGACGAGCTGCGCAACTTCAGCCACCGCGCGCGGGCCCGCCAGCTCGGTTACGAGCCCGGGGAACACCAGGGCAAGCCGGTGATCGCCGTGCTCAACACGTGGAGCGACATCAACCCGTGCCACATGCACCTGCGCGAACGCGCCGAACAGGTGAAGCGCGGCGTGTGGCAGGCGGGCGGGTTCCCGCTGGAGTTCCCGGTGGCGACGCTGTCGGAGACGTACCAGAAGCCCACGCCCATGCTCTACCGCAACCTGCTGGCGATGGAGACCGAGGAGATCCTGCGCTCCTACCCCGTCGACGGCGCGGTGCTGATGGGCGGCTGCGACAAGACCACGCCCGCGTTGCTGATGGGCGCGGCGAGCGCCGGGTTGCCGGCGATCTTCGTGCCGGCCGGCCCGATGCTGCGGGGCCACTGGCGCAACGAGGTGCTGGGCAGCGGCACGGACATGTGGAAGTACTGGGACGAGCGCCGCGCCGGCACCATCGGTGACGAGGAGCTGGCCGAGCTGGAACGCGGTCTGGCCCGCTCCCCCGGCCACTGCATGACGATGGGCACGGCCTCGACCATGACCTCGGCCGCGGAGGTCCTCGGCGTGACGCTGCCGGGGGCGGCGTCGATCCCGGCCGTGGACTCGGCGCACCACCGGATGGCGGCGGCCAGCGGCGCGCGGATCGTGGACATGGTGTGGGAGGACCTCACGATCACGAAGGTCCTCGACGAGCGCGCGTACGCCGACGCCATCACCACCGTGCTGGCGCTCGGCGGCTCGACCAACGCCGTGATCCACCTGATCGCGATGGCCGGGCGCAGCGGCCTGTCGCTGAGCCTGGCCGACTTCGACGAGATCGCGCGCCGCGTGCCCGTGCTGGCCAACATCCGCCCGGGCGGCGCGTGGCTGATGGAGGACTTCTACTACGCGGGCGGCCTGCCCGGGCTGCTGTCGCGGCTGACGGACCTGCTGCACACCGACCGGCTCACCGTGTCCGGCCGCACCCTGGGCGAGACTCTGACAACCGCGCGCGTGCACAACGACGACGTGATCCGCCCGCGCGACAACCCGCTGGCGGCCGAAGGCGGCGTCGCCGTGCTGCACGGCAACCTGGCGCCGTCGGGCGCGGTGATCAAGCACATCGCCGCCACTCCGGAGCTGCTCACCCACACCGGGCCCGCGGTCGTGTTCGACGACTACGCCGACCTCAAGAAGCGCATCAACGACCCGGCGCTCGGCATCACGGCCGACTCCGTGCTGGTGCTGCGCGGCTCCGGCCCGCTCGGCGGCCCGGGCATGCCCGAGTACGGCATGCTGCCGATCCCCGACCACCTGCTCGCCCAGGGCGTGCGCGACATGGTGCGGATCTCCGACGCGCGCATGAGCGGCACCTCCTACGGCGCCTGCGTGCTGCACGTCGCCCCGGAATCGCACGTCGGCGGCCCGCTCGCCCTGGTCCGCGACGGCGACCTGATCACGCTCGACGTGCCCGCCCGCGCGTTGCGGCTGGAGGTGCCCGACGACGAGCTGGCGCGCCGGCGGGCGGATTGGCTCGAGCCTGCGCCGCGCTTCGAACGCGGTTACGGTGCCCTGTACGCCGAGCACATCACCCAGGCCGACGAGGGCTGCGACTTCGACTTCCTCGCGCGTGCCGGCGCCAACCCGGAGCCCGACGCACGCTGACCGGTTTGTTCCGCAAGGGGCACTAGTCCGGCATGTCCGGCTCAGGCCGTACGCTGTGGCGCGGGACGCAGCAAACGGAGGGTCGAACAGGTGCCGTACGAACCGCGCTGGCCGGAGTCCGAGGACGAGCAGACGGTCGTGCTGCCGGCGGTCGGCTCATCGGATGCCGAGCCCGAATCGCGCCCTCGGCTGCGCAGGACCCTGTGGATCTCCGGCGGCGTGCTCGCCGCGCTGCTGGTCGTGTACCTGATCGACCTGCTCACCAGCCAGGGCAGCGTGCCACGCGGGACCACGGTGGCGGGCGTCGACGTCGGCGGCCTCGACCGGCCGGTGGCCGAGCGGGAGCTTCGGGGCCTCATCGAGCCGCGGCTGACGCGGCCGCTGACGGTGACCGCGGGTGCGGCCCGGACCACCTTGTCGCCGACGCTGGCGGGCCTGCGCCTCGACTGGTCCGCAACGCTGGACGAGGCCGGTGACCAGCCGCTGAACCCGTTCACGCGGCTGGCGTCGTTCTTCTCGGCGCACGAGATCGGCGTCGTCTCGCACGCCGAGGGCGACCGGCTGGACCCGGCGCTGGAGGACCTGCGCGGGCGGGTGGATCGGGCCGCGGTGGAGGGCACGGTGCGGTTCGACGGCACCACACCGGTCGCCGTGGCGCCGCAGCCGGGGCAGAAGCTCGATGTCGCCGCGGCGAAGGCCGCGGTGCTGAGCCAGTGGGCGTCCGGGTCCGAACTGGCTTTGCCCGTGGTGCCGGCGCCGGTGCGGATCACTGCCGCCGGGGTGCAGGCGGCGCTGGAGCAGTTCGCTCGTCCCGCGGTGGCTGCGCCGGTGACGATCGAGGGTGAGGGCGCCTCGGCTGTGCTGGAGCCGCGTGACATCGCCGCGGCGCTGACTTTCGCGCCCGCCGACGGCGGCGGGCTGGTGCCGGTGGTGGACCAGAAGAAGCTCGTCTCGGTCGCCGGCCCGCAGCTGAAGTCCACCGAGAAGGAGGGCAAGGAGGCGACCATCGGGTTCAGCGGCGGGAAGCCGACCGTCGAGCCTTCGGTGGACGGGAAGACCGTCGACTGGGAGCCGAGCCTGAAGCCGCTGCCGGACGTGCTGAAGCGCGCCGACGGTCGTTCGCTCAAGGCCGTGTACAAGAACAGCCCGGCCAAGGTGACGACCGAGCAGGCCGACGCGCTGGGCGTGAAGGAGGTCGTCGGCGAGTTCACCACCGGCGGCTTCGCGCCCGACTCGGGCGTCAACATCCGCGTCGTCGCCCAGAAAGTGAACGGCGCCATCGTGAAGCCCGGCGAGACCTTCAGCCTCAACGGCTTCACCGGCCCCCGCGGCAAACCCCAGGGTTACGTCGAGGCCGGCGTCATCGAAAACGGCGCCCCGGCCCGCGAGGTCGGCGGTGGCATCTCGCAGTTCGCGACGACCCTGTACAACGCGGCGTACTTCGCGGGCATGAAGGACGCGGGGCACAAGGAGCACAGCTACTACATCAGCCGCTACCCGGCGGCTCGTGAGGCGACAGTGTTCCAGAACCCCAACGGGTCGAGCGTGATCGATCTGAAGTTCACCAACGACTCGTCGACGGGGATCGCCGTTCAGACGATTTGGTCGCCTTCGTCGTTGACGGTGAAGCTGTGGGGCACGAAGCGGTACTCGGTGGAGTCGATCCCCGGGGAGCGGACCAATCCGACTCCGCAGCCGACCAAGCCGGGTCCGGCGGAGAACTGCCACGCGTCCAATGGGGCCCCTGGGTTCACGACTACGGATACGCGCGTGCTGAAGGACGCGGCCACGGGGCGGGAAGTCTCGCGCCACACGCGGACGGTGCGGTACAACCCGCAGCCGAAGATCACCTGCGGGGCTTAGGTGCTTGTGGTCAACATGGTGGAGAAGTTCGGCGCGGACGAACTCCTCGAACGGGAGTGGGATCTGCCGGCGGAGGTCGTCGAGCCGTTGCGCGGACAGGTCGACATGACGCCCGACGGCTGGATCATGCACGTGTGGCGGATGACGGCGGAGATCGCCGACATCGTGCAGCCTTGGGTCGACGAGCCCATCGACGTCGAGTCGGGCTCCTGGTACGTCAGCTCGGCGCAGGTCGACTGACGCGCTTCGACCTGAAGATCGTGGGCTGGCATCCTTCTGACTGAGCTTCAGGAGGATGACTTGGCGACAGTGCTGATCCCCGTCCCGGCGCAGGACTCGGACCCGTCCGAAGTGGCCGTCAGCCGGGCGATGCTCGACGGGCACACCGTCGTCTTCGCGACTCCCGAGGGCGCGCAGGCGACCTGCGACGAGCTCATGGTCACCGGCGAGGGCCTCGACCTGTGGAGCCGCGTGCCGGGCCTGCGGAAGCTCACCGCCGTCGGCCGCGTGCTGCGCGCCGATTCGGCCGCGCGCTCGGCGCACGCCGCTTTGCTCGCCGACCCGGCGTGGCGCACCCCGATCCGCTGGGCCGACATCAACCTCGACGACTTCGACGGCCTCCTGCTCCCGGGCGGGCACCGCGCGCGCGGGATGCGTTCCTATCTCGAAAGCCCCGTGCTTCAGGACGTGGTCGTCTCCGCGTTCCAGCGCGACCTCCCGGTCGGCGCCATCTGCCACGGCGTGCTGCTCGCCGCCCGCAGCATCGACCCGGCCACCGGCCGCTCGGTCCTGCACGGCCGCACGACCACTGCCCTGACCTGGCAACTGGAACGCACGGCGTGGCAGCTGGCACGCCGGACCCGGTTCTGGGACCCGGACTACTACCGCACCTACCGCGAGGAGCCCGGGCAGCCCGCGGGGTACATGTCGGTGCAGCAGGAGGTCACCCGCGCCCTCGCGCGCCCGGAGCACTTCCGCGACACGACGGACCGGGTCCAGGCGAGCGGCCGCGCCCGCGACTCGATGGAGGACTCACGCCCGGCGTTCGTGGTCGAGGACGGGAACTACGTGTCCGCTCGCTGGCCCGGTGATGTGCACACGTTCGCGAAGACGTTCGCCACACGGCTCTGACTCAGGCGGCCGAAGATCACTCACGGCTGGCGAACTGGCCACCAACACACCTGAGATCCACGGTCACACGCGATCGTGCCAGACCAGGAATTCTCTTGGCTCCCTGCTCGCGAGAAGATCACCGATGGGTGACCTCGAGACGGTGTCCAGCCAGCTTTCGAGGGGCGTCCCATCATCGGGAAACCACCATTCCGAAAATCCCCCAGCGGACTCGAGGTCGCGATCCAGGTCATATCTGTACTCGAACTGCACCTGCGAACAAGCCTCGTGCGCCCCGGCCGCGTCGAGAACCTCCAACTGCCGCACCATGCCGACGACCAGCGTGGGCGATGACAGCCAGCCGGCTTTCCCGTACTGGAAGAGAAGTCCGTCCGCGTCCTGGCCGGCGGGGACATCGAACTGCGTCGCGAAGAACCTGCGGGCCAGCTCGACAAGAGCCGGCACCGGCGGGCCGGCCGGCCCGGCACCGGCAACCAGACCGTGAGCGATGGCGAGCGCGTCGCCGACGGGGCGCTTGTCCGGCAAGCGAACCTCCGAGTCGTGCCGCCTGATGACAAGGTCAACGTATCGCCCACCGGGCGCGGGATGAACGCGGAACACCCCGAACGTCACCGACCGTAACCACCCCGCAACCCACCCCAACCCCGCGCCTTCCGCAACTCACCAACACCCCGCAAACACCGCGCACACCTCCCCCGATCCGCGTAATCTCCCCTTCCAGACCACGGAAGGGGGCACTCGTGGCCGAGAACGGCGCGGACGCCGCAATGGGCCTGTACGGGCTCACCAAACGGTTCGGCACCACGCTCGCCGTCGACAGCGTCACCCTGGAGGTTCCGCGGGGCTCGTTCTTCGGGCTCGTGGGGCCGAACGGTGCGGGCAAGACGACGTCGCTGTCGATGGCGGTGGGGTTGCTGCGGCCGGACCAGGGGCAGGCGAACGTGTTCGGCGTGGACGTGTGGCGGGAGCCGGAGCGGGCGAAAAGCCTGATCGGGGTGCTTCCGGACGGACTGTCCATTCCGGAGCGCCTCACGGGCCGCGAGCTGTTGACGTACATGGGACTTCTGCGGGGCCTGCCGCCCGACACGGTGGCGGCGCGGGCGCAGGAGCTGCTGGGCGTGCTGGAGCTGCTGGAGGCCGAGCGCACGCTCGTGATCGACTACTCCGCGGGCATGCGCAAGAAGATCGGGCTCGCGATGGCGCTGCTGCACGGGCCGCGGCTGCTGGTGCTGGACGAGCCGTTCGAGGCGGTGGACCCGGTGTCGGCGTCGACGATCCGGACGATCCTGCAGCGGTTCGTCGGCTCGGGTGGCGCGGTGGTGCTCTCGAGCCACGTGATGGCGCTGGTCGAGCAGCTGTGCAGCCACGTCGCGGTGATCACGCGAGGGCGGGTGGTCGCGGCGGGCGCCGTCGACGACGTGCGGGGCGGCGGGAGCCTGGAAGACGCGTTCGTGCACATCGTGGGCGGGCGCACCGGCGGAGCGGAAGGACTGTCGTGGTTGGCGTCCTCGTCCGACTGAAGCTGCGCGTCCTGCGCAATTCCCTGCGCGGCAGCCGCGTCGCGGGCATGGTCGTCGGCGGGGTGATCGGGCTGACGGCCGCCGTGCTGACGATCGTGCTGGCCCTCGTGCCGATCCGCGGCGGCGGTGGCATCACCGTCGACCTGCTGACCACGATCTACGCGGGGTGGGCGGCCGGCTGGGTGCTCGCCCCCATCGCCACCGGCGGTGGGGACGACACGCTGCGCCCCGAGCACTTCGCACTGCTGCCGATCGGCCGGCGCAAGCTCGCCGTCGGGCTGCTGGCCGCGAGCTTCGTCGGCGTGACGACGATGGTCAGCCTGGTCGCGTTCCTCGGCCTGTTCTTCTACGGCCTGCGCCTCGGCGCGGGCGCGGCGCTGGTCGGGCTCGTGTTCACGGTGCTGCAGCTGGCGTTCGTGGTGCTGCTCTACCGCGTGGTGATGGCGGCGCTCGGCGCGCTGCTGACGTCGCGCAAGGGCAAGGAGCTGGGCATCATCCTGGTCGCGCTGACCGGTCTGTCCGGAGTCGGCGTGAACCTGGCGATCAACAGCCTCGGCCCCGCGATCATCAACGGCAGCGTGCCGGGCTTCGTGAACGTGATGCACGTGCTGCCGTCCGGCTGGGGCACGGTCGCCGTGCACGCGGCCGGCACCGGCGGGTGGGGCACGGCGCTCGGGCTGCTGGTCGCGATGCTCGCGCTGATCGCCGTGCTGCTCGCGGCGTGGGGTGCACTGCTCGCGCGGCAGGTGACCAGCCCGTCGTTCCGCGGCGCGTCGCGCACGAAGGTGCGGGCCGAGGGCGCGCGCGTGCGCCGCAGCCTGCTGCCCGCGACTCCTGTGGGTGCCGTGGCGCGCAAGGAGTTGTTCACGTGGTGGCGCGACGCCCGCCGGCGCGTCGCCCTGCTGTCGACGCTGATCGTCGGGGTCGTGGTCACGGTCCTGCCGGCGCTGTCCGGCGGCGGGCGGCCGGCGATCGTGCCCTATCTCGGCGTCGCGGTGGTGTTCTTCGCGTGCATGCAGTCGGGCAACCTCTACGGCTTCGACGGCAGCGCGCTGTGGCACACGCTCACCGTGCCCGGTGCCGAACGCGCCGACGTCCGGGGCCGGCAGCTGGCGTGGGCGTTGATCGTGGCGCCGGTGGCGTTGCTGCTGGCCGCCGTCCTGCCGGGTGCGGTCGGCGAGACCGGCGCGTATCCGTGGGTGTTCGGCCTGGTGCCGGCGCTGCTGGGTGGCGGGGCGAGCGTGCTGATGCTGCAGTCGGTGTTCCTCGCCTACCCGCTGCCCGACCAGCGCAAGAGCTCGAGCCCGTGGTCGTCCGGCGGCCGCCCGGGCTGTGCGCGGCTGCTGCAGATGTTCGCGACGATGCTGCTGGTCGCCGCCGGGGCGCTGCCGGTGCTCGCGCTGTGCGTCGCGGGCGCGGTGCTCGGCTCGCCGGTGCTGCAGTGGCTCGGCGTGCCGGTCGGGATCGTGGTCGGCGCCGTGCTGGCGTGGTGGTGGGGCGGCCTTGCGCAGCGACGGCTCGCCGCGCAAGGCCCCGAGTTGCTGGCGACCGTGTCCAAGGAGCGGTGAACGACGGGCCGCGGGTCCGGGCGGCCCGCCGTTTCACGGCAACTCGGCCAGGGAAGCGGCGAGCACGTCGTCGGACAGCTCGTTGTCCACCATCTCGCCCGAGAGGTAGGCGCCATACGCGGGCAGGTCGAGGTGCGCGTGCCCGCACAGCGCCGTGAGGATCACCTTCTCTTCCCCGGTTTCCTTGCAGCGCAACGCTTCCTGGATGCACGCGGCCAGCGCGTGCGTCGGCTCGGGCGCCGGGATGATGCCCTCCGCCCGGGCGAAGCGCACCCCCGCGGCGAAGCACTCCTGCTGCCCGACGGCGAGCGCCTCGATGAGGCCCAGCTCGTAGATGTGCGAGATGAGCGGCGACATCCCGTGGTAGCGCAGGCCGCCCGCGTGGATCGGGTCGGGGATGAAGCCGTGGCCGAGCGTGTGCATCTTCAGCAGCGGGGTGAGGCCGGCCGTGTCGCCGAAGTCGTACGCGTACGTGCCGCGCGTGAGGGTCGGGCACGCTGCCGGCTCGACGGCGCGGATCACCGGGTTCATCCGGCCCGCCAGCTTCTCGCGCAGGAACGGGAACGCGAGCCCGCCGAAGTTGGAGCCGCCGCCGGTGCAGCCGACGAGGAGGTCCGGCGTGTCGCCCGCGAGCTCGAACTGCTTGAGTGCTTCCTCGCCGATCACCGTCTGGTGCATCAGCACGTGGTTGAGCACGCTGCCGAGCGCGTACCGCGCGTTCGGGTCGGCCGCGGCCTGCTCCACGGCCTCGCTGATCGCGATGCCGAGGCTGCCCGGGGAGTCCGGGTCGTCGGCGAGGATCTTCCGCCCGGACTCGGTCAGCGCCGACGGGCTCGGGTGCACGGTCGCGCCGAACGTCTCCATCATCAGCTTGCGGTAGGGCTTCTGGTCGTAGGAGGCGCGGACCTGCCACACCTCGCACTCGAGCCCGTACTGCGCGCACGCGAACGCCAGCGCACTGCCCCACTGGCCGGCGCCCGTCTCGGTCGTCAGGCGCGTGACGCCCTCCGCGGCGTTGTAGAACGCCTGCGGCACCGCGGTGTTCGGCTTGTGCGACCCGACCGGGCTGACGCCTTCGTACTTGTAGTAGATGCGCGCCGGCGTGCCCAGCGCTTTTTCCAGCCTTCTCGCGCGGTACAGCGGCGAGGGGCGCCACAGGCGGTAGACCTCGCGGACCTCCTCGGGAATGTCCACGTACCGCTCGGTGGACACCTCCTGCGCGATCAACGCCTGCGGAAACAGCGGCGCGAGATCCTCCGGCCCCACCGGCTCACGCGTCCCCGGGTGCAACGGCGGGGGCGGCGGCTCCGGCAGATCGGACACCACGTTGTACCACTGCGTCGGGAGATCGGCTTCGTCCAGGATGTACTTGGTGCGCTCCGCCATCACGACTCCTCCGGTCTGGAAAACTCAACATAGATCGCCGGAGGCCCGGTGGGCCAGCCTGATTGTCCACAGTGGATCTACTTGGGAGGAAACTTGCCCACTCGCGTCGATCGCCTGCAGCTGGCCGACGGTTCCCGCAGGACCGGTCGCCGCGGCGAGCTGCGCGGAGAGGATCATCCCCTGGAGCGGTCACGCAGGACGTTCCGCAGATCGACCAACTCATCGCCAGGGAGACGTGGCAGCGACAGGGTGGGCCGTTCTCGCGAACGGCTCACTGCCCGTTCAGCGCATCAGCTTTATCACGGTCCACAGCGCGGTCCCCGCCCAGCAGATCCGCAATCCGCCGGCCTCCCGTGGATGTACACGCCGGAGTCCAGGCAGGTGTAGGACGGCGCCGCGTACCGGATCCCGTACCGCGACTCGGCTTCGCGTGGTGCAACCAATCCTCCCCTTCAGGCGTGTAGGTCGTGCATGCCTGCAACAGGGGAAGGGCCAGCATGACCTTACGAAGATCACTGACGTTGCTCGCCGTCGCGCTCACGATCGGGCTCACCGTCACCGATGGCGCGATGGCGGCAGCGGAAACCACTGGTCAACAGCGTTCCGAGGTGACACTGTCCGCGACGTCCTGGGGTTACGTCGACTCAGCGACACCGACCACCGCCAATTTCAAGCCGTCCGGCAACTTGCCGATCGGCACCTGGGACACCACACCGCACCTTCAACGCTCGTACGTGAATTTCGACCTGAGTTCGTTGCGAGGTGTTCCGTTCACGACAGTGCTGCTTTCGGCCGGCGAGACGCACTACGTCGACTGCGACAGCCGCGCCACCGAGGTGTGGCGGACCTCCGCCTACACCAAGCAGTCGACCTGGCAGAACCGCCCGGCGGAGCGGACACGGGTAGCCGCCAGGGGCGCCGACAGCACCTGCATCGACAACGACGCCAAGTTCGACGTCACCTCTGCGGTGCGGGACGCGGTCGACCACAAGGACCGTCACCTCACGCTGGGCTTCCGCGTCGCCGAAGCCCACGAGGCGGACCCGGCGTTCTATCGGCTGATCGAGGCCCCGGCAACGCTGCGGGTGGTCAACAACGCGCCGCCCGCGGCGCCGACCGACCTCCGCACCAACGACGAACCCTGTGCCAAGGACGGCACCGGGGCACTGGTGAGCGGCCAGCTGGAGCTGAGTGCACAGGTATCCGACCCGGACGGCGACTTCACGTCCGAGCAGTTCACGTGGTGGCCAGTGGCGGACCCGTCGCAACGGCACACGGGTGCCGGGTCGGGCAACCCCGCCGCGGCGTACCCGGACACCTCGGACCTCGCCGACGGCACCTACGCGTGGGAGGTGTACGCGCAGGACAGCTGGGGTGCGAAGTCGTCCACGGTGGGCCCGTGCCGGTTCACCGTCGACCGCACGGATCCGAACGCGCCTGCCGTCGTCTCCGCGACGTACCCGGCGGGCGTCGAGGGCGGCGGGGTCGGTGTGGCCGGCGAGTTCACCTTCTCCCCCAACGGTTCCACCGACGTCGTGCGGTACGACTACAGCTTCGGCGCGAACACGCGTGAGATCGCCGCAGGCCCCGACGGCACGGCCACCGTCAGCTTCACGCCAACGGCCAACGGCTGGCAGTCGGTGATCGTGCGGGCGTGGGACCGGGCGGGCAACCTCTCGGGCAGCACCTACTACTCATTCCTCGTCAAGGAGACGCGGCCGACGGTCACGTCCGACCGCTACCCGCCGCAAGGCGGCCCGGACGGCGGCATCGGCGTGCCGGGCGTGTTCCGGTTCGCGCCGGGGATGCCGAACGTCGTGACGTATGACTACCGGCTGGACGACGGCGCGTCGGCCACGGTCACGGCCGGCCAGGACGGCGTCGCCGAGGTGACGATCACGCCGGCCACCGGTGGTGATCACGTGCTGTTCGTGCGCAGCACCGACACCTCGGGCGTAACGACGCCGGAACGGGAGTACCGATTCCTCGTCGATGCGTCACCGGTGGTAAGCGGGCCCGCGAACGTCGACCTGGGCACCTCGGCCACGTACACGGCAACCCCGAGAATGCCGGACGTCGTCGAGTACGACTACTGGTTCGCGAGTGCCGAGAGTACGAAGTGGACGGTCAAGGCGAACGCCGACGGAACCGCCACGCTGCCGATCGAGTTCACCTCGGCTGACCAGAGCCTGCTGCGGGTCCAGGCCCGCGACGCGTCCGGCGGGCTGTCCCCGGTGACGGAGAAACGGTTGTCGCTCAACACCTGGCGACCGACGATCGGCTACGAGGGCGACATCGCGACGGAGGGCAGAGCCGCCACGTTCACGTTCACCACCCCGATGCCGAACGCCGTGGAGTTCGAGTACTGGCTGACGGCGGACCCGGCGACCAGGTGGACCGTGCCCGTCAGCGGAAACACCTCGACGGTGAGCTACACCCCACCAAGGATCGGCGACTACGAGATGCTGGTGCGCGCCAGGAACACGGCGGGCGTGTGGTCGTCAACGGACAACATCACGTGGACAGTGACGAACGATCCAACGGTGACCTCGAAGGAGTTCCAGGCGAACGGGCGGGCGTTCCCCGGCACCTTCACGTTGGAAGCCCGCCAGCCGGGCGCGGTGGCGTTCGAGTACTCGTTCGACTGGGGTCCGTTTCAGCAGGTGGCCGCTGAGAACGGCCGCGCTGTGCTGGCATGGACTCCCCCGCTGCCACCGGAAGGCTGGGCCTCCCACAACCTGCGGGTGCGTACGGTGACGGCCGACAAGGTCTCCTCGCAGGAGAACATGTACGGGTTCAGCATCTCGAGCGCGCCGTACGTGTCGTCCAAGGAATACCCGGAAAACGAGTGGTCGGGCGGTGCTGGTGTGCCGGGGACGTTCACCTTCACGCCGGGTATGCCGGGCATCGTCTCGTACACCTACTCCGTGCGGAACGACCGGGGTGCCGTGACAGAGGAATCCACCGTGCCGGCGGACGGTTCGGGTGCGGGAACGATGACGTGGACCCCACCGGACCGAGGCATCTACTCGGTCACCGTGTGGGGCAACACGCCCGACGGCACCAGGTCGGGTGACATCGGCTACTCGGTGTACGTCAACTAACCGCCGTTCGTCGACCCCGGCCGCGGCCGGGGTCGACGAACGGCTCGGCCTGACGGTCGCGGTGTGCGCGGTTTCGTCCTCTTCGTGTTCACCGGTGGCGGCCCTCTGCCGGATGCCCATGTTGTTGCCCAGCGGGAAAGGGCCAGCGGCAGCCGGCGGCGCAGCACGTCGCGGGCAGGTTCTCCCGGGTGGCCACCGAGGCGAACTCGCCGGTGAACTCGGTGTTCTTCAGGATGTCGAGCAGGTCGATCGTGCCCCACCGGCGGGCCACCTCGGCCTTCGGAGCAGCCAGGTTGGACGGTTCGCCGCCGGCCCTGGGCCACGGGGTGTTCAGCAGGCCGATTCCGCTGGGATAGTGCGGTGATGCGCCAGTGTCCAGAATGCGGAGCCCCGGTCCTTCCGCACTCGTGCGACACGCTGTTCCAGAGGTTGCTGGCGCTGGATCATTCCCGGCAGGCGCCCTGGGGCCCGCTGCACGGCGTCGCGGTGGCCTGCTTCTTCCTTCAGCATCCGTCCCGCCAGCCCGCCTCGGCTCGGCCGGTGTACTGGGGAATGCTGCACGTCTACCTCCGGGACGGGCCGGCTGGGCTGGCTGCTCTGACCCAACGAGCCCGCCGGCTCAACTCCCACCGCGGCGGGGGAAGAACGCCCCGCGTCAGCGACTTCCCGGACACCCCACCGATCCCCGACATCGACCCGCCCTCGACCTTCGACACCACCATCGTCGACGTCGCCGGGGACGGCACATTCCGCGCCGAGCACTACGCGGACTCGGTCCGCGCCTGGGTGACCGACACCGTGAAAACCTGGACGCAACCGAGCTGACGACCGCCAGGCTCGGCCGGCGAAAACGCTCGAGTTGAACTTCCTGGTGGTCACCGTCGCGCTGCTGGTGCTCGTGCGGGCGTGGGCCTGGCGACGTTCCACATGCCCGCGGCGTCGAGCGCGCGCAGGAGCCGGGAAGACGGCAATGGGCGCGCCGGTTTCAGGGTTCGCCCCGTTGGCCGGTATCCCCGAACGCACCTACCGGCGCAAACTCGCCCGGTCACGGGCCGGTGACTCACCGCGTGGCGCCGTGGTTTGCTGCTGCCGTGTGGTTTTCGGGCCGACCGCAAGTCGTCGGCGAAGTTGCGTCGCCGGGTGTTCCGTGATCCACCCACGCAACGGAACCGGTTGTGGCAAACCGATTTCAGCGGGTTCGAGACGACCGGAGGCGGGATCTGGCGGATCTGCGAACCGATTGTGACCAACCCGAGGTCACCGGATCAGCCGGCGAGGTGATCGGTAAAGCGGCAGTGCCGATCGCGGTGGTCTCCGACAACGGGCCGTGCTTCCGGGGCGAGGTGTTCAAAACCGCGTTCGCCGGACCTGACCCGCTGCCGCGGCACGTCCGCGCCCGTGTTCGCTCACCGCAAACCAACGGCGTGATCGAGCGATCCGTCACCAGCTCGGCACTTGTCCCGAGGGACGTGCCGCGATGGGCAGGAACTTGTGCAAGCAGGTGGTAAAGCGTAGACACTGGGGATGGGCACAGGCGGGGCCCTACCGGGCCGCGATCCGCCCGACGCGGTCCTGCTGCACCAGAGCACGCGCGCTCGGGTGACCCGAGTGTCCCCGCCGGAGGGCGGTGCTGTCGTTCGCAAGGAGCCGCTGGGCCCGGATGCGCGGCGGCGGCTGCGGCACGAGGTGGCGATCCTGGAGCGGCTGCGCGGTGTCGACGGGGTCGCGCAGCTGCTGGATGCGCCGCGGTACCCGGGATCGATCGTGCTGGTGGACGCAGGTGACACCACTCTTTCCGGGCCGGCCGAGCCGCCGGCCATCGATGAGCTGATCCGGCTGGCGGCCAAACTGGCCCACGCGGTCGCGGGAATGCACCGCCGCGGAGTGCTGCACCGCGACATCACCCCGGCCAATATCGTCGTCTCCGGGGACGGGGACCCGTGCCTGGTGGACTTCTCGCTGGCGACGTCGGTCGCCGAGATCCGTCCCGAATTCACGCACCACAGCGAGATCGTCGGGTCGCTCGCCTACCTCGCCCCCGAGCAGACCGGGCGCACCGGCCGTTCGGTCGACCAGCGGGCGGACTTGTATGCGTTGGGCGCGACGCTCTACGAACTGGCCACGGGCCGGCCGCCGTTCGGTTCCGGCGACCCGCTGCGCCTGACCCACGATCACCTGGCGCGGGTGCCGGTACCGCCGGCCCGGCTGAACCCGGCGATCCCCGCTCCGCTGTCCGAGATCGTGATGCGGCTGCTGGAAAAGGAACCCGACCACCGCTACCAGTCCGCCGAGGGCCTGGCGCACGACCTGCACCAGGTCCGCGACGTCCAGGCGCATCCGGCGGCTCGGGTGCGCCTCGGCGAGCACGACGTTCCGCAGCGGCTGCTGCCGCCCTCACGGCTGGTGGGACGCGATGCCGAGGTGGCAGCGCTGGAGGTGGCGTTCGAGGAGGCGCTGGCCGGTCGGTGTCAGGGTGTGCTGGTCGGCGGGGCGCCGGGAGTGGGCAAGACCGCGCTGGTCGATCAGCTGCGGTCGGTGGTGACGGGCCGGGACGGCTGGTTCGTGGCCGGCAAGTTCGACCAGTACCGGCGGGATATCGAGTTCAACGCGGGATATCAGGCGTTCCGGGCGTTGGGTCGGCTGTTGCTGGCCGAGCCGGAGGACGTGCTCGCCGCGATTCGTGAACGGATTGTCGATTCGGTCGGGGCGGCCGCGGGTCTGTTGAGCGCGGTGGTGCCGGAGTTCGCAGTGCTGCTGGGGGTGCCGCCGTATGCGGGGGATCCGCTGACCGCGCAGGCGCGCATGCAGCAAGCAGGTGTGCAGGGGCTGCGGGCGATCGCGTCGCGGAACCGGCCGGTGGTGGTGTTCCTCGATGACTTGCAGTGGGGCGGGCGCACCCCGCTCGGTTTCGTCGATCTCGTGCTGTCGGAGGAACCGGTGGAAGGCCTGTTGCTGGTCGGCGCCTACCGTGACGTCGAGGTGGACGCGGCGCATCCGCTGACCGCGCTGATGTCGCGGTGGCGCGAGCAGGCCGGCGTGCGCTGGCTGGGGTTGGAAAATCTGGCGGTGCCGAGCCTGGTCGCCATGGTGGCGGAGATGCTGCGCGCGGATCGCGCGACCGTGGCGGGACTGGCCGAGATGATCAGCGAGCGCACGTCCGGCAACCTCTACGAGACGGTGGAGCTGCTCAACGCGCTGCAGCGGGAGGGCGTGCTCGCGGCGACCGCCGCCGGGTGGCGGTGGGATGACGCGGCGGTGCGGGCTCGGCTGGGCCAGTCCGAGGTGGCCGGGCTGCTGGCGGCGCGGGTCGCGGCGCTGCCGCCGTCCTCGCGGGCGCTGGTCGAGGCGATGGCGTGCCTGGGCGGGCGAACCGAGGTGAGTCTGCTGCAGACCGCCACCGCCGCGCAGGCGGGCGCGGTTGACCAGCAGCTGGCGCCCGCTCTCGACGAGGGCGTCCTGGTGGTCGAGCCGGGACTGCGGGAGGCCGTGCGGTTTCGCCACGACCGCACCCGTGAAGTCATCCTGAGCGAGCTGGACCCGCCTCGGCGCGGCGCCCTGCAGCTGGCGATCGCGCGACGGTTGGCCGGGCTACCGGAGCTGTTCGCGGTGGCGGCCGAGCAGTACCTGCCGGTGATCGACGCCGTCGTCGATGCGGCGGAGCGCCGGCAGGTGGTGGGGCTGCTGCGCCGCGCCGCCGACCAAGCGGCGTTGATCGGCGAGTACACGCTGGTGAACGCGCTGCTGGTCGCCGCGCTGCGGCTGATCGGCTCGGAGGAGACGGCCACCCTGATCCAGGTGCGCACCGGCCGCCACGCCGCCCTCTACAGCCTCGGGAGGCTGGACGAGGCGGACGCGGAGTACCACACGATCGCGCGGCTGTGTCCCGACGCGATCCGACGCGCCGACGCGACAGCGGTGCAGGTGCGCAGCCTGACCCACCGCAAACGCTTCACTGAGGCGATCGATCTGGGCCTGAAGTCGCTGGGCGCGTGCGGCATCACCATCCCGGCCGCCGACCAGCTCGCCGCCGATCTCGACCACCAGTACGAGTACCTGTACCGGTGGCTGGAAACCGACACCGCCGAGGATCTGGTCCGGCCGGAGATCACCGACCCCACGCTGCTCGCTGCCGCCCGCCTCCTCGACGCGACCCTGCCGCCGGTCTCTTTCCTCGCCGACCACACCAGACTCGCCTGGCTGACCCTGGAAGCCCTGCGGATCTGGCTCGAGCACGGACCCGGACGTACCCTGGTCTGTCCCGCCTGCTTCGCCTCGTACTACACCGTGGTGCAGCGCGGCGACAGCGCCGGATATCGGGCGTTGCGGCGGCTCCGGGCATGGGGCGAAGCCCGCGGCTACGAGCCCGAGACCTCGTACGCGCACTACTACTTCGCCATCCTCAGTTGCTGGTTCGAGCCCCTCGAAAACGGTCTCCACGCCATGCTGCGTGCCCGCGAGGGACTGATCGCAGGTGGCGACCTGGCGTACACCGGCTACACCTATCACTCGATCGAGTACTTCTTGCTCGACTGCCCGCCGACCCTCGACCACCTCGTCGAACAGCTGGAGGCGGGCGTCGCCTTTGCCCGGCGCACCGGCAACGAACAGATCGGCCAGGTGCTCGACGGTCACCGATGGCTGGCCGGTGTGCTGCGTGGCGGAAGCTCGGACGCGATCGGTACGGCGGATCCCACCGACAGGTACGCCGACAATCCGATGGCGCTCTTGTACGCGCATCTCAGCCGGGCGCTCGCCACCGCCGTCTTCGGCGATCCATCCGGCCTGGCACAGCACACCGCGGCGGCGATGCCGCTACTGCCGGCCATCCTGGGCCACTACACGACCGCCGTGGCCCGCCTGCTGCGTGGGTTGGCCCTGGCCGGGCAAGCCCGCAACACGGCCGGTGACGAGCGCGCCGCTCTGCTGGCCGAGCTGGACGAGACGACGCGGTGGCTGGCTGCACGTGCCGCAGCCGCGCCGGACAACTTCCTGCATCTGCAGCGGTGGCTGGAGGCCGAGCGGGCGTGGGTGGTGGGGGATGCCCGGGCCGCCGAGCTGGCGTTCGACGCCGCTCGCCGCGAGGTCGCCGGCCGTGCGCGGCCCTGGCACCGGGCGTTGATCACCGAACGCGCAGCCCGCTTCTACCTGGCCCGCGGCCTGGACCGCGTCGGCGGTGAGCTGCTCGCCCAGGCCCGCCAGACCTATGCCGCCTGGGGCGCGAGCGCGAAGGTCGACCAACTCGACTGGGCCTACCCCAGACTGCGGCCACACTCCGACGTGACCGCTGGGCCGAGCGGAGATCAGCCCGCTCATCTGGCGCAGCAAACCGGTCCGGTCACCACCGGCACCCTGGACCTGCTGGGCATCCTGGCCGCCTCCCAGGCCCTGAGCTCCGAGACCAGCATCGAACGCCTGCGAACTCGCGTCATCGAGGTCCTCAGCGCGCTGACCGGCGCCACCGGTGTGCAGCTGCTGCTGTGGAACCCCGAACGCGACGACTGGCTGCTCCCCGCTCCCGACAGCGAGACCGGCACCACCGAGAGCCAAGACACCACTCAGATCGGACGCACCGCCCCGAGCGCCGCCGGGGAAACCATGGTCCCGCTGTCTGTGCTCCGCTATGTCCAACGCCTCGGCGAATCGGTGCTGGTCGCCGACGCCACCGAGGACGATCGCTTCGCCCGTGACCCCTACTTCTCCGACTTCGACCGCTGCGCCCTCCTGGCCGTGCCCATCCTCAGCCGCGGCAGCCTGCGGGCGGTGTTGCTGCTGGAGAACCGGCTGATCCGCGCCGCGTTCACTGCCGAGCGGCTCGACGCGGTCAGCCTCATCGCCGGGCAACTGGCCGTCTCGCTGGACAACGCGCAGCTCTACGCCGAGCTGACAACCTCACGCGCCCGCGTCGTCACCACCGCCGACCAGATCCGCCGCCGCATCGAGCGCGATCTTCACGACGGCGCGCAACAACGGCTGGTCTCCCTCGCTCTCCACGCCCGCACGGCACAAGCATCAGCACGTCTCGACGACACCGACCTCCGAGCCCAGCTGGACAATCTCGCCACCGAAGCGATCACCGCACTCGACGAACTGCGCGAGCTCGCCCGCGGCATCCACCCGGCCGTCCTCGCCAACGGTGGGCTGCACTCCGCGCTCAAAGCCCTGTCCCGCCGCTCGTCGGTCCCGGTCGAGCTGGACGTGACCATCCCGCAGCGGCTGCCCGAACAATTCGAGATCGCCGCCTACTACCTGGTCGCCGAAGCTCTGACCAACACCGCCAAGCACGCGCACGCCACCACCGTCGGCGTCACGATCGACACCACCGACCACGAGACCGGCGACGTCCTGCGCGTCCGCGTCCGCGATGACGGCCGCGGCGGCGCCGACCTCACCCGCGGCACCGGCCTCGTCGGGCTCAAGGACCGGGCCGAAGCACTCGGCGGCCGACTGGTGATCCACAGCGCCTCCGGCGCAGGCACCACCCTGCATGCCGAACTCCCGTTGCCACACGCCCACAAGGCCCGGGACCGCCGAAGATGATCTGAGCCGCAAGGTCGGGGCTTCTCGCTGTCAGATCGGGCTGCGAACGGTCCCGGCAGGTCCTGCTTCATCACTACTGGCCGTCGCCAAGCACGACGACGCCGAGCGGGCAGTTGCCCGTCGACGTGCGCCCGACCCAGCTGGGAATGCAGACGCGCAGCATTGATGACGCGCCTCGTGGTCATCGGGCGCTGTCGGTGTCGAGCCCGCGGTTGGCACGCTGGGCGGTGACGGAAACCATGCGCACCAGTCCCCCACGTCACGTATATGTAAACAAAAACACTCCGCCTCGGGGGCCAGGACCAGTTCATTCCGCGCTCGGACGTGCGCGTTGTCGAGGAAGCGGTGGCTTCCCACCCGGGCACCGAAATCCACGTCCAGGAGGACGCCGGACACACCTTCCACAACCGGGTGGCGCCGATGTTCCACCGACCTGAGGCGGCGCAGACGTGGGCGCTGACGGTGGAGTTCCCGAGCAAGACGTAGTCGCCATAGGGGTGGGCATCACGACTGTAGGGTCAGCCGGTGACCGCCGAGCACATTGACTGGGGTGGACAGCGCGAGGATGGGCCGACGGCCGAAGAGCTCGCCTTCACAACATCGCTCAACGCATTGGCTCCAGGACTGGACTACTGGCTGCACGCGGACGACGACGGCACACCGTGGCTACTGGTGTCCCTCGACTCATCCAGGAACACGTCATTCGCGACACTCTGCGTCTGGACTTCGACGCCCGCGGACTCCGCGGCGGCTGGAGCCCGTCTTGCCTCAATTGGGACGACGGGGTGAGAGCCGAGGAGGCCCTGATCGACCTGGCAGGACCCGACGGTCTGCTTGTCCCAGCGAACGGATCGTCGGTCGAGGACCTGGCTCGGCGCGCTGCCGAGTGGTTCACCCATCCAAAGCAGGGACGATGGGCCCACTCGTGAGCGGCGCCCGCTTCGCGCGAGACACGAGTATGTAAACAAAACTCACTCCGCCTCGGTGGGCAGGATCCGTTCATTCCGCGCTCGGATGTCGCTGTGGTGGAAGCGGCGGTCATCGGGCATCCGGGAGCGGAGATCCACGTTGTGGAAGACGCCGGGCACGCCTTCCCAACCGGGTGGCGCCGATGTTCTACCGGCCGGAGGCGGCTGCTCGGGCGTGGGACCTGACAGTGGAGTTCCTGCAGCGGACTCTGCCGGTCTCGCCTCCGACCGCGTGACGGCTGGACCGAGGTGCCGCCGGCCCTCGAGTGGCGATGGGACGGGAGGATCACGGCCCGACCACACTTCCCCACTCGCCCTCTGAACAGAGCGAAGCCCCTGCCGACCGTAAGATCATCGCCGTGGGGAGCCCGCCGATAAGCCGGAACCTGGTGGTCGTCGGCGCCGGAATCGTCGGCGCGTCGGTGGCCGTATCACGCCGCTCGGGCCGGTGCTGGCGTGACGCTGGTCGACGGTGGGCGGGTGGGCGCCGGTGTGACGGCGGAATCGTTCGCCTGGATCGGAGCGGCAGGTGTGCGCACCGGTCCGGCCGCCGGGCTGCGGGTGACCGCGGCGGCGGAGTACCGCCGGCTCGGGGCTGAGCTGCCGGGACTCCCCGTGACCTGGTCCGGCTCACTGTCCTGGGGCGCGGCGGACACCGCGCCGGAGGCCGGGCCGGGGCAGGAGATCGTGGACGCGGCGACGGTGGCGACGCTCGAGCCCACGTTGCGCCGGCCCCCGGAGTGGGCCGTCTGGGCGCCCGGTGACGGTGCCGCCGACCCGGTGGGCGTGACCGAGCGGCTGGTCGCGGGCGCCCGCGACCACGGTGCCCGGGTTCATCCGGAAACTCCGGTCATTGCCGTCCGGCGGGACGCCGCGGGGCGGGTCGCCGGGGTCGAGACGGCCGCGGGACCCCTCGCCGGCGCGACCGTGGTGCTCGCGGCCGGAGTGGCGACGGCCGCGCTGGCCGCCCCGCTCGGCATTCGCGTCCCGGTCGAACCGTCGCCGGCGACGCTCTTCCGGCTCCGCGCCCCGGCCGGGCTGGTCCGCACCGTGGTCCACAACGGGGACTTCGATCTCCGGCAGGTCGCCGCGGATCGGCTCCACGCCGCCGCGGACTCGCCCGAGCGGACGCTCGCCGCCGTCCGCTCCACCTTCCGCGGCGCCGCGGACGTCGAGCTGCTCAGCGCACGCGTCGGAGTGCGCCCCATGCCGGCCGACGGCGAGCCGATCATCGGCCCGGTCCCCGAAGTGCCCGGCCTCTACCTGGCGGTGATGCACTCGGCGGTCACGCTCGCCGCGGCCGTGGGCCGCCTGGTCGCGCAGGAGCTGGTCGACGCAACCGTCGAGCCTGCGCTGGCGGGCTGCCGCCTCGACCGCTTCTAGCGTCTGCGTGCTCTCGTCGATCAATTCCTGGAATTCCTTGAGGGAAACGGAATTCGCGCCTGGACTTCGACGGCCGCGGCGGTGGGATTCCGTCGCGCCAGGTGAACAAAGCTGGGTGGCGTCCGGATGTCGCCGTGATGGAGACAGCGGTGGGCTCGCATCCGATGTTCAGCCGCTGCCCGTGCGGGAGCTGACGGTGGAGTTCTTACGTCGAACGCTGCCGGCCCGAAAGCAGGTTCAACCGGCCGCGGATCGCTCCAGGTTCGCCTGGTGCGGGCGCGCGAGCCAGTCCTGTTCGAGCCGCACGTCCACCGGCTCCTCGCCTCGCCGCAGAGCCTCGAGATACGCACGGTCGGCGGCAAAGCGGGCCGCCACCTCAGGCCCCGAAGCGACGGCTCCGTGGCCGGGCACCACGACGTCGACGTGGCGAGCCGCCTCGTCGAGCCGGTCGAGGGCCGCCGCGTAGGCGGCCGGCTGGCCGGGGCGGCGGGGGTCCAGCAGGGGGATCAGGACGTCGGACAGCATGTCGCCGGCGAGGAGGACGCCGCGGTCCGCGAGGAGGACCGCGGCGTGGCCGGGGGCGTGCGCGTCGTGCTCGACGAGGGCGCCCGGCAGCGGGCCGCCGTCCGCGGGGAGCGCGGTGACCAGCGCGACCAGGTCGAGCGGGACGCCCGACGTGCTCTCGGCCGCCATCGCCTGCGCGCGCTCGCGGGCGCCGCTCGCGACCTCGGCGCAGGCGGCGGTGGCGTAGCGCGGCACGTCGCCGAAACGGGAGTGCCAGAGCAGGTGGTCCCAGTGCGGGTGGGTCGAGAAGCCGGCGACGACCGGAATCCCGAGCCGCGCCACGTCGTCGGCGAGCTCGTCCAGCTCGGCGCCGCTGATGCCGGGGTCGACGAGGACCAGCCCGTCGTCCCCGCGCACGACCGTCGCGTTGCTCCAGACCCACTCGCTCTGCCGCACCCAGACGCCGTCGGCCACCTGATTCAGCATCGGTCCACTGTGTCAGGTGTCGCCACCCGAAAGCGAGGGTGAAGCCCGCCGTCAGGGTGGAGACTTCCGGAGTGGACATGGCTGACGTCGGTGCCCGCTTGGCGGAGCGGTTCGGTCCCGCGGCCGCGGATTGGCTCGCTGAGGTTCCGGCCGTCGCCGCGCGGCTGTCCTCCCGGTGGGGCCTGCGCTGCTGACCAAACAGGTGCGGATGCTGCGCGTGTTCGCGCCATCGGGTCGGGTGCCGGTCGTCTTGGCTGCAGACGGCGACGCCGGGGCGATGGTCATGGAGGAGGTCGTGCCCGGCACCGAGGCCGAAAGCCTGCCTCGGCAAGCGATGCCGCAGCGGTGGGGCGAATTGCTTGCCGCGCTGCACGCCGTGGCCCCGCCCGCGGACTGGCCGTAGGACCTGCGTGGCCGGTGTGACGAGGCCTTCGCCCGGATCGGCCGGAAGCGGTCCGACCCGGCCGTCGGTGCGCGGATCGATCAGGACACCTGGCAGCGGGCGGTCCGGCGCTGCGAGACGCTGCTGGCCACGCAGACCAGGCTCGTGTTGGTGCACGGCGACCTGCATCTCGGCAACGTCCTCGACGGAGGGCCGTCGCGGGGACTGGTCGCGATCGACCCGAAGGCGTGCGTCGGCGATCCGTGCTTCGATGCCGTCGACTACGTGGTGGCCGGTGCCGGGCACGAGGGTGTCGCGGTCCGTTGCCGCCAGGTCGCGGCCGCGTGCGGGCTCGACGAAAACCGGCTGTACACCTGGAGTCAGGTGATCGCACCGATGGCAGCCATCGCGCGCCTCAGCCGAGGCGGTCCGGAGCCGGAGATCGAGGCACTGCTCGCCCTGGCTCGTTGATCAAGACAGGACGTTCACAACCAGCCGCGGCGTTCGGCCAGGCTGCCGGCCTGAAAGCGGGTCGACGCGCCCAGCTCGGTCATCAGGCGTTGGAGCCGGCGGTAGGTCGTGCGGGTGCTCCAGCCGTTCACGCGGGCGATGGCCGTGTCGGTCAAGCCCGCCATCATCATCGTGAGCAGGGCGCGCGTTTCGTCGTCCGGGCGGGGACCGCCGCCGAACGGGCCCGGTGTCACGGCGGACGCGTCGAGCGGCGCGGCCTGGGCCCATTCGCCCTCGAAGAGGGCCTCCAGTGCCGTGAGGAGGGGGGAGCGGCGGACGAGGTAGGCGACCTGCAGGCCGCTGTGGCTGAGGTCGAACGGGATGAGGGCGTCCTGGTCGTCGCGGATGATGAGTTTGATGGGGAGGGTGCGGCGGGTCCGGGCTTCTTCGCCGCCGCGGACGGCGGGCAGGATGTCGGTCTCCAGTTTCTGGGGCCAGGCCACCGCGTCGAGGCTGTAGATCACGCGGTGCGCGACGCCGTCGTTCTGGTGGCGGGCGATCTGCGCCTGGGTGTTGCGGGCGGCGCCCTCGCCGCCGGGCGGCTCGTAGTAGGGCGGCGTGTCGAACACGCGGACCTGGTGCAGCGCCTCGGATTCCAGGTGCGCGACGGCCGCGGCGATCGTTTCGCGGTCGGTGAGCTGCTCGATCACGAGCTCGGGGCTCGTCCGGTGCGCGCTGCGGTGGATCTCCGACAGCGAGTGCACCTTCGCGCGCGCCGCGCTCAGTTCGCGTTCCCGCTGCTGCACGAGCTGGTTGATCGCGATGTCCGGCGGAGCGGCCAGGTACCGCGCCGGGTTGCCGCTCGCGGCCACCAGGTGCTTGTCGACGAGGGCGTCGAGCGTCCGCTGCAACGGGCCGGCCGGGCTCGACAGGTGGTCGGCGAGCGCGGCGACCGTCGACCCGGGCAGGGCGACGAGCGCTTCATAGACCCGTTCCTCGTCGGCGGACAACCCCAGGACCCCGAGCTCCATGCGAATGTCCTACCCGAGTTGTCGAGATTGTGCCAGGTGGCAGTGAGCAGCCACGCAGGGATCTTGTGACGGGTTCCGGCGGCTGGCACTGTTCGGCCGTTCCGGTGTGGCAAGTGCGCTCGCCGGTCTGCCCCTGCGCAGAAAGGAATCCCCTCGTTGAGAACTTCACGCAAGCGTCGGGCCGTCGCGGCGGCCGCGTGCCTCGCGTCGTCGCTCAGCACGATCCTGGTCGCCGGCCCGGCCTCGGCCGCCGCCGGCAGATCGTCGGGGCCCACGGCCCCGTCAACCCACACCGTCACCCTGGTCACCGGTGATGTCGTCACGGTGAACACGACCGGCGACGCCGGTGACAGCGGGGGGACGATCTCGGTCAAGGGCCCGGACGGCGGCCCCTCCGACGCGCGGATCCTCGAGTCGGCGGGCGACGTGTACGTCTACCCGTCCTCGGCGATGTCCTACCTCGCCAAGGGAATCCTCGACCGGCGCCTCTTCGACGTCACGGACCTGATCGCCGCCGGCTACGACGACGCCCACCGCGCCGACCTGCCCCTGATCGTCTCGTACACCAACACTTCCCCGGGATTCCGCGCGAACACCGCGCCCCGCGGCTCGGCCCTGGTGCGGCCGCTGGCGAGCGTCGACGGCGCCGCCGTCACCGAGAACCACGCGCAGGCGCGGGACTTCTGGACCGCGGTGACAGCGGGTGCGTCGTCTTCCTTCGCGGCCGCACCGGCGTTCGCCGGCGGCATCAAGCAGATCTGGCTCGACGGCAAGGTCTACGCCGACCTCGCCGAGTCGACCGCGCAGATCGGCGCGCCCGAGGTCTGGACCGGTGGCGACACCGGCCAGGGCGTCGACGTCGCGGTGCTCGACACCGGCGTGGACGAGGGCCACCCCGACCTGGCCGGACGCATCGTCGACACGCGCAGCTTCGTTCCCGGCGAGGACGTCAAGGACCTCCACGGCCACGGCACCCACGTCGCCTCCACGATCGCCGGCACGGGCGCCGCGTCCGGCGGCACCGAAAAGGGTGTCGCCCCGGGCGCTCGGCTGCACATCGGCAAGGTGCTCGCGAACTCCGGCTCCGGCAGCGACTCCGAGATCCTCGCCGGCATGGAGTGGGCGGCCGTCGACGAGCACGCCAAGATCATCAACATGAGCCTGGGCACGCAGGAGCCCTCCGACGGCACAGACCCGATGTCCCAGGCGGTGGACCGGCTCAGCGCGCAGACCGGCGCGCTGTTCGTGATCGCCGCGGGCAACACCTCCGGCGCCGGCACCGTCAGCTCGCCCGGCGCCGCCGACGCGGCGCTGACCGTGGGCGCCGTGGACAGCACCGACCACCTCGCCGACTTCTCGAGCCAGGGGCCCCGCGTCGGCGACGGCGCCCTCAAGCCGGAGATCACCGCCCCCGGCGTCGACATCCTCGCCGCGCGGTCGCAGTACGCGGCCGAAGGCGAGGGCTTCTACCAAACGCTCAGCGGCACGTCGATGTCCACGCCGCACGTGGTCGGCGCCGCCGCACTGCTCGCCGCGGAGCACCCCGAGCTCACCGGCGCCCAGCTGAAGGACCTGCTGACCAGCACCTCGAAGCAGACGCCCGACTACACCGCGTTCCAGGCCGGCAGCGGCCGCGTGGACGTGGCGGCCGCCGCCCGCGCCGGGATCTTCGCCTCCGCCACCGCGTACGCCGGGCAGAACGGCTCGGACGCGGTCAGCCGCCCGGTGACGTACACGAATTTCGGTGCCACGCCGGTGAACCTCGCCCTGTCGGTCGCCGCGCCCGGCGTGCCGAAGGGCCTGTTCACGCTGTCGGCCGACCACGTCACCGTGCCCGCGCACGGCACCGCCGCGGTCACCGTGATCATCGACCCGCACGCCGCGCCCACCGGGTCCGACGGCTTCACCGGCCAGATCCTGGCCACCGGTCCCGACGGCGCCGTCGCCGCGCACACCGCCGTCTCGCTCGGCGCGCTGACGCACCTGCTGACCATCAACGTGAAGGACTCCGCCGGACAACCCGCGTCGGCCTTCGTCATCGTGCTCCGCGCGGGCGACCCGAACCCGATCCCGGTGCCGGTCGACGGCAGCGTCAGCTTCTACACGCCCGACGACCAGTACTCGGCGCTCGGTTTCCTGACCGTGCCGGGTGTCCACGGGCCGAACTCCCAGGGCGTGGCGCTGCTCGGCGATCCCGACTTCACGTTCGATGGGGACCGCACGATCACCCTCGACGCCGGCCACGTGCGGCTGGTCGACGAGACCACCCCGCAGCCCGGCGTCCCCAGCTACCTGCGGCTCGAGTACTCACGGATGCTCAACCAGGACGGCCGCTGGCACGACTTCGGCCTCGCCGACGCGGGCGTCGACAGCCTGTGGATCCAGCCGCAGGGCAAGGTGACACACGGCGACTTCGTCGTCGGTGCGCGGTGGCGCAAGGAACAGCCGGCGCTCACGGTTTCCGCCCGGGGCACCGACTACACCGACGTCCTGCGGCAGGCGGGCGTCACCCCGTTGCCCGACGGAACCCGGAACCTGCCGCTCGTCTTCGCGGGCAACGGCGCGCCGTCGGACTACGCCGGCCTCAACGCACGGGGCAAGGCGGTGGTCATCCGGCGTACCGCGTCGGCGAACCCGGCCGAACTGGCCCAGGCCGCGGCCGACGCCGGGGCCAAGCTGCTGATGGTGGCCAACGACCGGCCCGGGCGCCAGAGCCTGTTCTTCGGCACGGACTCGCTGCACCCGAGCCCCGTCGACGTCGGGCTCCTCAGCCTCGACGAGGGCACCAAGCTGATCGCGCAGGCGAAGCAGCGCAACGCGACGCTGCGCACGGAGTCGCACCCGGCGCCGGCGTACCTCTACGACCTCATGCACACGTGGGACAACGACCTGCCCAAGGACATGGTCGTCCACGCGACGGGCAAGAACCTCGCGCGCGTCGACGAGACGTTCGCGGGTGCCGTCCCCAGCGGCGGCGGTGAGGAGTGGCGGTACGACTTCCCGTCGTACTCCGAGTGGGGCATCGGGACCTACGTCGCGATGGCCGCCAGCGGTCACCGCACCGACTGGGTCACCACCGACGGCGCGAACCGGTGGGGCCACGAGGTGACCGACGGCGTGCTGGGCGAGTGGGGCGTCGCGCGGACGTACCGGCCCGGCACCGTGACCGACGACGACTGGTTCACCCCGATCCAGCGCCCGTACCTGAACAACAACTACCTCGGCCCGACGCGCACCGGCGACCAGATGCGGATCGACGTGCCGGGCTACGGCAACGCCGACCACGTCGGCGCGATCTCCGACGCACAGCACTCGAGCCAGACCGTGACGCTGTTCCAGGGCGACACGAAGCTGGGCGAATCCGACAACGGGCTCATCATGTATCCCACCGCACCCAGCTCCGGGCCGCGGCAGTACCGCCTCGTCGTGGCGAACCAGCGCGACGCGGCGCTGAGCCCCTACTCGTCCTCGACCACGACGGCGTGGACGTTCACCTCGGCCGCCCCGAAGGTCCCCGGTGAACAGGACCTGTTGCCGCTGCTGCAGATCCGCTACGACCTCGACGCCACCGGACCCGTGGCCCGCAACTCGAAGCTCGGCGTCACCGTCGAGCAGCGCGCCCCGGTGTCCGTGGGCCTGACCCCGGTCTCGATCGCGGGCGGCGGCACCGTCCGCGCACCCCGCGTGGAGGTCTCCTACGACGACGGCACCACCTGGACCCGCCTCTCCGACGACCACCGAGGCGGTTACCGACTGGACGCCCCGAAGAAGGCTCGGTTCGCCTCGCTGCGGGTGACCGGTTCGGATTCAGCGGGCAACTCCGTCACGCAGACGATCGTGCGGGCTTTCGGGCTTCGCTGACCGTTTTCCTGCGGCCCGCCCCTCGTTCGGGGCGGGCCGCAGGAGCGCGCCCGGGCTCCTCTGCGCCTAGGCTCGGGGTCCGACGCCGGACCCGGAGGTACCCATGCCCTACACCGTCGACTTCACCACCGTCTCCACCGACGGCCTGGCGTCCTCGCCGGTCGCCGCCGCCCTCGCCGGCCTGCGTGCGAACGAGGCCCGGTACTTCAAGAACAAGTACGACCACGTCTTCACCGTCGAGCCCGCCGCCGACGCCGCGGCGACCGTCGAGTGGGTCCACCGGATCCTTTCGGAGGAACGCGGCATCGTCATCGCCTCCCCGCCGCTGGAAGCGTCCGAGTTCCAGGTCGAGAACATCCGGATGGCCTACGTCTTCTACGAGAACGGGCTGTCGATCAACGTCATGTACACGATCGACGAGTCCGGCAAGCGGGCCGTCGGATTCAAGCTGTCCGACGGGATGGAGATTCCGGAGGAGCTCTCGGCGTTCAAGTTCGCCCGCCAGAAGTCCAAACTGGCGGGGACGATCCGCGGCTCTTACTTCGTGATCAAGAACGAGTACTGACCCGAGAGACGACCACTGTTCTCACCGCGCGCCGGATCGGTCTCAGCCGGTCCTCCGCCGACCGATCAGCGGAGGACCAAGGTCAACTGCGGTCCGAAGTCCAGCCCCCTGAAGTCCACCGGACCGCGCAGCGTCGGAAGGAAGCGGACGGTGGTGCCGGTGGTGCCGTCATCGCGGATCGGGGTCAGATCGGTCGTGGGGATGCCGTGCTCGTAGCGCTGCCTCCACGATCCGTTCGCGCGGCGGTTCACGTGCTCGAGCCATTCGCTCAGCGCTGCCACCATCGACATGCCCCGGCGCGGATGCCCGTCGGGCAGAGTGGCGGCCGCCGGGTGGTCGAAGAACCGCAGGTCCTTGGTGGCCATGACCGGCTTCTTGACTGTTCGCCCGGCTTTGTCGACGCGCGTGTCGGTGCCGCGGCCGTCGTCGGCTACAGAGATCGAACCATCTGCGTGCCGGGTGACCACGGCGATCCCGCCGCCGCGGGCCTCTGCCTCCTCCGCGGCGTAGGCCAAGACCTCAAGCACCAGATGCCGCGCACCGCCCGGGGCGAACTCGGCCGGCGCCGAGCGGATGGCGTGGAGATGTGCGGTGTCCACCGTGCCGGCCCAGTCGTGGGTGGTGTTGCGCCAGTCGACCACAGTTCAAGCGTATGGCGTCAGTTCCGATCATGCCGGCGCAGCGCCGAAACCCCGCGTCAGCGCTGGCTGCACAGGTCCTGCTCCCCCGCCGCGCACGCGTAGTACTCGAAGCCCGCCATCGCGTTGCGGGCCTCGGGCGTCAGGAGGTAGTCGCGGAAGGCGGCCGCCAGGGAGCCCGATTCCAGGGGACCGCGGCTGAACACGTACTCGACCGTCCAAAAGGGATAGCCGCCGCGGATGTCGTCGAGGGTGGCGTCGCGGCGGTCGAGGCTGATCTTCTTCACGGCGGTCGACTGGGCGACGTCGGAGACGTCCGCGTAGCCGATGGCGTCGCCGAGGGTGGCGATGCGGTCGATGAGGTCGCCGGTCGAGCCTTGTTCGCAGATGATCGGCGACGAGGCCGCGAGGCCGGGGCGCAGGTCGCGACAGGAGTCGGACGTGGCGGGGGCCTGGCCGATCGGCGCGGAGGGTGTGCCGAGGAGGTACTTCTCCAGTGTGCGGCGCGTGCCGGACGAAGTGGAGCGGCCCGCAACGCGGATCACGCCCGTGTCGCGCGGGTTGCCGGTGATGTCGCTCCAGACGCGGGCGCCGCCGGTGAAGATCTTCCGCACGTCGGCGACCGACAGGCTGTCGACGGGCACGTTTTTGCTCGCCACCAACGTGAACGGGACGATCGCGAGCTTCTGCGGCACGAACCGGGTGAAGTCGGGCTCGTCGAACTTGCCGTCGGACAGGGCGAGGTCGATGGTGCCGTCGTGCAGGCGCTGCAGGCCTTCGACGCTGCCGGGCGTGCCGACCTTCACGGCCGACCCCGGGCAGTACGCCTCGTACGAGCCGGCCAGCTCCGTCGCGGCCCGGCCGAACGCGCTGGACCCCTCCACGCTCAGCGAGCCCGCCTCGCACGCCACGCCCCGCGGCAGCTTGGTGAACGGCGCGACGTTGTTGAGCAGCAGCACCACCGCGAGCGCGCCGGCGCAGATCGCCGTCAGGCCGCCCCAAGCGAGCGTGCCCGGGCCGACCTTTTCCTTGCCCTCGCGGGTGGTGATCCTTCCGTCGCGTAGGACACCTTCGACGGCGATCTGGTGCTTCTCCCCCGGAATCGTCCCGGAGAGCACGATCACGAGCTTGTACGACGCTTCCCGTTCGAGCAGGACCTCCGGCAGCTGCACCCGGTCTTCGTCGATCGTGAACCCGGGCAGCTTGCTGATCACCCGCTGCAGCTCGACGGGCTCGAACTCGGTGGCGTCGACGGAGATCACCTGCCGCCCCGGGAAGTGCAGGGCGAGCGGGGACACGTAGTCCTCCGCCGCGATCGTCGAGCCGCCGGTGTTCTTCACCCGCACCACGACCACACCCGGGTCGCTCACCGCCGCGTGTTCGCCTTCCAGGCGCACGGTTTCGCCGATGTCGACGCCGAACGGCGCGTCGATCCGCACCCGGCACGAAAGGATCTTCCGCCGGCGCACCCGCACGTAGCTCACGCTCGTGGCCAGCGCGGCCACCACCGCCGCGATGGACAGGCCGAGGATGCCGTCGCTGCTGATCGCGGTCTCGGCAACCCATTGCCGCTGCGTGATCCCGAGGACGACGGCCACGAGCACCACCACGGCCAAAACCACCGCGGCGGCGATGCGCGGCCCCCGGCTCGGCTTCGGCGCGGCGCGGTTGATCACCGCGTTGTCCAGCCGGCGGGCGCCGGGCGACGTCGAGGGGTCGGCCTGCTCCGCGCGGCTGATCCGCTCGACGGCCACCGACACCTGCTCCTCGACCCAGTCGGGGTCGTCGGTCATCTCCGGGTAGGCCGTCCGGTACAGGCTCCGGGCGATCTCGTCGACGGTCTGCGGCGGCTGCGGGTCATGGGCGGGCATCGGTTTTTCCCTCCGCTTTCACCGCGGTCTCCTCGCACACCGGGCACTTTCCGGACATTCCGTCGAGCACGTAGGAGGCCTCCAGCACGGCCTGCCACATCGCCTGCCGCGGCCCGTGCGTGCGATCGGACTCGGCGGCGTTGAGGAACTTCTCGACGATGATCTCCCAGTGGTCCTGCGCGCGGGCCCAATCCCCGTCGTGGCGCAGGGCGAACCGGATGCCGAAGTAGTGCGGCACCTCGAACCCGTGCCGCCGGTACTGGAGGCGGTCGAGCAGCGGGATGAGCGCGATGCGGCGCGCGTTGCCGCGGCCGCGCATCCGCCCGATGTTGCGGTTGTCCGTCACCTCGGTCACCACGTAACCCGCGACGGCACCCGCGAACCCGGTCACCACGAGCCAGCCGGCGAGCGACAGCGGCAGGGCGAGCGCGGGGCTCGAGGTGTCCCACGGCGAGTCGATCTGCACGGTCACGTCGTAGGCGACCCGGCCGCCGATGACCACGGCGTTGACCACGAACAGGCCCGCGAACGCGGCGAGGAAGTAATAGCCCCGCACGCGCAGCCAGTACTGGATGCCCCGGAACCGGCCGACACCCCGGCGGCGGCGCCGAAGCAGCGCCCGGATCGACTCGCGCGGGGGCGGTGGATCGACGTTGGTCGTTTCGGTGAGTTGCCTGGTCATGTGCCGCGCGGCCGCGCTCGAGCTGAGCGTGCGCCCCCTCCGCCACCCATGGCCGAAAATCTACCGGACGGCGGCGGTCAGTCAAAGAAGCGTGGCAGGAGGCTGTCACCCGGAAATACCGAGCAGGAATGGAGAAGCACTGGTCACGGGTGCGCGCCTACCGTTCCGGACATGACCTCAATCGACACGATCACCCTCGAAGTGACCGATCCCACCGCCGCCGAACGCTTCTACGCCGACGCCTTCGGGCTCGGCTCCCGCCTGCGGGTCCGGGCGTCGCACGAACCGTCCGACGGCTTCCGCGGCTTCACCCTCTCGCTGACGGTTTCCCAGCCCGCCAACGTCGACGCCCTCATCTCGTCGGCCCTCACCGCCGGCGCCACGACGCTCAAGGCGCCCGCCAAATCGATGTGGGGCTACGGCGGCGTCGTCCAGGCCCCCGACGGCACGATCTGGAAGGTCGCGACGTCCGCCAAGAAGGACACCGGCCCGGCCTCGCGGGAGTTCGACGCCATCGTGTTGCTGCTCGGCGTCGACGATGTGGTGGCGAGCAAGAAGTTCTACGCCTCGCGCGGGTTGACCGTGGGCAAGAGCTTCGGGCGCATGTACGTGGAGTTCGAGACCGGCCCGGTGAAGCTCGCCCTGTACCGCCGCCGCGCCCTGGCGAAGGACGCCGGCGTGGCCCCCGCCGGCACCGGCTCGCACCGCATCGCGGTGACCGGCGGAGCGGAAGCCTTCACGGACCCGGACGGTTTCGCGTGGGAAACCACCGCGTCGGCCGAGGTGCGGTGATGTGCCGTTATCAGCTGTACGCGATGGCTCGGCCGCCGGGGCGAGAGGGTGCCGAGGAAAGCTTGGCGGCGACCGGCCAGGGCAAGGAACCGAACCAGGCGAACTGTCCCGACAGGGAAGGGGAAATCCCGGACCGCGCGTCCGCTTTGGACGGTGTGCCGTCCTGACCGGCCTTCGATTCCGGGCACACGTCGGCGCCCGCAACCCGGCCCGGGGCCGAACCCCGAGCCGGGCACCCGGTCACTGCTCCACGAAATCCGCGAACATTCCCGCCTCGTACGATCCTCCCGGCATGCCCACGATGACGTTCATCCGGTTGGCCGCGTTGATCAGCCCGACGAGGCACACCAGCGCGGCGAGCTGCTCGTCGTCGAAGTGCTTGCGGGCGTGGGCCCACGTGTCGTCCGAGAGGCCGGTGGAGTCGGCGAGGCGGGTGGCCTCCTCGGTGAGCGCGAGGGCCGCGCGTTCGGCGTCGGTGTAGACCGTGGTTTCGCGCCAGGCCGCGACGAGGGCGAGGCGCACGGGGGTTTCGCCGGCCGCGACGGCGTCCTTGGTGTGCATGTCGAGGCAGAAGCCGCAGCCGTTGATCTGGCTGGCGCGGATCTTGACCAGCTCCTGGACCTCGCGGGGCAGCGGCGAGCGGTCGAGCAGCGAGCTGACACCGGCGAAGCGCTTGGCGAACTTGCCGCCGATCTCGGTGTCCATCGGGTTCATGCGGGTCATGGGGTCGTCCTCACTCGTCGTTTCGCGAACTGATGCCCACCAGATGCCGGCGACCCGGCCGTTGTGACATGTCACGAAACACAACCGGGCGGCATCTGGTGGGGGACACTGTCGAAACCGAAGGGGGAAGCGCATGGCCGACCGCAGCACGGAGCTGTTCCTCACGCACCGCAACCTGCTGTTCACCATCGCCTACGAGATGCTCGGCTCGGCCGCCGACGCGGAGGACGTGCTGCAGGAGACCTGGCTGCGCTGGGTCGACGTCGACTTCGACGGGGTGCAGAACCACCGCGCGTACCTCGTGCGCATCACCACGCGCCAGGCCCTGGGCCGGCTGCGGACGCTCGGGCGCCGCAAGGAGTCCTACGTCGGGCCGTGGCTGCCGGAGCCGCTGCTGACGGCGCCGGACGTCGCCGAGGACGTGGAGCTCGCCGACAGCGTGTCGATGGCCATGCTGCGCGTGCTGGAGACGCTCACGCCGACCGAACGCGCGGTGTTCGTGCTGCGCGAGGTGTTCGACCTGGGCTACGGCGAGATCGCCGACGCCGTCGGCAAGAGCGGCGCCGCCGTGCGGCAGATCGCGCACCGGGCGCGGGAGCACGTGGCCGCGCGCCGGCCGCGCGGGCCCGTCTCGCGCACCGCCACCCGCGACGCCCTCGACGCCTTCCAGCACGCCATCGAAACCGGCGACCTGCAGCACCTGCTCGACATCCTCTCCCCGGACGTCGTCTTCCTCGGCGACGGCGGCGGCGTCAAGCAGGCCGTCCTCAAGCCCGTCGTCGGCGCCGAACGCGTCGCGCGCATCCTGGGCGCCGGCCTGGGCCACCTCGCCACGGCCACCCGCCTGCCCACGCAGGTCAACGGCCACCCCGCCCTCACCGTCCACTTCGACGGCGCCCTCGACACCGTCCTGGCCCTGCGCATCGACGACGGGCTCGTCACCGGCATCTACGCGGTGCGGAACCCGGAGAAGCTGTCGCACATGGACCAGGAACAGAGCCTGCAGAGATGAGGTCGTGAACCATAGCCTGGATCTACGCCCTGAACGCCGAATGCGGCCCCCACGAGGACCGCGCCCGGGCGCTCGCTCTACGACCGGCTCCGGAGCGCCCCAGCCGTCCATCGCTTCGCCCTGGCAGGAGTCGAGACCGACCGGTTCCGTACGTTCGCGGAGTTGCGGGGCGAGGACCTGCTCCCCTACCCGGGCGAGGTCCGGCCGTGAGCGAACCTTCGGCTTTTGTCGGTCCCCCCGGGTAAGTTCGATGACATGGCAACAATGGTGACGTTCCACGCCCACCCCGACGACGAGTGCATCGTGACCGGGGGCGTGATGCGCAAGGCCGCCGACGACGGGCACCGCGTGGTGCTGGTGGTCGCGACGCGCGGTGAGGTGGGCGAGGTGCCCGACGGGTTCCTCGCGGACGGCGAGCAGCTGTGGGAGCGCCGCGTGCGCGAGACCCACGCGGCAGCCGAGGTGCTCGGCGTCAAGCGCGTGGAGTTCCTGGGCTACCGCGACTCCGGGATGATGGGCGAGCCGACCAACGACGAGCCGGGCGCGTTCTGGCGGGCGTCGGTCGAGGAGGCGGCCCAGCGGCTGGCCGAGATCCTGCGTGAGGAAGAAGCCGAGGTCCTCACGGTGTACGACGACTACGGCAACTACGGCCACCCCGACCACATCCAGGTCCACCGCGTCGGCATGCGGGCCGCCGAGCTGGCGGGCACGCCGCGGGTCTACCAGGCCACCACGAACCGCGACCACATGCGCCGCGGGCTGGAGCTGGCCGTGGAGATGGGGGCGATGCCGCGGGAGGAGGTGCCGGACGTCGACGCGCAGGAGAAGCTCGGCAAGCCCGAGGCGGAGATCACGGCGGCGGTCGACGTCAAGCCGTACCTCGCGGCGAAGCGCGCGGCCATGCGGGCGCACCCGAGCCAGATCAGCGAGGAGTCGTGGTTCCTCGCGATGCCCGACGAGGCGTTCGGCCACGCGTTCGGCGTCGAGTGGTTCATCCGCGAGGGCCACGGACCCGGCGTCACGGAAACGGACCTGATGGCGGGCCTATGACACGGCGGCGGTGACGTCCAGCTCCACCAGCTGGCCCGGATAACCCAGGCACGTCACGCCCAGCAGCGTGCTCGCGGTGCTGAACGCCGGCCCGATCGCCGAGCCGGTGAACCGGTCCCACACGGCGGAGAGCACGGCGCGGTCGGCCGTGGCCACGTAGATCACCGTACGGACCACGTCGTCGGCCACCGCGCCGGCGGCCGCGAGCGCCGTGGCGGTGTTGGCGACGACCTGGTCCACCTGCGCGAGCACGTCACCGTCGACCACGGCGCCGTCCAGCCCGAGCGGACACTGGCCGGCGAGGTGCACGGTCGTGCCGCCCGAGACGGTGGTCACGTGGTGGTAGCCGGGCGTCGCGTGCAGGGCGGGCGGGTTCTGCCGTTGAATGGTCACGGGGCCGCATGGTGGTGCACCCGCCGCGCGGCCGGCCAGCGATTTTCGGGGCTCGGGAGGGCAGATGCGCAGGACCGTGGACTGGGCCGACGGCGCCGTCGTGATCATCGACCAGGTCGCGCTGCCGGGCGCGTACCGGACGCTGGAGCTGCGGACGGTCGACGACCTCGTCGGCGCGATCCAGCGGCTCGCCGTGCGGGGCGCTCCCGCGCTGGGGGCCGCGGGGGCTCTGGGTGTCGCGCTGGCGGCGTTCGCCGGCGACAACGTGCAAGCCGAAGCCGAACGCCTCGCGACCGCCCGCCCGACGGCCGTCAACCTCCGCTGGGGCGTCACCCGCGCCCTCGGCAAGCTCGGCGAAGGCCCCGAAGCCGTCCTCGCCGAGGCGCTCGCGATGCTCGACGAGGACGAGCACCTCAACCGCACCGCCTCGGGCCACGCGGCGGACGTCGTGCTGCGCGAGACCACCCGCCGCCCGCTGCGGCTGCTGAGCCACTGCAACGCGGGCCACCTCGCCACCGTCGGGTGGGGCACGGCGCTCGGCGTCGTCTGGCACCTGCACGAGCGGGGCCTCGTCGAGTCCGTGCTGGTCGACGAAACCCGGCCCCTGCTGCAGGGCTCCCGCCTCACCGCGTGGGAGCTCGCCCAGGCCGGCGTGCCCTACCGCGTCCAGCCTGACAGTGCCGCCGCTCTCGCCATGTCCCGCGGCCTCGTCGACTGCGTCCTCGTGGGCGCCGACCGCATCGCCGCGAACGGTGACGTCGCCAACAAGATCGGCACCTACGGCCTCGCGATCGCCGCCGCCCACCACGGCGTGCCGTTCGTCGTCGTCGCTCCGGAGTCCACTGTGGACGCCTCGATCGCCACGGGCGCGGACATCGAGATCGAGGAACGCCGGCCTTCGGAGCTCACCCGGTTCGGTGACGCCCGAATCGCCCCCGACGGCGCCGAGGTCTTCAACCCGGCCTTCGACGTGACTCCCGCCGCACTCATCACGGCCGTGGTGACCGAAAACGGCGTCCGGACTCCTCAGCCGACGTCGTAGACCGCGACGGTTCCCTTTCCTGCCACGACGATTCGGCCCGGGCCGAGCATGTGCAGCCCCACGGCCCGGCCGGCCACACGGGTCCGCGTGAGACGGGTGCCGTCGGAGGCCCAGCGTTCGAGGTGGCCTGCGTTGTCGAGCGTCACCAGGCCGTCGGCCACCGCGACCGAGCCGACCAGGCGTTCGCCGCTCGTCGGGCGGGGGACGGCGGCCGCGGGTGCCGGGTGGGTACGCCACGAGGTGGGGTCCAGCGTGCGGCCGCCGACCACGGCACCGGAGCCAGAGACCTCAAAGGCGGGACCGGCGGTGGAGCCGGACCGGGTCCACCGCAGCTCCCCCGTCGCGCGGTCCAGGGCGCGCAGCGGGGTGTCGCCGCGCCGGCCGCCGACGAGGACGAGGTTCGGGGAGGCCACGACCTGGCCCGCAGGCCACCCGACGTCGCGGGTCCAGCGCGGTTCGCCATTCGCCCAGGAGAGGCAGAACAGGCGGCCGGGCAGCTGGGGCAGGGCGAACACGTCGGGGCCGTCCACGACAACGGCGTGCGGCCACGTGCCGAGCGGTGCGTCCCAGCGGACCGTGCCGTCGGAGCCCGCGAGGCGGACGAGGCGAGTGGACCGTTCGTGCGCCAGAACGTCACCGTCGGCGACGGCGAACCCCTCAGTCACGGGTCGCTGGTGCAGCGGCCGTTCCCACCTCAGCTTGAACACGGCCACATCGGACCAGCCGACCGACCGCCCGGCAAGGCAATTACCCCACGAGCGACCGGTACAGCTGCAGATGCGCCCGCGCCGCAGCCGCCCACGTGTGGCGCTCGGCCAAGGCCACTCCCGCCGCGCGGTCTTCCGTCCCGGAATCCAGCGCGGCCCGGATCGAGGCCGCGAAGCCGTGCGGCGTGGAGGCGAACCGCGCCACCCCACCGAAAACTTCGCGCAACACCGGCAGATCCCGCGTCACCAACGGAACTCCGGCGGCGAGGGCTTCCATCGCCGCCAGACCGAAGCCCTCCTTCGTCGAAGGAAAGGCGAAAACCGCCGCCGAACGCACCAGTGACGGCAGCACGTCATGCTCAACCGGCCCCAGCACCACCGGATCCACGCCCAGCTCGGCCGCCCGCTTGTCCCAGCGCTCGCGGTAGTCGCGGTAGTCGAAGAGCGTCTCGCCGCCCGCGATCACCAAGCGCACCGGAGGGTCGAGCAGCGCGACGGCCTCCAGCAGATCCAGCGAACCCTTGCGGGGCTCGATCCCGCCGACCGCGAGCACGTACCGGCCGAACCGTTCCCGCCAATCCCCGTACGGCGCCGAAGAAAACCGTGCGGCATCAACGCCGTTGGGGATCACCGTGGCCTCGATCCCCCAGCCCGCACGCACCTCCTCGGCCACCGACGCCGACACGCACACGTGCGCGAACGGCCGGGTGATCGCCCGCTCGTGACACGCGGCCAGCTCGGGCGTGGTGAACGTGTCGAGGTGGTGCACCGTCCGCACGCAGCGGTCCACGGCGTTGGCCGAAATGCAGTCCTGCGCGTGCACGATGTCGTACGCACCGGCCGGAAAAGCCGCGCGCAACACCTCGATCGAGCGCACGATCCGCGCGCCCACCGACTCACCCGGCACGTCGGGAAACGGCACCACCGCCGTCGTCACCCGCGGGTCCACCGGCCGGAAGAAGCCGCTGTCACCGCCGCGACCGAGCGTCCACACGGTCACGTCCTCACCCAGCGCGGCCAGTGCCTCGGCCAGCGCCAGCGTGTGCACCACGCCGCCGCGGGGTTTCGTCGAATAGCTCAGCAACGCGATGCGCAACGTCAGCCCTCCCGGTACGCGAAAGGTTTGCGTTCCCCCAGGTGGTGCAGCACGCGGCGGGCGTTCGCGACTTCCCCCGCCACGTCGACCTCGCCCACCGCGAGGCCCGCCTTCGACCAGGTGCGCGCGAGGATCTCGCCGCCGGGGCCGACGACCTTGGCCTGGCCGAGGAACCGCATGCCGCCCATCGCGCCGGTCTGGTTGGACGACACGAGCACGACCTGGTTCTCGGCGGCGCGCGCCTGGTCGTACAGGTCGAACAGCCGCGACTGGCGGTCCTGCGCCATCCGCGGAGCCCGGTCGGTGATGCTTGTCGGCCACGCCGAGAGGCACGCGACGATCTCCGCACCGTCCACCGCGAGCGAGCGCGCCGACTCCGGGAACGTCTTGTCGTAGTCGATCAGCATCCCGACGCGCCCGACCGGGGTGTCGAACGCGGCGAAGGAATCCCCCGCGTCGTACGCAACGCTTTCCCCCGGCGGCTGGTGCACCTTCCGGTGGTGGCCGAGCACGCCGTCGCCCGTCACGCACACGGCGGCGTTGTAGCGGCGCGCGCCGTCGGCCTCGCAGTAGCCCACGCACACGGTCATCTCCGCGGCCAGCGCCTGCACCGTTTTCAGCTCGGGGCACCCGGATTCGAGCGCCGGCGGCAGCGCGTCCGGGTCGGGGTGGCGCAGGTCGGCGAGGTAGCCGCCGAGCGCCGCGTCGGGCAGCACCAGCAGGTCCGCGCCGCTCTGGCGCGCGTGGTCGATCAACGTGGCGATGCGCCGCAGGTCGAACTCGAGGTCACGCCCGAAGTGCGCGGCCACCGCGGCGATCCGGAGCCGGCCCATTCACCCGCCCACCGCATACGCGGCGGGCCGGCGGTCGGCCAGGTGCGCCATCGCGCGCCGCGCGCCCGCCAACGCGGCGGCGACGTCCACCTCGGCGATCGCCAGGCCTTCGGCCACGCCCGTGTCGGCCAGTACGTCACCACCCGGGTCGACGATCTTCGCGCTCGCCACGAACCGGAGGTCACCGAAGGTGCCCGACTGGTTCGCCGAGACCCACACGATCTGGTTCTCCAGCGCCCGCGCCCGGTCGAACAGGTCGAAGCGGCGCTTCCAGCGGTCCTCGGCGAGGTCGGCGCTCGGGTTGGTCCGGCTGCCCGGCCACGCCGACATGCAGACGACCACCTCGGCCCCGTCCAGGGCCAGCGCCCGCGCCGACTCCGGAAACGCCTTGTCGTAGCAGATCATCATGCCCAGCCGGCCCACCGGCGTGTCGAACGCGGCGAACCCGCTGCCCGCGCCGTAGCTCGCGTCCTCCGACAACGGCTGGTGCACCTTCCGGTGGTGCCCCAGCACGCCGTCGCCGGTCACGCACACGGCCGAGTTGTAGCGCCGGTCGCCGTCGCGCTCGCAGTACCCGGCCGTGACGACGAGGTCGCCCGCCAGCTCGGCCAGCCGGCGGATTTCCGGGCCCGCCGGGTCGAGCGCGGGCGGTCCCTCCGCGTCGCCGTCGAGGTTCGCGAGGTACCCGCCGAGCGCCGCCTCGGGCAGCGCCAGCAATCCGACGCCCTCGGCCCTGGCTTCCGCGATCAGCTTCTCGATCCGCGCGAAGTCGCTCTCGACATCGCGGTCGAAGGGGGCCGCCACCGCGGCCATCCGCACCGTGCTCATGTTCTCTCCTCGGTCATGCTGCCTCCCCCAACCCCGTGACCCCGCCGTCCACGACGGTCGTCACCTCGCCGTCCGGCCACCGCAGCCGCACGCCGGATCCCGCCACGAGCTCACCGCATCCGGCGGTGACGGCGGCGCGGGCCGGAGCGGGCGCCCCGGCCGTGAGCATCGCGAAGCCCGGGAAACACGTGAACCAGTCGCCCACCGTCGTCCCGGCCGGGCGTGGCACCTTCGCGACGTCGAGCACCGCACCGCAACCCGATGCCTCGGCGAGCATCCCGAGCGTGCCGGCGAGGCCCGCCATCGACACGTCCTTGGCCGCCGCGGGCCGCGCCCGGGCGACGGCGCCGAGCAGGTCCCGCAGCTCCGGCGTGCGCCGTGAGCTCGTCGAATCCCATTGCCGCCCGGTGTATCCGGGCCGCCAGCGCCCCTCGAGGTCGGCGGTCAGGTACACCGTCTGCCCGGGTTTCCCGCCACCGCCCGGCACCGGCTCGGCCGCGCGGCCCAGCGCGGTCACGGCCAGCGAAGCCGGCACGCCGAACTGCGTGTGCCCGCCCAGCACCGGCACGCCGTACGCATTGCTCGCCTTCCGGAGTCCGGAAAGGACTCTCGCGGCGAACGACGCGTCCCGCGCACCCAGCGCGTCCAGCAGCGCAACGGGTTCCGCGCCCATCGCGGCCAGGTCGTTCACGTTCACCAGCACCGAGCACCAGCCGGCCCATTCCGGATCGCGCTCGACCATCGACGGCACGATCGCGTCGCACGCCGCCACCAGGTCGCTGTCCGGAATCGGCACACCGTCGTCACCGAAGAACCCCGGGCTGCCGGTGAGCCCGGGCAGCAGTGTCCCCAGTGGACGTTTGGTGGCCTGCGCCAGCGCGGCCACGCGGCCGATGGGCCAGCGCATCAGCACGTGCTCCACACCCGCGACCGTCACCGGCCGGACGTTCTGCCAGCCCAGGCGCGTGAACATCCGCTCGTTCTGCACCTGCACGGTCGCCTCGAAGCGCAACGCGCCTTCCGTTTCGGCGCGGGCGCACGCGGCTCGCACGAGTGCGCGTCCGACACCGTGCGGGCTGCCCGGCGCGACGACCAGCCGCCCGCCGGTCCACCAGCCGAAGTCCGGACCGTCCTGTGCCGGGCCGAGCCGGACGCCGCCGAGCACGGTGCCGGCGGCGTCGCGCGCGACGAGCACCAGCGTCCGCGGGTCGGTGTCGCGGTCGTCGACGTCGTGGTGGTCGAACAGGCCTTGGCGCTCCACGAACGTCGCGTGCCGCAGCGCGCGGTAGGCCGTCAGTCCACCGTGGTCGGCCGGTTCGATCCGGAACGCGGGCGGGGCAACGGCGCTGCGAGAATCACCGAGCAACGCCAGGATGTCGTGGTCCACGTCAGCCTCCCGCCGCACTCAGCACGCTGCACGCTCCGCAAGCCGCGCAGCCGGCGCCCTGGTCGGCCCCGACCATGCCCGCGGCCCGCAGCAGTTCCGCCACCCGGCGCGTCACGTCCCGCACCAGCGCGGGCGAGGGAGCCACCGCGCCGTCGCGCCGGGCGAGCGTGCCGAGCATCGGCCGCATCGGCACCACGAACGGGTACACGCCCCGCTCGATCAGCCGGCCGGCGCCGTCGACGAGCTCGTCCGGGTCCTCGCCCAGGCCGATCAGCAGGTACGTCGACACGCGGTTGGGGCCGAACACGCGCACGGCCTCGTCCCACGCCGCCTCGTACTCCGCCATCGGCACGCTCGACTTGCCGGGCATCCACCGCCGGCGCACGTCGTCGTCGAGCGACTCCACGTGGATGCCGATCGACGTCACGCCCGCCACGTGCAGCTCGGTCAGCACGGCGAGGTCGCCGGGCGGCTCGATCTGCACCTGGATCGGCAGGCCGGGCACGGCTTCGAGCACCGCGCGGACGCAGCGCACGAGGTGGCGCGCGCCGCGATCCGGCCCGGCCGTGGTGCCGGTGGTGAGCACCATCTGCTTCACTCCGTCGAGCCGCACCGCCGCTTCCGCGACCTCGGCGAGCTGCGCCGGGGTCTTGGCCGCGACCGTCGAATCGGCGCGCAGCGACTCTTCGATGGTGCAGAACCGGCAGCGCTGGTCTTCGACGTAGCGGATGCACGTCTGCACGACCGTGCTCGCGAGCACGTCCTTCCCGTGCAGCAGCGCGATCTTGCGGTACGGCACGCCGTCCGCGGTGGACAGATCGTAGAACTTCGGCCGCGCCACGGGCTCGACGCTCAGGCCGAGGTCGAGCGAGCCACGGAAGACGCGGCCTTCCCTTACTCGGTAAGGACTTTCGTCGTTGAGCGGCAGCGTGGCGTTGGCACCGTCGACGACCAGGTGCCCGTCGTCACTCGGCCCGGCGCCTTTGCTGCGCTGCACGGGTGCGTCCATCCGCACCCCGCGGACGGCCATGTCGGCGCGGGTGTCCAGACTGTCTTCGGTGTCGATGTCAGTGGTGCCAACGCGCACGCCCGCCTCCTAGAACATGTACGTGGAGTTGATGATCGCGCCCTTGCGCGCGTAGTGGATCAACGCGTCCTGCACGTCGAGCGGGTGTGCCGGGATCACGCCTTCGATCAGGTCTTCTTCGCGCGCGCCGTGCAGCGAAAGCCCGAAGCGGCAGCAGTAGACCTTGCCACCCTCGGCGATGAACGTCTTGAGCTGGTCGTTGATGTTCAGCTCACCGGGGAACGCGGCGTTGCCGGTGGTGGGGAACCCGCGCGTGGCCAGGCAGTTGAGCGAACCCGGGCCGTAGAAGTAGATCGCGGTCTCGAAACCCTTGCGCAGCGCGCGGGTCGCCTGCAGGATCGCGACGAAGCTCACCGACGACTCGTGCGCGATGCCGTGCACGAGGGTGAAGTACGTCTCCCCGTTCTCCGCCTGGTAGTCGGGGAAGATCTTGGTGGCGCCGTAGAGGTTCGAACCCTGCGGCAAGGAGGGGTGCGGAATCTCGTCGAGGCTGGTCTTCTCGAGGTCGGTCAGCTCGGCCATCGGTCATTTCCCTTTCTTCGGTCCGTACAGCACCTCGAACGTGCTCCGGAAAACGTGGTCGGCCAGCTCGCCGTCGCCGACCACCGCGGTCAGCTTCGCGAGCTCGCCCTCGTAGTCGCCCCACGGCTGGTCGGAGGCGAAGAGCACGCGGTCGTGCCCGATGCCCCGCCGGGAGATCTCCTCGGCGAGCCAGCGCGGGGTGAAGCCGATCGCCCAGGACAGGTCGGTGTAGACCTGTTTGCCGGCGGCGATCCAGTCGAAGAAGCGGCCGCCGGCGAGCTTGATGTGCCCGCTCATCCCGCCGCCGAAGTGCACGAGGTGCAGCTTCGCGTCGTCGGCGTAGACGTCCACGAGCTTGCCCACTTCGTCCACATCGGACGCGGCGCCGGGCGAGGTGTGCACGTGGACGACGAGGTCGTGCTCGCGGGCGGTGGCGAAGATCTTGTCGAGCTGGGGTTTGCAATCCGGGTCGCTCGCGCGGCCGCCGAGGAGGAAGCTGAGCTTGAGCGCGCGGACACCGGGTTCACCGGCCAGCTTGAGCGCCTGGTCGGTTCTCGCGGCGTCTTCTTTTCGCGGCGACACCCACAGGGCCGCCGCGATCCGATCGTCCTTCTCGGACGCTTCGACGCAGAGCTCATTGAAGGAGAACGCGATCTCCGGGTCGGGCACCCCGTAGTTGGGGATCACGAGGGCGCGTTCGGTGCCTTCGCGGTCCAGATCGGACAGCAGCTCGTCGATGGTCGCCCGCGCACCGAGGTCCGGGGCGACGGGCGGGCCGCCGTAGAACGGGTACGCGGGCAGCACGCCGAGGTGGCGGTGGGCGTCGGCGATCCAGCGCATCACGCGACCGTCCTCGGGGCGACCCAGTCGTCGGCCGGCGCGGTGTTGCGGGGCGTGCCGGAGATCCAGCGGACGTCGGCCGCGCGCTCGCCCGCGACGATCCGGCGCGCCAGGTACTCCGCGTCGGCGCCGACGCCGCAGAAGCGGCCGGAGCCCCAGGTGTGCTGCCACGGCAGGCCGAGGAAGAACAGCCCCTGGCAGCTCGTGACGCCGCGGCGGTGCGTCGGGTAGCCCTTGCCGTCGAACACGGGGACGTCGATCCAGCGGTGGTCGCGGCCGAAACCGGTGCTCCAGACTACGGCGGAGATCCTGGTGGCGTCGAGGGTCCGCGGCTCGTCGTCCGGCTGCCAGACGGGGGTGTAGCGCGGTTCGACCGGGGCGTCGATGTTCTTCTTGGTGAGGTAGGCGTCGATCGAGTCCTTGATGCCTTCGGACACGGCGTCGGCCGCGTCGAGGTTGCGGCGCAGATCGGGGGCGAAGGTCAGCGTGTGGTCGCGGACGTCGGTGAGGCGCCCGTAGAGCTGCATGCCCTCACGGGCGAAGGCGCGCAGGTCGATGTCGTGGCCGCCGTCGCGCCCGGTCACGTAGTGGTTGGCGCGGAACCGGACGGCGTCGGCGTCGGCGAACTCGTCGATTCCCCTGGCGTAGTAACCCATGTCGTCGAGCCAGGCCACCACGTCGCGGCCCCGGTAACGCCGCGCCACCCGAGGCGCCGACCCCACCGCGAGGTGCACACGGCGGCCGGCGAGGTGCAGGTCCTCGGCGATCTGGCAGCCGGACTGGCCGGTGCCCACCACGAGGATTTCGCCGTCGGGCAGCTGCTGCGGGTTGCGGTACTGGGAACTGTGCAGCTGCGTCGTGGCCGCCGGCAACCGTTCGGCCAGCCGCGGCGTCAGCGGCACCTGGTACGGGCCGGTCGCCACCACGACGTGGTCCGCCGTCAGCTCACCCTGCGTGGTGGCCACCCGGAACCCGCCCCCGGGCACCCTCGTCAGGCGCGTGGCCTCGACCCCCTCGACGATCGGCACGTCGAAGGATTTCTTGTACTCTTCGAGGTAGGCGACGATGTCGTCGCGCACCATGAACCCGTCCGGATCATCACCCGGATAGGGGAAACCGGGAAGCCGGCACTGCCAGTTGGGCGTCACCAGGCAGAAGCTGTCCCACCGGCGGTCGCGCCACTCGTGCCCCGCGCTCTCGCGCTCGAGCACCACGTGCCCGACCCCGGCGGTCGTCAGGCACTGGGACATCGAGAGCCCCGCCTGTCCGCCGCCGACCACGATCACCGGCCGGTGCAGGCCGTCGAGCTGGAAGTTCATGCCGCACAGTGCACCGCCGGGCGAAGTCCGAACCGTTTCATCCGGAACACTGCCGTGTTACATGCGCCCCGCCGCGTTACGGTTCACCGGGGTGCGCGTTAACACGATTTCGGGCGGGGATAGGAAAAAGGGCCCCTCCGCAGCAAGCGGAAGGGCCCTTCACCGAGCTCACCTCAAGGCCGAGGGCCTACGACCTCCGCGCCGTCCGTGATGGTGATGGCCATGGCCGGGCAGGAGTCGGCGGCGTCGAGCGCCGTTTCGTCCGGGGCGATGGTGTCGGACAGCGGGTGGGCGACCGGGCCGTCCAGTTCGAAGAGCTCCGGCATCAGCGAGGCGCACATGCCGGAGCCGATGCACGTGTGTTCGTCGACTTCCACTTTCCAGGTCATCGTCACCACCCGATCGGCATGGAGCGTGGTCCGCGGACCAGCATCTGGGTCTTCCACACGATATCGCCGGCGAGGTGGAGAGTCGGCATTTCGCGCGTCAGAGCCTTCAGCGCCTCCTGCAGCTCCAGGCGGGCGAGCGGCGCGCCGAGGCAGTGGTGCACGCCGTGGCCGAAGCCGAGGTGGTGGGTGTCCTCGCGGTCGAACACGAGGGTGTCGGCGTCGGCGAACTGGAGGCGGTCGCGGTTGGCCGCGCCGATCGCGACGAGCACCGGTTCGCCCTCGCGGACGAGCACGTCGCCGACCTGCACGTCTTCGGTGGCGTAGCGCGCGAAGCCGGCGCCGGCGCCCAGCGGGACGAAGCGCAGCAGCTCCTCGACGGCGGCGTTGATCAGTGACGGGTCCTCGACGAGCCTCTTCCACTGCTCCGGCTGGTCGAGCAGCGCGTAGACGAAGTTCGGGATCTGGCTCGCCGTGGTCTCGTGGCCGGCGATCAGGATCCCGACACACAGGTCGACCAGCTCCAGCTCCGTGAGCCGGTCACGCACGTCGCGCGCCTCGATCAGCGCCGTCATCAAGTCGTCCTGCGGCTGCTCACGGTGCTGCGCGATCAGGCCCGACATGTACTCACGCAGCTCCGCGCGGTTGCGCTCGAACTCCTCGGCGGTCAGGCCGCTCGAGGTCAGCGCGGCGTCGCTCCACACGCGGAACTTCGCACGGTCCTCGGTCGGCACGCCGAGCAGCTCGCAGATCACCGCGACGGGGATCGGCAGCGCGTACGCGTCGACCAGGTCGGCGGGCTGCCCGGCCGCCTTCATGTCCTCGATCAGGCCGGTCGCCAGCTCCTCGACACGCGGCCGCAGCAGCTCCACGCGCCGGACGGTGAACGCCTTCGCGACGAGCGTGCGAAGCCGCGTGTGGTCCGGCGGGTCCATGGTGAGGATGCCGCCCGAACGCCGGTGCGCGGCCATCCGCGGCTCGTCCTTCTGTTCCGACATCGCGCGCGAGAACCGCCGGTCGCCCAGCACGAGCCGGGCGTCGGCGAACCGCGTGGCGAGCCAGGCCGGCTCACCGTGCGGCATCTGCACGCGGATCATGCCCTCCGCGTCACGGGCGGCGGCATACGCCGCGTTGAGCGCGAGCCCCGCCTCTTCGTTGAACGGGTACGCAAGCGGCTCCGACTGCGTGGTGGTCATGCGGGGAACTCCCAATCTGACGGAAAGTCCGGTTTGTAAGCACCTGCTTACAAACACGGTACCGAGTCGGCCCCGACTTGTCAGCCGCTGCGCAGCGGAAGATCGAAGTTCCGGTTCAGTCGTAGGAGACCCAGACCTGCAGCCAGTGGCTGCTCTCAGCGGCCTTGAGGATCTCGATGCTGACGTCGATCGGCCCGGTGTCGGGGTGCCGCAGCCGGGTGACGCCGGCCCGGCGATAGGCGACCGGGTGAGCAGTCCACCGGGTGGCGAAGTCCGGCACCGCGGTCAGCTCGTCGACCAACGCCGCGCCCGCCGCGTCGACGCCCTGGTCGGCCTGAATCGCCCGCAGCCAGCCGACCAGCTCGTCGGCGGTGCTCGCCCAATCCTCGCCGAAAACCCGGCGCGCACTCGGGTGCAGGAAGTGGTAGCGCAGCAGGTTGGGTGAATCGTGGTCGAGGAATCCCAACGGCCGGACGATCGACTCCCACGCGCCGTTCCAGGCGATCACGTCGAACGTCCCCCCGAGCAGGCACGCCGGGGTCTGACCGAGCCGGTCCAGCAGCACCCGCAGGCTCGGGCGGACTTCGTCTTCGGGCCGGTGCCGGGGCAGCAGGCCCTCCCCCTGACGCCGGACGGCCAGGGCAGCCAGATGCCGCTTCTCGTCCTCGGACAGGCGCAGCGCATCGGCCAGCGCAGTCAGTATCCCGATGGACGGGTTGGTGTCGCGGCCCTGCTCCAGCCGCTCCAGGTACTCGACGCTGATGCCGGCGAGGGTGGCCAGTTCCTCGCGGCGCAGCCCGGGCGTCCGCCGCCGGCCGTGGGAGACTAGACCCACGTCCTCGGGTTTGATCTGTTCCCGCCGTGCCCGGAGGAATGCCGCCAACTCGGCCACGCCATCGACCATGGTCAGATGATGCCCGTCGACCTGCTCGGTCCGCACCAACCAAACGTGTGACGAAAGCGACCGCCCCGCAACGACATCGCCTTCTGCGGACTGGGGTTGCCGGATTTTCGAAGAACAATTTCCCGCGTCGTACCGGCCGTCGAAATCCCGGAGCCGAGCAAGATCGGCCCCGGGATTTCGGAGACAGGCCGGAGTACTACGCGATCGCTCCGATCTGGATGTTCCATTCGCGGACCGCGACCGTCGCCTGCCCGGCGCGGACGATCGGGCTGTCCCGGTAGCGCGTCGCCACTTCATCCGGTGACAGGCCGCGAAGCACTGCCATGCCGCCCACGCCGTCGGTGAACCCGCCGGTGAGGCCGAGCAGACCGTCGGCCCGCAGCCGCTCCAGGAATTCCTTCTGTGCACCGGCGACGTCCGGGGTGGGCGGACCGTCGACGAAGGTGAGGGTCACGACAACGTGCGCCATCATCGAACTCCTTCGGGCGAGCCGGAAGCCGCGGGAAATCGCGGAGTGAGCCAGTCGACGACCGTCTGCAGCGCCTTTTCGCGCTGCACGACCGGAAAACCGAAGTGGTCGCCGTCGTGGAACCGGATTGTCTTGTCCGCGGCCGGGCTGGCGTCGTACTGGGCCTGGGTGTCGTCCGGGAAGCCGAGGTTGTCCCCGGTGAAACCGACGAGCAGCAACGGCACGTCCACCGACTTCAGCGACTCGACCAGCACGGCCCGGGTGGACAGTCCTGACCACGTGCTCAGCCACGCCCGCGGGGTGACCAGCCGGCCGAAGCCGCCGGGCGCGTAGTTGATCTCATCCGGTCGCGGGCCGAGGATCGAAGCCGCCCTCCGGGTGGACCGCTCGGCGTGCAGCCGCACGTCCAGGTACGCCGGGTCGGCCTCGGTCCGGTGCACGACCAGGTAGTGCCCGACGGTCGCGTGGCGGGTGATCCGGGTTCGTTCCTCGATCGGCAGGTCCGCGAAGCCGGGGGCGTCGCGCATGTCGCGGTAGCGCCGCTGCTCGGCGATCAACCCCCGAGCCCGGGCGTCCAACCGAGCCACCCGCGCCCGCTGGGCCGCGCGGTACCGCTGCAGGAACTCCTCCGAGTACGTGCTCGGCTCCGGTGGCTCGCGGTAGCCGTTCGCGGCGTTGTACATGTCCAGATCGGGATCGACGGCAAGCGGGTCCCCCTCGTCGATCACCGACGGGTCGATCGCCCTGAGCATGAACGAACCCTGACCGGGGTGGGCCCCGAGCAGGACGACGCCGTCCGCCTTCGGCATGGCGACCTCGTTGAGGTCCAGCGGTTCCCCCGCGGCGGTGTCACGCAGCCGATCGGGAGGCGGTGTGCTCGCCTGCTGCTGGTAAAACGCCATCAACGAACCGCCGCCGCTGTTGCCGAGGAGGATCACCCGGTCGAATCCGCGCTCGTCGCGCAGGTGGGTCAGCGCGGCGGCGAGGTCGAGGAGCAGCCGCTCGTGCTCACAGTCGACGTCGTTGTTCAGCGTCCGGGTCTGGTGGGCGTAGAAGGCGTATCCCGCCTCCACGATCGCTGGTGCGGCGTAGAACCGGCTCAGGTCGCCGCGCGGATGCGACACCACCATCACCGTTTTTTCGCCGCCCCGGGCGTAGAGCACGCCGCGCGAGGCGGCGCCGTCAGCGGCGCGGATGGGCACGACCGTCGACGCGGTACCGGCGGGCAGCCGGTCGAAGTCGACCACGCCGATGCCGACCGTGCCGACCCGGGGCTGCTCGTCGGCCGCGGAGGCCTCGCCGGAACCCGTCACTTGGCCGTCACCCCTTCGCGAATCTGGTCCCCGTCCCGCTTGAACCTCAGGGCACCCGGGTCCACGTGCAGCTGGCCCTTCGTGTCCACGATGATGTACTGCATGTCCACCGACCCCCCGCCGCCGCGGATGGTCTCGCGGGCCTTCTCGGCGACGTCGGCCGGGAGGCCGTGGTGCATGCCCTGCGGGGTCAGCGAAATGCTGGCCGGGGCGACCGGCAGGCCCATTGCAGTGCCGCCGTGGACGAAGATGAACTCGTCGTAGTCCATGTTGCGGTGGTACGGCGGCACCGGCTCGGCGTCCGGAGCGGTCTCGTACGGCCGCTGCACCATGTTGCCCACCAACGAGCTGGGCGAGGCGAAGATGCCGTACGCGCTCGGCATGATGTGGATCCGGTCGCTCATCACCGGCCGGTAGTCCCGGATGTTCATCTTCATCGGGAACAGATCGCCCTTCCACCCCTCCACGTCGATGGGGTCGAAGTCGTAGAAGATGGAGGTGTACTCGTTGCGGAACTTGAGCCGCAACGGGTACTCGCCCGCGTCGTTGCGGCCGTCGCCGAGCTCGTCGAGCTGCGGGGTCGGGACGACGAAAAGATCGGTGTCGAACGGCGCCCGGCGGCCGATCGGGCCGGCGTCGGCGAGCCCGAGCTCCTCCGTCGACTCGATGAGCAGCAGGTAGTTGTCGGAGGTCTCCGGGCGGATCCGGTAAGTGACGCCCTTGGGCACCAGCACCCAGTCTCCGGGCTCGTACGGCAGCGGCCCGAACTCGGTGTAGAAAGTGCCGGTTCCCCGATGGACGAAGTAGATCTCGTCGCCGTCGGCGTTGCGCACCGAGAACGGCATGTCGGCGCTTCGCCGGCTCACCCAGATCGACACCGCGTCGTTGTGGAACAACCGCATCGGGCCGCCCGCCGGGTCGGCCAGGTCCGTCGGCTCCAGCCGCGCGCCGTCGATGTCGACGTGGTTGGTGTTGCCTTCCACGCGCGTCCACTTCGTCGGCTCGTGGCGGCGGTACAGCTGCGTGTCCCGGCCGGCGAAACCCTGCCGCGTCAGCATGTCCTCGTGCAGACCGTCGAGCGCGTCGTAACCGGTGATCGCTTGGCGCAGGACCGTGCCTCTGCGCTGCTGGATCCACGAGGTCATGGGTGTGTAGTTCACGAGCGGTCCTTCCGATCGGCTGGTTGATCGTCGAGAAGGACGATGACGCCGGCGCACAACCCGGGACAACGCTCTGCGAATACCCTTACCTGCAGGGAGACCCTCGGGGCGGCCACGTCAGCATCTCCCCCCGGATACGACTATCGGCAGGGCGTTCCACCACGGGTCGATGAGCGGCATCGTCGAAATCCGGGCCGTCCCCGTGGCCCGTGACCCGAAGGAGCAATGAGCCCGGTGAGTGACTACCGCATCGGCCTGCTGGTGCCGAGTTCCAACACGACGATGGAGACCGAGGTCCCCGAGGTGTTGCGCCGGGTGGCGGCCGCGACCGGCGACCGGTTCACGTTCCACTCCAGCCGGATGCGCATGAACACGGTCAGCGCCGAGGAGCTGGCCAGGATGAACGCCGACGCGGACCGGGCGGTGGTCGAACTGGCCGACGCCCGCATGGATGTGATGGCCTACGCGTGCCTCGTCGCGATCATGGCCCAGGGCCGTGGCGCGCATCGGGAAATCGAGCAGCGCCTCACCCGTACCTCGGCCGAAGCCGGCGACGCCGTCGAGGTCGTGTCCAGCGCCGGAGCGCTGGTCGCCGGCCTGCATCGGCTCGGCGCGCGCAAGGTCTCGCTGATCACGCCCTACCTCAAGCCGCTGACCGCGCGAGTCGTCGACTACATCGAGGGCGAAGGCATCGAAGTGCAGGACGCGATCAGTCTCGAAGTCGACGACAACCTGGCCGTCGGACGCCTCGACCCGTCCCGGCTGCCGGAGATCGCGGGCAGGCTCGACACCCGTGGAGCGGACGCCGTCGTGCTGAGCGCGTGCGTGCAGATGCCCTCGCTGGCGGCGATTCCCGCCGCGGAGAAGGTGGTCGAGCTCCCGGTCGTCACCGCCGCGACCGCCACGTCGTGGCAGGTGCTGTCCGCGCTCGGCGTCCACGTCCCGGTGCCGGCGGCCGGCGCGCTGTTCCGCGACTGACCGAACCCGCACCGCACAAGCACCCGGCCCCGACGCGGGGTCCTCACGAGGAGAAGCGAACGATGACCACATCCCCCACCACGCAGATCCGAGACGGGGCCCCGGGCCGCCTCGGCGATCCCGCGCGGTCGCTCGCGACCGATCCTCGCGTCGACCCCCGGGTCGTCGCCGCACTGGCGCCGTTCGGGGCAGCAGAGCCGGCTTCGCCACCGCCGGTCGGCCCCAGCAGCTCGCGGGCCGAGCTGCTGGAGTTCGCGGAGGGCATGGAATCCGGCACAGAGGCCATGTTCGACGCGCTGATGACGGGGCTGCCCGAGGTCGAAGGAGTCGAGACCGAGACGCTGACGATCACCGCGACCGCCGGGCACACCATCGAGCTGTACGTGACTCGCCCGGTCGGCGTGTCGCACCTGCTGCCCTGCGTCTTCCACCTCCACGGCGGCGGCATGGTCATCGCGTCGGCCGCCAACTCTGCCCACGACCGGTGGCGCCGCGAGCTCGCCGCCACCGGGCTTGTCGTGGTCGGGGTCGAGTTCCGCAACGGCGCCGGCCGGCTCGGCCCACACCCGTTCCCGGCGGGGCTCGACGACTGTGCCGACGGCCTGCGCTGGGTGGCGTCCCGGACGGCGGAGCTGGGCATCTCCCACATCGTGGTGGCCGGTGAGTCCGGCGGTGCCAACCTGGCGCTGGCCCTGACCATCCGGGCCAAGCGGGAGGGTTTTCTCGCGGAGATCTCGGGAGTTCACGCCCAGTGCCCCCACATCCACGGGAAGTGGGGCGAGGACTCCCCGGCGCTGCCGTCGCTGGTGGAGAACGACGGCTACTTCATGAACCGAGCCGCCCTCGCCGCCCTCGCCGAGGTCTACGACCCCGGCTTCGCGAACGCCGACGACGCCACGTGCTGGCCCGCCCGGGCCACCGCCGAAGATCTGGCGGACCTGCCGCCGCACGTCATCTCGGTGAACGAGCTCGACCCGCTGCGAGACGAGGGAATCGCCTACCACCGCGCCCTCCTGGCGGCCGGCGTGCAGTCGCGGGCCTGGTTGAACCTGGGTCTGTGCCACACCGGCGAGACGTTGTTCCGCGCCACCATGCCCGACGTGTACGCCGCGACCATCGCCAGCATCAGCCGCTTCGCACACCTCCTGCGCTGATCCGGGCGCTGCGCCCGGGACGCCGGCGCGAGCTACCGCGGGCCGTCCCCACGGGTGTGCCCGCCGGTGAAGTTCCCTGTCTCCGGGTCGAGGTGCCCGTGCAGCACCTGTTCGTGCACGCCCGGCGGGATGGCCGGCGGCTCGGGCGCGGTCCCGGTCCACTCCCCCAGGTCACCGCCGCCGGCGACGACCTCGTCCAGGAACTCCCGCACCGGCAGCGAAGACGGCGGGAGGAACGCCGGCAACCCGTTGCGCGGCACGGCGATCACGCTCGGGATGCACGCCTTGTCGAAGTCTCCGTCCTCGAGGAACGCGACGCTGTTGAACGGCACGATCCACGCCAGCTCGTGCTCCGACACGAACTCCTCTTCCACGACGAGCCGCCCCACCACGGGGTGGATCAGCTCCGGGCCGACCTGGTCGGCGATGAACCGCGTCGCGATCGCCACGGCGTCCTGTTTCTGCATCTGCTCCGCCTGTCCGAATCAGCCGTTGAAGTGCTGGTCTGCCCTGAGCCAGTCCTGGTAGACGTCGTCGACGCCGGTGCCCGCGCCCGGGTTCGGCCCGGGCACAGCCGGCGGTGGCGGGGCCGCCGGCGGCGCGGCCGGCGGGGGCGTCCACCCGGGCGGCGGGCCCTGCGCGCCGTGCACCGGCGGGTCGTAGCGGAAGTACTGCAGGTTGCGCGGGTCGGTGTCCAGCTTGCCGAGCTTGCCCGACTGCCCGTCGAGGAACACGACACCCTTGTCCGTGTTGATCACGTTCATCACGTGGGAGCTGCGGTCGTCGCGGTGGACGATCACGTAACCCTTGCTGCCGGGGTGCTCACTGGCCTTGTCGATGACCTGGTCCCAGCTGTCCAGGTCCTCCGGGCGCCCGGCGTTCGGGTTCTTCTGCCGCAACGGGTGGTTCGGCCCGACCGCGGTGCCGATCTGCTGGTCCTCGGGCAGCTTCGGCGCGGGTTTGACCTTGCCGCCGAGCATCTCGTCGACGGACGTGATGGCCAGCGTGCAGTTCTTGCCGTCCTTGGTCGGGTTCAGCTTGTTGAGGTTCGGGTAGTACTTGCTCGCGAAATTGCCCGCGCCGAGGGTGTCGGCGTTGATCGACGGCTTGGTCGTGCCACCCGGGCCGGCCGCGGCCTTCACCTTGTTGCCGGGGACGAAAACGCCGCCGACCTTGTTGAAGAACGAGCTGGTGGTGTCGCCGAGGCCGTGCACCGGGGAGTCGAGCGGGTCCGGGCTGCGGGGCGGCGCGGATTTCGGGGTGCCGCCGCCGGTGCCGGACGTGTGCGTGGTGTCGCCCGACTTCGGGGTGCCGCCGCCCGCGCTCGACTTCGCCGTGCCGCCGCCTCCGCCCGACTTCGCCGGCGGGGGCGTGAAGTCGGATCCCGAACCGCTGTAGCCCGAGCCACCCGGCGTGTCATCGCCCGCCTTCGCCGCGGGCGGCGGGGTGTAGTCCTTCGGCGCGCCTTCGTAGCCGGACGTCTTGGTCGAGTCGTCCGCGCCCGACTTGCCCGGGGGCGGGGTGTAGTCCTTCGGCGCGCCCTCGTAACCACCGCCCTTGGGCGTGCCGCCTCCGTCGCCACCGGCGGTTTTGACCGGCGGGGCCGTCGGGGTGCCGCTGAGATCCTTCGTCTTCGGCGGCGGGGCGACCTTGCCGCCCTTGAGGCTCTTCAGCGCCTTGCCCGCGTCTTCGAACAGCGTCCCGGCCTTCTTCAGCAGCGGGACCAGTGCTTTGAGGGCCTTGACCAGCTTCGTGACCAGGCCCGTGATCTGCGACGCCGTCTTCGCGACGGCACTCGCGACCTGCGGGACGACCCACGCCAGGCCGATGCCGAGCGTGAACACCACCTGCAGCGCCCAGCTGATCAAGTGCCCGATGAGCTCGGAGATGATGTCGCGCACGAGCGTCCGGACGGCGGCGACCACCTCACCCGCGGTCTTGACCCCGGACGACGCGCCCTCGGTCCCCTTCTGCGCCGACTGCAGCAGTGTGCCGATGTCCTGCGCGCGCTGCCGGTAGGCGTCCGACGCGGAGCCCGACCACGACTGCAGGTCGGCGTTCACGGCGTCGGTCAGGTCCGAGGCGACGCTGCCGAGCTCCTTGGCGACGTTCGCCCACGTCTCGGATTGCGCCTTGATCTGGTCGGCGTTGCCGGTGAGGCCGTTGAGCGCGTCCTTGAGCGGGCCGACGTGCTCCATGAGCCACGACACACCCGCGGCCAGGATCGCGCCGAACGGGTCCATCGCCACCGACAACGCGTCGAGCGCGGTCCCCACCGCCCCCATCGCGACCGACGCCCAGTCGCCCGACTCGATGGCCGTCGAGAGGTCGTTCGCGGTCTCCAGCAGGGAAATCCCCGAATACGCCTTGGTCGAATCCACGGTCGGCGCAATCAGCGGATTGCTCATGCGGTGTCTCCTCGTGCCCTGAACTCGATCTCATCCCATCACGGCCACGCGGGCGCCGTCGGTTCACCCACCCTGATGTGTCACCGCGCACAAACCCACCCCGAGGAGTGCACGATCGACCCGGCTCGCTCGCGTGCCGCGGCGCCGATGCGCCCTCATCGCGTGCACTGCGGTTAACCTCGTGCGCGAACGGGAGGCGCCATGACCGCAGAATCGCACGCCCGGAAGCGGGACGCCGCCGCGACGAAAGCGGCGCTGCTCGACGCCGCCGAACAGCTCTTCGCCGAGCGCGGCTTCGACCGCACCACCGTGCGCGACATCGCCGGCCGCGCAGGCGCGAACCAGGCGTTGCTGTTCCGCTACTTCGGCAGCAAAGAAGCCCTCTTCGAGTCCGTCATGGCCCGCGGCGGCTTCGCCCAGCTCGAGGCGACCCCGCCCGAGCACCTGTTCACCGAAGCGCTGCGCAGCCTCCTCAAGGACGACTCGGAACGCCGCGACCGCTCGCTGGAGACCTACCTGCGCTCCACCGGCACCGACGGCGCCGGCGCCGCCCTGCGCGACCAGCTCGGCGAGGAGTACGCCCGGGCGCTCGCCTCCCTCACCGACGAGCCCGACGCCGCGCTGCGCGCCGACCTAGCGCTGGCCTGGCTGCTCGGCATCGGCCTCGTCCGCGCGGTCACCCGCAAGGACCCCCTGGCGAGCGCCTCACCGGAAGACGTGGCCCGGCTGACGGGGCCGGCGGTGCGGACGTTGCTGGAGCGGAGCGAGTAGGCCCGGCGTCACGATCGCGCGGACGCGGTCGGCGCACCCGGCATCGCCGCCTCGGAGGCCCGCCGCCGGGACGCCTGCGTCGGCTGACCGAGTCGGTTCGGCGGATCAGGCGCCCTGAGTGGTGAGCCAGCTGTCGATGGTGCCGGTCGCCAGCGCGGCGGCGGGGCTGAGGGTGAGGGAGTGCGCAGCGCCCGGGATGGCGGCGGCGGTGAAGGACGCGGCAGAGGGGAAGAAGCCGCGCTCGGCCTGGGTGATGGCGGCGGCCGTGGTACAGGCGTGGCCGAGGGCGCCGGCGCAGAAAAGGGTGTCGGCGGCGCCGTTTGCGATGAGGACTGGGGCGGTGACGGCGAAGGAGTTGGTGACGGGCAGGACGCTGAGGGCTTGCACCGCGCCGTCGGCCTCGGTGGCGGAGAGGACCGACTTCGTGGCCTCGTCGTGGGCGACGGCGGAGGCGCTGGCGTTGTCGCCGTCGAAGAGGGTGCGGCGGTGGCCCGGCAGGGTCGTGAGCAGGCCCGCGTCGAGGCCGACGGTGGGGCCGACCTGGGCATCGAGGATGGCCGGGTGGAGATGCCGCGTGAAGGTCTGCGCGAGGATGTCCGGCGACAGGTGATGGGTCATGCCGGTGAGGACGAGGTCGTCGACGTCGTGGTAGGTGCCGGCCTCCGCCATCGTCTCGATGGAGCCGAGTGAGTGGCCGACGAGCGCGACGCGGTCGTACGCGTGCCCGCCGACGGCGCCGTGGCGCAGGGCCGTGATCACCTGGTGCAGCACGGCCGACTCGGTCTCCGCGGTGATCAGCACGGACGGCAGATGAGCCGACTCGCCGTAGCCGAGCTTGTCGATCGCAAGGGTGGCGTAGCCGTCCGCGGCCGCGGCGGCGGGGACGTCGAACGCCTCGTCCCAGTAGTGCCGATCGTAAGTCGCGCCGTGGACGAGCAGCTGCACCGTCCGGGGCTGCCGCCCGGCCGGCACGCAGTAGGTGCCGTGCACGTGGGCGGACACGACGAGGTCGGCGGTCACCGGGAGGTCGACCTCCGTACAGCTCTTGGCCGGCTCGGCGGCCGCGGGCGACACCACCACGGCCGTCGCGGCGAGCACCGCCGCGAGAACGAGGCCCACGCGACGGGCGGCGTTCATGAGAACCTTCTTCTGTTGCGCGACAAGGGATTCAAGCGACCCGAGCTTAAGCGGGGAACCCGTCGCGCGACCTGCGGCAGAGGACACAACGGCCGAGACGCTGCCCGGCTGTCACCGGCTCGACACGCCGAGGAATAAATCCGCGTGCCGCCCACGATCGGCTAACGCAGTGCCCGCCGCAGCAGTTCCGCCAGGTGCACGGCTTGGCGGCCGGACTCCTGCGCGATCTGCGTGCGGCAGCTGAACCCGTCGGACAGGACCACAGTGGACTCCGCGGCCTCCCGCACGGCCGGCAGCAAGCGGTCCTCCGCCACGGCCTTGGACACGTCGTAGTGCCCCTTCTCGAACCCGAAGTTGCCGGCCAGCCCGCAGCAGCCCGAGTCCAGCGTCGTGTTGCGCACGCCCGCCGCCGCCATGGCCGCTTCGTCGGCGGCGAAGCCGAGCACGGCGTGCTGGTGGCAGTGGACCTGCGTAATCGTCTCGACGTCGAGCGACACCTCCAGCGGCTTCGGCGCGTCGGCCAGCAGCTCGGCGAACGTCCGCGTCCGCGAGGCCAGCAGCTCGCCGACGGGGTCGCCGGGCAGCAGCGCCGCCAGGTCGCCGCGGAACAGCGCCGTGCAGCTCGGTTCCAGGCCCGCCACCTCGTAGCCGGCTTCGAGGTACGGCCGCAGCACGGTCAACGTCCGCTGCAGCACGCGTTTGGCCACGTCCAGCTGTCCCGTCGACACCCACGTCAGTCCACAGCAGACACCGCGGTCGGGCAGGACCACGTCGTAACCGGCCGCCGTGAGCACCTCGGTCGCGGCTTCGAGCACGTCCGGCGTGAGGTAGTTGTTGAACGAGTCCGGCCACAGCACCACCCGCCGCTCGCCCGTCGCCCAGCGGCGCAGGTCGCGGCGGGCCCGCGTGAACGGCACGGTCGCGAACGAAGGCAGGTCGCGTTCCGGCGCGATACCGCCGAGCTTCTTCAACGGCGTCGCGGCCCAGCGGCGGCGGGAGAAGAAGTTCGCCACCCGCGGCGCCAGCGACACCGCGCGCAGCCACATCGGCAGCCAGCCCATCGAGTAGTGCGACGCCGGCCGCCGTCGCCCGCGGTAGTGCTGGTGCAGGAATTCGGCCTTGTAGGTGGCCATGTCGACGTCCACCGGGCAGTCGGACAGGCAGCCCTTGCACGACAGGCACAGGTCGAGCGCCTCGGCGACCTCCTCCGACGCCCAGCCGTCCTTGATCACCTCGCCGTTCACCATCTCGGCCAGCAGATGTGCACGACCGCGCGTGGAATGCCGTTCTTCGCGCGTCGCGCGGTAGCTCGGGCACATCACGCCACCACCGCTGGTGTTGCGGCATTTCCCGACGCCGACGCAGCGGCGCATCGCCTGGCCGAAGCTGCCGCGGTCCTCGGGGTAACCGAGCACCGTCACGTCTTCGAGCGCCAGCGGCGCGCGGCGCACGCGCAGGTCCGCGTCCACCGGCCGCGGGTCCACGATGATGCCGGGGTTCATCCGGCCGTCCGGGTCGAAGATCCCCTTGAACCGAGCGAACAACGCCATCATCTCCGGGCTGTACATGCGGCCCAGCAATTCCGACCGCGCCTGCCCGTCGCCGTGTTCCCCCGACAGCGATCCGCCGTGCGCGGCGACGAGATCCGCGGCCTGCTCCAGGAACTTCCGGAACTGCGCCTTGCCCGGCGTGGAAAGCAGGTCGAAGTCGAGCCGCAGGTGCAGACAGCCCTCGCCGTAGTGGCCGTAGACCACACTGCGACGACCGTGCTCACGCATCAGCTCCTTGAACCCCCGCAGGTACGAGCCGAGCTGCTCGGGCGGCACCGCGGCGTCCTCCCAGCCGGGCCAGGCTTCCGCGCCGTCGGCCAGCCGCGTGGCCAGCCCCGCGCCCTCCTCACGGATCCGCCACAGCCGGCGCTGCGCCGCGGGATCGTCGAGCACCACCGAACCCGTGAGCGCGCCGCCCAGCGAAGCCGCGAGCTCGCGCGCCCGCGCGGCGGCTTCGGCCGGCGACGAACCCGCCAGCTCCACGAAAAGCCATGCTCCGCCGGGAGGAAGTCCTTGCGCCCGCCCGGGTTCCAGCATCGCGACGAGCTCCGCGTCCACGCCCTCGACGGTCAGCGGCGACCACGGCAGGATCCCCGGCACCGCGTCGGCGGCGTCGATGTCGGACGGAAAACCCAGCACCGCCAGCACCCGGTGCTTCGGCAGCTCGGCGAGCGCCACGGTCGCTCCCAGCACCGTCACGCACGTGCCCTCGCTGCCGACCAGAGCCTTGGCGACGTCGAACCCGTTCTCCGGCAACAGGTGCTCCAGCCCGTAACCGGAGACCCGCCGGGAGAAGCCGGACAGTTCCGTGCGCAGCACGGCGAGGTTGTCGCGCGCCAGCGAACGCAACTCGGTGAACACCCGTCCCTCGGTGCCCGGCCGCGCCGCCCGGGCGTCCACTTCGGACGGTGACGTCGGCCCGACCGTGAGCCGCGTGCCGTCGTACAGCAGCACGTCGAGCTCCCGCACGACGTCGACGGTCCGGCCCCACGCCACGGAGTGCGAACCGCAGGCGTTGTTGCCGATCATGCCGCCGATCGTGCACCGGCTGTGCGTGGACGGGTCCGGCCCGAACCGCAGCCCGTGCGGCGCGGCGACGGCCTGCAGGTCGTCGAGCACCGTGCCGGGCGCCACGCGCGCGAGCCGCGTTTCGGGATCGATCCACTCGACCCCGCGCACGTGCCGTGACGTGTCGACGACGATCCCCGGCCCGCACGAGTTGCCGGCGACACTCGTGCCCCCGCCGCGCGGCACCAGCGGCGCCCCGCGCTCCCGCGCGGCCGTCACGGCGGCGACCACTTCGTCCACCGTCTCCGGCAGCACCACGCCGAGCGGCACGTGGCGGTAGTTCGACGCGTCGGTGGTGTAGAGCGCCAGCGTGGCGGTGTCGCTGAGGATTCGCACGCCCTCCATTCAAGACAACGCCTCAGCCGGCGGTCGGACGCACCCCTGAAATCCGGCGCCGGGTCAGCGCGGCCGCCTCGGCGAGCGGAGTGGTGCCGTGCTCGGCGGAATCGGACAACAGGCGCGAGACCACGTCGCCGATCCCCGCCACCCGCGCGGCCGCCGCGGAGTGGTCGAGCCCCTCGACCTCGCGCGCCACCGTGTAGACGACCCCGCCGGCACTCGCGACGTAGTCGGGCACCCAGGTCACCCCCCGGGCCGCGAGCGCGTCGGCGACATCGTCGGACACGAGCTGGTTGTTGGCCGGGCCGACGACCAGCGGCGCCGCAAGCGGCGTGTCCGCGGCGAGAACCCCGCCCACGGCGGCGGGCACCACGACGTCGGCGGGGTGGGCCAGCGCCTCGCCCGGCTCGGCCCAGCCGTACCCGAGCCACCGGGCGTCCTCGCGGGCGCGCGGGTCGACGTCCGACACGATCACGTCCGCGCCGGCTTCCGCCAGCCCCAGGGCGAGGGTCCGGCCGACGGCACCGAAACCCGCCACGACAACGCGGCGGCGGGCCAGGTCCGCGCTGCCGAAAACCGCCGTCACCGCGGCTCGCAGCGCGGCGAGCACCCCGTCGGCGGTCGGGCCGCTCGACGAGCCGATGCCGCCGGCGGACTCGGGGAGGCAGAACACATGCCGGGTCCCCTCGCGCAGGACCAGCATGTCCTCGGGCCCGGTACCGACGTCGGGGCCGGCCAGGTAGGCACCGTCGAGCGACTCGATCAGCTCGGCGTGGTCGAGCAGCACCGCGCGACGCTCGGCGGGGGTCAGGCGCTGCCCCGGCTCCAGCACGATCACGCTCTTGGCGCCGCCGATCGCCAGGCCCGCCACCGCGCACTTGGCCGACATCGCGGCCGAGAGCCGCAGGACGTCCCGCTCGGCCTCGTCGAGGCTCGGGTACTGCCGCATCCGGCAGCCGCCGGCGGCCGGGCCGAGCGCCGTCGAGTGGATCGCGACCATCGTGGTCACTCCGGAGCGGCGGCCACGCCGGACGGCGAGGCGTTCGTGGTCCCAGGGCAGCCGTTCGGTCATCACGGTTCCTTTCGGAGGAAGGTCACTGATCAGCGCCGAACGTAAGCTGATGAGCGCCGATCCGACTGGTCCGGCGAACGAAATTCGGCAGCCGAAGGGACGTGAGCGTGGTGGACGAACTTGATTCGGCGATCGTGCGGCACCTGCAGGAGGACGCTCGCCAGACCAACCGGGACATCGCCCGCAAAGTCGGGATCGCGCCGTCGACCTGCCTGGAGCGCACGCGGCTGCTGCGCGAACGCGGGGTGATCCGCGGCTACCACGCCGACGTCGACCTGCCGAGCCTCGGCCGCGGCGTGCAGGCGATGGTCTCGGCACAGGTCCGCCCGCTCAGCCGCACGGTGATCGACTCGTTCCAGCACTCGATGACGCGGCTGCCCGAGGTGCTCTCGGTATTCGTCGCGGCCGGCAGCGACGATTTCCTCATCCACGTGGCGGTGCGCGACATCGACGAGCTGCACGCGTTCCTCACCGACCGGCTGGCGCTGCGCAAGGAAGTGGTCGGGTTCCGCTCGTCGATCATCTTCCGGCACCTGCGCAAGACCACTGTGGAGCCACTGCCGGTGACCCCTTGAAAGTCGCGACATCACCCCAGAGAACACGTGAAATGCACGACATCGGGTCTTCTCCGACGGAAACTGTCGGTGGTCCGGGTTCTACTGGAGCAGCGAAGGAAGGAGGCACCGCGATGCCGGATGAACAGTCGAGCGAGCTGAACCACCGTGAGCGGGCCACCCTGAGAGCCGTCGCATCGGGGCGGGCCGAGATCAGCTGCAGCTGCGAGCCAGACCTGTTCGTCGACGGGTTGAGCTGCTGCGACCAGGCCACCACCCGCCGCCTCGTGCGGCGCGGGTTCATCGAGGCCGCGGCCGAAGGGCCGTGCGGCGAACTGGTGCTGGCCGTGCTGACCGCGGCCGGGATGGTGGCGCTCAACGAAGCCACGCGCTCCGGAGCGGTCACGGCCGCCTGAGCCGGGTCGCGCACCGAGCGCGATTCCTGGCGCCCCACGGCGGTTCCGCACCGGAGGCGCCCGTCAGGAACGCACCCATTCCTCCCCGAGTTCGACAGCCTCCGCCGTCCCGCCGGTCAGATCGGCGAGCCAGGCGGCGAACGCCGGTTCCTCGCCAGGAGCCAGGCCGACCTCGAAGTGCGCCGACGCCTCGAACCGGGTGTCGTGCAACACATACGGCGAAGCACGCAGGTCGTTCTCCAGCCGGCCCGAGCGGGTGTAGTCCACCTCGACGTCGAACAGCAGCAGGCGCCGGTACTCGACCACGGACGCGGCGTCCAGCGCGTCGGACACCGCCTGGCCGTAGGCACGGATCAGACCTCCCGCACCGAGCAGCACGCCGCCGAAGTGCCGCGACACCACGGCGACCGTGTCGGTCACATCACGGCGGCGCAGCACCTCCAGCATGGGGACGCCCGCGGTGCCGGCGGGTTCGCCGTCGTCGCTGGAGCGCTGGGTGCGGCCGTCCGCGCCGAGCACGAAGGCGTGGCAGTGGTGGCGCGCCGCCGGTTCGGCCTTGCGCCGGGCCGCGATCACGGCCCGCGCGGTGGCCTCGTCGCCCACCGGAGCGAGCGCGCAGAGGAACCGGGAGCGCTTGATCTCGATCTCGTGCAGTACCGGGCTCGCCACGGAGAGATAACGATCAGCCATCGACGGTTCGCCTCATCGGTCCAGTCAACCAGCTCCGCCCGCGGCACAAGCCGCGACCCGCGCAGGCGTTTACGCAGGTCAGCGAGGCTACTGACCAGTGGCCGGGAGACGTGGCCCGACATATGGGCATACCCCGGGGGCCGTCAACGTAAGCGTGGCATTTCCCACCCGGGCGCAACGACATATGTCGAACACAGCGAATTCACACTATCGTCATAAGACCCGGAGAACCCGGGAGTAACACCACGCGCCCGGCCGGCCCCCCACCAGACAGGCTGACCGAACGGCGCGTGCGCAGTCGCAGCGAACCGCTGCACCACCGAAAAGACTGCTGCACCGACGAGAACAACAGCGCTGCCCGTCAGAGATCACACTGGCGGAGAACGCAGCGCTGACGTAACTTGTGGCCGCCCAGTGCCGTGCGGCTGTATACCCGGAACCGCCCCTGCCGCAGCCCGGTCGATGTCGACCGAGCCGGCTTCCAGGGCGGTTCCCCCTTCTCGACTGACCATCGCGGTTCCGGACCACTTCGTTAACCGGTTCAGTGTCGAACCACCCGATGGAGTGAGTACCGGTCGCGCCAACGCCTTGGGAGGCGGCCAGCCGTGACCCACCGTTCCACTGCCGGTTCGACCGGTTTGTACGACCCCGCGTATGAGCACGACGCCTGCGGAGTCGCCTTCGTCGCCGATCTCGCCGGTCGCCGAGATCATCAGATCGTGGCGAAAGCCCTGGTCGCACTGCGGAACCTGGAGCATCGCGGGGCGCGCGGCGCCGAACCCGACACCGGCGACGGCGCCGGACTGCTGATCCAGGTGCCCGACGCGTTCTTCCGCGAGGTCGTGGACTTCCCGCTGCCCGAAGAGGGCGCGTACGCCGTCGGCACCGCCTTCCTGCCCCGCGACGAGAAGCGCCGCGGGCGGGCCATGACCACCATCGAGCGGATCGCCGCCGAGGAGGACATGCGCGTGGTCGGCTGGCGCGAGGTGCCCGTGGACACCGCGCACTGCGGGCCCACCGCCGCCGAGACGCGGCCGCACTTCACGCAGCTGTTCCTGGCCGGGCGCCGGCACAACCGCGACGGCCTCGGGCTGGAGCGGTCGGCCTTCTGCGTGCGCAAGCGCGCCGAGCACGAGCTGGCCGAGGACGACGTGTACTTCCCGTCGCTGTCCTCGCGCACGATCGTCTACAAAGGAATGCTCACCGAGGACCAGGTCGAGCGGTTCTTCCTCGACCTGACCGACGAGCGTGTGACGAGCGCCATCGGCCTCGTGCACTCCCGCTTCTCCACCAACACCTTCCCGTCGTGGCCGCTCGCGCACCCGTACCGCTACGTGGCGCACAACGGCGAGATCAACACCCTCAAGGGCAACCGCAACTGGATGGACGCCCGCGAGGCGCTGCTGGAGACGGACCTCATCCCCGGCGACCTCAAGCGCATCTACCCCGTCATCACGCGCGGCGCGAGCGACTCCGCCTCGTTCGACGAGGTGCTCGAACTGCTGCACCTCGGCGGCCGTTCGCTCCCGCACTCGGTCCTCATGATGATTCCCGAGGCCTGGGAGAACCACCAGGAAATGGACCCCGCGCGCCGCGCCTTCTACGAGTTCCACTCCACGCTCATGGAGCCGTGGGACGGACCGGCGCTGGTGGCGTTCACCGACGGCGCGCAGATCGGCGCGGTCCTCGACCGCAACGGCCTGCGCCCCGGCCGCTACTGGGTCACCGACGACGGCCTCGTCGTGCTCGCCTCCGAGGTCGGTGTGCTCGAACTGGACCAGTCGACGATCGTGCGCAAGGGCCGGCTGGAGCCGGGCCGCATGTTCCTCGTCGACACCGTCGAGGGCCGGATCATCGAGGACGAGGAGATCAAGGGCGAGCTCGCCACCGCGCACCCGTACGACGAGTGGGTGGAGAACGGCCTGCTGCGCCTGGAAGAACTCCCCGAGCGCGACCGCGAGGTGCCGCTGCACGCCGCGCTCGTGCGGCGTCAGCAGTCCTTCGGCTACACCGAGGAAGAGCTCGAGACGATCCTCGAACCGATGGCCCGCACCGGCGCGGAGCCGATCGGCTCGATGGGCAACGACTCCCCGCTCGCACCGCTTTCGTCGGGCTCGCGGCCGCTGTTCGACTACTTCATCCAGCTCTTCGCGCAGGTGACGAACCCGCCGCTGGACTCGATCCGGGAAGAGCTGATCACGGCGCTCGGCACGCAGGTCGGCGCCGAACCGAACCTGCTCGTTGCCGACGCGGCGTCGTGCCGGCGCATCGTGCTGCCGTTCCCGGTGCTGGACAACGACCAGCTCGCCAAGCTCGTGCACGTCAACGACGACGGAAACCTGCCCGAGTTCCAGGCCGTCACGGTGCTCGGCCGCTACAACGTCCACGGAGGCGGCGAAGCGCTCGTGCAGCGGCTCGACGAGATCCGGGCCGAGGTGTCGGAGGCCATCGAGGACGGCGCGCGGCTGATCGTGCTGTCCGACCGCGGTGTCGACGAAAACCACGCGGCCATCCCGTCGCTGCTGCTGACCGGTGCCGTGCACCACCACCTCGTGCGGGAGAAGACGCGTACGCAGGTGGGCCTCATCGTCGAGGCCGGCGACGCGCGCGAGGTGCACCACATCGCGCTGCTGGTCGGCTACGGCGCGGCCGCGGTCAACCCGTACCTCGCGATGGCGACGGTCGAGGAGATGGCCCACCAGGGCCTGATCCCGGGCGTCACGGCGAAGCAGGCGACCGCGAACCTGATCAAGGCGCTCGGCAAGGGCGTGCGCAAGACGATGTCCAAAATGGGCGTCTCGACGGTCGCGTCCTACACCGGTGCGCAGATCTTCGAAGCCGTCGGCCTGGGTGCCGACATCGTCGACACCTGTTTCACCGCCACCACCTCGCGGCTGGGCGGCGTCGGGTTCGACACCATCGCCGACGAGGTCGAGCAGCGCCACCGCCGCGCGTTCCCGGCCGACGGCGTACGCGCGACCCACCGGGAGCTGGAGACCGGCTCGGACTACCAGTGGCGCCGCGAAGGCGAGCCGCACCTGTTCAACCCGCAGACGGTGTTCAAGCTCCAGCACTCCACGCGCAGCGGGAAGTACGAGGTCTTCAAGGAGTACACGAAGGCCGTCAACGACCAGTCCGAGAAGCTGCAGACGCTGCGCGGGCTGTTCGACTTCAAGACCGGCGAACGCCCGCCCGTGCCGATCGAGGAGGTCGAACCGGTCTCGGAGATCGTGAAGCGCTTCGCGACCGGCGCCATCTCCTACGGCTCGATCTCGATGGAGATGCACCAGACGCTGGCGATCGCGATGAACCGCCTCGGCGGCAAGTCCAACACCGGCGAGGGCGGCGAGGACGCCGAACGGCTCTACGACCCCGAACGCCGCTCCGCGGTCAAGCAGGTCGCTTCCGGCCGCTTCGGTGTCACGAGCGAGTACCTCGTGAACGCCGACGACATCCAGATCAAGATGGCGCAGGGCGCGAAGCCCGGCGAGGGCGGGCAGCTGCCCGGCGCGAAGGTGTACCCGTGGATCGCGAAGACGCGGTACTCGACGCCGGGCGTCGGCCTCATTTCGCCGCCGCCGCACCACGACATCTACTCGATCGAGGACCTCGCCCAGCTGATCCACGACCTCAAGAACGCCAACCCGGCCGCGCGCATCCACGTGAAGCTCGTGTCCGAGGTCGGCGTCGGCACGGTCGCGGCGGGCGTCTCCAAGGCGCACGCCGACGTGGTGCTCATCTCGGGCCACGACGGCGGCACGGGTGCCTCGCCGCTGTCGTCGATCAAGCACGCGGGCGGTCCGTGGGAGCTGGGCCTGGCCGAGACGCAGCAGACGCTGCTGGCCAACCGGCTGCGCGACCGCATCGTGGTGCAGACCGACGGCCAGCTCAAGACCGGCCGCGACGTCGTGATCGCCGCCCTGCTCGGCGCCGAGGAGTTCGGCTTCGCGACCGCGCCGCTGGTGGTTTCGGGCTGCATCATGATGCGCGTGTGCCACCTCGACACCTGCCCGGTGGGCGTCGCGACGCAGAACCCCAAGCTGCGCGAGAAGTTCAGCGGCAAGGCCGAGTACGTGGTGAACTTCTTCGAGTTCATCGCGCAGGAGGTGCGGGAGTACCTGGCGGAGCTGGGTTTCCGGTCCATCGCCGAGGCCGTGGGTCATGCCGAGATGCTCGACAAGCGCAAGGCCGTGGAGCACTGGAAGGCGGCCGGGCTCGACCTGTCGCCGATCTTCCACGTGCCCGAGCTGGCCCCGCGCGCGGCGCGCCACCAGACCGTGAAGCAGGACCACGGGCTCGACAAGGCATTGGACAACACGCTGATCCAGCTCGCGGAGGGCGCGCTTTCCTCGGGTGACAAAGTGCGGCTGGAACTGCCGGTGCGCAACGTCAACCGCACCGTCGGCACGATGCTGGGCTCGGAACTGACGAAGAAGTGGGGCGGCGAGGGCCTGCCGGACGACACGATCGACGTGACGTTCACCGGCACCGCGGGCCAGTCCTTCGGCGCGTTCGTGCCGAAGGGCATCACGCTGCGGCTCATCGGCGACGGCAACGACTACGTCGGCAAGGGTCTCTCGGGCGGACGGCTGATCGTGCGGCCGCCGAAGGAGGTCTCGTTCGCGGCGGAGGAGCACATCATCGCGGGCAACGTGATCGCCTACGGCGCCACGAGCGGCGAGATTTTCATCCGCGGCAAGGTCGGCGAACGGTTCTGCGTGCGCAACTCGGGCGCGCTGGCCGTCGTCGAAGGCGTGGGCGACCACGGCGGCGAGTACATGACGGGCGGGCGCATGGTGGTGCTCGGCGGCGTCGGGCGCAACTTCGCGGCCGGTATGTCCGGCGGCATCGCCTACGTGCTCGACCTGCCGGCGCACCGCGTGAACCCGGAGATGGTCGACATCGACCCGCTCGACGCGGACGACACCGACTTCCTGCGCGAGACCGTGGAGAAGCACTACAACGAGACGGAGTCCGCTGTCGCGCGCGAGCTGCTCGCCGACTGGGACGCCGCCGTCGACCGGTTCGGCAAGGTCATGCCGAAGGACTACAAGCGCGTGCTCGCCGCTCAGGTTCAGGCCGAGCGTGATGGGCGCGACGTGAACGAGGCGATCATGGAGGCCGCACATGGCTGACCCCAAGGGCTTTCTGACCACCACCCGGGAAGAACCGAAGCGCCGTCCGGTGGATCTGCGGCTGATGGACTGGCGTGAGGTCTACGAGGACTTCGCGTCGACCAAGCTGGAGAAGCAGGCCGGGCGGTGCATGGACTGCGGTATCCCCTTCTGCCACCAGGGTTGTCCGCTCGGGAACCTGATTCCCGAGTGGAACACCTTGGTGTGGCGGGAAGACTGGCGCGAGGCGGCCGAGCGGCTGCACGCCACCAACAACTTCCCGGAGTTCACCGGCACGCTGTGCCCGGCGCCGTGCGAAACCGCGTGCGTGCTCGGCATCAACGACGACCCGGTGACGATCAAGCGCGTCGAGATCTCCATCATCGACCGGGCCTTCGCCGAAGGCTGGGTCACGCCGCAGATCCCGGTGGCGAAGACGGGCAAGAAGGTCGCCGTCGTCGGGTCGGGGCCGTCCGGGCTCGCCGCGGCGCAGCAGCTCACGCGAGCAGGCCACAGCGTGGTGGTCTACGAGCGGGCCGACAAGATCGGCGGGCTGCTGCGCTTCGGCATCCCGGAGTTCAAGATGGAGAAGTTCCGCCTCGACCGCCGGCTCGACCAGATGCGGGCCGAGGGCACGGAGTTCCGGACGTCGGTGAACGTCGGCGTGGACGTCACCGTCGAGGAGCTGCGCGCGAACCACGACGCGGTGGTGCTCGCCGGCGGCGCGACCGCGTGGCGCGACCTGCCGATCGACGGCCGCGAGCACGACGGCATCCTGCAGGCGATGGAGTTCCTGCCGCCGGCCAACCGCGTCGCCTCGGGTGATCTGGAGGAGGTCGAGTACTCCGCCGAGGGCCTGGACGTCGTGGTCATCGGCGGCGGCGACACGGGCGCGGACTGCGTCGGCACGGCCCACCGCCAGGGCGCTCGCTCCGTGACCCAGCTGGAGATCATGCCGCGGCCGCCGGAATCCCGTTCGGACGCGCACCCGTGGCCGACGTACCCGATGATCTACCGCGTCAGCTCGGCCCACGAGGAGGGCGGCGAGCGCCTGTATTCGGTGAACACGCAGGAGTTCGTGGCCGACGCCGACGGCCGCGTCCGCGCGCTCCGCCTGGTGGAGGTGCGCAACGAGGGCGGCAAGTTCGTGCCCGTCGAAGGCACCGAGACCGAGCTGCCCGCGCAGCTCGTGCTGCTGGCCATGGGTTTCGTCGGCCCGCAGCAGTCGGGCCTGCTGGAAGACCTCGGCGTCGACCTCGACCAGCGCGGCAACGTCGCGCGCGACAAGGACTTCCGCACGAGCGTCGACAACGTCTTCGTCGCCGGCGACATGGGCCGCGGCCAGTCGCTGATCGTCTGGGCCATCGCCGAGGGCCGCTCCTGCGCCGCCGGCGTCGACGCCTTCCTCACCGGCCGGGCCTTCCTCCCGGCCCCGATCGCGCCGACCGACCGGCCGATCTCCTGACCCCGTGGTGGGCGCACCAGCGTTGCTGCGCCCGCCACGACCCCTCCCGGGCTGCGGGCGGGTGCGGCAACGGCGCCGCACCCGCCCGTTTTCGGGTGCGGGCCCGTGCGGCCGCACGCGGCGAGCCGTCAGCGGTCGTGCAGCCGGTCCAGCGCCAGGAGTCCGGCGCCCAGCCGTCCGGCCTCGTCACCCAGCGAAGCCACCCGCAGTTCCGGCATCCGCTGGAAAGTCAGCGCCGAAGCCAGGTAGTCGCGCACCGGGTCGAGCACGTAGTCGGCCGCGGTGAACAGGCCGCCGCCGAGCACGATCACCTCGGGCGCGAGCAGCGTCAGCAACGTCCGCAGGCCATGGCCGAGGCCGTCGAGCGCGTCGGACACCACGGCGACCGCGGCTTCGTCACCGTGGCGCGCGGCGTCGACCACGGGCTGCGCGCCGTCGGCCGGGCGACCGGTCCGTTCGGTGTAGCGGCGCGCGATGGCCGACGCCGAGGAGATCGCCTCCAGACAGCCCGTGGCGCCGCAGCCGCAGACGATGCGGTGGCCCACGTCGATGTGACCGACCTCACCGGCCAGCCCGTGGGCCCGGTAGAGGCGCCCGTCGAGCAGCAGGGCGGCCGCGATGCCCGTGCCGATGGCGACGAACGCCGCGTCGGTGCAGCCCTTCCCCGCGCCCACACGGAACTCCGCCAGCCCACCGGCGCTCACGTCGTGGCCGAACGCCACCGGCAGTCCCAGGCGGTTCTCCAGCAGGTCGCCGAACGGGACATCGCGCCAGTCGAGGTTGGCCGAGAACCGGGCGACGCGCGCCTCTTCGTCGACGATGCCCGGCACCACGACCCCGACGGCGCCCGGCGAACCCGTGCCGGCCTGTTCCGCGAGCGAGGAAACGATCTCGGCCACCTGCTCGGCCAGCGCCGTCCCGTCCGCGCTCTTCGCCGTGGGCACCCGGGTCGTCGCGAGCGCGTTGAGGTCCGCGTCGAGCAGGGCCGCCTTCACGGTCGTGCCGCCCACGTCCAATGCCGCCACCAATTCAGCCATGCCGCGATTGTCACATCGAGCACCTCACATCGATGTGACATTGACTGGCGGTAGCACAGCAACCTACGCTCGGTCAGCCAGACGACGAGTTCGGAACGCGGTGAGAATCCGCGCGGTCGCGCCACTGTGACCCCTCGAAGCACTTTCGGGGGGAAGCCAGACCCGGACCCGTCGTACCGCTCCCGATAGGCCGCGAAAAGCCCGAGGAGGCACAGTGACCACGCCCGCAGCACCCGCCGTCGCCACACCGATCCCCGTCCGGATCCCCGTTCGCCAGATCGTTCCGTGGGCCGTGCTGGTGGGCCTGCTCGCTCTCATCGCCCTCTACTTCGTGAGCGCCGAACAGGGCGCCACCGCGGTGTTCGCCAACATGTACGTGCACGAGTTCGTGCACGACGGCCGGCACCTGCTCGCGTTCCCCTGCCACTGAGGCGGGCGAACCACCGTGATGAGGTCCCTGCTGGTCCGCGGCATGCTCGCGGGCCTGATCGCCGGCGTGCTCGCGTTCGTCTTCGCGTACCTGTTCGGCGAGCCGTCGGTCAACAGCGCCATCGGCATCGAGGAGGCCGGCTCCGCGGAGCACTCCCACGTCCACGACCCGGCCGCCGGCCAGGGCACCGGTGACGCCGAGCAGCCCGAGGAAGAGCTCGTGCCGCGCGACATCCAGAGCACCGTCGGCCTGCTGACCGGCGTGCTCGTGTACGGCGTCGCCATCGGCGGGCTGTTCTCGCTGGCCTTCGCGTTCGTCTACGGCCGCATCGGGTCGCTGCGCCCCCGCGTGACCACGGCGCTGCTCACCGCGGGCGCGTTCGGCGTGGTGTTCTTCGTGCCGTTCCTCAAGTACCCGGCCAACCCGCCCGCGGTGGGCCAGCCGGGCACCATCGGGCAACGCACCGAGCTGTACTTCGGCTTCGTCGCCGTCTCCCTGCTCGCGGGCATCCTCGCCACCGTGTTCGGCCGCAAGCTCGCCGACCACCTCGGTGCCTGGCGCGGCGGCCTGCTGGCCTGCGCCGGCTACGTCGTGGTGATGGCCGTGGTCGCGTGGCTGATGCCGGTCATCGACGAGGTGCCGCCGACCTTCCCGGCGTCCACGCTGTGGAGCTTCCGCACCGCGTCCGTCGGCACACAGGTGACGCTGTGGCTCACGCTGGGCCTGTTCTTCGGCTTCTTCGCGGAGAAGGTGCTGAAGCCCTCCCAGAAGGCCACCGCGGCAGCCGTCTGAGCTTCACCAGTCCAGGTCGCCGGCCATCTCACGCCTTCCAATCCGGGTGGCCCGGCATGGCCGGGGTGGTGGAGCCGTACAGCCAGTCGTGGAAGAACGCGCCCAGGTCGCGGCCCGAGACGCGTTCGGCCACGGCGACGTAGTCCTGCGTCGCGGCCGGGCGGCCTTGGAACTCGTCGAAGAAGGTGCGTTCGATGCGGTCGAAGGTCGCCGGGCCGACGAGGCTGCGCAGCGCGTACAGCGTGAGCTTGCCGCCGAGGTCGGTGCCGAACATGACGCCCGTGGCGGAGGACTGCCGGGCGACCGGGCCGTTCTGCTTCAGGATCTCGTTGTTCTGCTCGTAGCCGGACTTCGCCTTCTCGTCGAACGGCTGGCCACCGTGCTCGGAGTCGTAGAGATCCTGGTAGAAGGTGGCGTGACCCTCGCTGAGCCACATGTCGTCCCAGTGGCGCACGGGCACGGCGTCGCCGAAGTACTCGTGGGTGAGCTCGTGCGCCATGGTCGACACCTCGCTGGGGTATTCGAGGGCCAGGGCGCTGTAGGTCGGCATCGCGGCGGTTTCCAGGGCCAGGCCGCCGCCGTAGAGGCGGTTCACGCCGAGGGTGCCGGCGCTCGCGTACGGGTACGGGCGGCCGAGGCGCTGCTCCAGCCAGGTGATGATCTCCGGGGTCTTGCGGGCGGTGTCGAGCGCGGCCGGTTTCGCCGCCGTGGTCACGTAGCTGCGCACCGGCAGGCCGTGCGGGCCCACCTGGTCGAGCTCGGTGAAGTGCCCGGCCGCGAGTTGCACGACGTCGGTGGCCGTGGGCCGGTCGACGCGGAACACCGAGGTCACCCGGTCGCTCGCGCGGTGCTTCCCGACGAGCGTGCCGCTGCCGACGCCCTGCACGTCGGCCGGGGTGGTGATCCGCAGGGTGTAGGTGGCCGGGTCGCCGGGGACGTCGTCGGACGGGAAAACCGCGTGCTCACGGTCGGTCTGCCCCATCACCGCGAAGCCGTCCGGGGTGTTCTGCCAGACACCCACGGCCTCGGCGAGGTCGGGCGGCAGCGGGACCTTCACCGTGGGCGAGGCCGGGCTCTTCGCCCGGTCCGCGACGTAGCCGATCCGCACCGTGAACGGCATGCCCTTGCGCACCGGCCGCGTGGGCGTGACCACCAGCTTTTCGCCCTGCACCACGAACTTCGCGGCCGTGCCGTTGACCTCCACGGTCCGGATCTCACCGACGGCCGAGTCGAGCCCGAAGGACGACAGCGACTGGGTGGCGACGGCGCGCATCGTCACCGTCGCGTCCATCGTGGTCACGCCCGGCCGGTAATCGAGGGAGACGTCGTAGTCGCGGGCGTCGTACCCGCCGTTGCCCAGCCCGGGGAACAGGCGCTCGCCGGCGCTCAGCGCGCCGGGCGTCGCCGGATCAGCGGTGGCGGCGGTCGCGGTGCCGGCGGCCAGCACCGCGGCGAGCCCTGCCACCGCTGCGGTTTTGATGATCGTTTTAGCCATGCCGCCAACCTTGCCGAGAGTGACTCCGTGCGCACATCGGCCGGGCAGCTCGATCGGACTAACCGGAAAGTCGTACGGTGATCGCCGTGCGACTGCTCCTGCTCGACGCCTGCCTGGCGATCGCCGTCGCGGGCGCGCTCACGCTGGAGGAGCTCAACGGCGTGACCCGGCACCCGTTGTGGCAGCTCACGATCGTGGCCGTGCTGGTGCTGTTGCTGCTACGCCGCCGGTTCCCGCTCGTCACGATGCTGGCGATGGGGGTGCTGGCCTGGTTCGCGCCGATGGCACAGCTCGCCACGATCTTCTCGCTCTACACCGTCGCGGCCCAGCGCGGACCGAAGTGGCCGACGGCGGTCGCGGTGGCCGCGGACCTGGTGATCACGTTCGTCACCTACCGGCCCGACGACCTGCAGGCCTGGGAGGTCGTCGGCTTCGTCGCGGCCCTGATGCTGCTCCTGCCGCTGCTCGCGGGGCTGTGGATGCACCAGCGCGCGGTGCTCCTCGACGCCCTGCACGACCGGGCGGACCAGGCCGAACGCACCCGCGACCTGCTCGCCGAACGCGCCGTGACGGCCGAGCGACGGCGGATCGCGCGCGAGATGCACGACGTGGTGGCCCACCGGGTGAGCATCGTCGCGCTGCAGGCCGGTGCGCTGACGGTGCGGGCTCGGGACGAGGAAACCGCCCGGCTCGCCGAGGTGATCCGCGAGTCGAGCGCCGCCGCGCTCACCGAGCTGCGCGACATCCTGCGGGTGCTGCGCGAGGAGGAGAACGAACCGAGGGCGCTGCCCAGCCCGACACTCGACGGCGTCGCGCAGCTGGCGGGCGACCTCGCGGCGGCCGGCGCCGACGTCGACACCGAGGTGCCCGATCCCCTGCCCCAGGTGCCGGAGAAGGTGGGCCGGGCGGCGTACCGGATCGTGCAGGAGGCGCTGACCAACGCGGCGAAACACGCGCCGGGCGCGCCGATCCGGGTCAAGCTGTCCCTCGACAGCGGCAAGCTCCTGGTCGAGGTCGCCAACGCGCTCGGCGCCTCGGCGGGCCTGCCCGGCGCGGGCTACGGCGTGATCGGCATGCGCGAGCGCGTGACGCTGGCCGGCGGCGCACTGCGCGTCGGTCCCGACGGTTCGGGTGACTACGTGGTGCGCGCGGTGTTCCCGCTCGCCGGCGGGGCGTGAGATGAGGAGGACGCTGCGGTGATCAAGGTCGTGCTGCTGGACGACGAGGTGCTCGTGCGCAGCGGCATCCGGATGATCCTCGAGTCGGACCCGGAGATCCGCGTGGTCGCCGAGGCGGGCGACGGCACCGGTGTCGCCGAGCTCGTCGCGCAGCACCGGCCCGACGTCGTGCTCACCGACATCCAGATGCCCGGCGTCGACGGCCTCGAGGTGACCCGCGTGGTCACGGCACTGCCCGAGGCGCCGGCGGTCGTCGTGCTGACCACGTTCGACCTCGACGAGTACGTGCACACCGCGTTGCGCCACGGCGCCACCGGGTTCCTGCTCAAGGACACGCCGCCCCGCGACCTGGTCAGCGCCGTGCACGTGGTGCACCGCGGCGAGGCGATGCTGTCGCCGGCCGTCACGCGGCGGCTGCTCGGCGAGTTCGCCTCGGGCGGGGCCATGGAAACCGCGAAGGCACGGCTGGCCGCACTGACCTCCCGCGAACGCGAGGTCGCGGTGGCCGTAGCCGAGGGCTGGAGCAACGCGGTGATCTCCACGAAGCTCGGCGTCAGCCAGGCCACGGTGAAGGTCCACCTGGGGCGCATCATGTCCAAAGTGGAAGCCGCCAACCGGACGCAGGTCGCGATCCTGGTGCACGACGCTGGTCTCGCCTGAATTGTTATTTCGCAGGCGCTATCGCACCAATCTGCCCTGCCGCCCAAGCCGACGGGGCCGAGTTACCAGGACGCACCGCTGCCGCCACCGCCGCCGCGGGTGACCGGCGGGACCAACGGTTTCGCGATCGCCGCGCTGGTGCTGGCGTTCCTGCCGGCCACTGTGTGGCTGAGCGTGATCTTCGGTGTCATCGCCTTGGTCCAGATCCCGCGCACCGGCCGGCGTGGCCGTGGGCTGGCGATCGCGGGGCTGTCCATCAGCGGCGCGTGGGTGCTCCTCATCGCGATCGCCGTCACGATCACCGTCGTGACCGGCGGCTTCGCGTCGTCGGCCGGCAGCGACAACGTCGCCGTCGCAGGTGACAGCGTCTTCGCGGCGCAGAAGGGCCAGTGCTTCACCACCTACGACGAACGGACCAGCAACATCGAAAAGGTCCCGTGCAACGAGCCGCACCACTCCGAGATCTACGGGCTGGTCGTGCTGCCGGGCGACGACACGGACGCCTACCCCGGTGACGCGACGCTGTCTGCGCAGGCCAGTCAGTACTGCGAGGCCGAGCAGAGGAACTTCTTCGCGGCCACCACGCCGCCTTCGGATCTGGTCATGGCCGTGTACTACCCGGATGAAGGGACGTGGCAGCACCGCGGGCACTCGGCGGTCTGCACCTTCGAGTCCAAGAACGGCGCGCTGACGGCCCCGGTGGCGCACTAGCGATCACGGTGCGCCGGGCGGAACGAACGGCAACCCGGCCGGCGCGCCACTTTCCAGCAATTCCAGCAGTTTCGCGATGTCCACTTCGGACTCCACGGCGTCGGCGAGCCGTTCCAGCATGTCCTCGCGCAAGGCCGCGAACCCGGGCGTCCCCTCGACCGGCGTCCACTCGACGCCGGACTGAGCGGCCACCTCAGTGAGCCAGGCGCGGCGGAAGCCGTCGTTCTCGAAAGCACCGTGCCAGGTCGTACCCCACACGGAGCCGACCCGGTGACCGTCCAGAAAGGACTCCGCGTCGCCGCGAGACGCGGTGCCGTGGTGGATTTCGTACGCCTGGACCCGGTGGCCGCGCCACTCGCCGACCGGGCGGCCGAGCACCTTCTCGCCCGCGAACGTCACCCGCGTGGGCAGCAGGCCGAGTCCCTCGACCGTGCCGGCGTGCGACTCGACATCGTCGTGGATGGTGGCCGCCAGCATCTGGTAGCCGCCGCAGATGCCCAACACGGGACGGCCGGCGGCGGCGCGCGCCGTCACCGCGCCGGCGAGGCCACGCTCGCGCAGCCAGCGCAGATCGTCCACGGTGGCGCGAGAACCGGGCAGCACCACCAGATCCGCCGCGGCGACCGAGTCCGGGTCGGCGGTGAGGCTCACCGTCACGCCCGGTTCGGCGGCGAGGGCGTCGACGTCGGTGGCGTTCGAGGCACGAGGAAAGCGCACCACGGCCACGCGCAGACCCCCGCCACCGCGTCCGGCTTCGTGGCGCCAGCCCGCGGCGGCCAGCGCGTCTTCGGAGTCGATCCACACGCGGTCCAGCCACGGCAGCACCCCGAGCACCGGCCGGCCGGTCACGTCCTCGAGGCTCTTCAACCCCGGGCGCAGCAGCCCGACGTCGCCGCGGAACTTGTTGACCACCCAGCCCGCGACCAGCGCCTGGTCTTCCGGCGACAGCAGCGCGAGCGTGCCGAACATCGCCGCCAGCACCCCGCCGCGGTCAATGTCGCCGACCACGACCACCGGCAGCGAAAACCGCCCCGCCAGGCCCATGTTCACGTAGTCGCCGCCGCGCAGGTTGATCTCCGCGGGACTGCCCGCGCCCTCGCACACGACCACGTCGAACCGCGAACGAAGGTCCTCGAACGCACCGAAGGCGATCTCCGCCAGCCCCGCGCGGCCGGTCGCGTACTCGCCGGCTTCCAGTGTGCCGAACGGTTTCCCGAGCGCGATGACGTGGCTGCGGCGGTCGCCGCCGGGTTTGAGCAGCACGGGGTTCATCGCCGCTTCGGGCTCGACGCGCGCGGCGCGGGCCTGCAGCCACTGCGCGCGGCCGATCTCGGCCCCGTCCGCGCAGACCATCGAGTTGTTCGACATGTTCTGCGACTTGAACGGCGCCACCCGCACGCCGCGGCGCGCGAGCCAGCGGCAGATCCCGGCCGTGACCAGGCTCTTCCCGGCGTCGGACGTCGTGCCGGCGACCAGCAGCCCGCTCATCGCGCCACCGCCACCGCGGCCGCCACCAGGGCCGCCGCCGCACCGACCACACGCGACAGCCGCACCGCACGACGCAGGTCGACGGGCCGGGGCGCGCGGCCGTCACCGAGCGTGCCGCGGGCCTCGACCTCGCCGCCGTAGCTGTTGGTGCCGCCCAGGCGCAGGCCGAGCGCGCCCGCGAACGCGGCCTCGACCTGGCCGGCGTTGGGGCTCGGGTGGTGCGAGCCGTACCGCCGCCACGCCCGCAGCGACGCCCGGACCCGCCCGCCGGCGAGCGGCGCGGACACCGCGGTGAGCACGGCGCCGGCCCGCGACGGCACGAGGTTCACGACGTCGTCGAGGCGCGCCGCCGCCCAGCCGAAGTTGCGGTGGCGCGGCGAGCGGTAGCCGACCATCGCGTCGAGCGTGTTGAGTGCGCGGTAGCCCAGCAGGCCGGGCAGGCCGGCGACGGCACCCCACAGCAGGGGCGCCACCACGGCGTCGGACGTGTTCTCCGCGATCGACTCGGTAGCCGCGCGAGTGAGCTCCGCGGTGTCCAGTTCGGAAGCGTCGCGCGCGCAGAGGTGCGACAGCCGGGTGCGCGCGGCGGGCACGTCGCCTGCGTCGAGCAGCCGCGCCATCTCGCGGCCCTCCGCCGCCAGGCCACGCCCGCCGAGCACGACCCACGTCGCGACGGCCGTGAGCGCGAAGCGCGCGAAGGGACGTCGGCGCGTACTCAGCTCAGCGGCGACGCCCAGGCCCGTCACCGCTCCCGCACAGACGGCCGCGTACGCCGCTCCGCGCGGCTTCGAGTCGGCCCACCAGCGGCGTTCCAGCGCACCGGCCCAGCTGCCGAACACCGCGACCGGGTGCCCGCGCCGGGGGTCACCGAAGAGTGAGTCGGCGGCATATCCGGTGATCAGGCCGGCCGCTGTGACGGCTTGTCGGAGTGGCACGTGGCGAACGGTAGCGCGTGCACGAGAATGCCGGGTATGACCAAGCTGACGCACCGGCTCGCCGGGTATCTCGAGACCCTGGCGCGGACCCTCCGCCGGTACGGACGCGACGACGGCAAGGTGCTGGTCCTCGGCGGCGTCCGCTCGGGGAAGTCGAGGCACGCGGAGCGGCTCGTCGCGCACCACACGCACCTCGTGTACGTGGCCCCGGGCCTTCCCCCGAGCGACGACGACCCCGAGTGGGCCGCCCGCGTCGCCGCGCACAAGGCCCGGCGCCCGCACCACTGGACCACGGTGGAGACCACCGACCTGGCGACCGTGCTGCGCACGGCGACGAGCCCGTTGCTCATCGACTGCCTCGGCACGTGGCTCTCGCGCGTGCTCGACGAGGTCGGCGCGTGGACGGGCAAGCCGGGCTGGGAGCGCCGTCTCGACGACCGGCTCGAGGACTTCCTGGCCGCCTGGACCCAGGCGCGCGTGCCCGTGGTGGCCGTGAGCAACGAGGTCGGCAGCGGTGTGGTGCCCGCTACGTCGTCCGGACGGCTGTTCCGTGATGTGCTGGGCGCACTCAACAACCGGGTGTCCGCCGAGTCCGACCGGAGTCTGCTGGTCGTCGCCGGGCGGGTGCTCGAACTGCCGTAAGGAGTCCGCCGTGCCGCGTTTCGACATCCCCGTGCCCGACGCCGCCGCCCGCGCCGCCGCGCAGGAGCGCCTCGACGGCCTGGTGAAGCCACTCGGCGCGCTGGGCCGGCTCGAGGAGCTGGCCGCGTGGCTCAGCGCCGCCCACGGCGTGGTGCCGCCGCGTCCGCTGGACGACGTGCGCGTGGTCGTCTTCGCGGGCGACCACGGGGTGTCGGCGCAGTCGGCCTACCCGCGTGAGGTCACGGCGGCGATGGTGCGGGTGTTCCTGGCCGGGCGCAGTGGCGTCACGGTGCTCGCCGCGCAGGTCGGCGCTCGCGTGCGCGTGGCCGACATCGCGGTCGACTGGGACGCTTCGGACGTGCCGGCTTCCGTGACCGCGCACAAGATCCGCCGGGGCTCGGGCGCGATCGACGTCGAGGACGCCCTCGCCCCGGGCGAAGCGCTCGCCGCGTTCGAGGCGGGGCGCGCCATCGCGGCGGAGGAAGCCGACGCGGATCTGCTCATTCCGGGCGACATGGGCATCGGCAACACCACGATGTGCGCGGCTCTGGTCGCGGCCACGCTGGGCCTGCCCGCCGCCGAGGTCGTCGGCACGGGCACGGGTGTGTCCGGGGCGGCGCTGGACGCGAAGACGGCCGTGGTCGAGGCCGCGGTGCAGCGCGCCGCGGGGCGGGTGGCCGACCCGTTCGAGCGGCTGACGGCGCTGGGCAGCGCCTGCGTCGCGGCCACGGCGGGATTCCTCGTGGAAGCCGCCGTGCGGGGCATCCCCGTGCTGCTCGACGGCATCTTCTCCGGCGCGGCCGCCCTGGTCGCCCGGGACATCGCGCCGGGTGCCGAGCAGTGGTGGCTCGCGGGACACCGCTCGACGGAGCCTTCGCAGGCGTTCGCGTTGAAGGCGCTGGGCCTGACGCCGATCCTCGACCTGGGCCTGCGGCTCGGCGAAGGCAGCGGCGCCGTCCAGGCCGTCCCGACGCTGCGGGCGGCGCGGGCGATCATCGCGGACATGGGGCTGCTGGCGGACCTCGCGTGAGGGCTGCCCGCCAGGACCTGAGGGCCGCCGGCGCGCGGCTCGAAGGATTCGGGTCACCGTCCGCGGCGCGCGGCGCCGTGACCTCGGCCGCTCTCGGGTGCCGCGGTTACGCGCGGTTGCGAGCGGGGAGCCGGTGAAGCTCGGCGACGCGCTGCGGCTGGCCGTCGGCACCCTGACCACCGTGCCCGTGCCGGCCCCGCGCGTCATCGATCGCGGGGTGGCCGGGGCGGCGATGGTACTGGGACCGGTCGCGGCGGTCCCCCTCGCCGCGGCCGCGGGCCTGATCGTGGCCGGCGGCGTGGCCGTGGGCCTGCCCGCGCTCGCCGTCGCCGCCCTCGCGCTGGGCGTGGTGGCTCTGGGCAGCCGCGGCCTGCACCTCGACGGGCTGGCCGACACCGCGGACGGGCTCGGCGCGTCCTACGACCGCGCCAAAGCCCTCGACGTCATGCGCCGCGGCGACTCGGGCCCGACCGGGGTCGCGACGCTCGTGTTCGTGCTCCTGGTGCAGGCCGGCGCGTTGACCGGCGCCGTGTCGGCGGGCCACGGCGTCGTGGCCGCCGTGGTCTCGGTGCTGGCGGGCCGGTGCACGCTGTCGATGTCGTGCGCGCAGGGCGTGCCCTCGGCCCGGCCGGAGGGGCTCGGGGCGACGGTGGCGGGATCCGTGCCGCGGGTGGTCGCGGTGGCCGTCGGCCTGGTGGCCGCCGCGCTCGCCGCTTTGGCGCCCGGTTTGCCGTGGTGGCAAGGGGTGGCCGCGGTCGGCGCCGGGTACCTCGTCGCGGCGGCCTTGCTCGCCCGGTGCGTCCGGCGCCTGGGCGGAATCACCGGTGACGTCCTCGGCGCCGGGGTCGAAGTGGCGGTGGCGGCGGCGCTGCTCACGCTCGCCGTCTGAGCCACCGCGGTCCCGAAGACGAGCTACCCGAACGTGAACACGTACGCCCCGGCGCCGGGTTCGAGGAAGGTGATCTCCAGCGTCCGCTCGCGGACCTCGTCGCGCTGGCGCACGAGCTGGTAGAGGCGGGCGTCCCGGAGCAAGCCGTGCCCCTCCGCGTCGACGTCGACACCGTGGGCCGGGCCCGGAGCCGCGCCGTCGAGGGTTACGCGGAAAGGAATCGGCGGTCCCGGACCACGAGCCAGCACGAGGTGCGCGTCGCGCGCGTGGAACCGGTAGGTGATGCTCCCACCGGCCTCGGCGAGCACGACGCTCTCGGGCCCGATCGTCCACACACCGGCGAGGGCCCAGGTACCGAGGCGCACGCCCTGCGGCGGGAGCTCGTAGGTGCGTCGTTCGTCGAACCCGATACGGCCCGGCGAAGCGAAGTGCTCACCACGCGCGTAGCCGAGATACGTCTCGGGCGTGCGCAGGTGATCCCAGTCGGCCTCGGCCTCCACGCCGTGCCCGGCGACGGAGACCAGCTCGCGCTCGACGCCGAGCAGCCGCTGGATCATGCGCTCCGACTGCTCGTAGCGTCCTTCACCGAAGTGGTGGTCGCGGATGACGCCTTGGGCGTCCACGAAGTAGAGCGCCGGCCAGTAGTGGTTGTCGAACGCGCGCCAGATGGCGTAGTCGTTGTCGACGGTGACCGGGTAGTCGATCCCCCGCTCGTTCGTCGCCTGACGCACGCGGTCGAGCGCGTGCTCGAACGAGAACTCCGGCGTGTGCACTCCGACGACGATCAACCCGTCGTCGGAGTAGGCCCGCGACCAGGCGCGGACGTAGGGCTCCTGGCGCAGCCAGTTGATGCAGGTCAGCGTCCAGAAGTTGACGACGACGACGTGGCCGGCCAGCTCGGCGGGACCCAGTGGCCCGGAGTTGAGCCACTCGGCCCCGCCGAGGGCGGGCATGCTCGTGCGCGCCGATACCGACATCTAGCGCACCGAGCGCAATCCGGCACGGACCTCGGAGGCGAACAGCTTCGGCTGCTCCCAGGCGGCGAAGTGCCCGCCCTTGTCGAGCCGGTTGTAGTGGATGAGCCGGGGATACGCCTCCTCGGCCCAGCTCCGCGGCACCTGGTAGAGCTCGTCGGGGAAGACGCTCACCGCCACCGGGACGGAGACGCCCTTCGGGTCGAAGAAGCCGAGCTTGTTCTCCCGGTAGAGACGTCCCGAAGAGACCCCCGTGTTCGTCAACCAGTAGTGGGTGATGTTGTCGAGCACGTCGTCGCGGGTCAGTCCCTCGGACTGTCCGTCGAAGACCCGGGCGATCAGCGCCAGACTGGCCGCGTCGTGGTCGAGCATCCAGGCGGCGAGGCCGATGGGCGAATCGGCGATTCCGTAGAGCGTCTGCGGGTGGGTCCCCATCTCGAGGGCGTAGGCCACGTCTGTCGCGAAGAAGTCCCTCAGCTTTTCGTAGAGACGTGTTCCCTCCTCGGACAGATCGGGTGGCGCCGGGCCGCCGGACTGCACGGCCTGGGCGACGTCGGGGCGGACGGCGCCGGGGAAATTGGTGTGGATTCCGATCAGGCCGGCCGGCGCCTGCGCACCCATCAGATCGACGATCTGCCCGCCCCAATCGCCGCCCGAGGTGACGTAGTTGTCGTATCCCAGGCGCTTCATCAGCTCGGCCCAGGCGCGCGCGATGTGCTCGGGGCCCCAGCCGGTGACGGCGGGCTTGCCCGAGAACCCGTAGCCGGGCATCGACGGGATCACCAGGTGGAAAGCGTCCGCTTCACTCGCGCCGTGGGCCGTGGGATCGGTCAGCGGACCGATGATCTTCAGCTGCTCGATGACCGAGCCGGGCCAGCCGTGCGCGACGAGGAGCGGCAACGCGTCTTCGTGTTTCGAGCGAACGTGGATGAAGTGGATGTCGAGGCCGTCGATCTCGGTGATGAAGTGCGGGAGAGCCTTCAGTCTCTCCTCGCACCTGCGCCAGTCGTACTCCGTCGCCCAATAACGGGCGAGCGCCTGCATCGTCTCGAGCGGCACGCCCTGCGAGGCGTCCGAGACGGGTTCCTTTTCGGGCCAGCGAGTGGCCATGACGCGCGCACGCAGATCTTCGAGATCCGCATCGGACGTCTCGACCGTGAACGGCCGGATCGCTTGATCGTGCACTGCCCCTTCAGTCGTGACAGACATGCGTCTCCTTGGCGGATGGGTGCGGTGGTCGATGTCGCGTTTGCCGGACAAGACGCGAAGCCCGGTACTGTGCCACCGAATCACCGGCGGTTCCTCACCCGAAACGAGTGATACGCACGGCTTGCCCGTGCTCGCCGGCTAGAGCGAGCGGGACAGCGCGGCGAGGAACCCGTCGGTCACCTCGCGCGAGCGGACGGCCAGGCGCAGGTGCCGGGGGCCGAGGCCGGGGAACGTGTCGCCGCGGCGGACGGCGTAGCCCGCGTCGCGCAGCCTGGTTCGCAGGCCGTCGTCGGGGCCTTCGACGAGCACGAACGGTCCCCTCGGGTCGCCGAGCACGGGCAGGCCCAGATCGGCCAGCCGGGAGACGAGGTAGTCGCGGTCGGCTTCGGCGGCGGTGGCGAGCTTTTCCGCTTCCTCGAGCGCGGCCGGGCGGCAGCAGGCGACCGTGGCGACGGCGGCGAGCGTCGAAACCGACCAGGGTGGCTGGACCGAGCGCAAGCGGGCCAGGACGTCGGCCGGGCCGAGGACGTACCCGGCGCGCAGGCCGGCGAGGCCCCAGGTTTTGGTGAGGCTGCGGAGAACGACCGCGCCGTCGAGCGACGAACCCGCCAGGCTCTCGGCCTCGCCGGGAATCGCGTCGAGGAAGGCCTCGTCGACCACGAGCAGACGGCCCGGCCGGGCCAAAGCCCGGAGTACGGCGGCGGGGTGCAGCACGGACGTCGGGTTCGTCGGGTTGCCCACGAACACCAGGTCCGCGTCGGCCGGAACCGCCGCGGGATCCAGCACGTAACCGTCCGAAGCGGACAGAACCACGCGCGAAACCTCGTGCCCCGCGGCGCGCAACGCGGCCTCGGGCTCGGTGAACTGCGGGTGCACGACCACCGCGTGCCGCGGCTTCAAAGCCGAAGCGAGCAAGGTGAACGCCTCGGCCGCACCCGCCGTGACCAGCACTTCGTCCGGCGGACGGCCGTGCCGCGCGGCGACGGCGGCCTGCGCCGCCGACGAGTCGGGGTACGCGGCGAGACTGTCCACAGCGGACACCAGCTCCCGCCGCAACCACTCGGGCGGGCGCGCGAGCCGGACGTTCACCGCGAGGTCCACCAGCCCCGGCCCGACCTCGCGGTCGCCGTGGTGGTTCAGGTCGTAGTCCGGGGAGTCAGCCACGCGAAGCCTGCGCTCGGACGTGGGTGGCGAACCGTTCCGCCAGCTCCGGGTACCCGGCCCAGTGCACGTGCAGGTAGGACGCGTGCAGCGAAGCCGAAGCGAACCCGTCCACCGTCCGCTCCCAGCCCCACGCCGGCGACGGACCGGCGCCGGGCGTCAGCTCGGTCCGGTGGAACTCGTGCCCGGTCACGCGCTGGCCGGCGACCGCGAGCACGTTGTCCGCCAGCGAAACCGCCGTCCGGTACCCGAGCTTCCCGCGTTTGGTCATCACCGCCGTCGCGTCCACGACACCGGCCATCGGCAGGCCGTCCAGCTCGCGGCACAGGTACAGCAGCCCCGCGCACTCCGCGCTCACCGGCATGCCCTGCGCCACCGCGTCCGCCACCGCCGTGAGCAACGGCTTGTTCGCCGACAGCTCCGCGGCGTGCACCTCCGGGAAGCCGCCGCCGAAGTACAGTCCGGCGCAGCCCTCGGGCAGCTCCTCGTCCCGCAACGGATCCACGTCGACGACGTCCACGCCGAACGAGGCGAGCAGCTCCACGTTCTCCGTGTACCGGAACGTGAACGCCGGCCCGGCCGCCGCGGCCACCACCGTCCGCGATCCCTCGAACTCACCGGGCGGTGTCCACACCGGACCGGTCAACGGCGGCGCCGCGCGCGCGACCCGCACCACCGCTTCGAGATCCACGCCGCCGGCCACCCACGACGCCAGCTCCGGCAGCACCCGCTGCGAGTCGGCGGCGCGTTCGGCCGCGGGCACCAGGCCGAGGTGGCGGCTCGGCGCGTGCACGTTCTCGTTGCGCCGCAGCGCACCCAGCAGCGGAACGCCCGTGGCCTCCAGCGCGGACGCGATCTCGTCCTCGTGGCGCTGCGAGCCCAGCTTGTTGAGGATCACGCCGGCGAGGCGCACGCGCGTGTCGTAGTTCGCGAACCCCAGCACGGTCGCCGCGACGCTGCGCGAAGCGGCCGAAGCGTCGACCACCAGCACCACCGGCGCGTCGAGCACTCGGGCGACGTGTGCGGTCGACGCGTAACCCTCCGTGCCGAGCGCGCCGTCGAACAGTCCCATCACGCCTTCGATCACGGCGAGGTCCGCGCCTGCGGAACCGTGGCGCAGCAAGGGCACCAACCGGTCCTCACCCTGCAGGAACGGGTCGAGGTTGCGCGCGGGACGGCCGGTGGCCAGCGCGTGGTAGGACGGGTCGATGAAGTCGGGCCCGACCTTGTGCCCGGACACGCGGTGCCCGGCCGCGCGCAACGCCGCCATCAGCCCCGCGGCGATGGTGGTCTTGCCGTGCCCCGAGCCGGGCGCGGCGATGACCACCCGCGCTACCACTCGATCCCCCGCTGCCCCTTCTGGCCCGCGTCCATGGGGTGTTTGACCTTCGTCATCTCGGCCACCAGGTCGGCGGCCTCGACGAGCTCCGGCGGCGCGTAGCGGCCGGTGATCACCACGTGCTGGTGCCCGGGCCGGGAGACCAAAGTGGACACCACGTCGTCCACTTCGAGCCAGCCCCACTTGAGCAGGTAGGAGAACTCGTCGAGGACGTAGAAGTCGTGCGTCTCGGCGGCCAGGCGGCGCTTGATCTCGGCCCAGCCCTCACGCGCGTTGGCGGCGTGGTCCTCGTCGGAGCCCTGCTTGCGCGTCCAGCTCCAGCCTTCGCCCATCTTGTGCCACTCGACGGGCCCGCCCTCGCCCGTCTCGTCGTGCAGCTTCCCGAGCGCGCGGAACGCGGCTTCCTCGCCGACGCGCCATTTCGCCGACTTCACGAACTGGAACACCCCGATCGACCAGCCCTGGTTCCAGGCGCGCAGCGCCATGCCGAACGCGGCGGTCGACTTGCCCTTCATCTCGCCGGTGTGCACGGCGAGCAGCGGGCGGTTGCGGCGCTGGCGTGTGGTGAGCCCGTCCTGCGGGACGACGGCCGGTTTCCCTTGCGGCATCAGGCAGCCCTTCCGGTGCGATCACGAACCGCGGCGGCGAGCGTCTCGGCCGCGACCTCGGCGAGCGGCACGTGCTCGGCGCCGAGGTGCCCGGCCAGCTCCGCCGCGAGCCCGAGGCGCATCCGGCCGCTTTCGCAGTCCATCACGATGGTGGTGACGCCGGCCAGCAAGCCTGCCGCGGCCTGCGACCGGGCGACGGCGTCGGCCCCGCTCGTGGCGCGTCCGTCCGTGACGAGTACCAGCAGCGGACGCCGGCGCGGATCCCGAATCGCCTCCACGCGCAGCACGCGCGCGGCTTCCAGCAGTCCTTCCGCGAGCGGCGTGCGGCCGCCCGTCGGCAGTCCTTCCAGCCGCGCGGCCGCGGCCTCGACGCTGATCGTCGGCGGCAGCGCGAGCTCGGCCGAGTCACCACGGAAGGTGACGAGCCCGACCTTGTCGCGCCGTTGGTAGGCGTCCAGCAGCAGAGAGAGCACCGCCGTCTTCACCTCGCGCATGCGCGTGCGCGCGCCCATGGAGCCGGACGCGTCCACGCAGAACAGCACGAGGTTGCCTTCGCGCCCTTCGCGCAACGCGAACCGCAGATCCTGCGTACGCACGAGAAGTCCGGGACCGCTGCGGCCACGGGACCGCTGGTGCGGCGCCGCGGCCCGCATCGTGGCGACGAGGTGCGGACGGCCGTCGCGGACACTCGGCGGCTGGACCCCGATCGTGCGCCCGGTGTCGGTGATGGCCCGGGACCGGCGGCCGCGTTCGCCTTCGCCGGTGCCCTTGACGCGGAACACGCGGGCGCGGAACGTCTCGCCGGAACCGACCGTGTTCTGCGGCCCGGAACCCGTCCCGTCACCCGGTTGTTGCTGCTGCTGCGGTGCGGGCTGGTCCCCCGGCGGCTGCTCACCTTCCGCGGCGGGCGGTTGTGAACCCGAGCCGGGCCCGTCGTCCTCCGGACCAGGGCCGGGATCCTCGGGCGGCTGCGCGTCCTGCAACGCCTGTTCCAGCTGCTCCTCGGAGATCCCCGGCGCGTCGAACGGGTTGCGGCGGCGCCGGTGCGGCAACGCGAGCCGCGCGGCCACGCGCACGTCCTCGGTGGTCACCTCGCTGCGCCCGGCCCACGCGGCGTGCGCGACGGCCGTGCGTGCCGTGACGATGTCGGCCCGCATCCCGTCCACCTCGAACGACGCGCACACCTCGGCGATCTGCCGCAGGGCGTCGTCGGGCAGCTTCACCGCCGGCAGAAGCCGTTGCGCCGCCTCGATGTCCGCCGCCAGCGCTGCGTCTTCGGCGGCATACGCGCTCGCGAACCCGTCGGGATCCGCCTCGTACGCGAGCCGCCGGCGGACCACCTCCACGCGTTGCTCGGGCTCCCGGCTGGACGCGACCTCGACGGTCAGGCCGAACCGGTCCAGCAGCTGCGGCCGCAGCTCGCCTTCCTCGGGGTTCATCGTGCCGATCAGCACGAACCGCGCCGCGTGCGACACGGACACGCCCTCGCGCTCCACGGTCGCGCGGCCCATCGCGGCGGCGTCGAGCAGCGTGTCGACGAGGTGGTCGTGCAGGAGGTTGACCTCGTCCACGTAAAGCAGGCCGCGGTTGGCGGCGGCCAGCAGACCGGGCTGGTAGTCCGTGACGCCCGCCGACAGCGCCTTCTCCAGGTTCAGCGACCCGACGACCCGGTCCTCCGCCGCGCCGACGGGCAGCTCCACCAGCCGCGCCGGCCGCCGGTGCGCGGGCGCGCCCGCGGGGTGCGGACCGTCCGGGCACACGGGGTCGGGCGCGGCGGGATCGCACGAGAACCGGCAGCCGTCCACCACGTCGAGCTGGGGCAGCAGACCGGCGAGCGCGCGCACCATCGTCGACTTCGCCGTGCCCTTCTCGCCCCGCACCAGCACGCCGCCCACGGCGGGTGAGATCGAGGACAGGATCAGCGCCAGGCGCAGGTCCGGCATCCCGACGACGGCGGTGAACGGGTACGGCTTCAAGAGCTCTCCTCGTGGTCGGCGTCCGGCCGATCATCGCACAGGAAACGCGTCGTCTAGCGTGGGTGAACGTGCGCGAAAAATCACCCGACTCAGGCACGCGTCGCGCCTTGCCCGAGGCGACCGACCACGCGGCGGGCGGGGGGTCCGGGGGCACGCCCCCGGCGCGGGGTCCGGGGGCACGCCCCCGGGGAGACACCGCACCTGTGTCGGTCGTCGGGATCGGTGCCGACGGCTGGTCGGGACTAGGCGAGAAAGCACGCGACGCCGTGCTCGCAGCCGACATCGTGCTGGGGGCGCCGCGGCAGCTCGCGATGGTGCCCGACGGCGTCCGCACGCAAGCCTGGCCGAGTCCGCTGCTGCCGGCGCTCGACGGCGTCCTCGCCGAGCACGCCGGGCGCCGCGTCTGCGTGCTGGCCAGCGGTGATCCCCTGCTCTCAGGCATCGGCACGACGCTGCGCGACCGCGGCCACGACGTCGAGGTGCTGCCCGCGCTGTCGTCGGTGACGCTGGCCCGTGCGCGGCTGGGCTGGTCGTTCGAGGAGACCGAGGCCGTCACCGTCGTCGGGCGGGCCGTGGACCGGGTGGCCCGGGTCCTGGCGCCGCGCCGAAAAGTCCTCGTCCTGGGTGCGAACGTCGAAGACCTGCGCGAGCTGCTCCGCACCCGCGGCTACGGCGAATCCACCCTGACCAGCCTCGAAAACCTCGGCGCCGAAGACGAGCGCCGCGCGGACGGCTGGACCCACGAACCCGGCCCGCTCACCGTGTTCGCCCTGGTCTGCGCCGGCCCCGCGCTCCCGCTCACCGGCCTGCCCGACAGCGCCTTCGAGCACGACGGCCAGCTCACCAAACGCGACGTCCGCGCGTCCGCTCTCGCCCACCTCGCGCCGGTGCCCGGCGAGCTGCTCTGGGACGTCGGCGCGGGCGCGGGCAGCATCGGCATCGAATGGTCCCGGGCCCACCCGCTCAACCGCGCGATCGCCATCGAACGCGACCCCGCGCGCGCCGAGCGCATCACCCGCAACGCCGCCACGCTCGGCGTCCCCGAACTGCGCGTGGTCACCGGCCCGGCCCCCGACGCGCTCGCTCAGCTGCCCCACCCCGACGCCGTCTTCATCGGCGGCGGCCTCACCGTCCCCGGCCTGCTCGACGCGTGCCTCGGCACCGGCGCCCGCGTGGTCGCCCACGGGGTCACGCTGGAAGCCGAACGGATCCTGGCCGACGCGTACGCGAGCCGGGGTGGTGAGCTGACGAGGATCGCCGTCGACCACGCGCAGCCGCTCGGCGGGTTCACGGGGTGGACCCCGTCGCGCACCGTGACGTCCTGGAGTTCGAGATGACCGTTCACTTCATCGGCGCCGGCCCCGGCGCGGCCGACCTCATCACCGTTCGTGGCCGCGACCTGCTCGCGCGCTGCGGCGTGTGCCTGTACCCGGGCAGCATGACGCCGACCGACCTGCTCGCGTACTGCGCACCCGAAGCCGAGCGCGTCGACACCGCGAACCTGAGCCTCGACGAGATCGTCGACCGCCTGATCACCGCCCACCACGCGGGCCACGATGTCGCGCGGCTGGTGTCCGGCGACCCTTCGCTCTACAGCGCGGTCGCGGAAACCGTGCGCCGCCTCGACGCGGCCGGCGTGCCCTACGACATCGTCCCCGGCGTGCCCGCGTTCGCCGCGTCTGCCGCGGTGCTGGGCCGGGAGCTGACCGTGCCCGGCATCGGGCAGAGCCTCGTGATCACCCGCGCCCAGGCGAGGTCGACGGCGTTGCCCGAAGGCGAGACGCTGGCGAACTTCGCCCGCAGCGGCACGACCCTCGCGGTGCACCTGGCCATCAACCACATCGAGCGGGTCATCGAGGAGCTCGTGCCGTTCTACGGCGCCGACTGCCCCGCGGCCGTCGTGGCGCTGGCGAGCCAGCCGGGCGAGACCGTGGTGCGCGGCACGCTCACCGACATCGCCGCGCAAGCCCGCGAGGCCGGGATGACGCGCGCGGCCACCATCTTCGTCGGCCGGGTGCTCGCCGCCGGAGGATTTCCCGACAGCTTCCTGTATTCGAGCACCCGAGACCGCGCGAGCCAACCGGAGTCACTGTGACCGAACTACGCTGGGGCCTGGTGGCCGCCGGATCGATCGCCGCCGATTTCGCGGCCGGCGTCGAACGCAGCAAGCACGGCTCGCTGGAGGCCGTCGCCGCGCGCTCGGCCGACCGCGCTCGCGAGTTCGCCACCCGCTTCGACATCCCGAAGGCCTACGGCGCCTACGAAGACCTGCTCGCCGACCCGGCCGTCGACGCCGTCTACATCGCCACGCCGCACCCGATGCACGCGGAGTGGGCGATCCGCGCCGCCGAAGCCGGGAAGCACGTGCTGTGCGAGAAACCGCTGACGGTCACCGCTGCCGAGGCCGAGAAGGTCATCGACGCGGCGCGCCGGCACGACGTCTTCCTCATGGAGGCGTTCATGTACCGGCTGCACCCGCAGACGCGCCGGCTGGTCGAGCTCATCGAGTGCGGCGCGATCGGGGAGATCCGGGCCGTGGACGTCTCGTTCAGCTTCGACACCGGCGCCAACGACGCCCCGCGCCTGGCCGACCCGGCGCTCGGCGGCGGCGGAATCCTCGACGTCGGCTGCTACTGCACGTCGCTCGCGCGGCTCGTTTCGCAGGCGGCGACCGGGATCGACGTCGTGGAACCCACCACCGTCACGGGCATGGCACGGCTGACCGACCGCGGCGTCGACGAGTTCGCGATGGGCCTGCTGCGCCTGCCGGGCGACATCATCGCGCAGCTGTCGTGCGGCTACCGGCTCACGCAGGACGACCACATCCGCGTCTACGGCACCACCGGCCAGCTGCACGTGCCGCAACCCGCGTGGCTGCCGCAGATGCGCCGCGCGACGTCGGCGCAGATCGTGCTGACGCCGGCCGGCGGCGAGCCCGAGGTGATCGAGATCGAGGCGACGCAGAGCGTGTTCGCGCGTGAGGCCGACCACGTCGCCGCGCACGTGGACAACCGGCAGGCACCCGAGCTGACCTGGGCCGAGACGCTCGCGAACATGCGCACGCTCGACCGCTGGCGCGCGGCCGTGGGATACGGCGGATGACCGTGCTGGTCCTCGGCGGCACGGCCGAGGCGCGGGCGCTCGCGGCCGAACTGCACTCGCGCGGGGTCGCCGTGGTGTCGTCGCTCGCCGGGCGGGTCGCGCGGCCGCGGCTGCCGGCCGGGGAGGTGCGCGTCGGCGGGTTCGGCGGGGTCGATGGGCTCTCGGCGTGGCTGCGGGAGCACCAGGTGGCCGCGGTGGTCGACGCGACCCATCCGTTCGCGGAACGCATCGGCACCAACGCTTTCGCCGCCACCTCGGTGCTCGGTTTGCCGCTGCTGCGGCTCGCCCGGCCCGGTTGGCAGCCCGCCGAAGGCGACCGCTGGCACTGGGCCGACGACCTCGACGCCGCTGCCGAACTGCTGCCCGGCCTGGGCTCCCGCGTCTTCCTGACCAGCGGCCGCCAGGGCCTCGCCGCGTTCGCCGGGCTCGACGCGTTGTGGTTCCTCATCCGCTGCGTCGACCCGCCTGAGCCGCCGTTGCCGAGGCGGCACGAGGTCGTGCTGAACCGCGGACCGTACGAAGTGGACGGAGAACGCGCCCTGCTGGCCGGGCACCGCATCGACGTCCTCGTCACCAAGGACAGCGGCGGCTCGATGACCGCCGCGAAGCTCACCGCCGCCCGCGAGCTGGGCCTGCCGGTGGTCGTCGTGCGCCGCCCGCCGCGCCCGGCCACCGCCGAGGTCGCGGGGGTCGCCGAAGCCGTGGATTGGGTGCTGCGCCGATGATCGACGAGTTCTACGAAATCCTGCGCCGCCGCCGCGATGTCCGCGGTGAGTTCACCGGCGAACCGATCGACGACGCGGTGCTCACCCGCGTGCTCGAAGCCGCGCACGCCGCGCCCAGCGTGGGCCTGAGCCAGCCGTGGGACTTCGTGCTCGTACGCGATCCCGCCACGCGCGAGTCCTTCGCCCGGCACGTGCACGACGAACGTGACGTGTTCGCCGCCGAACTGGCCGGCGAACGCGCCGACACGTTCTCCCGAATCAAGATCGAGGGCATCCGCGAGTCGACCCTCGGCATCGTGGTGACCTACGACGCCGAACGCGGCGCGCCCGCCGTGCTGGGCCGCCACGCGATCGCCGACGCCGGGCTGTACTCCGTGTGCCTCGCCATCCAGAACCTGTGGCTGGCCGCGACCGCCGAGGGCCTCGGCGTCGGCTGGGTGAGCTTCTACCGCGAGCCGTTCCTCGCCGACCTGCTCGGCATCCCCGATGGCGTCCGGCCGGTCGCGTGGCTGTGCGTCGGCCCGGTGACCGCGCTGGCCGAGGTCCCTGATCTGGAACGGCATGGCTGGCGCACCCGCGCGCCCTTGACGAACGCCGTGCACCACGAACGGTTCACCCCACGCACCGAGGGGCCTGCGTAGCCCCTTCGGCCGACCGGATAACTTTCCCGGATGCGTCCGATTGCCGTAGCGCTGGGGTTGCTTTCGGCGCTATGCGCCCTGGCCTATCCGTTCCTGCCCGTCGTGCAGGACACCGCGCAGGTCGGCTGGCCGACCGGCTCCGACACCCGGTCCGTCAACGCGCCCTTGACCGGGTACTGGGCCCAGGACCTCGAGGCCGAGATCCCGTGCGCCACGATCAAATCGCTCGATGCGCGCACGAACGGTCCCGCGCTGCTGTTCGCGACGGTGCCGGACGGGCGCACCGATCCGCGCGCCGGCAACGGCGTCGGGCTGCAGCTGCGCGTGGACAACGGCGTGCTGCTCGCGTCGAGCCAGGGCCAGCAGATCGCGCAGCAGCCGCTGCCGCCGGCCGGTTGCGCGGTGACGCTGAAGTCGGATGCGACGCAGATGACGCTCGCAGTCGCGGGCACGACGGTGTTCCACACCACCGGTGACGTCCGCCCGCGCGTGGTCGGCCTCTACTCGTCGATCAGCTCCGCGAAGGACCCGATCTCGGGCCTGCACGTGACGATGGTGCCGGACACGCGCTACCAGACTTCGCCCACGGCGTTGAAGCTCGGCGTCGGCATCCTCGGCGCGCTCGCGTTCATCGCCTGCCTGATCGCGGTGTGGCGCATGGACGCCGGGTTCGCCCGCCGCGCGCCGCGCTGGGCCCCGGTGGGCTGGTGGCGCCTGACCGGCCGCGACGCCACGGTGATCCTCGCGCTCGGCGCGTGGGTGTTCATCGGACCGGTGACGTCGGACGACGGCTACATCCTCACCATGGCCCGGGTCACCGAGTCCACGGGATTCCTGACCAACTACCACCGCTGGTTCGGCGTCGCGGAGGCGCCGTTCGGCTGGTTCTACCACCTCTACGAGCTGATGACGCACGTCAGCACGGTGCCGCCGTGGATCCGGCTGCCCTCGTACCTGGTGGGCGTGATCAGCTGGCTGCTCATCAGCCGCGAGGTGATGCCCCGGCTGGGCACGCAGGTGCGCGGCAGCCGGGCGGCCGGCTGGGCCGCGGCGGCCGTGTTCCTCGTCTGGTGGATGCCCTACAACAACGGCGTGCGGCCGGAACCCGTGGCCGCACTGGGTTCGCTGCTCGCGATCTGCGCCGTGGAACGCGCGTTGGTGACGCGCCGCCTGCTGCCGCTGTGCCTGGGTCTCACCGCGGCCGCGTTCACGCTCGCCGCGACGCCGACGGGGCTGATCGCGGTGGCGCCGTTCCTGGTGGCCGCGCGGCCGTTGTTCAAGCTCGTGCGCCAGCGCGCGGCCGGCGGCTGGCTGCCGATCCTGGCGCCGATCCTCGCGTCCGGGCTGCTGGTGCTGGTGGTCGTGTTCGCGGACCAGACGTTCGCGACCGTGCAGGAGGCCACGCGCATCCGCACGCAGGTGGGGCCGAACCTGTCGTGGTTCCAGGAGCTCGCGCGCTACCAGCTGCTGTTCGAGAACCTGCCCGACGGGTCGGCGCCGCGGCGGTTCCCGGTACTGCTCGTGGTGCTGTGCACGGTGACGTGCCTGGTCGTGCTGCTGCGGCGCGGCCGGATCCCGGGCGCCGCGCTCGGGCCGAGCCGGCGGCTGATCGGCACCACGGCGTTGTTCTTCCTGCTGCTGGCCCTCACGCCGACGAAGTGGACGCACCACTTCGGTGCGTTCGCAGCTGTCGGGGCGTCGATGGCCGCGTTGACGGCGTTGGCGACGAGCTCCACCGTGCTGCGCTCGAACCGCAACCGGGCCACGTTCCTCGCGGGTCTGCTGGTGGTCGGTGCGCTGGCCGCGACGGGACCCAACACGTACTGGTTCGTCTCGCGCCTCGGCGTGCCGTGGACCGGGCTGGCGCCGTCGATCGGCGGGATCCCGCTGTCGACGATCCTGCTCGTGGCCGCGGCGATCGCGGGGATCTACGCGTTCGTGGAGAACATCCGCGCCCACCGGCCGGGAGCACCCGCGCCGCAGGAGAAACGCGGCCGGTCGCTGCGGCTGGGGTCGCTGTCGCTCGTGGTCGTGTGCGGGCTCGTCGCGGCCGGCGAGTTCTACACGATGGCGGCGGCGATCTACATCCAGCGGGGCAGCTACAGCCTGGGCGCCGCGAACGTCGGGCACCTGTTCGGCAAGAGCTGCAACCTGTCCGACCACGTGATGGTGGAGACCGACGCCGCCAAGAGCGTCCTGCACCCGCAGCCCGAGCAACGCACGGTGCCGGCGAAACAGGAGGAGTCACCCCTGCCGAACCCGGACCCGGACAACGGCCAGGTGCAGACCGGTTTCCACACGCGTCCCGTCGAAGAGGACGACCCGCTTTCCGAGCCCCCGCACGGCTTCACGCCGGACACCGTGCCGATGTGGAGCAGCTACTTCGAGCAGAACCGCGCGGGCCGGCTGCGCAGCCAGTGGTACGCGCTGGCCGACAAACCCGCCGACGGCCAGATCGTGATCGCGACGGCCGGGCAGCCCCGGCGGCCGGCCTCGGTGAGCCTCGACTACGGCGTGGTGACGCCGCAGGGCGTGAAGGTGCTGCGCAGCCAGTTCGCCCTCCCGCCCGGCGCGGGCACCGGCGGCTGGAACGACACCCGCATCAACCTGCGCGACCTGCCGCCGCAGACCACGTCGGTGCGCGTGGACATCGTCGACAACGACCTGACCGAGGACGGCTGGATCGCCGCGTCCGCCCCGCGCGTGCCGACCTTCACGACGCTGACGGACAAGCTCATGGGCAAGTCGGTGTACATCGATTGGCCCGCGTCGTTCGTCTACCCGTGCGCGAACCCCGTGACCTCCCACGACGGCATCTCGCAGGTGCCCGACTACCGCATCACGGCCGGCGCCCTGGCCGACGAGGCCCAGTGGGCCTCCAGCACCAACGGCGGGCCGATCGGCTGGCTCGAGGAGGTGGCGAAGGAACCCGAGGTGCCCAGCTACCTGATCGGGCAGCCGAGCCAGTCGTGGGGCCAGCTGCTGCAGGTGGAGCCCTTCAGCGAAGGCATCGCACCCACGGTGCAGCACGGCCGCAGGACCGTGTGGGGCTGGTGGTCCCCGGGTCCGGGTCCGGCGCAGCCGAACGGGAAGGATCCGACGCGCTGAGTCAGCCGGGCACACCCCCGGGTACTTCTCCGCACGGCCGAGGGCGGGCCGGTGGACGGCCGCAGCGGCGCGCGGCTAGGTTCGGAAGGGTGTCTGATACCCCCCGACTGCCCGGGTTGACGTTGGCCGAAGCGGACCAGCTGGTGAACACGGCGCACGCCGTCGCCGCGGAGCGCGGGTTCGCGCCGCTGGCGGTGGCCGTCCTCGACGTCACCGGCGAGGTGATCGCGCTGAAGCGCGCCGACGGCGGCACGCCCGTGACCAGCCGCGTCGCCGTGGCCAAGGCCCGCACCGCGCTGCGCATGCTCAAGCCCTCCGGCGAAGTCACCCTGCCCGGCGAGGTCGTCGGCCCGCTCCAGCACGTCTACGGCGGCGACTTCGTCGCCCGTGCCGGCGGCATCCCCATCACCGACGGCGACGTGGTCGTCGGCGCCATCGGTGCGTCGGGTGCGCAGAGCGCGGAAGACGAGGAAGCCGTCCGCACCGCCGTCGAACGCCTGCGGGCTCAGGCGTAGCTGCGCGGGGTCCAGACGACCGTCGTGCCGTCCGGGCCCTGCTGCGCCACCGTTTTCGACGAGCCCACGATGAGCAGGCACCGCATGTCCACAGTGGACGGGTCCAGCTCACCCAGCGTGGTCACCGTGATCCGCTCCTCCGGCCCGCCCACGTCCCGCGCCACGACGACCGGGGTGCCCGGTTCGCGGTGGCGCAGCAGGACTTCCCGCGTGGTGGCCAGCTGGGTCGTGCGCGTGCGTGAAGCCGGGTTGTAGAGCGCCAGCACCAGATCGGCCGCGCCCGCGGCGTCGAGGCGGCGTTCGATGACGTCCCACGGCTTGAGGCGGTCCGAAAGCGACAGCACGCAGTAGTCGTGCCCCAGCGGGGCGCCGACGCGGGAAGCGGCGGCCTGCGCGGCTGTCACACCGGGAACGATCCGCACGCGCACGCCGGCACCACGACCGGCGGCAACCTGTTCCAGCACCGCGGAAGCCATCGCGAACACACCCGGGTCACCCGAGGACACCACGGCGACCCGCGCCCCGGAAGCCGCCAGCTCCAGCGCTTCCACCGCACGGTCGGCCTCGACCCGGTTGCCCGACGCGTGCCGCTCCTGGCCGGCGCGCTGGGGCACGCGGGCGACGTACGGGCCGTAGCCCACGATGTGCTCCGCAGCGGCCAGTTCGGCCGACGCTTCGGGCGTCAGCCACTCCGGGCCCGCCGGGCCGAGGCCGACGACCACGACCTCACCACCGTCGGAAACCGGTTTCGGCGACGCAGGAACCACCGCCGGCTCACCGTCCACCCGGGACGCATACGCCGGGCTCGGCAGCAGCGCCAGCGAGAAGTACGGCACCGTCGCCGGATCGACGTCGGCGAGCGGCTCGATCCGCTGCTCCCCCCAGGTGGCGCGTTCGACGTACCACGCGTCGTCCAGCTTGCCCGCCTCCGCGAAGGCCTCACGGACGGCGCCGAACGTGCGCCCCAGCTTCAGCACGGCCGCGGCCTGCGTGTCGGCCAGCCGGCGCGCCAGCTCGGGCGCCGGCAACGTGCCCGGCAGGACCGTGAACACCTCGTCGCGCTGCACCAGCGGACGGCTGAGCACCGAGGAAGCCGCGCTCACCGACGTCACACCGGGCACGACCTCGGCCTCGAAACGGCCGGCGAGGCGCTCGTGCATGTACATGTAGGAGCCGTAGAAGAACGGGTCACCCTCGCACAGCACGACGACGTCGCGTCCCGCGTCGAGGTGCTCGGCGAGCTTTTTCGCGCTCAGCTCGTAGAAATCGGCGATCGCGCCCTCGTAGCCGCCGGGGTGGTCGGTGGTCTCCGTGGTGACCGGGTAGACCAGCGGCTCCTCCAGCTGGCCCTCGCGCAGGTACGGCGCGGCCACCGAACGCGCGATGCTGCGGCCGTGGCGCGCGCTGTGGTAGGCGATCACGTCGGCCTCGCCGATCAGCCGCGCGGCCTTCACCGTCATCAGTTCCGGGTCGCCGGGACCGAGTCCGACGCCGTAGAGCCGGCCGGTCATTCGACCACGCTCGCGAGCGCGTTGACGGCCGCCACGGCCATCGCGCTGCCACCCCGGCGCCCCTGCACCACCAGGTACGGGGCGGGCGCGCGCTTCACCAGCTCCACTTTGGACTCCGCCGCACCGACGAAACCCACCGGCACGCCGATGATCGCCGCCGGCGCCCCGACGCCCTCTTCGAGCAGCTCCAGCAGGCGGAACAACGCGGTGGGCGCGTTTCCGATCGCCACCACCGAACCCGGCAGCCGGTCACGCCACAGCTCGAGAGCCGCGGCCGACCGCGTGGTCCCCATTCGCTCGGCGAGCCCGGGCACGCTCGGGTCGTCGAGCGTGCAGACGATGTCGTTGGCCGCGGGCAGCCGCTTGCGCGTGATGCCGCTGGCGATCATCTTCGCGTCGCACAGCACCGGCGCGCCCGCCTCGAGCGCCGCGCGGCCCGCCTCGACGACGTCGAGGGAGTAGCGCAGGTCGTCGACCAGGTCGACCATGCCGCAGGAGTGGATCATCCGCACCGCGACGCCGGCGACGTCGTCCGGCAGGATCGCCAGGTCCGCCTCCTCGCGGATCGTGGCGAACGAGTGCCGGTAGATCTCGGCACCGTCGGCCAGGTAGTCGATCACGGGTTTTCCTTCCTCACCCAGGAGTCCGCCAGGCGGGACGCCGGCAGCAGGCGTTCGCCGACACGGTAGCCGCCGGCCTCGGCGACCACGTCGAGGTGGGGGCCCGAGGGCCGCCCGCAGCGCCGGGCACAGCCCGCCACGTGGGCGCGGACCCCGGCCGGGACCAGCCGCGCGGCGTCGGCGCGCACGTCGGCCAGCGACTTCGCGCAGCCGGGCCGGCCGATGCAGGCCGTGATCTCCAGCACGGCGGGGTCGGTGCTGAGGCCGGCCGCGTGCAGACGCGCGACGGCGTCCGGCGCCGGGTTCGGCAGCACGATCGACCGCCACGGCGTGACGACGGCGTGATCGGCCAGATCCGCGAGAACCCGCAGCTGCGCGGCCGTGAGCTGCCCGAACCGGGGCGCGACACCGACACCGTGGTCGCCGAGTGGCCCGCCCGTCGGGTCCACCCGCACCGGGCGCTCCCCCGGTTGCGACCGCGGTCCGCGAGGCAGGACCGCGGTGGGATCCGGCAGCTCCGCGATTCGCCAAGCCGTCCCCCGCCGCGCGGCGAACTCACGCGCGACCGCCAGCAACGCACCCACCGCTTCGCCCCGCGGCACCGACCAGCCGGTGTCCACGCCCGCGAGCAGCACCGTGCCCGCGTCGGACGTCACCGCACGCCAGCACACGTCGGCGCCTTCGCCCGCGACGTCACCCCGGCCGTCGTCGAACGCGAACAGGAACCGCCCCGGCAGCTCGGCCAGCTCGGGCTCGGCGCACAACGCCACGTCCAGCTCCCCCGCCAGCCCGCGGACGTCGGCGGTCCCGCCGTGCACCCCGCTCAACGGCGAGGCCAGCACGTTGCGCACGCGTTCGTGCGTCGGCGAGGGCAACAACCCCGCGGCCATGAGCCTCGACGCGAGACCGGGCCGCGTCACCCCACGCAGCTGGACGTTGCCGCGCGAGGTGAGGTGCACGTCGCCGTCACCGAGGTCTTCGGCGCAGGAAGCCAGCACTCGCAACCGCTCCGCGGAGACGACCCCGCCGGGCAGGCGCACTCGGGCGAGCGGTCCGTCCGCCGCGTCGTGCGTGGCGAAGACCCCGGGACAGGCGTCGGCGCGTACGCGGGCAGGGCTGGACATGCCGCTCACTGTAGCTGGCAGGGGATTCAGCAGACTTGCGATCGAATGTAGTAGATGTGCTACATTTCGTCGCACACGAGCGATGGGGGTGGGTCCGGTGAGGAATCCGGAGCAAGTCGTGTTGCAGGTCGAGGGCCTGCGCATGAGATACGGCACCAACGATGTGCTCCACGGCGTCGGCTTCACGGCGTACCGCGGCGAAGTGCTCTGCCTGCTGGGACCCAACGGCGCGGGCAAGACGACCACGATCGAGATTCTCGAGGGCTTCCGGATGCGTTCGGCCGGCGAAGTCGAGGTGCTCGGCACCGACCCCGCGCGTGGCGGCGAGGACTGGCGGGCACGACTGGGGGTCGTGCTCCAATCCTGGCGTGACCACGGGAAATGGCGCGTGCATGAGCTGCTCGCCCACGTCGGCGCCTACTACGCGCCCTACTCCACGGACACGATCCGCCGCCCGTGGAACACCGACGAGCTGATCGAGGTCGTGGGCCTCGCGCCGCACGCGGGCAAGAAGCTCAAGCAGCTCTCCGGTGGGCAGCGGCGCCGGCTCGACGTCGCGATGGGCATCGTCGGCCGGCCGGAACTGCTTTTCCTCGACGAGCCCACCGCGGGCTTCGACCCGGAGGCGCGGCGCGAATTCCACGACCTCGTGCACCGGCTCGCCGACGACAACGACACCACGATCCTGCTCACCACCCACGACCTCGACGAGGCCGAGAAGCTGGCCGACCGGATCCTGATCCTCAACGGCGGCCGGATCGTCGCCGACGGGTCGGCCGACGAGCTCAGCCGCCAGATCTCCGGCGAGGCCGAGGTGCGCTGGTCGGTCGAGGGGCAGCACTTCGTGCACTCCACCACCGAGGCCACGAAGTACGTGTTCGAGCTCTTCAAGCAGCACGGCGACGCCGTGGCCGACCTCGAGGTGCGGCGCGCGTCCCTCGAGGACACCTACATGACCCTGGTGCACCGGGCCGAGACCGGACTCGTGGAAGCGGGTGTGCGATGACAGCGACAACACCGCTGGCGCTCACGGCGGCCGGCAAGCGAGCCGCCGCGCGGAACGGGCTGCGTCGCGGGCTGATCGAGTTCCGCCAGCAGTGGACCAACCGCGACGACGTGCTCGGCCAGGTGATCTGGCTGGTCCTGATCTTGGTCACGCTGTTCTTCCTGCGGGGCATCCACCTGCCCGGCACGTCGTTCTCGCTCGGCGCGGCGACCGTGCCGAGCGTGCTCGGCGCCGGGCTGGTGTTCAACGGCCTCTCGGGTGCGGCGGGCCAGCTCGTCGTCGACCGTGAGGACGGCACGCTGCTGCGGGCCAAGGCCACGCCCAACGGCATGCTCGGCTACCTGATCGGCAAGATCATGTCGCTTTCGCTGATGCAGGTGTCCGCGATGCTGGTGACGCTGGTGCCGTGCCTGATCCTGTTCCCGGGCCTGGCCGACCGTGGCGTGTGGTCGTGGCTGAACCTGCTCTGGGTGCTGGCCGTCGGGCTGGTGGGGACGCTGCCGCTGGGTGCCGCGATCGGCTCGCTGATCCGCGACCCGCGCTCGATGGCGCTGGTCATGCTGCCGGTCACGGGCCTCGCGGCGATCTCCGGCATCTTCTACCCGATCACGGCACTGCCGGTGTGGGTGCAGGACATCGCCCAGGTGTTCCCGATGTACTGGCTCGGCCTCGGCATGCGCTCGGCGCTGCTGCCGGATTCGGCCGTGGTGGTGGAGATCGGGCAGTCGTGGCGGCCGTGGGCGACCCTCGGCGTGCTGCTGGTGTGGTCCGTGATCGGATTGGTGCTGGCCCCGGTGCTGCTGCGGCGCATGGCGCGGCGGGAGTCCGGGTCGTCGGTGGCCGAACGACGGGAGAGGGCGCTGCAGCGTGTGTGATCCGCGGTGAGCGAGAACGTCTACAACCGCATCGCGGTGCTGCGTGCCGAGCGCGGGATCTCGCGCCGGCAGCTGGCCGACGCGCTCGGCGTGCACTACCAGACGATCGGGTACCTGGAACGGGGCGAGTACAGCCCGAGCCTCCACCTGGCGCTGCGGATCGCGGAGTTCTTCGAGGTGTCGGTGGAGGTGCTCTTCTCCACCGAGCCGTTCCCGCGGATCGGCGACCGGTCGGCGTAGAACGGATGGGGTGATCGCCCACCTGCGCGCCGCCGAGGACCTCATCGACCACCTCTCGCCGGAGGCCAACCGCTACAAGGCCTCCGGCGAGCCCGACGTCGTGAGCTGGACCCGGCCGTGGCGCAACCACACGCAGTGCGCCTCGTTCCAGACCCAGCTGCTCAAGCACGTCTACGACTGGGCCGACGACGAGTTCTTCACCACCCACTTCCGCTCGGTGAGCCCGCCCTCGCGCACGTACCGGTGGGTCTTCGAGCAGCGGGAAGTGCCGCACTTCGCCCGCGTGGACACCGTCGCGGACCTGCGCCCGGGTGACCTCGTCGTCGTCGACTACGGGCACCGCCGGCCGACGAACACCGGGCACATCGCGCTGGTGCGGGGCACGCCCGTGGTGGACGAGGACAAGTCCTACGTCGTGCCCGTGGCCGACTGCACGGCCGACCCGCACGGCACGTCGCCCGACTTCCCCGACAGCCGCTCCCCCGCAGGTCAGGGCGCCGGCTACGGGCACCTCGTGTTCCACGCGTCGCCGGAAACGGGCGGGTTCGCGGGTTACGCGTGGAGCGTCACGGCCCAGCGGTCCCACCCCGTGGCCGAGCGGCCGATCGTGGCCGTGCGCGTGGTCTGAGACGTCACCTTGACGCGGGCTCGCGCGCCCGTGAGAGTGAGTGACGAACCACGCGTCGGCAGGTGGAGGAACCCGGTGAGAGTCCGGGACGGTCCCGCCACTGTGACCCGGAGTGATCCGGGAAGCCAGGAACTCCCGCCGGCGCGACCGACGACCCGGGGCGCGGACACCCCGAGTGAGGAACGCCGTGATCCTGCTTCTGTCCACTTCGGACACCGACCTGCTCAGCGCCCGGGCCTCGGAGGGTGAGTTCCGGCTCGCGAACCCGGCCCGGCTCGACGTCGCGGACCTGCCGGGGCTGCTCGACGGCGCGCCGATCGTCGTGGTCCGGATCCTGGGCACGCCGCGGTCGTGGCAGGAGGGCCTGGACACGCTGCGTGCGTCGGGCTCGCACGTGGTGGTGCTGGGCGGTGAGCAGACGCCGGACGCGGAGCTGATGAAGCTCTCCACCGTGCCGGCGGGCATCGCGGCCGAGGCCCACGCGTACCTCGCGCAGGGCGGGCCGGAGAACCTCACGCAGCTGCACCGGTTCCTGTCCGACACGCTGCTGCTGACCGGCGACGGTTTCGAGCCGCCCGCGCAGCTGCCGTCGTGGGGCATGCTGGAGCGCGCTTCCTCGGGTCCGGCGGACGGCCCGGTCGTCGGGATCCTCTACTACCGCGCGCACCACCTGTCCGGGAACACCGCGTTCGTCCACGCGCTGGCCGACGCGATCGAGGCCGCGGGCGGGCGCGCGCTGCCGATCCACTGCGCGTCGCTGCGCAACCGCGAGCCGGAGATGATGGCCGAGCTGGGCCGCGCCGACGCGCTGCTGGTCACGGTGCTGGCGGCGGGCGGCACGCGGCCCTCGGAAGCCGGCGCGGGCGGCGACGACGAGGCGTGGGACGTCGCCGAGATGGCCGGGCTCGACATCCCGATCCTGCAGGCCCTGTGCCTCACCAGCGATCGCGCGACGTGGTCGGCCAGCGACGACGGCCTGTCGCCGCTGGACGCCGGCAACCAGATGGCCGTGCCGGAGTTCGACGGCCGGCTGATCACGGTGCCGTTCTCCTTCAAGGAGTTCGACGAAGACGGCCTGCCCCGGTATGTCGCCGACGCCGAGCGCGCTGCCCGCGTGGCCGGGATCGCGCTGGCGCACGCGCGGCTGCGCCACACCCCTGCCGAGTCGCGGCGCATCGCGTTGATGCTCTCGGCGTACCCGACGAAGCACTCGCGGGTGGGCAACGCTGTGGGGCTGGACACGCCGGCGTCGGCGATCAAGCTGTTGCGGCTCATGCGATCGCAGGGCTACGACCTCGGCCCCGACGCATTCCCGGGCGTCGAGCCGACGGGCACCGACCAGCCGGACGGCGACGCGCTGATCCACGCGCTGATCGCCGCCGGCGGGCAGGATCCGGAGTGGCTGACGGAGGAACAGCTCTCGGGCAACCCGATCCGCGTCCCCGCGGCGCGGTACCGCGCATGGTTCGCCGCGCTGCCCGCGGAACTGCGCTCGGCGGTCGAGGAGCACTGGGGCCCGGTGCCCGGCTCCCTGTATGTCGACACATCGGCAAATCCCGAGGGCGACATCGTGCTGGCGTCGCTGCAGTCGGGCAACGTCGTGATCATGATCCAGCCGCCGCGCGGGTTCGGCGAGAACCCCGTGGCGATCTACCACAACCCCGATCTGCCGCCGAGCCACCACTACCTCGCCGCGTACCGCTGGCTGGAGGAGGAGTTCGGCGCGCACGCGGTGGTGCACCTGGGCAAACACGGTTCGCTGGAGTGGCTGCCGGGCAAGACGGCGGGCCTGTCCGCGTCGTGCGCGCCCGACGCCGTGCTGGGCAACCTGCCGCTGATCTACCCGTTCCTCATCAACGACCCCGGTGAGGGCGCGCAGGCCAAACGGCGGGCGCACGCCACGATCGTCGACCACCTCATCCCGCCGATGGCGCGCGCCGAGTCCTACGGCGACCTCGCGCGGCTCGAGCAGCTGATGGACGAGCACGCGAACATCGCCGCGATGGACCCGGCCAAGCTGCCGGCCATCCGCGCCCAGATCTGGACGCTCATCCAGGCGGCGAAGCTCGACCACGACCTGGATGTGGCCGAACGTCCGCACGACGCAGAGTTCGACGACTTCCTGCTGCACATCGACGGCTGGCTCTGCGAGGTCAAGGACGCGCAGATCCGCGACGGCCTGCACATCCTCGGCGAGGCCCCGGTCGGCGAGGCGCGCGTGAACCTCGTGCTGGCGATGCTGCGGGCCCAGCAGATGTGGGGCGGCAAGCAGGGCGCGGTGCCGGGGCTGCGTTCGGCGTTGGGATTGAAGGAGAACTCGTCCGCTCCGATGTCCGAAGTGGACGCGATCGAGACCTCGGCGCGTTCGCTGGTCTCCGCGATGGAGGCGCGTTCCTGGGCTGTTTCGGCCGTGCCCGCTGTGGTTTCCGACGTCCTGGGCGCACCGGACGCGGAGGTCTCGCGGGTGCTTTCGTTCGCGGCCACCGAGATCGTCCCCCGGCTGGCGGGGACTTCCGGCGAGATCTCCGCGGTGCTGCACGCGCTGGACGGCGGTTACATCCCCGCCGGCCCGAGCGGTTCGCCGTTGCGCGGGCTGGTGAACGTGCTGCCGACCGGGCGGAACTTCTACACCGTCGACCCGAAGGCCATCCCGAGCCGCCTGGCGTGGGAGACCGGCCAGGCGCTGGCCGACTCGCTGCTGCGCCGCTACCGCGAGGACACCGGCTCGTGGCCGACGTCGGTGGGGCTTTCGGTGTGGGGCACCTCGGCGATGCGCACCTCCGGTGACGACGCGGCGGAAGTGCTGGCGCTGCTGGGCGTGCAGCCGGTGTGGGACGAGGCTTCGCGGCGCGTCACCGGTCTGGAGGCCATTCCCCTGGCCGAACTGGGCCGCCCGCGCATCGACGTCACCGTGCGCATCAGCGGTTTCTTCCGCGACGCTTTCCCCCACGTGATCACGTTGTTGGACGACGCCGTCCGCCTCGTGGCGGCGCTGGACGAGCCTTCGGACCAGAACTTCGTGCGGGCCCATGTCGCGGCGGACCTGGCGACGCACGGTGACGAGCGCCGCGCCACCACCCGCATCTTCGGCTCGAAACCGGGGGCCTACGGCGCCGGCCTGCTGCCGCTGATGGACTCCGGCAACTGGCGCGACGACAAGGACCTGGCCGAGGTGTACGCGGTGTGGGGCGGCTTCGCCTACGGTCGCGACCTCGACGGCCGCCCCGCGCGCGAAGACATGGAGCAGTCGTACCGGCGCATCGTCGTGGCCGCCAAGAACACCGACACGCGCGAACACGACATCGCCGACTCCGACGACTACTTCCAGTACCACGGCGGCATGATCGCCACCGTTCGCGCGCTGACGGGCTCCGCGCCCGCGTCCTACATCGGCGACAGCACCACGCCGGACGCCGTGCGCACCCGCACCCTCGGCGAAGAGACCGCCCGCGTGTTCCGCGCCCGCGTGGTCAACCCGCGCTGGCTCGCGGCCATGCGCCGCCACGGCTACAAGGGCGCCTTCGAACTCGCCGCCACCGTCGACTACCTCTTCGGCTTCGACGCCACCGCCGGCGTCGTGGGCGACTGGATGTACGAGAAGCTGTCCGAGTCGTACGTGCTCGACGCCGAAAACCAGGACTTCCTGCGCCAGGCCAACCCGTGGGCCCTGCGCGGCATCATCGAGCGCCTCACCGAAGCCGCCGACCGTGGCCTCTGGTCCGAGCCGGACCCCGACCTGATGGCCCAGCTGCGCGACGTCTACCTCACCCTGGAAGGCGATCTCGAAAGCGACTGACCTCCTTCACCCGACCCGTCGGAGCGGTCCTGCCATTCCCTGCCGCCCGCTTGTCCTGTCCTCGGGTGCCAGAGAGCGAGTGCGACCGGATTTCGAGCGTCGCCGGCTGTCCGCAGTGGACCAGCACGGCGGTTGGTCCGCGTCCGGTCGGGGGAGGGGACGTTGGGCCGCCAGGGTGAACACCGGGGGCCGATCCCGGCATTTCGCCCGTAGCATCCCGCCGATCGTCGGGTGGCGGGTTGACTTCGCATTGGTCTAGTCCAATGCTGATGCGCACCCCGCTCGTCAGCTGGAGGACAGATGCAACGAAGCAGACTGGCCGCCGTCGGGCTCGCTGCCGCCGCCGTGCTCGGGACAGCCGCGACCCTGGCCGCCACGGCCGATGCCCAGCCCGCGGCCGCCGCGGCCCTGAGCAACAACTGGTACGCCTCGGCGCCGTACCTCATGCCCGTGAGCAACAATCCGCCCGACCCGGTGACGGTGATGAACGCGACCGGGCAGAAGGCGTTCCAGCTGGCCTTCATCCTCGCCCCCGACGGCGGCGGTTGCAGCCCCACGTGGGACGGCAAGTCGGCAGTCTCTTCGGACACCGCGGTCGCCGGCGTCGTGAACCGCATCCGGGGCAACGGTGGTGACGTGTCGGTATCCGTCGGCGGCTACGGCGGTACGAAACTGGGCCAGACGTGCGGCACCGTCGACGCGACCGCCGCCGCCTACCAGCAGGTGGTGACCAAGTACGGCCTCAAGGCCCTCGACTTCGACCTCGAAGAACCCGAGTACGAGAACACCGCGGCGATCGCCAACGAGCTCGGCGCCGCGAAGAAGCTGCAGGCCGACAACCCGGGCCTGTTCGTGTCCGTCACGATGCCCGGCACCTCCGCCGGCACCGGCTGGTTCGGCACGCAGCTGCTCGACCAGGCCAAGTCCATCGGCTTCACGCCCAACAACTTCTCGATCATGCCCTTCGACGGCGGTTTCAACGACTCCTCGGCGCAGGTCTCGGCGCTCGAGAACTTCCACGGCCTGCTGGAAAGCCACCTCGGCTGGGACAGCGCCACCGCGTATTCGCACGAGGGCTTCTCCGGCATGAACGGCCGCTCCGACAACGCGGAGATCTTCACCCTGGCCGACTTCCAGACCGTCTACGACTACGCGACCAGCCACCACCTCGGCCGCTTCACGTACTGGTCGGTCAACCGCGACCGCCCCTGCACCACCACGACCGACAACGCGGTGTGCTCCAACGTGACCCAGAACGACTGGGACTTCACCAAGTTCACCACCCGCTTCGCCGGTGCGACGCCGCCCCAGACCGACCCACCGACGAGCCCGCCCACCAACCCGCCGGGCACCTGCACCGCGCCGGAGTGGCAGAAAGCCTCGGTCTACGTCGGCGGCAACTCCGTGTCCCACAACGCCCACAAGTGGACCGCCAAGTGGTGGACCCAGGGCGAAGAACCCGGCACGACCGGCCCGGACGGGGTCTGGTCCGACAACGGCCCCTGCTGAGCGCGTTCCCCTGCTGCCGGGTGGCCCACGGTGAATCCACTGTGGACCACCCGGTGTTCCACGTCCGGCGGCAGGCTCAGGGGCGGATGCCGGGCAGGTGCGTGTTGGCGCGGCGGACCTCGGAGGCCAGCGCGGGCACCTCGACGACCTTGCGGCCCGCCGCGGCGATGAGTTCGACACCCTCGGCCTCGACGAAGAGCGAGGGCTCGCGCCAGGCGATGACGACGCGCGGGATGGACGTTTCGAGGATCAGCTGTGTGCAGCTCTTCGGGTGCGAAGCGCGGGAGCTGCACGGTTCGAGCGAGCTGTACATGGTCGCGGTGGCCAGGCGCGGGTCGTCCGCGCGGAGCTTGGCCAGGGCGGCTTCCTCGGCGTGGTTGTGCGGCTCGCCCTCGCCGGAGTGGCCGGTGGCGAGCACGGTGCCGTCGGGCGCGGCGATGACGGCGCCGACGCGGAACGTCGAGCTGGGCGGGCATTCGTCCGCCAGCGCGATCGCCTGGCGCAGCCGCAGGACGTCGATCGGCGTGGGTTCGGCCGCTGCGCGGTAGTTGAGGACGGCGACGTTGCCGAGCTGGCGCAGTCCGGCCAGCTCCAGCGGGCGCGGGAACGCGCCGGGGCCGAGGAAGCGCGGCGCGCGCGGGTCGCCGACCACCAGGGGCGCGATGGCGAGGCGCAGCTCATCGGCGAGGCCGGCTTCGAGGAACTGCGTGTGGACGGCGCCACCGCCCTCGACGAGGAGCCGGCGGACGCCGCGTTCGCCGAGGTCGTCGAGGATGCGCTCGAGCCGGGGCGGGGTGCCGGCGTCGATGATCGTCGCCACGTCGCGCAGGCCGTCGACCGCAACCGGCGGCGCATAGACGAGCTTCGGTGCTTCGCCGACCGTGAAGAAGCGCGATGCCGGATCCAGCTTGCCGCTGCTCGTCACGGTCACCTTGATCGGCTGCTCGGGCCGCCCCGCCGCGACGCGCTCGCGGCGCAGGTCCGCCGAACGCACGAGCAGCCGCGGGTTGTCCGCGCGCACCGTGTTGGCGCCGACGAGGATCGCGTCGGCCTCGGCGCGCAGGCGGTCGACCTCGGCGAAATCGTCCTCATTGGACAGGATCAGCCGGGTGGTGCTCGCGTCGTCGAGATAGCCGTCCAGCGACTGGGCGGCCGACAACACGACGTGGGGACGGCTGGTCATGCGGGTTGGACCGCGTACTGGCGCACGTACAGGTCGGTGTAGGTCACCGGCCCACGCGGCCCCGGCACGCGGTCGAGGTTGATCCCGGTCTCGGGCACGGCGAGCAGCTTGAAGCCGTCGAGCAGCCGCGTCGGTGCGTTCCAGAAGACGCCCGTGCCGGTGTAGCCGTCGAAGAACGCGCCGGCCGCCGCCTCGTCCTCGGTGGCGATGCCCGCCGCGAGGCCCGACGTCCGTTCGTTCGCGATCTCCACGGCCTCGTCGAGCCCGTTCACGCGCTCGACCGTGACGGTCGCCTCGCGGTCGGAGTCCAGCGCCCACTCGTAGCCGATGGCGTGCTCGTGCGGCGCCAGCGACGGCGTCACCCCGCGCTCCGCCAGCGCGGCGGTGATCGACGGCCACACGGCGTCGTGCACGTCGTCGTGGATGAGCAGCAGGTTGAGCCGGTTGCACACGCCGAGCCGGTCGAGGCTCGCGGACACGAGGTCGCGCACCTTCGCCGCGTCGGCCGCTGCGTCGACGTACAGCACGCCGCCGCCGTCCGCGTGCGCCAGCGTGCGCACGCCGTGCACGGCCGCCTCGGTGGCCAGCGCGCGCGTGCTGTCGCCGCTGCCGCGCAGGATCACCAGCGGCACCAGCCCGGGCAGGCGCACCAGCGCCGACGCGGCCTCCCGCTCGACGCGCGGCACCAGCTGCACCACGTCCGGGTCGATCCCGGCCTCGGCCAGCGCCGGCGCGATCACCGTGTCGCGCAGCCGCTGGGCCGACCCCAGGGCGGCCGACCCGGTGCGCAGCACCCCGGCGTTGCGCGACTTCACCAGCTGCGAGGCGACGTCGACGGTCACGTTCGGCCGCGCCTCGTAGTTCGCGCCGATGACACCCACGGGCCGGCGCCGCTCGATCAGCCGCAGTCCACCGTCCAATGTGGACACCTCGACGGACCGCTCCTGGTGCGGCGCGCCGGCCAGCAGCCGCAGCTGCTCGGCCATGCCGTCGAGGCGCTCGGGCGTGATGGTGAGCCGGTCGAGCAGGCCCGCGCTCATCCCGTCCTCGCGCGCCTTGGCGACGTCGGCCCGGTTGGCGTCGAGCACCTCCTCGCGGTGCGTCTGCAGGCGCTCGGCCATGCCCCGCAGCGCCGCGTCCACGGCCTCCTCGGTGGCCCTGGCCAGCGACGGCGCGGCCAGCTTCGCCGCTCGCGCGCACTCCTCGACGGCCTTCGCGACCTCGTCCATCGTCGTCTCCCTCCGCGCGTTCGGCAGAGGACCAGTTTGCCGCACCGCCCACATCGGGGGACGGCGGGCTCACCCCTCGGGACGCCCGTCACACGCCCGCGGCCCATCCCCGGGTCGTTCAGGCGACGACCGGCTCCAGCAGCCACAGCGCACCGGCCAGCAGGCAGCTCACCGTGAGCACCACGAACACCAGCACCCACAGCACCGCCGGCACCGCGGTCAGGCGACTCAGCTGGTCGGCGTCCGAGTCGCGCGCCTGCCCACGGTGCCGCTTGACCTGCAGCTCCACCACCGGCCGGACGCCCCCGAACAACAGGAACCACGTCAGCAGATACGCGAACGGCGCCTGCACCACCGGCGGCGCGACCAGCGCCACCAGCCCCAGCACGACCGCGCTCGCGACCACGGTGAACACGCCGTACGCGTTGCGCACCATGATCAGCACGCCCAGCAGCAGCAACGCCACCAGCACCAGCACGGCCGTGATCAGGTCCTGCCCGACCAGGCTCGCGAACACCAGCCCGAGCACCGACGGCGCGACGTAGCCCGCCAGCGCCGTGAACGCCATGCCCGGCCCCTCCGGCTTCCCGCGCGACACCGTGACGCCCGAGGTGTCCGAGTGCAGCTTGATCGACCGCAACCGCCGCCCGACCAGCACCGCCGCCAGCGCATGCCCCGCCTCGTGCACGATGGTCACCACGTTGCGCGCAAACCGCCACGGCGTACCACCCACCAGCACCACCATCAACGCGACGCCCCCGGTGACCAACGTGATCGCCGCCGGCGTGTTCGCCTGCGTCAGCGCCGCCTCGACCGCCCCGGGCGCGTCGGCCGCACGCCCCCACCCACCAGCCACACCTTGACTGGCGACCACGGACGAGACGTCGAACACACGCGAAATCACGCGCACACCTCACCACAGGCGGCATCTGGCCACTGTTAGTGCCCGCTGCGGGACGGGGTGGCTGGGGTCGGTATGGGCGGGGTCAGTTCATGGGTTCTCCCTTCTTGGCCTTCGGTATCTGTTGCATCGCGTGCGGCGCTGTCGGCCGCTGTTGACCACCTCCTTCAGTCGCCCGCCCACTGCTCGGGCGAGAACTGACCGGGCTTGTGGCACCGGTTGCGCCGTCCACCACCGACCGCAGCCGGCCCGGCACCGGTCCCGACCCACGCTTTGCCCGCAGAGCACGCCCCTGGGCACTGCTGTGCCCGCACGCTTCCTCGTCACCCAGCACAGGGCCGCGCCGCTGGACCGCAACCAGCTGAACGCACCCGCGACCTCCCTCCCGAACCCAGTCACCACCTCCATCTCGAATGCAGTCCGCAGCGCCCCAGCAGGCAACCGTGAGCAGCGGTCCACTCCCGCCCCCTGACCGAAAGCGACTGCGACAAGACCGAACGCGCCGGCGCAGGGGCCAGGAAGCCCCCTCGCACCAGGCCGCACAGCCGCCGAGGATCGCCCGCCCGAGCCATCCCACCGATCGCCCTCCGCCGAGCAGCACAGCACCACCACGGCCGGGCGCCGTTCCTCGGCCGATCCCGGCTGCCCCACGGGCACGTCGGCACAGCCGCCAGAGCGGCACTTCCGCACGAGCCGCAGCCTTCGGACACGCGCGTCCGGGCGTCGCACACCAGCCGAGGCAGTCTCGACATCCAGTCGCACGTCGTCGCAGCACCATCGCGGCCAGCCGTCGCGCGGCAGTCACCTCGGCTAAAGGCGGCACAGCCGCCAGGGTGGCACGCTCGGCGAGCCCGGTCTCCAGGCGCGCGGCCAGGCGTCGCCGCTCAGACAGACCAGCCTCGACGTTCAGGTGCACGGCTCCACCGCACCAGCGCGGCTTGACGTCGGTCGTTACCCAAGCCGGCTGTCACCTCCTTCCCGGGCGCGACAGCCGCGGGCGCGCCGGCGCGTCCACGCGGGCGACTCGTGAGCCGCAACTGCCGGGCTAGCGGCGCAGCGGACGGCATCACTGTGCGGCCGAGCCGGTCACCACCTCCTCAGCCAAGGAAGCCGCGTCAGGGTCGGGAGGGACGGCATCGAGCGTGGCGCGGAACAGCAGGGCGATCCAGCTGCGGTAAGGGCGCCAGTCATCGGCCAGGGGAATCAGCTGGGAGACGGGGGTGGTCGCGGGGAGCGAGTACGCATCGCGCATGGATGCGTGCAGGCGGGCGTCCGCGCGGGGGAAGAGGTCGGGGTGGCCGGCGCCGCGCAGGAGGATTTGTTCGGCGGAGAAAGCGCCGATGCCGGGGATGGTGCGGAGGTGCGCCAGGGCGTCGGGAACGGGGAGGGCGCGGAGTTCGGCCGGGTCGAGGCGGCCGTCGGCGGTGGCCTGGGCGACGGAGCGGAGGCGGGCGACGCGGAAGTCGGCCAGGCCGTCTTCCGAAGCCAGTTCCGCCAGAACCGCCGGCGCCGGGAACGAGACCACTTGGTACTCACCGACGTCGATGATGGCGCCGTGGCGTTCGGCGAGGCGGCGGCGGCGCCTCATGGCCGTGGTGAAGCGCATGCCCTGGGAGAGCACCGACCAGCAGGCGGCTTCGTAAGGCGAGGAGAGCAACACAGGGCGCAAACCCGGATGCTCGGCGCGCAAACCGGCGGCTACGCAAGTCGATGTCGGGCAGACCCGAGGCGTCGACGTCGAGCGACAGCATGCGGCTCACCTGCCCCATCACGCGCGCGGCCAGGTCGACCGGCGCGGAGACCTCGACTTCCACCGTGCCGGGCGATCTCTGGCGGATGGCGGCGCCGGCGTGGGTCCACACGCCGTCCACGGGGAAGGCCAGCCGCAGCACGCCCGACTCCGAGGCGGCGTCGGGCCGGCCGGCCGGGCCGAACCCGGCCAGGTAGCGGCTCGCGGCGGACAGGTCGAACGGTCCGCGCACGGCGATCTCGCCGGTCGGCACGTCGATGGGCAGCAGGATCGGTGCGGTCATCGGGATGTCCCTCCTCTGCGGACTCCGGGGGTCGGAGAACCGTGGAAGCGACGTTAGGAAGGGGGGCCGACAATTCGGGCACTCGAACGCCTGATCGGCGAGATCTTCACTCGATCGTGGACAACCAGGCTTTGGCATACTGCCGGTATCCCACCGAGAGGGGAGAAAAACCGGTGGTCGAGCACCCGAAAGCCCAGGACCGTCTCGCCGAGCTGCTCACCACGCCGGCCAAGCCCACGGACGCCGGCTACCTCGACGTCCTCGGCGACGCACCGCAAGCCGGGCCCACCACCGGAATCACCCAGCGCGTGATGCGCACGACGCTGCTCCCCCAGGTCTACGAACGCTTCTGGCGCCCCGCGTTCGGCCGCCTGTTCAAAGGCCCGTTTGGCCCCAGCATGGCCGGCGAGGTCCGCCTCGCCGCGGAACTCCTCGCGCTCGAACCGGGCGAGATCGTGCTCGACGTCGCCTGCGGCACCGGCCGGTTCACCCGCGCTTTCGGTGCGGCAACGGGAAACCACGGCCTCGCCATCGGCCTCGACGGCGCACCCTCGATGCTCGCCCGCGCCGTAGCCGAGACAGACGAGAGCCACGAAGACGGGGTCGCCTACCTCCGCGCCGGCGCCGTCGAACCGCCCTTCCCACCCTCCACAGTGGACGCCATCTGCTGCTTCGCCGCCCTGCACATGTTCGCCGAGCCCGAACGCGCCCTCGACTCGTTCGCGCGGATCCTGCGTCCCGGTGGTCGCGTCGTGCTGTTGACGAGCGCGCGGCGAGACTGGCAACCCGCGCGAGTCGTCGACACGGCGGGCGGAATCCTCAGCGGACAGCGGATGTTCGACCGCGGCGAGATCGCGGCCGCCTTGCGCGCGCGGGGTTTCCGCATCGTCGCCGAGCGGTTCGCGGGCGTCACCCAGATCGTCTCCGGCGAGCTGCCCGGGGCGAACTGATCCACTTTGTCGGTGCCCGGGGATAGCATCCCCGCATGACCGACGCCGCTCCCGTCCCACCCGACGACTCCCACCTGCGCGCACTGATCGAAGCCACGGCCGAAGCCGTCGCGGCCGCCGAGCCCCTCGGCTCCGCCCACACCGGAGCCGAGTCCGGCGTGCGCGCGGCCGTGGAACGAGAAGTGCGGGCCCACGCCGACGAACTCGTTGCGCTGAGCCAAGACCTGCACGCCCACCCGGAAGAGGGCTTCACCGAGCACCGCTCCGTCGGCGCGCTGGCGGAGCTCCTGCGCACCCACGGCCACGAGGTCACGGTGGGCCTCGGCGGCCTCGACACGGCGCTGCGCGCGAGCACGCCGGACAACGGCGGGCCGCACATCGCCGTGCTGTCGGAGTACGACGCGCTGCCCGGGCTCGGCCACGCGTGCGGGCACAACGTCATCTGCACCGCCGGCGCCGGCGGGTTCCTGGGTGCCGCGGCCGTCGCCGAGCAGATCGGCGGGCGCGTGTCCCTGATCGGCACGCCCGCGGAGGAAGGCGGTGGCGGCAAGGAGACGCTCGCGCGCGCCGGGGTGTTCGACGACGTCGACGCCGTGATCATGCTCCACCCGTTCAGCCACGACATCGCGCTGCACCCGTTCCTCGGCCGGCGGCAGCTGGAGATGGTGTTCCACGGCGTCGGGGCCCACGCGTCGGCGCAGCCGTTCATGGGGCGCAACGCACTCGACGCGGCGGTGGCGGCCTACCAGGGCGTGTCGATGCTGCGTCAGCAACTGCCCTCCACCGACCGCGTGCACGGTGTCTTCACCGACGGCGGCGCCCGGCCCAATGTGATCCCCGAACGCGCCGCGCTCCTGTTCTACCTCCGCTCGGCCGACCCCGAGACGTTGCGCGACCTCGCGAAGCGGATCACCGCGATCGCCCACGGCGCTGCCGAAATGACGGGCTGTGGCGTGGAGCTGACGTGGGATTCGCAGCCGGCGTACCTGCCGATCCGCTTCAACACCACACTCGCCGGGCGGTGGTCGGTGAACCAGGCCGACACCGGCCGCAAACCGCTGCCGCCGGGCATCGTGCCGGAGTTCCTCACCGGGTCCACGGACCTGGGCAACTTGTCGTACCGGATGCCCGCGCTGCATCCGATGATCGCCGTCTCCGGACCGACGGTTGCCTTGCACACCAAGGAGTTCGCCGAAGCCGCCGGGTCGCCCTCGGGCGACAAGGCCGTGGTCGACGGCGCGCTCGGCCTCGCCCTCACCGCCGCCGACTACCTCGCCGACGCGACGCTGCGCCAAGCCGTGCACGACGAGTTCGAGGCCTCGGGAGGTGCCCTCGACGTCCCGAAATTCTTCGACTGAAAACCGCCCGCCCAGGCTGAGGAACGCCTGAGGATTCTCAGCTGATTCTTCTCAGCAAAGCCGAAGGGATTTCCACAGGGTTCTCACAACCACGGCCGCGAACCTGGTGTCATGACCGAGAACGCGAGTCGGCCCGGCCCCGCCTCACCCGGTGGGCACCAGCCGCACCAGACCCACCCGAACGCTGCTCAGCAGAACGCCCAGCAGCACACCCAGCCGCAGTACGGCCCGTACGCCCAGTACGGGCAGTACGGCCACCAGCAGGCCGCGCCGAACCCGCTCTTCACGCAGCAGCCGCAGGCTCAGCACGCGACGCAGCCGAAGCGACGGGGCGGCAAGCTGGCCGCCGTCGTCGGCGCGACCGCGCTCGCCGCGGCGCTCGTCGGCGGTGGCGCCGGCGCGGCGATCGTCGGGCTGACCACCACGTCGGTGGCCTCGCCCGCGTCGTCCTCCGCGGTCGCCAGGCAGACGGTCAGCAACACGACTTCCACCGGCGACGTCAGCACGGTCGCGGCGAAGGTGCTGCCGAGCGTCGTGCAGGTCAACGTCGACACCGGCCAGGGCGAAGCCATCGGCTCGGGCGTCATCCTGACCTCCGACGGCCGGATCCTCACCAACGCCCACGTGGTCGACGGCGCGGTCGGCGACGTCACGATCACGACGTCCGACGGCAAGAAGTACCAGGCCAGCGTGGTCGGCGCCGACACCAAGGGCGACATCGCGGTGCTCCAGGCCAAGGGCGCCAGCGGCCTCACCGCCGCCACCCTCGGCGACTCGAGCAAGCTCGCGGTCGGCCAGGAAGTGATCGCCATCGGCTCGCCGGGCGGGCTGCAGAACACCGTGACCACCGGCATCGTCAGCGCGCTGAACCGGCCGCTGTCCGACGTCGGCGGGGGCGAGCAGCAACAGCAGTCGCCGTTCAGCCGCACATCGAACCAGGCCGACAACGGCCCCAGCTACACCGCGATCCAGACCGACGCCTCGATCAACCAGGGCAACTCCGGCGGCGCGCTCGTCGACGCCCAGGGCCAGGTCATCGGCATCAACTCGGCCCTCTACAGCCCGTCGGCGGCAGGAGGCTCCGCGGGCAGCGTCGGGATCGGCTTCGCGATCCCGGTCAACGACGCCAAGACGATCGTGAACCAGATCGTCAACGGCTGACGCGGTCGCGGACGGACCGCGGTCGGGGCGGCCCGTCCGACTTTCCTCGCTCGAATCGGGGTGGCGGGGAAACCACGGTGAAAGCCGCTCTCCCAGGGTTTCGGGGCCCTGAGAGAGCGGCTTTCACGCTGCCGGGAGCTCGTAGGTCAGCGTGAACGCGTGGTTGCCGGCTTCGTCCTGGGTGATGGCGGCGGAGCCGGAGATACCCGTCAGCTCTCCCGAGCCTGAGCCCGCGAGGATGAGCAGCGACAGGCCGTCGGCACCCGCCGTGTGCCGCAGCACGAACGAACCCTTGCGCCCGTCGACGGACACCGACAGTCGCTCGAAGGCGACGTACGCGCGCGAAGTGGCGTTCGAGGCCGTCAGCATCTCGACGGTGCTGGTGCCCTCCACCGCACCCGTGAACGTCTTGGCGATGGCCACCCGCGCGAACTCGGTGCCGCCCGTCTCGTCCTCGGCCTGCGGCTCCCACTTGTCCAGCTCGAACGTGGCGGTCGCGGTGCTGGTCATGGCTCGTTCCTTCCGATCGGATGCGCTCAGCCTGCCCGCCATACCTGCCAGGGCTTGTCAGGTATTTCTCACCGCCGCCGGTTGCCGAACAGCCCCCGCGTGATCTCCCGCCCCAACGCGGACGCGGCCGAGCGCATGAACGACTTCACCGCCGGGTTGCTCATGGCCTGGGAGATCAGTCCGGGATCCTCGGCGTTCCCCGCCGGAACCGGAGCGGGAGCAGGGGCTGGGGCCTCGGCAGCAGGCGGCTGGGCAGGCGCCGCGACCCGAGCCGCCAGCTTCTCGTAGGCCGACTCCCGGTCGATCGTCTCCGAGTACTTCGCGTTCAGGTCGGACGCCGCGACCGCCGCGGCCACCGCCTCGTCCCCGACCGAGCCCATCTTCGACCGCGGCGCCCGCAGCCGCGTCCACGCGACCGGAGTCGGCGCGCCCCGTTCGGACAGCACCGTGACCACCGCCTCGCCGATCCCGAGCGACGTCAGCGCCGACTCGAGGTCGTAGTGGGGCGTCTTCGGGTACGTCTTCACCGTCCTGGCCAGGGCTTTCTGGTCGTCGGGCGTGAACGCGCGCAGCGCGTGCTGCACCCGCGCGCCCAGCTGCGACAGCACGGCGTTCGGGATGTCGGTGGGCAGCTGCGTGCAGAAGAACACGCCGACGCCCTTCGACCGGATCAGCTTCACCGTCTGCTCGATGCGCTCCAGGAACGCCTTCGACGCGTCGTTGAACAGCAGGTGCGCCTCGTCGAAGAAGAACACGAGCTTCGGCTTGTCGAGATCGCCCTCCTCGGGCAGCTCCTCGAACAGCTCGGCCAGCAGCCACATGAGGAACGTCGAGAACAACGCCGGCTTCGACTGCAGGTTGTCCAGCTCCAGCAGCGTCACCACGCCTTTGCCGTCGGCCTGGCGCATCAGGTCGTGCACGTCCAGCTCGGGCTCGCCGAAGAAGTCCTCGCCGCCCTGGGCTTCCAGATTGGACAGTGCGCGCAGGATCACCCCGGCCGTCGCCGCGGAGACGCCGCCGATGCCCTTGAGGTCGGCTTTGCCCTCGTCGCTGGTCAGGTGCGTGATCACCGACCGCAGGTCCTTCGTGTCGAGCAGAGCCAGCCCGCGCTGGTCGGCCCAGTGGAAGATCAGGCCGAGCGTCGACTCCTGGGTCTCGTTCAGGTCCAGCACCTTGGACAGCAGCACCGGGCCGAAGCTCGTGATCGTGGCCCGGATCGGCGAGCCCTTGCCGCCCGTGCCCAGCGACAGGAATTGCACCGGGCTCGCGGCCGGCGCCCAGTCGTCATCCAGCTCCTGCGCGCGTTTCGTGAGCTTGTCGTTCGCCTGGCCCGCCGCCGACAGGCCCGAAAGGTCGCCCTTCACGTCGGCCAGCACCACCGGCACACCCGCGGCGGAGAGCTGCTCCGAGATCAGCTGCAACGTCTTCGTCTTGCCGGTGCCGGTCGCACCCGCCACCAGACCGTGGCGGTTCAGCGTGGCCAGCGGCAGCCGCACGGCCGCGGCCGCCTCGGTCCGCCCGTCGATCACCACGGCGCCCAGCTCCACCGCGGCGCCCTCGCTCACGTAACCCTGCGCGATCTCCGCCGCAGGCCCCGACCCCTGCTCGGCCACTGGCCGCACCCCGTTCCGAGTCCGAAATCACACTCTTTCACCTGGCTGCCCGAGCGTAACGCGCCGAATGCGCAGGTAACCCGGCTGACATCCCCGTGTCGGGTTAGGGTTGTCCGGGTGACCGACCACCTAGTCTGGATCGACTGCGAGATGACGGGGCTCGACCTCGGCAAAGACGCGTTGATCGAAATAGCCGCCCTCGTGACCGACGCCGACCTCAACGTCCTCGGCGAGGGAGTCGACATCGTCATCCACACCGACGACACCACGCTCGACGGCATGCCGCAGGTGGTCCACGACATGCACGCCAAGTCCGGGCTCACCGAAGAGGTCCGCGCCTCCGCGGTGACGCTCGCCGAAGCCGAGCAGCGCGTGCTCGACTACATCCGCGAGCACGTCCCCGACCCCGGCACGGCCCCCCTGGCGGGCAACTCCATCGCCACCGACCGCGGCTTCATCTCCCGCGACATGCCGGCGCTCGACAGCCACCTGCACTACCGCATGGTCGACGTGTCGTCGGTCAAGGAACTCGTCCGGCGCTGGTACCCGCGGATCTACTACGCGAAGCCGGAGAAGGGCCTCGCCCACCGCGCGCTCGCCGACATCAAGGAATCCATCGGCGAACTCGACTACTACCGCAACGTCGCCTTCGTCCCCCAACCCGGGCCGACCAGCGAACAAGCCAAAGCCGCGGCCGCCGAAGTGCAGGAACGCCACCGAAGCTGACCCGGTGAAAACCCCTCGCGAGGGCACGCTACGATATTCCGCAGCAAGGTGATCGCAACGATCCCTCGCAGATGGTGGGCGTAGCTCAGCTGGTAGAGCACCTGGTTGTGGTCCAGGAGGTCGCGGGTTCGAAACCCGTCGCTCACCCCATCACCCCAGTCTGGTCGGTGACCTTCGGGCACCTTTCCCCGGGCTGGGGTTTCGCCTTTTTTCTGGGGGTCGGACCCCCAGACCCCCGCCAGGGGGCGAGCCCCCTGGACCCCCATCCCGTGTCGTCACCCTAGGTCGTGGGGTATTCGTCGTCCTTTGTGGAGGGTTAGGAGAAGAAGAGGGCGTCGCGGAGGGTGGTGAGGGCGGCGATGACGAGGGCGGTGGTGGGGCGGCGGGAGGGGCGCGGACGGGCGCCGCGGCCCAGGCGGGAGAGCTGTTGCTGGTGCCAGGAAGAGTTGAGGAGGTCGTCCAGGAGCTTCTGGCCGATCTTCGGGGTGGGGGCGGCGCTGCGGGCAGTGGGGGTCGTGAGAAGTCGGTGGGGGAAGGTCGGGTCGTGGGTGATGGGGCGGGCCAGGCCGACGAGGTCGACGGAGCCGGAGGAGACGGCGTCGACCATGGCGGCGTGGGAGCGGAAGCCGCCGGTGAGCATGAGGGGAATCGTGAGCTCGCGGGCGAAGTCTTCGGCGAAGTCGTGGAAGTAGGCCTCGCGGGCGAGCGTTGAGGCGCGTTGAGGGGTGCCGTCGACGACGGCGATGCTTTCGTAGGTGCCGCCGGATACTTCCAGGAAGTCGACCTCTTCCTGTTCGAGGGCCTTGGCGACCGCGAGGGCGTCTTCGGGGGCGAAGCCGCCGCGCTGGAAGTCTGCGGAGTTGAGCTTGACCGAGAGGATGAAGTCCGGAGGCGTGCCGGCGCGGATCGCGCGGACGACCTCCAGCAGAAAGCGCATCCGGTTCTCCGGTGAGCCGCCCCAGCGGTCGTCACGGCGGTTGACGAGCGGGGACAGGAACTGGTTGAGCAAGTAGCCGTGGGCCGCGTGGAGCTGGACGCCGGCGAAGCCCGCTTCGGCGGCAACGTACGCGGCCGTGGCGAAGCGCGCGACGAGTGTGCCGACTTCCACGTCCGACAGCGCCCGCGGCCGGCGGAAGAGCCACTTCCCCAGGTCCAGGGGCACTGCTGAAGGCGCGACGACGTCCTGCCGCCCAGCGAGCTTCAGGCCGCGCATCGACTGCCGGCCGGGGTGCGAGAGCTGCAGGAGCAGTTTGGTGTCGGTGCCCACGGTCGCGGCCGCCCAGCGCCGCAGCTCTGGCAGGTGCCGGAAGTCTTCGATCACGACGTTGCGCTGAGCCTCCAGCGCCGAGCCGTCGACCATGACGTTTCCGCTGATCAGCAGCCCGGCACCCGAGTGCGCGAGCCTTCGGTAGGCCTCCGCGAGCTGCCGCGTCGGCGCGCCCCGCCGGTCGGCCAGGTGCTCACTGGTGGCCGCCTTCGCCAGCCGATTGGCGAGGACGGTGCCATTGGGCAGCGTGAGTGGGGTGGCGAGGATGTTCTCCTGTACGTCGTACATGAGACCAGAGTTACCTGTACGACGTACAGTTGTCAACGGCCACTTAATGACCTCGACGGCCCCCACAACGGCCCCCGATCTGCCAGACTGAACGGGAACGCGCAGCTAGGAGCCCTCCCGCCGCCGCGGCGACCCACCGCGCGCACTTAAGGGGACCCCCCTGAAACGCGGCTTGAACAGCCTGCTAATCTTTTCCACGTCGCCGAGGGAAACCAAAGCGGCGGGCACCACCAAGCGCCATTAGCTCAATTGGCAGAGCAGCTGGCTCTTAACCAGCGGGTTCGGGGTTCGAGTCCCTGATGGCGCACCCTCACTCCCCAGGTTCGGATCACTTCCGGCCTGGGGATTTGTGTTATGTGGAAGAGTTTCTTCCGGTTGTCTACCGTCCACAGTGGTCACCGTGATCGAAGAATTCCTCAGCGAGTCGAGCCCGAACTTCATGTCCAACCCACCATGAGCGCCAGGCTTTCGCGGTGTGGCACGAATCCCGCCGACTGGTTGCGGACGGCCGCACCTTCGGGTCCGCTGCGACTGTCGTTCGAACGCGGATTGCCGGCGACGTCGTCGGCCACCCGATCTCCGTAGCAGCCGACCAGACCGCCGTCGAGAGCAGCCGATACGTCCAGTCAGCCGCAGCCGGCCAGGCCACGCCTGCCAACCGCGCTGAAAGCGACAGGTCCGGCGCCTGCACGCCCGATGTTCGCCCCCACTGGTTCGACGCCCTCGCGCGCGGGATTTCCGGTGTCCCGCACCGGTCATCAACCGGAACGGGAGACGCCCGCGCCGCCATGCTCGCCGACGGCGTCCGCGCGCTCGCAGCCCCCAACCCCGCCTGCGCCCGCGTCGGCCCGAACGGCGCCCTCAGCGCAGACCCCAGCAAGGCACAGAGCTTCTGGCTCACTACACGAGCCGTATCCGACGGCAGCTGCGGCGCCGCGCCTCGAAGCCTCGCCGGAGTCTTCGAGACCAGTCTTGCCTGTGCATTGGCGGCCGGCCAGGCAGCCCGAGGTTCAAGGCTTCTGCGCCGACTGCTCGAGCGCCGCCTGGTGCCGAGAGGCCTTGTCTGCTGCGCTCGGGAGCAGACTTTTCTCGGCGTCGTCGAGGGCGTCCTCGGACAGAGCACCAGCGAACCCGGCGCCGACGCCCGCTTCGTCAGGGTGGCCGGGGCCGGGGAACGTCGTGAACCTTTCCTCATGGGCTTGAGCACTCATGCCACCCACGCGGCCGCGACCGGCGCCGTCCCCACTTTCCTGAGCGGCTCACCCACTGAGCCCGGCACCAACAGAAATTGCCAGCGCCCTTCGCCTCGTTCCACTTGACCATTCGGTCATGAGCGACGGCCACGCCCGGCCGGATCGCCGGGCGCAGTCCCGCCTGCGTTACCCGCAGACAGCGCCCTGGGAGGCCGAGCCGACGAGCCTGGAGTACTTGGCCAGCACGCCGCGTGTGTAGCGGTCGGGCAACGGCGTCCAGCCCGCCCGGCGAGCGGCCAACTCGGCGGCATCCACGCCGAGGTCCAGCATCCCGGTCGCGACGTTGAGGCTGACGGGATCGCCATCGCGGACGAAGGCGATCGGCCCGCCGTCGGCTGCCTCCGGGGCGACATGGCCGACACACAGGCCGGTCGTGCCGCCGGAGAAACGGCCGTCGGTCAGCAGCAGGACGTCCTTGCCGAGCCCCGCACCCTTGATCGCCGCGGTGATGGCGAGCATCTCCCGCATCCCCGGCCCGCCCTTGGGGCCCTCGTAGCGGATCACCACGACGTCGCCCGCGACGATCGTGCCGTCCTCCAGCGCGTCCATCGCGGCGCGTTCGCGATCGAACACCCTGGCCGTGCCGGTGAACACGTCCGAGTCGAAACCGGCGGACTTCACGACCGCGCCCTCCGGCGCCAGGGAACCACGCAGGATCGTGATGCCGCCGGTCGGGTGGATCGGCGAGGCCATCGCGCGCAGCACCGTGCCGTCCGGGTCCGGCGGCGCGATCTCGGCCAGGTTCTCGGCGACCGTACGCCCGGTCACGGTCAGGCAATCGCCGTGCAGAAGACCCGCGTCCAGCAACGCTTTCATCACCACCGGCACGCCGCCGATGCGATCGACATCGGTCATCACATGCCGCCCGAACGGTTTCACGTCGGCCAGGTGCGGCACCCGCGCACCGATCCGCGTGAAATCGTCCAGACTCAGCGGCACCTCCGCCTCGTGCGCGATCGCGAGCAGGTGCAGCACCGCGTTGGTGGAGCCGCCGAACGCCATCACCACGGCGATCGCGTTCTCGAACGCCTCCCGGGTCATGATCCGCCGAGCGGTGATCCCCTTGCGCAGCATCTCGACCACCGCCTGACCCGACCGCCGCGCGAACCCGTCACGCCGCCGGTCCGTCGCCGGCGGAGCCGCACTGCCGGGCAACGACATCCCCAGCGCCTCGGCCGCACTGGCCATCGTGTTCGCCGTGTACATCCCGCCACACGCGCCCTCACCGGGGCAGATAGCGCGCTCGATCAGCCCGACGTCCTCGCGGCTCATCAAGCCCCTGGCGCACGCACCGACGGCCTCGAACGCGTCAATGATCGTGACTTCACGCTCGCCGCCATCCGACAGCGTGACCCGACCAGGCAGAATCGAACCGGCATAGAGGAACACACTGGCCAGGTCAAGCCGGGCAGCCGCCATCAGCATTCCCGGCAACGACTTGTCACACCCGGCCAGCAGCACCGAGCCGTCCAACCGCTCGGCCTGCATCACCGTCTCCACACTGTCCGCGATCACCTCACGCGACACCAGCGAGAAATGCATGCCCTCATGGCCCATCGAGATACCGTCGGACACCGAAATCGTGCCGAACTCCAACGGGTAGCCACCCGCCGCATGCACACCGTCCTTGCTCGCCTTCGCCAACCGATCCAGCGACAGGTTGCACGGCGTGATCTCGTTCCACGAAGAAGCGACACCGATCTGCGGCTTCACCCAGTCGTCGTCACCCATCCCCACAGCCCGCAGCATCCCGCGCGCAGCGGTACGCTCCAAACCGTCCGTGACGTCGCGACTGCGCGGCTTGATGTCCGGAGTCTCGTCCATGAACGGACCGGAGTCCAAACGATTCTGGTGCACCTTGTTCCTCCACGGTTTTTCGACGACCAAATTCGACTATCGTAACTTGGCAGCACCCGGTACAAAAGCAGAAATTTTCCCAGGGATAACTTGGGCAAGTCGTTCAGAAAATCAGTCATATCACGGTAATCGTTTCGGGGCAGAATGCGAGCCAAGGTCGTCCAGGATGTCACGAGCTTTCGCCGAAGTGATCTCAACGCTCGCGTGCTCGGCGAATTCAAGCGGCGTGAGGTCAACAACGACCTCAGCCTCCGCGTTGAGGAAGTAGCTTCCCGGGAAGGTTTCCATGCCCGCGAGGTCGTTCGGCAAGGCGATCTGAACGACCGTGGAGCCGCCGACCTCCGTCACCCATCACGGACACCAGGGCTCGCCACCTGGCCGGGGCATAGCTAGGCGACTACTGCGGTCTAGGCACACCCGCCTCGAGCACCGCAAGGTCGCGCACTGCGTAACGGTGGTGCTCGCCTTCTTCTTTCAGCACTACCTTGAGACAGCGGCGCACGACGTACTCCGTGTCGGGATACGGGTCCGCCGGCTTGCGACCGCACACCCGGTCGAGCTCGGCCGGAGTGAGCCCCTCGACGACACGCCGCATCACGGCCATGCGGGCCAGCCGCGGCGCGAGCACCTCGTCGAGCGATGGGGTGGCGTCAAGGTCCAGGCCCAGCTTCGCCGCCGCGTCGGGCGGCATCCCCCCGGCGGGCAGGCCCCACGGGTGGTAGGGCGCTTCCTCCTCGAGCACGGCGTTGCCGAGCCACGCATCGCACGCGAACAGCAGATGCCGTTGCGTCTCGACAAACGACCACTCGCCCGCGACCCGCTCGTGCAGTCTGGCCTCGGGCAACAGCCTCGCCTGGTCAAGCGTCGCGCCCCACAGGGCCTCGATCGCGTCCCACGCAGCCCCGTAGTCCTCGGGGGATGCCGCATCCCGCGCCAGCACCCGTACGGGGTGCCGGCGGTCGAGTTCGGCCTCGACGTAGGCGGTCACGTCGACATCGTTGACGACCAGGCGCTCGAAGTCACCACCGAGATAGACGTCCCTGCCGTAGCAGTCGACGATCTTCAGGCCATTCACCTCGCAATCGCGGATCTCGAGGCCGGCGAGATTGCACAGGTGGATACGAGCACCACGGAATTGGTCGCTCTCGGCGTACTCGGAAACCATCGAAGCAGTCTCGCCCACCCGCCCCGCCCCCGCCACACTCGGCAGCGGCCTGGCCATCGACTCGATACGCGCGAGGCGGGGCCACCGTGAGTCCGCGGCAGGGCGCTGTCGCGACGCACAACGTGCAGACCTCGTGATGACCGGGCGCAGCTCGCCGTCCAGCTCAACGTGCAAGTTCTCGACTTCCAGCAGGTGATTGAGCCCGTCCAGCGCCTCGTCTGCTGACTCTCGGTCGTGAGGGTATTGGCGAGGGTCGGTCAGCCACCTGAGTACTTGTTCGATGGCGTCGGGTTCATCGCGGCGGTGCCGGCCCCTACATTCCAAGGACCGCAGAGAGTTACGTCGAACGCGGGGTCACCGGCCTTCCATGGTTTCCCGCCGTGCCTGGACCTACTGTCGAGAATGGAGCTTCCTGCCCTGCCTCAGGCAGGACGGGCGGACGGACACCTCGATGAGGAGGAACCGCATGACGTTGTACACCGACATCCCGACCCGCTCCGAGATCGACGCGCTCTGGCAGGCCGAAGCTCCGGCCGCCGTGTCGATCTACCTGCAGACCGAGCCCACGTCACCGGGCGAGGCGGAGCGGATCGCCTACAAGAACGGAGTCCGGGAAGCGCTGGCACAGCTCGGCGACGTGGACCAGCAGGACCTCGCGGCTTTGGAAGAACAACTCGCCGTGCTGGAGGACGAGGACTCCGGGGTCTTCTGGCGGCACCAGGCGCGCAGCCTCGCCGTGTTCGCGACGCCGACCTCGCTGCACAGCTTTCGGCTGCCCAACCGCCTCACGCCGGCCGCAGTCGGAGCCACACGGTTCTTCGTCAAACCGCTGATGCGCGCAGTGACCTTCCCGCAGACCGCGTTCGTGCTGGCGCTCGCCCAGGGTTCGGCGCGGGTGCTGGAAACCGTGCCCGACGCTCCCCCGCGTGAGATACGCGTGCCGGGCATGCCCGCGGACGTGGCGTCCGCCGTCGGCAAGGCATCCGTCAAGGACCGCGCACCGAGCCGCCGGGTGCAGGGCGCGGAGGGACAGAAACTGCGCATGGCGCAGTTCTCCCGGCTGGTCGACGGCGCGCTGCGCGAGGTGCTGCCCGGCCACGGCGTGCCGCTCGTCCTCGCCGCTACGGAGCCGCTCGACAGCATCTTCCGCGTGCACTGCGGCTACCCCGACCTGGTGCCACACAGCGTGCCGGGCAACCCGGAGGACCGCGGCGACGGCGAGCTGGTCACCGAAGCCCGTGCGGTCCTCGACCGTTGGTACGCCGCGCGGCTCGACGAAGAGAAAAGCACCTTCGACGAACGCTTCGGGCAGGGTCGCACCTCGACCGACCTCGCAGACCTGGCCCGCTTCGCCACGCGCGGCGCCGTGCACACGCTGTTCGTGGACATAGACGCCACCGTCCCCGGCGAAGTCGACGACTCGGGCGAGGTGACCTTCGGAGCTCCCGGCCCCGTCGATCTCGTCGACGAGATCGCGCGCCGGGCCTGGCTGTCGGGCGCCTACCTGCTCGCCGTCCGCCACGAGGACGTCCCGCGCGGCGGCGACGTCGCCGCGACCTTGAGATACGCGCCGACGGCGTGATCGCGGACCCCTCGCCACCTGCGCGGTTGACCACCTGCAGCAGCGAGTACAGCCGGTGAACGGGCGCGTCGCGAGCCGCTGGGTTCCAAACTCGATACCTCGCCGATGCCGTGTACCAGCAGCTCGTCAACGACACGCCCCACACGCCCGAACACGTTGCGTCAAACCAACCGCCGCTTGACACCAAACCCCAGGTGCTCCTCATTCCGAGATCATCAACCTCGTGTCGTTCGTGTTCGCAACCTCGCAGGACCACCACCGAGACCACCGCTGACACATCACCCTTCCCAGGTGAGAAACGCCCCGCCACGCGCCCGGGCCCGGGGTCTTGGCGCGTGACTGCGGAAACGGATGTCGCACAAGAGGATGGGGTGGAGGGACACAGCTCGAGGTCTCCACCCTCCCGGACGAGGTCACGCCGACGAAGCCGGCGCAGACTTCGCGAAAGGAGGTGCATGAGCACGTGACAAACTCGGCTCCGCTGGTTCGCGCGCTGCGCAGGCGAGTCGAGGCCGCGCTGCGAGTCGTAGCCGAGGACCAGCTACCCGACCGAGCCGCCGCACTGACCTACTTCGGCCTGCTGGCGATCTTCCCGGCGCTCATCGTGCTGGTCGCAATTCTCGAGCTGACCCTGCGCTCCACCCCCGACACCGACGTCGTCGTCGATGGTTTTGTCGAGCTGCTGCCGGCCGGCGCCGCCGGGGTGGGCCCGGTTCTGCGCGACGCCCTGCGCGACCACACCGCGGCCGGAACTGTCGTGGGGGTCGGACTGGTCGCGAGCGTGTGGGCGGTCTCGGGCTACGTCGCCGCCTGCCAACGCGCGATCGGCGGGATTCGCGGCGTGCCGGACACCCGACTGCCCTGGGTCGCCAAGCTCTCGCGGCTTCCGCTGACTCTCCTGATGCTCGCCCTGCTGGCCGGGATCACTCTCGCGCTGCTGGCCGGCGGTCCGCTCGGCGCCGCCCTCGAGCGGGCGGTCGGGCTGCCCGACCTGGTCGCGGGCATTTGGCACGCACTGCGCTGGCCGCTGTTGTTCGCAGTGCTCCTGATCTTCTTCGGGCTGCTGCAGCGAGGACTGCCCGCCACCCCGGGAGCCCCGCGCGGGCGAGCCAAATGGGTGAGCCGGGGCGGCGTTGTCGGCGTGCTCCTCTGGCTCGCCGGATCCGGCGCGTTCTCCTGGTACAACGCGAACTTCGCCGCCGGTGGCTACGGCGCGCTCGGCACTGTGGTGATCTTTCTCGCGTGGCTGTGGGTGGGCCACTTCGCCCTGCTGATCGGTGTGGAGATCGACCTCCGGTCAGTCAGGTGCACCACCAAAAAATGAGCCTCAAACTCCGCCGGCTCGATCACTGCCCTGACCAACCCAGCAGCGCTCAACGCAAGTACGGTGCGCAGCTACGCAGGGAAGGTGCGCTCGTTGGCCAGGATCAACCGGTAGTCCGCGCTACTCACCTTCGGTGTACCCCGCGCAGGCACACCCGTTCATCGGGGGTCTTCTTGGCAGTTCGCCACTGGCGCAAGATCCGCCGACCGTCGTTGTGCGTACCGGCCACCCGATCCAACTCGGCTCGATTCGGAGTCCGACCGCCGGCTGCTTCACGCAGGTGGTGCTCCCACGTCCGCTGCCCGGCCGTCATCCCGCCCGCTGTGGACGGATGCGACGCGGAGTGCGAGCCGACGATCTCGGCGGTTTCGTGACCCGTCCTTTGTGGCGAGCCCGAGACCGCGTTCGCTCCACTCTCGGCGTGCGGAAGCCGTCTCGGAGCCAGTCTCGACCGCTGTCCGGCGCTTCCGTGCGCCGTCGAGCAGCTCGACTGCCATCAGCAACACCGACGGAGGACAAGCAGCCACTGTCACCTGAAGCGGGCTCAGCGTCGGCGCCGAGCAGATGTTGGCCACCAGCGACAAGCAGATGCCGAACACGAACGCCGGCCACGCCACCCAACAACCCTCGGCCGAGCACCCACGGCGCTGACGCGGCGTCACCCGTCGATCAGGACCGCGTTCCGTCGCCGGCCGGCCGCAAGCGAGGGATCAGGCGTTTCGGCCGGACCCCTCGCTTCCGGCTACGCGCCGAAGGTTTTCGTCGGGGGGTGGGTGGCCAGGGCGGCCTGGTTGAAGGTGACGGCCACGCCGTGGCCGCGCAGGTGGGAGGCGGGCTGGTCGATCTTCCACCCGTCGACGCGGATGCCGAGGGACGGGTGGCGGCGGGTTTGGTCGGCGGTCAGTTGCGTGTGGACGGTGGTCGACTCGCCGGGGGCCAGGTTGAGGTAGTTGTCGCTGAAGGTGGCGGGCAGGATGCGGTCGCCGGTGTGGGTGTCGTAGGCCTGCAGGTGCAGCATGAGGGCCACGGAGTGGCCGGTGTTGGTGACCTCCGCGGTCAGGGTGAGCTCGTCGCGGTCGCGCCGGGCGTCAGCGGTGATGGAGACGGCGGGGGCGGGAGCGGTGTCCAGGCTTGCGAATCCCGTGGGGCGCGCCGGGTTCTCGAGCCAGGAGAAGGTGCGGACCAGTTCCGTACCGTGCTGGTCCTTGAGGGACAGGCGGACGAAGGCGACGTCGTCGGGGGTGGCGGCGAGCTGGGGCGCGAGGGTGCCGATGACGGTGTGGTCGGAGGCGGCCGCGGCGGGCACGCGCAGGGAAGTCTGGGCGAACACCGTGCCGTTCAGGGCGTAGAGCGTGGCGTCGACGGTGCCGCGCACGGCCGACCGGGTGTGGTTGGCCACCACCACGTCGAGGGTCTGGCGGTCGAGGATCACGTTGACCCGCCGGCAGGCGTGCTGGACGGCGTAGAACGCCGAGTGCGCCTCGAGGTCGTGGGTGTACATCTGCCAGACGAAGCTGGGCTGCGCGGGGTTGGTCATCCACATGATGACGCCGGTGCGCGGGTACGGCTTGCCCGGCGACGCGCTGATCATGTTCGCGGCGTGCGCCTCGTAGATCGCCCTGATGCACTCGTAGTTCATCAGCTGCGACTTGCGCGCGAAGTCCGGGAGGTTCAGCACCTCGCCGTACCGCTGCGCGGTGAGCGCCAGGTACCCGGCGCCGCCGCCGTTGCCGCCGTTGCCGTTGACGTCGCGGTCGGCCCAGAAGTCGTCCGGGTGTTCCCACGACGACTCGGGGAGCATCTTGCGGATGAACTCCAGCGTCGGGATCGAGTACGAGCCGACCTCGTTGTGGAACGGGGGCCACTTCGTGCCGTCGTTGAGCGAAAAGTGGGTACCGGGGGTGACCCAGTGGTACGGACCGCCGGAGCTGTATCCACCGATGGGGTCCTGGCCGGTGTCGCCGGCCGAGCTGGTCAGCGCCGCGCGTTTCGGGTCGAGCTCGGCCACCAGCGCGTCCAGGCCGTCGACGAGCGGCTGCGGCGGCGGGCCTTCGTTGCCACCGCACCAGAGCAGGATCGACGGGTGGTTGCGGAACCGCACGATGCAATCGCGGATGTTGTCCAGGTCGCGCGCGACGTCTGCGGGCGGCGGGCCTTCGGTCGAGCAGAAGAAGTCCTGCCACACCAGAATGCCGTACTCGTCGCACGCCTCGAAGAAGTCTTCGGTGCTGCTTTGGCCGTTCCAGTTGCGGATCAGGTTGAGGTTGGCGTCGCGGTGCAGCCGCACCTGGTCGCGCAGCCGTTGCCGCGGAATGCGTTTGAGTGCCTCGTCCAGGCCCCAGTTGCCGCCCATCACCAGGATCGGCTGGTTGTTGACGGTGATGGCCAGACCGTCGACGGTCGCGCCGGACGGTGACTCGACCGGCTTGGTGTACTCGATCCGCCGCACCCCGAAGTCCACCGTCCGCTCGTCGCAGACTTGACGGCCGGACTCCACCGCGATCGTGAGCCGATAACGGTGGGGGTCGCCGTACCCGTTGGGCCACCACAGCTTCGGGCGGTCCAGGCGCAGGCAGGCGAGGTCTTTCGACGTCAGCGTGATCGTGGACGCCCCGGCCGGCACGGTCACGGTGCGCTCGAAGTCGTGGCCGTCGAGAGATCCCTTCAGCACCACGGGTTTCGCGGTGTCGAACGCGCTGTCGAGAGCGAGCTCGACCGTGACGTCGGCCGTGCGCAGGTCGGCCGACAGCGTCGGATCGACGTGCACGTCGGTCAACCGGACCGGGCCGGTGGTGGACCAGGTGACCGGCTGCCAGATGCCCAGGTCCCGATCGGGGATGGTCGGCAGCCAGTCCCAGCCCGCCGTGCAGAAGAACGTCGGCCCGTTCTTCAAGGTGATCCCGGTCTTGCCCCCGTTGCGCCCGCCGCGCGTCACCCCGCTGGCGTAGCTCGGCAGCGACGGCGGGTCGGCGTAGTCGAGCTTGCCGACCAGCACCGCCAGGTACGCGGTGCCGTTCGCGTTCGTGATGATGTCGGTGACGTCGAAGACGCTCCGCTTGAACGCACCCGCGACGGTGCCGACTTCGGTGCCGTTGAGCCAGACGGTCCCCAGGTAGTTGATGCCGTCGAACCGCAGCCAGAACCGCTGGCCCGGAATCAGCCGCGGCACGGCGAACGCGACGCGGTACCAGTAGCCGGTGTCCTTGAGGGTGTCCGGGACCGTGTCGGTCACGATGTGGCCGTACAGCGGATCGGGGTACTCGCCGTTGGCGATCATGCTCGTGAGCGGTGTTCCCGGCACGACGGCCGGCTTCAGGCCCGCGAGCTGCTGCGCACTGGCGAACCGGTCCCCGGTTGCCGTCGTCGCGTCGGCCGCGGTGAAGGTCCAGCCGCCGGTGATCTCGTGGCCGTCGAGGTGAAGGGGCCGGCCTCCGGCCGTGCTGTCCGGGGCCGCGTCGGCGATGCCCGACAGGCCGAGCGCGCCGAGCGCGCCACCACCGGCGATCGCGATCCCACCGGACAGAAACCGCCTGCGATTCAGCTGGGTCACGTCGCTCCCGATCCGTGTCTGACAACGTTGTCACGCTCAGTGCGACTTCTATGATCGACGGGCCGGGATCCCTTTGTCAATCCGACTTTGGGAGGTGCCGGGCCTGTAGCTGCTTGCGCTCCGCGGTGTAGTGCCACCACGGTCGGGCCGGCCGCCCGGCGGCTTGGTCCACAACGGACAAAACCGTGTCGAGCAGGCACGGGTCGAGCCGTTCACCGGCCGCCGCGGACATCCGCTCGTACAGCTCGACCGGGTCCTGGTTCGCCAGCTGCGTGATCCGGGTGATGCCGATGCTCTCGAAGTAGCCCGCCACGGCGGGGCCGACGTTGGCCAGTGTGGTGAGGTCGGATTCCTTGTGCGAGGTCATCGGGGTGCCTCCTTTTCCGATTCCCCGGCCGTTTTGTCGAGGGCGTCGGCCAAGAGGCCGATCTGCTCGGGTGATCCCGAGCACGGGAACAGCACCAGATCGTCGGCTCCGGCCTCGGAAAGCCGGCCGATCTCCTCGCACAGGCGGGATTCGTCGGTGATGGCGTCGAGACGGACGCGGGGCAAGAACTCGGCCCCGTAGTAGTGCGCCACATACGATTCGGCCGTTTCCGCCGCGCGCGACCCCAGGCAGAAGTAGCGCTCGACGACGATCCGCGGTCGCCCCTCGCGGCCGGCTCGGCTCCATTCCCGCCGGACGGTCGCGACCCCTTCGTTCAAGACCTCCAGCCCGAAGGACGGCGCCACCCAGCCGTCGGCCAACCGCGCGGCCCGGACGAAACCGGCGGGCACCACACCGGCGAGCAAAACCTGCGGACGGCCTGGTGGCAGGGCGGGGATCGGCCCGCAAGCCCCGGACAGCTCGCCGCGCCACACCTGCCGCATCGTGTCCAAAGTGGACTCGAAAAGGGCGCCCCGCTTCGTCATTTCGACGCCGCTCGCGTGGTAGTCCTCCGGCCAGCCGCCCATCCCGAGCCCGACGGTGAGCCGCCCTCCGGAAAGGCGTTCGACCGAATCGATCTGCTTCGCCAGGACGACCGGATTGCGGCGATAACCGATGTTCAGCACCGTGGTCAGCAGCTCGACGCGCTCCGTGCACGCCGCGGCGGCGGCCAGTGCCACCAGCGGGTCCAGGTTGTCGTACACCAACCGGTCGAGCACGCCCAGCGAACGGAAGCCCCGCTCCTCGCTCTCGGCGGCCCACCGTCCGATCCCCGCGGCGTCCGTCCCCGGCACCGCGGCGGGCAGTCCGATCCCGATCCGCACCCGTATCTCCTCTGTCGGCGTTCGTTCCTCTCTCCGCCAACGTAAGCGGGGAGGGCCGGCCGGATCTTGAACAGATCGGACACCCACACGGCGGGCCCTGTCACGCCACAGCAGCAGGGGGCAACGGCTCGTCCGCCGGGACGACGGGTTACGAGTTCAGCAACCGCACCGTGAGCGGGCGAGCGGTCGGTTGCGCAGGCGTTCGCACGGTCACGGTTTTCGTCGCGGGGTCCCAGGTCCACGTGTTCGCGGCGCTGCGGTGGCCGTCGACGAGCATGGCCGACGGAGCCTTGGCGGCGGTGAACCGGACGGTCCAGGCGCGCTGCGCCGGCCGGCCCGGGTAAGAGCCGTGCATGGCGTCGATCGCGAGTGTCGCCGAGTGGGGGTCCTCGGTGTAGGTCAGGCGGGTGGTGGCGCCCTTGGCCGAGGGTGACTGCCCGTCGTCCTCGTAGAGGGTGAAGGTGCCCTGGTGGCCGCCGGCCACGGTGGCCGTGGTGGCGGTCAGGGGGTGGCCCTGGTCGCCGGTGACGTCGGCGCTGCGGGTGACCATGATGCCGCCCGAGCGCAGGAACACCGGCATGGTGTCCCAGCCCGTGGTGATCTGCGCGGTGGTCCCGCCGTGGTAGGTCTTGCCCGTGAAGTAGTCGGTCCAGTCGCTGCCGGGCGGGAACCACACGCTCGTGGTGGCGGTGGTGCCGGGGCTCGTCACGGGAGCGACCAGCACGTCCGGCCCGTACAGGTACTCGCCGCCCGCCTGGGCGTAGGCCTCCTGCTGCCCGGGGTACTGCAGGTACAGCGGACGCACGATCGGCAACCCCGTGGCGGTGGCCTGCTGCGCGAGCGTGTACGTGTAGGGCACGAGGTCCTCGCGCAGGTTCAGGAACTTCGTCGCCGACGTGTCCGCGGCGGCCCCGTACTGCCACGGCAACCGGTCGCTGTGGTTGGAGTGCAGGCGGTCGATCGGCTGGAACGTGCCGAGCTGCACCCAGCGCGCGTACAGGTCGTCCGGCAGCTTCGTGCTGCCCGGCTCGCTGCCCGGTTCCTGCAGGCCCCCGGTGTGGCCGCCGATGTCGTGGCTCACCGAAGCCAGCCCCGTCGCCGCGGACTCGCCGGGCGTGTAGCCGACCTCGAATCCCAGCGTGGCCCAGTCGGAAATGGTGTCACCGGTGAAGTGCAACGTGGTGCGCTTGTCGGCCCAGGGCCCCGTGGGCACCGCGGTGGGCGAGCTGTAGCCACCGGCCTGCAGTGAGCCGTACGCGCGGGAGAACGCGAACCCGCGGCCGACGGTCTTCGCCGCGTCGTCGGCGTACTGCTGGTTGATCCACGAGTCCGGGGTGACGCCGGCGAGGCCGGAGCTCGACCCGTCGCAGCACCAGTCGAGCCACCAGAGGTCGTTGCCCTGCTGCTCCATCGGCCGGTGCAGGTCGAAGTAGGCGCGCAGCTGGTCCGGGTCGCCGAAGTCGAACACGTAGCAGTCGGTGCCGCCACCGCCGCAGCTGCCGGGCTTCAGCTTGCCCTTCGCGGTCGCTTGCGCCGCGGCGAACTGCGGGTCGGAGGCGAGGATGCTCGGGTGGACGTTCAGCGCGGTGTGCAGGCCCTGATCGTGCGCCCACTGGAAGAACGCCGCCGGGTCGGGGAAACGGGCCGGGTCGATCTCCCAGCCGTTCCACTTGTTCGGCGTCTTGAAGTCGGTGTCGACCACGAGCATGTCCAGCGGCACGTTCTCCGACCGGAACTTCGGCAGGATGGTCTGCTCGAAGTCCGCGGCGGTGCGGTCGTAGTACTCGGAGTACCAGACGCCGTACGACCAGCGGGGCAGCAGCAGCGACGGCCCGGTCAGCTGGGACAGCTCCCGCAACGCGCGGGTGTAGTCCTGGCCGTAGGCGAACACGTATCCGTCCTGGTAGGCCTGGCCGCCGTGCGCCTGGCGCTGGGTGACGACCTTGGTACGCGGGTCATACAGCGCCGAAGCGGTGTCGTCGAGCAGCGACCAGCCGTCCTGGTAAAGGATTCCCGGGGCGGTGACCGCGGTGCCGTCCACGCCGTCGAGCCCGCGCCGGTAGCCGCCGAGCGCCGCGTGCGGGGCGAGCAGCGGCGAGTGGAGCTTCGTGATCGCGACGGTGTCGATGTTGAGGTGGCAGTTCGTCGAGTCGGGGCAGGCCAGCGTCACGGTGTCGGTGCCCGCCGCCAGCTTGACCGGGACGGCCGTGGCCCGCCACGAGTTCCAGCTGCTCGTCGCCGGCAGCGTGAGGCTGGTCGGTGCGGCGTCGCCCACCCGGACCGACAACGTGGTGGGCTGGTTCTGGCCGGAGACGGCGGTCGCGTCGGCGTAGCGCAGTTGCAGGTCGTACGAGCCGTTCGCGGGCACGCCGGTCACCGTGAGCGCGCTGGACGCGTCCGTCCGCTCCATGCCCGCGAGGAAGCCCTTGCCGGAGTAGCCGTCGTGGTCGCTCGCCGCGTGCGCGCCGCCGGCCAGGGCGCCCTGGTCGGCTTCGCAGAGCGCGCCGAAGGCACAGGGCGTGGGTGCGGGCGGGACGGGCTGCGGGTACGCGGCGCCTGCCGTGACCACGGCGAGGCTGTCGATGTTGACGTTGCCCGAGTCGGTGGCGCCACGCTCGATGCGGACCTCGTGTTCGCCCGCGGGCAGCGTCACCGGCGCGGTGGCGAGGGTCCAGGTGTCCCAGTCGGCGGTGGGCGGCAACGACACCTGGTGCGGATCGCCGCCGTCCACGAGGACGGTGAGCGTGCGCGTGGTGTGCTGGCCGTCGCCGCCGGATCCGTTGGCGTACCGCAGATCCAGCTGGTAGTCGCCGGCCTTCGGGGCGGTCGTGCGGAACGCCAGGGCGTCGCCGGCGTTGGCGAAGCCCGCGGCGAACCCGGCGCCGGTGTAACCACGGTGGTCGTCGGCCGCGCCCGGGCCGGACAGCTGCAGATCCTCGGCCTCGCACAGGGCGCCGAACGCGCAGGCGGGGGTCAGTTTGCCCGCCCAGGGGCGGGCTGTGACGTCCTGGCCGCCCGTCCGCAGCTCGACGGTGAGGTTGTCGTCGGAGAACGCGCCTGAGCCGAGCTTGTAGCGCAGCTGGACGGAACTGGTCCGGATGGTCAGCCAGCCGTCACGTTTCGTTGCGGTGTAAGGGGTCCGGGCGAAACTGCCGCGGCCGACCGCGTTGAACGTGCCGGCGTCGACGAAGGCGGAGTCGCCCGCGTACTCCGTCCGGATGAGCGTCGGCGAGAGGACCTCGAACCGCGCCTGCCCGGCGGTCACGGTTTGCGCGGCGAGCGCGGAAACCGGTGTGGCGCCGGCGGACGCTCCCGTGGACACCAGCGTGCCCGCCAGGCACACGACGGCCAGCAGCCGCACCAGAAATCGTCGCCGGACCGATGTCGACCGCCTGGTCACCGTTGCCTCCTAGACAGATCCCCGGCGACGGTACTTCGGGAAGGATCAAGGCTGAAGACGCGGGCCTGAGCCTGTCCGGTGGTCTGTCTTGTCGGGCACCGGCAGACTCCGAGCGGACGAACAACCCGCGGGCGCGTCGGCATCACGGTACGGCCGTTCGGAGCCGTAGCAGGTGATGCGCTCCGCGGGCATGAGGAACCAGCGCCGTTCGAGGCACCGGACTTTCACGTGCAGAACGCCGGAGAGCCGGGACGCCCATTCGATCGTGGCGACGTTCCCGCACTCGGGGCAGGACACGAGTTCGATCGCTGTGCGCTCGTGTTGGTCGCCGTCGGGGTCGGTCATCGGGAGGTGCTTCCCGGGTCGAGGCTGCGATTTCTTGTCCATGCCGGGTAGACGAACTGCTGCGCGGGATCGTGAGGTCCGGTTCGAACGACCAAGCCGGGTCTGCGAGGCCCGTTCCTCGCGCAGTGCGATGTGTCCGCCGTCACGCGTTCCCGGCCACGTGCCAGGAGGCGCCGTCCGCGGTGGCGCCGGTGAGGCCGTGCAGGTGGGCGGGGCCGACGAGCGCGAGGGTGCGCGGATCGCCGATTCCGGCGGTCGCCAGTGTGCGGGCCGGGGTCCAGGGGGTCGACCACAAGAGGCGCCGGGTCATCTGGGCCCAGCCGGTGGCCGGTCCGGTCATGAGCCACAGGTCGGGGTCGGCCGCGGCGAATCGGGAGGCCGGGCGCAGCCAGGACGCTGCGGTTTCGGGCCAGGTGACGGTGCCGAGCGTCCGGCCGCCGGCGTGGGCCCAGGCGGATTCGACCGCGCGGGCGGTCGCGAGGGCGCGGGCGGTGCGGCCGGAGCCGATCGTGATGTCGCGGGCGCCGCGGGCGAGCGCGAGCCGGATGAGGGTGTCGACCTCGGCGTCGGTGGCCGTCAGGTCCGCGTCGTAGGTGGCGGGCTTCGTCAGCAAAGGGCTTTCGCCGCTCATGCCGCGTCGTGGAAGACGAGGGCGAGGGTGTGCCGTTCACCCGACCTGATGGCGGACACGCCGTGGCGGACCGGCGCCGCCGACCAGCCGCGGGCGGATTCGACCGGCCGGTCGCGGGTGGTGAACAGGTAGCCGTGACCGTGCGGCAGCAGGGTGGCCGTGCCCCGGGACTGGGCGCGCGGGCGCTGTTCCAGCAGCAGGAACTCCCCGCCGGTGTGGTCCACGCCCGGCTCGTTGAGGTTGATCACGACCTGCAACGGGAACACGAGGTCGCCGTACAGGTCGCGGTGGAGGGCGTTCCAGTCCTTCTCGGCGTAGCGGAGCAGGATCGCGGTGGACTTCGCCTGGCCGGCGTCGTGGCACATCCGGAGCCACTCGTCGAGGGTGTCCGGCCAGGGCGCGGGCCGGCCGAGCTTGGTCCACCAGTCGCGGGCGATCGGCAGCAGGCGCGGGTACAACGCCTGCTTGAGCCGCTCGATCGGCTCCGGGTACGGCGCGTGGAAGTACCGGTACTCGCCCCGGCCGAAGCGGTGCCGGCCCATGTCGACGGTGCTGCGGAACAGGTCGTCCCGCGCGTACAGCCCCCTGATCTCCTCGGTCTCCTCCGGGGCCAGCAGCCGGGGCAGCAGGGCCCCGCCGTACTCGTCGACCTCGGCGGTGATCGCCGGCCAGTCCCCCGACTCGACGCGGTCGCGCCAGCGGTCCACGGTCGCTCGCCGTGCAGCGTTCATGCAATCTCCAGGTTCACGAATGCCGGACACTCCTCTACCTGGTAGACGGCGGCCGAGGGTAAAACGTGAGATGGCCTCCGCCGGCGATTTGCGGTGGCCCCGGCGTACAGCGTGAGCCGGTCGGGATTGCGGCGAGTGGGGTGTCTGCGAGCGGAGGCGCTACGGGCCGCCGGGGCCCTTGCCTTTGCCCTTGGCCTTGGCCTTCTCTTCGGGTTTGCCTCTGGCTTTGCCGCCCGCGGCTGGCGTCTTGGGAAGAGCGCCCGGGCCTCGCGCAGCGACGGGGATCGGCCGCGGCGGGGCGGGGTTGTGCGGTACCGCCGCCGGGACGGCGGAGGTAGGTGGCTTCGCGGAGGCGGCGGTTGACGGCGCCGGCGCAGCGGGTGTTTGGGCGGCAGGTGCGGGGCCGGGCGCGTCCGGTCCCGTGAGCGCCACAGCGAGGACGGCTGCCGTCGTGACGGCCGCGATGCCTCCGAACGCGGCCAGCAGCCTCGGGCGAAGCCTGCGGGCCACGGCCGGTGGCCGAACCGGCGCAACCGCGGTAACGGGCTGACGAAGCAGCTGCAGGGCCTCAACCGCCGTGGGGCGGTGCGCGGGCTCCCGGGCCGTCATCCGCTCGAGCGCGTGCGCCAACGGTGCGGGCAACCCGGCGGGAATGCGCGGCGGCCGGTGCAGCCGCGCCATCGCCGATTCGGCCATCGTGCCAGGGTATTCGCGTTGTCCCGTAAGGCATTCCAGCAGGATGAGACCCAGCGCGTAGACATCGGCGGCGGGTCCGGCCGGCTCGCCGACGACCTGCTCGGGCGCGAGGTACGCGGCCGTGCCCGTGACGAACCCCGTGCCGGTGATGCTGGTCGAGCCGAGCTCGTGCGCGATGCCGAAATCGCTGATCAACGGGCCGTCCGGGCCGAGCAGGATGTTGGCGGGCTTGAGGTCCCGATGCACGACGCGCCGGGCGTGGATGTGCGCGACCGTCTCGACGAGCCGCACCGCCAGATCGGTCACCTGCTCGGCCGGCAGGGGCCCGGAAAACAGGCGCTCCGCCAGGTTTTCGCCGTCCACGAGCTGCATCACGAGAAACGGGCGGCCACCGTCCGTCCCGCTGTCGAGCACGGCCACCACCCGCGGGTGGTCGATGCCGGCCTGGATCGTCCGCTCCCGGACCCGGCGCACCTGCTCCACCGCGACCGATTGCCGGTCGTACACCTTGACCGCGACCTCGCGGCCGAGCCTGCGGTCGACCGCCCGGTAGACGCGCGCCGTGCCTCCGCTGCCGATCAGCCGCTCCACGTCGTAGCGCCCGGCGATCGAGTGCGGCGGATCCTCGGGCACCTCCCACGGCAGCACCTGGGCGCCCAGGGCGAACCGAGGATCGGTGACGCCACTGCCGTCGCTCCCGCGTCCGTCCGTCATCGGCCGACACCCCCGTCCTCTCGGTGACCGCCCAAGTACCCCCGCGGAACCACCCGCCAAACACCGGACCGGAAACCGAGACCATCCGCACGTCAGCGCTCCTCGGCCACCTCCGGTACCCGGACCTGGCCGAAGACCGTGCGGTGGCGCAGGCGGAAGCCGAGGGACTCGTACAGCCGGATCGCGTTGTGGTTGTGGGCCGCGGCGTGCAGGAAAGGGGTTTCGCCGCGGTCGCGGATGCCGGCGGCGATGGCGAGGACGAGGCGGGTGGCCAGGCCACGGCCGCGGTGGTCGGGGTCGGTGCAGACGGCGCTGATCTCGGTCCAGCCGGGCGGGTGCAGGCGTTCCCCGGCCATCGCGATGAGAGCGCCGCGGTGGCGCAGGCCGAGATAGGTACCGAGCAGGACGGTGCGGGGCAGGAACGGGCCCGGCCGGGTGCGGGCGACCAGGTCGAGCATTTCCGGCACGTCGGCTTCCGTCAGCCGCACGGCCTCGGGATCCGGCGCGGCCGCCACGCCGTGGTCCACGAGCTGCACGCCCGCGGCCTCGCGCAGGACCTCCCAGCCGGGTGGCGGCGTGCCGGCCCGCGCGAGCAGCGGCACCACCGCGCCGGGGCCGGCGAGCGCGGCGAGGTCGTCCCACACCGGGCCGCGCGCCGCGGGGTCGACGGCGAGGAACGGGGCCACGTCGACCGGGTAGCGCACGAGGCGGCCGCGGCGTTCGGCGAAGTGCGCGTGCGGGCCGGTGAGCGAGGCCCACGCGGGGTCGTCCAGAACAGCAGTGGGTTCGGTGGTGCTCGTTTCGGTCACGAGTTGTCCAGCGGGAGTCCGGGCGGGTTGACCGCGGCCTTTTCGACGGCTTCGTTCTCGAGCCCGTACGCGGCGAGCCACTTCTTGTACTGGCCGTGCTGGATGAGGTAGTCGATGGCCTCCGACAACGCCTCGACGAGCCCGTTGCCCTTCTTGGTGGTGGCCGCGATCAGGCCCTGCAGCGTCGCGCCGGCCCCGGAGTACTTGCCTGCGCTGCGCGTGGGGTTGGGCGTGCTCGCGGTTTGCGCGGCGTGGTAGGCGATGCCGGGGTTGGGGGCGAAGTAGGCGTCGATGCGGCCGGAGTCCAGCGCGAGGTAGGTGCTGTTCTTGTCGGCGAAGTTCCGCACGTCCAGCTTCCTGCCCTCGGCCTGTAGCCGGTTCTTCCACTCCAGCAGGATCTTCTCCTGGTTGGTGCCGGAGTCGACGGCGACGGTCTTGCCGGCGAGGCTCTCGTAGGTGCCGTCGAAGTTCCACGTGCTGGTGCGCTTGACCTCGAAGCCCAGGTTGTCCTCGCGGTAGGCGGCGAAGTCGAAGCCCTGCTGCTTGCGCTGCTCGGTCACGGTGATGTTGGAGAACCCCGCGTCGAACTGGCCGCTTTGCAGGCGTACGAACAGGTTCTGCCAAGACGCGTTCTGCACGTCGGGCTCGAGCCCCAGCACGCCGGCCACCAGGCGGCCGAGGTCGGGCTCGGCGCCGGTGAGGGTCCGCTGGTCGGTGCCGACGTAGGCCAGCGGCGGGAAACCCGAGGGCAGCGCGCCGACGCCGATCACGAGCTTGCCGCGGTCGAGGATCGCTTTCGGCACCTTCGCGCGGATCTCGGCGACGGTCGGCACGGTCAGCGTCACCGGGTGCTCGTCGCTGGTGTTGGCGGCGACGTTCACGGTGTCCGTGCCGTCCGGGTTCGTCGCGGCCTGGGTGCTGCCGCCGCACGCGCCGGCGAACAGGGCGACGACGGTGACGGCGGCGAGGGGCAGCAAAGAGCGGCGTCTCATGGGATTCCTGCGCTTTCGGTGCGGGTGACCCTCCCGAGGAACTCCCGGGTGCGGTCGTGACGGGAACGGTCGAGGACCTGCTCGGGCGGGCCCTCTTCGACGACGCGGCCGGCGTCGAGGAACACGACGTGGCCGGCGATTTCGCGGGCGAAGCGGATCTCGTGGGTGACGACGATCAACGTCGTCCCGGAGCGGGCGAGGTCCCGGATCACCGAGAGCACCTCGCCGACGAGTTCGGGATCGAGCGCCGAGGTGGGCTCGTCGAGCAGGATCAGCTTCGGCTCCAGCGCGAGCGCGCGGGCGATCGCGACCCGCTGCTGCTGCCCGCCGGAAAGCTGACGCGGGTAGGCGGTTTCCTTGTCCGCCAAGCCGACGCGGGCCAGCAGCTCGCGCGCCCGGGCCTGCGCCGTCGCCCGCGCGACGCGCTGGGTGACGACCGGGGCTTCGATGACGTTGTCGAGAATCGTCAGGTGCGGGAACAGGTTGAAGTGCTGGAACACGAACCCGATCCGCGAACGCCGGCGCAGGATCGCGCGTTCGCTCAGCTCCTTGAACCGGTCGCCGTGCACCCGCACACCGACCAGCTCGCCGCCGATGCTCACGTAGCCGCTGTCGAGGCGCTCCAGGTGGTTGATCGCCCGCAACAGCGTCGATTTCCCGGACCCGGACGGACCGAGCAGCACCGTCACCTCGCCCGCGGGCGCGGTGAGGTCGACGTCGTCGAGGACCCGGATGCCGTCGTAGGACTTCACCGCGTTGCGCACGCGCACTTCGCTCACCGGGCCGCCCCCAGCGAGCGGAGCCGGCGCCGGAACCGCTGCACCGGCGTCGGCGGCACCGTCCGCAGCGCGCCGCGGGAGAAGTAGCGCTCGACGTAGTACTGCACCACCGACAGCACGCTCGTGAGGATCACGTACCAGACCGTGCCGACCAGCAGCAGCGGGATGATCTGGCCGCTGTTGGTGCTCGCCTGCGTCTCGACCACGCCGAACAGTTCCAGCAACGACGTGATGTACACGACCGACGTGCCCTTCAGCAGGCCGATCAGCTGGTTCGCGTACGCGGGCACGATGGCGCGCGTGGCCTGCGGCAGGATGATCCGCCGGTACTGGCGCCACCGCGGCAGGCCCAGCGCGGCAGCCGCCTCCAGCTGCCCCTGGTCCACCGACAGCACGCCGGAACGCACGATCTCCGCGGCGTACGCGGCTTCGTTGAGGCTCAGCCCGAGCACGGCCACGACGAAGAAGCTCAACAGGTCCGTCGCGCTGAACTGCAGGAACGACGGTCCGAACGGGATGCCGAGGCTCAGGGTGCTGTAGAGCGCCGTGACGTTGGCCAGGAACAGCAACAGCACGATCAGCGGGATCGACCGGAAGATCCAGACGTAGACCCAGGAAACGGCCTGCAGCAACGGGTTTCGCGACAGCCGCATCAACGCCAGCACGATGCCGCCCACCAGGCCGAACACCGCGGCCAGCCCGGTCAGCTCCAGCGTGAGCACCAGCCCGTCGAGGATCACCGGCCGGAAGAACCAGTAGCCGAACACGTTCCACTGGAACACCGGGTTCGTCACCAGCGCGTGGACGAGCTGCGCCAGCAACACCAGCACCACCGCGGCGGCGATCCAGCGGCCCGGCCTGCGCAACGGCAGCACTCGCCGCGCGGCGAGCTCACGAAGGCGGGCTTCGTCGACCGGCGGTCCGGATGACGAGGTTTCGAGGCGAGTGACCGGAGGAGAGCTCACGAGTGACTCCAGAGGGGAAGGGGAAAGCGTGCTGCCGCCGATCACTCTGACCCGGTCGCCACACCCCTGTCGAGCACCGGTTCGACACTCTCACATGATGAACTTGGCCCGTGACAAAGGTTTCGGTGCATATGTCCCGAGTGGACACTTGTCGAGACCGGACTGGGCCGGATGGTCATGCCGAACACCGCCCTCTGCCCGGCAGGCAACCGGGCAGAGGGCGGAGCGCACTGTCCACAGTAGATCTTGCCGGCGCGGTCAGCTGGCCTCGGCGACCGCCAGAGCTCCTTCCCCTCGCCGGGCCGGAGGCAGGTCCAGGTGCTCACGCAGCGTCGTGCCGGTGTACTCGGTGCGGTACAGACCGCGTTCCTGCAGCGCGGGGACGAGGGAGCCGACGATGTCGTCGAGGCCGTCGGGAACCAGGTAGGGCGAGACGTTGAAGCCGTCCAGCGCACCCTCCCGGACGAAGCGGGCGAACTTCTCCGCCAGCCCGGCCGGAGTGCCGACGTGGCTGCGAGCGCGCTGCCCGAGCTCGATGACGGTCTGCCGCAACGACCAGCCGTGGGCGGCGGCCTCCTCGCGCCACCGCGCGACGGTCGCGCGCGAGTCGGCCACGCGGGCGGCACCGAAGGCGCCGCTGCTGTCCTGCTCGCGGGGTTCGAGGTCGGGCAACGGCCCGTCGGGGTCGTAGGCCGACAGGTCGACGTTCCACAGCAACGTCGCCTGCGCCAGTGCGGTACCGGGCGTGATCTGCTGCTGCCGCACCCAGCGCGCCTTCTCCTCGGCTTCCGCCTCGGTGTCGCCGAGGATGATGGAGGCGCCGGGCAGGATGCGCAGGTCCTCGGGAGTCCGGCCGGCGGCGGTGAGGCGGCGGCGGATGTCGCCGGCGAACGCGAGCGCGTCGTCGAAGTCGTAGCCGTGGGCGGAGAAGATCACGTCGGCGTTGCGGGCGGCGAAGTCGCGCCCCTCCGACGAGTCGCCGGCCTGGAAGATCACCGGGTGGCCCTGGCTGCTGCGCGGCAGGCCGCCGGTGAGCTCGAGGTCGACGAGGTCGCCGTGGCGGACGACGGGCGCGATCGAGCCGTCCCGCGCCCACGACTCGGCGCCGGTCGAGGTGGCAAGGGCGTCGTCGGCCCAGGAGTCCCAGAGCGCCCGCGCGGCGCCGAGCACTTCTTCGGCGCGCCGGTACCGGTCGGCGTGGTCGAGGTAGCCGCCGCGGCGGAAGTTCTCGCCCGTCCACGCGTTGTCGGTCGTGACGACGTTCCAGCCTGCGCGCCCGCCCGAGAGCAGGTCGAGCCCGGCGAAGCGGCGGGCCAGGTCGGCCGGGTCGTTGTAGGTGACGTTCGACGTCGAGACCAAACCGATGTGCCGGGTGGCCGCGGCCAGCGCGGACAGCTGGGTGATGGCCTCGGGCCGGCCGGCCACGTCGAGGTCGTGCACCAGGCCGTTGATTTCGCGCAGACGCAGTCCTTCGCCGAGGAAGAAGGCGTCGAACAGGCCGCGCTCGGCGGTCAGCGCGACCTGGCGGTAGGACTCGGGCGCGATCTGCGAGCCGCTGCGCGGGTCGGTCCAGATCGTCCAGTGGTTGACGCCCTGGAAGAACACCCCGAAGTGCAGCTTCGCGTGCGGGCGGGGAACGTCGTGCGGATCGGTGCGGGTCATCGGCTCAACCTCCGGTGGTGGCGAACGGGTTGGTGGCCGCGGCGAGGCCGAGCGTCGACCGCAGCCACTGTCCGGGAACGGGTGCCGCGGCGAGACGTTCGGCGCGCAGCCGCGGCAGGACCGACCTCGCCAGCGTGGGCAGGTCCTCGTCGAGGACAAGCGGGTGCAGGCGCACGCCGTCGACAATGCGGGCCAGGTCGGCCAGCAGCCGCACGAACCCCGGTGCGTCGCCGACGAAACGCAGGCGCCCGCGGTCGGCCCAAGGGCCGTGCCGCGCCAGGTCCGCGACCCGCTCGGCCCCGCTGTGCGCCTCGGTGTCCAGAGCGACCTCGACCTCGGCGAACCGGAGCGGTGCGGCGCTGGCCAGGCTCGACGCCGCGGCCACCGCAGTGAGGTCCCGGCCGGAGATCAGGGCGACGTCGGCGTCCGCCGGATCGACCAGCTCCGGTGCGGCGAACACGACCGGGTTGCCCTGCGGCGGTCGCGGCACGATCGCCGGTCCCTTGACCGAGTACGTCTCACCCACGAAGTCGATGTAGTGCACGCGATCGCGGTCCAGGTAACGGCTCGTGGCCACGTCGCGGACCACCGCGTCGTCCTCCCACGAGTCCCACAGCGCGCGCACCACGCGCAGGGCGTCGGCGGCCTCGCGCCGCAGCGCGGCCTCCCCCGTCACCACGGGACGGTCCCAGGCGAGCGCGGCCGCCGGGTTCTCGGTGCTGCCCACGATCCACCCCGCCCGGCCGTGGCCGAGGTGGTCCAGCGCCGCGAGGGCGGACGAGACGTGGAACGGTTCCGTGTAGGTCGTCGACACGACCGGCACGAGCCCCAGCACACTCGTCACCTCGGCGAGGAACGCGGCGCGCTCCAGCGACCCGATGCGGCCCGCGGGCGCCGGCGCGGGTCCCGGCAGCAGGTCGTCCTCCAGCGTCACCGCGGTGAAGCCGGAGCGCTCGACGGTCTCGCCGAGTGCGCGCAGCCGCCCGGGATCGAAGTGCCCGGACGGTGGATGCGCCGCCCTGCGCCACGCCGCGGGATGCGCTCCCGCGCCGTCGATCTCCAGTGCCACCGCGAGGGATGTCATGGCCCGTCTCCTCTGTCACGTGCGCCGCGCGCACCATCTGCCGGACGGCGTCTGCAGCCGCTGCGGCGCTCGGGGTATTCCGGGTTTCACGGGGTAGGACGGGCCTGGCGAACAAACTGCCGATCCCGTCCGACGCATTCGGTCGGCCCGCGAAACCGCACCCGACGAGGCGGGCGAGGCGTAGCAGCCACGCGGAATCGGCTCCCCTGTGGACAGTCCCGGTGAGGTCGGCCGGATGAACCGGCAGGTCCCTGCTGCCACGCCCTTCGCACCACGATTGTCGGCACCGGCGTGCAGGCGAGGCCAGCCCGTCCACGGAGCGAAACCCTTGCCGGACAAAGTGAAGGGCCGCACAAAGACCGGGAATGGTCCAGGATCCGGGAATCGGCTCCGTCCGCGGAGTTTCGGCCTAGCGTGGCCGGGTGTCTCGAAACCTTTCGGTCAAGCACACCCTCACGGTCGTCGGGCATGTCGCCTGACGCCGCCCGAACCGAGGCGCCCGACCTCCCGCTGTCGGTCCTGGACCTCGTTCCCGTGAGCGAGGGCTCGACCGCGACGCAGGCCGTGCGCAACGCGATCGACCTCGCCCGCCACGCCGAACGGCTCGGCTACCGCCGGTACTGGCTCGCCGAGCACCACCTCAACGAAGGCGTCGCGGGATCGTCGCCGCCGGTCCTGGCCGCGCTGCTCGCGTCCGCGACAGAACGCATCCGCGTCGGATCGGCCGGAGTGCAGCTCGGCCACCGGACGCCGCTGTCGGCCGTGGAGGAGTTCGGCCTCGTCGACGCGCTGCACCCCGGCCGTCTCGACCTCGGGCTCGGGCGCAGCGGCAAGCAGCTGATCCGTGAGCGCGCCTCCGCGCCCGAGCACCGGCCCGCCGCGCACCACAACGGCGGCGTGCTCATCCCCCGGCCCCCGGATCTCGGCAGCCTCCGGCGCTCGGCCCGGCTCGCCGTGACGTTCGCCCTGCTCCAGCAGCCGGGCGCCGAAGCCCCGGACTACGGCGACCAGGTCGACGACCTGCTCGCACTGCTGGACGGGACTTATCGCTCGGCCGAGGGCGTGGCGGCGCACGCGGTTCCCGGCGAAGGCGCCGACGTCGAAGTCTGGGTCCTGGGCAGCAGCGGCGGGCAGAGCGCCCGGGTGGCCGGCAGCCGCGGGCTGCGCTTCGCGGCCAACTACCACGTGAGCCCCGCGACGGTGCTCGACGCGGTCGAGGGCTACCGCGCGGCCTTCCGCCCGTCGGCGCACCTTTCGCGGCCCTACGTCGCCGTCTCGGCCGACGTCGTCGTGGCCGACACCGACGACCACGCCCGCCACCTCGCAGCCGGCTACGGCCTCTGGGTCCTCGGCATCCGCCGCGGCGAAGGCGCCATCCCCTTCCCCGCCCCCGAACAGGCTGCCGCGCACACGTGGACCGCCGAGGACCGGGCGCTCGTCGCCGACCGGGTCGACACCCAGATCGTCGGCTCACCCGCCACGGTCGTCGCGCAGCTGCGCCGCCTCCGGCAGGCGACCGGCGCGGACGAACTGGCCGTCACCACGATCACCCACGACCCCGCCGACCGCCTGCGCTCCTACGAGCTCCTCGCCATCGAATGGAGGACGAGCACAGATTGAGCTGAGTCCGTCGGCACCCGCGCCGGTTTCGGCGCGGGATCCGTGTCGCCGAGCGCCCGGCATTCCCCGCGTATCCTGGAGGACTCCCCTGTTCCTGGACCTTCGCCGGAGACGGAGCAGACCCATGGATGAGCACTCCACCACGGCAACCCGAACGCTGGCCGGGCGGGAACGGCAGCTGGCCCGCGCGTTCGTCGCCCTCGCCGACACGCTGGTCGCCGATTTCGATGTCGTCGACTTCCTCGGGATGCTGACCGGGCAGGTCGTCGACCTGGTCGACGTCGCGGCGGCGGGGGTGATCCTCCGCGGTGGCCAAGATCGGCTGCAGGTGGCGGCGACGTCGTCGCACCGGGCGGAGCTGCTGGAGCTGTTCGCGGTGCAGACCGACGACGGGCCGTGCGTGGACTGCGTCCGGACGGGCGAGCCGGTTTCGAGTCCCGACCTGCAGGCCTCGGCCCTCCGCTGGCCGCGGTTCGCCGCCGCGGCGCGCGAATGCGGGTTCCGGTCCGCCCACGCGCTGCCGATGCGGCTGCGGGACGACGTCCTCGGAGGCCTGACGCTGCTGGGCACCGAGCCGCGTGGCGTGGGGGCCGATGACCTCGCCCTGGCGCAGGCCCTGGCCGATGTGGCGACGATCGGGATCCTTCAGCAGCGCACCATCGAACACGGTGACCAGCTGTCGGCCCAGCTGCAGACCGCGTTGAACAGCCGGGTGCTGATCGAGCAGGCCAAGGGCGTGCTGGCCGAGCACGGCGGGATGTCGATGGACGAGGCGTTCGGCCACCTGCGCGGCTACGCGCGGGCCCATCACCGCCGGCTCACCGAGTTCGCGGCCGAGGTCGTCGGCGGCGGCGTCGACCTCGACGTCATCCTGCGCCAGCACCCGGCCTGACGGTCTCGGTCACCCGCGGGCGAAGATGTCGGCGGGGCTGACGGTGCCGTCGGCGAGGTCGCGCGCGACTTCGGACAGCCCGCGTTCCTGGGCGTGGGCGTAGCGGCGCAACGCGGCGAAGGCCTCGTGCATGTCGATGCCGCCGTGCTCGGCGAGCACACCTTTGGCCTGCTCGATCACCGCACGCCGCCGCAGCGTGGCTTCGAGCTCCTCGGCCAGCAGTTCCGCGCGCGAGGCGGCCCGGTTGTGCAGGATCCCGATCGTGGCCACGTCGGCCAGCGCCTGGCCGATCGCGATCGTGTTGTCGTCGGGGTCGACCGGTGCCTGTTTCAGCAGTGTCAACGCGCCGACGGTCTGCTCCCGCAGCCGCATCGGCACGGCGGAGGCCGCGCGGAAGCCGGCGTCGAGAGCGGCCGGGGCGAACTGCGGCCAGCGCCGCAGCGCGGCCTCGGTGGCGAGGTCGCCGCTGCGGACCGGCCGCCCCTCGGCGACGCAGTCGAAGCACGGTCCTTGCCGGGCCTGGACGGCGAACAGCTCGACCAGGTCCGCCCGCTCGGACGAACCGGCGGCGGGCCGCCAGCCACCGCGTTGATCGGACAGGATCACGCCCGCCGCGTCGACCTCCAGCAGCTCGACACTGCGCTCGGTCAGCGCGGACAGGAAATCGAGCACGTCGAAGCCGACGACAAGGGTGTCGGCCAGGGCAACGAAGGTGCGGGCCAGCCGCTGGTCTGGGGTCGCGCTCATGCAACACGCCTTTCTTCGCTGGTCATCATGCGGGCTTCTCTTCGTCGGTGAACCGCAGCGTGCGGGCCACGACCTGCCGGGCGACGTGGCTCAGCGTCGCCCCTTCGGCGAACGCGTGCCCGCGCAACCGCAGCAGGGCCGCGTCGGCGGTGACCCCGAGCTGAACCTTCACCATTCCCACCGCCTGGTGGATCTCGATGTGGGAGTCGGCCAGCCAGGACAGGTCGCTGACGGCGTGCCCGTCGAGGTGGCCGATCACCACCTGGGTGGCCACGTCGGCCAGCACCAGGGCGTCGGACAGCTGGCGGCGCGACAGCGGACCCGCCTGGTCGCGGTAGAGGTCGAGCGAACCGAGCCGCACCACCCCCACCTGCAGCGGGAACGAGAACACCGCCGCGACACCGAGCCGGGCCGCGGCCGGGCCGAACGCGGGCCACCGCGCGCTCTCGGCGAGCAGGTCGGGCACCAGGATCGGACCGCCGGAAGCGTAGGCGTCCAGGCACGGGCCCTCGCCGACGGTGAACTGCAGGTCGTCGAGCCCGGCGCTCACGGGGTTGCTGGCGTGCACCAGGCCACGGTGGCGCCCGACACCGGCTCCATTGCCGTTGCCGTTGCCGTTGCCGAGCACCGTGGCACCGGCACCGGACACTTCGAGCGTTCCCACGCACACGGCGCAGACCCGCTCGATGCGCGGGCCGAACTGCTCCCGGCCGTCCTCGGCGAGCAGCCGGTACAGCTGCTGCCGCCGATCGTCCATCACGGCCACTCCCGTCTCGGCATTCCCGCCGACCGATTGAGCCTAGGCCCTGGTCGCGGCAGGCGTGCGCGCGCCGGTCCAGGAGACCGCACGAACATCGGCGAATTCTTCACCAGGGCGGCGCGTCCGCTGTAGACACTCACAACGCAGGGCGCGTCGATGACTCGCACGGCGCGGGTTGAGCGGAGCCCGAAGTCCGGGGGCGAGCCGTTCGGGTACCCCGGCCGCGTGAACGCAAACTCGCCGACGTCGTCCTCCCGGTTGTCCTGGTCGCGGGTTGGGCGGACGCTGGAGTGGTCGACCGTGCGACCCGCGATGAGTCCGAGGCAGCAGTGAAGGGCAACAACGAGATTTCGGCGGCCGCGAGCGGCCGGCGCCGGATTTCGCTGTCGATCGGGCGCAGACCCGGTGACCTGATCTCGCTGGCGATCGCGGCCGCCGTGGTCACGTTGTGCTCATTCGTGGCGAGAAACCCGGCCATCAACCCGGTCGAGGTGGCGATTTACCAGCAGCTCGGGAAGATCCCGGCCGAGTCCGTCTGGGTGTGGCGGGTGCTGGCGGGGGTCGGGAGCTGGATCGGCATCGCCGCCGCTTCCGCGCTGGCCTTGTACTTCAAGCGGATCCGGCTCGGGGTGTCTCTCGCGACGGCCGGCACCCTGGCCTGGGGATCGGCGCGGATCCTGCACTGGTTCACCGGATTCCGGCCCGTTCCCGCCGAACTGCTGTCGGATCCGGCGATCCGCCTTCCCGGCGCCGCGGGATTCGACTTCCCGTCGGTGCCCGCGGCGATCGCGGCGGCGATGGCCACGGTCGCCGCCCCCTACCTCACCGTGAAGGTCCGCAACCTGGCCTGGGCGGTGGCGGTCCTGGCCGCCGCGGCCGATGTGTACCTCGGCGGGCACCTCCCGCTGGGGGCCTTCGCCGGGGTGTTCCTCGGCTGGGGCGCCGGGACGATCATCCACCTGGTGCTGGGCGCGCCCGGGCGCCGGACGTCGGCGGAAGCGGTGCACCACGCGCTGGACGTGGCCGGGTTGAACCCGGTCCGCGTGCTCCCGGTCGAGCAGGGCACGCGGGGACCGCTGCAGTTCACGGTGGACACCTCGACGGGCGACCGGCTTCGGGTGGAGATCGTGCGCCGGCTGCACCGCCGGGCCGGCGCGTGGTACCGGCTCAGGCGGCTGCTGGCCTCCCTCGACGCCGAAGACGATCCGCCGCTCTCGACCACCTACCACGAGGCCGAGCACGAAGCGTTCGTCACGCTGTTCGCCGATCGCGCCGGGGTGCGGACGCCGCCGGTCGTGTCGGTCTGCGAGACCGAACACGGCTCGCCGCTGCTCGTGCGCCGGGAAGTCGAGGGACGCCGGTTGGGTTCCGCCGAGATCGGCGAGCCGGTGCTGGACGGCATCTGGCGGCAGGTCGCGATCCTGTCCGAGGCCCGGATCGCCCACCACGACCTGCGGCCCGAGAACTTCCTCGTCGACACCGCCGGCGACGTGTGGCTGCTCGACTTCACCTTCGGCCGGGTGAGCGCGGCCCCGGCCCGCTGCGCGCAGGACCTCGCCGAGGCGCTGGTGTCCCTGACGGCGCTGGTCGGTGTCGAGCGGACCGTCCGCAGCGCGCGCAGGACGCTGTCGCCCGACCGGCTCGAGACGGCCCTGCCCTACCTCCAGCCCCTCGCATTGCCGCGGAGGATCCGGAGCCAGATCGACGGCCGCTACGTGCTGACCGATCTCCGTGAGACGCTCGCCGAAACCATCGACCGGCCCATCCCCACGTTCCGTTCCCCGGTTCGCCCGAGGACGATCGTCGGGCTGCTGTTGTTCGGCGCGGCCGTGTATGTGCTGCTGCCGCAGCTGTCGGGAATCGACGAGGTGGTCGGCTCGCTGCGGGACGCCCACTGGGGCTGGCTGCTCGCGTCCGTGGTCACCGGTCTGCTGGCGATCGTGATGTCGTCCGTGTCGTTCCTCGGTTCCAGCGTGACGCCGCTGCCCTTCTGGCGCACCACCGCGGTGCAGCTGGCGGCGGCGTTCACCGGGCGCACCACGCCCGGCGGGGTCGGATTCTTCGGCATCAACATCGCGTTCATGGAACGCCTGGGCATCCGCCGCGCCCACGCCGTGGGCGTCACCCTGCTGAACCTCGCCGCCACGGGCGCCGTGTCGGCGCTCTGGTGCGTGATCGGCGTGTTCGCGCTCGGTGGTTCGGGAGTGGTTCGCGGGGTGTCCATCCCGCACGGGTGGCCCGTCCTGGCGGGTGCGGGCGGCGCCCTGGTCATCGCCGGCCTCGTGATCGGCTCCCCGCTGGGGCGCCGCCGCCTGGTCCGGCCCACGGTGGCGATGGCCCGCGACCTGCTGCCGGTGCTGCGCGACCCGATCCGCGCGCTCGAACTGTTCGGCGGCGCGGGCGCCTATCTGCTGTTCTCCGGCCTCGGACTCGCCACCAGCCTGGCCGCGTTCGGCGTCGCAGTCCCCGTGGCCGCGGTGCTCGTGGTGTTCGTGGTCGCCCAGTCCCTCGGCCACCTCGCGCCGATTCCCGGCGGCCTGGGGGCGGTGGAGGGCTTGATGGTGGCGGGGCTGACCGCGGTGGGCGTGCCGCCGGCGACGTCGGTGGCGGCGGTGCTCACTTCGCGGCTGCTGACGTACTGGCTGCCGGTCCTACCGGGAATCGCGACGTTCCGGTATCTGCAGCATCACGGCACCATCTGACCGGGACGGCGGATTTCCGTTGAGCCGCCTTCGGATTCCCAGCGGCAGACGTCGTTTTCGGACGGTTGGGCGCCCAGGCCGGCGCCGTCGAGGAGGGCCGCCGGGCGGGTCGCGTCGTTCTGGTCCGAGGCGGCCGACATCGCGCGCTCGACGATGACCGGTGTGGTTTCCGCGGGGACGACGAGCAGGGTGAGGCGGCGCATCAGGCTGCCGGTCACGTGCACGATGTGCGGGTCCTGGGCGGGGAACCCCTCCAGCCGGATGATCATGCCGCGGTTCACCATTCGGGTTCCGGGCACCGTCCACGCCGGCGACGGGTACGCCACGCGCCACACCGGTCCGATCCGTTCGGCGAGGGCGGCCGCGAGTTCCGGCACCTCGGCGGTCAGCTCCGTCGAACGCGGCCACCAGGCGCCGTCGACGAAGCCGGTGACGGAAGGCTGCGGCTTGAGCCGCACCCTGGAGCCGCCGAGCGGGGCGTCCATGAGAATTCCGATCCCGGTCAGGCCGGGCCGGTGACCCCGCTGTCGCTCAGGATGAGCTGGGCGGAGTCGGTGCTGTCCTGGGCGGACGTGGCGGCCAGGGCGCGTTCCGCGGCGGCCGGGTCGGCTTCCGGCGGGATCACCAGCAGGGTCAGGTGGTGGATACGCGGCCCGATCACCACGACGGTGTGCTGCTGCAGGCCGAAAAATCCCGCCAGCCGGACCAGGTCGGGACCGTGGGCGAGCCGGGCCGGCGCGAGGTCCCACGCGGCCGGGTTGAAGCCGATGCGTTCCACCCGGCCGAGCCCGGCGGCGATCGACGAGACGAGGGCGCTGAACTCCGCGACCGGATCACGGGAACGCGGCCACCAGGCGCCGTCGAAACAGCCTTTTGTCGCTCCCGGTTCCTTCAGCCGCAGCCGTTTTCCGGTCGCGAGCGAGCCGATCACCGTTCCCGCCGCACCGCGGTCCGTTCCGAACTCCATGGTCGCGCTCCTGTCCGGCTTGCCTCGTGCGACGAGCGCTCCCGCGATTTCCCCGAGGTGCGCCGTCCTCGGCCGGCAGAGTCGAATTCCGTGATTTCCTGGGCCAATAACCTCAGCGTACGCCGATTTCGCCCGCATTCGGGGTAGCGTGGTGGTACCAGGGGGAGGAGTGTCCGGCTGCTCGCCGGTGCCACCGCTGGCGCACGAACAATCCCCGGCCCCGTCGAGGGCCGGAGGTGGGAGCGCCGGAATGGCGACCGCGATTCAGCCGGAAATTGACCAAATCCACGAGCCCCGCCTGCGGCTGAAAAACTCCGGCACCGAACGCGGCTCTGTCGACGGCGGTTGGTGGCCGCGTTCCACGGATCTGGAAGCGGAACTGCCCTCGCTGGCGGCCGCGCTCGAGCAGTCGGTGGGACCGGTCACGCGGGTGTCCTACCACCTGGACACCTGGGACCCGGCGACCCGGAAGGTGTACCTCGGCGACCGGATCGTGCCGCTCGAGGGCTTCCGATTCACGGACCCGCACACGATCACGGCGATCGGGTCGAATTCACGTCAGCTGATCCTGCTGGTCGTACCCCCGGAAACGTCGCAGGAAGCGGCCGACACTGCGCTGCGGTCGGCCGCTGGCGAGGGGTCCACGACCACTACGACGGAAATCCTTGCGGGCGAAGGCGTTCCCGCGTAAGTGAGAGCACCAGTACTGAAATTCCAGTCCGATGTGGACATGGATGATCTCACGCGAAAAATCGTGCGATGCGGTCCATGGCCCTGGGGATGTGAACTTCGCCGGGGAGCACTTCGTGCCGCGAACGCGGATAAACGGCGCGCAAAATCGCCACACTGCGCGCGTATTCCGGCGTCGTACTACCGCCCTCGACGAAAGTCACCGGCGCCGTCACGCCGGCCCAGAACTCGGCCGGCACTTTCAGCCAGGTCGCGGACTCGAGGTCGGCGATGAGGCCGGGGACGAGCCGCGCCAGCTTGGCGACCGTCCCGTCGGCGGCGCCCTCGTCGCGCGGGGCGGGTGACCCGCTCAACGTGAGAGCGAGGCGCACCGCGTCTTGCGGATCACCTCCCTCGACGGCTTCACGACAGCCCTTGAGCATCGGTTCGAGCGGGCCGCCGAGCAGAGCCACCGGCGGTTCGTACAGCACCATGCCCGCGACGCGCTCTTCGGCGGCGCGCGCGGCCGCCAAGCTCACCAGGCCACCGAAGGAATGTCCGAACACCATCGCCGGCTCCGCGACTTCCCCCAGCACGGCAACGAGATCCTCCGCCTGCCGATCGAACGTCACCGGAGCCGGCCCCGGCGACGTCCGCCCGTAACCCCGGCGCTCGACGAGCACGACCGCGTACCGGTCCGCCAGCACCCGCGCCAGCGGCCGGTACAGCTCCAGCGGCGCGAGCACCCCCGGCACGATCACCAGCGGCCGCCCCCGGCCCTCCGAGGAGAAATGAACCTTCGTTCCGTCCGGGGAAATCGCGAACCCGTCACGCACCGCTGCGCCACCCTCCCTCGGCCGGTCCGTCGTCGGAACGATCTTTCCACCTCGTGCGCGGTGGGCAAACGCGGCCGAGCTTCGCCGGGGCTCAGAGATTGTCGTGCGGGTACTCCGGCGAGCGGTGCTGGAAGGACAGGATCGCGGGGTTCTCGACCGTGCCGTCACGGATCTCGATGGCACGGCGGACGGTCGGGTGCTCGTCCCAGCCGGCGGAGCCCGCGAGGACCGACCGCAGGTGCGGCAGCAGGGCTTCGCTGATCTCCCAGGTCGCGGAGTTCCACAGGTAGGACGGGCTGTGGTCGACGGCGTAATAGGTGATGCCGTCCCCGACCGGGAAGGTCGGCGCGGCGAACGTCGTGGGCCGGGCCCAGCTGAATCCCATGCCTTCGTCGCACGAGACGTCGACGATGAGGCTGCCCGCGGTGAACGCGGCGAGGTCGTCGTCGATGAGGAAGGTCAGCGGCGCGGCGGTGTCCTGCAGCACGCAGTTGACGACGATGTCGTGCTCGGCGAGGAACCCGGCCAGCGGGACCCGGCCGGTCGGGGTGAGCGCGTGGCTGCGGCGGAGATCGCCCGGGTTGGTCACGTCGTGGTCGATGTGCACCATCGTCGCGGAGTGGATCGGCGAGCCGACCGCGCTGAGGCCGCGAGCGGTGAGGACGTCGACGTCGTGGATCCCGTGGGCGTTGAGCGCCGTCACCGAGCCGCGGGCCGTCGCGCCGAAGCCGATCACCACGGCCCGCAGCCGCCGGCCGAAGTCGCCGGTCGACCCGATGAGCTGCAGGCCGTGCACCACCGAGCAGTACCCGGCGAGCTCGTTGTTCTTGTGGAACACGTGCAGGCCGAACGAGCCGTCGCGACGCCAGTGGTTCATCGCCTCGAAAGCGATCACCGTGAGCCGCCGGTCGATGGCCAGCTGGGTCAGCTCGGCGTCCTGCACGCAGTGGGGCCAGCCCCACAGGACCTGGCCGTCGCGCAGCTCGGCGACGTCGCCGGCCAGCGGCTTGGCCAACAGGACGACGTCGCACTCGGCGATGAGCTGCTCACGCGAGCGCAACCCGGCGACGAGGCCTGCCAGCTGCTCGTCGGACACGCCGAAGGGCTCGCCGTAGCCGTGTTCGAGGTAGATGGTCTTCCGGAGATCGGCGTCGATCCGGTCGAGGTGGTGCGGGTGGATCGGCAACCGGCGTTCGTTCTCTTTCCGGGAAAGAGCGATGACGCCGAGACTGAGCTGGTGCACCTGGAGCCCCTTTGCTAGGACCCAGTCCTAACACACTCGGCGCGCCGGCCGTGAATTCATCAGGCCCGGTCGAGGCGCGGGTACAGGATTTCGCGGACGATGAGCAGGGCCGCGGCGGCGATGGGGATGGCGACGAGCGCGCCGACGATGCCCAGGAGCGCGCCGCCGACGATGACGGCGACAACGGTGACGAGGGCGGGCACCTTCACCGCGCCGCCGATGATGCGGGGCACCAGGAGGTAGTCCTCGACGAGGCGGTAGCCGACGAAGAACCCGATCGTGGCGAGGCAAACCGGCAGGGACACCGTCAGGGCGACGAGGCTCACGAGCACGCCGCCGACGACCGAGCCGACCACCGGGATCAGGTCGAGGATGGCGACGGTGATCGCGAGCAGCGCCGCGTAGGGGACGCCGAAGATCAGCAGCCACGCCAGGGTCAGCACGCCGGCGATGACAGAGATGGCCAGGTTGCCCAGCACGTAACCGCCGACCTTGGTGGAGATCTCGTCGCCGAGGAGGATGGCGCGGGGCCGGCGCGAGTGCGGGACGAGCCGGTAGCCGTCCGCGCGGATGCGGGGCAGGTCGGCGAGGAAGTACACCGTGAGCACGATCAGGATCAGCACGTTGGTCAACGCGCTGAACACGGCCTGGCCGGCGCCGAGCAGACCGGTGCCGAGGCCGGGCCCGCTGAGCAGGCCTTCGAGCTGCGACTGCAGGTGGAAGCGGTCGTTGAGCTGCCCGAGGACGGTGTTGTGGTTCTGGGCGTCGTGCAACCAGCCGGGTGCCTTGGCGACGAGCTGCGTGCCCTGTTCGACGACCACCGGGATCGCCGCGGTGAGGAAGCCGCCGAGGGCCAGCAGCCCGACGACGAACACGGTCGTCACCGCGAGCCAGCGCGGGAACCGGCGCCGCGTCAGCCACGAGACCGCGGGTTCGAGGCCGATGGCGAGGAACAGCGCGAGCCCGATCAGCACCAGGATGTCCTGGAGCCCGACGACGATCAGCACCAGCCCGTAGACCACCGCCACGCCGGCCGCGCCCGCCAGACCGAGCAGGAAGGGCGACCGCCGGTTGAGCGGTTTTCCCTTGGCGCCCAACGGCTGTGCGGCCGTGCTGAGCTCGGCCGCGGCGGCTTCGGCGGCGGCGAACGAACCCTGCTCGGGTTCCTGCGATTCGGGCACGGCTGGGCCTCCGGGGGTGCGGGTGTTCGGATCGTGGAGGCTGTGGGTTCAACCCGCGTTGATCGAACCAGGCCGTGGCCCCGGGGCGCAGTGTCACCGGGGATCGAGCACTCCGCGTTCAAGGCCCGGTGCGTAGCCCGGGTTGAGCTTGCGGGCCAGGCGGTCGAGCTTCGGCCAGCGGACGTCGGTGGCCCAGCCGGCCTTCTCGAACAGCCAGATGATCCGGGCCGAGATGTCGATCTGGCCGCGGCGGACGCCGTGGCGGGCGCCGGTCGGGTCGGCGTGGTGGGAGTTGTGCCACGACTCGCCCATGGACGCGATCGCCAGCGGCCAGAAGTTCGCCGACTTGTCGCGCGCGGCGTAGGGCCGGTCGCCGATCATGTGGCAGAGCGAGTTCACCGACCAGGTCACGTGGTGCAGCACCGCGACGCGCACGAGGCTCGCCCAGAAGAACGCGGTCACCGCGCCCCACCAGGACATCGTGGCGAGGCCGCCGATGAGAGCGGGCGCGAGGAGCGTGACGGCGGTCAGCGCGGGGAACCAGCGGTCGATGCGCGCGATGTCGCGGTCGGCGAGCAGATCGGGGGCGAACCGCTGGGCGTTGGTCTTCTGGCGGTCGAACAGCCACCCCATGTGGGCGAACCAGAACCCCTTGGCGAGCGCGGCGGGCGAGGTGCCGTAGCGCCACGGGGAATGCGGATCGCCGTCACGGTCGGCGAAGGCGTGGTGGCGGCGGTGGTCGGCGACCCAGGTGATCACCGGGCCCTGCATGGCCATGCTCCCGGCCACGGCCAGCGCGATCCGCAGCCCGCGGTGGGCCTTGAACGCACCGTGCGTGAAGTGCCGGTGGAACCCGATCGTCACGCCGAGGCAGGTCAGGACATAGAACCCGGCGGCCAGCGCGAGGTCGACCCAGCCGAGACCCCAGCCCCAGGCGAACGGCACCGCCGCCACCAGCGCCAGCAGCGGCACCACGGCGAACAGTTTGACCAAGGAGTTCTCGGTTCGGGTCTTTTCACCCGACAGCATCGGCTGCGCGGGTTTTCGCGCACCGCTACCAGGGCGCGTGAGGGTTTGTGTCATGCGATCGCTCTTTCTCGGAGACGGACGGTGGTCGCCGAGTTCTGGGGCGATTAGCACCGGGATATCCCGCGTGGGGTGAGGCAAAACCGTCGGGTGGGTCACACGTGCGTCACGGCCGGACCGGTTCCGCCGGTGGTCCACAGTGGATTTTGGGGGTGGGATGCCGGGAAGTTTCCCGGTTCCCCGAACCGGGCCGGAGGTGTCACCCGTGGTGGCGCCGGCGTTGTCGGTCGCGCCGCTGGAACCGGTGCCGCCGGAGCCGCCCGGAGTGCCGGATGCGGCGGCCATCCGAACGGAGGGGTGCGGGGCCGATCTTTTTCCGTTCCGCCGAAAAGATTCGGCGCCGCCACCACCCGATCCGGGGTCCGGACCAATCCGCGTCCCGAGCGGCGCCGAACTCCGGTGGTCCACGCAAGATCCGTTGCCCGCGCGCACGTCCGGCGCGGGTTCGCCCGGCGCGGCCGATCGCGGTGCCGGGTCGGAAGGAGATCGCCTGTGTTCGGCAAGCGTTATGCCGCCTCCATGATCAGCCGGAGCGCGGAGAATCCCCAGGATCGGCGGAAGTTCCTCCAGGCCGCGGGCATGACCGGGCTCGGCGTCGTCGGCGTCGGCGCGCTCGGCGGAATCGGGCTCGCCGGGCCGGCGGCAGCGGCGACGCGGCGGTCCGCGCCGGTGGCCGAGGCCGGCGCCGAGGTGAGTGACGGCGCGGTGCTCAACTTCGCGCTGAACCTCGAATACCTCGAGGCCGAGTTCTACCTGCACGCCGTGACCGGCAAAGGCCTGGCCGACTCGATGACCACCGGCACGGGCACCCGCGGCGGGGTCAGCGGCGGCCGCGCGGTGCGGTTCGAGACGAAAGCCACCAAGCAGTACGCGCAGGAGATCGCGGGTGACGAGAAGGCCCACGTCGCGTTCCTGCGCTCCGCGCTCGGTGCCGCGGCGGTGAGCCGGCCCGCGATCGACCTGCAGTCCAGCTTCACCGCCGCCGCGCAGGCGGCCGGGATCGTGAAGCCCGGGCACACGTTCGACGCGTTCGCGTGCGAGGAGAACTTCCTGCTCGCCGCGTACCTGTTCGAAGATGTCGGCGTCACCGCCTACAAAGGCGCGGCCCCGCTGATCAGCAACAAGACCTACCTCGAAGCGGCCGCGGGCATCCTCGCGGTCGAGGCCTACCACGCCGGCACGATCCGCAGCGCGCTCTACCAGCGCGGCGGAGGCCTGCTCGGCACCGGCCTGTTCAGCACGGACCTGAAAACGGCGTCGGTCAGACTGTCCGCCGCCCGCGACAGCCTCGACGGCCCCGCCGACGACGACCAGGGCGTGATCGACAGCCACGGCAACGCCAACATCGTGCCCACCGACGCCAACGGGATCGCCTACAGCCGCAGTCCCGGCCAGGTCCTCAACATCGTGTACCTGACCGACAAGGCCGCGACCTCCGGCGGGTTCTTCCCCCAGGGCGTCAACGGCGACGTCACCACCAGCGCCGCCGGCTGACCCGGCACACACGGAAACGAAGGGGGGTGGCGGGCCGCGTGGCCCGCCACCCCCCTTCGTCACGTTCGGTCAGCCGGGGAGTGCGACGACGACCGTGATCCGCACGGACCCGCGGCGCAGTACCAGCCATCCGTCGGCCGCGCTCTCGATGTCGTAGCCCTCGGCGAGGTAGGAGTCCAGCTCACGGGCCAGCTCGCCGCCGCCGGCGACGTGGTGGACCGGCTCGTGCGCAGTCACGTGCTCTCCTCCCCACGGGAATTCGGCATCCGAAGTGGACAGTGGCTCACGCGAGGTCGAGCCGGAGCACGCCCGGAGTCGTGGGCCGGGGTGATCCCGTCGCGGGTTCGGTGGTGACGGCGATGTGGTCGACGTCGGCCGGCAGGGCGGTGACCAGCGGGCCGGCGTCGGGGCGGAGCAGACCGGCCGACTGCGGACCGCGGGGGCTGATCAACCAGACCTGGTACGCGTGGGCGGGGTCGAGCGGCGCGACGCCGGCGAGCGAGACCGCGACGCGGGCGGCGCTGCGGGAGGCCTCGGCGGTACCGGTGCCGCCGGTGGCCACGCGGGCGGTGACGGTGACCGCGTCGGGTGCGGCGAGGATCGGCCCGTCCGCGATGGCGACCGTCGAGCCGTGGGGGTCGCCGCCCAGCGTGATGCCCCCGACGACGCCGGCGGCCACGGCTGCGACGGCGGCCACCGCGATCGCCGCCCGGGTGCGCCACCGGCGGGGGATACGGACCGCGGGGTGCGGTTCGCGGACGATCGGCGGGGCCTGGCGCGTCGTCGTGATCCGGGCGAGCACGGACGAGCGCAGCCAAGCCGGCGGGTCGGCGGCCGCGGCGACGCCGAGCAGCGCGGCCACGGCGCGCAGCTCGCGCACCTCGTGGGCGCACACTTCACAGTCGCGCAGGTGCCGTTCGAACTGTGCCCGCTCGAAGTCGCCGATGGCGTCGAGCGCGTAGGCGCCGGTGAGGGCGTGGGTGTCGGCCGTGGTCATGCTCGTGCTCCCAGGACGTGGCGCAGGCGGATGAGGCCGTCCCGCATGCGCGACTTGACGGTGCTCACGGGAATGTCGAGGAGGGCGCCGACCTCGCGATAGGTGTATCCGTCGTAGTACGCGAGCTCGATCGAGCGGCGCTGCAGGTCGGTGAGCGAGGCGAGCGCCGCGCGCACGTCCTCGCGTTCCAGGCGCAGCATCGTCTGCTCGGCGACCTCGTCGAAGTCCCGGTGCGGGTCCAGGCGGCCGGCGCGGGCCTCCCGGTCGGAGCCGGACTGCTCGGACCGCACGCGGTCGATCGCCCGCCGGTGCGCGATCGTCAGCGCCCACGACCGCACGTTCCCGCGATCCGGGCTGAACGTCGCGGCCTTGCGCCAGATCTCGAGCATCGTCTCCTGCGCGACCTCCTCCGACTGGGCGCGATCGCGCAGCACCCGGCCGACCATGCCCAGCACGGGGCCGGCGAGCTCGTCGTACAGCGCGGCGAAGGCCACCTCGTCCCCGAGCGCTGCCCGGGCGAGCAGCTCCTCGGGTGTCGCCTGGAAGTCCACTGTAGACAGTTGCGGCGGCGCCATCCGCAAAACTCCGGCGTGACCGGCCATGTGAAGTCCCTCCCGGCCGAACCGCCGAGTCCGCCACCGGCACTCAGCCGACGGGTCACCAGGCATTCGCCACCGGTTCCGCGCCGTATTGGTGCCGATCGGAAACTCACCCGAGCAGGTGCCCATCCGGACGCCGGGCGGGGCCGAATGACCGGTATGGCCACTACCGAAGCCCCTGCCGCGCCGAGCACCGCGCCGGCCCGACTGCGCATCCCGTCCGCGGCGCTCTGCGGGGTGCTGGCACTGCTCGCCGCGCTGGGGGCCGGGCACCTCGTGGCCGGGTTCATCAGCATCAACGCCTCGCCCTACCTCGCCGTCGGCAACGGCGCGATCGACCTGACGCCGATCGGGCTGAAGGACTTCGCGGTGCGGACGTTCGGCACCTACGACAAGGTCGTGCTGCTCGGCGGCATGGCCGCGGTGATGGTCGCCGCGGCCGCGGTCGCCGGGGTGCTGTCGCTGCGCTCGCCCCGGCCAGGAGTGGTCATCGTCGCCCTGTTCGGGCTGCTCGGCGGGTTCGCGGTGTACCAGCGCCTGGACCTGACGGCCGTGGCGCTGCTGGCGCCGGCGGCGAGCCTGGTGGTGGGCGTGGCCGTTTTCCTGCTGCTCCACCGGATCGCGCCCCGCAAGAACCCGACGGCCGAGCGGCCCGCGGGTGCGTCGCGGCGGTCGTTTCTCCTCGGCGGGGCGGGTGCTCTCGTCGGGGCCGGGGTACTCGGCGGGGCCGGCCGGCTGGTCAGCGGCACCCGGGACGCGACGGCGTCCCGGGCGGCGATCGGTGCCCTCCTGCCCGCGAAATCCGCGCCCGCGATCCCGGCCGACGCCGACTTCGCGAAGCTGGGGACACCGACGTTCCTGACGCCCAACCCCAAGTTCTACCGGGTGGACACCGCGTTGTCGGTACCGCAGCTGCGCGCGGAGGACTGGAGCCTGCGCATCCACGGCATGGTCGAGCGGGAAGTGCGCTACCGCTACGCCGACATCCGCAACCGCCCGCTGGTCGAACGAACGATCACCATGACTTGTGTGTCCAATGAGGTCGGTGGCGACTACGTGTCGACGTCCGACTTCATCGGCGTCGACCTGGCCGATCTGCTGGCCGAGGCCGGCGTGCGGCCGGGAGCGGAGCAGCTGTTCTGCACGAGTGTCGACGGCTGGACCTCCGGCACGCCCGTGGCGGCGGCACTGGATCGCGGCCGCGGCGCGATGCTGGCGATCGGGATGAACCGGGAACCGCTTCCGCTGGAACACGGGTTCCCCGCCCGGCTGGTCACACCGGGGCTCTACGGCTACGTGTCGGCGACCAAGTGGGTCGTGGACATCGAGGTGACCACCTGGCGGGCCCGGCAGGCGTACTGGCTCAAACGCGGCTGGGGCGAGCAGGCACCGATCAAGACGGAGTCACGCATCGACACCCCGAAAGGCTTCGACACCGTGCCGGCGGGTGCGGTGCGGCTGGCCGGCATCGCGTGGTCGCAGCACAACGGCATCGCCGACGTCGAGATCAAAGTGGACACCGGCCCGTGGCAGCGGACTACGCTCTCGGCCGAGGTCAACGTGAACACCTGGCGCATGTGGTGGACCCAGATCGCCGTGAAACCGGGGACGCACCAGGTGTTCGTCCGCGCGACCGACAAGACCGGCTACACCCAGACCGACGCGCGCGCCGGCACCGTGCCCGACGGCGCCACCGGCTGGCACTCCACCACGTTCATCGCGACGTGAGCGGCTCACTCGAAAGAGTTTCCCGCACCACCAATCCTTTTCTGGACCGGCGTCGAATCCCTCACGAGAAACACCCCGGCGACCCACTGGGCCGGTCCTGGTTCATCTGTCCACTGTGAATGGAGCTTTACCGTGAAATCCCTTCGTATCGCCGGAATCGGCGTCACCGCTGTCGCCGCCTTCGCGCTCGCCGCCTGCGGCACCGACAGCGGCTCGTCGAGCAGCAGCGCCCCGGCCCCGGCCTCGTCGGCCCCGATGTCCAGCGCCGACTCCGGTGTCTCGAACGGCATGACCACCAACGCCGACGTCTTCGGCCCGGCCTGTTCGCAGCTGCCGCAGGGCAACTCCCCCGGCTCGCTCGACTCCATGGGCCCGCAGCCCGTGGCCAGCGCCGCGTCGACGAACCCGCTGCTGACCAAGCTGGTCGCCGCGGTCAAGGCCACCAACCTGGTCGACACGCTCAACAGCCAGCAGGCCATCACCGTCTTCGCCCCCGCCGACCCGGCGTTCAACGCCCTCGGCGACGCGAAATTCAACGAGCTGGCCCAGAATCCCGACCAGCTCGCCCCGATCCTGCAGTACCACGTCGTCGGCAAGCGCTACGACGCCAAGGGCCTCGCCGCCGCCGGCACCGTCACCTCGCTCAACACCGCGGGCGGCCCGCTCAAGATCGAAGGCAGCGGCGACACCATGACCGTCAACGGCGCCAAGATCCTCTGCGGCAACATCCCGACGAAGAACGCGACCGTCTTCGTCATCGACAAGGTCCTCACCCCGGGCACCAACAAGAACTGACCCCCGACGCGGACCAACAAGCCCGGCGTGCTTGCCCCAGAGGCCACGCCGGGCTCGTTGCAGTCCGGAGGGCAGCAGCTACAGCGAATCCACGACCTCCGCCGAGTTCCGCAGCGCGTCGCGCAGCCGGCGAGCCACCCGCGCGGGCGCCGGGCGCACCGGGTGCGGCCACGTGGCTACGACCACCGGCTCCTCACCACCCTCGGGCTCCAATGCGAGCCGCCAGCCTTCTTCACCGTTCCACAGCAGCATCAGCAACCGCCCGGGCCAGGCCGCGCTGGAGTCGGCGAGCGCGATGTACGCGCTGGGCCGGGGCCCGCTCTCGCACAACGCCGCGCCGGCCTCGACGCCGACCTGCTCGGCCACGGCGTTCACGTAGTGCCGCAACACCAGGGCTTCTCGATACTCGGGCTCCACCGGCCTGCCTCTCACCATCGTCTCGGGGGCGGGGTTTCCTGTCGCCGGTGCGGCGAAACCCGGCCGAGGGTGCCGCGGCGGGCTAGGGGTCGTCGGGGTGCAGGCGCCAGGTCATGGTCACGGTGGTGCCGGCGCCGGTGCGGACGATCGTGGCGTCGTCGGACAGGATCCGGATGAGGGCCAGCCCGCGGCCGCGCGTCGGGTCCGGTGCGGCCGGCGGACGTTCCCAGCGGCCGAAATCGGTGACGGTGACGCGGATCAAGCCGGGCTGGTGCTGGGCGCACAGCTCGACGTCGCCGGCGGCACCGGCCGGGTAGGCGTGCTCGGCGGTGTTGATCAGGGCCTCGTAGGCGGCCAGCGCGATGTCACCCACGAGGTCGGCCGGCGGCTCCTGCGCCGCGATCCAGCGAGTGAGCTTGTGGCGCACCTTGGTCACGTCGCCGGTCCGCGCCGGCGACGTCACCCGCAGCTCGGGAGTGACGGTCGCGCCGAGATCGCCGGCCGGAGCCATGTGCGCCACCTCGCGCTTTCCTGATCGGGTTGGCCTGGACGTCATGGGCTCGGGGTACCCGCCCGCGGCACTCCCAAGCACCGGATGCTCACCCGGCCGCCAGAGCCTCCTCCACCGAGGCGTACGTCGCGAGCTGCTGGTCGAGGCCCACCAGCTTCAGAGTGCGGCCGAGGTAGTGCTCGACCGCCAGGCGCAGGCTGGTCTGCTCCGCGGCCTTCAGGTGCGCGTCGACCAGGGCCGCGATCGCGCCCGAGCCGAAGAACTCCACGGCGGTGAGGTCGATGACCAGCACCTCGGGGCCGGCATCGACCGCTTCGCGGATCGAGGTCCGCAGCCGCGGGGTCGTCACCGCGTCGAACTCGCCCTGAGCGGTCAGCACCACGGCGGAACCGGCGCGGCGCAGGCTGATGGTCGTCTCCCCCGCGAACGAGCGGGGGTCTTGTCCTGGGTTCGGATCTGATGCCGGCATCCTCCGATACTCGTCCGCCCGCCGCCGGGCCGCACAGCCACGGGCGAGGCGGCCGAGGGCGCCGGGGCGGCGTGCCGCCCGGTCACTGGTCGGAAGCGCTTGCCGCCCAAGCGTTCCGGGCGTCCGCGGTGGTGGGGTAGGTCTTGAAAAGCTCGGCCAGCCCGATGAGGCCGAGCGTGCGGGCCAGGTGGCCGGGCACCGCGGCCAGCGCGATCGCCGCGCCGGCCGCGAGGGCGACGTTGCGGGCCGCGATCAGGGCCGAGACGCCGCTGGAATCGCAGAACACCAGGCCGCTCAGGTCGACGAGCAGCTGCTGGCCGGCGGCCGGGGCCAGGAGCCGGATCGCTTCGAGGGCGTCGGGCGCGGTGGCGGCGTCGAGCTCTCCGCTGAGCTCGAGCAAGGGGCCCGAGGCGGTGTCGTGGGTGGTGGCGGCGAACTCGATGGTCACGGCTCCTCGTCTCCGGGGTGCGGAATGCTCAGGGCGAGCAGCGCGGTGTCGTCGTCGACTCCGGCGGCGAACCCGGCGAGCAGGCCGGAGATCGCGGCCACCACCGTCGTCGCGGTGGCCGGTGCGAGGGTCGAGGCGAAGTCGCGCAGCTGCTCCTCGCTGTAGCGGACGCGGCCCTGGGTGCGGGCCTCGGTCAGGCCGTCGGAGTAGAGCACCAGGGTGTCCCCGGGTCCGAGGTGGCGCTCGACGGAGACGAACCGCGCGTCGGGCAGCGCGCCGACCAGCTGCCCACCGGGCGTGTCGACCAGCTCGGCCGCGCCGTCGCGGCGGATCAGCAGCGCGGGTGGGTGCCCGCCCCCGGCCAGGGTGACGGTGGCGCCGGCGGTGTCGGGCACGAGCAGCCCGTGGACGACGGTGCAGTACCGCGGGTCGGTGCCGTGGTACTCGTGGTTGAGCACCGTGTTGAGGTTGCCGAGCACCGTGACCGGATCCGGCTCGTAGACCGCGGCCGCGCGCAGGGTGTAGCGGGCCAGCGAGGTGACCGCGGCGGCCTCGGCGCCTTTGCCCGACACGTCGCCGAGGAAAAACGCCCACGTGCCGCCCGTCAGCGGGAACAGGTCGTAGAAGTCGCCGCCGACCTCGTCGGGCGAGGCGGGGTGATAGTACGCGGCGACGTCCATTCCGGGCACGGCCGGCAGGACCGGGGGCAGCAGGGTGCGTTGCAGCGTGGTGGCCAGGCGTTGCACGCGGTCGCGCTCGTGCTCGGCCTCCTGGCGGGCCCGCAGCAGCTCCTGCTCGTAGGCGCGCCGGTCGCGCGCGTCGAAGACGGTGGTGCGGATCAGCTGGCCCTCGCCGCCCAGCCCGGTCTTCACGGTGGACGTGACCAGCACCGGCAGCCGTGACCCGTCCGCGCCCTTGAGCTCCAGGGCGATCCCGCCGAGCTCGCCGTGCATGCGCAGCGACGGCGCGAAGTGCGTTTCGTGGTACAGCCGGCCACCCACGGTGAGCAGGTCGGCGAACCGGCGCCGCCCGACGAGCTCCTCGCGCCGGTAGCCGAGCCAGCCGAGCAGCGTGGTGTTGATCTTGGCGATCGTGCCGTCCATCAACGTGGACAGGTAGCCGCACGGCGCGTGCTCGTAGAGGTCCTCGACACTGTCCTCCAGCAGGGCGGAGAACGACGCGGCCAGCGCCTCGGGGTGTTCACCGGCCGACCCGCCGCCGGTCTCGCCCATCATCAGCCGGCCGCGAACGCCGTGATCGCGGCCGCCGTCGCCTCCGGCGCGCTCAGCTGCGGGCAGTGGCCGGTCGCGTCGAGCGTCACCAGCACGCTGCCGTCGATCCGGTCGTGGACGTAGCGCCCGACCTCGGGTGGCGCGATGGCGTCCTGGGCGCACTGCAGCACCGCGGTCGGCACGGTGACCTTCGGCAGGTCGACGCGGTTGTCGGACAGGAACGTGGCCTTCGCGAAGACCCGCGCGATCGCCGGGTCGGTGCGGCAGAAGCTGTCCCTGAGCTCCTCACCGAGCTCGGGCCGCTCCGGGTTGCCCATGATCACCGGCGCCATCGCGCCCGACCAGCCGAGGTAGTTCGCGTCGAGCGAGTCGAGCAGCTCGTCGATGTCGGCGCGGCTGAACCCGCCGCGGTAGTCCCCGTCGTCGAGGTACCGCGGCGACGGCGTCAGCAGCACCAGCTTCGCGAACCGCTCCGGCTCGCGGTTGGCGGCCAGCACCGCGACCATCGCGCTCACCGAGTGCCCGACCAGCACGACGTCGCGCAGCTCGAGCTCCGCGCAGATGTCGAGCACGTCCTGCGCGTACCCCTCCAGCCGCGAATACCGCGGCTCCGACCACGCCGCCAGATCCGACTTGCCCGAGCCGACATAGTCGAACAGCACCACGCGAAACCGCTCGGCCAGCGCCGGCACGACGAGCCGCCACAGGTTCTGGTCGCACCCGAACCCGTGCGCGAGCAGCACCGTGGGCCGGTCCTCCCGGCCGGTCACGGTCACGTTGTTCCTGCTGCGCACGTCCACCGGGCCATCCTGTCACCGATGGCCGGGGCGTGGCGCACCCAGGCACGGTGAGCGTTTTTTGTCCTCGGGGCTTGCCGGGTTCCGTGGGTTGCTTGTGTTCAGTCGACCGCGAACGAGGAGACTCGCAGATTCCGGCTGAGCGTCAACATCAACTCTCCACTGTGGATGTTCGAGGTCTCGGACAAGCGGTACAAATCGGGGTTCCGGAGAGGGTCACCGCACGCGGCGGCCCCCGTCGGCCACCGCCGGGGCACAGCCTCCTCGACGGCGCGCTATCCCCGACACCACAATGAGTTGTCTTTTCCAACTCACTCTGGGACGGTGGTGAAAGTCCCCCACCGCAAGGGAGACGGGAACGGAGAACAGGGATGAGTTCGGACACGGTCTTGGTCACCGGAGCGACCGGTCGGCACGGGGGCACCGGCGCGCACGTGGTGCGGCGGTTGCTGGAGAGCGGGATTCCGGTGCGGGCCTTGGTCCGCGGGCACGACGAGCGGTCCGAGCGGGTGGCCGCGCTCGGGGCCGAGGTCGTGGTCGGCGATCTGAACGACTACCGGACGCTGGTGCCGGCGTTGGACGGCGTGGCGCAGGCGTACCTCACCTATCCGGTCGACGCCGGGATCGTCCAGGCGGCGGCGAACTACGCGGAGGCGGTGCGCGAAACGGGCGGAAACCCGCGCACCGTCGTGATGTCGATGGGCCCGTCGACGCGTACGCATCCGAGCCACCTCGGCCGGGGCCAGTGGCTGTCGGAGGAAGTGCTGCAGTGGGCCGGGCTGGATGTGACGATCCTGCGCATGGCCGCGGTGTTCCACGAGGACCTGCCGTTGTTCTCGACGCAGTCAGTGCGCCACGAGAGCGTGATCCGCAACTGCTTCGCGGAAAAGCCGGTGAGCTGGCTGAACGCGCTCGACGCCGCCGAGTTCTGCGTCGCGGCCCTGCTGCACCCGGAGCTGTTCGCCGGCGCGCCGGTGCACTACCTGCCCGGCCCGGAGTTCTTCGACTTCCACCAGGTCGCCAAGGTGTTCAGCGACGTGCTCGGCCGGCCGGTCCACTTCGAACCGGTCAGCCGCGAAGCCTGGGAGAAGGAACTGCTCGACCTGGCCGCCTCCCCGCAGGCGGGCCTGCTCAAGGCCGACATGTCGCGCCACATCACCGCGTGCGGCTACGCCGTCGCCGAGGGCCTGGAGCGCGGCAACACGAAGTACACCGACACCGACGCGTTCCGGCGCATCACCGGCCGCACCCCGACCACCCTGCACGACTACCTCACCGAACACGCGGCCGTCTTCCGCTGACCCGCCGCGCACGTCGCGGTCAGCCCGAGGTGCGGTTGGCCGCGTCGGGTATTCACTGGCCACAGTGGTCCTCCCGAGTGGGTGTGACTTTCGTTCGGCGCTCGCACGACCGCCGTCATACGCGGGCCGGCGGGCGCGGCCTAACGTCGGCCGCAGCACGCGAAGGGACACCGCCACGATGGACAGCGACCTCATTCCGAAGCCCGTGAACGACGGCGGGCTGTGGGCCGACGACCTGCACGAAGGGATGCCGTTCCGGTCCGTGACCCACGCCGTGACCGAAGAGCAGATCGTCGCCTTCGCGACGGCGTTCGACCCGCAGCTCTACCACCTCGACGCCGAAGGCGCGCGCGGCACGTTCTTCGACGGGCTCGTCGCGAGCGGCTGGCACACGGCGGCGATCACCATGCGCCTGCTGGTCACCTCCGCGCTGCCGCTCGCCACGGGGATCGTCGGGGCGGCCATCGACCTGGCCTGGCCGTCGGCGGCGCGCGCGGGCGACCTGCTGCACGTCGAGGGGCAGATCGACAAGCTCACCTTCTCGCGGTCGCGGCCCTCGCGCGCCACCGTGCTGATGTCGTACAAGACGGAGAACCAGGACGGCGACGTCCGGCAGAGCACGTCCGCGCGCGTCCTGGCCTTCCGGCGGCCCGGGCGTTAGGCGAGCGGCGAGAACACCAGGCTGCCGTTGTGCCCGCCGAAGCCGAAGCTGTTGGACAGCACCGGGCCCGGCGTCCACGGCGTCAGCGACCGGGCCACGTCGACGTCCAGCGCGGGGTCCTGTGTGGACAGTCCGAGCGTCGGCGGGATCAGCTCGTGCGCCATCGTCAGTGCGACGGCGACGGCCTCCACCGCGCCGGCCGAGCCGAACGAGTGTCCGGTGGCGCCCTTGATGCTGGTCACCAGCGGCCGGGAGGCACCGAACACGCGGCGGATGGCGCGCGCTTCGGCCGCGTCGTTGAGGGCGGTCGACGTGCCGTGGGCGTTGATGTGCGTGATGTCCTGCGGGGTGTAGCCGGCGTCCTCGATCGCCATGCGCATGCAGCGCTCGGCGCCCGCACCGTCGGGGGCGGGCGCGGTGACGTGGTAGGCGTCGGCGGTCGAGGCGGTGCCGTCGATGGTCAGGTAGATGCTCGCGCCACGCTCCAAGGCGAGCTCCAGCGGTTCGAGCACGAGGATGCCGGCCGCCTCCGACGCGGCAAGGCCGTCTCTGTCCACATCGAACGGACGCGAGATCCCGCTGCGGCTCAGCGCGCGCATGTTGGTGAACCCGGCCACGCACACGGGCGTGAGGCTGGAGTCGCTGCCACCCGCGAGCACGAGGTCGGCGCCGCCCGAGGCGATGAGCTTGGCACCCGCGGCGATCGCGTCGGTGCCGGCCGCGCAGGCCGTCGTGATCACCGACGCACTGCCCTGGAAGCCGTAGCGGATGCTGAGCGCGGCGGCGCCGGCGTTCGGCATCGTCATGGGCACCGTGTGCGGGGAGACCTTGCGCTCCCCGTGCGCGGCCAGGACCCCGGCCTGCGACTCCAGTGTGGACACACCGCCGATGCCCGTGCCGAGCGAGACGGCGGCGCGTTCGGCATCGCGCACCGCCACCGTCGGCTCGATCTCGCCGGTCAGCAGCCCCGCGTCCGCCAGCGCCTCGTCGGCGGCCGCGACCGCCATCTGCGTCGCGAGGTCCGCCGTGCGCGCCGCCTTGTGCGACATCCAGCGCCGCGGGTCGAAGCCGCTGAGCCGCCGCACGTTCGCCGCGGCGGCCGGACGCGACAGCCCGTCCCAGAACTCCTTCACGCCGATGCCGGCCGGCGACACGACACCGATCCCGGTCACCGCGACGCGCCGGTTGAGGGCTGGCTTCATGCACGTGCTCCTTCGAAAACAGGCCCGAGCTCTGGCTAGGCTTTTGCACAGTCAGGTGTAGTCTACGGGACGACGGCGCCGGAGCCGCACCGACCGAACTCAGGTCACACCGGCGGTTGACGAGTGAGTTGCATTGCGCAACCCTGAGGGCACGCAGCAACTTCACCGGAGAAGGAAAGCAGGCGGACCGTGCTTGTCGGCATCTACAACGAGTACAGCGCGAAAGGCAGCTTCCGCGACCTGGCCGACGACGTCGTCGCCTACGAAGGCGCCGGCGCGGACATCGCCTACGTGGCCGAGGTGTACACGTTCGACGCGGTGAGCCAGCTCGGCGCGCTTGCGGCGCTCACGAGCACCATCCGCATCGGCTCGGCGATCCTGCCGATCTACACGCGCACGCCGTCGCTGATCGCGATGACCGCCGCGGGCCTGGACCACGTGAGCGACGGCCGGTTCATCCTCGGCCTCGGCGCGTCGGGCCCGCAGGTGATCGAAGGGTTCCACGGCGTCCCCTACACCGCGCCGCTCGGGCGCACGCGCGAGGTCGTCGAGATCTGCCGCCAGGTCTGGCGGCGCGAACGCGTCGTGCACCAGGGCAAGCACTACCGCATCCCGCTGCCCGAGAACGAGGGCACCGGCCTGGGCAAGCCGCTCAAGCTGATCAACACGCCGGTGCGCAGCCGGATCCCGATCCTGATCGCGTCGATCGGGCCCCGGAACGTCGCCATGACCGCGGAGCTCGCGGACATCTGGCAGCCGTTCTTCTTCCTGCCGGAGAAGGCGAAGGACGTCTGGGGCCAGTCACTGGCCGACGGCGCCGCGAAGCGCGCCGACGACCTGCCTCCGCTGCAGATCGAGGCCCAGGCGGTCTTCCGCGTCACCGACGATCCGCAGCCGATGCTGGACGCGATGCGCCCGACGCTCGCGCTGTACATCGGCGGCATGGGCGCGAAGGGCCGCAACTTCTACAACGACCTCGTCCGCCGCTACGGCTTCGAGGCCGAGGCGGAGAAGATCCAGGACCTCTACCTCGCGGGCAAGAAGCAGGAAGCGGAAGCGGCGGTCCCGGAAGAGCTGCTCCGCTCGATCTCGTTGATCGGCCCCGAAAGCCACGTCCGCGAGCGCATCGCCGCGTACCGGGAAGCCGGCGTCACCACGCTCACCATCACCCCGGCCGGTGCGACGCGCGACGAGCGGGCCGGCGTCGTCGAGCAGTTCCGTGCGCTGGTGGACGAGAGCTGACGATGCCACCGTCATTCACGAGCCTGGTCGAATCGGGCCTCACCGCGGCGGATCTGCTGGCGGCCGCGGCGCCCGGCGCGGTGTTCGACAGCGCGGTCACCGACTGGCCGGGCCTGTCCCGCGAGCAGGCCGCGACCCTGCTCGCCGCGGAAACGACCGGGGTCGAGCACTCTGCGATCACCGAACGGTTCACCGGCGGACGCGCCGAGGGCCTGATGCTCACCGGCGAGGTCGAGGGCGAGCCCATCCGGCAGATCCTCCTGGCCACCACCGACGAATCCGGGCGCTTGACCGCGGTCAAGAGCTTCCTCAACGCCACGCAGCCGTTCACCACGTTGCGAAACCGCGCGAAGGCCGCGTTCGACGACGTTCCGCCCGAGGCCTGGGCGGTGCCGTGGCTCCCGCCGGACACCGGCGAGTACTCGGCCAAGCCCAACCACCAGTACAGCCCGGCACTCAGCTTCCACAGCCCGATCCTGCGCAAGAGCGTCTCCCCCGAACCGCTGGCGAGCCGCGTCCTCGGCCACGCGACGTCGGTCTACGGCGCCCGGGACTGGAGCGAGCTCAGCCTGGACCGCGGCGACCGCCGCATCGGCTACTTCACCGGCGACATCCAGGGCAAGCCCGTCTCGATCGCGTCCGTGATGCGCTTCGACGACGACGGGCTGGTCGACGTCCTCGCCTGCTCCCGCCCCTGGTCCTCGGCGGTGGCGATCTACTCGCGCATCAAGGCCCGCCTCGGCGAGGAACTCGGCCCCGACCACTTCTGGGCCGCTCAGCCGGACTACGACAGCTACCTCTGACCCGGGGAACCGCCGTGCCGCCACCACGGCGTGGTGGTAGACCGCCCGCGGGCACAACACCCTGGGGTTTGCCCGACCTGCTGCGGCCGATCGACGAACGCTCGGCGGCGTTCCGCGCGGTGGTCGCCGCCGGGCGGAGTCTCGCGAACGGGCGGCCCTGGTGGCCTGGCTGGCCGCGCTGCGCGACGCCGGCCCGGATCACGCGTACTGGAGGTGGTGGGACACTTCGTAGTCGCCTCGGACGTGCGATGCGGTCGCCCGCCACCAGCTCCACGAGATCTCGGTGCGCACCTACGACGCTCAGCTCACCGTGGGCGCTCCTCAGCCGCTGCCGGACGACGTAGCGCTCGGCCGTGCGGACGAGTTTCTGTCCACCTGCTGCACGTCGACGAGCGCCGGGCCCCGCGAGCCCTGCCGTCATCGATTTCCACGCCACCGAGCGGCGTTCCTGGAGCCTCGCGCTTTCAGCCGGCTGAACCTCGAACGCGACTGGCTTCAGTTCGACCTGCTCGTCGGCTGGGACCCGCACGAGTGACAGCCCCGAGTCGGCACCGGCCCGGGCACAGGATGCCGGCGCGCCCTCGTGCGTGCCGGCATCCTTCGTCGTCGCTTCAGGCCGTGGTGCCGGTGAGCTTCTCGACGAATTCGGCCACTTTGGCGTCCAGGCCGTAGGCCGTGCGGGTCAGTTCCTCGTTGCCGATGAAGTTGAAGATCGACGACGGCAGGTCGTAGGTCACGCGGGCGCGGCCGTCGGCGTCTTCGTAGACCATGATCTGGTTCGGGGCCTCCAGGCCGAAGCGCGTGTCGTAGCGCATCATGGTTTCGGCGATGAGCGGGTTGCCGTAGACGTACTTCTTGGCCTTCACCTGGTGCCCGTAGAAGCCCATCCACCGGCCGTGGTCGACCTCGAAGAAGCGCAGCATCCCGCTCGGCCCGAGCTGCTTGGTGATTTCCGCGTGCCACTCCTCGACGGTCTCCGACGCGGCGAGGATGTCGTTGAACTTGCCCCGCTCCACGTCACCGAGGACGGCGTCGAGATCGGCCACCACTTCCTCGTAGGTCCGGTCGCTGATGTACTCGTAGTTTTCCACCGTGTACTTGGTTTTCACGGGTTTCTCCCATCAGAGTCTGGCTAATCAAAAGCAGAGTCAGCCTACCACCGGAAGATCAGATCAGACCGAGGTTCGCGAGATCCGAGGCGTACTTCTCGATCAGCTCGGCCGTCACGTGCGGAATGTCCGCGTCCGTGCCCACGCGGGCACGCCGGACGGCCGCGCGGAAGCGATCCGCCGGAATCAGCGCCCCCGCAACGGGTTCCTCCGGCTCGGCGTAGGCGTGCAGCAGCGGCAGGAGCGAGTACTGCTTCTGCTTCTCCGGCAACGCGCGGATCGCCGTCTCGAACCGCCGGAACCACGTGTGGTAGTCCTCGACGCGGCTGATCCGGTGGCCGGCGGCGACCAGCCAGTCCACATAGGTGTCGAGCGAGACGCCGTCCTCGTGGGAGTTCAGCACGTTGTAGGTCCGGTAGCCTTCGGTCTCCAGGCCGAGCGCCGTGATCGCCTCGGCGGTGAAGTCCACGGGCAGGCCGTCGAAGTGCGCCGGACCCGGTCCACTGTAGAACGAGCGCGGCGCGATGCCCGTGACGATCAGGCTCAGCACCAGGCGCGTGAACATGTCGGGCACGTTCAGCTGCCCGGCGTAACGGCTGTGCGCCAGGATCAGGTCCGACCGGAAGGTGGTCACCGGCAGGTCCACCGCATCGTTGGCCTCGCGCAGCAGCACCTCCCCCGCCCACTTGCTGGTGCCGTAACCGTTGGCGTAGCTGTCGTCGAGTGTCCTCGAAGGACTCGTCTCGCGGATGTCCGACACCTCGTCGCCCGACGCGGCCTGCGCGGCCACGGCGAAGGTCGACAGGTAGGTGATCGGCTTGAGCCGCGCGGTGATCGCGAGCCGGATCAGCTCCGCGGTGCCCACGACGTTGGGGCCGAAGAGCTGGTCGTAGGGCAGCACGTGGTTGACCAGCGCGGCCGGGTGCACGATGAGGTCGACGGTGTCGGCCAGCAGCTGCCACACCGGCTCCGCCAGGCCCAGGTCGGCCGAGCCGATGTCGCCCGCCAGCACCTCTAGGTGGCCGGCGGCCAGCTCACGGAAGTGCTGCAGCAGCGCGATGTCGCCCGTGTCGAACGCCTCCTCGAGCCGCGCGTACGCCGCTTCCGCGGTGCGCCCGCGCACGAGGCAGACGAGTTTGCCGCCGGTTTCGGCAAGGCGTTCCAGCCATTCCAGGCAGAGGAAGCGGCCGAGGTACCCGTTGGCTCCGGTCAGCAGGACCGTGCGCACGGTTCCGGTGGCACGCGGCAGGTTCTTCGCCAACGCCAGGGTCTCGGCGTCGACGAACTTGCCGAGCGTGAGGTCGGCGGCGTGGACGACGGTGCTCCCGGCGCCGTGCACGGTGGCGAACGTCGGCCGCTTCACACCCGGCTTCCGCGCGTCCTCGATGTGCCGGGCGATCGCGCGCAGGTCGTTGGCCGGGCTGATCACCACGTCGACCGGAACGTCGACGCCGAAGATGTCGCGCAGCAGGTTCGAGAACGACAGCGCCGACAGCGAGTCGCCGCCGAGGTCGCTGAAGCGCGCGTCCGGACCCAGTTCCGCCGCCGACGCGCCGAGCAGCGCCTCCGCCGCGCGCGCCACCGTCTCCACCACCGGCCGGTCAAGTCCGAGCTGCCGCAGCTCCCGCAGCTCACTGCCTTCGCGGTCGGCGATCTCGGCGTACAGCGCTTCCAGGCGCTCTCCGTAGTGCTTCTTCAACGCCGGGCGCTGCAGCTTCTTGATCCCGGTGAGCAGTCCGTTGACGGTGCTGAACGGCTCGGTCTCGACCAGGAAGTCACGCGGGATCTCGTACGAGTTGAGCTCGGCCTCCTTGGCCGCCTGCTGCAGGGAATCGCTCAGCCGGCGCTTCAGCGCGGCGGGGTCGCCGTCGGCGAGCGCGGCCCGCGTCGGCACGATCACCGCGAGCAGGTGGGAGCGCTCGCTGCTGCCGTAGACGTAGATCTGCTCGACCAGCGGGGCCGCCGCGAACACGGCCTCCAGTTTGGACACCGCGACGAACTCGCCCTGCGACAGCTTCAGCACGTTCTTGCGCCGGTCGACGTACACGAGCTCGCCGGAGCTGTGCTCCGCCATGATGTCGCCGGTGTGGTAGTAGCCCTCGGCGTCGAACACCTCGGCCGCGGTGTCCGGCCGGCGGTAGTACCCGGTGACGAGCGTGCCGCCCTGGACCACCAGCTCGCCTCGCGGGTGCGGCAGGTCGGTGGAGAAGTAGCCGAGCTCCGGCACGTCGAGCAGCCGGTAGCCGGACACCCGGTGCGGCCACATCTTCCCGTCGAGCATGACCACACCGCCGGTTTCGGTGGCACCGTAGCCGTCGTGCATCGGGACGTGCAGCAGGGACTCCATGAACGTGGTCAGCTCCGCCGAAAGCGGCGCGGACCCGAAGCCGGCCCACAGGATCCGGCCGCCGAGCGTCTTCTCGCGCAGCTCGGTCTTCACCTCTTCGTCGAGGCCTTCGCGGAACCCACCGGCGGCGATGCGGCCGTCGAGCTCGCCGCGGTAGTGCTGGAACAGCATTTCGCAGATCCGCGGCACGACCAGCAGCTCGGTCGGGCGCACCAGCGAGTAGTCCTCCAGCATGGTGGACAGGTCGCTCTTGCCCACCAGGTAGACGGTGCCGCCGCACCCCAGCGTGCTGGCCATCACGTTCTGGCCGACGACGTGGCTCATCGGCAGGAAGTCGAGCACGATCGCGGGGTTGTCGCGGCCGGGCATGAAATCGCGCCACAGCTCGCGGGAGACGCGCTCGGTGTACATGGCGCCCTTGGGTGTGCCCGTGCTGCCCGAGGTGTAGATGAGCATCGCGAGCGGATCGGGGTCGGCGAGGTCGGCGGTGGCGAGCGGCGCGGCCGGCAGCGCGCAGCCGCGTTCGACGACGGCGGGCAGGACGTCGAGCACGACGTCACTGCCGGCCTCGGAAAGCCGGGCGCGCGCCGCGTCGACGCTGTCGCGGTGTGCGTCGACCTCGGCGATGTAGTCGAAGACCACGAGCCGCAGCACCGACGGGCTCGCGAGGACGAGGTCGACCGCCGGGCCGAGGTACTCCGGGCTCGCCACGAGGACCTTGGCGCCGGTCTCCTCGAGGATGGGCTTGAGCGTGCCGGCGGCGGCTCCGGCCTGCAGGGGCACGGAAACCGCTCCGAGCCGGACGCAGGCGAGCTCGACCGCGACGTAGTCGGAGCTGACGAAACCCAGCGTGGCCACGAAATCGCCCCGGCGCAGCGGCGTGTGCGGGTCGTGGTGCCATTCGCTCGCGACGGCGGTCGCGCGGGCCCAGAGGTCGCCGTAGCTGATCGTCTCGAAGCGCGGCAGCAACCGGACCTCGGTCCGGCCGGTGGCCGGGTCGGTGAAGGTCTCCCGCGCGCGCTCGCCCAGCGCGGGCCGATCGGCGTAGCCCGCCATGACTGCGGCCACGCTCGCCGCCAGCGACAGGCCCGGCCGGAACGCCGCCTCGCGGACGTCGGCCCGGGGAATCGCGTCGCGAACCTGTGAATCGTTTTCGCACAGCTGCGCCGTCCGCCGCTCGTACTGCCCCCGGGCGTCTTGTGGATGAATGGTGGTCATGACTTTCCTCCCCGAAAGCGAGTGGCCGGCCGGGATTCCGGCCGCGAAGTGGGTTGATAAACAAAACCTACTACGGGGTGGAAAGTTTTTGCCATCCCCCAATGTGATCTTGAGGGCGCCGTGTCCTATTGGTCGGGAAAAAAGATCAAGTATTTTTTCCGGCCGGCGAAATTCCCGGAAACGGGCAGCACAAAGGCCGTCCTGGCCACTCTGCCAGGACGGTTTTCGTGAATGAATCGCGCTTTTCGATGGGCGTTTTCGGCAAATCCGGTGAACGGACCACCGTCAGCAGAAGATCGGCGCGGCGAACGAACCGGTCAGGCCGACGCTGTTTCCGAGCGACGGCGGGCGGCCGTGTGCCGCACGAAGGCCACGGTCGGAACCGCCATGACCACGAGGACGACGCCGCCCACGAGAAGTCCCACGTGGACAGCGTCGGTGAACGCGGAGGCCACGGAACTCGTGACCGTGGTCTTCACGGAAGCCGGGATTCCGGCGGTGCTGCCGCCGTGGCTCGCACCGTCCACGATCCGGCGCGTCACCCCGGCGGGCACCCGGGCGTCGAGGAGCCGGTCGGACAGGTTCTTCGGGAACTTCGTCGTGACGATCGTGCCCAGCACACTCGGGCCGAGGACACTGCCCAGCTGCCGGAACATGTTCACCGCGGCGCTGGCCATACCCGCCTGCTGCGTGGGGACGCTGTTCACCGCGGCCGCGGTCGAGGGCGCCACGAGCAGCCCGGAACCGAACCCGACGATCAGCAGGCCGGGCCACACCTGCCCGAACCCCGGCGTCGGCCCCGTGACCAGAAGCAGCAGCGCGCCGGCCCCCATGATCACCAGCCCGCCGGTGAGCATGGTGACGAAGCCGATGCGCCGCACGAGCCGGGCGGCCACGGCGCTGACCACGATGTAGGTGCCGAACATGACCAGCATCCGCACGCCGGTGGCCAGCGCGCCGAGGTGCTGCACGCGTTCCAGGTACAGCACGCTGACCAGCGAGATCCCGACGAAGCCGAACATCGTGGTGGTCGCGACCCCCATGACCGCCGCGAACGAGGAGCTCTTGAACAGCCGCAGGTCCAGCATCGGGTCGTGGTGCCGCAGCTCGACGCGGACGAACGCCGCGAGCGACACCGCGAAAACCACATAGACGGCGATGATCTGTGCGGCCGCGTAGCCGACGGACCCGCCTTCGATGATCGCGTAGGTCGCCGACGCGACGACGATCGTGCCCAGCACCACGCCGGCCGGGTCGAGCCGCCGGGTCGGGTGCTTGCTCTCCGGCACCAGCACCGGCGTCAGCGCGATCGCGACGACGCCGAGCACGACGTTGGTCAGGAACACCGCGTGCCAGCTGGAGTCGTCGAGGAGAATCCCCGCCACCGGCGGCCCGATCGCCAGGCCCAGCCCCGAACAGCTCGCCCACACGCTGATCGCGCTCGTGCGTTCGCGCGGATCGGTGAAGGAATGGCTGACGATCGACAGGCTGGCGGGCAGGATCGCGGCGCCGCCGACGCCCATGAGTGCCTGGGCCGCGATCAGCAGGCCCGCGCTGTCGGAGAAGAACGCCAGGGCGCTGCTCGCGGCGAACACCACCACCCCGGCGAGGAACACGGCGCGGCGGCCGATCAGGTCGCCCAGCGTGCCCGCCGTGAGCACCAGGCTCACCACGACGAGCGTGTACGCGCTGCTGACCCACACCAGCTGAGCCGACGACGTGTGCAGATCGGACTGGATGGCCGGCAGTGCGGAGATCATCGACGAGACGTTGACGAACGCCATCATCACGCCGAGACAGACCACCGCCAGGGCCCACCACCGGCCGCGCGAGGGAGCTTCGGTTCCGGGTCTCGCGGCCCCTGACCTGGTCATGGCCACCTGCTGACTTTCCAAAGACATAGCCAGCACGCTAGCAGCCTGACTATGGTGAACGCTAGACAGGTACAGTGTCGGTCATGGCACACACACAGGAGCCCGAGGCGGACCTTCCCGTCGTGACGCGGGTCGGCGGGTTCGTCGACCGCGACGCGTGGACCGCCGAGGGCTGGTGCAAGATCGAGCGCGCGCTGGAGCTCGTCGGCACGCGGTCGGCGATGATCCTGCTGCGCGAGGCGTTCTACGGCGGCCGGCGCTTCGACGAGCTCACCCGGCGCACCGGGCTGAGCGACGCCGTCGCGGCGAAGCGGCTCAAGCAGCTCGTGGACGACGGCCTGCTGCGCCAGCAGCCCTACCGCGAGCCCGGGTCGCGCACCCGCCACGAGTACGTGCTGACCGAGCGGGGCCGCTCGCTGTTCCCCGTGGTGGTCGCGATGATGAGCTGGGGCGCCACGTTGGCCGGCCCGGCCGGCGGTGTCGAGCTGGTGCACGCCGGCTGCGGGGAACCGCTCCTCGCCGCCGTGCGCTGCGCGGCGGGCCACGACGTGACCATGGCGGACACCGAGGCGCGGATCTCCCGCGAGGCCAAGCGGACGCGGCGGGCGTAGCCTCCCCCGGCTGTCGCGAATGGACCGGCTCACGGCGCAATCCGCCGGCGCCGGGCGCGGGAAGCCCGCAGGTTGGCGATGTTGCCGCAGACTTTGACGTCGTGCCAGACGCGGCTGTTGTTGCGGGACCGGTCGTAGAACGCGATCGGGCACGCCGAGCTGCGGCAGGTCTTCAGGCGCCGCCATTCGTCCAGCCCGTCGGCGCGGTGGATCTCGAGCAGCATCGCACCGCCGACGAGCTGCCAGCCGCTCCCGGCCGGTTCGAGGTCCAGCCGGCCGTCGGGGGCGGTGCCCGCGGCGACCGTCAGCCCGGACAACGCGGGCAGCACCGGCTCGCCGTCGGTCCGCACAACGGCCGCGAGCTGTTCGCGCAACTGACGGAGTTCGCCGACATCCGCGGTCCGCAGCCGCACCCGACGTCGGCGATGGCCTCCGGCTGCCGCCCACTCCGCCATCGCCGCGGCCGCCCAGCGCTGCGCCGAGGCCACTGTGGACAGCAGATCGACGAACCCTTTCGCCGGGCTCGGCCGCGTGTTCAGCAGGTCCTGCACGAGCGCCAGGCCGCCCGGCGCGGCCGCGATGCCGAACCGCTCACCGGCCGGCCAAGCCAGGGAGAAGCCAGGCAGCTCGGACGAGATCGCCCCCGTCACGGAGCGGGAACGAAACGCGGCCCGCTGGTCACGAAGTCGGCGCGGTTCGCCCGGACGAACTCCTCGACCGAGAGCGGCGGCCGTCCGCCGACCCTCTCGACGACGTCGTTCGTGCCGGAGAACACGCCGTTGCGGTAGTCGATCGCGACGTTCGACAGGTGCTGCACGAGGTGCGCGTCGGTGCCCCGCTGCAGCCCCGAAGCGGCGAACTCCTCGACGCTGATCGGCTCGTAGTGCACCGGGTGGCCCAGCTCGGCCGCCATGGCCTTGGCGATGTCGTGGTGGTTCATCTCGACCGGGCCGTGCAACGAGTACGCCGCGCGGTTGTGCGGTTCGGGCTGCAGGAGCAGCGCGGCGATCACGCGCGACTGGTCGGCCGACGCGATCGGCGCGTGGCGGCCCTCGCCGAACGGCAGGCGCAAGTAGCCCTCGCCGTCGCGCTTCTCCCACCACAGCTTCAGCCACTCGGCGAAGAACGTCGGGCGGATGTGGGTGGTGAGCAGGTCGGTCCGGTCCAGCAGCCGTTCGCACAGCCAGTGCTGGCGCGCGGCGTTGCTGCCGGCCTCCCGGCGGGCCGAGATCTGGGACATGTTCACCACCGAGCGCACCCCGGCCTCGGTCGCGGCCTGCGCGAAGATCACGGTCGACTCCACCAGGCCCGGCAGGATCGGGTGGCAGAAGTACGCGCCGGTGACGCCCCGCAGCGCGGTGGTCATGCCGTCGAGGTCGTGCAGGTCGGCCACGACCACCTCGGCACCGGCCTCGGCCAGCGCGCGGGAGCGGTCGTCGTCGCGATGGACCATCGCCCGGACGCGGTGGCCGCCTTCGAGCAGCAGCTTGAGCGCGCCGCCCCCGGTCTTGCCGGTCGCGCCGGTGATCAGGAACAGCCTGTCGTCGTGGGACACTGCAACACCTTTCGCACTACGGGAAGTCATCGGGACAGGTCGCGGACGAACTCCGAGACCGCGGAGCCGATCAGGTCCGGGCTGTCCTCCTGCACGAAGTGGATGCCGGGCACCGTGATTTCCGTCTGGTTGGGCCAGGCCCGGCAGAACTCCCGCTGGCGGGAGCCGAGGATGGCGCCGGGTTCGGCGTTGACGAACAGCTTGGGCACGGCCGAGGTCGCCAGCCATCGGCCGTACCGCTCGACCACCGCCACCACGTCGGCCGGCTCACCCTCGATGGGCAGCTGGCGCGGCCAGCTCAACGTGGGCCGGCGGCTCTCCCCCGGCGTGCGGTACGGCGCACGGTAGACCGCCATCTCCTCGTCGCTCAGCTCGCGCAGGACCGCGCCCGGCAGCACCTGCTCGACGAACGCGTTGCCGTCGAGGATCATCGCTTCCCCTCGCGGAGAGCGGAAACCCTGGAACGTGCCGCGGAAGGACTCCCGCCGGTCGGCCCACGTCATCGGGGCCACGATCGACTCCATGTACGCGATCCCGGCGACCCGGTCCTGGTGCTGGTACGCCCAGTCGAAGCCGAGCGCCGAACCCCAGTCGTGCACCACGAACACGACGTCGTCGCCGAGGTCGAGGTGCTCCCACAGCGCGAACAGGTACTCCCGCTGCTCGAAGTAGGAGTAGCGGTCGGGGCCCGACGGTTCCAGCCGGCCGGAGTCACCCATGCCGACGAGGTCGCACGCGATCAGCCGGCCCTGGCCCGCCAGGTGCGGCATCACGTTGCGCCACAGGTAGGACGAGGTCGGGTTGCCGTGCTGGAACACGATGGCCGGGCCCTCGCCCTCGTCGAGGTACGCCATGCGCACCCCGTCGATCTCGGCGAACTTCTTCTCCGCGTACGGTTTGGTGTTCACTCTCGCCCTCCCTCGAAGGACAGTGCTTCGCCGGAGAACTCGACGGCGAGGTCGCTGAAGTCGACGATGATGGTCGGCCGGGACGCGGGCTTTCCGTCCACGATGGGGAGCACGTAGCGGTGCGTCGGGAACACCAGGCCGGAAACCCGTCGGTGCGCCTCCGTGTGGTGCGTCGCGGGCAGGTTGCCGAGCACGTAGGGCGCGTAGTCGACGCGGCGCTGCAGGCCGCGTTCGTCGTAGTAGAACGTCTGCCGCGTGCTGTGCGTGGCCAGGTGCGAGGGGAACGTGACGTGCAGCCGCCGCCAGTGGTGGCCGCCGCCCCGCCACGGCTCGAGCTCCTCGGTCCGCACGCCGGGCAACGTCAGCAGGTGCGGGTTGGTGAGGTAGTTCCACATGCCGTACCCCGCGAAGTACAGGGCGTGCAACGCGTCCCACTTCATCCCGCGGGCACGCGGCGGGAAGGACTCGCGCGGCGTGCGGCGCTCCTGGAGCACGGCACCGTCGGCGTCTTCGATCGTGACGCGCTTGGGCGTGTACACCCCGCGCAGCCCGCGGCCGGTGAAGTCGGCGAACACCGTGCGCTGCCGGTGCACGTCGACGGCCAGGTCGACGCCGGCGAACGTCTTCTCCTGGCCGAGGCCCGTCCACGTGGGACCGACCATGTGCAGGTGCGCCCGGATCGTCCGCGCTCTGCTCCACTGCTCGCGGCCGCCGTGCGTTTCCAGCACCAGGTCCAGCAACCCGGTGCGCTGACCGTCGTTCACCGATCCCGCCCTTCCGCCGGTCCTGCGCGCAGACTCAGACGGCGGCCTTGTCGTCGACCCGGTTGCCCTTCATGAGCCACACGGGACCCTCGGCGTAGGTGCTCGCCTCGGCGAAGAACGCGCCGAAGTACGGGCCCTGGGCGTGGGTGTTGAACGCCTCGACGTCGGCGTAGACCTCGTTGAGGTAGAAGACGTCCGGGTTCTCCTCGTCCGCGATGACCTCGAAGCGGATCGAGCCGGGCTCGTTGGCCAGGGAGTCGACGCCGGTCTTGCGGGCCACGCGCACGAAGTCGTCGCGGTGGCCGGGCTGGACGGTGAAGGAAACGAGGAACTGGTACATCGCCGGTTCTCCTGGGATCAGACAGAGGGTGAGCAACAGAGGCAAACGCAGTTCAGTCAATGAACTGCGGCCGACTGTAGCACAACTCCAGTTCAGTGAGCGAACTGGCGGAGTAGACTGCCCGTATGTCCCTTCCCAGTACCTACGCGGACCGCAACTGCTCCCTGGCGCGAGCCCTGGAGATCGTCGGTGAGCGGTGGACCCTGCTCATCGTGCGCGACGCGTTCTACGGCGTCCGCCGCTTCGGGGACTTCGCGACCCAGCTCGGCATCCCCCGCGCCGTGCTGACGGCCCGGCTGAAGCTCCTCGTCCGCGAAGGCGTGCTCACCCGCGACGAGAGCGCTGGCACCGTCGAGTACGTGCTCACCGACAAAGGCGTCGCCCTGTGGCCGATCGTCCGCTCGCTCATCAACTGGGGTGACGACTTCTACTCGCCGGCCGGGGTGAAGCGCGCGCTGCGCCACGACGCGGACGGCGCGCTGCTCGACCACGAGGGCCGGTGCGAGAAGTGCGGCGAGCTCGTCGCGCCCGCCGACACCCGCATCGAACCCGGCCCCGGCTTCACGCCGACCGGCGCCGAGCTCGACCCGGTGTCCGCCGCGCTCAACGTCCCGCGGCGGCTCCTCGAGCCGATCCCGGCGTCGCGCGGCTGACCACCCGCCGACGGGCGGTTACCAGTCGAGGGGCACGGCCACGAACGGCTTGTCCTCCGGCGCCACCTTCCGCGCCTCCAGCACCTGCTTCGCCGGCGCACCGGCGGGGACGCGCAGCGGCGGCTCGGGCTGCTCGATGGTGTCGGCGACCGTCGCAGCCACCGACTCCGGCGTCACGACCTCACCGCGCAGCACGGGGAGTTGCCGGTACAGCCCCGAATAGGGGTCGTCGTCCTTCACGTGCACCTTGGCGCGTTCGCCGCCGCCGGAGGAGACCGCGCCCGGCTGCACCAGGCTCACCCGGATGCCGAAGTGGCCGGTCTCGATGGCGAGCGTCTCGGCGAGCGCCTCCAGCGCCCACTTGGTCGCGCCGTACGGGCCGATCATCGGCAGCACCATCCGGCCCTGGATGCTGGAGACGAACACCAGCCGGCCCGAACCCCGCTCGCGCATGGCCGGCAGCACGCCCTGCACCACCCGGAGCGCGCCCAGCGTGTTGAGCTCGAACAGCCGCGCGACCTCGTCGAGCGGCACGCTTTCCAGTGGCGCGCGGACACTTTCCCCGGCGTTGCTGACCACGACGTCGATCTCGCCGGCTTCGCGGATGGCCGCGTCGACGCTTTCCTGGTCGGTCACGTCGAGGCGCAGGCGCTGGTCGACGGGCAGGTCGGCGAGCGCCTCCGGACGGCGCGCGGTGGCGATCACGCGGTGCCCGCGCCCGGCCAGCTCGATCGCGATGGCGCGGCCGATGCCCTTGGACGCGCCGGTGATGAGGACGGACGACATGGTGGTTCTCCTTGTCGGATAAAAGGGTTCGGGCTTGGTCGGGCCACAGTGGACATCGGCCGGGCAGGAGCTTCGGCGCAACCGCGTCAGCCCGGAGGCGTTCCCCGTTCGATCAGCATCACGTGGTTGCCGTCCGGATCGGTCAGCCGGACGTGCCCGTCGTCGCCCGGCAACGTCCGCCCACCGGCCGCGAGCGCCTGGGCCAGCGCGGCCGGCAGATCGTCGACCAGCACGGCGAACGCGGGCTGGGCCGGACGTTTCGGATCGGCCGGGCCGCACAGGAAAAGCGCCACGTGGTCGGAGGACACCCCGGCCCACCGATCGCCGTCGACCCCGCGCTCGACGCAGCCGAGCGCGGCGTAGAAGGCCCTCGAAGTGGCCACATCGGACACCGGCAGGACGCAGAACCTGATCGAGTTCACACCGTCTCCTCGGCTCAGCTCGCCCGGGCGAGCGGCAGGGCGTGCATGTCGCCGTCGTGGAACACCAGCGGCCGGCGGCCGAACGTCTCGACGGCTTCGACGCGGCCGACGGCGATCTCGTGGTCGCCGCCGGCGTACACGCCGTCCATCGAGCAGCTCAGCACCGCCGCGATCCCGTCGAGCTCGGGCAGCCCGTCGCGCCGGTGCCAGGCCAGGCCCCCGAACTTGTCGCCGCCGGAGCGTGCGAACACGCGGGCGACGTCGTGCTGGTCGGCGGCCAGCATCTGCACCAGGAACCGGCCGGCGGACCGGATGTGCGGCCACGTCGTGGACGACAGCGCGGCGCAGAACAGCACCAGCGGCGGGTCGAGCGACAACGAGGTGAACGAGTTCACCGCGAGGCCGACGGGCGCGCCGTCCGGCCCGGCGCTCGTCACCACGGCGACGCCGGTCGGCCACGCCCCGCAGTTCCGGCGCAGCTCGTCCGCGCCGACGCCGCCGCTAGCCACGGCCCGCCCCCGCGGCCGCCGTCGACAGCCCGGCGAGCTTCGGCTTGACGTCACTGGCGAACGTCTCGATGCCGCGCACCGTCTCCTCGTGCTCCAGGAACCCGGCCTGGCCCATGAGCAGCAGGTGCCCGAAGCCGCCGACGCGCTCGTAGAACCGCTCGATCTGCCCGCGCACCGTGTCGGCGCTGCCGGCGAACACGATCCCGCCGTCGATCATGTCCTGCAGCGTCATGGTGTTGAAGTCGTAGGCCGAGCGTTCCCCGGCCAGCCCCGCCGCGCGCACGAAGTACGGCGTGTACCCCGGCGGCTGCACGTGGTGGAACGGCACCTTGTTGGCCTTGACGTACCACATCAGCTTTTCCGCCCCGGCCAGGCCTTCCTCGTCCGTCTGTCCCGTGTAGACCAGGGCGGCGTAGGCGAAGCGGTCGTCACCGGGGACCGGCCGGCCCAGCTGCGCGCACTTGGCGCGGTAGGCGTCGAAGACCTTCCGGGTGCCGTCGAAGCCGGTGAGGAACGACGCGATCACGTGGCCGTTCTCCGCGATCCGGGCGGCACTGGGCGCGGTCATCGCCGTGACCCACACGGGCGGGTGCGGCTGCTGGTAGGCGCGCGGCCAGATGTTCACGTGGCGCTGCTGGAAGAACCGGCCCTCCCAATTGAACGGGCCGTCGTGCGTCGTCCACGCCTTGAGGATGAGGTCGTGCGCCTCCCACATCCGCTCGCTCATCATCACCGGCTTGCTGTTCACCGCCGAAACCTCGTACGGCACCCCGCGCACGAAGCCGACTTCCAGCCGGCCGCGGCTGAGCACGTCGACCAGCGCCATCTCCTCGGCCACGCGGACGGGGTCCTTGCGGTTGGCGATGGGGTTGCCCAGGATCAGGATGCGGGCGTGCTCGGTGGTGCGCGCCAGCACGCCGGCGATCACCGGGGCGGCCGGGTCGAGGCAGGTCGCCGTCTGGTGGTGCTCGTTGATCATCACGTTCAGGCCGGCCTGGTCCGCCACCTGCCACTCGGCGAGGTAACGGTCCCAGAGCTGCGCCGCACGCTCCGGGTCGATCACGCCGTTGGGCAGCTGTACGCGGACGGACTCGTAGGTGTCCTCCGGGGGCAGGTACGGGTAGGCGGTTTCGCTGAAGTGCCAGAATTCCATGGGATCGTCTCCGAAATCGGGTCAGCGCGAGAAGTCGCGGATGAGTTCGGCCAGTTCGGCGGGGCGTTCGACCTGGGGCCGGTGCCCCGCGCCCGGGAGCACCTCGAACCGCGCGCCGGGGATGGCCTCGGCGAACGCGCGGCCGTAGTCCGGGGTCACGATGCGGTCCGAACCGCCCCACACCACCAGGGTGGGCACGTCGATGCGGTGCAGCCACCGGCGCAGGCGCGGGTTGTGCAGGTAGGGCTCCCAGCCGTAGCAGGCCAGGGCTTCCTCGTTGCGGGCGATGCGCAGCACGGTGTCGCGCTCGGCCGCGGTGAGGTCGCCCGGGCCGGCGGCCGGGTCGTGGAAGGTGCGCGCGTCGAGCTCTTCGCGCGTGAGGTGGAAGACGTCGGCGATCTCCCGGTCGGTCGGGCCACCGGTCTTGATGCCCACGGGGTCGACCAGCACCACGCGCGAAAGCCGGGCGGTGGAGCGGATGGCGATCTCCGCGGCGAGCCAGCCACCGAACTGGCAGCCGACCAGCGTCACGTCGTGCGCGCCGATCCGGTCCAGCCAGTCGAGGTAGACGTAGGCGAGGTCTTCGACGCTGTCGAGCCACTCGGGCCGGGGCGAGAGGTCGAAGCCGGGGTGGCTGGGGGCGAGCACCGTGTTGGTCGCGCCGAGGTGCTCGGCGAAGCCCCGGTCGTCGCGCACGCCTTCGACGCCGTGCAGCAGCAACGCCGTGGGGCCCGAGCCGGTGGTGGTGACGTCGAGAACCACCCCGTCGGACACGGTGGTCCCGGTGGTCTCGTCGGTGAGGGTCAGCATGCGTGTGGTCCTTTCGCAGCTTCGGAGGGAACGGGGAGGCGCAGGCCGAGATCGCGGGCGATCCCGGCGCTGAGCCACTCGTCGTGGGGGTCGAGGGCCTGGTGGGTGGCCAGGGGGCCGCGCAGCCGGCGGGCCGGGCCGACGGCGGCGCCGGGGCGCAGGTAGAGCACGGCGCCGCGGCCGGCGTCGGCGACCCGGCGCAGCGCCGTGTGGAGCTGGTCCTCGCACCCGCAGAGCCGGGAGCCGAGGGCTTCGCCGAGCACGCACTCGACGTGCACGGCGACCGGTGCGTCGTCGTGCCCGGCGGGCTCGCCGAGGACGAGGGCCAGGTGTTCGCCGCCGAGCACGTCGCGGTAGCCGAGGGTGCGGAACCGCCCTTCCGGCAAGGGCAGCACGGTCTCGACCACCCGCGTCACGCCTTGGTGGGCGCGGTGGGCGATCACGTCGGCGACGTCGAGGATCGGGATCCCGAGACGTTGCGCCAGCGCGGTCAGGTACGGCCGGCGCGCGGGCTCGCCGGCCTCGTCGAGGACCTCGCAGATCGCCGCGGCGGGCCGCAGCCCGGCCAGCGTGACCAGGTCGAGCGACGCTTCGGTGTGGCCGCGCCGGGCGAACGAGCCGCCCGGGTCGGCGCGCAGCGGGAAGATGTGGCCGGGCCGCACGAAGTCCTCGGGCCGGCTGCCGGGATCGGCGATGGCCTTGAGCGTGGCGCTGCGGTCCTTCACGGAGATCCCGGTGCCGCCGTTGGCGATGTCGACCGAGACCGTGAACGCGGTGTGGTGCGGGGCGTCGTTGCGGCTCACCATGGGCCGCAGCCGCAGCCGATCCGTGGTGGCTCCGTCGACGGCCACACACAGCAGGCCGCGCCCGTGGGTGATCATCGTGTTCACCACGGCCGGGTCCGCGTGCTCGGCGGCCACGACGAGATCGCCTTCGGCCTCGCGATCGTCGTCGTCCACCAGCAGCACGAGCGCGCCGGCCCGGAGCGCGGCGAGCGCCGCGTCCACTAGTGGTCCGGTCATCACCGCCTCCAAACGTCGTCGTCCAGGCGATGGTGCTCCGCGAACGGGGGTTCGTCTGTGACTTGCGTTCACCTGCGCGGTGACCGGAAGCTCGGCGGGTGCGCAGCTGTGCGGACACGTGAGGGGCGGTGCCGGACCCGGCACCGCCCCTCACCCGTTTTCCTACTGCGCCGCGGGAATGTCCTGCCGGTCCGCGTCTCCGTGCGGTGTCACGGAAGCACCGTCAGCGGGCGCACCAGGCCGGGGAACCAGCGCCAGGGCCGCCGCGCACAACACCAGCACCAGCGCGCAGAAGGCGAAGAACCACGCCGGGCCCACCGTCGCGCCGATGATCCAGCCGCCCGTCAGCGGCCCGAAGATCGCCCCGACGCGGCCGAGGCCGTTGTTGAGGCCGAAAGCGGTGCCCCGCACGGGAGCGGGCACGCCGATGGCCACCACGTTGCCGATCATCGTCGTGGTCGAGCCCGCGCCGGCGCCCAGCAGGGCCACCGCGATCCACGCGATCCCCGGCGTGCTCGCGCCGACGACGCAGCCCAGCAGCCCGATCAGCCCCAGCCCCGTCGACAGCAGCCCGGCGGTCCGGGCACCGGCCCGGTCGGCGAAGAGCCCGAACGCCAGCGAACCGATCAGCGCCGAGACCGTCAGCACGAGACTGAACTGCAGCGACGACGTCAAGGTGTAGCCGAGTTCCTTCATGGACGTCGTGAGCCAGGTCGACATCCCGTTCCACACCAGCATGTTCGCGGTCGTCGCGAGGATGCAGGCGATCAGCAGGCGCCGGTGCCGGGCCGTCATGACCTGGGCGAACCGGACCTTCGCAGGTCGGACGCCGCCCGCGGCCGGGTGTTTCGGGATGACCAGCGCGGTGGCGGCCAAGGCCACCAGGGAAATCCCCGCCCCGATCCAGAACAGGGCCCGCCAGCCGAGGGTCGGCAGCACGGGGATGGCGATCAGCGACGCGCCGCCGCCGCCGCCGAGGATGCCGGAGCTGATCCACGTCAGCGCCAGGTTCATCCTCGCGGACGGAGCGGAGACGCGGGCCGCCATGATCGCGGCCGGGATGTTGCCGCCCACGGCCAGGCCCAGCACGAACCGGAACACGCCGAGCTCGATCGGCGACCGCGCGACCGCACAGGCCGCCACCGCCAGAGCGAGGAACACCGTCATCGTCAGGAGGATTCGCCGGGCGCCGAAGCGGTCGACGAACCGTCCACTCGCGACAGAGCCGATGAGCATGCCGAGGTAGGTGGCGCTCCCGATCAGCCCGGCGGCCGATGTGGAGAGGTTCCACCCGGGCTCCACCAGGAGCCCGGGCAGAACGGCGCCGAAGACGACGATGTCGTACCCCTCGGCGAAAATGGTCAAGGCGGCGACAGTCGTGATCAGATGCCAACCGTGGAGCTTCGTCGATCCAGGCACAGCGATACTCCCTCAGGGATTCGGGAAAAACGATCCAGCTGCGACCCCCCTGGCACTGTTTCGATTGATACTAATCCGACCACAGTCACGGCCGAATGGCTTCGTGGCAACAGTTACGTGCCGCGTAGGGGTCGGCCTACTTTTGGCCGGATTAGTAATCGAAAAACATTCCTGCCACCGAAGCGGCACGTCTCAGAGCGACGTCCAGGAATCGATGCGGAACGCACCGCCGGCGTTGCTGATCCGCGCACCCCGCCCACCCGGGAAGTGCCCGCCGTACACCGGCGCGGAGTTCTCCACCGCCCACCCGAGCAGCCGGGTGCGCGACCGCGCCGCCGTTTCGCCGTCGGCGTCGAGTGCGTTGCGCTGCCCCGGGTCCAGGATCTGCATCGGGTGGTGCACGAGGTCACCGGCGAGCAGCGCGTGCTCGCCGCCCGACGAGATGGTGACCACGCACGCCCCGGGCGAATGCCCCGGAGACGCCACGAGCCGCAGCGCGTCGTCGATCACGTGCTCTTCGCCGTCCCACAGCTGGGACTTCGCGTTCTGCACGACCGGCAGCACGCTGTCGTGGAACGTGGTCACGTAGCCGAACGGGTCCGGTGCGTCGGCGGACTTCGCCATCTCGGCCAGGTAGTCGAAGTCGACCTTGGGCAGCAGGTACGTGGCGTTCGGGAACGTCGGGCGCCACTCGCCGTCCTCCAGCGTGGTGTTCCAGCCGACGTGGTCGGGGTGCAGGTGCGTGCACACGACCAGGTCGATGTCCTCGGGCCGGGTGCCCAGCGCGGCGAGATTGTCGAGGTAGCCGGTGTCGAGGTGGTCGAACGGCGGCACGCCCGGACGCGGTTTCGCGTTGCCGATCCCGGTGTCGACCAGGATCGTCCGGCCGCCGCTGCGGACGAGGAAGCTCTGCGCGCACAACCACGCGTCCTCCGAGTCCGGCGACCAGAAGTCCGGTTCGAGCCAGCCCCGCTCCGCCTCCCACGCCTGCCGGTCCGAGTCGGGCAGCAGGTCGGGCCGCGTGAACAGCTTGCCGGTCCACTCGTCGACCCGGTCGAGGGTGACGTCCCCGAGGGACATCGTCGCATCGGTCATGAAGATTTCCTTTCCACTACACCGAAAGGCCCGTCAGCCTTTGGTCGGTTCTCCGTGGCCCGCGGCCATCTCGTGCAGCCGGGCGGGATCGACGAGCCGAAGCCCGGCGGGCGTCCGCTCGATCAGGCCCTGCTCACGCAACGTCCGCAGCGCCCGCGCGATGACCTCCCGCACCGAGCCGATCGACTGCGCCAGCTCGTGCTGGTCGGTCGCCACCACGAGCCCCTCGTCGGTGCGCTCGGCGAGCTCGAGCAGGTGCCGGCACACGCGCTGCAGCACGGGCTCGAAGATGTTGCCGCCCAGCACGTCGATGACCTCGAACGAGATCTGCGCCAGCTGCCCGGCCAGGTGCCACGCGATGGCCGCGTCCGCGGAGGCGAGCTCGCGCAGCAGCGCGCCGCTCATCATCGTGAGCTCGCAGTCGGTCACGGCGTAGGCGGTCCACGGGGTGGTGCCGGCGATCGCCGAGGGCAGGCCGAGGATCTGGCCTTCGCCGGCGTAGCGGATGGTGGCCGTGCGCCCGTCCGCCGTCACCAGCTGCACGCGCACATGTCCACTGTGGACGAGAGCGAACGTGGGCCCGGCGTAGGCTTCGCCGATGCTCTGCCCGGCCGGCACCCCGACCACCACCGACGAGGCCAGCAAGGCGTCGCGAACCTCGCCCGGCAGCTCGGCGAGCGGGCTCGCCTGCCAGGCGCGCGCGCTGCGTTCTCGTTGTGAAGCCTTCACCGGTGCTCCCCGTTCGCGAGCCGTGGTCCTCACGCGTCCGCGGTGACCCACAGGTGGTCGGTTTCCGCCGTGGCGTGGCGCAACGGCCGCACGCCGGTGTAGGTCTCCGACTCGTACCAGCGGTCGAACTCGGCCCGGCTCGAGAACTCGATGAGGATCAGCCGGCCCGGGGACTCCCGGCCCTCGACGGTCTTGTTGTCGTCGCAGAGAGCCTTGATCGAAGCGTCGAACCCGGCGAGGCTGTCGGTGGCGGCCCGGATGTAGGCCTGGTGGCCCTCGGGGTCGTGGACGTTGGTCCCGGCCAGCATGTACACACTCATCTCGTTCCTCCTTGAACGCCGACAAGAGCAGCACGTCGCCATGAAGAGAAACACGCCGGCCACCGGCGGGCAAAGGCACGAGTAACCCAGGTTACGCGGGCGGTTGACCGCGGTGGCGCGCCGGGAAGAAGGCCACGGAGAAGCCGGAAAAACCGTGGTACAAACGCGAGTGGTGAAGGGAGCGGACCATGGGTGACGATCACCGGCTCGGCCGGCGCGCCCGCGGCTGGCTCCGGTTCCTGCACCGCAAGGCCACGACCCCGGACGACTGGTCCTCGAGCGGCCGGCCCGCGCCGTGGTGGGACGACAAGAGCACCCCGCCCGTGCTGAACTTCGCCCGCTTCGACCTCTCCGAGTCCAGTTACGCCGTACCGATGATGGCCGACGTGACACCCGCCTGGCGCGAGGTGTACGTCGACATCATGGACGGCTTGCTCAGCCGCCACACCACGCACTGGGCGGCCATCGACTGGCTCACCCAGATCGGGCACGACCCCGACCGGGCCCACTACCCGGAGGAGTTCATCAAGCTCTGGCTCCCCCGCCACCTGGCCGGCGAGTACGACATGCCCGGCTGGACGGCCAACGGTGTCGAACCGTGGGGCCTCGCCCCCGATCCCGTCGGCGCCGAGGGGAACCTGTTTTTCAAGGGCTGGCTCAACCTGCTGCTCGGCTTCCACGGCTACGTCTCGCGCGACCGGAAGTGGAACGAGCCGTTCAGCGTCGCCGGCCTCGACGACACCACGTACTCCTGGACCCACGACGGCATCAACGCCCTGCTCACCCGCCAGTGGACCGAACGCCCCGAGGGCCCGCACTGCGAGAACACCAAGATCTGGCCGTACTGCCTCAGCGCGGCCGGGCTGGGCCTGCGGATGCACGACATCCTCACCGGCGGCGGCGACCACTGGGTCTACGACAACTGGGTCGAGATCCTGCGGCAGCGGTACCTCGGCATGACCGCGGGCGGCACCGTCGAGTGGACCGCGCTCTACTACGACCCGCTCGCCGACTACGTCCACCGCGCCGGCCCGACGTCGGGGCTCTCGATCGCGGTGTACATGCTGCCGCAGAACCCCGTGCTGGCCGAAGCGCTGTACCGCACCGCCGTCGACAAGATCGGCTGGAGCGACCCGACGCGCCCGGTGCGTTCCCTGCCGGACCCGCGGTTCCTGCTGCTGGGCATCGTGCTGGCGCGCGAGTTCGGCGACTACGTCACGTTCGCGAACCTCGACGCCTACGCGGAAGAGCACTTCCGGCCCGGCTTCTTCGGCTCCGCGGCCGACGACTTCGGCTGGGGCTTCGGGCTCGACGAGCCGTTCCCCCGCGGCCAGCTCAACGGGCTGCTGATGATGGCCGAGATCGGCGGGCCCGGGGCGTGGTCGCGCGTGTTCACCGAGCCGAACCTGGCGAAGTTCGACCAGCCCACGGTGTCCGAAGTGGACTTCCCGTACCTCGGCATCGACATGGCGTACAACGAGGGCGAAACCGGCATCCTGCACATCGGCACGTACGCGGCCACGTCGTCACACCGGGGCCGCGCGACCACGTTCCGCGTCTCGCAGCTCGCCGACACGGCCACCTGCGTGCTGCGCTGCGACGGCGCGCCCTACGAACGCTGGCGCGCGCTCGACCGCCACACCATCGAGGTCGACCTCGTCATCGGCGACCACGAGCTCCAGGTCTTCCCAGCTCCACCGACTGCCACCACCATCCCCATCGGCACGGAACGAGGCCACGATGTCCACCCCCGGCTCCAGCTCGTCGACCCCGGTGTCCACTCCGGACTGGCCGGCACTCGCCGCCCGGCTGACCAAGGTGCTGCACCTGGCGGCGCCGCCGGTCGCCTTGACCTTCCGTTCGGCGGCGGATCGATCCCCCGGCCACCCTGCGCCTGCTGCTGAGTCCGGCCTCCCGCCGGCACCGGCCAACGAACACGGCCGCACCGGCGCCGTCCCCGCCGGCTGCGTGTTCTGGATCCAGGGCGCACAGGCGCCGGTCACCACCTACGCGGCCGACCACGCCAACTGCAGCGTCGGCAGCCTCACCCACGGCTTCCGCACGCTGGACGAGGTCGCGGCCAACGACGACGTGCAAGCGCTGCTCGAAGCCGGCTGGGTCGGTCACGACGACGTGGTGACGCTGCCCGTGGTCGCCGAACGCACGGAGTCGGTGCACTACGCCCCGCTCGGCTCGGTCACCGAAACCCCCGACGTCGTGCTGATCCGCACCAACGCCCGCGGCCTCATGACGGTCAAGGACGCCGTGCCGGACCTGCCGGTCGAGGGCAAACCGCAGTGCCACATCGTCGCGATGGCCCAGCAGGGCCGGGTCGCCGCCAGCGTCGGGTGCGCGCTCAGCCGGGCCCGCACCGGAATCCGGGCCGACGAGGCCACGTGCGTGTTCCCCGGCTCCCTGCTGCCCGAGCTGATCGACCGGATCGAGCACCACGCCAGGCTCGACGCGCGCATGGCCCAGTACGCGGGAGCCGACGCGCAGCGCTTCGCCTGAGACCGGGCGGGCTCAGGAAACCCCGGCCAGCCACCCGATGACGAGCTCCGCCAGCGCCTCGCTGTTGTCCTCGCTCATCAGCATGTGCCCGTTGCCCGTGTGCTCCGGATCGTCGAGGAAGCGGTAGGTGACGTCGGCGCCGTGCGCGGACAGCCACTCGGCGGTGGCGGCGTCGGCCGCACGCGGGTGGTCCGTGTCGCGGTCGCCGGTGAGCACCAGCACGGGCTTGCCGTCGAAGCGGCCGGCCCCGCGCAGCTGGCTGCCGCGCAGATTCTGGCGCTGTGCAAGGAGCCCGGCGGGGATGGGGCCGAGCTGCCGGCTGTAGGTCGCCACCGCGTCGGCCGGAAACCGCGTGCTGGCGCCGATCATCTTCGCCCGGGCGAACGCGTCGCTCGGCCACCACAGGCCGCGCTTCGGGAGCCGCCAGCGCAGGGCCAGGCCCTGGATCTCGACGTCGTCCGCGGTCTCCTCCAGCACGGCCGGCTCCGGCTGGATGTCACCGGGCGGGCCGGGCGCGAGCGCGACCAGCGCGGCGATCCGGTCCCCGTGCGTGGCCAGCAGGCGGAACCCGAACGGCCCGGACATCGAGTGCACGACGAGCACCACCGGCTCGTCCTGGTCGTCGAGCAGCGCACCCAGCGCGGCACAGACGACCTCGCCGGTGACCTCGTCCGGCGGCAGCGACGTGCTGCGCCCGGTGCCGGGCCAGTCCGGCACGAGCACCCGGTGGCCGTGCCCGGCGAACGTGTGGGCCCAGCCCGGGCGGCCGTCCGGAGTGGACAGATAACACGCACCGGTCACGCTGCCGCCGTGCACGAGGACGACACTGCGCGCCGGTGCGTGGTCCGGGCGCAGCTCGTCGTAGTACAGCGGTGCCAGGAAACCGGTGCGGTGCCTCACGCCGTGGCCTCCAGCAGCGCCTTCGCGAGCTCCGCCGGGTGCGTGAGCATGGCCTCGTGGCTGCCGGGGCACTCGACGATCCGCGGGTCGGCCAGGCGGTTCGCCGACCGCTCGTAGGCCGTCTTCGGCACGGCCTGGTCCTGCTGCAGGAAAACGTAGCTGCTGGGCACGCCCGAGGTGAAGAACCGCGAAAGCCGGACGGGCTCGGTGAGCCAGCCCAGCGGGCTCGGCACGATCCGCGCGGCCACGCTCGCGGCGAGCGCCTCGTCGGCGTCCTGCAGGAACGCGCCCAGGAACATCTCGGGCGGCAGCGTCACGGAGTTGTCGCTGCTCTGCCCGGCCAGCGCGGTGACCGCGCCGACGAGCTCGTCGGGCAGGAGGTCGTTGATGCACTCGCCGTCGGCCAGCACCCACGCGTCGACGAACACGGTGCGCTCCACGCGTTCGGGCTGCCGTTCCGCGACGAGCTGGATCACCGGTCCGCCGCCGCTGTGGCCGACGAGGACGAACCGGTCGAAACCCTGGCCCTCGATCCGGCCGATCAGGTCGTCGACCATGGTGGTGAGCGTGATGCCGGAGCGGTCGACGTCGCCGTCCTCCTGCCCGCGCAGGGTCGGCGCGAACACGTCGTGACCGGCGGCGCGCAGCTGCTCGGCCACGCCGTCCCACGCCCAGCCGCCCTGCCACCCGCCGTGGACGAGCACGATCTTCATGGGAGCTCCTCGTTGAGTATCTACTGTGGACAGTCTTACGCCTGCAGCGGTTCCCGCAACCCGGCGGGCAACGCGCGGGCGTGCCCCACCTCGACGGCGTCGCGGGCGGTGCCGAGGTAGTGGCGGCTCACGTCGTCGTCGGCGAGCAGGGCCGCCGCGGTGTCGGTGCGGGTGATGGAGCCGTTCTCCATCACCACGCCGTGGTCGGCGATGCCGAGCGCGGCGGCGGCGTTCTGCTCGGCGAGCAGGATCGTCACGCCGTCGCGCGCGAGCTGCTGCAGCACGCCGAGGATCTCGGTGACCAGCAAGGGCGCGATGCCGAGCGACGGTTCGTCGAGCAGCAGCACCTTCGGTTCCCGCACGAGCGCCCGCGCGATGGCCAGCATCTGCTGCTGGCCGCCGGACAGCAGCCCGGACTGGCGGGTGGCGAACTCACGCAGGATCGGGAACAGGCCGTAGACGCGCTCCAGCCGCTCGGTCACCGCCGTGCCGCGCACCCCGGTTCCGTGCAGCCCGACCTGCAGGTTCTCCGCCACGGTGAGGTCGCCGAACAGCTGCCGCCCGGCCGGGACCAGGCACACGCCGCGGCGCGCCACCTCGTGCGCGGCGAGCCCGGCGACCGGTTCGCCGCCCAGCGTCACCTCCCCGGCGGCCGGCCGGTGCAGGCCGGCGAGGCACTTGAGCAGCGTGGTCTTGCCCGCGCCGTTGGCGCCGATCATCGCGACCATCTTGCCGTCGGGGACCTCGCAGGACACGTCGTGCAGCACGCGGGTGGAGCCGTAGCGGGCGTCGAGGCCGCGCACGGTGAGGTTCATGGCTTCACTCCCAGATAGGCCTCGATCACGGCCGGGTCGGCCTGCACGCGCTGCGGCACGTCGTCGGCGATCACGCGGCCGGCGTCGAGGACGGTGACGTGGTCGCTCACGGTCATGACCAGCTCGATGTTGTGCTCGATCACCACCAGCGAGATGCCGCCCGCGCACACGGCCCGCAGCGCGGCCGCGAGCTCACCGGTCTCCGTGTCGTCGAGCCCCGCCGCCGGTTCGTCCAGCAGCAGCAACGTCGGCCCGCCCGCGAGACCCCGTGCGACCTCGACCAGCCGCTGGGCCCCGGCGGGCAGCTCACCCGCGAGGCTGTCGGCGAACGCGCCGAGCTCCAGGAACTCCAGCAGCTCGTCGGCGCGGCGGCCGAGCGCGCGTTCCTCGCGGCGGGTACGCGGCAGGCGCAGGCCGTCGGAGAGGAACCGCGCCCGGGTGAAGCGGTAGCCGCCGAGCATCACGTTCTCGCGCACGGTCAGCGTGCCCACCAGCCGCGCGGACTGGAAGGTGCGCGCGAGGCCGAGCCCGGGCAGCCGGTGCGGGCGGATGCCGGTGATGTCGTGGCCGGCGAACTCGACGCGGCCTGCGTCGGGCGCGGTGAACCCGGTCATGAGGTCGAGCAGCGTGGTCTTGCCGGCGCCGTTGGGGCCGATGATCGCGCGCACGGTGCCGGGGGCGACGGTGAAGCTCACGTCGTCGACCGCGGTCACGCCGCCGAAGCGGCGGGTGAGGCCGTGCACGGCCAGCAGCGGGGTCTCGGTGGTCATCGCTGCACCGCTTTCTTGACCGCGCCCCAGATCCCGCGCGGCAGGTAGGTGATCACGAGGATGAGCACGACCCCGGCCACGAACGGCGACCAGGACGCGAAGCTCTGCCCCACCTCCGGCAGCCCCTGGATCACGAGCGCGCCCAGCAGCGGCCCGACGATCGTGCGCGCGCCGCCCAGCGCGAGCATGATCACGATGCTCAGCGCCACCGTCACCCCGACCACCTCGGGCGAGATGAACCGCAGGTAGAACGCGTAGAGGCTGCCACCGAGCGAGGCGTAGACGGCGGAGACCACGAACGCGCTGGTCTTGTAGCGCGCCGCGTTGATGCCGAGCATCGTCGCGGCCGCGGGGTCGGCGGCGATGGCCGACAGCGCGCGCCCGGTCTGGGAGCGCTGCAGGTTGCCGACGAACCACGCGCCGAGCCCGCACACCACGAGCAACAGGTAGTAGTTGGCCTGGTCGCTGAACACGTCGAACGTGCCCAGGCGCAGGCTCGGCACGCCGACCAGCCCCGAGGGCCCGCCGGTGAACCCGGTGAGCCCCGACGCGAGCGACTCGGTGATCACGGCCAGCCCCAGCGTCGCCAGCGCGAGGTAGTAGCCGCGCAGCCTCAGGAACACCGTGCCGAGCCCAGCCGCGACCGCCGCCGAGACCACGGCCATCACGATCATCGCCACCAGCGTCGGCCAGTGCCAGCGCAGCGTGAGCAGCCCCGCGCCGTAGCCGCCGATCGCCATGAACAGCGTCTGTCCCAGCGAGACCTGGCCCGCGTACCCCATGAGCAGGTTGAGCCCGAGCACGATCAGGAAGAAGATCCCGGCGATCACGAGCAGGCCCAGCCAGCCCGGGACCAGCAGCGGCAGCACGAGGGCGACCACCACGGCGACGGCCGCGAGGACCAGCCGCTGCGGCGACCGGCCACGGCGGACCTGCGGGCGGGCCGCGGTCGTGGGGGTGGTCTTTTCCTGCGTCGTCATCGGCGCACCTCGCTCGTCTTGCCCAGCAGCCCGGTCGGTCGCACGAGCAGGAGCACGATGAGCACGGCCATCGCGATCACCTGCGCGAGGTCGCCGCTGGTGTAGCGGCTGAAAAGTCCTTGCAGCAGACCGAGAACCAGCCCGCCGACGACCGCGCCGGCCGTGCTGCCGAGGCCACCCGCGACCGCCGCGATGAACCCGGCGACCGCGTACGGCGTCACCGTGGAGAACTGGAGGAACGTCGCCGGGATGACCGTCGTGCCGGCCAGCGCCGCCATCGCGCCGGCGAGGCTGAACGCGATCAGCCGGATGCGCCCGACGTTGATCCCTTGCAGCGCGGCGGCTTCCGGGTTGCTCGCCGTCGCGCGCATGGTCAGCCCGAGGCTCGTGCGCTGCACCAGGAACCACAGCGCCGCCACCGTCACCACGAGCGCGCCGATGATCCACAGGTACTGCGACACGATGCGGACCCCGCCGATCGTGATCGCCGTGTCGCCGCTGAACGGCTGCATCGTGTACGGCAGGTTGCCCCACACGAGCAGCAGCAGCCCGCCGATGGCCTGCAACAGGCCGACGGTGACCAGCAGCATCCGGTCCGGCGTCGCGCGGGCCGCGGCCGGCGCCATCACCAGCCGTTCCACCACGGCCATGAGCAACGCGAAGAGCGGCACCACGATCACCACGGTGACCAGCGGCGGCACACCCAGCCACTGCTGGATGGACACGGCCAGCAGCGCCGCGAGCACCACGAACCCGCCCTGGGCGAGGTTGATGATGCGGCTGATCGAGTAGACGAGCGAGACGCCCAGCGCGATCAGCGCGTACACGCCCCCGTCGGCGAGGCCGCCGACGATGACCTGGATCAGTCCGGACATGGCCGTGCTCATCTCCCCACGAAGGTCAGCCGGCCACCGGTCGCGCGCACGATGCCGACGTCGTCGGCGCCGATCCCGCGGTGGTTGTCCCGGGCGAACGAATAAGTGCCGACGACACCCGAGACCCCGCGCAGGCTCTCCAGCGCGTCACGGGTTCCGGCGACGTCGCCGTGGGCCTTCTCCAGCGCCTGCGCGACGAGCAGCACGCCGTCGTAGGCGACGCCGGGGCCGAAGTCGGGGTCGGCGCCGTAGCGGGCGCGGAACTCGTCGTGGTAAGCGCGTTCCAGCTGCTGTACTTCGGTGCTGGTGTTCTGCTGCTGGAACCAGAAGTCGCGCGTCGCCGGGATGAGCAGCGTGTCCGGCGTGTAGTCGGCGATGCGGCGCAGGAACGCGTAGGTGAGGTTGCCGTCGGTGGTGGCGACCGGGAGCTTGAGTCCCATCTGGTCGATGCCCTTGAACGCGACACCCGCGGCGGCCCCGCTGCTCCAGACCACCAGCGCCTGCGGCTTGCCCGAGGTGGTGGCCTGCAGCTGAGACGTCACCGACACCGCGGTGGGGCTGTAGCTGGCTTGTCCCACCACGGAAACGCCCGTGTGCGCGGCGGCCGACTGGATCGCGTGCGCGCCGTCGAGGCCGCTCGCGTCGGTGGTGTAGATCAGCCCGACGCGCGTGATGCCCTGGCTCTTCCAGTACGCCAGCAGCCGTTCGGCGAGCGTGTCGGTCGGCGCGCTGGCCGACCACTGGTACGAGCCCGGTTTCGGCTTCACGCCGGGGGAAAGGCAGTAGTCGATCAGCTGCGCGCTGGACGCCAGCGGGATCACGGCCTGGCACGGACCCGACAGCGACGGCCCGACGAGCGCGTCGACGCTGCCGAGCATCTTGCGCGTCTGCAACACGGCCTGCGCGGGATTGCTCTGGTCGTCGGCGGTGCGCAGCCGCAGCTGCTTGCCGTTGACGCCGCCGCGCGCGTTGATCTGGTCCACTGCCAGCTGCGCGCCCTGCAGCTCGCCGACGCCGAGCTGGCTGCCGGTGCCGGTCTGGCTGGTGATGAGGCCCAGGGTGTAGGCGGAGCCGTCGGAAGCGGCTGAGGCGGAGCAGCCGGCCGTGGCGAGTGCGAGAGCCGCGAACACGAAGCCGAAGCGGCGCCGTGGTGGGGACGGTCTCGACGGCGGGGAGAACTGAACAGCAACGGTCATTGTTCACCAGTCTTCTGCGATGAAGAAGTGCGCTCTGTCTAACAGAGGTTTAGAACAGGGTCAAGGCACAGGTTCGCCGTGCGTTCCCAGCGTTTCCGAACGGTTGCGGACCGCGTTTTCCGCGCCTCGCAAAAGCCGAGCCGTCTTCGAGTTCTTGGCTGCCGGACAGGGGTTCGGAGCGCGAACCGCCCGCGGCACGGCGATCACCGCGCCCCGCCGGGTTCGCCGCTTGCCGTACGATTCTGCTATGAAGAAGCCCGCTCTCGACCCCGCCGGCGCGCACTCGCCCGCACCGCAGTACCCGATCGACTCGGTCGACAAGGCGCTTCGGATCCTCCTGCTGCTGGGGGATCGCCCCGAGCTGCGGATGACGGACGTCGCCGAGTACCTGGGTGTCGCCTCCTCCACCGCCCACCGGCTGCTGGCGATGCTGCAGTACCGCGGCTTCATCCGGCAGGACGCGCGGACGAAGACGTACCGGCCGGGCACCTCGCTCACGGCCGTCGCGTTCGCGATCCTGCAGCGGTTCGACGTGCGCGAAACGCTGCGGCCGTTCCTCGAGAAGCTCAACAACGAGTTCGCCGAGACCGTGCACCTCGCGATCCTCGACGGCACCACGGTGCGGTTCATCGAGGCCATCGAAAGCCCGCGCGCGGTCCGGGTGGCCTCGCGGCTGGGCCAGGCGATGCCCGCCAACTGCACCTCGACCGGCAAGGCGCTGCTCGCCGAGCTGTCCACCGAGGACCTGCGCCGGATGTACCCGGACGAGCGGCTGGAGACGCTCACGCCGAACTCGATCGGCACCCGCGCCGAGCTGGAGCTGGAGATCGAGAGCGTGCGCCGGCGCGGGTACGCGACCAGCAGCGAGGAGAGCGAGGAAGGCGTGGCGTCGGTCGCCGTCGCCTTCCCCGCCGGGAACCTCCCCGCGCGGCTCGCGCTGAACGTCTCGCTGCCGGTCGGGCGGCTGTCGCGCGCCGAGGTCCGGCAGATCGGCGAACGTCTCAAGGAGACGGTCGCCGAAGCCACGCCGCTGCTGCATTAACCGCTGGTGCTCTGGCCGAGCCGGGCGAGCTCGTGGCGCCACGCCACGCCCTCGTTGAAGGCCGGCCCCAGGTCGGGCAGCTCCGCCAGATCCTCCGGTGGCAGGTCGGCGAGCCGGCCGCCGGCGCTCACCACGTCGAGCGCCATCCGCGCGAGCGCGTCCACGGACAGCGCGCGCAGCACGGCTTCCTGCACCGAACCGCCACTGCTCGTGAGCCCGTGCCCGCGCAGCAGCACGACCGGCCGGCCGGCCATCGCCGCCACCATTTCCTTCGCCAGCGTGCGGTTGCGGACCAGGACCCCGCGCGGGTACACGGGCACGCCGCCGGCCGCGAGCTTGGCGCCGGGGATGTCGTAGGCGCCGACGATCGGCCGGATCGCCAGCCCCGCCAGGTCCGCCGCGACGACCGACGGCGGGTGGGCGTGCACCACGGCCTGCACCTCGGGGTCGGTGCGCAGCACCTCGGTGTGCAGGGGCAGCTCGTTGGGGACCGACCAGCCGTCGAGCTCACCCGCCGCGGCGGCCGCGCCGTCGAGGTCGACCAGCCGGATGTCCTCGGGTGACGTCCACGCCAGCCCTCGTTCCTGCGGTCCGCGGCAGCGGACGAGCAGACGGCTGTCATCGATGCGCAGGGAAACGTGGCCCAGGAAGCCTTCCGCCAGCCCGCGGGCGGCGAGCACACGACAGGCGTCGGAGACGAGCTGCCGTTCCTTCGGAAACTCGGTCATGCGGCGCTCACCGGGGCGATCAGCTTGTCCAGCACGGAAAGTCCTTCCTCGTAAGGGGTTCCGGCGGTGATGAGCCGCCGTGCGGCGACGAGCAGCTTCGGCCAGTTCACCGTGACGGCCGCGGAAAGCCGGCCGGTTTCGTCGCGGTAGAGCGCGGCGAACCGCGGCGGGTCGGTGGCGGGGTCGCCCGCCAGCTCGAAGCCGGTGGCGCGGCTCGGCCGTCCGGCGATCTGGATCTTCCAGTCGTACTGGTCGCTCCACGCGTATTCGGTCGGCCGGTACTGCACCGGCTCGTCCGGGTGGACGACGTTGTGGGCCACGCAGGCCGCCTGCTCGACGGCGTTGGTCCAGTGCTCCACGCGCACGTGTTCGCCGTGGCCGGCGTGGAACCAGCGGGCGACGTCGCCGACGCCGAAGATCTCCGGGTGCCCGGTGGCGTGGCAGAACTCGTCGCACACGAGGCCGTTGTCCAGCTCCAGCCCCGAACCGGCGAGCCACTCGACCGACGGCACCGCGCCGATGCCGACGACCACCGTGCCCGCGGGCAGCACCGTCCCGTCGGTGAGCGTGACCTCCAGCGCGCCCACGCGGCCGGACACGGCCTGGACGCCGGTGCCGAAGCGCGTCTCGACGCCGTGGCGCCGGTGCACGTCGCCGACCAGCCGGCCCACTTCGTCACCGAGCACGCGCCCGACCGGCGCCGGCAGCGGGTCGACGACGGTGACCGCGCGGCCGGCGGCGTGGGCGGTGGCCGCGACCTCGGCGCCGATGAACCCGCCGCCGACGACCACGAGCGGCCCCGGTTCGGCGAGCGCGTCCTTCAGGCCCGTGCCGTCGGCGAGGGTGCGGAGCACGTGCACGCCGGATTCGGCGGCCCACGGCGACGGCCGCGCGGTGGCGCCGGTGGCGATCACCAGGGTGTCGTAGCCGAGGGTCGTCCCGTCGGCCAGCTCGACGGTGCGCGCGGCCGGGTCGAGGCCCGTCGCCGCGACGCCGAGCCGCAGCTCGATGCGTTCCGCGGCGGCTTCCTCCTCCGTGAGCAGCGCCAGCCGGTCGTGCTCCCACGCACCGGCGAGGAACTGCTTGGACAACGGCGGTTTGTCGTAGGGCAGGTGCGGCTCGGCTCCGACGAGCACGATCCGGCCGTCGTGGCCCTGCGCCCGCAGGGCCTGCGCCGTGCGGACGCCACCCACCGACGCGCCGACGATCACGACCGTGCTCATCCGTCGACCACCCCCAGCGCCTTGACCGGGCAGCTGCGCGCGGCCGCTTCGACGCGGGCGCGGTCGGCCTCGGGGATGGTTTCGGTCAGCAGGACGACTTTGCCGTCGTCGTCGATGTCGTAGACGTCGGCGGCGGTGGTGAGGCAGTTGCCGTAGCCCTGGCAGAGGTCGGTGTCGGCGGTGAGCTTGGCCATCGGTCTTTCCGTTTCGGGTTCAGGATCGTTTGCGGGGCGCGGAAACGCCGATGCCGCCGTCGGGGTGGACGGCCTGACCGGTGATGCCGCGGGCGCGGTCGGAGGCGAGGAACACGTAGCTCCACGCGTGGTCCTCGCCGCTGAGCGCCACGTGCAGGGGCACGCGGGCGGCGAGCTCCTCGGCCCGCCGCGGCGCGTCGCCGAGACTGCGTTCGGCGGTGCCGAGACTGGGCAGGCCGCGCAGGTCGGTGCCCAGCGTGCCGCCGGGCGCGACGCCGTTCACGCGGATCTCCGGCGCGAGGTCGTGCGCGAGCGCGGTGACGAGCCCGCGCACGGCGAACTTCGACGACAGGTACAGCACGCCGCCGCGGCCCGGGTAGTACGACGACGTCGACTCGGTCAGCAGCACCACGCCGTGGCCCGAGCGCTTCAGCTCCGGCAGCGCGGCCTTCACCGAGTGCAGGTGGCTCTTGACGTTGGTGCGGAACATCTCGTCGAACGCGTCGTCGAGCACGGCGGCGTCGAGGTCTTCGATGCTGCGGTAGAAGTCGAACACGCCGACGCAGTTGACGAGCACGTCGAGCCCGCCGAACGCGGCGACGGCGGCGGCCACCGCGGTGTCGTTCGCCGCCCGCGTGGTCGCGTCGCCGACGGTCACCGGCACGTCCGGCACCTCGGCTTCGAGCGCGGCCGCCTTGGCCGCGTCGCGTTCGAGCACGGCGACCCGGGCGCCTTCCGAGCGGAACGCGTCGACCACGGCCCGGCCGATGCCCGAGCCGGCGCCGACGATCAGCGCACGCCGGCCCTCCAGCCAGCCGGTCACGCGTCCTCCCCCGAGTCCGGCTCCGCCGCCACGAGCGGGCCGAATGGGTGGCCGATCATGGCGGAGAACGTCTCGGTGTTCTGCCAGGTCAGCGCCTCCAGCTCCAGCGGGCACAAGGCCACCCACTGGCCCGACTTCGGCGACTCGATCAGCAGCCGGGCGCCGTTGCGCGTGTCGACGCGCCGCACCAGGATCTCGGCGAACTCGTTGCCGAGCCGGATCACCTCGCCCGTGGTGCGGGCGACCAGTTCGTCGTGTTCCGCGGCAGCCGCGGCCGCCGCGCGGGCGTCCTCGGCCTCGCCTTCCCAGGAGAGGTTCACAGGAAGATCGCCAGGTTCTGCATGCGGATCACCGAATCGTCGACGAGGATCGTGCGCCGTGCGAGCTGCCAGCCGTCGGAAGTCCGGCGCAGCAGGTCCTCGCGGCCGGCCGAGACGATCGAGCCGGCCAGCACGTCGCCGCGGCTGCGGAACAGCAGCGTCGCCGATTCGACGACCAGGTGGTCGTCGTCCTCGGTCGCGAAGGTGCGCACGTTGGACAGGTGGTGGCGCAGGCGCGAAGGCGGGTCCTCGGTCCAGGCGTGCTCGGTCAGGAACCGCGCGACGCGCCGCGACAGCGAGTACTTGTCCTCGTCGAAGTGCGCCATGCCCGGCGCGGTGTCGAAGCCCGCGCCCAGCGCGGTGGTCACGCGCACCGGCATCAGATAGTGGATGTCCTCGGTGAGCGTGGTGAGCCACTGCTCGTAGTCCTGCGCGTCGAGCAGCCACGCCTCGTCGACCAGCCACTGGTGGGCCTGCAGGTGGCGGGCGTCGTCGAACGGCAGCGGCCGGCCGGTGCGCTGGATGCGCGACGCGTGCGCGCCGAGGGCGGAACGGCTGGAGTGCGTCTCGGTGGTCATGCCTGCACCGCCTCGGCGGTCTCGGCCGGCGCGCCGACCTCCAGGGCGGTGGCCGATTTCGTCGGCTGTTCGAGGTAGTCGGCCCAGCGGTTGAGCAGCTCGCGCTGGTTGTACTCGCCGTAGCCGGTGTGCGCGACGCCCGGGCCGTGGAACTGCTCCGGGGTGAGGGCGGGCACGACCTCGGTGTCGTCTTCGAGGATGCCCATGCGGCTGTTGAGCTTGAGCCGCCGCGCCATCGAGCCGGCGGCGGTGTTGGTGAGCGAGACCCAGTTCTCGACGTCGTCCTGCTCGAACATGCCGGTGGAGCCGAAGCACATCAGGTAAGCCTTGTAGGACAGGGCCTTGTACTCCTCGGGCGCCTCGGCGTCGACCGCGAACCAGGACAGCACCTCGGTCTCGTTCTCGCTGATCGGCTGCCACTGCCGAACGGAGATGAACGGCAGCACGTCGTCGGAATCCGCGACGCGCGGCCAGTTGTGCACGAACGACAGGTTCGGGAACACCGACGCGGCGGAGATCATGAAGCCGTCCTCGCCGATCACCTGCTGCTGGGCCTCGGAGAACGTGGTCTTCATGCGGTCGACCATCTCCTGCGGGTAGCCGACGTAGCGCGTGCGCTCGTCGAACCCGCCCGGCGGCAGCTTGTAGGTCGTCCCGCCGCCGTTGCCGGCCCAGTACGTGGCGCCGTCCTTGCGCTTCTCCGCCTTCGGCTCGCGGAACAGGCCGATCTCCACGACGGAGGTGTGCGTCTGCGGCGTGTGGTACATGTCGCCGGCGAAGTTCTCGGCGCCGATCTTCCAGTTGGCCTTCACGCGCCAGCGCTGCGGGCCGCGCAGCTCGATGCCGCTGGGGCTCTGCTTGGTGTAGAAGTCCAGGTAGAAGCGGAAATCGCCGAGGAAGTCCACCAGCGGCGGAGCCTCCGGGTCGAGCGAGATGAAGATCATCCCGTTGTAGGTGTCGAGGTTCGGCGCCGGCAGCAACCGCTGGCCCTTGCGCTTGAACCCGGCCTCGCCGCCGTAGGCCTCCTGGTGGAACGGCAGCCCGACGATCCGGCCGTCGTTGCGGTAGGACCAGCCGTGGTACGGGCACCGGAAGTGCGACGCGTTGCCCATCTCCGCACGGCAGACCTGCATGCCGCGGTGCAGACACATGTTGAAGTGCGCCCGGATCTCGCCCTTCTCGTCGCGCGTGACGATGAACGAGTCGTCCAGCACGCGGCGCACCACGTAGTCGCCGGGCTTGGCGATCTCCGACTCGTGGGCCACGAAGAGCCACGCCCGGCCGAAGACGCGTTCCCTCTCCAGCTCGAAGATCTCCCGGTCGTTGTAGATGTGCGCCGGGATCATCCCGCGCCGCACGTCGGACAGGGTGCCGGACTGATCCGTCATCGTCGACTCTCCTCAAACCCGCAAACTCTGTAGAGCAGAACTAACCTCTGAACAGTAGAGCAGACGCGGAGATCGGGAGTCAATTGCCGGGCCCGACCTCGCCGTGCGAGCCAGGACACGCCGAAGAGCGCCGCCGAGGACAGCTCGGCGGCGCTCTTCGGATGGGTGTGGCCGGTTACTCGGGCTTGCGGTACCGGCGCGCGAGGAAGGCCAGGACGTCTTCCACGAACCGCTGCGCGTGCTCGATGTTGGGCAGGTGGCCGCACTCGCTGTACACGCGCAGCTCGGCGTCGGGGATGCGCGCGGCGATCTCGTCGGCGTACCCGGGCTCGCGCAGCGGGTCCTCGGCGCCGGCGATCACCAGCGTCGGCACGACGAAGCGTTCGTAGGCGATCGGGTCCTTCTTGCCGAAGTGCTCGCCGCCGTGGTCCGGCGTCACCGGTTTCGGCGGCCGCAGCCGTGCGGACGCCGCGCACTCCCAGGCGCCGGGTTCGAGGCTCATGCGGTGGCGCCGGCGCACGTACTCGGGATCGTCGGCCCAGCGGCTGGAGTACATCGCCGTGCGCAGGATCCTCGCCATCCCGGCTTCGGTGAGGTCGTAGTCCTGGATGGCGGCGCGGGCCTCGTTGAACGGGATGAACCCGCCGCCGCTGGCCAGCACCGCCGCGGCGGCGGGCAGCAGCGGCGCGTCGGACGCGAGGTCTTCGGCCAGGTAGGTCCCGCCCATCGAGTTGCCGACGAAAGCCGCGGACTCGATGCCCAGCGCCCGGACGGTGGCCGCGATGTGCCGCACGCGCCGGCCCTTCGGGTCGGCGAAGTCGATCACCTTGTCGGTCTTGCCGTAACCGAGCCAGTCGGGCGCGTACACGTGATACCCGGCGCCGGCCAGGCCCGGGATGGTCTCCGTCCACGAACCTTCGGCCGACGACCCGTACTCCCCCGAGTGCAGCAGGACCACGGGCGGCCCGTCGACCGGCCCCGCCTCGAGGTAGTGGGTGCGCATGCCGTCGACGGTGACGAATCGGCTCTCGGCCACGGGTCCTCCTCTGCGGTGGGTCCCCGGAGGATCGCCGCGCGGGCCGTCCTCCGTCAGCGACCTGGCTCCCGTCCGGGTGTAACCCGAGGCACACGACCCCCGCTCGACCTGGGGTTCCCGACCTGGGTGCAGCCGTGACCCGACCCAGGTCACTGCGGTTTCGATCAAGCCGGTGAACCCTGGCCTGACCGTGCTGGAACCCGCTTCGAGGAGAAGCCCATGTCGACGTCACACACCCGGCGCTACGTCCTCGCCGCCCGGCCCGCCACCACGACCGGACCACTCGACGAGGGGGTGCTGCGCTACGAGGACCACGCGCCCGTGCCCGCGCTGCAGGACGGCCAGGTGGTGGTGAAGGTCGGTTGGCTGTCGCTGGACGTCGCCACCCGCGGCTGGATGAACGACGTGCGCAACTACCTGCCGCCCGCACCGCTGGGCGAGGCGATGCGCGCGCTCGGCGCCGGCGTCGTCACCGAGTCGCGTTACCCCGGCCTGGTCGCCGGCGACCGCGTGTCCGGGCTGCTGGGTTGGCAGGAGGACGCGGTGGTCGACGGCTCGACCCTGCGGAAGGTGCCCGACGGCGTGCCGCTGCAGGCCGCGCTGCACGTGCTCGGCATCTCCGGCCAGACGGCCTGGCTGGGCCTGCACGACATCGGGCAGCCGAAGCCCGGTGAGACGGTGGTCGTCACCGCCGCGGGCGGCGCCGTGGGCTCGATCGCGGTGCAGCTCGCCGTCGCCGCGGGCGCCCGCGTGATCGGCGTCGCGGGCACGCCGGAGAAGTGCGATCTCGTGCGGTCGCTGGGCGCGGCCGACTGCGTGAACTACCGCACGCAGGACGTCGAAGCCACGATCGCCGAGCTCGCCCCCGACCGCGTGGACGTCGTGTTCGACAACGTCGGCGGCGCCACCCTCGACGCCCTGCTGCCCCACCTCGCGGTCAACGCCCGCGTCGTCCTCTGCGGCGCGGTCTCCCGCTACGGCAACGGCGGCCCGGTCCCGCTGCGGAACTGGTTCCACCTGCTGCCGAACCGCGTGCGCATGGAGGGCTTCATCTACATGGACCACGCCGCCCGCTTCGACGAGGTCGAGGCCGACCTCCTGCCCCGTGTTCGCGCCGGCGAGCTGCGCTGCCAGGAACACGTGATCGACGGCCTGAAGTCCGCCCCGGACGGCATTCAGGTCCTGCTGAACGGCACCAACAACGGCAAGGTGCTCGTGCGGCTGGGCGACTGACCCATCCCCTCAGCTCGCCCGGTTCACTCGCCCGAGGTCTTCGAGGTGTCCAGCCCCGCGGCCACACCTTCGAGGACCTCGGGCCGCACGATCAGCAAGCCGCCCTTCGGCAGTCGGCGCAGCACACCGCGTTCACGCAGGGACCGCAGCGAGCGCGCCACCACCTCGCGCACCGAGCCCACCGACTGGGCGAGCTCGTGCTGGTCCGCCATCACCACGAGACCCTCCGGCTGCCGCACCGCCAGCTCCAGCAGGTGGCGGCTGACGCGCTGGTCGATGGTGCCGAAGACGTTGGCGCCCAGGGTGTCGATGACCTCGTAGCAGACGCGCGCCATCTGGCGGGCCAGTGACCACGCGACGCGCGCGTCGGTCTGGCCGAAGCGGCGCAGGGTCTCGGGGTTGAGGAACGTGATGCGGCATTCGGTGATCGCGTAGCCGAGCCACGGCGAGCCGTTGGCGATCGCCGAGGTGAGGCCGAGGATCTGGCCGGCGCCGGCGTAGCGCACGGTGGCGGTGCGGCCGTCGGGTCCACTGAGGACCACGCGGGTGAGTCCGGAGTGGATCAACGCCAGCGTGGGGCGGTTGTTCTCGCCGATGACGTTGCCGGCCGGGACGGTGACCACGAAGGCTTCCGCGAGCATCGCGTCGCGGACGTCCTCCGGCAGCTCGGCGAGGTGGCTGTGGCGCCACGCCTCCAGCGACCCGCCCAGTGCCCCGCCGCTGTGCACCGCGTACATCCCGGTACCTCCTGGCCGGCCGGTCGATTTCGAACCCACTCGACTTTACCTGTCGCCGCGACCACGGCAAACGCGGTCGCGCAGCTGCCTTGACAGCGAAGTTACGAAAGGTAAGCTACGGTTCGTAACTTAGTCGGGGTTCGAGCCGGCGATCCGACAGGAAGAGGGCCATGCGGAGTCATCTCAACGGCATCGACCACTGCTGCGTGCTGGTCCGGGACTTCGACCGGGCGCGGGACACGTTCACCCGCCTGGGGTTCACCGTGTCCCCCTTCGGCCGGCACACCGCCGAAATGGGCACCGGCAACCACAACGTCCTGTTCGAGCAGGACTACTTCGAGCTGCTCGGCGTCCGGGAACCCACCGGGTACAACGAGGACATCCGCGCCGCGCTGAGCGTGCGCGAGGGCATCGCGGCCGTCGCGCTGCGCACGGACGACACCGCGGCGGCGGCCGCCGAGTGGCAGGCCGCGGGCCTCGCCACGACGGAACCCCAGACCGTGCGACGGCCGGTCGAGCTCCCCGACGGCACCGAGGCCGAGGCGGTCTTCTCGATCGCCCGGCTCACCGACGTCCGCGGGTACCTGCAGCTGTTCTCCAGCGAGATCCGGACGCCCGAGCACACGTGGCTCCCGGAGCTGATGAAGCACCCGAACACGGCCTGGGGCATCGACCACGTCGCGATCGTCGCCGAGGACGCCGCGGCGTCCGCTGCGGATGTTGCCCGCGTGTTCGAAACCGAACCCGAAGCGCACGCCGGGACGATCTCGGTACCCACCGGCGGCAGCCCGATCGTCTACCTCGGCCCGGCCTCGTTCGCCGCGACCTACCCCGGCATCGCCCTGCCACCGGCCGGGCTCACGGTGCTGGCGGTCAAGGTGTCCGACCAGGACACCGCCGCTGCGCACCTTCGCACATCCGATGTTCCTTTCACGACAACAGAAGGCGGTCTTGTGGTGGCACCCGAACACGCGAACGGGGTCCTGCTGGTGCTCCGCGCCGCCGCGCACGCCGGGGAGGACGCGTGAAGTCGTCGAACTACAAGCGGCGCACCGTCGGCGACCGCGCGCTGCGTCCGGAAACGCTCATGATGGGGTTCGGATATTCCCCCGCGTTGTCCGAAGGCGCACTCAAACCACCGGTTTTTCTCACCTCGACGTTCGTTTTCGAAACCGCGCAACAGGGCAAGGACCAGTTCGACCTCACGTCCGGCCGGCGCCAGGCCCGCGACGGCGAACAGGCCGGCCTCGTCTACTCCCGCTTCAACAACCCGAACTTCGAGATCCTGGAAGACCGCGTCGCCGTCTGGGACGACGCCGAACGCGGCGCCGTCTTCGCCTCGGGCATGGCCGCGATCGCCACCACGCTGCTCACGTTCTGCAAGCCCGGCGACGTCGTGCTGCACTCGCGCCCCCTCTACGGCGGCACGGAAACCCTGATCCGCAACACGCTTTCCGCCTTCGGGATCGGTTCCGCCGGCTTCACCGACGGCACCGACGCCGCGCACGTCGAGGCCGCCGCCGACACGGCGATGGAGCAGGGCACCGTCAGCGTGCTCTTCGCCGAGACCCCCGCCAACCCGACGGGCGGGCTGATCGACCTCAAGGTGCTCTCGGCCGTCGCGGACCTGATCGGCACGCGGCAGGGCAAGCGGCCGCTGGTGATCGTCGACAACACGTTGCTGGGCCCCATGTTCCAGCAGCCCCTGCGCCACGGCGCCGATCTCGCCGTCTACTCGCTGACGAAGTACGCCGGCGGCCACAGCGACCTCATCGCGGGCGGCGTCACCGGCAGCGCCGAGCACGTCGGCCGGATCGTGCAGACACGCAGCGCCCTCGGCACTCAGCTCGACCCGAACACGTGCTGGATGCTGCTGCGGTCGTTGGAAACGCTGCAGATCCGGGCCGAGCGAGCGGCCGCCAACGCGCTGCGCCTGGCCGAGTTCCTGCGTGACCACGACAAGATCGCCCAGGTCGACTACCTCGGATTCCTGACCGCCGACGACCCCCGCAAAGCCGTGTTCGACCGCCAGTCCACCTCGCCGGGCTCCACGTTCTCCTTCTACGTCAAGGGCGGCGAGCGCGAGGCGTTCGCGTTCCTCGACCGGCTGCAGCTGTGCAAGCTGGCCGTGAGCCTGGGTGGCACCGAGACGTTGATCTGCCACCCCGCCTCCACCACGCATTCGGGTGTGCCGGCGCCGCTGCGCGAGGAGATCGGGCTGACGGACTCGCTCGCGCGGATCTCGGTCGGCATCGAGAACGTCGACGACCTCATCGCCGACCTCACGCAAGCGCTGGAGTTCTGATGCCCCGCGCCGCTGCCGAGGGCTGCTCGCTGGAGTACGACACCGTCGGGCCGGAGTCCGGCGAACCGCTCGTGGTCGTCCAGGGCCTCGGCGACCAGCTGACCAAGTGGGCCGACGGCTTCCCCCAGGCCCTGGCCGCGCGCGGGTTCTTCGTGATCCGCTTCGACAACCGGGACGCCGGCCTGTCCACCAGCTTTTCCGAAGCGGGCGCCCCGGACCCGAGCGGGTCGGCAAAACCGCCCTACCGCCTGGAGGACATGGCCGCCGACGTCGTGGCGGTGCTGGACGCGGCGGGCGTGGGCCGCGCCCACCTCGTCGGCGCCTCGATGGGCGGCATGATCGCCCAGCTCGTCGCGGCCGGCCATCCACATCGGACACTGTCGTTGACGTCCGTCATGTCCTCCACAGGCAATCCGGCACTGCCGCCCCCGACGCCGGAAGCCGTCACGGCGCTCACCGCCCCGGCGCCCGACCCGGCGGACGAGAAGGCCTACCTCGACCACGCCGCGGCGGCGGCCCGCACGTTGGGCAGCCCGGCCTACCCGTACGACGAAGCCGAGCTCCGGGCGACCCTACTGTCCACAGTGCACCGCGCCCACAACCCGGGCGGGGTGCAACGCCAGCTCGCCGCCCTCCTGGCCGACGGCGACCGCCGCGCCAGGCTCCGGCACATCACCGCACCCACGCTGGTCATCCACGGCGCCGACGATCCCCTGATCCCGCCGGCCGCCGGCGAGGACACCGCGTCGACCATCCCCGGCGCCCGGTTGCTCGTCCTCCCCGGCATGGGCCACAACCTGCCCCGCGAGCTCTACGACCGGGTCGCCGACGCGATCGCGCAGCTCGCCGCGACCGCAGCCTGACCAGCCGCCCGCGCCGCACCCCCGCGGGCGGCTTCAGCTGTCCCGGACCACGGCCAGGATGATGCGCCCCACCGCGTCGATCGCCCGCGGTCCCGGCAGCCGGCCCGCGATCGCTTCCCGTGACAGCGATTCCGCCGCGCCGATGACCCCGAACACCACGGCGCGGTCCAGCTTGCCCGGCACGAACCGGTGCAGCGCTTCGAGGTACAGATCCACGTAACGCTCACGCCCGGCGTGCAGCACTTCCTCCATGTCCGGACTGGTCGACAGCGCCGCCGTGATCGCGCCGTACTCCTGCCCGATGTGCAGCACGCACCCGACGTACGCCTCGGCCAGCAACGCGGCCGCTTCCTCGAGCGTGCGCACCTTCGTGTCGAGCGCCACCCGCACCGCCTCGGACTGCTGCTCGTCGACCCGGTGGTACAACGCCTTCACCAGCCCAGCGCGCGTCTCGAAGTGCCCGTAGACGATCGGCTTCGTCACGCCCGCCTGCTCCGCCACGCGCGCCAGCGTCAGCGCGTCGGCCCCGTCCGCCCGCACCACCGCCGCGGCCGTGTCGAGCAACTGGCCGTGCCGCTCGTCGTACGACATCCGCCGTCCGGCCACGAATCCTCCAGCCCGCCGTAAGTTACGAAACGTATCTTACGCGACAGCGGCCCTGGGGTCGCGGAGCCGCGGGGCTCAGCCCTGGGCGAAGACCGCCAGCGGGTCGGTGTGCCGCGGCAGCCAGCCCAGCTCACGCTCCGCCTTGGCCGGCGTCAGCTGCTGGTCGAGAGCGAACGCGTCCGCGATCGGGCCCATCTCGGCCCGCGCCTGCTCCAGCGAGATCGAGGTGGTCTTGCCGGCGAGGCCCGCGGCGTGGGCGCAGGCCTCGGCCACCTGCTTGGCGGTCGGGTTGACGCCGCCGACGCCGACGTAGACGGAGCCGGCCGGCGCGGCGAGGGCGGCGACGTACAGCGGTGCGAGGTCGTCGATGTGGACGAGCGCCCAGTGGTTGGCACCGTCACCGATGTAAGGGATGGCGCCGTTCTTCTTGCCGGGCTGGACGAAGAAGACGTCGATCAGGCGGTTGTCGCCGCCGTAGAGCAGGCCGGGCTGCACGATGACGGGGCGCCCGCCGTGGGCCAGCACGGCGTCCTCCACCGGCTTGCGCCACGCGACCGCCGCGGGCGGGTTCCAGGGCGCGGTCTCGTCGACGACGCCGTCGGTGTCGCCGTAGACCCAGGTGCCGCCGGTGTGCACGTAGGTGCCGGCGCCGACGCCGTCCTGCATCGCGGTGGCGGCGGCGAGATCCTCGTCGCCGGATTCGGCCTGCGCCAGGTGGATCACGGCGTCGGCGCGAGCCGCGGCGTCCTTCAGCACGGCCAGGTCGCCGAGACCGCCGCGCACCGCCGTAGCGCCGGCCGCCACCACGGTCGCCTCCGCGCGATCGCTGCGGGCAAGCGCGTCGACCGTGTGCCCCTGCTTCACCAGCTCGGCGATCGTGGCCTGTCCGATGTAGCCGGACCCGCCGGTCAAGAAGACCCTCATGACAACTCCCTTGTGCTCACAATGGATACAGAACAACTGTGCGTCGGAACGGTGGCGCACGTCCAAGACCTGTTTCGCTCGCTGTGATACCTCCTGGGCATCACTTCGCGGCGAGATGCCGCACGAACCAATCGCGCGCCGCCCGCGAAGCGACCTTGAAGCCCTCGCCCGTGTACGCGTCGAAATGGCCGCCCGGCAGGAAAAGGATGTCCTTCGGCTCGGCCGCGCGGGAGTACGCGACGGCCGCGAGGTTGCCGCCTGTCAGGCCGTCCTCGCTGCCGACGATCATCAGCAACGGCGTCGGCGTGACCTCCGGCAGGTACTTCGCCGGCTCGTAGCAGTAGAAGTTGTCCAGGCTGCGCAGCGTGACCTCGTTGGGCCAGGAGGGATCCAGCTCGGCTCGCGCGCGGGTGAACCACTCGTACGAATCCCGCGTCGGCAGGCCGACGAGCTGCCCGGGGTCGGTGCCGACGACCGGGATCGTCGCGGCGGCTTCCCCGCGAGCGCGGGCCCGGCGGTCGGCCGTGAACACGTCCGGCCCGACGACCTGGTTGTCGACCCGCGCGAGGTTCGCGTAGGTCGCGCGGCCGCTGACGAACGGCGCCTGCGTGACCACGGCCTTCACCCGCCGGTCCATCGCCGCGACGACACAGGCGTGCGCACCCGAGAAACTGGTGCCCCACACGCCGATGCGGCAGGGGTCCACATCGGACCGGTTCTGCGCGTGGGTGATGGCGTGCCGGTAGTCACCGACCTGCACCCAGGGGTCGATCTCGTGCCGGGGCTGGCCGGGCGCGGCCTCCGAATCGCCCCAGCCGCGATTGTCGTAGAGCAGCACCGACAGCCCGCCCGCGGCGAAGACCTCGGCGAACCGGTCGAGGTACATGCGCCTGGTCGAGCTCCAGCCGTGCGCCATGACCACACACGGCGCGGGCCCGCTGACCCCCTCAGCCTCGTAGAACCAGCCGCGCAGCAACGCTCCTTCGGCATCGAACTCGATGTCATGACGCATGAGTGCCTCCTCGGAAACGGGGTTTTCTAACGGATTTGCTCGCCGACGAAAGCCGCGACGTCCTCGATCTCCCGGCCCCGGACGTCGTGGCCCAGGCAGGGGTAGACGTGACTCTCGACGGTGGCGTGCCCGGCCAGCCACCGCCGCGTCCGGGCCAGCGCCGCCGCCGGGATGACACCGTCTTCCCGGCCGCGGCCCCACAAGACAGGCGGCCGCGTGGCGCTCAGGAGCTCGTCACCGGGCTGCTCGTCGCGCACGACGAACCCCGCCAGGTTCACGCCGTACGCGAAGCGCGCCGGCGCGTGCCGCATCAGCTGGTGGACCATGGCGCCACCCTGGGAGAAGCCGAGCAGCCCGATCGACGGCGCGTCGACCGTCTCCAGCCACGCCAGGACATCGAGCGCCGCCGCGTTGGCGACCCGAGGCCGAGGATCACCGATCGAGTTGCCCTGGCTGGGAAACCAGGCGTACCCGCCGGCCTCCGGGATGCGCGCCCGCACCGACGCGACCACGACCTCCGCCGGCAGCACCGGCGTGATCAGCCGGTGCAGGTGCGTTTCGTCGTAGCTCCAGCCGTGCAGCATCACCAGCAACGGCCGTGACCTGCGCGCACTCTCCACTTCGGACCACAGCACCGCGCCGCGGTCCATCCCGGGTTGCCTGCTCATCTCGCTCCCGTCGTCGATCACCTCGACTGTGCGCCGGGCGCGCGAGCCGCGTCCAAGACCTGTTCCGCGTTCTGTGATACCTCACGGGTACCACCGCAGGTCCGCGGGCTTGAAATTCCCCCGCCGGCGACGAACACTGAGTGGGTGAACTCAGAATCGCCGCGCGCGGGGCGGCCGCTCGGCTTCGACCGCCACGAAGCCCTGAACAGCCTGATGACCCTGTTCTGGCACGTCGGCTTCGACGGCGTCACCCAGCAGCAGATGGCCGCGGCGACGGGACTGTCCACGTCGAGCCTCTACAACTCCTTCGGCACGAAGATCGAGATCTACCGCGAAGCCGTCGACGAGTACCTGGTCCTCATGCAGGACGTCCTCGCTCCGCTGCAGCAGGGCGAGCGCGGTAGCGAAGACGTGCTCGAAGCGTTGTCCCGCCTGGAATCCGTGCTCGACGGCCCGAACGCGGGCTTCGGCTGCCTGGCCACCACGGCGATGGCCAAGCCGGTCGACGAGCACGTCGCCACCGCGACCCGGCGCTACCGCGAGCAGCTCCGCGCCGGATTCCTGGCCGCCCTCGAACGCGGTCGCGAGCTGGGCGAGTCCACCGCCGACCCGGCCGTGCTCGCGGATCTGCTCACCGCGACCGTGCTCGGCACGCTCACCATCGCACGCGCCGATCCCGACGGCCGCGAGCTGGCCGCCCAGCTGAAGTCGTTGCGGGCGTTCGTGGAGAACAGGCGCGCCTGAGGTTCAGGCCGCCAGACGCGCGTGGCGCAGCAGGGCTTCGACGGCCCGGTCCACGTCCGCCTCGTCGCTCGCCCAGTCCGAGACCGAGATGCGCATGAGCCGCTCACCGCGGTAGGTCGTCCCGCTGAAGAACGCCGTGCCCTCGGCCCGAACGCCCGCCATGACGGCATCGGCGAGCCGGCCGTGGTCGCCGTCGGGCGCGAGCCAGCGCACGAGGACCTGGTTGGACACGACGTCGTTCACGATCTCGGCCTGGCCGCTCGCCCCGAGCCGGTCGGCGAAGCGGCGGGCCAGCCCGATGGTCCGCTCGACCAGGTCCGCCACGCCGTCGCGGCCGAGCGCCCGCAGCGTCGCGTAGACACCGACACCCCGGGCCCGCCGGGAGAAATCGGGTCCCCAGTCCATCGGGTCGCGACCACCCTCGCCCTGTTCGAGGTAGGCCGCCTGCACGCTCATGGCCGCCCGGTGCGCGGACGCGTTGGCGCAGATGGCGATTCCGCAGTCGTAGGAGACGTTGAGCAGCTTGTGCCCGTCGGTCGACCACGAGTCGAGGCGGCCGAGGCCCGCGGTGCGCGCCGCCATCGCCGGCGCCGCGGCGGCGAGCAGCATCACGGCGCCGTCGACGTGGACCCACGTCGGATTGCCGGCGGCTCGGTGGGCCTCGGCGAGGTCCGCCACGGCGGCGAAATCGTCGAAGCTGCCGGTGTTCACGTTGCCGCACTCGACGACGATCATCGTCGGCCCGTACACGGAGGCCAGCACCTTCTCCAGCGCGTCGGGGCGCATGTTGTCCTGGTCGTCGCAGTCCACAGTGACCAGCGCCCGCTCGCCGAGGCCGAGGAACCGCAGCGCCCGCAGCACGGTCGAGTGCGCACCGGACTTCACCACGACGGTGATCCGCGGGGCGCCGACGAGACCGTCGGCCTCGACGTTCCACCCGGCGTCGCGCAGCACCTGGTGCCGGGCCGCCGCGAGGCAGGTGAACGTGGCCATCTGCCCGCCGGTGACGAACCCGACCGAGCTCTCGCCGGGCAGCCCCAGCAGGTCGACCAGCCACTCGGCGGCGAGCTCCTCCGCGACGGCGACACCCGGCGTCGACGGGTAGAGCGAAGCGTTCTGGTCCCACGCTGTAACCAGCACGTCCGCGCCGAGCGCGGCCGGGTGCAGGCCGCCGACGACGTAACCGAAGTAGCGCCCGCTCGCCTGCGCGGCCACGTAGGGCTCCAGATCACGAGCGAGCTCGTCGACGACCCGCACCGCGTCGAGGCCTCGCGTCGTCGGCGGGCGGTCGAGCGCGGTGCGGATCGTCGCGTGGTCCGCGGTCGGGAACACCGGCCGGTCCGGCAGCGAGCCGAGGTAGTCCAGCGCGGCCGTGCTCGCCGCGTCGAGCACGGATTTCCAGTCTGACTCCTGCACGGTTCCTCCTGCGGTCGCCGGCACGGCGAGGACCGGCAACGTCCACGCAGGACAGCCGGCACCGGGAATCTGAGTTGTCCAACTCAGATCGCGGCCATTCTGCGTTGGCGCACTCAGAACTGTCAAGGCTCCCGTTGCCGGGACGGTTTCAGCCGCGCTCGGCCAGCGCCTTCAGCAGCGCTTCGGCGGCCTGCTCACCCGAGGCCGGGTTCTGGCCGGTGATCAGGTTGCCGTCGACCACCACGTACGAACCCCAGGCCGGACCCGAGGAGTACTCGGCGCCGGCGTGGCGCAGCCGCTCCTCCAGCAGCCACGGCGCGTTCTGCGCGAGGCCGACCTGCTGCTCCTCCTCGTCGGAGAACGCGGTGAGCTTGCGGCCCTTGAACAGCCAGCCACCTTCGGGGTCGCCGGCGGAGAAGAAGCTTGCCGGGCCGTGACACAGCGACGCGACCACCTTGGACTCGTCGGGCAGCAGCGCGGCCAGCACGCGGGCGACGTCGGCGTTCACGGCCAGGTCCTGCATCGGGCCGTGGCCGCCGGGGATCAGCACCCCGTCGAACCCGGCCGAGTCCACGTCCTCGAGCCGCGCCGGCGACTGCAGCAGCTCGCGGTGGGCTTCGACGTACGCGCGCGCGTCGTCGACGTGGGCCTGGTTGCCGCCGTTGGCCTGCAGGCTGAGGCTCAGCTCGTCGACCGGGGCGGGGCGCCCGCCCGGCGTCGCGATGGTCAGCTCCACGCCCGCCGCGGACAGAATGCGGTGCGGCACCACGAACTCCTCGGCCCAGAACCCGGTCGGGCGCTGGCTGCCGTCCTTCTGGCTCCACTTCGTGGCCGACGTGAGGATCACCAGCAGCTTGGTCATGTCTTCGTTCTCCTTGGGGATTTCCCGCGCTCCGGAGCGAGCCGCGGGCTTGATCACGTGTCATAGGCTATTCCCTGATGCATGTCACCTGGCAATGATCTGAGCGCTCTTGTGACTTGCTTAACAACTTAGGTCATGACACTTCGGTCGGCTACACTCGAGACCGGAGGTGGCGGCTGTGAAGGTGACGCTGGGTCCCGCGCGCGCCGGTGACGAGTGCGTGAGCTCGAACCTGCTGGTCGGGTTCGTGAACACGCGGGTGCACGGCAAACAGGCCGAGGAGCAGCTGGCCGACGGCGCCGCCGTCGCGAAGTGGTTCCAGGCCGTCGACGCGGGTGACTCCGCCGGCGCGACCGACGCCGACGCGGCCACCGCCCGCGAACTGCGCGACGCGTTGCTGGGCATCCTGCGCGCGCACGTCGGCTGCGACGAGGGCGTGGCGATGGTGGCCGAGTCCGAAGCCCACCTGCAGCGGGCCGCGGTGCGCTTCCCGGTGACCACGGTCGTCACGGCGGAGGGGTGCGAGCTGCACCCGACCGGCACCGGCGTCGACCGGTCGTTCTCGCACCTGCTCAGCGCGGTCGCCGACCTCGCCTCGCGGGGCGCGTGGCCGCGGGTGAAGGTGTGCAAGAACGACACGTGCTACACGGCGTTCTTCGACAAGACGCGCAACTCCTCGGCGCTGTACTGCAGCACGACGTGCAGCGGCCAGATGGCCACGCGCGCGTACCGCGAGCGGAAAAAGGAGTGCGCCGCTCGGTGATCGGCGGAACACAGCCGTCCATTCGGGAGTTGAGCGTGGCATGAGCCAACTCGTGGACCGCACGATCACCGCCCTTCGCGCCGAGCACGACACGCTCGCCGCCCTCGTCCGCACCCTCACCGACGAGCAGCTGGCCACCACCAGCGGCGCCGCCGAATGGACCGTCGCGCAGGCCCTGTCCCACCTCGGCAGCGGCGCCGAGATCGGCCGCGCGCCGATCGCCCGCGCCGCCGGCGAGACCGTGGCGGTCGAAGACAACCCGACGATCTGGGCCCGCTGGGACGGCTCCGCGCCGCGCGCGCAGGCCGAAGGTTTCCTGGAGCACAACGCCCGCTGGCTCGACACCGTCGAGGCGCTTACGCCCGAACAGCGCTCGTCGCTGACCGTCGACCTCGGCTTCCTGCCCGAGCCGGTCTCGCTGCTGACCGCCCTGGGCATGCGCCTCAACGAGGTCGCCAACCACTCGTGGGACGTGCGCGTTGCGTTCGACCCCCAGGCCGGCGTGGCAGCAGGCTCGGCCGAGGTGCTCGTCGACCTGATGGCCGGCCCGATCGGCTTCATGCTCGGTTTCTTGGCGAAACCGGCCGAACTCGGCAAGCCGGCGTCGGTCGCCATCCCGGGTGCCGGCCTGGTGATCGACGAAGCCGTGACGGTGGTGGACCACCTCGAGTCACCTTCGGCCACGTTCAACGGCCCGGCCGAAGCCTTCATCCGCCTGGTCAGCGGCCGGCTGAAGCCTCCGCACGACACCGGCGTGACCGTCGACGGCGCCCTCTCGCTCGACGACCTGCGCCGGGTGTTCCCCGGCTTCTGACGCCGTGTTGGGAATGGACAGCGGGCTGACCGGTTTCGATCACGGTCAGCCCGTTTTCCGTCCTCCCGGCGATAACCTTCGCACGTGAGCGGTTCTGGGGTGTGCGGTCTGCCGCACGGGTTGTGCGAATTCGGACAGCCGCTGGTGTCGTTGCGACACTTTGTGATCGGTTGAGGACAGTGGCAGTCGACGAACCACCGACGATCCGCGTCCTGCGGTGGGGATTGTGGCTGCAGGTCGCCGCCGCCCTGTTGGCGACGGGCTACGGCGTCGCCGAGGTCGGGGACAGCAGCGGCTGGTGGAGTGCGTTCCTCGTCGCGGGTGTGGTGCTCGACGTGGCCGGTGCGGCGACGTTCGCGGCGTGCGCCGTCGCACTCGGCGGTGGTGCGCGGTGGGTGCTGCGTGCGATGACGACGGTCAACTGGCTGATCGTGATCCAGGGGATCGTGCTGATGCTGAACGGGCACTTCTTCGCCAGCGTGTTGTGGGTGCTCGTGGGAGGCCAGCTGCGCGTCGCGAGCCACGGCGCCGAGGAGTGGTTCGACGCCTGAGCCGCTGCCGTCCGGGCCGCTGACGCCTGAGCCGCCGCGTGTGCGCCGCGGCGGTCACGTCCGCTCGGCGACTCTTCGCACCCGGTGCGTCGTCCTCGGGATCCACGCCCACAGCGCCCCCGCCGCGGCGAAGCCGACGAATCCACTGGCGACGATCCCCAGCCCGAGCCCGGCCAGTGCGGTCACACCGGCCAGCAGCAGCGGGCCGAGGCCGGACCCGATGTCGGCCAGCTCGTTCCAGATGCCGATGTGGGTCGGGCGGCCGACGGTCGGCGAGACGTCCGCGCCGAGTGTCATCACGATGCCCGAGCCGAGGCCGTTGCCGAAGCCCATCACCATGGCCACCAGGGCGAGCAGAACCGGCCCGTGCGTCAGCGGCATGAGGACGAAGGAAGCTCCGAGCACGAACGTGCAAGGGACGGCGACCCACCGGCGGCCACGGCGGTCCATCACCTTGCCCGCCGGGTAGAAGACCAGCGCGTCGATCGCGCCGGCGAAGCCGTAGATCACCGAGCTGACCGTGGGCGAGAGGCCGAGGTGGGCCGCCCACAGGGGAACGACGGTCTGGCGCGTCTGCCGGATCCCCGACAGCAGCAGGATGCCGACGCCGAGCGTCGCGTACACCCGCCACTTCTGCTTGACCATCCCCCACGTCGTGACCGCCGCCGCGGCCGCGCGGTTTTCCTCGACCGTCTCCAGGTCCGGCACCCGGTACACGACGATCCCGGCCGCGAGCACCGCGACGAGGCTCAGGTAGTACGCGCCGGCCTGTCCCCAGATCTGCATCGCCGCGGCCCCGGCGAAGGGACCCAGGAACAGCCCGACGCGCATCGTCCCGCCGAGCGTCGACAACGCCCGCGCCCGCATGTGCAGCGGCACGGCTTCGGTCAGGTACGACTGGCGTGCCAGGCTGTACACCGCGCTCGCCGCACCGATCAGCAGTACGCCGGCGCCGTAGACGACCAGCGCCGCCTGCCCCGCGCCGATGTTCACCAGGCACAGCACCAGCCCGACGGCGGTCACCCCGGCCGCCACCAACATCGACTTCCGCTCGCCGACCCGCGTGGCGAGGATGCCCGCCGGGATGTTCGTGATCAGCGAGCCGATCCCGAGCAGCGCCCCGATCAACGCCGCCACCGACGTCGTGGCCCCGCGGTCGATCGCGCTCAGCGCGACGACCGGCAGCATCGACCCTTCCGCCAGCCCGAACAACGCGGCGGGCCCGTAGACCGCGACAGCCACCGACCGCAGCCGAAACTCCTCAGCCATGCCCGGCCACCGCCGCGATCAGCCGGTCACGGCCGGAACCGTTCGCTCTCCGACCTCCGGAGTGCCACAGAGCGAGGCGACTTGGTATTTCGGCAGCGAGAAGTCCTGTGCGCACGGGCCGATCTTCGCAAGCCCGGCCTGCTCACCGGCCCGCTCGTGGCGAGTCCCACACCGGTCACCGACCGACTGGAGCACAACTCCCGCGGCAGAACTCCACAATTCCCCTCGAACGGACTTTTCGCGGGCAGCCTCAGAACTTGTCGACGTCGATGATGGCTTTGGCGAACGGCTGCGGTGCTTCCTGGGGCACGTTGTGGCCGATCCCGGTGAACGTCCGGTGCTCGTACTTGCCCGTGAACTTGTCGCGGTAGGCCTTGCCGTCGGCCGCGGCAGCGTCGAAGTCGCTGCCGATGGTGATCGTCGGGACGCCGATCTTGGGTGAGGCCTGAAGCTTCTGCTCGTAGACGTCGTACTGCGGTTCGCCCGGCGCGAGGCTTTGGCGCCAGCGGTAGTTGTGCACGACGATGGCCACGTGGTCGGGGTTGTCGAACGCCTGCGCCGTGCGGTCGTAGGTCGCGTCGTCGAAGTTCCACTTCGGAGAGACGTTCTTCCAGATCAGCTTGTTGAAGTCGTGCCGGTACTTCGTGTACCCGAGGACACCGCGGTCCGTGGCGAGGTAGTACTGGTACCACCAGCCGTACTCGGCCAGCGGCGCCAGCGGCTGCTTGTTGACCTCCAGGTTGTTGATGCCGTACCCGCTCACCGCCACCATCGCCTGAACCCGCTCCGGCCACAGCGCCGCGATGACGTCCGCGGTGCGCACACCCCAGTCGTAGCCGCCGAGGATCACCTTGTCGAGGTGCAGCGCGTCCATCATGGCCACGATGTCGAGCGCGACGACCGCCTGCTGTCCATTGCGGACGGTGTCCTTCGACAGGAACGTCGTCGGCCCGTAACCGCGCAGGAACGGCGCGAAGACGTGGTAGCCGGCCGCCGCGAGCAGCGGGCCGACGTCGACGTAGCTGTGCGGGTCGTACGGCCAGCCGTGGAGCAGGACCACCGGTTTGCCCGTGGCCGGACCCCACTCGGCGTACCCGACGTCGAGCAGCCCGGCCTTGACCTGTTTGATCGGGCCGAGCGAGGTGTTCTTGCCGGAGCCGACCCTGAGGTCGTCGCCGGGTGCGGCGGCGGGCGCGGCTGCCGGTGCGCCCTGTCCGGTGGAACACGCGGCCAGCGACGCGGCCGCCGCCGTCGCGGCAAAGGCCTGGCCGAACTGCCTCCGGTTGATCATTCCAGCTCCCTGGGAGATAGTGCTTGTTCGTTGACGCGCCAAACCTATGTGGACAGTGATCTTCGGCGCGAGCGTCAAGTGACGCTGTCGGTGTACGTCACCGCCACGGGTTCCCAGGAGCGGCAAGGGTTCCGTGGACGGTGATCGTCTCCCCGTGCCGCACGAACCGGATGTCCGGCAACCGCCGCCGCAGCCAGTCGAGCACGAAGTAGTTGGCGCCGAGCACATCACACCGCACCCGCGTCGAACCGCCGTCCGACAGAGCGTTCGTCAGCTCCTGCAGGAGTTTCCGGCCGATCCCGCGGAACTGGTAGTCCTCGGCGACGACGATGCCGATGTCCACCCCGTCACCGTCGTGGTCGGTCGCCATCAGGTGCCCGACCACGGTCTCGCCGTCGAGCGCGAGGAGCACGACCTGGCCGGGCGCCACCGTGGTCAGCGTGGTGAGCAAAGCCGGGGAGATGTACCGGATGCCGGAGAAGAACCGGTGGTACCGGCTGGCGAGCGACAGTCCGATCAGGAATCTTCCGACCGGCTCACCGTCCCCGGCGACAGGTCGGCGGATGACGATCCGCGCCGCCAGGTCGGCGTCAGGAGCCATGGCCCCTCACAGCGTCGGCACCGGAAGCCCCAGCGCCTTGGCCGACTCGGCCCGCATCTCGATCTTGCGGATCTTGCCGGTCACCGTCGTGGGGAACTGCTCCACCAGGCGCACGTACCGCGGGATCTTGTAGTGCGCCAGCTTTCCCGTCGCGAAGGCGCGGATCGCTGCGGCGTCGAGCGGGGCCGAGCCGGCGCGCACCTTGATGCACGCGCACAGCTCCTCGCCGAACCGCTCGTCGGGCACACCGACCACCTGCACGTCCTCGATGTCGGGGTGCGTGTAGAGGAATTCCTCGATCTCCCTCGGATACACGTTCTCCCCGCCCCGGATCACCATGTCCTTGATCCGGCCGACGATCAGCGCGTAACCGTCCTCACGCATCACGGCGAGGTCGCCGGTGTGCATCCAGCCATCGGCGTCGAGGACGTCCGCCGTGCGTTCCGGGTCGTTCCAGTACCCGATCATCACCGAATAGCCACGCGTGCAGAACTCGCCCGGCGTCCCGCGTTCCACGGTCTCACCGGTCTCGGGGTCGACGATCTTGATCTCGACGTGCGGGTGCACACGCCCGATCGTCGCGGTGCGCCGGTCGAGGTCGTCGTCGGCCAGCGTCTGGCACGACACCGGTGAAGTCTCCGTCATTCCGTACGCAATGGACACTTCCGCCAGGTGCATCTCGGTGACACAGCGCTTCATCACCTCGACGGGACACGGCGCGCCGGCCATGATCCCCGTGCGCAGCGTGCTCAGGTCGTACTCCGCGAAAGCGGGCAGCGCCTGCATGCCGATGAACATCGTCGGCACGCCGTACACCGCCGTGCACCGTTCGTCCTGAATGGACTTGAGCGTGGTCGCGGGGTCGAACGCCGGGCCGGGGATGACCATCGCGGCGCCGTGCGTGGTGCAGCCGAGGTTGGCCATCACCATGCCGAAGCAGTGGTAGAACGGCACCGGGATCGCCAGCCGGTCTTCGGGGCTGAAGCCGATGGTCTCGGTGACGAAGAAGCCGTTGTTCAGGATGTTGCGGTGGCTCAGCGTGGCGCCCTTGGGAAACCCCGTGGTCCCCGACGTGTACTGGATGTTGATCGGGTCGCTCGGGCTGAGCGAAGCCAGCCGTCCGGCGAGGTCCTCCTCACCCGTCGCGCAGTCGAGCAGCTGCTGCCAGTCGTCGGTGTCGAGGTACACCACGGTGCGCAGCGCGGTGCCGGCACGGACCTCGTCGATCATGGCCCCGTAGTCGCTGGTCTTGAACGTGCTCGCCGAGATCAGCAGCGTGACGCCGGACTGTTCGAGCGCGTACGCCAGCTCGTGCGTGCGGTACGCCGGGTTGATGTTGACCAGGATCGCGCCGATCTTCGCGGTGGCGTACTGCGTGATCGTCCACTCGGCACAGTTCGGCGCCCAGATGCCGACGCGGTCGCCCTTTTCGACCCCGACGGCCATCAACGCCCGGGCGAGCGTGTCGACGTCCGCGTTGAGCTCGGTGTAGGTCCACCGCCGTCCGGTCGCGAACTCGACCAGGGCCTCGCGGTCACCGTGCGCGGCGACGGTGCGTTCGAAGTTCGCGCCGATCGTCTCTTCGAGCAGGGCCGGGCTGTCGGCGCCGCGGGCGTAGGAGAGCATGATCCACTCCGATCACTTGAGTTCGGCGGACGACTTGCCGAGCAGCCGGCGCGCCACGATGAGCTGCTGGATCTGTTGCGTGCCTTCGAAGATGTCCATGATCTTCGCGTCGCGCGCCCACTTCTCCAGCAGTGAGTCCTCCGAATAGCCGAGGCTGCCGGCGAGCGCGACGCAGCCCAGCGCGATGTCCGTGGCGCTGCGGCCGGCCTTCGCCTTGGCCATCGACGCGTGCATCGAGTTCGGCCGGGCGTTGTCCGCCATCCACGCCGCTTCGAGGGTGAGCAGGTAGGCCGCCTCGTAGTCGGCCTCCAGGTCCAGGAACGTCGCGACGGCCGCGGGTTGCCGCGGGCCGGCGCGGTCGTAGTCGATGGTCAGGCCGGCCTCGGCGAGCAGCGTGCGCGTCTCGTCGAGCGCGGCCCGCGCCACGCCGACGGCCATCGCCGCGACGAGCGGACGGGTGTTGTCGAACGTCTGCATCACGCCGGCGAAGCTGCGTTCGACGTTGATCTCCGGGTCGCCGAGCAGGTTTTCCCGCGGCACACGCACGTTGTCCAAGCGTAGGTGCGCGGTGTCGGAGGCACGGATGCCGAGCTTGTGCTCCAGGCGCACGAGCTCGAACCCCGGCGAGTCCTTCTCCACCACGAACGACTTGATCGCCGCGCGGCCCAGCGTGCGGTCGAGCGTCGCCCACACCACCACGGCGTCGGCGCGCTCGCCGGAGGTGACGAAGATCTTCTCACCGTTGAGCACGTAGTGGTCGCCGACGAGCACGGCCGTGGTGCGGATGGCGGCGGAGTCGGAACCGGTGTCGGGCTCGGTGATGGCCATCGCCGCCCACTTGCCCGCGAACCGTTCGGCCTGCTCGGCGTTCGCGACGGACGCGATGGCGGCGTTACCGAGGCCCAAGCGGGGCAGGGACAACAGCATTCCCGCGTCACCCCAGCACAGCTCCATGATGCCGAGCACGCTGGCGAGGTTGCGTCCGTTGCGGACTTCCGCGGTCGCCGAGGCCCGCCCGCCCGCCGTGTTGAGGCTGTCCGCGAGCGGCGCGAGGGCGTCGAGCTCCGGCGGACGCGTGTGCTCGGCGCGGTCGTTGCGCCGGGAACCCGGCCGGAGCAGCTTCTCCGCGGTGAGATGGGCCTGGTCGACCACTGTGGACAGTCCGGCCGGCACTTCGAGGTGGATCACTGGCTTGCTCCTTGCGTACCGGTTCAGACGAGCACGACACCGCTGGCGACACCGACCGCGCGCAGGTCGCGGTACCAGCGTTCGACGGGGTGTTCCTTGACGTAGCCGTGGCCGCCGAGCAGCTGCACGCCGTCGCTGCCGATGCGCATGCCCTTGTCGGCGCACAGCCTGCGGGCGAGCTCCGTCTCGCGGGCGAACGGCAGCCCGGCGTCGGCGCGAGCGGCCGCGCGGTAGGTGGCCAGCCGCATGCCTTCGAGCTCGATGGCGATGTCGGCGACCTTGAACGCGACCCCCTGGCGATGACTCACCGGCTCCCCGAAGGCGACGCGCTCGTTGACGTACGGGATCACGTAGTCGAGCACGGCCTGCGCGGTGCCGACCGCGAGACCGCACCAGGCCAGCCGCGACAGCCGCACGCACTCCGCGTAGGCAGCCGGCTCGGCGTCACCCATCAGGGCCGTTTCGGGTACGTGCACCGCCGCCAGGTCGAGCCGTCCCGTGCCGGCCGCGCGCAGGCCCATCGCGGGTTCGGCCTCGACGCTCAGCCCCGGGGCGTTCGCCTCGACGATGAACAACGCAGGCCCTTGGCCGGCCAGCTCCGCCGCGACCACGAACATCTCGGCCTGCGCGGCCCGCGCCACCAGCGACTTGGCCCCGTCGAGGACGAACCCGCCCGCCGTGCGGCGGGCCACCGTGCGCAGCTCGAACGGGTCGAACACGGCCCGCGGCTCGAGGATGGCGAGAGCCGCCGCCGGCACGGTGTCCCCGACGAACTCGGGCAGGTACGCCTCCTGCGCCTCGCCACTCCCCCACAGCACGAGCGCAGTGCTCACGGCCGACGAGGCGAGGCACGCCACGGCCAGCCCCATGTCGCCGGTGGCCAGTGCCTCGGTGACCAGGGTCGCGGTGACCGCGGACCGCGCGGTGGCCACGCCGCCGAGCTCCTCCGGCACCCCCAGCAGGCTGAGGCCGAGCTCGGCGGACTTGGTGACCAGGTCGTCGGGCGCCGCGCCCGCCGCGTCGGCCTCGCCCGCCCGCGCACGCAGGTGCTCGGCGGCGAACTCGGCGACGGTGTCGCGGATCAGCCGCTGATCCTCGCTCGGGGTGAAGTCGAGCAGGTCGGGCGGGGTGTCGAACGGGGGCCGGCGGGGGGCACGGCTGGCCATGGTTGATCTCCTGACGTGCGGAAACGGGCATGGGCCCGAGGAAAAGAGCGAGGTCGTGCGGTGGCGCTCAGGCGTTCTTGGCGCGAGTCCCGGCACGACGACGAACGGGGGCGGGAGCCTGGCCGAGGCCGGCGATCAACGCGTCGAGCCCCAGGCGCCAGCGGCGGTCCACCGACTGCTTCGAGCCGCCCAGCCGGTGGGCGCTCTCGGCGGCTACAATGCCCTGGACGTAGGCGAAGAACACGTGCGCGATGTCCGTCGGGTCCGCGGCGAACAGGCCCGCGTCGACGGCGGTGCGGATGTGGTGCACGAAGATCTTGCGCACCTTGACGCCGGCCTTGTCCTCGTCCTGCGTGGGGTCGAAGTCGGTGAACGGGCGCGAGAACATGATCTCGGCCAGCACCGGGTTCGCGACCACGAAGTGGCGGAAGGCCTCGGCGAGGTGCCGCAGGGCCGCCAGCGGGTCGTCGTCGGCCGGCAGCGCGGCCAGATCGTCGCCCAGCAGGCGGAATCCCTCGAAGAAGACCTCGCGGATGAGGCCCGCCTTGTCGCCGAACACCTCGTAGATGGCCGGGACCGAGGCCTCGGCCCGGCGGGCGACCGTGCGCGTGGTCAGCCCCGCCACGCCCTCCTCGGCGAGGACTGCGAGCGCACTGGCCAGCCCGCGCTCGCGCAGCGCTTCGGTGCGTTGCTTCACCCGGGGCACAGCGCGATCGTAACACTCTGCCTCCCTGGTGTGAACCGACGTTACGGAACATCGATACGGAACAACGTTACGCTCGTCGCCACTATGCATCGCCCGGCCCGCCGCCGCTACCCTTGAATGGGGGTAACCGCGTTGTCGGCCTCCGGCCGCTCTGCCACCATCGCGATCATTCCCCTTGTCTGCCAACGAAAACTTCCAAGGAGAGCGTTGTACGTCACCTGGACAGCCCGGTTAGCGAGCGCTAACATCGAGCGTGTTAACGACCGCTAACAACGGGTCGCGGACGAGCAGGTGTGCGCCGGTCAGGCGCGGCTCGTGACCGAAGCGACGAGAGTGCCGCACACACGATCACCGCCCCGGGGAATCGCCGGGTTCAGCGGTCCGCCTCGGCCACCAGGTGACGCCGAACGAAACAACTGTCCTTTGGACTCGAGGGAGTCATCGTGATCGACAACAGGCTCAGTGAGGAACACGAGGAACTGCGCAAGACGGTCGCCGCGTTCGCGCGCGACGAGGTCGCGCCGGTCATCGGCGAGTTCTACATGCGCGAGGAGTTCCCCTACGAGATCGTGGCGAAGATGGGGGAAATGGGCCTGTTCGGCCTGCCCTTCGACGAGGCGTACGGCGGGATGGGCGGCGACTACTTCGCGATGTGCCTGGCCGTCGAGGAACTGGCGCGGATCGACTCGTCGGTCGCGGTCACGCTGGAGGCCGGCGTGTCGCTGGGCGCCATGCCGATCTACCGGTTCGGCACCGAGGAGCAGAAGCAGGAATGGCTGCCGAAGCTGTGCACCGGGCGGGTGCTCGGCGCGTTCGGCCTCACCGAGCCGGGCGCCGGCTCCGACGCCGGCGGCGCGCGGACCACCGCTGTCCGCAAGGGTGACGACTGGGTGATCAACGGCTCGAAGGCCTACATCACCAACTCCGGCACGGACATCACCGGCGTGATCACCGTGGCCGCGGTGACCGGCACGGACGACAAGGGCGCCAAGGAGATCTCGACGATCATGGTGCCGTCGGGCACGCCCGGCCTGAGCGTGTCCAAGCCGTACTCGAAGGTCGGCTGGGCCGCCTCGGACACGCGTGAGCTCGGGTTCGACGACGTGCACGTGCCCGCCGCGAACCTGCTCGGCGGCCTCGGCCGCGGCTACGCGCAGTTCCTCTCGATCCTCACCGAGGGCCGGGTCGCGGTGTCCGCGCTGGCCACGGGGCTCGCGCAGGGCTGTGTCGACGAGTGCGTGCGCTACGCCAACGAGCGCGAGACCTTCGGCCGGCCCATCGGCAAGTACCAGGCCATCCAGTTCAAGATCGCCGAGATGGAGGCCCGCACGCACACCGCGCGGCTGGCCTACTACGCGGCAGCCGCGAAGATGCTGCGCGGCGAGCCGTTCAAGCGCGAGGCCGCCATCTCGAAGCTCATCTCGTCCAACGCCGCCATGGACAACGCCCGCGACGCCACGCAGATCTTCGGCGGCATGGGGTTCATCAACGAAGCCCCGGTTGCGCGGTACTACCGCGACGCCAAGATCCTCGAGGTCGGCGAAGGCACGAGCGAGGTGCAGAAGATGCTCATCGCCCGCGAGCTCGGGCTCTGACGCTTGCGCGCGATCGGCGGGGCCCCGGGTTCGCCCGGGGCCCCGGTGAAGAAGGTATGACGACCAACAGTAGGTCATCCTAGTAAATCGGAGGTACGATCCCGCCATGGAAGGCACTCGGACATACAGCTGGGTGGACCCCCAGGAGATGGCCAAACTCAGCCGCGAGATGGACGGGCTCGAGTTCAGCCGGCACCTGCTCGACGCCGGCGAGGCCGGGATCATGCCGATCGCCGCGACCCTGGGCTTCCGGCTCGCCGAGATCGAGTCCGGCCACGCCGTGCTCGTGGGCGAGGTCGGCGAGCACCTCTACAACCCGATCGGCATCGTCCACGGCGGGGTCGCCGCGACGCTGCTCGACAGCGCCGCCGGCTACGCCGTGCAGACGACCGTGCCGGTCGGCAGCACATACACCACTTTGGACCTTTCGGTGCACTACCTGCGGCCGCTCACCGCGGACATCGGCACGCTCCGCGCCACCGGCCACGTGATCAACCGTGGCCGGCGGACCGCGCTGGCACACGCCGAAGTCCGCGACGCGAAAGATCGGCTGCTCGCGCACGCGACGAGCTCGTGCATGGTGTTCACCACCGACGCGTGACGGTGACGAGGCGGACATGAACGGACCCGAGCTGCGCTCCCGTCGTCCACTGTGGCCCACCCCGACGGCCACAGTGGACGACGGGAGCGCGATCCGGCGCATCATCGACGACCTGCTGCCCGAGCGGCTGGAGCGGCTGCGGAAGGTGACCGGCCTGCCGATCGCCCTCGGCGGCACCACGCGGCACGGCACCGGCGGCCTGCACCTGGTGCTCGACCGGCTGATGGGCAACTCCGGCGATGCGTTGCGGGGGCTCGTCGTGCAGTCCGGGAAGGGGCTCGGCGGGTGCGTGCTGCGCAGCCGGACCCCGTTCCGGGTCAACGACTACGCGTCCACGATGGCGATCACCCACGAGTACGACGTCGTGGTGCGGCAGGAGGGGCTGACCTCGGTCTTCGCCGTGCCCGTGCTGGTCCGGGGTGAGGTGCGCGGGGTGCTGTACGGCGCGGTCCGGGAAGGCAACCCGATCGGCGACCGGACCGTGCGCAGTGCCGTGGTGGTCGCCGAACAACTGCAGTCCGATGTAGAGGGACGATTGCGGCGCGATCCCGGTCATGCGGCCGTCCGCTCGCGGGGTGCGCTCGCCGAGCTCGCGGCACTCATCCGAGACACGAGCGATCCGCAGCTGCGGGCGCGGCTGGAGCGGATCCAGGCGGACCTGACGGGTGAGCCGGCGCGGGCCGAGGTCGCGGCGTCGGCTTCGCTCGCGCCCCGCGAGATCGACGTGCTGCGGCTGGCGGAGGTGGGGGCCAGCAACCTGGAGATCGCCGCCCGGCTGGGGCTGAGCCTGGAGACCGTCAAGGCCTACCTCCGATCGGCGATGCGCAAACTGGAAGTCCACAACCGGACTGCCGCCGCTCATCAGGCGCGGCTGAACGGACTGTTGTGAAGGGACGGGGCCACGGCGGCCGTGGCCCCGTCCGGCTAGCCGAGCTTGAAGACCGGCAGCACCGGCCGGCCGTAGGTCGCGGTCATGATGTCGGCCGTTCCCCGGTAGAGCCCGAGGACCGCGAACACCACCGTGACGTACCCGGAAGCCTGCACGAAGCCCTTGGCTCCACTGTGGACGCCGATCATGAGGAGCACCAGCGCCGCCAGCAGCAGCACCAGCACGCTGACGAGCACCGCGTCCGTCCGCAGGGCCGAGACGAGGAAGACGAACGTGAGCACGGCGAACATCGCGAGGAACACCGTGAGCCCGCTCGACACCGCCGCCGCGGGGTCGACGTTCGCCTTGGTCGCCGCTTCGACGACCTTTTCCTCGAACGTCGTCTGGATGAAGCCGTAGATCACCCAGAACGGCCCGAAGCTGCCGAACACGACGGCGCCGAAGACGTTGCCGCGCACCACTTCGAGCACGGCGACGATGATCTGGATCGCGCCGCCGAAGAAGAACGCCACCGGGATCACGAGGGCGGCGCCGGCGGGGTTGACGAAGTTTCCGTTGTAGAGGCCGAGCATGAGCGACGTGGCGGAAAACGCCAGGATCGCCCACGCACCAGGATCGGCGATCGGGACCGTCCGTTCGGCCGGTTTGTCGAAGGTCTGTTCGTGGACAAGAGATTCGTGCTGAACAACACTGGTCATACGAGTTCTCCTTGGGGGGTCGCGACCAGTAAAGGTCGTGCGCGCCCGAGCGGCTACCCCCGGCCGGGGGTGACTTCGCCGTAGGGAACCCTTGTGGTGACACGCAATCCGTAGCCCTCGAGGCCGACACGTTTGCCCGGGTTGTCGGAGAGCAGGCGCATGCTGCGGATGCCGAGGTCGCGCAGGATCTGGGCGCCGGTGCCGTAATCCCGTGCGTCGGCCGCGACACCGTGGACGAGGTTGGCGTCCACAGTGGCTTGATCGGCGTCCTGTAGTTGGTACACCTGGAGTTTGTGCAGCAATCCGACGCCGCGGCCGGCGTGGCCCCGCATGTACAGCACAACTCCACGGCCCTCGTCGGCTATCGCCTGCAAAGCCGCGCCCAGCTGTCTCGCGCAGTCGCAGCGCAGGGAGCCGAAGACGTCGCCGGTCAGGCACTCCGAGTGCACCCGCACCAGGATGTCCTCACCGTCGCCGATCTCGCCGTACACGAACGCGATGTGCTCAATGCCGTCCAGCAGACTGTCATACCCCACCGCGCGGAACGTGCCCGCCGCCAGCGGGATCCGGGCCTCGGCGACCCGCTCCACCTGCTTCTCGGTACGGCGGCGGTAGGCGATCAGGTCGGCGATCGTGATCACGCGCAGGTCGTGATCGGCGGCGAACACCTCCAGCTCGTCACGCCGCGCCATGTCGCCCTCGTCCTTCTGCGACACGATCTCACACAGCACACCGGCGGGGTTGAGCCCGGCCATGCGGGCCAGGTCCACCGCGGCTTCGGTGTGCCCGGGACGCCGCAGCACACCACCCTCCTTCGCCCGCAGCGGCACCACATGGCCGGGGCGGCGGAAGTCCTTGGCCGAGGCGGCCGGATCGGCCAGCAACCGCATCGTGTGCGCCCGGTCGGCCGCGGAGATCCCGGTGGTGATGCCTTCGGCGGCGTCGACCGTGACGCTGTACGCAGTCCCCGCACGTCCTGGTTCGTGTGATACATCGGCGGCAGATCCAGCCGATCAGCCTCAGCCTCGGTCAACGCGACACACACATACCCCGAGGTGTAACGGACCATGAACGCCAGCAGCTCGGGCGTCGCCTTCTCGGCCGCGAAAATGAGGTCACCCTCGTTCTCCCGGTCCTCGTCATCGACCACCACCACAGCCTTGCCCGCCGCGATGTCCGCCACCGCCGCCTCGATCCCCTCGCGGCCGGTCACCCCTTGGCCTGGCGCAGCAGGCGGCGGAACCGGAACCGCGAGCCGCTCGTGGCCGCGGCGAGGTCGCCACCGGCCAGGTCGATCGCGGCTTGATCGAGAACGGACATCACGTGTGCGTAAAGCGACGACCCGAGGCTGATCCGCTTCACACCGGCTTGGTGGAGTTCGGACACCGTCAGCGTTTTGTCCGCCGGCGACACCACGACGTTGACCGGCTTGGGCGCCACCGCCTGCACGATCTTCTCCACCGAAGCGAGATCGGGCGGGAGCGGCGCGAACAGCACGTCGGCGCCGGCTTCCGCGAAGGCGCTGAGGCGGCGGATGGTGTCGTCGAGGTCGTTGATGCCCTGGATGAAGTTGTCGGCGCGGGCCGTGACGACGATCCGCTGCTTCGCCGCCCCGACGGCGTGGCGGACGCGTTCCACGGACTCGTCGAACGGCCGGATCGGGTTCTCACCCGTCCCGGTCGTGTCCTCGACACCGATACCCGCCAGCCCGGCCTCGACCGCCGCCTCGACGGTGGCGGCCACGTCCTCGGCGGTCTCGCCGTAGCCGTCCTCGAAGTCGCCGTTGATCGGGAGCTCGGTGAGCCGCTTGAGGAGCTTCGCGTGGTCGAGGTGTTCTTCGCGGCTCACGGCGTGGCGGCCGTCGAACCGGCCCAGCGTCGCGGCGAACGCGGCCGAGCTGGTGCCGATCGCCTCGAACCCGGCGTCGGCCATGAGCAGAGCGGAGAGGCCGTCCCAGGCGTTGGGCATGACGAGCCCCTCGGGGCGGGTGTGCAGCGAGAGGAAGTGTTCGTAGGTTTCGGAGCCAGGCATGGCGGCGGTCCTTCGGCGGTCGGGGTGCGGCGGTTCAGCGGCTGGGCGGGTCGCGGTTCAGCGGGTCAGGTCGGGGAACTGGTCGTCACGCCATTCGATGGTGGCCTCGGCGCCGAGTTCACGCGCCCGCAGCTCGACGCGGCGGATCTTGCCCGAGATCGTCTTGGGCAGATCGGCGAACTCGAGGCGGCGCACGCGTTGGTACGGGGCCAGGTTCTCCCGGGCGTAGCGCAGGATCGACAGCGCCGTCTCCTTGGTGGGCTCGTGTCCGGGCGCGAGCCCGATGTAGGCCTTCGGCACCGCGAGCCGGACGGGGTCGGGCGCGGGCACCACGGCCGCCTCGGCGACGGCCGGGTGTTCGATGAGCACCGACTCGAGTTCGAACGGGCTGATCTTGTAGTCGCTGGCCTTGAAGACGTCATCGGTGCGGCCGATGTAGGTGAGGTAGCCGTCCTCGTCGATCGAGGCGACGTCGCCGGTGTGGTAGTAGCCGCCGGCCATGGCCTCGGCGGTGCGTTCGTCGTCGGCGAGGTAGCCGGTCATCAAGGTCAGCGGGCGTTGTGCCAGGTCGAGGCAGATTTCGCCCTCGCCCGGACCTTGCACGACTTTGCCGCTCGCGGGTTCGACCAGCACGACCGGGACGCCCGGCAGCGGGCGGCCCATCGAACCCGGCTTGACGTCGGATTCGGGGGTGTTGCCGACCTGGGCGGTGGTCTCGGTCTGGCCGAAGCCGTCGCGGATGGTGATGCCCCACGCCGCGCGGACGCGTTCGATCACCTCGGGGTTGAGCGGTTCGCCCGCGCCGATCGCCTCACGCAGGCCCGCCGGGCGGTCCCCGAGGTCGGTGTTGATCAGCATGCGCCAGACGGTGGGCGGCGCACAGAACGTTGTCACTTTTCGCACACGCAGCTGGTTCAGGAGCGCGGCGGCGTCGAAGCGGCGGTAGTTGTAGACGAAGATCGTCGCCTCGGCGATCCACGGGGCGAAGAAGCAGGACCACGCGTGTTCGCCCAGCCCGGCGACGAGATGTTGAGGTGGACGTCGCCCGGCCACAGGCCCAGCCAGTACATCGTCGCGAGGTGCCCGACCGGGTAGGAGACCTGGGTGTGCTCCACGAGCTTGGGCCGTGTCGTGGTGCCGGAGGTGAAGTACAGCAGCAGCGGGTCGCCGGGCGCGGTGCCGGGGTGCTCGACGGGGGTGTGCGGCAGGTCGGCGGCCTCGTTGAGATCGGCCCAGTTGTCGGCCGGGCCCACGCTGATCCGCGTGTAGTCGCCGGGAACGTCGGCGAACTTGGTGGTGTCGGCGGCGTTGCAGATCACGTGCCGGGGCTCGCCCCGGGCGATGCGGTCGGTGAGATCGGCGGGCCCGAGCGCGGTCGTGGTCGGCATGATCACGCCGCCGAGCTTCATGATCGCGAGCATGCTTTCCCAGAGCTCGACCTGGTTGCCGAGCATCAGCAGCACGCGGTGTCCTTTGCGGACTCCCCGGTTTCGCAGCCACGCCGCCAGGCGGTCGGACGCGCGGGACAGCTCGCCGAACGTTCTGCGCGTCTCCGAACCGTCTTCCTCGACGATGACGAGGGCGGGGCGGTCGTTGTCCGCGTTGTCACGGGCGACGGCGTCGAACCAGTCGACGGCCCAGTTGAACCGCTCGCCCAGCTCGGGCCAGCGGAACTCCTCGGCCGCGCGGACGTGCTTGCCGCGCAACGCCAGCAGCTGGTCGCGACTCGCCTTGTAGGCCCGGTGTGCGTCGCTCGTGCTCAACGGCGATCCTTCCTTCGGCGGGATACCGCGACTATGCGTTTCCCGGCCGGTCCGTCGCTACCCTTGAACGGGGGTAACCGCGTTGATCGCCGGTTTTCCTTTTGCGACAATGACTTCCGTGCCGCACGGCGTTCGGAGCTCCGCTCCCGCGCGCGTGCGCGCGTGACTCTCGTTCCACAGTGGACTCTCACTGCCTGGCGACTTCCGGAGGAGGACCCGTGCCGTTCGACACCGACCGATTGCCGTCGTGGCTGGTCTGGCAGCAGCGCCCGTTCCCCGACGCGAACCTGCTCCTGCTGCCCGGCCGGCAGCCGGCCCTGGTGGACAGCGGCTTCGTCGGGCACGCGGAGGAGACGGCCGCGTGGGTCCGCGCGCACACCGCGGCGCTGAGCCTGGTCGTGAACACCCACTGGCACTGCGACCACGTCGGCGGCAACGCCCTGCTGCAGCGCAACGGCGCCGGCATCGCCGCCAGTGCCCGCGACGCACTCGCCGTCGCCCGTCGCGACCCCGGTTGCTGCCAGATGGAGTACCTCGACCAGCCCGTCCCGCCCTACTCCGTCGATGAACTGCTCGACGACGGACAGGTGCTGTTACTCGGCGACACCGAGTGGGAGGTGATCCGAACACCCGGTCACACCCCGGGCCACCTCGCCCTCTGGCAGCCCGACGAACGCCTCCTCGCCGTCGGCGACGCCCTGTCCGACTACGACGTCGGCTGGGTGAACCTCGCCCTCGACGGTCCGGACGCCACCACCACCGCGCTCGATTCCGTACACCACCTGATCGATCTCGACCCCCGCGTGCTCCTTCCCGCACACGGCCCCATCCCCGCCGACACGGGCGCCGCCCTCGCCAACGCCGCGCGCCGCGCCCAGCGCCTCGTCGACGACCCCGACGGCGCCGTCTGGTACGGCGCCCGCCGCGTCTTCGCCTACGCCCTCATGATCCGCGACGGCATTCCCACCGACGCGGTCGAGCCCTACCTCCACGCCCGCGCCTGGCTCAAGGACGCGGCCTGGCTGCTCCGCCGCTCCCCCGAATCCCTCGCCACGGACCTCATCACCACCATGCTCACCGCCGGCTCCATCGTCTCGCGCAACGGCAAACTCCACGCCGCCGCCGAAAACACCCCCGTCCCGCCCTCCTCGCTGCGCCAACCCCCACCCTCAACCTGGCCGGCCGTCGACGCCGACCACCTGCCATGACTCCGCCCACTCCGAACACCGCCTCCCCACCCCCGCGCCCGGTGGTCGTGACCTCGCGACCACCACACACATCCTTCGTCCGGCAGCCGACTACCGGCCATCCCGACCACCACCGCACCACCCGATTCCAAAACCCGCGCCGCACCAAAGCCGCCCCGCCGAAACCCGCGCCAGCCACCGAAGAAGCCCACTGCCCTCACACCCCGGTCACCGCAACAAACCCCGTCTGCGACCTGGCCGCGAACCATCCCGAACAACATCGACCTGACCAGTTCCCACGACCGCGGCGCAGCACGCGCCGGCCCACCCCGATGTTGCGCCGAAAACCTCACCACCCGCCGTCGAACCCCGCGGCCCTCACATCCCCAACACCACAACAAAACCTGCCCAGAAATCAGCCGCAAACCGTCCCCGGGCAACACCAAACCGACCCGTTCCCAACACCACGCCGCAGCGCACAGCCCGCGCACCCCAACCACCCCACCGAAACCCTCACCAACCACCGAAGACCCCCACCACCCCCACATCCCCATCACCACACCGGAAAATTCGCCTAGGAGTTGAACGTGCACGAGTCCCCACACAGTCGGGTCGCCTGGGTGCGGGCGGCGGCCGCGTTGTTCGGCGTTGCGTGGGGGGCGAACCACTTCACGCCGCTGTTGCTGGTCTACCGCGGTGAGCTCGGGTTGCCGGAGTCGGCGGTGACGAGCATCTTCGGCATCTACGCCGTCGGCCTGGTGCCGGCGCTGATCTTCAGCGGGCGGGCGGCGGACCGGTACGGGCGGCGCGCCGTGTTGCGGCCGGCGATGCTCGTCTCGGTGCTGGCCACGCTCGTGCTGATGCTCGGCCCGGTGTGGTGGCCGTCGCTGTACGTGGGGCGGTTCCTGGCGGGCGTCGCGTCCGGCGCGGCGTACAGCGCGGGCACGGCGTGGGTGACGGAGCTGTCCTCGCCCGGCCGCGGGGCCCGGCGCTCGGCCGCCGCGTTGTCGCTGGGGTTCGGGATCGGGCCGTTGCTGGCCGGCGCGCTCGCGCAGTGGCTGCCGTGGCCGGTGGAGCTGCCGTACGTCGTGCACCTGGCGCTGATGGCCGGAGTGCTGGTGCTCGCGTGGCGGGTGCCGGAAACCGCGCCGGCGCTCGCGCGGGCCGAGCGTGTGCAGTGGCTGCCGCGGCCGGCGGTGTCACGCCACTTCCTGCTCGGCGTGGTGCCGTGGGCGCCGTGGGTGTTCGGGACGGTCGCGATCAGCATCGCGACGCTGCCCGCGCTGCTCCCCAGCCACACGGCGAGCTCGATCAGCACACCCGTCGCGTTCAGTGGCCTGGTCGGCGGCCTGACTCTGCCGCTCGGCGCGCTCGTCCAGCCGATCGCGCGCCGCCTCGCGCACGCCGGGCACCTGCACGCCCCCGTCGCCGGCCTGCTCGTCACCGCACTCGGCCTGGCCGGCACCGCGCTCGTCGCGTGGCACCCGGCCACCCCGCTCGTCCTCGTGACGGCCGTGGTCCTCGGTACCGGCTACGGCATCCTCATGGTCACCGGACTGGACAAAGTGGAACGCATGGCCGAGCAGCACGAGTTCGCCGGCCTCGTCAGCATCTTCTACGCACTGGCCTACCTCGGGTTCGCCGCGCCGTACCTGCTCGCCGCGCTCGCCGGCGGCGCCTCCTACGCGGCGTGGCTCGTGATCGCCGCGCTGGCCACGCTCGCCACCATCCCCCTCATGATGCTCGGCGGTCAGCCCTTGACCCTCCCCTCGGCAGATGGAGACCGACATGAACCAGCCGTTCGCGAACCCTGACTTCGACGCCTTCCGGATGTCCGAAGAACACCACGAACTGCGCGCAACCGTACGTTCCCTGTGCGAAAAACAAATCGCTCCCCACGCCGCCGACGTCGACGAGAACTCGCGCTTCCCCGCAGAAGCCCGCGCGGCGCTGACGGCCGCCGGGTTCCACGCGGTCCACGTCCCCGAGCAGTACGGCGGCGAAGGCGCGGACGGCCTGGCCGCCTGCCTCGTGATCGAGGAGGTCGCGCGGGTGTGCGTGAGCTCGTCGCTGATCCCGGCGGTCAACAAGCTGGGCAGCATGCCCGTGCTGCTCTCGGCGTCGGAAGACCTCAAGAAGCAGGTCCTGCCGACGTTGGCAAACGGACAGGCCTTGTTCGCCTACGGACTTTCCGAGCGGGAATCCGGCTCGGACGCCGTCGCCATGAAAACCAGGGCCCGGCTCGACGGCGACCACTGGGTCCTCAACGGCGCCAAAGCCTGGATCAGCAACTCCGGCGTGGCCACCTGGTACACCGTGTTCGCCGTGACCGACCCCGGCCAGGGCGCGGCCGGCATCTCGGCCTTCGTGGTCCACGCCGACGACCCGGGCTTCGAGGTCGGCGCGAAGGAACGCAAGCTCGGCATCAAGGGCTCCCCGACGTGCGAGCTCTACTTCACCGACTGCACCATCCCGGCCGACCGCATCGTCGGCGAACCGGGCACGGGCTTCAAGACCGCGATGCGCACGTTCGACCACACCCGGCCCACCATCGGCGCCCAGGCGGTGGGAATCGCACAGGGCGCGCTCGATGCCGCACGCAGGTATGTCAAAGAACGCACACAGTTCGGCAAGACGATCGCCGAGTTCCAGGGCGTGCAGTTCATGCTCGCCGACATGGCCATGAAGATCGAGGCCGCCCGCAGCCTCGTGTACCTGGCCGCCGCGAAGGTCGAACGCGGCGAGCCGGACAAGACGTTCTTCGCCAGCAGCGCGAAGTGTTTCGCCTCCGACGTGGCCATGCAGGTGACCACCGACGCCGTCCAGCTGTTCGGCGGCGCCGGCTACACCCGCGACTTCCCGGTCGAACGCATGATGCGCGACGCGAAGATCACGCAGATCTACGAGGGCACCAACCAGATCCAGCGAATGGTGATGGCACGTGCCCTGCTCAAAGGTTGACTTCCGCACACGCCGTTGCGAGACGACGAACACCTTCTGTGATTTCCTGCGCACCCGAGGCGTCGGCAAACCCCAGCCGCAGGTGCGGAGCCGGCGCCTCGGCGGCGAAGTACCCCCGGCCGGGCTCGCCACCCGTGAAGGCATCTTCGCCGGTTTCTCCGCCGGCGCCAACGTCGCCGCAGCCCTCAAGCTCCTGCGGCACGAGCTCGCCGGCGCCACGGTCGCCGTCGTCATCCCCGACTCGGGCCTGAAGTACCTGTCGACGGACCTGTGGGAGTAGCCGTGGCCTCATCGGCGTCCGGCGAACCGCGCCGGGCTCACGCCCAGCATGCGCTTGAAGTGCCTGGTCAGGTGCGACTGGTCGTAGAAGCCGACCTCGGTGGCGACCGCCGCGGCCGGCACCCCGGCCAGCAGCAAGCGCCGCGCGAGTTCCACACGGCGGCCGGTGAGGTACAGGTGCGGCGGCAGCGAAAACCGCCGTGTGAACGCGCGGATCAGGTGCGTCGGGTCCGCGTGCAGCAGGCGCGCCGCCTCGTCGAGCGGCAGCCCGGCGACGATCCGCGAGTCCAGCAGGTCGCGCAGGTCGTCGGCCAGCCCGCGGTCGGGCTCGCGGCGAATCACGTCGTGGCGCAGGTGTGTGCCGAGGCGTTCGAAAATGAACGCGAGCCGGCTCTGCGCCTCGAACTCGTCGCCCGGTGCGGCGAGCGTGTCGTGCAGCCGGCTGATCCGGTCCGCCAGCTTCGGGTCCGGCAGGTTCGGCTGGTCGGTCGCCGGGCCGATCAGGCGCGCGTCGAGCGCGTCCTCGGGCAGGTACAGCACGCGCTTGCGGAACCCGTGCGGCGCCGCGGTGCGGCCGTTGTGCGGCACGTGCGGCGGCAGGAGCACGACCTGCGAACGCAGGGTGCCGTGCTCGTGGCGGTCGAGGTCGTACTGGAGCACACCGTCGTCGAGGATCAGCAACGTCCACACGGTGTGCGTGTGCACGGGGTAGGCGTGCCGCACGAAATGCGCGTGGAACACCTCGCTGATGCCGGGAACGCCGGGGCTCCAGGCGGTGATCTCGGACTCGCCTGCCATGCAAGGAACGTACAAGAAATCCGCGCGCGGGGCGGCGAGGATCGGTGTGATCCCCAGCCTTTTCCCGTACCCGGAACGAAGTGGACCGAACTCATGCCCGAACAACGCGACGGTGGCGTCGCTCCGTACTCCTACCTGCTCATCACGATGGTGTTGTTCGGGGCGGCGTTCACCAGCTCGAAGGTCGTGGTGGGCGAGCTGCCGCACGACGTCGCCGCCTGCCTGCGGTTCGGGGCGGGCGCGGTGATTCTCGTGGTGTTGCTGTGCGTGCGCCCGGGTTCGGCGCGCTTTTCCTTGCGTGACCTGGTGCGAGCCGGGCTGGTCGGGCTCGTCGGGGTGTTCGCGTACAACTTCTTTTTCTTCTGGGGGCTTTCCCTCGCCCCCTCGATCGACGGCAGCATCATCGTGCCCGTGCTCAGTCCCGTGCTGACCACGCTGTATTTCCTGGTGACCGGTAAGGAATCGGCGTCCGGTGCGCGCATTGCCGGGCTGGTGCTGGGGATCGCGGGCTCGGTGGTGTTCTTCCTCGGCGTCGGCGGGGGTGGCGCGGGGTTCAGCGGAACCCGCCTCGCCGGCGACTTCGTCTACCTGGCGGGGGCGGCGTGCTGGGCTGCGTACAGCATCGCGTCGAAGAAGGTGCTGAGCGGCATGGAACCGTTGCGGGCCACGACGTATGCGACGGGTGTGGGCGCGTTGGCGTTGGTGCTTGTCGCAATTCCCTCATTTTCTGGTACTGAATGGACATCGGTGTCCACGCTCACGTGGGGGAACCTCGTGTTCCTCGCGATCGGCCCGACGGCGATCGCGTACCTGTTCTACTACCGGGGGTTGCGGGCCGTCAGCCCGGTGACCGCGACGATCACCATGTTCGCGGTGCCGGTGTTCGGCACCGTGACTTCCGTGGTGTTCCTCGGTGAGTCGTTCACCGCCGTGCAGGTCGCGGGTGCGGTGATCACCGTCGTGGGGGCGCTGCTCGCCGTCACTCAGGGGAAATTTCTCACATCCGAACGAAAGAAGGTTCACCGGTGACCGAAGCCGTCGTGGAGTTGCTGCGAGAACGCCGGCGCAGCGGGAGCACCCCCGGAAACCGCGGCGACGACGCTCGCCTGGTGCTGCTCATCGAGGGCGGGAGCTCTCGAGGTGCGTATTCGAGCGGCATGACGATCGCCATCGAACAACTCGGGTTGCTGCCGCTGTTCGACGCCGTCTACGGGAGCTCCGCCGGCGCGCTCAACGGCGCGTGGCTGCTGTGCGGACGTGCGGAAAGCACCCAGCACGCGTGGTGGGACCCGATGATCATGGGCCGGACGATCAACCCGAAGCGCCTCCTGAGCCGGCGGCCGGTGGTGGACACGGAGTTTCTCGTCCACACGCTCTACACCGAGGTCGTCCCGATGGGGTTCCGGGAGATCCTCGACAACCCCGTCGAGTTCCACCCCACCGCCACCGACGCGATGACCGGCGAGTCCGCCGACCTGCACGAGCACCTCCACGACCAGGCCGGCTTGCAGGCCGCCCTGCGCGCGTCGACCGCCATGCCCCTGCTCGCGGGCGAACCGATCGAGATCGCCGGCCGACACTTCGTCGACGCCGGCGTGAGCGAATCCGTTCCCATCCGAACAGCGCTTGCGCAGAAAGCAACACACCTCGTCGCCTTCCGCACCCGACGTTCCGACGAGACCACTGCGACCGCTCCCTCCCGCGGCGAACGCCTCGTCGCGACCCGCTGGTTCGCCCGCCACGCACCGGGCGCCCTCGAACCCTGGCTCGCCCGCGCAACCCTCAGATCCGAAGAGGAACGCCTGCTGGCCACGCACCCCGCGACCCTGCAGATCCGCCCGCCCCTCGGCAGCCCCCACATCGGCCGCACCGAGCGCCGCCCGCACCTCATGCGCGCCGCCGTGGACACGGGCCTCCACGCGGCGCTGAACGCGCTCGCCGCGGTGAAGGAAACCCCATGACCGACAGCACCACGCCCGCCAACACCACCGAGTCGCCCGACCGCGTCCGCAGCGCCACCACCGAACCCGCCGAGCGGGCGTGCGCCACCACCGAGCACAAACGCACCTCAGCCGCGGCCACGACGACAGAGCCCGCAGCGCGGGTGCGCACCGTGGCCAGCGACCACACACCCACTACCAAAACCGAGTCCGCCGAGCACAAACACACCACCACCCCGGAGCCCGCCGAGCGGATGCACACCACCACCACCAGATCCGCCAAGCCCGCCGCCACCACCGCGCCAGCCGAGCGCACACGCATCGCAGAGCCTGCCAAGCTCGCCGCCGGCACCGAACCCGCCGAGCGGGTCCGCACCGTTTCCTGGGCCGATCACCTCGCGTTCGCCAGTGCGGCGGCCGAGCTCAGCGGCCTGGAGTTCCTGCGGGCCATGGCGCGCGGCGACATCCCATCCGCGCCGATGATGGACCTCGTCGGCCTTCGGTTGGTGTCGGCGTCGCCTGGTGAGACCGTTTTCCGCCTCACCCCGGGCGAGTACCACTACAATCCGATGTGGACCGTCCACGGTGGCCTCTACGCCACGATGCTCGATTCGGCGGCCGCGTGCGCCGTGCACACGACCCTCCCGCTCGGCAGCGGGTTCAGCACTCTGGACCTTTCCGTCCGTTTTCTCAAGGCCATCCGCATCGACACAGGGCCGATCACCGCCACCGGCCGCGTGCTCCACTCGGGGTCCCAGGTCGTCCTGGCCGAAGCGCGCCTGGAGGACACCGCGGGCACGCTCCTGGCCACCGCGACGGCGAACTGCTTCGTGTCCCGTGCGCCCGGAACGTAACGAAGGAGACGAATGCCGCGATCGAGTGATCGACCCGCGGATCCGAGGAGCAGTCTGTGTCAGCACGTGCCATCGTCGCCATCACCAGCGTTGCGGCTCTCATCGTCGGGGTGTTCCTCACATTCGTCGGCATGACCGGAGGCCCGGACTTCGTGACCCCGTCCGGCGAGGCGTGTGACCCCGCGGTCGCCTGGCAGGACTACACCCTCGACGACTGCTTCCCCGTGGAACGGCACAGCCCGGTCGTCGCCCTTGTCCTCGCGCACCTGGGGCTCCTCGGGCTGATCCACGCGCGCTTGGTCATGACGCGCAAGAAGAAGCTCGGCGCGCGCTGACACGGCCCAGGACGGCGACCTCCGCGGCGACCGGGTCGGCGAAGCTCGCGCCGCCTTCGCCGGCCTCGGAGGACATGGTCAGCACGGGAAGATCCGGCGTGCACGGCGGACGGAGATCCACTTCGGCGTGGTGAACTCGGTGAGGCCCCACTCGCCGTAGCGGCGGCCCGGACGTTTCTCGCCGCGGAACGCGACGATGGGTTCGTCGTGGCTGGTGGCGTCGTTGACGTGGACCACGCCGGTCTCGATGCGCCGCCGACGGCGTCCAGATCTCATCGAACGGCTACGGATGCCGGTCCCGAGGGCGGAGTGACCACCCGGACAGACATCACTGGCCGTTCAGTCCGGTTTCGGGGCAAATCGCCCGGACGGGCGCACACTGTGACCCGCGGAGCAGCCGCTCTCCCTCCCCCGCTGCTCCGCCCCCTCGCCGGCAGGTGGTGACGGAGTCCCCCGAAACCCGTCACCGCCTGCTTCCCCACCGCCCATCGAGAGTCGCGGTCTGCCTACTAGGCAAACCAAAAGGGGAGCGACTTGTGACACGGCTTGATGGACAACGCGCAGCGATCCTGCGCCGCGACGACTTGGTCACCGTCGGCCGGGTCCGGGCCCGCGGCCGTATGGCGGTGCATTTCCATGGACCGCGCGTGCCAGGTGCAGTTGCCCGCCGACGTCGCGGGCACCCCGCGCATCACGACGGACGAGGAAGCGACCCTGGCCTCACCGCCGGTTCGGCAGAGCCGATACGGCACCCCACTGCCTCAACAACGCAAGTAAAGGCTTCAGCGCCCAAGATCGACACGGGCCGGCGGCCGGAATGCGGGCTCCGGGCGCCGGCCCGCCGGCGCCACGCGCCCTGCGCAACGGGGATGGCGTCGCGGAAGGGCAGGCCGCCCGAAGGAAAGCCGGTAGTGGCGGGAGACGCGGCGCCGACCCGCCGCGGCCGCGCGCGCTACGCGACGGGGATGGCGTCGCACAAGAGTCAGGCCGCCCGAAGGAAAGCCGGTGATGGCGCGAGAACGAACACCGGCCCGCCGCGCCCACAGGCCCCTGCGCGACGAGGATGGCGTCGCGCAGGGCCGGGCCGCCCGGGCGAAAGCCGGTAGTGGTGGAAGACCCGGCGCCGACCCGCCGCGGCCACGCGCGCTACGCGACGGGGATGGCGTCGCACAAGAGTCAGGCCGCCCGAAGGAAAGCCGGCAATGGCGGGAGAACGAACACCGGCCCGCCGCGCCCACAGGCCCCTGCGCGACGAGGATGGCGTCGCGCAGGGCCGGGCCGCCCGGACGAAAGCCGGTAGTGGTGGAAGACCCGGCGCCGACCCGCCGCGGCGGCAGGCCCCGCGCGGCGGGGATGGCGCCGCGAAGGGCCAGGCCGCCCGGAGGAAAGCCGGTGGTGGCGGAAGAACGGGCACCACCGCGACCAAAGCTCAGTGCGATGCAGGCACGCGGCCCAGGAAGTCGCGGATGTGGGCGGCGACCTCGTCGCCGGCGGTTTCCAGGAGGAAGTGGCCGCCGTCGAGGAGGTGGATTTCGGCGGTGGGCACGTCGGTGGTGAAGGCGGTGGCGCCGTCCGGGCCGAAGATCGGGTCGTTCTTGCCCCAGACCGCGAGGACGGGCGGCTGGGTCTTGCGCAGGTACTCGTGCAGGGCGGGGTACAGCGGCGGGTTGGTGGCGTAGTCGCGGAAGAGCGCGAGCTGGATCTCGTCGTTGCCCGGGCGTGAAAGCAGGGCGAAGTCGTGGTTCCAGGTGTCGGGGCTGACGAGGGTCTCGTCGGGGACGCCGGTGACGTACTGCCACTTCGTCAGCTCGAGGCTGAGCGCGCTGCGGATGCCGGCCTCGGTTTCGGCGTTCTGCTCGGCCTGGTAGTCCCACACGACCTTCCAGAACCCCTCGACGAAACCGGCGTCGTAGCCGTTGCCGTTCTGCGTGACGATCGCGGTGATGGCGTCGGGGTTCGCGAGCGCGAGGCGCCAGCCGATGGGGGCGCCGTAGTCCTGCACGTAGATCGCGTAGCGGGTGATGTCGAGCTGACGCAGCAGGCCGGCCGTGAGGTCCGTCAGCGCGTCGAAGGTGTAGTCGAACTCGTCGGCCGCAGGCGCATCGGACAGGCCGAAACCGAGGTGGTCGGGCGCGATCACGTGGTAGCGGTCGGCCAGCGCCGGGATCAGGTTCCGGAACATGAACGAGCTGGTCGGGAAGCCGTGCAGCAGCACGAGCACGGGGGCGTCGGCGGGCCCGGCCTCGCGGTAGAAGAGCTGCCGGCCGTCGACGGTGGCGTAGCGGTGGCGGACTGCGGTCATGAGTTCTAACTCCTCACGAGTTGTTTGATGGTTAGTACTCAAACAGGGCGTGCCTAACTTGTCAACCCTGAGTTTGCCGGTTAGCCTGGAGCCGTGACCGACGAGAAGCTGCTGCTCGACCTGCTGAACACCACTCCGGTGGTCGACGGGACGCCGCAAGACGAGCTCGCCGACGCCGAGCTGGGCCGCGAGTGGCTCGCCGCCCACGGGCAGCCGACGTCCGCGCAGGAGTGGCGCGCGCTGGTCGACGTGCGCGCGGCGTTGCAGGACGTCGTGCGCGGCGACGCGGGGCCCGAGGCGCTGGCCCCGTTCGTCGACGGCCTCAGCTACCGCGCCGTCTTCGACGACGGCGGGATCAAGTGGGACCTCGACACCGCGTCCGGGCGCGCGGCCGCCTCGCGCGCGGTGCTGGCCTGGGACACGCTGCGCCACGCGAGCCCCGGCCGGCTGCGGCCGTGCGCGAACCCGGAGTGCCGGCTGTTCCTCATCGACCACAGCAAGCCGAACACCGCCCGCTGGTGCTCGATGGCCGTGTGCGGCAACCGCATGAAGGCCCGCCGCCACTACCAGCGCACCCGCCAGGCCGGCGCGTGACCGGCCACCGGGCGGGTGCCGACCATGGGTGACGACGACATCGGGCGCCCGGTTGCGCGCAAACTTCAGCAGGGGCGCGCCGACCGCGGGCTCACGCTCACCCACCTCGCGGAGCTCACGGGGATCGCCCAGCTGTCGCGCCTCGAGCGCAGGGAACCGCGGCCCTCGATCGGCAGCCCGCAGGTCGCGCGCACGGACGGCGCCTCAATCGGCAGCCTCCCGCAGCTCGCGCCCACGGACGGCGCCTCAATCGGCAGCCCCCTGCAGATCGCGCCCACGGACGCCATCTCGATCGGCAGCCCCCTGCAGCTCGCGCGGACGTACGGCACCTCAATCGGCAAGCTCGTGGCCGACCAGCCCGGCGAGGAGTACCACCTGGTGCGCGCCGGACAGGGCGTGGCGCACGAAAACGCCGAGGGACGCGACGAAGTGCTCAGCGGGCCGCGCGCCACGATCGCGGTGGTCAGGCTCGAACTGGTGCCCGGCACCGAAACCGGCGCCGTGCACCACGCCGGCGAGAGAAGGCGCCACGTCCGCGACGGCGCGCGCTCCAGGGCGCCGAGGAGATGGCGCTCAAGTCCCGCGGCTCCATCCGGTTCGACCTCCGGCCGCACGCACCGGCTGCACAAGACGACGAGGAGATCGCGCTCAGGTCCGGCGGCCCCACCCAGTTCGACCTCCGGCCGCACGCACCGGCTGCACAACCCGTCCGCCCGTGCCACGCGGGTGGGCGTCGCGTTCGTCGTCCACCATTCCGTGTGCGGTTCCGGACACCCCTGAGGAGGCAGACGTGCGTGTAGTGGCATTGCGGCGTTATCCGGTGAAATCCATGCTCGGCGAGGAAGTCACGGAAGCGCGGGTGGGCGCGGCCGGCCTCGATGGCGACCGCACGCTCGCCGTGATCGATTCCGACACCGGCTTTGTCGCGACGGCGAAACACCCGCGCCTGTGGCGACGGCTCCTGGAGCTGGCGGCCGAGACCGACGGCCGGGTGTTCATCACCTTCCCCGACGGCACCAGGCTGGCCGCCGACGATCCCGAAGCCGGCTCGCGGCTGTCGGACCTGCTGGGCCGCGCGATCACGGTGTCCGGGATCCGGCCCGACGGCGCGTCCGTCGAACGCCCGGACCCGGAAGACGTCCTCGACAACGGCGTGAGCGCCGTCGTTCCGGCCCAGACCTTGCAGATCGGCCAGGGCACGCCTGGGCGCAACTTCGTGGACCACTCCCCGATCCACCTCATCAGCACCGCGACGCTGGACCACCTCGACACCGAGGCCATCCGCTACCGGCCGAACCTCGTCATCGCGACCCCGCCCGGCACCGGCGCGTTCGTGGAGAACCACTGGCTGGGCAAGGAAATCCAGTTCGGCGACGCCGGCACGGGCGCGCGGCTGAGGGTCACGCTGCCGACCCCGCGGTGTGCCGTGCCGTCACTCGCCCACGGCACGCTGCCGCGCAACCCGCAGGCGGTGCGGGCGGTGATGGCGGGCAACCGCATCGACGTCGCGGGCCTCGGCAAGGCCATGCCGTGCGCGGGCGCGTACGCCGAGGTCGTGCGGCCGGGCACGCTCCACCTGGACGACCCGATCACCGTGTCCTGAACGCATTGTGTTCCGTTCTGAACAGCACCGTGTACTGAAAACACCGCGTCCCGAACGCGCCCGGCCCCGAACGCACCCGGGGTCCTGAACGCACCCGGTCCTGAATGCTCAGTCGCCGACGAACACCAGTGCGTCCGACAGCGGTTTCCGCGTGAGGGCGGGGACCTCGCAGTCGTCGGCCTGATAGCCCACCGGGAAGAGGATGTACGGCCGCTCGGTCGACGGACGGTGCAGCACCCGGCTCAGGAACGCCATCGGGTTCGGTGTGTGCGTCAGCGTCGCGAGCCCCATCGAGTGCAGTGCGGCGAGGAAAAACCCACACGCGATCCCGACGCTTTCGGACGCGTAGTACGTCTTCTGGAGCTGTCCGTTTGGCAACACCCGGTGTTTCTGCGCGAACACCACCACGAGCCAGGGTGCGACTTCCAGGAACTCCTTGTGCTCGTCCGTTTCCAGCGGCGCGAGCGCGGCACGCCACTCGGGGATCTCGCGTTCGTGGTAGAAACGTTGCTCTTCCTGTTCGGCCGCCACCCGGATCTGGTGTTTCACCACCACATCCTGTGTGGCGACGAACGTCCACGGCTGCTGGTGCGCACCACTGGGTGCGGTGTTGGCCGCGCGCACCGCGAGCTCGATCGCCTCGGCCGGCACGGGGTCGGGTGAGAACCAGCGCACCGACCGTCGCTGGTCCAGGTGGCGGTGGAACTCGGCGCCGCGGCGCAGCCCCTTGTCGACGGGCAGCCGCGGCGGGGCGTACGGCGCGAACGGGTATCGGTGCTTCCGCGGGACAGTCACCTCGCCAACACTGCCAACCAGCGATTACCGAGTCCAGCTTGAAGAACTGAGCCCAGTTATATGCTCAGCTCATGAATCTGCCGAACGTGACGATCCGGCAGCTCGAATACCTGATCGCCGTCGCCGAAACGGGCTCGCTCACCACCGCGGCCGAGCGCTGCCACGTCTCGCAGGCCGCCATCTCCCTGGCCCTCACCGAGGTGGAACGCGCCCTCGGCCTGCGGCTGGTGATCCGTTCACCCCGGCGTGGCGCTTCGCTCACCGCGGCGGGCAAACAGGTGCTCACCGACGCGCGGCGGGTGGTCGGCGCCATGAGCGACCTCGGCGTCGAGGCCCGGGGGCTGAGCCGCGACGTGAGCGGCACGCTGGTCGTCGGCTGCTACGGCCCGATCGCGCCGTTCCACCTGCCGGCCGCGATCGCGACGTTCGAAAACGACCATCCCGACGTCTCGGTGCGCTTCATCGAAGGCAGCCTGCCCGAGATCCAGGACCACCTGCTCGACGGGCGGTGTGAGATCGCGTTCCTTTACGAACAGGACGTCTACCCGGCGATCACGTTCCGGACCCTGTACGACCAGCAGCCCGCGATCCTCCTGCCGGGCGACCACCGGCTGGCCGGCCGCGAGGCGCTCTCGCTCGACGAGCTGGCCGACGAGCCCTTCATCCTGCTCGACGTGCCCCCGAGCGAGCGCTACTTCCGTGCCGTGTTCGAGTCCGCACAGCTGGCGATGGTTCCCGCACACCGGGCGCGAAGTTTCGAACTCGCGCGGTCGCTTGTCGCACGCGGTCTCGGCTACTCGATGACCGTTCAGCAACCCGCGCTGTCGCAATCCTACGAAGGCTTGGCAGTAATCGCACTTCCGTTGCGCGAAAAGGCACCTTCGACACCCGTCATCATGGGCTGGCCGGCCGGAGGCCCGCTCACGCACCGCGCGCAGGCGTTCCTCGACCACTGCGAACGACTGTTCGCGGACGGCCACTGACCTCAACATCCCGGCCGCAACACCCCGGCCATGACACCCCGGCCATGACACCCCACCTCAGCGTCTCAGCCGCCGCGCCCCACCTCAGCGACGCGAAGCGAACGCCCGATCCAGCCCCGTCCTCGCTCCACCGCGGCCGAGCGTGTCGTGCAACCGCTTGCCATCGACGTACACCCCGAGCTTGTTCGGGTCGAACGCGACGAACCCCGCGACCGCCGCCGACTCCGCCGGAGCGTCCGTATAGGACCACGCCGCCCCGGACTGCCCACCGATGGCGTAGTACGTCGCCACCCCCTTGTACGGGCACCGAGTCCGCAAGGTCTCCTCGGCCAACGCGGTCTCGTCGACGTCCGCCCGCGGCAAATACCACTGCGGCTCCCGGTCCGATTCGTACAGCACCCGCGACCGACGCGACTTCGCGACCACCCGTCCGTCCACTTCGACCACTACCTCGCGCGAGGCGTTCCGGACGTCGATGCGGTGGTAGGGGTCCGCGGCATGAGCGGTGACGGGCTCGTCCTCCTCCTGGAACCCGTCCATCGCCCGCCACGAGAAAGCGACGAGGTTCGCGAACTCAGCCGCATGAGCCGGCGGCCGCACGTGCTGCCACGCCGCACCCTCGTGAACCCGGTCCCCGACGCGGACGGCGAACCACGCCGTCTTCCCGAGATCCGGGTGCAGCGTCGTGCGCTGGCGGAACTCCAGCACCTCGACCCGCACGTCCGCGGCCGGGAAGTACGCGACCGGAAACCGGCCCGGCGTGTGCAGGAGAACGACGTCCTCGCTGTCCGCGATCCACTCCCCCGCGAACCGCACCCGCAGCCGGCGTCGCAGCGGTTCGCGGTACGACAGGCGATCCGGCAACGCGCCGGGCACGAGGAACTTGCCCCGGAACACGTCCGGCTGCGGAGCGAGCAACCACGGCAACGGCATCACGAACCTCCGTTCATCGTTTCGATCCCCCACGACGCTCCCGATCGGGACCGCGCCGAACCACCACGACCGTCCACTCAGGACAGCGTCACACCAGCGGCTCGCCACCGTCGACGCCCAGCGACACCCCGGTCACGAACCCGTTGGTGAGCGCGAAGAGCACCGCGTCGGCGATGTCCTCCGACGTCCCGATCCGCCGCGCGGGGTTGCTCGCCGAACGCTGCGCGAAGAGCGCGGCCTTCTTGTCGTCGCCGAGGGCGTCGTACGCGCCGGTGTCGATCGTGCCCGGCGAGACGGCGTTGACGCGGATCGGTGCGAGCTCCACCGCGAGCGCCTTCGTCAACGAGTCCACCGCGCCGTTGGTCGCGGCGACGGCCAGCATCCCGATCGACGGCTTGCGGGCCGTCGCGCCGGAGAAGATCACCATCGAGCCGTCGGCCGACATCTTCGGGGCCAGGTGCTTCGCCAGCAGGATCGGGCCGATGACCTTGGTCTCGAACGAAAGCGCGATCGTGCCCTGCGCCAGGTCACCGACCAGGCCGCGGGCGCGGGCCGACGCCGTGGACACGACGTGGTCGACCTGCCCGAGACGCTCGGCGAGCGCGGCCACGCTGGCTTCGTCGGTCAGGTCGACCGTTTCGACCGAGACGCCCGGATCGTCGTACGCGCCCTTGAGCTTCTCCTCGTCGCGACCGGCGACGACGACCTCCGCACCCGCGGCGCGCACCGCGAGCACCACCGCCCGGGCGATGCCACTACCGCGACCGACGACGAGAACCTTGCGTCCCTTGAGGGATTCGGACATGAGTGTGTCTCCTTTGCACAGTCCCGCGAGGAAGCGTAGGCCGGGGGCTCGGCCCGCTTCATGAAAGTTTTCTGCCCGTGAGCGAGAGCCGGCGAATGCTTCACCCACCGTCTAACTAACGTATACAACTACGCTATACCCATTAGTCTCACAGATGCAAGACCCGAACTTTCACCCAGCCGAACGATCAAGGTCGACAGCCGGAGACCTACCTAATGGTTACCACCCATCCATGCACAAAAACTCACCTGACCAGCCACAACATCGATGGCTCCCCGCCGCGCCCGAGCCCTACGGTGGAAGAGTCCACAGAGGAGCACGGGAGGGACGGCCGTGGAGACAGCGCTGGAAAACCGGACGGTTCTGGTCATCGGACGGCCGAGCGGCATCGCCCGGGCGGTCACGCTCGCGGCCCGCGCCAAGGGCGCCCAGGTCGTGGTCGCGGGCCGCGTCCCGGCCAAGCTGGGCCAGGCCTACGACGACGAGGGCATCCGCGCCGAAGAGGTCGACGTCACCGTCGACGAGTCCATCACCGCACTGGCCGGACGTCTGGGCCAGGTCGACCACCTGGTCACCACGGCGTCGTCGCGCGCCCGCGGCCTCCTCGAAGAGCTGGACCGCGACGCGCTGCGCCGCTCGTTCGACACGAAGGTCATCGGACCTGTCATGCTCGCCAAGCACTTCGCGCCGCACCTCTCCGACGACGGATCCTTCACGCTGTTCTCCGGCGTGGCCGCGTTCAAGCCCGCGGTCGGTTTCCTCGGCGTCGCCATCACCAACGGCGCAGCCGACTTCCTCACCCGCTCGCTGTCACTGGAGCTGGCGCCGATCCGCGTCAACGCCATCTCCCCGGGCGTCATCGACACCGGCATCTGGGACGCCCTGGGCGAAGAAGGCAAAGCCGCCTACTTCGAGCACTTCCGCACGCACAACCCGGCGCGGCGCATCGGCACCGTCGACGACATCGCGTCGTCCGTGCTCTTCGCGATGACCAACCCATTCCTGACCGGCGTGACCCTGCGCGTCGACGGCGGCGAACCCCTGACCTGAGCCGAAAACCGGTGGCCCCGAGGCATCGAGGCCACCAACCCGCCCGTCACACAGCTGCGTCACGCCCCAGGCGCACCGGCAGCTCCGCGTGACCGTTGGACAGGAACGAGCTCATCGGCACCAGCCGTGCCGACGGTTCCGCGAAAGCGAGGTCCGGGAACCGCTCGAACAACATCCGCAACGCCGTCGTCGCCTCCAGCCGCGCCAGCGGGGCACCGAGGCAGTGGTGGATCCCGTGCCCGAACGCCAGGTGCTGCTTCACCCCGCGCGTGATGTCGAACTCGCCCGCGGTCTCGCCGTACTCCGCCTCGTCCCGGCCGGCCGCGGCGTAGGCGGCGAGGATCGCGTCGCCCTCGGGGATGACGACGTCACCCAGGTCGATGTCGGTCACCGCGTACCGCAGCGGCAGGTACGCCACGGGTGCTTGCCACCGCAGGGTTTCCTCGACGACGTCGCTCCACGTGCGCTTGCCGGACCGCACGAGCGCGAGCTGCTCCGGGTGCGTGAGCATCGCCGTCACGGCCTGGTCCAGCAGGTTCACGGTCGTCTCGTGCCCGGCGGTCAGCATGAGGATGAGGGTGTCGACGACCTCGGCGTCGGTGAGCCGGCCGAAGCGGTCGGAGTCGGCCTGGATGATCGCGCTCGTCACGTCGTCGCCTGGCCGTGCGCGCTTCTGCTCGGCCAGGCCCGTGAGGATCCGGTACATGTCCTCGGCGTTGGCCTGCGCGGCTTCGGGGGTGGTCGTCGTGTCGAAGACGGTGTCCACCACCTTGCGCAGGCCGGCGCGCTGTGAGTCGTCCACACCGAACAACCGGCAGATGACCTCCACCGGCAGCTGATACGCGAAAGCCGCGCGCAGGTCGACGACGTCGGCCCGGCCCAGCGCGGCCACCTCGTCGAGCAGCGTCGCCGTGATGCGTTCCACCTACGGCTTGAGCTCCATCGTCCGCTTCGCGGTGAAGCCCGACGCGACCAGCGAGCGCAACCGCCGGTGGTCGCTTCCGTAGGCGGTGAACATGTTCTGCACCGAAACCCAGAGCCGCAACGGCCAGTCCGCGGCGATGCGGTCTTCCTTCCACGCGGCCCAGTGCTGCCGCGGATCCTTGGACACTCTGCTGTCGGTCAGCAGGGACTTGAGCGTGCCGGCGTGGCCGACCGCCCAGGCACGGACCCCGCCCGGCAGCTCCACCACCACCGCCGAGCCGCCGGCGCGCAACCGCGCGCCCTCCGCTTGGATGTCGGTCCCGTCGACGTCGAGTACAAAAGCCTGCAGCTGATCCACGTACGCGCTTCTTCCGTGATCGGGGGAACGCGCGCCAGAGCCGCGAGAATCATTGCGGGAGAAGAGAGTGCGAACCCATTTCGCGTTCCCGGTCGACAACCAGGTCGAGCGTCACGGTAGCCGCGTCAGGCGACGCGGAACCCGCGGCGCCGAGGCCGAAAGAATTCCGTCACACTCTCAGTTCGCGCGCGCCGGACGGCCTCCGGGCAACCCACGCCGTCGAAGATCGCCCACGAACAGGTCGACCAGCGAGTCCGACGGCGCCGCGACCACCACGACGATCTCCCGCTCCACCAGAGGATCCAGCCGCCGCACCACCCCCGGCGGGCGAGGAGGCAGCGCCGAGACGGGAACGATCGTCACGCCCATCCCCGCGGCCGCGAGCTGCGCGGCCGTGCGCGGGCTCCTGGTGCGCAGCACGGGATCCAGCACCACACCGTGGTCCGCGGCCAGCTGGTCGAGCCACACCGACAACCCGTTGTCACTCACGAAATGGACGAACGGCTCCGCCGCGAGATCCGCGAACGGCACCGACAGGCGTTCGCCGAACGGGTGGCCCGCCGGCGCGACGACCACCACCTCCTCCTCGCCGAGCACTTCGAGGTGCTCACCCGTCTCCGACGGCCGCGGTCCCACGGCGACGTCGACCTCGCCCGACGCCACGAGTTCCACCATCCGGTCGGAGCTGGTGTGCTCACTGAGCTCGATCAGCACCTCGGCCCGGCGCGCCCGCCAGTGCCGCAGCACCGGGACGAGCAGCCACGCCGTCATGGTCTCGGCGCAGGCGATCCGCAGCCGCCCCGCGCCGCCGGACCCGATCTGCCGGCCCACGCGCACCGCGCGTTCGGACGCCTTCAACGCCACCCGCGCCTCTTCCGCGACCGCGTGACCCGCGGCGGTCACGCGCACGCCGCGGCCCATCTTCTGCACCATCGGGGTGCCGATCTCGCGTTCGAGCGCGGCGAGCTGGTGCGACAGCGCGGGCTGCGACATCTGCAACGAGGCCGCGGCACGCGTCACCGAGCCCTCCTCCACGAGGGCGACCAGACATTCCAGGGCGCGCAGCGTTGTCATTCGGAAAATCTAACAAGATCCTCCGGAAATTTCATGTGACGTGACCATTTCCCGCACACCGCGGAAAACGCGCCCACAGTAGTTTGGCGCCATCGCGGAAGGAGCAGGCGTGCCAACGCTGGTGTCGGTCAACGTGGGAATGCCCAAGGACGTCGAGTGGAACGGCAGGATCGTCCACACCGGCATCTGGAAGGGCGCGGTCAGCGGCCCCCGGATGGTGCGGCGGCTCAACGTCGACGGCGACGGGCAGGGCGACCCGGCCGGGCACGGCGGCGAGCAGCGCGCGGTGTTCGTCTACCAGCTGGAGTCGATCGAGTACTGGCAGGCGTACTTCGGGCACGACAGCTACGAGTTCGGGCAGTTTGGCGAGAACTTCACCGTCACCGGGATGCCCGACGACGAAGTGTGCGTCGGCGACCGCTACCGCATCGGCGAGGCGGAGTTCGAGGTGACGCAGCCGCGCGTCACGTGTTTCCGCGTCGGCATGCGCCTGAACGAGCCGGAGCTGCCGTCGCTGCTGGTGTCCCACGGGCGGCCGGGGTTCTACTTCCGCGTCCTGCGCGAGGGCCACGTCGCGGCCGGCGACGAGATCGTGCGCACCCGGCGCGGCCCGCACGAGATGACCGTCGCCGACGTCGACGCCCTGCTCTACACCCCGAACCGCACCACCGAAGCGCTCGAGTCCGCCGTCGACATCCCCGCGCTGAGCCCCGGCTGGCGCCAGTCGTTCCGCGAGCTGCTCAGCCCGGCCGAGAAGCCCGCTGACCCGGGCTGGACCGGGTTCCGGCCGCTGACCGTGACGAAGGTCGTGCGCGAGAGCGCGACCATCACGTCCGTCCACCTCGACGCGCCCGGCGAAGCCCTCCCGGCCGCGCGGCCCGGCCAGTACCTCACCGTGCGGCTGCCGGGTGCCGGCGAACCGCCGCTGATCCGCAGCTACTCGCTCTCGACGACCGAGGGCTACCGCATCAGCGTGAAGCGCGACGGCGCCGCCAGCACCTACGTGCACGACGTGCTGAAGGCCGGCGACACCCTCGACGCGGCCGCGCCCCGCGGCGACTTCGTGCTGGAGCCGGGTTCCGGCCCGGTCGTTCTGCTGTCCGCCGGCGTCGGTGTCACCCCCGTCCTGGCGATGCTGCACCAGCTCGCCGCGGAGGAGCCCGAGCGTGCGATCTGGTGGATCCAGACGGCCCGCAACGCTGCGGACCAAGCGTTCGAGCTCGAAGTCCGGGGTCTGCTCGCGAGGCTGCCGAACAGTCACGCGCACTTTTTCCACACCCGGCCGGAATCCGGCGCGGACAGCCGTCGCGTCACCGGCCGGACGCTGAAGGAGCTCGCCCTGCCGGCCGGCGCCACCGCGTACGTCTGCGGCCCGCCGTCCTTCATGGACGACGTCCGCGAAGCTCTCGTCGCGCTGGGCTGCACCGACGTGCGCACGGAACTCTTCGGCGCCCTCGCCGCGATCAACCCCGGCGTGCGCGAGGCCGGCACCGTCGCGCCCCACCCGCCGGAAGGCCCGCCCGGGACCGGCCCCGCCGTCACCTTCGCCCGCAGCGGCCTCACGGTCCGCTGGCGCGACGACGGGGAAACCCTGCTGGAGCTGGCCGAAGCGTGTGCCGTGCCCACTCGTTGGGCCTGTCGCAGCGGCGTCTGCCACACCTGCGACACCCCGCTGCTCGCCGGCGCGACGACGTACGACCCGGCGCCGCTCGAACTGCCCCCGGCCGGGCGGATCCTCGTGTGCTGCGCCCGGCCGGAGACCGACGTCGTGCTCGACCAGTAGGTCACCGACCGCGCCGGCGCGGGGACACCAGCCCGGCGATCGAGCACCCCGCCAGGATCACGCCCAGCACCGCCACGACCACCTCCAGCGCGGGCTGGTTCACGCTGGAGGTGCTGAGCACCAGCACGGCTTGAACGGCCAGCGCGAGACCGATGAGAAGCCAGAGCACGCACAGCCCCGCGGTTCGCGGGATCACGTGCCACCGAGTGCCAGCCGACATGAGAACTTCCCTTCGTCCGGGTCGGCACCTGGCTACCCGGCGGCCCCATCGGCCGAACCGGTCCCACGCCGATCTTGGTCGCACGGACCTATTTCGGTGCTCGAACGGACAACGGTTCAGCGGGCGGGCCGCATCGCGAACCCGGCCGAGACGAGGGCGAGCACGACCACCGCGGCGAGTACGCCCAACGCGATCGGCAGCCGCGTCGTGAACGCCGCCGTGTTCAGGATCGCGCCGAGCACCGACACCGACATCAGCGCGCCCGACTGCCGGCTCGTGTTCTGCACGCCGGACGCGACACCCGACTGGTGCACCGGCACGCTCGGGACCAGCAGCGACGTGAGCGCGGAGAACGCGATCGTGCTCGACACCCCGACCAGCAGCAGGCCGGCTGCGACCGGCACATACGCCGGGGCCCCGGTGAAGACCAGCAGCACCGCGACGCCCGACGCGCAGCAGGCGAACCCGGTCAGCAGCGCCACGGGGTTGCCGAACCTGCGCGACAGCGGCCGGTAGAGGACGAGCGAGCCGATCGTCGACCCGACCGTGAGCGGCAGGAGCGCGATCCCGGCCTCGCCCGCCGACCAGCCGCGCACCTGCTGGAAGTACAGCGACATCACGAAAAGCGTGCCGTAGAAGAGGAACCCCATGAACGCGGCGCTCGCCACCGCGACCGTGCGCACGCGGACCGAGAAGAACCCCCGCGGCAGCATGGGCTGCGCGACGCGGCGTTCGACCAGCCAGAACGCGGCGGCGGACAGGAGGCCGCCGGCCAGCAGGCCGAGGCTGAGCGGGGAGCTCCAGCCCGCGCTGCCGCTCACGATCACGCCGGCGGTGATCAGCCCGAGCGCGGCCACGGCCGTGACCTGCCCGGCGTGGTCGACCTTGCGCTTGTGGCGCGGCGCCTCCGTGATCCCGGCCCGGGCCAGCAGGATCGCGGCGACACCGATGGGCAGGTTGATCAGGAAGATGCTGCGCCAGCCGAACGCGTCGATCAGCAGCCCGCCCACCATGGGCCCGACCGCGGTGGAGATCGCGCCGGTGGACACCCAGATCGCCGTGGCGCGGGCGCGTTCGCCGTCGTCGGAGAACAGCGTGCGGATCAGCGCGAGCGTCGCGGGCAGCAGCGCCGCCGCGCCCACGCCCTGCACGACGCGGGCCGCGATGAGCACGTGCACCGACGGCGCGAGCGAGCAGGCCAGCGAGGCGGCGGTGAAGATCGCGGTGCCCCAGAGGAAACACCGGCGCAGGCCCCAGCGGTCGCCCAGCGCACCCGCTGTGAGCAGCAGCGCGGCGAGGCACAGCGTGTACGCGTTGATCACCCACTGGACCGAGGCCAGGGACGTCTTCAGGTCGTCGCGCAGCGCGGGCACGGCGATGTTGAGCACGCTGCCGTCGAGGATGATCGCGAAGTACCCCAGGCAGATCCCGGTGAAGCCCACGGTCCGGGCTCTTGCGGCCATGGGGGCTCCTTTCGCGAGGCTTCCCGCGAATGTAGCCGCCGCGACCGAATCCGGGCGGCACGACGCGGCGCATTCCTTAATCGAATGATAAGGATTCCGGATCCGAATTCGTCGACGGCGCGGAACTAGAATGCGGGACGCGGTTACCTGTCGGGTGAGACATTCGACGACCGTGCTTAAGATGTGGCGAATGTTCGCGCGGAGCGGGTCAGAGGTGGTCTCAGATGTCTCTCGGCTTCCGGCTCCTGGGCAACGTCGAGGTGGTCCGGGGCGAGGAGCCCCAGCCGATCGGCCCGGCCGGGCCACGCGCCATCCTGGTGTCGCTGCTGCTCGAAGCCGGGCAGCCGGTCTCGCTCGACGACCTCGTGGTCCGTGTGTGGGGCGACGAAGCACCCGGCAGCGCGCGGAGCATGGTGCACAGCTACTTCACCCGGCTGCGCACGGCGCTGGCGGGTGAGCACCGGATCGTGCGCCGGGGCCACGGGTACGTGCTCGACGTCGAGCCCGGCCAGGTCGACGTACATCGCTTCCGGCGGCTGAGCGGTCTCGCCCGGCGTTCGGAGGACGCCGAGGAGCAGGTCGGGTTCTACGACGAAGCGCTGGAACTGTGGCGGGGCGAACCGTTCGCGGGGCTGGACAGCCCGTGGCTGCGGGAGTTCCGCACCGCGCTGCTGGCCGAGCGCGACGAAGTGCTCCTGGCCAGAACGGACCTGCAGCTCGAGCTCGGTCGCCACGCGCAGGTGCTGCCGACGCTCACCAGCCGGGCCGAGCACCACCCGTACGACGAACGTCTCGCCGGGCAGCTGATGGCCGCGCTGCACCGAACCGGCCGCCAGGCCGACGCGTTGCGGCACTTCCAGAAGGTGAAGACGCTGCTGGCCGAGGAGCTCGGGGTGGATCCCGGCCCCGCGCTGAGGGCCGTGTACCAGGCGATCCTGCGGGACGAGACCACTGTGGACGATCAATCCGCGCGGTCCGGCCCGGCCGACGACGATCCCGGCCTGCCACCGCCGGTTCCGCGGCAGCTGCCGGCGCCGCCGCGCGCGTTCACCGGGCGCGACCGGGAGCTCTCGGCGCTGGCGGACGCTCCGGTGTCGGTGATCGTCGGCCCCGGCGGGGTCGGCAAGACCTGTCTCGCGCTGCGCTGGGCGCACGACCACGCCGGCCGTTACCCCGACGGGCAGCTGTTCGTCGATCTGCGGGGGTTCGCGCCGTCCGGGGACCGGCTGCCGCCGGAGACCGCCGTGCGCGCGTTCCTCTCCGCGCTCGGCGTGAAGCCGGCTGCCGTGCCGCAGGACCTCGCCGCGATGAGCGGTCTCTACCGCAGCCTGGTGGCGGACAAACGCCTGCTGGTGGTCATCGACAACGCGCTCGACGCCGACCAGGTCACCCCGCTGTTGCCGGGCACCTCGCAGTGCCCGGTGGTGGTCACGAGCCGCAACCGGCTGACCACTTTGGTCTCGAGCCACCACGCCGACCTCATCTCCCTCGACGTCCTCGACGGCGCCGCCGCCCGGCAGCTGCTCGTCTCGCGGCTGGGCCCTTCGCGCACGGCAGCGGAGCCCGCGGCCGTCACCCGGCTTGCCGACGCGTGTGGGGGCCTGCCGCTGGCCCTGAGCATCGTCGTCGGCCGGGCGCAGGAGCACCCCGAGTTCGCGCTCACCGCGCTGGCCGACGAGCTCGCCGACTCCGGCTCCACCCTCAACGCGCTGGAGATCGGCACCGACCTCAGCATCCGGGCCGTGCTGCGGACGTCACTGGCGGCGTTGGCGGGCGAGCCCGCGGAGCTGTTCACGCTGCTCGGTCTCGTGCCCGGCCCGGACATCTCGCTCGACGCCGCGGCGTCACTCGCGGGCAAGACCTACGCGGCGACGCGGACCGCGTTGCGAGTTCTCGAACGCGCTTCGTTGGTCCAGCAACACGAGCCGGGCCGCTTCCGCCTCCACGACCTGGTGCGTGCGTACGCGCGAGAACTCGCACGACTTTCGCGCGACAACGAACAAATCACGTCCGCACTCCACCGTTTGACGTGCTTTTACCTCCACACCCTGGTTCACGCGGTCACCCTCGCCGACGCCGGGCGTCCGCCCATCACCCCCGTGCCGCTCCCCGCGGGGTGCACGCCCGTGCCGCTGCGCGACAGCACCGAAGCCAAGCGGTGGGTGAACACGGAGGCCGAGAACATCGGCGCCGTCCGGTCGGTGGCGAAAGAGCGCGAGTGGCACAAGATCGTGTGGCAGCTGGCGTGGGGCAGCAGCTCGCTCTACGCCACCCAGGGCGACGCGCACCACGCCATCGGGGTCTGGCGCGACGGGCTGGCCGCCGCGCAGATCCTCGGGGAACGCAGCTCCGAATGTCTGGCCCGCCGAGTGATCGCCCAAGCCCTCACCCGCACCGGCCGCCACGAGGAAGCCGTCCAGCACGTGGAGGTGGCGCTGACCATCGCCGAGGAGCTCGGCGACGTGTCGCAGCGGGTGCTCAGCCTCAACGCGTGGTCCGAGATCTCCGTACGGGCGCAGCGGATCGCCGAAGCCGTCGAGCTGAGCACCGACGCGTGGCAGCTGGCCGCCGGGCTGCCCCCGGCGATCCGGGCGTGGGTCGGCAACCACCTGGCGTGGGCGTTGCAGCTGGAGCGCCAGTACGAGAGGGCGCTGGAGATCTCGGAACAGGCTCTCGCGCTGGCCGACGAGGCCCGCATGAACAACATCCGTCCGGCCCTTTTGGACACTCTCGGCACCATCCACCTCGGCCTCGGGAACCTCGACCGGGCCATCGCCTACCTCGAAGAGGCGCTGGCGCTGTTCGGGGACGAGATGTTCTCCATCCCGGACACCCTGCTCACGCTCGGCGCCGCCTACGAGAAGCTGGGCCGCCACGACCTCGCCTTGAAGAGCCTGCGCCAGGCGGTGGATCTCTACCACCAGCAACATCGCGAGCACGACGGACGGCAAGCCCGGCGTGCACTCGACGACCTCCTGCGGGCGACCCCGTGATCGCGCGGGCGACGTTTCCCGCCTTTCCGGCCAACGCGGCCTTTTCCCGCCGCAGGGCCGGGGAGAATCGACCTCGCCGGGCCGCCACCAGCGCGTCCGGCGATCTCGCCTCGACCTAAGGAAAGCCGATGCCACTCTCGTCCCCCGCACCCGTGCACGGTGAGACCGCCGAAGGTTTCGAGCCGGTGGCCCAGGCTTTCCGCGAGAACTTCGGTGAGCGCGACGAGCTGGGCGCGGCCGTCACCGTCGTGGTGCGCGGCCGGACCGTGGTCGACCTGTGGGGCGGCTGGGCGGACGAGGAGCGCCGGGTTCCGTGGCGGCGCCCGACACTGACCAACCTGTGGTCTTCCACCAAGGGCCTCGTCGCGTTGTGCGCGGTGCAGCTCGTGGAAAGCGGCGATCTCGACCTCGACGCGCCGGTCGCCCGCTACTGGCCCGAATTCGCCGCCGCGGGCAAGGCCGGCATCCCCGTCCGGTGGCTGCTTTCGCATCGCTCCGGTGTCACCGGGGTCGCGCCCGAGCACCCGCTGCAGATCGACGACCTGCTCGACTGGACGAAGATGACCCTGCTCCTGTCCACACAGGAGCCGTTGTTCGAGCCCGGTTCGATCAGTGGGTACCACGCGCTGTCCTACGGTTTCCTCGTCGGCGAGGTGATCCGCCGGATCACCGGGCAGACCGTCGGCGAGTTCTTCCGCGCCAACGTCGCGCAACCGCTCAACGTGGACGTCCACATCGGAGTGAGCCGCGACGACCTCACCCGCTGCTCCACGATGGTCGAGCCGTCCGCCGGTCCGGAAACGACAGTCGTGCCGGACCGTGCGACGCTGGCCGCGCTCGCCAACCCGCTTCCCCTGGGCCGCACGGCGAACCTCACCCGCTGGCGCGTCGCGGAGGTGCCTGCGGCCAACGGGCACGGCACCGCCCACGGCCTCGCCACGATCTACGGCGCCCTCGCCGACGGGTCGGAACGGCTGCTGCGCCAGGAAACGATCGAGCTCGCCCGCACCGGCCAGGGCCGCTGCCGCGACCTGGTCATGGGGCTGGACAACGAGTTCGGCCTCGGGTTCACCCTCGGCAGCGGCCAGCTCAGCTTCGGCCCCAACCCCCGTAGCTTCGGGCACGACGGGTTCGGCGGCTCGACCGGGTTCGCCGACCCGGAGAACGGCGTCGGCTTCGGGTACGTGATGAACCGGATGGGCTCCCACCCACGCGACGATCCGCGCAAGATGGCGCTGGTCGAGGCGACCTACGCCTGCCTCGCCCACGTGGCTCAGCCCTCGGTGGAGGTCCGGTAGTCCTGCGCGCCCAACAGTTTCGTCTCCCCGGGCCGCACGTCGACGGTGATGAGCCAGCCGTCGCCGTACGGGTCGTCGTTGACGACCTCCGGGCTGTCGGCGAGCAGGCCGTTGACCGCGGCGACCACTCCGGAAACCGGCGCGTAGACCTCGGCCACGCTCTTCGTCGACTCGACCTCGCCGAACGGCTCGCCCGCCACGATCTCGGCACCGACCGCCGGCAGGGACAAGGAGATGATGTCGCCCAGCTCCTCCTGCGCGAAATCGCTGACGCCGATGCGCGCCGAGTTGCCCGGCAGCCGCCGCACCCACTGGTGCGTTGCGGTGTACTCGACCTCGGGGTCCACTTCGGCCATTTCGGTGCCACACCTTTCGCCGGCGGACGAGTTGCGGTTCACTGCTGTGCGCCGGATGAGCGTAGATCGTCCCCGGCCGTCGCGGCGGGGTCGTCGCATGAGTCTTTCCGAGGCTCGGCCGCCGAAAGACGAATGACACCGACCGTGCGCGGGTGATCGCCGCGCGCGATAAAGCTTTCGTCAATGCCGGGCCAACGCGCCCGGGGCATGCTGAAGGAGCACCAGGAGCACGCCCGAGTCCCCGCACCGGCTCCGGATGACGAAAACAGGCAAGGAAAGAGCACCATGGAACACGTTGCGGTCCGACCCCGGCACCCCGTCGCGCTCCGGCCCCGGGTCGCCCAGCAGGTTTCGGTCCGGGTGGAAGCCACGGACACCCTCAGCGCCACCGGCCTGCGGCTGGTCCTCGAAAGCCACGCCGGCCTCGTGCGGGCGCGCCCGGGCTCGCGGCCCGACGTGCTCGTCTTCTCGACGCCGCACGTGAACACCGCCGCCGTGGCGCAGCTGCGGCCCCTGCAGTCGTCGGGTGTCCCGGTCGTCCTGCTCACCGCCGGCGTCGAGGAAGCCGCGCTGCTCACGCTCATCGAGCACGGGGTGGTGGCCATCGTGGACAGCAAGTCGGCCGACGGCGCCGAGCTCGCCGCCGCGGTGTCGGCCGCCGCGCACCAGCACAGCGTGATGCCGCAGGACCTGCTCGGCACGCTCATCGGCCTCGTGCGGCGGATGCAGCGCGAAACGCTCGGGCCTCTCGGTGTGAACAGCGCCGGCCTCACCGAGCGCGAGGTCGAGGTGCTGCGGCTCCTGGCCGACGGTGCGGAAACCGCCGAAATCGCCCGGAAGCTGACGTACTCGGAGAGCACGATCAAGCACGTCCTCCACAGCCTCACCACGCGCTACAAGCTCCGCAATCGGGTCCAGGCGGTCGCGTTCGCCCTGCGCGCGGGCGTGTTGTGATTCGATGATCGAGTAGTCACGAAGGAGCGGGGTGGGCTGGTGGAAATCGAACAGGTGCGACACCACGTCGAGACCGCGTGGGCGGAGCGGGTCCTGCCGAGCCTCGCGGAGTTCGTGGCGATCCCGGCCGTGTCCCCCGCGTACGACGCGCAGTGGCGCGAACGTGGGCACCTGCGCCGCGCGGTCGAGCACGTCCGCGGCTGGCTCGAGGCGAACGCGCCGGCGGGCAGCACCTTCGAGGTCGTGGAGCTCGACGACGTGCCGCCCTTGCTGTTCGCGGAAATACCCGCCACGCCGGGAGCGTCCGGCGAAGGCACGACCCTGCTCTACGGGCACCTCGACAAGCAACCGCCGTTCGACGGCTGGTCCGAAGGACTCGGCCCGTGGCAGCCAGTGCTGCGGGGCGACCGGCTCTACGGCCGTGGCGCCGTCGATGACGGCTACGCCGCGTACGCGGCTCTCACCGCCGTCACCGCGGTCCGGGCCGCCGGCGGCGAGCACTGCCGCGTGGTTCTCGTGCTGGAGGCCGGCGAAGAGTCCGGCAGCCCCGGCCTGCCGGACTACCTCGGCCACCTGGCGGAGCGGCTCGGCCGGGTGAGCCTCGTGACCTGTTTGGACTCCGGCGGCGGTGACTTCGAACGGCTGTGGGTCACGCGGAGCCTGCGCGGGATCCTCCAGGCGACGCTCACCGTCGCCGTGCTCGAAGAAGCCGTGCACTCGGGGATCGCCAGCGGCGTCGTGCCCAGCTCGTTCCGCATTCTGCGGCTGCTGCTCGACCGGCTCGAAGATCCCGCCACCGGCCGGATCCTGCTGCCGGAGCTGAACGCGCCGATCCCGCCCGAACGCGTGGCGGACGCGCAGCGGCTGGCCGAACTGCGTCCACTGTCGACGCTGCACCCGCTTTCCCTGGTCCCCGGCGGGCGACCGGCCGCCGACGACGAGGCCGAACGCATCCTCAACAACACCTGGCGCCCGACCCTGTCGGTCACCGGCGCGGCGGGCCTCCCGGATGTCGCCGAAGCCGGTGCGGTCCTGCGGGCCTCGACGTCGCTGCGGCTCAGCTTCCGCCTGCCGCCCACCGTCAGCGCGGCCGACGCGGCGGCCGCGCTGGAGCGGGCGACCACGACCGACGTCCCCTACGGCGCTTCGGCGACGATCACCGATGTGATGGCCCAGGACGGCTGGTGCGCACCCGAGCCGCCGGCTTGGTTGTCCGCCGCGCTCGAATCCGGCGTTTTCGAGGCCCCGCACCAGTTCCTGGGCCTGGGCGGCGGGATCCCGTTCATGCAGATGCTCGGCCGGGCCTACCCGGACGCGGCCTTTCTCGTCACGGGCGCGGTCGGCGCCGAGTCGAACATGCACGTGCCCGACGAATGGCTCAACATCCCGTTCGCCCGCCAGATCACCGAAACCGTCGCCCACGTGCTGGCCGCCCACGCGCTCCAGCGCTGAGCAGACCCATTCGCCGTTTCGTGGTCCGGCCACCGGATTTCTCATGTGACCGAACTCTTGCGGAACCGGTTCCCGGCGAACTCGCTCAGTATCTTCGGTGGGACAACGGCACCGGAGGAAGGATTCGTCGTGACGTCCTGCTCACCCGTCGCGGCCAAGCCGCGCCGGTCGCTCACCGAGGTCGCGATCACGGTCTTCGGCCCCGACCCGCTGACGACGGAAAGCATCCGCAAGCTCCTGGGCGTCGAAACCCCGCGCACGGCGGGAGACGAGCCGCCGCCCGACGTCACCGTCGTCGTCGACGACCGCTTCTCCACGGCGACGATGCGCCGCGTCCAAGCCGCGGCCGTGCTCGCCGCCCCCATCGTCCTGCTCACCGCCGACGTGCGCGAGCACTCGCTGCTGTCCCTCGTCAGCCACGGCGTCGTCGCCGTGCTCGACCGCACCACCGCCACGGGCGCCGACCTCGCCGAGGCGGTGCTGTCGAGCGCCAACGGGTCCGCCGTGATGTCGCCCCGCCTGCTCGGCACCCTCGTCGCCCAGATCCGCGGCCTGCAACGCAACGTCCTGGAGCCCCTGGGCTACACCGGCCCCGGACTGTCCGCCCGCGAGGTCGAGATCCTCCGCATGCTCGCCGAGGGGGTCGAAACCCGGGAGATCGCCAAAACCCTCGTGTACTCCGAGAGCACGGTGAAGAAGGACCTGGCCTCGATCATCGGCCGCTTCAACCTCCGCAACCGCACGCAGGCGGTGGCCTTCGCTCTCCGCGCGGGCGTCCTGTGAGCCACTACTGATCGCTGGTTCAGGATAAGCTCGCCTCGTGAGCCGCAGCCGGAAAGACACCACCGTGCGCCGGGACGAGATCCTGCGCGCCACCGTCCGCCGCCTCGAGCAGGCCGGGATCCACGCCGTGCGGATGGCCGACGTCGCGGCCGACCTGTCGGTGAGCACGTCGCTGGTGCTCTACCACTTCAAGAACAAGGAAGCGCTGATTGCGGATGCGTTCACCTGGGCCGCGCAACGCGATCTCGAGAAGCTCGAACAGCTCACCGCGGGCGTGACGACGGCGTCCGAACGGCTGCGCACCGCACTCGACTGGTACGCGCCGACCGGGCGGGCGAAGGGCTGGCGCCTGTGGATCGAAGGGTGGTCGGCGGCGCTGCGCGAACCCGAGCTCCGGCAGGTCGGCCGCGAGCTGGACCTGCGCTGGAAGGAAGCGCTGGTCACGATCATCCAGGACGGCGTCCACGCCGGCGAGTTCACCGCGCCCGACCCGCGCGGCGCGGCCTGGCGGATCACCGCGTTCCTCGACGGGCTCGCCGTGCAGACCCTGGTGCACGGCGGGGTGCAGAACCGCGAGCGGATGCAGGAGTGGGCGCGCCGACACGTCGCGCACGAGCTGGGCCTCGGCCGTTGACAACCATTCACTCACTACTGCATGGTGATTCAGTAGTGAAACGAACGGGGCACACATGACAGCGCGGGAGCCGCACCTCTCGATCACCTGGACCGACACCGAGACGGGCCGCCGCGGGTTCGTGGTCATCGACCGACTGGTGCGTGGCGTCGCGAGCGGCGGGCTGCGCATGCGCGAAGGCTGCACGCTCGACGAAGTCCGCGGCCTGGCGGCGGGCATGACCCGCAAGGAAGCGTTGCACTACGAACCCGGCGCCCGCTACATCCCCCTCGGCGGCGCCAAGGGCGGCATCGACTGCAGCCCGCACGATCCCGAGGCCCGCGGCGTCCTCACGCGGTTCCTGGCCGCGGTGCGCGCGATCGTCGAACGGCACTGGACCACCGGGGAGGACCTGGGCGTCCGGCAGGAGACGATCGACGAAGTCGTGGCTGAGCTCGGGATGGACAGTTCCGTGCAGGCCGTCTACCCCTTGCTGGACAACGCCGACGAGGCGCGCGCCCGGTTGGCCAAGGCGTTTTCGATCGACGTCGACGGCGTCGCGCTGCCTGAGCTCGTCGGCGGGCTCGGCGTCGCGCAGGCCGCGCTGACCGCGATGGACCACCTCGATCCGCCGACCGCGCCGCGCCGGGCCGTCGTGCAGGGCTTCGGTTCGATGGGCGGCGCGACCGCGCGTTACCTGGCCCGGGCCGGCGTCCTCGTCGTGGGGATCGCCGACGCCGACGGCGTCGTGGCGAATCCCGCCGGTCTCGACGTCGAACGTCTCCTGCTCACGCGCGATCCGTGGGGCGGCCTCGACCGCACGCAGCTTCGCCCGGCCGACCGCGAGCTCCCGCGGGACGCCTGGCTCGACGTCGCATGTGACGTCCTCGTCCCGGCCGCGGTGTCCTACTGCCTCGACGAGACGAACCAGCACCGCGTCACCGCGCGGGTCGTCGTCGAAGCCGCCAACATGCCGACCACCGCCGAGGCCGAGGCCGCGCTCGCCGCCCGCGGCGTCACCGTGATCCCCGACTTCGTGGCCAACTCGGCCACCAACGCCTGGTGGTGGTGGACCCTGTTCGGCGACCTCGACGCCGACGCGCAGGAGGCCGAGACCAAGGTCCGCGAGTCGATGGACCGCATCGTCACCGACCTGCTCGCCCAGGCCCACGCGGTCTCCCCCCGGGCGGGCGCGCAACAGGTCGTGGACCGCAAGCTGGCCGAGATCGAGCGGCGGTACCCGGCCTGAGCCACGGTCAGCCGACGGCGGTGACCAGTCCGTTGCGGCTGCCGATCACGAGCGCGCCGTCGCCGGTGAGGGCCGGGTAGCTGTCCACCTTGCCGCCGAGGTCGACGTCGAAGAGGCGGGTGCCGTCGGGGTTGAAGCCGTAGGCGTGGCCGTTTTCGCCGCCGAAGTAGAGGTGGTAGGAGCGGTCGACGACGGTGGAACTCCAGATCTGGGCGCCGATGGGGCCGTAGCGGGCGGCCTCGTGTCCGGTGTGGACGTCGAAGACGTGGACCTGTCCACTGTGGTCGGCCACGTAGGCCAGACCGGACGCGGTGACCACGGGTGAGGAGTACGTGATCACGCGCGGTGCCTGCCAGGCCGGTTTCCCGTCCGGGTGATAGGCCCATTCGGCGCGGCCGTTGGTGCCCAGCAGCACGGTGCCGTCCGGACCGAGGCCTGCGGAGACCTCGGTCATGTCGTCGTGCGGGTCGGCGCGCCAGGCGATGCGGGCAGAGGTGCCCTGGTCGTCGAGGGCGATCAGCGACGAGTCGGCGGTGGTGTAGACGCGGCCGCGGCCGTCGGTGACCACCGAACCGTAGGAGGTCGTTCCGGTGTCGACGGTCCAGACGACGTGACCGGCCACGGTGTCCACTGCGGACACCGTGCCGTCGCCGGTTCCGACGTAGACCCGGGTGCCGTCGAAGGAAGCCGGAGAGGTCACCCGGGACGAGAACGCTCGCGTCCACAGTAGCCGGCCGGTCGGGGACAACGCGATCAGATCTTCGCCGCTGGGCAGGAGGATCGTGCCGTCGCGCAGCACCAGGGGTGAGATCGACAGGTCGCCGCCCACGGGGGTCTTCGTGTCGTAGGTCCATTTGTCGTGGCCGTCGGCCGGGTCGAGGGCGTGGAGTACGCCGCCGTTCGAAGCGATGAACACGGTGCCGTCCGCACCGACCACCGGGCCGGGGGTCGTGGCGCCTTCGAGGCGACGTTGCCAGCGGATGGTGCCGCGCGTCGGTCCCGACACAGCCGAGGCGCCCGAGTGCCGCGCGTCGTGCAACGCGGAAGGCCACGGCGTCCACGTCGCGACGCCGGCCGACGCCTGCGGAAACACGAGGGGAGGCGCAGCCGGAGCGGCCGGTGCAGCCCCGCAGGCAGCGAGCAGGAACGCACCGGCAGCAAGGGCACCACGTCGGAACATCACGTCCCCGAAGCTACAAGCGCCGAGACCACCCCAGGGCACCTCGGCCATTACGAAACCCTGACCGGCGCCGTCCTCGTCCTTCGCCGCCACTGGGCAGACCGGGCGTTAGCCGACGGTAAGGGATCTTCGCCGTGACGCGAGGCACACTACGAACAGTGGTCATCCAGCCGAGGAGCGTTGCCATGCAGAGGTCACCGGAATCCGCCCACACACCGCACCTGGGCCGTAAAGCGTGGGTCATCCCGGCCGCGGCGGCGGGGTTCGCCCTGTTCGTCGCGGCCGGCGCGCGGGTCGCCGCCGTCTTCGCCGAGTCCATGATGAGCGGTGTCGCCCTCATCGGCTCGTGGCTGATCCTCGCGCTGGGCCTGGCCTACGCGGGTACGCGGCTGCGCCCCGGGCTCGGGGCGGCGCTGTTCGTCGGGTTCGCTGTGGGGGTCCTCGCCGTCGCGTTCTTCGGCGGGATGCACATGCTCACCTGAGATCTTCACCGCCGTGAGGACGACCCCGCCCCGCAGACCACTGTGGACAGCCTTCCGCAGCGGCATCGGTTTCTCCGCAGTATCTCGGTCAGCTCGCCGGCAGGGTGATGCTCGTCAGATCGGGCTGACGGCCGCCCGTGAGCACCGGCGGGCGCGGGGTGCCCACCGAACCGTCGGCGGCCAGCGGGTAGGTCGTGACGCTGCCGTCGCCGTTGGTGTTGAAGTTCGCGTTGTACAGGCTGCGGCCGTTGTGGGACAGCGCGATGCCCTCGGCGCCGTTCCCGCCCGTCGCCACTGCCGGGCCGGCCTGTCGGAGACCGGCGGCCGTCACCGTGAACGTCGTGATGTGGCCAGGGCCGGTGCCGTTGGCGAAGTTGGCGACGTATGCGCGGTCACCCTTGGCGGTCAGGACGATGCCGCGGGGCTCGTCGGCGGGGTTGGGTACGGTGCTGACCAGCGCAGGCCGGGCACCCGCGCCCAGGGTGAGGTAGCTGATGCTGTCGGCCAGCGAGTTCGTGACGAGGACGTGCGCGCTGTCCGGAGTGATGGCGGCGAAGAAGGCGCCCTTTCCCGTGGCGACGGTCGTCACCCAGGCGAGGCTGCCGTCAGTGGCGACGGTGAACGTCGAAATGTCACCCGAAGCGCTGTTGGCGGTGACGAGGGTGCGGCCGTCGGGTGCGACCGCCAGTGCCGTCGTGCCGCGGCCGTGGGCGGGGATCGTTGCCACGCCCTGAGGCAGGCCGTCAGCCGAAATTCGGTAGTGCGAAACGGTTCCGTCTCCGCCGTTGCTGAAGTTGGCGGTGTAGAGATTCTTGCCGTCCGGGCTCAGCGCGATTCCCGACGGGGTCACGGGTTCGGGCGCCGGACCGTGCGCGGCGGGGAAGGCGGTCAGGCGCCCGTCGGCTTCGATCCGGAATGGAGTGACGTCCCGCGTGCCCCAGTTGCCGACGTAGAGCCATTTTCCGTCGTGCGAACGGATCGATGCCTGCGGGTGCGTGTCCCGTTTCCCCACCGGCAGCGAAATCGCCGGCGACTTCAGGGAACCGTCCTCGTTGAGCCCGAACTCGGCGATGGTGTCGGAGGCCCAGTTGGTGACGTACACCGCGCGGGGACCCGGGGCCGCGGGCGCGGCGGGCTCGTCCGACGAACAAGCTGCGAGCCCGACCGCGACCACGGCCGCCAGAGCGCCGGCCACCACGCGTTTCACCATGGATGTTTCCTTCGTCTTGGCCGGGCTGGTCGAACCCAGGCTAATCGTCGACGAAGGCCGGACAGTAGTTTCCGATTCCTTACGGAACCTCCACTTCGGACGCGTCAGTGCGTGAGCGCGGTCGGCGCGTCCTCCGGACTTTCGGCCAGCGGCTCGAACTCGTTGACACCCGCGAGGTCCGCGCCCATCGAGATGTTCGTGACGCGCTCCAGGATCACCTCGACGATCACCGGCACGCGGTACTCGGCCGCCAGCTGCCGCCCCTTCTCGAGCCCCGCCCGCAGATCCTCGGGCCGGCGCACGCGGATGGCCTTGCAGCCCAGTCCCTCGGCCACCTTCACGTGGTCGACGCCGTAGCCGGCTGTCTCGGGCGAATTGACGTTCTCGAACCCCAGCTGCACGCAGTAGTCCATGTCGAACGCGCGCTGCGCCTGCCGGATCAGGCCGAGGTAGGAGTTGTTGACCAGCACGTGGACGTACGGGCGCTTGAACTGCGCACCGGCCGCCAGCTCCTCGATCATGAACTGGAAGTCGTAGTCCCCGCTGATCGCCACGACCTCGGCGTCCGGGTCCGCGGTGGCCACGCCGAGCGCCGCCGGGACCGTCCACCCGAGCGGCCCGGCCTGTCCACAGTTGATCCAGTGCCGCGGCCGGTACACGTGCAGGAACTGCGCCGCGGCGATCTGCGAAAGCCCGATCGCCGAGACGTACCGGGTGTCCTTTCCGAACACCTGGTTCATCTCTTCGTAGACGCGCTGCGGTTTGATCGGCACCTCGTCGAAGTGCGTCTTGCGTTCCATCGTGGACTTGCGGCGCGCGCAATCCGCCGCCCAGGCCGCACGATCCGGCAGAGTCCCGGCTTCGCTTCGCTTCCGGGCCGCCGCGACGAACTGCTCCAACGCGGCCTTCGCGTCGGACACGATCCCGTAGTGCGGCGCGAACACGCGGCCGATCTGCGTCGGCTCGATGTCGACGTGGATGAACGTCCGCTCGCCGCGGTAGACGTCGAGGTCACCGGTGTGCCGGTTGGCCCAGCGGTTGCCGATGCCCAGCACGCAGTCGGCTTCGAGCATGGTGGCGTTGGCGCCGCGGTGGCTCGTCTGGATCCCCGCCATGCCGGCCATCAGCGGGTGGTCATCGGGGATGGTGCCCCAGCCCATGAGCGTGGGGATCACGGGGATGCCGGTCAGCTCGGCGAACTCGACCAGCAGGTCGGCCGCGTCGGCGTTGATGATCCCGCCGCCGGCCACGATCACCGGCCGCTGCGCCGCGCCCAGCAGGTCCAACGCGCGATCGACCTGGGCGCGCGTCGCCGCCGGTTTCGCGACGGGCAGGGGTTCGTAGGAGTCGATGTCGAAGTCGATCTCGGCCAGCTGCACGTCGATCGGCAGGTCGATCAGCACCGGGCCGGGCCGGCCGGTGCGCATGAGCCAGAACGCCTTCTGGAACGTGCCGGGCACCTGCGCGGGCTCCATCACGGTCACGGCCCACTTGGTGACCGGCGCCGCGATCGCCGCGATGTCGACGGCTTGGAAGTCTTCCTTGTGCAGCTTGGCCACCGGCGCCTGGCCGGTGATGCACAGGATCGGGATCGAGTCCGCGCTGGCCGAGTACAGGCCGGTGATCATGTCGGTGCCCGCCGGGCCCGACGTGCCGATGCACACGCCGATGTTCCCCGGCCGCGTCCGCGTGTAACCCTCGGCCATGTGCGAGGCGCCTTCGACGTGGCGCGCCAGCGTGTGCGCGACGTTCCCGTCCCGGCGCAACGCGGCGTAGAACGGGTTGATGGCGGCGCCAGGCAACCCGAAGGCATTCGTGATGCCTTCGCGGCGCAGCACTGCGACGGCGGCGTCGGCTGCGGTCATTCTGGGCATGAGTCCACTCCTGACAAATGACTGTCCTACTGGGTCCGGCCGGCGAGCTCTTCGGTGAGCTTGAACAGACCGGAATGGTCGAGCCCGCCGTCGCCGCGAGCGACGAGGGAGGCGATCAACTGCGCGACCGCACTGCCGAGGGGGATCGCCACCCCGGCTTCCTGTGCGGCCGCGGTGACGATGCCCATGTCCTTGTGGTGCAAGGAAAGGCGGAAACCGGGTGTGAAATCGCGCTTGAGCATGTTCTCCGACTTGCGGTCGAGGACGGTGCTGCCGGCCAGCCCGCCGCCGAGCACCTCCACGGCGACCACCGGGTCCACATCGGACGATTCGGCGAGCACGAGCGCTTCGGCGAGCAGCTGCAGGTGACCGGCGACCATGAGCTGGTTGGCGGCTTTGACGGTCTGGCCCGCACCGTGCGGACCGACGTGCACGATGGTGCGCCCGACGGCCTCCAGTACCGGCTTGGCCGCGGCGAAGTCCTCGGCGGCGCCACCGACCATGATGGACAGCACGCCCTCCACGGCACCGGCCTCGCCACCGGACACCGGCGCGTCGAGCACACGCACGCCGGCCGTCGCACCGGCCTCGGCGACCGCGCGGGCCGTGGCCGGCTCGATGGTGCTCATGTCGATGAGCAGCAGACCGGGGTGCGCGTTCTCGAAGATGCCGCCTTCACCCGTCGCGACCGCCTCGACGTCCGGCGAGTCCGGCAGCATCGTGATCACGACGTCCGAACCCTTGACCGCTTCCGCGATGCTCGACGCGCCCCGGCCGCCCGCCGCGACCAGCGCGTCGACCCGCTTCGCGCCGCGGTTGTAGCCGACGACGTCGTACCCGGCCTCGACCAGGTTCTCGGCCATCGGCAGGCCCATGATGCCCAGGCCGATGAAACCCACCGTGCTCATGTGAAATCTCCTGTGAAATCGGCGCGCTGAACCGGCGCCGGAAAGATCGGCGCTCGGTAATCGGTGCGGTGAAAGGACCCTCAGGAACGCGTATCGAGTGGATCGACGTCCCGGATGGACGCGTCGAGCAGCTGGATCGGGTGCACGACCGGGATGCCCTGGTCGAGGAACCGGCGGATCTGCAGCAGGCACCCGGCGTTCGCGGTGGCCACCACGTCGGGTTCGACGTCCGCGAGGTGCTTCGCCTTGCGGCGGCCGAGTTCTTCGGCTGTTTCGGGCTCCACCAGGTTGTAGATCCCCGCCGAGCCGCAGCACAGCTCCGCCTCGGCGATGTCGTGCACGGACAGCTCCGGGATGGTGCGCAGCAGTTCGCGCGGTTGCCGGCGGATGCCCTGGGCGTTGGCCAGGTGGCAGGCGTCGTGGTAGGCGACCTTGGTCTTCATCGGGTGCCGGGTGGCACGCGCGGGGAGGTCCGCGAGCAGCTCGTTGATGTCCCGCACTCGCGAGGCGAAGGTCTGCGCTCGCTCGGCGTATTCGGGTACATCCGCGAGCAGGTCGCCGTATTCCTTGAGCACGGACCCGCAACCGGCCACATTGACGACGACGACGTCGAGGTCGTAGCGCTCGAACATCTCGATGGTCCCCTTGGCCCGGACGAGGCCTTCCTCCTCCCGTCCCGCGTGGACGGACAGGGCGCCGCAGCACTGGCTGTCCTGCGGGACGTAGACGTCGCAGCCCTCGGCGGCGAGCACCCGGATGGTGGCGGCGTTGACGTCACCGAAGAAGACGCGGTTCGCGCAGCCGGCGAGCAACCCCACGCGCAGCCGCGCTTCGCCGACCGGCCCGAGGGTCCGTTCCGGCGTCTTCGCCCGCAGCGCCCGCAGTGTCACCGGCGGCAGCAGCGCTTCCAGCGCCCGGAGCCGTGGTGGCAGCAGCTTCAGCGTGCCCGACCGGTGGACGAGCGCCCGCAGGCCGAGGCGGGTGTAGAGCAGCCCGCCGAACGCCGCGAGCCGCAGCCGGCGCGGGTACGGGAACAGCGAGAAGACGAACGCGCGGAACACCTTGTCGAGGAAGCCGCGCGGCACGTGGCGCTCGACCTGAGGCCGGACCGACTCGATGAGCTTGTCGTACTGCACCCCCGAGGGGCACGCGGTGGTGCACGCGAGGCAGCCGAGGCACGTGTCCATGTGGTGGCCGAACGTCTCGTCCAAGCCGATCTCGCCCTGGGCGGCGAGGTCCATCAGGTAGATGCGCCCGCGCGGGGACTCCATCTCCTGGCCGGTGACCGCGTAGGTCGGGCAGGTCGGGAGGCAGAATCCACAGTGGACGCAGTCGTCGAGCAGCTCGCGCTTCGGCGGGTGGTGCTCGTCGAAGGAGCTGCCGAGTGTCGAGGTCATGACGCGCGCTCCTCGTCTTCGAGCCAGGGTGAGAACCGGCCGGCCCCGAACCGGCCGGCCGGGTCGAACTGCCGCTTGATCGCCCGCATCACCCGCACGGGCGCCGGTGGCGGACCCCATCCGTGGCCGGCGGAGAGGCCGTCGCGGCGCAGCACGGTCACGGCCGCGCCGAACTCCTGGTGCAGCTGGGTGAGGAGTTCGTCGTGGTCACCGGCGGTGAACTGGACGGTGTGGACGCCGATCGCCATCGAACTGGCCACTGCGGCTCCCGCGGCCACCATCCGCGTCACCAGAACCGGGCCCGCAGCGGGCAGTGTCCCGATTCGCACAACTGTCGTCCCTTGAACACCATCCGCGATCGCGGCAACACCCGCCCAGGCCGCGTCCGCTTCCTCGTCCGTGAGCACCCGGGCCGTCGTGCCCGCGAACCGGCACAGCTCACCTTCACGCTGCTCGACGCCCTCCGACGTCCCTTCGAGCCTCACCAGCAGCCGCCCGCCGGACCATTCGAGGGCCGAAGCCTCCAACCCCGTCATGACGATCCGGCCGGCCAGGTCGAACGCCTCGCCCGCGTCGGCCTCCACCGCCACCGTGCACATCGCCGGCGGAAGCGGGTGCGACCGCAGCACGACTTCGGCGACGACCCCGAGCGTCCCGAGGGATCCGTGGAACAGCTTCGCCAGGTCGTAGCCGGCGACGTTCTTGATCACGTGCCCACCGGACCGCGCGACCGTGCCGTCGCCGAGCACGACGGTCGTCCCGATGACCAGGTCACGCAGGCTGCCGAACGCCGTGCGCAACGGCCCGGCATCCGCGGTGGCCAGCAGCCCGCCGATCGTCGCGCCCCGCCGGGCGCGAGCCGGGTCGAGCACCACGCGCTGACCCGCCTCCGCGAGCGTCCGCTGAACGGTCGTGAGCGGCGTGCCCGCCCGGACCGCGATCGTCAGGTCCGAAGGGGCGTACTTCAGGACCCCGGACAACGACGTCGTGTCGATGATCGCGTCGGCCGGCTCGGCGGGCGCACCCCAGTCCGGGGCGGTCCCCGCACCGGCCACGAGCAGCCGAGGGTGGCTCGCCCGGGTGTCCGCGACCGCGGCGTGCACTTCCTCCACAGTGGACGGAGTGAACGTGGTTTCCGTCGTCACGCCCCTCACATCCGCTCGATCAGGCCGGCGGCTTCGAGGGGATGCGGCTTGTAGACACCCGGCCGTTCCCCGCACAGCCGCGGCGTCGGCAGCAGCTTGCCCGGGTTGCAGATCCCCGCGGGGTCGTACGCGTGGCGCAGCCGCGCCATCGTGGCCAGGTCGTCCGGGCTGAACTGGCGCGGCATCGAACACGCCTTGTCCGTGCCGATCCCGTGCTCCCCGGACAACGAACCGCCCAGGTCCACGCACAGCTCGGCGATGGCCCGCGAAAGCGCCTCCGCCCGCTCGTGCTCACCGGCGGCCTCGCTGTAGAGCACCAGCGGGTGCAGGTTCCCGTCCCCCGCGTGGAACACGTTCGCCACGCGCAGCCCGGCCTCGGCGGCCAGTTCGGAAATCCGGGTCAACGCCGTCGCCAGCTGCGTGCGCGGGACGACCCCGTCCTGCACGAAGTAGTTCGGGCTGATCCGCCCGACCGCGGCGAACGCGGCCTTGCGGCCCTTCCACACCAGCGCCCGTTCCTCGGCGTTCGCCGGAATGCGCAGCTTCGTCGTCCCGAACTCCTCGCACAGCTGCTTCACCTGCGCGAACTGCGCGTCGACTTCGGCCTGCGGCCCGTCGAGCTCCACCACGAGCGCCGCGGCGGCGTCACGCGAGTAGCCGGCGCTGACCGCGGCTTCGACGGCCTCGATGGCCAGCGCGTCCATCATCTCCACCGCCGCGGGCACGATGCCGGCCTCGATCACGGCGCTCACCGTGTCGCCCGCCTGCTCGACGGATGGGAAGTCGGCCACGAGCGTCTTGACCGCGGCCGGCTTGGCCAGCAGTTTCACGGTGATGCGCGTGGCGATGCCGAGCGTGCCCTCGGAGCCGACGAACGCGCCGAGCAGGTCGTACCCACCCTGCTGCGGGCAGTCGCCGCCGAGGACCGTGGTCGTGCCGTCGGGCAGCACGGCCTCGGCCGAGTGGATGTGGTGGACGGTGAAGCCGTACTTGAGGCAGTGGGCGCCACCGGAGTTCTCCGCGATGTTGCCGCCGATCGTGCACACCTGCTGCGACGACGGGTCCGGCGCGAAGTACAGCCCGTACGGCGCCGCTGCCCGGCTGATGTCCACATTGGTCACTCCGGGCTCGACGACCGCCCGCCGGTTCACCACGTCGATCTCGACCACGGACCGCAGGCGCTGCAACGAGATCACGACCCCGTCGGCGACCGGCAGCGCACCGCCGGACAGCCCGCTGCCGGCGCCGCGGGCGACGAACGGCACGTCGTGCTTCGCGCAGACCCGCACGGCCGCGGCGACCGCCTCCGCCGTTCGGGGCAAGAGCACCAGCGACGGGACGACGCGGAAGCCGGTCAGGCCGTCACATTCATAGGACCGCAGGGCGACCGGGTCGGACACCACCGCGTCGGCACCCACGGCTTCGACGAACTCGGCGTGCAAACGCTGCGGCACCGTCGTCACCTCCACCAGGTCGTCCAGCGTTCCCCCGGTTCACGGAGGAGGTCTGGAACATGACTGAGATACAAGTCGTAGCCCGTCCAACGCTAACTCCCAGCCTACCGAGTCACAAGGGCTGAAGGCCATAAATTTCCACCAAGTGTAATTGATCTTCCGCATGGTGAAATTCAGTGGCCGGCCTCCCTCACCCCCGCGCGCAGCCGGCCGGCGAGGTCGGTGAAGCTCACGGCGCTGAGGTCGCAGTCCGTGGTCGCGGCGGCGTCGGCGGGCCGGTCCGGGCCCTTCTCCCCCGGTCGTTCGACGAAGGCCGTGCGGAACCCGGCGTCGCGCGCGCCGTGGATGTCCCACGTGTGGGCGGCGACCATGAGGACGTCGCGGGGTTCGACGTCGAGCAGCTTCGCCGCGTTGGTGTACGCGCGACGGTCGGGCTTGTACGCGCCGACGTTCTCGGCCGACAGGATCGCGTCGAACCCGAGACCGGCGCCCTTGACCACGTGGGTGAGCTGGGCGAACCCGCCGTTGGACAGCGCGACCACCACGAAATCGCGGCGCAGCTCGGCCAGCCCCTCGGCGGCGTCGGGCCACGGCGGCAGCGCGTACCAGGCCCGCACCATGCGCTCACGCGTCTCGGCGCCGAACTTCCCGGCGACGCCGAGTACCTCCAGGCACTCGTCGAGCGCATCGCGGTGCACGGCGTCGAGGTTCGCCCAGCCGCGTTCGCCGCGGTTGATCTGCCCGACCGCGGGCAGGTAGCGCTCGCGCCACGCGTCCACGAGCGCGGGGCAGTCGAGCTCGACCTCTTGGTTTCGGGCGATCGCGGCGACGCCGTCGATCACGCCGCTGCGCCAGTCCACAGTGGTCCCGAAGACGTCGACGGCGATCACCGTCACCTCGCTGACATCGGACATCTCGCTCCGTTCTCCGTTGAACAGCACCACTTACGCGGTGTCCACACCCAGCCATTCGCGCAGCTCGCGCCGCCCGGCCTCGGTGAGGTCGACGGCGCGGCTCGCCTCCAGGAGGTCGATCCAGCCCAGTTCGAGCAGCCGGCTCTTCACCGCGGCGCCGAGGCTGCCCGCGAGGTGGTGCCGGCGTTCGCTCCAGTCCATGCACGGGCGGGCCAACGGCCGCGCGCGCCCGCGCAACCCGTCGACGTCGATCCCGTGCGCCGCCAGCTCATCGCGCCCTCGGTCCGAAACGCCGTAGGAATCGTGGTCCTGGACCAGAAATCCCTTGGCCAGGAACGCGTCGGTGATGGCGACGCCGACGCTGCCCGCGAGGTGGTCGTAACAAACTCGGGCCTCGCGCAGCTTGCGCCCGCGCGTCGCCTGCCGCAACGACTTCGCCGGCCCGGGCGGCGCGAGGAGCAGCAGGCCCTCGATCGCGTCGGCGACGGGGCTCGCGAGCCGGTACAGCCGCTGGCGGCCGGACACTTCGACGACGACCAGACCGCCGTCCTTCAGCTTGCGCAGGTGCGTGCTCGCCAGGGACGCCGAGATGCCGACCTCCGCCATCAACGCCGAGACCGGCTGCGGGCGTCCGTCGAGCAGCAGCAACAGCATCGCGGCGCGGTTCCGGTCGGAGAGAAGGAATCCGATCCGGGCGAGATCCGCGTCACCTGCCATGCAGTCACGATAACTCCGGAACGGTTGAGCGCCGGTTGAACAATGGCCGGGCCGGCTACAGCCCCGCGTCCTCGGTCACGCCCAGCGCGCGGCGGGTGCTGGACAGGTGCGCCCGGACGGCCTCGCACGCCCGTTCGGCGTCGCCCACGTGCACGGCCTCCGCGATTTCCTGGTGTTCCTCGAGGATCACGTCGAGGCGATTGCGCGTGCCGCTGCGTCCGTTCACAGTGGACTCACCGACCATCCGCATCTGCCGATCGCGCAGCGAGCCGTACACCGAGCCGAGGATCGGGTTCGCGGCCGCGTCGACCAGCACGGTGTGGAACGCGCGGTCGGCCTCGAGGAACTCGCCGAGCCCGGCCGCCGTCTGCTGTTTGGCCCGCTGCTCCTCCATGGCCGCGAAGACGGCTTCACGCACGTCCGGCCCCGCGGCCGCGACTTTGCCGGCCGCGAACTGCTCCAGCACGAGCCGCGCCTCCAGCACCGCGCGGACCTCATCGGGCGAAACGGGGACGACCAGCGCACCACGCTGTGGGTAGAGGCGCAGCAGCCCTTCGCCCTCCAGCCGCAGGAACGCCTCGCGCACCGGCGTCCGGGACATGCCCAGCGCCTCGGCGACCTCGCCCTCGCTGATCAGCTCGCCGCCCGGGAAGCCGCCGGAGAGCACCTGCTCCTTGACGTACGCGAGCGCGCGGTCCTTCGCACCGAAGCGCTCGCTCGCCATAGATCCCCCGTGAGGTCGGAAGAAATCCCAGACGTATCTTAGCCGCCGGTCAGGCCGGGACGAGCGCGGCGCGGAAGGTGCTCCGGTAGCTGCCCGCGGTGGTGCCGACCTGGCGTTCGAAGTGGCGGCGCAGGGTTTCCGCGGAGCCGAACCCCACCATCGCGGCGATCTCGGAGATGCGGTGGTCGGTGGTTTCGAGCAGCACCTTCGCGCTCGCGACGCGTTCGCGGCTGACCCAGTCGAACACCGTCATCCCGGTGGCGCGGCGGAACTTCCGCACGAGGCTGCGCTCGCTCAGGTGCAGGTGGGCGGCGAGCCCGCCGAGGGTGAGCGGCTCGTGGAGGTGCTCCCGCAGCCACGCCAGGAACGAACCGAGCGCCGGCTCGCCCGGGATCCGGATGGAATCCTTCACGAACTGCGCCTGCGCGCCCGGCCGCCGCGGCGCCGTCACCAGCAGCCGGCCGACGTCGCCGGCGTAGGCGTGGCCGAGGTCTTCGGCCAGCAGGTGCAGCGACAGGTCGGTGGCCGAGAAGATCCCGCCCGAGGTGTGCACGGGGCCGTCGTCGAGGTAGAGGCAGCCGGGTTCGAGGCGGACCTCGGGGAACTCGCGGCGGAACTCCTCGGTGAACAGCCAGTGGGTGGTGGCGCGGCGTCCGTCCAGCTGCCCGGCGCGGGCCAGCAGGAACGCGCCGCCGCAGAACGAGACCATCCGCGCGCCGTTCCCGGCGGCCGCGACCAGGGCGGCCAGCAGCGGCCGCGAGCGTTCCGCCAGCGGATCCTCGACGCCGGGGACGAGCACGGTGTCGGCCGTCAGCAGTGTCTCCAGTGGCGCGAGCTCGCCGAAGTCGACGCCCGAGCGCAGCACCTGCCGCGGCTGCTCGCCGCACAGCACCACATCGTAGGCGCTCTCGGCGTCCCCGGTCAGCTCGGCGATCGCGGACATCCGCGGGCCGAACACCTGCTGCACCACCGTGATCTCCAGTGCCACGGAATCGGGCACCAGCAGCACCGCGATCACGTGCTTGGCGCGGCCACGCGAAGTGACGGGCGTCTTGGCGGGGTGCACGCGTTCACGGTAGCGAGGGTTACTTGAATCTTCAAGTCATTGCGGTTGCGGCTCGGTTGTTCCGTTCGAGGCTCAGCTCTCGGCGCCGAAGGCGCTGCCGAGGACGCCCGCCCGGAGTTCGGCGAGCACGACGTCGGCCGTCTCGGCCGGCAAGTCGGGCTTCGCGCCCGTGCCGCTCGCGACGACGACCGTGGCGACGTCGTGCAGTTTCACGTTCGTGTGCTGTGAGATCTCGCGCAGGGCTTCGAAGGCCTCGTCCTCGGTCCAGCTCCGAACCAGCATCAGCATGCCCTTGGCCTGCTCGATCACCGGGCGCGTCGCGAGCGCAGCCTCCAGCTGCTCGACCTTGGCCGCCTGCCCCACCGGCTCCAGCTCAGAACTCACGCGAAAATTCCACCACAGGATGGTGGGACCCCACCACTTCCGGCCGCGGCCGGTCACCCTCACGAACCGGTGCCGTTACCCGGCCCCAGTGCGAGCTCCGCCCACACGGTCTTCCCCGTCGCCGTGACCTGCTGACCCCACGCCACGCACAGGGCGGCGATGAGGTGCAGGCCGCGGCCACCCTCGGTGTCCGGCGGCCGCGGCGCCGCGCGGGCCGGGGTGCTGTCGTCGACCTCGACGCGGACCAATCCGGGCATCCGCAGCAGGCGCACGCACCACGGGGGCCCGCCGTGGGAGAGCGCGTTGGTGGCCAGCTCGTCGACGACCTGGACGATGTCGATCAGCACGTCGGCATCGACGTCGAGCAGGTGCTCGCGCGTCCAGCACCGCACCTGGTGCAGCTCGCCGCCCGCGCCGGTCAGCGGCAGCGCCGTCATCGCGGCGGCCGGCTCGAGCGCAGGGGAGAGTCCACCAGCGGTCAGCGCTCCTTTTTCCGAACTTCGGGCATGATCCAGCGTCCTCATACCCCGATTCGAAGGAGTTGAAGCATCGCCAGGTCGGGGCGGTCGGGAGGCTGCGGCGCCGACGGCGACGGCGCGCGGCGGCCGCCCGCCGACGGTGACGGTGCCCTGGCCGACGCGCCCCCACCGTCACGCCCGATGTGATCCCCATCGCGACCAGCCGACCCGCCCGGCCGGGCAAGTAGGGTCGACCGCCATGGGGTTCCGGCGCGGCTTGGCACTGCTGGTCGCTGCCACGTTCTTCATGGAGATCGTCGACGCCACGATCATCGCGCCCGCGGCACCGCTCATGGCGGCCGATCTCGGGGTGAGCTCAGTGGACGTCAACGTGACCATCACGGCCTACGTCCTGACCCTCGGCGTCCTCATCCCGATCAGCGGCTGGCTCACCGACCGCTTCGGCGCGCGCCGCGTGTTCGCGACCGCACTGATCCTGTTCACCCTTTCGTCATTGGCGTGCGCACTAGCACCAAACCTTGTTCTTTTGACAACAGCGCGAGTCGTTCAAGGTGTCGGCGGCGCGATGATGGTGCCCGTCGGCCGGCTGGTGGTCCTGCGCGCCACGCCCAAAAAAGATCTCGTCAAAGCGGTCGCCTACCTGACGTGGCCGGCGTTGCTTGCGCCCGTGGTGGCGCCGGTGGTCGGCGGGCTGCTCGCGCAGTACGCGTCGTGGCGGTGGATCTTCGTGATCAACCTGCCGCTGGGTATCGCCGCGCTGGCCGTGGCGTGGGCGATCGTGCCGGACCTGCGGGCGGAGCGGCCCGCGCCGTTCGACCGGGTCGGGTTCGGGTGGGTGGCCGTCGGCACCGCCGCGCTGGTCGTCGCCCTCGAAGGCCTCGGCTCGGGCTTCGGCCCGGCGACGGCCGTGGCGCTGGTCGTGGCCGTCGTCGGCCTCGGCTGGGCGATCCGGCATCTGCTGCGCGCGCCGAATCCCTTGCTGGACCTGCGAATCCTCCGCATCACGACCTACCGCATCACCGCCGCCACCGGCTCGGTCTACCGCGGCGTGATCACCGCCATCCCCTTCGTCCTCCCGCTGCTGTTCCAGCTCGGCTTCGGCTGGACCCCCGCCCGCGCCGGCTTGGTGGTGATCGCACTTTTCGTGGGCAACGTCGGCATCAAACCCGCCACCACCCCGCTCATGCGCCGCTTCGGCATCCGCACGGTGCTGCTCGCGTCGATCCTCGTCGGCGCGGCCTGCCTCGCCGGCCTGGCGTTCGTGCGCGCCGACACGCCGTTGCCCGTGCTGCTCGCCCTGCTCCTCGTCAGCGGCATCTCCCGCTCCACCGGCTTCACGGCCTACAACAGCGTCGCCTTCGCCGACGTCGACGAGCCGCTCATGAACCACGCCAACACCCTGCTCTCGACGCTGCAGGAACTCGGCGCGGGCCTGGGCGTGGCCATCGGAGCCCTGCTCATCCGCGCCGGAGGCCTGGTCGCGACCGACGCGCCCGGTCCGTTCCGCGTGGCGCTGGCGCTGCTGGCCGTCCTGCTGGCGATCCCGCTCGTCGCCGCGATCCGGCTGCCCCACAACGCCGGCAACGCCGTCACCGGACGCGTATCCCGGCGAGGATGAGGTCGATCCCGGTGAGGAACTGCTCGCGGTCGTCGTGCTCGCGCGCTTGCCGGGCGACAGCCCGGGTGAACGGGTAGTCGTCCGGGTCGAGTGCTTCCCACGCCGCCGACACCGCGTCGAGGAACTCCGCCCGGTCCACCACTGACCCGGCGACGCGGGTGTTCGAAGCGTTCTGCGCGGCGGCGCCGAGGATGTAGTGCATCAGCGCCGACGCCACGGTGAACCAGCTTTCCTCGGGCACACCCAGCGCGCCGACGTGCCGGCCGATGCCCTCGAAGATCCGCAGTGGCACCGATTTCGTCGGACCGTGCGACAGCTGCAGCGACACCTGCGTGGCCAGCCACGGGTGTTCGGCGATCGCGGCGAACAGCCCCAGCGCGACGGCGCGGATCTCGTCCCGCGGCGAGCCCCCGGCCTCGGCGGGCTCGGCCAGCGCGGCGGCGACCACGGCGTCGGTCGCGGCCTCGAGCAGCTCGCCCTTGTTCGCGACGTGCCAGTAGATCGCCCCGGGCCCGGTGGCGAGGCGCTCGCTCAGCGCGCGGAACGTCAGCCCGCCCTCGCCGGACGCGTCGAGCAGCTCGACGGCGGCCTCGGTGATGCGCTCGCGGGAGAGCGCCTCGGTACGCCGCTGAGCTCGGCGGGTCCGCGCAACCATGCGTCCATCTTGACACATCTGGAATGTCGTTCCAACATTGGAACAGCGTTCCAGTCCACTTCTCGGCAGGAGTCACCATGAACACCGTCACGATCATCGGCGCCGGACTCGGCGGCCTCACCCTCGCCCGCGTCCTGCACGTCCACGGCATTCCCGCCACCGTCTACGAAGCCGAGGCATCCGCAGGGGCGCGCGCCCAGGGCGGGATGCTCGACATCCACGACTACAACGGCCAGATCGCCGTCGAAGCCGCACAGCTCATGGCCGAGTTCTCCGGCCTGATCCTCGAAGGCCGCCAGCAGATGCGCGTCCTCGATCCCGACGGGACCCTCCTGCTCGACCAACCCGACGACGGCACCGGCGGCCGGCCCGAAGTCCAACGCGCCGAGCTGCGGCAGCTGCTGCTCGACTCACTCCCCGCCGGCACGGTTCGCTGGGGCGCCAAGGTCGTCGACGCGCGCTCCGTGGGCGCCGGCCGCCACGAGGTGACCTTCGCCGACGGCAGCGTGGTCGCGACCGACCTGCTGGTCGGCGCGGACGGCGCGTGGTCCCGCGTCCGGCCGTTGCTGTCGGACGCGGTTCCCTCGTACGCCGGCACCTCGTTCGTCGAGGTCTACCTGTACAACGCCGACATCCGCCACCCGGCCGCCGCGAAAGCCGTCGGCGGCGGTTCGCTCATCGCGCCCGCGTCCGGCCGCGAGATCCACGCGCACCGCGAAAGCGGCGACACGCTGCACACCTACGTCGTCCTCACCCGGCCCCAGGAGTGGTTCGCCGCCATCGACTTCACCGACCCGGCGGGTGCTGCCGCCCGCGTCGCGCAGGAATTCACCGGCTGGGCCCCGGATCTCACCGCCCTCATCACCGAGGCCGACACCGCACCCGTGCTCCGCCCCCACTTCACCCTGCCCCACGACCACCGCTGGGACCGCGTCCCCGGCGCCACCCTCCTCGGCGACGCGGCCCACCTCATGCCCCCCAACGGCGAAGGCGCCAACCTCGCCATGCTCGACGCCGCCCGCCTGGGCCAAGCCTTGGCCGCCCACCCGGGCAACGTCGAGAAGGCCCTGTCCGAATACGAACACGAAATGTTCCCCCGCAGCCAGGCCGTCGCCACCGAGGGCGCCGAGATGCAAGAACTCTTCTCCCGCGGCACCTCGGCCCGCGACCTCGTCGCCATGCTCACCGGCGCCGAGTGAGTGGGGCCGGTTCCGCTGGTTTTGTCGCCGCGCCATTCGGAAGTTGCCGGCGGAACCGATCCCCGCGCCGCAGATCCCGGACGGATCCGCGTCATCGCACCACCGGCTTTCCCGGACACCGCCGTTCACGGTCTCTGAGTAAGCCGCATCGGTTCCGCTGGTCCCGCCGCCGCGCCACCCCAAAGCCGAACCTCCAGAGGAACCTGCACGGCAAGCAAGGTTCGGACGGGTTTCGCGTGGTCTCGGCATTCGCGATACCCGGCATTCCCTGACCCCGTTGCGATCTTCACCGGCGCCTCGTTAGCCGCACCAGTTCCGCTGGTTCTACCGCTGCGCCACGCCAGAGACGCAGCCTCGGAACAGCCCCGCACGCAGGTCCCGGGATCAGCAGGAGCCGACGTGACTGGACCCCGTGGCGACGTCGACCGGCACCGAGCACCCGAGCCGGTTCGCTGGTTTGTTGCCGCGCCCGGCCAACGCCGCAGCCGACCCACCGGCGGAACCGAGCCCCGAGTCCCGGACCGCCGCACGCGGCCTCGGCGTCAGCTCGACCCGACCGTCCCGGCCAACATGGCACGACCGGTCCCAGACTCGAGGAGGTGACTAGTGCGACTCCCCCGCCAGCCGCTCACTGAGCGCGCGACCACGTTCCGACTCCGGGAACCGCTCCAGCATCGCCCGCAACTCCGCAGCCTCGACGTTCGCCCCGAACGTCTCTGCGCCCGGCTCCAGGCGGACGCCCTCGGCGAGGCCGCCGGCCGGCACGGGGTCGAAGCCAAGCGAATCGACCACAGTGGACACTTCGACCACGTCCGCGGGGTTGTCGCCGGCGACGGCGATGGCCTTGCGGCCGGGGGTGCCGGCGGGGCGGGCCTCGTCTTCGAGGTCGTGGTAACCCATGTGGTTGAAGGCTTTCACGACGCGCGCGCCGGGCAGGAACTTCTGCACCGTCTCGCTCGTGGAGACCTCCAGGTCGGCGCGGTGACCGTCCACTTCCCACCAGTAGTTCATGGCGTCGATCACGAGCTTGCCGTCCAGCTCCGCCACCGGGATGCCGCGGTACTTGCCCAGCGGCAGCGCCAGGATCACGACGTCGGCCGAAGCGGCCTTGGCCGGTGTCGTGGCGACGGCGCCCGGGGCGAGGACCTCCACGGTGAGCGCGATCTTCTCCGGCGCGCCCGAGCCCGCGATCAGCACGCGATAGCCGGCCGCCACGGCCAGGCGCGCGAGGACCGTGCCGACCTTGCCCGCGCCGAGGATGCCCAGCGTCTGCGTCATTTCCCCTCCGCCAGCAGGTCCCGCACCATCGGGATCACCTTCGTGCCGTAGAGCTCCACCGCGTGCATCCGCGCGCTCGCCGGCTGCGAACCGCTGGAGTAGATGAGGTCGAACCGACCCACGTCCAGATCCTTGACCGCCCCGGCGATCTTGCGCGCGACCGTCTCCGGCGAGCCGATGTACATCGAGCCGTGCTCGATTTCGCTGTCGTACTCGGCGCGCTGGATCGGCGGCCACCCACGCAGCCGCCCGATGCGGTCGCGGATCACGCGGTAGCGCGGCCAGAACAGTTCGCGCGCTTCTTCGTCGGTGTCGGCGATGAAGCCGGGCGAGTGCATGCCGACCGGGTGCGCGGTCGTGCCGAACTCGGCGGCCGCCCGCCGGTAGAGGTCCACGTACGGTGCGAACCGCTTCGCCGGCCCGCCGATGATCGCGAGCATCAGCGGCAGCCCGTAGTGGGCGGTTCGGATCACCGACTGCGGCGACCCGCCGACACCGACCCACGTCGTCAGGCGGCCCGACTCCGTCTTGGGGAACACGTCGGCCGCGTCCAGCGCCGGGCGCAGCGTTCCGCTCCACGTCACGGGCTTCTCGTCGAGTAACCGAACGAACAGGTCGATTTTCTCTTCGAACAACTTGTCGTAGTCGGAGAGGTCATATCCGAACAACGGGAACGACTCCGTGAACGAACCACGTCCGAGAATGATCTCCGCCCGGCCATCCGACAGTGCGTCGACGGTCGCGAAACGTTGGAAAACGCGCACGGGATCATCGGAACTCAACACGGTCACCCCCGAAGACAGGTGAATCCGCGACGTGCGCGTGGCGATGCCCGCCAGCACCGTCTCCGGAGTGGTGATCGAGTACTCCGGCCGGTGGTGCTCGCCGAGCGCGATCACGTCCACGCCGATCTCGTCGGCGAGCACGGCCTCGTCGAGCACGTGCCGGATCGCGGCGGCGTAGGACATCGGCGTGCCGGCGTCGTCCTCCGGGACGTCGCCGAAGGTGTCGAGGCCGAAAACCAGGTCAGACATGGGAAGGCGCCTTCGTGAGCAGTTCGCGGACTCGCGGTGCGACCTCGCGGCCGAACAGCTCGATCGACCGGGCGCGGGCTTCGCGGGGCAGGTTCATGATGTCGTACTTCAGGTCGAAACGGCTGAGGCGCAGGTCACGCGCCATGGTCGCGATCTTGTTCGCGACGGTCTCCGGCGAGCCGACGAACAGCGCGCCACCCTCGATCTCCGCCAGGTACCGGCGGCGGTCCGGCTTGTAGAAGCCGCGTTCGGCCGCGAGCTTCGCGACCACCGGCTGCCAGTACTCCCACCACGTCTCGACGGCTTCGGAGTCGGTGTCCGCGATCAGGCCGAGCGAGTGCTGTCCGACGGGCAACACTGGCTGTTCGAATTGCGACAAAGCACGGTGGTAAAGCTCCACGTGCCCGGCGAACCGCTGCGGCCGGCCACCGATGATCGCGAGCATCAAAGGCAGCCCGTACTTCGCGGCACGCACGACGGAATCCGGGCTGCCGCCCACACCGATCCACGTCGGGATCCCGCCCGGGCGCATCCGCGGGTGCAGCGTCTGGTTCACCAGCGGCGCCCGCACGGTGCCCGACCACGTCACGGACTCCTCGCGTTGTAACCGCATGAACAATTCGAGTTTCTCTTCGAACAGGTGCTCGTAGTCGGCGAGGTCGTATCCGAACAACGGGAACGACTCCGTCGCCGACGCCCGCCCCAGCACCAGCTGCGCCCGGCCGTTGGACACGGCGTCCACGGTGGAGAAGTCGTGGTAGAGGCGGACGGGGTCGTTGGTGCTCAGGACCGTCACCGACGTGCCGAGCTTGATGCGCTCGGTCGCCGTCGCGACGGCCGCCAGGAGCACCGGTGTCGCGCTGTCGTTGTGGCCTTCGCGGTAGTGCTCGCCGACACTGAAGACGTCGAGGCCGGCTTCTTCGGCGAGGCGTGCCTCGTCGACGAGCAGGCGGACGGTCTCCGCGTCGCTCAGGGTGCGCGCTCCGTCGGTGGCGACTTCGCCGAAGGAGTTCAGCCCGAACTCGAAGCCGGGATTCTTCGTCATGCCACCAGGATGCGTCGGCGCGGGGGCCGCCTGCCGCTCCCTCTCATGGAGACCTTCAGCCATCGGCTTCGATGCGCCGGGTGATCTTGTCGGCCGCCGTCCGCAGGGTGCGCAGCTCCGATTCGGACAGCACGTCGTACACGAGCTCGCGCACACGCTCGACGTGGCCCGGGGCGGACTCGAGCACGTGCGCATAGCCGGCTTCGGTGAGCACGGCGTGGGTGTAGCGGCCGTCCTCCGGGTCGGGCTCGCGGTAGAGGAACCCGCGCTTCTCCAGCCGGCTGATGAGGTGCGACAGGCGGGAGAGCTCGGCGTTGGTCAGGATCGCCAGCTCGCTGAGCCGCATGCGCCGGCCGGGTTCCTCCGACAGCCCTGCCAGCGCGTAGTACTCGACGTAGCTGAGCTGGGCGTCTTCCCGCAGCTGCTTCTCCAGCTCGGTCGGCAGCCGGTGCAGCAGGTACGTGAACGAGCGCCACGTCTGCAGCTCTTCGGAGTCGAGCCACCGCGGGGTGGCCTGCCGGTGTGTCATGCGTCCCAGTCTAGCGCGTGACTTGAATGTTCAAGTACCGGTGCTCGATAGTTGACATGAACATTCAAGTCACACCTCCGGAAGGAACCGGCACAAGTGAGTAACCTGAAGATCGCCGTCATCCTCGGCAGCACCCGCCCGGGACGCAACGGCAAGCAGGTCGCCGACTGGGTCTTCGAGAAGGCCAAGGCCCGCACCGACGCGGACTACGAGCTCGTCGACCTGGCCGAGTTCCCGCTGCCCCACCTCGACGAGGCCCTGCCGCCCACCCTCGGCCAATACGCGGGCGAGCACACCAAGGCCTGGGCCGCGAAGATCGACTCCTACGACGGCTTCATCTTCGTGACGCCCGAGTACAACCACTCGACGTCCGCCGTCCTCAAGAACGCCATCGACTACCTCTACGCGGAGTGGAACAACAAGGCCGCGGCCTTCGTGTCCTACGGCTCCCTCGGCGGCGCCCGCGCGATCGAACACCTGCGCGCCATCTGCAGCGAGCTCCAGATCGCCCACGTGCGGCAGCAGCTGTCGTTCTCCCTGTTCACGGACTTCGAGAACTTCGCGTCCTTCGCCCCGGCCGCCCTCCACAACGACGCGGCCGACACGCTGTTCACCCAGCTCGAGACGTGGTCCGGCGCCCTCAAGGCGATCCGCGACTGAGGCTTTCGGCGGTGGGCACCGTGCCGGTGGTTCACCGGCGTGGCGCCCACTGTCCACAAAGTACTGAAGGTCAGCTCTACTTCCAGGTGCACCCACCGGAGGCCCAGCGCCTGTTACCCCCAAAGCGACACAATTCGGACGAGCACCGGTCCGCCACAGCGGTGTTGGCAGCTGGGGTTACTCCAGGTTTACGCTCACGACCATGCGATTCGCCATGAAGACTTCGCCCCAGAACACCGTCTGGGAGGACATGCTCGCGGTCTGGCAGGCGGCCGACGAGATCGAGCTGTTCGAATCCGGCTGGACGTTCGACCACTTCTACCCCATTTTCTCCGATTCGACCGGCCCCTGCATGGAGGGCTGGGTCACCCTGACCGCGCTCGCGCAGGCCACCAAGCGGTTGCGTCTGGGCACGCTCGTCAGCGGCATGCACTACCGCCACCCCGCGCTGCTCGCGAACATGGCCGCGACGCTCGACATCGTGTCCGGCGGGCGCCTGGAGGTCGGCATCGGCGCCGGCTGGAACGAGGAGGAGTCCGGCGCCTACGGCATGGAGCTGGGCACCCTCAAGGAACGCAGCGACCGGTTCGAGGAAGGCTGCGAGGTCTTGATCAGCCTGCTGACGAAGGAAACCACCACCTTTAAGGGCACGCACTACCGGCTCACCGACGCCCGCAACGAACCCAAGGGCGTCCAGAAGCCCCACCCGCCCATCTGCATCGGCGGCAGCGGCGAAAAGCGCACCCTGCGCACGGCCGCGAAGTACGCCGACCACTGGAACTTCACCGGCGGCACGCCCGAGCAGTTCGCCCACAAGCGCGACGTCCTGCACCGCCACTGCGCCGACATCGGCCGCGACCCGAGCGAGATCACGCTGTCCTCGCACGTGCGCCTCGAGCCCGACCTGGACTACGCCGCGGTCGCCAAGCAGGCCGAAGCCCTCGGCGAGGCCGGTCTCGACCTGGCGATCGTCTACCTGCCGCCGCCGCACACCCCCGCGGTGCTGGAGCCGCTGGCGAAGGCGCTCGAACCGCTGCGCTGATCTTTTCACCGGGGCCGCGCACGCATTTGTGCGCGGCCCCGCGGCGCGCGATCAGGGCCATTTCCGAAGCCCGTCCAATAGTCGCAACGCATCGAAGGTCGGCTTGGACAATTGACCGATGCTAAAATTCCGCCATGCCCGCTGACGAAAACGAAGATCTCCGAAAACGAGCCCGCACCGTCATGGCGGACCTCGCGCGTGAAGGCAACACCAAGGAACTCGCGGAGTTCATCGAGCACGGCCTGGACGTCAACTCCCTCGACGAGGCCGGCAATTCACTCCTCATGCTCGCCGCCTATCACGGGCGCGGCGAGACCGTCGGCTACCTGCTGCAGCACGGCGCCGATCCCGACATCTGCAACGCGCGCAACCAGTCGCCGATCGCGGGTGCGTTGTTCAAGGGCGAAACGGAAATCGTCGCGGCGTTGAAGAATGCGGGGGCCGATCTGGACGCCGGGACACCGAGCGCGCGGGAAGCCGCGAAAATGTTCGGGCAAAGCCTGTAAGAACGACCGTGCCCCCGTCGCGGCAAACGGCGACGGGGGCAACGGCCACAAAGGACTTACAGAGCGCCCAGGGCCTCACAGGCCTTCTGCACACCCTCACCGTAGGCCGGGTCGGCCTTGGTGCAGTTCTCGATGTGGCGCTGGACGGTTTCCTTGCGCGCACCCTTGATCGCGCGCGCCGTGTTCTCGAACAGGCGCTGCTGTTCGTCCGCGGACAGCAGGCGGAACAGGTTGCCCGGCTGCGTGAAGTAGTCGTCGTCGTCTTCGCGGAAGTTGAAGTGGTCCGCGGTCGAGCCGACGGCCTGGGCCGGGTCGGCGTAGGCGGGCTGTTCCTGCCAGCGGCCGAAGTTGTTCGGCTCGACGCCCGGGACGCCACCCTGGTTGCCGTCGACGCGCATGGCACCGTCGCGGTGGTAGGTGTTGACCAGCTTGGCGCCGCGCGGGTAGTTGACCGGGATCTGGTGGTGGTTCACGCCGACGCGGTAACGGGCGGCGTCGCCGTAGGAGAACAGGCGGCCCTGCAACATCTTGTCCGGGCTGAACGAGATGCCGGGAATCAGGTTCGCCGGGGTGAAGGCGGCCTGCTCGACGTCCTGGAAGTAGTTGTCCGGGTTGCGGTTGAGCTCGAACTCGCCGACCTCGATCAGCGGGTAGTCCTTCTTGTTCCACACCTTCGTCAGGTCGAACGGGTGGAAGCGGTACGTCGCCGCGTCGGCCTCGGGCATGATCTGCACGAACAGCTTCCACTTCGGGAAGTCGCCGCGCTCGATGGCGTCGAAGAGGTCGCGCTGGTTCGACTCGCGGTCGGCGGCGATGACGGCGCCGGCTTCCTCGTCGGTCAGGTTCTCGATGCCCTGCTGGGTGCGGAAGTGGAACTTGACCCAGTTCCGCTCGCCCGCGGCGTTGATGAGGCTGTAGGTGTGCGAGCCGAAGCCGTGCATGTGCCGGTACGACTTGGGGATGCCGCGGTCGGTCATGATGATCGTGACCTGGTGCAGCGCCTCGGGCAGGTTCGTCCAGTAACCCCAGTTGTTCTCCGGGTCACGCAAGTTGGTGCGCGGGTCACGCTTCACCGCGCGGTTGAGGTCGGGGAACTTCAGCGGGTCACGGTGGAAGAACACCGGCGTGTTGTTGCCGACGACGTCCCAGTTGCCCTCTTCGGTGTAGAAACGCAGGGCGAAACCACGGATGTCCCGCTCGGCGTCGGCCGCGCCACGCTCACCCGCGACGCTCGAGAACCGCGCGAACATCTCGCACTCGTTGCCGACCTTGGCGAAGATCGCGGCCTTCGAGTACTGCGAAATGTCGTGCGTGACGCGGAAAGTGCCCCACGCGCCGGAGCCCTTGGCGTGCATGCGGCGCTCCGGGATGACCTCGCGGTCGAAGTGCGCCAGCTTCTCGATGAGCCACAGGTCCTGCAGCAGCACCGGGCCGCGCGGGCCGGCGGTGACGCTGTTCTGGTTGTCCACGACCGGCGCACCCGCCGCCGTCGTCAGCGGTTTGGTGTTTTCCTCGAAAGCCACTTCATCTCCTTCAGGTGGTGGACAGTCAGTTTTCGTTGCAGGAAGGGCAAAGGCCCCAGTACGTCACTTCGGCCTCGTCGATGACGAACCCGTTGGTGGTCGCCGGCGTCAGACAGGGCCGCTCCCCCACGGCGCAGTCGACGTCGGCGACCGAACCACAGCGACGGCACACCACGTGGTGGTGGTTGTCGCCCGTGCGCACCTCGAACCGCGCCGGCGACCCGGCCGGCTCGATGCGCCGCACGAGCCCCACTTCCCCCAACGCGGCGAGGATGTCGTACACCGCCTGCGTCGACACCGCGCCGAGCTCGGAGCGCACCGCGCGGACCACGGCCTCGACATCCGCGTGGGGCCGCTGCGCCACCGCGTGCAGCACGGCGGTCCGCTGCTTGGTGACTCGCAGTGAGACACCCCGCAGACGTTCCGCAGGATCGGTGGCCGGCATGAGGGCATCAGACCACGTTTTCTGGAACAAGTCCAGACTAGAGACTGGGCACGTTCAAGTGAATCGAAGTGCTCATCTGAGCAAGGTGTGTGACTTCGGCACCACCTTGACCAGGGCAGACTGTGCGCGGCCGACCAAGGGTTGACGTTTTGGCGACGCGTCCGTGGTCGGATTCGCACATCCGGTGAGATGGTAGTCACAAAAGTTGATCACCGGTGAGACTTGAGTGTGCGTTCTCGCGCATGAGTACACAAAGTGATGACAGCGCTGACGGTGGGTGCGCCCTTCGGATGGTCACACCCTCCACCAGCGGCAACCGGATCACACCGTCAGAACCCCTCGACATCGCCTTCCAGCGCTGCCGCGCGGAAAGCCTCCGCCAGCCGCGCCGTGGCGTCCGACGGGCGGCCCGGCAGTCGAGCGAGCAGGATGCGCCGCTGTTCGGAAGGGCCACCACGCACGGGGAGGACGCGGACGCCGGGCGGGAGCGCCGGGGTGAGGGCGGCGGGCACGGTCGTGATGCCGCAGCCGGCGGCGACGAGGTGGAGCTTGGCGAGCCAGTCGCGCGCGGTGTGGGCGATGTCGGGGCGCTCGTCGAGGCCGGGCCAGACGCCCATGACGGGCTCGTTGCGGGAGCCGGCGATCCAGCGCCGGCCGGACAGGTCTGCGACATCGATGAACTCGCCGCGCGCGAGCGGGTGGGTGGTCGACACGGCGACGCACAGGTTGCGTTCGGCGAGAATCTGCACCCGCAGCGCCGGGGTTTCGCTGTCAGGCGGGCGGAACGGCGGCGTCGACGCGATCAGCGCCAGGTCCAACGTGCCCGCACGCAAGGCGCGGACCAGCGCGGGGGTGCTGCCTTCGCGCGTGGTCACGGTGATGCCCGGGTGCGCGCGGCGCAGCTCCGCCAGCGCGCGGGGCACCAGGGCAGCGCCCGCGCTGGCGAACCAGCCGAGCCGGACGCTGCCGTGCCCCTCGGGCAAGCCGACGAGGTCGCGCGCCGCGGCGTCCACCTCGTCGACGACGGCGGCCGCGCGGCGCACGACCAGCCGCCCGGCGGAGGTGAGGCGCACACCGTCGTGACGGCGCTCGACGAGCTGGGTCCCCGCCGCGCGCTCCAGCGACGCGATCTGCCGTGAGATGGCAGACTGCGTATAACCGAGAGCCGCTGCTGCCGCGGTGAACGAGCCTCGCTCGGCCACCTCGCGGAACACCCGCAGCGAGGTCAGCGACGCGTCGGTGAATGCCATGACAGCTACGCATACCAGACTCGGTGAACTTTCGCTGGCCGCATGCCCTGTGGCTGCTTGGCGTGAAAGTGCGACCTCCATTCAGACTCCCTTTGGCTTCGCCGGCGTCGCGGCAGAGGTGGCCGAACACGTAGACCTCGGCGGGAGGCGCGCGGTCGTGATCGGGGCAGCGTCCGGGATCGACACGGAGACCTCTTCGGGATCTTCGCCAGGTCGTGGGGCCACACAAACGGCCGCGGCAGCGAAACTGTCCCGCCCGAACTGATGAAGGCGCCGGAGCACGGCCCGGCGATGCCGGTACTGGTCGCCACGTCTCAACTGCCGACCTGGAACCTCACGGAAGACCTGGTGCGAGCATGGCCGCCGCGCTGATCACTGGAGCCCCACGAGCGCCAGTTGACCCGCTATGGAGCCGCATTGCCATAGGCATTGCGCTGGCGTGGTCTTAAAGCGACAGCCTGAGTGAAAAGAACACCATGCGCGTGTCCGTCCACGCACTCCGGAAGAGGCCGTGCCCTGAGACGGTCTGCGACCGGCCGTAGGGGGCAGAGATGGGCGTCGCGCTCGGCGAGGACATGAGTCCAGGGTGTTCTGGGGCGGTACCCGCAGACGGTTTTCGGGCGCTGTCACAGGATCGTGACGTTCCGGTCGAGGTGCGTGCACACAGGGTGAGGAGTCTGAGCGGGTTCTGTGATCCGCAGATGAGAGGGAGCCCGTTGAAACTCCGAAGTGTGCTGGCCGCCGTGGCGGCCGCGTTGTCCGTGACCGCGTTGGGTGTTGCTCCGGCATCAGCGATTGTTGGCGGAGTCCCATCTCCGCGTGCGTATCCGTTCACCGGGTCGCTGAACCGACCGGCCGACTCGCCGCGGCCCGACGGGCACGTGTGCGGGGTGACGCTGGTCGCGCCCCAGTGGGTGGTGACGGCGTCGCACTGTGCGCGCAACGATCTCGAGACCCAGGTCGGCTATCCGCACGACTGGTCGGTGCGGCTGGGGTCGGTGAGCGCGTCGTCGGGTGGTGAGGTGATCCCGGTCGAGAAGTTCGTGCGCCGTTCGAACGGCACCCTCCCGCACATCTTCGGAAAGGACATCGCGCTGCTGAAGCTGGCGCACTCGGCGAAGGCCGCGCCGATCAAGATCAGCGCGAAGGCCCCGGCGCCGGGCACGCAAGCGCGCATCATGGGCTGGGGCATGACCTGCAACCAGTCCGCGCCCCAGTGTTACCCCGACCACCTGCGCGAGGCCGACACTGTTGTCCAGCAAACATCGACCTGTCAGGTTTCGCTCAGCGACTTGTGCATCGGCGCACTCGACGGCAAGGTCGGCCCCACCAACATGGACTCCGGAGGCCCGGCGCTCGTGAAGGAAGGCGGCGCGTGGACGCTCGCGGGTGTCGTCAGCGGTGGTGACAACGGGCCCGGGATCTACACGAACGTGCCCGCGTACGCCGACTGGGTGCGCGAAACCATCGCGGAACGCCACCCGACGCTCGAGGGCGCCGTCAACCTGGGCTCGTGCGCGGGATCGCTGGTCCGCAAGGCCGGCGCGGGTCCGGATGACCCCGCCCTCCTGCTGACCAACGGCCACTGCATCGCCGGCGACCACCCCGCCGTGGGCTCGGCGGTGACCGAGCGCGCGGAGGCCCGCGACGCCGCGGTGCTGTCCGCGTCGGGCGGGATCAAGACGACGCTGCGCACCACGAAGCTGTTGTACGCCACCATGACCGGCACCGACGTCGCCCTGTACCAAGTGGACAAGACCTACGCGCAGCTCGCCGCCGCCGGCGCGAAGATCTTCGACCTCGGCACGAGCGAACCCCAGCAGGCCGACCAGCTCGACGTCCTTTCGGGCACCCGCGGGAAGACCTGGGCGTGTTCGGTCGCGAACATCGTCCCGGAACTCCGCGAGGGCGGCTACACGCAGCACAACGCGATCCAGTACAGCGAAGACTGCACCCCCGGCAGCGGCGACTCCGGCTCGCCCGTGCTCGACCCGCACACCGGCCAGGTCGTGGGCATCCACAACACCTCCAACGGCCTGGGCAAGGTGTGCGAGGTGGACAACCCTTGCGAGGTCGACGAGAACGGCGTGGTCACCGTCCACATGGGCCGGTCGTACGGACAGCAGACCGCCGGGATCCCGGCCTGCCTCGGCGCGGGGTCGACGGTGGACCTTTCGTTGGCCGGATGCGAGCTGACGAAGCCGAAGGCTTGAGGTGGTGACCCCGGACTGCTCGGCGGTCCGGGGTCACTCCCAGTTCGTGGTGGACCCGCACATTCGACGGTCATGGAACGCCGAGACACTTCCTCGGGACCACGGATCACCCTATCTCGGCCGAAAAGGGACAATAGGGATGATAGGGATGATCACGAGTAGATCTCCAAGACGGGGATCTCCCCGAAGATCGGGCAGGATTCGGGGCATGCGTTTGCCCAGAAGACTCATCGCCGTCGCCTTTGTGGTGGCGGCCGCCGCGGGGTGTTCGAATGGTGGAGACGGGACGCTGGTGGCGCCACCGCCGAGCGGGAGCACGGCGCCCGAAACGACCACCACCACGAGTTCCGCTCCCTCGACGTCGTTCGTGCCGGCCGCGTCGCCCGCGCGGTTGAGTGCGGCGTGTCCGTTGTTGGACGCCGCCGAGATCGCGCGGGCGCTCACCAACGGGGACACCTACGACAGCAGCGAAGAATCCCCCACAACCGAAAACGGCCTTACTTCATACACCTGCGAATACCACCGTTCCGACGAGCCGAGTTACGAATGGGCGAGCCTGACCGTCCTTGCCGCGCCAGGGAATCCTTCGCAGAAGACGGCGCTGCAGGTGTCCACACAGGAATGCGCTGACAAGCCGCAGACCCTCAGTGAAGCCGCCGTCTACTGCACCAACACGGACAACGGCACCGACATCACCGTGGCCAAGCCGAGTCACGGCGAGACCCGCGTCGTCTTGCTCTCGCTCACCCTGAGGCCGAGCGACGCGTCCCGCGACAGTTACGCATCGCTCGCGAAGACTGTGGCCGGGAGGTTGTGATCAGCGCAGTGCCGGGGCGAGCGCCACGAGGTGGTCGATGCCTGGGCCGAATTCCGTGCCCACGGGGGAAAGCAGGGTGACGTGGTCGGCGCCGGCGTCGAGGTGGGCTTGGACGGCGGCGGCGACGTGGTCCGGGCCGTCGTATGCGACGAGGGTCCGGACCAGGTCGTCGGTGGGCTCGGCGGGGTAACCGAGGTCCGTGAGTGTCGCCCGAAACGCGGGGCGGTCGAGCCAGTTCGAGACGGTTTGGCGGGCCGTCTCGACCGAGTCGGCGATCGACAGCGCCACGACCAGGAGTTTGTCCGGGCCCAACGTCTGCCGGGCTAGAGCCGTGTGTTGTGGAGGAAGGCCGGCGGGGAGCGCGCCGTCGGCGATGTCGGCGGCGAGGGAGAGCATCTTGGGGCCGTTGGCGCCCAGGATGAGTGGGTACGGGGCATCCGGGGCGGGTGGCCAGGTTTCGGCCGCCATTCCTTCCACATAGGACCGCATGGTGGCCAGTGCAGTCCCGAAAGGACGGTCCACACTCGACGCCTGCTGCGGGTAGCCGACGCCCAGGCCGAGTGTGAACCGGCCCGGGAAAGCCTGCGCCAGGAAGGAAGCGGCGGCGTGCGCGGTCTGGGGCGCCCGGGCCCAGATGTTGGCGACGCAGGTGCCGAACGCCAGCGTCTCGGTGGCGCCCAGGAGCACCGCCAGCTGGGCGAGGGCGTCTTTGCCGATGACCTCGTTGGTCCACGCCGCGTGGTAGCCGGCGCGTTCCAGGCGGCGCACGGCGGCGCGTTGGTCGTCGGCGGATGGGGTGCTGGTGAAGGTGACCGGAAGGCAGACGCCGACCGGGCCGGCTTCGAACGTGGCCATCAGCGGGCGAAGTAGTGGCCGGCGTCCAAATCGGACAGCAGGCCGGGATGCGCCGGCTGCCAGTCGAACTGGTCCTGCGTGCCGACGCTCGACGCCGGCATGTCCGCGGCGAAGATCGGGCCCAGCCAGCCGAAGTGCTCGGCCGACTGTTCGGCCGGGACGGACTCGACCGGCAGGCCGAGGTGCTTGCCGATGCGCTCGGCGATCTCGCGCACGGGGATGCCCTCGTCGCCGACGGCGTGCAGGCGCGTGCCCGCCGGGGCGTGTTCGAGGGCGAGGCGGTAGAGCCGCGCGGCGTCCAGGCAGTGGACGGCGGGCCAGCGGTTCGCGCCGTCGCCGGGGTAAGCCGAAACGCCGCGCGTGCGGGCGGTTTCGATGAGCAAGGGGATGAAGCCGTGGCGATCCTCGTCGCTGTGGACCGACCGGGGCAACCGCACGACGGAGCCGCGGACTCCCCGCGTTGCGAGCGAAACCACGATCTCTTCGGACGCGAACCGGCCGGCCGCGAGGCTGCCGCCTTCGGGGACGGTGTCCTCGGTCGCGACGCCGCCGGGGGTGGCCGGGGTGCCGGAGCTGATCACGAACGGGCGGCCCGTGCCGGCCAGGGTTTCGCCGATGGTCTCGATCGCCAGGCGGTCGGTGCCGACGGAGCGCTCGAAGTCGCTGAAGTCGTGGACGAACGCGATGTGGACCACGCCGTCGGCCGCGGCGGCGCCGGTGCGCAGGCTGTCGAGGTCTTCGAGGCTGCCGCGGTGGACCTCGGCGCCGGCGGCGGTCAGCTTGGCGGCCGACGCGTCGGAGCGGGCCAGGCCGAGCACCTGGTGGCCGGCGCCGAGCAGCTCACGCACGACCGCGGTGCCGATGAACCCGGTCGCGCCGGTGACAAACACACGCATGGTGTTGCTCCTCAAACAAGGGATGCTCTGGTTCTTCCACCCTGCCGTCGGATCCCGCACATCGGCCAATGAAACCTTCGTATTGCGCAATACGCTTCGCGCATCACCGCAGGTAGAATTCGCACATGCCCGAACATCCGGTCGACCTCGACCTCCGGCTGGTGCACTGCTTCACGGTCGTCGCGGAGCACCGGCACTTCGGCCGCGCTGCCGAGGCCTTGCACGTGACGCAGCCTTCACTGAGCCGGCAAATCCGCCGTCTCGAGCAGCAGCTCGGCGCGCGGCTGCTGGACCGCACGCCGCAGGGCAGCCGGCTCACGGAGGCGGGCGAGGTGTTCCTGCCGCAGGCGAAGGCGTTGCTGCGCACGGCGGCCCAGACCATCACGCGCACGCGGGCCGCCGCGCAGCCCAGCCGGCTGGCCGTCGGGTACGCGGGCGGGCTCATCGTCACGCCGGCCGTGCGGGAGATGCGCCACCGGCACCCGGAGGCCGACGTGCAGACGCTGCACATCGCGTTCGACGACGTGCCGGCTTCGCTGCTGGAGCACCGGGTCGACGTTGTGGTGAGCCGTCTGCCGTTCGCGACCGAAGGGCTCCACGTCACGGTGCTTTTCGATCAGCCGCGTGTGGTTATTCTCCCACTCGATCACCGCCTGGCGGGTAAGGAGTCGGTGAGCATCAACGACATCGCCGACGAGCCGCTGCCGCGCATGCGGGACATCGACCCGGCGTGGAGCGCGTACTGGCGCATCGAACCGCGGCCCAACGGCCGGCCGGTGCGCGACGGGCCGGTGATCGAAGCGCTGGAGGACAAGTTCGAGCTGGTCGCGTCCGGTCAGGCCGTGGCCATTTCCGCAGGTCACGACGTGCGCTTCCTGCGCCCCGACCTGACCTCGGTCGTACTGGAGGACGTCGAACCGGCGCACGTCGTGCTCGCCACCCGCGCCGACGACCGCAGCCGCCTCGTCGCGGCTTTCCGGAAGTACGCGCAAACACACCTCACGGGCCGCTAAAGTGAACGGGAGTTGAACGAAAGGGTTGCCACCGTGCGCTGACTCCCCGCTCTCGCGGCCGGACCGCCGCTCCCGCGACACGACCCCGTTCCTGCGCACCCCGAGGGACCCCGATGAGCACCGAGAACCACACCGTGCGGCAGTGGCGAGCGCCGAAAACGGTGGCAGAACTGGCGGCCGGCCCGGCCTGGACCGTCGAGCGCAGCCCCACGACCGGCCAGTGGAGCACGGCGGAGTGGCGCCACGGCACCTGGCAGATCGGCCTGACACCGGTGCGCCACGGCGTGATCGCGGCCATGCTGTGGTCCCGGGACAAACTGGTGGAACACACGCGCGGCGGCGAGGCCACGATCTGCGAGAAGGTGACTGGCTGGCTGGAGGAGATCGCGCGCAAGGCGTGACTCCCCAGGGCGTGCGACTGTTGCGCTGCCGGACGCCGGATGCAGGTCGATGGACGTCGGGCTGGGCGGGAATCTCAGTGGCGCGTTCAGCGAGCCGATTGCGAGGCTCGCTGCCCCGGCGCTGGGGTGCTCGCGGATAGCGGCCGCGCGGCGCCCGAACGGTTGCCCCCAGCAAGACAGCCACGCCAGATCCCTCGCGCCCCAGGGCAGTCCGGTCGAAGCTCGCGGAAGCCGGCCGAGCGACACGGTGAACAGCGAGACCTCAGCGTGGTAGCCGCGGCGCAGCGTAAGGGCGATCTCCCCGGTGCGACGCACCAATCGGCGGTGCGGGGCGCGGTGCAACCCGGGCCGCGGCGGCTGGAGGAGGTGGTGCGGGAAGGCCCGCACCACCCCGCACTCAGCGGTGTTCGGTGATGCTCGGTGGTGCTCAGTAGTCCTCGGGGTCGTCGACCACGTGGACGGCGGCTTCTTCCGCCGAGGCGGCGCCGCCGTCGAGGCCGACGTCGGAGGCGTAGAGCTCGGCGTCGGAGTCTTCGCCGGTGCCCTCGTCGGCAGCGACCAGGCGGCCGGCGCGGAAGTCGCCGAGTTCGTCGTCGATGAGTTCGCCGTCGGTGTCCTCGCTGTCGCCGAGGTCGTCGCCCTCCTCGGGCTGCACGTCGGGCACCTCGCGGGCCAGGCGGCCCTCCCAGCTTTCGCCCTCGCGCTCCTCCTCGGGCGTGGTGCCGAACTCGTCGACCTCGTACGGCTTCTCCGGCGGCGAGTAGCCCTCGTCGTACGGATCGCCGTCCTCGAGGGTGTCTTCAGGGTCGAGCACGCCGGTGTCGGCGTTGTCCTCGATGTCGTCGTCCACGGACGGCTCCTCTCTCCGGGCGCACCCAGTCTCGCGCCCGAGTCGGGAAGTTACCAGGCGAGCCCGCGCGCGGTTGTTCAGCGCGGCTGGAGGATGCCGGACGAGATCGTCGACGCGGTGAGGTGCTTGTAGCCCACGCTGGGAAAGTAAACGAGCAACTCGTGTTCGTCCTGGGACAACAGTTGTCCGTCTCCCCACAGGCGGTGGTGCACGGGAGCACCGCCGGAGACGTCGGCGCGCTGGTGCTCGGTGGTGTGCGCCGCACGGTCGTTGTCGCAGTTCTCACACGGGGGTGTGTAGTTCTCACCGAAGTATGCGAGGAGTTCCGCACGGCGGCACCGCGTGCTTTCGGCGTACGAGCGCGCGGCCTCGATCCGGCTGGCGAGCACGGCCTGCCGGCGCCGATCGAGGTCCACGAGCTGGTCGGCGAGCTGGGCCGGTGGTGTGAGTTCGTGTTCGCATTCCACCATGCGGTGGTGGCCCGACCCCGTGACGCCCACGAACCCCAGCTCCGCCAGCTCGTTGACCACCCGCTCGACGGCGTGGGCGGGCACCCCGGCGCTGGCGGTCAGGTCGGTGAGCGCCGCTTGCCGAGGCGAGTTCTCGACCGCGTCGACGACCAGGTGCACGGTCTCCTCGCCCAGGTGCGTGCGGGCGGCGAGCAGGCGCGGGATGCGGATGGTCCGCGGGTCGTGCACGAGGACGGCCACCGCGGGTTCCCCGTCACGGCCGGCGCGGCCGATCTCCTGGTAGTAGTCGTCGATGCTCGCGGGCACCCCGGCGTGCACGACCGTGCGGATGTCGGGCTTGTCGATCCCCATCCCGAACGCGCTCGTGGCCACGACGACGTCCAGCTTCCCGGCGAAGAAGTCGTCCTGCACCTGCGCGCGGGCGGCCGCCGTCATGCCGCCGTGGTACGGCGCCGAGCGGAAGGCGTCGAGGCGCAGGCGATCGGCGAGGGACTCGCAGCGGGCGTGGGTGAGCGCGTAGACGAGGGCCGGGGTGTCGTGCTGGATGAGGACGTCGACGCACCGGTCGTCGACGGCCCGGGCCTCCGGTTTGCTGGGCTGCGTCGGGCGCATCGAGAGCGAGATGTTGGGCCGGTCGAAGTCGGCGACCACCACCTGAGGGTCGCGCATCCCCAGCCGGCGCGTGATGTCCGCCTGCACGGGCGGCGACGCCGTGGCCGTGAGCGCGAGGATCGGCGGCCGGCCGAACTCGGCGACCGCGTCGGTCAGCCGCAGGTACTCGGGGCGGAACTCCTGTCCCCATTCGCTCACCAGATGTGCTTCGTCCACCACGAACAACGTGACATTGGTGATCGCCGCACGCGTCTCGGCGTTCGTGAGCTGCTCGGGGCCCAGGAAGACGAAGTCCAGCTCGCCCTTCTCCAGCCGCGCCAGCGTCTCGCGGCGCTCGTGGACCTTCTGGCTGGAGTTGAGGAGCTCGGCATTGATGGTGCGGTCGCCGTACGGGCGACCCGCGATGGACCGGAGCTGGTCGCGCTGCAACGCGATGAGCGGCGAAATGACCACGGTCAGCCCGCCTCGGGCGAGGCCGGCGACCTGGTAGATGGCGCTTTTCCCGCTGCCCGTGGGCAGCACGGCCAACGTGTCCTGGCCCGCCGTGACGGCGTCGGCCGCCTGCACCTGTGAGGGCCGAAGTGCGAAATCGAACAACGCACCCGCGACGTCGGTGGGATTCGGACGTGAGCTGGTCATGGTGTCGAAGGTACTGTGCCGGCCCGGACGGCCCGGTCGTCACCACGGCCGGGCGCCCGGAGCCGGGTCAGTGAAGCCGGTTGGCCCAGTCCGCCGGCAGCCGGTCGGCCGGACCGGGAGCGGACTGGGTGAGCGGGTGGTGCGTCGGGGCGGCGAGCTCGGGGCCGCGTTCGTACATCACTTCCTCGGCGTAGTCCCAGAACCACTCTTCGCCCGGTTCGAAGCTGCGGACGATCCGGTGGCCGGACGAGGCGGCGTGCGCACTGGCGTGCTGGCCGGGCGACGAGTCGCAGCAGCCGATGTGGCCGCACTGCGCGCAGCGGCGCAGGTGGAACCACCAGCCCTGCGGGCTGGCCGCATCACACTCGGCGCAGCCGTTGCCGCTCGGCGCCACCGCGGGGTCGACACCCTCCACGTGTTTCTCCTTTGCGCGAAAAGTCCTGTGGCACCAGCTTAATCACAACCGCGGCGCCTGCTCGGCCAGTTGCCACAGGTACAGGCACGCCAGCGTGCGGTACGGCCGCCACGGCTCGGCCAGGCGCGTGAGCTCCGCCGGCGTCGGCCGGGTGGCCAGCCCGTAGGCCCGCTCGACGCTGCGGCGCAGCTCGAGGTCCCCGGTCGGCAGCACGTCGGGGCGGTGCAGGTGGAACATCAGGAACATCTGCGCGGTCCACACGCCGATGCCCTTCACCAGGTCGAGCTGCGCGACGACCTCGTCGTCGGGCAGCTCGTTCAGCGCGTCGAGGTCGAGGCGGCCCGACAGGATGCAGTCGGCGAGCGAGCGCAGCGACACCGTTTTCGCGCGGGACAGCCCGGCGGCCGGGCGCAGCTCCTCGGGGTCGTCGGCCAGCAGCTCCTCCGGCGTCGGCAGCCGGCCGCCGAAGCGGTCCTTCAGCTTGCGGAAGATGGCGCGCGACGAGTGGATCGAGATGTTCTGGCTGACGATCGCGCGCACCAGCACGCCGTAGTTGTCCTTCGGGATGTCCGGGTCGCCGGCCAGCGCGGGGTCGGGCGGCAGCCGGGGCGGCGGCCCGACGATCTCGTCCATGACCCGGCCGAGGACCGGGTCGGCTTCGCGCAGCTGCTCCTCGGGTGTCATCAACGGGATGTTACGCCAGGTCAGACGGGGTCTAGATCGTCTGCGTCAGGCCACCGTCGAGGATGATGTCGGCGCCCGTGAGGTTGCCGACGCGACCGCCGGCCAAGAAGGTCACCAGGTCCGCGACCTCCTCGGGCCGCGTGAACCGCCCGGTCACGGAGTCGGCGGCCGCCTTCGCCGCGACGTTGCCGGGCTCCGCACCCACCGCGCCCCCGACCGTCTCGGCGACGCCGCCCTTGCCCAGCCACAGGTCCGTGGCGACCGGGCCGGGACTGACCGTGTTCACGCGGACGCCGCGCGCGCCGACTTCCTTCGACAGGGACTTGAAAAAGCTGAGGCACGCCGCCTTCGCCGCGCTGTAGTCGATCACCAGCGGGTCGGGCAGGGTCGCGTTGACCGAGCACACCGTGACGATCGCGCCGGTCCGCTCCAGCAGCGACGGCAGCGCCGCGCGCGTGGTGCGCACGGCCGACATGAAGTCGAGGTTCAGTGTCGCCAGCCAGTCTTCGTCCGTCACGGACGTGAAGCCGTCGGGCCGGGGCCGCACGGCGCCGACGTTGTTGACCAAGATGTCGATCCCGCCCACCCGCGCCACGGCCTCCTCGACCACCCGCGCCGCGCCGTCCGGGGTGCCGAGGTCGACCGCCACGGTCTCGACGGGCAGGTCCTTGAGATCCCCGTCGACGTTGCGCGCCGCCGCGACAACCTGAACGCCCTCCTCGACCAGCGCCCGCGTCACCGCCAGCCCGATCCCGCGGCTCGCACCGGTGACGAGCGCCGTCTTGCCGCGCAACAGCAGGTCCATCGGAGACTCCTTCGGGCTTCGGTCGTGCTTCTCGGGAGAAGCCTAGACAGGGCGCCAAGCCGAGAGCCGCCGAATGCTCGGCTGCAATCGTTCACAATGAGAAAGTCAGTTCGCGCGCAAAGGCGCCGTGGAACGCCGGTTGACCAGTTCCACCGGCAGCACGATCGACCGCGGCCCCTGCTCGGGGTTTTCCAGGTTGTCGACGAGAAGTTTGGCGGCTTCGCGGCCCAAGTCGTACTGCGGAATGCGGATCGTCGTCATCGGCGGGGAAACGTGGTCCATGAACGGGGTGTCGTTGAACCCGATGATGCTCACGTCGTGCGGGCACGTCATCCCGTGTTCGCGCAACGCGTCGTAGCAGCCGAGGGCGATCAGGTCGTTTCCGGCGACGATCGCGGTGAACTCGATCTTCTCGTCGCGCAGGAGTCCACTGAGGACACGGTGCCCCTCGCGTTGCGACCACGCGTCGCACTGCGCCACGCGTTCGGGTTCGCGGTCGAGGCCGTGGTCGGCGAGGCCCTGCACGAACGCGCGCTTGCGGTGCACACCGGTCGACAGGTCCTGCGGGCCCGCCAGGTGGATGATCTTGCGGTGGCCCAGCTCCACGAAATGGCTGAGCGCGAGGCGGACGCCGTGGTCGTCGTCGGCCGTGACCGACGGGATGTCGCGGCGGTCGACGGTGCGGTTGACCAGCACGAGCGGGTGCCCCTGGCCGGCCATCTGCTCGGCCGTGTCGTCGTGCAGGCGCGACCCCGCCGAGATGAACCCGTCGACGCCGCGGGAGAGGAACGCGTCGATCGACGCGGCCGTGATCTTCGGGTCGTCGTCGGTGTTGGCGATCCACGTGCTGTAGCCGCGTTCGCGCAGGATGTCCTCGGCACCGCGCACGATCGGCGGGAAGATCGGGTTGGTCAGGTCCGGCAGCAGGATGCCGATCGCCATCGACCGGGCGGTGCGGAGCGTGCGGGCGCTGAGGTTGCCGGAGTAGCCGAGTTCGGTGGCGGCCCGGAGCACACGGTCGAGCGTCGCGCTGTTCACCAGGTGGCGGCTGGTCTCGTTGAGGGCCCTCGACGCGGTCGCGACGTGGACCCCGGCGCGCGCGGCCACGTCCTTCAAGGTCGCTCTTCGCACGACGGCAGTATACGCAGAGGAGCCGCGCGGCCCGCCGATTTCAGGTGCGATTCCCGCGCCGGTCTTGCCGCAATCGGGCGTGAGTGTCGCCGATTATCCTACAGACGATTGCGGTCAGCGCGACGTACTCGCCCAGCGGGCCGACTCGTTGATGAGCCGCGCGCTGATCAGGCCGGCCGCGTTGGTCACCGACGAGCGGGCCGACGCCACGACCGCCGTGGTGAACATCGTCGCGGGCCCGGCCAGCGAGACGCCGCCGACCGAGTGGCCCGACGCGTCGAAGATCGCCGCGGCCACGGACATCCGGTCCTTCTGGAACGACTTCGACACCAGGAACCCGTCCCGGCGGGCGCGGATGAGCTCGGCTTCGAGCTCGTCGAGGTCGGGCGGCGGCGTCGAGCTCTCCGCGCAGCACTTCTCGACGTGGGCCACGACCTTGTCGAACGGCAGCCACGACAGCGCCGCCTTGCCGCACCCGGTGAGGTGCGCGGGCGCGCGCTGGCCGACGCGGTTGTGCATCGGGACCTTGCAGGTGCTGGCGTTGCGGTCGAGGTAGACGACCCAGCCCTGCGTGAGCTGGCCCAGGTGCGCCTCCTGTTCGGGCGCGCGGACCAGGCGGTCGAGGATGCCCTCGGTCGCGCGGACGAGGCCGGTGCGTTCGATGATCTGGCCGGCGAGCTCCAGCAGCAGCGGGCCGAGCTGGTAACCGTTGCCCGAATCCTCCAGCATCCCCTCGGCGACGAGGGTGCGGCACAGCTCGTGGGCGGTGCTGCGCGGGATGTCCGCGCGGGCCGAGACCTGCCGGACCGACAGGACACCCACCGTGGGCGAGAAGGCGCGCAGCACCTTGCAGGCCTTCACCACCGACGCCACGCCACCACGCGTTTCATCCATCCGGCCACGATAGGTCGGGTGACCGCGTTTCGGCTGGCGAGCGTCCGGCTCTGCCGGACACCAGCGGAATGTTCGCCGATCACCGCCGGGTGTTCGTTCCCGCACGGCAGATGGTCCCCATCGCACCATTCCCGGCCGGAAAACCACAAGGAGCGGTGGCGCTGTCACAGATCGCGCCCGCGTCTTGTCTCAGCTCACGGAAGGACAACCGACACCAGGTCCGTGAAGGAAGCTCATGAGCGTGGAACATTCGCACCACCTGCCGAACCCCAAGTCGAGCGCGCCGCCGCCGAAGATCGAGCTGGTGGCGACCGCGGAGGGAGCACCGGCGGCGCCCGAGGGGGCCGTACCGATGACCATCCTGGTCACGCTGCCGCCGGGCAGCGACGGGGCGCCACCGCACCGGCACTCGGGTCCGGCGTTCGGGTACGTACTCAAGGGCGAGATCGTCTTCGAGCTCGAAGGCGACCCGGAGCGCGTCGTGAAGGCCGGGGAAGCGTTCTGGGAGCCCGGTTTCGACGTGATCCACTACCAGGACGGCAACAACCTCGACGACGCCGAGTCCCAGTTCGTCGTCACGATGTTCTGCGCACCGGGACAGCCGATGGTCATCCCGGTGAGCGACGAGGAACTGGAGCAGCGCAAGCACCTGCGAGCGCCCCGCCCGTGACCCGGAACGGGGCCGGCCCGAAAGCCGGCCCCCTCGGCAAGGAGCACCATGAACCTGATCACCCTCGCCGAGACCCACGCCGGACTCGCGGCGCAGGCGTCCTCCGGGCGCAGCGCCGTGACCGTCCACGGTGGACACGAGCACGCCCTGCGCCAGACCGTGATGGCGTTGCGCGCCGGCGAACACCTGCACGAACACGAACACCCCGGCGGCGAGACCACCGTGCTCGTTCTGCTCGGCCGCCTCCGCCTGGTCACCGGCGCCGAAAGCCGAGGCGCGGCACCCGGCGACTTCCTCGTGCTCCCCGAGCGAAGGCACCGCCTCGAAGCCGAGACCGACGTGGCGATCCTGTTCACCAACGTCGTGCGACCCCGATGAAGAAGGGGCTCTCCCGGTCGGGAGAGCCCCTCGGTTCACTCGACCAGCTTCCCTTCCGAGGAAACCTCCCGCATCAACGCGGCGATCTCCGGAGGCACCGGCGGCAACGCTTCCCGCTCGATCCGCCCGGGCCCGGACCACACGAGGTTCACCCGCATCGACTCGTCCAGCTCCGGGTAGTCAGAACGGTTGTGGCAACCCCGAGTCTCGCGCCGCTCCACCGCCGCCTCGAGTGTCGCCCGGCAGGCCAGCGCCGAGGACTTCAGGTCGAACGCGTGCGCGAGATCCTGGAACCCGGCCAGGTCCGGGTGGACCCCGACGTTCTTCATCCGCCCCTCGAGCGCGTCCAGTTCGGACAGTCCCGCGAGCAGACCCTCCTCGTCGCGCACGACACCCGCGTGCTCGGTCATCGTGTTGCGCAGGGAACGCTGCAGGGCCCGGACGTTCTCCGGGCCGTCGGCCGCCAGCAGCTCGTCGACCTCACCGCGAGCCTCCGCCAGCGCGCCGGCGGAACGTCGTTGCGCGGAAAGAGCAGCCGAGTACTCCGCCGCGGCCTCGCCGACGATCCGGCCGTACACCAGCAGCTCGATCAGCGAGTTGCCTCCGAGCCGGTTGGCGCCGTGCAGGCCGCTCGCGGCCTCGCCGATCGCGTACAGGCCTTCGACACCCGTGCCGTGGTCGGCCGAGCGCACCCAGACGCCACCCATCGAATAGTGCGCGGTGGGCGCGATCTCGATCGGGCTCTTCGTGATGTCCAGCATCTGCAGTTCCAGCAACGTCTGGTACACGCGTGGCAGTCGCTGCATGATCGTCTCGCGCGGCAGGTGCGACACGTCGAGCCACACGCCACCGTTCGGCGTGCCGCGGCCCGCCTTGATCTCGGTGTACGCGGCCAGCGCCACCCGGTCTCGAGTGGACAGTTCCATCCGCTCGGGGTCGTAGCGCGCCATGAACCGCTCGCCCAACGCGTTGCGCAGCTGGCCCCCCTCACCGCGGGCGGCTTCGGACACGAGCGTGCCCGCCGCGTTTTCCGGCTCCAGCAACCCGGACGGGTGGAACTGCACGAGCTCGGGGTCGCGGATGCGGCCGCCGGCCAGCACGGCGAGGCGGAACGAGTCGCCGGTGTTCTCGTCGCGCCGCGAAGACGTGCGGCGCCAGATGCGCGTGTGCCCACCGGCGGCCAGGATCACCGCGTCGGCGTGGATCACGTACCGGGTGCCGTTGTCGAGGTCGAAACCGTACGCGCCGAAGACCACGTTGTCCTGCACCAGGATCCGGGTGACGTAGACGTTCTCGAGCATCCGCACGTCGAGCTGCGCCGCGCGGTTCACGAGCGTGCGCTGGATCTCCAGCCCGGTGTAGTCACCCGCGAACGCGGTGCGCCGGTAGGTGTGCGTACCGAAGAACCGTTGGGAGATGCGGCCGTCGGCCTCGCGGGCGAACGGCATGCCCCAGCGTTCGAGGTCCTCGATGCCACGCGCGGCGTTCTGCGTGACGACCCGCACCGTGTCGGGGTGCGCCAGGAGGTAGCTCTCCTTGATCGTGTCGGCGGCGTGCTGCTGCCAGCTGTCCTCGGGGTCCATCGTGGCCAGCGCGGCGTTGATGCCGCCGGCGGCCAGCGTGGTGTGGGCGTCGCCTTTGGCCCGCTTGCCGACCACGAGCACGTCCACACCCCGCTCGGCCAGCTCGATCGCGGCGCGCAACCCGGATCCCCCCGTGCCGATCACCAGTACCGACGTCGCGACCTGCTGTTCTGTCATCGGGTTACCTCCTGACGGGATGCGCGGGTGGCACCGGAACGGGACCACCCGCGCGAGGAATCACTTCCTGGGCGGGTTGGCCGGGAGCCAGTCCGCGAACTTGATCTGCCCGAGCTGGGCCCCCTCGTCGGGCAGGAGGCCCTTCGGGCCCGGCTTCTCGCCGAAGTAGCGGGCCTCGGGGTCGACGGTGACCTCACGCGGGTCGTTGCGGAAGGCCAGGGCCTCGCGCACCCAGCTCTCCATCGTGAAGACCTCGGGACCGCCGATCTCGGTCATGCCGTTGAGCGGCGTCCCGGCGGCAACCTTCGCGACGGCGCCGGAAACCTCGGACGCCGCGATCGGCTGGATGCCCGCGTCGGGGAGCTTGACGACGTTGCCCTCGGTGCCGCCGTCGGCGATCGCGCCGACGAACTCGAAGAACTGCGTGGCCCGCACGATGGAGTAGGGCAGGCCGGAGTCCTTGATCAGCTCCTCCTGGGCGACCTTCGCGCGCAGGTAGCCCGACTCGGGCAGGCGGTCGCTGCCGATCACCGACAGCGCGACGTAGTGGCCGACGCCCGCGTCCATGGCGGCGCCGGTCAGGTTCGTGGTGGCGGCGCGGAAGAACGCCATCACGTCGTCGTCGGCGAACGACGGCGAGTTCGACACGTCCACCACCACGTCGGCGCCCTGCAGCACTTCCTTGACGCCTTCGCCGGTCACGGTGTTGACCCCGGAGTTGGGCGACGCCGGTACCGCCTCGTGGCCGTGTTCCTTGAGCAGGCTCACGGCCCGCGAGCCGATCAGGCCGGTACCGCCGATGACGACAATCCTCATGGTGCGCCTTTCGCTGGGTGTCCCCGGAGGGCCCGGGGACGTCGCACCAGCCAGGACAAGGCGGACCGCGGATCTGTGACAGCATCCGCGCGGAAACCCGTCACCTGATCGGGTCACCTCCGGAGACGAAGGCGTCGCGCGGGTGCTCGACCGACGCGAGCGACACGATGTCGCGGCCGAAGAACGCCGCCGTGAGCCAGATCGCGAGCACGCGCACCTTGCGTTCCCAGCTCGGCACGGCCAGCACGTGGTACCCGCGGTGCATCAGCCACGCGAGCAGGCCCGTGATCACGATCCGGCGGTACTGGAAGATGCCCTTGCCGATGCCGAGGGTCGCGACGGAGCCCAGCCCGTGGTGGAGGTACTGCTTCGGTGTGCGACCACGAACATGCGCTGTGAGGTTTCGAGCAAGCAGCTTGCCCTGGCGGACCGCGTGTTGTGCGTTCGGCACCGTCCGCGCCCCCGGAACAGGCGACGCGAGGTCCGGCACGGCGGCGTCGTCGCCCGCGCCCCACGCGCCCGGCACCGGGTCCGTCTCGGTGCCCACCCGCAGGTCGGCACGTACGACCAGCAGGCCGCGCTCGTCGATCGGCAGGTCGGTGTGGTTGTGCACCACGGGGTTGGCGGCGTTGCCCGCCGTCCACACGATGAGTGCGGAATCGAACTCCTCGCCGGTCGAGAGCACCACGTGCCCGTCGACGGCCGAGCGCAGCTGCGTGTTCAGGTGCACGTGGGCGCCGCGCTGTTCGAGCGAGCGGACCACCCACTGCCCCGGCTTGTCGGTGACCTCGGGCAGGATCCGGCCCTGCGCCTCCACGAGGTGGAAGCTCAGCTCGTCGCGGCTGATCTCCGGGTACGACTTCAGCAGCGCCGTCGCCAGCGACAGCAGCTCCGCGAAGCCCTCGACGCCCGAGAAGCCACCGCCGACGAACGTCACCGTGAGCAGCTTCCGCCGCGCCGGCCCCGGCTCGAGCGCCGACGCGCGGTCGAAGGACGTCAGCAGCCGGTCGCGGATCGCGACCGCCTCCTCCACGTGCTTCATCCCGATCGCCTCCTCGGTGACGCCGGGGATCGGGAACTTGCGCGTGACGGCGCCGGCCGTCACCACGATCTCGTCGTACTCGAGCTCGAACTCCGGCCCCTCGGCCGGCCGCACGACCACGCGGCGGTTCGCGTGGTCGATCTCCGTCACCGCGCCGGCCACGATCCGCGTGCGCTTGAGGTGGCGCCGCAGCGACACCGCCGCGTGGCGCGCCTCGATCGACCCGGCCGTGACCTCGGGCAGGAACGGCTGGTAGGTCATGTACGGACGCGGGTCCACGACAGTGAGCTCCGCCTCCGAAGGCCGCAACCGCTTCTCGAGTCCCCAGGCCGCGTAAAAACCCGCGTACCCGCCGCCGACCACCAGGATCCTGCGCATCTCGCTCCTCGCTCTCTTGCCCTGCACCAGGGAGACAAGACAGCGATGCCGGATGTGACAGGTTTGCCCCGTTCGAGTGGGCACCGTCACGGGGTGGCCGCCGCGGCGCCCACCCCACGCGGTTCACGCCGAGGTCGGCGCCTCCGCCGCGGCCGGAACAGCGGCTGCCGACGGCTTCACGAAGCGCAGCGCCACCAGGCCCAGCGCGGCGAGCACCAGCGGGATCGCGAACAGCTCGAACAGGCCGACCCCCGACCACCCCGCATCGACCAGGGCGCCCGCGACCAGCGGCGTCACGATGGCGCCGATGCCGCCGACGCCGACCGCCCAGCCCAGCGCCGTCGAGCGGACACCGGCCGGGTAGAGGGCCGGGCCGAGGGCCGGGCCGAGGGCCGGGCCGAGCGCGTAGAGGACGCGCCGAGTGCGTACAGCAGCGTGCCCATCAGCACCGCAACCACCAGCGTCGCCGTGAGGTTGCCGAGCACGACCGCCATTGCCAGGAACACCACCGCGGCGCCGGCGAGCGTCATCACCGCGAGAACGCGGCTGCTGAACCGCAACGCGACGACCGTCATCAGCAGCGAGCCGGCGACGCCGCCCAGGTTGATCATGATCCCGCCGTGGTGAAAGCGGTCGTCAATCCTCAGTGGACGGTGCGGCCAGGCCGGCGAGTGCGTTGTCCGCGATGGACTGCAGGGTGGCGCGGCCCGGGCGGGTCTTGGCGAGGACGTTCATGCCCTGCACGACGGCTACGAGCAGGGGCGCGGACTCGGGGCCGGCGCCCGGGCGGAGTTCGCCGGCGGTGCGGGCGCGGGTGAGGGCGCCGGCGAAGCTGGTGAGGAGATTGGCCAGATGCTGTTCGAACATCGCGGCCAGAGCGGGGTCGCGGTCGGTGAGCTCGACGAGCGAGTTGGTGACGAGGCAGCCCCAGCGGCGGCGGCCGTCGACCATGGCGTCGACGAGGTGGGCGAAGTAGTCGCGCAGGCCCTGCATCCCGCTGGGAGCGACGTTGAGCCGCTCGACGGCCTCGGCGGACACGGTGGCCGCGTAGGAGCGGAGTGCGGCGACGAACAGGTCGTGTTTGTTTCCGAACGCGGCGTAGACGCTGCCGGGCTGGATGTCCATGGCCTGGCACAGCGCCTGGATCGACGTGGCGTCGTAGCCGCGCTGCCAGAAGGTGTCCAGGGCGACGCCGAGGGCTTCGTCGACGTCGAAGGTGCGTGTGCGTCCCACGCCGCGATAGTAGAGTAAGCGTTCAAGAATATCGACACCGCCGATCCAGCGTGGTAGAACTCCAAGGCACGTAACTTGGACGAGCGATCAACTAAGGGGATCACATGCGGGTCGTGGTGATGGGCACCGGCGGCGTGGGCGGCTACTTCGGGGCCCGGCTGGCCCACGGCGGCCACGACGTGAGCTTCATCGCGCGCGGCAAGCACCTGGAAGCGTTGCGCGCCAACGGGTTGAGGGTCGAAAGCCCGCTCGGCGACCTGCACCTGCCGAAGATCGACGTGACGGACGACCCGACGCGGCTCGCGCCCGCCGACCTCGTGTTGTTCGGCGTGAAGCTGTGGGACACCGAGACGTCCGCGGAGCTGATCAAGCCGCTGCTCACCGACCGGACGGCCGTGGTGTCGTTCCAGAACGGCGTGGTCAAGGACGACATCCTGCGCCGCGTCCTCGGGCCCGAGCACGTGATCGGCGGCGTCTGCTACATCGCGGCGACGATCGCCGAGCCGGGCGTCATCCGGCACACGGGCACGCTGCAGAAGCTGGTGTTCGGCGAGTACGACGGCACCAGCTCCGCACGGGTGCAGAAATTCCACGACGCGTGTGCGGAAAGCAACATCGACGTGGAGATCAGCACCGAGATCGAACAGACCATCTGGGAGAAGTTCGTGTTCCTGGTCGGCCTTTCCGGCACCACGAGCACCGCGCGGACCACGATCGGCCCGATCCGCGCCAACCCGCGTTCGCGGGCGTTCCTGCACGACGTGATGGCCGAGGTCGTCGAGGTCGCCCGCGCCCAGGGCGTGGCGCTGCCCGCCGACTACGCCGACGATCGGCTCGCCTTCACCGACGGCGTCCCCGAAGGCATGACGTCCTCGATGCACCACGACCTCGAACGCGGCAACCGGCTCGAGGTCACGTGGCTCAGCGGCGACGTCGTCGAGCGCGGCAAGGCGCTGGGCGTGCCGACGCCGTGCAACCGCGCCATCACCGACATCCTCGCCGTGCACAGCGAAGGCCACCGCTGATGAGCCTCACGATCCGCTCGGTCGACGCCACGCTCGTGCTGGTGCCGATGCGCCGGCCACTCGGCACCAGCGCCGCGCGCGTCACGGCGGCGCCACTGCTGCTGCTCGACCTGCACACCGAGGAAGGCGTGACCGGGCGGGCGTATTCGTTCTGCTACCTCGAAGCCGCCGGGCACGCCGCGGCCGCGCTGGCCCGCGACGTGCACGAGGCCTTGGCCGGCACCCCGGCCGATCCGGCGGCCGCGCGGTCGAAACTCGAGGCGAGGTTCAAGCTGCTCGGCGTGCGCGGGCTCGTCGCCGCGGTGGTGTCGCTCGTGGACACCGCATGCTGGGACGCGCTCGCGATTGCCGCCGGCCTACCCTTGGCGCGGCTGCTCGGCGCACCGCTGAGCCCGATCCCCGCGTACAACAGCAACGGCCTCGGCCTGATCGAACCCTCGGCCGCGGCCGACGAAGCCCAGGAACTCGTGGCCGAAGGCTTCCGCGCGGTCAAGATGCGGCTCGGCCGCCCGCCCGCCGACGATCTGGCCGCCGTGCGCGCGGTCCGCGCGGCGGTCGGCCCCGACGTCGAGGTCATGGCCGACTACAACCAGGCCCTCGACCTGCCCGACGCCCTCGCCCGCTGCGGCGCGCTGGACGACCAAGGCCTGTCGTGGATCGAAGAACCGGTGCGCCACGACGACTACGCGGCCAACGCCCGGCTCACCGCCACCCTGCGCACGCCCGTGCAGATCGGCGAGAACTTCGCCGGCCCGCGCGCGATGGCCGTCGCGCTGGAGCACGACGCGAGCGACCTGGTCATGCCCGACCTCGACCGCATCGGCGGCGTCACCGGCTGGCGCGACGCCGCGGCCCTCGCCGACACCTGCGGCATTCCCCTGTCGTCACACCTGTTCCCCGAGGTCAGCGCCCACCTGCTGGCCGCGACGCCGACCGCGCACCGGCTGGAGTACGTCGACTGGGCCGCCCCGGTCCTGCGTGAACCGCTGCGGATCACCGACGGCCACGCGACGCCGCCCGACCGGCCCGGCAACGGCCTGGAGTGGGATCCGGAAGCGGTCGCGCGCTACCGCGTGGGCTGACTTTATAGTCCGGCCATGAACATCTGCGTCTTCCTCTCCGCCGCCGACCTCGACGAGCGCTACACCGAGCCCGCGCGCGAGTTCGCCGGGCTCGTCGGCAAAAGCGGCCACACGCTGGTGTGGGGCGGGTCCGACAGCGGTCTGATGAAGGTCGTCGCCGACGGCGTACGGGCTTCGGGAGGGCGCCTCGTCGGCATCTCGGTGGAGCTGCTGCGCGACGCCGCCCGCAAAGACGCCGACGAAATGGTGATCACCGCGGACCTCGCCGAACGCAAGGCGCTGCTGCTCTCGCGTTCCGAAGCCGTGGTCGTGCTGGCCGGCGGCCTCGGCACGCTCGACGAGGTCACCGAGGTCCTCGAACTCAAGAAGCACGGGCTGCACCACAAGCCGATCGTGCTGCTCAACACCGACGGCTTCTACGACGGCCTGATCCTGCAGCTGCGCCGCATGGAGGACGACGGTTTCCTGCCGCTCCCGCTCGACGACCTCGTCCACTTCGCCGCCGAACCCGCCGACGTCCTGGCGTACCTGGAGTCCTGAGTCAGACGTCGGCGGCGGTGCGGAAACCCGTGTTGCCGCTGGAAGAATCGGGCGTGTTGCCCATGCGGGCGGCGACGCGGTAGCGGTTGCAGTAGGACTCGTGGCACAGGTACGACCCACCGCGCAGGGAGCGGTTTCCGGGGTCGAACCGGTCGGCGCACCACTCCCAGACGTTGCCGGAGACGTTGTACAGCCCGAACCCGTTGGGCTGAAAGGCATCGACGGGCGCGGTGCCGACGTGGCCGTCCTCTTCGGTGTTGTGCACGGGGAAGCGGCCCTGCCAGATGTTGCACCGGTGCTCGCCGCCGGGGGTGAGCTCGTCGCCCCACGGGAACCGTGCCTGGTCCAGCCCGCCGCGCGCCGCGTACTCCCACTCGGCCTCGGTCGGGAGCCGGCGCCCGGCCCACGCGCAGTAGGCCAGGGCGTCGTTCCAGGACACGTGGACCACGGGGTGGTCCCACCGGTCCTCGACGCTGCTGTGCGGTCCTTCCGGCGCCCGCCAGTACGCGCCCGCGACCCCGCACCACCACGGCGTCTGCTCCGGCCGTGGCGAGATCTTGCGCAATGCGCCGGGGACGAACTTCGCGAACACGTAGGTCCAGCCGAACTCCTCGGCTTCGGTCCGGTGCCCGGTGGCGTCGACGAACTCCGCGAAGCGCGCGTTGGTCACGGCGTAGGCGTCGATGGCGAACGCCGCCACCGTGACCTCGCGCACCGGGCCTTCCCGGTCGTCGGGGAACCCGTCGGCGTCGTCGGTCCCCATCCGGAAGCTGCCGCCGGGCAGGGTGAGCAAACCGTCGGCGTTGGTCGCCGGCCCCGCCGGAACCTCGGCGGCCACGGGATGGTGTGAAACGCGCGAAGGTGGACAACATTCGGACACAGGCTGGGAACCTCCTCACCCGCACCGTAGCTTCCCGAACACCCGGTGGCCGTTTCCGCACACCCCTCGCGAATTCCCGAACACTCCGCGGCGGTTTCCGCACACCCGCCGGACCCGTCAGGCGCGGTAGCCGACCTCCTGCACCACCCACGTGTTCCCGTCCGGGTCCGCGAAGTCGAAGGCGCTCGCGTAGTCGCGGCGGTCGGCGTCGAGGCCGGAGGCCCAGTCACCCTGCCAGTCGGCGAGGTTCGCCTTGTGCCGGAAGTCGCCGACGGGAACGCCACGGCCGGAGAGCTCGCTGCGGGCGGCTTCGAGGTCGGTGACGACGAGGTAGGTGGTGCGCGTCGAGCCGGGAGCGGCGTCGGTGAGGCCCGTGCCGAGCTGGATGGAGCAGGCGGAGCCGGGCGGCGTGAGCTGGACGACGCGGTAGCCGTCCTGCGGGTGGTAGTCGACGTCAAGCGAGAACCCGACCTGGTCGGCATAGAACTTCAGCGATTTGTCGACGTCGCCGACGGCCAGCGTGACGACCTCGAGAGCCCAGTTCATCGTGGTGTTCCTTTCGAGCACAGGGATTACATGTCCAGGACGAGATCGGTGTGCGGCGCGGCGCAGCACACCAGCGCCTGCCCCGGAGCCGGCGGCTCCAGGGGCGAAGGCGAGTAGTCGACGGACCCGGAAAGCACCGGCGTCACGCACGTGTGGCAGACGCCGCTGCGGCAGCTCCAGCGCGCGGGCACGTCGCACGCCTCGGCCAGCTCCAGCAGGCTGCCGCCGGGGAACGGCGCCGAGACGCCGCTGCGCGCGAACGTGACGGTCGGCCCGGTTCCGGGCGGCCCCTCCGGCGCGTGCGGCGGCCGCGTGGTCTGGCCGACGAGGCCGGGATTGATGGCGTCCAGCGCGCCGAACAGCTCGCTGTGGATGCGGGTCGCGTCCAGACCCGCGGCGGTGAGCGCGGCGGTCATGTCCGTCATGAACGCCGTCGGACCGCAGACATACGCCGACGCGTCGGCGGGCACGCCCAGCTCCACCAGCGCGTCCTTGGTGAGCCGCCCGGTGTGGGCACCGGCCGAGGTGCGTTCCTCCACCGTCGCGGCGCTGTAAAAGATCTCCGCGCGGCCACCGGGCAACGCGGCGAGCAGCGACCGGGCCTCCGCGGCCATCGGGTGCTCCGCCGGCCCGCGCGCCCCGTGGATCCACCACACCTCGCGGGTGCTGTCCTGCGCGGCCAGCTGGTGCAGCATCGCCAGCACCGGCGTCACGCCGATCCCGGCGGACACGAGCAGCACCGGCGAAGACCCGTCGCCGAGCACGAAGTCGCCCCGCGGCGCGGCGACGTCCAGCACCGTACCGGCCGCCAGCTGCGTGGTCAGGAACGTGCTGGCCACGCCCTCGCGCTTCACGCTGATGCGGTAGCCGGCGGAGCCCGGCGCCGACGAGATCGAGTAGCTGCGCACCGGGGCCGGCGTCGCGGCGCCCGGGACCCGCAGCGTCAGGTACTGCCCGGCCAGCGCGGCGGGCAAGGCGCTGCCGTCGTCGGCCTCGAAGTACACCGACGTCACCGAGGTGCTCTCGGGTCGCACGGCCGTGACGCGCAGCGGCCGGAAGCCGTCCCACGCGGGGCCCGGCGCTGTGGTGCCGATGCCCAGCAGCTCCTCGAACGACTGCCGCCACCCCGGGCTCAGCGCGGGGATCCCGGCGGCGACGCGCAGCTTCTCCCCGTCTTTTTCAGGCAGGTACAGCAACGCGTCGGTGTCGGCCACGCTCAGCGCACCCGGCCCGGTGCGCGTCTTCACGATCGGGTCGCCGGCCGCGACGTTGCCTTCGCGGATGACGCGGAAGTAGAACCCGGGCCGGTGGTGGGCCACGAGCAGCGCGGGCAGCTCCGGCTCGCCGAGCCGCATGCCGACGCGGTAGCAGGTGACCCGCGGCTGCGTGACCTCGAACTCGGCCTCGCCGATGCGGTAGCGGTCGCCGATGCACACCTCGTCGTCGGGCAGGCCGTCGACGGTGAAGTTCTCGCCGAACGAGCCGTACTCGAGGCCGTCGCGGCCGAAGTGCCGCTCCCAGTGGCGGTACGAGCCGATCTGGTAGACGAACACGGCTCGCTGCTCGCCACCGTGGCCGCCCTTGTCGCCCTGGCCGTCACCGTCGATGTTGAGGCGGCGCACCATGGCCGGGCCCTCGACCGGCTGCTTCCACACTCCCGTGTAGACGGTCTTGCCCTGCCAGGACACGTTTTTCGGCGTGCCTACGTTCACCGACAGCACTTTTGCGGTCATGCCAGCACCTCCTGCGCCGCGAAGACGTACCACTGTGACACGGTTCCCCCCGGTTCCCTCGGCTCGTTCGGATTCGGTAAGGCCCGCCGTTTCAGGCGGTGCGCTTCTCGATCTCGTCGGTGTCGAGGCAGCGGTCCACGCCGTGCGGGATCACGGTCTGGCCGGGCGCCAGCGACTGCCGCACGCCGTCGAGGTAGACCTCGATCTTGTCCGGTTCGAACGACACCAGGCCGGACACGCGTTCGACCTCGGTCCAGGCCTGCTCGTACGACCAGGCGGCGCCGGCGTGCGAGCCGATGTCGTAGTAGCTGGCGATGCCCTTGTACGGGCAGAACGTTTGCCCGTCGACCGGGGTCAGCGCTCCGTCCACGATGTCCTCGCGCGGCACGTACCAGCGCGGCGCGAAGCCGGATTCGTACAGCACCACCGGGTTGTGGGTGTCGGCGATGACGCGGTCACCGTCGCGGACCACGAGGTGACGCGACGTGCTGCGGATGTCGTTGCGGTGGTAGAGGTCCGCGGCGTGGCCGACGATCCGGTCGTCCTCCTCGTAGAAGGCCTCCATCGCGCGCCACGCGAAGGCGACGCGGTCCTTCAGCACGTCGGCGTATTCCGGCAGCCCGGTGTACTCCCACGCCGCACGCTCGGCGCGGCCTTCGCCGGCCACGACCGTGTACCACGTGGTGTCGCCCAGTTCGCGGTGCTTCGTGACGCGGCCGCTCGACTCCAGCACGCCGTCGGCGACGGCGGCCTTCGGGAAGAACGCCACCGGGTAGTGGCCCGGTTCGTGCAGGAGCAACACGTCTTCACTGTCGACGAGCCACTCGCCACCGAAACGGACGCGCATCCGCCTGCGCAGCGGCTCCACGAAGAGCAACCGCTCGGGCAACGGCTCCGGGGTGAGGAACCTGCCGACCGACCTCGTCGAAAGCGGTCCCTGCTGCCATGCCAGTCCCATGACTTTCGCCTTCCTTCTCACTAACGGATTCGCAGACTGTATATCCGTTAGCTAGAGGAGCACAAGGCCCCTTCAAAACTTGTCTACAGTGATAACTAATGCGTACACTCGCCGCATGAGCAGTAGTGTCAGCCTGGAGGACCTGCAACGGGCCGGCTTCCCCATGGGCGGAGAACCGCTGGTCGCGCTGGATCTCGCCGACACACTCGCGGCCGAGACGGAGCCGGGCGACGGCGACCTCCTCGCCTCGCCCGGGCGCTACGCGACGTGGTGGCAGCTGGAGCTGCCGAGGCTGCCCGGGTCGGCGGCGCCGGACCTCGTGCCCACCCGCCGGCTGCGGTCCGCGATCCGCGACCTGCTGGAAGCGCACCTCGACGGCCGCGGGCCCGCGCCGGCGTCGCTCGAAGAGGTCAACGCGGTCGCGGCGGCCGTGCCGACCAGCCCGCGGCTCGAAGCGCACGAGTCCTGGGAGGCGCACACGCGCTGGCACGGCGAGCACGGCGGCAACGTCGCGCTGGCGGCCATCGCCCGGGAGACGATCGAGCTGTTCGCCGACCCCGCGCGCCTCGCCCGGCTGCGCCGCTGCGCGAACCCCGACTGCACGATGCTGTTCCTCGCCACGAACCGGCGTCGCCAGTGGTGCGCGGGCAACGTCTGCGGCAACCGCGTGCGGGTCGCCCGCCACTACCGCCGAACCCACGACCAGCAAGCCGGATGAGAGGGCACACCATGACCACGCAGCCGATCGTCGCCGGATTCCACGCCGGCGAGCTGAGCGTGCAACGGCAGGCCGGGCTCGAGTTCGAAGCGGCCCGGCTCGAAGGCATGCTCGCGCCCGCGCAGCTGAGCCGCGGCGCCGAGGGTTTCCTCGCGCAGCGCGAGTTCGCCGCCGTCACGGCGCGCGACGCCGACGGGACACTGTGGACGTCTCCCCTGCTCGGGCCGGCCGGGTTCCTGGAGGGTTTCGACACGACGCTGGTCGTGCACACGCGCCCCGGCGCCGGCGATCCCCTGCACGAGCTGCCCGCCGCCGAGCCGGTGGGCCTGATCGCCGTCGAGTTCGCGACCCGGCGCCGGCTGCGGGTGAACGGCACCGTCGTCGCCTCGGCCGAGGGCGGGTTCCTCCTCGACGTCGAGCAGGCCTACGGCAACTGCCCGTCCTACATCCAGCAACGCCGGCTGGAGATCGACCCCGAGCCGGCACCGGCCGCCGTCGAACGGTCGGACGCCCTGACCGACGCCCACCGCGCCCTCATCCGCCGCGCGGACACGTTTTTCCTCGGCACGATCCACCCGACGCGCGGCGCCGACTCGTCCCACAAGGGCGGCGAGCCCGGCTTCGTCCGCCTCGACGGCGACGACCTGTGGTGGCCGGACTACGCGGGCAACAACCTGTTCAACAGCCTCGGCAACATCACCACAGACCCCGAGGCGGCGCTGCTGTTCCTCGACTTCACCACCGGCACCACACTCCAGCTGACCGGCACCGCCACGCTGGAATGGGTCACCCCGGGCACCGCCGGCGAGGACGACGCCACGGGCCGCCGCGTCCGCTTCCACCCGACGCGGGTGGTGGCGCGCACCGGAGTGCCGCTCCACGCGTCTGACGTGGTGCCTTCCCCGCACAACCCCCGGGTGACGGCCTAAGAGTCCACAGTAGACGCTGCCCGGTCCCGGAAGGCCGCCGCTTTGCTGCTGTTGCCGCAACGCCGCATGGAACACCAGCGGCGCGGGCGGCCGCCGGGCGGGTCGAGGAAGAGCATGCGGCACACGGGTGAGTCGCAGGCGCGCAGGTGGGTCCGGCGGGCCGGGTCGGTGACGAGGTCGATAGCGTCGCGGGCAACGGTGGAGAGCAGCTCGGCGGACGTGCGGAGGCGGGGGCCGGAGGCCAGGCGACCGTCCGCGGCCAGGTCCAGCCGCGGTGGTTCCGTGGCGAGGAGGGCGTAGCCCTCGACCGTCGCGGCCGCGGCGGGGTCCACCGGGGCGTCGGCCATCACGTCCGTGACCACGCGGAACACGGCCTCCCGCAAGCGTTGCGCGTCGGCCAGCGCGGCGGCGGTCGCCGCGCCCGGGAGCAGCGGCAGGCCGACCCCGCCGGCCCACGCGTCGAGGCGGCCGGTGTCCCCGAGACGCTCGATGACCGCGGTCGGGCGGCGGCCGACGGTGGCGACGAGGTCGAGGGCGCGGGAACCGGCGTCGAAGCGGAGTTCCCTGAGCTGGGCGGTCACGCGGACGCGAGGCTGGGTCACGGTGATCACCGCGCCGCACGGACGGGGAAGGGCGCGGTGACGACCACCAGCACCACGCTCACCCCGGCCGCGACCACGAAGGCCACGGGCGCCGGGATGACGACGTCGACCGCCGCGAACAGGTACGGCGCCGCGAACCCGAGGTAAGCCAGGCAGTAGAACACCGCCGTCACGCCGGCGAGATCGGCCGCCTCCGCCAGCGCTTCGACGCGGCTGAGCCCGCCGACCAACAGCATCCCGTAAGCCGCGCCCAGGACCACGGCGGCGGGGAGCGTCAGCAGGGCCTGCCTGAGCTCGGTCGACAGCGCGGCGAGCAGGAACCCCGCCACGGTGAGGCCGAGACCGCAGGTCAGCACCAGCGGGCTGCCCCGTCGTTCCAGAGCGCGAGCCACGGGCTGGACGAGCAGCCCGCTGCCCAGCGTCAGGCCCGCGATCACCCCGCTGCTCGCCACGGGCGCGACCGGCGCGGGCAACAGCGCCGGCAGGACCGCGAAACTCGTCGTCGCCACGCCGAACACCAGCGGCGCGCTCGGCACGATCCGGCGGAGGAACTCCGGGCTGGTCAACGCGTGCCTGAGCGCGCGCCGCCGTTGCCCCGAGGAAGCCGCGGCCGGCACGGTTTCCGGGACGTGCCACGCCAGCACGCCGACCACCACCGTCACCGCGATGTGCACCAGGTACGGCACCACGGCCGGTGCCGGCAGCCACTGCGCCAGGACCCCGGCGACCAGCGGCCCGCTCCCGAACCCGACCGACAGCGAGACCGCGGCCCGGCGCGCACCCGCGCCCGGGCCGGCGTCAGTGGACAGCTCCTTGATCCACGCGCTGCCCGGCCCGAACGCGGCACCCGAAGCGATTCCCGCGACGAGCCGGCCGAGCGCCAGCACCCAGGTCGACCCGGCGCCGAACAGCAGGATCACCGAAGCCAGCGCGGAAAGCACCAGCACCGGCCGCATCACGCGGCGCCGGCCGAGCCGGTCGGAGAACCGCGCGCCCAGCAGCAAGGCCGGGATCAGCCCGACCACGTACGCGCCGAAGATCGCCGTGACGACCGTCGGCGAGAGGTGCTCCTGGTCTCGGTAGACGATGAGCAGCGGCGAGAACTGGTTCGCGCCCCAGCCGACCGCGAGCACCGCCGCACCGACCCTGGCCCACGGCCGCATGGCTCCTCCAGTGTGTTAGTAACCTCAGTATGAGTTACTAACCGCGCTCTGACCACCTCGCGGCGCTCTGCCGGATATCGTGGAGCCATGACCGCCGGACCGACCCTCGAGGACGTGCAGGCAGCCGGGTTCCCCATGGGCGGCGAGCCGCTCGTGGCCCTCGACCTCGCCGACACCCTCATGACGGCGGTGGACCCCGCCGTCGACCTGATCGAACCGACGGACGGGTACGAGACCTGGTGGCGGCTGCAGCTGCCCCGGCTGCCCGAGGCGAGCGTCCCCGCCGCGGCCGCGACCCGGCGGCTGCGCGCGGCGATCCGCGACCTGCTGGAGTCGCACCTGGAGACGCGGGCGCCGCAGGCGGTTTCGATCGAGGACCTCAACGCGTTCGCGTCGGCCGTGCCGCGCAGCCTGCGGCTGGCGGAAGACGCCGAAGGCACGCTGACCGCGGCCACGCGCTGGCACACCGAGCACGGCGGCAACGCGGCGCTGGCCGCGATCGCCACCGAGGCGATCGAGCTGCTGTCTTCCCCGGCGCAGCTGGAGAAACTGCGCCGCTGCGCGAACCCCACGTGCTCGATGCTGTTCGTCGCGGAGACGAAGCGGCGGCAGTGGTGCACGGGCAACATCTGCGGCAACCGGGCGCGGGTGGCGCGCCACTACCGGCGGACGCACGCGATTTCTTCCTAGAGAACAAAAAACAGGCCCGGACCAAGCGGTCCGGGCCTGTTTTTTGGTTGAGCGGCGGAACTCAGTGACCGAGCAGCGGCAGGTGGCCGAGCGCGTCGGTCGCGGCGTGCAGGTCGAGGCCGTGGACCAGGTCCTGCGCGTGCGTCTCGACGCCACCCAGCGGCGAGCCGGTGTGGGCCGCGTCCGCGACGTCGGCGATCGGGGTGTGCTGGATGCCCGCGGTGTCGGCCTGGCCGACGGTGTCGAGCACGTGGTGCACGGCGTCGCCCGCGACCGGGGCCTGCGGCGCGGCGGCCGACAGGGTGTGGGTCACGGAGCCGACGGTGCCGGCGACGTTCGGCACGGCCGGCAGAGCCGGGACGGCCGGGACACCCGGAACCGCGGGGAGGGCCGGCAGCGCCGGGACGGCGGCCGCGGCCGGGACGACGTGGTCCAGCGTGTGCGACAGGTCGCCCGCGGCACCGAAGTCGGCGCGCTCGTCGCCACCGTTCAGCGCGACGCCCACCGGGGTGGAGCCGATGGCCTCGTTGACGTGGCCGAGCAGGCCGGCGCCGGTGACGCGGACGTCCTCGACGAGACCCGACACCGGGCCGCCGACCGCCGGGACACCCGCGATCGCGGCCACGGCGGCCTGCGGCATGAGGGCGTCGCCCAGGTGGTTGGTGGTGGCGTCGACCGCGGAGCCCACGAGCTTGCCGTCGAAGAGGTGCTCGCCCACCGCGCTCACGGTGTTCTCCAGGTCGATCGCACCGGCGGCCACGACCGGGCCGGCGACCGGGACACCGTTGACCGCACCGGCCACGTGGTCGACGACGTTCGAGACGGCGCCCAGCGTGCCGTGGGCGAGGGTGTTGACGCCGGTCGAGTCCGCGACGTCGCTGACGGTCTCGAACACGCCGCTCAGGTTCGGCAGGCCGCTGGCCAGGCCCGTCACGTTCGGCAGGTCGGCGCGCTCGCCGGCCGCGTGCGAGAGCACGTTGCCTAAGACCGGCAGGCTCGGGGCGGCGGCCAGCGGGGCCGTGTCGGCCAGCAGCGGCATGATGTCCTGCACATCGGCCGGCGAAACGTCGGCCAGGCCAGCAGCGTCGAGCAGGCCCTGCGGGTTGGCGGCGTAGGCAGCCGCGGCCTGCGGGTCGCTCAGCAGGGTCATGGCGAATTCGTGCAGGTTCTGCACCGCGTCCATAGTCTGTTGTCTCCTGTGCACTGATTGATTCGGCCGTCGTGGGCATGCCGCGAAGTCGAAGGGGTTCGGGGACGAAGATAGGACGCCGCCGTTCGGCGGCCATCGGGGGCCACCCCGGGGGTTCGGCACATCGGCATTAGGGATTTCGGGCCCCACCCCATTAGGGGGACTAGGGAAATTCGCCCCTGCGCGACGATTCGCCGTGGTCAGCGCGGTGCGGCCGATTTCGCCCGCTTCCCCTGCGCGGCGCGGATCCTGGCCCTTCGTTCGGCGCCACGCGGTGTTCCGCGGAGTGATCGTCGGATAAACCACCCGTTGGTGTGACAACCTCGCCGGATTTCACGGCCGCCAGACATCCACGACGAACTCGCGCATCTGCTCACGGAACTTTCCGGACGGGCTCGCGGCGCCGAGAAGGCCCCGTAATTCGGACTCGAAAGCGGCCAAGCGATCGCCGAAGAGATGCGGGGCGGAACTCGACAACGAGAACACCGTGGCGACGACGTCGTCGATATCCCGGACGACAGTGGGGCCCGGCACCGCGATCCGCTCCGGGCCGGTGAACCCGGCGGCGCGGTAGATCTCCGTCTCCCCGCCGGCCGTGCCGTCGGGCAGGACACCGCGGCCCGCGCGCCGGGTTTCGCCCAGGTACGCGCGCACGAGCTCGGTGATCTGCCCGTGGGGCGGCGCCGACGCGGTCGTGGTGCCGCGGTGGGTGGTGGCGTGCACGTGGACGCAGGCGCCGCCGGGGTCGAGCATTCCGCGCGCCGCCGCGGCGACCCGGGGGCGGTCGAACCAGTGGAAGGACTGGGCGAACGTGACGAGCCGGAACGAGCCGAGCCCGGCCGGCAGGTCCTCGGCCTTCGCGTGGACCCAGCGCGTGGTGGTGATCCCGTTCGCGGCGGCCAGCCGGGCGGCTTCGGCGAGCATGCCGGGGTCGGCGTCGAGGCCGACGGCTTCCGCGAAGTGAGGGGCGAGCAGCAGCGTGAGCGAGCCCGGGCCGCAGCCGACGTCGAGCAGGCGGCCGGAACCGTCGAGCCGCAGTGCGCCGGCGATCGCGTCGGCGAGCGCGGCCGGATAGGCGACGCGGCCGCGCGCGTAATAAGCCGCACTGCCCGCGTACAGCGTTTCGTCCCACTCCCAGCCCGCCATGGCCGTGAGCCTAGGGACGCGGATCAGTGCTGCACAGGGAAATACGTGAGCACCTCGCCCGTCGCGGGGTTGTGGTAGCCGGCGATCTCCAGGTCGGCGAAGGTGCCGGACCAGGCGCCCGTGGCCGGGTCGCGCAGGACGTCGGGCGAGGACCACGCGGCGGTGCCGGCCGCGGACACGGCCTCGGGCGTCCAGTCGGGCGGGAAGTAGGTGTGGTCGACGAAGGAGAACCGGCCGTTCTTCAGGTTGCGGTATTCGGAGGCCCGGCGCGTGATGCCCGTTTCGGCCGGGGTCGCGCCGGACGCGAGCAGGAACCGGTGCAGGGACTCGAGCGCGGCGAAGAACACGTGCTGCGGCACGACGGTGTGCGGCCAGGTGCCGTAGAGGCTTTCGAGCCCGACGTCCTCGCCGGTGAACGTGACGGAAGTGCCGTTGCCGAGCCAGGTCTTGGCTTCACGCTGCGCTCGGCGGAGCAGGCCGATGAGCTGCCCGACGGTGGCGGCGTCGGCTTGTGCGTCGGTGTAGAGGAAGGCGGCCAACGGCAACTGGCCGGGCGGGGCGGAGATGCGCAGCCGGCGGGACTCGTCGAAGGCGAAGGTGAGCGAATCACCCGTGCCGAACAAAACCATCGTGGAGCGGCTTTCTGACTGGACCGATCGGCCGTGCGGGTGATCTTCTTCGCACATTATCACCCACACTGACCTGCGAAGACCTTTGTGACACGGATCGTGCGACACCCTGGGTTCAGCTGAGAGACGCAGCCCACGTCACGAACCATTCACGTGGCCGCAACCCGCTGAAGCTCCGGCCGCCGGACACCCAGGCGGGAGTGCCCTCGACGCCGTTCTCGTACGCGAGGATCGCCGAGCGGCCCACGGCCCGGTCCGCTTCGCCCGATTCCCAGGCGGCGCGGACGACCTCGGGGTCGCCGCCGGCTTGCTCGGCCAGCGTGAGGAGCAGGTCGCGTGATTCGAGGTCCCGGCCTTCGCCGAAGTACGCGTTGAACACGGAGGTGGCGAAGCGGTCGGCGACTTCGGGGTCGTCGAGCGTGGCGTACGCGCCCAGTGCGGGCAGCGAGTAGGCGATCCGGTCCGTCCACTTCAGCGGCAGGCCCGCGGCTTCGGCTTCGCGCGCGAGGAACTCGTAGGTCGGGCCGACGCGGGGGCCGGCCAGGCTGCCGCCGGGGCCGATCTCGGGGTGGATCTGGAGCGGATGTTCGTTCACCACCACGCCGTGTTCGCGCAGCACCCGGTTGCGATCCTGGGCGACGTAGCAGAAGGGGCAGAGGAAATCGAACCAGTGCTCCACGGTCGGGGTCGGGGACATCCGGGACTCCTTCGGATTGTTTCGATACGTTCATGATCTGTAACGAAACAATCCGGCGCGTTAGTCCCGGCGCCCGGTACGCGCGGGTGGGGTCAGGCCAGAACGGCGCGCAGCCACGCCGCCGTGGTCGCGAGGTTCACCGGGCCGTCGAACGCGGGGTCCTCGTGCCCGGCGCCGCCCAGCAGCACGAAGCTGCTCTTCGCCCCGGCCCGCACGAGCGCGTCGTGCAACGCGCGGCCCTCCCCCGGCGGCACGATCCGGTCGCGGTCGCCGTGGGCGATCAGGAACGGTGGCGCCGACGCCGAAACCCACGTCAGGAGCGAATGTCCCGCCGGGTCGGCGCCGCCGAGGAAGTCGGCTTCGAAGTGGAACGGCAGCAGCTTCGCCTCCAGCTCACTGCGCGCCGCCGTGGCCGCCAGGTCGGCTTGCCCGAACCAGTGCACCACGGCCTGCACGGCGCTGGACTGGTCCAGGTGACCGCCGACCGTGCCCTCCAGCTCGGCGTCGCCCGGCGACAACGCCAGCAGCGAACCGAGGTACGCACCGGCGGACGCGCCCCAGACCCCGAGCCGCCCGGTCTCGAGGCCGAGGCGCGCGCCGTTGGCCCGCAGCCAGCGCACGGCGCCCTTGACGTCGTGCACCTGCTGCGGGAACACCGCCTCCGGTGCCAGGTGGTAATCGACGGACACGACGGTCACACCGTGCTCCGCCAAGGGCGCCTGCCGGCGTGCGGCCTCGCCGCGCCGGTCGCCGCGGGTCCACCCGCCGCCGTGCAGGTACAGCACGACGGGTGCGCCCGCGGCGGGGGCGTGGTGGATGTCCACCATCAGCCGGGTGCCGCCGACCGTCGCGTAGACGAGGTCGCGGTCGGCCGTCACGCCGGTTCCACCTGATGAGTCACAGCGGAATCGTAGAAGGTGACGAAGGATTCCACCGGCTCCCGCGTTGTGCGATATCCACCAAGGCGGTGTTCGTCGTCGGCATAGCCGAGTGCGATTCCGCACACCACGAGGTGGTCGTCCGGAATGGTGAGGTGGCGGCGCAACACCGGGTGGTAATCGATGAACGAGGCCTGTGCGCAAGTGTGCAGCCCGGCTCCGCGCGCGGACAACATCAGTCCCTGGAGGAACAGACCGGCGTCGATCAGCGCACCCTGCAGTGGTCCCCGGCTCACCGTGAGCACCAAGCCCACCGGGGCGCCGAAGAAGTCGTAGTTGCGCCGGTGGTGGCCGTCGCGGCCGGCGGTGTCGTCGGCCGCGATGCCGAGCGTTTCGGAGTACAGGCCTTCACCGAAACGACGGCGGCGCGAGCGGAACGGCTCGGGCCACGAGTCCGCCGCCGGCTGGTAGGCGAACTCGCCGACGGCGCGCCGGCCCTCGTCGTACGCGCACAGCAGGTCGGCCGTCAAGGCGCGCTTGGCGGCACCCGTGAGCACGTGGACCTGCCACGGCTGACTGTTGGAGTTGCTGGCCGAGGACGACGCCAGCGCGAGCAGCCGTTCGACCTGCGCGCGCGGCACGGGCGTCGGCAGGAACGCCCGGCAGCTGCGCCGCGTCGCCATCGCTTCCTCGATCGTGGACGCCGGGTTCATGGCGCTGGGCTCCCCGGGTTCAGGCCGCGGGCGGCTGGATGTCGTAGGAGATCCGGCCGGCGGGCAGGTAGAACAACGCGATCAGCGCGCCACCCTTGACCTCCGGGTAGTGGTGGCTGCCGGGGCCGGGCGCGGTCCAGCCGGGGCCGCTCCAGCCGTTGGGGCCCATCAGCTTCGCGTCCGCGTCGAGCGGCACCACGAGGTTGAGCTCGCCGTAGGGGTGCTGGTGGTACTGGCCGCGGAACGGCTCGACGCTGTCCATGTAGACGGCCGTGATGCTGAAGTAGTTGAGCACGTCCTGCGGCTCGGCGATGCGGCTGCGGCGGTACTTCTTGCCCTCGACCTCGATGTTGGCGGCCCAGCCGGCCTCGACGCCCTCGGTGATCATGCGAGCGAGGTCCTGGTAGAGCTCGCTGTCCGGTCCGTAGCGGGTGTTGAGCCAGGACTCCAGCTCCCCGCTCGCGGTGCGGTTCTTCACCTCGTTAAGGAACGGGATGCTGCGGTCGATCAGCTCCTGGGGCGTGGTCATCGTCGACTCCGTTCGGTCCGCTGTGGTTCGGCGTTCTCGCACCGTACGTCCACGTTTAGTTACAGTCAAGTGTTGTAACGAAACTCGGTACCCGATCGAACCGCAGGCCGAAGTGCTCGCGGTAGGCGTCGAGGACCGCAGCATCGCCTTCGAGCGCCTGCTCGACGCGCTCCCCGCCGATCGTCTCGATGAGGCGGGCACCCGTGATCGTCACGCGTCCTTCCGCGGTCGAGCGCGAGCACGTCGGCCGCTGCGTGAACAGCGAGGCGGGCGAGGTCTCGTGGAACCACGCCATGGCGACGAAGTCGTCGAGCTCGCGCGGCCGCGGCTCGAGCCGGTAGACGATCGCGCCGTCGCACACCACATCGACGTCACCGTGTGGCGCGGGCTCGACGGTGAACCGGCCGCCCGGATCGAGCTGGACGTCGGTCGTGGCCAGCCGCAGCGGCGCGAGGCTGAAGCGGCCGAAGCCGACGTCGACCAGCCACGGTTCGTCGAGGTCCACGCGCAAAGCCAGGTGGTCGAACGGCGGCCCGAAGAACCCCTCGCGGCGCATCACCCGGCCGGCCAGCAGCTGCACCTCGAACCCGACTTCGCGCAGCAGCAGGGCGAAAGCCCCGTTGAGCTCGTAACAGAGCCCGCCGCGGCGCCGGCCCACGATCTTGTCGAGCAGCGCCGGCTCGGCCAGCTCGATCTGCTCCCCGAGGTAGAACCCGAGGTTCTCGAACGGCACGCTCTCGAGGTGCCGTCGCTGCAGCTCGCGCAGCGCCGCCAGATCCGGCACCGAGGGGCGGGCCGCGCCGATCCGGTGGAGGTAGTCCTCGACGTCCACGATCGTTCCTCCAGTGCTGTTTCATTACAATGAGTGCACGTAACCATCAGGATAACAACGCCGTCGTGTAACGGATCGGATATGCTTCGCCGATCGGTTTTCTCGGCGAGGTGGAGCCATGGCGCGGACACGCGAAGCGACGGCAGACGAGCAGGTCGGCACCGAAGACGGACCCCGGCCGGGCGGGCGTCCCCGCGACGCCGCGCTCGACGAGGCGATCATCCTCGCCACCCGCCGGCGGCTCGTCCTCGACGGCTACTCCCGCATGACGATCGGCGACATCGCCGCCGACGCGAAGGTCAGCCGGCCCACGCTGTACCGCCGCTGGGCCACGAAGTTCGAGCTCGTCGTCGACGCGCTCGACTACGGTTTCCGCAAGCAGCGCGACATGTACGCGTTCGACCTCAGTGGACTCGAGCCGCGCGAGGCGCTGACGGAGGCCGTCCGCCGGCTCGACCCGGCGTACTTCAACCCGGACGCGATGGTGCTCATGGGCAACTTCGCGGGCGAGGCGATCCGCACGCCGGAGCTGCTCGACATCCTGCGCAAGCACTCCGTCGAGCCCCGCGTGGAGCTCGTCGAAAGCGTGCTGACGCACCTGCAGGACCGCGGCGCCGTGCGGGAGGAGATCGACAAGCACACCATCGCGACCATGTGCTTCGGTGCGTACTTCGCGGCGTTCTACCGCGGGGAAGCCAAAACCGAGATCCCCGGCGCGGTCGTCTCCGTGCTCTGGCCGGCGCTGGAGAAGAAGCCCGCGCGGCGGCGGGCGTCCACTTCGGGCAAACGGTGAGCCGAATTAGTTCCGATCATTGACTGTAACGTAAACCGGGGCATAATCGGCCCATGCCGCCTGTGCCCTCGATGGACGTCCACGAAGCCCTTTACACCACACGGATGATGCGGCGCATGCATCCGGACGCGATTCCCCTGGACGTGCAGGCGCGCATCCTCGACGCCGCGATCCGGGCGCCGAACGGCGGCAACACCCAGCGCTGGCATTTCCTGGCCGTGGACGATCCGGGCATCAAGGCCGAACTCGCCCCGATCTGGCGGCGCTGCCGGGCAAGGGAGTACGAGGAGATCTCGGCCGGCACGTTTGCGCAGCCGATCCACGACCCGGAGAACCACCGCGAGACGATGCGGCGGATCGCGAAGTCCGGCGACTTCCTGACCGACCACTTCACCGAGATCCCGCTGCTGCTGTTCGTCTTCTCCATCGACAACCACGGCGGAGCCAACATCTACCCCGCCATCTGGAGCGCGCTGCTCGCCGCGCGTTCGGAGGGGGTCGGCGGGGTGCTCACCACGATGCTGCGCCTGGAGTCCGACCGGGTCATGGAGCTGCTCGACGTGCCCGAGGACGAGGGCTGGGAGCTCACGGCCATGGTCGCGATGGGGTACCCGCGCGGCAAGTGGGGCGTCGCCGCGAACCGCCGCCCCGTGCACGAGGTGAGCAGCCGCAACCGGTGGGGCCGCGAGTTCGGCGTGTCCGTTCCCGAACCACTCTGGTCCGAAAACTCACACAGCTGAGTCATCCGCTGAGAGCAGCCCCACGGTGAGTTGCCGGGGCTCGCTCCGGCTCATTACAGTCGAGCCCGGTGACCGACCGCGCCGCCCGGAAGCCCGCCGGACGACGCGGAACCGGCTCGGCGCGTGTGCACAACGGGCGGGAAAACCCGACTACGCAGGGGAAGTCTGAGCACAGTGCCCGACACCGTCACCACCCGCCGCCGCCCGCAAGGCTGGACCGACACCGACACCCGCGCCGTGGACACCGTCCGGGTGCTCGCCGCCGACGCGGTCGAGCGGGCCGGAAACGGTCACCCCGGCACGGCGATGAGCCTCGCGCCGCTGGCCTACACGCTGTTCCAGCGCGAGATGCGCCACGACCCGGCCGACCCGTCGTGGCCGGCGCGCGACCGGTTCGTCCTGTCCGCCGGGCACACCAGCCTCACGCTGTACATCCAGCTGTTCCTCGCCGGATACGGCCTCGAGCTCGAAGACCTGCGGCAGCTGCGCCGGTGGGGTTCGCTCACCCCGGGGCACCCGGAGTACCGCCACACCCAGGGCGTCGAGGTCACGACCGGTCCGCTCGGGCAGGGGTTGGCCAACGCTGTGGGCATGGCCATGGCGTCGCGGCGCGAACGCGGGTTGTTCGATCCCGAACCCGCGCCGGGGCAGAGCATCTTCGACCACTTCGTGTACGTGATCGCCTCCGACGGTGACATCCAGGAGGGCATCACCTCCGAGGCGTCGTCGATCGCGGGCCGCCAGCAGCTGGCGAACCTGATCGTGTTCTACGACGACAACGATATTTCGATCGAAGACCACACGGACATCGCGCTGTCCGAGGACACGGACGAGCGCTACCGCGCGTACGGCTGGCACGTGCAGGTGGTGGAGGACGGCGAGGACGTCGCCGCGATCCAGGACGCCATCGCGGCGGCGAAGACCGACCCGCGCCCGTCGTACATCCGGCTCCGCACGGTGATCGGCTATCCCGCGCCGACCAAGATGAACACCGGCAAGATCCACGGCTCCGCGCTCGGCGCCGACGAGGTCGCGGCGGTGAAGCGCGTGCTGGGCTTCGATCCGCAGCGGCACTTCGTGGTCGAGGACGACGTGCTGGCCCGGACGCGCAAGGCCGTCGAGCGCGGTCAGGCCTGGCGGGCGCAGTGGCAGGGCGAGTACGACGAGTGGGCCGCGGCGCACCCCTCGCGGCACGCGCTGCTGCAGCGCCTCTCGACGCGGGCGCTGCCGGAGGGCTGGGCCGCCGGGCTGCCGTCGTTCGAGGTGGGCGCTTCGATGGCGACGCGCAAGGGATCCGGCGCGTTCCTCGACGCGGTCGCCGACGTGCTGCCCGAGCTGTGGGGCGGTTCGGCCGACCTCGCGGAGAGCAACAACTCGACGATGACGGGCGCCGACTCGTTCGGGCCGGTCGCGGCGGCGACGAAGATGTGGGCCGCGGAGCCGTACGGGCGGACCCTGCACTTCGGCATCCGCGAGCACGCGATGGGCGCCATTCTCAACGGCATCGCGCTGCACGGCGGCACCCGGCCGTACGGCGCGACGTACCTCGCGTTCAGCGACTACATGCGCCCGTCGGTGCGGCTGGCGGCGCTGATGCGGCTGCCGGTGGTGTACGTGTGGACGCACGACTCCATCGGCGTCGGCGGCGACGGGCCCACGCACCAGCCGATCGAGCACCTCTCGGCGCTGCGGGCGATTCCGGGCCTGAACGTGGTGCGCCCCGGCGACGCGAACGAGGCCGTCGCGGCGTGGCAGGCCGCGATCGAGGACGTCGACCACCCGACCGCGCTCGCGTTGACCCGGCAGCCGGTGCCGGTGCTGGCCGGGACTTCGGCCGAGGGCGTGGCGCGCGGTGGTTATGTGCTGGCGGACGCGTCGAACGGTGCCCCGGCGGTGGTGCTGATCGGGACCGGTTCGGAGCTACAGCTCGCCGTGTCGGCCCGGGAGCGGCTGGAGGCCGAGGGCGTGCCGACGCGCGTGGTTTCGCTGCCGTGCTTCGAGTGGTTCGCCGCGCAGGACCAGGCTTACCGTGATTCGGTGCTGCCGCCGTCGGTGAAGGCGCGGGTCGCCGTCGAGGCCGGGATCGCGCTGCCGTGGTACCCGTTCGTGGGTGATGCCGGCGAGATCGTCTCGATCGAGCACTACGGCGCTTCGGCCGATTACGCGACGCTGTTCCGCGAGTTCGGGTTCACGCCCGAGGCCGTGGTGTCCGCCGCCCGGGCAACGCTGGCCAAGGTGGCCTGATGCCCACGCCCGGCCGGGATTTCCGCATTGCACGTCATCCCGGCCGGGTCACCCCGACCCGGCCGGGGCCGGCTCGAACGGGTGGGTGACATGGGCACGACTTCACACGCAATCACCGATCGCCTCGCGGCGCTTCTCGACGAGGAACACGACCTCCGCACCCGCGCCATCCACCACGGCGGTGGCCTCTCCCCCGCCGAACAGGCGCGCCTGACCGAACTCGAGTCCGAACTGGACGCCGTCGTCCGCCTCCTCCAACAGCGGCGCGCCCTCTCCGTCTTCGACGCCGGCGACGCCACCGACGACCCGGCGGACACGTCGAACTGAGCCGACCGGCCGGTGGCGGACGGGCGCGCTGACGAGAGGCCGGGGCGGCGCCCAGCCGCCGAGGCGGGCGGTCAGTGGGTGGGTGTGTTGAGGTCGTAGCGCTGGACGACGTCGTCCAGCCAGTCCGGGGTGCCGTAGGTCAGGCCGTACTTGGTGGCCAGGCGGGCGAACTCGTCGGTTTCGTGGAGGTTCGGCGCGTCGCCGAGGGTGCCGGCGGTGTGGGCGAGTAGCAGGTCGCTGAGGTCGCGGAAGTAGGTTTCGAAGCCGCCGGGGGTGATGACCTCGACGATGCGGCCCGGGGTTTTGCCGGCGTTCCACATGGCGTGCATCTCGCCGCGGGGTTTGGTGATGTAGCCGCCCGGGCCGAGGACGACCTCGGCGTCGTCCGAACGGAAGCCGATGTGACCGGCCAGCACGATGGAGTGCTCGTCCTCGCGGGTGTGGCGGTGGGGCGCGGTGATGGAGCCGACCGCGAACGGGTGCTCGAGGATCGCGACCTCGCCGCCGTTGTTCCGGTGCGTCAGCTTGAACACCGCGCCGAACCCGGGCAGCGCCACTTGGTCCGACTCGTCCCCCGGTTGCACCACGGCGACCTTCGTCCGGTTTTCCTCGCCCACCTGGTTTCCTTCCTCGTGATCACAGGTCCAGCACGAGCTTGCGGCCGCAGGCCCGGCTCACGCAAGGGAAGAACGTCTTCCCCGCCGCGCGTTCGGCGTTGGACAGCACCACGTCGTGGTGATCGGGCGTGCCCTCCAGCACCCGGGTTTCGCAGGTGCCGCAGTAGCCCTCTTCGCAGTCGGACTCGAGGTCGACCCCGGCGTCGCGGATGGCCTGCAGCAGGGTGGTGTCCGGGCCGGCCACGACGGTCAGGCCGGACTGGCGCAGTTCGAGTTCCACCTCTTCGCCCACGGAAGCATCGAGAGAAGGCGCGGCGGCGAAGTGTTCGGTCTCGCACCGCACACCGGCGGCCTCGCAGACCTCGGTGACGCCCTCGAGCAACCCGGCCGGGCCGCAGCAGTACACCGCCGCGCCCGGTGCCAGTCCGCCGATCAGCTCCTTCAGATCCGGCCGCGGCTCGACGGAAGTGTCGACGAAGGACACCCGGTCACCACAGATCGCGGCCAGCTCCGCGCGGAAGGCCATGGTGGCAGCGCCGTGTCCACAGTAGACCATCGAGAAGTCGGCCCCACGCTCCGCCAGAACCCGCGCCATCGGCAGCAGCGGCGTGACGCCGATTCCGCCGGCGATCAGCAAGTACGACTCGGCGTCCGCCAACGGGAAGTGGTTGCGCACCCGCTCCACCAGCAGCTCACGCCCGACCAGCGCCGTGCCGTGGATCTCGGCCGACCCGCCGCGGCCGGCGTCCTCCAGCCGCACCGCGATGTCGTAGTGCAGCCGGTCGGCCGGGTCGCCGCACAGCGAGTACTGCCGGCCCAGCCCCGACGGCAGCTTCAGGTCGAGGTGCGCCCCCGGCTCCCACGCCGGCAACGGCGAACCACCGGTCAGCCGGAGCCCCACCACTCCCGCGGCTTCCCAGGTCACGCGCGTGACCCGCAACGACAGATCAGTAGAGGTCGAAGTACTCACGATGCTCCCAATCGGTGACCGTCCGCTCGAACCGCGCGATCTCGGCCCGCTTGATCGCGGCGTAGTAAGCCACGAACTGCTCACCCATCACCCGCCGCAGCCCGGCATCGGCCTCCAGCGCGTCGACGGCCGCGGCCAGGTTCGCCGGCAGCCGCCCGGCGTCAGTCGTGTACGGATCGTCGGCCGAAGGCGGCAACGGCAACGCCCCCTCGACCCCGTTCAGACCCGAATGCAGCTGCGAAGCCATGTACAGATATGGGTTGGCCGCCGACTCCCCCACCCGGTTCTCGATGTGCGTCGAGGCGTCCTCGGCCGAGCCGACGAGCCGGATCATCGCACCGCGGTTGTCCCGCGCCCACGCGATCCGATCGGGCGCCATCGAGTACGGCTGAAACCGCTTGTAACCGTTCACGGTCGGGTTCGCGAACACACACGCCGCGCTCGCGTGCGCGAGCTGACCGGCGATGAACTGCTTGCCCACCGAGGAAATCGCACCCTCGCCGTCGGCCGGGACGAAGGCGTTGTGCCCACCGTCCGGCGACACGAGGCTCTGGTGCAGGTGCCAGCCGCTCGACTTGCTGTCGGTGATCTGCGGCCGGCACATGAACGTCGCGTGGTAACCGTTGCGCCGCGCCACCTGCTTGACCGTGCTGCGCAACAGCACCATCGCGTCGGCCGAAGCGAGCCCGGCGCCCGGGTCGAGCGTGACCTCCAGCTGGTTGGCCCCCAGCTCGACCTCGATGCTGCGCAGCTCGATCCCCATCCGTTCCAGCGCCTCGCGGATGCGCCGGGTGGCGGGCTCGACCTCGTCGCCGAGGTTTTCGCTCAGCAGCTGGTTGCCCTGGTTGATCGGCTCGACCGGGGTCGGCGTGGTGCAGCGGCCGATCCCGTCGTCGTTGGGGAAATGCGAAGCCCGCCGGTAGAGGTGGAACTCGATCTCCAGCCCAGTGACGTAGGTGAACCCGGCGACGCTCGCGCGGTCCAGCGCCGTGCGGAACACGCCGCGGCTGCAGAACGGCACCTGCTCACCGTTGCCGAACCGCAGGTCACAGAGGATCCGCGCGGTGTCCTCGGCCCAGGGCACGAGGTGGAACGTCGTGGGGTCGGGCACCATCACCACGTCGGCCGCGCCCGCCATCTCGGCCACGCCGAGGCCGCCGTCGGCGTTGAAGGCCGAGAACACCGTCGTACCGGACGTGTCCTTCGACAGCAGCGTCGACACACAGCTCAGCCCACTGCGGAACGCGGCGGCCAGCCCGCTCGCCGGGATCGTCTTGCCGTGGAGGATCCCGTGCTGATCCACAAAGGACACCCGGATCGTCCGCAGGCCCTCCGCGCCGATCCGCGCCAGGACGGCTCTCGCCGCTTCCTGCTGCTCCTCGGTCCAGAGCCCGAACTTCTCGATGAACCCCATGCCTCAGTCCCGCGTGCGGTCGTAGGCGTCGGGTGACGAAGAACGGTCCGGCTCGACCGCCGAGCCCGGCACGCCCGCCAGTCCCGTCGCGAGCGCCGCCTGCAGGTGCGAGGCCCACGGGCTCGCCTTGCGCAGGTCGGCGATCGAGCTCGCCCAGTAGTCCTCCCACTCGCCGGTGGGCCCGATGCCGTCGAGCGGGATGGGGCCGCGGCTTTCGACGTCCGCACCGTCCTTGAGCAGCAGGTCGGGGCTGCCGCCTTCGGCGACGGTGTCGATGGCCTGCAACGCCATCCGCCGGTAGGTCACGATCGCACGGTCCGAGCGGCTGAGGTGTTCGCGGCTGCGGTCGTAGACGTACCCCTGGCCCTCGACCGCCATCTGGTCGTGGACGTTGATGTCGCGCCCCAGCCCGGTGTAGGTCTGCGTGCGCTGCTCCTCGGGGTCGAAGCGGTAGTTGTTCGCCCGGTTGCGCACCGGTTTGTAGTCCGGGAGTGTGATGCCGTCGAGCCGTTGCGCGCGCATGGTTTCCTGGTCGACGGGCTCGTCGAGGCTGGTGAACATCGCGTACCAGTAGCAGGAGACGTCGTCGATCGGCACGTGCCACTGCGTGATCGCCATGGTGGAGCTCAGCGGGATCGTGATGCCGTGCGGGAACACCTGGTGCGTGATGCGCACGTGGGTGGACGAGCCGTCGAGACCGTCCTTGTCGAGCGTGCGCAGGGCGACGATGCGCTGCCCGTATTCGGTGCGGGCGTTGAGGATCTCGGGCCGGCCGTACTCGCGCAGGATCTTCGTCATCGGCAGGTTCGTGCCGAGCGACGCGCCGCGGAACTGCTTGCCGTAGCTGTCGCTCGTGTCCTCGTCCTCCTCGAACCGGTGCAGGTAGGAGGCGTGCGCCGGGTCGATCCCGACCTCCAGCGCCTGCAGCCAGTTGCAGTCGAGATAACCCTTGAACGCGAACGTGTACTCCGGCGGCGCCACGAAGCAGTCGAGCGCGGGCAGGTTCGGCGGCTCGCCGTCGCCGAGGTAGCCCCACACGATTCCGTTGCACTCCTGCACCGGGTACGAGCGGATCTTCACCTTGGCCTTGAGCTTGCTGTCCTCGGGCTCGGCCGGAGTGTCCATACAGGACCCGTTGCCGTTGAAGAGCCAGCCGTGGAAGTAGCAGCGCAGGCCGCCGTCTTCCAGACGCCCCAAGGAAAGGTCCGCGCCACGGTGGGCGCAGCGGCGGTCGATGAGGCCCAGCGAGCCGTCGGCGTTGCGGAACAGCACGAGGTCCTCACCGAGCACCCGCAGCGGAACCACCGGGCGTTCGGTGTCGAGCTCCTCGGTCAGCGCCACGGGCTGCCAGTACAGCCGCATCCAGTCGCCGCCCGGAGTACCGGGCCCGGTCTCGGTGATCTTCCGGTTGTCGTCCGCGCGCATCGCAGCGTTCTCCTCGCGCCTTCGTCGTCCAGCGTGGTGGGGCAGAAAGTTCAATTAACGAACACTCGGTTCTGATGTGAACACTGTAGGCACGCGCGGTTGGTCGTCGCAAGGCCCTGGGCGACGTTCGTGCTACATTTCGCGACAAGCTGTGCGTTAATCGAACGGAGCTGGTGGAGTGTCGAAGCTCAACGCGCGGGACGAGGCCCGCCGGGCGGCCCGCGAAGTGGACGGCACCAGCCGCTCGGACTACTCCGAAGCCCTCGAACGCGGCCTGCTCGTGCTCACCGCATTCGACCACACCGAAGAACGCCTCACGCAGGCGCAGCTGGCCCGCAAGCTCGAACTCCCCCGCGCGACCGTGCGCCGCGCCCTGCTCACGTTGGCGCACCTCGGTTACATCGTCGCCGACGACAAGGCCTACCGCCTGGCCCCGAAGGTGCTCACGCTCGCGTCGGCCTACCTCACGACCAACCCGGTGAGCCACGTGCTGCAGCCACGGTGCGACCGCCTCGCCGAGGTCTTCCAGGCGTCCTGCACCGCCGCGGTCCTCGACGGACCGGCGGCCGTGATGATCGCGCGGGCCCTGCCGCGCCACACCCTGCCGATCGGCGAAGGCATCGGGTTCCGGGTACCCGCGGCGCAGTCCGCGCTGGGTCTGGTGCTGCTCAGCGGCCTCGATGCCGAGCGCAGGCACCGCCACCTGGTCAGCCACGCGAGCCTCGACGACGACGGCGTGGCCACGCTGGAGAAGAAGGTCGCGGAGGTGGCCGAGGCCGGGTGCGCGTATGTCGCCCACGAGGTCGAGGCGGGCTTCCACTCGGCGGCCGTGCCACTGCGCCGGTGGGACGGCACGCCGATCGCCGCGCTGAACATCGGGACGAGCGTCGAGCGGATCTCCGAGGCGGACATGCGGGAACGCGTGCTGCCCGCGCTGCGGGAAGCCGCCGAGGAGCTGCAGCCGCAGCTCGTCTGACACCCCGCGTTTGGTGGGACTTCCGCATCGGCAAGCCGGACGTGCGGGACAATTACGTTGCAGGTGTTGACTGTAACGAAACTCCGACATACTGTCCTCACACCGATCGCCAGGGCGCCGCGTGCGCCGATCGTCTGGCCACTTCGGACACTCCCGTTTCCTTTCGGAGAACCCCACCACCGCGATGGGCGACAACGCCGTCGCACCAGCGAAGGGAATCCCGTGACCACCTCGAGAACCCCGGAGATCCCGCTCGTCGCCGTCGCCGGACCGGAGCCGCGCTACCGGCCGGCGATGGCGTGGACGGTGCTGCTCCTGCTCGCCGTCTTCATGGTCCTCAACTTCGCCGACCGCATCTCCCTCGCGCTCGCCGCGCAGCCGCTCATGAAGGAACTGCACCTGTCGGCGTCGCAGTTCGGGTTGATCAGCAGCTCGTTCTACTTCCTCTACAGCCTCAGCGCCGTCGGCGTCGGCTTCCTCGCCACGCGGCACGTGCCGCTGAAGTGGCTGCTGTTCGTGATGTCGCTGCTGTGGGCGGCCACGCAGCTGCCGGTGTTCTTCTTCGCCGGCGGCGGCGTGCTGCTCGTGACCCGCATCGGCCTGGGTGCCGCCGAGGGCCCGGCGACGGCGGTCGCGAACTCCACCGCGTACAGCTGGTTCCCGCGCGAGAAGCGCGGCCTGCCCACCGCCGTCCTCACGTCCGGCGCGTCGCTCGCGAAGATCGTGGCGGCGCCGTTGCTGACCCTGCTCATCGTGCACTCCGGGTGGCGCTCGGCGTTCTTCGCGCTGGGTCTCGCCGGTCTCGTCTGGTGCGCGGTGTGGCTGTTCGCGGGACGCACCGGGCCGTTCGCGGTCACGCCCGAGGCACCGGGCAAAGTGGACCGGGCCGCGCGGCGGCGGACGTTCCTCAAGGTGGCGAGGAGCCGCACGTTCATCGTGCTCCTGCTGGCCACGTATCCGATGTACGCGCTGATCTCCGTGGTGTTCAGCTGGTTCCCGTCCTACCTCGAAGCCGGGCTGGGGTTCTCCACGCTCACCTCGGGTGTCCTTTTCGGACTGCCGAGCGTCATCGGCATGGTGTTCATGCTCGGCTCCGGCTGGTTGACCGACCGGCTGCTCGCGCGAGGCGTGTCCGCGCGCATCTCTCACGGCCTCGTGCCGACACTCTCGCTCGCCGCCGGCGGGGTGCTGCTGGCCGTGCTGCCACTGGCGGGCAGCGCGCGCTACCTCGCCTACGTCATCCTCGTCGCCGGCTACTGCCTCACGCTGGTGGCCCAGCCGATCGTGTACGCGGCGATCGGGACGGCCGCGGCGCCTTCGCAGCGCACCAGCGTGCTGAGCCTGTTCATCGCCTTGCAGAGCACGTCGGGGATCATCGCGCCGTGGGCGACGGGCGCGTTGATCGACGGTGCCCGCAACCAGGTCGACGGCTACAACACCGCGTTCGTGGTGATCGGGATCCTGTGCGCGATCGGCGGTGTGGTCGCGGCGTTCTTCGTGGACTCGGGCCGCGACTCGGCGCACGACGCCTGAACGCCCTCGCCGGATCCCCCGGCGAGGGCGCTCCACGGACGGGTCAGACCCGCGCGATCAGCTTGATCTCCACGAGCTGCTCGGGGAAGGCGAGCCGCGTCGTGCCGACCAGCGTGCTGGCGACCTGCGGGTCCTCCCGTCCGTAGGCCGCCTTGCGCACGGGACCCGCCACGGCGAAGGCCGCGTCGATGTCGAGGACGTAGAGCACCTCTTCGACGACGTCGGCCAGCGTCGCGCCGAAGCGCTTCAGCAGCTCGGCGGCGTTCACGTACGAGCGGCGCATCTGCTCTTCCATGGCGGAAAAGTCGGTGACGGCGCCGTTCTCGTCCACGGGCGCGGGAGCCACGAGCTGGTCGCCGTCGTGGGACAGCTGGCCGGAGACGTAGATGGTGTCGCCGTGTTTCACGGCCTGGACGTAGCCGTAGATGCCTTCCCACGGGACCCCGAAGTTCTCCGTGGTCCTCTCGATCGGCTTGCTCATGGGGTTTTCAGCCTTCCTGCCGCGTGGTCGAATTCGAACACTACGAGCGTGGGCAGGGCGCTCACCAGCCGTTTCGATGCCAGATTGGGCAAGGATCGTGCCACTGCGGGTAGCCTGGCGGGAGTTGGTTCCGGTGCGATCCGAGGAGACGTCCGTTGCCCCGCACGCAGCTGGTCGTGGCGTTGCTGGCCGTGCCCCGGGTCATGGGGCTCGACTTCAGTATCCCCGCGCACATCCTCGGCCGGCAAGAGGGTTATCAGGTGCTCGTGTGCGGCAAGGAGACCACGGGGTCGCCGCTGGGCATCAGCCCGACGCATTCGCTGGCCGACGCGCCGGAGGCCGACATCGTGATCGTGCCCGGCTACGACGAGCCCGAGGTGCCGCTGCCCGAGGAGTACCTCGACGTGATCCGCCTCGGCGCCGACCGCGGTGCGCGGGTGGTGGCGATCTGCACCGGCGCGTTCGCGCTCGCCCAAAGCGGCGTGCTCGACGGCCGCGAGGCGACCACGCACTGGCGGTACCTCGCCGCGTTGCGCGAACAGTACCCGGCGGTGCGCGTGCTGGAGAACCAGCTGTTCGTGGAAGACGGAAAAATCCTCACGTCCGCGGGCGCCGGCGCCGGCATCGACGCCTGCCTGCACCTCATCCGCACCGACTTCGGCGCGGCGGCCGCTCACGAGGCCGGCAAGGAGGTCGTGGCCTCCCCCGCGCGCGGCGGCGCGCAGCCGCAGTACGTCGACGTGCTCACGGCCGCGCGAACGGATCTGTCGGCGACGCGCAGCTGGGTCATGGAGCACATCGGCGACCCGATCACCGTGCAGCGCATGGCCGAGCGCAGCAACCTGCCGCGCCGCACGTTCATCCGGCACTTCGAGCTCGAGACGGGCATGTCGCCGATGCGCTGGGTGGTCAACCACCGCATCCTCAGCGCGCGCCGGCTGCTGGAGACCTCCGACTGGCCGGTCGAACGCATCGCCGCGGCCACCGGTTTCGGGACGGCGGCGAACTTCCGGACCATTTTCCGCCGTGAGGTGGGCACGACGCCGACCGGTTACCGGCGTGCGCACAGCGTGCTCTAGTTTTCGTTGTCAGGGCGTGGTTTTCGCGGCGGAGACCATGATGGCCATGAGCTTCGCGGCGTCGTTGGTGCTCAGGCCCGCTTCGCGCACGAGTGAGCGCCAGCTGTCGAACGCGAGCGCGTGGCGCACCGCCGCGACCACGAACCGCTTGCGCCCGCGCGCCGGCGACCAGCCCGCGGAGAGCAGGCTCGTGGCGTCTTCGAGGAACGTCGCCATCGACCCGAGCGCGCGCTCGACGGCGGGCATTTCGACGGCGTCGCGCAGGGCGTTGACGAGCATCGGTTCCACTTCGGAGTAGAACGCGTAGAGCTGCTTCAGCGCGTACGTGATGCGCTCGACCGGCTCGCCGATCGCCTGCCAGCCTTCGAGATCGGGGAACGGGTGCCGGCCCCAGTAGTGCGCGGAGCACGCGGCGAGCTGGTCTTCCTCCGTCGGGAAGTAGCGGTACACGGTGTGGCGCTGCACGCCCGCGGTCTCGGCGATGCCCGCGATGGTCGTGCGCGCCGGCCCGACCGACTCGTGCAGCTCGACGATCGCCTCCGTGATCCGGCGGCGCGTGTCCTCCATGGCGTCGGCCCGCCGGCTCATGCGGTAGGTGCGGGTCGCCTTCTCCACAGTCATTCGTTTCGCTCCTCGCCGCCCGGTCGCTCCAGGATAACGGCCGTTTCTGTCGGGGGTGGCCGGCACCATGGCCGGCATGTGGGGACGCAAGGAGAAGGACCTGCCCGAGGCCGTCGAGTTCGCGAGGCCGCTCGTGCACGGCGGCTTCAGCACACCCGACGGCGTCGCGGTCGCCATCACGGAGTACTTCGAGCCGGACACGGTGACGCCGGCGCAGGCCCGCGCCGTCGTCGACCGGCTGTGGCAGGCGCGGGTGGCGGAACAACACACGTGGCCCCCGGTGACCGACCCGGACCGGGTACTGGCGGCGTTCTCTTCTCTGGCCGCCGAGGGCGTCGTGGCCCGCGCGGACTTCACGTGCTGCCAGCACTGCGGTCTCACGGAAATCGGCGCCGAAGCCGCTCCGGGCGACCGGGGGTTCGCCTTTTTCCACTCGCAGGACACGGCTCGGGCCGTCGAGGGAGGGGAACTGCTGCTGTCCTACGGCCGACTGGCGGACTCGTCGGCAGACACGGCGGAGGTGGGCCAGGTGGTCGCCGCGGCCTTGCGGGCGCAGGAGCTGTCGGTGACGTGGGACGGGTCGCCGGAGGAACGGATCCGGGTGGAGGTGGAGTGGAGGAAGCGGCTGGGGTGAGGTTCGGGCGGGGTCTGACCACATCGGACTCGCAGGTCGCTCGGCGTGCGCAGGTGAAACGCCTGCCGCGTTGGCCGCGCGGTCGGTGCGCGGCCGTGAAGCAGGGAAGGGCGGAAGGTTTGGACCGCCCGGCTTCGGCCTCTCGCCTGCTGTCGCGAGGGCGGCATTCGGCTGGCAGGAACCTGCAACGCGCGGCCGGTGAGCGGGCTCCGTCTCGACAATCGCGCATGGGCGCCGCACGCCTCGGCCTTCGCGTGGGGCGGTGCCGGGCTGGTGAGTGTGAGATCGGGACCCCTCCCGGGGTGGGTGGTCACAATCGGTGGCGGTTGTCGCGTGGGTGGAGAGGGAGCTGATGTACGAGCCGCCGTGGGTGCCGGTGCGGCGGCGGGTTGGACCGGTCGCCGTGGCGGTCGGGAATGCGTCGTTCCTGGGGGTCGGGTATCTGCTGCTGCGGCGACGGGGGCTGGCAGTCGTGAACGTCGTCGGCACGGTGGTGCTGGCGGTGCTGCTGGTGACGGCGTTCCCGACGGTGTGGTTCGAGATCGTGGTGCTGGTGTGGTGGGCGGCCACGATCGTGCACGGGTGGTTTCTCGCGGGGCCGGCGGCGACGAACCGGTGGCGGGACTGGATGGTGGCGCTGGCCGTCGCGGTGCCGGTGCTCGTGGTGGCTGCGCTGCTGCGCCTCGACGCGGTCGCGATCGCCCGCGAGGTGGCCGAGGCGCGCGGCAGCGGTGACTGCGAAAAGGCCCAGACGGCGCTGGACCGCGTGTGGTTCGGCCACCGTCTCGCCGATGCGCCACTGGCTGCCGCCGGGGATGCGACGGCGGAGGCGTGCGCCCGGCTGCGCACCGCCGCCGAGGCACTTGCCGGTGGGCTGCCGGGCAATCCCGATCAGCTGAAGACCGGCTTCGACGCCCTGGCCGGAGTGCGCACCGCCCTGCCCGGCCACGAGCGCATGGCCGACGTCGTGCTGGACGGTTTCCTCAGCCAGCTGCCGGCGCAGAACCCGTGCAACCTCGCCGTGGACACGGACTGGCTGCGGGCCCACCACGAGGCCACCGCCGTCGTCGAGCGCACCCGGCCCGGCGCGCTCGTCTCGTGCGCCGACGGCCAACTGGCCAACGGCGACTGGCAGAACGCCCGCACGCGCTACCAGCAGGCGCTCGACCAATACCCGCACAGCGCTGTCGCCGCAAGGGCCGCCGAAGGCGTCCAGAAGGCCAAGGTGGCGGGTGAACTGGCGAACGTCCGCAGTCTCCTGGCCAACACCAGCGCCCCCGAGTACTGCACCAAACCCGCCCCCTACAGCGCCGCGCCGCCCTACGGCAAGGGCACCAACCGCGCGATCTTCTCCGGCAACAACGACTTCACCAACCGCCTCCCCGCCGACTGGCGCGTGACCGACCCGACGAAGGCCGTCCTCATCGTCTGCGCCGGCGACGACACCAGCGGCACCGCCGTCCGCACCTGCCAGTACGAAGGCACCTTCAAAGGCTTCCCCGACGACGTCACGTTCCACAAGATCGCCCTCCCCCTCAAGGCCTACGAACTCCGCACCGGCAAACTCGTCGCCGACACCAAGGTGGAAATCGGCGGCACCAGCTGCCCGGCGTCGGTCTCCTACACCTCCTACGGCTACACCGACCTCGGCCCGCCGTCCGACATGCCGGTCGACGCCTCGGACGCCGACGTGCGCGCTGCCTTCGCGTCGCTCATCACCCGCTGAACCCGCGAAACTCACTTTGAGGCAGGCAGATCCGCATGCCAGGCTCCGCCCATGACCGACACCGCGCCCGGCCGGTGGGACGGCCCCTGGTACCGCGTTCGCACGGACCGGCTCGAGGCTGACTTCCTCCCCGACGCCGGCGAGGACCCCGAGGACGTGTGCGACGTCGACGTCGAAGTCCGGCTGCCCGACGGCTCTCGCTGGACCGCGACGGTCTTCACCCTCGCTGAGGTCGAGAAGCTGATGCAACGCTCGACCGGATCCGACGAAGCCCTCGGCGGCCGTTACTTCTGGGTCTCCGACGGCCTGATCGTGCGCGACCCGGGGGTCAGCGCCATCGTCGGCGTGCTCGAAGGACTGCTCGACAACGGCGATTTCGCCTCGATCCTCCAGCGGCTCGACCGACCACCATCCACAAGGGACTCAAGAATCCCCCCGCCCGGCAACGCTTTTCGGTAGCGGCACGTCCGGGTCGAGGGTGATGCCGCCGGCGCGGAGGGCGTCGTCGAGGATGTGCCAGGTCCAGCGGGCCAGGAGAGTGGCCAGGTCGGCCTGGTCGAGGCCGCGGGGGTTTTCCAGCCAGCGCGCGGTGCTGGACTCGACGAGGCCCACGAGGGCGAAGGCGATGGTGTCGGCGACGCGCGTGTCCATGGCGTACGCGGTGAGGTAGCGCTCGAACAGCGCGGTCAGCTGGCGCGCGATGGCGGTCTTCACGTCGGCGACGACGTCGCGTGTGCCGGGGCGGCCGGAAACCTGCGTGAGGTAGCGGTAGAGGTGGGCGTGGTCGGCGAGCCAGCGCGTGTGGGCGCCGATCGCGCCGCGGATCATCTGCATGGGGGTGCCGGGCGGGTCCCACAGGGGCGCGAACTCGGCGGTGATCAGCTCGCCCGCGCGGTCGGCGATGGCGCACTGCAGGTCGGTGGCGTCGGCGAAGTGCTTGTACAACCGGGTGCGCGCGACGCCCGCTTCCTCGGCGATCTGCTCGGTGGACACGTCCGGCCCGTGGCGCGCGATGGCGCGCAGCCCGGCCTCGACGAACTCACGACGGCGACGTTCCCGCTGGCCCGCCCAGCGCGCCGCCCGGCCGTCAGCCTTGTGGGAGGAGCCCGGGGACGTCATCGGCGGGAAGTGTAGCGCTCGCCGCGATATCGGGTACACTTCTGTACCTGTTACTTTGAGTGCTTGTTGAACACGGTCAGTATTATTACGGAGAGTGTCCATACGACCCTGGAGAACCGCGTGGGAAGTTGCGTGGACGACGAGCCGCCGGACCCGGTGCTGCTCGCGGCCGTCCGCGCCGGTGACGTCCACGCGAGCGGGGCGCTGTACCGCCGGCACGTGGAGCCGATGCGCCGCACGGCCGTGCGCTTGAGCCACCGGCCGGCGGAGCGCGACGACCTCGTCGCCGAGGCGTTCATCCGGGTGATCACCACCGTGCGCGCCGGCGGCGGGCCGCGGGAGAACGCGCGGCCGTACCTGATCGTCACGATGCGGAACCTCGCCGCGAGCTGGAGCCGGCTCCACAACCGCGTCGACCTGTGCGAAACCGTTCCCGAGCCGGCCGGCGCGCGGGCGGTGGCCGAGGAAGAAGCGGTGCGACGGTCCGACATCGACCTCGTCTGGTCGGCCTACTGCACGTTGCCCGGCCGGTGGCGAACGGTCCTGTGGCGCACGGCCGCAGAAGGCGACTCGACCGCGCAGGCCGCGCTGCTGCTGGGCGTCTCGCCGAACGGCGCCTCCGTGCTCGCCGGGCGGGCGCGCGAGGGCCTGCGCCAGGCGTACCTGCAGGTCCAGGTGCCGCACGCGGAAGACCCGTACTGCGCCGAGGCGCGCCGCAACCTGGGTGCGTGGGTGCGCGGCGGGCTGTCGCAGCGGCGTTCGACAGTGATCGGCGGGCACCTCGCGGCCTGCGCGCCGTGCCGGGTCGTGACCGCGGGGCTCGCGGAGGTCAACGACGAACTTCCGGCCTGAGAGGGAAACGCAGGGGAACACCACGAGGAGGGGAACCATGACCGAGGAACCACTGGTGCGCGGCCACCGCGTCACCTACCTGCCGGGCAAGCGCAAGCCCGGCCCCCAGCGCCTGTGCCGGCGCGGCATCGTGACCGGCCCGCCCGTGCTCGACACCGACACCGACGTCACCTGGGTCCCCGTCCAGGCCGACGGCACCCACGAGACCGGCGAATGGGTCCGTGCCGACGCGATCATCGACGTGGTGGCCCCGACATGACGCAGCCCGACACACCGATCTTCGACACACTGATCACCGAAGCCGGCCTCGACTGGCCGGAGGAGACGCCGGCGGACGAACCTTCCTGACGCGCGGGGACCCGGCCGGCTCAGCGGCGCACCCCGAGGTCGGCGAGCAGCCGGGCGAGCACGTTCTCGTTGCCGGGCAAGGAGAAATGGTCGACCCCGGGGTTGTCGTCGAGCCGGTACGAGCAGCACGACATGCCCTGCCACACGCGGGTCGCCTCGTTGGTGAGGTCTTCCTGGTTGCCGTCGCCGTCGCGCGTGATCGTGGTCGAGGGCGGGCCGGCCACCTGGCCGACGGTGAGGTCCGGCAGGCGCGCGCCGACCACGGTCGGGACGCCGGAGCCCTTCTCCGCCGTCACGTCGACGTCCGGGAAATGCGCGGGATCGGTGAACTTCACGAAACCGACGTAGTGGTTCGCGAGCTGCTCGGCGACGGGCAGGTGCGCGTCGGCAAAGAGGCGTGCGTAGTCATCCGGCGTGTACGAGCGGCCGGTGGACTGGTCCACCAGCACGGTCTCCCGGACACCGAAGACCTTCGGGTCGGAGGCGCTCATGTAGGTGCTGGGCGCGGTCAGGTACATGCCGGCGCTGCTCCGGGCGTTGTCCGGGGTCGTCGGGTTGGTGAAGTCCTGGATGTTCAGCCCGGTGAAGACGGTCGCGTACAGCAGCCCCTGTCCCGGCAGGTTGCCCGCGAGCGACGTGAAACCCTGGATGTAGCGGGCTCGCCAGGCGCGGCTGGTGTGCGTGAGCAGGTATTGCGCGTACAGCGGCCCGTTCGAGTGGCCGACCAGCCGCACGGGCCGGTTGCCGTTGTCCCGGTAGGTCTGCTCGATCAGGGCCTTCGTGCGCTGCACGAAGCCGCCGAGGTCCGGGGTGAGCCGCGCGTCGTAGCCGGCCACGCGGATGTCCTGGTCGCGGTGGTAGCCGTGCGCCTCGAGGGTGCGGTAGAGCGGCTCGTAGAACGGCGCACTGGCGGTCGTGCCGTAGCCGAGCACCGCCACGTCGACGCCGGGCTGCTCGGAAAACCGTTTCGCCATCGGGACGAACGGGTCGGAGTCGTAGCGCAGTGTCAGCAGCTCGTCCTGGCAAACCTGGCTGAACGTGGTGCTCGGGTGGTCGTTGTGAAACCAGTCGGTGAACGACCCCGACCGCGGGCACCACGCGTCCGTGGTCTGGTTGTGCACCGTGACCTCGAGCTTGCTGAGGCGGAACGCCGGGAACAGGACGACGGGCGTGCGCCCTGGCGCGGCCGACACCGCCGGTGCCGCGGCGGCGATCCCGAAGACCACGAGCGCGAACGCGAAGATCACACGTAGTGTTTTTCCCTTCACCCGGCGAACTTTTTCCGAAGTTGATCAAGGTGTCAAGACGGATGGCCGCTTGCTCCGGACAGCGAGTACAAAAGACACCTCAGCCGTGGAACGTTCGGGAGGACCCCGCCGTGAAGATCGGTCTCTTCGCACCGCCGGATCTCGACGTCGCCCAGTTCGTCGCGTACGCGCAGCGCGCCGAGGAGCTGGGGTTCGACGAGCTGTGGGTGGTCGAGGACTGCTTCTTCCGCGGCGGAATCGCGCAGGCGGCGGTGGCGCTCGCGAAGACCGAGCGGATCCAGGTCGGCATCGGGGTTCTGCCCGCCGCGGCGCGGAACGTCGCGTTCGCCGCGATGGAGGTGGCCACGCTCGCCGCGATGTTCCCGGGGCGGCTGCTGGCCGGGATCGGGCACGGGATGCCGGCGTGGCTGCAGCAGGCCGGGGCGTGGCCGGGGAGCCCGTTGACGCTTCTGCGCGAGTATTTCACCGCCGTCCGGGGAATCCTCGCGGGCGAGCGCGTCGGCTTCGACGGCGCCGAGGTGCACCTGCGAGACGTCCGGCTGCAGAGCCCGCCGAAGGTCGTGCCGCCGTTGTACGCCGGTGTGCGCGGGCCGAAGTCGCTGGCGCTCGCGGCCGAGGTGGCGGACGGGACGATCCTGGCGGAGCCCGTCACGCCGGAGTACCTGCGGGCCGTGCGGGAGATCGTCGGGACGGAGCACGAACTGGTCGCGTACAACGTCGCGGCCGTCGACGACTCCCCCGACCAGGCGCGGGCGCTGGCCAGGAAGGCGCTCACGGCGATCGGCGAGCCGGACTGGGCGCCGCACCTCGCGCCATTGCCGTTCGCCGCGGAGTTCGCGGCGCTGCGGAAGGCAGCCGGGTCACGGGAGGAGTTCGCGGCGGCGCTGCCCGACGCGTGGGTGGACCAGCTGGCGGTGGTCGGCACCCCGGCCGACGCCCGGGCCCGGCTCGCCGAGCTCGAGGCCGCCGGCGCGGGCCACGTGGTGTTCATCCCCGCGGGCCCGGACCCCGCGACGGCCGTCGCGGCCCTCGCCCGAGTGCTGCCGTATCGCTGACCGGAACGGGGTGGTCCCGAAACTCCTCGGAACCGGTAAAGTGGGCGCCAGCGCGCAGTTCACCCACGTTCCCATCAGCGGAACACAACCAGAATTCCGAGGATTACCGGTTTGAGTACCCAGAGTACCGCCGGGCGCAAGCCCGCAGCTTCGTCCGACAACGCCGGCACGGAAGCGGCCGCGCGGGTCGCCGACGTGCTGCTGCTTTTCACCGGCGGGCCCCGGTACCTGGGGGTGAGTGCGATCAGCCGGGAGCTCGGGCTGGCGAAGGCGGTGGTGCATCGGATCCTGCAGTCGCTGGTGTCGCGGGAGATGCTCGCGACCGATCCGGGGGTGGCCGGGTACCGGCTGGGCCCGGCGGCGGTGGCGTTGGGGGCGAGTGCGTTGCGGCGGTTCGATGCGCGGACTGTCGCGACGCCGGTGTTGCGGCGGTTGCGGGATGAGACGGGCGAGACGACGACGTTGTCGGGGCTGGTCGGGGATGAGCGAGTGTATCTCGATCAGTTCGAGAGCCCTCGGGAGATCAAGATGACTGTCGACATCGGACGGCGGTTTCCGTTGCATGCCGGGTCGTCGGGGAAGGTGATACTGGCGTTCTTGCCGGAGGAGCGGCGGGCGGCGGTGCTGGGGCGGGAGTTGCCTGCGTTGACGGAGAAGACGATTACGGCAGCGGATGATTTGCGGGCGGTGCTGGTGGAGACCGCTCGTGAAGGGGTTGCTGTGTCGTTGGGGGAACGGCAACCGGGCGCGGGATCAGTGGCGGCGCCGCTGTTCGGGCCGGATGGGGAGATCCACGGGTCGATCAGCGTTTGCGGGCCGGAGTATCGGTTTACGCCCGAGGTGGTGGGGAGGTATCGGGTGTTGGTGCGGGATGCCGCGGAGGAGATACGGCACAGCTGGGCTTGGTTGAGGGAATCCGGGGATTCTTCGGGGCGGTGATTCTGTCCTCGCAGGGCGTGTTGTCCTCGTGGTGACGCGGTCCCCCGCAGGGCGGCTTGCGTTGGGAGTGCACCCCGAAGCTGGAGTGTGTTACAGGGGGCTTCGGATCAGGGTGCCGGGGCGGGTCTGGGTGCGGGTTTTGTTGTGTTGTCGGACGGCGGTTGGGTAGGGGTAAAAGCGCCCCAACCGTGCGGCTCGGCATGGGGGGTACGCCGAGGAGCTCGGCAACTCCGTCTTCTTCGAGCACGGCCTGCACGCCACGGCGATCTGCGGTGCCCTCGGCGCCGCGGCCGCCGCCGCGATGCTGTCCGATGTGGACGAAGCCGGGATCGCCGACGCCATCGGCATCGCGGCCAGCATGGGGTCCGGTCTGCTGGAGGCCAACCGCACCGGCGGCACGGTGAAGCGCGTGCACTGCGGCTGGGCCGCGCACGCGGCGGTGACGGCCGCCGGGATGGCACGGCACGGCATCACGGGTCCGCCCACCGTACTGGAGGGCCGGTTCGGGTTCCTGCAGGCGTTCTGCGGGGACCAGGCCCACGTCGACGAGATCGTGACCGGCCTCGGCACCGACTGGGAGCTGCCGGGGATCTTCTTCAAACCGTATCCCTGCAACCACTTCACGCACGCGGGCATCGACGCCGCGCGCCGGCTGCGGGCCCGGGGCGTGGATCCGGCCTCGATCGTCAGCCTGGAGCTCGGCGCGCCCACGGCCGTGCTGCGCACCATCGGCGAGCCGCGCGAGGACAAGGTCCACCCGAAGTCGGGTTACCACGCGGCGTTCTCCGGCCCCTACACGGTCGCGGCGGCGTTCCTCGGCGGCGGCGGGCTGGGCGTGTTCCACGAGGACTTCACCGACTCCGCGGCGGCGGACCCCGAGCGGCTCGCGTTGGCGGCCAAGGTGACGTGCGTGCCGGACTCGCGGTGCGACGAGATCTTCCCGCACCAGTTCCCCGCCGTCCTGCGTGCCCGGCTGACCGACGGCACCGACGTGGAGGAACGCGTGGACGTGAACCGCGGCGGGCCGGACAACCCGCTGTCGGCCGAGGAGCCGGCCACGAAGTTCCGCCTCAACGCCACCCGCGTGGTCTCCGCGGAGACGGCCGATCGGATCACGGAGCTGACCTACGGCCTGGCCGGCCGGGGCGAGCTCTCGGAACTGACCGGCTTGCCGCACTGATCCCCCGGCCGGGCGCGGCGGTCGCCGTCGCGTCCGGCCGGTTTCCAGTGTTCAGCGCCGCTGGAAGCTGCCGCGGTAGGCCTGCGGGCTGGTGCCCACGATGCGTTTGAAGCGATCGCGGAACGACGTCGGCGAGCCGAAGCCGACCTGGCCCGCGATGCGGTCCACGCCGTGGTCGGTGGCTTCCAGCAGGTGCTGCGCCTGGCGGATGCGGGCGCGCAGCTGCCACTGCAACGGGCTGGTGCCGGTCTGTTCGCGGAAGCGGCGGTTGAGGGTGCGGCTGCTCATGCCGGCGTGGGCGGCGATGTCGTCGAGCGTGAGGTCCTTCGCGCAGTTCTCGTCGAGCCAGCGCAGCACCGGTTCGAGCACCGAGCCGCGCGGGGTGGGCGGCGGGTCGTGGACGATGAACTGTGCCTGGCCGCCCTCGCGTTCGAGCGGCATCACCGACAGGCGGGCGGCGTCGGCGGCGACCGCGGAGCCGTGGTCGCGGCGGATGAGGTGCAGGCACAGGTCGAGGCCCGCGGCGGCGCCGGCCGAGGTGAGGATGCTGCCGTTGTCCACGTAGAGCACGTCCGGGTCGACCTCGATCGCCGGGTAGCCCGCGGCGAGCTGCGGCGCGGCGACCCAGTGCGTGGTGGCGCGCTGCCCGTCGAGCAGGCCGGTGGCGGCGAGGATGAACGCGCCGGAGCAGATGGACGCGATCCGCGTGCCCTTAGCCGCGGCTGCACACAGGGCATCGACGACGTCGGCGGGCACCTCTTCGAGCTCGTCACGGCCGGGGACGATGATCGTGTCCGCTTCGGCGAGGGCTTCGAGGCCGTGCCGTGGCCGGATCGTGAAGGCGCCCGCGTCGATCTCCTCGGCCGGACCGCACACGCGCACCTGGTAGGCGGCGCGGCCGTCGGGCAGGCGCGTGCGGGTGAACACCTCGATGGGCGTGGCCAGATCGAACGGCACGACCTTGTCGAGAGCCAGGATCACCACGGAGTGCATGGCGGGATCCTAGTGGTCACCGGTGTTCTCGCCAAGCAGTGTGGCTTCGTGAAGTTCACACCGGCTTCGCGGAGCGGGTATAGCGTGAGCCGGGTGACGCCGATCTTCCAGCTCTCCGACGACCACGTGACCGCGGAAGCCGCCCTGGACCCCGTGGCGGCGACGATGCGCGGGATCACCACCCCCGACGCCGCCACGCTCACCGACTTCTCGCCCGACGGGTTCGACGCCCGCGCCGATCAAGCGCGGCGGACGCTCGCGACCCTGGCCACGCTCACCCCCGAGTCGGCCGAGGACCGCATCGCGGGCGCGCACCTCAAGGAACGGCTCGAGGCGCAGCTCGCCTGGCACGACCTCGGCGAGCCCCTGCGCACCGTGAAAGCCCAGTTCGGCGTGCTGACTTCCTTGCGCGACACCGTCGACATGCTCCCGCGCACCGCCGACGACGACTGGCACGTGATCGGCGTGCGCCTGGCCGGCGTCGAGACGATGCTGGCGGCCTGGCAGACGTCGCTGCGCACGGGCCTCGACCGCGGCCTCGTCGCCGCGCGCCGCCAGGCCCTGGAGACCGCGGCACAGGCCGACCGGTTCGCCGGCGTCCACGAAGCCCTCGTGGCTTCGTACGGCGACGGCCCGCTCGCCCTCGACCTGCGCTCCGCCGCCGAGGCCGCCCACCGCGGCTACGCCGAGCTGGCCCGCTTCCTGCGCGAGGACTACGCGCCGCGCGCGACCACCGTCGAGGGCGTCGGTGCCGAGCGCTACGCGGCGGGCGCGCGCCTGAGCCTGGGTGCCGACATCGACCTGGCCGAGGCGTACGAGTGGGGCTGGGCCGAGCTGGCCCGCATCGAGCAGGAGCTGGCGGCGGAGGCGGCGCAGGTTCGTCCGGGCGCTTCGGTCGCGGAGGCCATGGCGCTGCTCGACGGGCAGTACTTTGTGGACGGTGAACCGGCCTATGTGGACTGGCTGCGCGCCGCCCACGACCGCGCGATGGCCGATGCGGCCGCCCACTTCGACATCCCGGAACCCCTGCGCGCCATCGACGTGACCATCGCCCACGGCTCCGGCTCGGGCGCGCCGTACTACACCGGCCCGAGCGAGGACGGCGTCCGGCCGGGCCGCACGTGGTGGCCGCTGGGCGGACGCTCGCGTTTCGCCGTGTGGTCCGAGCTGACCACGGTGTTCCACGAGGGCGTGCCGGGCCACCACCTGCAGATCGGCACCGCGAAGCTCGCCGCCGACCGCGTCAGCCGCTTCGCCCGCGTGCACTCCGTCAGCGGCCACGCCGAGGGCTGGGCGCTCTACGCCGAGCGCCTCGCCGACGAGCTCGGCTGGTACACCCAGCCCGGCACCCGCCTCGGCATGCTCGCGGGTTCGGCCACACGCGCCGCCCGCGTCGTCATCGACATCGGCGCGCACCTGGACCTGCCGCTGCCCGACGGTTCCCGCTGGGACTTCGACACGGCCTGCCGCGTGCTCCACGAACGCGGGCTGGCGGCCGAGCACCGCGTCCACCCCGAGGTGGTGCGCTACCTCGGCTGGCCGGGCCAGGCGATCGCGTACAAGCTGGGGGAACGAGCTTGGCTCACCGCCCGCGCCGAAGCGGCTTCCCGCCCGGACTTCTCGCTGCGGCAGTGGCACCACGACGCTCTCTCGGTGGGCCCGGTGGGCTTGGCCGCGCTGCAGGACGCGCTGCGCTGAGGCCGCACCGGTGACCATCGTCCGCACCGCCTCGGGCAAGGTGCTCGGCCACCGGAGCGCGCACGGCGTCACGTTCGCCGGGATTCCGTACGCGCCGACGCCGGTCGGGGCGGGGCGGTTCGCCGCGCCGGGGCCGCCGAGATGGGACGGGGTGCGGGGCGCGGCGAAAGCCACCGCGCCCCAGCGGATGCGGCCGTTCGGGCGGGCCGATCTGTCGCCGGTTCTCGGCACGACGACGGCGCCGGGCGAGTACCTCAGCCTCACCGTGTCCACGCCGGATCCCGGTACGCGGAACCTGCCCGTGCTCGTTTTCCTCCACGGCGGGGGTTTCGCCACCGGGACCGGCCACGCGCCCGTGTACGCCACCGACGCCTTCCCCCGCGACGGGATCGTGCTGGTCACCGTGAACTACCGGCTCGGCGCGATCGGCTGGCTCGACCTGCCCGGCGCGCCCGCCAATCGCGGGCTGCTCGACGTGCTGGCCGCGCTCGGGTGGATCAACGCGAACATCGCGCACTTCGGCGGGGACCCCGGGAACGTCACTCTCGGCGGACAGTCGGCCGGAGCCATGCTGGTGCTCGCCCTGATGACCACGCCGACCGATCTGTTCCGGCGCGGGATCAGCCAGAGCGGCCACGCCCTGTGCTGCCACCCGCCCGAACGCGCGGCGCTCACCACACGAGCGTTCGGCGCGGCCCTCGGTGCGCCCGCCACGGCCGCCGCGCTGGCGGACCTCGGCGACGAGCGCATCCTCGACCTGGCCGAGCAGCTCAAGCCGGAGCACGGCTTCCTCGACCCGTCACTCGGCAGCAGCCCGTTCAAGCCCGTCCTCGACGGCGAACTCCTGACGCGCCAACCCGCCGACGGCCTCCGCGGCGACATCGGCCTCCTCGCCGGCACCAACGCCGAAGAAGCCAACCTCTACTCGATCCCCTTCGCCTTCGACACCACCGAAGCCGACCTCCTGCGGGGCGCCCGGCGACGCTTCCCCGATCCCGAAGCCCGCATCGCGCGCTGCCGGGAAACGCACCCCCACGACGATCCCGAGCAGCTCCTCACCCGGCTGATGACCGATGCCTTCCGGGAAGCCAACCAAAACCTGGGCACCTGGACCTACGACTTCCGCTGGCGGTCACCGGCGTTCGGCGGCCGCCTCGGGGCGTGCCACTGCGTGGAGCTGCCGTTCGTCTTCGACTGTGTCGATCTGCCCGGCCTGCGCGGTGAACACGCGTTGCTCGGCCCCGGCGAACCACCCGCGGACCTCGCCCGGAGCACCCACGACGCGTGGGTTTCCTTCGTCACCCGGGGAAACCCCGGCTGGACCGGGCCCCACCGGATCGGCTGACCGCGTCACACGGTGCGTTTCCGCTGGTGCTCCACCACGTCCTGCAGCACCGTCTTGAACTGCGTGTACACCTCACGCCCCAGCCGGCGCGCGTGACGTTCCTGCAGAGCCGTCATGATCCGGCCGGCCGCGCGCATCTCCGCCAGCCCGCGCTCGGTCGGGCAGATCAGCTTCGCGCGGCGGTCGGCGGGATCCGGGCGGCGCTGGACGTACCCGAGGGCCTCCAGCTCGTCGATCATCGTCCCGATCACCTGTTTGTGCTGCCCCGAAAGGCGGGACAGCTCGGTGGCCCGGACCCCCTCGGTGTCGAGGTAGGCGAGCACGGCGCCGTGGCGGGGGTGGAGGTCGGCGAAGCCCTGGGCGGCCAGGGACGTGAAGAGCTCGTGCTGCACGGCGAAGAGCAGCCGCCCGGCGAGGACGCCCAGGTCGGGGTTCGATTCGTTCTTCTCGGCCCGGCTGACCAACCCTGCCGCCTCCTCCGCGTCGTCCGGCAGCGGGGCCCCGCTCGCCCGGTGAGGAGGAAGTCTAGGCGAACGCTCAGTCGCGGTCCTCGGGGTTGACGTACCCCTCTTCGAGCAGGCCGTGGCGCCGGACGACGGTGTCGAGCGCGGTCACCCAGTGCTGGTAGTACTCCCAGCGGCCCTTTTCGTCGTCGGGTGCGGACTGCCACGAGCCGATGGCCGCGATCAGCTCGCGCTGGAAGTCCTCCCACGCGTAGTGTCCGAACTCCGACAGCGCCACCGCCAGACCGAACGCGCGCCGCTGCCACTCCGCGTCGAACACGGGCTGCTCGAGGTCCGTCGAACACGACGAGTGGAACTTGACGTGCCCGGACTCGTCGTAGTTCAGCGTGCTGATGTCGATCGCCACGCCCGCCCCCTCACGCCGCCGGGCCCGCGAGGGCCACGCCGATCATCGACTCCGTCGTCACGAGCTCCGCGAGCTGTTCCTCGCTCCAGCCCTCCGTCCCCGAAGGCCGCGCCGGCACCACGAACCACCGCGAGTGGCCGCTCGAATCCCACACGCGCACCTCGGTGTCGTCGTCGAGCTCCACGCCCAGCTCGGCCAGCACCACACGCGGCTCGCGCGCTGCCCGGGCGCGGAACACCGGGTCCTTGTACCAGTACGGCGGCAGCCCGAGCACCGGCCACGGGAAGCACGAGCACAGCGAGCAGATCACCAGGTTGTGCACGCCGGGCTCGTTGACCACAGCCGCGATGTGCTCGCCTTCGGCGCCGGCCATGCCCTCGGGCAGGTCCAGCTGCGCGATCGCCTTCGGGGTGTCGGTGGCCAGCAGCCGCGCGAACTCCGGGTCGACCCACGCGCGGGCCACGATCTTCTTGCCGTTGAGCGGCGTCATCTCCGACTCGAAGTAGCCGAGCACCTTGTCCACAGTGGACCCGGTGATCACGCCCTTCTCGATCAGGAGCGCCTCGAGCGCCTTGACCTGCGCGGCGCTCGCCTCCTCGCGGTCGTCGGGGTAGGCGAACAGCTCACTCATCGGTTTCCGTCCCTCGTCGATCCGGCGGACAAGTAGGTCTCGTACAGCTCGGCGTACAGCGGGCCGGCCGCGCGTTCGGTTTCCTCGCCCCACAGCTCCTCGGGCTCGAACCGCACGATGTACACCGACATCGGCTCCCCGAGCCCGTCGCCGCCGGTCGAGACGAAGTACGAGTAGTTGCCCTCGAACACCCGCTCCACGCGGCCTCGGTGCCCGCGCAGGTAACCGGGCAGCCGGGTGTGCTCCGTGGCCGGCGGGTTGCGCACCACGACCTCGTCGCCCACCGCGAACGCCGGCGTGGCCGGGCCGCGCCTCGGGGTGTCGCCGCGGCGCAGGTAGTCGAGCACCTGCTCGTCGACGGCTTCGGCGTCGCGGTCCGGCAGCTGCGCCTGCGGCTGCTCGCGGAAGCGTTCCGTGGCGGCGTCCAGCTCCTCCTGCGTCAGGTAACCCTGCTCGACGAGGTACGCGCTGATGCCGCCCAGCCACTTCTCGTAGTAGCGGAACTTGAAGTACTCGAACGGGTGCATCGCCTCCGCGCCCGCGCGCAGGTGGGCCCACGTCCACGTGGTGCGGAACGTAGTGGGCACCGCGTCGAGGTCGTAGCCGGGGACGGAGTCGCGCAGCGACGCGCTCAGGCCCATCATCGCCGTGTGGATGCCGAAGATCCGCTTCTCCCAGTCTTCGACGAACACGCGCTTCTCGTAGTCCAACGGGAAACCCTCGAGGCCTTCGAGACCGCCGAGACCGTGTTGCAGCTTCATCCTGGGCACCGCCTTCGCGTCGTCCGGGGAAAAGCTAACACCGCGTAACCGACTGGAAGCGGACACGCAGCCCACACATCCGGCCCTTTCCTGTCGCGGGGGGCCGTCGTAGATTCGCGGGGTGGGCCTGTCGAGACCGCCGGTCCCGGTCGCCGTCCTCGTGTTCGACGGCGTCCGGCTGCTCGACGTGACCGGGCCACTGGAGGTGTTCGACGTCGCCGCCGAGCTCGGCACCGGCTACGTCGTCACGATGTGCTCCCCGGACGGGCGCGACATCACCACGTCGAGCGGCCTGCGCATCGGCGTCGACCGGGCCGCGGCCGAGGTCACCGACGTCGACACGCTGGTCGTCCCCGGCGGCGAGTGCCTGGTGAAACCCGGCGCGAACGACGAGCTGCTCACCTCGATCCGGCACCTCTCGCGCGGTGCCCGGCGCGTGACGTCGGTGTGCGCGGGCGCCTTCGCGCTCGGTGCCGCCGGTTTGCTCGACGGCCGCCGCGCCACCACCCACTGGCGCCACGCCGACACGCTGCAGCAGCGCTACCCCGGCGTCGAGGTCGACCCCGAGGCGATCTACGTGCGCGACGGCCGCGTGCTCACCTCCGCCGGCGTCAGCTCCGGCATCGACCTCGCCCTCGCACTGGTGGAGGAGGACGCCGGCGACGTCCTGGCCCACGAGATCGCCCGCGAGCTGGTGGTCTTCATGCGCCGCCGCGGCGCGCAGCCCCAGCTCTCCGTGCCCGCCCGCACTCCGCGCCCGCGCCGCGACATCGTCCGCGAGCTTTGCGACGAGGTCGCCGCCGACCCGGCCGGCGACCATTGCCTCACGAGCATGGCGCAGCGCGCGGGCCTCAGCACGCGCCACCTGTCGCGGCTGTTCAAGGAAGGCACGGGCCAGACGCCGGCCACCTACGTCGCCGCCGTGCGCCGGGAAGCGGCGATCGCGCTGGTCATGAGCGGCGAAACCGTGGCCGCCGCCGCACGGCGCAGCGGGCTGGGCAGCGACGAGACCCTGCGCCGCCACCTGCGGGCGCAGCCGGACGACTAGCGCCCGCTGCCGTCAGTCCGTTGTGGACAGATGCGGCTCGGCTGCAGCGCACGTGTCGCACACGCCCCACCACGTCACTTCGGCCGCTTCGACGCGGAAGCCGGGCGCGGTGACCGGGTCGAGGCACGGCGGGGCGCCGACGGCGCACGGCACGTCCTGGATCGCGCCGCAGCCGCGGCACACGAGGTGGTGGTGGTTGTCGTGGCGTTGCGGTTCGAAGCGCGCGGGCGAGCCCGCGGGTTCCAGCGAACGCAGCAGATCGGCGGAGACGAGGTCTTCGAGCACGTTGTACAGGCCCTGACGGGAGAGCCCGCCGGCCGCGCCGTCGGCTTCGAGGTCCACGGCGAGCTCGGCCGCCGTCGAATGCGGGTGCCGCTCGACCGCGGCCAGCACCGCTCGCCGCTGCGGCGTGTTGCGCAGCCCTACCCGGCGCAACCGCACCCCGAACGCATCCATGGCCGCAGCGTACCTCAGAATGGACTGCATCAAGTCTGGCGTGGAGAAGCTCACACGGCCCGCCGAAACCCTTCCCCACCTGCCGTTACGCCGCTGAGTAACCCACACTTGACTCCATCAGACAATTGACTCCATCAACTCTAGGCACTACAAAGGTGTTGTGCCGACTCCCACGCTCCCCCAGCCGTCGCCCGGCCACGTCGACGCCGGGGCCCGCCTGCGCCGCGCCGGCCTGCGCGTGACCACCGCCCGCCAGGTCGTGCTCGAAACGCTCGCCGAGCAGCCGCACACCACCGTCGCCGAGCTGCTCCCCCACGTCCGCGACCGCCTCCGCTTCGCCTCCACCCGGGCGATCCACGACGTGCTCGCCACCGGGGTGTCCGCCGGGCTCGTCCGCCGCTTCGACACCGTCGGCGTGGCCCAGCGCTACGAGCTGACCGGGCCCGAACACGGCCACCTTCTGTGCACCAACTGCGGCCGCCTCGACTCCGTCGGCACGGCCGAAGCCACGAGCGCTCCGATCCTCACCGGCGTGTGCTCGCACTGCGCCCCCGACGGGCTCGCGCACCCCGAACCGGCCCGCTGAGCGGGATTCCGCCACAGCCCGTCGCCGCACGGGTGCGGTCGGCCAGCACGCCGTTTCGAAACGATCTCGGCGCGCCCTGACGGGCAAACGCCTGTGTGAAACTCCTCGACATGCCGAGGAGGGGGTTGCCCACGCCGTGGTCGCGGGCCGTGCGGACGGGGTGGCGCAATCCGGCGGTGGTGATCGCCGTCGCGGCGGCCGCGGTTCTGGTGGCGTTGCCCGCCACGGCCGTCGCACTGTTCCTTTCGGCGGCGGGCAACGCGACGCTGCAGCAGCAGACCTCCCTCGCGTGCGAATGGGCGGTCGGCGCGCAGTGGCAGGGCGGCCTGCCGATGCAGCAGCGCGACCCCGCTGTGCCCGCGGCGGTCGGCAAAGCCCTGTATGACACGCGCGCGAAGCTGGCCGGCCAGGCCACCGCCGAGGTGCCGCGAGCCTCGGCGCCGGTGTCGACTCTGGTCTCCGGCGCGTCGGTGGAAGCGGCGACGGGCCCGCCGGCGCACTCCGAGCAGACGGTCGTCAACCTCATCTCGCGCACCGATTTCCAGAACCACATCCAGGTGGTCCAGCGCGGGACCGGGCCGGGCATCTGGCTGCCGGACCAGTTCGCGGCGCTCAAGAACCTCCACGCCGGCGACCTCGTGACCGTCCGCGGCGGCTCCCGCAACGACCTCAAGCCCAGCGGCAAAGCCACCGCGCCGGGTGGCGGCAGCACGTCGACGATGCGCGTGGCCGGGATCTACCGCGACCTGCGTTCGCTGCCGGACCAGCAGTACTGGTGCAGCCTCGTCGGCCTCTACCGCGGCAGCCCGCTGTCCAACGCCGGCACGTACCCGGTGGCGCTCGTGTCGCCGGACGACTTCTTCCACATCGCCACCCGCGACTCCGGCGTGCAGAACCTGGTGGAGAGCTCCGTCGACACCACCGGGATGACCACGGCGAGCGCGCCACCCGTGGTGGCCGGGCTGGAACACGTCCGCGCCCGCACCGAGAATCCCACCGACCCGCTCGGGCAGGCGTTCCACCGCTTCGGCGGCACGGAGTACACGTCTTCCCTCGGCGGCATGGTGGTCCGCGCCGACCAGGTGACCACGCAGCTGGCGACCACCGTCGTGCCGATGGGCGCGGTGGGGGCGCTGGCCGGGCTGGTGATCGCGGCGGCGGCCGGCTCGTTCTGGGTGGACCGGCGCCGCGCCGAGCTGGCGGTGCTGTCGTCGCGCGGGGTGGGACCGTTCGCGCTGGTGGGCAAGGCGGTGCTGGAGGTCGGCACGATCGTGGTGCTCGGCAGTGCCGCGGGCTGGTTCCTCGCGCGCTACCTGGTGGCGGCGCTGGGGCCGAGCCCGCTCGTCACGCCGGGCGCGCTGGCCGGATCGGTACTCGGCGCCGCCGCCGCGCTGGTGGTGACGCTGGGCGCGATCGCCGTGTCGAGCGGCCGCCGGATCACCGCGTTGTTCGACGCGCGCACCACCCGCCGGCGCAACTGGCCGTGGGAGCTGCTGCCGCTGGGCGCCGCGATGGTCTGCTCTTTCGCGCTCGGTGATAACCCGGCGGCGAGAGTGGGTGCGGCGGGGACCGTCGCGCGGATCCCGCCGCGGCTGATCGTGGTGCCGCTGCTGCTGGTGATCGGGCTGGCGTTGCTGGCCGCGCGCGTCGTCCGGTTCTCCGTGGTGCGCCTGCGGCCGGTGTCGCTGTCGCGAGCGGTCGCGTTCCTGTCGTGGCGAAGGCTCGCGTCCGCGCCGGCCGCCGCGGCCGTGCTGATCGCCGCGACGGCGATCCCGATCGCGCTGTCGGTGTACGCGACCACGGTCACCGGGTCGGTCGAGCGCACGCTGCACGCCGAGGGCCAGCTCGTGGTCGGCACCGACGTGGTCGTCGACCTGACCGGACCCGCGCAGGCGCCGCCCGGGTTCCCGTCGAGTTTCGTCGAGCGTTACGACTCCGGCACGGTCGGGAGCACCACCGTCAACGTCCTCGGCGTCGACCCGGCGACGTTCACCGACACCGCGTTCTGGGACAACCTCCTGCCCGGCCCGGCCCTCGAGGACCTGATCGCCGGGCTGACCGCACCCGACGCGCCGGCCGGCGTGCTGGCCGGGATCCCCGGCACCTCCGGGTCGACGCCGGTGGAGATCAACGGCCACACCGTCGAGTTCTCCGTCACGAGCGTCGCGCAGCTGCCCGGGAAGAGCGCCGGGTTCCCGCTGATGTTCGTCCGCCGCGACGTGCTCACCCGGCTGGCGGGCGAGAACCTGCACCACGAGCTGTGGCTGCGCGGCGACCCGGGAAGGATCGTTCCGGCGCTGTCCGCGGCCCACGTGCCCGTCGGCACGCTGAGCCAGGCCCAAGACGTGACCGCCAACGGCGTCTACGCGGCGATCACCTACACGTTCCTGTTCCTGACGGCGGTGTCCGTGCTGGCCGGCGCGATCGTCCTCGTGGGACTGTTGCTGTACCTCAATTCGCGGGCCCGGGCGCGGCGCAGCGCGTACTTGTTGTTGCGGCGCATGGACATCGGGCCACGCTCGCACTGGCGCGCCCTGCTCTACGAGGTCGGCGGCCTGCTGGCCACCGGCTTCGTCGCGGGCCTCGGCTTCGCCGCGATCGCCGTCGCCATCACCAGCGCCGGTTACGACCTCGACCCCGCCGCCGCACCCGGCACGCTGATCGCCGCGCCGTGGTCGCTCACCGCGCGCCTCGCCGCGGCCACGCTGCTGGCCGCCGTGCTGGCCACTCTCGCCGCCCAGCGCGCCGTCTCGCGCGCCCGCCCGTCGGAGGTGCTGCGTGACACCAACTGACGCCCTGCGGTGCGAAGACGTGCACCAGACCTACCGGACCGCGACCCACGATGTCGTTGCCCTGCAAGAGGTTTCGGTGTCCGCCGCGCGCGGCCGGGTCACCGCGCTCGTGGGACCGTCCGGCTCCGGGAAGTCGACGCTGCTGCGGATCCTCGCCTGCCTCGAACGCCCGGCGCGCGGCCGTGTCGAGGTCGACGGCGTCGACGCGACCGCGTTGTCAGCCCGCGGCCGCCGCGGGTTGCGCCGGAAACGGCTCGGTTACGTCTTCCAGAACCCGGTCGACAACCTGCTCGGGTACCTGACCGTCGCCGAGCACCTCGAACTCGCCGGCCGCCTGCGCGGCACCGGCACCCCGTCGGGCGAGCTGCTCACCACCCTCGGCCTCGGGCACCGCGGCGACAGCCGACCCAGCGGCCTCTCCGGCGGCGAACAGCAACGCGTCGCCCTCGCCTTCGCCGCCGCCGGCGACCCCGCCGCGCTGCTCGCCGACGAACCCACGGCCCAGCTCGACCGCGTGTCGGCCCACCTCGTCGGCGACGCCGTCCGCCGGCTGGCGGTCCTCGGGCACGCCGTCGTGGTCGCCACCCACGACCCCGAGCTGGTCACCGCGGCCGACGACGTGATCGAACTCGTGGACGGACGCATCCGATGACCGTGCTGACGCTGACCGACGTCTCCAAGACCTACCGCGGCACGCAGGTGCTGCGCCCGATCAGCTTCGAGCTGCACCCCGGTGAGCTGGTCGCGTTGACCGGCCCTTCGGGTTCCGGCAAAAGCACCCTGCTCATGATCGCCGGCGGCTGGGAAACCCCGGACACCGGCAGCGTCACGCCGGGTTCGGTGCTGCCGGCCGTCCCGATGGCGCGAATGCCGTGGCAGCACCTGGGTTTCGTGCCGCAGTCCATCGGCTTGTTCGACGAGCTGACGGTCGCCGACAACCTCGCCTTCGCCGCCCGCACCGGCGGCAACGCCGACCTCGCCAAGCTGCTGGAAACCCTCGACCTCGCCAAGTTCGCCGACCGTCTGCCCACCGAAATCAGCCGCGGGGAACAACAACGCGCCGCCGTCGGTCGCGCGCTGGCCACCGCACCCACCCTCGTCCTGGCCGACGAACCGACGTCGCACCAGGACCGTCCCCACGCCGAAGTCGTCCTCGCGCGCCTCCGCACGGCCGCCGACGCGGGCGCGGGCGTCCTCGTCGCCAGCCACGACCCCCTGCTCGCCACGCACACCGACCGCACGATCGCACTGACGGGCGCCGGTTACTGAGGCGAGCGCGCGGCTCACCGCCGTGAAGACACGCGCAACGCCAGCGCCAGCACTGCCGACAGACCGATCAGCACCACCGCGGAAACCACCGTGCCCATGCCCGCCACCGCCTTCTTCTCGAGGACCCTCAAGGTCTCCCGGACGACGGCGGGGCGGGCATGGGCACGACGAACGCTTGACACACCAACGCGTTTCCCTGATGGGCCCTTGACGCTCAGCTCTCCGCGGCGACGGCCTCACGCTGTTCGACCTCGTGGGCGCGCCCCGCCGAGCGGGACAGGCGGTCGGAGACCTTGGCGGTGGTCACGAAAGAGATCGCGATCAGGATCGCCAGCACCACGCCGATGCCGATGACGGTGCCGCTCAGCGTCGGGTCTTCGGGGTCGCCGGCCTCGACGCGTGCCGAACCGGTGAGGAACGAGAGCACGAACAGCACGCCGACGGCGAGCAGCACCTCGATCGTCACCAGCACGGGGAACGTGCGCAGCGCCAGGCGGAACACGGAACCCTCCGCGCCGGCCGCCCGGGCGCGGGCGATGCGCGGCATCATCACGAACTCGTTGGCCGCGCCGATGCAGATCATCGTGAACACCAGCGACACCTTGATGACGAGGAACCGCCCGAAGCTCGTGGTGAACAGCTCCGACGGGCTGCCGACGAGCGAGTAGGCCAGCCACAGGCCGGTGATCAGGATGCAGCCCACGGCGACCATCGCCAGCGTCGAGAACCGCGTCCAGATCTGCGCGAACACGTCGCCGGCACCGAGGGAGAGCCTGCGGCGCGAGAAGGCCAGGATCACCAGGCCCGCGATACCGCCGACCCACGTCGAGATGGAGAAGACGTGCAGGTGGTCGAGCAGCGAGTTGGCGACGGTGTCGCCGGTGGCCTTGGAGAAGTTCGTCGGCAGCAGCGTGACCTGGTAGGCGACGAAGTTGATGATGAGCGACGTCAGCGTGAGCACGCCGAGCTTTTCCCGCAGCCGCGGGGAGAACGCCAGCATCAGCACGATCGCGGCGAGGCCCCACAGCGCGTACTGGATCAACGCCTCGGCGCCACTGGAGATCCAGTCGCCCTTCTTGCCCGGCACCGAGATGAAGCGCCAGATCGCCGCGGGCGACAGCGCGTCGCCGAACGGGATTTCCTTGCCCTTCACACGGGCGCCCTTGCCGGCGATCTGGAAGTACAGCGCGACAAGGAACCACGTGCCGACGAGCGCGTAGTAGACGCCGGCGCGGCGTTGCAGCACCGCGCGGTCGGCGGGATCGACCGACGGCCGTCTCAAGACGGGCCGCAGCACGATCAGGTACAGCATGCAGCCGCCGATCGAACCGATCAGACCGGCGAAGTACGCCATTTTCGTGATGACCCGCCACACCTCGGGGGTCGGGTTCGCTTCGGCCGCGGACACGGCCTGGGTAAGCAGCAGGGACATCGGCAGCCATCTCCTCGAGCGGGGAAGTGAGCCGTACAGGTGGGGAGGCTCTTGGCGGTCGAAGGTAGCTGATCCTACAACGGATGTGAAGACTGAAGCGTCCACTACATTGATGGTATATTGCTAGAGTGAAAAACCAGCGTCGGAAAATCCGCAGTCGGAAGGAGTGTCCGTGAAAGTCCTCGTCCTGCCCGGCGACGGAATCGGCCCGGAGATCACGGCGGCAACCCTGGACGTGCTCGGCGCCGCGGATCGGCGGCTCGGGCTCGGCCTGAGCTTCGAGGTCCGCGACATCGGCCTGGCCTCGCTCGCGACCGACGGCACCACGCTGCCGCAGGCGGTCCTCGAGCGTGTGCCCGAGGTCGACGGCACGCTGCTCGGCCCGGTGTCGCACTACGAGTATCCGCCGCGCGAACAGGGCGGGATCAACCCGTCCGCCGCGCTGCGGACCACGTTCGAGCTGTTCGCCAACGTGCGCCCGTGCCGTTCGCGCGAGGACCTGAGCATCCTGCGCAAGCCCATGGACCTCGTGATCGTGCGCGAGAACACCGAGGGTTTCTACTCCGACCGCAACATGTTCGCCGGCACCGGCGAGTTCATGCCCGACCCCGATCTCGCGCTGTCCGTGCGCAAGGTCAGCGCACGCGGTTCCGCCCGCGTCGCGCGGGCGGCGTTCGACCTCGCGCGCGGCCGCCGCGGCAAGGTGACGGCGGTACACAAGGCCAACGTGCTCAAGCTTTCCGACGGCCTGTTCCTGCGCGAGGTGCGCGCGGTCGCCCAGGAGTTCCCCGACGTCGAGCTGGAAGAGCTGATCGTCGACGCGGCGGCGGCGCTGCTCGTGCGCGACCCGGAGCGCTTCGACGTGCTGGTGACCACCAACATGTTCGGCGACATCCTGTCCGACGAGGCCTCCGAGCTGTCCGGCAGCCTCGGCCTCGGCGGGTCGATCAACGCCGGGCACGACGTGTGCGTCGGCCAGGCGCAGCACGGTTCCGCGCCCGACATCGCCGGCCAGGGCGTGGCCAACCCGGCGTCGCTCATCCTGTCCGCGGCGATGCTGCTGGACTGGCGCGGCCGCCGCGACGGCAACGACGCGCTCGTGGCCGGCGCGGAACTCGTGACCCGCGCCGTGGACTCCGTCCTCGACAACCCGGCGACGCGCACCGCGGACGTCGGCGGCACACTCGGCACCGAAGCGTTCGCCGGCGCGGTTTCCGAGTCCGTCACCGGCCTTCCGGTGGGTGCCCGATGATCCGATCCGTGAACCCGGCGACGGGCAAGCCACTGTCCACTTACGACTCGCACACGGCCGAAGAGGTCGACGCCGCACTGGATGCGGCCGTGGCCGCGCAGGCGGGGTGGCGTGAGAAACCGCTTGCCGAACGCGTGGAGCTGCTGCGCGAGCTGGCCGCGGTCCTGCGCGCGGGGAAGGCCGAGTACGCGCGGCTGATCACCGAAGAGATGGGCAAGCCGCTCGCCGAAGCCGAGGCCGAGATCGAGAAGTGCGCGCTCAACTGCGTGCACTACGCCGAGCACGCCGCGGAGTACTTAGCCGAGCGCCCGGTGCTGGCCGAGGCGTCCGTCGTGGCCGAGCCGCTCGGCGTGGTGCTCGCCGTGATGCCGTGGAACTACCCGTTCTGGCAGTTCTTCCGCTTCGCCGCGCCGGCGCTGGCCGCGGGCAACGGTGCGATCCTCAAGCACGCCACCAACGTCCCGGGCTGCGCGCTGGCCATCGAAGACGTGTTCCGCAAGGCCTCGGCGCCCGCCGGGCTGGTGCGGGCGCTGCTCGTCGACGTCGGCGAGGTCGCGAAGCTCATCGCCGACGACCGCATCGCCGCCGTCACGCTGACCGGCTCGACGCGCGTCGGCGCGCTCGTGGCGAGCCAGGCCGGGGCCGCGCTCAAGAAGCAGGTGCTGGAGCTCGGCGGCTCCGACCCGTTCGTGGTCCTCGCCGACGCCGACGTGCCGGCCGCCGCCGAGACGGCCGTGCGCGCACGGTTCCTCAACAACGGGCAAAGCTGCGTCAACGCCAAGCGGTTCATCGTGGACGAGGCCGTGGCCGACGAGTTCGCCGAAGCCTTCACCGCCGCGGTCGAACGGCTGCAGGTGGGCGATCCGGCCGAGGCGGGCACCACCGTCGGGCCGCTCGCGCGCGAGGACCTGCGCGACGGGCTCGACGACCAGGTGCGCCGCACGGTCGCGGCCGGCGGCGTGCTGCGAACCGGGGGCGAGCCCGTGGCCGGACCGGGCTACTTCTACGCGCCGACGGTGCTCGACCGCGTGAAGCCGGGCATGGCCGCGTTCGACGAGGAGACGTTCGGGCCGGTCGCGGCCATCGTCCGCGTCTCCGGCGACGACGAGGCCCTGGCGCTGGCCAACGACACCGAGTTCGGCCTCGGCGCCGCCGTGTGGACGCGGTCGGCTGAACGCGCGCAGCGCTTCGCCAAGGGCCTGCAGGCCGGCGCGGTGTTCGTGAACAGCATGGTCGCCTCCGACCCGCGGCTACCGTTCGGCGGCATCAAGAAGTCCGGCTACGGTCGGGAGCTGGGCGCGGACGGGATCCGCGAGTTCGTGAACGTGAAGACCGTGTGGTTCGGAGGAACCCGATGAGCGAATCGAAGCCGTTTCCCTCCGTGGTGCTGCGCCCGGCCGAGCTGACCGCGGCCGACCGCGGCGGTGGCGCGCGCACGATCCCGCTGGTGAGCAAGGCCCTGGGCGCCGAGGTGTTCCTCAACGGCCAGACGCTGTTCGACGGCGGCGCGGGCATCCCGCTGCACACGCACAACTGCCCCGAGAGCGTGGTGATCCTGGAGGGCGAGGCGATCGTGGAGATCGACGGCGCCGAGCACCACCTGTCCACTTGGGACACCACCTACGTCGACGCGGGCGTGCCGCACCGGTTCCGCAACGCCTCGGCCACGGCGCCGATGCGGATCCTGTGGACCTACGCCTCGGTGGAGGCGACGCGCACCATCGTCGCGACCGGCACCACCACCCGGGTGGATGCCGAGCACCGGCGCTAGCCTGGGTAAGTGGAACAGACCCCGACCCCGCTCACCCGGCAGGTCGCGGCGCGCATCGTGGGCTACATCCGCGAGACCGCGGCCGAGCCGGGCACGCGGCTGGTGGAGCGCACCCTGGCCGCGCACCTGCGTGTTTCGCGCTCACCCGTGCGCGCGGCGCTGCGCCTGCTGGCGGACGAAGGGGTGGTGGCCGTCGCCGAGCCCGGCGGTGGCCACACCGTCGCCCGCCCGGTCGCCGAGCTCACGGTCGAGGCCGGTGAGCTCGGCGACGAGGACGAGGAGCAGTACCTGCGCATCGCCTCGGACCGGCTCGACGGCGAGCTGCCCGACCGCGTGAGCGAGAGCGAGCTGGCGCGCCGCTACGCCCTCACCCCGGCCCAGGTGACGGCCGTGCTGCGCCGCATCTCCGGCGAGGGCTGGATCGAACGGCTGCCCGGCTACGGCTGGGAGTTCCAGCCGATGCTGACGTCGCAGGAGTCCTATGAGGACAGCTACCGGTTCCGGCTCGCGCTCGAACCGGCGGCGCTGCTCGAACCCGGCTTCGCCGTGGACCGGGCGGCCATCGAAACCGTTCGCGCGCAACAGCTCGAGCTCGCCGAGGGCGCCGCGCACACCGTGACCAACACCGAGCTGTTCGCGCGCAACCGCGCCTTCCACGAGGCCGTGGTGGCGTGCAGCCACAACACGTTCTTCATCGATTCGCTGCGCCGCGTGGACAACCTGCGCCGCCTGATCGAGTACCGGCGCACGCTGCCGCGCGACCGGGCCGCGGTGCGCTGCCGCGAGCACGTCGACCTCGCGGACCTGCTGCTGGCCGGCCGCACCGCCGAAGCGGCGGAGTTCCTGCGGCGGCACCTGAGCACCGTCAGCGTGGAGAAAACGGCCGGCCCCGGTTAACCGACGCCGTCGCCGCGGGGCAGCCGCGGTGCGCGCAGATCGCCGTTGATCAGATCGGAACGCAGCGAAGTCAGCAGTTCCGACGTCTTCGTCGCGCGGTTTTCGTCGCGCGAGGCCAGGCGCAGCACCAACGCGTCGGTGAGCACCTCCGCGCTCAGCATCTCCCCGGTGAAGTTGCTGGCGCTCTGCGGGGCCGTGAGCGAGACGTCCACCCGGGAGCCGAACAGCGGCCCCAGCGAGCTGGACACGAGCACCACGCTCGCGCCGACCTCCTCGGCGTGATCGAGCAGCACCTCGATCTCGCCGAGGATCCGGCCGGGGATGTAGAGCACGACGACGTCTTCCGGGCCGAGGCCGAGCAGGTCGTCGGCCAGCTGGAAGCCCGTGGCGCCCGTGGACCGCGCGCGCCGGCCCATCCGGACCAGGCGCATGGTCAGGTACCGCGCCACCAGGCTCGAGGCCCCCAGGCCGAAGCTGAGGACCTCGCGCGCGCAGTCCAGCAGGTCGACCGCGTGCAGGAACTCGTCGGACTGCACGAGCCGCCAGGTGGCGGCCAGCCGCTCGGTCGCGTCGGTGAAGACCTTGTCCACCACGGCATCGCCCGCGGTGGCGCCGTCGGGCAGCTCGGTCAGCAGCCGGTGCGACGGGCTGGTCTCCAGCGCGACCTCGCGCGCCAGGCTGCGCCGCAGGTCCATCAGCCCCGCGAACCCCAGTGACTTCGCGGTGCGCACCACGGTCGCGTCGCTGGTCGCCGTCGCGCCGCCGATCTGGTCGGCCGTGGCGAAAATGGCGTAGCGGCCGTGGTCGCGCAGGTACTCCGCGACGGTCCGCTCGGCCCGCGACATCTTCGGCAGGCACCGCGCGATCCGCGCGCGCAGCGACTCTTCGTCGTTCCCCATCCCACCCTCGTTTCCCGATCCACGTGCCCACGGGAGGGCCGCCACGGTGCGGCCGTGCCCCGTGAGCCCGTCACGCGCTACGGCCGGCGCGCCAGCTCCCCGGCGATGAAGTTCTTCACCACCGGCTGGATCAGCAGCCCGCGGTGTGCCACGCCGGGCACCACGTCGAACTGCACGTCGATCCCGTTGCTCTCGAAATTCTTGCGCAACGTGGTCAGCCGCTCGATGCGCGTGTCACCACCGGCGTCGATCCCCGGCTCCGCGATCTCCCACGTGTCCTTGTCCTCGCCGCCCACGATCATCTGCACGGGCAGCTTGCGCAGAGCATCCACCTGCACGTCGGTGCCGAACAGCTCGCGCACGTCGGCGGTGCCCAGCCACCACGGGACGTCCGGGTCGATCCGCGTGACCCGGCCCGGAGCGCCGATGGACAACGCGGCCAGCCGATCGGCGTGCAGGTAGGCGAAGCGGTGCGCGAACTGCCCGCCGCCGGAGAAGCCGTGCAGGTAGAAGCGGTCGGCGTCCACGCGGAAGCGCGCGGCGACCTCGGCGATCATGTCGAGCAGGATCAAGTCGTAGCGGATGCCTTCGAAGCTGAGGCGCTTGAAGCCGTGCAGGTCGCCGGGCTGCGCGATGCCCGCCGGGAACAGCGGCGCGAGCACGATGGTGTCGTTCTGCTCCGCGAACTCGCGGTAGTCGTTGCGGTAACGCTCCGCGGTGCGCTGGGTGCCGTGCATCAGGACGAGCAGCGGCAGCGGCGTCTCGGAGGTGCGGTGGGCGCTGGGCACGTAGAGGCAGTAGGAAAAGCGCTGGTCGCTCTGCAGCGCGAAAAACGGCGTCGGCCCGCCGTAGTAGAACTCCGTCGGGTCGAGGACTCGGGCGGAGTCGGGCGTCGCTTGGGGGCTCGTCATGGAGCGGATCTCCTTGGCATGGCGTGGGACCGTCCTGCACCGTCGTAACCATGTAGTAACGACGACAGGTGTTGACAACTTCGTAGCACGGTCTATCTTATCCGTAGCTGCCACTACAAGTTCCTGATGAATGTAGCGCAAACCTTCAACGAATCGCCAGCACCGGGAAAGAGGTATCCATGGCAGTCCGGTTGGTCCAGATCGAAGGTGGCCCCCGTGAACGGGGACTCGCCTACGGAGAGGCCGCCAGGGCGGAGATCCGCACGTCGATCGCCTACTACCGGGAAGCTTTCCGGCTCGCGTCCGGTCTGGAGTGGACGGACGTGCAGGCCTCGGCCCGGCGCTGGCGCGCACCGGTCGCCGCCGTCGCACCGCACCTGCTCGAAGAGATGGACGCGATCGCCGACGGTGCCGGCGTGCACCAGGACGAGATCCTCGCGCTCAACGCGCGCGGCGAGATCGTCCGCAACAACGACAGCGCCTTCAACCCGGGCGTCGCCGAAGATGAGGAGCCGGCCGACGGCTGCTCCTCCTTCGCACTGCTGCCCGAGGCGACCGGCGACGGCCACGTCTACTGCGGACAGAACTGGGACTGGCGGGAAGGCACGCAGGACACCGTGGTGCTCCTGCGCGTGGTCCAGCCGCCCAAGCCCACCCTCATCATGCAGGTCGAGGCCGGCCAGATCGGCCGCCACGGCGCCAACTCCGCGGGCATCGCGCTCAACGCCAACGGGCTCAACGGCGCCTTCGGCACGCCGATCGGCATCCCGCAGCCGGTGCTGCGCCGGATGATCCTCGACCACGACCACCTCAAGAGCGCCCTGCAGGTGCCCTTCGACGTCCACCAGCACATCGCCACCAACCTCCTGGTGACCCACCGCGGCGGCGTCGCCGTGGACTACGAGACTACCCCCACCGTGCACCGCTGGGGCCTGCCGAGCGACGGAATGCTGGTGCACGGCAACCACTACCAGTACGGCGTGCCCGACCGGATCGCCGCCACCCACCGCGTGTCCCCTGTGGACTCGCTCTACCGCGTGCAGGTGATCGAGCGCGGGCTCGCGTCCGCGCGCACGGCCACCAGCTCCGCCGAGGTGCGCAAGGTCGTCGCCGCGACGATGAGCGACCACGTCGGGCATCCCGACGGCGTGTGCGCCCACCCGGACGATCGGGCGCCGGACCTCAAGCGCTACAAGACGATCGCCTCCAGCCTGGTCGACCTGACCAGCGGCGAGTACCGCGTGGCGATCGGCAACCCCTGTGAGAACGACTACGAACTGCTGCCCTGGCAGCTCTACGACGGCCCCGGAGGTCACTGATGACCGGACCCGTGCTCGCCAGTCTGCGCGGTGTGAACAAGAGCTACGGCGAAGTGCAGGTGCTGCACGACGTCGACCTCGACATCCACCAGGGCGAGGTCGTGGTGATCCTCGGCCCGTCCGGGTCGGGCAAGTCGACGCTGTGCCGCTGCATCAACCGCCTGGAGAAGATCAACTCCGGCACCATCACGCTGGACGGCAAGCCGCTGCCCGCCGAGGGCCGCGACCTGGCGCGCCTGCGGGCCGACGTCGGCATGGTCTTCCAGTCGTTCAACCTCTTCGCGCACCGCAGCGTGCTCGAGAACGTGACGCTCGGGCCGATCCGCGTCCGCGGGATTCCCAAGCGTGAGGCCGAAGCGACCGCACGACGGCTGCTCGACCGCGTCGGGGTGGCCGACCAGGCCGACAAACTGCCCGCCGAGCTCTCCGGCGGGCAGCAGCAGCGCGTGGCCATCGCCAGGGCGCTCGCGATGAACCCCAAGATCGTGCTGTTCGACGAACCGACCAGCGCGCTCGACCCGGAGATGGTGAGCGAGGTCCTCGACGTGATGACCTCGCTGGCCGCGGAGGGCACCACGATGGTCGTGGTCACGCACGAGATGGGCTTCGCCCGCCGTGCCGCCCACCGCGTGGTCTTCATGAGCGAAGGCCGCATCGCCGAACAAGGCACCCCCGAAGAGTTCTTCGACCGCACGGGCACCGCCCGGGCGCGGGACTTCCTGTCCAAAGTCCTCCAGCACTAGTCCCTCCAGCACCGAATTTCCCCACCGTGACAAGGAGAAAGCAATGAAGCTGACCAGAATCACCGCCGCCGTGGGCGCGGTGGTCGTCGCGGGCGCGCTGCTCGCCGCGTGCGGCAGCGCCCCGGCCACGGCCCCCGGTGGCGCCGCCGCGAAGCCGGCCGCCGCGGACGTCGCCAAGATGATCAGCCAGGACGACGCCGTCGCGGGCGCGCCGGTGGGCCAGAACCTGCCGCACTCGCCGATGCTGGACAAGATCCGCCAGCGCGGCGAGCTGGTCTGGGCGGGCAGCCGCAACACGCTGGGCTTCTCGCAGCTCGACCCGGCCACCGGCAAGATCTCCGGCTTCGACGCCGGCATGGCCGACCTGCTCGCGAAGTACCTGCTGGGCAAGCCGTCGGCGAAGATGCAGAGCGGTGGCTCCGACACCCGTGAGGGCCTGCTCGGCAACCACACCATCGACGTCGCGATCCAGACGTACACGATGACGCCCGAGCGCGCCAAGCTCGTGAACTTCTCCGGCCCGTACTACATGGCGGCCAGCGGCATCATCGTGAAGTCCACGGACACCACGATCAAGAGCGCCAAGGACCTCGCCGGCAAGAAGGTGGCCACCGAGTCCGGTGCGGCGAAGACCGCGCTGGTCACCGAGGTGCCGACCGCGCAGCCGGTGCTGTTCGACACCACCGCGCAGTGCATCGCCGCGGTGGAGCAGGGCCGCGCCGAGGCCGTGACGCTGAACAACGCTTCGCTGCTCGGCGCGATCCAGACGCGCTCGGACGTGAAGCTGCTCGACGCGACGTTCGGCTCCAACCCGTTCGGCATCGGCGAGCCCAAGGACGACCCGGTGTTCAAGCAGGTCGTCGACGAGTTCCTGCAGAAGATCGAGGCCGACGGCACCTGGACCAAGCTCTGGCAGGGCACCGTCGGCAAGCTGCTGAAGACCCCGCCGCCCGCCCCGCCGAAGCTCGGCTCCGTCCCCGGCGTCTGACCCGAACCCCGAAATCGGAGACCCCATGTCCGTGCTCTTCGCGCACCTCGGTGAGCTGCTGACCGGTCTGCTGACGACCCTCGAGCTGGCCGCGATCGCGTTTCCGCTGGCGCTGGTGATCGGCACCCTGCTGGGTGTCTGCCGCGTCAGCCCGATCGGGCCGCTGCGGGCGGCCGCCGGGTTCTACGTGCACTGCCTGCGCAACTCGCCGATGCTGCTGGTGATGGTCATGGTGGTCTTCGGCCTGCCCTACCTCGGCGCGACCGTCCCGCTGTTCGGGTCGGTCGTGCTGGGGCTGGGGCTGTACTTCGGCGCCTACATCTGCGAAACGGTGCGCTCCGGCATCGCCGGCGTGCCGCTCGGCCAGATCGAGGCGGCGCGCGCCATCGGCCTCACCTTCTCGGGCGTCCTGCGGCAGGTCGTGCTGCCGCAGGCGTTCCGGTCGATGGTGCAGCCGCTGGGCAACATCCTGATCAACGTGTGCCTCGGTTCGGCACTCGGCGCGGCGGTCGGTGTCCAGGAGCTCACCGGTTCGGCGCGTCAGTTCAACCTCGACTTCGCCCAGCCGGTCCCGACCTTCATCGCCGCGGTCATCGGCTACCTCCTGATCACCCTGACGATCGGCCAGCTGACCGGCGTCGTCGAACGGAAGGTTCGCATCCGACGATGAAGTCGCGCTCCCCCGCCCTTTTCGACGAACTCGGGCCCCGAGGCCAGAAGCGGCTGAAGATCGCCACCGTCGTGGCCGTCCTCGCACTGATCGGCATCGTGGCCGGCGCCATCGCCCAGCTCGCCCACGTGCAGCAGCTCACCGCGCGTCTGTGGGAGCCGCTCATCGAGTGGTCGAACATCCGCTACCTGCTGCAGGGCCTGCTGACCACGCTGGAGGTCGGCCTCACCGGCGCCGCGATCTCCCTGGTGTTCGGCACGCTGATGGGCCTCGGCCGGCTCTCCACGCACAAGTGGGTCTCGATCCCGTGCGCCGGCCTGATCGAGCTCTTCCGCGCGATCCCGCTGATCCTGCTCGTGTACTTCTTCCTCATCGGCCTGCCCATGTTCGGCTGGAACCTCCCGCCGTTCTGGGTCCTGACCATCCCGATCGTGCTGCACGCCGGCGCGGTCTTCGCCGAGATCGTCCGCGCCGGCGTGAACTCGCTGGACCGCGGCCAGTTCGACGCCGCCGCGGCGATCGGCCTGCGCCGCGGGCAGACGATGCTGCTCGTGGTGCTGCCCCAGGTGTTCCGGGCGCTGCGCCCGGCGCTGGTCACGCAGGTGATCCGCACACTGAAGGAATCGAGCCTCGGCTACGTCGTCGGCTACCCCGAGCTGCTGCGCGACGGGCAGGTGATCGGCGAGTTCAACGCCAACTTCCTGCAGACCTACGCGTTCACCGCGGTCATCTACATCGTCATCAACTTCGGGCTCTCCCGCGTCGCCGAGCTGCTCGACCGGCCGAAGAAGGTCCGGCGCCGCCCGGACCGGCCGGCGCCGGAGCCCGAACCCGAGCCGGCGGCGTCGCAGCCGGCCGGCACCCTCGTCTGAGTTTTCCTTGAAGCGGAGAGAAATGTCCATCACCGGCGAAGAGATCGAACGCGCCGAAGCCGCACTGGCCCACAACTACCACCCGCTGCCCGTGGTGCTCACGGAAGGCAAGGGCGCGTGGGTCACCGACGTCGAAGGCCGGCGCTACCTCGACCTGCTCGCGGGCTACAGCGCACTGAACTTCGGCCACGGTGACGACGAGCTGCTGGCCGTCGCCCACGCCCAGCTCGACCGGCTGACCCTCACCAGCCGCGCGTTCCACCACGACCAGCTGGGCACGTTCGCCTCCGAGCTCGCCGAGCTGTGCGGCATGGAGATGGTGCTGCCGATGAACACCGGCGCCGAGGCCGTGGAGACGGCCATCAAGACGGCGCGCAAGTGGGGCTACCGCGTGAAGGGCGTGCCGGCCGGGCGCGCGAAGATCGTGGTGGCGGGCGGCAACTTCCACGGCCGGACCGTGACGATCGTCGGGTTCTCCGACGACCCCGAGGCCACGGCCGACCACGGCCCGTTCACGCCGGGGTTCGTGACCGTGCCGTTCGGCGACGCGGAGGCGCTGCGGTCCGCGGTGGACGAGGAGACGGTGGCGGTGCTGATCGAGCCGATCCAGGGTGAGGGCGGTGTGGTGCTGCCGCCTGACGGGTATCTGCGTGCCGTTCGGTCCATTTGCTCCGAGGCCGGGGTGCTGTTCATCGCCGACGAGATCCAGTCCGGGCTCGGGCGGACCGGGCGCACGTTCGCGTGTGACCACGAGGACGTCGTGCCCGACATGTACGTGCTCGGCAAGGCGTTGGGCGGCGGCATCCTGCCGGTGTCGGCCGTGGTGTCGCGGCGCGACGTACTGGGCGTGTTCCGGCCGGGTGAGCACGGCAGCACGTTCGGCGGCAACCCGCTCGCATGCGCCGTCGGGACGGCGGTGGTGCGGAAGCTGAAGACGGGTGAGCCGCAGCGCCGGGCCGAGGAGCTGGGCCGGGTCTTTGCTGCGGTCCTGTCCGAACTGCCCTCTTCGGCGGTCGACGCGGTGCGGGTGCGCGGCCTGTGGGCCGGCATCGACGTGCGCGGCCGCACGGCCCGGGACGTCTGCGAAGGCCTGCTTCGCCGCGGGGTGCTGGCGAAGGACGCACACGGCAGCACGATCCGGCTGGCTCCGCCGCTCGTGGTGTCCGAAGAGGACCTGCGCTGGGGCGTTGCGCAGCTGGCGGCCGAACTGGGCTGAGCTTGTTCGCACTGGTGCCCGCCACACCTTCCGGGGGTGGCGGGCACAGTCGTGTCCGCTTTTGATTTACATACAGACTGTATGTATGTATCTTGGTCGCATGACTTCCTCACTCGGACAGGACCACCGCATCCGCCTGCCGCAGGGCGAGGTGCGCTACTACGAACGCGGCACGGGTCAGCCCGTGGTCTTCGTGCACGGGGTGCTCACCAACGCGCTGCTGTGGCGCAAGGTCGTGCCCACCATCGCGGAGGCCGGGTTCCGTTGCCTGGCCCCGGATCTACCGCTGGGCGCGCACGAGATCCCGCTTCGTTCCGACGCGGACCTGAGCGCTCCCGGCGTGGCCACGCTGCTGGGCGATTTCCTGGAGGCCCTCGACCTGCACGACGTGACCCTGGTGGCCAATGACACCGGCGGCGCCATCACTCAGCTGCTGCTCGCGCGGCATCCGGCGCGCGTCGGCCGGGTCGTGCTGACGCCGTCGGACAGCTTCGAGTACTTCTTCCCGCCGATCTTCAAGCCGCTGCCGACGTTGGCGAAGGTGCCGGGGTCGATGGCCGTGCTGGGTCAGCTGTTGCGGGTGCGGGCGTTGTGGCCGTTGCCGCTGCTGTTCGGCTGGGTGACGAAGAAGCCGCTGGATCCGGCGGTGGCGTCGGCGTACCTGCTTCGCCTGCGCCGATCTCGCGGTGTCCAGCGGGACCTGCGGAAGCTCCTGCGCTCGGTGGACCCGCGGTTGACCCTGGCCGCGGCGGAGCAGCTGCGTTCGTTCTCCCGCCCGGTGCTGCTGGCGTGGGCGACGGAGGACAAGCTGTTCCCCGTGCGCTTCGCGTACCGGCTGGCCTCGCTGTTGCCGGATGCTCGAGTTGTGGAGATCGCAGACTCGTACACCTTCGTCCCCGAGGACCAGCCCGAGGTGCTGGCCGGGCACATCGTCGAGTTCGCGAGCGTCATGGCAGATTAGGCCGGGTGAGACGCACTCAGCAGGAACGTTCCGACAGCACGCGCGCCGCCCTCGTCGGCGCCGCCCGCGAGCTCTTCGGCACGCGCGGCTACCACGACGTCCCGGCCGAAGAGATCACCCGCACCGCCGGCGTCACGCGCGGCGCGCTCTACCACCACTTCGGCGACAAGCTGGGCCTGTTCCGGGCCGTGGTGGAGTCGGTTGAACGCGAGCTCACGGCGGAGGTCTCGGCGGTGATGACCGCGTCCGCCGATCCCTTGGCGGGCATGACGACGGCGCTGGGGACGTTCCTGGAGGCGTGTCTGCGCCCGGAGGTCCAGCGCATCTCCCTCACGGACGCCCCCGCCGTGCTGGGCTGGGACGCCTGGCGCGAAATCGAAGGCGAGTACGGCTTGGGGCTGCTGGTGTCGGCGTTGACTTCGGCCCATGCGGCGGGGTTGATCGTGGACATGCCCATCGGGACTCTCGCGCAGCTCATCCTGAGCGCCGTGATGGAGGCGGCGCGGATGATCGCTTCGGCTTCGGATCAGGCGGCGGTGTTGGCTGAGACGCAGGTGGTTTTCGCGGGCTGGCTGGGCTCTTTGCTGCGCTCATGACCATCTACGACAGCATCGGCAAGGACTACTCCCTCGGCCGCCGCACCGACCCTCGCTGGCTGGCCAGCATTCTCGCGGCGATCGGCCCCGCGGCTTCGGTCGTGAACGTCGGCGCCGGCACGGGTTCCTACGAACCACCTGCGACCGTGGCGGCCGTCGAACCTTCCCGCCGCATGCTCGCGCAGCGCCCTCCCGCCTTGGCCCCCGCGGTGCAGGCCGTCGCCGAACACCTACCCTTGCGCTCTGCCTCCGCCGACGTCGCGTTGGCCGTCCTAACGGTCCACCACTGGCTCGACTGGCGCCGCGGCCTCGCCGAACTCCGCCGCGTCGCCTCGCGCCAAGTCGTCCTGGCCTACGACACGCGCCTGCACGCCGACTTCTGGCTCACGCGCGAATACATCCCGGAAGTCGCTTCGCTGGAACGCTCCCGCCCCTCCGCCACCGACATCGCCACCGAACTGGCCGCGTCCGCGGTCGAGGTGCTGCCCGTTCCGTGGGACTTCCAGGACGGCGTGTACCCCGCTCATTGGCGCCGCCCGTCGGCATACCTGGACGAGCGCGTCCGCCGCTCCTGTTCGGCCCTCGCGCAAACCCCGCCGGCGGCCGTGGCCCGCGGCATCGCGTCCTTGCACGCCGACCTGACCTCCGGCGCCTGGCAGCGGCGGCATGCCGACCTGCTGAGTCGGGATTCCCTGGACGTCGGTTTCCGGTTGATCACTACCTGAACAGCGGTTGCCGCTCCTCGGGCCGCGCCTCGACGACGTCGATCCCTGGCGTGTCGACCAGGCGCTCGATGGCTTGGCTCGTCGCCCCGATCCCGGCCCAGTGCGGATCGACGTCACTGGCAAAGCACCAGCTGCGGTCCGCCGGCCACACGAACGCCGGTGGGGCGATGGGGCCGCCGGTGCCCAGTTCTGTTTCCCAGTCGTCAAGGTCGTTCACGGTTCCTCTGAGCAACCAGTAGCGCCGACACGGGAGGGCCAAAAGGGTCTCGCCTTGCGGCGTCACGTCGGAGTACCCCTCCCAGACGCAGAAGTAGCACTCGTCGGGCGTCTCGGTAAGCCGGCTGAGCTCGTGGAGCGCTCGCCGTGCCTGCTGTATGTCGGACTGGTGGTCTTCAGGAAGCCGCACATCGGCTTCTTGCTGGCCGGGCCGCTCTGGATCCGGGATGAACCGCAGCCGTGCGTACGCTTCATAGCCTGCCGGACCGAAGAGAATCAGCTGCTCATCCGGCGTCCCGGTTCGGGCAAGCCACTCCGCCACGCTGGTATCGGCCAGGTATTCGAACGCCACGGCACCCCCATCAACTTCCCAATCTGTCCTCTACGGTCGCACGGATCTGGTGCCAGGGGTCTTTTCGCAGAGACTCCAACATCGCCCTGGGAGTGTTCCTGTGCAGCGCGACTCTCATCCTGATGCCTTCGTCGGGATCTCGGGCCAGGCGTTCGAGAAGACTCGGCGTGAGCTTTCGCTTCATCGCCACCATGTGGCGTACGCGAGGATCAGGATCGCCGATAAGAACTTCCAGCACCGCGAGCGGAACAGTCTTGTTTTGCACGACTCCCACCCGCTCGTCCGGATAGCGATGAACGACGTCCATCCACACCTGCTCGGATGCCTCGTCCACCGCGGCCCTGCGGCGCTCCCCTGGATCCGGGCTCCGGCACAGCCGAGCGAACTCGTCGGCGGACTCGATCACCCGAGCACCCACGCCAGAAAAACCAGCAAGAACACACCGTCGACCAGGCCGCCACGGATGAATCCATGGCGGCCTGAGGACGGCCTGCCAAGGCCGAGAACAACAACCCGGCAGCTCACAACCGGATCGATTTCTTGTTCATGAACTATCCAGGCGGTCTGTGGGCCTGGGGACGTTCGTGAGTGCACCGCCTCTGACCTGCTCGTTTGCTTCGGTTGGGTCCGGTCGCGTCCGGACCGATCTTGACGTCTGACGGCCTGGTGACGGCCTGGCCCTCTTCGTCTGCCCGCCCTCTGAGTGGCGGCCAGGCCAACCCGCCATCCTCGTCCCTGCCGCCTTTAGCACCGTCTCGGCGCCGTCAAGGGTGGGCGCTTGCGACCATCGCGCAGCGACGCCGTAGGCGCCCTTGATGGCGTCGAGGCGGTGTTAAACGATCGCTGACGAGGAAGCGGGCCGCAACGGATGACGAGCGGGCTGTAACGGTCTGGACCGCTTGGGCGACTTTGCCCGCATGCGCGTCATTGGATCACTCGCCGTTGACGGCGGCGCTGTGCTCGCCGGCACCTCCGGCGGGCCGCCCCGCGACCGGCGGCCGGAGCGGAGCGGCAGGCCGTCCGTGTCGCACCGGGCGGACCCGCCGAACGCCGCGCAACCCCGCGCCGCCGTCGGCGGCGCCTTGATCCCATAGAGCCAAATTCGGCAACGAGTGCATAGGAGATGAACGTGGCCGCGACGGAGCCTGAATCGACCGAGAAGGCAAAGCAACGCAAATCACGCCTACTGCAAGAGGACGTACCAAGCTGCAGCCTAGAGCAGGCATTGCGAGTTCCCCGGGCAATCGCAGAGAACTACGCCTACAAGCCGACTCGCCCCTTGAACGTGGCCGAGGCGATGGGAATGGCCCCGACGTCAGGCCCCTTTAGGGCCATTACTGGTGCCGCAGTCGCATACGGCCTCACAAACGGTGCTGCGCAGGCACCAGAGATCGCCCTCACTCCAATCGGGCTACGGATTGTCAGACCTATTACCGAGGGTGATGACCTTGCCGCCAAGAGGGAGGCCGCGCTGCAACCAAAGGTCGTGGGCGCCTTTCTGCGTCATTACGATGGCGCAGCAATGCCAGCTGACAATATAGCAAAGAATATGCTCCAAGAGATGGGCGTACCGTCCGATCGCACTGAGAGTGTGTTGAGCCAGATTGTCGATGATGCTCGGAATCTCGGTTTCATTCGTGAATGGAACGGAAAGCGTTACGTAGACCTCACTGGTGCAAAGTCCGGGTCGAACAGCGATGTTCCGGATTCTAGCGATTCGCCTTCGCTAAATTCTGGAGAAGAAATCCACGAAAATGGCAGCGGTCCTGCGAATGCGGTTCTGAAGCCAACGCCTCAGATCGGCGTGTCGGTAACTCCTGGCGTTCACGTAAACATTGAGATACATATCGCTGCCGATGCATCCTCGGAGACCATTGAGGACATCTTTCGGAACATGAGGCGTTACATTCTGAATGATGGAAAGTCGGAGGACGATTCCAGTGGCGCTAGCTAACGGCCCCGATCCAGACTTCTTGAGAAGAGTCAAGGAGTTTCAGTTGCGGGTCCGCCAGCCGCCGGCGCGAAGCAACCAGCCTACCATGCCAGCGAGGGGGCCGCTCTCAGCTAGGGACGCGAATATTCTCGACCGTCTGCGCCGACAGTCTGGAACTTTTGCCGATTCATTGGAGCAAGCACTCAAAGACTTGAATGATCACACGCGGCTTAGTTACATCGGGCCAGCCGGAGAAGTCAGGGAAGTAATGCGAGCAACGGTCCAATTGCTGGCACCCGAAGACGAGGTGAGAAAGCAAGAATGGTTCAAAGGGGTGCAGCAGGGAGGTAAGGTCAACTCAACACAAAGCGAAAGGATTCGATATGCCGTTCAGCAAAGAGGGGGCAGTAAAGATCAAGCCAAGGGCGTCGATCAGCTTATCGATGAGCTAGTGGGACAGATTGGTAGACAGACTTATTCCGCGGGAAGTAGTGCATTCCATGCTGGAACTTTGCAAGAAAAGGTTAGAAAGTTGACCGGCTGGGTATTCGCAGTACTTGATGAAGTACTACCTGAGCTGTAGCCCTCAGGAAAAGAAGACAGTGTTGCTGCTTAGTGCGTGTTCAATTCGTAGCCTAATGGACGGGTGAATTGACAATTCCGCCACCTGGGGCAGTGGTATCCAGTTCGCTTCTTTGCTTTCACTGCTTGTTCGCAGCTTTCCTCCGCAAGGGCTTGCACGAAAACAGATTGAAAATTCCTGGCGGACTTCGCCGTCACTGTAGGCAATGACATGGTCGGGGTTTGAGAACAAACCGATGACTCCTGTAACCTCGCACTCGATTCCGGTTTCCTCACGAACTTCGCGTACGGCCGCTTGGGCAAGAGTCTCGCCTAGCTCAAGCTGCCCGCCCGGGATCGCGTACAGATCGTTGTCGGTCCGGCGGATCATCAGGATCCGGCCTTCGTCGTCCTGAATAAAGGCCGACACGGCGACAACGATGCTGTTGGCCTTGGGGGCGTTCGGGTCGTTGTAGTAGTCAACGCGGGTCATGTGCTGCCTCCTAGACGGTGGCGGGCTTGGCGAGGTTCCAGACGGTCTCGAAGCTCTCCGAGTACGTCTCGAAGAGGTCCCCGCCAGAGAGACGGCGTAGGTGCAGTGACGGCGCGTGTGCACCCTGAAAGCTGTAGACGTGCGTGTTGATGATCATCTCGTCATCGAAGCGGAAGATGGAGTTGTAGAGCGTCGTGTTGTGGAAGCGCATCTCGACGCCGTCGACGCCGACCAGCGGCTTGTAGTAGGCGAGAGCGTTCCGGATCCGGGCCGGCAAGGTCCCGTCACCTAGCTGCTCCTCCTCTCCACGGAGGGCGACCGAATCGCCCTCGGGGTCGCCGAAGATGAGCCGGATGGATGCGCCGACCTTGGCCTTCGCCGCCAGGTCCCTGACGAAGCGTGGGCGCTCGATGAGGAAGAGGCCCGCGTGAACCAGGATCTCAATATCGCTGGTCGCGTCGCGGATGATGCGGTCCCAGAGTTCGACGGGGACGGCGTTGCGGTGCGGGAAGACCTGCACCAGTTCGGCGGTGGCCGTCTCCACCTTGCGCTCTGGCGCGATTGAGCCCGGCCAGAGGTAGGTTTCCGACTCCTTGGTGAGCGCCGCGAGCTTGTGCCGGTACTTCGGGTACGGCGTGCGCCCCTTGCTGATCCAGCGCTCCACGGTCTTCTGATCGACGTCGAGCGCCTTAGCCACCTGCTCGGGGTCGAACCCGTTGCGCAGGAGCGCGTCACGCAGGCGTTCGTTCGGCATCGGCCCTCCTCGGGACTTCTAGGGACGACTTCAACCGTACCAGGGACGTCCCTAGAAGTCCTGCTGTGCAGTGATCATGTCCCTCTGATCTGCGGAGAGTGGTCCCTAGCGTGCCGGAGTCGGTCCGGCGAAGCGGAGGAAGGGGATTGCTGGTGACACCGGACTGGGACAGCTCGAAAGAAGGGCCGCCGGTGCGCGGATGGGTCAGTCATGCGTGACACGGTGCAGCTCCACGTCGGAGCGGACTTGCCGATTCGCGTGAAGCCGCTGGCATACGCGAACCGCGTCGAGGTGCGGTTCGGCAAAGCGTTCCCGGTTGTGGTGCTGATCGACCTCGACGCGCTGACGGTTCTGTTACCCGAGTTGGAAAAGGCGCGAGACGCCATACAAGCGAGCTAAACATCAACCGAGGGGTTCATCTCATGGCTATTGAGCGTGGTTTCAGGTTCGGCATCAACTTCGACGACGCGTTTCCGCGTGGACTTGTAATGGTCGGCGACGTGGCGCCGGACAACGAATTCCAGTCGCGTGAGGATCGGGCGGCCAATCGGCCGGTGAGGCAGCGCGTCGACGAGGCGACGGGCAAGCGGCAGTGGAAGGCGACGGTCACCGACCTCGGCGAGGAGAAGGCGAAGCGCGCTTCGTTCGAGATCACGTTCCTCGCCGACGTGCAGCCGGTTCCGACGACGTCGGAGGTGCTGCCGGGCATGCGGCCGATCGAACTGGAAGGGCTGACGGCCGAGCCTCGCGTCGGCGGGCAAGGGGAGTTCAAGTACCAGACGTACGTGTTCCGCGCGACGGGCTTCAAGGCGGCGGCGTCCGCTGGCAAGTCGGCGCGCTCCTCGGCGGCCTCGGATGACACGAGCAAGGCCGCATGACTGTGCAGCTGACCGAGAGCGTGACGAGCGCGCCCGCTGACCTGGTGGGCGCCTGGACGAAGGCGTATCAGGACTACTCGCGTCTCTACACGCTGGAGCACCGCGAGAGCAGCCCTGCCGTGCGGGAGCAGCTCGGCTACGCCGCGAAGAGAATAGCCGCCGTGTACCGGGATCTGTTGGCAGCACGGGGCTTTCCGTGGTGGTGCCTAGCTGCTGTTGAGCTTGCTGCGGCGGAGTTCGAGGCGCAGGCGATCTCGCTCGGCGTCGGTGAAGTCCCGAACCCGTGCGGAGGGTCCGCCGATGCCGGCCGAATCTGGAGGGCGCAGCGGTGATGACCTCAGAGCGGAACTCGAAGCCCGGGACCAGCTCGGACGCGCCGACGACACTGTACGGCGCCCACCAGTGGGTTCAGTCCCGGTATCCGCCAACGGATGCGCCGCCGTCCACGGTGATCGCGTTCCACCTGGAGAACAAGCGGATGTACGAGCGGATCGCGGACATCGATCGTGGGCACCACCACGAGGCGCTGTACTTCGTCGGCTACGAACAGCGGATGGCCGACGCGGCACGGGAAGAGGCGCTCCGCCTCGGCAAGTCTCCTGCGGGACAGGAGGTTCCGCCGTCGGCTCGATGACGTCCTGACGCCGATCACGCACAAAAGAAAATCGAAAAACACGTGGGGACGCGTGTCGTGTTAAACGCGTCCCCACGTGCCCATAAATGTCCCGTTAGAACGCAGAACCGGCCTTCTGGCTACCAACCTTCACCCGGTTCTGCGTCTGTCCACTGGAGAAGTGAACAATGGAAACCATAACGGTCAAGGCGCAGTCGTCGTCAACGGGGGTCACCCGGATGCGTTGCGCGACTTGTAAGCGATTCGCTCGGCTGCTGCCCGGCGAAACGGAATGTTCATCGTGCCTGGGAATGCTCCCCCTCTCCCTGACGCTGCCGGGAGATACCGGCTCGCGCCACGAAGGTGGTGAGCGCCGATGAACGCGGTGACACTCGTCTTCATCACCGGAGGTCTCGCCGTGGCGCTGTGGCTGCTGGCGAAGCTTGGTCGGGCGTTCGCGGCCATCGCGGAGACCCTGGCGGCGCTTGCGGTCGTCGGCATCGCCGTTTGGTCGTTGGTCCGTGCAGCTGGCTGGGTTGTTAGGCAACTGGTGACCCGCTGGCGCTCCTGCCTCGCGGTGCTCGCCCTGACGGCGTGGTGGTACTGGTGGGGCTGGCTCTCGTTCGTTGTCGTCGGCGGCACGCTCGGGCTGACGGCTCTGGTGTGGCGGTACCTGAACGTCGAGGGTTTCGATCGCTGGTGCGGCCGCTGGATGCGCTCCTGGTGGCTGCGTTGGGCCGTCTACGGCCGGAAGCTTCCGGACTGGCTTCACGCCTGCGGCCTGTCGATCCGCGACGAGGCCATCCCCGTGGACGTGACCGTGAACCTGGTGTCGCGGCGGCGTAAGCGGGACGCCGTGGCGAAGGCCCGTCATCAGGCCGGCGTGGCAGTGCCCAAGGTCCTGCGGGTCCGTTCAGGGCCGTCCTGGGACGAGGTCCGCATTCAGCTCGTCGCGGGCCAGAAGCCCGAGGACTTCGACGACGCCGCCCGCGCGTTGGCCACCGCGCGCAAGGTCACGCGAGTCCAGGTGCGGGAGATCGCGCCTGACGTCGTGTCGCTGGACTTCATGCGCCGGGATCTGCTCGCGTCGCCGGTGCGGTGTCTGCCGCTGCCTGACCTGGTTGCCGCAGACGGCACCGGGGTTGACCTGCGCAAGGTGTTCGCGGGGACCACGGAGTACGGCAAGCCGTGGCTGTTGCCGCTGGCCGGTCCTGGCTCCCACACATTGGTCGCCGGGGCGAGCGGCGCGGGCAAGAACTCGGTCATGTGGTGCCCGCTGGTCTCCGCGGCTTCGGCCATCCGTTCCGGCGTGGTGCGGGTGTCCGGTGTCGACCCGAAGGGCATGGAACTCGCGTACGGGCGCCGGATCTTCGCGCGCTACGCCGTGACGGGTAAGGAAACCCTGGAGCTGCTGGAGGGCCTGCGGGACGAACTGGAGAAGCGCAAACGCGAGTTCGCCGGAGTGACCCGCGACGTCCCGATTTCGACGGCGTACCCGCTGGAGCTCCTGGAGTTCGACGAGATCGGAGCACTCACGCGGTACACCGACCGCAAGACCCGCGAGTCCATTGTGGAACACGTCGCGGTCCTCAACACGCAAGGGCGGGCGTTGGGCCTCTCGGTTCGGGGCTATGTGCAGGAACCGACGAAGGACACCGTCCCTGTGCGCGAGCTGTTCACCCGGCGCGTGTGCCTGCGGGTCACCTCCAAGACCCACGTCGGCATGGTCCTCGGCGACGGAGCTTACGAGCGGGGCGCGTGGGCGAATCGCATCGGGGACGCCGAGACCGGCGTGGGCTACGTGTGGGGCGAGGGCATCCGTGAGCCGCTGCGGGTGCGCGCGGGCTGGGTGTCGGACGAGACGGTCAAGGCACTGGAGCACTACGTCACCAACGGCGGCGTGGTGAACCTCGCCGACCGGCGTCGTCCCTCCGGCAGCGAGGGGGTGGCGGCGTGAACTCGCTGATGATCTTCCTCGACGCCATCCGTGACCACCTCGACCTGCACCAGCTACCGCCGGTCGCGTCGCTGGACGTCACCGCGTGGTCGCGGCCGATCACGGTTCAACTGGACGTCGACGGGCTGCCTCAGGTCGCCCGTGCCCTGCTGGTGTGGGCGAACACCCTCGACGACGTCAGCGCGACGGTATGGCGCGTGAGCGACGGCGTGTCGGTGCACCTGTCGATCACCGGCCGGACCCCGTGCGGGATCCCGATGCGGGTCTACGGGGCGGTCCCGTTCGACCCCAGCACGTTCCCCGACCTCCCGGCCGGGGCCAAGCAATCGATGCCGGTCTACCTGCTGCGGGGTTGGGCGGCTCCTGGGGAGGTGGCTGCCTGATGAGCGAGACACGTGCCGAGCGGATGCGGGCGCCCCTGGCCGATGACGTGATCCGGGCGACGGCGGAGAAGCACGGAGTGTGCGTGCGGCCGTTCACGATGGAGGTCGGCGACCAGGACACCGGAGAAATCCGCTACGTCCCCGTCCCGTGCGGGTCCACCGTGGAATCGGTGTGCCTGCCCTGTGCCCGCAAGGCGAAGGCGCTGCGGCAAGTCCAGTGCCGCGAAGGCTGGCACATGACCGAAGAACCCAACCTCACCCCGGCGGAACCCACCGAGGACCAGACGGAGCTGTTGACGTTCCGGGCCGACCTGGTCGCAGCGTACCGAGACGTCGTCGACCAGGATCCGGCCGAAGCCGAAGAGCTGCGGGACGAGATCCGGGGCGTGGATGAGGAACTTCGGCAACTCGGCGTCCGGGGTCGGCTGCCAGGTGTCGAACTGCCCGCTCGGAAGGTGGTGAAGCGTTCGACGAAGCGGCGGCAGGACGCGCCGAACCTGCCTCGCCGGAAGGTCGCCAAAACCACGGTCGGAAGGGAGTACGCGGGCAAGTTCCGGCCGTCGATGTTCGTCACGCTCACGTGCGACACCTACGGCCCGGTCCGCGGTGATGGTGCCCCGGTCAATCCGACCGCCTATGACTACCGGCGGGCGGCTCGGGACGCAGTGCACTTCTCGGCGCTGGTGGATCGGTGGTGGCAGAACCTGCGCCGGGTCGTCGGCTGGGATGTGCAGTACTTCGCGACCGTCGAGCCGCAGAAGCGGACTGCGCCGCACCTGCACGCGGCCATCCGGGGATCGGTGCCGCACGACGTGATCCGGCAGGTCACCGAGGCCACCTATCACCAGGTCTGGTGGCCGAGTCACAACGAGATCGTCTACGCCGACCGGCTCCCGGCCTGGGATGGGCCGGAACGTGGATTTATCGACCCCGTGACCCGGCAACCGCTCGTGTCCTGGGTTGACGCGGTCAACCAGGTCGAGGACCCGGCGCACGTGGTGACCTTCGGCCGGCAGGTGCACTCCAAGGGGATCTTGGGCGGGACGGAAGAGGCCGGCCGCCATATCGGCTACCTCACCAAGTACTTGACCAAGTCGACCGGCGAAGTGGTCGAGGCCGACACGGCGGCGCTGGTCGATCACCACGACCGGCTGCACGCCGAGCTGGCCATCACCCCGTGCTCGCCCCGGTGCGCGGTCTGGCTGCTCTACGGAATCCAGCCCAAGGGCGCCAACGGCAAGACCACCCCGGGCCACTGCAAGGGACGCGCGCACCGGCGGACCACCCTCGGTCTTCCAGGTCGTCGGGTGCTGGTGTCGCGGAAATGGTCGGGCAAGACGCTCGTGGATCACAAGGCCGACCGCAAGGCGTTCGTCATCCAGGCGCTCGCCGCTGTCGGAATCGAGAAACCACAACCCGACCCGACCCGGCTCGTCTGGCGCAAGGTCGACTCCGTCGACCCGCACGTGCCACCCCGGCCGCACCTGGTCATGCACGCCATCGCCGAGCGCATCACCTGGAAGGCCGAATACGACCGGGCGCTACTCGCAGCCGGACCGCCAGAAACTTCGGCAACTCGGGAGGCCGCATGACGGAAGGGGGCTCGATGGAAGCACAAGTCAAGGTGGTGAGTGTCGAGGGCCTGTGGTCGTCCGACGTCCTCGCGACGTTCCTGGGCATCCCGGCGAAGACCCTGCGCGACTGGCGTTTCAAGGGCTACGGCCCGTCGTGGATGAAGATCGGAAAGCACGTCAGGTACGACCCTGACGCGGTACGTCGATGGCTCAAGACGCTCGACGAATCGGCAGAAGCGGCATAGCCGCACACCCCGGCGACGGCCTTCCCCGTGTCTCGGATCAAGAGGCACGGGGATCGGTCGTTGCCCCAACACCCAGGAGGTGACATGAAGGGACACGTTCAGGATCGCTGGTGGCGGCAGAAGAAAGACGAGAACGGCAAGCTTGTCTTCAACGCCAAGGGCCATCCCGTCAGGGAGAAGACTGAGCTGTTCGGTCAAGGCGAGCGTTACAAGGTCCGGTACTACGACGCCGAAGACAAGGAGCGGTCCAAAGCCTTCCCTGACAAGCAACTCACGAAGGCGAAAGCCTTCCTGACCAAGATGCAGCACGACGTAATGACCGGCGAGTACATCACGCCGGAGTCAGGCGCCGAGAAGTTCCGTGACTACACCGCACAATGGCAGAAAGGACAGTCAGCCGACGCCGGTACCCGGCAGACGGTGAACAGCCACCTCAAGACCGGAATCTTCCCGTTCCTCGGCGACAAGCCGCTCAAGGTCGTCGAGAAGACCGACACCATCCGGGATTGGCTCGACTGGCTGGAGCGGCCGAAGATCGAGGGCGGACGCGGGCTCATGGCCTCGTACCGAGCGGTCCTCTTCGACACGGTCTCGGCGATCCTCCAAGCCGCAGCCGACGACAAGAAGATCCGCTCGAATCCCTGCCGGGCCAAGAGCATCAAGCGGCCGAAGCCGGTGCAGCGCAAGGTGATCCCGTGGCCGGAATCGCGGGTGCATTCGGTCCAGCTCGCGCTGCCGCGGGAGTACACCGTCATCGTGCCGTTGGGTGCCGGCCTCGGGCTGAGGCAAATGGAGATCTTCGGCTTCAGCCCGGACGACATCGACCGCGACGAGATGATCGTCAACGTTCAACGGCAAATCCGATGGATCGGCGGGCAACCGGTCTTCTCGCCGCCCAAGGGAGGCAAGACCCGAGTGGTCCCGCTCGGCGCGGGCGTACTCGATGCCGTCGACGACCACATGTCGTTGCGCGAGCCCATGACGCTCACGCTCCCCTGGCTCGAACCTGGCGGCCGTCCCGAGACCCTTCGGGTGCTGATCAGCCGGGCGCTTCGACGGACCCGCAAGTACCGCAACAAGCCGGTCTGGCACGTGACCCAGGGAGCCAACTTCACCAAGAACGAGTGGAAGTCAGCGTTCGGGACAGCGGGGCTGGACTACGTGGACCGGCGCGACGGGATGCACGCCATGCGCCACTTCTACGCCTCCACACTGCTCGCGCAAGGCGTGTCGATCAAGGAAGTGGCGGAGTACCTCGGCCACCACGACCCCGGCTACACCCTCCGCATCTACACCCACCTCGTGCCGTCGAGCCACAAGCGGGCGCGGGCGGCGGCCAACAAAGTGTTCACGCCCCGAGCGGCCGGCCGGGCCGCCACGGACGAATCCGCGACGGCCTGACGACGGCCTGAGAGGGTCAAACGCAACAAAACAGCAGGTCAGAGGCGTATAGATTTCTTGTTCATGAACTCCTCGATCCCCAACGGGCCCAGCTCCCGGCCCATCCCGGAGCGCTTGATCCCGCCGAAAGGCAGATCCGCCTGCGACCCGCCCGATTTGTTGAAGTACACCATCCCCGACTCGATGCGGTTGGCCACCGCGCGCATGCGGGCCGGGTCGGTGCCGAAGACGCTGGCGCCCAGGCCGAAGGGGGAGTCGTTGGCGATGGAGATGGCCTCCTCGTCGGAAGCGGCCGGGAAGAGCAAGAACACGGGGCCGAAGATTTCGTCGCGGTAGGCGTCCATGTCGGGGGTTACGTCGGTCAGGACGGTGGCTTCCAGGTAAGCGCCGGGGCCGTCCACGCGGTGGCCGCCCGTCCGCAGAACCGCGCCCTGGGCGATGGCCGTCGAGACCTGGGCGGCGACTTCGTCGGCGGCGGAGACCGAGGCCAGGGGTGGCAGTTTGGTCGAGGGGTCGGAGGGGTCGCCGGGCAGGTAGAACGAAGCCACCCGTGCGGTCAGTTTCTCGACGAACGAGTCGTACAGATCCCCCACCACGATGATGCGCTTGGGGGCGTTGCAGGACTGGCCGCAGTTGCGCATGCGGGCCGTCGCCACGGCGTTCACCGTCGAGTCCAAGTCGTCGGTGTCGAGGACGATCAAGGGGTCCGAGCCGCCCAACTCCAGGACGCAGCGCTTCAGGTTGCGGCCCGCCTCGGCGGCGACCGAGATGCCGGCCTGTTCGCTGCCCGTCAGGGAAACGCCGACGATGCGCGGGTCCGCGAGGATCGAGGGGACCTGGCGCGACGAGGCGAAGACGTTGACGTACGCGTCGTCCGGCACGCCGGCGTCGCGGAGGACCTGTTCGATCGCGACGGCCGAGCGGGGGCAGATGGACGCGTGCTTGAGCAGGATGGTGTTGCCCAGCACCAGATTCGGCGCGACGAAACGCGCAACCTGGTACATGGGGAAGTTCCACGGCATCACGCCGAGCAGGGCGCCGATCGGCTCCTTGCGGATGACGGCGTCGCCGCCCCGGATCTTCAGTGGCTCGTCGGCGATGAGGGACGGGCCGTGTTCGGCGTAGTAGGAGAAGATGTCCACGACGATGCCGACCTCACCGCGGCCCTCGTTGACGCGCTTGCCCATCTCGAGGGTCATGATCGCGGCGAGCTCGTCGGACCGTTCCGCGAACAGCTCACCCGCGCGCGCGACGATCTCGGCGCGTTCGGCGACCGGGCGGTCCCGCCAGGAAAGGTAGCCGCGGTGGACGCGGGCGATCGCGTCGCGCACCTCCTGGTCGGTGGAGTTCTCGATCTGCTCGATCAGTTCACCCGTGGCCGGGTCGGTGACGGTGTACATCGCGGCGAGAGCCTCCGTGTTCGACGGAACGAAGCGGTCGGACGCGCTCAGGCTACCAAACTGCATACAGTATGCACTAGCCCGGCGAAGGTCGTCCGACTACTCCAGAAGTTTGCGACCTCTTGACCGAAACGCCCGTTTCCCAGTATGGTCTAGACCACATTCTCCCCCTCTCCCCGCCCGCGCACCTCCCACGCGGCGGCTCGATCGCGCCCGTTCAAGGCCATCCGTGGGAGCGGGCACCGCTGTCGAAGGAGCCCGGTATGAAAACGAACCGCAAGCTCGTGGCCGCCCTCGCCGGTGCGGCGATCGCGCCTGTGATCGTGCTGGTCGGCCCCGTGGGCACGGCCAGCGCCCACGGCTACGTCAACGCGCCCGCCAGCCGGCAGGCGCAATGCGCGCAGAACATCGTGTCCTGCGGCGACATCAAGTGGGAACCGCAGAGCGTGGAAGGCCCGAAGGGCCAGCGCACCTGCAACGGCGGCGTCGCGCGCTTCGCCGAGCTAAACGACAACAGCAAGCCCTGGCGCGCCACCGCGACCGGTCGCACGGTCACGTTCAACTGGACGTTCACCGCCCGGCACAAGACCAGCACCTACGAGTACTACATCGGCAACACGCGCGTCGCGAGCTTCAGCGGCAACAACCAGGTGCCGCCGGCCACCGTGTCGCACTCGGTGAACCTGGGCAACCGCACGGGGCGCCAGACCGTGCTGGCCATCTGGAACGTCGCCGACACTGCCAACGCGTTCTACTCCTGCGTCGACCTGCAGGTGAGCTGACGAAATCGGCGGACGGGTTCGCCGAACCCGTCCGCCGATCCAGTCCACAACAGACTCAGCGATACGCTGCGGCCTCGGCACTGCGCCGCCCCACCAGGAACCACAGCAGCGGCCCGAGGAACGGCGCGCAGAACGCGAACACGACCCACACGAGCTTCATCCCGCCGGTCAGCGGGCTGCCGAGCACGCTGATCAGCGCGGCGAGGAAAAACACCAGCGGGGTCAGGATCAACGCGATGATCCCGACGGCGACGGCGATGTTCGCGGCGTGGGGGCCGTCCTGGGCTGCGGCGGCCAGCGCGGTGGGGATGGTCATCGGTCCTCTCCCTGGTTCTCGTCGGTCCACATCGGACGCGATGGGTCCAGTATGAGAGCGCGCGCCGCGCACCCGAATCGGCTCGACGGCTCGACCCGCGTAATCCTTAAGTAGTAGCCGCGACGGGGATCACGCGCTCCAGCAACCGCATGGCCAGCGCCGCGAACACGTTCACCACGCCCAGGACCAGCCACGGCAGCCAGTACCCGATCTCGAACAACGTGGTGAAGAACGCCGGCGCCACCAGGCTCGCGACCGTGAACGAGTACTGGAACACCGCCAGGTAACGCCCTCGCGCGCCCGGCGGCGACAGCTCGGTGGCCAGCGACTGCGACACCGGGCCGTGCACGGTCTCGGCCGCGGTGAACAGGAACGTCGCGCCCAGCAGCACCGGCACCACCCACCCGAGCTGCCCCGGCACCAGCAGCGCGAACGCCAGGCACCACGCCGCCCACAGCACCGCCGAGGCCATCAGCACGCGCGTCCGGCGCAGCGGCGACACCAGCCGCACGGCCGGCGCGGTGAGCACCGTGAGCAGCACGGTGTTGCCCACCAGCATCGCGGGCGCCAGCCACGGCGGACCGTGCAGCCCCACGGTCACGAACACCGGCAACCCGAGCGCCAGCATCATGCTCGTCAACGCGAACACCGCGTTCAGCCCCGTGAAGGCCAGGAACGGCCGCGCCCGCAGCATCCCCCGGTACCCGCCGGCGTCGCCCTCCGCACGCCGCGGCGCCCGCACGCGCACCGCGATCGCCAGTCCCGCACAGAGAAAACAGGCCGCCGAGCCGTACGCGATCGCGCGATACGCCTCCGGCGTCCCGATGGTGACGACGACCCCGGTGATCAGGCCGCCGATGGCCAGTCCGGCCGTGCGGGTGACGTTCATCCACGCGAACCAGGAGTCCTTGCTCCGCGGTTTCTCGCTGCCGTCGACGAAATCCGCGACCGCGGTGAACACCGACGACCAGAAGAACCGCACCCCGACCGCCACGAGCGCGGCGGTGAGGAAGATCCCGGTGGGCCCGGTCACGCGCGTGAACAGCAGAAACCCAACGCCCTGCGCGCCTTGCGCGGCGACCACCAGCACCCACGGGCCCATCCGGTCGGCCAGCCGCCCGGCGATCAGCGGCACCGGCAGCGTGAGCGCGTTCGCCGCGCTGAGCAGCACGCCGATCAGCGCCAGCGGCACCGTGGTGAGCTTCGCGAAGAACAACACCGACAGCGGCTGGAACAACCCGTTGCCCACCGAGTCGACCACCAAGGCCGCCAGCAGCACCGCCCCACCACGGCTCCGCACGCCAGATCATCCCCCCGGGTCGGACGAGCCCCCGAGCGTAACGATCTTCACCGCAGCGGTCGACGGAATTTACTGATCCGGCCAAAAGTAGGCCGACTCCCCAAGCGGCACGCAATCGTTGCTACGAAACCATTCGGCCGTGACTGTGTTCGGATCAGTACTGATCGGCACAGTAGTGCCCGTCGAACACCGTGAGCAGCCGGTCGGGTGCGTCCTCGGCGAACGAGGTCACCAGGTTCTCCGCCGAACCCCGCGCGGCTTCCTCGCTGCGCGGGAACAGCGCCTTCTCGTACCGCGCCAAGGCCGCCTCGACGTCGCCGCCTGACTCGACCAGGGCCAGCGCCAACTCGGCGCCGTCGATCATGGCCAGGTTGGCACCCTCACCGGCGAACGGCGACATCAGGTGCGCCGCGTCGCCCACCAGCGTCACGCCGGGCACGCGCGCCCACTCGTGGCCGATCGGCAACGCGTGGATCGGCCGCGGCACCAGCTCCGTGTCGGCCGACTCGATCAAGGCCTTCAGTTCCGGGGCCCAGCCGGCGAACTCTCGCGCCAGCTGCGCGCCCGATAGGTCGAGCGAGGAAACCCAGCCCTCGGGAACCTGGAGGGCGACGTAGACGTGCACGCTGCCGTCCGGCTCCCGGTGCGCCAGAATCCCCTTCCCCGGGCCGAGCGCCATGAACATTCCGCCGCCGATGAGTGCCGCGCTTTCCGGGTGCCGGGTGGCGACGTCCAGCAAATCCAGCTCCACGAACGAAATCCCGGTGTACGCGGGCACTTCGGCCGAGACGAGGGGCCGGATCCGGGACCAGGCCCCGTCGGCTCCGACGAGCACGTCGGTCTCCAGCGTCGAACCGTCGGCCAGCGTCACCTCGTGGCGGCCATCACCCAGCGGACGGGCCGAAACGACCTTGGCACCCCACCGCACGGTGCCCTCCGGCAGCGACGAGAGCAGCAGGTCGCGCAACGCGCCGCGCTCGACCTCCGGCCGGGCGCCGTGACCATCGTCCTCTTCGGACAGTCGCACCACCGCGTGCCGGTCCAGCACGCGCATGGCCTCCCCGCCGCGGTGGATCAGCGGCAGGAACTCCTCGTACAGGCCGGCCGCGCGCAACGCGGCCTGACCGGTTTCCTCGTGGATGTCGAGCATCCCGCCCTGTGAGCGGGCCGCGGCCGACGCGTCGAGGTCCAGCACGGTGGCCTCGACGCCGTTGCGGTTGAGCACGGCCGCGAGCGTCAGCCCGCCGAGACCGGCTCCGATGACGGTGATCTTCATGGTCTTTCTCCTTCAGGTTCTCGGGGTCGCGGCGATTCCGGCGATCAGCGCGCGGAACGCCCAGGACAAGCGTTGCCCGGGCGCGCCGGACAGCAGGTCGGGCCCGGCCGCGGCCAAGTGCGGGTACTTCTCGGGTGACGCGTCGTGGATGACGGCCGCCAGGGCCTGAAACGCTTCGCGGTCTTCGGGGCGCTCGTCGGCGTGTTCGGCCGCGGTCGCCGTGGCCAGCTGGAGCAGCAGGTCGACGCCCCACGCCGCCTGCGCACCCGGCACCTCGCCCTCGGCCAGCAGCGCGAGCAGCGTGTCCACCAGCCGCAGGTAGTTGTCCCCGCGCGGGCGGGCCACGAGCGCCGACTGCGCCAGCCCGGGATAGCGGAACAGCACCGCCGTGTACGAGCCGAGCACCGCTTCGAGCCGCTCCGCCCAGGTACCGGCCGCCGGAGCCGGCTCGACCTCGGCGAGCAGCTCGTCGAGCACCGCCGCGTGGAGCTCCACGGTGTTGTGGACGTAGACGTACAGCGACGCCGCACCGGTGTCGAGCTCCTGCGCAAGCCGGCGCATCGTCAGCCGGGACAGGCCTTCGGCGCGCAGGATCGCGAGCGCGGCCGTGATGATCCCGGCCCTGGTCAGGGCCGGCTTGGCCGGACGTTCCCGGCGGCTGCGTGGTGCGGTCATGTCCTCACGGTAACGAACATGTTCGTTCCGAACAAGGTCGTAACGAACATGTTCGTCGTCACAGACGCCCAGGCCTTTCGAACGAAAGGGAGGTAAGTTCGGCAGTCATGCGAGGCAACCCCCGGCACGAACGCATCCTCGAGCGGCTCCGGCGCGACGGCCGCGTCGACGTCGGCGAGCTGGCCGGCGAGCTGGACACGTCGGAGGTGACCATCCGGCGCGACCTCGACTCGCTGGCCGAGCAGGGCACGCTGCGCCGCGTACGAGGTGGCGCGGTGAGCCTGCTGATGCGTGGCGAGGAGCTGCCGTTCGCGCTGCGCGCGGTGGAGTCCGCAGCGGCGAAAGACCGGATCGCGGCCGTGGTCGGTGGCCTGGTGCGCGACGGCGAGGCCGTGGTCGTCGACAGCGGTACGAGCGGGCTCGCGGTCGCGCGCGCCCTCGCGGGCCGGCGCCTGACGGTCATGCCGCTCGCGCTGCCGAGCGCGACCGCGCTGGCGGAGAGCTCGTCGGTGAACCTGCTGCTGCCCGGCGGAACCACGCGTTTCGGCGAGGGCTCGATGGTCGGCCCGATCACCGAGGCCGCGCTCGCCGCGCTGCGGTTCGACACGTTCGTGCTCACCTGCTGCGGCCTGTCGCCCGACGATGGCGTCACGGCCCACGACCTGCAGGACGCCGCCGTGAAGCGCGCTGCGAAGCGGTCTTCACGGCGCACTGTGCTGGTTGCCGAGAGCGCCAAGTTCTCGCGCACCGCGCTGGCGACCGTGTGCGGGATGCAGGACGTGGACGTACTGGTCACCGACGCCGAGGCGCCTTCGGAAGCACTGGACCGATTTCGCCAAGCCGGGGTCGAGGTCCGGGTGGCGTGAGGGGATCCGTCCACACTGGACGTCTCCCACTCTCAAGCTATAGCGCACCCCGGGGCTTGCCGCAAGACCCCCGTCGTGCCGCAGAATCGGCGGCCGTCAGCGAAACGGGGGTACGAAGTGCACGACGTGATCATCGTGGGTGCCGGCGCGGCCGGCCTGGTCCTGGCCGCCGAGCTGCGCCTGGCCGGGGTGCGGCCGCTGGTGCTGGAACGGCAGCCGCAGCGCCGGGAAGTCGCGCGCGCCAACGGTCTCGGCGGCCAGATCGTGGAGCTGCTGCGCTACCGCGGGGTGCTGGAGCGGCTCGAAGCGGCGGCTTCCCCGGTGCGCGCGGCGCCGTCGTTGCCGTTCGGCGGGACGCAGCTGGACCTCTCGCGCCTGGCCGAGCCGGCGTACTACGCGCTCGGCATCCCGCAGCCGGTGCTCGAACGCACGCTCGCCGAGTACGCAACCGAGCTCGGGGCGGAGATCCGTGAGGGGCACGAGGTCGTCGGCCTTCGCGAAGACACGGCAGTGACGGTGGACGTGCGGGGTCCCGACGGGCCGTACCAGCTCACGGCTCGCTTCGTCGTGGGCTGCGACGGCGGCCGCAGCCGGGTCCGCGAGGTCCTCGGGGTGCCGTTTCCGGGCACGACCTACCCGGAGGTGAACCGGCTCGTCGAGGCGACGGTGCCGGACTCGGTGAGGCGGAACGGCGACCTCGACGTACCCGGATTGGGGCTGCTGCGCCAGGGTTTCACGCGGACCGACAGCGGAGTGTTCGCGTTCGGCACGATCGGGACGGACGTTCTGCTGATCAACACCGTCGAACAAGAGACGACCGAGTACGACGACCTCAGCCCGATGACCGAAGCCGAGTTCCAGGCCAGCGTCCGCCGTGTGCTCGGGGTTCCGTTGCCGCTCGGCGAGGTGCGGCGGCTGTCGCGCTACCAGTGGCAGGGCCGGCAGGTCCCCGAGTACCGCGTCGGACGCGTCCTCCTCGCCGGCGACGCGGCGCACCTGCTGGCTTCCTCGGGCGCGTCGCTCAATCTCGGCATGCTCGATTCGGTCAACCTGGCGTGGAAACTCGCCGCCGCCGTGCACGGCTGGGCGCCGCCGGGACTGCTCGACAGCTACCACGCCGAACGCCACTACGCCGGCAGCCGCGCTCTCTTGCAGACCAGCGCGCAGGCCGCGCTCCGCCGCGGCCACGACCCCGCTGCCGACGCGCTGCGCACGCTGTTCCAGGAGCTCCTCACCGACGAACAACCGTTGCACCGCCTCGCCGCGGCCATCGGCGGCACCGACCTGCGCTACCCGGCGCCCGGTTCGGACCACCCCCTGGCCGGCACCTTCGCCCGCGACTTCCCCCTGACCACCGACGAGGGCCCGTCGTCGCTCGCCTCGCTGCTGAGCCCGGGCCGGCCGGTGTTCCTCGACCTCGCGGACCGCCCGGAGCTCCGGGCGGCCGCCGAACCCTGGGCTCCCCGCGTGGCTCTCCGCACCGCCAAGACCGCGCTCCGCCCCGCCGACGCCCTCCTCGTCCGCCCGGACGCGCACATCGCGTGGGCCGCGCCGCTCGACTCGCCCGTCGATCCGGCCGGCCTCCGCGACGCCCTCGCGATGTGGTCCGGCGCGCCGGAAGGGGCCGGAAACCGCCTCACCACCGACGATCACCAAGAGTAATAGTTCACCCTGATTGATTCACCGTTTCGTGGACTGATCAAAGATCGACTTCTACCGCTAGTGTCACCGACAACCCGCTCAGCCTCGACATTCCCCCGACCGGGCGGCGGGCCAGGCCCCCTGGTAGTCCCCTTCCGCGCCCAGGGGGCCACACAAACACACCCTCACTCGCCCCGGGAGGAGAGCGCTTGCCACACGCGGTCGCGCGTCAGCGGGAGCGACGTGAAGCGCACGCCGGTCGCGGTCTGGACCACACGCGTCGCAGGCGCTCACTGCCGAAGGCGACGCGGCGCCGACGCACGCCGAAGGTCCCGGGCGGCACGGCGCCCCGGCAACCTTCGCCGACCGGAGTCGCCCGGCGACGTTCCGGCGGCGCTCGTTTCCCCTGTGCCGCCGCGACTCCCGCATCCACCCGGGCCTCCTCGACCGGCAGGCGCAGCTGACCGACCCGGTGGCTCCGACGCCCGCAGCTCGGCACGTGGCCGAGCCATCACCCGAACGGTCGCGATCCACGTCACTCGCGGGCCGTGGAACATTCGGGGGGCGTGGGCGTTGTACTCACTGTCGGTGCGGGTGGGTCCCCGGGCTCCACACTTCACCTTCCCGGACAGCCGGTTCGCCGGCCCCGGGTTGCGTCACTCGCCGAGAGGCGACCCCCGTGCCGACGCCAGACCACCCGCCCCGCTGCCCTGCGCTCCCCCAACGCGGCGCGGGGCGGGCACCAGTGCTCCTGCTCTCGCTCGCCGGACCCCCAGCCGGCGGAGCCGGGAGCGGGAGCACCCCTACCCTCCACTGTGGATCATCCAGAACGCCGGGAATACCGAAGAACCGGCACTGGTTACAACCTTTGCCGGTGCGGTGGTGTCCCCGGGCTCCACCCACTGCCTTCCCGGACCGTCGCACAGACGCCGGGTCGCGCCAACCGCCGAGAGGCGACCCCCGCACCGGCCTCGAACCAACCCCTTCGGACCACCCCACCCCGCTGCGCCGCAGTTGCCCCCAGGCAGCGCGGGGTGGGCTCATGTGCTCCTGCTCCTGTCGCCGGACCCACTGCCGCGGCAGGAGCAGGAGTATCCAAACGTCCACAGTGGATCATGAAAATCACCTGAGCGACCTGCGTCACAAGGGAAATCCGGAACACCGGCCCCGCGCAGGCGTTGTACAGAGTGTCGGTACGGCGGGTGTCCCCGGGCCTCACCCTTTGCCTTCCCGGGCCGTCGCAAGACGCCGGGTCGTGCCACTCGCCGAGAGGCGACCCCCCGTACCGACGCAAGCCACGCACAAGAGAAAGCTCCCGCCCGCACCCGCCGATCCCCCCATCGGCGCGGCGCCCGAGGCGGGAAACAGTGCCCCCGCTCCCGGCCCGCGCGAACTCCCCCTCCGCAGCGACGGGACCGGGGGCACGCCCTTATCCGGATGAAGGCCAGGGCAGCGCGTCCTGCAGCAGCCCGAGCATCCCCGACACGAGCCGCATCTGCTCGACCGTGCGGATGTCGGCCTCCAGCAGGTGCGGCGAACACACCAGCACCGCCACCGACTGCGCCCGCGAGAGCGCGACGTTCAGCCGGTTGCGCGACAGCAGGAAGTCGAGCCCGCGCGGAAGGTCGACGGCCGAGGACGATGTCATCGTCGTCACCACCACCGGCGCCTCCTGGCCCTGGAACCGGTCGACCGTGCCCACTCGGACGTCGCCGAAGCCGGCGTCGGCCAGCGCGCGCGTGACCACGCGGGCCTGCAGGTTGTAGGGCGCCACCACGAGGAAGTCGGCGTCCGTCAGCGGGCGGCCCTCCCACGTGCGCCCGTGCAGCGCCGAGATCACCGAGACGACCTCGGCCGCCTCCTCCACCGAACGCGTCGTGTTCCCGCGGTGCTCCACCGATGCCAAGTACAGCCCCGACGCGAACCCGTCGACCGATCGCGACGCCGACGGGTGCGAGTGCAGCAACCCCGCGTACGACAGCCGCGACACGGGTGCGCACACCGCCGGGTGCATGCGCCGCGTCTGGTCGAGGAAGTAGCCCAGGTGCGCCGGCATGATGTCGGCGTCACCGATCAGGTGCCCGAGCGCCGACGCCTCCGCGCCCGCCGGGTGCGTGCCCTGCACCACCTGCGGCAGCTGCTGCGGATCACCCAGCAGCACCACGTTCTTCGCGCACGTCGACACCGCCAGCGCGTCGGCCAGGGCGAACTGGCCGGCCTCGTCGATCACGAGCACGTCGAACGGCTCCGCGCGCACGGCCGCGTTGGCGAACGTCCACGCCGTGCCGCCCACGAGGTGCCCGGTGTCGTGTTCCTCGCGCCAGCGCACCAAAGCGTTGTTGTTCTTGGGCTGTTCCCACGGCGCCGCGGGGTCCGGCGTCCGCTTCGCACGCTTGGCGCACGCGAGCGAAGGATCGTTGCCCAGCGCGGCGGACAGCACGTTCTCCACGGCCTTGTGGCTGTTGGACGTGACCCCGACCGTCCGGCCCGAACGCACGAGGTGCGCGATCAGCTTGCCCGCCAGGTACGTCTTCCCCGCGCCCGGCGGGCCCTGCACCGCGAGCACGGAACCGTCGAGCGCGTCGACGGCCTCGATCACCGTCGCGACCAGATCCGCTCCCGCGGCGGGCAACGCGCCGCCGGTCCGCAGCCGCGGCGCCGTGCGGCGCAAGAGGTCCACACCAGGGTGCTTCGGCAACGCGGGCAGGGTTTCGCCGACGAGCCGCGCGAGATCCGCCACCGCCTCGTCCTTCGGCGACGGCCGCACCGGGCTGCCGGGCAGCACCGCGGCCGGGCGGTCGTTCGACGTCGCGTCGGGGGCGCTGCTCTCCTCCAGCGTCAGCTCGACGGCCGAGGAAGCCACCACTTTCGCGTCGCGCGCTTCGGCGCCATAACGCAGGCGCACGTCGTCACCCGGCGCGAACGGGTGCGGCCGGTCCGGGTCGCACGCCACGACGAGCGTCCGCTTCGCCGTGCGCAGCCGGCCCGACGGCGGCACCCACTCGCCGGCCGACACCGAAACGGGCACCGCGCACGTCGTGTCGATCTCCAGGTCGCCGAGCGGTGCGGCCAGCTGCCGGAAGAACTCCCACCACGCCGGGTTGGTCTCGCGCCGGTGGTAGCCCACGGACGCGGCGAGCAAGGCGCGGGCGTGGTCGTCGGGCGTGAGCTCGGCCGGGTCGTCGGGCAGGCCTTCCAGCAGGGGATCGACGAGCGCCGCCATGGCGGCCGCGCGCTCCGCCCGCCGTTGCGCCGCGACGTCTTCCTCGGTCTCCCGCAGCAGAGCGTCCACATCGGACTCCGGTGCCGGCTCCGCGAGCTCGATGCCCTCGTCCACGCGCACCCGGTGCAGGAACTCCAGCAGCCGCAAGGTGGACACGCAGTCGTACTCGTTGTACTCACCGATGCCGCGCAGCACTTCACCGGCCCGCTCGGGCTCGCCGGCGGCCGTGAGGGTGAGGTAGTCCTCGTACGCCTCGATGCTGGACGCGGCCGTCTTCACGTCGCCCTCGCGCGCGGCGGGCATGTACAGCGGCTCGAGGTACTTGATCGAGTACGACCGCTGCCCGACCCGCAACGCCTTGCGCACCACGGCGTACAGGTCCACCAGCGCGCCGCCCCGCAGCAGCTCGTCGACCTCTTCCTCGCGGGTGCCGTGCACGGCGGCGAGGCGCTTGATGGCCGTGACCTCGTACGGCGCGTAGTGGTAGACGTGCGCACCGGGGTGTTCGGCAAGCCGCGCGGCTGCGAAGTCCACGAACTCCTCGAACGCGCGCTTCTCCTGCGCGCGGTTGTGCGCCCAGAACGGGGTGAACCGCCGGCCGTCGGCGTCGTCCGTCACCGCACCGAACAGGTACTCGAGCCCGGTGCCCGCCAGCGCGTACGGGTCGCCTTCCATGTCGAAGAAGACGTCGCCCGGGCTCGGCGGCGGCAGCTCGGCGAGCGCGGCGGGGTCGATCACCTCGTAGGCGAGCTCGCCCGTCTCGTCCTGGCGGACCTGGATCGCGGCCTGCGCGCGCAGTGTCGTGTACGTCGTCGCCGACATGTCGCGCGGCCGGTCGTCCGGACCGGCGGCGGCGAGCTTGTCGATCGTGGCTAGCCCGGCCGTCACGAGCTTGCGCCGCTGGTCTCCGCGCATCCCCGCGACGAGCGACAGGTCCCGGTCCGCCTCCCGCGCGGTCGAGCAGTGCTGCGCGAAGCGGCACGCTCCGCACGCCGGCCGCTCGTCGGCCCACAGCTGCAACGGCAGGCGGGCCGGGCGATCGCGCAGCCGCGAGCGCAAGCGGTCGAGCAGCGGGAGGAAGTCGTCCACGCGCAGGGTGCGGGTGGTGCCGTCGCCCAGCAGCAGGTGCATGTCCGGACCAGCGGGCCACCCGGCCCGGCGCAACGCGTCGGCGTAGGCCGTCAGCTGGACCACGGCGGACGGCTTGGCGTGCCGGGCGAGCTTGGTGTCGTAGACCTCGTAGCGGCCTTCGTCGTCGCGCAGAAGGAAATCGGCGCGGCCGGTGAACTCGTCGTCGTGGAACACGGCCTGGTAGACCACGGGCGCGCCCGCGCGCAGCGCCTCCTCCGTCGCCTTCGCGGCGACGACCGGGTCCCGCTCCTCGATCTCCACGACCTTGCGTTCGGCCCGCAGCCGCCCGAGCGTCGCCTCCTCGTGCGCGCGCCCGTGCTTCACAGCCAGCTGATCGGGCCCCGAGCCCGGCGTCGGCGCGCCGGGCAGCCCCGCCGCCAGCGCCTGCGTGAGGACGCTCCGGTGCTCGCACTCGAGCAGATCGGCGAGATCGGACGGCGTGTACATCGCCCGGAAGTCTGGCACGACCGCGGGCACGCTCCGCCGACCCCGGGCACCGACACGCCGACGGCCCAGGTCACAGCGTCAGCGCCGCCGGGGCAACGGGATCACATCGAAGTCGCGCGCCACGTGGATCTCCCCGTCGAACACCTGCGCCGCCTCCTCCCCGAACGCGTCGGCCTCCGAATAGGGGTAGCGCTGCGAGAAGTGGGTCAGCACGAGCTTGCGCACACCCGCCTCGGCGGCGAGGCGCCCGGCGTCGGTGCTGGTGAGGTGGCCGTAGCGGGTGGCGATGTCGGCGTCGGCGTCGCGGAAGGTCGACTCGGCGACCAGCAGGTCCGCGTCGCGCGCGCAGTCCAGGGCGCCCGCGCACGGCCGGGTGTCCATGACGAACGCCACGACCTGTCCGGGTTTGGGCTCGCTGACGTCGGCGAGGTGAACAGTGCGGCCGTCGATCTCCAGCGACCCTTCGCGCTCCAGCCGGCTGATGTCCGGACCACGGACGCCGGCCGCGGCGAGGCGGTCGGGAAGCATGCGGATGCCGTCGGGTTCGGTGTAGCGGTAGCCGAAGCAGTCGATGCGGTGGTCGAGGACGTGAGCGGACATCGGGCCGTCGGTCCAGCCGTCGGCGAGCACCGGCCGCGGGACGACCTCGGCGCGCTCGTGGTAGACGGTGGAGTAGCGCAGCCGCTCGAAAAACACCTGGCCGGAGGCCGGGTAGTGGCAGCGCACGGGCCGCGGCACGGCGTCGAGCGACAGCCGCTGCAGCACGGCGGAGAGGCCGAGGCTGTGGTCGCCGTGGAAGTGGGTGATGCAGATGCGCGTGAGCTCCGCGGCGGCCACGCCGGCGTGGGTCATCTGCCGCTGCGTGCCCTCCCCCGGGTCGAACAGCACGCCGTCGGTGTCGAAACGCAGGAGGTACCCGTTGTGGTTGCGGTGCCGGGTCGGCGTCTGGCTCGCCGACCCGAGCACCACGAGCTCACGTCGTGACATGCCGCCATCTTCGACGATCACCGGCCGCCGGGAAAAGCGGACGGCCACCCGGTCCATTCCGGGTGGCCGTCATGATCGAAATTGCTGTGCGAATTCAAGCGGGCACTTTCCGCGTTATTCGATCTTCGAATCGCGTCATATTCCGCCAACGCGGCCGAAGAGCGTTTCCCGGTAGTACTCCGCCGCCTCGGCCAGGCGGGCGACGAGGCCGGGCCCCGCCGACACGCCCGTGCGGGCCCAGACGCGGCTGCTCTCGTACCAGTGGTCGCGCGTGAGCAGGGAATACTGGTGATCACTGAGCCACGGCAACGCGTCCCGCGTCCGCTCGCGGTGCTCCGCGAGCGGCAGGTCCGCCGCGGGCACCGGCTCACCGAGCAGGTCGCACACGGCCGTGATCAGGCGCCGCATCCGCACGGGCCGCGGGTCGGCCACGTGGAAGACCTCCCCCGGCGGGCCCGGCCGGTGGATCAACGCGACGAGCACCGCCGCGAGATCCGTGGCCGAGACCACCGACGTCCGCGCGTCGCCGCCCGCCGCCCACGCCGGGACCGCACGCAGCCACCGCACCAGCGCGGGGACGACGTGCCGGTCGCCGACGCCGTAGACCAGGTGCGGCCGCAGGACCACACCACCGGCCGCGCGCACGAGCCGTTCGGCCGCGAGCCGGCTGCGGCTCGTGGCCGATGCCGGACCCGTGACCAGCGCCGACTCCGACGCGCCGCGGTGGTCGCCGTCGCGGTAGACCGCGCAGGTGCTCAGGTGCAGCAGCCGCGTGGTGCCGGCACGCGCCGCTTCCGCGAGCAGCGCGCGGGTGCCGTCCTCGTTGACGGCGGTGCACAGCTGTTCGTCCCCGCCGACCTGCGCCGCGAGGTGCACGAGCGTGGTGACGCCCGTGCACGTCCCGGCCAGGCTCGCCGGGTCGGTGAGGTCACCCACCACGGCTCGCACGCCCGTGTCCGCCGGCCAGTCGGGCAGCGGCCGCCGCACGAGGACCCGCACGCGCGGGCCGCACCCGCTCGCGACGAGCTCCCGCACCACGGCCGAGCCGATGAAGCCGGTGGCGCCGGTGACCAGGATGTCTGTCGTACTGACCGCCCCCAGGTCGGCAGTCATGACAGACGCATCGCCAGCGTGGTCGTCACGGCGGTCTTGCCGTACTGCCGGAACTCCACGCGCACCAGGCGGCAGTCGTCCTCCGCCGGGGCCAGTTCCGTGGCCACGACAAGGCATTCGGCATCGAACTCAACGTAGGCGTCGAACTCGATCTCCGCCCGTAGCGGCAATGCGTGCGGGTCGCCGACCGTGAGCAACGCGGCCTGCCGCGCGGCCTCGACCATGACCATGCCGGGCACGTGGTCCACCGTGTGGTCGAACAGCACCGCGTGGTCCGGGTCGAACTGCAGGGCCCAGACGCCCGTCTCCGAAGTGGCCGCGACCAGCACGTCCTGCGCGTGGTTGCGCCCGACCTCGGCCGGTTCGACGGTGGGCAGCACCGTGACCTGGAACGGCGTCGCCGCGAAGTGCTCGCCGCGCAGCCGCCGGTAGACCGCCGACGACACGCACCGCCAGCGCTCCGAAGCCGTGCCCATGTGCGTGCCGTCGCGGAACACGTCGAACTCGTACCGCATGCCGCCGACCTGCTTGCCGCGGTACTGCACGTCGTGCGCGCTGACCTGCAGCACCACGTTCACCGGCCGGGTGTCGGTGGCCAGCCCTGCCTCGTCGACCTCGTACGCCTTGTGGTCGGATAGGAAGTTGTAGCCGAGGGGCACCCCGTACGCCCGGTGGGCGAGCAGCATCGCGGCTTGCCGGCAGGTTTCGGTGTACAGCAACGGGTCGTGTGAAGCCGGTGTGCGCGGGCCGAAGAAGCCGTGGCGCCGCGGCCACTGGGCGCCGAGCTCGAAGCGTCCCGGCCCCAGGATGTTCAGATCGGTGACGAAGACTTCCGAGACAGCCGCGCGGTGCACGAGGCTGCGCGGGATCGTCTGCTGGAAGTCAATCGGTCTCTTCGCCGGAGTTTCATCGATCGTTTCAGTGGATGATCTTCCTACTGTCTCCACTAGCAGTGTGCCGACCATGTCGGACCTCCCAGAAAGAAATTCCCCAGTTTCCCCAGTGCTCCCCCGTTCAATTTCTAGCGGAATCCGAGAGCCAAAACCATACCTACCTACCGGTTTTTTTCGCTGGCTCTTCGGCCCGCCGACCGGTACACTGAGCGCTTGCACCGGTCCACGACGGACCTCATCCCCTTGTGCACGAAGGAGTCAGGCGTGGCTCGCCAGGAACGCGCGGAGCAGACCCGTAAGACCATCCTCGCCGCCGCGGCGTCGCGGTTCGACGCGGTCGGATTCCTCGGGGCGAGCCTGTCCGACATCCTGGCCGAGGCCGGCGTGACCAAGGGTGCGCTGTACTTCCACTTCAAGTCGAAGGAAGATCTCGCCGAAGCGCTGATGCAGGAGCAGTTTGCGGTGGCGGACTCGTCGCCGGCGCTGACGAACCCAGGGCTGCAGACGGTGATCGACTGGTGCCACACCCTTGCCACCGGGTTGCAGAACGATGTCTTCGTGCGCGCCAGCATCCGGCTCGTCATCGAGCAGGGTTCGTTCGTCACGCCGGCCGCCAACGCCTACAAGCAGTGGATCGACCTCGTCCACGGGTGCCTGCTCGCCGCGAAGGCCTCGGGTGACGTGCGCAAGGAGATCAACACCCACGATCTCGCGCAGTACGCCGTCGGGTCGTTCACGGGGATCCAGCTGAGCTCCCAGGTCCTCACGGACCGGACCGACCTGCGCGAGCGCGTCACGTTCATGTGGGCGACGCTGCTGCCCTCGATCGTGCCGCCGCGCCGGCTGCACAAGTTCAACCCGGCCGGGGTCCTCGAAGAGCAGCCCGCCTGAGGCGGCTCATCGCGCGGTGCTCGGCACCGGCTCGGCCAGCTCGATCACGCGCCAGAGCTCGGAAAGCGTGCGCGTGAGGTCGGTGTCGGCCGGGATCGTGCCGCTCGCGACCACCGACTCGAGGCCCACACAGGTCACGACCACCAGCAGCGTCGCCATGTCGGGCAGGACCTCCGCGCTGAGCTCGCCGGCGTCGTGCGCCTCGGCGATGTAGCGCCGCACCTGGGCGAGCCAGGCGCGTGTGAAGGCGACGTAGCGGGCGTCCTTCGAGCCCATCTCGCGTGTGAGCCGGAAACTGGCGCCGACCTTGGGATCCGCGCCGAGCCAGTGCATGAGGGCGCGGCTGAGCTCCGCGAGCCTGCGCAGGGCGGGCGCGCCGCTCCGGCGGTCGACGCGGTCCACGTGCTCCTGGAGCACGGCCACCGCGGCGCCCTGGACCTCGTCGCAGACCTCGTCCTTCGAGGAGAAGTGGAAGTACAGGCCGCCCTTGGTGACGCCCGCCTGGCGCGCGATGTCCACCATGCTCGTGGCCGCGTAGCCGTCGCGGTGCAGCAGCTCGGCGGCGGCTTCCAGCAACAAGAGCCGGGTCTGCTCCGCGCGCGCCTGCTTCGTCACCGTCGTCCCCATCCACTCCGGCCGCGCACGTCCGTGCCGACCTGATCAGAGTAAGATACCAACCGCCCGGTTTACAAGGATTCCGGGCACAATTCAGGGCCACTACCTGGACCGAGGCGGTTTTTCCTTGATCAAAACAGACCGACCTCCCGGTTTTGTCTTGAAAACCGACCTCCCGGTTTGGTAAGTTGCTCACGTGGGGCCAGGCAAGTCCGGCAGGCAGGGGCGCTGGGGGCGCCGCCGATGCCGGCCCCCCGACGACGCGGACACCGGAGGGCGTTCATGATGAACTACGAAATTCTGGGGCAGATCAGAGTCAGCGGCCGGCCCGGTGTCAGCGCACCCCGGGCGCGCAAGATCGAGACGCTGCTCGCCGTGCTGCTGGCCAAGAGCAACCAGGTGGTCACCACCGAGCACCTCATCGGCGAAATCTGGGGCGAAAACCCACCGGCGCGCGCGAGCGCCGCGCTGTACGTCTACGTTTCCCAGCTGCGCAAGCTCCTCCGCGGCACCCCGGCCGACGCCGAGGACAGCCCCGTGGTCACCAGCCCACGCGGCTACTCCCTCCACGTCGGCATCGACGAACTCGACGCCGACCGCTTCACCCGCCTCTACCAGGAAGGCCGCGCCCTCCACTGGGACCGCAGCTACGGCCAGGCCGCCACCGTCCTCCGCCACGCCGCCTCCCTCTGGCGCGGCCCCGCCTTCGGCGGCTTCACGGATTCCCCGGACGTACAGGCCTACGCCACCCTCCTGGAGGAGACCCGCCTGGAATGCCTGGAGCTGCTCATGGAAACCGAGCTGCTCATCGGCCGCCACCGCGAGGTCGTCGGCCAACTCTCGGCGCTGGCCAAGGAACACACCCTGCGCGAAACCTTCTACGAATACCTCATGACCGCGCTCCTACGCTCCAACCGCCGCGCCGAAGCCCTGGAAACCTTCGCCTCGGCCCGCCAGAACCTGGTACAGCAACTCGGAATCGAACCCGGCGTCTCCCTCCGCAAACTCCACCAGAGCATCCTGGTGGGAGAAATGTCCGACGCCGTGTAACTCCGCACAACAAGAAGGCCCGCTACTGCTTTCATTGCAGTAGGCGGGCCTTTCTTGTTGCTCGGTCTCCTTCACTCACGACACTCCCGCTCCGCCGCCCGACGGCACACCACCACCGCCACCGCCCCAATGTGGCGGTGGTTGCCCAACGCACCGAACGCCACATTGAGTGCACCCAACGCAACCAACGCCACATTGGGACGCTCCGGCACACCCCGAACCGCCGGCCGCCCATACAACCCACACCCCCACCTGACCCCGGCGCCTACCACCCCAACCGCCGGCCGCGCACCACAGCCACCACTCCACACCCCCCACGCGTGCCCTTGCCACTCACCAACCGCCACCCGGCACCGCACGCCACGTTCCCCCATCCCCTCCCCGAACCCTTCCCCCACCCGGCCCCCCGATGCTTTTCCCCAACACGGTAGGGATCGGCTTGTCAAGGCACGCTTTCCCGCCTTGACAAGCCGATCCCTACCGTCGTCACAATCAAAAATCGGGGCTCCCCACCACCCACCCGACAACCGGCAATGGTGTGCGCAGCACGCCGAGCCGGCACCACAACCAGAACCCCCTCAACTCCGATACACAGAAACCACCGGCCCCCCACACTCAACCGGCTCCCCGTACCACCCACCCCACCGCGAATCCAACGCCAACTCCGCCAACTCAGCCATCAAATCCAACTCAGCCGGCCACACATACCGCAAAACAACCCCACCCAGCTCCACCGTCTGCCGAACACAATCCACCCACCCCTCCGCACCCCACCTTCGAGGATCCGGCTGCCTCCCCTGCACCACCAACGCCCCACCCGGCCGCAACACCCTCGCCAGCGAACGAACCGCCCGCACCTGCCCCCGCTGCCCCGAGATCCGCGACAACCCGTCACCACCGAGAAAAACCGCATCAAACCGCGACCCCACCGGCAACCCAAGCGAAAACGAACCCACGTCGACCGCGTAACCCTCCCCGGCCAACGCATCCGCAACCGGCCCCCCACCGAGCACCAACACCCGCCCACCCCCACTCCGGCGGGCAACCCGATCGGTCACCTCGGCAAGAAACGCCACGGCCCCGGCCGGATCATCCGCCAATGGGGCGAGCCACACGTCGAGCACATCGGCCGGCAACTCATCGATGCGGGTCGGCATCCTGCCACCTCACTTCACGCACTGGTCTTGGCTGCTCAACGCAGCGTGCCCGACCCACCTAAAGTCGACCTTGCACACGACGAAAGGGCGACCCGCACGAAGCGGGCCGCCCCAGAAGAGCCAATCTCAGACCGTCGCCCGCTGATGGAACTTCCGCACCGTCAGCACCGCCGCGACCGCCGTGATCGGAACCCACCACGCCAACGCCAGCCACCCCGTGGCACCCAACTCGGACCCGTTCATCAGATGCCGAACAGCATCGATCAACACCGTCACCGGCTGGTTGTCCACAATCACCCGCAGCACGCTCGGCATCGACGCCGTCGGCACCAACGCGCTGGTGGCGTAGGGCACGAACACCAGGATCATGCCCAAGCCACTCGCCCCCTCCACCGTCTTCGCGATCGACCCGAGCAACGTAGCCAGCCAGAACACACCGGCCGCAAAGAGCACCAGCAGGCCCACCGCGCCAAGCCACCCGAGAACGCCACCACCGGGCCGGAAGCCGATGGCAAGCCCGACAGCCACCATCACCACGAGCGAGAGCAGGCTGCGCAGCACCCCGGAAACCACGTGGCCGACCAGCACAGCCGACCCGGCCATCGGCATCGACCGGAAGCGTTCCACGAGACCGTTGGTGAGGTCGGCGGATACACCGACCACAGTGGACGTGGAGTTGAAGCCGATGCTGATCACGATCAGGCCCGGCACCAGGTAGTCGATGTAGTTCATGCCGGGCAGGTTGATGGCACCACCGAACATGAAGCGGAACAGCAGGAGCAGCACGATCGGCAGCGAGACCGCCTGGATCAGCATCTCCGGGTTGCGGGTGATGTGCTTCAGGTTGCGCCCGATCAGCACCCGGTAGTCGGACGCCGCGAGCGACAGCGCCGAACGGGCGGGAGTGGCGGGGATCCGGGTCCCCTCCGTCTCCCTCGACAGGGTCTGGGTCATCTCACTTCTCTCCCGCGGTTGAGGTCAGGGTGTGGAAGACGTCGTCGAGGGTCGGCTCGGAGAGCTCGAGACCGGTGGTTTCGAGGCCCGCGTCGGCGACCTGGTTGAGCACCCGCCGCACCTGCGCGGGGTTGTCGATCGCGATGCTCACCGTCGTGTCGAGCAGCACGCCCTCGACGACGGTGTGCGCGCGCTCCGCCTCCACGGGGGTGGCGAAGGTGAGCTTGAGCCGCTCCGTGCCGACACGGCGCTTGAGCTCGGCCGCCGTGCCCTCGGCGACCACGCGGCCCTTGTCGATCACGGCGATGCGGTCGGCGAGCTGGTCGGCTTCCTCGAGGTACTGAGTGGTGAGCAGGATCGTGGTGCCGCCGTCGAGCAGCTGCCGGATCGCGTCCCACATCGCCGAGCGGCTGCGCGGGTCGAGACCGGTGGTCGGCTCGTCGAGGAACAGCACCGGCGGCGACGTGATGAGGCTGATCGCGAGGTCCAGCCGGCGGCGCATGCCCCCGGAGTACGTCTTGACCTGCCGCGTCGACGCGTCCACGAGGTCGAACTGCGCGAGCAGTTCCGTGGCGCGCGCCTTCGCGTCGGCGGTCGAGAGGTGGAACAGCCGCGCCATCATCTCGAGGTTCTCGCGGCCGGTGAGCAGCTCGTCGACCGCGGTGTCCTGGCCGGTCAGGCCGATCTGCTCGCGCACCTTGCGCTTGGGGCCCTTGAGGTCGTGGCCGTTGACGGTCACCGTGCCGCCGTCGGCCTCCAGGAGCGTGCTGAGAATCCGCACGGTGGTGGTCTTTCCGGCGCCGTTGGGGCCCAGGAGCGCGAACATCGTGCCCCGCTCCACGCTGAGGTCGACGCTCTCCAGCACGTCGACGTCGCCATAGGACTTGCGCAGCCCCCGTGCTTCTATTGCGTAGCCGGTGACCATCGGTTACCTCTCCTCGTTCGGGTCAAGATCGATGAAGAACTTCTCTTCTCGGACACCGGCCGGGAGCCCGGTGAACTGTCCGTACCAGTGGGCCACAGGCGCCTTCGCAGCGGCAATAATGGCCGGGTGGCGCGGAGTTAGGGGTCGACGGCCGGTCAGTCGTCGTCGCTTCCCCCGATCGCCATGCTGATCAAGGCGTCGGCGTCGAGCTCGTCGATCGCCGACGCGTCCAGCGCCGGCTGCTCGTCCTCGGGCTCCTCCACAACCGGGGTTTCCACCGCCTGTGGCGCCAGCTCGCCGACGAGGTGCTCGGCCAGGATCCGCGGCGTCGGGTAGTCGAAGATGAGGCTCACGGGCAGCTTCAGCCCCGTGACGAGGCTCAGCTTGTTGCGGAACCCGGTGGCGGACAACGAGTCGAAGCCGACCTCGTTGAACGAGCGGTCCGCCTCCACCGCCTCCGGCCCGGCGTGGCCGAGCAGGGCGGCCGCGTGGGTGCGCACCAGCGTCAGCATCGTCGGCACGCGCTTGGCCACCGGCAGAGCCGACAGCTTCTGCGCCAACGACTCCGTGTCGTCCGCCGCGTCCTGCGCCGCCCGGCGGCCCGGTGCGTCGGCGAACTCGCGCAGCACGGCCGGGAGGTCCTCCACACTCGACGCCGCCAGCACACGCGGGTCGAGCCCGATCGGCACCAGCAGCGGTTCGGCGGAGCCCGCGGCCGAGTCGAGCAGCCTCAACCCGTCCTCAGTGGACAGCGCGGTGATGCCCGTCTCGCCGATGCGGTGTGCGTCGGCGTCCTGCACGGCGTCGCCCATGCCGCCTTCCCACAGGCCCCACGCGAGCGAGGTGCCGGCGAGTCCTTCGGCCCGGCGGCGAGCCGCCAGTGCGTCGAGGTAGGCGTTGGCCGCGGCGTAGCTGCCCTGGCCCGGTGCGCCGAGCACGCCGGCGGCCGAGGAGAACAGGACGAATGCGGTGAGGTCCGCGTCTCGCGTCAGCTCGTGCAGCGTCACGGCGGCGTCGACCTTGGGTCGCAGCACGTTGTCCAGCCGCTCCGGGGTGAGTGAGGTGAGCACGCCGTCGTCGAGGACACCGGCCGCGTGGACCACGGCCTGCAGCTCGACTCCCCGCACCAGCTGGGAAACCGCGGCCCGGTCGGCGACGTCGCACGCAGCGAGCGTGACGTCGGCGCCGAGGCCGGCCAGCTCCTCCCGCAGGTCCGCCGCGCCCGGCGCGTCCGCGCCACGACGGCTGACGAGCAGCAGGCTCCGCACCCCGTGTTCGGCCACCAGGTGCCGGGCCACGGCGCTGCCCAGCGCACCGGTGGCGCCCGTGATGAGCACGGTGCCGTCGGTCCGCCACACCGGCGCGGCCGCCGCGTCGCTCGCCCGCCGCAGCCGCGGCACGAGCACCGAGCCGGTGCGCAGCGCGACTTGCGGTTCGTCCGAAGCGGACACCGCGGCCAGCGTGCGGCCGGTCGGCGTGCCCGTGCCGAGGTCGACGAGCGTGACGCGGTCCGGGTGCTCGGCCTGCGCCGAACGCACCAGGCCGGCCACGGCCGCCCCGACCGGATCCGGGTTCTCCCCGGCCTCCGTGGCGGCCGCACCGCGGGTGACCACGAGCAGCGAACCGTCCGGTCGGGCCAGGAACTCCTGCAGGAGCCCGAGGACGCGGTGCAGCTCGGCGTGAACGTCGTCCCCACCGGCCGACACCACGAGCAGGCCGGACGCGCCGGCGCAGTCCACAGTGATCTCCGCCCCGAGCTCACCGGCGAGGCCGAACGGGTCGGCACCCACCACGGTCCAGTCGGTGACCTCGGCGACGGCGTCCAGCTCCGCCGGCTCCCACGCGACGCGGAACAGCGAGTCCCCGCCGCTCGGCTCGGCCGCCTGCGGCACCGCCGACATCGGCCGCAGCAGCAGCGACTCGACGGAGACGACCGGCGCACCCGTGCCGTCGGCGATGTCCAGGGCGACCGCCCCGGTGCCGATCGGCTTCACGTGCACCCGCAGCGTCGTCGCGCCGACCGCGTGCAGCCGCACGCCTTCCCACGCGAACGGCAGCATCGGCTCCTTGCCGAGCGCTCCCGAGACGCCGATGGTGTGCAAGGCCGCGTCGAGGACCGCGGGGTGGATGCCGTAGCGGTCCACTTCGGACACCGAAGCGGGCAGCTGGATCTCGGCGAACGCTTCACCGTCGTGCTTCCAGGCCGCGACCAGTCCGCGGAACGCCGGACCGTACGCCAGGCCGTCTTCCGCCAGCTCCTCGTACGTGCCCTCCAGCCGCACCGGCTCGGCGGCCGGCGGCCACTGGCCGAGTTCGAACTTGCCGGCCTTGTCCGCCTTGGCGAGCCGGCCGGCGGCGTGGCGAGTCCAGGCGGCACCGTCGCCTTCCGGTCGCGAGTGGACGGTGAACGTCCGCGTGCCAGATCCGTCGGGTGCGGTGAGCGCGAACTGCACCCGCACGCCGCTGCGTTCGGGCACGACGAGCGGATACTCCAGCGTCAGCTCGTCCAGCCGCGGGCAGCCGGCCTCGTCGCCCGCGCGGATCGCCATCTCGACGAACCCGGTGCCGGGGAAGAGGATCGCACCGCCGACGACGTGGTCGGCCAGCCACGGGTGCGTGCCCACCGACACGCGGCCGGAGAACAGGAGCCCGCCCGCGTCGGCGAGTTCGAGCGCCGAGCCGAGCAGCGGGTGGTCCTCCTGGCCCGGCGCCGACGCCGTGCTCTCCAGCCAGTAACGCTGCCGCTGGAACGGGTACGTCGGCAGCGCGACCTTCCGCGCGCCGGTCGGCTCGTAGACCGCGGTCCAGTCGACGTCGACGCCGCTCACGTGCAGCTGCGCGAGTCCGGTCAACGCGGTGACCGCCTCGTCCTGGTCCTTGTGCAGCAAGGCGGCCAGCACCAGCCCTTCCGGCCGATCGTCGAGGCAGGCCGTGGCCATCGCCGTGAGCGTGGTGTCCGGGCCGAGCTCGAGGAACCGTGTCGCACCGTCGGCCGCGGCCCGGGTGACCGCGTCGTGGAACCGGACGCCTTCCCGCACCTGACGCACCCAGTACTCCGGCGACGTGAGGTCAGCCGGCTCGCCGGTCACGGTCGAGATGACCGGGATCCGCGGCTCGGTGTAGGTCAGCTGCTCGGCCACCGCGCGGAACTCGGCGAGCATCGGCTCCATGAGCCGCGAGTGGAACGCGTGCGAGACCCGCAGCTGCTTGGTGCGCTCGAACTTCGCCGCCACCGCGGCCACGGCGTCGGCCGCACCCGAGATGACCACCGAGCTCGGGCCGTTGATCGCGGCGAGGTCGACCGTGCCGGCCGCGGCTTCACGCACCGCTTCGGGCGACGCGTCGATCGCGACCATCGCGCCTCCTTCCGGCAGCCCCTGCATCAGCGCACCACGGGCGACCACGAGCTTCGCCGCGTCGGCCAGCGAGAGCACGCCGGCGCAGTGAGCCGCCGCGATCTCGCCGATCGAGTGCCCGGCCAGCACGTCGGGCTTCACGCCCCACGACCGGATCAGCCGGAACAGCGCGACTTCCAGTGCGAACAACGCCGGCTGCGTGTAGCGCGTCTCGTCGAGGGCCTCGCCGCTGGTGATGACCTCACGGATCGGACGGTCCAGGTGCTGGTCCAGCTCCGCGCAGACCTCGTCGTACGCGGCTGCGAACACGGGCTGCTGCTCGGCGAGCCGCTGCCCCATGCCGAGGCGCTGCGAACCCTGGCCGGCGAACAGGAACGCCGTGCGGCCCGAAGTCGTGACGCCGCTGACGACGCCGCGAGCCTCCTCTTCGTCGACCAGCGCCGCGAGACCCCGCACGAACTGCGGCGACCGGCTGCCGATCAGCACCGCCCGGCGATCGAAGGCGCTGCGGGAGGTGGCGAGCGAAAGGCCGATGTCCGCGAGGCTGCCTTCGGGCTCTTCGTCCACGTACGACATGAGCTGCTCGGCCTGCGCCCGCAGCGCCGCGGCACCGCGGCCGGACACCGGCCACGCGACCGGCCCGTCGTACTCGGGTACCCCGCTGCCGGAGACCACCTCACGCCGGTCGCCTTCTTCGAGGATCACGTGCGCGTTGGTGCCGCTGACACCGAACGACGAGACGCCGGCGCGGCGCGTGTGGCCGTTGGGCAGCCACTTGACCGGCTCGACGAGCGCCCGCACGGCGCCGGTGGACCAGTCGATCTCCGTGGACGGACGCCCGACGTGCAGCGTCGCCGGCAGCTCCCCGTGCTGCATCGCCAGGACCATCTTGATGACACCCGCCGCACCGGCCGCCGCCTGCGTGTGGCCGATGTTCGACTTCACCGAGCCGATCCACAGGGGACGGTCGGCTGACGTCTGCGTGCCGTAGGTCGCCAGCAGCGCCTGGACCTCGATGGGGTCGCCGAGCTTCGTGCCCGTGCCGTGTGCCTCGACGGCGTCCACTTCGGACGGTTCGAGGCCCGCGTCGGCCAGCGCGGCCCGGATCACCCGCTGCTGCGCGGGACCGTTGGGGGCGGTGAGGCCGTTGGACGTGCCGTCCTGGTTGACCGCGCTGCCCTTGAGGACCGCGAGCACCGGGTGCCCGTTGGCTCGCGCGTCGGCGAGCCGTTCCAGCACGAGCACACCGACGCCTTCGGACCAGGTGGTGCCGTCCGCGTCGGCGGAGAACACCTTGCACCGGCCGTCGGCCGCGAGCCCTTGCTGACGGCTGAACTCGACGAACGTCTCCGGCGTCGCCATCACCGTGACGCCGCCGGCCAGCGCCAGCGAGCAGTCGCCGCCGCGCAGGGCCTGGGCCGCCATGTGCATCGCGACCAGCGAAGACGAGCACGCCGTGTCGATGCTGACCGACGGACCTTCCAGCCCCAGCGTGTAGGACACCCGCCCGGTGACGATCGAGCCGGCGCTGTTGGCCCCCACGTAGTCGTGGTACTGCACGCCCGCGTACACGCCGGTCGGGCTGCCCTTGAGCGACACCGGGTCGATGCCCGCGCGCTCCAGCGCTTCCCACGACGCTTCGAGCAGCAGCCGCTGCTGCGGGTCGATGGCCGGCGCTTCCTTGGGTGAGACGCCGAAGAACGCCGGGTCGAAGTCGCCCGCGTCGTAGACGAACCCGCCGCGCGCGACATACGTCGTGCCGGGGCGGCGACCGGTCGGGTCGAGCAGGCCCGCGACGTCCCAGCCGCGGTCGGCCGGGAAGTCGCCGATGGCGTCGCGGCCCTCGGCGACCAGCTCCCAGAGCTGCTCGGGCGACGTGACGCCGCCGGGCAGGCGGCAGGCCATGCCGACGATGGCGATGGGCTCGTCGGAAGCCGCCGACGCGACCGTGACGATTTCTTCAGTGGTGCCCGCCAGCTCGGCGAGCAAGTGGGTCGCCAGGGCGGACGGGGTCGGGTGGTCGAAGATGAGCGTCGCCGGCAGCCGCCGGCCTGTTGCGGCGGTGAGGCCGTTGCGCAGCTCGATGGCGGTCAGCGAATCGAAGCCGAGCGACTGGAACTGGGCCGCCGGCTCGATCTCGTGCGCACCGCCGTAGCCGAGCACGGTGGCGGCGTGACCGCGCACCAGCTCCAGCACGGCGTCGCGCCGGTCCTCCTCCGGCAGCCGCAGCAGCCGCCCGGCGAACGAGTCCTCGGTCGCTTCGGCCTGGGCCGCGACGCGCCGGGCCGCGCGACCGACGAGCTGCTCCAGCGTGCGCGGGATCCGGTCCAGCTTGCGCAGCACCGGCAGGTCGAGCTTCGCCGGGACCACGGTCGGCTGCCGCACGGCGAGCGCACGGTCGAACAGCGCGAGACCGTCCGCAGTGGACAGTGGCACGATGCCGCTCGACGCGAGCCGCGTCACCTCCTCGGCGGTGAGCGTGCCGCCCATGCCGCCGACCTCGCCCCACAGGCCCCAGCCGAGCGAGAGGCCCGGCAGGCCGTGGGCGACGCGGTGGGCGGCGAGGGCGTCGAGGAACGCATTGGCAGCGGCGTAGCTGCCCTGGCCGGGCGCGCCGAGCACGCCGGAGACCGAGGAGAACAGGACGAACGCCGAGAGTGCCGTGTCGCGGGTCAGCTCGTGGAGGTTCACGGCGCCGTCGACCTTGGGCGCGAGCACCGTGTCGACGCGGTCGGGGGTCAGCGCGGTGACAACGCCGTCGTCGAGCACGCCGGCCGCGTGGACCACGGCGGTGAGCGGATTCTCGGCCGGGATGTCGGCGAGGACCCGGGCCAGCGCGGCGCGGTCGGCGACGTCGCAGCGCGCGAGCCGCACGTCGACGTCGAGCTCCCGCAGGTCAGCGGCCAGCTGCTCCAGCTCCGGCGTGGTCCGGCGGCTGACGAGCAGCAGCCGGCGCACGTCGTGCTCGGCGGCCAGGTGCCGGGCGAGCTTGCCACCCAGCGCGCCGGACGCGCCGGTGACCAGCACCGTGCCGTGGGGGCAGAAGTAGGGACGCTCCAGCTCGGGTGCCGTGCGCACCAGGCGCGGCGCGAGGAGCACCCCGAGGCGGACGGCGGCCTGGGTCTCGCCCGAGGCCAGGACTTGCGCCACGACGTCTGCGGCCTGGGTTTCGCTGTCGAGGTCGAGCAGCAGGAACGAGTCGGGGTTCTCCTCCTGCGCCGAACGCACGAGGCCCCACACGGCGGACGCGGCGAGGTCCGTGACGTCGCCACCGGCCGCGACGGCGCCACGGGTCACGATGACCAGCCGTTCGTGTTCCTGGTGACCTTCGGCGAGCCAGCTCTGCAGGGCGGCGAGCACCCGGTGGGTCGGTTCGTGCAGGTCACCGGTCGTGGCGGTGCAGTCGAAGACCTCGAGGCCCGAAGTGTCCCTATCGGACTCGGGCACCGTCGCCCGCTGCCATTCCACGCGGTACAGCGGCGCGGCCTGCTCGGTCGCGACCGGGGCGGTGAACGCGCGGAAGACGGTCTCGGCGACCGTCGCCACGGGAGCACCGGTGGTGTCGGCGAGGACGACCTCGAAGCCGTCGTCCGTGGTCGGGGTGAAGCGCACCCGCAGCGCGGACGCGCCGGTGGCGTGCAGTTCGACCCCGGTCCAGCAGAACGGGACGCGGCCGACGCCGCCGTCGCCACCACCGGCGACCCGCAGGGCGTGGGTGCAGGCGTCGAGCGCGGCCGGGTGCAGGCCGAAGCGCTCCGCGTCGCTGTCCTCGGGCAGCGTGACCTCGGCGAACACCTCCCGCCCGCGCTGCCACACCGCGCGCAGCGAGCGGAACAGCGGGCCGTAGGTGAGGCCGGTGTCGGCGAAGTCCTCGTAGATCCCGTCGATCGCGACGGGCTCGGCGCCGGCGGGCGGCCACTCGGTGAGCTCGGTCCCGCCCCGCGGCGACTGCGGGGCGACGGTGCCGGACGCGTGCAGCGTCCACTCGGCGCCCTCCTCCGGTCGCGAGTGGACGGTGACCGTGCGGACGTCGTGCTCCCCCGCCGCACCGACCGTGACCTGCACCTGAACGCCACCGCGTGCGGGCAGCACGAGCGGGCTGCCCAGCGTCAGCTCCTCGATCCGGCCGGCGCCGACCTGGTCACCGGCGCGCACGACCAGCTCCAGGAACGCGGTGCCGGGCACGGCCACGACGTCGCCGAGCCGGTGCTCGGCCAGCCACGCGTGCGTCTCGACGGACAGCCGGCCGGTGAGGACGACCCCGTCGCTGTCGGCGAGCGCGACGGCGGCGCCGAGCAGCGGGTGCCCGGCCACCGTGAGGCCGGCGCCGGTGATCTCGTCGCGGTTGGCGCGGGCGGCGAGCCAGTAGCGCTTGCGCTGGAACGCGTACGGCGGCAGGTCGACCCGATTAGCGCCGCGGCCGGCGAAGACCGCGGCCCAGTCGGGCTCGAGGCCGCTGACGAACAGCTCGCCCAGGGCCGTGAGCACGGCGTGCGGCTCGTCACGGTCCTTGCGGAGGACGGGAACGACGGTGGCATCCGTGGTCTGCCGGACGAGCGCCGAGAGCACCCCGTCCGGCCCGACCTCGACGAACCGGCCGACGCCATGGGCGGTGAGCGTGGTGATGCCGTCGTGGAACCGGACGGCGGCGCGGACCTGGCCGACCCAGTACTCCGGAGTGGACATGTCGACATCCGGGCCGACGGTGGAGACGATCGGGATCACCGGCGCCGCATAGGTGAGCCGCTGGGCGACGGCGCGGAACTCGGCGAGCATCGGCTCCATCAGCGGCGAGTGGAACGCGTGCGACACCTTGAGCTTGGTGGACTTGCGGCCGTCGAACCGCGCGACCACGGCGGCGACGGCGTCCTCGGTGCCCGACAGCACCACGGAGTCGGGGCCGTTGATCGCGGCGATGCTCACGGAATCGGTCAGGTGCGGCGTGACCTCGTCCTCGGTCGCCTGGAGCGCGACCATGGTGCCACCACCCGGCAAGGCCTGCATGAGCTTCGCGCGAGCGGTGACCAGCGTGGCGGCGTCGGCCAGCGACAGGATCCCGGCGACGTGCGCGGCCGCCGGCTCGCCGATGGAGTGGCCCAGCAGGTAGTCCGGCTTGACGCCCCACGACTGCAGCAGCCGGAACAGGGCGACCTCGATCGCGAACAACGCCGGCTGCGTGTACCCGGTCTGGTTGATCAGGCGCGGCTTCTCGAACACCACCGTCTTGAGTGGACGGTCCAGATGCCGGTCCAGCTCGGCGCAGACCTCGTCGAAGGCCGAGGCGAACACCGGGAACGCGGCGGCCAGCGCGGCGCCCATCCCGGCGCGCTGCGCACCCTGGCCCGAGAACAGGAACGCGGTCTGCCCCTCCGCCGACGAACCGGTGATCAGCCCCGGCGCGGTCTCCCCCACGGCCAGTGCGGCGATCGCCGTCGCCGGGTCCTCGGACAGCACCACGGCCCGGTGCGACAACGGCGACCGGGACGTGGCCAGCGAGAAGCCGAGATCCAGCGCGGACGCACCCTCCACTTCGGACAGCCGTCCGGCCTGGGCCGCCAACGCGGCCGACCCGTGCCCGGCCAGCGGCATGGGCACGGCGACCCCTTCGGGCCAGCTCGGCGCGACGACCTCGGCGGCTTCGGTGGCCGGCGTTTCCTCGACGATCACGTGCGCATTGGTGCCACTCACGCCGAATGACGAGATCCCCGCCCGGCGCGGCCGTCCGTCGGCGGTCCACGGCCGCGCCTCCCGCAGCAGCTCCACCTCGCCCGACGCCCAGTCGACCTCGGTCGACGGCTCGGTGACGTGCAGCGTCTTCGGCAACAACCCGTGCTGCAGCGCCTGCACGACCTTGATCACGCCGCCGACGCCGGCCGCCGCCTGCGCGTGGCCGATGTTCGACTTGATCGAGCCCAGCCACAGCGGCTTGCCCGCCGGCCGGTCCTGCCCGTAAGTCGCGAGCACAGCCTGCGCCTCGATCGGGTCGCCCAGCGTGGTACCGGTGCCGTGGCCCTCGACCGCGTCCACTTCGGACGCCGACAGCTGCGCGTTGGCCAGCGCCTGCCGGATCACGCGCTGCTGCGACGGGCCGTTGGGCGCGGTGAGGCCGTTGGACGCGCCGTCGGAGTTCACGGCCGAGCCGCGCACGACGGCGAGGATCGGGTGGCTGTTGCGGCGGGCGTCGGAAAGCCGTTCCAGCAACAGGGTTCCGGCGCCCTCGGCCCAGCCGGTGCCGTCGGCGCTGTCGGAGAACGCCTTGCAACGGCCGTCGGCGGCGAGGCCGCGCTGCCGGCTGAACGCGAGGAACGGGCCCGGCCGCGACATCACCATCACGCCGCCGGCCAGCGCCAGCGAGCAGTCGCGCTGCCGCAGCGACTGCACCGCGAGGTGCAGCGCCACCAGCGAGGACGAGCACGCCGAGTCGATCGTGACGGCCGGGCCCTCCAGTCCCAGCGCGTAGGCGATGCGGCCGGAAATGACCGAGCCGGCGTTGCCCGTGCTCAGGTAGTCCTCGACCTCACCGGCGAGCACCGAGGCCGGCAGCTCGTCGTAGTAGTCCTGCCCGCCACTGCCGACGAACACGCCGACCTGCTGCTTCGCCAGCGAGTGCGGCGCGATGCCGGCGCGTTCGAACGTCTCCCACGCCAGCTCCAGCACGATGCGCTGCTGCGGGTCCATGGCCAGGGCCTCGCGCGGCGAGATGCCGAAGAACGGCGCGTCGAACTCGCCCGCGTCGGCGACGAAGCCGCCTTCGCTGACGTAGCTCGTGCCGGGGCTGTCGGGGTCGGCGTCGAAGAGCGTGTCCAGGTTCCAGCCGCGGTCGGTGGGGAACCCGCCGATGGCGTCGCGGCCTTCGGCCACCAGGCGCCACAGGTCCTCGGGCGAGCGGACGTCGCCCGGGTAGCGGCAGCCCATCGCGACGATCGCGATCGGCTCGGCGCCCGCGGCCTCGACCTCGCGCAGCCGCTCGCGCGTCTCCTGGAGGTTGGCGGTCACCCGCTTGAGGTAGTCGACCAGCTTGTTTTCGTCAGTCATCGCGAGATTCCTCTTGTCGCTGCAGTGGGCGGGTGTCAGGCGCCGAGCTCGTTGTCGATGAGGGCGAACAGCTCGTCGGTGGTCGCGGCTTCCAGCGCGGCTTCCGCGCCGGCTCCGCTGCCGGCCAGCGTCTTGTGCAGGGTGGTGACCATCGCCTGCAGCCGCGCGACGATGCGCGACCGGTCGATCTCCGCGGCGTCGAGCGAAGCGGCGGCAGCCTCCAGGCGGTCGAGCTCCACCTCGAGCGGCACCTCGGCGTCGCCTTCGCACAGCTGCGTCCACAGGTGCTCGGCGAGCGCCTGCGGGTTCACGTGGTCGAACGCGACGGTCGCGGGCAGCTTCAGGCCGGTGGCGGCGCCGAGCCGGTTGCGCAGGTCGACGGCCGTCACGGAGTCGAAACCGAGCTCCTTGAACGCGCGGGCCGGCTCGACCGAACCGGCGCCGTCGTAGCCGGCGACGGCCGAGACCTCGCCGCGCACCAGATCCAGCAGGGTGCGGCGCTGTTCGGGGGCGGTCAGGCCGGCGAGCTTCCCGGCGAGGTCGCCGGTGGACTCGACCGGAGCCTCGTCGGCGGTGACCTCGGGCAGCGCACGCAGCAACGGCCGCGGCCGGGCGAGCTGGTAGACGGGCGCGAACGCCGCCCAGTCGATGTCCGCGACGACCAGGTACGTGTCGTCGTGCGCGAGGGCCTGGCCGAGTGCTTCGACGGCGAGCTTCGGCGCCATCTCGGCCAGGCCCATGCGGCGCAGCAGGTCGCTCGCCTCGGCGTCGACCATGCCCCCGCCGCCCCAGGAACCCCAGGCGACGGCGGTGGCGGTACGGCCGTTCGCACGGCGGCGGCGGGCGAGGGCGTCGAGGTAGGCGTTGCCGGCTGCGTAGGCGGGCTGGCCTGACGTGCCCCAGACCGCCGCGCCGGAGGACATCAGCACGAAGGCGTCGAGCTCGGCGTCGCCCAGCAGTTCGTCCAGCAGGGCGGCACCGGCGACCTTCGCGTGGAGGGCGGCGGTGAACTGCTCGGGCGTGACGTCGTCGAGTGACGGCTCCCGGGTGAGCACCCCGGCGGCGTGGACGACGGCCGTCGGCGGGTGCTCTTCCAGCAGGGCCGCAAGCGCTTGCGCGTCCGTGACGTCACACGCGGCGACGGTGACGCGCGTGCCGGACAGCTCCTCCACCAGCTCGCGCGCACCGTCGGCGTCGAGGCCGCGTCGGCTGGTGAGCAAGAGGTGTTCGGCGCCCTTCGCGGCGAGCCAACGGGCGACGTGCGCGCCGACCGCGCCCGTGCCGCCGGTGATCAGCACGGTGCCGCGCGGAGTCCACTCGGGAGCGTCGCCGGTGAGCGGCGCGTGGGCCATCCGCTTGGCGAAGACGCCGGACGGGCGGATCGCGACCTGGTCCTCGTTGTCCACTCCGGACACGATGGCGGCCAGTTTCGCCGCGTCGCCGGGGCCGGTGACGTCCACCAGGCCTCCCCAGGTGCCGGGGCGGTCGAGCGCGGCGACCGTGCCGAGGCCCCACACCATGGCGGCGGCCGGGTCGGCGTCGGAGAACGCGTCCACGGCGACGGCGCCCCGCGTGACGACCCAGACCGGCGCGTCGATGTCGCCCAGGGCCTGCAGCAGCTCGATCGTGGTGAGCGCGGGGTTGTCCGCGCCGAGGGCGAGCAGCGAGAGCACGCCGTCGAACGGCCGGACTGCCGTCGCCTCGGTGATCAGGGTCGCGAGGTCGTCGGTGCTCTCGACGAACAGGCGGACGACGTCACCCTGCTCCGCGAGCGCGTCGGCCAGCTCGGCGGCGCCGGCGGGGGCGACGACCAACCAGGCGCCGGTCAGCCCGCCGGTGACGCCGCCGATCGGCGTCCACGACACGCGGTAGCGCCAGGAGTCCACGGTGGACAGTTCGGTGCGGCGGCTGTGCCACGTGGCCAGCGCCGGCACGACCTCGGCGAGGGGCTGTGCCTCCACGCCCAGCCGAGCGGCGAGCGCGGCGACGTCCCCTTCGGCGACGTCCTGCCAGAACTCCTGGTCGGCGACGGGCATGGCCGGCGAAGCCGGGGCGTCGGCTTCCTCGCGCCAGAAACGCTTGTGCTGGAACGGGTAAGTCGGCAGGTCGACGATCCCCGCCGCCGGGATCAGCGAGGACCAGTCGACCGAGCCGCCGCGGACCCAGTACTCGGCGAGTGAGGTCGCGAACCGCGTCAGGTCGCCTTCGTCGCGGCGCAGGGTCCCGGCGACGGCACCGGCGTGGCCGGCTTCGTCGAGGGTCTCCTGGATGCTCATGGTCAGCACCGGGTGCGGGCTGATCTCCACGAACCGCGTGTAGCCGGCGGCGGCAAGCTGCGCGACGACCGGCGCGAACCGCACGGTCCGGCGCAGGTTCGCGAACCAGTAGGCAGCGTCCACAGTGGAATCGCCGACGGGTTCGAGCGTCACCGTGGAGGTCATGGCGACCTCACCGCGACGGGGGCGAATCGGGCCCAGATCGGCCAGCAGCCGGTCGGCCAGGTGCTCGACGTGCGCGGAGTGCGACGCGTAGTCCACCGGCACGCGCTTGGCGCGCAGGCCCTCGGCGACGAGCTGGTCGCGCAGGTGGTCGAGCGCGTCGCCGTCGCCGGAGAGCACGGCGGAGGTGGCGCCGTTGTCAGCGGCCACCGAGATCCGGCCGTCCCACGCACCGAGGCGGGCTTCGAGGTCGGTCGCGGCCAGCCCGGCGGCGAGCATCCCGCCGCCCCGTCCGCCGAGGACCTCCCCGATGGCCTTGCTGCGCAGGGCGACCACGCGAGCACCGTCTTCGAGAGACAGCGCACCCGCGACGCTCGCGGCGGCGATCTCGCCCTGCGAGTGGCCGATGACCATGTCCGGCTCCACGCCGTGCACGCGCCACACCGCGGCCAGCGACACCATCACGGCCCACAGCATCGGCTGCACCACGTCCACGCGGTCCGCGGGCGGCGTGCCCGGCTCGCCGTGCAGGACGGCGAGCACCGACCAGCCGGTGAACTTGCGCAGCTCGGCGTCGCATTCGGCCATGCGCGAGGCGAACACGGGCGACTGCCGCAGCAGCTGCGTCGCCATCCCGGTCCACTGAGAACCCTGGCCGGGGAAGACGAACACCGTCTTGCCGCGAACGTCGGCGGTACCCGTGACGACGTCGGGCCGGGAACTGAACTCCTGCAGCGCCTCCGCGGCCTGCTCCGGATTCTGCGCCAGGACCACGGCGCGCTGGTCCAGCCGGGCCCGGCCGATCGCCAGCGTGTGCGCCACCCCGGCGAGCCCGGCGTCCACAGGGGACGCCAGCTGGGCGGCAGCCTCGGCCAGCGCGGCCGGGTTCTTCGCCGACAGCACCAGCGGATACACCGGCGCCTCGCCCGGCTCGACGGCTTCGACCTCGGGTGCCTGCTCCAGGATCACGTGCGCGTTGGTGCCGCTGACCCCGAACGACGACACGGCACCGCGGCGCGCCCGCGCCACTTCGGGCCAGTCGCGCGGCTCGGCGAGCAGCTCCACGGCGCCGGACGTCCAGTCGACGTGCTTCGACGGCGTGCCCAGGTGGATCGTGCGCGGCAGCTTGCCGTGGCGCAGCGCCTGCACCATCTTGATCACCCCGGCGACACCGGCCGCGGCCTGCGGGTGACCCATGTTCGACTTGATCGACCCGAGCAACAGCGGCTCACCCGACGTGCGCCGGCCGTAGGTCTCCAGCAGCGACTGTGCCTCGATCGGGTCACCGAGCGCGGTGCCCGTGCCGTGGGCCTCGACGGCGTCCACATCGGACACCGACAGCCCGGCGTCGGCCAGCGCCGCCTCGATCACCCGAACCTGCGAAGGGCCGTTGGGGGCGGAAAAGCCGTTGCTGGCCCCGTCCTGGTTCACCGCCGAGCCGCGCACCAGGGCGAGCACCCGGTGGCCGTTGCGCTGTGCGTCCGACAGTCGCTCCAGCACGAGGACACCCACGCCCTCGGCCCACGACGTGCCGTCGGCGTCGTCGGAGAACGACTTGCTGCGCCCGTCGGCGGCGAGGCCGCGGCGGCTGCAGAAGTCCACGAACATCTCCGGCGTGCCCATCACGGCGACACCGCCGGCCAGCGCCAGCGAACAGTCGCCGCGGCGCAGCCCCTGCGCCGCCAGGTGCAGCGCGACGAGCGAAGACGAGCAGGCCGTGTCCACCGACACGGACGGGCCTTCGAGCCCGAGCGTGTACGACACCTGGCCGGACACCAGGCTCCCGTCGGGGCTGCCGCCGCTGTAGTCGTGGTACATCACGCCCGCGTAGACGCCGGTGGGGCTGCCCTTGAGCGAGTGCGGGTCGAGCCCGGCGCGCTCGAACGCCTCCCACGACGCCTCCAGCAGGATGCGCTGCTGCGGGTCGGCGCGGCGCGCGTCGCGGGGGCTGATGCCGAAGAAGTCGGCGTCGAAATCCGGGGCGTCGTAGAGGAAGCCGCCGTGGCGGGTGTATGTCTTGCCCGGCCGCTCCGGCGTCGGGTCGTACACGCCCTCGACGTCCCAGCCGCGGTCGGCCGGGAACTCGCCGATCACGTCGCGGCCTTCGTCGACGACGTCCCACAGGTCGTCCGGTGTCCGCACGCCCCCGGGGTAGCGGCAGCTCATGCCGATGATCGCGATGGGCTCGGTGTCCCGGGCCTCCAGCTCGTGCACCCGCCGGCGGGCCTGCTGCAGGTCCGCGGTGGCGCGCTTCAGGTAGTCGCGGAGCTTGTCCTCGTTGCTCATGGTCTGCCTGTTCATCCGATGCCCAATTCGTCGTCCAGCACGGCAAAGAGCTCGTCGTCGGTGGCTTCGCCGAGGTCGGCGGTCGTTTCGCGGCCGGTGTGCGCGTCGGCCCACTTGCGCACGAGCGCGTCGAGGCGGGCGGTGACCTTGCCGGTCGAGCCGTTCAGCGAGCCGGCGGCGCCCGACAGCAGCGCCTCGAGCCGGTCGATCTCGGCCAGCACCGGGTCGGCCGGGCCGCGGCCCTCGCCCAGCAGGTCGTGCAGCCGGCGCGCGAGCGCGGCCGGCGTCGGGTGGTCGAAGACGACCGTGGCCGTGAGCTTGAGGCCGGTCAGCGCGCCGAGCTGGTTGCGCAGCTCCACGGAGGTGAGGGAGTCGAACCCCATCTCCTGGAACGCGCGCCCGGGCTCGACCGCGGCCCCGCTCGTGAAACCGAGGACCGCGGCGACCTGCTCCGACACGACCTCCAGCAGGTAGGCCTCGCGCTCGGCCTCCGCCACCGTGGCCAGCCGGGCGGCGACGGCCCCGTCCGCACGGCCCGCCCGCTTCGGCGCGGCCGGGCGGACGAAGCCGCGCAGCACGGGCGGGAGCGCGTCCCCGCGAGCCTTCAGCGCGGCGCGATCGAGGCGCACGGGCGCGAGCACGGCGTCGTCGGCGGTGAGGCACGCGTCGAGCAGGGCGAGGGCTTCACCGGTCGCCATCGGCGGGGTGCCGAGGCGACGGAGGCGACGCAGGTCCGCGGCGTCGAGCTCGCCGGCCATGCCGCCGTCCTCGGCCCACGCGCCCCAGGCGAGGGAGATCGCGGGTTTGCCTTGTGCACGGCGGTGTTCGGCCAGCTGGTCGAGGAAGGCGTTGGCCGCCGCGTACCCCGCCTGGCCGGCGGCGAGGACGGAGCTCGCGGCGGAGGAGAACAGCACGAAGGCGTCGAGGTCACCGGTGAGCTCGTGGAGGTTCCAGGCACCGTCGACCTTCGGCCCGAAGACGCGGTCGGTCTCGTCGTCGGTGAGGGTTTCGACGCGTCCCGCGGACGGGACGCCGGCGGCGTGGATGACGGCGGTGACCCGCGTGCCGTCCAGCAGGGACCGCACGGAGCCGGGGTCGGTGACGTCGCAGCTTTTGATGGTGACGTGTGCGCCGAGGGCGGTGAGTTCGGCGCACAGGTCGGCGGCGCCGGGTGCCTCCGCGCCGCGGCGGCTGGTGAGGAGCAGGCGGCGGACGCCGTGGGTGCCGACGAGGTGCCGGGCCACGACCGCGCCGAGCCCACCGGTGCCGCCGGTGATGAGGACGGTGCCGTCGGGGTCCCAGCCCAGGTCTTTCACGGTGGGTGCGGCGACGGTGAAGCGAGGTACGAAGGCCTGGCCATCGCGGACGGCGACCTCGGGCTCCTCGGTGAGCGAGGTCGGTTCGCCGTCGACGAGGAGGAACCGGCCCGGGTTCTCGGCCTCGGCCGCGCGGACCAGGCCCCACGCCGTTGCCAGCGCCGGGTGCACGTCTTCCCCGGCCACCGACACGGCGCCTCGGGTGACGACGGCCAAGCGGCCGGTCCCGTCGAGCGTCTCGCGGATGGCGGTCAGCACCTCGCGGGTGATCGCGCGGGCCGCGGCGGGCACCGGACCGTCCGGAGTGGACAGTTCGAGGATGCGGGCGGCTTCGACGGGGACGGTTTCATTCGCCGGTTCCCACGAGGTGCGGAACAGCGAGTCCCTGGCGCCACCGAGTTTGTCGAGCGAAACCGCGCGGGCGGCGAGGGCGTCCACCGTCAGCACAGGGCCGCCGGTCGAATCGGCGATCCGCACCGTGATGGTGTCCGGGCCGGCCGGTGACACCCGCACCCGGAGCGCCGACGCGCCGGCGGAGTGCAGAGTCGTGCCGGAGAAGGAGAACGGGAGCATCGGCGCCGGGTCTGCGAGCAGAGAGCCCTCTTCGGGCACCGGGCCGAGGAGCTGGGCGTGCAGGGCGGCGTCGAGCAGGGCGGGGTGGAGACCGTAGTCGCGGGCCTCGGCGCCGTCGGCCAAGGTGACCTCCGCGTAGACGTCGTCGCCGGAACGCCACATCACGCGCAGGCCCTGGAACGCCGGCCCGTAGTCGTAGCCGAGGGCCGCGAGCGTCTCGTACGGGTCGGCCAGCGCGACCTCGGTGGCGCCGGCGGGCGGCCATTCGGTGAGCCGCCACGACGGCACTTCGGCCTCGGGCGTCACGAAACCACTCGCGTGGCGAACCCACTCGGCGGCCTCGTCGCGTCGCGAGTGGACGGTCACGGGACGTCGTCCGTCGGCGTCGGCGGCCTCCACGGTCACCTGGATCGCGGCGCCTTCGGCCAGGGTGAGCGGGGCTTCGAGCGTGAGCTCTTCGAGGTGTGCGCAGCCGACCTCGTCGGCGGCGCGCTGCACCAGCTCGACGAACGCCGTGCCGGGTAGCAGGACGGTGCCGAGCACCACGTGATCGGCAATCCAGCCCGTGGCCGACAGCCGCCCGGTGAGCACGACGGTGTCGCGGTCGGCGAGGCGGACGACGGAGCTGAGCATCGGGTGCGCGGCGCGTTCCTGGCCGTGCTCGGCCGGATCGCCCGACGCTGTGGTGGCGGGCAGCCAGTAGCGGGTGCGGCGGAACGCGTAGGTCGGCAGGTCCACGCGCCGGGCCCCGGCGTAGAAAGTGTGCCAGTCCACCTCGACACCGCGGGTGTGGAGGGTCGCCAGGGCGGTGACCAGCGCGTGCGCTTCGGGCCGGCCCTTGCGCTGTGCGGGGACGAAGGCGTCGGCGGCCGTCACGCTGAGGATCGCGGCCGGGCCGACCTCGAGGAATGTGGTGACACCGTGGCCGAGCAACGTCTGCACGCCGTCGTGGAACCGCACGGCCGCGCGGACCTGGTGCACCCAGTAGTCCGGAGTGGACGGATCACCGCCGGCCGTGGCGACGACCGGGATCCGTGGCTTCGCGTAGGTGAGCTTCTTCGCCACCGCGGCGAACTCGGCGAGCATCGGTTCCATCAGCGGCGAGTGGAACGCGTGCGAGACCTTGAGCTTCGTGGACTTGCGCTCGCTGAAGTTCGCAACCACATCGGCGACGGCTTCCTCGCTGCCGGAAAGCACGACGGAGTCGGGGCCGTTGATCGCGGCGACGCTGACGTTCGGGGTCAGATGCGGCGTGACCTCGTCCTCGGTCGCTTGCACCGCCACCATCGCGCCGCCGGCCGGAAGGGCCTGCATCAGCTTCGCGCGGGCCGAGACCAGCGTGGCGGCGTCCTCGAGAGTCAGGATCCCGGCGACGTGCGCCGCGGCCAGCTCGCCGATCGAGTGCCCCAGCACGTGGTCGGGCCGCACCCCCCACGATTCGAGCAGCCGGAACAACGCCACCTCGAACGCGAACAACGCCGGCTGCGCGTATCCGGTCCGCTCCAGCAGCTCGCCGTCGTCCAGCGCCGCCTTCAGCCCGGGGTCGAGCAGCGCACACGCCTGGTCGAAGGCCTCGGCGAACACCGGGTACGCCGCCGCGAGCTCCCGGCCCATGCCCGCGTGCTGCGCGCCCTGGCCGGTGCAGACGAACGCCGTACGGCCCGAACCGCGGACGCCCCGGATACCGCCTTCGGCCAGCCCGGCCAGCAGCTCTTCGCGGTTCGCGCCGACGACCACCGCGCGGTGGTCGAGTGAAGACCGGGTCGTGGCCAGGGAAAACCCGACGTCCGTGATCGGCAGCGCCGAATCGAGGCGCTGGGCGAGGTTCTCCACCTGGGCGTCCAGCGCGTCCGCCGAGTCGGCCGACAGCGGCCACACCACAACCGGCACCGAAACTACCGGCACCGAAACTTCCGGCTCGGTCACTTCCGCCTCGAGCGTCGGCGCTTCCGCCTGCTCGATGATCACGTGTGCGTTGGTGCCGCTGATCCCGAACGACGACACCGCCGCCCGCCGCGGCCGCCCGGTTTCGGGCCACTCGCGCGCCTCGGTGAGCAGCTCGACCGCGCCCGACGCCCAGTCGACGTGGGGCGAAGGAGCGTCCACGTGCAGCGTCTTCGGCAGTACCCCGTGCCGGATGGCCTCGACGACCTTGATGATCCCGCCGACGCCCGCCGCGGCCTGCGTGTGGCCGATGTTGGACTTGAGCGAACCGAGCCACAGCGGTTCCGCGCGGTCCTGGCCGTAGGTGGCCAGCAGGGCCTGCGCCTCGATCGGATCGCCGAGCTTCGTGCCGGTGCCGTGTCCCTCGACGAGGTCGACGTCGGCGGTCGTCAGGCCGGCCGACGCGAGCGCGCTGCGGATCACCCGCTGCTGCGCCGGTCCATTGGGGACGGTCAGGCCGCTCGACGCGCCGTCGGAGTTCACCGCGCTGCCGCGCACCACGGCGAGCACGGGGTGGCCCAGCCGCTGCGCGTCGGAAAGGCGTTCCAGCACGAGCATGCCCGCGCCCTCGCCCCAGCCCGTGCCGTCGGCCGCGGCGGCGAACGCCTTGCAGCGCCCGTCGTCGGACAGCCCGCGCTGCTCGGTGAAGTAGACGAAGGTCTCGGGCGTCGCCATCACCGTGACGCCGCCGACGAGCGCGAGCGAGCAGTCGCCGCGGCGCAGCGCCTGGCCGGCCCAGTGCAGGGCGACGAGCGACGAGGAACACGCGGTGTCCACGCTCAGCGCGGGACCTTCCAGCCCGAGCGCGTAGGCGACGCGGCCGGACACCACACTGCCGGCGGCCGCGTGGCCCGCGTAGTCGTGGTACATCACGCCGGTGAACACACCGGTGCTGCTGCCGCGCAGGGTTTCCGGCACGATTCCGGCGCGTTCCAGCGCTTCCCACGCCGTTTCCAGCATGAGCCGCTGCTGCGCGTCCATGGAAAGCGCCTCACGCGGGGAAATGCCGAAGAATTCGGGGTCGAATTCGGCCGCGTCGTAGAGGAACCCGGCTTCGCGCGTATTCGTGGTGCCGGGGCGTTCTCCGGTGGGGTCGTGCAGGGTGTCGAGCGGCCAACCGCGGTCCGCCGGGAACTCGCCGATGGCGTCGGTGCCGGTGGCGACCAGCCTCCACAGGTCTTCCGGCGTCCGGACCCCGCCCGGGTAGCGGCAGGCCGTGCCGACGATCGCCAGGGGTTCGCTGTCGCGGTCGCGCGATTCCTGCAGGGCGCGCTTGGTCTCGCGCAGTTCCGTCGTCGCGCGTTTGAGATACCCGAGCAGTTTGCGCTCGTTCTCACCGGACGGGCTTTCGGTACTCACGGATTCGACCCACCTAACCGCGGAAAGGGGTGGAAGGTGCCACGTCGAAAACGCTACCGAGGCCCTGGTGGCCGCCCCACCCCTAACGGGGCCGGGCGGCCCCACAATCACCGCGTCAGCTCGGCCAGCACAGCGTGCGGGGCCGGCAGCGCGGCGATTTCCTCGCGCAGCGCCACGGCTTTGGCCCGCACCCCGCCGTCGGCCACCACGTCGGCGACGTGCTCGACGGCGCCGACGAACCCGGCACCGGCTTCGGCCACCCGGGCCGCGAAATCGTTGCCGGCCAAGGAAAGCTGCGGCAGGCCGTGCGCCACCGCCGCGAGCGCGAGGGCGGGGTCGCCGTCGTGGACGACCGCGGCGCACGTGGGCAGCACGGCGGCGGGCGGGGCGACGTCGACGAGCTTCACGTTGGCAGGCACCGTGGTCCCCGGGCCGAACGTGTCGGCGCGCGCCGCGCACAGCAGCTCGGCGTCCACAGTGGCCACGGCGTCGAAGACCGGGCCGAACAGCGAGGTGTCGTCGAGGGAAAGCAGGATCCGGGCCCGCCGGGCCTTGCGGCGCAACCAGTTCGGCACGACCACGGGGCCGAAGTGCGGCACGTGCCGCACGGCACGCACGCCCGAACCGTTGTCCCGCAATGAAGGCGGCACGACGTCGAACGTGGCGTCGGCGTCGGAAGCGGCCGGTTCGTCACCGGCGCCGAGCAGCCGAACCGCCACGGCCTCGACCGCGCGCGCGGCGGCCGTGCCGGCGGGTGCCAGCGCGTCGGAGACCACGACCTCGGGCCGCCAGAGCTTGGCGAACTCGACCAGCGCGACCGATTCGGCCAGCGTTTCCCCGTCGCCCTCTTCGAGGTCCACGGCGACGCAGCCGGTGGCGAGGATCTCCTCGACGAACGAGGGCCGTCCGGCGATCTTCACGTCGTGGCCGGCGGTGCGCAGCGCCCACGCGAGCGGGACGAGCGTGCGCAGACGAGCGGGCGACGACGGCACGGCCAGGAGTACTCGCATGGAAATCCACTCCAGAAAGGGGAAACCGGGCCGGCCCGGTGCGGATAGTCGAATTCGAGACTAGCCACCCGGAACCGGCCCGCGTACCCCTAGAAAAGCTCACTGCCCGGGCAGCGTCACCGCCTCGATCGGGCTGCGGCGCATGGCCAGCCGGGCCGAAAGCGCGGTGACGGGCCACACGATCACGAACACCGCCGCGATCACCGCGAAGAACACCCAGATCGGCCCGACCGGCACGATGGTCCCCGACGAGATCGCCATGGGCACCATGGTGAACAACGAGATCACCGTGCCGAGCACGATCCCGAGCACCGCCAGGATCCCGCCCTCGATCATGAGCATCGACCGGACCTGACGCCGCCCCGCGCCCGCCAGCCGCTGCACGCCGAACTCCCGCCGCCGCGAAAGCACCGCCACCGCAAGGGTGTTCACGGCCGCGATGGCCGCGTACGCGATGGCCAGCACGGCCAGCAGGTAGTGGATCATCGCCTCGACGTCGGCGCTGGCGGCGAAGCTCTCCGTCAGCGTGTCCGAGTCGCCGACCACGACCCCGGGCCAGTTGTGCGTCGCCGCGGTGACGGCCGAGACGACCGCCGACGCGTCCTGCCCGTCCGCCGCGCGCACCAGCAGCCGGCTCGCGACGCCGGACGTGGTGTGCTGGGCGAGCAAAGCCGCCGGCAGCACGATGCTCGGGTAGCCCGAAGGGCTGTCGAGCAGCGCGACGATCCGCACGTGCGCCTGGCCCCCGTCACCGAGGCGCATCGTGATGGTGTCGCCGAGCTTGAGGTCCAGGTCGTCGGCGATGTCCTCGGGCAGCGCCACGGTGTCGCCGGTGAGGTCGCGCAGCGTCCCCGAGGTGACGGGCGTGGCGAGCACGCTGGTGTCACCCGCGTCGACGCCGAGCAGCCGGCCCGGGTCGCTGCCGTTGCCGTCGTAGGGTTCCTCGATCCAGCCCTGGCTCGTGACGAGTGGCGAAACCGTGCCCACGCCCGGCACCTGCTGCACGGCGCGGATCAGCTCGGGCGAGACCGCGCCGGTGCCGCTGTCCACCACCGCGTCGGCCTGCAGCTGCTCGGCATACGCGCCGACGATCGCGTGCTGCTGCGTGGTTTCCGCGTACACATTGCCCAGCGCGACCGCCGTCGCCAGCGTGATCGGCGTGAGCACCGCGGCGAACGCCACGGCGCGCGTGCGCGAGTTGATCACGGCCAGCGTCGCGTCGCGGCCGCCGACCCGCCGGATCAGCGGGCCGAAGCGCGTGGCGACGTAGGCCATCAGCTCCGGGCCGATGAGCGCGACGGCGATCGAACCGGTCAGCACGGCCGGACCGCACGCGGCCGAGGCGATGTCCACGGGCAGGAACAGCGTCGCGACGGCCAGGACGACCGTGAACCCGGCGAAGATCTTCGCGCCGAACTTGCGCACGTCGTTGACCTTCGCCGACGGGATCGACGCCTCGGCGAGCGCCTGCAGCGGACGCGAGCGCGCGGCCGGCAGCGCGGCGAACCACGCGGCGGCGAACGAGATCCCGAGCGCCAGCAGCAGACCACCCGCGAACGCGATGATCCCCTGGCTGAACTCCAGCTGCGGCGGCAGCACGCCGTCCTCGGTGGTGATCGCGAAGATCCGCGTGCCGACGAACCGGCCGAGGAACACGCCCGCGATCGCGGCCAGCACGGCAACCACCATCGTCTCCGAGAGCACCATGCGGTGCACCTGTCTCGGCGTCGCACCCGTGGCCCGCAGCAGCGCGAGCTCCTGTTGGCGCTGGCGCACGGTGAGGCTGATCGTCGCCGACACCACGAGCGCCATCACGACCAGCACCATGCCGCCGAAGACCCCGGCGAGCAGGATCAGCGGCAGCTGCGCGGCCTCGATGCCCGGGAATTCCGCGGAACCGCGGTCGGCTCCGGTCAGCACGGTCAGGCCCGGCACCTGCTCGGCGAGGCGGCCGGCCAGGTCGTCGGCGTCGACGCCGGGCGCCGGGAAGACGCCGGCGAGGTCGACGGTGCCCGGGTGCGTGGCGAACTGCTGCACGTCGCCGGCCGAGAAGAACAGCGCGGGCCCCGAAACGTCGGAGTGCGCGATGCCCGTCACGACGAAGTCGCGCGGCTGCGCGCCGTCCACGGCGATGGCCACCTGGCCACCGACCTGGACCCCGGCGGCGGACGCCTCGTCCAGCACGACCTGCCCGGCGTTCTGCGGCGGCGTGCCGTGCACCAGCGTGTAAGGCGCCAGCGCGGCCGACTCCCACCCGTGCCCGGCGAGCGTGTCGCCGCCCGCCTGCGGCCCGGCCGCGGTCACGACCACCGCCGGGAACGAGACGTCGGGCACGACCTGGCGCACGCCCTGCACACCCGCCAGCTTCGCGAGCTGGTCCGCGGGCACGCCGGCGCGTTCGCTGTAGGGCACGACCTGCGACTCTTCGTCGGGCAGCTTGAACCCGGCCGAACCGCCGACCACCACGGGCGCCGCGGCGAGCCGCTGGGGCTGCGCGTCGAGCGTCAGCGCGGTTTCGAACAGGCCGCCGCACGCGATGAGCAGCGAGCAGCCGACGAGGATCGCGACGAACGTCGCCAGCGAGGCGGCGGCGCGGAACCGCAGGCTGGCCAGCGCCATCCGGAGCACCACGCGCCGCGGGCTCACTGCCGCCCCCTCGCCAGCTTGGCCTGGGCGCCGAGGCGCGCCAGCTCGCCGGCCACGGCCTCGACGGCCGGGGCGGTCATGCGCGTCACGATCTGACCGTCCACAAGGAACAGCACGGTGTCGGCGAACGAAGCCGCGACCGGGTCGTGCGTGACCATCACGATGGTCTGGCCGGCGTCGGCGAGCTCGCGCAGCAGGCCGAGGACCTCGAGCGCGGTGCTCGTGTCGAGGGCGCCGGTCGGCTCGTCGGCGAACGTCACCTCCGACCGGCCGGCGAGTGCGCGGGCGATCGCCACGCGCTGCTGCTGGCCGCCGGAAAGCTCACCGGGGCGGTGCTTCACGCGGTGCGTGAGACCGACCCGCTCCACGACCTGCGCGATCCACGCCCGGTCGGGCTCACGCCCGGCGAGCAGCATCGGCAGCGTGATGTTCTCCTCGACGTTGAGCGCCGGCATGAGGTTGAACGACTGGAACACGAACGCCACGTGCTCGCGCCGCAGCTCCGTCAGCTGGGTCTCGCTCTTGCCCTTGAGGTCGGCGCCGACGAGCGTGACGCTGCCCGAGTCGGGCCGGTCGAGGCCCGCCGCGCAGTGCAGCAGCGTGCTCTTGCCGGACCCCGACGGGCCCATCACCGCGGTGAAGCTGCCGCGCGGGAAGTCGACGCTGACGCCGGCGAGCGCGACGACCTCGTTCTCTCCACGCCCATAGGTCTTTTTCACGGAGTCGAGCCGGACGGGCGACCCGGTGGCCGTCATCGTCGTCATGACCGGGCGACCCTCTCCTTCGCGCGGCCGCGGACCGCGAGCCACCAGGGCACCACGATCACGGCGCCGCCGAGGAGCGGCCAGATCCAGAACGGCGAGTGGTTCAGGCTCAGCGTGACGGAACACATGATCACCCAGATCAGCAGGTGGATCGCCGTGGCCACGAGCCACACGATCGTCACCACCTTCAAAGCGGTGGTGCGCCCCCCGGCCGTCGAACTGTCTGTCGTTTCGGCCATCTCGGCCCCCGATCGTTGAACTGTGTATGGCTTGCACAGTTTAGCGGACCAGTTGGCCAAGGGGAACCCAGGACCCTTTTCACCAGGTCAGGGGTTGCGCGTCAGTCGCCGGCGAGGCGCATCCGGCGGTCGCGCTCACGGGTCGACCACAGGCCGAGCACGATCAGGCCGCCGCCGAGCACGGGCCAGATCGGCCACGGCCCGTCCCAGTGGCCGCTGACCAGGCCGAGGATGAGGTAGACGAGCACGTTGACCACACTCGCCACCGCCCACACGGCCGCACCGACCCGGGGGGCGGCCTGCAGGATCGCCGGCACCGCAGCCTCCGCGCGGCCGGCCACGCCGGCGGTCAGCGCGGCGTAGTCGCCGGCCGATTCGACCCGGGCGATCCGTTGCGCCGCCTCGGCTTCGTCGTACTGCCCTTCATCGCGTGCGTGCTCGATCCGCGTGACCGCGAGCTTGCGGTCCAGCTCGGTGACCTTCGTGCGCTCCGGCCACAGGAGCCTGCCGATGGCCGAAGCCACCGGCTTGGTCTCGATCACGTCCGCTCGCCCTCCGCCCGAATCAGTGCAAGACTCTCACAGTTTACTGCCGGAGTACTCGCCAGGGAAGATGCGGACCATGCTGGACAGGGACACGACACCCGAACGGCCCCCGGGGCTCACGCTCGCCTGGGGCGGCGCTCCGCCGCCACGCCGCGGACCGCGGCCCGCGCACACCGTCGAACAGATCGTCGCGGCGGCCGTGGAGCTCGCCGACGCCGAGGGCGCCGCGGGCGCCTCCCTGCCGAACATCGCGCACGAGATCGGCGTGACGACCAACGCGCTGTACCGCTACGTCAGCTCGAAAGAGGAGCTGACGGTGCTGCTCGCCGACGCGGGCTGGGGCCCGCCGCCGCCGGCCCTGGTCGCGTCCGACGACTGGCGCGCCGACGTGCGGGCCTGGGCCCGTGCCGTCGTCGACCGGCTGCTGACCCGCCCGTGGCTGCTGGACCTGCCGCGCAGCGGCGACGCGATCACCCCGAACCGCCTGGCGTGGACGGAGCTCCTCCTGGCGGCCCTGACCCGCGCCGGTGTCCACAAAGGACATCTGCTCGGTTGCGTCACCATGGTGGCGGGCTTCGCCCACGCCGCCGCCGCGCGGCTCGCGTCCCCGGCCGGTCCCGGGGAGGCAACCGCCGTGCGGGATCACCTGCTGCCCCACCTCGACCGCCTCGGCTCGACACACCTGGCCGGCCTCGTCGCGGACGGCCAGTACCCGGCGACGCAACCCGAGGCAGAGGCGTTCCTCCAAGCCGGCCTCGACCACGTCGTCGCCGGCGTGTCCGGCTTCGCCGAGTCCCACTGACCCGCTCGCCCGGCCCGGAGCGCCCCCATGCGGCGTTCGGTGCGTTGAGCGCCACCAACGCCGCATTGGGGTGCGGTGAGCAGGGGTCAGGCGAGGTCGGTGAGCCAGGCCGAGACGGCGCGGGCGGTGGTGGGGGCGTCGGTGTCGATGAGGGTGAAGTGGTGGCCCGGGACGGTGCGGGTGGTGCCCGCGTGGGACCAGGTGGTGCGCCACGTCGTGGCGGCCGGGTCGAACGGGTCCGTGGGCCGCACGAGCAACGACGGGGTGGCGAGGTCCGTGACCGTGATCCGCGGCAGCAAGTCCATGTAGCGGGCCATCGCCGTGAGCTTCGTGCGGTCGAAGGAGCCGTACTGCGATTCGTGGCGCAGCATGCCCTTCGCGAGGTCCGCGGCGGCCTCCTCGCTGGCGCGGACGTCTTCACCGGCGCCGTCGTGGATCACGTAGGTGTCCAGCAGGACGGCGCCGGCGGCCGGGGTGCCGGTGCGTTCCAGGGCTTCCGCGACGGCGTGGACGAGGATGCCCGCCGACGAGTAGCCCAGCAGCGCGAACGGACGGTCGCCCGCCGCCTTGCGCAGGCTTTCCGCGAGGACCTCGACGATCGCCTCCGGGGTCGATGGCAGCGCCTCCCCGGGCAGGAAGCCCGGCATCGGCACCGCGTGCAGCTCGTGGTCACCGGGGAACCCGGCGGCGAGCTTCGCGTACTGGTACACCCCGCCCGTCGCGACCGGGGTCGCGAAGCAGAACAGCTGCGGGTCGGCCGAACCCTCCTTGAGCCGCACCGGCGCGGGCAGCCGGTCGACGTCGGCGGGTGAGGTGAACGCGGAACGCAGGTTCGCGACTGCGCCCAGCATGCTCAGCCCGTCCTGCACCCGGCCGGCGCGCACCGCGTCGGCGAAGAGTTCCTGCAGGGAATCGTCTTCCGCCGGAGCCGCTACTGTCGTGTCCCATTCGGACAGCAGGTGTGTGGCCAGGCCGGCCGGGGTCTGGTGGTCGAACACCACCGTGGCCGGCAGGCCGAGGCCGGTGTCGTCGTTGAGGCCGTTGCGCAGCTCGACGGCCGTCAGCGAGTCGAGGCCCGACTCCAGGAAGTGGCGCGACGCGTCGATCGCCGTGCCGCCGGCGTAGCCGAGCAGCGCCGCCGTCCGGTCCAGGATCAGGTCCAGTACGGCCCGTTCACGCTGCAGCGGTTCGAGCGAGGCCAGCCGCTGCTTCAGGCCTCCCGCGTCGCCCGCGGCCCGCGACGCCGTGCGCCGCGAAGGCGTGACAAGCGCGCGGAACACCGGCGGCACGTCCTCGGTGTCGCCGGCCAGCACCTTCATCGGCACGAGCAGCGCCTCCGGCCGCGCCACGGCGGCGTCGAACAGCGCCATTCCTTCCTCTGCGGACAGCGGCGAGATCCCGTTGCGCACCAACCGGTCCCGGTCGCTCTCGGACAGCCCCGCGTCCTCCCACAGGCCCCACGCGAGCGACTGCGCGGGCAGCCCGCGGAACCGCCGGTGCGCGGCGAGGCCGTCGAGGAACGTGTTGGCCGCGGCGTAGCTGCCCTGGCCCGCGTTGCCGAGCAGCCCGGCGACGGAGGAGAAGAGCACGAACGCCGACAGCTCGAGGCCTTCGGTGAGGCGGTGCAGGTTCAGCGCCGCGTCGGCCTTCGGCCGCAGCACCGCCGAGAGCCGCTCGCGGGTCAGCGACGGCAGGGTGGCGTCGTCGACCACCGCGGCCAGGTGCACCACCGCGGTCAAGGGGTGCTCGGCCGGGATCGCGGCCAGCACCTCGGCGAGCGCGGCTTCGTCCGCCGCGTCGCAGGCCGCGACGGTCACCGATGCGCCCGACGAAGTCAGCTCGTCGACCAGGCCGGGAGCCGAACCGCGCCGGCTGACCAGGACCAGTCGCCGCACGCCGTGCTCGGTCACCAGGTGCCGCACGAGCCGTGAGCCGATCGCCCCGGTGGCCCCGGTGACGAGCGTCGTCCCGTCGGGACCGAACGCGGTCACGGGCTCGGCCGACGGTGTCGGTCGCGTGAGCCGTCCGGCATACGCGACGCCGGAGCGGAGCACGAACTGCGGCTCCCCGGAGTCCGGCAGACCCGGCAGCAGCGCCAGTGAAGCCTCGTCGGAGTCGACGAGCACGAACCGGCCCGGATTCTCCGACTGCGCCACGCGCACCAGGCCCCACAGCGCGGCCCCGGCGAGATCCGTCACGTCCTCGCCGTCGCGCGCCACCGCGCCGCTCGTGAGCACGACCAGCGTGGCCGCCGAGAACTCCTTCTGGGCAAGCCAGTTCTGCACGTCCTCCAACGCGTCACCGATCTCAGCCGGCGTGCGGCGATCGAGCACCACGACGTCCGGCACCGGGCCGGCGGCGAGGACCGCGTCGAGACTCGGGAACAGCGCGGGCACTGCTGTACCGGTCGCCGGCACGGGCAGCCAAGCCCAGCCGAACAGCGACTCGGGCGCCCGGGTGGCCACCGCACCACCGGCGGCGGTCCGCAGCACCAGCGACTCGACCGACGCGACCGGACGCCCGGTCTGGTCGGCCAGCTCGATCGCCACGGAGTCCGCGCCCAGCGGCGTGATCCGCACGCGCAGCCGGCTCGCGCCCACCGCGTGCAGCCGCACGCCGGTCCACGCGAACGGCAGCCCGCCCTCGACCGTCACGGTCTCGGCGAGCCCGATGGCGTGCAGCGACGCGTCGAGCGCGGCCGGGTGCAACCCGAACCGCTCGGCGGCCGGGTCGTCCAGCTCGACCTCCGCGAAGACCTCGGCACCCGACACCCAGGCGGCCGTCAGCCCCTGGAACGCCGGCCCGTAACCGAGGCCCACGGCCGCGAAACCTTCGTAGAACCCGTCCAGGTCAACGGGTTCCGCCCCCGCAGGCGGCCAGACGGACAGCCCCGCGGGCTCCGCCCCCGCGTCCGGCGCGAGCACCCCGGCGGCGTGCCGAACCCACGGCTCGGCGGCATCGGCCTGCGAGAACACCGACACGGTGCGGCGACCCGAGCCGTCCGGCTCGTCCACGACCACCTGCAAGCGCACCTTGCCCAGCTCCGGCAGCACGAGCGGCGCTTCCAGAGTGAGCTCGTCGATCCGCGGGCAGCCAGCCTCGTCACCGGCCCGCACGGCCAGCTCGACGAAAGCCGCGCCCGGGAACAGAATCACGCCACCGACGGTGTGGTCGGCCAGCCACGGGTGCGTGTGCACCGACACCTGGCCGGTCAGCACCACCTGCGCGGAACCGGCCACCGTGAGCGACGCGGCCACGAGCGGGTGCTCTGTCGCGTCGAGCCCCGTGGTGACGAGGTCGCCGGTGGCGTGGAGGGCCTCCATGTCCACCTCGGGCCAGAAACGCGTGCGGCAGAAGGCGTACGACGGCAGCGGCACCTGCTCGGCACCGCGGAACAGCTTGGCGGGCGCGAGACCGAGGCCGTGCGCGAAGAACCGGCCGGCGGCCAGCTGCGCACCCCGGAGCTCGCCCTGGGCCTTGGCGCGCAACGGGATCACCACGACGTCACGCGGGTCACCGGCGAGACACGTCTGGGTCATCGCGGCGAGCGTGCCGTCGGTGCCCAGCTCCACGTACCGCGCGGCGCCGAAGTCCTCCAGGGCTCGCACACCGTCGAGGAACCGCACCGACTGACGGCAGTTCGCCACCCAGTACTCCGGGTCGCACCAGCGCTCCGGGTCCACCACCACACCGTCTACCGTGGACACAATCGGCAACCGGGCGGGCTCGTAGGTGAGCTCTTCGGCGATCTCGCGCAGCTCGTCGAGGATCTCGTCGAGCAACGGCGAGTGGATGGCCTGGCTGATCGCGAGCCGTTTGGTGCGGCGGCCTTCGGCCTGGAAGTGCTCGGCGATGGCCAGCACGTCGGGCTCGGCACCGGACACGACGAGTGAGCGAGGGCCGTTGATCGCGGCGATCCCGCACGCCGGGGTGAGCAGCGGCGTGACCTCGGCTTCGTCGGCTTCGACCGCGAACACCGCACCGCCGGCGAGTTCCTGCATGAGCTGCCCGCGATGCGCGACGAGCTTCGCCGCATCCTTGAGCGACAGCACCCCGGCCACGTGCGCGGCGGCGATCTCGCCCACGGAGTGGCCCAGCAATACCCCTGGCCGCAGGCCCCACGACTCGACGAGCCGGTAGAGCGCCACCTGCATGGTGAACAGGGCGGCCTGCGTGAACGCCGTGCGGTCGAGCAGCTGCGCGTCGACCGAGCCCTCGTCGGCGAACATCACCTCGCGCAGTGAGCGGCCCAGGTGGTCGTCGAACAGCACACTCGCCTGGTTGAAGGCGTGCTCGAACACCGGGAACGCGGCGCACAGCTCACGACCCATGCCTGGCCGTTGCGTGCCCTGTCCCGGGAAGAGGAACGCGGTCACCCCACCGCGGGCGGTGCCGCGCACGACGGCCGGCGAGTCCTCCCCCGCGGCCAGCGCGGTGAGGCCCGCCACCAGTTCGGCCCGGTCGTCGCCGGCCACCGCCGCGCGGTAGGACAGCATCGGTTCGCGCACGGCCAGCGAGAACCCGACGTCGAGCGAGTCCAGGTCCGGGTGCTCCTCGAGGTGCGTCAGCACCGCGGCGGCCTGCAGCGGCAGAGCTTCCCGCGTACGGGCCGTGAGCAGCCACGGCGGAAGGGCCGTGCCACGCTCACCCGGCGCCCGCACCGGTTCTGGCGCGGCGACGGGCGGCGCCTGCTCCACGATCACGTGCGCGTTGGTGCCGCTGTACCCGAAGGCCGAGACGGCGGCGCGGCGCGGACGGTCGCGCTCGGGCCACGGGATCGTCTCGGCGAGCAGCCGCACGGTGCCCGGCGACCAGTCGACGTGCGGCGACGGGTCGCCGCCGTGCCGCGTCATCGGCAGCTCGCCGTGGCGCATCGCCAGGATCATCTTGATGACCCCGGCCGCACCCGCGGCGGCCTGCGTGTGCCCGATGTTCGACTTCACCGAGCCGAGCCACAGCGGGTCGTCGGCCGAGCGCTCGCGGCCGTAGGTGGCGAGCAGCGCGTTGGCCTCGATCGGGTCGCCCAGCGTGGTGCCGGTTCCGTGGCCCTCGACGACGTCGACGTCCGCGCCGGTCAGCCCCGCGAGCTTGAGCGCGCGGCGGATCACGCGCTCCTGCGAAGGCCCGTTGGGCGCGGTGAGCCCGTTGGACGCGCCGTCCTGGTTGACCGCGCTCGAGCGGACCACCGCGAGGACCTCGTGGCCGTTGCGCTGCGCGTCGGCGAGGCGCTCGACCACGAGCAGGCCCACGCCTTCGGCCCAGCCCACGCCGTCGGCCGCGGCCGAGAACGCCTTGGTGCGCCCGTCGGACGCCGTGCCGCTGTTGTCGAAGTGCACGAACGGTTCCGGCGAGACGAGCGCGGACACCCCGCCCGCGAGGGCGAGCGAGCAGTCGCCCTGGCGCAGGGCCTGGATCGCGAGGTGCAGGGCGACCAGCGAAGACGAGCACGCGGTGTCGACCGAGACGGCCGGGCCCTCCAGCCCGTAGGTGTAGGCGACGCGACCGGAGACCACGCTGCCGAGCGCGCCGGAGCCGCGGAACAGGCCGTTGTGCGCGAGCGTGCCCAGCGGGCCCGGGTCGTAGTCCGACTGCATCACGCCGGCGAACACGCCGGTGTCGGTTCCCTTGAGCGACAACGGGTTGATGCCCGCCGACTCGCACGCCTCCCACACGGTCTCGAGCAGCATGCGCTGCTGCGGGTCCATCATCACGGCTTCGTTGGGGCTGATGCCGAAGAAGCCGGCGTCGAAGTCGGTGGCGTCGGTGACGAACCCGCCGTTGGGTTCCTTGCCCGCGGCCGCCGACAGCCCGAGCCAGTAGTCGAGGTCCCACGCGCGGTCCTCGGGGAAGCGGGACGCGCCGTCGCCCCCGTTCACGACGAGCTGCCAGAACTCCTCGGGTGTGCGGACGCCGCCGGGGAAGCGGCAGGCCATGCCCACGATGGCGATCGGCTCGTCGGCGCCGAGGGCGACCACGGTCTGCTCGGGCTCGGTGGCGTCGCCGAGGTCGCCGAGCAGCGATTCGTGCAGGTGCGCCGCCAGGTCACCGGCGGTCGGGTAGTCGAAGACGAGCGTGGCCGTGAGGCTCAGGCCCGTGGCTTCGTTGAGCGTGTTGCGCAGCTCGACCGCGGTGAGCGAGTCGAACCCGAGGTCCTTGAACGCGCGGTCGGCGTCGACGACGTCGGCCGAACCGTGCCCGAGCACCGCGGCTGCGTGGGCGATGACCAGCTCACGCAGGTGGTCGAGCCGTTTGTCGGCCGGGAGCCGGATCAGCTTGCCCAGCAACGAGTCCGCGCCCGCCTCGCGGTCGGAGACCGTGCGCCGCGCCGCCGGGACGAGGCCGCGCAGCAGGTCGGGCACGCCGCCCGCCTCGCGCCACGCGGGCAGGTCGAGCTTGATCGGCACGAACACGTCGCCGGCCGAGCCGACGGCCGCGTCGAAGAGCGCGAGGCCCTCCTCCGCCGTGAACGCGCCGAGGCCGCGCTTGCCGTGGGTCTCGCCGGCCATACCCGCGGCCGACTCCCACATGCCCCAGGCCAGCGAGTGCGCCGGCTTGCCCTCGGCGCGGCGGTGGGTGGCGAGGGCGTCGAGGAAGGCGTTGGCGGCGGCGTAGTTGGCCTGACCGGGCGCGCCGAGCACGCCGGCCGCCGAGGAGAACGTGACGAACGCGGCGACGTCGCCGGCCAGCTCGTGCAGGTGCCACGCGGCCAGCGCCTTGGGGTCGAAGACGCCGTCGATGCGCTCGGGCGTGAGCGAAGGCAGCATCCCGTCGTCGAGGACGCCGGCCGCGTGGACCACGGCGTGGATCGGGTGCTTCTTCAGCAGCCGCTTCACGACGGCGGCGTTGGCGAGGTCGCACGCGGCCACGGTGGCCTCGGCCCCCAGCTCGGCCAGCTGCGCGACCAGCTCGGCTACACCCGGCGCCTTCTTGCCGCGGCGGCTGACCAGCAGGAGCTTCTTCGCGCCCCGCCGGGCCAGGTGCGTCGCGACGATCCGGCCCAGCGCACCCGTGCCGCCGGTGAGCAGCACCGTTCCGGCGGACCAGTCCACGGGCTCGCCCGGCTCCGGCACCGCGCGGGCCAGCCGCGGCACGCGCACGTCGTCGCCGGAGACACGCACGGCCGTCTCGTCGGCGACCGCGATCGCGGCGAGCTGGTCGGGGGTGGACTCGCCTTCCACCAGCACGATCCGGCCGGGGTTCTCCACCTGCGCCGAGCGGACGAGACCGGCGACGGCCGCACCGGCCAGGTCACCGCGGGTCACGACGACCAGCTTGCCCTCGACCGATTGCAGCTCCCTCAGTGCATTGTGGACAGCCGCCCGCGCACTTTCGGCGTCGTTGCCGGTGCCGGCTTCGTACACGGCGTAGTCGGTGGTGCCCGCGTCCGGCAGTGTCGTCGGGACCCAGTCGAGCGAGTACAGCGAGTCGGTGCTGCTCGGCGTCGATCGCGCGGCGGCGAGCTGCTCCTCGCTGATCCGGCGCAGTGTCAGGCCACCGACGCGGGCGACCGGCGCACCGCTGGTGTCCGCGAGCCGGAGCTCCACGGTCTGCTCGCCCGTCGGGTGGACCTGCACGCGCAGCGAGGACGCGCCGGCCGCGTGAAGCTCCACATCGGACCACGCGTAGGGCAGCGTCGTGCCCTCACCGGCAGCGCTGCTGAGGCCCACGGCGTGCAGGGTCGCGTCGAACGCCGCAGGGTGCAGGCCGAACACCTCCGCGCTCATGCGGTCCTGCTCGGGCAGCGCGACCTCGGCGAACACGTCGTCGCCGCTGCGCCACGCGGCCCGCAGGCCGCGGAAGACCGGGCCGTAGGCCATGCCGTGTTCGGCGAGCAGGTCGTACATGCCGTCGAGGTCGATCGCCTCGGCGCCGACGGGCGGCCACGCGCTGAGGTCGAACGCGGTGGCCGCAGAAGCCGGGGCGAGCGTGCCGTCGGCGTGACGGGTCCACGCGCTCGCCGTGGACAGGTCGTCGGGGCGCGAGTGGACACTGATCGGCCGCGTGCCGTCCGCGGCGGGCGAGCCGACCCGGAGCTGGATCCGCGCGGCACCCTTCTCCGGCAGAACGAGCGGCGCGTGCAACGTGAGGTCGCGGACGCGACCGCAGCCGACCTCGTCGCCCGCGCGCACCGCGAGCTCCACGAAGGCCGTGCCGGGCAACAGGATCGCACCGCCGACGACGTGGTCGTTCAGCCACGGGTGCGTGGTCGCGGAGATCCGGCCGGACAGCACCAGGCCCTCGGCGTCGGCGAGCAGCGTCGCCGCGCCGAGCAGCGGGTGGTCGACCGGGTCGAGACCCATCGACGTCACGTCACCGGAGTCGGACGAGACCTCCAGCCAGTAGCGCTGGTGCTGGAAGACGTAGGTGGGCAGGTAGGCGCGGGCAGCACCGCGGGCGGTGAAGTGCGCGGCCCAGTCGGGCGAGATCCCACGGACGTGCAGAGTCGCGAGTGCCGTGACCAGGGCGACGTCCTCGGCGATCTCCCGGCGCTGCGCGGCGACGGCGACCGAACCGTCCGAAGAGGACTGCGGCACGACGGCAGTCAGCGGCGCGTCCGGGCCCAGCTCCAGGAACCGGTTCACGTCCTCGGCCGAGAGCGCCCGCACGGCGTCGGCGAACCGCACCGGCCGGCGCACGTTGCGGACCCAGTACTCGGGATCGGTCAGCTCGGTGAACACCTCGCCGCCGGTGACGCTGGAGACGACCGACAACGTCGGCTCGGTGTAGGTGATGCTCTGCGCCACCGCGCGGAACTCGGCCAGCATCGGGTCCATCAGCCGCGAGTGGAACGCGTGCGACACCTTCAGCTTCGTGGTCCGGCGCCCGGCGAACTTCTCCGCCACGGCCAGCACGGCGTCTTCGGCACCGGAGATGACCACGGACCTCGGCCCGTTCACGGCGGCGACGTCGACCGTCCCTTCGGGATCGTGTTCCGCGACTTCCTCGGCCGTGCCTTCGATCGCCACCATCGCGCCGCCGGCGGGCAGCGCCTGCATCAGCTTGCCCCGTGCGGCGACGAGCTTCGCCGCGTCGGCCAGCGAGAACACCCCGGCGCAGTGCGCGGCCGCCAGCTCGCCGATCGAGTGCCCGCACACCGCGTACGGCGCCAGACCCCACGACTCGACCAGCCGGAACAACGCCACCTCGAACGCGAACAACGCGGCCTGCGTATACCCCGTCTGTGCCAGCGTCTCGGCGTCACCGGCCACGACCTCGCGGATCGGCCGGTCCAGGTGCCGGTCCAGCTCGCCGCACGCGGCGGCGTAAGCCTCGGCGAAGACGGGGAACTTCGCCGCCAGCTCAGTGCCCATGCCGACACGCTGCGAACCCTGACCGGAGAACAGGAATCCGAGCGTCGCCTCACCGCGCGCCAGACCGCTGACGCCACCGGGCTCGCCGTTCGCCAGCGCGGTCAACGCCGCCAGCAGCTCGTCCTGCGTGTGCCCGGTCACGGCGGCGCGGTGGTCGAGGTGCGTCCGGCCGACGGCCAGCGTGCGCGCCACGTCGAGCGGCGGCGCGGGGTTCTCCACGAGGTGCTCCGCCAGCCGCGCGGCCTGGTCCCGCAGCGACTGCGGCGTCCGCCCGGACAGCACGAACGGGACCGCCGCGTCGTCCCGCGCCGGCTCCGTCGCCTCGGGCTCCGGAGCTTCCTCCAGGATCACGTGCGCGTTGGTGCCGCTGAGCCCGAAGCACGACACCGCACCGCGGCGCGGCCGGTCCCCTCGTGCCCACGGGCGCGACTCGGTCAGCAGCTCGACGTTCCCGGCGCCCCAGTCGACGTGCCGGGTCGGTTTGTCGACGTGCAGCGTCTTCGGCAGCACGCCGTTGTTGAGCGCCAGCACCAGCTTCAGCACGCCGGCGACGCCGGAGGCGGCCTGCGTGTGCCCGACGTTCGACTTGATCGACCCCAGCCACAGCGGCTCGGCACGGTCCTGGCCGTACGTCGCCAACAGGGCCTGCGCCTCGATCGGGTCACCGAGCTTGGTGGCCGTGCCGTGCGCCTCGACCACGTCGACCTCGTCGGGCGTCACCCGGGCGTTGGCCAGGGCCTGGCGGATCACGCGCTGCTGGGCTGGGCCGTTGGGCGCGGTCATGCCGTTGGAGGCGCCGTCCTGGTTGATCGCGGTGCCGCGCACGACGGCGAGCACGGGGTGACCGTTGCGGCGCGCGTCGGAGAGCTTCTCGACGAGCAGCATGCCGCAGCCCTCGGACCAGCCGGTGCCGTCGGCGGAGTCGGCGAACGTGCGGCAGCGCGCGCTGCGGGCGAGCGTGCCGTCGAGGGAGAACTCCACGAAGGTGCGCGGCGTCGACATCACCGACACGCCGCCGGCCAGCGCGAGCGAGCACTCGCCGCTGCGCAGGGCCTGAACCGCCAGGTGCAGTGCGACGAGCGAGGACGAGCACGCGGTGTCGATCGTGACCGCGGGTCCTTCGAGCCCGAAGGTGTAGGCGAGCCGCCCGGAGATCACGCCCGACGAGCCGTAGCTGCCCTGGTAGTTGTGGTACATCGTGCCGGCGAAGACACCTGTGGCGCTGCCCTTCACCGAGTGCGGCGCGATGCCGGCGCGTTCGAAGGCCTCCCACGACGTCTCGAGCAGCAACCGCTGCTGCGGGTCCATCAGCAGGGCCTCGCGGGGGCTGATGCCGAAGAGGTCGGCGTCGAAGTCCAGTGCGTCGTGGAGGAAGCCGCCTTCGCGCACGTAGCTGGAGCCGGGGCGTTCACCGCTGGGGTCGTAGAGGCGCTCGAGGTCCCAGCCGCGGTTGGTCGGGAACTCACCGATGGCGTCGACGCCGCCGGCCAGCAGCCGCCACAGCTGCTCGGGGGTGTTCGCGCCACCCGGGAGGCGGCAGGCCATGCCGATGATCGCGATCGGCTCGCGCGCGGCCTCGGTGAGCCGGCGGTTCTTCTCGCGCAGCCGCTCGGTTTCCTTCACCGAGGCTCGGAGCGCACCGACCAGTTTTTCTTCGGAGTTGCCCACGTGTCCTCGTTCCTTCCCCGTCACGTAACGCCGGACAGGCCGACGATAGAAGCGCGAGCGCGGCCGGACCCACCCCTAAGAGCCCCTGCACCAGCGCGCTCGAAGCGGCACCAAGGTCCGCTTTAGACGGTCTTTAGGGGTTGTCGGTCGCGGCGGCCGGATGACAGATTTTCCCCACGTTCACAGCAATTCTCTCGCTCGTTTTCGCCCGAGGTTCGCCCGCTGGACTGAGACTGGGGATCGGTTATGCACAGGAAGATTCGGAAGCTTCTGGTCGTGGGGGCCCACGGCGACGACGAGACGCTCGGCGCCGGCGGCACCATCGCCCGCCTCGCCGACGAAGGCGTCGTCGTGTCGCTCTGCATCCTGACCAACGACGACGGTTCGCGGTCGGTGAGCGGCACCGGTGTCGTCAACCGCACCGCCGCGATCGAGCTGGCCGCGAAGACGCTCGGCATCGAGCGCGTGCGCGTCCACGAGTTCGGCGACAACCGCCTCGACACCGAACGGCACCTGGACCTCAACCGCGTCGTCGAGCAGGAGGTCCGGGAGTTCGAGCCGGACACGGTGTTCGCCACCAGCATGTGCGACCTGTCCACCGACCACGCGCTGGTGAGCCGCGCGGCTCGCGTCGCGGGCCGGCCCGGCCGCGGCCCGGTCAAGGAGGTCCGCACATTCGAGATCCGCTCCGCCACCGACGTCGGAGAAGCTTCGGGGCTGCCCAACGCGTTCCGCCCGAACTACTGGCAGCTGCTCGACGAGTCGCACCTAGACCGCAAGATCGACGCGCTGCGCGCCTACGGCAAGGAGCTCGAGCCGTGGCCCAGCCCCCGCAGCGAACGCGGCGTGCGCGCCCTGGCCGAATACCGCGGCTCGCAGGTCTCGGCGGGGCTCGCCGAGGCGTTCGAAATCGTGCGGATCGTGCATTGAGCGCGTTTCCTTTCTGTCTTTTATCTGCCCAGCAAGAAACGGGTGACGAGAAATGACCAGTACTGTCGCTGAATTCCGGACCACCACCGAGCTCACCAAACTGACTTCGGTCGCCGTGATCGGCATGGGGTACGTCGGCCTGCCGACGGCGCTCGGCCTGCACGCCGGCGGCGTCGAGGTGATCGGCATCGACCTGTCGCAGAACCGCCTCGACGCGATCCGCTCGTGCGAGGTCGACCTCATCGAGTCCGACCACCGCCGCCTCGAGAAGGCCGTGCACCAGGAAGACTTCCAGCTCACCACCGACTCCGCGCGCATGGCCGAGGCCGACGCGGTGCTGGTGTGCGTGCCGACCGGGCTCGACGAGTACCTGATGCCCGACCTGGGCCCGCTGGAGAGCGCGTGCGCCGCCCTGATCTCCCACGCGCGGCCCGGCCAGACGCTGATCCTCACCTCCACCAGCTACGTCGGCACGTCGGAGCGACTGCTGGTTAAGCCGTTGAGCGCCAAGGGTTTCACGGTCGGGCGGGACATTTTCGTGGCGTCGAGCCCCGAGCGCATCGACCCCGGCAACGTCACACACACGCAGGCCGAGACGCCGCGCGTGCTGGGCGGGGTCACGCCGGTGTGCACCGCGATGGCGCAGCGTGTGATCAACGTGCTGACCCCGGCCGTGCACTGCGTCAGCTCGCCGGAGGCGGCCGAGATGACCAAGCTGTTCGAGAACACCTTCCGCGCGGTGAACATCGCGCTGGCCAACGAGTTCGCGGAGATCAGCGACGGCTTCGCCATCGACCCCATCGAGGTCATCGACGCCGCCGCCAGCAAGCCGTACGGGTTCATGGCCTTCCACCCCGGCCCCGGCGTCGGCGGTCACTGCATCCCCTGCGACCCGCACTACCTGCTGTGGCAGCTGCGCGCGACGCAGAGCAACGCGCCGCTCGTCACGCAGGCCATGCACGCGATCGCCGAGCGCCCGAAGCAGGTCGTGGACCGCGTGCTCAACACGCTTTCCCGCGACGGCAAGGGCATGGCGGGCACCCGCGTGCTCGTCGTCGGCGTGACCTACAAGCCCGGCGTGCAGGACGTGCGCTCGTCGTCCGCGCTCGACATCCTGGACCTGCTCGCCGCGAAGGGCGCCAAGGTCGGCTACCACGACCCGCTGGTGCCCAACGTGCGCGTGACCGGCGGATCGCTCGACAACGTGGTCGACCCGGCCGGCGGCGACTGGGACGTCGCCCTGATCCACACGATCCAGCCCGGGCACTCGTACGAGTGGCTCGCCCAGTGCGGCACGGTCATCGACGCCACCTACCGCTTCGACCGCACGCTGTTCGCGAACTGAGAGGACTCCTGACGTGCGTTACCTGATCACCGGCGGTGCCGGTTTCATCGGCTCCCACCTCACCGAGCACCTGCTCGCCCGCGGCGACGAGGTCGTCGCCCTGGACAACCTCAGCACCGGCACCCTCGACAACCTCACCGCCGTGGCCGGGCACCCCGGTTTCCGCTTCGTCCGCGGCTCCGTGACCGACCCGTCGGCCGTCGAGTCGTGCATGGCCGGCGTCGACGCGGTGTTCCACCTCGCCGCCGCGGTCGGCGTGTTCACCATCCTCGACAAGACGCTCGAGAGCCTGCGCACCAACCTGCACGGCACCGAGAACCTGCTCGACGCCGCGCTGCGCCACGACGTCCCGATCCTGGTGGCGTCCACGAGCGAGATCTACGGCAAGAACACCGCCGACGGACTGTCCGAAGAGGACGACCGCATCATCGGCTCGCCACTGAAGAACCGCTGGTCCTACGCCGAGGCCAAGGCGCTGGACGAGACGTTCGCCTACCTGTATGCCAAGGAGCACGGCCTGCGCACGGTGATCGTGCGCCCGTTCAACACCGTCGGCCCGCGCCAGACCGGCCGCTACGGCATGGTCATCCCGCGCTTCGTCACGCAGGCGCTGGCGGGCGAGCCCATCACCGTCTTCGGCGACGGCCAGCAGACCCGCTGCTTCTGCCACGTGCACGACGTCGTGCCCGCGCTCGTCGACCTGCTCGCCGACGAAACCGCGTACGGCAAGGTGTTCAACCTCGGCAGCAACGAGCAGACCACGATCGCGCAGCTGGCCGAACGCGTGATCTCCGCGACGGGCTCCACCAGCACCATCGCGAAGGTCCCGTACGAGCAGGCCTACGGCGAGGGCTACGAGGACATGCAGCGCCGCATCCCCGACTGCACCCGCGCGTACAACCAGATCGGCTTCGTCCCCACCCGCACGCTGGACGACATCATCGCGGCCGTCATCGCCGACCGCCGCTGACCCCCCGCCCAGACCACCCCAATGTGGCGTTCGGTGCGCTCGACGCACCCAACGCCACATTGAGGTTTTCTCAGTAGCGGCCGTGGTGTTCGTGGTGGGTGAGGACGAGTGCTGCTTGGACGATGGTGCCGATGCGTTTGGGGCAGAGGGTGATCCGTCGCAGTGCTGACCAGCGGGTTTTCAGCATTGCGGCGGCTCGCTCGCCGAGGCAGCGCAGTTGGCTGTGCAGCAGGTTGTAGCTGTGGTGGTCGGTTGCCAGGGGCGGTTGGCCTGCGGCTTTCTTGAACGGTGTCAGGATGCCGATGCCGGCTGAGTGATAGGCCCGGTCAGCCAGAGTTCTCAGGCCCGCGGCTGCGGCGGCGGTCAGCGCTCCGACGATGCCGAGATCGCGGGCGGCGGAGAGGTCGTTGCGGGAGCCGGGCAGCACCGGGGACACCCAGAGCGGGAATCCCTCAGCGTTGGCCAGGAACTGGATGTTCCCGCCGAAGCTGCGGTGTTTGCCGGAGTACCACAGATGCACCGTCGTTCCGCGGTTGGTGCCTTTGGTTTTGATGGTGGTCGCGGCGATGCGGGTGGTGGGGATCAGGGTGCCGTCGAGGATGACGTGGGTGTCACCGGCGGCTCGGCGTTGCTGCAGGGCTTGGTGCAGGTCGGGGGCGAGGGCGGCGAGAGCGGTGATGGCTTCGTGCAGGTAGCGGTAGGCGGTGGCGAGGCTGACCTGGTGGTCGGTAGCGAGTCGATGGACCGGGGTGGCATCGCGGAACCAGCGCAGCACCAGCAGTGCCTGCCGGTAGGGGGTCAACGCACGTGCGCCGCGGCGGGTGCCTCGCCGGTGTCGCTCGGCGCGCAGCACTGTGCCGACATAGAGGGCCAGCTCGCGTGCCACGTCGAGCGTGGCACCATGGGTGATCACGTGGGGCCTCTGGAATTTTAGGATTCGATCTTCGCAAATCCAGTCCTACCAGCGGCCCCACGCCTCACCTCACGGCAACACGCACCCCCACCTCGCCCTACTGAGAAAACCTCATTGGGGTGCGCCCGCGTGGTCAGGGGCCGAGCTTGAGGTACACGGCCGTGAGGTGGTCGGCCACCGTGTTCGGGGCGACGCCCAGCAGCTCCGCGATCGCGGGGACGCTCGTGCCGTGCGCGGCGAGGTCGGCCACGCGCAGCTCGATCTCGGTCAGTACCACCGGATCTCTCTCCCTCACTGCCCGCTGTCGGCGCCGGCGAGCTCGCCGGCCAGAGCGGCGCGCCCGGCCACGCCCAGTTTGCGGTAGACCCGGGTCAGGTGCTGTTCGACCGTGCTCACGGTGATGTAGAGCGTCTCCGCGATCTGGCGGTTGGTGCGCCCGTGGGCCGCCAGCTCGGCCACGCGCAGCTCGGCCTCGCTGAGCGTCGTCTGCGCGGGCGTCACCTCCGTGCGCGGGGCGACGGGTCGGGGCGGCACGGGTCTCGCCGTGACCGCCCGCGTCGCCTGGCGCGGCACGTGCACCGGCTTGACCAGGCCCGCGGAGCGTTCCGCGCGCTGGCCGAGCTGGTTGAGCGCCCGTGTGGTGCGCGCCAGCTCCAGCCGATCGCCCGAGGCTTTGAACGCTTCGGCGGCCCGGTTGAGCAGCCCCGCCCGCCCGGCGGAATCGCCGGCGAAAGCCAGCACCCGCAAGGCCGAACCACGCGAGTACGCATCGGTCGGCGCCGCGCTCGCGAGCTGCTGCTTGGCCAGCTCGACGGCGAGCGTCGGGTTCCCCAGCTTCAGGTTGGCCTCGGCGAGATCGGTGCGCCACGGCACGACCGTCGGCAGGTCCAGCTCCTGCTCCCGCAGGACCCGTTGGCACTGCTGGAAATCGCTGACCGCCGCCAGACCGCGGTTGGTGGCCAGGTGGAACTGGCCCCGGGCCCGCAGGTAGCGCACGCCGCCGAGTGTGGTGAACACGGCTTCCGGCAACGGCTGCCGCAGCACCGCAGCAGCGGCCTTGAACGCGCCGGCCGCGGTGTGCGCCGAGAGCAGCGTGGCGAGCGGGTAGCTGATCGCGACACCCCAGTTGGGCGCGTCGAGCAGGGCCAGCGCGCGGTTCGCCCGGTCCGTCGCCGCCGCGACGTCACCCCGGCGCAGCACCAGGCTCGCGCCCAACGCGTCGAGCATCGCCTTCCACGTCACCGCGCCGCGGTATTCGGCCTCTTCGCTCAGCGACGTGCACCAGCCTTCGGCACGGTCGGCCTTGTCGGCGTACGCGAGCGCGACGATCGCGGTGCCCAGCGCTTCGAGCGAAGTGTCCGAAATCCGGCAGTTCTGCAGGATCCGTTCCGCGCACGCCGACGTCGCCTCGGTCGCGCCCGTGTGCCACACGGAAGCGAGCGTGTTCGCGGTGTGCAGCCACGGGTCGTCGCCGCTCGGGGCCGCCGGGGCGACGCCGTAGTGCCAGTGCCCGGCCAGCGTCAGCTCGGCGGCCGTGCGCGGGTCGAGCGGTTCGAGGTCGGCGTCCAGCGCCGCGAAAGCCTGCTCGAACGTATCCCGCTCACCGAACCACAGCGACTGCCGTGCGAGCGCGATCCGGTCGGACTGGTCGAGCGAGTCTCCCGCCGCACGCAGCGAAGCCAGGTGCGGCGCCGCGGCGGCCGGGTTGACGCGCCAGGTGATCTTCGCCAGCAGCTGGGAAATCGCCTGCCGCTCCCACGCGGCGGTGGTCACGGACGCCGCGAGCTTGAGGCAGCGGGTGGCGAACTCGACGTCGTCGCCGAGCATCACCTGCTCCGCCGCTTCCACCAGCACGGGCAGCGCCCACTCGGGTTTCGCCTCGTCGGCGGCCACGAGGTGGCGGGCGACGTCGGCGGCCGGCAGGCCCCGCGCGTGCTTCACCTCGGCGGCGCGGACGTGCAGCCGCACCTTCTCCGAACCGCGCAGCCCGCCCACGACGGCGGCCGCGGCCGGCTGCTGCCGGAACCGCACGCCGGCGACCAGGCCCGACTCGGCCAGCAGCCCGGCCGACGTCTCGGCGTCGAGCGGGTCCACCCCGGCGACGGCGGCCACGGCCTCGGTGGTGACGTCGGTGTCCAGCACCGCGATCGCCGTCGCGACCTCCCGCATCGGCGAGCCGTAGCGGTGCAGCAGCCGTTGCACGGCCTCCGAGTAGGCCGAACCGGAGTCGGTGCTGCTGCGGAACGCGTCCACGAGCGCGTTGACCAGCAGCGGGTTGCCGGCGCTGAGCTCGTGGATCTGCTCGGGCAGCCCGTCCGGCCCGTCCTCCGCCACCAGTTCCGCGATCGCCGCGATCGACAGCGGCGTCAGCTGCACGTGCCGGTGCGGCTGCGACGCGAACTCGAGACCGCCGCCGGCGTACCAGGTGTCCGGCTGCGTCAGCACCAGCAGCAGTGCGGCCGAACGGGTGCGCCGCTGCAACCTCAGCAGCAGCCGCGCCGACGTCTCGTCCACGTGGTGGAGGTCGTCCACGGCCACCAGCACCGGTCGTTCGCGGGCCACGCCGTGCAGCGCGCCGCACAGCTCGGTGATCTTGTCCTGGTGCTGTGCCACGGCTTTCGGCAGCGCGGGACCGGCCAGCAGCTGGTCGATCACGCCGCCGTCCACCTCGCGCTCGTCGGCCGCGCCGGTCGCGGTGAGCGTGAGGATGCCCAGCTCCTTCGCCCGTGCCACCACCTGGTTCAGCACCTGTGTCTTGCCGCTGGCCGGACCGCCGCCCACCAGCACGGTCTCCCCCGCACCGGCGTCGCATTCGATCAGCAGGCCTTCCAGAAACCCCACTGCCTCCTGCGGATCGGTTCGGCGGTTCTGCCCCCAGTTCACGCCCATCGCAAGCTCCTCGACCCACTGGTCATCTTCCTGCGACTCCGAGACTCGCAGTGACCCCCTAAGGGCAACCAACCCCGACCTAAAGTCACCCGAAGGGGTGATCACGTCACGTTCTGTTGCTGCGGATTTCCTTGCGCCCCAGGCACTTCCCGGGTCGGTAGGGGTTGCCCGCCCGAGCACCGGCCCGAACACTTCCTGAACTGTGACTGCCGTGAACGAAAAAACCAGTCGTTGGGTCCGGCGCTTCCACCCGGTCGAGGACGCTCGCGTGCGGCTGGTGTGCCTGCCGCACGCCGGCGGCTCCGCGACCGCCTACTTTCCGTTCTCCCGCGCGGCCCTCGCGGCCGGGCTGCCCGCCGACGTCGTCGCCGTGCAGTACCCGGGCCGCCAGGACCGCCGTGGCGAACGCTGTTTCGACGACCTCGCCGCCATGGCCGACGCCCTCGCCGACGACCTCGGCCCGTGGTTCGACCGCCCGGTGGCGCTGTTCGGCCACAGCATGGGCGCGACGCTGGGCTACGAGGTCGCCCGCCGGCTCGAGGCCCGCGGCGCGGAGCTGATCGGCCTGTTCGCCTCCGCCTGCCGTGCCCCTTCGGCCCAGCGCATCGAATACATCCACCAGCGCGACGACGACGGTCTCATCGCCGCGTTGAAGGAGCTCAGCGGCACCGACACCGCCGTGCTGGGCGACGACGAACTGCTGCGCATGGTGCTGCCCGCCGTCCGCGGCGACTACACGGCCGTGGAGACCTACCGCCACGACGCCGGTGCCGAGCTGCGGTGCCCCATCCAGGTCCTCGTCGGCGACACCGACCCGGTGACCGACCTCGACGAGGCCGGCGCCTGGCGCGCCCACACCACCGCGACGTGTGACGTCGCCGTGTTCGGCGGCGGGCACTTCTACCTGAACAGCCAGCTGGACGGCGTCGTGGGCACGGTCGCCACGACCCTGGCTCGGTGGCAGCGCGCAACCCCGGATCAGGCGCCGCGGTAGGGGTGGGTAAACCCCACCTGGCGTTCAGGTGCCGACCCCATGGTCCGGCGGGCCCGGTTCCGCGAAACTAAGTACATCAAGGAAACACCCCGGAACCACTTCCCTCGGAGGTAGTCATGATGGCCATCCAGACCGCTCCCGGTGTCACCCAGCGGATGCTCCCCAACGGCCACCTCGAGCTCACCTGCCGCGCCACCCGCCGCCAGATCGAGTGCGAGCCCGTCGCCGCGGCGATGTGGATCGCGCTGAAGCAGCAGAACGGTGACGTCGACCGCGCCGCGGCCGTCCTGTCCGGTCTGTGGGGCACCGACGAGGAGGACACGCGCTACGACATCATCGCGCTGGCCGGCTCGCTGTGCTCCCTGGGTCTGCTCACCGAGGCCTGAGAACCCACCCGACGCGTACAGAACGCCCTGGGGCACCACGGTCCCAGGTTCGCGATCCGCGCCTTCCCCCCGAGCGTCGAGCGCCGCCCGCTCCGCTCCCCCGGACACGACGACGGGCCGCCCACAGTTTCCACTGTGGACGGCCCGCTTCTCGTTGTCGCTAGTGTGCGCCGAGCTCCTCGTCCAGCATCGCGAACAGCTCGTCCGCGCTGGCGTCTTCGACCTCGTCGTCCCCGGAGAACTCGCCCACGACGGACTTCAGCCGGTCCACGACCTTGCCCCGCACGTCGGCGTCCGCGCTCCGCAACGCCGCCACCAGCTCCTCCACGCGCACCTCGACGTCGGACGGGCCGTCCGCCACGGACTCCGCGAGGAACTCGGCCAGCACCTCCACCGAGGGGTAGTCGAAGATCAGCGTGGCCGGCAGCCGCAGCCCGGTCACCACGTCGAGGCGGTTGCGCAGCTCGATCGCCGTCAGCGAATCGAAGCCCAGCTCGATGAAACCCTTGCGCGGGTCCACCGCACCGGCGTTCTCGTGACCCAGCACCACCGCGGCCGTGCCACACACCAGGTCCACGACGGCCCGCGGGCGTTCTCCCGCGGGCAGCGAGGAAATCCGGCCCCACGAGTCGTCGACCACCTCGGCCCGGCGTCGCGTCGACCGCTTGACCAGCCCCCGCAGCATCGCCGGCACGCTGTGCGCGTCGGCCCGCAGCCCGGACAGGTCCAGCCGCACCGGCACCAGCGCCGGTTCCGTGGTCCCGAAAACGGCGTCGAACAGCTCCAGACCGTCCGCAAAGGACAGCCCGAAGACGCCGGAGCGGGCCATGCGGATGAGGTCGGTGTCGCCGAGCTCGCCGGACATGCCGCCCTCGGACCACAGCCCCCAGGCCAGCGAAACGCCCGGTAGCCCGGCTGCGACGCGGTGCTGCGCCAGCGCGTCGAGGAACACGTTCGCCGCGGAGTAGTTCGCCTGACCGGCCGCGCCCAGCGTGCCGCCGGCCGACGAGTACAGCACGAAGGCCGCCAGGTCCATCGACGCCGTCAGCTCGGACAGGTGCCACGCGGCGTCGACCTTGGGCCGCAGCACCGCGTCCATCCGCTCCGGGGTCAGCGACAGCAGCACGCCGTCGTCGACCACCCCGGCCGTGTGGATCACCGCGGACAGGGAAACTCCGTCCAGCAACGAAACCACGGCGTCACGCGAAGCCAGATCGCACGCGACCAGCGAAACGGAAGCTCCCAGCTCTTCCAGTGACGCGACGAACTCGGGCGCGCCCGGCGCGTCGAGGCCGCGCCGGCTGGTCAGGAGCAGGTCCCGCACGCCGTACGACGTCACCAGGTGCCGCGCGATCAGCATGCCCAGCACGCCCGTCGCGCCGGTGACCAGCACGGTTCCGCCGAGCTGCACCGGCTTTTCATCCGGCACGAACTTGGCCAGCCGGTGCACGAGCACCTGGCCGGCACGCACGGCGACGCCGGGCTCGTCCGCGTACATCGCCCCGAGCACCTCGGCGACCGGCACCGGGCCGTCGTCGAGGTCCACGACCAGGAAGCGGTCCGGGTACTCCAGTTGCGCCGTCCGCACGACACCCCAGAGGGCCGCGTGCGTCAGGTCGGCCACCGCCTCGTCCGGCCGGGTGCCGATCGCACGCCGCGCCACTACAACCAGCCGTGACGCAGCCAGCACGTCCTCGCCGACCCACGCCTGGGCGAGGGCCAGCAGGCGGTGCACGGCTTCGCGCGCTCCGGCCGGCGTGGCGACCTCGGGCGCGGCGAACGGCACGAACACCACGTCCGGCACGGCGTCACCACCGTGGATCCCGGCGACCAGTGCTTCGAAGTCCGCGAAGGTCTTCCCACCGAGACCGAAGACGTCCTCGCCGAGCACCGCCGACGTCACGGCCGCGGCCGGCTCACCGGACCACGCCGGCCATTCCACGCGGAACAGCGAGTCGTCCACCGCCGAACGCTCGGCCGGCGCGAACGCGTCGTCCGCGATCGGCCGCAGCGCCAGCGATTCCACGCTCAGGACCGGCGACCCGCTCGGGTCGGTGGCCGTGAGCGACACCGTGTTCTCGACGTCCGACGAGATCAGTACCCGCAGGCTCGACGCGCCGCCGGCGTGCAGCGACACCCCGGACCACGCGAACGGCAGCACCGGCTTGTCCTCCGTCGGCCCGGCGAGGCCGATCGTGTGCAGCGCGGCGTCGAGCAACGCGGGGTGCAGGCCGAACGCTTCGGCGTTCGCGTGCTCGGGTACCGAGACCTCGGCCGCCAGCCGGTCACCCACCCGCCAGACGCGGCGCAGCCCGGCGAACACCGGGCCGTAGTCGAAGCCCTGGGCCGCGAGGTCGTCGTAGCGGCCGGTCACGTCGATCTCGGCCGCGCCCGCGGGCGGCCACTCGGCGGCTTCCGGTCGCGCGTCCACAGTGGACGAAAGGCGGCCGCTACCGTGCTGAACCCACTCGTCAGCGCCTTCGGCCTGCGAGTAGATGCCCAGCGTTCGGGTGCCGTCCTCGTCCTGGGAGCCGACCGTGACCTGCAGCCGCACCCCACCCTGCGCGGGCAGGATCAGCGGCGCGGCCAACGTCAGCTCGTCGAGCCGCGCGCAGCCGACCTCGTCGCCGGCCCGCACGGCCAGCTCCACGAACGCCGTGCCCGGGAACAACGCCGCCCCCTGCACCACGTGGTCGGCCAGCCACGGCTGTGCGCTCAGCGAGAGCTTGCCCGTGAGCACCACACCACCCGAGTCGGCCGCGACCACGACTGCACCCAGCAACGGGTGCCCGGCCTCGCGCTGGCCGACCTCGGCCACACCCCGCGCCCGGGCGCCGGTCGGGTTGTCGAGCCAATAGCGCTTGCGCTGGAACGCATACGTCGGCAACTCCACCCGGTGCGCGCCGGCGTAGAACGCCTCGAAGTCGACAGGCACCCCGGCCGTGAACAGCGTCGCGACCGCCGTGGCCGCGCTCTCGGCCTCCGGCCGGTCCTTGCGCAGCACCGGCACGAACGTCGCCCGTTCGTCGCCGGCCAGGCAGCTCTGCCCCATCGCGGTGAGCACCGCACTCGGTCCGACCTCGACGAACGTGGTCACTCCGTCGGCCAGCACCGTGCGCATCGCGTCGGCGAACCGCACGGCCTCGCGCACCTGCCGGACCCAGTAGTCCGGAGTGGACAGATCGCCGCCGGCCGTGGTCACGATGGGAATCGCCGGCGCCGAGTAGTTCACCTGCGCCGCCACCGTGGCGAACTCCGCCAGCATCGGCTCCATCAGCGGCGAGTGGAACGCGTGCGACACGCGCAACCGCGACGTCCGCGCGAACTTCTCCGCGACCGCCAGCACCGCGTCCTCGACCCCGGACAACACGACCGAATCGGGCCCGTTCACCGCGGCGATCCCGACGCCGTCGATGAGCCGGACCTCGTCCTCCCGCGCCTGCACCGCGACCATCGCGCCACCGCGTGGGAGCGCCTGCATCAGCCGCGCCCGCGCGGCCACCAGCCGGCACGCGTCGGCCAGTGAGAACACACCCGCGCAGTGCGCGGCCGCCAGCTCACCGATCGAATGCCCGACCAGCCGATCCGCCTGCACGCCCCACGTCTCCAGCAGCCGGAACACCGCGACCTCGACGGCGAACAGCGCCGGCTGCGTGTAGCCGGTCTCGTCGAGCTTGTCCGCATCCGCCAGCAGTTCGCGCAGCGGCGTGTCCAGGTGCGGATCCAGCTCGGCGGCGACCTCGTCCAACGCGGCGGCGAAGACGGGATAGGCCGCAGCCAGCTCCAGGCTCATCCCCGCCCGCTGCGCGCCCTGGCCGGTGAACAGGAACGCCGTTTTCCCCGGCGCCGCAACACCTTCGACAATTCCGGCCGGCGCGCGCCCGGCGGCATACTCCGTCAACGCCCGCACGGCACCGGCGCGATCGGCCGCCACGACCCCGGCCCGGTACTCGGCCAACGTTCGCGTGGTCACCAACGAGAGCCCGACGTCCGCCGCCGACCCCGAAACCTCGGCCAGCCGGCCCGCCTGCGCCCGCAGCGCCTGGGGCCCAGTGGCCGAGAACAGCCACGTCACGGGCCCGCCCTCGGCCGAAGGCTCGGGAGCCGGGTCACCCTGCTCCACGATCACGTGCGCGTTCGTCCCGCTGATCCCGAACGAAGACACCGCGGCCCGCCGCGCGCGCCCGGTCTCCGGCCACGCCCGCTCGTCGGCGAGCAGCGCGACCGTGCCGCCGGACCAGTCGACGTGCGGCGACGGCTCCTCGGCGTGCAGCGTGCGCGGCAGGACACCGCGTCGCAGCGACTCCACCACCTTGATCACACCGCCGACGCCGGCCGCGGCCTGCGTGTGGCCGACGTTCGACTTGAACGAGCCGACGTACAGCGGCCGTTCGGGCGTCGTCACCTTGCCGTAGGTCGCGATCAGTGCCTGTGCCTCGATCGGGTCACCCAGCTTCGTGCCCGTGCCGTGCGCCTCGACGAAGTCCACATCGGACAGTTCGATCCCGCCGTCGGCCAGCGCCGCGCGAATCACGCGCTGCTGCGCCGGGCCGTTGGGCACCGTGATGCCGCTCGATGCGCCGTCGGAGTTCACCGCGCTGCCGCGCAGCACGGCGAGCACGTGGTGACCGTTTCGGCGAGCGTCCGAAAGCCGCTCCAGCAGCAGCATCCCGGCGCCTTCCGAGCAGCCGACGCCGTCGGCGCCGCTGCCGAACGCCTTGCAGCGCCCGTCGGAGGACAGCCCGTGCTGCTCGCTGAAGTACACGAACATGTCCGGCGTCACCATCACCGTCACGCCGCCGGCCAGCGCCAGGGAACACTCGCCGCGCCGCAGCGCCTGCGCCGCGAGGTGCATGGCGACGAGCGAAGAGGAGCACGCCGTGTCCACCGACACCGACGGACCTTCGAGCCCGAGCGTGTACGAGACGCGCCCGGAGATGAGGCTGCCGTCGCTGCTGCCCGCGCCGTAGTCGTGGTACATCACGCCGGTGAACACGCCGGTGCTGGAGCCGCGCAGCGTCGCCGGCACGATCCCGGCGCGCTCCACCGCTTCCCACGCCGTTTCCAGCAGCACGCGCTGCTGCGGGTCGAGCGTGAGCGCCTCCCGTGGCGAGATCCCGAAGAACTCCGGCTCGAAGTCGGCGGCTTCGGGCAGGAAACCGCCTTCGTTCGAGTACGTCGTGCCGGGCCGGGAACCACTGGGGTCGTGGATCGACGCCGTGTCCCAGCCGCGGTCGGCCGGGAACTCGCCGATCGCGTCGACGCCGCCCGCGACCAGCTGCCACAGCTCGTCCGGAGTCGTGACGCCGCCGGGGTAGCGGCAGCCCATGCCGATGATCGCGATCGGCTCGTGCAGCCGGGCGGAGAGCTTCTTGTTGTCCGTCTTGAGCCGTTCGTTGTCCGTCATGGACTGTCGCAGCGCGGCGACGATCTGCTCGGTCGACGGGGACTGGGTCACCGGGACTCACCTCGTTCGTCGGTCTGGTCGCCACCCATCGCGGAGCGGACCAGGTCGGCCAGGTCCATCGCCGCGACTGCGGACGCGGCTTCGTCGTTCTCTTCGAGCGCACTGTCCTCTTCGGACTCCGGCAGCAGTTCCGCCAGGAGGTGGCGGGCCAGCGGGAGCGGGCTCGGATAGTCGAAGATCAGCGTCGCCGGCAGCCGCAGCCCCGTCGCCGCCCCGAGCCGGTTGCGCAGTTCCAGCGCCGCCAGCGAGTCGATGCCGAGGTCTGTGAAGCCCTTCTCGACCCCGACGGCCGAAGCGTCGTCGTAACCCAGCACCGCCGCCGCGTGCTCGCACACCAGCTGCAGCGCCGCCGCTTCCCGCTCGCTCGCCGGCAGCGCGGCGACCCGATCGGCGAAACCGGCCTCGGGTGCGGCGGTCACCGCGGCCGTCGCCGCTCGCCGGGACGGAGCCGTCAGGAGGCCACGCAGGAGCGGGGCCACGCGGTCGGCTTCCTTCAGGTCGGCCAGCTCCACCGGCACGAGTGCCGGCCGCCGCGCCGCGAGCGCGGCGTCGAACAACGCCAGCCCGTCTTCCGCGGTCAGCTCCGCGACGCCGTACCGGGCGATGTGCGCCAGGTCGACCTCGCCGTCGGTGCCTTCCCACGGACCCCAGGCCAGGGCGGTCGCCGGCAGGCCCTGTGCGGCCCGGTGCTCGGCCAGCGCGTCGAGGAACACGTTGCCCGCCGCGTAGTTGGCCTGCCCCGCGGCCAGCAACAGGCCGCCTGCCGACGAGTAGAGGACGAACGCCGCCAGGTCCCGCGACGCCGTGAGCTCGTGCAGGTGCCAGGCCGCGTCGACCTTCGGCCGCAGCACGGTCTCGACCTGCTCCGGAGTGAGGGCGCCCAGCACCGCGCTGTCCATCTGCCCCGCCGCGTGGACCACGGCGGTGAGCTTCGGCAGCGTCTCCAGCAGTCCCGCCAGGTCGGCGCGGTCGGTGACGTCGCACTCCGCCACGGTGACCTTCGCGCCTTGCCCGGCGAGTTCCTCGACCAGCTCCCGCGCACCCGGAGCGTCGAGGCCCCGCCGGCTCGTGAGGACGAGGTCGCGGGCGCCGCGGGCGACCAGGTGCCGGGCCAGCAGCCCGCCGAGCAGACCGGCGCCCCCGGTGATCAGCACCGTGCCGTCGGGGTTCCACTCGACCGGCTCGCCGATCTCGGTCACCCGCACCAGCCGCGGCACCCGCACCTCACCGGCACGGACGACCGCCTCGGGCTCACCCGAAGCCGCCACCGCGGGCAGCGCCTGCGCGGACTCCGCCTTGCCGTCCACGTCGACCAGCTGAATCCGGCCCGGGTTCTCGGCCTGCGCGGCCCGCACCAGACCCCAGACCGGCGCCTGCGCCAGGTCCGGCGTGTCCGCCTCGACCGCACCGCGGGTGACGACCAGGAGCTTGCCGTCGTCGAACCGGCCGAGCCAGTTCTGCAGCAGCGCCAACGTCTTCTGAACGGTCGCGTAGACGCGGGCCGGCACGTCGCCGTCCTCGGTCGCGACCGGCAGCACCAGCACGTCGGCCGCCACCGGCTCGGCGTGGACGGGCAGGCCCAACCCGAGATCGTCGGCACCCAGCACGGCCCAGCCGTCGATCGACGGCGCCAGCCGCACACCCGACGCGGGCGACCAGTCGATGCGGTAGAGCGAGTCCGGCACCTTCGCGCCGAGCTGGCTCTCCGACACCGGCCGCGTGACCAGCGACTCGATCCACGCGACCGGCGCACCGGCCGCGTCGGCGAGCGCCAGCTCGGCCCCGTTCTCCGTCTTGCGCACCCGCACCCGCAGCGCCGTGGCACCCGCCGCGAACAGTGAGACCGCGTTCCAGGCGAACGGGATCGTCGTCTCGGTCAGCGCCTTCGGGCCGCCCGGCACGAGGAAGTCCGTCGCGCCCAGCGCGGAGTCGAGCAGGCCCGGGTGGAGGCCGAACTCGCCGGCCGCTGTGCCCTCGGGCAGCGCCACCTCGGCGAACACCTCATCCTCGTGCAGCCAGACCGCGCGGAGGTTCCGGAACGTCGGGCCGTAGCCGAAGCCGAGGCCCGCGAGGTCGTCGTAGAGCCCGGTCAGGTCCACGGCCTCGGCGCCCGCCGGCGGCCAGGCCGCCAGGTCGAACTCCGCGGCCGGCGTTCCCGTGGTGAGCGTGCCCGCCGCGTGCTGCGTCCAAGCACCTCGTTCGGCGGCCCGCGAGTGCACCGAGAACTCCCGGCGGCCACTGGCGTCCGGAGCCCCGACGACCACGCGCAGGTCCACGCCGTCCTCGGGCAGCAGCAGCGGTGCCTGCTGGGTCAGCTCCTCGAGCAGGCCCGCCCCGACCTGGTCGCCGGCGTGCGCGGCCAGCTCGACGTACGCGGTGCCGGGCAGCATCGTGCGGCCCATCACCACGTGGTCGGCCAGCCACGGCTGCGTCGCCGTGGACAGCCGGCCCGTGAGCACCGCGCCGCCGTCGGGCAGCTCCACCAGCGCACCCAGCAGCGGGTGCGCGGCGGACTTGGCGCCCAGCGAACCGACGTCGCCGGTGCCCTTGGTCGCGTCGAGCCAGTAGGACTTGTTCTGGAACGCGTACGTCGGCAGGTCCACAGTGGACGCACCGCGGCCGGCGAACAGCGCCCGCCAATCGAGGGCCGTGCCCCGCGAGTACAGCGTGCCGAGCGCGGTGAACAGCGTGGTCACCTCGTCGCGGCCGCGCCGCATCGCCGGCACCTGCACCACGCGGTCCGGCCGTTCGGCGGCCGCGGTGTCGCTCTCGCGGGCCATGCCCGTGAGGACCGCGTCCGGGCCCAGCTCCACGAACCGCGTGACGCCGGCGCCCAGCAACGTCGTGACCCCGTCGGCGAACCGCACGGCCTCGCGAACGTGCCCCACCCAGTAGGCGGGCGAGCACAGCTCGGCGGCCGTGGCGATCCGCCCGGTCACGTTGGACACCACCGGAATCGCCGGGGCGGAATAGCTGAGGCTTTCGGCAACCGCGCCGAACTCCGCCAGCATCGGCTCCATCAGCGCCGAGTGGAACGCGTGCGACACGACCAGCTGCTTCGTGCGGCGCCCGGCGTCGGAGAACGTGGCCATGGCCGTCCGGACCGAAGCGTCCGGCCCGGAGATCACGACCGAGCGCGGCCCGTTGACCGCGGCGACGTCGACGTCGGACGGCAGCGCGGCCCGCACCTCGTCCTCCGTGGCCGCGATCGCGGCCATGGCGCCCCCGCTCGGCAGCGCCTGCATCAACCGGCCGCGAGCGGCGACCAGCGTGCAGGCATCGGCCAGCGACAGCACCCCGGCCACGTGGGCCGCGGCGAGCTCACCGATCGAGTGCCCGGCCACGTAGTCGGGCGCGGCGCCCCACGACTCCACCAGGCGGTAGAGCGCGACCTCGATCGCGAACAGCGCGCACTGCGTGTAGGCGGTCTGGTTGAGCAGCTTCCCGTCGTCGGAGCCCTTCTCGGCCCAGATGACCCGCTTGAGCGGCACGTCCGTCTCGGAGAGACCGCGAATATCGCCGTCGAACAGGCCGCAGATCTCGTCGAACGCGCCGGCGAACACCGGGAAGGCCTCGTACAGCCCGCGGCCCATGCCCGGCTGCTGCGCGCCCTGGCCGGTGAAGAGGAACGCGGTCAGGTCGGCCGCACTGATCGTGCCGGTCACGGTGCTCGCCGGGGTTCCGCCGGTGGCGAGCCCGTCGAGCGCCTTCAACGCGGCCTCGCGGTCTGCGGCCAGCACCACCGCGCGGTGGTCGAGCGCCGCGCGACCGGTGGCGAGCGAGTACCCGACGTCGGTCAGGTCAAGCTCCGGGTTGGCCCGCAGGTGCTCGGCAAGCCGGGCGGCCTGGTCGGCCAGCGCCTGGCCCACCGATCCCGCGAGCGGCAGCGGCACCACCGGCAGTGCCGGAGCACTGGCGCGCGGCGCCTCCACAGTGGACGGCGGCGCCTCCTCGATGATGATGTGCGCGTTGGTCCCGCTGATGCCGAAGGACGAGACCCCGGCACGGCGCGGCCGCCCGTTCGGCAGCCACGGCCGTGCCTCGGTCAGCAGCTCGATGTCGCCCGTCGTCCAGTCGACGACCGGCGACGGCGCGTCGACGTGCAGCGTCCGCGGGAGCAGGTTGTGCCGCAGCGCCTGCACCACCTTCATCACGCCGGCCGCACCACCGGACGCCTGCGCGTGACCGATGTTCGACTTCACGGAGCCCAGGTACAGCGGGTGTCCCTCGGGCCGGTCCTGGCCGTAGGTCGCGAGCAGGGCCTGCGCCTCGATGGGGTCACCGAGTTTCGTGCCCGAACCGTGCGCCTCGACCGCGTCCACTTCGGACGGACGCAGTCCACCGGCGGCCAGCGCCGCGTGGATCACGCGTTCCTGCGAGGGGCCGTTCGGGGCGGTGAGCCCGTTGGACGCGCCGTCCTGGTTCACCGCGCTGGAGCGCACGACGGCGAGCACCTCGTGGCCGTTGCGCTGCGCGTCGGACAGCCGCTCCAGCAGGAGCAGGCCCGCGCCCTCGGCCCAGCCGACGCCGTCGGACGCGGCGGAGAAGGACTTCGAGCGGCCGTTGGGCGAAAGCACCCCCTGGCGGCTGGAGTCGACGAACAGGTCCGACTGCGAAAGCACCGTCACACCGCCGGCCAGCGCCAGCCGGCACTCGCCGGCCCGCAGTGCCTGCACCGCGAGGTGCAGCGTGACCAGCGAAGACGAGCACGCCGTGTCCACCGTCATGCACGGACCTTCGAGCCCCAGCAGGTAGGAGATGCGACCGGAGACGACCGCGCCGGAGCTGCCGTTGGGGATGTAGGCGGCGACGTCGGCGGGCGCGCCCGGGGCCCGGCTGCCGTAGTCGTCGTACATGGCGCCGGTGAAGACGCCGGTCAGGCTGCCGCGCAGCGCGGTCGGGTCGATGCCGGCGCGTTCGATGGCCTCCCACGCCGTCTCCAGCAGCAGCCGCTGTTGCGGGTCCATCGCCATGGCCTCGCGCGGGCCGATGCCGAAGAACGCCGGGTCGAACTCGGCGGCGTCGTGCAGGAACCCGCCCTGGTTGGCGTAGGTCTTGCCACGCTTGCCGCGTTCGGGGTCGTAGATGCCCTCGGTGTCCCAGCCGCGGTTGGTCGGGAAGCCGCTGACCGCGTCGACCTCGTCGACGAGCAGCCGCCACAGGTCCTCGGGCGACCGCACGCCGCCGGGGTAGCGGCAGGCCATGCCGACGATCGCGATCGGTTCCTGCATCGAAACACCGGCGGCGTTGGTGCGCGTGGTCGACTTCTTGGTGACCGCGCCGAGCAGCTTGCCCTTCACGAAGTCAGCGACGGCCTTGGCGGTCGGGTGGTCGAAGATGAGCGTCGCCGGGAGCGAGAGCCCGGTGGCGGTGCCGAGCAGGTTGCGCAGCTCCACCGCCGCCAGGGAGTCGAACCCGAGCTCCTTGAACGCCCGGGTGCCGTCCACTTCGGACTTGTCCGCGTAGCCGAGCACGGTGGCCACCTGCGTGCGGACGAGATCCAGCAGCACACGGTCGCGCTCGCTCTCGACCAGGGCGGCAAGCTCGTTCGCCAACGCGTTGTCCGCGCTCGCCGCCTTGGTTTTGGCGACACGGCGGGCCTTCGGCGGCACGAAGCCGCGCAGCAGAGCCGGCAGCTCGTCCGTGCGCGCCTTCAGCGCGGGCACGTCGACCCGCAGCGGCGCGACCACAGCGTCTTCCGTGGCCACCGCGGCGTCGAACAACGCGAGTCCCTGCTCCGCGGTGACCGCGGGCAGGCCCAGCCGAGCCATCCGGGCGAGGTCGGCCTCGGCGAGGTCGCCGCCGAGGCCGGTGTTCTCGGCCCACAGCCCCCACGCCAGCGCCGTCGCCGGCAGGCCCGCCGCGTGGCGGTGCTGTGCGAGGCCGTCGAGGAACGCGTTGGCCGCGGCGTAGTTCGCCTGGCCGGCGGGCAGCACCTGGCCGCCGGCGGAGGAGAACAGCACGAACGCGGACAGCTCACGCGAAGCGGTCAGCTCGTGCAAGTGCCAAGCGGCGTCGACCTTGGGCTTGAGCACGGAGTGCAGTTGGTCCGTGGTCAGCGAGTCGAAGACCCCGCTGTCGGCCGTGCCGGCCGCGTGGACCACGGCGGACAGCCGCGGCAACGCGTCGAGCAGCTCCGCGACGGCCGCGCGGTCGGCGACGTCGCACGCCGCGACGGTGACCGTGGCGCCGAGGTCCGTGAGGTCGTCGGCCAGCTGCGCGGCACCCGGGGCATCGAGGCCGCGGCGGCTCGTCAGCACGAGGTCGCGCACGCCGTGCTCGGCCACGAGGTATCGCGCCAGCAGGCTGCCGAGCCCACCGGTACCGCCGGTGACGAGCACCGTTCCTTCGCCGAACGGCGAGACCCCGGTGGTCTCGGTGCGGGCGTACCGCGGCACGAGCACCGAACCCGCGCGGACCGCGGACTCCGGCTCCCCCGACGCGACCGCGGACGCGATGTCGCCGGGCGTGGTGGCGGTGTCGGCGTCCACGAGGAACACCCGGCCCGGGTGCTCGGCCTGCGCGGCGCGCGCCAGACCCCAGAGGGCGCCTTCGGTGACGTCCACTCCCGCGCCGCCGGCCGCCGTCGCGGAGTGCGTGACGACCGCGAGTTTCGTGCCCGCGAACCGCGGCTCCGCCAGCCAGGCCTGGATTTCCGCCAGCAGCCAGGCCGCGTGCTCGCGGGAGACCTCCGGCACCGCACCTTCGCGTTCCGGGACCGAGAGCGTGACCAGCTCCGGCACCGGCTCACCTCGATCGACGGCCCCGATCAGGTCCGCGAACCCGGCGTAGGTGGCGGCCACCCCGACCCGGCCGCGGCCGACGGCCACGACGGCGGTGTCGGCCGCCGGTGCGGTGCCGGGCTGCCAGGCGATCTTCAGCAGCGAACCGTCCACAGTGTCCGGTGCGGCCGAGAGCTCCTTCTGCACCGGCCGCGAGACCAGCGACTCGATCGTCGCGACCGGCCGGCCCTCGCTGTCGGCCACCTCGATGGCCGAGAGCTCGTCGCCGTCCAGCCGCACGATGCGCACCCGCAGCACCGCGGCGCCGACCGCGTGCAGCGTCACGCCGTTCCACACGAACGGAAGCAGCGTCGCGCCGCTCGGGTCGCCGAGGAGGTCGGCGTGCATGGCGGTGTCGAGCAGTGCGGGGTGCAGGCCGTAGGCGCCGGCCGTGGCCGCGGCCGGTTCCGGCAGCGCGACCTCGGCGAACACCTCGTTGCCCCGGCGCCACGCGGCCTTGAGGCCCTGGAACGCCGGACCGTAGCCGTAACCGCGGTCGGCGAGCAGCTCGTAGGCGCCCTCCACCGGGATCACGCTCGCCCCCGGCGGCGGCCATTCGGTGAGCCCGGCGGGCTCGGACCGGGCGACGGCCGAGAGCGTGCCGAGCGCGTGCTGCGTCCACTCGCCCTCGGTGTCGGCTGGGCGGGAGAACACGGTGACCGGACGACGGTCGTCGGCGGCCGGGCCGACCACGACCTGCAGCGCGACCGCACCGTCGGGCGGCAGGACGAGCGGTGCCTGCAGCGTCAGCTCTTCCACGACCGGCAGCCCGACCTGGTCGCCGGCCGCGACGGCCAGCTCCAGCAGACCGGTGCCGGGCACGAGGATCGCGCCCTTCACCACGTGGTCGGCCAGCCACGGCACCGACGCGGCCGACAGCCGGCCGGTGAGCACCGTGGTGTCCGAACCGGACAGCGGCACCACCGCACCCAGCATCGGGTGCGCCAGCGGCTGCTGGCCGACGGCCGTGACGTCGCCGGACGGCGTGGCGTCGAGCCAGTAACGCTTGTGCTGGAAGGCGTACGTCGGCAGGTCGAGGCGCACCGGACCGTCGCCGAGCAGCAGGCCGAGCTTGGCCGCACCCCGCGCGTGGAGGCGGCCGACGGCGGCCAGCGCCGTGCGGACCTCGTCCTGGTCGCGCCGGCCGAACGGGACGAACACTGTGTTGCCGTCACTGTCTTCGGCACTCTGCGGCCCGAGCACCGACAGCACGCTGTCGGGCCCGAGCTCCAGGAACGTCCGGACGCCGCTCTCTGCCAGCGTCTTGACCGCCGCGCCGAAGCGCACGGTCTCGCGGACGTGCGTGACCCAGTACCCCGGCGAGCGCAGCTCCTCGTCGGTGGCCACGAGGCCGGTGACGGTGGAGACCATCGGGATCCGCGGCCCCGCGTACGTGAGCCCGGCGGCGACCGCGGCGAACTCGTCGAGCATCGGGTCCATCAGCGGCGAGTGGAACGCGTGGCTCACGCGCAGCCGGCGCGTCTGGATGTCGCCGGCCAGGCGCTCGATCTCCGCGACCACGTCGGCGGCACCCGAGACCACCACGGCGGCGGGCCCGTTGACGGCGGCGATGCTCACGTCGTCGTGCCCGGCCAGCAGCTCGCGCACGGTCGCCTCCGGCGCCGCGAACGCGACCATCGCGCCCGGCCGCTCCGAAAGGGCCCCCATCAGGCGGCCGCGGGCGGCGACCAGCTTGGCGGCGTCGTCGAGCGAGAGCACCCCGGCGACGTGCGCGGCGGCCAGCTCACCGATGGAGTGGCCGGCGAGCGCGTCGGGGACGATCCCCCACGACTCGGCGAGCCGGAAGAGGGCGACCTCGACCGCGAAGAGCCCGGTCTGCGTGTACTGCGTCTGATCCAGCAGCCCACGGTCGGCGAGCGCAGTGGTGCCGAAGACGACGTCGCGCAGCGGCACGTCGGTGTGCCGGTCGACGGCCGCGCACACCGCGTCGAAGGCCTCGGCGAACACCGGGTAGGCTTCGGACAGCTCTCGGCCCATGCCCACGCGCTGCGCGCCCTGGCCCGAGAACAGGAAGGCGAGCTTCCCGTCGGTGACCTGGTCGGACGCGGCCTCACCGGTGGCGACGGCGTCGAGCCCGTCGGCCAGCTCGGCCACCGTCCCGGCGACGACCACCGAGCGATGCTCCAGCGAAGCCCGCGTCGCGGCCACCGAACGCGAGATCTCCGCAACCCCGACGGTCTCGTGCTCGGCCAGCCACGTCCGCAGCCGCGCCGCCTGCCCGCGCACCGCGGCGGCGGACCGGCCGGACAGCGCGACCGGCACCACGGCCTGCGTCTCCGCCGGCTGCGCGCGCTCGATCTCGGGAGCCTGCTCCAGGATCACGTGGGCGTTGGTGCCGCTGATGCCGAACGACGACACGGCCGCACGCCGCGGGTGGCCGTCTGCCGCCCAGTCCTGCTGCTGCGTGAGCAGCCGCACCGAACCCGCCGCCCAGTCGACCACTGTGGACGGACGGTCGACGTGCAGCGTGCGCGGCAGCTGCTCGTGCTGCATCGCCAGGACCATCTTGATGATGCCCGCGACACCGGCGGCGGCCTGCGTGTGGCCGATGTTGGACTTGATCGAACCCAGCCACAGCGGCTGTTCGCGCTCCTGGCCGTAGGTGGCCAGCAACGCCTGAGCCTCGATCGGGTCACCCAGCGTGGTGCCGGTGCCGTGGCCTTCGACGGCGTCCACTTCGGACGGCGTGAGCCCGGCGTCGGCCAGCGCGCGAGTGATCACCCGCTGCTGCGAGGGACCGTTGGGGGCGGTGAGGCCGTTGGACGCGCCGTCGTGGTTCACCGCGGAGCCGCGCAGCAGCGCGAGGACCGGGTGACCGTTGCGGCGGGCGTCGGACAGGCGCTCGACGAGCAGCATGCCCGCGCCCTCGCCCCAGCCCGTGCCGTCGGCCGCGTCGGCGAACGAGCGGCAGCGGCCGTCTGCGGAAAGGCCGCGCTGGCGGGAGAAGTCGACGAAGGTGTCCGGAGTGGACATCACCGTGACCCCGCCGGCGAGGGCGAGCGTGCACTCGCCGCGGCGCAGCGCCTGCGCCGCCCAGTGCAGGGCGACCAGCGACGACGAGCAGGCCGTGTCGACCGTGACCGTCGGGCCTTCCAGGCCCAGCGCGTAGGACACGCGGCCGGAGACGACGCTGGCGAGGCTGCCGTTGCCGAGGTAGCCGGCGATGTCGTCGGACACCGTGCCGAGCCGCGTGCCCCAGTCGTGGTACATCACACCGGCGAAGACACCGGTCGCGCTGCCGCGCAAGGAAACCGGGTCGATGCCGGCGCGTTCGAACGCCTCCCAGGACACCTCCAGCAGCAACCGCTGCTGCGGGTCCATGGCGGCGGCCTCACGCGGGCTGATCTCGAAGAAGTCGGCGTCGAACTCGGCGGCGTCGTGCAGGAAGGCGCCGTGCTTGACGTAGGAGTGGCCGGGCTTGCCGGGCTCCGGGTCGTACAGCGCGTCGACGTTCCAGCCGCGGTCGGCCGGGAACGGCGTCAGCGCCTCCTCGCCGTCGGCGACCAGCCGCCACAGGTCCTCCGGCGTGGTCACACCACCCGGGTAGCGGCAGGCGATGCCGACGATCGCGATCGGCTCCTCCGGGTCGGCGGTCGTGACCGGCGCGATCGGCCGCGTCGGTGCGAGCCCAGCCAGCCGGCTCACGAGGTACTCGGCCAGCGCGCGCGGCGTCGGGTAGTCGAAGACGAGCGTGGCGGGCAGGCGCATGCCGGTGACGGAGTCGAGGATGTTGCGCAGCTCGACCGCGGCCAGCGAGTCGAACCCGATCTCGCCGAACGGGCGGGCCGGGTTGATCGCGTCGGCGCTGTCGTGGCCGAGTACGGCCGCGACGTGCGTGCGCACCAGGTCGAGCACCGCGCGGTCGCGGTCGGCCTCACCGAGGTGGGCGAAGCGGCCGGCGAACTGCTGCTCCGGCGTCAGCTCACCGGAGACGACCGCGGCGGCGGCCCGGCGACGACCGGCGGGGGCGAGTCCCCGCAGGACGGCCGGGACGTCCTCGCCCCGGGCCCGCAGCGCGGACCGGTCGATGCGCGTCGGCACCACGGCCGGCGCGCCCGAGGCCAGCGCCGCGTCGAGCGCGGCCAGGCTTTCGGCGACCGTCAGCGGCGCGAGGCCGAGCCGCGCGATGCGGCTTCGGTCCACTTCGGACAGCGTGGTCCCCATGCCGAGGTCGCCGTCCCACAGACCCCACGCGAGCGACGTGGCCATCTTGCCTTCGGTGCAGCGGTGCTCGGCCAGCGCGTCGAGGAAGGTGTTGCCGGCCGCGTAGTTCGCCTGGCCCGCGCCGTCGGCGAGGCCCGCCGAGGACGAGAACAGGACGAACGCGGAGACGTCACCGACCAGCTCGTGCAGGTGCCAGGCCGCGTCGACCTTCGGCGCCAGCACGGCGTCGAGCCGCTCTTCGGTCAGGGAGCCGATCATGGCGTTGTCCAGCACACCGGCGGTGTGCACGACGGCGGACAGCGGCTGCTCGGCCTTCTTCAGCGCGGCGGACAGCGAACGCTTCTTGCTCACGTCGGCGGCGGCCACGGTCACGCTCGCGCCCAGCTCGCGCAGGTCCGCGACCAGCTCGGCCGCGCCCGGGGCGTCGGCACCGCGGCGGCTGACCAGCAGGAGGCTGCGCACGCCGTGGTTCGTCACGAGGTGGCGCGCGACCTGCGCGCCCAGGCCACCCGTGCCGCCGGTGATGAGCACGGTGCCCTCGGCGGACCACGCCGGCCGCTCGGCGTCGCCGGTGAGCCGCACCAGGCGGGCCGCGTGCACCGCGTTGCCTTCGATGCGCAGCTCCGGCTCCCCCGAGCCGAGCGCGGTGGCGAGCGTCGCCGCCGTGACCGCGCCTTCGATCAGCACCACGCGGCCCGGGTGCTCGGCCTGAGCCGAACGCACGAGGCCCCGCACCGCGGAGTCGGCCAGCTCACCGCGAGTCAGCACGACCAGCCGCGAATACTCGTAACGCTCGTTCTCCAGCCACTGCCGCAGCACGGCCAGCACGCGGTGCGCGGCCTGCTTCGCGGCGGTGGCGACGTTCTTGCCCCGCACCGAAACGGGCAGCAGCACGGCCTGCGGAACGTCCACCAGCGACACCAGCGCGTCGGCGACCGGCACGTCGAGGCCGGCGACCGAGCCGAGCGCGGCGAGCGTCGGCAGTTCGGCGCCGGACGTGACCGGCGTCCACTCCACGGTGTAGAGCAGGTCCCGCGCCTGCGTGCCGAGATCGGCACCGCGCACGGCCCGCGAGCGGAACGACTCGACCGACAGCACCGGCGCGCCGGCCGGGTCGGTGATCTCCAGCGTGACCCCGCCGGTGGCGGGCGACGTGATCCGCACGCGCACCTCCGTGGCGCCCGACGCGTGCAGCCGCACGCCGGTCCACGCGAACGGCAGCCGGATCTCGTCGGCCTCCCGCGCTTCGCCCGGGGCGAAGTCGGTGGCGTGCAGCACGGCGTCGAGCAGCGCCGGGTGAATGCCGAACGCGGCGTCCTTCTCGGCGGGCAGTGCGACCTCGGCGTACACGACGTCGTCGCGCCGCCACGCCGTGCGCAGGCCTTGGAACAACGGGCCGTAGCCGTAACCCTGCTCGGCCAGCTCGCCGTACAGCTCGGCGGTGGCGACGACCTCGGCCCCGGCGGGCGGCCACTCGGTCAGGCTCGCCGGCTCCACGACGGGACCGGTCGCGAGGACACCCACGGCGTGGCGGGTCCAGGCGGCGTCGGCGTCGTGGTCAGGACGCGAGTGGAACTCGATGGTGCGGCGGCCGTCCTCCTCCGGACCGACCACGGCCTGCAGCGCGACCCCGCCGGTCTCCGGCAGCGCGAGCGGCGCCTGCAGCGTCAGCTCGTCGAGCACGCCGCAGCCGGCCTGCTCGCCGGCGTGCAGCGCCATCTCGACGAACGCCGTGCCGGGCAGCACCGCGGAGCCGGCGATGGTGTGGTCGGCCAGCCACGGGTGCGTCCTCAGCCCGACGCGGCCGGTGAACACGAGCCCGTCGCCCGCGAGGCCGATCTCCGCGGCCAGCAGCGGGTGGCTCGACGCGAGCTGGCCGAGATCGGCGGCGTCGCCGTGCGAAACGGGAGCGGTGAGCCAGAAGTGCTTGCGCTGGAAGGCGTACGTCGGCAGATCCACGCGGCGGGCCGGGCCGAAGAACGCGGTCCAGTCGACCGGCACGCCGCGCGTGTGCAGTTTGCCCAGCGCACCGGCGAGGGTGGTGACCTCGGCGTGGTCACGGCGCTGCGCGGCGGTGAAGGCGATGGTGTCGGCGTGCGGTCCGGTGGCGGCCATCGCCGACAGGACGGCGTCGGGGCCGACCTCGATCGCGGTCGTCACGCCGGCCTCGGCCAGCGTCGCCACGCCGTCGGCGAAGCGCACCGCGCGGCGGACGTGCCACAGCCAGTAGCCCGGCGAGCACAGCTCCTCGGGCTTCGCGAGGCGGCCGGTCACGTTGGACACCACCGGAATCGCCGGCGGCGCGTAGTCCACGACCTCGAGGATCTCGCGGAACTCCGCCAGCATCGGCTCCATCAGCGGCGAGTGGAACGCGTGCGACACGCGCAGCTCACTCGTCTTGCGGCCCTGCAGCCGGAACACGGTGGCGACGTCCTCGACCGCGTCGCGCTCACCCGAGACCACGACGGACGACGGTCCGTTGACGGCCGCGATGCTCACGCGGTCGTTGAGCAGCGGCTGCACCTCGTCTTCGGTCGCGGCCAGCGCGACCATCGCGCCTCCCTCCGGCAGCGCCTGCATCAGGCGACCCCGGGCGGCGACGACCAGGCACGCGTCGGCCAGCGACCAGACGCCGGCGATGTGCGCGGCGGCGAGCTCACCGATCGAGTGGCCGAGCAGCACGTCGGGCTTGACGCCCCACGACTCCAGCAGCCGCGCGAGCGCGACCTCGACTGCGAACAGGGCGCACTGCGCGTACTGCGTGTGGTTGAGTTCGTCGGCGTTGTCCCCGAAGAGTACGTCGCGCAGCGGCTGGTCCATCTGCACGTCGAGGTTGTCGAGGGCCTCGTCGAAGACCTCGGCGAACACCGGGTAGGCGAGGTAGAGCTCCCGGCCCATGGCCAGGCGCTGCGAACCCTGGCCGGTGAACAACATCGCGAGCTTGCCCGGCGTGCGCTCGCCGGTGACCACGGCGGCGTCCTGCTCCCCCGCGGACAGCGCGGCGAGCCCGCGGACGGCGTCGGCGGTGTTCTCGGCGACCACCACGGCGCGGTGGTCGTGCGCGGCACGCGTGGTGGCGAGGGAAAACCCGAGGTCCGCAAGGTTCTCGGTCTCCACAGTGGACACCAGCTTGGCGGCCTGCGCACGCAAGGCGTCCTCGTCCCGAGCGGACACCACCAGAGGCACCACCGGCAGCTTCTCGGCCGGCGTTTCCTCAGCTTCGACGGCCGGGGCCTGCTCGATGATCACGTGGGCGTTGGTGCCGCTGACCCCGAACGACGACACCCCCGCGCGCCGCGGCCGCTCGACCGGCGGCCACTCGCGCGCCTCGGTCAGCAGCTCGACGGCGCCGGCCGTCCAGTCGACGTGCGGGGTCGGCGCGTCGACGTGCAGGGTCTTCGGCAGCACGCCACGGCGCATGGCTTCGACCATCTTGATCACGCCGGCCACGCCGGCGGCGGCCTGCGTGTGGCCGATGTTGGACTTGATCGAGCCCAGCAGCAGCGGCGTCTCGCGCTCCCGCCCGTAGGTGGCGAGCAGCGCCTGCGCCTCGATCGGGTCCCCGAGCCGCGTGCCGGTGCCGTGCGCCTCGACGGCGTCCACTTCGGACGGATCAAGTCCGGCATCCGCCAGCGCTCGCGTGATCACGCGCTGCTGCGAAGGACCGTTGGGCGCGGTGAGGCCGTTGGAGGCGCCGTCGGAGTTGATGGCCGAACCGCGGACCACGGCGAGCACGGTGTGCCCGTTCGCCACAGCGTCGGACAGCCGCTCCAGCACGAGCACACCCACGCCCTCGGCGAACCCCGTGCCGTCGGCCGCCGCGGCGAACGCCTTGCACCGACCGTCCTCGGCGAGGCCACGCTGACGGCTGAACGCGGTGAACGTGCCGGGTGCGCCCATCACGGCGACACCGCCAGCGAGCGCGAGGTGCGTCTCGCCGCGCCGCAGCGCCTGCACGGCGAGGTGCAGGGCCACCAGGGAACCCGAGCACGCGGTGTCGACCGTCAGCGTCGGGCCTTCGAGACCCAGCGAGTAGGCGACGCGCCCGGAGACGACGCTCGGCGCGTTGCCGGTGAGGAGGTAGCCGTCGAGGCCGTCGGGAGCTTCGTGCAGACGCGGACCGTACTCCTGGGCCTCGGCGCCGATGAACACGCCGGCGGGCGTGCCGCGCAGCGTGGTCGGGTCGATCTTCGCCCGCTCCAGCGCTTCCCACGCCGTCTCCAGCACGAGCCGCTGCTGCGGGTCCATCGCCGACGCCTCACGCGGCGCGATGCCGAAGAAGCCGGCGTCGAACTCACCGGCGTCGGGCAGGAAGCCGCCGGACGCGACGTAGCTGCTGCCGGGCCGGTCTGGGTCCGGGTCGTAGAGCTTGCCGAGGTCCCAGCCGCGGTCGGTCGGGAAGCCGCTGATCGTGTGCACTTCGTCTGCGACCAGCTGCCACAGCTGCTCGGGCGAAGCCGCGCCACCCGGGTACCGGCAGCCGATGCCGACGATGGCCACCGGCTCGTCGTCGTTGCCGCTGCGCGGGATCAGTCCACTGTCGACGGTCTCCTCCCCGAACACCTGCGCGTGCAGGAACCGCGCGACGGCGGCCGGGGTCGGGTGGTCGAACGCGAGCGTCACGGGCAGGTCGAGCCCGGTGGCGTCGGTGAGCTGCGCGTGCAGCTCCACCGCCGCCAGCGAGTCGAACCCGTGGTCGGAGAACGCCTTCTCCGGGTCGAGGACGGCCGGCACCTCCGGGAGCACGGCCCGGAGCGCGGCCCTGGTGGCGCTGTGCACCACGTCCGCGACGAACGCCGCCCGATCGTCCGGCGGCAAGTGCGTCAGCCGCTGGCCGAAACCGGATTCCGGATTCTTGTCTAACTCACGCATAACGCACTCCACCGCTGTAGCAAGGCAGCATTCATGGTCGTCGGAGGGATCGTAAGTCGGCTCAGTGCCGGCCCGGATCCCCAGAAAAAGCCGCTAGGGGCAGGGAAATCACCACGCGATGCGCAGGAGCGAAGGCCCGCGCACGATCACGCCGTATTCCCACTTCACGCCTTCGCGCCCGTCCGCGAGCCGCAGTTCCGGGAAGCGCGCGAGAATCGCCTTGAGCGCTTCCTGCAGTTCCAGGCGCGCGAGCTGCGCGCCGATGCAGTGGTGCGGGCCGTGCCCGAACGCCACGTGCGGGTTGGGGCTGCGGGTGAGGTCGACGGTGTCCGGGTTCGCGAACACCTCCGGGTCGCGGTTGGCCGCGTGCAGCGCCGGCAGCACCGGGTCGCCCGCGCGCACCACGACGTCGCCGAAGCGCACGTCTTCGGTGGCGTAGCGGGCGAACATCGCGGCGGTGTTGATCGGCACGTAACGCAGCAGTTCCTCGACGGCGGTCGGCATCAGCTCCGGGTCCGCACGCAGCTGCGCGAGCAGTTCCGGCTGGGTCAGCAGGGTGAACAGGAAGCTCGGCAGCGCCGTGGACACGGTCTCCACGCCACCGGTGAGCAGGCCCGCGCCGGCGATGGAGATCAGCTCGTTTTCGGTGAGCTTGTCGCCGGCGTCGCGCGCGTAGACCAGCGCGCCGAGCAGGTCGTCGGTCGGCTCCTCGCGCCGCTGCGCCACCAGCCCGGCGACGTAGCTGTCGAGCTGGTCACCGTAGACGTCGAGCACGTCGCCCTTGGCCGTGGCGTCGCTGACCAGCGCTTGGGTCCACTCGCGGAAGATCTTGTGGTCCTCCTGCGGCACGCCGAGCAGGTCGCAGATCACGGTCACGGGCAGCGGGCGCGCGAGCTCCTCGACGACGTCGGCCGAGTCGCCGCGCGCGACCATGCCGTCGAGCAGGTCGTTCACGAGCGTTTGCACGCCTTCGCGCATCTGCTCGAGCCGGCGCGCGGTGAACGCCTTCGACACCAGGCGGCGCAGGCGCGAGTGGTCGGGCGGGTCCATGCCCATGATGCCGTCGCCCATCTGCTGGCGGCGCATCCGCGGCTGGTCGAGACCCTGCGCCAGCTCACGGCTGAAGCGCTGGTCGGTCATCACGAGCTTCACGTCGGCGTACTTGGTGGCGAGCCACGCCGGCTCGCCGAAGGGCATCTGCACCCGGCTCATCGGCTCTTCGCGCTGCAACGTGTGGTAGAGCTCGGAAACGGAGATCTCCTGCATGTCGAACGGGTAGGCCCGGACGGTCCGGCGCGTACTCATCGCGAATCCCCTCCAATCGCGGTCATCGGCTGCTCCAATGCCTGGGCGTCGTGGGTGTGCTGGACGTACGAGAGCGCCGACATCAAAGTCGACGAGGTGATCGCGCCGCCGGGACCGCGCTCGACCACGCGGCGCAGCGGCAGGGAACCGAGGTCGGACCAGCAGAGCCGGCCGGCCGGGTCGAGGTAACTGCGGGCCTGCCCGGCGTTGTCCGGGTGCAGGCAGAACGGCACGTCGAGCAGGCCGCGTTTGAACGCGACCACGATCGCCCGGCCGAGGTCTTCGTGGCTGTTGAGCACGGCGTCGACCAGCGCGTAGGCCTCGCGGTAGACCTGGTTGTCCGCCTCCACGGCGACCTTCCTGGTGCCTCGCACGGCGCCCGCGTGTTCGAGCGCCTGCACGTTCTCCGCGACGGTCGGGATCCGGTGCGCCTCGGCGACGGTCTTCACGATCAGCCGCTCCGAGCCGGTGCTCAGCGCCAGCTCGGCCGCCGTGCCGAGCAGGCTCAGCGAGCCTTCCGGCGTGCGCGGGAACAAGCCCATGTACGCGTAGATCACCACGTGCCACGACGCGCCGGGGAGCAACTCGGTGCACAGCCGGCGCAGTGCCGCGACGGCTTCCTGGTCCTGGCGCAGGTTGGTCTGCTGCGCGTAGCTCACCGAGATGCTGCGCAACCCCTTGCGGTAGAAGAACAACGCCTCCAGCGCACTGAGTGCCACGAGCTCGCTCGGCGGGCAGAGCTGGCCCATCATGCAGCCGCCGAACGTCTCCAGGTGCGCACGGCCGCCCAGCAGCTCGGCGTCGGCCAGCAGTTCACAGCAGTACGACCAGTTGCGCACGGACTCGTCCAGTGGCGTGCGGCTGTAGGGCAGGCAGTAGGACACCGGCCCGCCCTCGGTGGCGTGCAGGCCGGCGGCGAGCATCGCGCGGAAGATGTCCGCCGGGCGGGCCGAACCATGGCGCACCTGCACCGGGAAGTCCGGGCCTTCGAGGCCGTCGAGCATCGCTCGGGTGACCTCGGCCGGGTGGTTGACGATGGGGTAACCGTTGAGTGCGATGCCGTGGGCCAGCGCGTGCGCGACGGAATCGGTGTCGCCGACGCGGGTGTAGCTGTCGAGCGTGACGGTGCCGACGGTCGTGGCGGCCGCGTTCCTGGTCGCCGCGAGCCCGGCGCGCATCGCCACCGGGTCGGCGAACCCCATGCGGGGTTGCACGACCAGCTGCCCGGCCGCGTGCCTGCTCGCCACGAACTCTTCGAAGCTCACACCCCCTCCACCCGCACGGGGAGCTGGGCGGAGCCGGCGGTCAACGTCGCGGCGAACCGGCGGAAGGACGCGTTGTTCTGCTGGTCGTCGAAGACCCCGTCGAAGCCGGCGAGCAGCAGCCGCGCCGTCTCCTCTTCGGTGAGCGGACCGCCGACGCCGAGCTTGCCGCCGATCACCACCGGCAGGGCCCGCAGCTCGGGAAAGGACCGCAGGCGCTGGATCACGCGCAGGCCGTCCTGGTAGCCGTGGCCGTTGACGCTGCTGAGCACGAGCATCGTCGGGAGCCGGCTGAGGCATTCGGACTCCAGCAGCTCGTCGGGCACGCACGCGCCGAGGTTCACCACGTCGAAGCCGAGCTCGCCGACCAGCAGCTCCAGGTACACGAGGTTCCACGTGTGCGAGTCCGACGCCATGCTGCTCACGATCACCGTGCGCGGCGGTTCCGTGACCACGCCGCCGCGGTAGGCGTTCATCTCCTCGCTCACGGCGAAACCTCGTACGCGCGCTGGTAGTCCAGCCGCGACACGGACACGACCTCGTCGCCGCGCACCACGACCTCCGTCGGCGCGGGCCGGCCGAGGAAGCTGATCAGGCTCGCTGTCACGCCGTATGCACCGACGTTCGGCACCGTCACCACGTCGCCGGGCGCCAGCTCGGGCAGCTTCGCGGCCTTCGCGAGCGAGTCACCGGGAGTACACAGTGGACCGACGAGGCTGCCGGTCTCGCCGTTCGGATCGGTGTCCTCGATGCCGACGGCCGCGGGCAGCAGCCGGCCGATGCCGGACAGCCCGCCGACGACGTTGATGCCCGCGTCGAGGATCACGAACCTGCTGCCGCGGCTCTCCTTGACGTTCACGACCCCGGCGAGCAGCGAGCCGCAGCTCCCGGACAGGTACCGGCCCGACTCGCAGGCCAGCTCGACCTCCCCCGTCCGCCATTCCGGCAGGTACAGGTCAAGCAGTTGCTCCAGCCCGGCGCGCAGCTTCGGGTAGTCGGTGCGCGGTCCCGGCACCGCGTACGGCGAGGAGAAGCCGCCGCCGATGTCGAGCAGCTCCAGCGGCAGGCCGGCCTCCTGGTGCAGCTGCGCGGCCGACTGCAGCACGAATTCGTACTCGCCGAGCAGGCTGTCCTCGTCCTTCGCGTTGCTCATGGTGAAGAAGTGCGCGCCGGCCACGCGCGTGCCGGGCACGGCCTTGAACGCGGGCATCAGCGACGGCAGCGTCTCGGCGTCGATGCCGAACTGCGAGGGCCGGCCCATCATGCGGATGCCGGTCGACGCGCTCCCTTGCGTGGTGTTCACGCGCAGCAGGCACGAAGCGACCACACCGTGCTTCTCGGCTGCCACGCCGACGTGCTGCAGGTCGGTGAGGGACTCGACGGAGAACATCCGCACGCCGGTCGCGATCGCCTGCTCCAGCTCGGCGTCGGTCTTTCCCGGGCCGGTGTAGAGGATCTCACTCGGGGCGAAGCCCGCCTGCAGCGCGTTGGCCAGCTCGCCGGTGGAGCTGATCTCCGCGCGGCAACCACCGTCGTGCAGCTCTCGCGCGATTTCGGGGTGCGGGTTGGCCTTCAGCGCGTAAAAGACCTGGAAACCCTCGGGCAGCAGGCCGAACAGCTGGTCGCGCGATCGGGCGACCACGTCGAGGTCGTAGACGTAGGTGGGGGTGCCGAAGCGTTCGGCCAGGGACTCGGTCATTTGCGCGCGCCTTCCACGAGCAGGGCCAGTTCCTTCGTGGCGTTCTTGCCGTGCGCCGTGAGCGGGAACTCGTCGACGACGTGACACAGGGACGGGACCTTCTGCGGTTCGAGGCGCTTCGCCAGCTCCCGCAACACGGTCGTGGGCGGCAGGTCGGTCTCGACGCAGATCGCGAGATCACGCGTGTCGCTCGGCGGGATCGCGCCGGCCGCCCGGACGCCCGGGATGTCCATGGCGGCCGCCTCGATCTCCAAAGTGGACATCCGGATGCCCTTGCGCTTGAACATGTCGTCGCGGCGGCCTTCGAAGTAGAGGTAACCGTCGGCGTCGAGACGGCCGTAGTCGCCGGTGTGCAGGCGCAGCTCGCCGGTCGCCTCGTCGCGGCGGAACGCGCGCGCGGACAGCTCCGGCGCACGCCAGTAACCCGGCATCACGTGCGGTCCGGCGGCCACGATCTCGCCGATGTCTCCGGCGGGCAGCTCCGTTCCATCGGCGGCGAGGATGAGCACGGACGTGCCCGGCAGCGGCAGCCCGGACGCGCCGGGCCGCTGGTCGTCCTCCTCAGGCGGCATGATCGTGATGCGCTTGCACTCGGTCTGGCCGAACTGGCGCACCACGCGGGCACCGGGGAACGCGGCGCGCAGCTGCGCGATCGTGCTCTCGGGCAGCGCGGCGCCGGTGTTGGTGAACAGCCGCACGGGCGCGGCCGGCTCCGTCTCACGGCCGGCGAGGGTGGCGATCATCGTGGCGAGTGACGGCACGATGGGCACGATCGTCGCGCCGACCTCGCGCATCCGCTGCAGCAGCCGCAGGTCGGACTCCGCGTCGGCGAGCACGATCTCGCTGCGGCCGAGCGTCGAGAGCAGGACCTTGTAGAGGCCGTAGTCCCAGGACATCGGGAAGCGGCAGAACACCACGTCGTCGCCGCGGTAGCCCAGCACGGCCTGGATCGCGCCGGCCGCGAAGGTGACCTGGCGATGCGGGCCGATCACGCCCTTGGGCGCGGCGGTGCTGCCGGAGGTGTAGATGAGCACGGCGACGTCGTCGGGGTCGACGTCGGTCGCCTCCACGTGTTCGCCGTAGGCGGCTTCGACCTCGGTCCACAGTAGACTGTAGTTGTCGTTGGTGATGGTGAGCACCGGTTCGGCGTTGGCCACCACCGAGTCGAAGTGGAACGCCTTCATCGCCGGGTTCACCGGCACGAACACCGCGCCGCGGCGCGTGGTGCCGAAGAACAACGCGACCAGCTCACGCGTGGTGGGCAGCTGCACGACCACCCGGTCACCGCGCCCCACCCCGCGCCGGGCGAGCACCACCTCCACCGCGTGGCTCCACGCGGCCAGCTCGGCGTAGGTCCACGCGCCGGCCCGGTCGCGCACGGCCGTCGACCCGGGCGCGTCGGCCACCGCCTCGTCGAGCAGGGAATGGACGAGCAAAGTACCGTTCACGACTGCTCCCACCAGAACTCGAGAACCGGGGCCTCGATCCGCCCCTCGACTCCGGGAAAACTAGCCGCGGCGGCGCGCGTGGCCACACCCCTAACCGCCCCTAAGCGCGCACGCCAAAACGGCCTGCCGCGCCCGGAAACCCAGGCGTAGCAGGCCGTTTCAGACGGGCTTCAGCTCAGCGCTTCGAACCCCGCGACCGGCACGACGCCGTCGAGGTCACGCGCGAGCTGCTCGTCGAGCGTCACGAACGCGTCGCCGTGCAACCGCGTCAACGCGACGTACTCGGCGACGTACGTGTCCGCCCAGCCGAGCTCCTCGGCGACCTGCCACGCCGTCGCCTGCAAGACGCGGTCACCGAGCAGCCGGATCTTCAACGCCCGCACGCGATCGAGCCGCACGGCTGCGTCCTTCTTCGTCAGCTCACCGCGGCGCACCTGCGCGTAGAGCGCGGACAACGCGTGCGAACGGATGAGCGTGGGGCGCCAGCAACCGGTGCCCCACCACACCCTGCTCCTCGGCCAGCCGTAGCGCGACCTCCGGCCCGATCACGTACTTCGCCACGCCGGTCAGGCTACCGGTGTCAGCAGCCCTTCCGCCTCCGCTGCCAGGGCCTTCCGGTCGATCTTCCGGTTCGAGTTCAGCGGGAACTCGTCGACGTGGCGGTAGTGGCGCGGGATCACGCCCTCCGGCAGGACCTGGCGCAGCGCGCGCACCAGCTCGATCACCGGCCGCTCGCCGCCGGTGTAGAAGACGAACAGTTCCGTGCCGGCGTCGCCGGAGACGCCGAGGGCCACGGCGTCGCGGACGCCGGTCGCGCGCAACGCGTGTTCGACCTCCGTCAGCTCGATCCGCCAGCCGAGCACCTGCACCTGGGAGTCGAGGCGGCCGAGGTAGGCCAAGTCGTCGCCGAGCCGCCGGACGCGGTCACCCGTGCGGTAGAAGCGGCGGCCCCCGCGATCGAGGAACCGGCCGTTTTCGTCGGCCGGGTCGAGGTAGCCCGGGGTCAGCTGCGGACCCGCGATGGCGAGTTCACCCTCTTCCGCTTCCTCGACGTCATCCTCGCCGAGCAGCAGGTGGTCGTGGCCCTCGTGGACGGCGCCGATCGGCACCACCCCGTTGACCGCGACGCGCGGCGTCTCCACGTCGTCCCAGCGGTAACCGGCGACGGTGATGGTGAGCTCGGTGGGGCCGTAGAGGTTCTCCGCAAGCGAGTTCACGGCCGCGGCGCGCCAGTCGGCCGTGTCGCGCACGGTGAGCGCTTCGCCCGCGAAGAAGCTCCACCGCAGGCCGGGCAGCGCACCCGGCTTGAGCCCACCCGTGCGGCGCACCAGGTCGATCGCACTCGGCGTGGAGAACCACACCGTCAGCCCGCTCTCCGCGGCGAACGCCGGCAGGTCGCGGTAGGCGCGCCCGGGCAGCACCACCGCGGGCGCCCCCGCGCCCCACGCACAGAACAGGTCGAACATCGCGCAGTCGAAGTTCAGGTCGAAGGTCTGGGAGAACACGTCGTCGGGGGTGAAGTCGTAACGCGCGTCGAGCAGGCCGAAGTAGTGCTCGGTCGAACCGTGGCCGATCCGCACGCCCTTGGGCCGGCCGGTGGAGCCGGACGTGAACAGGATGTACGCGGAGTCCTCCGGCCGCACCTCCCGCGGCGCGGCCAGACCCTGCGCCCGCGTCTGAAGGGTGAGCACGGGAACCCGCCGCGCGCCGAGCACGTCCGCCGGCAGCGCCTGGCCGCGTTCGTCGACCACCAGCGCGTCGACCCCCGCCGCCTCGACCATCTGCGCCGTGCGGGCCGCCGGGAAGTCGGGCCGCAGCGGCACCACCGTGGCGCCCGCGTACAACCCGGCCAGGATCCCCGCGTACGCGCTGATTCCCTTGCCCGCCAGCACCCCTACGGTGCGCGCGCCCGCGTCGGCCAGCGCGCCGGCCCAGAGCAGCGCCTGCTCGTGGAGCCGGCCGTAGCTCAGCTCCTGGCCGCCGACCCGGACGGCGGTGCCGTTCTCGGAAAGCGCCAGGCCACGCAGGAAGCGCGAGTGCAGCCCGCCGGTGAAGCTCGTATCCATCGTCGTCCTCCGCGTTGAATAGGGGTCCCGATGCGTCGATCCGGAGCGGCGACGCGAGGTAGAGTCCAAAACCGAACCGGGCGGTCGGTTTTCTGCCTGGTAGATACCGATCTAGCCATCCGGAGTAGTCATGTGGGACAGCTCTTTCGACGAGACCCTTCGCACGTTCCTCCCGTTCCTCCCCGCCGAGGAGGCACTCACCGCCGAGACCCCGCTGCGGGAGTACGGCCTCGACTCGCTCGCGACCGTGGAACTGCTCGCCGTGCTGGAGCAGAACTACAACGTGCGCTTCGAGGACGACGCCCTCAACCTCGAGACCTTCGAGAACCCGGGCCGGCTCTGGGCCACGCTCGCCGAGCTGCAGCCGGCTAGCTGACCCGCGAAGGTCCTGCGCCCCGCCTCCGGGGTTGCAGGGCCAGGCGCGGGTTCACCGTGACCACCTCGAAGCGGCTCGTGGTCGCGCGGACGCGGCCGAACAGCGTGTCCGGGCCGGCCACCCAGAGCTTGCGCACGCCCAGCTGTTCCAGGGAGGAGACGACGTGCGGCCACCGCAACGGCTTGACGATGCTGTCGAGCAGCATCGTGCGCACCTGCTCCCCCGACCGCAGGATCGAGCCGTCCTGGTCGGCGACGATCGGGAGCAGCGGGTCGTGGAAGTCGAGGTCGCCGATGACCTCGTCCTCCGCCTTCCGCCGCAGCGCCGCGAAAGCTCGGGAGTGCAACGGCGGACGCATGGTGTACAACGACAACCCGCCCATGCTGCGCACGGTCTGCTTGAGCCAGTCGAGGTTCCGCTCGCGCAACGAGACCATGTAGAAGTCGTGGTCGATGTAGCACGAGATGTCGGACCACTCGCCGCGCCCGTCGAGGTCGTTGAGCGCGTCCAGGAGCTTCTCCTCGGGCGTGCGCACGAACGAGTGCGTGACCACGTCGGTGTACTCGGTGGCGAAGAACTCGGTGAGGCAACGCGCGAGCTCCGCGGTCATCCAGACGGCGTCGGGGAACGTCAGCGCGCCGGCGTACACACTGGCCGGCTTCTCGCCGAAGCTCGGGCCGGTGCAGTAGTCGGGGCTGATGTCGTACTCCTGCTCGGCCCACTCGGCGAGCGCGAGGCACGTGAGCATGAACCCGACCTGGGCGTATTCGGAGTAGTCGCCCTCCGTCTCGCGGAACCGGTCGACCAGCGAGTAGCCGAGCCGGTCGTTGGCCTCTCCGATCAGGCGGCGGGCGAACGGGTTGATGAGCAGGAACTTGCCGAAGTCGGCGAAGCGGCAGGGGCTCATCCCGGGGAAGACCACCGCCGATCCTCTGGCCTCATCCATGGCTGGTTGCCTCACTTTCGGCGTTGGCGGCGGGGTGGACTTCCTGCAGGAAACTCAGCAGGACCTCGTGGAACCGTCCGGGTTCCTCGAGGTGGGGAACGTGGCTGGAGTCCTCGAAGATCTCCCAGCGCACGTCGTGGATCCGGTCGAAGTAGGGCTGGACGGTCCTGGGGGTGGCTTCGTCGTGCCGGCCGGAGATGAGCAGCGTCGGCACCTCGATGTCGTCGAGGTCGTCGACCACGGAGTGGTCCTTCAGCGTGCCGGTGACGGTGAACTCGCTCGGCCCGTTCATCACGGAGTAGACGGTGTTGTTGTCCGCCATCTCCATGAACGAGGCCAGGTAGTCGCCCGGCCACGGCAGCACGCGGCAGACGTGGCGGTCGTAGAACACGCGCATGGCGTCGAAGTACTCCTGCGTGTCCGTGGTACCGGCGGCCTCGTGCGCCCGCAGCTGCTCGTCGACGCCGGGCGGGAGCTGCGCCCGGAGCGCGTCCATTTCGGAGCGCCAGAGTTCGTACGACGCGGGCGAGTTGGCGATCACGAGCCCGCGCAGCCCGTCGGGCCGCTGCGCCGCGTGGCGCGCGACGACCAGGCCGCCCCACGACTGTCCGTAAAGGACGTAGTTGTCCTCGATGCCCAGCCGGTGCACGAGGTTGTCGAGCTCGTCGCCGAACAGCTCGGGCGTCCAGAAGTCCGCGCCCTCGGCCGGCAGCCGCGTGGAACCGCCGCTGCCGAGCTGGTCGTAGTGCACCACCGGAAACCCGTGCTCGGCGAGCGAGCAGAGGTTCAGCAGGTAGTCGTGCGTGCTGCCCGGTCCCCCGTGGACCACGACGACGGCGGGCAGCTCGCCGCCGACGACGCCGGTGACCCGGTACCACGTGCGGTGCTCGCCGAAGGGAACCCAGCCCTTCGCGGTGGGCGCCACGGCCATGCTCATCACCTCGTTCGTTTCCCTCGGCCGGCGGGTGGTTGCCGCCGGACCCACGTTCATGTCTAGCCGCACCGGCGTCGTCGTCACCAGCCCCTAAGGGGCGTCTAAAGCCGGTCTAAGTCTTTGTTCTCCTTAGCCCACAAGGACTTTTCGAGGCAAGGGCGGTAGGGGTGCGCGACCCCTAGCGGCGCGTTGCCGGGTCGGCCGCGCGCGGCGTCCGCACTAACGTTTTTTCCCGCCAGCAGGTCGAGCCAGTTCGGAGAGTGCGTCCCATGCGAGTCATGTTGATGGTCTTCCCGACGAGGACGCACGTCTACAGCATGGCGCCGGTCGGCTGGGCGCTCGCGGCCGCCGGCCACGAGGTGCGGTTCGTCGGCCAGTGCAACCCGCGCGAGGTGGCCTCGTTCGCCGAGACCGGTCTCGACGCGATGTGGTTCGGCACCGAGCTCGACATCGCGCGCCACCGGCAGCTGCAGGTCGAGGGCAACAACGCCATGCAGGGCGAGTTCCGCATCTCCGAGAGCCGGCCCGAGCGGTACACCGAGGAGTACGTGCGCAACGTCTACGAGCACTGGGTGGACGTGTTCCGCTGGACCACGCCCGATTCGCTGCTCGACGAGCTCGTGCGCTTCGCGCGGCAGTGGCAGCCGGACCTCGTGGTGTGGGACCCGATGATCTACGCCGCGCCGATCGTCGCGCACGCCATCGGGGTGCCGCACCTGCGGATGATGTACGCGATGGACCAGACGGCCCGCATCAACGCGCAGTACCGCGACCTGCGGTCCGACGCGCCGGATCCCTTCGTGGACTGGATGTCGGGCGCGGTCGCGCGGTTCGGCGCGGTCTACGACGAAACCCTGCGCCACGGCCTGAAGACCATCGACTGCCACCCGTCCTATCTGCGCTACGACGGCGTCGACGTCGACTACCTGCCGGCGCGGTTCATCCCGCAGAACAAGCCGATGGCGATCCCGCGCTGGGTGCTCGAGAAGCCGGCGCGCCCGCGGGTGATGCTGACGCTGGGGATCTCCAACCGGCAGGTGCTGGGCGTCGAGGAGACGTCGGTGTCCGACCTGCTCGACGCCCTCGCCGACCTCGACGTCGAGGTGATCGCGACGCTCAACGCCGGCCAGCTGGCGTCCGTGCGGAAGGTGCCGGACAACGTGCGCGCGGTCGACTTCGTGCCCATGAACGAACTGCTCGCGAGCTGTTCGGCCATCATCCACCAGGGTGGCGGCGCGACGATCGGCAACGCCGTGGTCAACGGCGTGCCGCAGCTCGTGATCCCCGGCACCACGTGGAGCGAGCGCGGTTCGGCCGTCGCGCAGGTCAAGCGGGGCAACGGGTTGCTGGTGGACCTGGAGGACGTCACACCGGGGAGTGTCCGAACAGGACTGCTGAGACTCCTGGAGGAACCGTCGTTCCGCAGCTGCGCCCTGGAGGTCCGCGACGAGATGCTCACGACGCCGACGCTCGACGACCTCGTGCCCGAGTTCGAACGGATCGCGCGATGCCGGTGACACGGCGGCCCCACGCGATCCGCACGATCGGGTTCCTCATCGTGAACTTCCCGGTCCGGATCTTCGCGTTCGTGGTCGTCCTCGTGTCGATGATCGTCGGGGTCGCGACGACGATGCTGTGGGTGGGCATCCCCCTGTCGCTGATCGCGACGGGCGTGATGCGCGGCTTCGCGGACTTCGAGCGGCGGTCGGTGCGGACGTTGCTCGGTGTCGAAGTGGCCCAGCCGCGGCGGAAACAGCCCAACGGCAACGGCCTGCTGGCGGCGTGGCAGGCGCGGCTGGTGGACCCGGTGACGTGGCGCGAGCTCGTGTTCGTGCTCGTGGCGATGCCGCTGGGGATCGTCGAGTTCGTGGCCGGGATCGTCTCGGTGGCGGTGCCGCCGTTCGGGATCTTCGTGGCGCCGCGGATCGGGGCGTTGCACGCTGAGTTCACACTGTCGATGCTGGGTCCGGACCGCACGGCGCAGCTGGAGGAGCGCACGCAGCACCTGCAGCACTCGCGGGCGCGCGGCGTCGACGCCGTGGAGGCCGAGCGCAAGCGCATCGAGCGCGACCTGCACGACGGCGCACAGCAGCGGCTCGTGGCCGTCGCGATGAGCCTGGGGCGCGCGCAGCTGAAGCTCGACTCCGACGATTCCGCCGCCGTGCGCGAGCTCATCGGCGCCGCGCACGCCGACGCCAAGCTGGCCGTGTCCGAGCTGCGCGACCTCGCCCGCGGGATCTACCCGCCGGTGCTGCAGGACCGCGGTCTCGACGCGGCTTTGTCGTCGCTGACCGCCCGCATGCCGATCCCGGTCGACGTCGAGGTCGCCGTGGATCCGCGCCCGCCGGCGCCGGTGGAGACCACGACGTACTTCATCGTGAGCGAGGTGCTCACGAACATCACCAAACACGCCGGCGCCGACCGCGCCTCGGTGCGCGTGACCCGCGACGACGACACCGTGGTCGTCCAGATCATGGACAACGGCCGCGGCGGCGCCTCGGTGCGCCCCGGCGGCGGGCTGGCCGGCCTCGCCGACCGCGCCGCCACGATCGACGGCGTGCTCACGGTGGTCAGCCCGATGGGCGGGCCGACCGTCGTGCGTGCCGATCTCCCTGTCCGCTGGTGATTTTGAGGAGCTGTTCCATGCGTGTCGTGATCGCCGAGGATTCCGTGCTCCTGCGCGCGGGTGTGCAAAGCCTGCTCGCCGACGTCGGCATCACCACGGCCGCCGCCGTCGACAACCCGGACGCCATGCTCGTCGCCATCCGCGAGCACCGCCCCGACCTCGTCATCGCCGACGTCCGCATGCCCCCCACCTTCACCGACGAGGGCATCCGCGCGGCGATCGCCGCCCGCCAGGAGATTCCCGGGTTGCCGGTCCTGGTGGTCTCGCAGTACGTCGAGGGCAGCTACGCGGTCGACCTCATCGCCGAAGGCACCTCCGGCGTGGGCTACCTGCTGAAGGAGCGCGTCGCCGACGTCGCCGACTTCCTGGAAGCCGTCCGCCGCGTCGCCGGCGGCGGCTCGGCCATCGACCCCGACGTGGTGGCCCAGATGCTCTCCCGCAGCCGCGATCCCCTGGAGGGCCTGACCGCGCGCGAAACCGAGGTCCTCGGCCTGATGGCGCAGGGTCTGTCGAACGCCGCCATCGCCAAGACCCTGGTGGTGACCCAGGGCGCAGTGGAAAACCACATCAGCAACATCTTCGCGAAACTCGGCCTGGAAGCCAGCCGCGACGAGAACCGCCGCATCCGCGCCGTGCTGACCTATTTGGACAGCACCGCCGTGCGCGCTTGATTCACTCGATCGATATCGTGCGGATGTTCGAGTGGGGTCGGTAGCTTGGGGGTATGGAGCTTTCGCCTGCCGGCCCGGTTCGGATCTCGACCATTGTGGACGGTGTGCTCGCCACGCTGTGGAGAGCACACCTCGCTTCGCCGCACCCCCGAAGACGGGTGCGGCTCGGTGCTGCTTTTGGTGCAGTGAGCCGCAAAACCGCACTGGCCTCGCGGCAGATGTATTCCTCGGGCGAGTCAGCGGAGAATGGCGTGACCGGGCCCGGCCGCGAGAGAGGCGGGGCGTTTGGTTCCTTGAATTCCCTCGCATCAAAGATAAGAGCCGCACCGGCACCGCCGGGAGAGCACGCAGTCCGTTCGCGCCAGGTCGCCGCGACCGTGCGCGCACACCCATCCGCTGCAAAGAAGAGAGCCGCACCCGCGCCACCAATCCGTGGCACAGATGCGGCCCCCAGCGCGACCCTCAGCGAACCCCTTGCCAACTCGTCGCCGGCACGAAGCGCACCGGCCGGCGTGGCCGTGGCACCTGCACCTCGACCACCGGCTCGGGCGGCGCCTGAAGCGCGGTCAGCACCGCCACCAAAGCCGCGAGTTCCTCGTCCGTCGGGTTCCCGCGCACGATCCGCACCACTGGCCCGCTCATCACACCGGCGGGTTTCCGTGCTTGCGCGCCGGGATGTCGGCGTGCTTGGTGCGCAGCATGGTCAGCGCGCGGATCAGCACCTCGCGCGTCCGGGCGGGCTCGATGACGTCGTCGACCAGGCCGCGCTCGGCGGCGTAGTACGGGTGCATGAGCTCGGTCCGGTACTCCTTGATCTTGAGCCGCCGGACGGTCTCCGGGTCGTCGGCCGCCTTGATCTCGCGGCGGAAGATCACGTTGGCGGCGCCCTCGGCGCCCATCACGGCGATCTCGTTCGTCGGCCACGCGAGCGACACGTCGGTGCCGATCGAGCGCGAGTCCATCACGATGTAGGCGCCCCCGTAGGCCTTGCGCAGGATGAGCTGCACGCGCGGCACCGTGGCGTTGCAGTAGGCATACAGCAGCTTCGCGCCGTGCCGGATGATGCCGCCGTGTTCCTGGTCCACGCCCGGCAGGAAGCCGGGCACGTCGACCAGCGTCACGAGCGGAATGTTGAACGCGTCGCACGTCTGCACGAACCGCGCGGCCTTCTCGCTGGCCTCGATGTCGAGCACGCCCGCGAGCGCCGCCGGCTGGTTGGCCACGATGGCGACCACGTGCCCGTCGAGCCGGGCGAACGCGCACACCACGTTCGTCGCCCAGCCGGCGTGCACCTGGAGGAACTCGCCGTCGTCCACGATCTCCTCGATCACGGCGCACATGTCGTACGCGCGCGCCGAGTCGGTCGGCACCAGGTCGAGCAGGCGGTCCGTCCGGCGGTCGACCGGGTCGGTGGTCGGCTCGACCGGCGGGGCCTCATTGTTGTTGGCGGGCAACAAGGACAGCAGGTACCGCACGTCTTCGAGGCACGACTGCTCGTCGTCGTAGACGAACGCGGCCACGCCCGAGGTACCGGCGTGCACGTCGGCGCCGCCGAGGCCGTTCTGCGTGATCTCCTCGCCCGTCACGGCCTGCACCACGTCGGGGCCGGTGATGAACATCTGCGACGTCTCGCGGACCATGAACACGAAGTCCGTCAAGGCCGGCGAGTACGCCGCACCACCGGCACACGGGCCGAGCATCACCGAGATCTGCGGGATCACCCCCGAACACCGGGTGTTGCGCTGGAAGATGCCGCCGTAGCCGGCGAGCGCGGTCACGCCCTCCTGGATCCGCGCGCCGGCGCCGTCGTTCAGCGACACGAGCGGCGCGCCCGCGGCCGCGGCGAGGTCCATCACCTTGTGGATCTTCTGCGCGTGCGCCTCGCCGAGCGCGCCGCCGAAGATGCGGAAGTCGTGGGCGTAGACGAAAACCGTGCGCCCGTGCACGGTCCCCCACCCGCACACCACGCCGTCCGAGTACGGGCGGCGGTGTTCGAGCCCGAAGCCCGTCGCCCGGTGGCGCCGCAGGGCTTCCAGCTCGGTGAAGCTGCCGGGGTCGAGCAGCAGCTCGATGCGCTCGTGGGCGGTCAGCTTTCCGCGCTCGTGCTGCCGGACGGTCGCCGCGTCGTCGGGACCGCGCCGCGCCGCCTCCTTGATCTCGCGCAGCTCCACGAGCCGGTTGCCGAACGCTCCCTCTACGGCCAGTGCCTCAGACATGTACACGCCCCTTGTCGACGAGCCGATCAGCCAGATACCGGAGAATCACGTCTTGGTGGCGGGTCAGGAAGAAGTGCCCGCCCTGCAGCGTCACCAGCTCGAAGCCCGCCGCCGTGTGGTCGGCCCACGAGCGGACCTCGGCCACGGAGGCGACCGGGTCGTCGGTGCCGGTGAACGCGACCACCGGCGTGGCGAGCGGAAGGCCCGGCACGTGCCGGTAGGTCTCCACGGCGCGGTAGTCGTTGCGCACCACGGGAAGGATCATGCGCACGACGTCCTCGTCGCCGAGCAGGTCCATCTCGGTCCCGCTCAGGCGGCGCAGCTCGTCGAGCACGCCTTCGTCGGTGCGCGTGTGCACGGACTCGTCGCGCTGCCGCGAGGGCGCGCGCCGGCCGGACACGAACAGCGTGTCCACCGGGGCCCCCGACGATTCCAGCCGCCGCGCCACCTCGTAGGCGACCATCGCGCCCATGCTGTGGCCGAACAACGCCAACGGCCGGTCCGTCTTGTCGCGCAGCAGCTCGGCGACCGCGTCGGCCATGGCGTCGATCGTGGTCAGGAACGGCTCGTGCCGCCGGTCCTGCCGTCCGGGGTACTGCACGGCGAGCACCTCGACATCCGGCGCCAGGGCCCGCGAAACCGGGAAGTAGAAGCTGGCCGACCCGCCCGCGTGCGGCAGGCACACCAACCGCGCCCGAGCCTCCGGCGCCGCGTGGAACCGCCGAAACCAGGCGTCTTCCGCGTGGGCGACCATGTCGTCCCACCGCCTTTCCGTCTGTCACAACGTCTGTCAGAACGTCTGTCACAACGGGACGAGGTCACGCCGACCGGGTCCCCCGACGCACCAAGCTAGCCCGCCCGGCAGCCGCCCAACGACCCCTAAGCGCCCCTAAAGGCAGCCTGAAAGGAGACCCTCCACAATGGACCTCAGACCTGGTCGGCCCCGCCCCGGAGCTCGTCCAGGAACGCCCGCGCGGCCGGTGAAGCGCTCGCGCTCACGGCCACCGCGACGGTCCGCGGCGTGCGCGGCACCAAGGGCCGCAGCACGGTGCCGTCGAGCCGCGGCACGCCGACCGACGGCAGGATGCTCACGCCCAGGCGCGCCCGCACCATCTCCAGCACGGCCGACATCTCGCGGGCCTCGAACGTCGCCTCCAGGTGAACCCCGGCCTTCTCCGCGGCCGCCGAGAACACCTGCGCGCAGCCGCCCGTCGGGCGGACGAACGGCTCCTCGGCGAGGTCCGCGTAGGAGACGGCCTCGCGCTCCGCCAGCCGATGGCCGGCGGGCAGCACGGCGCACATCTCGTGGCTGTCGAGCAGCACCGTCCGCAGGCCGGGCGCGGGCAGCGTGACCACGGCGGCGTCGGCGACCCCCAGGTCGAGCCAGTCGCGCACCTCCTGGTCGCTGCCCTCGATCAGGCGCACCGCGACGAGCGGGTGGCGTTCGGTGAACGCCCGCAGCTCGGCGGGCAGCCGCGTGCCCGTGGCGGTGGGCAGGCTGGCGATCCGCAGCGTCCCGGTGATCTGGCCGGCGACCTCGGCGACCTCGGCGCGCAGCAGATCCACCTGCCGCACGGCCTCGCGCGCCCGCCGGACGGCGCGTTCGCCGGCTTCGGTGAGGGTGACGCCGGTGCGCTGGCGGGTGAGCAGCGGCGCACCGAGCTCGGCTTCGAGCGAGGCGATCGAGCGGCTCACCGCGGGCTGCGCCATGCCGAGGCGCTCGCCCGCCGCCGTGAAACCGCCGTGGTCGGCCACGGCCAGGAGCACCTTGAGCTGCTGCATCGTCGTCACGAGGACCTCCCACCATGATCGCCGCGGCATACCGTCATAACGCGAAGGACATTTCCCACGGCTCGTCCAGAACATTACCGTCATGGAGCAACCGAGCAAAACAAGAGGAGTCATTAGTCATGCGAGTGCTGATCACCGGGACGTCGAAGGGCATCGGCCGGACCGTCGTCGACCGGCTGGCCGCCGAGGGCCACCACCCGATCGGCCTGGCGCGCACCGCGCCGGCCGAATTCCCCGGCAGCTTCCACGCCGTCGACCTCGGCGACCGCGACGCCACCGCCGCGACGCTCGACAAGGTCCTCGCGGAAGGTCCCGTCGACGCGGTGGTGAACAACGTCGGCTTCGCCAAGCTGGCGCCGCTCGGGTCGATCGACCTCGACGACATCGCCCACGCCTACGACCTCAACTTCCGCACCGCGGTGCAGGTGACCCAGGCCGTGCTGCCCGGGATGCTCGCCGCCGGGCGCGGCCGGATCGTGAACGTCACGAGCATGGTCACCCTCGGCACCGCGAACCGCACCACCTACGCGGGGTCGAAGGCGGCGCTCGAGACCGCCACCGCCATCTGGGCCGGGGAGCTCGGGGCCAGCGGCATCACCGTGAACGCCGTCGCGCCCGGGCCGACGGAGACCGAGCTGTTCCGTCGCGGCACCCCCGCCGGGTCCGAAGGCGAAACCCGGTTCCTGGAGAAGCTGCCGGTCGGCCGGCTCGGGCGGCCGGCGGAGATCGCCCACGCCATCTGTTTCCTGCTTTCCGACGACGCCGGATTCATCACCGGCCAGGTCCTGCGCGTCGACGGCGGAGGGAGCATCGCCACGGCCTGAGGCCGCCACGGACTCGACAAAACCGCCACGGCGGCCCGCCCGATTCGGGCAGAATCGCCGAGATGGCACCCACTTTTGTCCTCGTCCACGGTTCGAACGCCCCCGGCCGCTGCTTCACCTCACTGCAGCGCGAGCTCGCGCTGCTCGGCCACCGCTCGCTCGCGGTCGACCTGCCCGGCCACGGTGCGGCGGGGTTCTCGGCGGCGTACCAGGCACAGGACCTGGAGACGTTCGCCACCGAGCCCTCGCCGCTGGCGGGCGTGACCCACGCCGAGGTGGTGGCGGCGCTGACGGACGTGGTCCGGCGGGTGCACGAGCACGGTCCGGTGATCCTCGTGGGGCACAGCCGGGGTGGGATGGCGGTCACGAGCGTCGCGAACGCCGTGCCGGACCTGCTGGCGCGCACGGTGTACCTGACGGCGTGGTGCTGCGTGACCGGCAACCCCGCCCACTACCTGCAGGACCCGGCCCACGTTCCGACAGCGCTTCTCGAAGCGGCCACCGTCAGGGTCGGTGATCCGGGGCAGCTCGGTGTGCTGCGCATGAACTGGCGCACCGCCGACGCGACGCAGCTCGCCGCGTTGAAGCGGGCGATTCTGGCCGACGGCACCGACGCCGAGCTGCTGTCGTTCCTGGCCGGCATGGATCCGGACGAGAGCCTGGACGGCGGTGACGACGTCATCGACGCCGCCACCTGGGGCCGGGTGCCGCACACCTACGTGCGCTTCACCCGGGACGAGAGCATGCCGTTGGCCCTGCAGGACACCTTCATCAAGGAGGCCGACGCACGCACGCCCGACAACCCGTTCGACGTCCACTCGCTCGAAGCGTCGCACGTCGGGCCGCTCATCCACTCCGCGGAGCTCGCCTCCGTGCTGGCGAGCCTCACACTCCGGTAGACGAACCCGGCCGCACGATCATCAGCACCGTGACCACGGCCCACAGCAGGTTGAACACCCCCGTCGTCATGGCCAGCCGGCCGGCGACGCGGGTGTCCAACGCGGTCGCCACAGACGACCCGGCTGTCTCGGCCGGCACCGCGCCGTCACCCGAAGGTCCCGCCAGCGCGGCCCGCTGACCCGGCAGCACGAACACCAGCAGCACCACCGCGGCCACCGCGGTCAGGGCGATCGAGACGAGCACCCACGTCTGGCCCGTCACCTTCATCGTCCCGGCGACGGCGAAACCGAACACCGGCACGGCGATCGACACCCACGCGTACACGCGGCAGATGCGGTGCAGCAGCACCAACGTCGAGCGATCACCCCGCTTCAGGGCGGCGGGGAACATACTGGCGGCCACGGCCACGGGCCCGACGGCGAGGATCGCCGCCAGCACGTGGATCGACAGGAAGACTTTGCTCACGGCCTTGACGCTAGCCCTCGCGTTTCACCGCCCGGAACCGGCTGGATCGCCGTCTTCCGCCGGATTCTCGCCAGTCGCCGGAAACTAGCGCTTGTCCGATTCGGGCACCCGCACCGCGAGGAACACCAACGTCCGGTTCAGCTTGAAGCCCAGGTGCTCGTACAGCCGGATCGCGCCGACGTTCGACGCGGCGGCGTGCAGGAACGGCAGCTCCCCGCGTTCGCGGATGCCCGCCGCGACCGCGCGGATGAGCCGCGCCGCCAAGCCCTGGCCGCGGAACGCCGGGTCGGTGCAGACCGCGCTGATCTCCGTCCAGCCCGGCGGGTGGAAGCGTTCGCCGGCCATCGCGACGAGGGCGCCGTCGCGCCGGATGCCCAGGTAGGTGCCCAGTTCGATGGTGCGCGGCAGGAACGGGCCGGGCTGCGTGCGGGCGACGAGGTCGAGCATCTCGGGCACGTCGGCTGCGGTCAGGCGGACGGCTTCCGCGTCGGGAGCCACGGTCAGGCCGGTGCCCTCGAGCTGCACGCCCGGCGTCTCGCCGAGCACGGTCCAGCCCGCGGGCGCGGGACCCGTCGCGCCGGCGATCACAGCCGTGGCACCAGGTCCGGCGAGGTCGGCGATGTCACGCCAGACTTGGTCGTCCGGCTGATCCGGCAGGGCGACGAAGGGCGCGACGTCCGCGGGGTAGCGCAGGACCTGGCCCTTCTGCTCGGCCAAGTGCGCGTGCGGTCCGGTCAGCGCTGCCCACACCGGGTTGTCGAGCGGCGACGAGCTCATCCTGCCTGCCATTTCGTAGTCGGAGCGACACTCCAGAATGCGGTGGCGGCCAGGCGTTGTGCCACCCGATCCCACATGCTGGGGTGTGACTCCCCGAACTACGCGCGCAACGCCTCGAACGACGCCTTCAGCGCCGGGTAGTACTCGTCGAACGACGGCCGCACCGAGTCGTCGCGCGCGGCGACCAGCAGGTCGAGGTAGTACTCCCAGCCGGGCCCGATCTCGCCGATCCCGTCGGTGCTCGTCAGGTGGTGCACCAGCCGCAGCTCGGTCCCGTCCTCCACTTCGGACACGAGCAGCTCCATCGGCCACCCGCCGGCGTCCTCCATGCCCAGCAACGCCAGCCGCTGCGGTGCTTCACACGCGTCGACGCGCATGTCGATCCACGGCTTGCCCTCCTCGAACACCATCGGCACCCGGACCGTTTTCCCGGGCGCGCCTTCGCCTTCCCACGGCCCGAACCACAGCGCCGTGCGGTGCGGCTGCGTCACGTCGGCCCAGACGTCTTCGGGTGACGTCGCGAACGTGCGGCGCAGCACGAGGGCGAAGCCGCCGTCGGTGCGCACCAGCTCTGCCATGAGGGACCCCTTCCGCGTCGAGGACGCCAGGGTAGCCGCGAACCGGGCAAATCAGGCCGGAAACTGGCCGGATGGGGTTCTACCGTTCGCAACCACGACGTCGAAAGGATTCCGATGAGCCCCGTCGAGACCAACCAGCCGCTGGGCACGCCGACCTGGATCGACCTGGCCGTGCCCGACCTCGATCGCGCGCGGGCCTTCTACGGCGCCGTCTTCGGCTGGGACTTCGACGGCGGCGACTGCCTCCTGCGCGGCCTCCCCGTCGCCGGTCTGCACCACGCGGCCGACCCCCTGCCCGGCTGGCAGGTCCACCTCGCGACGGACGACTGCGCCGCCACCGCCGAAGCCGTCACCGCGGCCGGCGGGACGCTGCTGCGCGAACCGCACGACGTCGGGGACCGCGGCCGAGCCGCGCTCGCCGTGGATCCGTCCGGCGCCCCGTTCGGTCTGTGGGAGGGGCACGCCTTCCCCGGCGCCCGCCTGGTCAACGAGCCCGACACCCTCGTGCGCAACGACCTCGTCACTCCCGACGCGACCGACGCCCGCAAGTTCTACTGCACCGTCTTCGGCTTCACGCTCGACGGCAACGCCGACCTGCCCGACGCCGACTTCACCTTCCTGCGCCGGCCCGACGGCCACGAGGTCGGCGGCATCTTCACCCTCCGGGACGCCACCACTTCGGCCTGGGCCACCACGTTCGAAGTCGCCGACGCCGACGCAGCAGCCACCAAGGTCCGCACCGCGGGCGGCGAAGTCGCTTCAGTGGAGGGGACGCCGTACGGGCGGATGGCGACCGTGACCGACCCGTTCGGCGCCGGCTTCACGATGATCGCGCGCCCTTGACCAAATCACGGCGGACGTGGCCGGGCACCCAGCTCGCTCCGGCCGGGCCGGCCCACCCGCGCCGCACGAACGCGACCAGCTCGGCCAGCCCGCGGTGACCGGTCCCCGGACGCCACACCAGTGACCACGGGTAACACGGCACCGGCTCGACCACCGGAATGCGCTGCAGTTCGTGCCGCTCGGGCCACGCGATGCGGATCTTCTCGCCGACGAACGTCAGCAGCGTGCGCGACTCCGCCAGCGTGTCGAGCAGCGCTTCGAGCCCGAAGTTCGGCCCGGCCGGGTCGACGTCCACGCCGAACTCCGCCGACAGCTCGGCGTAGAAGCCCTCCCACTCGCTGCCGCCCCGGATCCCCGGCACCCACGCGCGGTGCTCGGCGACCTCGGCCAGGCGCACCTCCCGCCGCCCGGCCAGCGGGTGCTCCGGCCCGACCACGATCTGCAACGGCTCTAGGTACGCGTACACGTGCTTCAGGCCCTCCGGCGGCTCACGCAGGTACGTGAACCCGGCGTCGACCGCGCCCGCGCGCAGCTCCCGCAGCGTCTCGGCCGCGCCGCCGGACGTGAGCATCTCCATCGGCACCTCACGGTGGTCGCGGTGGAACTCCCGGAACAGCTCGGCCGCCGCCAGCCGCCGCCCGAGCACGTCGACCCGCAACGGCCGCGTCTCCCGCTGAACCGACTCCACCGCTTCGGCGACCGCACTCAGCACGGCTTTCGCGCGCGGCAGGAACGTCCGCCCGTCCGCCGTCAGCGACGCCCCGGCCGCGACCCGCTCGAACAGCACGACCCCCAGCTCGCCCTCCAGCCCCGCCACGCGCTTCGACACGGCCTGCTGGCTGATCCCCAGCCGCCCGGCCGCCAGCCGGAACTGCCCCTCCTCGGCGACCGCGACGAAGGCACGGAGTGCTTCGAAGTTGATGCCCTCCAGTGTCACCTCACCCCGATGGCGTGACCCGCCCGGCCGTCACAGGTCCGCCAAGGGATAACCCATGCCGGCCTCCTGGATCTCGTCGAAGTCCTCCACCGTGAGCCCCCGGCCGGTGAACCGCTCGACGGCCACCAGGCCCTTCTCATACCGGTCCCGCCAATCGTGGAAGTCCAGCCCCTCGACGGCGGCGGCCACTTCCGGATCGTCGCCGAGCGAGCGGCCGAGTTCGTCCGAGGCGAGGAGTTCGCCGTCGCGAGCGAAGGAGAGCCGGCTGACGGCGTTGACGTTCCAGAACATGCTCGCGGCGCGTCCTTCTCGCGACAGTTCGGCCAGCACCTCGCGCTGCGCGCCACGAATCCCGTTCTCCTCGATGGCCAGCACGATTCCGTCCACTTCGGACGCCGTCACCCAGGGGCCGAACTCGAGGTCCGAGTCGAGCAGGTCCTCGATCGGTTCCGGCTCCCGGATGTCCGCGCCGAACGCCTGCAAGACCTCCCGCAGCGTCAGCCCCACGACCACAGTCACGGTCGCTCCCTCCGACAGTGCACTCTGGCTGACCCACCGGTACGCCGCCTCGGGTAGGTCGACCCCTGGGGGCTCCGGTTCGCCGCGCAGCCGGTGGCCCAGCCGGTCGGCTCGCGCGTGGACCACGGCCGGTGCCGGCGGCGCTTCCCACACGACCAGCTCGTAGTTCTCGGTCTCGACGTCGTCGCGGCCGTACGCGTACACCCGCACCCGCAGGTCACCCGGCCGCGGCGGTGTCGCGATCCGACGGTGGTTGTAGTGCTTCGGTCCCACGAAGGTCGCGTCGCCGCGGCGAGCCGGCCAGCTGACCTCCGCAACCTCGTGCCAGCCCTGCGTGTCGATCTTCGCCGGTGGCTCGGCGAGTACCCGCATCCGGACTTCCAGCACCCCGGTTTCCCGCCCGGTCCGCACGAGCACTCCACCGTCGACGACTTCGACCAGTCCGTTGTCCGCGAATTCGCCTGGCTCGGCGACCGGTCCCTCGGCCAGTGCGAACACGTGGTCGCGCACGGCCACCTGCATAGAGCCGAAGGCCGGCAAGCGGTACTCGGCGCGCTTCTTGGCAAGCACCGCCTCCTCGTACACCACGGGCATGCTCCGGCTCGGCAGAAGAGCCGACGCCACGCCCAGCCCGAGCCCGATCTGCGCGGCGACCTTGTCGTACGCGGCATCGCCCAGCACGCCGGCCGCCGTCACCACGGCCACCGCGAGGTATGCCGCCCCGTGCGCCGCGGCGACCGCCTCTTCGTCGCCCGCTGCGTCCGCACCCAGCGACCCGGCCACGGCCTCGTGCTCGACCAGCCGCGACACCAGGCCGGCGATCACCTCCACCGCACCCGGCCGGGAAGTATCGAAGAATCGGGCTTCGCGCAACGCCTCGGCCTCGGTGTTCAAGGACCCGAAGGCGAACGTCCCGGTAACGCGGTCGCCCAGACCCGCCGCGGCGCCCGCCACCGGCGGCAATGCGCGCACGGTGAGCTCCAGCGCCCCGTGCACGCGTTCCACGATCCAGACCGGCAGCCCCCGCAAGGCCCGGATCGCTTCGGGCTCCCCGGGCCGCGCGCGGTGTTCCTGCCCGCCACGCCATCGGCCGAGCGCGGCCGCGGCCGTCACCGGCACCGCGGCCGCCACGCGCGGCGCCTCCCGGACGATGGCTTGGACCAAAGCCGGCATCACCTCGTCTTCGCGAGCTGTCCCGGGCGTGCGGTCGGAATCGTTGTCCCCCATGGCACCCATCCTGCCCGATCACCGTCCGCCGCGGGGACCGTTCCCGAACGCCGCTCGAACTCGATTGCGCTGCCGGCCTCCCGACCGCTAAACAGGCATCGTGAACCTCCGCCTCCTCGAAGCGACCGCCGACGACGCCGCCGAACTGATGGTGCTGCAGCGGTGCTGCTGGGTTCAGGAAGCCCTGCTCAACAACACCCTGGAGATCCCCGCGCTCCACGAGACGCTCGACGAGGTCCGCGAGTGGATCCGCACGTGGCGCGTGTGGGTGTTGCGGCAGGGTCCGCGCCTGGTGGGCGCGGTGCGCGGGCGGCTCGAGGACGGCGCCTGGGAAGTCGGGCGGCTGATGGTCGCGCCCGACCTCGCCGGGCACGGCCTGGGCCGGCGGCTGCTGGAGCAGGTGGAGAGCCAGGCGCCCGCGTCGGCGGACCGCTTCGAGCTCTTCACGGGCGCCGCGAGCAAGCGCAACATCACGATGTACGAACGCGCGGGCTACCGCTTGACCGACCAGTCCGGCCCGGTCGACGGCCACATCCAGCACGCGGTCTTCCTGGTCAAACGCCGGGCGTGATCACCCCGTGTGCAGGTGCGCCGCCAGCCGGATCCGCAGCCCGCGCACGTCGGCCAGTGCCACCGAGAACGTCTCCGCCGGCCGGTGCCCCGCGGTGTTGTTCCACCGTCCGCACGGTCCGGTGACGTACGTGAACCCGTTACGCGTCAGGGGAACCGACCAGATCTGCTCGCTGCCGCGCCCCGCTCCGGACCGCGGCGCGTGCCAGAACTGCGCCGTCGCCATCACCTCACCCAGCGCCCCCACGAACGCGGGCACGTCCTCGTCGCGCAGCCCGAGCCCCCGCCCAGCCCACACCCGCGGCAGGTCCGGTTCGCCCTCCCCGGGCCGCAGCGCACGCCCGAACACCACCTCGTCGTCCCCGACGTCAACACTCCAGCCCGGCGCCGTGATGCGCACCATGGTTCGACTCGCTTCCTGAGTTCCGGCGCCGAGTGAACCACGCCCGCGCCGAACCCGACTGAGCGATCACCGCTTCAGGAAGCGTGTTCCGCCTGACTCCCCTCACCACAGCCCCGGTCCGCGCCGCCTCGCCGGGTCAGTCGCACACCAGCACGACCTTCCCCGGCGCGTGACCCTCAGCCAGCAACCGCTGCGCCTCGGCCGCCTGGTCCAGAGGGAACGTTCGCGCCACGCGCACCGAGAGCGTGCCCGCCTCGGCCAGCTCCACCAACGTCAGCAGGTCCCGCCCGTCGAGGCGAGCGAACACCGGAATGGTGCCGGGGAAAGAGAACTCCGCGATCGACGCGACCCGCACGTCCGGCGCGGCCAGGTCCGGAGTGGACGAAAGGGCGCCCCGGCCGGTGGTGTCGAGCACGGCGTCGACACCACCCGGAGCCAGCGCGCGGACCCGCGAGGCAAGACCCGAGCCGTAGCCAACCGGCGAGGCACCCAGCGACCGCAGATACGCGTGATTCGCCTCCGAAGCCGTCCCGATCACCCGCACCCCCCGCGAAACCGCGAGCTGCACCGCGAGCGAACCCACGCCACCCGCGGCCGCGTGCACCAGCAGCGTCTCACCCGCGGACAAGCCGAGAGCCCGAACCGCCTGCAACGCGGTCAGCCCACCCAGCGGCAACCCGGCCGCCTCGGCCCACGACAGCCGAGAAGGCTTGCGCGCCAACATCCGCACGTCGGCGGCCACCTTCTCCGCGTACCCGCCATTGCGATGGGCGACGTCCCCGCGGACGTACCCGATCACCTCGTCGCCAGGGGAGAACTCGGGCGCCGCCGGACCCGCTCGCTCAACGACGCCCGCGATGTCCCACCCCGGCACCGCGGGAAAGTACGTTTCGAGGGCGTCGGCCATCGCGCCGGCCTGCACGCCGAGGTCCGCGGGGTTCAGCGCCGCCGCCTTCACGCGCACCAGCACGCCGTCGAGATTCGTCTTCGGGTCCGGCAGTTCGGCGAGCTCCAGCACCTCCGGCCCGCCGAACCGGTGGTGCACCACGGCTTTCACGCCTCCGGCTCCAGCGGAAGATCGCCCAGCACGTCGTGGCGGGAGATCTTCCACTCGACGCGGCGCAGCTCGGTCTCGTAGTAGCCCGACTCGATGGGCCGCACCACCGGCGACGGCAGCGTGCGCGTCTCGAACACCACGTACTGCGCCGACAACCGCGCCCGGTCGCCGTCGACCTCGATGAGGTGGTCCGCCGTCACGTGGTGCCCGGTGCCGCCTTCGGGGTGTGGCTTCATGAAGTTCTCCACCGCGTACCGCACCCCGGCGCCGCCGATCAACGGCTCGCCGATCTGCTCGTACGTGCCGGGGCCGGTCCGGACGTGGATCCGGACCTCGGCGTCGTCGGTGAACAGCGCGCCCTGCGCGGCGCCGTCACGCCGGTCGGTCGCGCGGACATAGCGGGCCAGGACCCCCTGGACCGCGCGTTCGTCACTCACGGAAATGGCCTTTCTCTGGGGGACGTTTCCAGCCAACCCCCGCGTGACCTGCGGAACGATGACCGTCCGGGCGGCGATCATTACCCTGGAGGTATGGATCGCCTGGAGACGCGCGAGCTGGCCTACTTCGTCGCGGTGGCCGAGGAGCTGCACTTCGCCCGTGCCGCCGAGCGGCTCGGCATCGCCGCGCCGCCCCTCTCGCGTGCGATCGCCCGGCTCGAACGGCGCATCGGCGTGCGGCTGTTCGACCGCACCAGCCGTCGCGTCTCCCTCACCGAAGCCGGCGAGGTCTTCCTCGCCGAGAGCCGCGCGGCGCTGGCCGCCGTGGACACCGCGGTGCGGCGCGCCCAGCGCGCGGCCCGGCCGGCGAGCCTCGTGGTCGCCGTCCGCTCCGGCACCGGAGCGGGCCTGCTGTCCGATCTGCTCGAGGCCTACGCGCACCGCCCCTCCGCCGCACCGGTCGAGCTGCTGTTCACCACCGACCAGACCCGAGCGCTGCGCGAAGGCACCGCCGACGTCGCCGTGCTCTGCGCGTCCTCGGACACCACCGGACTCGCGACCACGGAGCTCGCCGTCGAATCGCCGGTCGCCCTCCTGCCCGCGTCCCATCCCTTCGCGACGCGCGCGGCCGTCCCCCTCGACGAGCTGCGCCGCGTCGACGCCTACCGCGCGACGTGCCCGCCGGTGTCGCTCGACGAGATCGTCGACCGCGTCGCGCTCGGCCAGCTCGTCGTCGTTGTCGGCGAGAGCGCCGCGAGCCGGATCGGCGACGCCGTGGTGGCCGTTCCGGTCGTCGGCCAGGCCGGCACCACGCTCGTGCTGGGCCGCGCCGCGGGCACGCCGACGCCGGACCTGAAGGCCTTCGAACGCACCGCGAAGGACATCGCCGCGCGGCGCCTCGCCACCGCCGGCACGGCGTAGCCCGCGCGCTCGAAGATCGCCCCAAACCCTCCCGAACTGCGCTCATGCACGTTCGTCGCGAAATCCTTGACTTCAAATTGAGCAAGTGATTTAGTCAATTCACTCGCAGAACGGAGTCACCGATGACCGAAGCGCACCCGAAACCCGGGCTGTCCGAACAGCTCGTGGCGGGGCTGCTGGAGCTGATCGCCGACGAGCGACTGGCGCCGGGCGACAGCCTGCCGACCGTGCGCGTGCTGGCCGAGCGGTTCTCCGTGACCACGCCGACGATCCGGGAAGCACTGCGCCGGTTGCAGACCACCGACGCGGTCCGCATGCGCCACGGCTCGGGCATCTACGTGGGCGACGGCGTCCACCGCACGCTCATGCCGAACCCGAACTCCGCGCCGATGAAGGACGAGCTGATCCTCCAGCTCGTCGACGCCAGGCTCACGATCGAGCCCGGCATCGCCGCGCTGACCGCGATCAACCGCAGTGAGGAAAGCCTGCAGCGCCTGGAGCTCGCGCTCGACACGGCCAAGCGCGACAGCACCGACCACCGGCCGCACCTGAACTTCCACCGGGAGCTCGCCGGCGGTTCGGGCAACCAGGTGCTCTTCGAGGTCGTCGACTCGCTGCTCGCCGCGCGTGGCCGGGAGCAGAAAGCCCTGCGTGCCCTCATCGAGGACCGCCGGCGCGACTACGAGGAGCACCTCGCCATCTTCGACGCCGTGCGCTCCGGCGACGCGGCCGCCGCGGAGGAACACACCCGCCACCACCTCGAACAACTCCGCACCGAAGTGGCCCGCCAGCTCGGGCGGGCCGAATGACCGGGAAAGACACCATGCCGATCGCACCACGTTCACACCGCCTCGCCGATCTCACCTGGCCCGAGATCGACGACCTGCGCCCGCACGCCCCCGTGGCGATCGTGCCGCTCGGAGCCACCGAGCAGCACGGCCACGGGCTCGCGCAGCGCACCGACACCACCCGGGCCGAGGTCGTCGCAGACCTTGTGGCGCAACACCTTTCACCGAAGGTCGTGGTGACCCCGGTGATCCCCGTGGGGGTCTCCGAGCACCACATGGCCTTCCCCGGCACGCTCACGCTGTCGCCGATCACGCTGCAGCAGGTGATCGTGGAGCTCGTCACCAGCCTGCACCGCCACGGCTGGCGCAAGGTCTACGTGCTCACCGGCCACGGCGGCAACAACGCCACGGTCGAGGTCGCCGTCACGCGGCTGCGCACCGACCTGCCCGACCTGCACATCGCGTGGAGCGGGATCACGCCCGTGGTCTCGGACCTCGTGTCGAAGCTGTCCGAAAGCCGGATCGGCGGCCACTCCAGCGAAATCGAGACCTCGCAGGCGATGTTCGCCGACCCGGACCTCGTGCTCCCCGAGCGGCTCACCCCCGGCAGCTCCACCTTCGACGACCTCGACCAGGCGGGCAAGCTCAGCCGCTCGCGGCCGGGGATCCACTTTCCACAGTCCTATCACGACCTGAGCAAGACCGGCACGCTCGGCGACGCCACCAAGTCGTCCGTCGAGATCGGTGCTCGGCTGGTGGAAGCCACCGTCGAGCGCATCAGCGGCTTCCTGCAGGAGTTCCTCGACCTGCCGGAACGCCAGTCCGCCCCCACCCTCACCCGCATTCCCCAGGAGACGCCATGACCGCCCCGACCCGACGCCGTCTCGGAGTGGCCACCCTCGTGCTCGCGGCCGGCCTCACGCTGACCGCCTGCGGTGGCAGCGACGACCAGGCCGCCAACCCGCTCGGCACCGCCACCCCCGGCAAGGTCCACTTCGCCTTCCGCTCCGACGACAAGCCGACGTCGTTCATCGACGGCGGCAAGCCCGCCGGCTTCCTCATCGAGCTCACGCAGGCGATGGCGCAGAAGATGAACCTGACCGCCGACTACACCGCGACCGACTTCGCGAGCATGCTGCCCAACATCCGCAACCACAAGTACGACTCCGCCGCGTTCGGCACGCTCGTCACGCCGCCGCGCCAGGAGGTCACCGACTTCACCACCGCGGTGAACTACGGGCAGGCGCAGCTGATCTCCCGCAAGAGCGCGCCACTGACCACTGTGGACGCTTCGGGCGGCAAGACCATCGCGATCACCCGCGGCAGCGAGCTGATCCCGCTCGTGAAGAAGCGCGTGCCGACCGTGACGGTCAAGGAGTTCCCCAACATCGCGGCCAGCTCCAACGCGCTCACCGCCGGCCAGGTCGACGGGCTGTTCACCGGCGTCGCGACCACGAACGACCTCCTGGAGAAGCACCCGGACTACCAGGCCTCGCCGGCGATCACCAGCGGCATGACCGCGTTCCCGGTCGCCAAGGACAAGCCCGAGCTGAAGAAAGCGCTCGACGACGCGCTCAAGGCCGTGATCGCCGACGGCACGTACACGAAGCTGTTCGACAAGTGGAACCCCAAGGGCGTCGCGATCCCGGACGACATGCTCAAGGCCTACCCCGGCATGCAGCAGCGCCCCGGCGTCACCGCTGCCGACGGGTCCTGAAAGGACAGCGCCATGGACGGTCTGAAACAAATCTGGGACACGTTCTTCGACCTCGACCTCATCGGCAGCACGCTCCCCACGCTGCTGAAGGAGGGGCTGCTGAACACCCTGTTCCTCACCGTGCTCGCGAGCGCGATCGGCCTCGTGGTGGGCATCTTCCTCGCCAGTGGCCTGATGTCCCGCTTCCGCGTGCTGCGCCTGCCCTGCCGCTGGTACGTCGACATCCTGCGCGGCCTGCCCCACATCCTGAGCATCTACCTCATCGGCCAGGGCCTGCCACTGGCCGGGCTCACGATGTTCGGCAACTGGACCTACGGCTACGCGGCGCTCGCGATCGGGCTCATGGAAGGCGCTTACATGGCGGAGATCTTCCGCTCGGGCTTCCAGAGCGTCGACAAGGGCATCGTCGAAGCGTCGCGCAGCCTCGGGATGTCGCACACGAAGACCATGCGGCTCATCGTGATCCCGATCGGGTTCCGGCGCGTGCTGCCGGCGCTCACCGGCCAGTTCATCCTGGTCATCAAGAGCACGGCCCTGGTCTACCTGCTGGGCCTCGCCGCCGGGCAGCGGGAGATGTTCGCGATCGCCCAGGACACGTCCACCAACAACGCTTCGCTCTCACCGCTGGTCGCCGCGGGCCTGTTCTACCTCGCGATCACCGTGCCGCTCACCTACGTGGTGAACAAGTGGGACAAGCGGATGCGCGAAGGCCGGCCCGCCGCGGCGACCACGCCGGCGGCCGTGCGCACCGAGGAGGCTCTCGTATGACGCGGGCGAGCACCGCGGCGGCCGACGCCGTGACCACCACCGGGACGACCGTCCGCTACGAGCACATCGACAAGACCTTCGGGAACACCCCGGTGCTGCACGACATCGTGCTCGAAGCCCCGGGCGGCACCACCACGTGCATCATCGGCCCGTCGGGTTCCGGCAAGTCGACGCTGCTGCGCTGCACCAACCTGCTGGAGATCCCGACGGCCGGGCGCATCTTCATCGGCGACCAGGCCATCACCGACAAGGGCGCCGACGTCGACCGCATCCGCACCCGCGTCGGCATGGTGTTCCAGAACTTCCACCTGTTCCCGCACCACACGGTGCTCGACAACGTGACGCTCGCCCAGCAGCAGGTGCTCGGCGTGTCTCGCGACGAAGCTGTGGAGACCGCGCGGGCGAACCTCGCCGCGGTCGGGCTCGCGGCGTACGAGAACCGCCGGCCCTCCCAGCTCTCGGGCGGTCAGCAGCAGCGCGTGGCCATCGCGCGGTCGCTGGCGATGAACCCCGAGGTGATGTTGTTCGACGAAGCGACGTCCGCACTCGACCCCGAGCTCGTGAAAGGCGTGCTCGCCGTGATGCGCGACCTGGCTTCCCGCGGCATGACGATGATCGTGGTGACGCACGAGATGCGGTTCGCCCGTGAGGTCGCCGAGCAGGTCGTGTTCCTCGACCAAGGACGGCTCGTGGAAGCCGCCCACCCCACCGAGTTCTTCGAGTCCCCCCGCAGTGACCGGCTCCGGTCCTTCCTCGACGAGGTGCTCTGAATGAGATTCGCCAAGCTCGCCGCTGTCGCCGCGCTTGCGCTGACCGCCACGGCGGTCGTCCCGCAGACCGCGTCCGCGACCCCCTCCGTGCGCAACTACCCCCGGGTTTCGACGGGCTGCACCGCGCACTCGACCTCGCTGCCGCTCGGCCAGACGGTCACGCAGACCATCACCTCCGGCGGGCTTTCCCGCGACTACCTGATCCACCTGCCCGCGAACTACCAGCCGGGTCACCCGATGCCCGTGGTCATGGCGTTCCACGGCCGCAAGGGCGACGGCAGCGACATCGAAGAGTTCTCCGGCATCGACGGCCTCGACACCATCGCCGTCTACCCCGTGGGCGCCAAGGGCGAAGCCGACCAGCGCGCCTGGCAGAGCGCGCCGTACGCCGCGCCGGGCGTCGACGACGTCCGCTTCGTCGGCGACCTGCTCGACCACCTGCAGGCGACGCTGTGCGTGGACCCGCTGCGCATCTTCGCCACCGGCAAGTCCAACGGCGCCGGCTTCGTGTCGCTGCTGGCCTGCCAGCTGCCGATGCGCATCGCCGCCTTCGCCACGATCGCCGGCGCCTTCTACCCCGGCACCACGGTCGGCTGCTCGTCGAGCGTCCCCGCCCCGATCGTCGACTTCCACGGCACGGCCGACCCGACCATCGAGTACAACGGCGGCACCAGCCACAGCGAGCCCATCCCCAACCTCATGGACTGGGCCCAGAACTGGGCGAACCACAACCACTGCGCCGCGACGCCGGTCAGCACCCCGATCGGCTCCGACGTGATCCAGTTCTCGTGGCAGAACTGCGCCGTCAACGCCTCCGTCACCCACTACCGCATCCTCGGCGCCGGCCACACCTGGCCCGGCGAGCTCGTGGACAGCGGCCCCGGCTCGGCGACGCAGACGGTGAAGGCCCAGGACGTGATCTGGAACTTCTTCAACAGCCACACACTCGGCTCTGGTTTGTTCCGCTGATCCCGCGGTGATGTCCGGTCGGGCGCGCAACCGCGCCCGGCCGGGCACTTCTTTTGTCCGGACCATTGTCGCCGGGATCGCTTGCCGGTCAGATCTCTTTGGCTCGTCACACAAGTCGAAGAGGGGACAGTCATGGGTTCGGACTACCAGATGAGACGCCGCCGAGCACTGCAGGCGTTCGGGGTCACGGGGGCGGCCACGTTGGCGGCCATGTACACCGCCGATCCGGTACTCGGTGCGACGTTGGGCTACGACGAGAAGATCGGCGTCGACCCGGCCACGTACACCGCGCCGACGGGCGTGGCGCAGGACAGCCCCGGCAAGACGACCGCGTTGAACTGGCTCCGGGACAACGCGAGCGCGGTGACCGGCCTGTCGGACAAGGTCTGGTCCCACGCCGAGCTGTCGCTGCGCGAGTGGAACTCCGCGCTCGACTCGGCGGAGCTGCTGCGGCGCAACGGCTTCACGATCGAATGGGGCGCCGGCGGCTTCCCCGCCGCGTTCGTGGCCACCTACGGCTCCGGCAAGCCCGTCCTCGGTTTCAACGCCGAATACGACGCGCTACCAGGCCTTTCGCAGAAGACCGGCGTCTCGACGCACGACCCGCTGGTCTACAACTATGACGCCTACGGCCCCAGCTACGGCGCCGGCCACGGCGACGCCCACAACACCCTCGGCGCCGGCTCGATCGGCGCCGCCATCGCCGTGAGCAAGGCCATGAAGCAGAACGGGCTCGTCGCCACGCTCAAGGTGTTCGGCGCGAGCGGCGAGGAACAACTCGTCGGCAAGCCGTACAGCGCGAAAGCCGGGCTCTACGAGGGCCTCGACGGGTACCTCGACTGGCACCCGTTCACCGTCACCCGCGCCGACTGGGGCACCACGTCGGCCCTCATGTCGGCCACGTTCACCTTCCTCGGCGCGGCCGGCCACGGCGCGACGCCGCTGGGCAACAAGAGCGGCCTCGACGGCGCGCTGCTGATGGCGACGATGAGCGAGTTCCTGCGCGAGAAGAACGTCGCGGCGTCCGGGCGCTTCCACTACGCCATCATCAACGGCGGCGGCGCGCCCAACGTGACGCCGGACATGTGCTCGATCTGGTTCTTCGTGCGCGAAGGCAGCCCGGGTCGCGCGCAGGTGCTCTACGACAAGATCGTGGCCTGCGCCAACGCCGCCGCGCAGGCGAGCCAGACGAAGCTGATCCACAAGTTCCACTCCGGCACGTGGAACTCGCTGGGCAACAAGGTCGCGGCCGAGGTCCTCAACGACAACATGACCAAGATCGGTCCGCCGCGGTTCACGGCCGCCGACCACGACCTGGCGAAAGCCCTGCAGCGCTCGCTCGGCAAGCCCGAGATCGGCATGCCCACCGAACTCGTGCCGCTCACCGCACCCGACCCGGTGTTCCTCGGCGGCCCGTCCGTCGACACCGCCGACGTGAGCTGGCGGACCCCGAAGGTCACCGCGCTCATCGCCACGTTCCCGCCGGGCCTGCCCAACCACAACTGGGGTGTCACGGCCACGGCGGCCACCAACATCGGCCACCAGGCCGCGCTCTCCGCCGCGAAGTACCTCGCCGCGACGGCCGTCGACCTCATCACGCAGCCCGAGCTGCTCCGGCGCATGCAACAGGAGTTCACCGAACGCACCCGCGACGCGAACTGGAAGAGCATGATCCCGGACGGCGTCCAGCCGCCGATGTACGAACCGCCCGCCGACTTCCTCGCCAAGACCGGGCAGAAGTTCCCGCCGCCGGGAATCACGTGGCCGGTGCCGGAAGTGGTGGCGCAGGAACAACTCGGCACCACGGGCCCGGCCCTCCCGCCGCAAGTCTGACGGTCGCGTCCGGCGCTCCTGAGGCAGAACCGGGGGATGCCGAATCTGCTCGAGATGAGCGATCGCGAGTACTTCACCCAGTTCGCCCGGCGCACCGGCATGTTCCTCGGCAGGACGACCCTCACCGGGGCGATGGCCTTCCTGGTGGGTTACGACCAAGGCGCCGCGGACTGAGCCGCGGCACCTTTGCGGCCACGGCTCACTCCGCCATCAGCTCCCGCACCATCGGCGCCACGCGAGTCCCGTACAGCTCGATGTTGCGCAGCACCGACCCGCGCGGCAGCCCGGCCAGTCCGTACTTCAGGTCGAACCGCGTGGCCCCCACCGTCTTCAGCGACGCGGCGATCTTGCGCGCCACCGTCTCCGGTGAGCCGACGTGCCAGGCGCCGCGTTCGGAGACCTCCTCCAGGAACTGCTCGCGCGACGGCGGCCGGAACCCGCGTTCGCGCGCGACGCGGGTGAGCACGTCGACGTAGTGCGGGTACAGCTCCTCCATCGCGTCCTCGTCGCTGTCGGCGATGTGGCCGGGCATGTGCAGACCGATCGCCTTCTGCGGCTTGTCGAGCCGGCGCTGCACGTCGCGGAACAGGTCCGCGAAGGGCTTGAACCGCGCGGCCGGGCCGCCGATGATCGCGAGCATCAGCGACATGCCGTACTTCGCCGTCCGCAGCACCGATTCGGGGCTGCCGCCGACGCCGATCCACGCCGGGATCGGGCCCGTCTCCGTGTGCGGCACCACTTCCTGGCCGTTCAGCGAGGGCCGCAGCCGGCCGGACCACGTCACGGGCTTCTCCTCCAGCAGGCGGGAGAACAGGTCGACCTTCTCGTCGAACAGCTCGTCGTAGTCGCCCAGGTCGTAGCCGAACAAGGGGAACGACTCGGTGCTCGACCCGCGGCCCAGGATCACCTCCGCGCGTCCGTGCGAGAGCGCGTCGAGGGTCGAGTAGCGCTGGAAGACGCGCACGGGGTCGTCGGAGCTCAGCACCGTGACGGCGGAGCCCAGCCGGATGCGTGACGTGCGCGCCGCCACGGCCGCCAGCACCACGTCGGGCGCCGAGAGCGGCATGTCCACCGTGTGGTGCTCACCGATGCCGAAGAAGTCGAGACCCACGTGATCGGCGAGCACGCCGTGCTCCACCAGGCCGCGGATGGTCTCGGCGTGGCTGACGGGGGTGCCGCCGTCGTCGGAAAGCACGTCCCCGAACGTGTCCAGTCCAAGGGTGACCGAATACTTCGTCATGCCCCGATGTTGTAACCACCGCGGCAACCGCACCTCGCCACGCGCTGGGTACCCACACGAGGGGACGGCAGCGGGCGAGCCGCCGAAGGAGAATCGGGTCATGAGCGAGCAGCGCAACACCGAACTCGGGGACTTCCTGCGCTCCCGCAGGGCGGCGCTGACGCCCGCGGAGACCGGGGTCCCGACCTACGGCACCCCGCGGCGCGTCCCCGGGCTGCGGCGCGAAGAGGTCGCGCAGCTCGCCGGCGTGAGCGTGAACTACTACACCCGCATCGAGCAGGGCGAGAGCCACCAGATGTCCGACTCGGTGATGGAGGCCATCGCCAACGCGCTGCGCCTCGACGAAAGCGAGCGGATGCACCTGCTGCGCCTGGCCTGGCCCGCCCAGGTGATGCGGCGGGAGGCAGGCCCGGAAATGGTGCGTGACTCGGTTCTCGCGCTGGTCGAGGGCAACCTCGACCAGGCGGCGATCATCGTGGGCCGGCGGACCGACCTGCTCGGTGGCAACCGGCTCGGCTTCGCGTTGCTGGGCATCGACCGCACCGCGCGGCCCAACCTGACCAAGCACATGTTCCTCGAGCCGGCGATGCGCGACCTGGTCGTCGACTGGGAGCGCCAGGCCCGCAACGCGGCCTCCTACCTGCGGATGGCCACCGGCGAGCAGACCGAGGACCCGAAGATGGCGGAGCTGATCGGCGAGCTCAGCATCCACAGCCCGGAGTTCGCGCGGATCTGGGCCTCGCACCCCGTGGCGGAGTGCCTGCACTCGGTCCGCGAGTACGACCACCCGCTCGTCGGGCGGCTCACCCTCAACGAGGAGAGCCTGCGGATGCCCGACGACACGGGTCAGCGCATCATCTTCTCCGGCGCCGAGCCCGGCTCGCCGTCGGCCGAACGCCTGAAGCTGCTCGACTCGCTGGTCTCCTGAGGCCTCACAGCTCGTCGAAGACCAGCACCGTGTGCGTCGAAAGCACGTCCGGCATCGCCTGAAGCCGTTCGAAGACCAGGTCGCGCAGGCTGTCGGCGTCGCTCGTGCGGACGAACAGGATGAGGTCGTTGTCCCCCGAGACGAGCCCGCCGTGCTCGATCTCGGGGATGCTCTTGAGCGCCGCGCTCACCGTGCGCCACGAGTTCTGCGTGACCTTGAGGTAGACGTACGCCGCGAGCCCCTGACCCATCCGCCGCGGATCGGTCACCGCGGCGTACCCGGTGATCACGCCTTCGCGGTGCAGCCGCTCCACCCGCGTGTAACAACCCGCTCGCGAAATGTGCACGCGCTCGGCCAGCGCCCGCATCGAGGCGCGCCCGTCGGCCTTGAGCTCGGCGATGAGTTTCAGGTCGACCTCGTCGAGGGCGGCCGCCATTCGTCCACCCGGCTCGGACATCCCGGCACCTCCCGAAGCCAATAATCCGGCTCACTGTGAGCGGGTGAGCCATTGTTCCACACTTGCCGTGGATACCTGGATCCCTGATCGGTGCGGAGCGAAGATCGGCGTTAGACGTCTTCCCCTGTTCCCCGTCGATCGGAGCTGCCGGTGACCACCACGGAACGCACCGCCGCGTCGTTCTTCCTTCCGAGCGACGAGCCCCTGGGCCTCATCACCGCCGACGGCGCGCCCGTCGCCGACCCCGCCCTGGAGATGCCGGCCGACGACGTGCTGCTGCGCCTGCACCGCGCGATGGTGTCGGGCCGCCGCTTCGACGCGCAGGCCACCGCGCTGACCAAGCAGGGCCGCCTCGCCGTGTACCCGTCCGCCCGCGGCCAGGAGGCGGGTGAGATCGGCTCGATCCTCGCGTTGCGTCCGCAAGACTGGCTCTTCCCGACCTACCGCGACTCGATGGCCGTCGTCGCCCGCGGCGTCGACCCGGTCGAGGTCCTCACGCTGTTGCGTGGCGACTGGCACTGCGGCTATGACCCGTACCGCGCCAACGTCGCGCCCCAGTGCACGCCGCTGGCCACGAACACGCTGCACGCCGTCGGGTTCGCGCACGCCGCCAAGACCAAGGGCGAGGACACCGTCGCGCTGGTGCTGCTCGGCGACGGCGCCACCAGCGAAGGCGACACGCACGAGGCGCTGAACTTCGCGGCCGTGTGGCAGTCGCCGGTGGTGTTCCTGGTGCAGAACAACGGTTACGCCATCAGCGTGCCGCTTTCGAAGCAGACCGCGGCGCCTTCGCTCGCGCACAAGGGCGTGGGCTACGGCATGCCGTCGGTGCTGGTGGACGGCAACGACGCGGCCGCCGTGCACGCCGTGGTGGAGCAGGCCGTCGCGCGCGCCGCCGCCGGTGGCGGGCCGACGTTGATCGAGGCCCTCACCTACCGCGTCGAGTCGCACACCAACGCCGACGACGCCTCCCGCTACCGCGACCGAGCGGAGGTCGAGGCCTGGCTCACCCGCGACCCGATCGCGCGGCTGGAGCGTTACCTCACCGACCGCGGCCTGCTCGACGACGCCGCCCGCGAGGAGATCGCCGCGCGCGCCGAGACCGAAGCCGCGTCGCTGCGCGAGCGCATGAACGTCGACACCGTGCTCGACCCGGCGGACCTGTTCCGCCACGTGTACGCCGAGCCGACGGCCGCGTTGCGCCGCCAGGCCGAAGACCTCACCGCCGAACTCTCCTTCGGAGCCGAAGAATGACCGCGACCCTGGATTCCACTTCGGCCACCGCCGCCGAACCGGACACCGTCACCATGGCCGGCGCGCTCAACCGCGCCCTCGCCGACGCGCTGGCCGAGGACGAGCGCGTGCTCGTGTTCGGGGAGGACGTCGGCACACTCGGCGGTGTCTTCCGCGTCACCGACGGGCTGGCCGCCCGCTTCGGCGAGACGCGGGTGTTCGACACCCCGCTCGCCGAGTCGGGCATCGTCGGCACGGCCATCGGCATGGCGATGAACGGCCTGCGGCCCGTGGTGGAGATGCAGTTCGACGCGTTCGCCTACCCTGCGTTCGAGCAGATCACCAGCCACCTCGCGAAGCTGCGCAACCGCACGCGCGGCGCCGTCGAGCTGCCCATCGTGATCCGGATCCCCTACGGCGGTGGCATCGGCGGCGTCGAACACCACTGCGACTCCTCCGAGGTCTACTACACGCACACGGCGGGCCTGCGCGTTGTCACGCCGGCTTCGCCCGCTGACGCGTATGCGCTGCTGCGCCAGGCGATCGACAGCCCGGACCCGGTGATCTTCCTGGAGCCCAAGCGGCGCTACTGGGAGAAGGAGACCGTGCGGCTCGACCACCGATCGTCCACTCTGGACCGCGCGGTCGTGCGGCGCTCGGGCACCGACGTCACGCTGATCTCCTACGGCGGCGCGCTCGGCACCACACTCGAAGCCGCCGCGGCGGCCGAGGAAGAGGGCTACAGCGCCGAGGTGATCGACCTGCGCAGCCTCGCCCCGTTCGACCTCGACACGGTCGCCGCGTCGGTTCGGCGGACCGGGCGCGCGGTCGTGGTGCACGAGGCCAGCCGCTTCTGCGGCTACGGCGCCGAGGTCGCGGCCCAGCTGTCGGAGACGTGCTTCCACTACCTGGAGGCGCCCGTGCTGCGCGTCGGCGGGTTCGACATCCCGTACCCCGCCCCGAACCTGGAGAAGCACCACCTGCCGAACGTCGACCGGGTGCTCGACGCGATCGAGCGGCTGCAGTGGGACGACGCGGCGCCGCTCACGAAAACGGAGGCGTGATGGCCGTCTTCAAGCTGCCCGACCTGGGCGAGGGCCTGACCGAGGCCGAGATCGTCGCGTGGCACGTGGCCGTGGGCGACACCGTGACCGTCGACCAGACGGTGGTGGAGGTCGAGACGGCCAAGGCGAGCGTCGAGGTGCCGGTGCCGTTCGCGGGCCGGGTCGCGACGCTGCACGGTGCGGCCGGCGACGTGCTGACCGTCGGCAGCCCGCTGATCACGGTGGAGGAGGCGCCGGCGTTTCTGGAGCCGGGGGTGGTGACGCCTTCTCCGTCCACTTCGGAGGGCAGCGGCAACGTCCTCATCGGATACGGCACCGGTACGGCTCAGGCGCGGCGGACCCGTCGTGCTCGGGGCACGCGGCGGCCCGGAGCCGCGGTGGTGTCCGCGCCGCGGCCGGTGAACGAGCGCGTGCGCGTGGTGTCGCCGTTGGTGCGGCAGCTGGCCAAACAGTCCGGTGTGGACATCCACGCGCTCGCCGGTTCGGGCACCGAAGGGATCATCAGCCGCGCCGACGTCGAGCGAGCGATCGCCGCGGCCGTCACTCCTGCCGCCTCCGACGAACGCCGGATCCCATTGCGCGGCATCCGCAAGACCGTCGCCGACAAGCTCACCCGCTCGCGCCGGGAAATCCCCGAAGCGACTGTCTGGGTCGACGTCGACGCGACAGCCCTGCTCGAAACCCGCGCCGCCCTCAACTCCGACGTCGGCGCGCCGAAGATCAGCCTCCTCGCCCTGCTGGCCAAGTTCACCGTCGAAGGCCTGCGTCGCTTCCCCGAGCTCAACGCACACCTCGACGGCGACGAGATCGTGATCCCCTCGGCCGTGCACCTCGGGTTCGCCGCGCAGACCGACCGCGGCCTCGTGGTCCCCGTCGTGCCCGGCGCGCACGAGCTTTCGGTGGAACAGCTCTCCGGCGCCCTCGCCGAACGCACCGAGCGCGCCCGCTCCGGCTCACTCGCCCCCGCCGAGCTCACCGGCGGCACCTTCACGATCAACAACTACGGCGTGTTCGGCGTCGACGGTTCCGCCGCCATCATCAACCACCCCGAGGTCGCGATCCTCGGGATCGGCCGGATCATCGACCGCCCGTGGATCGTCGACGGCCAGGTCGTGCCGCGCAAGATCACCGAGCTGACGCTGGCGTTCGACCACCGCGTCTGCGACGGCGGCACGGCGGGCGGGTTCCTGCGGTTCATCGCGGACTGCGTGGAGTCACCGCTGCGGCTCCTGCGCGGCTTGTAGCGTTGCTCAGGCGAACTTGATCTCACTGAGGTCGATCGACACCAGCAGCGGTTCCGGCACCGGCTTGCCGTCCTCCCCGACGGGGTAGACGCGACGCTTGGTGGGGACCACGATGCCGTCGACCTCGCGGTGCTCCGACGAGTAGTGCGCCGCGAGGCCGCCGGCGACCGCCTCGGCGTCGTAGTCGTGGCGGCGGATGAGGCCGTCGGCGTCGAAGTAGAAGGTCTGCACCTTGTTGTGCGTGGTGAGGTCGTCGGGGAACTCCACGCGCAGGCGGCGCCACGTCTCGCCGTCCTCCTGCCACGGCGCGAGCTCCTCGGTGCGGAAGCCCGGACGGGTGAGCGTGAACGGCGTGGTCAGGTACGTCCACATCGCGTAGCCCGCGAAGTACGCCGTCTGCAACCGGTCCCAGTGTGACTCCAACGTGTGGCCGGCGAACGACGCGCGCAGGTTGTCGCGCTCCTCCACGACCTCGCCCGCCGCGTTCTCGATCGCCACGTGCTCGCCGCGGAACGCCGTGCGCAGCCCGGGCCCGCCGAACGGCGAGTGGCTGGTGAACTGCCGATGCAGCTCGACGCGGACGTCGATCTCGTCGAGCAACCCAGCCTGGCCCTTCAGCGGAAACACGACCCCGCCGTTGCGCAGGTGCGCGCTCACACTGTTCAGCTCGTTCCAGCGCTTCAACCCACCGTGCGCCTCGACGGCGATGTCCAGCAAGTCACTCATGTCCGTAACTCCGATCCTCGGGTGGCTCGTGCCTCACCACTTGAATATGACCGGTCGTCTTAACTCTTGTCAACCCCTCCTCCTTCGGGGCTCGGCTACCGCTTACCGGCTACCGGCGAAGAACTCCCGCCCCGCCGGCACCCACAGCAGAACCACCGACGCGACTTGCAGCGCCCCGAGCACCGGGATGACCGCGTGGAACATCCCCGAGGACGACCACGAGAACACGCTGAACAGCACCCCTGCCAACTGCGAGACGGTCACCAGCCGCCGCACCCACACTCTCCCGCCCCTCAGCTTCCACGCCGGCACCACGCACAACAGCAGCAGCACCAGGTGAAACCCCACCGCCGCCCCGACCGCCACATCGGCCGCGCGCGCCACCTCAGCCACCCCGAACTCCGGATGCGCCGCCGCAACCTCGTCACGCACCGCCCCCTCGCGCGCCCACATCACCAGCGGCACCACCAGGTGACTCACCGCCACGAGGCCCAGCAAGCCCCGCGCAACCTGCACAACGGCGGGTATTCGGGCCGGAGCTATCGCAGTCATTTCTCCCCTCATCACCCTGGCGTTTCCTCCGCCAGCGCGGCCCACTCCCGCGCTGCGCCGCCGAAGCTGCGTCGCCGCGGGTCGACCACGCCTGGTTCAGGCGGGTGATCAGCTCGCGGGCCCCGGTGACGTCTTCGTCCGACCAGCCGGAGATCACGTCGGCGAACACCGCCGCACCGGCGGCGACCGTGGCTTCGGCGTCGGCGCGGCCGGTTTCCGTCTGCCGCACCAGGAAAGTCCGCGAGTCCGCCGGGTCCGGCTCCACCGCGATCTGCCCGGCCGCCTCCAGCGCGGCGAGGTGGCGACTGGTCGCCGACGCCGTGAGCCCCAGCTCGGTCGCGATCGCGTTCGGCCGCACGGGCTGCCGGGCCGCGACGGTGCCCAGCACGCGCACCCGCGTCAGGTCGAGGTGCCGCGAGATCCGGCGGTGGCCGGTGTCGATGAGCTCCATGACCGCGCGGGCCAGGTCTGCTCGTTCATTTCGTTGCGGCATGAAACGACCTTAGCACGCACGACTGGAAACGGGCACAAAAAAGCCCGAACCCGCTGGTCAGCAGGTTCGGGCCGCGAGCTGGCGAAACGTCACTCGACGCCGAGCATGACCTCGGTCGACTTCACCAGCGCGGTCACCGGCTTGCCGACCTCGAGCTCCAGCTCCTCGGCGGCGTCCTTGGTGATCGAGGCGGGACGGACTGGCCGCCGTCGAGCTGGACCGTGACCACGGTCATGACCGCGCCGGGCTTCACCGCCGACACGGTGCCGACGAGCTGGTTGCGGGTTGACAGGCGCATGTGGACAGTCCTTTGTGCAGTGCGTGGAAGTACGACAACGCCGCCACAGTAATACTTTTCCGCGAGCACCGTCGCCGCTTCGATCACCCACCGAACCGACCTGCAGCACCACTCATCCCCCTGGTCCCGCACTTGCACGCCCAGCGCCCCCACCGAGCAGCACCCGCATTTCCCTGTGATTTTCACCGCCCGCGTGTCGCGCTGGGTTTAGCCGCGTGGAACTGCGCACCCGGGACGCCCGCCGGCCGGGGGCGCGCGACGTGTGCGAGGTCCTCGGCGCGCTGCGGTGCCTGCAACTCGACTCGATCAGCGTGGTCGCGCACAGCCACCACCTCGTGCTGCGCAGCCCGCTGCACCAGGCACTGATTCGCGCCTACCCGGCCGAGAAGTCGGCGTACGGGCGCCGGGTCGCCGAGTTCCTCCACGGCAACGCCGCCTTGCGTGACCACATCCGCGATCGGCTCCGCGAATCCGGCCCGCTGCCGGCCGGCGCGTTCGAGGACCGATCGGCGGCCGGGTGGGTCTCGGGCGGCTGGACGACCGGGCGCAACGTGGAGAGCATGCTCGACGTGCTCTGGTTCCGCGGCGAGATCATGGTGGCCTCGCGAACCGGCGGGAAACGCCTGTGGGACTTGGCTTTCCGGTGCTTGCCCGCCGGCCTCGGGCCCGCACCCCTGACCGAGACCGAGATCGTGACGCGCTGCGCGGAACACGCGCTGCGCGCCCTCGGCGTCGCGCGGCGCTGCTGGAGGCGATCACCGCCGGCGGCTGGACGGCGCGCACCACGTTGCTTTCGCCGTTCGACAACCTCATCTGCGACCGCGGCCGCACGCAACGGTTGTGGGGATTCGAGTTCTGCACGGAGATGTACGTGCCGAAGACCAAGCGCCGCTACGGCTACTACGTGCTGCCCGTCCTCCACGGCGACCGCCTGATCGGCCGGGTCGCCCCGCGCGTGGACCGGCGCCGCCGAGTGCCCGAGCTCGAAGGTGTCCACGCCGAGGCCACCGCGCCGGCCCGCGCGGGTGCCGCCGTGCGCGCTGATCAGGAATTGACGTTTTCCTTGCGCCACTTGATCATGCGCGGAACACCCACCCCGCCGTACCGTAAAGCTTAGCTTTGACAAGCATTACCGCGAGAAAGGACCATCCGCCATGTGGGCGCCCCTCACCGTTGCGCTGCTGATCGGCTTCGTCGGGAACCTGACGCTGGACCGGACGGGCGCCGCGGTCGTGTTCCTCGTCCTCGCGGTGGCCACGGTCGCCACCGCGGTCGCGTTGCGCAGGAACAAGGCCGCCTGAGTCAGGCGCGGACCGGCTTGCCGGGCAACGCGTCGGGCACGAGGGAGCCGGCGCGCACCACCGCGGTGCCGTTCACGAGCACGTGCTCGATCCCCACCGAGGGCCGCGTTCCGTCCACATAGGACGCCTGGTCCGCGATCCGCGCGGGGTCGAACACCACCACGTCGGCGTCGCTGCCGGCGCGCAGGCGACCCTTGCGCCGCAGGGCGGGCACGGCTTCGTCCAGGACCTGCGCGGGCAGCAGCGAGCAGCGCGCGACCGCTTCGGACAACGTCAGCTTCCCGCTTTCCCGGTAGAGCCGCCGAATCGCGCGCGAGAACGTACCCGCGCCCCGCGGGTGGCCGAGCGCGCCCGGCGGCAGCGGCCACGTCAGCGGGTCCGGCCGGGTGCCCGTCCACGTCAGCGGCATGGCGTCGCTCGCGATGGCGGTGCCCTCGAAGAGCAGGGCGCGCTCCAGCGCCGGGTCGTCCTCGTCGAGGAAGTGCAGCAGCGCGAGCGCGCCCGGGGTGCTCGCGCGGACCTCGGCGAGACGCGCGGCGTCCGCGATGCGCTCCCCCGTGCCGACGAGCACGAGCGAGTCGGGCCGGATGCCTTGGCGCGCCAGGACTTCCGGCGCCAGGAAAGCCGCGCCGATGGCCGTCGAGCCGGCGCCGTAGGGGTACGCCTCGGTGGTCACCTCGGCGCCTTCGAGCCGGCAGCGCTCCACGAGCCCGAGCACGCGGTCGACGTGGCGCCCCGACGTGCTGTTCACGTGGCAGTAGTGCAGGTGCACCCCGGTCTGTCCCGCGACGCGCGCGATCTCCTCGGCGCCGTCGACCGGCACGTCCGGGTCGGCTTCCACGAGCGGGCGCGCGTGCGTGAACGCGGGCAGCCCGGCCTCCGCGGCCAGCTCCGCCACGGCGACGAACTCGGCCGGATCGAGGTGCGGCGCGTAGCCCGCGAGCACGCCGACGCCCAGCGCGCCGTCGGCCAGGTCCCGTGACAGGTGCTCGAAGATCCGCGCTCGGCCGCCGACGCCTCGGCGCGCCACGCGGGCACGCCCAGGTGCGTGAGCACCGTGTCCGGCGGGCCTTCGAGCGGTGCGCCCGCGAGCACGGCCATGCGCGCCAGCGCCCACGACGTCGAGTAGCCGTAGTTGACCGGCCGGCCCTCGGCGGCAGCCCGCGCGTACGCCGCGCCGACCGGCGTGATGCCGGCCTCGAGCTCCAACGCCGTGGTGACGCCGTCGAGCGCCTGCAGCCGCTGCTCGGGGATCGCCTGGCCGTGGCTGTGCAGATCCACGAACCCCGGGGCGACGACGAGGCCGGTCACGTCGATCGTCTGCGCGCCCTGCAGCGGTGTTGCGGATACCACACTCACGGTGCCGCCGGTGATTCCGACGTCGGCCACCGCGTCGAAACCGCTCTCCGGGTCGAGCACCCGTCCGCCCCTGATCACGAGCGGATAGCTGTCCTGTGAAGTGGTCACGATTCGCGCCTGGGAGTGGGCGACGGCACGCACAAGGTACTGCCGATTCACCCAGCCGTGGGAATGACCCTCACACCCGGTTTGTTGACATGTCCGCAGAGCGGAGACTAAATTGCGGGCGCGTCATCGAACACTTCTGGATCAAGCCCTGACCAGCGCAACTGACCCGATGACCGTCCCCTCGAACCAGGAAAGTCGGACATGACCAAGATTGCGATCATCCTCGGCAGCACCCGTCCGGGCCGCAACGGCGAAGCCGTGGCGAAGTGGGCCCTCGACATCGCGAAGCAGCGTGGCACCGCGGAGTACGAGCTCCTCGACCTCCTCGACTACGAGCTCCCGCACCTCGACGAGCCGCTGCCGGCGTCCATGGGCCAGTACGCGCAGGAGCACACCAAGCGTTGGGCCGAGAAGATCGCCGAGTTCGACGGCTACGTCTTCGTGACCGCGGAGTACAACCACGCCATCCCGGGCCCGCTGAAGAACGCCATCGACTTCCTGGGTGCCGAGTGGAACAACAAGGCCGCCGGCTTCGTCGGCTACGGCTCCGTCGGCGCCGTCCGCGCGGTGGAGCAGCTGCGCCTCGTGCTGAGCAACCTGCAGGTCGCCCACGTGACGAGCCAGGTCGCGCTGTCGCTGTTCACCGACTTCGAGAACATGTCGACCTTCAAGCCGGCCGAGATGCACACCGGCTACCTCAACACGACCCTCGACCAGGTCGAGGCGTGGAGCAAGGCGCTCGCCACCCTTCGCAACGCCTGAGTCTCGGTGTTTGGCCTCCCGCCCACCGGGTAGCCGGTGAGTGCCAGCGAATGAGCAAGGGAGGCGACACCATGACCGACAAGGCCGAGAACAAGGCGGAAGAGCTCAAGGGCCGAGCCAAGGAGGCCGTCGGCGACGCCACCGGCAACGAGCAGTGGCAGGCCGAAGGCAAGGCAGAGCAGGGCAAGAGCAACTTGAAGCAAGCCGCCGACAAGGTCAAGGACGCCGTGAAGGGCGTCAAGGACTGAGTTCCGGAAAGCCCAGGGTCACGTGGCCCTGGGCTTTCTTGTATCCATCGAACTTGCGCATCACGCAGACTTTGCGTGATGCGCAAGTTTTCGCTACCTTGGGGGCATGACCGAACGGCCAAGCCTGCGTGAACGGCGCCGACTGGAGACGCGCGCCGCGATCTCCTGGGCCGCGATCCGGCTCGCCGTCGAACGCGGTCTGGCGCACGTGACCATCGAGGACATCGCCACCGAGGCCGGCGTTTCGCCGCGCACCGTGAACAACTACTTCTCCAGCAAGGCCGAGGCCATCGCGGCCCGGCACCACGACCGCGCCCAGGGCATCGCCGACCTGCTGCGCGCACGGTCGGCCGACGAGCCGCTCTGGGACGCCATCGCCGAAGCCGCGCTCGCCCGGTTCGAGGCCGACCGCGCCGAGTCCACTCCGGATCCACTGTGGACACAGGGCGTGCAGCTGATGATCGCCGAACCCGCCCTGCAGGGCGAGTTCCAGAAAGCCAACGTCGCCGCCGAAATCGCGCTCGCCCAGGCGATCGCAGACCGCACCGGCACCGACGCCGACCACGACCTCTACCCCGTGCTCGTCGCCACCGCCGCCGGTGGGGCCATCCGCGCGGCCATGGTGCACTGGCTGCGCGCCGATCCACCCGTTTCCTTCAGCTCGGTGCTGCGCGCGGCCTTCGGCGCGGTGACCGTCGAACTTCCCTGATTTTCCGGCTTTTCCTCTTCCGCCAAGGAGAAACCATGCCCGCGATCGATGTCGTGATCGCCGGTGGTGGGCCCAACGGGCTCATGCTGGCGTGCGAACTCAGCTTGGCCGGCGTCCGGCCGGTCGTCCTGGAACGCCTCACCGAACGCAGCGAAGAACAGCGCGCCAACGGCCTCGTCGGCCAGGTCGTGCGGCTGCTGCACCGCCGTGGCCTGTACGAAGGGCTCACCGGCCAGGCCGAACCCGCGCCCGCGCCGCACTACATGTTCGGCGCGTTTCCGCTCGATCTGGCCCGGTTGCCCGTCAACCCCGTGTACCTGCTGCCGATTCAGCAGCGCGAGCTGGAACGCGCGTTGGAAGAGCGGGCTCTGGCGCTGGGCGTGGAAATCCGGCGGGGGCACGAGGTGCTCGGGTTCGAGCAGGACGACTCGGTGCACGTCACTGTTTCCGGCCCCGATGGTGAGTACACTGTGGACACCCGGTTCCTGGTGGGCGCGGACGGCGGACGCAGCACCGTGCGCAAGCTCGCCGGCATCGATTTTCCCGGCGTCACCAGGGAAGACACGGTTTCGTATACCGCACACGTAAGCGTGCCCGACTCCGTGCGCGACCCGGCGACGGGCGGGCTGCGGCTCGACGGCGTCGACGCGGTGCCGCCGTTCCGGCACTTCCGCACGGAGACGGGGCTGTTCGTGTTCGCGCCGTTCCCGAACGCCGCACCGCTGGTGGCTTCGTCCGAACGCGGCCGGCCGCAGGTGCCCGACGACGTGCCGCCCACGCTCGACGAGGTGCGCGAAAGCGTGCGGCGGGTGCTCGGCGTCGACTTGCCGCTGGACGCGCCGACCGGCCCCGGGCCGCACCAGCTGCGCCGGGTCTCCAGCGGAAACACGCGCCTGGCGGAGAAGTTCCGCGTCGGGCGCGTGCTGCTCGTCGGCGACGCCGCCCACGTGCACTCGGCGATCGGCGGCCCGGGACTGAACCTGGGGCTGCAGGACGCCGTCAATCTGGCGTGGAAGCTCGCCGCCGAGGTGCGCGGCTGGGCGCCGGCCGACCTGCTCGACACCTACGACGCCGAGCGGCGGCCGGTCAGCCGGCGCGTCGTGATGCAGACGCAGGCGCAGGGTGCGCTGACCGCGCCGGGCCCGGAGGTCACGGCGTTGCGCGAGCTGTTCGGGGAGCTGCTCGGCCACCAGGACGTGACGCAGCACCTCGCGGACCTGTTGTCGGGCGCGGACATCCGCTACGGCGACGACCCGCACCCGCTCGTCGGCCGGTGGGCACCGGACCTTTCTTCGGACGGCGTCGCGGCGGCTTATCATGCGGCGCGGCCGGTTCTCGTCGACCTGACCTCGGACGGCTCGGTTTCTTCGGCCGCCGCCGCGTGGGCGGACCGGGTGGACCCGGTCACCGCCGCGACGGGCGTCGACGCGACCGCGTTGCTGATCCGCCCGGACGGCTACGTCGCCTGGGCTTCCTCCGACGCCCGGCCGGACGTGGCCGGGTTGGAGAAGACGCTGACCCGGTGGTTCGGCACCGTCACCGCAGCCGGGTGACCGCCACGTCGATGCACGCGGACGCCGCCAGCCGGCCCTCGGGCGTCACCAGGCTGCGCGTCGCCACGGTGAAGGCCGTGCGCAGGCCCTTGCGGTGCGTGTCGTCGAGGGTGGCCATCTGGTAGTAGGTGTCGTGGCAGGTCTGCCAGACCTCCTCGGGGGTGCCGCCGAAGTCGACGACCATCCGGTCCCACTCGACGGGTTCGAAGCCGGCGGGCGTGAGCAGCTCGTCCAGACCTTCACGCGTACGGGTCCGGGGGTCGCCGGCCGCCGGCACGCGGCGTTCCTCGGGCACGACGGCGAACAGCGGCCGCGCGACCTTGAGGAAGATCTCCATCGCCTCCCGCCCGCCACCGCCGACGCCGATCGCGAGCGTGCCGCCCGGCGCCAGCACCCGCGCGGCCTCGGCGACGACCTGCTCGACGTCGGCCATGAGCATCAACGCCATGAAGGACACCACGGTGTCGAACGTCTTGTCCGCGAAGGGCAGCTCCTGCGCCCGCCCCTCGCGCAAGTCTGCCTCCGCCAGCTCGGGCCGGCGGCCGGCCGAGGCCAGCTGGCCGGGCGAAAGGTCCACCCCCGCCAGCTTCGCCACCCCGCGGCGGCCGAGCTCGGCGAGCAGCGCGCCGTCCCCGCAGCCGAGGTCGAGCACTGACTTGGCCGTGGCGACGCGGTCGGCGAACACCTCGTACACGGTCCTGCCGTCGCCCGTCACGCGGCCGCGCCCGGCCAGCTCGGACGCGGCGTCCGGGCGGGCGTCGTGGTAGCTGCGCAGGAACTCCTCGGCGGACGTCATGGCGAGACGTTAGCGCGGATCGTCACTCCGCCAGGCGCGTTCGCGCGATGTCGAGCCGCACGGCCGCGGGCAGGATCCCGTCGGCGGTCAGCAGCCCGCGCGTCGCCCCGGCGAACTCGGCGCGCAGTTCGGCGAGCTGCGTGTCGTCCAGCGTCGAGGCGGGGTAGAGCGTCTCGCAGGACGTGACCCACACCCGCTCCGGCGGCGCCCCGAAATCGACCACGATCTGTTCCCACGCAACGGGTTCGAACCCCGCCGGCCCGAGGAACTCGTCGAACCCCTCGGCGGTGCGCCCGATCAACACCGACTGCGAATCCGGCTTGCGGTCGTGGTACTCCCGCAGCCACAGCTCCCCGGCGTCGTCATGTCCCCGACGTCATCGCGGCTGATCGGCCCGCAGCCTCGTTTCGACGATTCGCATGGTCATCCCTGCAGGCAATCGACCGTCCTTCACAAGATCGCGGCTTTCCGCCCGGAACGCCGATTCGAGCCGCTTCAGCTGCGCGGCGTCGAGGGCGTCCACCGGGTAGAACGTCTCGCAGCAACGCGCCCAGACGTCCGCCTCGGGGCCGCCGAAGTCGAGGTCGATCGGGTCCCACGAGGCGGGCTCGAAGCCGGCGGCGCCGAGCAGCTCGTCGAGGCCGTCGCGCCGCCGGACGCGTGGGTTGCCCAGGCGGACGCGGCGTTCTGCGGGAACCTCGTCGAACAGGGGGTTCGCCATCTCGATGAACACCTTCAGCGCCCCCGTGACGCCGCCGCTGATGGCCGCGGCGAACACGCCGCCCGGCGCCAGCACGCGTGCCGCTTCAACAATGGCCGTGTCGGCGTCCGGGAGCAGCATCAGCACCATGTGCGACACGACGGCATCGAACGAACCGTCGGCGAACGGCAACTCCTGCACCCGCGCCTGCCGCAGGTCGGCTTGCGCGAGTTCCGGCCGGGCCCGCGCCACGTCGAGGTGCGCCGCGGACAGGTCCACGCCCGCCAAGGCTTCCGCGCCGTCGATCGCGGCCAGCAGCGAACCGTCGCCGCAGCCGAGGTCGAGCACGCGCCGTTTGCCGGACACCCGCGCGGCGAGGACCTCGTAACTCGTCCGCCCGTCACCGATCACCCGGCACGAATCGATCAGATCGGACATCACATGGGGTTTCCGGTCGTGGTACGCGGCCATGAAGGCTTCGGCGGGTGTCGTCACCCCGCGACCGTAGCGGGATTTGATACATCTCTCCCATGAACGACAACCAGGTGGTCCTGGGCATCGACATCGGCACCACCGCCGTGAAGGTCGCCGCGTTCGGCCTCGACGGCCGGGCGCGCGCCGTCCGCAGCGGCGCCTACCCGATCACCCGGCCGCGCCCCGGCTGGGCGGAGCAGGATCCCGAGGACTGGTGGCGCGCCACCGTCACCGCGATCGGCGCCGTCCTCGCCGAGCTGCCGGACGTCGTCATCAGCGGCGCCGGGATCGTCAGCCAGGTCAACACCCATCTGCTGGCAGAAGAAGACCTCACCCCGCTGACACCTGCCCTGATCTGGCAGGACCAGCGGTGCGCGGCAATAGCCCGGGAACTGGACGCGCGCTTCACCGCCGAGGACAAGGTGCGGATCTGGGGCGGGCCGGTGGCGCTGGACGCGTCGTTCGTCGGTGCGCGGGCGGCGTGGTTCGCCGAGCAAGAGCCGGACAAGTGGGCGCGGGCGAGGTGGATCCTGAGCCCCAAGGACTTCATCGGCGCGCGGCTCACCGGGCGCGTCGCGACGGACAAGCTGTCCGGCGTCCGGGTCGCTGGCGCGCAGGGCTATCTGCCGGAGGCCGTCGCGCTCGTCGACGGGCTGGGTGAGCGGCTGCCGGAGCTCCTCGAGCCAGAAACGCCGCTGGGGCCGGCGAAACACCTCAACGGCGCGCCCGTCGTCGTGGGGACCATGGACGCGTTCGGCGCGGTTTTCGGGACGCGCACGACGGAGCCGGGCCGCGGCATGATCTCGTGCGGCACGTCGCTGGTCGTCGCGGGCGCGTCCAATCACGGTGCCGCCCAGAAGGGCATCGTGACGTTCCCGCCGCGCGGCGACCTCTTCGTCCACGCCGGTCCGACGCAGGCTGCGGGCGAGGCCGTCAGGTGGTGGGCCCAGGCGTCGGGACAGACTGTGCCCGAGGTGTTCGCCACAGCGGCCGACGGCGAGGCGGGGATCGTGTTCACCCCGTACCTGCAGGGCGAACGCGCACCGCTGTGGGACGCCGACGTGCGGGGCAGCTTCCTCGGTCTGAGCTCGTCGGCGACGCGAGCGGACCTCTCGCGCGCGGTGCTGACGGGCGTCGCGTTCTCTGCGCGGCACGTGCTGGAGAAGGTGGAGCAGGCGTGCGGTTTCCGGCTGCCGTCGCTGACCTTCTCCGGCGGCGGCGCGCGCAGCGACCTGTGGACCCAGCTGCACGCCGACGTCCTCGGCCGTCCCGTCGAGCGCCTCCGCGTGCACGACAGCGCCGCGCTCGGGGCCGCGCTGCTGGGCGCCGTCGGCGTGGGCCTGCAGCCGGACGTCGAAACGGCGGCCGCCGCGACCGTCGCCGTGGAGCGCGTGTTCGAGCCGCAGACGGACCTGACGCGGCTGTACGAGGCGTACCGCGCTTCGTACGAGGGGCTCGCGAAGGTCCACGAGCTGCTGAAGTGAACCTCATCCCTGGTGTAATGAAGGAATGAGGACGATCCGCTACGGCGCCGAACCCAGCCAGTTCGTCGAGCTGCACGGCGACAACCCCGCGCGCGGCACGGCTTTCCTGCTCCACGGCGGCTGGTGGCGCGCCCAGCGCGACCTGCACCTGATGGACGCGCTCGCCGCCGACCTCGTCGCCGCCGGCTGGCTCGTCGCGAACCTCGAGTACCGCCGCATCGACGGCGACACCGGCGGCTGGCCCGAGACCCTCGACGACGTCCTCGCCGCCATGGCCGCCGTCCCCGTCGCGGAGAACCTGCCGACCATCGTGGTCGGCCACTCCGCCGGGGGCCACCTCGCGCTCCTCGCCGCCGCGGCCGTGAAACCGTCCGCCGTCATCGGCCTCGCCCCGATCACCGACGTCCCCCGCAGCGCCGCCGAAGGCCTCGGCGAGGGCGCCGCGAGCCTGTTCCTGCCGTCCCCGGACCCGGCCGCCTCGCCCCTCACGCGCCTGCCGATCGGCGTGCCCCAGCTGATCGTCCACGGCGACGCCGACGTCCGCGTCCCGATCGACCACAGCCGCGTCTACGTCGAGGCCGCCCGCGCCGCCGGCGACGACGTCACCTTCACCGCGCTCGCCGGCGTGGACCACTTCCGCGTGATCGAGCCCGCCGACGAACCCTGGCAGCACGCCCGCACCTGGCTCACGACCAGGTTCGGCTAGGCGCACGAAATTCGGTAGGCACGCTGCCGCCCTGCCGCTATCGTTCCGGGGACCGTGACTCGACGCCGGGAGGTGAGACCCATGAACGCTGTTTCGATGTGGGTGCTCCCCTCGTCGTCACGGTCGGGCGACTGACGTAGGGGTTGCCGGGAGCGCCTTGATCAGGCACTCCCGAAAGGTGACCACCATGAACACTCTGCGTTTCACCGCGGGCGAACCCGCGGTGGAGATCACGCGCGTCGCGCCCCGGCTGTGGCACGCGCTGGACGACGACCGCGTCACCGGCCGCGCCGAGGCGACCACGCGCCCCGACGGCCGGGTCTTCCTCAGCGTCGACGCCTGGCACCGCTCCGTTTTCGACCAGCTCGTCGGCGCGATGCTCGCGACCCTGCCCCAACCGCTCCACACGGTGGTCGACGAAACCGACCACGAACTGCTGGCCGCCTGGCGCGAAGCCGGCTTGACGATCCGGCGGCGCGAGTGGGAGTACGTCGTGCCCACGCGCGTCACCGGGCCGGCCCTGCCACCAGCGGGCGTCACCCTCGTCCCCGCCGGCGCGGCCGAAGAAGGCCCGCTGCGGGAGCTGGACCGCGTCGTCCGGGCCGAGGTCGAAGCGGCCGTCGGCTGGCACGAGATGCCGGCCGAGGTGCTGGTCCGGCCCGGCGACACGATCGTCGACCCGACGAAGTACGCCGTGGCAGCCGAAAACGGCGAGTACGTGGGCCTGATCCGGGTGGTCCAGCTGACGCGCCTGCCCCGCATCGGGCTGGTCGCCGTCCGCACCTCCCGGCGGCGCCGCGGCATCGCCCGTGCGCTGCTCGTCCATTCACTCGGCGTTCTGCACCGGACGGGGATCGAGACGGCGTCGGCCGAGGTGAACGAGGCCAACGAAGCGGCGACGGCGTTGTTCGAGGGCCTCGGCGCCCGGCGGAGCAACAGCACCCTGGAGCTGGTGCGCCATGGCCGGTAAGGGCGGGATCGAAGTCGAGGGAACCGTGGTGGAGTGCCTGCGCGACGCCCGGTTCAAGGTCGAGCTGTCCAACGGGCACCACGTGCTCGCCCACATCAGCGGCAAGATCCGGAAGAACTTCATCAAGATCGTGCCGTACGACCGGGTCCTGGTGGAGCTGAGCCCGTACGACCTGAGCCGGGGGCGGATCCTGTTCCGGTACCGCAACTAGGGCCGCGGCGTTCCCGTCGGCGAGCCGGCGTACCTGCGCGCCGGCCGCCGCGGGACCGTCCGAAGTGGACTCCCCGCTCCCGGTTTGCCCGAACACACCACGGGCCGGGGCAGGAAGCGCCCGAAGGTCAGACGTTCGCTTCCACGAACTGGTGGCCCTCGGTATTCTCGACCACGATCGAAGCGACCTGAGAGGGGTCGACGAGGGCGGAACCGTTGAGGTCCGCACCGTCGTGGACCGCCTTCGGGGACACGAGCCAGCCGCCGGCGATCTCGCGGTCGCCGTTCTTGCTGACGACGATCAGGCGGCACTTCTCCCCCGCCGGAATGCCCGTCACGGCGGCCTCGACGCGAACCCAGCCGGCGGCCGGGACGATGCTCGCGGTGAGCCGCGTTTCGCCCGAGGTGCCGCTGAGGAACTTCGTGCCGGGCACGGTGCTGGACGCGGTCGTCGGCACGGGTGCGGGCGGCGGCGGAACGGCGACGGCCGGGCCCGCGGGCGAACCCGCCTTGCCCACCACGACACCGACGCCCATCGCCGCGGCGGCAACCACGACGGCGGCCGTCGCGGCCAGGAACCGGCCCCGGCCGGCGGAGCTGCGCGCTTCCGAACGGACCTGGCGCAGCGTGCGCTGCAGCAGCAGGTCGCCGCCCTCGGGCGGGCCGTCGAGCAGCGCCTCGGGCGGCACTTCGCCCAGGAACTCCTGCATCTCGCGCAGCGACTCGACCTCCGCGCGGCAGTCCGCGCAGCCGGCGAGGTGCGCCTCGATCGTCTGCTTCTCCTCCGCGGAGACGTCACCGGCGACGTAGCCGGCGAGGTCCGCGTGCTCGGGGAACTCGCTGAACCCGCTCATCTACGCCGCCCCCACCCGCTGATCCGCGAACTTCTCCCGCAATGCCCGTAGACCGTAGTACGACCGGGATTTCACCGTGCCCGCCGGGATTCCCAGCTGCTCGGCGGCCTCGGTCACCGTCCGGCCGTGCAGGTACATCTGTTCCAGGACTTCGCGGTGCTCGGGCGAGAGGCCTTCGAGCGCCGACAGGACCACCATCGAGTCCACGACGTGGTCGGCGTGGTCGTGCTCGACCGGACCGGTCGTGGGCGACTCCGCGACCTCCGCGGGGCGTGCGTCCCGCGCGCGGACCTTGTCGATCACCAGGTTGCGGACGACGGTCAGCAGCCAGCCGCGCACGGAGCCCTTGCCGTTGACGAGGCTGTCCGGGTTGCGCCAGGCGCGCACCAGGGCCTCCTGCACCACGTCTTCGGCGGCCGCGCGGTCGTTGAGGAGTCTCGTGGCGTAGGCGAGCATCGCCTTTCCGTGCTCCTCGAACAACGAGCGGACGAGCGCCTCGTCGGCCACCTGTTGGCGGTGACGAGTCCTCAACCCGGCCATTCCGGACCACCCTCCCCGAACCGGCAAGATCACCCTTGCCCTGCTGCGCAGAACTGTAGGACAGCACCGGAGGCCGTCCACACGAGGTGCTCCGTCCGCGACCACCACCCACAGTGGCCGCTTCGCACCCCGCGACAGTCAACCCTTCCCCTGAACGGACGATTGCCATCACCGGGGGCAACCGACACCTTCGGCCACGGACGGTGCCCGTTCGTCCCCTGCCGGACCCGGTTTCGGCGCGCTCGCCGACCTCGCCATCACGCTCGGTGACGAGGGCGACCCGGGCGTCCGACCGGTCCCCGGCGGCCGCACTCAGCCGATCGGACCACTCACCGGGACCAGCGTCACCGTGGCCGTTTTGCCGCCTTGCCCGGCGACCGTCATCCGCAGTTTGTCGCCGGGGTGGTGGGTGTCCATGAGGGCGATCAGTGCCGTCGCCGAGGTGACCGGTTTGTCGTCGATGCCCACCACGAGCAGGTTGGCCTTCAGGCCCAGCTTGGCCGCCGGCCCGCCCGCGACCACGGACTTGATGAGCGCGCCCGTGCCGTTGCCGCCGTCGACCACGGTGAGGCCGATGAACGCGCTGGGTCCGATGTGGATGGTGTCGGACGCCTTGCGCTCGAGGATGCGCTTCGCGATGTCGGCGGCCTCCGTGATGGGGATCGCGAAGCCCTCGTGCGGGCGCAGGCCCTTGTCGAACACGTACCCGGCGTTCGCGGCCGTGTCGACGCCGATCACGCGGCCCTGGGTGTCGGCGAGCGGTCCCCCGGAGTCGCCCGACTGGATGTCGGCGTCGACCTGGAGCAGGCCGGTGAGGGTCTCGGTGGCGCCGGTGACCTCGTCGGCCGCGGTGACCTGCTGGCCGAGCCGCGTGACCTTGCCCGGCGACGCGCTGGGCGGCCCGCCGAGGCCGCCCGCGTTGCCGATGGCGACCACCCCGTCGCCGATCTCGACCGCGCCGGATTCGCCCAGGGTGGCCGTGACCAGGCCGGTCGCGTCTTTCAGCTTGAGCAGGGCGATGTCGTGGCTGCGGTCGTAACCCAGCACCGTGGCGTCGTAGCCGCGGCCGTTGCCGACGTCGGTGACGTGCATCGCGGTGGCGCCCTCGACCACGTGGTTGTTGGTGAGCACCAGGCCGTCGTCGCTCAGGACGATGCCCGTGCCCGCCGCGCCGCCGCCCTCGAGGCCGAGCTCCACGTCGATGTCCACCACAGCGGGACTCACCTTCGCGACCACCGACGCGACGTCGAACGCCGCCTGCACCCGCACCGGGGCCGCAGCCGGCGCGGGCGGCGTCTTCGGCCCCCACGCGTAGTGCCCGACCGCGACGCCGACGAGCGCCAGCAGCACCACCAGTCCGAGTGAGATCAGCACGGCGCGCAGGGGGCGCTTGCGCTTCGGCGGCTCCTGCGGGTCCGGCGGCGGGGCCGGGACCTGCGGGAGCGCCTCTTGCTGCTGGTGTGCCCACGGCGCGCCGAGGGGCGCGTCGGTGTTCTGGCTCATCTTCGGTTCCCTGCCGCTCGCATCGGACAGCACACGTGCATTGTTCACACCGCCTCGATCGGGGAACAGTACTGGCAGGCCCGCCGGGGTGTGGGTTACGTTCGAAGTGATCTTCCCAGCCTGCTCCTCTCACCAGGTCGGCCCACGCCGGCGGCTGTGCACTGGGATCACCGCCCCCGGCGCCCGACCGCCCGGCCGCCGGGAGTGCGGTGCGTTCACCGCACTCCCGGCGGCCCTGGTCCACGGCGCCCCTTGCGTCCTTTGTGGACACTTTCGCCGATCGGCTGAATCCGCGGGTCTGGTGCCTCCTCGGGTGCGGACGTACCGTCCGAAGCGAGACCGAGGAGAGGTGGGCCATGCCCGAACACTTCAAGATGCTCATCGGCGGCCACGCCGTCGACGCGATCAGCGGCAAGACGTTCGAATCCCGCAACCCCTACACCGGCGAAACCTGGGCCGCGCTCCCCGACGGCGGGCCCGAGGACGTCGACGCCGCCGTGCGCGCGGCCCGCGCCGCCCTCGACGGCGAGTGGGGCTCCGCGACGGGCTTCACCCGGGCCGCGCTGCTGCGCCGGCTGGGTGACCTGATCGGCGAGAACGCCGAACGGCTGGCCCGCCTCGAGGTCAACGACTCCGGCAAGCTCCTGCGCGAGATGCTCGGCCAGCTCACCGCCCTCGGCGGCTGGTACCACTACTTCGCCGGCCTGGCGGACAAGATCGAGGGGCGGCAGATCCCGTCGCCCAACCCGAACTACCTCGTTTACACGAAGCGCGAGCCGGTCGGGGTGGTCGCGGCGATCACTCCGTGGAACTCGCCGTTGTTGCTGCTGACCTGGAAGCTGGCACCGGCGCTGGCCGCCGGGTGCACCGTGGTGGTGAAGCCTTCGGAGCACGCGCCGACGTCGACGCTGGGCTTCGCCGCGCTGGTCACGGAGGCCGGTTTTCCGCCTGGTGTGGTGAATGTCGTCACGGGCCTTTCACGCGAGACGGGCGCCTCCCTGGCCGGTCACCCCGGCGTGGACAAGGTCGCGTTCACGGGCTCGACGGCGACCGGCCGGGCCGTCGCGCGGGCAGCGGCGGAAAACCTCGTAAAGGTGACCTTGGAGCTGGGCGGGAAATCGCCTCAGGTCGTGTTCCCCGACGCGGATCTGGAGGCGGCCGCCAACGGCATCGTGGCGGGCGTTTTCGCGGCCACCGGGCAGACGTGCATGGCGGGCTCGCGGCTGATCGTGCACGCGGACGTCCACGACGAACTGGTGCGGCTGGTGGCCCGGCGCGCCGCCGCGATCCGGCTGGGCGACCCGACCGCGGCGGAGACCGAGATGGGGCCGGTGGCGAACGAGCCGCAGTATCAGAAGGTGTTGTCGTACTTGGAAACCGCGCGGGCCGAGGGCGCGACGGTCGCGTACGGCGGCGTCGCGGATCCCGGCCTGGGCGGGCTGTTCGTGCAGCCGACGGTGCTGACCGGCGTCACACCCGAGTCGACGGTGTATCGCGAGGAGGTGTTCGGCCCCGTCCTGGCCGCGCTGACCTTCACCGACGAGGACGAGGCGGTGAAACTGGCCAACGACACACCCTACGGCCTCGCCGGCGCGGTGTGGACCAAGGACGTGCACCGGGCCCACCGGGTCGCCGGGCGAATCCGCGCCGGGACGGTGTGGGTGAACGCCTACCGCGTGGTCTCCCCGTCGGTTCCCTTCGGGGGCTTCAAGAACTCCGGCCTGGGCCGGGAGAACGGGGTCCACGCCGTGGACGAGTACCTGGAGGAAAAGGCCGTCTGGATCGAGCTGACCGGAGGGACACGGGACCCGTTCACGCTGGGCTGAGTCCCTTGTGGACTGTTGTTTTGCGAAAACCCCGTGCACCGGCCGGCCGGGCCTGGCAGGATCTTGCCGGTGCCCGGGACGATCGCCTGCGACGAGTCCGGCTCCGAGGGCGTCAACCTCATCGGGGCGAACACGGCCGTCTTCGCGCACGCCGGCGTCCGGGTGGGCCTCGACGCAGCCGCGGCTTGCGTCGGCGAGCTCCGGGACCGGATCGGCTCGCCGGCTCTGGAGTACAAGGCGAACCACCTGCTGCGCGCCAAGAACCGGGCCGTTCTGGTGTGGTTCCTGGGCCCGTCGGGCCCCTTGGTCGGCCGGGCCGGCGTCGTGCTGGTGGACAAGGCACTGTTCGTCACCGGAAAGGTGGTGGACCTCCTCGTCGACCGAGTGCCGTACCCGGACTGCCTCGCCCGCCGCCCGGACTCCCGGGCGCTGGCGCTTTATTTGGGGGGTTTGCGACTGTATGGGCCGCGGTGGGTTGAGTTCCTTCAGTCGTTCACCGCTTTGCTGCGGACCTCGCAGAGGCGTGGTCCTGGGCTGACGCCTGCGGAGTTCTTTGCTCAGCGTGATGTGTTGGGTTGGCTCGCCCAGGTGCCGCCGCACGGTGGTCCCCTGCCCACTGCTGTTTCGTCGGCGCCCCAGCCCGGCGGTTCCCTACCCAATGCTGTCTCGTCGACGCCACAGCCCGCCGCCCATTCACCGGCACGGCAGCGCGGATCGATCAGCATCGAGCCCCCGCTGGTCGCGCCTTGGCAGCAACGCCAGTCAAACGACCCAGAGCACCCTCAGATCCGACCGGCGCAGCAGCCCGAGTCGCCCCACCTGCCGATCAACCCGCAGCAACGGCCCGAGCCGAACTACCCGGACCACCCGCAAATCCGGCCACCGCAACAGCCCGAGTCACTCCGCCCACCGATCGACCCGCGGCAACGCCACGAGCCAAACCACCCCGAGCACACCGAGGTCCCACCGCCCCACCAGCGCGAGCCATCCCGCCCACAGATCAACCCGCAGCAACGGCCCGAGCCAAACCACCCGGGGCACCCGCAAGTCCGACCGCTGCAGCAGACCGAGTCACTCGACCCGCCGATCGACCGGCCGCCGGCGCGCGAGCACCTGACCGAGCTACGAGATCAGCTGCTCTCCGACCCATCACTGGTACCGCCACTCGACCCACTGATGCCGGCCCTCGTCGACACGGTCACCCACTGGCACCCCACCACCGTCATCCACGACGAACAGCCCTCCCTCACCCCCGCACGCCTCGCCACCCTCCTCGGCCCCACCCGCGACATCCACTTCGTCGACTCCCGCGCCGACCCGCGCGTCCAACTCGCCGACTTCCTGGCCGGCGTCACCCGCCGCCTGGCCGAAAACGCCCTGCACCACCGCGGGGATCCCGAGCTCACCGCACTCCTGCGCCCCTACCTGCTCCTGGCCTCGATCTGGGCCGCAGAGCTGTGAAGGGCAGCGCGGTGGGGACTTTCGGACACTTCGTGAAGATCGGAGCGGCCGCCCCGCAAGCGCCCGCCACCCGCCGCCGCCCGGTCGAGCGGTCCCTTCACGACGTCGTCAACTCCGCAGAGTCACGCCCGCCTGCGCGACGACTGCTGGAACTCCACTCGCCAATCCGACCGGTTGCGAAGAGACCGTTCACGACAGCCAAGGCGAGCCCACAACTCACCCCAACCACCCGCCGAGACCCACCCAGCAACCGTGAACCCTCACGAAAGGCCCCTTCGCGGCAGCCAGCCGCGAACCACCCCGACGCCCGCCTAACCGGGATCAGCAACCCGAGCGCGTCTCGAAAGGGCCGTTCGCGACGGTGACATCAGCCCGCCAAAGCTCCCCGAACACGTACCGGAACCGGTCACCCAGCAAGCACGTCGCGAGACGGCCGTTCGCGACGGCCAAGACGAGCCCACGAAGACACCCGGCCACCAGCCGAGGCCGGTCACCAACCCGGGCGCGTCTCGAAAAGGCCGTTCGCGACGGTGACATCAGCCCGCGAAACTTCCCCAACACGTGCCCAGACCGGTCACCGACCCGAGCACGTCGCGAAGGGACCGTTCGCGACTGCCCACGTCAGCCCGGCAAGTCACCCCCGGCCACCTGCCGACACCCGACTCGAGCACGTCGTGACCGGTCCGTCACCGCCCGGATCAGTCGCGAGGCGTGACGATGTGCACGGCGGCCTCTTCGGCGGACGCGGCGCCGCCATCGATGCCGGCGTCGGAGGCGTAGAGCTCTTCGTCGGTGTCCGGGCCGAAGCCCGCGTCCTGGGCGACGAGGCGGCCCGCGCGGGCGTCGCCGACTTCGTCGTCGAGGAGTTCGCCGTCGGTGTCGGTGGTGTCGCCGAGGTCGTCGCTGTCGTCGTACGCCAGGTCCGGCAGCTCGCGCGCGAGGCGGCCCTCCCAGCTCTCGCCGGCGAGCTCCTCCGCGGCGGTCATGCCCCACTCGCGCACAGCCAGCGGCTTCTCCGGCGGCGAGTAGCCCTCGTCGTACGGGTCGCCGTCCTCGAGGGTGTCTTCGGGGTCGAGCACGCCGGTGTCGGCGTTGTCCTCGATGTCGTCGTCCACGAACGGCTCCTCTCTCCGTGCCCTCCGCGTGCAGATTACGCACCGCTGCCAGTGTCCCTCGAACGGTGGGTCCCGGCGAAGATCGCTACCCTCGGGCGCGCCTACGGAGGTGGAGGGGTCAGTGACACAGTGGAGCGGGCCGACGTTGCTGGCCCTGTTCGGCGGCTTCGGGCTGGCGTTCGTGCTGGTGGTGCCCTACGCCGTCCTCAGCTACCGCCGCCGCGGCGAGTTCGGTCCGGGACGCGCGATCGCGGCGTTGGGGTTCCTCGTCTACTGCTGCGCGTTGATCACGTACACGCTCGTGCCGACGCCCGTGGTCGACGCCGCCTTCTGCGCGAGCCACGAGTCGCTGCGCCACCCCGTCGTGAACCCACTGCAGTTCCTTTCGGACATGCAACAGTTCCACACGGGACTGCTCAGCAACCCGGCGCTGCGGCAGGTCCTGTTCAACGTCGCGTTGTTCGTGCCGTGGGGCGTGTTCATGCGCCGCCTGTACCGGAAGGGCCCGGCCTTCGCGATCGCCAGCGGGTTCCTCGTTTCGCTCTTCATCGAAACCACGCAGCTCACGGGCGTCTGGTTCCTCGTCGACTGCCCCTACCGCCTCTTCGACACGGGCGACCTCCTCTCCAACACCGCCGGCGCCGCGGTCGGCGCCCTGGTCGCCCCGGTCCTCGGCCGCCCCCACGAACGCCTCGACGCCAAGGCCCCCCGCCCCGTCCGCAGCGGACGTCGCCTGTTCGGCATGCTGCTCGACCTCATCGCGGTGACGCTGCTCGGCGTGGCGCTGAACGTCGCCGTGGTCGCCGTCCAGCTCCTGCGCGACCCGGACAGCCTCCGCGGGCCGGGCAATCCCGTCGTGAACGCGATTCTCGGCGAGTGGTTGCCCGCTTTGGTGTTGCTGTTGATGGTCCCTCTGGCCGGCAACGGCGCGACACCTGGGCAACGCGCGGTGCTCCTGACGGTGGTCAATTCTGGCGATGACAAGCCTTCGGCGCTGCAGATGGTGGTGCGGTTCGTCTTCGGGTCGGGCGGCTATTTCCTCGCGCTGGGCGCCGCGACGGCCAGCGCGCAGCCGTCGACGTTCACCGGCGTGTGGATCCTGGTGAGCGGCCTGTTCGCCATCTTCACCCGCGGACATCGCGGCCTGACGGGACTGTTGGCGGGGTTGCGGGTTGTGGATGCTCGCCGTGAGCGGGAGCGGGTTTCGGCCTGACTTCGCCCGTGGCTTCGTGCCGTCCACCGGCCGCCGCAGTGATGTCTGTACCGCTACGCTCGATTCTCGCCCCGTCCGACGTTCGCCGCGAACCCGTTTCGGCGCGACCTCGCGTGGCTCGCCAGCGATCTCCACTCACGAGCTCCTCAGCCTCACCGAGCTGGTGAGGCCTGTGTAGGGCTCGGCCTGCCGCCCCTCGACCGCAGAGAGCGGGTTCCTGCGCACCATCGCGCCCGGCTCCACCACGACTCGGCGTAACCTCGCCCGCGTGGCGCGGCACATCCTCCAACGACACGCCGACTTCCGCCGGCTCTTCCTGGGTAACTCGGTGTCGCTGCTGGGTTCGAGTGTCACCACTGTCGCGCTGCCGCTGGCGGCCGTGCTGACGCTGCACGCTTCGTCCATCTACATGGGACTCCTAGGCGCGGCCGCCCTCCTACCGCACTTCCTGCTCGGCCTCCCCGCCGGCGTCTGGGTGGACCGTCTGCCGTACCGGCAGATTTTGGTGACAGCCGACATCGCGCAACTGGTGCTCATCAGCTCGATCCCTGTCGCCGCAGCGTTCGGGATGCCGACCTTGGCGCAGCTGCTGCTTGTCGCGCTTCTCGCCGGCGTCGCGAACCTCTTCGAAACCGTTGCGGCGCAATCATTCACGCCGGCACTGGTACCACCCGAAGAACTCCTGCCCGCCAACAGTGCACTGATGCTGAGCACCACCACGGTCGCCACCACCGGGTCCGCGCTGGGTGGGGCGCTGGTCGCCTTGCTCACCGCACCGTTCGCGATCGTGGCCGACGCAGCATCGTTCCTCGTGGCCGCCCTGCTCAAGGCGCGCATCCGGGTACCCGGCCCGCCGCGTGCAGCGCGCGAGCACCACCTCGTGAAAGACGTCCTCGAAGGCTTGCACGCGGTGTTCGGGCATCCGGTGCTGCGCGTGGTCACGCTGTCGGCGACGCTCGGCGCATTCGCCGGGCAGCTGCAGAACACCGTGCTGGTGCTGTACCTGGTGCGAGAACTCGGGTTCTCTCCCGCGGCCGTCGGTCTCACCGTGACTGTGGCCGGCGCCGCCGGCATGCTCGGCGCGCTCGTCGCGCATCCGATCACGCGCCGCCTCGGCCCCGGCCGCGCCTATCTGGCGGGCATGACACTCGCCAGCGCTGCTGGTCTGGTCATCGCCGCGGGTGGGGCCATCGCCGCCGTCGCGGGCCAGGTGCTGCGCGGCGCGGGGCCCTCGCTCTACGGCGTGAACCAGCAGACCCTCCGCCAAACCCTCATCGCGCCCGACCTGCTCTCCCGCGCCACCGCGACGTGGCGGTTCCTCGTCTACGGCATGCAACCCCTGGGCGCCCTCGCCGGCGGGCTGCTCGGCTCCGTGAGTCTCCGCGCCACCCTGATCACGGGCGCGGCGGTGATGGCCCTCGCGACTGTGTCCGCCGTCCGACTGAGCCGGGTACGGGAGCTGTAGTCGAAGTAACCACCGCACTTGCCGGTCCCGGCAACACTTCCCGAGTTCGCCGAGCCGTGTCGCCGACTTCGAGGAGCCCGAACCGAGCGAAACCACCCCGCCCGGCTGAGCCGGGCCCAGCGCCTCTGACCCCTCAGCTCGAGAAAGCCTCCAGCTCCACGATCCGCGAATAAGCATGATCATTCGAATCCAAAGCCACAACCCGCACCCCATCGGCCTGCACCGCCGGGAACGTCGACGTCACCGAGCCCGAGGTGTTGCCGCGCACCGAGGCGACCGTGGTCCAGGCGCCGGCGATGTGGGCCTGGATGTCGAAGTCGCGGAGGCCGTACTTGGCGGCCGGGTACTTGGTGGAGTCCAGGGTGTCGGTGACGACGCGGCTGACCGCGGCAGCAGCGGGCAGGGTCACGGCGTAGGTGTCCGGGAACGCCGATTTCGTGCCGTCGTTCCAGCCCGTGGTGGTGGACCAGTGGTCGCCGTTCGCATCGCCGTCGACGGCGCCGCAGGGGGAGAAGCTGCCGTTGGTCGAGGAGGGCGTGGCTTGTTCGCCGAGGAGGACGTTGTCGCCGGGGCCCTTGGGGGGTAGGGGAAGGACGTCGACGGGGACGGGCAAGTGGGCGCGGTCGGAGGAAAGGTCCACGGTGTAGTGGCCGGGGCGGGCGGAGCGCGGCACGGTGACGCCGACCCGGACCGACACCGGCTGGCCGACGGGCAGCCAGGACGAGAACACCCGCCGGTCGAGGGACAGCGGCCGAGGCGCGGAGAGCTCCATGTCCGCGTACACCGGGCCCTTGCCGTTGTTCGTCATGCCGACGGTGAGGGCGCTCGGCAGGCAGGGCAGGCCGACGACCTGGATCTGCGCAGGCGTGGCGGTCAGCTGCAACGCGGGCGTGGCCGGGGTGCTCTGCGCGGCGCTTGCGAGTGCCACGCCGAGCACGACGACAGCGCCGGCGGCCACCGCGAGGTGACGTCGCTGCATGGGGAACTCCTGTCAGTGGACGTGGATGGCGGGGACGCGGTCTTCGACGGTCAGCTTCGCGCGCGTGGTGACCTTGCCGTCGCGGATGGAGACCTTGTCGACCACGCGGTAGTCGGCGGTCCACTCGCGCGGGGTGACCTCGCAGCGCACGTAGCCGCGCTGGAAGTTGCCGAACTTGACGTGCGGGTTCTCGTCGAGGATCGTCTGGCCGCCGGCGTCGAGGTCCATGCCGTCCTGGCCCGACGTGATCGAGGTGCCGACGAACTCCGTCGCCACGACCGGCGAAGCCGGGTCCGCGTAGTCGGGCCGAAGCTCCGACGCGACGCTGCGGTGCAGGTCACCCGCGATGCTCACCAGGTTGCGCACCTTGCGATCCTGCGCGCCGCCGAGGATGCGCTTGCGGGAGGCGACGTAGCCGTCCCACGTGTCCATCGGCACGAGCACGGGCGCGCCCGCGGCGGTGTCGAGCTGCGCGATCGCGGTCTGGTGCGCGAGCACCTCCCAGCGCGCGGAGTGCTGCGCCATGCCGTCGAGCAGCCACTTCTCCTGCGCCGCACCGGTGATCGTGCGGTTCGGGTCGAGCGAGTCCGGGTTCGGGGCCTTGGTGCCGTCGCCCGCGGCCTGGTCGTCGCGGTACTGGCGGGTGTCCAGCACGTTGAAGCGGATCAGGTCGCCGTACTGGAAGCGGCGGTACATCTGGATGTCCGGCCCGGTCGGCAGCTGCGAGACGCGCACGGGTTGGTGCTCCCACCACGCGCGGAACGCGTTGGCGCGCCGCACGAGGAACTGCGCGACGGGGTCGTTGTTCTCGGAGATGTCGCCGGCCCAGTTGTTCTCGACCTCGTGGTCGTCGATCGTGACGATCCACGGCGCGGCGGCGTGCGCGGCCTGCAGGTCGGGGTCGGTCTTGTAGAGGGCGTAGCGGCCGCGGTAGTCGTCGAGCGTCGTGGTCTCGCGCTGGAAGTCCACGGCCATGTCCTGCTTGCGCAGGCCGCCGTCGGCGCCCACGCCGTACTCGTAGATGTAGTCGCCGAGGTGGAACACGACGTCGTGGTCCTTCGCCGCCATGTCGCGGTAGGCGGTGTAGAAGCCCTCGTACCAGGCCTGGCAGCTCGCGTACGCCAGCGAGACGGCGGGCACCGACTGGTGCGCGGTCGGCGACGTGCGGGTGCGGCCGACCGGGCTGGTGTGGCCGCCGACGTGGAAGCGGTAGAAGTAGTGCCGCCACGGCCGCAGCCCGCGGACGTCCACGTGCACGCTGTGGGACTCCTCGCGCCGGGCGAGCGCATTGCCCGAGCGGACGACCCGGCGGAACCGCTCGTCCTCGGCGACCTCCCAGCGCACCGACACCGGGCGGTCGTTCATGCCGCCGAACGGATCGAGTGGCTTCGGCGCCAGGCGCGTCCAGATCACCACCGCGTCGGGCAGCGGGTCGCCCGAGGCGATGCCGAGCGTGAACGGGTAGCCGGGCACGCGGTCGGTGTCCACGGTGGTGGCGCCGGAAGCGGTGATGCCGGGCAAGGTGCCGGCGAGCGCCAGCGCGGCGGCGGCTCCCGTGACGGTGAGGAACTTGCGTCGCGTCGGGTTTTCCACGTCGCTCCGATCCAGTGCGGTCCCGGCGGTCGTGCCCGCGGGAGGGCGGACGGCCGCACAGGTGCGGCACGGTGGTTGTGCTCACCGTCGGCGGCTTCCCCAGTCGCTTCTTCGCCGGTGGAGCGGGTGGTGACACGTCTCAACACGGGCCGGTTCGTGCGTGGTTCGTCCCGCGCTGGGCACGTTATCCGGGTCCCGGCGCGCCGTGAACGATCACGGCGGTGAATTCGAGCTGAAGTCTGGGGAAGGTTGTCGGCGGTAGCGCTGAGTGACCATCGGAGACGACAAATAGTGCCACCGGAATTGTTTTCCAGTGGCACTATTTGTGGTTTTTCAGATCAGACGAACAGTGCGCAGCTGGCCTTGTTGTCGAAGTTGTTGTTCGAGAAGTCGGTGTCCACCGAGTTCTTCTTGGCCTCGTAACCCTGGTTGCCGCCGCAGTCGGCGGCGTCGTACAGCTTCACGACGTGGCTGGTGTTGTTCTTCATCGAGCTGGCGCCGTTGGTGACGAAGCCGTTGCCGCCCGCCCACTTGGTCTTGGACAGGTCGATGGCGCCCGCGCGGTAGGCGAACTCGATGTGCTGACCCTTGTAGTCGTCGTCCTCGAACAGGCAGAAGTGCCCGGACGCGCACGTCCCGGCCGCGCCGGCGGACGGGGCCAGCGCGAGCATCGAGCCGGCGCCCACGAGCACGCCGAGGACCAGCGAAATGTGCTTCTTCATTCAATCGCCTTTCGGTGGAGAAAACCCGGCCGACGGACCGGATTCGAACAGGCGGGAACGTCCCCAGACGCGTATGGCGAACTTCCCCAGAATTCCCGCCAGTGCGAAAAACTATAGCGACCGCTCTTCGGCGCACACCGCCGAAGTGGTGATCGTCACCGACCAGCCGGTATGGTGTTTCGGTGATCGGGAAAAAGTGAGGCATTACCTTCGCCGAGTGTGACGCTCGGTGGGGTGATGTCGCATTCCCGCCAGGTTCTGTCGGTGCCACCGGGCAGACTGGCGGGGTGTACGAGGACATCGAACGCTGCGTGCGCGCGGTGCAGTCGAAGGACGCCCGGTTCGACGGGTGGTTCTTCACCGCCGTCGTCACCACGGGTATCTACTGCCGCCCGAGCTGCCCGGTCGTGCCACCGAAGGTCGAGAACATGCGCTTCTACGGCAGCGCGGCGGCGGCGCAGACGGCCGGGTTCCGCGCGTGCAAGCGCTGCCGGCCCGACGTCACGCCGGGATCGCCGCTGTGGAACGAGCGCGCCGACGTGGTCGCCCGCGCCATGCGGCTGATCGCCGACGGGGTGGTCGACCGCGAGGGCGTGAGCGGGCTCGCGGCGCGGCTCGGGTACAGCGTGCGGCAGCTCGAGCGCCAGGTACACGCGGAGCTGGGCGCCGGGCCGCTCGCGCTCGCGCGGGCCCAGCGCGCGGAAACGGCGCGGCTGCTGGTCGAGACCACCGACATGCCGATGGGCGACATCGCGCACGCCGCGGGGTTCTCGAGCATCCGGACGTTCAACGACACCGTGCGGCAGGTGTTCGCCCTGACGCCGAGCGAGCTGCGGGCGCGGGCATCCGGCGCGCCGTCTTCGCCCGGGGCGCTGTCGTTGCGGCTGCCGTTCCGCGCACCGCTGTGCCCGGACAACCTCTTCGGCCACCTGGCGGCCACGGCCGTGCCGGGCGTCGAGGAATGGCGCGACGGCGCGTACCGGCGCACCCTGCGCCTGCCGCACGGCCACGGCCTCGTTTCGCTGGCGCCGACGCCCGACCACATCGCGTGCCGCCTGAGCCTCACCGACCTGCGTGACCTGGCGGCCGCCATCAGCCGCTGCCGCCGCCTCCTGGACCTCGACGCGGATCCCATCGCCGTCGACGCGCAGCTCTCCTCGGATCCGGCGCTGGCCCCGTTGGTCGCGAAGAACCCCGGGCGCCGGGTGCCGCGCACGACTGATCCGGAGGAGTTCGCGATGCGGGCCGTGCTGGGGCAGCAGGTGTCGACCGCCGCGGCCCGCACGCACGCCGCCCGCCTGGTCACGGCCCACGGCACGCCCGTCGACGATCGCGAGGGCGGCCTCGGTTTTCTCTTTCCCACGCCGGCCGACCTCGTGGACCTGGATCCTTCGACGCTCGCGATGCCGCAGTCCCGCCGCCGGACGCTGCTGGGCCTCATCGCCGCCCTCGCCGCAGGTGACCTCGACCTTTCGCCGGGCGGTGACTGGGCTCGCGCCCGCGCCGAGCTGTCGGCGCTGCCGGGGTTCGGGCCGTGGACGGTGGAGACCATCGCGATGCGAGCGCTGGGTGATCCGGATGCTTTTGTGCCCACGGATCTGGGGGTGAAGCTGGCTGCTGCTGCTTTGGAACTGCCGACGTCGCCCTCCGCCCTGACCCGCCATGCGGCGGTGTGGCAGCCGTGGCGGGCCTACGCGGTGCAGTACCTGTGGGCGACGGGTGACCATCCGATCAACTATCTGCCCGCGTAGGTGTTTGTCGCTGTGGGGCGAGGAAACCCAGGACGGCCTCGGCGACGCAGAACGACCGACTCACCCTCCCAACGGCATCCGCCCAGAGGCGACAGCCATCGTCGGCCGGGATCATGGTGCCGCGGGTGACCGGGTTCCACGACGGCGTTCCCGGCGGGATATTCCACGCCGGTTAGCCCCGCGTCATCCATGTCGGTCCGCGCCGGGCGAACCACGCTGCTCGATTCCTCGTGGTCCACGCGGTCCGAACCCGCATGATCCAAGCGACCCGGCTCCTCGGGATCCACGCGGTCCGCATCTCTGAGATCCGCGCGGTCGCGCCCCTCGGAATCCGCGCGGTCCAAACCCACACGATCCATGCGACCCGGCCCCTCCAGATCCACGTGATCCATCCACCCAGAATCCTCGCGGTCCAAGACTGCCTGGTCGGCGCGGTTCGGCGCCTCGTGATTCATGGGGCGCGAACCCGCGTGGCCCGCGCCCGCGGAATCCACGCGGTCCGAAACCGCCTGATCCGCGCGGTGAGGTCCTCCGTAGGCGACACGGCCCGGAGTCGCACCGTCCGCGGGGTGAGGGCCCTCGGCGTACACGCGGTTCGAGCCCGCACGGCCCAGACGGTCCAGCACCGCCGGATCCGCGCGTTTCGAATCTGCGGGATCGGCATGGCTCGGTCCGTCGTGATCCACGCGGTTCAGTATCGTCCCCGGCCGCCCGGGAGGGGTGAGGACAGAAGCGCGGGGCTACACGGCACCCACCTCCGCGCAGTCGAAGGCCGTCACGCGAACAAGCCGTTCAGCGTGCCGAAGTCCATGGCGGAGCCCAGCTCGGCGTAGGTGCCCGCGTCGAGGAGTTCCCGGGTCGAGCGGAGGGCTGCGGCGTAGGCGGCCTGGGCCAGGGCCGTGCCGACGGTGACGCGGCGGACGCCGGCCGACGCGAGGTCTGCCACGGAAGGAGCGCCCGGGCCGGCCATGGCGGCGACGGGGAGCGGGGAGGCGGCCGTGAGCTCGCAGAGTACGGCCAGGTCCACCAGGCCCGGCACGAAGATGCTGTCCACGCCGGCCTCGGCGTAGGCGTGGGCGAGTACGTCGGCGAAGCGGCCCGCGGGCTCGCCGATGCCGAAGAGGTAAACGTCGGTGCGGGCGTTGATCCACAGCTCCGGCAGGCCCGCCGAGGCGGCAGCCGCGCGAGCCGCCGCCAAGCGCTCAGCCTGGACCTCCGGGGCGAACAGCGAGAGCGTGCCCGCCCAGGAGTCCTCCAGGTTGACGCCGACCGCGCCGGCGTCGATGACCTCGGCGACGGTGGTGGCGACGTCGGCGGGGTCCGGGCCGTAGCCACCTTCGATGTCGGCCGTCACCGGTACCGAGACGGTGCGGGTGATCTGCCGCACGGCCGCCGTCATCTCGGAGCGTGTGAGACGCTGGCCGTCGCCGCGGCCGAGGGCCCACGAGACGCCGCCGCTCGTGGTGGCGATGGCCGGTGCGCCGGCGTGCTGGATGACAGCCGCGCTGCCGGCGTCCCAGGCGTTCGGCAGTACCAGCATCGGCTGGGCGTGCAGCTCTCTGAACGCCTTTGCCTTGTCCTGCAACGATTCCATGTGATCCCTCCCAGTCGGACTCGAACAAGGGAGGACGCTAGCAGCGGCCACCGACAAAAAGCTCAGGCCGCGAGGTCGAGGACGATCCGGAAGCGCGCCTGACCCGACATCATGCGCTCGTAGGCCTTCGGGGCGTCGGTCCACGGGACGATCTCGTTCATCGGCCGCACGCCGCGGGCCTCGGCGAAGGCGAGGCCGTCCTCGTTCTCGATGGCCGAACCGGTGAGGCTGCCGGCCACCGTGTGTGTGCCGAAGATCAGGTCCGCGGTGCCGATCGACAGCGGGTCGGGCGCCGCGCCGACGACCACCATCCGCCCGCGCGGCGCGAGCCCCGCGACCAGCGGCGACATGGACGCGCCGCTCGAGGCCGTCGCGACGATCGCCGCCGCGCCGCCCAGCTTCTGCAGCTCCGCGCCGGGGTCGGCGGCAGTGCTGTCGAGGTACTCGTCCGCGCCGAGCCGCATGGCCAGGTCGGCCTTGTCCGTTCCCCGCGCGATCGCGGCGACGCGGTAGCCCAGCGCCTTCGCGTACTGCACACCGAGATGGCCCAGCCCGCCGATCCCCTGCACCGCGACCAGCGAACCGGGTCGCGCGTCCAGCTTGCTCAACGCGCTGTACGTGGTGATTCCCGCACACAGCAACGGCGCGGCGTCCGAAGAGGACAGTCCACTCGGGATGCGCACGAGGCCGGTGGCGCGAGCGTAGGTGTACTCGGCGTAACCGCCGTCGACGTGCGTGCCGGTCCACGGCTGATCGGTGCAGTTGACGAAGTCGCCGCGGCGGCAGTACTCGCACTCGCCGTCCTGCCCGCCCAGGTAACCGATGCCGACGCGCTCGCCGACGTGCCACGCCCGCACCCCCTCGCCGACGGCGTCGATCACCCCGACGATCTCGTGCCCGGGCACCCGCGGCACATCCGGGTCGGCGCGCAATCCGTCCACCGCGAGCACGTCGGAATGGCAGACGCCGCAGTACTCCACTTTGACCCGGACCTGCCCGAACGACGGCGCGACGAGCTCCCGCTCGCTGAGCGCGAACTGGCGGGTTCCGGTGACTTCCAGAGCTCGGTAAGTTGCCATGTCACGAATATGACCGGTCGTCTTAGTTACTGTCAAGCGCCGACCCCGAATCAGGCACCCAGGTTTTTCAGGGCAGGTCGAAGCCCAGTTCCTTCGCGGCGTCGACCGGCGTCGGCTGCGCCCACCGCTGCGCCACGGCCTGGTGCGTCGACAGCGAACGCAGCTCCGCGCGGTCGAGGTAGAGCACTCCGCCGAGGTGGTCGGTCTCGTGCTGGACGATGCGCGCCGGCCAGCCCGCGAACTCCTCGTCGACGGCCGCGCCCGTCTCGTCCTGCGCCTCGAGCCGGACGCGCAACGGCCGCGCGACCACGGCTTGCCATCCGTTCACGCTCAGGCACCCCTCGAAGAACGCGACCCGCTCGGAGCCCAGCGCCGTGTACCGCGGGTTCACCAGTACGCGGAACGGCAACGGCCCGATCCCCCGCGCCGCCAGCACCTCCGGCGGCGTGTTCGGCCGCTCGTAGTCCTCGATCACGGCGAGCTGCAGCGGGAGCCCGATCTGCGGCGCGGCCAGCCCGACACCGGGCGCCGCGTGCATCGTCTCCTTCATGCCCTCGATCAGCCCGGCGAGCGCGGCTTCGCTCAGCTCGCCTTCATACGGCGCCGCGGCCGTGCGCAGGACCGGGTCACCGGCCTGGACGATGGGCCACGGGAGCGGCTGGGCGAGCAGTTCGTCCACCAGGTCGGCGAGCACGCTGGGGGCACCTTCCTACAGCAGGGAGCCGAACACCACGTCGAAGAAGTCGTCCAGCGGGGCGACGCTCTTGGCCACCTTGGTACGGATGATCGCACCCTCCCAAGCGTCGAGCACGAACCGCCCGAGCAGCTCCGGGTCCTTGTCGCCCTTGACCTCGCCGGCGGCCTGCGCCTGGCGGATGGAGTCGGTGATGCTGTCCGACCAGTGCGTGAGGCTCTCCCCGACCTGCTTGCGGATGACGGGACTGTGGTCGGCGCGCTCGGACCCCATGTTGCCGATGAGGCAGCCGCGGGTGAACTCGTTGTCCACGAGCACGTCGCGCATCACGGTGAACCGCGCGCGCAACGTGTCGAGCGGCCCGAGGTCGCCGTGGCCGTCACGCCAGCCGGAGCTCTCGGCGTAGCGCGCGACGACTTCGGCGCCGAGGTCTTCCTTGCTCTTGAAGTGGTTGTAGAACGACCCCTTGGGCACGCCGGCCGCCCGGGTGATGGTGTCGACGGAACACGCGGCGAAGCCGTAGCGGTGGAACTCGGTGACCGCGGTGTCGACGATCACCTCACGAACGCTGGGACGTGGCATCCACCAATTATATGACCGGTCGTCTCAGCTGTCGACCAAGCCGTTCCGACCAGGGCTCCGGCCGAGATCCCCGGCCGATCTCGCACCCGCCTGATCGCTTCCGGCATGCTGGGCTCCGTGGCCTATGACGTGAACGCGATCCGCAAGCACTTCCCCGCCCTCTCCGAAGGCGCCGCGCACTTCGACGGGCCCGGGGGCTCACAGGTGCCGGACGTGGTGGGGGAAGCCGTGGCAGGAGTCCTCTGCTCCGCGATCGCCAACCGGGGCACCGTGACGCCGGCCGAGCGGCGCGCCGACGGGATCGTGCGGGAAGCACGCCAGGCAGTGGCCGACCTGCTGGGCGCGAAGGCCGAAGGCGTGGTCTTCGGACGCAGCATGACCCAGGTGACGTACGACTTCTCACGCACGCTGGCGAAGACGTGGGAAGCCGGGGACGAGGTCGTGGTCACGCGGCTCGACCACGACGCCAACATCCGGCCGTGGGTGCAGGCGGCGGCCACGCGCGGGGTCACCGTGCGGTGGGCCGACTTCGACCCGGCGACGGGTGAGCTGCCGGTCGAGGCGGTCACGTCGCTGCTGACGGACAAGACGCGGCTGGTGGCCGTGACGGCGGCGTCCAACCTGCTGGGCACGCGGCCGGACGTCGCGGCGATCACGGCGAAGGCGCGCGAAGCCGGGGCGCTCAGCTACGTCGACGGGGTGCACCTCACGCCGCACGCCACCGTGGACATCGCAGCACTCGGAGCCGACTTCTACGCCTGCTCCGCGTACAAGTTCCTCGGCCCGCACCTCGGCCTGCTCGCGGCCGCGCCCGAGCTGCTGGAGACGCTGCGGCCGGACAAGCTCGTGCCGTCCAGCGATGCCGTGCCGGAGCGCTTCGAGCTCGGCACGCTCCCCTACGAGCTGCTCGCGGGCACCACCGCGGCCATCGACTTCGTCGCGAACCTGGTCCCGGCCGAGGGCACGCGGCGCGAGCGGCTCGCCGCGTCGCTGGCCGCGCTCGAAGTGCACGAGCAGGAGATGCTGCAGCGCCTCGACGACGGGCTCGCCGCGCTGCCCCAGGTCGTCCGCTACGGCTCCCCCGGCCGCGAACGCACGCCGACCGTCCTGTTCTCCGTGACGGGCCACGAACCCAAGGCCGTGTACGAACACCTGGCGAGCCACAACGTCAACGCGCCGGCCGCGAGCTTCTACGCCATCGAGTGTTCCCGCCACCTCGGCCTCGGCGACACGGGCGCCGTCCGCGCGGGCATCGCGCCGTACACGACGGCGGCCGAGGTCGACCGCCTGGTCAGCGCGGTGGCGGAGCTCTGACCGCCGTGCCGCGCACGTAGACCGCGCGGATGTCGTGGAGGGCGGCCGGGTCGGTGAAGGGTTGCCGGCCGCCGCAAGGCGCGGAAGGTGTCCACTTTGGACATTCCTGACAGTTCGCGGACACGCAGCCTCGCTGAGACGGCGTTGACCGGCTGAGTTCCGTTGTGGAACTCTCGGAGCATGACCATCGACGTCGTGGCCGGCGAAGCCGTCACCAGCGTGACGATCAACCGTCCGGACAAGCGGAACGCGCTGACCACGGCCATGTACTCGGCCCTGGCCGAAGCGCTGGAGACCGCGGCCACGCCGATCGTCGTCCTCGGCGGCGCCGGTGGCACGTTCACCGCGGGCAACGACCTGGGCGACTTCCTGGCGCACGACTCCGGTGCCGGAGACGACACACCCGTGCGGCGGTTCCAGGAAGCCCTGCTGCCACGCGCGCGGTGGTGGTCGCGGCCGTCGACGGCCCGGCCGTCGGCATCGGCGCGACGCTGCTGCTGCACTGCGACCTCGTGTACGCGACCGAGCCCAGCTACCTGCAGTTCCCGTTCACGTCGTTGGGGCTCGTGCCGGAGTACGGCAGCAGCTTCGTGCTGCCGCGTCCGCTCGGCCCGCAGCGCGCCGCCGAGCTGCTGCTCTTCGGCGACCGCGTGCCGGCCGCCGAGGCGCACCGGCTGGGGCTCGTGAACGAGGTGCTGCCCGACGCGGCGGCGCTGGAGGCCCGAGTCGCCGACCGGACAGCCGCGTTGGCCGCACAGCCGGCTTCCTCGCTGGCGCTCACCCGGGAGCTGCTGCGCGACACCGAGGACACCAGCGTGCGCGGGCGGATGGACGTGGAGTCGCAGCACTTCGCGAAGCTGCTGCACGACCCCGCGACGGTCGCCAACCTGCGCGCGAAGCTCGGCCGCCGCTAGGCGAGCTTGCGGCGGCGCTTGTCCACGGCGCCGTCCAGCAGGGGCCGCAGCTCCTCGACGACCGAGTCGAGCGGGGCGACGTCGTGTTCGGCGCGCGCGAGCACGATCGCGCCTTCGAGCGAGCTGATCATCAGCACGGCCAGTGAAGCGGCGCGAGTGGGAGATACGCCCATCTGCTCCAGTGCTTCGACGAGCGGTTTACGCCATTCGGCGAATGCGCCGGCCGCGCTCTCCCGCAGCTTTTCGCTCAGCGCGGCGGAATCGGCGACCGTGGCGACGATCGGGCAGCCGTTCCCGAATCCCTGATCGGCGAATTCGGCGCGCCACGGCTCGACCATCGCGGCGAAGAGGTTGCCCGGTGTCGCGTCTTCCAGCGATTCGGCGTTGCGGCGGACGCGGCGCGCGGCGTAGCGGCCGGCCCAGGCGACCGCTTCGGCGACGAGCTGCTCCTTACCCCCGGGGAAGTAGTGCTGCAGCGACCCCCGCGGCGCGTTCGCGTGAGCCACCACGTCCCGCAGGCCCGTACCGCCGACGCCCTGCGTCCGCAGCAGCTGCGCGGCGCTGAACACCATCCGGTCCCGCGCCGGCCTCTCCGACTCCGCCATCGACGACCTCCTTCATGACGCTGGTCATGCTAGTCGGCACGACCCGTTCGAACTCCTTCTCGCCCCGCTCGAACGTCGGGACCGGGCGGAAGCCGTGGGCGCGCAGCAGGCCCTCCGCCGGCGCGTTGCCGGCCTGGACGGTGGCGTGCAGCGTCCAGCCGGCCCAGCGCGGGTCGTCGGCCAATTCGCGCACGAGCGCGCTCGCGATCCCGCGGCGGTGCCAGGCGTCGGCCACGAGCACCCCGAGCTCGGCCCGGCACTCGCCCTCCGGCACGAGGTTGACCAAGCCGACCGCGACGTCGCCGACCTTCGCGACGAGCGCGGCACCGGCGAGCAGGAACACGCGGTAGCGCACCAGGATCCAGTCCGGCGCCGGGCGCCCGGGCAGCGTGAAGCGCCACGCGAGGCTCTCCGGCGAGCACGCTCGCACGAGGCTCTCGACGGCACCGGCGGTCGCCGGCTCGACGGTCGTTATGACAGCTGTCATGACCCATGGGTAGCACGGTTTCCCTGATCGACTCACTATGACAGCCGTCATAGTGAGTGCTCACGCTCCCGACACGGCGAGCCTCGACCGAGACCCACACCGCCCAGCCGAACGGTGGGACATGACCGGTTCCGGGTAATGCGATTTCACTTCCCGTGTCCGCCATCACCCGGTGCACTGAAAAATGCCGCCAATTCATGCGTGGAACACAATCTGTCAGGCCGTGAGCCTTATCGGGTGAAAACCGTTCCCAAAACCTTCCGACCTCATGATTCTTCCCTATCTTCTAATCGAATCTTCTCCAAACAGCGCACGAAGGGGACGCGGTCATGACCCAGTCGATCGAAGCTCCGGCGAAGGAATTCTGCGTCGACTGGGAGATGGAGGGAAACGACGGCGGCCGCGTGAACGTGACGCTGTCGGGTCAGGTGAGCCTGCTCGACGGCAACCGCTTCTACAAGGTCGACGGCGTGCTCTACATCGCCGAAGGCGCCGAGTACTGCCGCGAGGTCGGCAACCCGCGCCTGTACGTCCGGCGCAACGGAGTGGAAGCAAGCGGACGGCACTGGGGCTGGGAGCCGATCAGCTCGCGCAAGACCGCCAACCGCCTCTGCACGATGGACGGGTACTTCGTGCGCACCGGTTACTGGGCCCCGGCGGACCGGTCGATCCAGCTGAGCATCGTGGCCGAGCACGGCATCACGCGACGAAAGTCGTACAGCACCACGGCGACCGTCCGACTCGTGGACTGACACCGGTTTCGACGCTTCGCATTCAACGCGCGGCGAGCATCGGGCAAGTCGATCGCGACGTGAAGTGACGGCGTTCACCCACAAGTGGGGTGACCACCTTGAGCGTGCTGAGGAACACACTGTTTTCCCATGAAAATCAAAGAAAACGTTGTGCTGGACACAGCGCGCGCGGGCGTGTAAGAGGACCATGGAGCTCATGCGGAACAAGGCCCGGGCTGGCAGACCACCTCTTCTCTTCACCCGTTTCCTGCGACGACTGGGGTTCGCGCGCAATCCGCTCGTGCGGCGCTCCGACCGGATCGAGGGTCTCCTCGCCGGCCTGGCCGCGCTGATCGCGATCTTGGCGCTCCCGCTCGTGGTGATGCTCGGCAAAGCCGATGTCTCCCACGAGACCGCGGCGTCGGACGCGCAGCTGCGCGCGCGCCATCAGGTGACCGCGACCGTGCTCGCGCCCGCGCCGAAGCCGGCGTCGATGGGCGACAGCGCCCCGATCGCCCACAGCTCTCGCGTGACCGCCAGCTGGCGGCTGGCGAACGGCTCGCCCCAGACCGGTGTCGTGACGGTGCCCGCGGGCGCCGGCAACCCCGGTTCACAGGCCACGATCTGGCTGGACGACAACGGCAAGCAGACGACCGCCCCGCTCACCCACGCCGACGCGGTGACCAACGGCGTGCTCGTGGGCACCTTCACGTGGCTCTGCGCGATCGGCCTGCTGGCCGGCGTGTTCTGGATCGCCCGGCGCGTGCTCGACCACCGGCGCGCGGTGCGCTGGGCCGACGAATGGGCGCAGCTCGCCGGCCCGGAGGCAGTTCGCTGAAACCGGCTGCCTCCGGGCCCCGGCCGGCGGACCGGCGGAGCGACACCCCCAGCGCCGCCCCGCGGCAGTGCAACGCCTACCGCTAAGCCCGTGTTGGCGAGTTAACTATCAGCTAATTCGCCCTGCGCACAGTCTTGTGTAGGGGAGCCCTGATTGTCAACTGTCAGCTAATCTGGGATAGTCGACCTAGCTGAGAGCAATCAGTCGCTGACCGGAGGGGGCGGACATGTCCAGTGACTCGAGTGATGACACTCGGCCGACGTTGGCCTCCAGGCTCGACGATCTGTTCCGCACGGTGCGCCCGCAGGGCAAGCACTGGACGAACGCCGAGGTGGCCACCGAGCTGAAGCGCGAGTCGCCGGAGCTGAAGGTCGGTTCGGTGTACCTGTCGCAGCTGCGGTCGGGCAAGCGCACCAACCCGTCGCAGGAGCTGCTGGCGGCACTGGCGAAGTTCTTCGGGGTGTCCGTCGCGTACTTCTTCGACGAGAAGGTGGCGGGCGACGTGCTGAGCGAGCTGGCCGCCATCGAGGCGATGCGGCAGGCGGGCGTGCGCGCGGTCGCGATGCGCGCGGCGGGCATGCGTGAGGAGAACCTGCAGGCGATCACCACGATCATGGACCAGTACCGCCAGATGCAGGGCCTGCCACCGGTGAGCGACGAAGCGGCGGGCTGAGCATGGCGGAGGAGCGTCGCGACCAGCTCAAGCGGATGCGCGAAGAGGGCGCCCGGCGGATCGCCGAGCTGGACCTGCCGGAGGGCTGCGACCTCCCGACCCTGTGCGAACGGCTGGGCACCATCCGCGAACGGCCGATCACCCTCGTGCCGATGCCCATGCCGGCCTCCCACCCGTGCGGCATGTGGGTCGCGGCGCAACAAGAAGACCTCATCTTCTTCGACGCCAACACCACCGGCGCCCACCAGGAGCACATCATCTTGCACGAGCTCGGTCACATCATCTGCTGCCACCGCGGCTCGGGCCTGCTCGACGACGAGAGCGCCCGCTCCCTCTTCCCCAACCTCGACCCGGACATCGTCCGCGACATGCTGATGCGCGCCACCTACGACGACGCCCAGGAGCAGGAGGCGGAGATCATCGCCTACCTGCTGTCCGAACGCATGGGCGTGGTCCCGGCTCCCGCTCCTCCGGCGAAGGTGCCGGCTGCGGAGGAGAAGCCGATCGACCGGATCGAGCGGATGCTGCTCTAGGTCCAATGCCCTCTCCGCGGACCTGATCCGAGCGATACAGGCCACACCCACCGGATCATCACGGGTGGATCTCTGCGGCCGGGATTTCCGCGAAGGTCGGGCAGGATTCGGGGCATGCTTTTGCCCAGAAGACTCATCGCCGTCGCCTTTGTGGTGGCGGCTGCCGCGGGGTGTTCGGCCACCGCGGCGAAGGAACCCGTTGCCACGCCGAGCCCGGTGAGCGTGCCGGCCACGACGAAGGCGACGACGAAGACCAGCGCGCCACCGTCGACGGCGTCGACGTTCGTGCCGGCGGCGTCGCCGGCGAAGCTGAGTGCGGCGTGTCCGTTCATGGACATCGACGAGTACAAGCGGGCGTTCCTCGTGAGCCAAGAGTTGGTCACGAGTGAAGAAGCGCCGGACAAGAGCAACGGCATCACCTGGTACACGTGCGACTACATCTTCACCAGCAGCCACCAGACGAAGTCCGGCGACTTGCTCGTCTTCGCCTCGCCAGGCGAGACGTCGGTGAAGGCCTCGCTCAAGATCTCGGCCGAGTCCTGCGCGGAAAAGCCGAAGTACCTCAGCGACAACGCGTTCTACTGCACCGAAAAGGCGGACCAGTACAAGAACACCTTCCTGGTGGTCACCAGGATCAGCCACGGTCAGATGCGGACCGCGATGGTGACGGCGGGGCCGCCGCCCGATTTCGCGCACCCGGAGGCCTACGCCACCATCGTGAAAACCCTCTTGGATCGGCTGTGACGAACCGGATACTGCCCTAGCCGGCCCGTTCCGTCCGCAACCGCGTGAGCTCGCGCGCGACCGTCGAAACCGTGTACTCCAGCTGGCCCGCTTCGTGGTCGCTGGTGAGGAAGAAGCGCAGGCGGGTCTGGGATTCGTCGACGGCCGGGTGGAGGATGGGGTCGACGATGATGCCGCGGTCGTAGAGGGTGGTGGCCAGGCGGAGCGTCGTGGTGGAGTCGCCGATGACGCAGGGGACGATGGGGGTCGCGGAGGCCGAGCCGGTGGGCAGGCCGGCCGCCTGGGCCAGGCGCAGGAACAGCCCCGAGTTCGAGCGGAGGCGGGCCAGCCGCGAGGGGTCGGCGCGCAGGACGCGCAGGGCGGCCAGTGACGCGGCGGCGCTGGCGGGCGTGAGGCCGACGCTGTAGACGAAGCCCGGCAAGGAATACCGCAGCCATCGGACCGTGCGCGACGAGCCGGCCAGGTAGCCGCCGCAGCCGGCGAGGGACTTCGACAGCGTGCCCATCCAGAGGTCGACGTCGGACCGGTCGACGGCGAAGTGTTCGCCGACGCCCGCGCCGCCGGCGCCGACCGTGCCGATGCTGTGGGCCTCGTCGACCATCAGCAGGGCGCCGTAGCGCTTCTTGACCTCGATCAGGCCCGGCAGGTCGGCGAGGTCGCCGTCCATGCTGTACGCGCCCTCGACCACGATCAGCACGCGGCGGAACCGCGCGCGGGTGCGGCGCAGGATGTCTTCGAGCTGCGCGACGTCGTTGTGCGGGAATGGGCGGCGCGTCGCACCGGAAAGCGCGCAGCCCTGCAGGATGCTGTCGTGCGCGAGTGAGTCGTGGACGATGAGGTCGCCGGGGCCGACGAGGTGGCCGATGGCGCTCACGTTCGTCGCGTGGCCGCTCACCAGCGCCAGGCAGTCGTCCGTGCCCAGGAACGTCGCGAGCTCCGTCTCCAGCTGACGCGTGAGATCGCGGTCGCCCGCGAGGAGGCGGCTGCCGGACACCGAGGTGCCGTAGCGGTCCACGGCGTCGTGCACCGCGGCCGTCACCGCGGGGTGGCCGGAGAGGCCCAGGTAGTTGTAGCTGGAGAACGACAGGTACTGCCGGCCGCCGACGGTGGTGGTGCTGGTCAGCAGACCCTGGTGCTTGCGGAAGTACGGGTTCGGCACGCCGAGGTCCGAGAACTCCCGCAGCCGCGCGTCGATCGCCGCGGCCTCGGGGAAGTCGTCGATCGACGCGGTGGCCGGGTCGAACGCGACGGTCTCCGAGGCCAGTGGCACGGGCACCGCCACGGCGGGCGTGATGAGGCCCGCCACCGCACCGGCCGTGACCCCGCGCTCCTGCTCGATTTCGAAGCGCTGCCCGGGGAAGCGCTTACGGAGGTTGGCTTCCAGCTCCGTCAGCATCAGGGAGTCGAACCCGAGATCGTCGATCAGCGCGTGCCCGGCACACAGGTCGCCGACCGGGAACGCACTCGTGCGCGCGACCTCCTCCAGCACCACGGCCAGCACGTCCCGCGAGGACGGAACCGCCGGTGGCTCAACGGGTTCCGCCGCCGCCGAACCACTGAGCGGCGGCAACGAGCGAGCCTTCAGCCGCTTCGCCTCGTCGACGACCCAGTGGTTGCGCGGGCTGAGCGGGCTCGGCGGCAGCGTGCACGGCGGCGTCCCGCCGATCACGGGCCGCAGCCCGGCGCCGGTCACCGCCAGCGCGGCCAGCTCCACCAACGGCAGGTCCGGTGCGGGCACCTCGGCGCCCGGCGCCACAACCCCGGCGTACGTCGCCGGTGCCAGCTCCCCCGTCGTCCCCGACTCCAGCGCGACGGAGGCCGCCACCAGCTTCGACACCGCGTCGGGGAGGTCGTCGGCCGCCACCGCGAGCCGTTCGGCGAACAACGTGCGACGCGCCAAAGTGGACGCCACCGCGGCCAGCGGCAACGGCTCGCGCGAAAGCACCTCCGCGACCTCGCGTGCGTGCCGGGCCAGGCCGGCCCGGTCCCGAGCGGTCAGCAGCAGCAACTGCGAACCGCCGGCGGAAACCGTTGGCACCACAGGGGATTCCTCCAGCACCACGTGCACGTTCGTCCCACCGAAACCGAACGCGCTCACCCCGGCGCGCCGCGGACCGTCCGCGGTCCAGGGCGTCACCTCGCCGGCCACCCGCAGTCGGGCCTCGTCGAGCGCCAGGTGCGCGGCCGGTTCGAAGTCCGGCTGCGGCAGGATCTGTCCCTTGTGGACAGACAGCACCGACTTGATCAGCCCGGCGATCCCCGCGGTCCCCAGCGAATGCCCCACCACGGACTTCGCCGCGCCGAGGTACGCGGGAGCGGTCGCGTCGCGGCGCAGCTCGCCCAGCGCGTTGATCTCCACGTCGTCGCCCACCGACGTCGCCGTGCCGTGTGCTTCCAGGTAACCGACCGAGCCGGGGTCCACGTCGGCGTCGCGGTACGCACGGCGCAGCGCCAGCAGCTGGCCCGACTCCTGCGGCATCATGCCGCCCTTGACCGTGCCGTCGTTGGACAACCCGACGCCGCGGATCACCGCGTAGATCCGGTCGCCGGCGGCCTGCGCGTCGGCCAGCGGGCGCAGCACGAGCACGCCGGCGCCTTCACCCAGCACGAACCCGTCGGCCCGGCCGTCGAGCGGCCGGCACTCGCCGCTGCGGGAAACCGCGCCGATACGGGACAACCCCACCAGCAGGTCCGGTGTGAGCACCAGCTGCGCGCCACCGGCCACGGCGATGCGGCAGCGGCCGGCGCGCAGCGCGAACACCGCGTTGGCCACCGCCGTGAGGCCGCCGGAGCAGGCGGCGTCGAGCGCGTAGCTCTCACCGTGCAGGTCGAACACCGAGCTGATCGAGCTCGGGCCCATGTTGAGCAGCAGCCCGGCCATGGCCGTGGCGTGCAGGCCGCCGACGGCCGAGCCCGCCTCGGCCAGCTCGGCGCCCGCCGACCGGCCGAACTCGCCGCCCGCGAGCTGGCGCAGGCGGATGTGAAGCGTGCTCATCTCGCGGTAGCCGCTCTCGGACAGCGACATGATCACCGACGTGTCTTCGCGCTCGAAGCCGCCGGCCTCCCAGCCGGCGTCCTGCAGCGCTTCGCGCGTGAGGTCGACCAGCAGCCGGTGCTGCGGGTCGAGCGACTTCGCGCGGCGCGGCGGGATGCCGTAGTGCCCGGCGTCGAAGTGGCCGACGTCGTCGAGCAGCGCCATCTTGTCGGAGTACGCGGCCGAGGTGTCCCGGAAATCGTCGTTGTAGAACGAGTCCCGCCGCCACCTCGAATCCGGGACGGTCCTGAACTGAGGTTTCGGCTCGCTGAGCAGATCCCAGTACTCGTTCACGTTCCGGGCACCGGGAAAACGGCACCCGATGCCGACAATAGCGATGTCCGGTCGATTTCCGATTTTTTGCGCAGCAGATCCCCAAGACGCCATGACAGAACTTCCTCGCGCCGATCGCCCACCCAGTAGGTGAGAGATTGCCCCGTGGCGATCGGATTTTCAAGGGCGTCCAGGAATTCGTGCGAAAATCCCCGACCGCAGGTCAACCCTCGGTAGCCGACCGATCACGCCACCAGCGCACCGTCGCCGCCGCCTGCTCGCCGAGCGGGGTGGCTTCTTCGCCCGAGAATTCCGTGAAGGCACGGGAATCCACCACGAACGGACGGTCGAACTGGTAGCGCACCTCCTGCAGTTCCCGCAGCAAGGGCGAAAACGCGGCGGCCATCCGCAGCAACGGCGCCGGAAGCCGTTGTACGCCGACCGGCGGCACGTTCGCCGCTTCGCACAGCACGCCGACCATCACGCGCGACGAACGCGCCGGCAGCGTCGGCACGTGCCACGCGCGGCCCCACGCCTTCTCCTCCGCGGCGACGCGCACCAGCGTGCGCGCGACGTCCGGCAGGTAGGTCCAGCTGTGCGGCGCGTCCGGGTCGCCCATCACCTGGACCTTGCGTCCCTTCAGCACCGCCGGCACCACGCGCGCACCCAGGTGCCCGCCGTCGGTCACGCCCGGCCCGAAGAAGTCCGACGCCCGCACCTCGGCGGCGCGAATCCGGCCCTGCTCGTGCAGATCGTGCAGCTGCTCCCACAGTTGCACGCGCACGCGACCTTTGGGTCCCGTCGCCTCGAGCGGCAGATCCTCGGTGATCGGCCCGTCGACAGGGCCGTAGCCGTACAGGTTTCCCAGCGCCACCAGCACGGCGCCGGTCGCCTCGGCCGCCGCGGCGGTGGCGTCGGCCAGCGGCGGCCAGTCGCGCGTCCACCGGTGGTAGGGCGGGCTCGCGCACTGGTAGATCGCGTCAGCACCCTCGGCTGCGGCGGTCAACGCGGCGCGGTCGGTGGCGTCGAGCACCACGTGCTCGAGCCCCGGCTCCTCGGGCCGCGGCGACCTGCCGATCACCTTCACCCGCTCGCCCCGTTCGGCGAGCAGCCTCGCCGTCGCCGCCCCCGCCGGGCCGAACCCGATCACCACGTGAAGACTCATGCGCCACACCATAGTCAGCCCGGTGAGCGGGATTGGCTTTTCAGGTATCCGTAACTTCGGGTTCACCGCGAACTTCTTCGGACAGTTGTCCGTAAACCTCTCGGTTGCCTTGCGACGTCACCTCGAACTTCCCTCCGAAAAGGCTCGCGATTAATCCGATTCACGGGGACTTCTCAGTGCTCTTCACTCGAGTCTTCCCTGTGGCCGGAGCCGCTTTTCGGACTCTAGGCGGCCGACGGGCGTTGGTGTAGGGTCGCCGATCATGGACAGTTCCGACAAGGATGCCTATGTCTTCTGAAGATCTCCCCCGGCTCGTCAAGGACACGGCTCGCCGTCAGCTCGCCGAGACCGGAGCGACCGGTCTGACGCTGCAGACGGTGGCCGTCGGAAGTGGCGTGACCGTGGCCGAGGTGCAACCGTTTTTCGGAGATCGTGACGATCTCCTGACCGCATTGATCATCGACGCTTACAACGCCTCCGGCGAGGCCATGGAACAGGCCGATCCCGGCGAACGGGAAACGGACCCGGGCGCGCGCCTGCTGGCCGTCACCCGCGCATTGCGCGAATGGTCGCTCGCCAACCCGGCCGAGTTCGCCTTGCTCTACGGCTCGCCCGTGCCCGGCTACGCGGCGCCGGAGACCACGGTGGGCCCGGCTTCGCGCACGCCCGCCGCGCTCGCCGCGGTGCTGCGTTCCGCGCTGGCGGCCGGATCCCTCACGCCGCCGAGCCGGCCGCTGCCCGGTCCGACGCTCGTGACCGCCGAGGCCGTCGCGCTCTTCGGCGGGCCGCCCGAGGCTCCGTACGGCGATCTGCTCGAACGCGGGATCGTGCTGTGGAGCAACCTGATCGGCCTGCTGGTGTTCCAGGTGTTCAGTCGTACGCACGACAGCGTCGCCGACCAGTCGGCCTTCTTCGACTACGCGGTGGCCGTGGCGGCGGAAGCCGTCGGCCTGGCCGTGCCGCTCGAAGGCAGCCGACGCGAGGCCGTGAACGCCTGAGTCTCGAGTTCCGCAACTGGGGTGGTCTGGTGTGAACGCGCTGAAGATCGTGCTCTTCGCGTCGTCCGCGGTGTCGTCGTACGCTGCGTTCCTCTACAAGCTCGCTTCGATCCGGCGCGGCTGGGGTGACATCGGGTACGTCACGATGATGGTGACGCTGGTGCTGCAGTGCCTCACGTTCACGATGGGGGCGGTGTCGCTCAGCGTCGTCACGTTCTTCGGCGTGCAGAACCTGGCCATCCTCGTGCTGCACCTCTCGGCGGTCGCCTACTGCATCAGTGCGCAGATCCTGCTGATGCAGTGGGCGAACCCGCTCTCGGAGGTGCGGCGCGCGATCCGGGCGTGGATCATCGCCGGCGTCGTGCTGTGCGTGGTCCTCACGGTGCTGTTCTTCATCGGCAACCGCCCCGGCACGCCGGCGTCGGCGTTCGGCACCGGCAGCAGCAACCCGGTCATCCTGGTCTACCTGTTGCTGTTCATCGTTTCGCAGGCCGTGCCGTGCGTGACGATCTACCGCCAGTGCATCCCGTACGCGCGAAGCACCACGAAACCGTGGCTGCGCCGCGCTTTGCGGATGCTCGCATTCGGTGCGGTGGTGCTGTTCCTCTACTGCGCCGCGCGCACGGTGAACATCGTGAGCCCGATGTTCGGCCTGTCGGTCGGGCCGTGGGCGATCGCCGCTTCGCTGTTCAGCGCGCTCGGCATCGTGATCGTGTCGCTGGGGCTGACCATGCCGTCGTGGGGCGGGCACGTGTCGAACCTCCTTGCGTGGGGCCGGAACTACAGCTCCTACCGCGCGCTCTACCCGCTGTGGCACTCGCTCTACGAGTCCTCGCCGGGCATCGCGCTGGAGCCGCCGTCCGGTGCCGACCGCCAGTGGTCCGACCTGCACTACCGCCTGCACCGCCGGGTGATCGAGATCCGCGACGGGTGGCGGGCGCTGCGCCCGTACATGGACCGCGCCGAGCCTTCCCCGGCCGAAGCGGCGAACCAGGCACTCGTCGAGGCCACGAAGATCAAGCACGCGCTGCGGGCCAAGAACTCCGGCGTCACCCCGGCACACAGCCAGGACAACGGCAGCTTCGACGACCACGACGCCAAGACCTTCGCCGCGGAAGTCGAGTGGCTCACGCAGGTTTCGGCCGCCTACGGCCGGCTGAACTGAACCACTTCCGTCCGAAGTGGACCGAGGCTCAGGCCTGGACCAGTTCGCCGCGGTCGTGCGGCAGGTCGGCCAGCAGCGCCTCGCCCTTCACCAGCCACGAGACGCCGAACGCGATCACCGCGAGGGATTCCAGCCACACCGTCGGGTGCAGCGAAGCCGTGGCCGCATCGAAGAAGAGCCCGTCGACCACGATCAGCGCGAGCGCCGCCAGCATCACGCCGCCGCACACGCGGTAGACGACGTTGCGCACGGCTTTGCGTGAGGTGGGCGACGGATCGTCGGACTTGGTGAACAGGAAGAAGCAGAAGAACGCCAGCGTCAGGAAGAAGATCGCGGCGAACACGAGGTGCGCGACGCCGATCGCGCGCTCGGCGCCGGTGGGCGAAGCCGGGCTGGTCGGGAAGAGCGCGACGCCGATGGCCGCGACCGCCGCGACGTTGCCGGCGATGTCGTCGATCCGGCCGTAACCCCGGTAGGAGACGAGGAAAACGCCGATGGCGCACATCGTGCCGACGAAGACGTTGCGCAGGTCGGTGTAGTAGTAGCCGCTCAGCGAGCCCTGCAGGCCGCCGCCTTGCAGCAGCTCCTTGCCGAGGATCACGACGAACGGCAGCGCGAGGCCGAGCACGCCGATCGCGCGGCGGAGGAAGAGGAACGAGCGCACGAGGGTGTTCACGGTTGCCTCCCCGGTGTGGTCCACCACCATTTTCTACCGGGCCGGCCTGGTTTTCACAGCGTGACAGGCGTGGTTCCCAAAACGTTGTCGAGTTCGGCGAGCAGCCGGGCCTTCGAACGGGCGCCGACAATTGTGCACCGGCTCACCGCCGCGGAAGAGGATCAACGTCGGCAGGGACATCACCTGGTACTTCCGCGCCGTCTCGGGATTCAGGTCGGTGTCGATCTCCTGCACCGTCAGGGAATCCGCCCGCCCGGCCGCAATCTCGGCCAGCACCGGCGCGATCATCCGGCACGGCGGGCACCACTCGGCCCCGAAGTCCACGAGCACCGGCTTGTCGTGCTCGAGGACGTCGGCAGCGAAGGTCTCATCGGTGGTCATCGGGTCTCCTCCGCAACACAGGGGTCACGCCGGGCCGAGGCCTCGGCGAGCTTGTCCATCAACGCGGTCCGCACGGCACCGAGGTCGGCCAGGCACTTCTCGACCTCCTCGAGCTTGCGCCGGTACACCTCGACCGAAGCCGGGCAGGAGTCGCCGGACTCGTGGCCGGTGCGCAGGCAGTCGACGAACGGGCGGGTGTCCTCGAGGGTGAACCCGACCGTGCGCAGCGTCTGGATCTCGCTGACCAGCCGCAGGTCCTCCTCGTCGTACTCCCGGTACCCGTTCGCCGCCCGCCCCGCCGGCAGCAGCCCCTGCGCCTCGTAGAAGCGCAGCGCCCGTGGTGTCGTCCCCGCCCGCCGGGCGAGCTCGCCGATCCGCATGCGTTCGAAGGTAGACCTTGACGTGCGCGTCAAGGCAACCTCTCAACCCGCGACCTTGCCGGTGTATTCGCGGTACTGCACCGCGTTCGCCGCCCGGGTGCTCATGTAGTCGAACACCTTGCTGAACACGGGGCCGGTCAGCATGCGGTACATCCGGTTGCGGCTGCGCAGCTTCTTCTCGTTCTCCGGCACAAGGAACCCGCCGGAGCCGGCACCGTTCTTGTGACCGAGGTGCGCCGGCTTGCGCAGGCGCTGCTCGTACTTCTCGAACGCCGCCACGTGGTCGCCGTCCGCGGCCGCCAGCTCACCGGCGAGGATCTGCGCGCCCATCATGGCCAGGCCCGTGCCGGAGCCGCCGGGGCCCGCGCACCACGCGGCGTCGCCGAGCAGCACCACGCGGCCCTTCGACCACGTGTCCAGGCTGATCTGGCCGATGGTGTCGAAGTACAGGTCCGGCGCGTCGTCGAGCGCGCTCAGCAGGCGCTGCATCTGCCAGCCCGCGCCGGCGAAGACGTCGGCCACGATCTCCTTCTGCCGCTCGGGATCCGGGCGGCCGTAACCCCGCGGGTCGCCGCGGAAGTACAGGATGACGGTCACGGTGTCGCCGTCGCGGCCGCTGTAGACCATCGCGCCGCGGCCCGGCTCGTTGAAGATCAGGCCGCTGTGGTCGAGCCCGAGGTGGTTGGGCGCGCTGAACGCGGCGACGTGGTAACCGAGGTCCTTGCGAAAGCGCGCCTCCGCGCCGAAGGCGGCCGTGCGCACGCCCGAGTGCACGCCGTCGGCGCCGACCACCAGGTCGAACCGCCGGGGCGCGCCGTGGCGGAAGGTCACCTCGACGCCGTCGGCGGTCTCGGTCAGCGAAGTGACGCGGTCGCCGAACACGTACTCGGTGTAGTCCCGGGTGCGGTCGTAGAGAATGCGCGCGAGGTCGCCGCGCAGGATCTCGAGCTCGCCACTGGCGAACGAACTGGGCACGGTCACGATCGGCTTGCCCTCGGCGTTCAGCAGCAACTGGTCGCCCATCGCGGTCTCGTACTTGCGTAGCTCGTCGGTGAGCCCCATGGCGTCGATCAGCTTCATCTGCTCACCGCGGAAGTCCACGGCCTGGCCGCCGGGCCGCAACGCCGGCGCCGCCTCGACGACGGTCACGGAGTAGCCGTGGTGGTGCAGCCAGAAAGCGGCCGACGGCCCTGCCACGCTGGCACCGGAAACGAGCACGGTCTTGGTCATCGCTGGAGTCCCTTCTCGGGGTTCGGCTTTCGATGACGCAAGACTGCGGCGCGGCGCTGACCACGCCCGCACGGTGCGCTGACGGTGGTGGTGCGCACCCGTCAGCGGGGTCTGCGGAACGGTCAGCGCAGGCCGCGAACGCCCGAAACCAGCAGGTCTACGCCACGGGCGAAGTACGAATCCTCGTCGCCGCACGCGGCCAGCGCGTCGGCGGCGGCCGAGACGTTCGGGAAGCGCTCGGGCGACAACGCGGCCAGCGCGACCCGCTTGCGCTCCACGGCCTCGTCCCGGGTGGACGCGGGGTGGACGTCGGTGGCGCCGGGCTCGGCCGTCACGAGGGTGACACTGGCCGACAGCAGGTAACCGCCGAGCTCGGCGGCTTCTTCGGCCGTGAAGCCGGCTTCGCGCAGCAGACCGAGCACGTGGTCGGCCACGGTGAGGCCGGCGTCGGACTCGAGGATGCGGGGCGGGACGAGGGCGGCGACGGCGGGGTGGGGGCGCACCGTGGCCAGCACCGCCACGAGCGCGGCCCGCAGCCGCGCGTCCCAAGGCCCATCGGACTCCGGCAGCGAGACGTCCGCGAGCAGGCGTTCGGCCAGGCCCGCCACGAGCTCGTGCTTGTCCTTGAAGTGCCAGTACAGCGCCATCGGCGTGACGCCGTGGTCCTGCGCGAGGCGGCGGATCGTCAGCGCGTCGAGGCCTTCGCGATCGGCCAGGGCGAGGGCGCCGTCGACGATCGTGTCGCGGCTGAGCTTCTCGCGCGTTTTGGCCACGAAGCCGACTTTACCGCGTACAGGGGCCGTCTTCGTCGTCCGCGTTGAGGCGCGAGACCATGCGGTCGAAGACGCGTTCCAGCACCTCGAGCTCGTCGGGTTTGACCTGCTCGAAGAAGTACCGGCGCACGGTCTCCACGTGCTCGGGGGCGGCAGCTTCGATGGCTTCACGCCCGGCCGGCGTGAGGCGCACCATGGCGCCGCGCGCGTCGTCCGAGCAGTCCTCGCGCGTGACGAGGCCGCGTTTCTCCATCCGGCTCACGTGGTGCGACAGCCGGCTGCGGTCCCACCGGATCTGCATCCCGAGGTCACGCATGCGCAGCACGTCGCCGGGCGCCTCGGAAAGCGGCACCATCAGCGTGTAGTCCGGGCCCGAGAGCCCCGCGTCGCGCACGAGCTGCCGGTCGATGGCACCGTTGAGGGACCGCTGGAGCAGGTGGTACAGCTTCCAGACGTGCAACTCGCGCTCGTCGAGCCAGCGTGCGTCCGTCATGGAGTGAGTCTACCCAATTTGTTGACACATCACCATATTGTCTGCCCTGCCTCCGGCGTGGCGTGCGAGATCGCCCAGGAGCCGACGTCTCGAGGGTCCTCAACCGATCATCCCGCGACGATCACCGCGGCGTCCGGTTCACCAGCGTAAAGGCGCTCGACGAGCGCCACGCGCCGGGCCAGCACGCGGCGCTGGTTGAGGTAGCCCTTGTCCGTGATCTCGCCCGCGTCGAGGTCCGGTGGCTCGGCCAGCACCACGAGCCGCTCGACGCGACCGGCCGAGCCGGCCGCCGCGTTCATCGCGGCCAGCAGCTTCCCGACGTGCGCGCGCAGCTCGGCGTGCACCACGCAGCCGTCCGAGGCGTCGAGCGAACCCGCGAACAACGCCCGCGCTTCGGCCTGGTTGAGCCAGGCCAGCGCGCTGACGTACGAGCGGTTCTCCCCCGCGATCACCGCGTCGGACAGCAGCGGCACGGCCGAGAGCAGCGCCGTGCGCAGCGCGCCGACGCGGACGAACGTGCCCGTGTCGAGCTTGAAGTCCTCCGCGATGCGGCCGCCGAACAGCAGCCCCGCGTTCGGGTCGGCCGAGACCGGCACGGCGGCGTCGCCCGTGCGGTAGAAACCTTCCTCGTCGAACGCCGCCTCCGTGAGGTCGGGCCGGTGCAGGTAGCCGGGCGTCACGGAGGCACCGCGCACGCGGATCTCCCGCGCCTCGCCCACGGCCGCGAGCTTGACCTCGAGGCCCGGCAGCGGCACGCCGATGCACCGCGCGTCGTCGAACGGGAAGTGGGCGCTCGTCAGGCGGGCGCGGTCTCGGTCGCGCCCCACGAGCTCATCAGCGGCACGTCGACGCCGGCCGCCCTGGCCGCGTCCGCCAGGCGCGTGCGCAACGCCGCCGGCAGCGCGGCCGCCGCGTTGAACAGCAACCGCAGGCGCGAGAAGAACGCACGCGCGAAGTCCGGGTCCTGTTCCAGCACGGGCACGAGCTGCGCGTAACCCGCGGGCACGTTGAAGTACAGCGTCGGCCGCGCCGAACGCAGGTTCTCCAGGCTCCGGCCGAACAGCTGCGGCGCCGGTTTGCCGTCGTCCACGTAGAGCGTGCCTCCGTTGTGCAGCACCAGATCCACGTTGTGGTTGCCGCCGAAGGTGTGGCTCCACGGCAACCAGTCGACGAGCACGGGCCGCTCCTCCACCAGGAACGGCCACGCCTGCCGGATCGACTGCTGGTTCGCGCACAGCATCCGGTGCGTGTTGAGCACGCCCTTCGGCGAACCGGTGGAGCCGGACGTGAAGAGCACCTTCGCCAGCGTGTCCGGTCCCGTGGCGGCGTACGCGGCTTCGAGTTCCGGGCCCGGCGAAGTGGCCAGCAGATCGTCGAGGGATTCCGCCCCCGGCACGGCGTCGACCTCGCGCGCCAGGACTACTTCCGGCCCCTCGACCGCGGCGAGCGCCTTCGCGAACGGACCACCGGCCTCGGCGAACACCAGGCCCGGCGTCAGCACCTTCGCGATCTCGCGGATCCGCGCGTGGTCGCCGCTGAGCAGCGAGTACGCGACGCTGATCGGCGCCACCGGCACGCCCGCGGTCAGCGCGCCGAGCGTGAGCACGAGGTGGGCGACGGAGTTGCCCGACAGGATCAGCACCGGCCGGTCCGGACCCAGGCCACGGTCGAGCAGCGCCTGCCCGAGCGCGTCGGCGCGACGGCGGACCTCGCCGTACGTCAGCGTCGCCCAGCCGTCGCCGTCGCGTTCGGCCACCAGCGGGTGGTCGGGGTCCTCGCGCGTCCAGTCCCGCAGCATCGTGGCCACGCTGCGCGGGTAGGCACCCAGCGGGTCGCGGGAGCGGAAGACGACGCTCCCGTCCGGCCGGTCTTCGCGTTCGACGTCGGGTTCAGCGAACATTCGACCGTCTCCTCCTCGAGACCCGCTGTGTCTCACACAACTATTGTGGGTCGCGAGGAATTTGTCGAATGTCAGTTTCCGCGCCGTCGGTCATCCGGCGCAGCACCGCGCCCGCCTTGAGCAGCAGCTCGACCTCGTCCTGTTCGAGGTCGCCGAACCGCTCCACGAGCACCCTCGCCTCGTCGCGCACCACCGCGCCGAGGCGGCGGCGGCCCTGCGGGGTGAGGTGCACGTAGCTCACGCGCTTGTCGCCGGCGTCGGCCGCGCGCGCGACGAAGCCGGCCTCCTCCATGGCGTGCACGACCTTCGTGGCCGTGGGCTGGGAGCAGCCGACCTCGTCGGCGAGCGCGCCGATGCGCAGGGGCCCGGAGCGGGCCAGCTTGGCGAGCACCAGCAGCTGAGTACGCGGCAGGTTGTCGGGCGGCGCCGCCCGATGCAGCTCGCGCAGCAGCCGATACAGCGACAGCACGAACTGGAACGCCTCGTCGGCGTCGACGTCCGGCGACTCGCCCGCCATGGCCCGCTCCTCACCCTCGTGGTCACCTCACCGGATGCGCAGCTCCGGTGAGTACAGATCGAACCAGGTCGCGAAGTTCAGCACACGCTCCACGAGTGGCCGGAGGAAGGGCACGGTGTCCTCCCGGGCAAGCAGCCTCGTCAGCAGGCCGCGGTCGAACAGGTCGAACACGGGGTGCGCCGGCGCGGCCAGCAGGTCGCCGACCTGGTCGCGCAGGGCTTCGAGGTACTTCGGGTCCTGCGTCGACGGGTACGGGCTCTTCACCCGCTCGGCCACCGACGTGGGCAGCACGTCGCGGGCCGCCGCGCGCAGCAGGCTCTTCTCGCGGCCGTCGAACGTCTTCGTCGTCCAGGGCGTGTTGTAGACGTACTCCACGAGCCGGTGGTCGCAGAACGGCACGCGCACCTCGAGGCCGGTGGCCATGCTCAGGCGGTCCTTGCGGTCGAGCAGGATGCGCACGAACCGCGTCAGGTGCAGGTAGCCGATCACGCGCATGCGACGCTCGTGCTCGGTCTCGCCGGGCCGGGTGCCGGCCTCCGCGACCGCCGCCGAGTACGAGTCCCGCAGGTGCGTGGCGAGGTCCAAAGAGGACCGCACGCCGTCGGCGAAGATCTGGCTCACCCCGCGTTCGCCCGACTGCAGCCGCCGCGCGAGCCACGGGAAGGTGTCGGCCTGCTGCACCTTCGGGTCGTGGAACCACGCGTAACCACCGAAGACCTCGTCGGCCGACTCGCCGGACAACGCGACGGTGGAGCGCTCGCGGATCGCGCGGAACAGCAGGTACAGCGAGCCGTCCATGTCGCCGAGGCCTGTCGGCAGGTCGCGAGCCCGCACCACCGCGCGGCGCACGGCCGGGTCGGCGAGCTCCGCCGAGTCGAGCACGATGTCCTGGTGCATCGAGCCCACGTGCTCGTGGACGTCACGCACATACGGCGCGTCCGGCGTGGCCCGCAGCGCGTCCGGCACGAAGTTGTCTTCCTGCCCCACGAAATCCACCGCGAAGCTGCGCACCCGCTCGTCCTGGTCGGCGAGCTGCCGGGCGGCCAGCGCGGTGATGACACTGGAGTCGAGGCCGCCCGAGAGCAGCACGCAGCGCGGGACGTCGGCCACGAGCTGGCGGCGCACGATGTCGTCGAGCAGCTCGCGCACGTGCTGCACGGTCACGCCGATGTCGTCGGTGTGCTCGGCCGGCTGGAGCTGCCAGTAGCGGCGCACCTTCAGGCCGGTGCGGTCCAGCGTCACGACGGTGCCGGGCTCGACCTCCCGCATGCCCGCCCACACGGCCTGGCCGGGGTTCTTGGTGAACGACAGGAGCTCCCGCAGGCCGTCGGTCTCCACGACGGGCCGGATCTCCGGGTGCGCGAGGATCGCCTTGGGCTCGGAGCCGAACAGCAGCCCGTCGCCGTGCGGCGAGTAGTACAGCGGCTTGATGCCCATCCGGTCGCGGATCAGGACCAGGCGCTCCTCGCGCGGGTCCCAGATCCCGAACGCGTACATGCCGTTGAGGCGTTCGGCCAGGCCGGTACCCCATTCCAGGTAGCCGCGCAGGACCACCTCGGTGTCGCTGTTGGTGGTGAAGCGGTGCCCGCGCGTCTGCAGCTCTGCGCGCAGCTCGGCGAAGTTGTAGACCTCACCGCTGTAGGTCAGCGCGACCGTGCCGTCGGCCTCGGCCGTCATCGGCTGCGTGCCCAGCTCGAGGTCGATGATGGCCAGGCGCCGGTGCCCGAACGCCGCGTGGCGGTCGAACCACGTCCCGCTCGCATCCGGCCCGCGGCAGGCCATGGTGGCGGTCATGGCCGCCACCGTCTCCCGCTCGGCCGTCAGGTCGCGGCCGTAGTCGACCCATCCCGTGATCCCGCACATGTCCAGCCCCCGGAACATTTTCGAAGAGAAACATTCATAGGGAATGAAACTGGTCTCCGGGTGCGAGCGCCACCCGGACGAACCGGACGCGAGCGTGCCGATCCGACCCGGACGCCGAGCTTTCCGCTGCTGGAGAGACTGGCGAACCAAGAGGGGTGACGTGCGTCACGAAGTGGGGTAGAGCCGGCCCATCAGTTCGAGGACCTCTTCGATCATCTGCCCCGCCTTCGCCTTCGACGGAGCGGCCGCGACCTCACGGCCCGCCTCGGTCGACATCGCCGTGAGCGAGAGCACGAGCATGTCCGAAAGCGGCCGGGTGTGGCCGTTGACCAGCGTGGCGTTGGCCGTGAGCCACTCCCGGAACCGCTCGCGCGTGAGCAGGCCGAAGCCCGCCGGGCCGTTCCCCGAGAGGAACAGCCGGGCGAGCTTGCGCTCCTGCCAGCACCCTTCGAGGTAGGCGCGCGCTCCGGAGATGTAGAGCCGGAGCGCGTCCTCCTCGCCCTGCGCCAGCGCCGTGCGGAACGCCTTGGCGGACCGGTGCTGCTGGCGGCGGTTGTACTCGTTGTAGAGCGTGATGTACAGATCGGACTTCGCGACGAAGTGGTGGTACAGGCTGCCGATGCTGGCGCCGGCCCGTTCGGCGATCGCGGCCATGCTCGCCTGGTCGTACCCCGACGCGGTGAAGACCTCACCGGCCGCCTCGAGCAGCGCCGCGCGGGTCGCTTGCGCCCGCTTGCTCCCTGTCGCCTCCGTCATGGCGTGATTGTGCCGGACGGACTCACGCCGCGGGGATGCCGTTGGCCGGTGCCTGTGGTTGCGGTTGTGTGTAGGGGGTCACGGGACCGTCACCGTCGTCGGTCGTGAGCGGCGTTCCGGACGACACCTGCTTGCCGTCCTTGATGGTCGCGATCTGCCCGCCGGTGTAGCCCGCGTGCGAGTCCGCGCCGTAGCGGAACGGCACCAGACCCGGCCCGGTGAGCCCGCCCTTCTTCAGCGCGTCGATCACGCCCTGGCGCGTCGGGTTCTGCCCGGCGCGGGCGAGGGCCTGCGTGAAGGTGTAGGCGTAGGCCATGGCGTAGTACACGTTGCCGTCGAACGGCACATTCGGGATGTACTGGTCGTGGATCTTCTTGAACAGCGCGGTCCACGAGTTGCTCGTGTCGTCGAGTGCCGGCAGGTAAGCCGACGTGACCAGGCCTTCGATGAGGTCCTGCCCCTTCACCGACGAACCCGCCTTCTTGGCGAAGTTCTCCAGCAGCCCCGACACGGTGATCGGGTCGGCGCCCACACTGGACGCGACGAGCGTCGGCGAGTAGCCGAGCTTCAGCGAAGTCAGCTTGAACAACGCGGTGTAGGCCGGGATCGCCTCGAGCACCACGACGTCGGCCTTCGACGCCGCGATCGCCGACACCTGCGCGGCCACGTCGGTGTTGCCGGGCTGGTACGGCTGGCGCGAGACGACCAGGCTCTGGTCGATGTACTTGTCGAGGCCCTTCATGCCGTCGCGGCCGAAGTCGTCGTCCTGGTAGAAGTACGCGACCTTCTTGCCGGCCAGGTTCTTCTTCACGTAGTCGCCGAGGATCTTGCCCTCCACCGTGTAGTCCGGCTGCCAGCCGAACGTGTAGGGGTTCTTCTGCGGCTGGTCCCAGCACGTGCAGCCGGACGCGACGAACAGGTCGGGCACGCGCGAGGAGTTGAGGAAGTCCACGACCTTCGTGTGCGTCGGCGTGCCGAGCGAGCCGACGATCGCGAACACCTTGTCCTGCAACACGAGCTGCTTGGTCAGCGTGACCGTCTGGGCCGGGTTGTAGGCGTCGTCGAGGTACTTGAGGGTGATCTTGCGGCCGTTGATGCCGCCGTTGGCGTTGACGTAGTCGAAGAACGCCTTCGCGGCCGGGCCCTGCTCGCTGTAGCCCGGCGCGGCCGTGCCCGTGAGCGGAATCGTGGACCCGATGGTGACGGTGTCGGCGGTGATCCCGGGCGTCGCCTCGGCGGCGTCGTCACCCGAGGCGCAGGCCGTGGCGGTGAGGGCGACCACCGCGGCCAGGGCGACCGCGACGGATGCTGGTCGGCGTACGGTCATCTTCTCGTCTCCTGACGGGTCGGGAGTGGACGGACGAAACGAGCCTTGAGCAAGGCGCCGAGCTTGCGGACCCCCGACTGGATGCCGCCGGGGAACGCGATGATCACCACGATCAGCACCAGCCCGTAGAGCACGAGCGGGATGTTCGCGTAGATCGCGCGGGGCAGGTCGGCCTGCTGCGCCAGGTCGGCGGTCCAGTTGGGCAGCAGGGTCACGATCACTGCGCCGTACACCGCGCCGGCGAGGCTGCCGAGCCCGCCGAGCACGGCCGCGGTGAGCAGGGACAAGGAAAGGCTCAACGTGAATGCACCGGGCGCGGCCAGGCTGTTGACGATCGCGAACAGCCCGCCCGCCAGGCCCGCGAACGCCGCGCTGATGCCGAATGTGACGATCTGCGTGCGGGCCACGTGCACGCCCGAGAGCGCGGCGGCCTGCTCGTCCTCGCGCACCAGGCGCATGTCGCGGCCGATCCGGCTGCGCGTGAGGTTCGCCAGCAGGAACAACGTGACCACCAGGCACAGGCCGCAGATCCAGGCCTGCCAGCGTTCCAGCGGGAAACTTTCGCCGAGGGAGAGCGGTGGCGGGTCGGAGGTGACGATGAGGCCGTTGGCACCGCCGAGCAGGTCGCGCAGGCCGTGGTAGTCGGCCAGCGAGGGCAGGCCGACGGCGAGCGCGAGCGTCGCACCCGCCAGGTACGGGCCACGCAGCCGCGCCGCCGCCACGCCCACGAGCGAGCCCAGCGCGCCGCCGACGACCACCGAACCCAGCAGCACCAGCACGAGCGGCCAGTCGAGGTGTTCCAGCAGCAACGCCGTGGTGTAGGCACCGACGGCCACGAACGCGCCGTGGCCCAGCGAGATCTGACCGGACAGTCCGGAAAGGACGGTCAGGCCCGCCGTCGCGATGGCGGTGTAGCAGATCTGGGCGAACTGCAGGTTCGCGAACGAGTCGAGCGAGGTCGTCACGAAGTACAGCACGATCAGGCCCAGCACCGAGAGCGTGAGGTGGCGGACGAGCGTGGACCGCTGCCAGAACCGGACCGGGGCCGCCGCGGCGAGCGTCGTCATACCCGCCTTCCCTTCGTCGAACCGAACAGCCCTTGCGGACGCAGCATCAGCACCCCGATGAGGACGACCAGCGAGGCCAGCGTGACGATGTCGGACCCGAGGTAGCCGGCCACGTAGCTGAGCACGATGCCGAGCGCGAGCCCGCCGACGACCGCGCCCGGCGGGCTGTCGAGGCCGCCGATCACCGCCGCGGTGAAGCCGAACACCAGCACCGCATCGAACGCGGTGGGACTCACGAACGTGCTGGGCGCCACGAGCACCCCGGCGATCGCGCCGACCGCAGCCGCCAGAGCCCAGCCGACGGTGAGCATCCGCCCGACGCGCACGCCGAGCAGGCGCGCGACTTCCGGCGCGAACGCCGAGGCCCGCATCCGCAGGCCGAGGTTCGTCTTGCGGAACACCAGCGCCAGCACGACCATCACGACCAGGACCACGAGCACGATCCACAGGTCGTTGGGCGCGAACAGCAGCTGCCGGTCGCCCGCTTTGAACCCGGCGATATCGAACGCCGGCGGGTACGAGCGCGGGGTGCCGCCGAAGAGCATCCCGGCCACGCCCTGCAGCAGCACGAGCAGGCCGAAGGTGACCACCACCGCGTCGAGCGGCGACCGCTTCTCCACCGGCCGCACGAGCACGCGTTCCACTACGGCGCCGAGCACGAGTCCACTGAGGACGGCCACGATCAGTGCTAGCCAGTACGAGCCGCCGTGGGAGACGATGGTGTAGGCGATGAACGTGGTGATCATCAGCATGCCGCCCTGCGCGAAGTTCACGATCCGCGTGGAGCGCCAGATCAGCACGAGCGCCAGCGCGACGGCCGAGTACACGGCCCCGCTGGTGAGCCCGGCGAGGGTCAGGTCGAGGAAGCGGCCCATCACACCTCCAGGTAGGCGCGGCGCACGCGGTCGTCGGCCGCGAGGCTGTCTGCGGTGTCGTCGGCGACCTTGCGGCCGAGGTGCAGGACGACGGCCCGATCGGCGACCGACAGCGCGGTCGCCGCGTTCTGCTCCACCAGCAGCAGCGTGAGGCCGTTCTCCTCACGCAGCGTCCGCAGCACGCCCACGATCCGGGCCGAAACCCGTGGGGCGAGGCCGAGTGAGGGCTCGTCGAGCAGGAGCAGCTCGGGGCGGCTCATCAGCGCGCGGCCGATGGCGAGCATCTGGCGTTCGCCGCCGGAAAGCGCTTCCGCGCGCTGGTGGCGGCGTTCGGCCAACGGGGGGAACAGGTCGTACATCTCGCCGGTGCCCGCTTTGAGCCACTGGCGCTCGCGCCGCCACAGGCCGCCGAGGCGCAGGTTCTCCTCCACCGTCAGCTCGGCGATCACGCCGCGGCCCTCGGGCACGTGGGCGACGCCGAGGCGGACGAGGTCTTCCGGGGCCAGGCGGGTGATGTCGTGACCGTCGAGCTGCACGGCGCCCTCACGGGGGCGGTGCAGACCACTGAGCGCGCGCAGCAGGGTCGTCTTGCCGGCGCCGTTGGAGCCGAGCACCGCGGTGATGGATCCCTGCTCCACCACCAGGTCGACGTGGTCGAGCGCCCGCACCGGCCCGTAGTCCACGACGAGGCCGCTGACGTCAAGCATGCGCACCGCCTTGTCCCGCTGTCACCGGGTCGCCGAGATAGGCGCGCTGCACCTGCGGGTCGGCCCGCACCTGCGCCGGCGTGCCGCGGGCGATGACCTCGCCGAAGTCGAGCACTACGAGCCGGTCGCACAGGTTCATCACGAAGTCCATGTGGTGCTCCACGAGCATCACGGTCGTCGCCGGCGCTAGGCCGCGGACGATGTCGGCCAGCTCCCCGACCTCCGTCGCCGACAGGCCGGCTGCCGGTTCGTCGAGCAGCAGCAACCGGGGCTCGCTCACCAGGGCGCGCGCGAGGGCGACGCGTTTGCGCACGCCGTAGGGCAACCCGGCGCAGATCCGCTTCGCGTCACCGTCGATCCCGAGCTCGCGCAGCACCTCCATGGCGCGGGCGGCGAGGGCGCGTTCGTCGCGGTCGGCCCAGGGCGACGCGAGCAGCGCGCCGCCGAGACTCGTGCGCGAGCGGTGCGTGGCGCCCGCGACCACGTTGTCCAGCACGGTCAATCCGGCGAACAGACCGAGTCCTTGCAACGTGCGGGCGATGCCGTGGCGCGTCAGCCGCTCGGGCCGCGGGCGGTCGAGGGCTTCGCCGGCGAAGGTGATCGTGCCGGAGTCGGGCCGCACGAACCCGCAGATGGTGTTGAACAGCGTGGTCTTGCCCGCGCCGTTCGGGCCGATGACGCCGAGTACGCACCCGGCGTGGACCTCCAGCGAAACCTGCCTGAGCACCTCGAGCCCGCCGAAGGAGACACAGAGTCCCTCCGCGCGCAGGAGTACAGGATCCTCGACCACGCTCACCCCACCGCCTCGTTGCAGTGACATCGGCAAAGCAGAATCCGATTCGGACGCGACGAACAGTACAGACATCTCCGTGGCTTGCCCAGACCTGTTATCGGGCCGAGCTCGCGGTTACCGAAGCTTGATCCAGCTCGCCGTGATCAACTAGGGCGGCCGAATGTTGTTCTGGCTAAGTAACGCGTGCTATACCCGGCACTTGCGTGGCACCGCACCCGAGCGGTGCCGTGAGCAACGAGGTGCGAAGTTGAGAAACCGTACTTGGCGCTCGACCGCGGTAGTGGCCGCTCTGGCCGTGCCGATCCTCCTCACGACAGCGGCGACCTCGGCCGTCGCGCAACCGGGCGGGCATGCCCGCTTGGCCATCACGACCGTCTCCAACCCGCGGCCCGATCTGGTCAGCGGAGGCCAGGTCCTGGTCAGAGTCACGCCGCCGGACACGCGCTCCACGGTGCGTGTGTCGGCCGGCGGCCACGACGTCACGCGCTCGTTCCACGCGTCGCGGGACGGCAGCCTGCTCGGTCTCGTCACCGGACTGCGCAACGGGCCGACGGACCTGGTCGCGACGGCCGGGCACGATCGCGCGAGCGTTCGCGTGGTGAACCACTCGATCACCGGCCCGGTGTTCTCCGGGGCGCAGCAGAAGCCGTTCTACTGCGAGACCACGGCGTTCGGCCTGCCGCCGGCGACCATGCCGCTGTGCAGCGCGCCGACGCAGGTTACCTACCAGTACAAGAACACCGCCGGGAAGTTCGTGGCCCTGGCCGACCCGGCGAGCCGCCCGGCCGACCTCGCCACGGCGGCCGGTGGCGTGCCGTACATCGTGCGGGTGGAGCGTGGCACGATCGACCGCGCGGTGTACGAGATCGCGGCACTGGCCTCCGGGCCGGCCACACCGTCGCCGTTCGCCGCCACTCCGGGCTGGAACGGCAAACTGGTCTACACCTTCGGCGGTGGCTGCAACTCCGGCTTCCACCAGGGCAACGGCACCGGTGGCGTGGTCAACGACCTGTTCCTCTCGCAGGGCTACGCAGTGGCGTCGTCGAGCCTGAACGTGCTCGACAACAACTGCAGCCCGATCATCTCGGCCGAGGCCGCGATGATGGTGAAGGAACACTTCGTCGAGACCTACGGCCCGGTGCAGCACACCATCGGCTGGGGCGGCTCCGGCGGCGCGATCCAGCAGTACGACATCGCCGAGAACTACCCCGGCATCGTCGACGGCATCATCCCCGGCGTGTCCTTTCCGGACCCCATCACCACGGCCGGCCCGGTGGCCGACTGCCGGTTGCTGAACCGGTACTTCACCACCGCCGGCTTTACTGATGCCCAGAAGCTCGCCGTGGCGGGCTGGAACTCGTACTCTTCGTGCCTTTCCTGGGACGCCACGTTCGCCAGCCGCGCGACGGCCACGGACAGCTGCAACTCGGCCATCCCCGTTTCGGTGCGCTGGGACCCGGTGACGAACCCGCACGGCGTGATCTGCAATTCCAACGAGCAGTTCGCGAACCAGCTGGGCCGCGACCCGCGTACCGGTTTCGTGCGGAACACGCTGGACAACGTCGGTGTCCAGTACGGCTTGGACGCGCTTCGGTCGGGCGCGATCTCCGCCGCGCAGTTCGTGTCCCTGAACGCCTCGATCGGCGGCTTGGACTACACGGGCAAGCCGGTTGCCGCCCGGTCTTCCGCTGACCCCAAGGCCCTGGATGCGCTGTACCGCGACGACATCTTCAACTCCGCGTCGCAGGGTTTGGCGTCGACACCGATCATCGACCAGCGCACGGACCTCGACCTGGCCGGTGCGGGTAACGACATCCACACTTCGGAGTGGTCGTTCGTCATGCGCCAGCGGTTGCTCTCGGCCAACGGCACCGCGGCCAACCAGGTGATCATCGCCAACCACCCGACGGCCGGCGAACAGGCAGCGGCGAGCGCTTACGAACTGGACGCCATGGACCGCTGGCTGACGGCGATTTCCGCTGACCACTCGGGCCGTAGTGCTGCTGCTCGCGTCATCGCCAACCGGCCTCGGGACCTCTCGGACGGCTGCTACCTCTCCGCGACCCAGCGGGTGCAGGAAAAGCTCACCGACCCGTCCTCGGGCCAGTGCGGCGCGCTTTACCCGGTCGCGGAGAACACCCGGATGGCGGCTGGTGAAGGTTTGGCCATGGACGTGCTGAAGTGCCAGACCCGCCCGCTGGACTTCGGCTCTTACCCGGTCAAGTTCACGTCCGCCGAGAAGGCCAGCCTGCGGGCCACCTTCCCGACGGGTGTTTGCGACTACCGCCGGGACGGCGTCGGGGAGCGTCAGCCCGCCGGTGTGTGGCGAAACTACGGCAGCCGCGCGTAGCTAGATAACCGCGACTGCGGCCGGCAGCTTCCTCACCGGGAGCGGCACACTCCGACCAGGGAGCTGCCGGCCATGTCTTGGGCCGCCAATCAAAAATTGCACACTTTCCAAGAACTTGCTAATCAAGCATTTTCATCGCACTTGCCAGCCCAAGAGAAACCTCCAAAGAATTCTCTTTGAAGAACCCGATTTTTATGTAAAAATCCTCTTCGCAAGAGAACAGAGTTGGAACGACTACCAGCGCAGCCAGTAGCGTGTGCAGCTCGTCGAGCGAGAATCTACTAGCCTCCGAACTTGCTACTTTTCCACGCAGCAAGGATATCTGACTCCCGGTACAGCCAATCCAAACGCGCAAAACCAGATCAGACTCAGGGCGATTGTCCATAAAAACGAGGAGCGATTCGATCAAGTCAACCTGCGGCACCGTCAGCCGCAAAACATACAATTCACCGTCTCGAGCCAATGAAACTTTAGTTCTCATCGCGCAACAGCCTACTTGAAGTCCGACCGGGCCCACACTCGAGCGGCGCGAGTGCGGGCCCGGCCATGCCACAAGGGCCGTGGGTCAGAACAGCTTGCGCTTCGCTGCCTGGTTGATCAGGGTGCGGCCGTCCTCCGGGAGGAGGAAGTGCTGGGTTTCCAGGCGTTGCACGACGTCAGCGACCTGCTGCCGGTAGTCGGCGGTGCTGTAGTACAGGGAACCAAGCTGTGCCGCATCGAAATCCCGGTGCGTGCCATACAGAACGCAGAACGAGGAAAGCGGGTTGTCGAGGTTGGCGGGCGAGTTGATGCCGTCGTTGAGGCCGGTCGGAACTTCCACGTCGGGCAGGCGGATGCCGCCCTGGGCGAGACCGAGCGCGTCACGCGCCAAATCAGCGGGCGGGCCCGGGTCGATCAAGGCCAAGGGCGCCGCGCGGCGGGGTGCGATGCCGCGGCTGACCCACTTGTCGAGGGCGTCGTAGGCGGCGTGGAAGACCGTCCAGGACTCGACCTGGCTCGGGCCGGGGTTGGCGCAGGCGAAGGGGGCCTGCTCGCCGAACTCGCGGGACTGGATGGCGCCGAGCGTGGTGCGGAAGTCGTTCGGGTCGGTGCCGGTCGAGTAGGCGGGCACGTGGGAGGCGCCGGCGATTTCCCACGTGCGCAGGGAATCGCTGTCGGGCGCGGTTTTGCTCGGGACGCCGGCGCCGCGGTAGACGTCGTTTTCGGTGTAGACGCGGATGGCCTTGGTGCCGACGCCCTCGCGCGGGGGCAGGGAGCTGTCGGAGAGGGCGAACAGGAAACCGTCGTAGACGTGGCGCAGCGGCTGCACGGTGTTGTAGTACACGCCGAGGTAGCGGCCGGACTGCGAGGCGCCGCCGGCGTACACGCGGTCGATGCCGAGGTCGCCCAGCGGGTTCTTCTTGCCGCGGCCCTTGAGCAGCTGCGCGATCTGCGTGTAGATGTCGAACGACTGCGAGTCGTCGAGCACGGCGCCGCCATTGGTGACGTCGAGGGAGCCGTAGCGCTGCGGGCTCCACTGCGTGAGGCCGAGGCCGGCGGTGCCGCCCGTGGTGGCGCCGTTGACGCCGACGTGCTGCACCGAAGCGCCCACCCACGTCCAGCCGTTGCGGACGTAGTAGTCGGCGCTCGTGCCCCACTCGGTGTCGATGTCGTGCCCGGCGGTCACGTTCTGCCAGTCGACCACGGCGACGCCGGCCGACTTCGCGGGCTTCACCGGGCGCCGCACCACGATGCGGGTCGCGTACGGCGCGGTGCCCAGCGGCGTGGCGACCTGCTTCTGCTCGTCGACGGTCGGGTTCGGGTTGTACCGCGTGGCAGTGCCCGAGATGAAGAACTCCTCTTCCTCGTAACCGGCCTTCTTCAGGTCGTACGGGGTCGAGTAGAAGACGTAGTCGTGCGCAGGGTCCCCAGGTTTGCCCTGCGACGGGATGGGACCGGTGATCTTCGCCGGGCCGTTGCCCGGAGCGGACGTCGGGGGCGCCTTCGCGACGGGAGCGGAGGGAGCCGCAGGAGCGGCCAGCGCCGGCGTCGCGGCGAGCAGGAGCGTGAGCGGTGCCAGGAGGATGGTGGTTCGCAGTCTTCGTTGAGTGCGGTTTCCGGACATGTACGTCCCTTCACGAGGGTGACAGCCTCTTTCCGGCGCCGCCAGTGAACGCCCGCTTAGTGAGCCATGTCAAGAATCTCATTCGGTTTTGACCGGTGGCGACCACCGGATTAGCCCGGACGTACGACAGCAGCAACCGAACTCCATTCTGTTTCCAGGAAGTCCACATCAGACGGCGCCCCGCTCTCGCCAGGCCGGGAACGCGTTCTTCTGGCAAGATCCACGCCCGAACGGTTGATCTTCACCACCGGAAGGCGTGACGCATGGCCCTGGGCAGGAAGCTGACCGTCGTCACCGCGACGGCCACCACACTCGCGGCCCTGCTCGCCGCCCCGGCCGGCGCCGCGCGCGAGACCGTCGACTGGAAACCGTGCCCCACCGCCGCCGGCGTCGACTGCGGCACCGTCACCGTCCCGATCGACTGGGCCCATCCGGGTGACGGCATGATCCAGCTCGCCCTCTCCCGGCGCAAAGCGACGGACCCCGCGCACCGCATCGGCTCCGTCCTCATGGACCCCGGCGGCCCCGGCGGCGCGGGCGCGGGCGAGGTGCAGGACGGCTGGACCCTGTCGCCCGCCATCACCGCCCGCTTCGACACCGTGGGCTTCGACCCGCGCGGCGTCGGGCAGAGCAGCCCCGTGCGCTGCGGCCTCACCGAGGTCACGGCCCCGAACCCGCAACTGCCGAAGAGCGTTGCCGAGTTCCGCCAGCTCACCGCCCGCAACCAAGCCCTCGGCACGAGCTGCGCGAAGACCACCGGACCGCTCGCCTCGCACGTCGACACCACGAGCGTCGCCCACGACATCGACGCCATCCGCGCCGCGCTCGGCGAAAGCAAGCTGACGTACTACGGCACCTCCTACGGCACGCTCATGGGCCAGGAGTACGCCGAGGCCTACCCCGACCGCGTCCGCGCGCTGGTGCTCGACGGGACGATGGACCACTCCGTGCGCAGCACCTGGGAGTTCCTGAGCTCACAGACTCGCGCGACGCAGGAGATGTTCGGCCAGTTCGCGCACTGGTGCGCCACCACCGCGTCCTGCGCCCTGCACGGCCAGGACGTGCGCTCGGTCATGGCCCAGCTCTACTCCCGCGCCGAACACGGCACCCTCGGCACCCCCGACGACCCCCTCGACCCGGTCGCGCTGATGGGCATGATCACCCACGCCTTCTACGGCCCCGACTGGTCCGGCCTCGCCACCAGCATGGTGAACCTGCGCGACGGCAAACCCGCCGAGTCCGCGTTCGGCGACATCACCGTGCCCACCGCGTTCAGCAGCATCTTCTGCTCCGACTGGCGCCTGCCCGTCAGCGGCTACGGCGAACTCGAGACCTTCCGCCGCTCGCTGGGCGCCATCGCCCCCGACATCCGGTTCTCCCCCCTGGCCTGGACTTCCGCCACCGGCTGCCTCGGTTGGCCCGGCACCGTCCGCGACCCGCAGCGCGCACCCGGCTTCCTGGGCAACCTGCCCGTGCTGCTCCTGAACAGCCGCTACGACCCCGCCACGCCCTACTCGTGGGCCCAGCACGTCTCCCGCCAGACCGGCGCGCCCCTCCTGACCTACGACGGCTGGGGCCACGGCGCCTACTTCAAGAACAGCGACTGCATGGTGTCCACCACGGACAAGTTCCTCATCGACGGCACCCTCCCGCCCAAGGGAACCCACTGCGCCGCCGTGACTCCCGGCACCTCGAAGTCCCGAATGGACGGACCCACCTACTGACCGACGAAGGGCCTCCCAGGTTTCGCCGGGAGGCCCTTCTCGCGTCACAGGTCAGTAATCGTCCCGCCCGGTGAACTGCTGCTCCAGCAACTCCGCCGACCCGGCCACCAGCTCCAGCGGGTCGGTGAACTCGTTGATGTCGAGGTTCACCAACGGCAACGAATGCCGCAGCACCACGTGCTCCCCCATCACCACGATCCCCCCGACCACGAGCGTGTGCCCCACCTCGGTCAGCACGTCGAGCAGATCCACCTCGTCCACCCGCGCGAACGGCGTCGCGATCTGCACCCAGTCTTCCTTCTTGTCGAAGACCTCATGCGCGACCACCACCACCTGCGCCCGCCCGGTCGTCTCCGCATCCTCCCCGAACGCCATGCGAATCCGCACCTCGTCGGGCTCCTCCCGGATCACCCGGTACTCCTGCCTCATGAACGCGACCAGATCGGCCCATCCCGCCACGCGGCTTCCTCCGTTTCGTGAGTGAACACGGGGAAGCGTAGTGAAGGTCCGGCCACCAGGCTGGGCGTTGTCGCTAATGTCCGTTTCCGCGGTATGGCGCAGCCCGATCGGCCTACACCATCGGCGGATTCACCCCACCACGCACAGCCTCTCACCAGCTCGCCCTCGAACCGCCGCAACACACCACCCCCAAACCGCCACCACCCCCCACCACACGCAACACACCACCCACCCACCCACCCAACAGCCAGCCGGCAACCCAATCCAAGATCTCCCCAACCCCTCCCCCGACCTTCCCCCGGCCGGCCCCCGATAAATGGTGACGACACGGTTCGGACCGCTTGCCAAGGTACTCTTTCCAGCCTTGACAAGCAGTCCGAACCGTTGTGACAATCGAAATTCGGGGAGCACATAGTGTTTTTGTCTTTTTGCCCGAAGGGCACTCGCCTGAAAGGCGCAATGCGCCCAGATGGCAGGGCTTAAAGAAGCTTCCACGCCCCCGTGAGCGTATCGCGGAGGATCTGTTCCATCTCGTCGAATTCCTTCTGTCCGCAAATGAGCGGCGGAGAAAGCTGGATCACCGGCTCGGCGCGGTCGTCCGCCCGGCAGTAAAGGCCGGCTCCGAAGAGGGCGTCCGAGAGGTACCCACGGAGGACTCGTTCGGATTCCTCCGAGGTGAAGGTTTCCTTCGTGGCCTTGTCCTTCACCAGTTCGATCCCGTAGAAGAACCCGGCACCTCGGACGTCGCCGACAATGGGGAGATCCAGCAGCCGATCAAGGGTGGAGCGGAAAGCCGATTCCTGAGAAAGGACGTGGCCGTAAATGCCCTCACGTTCGATCAAGTCCAGGTTGGCCATCGCGACGGCACAAGAAACCGGATGTCCACCATAAGTAGACCCGTGCATGAACGTGGTCGACCCGTGCTCAAACGGCTCCGTCAGCCGATCACTCGCCAGTACCGCCCCCAGCGGAGCATAACCGGACGTAAGGCCCTTGGCCGTCGTGATGATGTCCGGCTGATACCCGTACCGCTTGGCCGCGAAATCATACCCAACCCGACCGAACGCGCAAATCACCTCATCCGAAACCAGCAACACATCATGCCGGTCGCAGATCTCCCGCACCCGTTCGAAATACCCGGGCGGCGGAACAAAACACCCACCCGTGTTCTGCACCGGCTCCAGAAACACCGCGGCAACCGTGTCCGCGCCCTCGAACTCGATCGCCTGCTCGATCTGATCAGCGGCCCACCGGCCATAAGCCTCGTAGTCATCGGCATGCTCAGGCGCACGGTAGAAGTTCGTGTTCGGCACTCGCAACGTACTCGGCACGAGCGGCTCGAAATCCGCCTTCGCGCCAGGAATCCCGGTGATGGACAGCGCCCCCTGGGAAGTCCCGTGGTAAGCGAGCGCGCGGCTGATCACCTTGTGCTTGGTCGGCTTGCCGACGATCTTGAAGTACTGCTTGGCCAGCTTCCAAGCCGTCTCCACCGACTCGCCGCCACTGACCGTGAAGAAGACCCGGTTCAAATCCCCGGGAGCAGCAGCCGTGAGACGCTCGGCCAGCTCGATGGCCGGCGGGTGGGCATGACCCCACAACGGGAAATACGCCAGCTGCTTCGTCTGCCGAGCCGCCGCCTCCGCGAGCTCGTCACGACCGTGACCGACCTGCACGGCGAACAGACCGGCAAGTCCGTCGAGGTAACGCTTCCCCCGCGAGTCCCAGATGTACGCACCTTCCCCGCGCACGATCACGGGGACCTCGGAGGCTTCGAAGCCCGAGTGGCGCGTGAAGTGCAGCCAGAGGTTGTCGCGCGCGGACTCGGCCAGGCCGGTCGCAGCAGTGGCGTTGGGGTCGGCAGTGGTGGTCATGGCTCCTCGCAAGCGGGCCTCGAAGTGCCGGGCACGCATGGCGGCGCGAACCGGCCGGACCTCTTCGTTATCGCACGAGCCGATCATCCGACGCAAGCGGATCAGTCGCCGTATGGAGTAACCTCAACTAATTCTAGGCCACCCAGAACGTCACACCTTCGGATTTAGTCGTCCGAGGATCAGCGGGTGCCCCACTGGTACGACTGCTTGCGCAGCTTCAGGTACACGAGCGTCTCCGCGGTGCGGACGCCCGGGAGCGTGCGGATGCGGTTGGAGATCAAGTCCAGCAGGGCCTCGTCGTCGGCGCAGACGGCTTCGCACAGCACGTCGAAGCGGCCGGCGCAGAGGACGACGTAGTCGATTTCCGTCATCTCCGCGAGGGCGTCCGCCACGGGTTCGAGGGGGCCGTCGACGGTGATCGCCACCATGGCCTGGCGCAAAAGCCCTACCTGCAAGGGATCCGAGACCGCGACGATCTGGATCACCCCGGAGTCGGACAGGCGCTGCACGCGCTGGCGCACCGCGGCCTCGGAGAGCCCGACGGCCTTGCCGATGGTCGCGTAGGCGCGGCGGCCGTCCTCCTGGAGCTGGGCGATGATCTTCTTCGAGATGTCGTCGATCACCGGCGGCGCGGGCCGGGGGTGGTTCGGTTCCTGGCTGGTCACCCCCGGGATCATCCCCGACCCGCCCGAGGCCCGGCAAGCCAGCGCGCAGGCCACTGAACGCGACTGTCCACAGTGCGACAGGCGACGGATTTAGTCGTCTTGGTGCCGTTGACAACACCGAATCAGTGCTGTTCCATCCGTCGAAACATCGCGCCGCCGACGGAGGGACATCGCCCCAATGCCCCCTGATCCGGCTCTCGCCGAGACCACCACGACAGGCACCGCAGCGCCCCGCACGCTGACGCGTTCCATCGGCGTCACGGGCGGAACGCTGCTGACGCTGAGCTGCGTGACGCCCGCGTCGTCGTTGTTCGTGCTCGTGCCGCCGCTGTTCGCCGACCTCGGAACCGGCACGGCGCCGGCCATCGCGCTGGCTGTGCTGCTGTGCGTGGGCATCGCGTTCTGCTACTCGGAGCTCGGCACGCTCGTGCCCAGCGCGGGCGGCGAGTACGCCATGGTCACCACGGTGCTCAACCGCTTCGCCGGCTGGATCACGTTCGTGCTGTCGTTCATCGTGATCCTGGTCGTGCCGCCGATCATCGCGATCGGCGTGGCCGACTACCTCGCCCCGATCGTGCACCTCGACCCGATCGTGCACCTCGACCCGTCGCTGGCAGGCGCCGCGGTGATGCTGGCGTCGACCGTGATGGGGCTGGCGAACCTGCGTTCCAACGCGTGGATCACCGGCGTCTTCCTGGCCATAGAGGTCATCGCCGTGGTGGTCGTGTCGGTGCTCGGGTTCGCGCACGCCGACCGCTCGCCTGCGGTGCTGCTGCGCCCCAGCCTCGACGGCGTGAGCGGCGTCGGGCTCGTCACGGTGATCGCCGGGCTCGCCGTGGCTCTCTTTGTGGTGCAAGGGTTTTCGACGGCCGTGTACCTGGCAGAGGAAATGCGTGAGCCACATCGGACAGTCTCGCGCACGGTCCTGTGGACACTCGGCATCAGCGCGCTCGTCATCCTGGTGCCGGTCGTCGCCATCACGCTCGCCGACACCGGCTCCCTGGGCGAGGTCGACCTCACCGCCCTGGTCGTGAGCTGGAGTGGCTCGACGCTCGGCACGATCATCAGCCTCTGCATCGCCGCCGCGATCGTCAACGCGGTGATCGTGATGGTCATCCAGAACTCACGTGTGCTCTACGCGTCGGGCCGCGACCGCGCCTGGCCTGACCCGGTGAACCGCGCCCTGAGCGTGGTCGGCTCCCGCTTCGGCTCGCCGTGGGCCGCGACGCTCGTGGTGGGCCTGTCGGAGGCCGTGCTGTGTTTCGTGCCGGTCGAGACGCTGAGCGGCGTCACGGGTGTCGCGGTGGTCGCGCTCTACCTGGCCATCGCGATCACCGTGCTCGCCGCCCGCCGCGCCGCCCACCGCGGCCCGCACGTCTGGCGGATGCCGGGCTGGCCCGTGATCCCGGCGGTCGTGGTGCTGGCGCTGGGGTACGTGCTCGTCGAGCAGACCGCGCTGGACCTGGGCATCACGGCCGCGGTGCTCGTGGTTTCGGGCGCGTACTGGCTGTTCTACCTGCGCCGGCGGTCGGACCGGTGGCTGGTGACGGTTCCGGGGTGAGGCCCCCGCTCACGCGGCGAGCGCGGCCGGCGTGCCGAGCGATGCCGCGACGCGGGCGATGAACTCGGCGTTGGACTTCGTGGTGCGGACCTGGTCCAGGAACTGCTCGGTGGCGCGCTTGGGGTCCTGGCCGGACAGGGCGCGGCGGACCTCGTTCATGACCTGGAGTTCAGCCGCCGGGACGAGCAGCTCGTCGCGGCGGGCGCCGGAGCCGAAGAGCTCCACGGCCGGGAACACGCGGTTGTCGGCCAGCAGGCGGTCCAGGCGCAGCTCGGAGTTGCCGGTGCTCTTGAGCTCCTCGAAGAACACGGTGTCGGCGAGCGAGCCGGTGCCGACCAGCGCCGTGGCGATGATCGTGAGCGAACCGCCGCCTTCGATGTTGCGCGCGGCGCCGAGGATCTTCTTCATCGGGTGCAGCGCGCCGGCGTCGACACCGCCCGAGAGGACGCGGCCCGACGGGCGGGCGGCGAGGTTGTAGGCGCGGCCGAGGCGGGTGAGCGAATCGAGCAGCAGCACGACGTCGCGGCCGCTTTCCACGAGCCGCTTGGCGCGCTCGACGGCCAGCTCGGCCACGGCCACGTGCTCGGACGGCTTGCGGTCGAACGTCGAAGAGACGACCTCACCGCGCACCGACCGCTGCATGTCCGTGACCTCCTCGGGCCGCTCGTCGGCGAGCAGCACCATGAGGTGCACGTCGGGGTGGTTCACCGCCACCGCTTGCGCGATCGCCTGCAGCACCGACGTTTTCCCGGTGCGGGGCGGCGCCACGATCAGCGCGCGCTGCCCCTTCCCGACGGGCGCGACGAGGTCGAGCACGCGAGTCGTGAGCTGGTGGCGGGTGGTTTCGAGGACGAGCCGCTGGTCGGGGTGCACCGGCGTGAGCCGTTCGAACTCCGGGCGGTTGGGCGCCGGAGGGGCCCCGTTGACCGAGACGACCTGCTCGCCGTCGACGACGATCTCGTCGCCGCGCCGCAGGTTGTGCTTGCGGATCAGTCCAAAGGGGACGGACGGACCGCCCGGCGTGTAGCCGAGGGTGGCGGTCTTGCCGTGGATGTCGAGAATTCCTTGATATGACATGGTTTTGACTCCTTGAAGGATGAAAAGCGACTCTTGGTGAGATCGCGAAACGAACGAACGCCACATCGAGGCGACGCAGCTTTCGTGAAAGTTGAGAACTCCCCCGGGCGGCCGGGCCGGCATCCATGGGGATCGAGGCGAGCATAGCGCAACGGCGGCGAGGACCACAACCGGCTACAATCGCGGCGACGGAGAAAGGGGGCGTCACCTTGCACACGCTGCTGCACCTGGCGTTCCCTGCCGTGCACATCTTCGGCCAAGCCGGCCCGGCGGCAATCCTCGCGTTCGCCTCCGTGGTGGCCGCGAGCCTGCTCGTGGTCCTGGTCGTCGGCAACGCCAACCGCGGTGAGCTGGCCGCGTGGACCGTCCCGGTCCGCGCTCGCCGCACCGCCCTGAACCAGCGCGCCCGTCGCGCCGCTTTCCTGCGGCTACGCGATCCCGGCGCCCCGGGCCGAAGCCGGCCCCGCGCCCCCGGGTGGCACTCCCCGGCTGCGTAGCCCGTTCCAGGTCAGTCCGATCAGGACGGTCCGCAGCCGGTTCCGCCTGCCCTGAAACGACTTTCCCCTGGAGTGCTGTCATGCCCGAAATCTTCGACGTGCCCGTCGCCGGCGCGTACCACCTCGTCGACTGGCTCGCCTCGGCGACCGAACCGCTCACCGGCTCGTTCGCGGCCGCCGCGGCGATCGTGCTGTTCACCGTCGCCGTACGGCTGCTGCTCGTGCCGTTCGCCCGGGCCGCGGCGCGCGGTCAGCGGGCCCGCACCGCGTTGGCCCCCGAAATTCGCAAGCTGCAGGAGAAGCACGGCAAGAACCGCGAAAAGCTCGCAGCGGAGATGGCGAAACTGCAGCAGGAGTCGGGCACCTCGATGTTCGTGGGATGCCTGCCGATGCTCGCGCAGCTGCCGTTCTTCTGGGTGATGTACCACCTCTTCAGCACGGCCGTGATCTCCGGCGCACCCAACGCCCTGCTCGGCAGCACGCTGTTCGGCGTCACCCTCGGCGCCCACGGCCTCGCGGCGGCACCGGTCGTGTTCGTGGTGGCCGGCCTGCTCGCCGTGGTGGCGTGGTTCTCCGTCCGCCGGCAGGACCGCCGGCGCGACCTCACGGCCCCCGGCGCTCGAATCCTGCGCCTCCTGCCTTATGGAACAGTCGCGGTCACCGCTTTTGTTCCCTTGGCCGCCTCGCTGTACCTGCTGACGACCACGACGTGGACGGTCGTGGAGCGGGCGATCCTCACCCGGTGAGACCCGAGTCACCCATCGAGAACCGAGCTAGCCCGACCGGTCGATCGGCACTCGACTGGCGCATGCGCGCGGCGGGTTTGCTGATGATGTGGGCTGGGCGCATGCCGCGTTTGAGGGGGTGCGCAGCCGTCGGGGGTACCGGCAGTACCTCCCTTCGCCTGCGGACACGGCCTACGGTGAAGGGGTGGCCACGATCGATCTGCGCACCGAGATCAAGGAATTCCTGAGCTCGCGTCGCGCGCGGATCGCGCCCGAGCGGGCCGGACTGCCCGCCTACGGCGGCAATCGCCGGGTCAAAGGGCTGCGTCGCGAAGAGGTAGCTCTGCTCGCAGGGGTATCGGTCGACTACTACGTGCGCATGGAGCGCGGCGGCCTCGCCGGCGCCTCCGACGGGGTGCTCGACGCGTTGGCCTCGGCCTTGCAACTCGACGAGGCCGAGCGCGATCACCTGTTCCACCTTGCGCGGCAGCCCGGGGCGCCCGGCGGTCCACGCCGCCGGCGACCCGCCGTGGCGGTGCGTCCGGCACTTCAGCAGGTGCTCGCGGCCATCACCGATGCGCCGGCGTGGATTTGCAACGGCCGTTATGACGTGCTGGCCATGAATCGACTGGCCCGCGCGCTGTATTCGCCGGTGCTGGCCGACGCCCGACGACCGGCGAACACCGCGCGGTTTCTGTATCTGGATCCCGAGGCGGCGAAAACGTTCTTCGTCGACTACGACCGAATCGCCTGCGATGTGGCCGCGAAGCTGCGCATGGAAGCCGGCCGCAATCCGCGCGACGAGGAACTGATCGCCCTCGTCGGTGAGTTGTCAACACGCAGTGAACTGTTTCGGCAGCGGTGGGCATCTCAGGATGTTCGGCTCCACCGGTCCGGACGCAAGCGTGTGCACCATCCGGTAGTGGGCCGGCTCGAGCTGGACGTCGAGTCGATGGAGCTGCCGGCCGAACCCGGCCTGCTCCTGAACGTCTACACCGCGCCCGCCGGCACGGCGACCGCGGACGGTCTGGCCGTCTTGGCGTCGTGGGCAGCCGGCCAGGAGGAACTGGCGACCGAGACTCAAGCACTCAGCTGATACGGGCCGCCGCTCACGCCTGCCGGTCCTGGCCTGGATCGCCGGCACCCGCCGGCGGATCGAGGAATGCTGCGAGCAGGCCAAGGCCGAAGCCGGACTCGATCACCACCAGGTCCGGTCCTGGCGGGCCTGGTGTGCCCACATCACTCTGGCGATGCTCACCACACTGATCCTGCGTGTCACCGACGCTGTCGACCACGTCGGGGCGTGGTCCCGCTTCCGGCCCCGACGACAACACCAAGCCCGCCTCAGCCACGCCAAACGACGTGGCTACCCACTCACCTGACTGCCGTTGCCGTACTAGGTACCTGTTGCGGTCGTGGCGATGCCGCCGTCGATCGGGATGACGGTGCCCGTGAGGTAAGAGCCGGCCCGGCTGGCGAGGAACACGGCGATACCTGCCATGTCGTCGTCGCGGCCGAGACGGCGCAGAGGAGCCTTCGCCGCGATCGTGTCGCCGATGGCCTCGAGCGTGGCCGCCATCATCTGCGACGGGAACGGTCCTGGGGCTACCGCGTTCACCGTGATGTGCTGTGGGCCCAGTTCTCTGGCAAGCACTCTGGTGAGTTGGTGGAGTGCCGCTTTGCTACTGGCGTACGAGTAGTTGGGCGACTCGGCGACGTGGATGGCGGCGATACTGCCGATGTTGACGATCCGCGCGGGATCGTCGGCGGTACCCGCCCTGCGAAGTGCGGGGAGCAGCGCCTGCACCAGCCAGAACGGCGACTTGAGGTTGAGATCGACCACTGCGTCCCAGGCCTCGGCCGGGAACGTCTCCAGCGGCTCGCGCCACATCGCTCCCGCGTTGTTGACGAGGATGTCCAGGCGTTCCGAGTCGACCTTGACAAGATCAGCGAGGCGCTGACACTCGTCGTACCTGGACAGGTCGGCGGGGATTGCTTGAACGTCGCCGAATTCGGACAGCAGACGCTGAGCCTCCGCGCACGCGTCTGCGTTGCGTGAGCTGATGACGACGCGGGCGCCCGCCTGCAGAAGGCCGCGCGCAATCATCATCCCGATGCCCCTGGTACCGCCGGTGACAAGTGCGTATTTCCCACTCAGATCGAAAAGGTCTGCGTGAGTGGTGAAGGGGTCGCCCGCGATGGGTATTCGTTCCTTCTGCCGCGGATCCATTACTTCTCCTCTGTTTGGCCGAAAGCCGACTCAAACAGGTTCACAGGCGTCCTGGACGTCCGGGAGACCCTGGTGATACAGGTACTGTGAGAGCCACCCACGCTTGCAGATTTTCAGCTGCAAGGCTGCCCTGCGTTCACGTGCTTCAGCCCAGCCGCAGGCCAGGCGGCAGCCGCAGGTCCGTCACCGTTCCGTCGGCCGCGATGGTGACGTCCAGGGTGCCGCCGGCCAGGGGCAGGTCGGTCACGCGAAGGGCGCCCACCGGGCTCGGCCGAGGTGGGTCCAGGGTGACGACGCCGGCGGGGACGTCTACGCGCAGGCCCAGGAAGGTGACCAGCAGCGTCACCGCGGATGCGGCCGCCCAGGCCTGGGGCCGGCAGGACGCGGGGTAGGGCAGCGGCGACGAGACCTCGTCGGAGCCGTAGCCCGAGAACAGCTCCGGCAGGCGGTTGTCGAAGCCGCCGGCCGCGTGGACGAGTTGCAACCCCAGTGAAGCGGCGCGCGAGGACTGGCCCGAGGCTTGGAGGCCGCGGACGACGACGGCGGTGTCGTGGGGCCAGACGGAGCCGCAGTGGTAGCTCAGCGGTGAGAATCCGCCGGCGGTCGAGGACATGGTGCGCAGGCCGAAGCCTGCGGCCATCGACGGGCCGAGGAGCAGCTCGCCGATCGAGGAGCTCTCGGCCGGGTCCAGGATGCCGGTGCCCAGCAGGTGCCCGATGTTGCTCGTCAGGGAATCCACGGGTTGTTTGGCGCCGTCCAGGGCCAGGGCCGGGAAGTGGCCGTCCGAAGTGGACACCCAGAACCGCGAGCGGAAGCGCGAGCGCAGGGCCTCGGCCCACTCGAGGAGTCCGTCGGCCGGTTCGCCGAGGGCGGAGAGCAGCTCGGCGGCGCGGACGGCGGCCTCGTACTGGTAGCCCTGCACCTCGGACAGCGCGACGGGCGGCTTGGCGATCGTGCCGTCGGCGAAGCGGATGGCGTCGCCCGAGTCCTTCCAGCCCTGGTTGGCCAGGCCGCGGCCGCTTTCGTCGAGGTACTCGGCGAAGCCGTCGCCGTCGGTGTCGGACAGGCCGGTGATCCAGAACAGCGCGGCGCGCAGGTTCGGCAGCAGCGCGCGGACCTCGGCCTCGGGCAGGCCCCAGCGCCAGGCGTCGTAGAGCAGGCCGACCCACAGAGCGGTCGCGTCGACGGTGCCGTAGTAGCGCGCGGGCAACGACATGCCGTGGACCTCGAAGCCGGCGCGCCGCCGTTCGTGCAGGATCTTGCCGGGCGCCTCGCCGGTCGCCGGGTCGTGGCGCTCGCCCTGGGCCCGGGCCAGTGTGCGCAGCGTGCCGCCCGCCAGCGAAAGCGACAGCGGCAACGCCAGGCGCGCGGCCCACAGGCTGTCGCGGCCGAAGAGGGTGAAGAACCACGGTGCGCCGGCACCCGCGAACACGTCGCCGGGGTGCTCGCGCTCGGCCAGCAGCAACGCGTTGAGATCGTCGAGCGAACGGTTCAGCAGCGCGGTGAACCGGCGGTCGTCGGCCTCCACCACGGGGGCCGACAGCCGTGCGGCGGAGCCCGGCACGAAGGGCGCTTCCGGGTCCGTGGCGGTCAGCGTCCAGTGCAGCACCACGCGGTCCTCGACGCGCACCCGCCACTTCACCAGCACCCGAGCACCGTCCACAGTGGTCCCGCCGTCGGTGGCGACCACGGCGTTGACCAGTCCTTGCGACCACCGCACGCCGCCGTCGACGCGCTCGGGCGCCAGCGGGTCCACCGAGCCACCGGACTTGATCACCTCGATCGACGCGAAGTCCGCCGCCAGCGCGAGCTCGACCACGCACTCCACGGCCCCGGCCGCCGACGAGACCAGCTCCAGCTCCTCCGTCACCCCGCTCGCCGTGACGCGGCGGTGGCGGCGCAGCCACACCGTCGGGTCCGGGCCGGGATTGCCGAGGTGGCGCACCAGCCCCGTGAACGTGCCGCGGTCCGCCGCCGGCTCCTCGAAGCCGATCGGTTCGGGCTCGTGCCCGTCGACGGTCACCACCGCCTCGCTCACCAACCGCAGGTCACCGTGCAGCAGACCCTGCGTGCCGTTGCCGCGGATCTGCCCGTCGCGACCGGAGAGGACGACGGTCGGGGCGTGCAGGGCGATCGCGAGGTCGTGGAGCAGGGGCTGCATGGAAATGTCCTCCGGTGGGGTCGGGTGTCCCCGATTGGATCGATCAAACCGGGTTCGTGTCAAGTTGGTTTGAAGTCTTGACAGGTCAGCGGCCAACGTTCAGAGTAGCCGCCAGATTGAACGTTCAAATCTGCACCTCGATCGAGGTGCCGGACCAGGTCACCAGGAGGCGGGATGGCTCAGCGGGCCACGCTGAACTCGGTCGCGGAGGCCGCCTCCGTCTCGCGCCAGACCGTGTCGAACGTGATCAACTCGCCCGAGCTCGTGAGCCCGGAGACCCGTGAACGCGTGCTCGAGGCCATCGACCGCCTCGGCTACCGCCCGCACACCGCCGCCCGCCAGCTGCGCACCACGCGCTCGCAGATCATCGGGATGCGCATCGCCCCGGTCGGCAACGGCGTGAGCGGCGTGGTCCTCGACCAGTTCCTGCACTCCCTCACGGCCACAGCCGAGGAGTACGACCACCGGATCATGCTCTTCACCGCCGCCGACGACGAAGCCGAGACGCGTGCGTACGCCGATCTCATCGCGTCGGTCGGCGTCGACGGTTTCGTGCTCACCCACACCCACCACGACGACCTGCGCACCCGCTGGCTCAAGGAGCGCGAGCTGCCGTTCGTCACCTTCGGCCGGCCGTGGGGCGACGAGCAGGCGCACGGCTGGGTCGACGTCGACGGCGCCCGCGGCACCCGGCTGGCCACCGAGCACCTCGTGCGCCAGGGCCACCGCCGCATCGCGTTCGTCGGCTGGCCCGCGGGGTCCGAGACCGGTGACGATCGGCGCGCCGGCTGGGAGGCCGGGCTCGCCGCCGCCGGGCTGGCGGACCGGCCGCAGATTCCCGTGTTCGACGGTGTGGAGGGCGGGCGCTCGGCCGCCGCCCGGCTGCTCGACGAGCCCGCCGCGCCCACCGCGTTCGTGTGCGCCAGCGACTCCCTCGCGCTCGGCGTGGTCGGCGAGCTGCGCGAGCGCGGCCTGCGCCCCGGCGCCGACGCGTCGGTGATCGGCTTCGACGACACCCCGACCGCCGCCGTGCTCGGCCTGAGCTCCGTCGCTCAGCCCATCGCCGAAGTCGCCGCCGAATGCGTGCGCCAGCTGCGCGCGACCCTGCGCGGCACCGCCGGCCCCGAACCCGTCTCGACCCTGCTCACCCCCCGGCTCGTGCTGCGCACGACCTGACATCACCATCTGCACGATCAAGGAGGATCGATGCGTCACCTCGTCCCCCGCACGGCCGTCGCCGCTGCCGGCCTGCTGCTCACGCTCACCGCGTGCGGCGGCGGCTTCGACGACTCGACGGCGCCCGCGACCCAGCAGTCCGGTCCCGCCCAGCTCAAGCTGATGATCGCCTCCAGCGGCGGCGCCGAGCTCACCGCGGTGCAGGACGCGGCCGCGAAGTGGGCGGCCGGCTCCGGCGGCTCGAAGGTTCAGGTGATCGGCGCCAACGATCTGCCGCAGCAGCTGAGCCAGGGCTTCGCGGCGGGCAGCCCGCCCGACGTGTTCGCCGTGGACGCCACGAAGTTCCAGGGCTACGCCGACGAGATGCTGCCCTACGGCGACTCGGTGTCCTACAAGGACGATCTCTACCCGACGCTGCGCACCACGTTCACCAAGGACGGCAAGCTCTACTGCGTCCCCAAGGACTTCTCCACGCTGGCGCTGGCGATCAACACCGACCAGTGGGCCGCGGCGGGCCTGACCGACAAGGACATCCCGAAGACCTGGGACCAGCTCAAGGCCGCTGCGCAGAAGCTGACCACCGGCGGGCACACGGGCCTCGTGTTCAACGACACCCGCGACCGCGTCGGCGCGTTCCTGGTGCAGGCCGGCGGCTGGCCGCTCGACGCGGACCAGAAGAAGGCCACGGCCGACACCCCGCAGAACCTGCAGGGGCTCACGTTCGTGCGCGACCTGCTGGCCTCCGGCGTCGCCAAGTACCCGAAGCAGATCGGCGCGGGCGACTCGGGTGAGGCGTTCGGCCTGGGCAAGGCCGCGATGAGCATCGACGGCAACTGGATGGTCGGCGGGATGACCAAGGACTACCCGAACGTGAAGTACCAGGTCGTGCCGCTGCCGGCCGGTCCGGCGGGTGCGGGCACGCTGTCGTTCACGCAATGCTGGGGCATCGCGGCGAAGAGCAAGTTCCAGGACCAGGCCAAGCAGCTCGTGGACGCGCTGATGCAGCCGGCCCAGGAGCTGACGTTCGCGAAGACGTTCGGCGTGATGCCCTCGCGGCAGTCGGCGCGCGCGCAGTACCAGCAGGAGTTCCCGCAGCAGGCGGCGTTCCTCGCCGGGGCCGACTCGGCACACGGCCCGGTGACGCTCACGAAGATGGACCCGGTGCTCACCGACTTCGACGCCCAGATCCAGCAGCTGCCCGGCGCCGACCCGAAGCACATCCTGCAGCAGCTGCAGACCAACACCGCCGCCGCGCTCGGACAGTGAGCTGGGCATGACGACGCTGCTCACCACGACGAGCTCCCCCGCCGCGCCACCATCCCCGGCGCGGCGGGGGAAGGGCCCGAACCGGCGTGAAGGCCGCGTGGGCTGGCTGTTCCTCGCGCCCACGCTGGTGGTGCTCGGCCTGTTCTTCGTGCTGCCCATCGGAATGGCGCTCTGGGTGAGCGTGAGCGACTGGACCGGCAACGGCAGCCCGTTCTCGTCTCGGGTGCACTTCGTCGGCGGCGACAACTACGCCGCGCTGCTCACCGAACCCGGCCTCACGCAACGCAACTTCGCCACGAGCATCCGCAACAACGGCTACTTCGTGCTGTTCGTGGTCCCGCTGCAGACCGCGCTCGCGCTGTTCCTCGCGATGGTGCTGAACCAGCGCCGGCTCAAGGGCAAGCAGTTCTTCCGCACGGCGTTCTACTTCCCCACCGTGACCAGCTCCGTCGCGATCTCGGTGGTGTTCCTGTTCCTCTTCTCCAGCACCGGCACGGTGAACGCCGCGCTCAAACTGTTCGGAGTGGACGGTCCCAGCTGGTTCGCCGACCCGCGCGGCCTCTTCCAGATCGTCCTCAACGGACTCGGCGTGCCGCAGAACCCGGCCGCGCTGACGTCACACGGGTTCCTCGGACTGTCCTGGTGGGACTGGCTCTCGGGCCCGAGCGTGGCGATGTGCTCGATCATCGTGCTCGTGGTGTGGACGACCACCGGCGGGTTCATGCTGATGTTCTACGCGGCGCTGCAGAACCTGCCGCCGAGCGTCGACGAGGCTGCGGTGATCGACGGCGCCAACGGGTGGCAGCGCTTCTGGCGCGTGACGCTGCCCCAGCTGCGCCCGACGTTGTTCCTCGTGCTCACCCTCGGCCTGATCGGCACGTGGCAGGTCTTCGACCAGATCTACGTGCTCAGCCGCGGCGCCCCCGCCAACACCACGCTCACCCCCGCGTACCTCTCGTACTCGACGTCGTTCATCGGCAAGGAATGGGGCCAGGGCTCGGCGATCGCGTTCCTGCTGTTCGTGGTGATCGTGGTGCTCACGCTGGTGCAGCGCTGGCTGCTGAAGGAGAAGGACGGAAAACGGAGGAGCCGGCGGTGAAGCGACGCGGATACCTGCGCTGGGTCGGCTTCGGCGTACTGCTGCTGGTCGCCGTGGCCTACATCTACCCGTTCCTGATCCAGCTGGCCACGGCGTTCAAGACCGACGCCGACGCCACGGCCCACCCGCTCACCCCGTGGCCGCACGAGTGGTCCGTGGCCGTCTTCTCGACGCTCGCCCAGCAGGATTTCCCGCGCTGGGCGCTGAACTCGATCTTCGTGTCGGTCACGATCACCGTCGGCCGGGTCGTGTTCAACTCGATGGCCGGGTACGCGCTGGCGCGGCTGCGGTTCCGCGGCCGCGGCGCGGTGTTCGGCGCGGTCGTGGCCGTGCTCGCCGTGCCGAGCGTGGTTCTGCTCATCCCGAAGTTCCTGGTGCTCAACCAGTTCGGCATGTACGACACGTACGCGGCGATGATCATCCCGCTGCTGGCCGACGCGTCGGGCGTGTTCATCATGAAGCAGTTCTTCGAGAGCGTGCCGCTGAGCGTCGAGGAAGCGGCTCGCATCGACGGCGCCGGACCGCTGCGCACGTTCTGGTCCGTGGTGCTGCCGATGTCGAAGCCGGCCCTGATCACCATGACGATCCTGGCGTTCCAGGGGTCCTGGAACGAGCTGCCGCACTACATCGTGTCGCGGCAGGACCCGGCACTGAACACGCTCACCACCGGCGTCGCCTCACTCGTGTCCGGCGAGCTCGGGCAAGGAAACCAGTTCCCGCTCAAGCTCGCCGCCGCGCTGCTGATGACGGTGCCGGTGGCGATCGTGTACTTCGTCTTCTCGAAGCGCTTCACCCGAGGCACGTACGAGGGTGTCGACAAATAGCCAAAGCCGTGAAATTCAGGGCATGCTCCACGGTGCGTTCGGCATCACGTGGCCGGTCTCCAGCAGCGACTTGAGGTTCGCGAACACCGACGGCCAGCCGCGGCCGATGTCGCGGCGCGCCTGCTCGTCGGGCAGGTCCTCGTGGGTCACGGTGAGCCGGACGATCGCCTCGTACTGCTCGATGTCGAACGTCACGCGCGAAGGCTCCTGGGTGTCCTCCTTGGTCGGGTCGAACCAGCGGGTCACGAGGCGCTTCGGCGGCACGGCTTCCACCACGTCGCCGTAGACGTCGACGATGCCGGACCCGTCCACCCGCACGTGTTCCCAACGTGAGCCGGGCTGCCAGTCGGACTCGTTGCGGTGCCCCCAGTACTGCCCGCTCAGCTCGGCGTCGGTGAGCGCCTCCCACACCTTCTCCGGCGTGCTCTCGATATAGGTGACGTAGACGTAACTCGGCTTTTCGGTCATGGCTTCCTCTGCTCGGCGTTTGACGGCGCTCAGCGCGCGCAGCCGGGGGCGCTCGAACTTGTCCACCCAGCGTTCCTGCATCTCGTGCAACGGGACCGGATTGAGGTAGTGCAGCTTCTCCCGGCCGCGGCGCACCGTGCTGACCAGGTTCGCCGCCTCGAGGACGGACAGGTGCTGGGTGACCGTCTGGCGCGTCATGTCCAGGCGGGCGCACAGCTCGTTGAGCGTCTGTCCGTTGTCCTCGTGCAGCTGGTCGAGCAGGTAGCGCCTGGTCGGGTCGGCCAGCGCTTTGAAGACCTTGTCCAAGAAAATCCCGTCCAGCTCCGATTGCACACTTTAAGTTATGCAGTCAAACGACTGCATGTCAAGCCCTCGGGCATACTGGCCTGGTGAAGAAGGTGGTCAAGGCTTGGACAGTGGCAGCGACCGGCAGCGGGCTGCCGTCGACCCTGCACGCGGTGATCACGCGCGGTGATCCGCTGGCGGCGACGCGCGCGGCGGGCACGCTGGCGCCCGGCGGCAAGGCCGGGCTGGTCCGCGGCGCCCTGGTCCACGGGCTGGTGTCCGCCGGCTGGACGGCCGCACTCGCCTACGTGGACCGCCGCCGGCCGCTGTCGGTGGCCAACGGAGTGGCGGCGGGAGCCGCCATCGCGGTGCTGGACCTGGAGATCGTCGGGCGGCGCAACGCGGCGATCCGGGCGTTGCCGCGCGGGGCGCAGTGGCTCGATCACCTGGCCTTCGGCGCGTTGACGGCCGTGGCGCTCAGAGCAACTCGGGCTTCAACGGCGGGTCCGCCATCTCCGCGTCGAACGGGAACATCGGCCGGTCGATCCCGGCGTGCCCGAGGCGCAGCAGGTCTTGGTCGACGCCCCCGGGCGTGAGAGCGAGCAGCCAGTCGGCGGCCATGTCGTACAGCTCCGGTTCCAGGTAGCCGATTTTCACGATCACCACGTCGGCTTCGCGCGGGCGCAGGCCGAGCGCGAGGAAGTCGGACTCCAGGTGGTACGGCTTGCGCCGCGCGGTGACGATCACGCGCAGGCCGCCGATGGCGAACACCACGGCCGTGCCCGCGACGGGGTCTTCGGGGTCGATCGCCTCGACGCGAGCGGTCACCGGCACCGGACCGTGCGGCCCGGAGTCGACTTTTCCGCCCAGCTCCACGGAAACCGTCGCGCCGACGCCGGTTTCGACCGCCGCGGCGACGGCTTCCGGATCCACGATCGCCGCGTACAGCGTGGTGAGCTCGGAGTCCACAATGGCCGGAGTGCGCAGGAGGACGTCGAGGCTCCAGGACGTGTCCCCGGCACCTCCAGCGGTCGGGTTGTCGCCGGAATCGCTGACGAAGAACGGCCGCGCGGTCGAGGCGACGGCCTGCTCCAGGCACTCGGCCAGGGTCCCCGTCGGGGCGACGAAAGCGAAGTCGCGACGAGCGTCCCAATAGGACTTGGCGAGCCGCTCGGCCTGTTCCAAGATGACGTCTTCGTCGTCACCGGACACGACCACGGCGGCTTGGCAACGCGGTTCGTCGGCCCACGCGTAGCCGACCCAGATGGCGGCGTCGAGCACGCCGCCGAGCGTTTCGACCTCGTCGACGGCGGCGTAGACGCTCTTGGCCGGTTCGAGGCGGGTGCTCGTTTTCTCGCCGGGCAGCAGCACCGGCACCTGCACCCACGCCTTCTTCGGCTTGCCGCCGTGACGCAGGCGAGCGGCGAGGTTGCGGGCCGCACGCTCGCGGGTGTCCCACGCGTCGGTGTGCGGGGCCTTGCGGTAGCAGGTGATCAGGTCGAGCGCCGTGGCCAGCTCGCGCGAGACGTTGCCGTGCAGGTCCATCGACGCCGAGATGAGCACGTCCGGCCCCAGAATCGCGCGGATCTCGGTGGCCAGCTCGGCTTCCACGTCCGTGCGGCCGACCACACTCATCGCGCCGTGGATGTCGAAGAACAACCCGTCGAGGTGCTGCGCCGCGCGCACCCGTTCCAGGATCTCCCCCGACAGCTCCGCGTAGGCCTCCTCGGTCACCGCGCCGCCGGGTAGCGAACGGGCGTGCACGAGCGGCACCCACTCGACGTCGTCCGTCCACGAAGGACGGTCTTCGCGCAGGAACGGGTAGCGCGCCAGCAGTTCTTCGCCCCGGGTCACGTGGAAGTCGGCCACGGTGGAGCGGTGCGGGGAGAACGTGCTCGACTCGATGGCGATCCCCGTGATCCCGATCCGCACCTTCGTCATCGTCTGCTCCGTATCGCTTCGTCGAAGACCTCGTCCAGCACGAGCGCGCCCGCGCCGTACAGCCCGGCGTCCGGGCCGAAGCGCACCCGGTCGATGCGCAGTTCCCGCGTAGCCAGGGGAAGACAGCGTTCGTAGAGCGCGCCGCGCACGGCGGCCACGAACGCCTCCGAACCCGACAGCGCGCCGCCGAGCAGCACCTCGTCGGGGTTGCCGAAGTTCACCACCGTGGCCAGCACCTCGCCGAGCTGCAGGCCCGCACGCCGCACGGCCGTGGTCGCGTCGGGGTGCCCGTCCTCCGCCGTCGCCATCACCTGCGCGGTGCTGTTCACGTCCACGCCCTGCTCGCGCAGCTGCGCCACGAGGGCCGCGCCGCTCGCCACGGTCTCCAGGCAGCCGCGGTTTCCGCAGGTGCACGGCCGGTCGCCGGCCGCGGGCACGCGCACGTGGCTGATGTCGCCCGCGACGCCGGCGCGGCCGCGGTAGAGCCGGCCGGTCACGACGAGCCCCGAGCCGATGCCCGTGCCCGCCTTCACCACGAGCAGCGTGCGCCCGGGCGGCCCGGCGACGGATTCGCCCAGCGCCTGCAGGTTCGCGTCGTTGTCCACCGCCACGGGCAGGTCGAAGTGCGCACGCAACGCGTCGCGCACCGCGAACCCGCGCCAGCCCGGCATGCGCGAGGGCAGCGTGATCGTGCCCGCGCCGACGTCGACCGGCCCGGGGAAGGCGACGCCGATGCCCAGCTGCCGGCCCGGGCACCGCGCCTCGGCCGCGACTTCCCGCACGGTGTCGGCGAAAGCCGCGACGACCTGCGCCGGTTCGCGGTTGATGTCCAGCGGCCGTTCGGTCACGTGCAGCAGGTTGCCCGCGATGTCGAGGGCGCCGATGCGGACGTGGCGCGAACCGACGTCGGCGGCCCAGACGTGGCCGAACCCCGCGTTGACCGACAGCAGCTTCGGCCGCCGGCCACCCGCCGAGCTGCCTTCGCCGGACTCGACGAGCACCCCGGCGGAGATCAGCGCCTGCGTCCGAACGGACACCGTCGACTGCGGCAAGCCGAGCACCCGCGCGAGGTCCATCCGCGAGACGGCGTGCTCGTGGGCGACGAGCCAGAGCAGCCGCAGCAGACCGGCGGGATCCTGGGCCACGGCTGTCACCTACTTACTTCATGCCTGATGTAACTGTTCGGAAACTTGCCCCCGAAATCACCTCTTGGCAATTTCCAACACGCGTGCGACATTACACGGCAACCAAGAACACGCCCAGTCCCTGGACATCGACTTACACCAAGGATGTTGGAAGTGATGTGGATGGCTCGACACCGGTGGCGCGCCGCGCTCGGGGTCACGCTCGCCGCCGCGCTGGCGCTCTCCGGCTGCGCGACGAGCCGCGAGCAGCACGGCGGCGGCACGGGCAAGCCGGTGACCGGCGGCAGCGCACGGTTCGCGCTGCCCCCGTCGGCGACCCCGAACTGGATCCTGCCGATCTCGATCCCCGGCTACGGCGCGAGCTACAACGGCGCGATCCGGAACGAGCTGTACACCCCGCTCTACAACTACGACGGCAGCTCGGGCTCGGTCACGCTCGACGATCCCTCCAGCGCCGCCAACGCACCGAGCTACTCCGCCGACGGCAAGACCGTGACCATCACGCTCAAGCCGCTCACCTGGTCGGACGGCAACCCCCTGACCAGCCGCGACTTCGAGTTCTGGCTCAACCTGGTGCGCGCCGGCAAGGACAACTGGGGCAAGTACTCCGAAGGCCTGATGCCCGACAACATCAAGGCCTTCCACGCGGTCGACGACCACACGTTCACGCTGACCCTCGACAAGCCGTACAACGCCGACTGGTTCACGGCCAACCAGCTGAGCCTGGTCGTGCCGATGCCGCAGAAGGCGTGGGACCGCACGAGCGCGTCCGGCCCGGTCGGCGACTTCGACCGCGACCCCGCCGGGGCCAAGAAGGTGTTCGACTTCCTGGTGGCGCAGGCGAAGCAGCTCGGCACGTACTCGACGAATCCACTGTGGAAGGTCGTGAACGGGCCGTTCACGCTCGCCGGGTTCACCGCTTCGGGCCAGGTGACGCTGAACAAGAACCCGAAGTACACCGGCCCGGACGCGGCGAAGCTCGACACCGTGCAGTTCCTGACCTTCACCAGCTCCTCGGCGGAGTACAACGTGCTGCGTGCCGGCGGCGTCGACTACGGCTACGTGCCGACGTCGAACCTCGGCCAGCGCCCGAAACTGGAGGCGCAGGGCTACCGGATCGAACCGTGGAACGGCTGGTCGATCACGTACTCGCCGTTCAACTTCAACAACCCGCAGCTCGGCGCGGCGTTCAAGCAGCTGTACGTGCGCCAGGCGCTGCAGCACGCCGTGGACCAGGACAGCATCACGAAGGTGATCTGGCGCGGCACGGCCCGCGTGGACTACGGCCCCGTGCCGCAGGACAACGACGTCAAGTACCTGTCGGCGCGGCAGAAGACCAACCCGTACCCGTTCGATCTCGCCGCCGCGCGGAAGCTGCTCACCGACCACGGCTGGAAACCCGGCTCCGACGACGTTCTCGAGTGCGCGGCACCCGGCAGCGGACCCGGCCAGTGCGGCGACGGCGTCAAAGCCGGCACCCGGCTGTCGCTCACCATGCTGACCGAGTCGGGCTCCGACGAGACCGACGGGACGATGCAGGAGCTGCGCTCGGAGCTGTCGAAGATCGGCGTGGAGATGAAGATCAACGCGCAGCCGCTGAACACCGTGCTGGCCAACGGAACCGCGTGCAAGCCGGTAGAGGCGTCGTGCTCGTGGCAGCTGTCGTACTTCGGCACGCAGGGCAGCTGGTACTTCCCCGCCAACCCCAGCGGTGAGGACCTGTTCGCCACCGACGCGGGCACGAACTTCGGCAGCTACGCCGACCGGCACGCCGACGACCTGATCACCGCGACCAACCTGGCCACGGGCGATCAGCCGATGCTCGACTACAGCGCCTACCTGGCCGAGCAGCTGCCCGTGCTCTGGCTGCCCAACCCGCCGTACCAGGTGTCGGCGATCGACACCGCGCTGCGCGGGGTGAACCAGGATCCGCTCGCCGGGCTGCAGCCGCAGCGCTGGTACTGGACGAGGTGAGGACATGACCCGCTACCTCCTCAAGCGGCTCGTGCTGGCCGTGGTCGTGGTGCTGCTGGTCACCGTGGTCACGTTCGTGCTGCTGCACCTGCTGCCCGGTGGTCCGGCGCGCGGCGTGCTCGGTGTGCAGGCCACGCAGGAGCAGATCGACGCGTTCAACAAGGCCCAGGGCTTCGACCAGCCGTTGCCCGTGCAGTACTGGGACTACCTGGTGCGGCTGCTGCACGGCGACCTCGGCGACTCGTACACGCAGAACTCCCCCGTGTCGACGCTGCTCGGAGAGCGCGTGCCGAAGACGCTGCTGCTCACCGCGATCTCGACGTTGCTCGCGATCGTGGTCGCGCTGCCGGTGGGTGTGTGGCAGGCGGTGCGGCGCGGCAAGGCGGCGGACCACGTGACCACCGGGGTGACGTTCCTGCTCTACGCGACGCCGGTGTTCTTCCTGTCGCTCGTGCTGATCATCGTGTTCGCGCAGGTCCTGCCGTGGTTCCCGGCGCAGGCCGCGCAGGGCGAGACGATCGGTGAGCTGCTCTCGCAACCCGGCTCGCTGGTGCTGCCGGTGGTCGCGGGCATGGGGGCGGCGCTGGCCGCGTTCAGCCGGTACATGCGAGCGTCCACTCTGGACAACCTCGCCGAGGACTACGTGCGCACCGCCCGCGCGAAGGGCACGCCGGAGCGCACGATCATCTGGCGGCACGTCTGGCCCAACTCGCTGACGTCGGTGGTCTCGATGCTCGGCTACTACGTGCCCGTGGTGTTCAGCGGTTCGCTGGTGGTGGAGTCGATGTTCAACTACCCGGGCGTCGGCCTGCTGTTCTGGACGGCCGCGCGCAACGCCGACTTCCCCGTGCTGCTCGGGGTGGTGCTGGTGATCGCCGTGGCGACCGTGATCGGCTCGCTGCTCGCGGACGTCGTGCAGCTCGTGATCGATCCGCGCGTGCGGGTGAAGGGGGTGCGGTCGTGACCGTCCTTTCGCGAGTGTTCGCGCGGCGCACGGCGCTCGTCGGCGCCATCCTGCTCCTGCTGGTGATCCTGTTCTGCTTCTTCGGCCCGCTGTTCTACGGCACGGACCAGTCGCACACCGACCTCGCGGCGGCGCGGCTCGGGCCCGGCAGCGGGCATCCGCTGGGCACCGACGACCTCGGCTACGACGTGCTCGGCCGGCTGATGGTCGCCGGGCGGACGTCGCTGATCATCGGCGTGCTGGCCGGGCTCATCGCCACCGCGATCGGCGCGGTGTGGGGCGCGCTCGCCGGCTACACCGGCGGCTGGCTCGACACGGTGCTGATGCGCGTGGTCGACACCGGCGTCGCGATCCCCGCGTTGTTCCTGCTGCTGGTGGCGGCCACGCTGGTCACCCCGAGCGTCGGGGTGCTGGCGCTGATCATCGGCTGCGTGTCGTGGCTGGTGCCCGCACGGCTGATGCGCGCGGAGACGGTGAGCCTGCGCGAACGCGACTACATCCGTGCGATCACGGTGCTCGGCGCGAGCCGCACGCGGGTGGTGTTCCGGCACGTGATCCCCAACGCCATCGGCACGGTGGTGGTGAACGCGACGTTCCAGATCGCCGACGCCATCCTGCTCGTGGCCTACGTGAGCTTCCTCGGCCTCGGCGTGCCCGCGCCGGGCACCGATTGGGGCGCGATGCTGTCGAAGGGCATCACCTACACGTTCGACGGCTCGTGGTGGCTGATCCTGCCGCCGGGCATCGCGATCGTGCTCGTGGTGTGCGCGATCAACTTCCTGGGCGACGGACTGCGCGACGCGTTCGCGGTGAAGGGACGGCGATGAGCGAGCCGGTACTCGACATCCGTGACCTGCGGGTGTCCTATGGGGACGGTGACCCGGCCGTCGACGGGCTGTCGCTGACGGTCGAGCCGGGTGAGATCGTGGCGGTGGTCGGCGAGTCGGGCTCCGGCAAGAGCACGGCCGCGCTCGCGGTGCTGGGGCTGCTGCCCGAGTCGGCTTCGGTGACCGGGGCGATCGAGCTGGCCGGGCAGAACGTGCTGGAACTGCAGGGCGAACAGTTGCGGAAGCTGCGCGGGCAGGGCGCGGGGATGGTGTTCCAGGAGCCGATGACGGCGCTGAACCCGTTGCTGCGCATCGGGTTCCAGCTCGCGGAGGCGATCCGCAACCACGACCCGAAGCAGCGGCGGCACAAGCACTACCACCCGCGGTGCGTGGAGCTGCTTAACCGCGTAGGGGTGCCGGAGCCGGAGGCGCGGCTGAAGCAGTACCCGCACGAGCTTTCCGGTGGGTTGGGCCAGCGCGTCATGATCGCGATCGCGCTGGCCGCCCGGCCGAAGCTGATCATCGCGGACGAGCCGACGACGGCGCTGGACGTGACCGTTCAGCAGCAGATCCTGGACCTGCTGAGGGACATCCGGGAGACCGAGGGCACGGCGACGCTGCTGATCACGCACAACATGGGTGTGGTGGCGGACGTTGCCGACCGCGTCCTCGTGCTGCGGTCCGGCCGGCTGGTGGAGGAAGCTCGGACGGCTGAGCTGTTCTCCTCCCCGCAGGCCGCGTATACGCGTGAGCTGCTCGCCGCCGTGCCGCGGCTGGGCGCGGGCGAGCACGCCGGCGCGGCGGCGGCGCCGGAGAAGCCGGTGCTGGCGTTGACGGACGTCGTGGTGGAGTACGGCGGCAAGCGCGCCGTGGACTCGGTGTCGCTGAGCGTCGGGCCGGGCGAGATCGTGGGGCTGGTCGGGGAGTCGGGCTCGGGCAAGACGACGCTGGGCAACTGCGCGCTGGGCCTGGTCACGCCCAAATCGGGCCGGGTCGACGTGCTCGGCGGGCCGTTGCCACGCGGGACCGGGCGGTCGGCGCGGGCGGTGCGGCGGCAGATCGGCGCGGTGTTCCAGGATCCGGCGTCTTCGCTGGACCCGCGGATGACCGTGGGCCAGACCGTGGCCGAGCCGCTGGTCATGCACACCTCCGCCGGCCGGTCCGAGCGGCGGCGGCGCGTGCGCGAGCTGCTCGACGCCGTGGAGCTGCCGGAGTCGCTGATGGACCGCTACGGCCACGAGCTGTCGGGCGGGCAGCGCCAGCGCGTGAGCCTCGCGCGGGCTTTGGTGCTGGGGCCGAAGCTGCTGATCGCGGACGAACCGACGAGCGCGCTCGACGTGTCCGTGCAGGCCGTGGTGCTGGACGTGTTCAAGCGGCTGCACGAGGAGTTCGGGTTCGGCTGCCTGTTCGTGAGCCACGACCTGGCGGTGGTCGACAGCCTGTGCGACCGCGTCGCCGTGCTGCGCGGGGGCGAGCTGGTGGAGCAGGGGCCGGCCGCGCGCGTGCTGCGCGAGCCGTCGCACGCGTACACGCAGGCGTTGCTGCTGTCCTCACCCGTGCCGGACCCCGCGGTGCAGCGCAGCCGACGGGCCGGGCTGGCGGACGTGGATCCCGCGGCGTGAGCCAAGTGTGGGCCGGGGTCGACATCGGCGGTTCGAAAACACTCGTGGTCGTGTGCGACTCCGACGGCCGGGAGGTGGCATCGGCGTCGGCGGATTCGGGTGCGCACCTGGGAGGTGCCGCGATCCTGGACCGCGCGGCCGCGCTGGTGTTGTCGCTCGCGCCGGGCCGGCTGGCCGGGGTCGGCGTCGGTGCGGCCGGCGTGGTGGAGCCGGAGACCGGGACGATCGTGGTCACCGGCGACTCGTTCACCGGCTGGGCGGGCACGGCCGTCAACGCGGGGCTGTCCTCGCGGCTCGGCGGCGTGCCGGTGACGACCGAGAACGACGTGAACGCGTTCCTCCTCGGCGAACTGTCCACAACGGATCGGCACGTACTCGGCGTCGCGCTGGGCACGGGTGTCGGCGGCGCGTTGTACGTGGACGGCACCCTGCTGCACGGCGGCGGCACCGGCGCGGGCGAGATCGGCCACGTCGGCACCTACGGGCCGGCGCCGTGCACCTGCGGGCAGACCGGGCACCTGGAGGCCTACGCGTCGGGCCGGTCCCTGGCCCGCCGCTACACCGAGGCGACGGGCGTTTCCCTGCCCGCCGAGGCCGTCGCGGCCGCCGCGTTCGCCGGCGACGAGGCCGCGCTGACGGTGTTCACCGACGCCGGGCGTTTCCTCGGCGAGGCGATCACGCACGCGTGCGGCCTGCTCGGCATCGCGACGGCGGTGGTCGGCGGTTCCGTGACGAACTCGTGGGCACTGCTGGAGAAACCGATGCAGGAGGCGCTCACCGAGCACCCCCTGCTGTCGGGTTCTCCCGTCGAGGTGCGGCTGGCCCGGGGCGGTGCGAAGGCCGTGGCGCTGGGCGCGGTCGCACTCGCGCGCGGCCTCAGCTGACCGCGGCTTCCTCGCCCGGCTGGAGCAGGTGCAGCTTCGTCGCCTTGCCGGCGAACGCCTCCGCCAGCGTGTCGGCGCCCTGGGTGAAGTGCCCCCAGCCCTGGAAGTGCAGCGGCACCACGTCGGCGGACCCCAGGATCTCCGCGGCTTCGGCGGCGGCCGCGCTCGGGAGCGTGAGGAAGTCGTCGATGAGCGGCGTGCGGGCCCCGCCCGCGAACAGCACGGCGATCGGCACCGGCCCGACGCGGGCGGCGATCTCGCGCACCAGCGCCAGCGACGCGTTGTCGCCACTGACGTAGACCGACGGCAGACCTTCGGCGGACAGCAGGAAGCCGGTGACCTCGCCGACCTTGGGCTCGGAGCCTTCCGGCCCGTGCAGCGCGGGCATCCCGGTCACGCGCACACCGCCGACCTCGACGTGTTCCCAGTTCGGCAGCGCCTGGGCGGTGCCGCCGAGACGCCCGGCGCCGGACGTCGTGGTGAGAACGAGCGGCGCCGTCTCGAGGTACGCGCGGCCGCCGTGGTCGAGGTTGTCCGAGTGCTGGTCGTGCGAGAGCAGCACGGCGTCCACCGCGCCGACCTCGGCCGGGCTCGCCACGGGCCCGGTTGTCTTCACGAGCACCCGGTTGCCGATCGGGTACTCCCCCGGCTGGTCGAACGTCGGGTCGGTCAGGAACCGCACCCCGCCGTAGGTGATCAGCGACGTGGGTCCGCCCAGGTGGCGCAGCGAGAAAGTGGTCATGCCGCCATCCTGCCTCGACGGACCGGCGATCGGTGAGTGGCAGTAAAGTCGTTCATCGATGAGATCCTGCCAGCTACTGTGGAGCCGTGCAGAAGATCGCGCTGGTGCTGTTCGACGGGGCTCGGCTGTTCGACACGGCCGTGGTCGACGAGGTGTGGGGCGCGCGCAGCGGGCCGGAAGCCGAGCTGCGCAAGTGCGCGGCCACGAAGGACCCCGTGCGGCTGACGGGCGGCGCCACCATCACCCCGGAACGGACGTTCGCCTGGGTGCGCACGGCGGACGTCGTCGTGGTGCCGGGCCTGGCGAACGTCGATGCGAAGCCCGCACCCGAGCTGCTCGCCGCGTTGCGGGCGGCCCATCGGGCGGGCGCGCAGGTCGCGGGCCTGTGCCTGGGCGCGTTCGTGCTGGGCGCGGCCGGGCTGCTGGACGGGCGACCGGCCGCCACGCACTGGCGGTTCACGAGCGAGCTCGCGCGGCGGCATCCGTCGGCCCAGGTCGACCCCGGTGTGCTGTACGCGGGCGGAGACGGCGTGTGGACGTCGGCGGGCGTCGCCGCCGGGATCGACCTGTGCCTGCACCTCGTGCGGCTCACGCAGGGCGCGGACGTCGCGGCGGGAATCGCGCGGACCATGGTCACGGCGCCGTTCCGCTCGGGTGGGCAAGCGCAGTTCATCACGGTCCCGACTCCGCCCCGCGACGAGGAACCGCTGGCCGCCGTGCGGGAACGCGCGTTGCGGGAACTGCGGCGGCCGCTGACGGTCGCCGAGCTGGCGGGCTGGGCGTCGATGTCCGAGCGCACCTTCGCGCGCCGGTTCGTGGCCGAGACGGGCACCACGCCCGTGCGCTGGCTGCTGGACCAGCGCATCGCCCGGGCGCAGCAGCTGCTGGAGAGCTCCGACCTGCCCGTCGCCGAGATCGCCGGCTGTTGCGGGTTCGGGTCACCGGTGTCGTTCCGGCAGCACTTCACCCGCCACGTCGGGGTCGCGCCCAGCCGCTACCGCGCGGACTTCCGGCCCTCGACCACGACGTCGGACCGGCCCGCCCTGGCTTCCGCCGGAAATCGGACGACGTAAATCTTCCCCGGCTCACCCGACTCGGGCGACGTTTCACGAGAAGTGACCACACCGTCACCACAAGTCGCCGAACTGAGGGAATGCCGAACCGGAGGTATGGTCTGCCGGTCGGCGTAGGGAGGTATCGGCCTGGGCTGTGCGACGTAGCACACGGTGGGCTCGCAGCCTGCTGACATACGCCCGCTTGGTCTATACCATTCGAAGGTCAGTGATCCACTACCATGCGGTGGTCCGGGATCACGGCGGCGCAGCCCACGAGGGGGACCCCATGCCCGCCATCAGGCGAAACATCGTGCCGCTCAGGTACTCCGACCCGAGCGTGGTCGCCTACGTCCGCAGCCCGACCGACTGGCTCGTGTCCAACTGCGGCTGGATCCGCGGCCGGTCGGGCGTGCTGCTGGTCGACACGTGCGGCACTGAGCGGGACACGCTCGACCTGGTCAAGGACGTCCGCAAGTACTCGACCGTCGAAATGCCGCTCACGCTCGTGCTCACCCACGCCCACGGCGCGCACCACAACGGCGCCGGCGTGGCGTTGCGCAACGGCGGGCGCATCCTCGCCGCCGAGTCGGCCGTGTCCGCGGTGCGGGCGGGGCCGCAGCGGTACGAGGACACGTTCGACTGCAAGAACTGGGGCACGCTCGAAGCTCCGAAACCCGAGGCCGTGCACGCCGTCACCACGCCGCGCGAGGTCGACCTCGGCGGGGTGGTCGTGGAGGTCGTGCCGTTCCCCGGCGTCGCGCACACCGACGGCGACCTGGTGGTGTTCGAACCGAAGACCGGCACGCTGTTCACCGGCGACCTGCTGTCGGTCGGCTCCACGCCGATGGCGATCCACGGCTCGATCCCCGGCTGGCTCGACGCGCTTTACTGGCTGGACAAGACTTTCCCGACCGTCCGCACGTTCGTGCCCGGCCACGGCGCGCTCAGCCACCCCGGCAGCTTCCCGGTCGCCGTGCTGCGCACGTACCTCAACTGGCTGCTCGACGCGACCACCCCGGAAACCCCCGACTTCGACGAGCTGGCCACGATCGCCCGCCGCCGCTGGCCGAACTGGAGCAACCCCGAGCGCCACGTCGGCAACCTCATGCGCGCCCACGCCGACCAGCACGGCCGCCCGCTCCAGGAGAAGACCGCTCTGCGCGCGATCCTCGACGCCGTGGGCGGCAAGATCGACCTCGACGCGCGACTGGGCCTCTGAGACGACCCGGCCCCTGAGCGCTAAGACCCGGTCATCCTCCGCCGCAGCCCCGAAGGCGTCACCCCGTACTCCGCCCGGAACGCCCGCGAAAGCCACGGCTGGTCGGTGATCCCCCAGCGCGCCGCCACGGCTGCGATGCTGCGCCCCGCCAGCAGCGGGTCGGTGAGATCACGCCGCACGGCCTCGAGCCGCAGCTTGCGGACGGTGCCGCCGAACGTTTCGCCGGAGTCCTCGAACAGGCGGTGCAGCGAGCGCGGCGACATGTGCAGCGCGGCGGCCGCCGTCGCCGGCGACAGGTGCGGGTCGGCCAGGTGCACGCGGACGTGGTCGAGCACGCGCTCGCGCAGCGCCAGGTTCGCGTGGCCCGCCGGCAGGTCGGCGCCGCTGCCGAGCGTGGCCGCGAGCAGCGCCACGGCGGCTTCGCGCAGGCGCACCGGCGAGCCGTCGGACAGCTTCTCGCGCTGGTCGAGCGTGCTGCGCAGGCAAGAGGCGAAGACCTGGCCCACGCCGCTGCCGGTGATGAACCGGCGCTCCATCATCGCTTCGAGCGCGGAGTCGGGCAGGCCGAGCGCGGCGCGCGGGAACGTCATCACCGCGCAGCGGAACGCCCCGCGCATCGTCAGCTGGTACGGCCGCCGCAAGTCGTAGAGGGCGAAGTCACCGACCTCCAGCGACACCCGCCGCCGGCCCTGCTCCACGAGCGCACCGCCCCGCTCGATCAGGCAGATCTTCAGCCGCTCCACGTGGTCCGCGCGCACGCCGCGGGCGGTGCGGCGCACGATCTGCGTGGTGCCGCGCACGTCGTAGACCCCGACGTCGCCCAGCTGCATCGCGTCGAGGGTGCCGAGCGGGAGCAGGCCGTCGTGCCGTTCGGCGTGCAACCCGGCGAACGCCCCCGCGAGCTCGTGGCTCCACGCGTCGGCCTGAAGGCTTCGCCCCATCGGCATCTCCCAGGTCGTTCTGGGTGCAGTCGAGCCAGCATACGCCGAGGAACAACAAGTCTGGCGCGCTGCGACAACTCTTGTGTAGAGCTTCGGTCCACCCTGTGTTCGCGCCGCAACTCCGGCGGCGCCCAAGTGGCCGAGGAGTTTTGCAGGTGAAGCACGTACACGACGCGCTGTTCATCGGCGGCGAATGGACCGCACCATCCACCGACGCCACCATCACCGTGTTGTCGGCGAGCACGGAGGAAGCCATCGGGCAGGTTCCGGAAGCGGGACCCGCGGACGTCGACAAGGCCGTGGCCGCCGCTCGGGCGGCGCTGCGCGACCCGCAGGGCTGGGCCCACTGGGAGCCGGCGAAACGCGCCGACGTCCTCGACCGCTTCGCCGCGGTGATGGCGGAGCGCAGCTCGGAGTTCGCGCAGCTGGTGAGCGCCCAGAACGGCATGCCGATCGCGAGCCCCGCGATGCAGGCGGAGACCGGCTACCCGGCCGGGCTCCTGCAGATGTACGGCGGGATCGTCCGCGAGCAGCCCGTCGAGGAGATCCGTCAGGGCGCCTTCGGCGGCAACGTCGTCGTCCGCCGCGAACCGGTCGGGGTCGTCGCGGCGATCGTGCCGTGGAACTTCCCGCAGACGCTGCTGTTCTTCAAGCTTGCGCCGGCGCTGGCGGCCGGCTGCTCGGTCGTCGTCAAGCCCTCGCCGGAGACGGTGCTCGACGCCTTCCTGCTCGCCGAGGTCCTCGCGGGCCTGGGCCTGCCGCCGGGGGTCGTGAGCATCGTGCCGGGTGGCCGCGAGCTCGGCGCGTACCTGGTGAAGCACCCCGGCGTCGACAAGGTCACGTTCACCGGCTCGACGGTGGCGGGCCGCGCGATCGCGTCGGCCTGCGCGGAGCTGCTGCGCCCGGTCACGCTGGAGCTGGGCGGCAAGTCGGCGGCGATCATCCTCGACGACGCGGACGTCGCCGGGAGCGTCGAAGGCCTGTTCGTGGCCACGATGATGAACAACGGCCAGACCTGTTTCCTCGGCACCCGCGTGCTCGCGCCGCGCAGCCGCTACACCGAGGTCGTGGACGTGCTCACGGACATGGCTTCCGGTGCCGTGGTCGGCGATTCGCTCGACGAGGCCACCACGATCGGCCCGATGGCCAGCTCCGCGCACCGCACCCGCGTGGAGGGCTACATCGCGAAGGGCAAGGCCGAAGGCGGCCGCGTGACCACCGGCGGCGGCCGGCCGAACGGCCGGGACGTCGGCTGGTTCGTGGAGCCGACGATCTTCGCCGACGTGGACAACTCCGCCACGATCTCGCGCGAAGAGATCTTCGGGCCCGTGCTGTCGGTGATCCCTTACGCCGACGAAGCCGACGCCGTGGCCATCGCCAACGACTCCGACTTCGGGCTCGGCGGCACCGTGTGGACCACCGACGCCGAACGCGGCATGGCCGTGGCCCGGCGCGTCGAGACGGGGACGATCGGCGTCAACACCTACCTGCCCGACCCCGTCGCGCCGTTCGGCGGCGTGAAGGCCAGCGGCATCGGCCGCGAGCTGGGCCCGGAGGCGCTGGGCAACTACCAGCAGTTCAAGACGATCTACCGCGCCTGAGGCCACCACCGAGCGGGCCTCCCCGGGATCGCCCGGGGAGGCCCGCTCGGTGTCAGTGCGAAACGCGTCAGCCGAGGTACTTCTTCAAGTCGTCGAGCACGTGGTCGGCGCCGATCGGGCCGAGGCCGAGGAACCACACCTCGTCGGAGACGCGGATGGCGTGCTGCGACTTCACCGCGCTCAGGCCGGCCCACAGCCCGCTGCCCGTCACGGCCTTCTCGTCGGCGTTCGGGCCCGCGCCGTAGCTGGAGTAGAAGATCCAGTCGCCGTTGGCCTCGTCGATGCGCTCACGCGAGATCTGCTTGGCCAGCTCGTTGATGTGCTGGTTGTCCGGCCGCTGCAGGCCCACGTCCTTGAAGATCACGCCGATGAACGACAGGTCGCCGTAGATCCGGATGCCCGTGGAGTGGAAGCGCAGCAACGAGATCTTGGGGTTGCCCTTGATCCCGGCCTTCACCTCGTCGGCCTTCTTCTGGTACGCGTTCAGCGCCGCCACGGCCTTGTTCTCCTGGCCCAGCGCCGCGCCGACCAGCAGCAGGTTCTCCTTCCACGGGAAACCCGGGCGGATGCTGAACACCGTCGGCGCGATCTTCGACAGCTGCGGGTACATGTCGTTGGCGCGCAGCTTGCTGCCCAGGATCAGGTCCGGCTGCAGCGAAGCGATCTTCTCGAGGTTGAGGTTGTCGGTGTTGCCGATCGTCGGGATGCCCTTGGCACGGTCGGCGAGGTAGCTGGGCACCCCGGTCTGGCCGGCGGTGGTGGCCATGCCGACGGGCGTGACGCCCAGCGCCAGCACGTCGTCGAGCTCACCGCTGTCGAGCACGACCACGCGGGTGGGCGCCTTCTCGATCTTCGTCTGGCCCAGGGCGTGGGTGACCGTGCGCGGGAAGACGCCGGGGCCGACGTCGGCCTTCAGCTTGGCGGTCTCGGTGTCGGCGGTGGAGAACAGGCGGCCGCCGGTGGCGACGTCCTTGTCCCCCACGCCCGAGGTGGTCGTGTTGGCGGGCTGGCTGCACGCGCCCAGGAGTGTGGCGGCGGCGAGGACGCCGACGACCTTGGTCCATCTGGCCATCGTGGGGTGTTCCTTCCTAGGGCTGTGTGGTGGGAGCGGCGGCGCGGTGGCGGCCGATCGGGACGACCATGGGGGTGCCGGACACGGGATCGGCGATGATCCGGCAGGGCATGCCGAACACGTCCTCGACGAGCTCGGCGGTGAGGATTTCGCCGGGCGCGCCCTCGGCGGCGATCGACCCGTTTTTCATGGCGATGAGGTGATCGCCGTAGCGGGCCGCGAGGTTGAGGTCGTGCAGCACGATCACGACGGTGGTGCCGTCGTTGTGGTTGAGGTCCGCGAGCAGGTCGAGCACCTCGACCTGGTGGCTGATGTCGAGGAACGTCGTGGGCTCGTCGAGCAGCAGCAACGGAGTGCGCTGGGCGAGCGCCATCGCGATCCACACGCGCTGGCGCTGCCCGCCCGACAGCTCGTCGACGGGCCGGCCGGCCAGCTCCACGGTGTCGGTGGCCAGCATCGCGCGCGCCACGGCGTCGTCGTCCTCGTCGTTCCAGCGGCGGAACACGCCCTGGTGCGGGTAGCGGCCGCGGCCGACGAGGTCGGCGACCGTGATGCCCTCCGGCGCCGTCGGCGACTGCGGCAGCAGGCCGAGCACCCGGGCGACGTCCTTGCTGCGCAACGAAGAAATGCGCTCGCCGTCGAGGTACACCGCGCCGGCCGAGGGGGCGAGCAGGCGAGCCAGGCCGCGCAGCAGCGTCGACTTACCGCACGCGTTGGTCCCCACGATCATGGTGACCTTGCCCTCGGGGATGCGCACCGAGAGGTCCTTCACCACGGTCACGGGCCCGTAGCCGAGCTCGAGACCTTCGGTGTGCAGGGTGGGTGTCGTCGGTTTCACGCGCCTTCTCTCTCAGACTCGGCCGGCCCGGTTCGCCGTGGCGAGGAGGTACAGCAGGTACGGCGCGCCGACGGCCCCGGTCACGACACCCACCGGCAGCTGCGTGCCGAGCAGGTGCTGCGCGACGAAGTCGCCGAGCAACGTCACGAGCGCGCCGGTGAGGGCAGGCGCGACGAGGCCGACGCGAGCGCCGCCCACGAGCCGCGTCGCCACGGGGTTCGCCACGAACGCCACGAAACTCACCGGCCCGGCCGCCGCCGTGGCGAATGCGGCGAGCGCGGTGGCGACGAGGAGCAGCAGCAGGCGCATGCGTTCCACGCGCAGGCCGAGCCCGGCCGCGGTGTCGTCGCCCAGCTGCAGCCCGGTGAGCGCGCGGCTCAGCAGCACGGCGGCCGGGCCGAGCACCGCCAGCGCGATCGCGAGTGGCACCACCTTGTCCCAGCTCGCGCCGTTGAGGTTGCCGGTGAGCCACACCAGGGCCTGCTGCGCCAGCGTCACGTCGGCCCAGGTCATCAGGTACGACACGATGCTGGCGAGCACCGCACCGACCCCGACGCCGATGAGCACGAGGCGGTAGCCGTTGACGCCGCCGCGGCGCGAAAGCACGTAGATGATCACGCCGGTGAGCAGCGCACCGACGAACGCGGCGGCCGAGAGCACCGGACCGGACACGCCGAACAGGACCAGGCAGATCACCGCGGCGGCGCTGGCTCCCTGCGTCACGCCGATCACGTCGGGGCTCGCGAGCGGATTGCGCAGCAGGCGCTGGAAAAGCGCACCGCCGAGTCCGAACGCGACGCCGACGAGCACCGCCGCGACGGCGCGCGGGAGCCGCAGCTGGGTGACCACGTAGGCGCCGCCGCCCGTGCCGTCGCCGAAGAGGATGCCGGGCAGCTGTCCCAAGGGGACGTTGAAGTCACCGACGGCCAGCGACAGCGCGAAAACCAAGACCAGCAGCACGAAGAGCACGATCGACACGAGCCACACCCGCGCCGAGCCCTGGCGGCGGGCAGCCGAGACCGCCTTCAGCGCGTCCGCCAGCTCCAGCGGCGGCTTCACACCTTCACCAGCTTCCGGCGCCGCACCAGGACGATGAACACGGGCGCGCCGATCACGGCGGTCACGATGCCCACCTGCACCTCGGCCGGGCGCGCGATCACGCGGCCGATCACGTCAGCCACGAGCAGCAGCAACGGCGCCAGCAAAGCGGAGTACGGCAGGAGCCAGCGGTGGTCGGGCCCGGTGATCAGGCGCGCGACGTGCGGCACGGTCAGCCCGACGAAGGCGATCGGGCCGGCGATGGCCGTCGCCGATCCACAGAGGACGACCACGGCGAGCGCGCAGATCGCCCGCGCCACGGCGACGTTCTGCCCGAGCGCACGGGCGACGTCCTCGCCCAGCGCCAGCGCGTTGAGCATCCGCGCCGCGACCAGTGCGAGCACCACGCCGACTACGATGAACGGCACGGCCTGCGTGATCGTCGACGCGTCGCGCCCGGTCAGCGAGCCCACCTGCCAGAAGCGGAACTGGTCGAACGTGGTCGTGTCGGTGAGCAGCAGGCCGCTCGTCACCGACTGCAGCGCCGCCGTCACCGCCGCGCCGGCGAGCGCCAGTTTCACCGGCGTGGCACCGACCCGGCCGAGCGCGCTGATCCCGTAGACGACCACCGCGGCGGCGGCCGCACCGGCGAAACCGAACCAGACGTATCCGGTGACGGTGGTGATACCGAGCGTGCTGATGCCCAGCACCACGAACAGCGCGGCGCCCGCGTTCACGCCCAGCAGGCCCGGGTCTGCGAGCGGATTCCGGGTGGCGCCTTGGATCACGGCACCGGACAGTCCCAGTGCGACACCCGCGAGCACACCCACGAGCGTGCGCGGCAGGCGCAGCTCGTGCACCACGAGGTGATCGGGATTCGAAGCGTTGTAGTGGAACAAGGAGTCGAGGACGGTGCCGAACGACAATCCGCGTGATCCGACGGCGATGCTCAGCACGGCGGCGAGCACGAGCGCCACCAGGAGCACCACGAGCCCCGCCGTCAGCGAGAGTGTTCTCGGGCGGGCTCTCTCGGCCACAGTCGGTTACCTTCACTCACAGGACATTTAGGCTTGGCTACCCTACCCCGCGCGCGGCGCCGTCGTCGTGTGGCCATCACCACGGTCCGCGCGTGTCATCCCTGCTACACCGGCCGGTGATTTCGCCGTGCTGGGCGGAACTTCCCCGTGAACGCCGAAAGGGGTCCGTCACGGCGGTGACGGACCCCTTTTCCGGAAGCTCGGCTCAGGCGTTGGCCTTCTTGCGCGGCGCACGCTTGCGGGCCGGCTTGACGGGAGCCTCGTCGACCTCGTCGATCTCTTCTTCACGCTCTTCGTAGGCCTTCACGATCTCCGCGGGGAGTCGGCCCCGGTCGGACACCTTGAAGCCGTTGGCCTCGGCCCACTCCCGCATGAGGCGGTTGCGCTCCCGATCGGCGGCGGACGACGTCGCCCGCGGCGCCTGCCCGGCGGCCATGCGCACCTTGCGGCCCCCGACGCGGCGGGACGCGGTGACGTAGCGGGCCAGCTCATCACGAAGCGCGGCGGCGTTGTCTTCGGACAGATCGATCTCGTAACTCACACCGTCGAGGCTGAAGGGGACGGTCTGATCGGCAATGCTGCCGTCGATGTCGTCCACCATCTCGACGTGAACCTTCTGCGCCATGGTTCGTCGTTCCTTCACCTTCTACAGGACGTGCCTGGGGGAACCCTATCGTGTCGACTAATGTCGCGCGGTGCTGGACACCCATTCCTCTCTGGACAGCGCGTACTCGACATCGCCGTGTTCCGCGCCTTCCAGGTATTCCGGCCACTCGAGGAAGAACGTTCGCACGAGCCCGAGGCCCGCCTTCTCGAGCACCCGCCGGGAACGGGTGTTGACCGTCATCGTCGTCGCGACGACCCGCTCGGCCCCGAGTTCCGCGAATGCCTTGCCCAGCACCGCTTGCAGCCCTTCCGTCGCGAACCCGCGCCCCCACACGGCGGGCAGCAGGCGGTATCCGACTTCGGTACCGCCGCCTTCGAGACCGCGGCTCGTGGCCGGCCGCAGCGAGAACCACCCGGCGAATTGGTCCGTCCCCGAATTCACGGCGGCGAAACACCCGAACCCCGCGGGCAGATCCCGGTATTCCGCGAGGAAACCCGGAAGTGTCGTGCCCTCGACGACTTCACGCGACACCGGACGGCCGTCGTCGACGAAGCGCATCACCTCGGGATCACCGTGGAGATCGGCGAGTGCGCCGCCGTCGGCGGGCGTGAACCGGCGCAGCCGCAGTCGCGGCGTTTCGGTCCACGTGGCCATGGCGGGGATTGGACCAGTGCGCACTGCCCGAGCGCAAGAGGCATTTCCGAACTGTGGCCGCCCGCGGGAAAATCGCCGCGAAAATGCGCTCAGCGGCGCGTGAAGCCGCCCAGGTGGTGCGGGAAGAAGGTGATCGGCACGCCCGCGCCGGCCAGGTCCCGCAGCATCGTCAGGATCGCCTCGGTCGGCGTGCCGTGGACGCGGATGCTCGTGGTGGCCGTGAGGTTCTCGCGGAACTCCGGGTCGGCGTGCTCGGAGAGCACGCGCAGGTGGTGCTCGAACGAGTCGGTGTCCGGGTGGATCTGCACGAACTCGACCTCGGTGCCGTCGGCGCTCGCGTACTCGTGGAACGCGATCAGCCGCGGCTCATGGCCGTCGACGAACCGGGCCCAGCCGGGCGCGCGGCTCTTCTCGGCGTCGAACCTGCCGGGGACCACGCTGTTGGTGGCGATGAAGACGAACGGTCCGGTCACGGTGACCACCTCCGTTCATTATCCAACCAGTTGGTTACTTATCGCGCCACTGCGACCGCCGTCGCGTCGGCCACACCAGGGCGGGACCCGGAAACGGCCGAAGGCCACCGGGTTCGGGAACCCGGTGGCCTTCGGAACTGGGGTACTACTGGTGTTCGGTCCTACGCGGTGTTCAGTGGTGGCCGTTCTTGACGACCGCGCCCGTCTTCGGGTCCAGCGGCAGCTTGCCCGCCTGCGGGTACCAGAAGTTGAACATGTTCCACAGCCCGCCGGCGCGGGAGTCGAACGACGAACCGCCGACCCGGCCGGTGAACCAGTTGTCCTCGATGAACTGGAGAACCGAGGTCTGGTCCGTGCGGGTGTGGTCGACGAAGTTCACCTTGCTGTAGGGCGAGATGACCAGCATCGGCAGGCGCGGGCCGTAACCACAGCGGTCCGCGGTCGTGCCCAGCTTGGTCTTGGTGCCGGTGCAGACCGAAGAGTCGTTCGCGGCGTCCTGCGACCCGTTGATGATCGTGGACTTCTGGTGGTCGTACCAGCCGTCCGAGTCGTCGTAGGCGAGAACGATCGCGGTGGACTTCCACTCCGGCGACTGCTGGATCTTGTTGATCTCGGTGGCGACGAACTGCTGCTCGTCCAGCGGGTCGGAGTTGGCCGCGTGGGCGTCCTCGTAGGCCGGGGCCTTGAGGTAGCTCACGGCGGGCATCGAGCCGGCCTTCAGCGAAGCGTCGAAGTCGCTGATGTCGTACTGGTGGTTGGCCTGGTCGGTCTGACCGATGGCCTGCACCGAGGACGGCGGCAGGTGCTTCGGGTTCGCCGTCGACTTGTAGTACGCGAACGGGTTGTGGTGGGGGCTGTAGTCCACCACGGGGATGCCGCCCACGTTGTTGTGCTGCGCACCGCAGACCGCGAACCCGTTCTGGGTGCCGGTCGGCTTGAAACCACCCTGGAACCAGCCCCAGGTCACGTGACGCTGGTTCAGCATGTCACCGATGTTCTTGCCCTGCATCGAGGCGAGGTTCTCGGTGGCGGTGTGGTTCTTGTCCGAGCAGTCGTCGTACGCCGGGTCCGGGTCGTTGATGACCGTGCCGATCCCCTTCTTGTCGGGGGAAACGACGGCGTACGCGTCGGTCGTCGGCTGGTGCGTCACCGAGGTGAGCGCCTGCGCCCCGCCGGTCTGGCCGGAGATCAGGTTGAGCGCACCGGGGGTCGACGGGCCGAAGTTCGTGTTGTAGGAGTTGTCGCTCATCGCGTAGTTCTGAGCGTAGTTCCACAGGCCCGTGACGGTGTTGCCGTCGTAGTAGTCCATGACCAGGCCCGGCTCGCCGAAGAGGATCGGCTGCCCCGTGCACTTGTCGGTCTCGGTCTTCTCGACGAACTTGTCCATCTTGCCGCCGTTGAACGCGGCCTGCTCAGCACCGTAAGCGTGGTTCTGGTCGCAGGTCAGCGCCTGGTCGGGGGAAAGGCGCTTCGGGTCGTAGGCGTTGGGGTTGTTGTTCAGCAGCTTCTTGTCGAGGCCGTTGACCTTCGGGGTGTTGCGCGCGGCCTTGAACGGCGTGCCGTCCTGGTTGGTCGCGTTGGGGTAGGTGCCGAAGTAGTGGTCGAACGAGATGTTCTCGCCGAAGATCACCACGACGTGCTTGATCGGGGTGAGCGTCGGCAGCCACGACGCCGGCAGCGTGTGGAGCGCCTGGGCGTCTGCGGACGACGCCGCGGAGCCGGTGACGATCGCCAGCGCGGCGGCCGATGCGAGCGCGCCCGCGCCGATCAGCCGGCGTGAACGGCGACGCCGTCTGCCGATTCCTTTGTCCACTGGGGAATCCTCCTGATCTCGGTGACCTTGTGGTGGGAATTGCACTTTCGGGAGAACGGTCAGGCGAGCAACGCCCGGCCGTAGTGGTCGTCGGGACCGGTCACCCCGGGCAGCGCCAGGAAGTACCCGCCGCCGAACGGGGAGATGTAATCGACCAGCGGCTCGTCGACGAGCCGCTTCTGGACCGCCTCGAACTGACGCTCGAGGTCCTGCTGGTAGCAGGTGAAGATCAGGCCCATGTCCAGGTTGCCGTTGGTGTCCACGCCGCGGTCGTAGTTGACCGCGCGGCGCAGGATCCGGCTGGAATCCGTCTCCGGCTTCCGGGGGTTCGCCATGCGGATGTGGCTCGTGAGCGGGATGACGGTGCCGACGGGGTCGTCGGCGTACTTCGGCACGTCCTGCTCGTCGGCGCCGTCGAGCGGCGCGCCGGTGTCGCGGCGGCGGCCGAACATGTTCTCCTGCTCGGTCAGCGACACGCGATCCCAGAACTCGACGAGCATCCGGATCAGCCGCACGACCTGGTAGGTGCCGCCCTTGGTCCACGCCGGCTCGCCGCTGCCGTCGCCGAGCCAGACCAGCTTGTCGTACTCGGCCTCGGTCGGGTTCGCGATGCCGTCCTTGAAGCCCATGAGGTTGCGCGGGGTGCCCGAAGGCCGCGGCTGCGAGGAGAAGCCGTTGATCTTCCAGCGCAGCTGCATGCCGCCGCGGGTGGCGCGGGTGATGTCGCGCAGCGCGTGGAGCACGGTGTCGGTGTTGTCGGCCGAAAGTGTGAGCGACAGGTCGCCGTGGCACTGGGCGGCGTCGAGGTCGTCGTTGGGGAACATCGTCATCGGCTTGAGCTTCTTCGGCTTGAGCGCCGCGAGGCCGTAGCGCTCGTCGAACAGCGACGAGCCCACGCCGAGCACCACGCCGAGGTTGCCCGCCGGCACGACCGGGCCGAGCACGCCGGAATCGGCGGGCGGCGCGGTGATGCCGAGCGCCGCGGGGGCGCCGCCGGCGGTGAGGAAGCGCGCCCGCTCGGTGATCTGCTTGAACAGGTCCGCCAGCTCGGCCTTGTTGTCGGCGACGACGTCGAACGAGGCCACCACGCTCTGCGCGGGCGGCCGGCGCACGATCGCGGCCTGGCGGTCGCCGTGGAACGAGACGGAACCGGAGCCGGTGTCGGCGGCGCTCGCGGCGACCGAGCCGACCCCCACGCCCGCGGCGGCGGTCAGGCCCGCGCCGACGACGGTGCGGCGCAGGAACGTCCGGCGGGAGGACTCCCCTGGCTGGGCGGGCTTGGCGGGCTTGGCGGTCACGAAACCCTCCTGGGTTCGGCGATGGCCGCGATCGGGGCGAGCCGCTCGGTGAGCTCGCTGACGTCGGCGTTGATCTTCTGGCGTTGCGGTGCGGTGAGCGCCGAGACGGGCGTCCACGAACCGTCGGGCTTGCGGGCGCCGTCGAGGGTGGTTTCGGTGCGCTTCATCCAGCTGTCCACATCGGACAGCTGCGGGTAGCGCGGGGCGAGCACCGGGCTCAGGACGTCGAGCACGGTCTGCACGCCGTCGAGGTTCGCCCGCGCGGTGGCGAGGTTGGTGCCGCTGCCGTAGTCGGTCTTGGCGGTGAGCTCGAACTGCAGGGCGTTCTCCACGATCTCGTGGGCGCGCAGGCCGAGGTCGTTGGGGTCCACCTGGCTCTGCGGGAAGGCCGTGCGCAAGTCCTGTACGTCCGTGGCGAGCTTGTCGACGACGCCGCCGAGCGAGCCCATGTCCTCGTTGTGCCAGAGGCCGTATTCGAGGCGGTGGAAGCCGGTGAAGTCCGGGTCGGAGGTGCCGCCGGGCAGACCGGCGGTCGTGCCGTTGATGGCGCCGTCGGAGTCGCCGAACGCGTCGTACGCGGCGCCGAGGCGCTCGTAGGTCAGGTGCGCGGTGAGCCAGGTGGACTCGCTCGCGCCGCGGTCGCCGCGGTGCACGGCGTCCTTGAGCGCGCCGACGTCGGTGACCAGCGTGTCGAGGCCCTGGGTCACCTTGGCCTCGTAGACCTTCAGCGGCTGCAGGAGGTCGTTCTGCGTCACCGCCGCGACACCCGGGCCGCGCTCGGCGCCGCCACTGACGGTCGTCGTCGGGCCCACGATCGCGGAGGAGTCCTCCGGAAGGCACCGGAAGGCGTACGATCCGTTACCGAGCGTCACCGACATCGGCCGGGTCGTCCCCGTGCCGAGTCCCTCGACCTCGCCGTAGATCACCCCGGTCTTCGGGTCGATCAGATCGACCTCCGACGTGACGGCACCGGTGTTGTGAAGGTTGAAGATTTGCGGACCCGGCTTGGGGTCGGTCCAGCCCTGACCACAGGCGGAGCGGGAGATCTGGATCTCCGGATCCTGCGCGGACGCCCCGTCGGGCCAGACCGCGAAGGCGATTCCCACGGCAGCAGCGACGACCACGACACCCGCGGCCCCCACCACCCAACGGGCACGTACAGACCCCGGCACGCGCACACTCCTGCCACTCGTTCGGACTACCGGGAGGGAATTATGCGTGCGGAACGTGAAGAAACAGGGGGTCGAGACCACCTCCCGCCCGGGAATTCACCAGGACTTCAACCAAAAACCGATGAAATCGGATATAAGGATCAAAGCACCGGGCTGCGTTAAGTCCTTTTCGGCTTGTTTGACGGTTTTCTCGGGCGGGCGCGGCGGGGAGGTCGAGCTTGGCCACGAGACGGCGGCGGCAGTCGTCGCCGGAGCGGGGCGGGCGGGCCTCGCGGTGGCAAATCTGCTGTGTGAGGACGGAATCGGCGTGGTGATGCCGGAGAGGCGCGAGTTCATCGGATAGCGCCCCGCGTGCCGGGTTCTGTGTCTTTGGCTCGGGCTGTGTCTTTTGGTCCCCGGCTCTGCCGGGGCGGCGAGATCGCCTTTGAGCCGACTGCCGGATTGTGCGGTCGGATCGGCCGGGCCGATCGCACAATCCGAACCGGCGCGATCTCGCGGGTGGGTCGGCAGGGGGCGTGCTTGGCAGTTCTGGCTGCGGCGCTCGGAGATCTTCCGCAACACCGCCGCCAGCCGTTCCTAGCCCGGGTGGTCGCGGCGTGGCTGGGGCGGCTGCGCGATTCGGCGGCAGGGCCAGGGCGTTCGCAGAGCTGTCCAGGGGCAAGCGCGCGGACCGTTGAAACTCGTTGCGCACGCGTCGCTGACGCGGTTGGCTCGGGGGATGACTCCTCCGCCCGGCTTGCCGTCCGTGATCCCGCGCATGATCGTCGAGGATCCGGCCGCCGCGGTGGAGTTCCTGGTCACGGTCTTCGCGGCCACCACCACGCCCACGTCCGGGCCGGCGGAGGTGCGGCTCGGCGACGCGCTCGTGCTGGTCTCCGGCGTTTCGGCGGAGCGGGAGGCGTTCCCGGCGTTCTTGTACGTGTACGTGGCCGACGTCGCCGGCACGTACGCCCGGGCGCTGGCCGCGGGAGCCAGGTCGCTGGAGGAGCCGCGCGAGACCCCGTACGGCGATTTCCGTGCCATGGTGCGGGATCTGTCCGGTAACGTCTTCCAGCTCGCTGCGAGAAAGGCCTGAGGAAAATGAAGAACGACGAGCTGCGGCGCCGCTTCGAGACGCTCACCACCGCGCACCTCACGGACGGCTGCATCCGCGCGCGGCTGCAAGTGCGGTGCGCGCCGGCGGGGACGCGGGCCTCCGTCGGTGGGCGGGTGGCCGGGCGGGTGTTGCCGGCGCGGCACGCGGGCAGCGTCGACGTGTTCCTGGAGGCGCTGATGAGCGCCGAGGAGGGCGACGTGCTGGTGGTGGACAACGGCGGGCGCCTCGACGAGAGCTGCGTCGGCGACCTCGTGGCGATCGAAGCCGCGACAGCGGGCGCGTCCGGCATCGTCATCTGGGGCCTGCACCGCGACACGGCCGACCTGCGGGCGATCGGGCTGCCCGTGTTCAGCCTCGGCTCCCTGCCGACCGGACCGCTCACGCTCACCGACCGCGCCGCGAACGCGCTGGACTCCGCCCGCGTCGGCGAGTGGGAGGTGACGACGAACGACCTGGTCTTCGGCGACGACGACGGCGTGGTCTTCGTGCCCGCCGCCGAGGCCGACGACGTGTTCCGCCTCGCGGAGTCCATTCGCGACACCGAGCGCCGCCAGGCCGAGCTCATCCGCGGTGGCAAGACGTTGCGCGAGCAGGTGCGCTTCGCCGAGTTCCTGCGCGCCCGCGAGGCCAACCCCGCGTTGACCTTCCGCGAACACCTGCGCGCCGTCGGCGGGGCCATTGAGGAGTGAGCGCCCGGTCGCCCTGGTCACCGGCGTCGGCCGACGCGCGGGCATCGGGGCGGCCATCGCCGAACGCCTCTCCGCCGACGGCTGGCTCGTCGCATCCACGCACTGGCAGCCCTACGACGCCCGCATGCCGTGGGGCCCGGACCCTGTTGCTCTGGGGGATTTCTCGGTCGAAGCGGACCTGGCCGATCCTTCGGCTCCGGCTTTGTTGTTCGACCACGTGGTTTCTGCTGTGGGCAACGTGACGGCCTTGGTCCTGGCGCACTGCGAATCCGTCGACTCCAGTGTCCTCGACACTTCTCTGGACAGCTTCGACCGGCACTTCGCGGTGAACACCCGCGCGAACTGGCTGCTGATGCGCGAGTTCGCCCTGCGGTTCGCCGGCCCCCACGGCACCGGCCGTATCGTCGCCCTGACCAGCGACGCCGTGGTCGGCAACGTCCCCTACGGCGCCAGCAAAGGCGCCCTCGACCGCCTGGTCGTGGCCGCCGCGGCGGAACTCGGCCCCCGTGGCATCACCGCCAACGCCGTCAACCCCGGCCCCACCGACACCGGCTGGATGGACGGCCCCCTCCGGACGACCATCCGCACCCGCACCCCCCTCGGCCGCCTCGGCACCCCACGCGACTGCGCCAATCTGGTGTCCTTCCTGTGCGGCCCCGACGGCGCCTGGGTCACCGGCCAGCTCCTCACCTCCCACGGCGGCCTCTCCTGACCACCAACCCCCTCACCTCCCACGGCGGCCTCTCCTGACCACCAACCCCCTCACCTCCCACGGCGGCCTCTCGTGACCACCAAACTCCTCGCCTACGCCTGGCTCCCCCGCGGCGCCACGGTCCTGCTCCTACGCCGCACCCCCGGCACCTTCCTCGGCGAACACTGGGAACTCCCCGGCGGCACCGCCGAACCCGGCGAACCCCCGGAGACCACCGCCGTCCGCGAGGTCGCCGAAGAAACGGGCCTCCACGTCCACCTCCTCGGCGAACGCGCCCACCTCACCTGGCCGGACCTCGACGGCCGCCCCTTCACGATCCACGCCCACATCTACGACGCCACCGAACCCACCCCCGGCACGGTCACCCTCAACCCGGCCGAACACGACGCCTTCACCTGGGCCACCCCGGACACCGCCGCGGACCTGCTCCTCTCACCCCACGTCCGACGCCTGTTCGGCTGAGCCACAGCGCCCCAACGCCCCAATGCGGCGTTCGGTGCGTTGACCGCAACCAACGCCGCGTTGGGGCGCTACAGCGAGCCGGCAGAGCTGGGCCCACCCCGAAAACCGCCCCGGACCTGGCCCTGTCACCCCACGTCCGGCGCCTGCCCGACAAGGCCGAGGCGCCCCAACGCGGCGTTCGGTGCGTTGAGCGCAACCAATGCCGCATTGGGGCGCTCCCGGCCAGCTAGGCCACGTCGGAAATCACTGCGAACCTGCGCCTCTCATCGCACGTTCGACGCCTGCTCGGCTAAGCCACGGCGACCCGGCGCCCCCAATGTGGCGATCGGTGCGCTGGGCGCACCCAATGCAGCGTTCGGTGCATCGGGCGCACCCAATGCCGCATTGGGGCGCTGGCGGGCGGAGCTGGGCCACGCCGGAAATTGCCGCGGAACTGCGCCTCTCACCGCACGTCCGGCGTCTGCTCGGCCAGGCCGCGCCCAAGCGCCCCAATGCGGCGTTCGGTGCGCTGAGCGCAACCAACGCCGCTTTGGGGTGCGTTGGGGCGGCGGAGCTAGGCGGCTGCGGTGTGGGTGCGGGCCAGGTGTTCGGCGAGGCGGCGCAGCAAAGGCGCCGCGTTCGTCATGCAGCTTGCCGGGTCCGGTTCGAGGTCGGTGAGGGTGTGGACGGCGGTGAAGCCGGCGGCGCGCCATTCGGCTGGGGGGAGGAGGCAGCGGCCGGTCACAGCGATGGTGGGGACGCCGGCGGCTGTGGCGGCGCGAAGGACGCCGATGGGGGCCTTGCCGTGCAGGGACTGGGTGTCCAGGGAGCCCTCGCCGGTGATGACGAGGCGGGCGTCGCGGACCGCGTCGGAAAAGCCCAGGAGGTCGAGCAGTAGCGAGATGCCCGGGCGCATGCGGGCGCCCAGTGCGGCCAAGGCTGCGAAGCCCACCCCGCCCGCCGCGCCGGCGCCGGCGGCCGAGGCGGAGCCGCCGGAGGCGGAGCCAGGCCCGGAGCCGCCGGAGTCGGAGGCCGAGCCGGCGCCTCGGCCGGCGGAGCCAGCGTCCGAGGCGGAAGAGGAGGCGGAGCTGGCGCCGGAGGCAGAGGCGGAGCCGGCGCCCGCGGTCGAGGCGGACGAAGGGCCCAGCACCGAAGCCCAGTGGCGCAACCCGGCTTCCAGCACGGCGACGTCCGAAGGGCTTGCACCCTTTTGCGGCCCGTAAACCGCCGCCGCGCCCGAAGGGCCCAGCAGTGGGTTGTCCACATCGCAAGCCAGCTCGAGGTCCACAGCAGACACGCCAGACAGGTCCACAGTAGACACCGAGGACAATCCGATTCCGCCCGGAGGCACCGGGGCGCCGGAATAATCCAGCACCCGAGCCCCCAGCGCGGTCAGCATGCCGGCGCCGCCATCGGTGCACGCGCTCCCGCCGACGCCCAGCACGATCCGCGAAGCGCCGGCCGCCCGTGCTGCCGCGATCAGTTCGCCCGTGCCGTAGCTCGACGCCGTCAGCGGTGCCGGCAGCCCGCCCGGCAGTCGGTGCAGGCCGGAGGCCTCCGCCAGCTCCACCACGGCAACCTCGCCCCGCAGTGCGAAGAACGCCGTGATGCGCCGCCCCGTCGGTCCGGACACGCGGGCCGGCACCCGGCGGAAGCCGGCGGCGACGGCGGCGGCCACCGTGCCCTCGCCGCCGTCCGCGACCGGGAGCTCGACCACGGGCTCGTCGCGGGACACCGCGAGCAAGCCGGCAGCGACCGCCGACGCGACCTGCGCCGCCGTGAGCGAGCCCTTGAACTTGTCGGGCGCGACCAGCACCGTCATGACTGCGACCGGAACGCCCGCCAGTCACCGATCTCGGTGATGTCGCGCAGCTGCACGTGGGAAGTCTGCGGCCGGCGCAGCAGCATCGCGAACGCCGAGCTCCCGTCCGCCAGCTCGATCACGCCCAGCTCCAGCTCGGGCGGTTCCGCCGGCAGCACGCGATCCCGCAGCGCGTCCAGGGACACCTCGTACACCTCACCCGCCACCGCCCCGCCGCCGTGAGCAACCGGCACCAGCGCCGGACACTGGCCGCCCACGGAGTAGAAGCGGTACTTCGGCGCGGTGGTCGTCGAGGCCACCAGTGGGGCGCCGTCGAGCAGGTGGTGCAGCGGCTCGCCGCGCATGGCGCTGCCGTTGAGGAACATCAGGGTCACAGCAAGTCCTTTCCCGACAACCGACAAACCGACGACTACAGCACAGCCTTGACGACGTCGATTCCGAAGTAGACGGTGAACACCAGCGCCAGCACCGTCAGGATCCAGCCGGCCTCGCGCCACTTGCCCTTGCACGTCTTGATGAGCACGAACGCGATCAGGCCCGCGCCGACACCGTTGGTGATGGAGTAGGTGAACGGGATCAGCGCGACCGTGAGGAACACCGGGATCGTGTAATCACTGTCCTGCCAAGGGATGTTGCGGCACTGCGCAACCATCATCCCGCCGATCACCACGAGCGCCGGCGCCGCGGCCTGCGCCGGGACGATGCCCGCGATCGGCGTGAACAGCAGCGTCGCCGCGAACAACGCGCCGGTCACCACGCTCGCGAGCCCGGTCCGCGCGCCCTCGCCCACGCCGGCCGCCGATTCGAGGAACACGGTGTTGGGCGACGAACCCGAGAGCCCGCCGGCGATCGCGCCCGCGCCGTCCACGAACAGGATCCGGCCCATCCGCGGCACGCGGCCGTCCTTCGACAACCCGGCCTCGGCCGACACGCTGGTGATCGTGCCCATCGCGTCGAAGAAGCCTGACAACACGAGAGTGAACAGGAAAATCGTCGCGGTCAACGCACCGGCCGAAGCGAAGCCGCCGAACAGGTCGATGTGGCCCAGCAGCCCGAAATCGGGTACCGCCACCACGTGGCTCGGCAGCGTCGGGGTGGTCAGACCCCAGTCACCCACGTGGAAACCGTCGTGCAACACCACGGCGAGCACAGTGGACACCGCGATGCTGATCAGCACCGCGCCCGGCACCTTCCGCGACATCAGCACCGTCATCAGCAGCAGACCGAAGCAGAACACCGCGATCGGCCAGCCGTCGAGGTGCCCGTCGAAACCGAGCCGAACGGGCACAGTGGACTCGGCCGAGTCCGGCGTCCGCGTGACGAACCCGGCGCTGACCAGGCCGACGAGCGCGATGTAGAGCCCGATGCCGACTGTGATCGCCATCTTGAGCGGTGCCGGGATCGCGTTCATGATCCGTTCGCGGATCCCGCTCACGGCCATCAGCACGATGCAGACGCCTTCGAGCACCACGAGCCCGAAGGCCTGCGGCCACGTCATCGCCGGCGCCATCTGGAACGCGACGATGCCGTTGATCCCGAGACCCGCGGCCAGCGCGAGCGGCGCGTTGCCGACGAGTCCCATGAGGATGGTCATCACCGCGGCCGCCAGCGCGGTGGCCGTGGTGACCTGGGCGGCGCTGAGTTTCGCGCCGGTGATGTCGGCGGAGGCGCCGAGGATGAGCGGGTTGAGCAGCACGATGTAGGCCATCGCGACGAACGTGGTGATACCGCCGCGCACCTCGCGGCCCACGGTCGTGCGGCGGGCCGTGATGTCGAACAGTCTGTCCATTACGGACTTGCGAGCCGGTCCTGGCGCCGGGGTCACAGCGTCGTCGATGTGTACCTGGGTCATGCGTCGTCCCCTTGCCGGTGGGTGTGCTTCTTCACGCCGCATTCGGACGAGGGCGTGAAGAAGCCTGACGATTGGGTTTTTCTGGTGCTCCGGTCAGCACCGGGATGGGCCCGGGTACGGGCTTCCGGTGTCGGGCGCGAATCGGGGCCGGACCGGGGAGAACCGCCGGCCCCGCGCGCCTAGTAGTCGACGCGGTCCGGCCGGTCCAGCCAGGCGTCGAACGGGGCGAAACCGTCCTTGAGCGACAGCCGGGAAACGGGTACTTCCCAGGTTTCGCGGGACTTTTCGAACAGTTCGTAGAACGCGCGGTCGTCGAAGCCGGCCTTGGCCGCGTCGTGGCGATCGGCCGCGAAGACCACGCGGTCCACCCGCGCCCACAGCGCCGAGGCCAGGCACATCGGGCACGGCTCGCACGAGGACACGAGCACGCAGCCCTCGAGCTTGAACGTGCCGAGCGCCTGGCAGGCCGCGCGGATCGCGACCACCTCGGCGTGGGCGGTCGGGTCGAGTGAGGGTGTGACGCGGTTGACCCCGGTCGCGATGATGTGGCCGTCCTTGGCGACCAGCGCCCCGAACGGGCCGCCGCCGTCGGCGACGTTGCGGGTCGCGATGCGGACGCTCTCCAGAAGCCACTCGCGTTCGGCGTCGATGGACAGAGTCATTTCGCCAGTTCTCCCAACGTGTTCAGGTTCCGGTGATGTGCTCGGGCCGGATCGGGACCCGGGGCAGTTCGAGGCCCGTCGCCGCGCGGATGGCGTTGGCGACCGCCGGCGTCGAGGAGATCGTGGGTGGTTCGCCGACACCGCGCACGCCGTAGGGCGCGTGCGGGTCGGGCCGCTCCAGCACGTCGATGCGCATCGGCGGCATGTCCAGCACGGTCGGGATGAGGTAGTCGGTGAACGACGGGTTGCGCACCTTCCCGTCCACCACCTGGATCTCCTCCATCACGGCCAGGCCGAGGCCCTGCGCCGAACCGCCCTGGATCTGGCCGATCACGGCGTCGGGGTTCATGGCCTTGCCCACGTCCTGCGCGCAGTCGAGCTGCACGACCTTGACCAGGCCCAGCTCCACGTCGACGTCCACCACGGCGCGGTGCGCGGAGAAGCCGTACTGCACGTGGGCGTCGCCCTGGCCGGTCTCCGGGTCGAGCGGGTACGTCTTGCGGTGGTGGAACTCCCGCGTCTCCTCGACGATCTCCTCGCCGAGAATGTCCACCAGGGACGCCACGACCTCGCCGTCGCCGGCCACGATCTTGCCGCCGGACAGCGACATGCCGGTCGCGTCACGGCCCAGCCGGCGTTCGGCCAGCGCGTACACCGCGTCGGCCACCGCCCGGCACGCGTTGCGCACGGCACCGCCGGTGACGTACGTCTGCCGCGAAGCCGAGCTCGACCCCGCGTCGCCGACGCTCGTGTCGGCCGGGTGCACGGTCACGCGTGGCACGCCGAGTTCCGTGCGCGCGATCTGCTGCTGCAGTGTCACAAGCCCTTGGCCTACCTCGGCCGCGGCCGTGTGCACCATCGCCACCGGCTCGCCGCCGATCACCTGCAACCGCACGCGGGCGGTCGAGTAGTCGTCGAGGCCCTCGGCGTAGGAGATGTTCTTGATGGTCACGCCGTAACCGACCCCGCGCACCACGCCTTCGCCGTGGGTCACATTGGACGCTCCGCCGGGCAAGTCGCGGATGTCCACAGTGCCCGAACGTTCCGGCGGCAACGGCATGTCCTTCAGCCGCTGGATCAGCTCGGCCACGGGAGCCGGGAAGTCGACGAGCTGACCGGTGACATTGGTGGATCCCTCGCTCATCGCGTTGCGGATCCGCAGGTCCGCGGGGTCCATGCCGAGCGCCGTGGCGAGTTTGTCCATTTGGGACTCGTACGCGTACGTCGGCTGCACCGCGCCGAGGCCGCGCATCGCGCCGCACGTCGGGTTGTTGCTGTACACGCCCCAGCCCTCGATCTTCGCGTTGGGCACGTTGTACGGGCCGACGGACAGCGTGGTGCCGTTGCCGACCACCACCGGCGTCTTGGACGCGTAGGCGCCGCCGTCGAAGTACATCCGGGCGCGCACGTAGACCAGATCGCCTTCGCGAGTGGCCCCGTGCTCGTAGTACATCTTCGCCGGGTGCCGGTGCACGTGGCCGAAGAACGACTCCTCCCGGTTGTAGACCATCTTCACGGGCCGGCCGGTGCGCAGCGCGAGCAGGCACGAGTGGATCTGCATCGACAGGTCCTCGCGCCCGCCGAAGGCGCCGCCGACGCCGCTGAGCGTCAACCGCACCTTCTCCGGCGGCAGGCCCAGGGCCCGCGCGGTCTGCTTCTGGTCCACGTGCAGCCACTGCGTGGCGAGGTAGAGATCCACGCCGCCGTCGTCGTCGGGCACGGCGAGGCCGGACTCCGGGCCGAGGAAGGCCTGGTCCTGCATGCCGATCTCGTACACCCCGGACACGACCACTTCGGCCCGCGCGGCCGGATCGCCCTTGACGATCCGTTGGTAGCGCACGAGGTTCCCGCCGGGGTGCAGCTTCGGCAGGGTCTCGTCGTGGGCCGCGCGCTCGGGGTCGGTGACGGGTTCGAGCACCTCGTACTCGACCACGATGTGCTTGAGCGCCTGGCGCGCGATCTCCGGGTGGTCGGCCGCGAGGATCGCCACCGGCTCGCCCTGGTAGCGCACGCGGTCCTCGGCCAGCGCCGGCGTGTCCTGGTACTTGAGGCCGTAGAGGTTCTCACCGGGCACGTCCTCGTGCGTCAGCACCGCGTGGACACCGGGCTGCGCCAACGCGCGGGAGACGTCGAGGCGCACGATCCGCGCGTGCGGGTGCGGGCTGCGCAGCGTGGCGCCCCACAGCATGTCCTCGTGCCACAGGTCGGAGGAGTACGCGAACTCGCCGCGCACCTTGAGCGTGCCGTCGGGCCGCAGCGGGCTCGTGCCGATGCCGCCGCTGACGGTGTCGGCCAGCTCCTGCGGCGACCGGGCCGGGGCCGGGCGCGTCATGCGTGCTCCTTCCGCGCGGCCGCGAGCCGGACCGCGTCGAGGATCTTCTCGTACCCGGTGCAGCGGCACAGGTTCCCGGCCAGGGCTTCGCGGATCTCGGCGTCGCTCGGGTTCTCGGTGCGCGCCACGAGATCGTGGGCGGTCACCAGGAGCCCGGGCGTGCAGAAGCCACATTGGACGGCCCCACACTCCACGAAGGACTCCTGGATCGGGTCCAGGTTGTCCCCGTCGGCGAGACCTTCGACGGTGCGCACCTCGCGGCCCTCGGCCTGCCCGGCCGCGACCAGGCAGGCGCACGCCGGAACGCCGTCGAGGTACACCGTGCACGAGCCGCACTCACCCTGCTCGCACGCGTTCTTCGAGCCGGCGAGGCCGAGCCGTTCACGCAGCACGTAGAGCAGGCTTTCGCCTTCCCAGACGTTGTCCGCCTGCCGCCGCTCGCCGTTGACGATCACGTTCACGCGCATTCCGTGCGCCTCCCTCCGCAGTATTCGGTCCAGGCCCAGCCGAGCGTCCGGCGCGCCAGCACCGACAGCGCGTGCCGGCGGTAGTCGGCGCTGCCGCGCACGTCGTCGATCGGCGCGGCCGCGGCGGCCACCAGCTCGCCGAAGCGGCGTTTCACCGAGTCGGCGAGCGCGCGCGGGCGATCCCACTGGTCGTCGGCCGCCAGCTCGCCCGCGAGGAACTCCTCGGCGTCGAACGCGCGGCGCGGCGTCGGGGCGGCCGAGCCGACGCCCGTGCCCACGCGGCGTTCGGCCGGGTGCACCGCGAGGCCGAACGCGCAGACCGCGATCACCATCGCGTTGCGGGTCCCGACCTTGCTGAACTGCTGCGGCCCGCTCGCGGGTGCCAAGTGGACGGCCGTGATCAGCTCGTCGGGTTCGAGCACATTCCGCTTCACACCGACGTAGAAGTCCTTCGCCGCCACCCGCCGGGTGCCACGCGTGGACGCGATCTCGACCTCCGCGTCGGCCGCGAGCAGCGCCGGGTGCGAGTCACCGGCGGGCGACGCAGCACCGAGGTTTCCGCCGACGCTGCCGCGGTTGCGGATCTGCGGCGAGCCGACCGTGCGGGCCGCCATCGCGAGGCCGGGCAGCCGGTCGCCCAGCTCCGCGATGATCCGCGTGTACGGCGTCGCGGCGGCGATGCGGATGCGGCCTTCCTCGACGTCGTAGCCGGACAGCTCGCGGACGCCGTTGAGGTCGAGCAGAGCCGGAGGGCGGCGGTGGTCGAAGTTGATCTCCACCATCACGTCGGTGCCGCCCGCGATCGGCACGGCGTCGGGGTGCGCCGCCTTGGCCTCGAGGGCCTCGGCGAGCGTGGTCGGGCGCAGGAACTCCACGGTGAGCCTCCGTCTCAGGACCAGGCCGGCCCGGCGGGCGGCGCGTCGTCGCGCAGCACGGTGCCCTCGATCAGCCCATAGGGCCGGTCGGCGGCGTGGAAGACCTCACCGGGGTTGTCGAGGCCGAACGGCGACAGGTCGGTGAGGAAGTGGTGCTTGTTCGGCAGCGACAGCCGTACCTCCACGATCTCGGGCACGGTCTCGAGCACGCGCGACCCCATCGCGTAGAGCGTCTGCTGCAGCGACTGGCTGTGCGTTCCGCCGAAAGCGTCGAGCAGCGAGGCCAGGGCCGTGTCGTACGCGCCGGCCCAGTCCGCGTCTTCGCCGGCGAAGCGCCAGCTCGCGTTGACGGCCGTGGCGAGGATGCGGTCCTTGGTCTCCGGCAGCGTGGTGTAGCCGTCGCGCGGGAAGCCCCAGAACTCCGAGCCGGTGGTGTTGAGCACCGTGAGGTCCTCGACGCCGCCGAGCACCCAGGCCCGCTCGCCGTCGTAGTGCACGGTCGTGGTGCGCGTGCCGCCGCCCGAGCGCGCGAACGAGTGGTGGGCGGGCTGCCCGCCGACCGTCAGCCGCTGCCACGGGTACGACTCCACGCGCACGCGGGCGCCGTGGATGCTCTCCTGCGTGGAGACGAAGTGGCGCGCGAGGCGCAGCGCGTAGTCCTCGATCTCGCCGACGCCGTCGCGGGCGAACGCGAACACGGTGTTCTTCTGCGTGTCGGTGGCCAGCACCTTGTCGTTGGCGCCGGTGAGGTGGGTGTCGCTCATGTCGCCGGACAGCGAAACGCTGACGTTGAGGTCGGTGATCCGGTGCTCGTCGCCGTCGCGGTCGACGCGCACGACCCGGTTCTCCGCCTTTCCGTAGCGGTTGTCGCCCAGAACGATCGCCATGGTGTTCCTTCCCTTCGCTCGTCGGCCAGTACACACGCCGTGACGTGGCGCGGACCACGGCAGATCCACCGAAACGGGGTGGGCGTCGAGGGTGGTTTTTCGTAGGTTCCTCCAAACGACGGCGGCCCCGGCGTGTGCGCTACTTGAGCCGGGAAGGAGGTGCCGCGTGCGGCTGGGTGCGCTGCTGGACACGCCGGAGCTCGGGCTGACCCTGCTCACCGGCGAGTCGGCGCTGGACCGCGAGTTCGGGCGCGTTTTCCAGGCGACGCTGCAGGACCCGACGCGCTACCTCAGCGGCGGCGAGATCGTGCTGTGCGGCATGCGCTGGCTGCCCGGGCCCGCCGAGGCCGAGGAGTTCGTCGGTGTGCTCGCGGCGGCCGGCGTCGTCGCGCTGGGTGCCGGGACGGCGGAGGTCGGCGGGCCCGTGCCCGAGCACCTCGTTGAGTCGTGCCGGCGGGTCGGGCTGCCGCTGTTCGAAGTGCCGCTGTCGGTGTCCTTCGCGACGGTGACCGAGCGCGTGATCCTGGGCCTGGCCGCCGAACGCTCCGCGCCCGCACACGACTCGCACCGGCGCCTCGTCGCAGCCGTGACCAGCGGTGACGGGCTGCCGGCGTTGGTTTCCGCGGGCGCTGCTGAGCTCGGCGTGGACTGCTGGGTGCTGAGCGCGACCGGGCGGCTGATCGCCGGCACGGGTTCGCCGCCCTCCGACGCGCGCCGGGCCGCCTTGGCCCGCCGGTTCCTGCGCGCGGAACGCCTCCCGCTGACCGTGCCCGGCGACGACGGTCCCGTCACGCTCCTGGCCGCCGCCAGCCGCTCGGGCCACCGCGTGGCGAGCTGGTTCCTGGTGGCTTCCGGCGACATCGGCCGTTGGGCTCCTGCGCGACGTGACCTCGCTTTGGAACTGGCGCCGTTGATCGGGCTGGAGCGTTCCCGCGTCGACGAGGCCAAACGCATCGAGAACCGGGCGGCCGAGCCGCTGCTGCGCTTGGCCCTCTCCGACGACGCTTCTCCGGCTTCGCTGTCCGCGCGGCTCGCGGCGCTGGAGTTCCCCCCGTCCGCCCAGGTCGTGACCCTCTCGGCCGCAGTCGACGGCGGCGGCCCGGGCCTCACCCAGGTGCTCGTGGAGGAGCTGCTGGCTTCGGTCCCCGCCCCCACGCTGGTGGCCACCGTCGACGGCGAGACCTTCGGCCTGTTCCCGGCGCACGACCGCCTCGGCCGCCTCGCCGAGACGCTGCGCGAGTCCGTCCGCGCGGTCGAACCGGCGCTGGGCTCCGCCCGCCTGTCCGTGGGCCTCAGCCGCGCGCCCGACGCGGGCGGCCTGCGCTCCGGCCTCCAGGAGGCGCGCCACGCCCGCACGCTGGCCGCCCTCTCGCCGGGCCGCGCCGCCGTACTGGCGGGCGACGAGGTGGCGTCACACCTCCTGCTGCTCGCCGCCGTGCCCGATGACCTGCGGCGCTCTTTCGGCGAGAAGGTGCTGGGCCCGGTGCTGGCGTACGACGCCGCCCACGACTCGGAACTTCTGGCGACGTTGAAGGCTTTTCTGGAGCATTCCGGCTCGTGGACCCAGACCTCCGGGGCGCTGCACCTGCACGTGAACACGCTGCGGTACCGGATCTCGCGCATTTCGGAACTGACCGGGCGGGATCTGGGGCGGTTCGCGGACCGGGTGGATCTTTATCTGGCGGGCTGCTTCACGCAGGACTGGGGTTGGTCGTGATCAGCACTTCCCTCTCCCAGACGCGCTGGGTGTGCAGCCGCCAGTAGTGCTCGGCGACGACGTCCGGATCGAAGGCCGTGCCCTTCGCCACGGTGCCGCCGACGGTGACCGTGGCGAAGTGCAGCGTGGGGTACTGCTCGGCGAACAGCGCCGTCACCGCGCGGAGGCCGGCTTTGCCCAGCGAGAGGCTGGTGTAGGCCGCTTTCGGCTCGGGCATGCCGCCGGTGGTGAGGAACGTTCCGTGGCCGCGCGCGGCCATCTTCGGCGCGAGGTGGGCGGCGGCGGTGTAGGCGCCGACGACGTTGACTCGCCACAGCCCGAGGTGCTCTTCCGCGTCGAGCTCCCCCGGCGTGTCCCTGCGGATGGCCGCGGCGTTGTAGACCACGACGTCGGGCAGCCCCTGGTCCTCGGTCACCGCGTCGAGCGCGTGGCGCAGGGACTCCTCGTCCCCCACGTCGGCCAGGTGGGTCACGGCGTCGATCCCCAGGTCCTTGCGCCGCCGCGCCACCGCCGCCACGGCGAACCCCTCCCGCGCGAACCGCCGCGCGACCGCCGCCCCGATTCCCGGCCCCGCCCCGATCACGACGATTCCTGCCATGAGTCGACGGTAGCGCGTGACATGGCCGACCAACTCCCAACCCACCGACCAGTTGGTTGGTATCCTCGCCGAATGGCGCGCGACGCGGAACAGACCAAGCAACGGCTGCTCGAAGCCGCCATCAGCGAGTTCGCGCAGTACGGGATCGCGGGGGCGCGGGTGGACCGGATCGCCGCCGCGGCCGGGTGCAACAAGGCGATGATCTACTCGTACTTCGGCAGCAAGGAGGGACTGTTCGACGCCGCGTTCGACGAGCGGACGGGAGCGTTCTTCGAGGCGGTGCCGTTCGACGCCGGGGATCTCGCGGGGTACACCGGGCGGGCGTTCGACTACTTCGACGAGCATCCGGAGACGTTGCGGCTCTCGACCTGGTACCGGCTCGAGCGGTCGGAGGCCGAGCACCTCGCGGCCATCACCGAGGCCAACGACGTCCGGCTGGGGGAAATCGGGCGGGCGCAACGCGAAGGCGAGATCCCCGGGCACTTTTCGCCCGTGCAGCTGCTCGTGCTGATCCAAGCGCTTTCCGCGGCGTGGCACAGCACCAACCCGGAACTCGGGCCGCACCTGCCGAGCGCCCGCGCGGGGAGGCGGCGGACGCTCGTCGACGCGGTTCAGGGATTACTCGCACTGAAATAGCCGGCAGTGCTTTTCGCGCGAATTAACGAAAAAACAACGCTGCCGGCCAGAACGAGAGAGGCCGAGGCCGAGAGCGCCAGTAAGAACCAAGGCGCGCCGAAGGGCGGAATTCCCGCGAAGGCCTCGATGCCGATCACCGCGGTGAGCACGGCGTCGGCGGCCACGGCGAGCCAGACGACGCGCAGGCGAGCCGCCTCGGGCAACGCGGTGAAGCGCAGCAGCCACGCCAGCCCGGGCAGCACGAGGATCGCGTGCATCGCCACGGCGTGCAGGGGTTTCAGGGAACCCGCGGTCGTGTAGGCCAGCTCGGGTGACCCGCCCCTGGCCTCGACGACGCCGCGGGCGATCATCACCGCGCCGGTGGCGAGGGCGACCATCAGCACCAGCAGGCCGAAGCGCACGGTGACCAGCATGCTCGGCGCCATGCTGCCCGGCGAACGGAAAGCCGCGGCCGTGAAGCCCAGCGCCGTCAGCACGATCACGCCGCCGCCGGCCGCGAGCGACATCGACACCACCGTGTCGAAGCCGGTCTCGAAGTTGAAGTGCGACGGGACCCCTCGCCACGCCTGCATGGTGACGAGCACGACCTCCGCCACGCACGCCACGAGGAACGCACCCAGCAAGCCGGCGCGCGCCCGCGGCCGCAGCGTGAGGTACGACGTCGCCCACGCCACCGACGCCAGCGTGAGACCGAACGACAACCCGAACGTGACCGCCTTGCGCAGCGACACCGGCCCGAGCCACGTGCCGCCGCTGGCGAGCAGCACCACCGCGTTCACGACGCCGCTCGCGAAGAGCGCCGCCCCCACCACGTACGCGACGCGTTCCACGCGCCTGCCGTCCCGCCAGATGCGGCTCACTGCGTCCATCACCGGCTGAGTCATGACGTCAGTTTGGTGCTGTGACAACGTTTCGTCGTCGGCTCGGTGTCGACACCCGCGTACGCAGATTTACGTACGCCGTCCACTGGGAAAACGCGAAAAAAGAGCACGTAAAGAACCCATTGCAATTCCGGGATAACGCGTGGGCGTCGCCACTCGGCAGGAGGATGCGATTGCCCTGGGTGAGTTCTACCCTGAAGACATGTACATAGCCTTGCTCGCCTACACGGCGCCTCGAAACGAAGTCGACTACGCACTGGCAGAACACGCGGAGTGGTTGCGCACGCACTTCTCCCGCGGATTGTTCCTGGTTTCCGGAAAAGCGGACACCGAGCACGACCAGGTCATCCTGACCCGCCCGTGCGTGCGCGGCAAGCTGGACGCCGTGCTCGCCACCGACCCGCTCGTCGTCCAGCACCTCGCGCATTACACCGTGATCGAATTCTCCGCCACTCGCACCTCCCACGAATTCCACGCCATCAACGAGGCGCTCGCCTCCTGAAGTCGCCGGCCCGGGAGCAGGTGGCCTTCGGCGGTGTTGCCCGCCACCTGCCCGCCGTATCACCGTCGTGCGCTCGCCTATGATCGCGGCAACCGACGTTCCGGTACGGGAGAAGCCATGCACACGCCCGACCTCGTCTTCCGAGGCCGCCGCCTCACCAGCGATCGCGCGCTGGTGATGGCCATCGTCAACCGCACCCCCGATTCGTTCTACGACAACGGTGCGACCTACCTCGAGACCCGCGCGCAGGACGCCATCCGCCGCGCGTGCGCCGAGGGCGCGGACCTCATCGACATCGGCGGCGTGCCGGCCGGCAAGGGCCCCGAGGTCACCACGGCGGAGGAGATCGCCCGCGTGGTGCCGACCGTCGAGTGGGCGCGCGAGACGTTCCCGGACCTCGTGATCAGTGTCGACACCTATCGCGCCGAGGTCGCGGACGCCGTCTGCCGCGCCGGCGCCGACATCGTGAACGACAACTGGGCGGCCTTCGAGCCCGAGATCCTCGACGTCGCGGCCCAGCACGGCGCGGGGTACATCTGCTCCCACACCAACGGCCTCACGCCACGCACCGAAGCCGCGAAGCCGCACTACGACGACGTGGTGGGCGCCGTGATCGACGGCACCACGGACCTCGCGAAGCGCGCGCTGGAGCGCGGGGTGCCGCGCGAGGGGATCATGATCGACCCCTGCATCGACTTCGGCAAGAACTCCTACCAGTCGCTGGAGCTGATGCGGCACACGCAGGCGCTCGTGGACACGGGCTGGCCGGTGCTGATGGCGCTGTCGAACAAGGACGTGATCGGCGAGACGCTCGACGTGCCCGTCGGCGAGCGCGTGATCGGCACGCTCGCGGCCACGGCCGTCGCGGCGCTGCACGGGGCCGCGATGTTCCGGGCCCACCAGGTCACCGAGACGCGGCAGGTGGCGGAGATGGTGGCCAGCATCGTGGGCACGCGCGCGCCCGCGCACGTGGTGCGGTCGGTTTGATGCGCGAGATCTTCCCGGGCGTGCGCGACCTGGCCGAGGCCGACCTGGAGGCGCTGTACGCGTACCCGGCGCCCGAAAAGTGGCTCGCGGTGAACTTCGTGTCGAGCGCCGACGGTGCCGTGACCGTCGAAGGTCGTTCGGCCTCGCTGTCCACGCCGGCCGACCGCGTGATCTACCGCCTCGGCAACGACCTCGCCGATGTCGTCCTCGTCGGCGCGGGCACCGCCCTGATCGAGGGCTTTCAGGGCTTGCGCCCCGACGAGCACTCCGCCGACCGGCGCCGCCGCCATGGCCTCGCGCCGATCCCGCCGATCGCCGTCGTCACCGGCGGCGGCTCGCTGCGCCCGGACGCCCCGGTGATCACCCAAGCGCTCGTGCCCACCATCGTCATCACGCACGCCGGCACCGACCCCGACCTGCGCGCCGCCTGGACCGCCGCGGGCGCCGACGTGCTCGTCGCCGGCACGGACGCCGTCGACCTCGATGCCGCCGTCGCCACCCTCGCTTCCCGCGGGCTGACCCGCATCGACTGCGAGGGCGGCCCGCGCCTCTTCGCGTCCCTCCTGGCCGCCGACGCCGTCGACGAGCTCCGCCTGACGATCTCGCCCTTTCTCGTCGCGGGCCACGCCACCCGCGCGGCCTTCGGCGACACCATCGATCCCGCGCGGCTCCGGCTGGCCTCGGTCCTGGAGGACGACGGGACGTTGATGCTGCGGTATCTGCTCCACTGAGTCAGTCCACAGTGGAGCTTTCGCTTCACGTCAGCAATTCGAAATCCGCCTTTCCCAACGAGGTTCCGTTCACCTGGATCTCCAGCGCGTGCGGGCCCGGGTGGTAGACGCGGGTGGTGATGACGCGGAACGAGTGGGTGCGGTCCAGGAGCAGCTCGGCACCCGGGTCGAGGACGCGGGTGGTGAGCTTGAAGACCTTCGGCGTGGTGGTGCCGTTGGCTTTGCGGTGGTGCACGACGTAGTCGACGACCAGGTTCGCCGGTGAGTCGCCGGTGTTGCGCAGGGTGCCGGTGAAGCCCAGTTCGTCGCCGATGGACACCGAGGGCGCCGACAACAGCGGGCCTTCGAAGGTGATGCCGTCAGGAGGACCGAAGCCGAGGAGCGCCAGCGCACCCGGGTCGCCCTGTTTGATCAGGGTGCGCAGGCCGTGGCGGACGAGCTGCTGCGTCTGCTTGCCACCGGAATCGCCCAGCCACCGGCCCGCGGCCGCCACCGCGACCTCGGGGCGCGCGCGGCTCACGTCGTTGAGGTGGTTGGCGACCGAGCGCCGCACGTACGCCGACGAGTCGCCGTGCAGCGCGTCGAGGATCGGCGCCGTGACGCCCGGCCGGGCGGTGATCGCCCCCACCCGGCGCGCCCACGGCAGCAGCGGCCGCGTGCCCTCCGACGCCAGGCGGCGGACGTGCTCGGACGGGTCGGAGGTCCAGGCCAGCACCTTCGGCAGGGCGCGGTCGAGATCGGCGTCGAGCAGCGGGCGGATGGCGAACTCCGCCGTGAGCCGTGGTGTCAGGGCCGCGAGCAGATCCAGCGCGGCGTCGAAGGCTTCCGGCCCACCGTCCTGCAGAGCCCGCGCCGAAGCCGCCTCCGAGACGGGCCAGATCATCCAGCCGGAGAAGGACTCGTCAGCCAGCGCCCGCTGCACCACGTCTTCGAGCTCGGGGTAGCCGCCCGGCAGGTCGGCCAGCAGTGCGTCGCGCACGGCGTCCGTGCGCTGCCGCAGCCCGAGCCCACCCAGGCGGACCCGGCGAAGCTCCCCGAAGGCGACACCGGGCGCCGCCGCCTCCATCGAGGCGACCAACCCCGTGACGACGCCGTCGTTGAGCATCTCGTCGGCCAGCGGCATCCGCTTCTCCCCTTCGTCAAGCGCTACATTCGTTACATGCCCATCCAGAACACCAGCGCCAAGGACCGGCTGCTCCTGGCAGCGGCCCAGCTCCTCGACGCGGCGGCCGGCGGACCGGTGTCGACCCGCGCGATCTGCGAGCGGGCCGGCGTGCAGGCGCCGACGCTGTACCACCACTTCGGCAGCAAACAGGGACTGCTCGACGCGGTGGTCAACTTCGGCTTCACCCAGTATGTGGAGAGCACCGACAAAAACCGCGCGGACGCCGATCCGGTCGAGCAGATCCGCGAGGGCTGGGACCGCCACGTGGATTACGGCCTCGCCCACCCCGCCTTCTACGTGCTGCTCTACGGCCAGATCGAGCCCGGTGTCCCCTGCACCCTCACCTCCAGCGCCGAGGCGATGCTGCTGGAGCTGCTCACGCGCGCCGCCCGCCAGGGCCGCCTGCGCGTGGCCCCCGCCGAGGCCGCGCGGCAGATCGCGGCCGCCAACTCCGGCGTCACGCTCAGCCTCATCGCCCAGCCCGAAGACGCCCGCGACCTGGTGATGTCCCACCAAGTCCGCGAAGCCCTGCTGACCAGGCTGATCACCGACGCGCCCGCCGACCCGGGGTCGAGTGTCGGTGTGCTTGCTCTCGCTCTCTCGACGGCGCTGGACGAGCAGAGCGACCAGCTGACGCCTGTCGAGCAGACCATGCTGCGTGAGTGGCTGGGCCGCCTGGCGTCCTGAGATCGCTATATTTGCTACAGTCCTCTACATAACAAACGTAGAGGAGGATCCGGCATGCCCGCAGCACTCGGCAGGTACGGCGCGTGGATGAGCCCCGCCACCGACGACGAGACCCGCAAGAAACTGGCCGTGGAAGCCGAAAAACTGGGCTACACCACGGTGTGGTTCGGCATCGGCGCGAGCTCCGTCGAGGACTTGGCCTATTTCGAGGAAGTCCTGGATGCCACCGACCGGATCACCGTCGCCACCGCGATCGTGAACATGTGGACCAACGACGCCGGCCGTATCGCCGAGTCCTACCACCGCCTCGCCGAACGCCACGGGGAGCGGTTCCTGCTCGGCGTCGGAGTCGGGCACCCCGAGTCGATCACGACGTACCAGAGCCCGCACCAGAAGATGATCACTTATCTCGACCGGCTCGACGCCGAGGGTGTGCCCGCCGAAGCCCGCGTGCTCGCGGCGTTGGGGGACCGTTCGCTCGAACTCGCCGCCACGCGCACGCGCGGCGCGCACCCGTACCTCGTCGTGCCCCAGCACACCGAGCACGCGCGGGCGATCCTCGGCCCGAACGCACTGCTGGCACCCGAGCACAAGGTCGTGGTCGACGACGACCCCGTGGCGGCGCGCGCGGTCGGGCGCCCGTTCGTGCACAAGCCCTACCTCGGCCTGCGCAACTACGTGAACAACCTGCGCCGCCTCGGCTACACCGACGCCGACGTGGCCGGCGAGGGCAGCGACCGCCTCATCGACGACCTCGTCCTCCACGGCACCCCCGCCGCCATCCACACCCGGCTGGCCGAACACCTCAACGCCGGCGCCGACCACGTCGGGGTCCACGTGCTGGGGCCGGACCCGTTGACCGGCTACCGGCGGCTCGCCGAAGTGCTCTTGTGAGTGAACTGCTGCACGGCCTCGTCGGCCTTGTCGAAGGCGGCGCGGGCGGCCGTGAGGTCGGCGGCGGCGCGGGCGGCGCGGTCTTCGGCGTCGGCCAGGCGGGCGCGTAGTTCGGACAGGCGGGCGTCGGCCTGTTCGGCGATGCGTTCGGTGCGGACGAGGGTGCGGGAGGCTTCGGCGCGTTCGCGGGTGGCGGCGGAGGCCTTGCGTTGCCATTCTTCGCGGGCGGCGCGTTCGCGTTCCTGCGTGGCGCGGTCCTTTTCGGACTTTTCGCGGGCGGCCTTTTCGTCGGCCTGTTTGCGGCGGGGGTTTTCCTTTGCCGGAGCGGGTTTTTTCGCGCGAGACGGAGACGGAGCCGGAACCAGCGCCGCAGCGGGCTTCTTCTTCGCCGAGGCCGACGAAGAAGCCGGCAACGACAGCCACTGGTCCGCATCCTGGTGCGCCACCGACGTCAGCCGTCCGGCGAGGACGAGCCGTGCGACGGCCGGGTCCGCCACGACCGTCTCCAGGGTCTCCTCGACCTCGCGCGAGACGGAGTCGCTCAGGTCCGGCGCGTCGCGCAGCACGGAGCGCACCAGTTCGGCCCGCCGTTGCGCCAGCTCGCGCAGCTGGTCGCCGGCGAGGCTTGCGTGGGCGGCGCGCAGCCGGTCGCCCAGGTCGGACAGCTCGGCAAGCGCCGGAGAGCCGTCGCGGGCCAAGCGGTTGACGAAGAAGGCGGCGGTCGTCGGCTTGCGCAGCGCCTGGATGCGGCGGGCGAGCGCGGCGTCGCCCTCGCTCTTGGCCGCCCGGGCCGCGGCGGTGCGGGACGCGACGAAGGACGCGGGCTCGCCCGCGTAGAGGTCATCGGCGACGGTGTCGAAATCCACCGCACCACGGAACCACACCGGTAGTCCGAACGCGACGCATCACGTACGGTGGACGCCTCGGCAAAGCCGAAAGCCGCAGGTCACGCGAGACAGGTCCAGGGACGGTGCCCATGACGCCATCGGGCAGGCTCGCGCTGGCGGCCAGCCCCCTGGTCGCCGGCGCACTGCAGGCGCTCCAGCGCGTGACCGGGCTGCCGGTCACGATGGGCGGGCCCGTGTCGGCGGGGTCGCGGACGCTCGTGATCGACCAGCTGCGCGGCACGGCCACGGGCTCGCTGCAGCACCTGCGCGTCGACACCGGCGCCGGGCTGGGCGGCAAGGCCGTCGCGCTCGGGCGGCCGTCGACGGTCATCGACTACCTCAACGCGCAGGGCATCACGCACAAGTACGACCGCGCCGTCGCGCCGGAGCAGCTGCGGGCGATGGTCGCGCTGCCGGTGCGCGTGGGCGCGTCGACACGCGCGGTGCTGTACGCGGCGACGCGCGACTCGATCACCTTCGGCGACCGGATCCTGCGCGCGGCGAGCGCCGTCGTCGCGCGGCTGGAGCTGGACATCGAGGTGGAGGAGGAAGTCCGGCGCCGTGTGGCGACGCCGCCGGCGGGCGAGCACCACGACCTGCACGCCGAGCTCCTCGCGATCGCCGGTTCGATGCACGACGACGAGGCCCGCGCGCGGCTGCTCGAAGTGTGCGAACGCCTGCGTCCGGCCGAAGCACCGCCGGGGATCACGCTGTCGCCGCGCGAGCTCGACGTGCTGCGGCTCGTGGCCGAAGGCTGCACCAACGACGAGATCTCCGAGCGGCTCGGGCTGCTGCCCAACACGGTCAAGTCGTACCTCAAGCACGCCATGCGCAAGCTCGACGTCAGCAACCGGATCCAGGCGGTGAACCGGGCCCGCGCGGCCGGCCTGCTCGGCTGAGCACCCTCTTTGTGGGGTGGCCGGGTGGTCACCGCGAAGGCATCATCGCCGCACGGGCAGCGCTGCCCGTTCGACGCGAAGGGATCGGCACGTGTTCTACGACCTCGCTGTCCGCGATTTCCTCGACCGCGCGGAAACGGTGTACCCGGACCGGATCGCGGTGGTGGACGAACCCGACCAGCCCGCGGCCTCGTGGGGCGCGATCACCTACCGCGAGCTGGCCCGCCGCGCCCGTGCGCAGGCCGCGAACCTCGACGCGCTCGGCGTGCCCGTCGGCGGCCGGGTCGCGATCGTCTCGCACAACTCGGCGCGGCTGCTCACGTCGTTCTTCGGGGTTTCCGGCTGGGGCCGCATCCTGGTGCCGGTGAACTTCCGCCTCGCGCCGGCGGAGGTGCGCTACATCGTGGAGCACTCGGGCGCCGACGTCGTGATGATCGACCCGGAGCTCAAACCGCTGCTGGACTCCGTCACCGCGAAGCACGTGTTCGTGCTCGGCGAGCACGACGAGCAGATCTTCGGCGGCGACGGCGAACCGCGGCCGTGGACACCCGACGAATCGGCCACCGCCACGCTCAACTACACCTCGGGCACCACGGCGCGGCCCAAGGGCGTGCAGCTGACCCACCGCAACCTCTGGCTCAACGCCACCACGTTCGCCTTGCACACCACGCTGAACGACAACGACGTGCTGCTGCACACCCTCCCGATGTTCCACGCCAACGGGTGGGGCATGCCCTACGGAGTCACCGGCCTCGGCGCGCGCCACATCGTGCTGCGCAAGGTCGACGGCACCGAGATCCTCCGCCGCGTCGAGGAACACGGCGTCACGATCATGTGCGCCGCGCCCGCCGTGGTCACCGCGGCGCTCGACGGCGCCGCGAAGTGGGACGGCGAGATCCCCGGCCGCGACCGCGTGCGGATCGTCGTGGCGGGCGCGCCGCCGCCCACCCGCACGATCGAACGCGTGCGCGCCGAGCTGGGCTGGGAGTTCATCCAGATCTACGGCCTCACCGAGACGTCGCCGCTGCTCACGGTCAACCGCTTCCGCTCCGAGTGGGCGGACCTCGACGCCCACGAGCAGGCCAAGCTCCTGGGCCGCGCGGGCGCGCCGGCGCTGGGCGTGCGCGTGTCGATCGACACCGACGGCGAGGTGCTCGTCCAGTCGAACATGAACCTCGACGGCTACTGGGAGAACCCGGACGAAACCGCCCGCGTGCAGGAGGGCAACTGGTTCCACACCGGCGACGGCGGCCGCTTCGAAGACGGTTACCTCTCCATCGCCGACCGCAAGAAGGACGTGATCATCACCGGCGGCGAGAACGTGTCGTCCATCGAGGTGGAAGACGCCCTGAACTCCCACCCGGCCGTGCGCGAGGCCGCCGTGATCGGCATCCCGGACACGAAGTGGGGCGAGCTCGTCACGGCCCTCGTCGTCACCGACGGCACCCCCGTGACCGCCGAGGACCTGATCACGCACTGCCGCGGGCACCTGGCCGGTTACAAATGCCCGAAGCGCGTGGACTTCCTCGACGAGCTCCCCCGCACCGCGACGGGCAAGATCCAGAAGTTCAAGCTGCGCAAGCCGTTCTGGGAAGGCCAGGACCGCCAGGTGAACTAGCCGCGGGGCTCGGCAGGACGGTAGACGAGCTGCACCACGCCGTTGCCGAACACCTTCGACCGTTCCAGCGCGAAGTCCAGGCGCGGGCCGTCGGCCGGGAACAGCCGGCGGCCGGCGCCGACGACGACGGGGTGTTGCAGCAGGACCAGCTCGTCGACGAGGCCGCGGGTGAGCAGCCAGCGCACGAGTGTCGCGCTGCCGCTGGTGAGGATGGTGCCGCCGGTGCCGGCTTTGAGGTCGCGGAGCGCGGGTTCGAGGTCGCGTGGCAGGAGCGTGCTGTGCTGCCAGCCCACGGCGGTGAGGGTGGTGGACGCGACGTATTTGCGGACGTTGTTCATGAACTCCGCGCCCGGGTCGTCCGTGCGGCCGGGCCACGCTTCGGCGAAGCCCTCGTAGGTCACGCGGCCCAGCAGCATCGCGTCGGCATCGGACAGGCCGGCACCGACGACGCGTTCGAGCTCGGGTGTCCAGTGCGACAGCGACCAGCGGTCCGGCGCCTCGACGACGCCGTCGAGTGACACGAACAACGTGGACACGATCTTGCGCATCGGAGGGCTCCTCGTTCGGGGAGCCCCACTATCCCGGAGACGGCCGGGGTCGCGCAGACGAACCGGACGATCAACCCACTTGCCGCACCAGGTCCAGCGCACGGCCGAGCGTCGACAACCGAGCGTCGAGCGAATCGCCTGACGGGTAGAGGCGGACCGTGTCGACGCCGGCGTCGCGCCAGACGCGCAGCCGGGCGCGGACCATGTCCTCGGTGCCGATGAGCGTGGTGCCCAGCACCATCTCGTCCGTCACCAGGGACGCGGCGCCGTCGCGGTCGCCGGACTGCCAGCGGTCGCGGACCTCTGCGGCGACGTCGGCCCAACCCTGGCGGCTGTAGGCGTCGTTGTAGAAGTTGGTGCTCGCGGAACCCATGCCGCCCAAGGAAAACGCGAGTTCCTTCTTCCGAGAGCCCACCATCGTGCGCAGCTCGTCCTCGTCGGAAGCGAACGCGACTTCCGCACCCTGGCACACGTCGAGGTCACCGCGCACGCGGCCGGACTTCGCGAGACCGGCATCGAGGTGGCTGAAGTACGCCGAAGCACCTTCGGGCACGAAGCTGGTGCCGAGCCAGCCGTCGGCGACTTCGCCGGTGAGCTCCAGCATCTTCGGCGACAGCGTCGCCAGGTAGATGGGGATGTCCTCGTTGGGCTTGGACGACAGCCGCATCGGCCGCGCCTCGCCCGGCAGTGGGATCTCGAAAGCCTTGCCGGAGAACGAAATCTTCTCCCCCGCGAACGCGCTGCGCACGATTTCCACCGTCTCGCGCATCCGCGTGAGCGGTTTCGCGAACGGCACGCCGTGCAGCCCCTCCATCACCTGCGGCCCGCTGGGGCCGAGGCCGAGGGAGAACCGGCCGCCGGACATGTCGGCGAGCGTCAGCGCCGCCTGCGCCACCGCGACGGGCGTGCGCACGCCGACCTGCATGATCCCGGAGCCGAGCTGCAGCCGCGAAGTGCGCCCGGCAAGGAAGCCGAGCACCGACGGCGCGTCGGAACCCCACGCTTCCGCGACCCAGCACACGTCGAGGCCGAGTTTTTCAGCCTCCAGCACGAACTCCAGCGTCTCCGCCCAGCCGCCGGAGCCTTCGATCGTGGTCGCGGTGCGCATCAGCGCGCCGCCTCGACGCGGTCCTTGATCGCCGCGACGGTGGCGATCATCGCGTTCTCGAACTCGCGCATGCGCACGAAAACGATCTTCTGCTCCTTGTCCGGCATGCGGTCGATGGCGAACGACAGGCCCGACCGCGCCGGCCCCATCTGCATCCACTGCGTGAGCTTCGTGCCGCCGTTCTCGGGTTCGAGCGTGAAGCGCCAGGTCGCCGTGGGCGTCTCCGGGTCCGCCACCGCCCACGCGAACACGCGTGGCTCCTCGTACTCGACGATGAACGACGTCGTCGACCACTCGCCGAGCGCGTCGTGCTTGCTGTAGCCGACGAAGGAGCCGCCGAGCTTCGGGCCGGTCGCCCCGCCGCACCACTCGACGCGCTGGAGCTCCGAGCTCATCTCGGGCATGCGCTGCACGTCGGACACGAACGGCCACACCGCCTCGGGAGTGCCGTCGATCCACGTGGCCGCCTCGGCCGTGGGCTTGTCCGCGTACCGCGCGCCGGTCCACTCCATCGTGGTGCGCCTCCTCAGCTTCGACCGTCAAGGTGCCTCTGACCACGATAGTTTCGTAGTGAGACCCTCATGTCAACGCGAGGGGCGCGTCAGCCCGCGGCTTCCTGCTTCGCGAAGCGCGCCTCGACGTCGGGCCGGTGCGCGATCTTCTCGGGGAAGCCGGGGCCGCGGCGCATCCGCGTTTCCTCGGCCGTGAGCGGCTCGCCGCAGTGCGCGCAGACGACCTCGGCGTGCGTGTCGTGGCCGCACTTCTCGTGGTGCGTCGTGATCGGCGGGCCGGCCTCACCGGCGAGCCAGCGGTCCCCCCACGCCGTCATCGCGATCAGGACCCCGAAGAAGTCCTTGCCCTTGTCGGTGAGCAGGTAGTCGTACCGCACCGGCTCGGTCTGGTAGGCCACCTTCTCCAGCAGGCCCTCGTCGACCAGCCGGCGCAGCCGGTCGGCGAGGGTGTTGCGCGCGATGCCGAGCGCCTGCTGGAACTCGTCGAAGCGCGTGACGCCGTAGAACGCGTCGCGCAGCACGAGCGGCGTCCACCAGTCCCCGAGCAGATCCATGGTCCGCGCGATGGAGCACGGCCACTGCGCGAAGGAAGTCCGTTTCATGGACGGGAGAGTACGCCGTCTCAGTCTGAAACTCAGCTGTTGGAAGCTGTGATCAGGCGATTTCCACGCGGTGGCCGACGGTCACGTCCACATGGGCGGGCACCTCGTCGTGCTCGTCGCCGACCGAGAGCGTGCCCGCGGGCTCCACCAGCAGCACGGCCGCGCCCTCCTTCGAAGACGGCTTGTGGAACGTCCCGCGCGGCACCACGAACACCTCGCCCCGGCCCAGCGTGACCACGCGCTCGCCGGCGGGTTCGCGCAGGCCGATCGCGATCTCGCCGTCGAGGACCAGGAAGAACTCGTCGGTGTTCTCGTGGACGTGCCACACGTGCTCGCCGGAGAAGCGGGCGAGGCGGACGTCGTAGTCGTTGATGTTCGCGACGATGCGCGGGCTCCACACGGCGTCGAAGCCGTCGAGCACGGTCTGCAGATCGATGGGCTGGTTCATGCGATCGATCGTCGTCCTGTCGCCCGGGCGCCGGGAGTGCTAGGAATAGCACATGTCGCAAGGATCCTCGCACCGTGTGGTGATGGTGGTGGACGACGGCTCGAACCCGTTCGAGATGGGCGTCGCGACGGAGCTGTTCGGTCTGCGCCGCCCGGAGCTCGGGCGGGAGTGGTACGAGTTCACGCTCGCCTCGGCGCACGAGCGCGTGGGCATGCACCTGGGGATGTTCACACTCTCGGGCGTCGCGGGGCTCGACGCGGTCGACGAGGCGGACACGGTGATCGTGCCGAACCGGCCGGACCCGCACGTGCCGGCGGACGCCGCGGTGCTGTCCGCGATCCGGCGGGCGCACGCGCGCGGGGCGCGGCTGATGAGCTTCTGCACGGGCGCGTTCACGCTGGCCGAGGCGGGCGTGCTCGACGGGCTGCGCGCGACGACGCACTGGCGCTGGGCGGCCGAGTTCACCGCGCGCTACCCCGACGTGCGGCTGGAGCCCGACGTCCTGTTCGTCGACGAAGGCACGGTTCTGACGGCGGCGGGCAGCGCGGCGGCGATGGACCTGGGCCTGTACGTGATCCAGCGCGACCACGGCGCCGAGATCGCCAACGCCGTCAGCCGGCGGCTCGTCTTCCCCGGCCACCGCGACGGCGGCCAGCAGCAGTTCGTGGAACGGCCGGTGCCCGTCGTGCCGGACGCCTCACTCGCGCCGGTGCTGGAGTGGGCCCGCGGAAACCTCGACCGGGCCCTGACCGTCGCGGACCTGGCCGCACACGCCGCGACCAGCCAGGCGACACTGCACCGACGATTCCGCGGCGAACTGGGCACGACACCCCTGGCCTGGCTGACGACGGAACGCGTGAGCCTCGCCTGCCGCCTGCTCGAACGCGGCGAACTGCGCCTCGACCGCGTCGCCACCGACTGCGGCTTCGGCACGGCGGCCAACCTGCGAGCCCAGCTGCGGCGCCACACGGGACTGAGCCCGTCGCAATACCGGCGGCGATTCGGGCCGGCGGCCTGACCCACTGGTTTCCGACTCGCGCAACGCGGCAGCGGCTCGGCCTGGCAGCCTCACCCCTGTGCCGGCTCGGCCCGCGGCGTGATCAGTGATCGCGCTCGCGCAGCGCGGCGGCGGGTCGAGCGGGCGGCCTCACCGCGGCGGCGGCTCGGCTGAGCGGCTGACCAGCAATTTCCAGCACACGAAACACGGCGGTGGTTCGAACCCGCGGCCTCGCGCAACCCGGCAACGGCAATGTCCATGGCCTGATCGGTTTTCGAGCTCGCGCGGCACGGTGGTGATTCGAGCGGGCGGCCGCATCCAACCCGGCAGCGGTTCGGACCCCCAACCCCACGCAGCTCGGGCCGACGGCCTGACCAGCCGGCTTCCAGCTCGCGCAACGCGGCAGCGGCTCGGCCCGCGCCCCGGTCAGTTGTCGAGTTCGCGCAGTGCGGCGGCGATCGCGTCGCGGTGGATGGGCGGGGGGTAGGTGGTGGGGTCGGCGGCGGTGAGGGCGTTGAGGCCTTCGACCAGGGCGATGAGGCGTTTCGCGGTGCGTTCGCGGCGGGGGTGGGCCCAGCGGGGGCGGCAGGCGCCCACGAGGCGCGTCACGCGCGTGACGAACGAGCGGTTGTGCGCGCGGTGGCGGTCGGCCAGTTCGGGGTCGGCCAGGGCGGCGGCGAGGAAGCCGACCCAGACGCGGGCCTCGTCGGCGGCTTCGTCGGTGAGGGTGGCGGCGTGGCAGAGGACGTCGCGCAGCACCGTGGTGGGTGGGCCGCCGGTGGCTTCGGTGGCGTCGGCGCGTTCGGCGGTGCGCTGGTGCAGCAGGTCGCGGGCGTGCAGGAGCAGGGCGCGCTTGGTCGGGAACGCGTGCATGACCAGGCCCGTGGTGCAGCCCGCGCGCTCGGCGACGGCGCGCACGGTGAGGCCGGGCAGCCCGTCGGCGGCCAGCACCTGCCACACCGCGCCGGAGAGCAGCTCGCGCTGGGCATCGACGTCACGCTGTCTTGGCACGCGGGCCTCCTTTCCGTAACATCGGTTACGGTAACACTTGTTCCGAAACCACGCGTGAAATTTTGGGGGTGCCGGTGATCGAGATCCTGCGTTCGGAGTGGGACGCGCCGGAGGCGGTGGCGCTGCGGGCGGCACAACGGGCCGAATTGGACACCCGGTACGCGACCAGCGACCACGAAGCCGGTCCGGCGCCCACCGCCGAAAGTATGGCCGTTTTTGTCATCGCGTGGTCCGACCGCACCGCGGTCGCCTGCGGTGGCCTGCGGTTCCTCGGGCCGGACGAGGCGGAGATCAAACGGATGTACGTGGTGCCGGCCTCGCGCGGCACCGGCGTGTCGACGGCGTTGTTGCGGGCGCTCGAAGAGGAAGCCGTGTCGCACGGCATCACGCGGCTGCTGCTGGAAACCGGTGTCCGCCAGCCGGACGCGATCCGTTTCTACCAGCGGGAAGGCTACGAACCGATCCCGGCGTTCGGCGCGTACGGCAGTGATCCACTGGCTCGGTGCTTCGCGCGATTACTCCATTCGGCGCAGTCGGCAAAAAACCGATCCGCACCTCCTGTTAAACCCCGGTGAAAATGTCCGATCGGCCAACTACGGATTTAGCGTGGATGGACAAGACCTCGCCGTCCCGACAGATTTGGCGCAGGCACTCACAAAAGGCGGCCGTCTTCGACTAGCTTGACGGAAGAGAGGGTCCGAAAGGCGATACGGGGAGCGACGATGGCGAAACACCGGCCACGCCGGAAGTCTGTGCGCGGCAAGGCGGCGGCCGCCCTCGCGGGTGGCGCGCTCGTGGTGCTGCCGACGATGGCCGCGTCGGGTCTGCCCACTCCGCTCGCCGCCGCCCCGGCTCCCACGGCCGAGGGCACCTCGCTGCCGCCGGTGGCCTCGCCCTGGCTCCCGCCGAACATCGTGCTTCCGCCGGTCGCCGTGGACGGCAGCCTGCCGCAGCCGCCGACCCCGATGCCGCTGACCGTGCCGGGCTTCCACGTGAGCACGGGTTCGGCCACGCCGTCCGGTCCACTGGGGATTCCGGGCAGCATGCTGAAGGCGTACCAGAACGCGGCCGACATCATGTCCCGCGAGCAGCCCGGCTGCCACCTCGACTGGCAGCTCATCGCGGCCATCGGGCGCATCGAGTCCAACCACGCGCGCGGGGGTTACGTCGACGCGCAGGGCAACACGCTCGAGCCGATCCTCGGCCCGGTGCTCGACGGTTCAGGCCCGTTCGCCGCCATCCGCGACACCGACGGCGGCAGGTACGACGGCAACGCGCTGTGGGACCGCGCCGTGGGTGCCACGCAGTTCATCCCGTCGACCTGGGCGGGCTACGCCTCAGACGGCAACGGCGACGGCGTGTCCAACCCGAACAACATCTACGACGAAACCCTCGCCACGGCGCGCTACCTGTGCTCCGGCGGCCTGGACCTCTCCAGCGACGCGATGCAGCGCGTGGCCGTGCGGCGCTACAACAACTCACAGTCCTATGTGGACACGGTCATGGCCTACGCGGCCGCCTACCGCGGCGGCGTCTCGCCACTGCCGGACAGCCAGGTCCCCATCGGCGCACCCCCCGGCCCGGACGCCATCGCGGCCGCCGCCGGCAGCCCCCTCGGCGACCCGGCCCCGCCGCCGCCCCCGGTGGTCATCCCGCCGGGCTCCCCCTCGCAGCTCCCGCCGTCCACGACGCCGGGCTCCCCCACGACGACTCCGCCGGCCACCAGCACCACGTCGCCGTCGGACTCCAGCCAGACACCACCGGCCAACAGCTCCACCCCGCCGTCTTCGGACAGCTCCACCCCGCCTCCCGGCAGCTCGACACCTCCGGCCGACTCGACCCCACCGTCCAGCTCGACGACGACCACCACCACGCCGTCGCCCTCGTCCTCGGACTCGTCCGCCTCGACGGGCTCGGACACCACCACCACGCCGCCCCCGGACACGACGAGCACCACGCCGACCAGCTGACTCTCGTCGCCTGAGCGCCGGGGCCAAGCTCCGGCGCTCACGAGCCAGGACAGCGCAGACAACCCGGAGCCGCGTCGCGTGAAGCGGCCTCGCGACGCCGACCCTTCGCCGGGCAGGTCCTCATGCCCGAGATACGCGAGCAATCCGGCGCGCGGTGGCCTTCCGACACCCGCAACAGCTCACGCCCCTGCTCAATGGCTGAACGCACCCAGCCGACCTGCGCACCGCTACACCTCGGTGAAGGGGCCGTTCGCCCGGCCAAGTCCTCACGCGCCACGAAGCGCGGGCGACTCGGCACCACGTGGTGGTCTCCCAGCGCCGCAGCAACTCACCACACCAGCGCGGTGGCTGAGCGCACCCAGCCGGCCAGCGCGCAGCTCGCACCGTTGTGCCCCGGCGAAGCGACCGTTCGCCGCGCGAGTCCTCACGCGTCAAGAAATGCGGGTAACCCTGCCCCGCGCGCTAGCCTCCCAATACCGCAGCAGCACACCGCACCAGCGCAGTGGCTGAGGGCACCCAGCCGGCCGGCGCGCAGCTCACCGCCGCACCTCGGCGAGCCGACCGGTCGCCGCGTGGGTCAGGAAGCGTGGGCCTCGTCGTAGGCGTCGCGGGCGTCCGTGACGGCCGGGAGCCGGCGTTCGACCCAGCGGGCCAGGCTGCGGACCTGTTCGGCGGCCTCGTGGCCCATCGGGGTGAGGGAGTAGTCGACGCGGGGTGGGATGACGGGCTTGGCGTCGCGGTTGAGGAAGCCGTCGCGTTCGAGGGTTTGGAGGGTCTGGGCGAGCATTTTTTCACTCACGCCGCCGATTTCGCGGCGGAGCTCGCTGAAGCGGTACGAGCGTTCGAGAAGGGCGCCGAGCACGAGGATGCCCCAGCGGCTCGTCACGTGTTCCAGCACGATGCGCGACGGGCAGGTCGCGCGGTTGACGTTGGGCGCCTCGGGCAGTGCTTCGGTCATGTCACCCTCCTGGTTACTCGAACACCAGTACCTTACTCTGAAGTGGGTACTTTCCGTGAGAGAGTAACGGTCCTACGGTGAGCGTTGGAAGTTCCACCGACCCGAAGGAAGAACATGAGCATCGTCATCACCGGCGCCACCGGGCTGCTGGGCCGGCAGGTCGTCGCCGACCTCCTCGCGGCCGGTGTGCCCGCGGGTGAGATCACGGCCGTGGCGCGCAGCGCGGAGAAGGCGGCCGACCTGGGTGTGCGGGTGCACGTCGGCGACTACGACCGGCCCGAGACGCTGGCCGGGGCGTTCGGCGCCGGGGACCGCGTGCTGCTGGTGTCCGGCACGGAGCTGGGCAAGCGCGTCGGCCAGCACGCCGCCGTCATCGAGGCCGCGAAGGCCGCCGACGTCGCGCAGATCGCGTACACGGGTGTCTTCGGCGGCCCGGACGCCGACTTCACCCTCGCCGACGACCACCGCGCGACCGAGCAGCGCATCCTCGACTCGGGGCTGCCGTACACGTTCCTGCGCAACAACTGGTACTCCGAGATGGCGGTCCCCGACGTCGCCGGCTCGCTCGCCCGTGGCGCCGTCGCGAACAGCGTCCCCGCCGACGGGCGCATCGCCACCGCGGCGCGCGAGGACTACGCCGGGGCCGCCGCCGCGGTCCTGAGCACCGACGGCCACCTCGGCGCCGCCTACGAGCTCAGCGGCGACACCGCGTGGAGCTACGGCGAGTTCGCCGCAGAGCTCGCGCGGCTCGGCGGCCGCCCGGTGGTCCATACCACCGTCCCCGGTGGGGAGTTCGAAGCGATCCTCACCGGCGCCGGCGTGCCGGCGTTCCTGGCGACGATCCTGGTCGACGTCGACGCCGCCATCACCCGCGGCCGCCTCGCCGGCACCCCGGGCGACCTGGCGAAGCTCCTGGGCCGCCCGACGACACCGATCACCGAGACGATCGCGAAGCTCCTCGGCTGAGTACCGTTCGGTTCGGCGGCGATCCCGGCGCCGCACAGACGGGCGATCGGATGCCGGGCACCGGGAGTTCCCGGCATCCGCGCCCGTACCAAGCCCGGCCACGCAGCTCTCGGACCCGATCAACCGGGCTAAGCTGCACGCGGCCCGAGCCCGAGGAGCGAACGTGTCCTGGAACCCCCAAGCGCTGCCCGATCTGTCCGGTCGCACCTATGCCGTGACAGGCGGGAACGCGGGGATCGGCTACTTCATCTCCGAACAGCTCGCCGGCGCCGGCGCGCACGTCGTGATCCTCGGCCGCACCCCGGCGCGGCTGGCAACGGCGGCCGAGGCGATCAAGAACCACCACGCCCACGCCGAAATCAGCACGATCCGCCTGGATCTGGCCGACCTGGAGTCCGTCGCGGAGGCCGCCGAGGAACTCAACCGGCTGGGCCGCGTGGACGGGCTGATCGAGAACGCCGGCTCCACCTCCCCCGGCCGCAAACGCCGGACGACGCGACAGGGCTTCGAACTCGCGGTCGGCACCAACCACCTCGGCCACTTCGCCCTCACCGCGCTCGCGATGCCGGTGCTCACGGCGTCCGGCGCCCGCGTCGTCCCGATGGGCAGCCTGATCACCCGGCTGCAGCCGTTCGACCTCGACGACCTGCAGACCGAACGCAAGTACTCCGAGTTCCGCGCCTACGCCCAGTCCAAGCACGCCGTGCAGTCCTTCGGCTTCGAACTCGACCGCCGGCTGCGCGCCGCCGGTTCGAAGGTCTCCTGCGTGCCGGCCCACCCCGGCTTCAGCCTCGGCAGCGCCAGCCCGCGCCGCGACGGCATCACCGACCCGAAGCCCCTGATGCGCCTGTTCGCCCCCATCACCCAGGGCAAGGACCGCGGCGCCTGGCCCGCCGTCCGCGCCGCCGTCGACCCGCAAGCCACCGGCGGCCAGTTCTACGGCCCCTCCCGCGGCGGCGTCGGCCGCCCCGTGCCGAAGACGGCCGTCAAGGTCGACCGGGACCCCGAACGCGCGGCCAAACTGTGGACGTGGTCGGAAAAACTGACGGGCACGACCTTCGACGTCGGCTGATCAACGGGGCCGCTCAAGCCTCGGCACCGACATCCAACCACCTGGCGCAGCATTGCGAACGGTCTCGGATCGCAGGCCTGACCGGTCCGGCGGCGCGCAGGCGCATCACCGTTGGCTCAGCAACAAAGGGTCGGGCCGGAGAAACCCCAGCTCCGGCTGATCAACGCGGCGGTTCGAGCCCCGAGTCCAGTGCGTCCATCGCCTGGTTCAGCAGCGCCACCAGGTCCGGGTCGCTCCCCGGGTACCAGCACTTGAACGCCGCCCGGTTCGCCGCGAACGCCGTCTCCACCGTGAGCCGCACGTAGAGGTCGTCGGCGGGCAGGCCCGTGCGCGAGGCGATGGACTCGAGGGCGGCTTGCTCGACGAGCTTGTTGACGTGCGCCAGCCGGCCCCACAGCTCCGGGTATTCGCGCAGCATCAGAGCCCGCTCGCCGAAGGTGGGGTCGGCGGAGGCCTCGGTGAAGCGTTCCGTGAAGACCGCGCGCAGGGTCGTGAGTGGACGTTCCGAGGCGGGCCGCGCGGCAACGCCCGAGCGGACACCGTCGGGGGTGAGCGCCAGGGAGAAGACCGCGGCTTCCTTGCTGTCGAAGTAGTTGAAGAACGTGCGCGCCGAGACGCCGGCCTTGGTGCAGATCTGGTCGACGGTCACCTCGTGCGGCCCGCGCGAGCGGTACAGCGCGACGGCCGCCGCGCGGATCGCCTGGCGTGTTGCTTCCTTCTTGCGCTCGCGGAGTCCCGCCTCTGTCATCTTTCTTACACTACTGCACTTTTGCAGTACTGCAAGATAACGTACTGGCCATGGCGGAAGAACTGGCCAAACCCTCGATCACCCGCACCCTCGCCGAGAACCTTTGGTTCCCTGTTGTCCTTTTTCTCGGTTTTGCCGTGGTCTACCTGGCCGCCTTCCACCGGCCACAGCCGCACGAGGTGCCGGTGGCCGTCGCCGGCCCACCCGCCGCGACTCGGGTCCAAAGCCAGCTCGACAAGATGAGTCCCGGCGGGTTCCACGTCGTCGCGGTCCCGGACGCGCAGGCGGCCCGCCGAGCCGTGCTCGACCGCGCCACGAGCGGGGCCTTCGCGCCGGACCCACAGCACCCCGTGCTCTACGTCGCCAAAGCCAACGGCTTCACCCTCCAGTCCCTGCTGATCCAGACCTTCACCCCGCTGACCGGCGGAAAGCTCACCGTCGTCGACCTCGCCCCCACCGTGGCCGGCGACCCGCTGGGCAACGGGCTGTTCTACCTGCTGATCGCGTGGGGCCTGCCGAGCTACTTCGTCGTCATGATGCTGCTGCGGGCGGTCGGGCTCAGCCGTCGCGCACGGATGGCGACGTTCGTCGGCTGGGCCGCGTTCCTGTCGGTGGCGGGTTTCCTCATCGCCCGCGCCATGGACGTGATCCCGGGCGACCCGGTCGCGATTCCGCTCGCGTTCCTGTCGAGCCTCGTGGTTTCCCTGGTCTCCCAAGGACTTGTGCCGATCTTCAAGCAGTTCTTCCCCGGCGTCGCGGTCACGCTGTTCGTCATCCTGAGTTCGGCGTCCAGCGGCGGCATCATCCCGCCGCAGATGCAGCCCGCGCTGTACCGCGCGCTGCACCCGATCCTGCCGATGGGCAATCTCAACGACGCACTGCGCGGCGTCTTCTACTTCCACGGCGCCGGCGTCGCCGGGCACGTCCTGGTGCTGTGCGCCTGGCTCGCGCTCGGCATCGCCCTGAACGTGGGCCACGCGCTGTGGGTGCGGCGAAAGACCAGGCAGGAAACCGAGCCACCTGTGGAGGATCCCGTGCTCGAGATGCCGCGGCCCACGGCCCTCCCGACGCATGGCCACCGCTTCGGTGAGCTCGTGCCCATGCTGATCGGCACCGTCCGCGCCACCACCGGCGAACGCGTCGGCGGCGCGATCCTCACCGTCACCGACGGAAAAGGCCGCCAGCTCGTGCGGACCACCGCCGACGACGAGGGTGCCTTCGCCGTCGGCGGGCTGCCGGAGCAGTTCGTGGACCTCGTGGTGACCGCGCCCGGCCGCCAGCCCACCGCACGCCGGACCTTCTTCCGAGAGGGCGTCTTCCGCCGCGAAGACTTCGTGCTCGCCCCGGAGCCGACGCTTACGCCGTCCAGCCACCGTCCACGGTGAGTGTCGAGCCGGTCGTGTACGAAGAAGTGTCTGACGCCAGATACACCGCCGCACCACCGAGTTCCGGCGGCGAGGCCACGCGGTTCTGCGGGATGTTCGCCAGGATCCGCTCGCCCCACTTGCTCGTGACGAGTCCCTCCGACAGATCGGTGTGGAAGTAGCCCGGCGCCAGCACGTTCACCCGGACACCCTTCGGCGCCCACTCCACGGCGAGCACGCGCGACAACGCCTCGACTCCACCTTTGCTCGCGGCATACGCGGCGATGCGGTCGAACCCGGTGCGCGCGTGCACCGACGACACCGTGATGATCGACCCCCCGCCCTGCGTGAGCATCTGCCGTCCGGCCGCGCGGGCGCAGTAGTAGGTGCCCGACAGGTTCACGTCGAGCACGTGCGCCCAGTCGTCGTCGCTGCCCTGCTCGCTGCGCCGGAACGTCGGGCTGATCCCGGCCGCGGTCACGCAGACGTCCAACCGCCCGTGGCCGGAGACGATCCGCGAGACCGCACTGTCCGCAAAGGACGGATCCGACACCGAACCCGGCAGCACCAGCGCGCCACCGACCTCCGCCGCCAGCGACGTCAGGTCGTCCTCGGTCCGCGACGTCACGGCCAGCGTCGCCCCGGCCGCGGCCAACGCCACCGCGATGGCCCGGCCCAGCCCCTTGCCCGCGCCCGTGACCCAGGCGACCTTGCCCGTCAGGTCGAACTCGTTCATCCGCGCAGATCCCTCTTCAGCACCTTGCCCGACGGCGTCCGCGGCAGCTCGTCGAGGAACACCAGCTCCGCCGGCACCTTGAACTTCGCCAGCCGCTCGCGGCAGAACGCCACCAAGGCGGCCGAGTCCCGGACCGCACCCGGGCGCAGCACGACGAACGCCTGCGGCACCTCACCCCACCGCGGGTGGCCCATGCCGACCACCGCGGCCTCGACGACGTCCGGGTGCTCGTACAGCACCCGCTCCACCTCGGGCGTCGCGATGTTCTCGCCGCCGGACACGATCATGTCCTTCTTGCGGTCCTCGACGTACAGGTAGCCGTCCTCGTCGAGCCGCCCGACGTCGCCCGTGTGGAACCAGCCGTGGCGGAACGCCTTGGCCGTCGCAGCCTCGTCGCGCCAGTACCCGATGCTCACCTTGGGCCCGCGCAACGCGATCTCCCCCATCGAGCCGGTGGGCAGCGGCGCACCGGCCTCGTCCACGATCCGGACCTCCAGGTGCACCACCGGCCGCCCGACCGAACCGACCTTGGCCAGCATGTGCTCGGGGTCGTTGAAGGTGTCGCCCGACACGGTCTCGGTGAGGCCGTACGCGTCGGAGAACCACGCTTTCGGGAACGCGGCGAGGATCTTCTCCACCAGCGGCACCGGCATCTTCTCCCCGCCGCCGATGATGAACCGGATCGACGACGTGTCACGTTCCAGAATGTCGGGCAGCTGCAGAATCGCGTTCATCATCGACGGCGCCAGCCAGATGTTGGTCGGGCGCTCGCGTTCTATCGTGTCCACGACCTCGGCCGCGTCGAACTTCCGCAGCACGATCAGCGAACCTCCCGCGTGCAGCGTGCCGACGCCGGGCAGGTCGAACCCGCCGACGTGGTAGAGCGGCCCGCACACCAGCGTCACGTCGTCGGCGGTGATGCCGAACTCGACGAGGTGGCCGAGGTTCTTCCACGCCAGGTTCCCGTGCGTGATCTGCACGCCCTTGGGGCGCGAGGTCGTGCCGGACGTGTACATCAGCCGCTGCAGGTCGTCGGCGCCGACCGACGCCGGCGTCACCGTGCGGCCGAGGTGCGAACCCACGAGATCGTCGTACGACGTCCAGCCTGAAGCACTGCCACCCAGCAGCAGCCGCTGTTTCAGGCCGGGCAACGGCAGAGTGTCCACAGCAGACTGGAACTCCGGCTCCGTCAGCAGCGCCACCGCACCAGAGTGCTCCAGGATGTAGCGCCACTCCTCGGGCGAGAGCCGGTAGTTGAGCGGGAGGAACGCCGCCCCGATCCGGTTCACCGCGAACACCGCCTCCAGGAACTCGAGGTGGTTGTAGAGCAGCAGCCCGACGATGTCCCCGCGGCCGATGCCCAGCTCCGTGAGGCCGGCCGCCAGCGCGTCGACCCGGGTGAGCAGCTCGCGGTTGGTCAAGGACCGCGAACCCTGGCTGAGCACCACTTTGTCCGGGTAGCGGCCGGTGTTGTGGTCGAGGATCGTGGCGAAGTTCGACATCAGCGCTCCTGTGCGTGGAAGCTGTGCAGCTCGCCCCCGGCCGATCCCCAGTGGATGGTGCTGATCATGCCGCCGTCGGCGACCAGGTCGGTGCCCGTGACGTAGTCGGCGCCCGGCCCGGCCAGGAACGCCACCACGCGCGCGATGTCGTCCGGCTCGCCGATGCGGCCCAGCGGCGTGTTGGCCACCGTGGCCGCGCGGATGTTCTCGTTGCCCAGCGTGTCCCGGTTCAGTCCGCTGTGGACGACGCCGGGGCTCACGGAGTTGATGCGGATCCCGTCCGCGGCCAGCTCGGCGGCCAGCTGTTTCGTCAATGCCAGCACGCCGCCTTTCGCCGCCGTGTAGGACGAAAAGCCGTAGCCCGTGTGCCCGGCGATCGACGCGATCTGCACGATCGAGCCGCCGCCCCCCGCGGCCATCGCCGGGATCACCTGCTTGAGCAGGATGAAGTACCCGGTGAGGTTCACGTCGAGCACCCGCCGCCACTCGCCCACGGTGGACTCCAGCAGCTTCTTGCGGATGATGATCCCCGCCGCGTTCACCAGCACCTTCGGCGGGCCGAACCCGTCGACGGCCTGGCGCACCGCGTCGGCCACGGCCTCCTCGTCGGTGACGTCGACCGCGAACGCGGCCACAGGAACGGAGAGTTCCTTGGCCGTGCGCTCGGCCGCCGTGCCGTCGGAGTCGAGCAGCACGAGCGCGCGGCCGTCCTCGGCCAGGCGCAGCGCGCAGGCGCGGCCGATCCCGGAGCCCGCCCCGGTGACGACCGCGCAGCCTGTCTTGTCCACAGTGGACCTCCTTCCGCGGGGCGTCAGCCCATCGCGTAACCCCCGTTGACGTCGACCACCGCACCCGTCATGTAGCTCGCCGCCGGCGAAGCCAGGAAGGCCGCGACGCGCGCGATCTCCTCGGGCCGGGCGAGCCGGCCGAGCGGGTTGTAGTCGTCGGAATACCCCTTGCCCACGATCATGTCCGTGTCCACCACGCCCGGCGCCACGGCGTTGGCGACGATCCCGTTGCGGGCCTCGGTTTTCGCGAGCCACTTCACCACCGCGTGGACGGCGCCCTTGCTGGCCACGTAGTGCGGGCCGGCGAGCACGCCGCCGACCTTGCCCGCCACGGACCCGATGCAGACGACCCGCGCGTCGTGGCCCCGCAGGAACGGCAGCGCGCCGCCGATGCACCACAGCGTGCCCTTGACGTTCACGCCGAGCACCGCGTCCACTTCGGACTCCGGCAGCTCGTCGAGGCGCATCGTCTCGCCGTAGATGGCCGCGCACGTCACCAGCGCGTCGAGCCGTTGGCCCGGCCCCGCCGCCTCGGCCATGGCCGAGGCGGCGGCGGTGCGGTCGGTGACGTCGACCACCAAGCCGGCGGCGGAACCGCCGGCCTCGGTGATCTCGGCGACGGTCGCGGCAGGATCGCGGGCGTCGAGCACCGTGACGTGGGCCCCGGCGAGCGCGAGCTCGACCGCGATCCGGCTGCCGATCCCGCGCGCCGCGCCGGTCACGACCGCGCGCGCCCCGGCCAGGGAAGCCGGGCCGCGCGGGTCGAGTACTCCGTGGCTCACGCGGACTTCTGCTCGTGCGCCGCCAGTTCCTCCATCAGCACGGGGACCCCGAGGGTGCAGGTGTGGATCCCGAGCACGCTCGTGAGCTCCAGCACCTCCATGATCTCCTCCTTGGTGGCCCCGTAGCCCAGCGCGTTGCGGATGTGCTGACGCAGCCCGGGCTCGTAGAGGTGCGTGGTGGAGGCGTCGATCGCGGTGTAGATCAGCTCCTTGACCTTCGGCTCCAGCACCCCCTTGCGCCACGGCACGGCCGAGAAGTTCAGGTACGCCTCGAAGAAGTCCGGGTCGAGGCTCAGCAGCCCTTCCCAGAACGTGTTCCAGTACCCGCGCTCGGCGAGGAAGGTCTCCCTGAGCTTGTTCTGCCGGTCGACGTCCGTCCCGTTCTCGGACAACGGTCCTCCCTACTTCGCGGCCAGCTCGGCGCGGCGCTTGGCGGTGGCTTCCAGGTCGATCTTCAGGTTCTCCGGGTCGCCGTGCGGGTCACCGGAGATCACCACGCCGTAGTCGCGGTACGCGCCCTCGATGGTCACGTACTCGTCGCGCACGTCGCGGCACACGCGCTCGGGGTCGCGCTGAAGCGGCGAACCCCAGCCGCCACCGCCGTTGGTGAGGTAGCGGAACACCGCGTTGGGCTTGGTGTGCCACACCGGCGTGCTGGCGAAGTAGAAGTACTCGCCGTTCGGATCCACGGTCTTGGTCTTCGGGTCGAGCATCCCGGCGACCGGCGTGGCACCCGCGTAGACCTCGGGCTCGGTGCCGATGAGGTCCTTGTCCTTGGTGACGTTCTTGTAGTCCGGGTGGAACACCCAGGTCGCGCCGAGCGCGCCGGCCTCACCGCCGTAGACGCCGACCCCGCTCGCGGTCTTGGTGTGCAGCGGGCTCGACCAGTGTTCCGCGTCCGTCAGGTACAGCGTGTCCTTGAGCACCGCCGCGCCACCGCGGTTGTCGCCCGCGCCGCCGCTGTCGGGCGCGTACTCCTTGCGCAGCACCACGGCCGGCAGCTCGGACTCGATGGCTTCCGTGGCCGGGTCCAGGTTGTTGGCCTGGTAGACCACGGAGTAGCTGTCCGCGTCGCCCGCTTCGGTCGCACCCCACGGCCCGTGCTCGCCGCCGCACTGCGCGGTGGTGACCCACGGCGTGCCGTCGGCGAGCACACCGTTGGCGTTGTGGATGTTCAGCGAGCCGTAGTCGCCGCCGACGGCCTTGCGCCCCAGCGCCTTCTCCAGTGCGCGGAACACCGCGAGCAGCACCGGTCCGGTGCTTTCCCAGTACAGGAACACCGCACCGTCGGGCGGGGTGGCGCTGATGAACGTGCCCGCCGGCAGCACGATGTCGATCGGCCGGTACGCGCCCGAGGTGAACGGCGTGGCCGGGTCGATGAGGAACTTCAGCGCGACGCCGACGGCGGTCTTCGTGTCGAGGATGCCGGCGTTGATCGACGTGCGCGCCTGCGGTGAGGTGCCCGAGAAGTCGAGTTCCATCCGGTCGGCGGCCTTGGTGATCTTCAGCCGGATCTTGTACTCGACGCTGTCGTCGACGCCGTCGCAGTCGATGCCTTCCTCGGCCTCGTACACGCCGTCGGGCAGCTCGGCGAGCGCGCTGCTCATGGACTCGGCCGACACGTCGGTGGAGTAGCGGATCGCGCCGAGGTACGCGTCGACACCGTAGCGCTCCACGCTCTCGTTGATCAGCTTCTCGCCCAGCAGCAGGTTCTGGTAGATCGTCTTGATGTCGGGCAGCAGCAGCGCGCAGTAGCGGGCGTTGTCGAAGATCAGGTTGAAGGCCGACTTCACCGGCTTGTCGTTGCGGTACAGCTGCATCGGCGCGATCACGAGGCCGTTCTCGTACACGTTGCGCTTCGTGCCGGAGAAGCCCGCCGGGATCACGCCGCCCATGTCGAGCTGGTGCGCGCGCAGCGTGACGAGCGAGATCAGCTTGCCCTCGTGGAAGACCGGGCGGATGAAACAGATGTCGTTGACGTGGTTGCCCGCGCGGTACGGGTCGTTGCAGATGATCACGTCACCCGGCTCGAGGTTCTCCGGGCCGTACTCCTCGATGGTGTTGCGCACCGCCTCGGACATGGTGCCGAGGAACATCGCGAGGCTGTTGCTCACCGAGGACATCGGGTAGTTCTGCTCCGGCGGGCCGGAGATCGTCGCCGCGAAGTCGTACCAGTCGCGCAGGATGAGCGAGAACGCGTTGTTGAGCAGGCCGGTGCACATGTGCTGCACGATGTAGCGCATGCGGCTCGACAGGACCGACGCGGTGAAGCGGTCGGAGCCGTACAGCTCGGCGAACTGAGCGTCGTCGAGGTCCTTCAGAGAGGTCATGGTTCACGCCTTCCGGATGCGCAGCTCGCCGTAGGTCCCGACGGTCGCGACCTGACCCGGGACGAGGAACGTGGTGGACAGCGGTTCGCGGACGACCGCGGGGCCGGGAACCTGGTCGCCGACCCGCAGGTCGGCGCGCTGGTACTCACCGGCGTCGAGGACGTCTTCGGTGAGGTAGCGGATCTTCAGCGTGCGCGTGGGCTGCAGGGTCTCGCCCGCGGCGCGCTCCGGGATCTTCGGGTACTCGACCTTGTCGGCCTTCGCGACGGCCTGGACGCGGTAGGTCACGCCCTGCACGGGCAGCGCCTCGAACTTGTTGCCCGAGCGCTCGGCGTAGGCCTCGTGGAAGTTCGCGACCATCGTGGCGACGGCCTCCGCGTCGATCGTGCCGGCGGGCACCCCGATGAACGGCGTCTCCCACGTCTGGCCGGCGAGCCGGCCGTCGAAGCTGCGGACGAATTCGACGTTGTCGCGGTCCTTCTCCTGCAAGCGTTCGCGCAGCCGCTCTTCCATGGAGTGGTAGACCTTGTCGACCTGCTCGGCCGCCTCCGACGTGAGCAGCGTGTACGCGCTGCGGCTGTCGGCGTAGACGAGGTCGGAGCTGACGAGGCCCAGTGCGGAGAACAGGCCCGGGTGCGGCGGCACGATGACCTCGGCCGCGTGCACGAGGTCGAGCACGGCGGGCAGCAGCATCGGGCCGGCCGCGCCGTAGGCCACCAGGCTGTAGTCGCGGGGGTCGACACCGTGCTGGATGGCGATGTTCACGACGCCCTCGGCGATGTTGTTCACGCCGATGTTGAACGCGTAGCTCACGCGCTGCTCGAACGACAGCTTCGAGTCGAGCGCCTCGAACGCCTGCCGGGACAGGTCCGGGTCGAGCTTCATGCGGCCGCCGGCGAACCCGTCGGGGTCGATGATGCCCATCAGCAGGCAGGTGTCGGTGGTCGTCGGCTGCTGCCCGCCGAGGCCGTAACACGCCGGGCCGGGGTCGGCGCCCGCGCTGCCGGGGCCGACCTTCAGCTCACCGGCCGGGTTGATCGTGACGAGGCTGCCGCCGCCGGCACCGATGCTGGAGACCTCGTTGGACAGTGCGTTCACGATCAGGTCGTGTTCGAGTTCGAACGTCGTGTTCACGAACGGCTTGCCGTCGCTGACCATGCTGATGTCGCATGAGGTGCCGCCGACGTCCGCGCACAGCAGGTTCCCGGCGCCGATCAGGCCGCCGAAGTGGGCGCTGGACACGGTTCCCGCCGCGGGACCGGCGAACACGATCCGGAACGGGTGCTCCATCGCGACGTCGGAACGCACGAGCTGCGCGGCGCAGTCGGCGAAGTTGAGGTCGCCGGTGAAGCCGAGGTCGCGCAGGCCGGCGTCGAGGCGCTTGGTGTAGGCGTCGTAGGTCAGGCGCATGAAGACGTCGATGACCGTGGTCGACGCGCGCGCGAACTCCTTGGCGAGCGGGGAGACCTCGCTGGAGATCGACACCGGGATGTCGCCGAGCTCCTCGTGCACGAGCTGGCGCAGGCGCTCTTCGTGATGGTTGTTCACGTATGCGTTGATGAGGCAGATCGCCACGCCTTCGACGCCGCACTTGCGCAGCACGGCCAGCTCTTCGCGGGCGTTGTCCTCGTCGAGCTGGATCAGGATGCCGCCGTCGGCGGTGAGCCGCTCGCGGATGCCCCGCCGGAGGTACCGGGGCACGAGCGGCCGGTTCGCGTCGCCGTAGGAGCGGCGCCACGCGGGGTTCGTCAGGCCTTCGACCGGACGCCAGGTGCGGCCGATGTCGAGGATGTCCCGGTGTCCCAGCGTGGTCAGGAAAGCGATCTTCGGCAGCCGCCGCGTGATGATCGCGTTGAGGCCGTGGGTGCTGGCGTGGTTGAAGACCTCGGACGCGCTCACGCCGACCTCTTCGGCACCGCGCAGCACACCGCGTTCGGTGGTGCGCACGTCCGTGGCGACCTTGACGGTCTTGATCTCGCCATCGGCGATCGCCACCACGTCCGTGAACGTGCCGCCGACGTCTACTCCGATCATGGAACTACCCGCCTTTCGGTGATTCGTGGTCAGTTGACGTCGAGGCCGTCGGAGGTGAGGACGATGGGGCCGAGCAGCGGGCCGGTTTCGCGGCTCACCGATTCGAGCGTTTTCTGGTGCTTGACGACGGTGAACCAACCGCCTTCCGAGAGCACCGGGTAGCGGCGGAAGTCCGCTGCGGTGGAACCGGGGAAATCGCGCTCGAGGTTCACGCCGAGCGCCTGCAGATCGGCGTCGGTGACCTCTTCGCGAGTTACCGAAAGTCCTTCGGGGACGGATGATTCGACTGCGTCCATGGGCCATCACTCCGGTGTGTTGTGCCGCTGCCGAGTTTCGTGTACCAATCGGTCTAAGAAACCGTGATGGGAAGCACTGTAGGACCCTGATCGCGGCCTGACAAGCCCGGACCGGGTGAGGTGAGGAGCTTCAGTGATGACGGAACGGCTACACGTCGAAATCACCGGCAGGGTCGCGACGGTCCGCCTGGACCACCCGCCCCTCAACGCCTTCGACACCGGGATGCGCCACGCGCTGGCCGACACCGCGGCGCGCCTGGCGGACTCCGACGAGGTGCACGCGGTGGTGCTCTACGGCGGCGAGAAGGTGTTCGCGGCCGGAGCGGACATCAAGCAGCTGGCGGGGTTCTCGTTCGAAGAGGTGCTCGGCTGGAACCGCGCACTGCAGAAGGCGTTCACGCGGTTCGCCGAACTCCCGATGCCGGTCGTCGCGGCCGTCAACGGCTACGCACTCGGCGGCGGCATGGAGCTCGCGCTGACGGCCGACTACCGCGTGGCTTCGGAAACCGCGGTGCTCGGCCAGCCCGAGGTGCTGCTCGGCATCATCCCGGGTTCCGGCGGCACGCAACGGCTGGCGCGCCTCATCGGTCCGTCCCGGGCGAAGGAGCTGCTGATGAGCGGACGGCGCGTGGCGGCTCCGGAAGCACTCTCCCTCGGGCTCGTGGATCGGATCGCGCCGGATCCGCTCGCCGCGGCTCTGGAGTACGCGCAGGTTCTCGCGGCCGGGCCCCGGTTCGCGATCCAGGCGGTGAAGGAGGCCGTGGACCACGGGCTGGATTCCCCGATCGCCGCGGGCCTGGCCCTGGAACGCTCGCTCATCGCCGGCCTGTTCGCCACGCGCGACCGCGACACCGGCATGGCGTCGTTCCTGCGCGACGGACCGGGCAAGGCCACGTTCGACCGTGACGCCTAGAGTGGTGTGTCTGCCAGCAGCGGAGGGGAAGCATGCCGAGACCACCGGGACACGGCCCCGGCTACGAGGTCAAGCGCCAGGAGATCATCGACCAGGCCGCCGCGCTGTTCGCCAAACAGGGGTACGCCGCCACCGGCATCGCCGAGATCGGTCAGGTCGCCGGCCTCGCGAAGGGCGCGCTGTACTACTACATCGGGTCCAAGGAGAACCTCCTGGTCGAGATCCAGGACCGCGTGCTGCGCCCGCTGCTCACCGCCGCCCGCCGCATCGCCACCCTCGACGAGGACCCGGTCCTGCGGCTGCGCCTGCTGTCCGAGACGCTGCTCGACATCATCCTCGCGCGCCTCGACCACATCTGGGTGTACGAACACGACTACCGCCACCTGCGCGGCGCCAACCGCGCCCGCCTGCTGCGCCAGCGCCGTGAGTTCGAGCGCATCGTGCTGGACCTGCTGACGGCGGCCATGGACTCCGGCGCGTTCCGGCGGCTGGACCCGCGGCTGGCGATGCTGCAGTTCCTGAACCTGCACAACCACACGTATCAGTGGGCCCGTCCCGACGGTCCGTGGGACGCGGCGTTCCTGTCGCGCGAGTACTGCGCGACGTTGATCTCGGGGTTCTGCAGCCCGGGGTACGACGTGGCGGATCTCGAGCAGCGGGTGGCGGCCTTCCGCGCTCGGGTCCCCGCCTGACCTGCTCGTGTACCGCAGTCAAGCGCGGGCCGGGGTTTCCTCGTCCGGCCCCGCCGTGATCTGCAGGGCCTCGCGGACCTGCTGGCGCAGGCCGAGCAGCAGCACGCCGAGGTAGCGCTGCTTCTTCACCGGCGCCCCGAGATCCCGCAGGCCGAGCGCGTAGTCGTGACTCTGGCGGAACTCGAGGTAGACCTCGTCGGCCGCGACCGCGAGCACCCGGGGTCCGAAGATCATCAGGCTGGACAACACCTCCTGCACCCGGTCGTCGAGCGCGCGCAGCTCGTCGAGGCCGCCGGGCTCGTGGCCGGCCTCGCGCGCCGCGACGGGTTTCTCCAGCGCGCGCTCCCAGTCGCGGAAGGCCGCGAGCACCGCGATGTGCACGTCGAAGCGCTTCTCACGCCAGTGGGCGTCGATGTCGCGCCGGCGTTCCCGCGCCCAGCGCTGGTCCTCCCGCACGGCTTCGCGCGCCCACCGGCGTTCCTCGCGCCAGACGTTGATCAGCTGGCCACTCACCACCCCCAGAATGCCGAGCACCGCGACGACGATCGGGACCCACACCGAGACCTGGCCGGACTCCATGCGGGCAGCGTAGTCACGCGCGGGCGGATTCCCGTACGGCGGCGGCGATCCGTTCCTTCGACGGCAGCCACACCCGTTCCAGCGAAGGCGCATACGGCGCCGGCGTCCCCTGCGCACCCACGCGGATCACCGGCGCGTCCAGCGTCCAGAAGCCCTCGCGGGCGGCCACGGCGGCCAGCTCGGCGCCCACGCCGAAGTCGCCCACCGCCTGGTGCGCCACGACCAGCCGGCCGGTCTTGGCCAGCGACTGCAGGACCGTCGCGGTGTCCAGCGGCGCGATGGTCCGCAGGTCGATCACCTCGACGCTGATGCCCTCGGCTGCCAGCTCCTCGGCGACGTCGACGCAGTCGTGCACCAGCTTCGAGTACGACACCAGCGTCACGTCCGTGCCCGGCCGGCGGATGGCGGCGCGGCCCAGCGGCACCAGGTGCGTGGGCGGCGGCTGCGGCCCCTTTCGCCCGTACATCAGGCGGTTTTCCACGAACACCACCGGATTCGGATCGCGAATGGCGGCCCGCAGGAGGCCGTAGGTGTCGGCGGGCGTCGACGGCATCACCACGGTCAGGCCGGGAATGTGGGCGAGCAGCGCTTCGAGGCTCTGCGAGTGCTGGCTCCCCGAAGACTTCCCGGCGCCGAACTGCGTGCGCACGACCATGGGCAGGCTGACGGCGCCGCCGGTCATGAAGCGGAGCTTCGCGGCCTGGTTCATGAGCTGGTCGAGGCACACGCCGACGAAGTCGAAGTACATCAGCTCCACCACGGGCCGCAGCCCGGCCATCGCGGCGCCCACGCCGGCGCCGATGATCGCGCTTTCCGAGATCGGGGTGTCGCGCACGCGGCCGGGGTACTTGTCGGCGAGCCCCCTGGTCAGGCCGAAGACGTTGCCGCCGGCGCCGACGTCGATGCCGGCCAGGAACACGGATTCGTCGTGCGCCAGCTCGTACTCCAGCGCGCCGCGGATCGCGTCCATGGTCCGGAAGATCTCGCCCGTCGCCTCGGCCGGCTCGGGCACGGGCTCACGCGGCACGCCGACGAAGTGGTGCAGCGTGTCCGGCGACGGCTCGTCTGCGGCACGCGCGGCCTCGACCGCCGCCTCGACCCGGGCGTCCACCTCGGAATCGATCGGGGCGACGTCCGTGCCCAGCTCGCGCAGCCGCGCGGCCAGCCGCACCAGCGGGTCGCGTTCCTTCCACTCCGCCAGCTCCTCCGGCTCCCGGTACTTCTCCGGGTCGCCTTCGTAGTGGCCGTGCCAGCGGTACGTGTCGGCCTCGACCAGCACGGGCCCGCCGCCCTCGCGCAGCTCGCGCACCAAGCCGTCGACGAGCGAGGCGACGGCGGCGACGTCGTTGCCGTCCACGTGGTGGTAGTCCATCGCATACCCCGGCGCGCGGTCGGCGAGCGACGCGCGCGTCTGCGTCGCGATCGGCGAGAACTCGGCGTACTTGTTGTTCTCGCAGAAGAAGATGACCGGAAGCCGCCACACCGAGGCGAGGTTCGCCGCTTCGTGGAACATGCCCTGGGCCACGGCGCCGTCGCCGAAGAACGCCAGCACCACGCCGCCCTGAGCCCGCAACTGCGCGGCCGTGCCCGCGCCGACGGCGATCGGCAGTCCCGCCGCGACGATCCCGTTGGCTCCGAAGATCCCTTTGCGCGGATCCGCGATGTGCATCGACCCGCCGCGGCCCCGGCACGTGCCGGTCTCCTTGCCCATCAGCTCCGCGAACATGCCCTCGACGTCGAGTCCTTTCGCGATGCAGTGGCCGTGCCCGCGATGGGTGGACGTGATCACGTCCCGATCGTCCAGCGGCCGGCACGCGCCGACCGCCGAGGCTTCCTGCCCGATGGACAGGTGCAGGAAGCCGGGGATCTCGTTGTTCCGGTACAGCCTCGACGCGCGGTCCTCGAACTGCCGGATCAGCCGCATCCGCCGGTACATCTCGGCCAATGCGCTCGGGTCGCCGTCGAATGCCGTTGCCAGGTCGCTCACCCGGGTGGAAGTCATCACGCTCCTGCCCTTGCCGTTCACCGGTTTTCGCCCCGGCCCTTGACATCACGCCGGGAACCACGATTCTTGTACCGACTGTTCGAAAAAACAACTCCAGTTCGGAGGTGGTCGCGTGCACGCGCTGCGCTGGCACGCCAAGGGCGAGCTGCGCCTCGACGACGTGCCGGAACCGACGGCGCCGGCGCCGGGTCAAGCGGTGATCGCCGTGTCGTACTGCGGGATCTGCGGCACCGACCTGCACGAGTTCGCGCACGGCCCCAACCTCATCCGCACCGGGCCGCACCCGTTGACCGGCCTCGAACCGCCGTTCACCCTCGGCCACGAGATGAGCGGCACGGTCGTGGCGCTCGGCTCGGCCGTGCCCGGGGTGACGGTCGGCACGCGCGTGGCCGTCGACCCGTGCCTGCGCTGCGGCGTGTGCCGCTGGTGCACCCACGGCGAATACCACATCTGCGCCAAGGGCGGCTCGATCGGCCTCGCCGCCGACGGCGGGTTCGCGTCGAAGGTCACCGTGCCCGTCGAGGGCCTCGTGCCGATCCCCGACGGCGTCTCCGACGAGCTGGCGACCCTGGCCGAGCCGCTCGCCGTGGGCCTGCACGCCGTCCGGCGCGCGAACGTCCAACCGGGTGACAACGTCCTCCTGCTCGGTGCCGGTCCGATCGGGATCGCCGCGCTGCTGGCCGCGAAGCTCGCGGGCGCGGCGGGCCTCTACGTGAGCGAGCCCGTGCCCGACCGCGCGCGCAAGGCCGCCGAGATCGGCGCGACCGAGGTGTACGACCCGGCGAAGACCGATGTGCGACGCGAAGTCTTCCTGCGCACCGGCCGCGTCGGGCCCGACGTGGTGGTGGAGGCGACCGGCCGTCCGGACCTGGTGGAGCTGGCCGTGAGCACCGTGCGCCGGGGCGGGCGCGCGGTGCTGTGCGGGATCAGCGGTGCCAGCGCGGCGCTGCCGATCACGCAGATCGTCCCGTTCGAGCGCACGGTGCTGGGCTCGCTGGGCTACAACTTCGACATCCCGCGCGTGCTCGACCTCATGGCCACGGGCCGGCTCGACGCCACGCCGATGCTCACCGGGGTGCGGCCGCTCTCGGCCGGGCGCGACGCGTTCGCCGAGCTCGAAGCCGACCGCGGCAGCCACCTCAAGATCCTGCTGAAGCCCGAGGAGCACTGATGGACTTCGACCTGCCCGAGGAAACTGTCGCGCTGAAGCAGCTCTGCCGGGACTTCGCCGCGAAGGAGATCGCGCCCCACGCCGCCGATTGGTCCGAGCGCAGCCACTTCCCCACGGAGGTGTTCCACGACCTGGGCAAGCTCGGGCTCATGGGCATGCTCGTGGACGAGAAGTACGGCGGCGCCAACGCCGGCTTCGTGTCCTATGTGGCCGCGATGGAGGAGCTGGGCGCGGCCGACCAGTCGATCGCGTCGGCCTGGAACGCGCACTCGACGATCGCCAGCCTGCCGCTCGCCACGTTCGGCACCCACGAACAGAAGGAACGCTGGCTGCGGCCGCTCGCGTCCGGCGAAGCGATCGGCGCCTTCGGCCTCACCGAACCCACGGCGGGCTCGGACGCGGCCGGCATCCGCACCCGCGCCCGGCGCGCCGACGGCGGCTGGTTGCTCGACGGCACCAAGATGTTCATCAGCAACGCCGGCACCGAGATGAGCCTCGGCGTCACCGTGCTGGCCCTGACCGGCGAGAACGACGGCGGCGCGAAACGCTACGGCACCTTCTTCGTCCCCGACGGCACCCCGGGCTACACCAAGGGCCAGCCGCTGAAGAAGCTCGGCTGGCACGCGCTCGACACGCGCGAGCTGGTGTTCTCCGGGTGCTGGGTGCCCGACGACCACCTGATCGGCGAGGAGGGCAACGGCCTGCGCCAGTTCCTCGAAGTCCTCGACGGCGGGCGCATCAGCGTGGCCGCGCTGTCGTTGTCGCTGGCGCAGAAGGCCCTCGACCTCGCGGTGCGCCACGCCGGCGAACGCGAGCAGTTCGGCCAGCCGCTCACCCGGTTCCAGGCCGTGGGGCACAAGCTCGCGGACATGGCCACGGAGATCGCGGCGGCGCGCTGGCTCGTGTACAACGCGGCGTGGCTCGGCGACCAGGGCCGCCCGTTCAGCACCGCGGCGGCGATGGCGAAGCTGTACGCGTCGGAGGTCGCGAATCGCGCGGCCAGCCAGAGCGTGCAGATCCACGGCGGCTACGGCTTCATCCGCGAGTCCACCATCTCACGGTTCTACGCCGACGCGAAGATCCTCGAAATCGGCGAGGGCACGAGCGAGGTGCAGCGCAACGTCATCGCCCGGGCTCTGGCGCGCGGCACCGCTTGACCTGCAGCTCGATGCCGTCGAGCAGCCGGTCGAGGCCGAACTCCCAGGCCTCGGCCGCCTGCTCGCCCGCGCCCTGGTCGAAGCCGCCACCGAGCCACGCGCGGTTCATCGCCGGGTGCGCGGTGAGGTCGAAGTACTTGCCCCAGAAGGAAGATCGCTGGTCCCACCACGCGTCGTTCGACTGGCCGGTGCTGCGTTCGAGGTGGATGCTCTCGGCCTCGAGCGCCGCGTTGGCGTCCACGTAGGCCGTGATGCTGTTGGCGGCGGCCACGGTTTCGCGTGGCGCGAGTCCCAGACCGTCCACGGTGGACAGCACGTACTCCTGGCCGGCGAGCTGGCCCGGGCCGAGCGCCGGGCGTACGCGCGACATCTCGCGAAGCCACGGGTGGCGGCGGTGGGCTTCGCGCGTGCGCTCGGAGTACAGCCGGATCTGCGCGCGCCAGTCACCCGTCCGGGGCTGGCCAGGGCCGGGCAGGCCGCGCTCGACGAGCACGTCGTCCACCATCAGGTCGACGAGCTCGGTCTTGCCGGGCACGTAGGTGTAGAGCGTCATGGTCCCGGCGCCGAGCTCCTTGGCGACGCGGTGCATCGACGTGGCCACGAGCCCGTCGGCGTCGGCGACCGTGATGGCCGCGGCCACGATCTGCCCGACGGTGAGCGTCGGCCGGCGCCCGCGCGCGGGTTCGGCGGCGGGCGTGGACCGTTCGCGCCACAGCAACGCCAGCGTCCGGTCGATCTGCTCAGCCTCCGCGGCGCGGTTGTCGCTGTTCTGCTCGACGGTCATCGTCGCAGCCCCCTCCCCTGCCCCGGCGCTGATCGGTTGCCGGGGATCCTACCTGCCGGTTCGGGACCTTCGACCCATCCGCGACGCTCCCGGCCCGGCTACGCTGGGTGGGGATCGGAGGTGTTCGAGTGACCGAGCGCAAACCCCCCGGCGTGTCCTTCGGATCTTGGGTCGACCGCCTGATCTCCGCCGCCCAGTCGCGCGGCGAGTTCGACGACCTGCCCGGCGCCGGCAAGCCCTTGCCGCCCCCGACGGGCCGCGACGCCGCCACGGACTGGGCCCTGCGCCGCGCCCGCGAAGGCGACCTGGACCCGGGCTCGTTCCTGCCGCCGTCACTCGCGATCCCGCGCGAGATCCAGGACCTGCCGGCGAAACTGGCGAAGGTGCGCACCGAGAAGCGCGTGCGCGAGATCGTGGAAGACCTCAACGAGCGCATCCGGGAAACCCACCGCCGGCCGCAGGAAGGCCCGCCGCTGCGCGCGATGCCGCTGGACGTCGACGAGATCGTGGAGAGCTGGCGCGTCACCCGGTGAACGCCGAGAGCGGCGCCAGCGGCAGCGTGATCGAAGACGCGGGCGTCTTCACCTGGTAGATGCCGCCGAGCAGGCGGGGCAGCTGGGTGAGCGTCGGCGTGAGGTGCGGGGTGTCGGCCGTCGTCAGCACCACGCGGATCCGGTGTCCGGCCGCGAGCTGCGCGAACGTGGGGAACACCTCGACGTCGTAACGCGTGATTTCGTTGGGTACCACCCATTTCTCCGACTGCCGGGTGTAGGGGTGGTAGGGCATCAGGAGTTTTCCGTCGGAGCTGTACCAGCTGCGGGCCGAGTCGGTCTCCCGCTGCGAACCGATCAGCGCGCCTTCGGTGAGCGGCTTGGACGAACCGTCCGGGCCGACGTCGGTCACGGTCACCACCCACGTCGTGTCGAGCGTGTTGGCCTGCGCGGAGATCGATGCGGTGATCGGCCCGGCGAGCACGCTCGGCTGTGTCAGCGGCGCGGACGTGTAGACGAGCGAGCCGGGGCCGTGTTCGCGGTCGAGGTTCGTGGTGTCGCACGCGGGGTTGGGCAGGAATCCGCCCAGCCACTGGGCGGTGGACCGCGTGCAGGTGCTCGACGTCGGCGTCCAGGTGATCCAGTCCGTGCCGCCGCCCGAGCCCGGGCTGGTCGACAGCGTGCCGTCGTTGGCCGAGCGCGGTGCGGTGCCGGTGCGTCCGCCACCGAGGTAGTAGGTGGTGGCTTGGGCGCCGGTGAACGGGTACGTCGTGGTGTCCACCCAGGTGTCGGTGCCGAACACGTTGGCGTGCAAGGGTTTCGTGGTGTCGGTGATCCCGGTGTCGACACCCTTGAGCCAGTGGTCGTACCAGGCCAGCTCGATCGGGTGCAGGTCGATGTCGCCGGTCGGGTCGTGGTACCAAGGGCCCATCAAAAGCTGGTAGCGACTGGTCGCCGTCTGCCCGGCGGCCATCGGCGCGGTCACGGGCCGGCCGGCCCACGCGTTCTGCAGCGCCGCGTAGTTCATGAGGGCGCCGCGCTGGAAGAGGTCGTTCCAGCCGCCGACGAGGTACGCGGGGATGCCGTTCGCCACGACGTCGCCCAGCACGTTGGCGGGGTTGCGCGACTGCCAGTAGTCCTCGTCGAAGGCCTGCTCGCCGCCGGTGAACTCGCCCGTGAGCAGGGGCAACGTGCCCGCGCCGAGCCCGCCGAGGTGTTGCAGCTCGGTGGTCAGCGCCGCCAGCAGCGCGGCGGGTGAGCCGCTGTTCAGCGCGTCGAGCACGGGCTGGGTGACCGTGCGCAGCCCGGTGAGCAGCTCCCACAGCGGCATGAACTCGGCGTTGGGCAGCCCGCCCATCGCGGCGAGGTCGCGGTAGAGGTCGTTGCCCGCGACCACGGGGAAGATCGCCTTCAGCGGGGAGTTCGGGCCGACGGCGGCCGCGGTGGTCAGCTGGTTGATGCCGACGTAGGAGCCGCCGTTGAGGCCGACGTACCCGTCGCTGCCGGGCAGCGCCGCCGCCCACCGGACCAGGGCGGCGCCGTCCTGTCGTTCGATCGGCGCGAACGGCACCCACTGCCCGCCCGAGCCGCCGGTGCCGCGGACGTCGGTGATCACCGCGAGGTACCCGCGCTGGACGAAGTAGGAGAGGTCTTCGTGCAGGTCGGCGCGGCCGTACGGCGTCTGGGCAAGCAGCACGGGATAGGCGCCGGGCGCGTCGGGCCGCAGAACGTCGGCCTTGATCACGGTGCCGTCGGCCATCGTGACGGGCACGTCGTTCGTCTCGGTCACGGCGTACTGGGCCGGGCCTGGGGACCAGGCGGCCGCCTGTGCCGGGGAGACGAGCTGGGTCAGGAAGAGGACGAGCAGGCCGAAGAACGCCGTCGAACGCCGCATGCGCCTCAGTCAACGCCGGGGCTCCCGGCCGGGGCACCGCCGCCGGGGTGAGCCGCCGTCGACCGATCGTGGGCGGCAGTTTTCCCGCCAGGACAACGGATTCGATGTCTTTCGTGACGCCGGCACTCCTCGGCGGTCGTCCGGCACCGATCGAGCCACCGCCTGTCGGCTGCAAACTGTTGACAGCAGACAGGGAGCTACCTATCGTTCTCGCATCCGAGTCCCCCCGGTTCTGCCTGGAAGGCGGAAATCATGAAAAACCGCACGTCAGCGGTCGGTGACACCGTCACCGCCGGCCCGGCGGGCGTCGACCGCCGGGTCGTGGCCGCCGGTCTGGTCGGCTCGATCGTCGAGTACTTCGACTTCGGCATCTACGGCTACCTCGCGACCGTGCTCGCCGTCGTCTTCTTCGCCTCCGGTGTCGACCCCACCGCGTCCCTGCTGGCCACGCTGGCCACCTTCGCCGCCGCGTTCGCGCTGCGTCCGCTGGGCGGCCTGATCTTCGGTCACCTCGGCGACCGGCTGGGCCGCAAGCGCATGCTGGCCACCACGGTGCTCGCCATGTGCGCCGCGACGTTCGCCGTCGGCGTGCTCCCCACGTACGCGGCGATCGGCAGCGCGGCCGCGTTCCTGCTGGTCACGGCCCGGTGTGTGCAGGGTGTCGCGGCCGGCGGCGAAGTCGGCGGTGCCGCGTCGTACGTCGCCGAATACGCCCCGGCGCACCGCCGCGGCTTCCTCTGCTCCACCGTCCAGTTCGGCGCGCTCGGTGGGGCGCTGCTCGCGTCGGCCGTGGTCACGACGCTGACGACCGTGCTCACCAAGCAGCAGATGACCGACTGGGGCTGGCGCCTGCCGTTCCTGCTCAGCCTGCCGCTGGGCGCCGTCGGCGTGTGGATCCGGCTCAAGCTCGAAGACTCGAAGCAGTTCCACAACCTGGCCGCCCAGGGTGAGGTCGCGAAGGCGCCGGTGCGGGAGCTGTTCACGTCGCACCGCGGGGCGCTGGTGCGCACGCTCGGCCTGTCGATCCTGCTGTTCGCGCTGTACTACGTGGTCTACGTGTACGCGTCGATCCACCTGCAGCGCGTGGGCGGGTTCAGCCCGAAGCAGGCGTTCTGGTCGACCACGGTCACGCTGATCGTCTCGTGCGCGGCCATGCCGTTCTTCGGCGCGCTGTCCGACCGCGTCGGGCGCCGGCCGGTGTTCCTCGGCGCCACGATCGCGACGCTAATCCTCACCGTGCCGGTGTTCATGGTGATGAACGCAGGTCACTACGTGCCGGCACTGCTCGCCCAGATCGTGCTGGGGCTGCCCGAATCCGCGCTGATGGCGGTGGCGTTCTCGACGTTCGCGGAGCTGTTCACCACCCGCGTGCGCTACAGCGGCATCGCGCTCGGGTTCAACCTGGCCAGCACGGCCGTGGGCGGCACCGCGCCCTACATCTGCACCTGGCTGATCGCCCGCACGGGCAGCAGCCTGGCTCCGGCCGGTTTCCTGCTCGTGACAGCGTTGATCACACTTGCGGCAGCGGTGCGGATGAAGGAAACCCGCGGCACCGCGCTGCGCGACAGCTGAACCACGACAACCGAAGAAGGCAGGACATGGCGACACCGCCCCCACTGGAACGACGCACCGACACCTACGCCGGCCGCAGCCTCGACGTGCTGCGCGGCATGGTGCGCGACGGGCAGCTGCAGCCCGGGCAGCGGCTCAACGAGGTCGAGCTCGCCCGCGCGCTCGGCATCAGCCGGGGCCCGCTGCGCGAGGCGATCCAGCGGCTGGCCAGTGAGGGCCTGCTCAACGTCGTCCCCCACCGCGGTGCGTACGTGCGCACGTTCGACGCCGACGAGCTTCGTGACCTCTACGAGCTGCGCACCGCGCTGGAGACCCACGCCGTGCGGCTCGCGGCCCGGCGCGCGGACAACGAGGACCTGCGGGACCTCGACGACCTGCTGCGGGCCACCGAGGAGGTCCTGGAGTCCGATGTGGACACCGCGTACCCGGGCGAGCTCGACTTCCACCACCGCGTGGTCGCGCTGTCGGGCAACCAGTCCATCCTGCGGGCCTTCGGCGACGCCAACAACCAGATCCAGCTGGCCCGGTCCCGATCCGGGCGCCAGCCGCGCCGGGCCCGCGACGCGTTCAAGGAGCACCGCGAGGTCCTGCGCGCCCTGGCCGCGGGCGACGCCGACGTGGCCGCGCGGCTGATGGACGAGCACCTGCAGCACTCGCTCGAAAACGCCCTGTCCCTGTTCGAGAACACCGTGCCCGACAGCCCGAAGGGGCTCGCGGGACGGCTGGAAGACGAGGAGTTGTAAGCCCTGTGACTAGTTCTCTGGGTGCCCGGTTGCGCGAGCGGGTGGCGGCGCGCGACCAGGCGCCGTTGCTCCTGGCGGGTGCGCCCAACGCGCTCACCGCCCGGGTCGCGGAAGAGACCGGGTTCGAAGCCGTCTACCTCTCCGGTGCCGGGATCACCAACACCTACCTCGGTGCCCCCGACGTCGGCCTGCTCTCGCTGCCGGAGCTGGCCGGCCACGTCGAGGCGACGCGCGACGCGGTGTCCCTGCCGCTCGTGGTCGACGCCGACACCGGGTTCGGCAACGCGCTCGGCGTGCAGCGCACCGTGCGCACGCTCGAACGCGCGGGCGCCACGGCGATCCAGATCGAGGACCAGGTCTCCCCCAAGCGGTGCGGCCACTTCACCGGCAAAGAGGTGATCGAGGCGTCCGAGATGGTCGGGAAGATCCAGGCCGCGGTCGACGCGCGCGCCACCGAGGACTTCCTGATCGTGGCGCGCACCGACGCCCGCGCCGTGGTGGGGCTGACCGCCGCGTGCGAGCGGGCGAACCTCTACCGCGAAGCCGGCGCCGACATCCTGTTCGTCGAGGCGCCCGGTTCGCCGGAGGAGCTGGCCGAGATCACGCGGACCGTGCCCGGCCCGCACATCGCCAACATGGTCGAGGGCGGCCTCACCCCCATCCTGCCGCTGGAAGAGCTGCGCGCACTGGGTTTCTCGGTCGCCCTCTACGCCAACACGGCCATGCGCGGCGCCGTCGCCGGGATGCGGATCGCGTTGCGCCACCTCATGGACCACGGCGACACCACCGAGATCGGCGACAAGATCATCAACTGGGCCGACCGGCAGAACCTGGTGCGCAAGCCGCTGTTCGACGCCCTCGACGAGAAGTACGCGGGAAGGACCACCGAATGAAGCCCTACGATCTGCGACTCCACGGCGGCTCGGTCGTGCTGCCCGGCACCGGCCTGAGCGAGGTCGACGTGTGCGTGCGCGACGGGAAGATCGCCGCGATCTGCGCGCCGTCCGACGAGCTGCCCGCCACCGAGACCGTCGACGTCACCGGCCGCTGGGTGCTGCCCGGCGCCATCGACGCCCACGTGCACCTGGGCCAGGACCTCTCCGTGCCCAAGACCGTCGAGGACGCCGCGCTGGAGACGGCTTCGGCCGCGGCCGGCGGCGTCACCACGATGCTGGCGTACCTCATGAGCCCGCAGCCCTACGACGAGCTGTTCCCGGCCGCGCGCGACCTGATGGCCGAGCACGCGCACACCGACTTCGGCTTCCACTTCTGCGTGGTGACGCCCGAGCACGTCGAGAACATCGGCCACTACGCGCGTGACCTCGGCGTGTCGAGCTTCAAGGTGTTCACCAACTTCCGCGGCAACGAGGGCGCGTACCTCAACCTGCCCGGCAACGACGACTCGTTCCTGTTCGACGCGCTGCAGGCCGCCGCCGACTCGGGCGCGATGATCGCCCAGCACGCCGAGAACATCGAGCTCGTGTGGCGGCTGCGCGAGCGGCTGAGCAAGGACCCCGACGCCGGCCTGGACGCTTGGCACGCCGTGCGTCCGCCGTATGTGGAGGCGGAAGCCGAGGGCCGGGTCGCGTACTTGGCGAGCGTGGTGGGCGCGTCGAGCTACGCGGTGCACGTGACGAGCCGGGAAGCGCTTTCGGCCTTGGAACGCCAGCGTGCGGAGTACCCCGACGTGTTCGTGGAGACGTGCCCGCACTACCTCACGCTCGGCATTGACTCCGGGCTCGGTTCGCGCGGCAAGGTCAATCCGCCGCTGCGGACGCGTGACGACCGGGAAGCGTTGTGGGAGGCCGTGGCCGACGGGCGCGTCGACGTGATCGGCTCCGACCACGTGCCGCGGCATTTCAGCGCGAAGGACAAGGATCTGTGGAGCGCGTCGGCCGGTTTCCCCGGTACCGGAACGCTGTTGCCCCTGCTGTTGAGCGAAGGGCACTTCAACCGGGGGATTCCGGTGGAGCGGCTCGTCGACCTCACGGCCACGCGTCCGGCGCAGCTGTTCGGCCTGTGGCCGCGCAAGGGCGCGATCCGGATCGGTGCGGACGCCGATTTCGCCGTGGTGGACCCGAACCGGCCGAGCACCGTCGCGGCGGCGACGCAGCATTCCGGTGCCGCGTATTCGGTGTGGGAGGGCTGGGAGTCGAAGGTGAGCGTGCAGCACACCATTCTCGGCGGTGAGTTCACCGTGCGCGACGGCGCGGTGCAGGGCCCGCGTGGGCAGTTCCTGGCGCGGCGAAACAGTGGCCGTGCCGCGCTGGGTTTCGGTGCGAAGCAGGAGGTTTCGGCGTGAGCGACCGTCCGTGGTCCGACGTGATCACCGCCGACGACGAGGCCCGCTACGAGGCCGCGGGGTTCGGCAAGCCCGCGGGTTTGGGCGAGCGGCCGGCGTTGCTGATCATCGACGTGCAGTACCGCACTGTGGGAAACTCGCCGAAGCCGTTCTTCGAGTCGGTGGCCGAGGACTACCGCACGAGCTGCGGCCAGGCCGGCTGGGACGCGGTGGCGAACATCAGCCGGTTGCTCACGACGTTCCGGGCTGCCGGCTGGCCGGTGCTCTACCCTTATGTGGCCCCGAAAGCTTCGTACGACTCGGGCCGGCTGGGCGCGAAGGTGCCGTCCATCATGGACGTTCCTTCGCAGGGGTACGAGTTCGTCGCCGAGGTCGCGCCGGCCGAGGGTGACGTGCTGCTGCCGAAGCGGCACCCGAGCGCGTTCTTCGGGACGCCGCTGGTGAGCTACCTGATCGACCGGGCCGTGGACACTTTGGTGGTCACCGGCTGTACCACCAGCGGGTGTGTGCGGTCCAGTGTGGTCGACGCGTTCGCGTACAACTTCCGCGTCGCCGTGCCGCACGACGCCGTGTACGACCGCACGCCGACGGTGCACCAGGCCAACTTGTTCGACATGGCGCAGAAGTACGCGGACGTCGCCAGCACGGACCGGATCCTCGCGGCCCTTTCGGAGGTCTCGGCATGACCGACGTCGACGTGATCGTGGTCGGGGCCGGCGGTGGTGGCCTCACCGCCGCCCTGGCGGCCCACGACGCCGGCGCCAGTGTGGTCGTGCTGGAGAAGGCGGAGCACGCGGGCGGGAACACCGCGTTGTCCACGGGCTCCGTCCCCGGCGCCGGCACGCGCTTCCAGGCCGCGGCGGGCATCGGCGACTCCGCCGATCGCCTCGCGACGGACCTGCTGGCCCAGTCGGGCAGCCACGACGCCGACGACCTCGCCCGCCTGCTCGCCGCGGGGTCGGCCGCGCTGGTGGAGTGGCTGATCGACACACACGGCGTCGACCTGCGCTTGATCACCGACTACAAACACGTCGGCCACTCCGTGCCGCGCCTGCACGCCCCACCGTCACGCAAGGGCCGCGACCTCGTCGCCGACCTGCTGCGCGCCGTACGGGCGACGGACACCGAGGTGCTCGTGCACACGCCCGTGGCCGCGTTGCTCCACGACGACGACGGCCGCGTCACCGGCGTGCGCGTCTCCGGCCCGCGCAGTGGCACGTACGAGATCACCTCGCACGCCGTCGTGTTGGCCGGCAACGGTTTCGCGGCCAACCGCGACCTGCTGCGCGAGTGGGCCCCGGACATCGCCGGCTTCGAGTACTTCGGCTCCCACGGCAGCACGGGCGAGTCACTGCAGTGGGCCCTCGCGCTCGGCGCCCGCCTGGGTAACGCCACGGCCTACCAGGGATACGCGGCCGTCGCCTACCCCCACGGCTCCATCACGTCGTGGACCACGGTCGAAATGGGCGGCGTCCTGGTCAACGGCGCCGGCCAACGCTTCGGCGACGAAACCCGCGGCTACTCCGGCTACGCCGACGCCGTGCTCGGGACGCCCGGTCCGTGGCACGTCGTGTTCGACACGAAGATCCGCGACTACGTGGCGAGCCACGAACAGGAGTTCGCGGAACTCGTCGCCCTGGGCGGCGCCCGCGAATGCGCGACGGTCACGGACCTGGCCACCTTCTGCGGCGTCTCCCCTTCCTCCCTCTCCACGACTCTGGCCTCCGCCGCGTCGGCCGCCTCCGGCACCGCCCAGGACCCCTGGGACCGCACCGACTGGGGCTTCGGCCCGCTCCAGCCGCCTTACGTCGCCGTCCGCTCCGTCCCCGGCCTCTTCCACACCCAGGGCGGCCTCCTCGTCGACGCCCACGCCCGCCCCACTACCGCCACCGGCCCCCTCCCCGGCCTCTACGCCGTCGGCGGCACCGCCACCGGCATCAGCGGCCTGACCGGCGGCGCCGGCTACAGCTCCGGCAACGGCCTCCTGTCCGCCCTCGGCCTCGGCCACCTGGCCGGCACCCACGCCGGCTCCGCCCTGCGGTGAGGGGTTTCGCTGTGGTGGGGAGTTCCGTGCGGGGAGGGGTTGCCGTGTGGTGAGGGGTTCCCTCCGTGGAGGGGTCCCTGCGGTGAGGGGTTTCCGCGTGGTGAGGGGTTTCCGCGTGGGGAGGGGTTTCCGCGTGGGGAGGGGTTCCCCTGCGTGCAGGGGTCCCCTGTGGCGAGAAGTTGCCGTGCGGCGAGGAGTTCCCCGGTGGTGAGGAGCCGCCTTGCAGGCGCAGTCGTCCTGCGGCCAGGAGTTTCCCTGCCGCGAGGAGTCACGCCGCAGGCAGGAATCACCCTGCAGCCAGGAGCTAGCCGACCCCGCGGCGGGGAGTTCCCCCGTCGCGAGGAGCCGCCCCGCAGGCAGGAATCGCTCTGCGGCCGGGAGTTTCCCTGTCGTGAGGAACGCCCTGCAGGCAGGAGCCGCCCGGCGGCCAGGAGTTCCCCATCGCGACGAGTCGCCTCACAGGCAGGAATCGCCCCGCAGCCAGGAGTTTCCCTGTCATGAGGAACGCCCAGCAGGCAGGAGCCGCCCCGCGGCGGGGAGTTTCCCTGCCGCAACGAGTCGCCCCGCAGGCAGGAATCACCCTGCAGCCAGGAGCTCCCCGCCGTGAATAGCGCCCCGCAGGCAGGAATCGCCCCGCGGCCGGGAGTTTTCCCGTCGCCAGGAGTAACCTTGCAGGCATGAGGCGCCTCGTGGTTCCTCCCTACCGCTGACCGGCCGGGCGATGGCGTGGCCAGGCCACGGCGAGCCTCGCCTCAAGGGTGTGGAGACCTCCGGGGCGTTTCACCCGTCGTGCCGGTTCTCTGTGTGCGCCACCTCCGTCCAGGTCGTTGGCACCTTTGTTGATGACATTCTCGACAGCTCCTTTCTCACCTACGTTCGTCGCCGCAGAATTCGCGCAACACAAGGCGAGGTTGGTTGCGGCCGTCCGGAGCGGGCGATTGTCCAAGACTCGCGGGATACTCCTACGTGGACAGTGCGGCCGGCTGCACTGTCCACAAGAGAGCGTCCACGCTACGTGACCCACCTCCATTCATGGCGGCCAGGCGTGAGGATTTCCGTGGCGAGGTGGGCTTGGCCGGCCGACAGGAAACCGGCGAGGTAGGCCATCCCGGCGGCGGTGATGATGTCGATGGTGCCGTTGCGGAGGGCGGTGAGGGTGGTCGGCAGGTGGGATGCAAGGGCAGCGTGAAGAGCCGTGACAGCTTCGGTTTCGGCGTGGGACAGGGCCAGACGTCGGGAGATCTCGGTGGCTGTGTGAGCAGTGGAGGACTTCATGTCGAAAACTGTATCGAACACCTGATCGACAACGCAGTCACTGAATCGGGTGGTCTCGGAGTGGTCCGCCGGCTCAGCGGCGGCACCACGACCGACCCGACTCACCCGGCTCGAAGCAGCCCTAACAGCCCATTGGGCCGTTAGCCCCCGAGTCCGGCTACTCTGGGTAGACCATGTCGAAGGGACGACCGTGATGCGTCGGGTTCGTCGGGCGGCCGCCCTGGTTGTTGCGTTGCTGTTGTTGTTCGGGGAGCCCTGGTCGGTGTTCGTGTTGCTGCCGGGGTGGCCGGTGGCGGGGACCGTCGTGGGGACGGTGGTGTTCGCGGGCGCGATGGTGGCGTTCCCGGTGCTGATGTTCCAAGGGCACGGGCCGCGGCAGAGTGACGCGGCGGCGCGGGCCGGGGATGTCATGCTCGGCACGATCTGGGTGCTGTTCACGTGGAGCGTCCTCGGACACGTGTTGAGGCTGGCGCTGCTGGCCGCGGGCGTCGACGACCCCGCGCGGCCGCGGATCGTGGCGGCGGCGAGCCTGGCGGTGTCGGTGGTGCTGCTCGTGGTCGGCAACCGGGTCGCGATGCGGGTGCCGCCGGTGAAGGAAACGGACGTGGTGATCCCGCGGCTGGGCGCGGGCGTCGACGGCCTGCGCATCGCGGTCATCACCGACACGCACTACGGCCCCCTCGACCGCACCAAGTGGTCGGAAAAGCTGGTCGCCGAGGTAAACCGGCTGCAGGCCGACGTCGTCTGCCACGCAGGCGACCTCGCCGACGGGTCGGTCGCCAAGCGGCGCAAGCAGGTCGACCCACTGGGCGGCGTCCAGGCCGGCCTCGGGCGGTTCTACATCACCGGCAACCACGAGTACTTCGGCGAAGCGCAGGCCTGGCTCGACCACATGGCGAGCCTCGGCTGGGACACCCTCCACAACCGCAGCACCCTCGTCGAGCGCGGCGGTGACCGCATCCTCTTCGCCGGCATCGACGACCCCACCGGCGCGGCCTCCGGGCTGCCCGGCCACGGCCCCGACCTCCCCGCCGCCCTCGCCGGCGCGGATCCCGACGTCCCCGTCGTCCTCCTCGCCCACCAGCCCAAGCAGGTCAACGAGGCCCGCGAGGCCGGCATCGACCTGCAAATCTCCGGCCACACCCACGGCGGCCAGATCTGGCCCTTCCACCTCCTCGTCCGCCTCGACCAGCCCACCCTGTCGGGCCTCACCCGCCACGGCCCCACCCAGCTGTACAACAGCCGAGGCTCCGGCTTCTGGGGCCCGCCGTTCCGCGTGTTCGCACCCAACGAGATCAGCCTCCTCACCCTCCGCCGCGCCGCCTGACCTGGCGCAAGACCGCCCCGCCTGACGCGAGCGACGCCGGGCGGGGCGAGCACTCCGGCGCGACGCCAGCGACCTGGGCGGCGCCGACCACAACCCGGCCACCAGATCCGGCCTGAGCACCGCCGGCCACCAAGACCTGGCACGAGCAACATCGGGTCAGACAAGTGCCTCGGCACGACCGAAGGGCTCCTACGCCACCCGACTGGCTCGCCTTCGCCGCCCCTGCACCGGCGAGCACGCCTGACCGAGGCACCACAGCCCCTCGTCCGCCCACCCTGACACCGCCAACCGCGCCTGCCTGACCCTCCCCGCCCGCCCCGATCTCAACCCAGCCGCCGGGACCGGTCTGGGCACCGTGATTCTCGGCCGCCCGGTCGGGCGAGCGCTCCGGCGCGGCACAGCGGCCCGCCCCGCACACCTTGCCCCAGCACCAGGCCCCGCCCGAGCACAGCCACGCCCCGCCGCCCGGCCGGGCAAGTGTCGCGGCGCGGCGCAGCGGCCCGCCCCGCCGAGTTTGTCTCGGGGCCAGGCCTGAGTGCAGCGACTGTCGGCCGCCCGGGCGGGCGAGCGATTCGGGCTGGAACAGCGGCCGTGGGTTCGCTCGGCAGGGCAGCCTTCGCTGGTCCCCGGCCTGGCGAGCATGCCCGACCTGGGCACGACCGACCCGCGATCGCCTGGCCTGACTTGAGCAACGCCAGGTCAGGCGAAGGCGTCGGTGCGATCCAGCGATCCGTCGCGCACCTCGATCGGTCGTGAATTCGCCGATCTCAACCCTGCCAAGCAGCATCGACCGCCGTGACTCGAGCAGGTCCGGCGAGTGCTTCGGTCCGCCGCGCTCAACCGCATCGTGTGGCCTCGGCCGACGCCCCCCCCCCCCCCCCCCCCCCCCCCCCCCCCCCCCCCCCCCCCACTGACCTACCGACTAATTTTTTTGTCTTGACAATATAAACCATCGGTGACAACGTTCTCCACAACACCTCACCGGTCCCGAGAGAAGACTCGCCATGACCACCGTCGAACAGAGACCGAAAAACCGGCCACGCAGCACGGACAAAGCCCTGCTCACCGCAGGAATCGCCGCCGGACCCGTCTACCTCGGGACGGCCCTCGCCCAAGCACTCACCCGGCCGGGGTTCGACCTCGCAAGGAACGACGTCAGCCTGCTCGCCATCGGGCCGCACGGGTGGATCCAGGTGGCCAACTTCGTCGTCACCGGGCTGCTCGTCCTCGCCTGCGCAAAGGGGCTCAGGAGCACGCTGATCGCCATCTTCGGCGCCGGCCTGATCGCGGCCGGGGTCTTCACAGCCGACCCCGCCGGCGCCGCGATCTCCTGGCACGGAGCGCTTCACATCGTCGCCGCCGGCATCGGGTTCCTGGCCTTCACCGCGGCGTGCCTGGTCCAAAAATCCGGCTACTCCCGGGCCACCGGGATCGTGTTCCTCGCCGCGTTCGGCGGGGTCGCCAGCGGGTCCGCCAACCCCGTGGTCGTGATCGGGTTCTGGGTGGCCGTCGCGCTCGCGTTCGGGTGGCTCGGCGTGACAGCGGTCCGCGCCACGCGCACCATCAACCACTGAAAGAGAGGCAAAACCCATGCCCACCACCACTTCCGCCGACGGCACCACCCTCGGCTACACCCGCGTCGGCACCGGGCCTTCGCTGGTGCTCGTCGACGGGGCGATGTGTTACCGCGGCTCGACGCCCAACGACGCCATCGCGAAGGAACTCGCCGGCGCCTTCACCGTCTTCACGTTCGACCGCCGCGGCCGGGGCGAGAGTGGGGACACGCTGCCGTACGACGTGGAGCGCGAGGTGGAAGACGTCGCCGCCGTCGTCAAGGAAGCGGGTGGCGAAGCCGGGCTCTTCGGGATCTCCTCGGGCGCCGTGCTCGCGCTCGAAGCGGCCCACCGCGGCGTGCCGACGAGCAAACTCGCCGTGTACGAGCCGCCGTTCGTCGTCGACGGGTCGCGAAAGCCGCTCAAAGCCGACTACACCGCGAAGCTCGAGCAGGCCGTCAAGGACGACAACCGGGCGGAAGCCGTGCGCCTGTTCATGCGCGTCGGCATCGAACTGCCCGCCCCCATGGTCGCGATGATGCGCCTCATGCCCGCGTGGCCGAAGCTCAAGCGCGTCGCCCACACGCTCCCCTACGACAACGCCTTGATGGACGGAAACCAAGCCGGCGAACCACTCCCCGAAGGACGCTGGTCGGGCATCACCGCGCCGACGCTCGCCATCGACGGCGGCAAGAGTCCCCAGTGGATGCGGACCGGCGTGGCCCAGCTCGCCCAGACGCTGCCGGGCGCCACCTACCGCACGCTCCCGGGTCAGACCCACCTCGTGAAGGCCACGGCCCTCGCCCCCGTGCTTGCGGAGTTCTTCACACCTCGCTGACACCACGACAACCCGTACGGCAAGCTGACCGGGTGGCCACGCGAGCGCTGATCTTCGACTTCGACGGAACGCTGGCCGACACCGAAGCCGCGGTGCTGCAGTCGTGGCAGGAGATGTTCCGCGACCACGGCACGGAGCTCCCGCTGGAGGTCTGGCACACCGTGATCGGCACGCAGAACACCGCCGCCACGATGTTCGAGCTGCTCGCCGGACGCGTGGCGAACATCGACCCCGAGCAGCTGCGCCCGGCGATGCGCGCCCGGGTCCACCAGCTGCTGGAAGCCGAAGGCCCGCGCGATGGCGTGCTCGGCTACCTCGACGAAGCCGCGAGCCGGAACCTCAAGCTCGGCGTCGCGTCCAGCTCGTCCGGCGCCTGGGTCCACGGCCAGCTGGCCCGCCTCGGCCTCGCCGAACGGTTCGGCTCCGTCGAGACCGGCGACCGCCACGCCGCCAAACCGCGCCCCGACACCTACCTCGCCGCGCTGGCCACGCTCGACGTCCCGGCCGAGGAGGCGATCGCCTTCGAGGACTCGCCCCACGGCGTCAGCGCCGCCAAGGCCGCCGGCATCCCCACGGTCGCCGTGCCGAACGCCATCACCACCGTGCTCGACTTCGGCCACGCCGACCTGGTGCTGCCGTCGTTCACGGCCAAACCGCTGGCCGAGGTCCTCGACCTGCTGGGCTAGACCACTTCGGACAGCCGGTCGAGAAACGCCCGCTGCCCCTTCACGAGCTTCACCCGTGCGGCGTCGAGCCCGAACCACTCGACGCGGTCCACCTCCGGGAACTCCTGCTTGCGCCCCGAGCGCGGCGGCCACTCCAGCTCGAACGTCCCCGGCACGACCGCCGCCGGGTCCAGGTCCGCCTCCACGGCCCACGCCGTGACGACCTTGCCCGACTGGCGGACGTCGCCCAGAGGAAGCCACGCACCGTCTGGTGCAGGCAGGCCGAGCTCCTCCGCGAACTCGCGCCGCGCGGCGGCCACGGGCTCCTCGCCCTCCTCGAGCTCACCCTTGGGCAGCGACCACGCGGCCTCGTCCTTCTTCGCCCAGAACGGCCCGCCCATGTGCGCGAGCAGCACCTCGACCTCGTCGCGCCGGCGGAAGAGCAGCAGCCCGGCGCTGTGTTTGGCAGCCATCGCGACAGTCTGCCGGAACCCGCCCGGAAAACCCGTCCGAAAAAAGTTTCCGCGCCCGTGTCGATCCGCGGCGAGCCCGCTCGACGCATCGGCAAAAGGGAAAAACACTCGGAGGGAACCGGAAATGACCACCATCACCCGCACCCAGGCCACCTCGTCCACCGCGTCGGCCACGAAGCCGCAGCTCGTCGAGCGGGCCCGCCCGATCGTGCTGGCCCTGTTCCGGGTCGTCACCTCGACCCTGTTCCTGATCCACGGCCTGGCCGGCTTCGGCTTCTTCGGCGGCATCGACGGCCAGGGCGGGGCTCTGCCGTTCGGCAGCTTCCCCGGCTTCTGGGCCAGCGTGATCGAGGTCGTCGGCGCCGTCCTGATCCTGCTGGGCGCGGCGACGCGACCGGCCGCGATCGTGCTGTCCGGCGTGATGGCCTACGCCTACTTCACCGTCCACGCGCCGATGAGCCTGCTGCCGATGCAGAACATGGGCGAGCCCGCCGCGCTGTACTCGTGGATCTTCCTGACGATCGCCTTCACCGGCCCGGGCGCCTTCGCGCTGGGCAACCTGCGCCGCCGGGTCAAGAACGCCCGTCAGTAGCCCGCGGCCGCCAGGTCGTTGTGCTTCATCACGTGCTCCATGAGGATCGTCAGCACCTGCTTGGTGGACTCCCGATCACGGGCGTCGCACAGCAACAGGGGAACGTCCGGGTCGAGGTCCAACGCGGCCCGGACCTCTTCTGTGCCATAGCGGTACGCGCCGTCGAAGCAGTTCACGCCCACGATGAACGGCAGGCCACGCCGCTCGAAGAAGTCCACGGCGGCGAAGCACGATTCCAGCCGCCGCGTGTCGGCCAGCACCACGGCGCCCAGCGCGCCCTCGGACAGCTCGTCCCACATGAACCAGAACCGGTCCTGCCCGGGCGTGCCGAACAGGTACAGGATCAGCTCGGGGTTGATCGTGATGCGGCCGAAGTCCAGCGCGACGGTGGTGGTGGTCTTCTGCTCCACACCCGACAGGTCGTCGACGCCTTCGGACGCGGTGGTGATCACCTCTTCCGTGCGCAGCGGGGGGACCTCGCTGACCGACCCGACCATCGTGGTCTTGCCGACCCCGAACCCGCCGGCGATCAGCACTTTGACCGCCGTCGCGGTCAGTGCGCGCCGGGGTTCAGAGTTTCCGGATGCCATCGAGAACCGCCTGGAGTACGTGTTTGTTCGGGGCTTCGGTCGGTGGTGCCGCGGTACGGAACAGCACCAGGTTCTGCTCGATCAGATCACTCAGCAGAACCTTCACCACAGGCAGGGGCAAGTCCACGCGCGCGGCCACCTCGGCGACGGACGTCGGTTTCTGGCACAGGCTCAGGATCTGCGCGTACTCCGGCTCCATCGCGGCCACCTCGCGCGCGGTGCGCATGGCGACCACGAGCGTGATCAGGTCCAGCCCGAGCGTGTCCGAGCGGGTGCGTCCGCCCGTGACGGCGTAGGAGCGGACCAGCGGCCCGGCCTCGTCGTCGAACCAGGACTCGTGCCGGCCGCTCATGGCGAGGTCCGCTGGACCACTCCGGCCCGCGGTGCCGCCGTGAGCACCGCGCCGACCCGCTTGACCATCAGGTTCATCTCGTACGCCACGAGCCCCATGTCCGCGTCGGCGCTCGCCAGCAGCGCGAGGCACGCCCCGCGGCCGGCGGCCGTCACGAAGAGGAACGCGTGGTCCATCTCCACCATCGTCTGCCGCACGTTGCCGCCGCCGAAGTGGCGCCCGGTGCCCCTCGCGAGGCTCTGGAACGCCGAAGCGACGGCCGAAAGGTGCTCACCGTCCTCTTCGGACAGATTGCTCGACCGGCCGATCAGCAGCCCGTCGGACGAGAGCACCACTGCCCGCTCGGCACCGGCGACCCGCTTGACGAGGTCGTCGAGCAACCAGTCGAGCTCGTTGACGCCGTTGTTGGCCATCAGTCGCGATCTCCGTACCTGTTGTCGTCGTAGTCGACTTCCGTCTCCCGGGCGCGCCGGGTGCCCTGCTGGAACGCCGTGAGCCGGTTGCGGGCCAGTTCCGGCGTGTCCTCCCGGGTCTCCTGCAGCTCGTGCGCCGGACGGTCCTCGCGCAGCTGGGGCACGAGGTTCTGCTGACGCCGGCGCTGGGGCAGCGGCGGACGTCCGGGCGCTTCCGGCCGGTACGGCTGCTGGGGGCGGCCGTTCTCGGGCGCCGGCCGCGGCTCGTGCGCGGGCCACGCCGGCTGCGGTGGGCGCGGCGGCCGGGCGGCACGCGGCGGAGCGGGCTGCTCGACCGGCGGCGCCGGCGGTTCGTACGCGGGCGGTTCCACCGCCGCGACCGGAGCCGCTTCGGGACGCAACCGCGCCGCCCGCCGGCCGACGCGGCTCATGCGCACCGGGTCCTGCACCGGCTGCGCGGGCACCGGCACCGGGGCTTCTTCTTCGGGAACGTCCGGCGTCGCGTCGGCCACCGGCGCGAGCAGATCCCGGCGCACCAGCACGATCGCACGCGTGCCGCCGTAGGCCGATTCCCGCAGGTGCACGGAGATGCCGTGGCGCGACGCGAGCCGGGCGACCACGAACAGGCCCAGCCGCGGCTCGTCCGACAGCGCCATGATCCCGAAGTCCGGCGGGTCGGCGAGCATCGCGTTGAACTCGTCGGCCTGCTCCTTCTCCAGGCCGAGGCCCTGGTCCTCGACCTCGATCACCACGCCCTTGCCGACGACGTTGCCGCGCAGCTCGACGCGCGCCTCCGGCGGCGAGAACGACGTCGCGTTGTCGATCAGCTCCGCCAGCAGGTGCACGAGGTCGCCGACCACCGGGCCACGCACGGCGACCGAAGGCAGCGCCGCCGTCTTCACGCGCGAGAAGTCCTCCGTCTCGGCTGCCGCGCCCCGCACCAGTTCCGCCAGGCTGACGGGGTTGCGCCACTGCCGGCCGGGCTGGCCGCCGCCGAGGATGATCAGGTTCTCCGCGTTGCGGCGGGCCCGCGTCGAGAGGTGGTCGAGCTGGAACAGCGTGTCCAGCTGGTCCGGGTCCTCCTGCTTGCGCTCGGCCGCGTCGAGCACCTTCAGCTGCCGGTGCACGATGACCTGGCTGCGGTGGGCGATGTTGAGGAACACCGTCTTGGTGCCCTCCCTCGTCTTCGCCTCTTCGACGGCCGCGGCGATGGCCGCCTGCTGCGCCTTGTTGAACGCCTCGGCGACCTCGCCGATCTCGTCGTCACCGTGGTCGAGGAAGTGCCCGCCCTCTTCGAGGTCCACGGGCTCGCCCGCCCGCACGCGCTCCACCAGCTCCGGCAGCCGGACCTCGGCCGCGTCGAGCGTGTCCTCCCGCAGCCGCGCGAGGCGCGCGATGAACCGGCGCGACAGGCGCAGCGCGATCAGCACCACGATGATCGCGATCAGCAGCGCGGCGGCGCCGGCGATGATCGAGTTGGTGAGCGTGGTGTCGGCGTCGGCGATCGCCGCGTTGGTGGCCGCGGAGCTCTGCGTCACGAACATCGTCATCAACGTCGTGGCGACCTGGTGCGCGGCGTCGCGCCACTGCTGCTGCGGCACCGGCAGCTGCTTTTCGCCTGCCAGGAACGCGTTTTCGACCTGGGTGACGGTGCGCCAGTCCGCGCCGGCCACGAGCTTGTCGTAGCTCGCGCGCACCTGCGGCAGCATCTGCGGCACGGACTGTTCCAGCTGCGCGTGGTACGCGCCGATCTGCCCGATGTACGCGCGCTGCTCGTCGCCGCTCAGACCGCCCGAGGCGAGACCGGCGGCCGACAGGGCGTCGCTGCGCTGCATTTCCTCGGCGGCGTTGAAGATCGGGATCGCCGACAGCCGCGCGAACGCGTTCTCGGCACCGCGCGCGGCCTGCGCGAGCCCGGCGACGCCCTGCGTGAACTGGTCGATGATCTGGTCGTAGAAGGTGAACGTCTGCAGCAGCGGCAGCTGCCCCGCGTCCACCTGCTGGCGCACCTGCGGCACCTTCGAGTACAGCCCGGCGAACGTGGCGATGTTCTGCTTCACGCTCGCGGGCACGGTGTTGTCGTCGGCGAAGTTGCCTTCGAGGATCGAGCTGATCTGCGCGGCCGCCGCGTCGGTCTTGGGCCGCGCGGCCTGCAGCGCCTGCCGCGCGTCCGACTGTCCGGCCAGCAGGCTCATCGACAGCTGCCGTTCCTGCTCGGCGGCAAGGATGAACGGGATGCCCGGGCCTTCCGAACTGCGGATCTTCTGCGCGTAGTCCCGCGCCTGCAGGGCGTCGGTGATCAGGTAGCCGGCGAGCGCGACGCCGACGAGCAGGAGAGCGAGACTCGGAATCAACGCGATCGCGAGCACGCGTGATCGAATCGACGAGCCGCGGCTGCGACGAACAGAATTCTGCTTCACCGTGGTCCGTTTTCCTTCCGGCAGTACAAGGTAATCGGGTCGCCCAGGGTTTTCCCACCCGGTTCCGACCAGCCGGATCAACTCACCGTGGTCCATCGCCCGCGACGACGTTAGGCAGGCCGGGCACCAACGTCAAGTCCGGATGCGAATCAAGGTCATGTTCCCGTGATCCACTCACAACTCCCTGCGGGGCTTTGGAAAATCCACCACCGGAAGGGTGAGCTTGGTCGCAGGAGGAATGGGCCGGACGGCGGTGCCGTCGTGACCTGCGGCGCGCTATCAGCGACGTGAACGGCGTGTGAGGAACGCCGAATTCATCGGTGAGGTCGATCACGGAACACGCGGACGGTCCGTGACGATCACCTTACGCGCGGCCCCGGACTCCACGCGAGGACGAAAAGGCGTGAAATGGACTACACCGGCCGCGGAATCGCCGGTCGAACCGGCGCGATTACCACTTTTCAGCGCCGAACGCCGTTCGGACGCGAGTCGCCGTCGCGGTGCAGGACCAAGCGCGGCACGGCGGGCCAGTCGAGGTCGTCTTCGTGGCCGGCCTCACGAGCCGAGCCGCCGCGCCGGCCGCGGCGGACGAGATCGTGCAGCATCTCCCGGCACGCCCAGCCGAGCACGGCCACGGAGCAGACCAGCACCAGCACGAGCACGGATTCCACCGGGAAACGCACGAACAGGCCACCGAATTCGGCGAGCAGAATTCCGATGACCACCCCGATCAGGAGCGTGCCGACATACGAAAGCGACACCTCGCGAACCCGTGCGCCGGCCATCGCCGCCCCTTTCGCCCGGCAACCGCGCCGACGTTTCCCTTGCCGCACGTGCCCGGGATCGCGCCGGTCCGCGGTGCGCCCACCAGCGGAAAAGCAGGGTCCGATCATAGCGGGCAACCACGCGGAACTGTCGCGGTCGCTCACCCGAAGGGGCTATGCCGGGATGCATTCAGCCGTGAAAACCACGATTTTCCGTGAATTCGGTTCGCCTTTTCGTTCAGCTCAGCTCATGCAAGGCCGTGACGGCGCGCAGCACTTCCGCGTATCGCGTGTAGAGCGGCGCGAGCCCGAACCGCAGCACGTCGGGCGGGCGGAAATCGCCGAGCACGCCGCGTTCGTGCAATGCCGACATCGTCCGTTGCGCGTCCGGCACGCGCACCGAGATCTGGTGGCCGCGGGCGTGGTCACGCGGCGTCGGGACGTCGGCGCCGGGCAGCAGCTCGTCGAGGCAGTGCAGGAAGAAATCGCCCAGTGCCAAGCCTTTCGCCCGCAACACGGCGAGGTCGACGTCGTCCCACACGTCCAGCGCGGCGTCGAGCGCGAGCAGCGACAGGATGTCCGGGGTACCCGCGCGCGCCCGCGAAATCCCGGCGCCCGCGCGGTAGCCGGCCTCCATCGCGAACGGGTCGGCGTGCCCGGCCCAGCCCGCGAGCGGCTGATCGAACGACTCCTGCCGCCGGCTCGCGACGTAGACGAACGCGGGCGCGCCCGGCCCGCCGTTGAGGAACTTGTAGGTGCAGCCCACCGCGTAGTCGACCTCGTGCTCGTCGAGCCGCACCTCGATCGCGCCGACGCTGTGGCAGAGGTCCCAGACCACGGCGGCGCCGGCCGCGTGCGCGGCGGCGGTGATCGCGCCCATGTCGTGCAGCCGGCCCGACACGTAGTCCACGTGGTTCACCAGCACCGCGGCCGTCGCCTCGCCGCACGCGGCGGGCAGCTCGGCGACCGGCACGCGCCGCACGGCGTGTCCGGTGAGCCGCCCGACCTGTTCGGCGACGTAGCCGTCGGTGGGGAAGGTCGCGGCGTCGAGCAGGATTTCGGCCCGGCCCGGGTTCGCGCGCACGGCGGCGACGAGCACCTTGAACAGGTCGACGCTCGTCGAGTCGGCGACCACGACCTGCCCGGGCGCCGCGCCGACGAGCGGCGCGATCCGCTCGCCGACCCGCTCCGGCGCGTCCCACCAGCCGTCGGTCCACGAGCGGATCAGCCGGCCGCCCCACTGCTCGCGGACCACGTCGGCGAGCCGCTGCGCGACGTGCCGCGGCGGGGCGCCGAGGGAGTTGCCGTCGAAGTACGCGACGGCCGGGTCGAGGTCGAACTCCGCACGCTTGGCGGCCAGTGGGTCGGCGGCGTCGAGGGCGGCGGCTTCTGCGCTGAGTTCCCTGCCGGTGAGGGTCATGCGGCGAACTCGTCGGCCAGGGTGTTCCAGAACATCAGCTCGTAGCTCTGGAACAGCCGGGCGTACGTCCGCGCGGTGCCGGCGTCGAGCCGGCCGGCGTCGAGTCCGGCCTGGATCGCGGCGAGCGCTTGTTCTTCGATTTCCGGGACGTCGGCGGCGAAGAAGTCGAAGAACGCGCACGCGTCGTCGTCGAAGCCGTAGTGCTCACGCATCCCCGCGGCGAGGGCAGCGTAGTACCGGCCCCACGCGGCGAAGTTCGCGAAGATCGCAACAGCGACTTCAGCCGCTTCGCCGTTCAGCGCCAGCCACGCGAAATACGCCGGATAGGCCTGACAACCCGCGCGCGGCAGCTCCGTCCCCGGATCGTCGCCGGCCGCGGCCGCCAGCGCGTCGAGCTTGTCCAGCGCGAGCCGCTCCCCCGGCGCGAGGCCGCCGAAGAACTCGCGCGCCCGCGGTTCGTCGGCGCCGGCGGCCAGCGCGTGGAAGCTGCGCCAGTCGCTGCGCACGATCCACCGTTCCTCGGCGGCGATCGCGGCGAACACCGCCCGCGGCGCGGAGCCGGACGCGACGAGCGGCACGAGCCGGTTGCCGTCGTCGCGCGGCGCGAGCTCGCGCCGGATCGCGGCCAGCAGTTCACGAGCGGACTGATCACGAGCGGGCACGGGCTCTCCTTCGGCGGGGCTTCCATTCAAGCAGGATCCGCTGAAGTGGATCTTTTCTCCGGCCAGTGGGGAATAGACCGTTTTGCGTAGTTCACGGTCAGGTCCACGCAGGCAAGCGGAGTGGCCGCGATTCTCTATCCACACCGGCCGGGAGCCCCTACAGTGGTCGCTCACCAGCACCACCGGAGGAGGGCCAGCGTTGACCACCCCGCAGTCCGCAGCCGCACAGGCCGAGGGTCAGACGATCCCCCGCCTGCTGCACCGCAACGCCACCGAGTACGGCGAGCACCCCGCCGTCACCTCGCTCGACCTCGAGGGTCACCCGACGCTGAGCTGGAGTGAGTTCCGCACCGCGATCGCCGAGTTCTCGCGCGGCCTGGCCGGGCTCGGCCTCGGCAAGCGCGACCGCATGCTGATCATGGCCGCGAGCAGTCCCGACCACCTGGTCGCCGACCTCGCCGCCGTGCACCTGGCCGCGATCCCGTGCACCGCCTACGCGACGCTGAGCCCGGACCAGATCCGCTACGTCGCCCGCCACAGCGCCGCACCCGTCGTCGTCCTCGGCGGCGCAGGCGAGCTGGAACGCTGGCTGCCGGTGCTCGACGATCTGCCCGCACTGCGCCACGTCGTCGTGATGGACGCGGCCGCGATCCCGGCCGGCGACGAGCGGTTCGTTTCGTTCGCCGAAGTGCGCGAAGCCGGACGCGCGGCGCTGGCCGAGGACCCCGACGCGTTCGAAGCCGCGTGGCAGGGCATCCAGCCGGACGACCCGCTCGCGATGATCTACACCTCCGGCACCACCGGCGATCCCAAGGGTGTCGTGCTGTCGCACCGCAACGCCGTCCACGAAGGACTCGCGGTGCAGAACCTGCACGACGCGCCCATGCACGCCAAGAACATCGCCTACCTGCCGCTGGCGCACATCGCCGAGCGCGAGCTGTCGATCTACCTGCCGCTGCTGTGGGCGGGCCACGTGCACACCGTCGCCGACGCCGCCGGGGTCGTCGCCGCGCTCGGGCAGGTGCACCCGGAGAGCTTCTTCGGCGTGCCGCGCGTGTGGGAAAAGATGGTGGCGGGCATGAAGAACATGCTCGGCGGCGTCCCCGAGGACCGGCGCGAGGCGCTGCTCTCGGCCAACGCCCTGCTGCAGGAGGGCTACAAGCTGCGCTCCGCCGGCAAGGAAGTGCCGGCCGAGCTCGCCGAGCGCATCGCGAAGACGGACGAAGCCGTGCTCGCCCCCGTGCGCGCGCTGCTCGGTCTGGACAAGGTGCTCGTCGCCTCCAGCGGCGCCGCGGCCCTGCCGGTGGAGGTCCTGTACTTCATCGCCGGCCTGGGCGTGGAGATCCAGGAGGTCTGGGGCCTGTCCGAGACGACCGGCGCGGCCACGTCGAACAGCGCCGGCGGCTTCCGCGCGGGCACCGTCGGCAAGCCGCTCGAGGGCGTCGAGGTGAAGGTGGCCGAAGACGGTGAGCTGCTCGTGCGCGGCCCCATCGTGTTCCTCGGTTACCTGCAGGAAGACGGCTCGATCGCCGACGCCACCGACGCCGACGGCTGGTACGCCACCGGCGACATCGGCACCATCGGCGAAGACGGTTTCGTGCGGATCACCGACCGCAAGAAGGAACTGATCATCACCTCGAGCGGCAAGAACATCGCCCCCACCCGCATCGAGGGTCTGCTCAAGGAGCACCCGCTCATCGGCCAGGCCGTCGCGATCGGCGACGACCGCCCGTACGTCACCGCGCTCATCGTCCTCGACGACGAGATCGCTCCCGGCTGGGCAGCGGCCAACGGCATCGAGGCGGCCGGCATCGACGAGCTGGCCGCCCACGAGAACGTGCTGGCGGAGATCGAGCGCGCGGTGGAGTCGGCCAACAGCCGGCTGGCCCGTATCGAGCAGATCAAGCGCTACCACCTGATCACGCAGGCGTGGACTCCCGAAACCGGCGAGCTGACGCCCACGCTGAAGCTCAAGCGCCGCGTCATCAACGAGCGCTACGACGCCGCGATCAAGGACCTCTACGCCGCCGCCAGGCCGGCGTCCTGACCCGTGAACCCCCGGGGCGGCGCGGGTCCAGGCCGCCCTGGGGACCTCACGCGATCCGGCTGCTGTCCGTCCACTTGCGAAGGCGTGGCGGCACCCGCTTCTCGAGCCCGTAGTTCTCGAGGTGCGCCGAGAACACCTCGTCGAAGGCGTTCTGCACCGTCTCCGTGTCCCACGCCTGCCGCTCGAGGATCGGCTGCTTCAGGAACGGCTGACCCATCACGTGCAGCTGCGGCCCGTTGCACCGGATCATCTGCCCGGTGATCCCCGCCGACCCGTCGCCGAGCAGGAACAGCACCACCGGCGCGATCCGGGACGGCGTCCGCTCCGGCGGGCAAGCGCGCAACGCCCGCTCCGACTTCCACACCATCCGCGTGTGCGCCACCGGGCACACGGCGTTGGCCCGGATCCCGTGCTCCTCCAGGTCCAGGGCCCACGAATACGTCAGCGAAGCGACGGCGCCCTTCGAAGCGGCGTACACCCCCAGCTTCCGCTGCCCCAGCGAAGCGCCGGACGAAATATTCACGATCGACCCGTGCACCCCGCCGGCGACCATCGCCTTGATCGCGGCCAGGCCCGTGTACATCACGCCCAGGACGTTGACCTCGACCAGCTCCTTGGCTTGGTCGACGTTGTCGTCCCACGGCAGGGCCTCGTAGTTGAGCCCGGCGTTGTTGACCAGGCCGTCGATCCGGCCGAACTCGCCCACGCACAGGTCCACGATGGCCTGGGCCTGCGCCGGGTCGGAAACGCTGTGTCCACTCGCGACGGCCCGGCCGCCGTGCTGCCGGATGTTCTCCGCCGTGCGCTCGGCTAGGCCGGCGTCGACGTCGTTGACCACCACGGCCCCACCCGCGCGGGCCACGTGCACGGCGAACGCCTCGCCGAGTCCGCGTCCTGCGCCGGTGACGACCACGGCCTTGTCCTGCATGAGCCTGTCCATAACCCTCTCCCCACTGGCCGGCGCCGGCGGGGCGAAGGACCGCTCCACCGGGCTCCTTTTCAGTGTTGGGCCATTCGGTGCGGCAAGCAGGGCGACCGCGACGAACGGTGGCCGTGCTGCGCCGAGCGAGTGAAGGTCGACCAGCCCACCGGTACCTCCGGACAGGTCAGCACCGACCGGGAGTGGGTCCCGCCGCCGGCCCCGCGGTCCCCTGAACGGCCCAGCCGGAGATAACGCGCGTATCTGCTGTTCGCCCGACCGTAATCAGCGGCATACTGATTGTTGTCCCGCCGCCCGGGAACTGTGACTCCCTCGGGGTCGCCGTCACAGCCCAGGCAGAATGCCCACCGGACACGTTCACCCGATCGGGGAGGGGGAAGTGGTCACCCTGTGACGACCCACGCCACGCCACGGCTGACGGCGCCACTACGGAACGTCGAGTACCGCGTTCTGTGGGCGGCCGAGGCCATCTCGAGCGCGGGCGACCAGCTGGCGAAGGTTGCGCTCGCCATCCTCGTCTACAACCGCACCGGCTCGGCCCTCTGGGCCGCCGTCGTCTACGCCCTCACGTTCCTCCCCGCGCTGGCGGGTGGGCTCGGGCTGTCCTTCCTCGCCGACCGCTACCCGCGGCGCGCGGTGCTGAGCGCGAGCGCCGCGGTGCAGGCGGTGCTCGTGGGGCTCATGAGCCTGCCGGGCATGCCGCTCGTCGTGCTGTGCAGCCTGCTCGTGGCCGTGCAGCTCGCCGCGTCACCCGCCAACGCCGCGCAGAACGCCATCACCCGAGAAGTGTTCACCGACGACGAGATCTACCTGCGCAGCCAGGACCTGCGTGGGATCACGACCAACACGGTGATGCTGCTGGGGCTCGCGGGCGGCGGCCTGCTCGTGACGTTCGTGGGCACGTCGTGGGCGCTGGCGATCGACGCCGTGAGCTTTGCCGTCGCCTCGCTCATCGTGCGCGTGTGGGTGCACGATCGCCCGGCCGCGGGTGGCGAGCAGACGACGTGGTTCGGGGCCACGCGGTTCGTGTTCGGGCAGCGCAGGCTGCGGGTGCTGATCGCGCTGTCGTGGCTGGTCGGGCTCGCGGTGGTCCCCGAGGGACTCGCGGCTCCGCTGGCGCAGCAGCTCGGCGCGTCGTCCGCGGCCGTGGGCTGGCTGCTGGCAGCCGACCCGCTGGGGTTCGTGGCCGGTGCCTACTTGCTTTCGAAGTTCGCGTCCGCCCAGGTCAGGCTGCGCCTGCTGGGCATCCTCGCGACGACGTCGCTGGCCCTGCTCGCGCTGTTCCTGCTCCAGCCGAACCTGGCGCTGGCTCTCGTGCTCCTCGCACTGGCGGGTGCGATGGGCGCGTACATCATCACGGTCACCGCGACGTTCGCCACCTGGGTGCCGAACGAGCTGCGCGGCGGCGCCGGCGGGCTCTACCGCACGGGGCTGCGGGTCGCGCAGGGAGTCGGGGTCGCGCTGGGTGGGGTGGTCGCCCAGGTGACCGGGTCCGCGGTCACCGCCATCGCGCTCGCCGGTCTGCTCGGCGTGGCGCTGGCCATCCCCACCGCCTTCTCGTGGACCCGGGTGCGGCACGCGGTCGCGGCCGACACCGGGCTCTGAGTCGTGGCCGGCTCGTTCACCGGCCGGGGCGATCCGGTTCTGGGATCCGGATCGAAGTCTCGGGGTGCCCTGCGTTGTGAGGCCCTGTGTTGTCAGGCTCGGTGTTGCCAGGCTCAGTGCTGTCGGGCTTCGCGTTCTCAGGCTTCGCGGTCACGCATCGCGGCTCTCCTCTGCTCACACGGTCACGAACTCTTGGCTGCCGGTCACCGGAATCACGCCTCGCGGTCACGCACGGTGGGCCACCTCCTCGAACTGAGCGCACTGACAATTTCCGGGCAAACAGACAAGAACGATTCAGGCTTCGCGGTCGCGCATCGGGAAAACACCTCCTGGACGGCACAGCTCAGAGACTGGCGTTGCAATTCGCATTCAGGGTTCACCAGCCATCGGGGGAAGGCACCTCCGGGTAAGAGGCACACGGTTGGACGGAACACGAATTCAGCCCTCGTGGAGGGCTCACCGCCGGGAAGTCGGTGAGTGCGATGATACCGGTAAGCGATAACAGCACCACAGCGGATACCACCAGACCCGAACGACCCGAGAGACCGGAGGAGGCCGAGCCCGATGCCCGACAACGGACACGCGCACGGTGAACCGACGGACTCCAATCGCGGGGTACCCACACCCTCTCATGATCACGCGCCGAAGTTCCAAGATTCTTCCGGGGATACCCGCGGTGTTTCACAAAACGCGACCACCCGGTCGCAGGGTGTCGGCAAACGGCTCGGTCAGTTGATTTCCGGCAATCCCGTGCGGTCGTGGGATCTGTGGACCAAGCCGCGGGCGATGATCGTTTTCCTGTTTTCCTGGGAAGCGCTTGCCGTCGGCCTGCTGACGTTCGGGATCATCACCGGCGGGCCCACCACGGCCCTGGACTGGGCCCGGTTCGGCATCCTCGCCGTGTGCGCCACGGTGCACATCCAGCTCACGCGCCGGCAGGAGGAGCGGCGGCGCAACCGCGTGACGGCCGTCCACATCGACCTGTCGGGGATCTGGGTGTTCCCCGGCGCGCTGCTGCTGCCGATCCACTTGACACTGCTGCTGATCGTCATCGTCCGGGTGCAGCGGTGGTTCAACTCGCGGCGGCCGCCGCACAAGTTCGTGTTCACCTCGTTCACGCACGCCGTTTCGGCCTTGGCGGCGCACGAGCTCTACCAGACGTTCGCCTCGGCGGAGCTGGAGAACCTCACGCCGAACAACTCGCTGAAGCTCTTCGGCATCCTCATGCTGGTCGGCTTCTGCTACGCGGCACTGCAGGCGATCGTCATCGGCAGCCTGCTCGCACTGGGCGGAACTTCCGCGCCGACGCTGAGCAACGTGCTGGGCACGAAGGACGACAACCTGCTGGAGCTCTCGACCATCGGGCTCGGCACCATCGCCACGATCCTGCTGGTGAACTTCCCGCCGGCGATCGTGATCCTGGTGCTCATCACCGTGCTCGGCAACCGGCTCGCCGAGATCAACCAACTGCAGTCCGAGGCCCGCACCGACCCGAAGACCGGCATCTTCAACGTGCGCGGGTGGTCCGAATCAGCCGATCGCGCCCTCGCCCGCGCCGCGCGCGGCAACGAAATGGTGGCGCTGCTGATGATCGACCTCGACCACTTCAAGTGGGTCAACGACACCTACGGCCACCCCGCCGGCGACGACGTCCTGCGCACGGTGGCGCAGACCCTCGACGACATCACGCGCCCCAAGGACATCATCGGCCGCTTCGGCGGCGAGGAATTCCTGATCCTGCTGCCGGACGTGGACCAAACGGCCGCCAAGGTGACGGCCGAACGGATCCGGACCGCGATCGCCGACCAGCAGATCGTGACCACCGACAAACGCGGCGGTCGCGCCCGCATCACCGGTCGGACCACCTCGATCGGAGTAGCGCTGCTGGGGCCGAACGGAGCGACGGTGGAACAGTTGCTGCACGCGGCCGACGCCGCGGTGTATGCCGCCAAGGAAGGCGGCCGGAATCAAGTCCGGTTCGCCGACGCGGATCCACCACCCCGCGTGGCCTGAGTGAAATCATCGCCGCCCCCAATTTCGATTAATCGCGTTCGACGAACGGTTCCCGGAAACGGACGGGTGAATTCACCCTCAGCTCGCACTCCGTGACCGGAAGTCGCGAAAAAGGGTCTGTGATGCAATTCACCACCCCCTGAAATATGGTGCGCGGCCCGAACCCCGGGAGATCCCCCGCCCCTTCCGGGGGTCATCCCCATGCCGCCGCCCGGGCGGGGCTGGCACCCTTGAGCGCATGCCCGCCACCGACGAGCGTCCTCCGGCCGCCGCGCGCGTCCGCCGTCCCTGGTCGACGTCGGGCTGGCTGCTGCTGGTGCTCTTCGTCGTCTTCGGCTTCGGGCTCATCGCCTCGCGCCCGGCGTCACCGCCGGACCAGGGGCCGCCGACGGGCGACGTGCTGGCCGCGCAGAACGCCATCGCCGCGCTGACCCACCCCGGCCCGCAGCCGACCGCGCTCGCGCTCCTGCCGAAGGACTTCACCGCCGTAAGCGGCGTGACGCCCCTCGCGATGCAGGCGCGCGACGGGACCGTTCGCGCCGTCCACGTCGACGGCGGGTGCTCCACCCCGTGGGGCGACGACAACACCAAGTGGGACTACGCGGTGCCGTGCAAGGCCCACGACCTGGGCTACGACCTCCTGCGTTACGCGGACAAAAAGGGCCACCCGCTCGACCAGAGCGTGCGGGCCTCGCTCGACGCACGGCTGTCGCAGGACATGCACCACGCGTGCGTGGTGAACCCGATGGGCTCGGCGGGCACCTGCCAGGTCGTCGCCACTCTCTACTCGGCCGGGCTCGTCGTGAACTCGTGGCACCAGCGCTGGGGACCGCCGGTCGCCGACCCGATCGGGCCGATGGTCGCCGGCGTCCTGGTGATCGGCTGCCTGCTCGTGTTCCGGCTGCGCGGCTGGCACACGGCCCGGCGCACCACGCCGCGGCCCGCTCGCGCCGCCACCGGTCCCCCGACGCGCTGGGCCGTGCTCGGCGCCGCCTCGGCCGTGCTGCTCGTGCTCGGCGAATCGGCCACGGCACTGGCCGACTGGGCGGGCGCGCCCGAGTCCGCGTGGTGGCCGCTGACCTGGCTCGCGCAGCTCACACCACTGCTGTTCTTCGCGGGCGGCTACGCGAACGCCACCGGCTGGCCGGCCGAACGCGACCGGGGCTACCGCCACTACCTCGCCGAACGCGCGAGCCCGCTGCTGCGGCCCGCGTTGATCTTCGCCGTGGTCGCCCTGCTCGTCCCGCTCGCGCTGGAGCTGCTCGGCATCCCCGCCGGCACGAACGCGACGGTCATGCGGATCGCGCTGCACCCGCTGTGGCTGCTGGGCGTTTACCTGCTGACGATCGTCTGCGCGCCCGCGCTGCTCGCGCTCTACCGGCGCACGCGCCTGTGGTCGGTGGCCGGGCTGCTGGCGCTCGTCGTCGCGGGCGAGGCCACCGCGGCGTGGTCCGGCTCGCCGCTGCCGGGTTACGGCGCGACGCTGGCGCTCGCGCTGCTGGCCCAGCAGGTCGCGTTCGCCCACGCCGACGGCGTGCGCCTGCCCCGGCCGGCGCTGGCCGGTGCCGCCGTGGCCGGGGTGGGCGGGCTGGCCGTGGCCACCTTCGCGCTCGGCGCGTCGCCGATCCTGCTGGGCAGCCCGGGTGCGCCGGCCGCGTTGTCGGCGCCGCCCTGGGAGGTCCTGCTGCTCGGCGTGACCCAGCTCGGTCTGGCGGGGCTGCTCGGCGGACGGATGGTGCGCGTCGCGGCGCGGCCGCGGGTCAGCCGCGCCGCCGGGTTCGTGCTGCGGGCGCCGATGAGCCTGTACCTGGCGTTCCTGGCGGCGATGCTGCTGCTCGTCGCCGTCGTCTACCTGCCCGGACCGATCGCCGACGGGCTGAGCTGGCTCGTGAAACCGCGCACCGCGATGGCGATCGCGCTGCTGCTCGTGCCGGCGGGCCTGGTGTTCTGGTGGTTCGAGCGCCACCCCCGCGGCCACGGCGAACCCGCGCCGCCCCCGCCGAGACCGCGCACGGCCACCGGCTGGCGGCCGGTGCTGCTCACCAGAGCGGCCGCCGCGCTCGGCATCGGCTACGCGACGCTGGGCGTGTTCGGGCTCGCGCTGGCGCGCTTCGGCGACGTCGCCGCCGACGCCGACTTCCTCGGCCTGCACCTCGACCCCGTGCAGAGCCTCGTGCACCTGCTGCTCGGCGTGCTCCTGCTGCACACCGTCCGCACGGGCGCCACCGCGTCGGCCGGCACGTGGTTCGTGTGCGCGCTCGCGTGCGCGCCGGCGCTGATGGTCTCGGCGGCCGGCGCGCCGACCGTGGTCCTGCACGCGGCGACGGCGGTGTTCGCGCTGGTCGCGGCCGTTTCGTGTCTGATTCCCGCACGCCGCGCTGCGAGCGTGACTTCTTGACGAGAAACTCGAACGGGGACACGCACACCGCCGGTCGGGCGAACCTGGCCGGAGTGGCGGACCATGGGTGGTGCAGGCCACGCCAGCCGGGGGAGGTGCGGACCCGCCGCAACCCCGCCCCGGCACCATGCGTCTTCAAGGTCCGGGGAACCGGACAGTGATGGGCAGAAGGACGAGAAGAAGAAGGAGCGGACCGCGTGGATCACCCGCCTCGGAACGGGCAAGGTGGCCGACGCCCCGCCCGCCCCTGGCAGGACCCGCCGGGGAGCGCGAGCGGACGCCGGATGCCGCCACCTGCGCGCGACCGGGCTGAACCGCGCGGCCCCCGAGACGCCGAGCACCGGCCGTCGCGTCCGCCGCAGCGCCGGTCCGGGCCGCCGCCGCGGCGCTCGAGCCGGCGGGGCTCGCACCGGGGCGCGAAGATCACCCTCGCCGTGGTGTCGCTGCTGGTCATGGCCTTCACCGGCTACGCGTGGGCGTCGCTGCAGGGCCTGGTCAACGGCCTCAACTACGCCGACGTGATCAACCCGCAGTCGGGCGGCGACCAGCCCGCCGACGGCGCACGCGACATCCTCCTGGTCGGCCTCGACAGCCGCACCGACGCGCAGGGCAACCCGCTCTCCCCGCAGCTGCTCGCCCAGCTGCGCGCGGGCGAGGCCGACGGCGAGCTCAACACCGACTCGCTGATCTTCGTGCACATCCCGAACGACGGCAGCAAGGCCGTCGCGATCTCGCTGCCGCGCGACTCCTACGTGAACATCCCCGGCTACGGCGAGCACAAGATCAACTCCGCGTACGCCCGCGCGATGCTCCAGGCCCGCAAGGACCTGCAGCAGCAGGGCGTGACGGACCCGAAGGAGCTCGACGTCAAGGCCAACCAGGCCGGCGCGAAAGAGCTGATCAGCACCGTCGAGGCGCTCACCGGCTCGACGATCGACAACTACGCGGCCATCAACCTGCTCGGCTTCAGCGATATCACGCAGGCCATCGGCGGCGTCGACGTGTGCCTCAACAACAACGTCGACGACTCCTACTCCGGCGCGAAGTTCACCAAGGGCGTGCACACGATCTCCGGGGTGCAGGCGCTGGAGTTCGTCCGGCAGCGCCACGGCCTGCCGCGCGGCGACCTCGACCGGGTGGTGCGCCAGCAGGTGTTCATGGCCGGCATGGCGCGCAAGGTGCTCTCGGCCGGCACGCTCACCGACCCGGGCAAGCTCAACGCGCTCATCGACGCCATCAAGAAGTCGGTGGTCCTCAACCAGAACTGGGACATCTTCAGCTTCGCCCAGCAGATGAAGGGCCTCACCGGCGGGCAGCTCGAGTTCCGCACGATCCCGGTCGAGGACGTCGCGTACAAGACGCCCAGCGACGGCGACGCCATCAAGGTCGACCCGCAGGCCGTGAAGAAGTTCGTGCAGGGCCTCGCTGGTCCGCAGCCCGGGCAGCAAGCCGCGGCACCGCCGGCGAACGACGCGAACAAGGGCATCACGGTCGACGTCCGCAACGCCTCGGGCCGCACGGGCCTGGCGGCGAGCGTGTCGAAGCAGCTCAGCGGCAAGGGCTTCACCGCGGGCGACACGGCCAACGCGACCTCGCGCAAGACCACCGTGATCTGGGTGCCCTCCGGCGGCGAGGACTCCGGCAACGCCGTGGCCGACGCCCTCGGCACCAAGGCCACGGTGCAGGAGGACAAGAGCGTCGACGCCGGTCACGTGATGGTGTTCCTCGGCTCGGACTACCAGCCGAGCACCGACAACGCCGGCTCCGGCGCACCGGCCGGCTCGGCCAACGCGCCCGCGTCTTCGCCCGCGGCGTCCCCGCCGGCCGCCGGTGACGACCAGAAACCGATCACCGCCAACGGCGTTCCCTGCGTCAACTGACCTGTTCAGCGCACTGCGGTTCCTCCGTTCGGAGCAGTCTGCGAAATCGTCACCAAAGACTTGGCCGAAACCGCGTAAGGAAAAGCGCACTGCCCACTTTCATACACGTGAGACGCGCACGCGTTCGCAGTCACGAGAGCGGACGCCGCGTGTGAGAGCGTGAGCAGGGCAGGGGACGAGGAAGTGGTGATCGACGCTGAGCACTACCAGCGGATACTCGGTGACGAGCTCCGCAAGCTCCGGCGCAGGCGAGGGTGGACGCGCAAGGAGCTGAACACGCGTCTGCAGAGTGAGATCTCCCTGCAGACGCTGGCGACGTACGAGCTGGGCACACGGCAGTGTTCCGTGGTGCGCCTGGTCGAGCTGTGCGTCGCGATGGACGAGCTGCCCCAGGACCTGCTGGCCAAGGTGCACCGGCGGGTGTTCGTGGAAGAGCCGGGACGCGTGCGGGTGGACCTGCGGCGAGTGGTGGCCGAGGCCTCGCCCGAACTGCTGCCGCTGCGCCGCTGGGCCGAGGACCGGCTGCGCCGCGGCGACCCGGGAGCCGGCGCGACCACGTTGAGCTCGAGCCCGGCCGAAGTGTCGCTCGACCTGCCCGCGCTCGAGCGGATGGCCGAGCTGTGCGACCTGCCGGTCGTCGACCTGATCAGCCACCTGCGCAAACTCGCGCCCGCCTGAGCCGCGGGCGGAGCCGACCCGGACCGTTTCGCCGGTCCAGGCCGGGGGCTTTCGCGTTGTCGAGGGTCGCGAAAGCCCCCGCCACCCCTCATCCCTGACCCGAGCACGCCCACCGTCGTCCGTGGGCTTGTTCGGCGCGCCCTCCTGCCCTCCCCACAAGCTACGAAGGGGACTTTCGCGCCTCCTCCCCTGCCGCGAAAGTCCCCTTCGTACCCCTCGTTCGTCAGCCCAGCAGTTCGTAGTCCTCCCGCCGGACCGTGCGGGTGTCGAGCCAGTACCGCCACGTGAAGCCGGGCCAGATGGTGCGGTTCACGCCCTTCGCGTCGAGGTACCAGCTCTTGCAGCCGCCCCGCGTCCAGATGCCCTTCGCGAGCTTGCGCTGTACGTCGGTGTTGAACGCTTCCTGCACCTGCGGCCGCGGGTCGATCGCGCGGTCGCCAGCCAGCCGCAGCGCCTGGGCGATGTAGGAGATCTGGGACTCGATCATGAACACCACGGAGTTGTGGCCGAGGCCGGTGTTCGGACCGAGCAGGAAGAACAGGTTCGGGAAGCCGTTGACGGTGATGCCGAGGTGCGTGCGCATCCCCTCCGTCGCCCACTCCTTGGCCAGGTTGCGCCCCTCGCGCCCGACGATCTCGAGCGTGTCGAACGCGTCGGTGACGTGGAAGCCGGTCCCGTAGATGATCACGTCGACCTCGTGCTCCACGCCGGCCGCGTCGACCACGCTGTGCTCACGGACCTCGGCGACGCCTTCGGTGACCACGTCGACGTTGTCCCTGGCCAGGGCCGGGTAGTAGTCGTTGGAGATCAGCACGCGCTTGCAGCCCATGGTGTAGTCGGGCGTCAGCTTGGCGCGCAGGGCCGGATCGGCCACGGCCTGGTCGATGTTGCGCTTGGCGATCCGCTGGCCGAGCTGCATCACCCACGGCTGGCCGTTGAAGCCGATGGCCCGGGCTTCGAGCATCCAGTAGAGGACGTCGCGGTAGGCGCGTTGCGCGAGCGGTACGGCTTTGAAGAGGCCGCGGGCCCAGCCGGGCATGTCGTGGTCGGCCTTCGGCATGACCCACGGCGGGGTGCGCTGGAAGAGCGTGAGCTGCTCGACCTGGCCCACGATCTGCGGCACGAACTGCACCGCGCTCGCGCCCGTGCCGATCACGGCGACGCGCTTGCCGGCGAGGTCGACGCCGTGGTCCCACTGCGCGGAGTGGAAGGCCGGGCCGGCGAAGTCCTCGATGCCGGGCAGGTGCGGGATCTGCGGCCGGTGCAGCGCGCCGACGCCCGCGACCAGGGCCTTGGCGACGAACTCGTCGCCCGACTTGGTGGTGACGTGCCAGCGGTTCTCGTCGGCGTCCCAGCGCGCGCCGGTCATCTCCTGGCCGAAGCGCAGGAAGCGGCGCAGGCCGTACTTCTCCGTGACGCCGCGCAGGTAGCTCCAGATCTCGGGCTGCGGCGAGTAGGCGCGCGACCAGCCGGGGTTCTGCTCGAAGGAGAACGAGTACATGTGCGACGGGATGTCGCAGGCGCAGCCGGGGTAGCTGTTGTCGCGCCAGGTCCCGCCGACGTCGTCGGCCTTCTCGAGGATCACGAAGTCCTCGCGGCCGTCCTTGCGCAGCTGGATGGCCATGCCCAGGCCGGAGAACCCGGTCCCGACCACGATCACCCCGGTCTCGGTGCGGTTGCCCATGCGCCCTCCCGTTTAGTGTTACCCGAAGTCCATCCTACTTGGAGTAGGTTACCGGCGGTAGAGTGTTGCCGTGACCACCGCGAAACGCAAGCGCGTGCCCCGGGCCGAGCGCGAACGGCAGATGATCGAGGTCGCCGAGCGGGTGTTCACCGAGCGCGGCTACGGCGCGGCGTCGATGGACGAGATCGCCGAGCTCGTGGGCGTGTCGAAGCCGATGCTGTACGAGTACTTCCACTCCAAGGAAGGCCTGCTGCTGGCGTGCATCCGCCAGTCGCGGGCGGCGCTGCGCGAGGCGACCGAGCAGGCGACGGTGGGCGCGGTTTCCGCCGAGGACGCGCTGCGGCGCGGGCTACTGGCGTTTTTCGTCTTCATCCGCGAGCGCCGGGAGGCCTGGTCGCTGCTGCGGCACGAGATGGCGTTGATCGGCACGCCGGCGGCCGACGAGATCGAGCAGACGCGGCGGCAGCAGACGGACCTGATCGTGGCGGTGATGAGCGAGTACTTCGACGACGAGCTCCGCGCCGAGGCGTCGGCCGAGTTCGTGGTCGGCGCGTGCGAGCGTCTCGCGATCTGGTGCGAGCGGTTCCCGGACGTGACTCCCGACATAGCGACCGACTACGCAATGGACATGCTCTGGTCCGGACTGTCACGACGCGCCCGCTGACGTGCGCGTGAACATGCACGCGCACTAGGCCATTCGGTCGTCACTCAGTGCGAATCCCCTCTCGTGTCTTGTGACACAGAGTTTCTTTACGGTATCGAGAACCCTGTAGAAAGACTGATGGACAGTCGCGGGTTGCGCGGGGGCGCAGAAATCGCGTCATGAGTGTGCGGTGGCCGAGTCTCGGCCAGTGACGCATGCTGATGGCGAGAGGGGTGAGGTAGTGGTGGAGACGATCACAGCGACGTACGCGCACGAGAACGACGACTGGACGATCACCGTCAGCGGCCGTGGCGGGGAACGGACCGCGAAGGCGCCGGGCATCATCGCCGCGCGTGACCGCGCGGACCAGCTCGTCGACGAGCTCGCCCCGGACGGGCGACCCACGGTCGTGCACCTGCTCAACGGGAGCGCCCTGGAGTTCACGAGCTCGTACATGGCCGCGCGGCTCACCCTCCCGGACATCGAGCCGCTGGAGGTGCCGCCGTCGGGGTCTTCGAAGCCGGCTGCCGCCACTCCTGCTGCTCCTGCCGCTCCCGCTGCGGCCAAGCCTCAGCTCCCGCCGAGCAAGCAGCTGCCGAAGGAAGTCGAAGACCGCAAGGCCGAGGAGACGCCCGCCGTCCCCACCTCGAAGCCGACGGTCTCCCCGCGCGCCTGACACTCGCCGCTTCGTCGATACGTTTGAGCGGGCCCGGTTCCCCGGGCCCGCTCAAACGTGTGGGTGGATCAGCGGAACAGCTTGCGGACCAGCAGCGCCAGGATCAACGCCCCCACGCCGATGAGCGGGTACTTGACCTTGGGGTCGTCCAGCTTCGCGCGGATGCCGTTCTTGGCCTGGTCCGCGAGCTTCTGGGGGTTGGCCTTGGTGCCCAGCTGGTCGAGCGTCGCCGCCAGCGCCGTCCTGGCCTGCTCGATCTCACGCTCGATGGTCTCGGGGTCGCGAGCCACGTGCCCTCCTCGCCGCGTCGGACTGTAGGCGCCCACGTTAGAGGACGACACCCCCACCACCGCCACTGACCACGCCGAGCCACCCCGAACGTGGCGCGCGCTACGATTCTCCCGGCTTTCCCGGGGCCGTAGCCCAATTGGCAGAGGCACACGGTTTAGGTCCGTGCCAGTGAGAGTTCGAGTCTCTCCGGCCCCACAACCCTGAAGCATCGGTAGCCGCTTCGAGCCTCTTGACCTGCGGATTTACGGCTCGAAGGGGTTACCGATCGAAACTCGCGAAGGGTGACACGACACGAACGCCACACCCGGCAAGCCTGGCTCGGCCCACGGCACAGGCGTGGGATGTCGTGCTGGACGCCTGAGTCCCACTGCGAGCGCAACACCCAGATGTCGGTGTCGTTCACCGCGACGAGGTCGGTATCGCCGTCACCGTCCACATCGGCCGTGAGGGTGTCCCTCGTGCCGGAGAACGAGCCCGCGTACCACACTTCGGGCGCGGAATAGCCCGTGCCGGTGGAGCGCATGACCCGCACGTCGGTGTCGTTGACGGCGATGAGGTCGGCCTTGCCGTCGGCGTCGATGTCCCCGGTGAAGGTTTTCTTGGTGCTGTGGAACGGCGTGGTCGACCACTGCTGCGGCAGGGTGACGTGCCGGCGGGTCTCCGTGGTGGCGGGCACCACGCGCGTACCGCCCGAGTCGACGAGGATGCAATCGGCGAGGCCGTCACCGGTCGCGTCCGCCGCCAGTGTCGCCTTCTCTCCGCGGAGGGTGTCCGGACCCCACGCTGTCAATGGCAGCATCGTGGTGCCGTTCGACCTGGCCGCCAGTGCTGGGGTCCCGGCGGACAAGCCGATCACGTCGGTGTCCCCGTCGCCGTCCAGGTCCGCCGTCAGGTTCGCCTGGTCGCCGGCGATGTTGTTGTCCAGCCACTGTGTGGGGAACTCGAACCGTTCGTCGCCGGGGTAGTAGATGCGCGACCTCGCCACGAAGATGCCCCGCACGCTCGGGGTCGCAATCGTGTGCGGCCGGACCGTGATGGCGTCCGCGCGGCCGTCGTTGTCCACGTCGCCGAGGAAGTGTCCGTAGTACGGACTGTCGTCGAGGCTGTTCGCGCACAGGCTCCAATCCTGCTGCGGCTGGAAGCCCGAGCCGGTCGACAGCTTCACGTAGCACGCGTTCTGGAAGGCGTTGAAGCCGGCGAGGTCGTCCTTGCCGTCGCCGTTGACGTCCCCGGCCCTGACCGCGACCTGCGCGGTGAACGGTCCGGTCGACCACTGCTCCGGCACGGCGGACGCCACCGCCGGCGTGGTGAGGATCAAGGGCAGCAGACCGGCGACACCCACGATTCGGTCTGGACCATGCGGATCGCCTACGGACACGTCCACGGGGCCGACTCACCGAGCAGACCTGGTGGGTAGGTCGAGGAATGCCAGCAGCCGCAGGACTCCGGCCAGGTGGTCGAGGTCGTGCCAGAGCGCGATCACGTCGTGTGGTCCGCACTGGGCCGCGGCTGTCACTTCGGCAAAGACGTCGCGGCTCTGGCCGCAGTCGAGGTGCGCCAGGCCAAAGTAGGAACCCAAGTTGATCGCCGTTACTCTCGCGGCATGAGCGAGGAGATGAAGCTCGCGGAGGCACTGGCGCTGCGTGCTGACGCGGCAAAGCGGATCGAGCAGCTGCGCACACGGATCGTCGCGAGCGCCCGCTACCAGGAAGGCGAGCCACCGTCCGAGGACGCGGCCGAGCTGCTCACCGAGGCCGGGAACGTCCTCACCGAACTGGAGACGTTGATCCGCCGCATCAACCGGACCAACGCGCAGACCCCGTTCGGCGACGGCACCGTCACCGACGCCCTCGCCCGCCGCGACGTGCTGCGCCTGCGCCACTCCGTGCTCACCGCAGCGGCCGACGCCGCGGCTGGGCGCGGGCAGGCTATGGGGCGCCAGCTGCGGTCCGAGCTGAGGCAGCTGGCCGCCCTCCCGGTGGCCGACCTGCGCGAGCAGGCCGACCGCGTCGCCCTCGAACTGCGCCACCTCGACATCGACATCCAGCGCATCAACTGGGAGGCCGACCTCCTCCACTGACCGGCGGCACGGAAGCAGGTAACCGCCCCGGGGAAAGCGAGCACAAGCCGAGCCGGCGGCCAATCCGGCACCTGGCGCGTGGCGGGCAACGCAGGGGTTCAATTCCCCGTTGGACAGCGCAGCCCAGCACCGCGCACAGGTGACCGCGCACGCGGCACACCTCACCACCACGTGCTGGTTCCCCGGGAAGGTGAGGGCGGGTAAGGGGTTTTCCGTGTCAGGACAGTGCCAGGCGGTGGGCGAGCCGGCATGGCGCATGGATGCGTGACTGACCGGGGGAAGGCAGGGCTTCTCCGGCTGCCCTCCCCGGCTACAACCGCCGTGTCATACGTCGATCTGCTCGAAGATGTGCGGGTACGACACGATGTCGTCTGGGAACTCCGCCGCCATGCGCTGGAATTCGGGGCTGCCGAACGCCGTGGCGAGAGCCGCGGTCGACTCCCAGACCGCGACGTTCATCAGAAGTCGACTGTCCGCCGTTCCCTTGTGCATCTGCAGGGAGACGAATCCCGGCTGAGCCTTCATGAACTCCGCCTGCCTCCGAAAGAGGGCCAGGAACGCTTCAGCCCCCTCCTTCGGAACGAAGAAGGTGTTGACCAGGACGATGGGTCCGGTCTTCTCCTTGAACTGCGCGAACATCGGCGTATTCGGGTCCAGGCTCTGCAGGTTGGCCATTCTCGGCACTTCCTCTCGCTATCGGTCAGTGGGTATCGCTGGCGCCCGTGTCTTGACGACCGGGCCGGTGGGCCCCGCGGGCTCAAGTGAGGGCGGTGACCAGCACGGCGAAGGCGGCGACGAGAACGCCGACGCGGGCGTAGTGGAAGCGGTCCCAGCGGTTCATCTGCTCCTTCCAGTCCGCGGGCCGGTTCTCGGGGGTCCAGGTCTTGCCCCGGTTGTTGATCGGGACGAGCAGCAGGACCGACATGAGCACGCTGACGATCAGCAGCGCGGCGCCGATGACGACGAGGCCGGTGCCCGGGTGCTGCCAGCCGGCGACGGCCCAGACGGCGCTCAGGACGAGCGAGCCGATGTACCAGAACGGCATGAGGGCGCCGAGCATCCGGCCCCCGTGGGCGCGGCCGAGCTGGCCGCTGTCGTCGGGGAGTCCGTCGAGGATGCGGTTGATGACGAAGGCGACGGAGAACTCCACCCCCACCATCAGGCCGACGACCACGGTGGTGAAGACCTCGAGTGCGCTGAGCATGGTGACCTTCCGGGAATCTAGTGTTGCTAGATGATGGAGCAACGCTAGTACTACTGCCGCTCGTTTGTCTAGCGGTGCTAGGCTCAACCCATGTCGGTACAGGAACGCAAGCAACGGGAACGGGCGGACCGCGAACGCCTCATCGTGGCGACGGCCCGCGAGGTCGCCGAGCAGCAGGGCTGGGACGCGGTCACCACCCGCCTGCTCGCCCAGCGCATCGAGTACAGCCAGCCGGTCCTCTACAGCCACTTCCGGGGCAAGCGCGAGATCATCGGCGCCGTGGCCCTCGAGGGCGCCACCGAGATGGCCGCGACGCTGCGGGCCGCGACCTCGTCCGCCGACGGCCCCCGCGCCCGGGTCACCGCCCTCGCCCGCGCCTACCTCACCTTCGCCGAGCACAACCCCGCGGTCTACGACGCCATGTTCCAGCTCGACGGCGGCCTGACGTTCGCGAAAGACGACACCCCCGAGCCCCTGAAGGACGCCTTCGCCGCCCTGCTGGAGTGTCTCGGCGAGGTCGCCGGCCCCGGTGTCCACCCGGGACTGTTCACCGAGGTGTTCTGGGCGGCCCTGCACGGACTGGCCACCCTGACCCGAGCGGGACGGCTGCCACCGGAACACACCGAGCAGCGGGTGGAACTGCTGGTGGACCGGCTCGCCGTGCTCTGACGGACCGTGCGACTCGGTTCCCGCTTCGGGTTACTCATGCGCACCATGCCCGTTTTTCGCTGCGTGGTTCCCGATTCTGCGGGAGCCAGGGCGGTCACACCTCAGTCCACATTGGTCATTGCGCACGCCCACCGAGCGTCGAAGACGGCGATTGTCTTCCTGAACCGCCGCACCCCATGATCACGGTGGCCTGCCGGGTTACCCGAACTCATCGCGAACCGGCGGCCAACGCCTGCCGGAGGTCGGCGGGATGCCGGATCCAGATGTCGATCGCGGTTGCTTCGGGATGCGTGAGCGTCAAGCAACCCTGGCGACCCGGACCCCACAGCGGCACCACCGCCGCGGCCCAGGATCGGTCGAACACCAGCGAGCCGACGCCACGTCCGCGGTCGCCTTCCCTGGGATCCCACCTCAACCCCTCGCTCGACAACGACAACCGCCCGAGCAGCTCGCCGACCTCGTCGACCCTTCGCGCATGCCGCCCGGGCGCCGCGGCCCCCAGGAGCCGCGCCGCCGCCACGGGCAACTGGGCCGGCCACGACGGCTCGGCCCCCGCGTCGCGCCGTCGTCGTTCCCGCCGCAGTTCTCCCCGCACGACGACCGTCAACACCGCGTAGACCAAGACGAGCAACCCGAGCAGCACACTCGCCGCGAGGACCCAGCCCACCTTGAACCCCAGCAAGGCTGACAACCCGGCCGCGTACCCGGCGCCGAGCAGCGCGCGGGTCCGGCGCCGGCGTTCCCGATCGCGGCCGTATTCGGTCATCCGGACCATCGTCGCAGGCGGTCAGTGCGTGCCGAGCCCGAGGACCACGCTCTCGGCGGCGATCGCCTCCCTGGGGTTCCGCCGGTGCCGGCCCGTCAACCCGCCGATCAGCAACCCGGTACCGTGCCGTACCGATGACCGCGAACCTCGCCCGGCCGGTGCTGTCCGGCAGCCGTGCCGTTGTGCGGGAGGCCTGGGTGGGCCGGCAGGTGCGGTTGCGCGAAATCCGGCCCGACGACCGGCGGGCCCTGGTCGGGTTCGACCGCGACGGTGGCGGTGGTTACCGGCACTGGGCGACGCACCGGGCGGAGGTGGCCGGGTCCGGCGGGGACCGCCACCTCGCGATCGAGACGCTGCACGGCCGGACGCTCGTCGGGTCGATCTGGGTCCGAACGGACCCCGCGGCGGGCCGGTTCAGCTACGGCGTCGGGATCGGCGCGCAGCACCGGCGGTGCGGGTACGCCGAAGACGCCGTGACGACGCTGCTCGCCGCGATGTTCGGGCGGGCCGGCTACCGCAAGTGCGAGGTGAGCGTGCACGGCCGCAACTTCGCGTCGCTCGCCCTGCACGCCCGGCTCGGGTTCCGGGAAGAGGGCCGGGTGCGCGACACCGAGGCGCACCACGGGCAGATCACGTACCCGGTGCTGATGGGCCTCAGCGCCGACGCGTTCGCCGCCCGGCACCGGGACGTCGACGCGGGCCCGTGGACGGGGCGGCACTCGCGAACCCGGCGGCGCGGGCGCCACTGGCGGACTCGCGTGCGGCACTGAGCCCGGCCGCCGGGAATCACGTCACGCTGAGTGACTACGTCTCGTCAGAGCCACAAGTGAACCCCTCCCCTCGCTCGGCGAGGACGACGTGGCGGGCCCGGCCGCCGAGCACCGGCGGCCGGGCCGGGGGCCACGTCAGCGGCCGCCCGTGTCCACGAGGTAGATCTGTTGCGTGGTGTCGCGTTGGCCCCGGGTGGCGTTACGGTCCGTGACGAAGGCCACGACGCCGGCGGAGACCGCGGGGTACGTGGCGTTGCCCGGTTTCGTGAGCTGGGCCGGGGCCGACCAGCCGGCCGGCGTGAGGCGCGACGTGAAGACCTTCCAGCGCCAGTCCGCGGCGCGGGAGTCGTACCAGACGGCGCGGACGGTGCCGTCCGGGTCGTGGCTCAGGCGGGGCCGCTGGCTCATCGCGGCCGGCTCGACCGCGAACGGCGTGGCGGCCGACCAGGTGCGGCCGTCGGTCGAGCGGGCCGAGCGCAGGGACAGGTTCGCGCCCGAGCTCTGGAGGGCGCCGCTGTCCCAGGCGACGACGAAGGCGCCCGAGTGGTCGACGGCCGCGCTCGGGTGGCGGTCGGCGCGGTCGGTGGCGGCGCTGACCTGCGCCGACGCGCCCCAGCCGCCGCGGGTGCCCGCGCGGGTGGTGGCCAGGATCTGCCAGTTGTCCGGGTCCGTGCCGCCCGACGCGGCCTGGCCGGCGGGCGGGGTGTGGCCCGTCCACAGTGGATCCGGGTCGTGCCGGTCGTCTTGCCACGCAACGAGAATGCGGTCGCCGTGGCCCACCGCGACGGTCGTGAACACCGAGGCCGGGTAGCGCGGCGAGCGGGCGTCGACGGCCCGGTTGCCGGCGCTGACCGTCTTGCCCGCGGCCGACAGGTTGACCGGCTTCCGGTCGACACCGACGACCTGCGCGTAGACGTCGAACGCACCGCCGGTGTTGTCGGCCCAGGTGACGACGGGCTGTCCGCCGGAAAGCAGCGCGATCGCCGGATGTATGGCCCGGCCGGTGCCCGCGTCCAGACGCACGGCGGGGCCGAAGAGCAGTCCGCCCGTGCTGCTGTGGCGCAGGTAGATCGCGGGGCGGTGCGGCTGTTCGTGGCCGCGCTCGTCCTGCCAGACCACCCACACGTCGCGCCCGGAAGCGGCGACGCGCGGCGCCGTGGCCGTGCCCGAGCCGCCGGAGAGCTCGACCTCGAAGAGCCCGAAGCCGCGACGGTCCACTCGCTTGTAGACGATCCGGCTGCGGCCGTCGGAGTGGCGCTGCGCCACCACGTGCACGTCGTTGCCGGTGACCGCGACGTCGGCGAACCCCGTGAACTCACCGGTCCCGCCGAGCACCGCCATCGCGTTGTCGTGCCCGGACTGCATGGCGGGCAACGGGATCTCCGGCGTGGGCGTGGCCGCGCGGCCGACGGAGACGAAGACCGGCGAAGTCGCCGCGCGCAACTGGTCGGGCAGGGTCGGGTCGGCGTTCTGGCCGGACACGCCGCCGGGCGAGCGCACCTCGGCGCGGAACCACACGTGGTCACCGGACAGGCTCAACGGCAGCGTGCGCGTGTCGTCGGTGCCGCGCACGGTGGTGTCGAGCAGAGCCTGCGCCGAGCGGCCCGGGCAGCCGTACACGAGCAGCCGCGTGCCGGCGCCCTGGCGGACCCGCACCCGCAGCGAAGCGCGCTTCGGCAGCTTCCGGGAGCCGACCACGGTCTCGTCGCCACCCATCGCCTCGAAGCGGCCGTCGCCGTCGAGGTCGGCCTCGATCGTGACGAACGGGCCGGAAACGCCGGAGGACACCGAGGTGCGGCCGGCCTTCAGGCCGTCGAGGATCGCGCGAACGCTGCGGTCGGCGGCGAACACGCGGGTGGCCGGCTGGCCGGGACCGGCGATGTCCCACAGCTCGCGGAAGTGGCAGTCGCTGGCGGCGCTGACGCCGGTGACGAAGCCGCGGTTCCAGCGGTTCTCGGCGTACTCGATCTCCAGGTCGGGGTCCGAGGCGATGTTGAGCACCTCGATGTTGTGCACGCCCTGCACGCTGGCGTTGTCGTTGGGTCCGCCCGCGGCGCTGTACTCACCGTCGTCGGGATGGGCCACGTGCCACACCGCGTCCTGCGACCGCGCGTCCCAAATGGACTGCTGCACGTGCCGGAACGCCGCCGAGCCGGGCGGGTTCGCGCCGTCGACGACGTTGTCCACCGCGCCGAGCACGATCGCGTGCGGCGAGCCGTTGGCCTCTTCGCCGGGGATCAGCAGCAGCCGGTCGGACGTCCACTGTGGATCCCAGTGCTGGTCGTACGTGCGGTGGTCGGTCAGCGGCAGGAAGTCCAGCCCGGTCTTCTCGGCCTGGCCGATCTGGTCGCCGACGGGCAGGTTGCCCGGCAGCGTCTGCTTCGACGTCTGGCGCGGCAGGCTGCCGTCGGACGAGTGGTCGTCGTGCACGTGTGTGTCGCCGACGAGCCACTGGCCCTGGGGTTCGCGGCTGCCACCGAAGGGAAAGCCGCCGAGCGGGAGTCCCTGGGTCGCAGCGACGGCCGGCGTGGCCACGAGGCCGGACGCCGCGATCGCGCCGCCGGCCACCATGAACTGTCTTCGAGTGAGGCCCATCTCTGTCCTTCTTCCGGGCACCGGCGCCGGTGGTTCGGCACGGTGGAACTCAAGGGGAACTCAGGTGGGACTCAGGGGAGGGAAATCCCGTGGACGACACCGTTCTGGTCGCCGACCACGAGCGTGCGGCCGTCGATCACCGGCCGGCCGAACGTGTAGACGAGGCTCTGCTGCAGCCAGCCCAGCCGGGCGCCGTCGGAGAGCCGCACGCCGATCACCTTGCCGTCGACGGTCAGCACCCACGCCGTGCCGTCGCTGATCGCCACGCCCGCGTTGAACACGCGCAGAGCGAGATTGGTCGTCCACAACGGTTTCCCGGTGGCGAGGTCGACCAGCGTCAGCACACCCCACTCGGTGGTCAGCAGCACGCTGGAGCCGACGACCAGCGCGGGCGCGTACATCGCGCTACCGGCGACGGTCCAGCGCAGGGCAGCGGTGGCGCGGTCCAGCGCGATCGCGCTCGACACGGTGGCGAAGACGACCACGTCACCGCCGAGCGCCGCCACGGTGTCCCAGCCGCTGTACAGCGCGATGTGGTTCTCGACACCGGACACCATCTGGTAGGCCCACAGTTCCTTGCCCGTACGGGCGTCGTGCGCCCGCGCGTAACCGTCGGCCGCCGAGGTGTACACGCGCTCGCCATCGCTCGCGGCCTGCCCGGACGAGAATCCGCGCGCCGGCACGGACCAGCGGCGCCGGCCGTCGGTACCGACCGCGAACAGCGCCTGCCCCGCCGAGAACACGACCTGCTCGTGGCCGTCCACAGTGGAGACCAGCGGTGCGCTCAGGACCGGGGCGTTCGCGTCGAACGTCCACACCCGACGTCCACTGTGCACGTCCAGCGCGTACAGGTGGTGGTCGGCCGACGGGACGAAGGCCAGCGTGCCGTGGACTGCCGGGCGCCGGTAGACCGGGCCGAGCTGCGTGCGCCACGCCCGCTTCCCGCCGCGGCGCAACGCCATCACCTCACCGGCCGAAGAAGCGGCGAGCACCAAGCCGTCCGCAGCGAGGGTCACGCCGCCCTGCACCGAACCCGGAAGCTGCTCCTGCCACCGGTCGACGGGGTCGCCGGCCACCGCGGGCACGGCGAACAGCGCGACCTGCTCCCACCAGCTGCCGTCGGCCGCGTTCACGCGCACCTGAAGGCGCTGCCGGCCCGGAGCCAGCGCCGAGACGTCGACGCTGCCGGTCCAGCGGTCCCCCGAACCCGTGAGCGGCAACCACGCGCCAGGGCTCGTGCCGCCGAACACGGCCTGCGGATACGGCTGCACGCCGACCTGCTGCGTGGCCGACGCCCGCACCTCGACCGGCAGCGAGCCACCGGAAACCTTGCCCACGTGGACGTATCGCGGCCGCTGCTCGCGCCCCTGCCCGCCCCCGGTCAGCGGCACGGTCGCGAACGGCGCCTCGGTGTCGGTCCCGTCCGCGGCCACAGTGACCCGCTTGACGTCCAGCACCGCGGTGCCGTCGGCGGCCGTCGTCTTCTCGGCCCAGTAGTAGAACGGGCCGTTGCGCACGGCGTTCAGCGTCACCTGGGTGAGGCCGTTGAAGCGGGTGACGTCCTCGCGGTGGACGTGACCGGCGATGACCCCGCGCAGGTTGTGCTCCGCCAGCACGTCGAGCACCGCCGGCTGGTCGTCGACGTAGTAGAACTGGTTGCCGAACGGGAAGTGCTGGAACAGCACCACGGGCGTGTCCCGGTGCACGCGGCGCAGGTCGCGCTCGAGCCAGTCGAGGCCGGCGGGCCCGTAGTGCCCGGGCTCCTGCAGCACCTGCGTCGGGTCGAAACCGACGAAGTGGACGCCGCCGGCGTCGAACGAGTACGGCGTCGGCCCGAAGTGGCTGTGGAACTCCTCCTTGGCCGACGGGTCCCACCGCGTCTCGTGGTTGCCCGGCGAGTAGTGGATCTTGCCGCGCAGCGCGGCGGGCAGCACCTTGCCGTACTGCTCGTACTCGTCGGGCAGGCCGGTGTCGGTGATGTCGCCGCAGTGCAGCACGAGGTCCGGGTCGCGGCGCGCGATCGATGCGTACACCTGGGTCAGCCACGTGGTCGACTGCGGGCTCGTGGTGTTCACGTGCGTGTCGGAAACTGCGGCGAACTTCAGGCGGCTTCCGGGCCGGCCCGGCGTGGCGTCCGCCGGTGCGGCGCCGAGCAGCGTGGCCAGCGCCGGGGCCGCCACCGCCCCCGCGGCAAGCCCGAAGAACGCCCTTCGGTGCAGTCCGTCGTGGCGGCAGGGCTCGTCGACCATCAGGTTCCTCCATTCGTGAAGCTGAACCTGCCAACCTTCACCCGATTGGGTAACGCCGAACTGACGCACCGCCGTGGGGAGGCTGAACGACGGACCAAGCTCTGCCGGGCCGTGCGGCGTTACGTGAGACTGATCGCGTTTTTCGCGCGGTCCACCGACTCCTCGGCCGCCGGACCGCCGGGGTTCTCGGTCGCCAGCGCCTGGTTCGCGGCGACGAACGGGCGCAACCGGCTCTCGTAGGCGGCGAACGCGGCGGTGTGGTCGTCGTGGCGGGCGAGCTCGTCGGCGAGCACGTACGCGCCGACGAGGGCGAGGCTGGTGCCCTGGCCCGAGAGCGGCGACGCGCAGTAGCCCGCGTCCCCGAGCAGCGTCACGCGCCCGGCGCTCCAGGAGTCGAGGTGGATCTGTTGCATGGCGTCGAAGTAGAAGTGGGGCGCACCGGCCATTTCGGACAGCAGGCGCGGCATCTCCCAGCCCGTGCCCGCCAGCTTCTTCGCCACGATTTCCTTCTGTGCCACGACATCGCGGTAGTCGTACGACAGCGGCGCGGACGCGAACCCGAGCGTCACCCGCAGCTCGGTGTTGTCGTGCACCGGGTACACGGCGCCGCCGGTTTCGCCGTCGCGGAACCAGACCTGCCAGTTGTCCAGACCGAGGAGGTTGGGCGCCGGGAAGATCGCCAGGTACTGCCCGAGGTGCTGCGCGAACCGCTCCTCCGGGCCGAACGCCAGCCGCCGGACGGCGGAGTGCAGGCCATCGGCACCGACGACGAGGTCGAACGTGCGGAAGCCACCCCGCTCGAACTCCACCCGGACGCCGTGTTCGTCCTGCTGCAAGGCGGTGACGGAATCGTCGAAGACGTACTCGACGTCGGCCGCGGTTGCCTTGTACAGCAGGGAAACCAGGTCGTCGCGGACCAGTTCCACGTCGGGGCTGTCCAGGCGGCCGCTGCTGTAGGTCTGCTCCTCCGACCGGAACAGCTCGGCGCCGGAACCGTCCACCACGGACATTCCGCGCATCCGCGTCCGCACCGCGCGCACCTGCTCGCCGAGCCCCATCCGGTCGACCACGTCGAGCGCCACCCCGCGCACGTCGACCGCCTGGCCGCCCTCCCGCAGGCCGGGCGAGCGCTCGACGACGGTCACCGAGAACCCGGCCCGGCGGAGCCAGTAGGCCAGCGTCGGGCCGCCGATACCGGCGCCGGAGACGAGGACGTTACGCATGGTTTCCTCCAGGTGTTCGTCGTATCCTTACGGACCACACACTGGCTTCGGCCAGCGAACCATGCCAAAACTGACCTAGTACAGATGGTCAGCTGTACTGGTACAGATCGGAGCCGAGGGATGGCCGAGCAGCGTTACCTGGAGATCGCCGCGGAGCTGCGCCGCCGGATCGCCGACGGGGAGCTCGTGCCGGGTGCGAAGGTGCCCTCGACGCGCCGGATCGCCGTCGAATGGGGCGTCGCGACGGCCACCGCGGCCAAGGCGCTCGCCACACTCGGCCAGGAAGGGCTGGTGCGGGCCGAACCGCGGTCCGGCACTGTCGTCGCGGGCCGGAAAGCCGAGCCGAGGGCGCGCCCGCGGCCACCGGGCCTGTCGCGCGAGCGGATCGTGCGGACGGCCATCACGATCGCCGACGAAGAGGGCCTCGCCGCGTTGTCCATGCGGGGAGTGGCGGCGCGGCTGGGCGTGGCGGCGATGGCGCCGTACCGCTACGTCGGCGGCCGCGACGAGCTGGTACTGCTCATGGCCGACGCGGCCTTCGGCGAACGCGGCTACCCCGCGCGGCCGTCGGGCGACTGGCGGACGCGGCTCGAACTGACCGGTCGCACCCTGTGGTCGCTGTACCGGCGGCACCCGTGGCTCGCGCAGCTGTCGCCGATCACGCGCCCGCTGCCGCTGGCCAACCTGGCCACGCACGCGGAGCAGGCGCTGTCGGCGCTCGACGGCTTCGGTCTGTCCGCCAAGCAGCTGTGCGACCTGCACGTGCTGTTCTTCAGCTACATCCAGGGCGTGGCCGTCCATCTCGAACGCGAGCGGCACGCGGCCGGCACGTCGGGGCTGACCGAGGACGAATGGCTGGCCACGCAGGCGCCCGGCCACACGGCGATCATGGCCGGCGGGCGCCATCCCGTCTTCACGCGGATGCTCACGACGCTGGAAGAGGACGGTTACGACCTGGATCTCGACGAGCTTTTCGAGCTCGGGCTGCGCTCGCTGCTCGACGGCGTCTCGCTGCGGCTGGCGTGGGAAAACGCGCCCACCTCGGGGTAGGTGGGCGCGTTTTCCCGGACCGAGGCGTCAGTCCGCGATCTGGAGCACCACGCGGATGTTGGCCTTCGGCATGTGCTGGTAGGCCTCCTCGGCCTTCTCCAGGGGGAACACCTCGTACACGGGCCGGATGCCACGCAGCACGGCGAAGTTCAGCGTGTCCTCGCTGTCGCGGGCCACGCCGCTGTACCAGCCGGAGAGGTTCAGCCGGTAGTCCGCCAGCGTGTGGCCGGTGACCTGGATCGGGTTCTGGCCTTCGAGCACGATCACCTGGCCGTTGGGGCGGATGCCGTTGATCAGCTCGGACTGCATCTCGGCGCGGTCGACCGTGCCGAGGATCACCGAGGCGCCGCCCATCTTCTTCAGGGACTCGCCGACGCTGCCTTCGTTGCTGTCGATGTACTCGTCCGCGCCGAGATTGCGGGCCAGCTCCTCCTTGGCGCGGCCGCGGTTGATCGCGACGGTGCGGAAGCCCATCTTGTTGGCGAACTGCACGGCGAGGTGGCCGACGCCGCCCACACCCTGCACGGCGACGAGATCACCGGGGCCGGCCTTGGCGTGGCGCAGCGCATTGAAGGCGGTGATGCCGGCACACATCAGCGGCGAGGCCTCGGCGAACGTCAGGGCTTCGGGAATCCGGGCGACCGCGTCCTCGGGAGCGACCATGTACTCGGCATAACCGCCGTCGAAGGACGTGCCCGTGATCGTGCGGCTGTCGCAGTTGACGAAGTCACCGCGGCGGCAGTACTCACACGTGAAGTCGACCCCGCCGGACCAGCCCACCCCGACCTTGTCGCCGACCTTCCACAGGGTCACGGCGTCGCCGACCGCGTCGACGACACCCGCGATCTCGTGCCCGGGCACGCGCGGCAACTTGGTGCCGAACAGCGCCATGCGGGGGATGATCTCACCGCCGCACACGCCGCACGTGTGCACCTTCACCCGCACCTGGTTGGGCTTCGGCTCGGGGACCGGCAGTTCGACCTGCACGAACGGGCCACCCGGTTGCTGAACCTGAGCCGCGCGCATTGTCCCTGTCATTTTCCCACAATTCCTTTCGGTGGTCAGTGCATTCCGCCGTCGCAGACGAGCTGCTGTCCGGTGATCAACGCGGCTTCGTCTCCGGCGAGAAATGCCGTCACACCCGCGACGTCTTCCGTGGTGCCCAATCGCCCGATCGGGACCATTTCGATCAAACTGCGCTTGTATTCGTCGTTGGCCGGGTCGGTGAAAATCCCGGCGCCGTCGATCGGGCCGGGCACCACCGTGTTCACGGTGACGCGGCGCGGGCCGAGCTCCATCGCGAGCACCTTCACCAGGTATCCGGTGGCGACCTTGCTGGTGCCGTAGAGGCCGACGCCCAGCTGCGGAACCGTGGTGGTGTTCGAGGAGATGGTGATGATGCGGCCACCGTCGGCGATGCGGCGGGCGGCCTCGCGCAGCACGAAGTACGGGCCCTTGGTGTTCACCCGGAAGAGGAGATCGAAGTCTTCTTCCGTGACGTCCGTGACGGGGATGTTGACCTTTTCCATTCCCGCGTTGGCCACGACGATGTCGATCTTGCCGAACTCGGCCACGGCCGCGTCGTACAGGTCGACGATGCCGTCCACCTGAGACACATCGGCCGCGTGCACCAGCGCCTTCACACCGTGCGCTTCGGCCGCCTTTTTCACCTCTTCCGCGGCGGTTGCGTCGCGGGAGTAGTTGATGACCACGTCGGCGCCCTGCTCCGCCAGCCGGAGCACGATGGCCCTGCCCAGGCCTTTCGACGATCCCGTGACGAGGGCCACTTTACCGCTCAGACTCATAGGTGCTCCCCTGTGTCAATACAGCTATGGTCCGGCCGGGATGCGGGAAAGGGAAACACCGGATCCTTGTGGTTGCCACAACGAACCGTTGTGGCGAGGATCGGGCGGTGGACCTGAATCTGCGCCTGCTCAAAGCCCTCGAAGCCGTGGCCGACGAGGGCAGCATGACCCGCGCGGCCGGGCGGCTCATGATGACTCAGCAGGCGGTCAGCGGGCAGATCCGGCAGCTCGAGCGCGTGGCCGGCACCCCGCTCGTCCGGCGCCGGTCCTCCGGCGTCGAGCTCACCGCGGCGGGGCAAGTGTTCCTGAAGCAGGGGCGCGAACTGCTCAGCGCGTGCTCGGCGATGGTCTCGGAGGCGCGGCTCGTCGGTTCGGGCCTGTCCGGGCGGCTGCGGATCGCGTTCAAGGCGCAGAGCACCGCACACTTCCTGCCCGACGTCGAGTCGTCGCTGCGCCGCGTCGCGCCCGACGTGCAGGTCGACGCCCTCGCCGTCCACACGCTGCCCGACGAGCTCGACGCGCTGGCCGCGGGCACCGCCGACGCCGCGTTCCTGTGGCTCCCCATCGGCGACGACCGCCGGTTCGTCACGCACTGGCTGCTCGACGAGCCGCGCTGGGTCGCGCTGCCGCCCGGGCACCCGCTGGCCACGCGGACGTCGCTGAAGGTGGCGGATCTGGTGTGCGAACCGATCGTCGGACCGCGCGACGGGATGCCCGAGGCGGTGGTGAAGTTCTGGTTCATCGACCCGCGGCCGGACGGCACCCGCGCGGTCTACGGGCCGCAGGGCCGCACGCCGGAGGAGTGCCTGCACCACGTGGCGGCCGGGCGCGGCTCGTGGATCGCACCGGCGTCGACTGCCGCGTACTTCCCGTACCCGCGGCTGGTGTGGCTGCCTCTGGAGGACGCGGCGCCGTTGGGGCTGGCGCTGATCTGGCTGCGGGAGAACTCGAACCCACTGCTGGACCTGCTGTTGGAGGAGAGCAAGCGGGTGACGCGGCCGACGCCGGCGTGAGTGCGGACCGCGGGTCCTTTTCGGACTGTGAGGCCGGGTCGGCCGTCGCCGTGGAGGTGCCGGTGTCGGTTGACGGCGGTGATCAGCCGCTGGTGGTCCTTTGGCTCGGTGGTTCTCCGGGATTTCGCTACGTCGGCGATGAGGTCGCCGCGACCGCTTCGTGATCACACTGGATTGTCGGGGGCGACCTCTATGCTGTGTGTGTCCGGTTGATGACGGAGGGGGATCGGGCGTGGTTGAGTCACCGGCGCCGCAGGGGCGCGTGCTGGCTTTCGTGCTCGCGGGTGTTGCCGGTGTGTGCGAAGTGCTGCTGGTGTGGAACGAGATCGCGGAGCTGAGCCGGCACTTCAATCTGGACCCCGGGCCGTACTTCCACCTGGTGATCGCTTTGCTCGGCCTCGGCGTGCTCCTGGGCGCGGCGCTACTGGCCGCGCGCCGGCCACGGGTGGCGCGCGTGTTGATGCTGGGCGCGGTCGTGCAGGTGGTCCTCGCGGTACCCGGCTCGATGCGGATCCTGGGGATCCGGCGGGCAAGCGCTTTCGACGACGTGTTCCTGCCGGCCGGGTTGGCCGCGGTGATCGCGGTGCTGCTGTGGGTGCCCGCCGTGGCGGTGACTCTGCCGGAGGTCATGCCACGCTTCGCCGGCGGGCCGGGCTGGCAGCCGGGGTACGGCGGCGGTCCGGCAGGTTGGCCGGGCGCGGGGATGCCGGGGGCGGTTCCTGGCCAGCAGTGGCAAGGGGTTCCGGGGCAGCCGATGGCCGGGCCGGTTGTTGGGCAACAGTGGCAAGGGGTTCCCGGGCAGGCGATGGCCGGGCCGGTTCCTGGGCAACAGTGGCCGGGCGCCGCTGGTGCCGGGTATGCGTGGCCGAGCGCGGTCCCGGGACAGATTCCCGGAGCCGCAATGCCGGGCTCCGCTCCTGGACAGCAATGGCCCGGCCCCGGCGATGCGGGGCAAGCGTGGCCGGGCAGCGCGATACCGGGGCAGGTCCCTGAAGGCGCAGTGCCGGGCTCCGTTCCAGGACAGCAATGGCCCGGCGCCGGTGGAGGTGGGCAAGCCTGGCCGGGCGGCGCAATGCCGGCCGGGCCGGCATCACAGGGGTTGGTGCCACCCGGTCCGGAGTGGTCCGGCTCGGCGCAGCCAGGACCGCAGGTGCCGGGGTCCGGGGCGCCAGGGGCACCGCAGCAACAGTACCCGCCGCCCGGGCCGTATCCCCCGGCGTCGCGCTGAGCGACGTCCGGGCGGGGGCGGAAAAACCGGGGTTCGCCGGGCGGGGTGAGGCCTTAAGGTTCCAGGCATGGGTCAGGTGTTGCCGGTCGAGTTCAGTGACGGCGAGGTGCGCGAGATCGAGCGGCAGGCGGCCGCCGAGGGGCGGAGCCTGCAGGAGTACGTGCGGGAGACGCTGATGGCCGCCGTGACGTCGCGCGCACAGCAGCGTGCGACGGTGCTCGACCACGTGCTGGACGCGAGCGCGGGCCTCAACGAGCGGCTGGCGCGATGACCGAGTACCTGACGATCCACGACCTGATGGTCGTCGCGCGGCGGGTGGTCCGCGGCGAGCTCGCGGTGCGCGACACGGGCATCCTGGCGGCCGCCGCAGCGCGTCCGCGCACGTCGGTCTTCGGCGAGGACGCCTACCCCGGCGTCTGGGAGAAGGCGGCCGCCCTCATGGAGTCGCTCGGCCGCGGCCACCCCCTCATCGACGGCAACAAACGCCTCGCCTGGACCGCCACCTGGTTCTTCCTCGGTCTTAACGACAAACCCCTCCGCACGCCCCTCGACGAGGACGCCGCCGAACCCTTCGTCCACGACGTCGTCCAGGGCCACCTCGACCTGCCCCGCATCGCGTCCCGCCTGGCCGACTTCGCCTAGCCGCCCGGCAACGTCTCACCGACGTCGCCCATCAGCTCGAAGGCAGGAACTCCACCGAGAGAGACCGAACCTCTCGTGGCCGGACGCAACCTGCCGTGGGCCCGGGCGAAGTCTCACCGAGCGCCGGCCTCCCACTGTGCCGTCTGCGCGTCGACCAAAGCCGTCAAGTTGCCCAACGTCAGGGAGAAGTCGTCGACGTGGAGGCCGAGGCCGCCGCTGGACGGGGGGCCGACCAGGGCGTCGCCGCCGGTGAGCTGGAGCCAGGAGGCGGTGCCGCCGGGGACGGGGCGGAAGGTGCAGGCGCCGGTGAACTCGCCGGGGTAGCGGGCGAAGCCGGTGGGGAACGTCGGCAGAGAGGTGCCGAGGAGGACGGCGGTGAGGTGGCCGTTGGGGAGAAGAGCGTTGCCCTGCACCAAAGTCCGGGTCGGGAGCCGGGTGTCGAGTGGGGTGGTCGCGTCGGGAGCGGTGCCGGCGAGCAGGGCGGCGGGGTTGGTGCAGAGGATGCGGTGGCCGGGCGTCGAGGAGAGGCCGAAGGTGGAGCCGGGCGGCGGGACCGTTCCCGCGGGTTGCTTGTACGACGAGTAACCGGCCACGCAGCCGACCGGCACCGGCACGGCAGCCGACGCGCGCGAGCACACCGGCAGGTGCTGGAAAGCCGCGTCCGGGTCGGAGCCGCCGCCGGAGGGGCGGTCGGTGGGGACCTGGACGTTGCCGCCGAGAAGCAGCGCGCTCACCAACGAAGGCTGTACGTCGGGGTGGCCGTCCACGCGGTCGCGCAGGAGCGAGGCCGCGTCGGCGGCTCCCTGCGAGTGGCCGATCACGACCACCCCGCGGCGACGGTGCGTGACGGGGTCGATGTTGTAGTCGCGCCAGTACGTGTCCCACGCCTGTTCGACGTCTTCGAGGCCCAGCGCGTAGTCGGGGGCCGTGCCGGTGAGCACGCCGACGATGTGCGCGGCCAGCGGGGCCTGCCGGTACTCGGGCACGAACATGCGGCAGTAGCTGAGCAGCGGACCCACCTGGGCGTAGGTGACGGCGGCCGCGGCGTTGTCCGGGCCGGGTGGCAGCGAGCCGATCTGCAGCGCCGGGTTCGAGAGCAAGTCGACGGTCGGGTAGACGTAAAAACAGTCCACCGGAGGGGCCGCCGGCGGCTCGAACGGTTCCACCACACTCGCGCCGGACTCCACCCGAGTGGTGTCGAACGTCACCCGGCCGGGCGACGCGGGGTAGCCGGCCGTGAAGCTGCCGCCGGGCGTCGCGATCTGCGGGTCACCCGCCAGGTTCTGGTTGCACGGGTTCGCGGCCATCCCCGGCAGGCACACCCACACCGGGTGGTCGAGCGGCGCCGTGCCCGGCGGTGGTGCGGCGGTGGCCGGGACGGCGGCCGCGAGGCCGAACACGGTCGTGAGTGCCAGCAGGATCACGCTTTTCCGCACGCTCGAACGCTCCTTCACCGGGTGGACGGGTCCCCCGTAGGCTGGCAGGAGCGAAGCCGATCCGGGAGGTGAGTCGTGCCGTCACTCAATCCGCTGCGCCTGCTGCGCAAGTGGACGGACTGGTTCGAAAACCGCGGCGTGTACATCCCGGGCGAGGAGAGCCGCGCGGTCGACCCGGTGCGTGACTTCGGGTGGCTCATGGTCGCGTGGGGCGCCGGCGTGGCGATCTTCATCCTCTTGTTCGCCTTCGCCGTTTAAGTGGCACATCGGTGACGACTGTCACCCGGAGTGCCCTTTCGGTCACGGATCGGCCACGGCTGTACACCAGGTCCGCGTCTTCGTGCGCGCGCACGTGCACATGCAGGGACAGTGGAGCGGGTCGACTTCGGTCACTACGCCGAACGGCCCGAGACCCCGCCCCGACTGGAGTAAACCGAGATGGCGCCCGCGCGCACCCCCCAGCTGTTGCTCTCCGCCTGTTTGCTGATGGCGGTGGCGGCCTGCGGGGTCGACGCGCAGGAAGGCACGGCGGCGCTCGGCGGTGGCGGCGCCCCCGCGAAGGCCGCGGCCGCGCAGACTCCGCGTGACCTGCAGTTCGGCGCGGAACACCGGTTCGCCAGCGGCCTCACGATCTCGGTGTCCGCCCCGCAGTCGTTCCAGCCCAGCCCCGCGGCGTACCCGCGCAGCTCGCGCGCGGCGTCGTTCGGCATCGAGATCACCAACAACGGCGCGGATTCCTACCGCTTGTCCGGCCTCACGGTCGTCGCCATGATCGACGGACGCCCGACCAAACAGGTCGTCGACGCCACCCAGGGCCTCGGCGGCATCACCGACGCGGGCAAAGACCTGCAGCAGGGCCGCTCGGCGCAGCTGACGCTCGCGTTCGCCGTGCCCGACCGCACCACGCAGCTCACGGTGCAGCTGCGACCCAGCGCGAGCGAGCCCGCCGTGGCCACGTACTGCGGCGCCGTCTGATCACCAACCCGGCCAAAAGCCGCCTGGCTCCCACGTGGCACGTAACCGTTGCCACGAGGCCATTCGGCCGTGGCTGTGGTCGGATTGGCAACGATCGGCACAGTACGCTGCGTTCATGACCGAGCAGCGACTCTCCCCCGGCGACGCCGCCCCCGACTTCACCCTGCCCGACAGCACGGGCAAGAGCGTCTCCCTCAGTGACTTCCGCGGCCAGTCCGTCGTCGTGTACTTCTACCCGAACGCCGGCACGCCCGGCTGCACCAAGCAGGCCTGCGACTTCCGCGACAGCCTCGCCCAGCTCAACAACGCCGGCTACCAGGTCCTCGGCATCTCCCCGGACAAGCCGGCGAAACTCGCGAAGTTCGTCGAGAACGAGCAGCTGACCTTCCCCCTGCTCTCCGACGAGGACAAGCACGTCCTCACCGCGTGGGGCGCCTTCGGTGAGAAGAAGAACTACGGCCGCGTCTACCAGGGCGTCATCCGCTCCACCTTCATCGTCGACGCGGACGGCAAGATCGCGCACGCCTTCTACAACGTCCGCGCGACCGGTCACGTCGCGAAGCTGATCCGAGACCTCGGCATCGCTGCCTGAGCTGCCTGACGCGCACCAGCCGCCCGGGCGAGGGGTTCACTCTGGCGGGCCGGCCGCGGGGAAGCGCAGCGTGAACGTCGACCCCTCACCCAGCGTGCTCTCCACAGAGACCGTCCCGCCGTGGGCTGCCGCCAGGTTGCGGACGATGGCGAGCCCCAGGCCGCTGCCGCCGCTCGCGCCGCGGGTGCGGGCCTTGTCGGCGCGCCAGAAGCGGTCGAAGACGTGCGGCAGGTCGTCGGCGGCGATGCCGATGCCGGTGTCGGCGACGGAAAACACGACGTCCGCGTCGACGCGGGCAGCGCTGACCGTGACAGTGCCGCCGCGAGGGGTGTGGCGGACGGCGTTGGACACAAAGTTGTCGATGGCCTGCCGCAGGCGCACCGGGTCCGCCGTGACGGCCGGGTCGGCCATCGGCTGCACGACCAGCCGGACGCCCGCCGCGTCGGCGCGGGCGGTGTGGGCCGCGGCGAGCTGGGTGAGCAGGGAGTTGGCGTCGATGGGCTCGGGGTGCACGCGCAGGGCTCCGGCGTCGGCGAGGGCGAGGTCCTGCAGGTCGTCGACGATGTGCTGCAGGTGCAGCGCCTCTTCGAGCAGCGACGCGACGAGCTCGTCGTCGAGGCGGCTCACGCCGTCCTGCGTGGCCTCCAGCCAGCCGCGGATGTTGGACAGCGGCGTGCGCAGCTCGTGCGCGATGTCGCTGACCATGGCCTTGCGCGCGGTCTCCAGCTTCTCGCGCGCCTCCGACATGTCGTTGAAGGCCCGCGCCAGCCGCGCGATCTCGTCCTTGCCCTTCACCTTCACGCGCGCACCGGCCTGGCCCGCCTCCATGCGCTGGGCCGCGCCCGTGAGCGCGTGCAGCGGCCGGATGAGCCGGATCGACGCCAGCCCGGTGGCCACGACCGTGAGCACGAGGATCGCGCCCGCCACCTCGGCCAAGCGCACCTGGTTGTCCGCCGACAGCGTGAATCCACTCGGCGGCTGGTCACTGCCCTTTTCGGTGATGTAGAGCCACGCCGCGGGCGCGACGTAGGGCGTCAGCTGCTCGCGACGCGCGGAGGTCACGCAGTTCTGTGTGACGGTGTCCGTCGCGCCGGTCTCGGGCCCGATGAACGTCCACGACAGCGACAGTTGCGCCGCCGGCGCGCTCTGGTCGCTGCGGCCGAGGCAGGCGTTCACGAGATCCGACAGCTTGTCGAGCGCCGCCTGCTCGGTGTCGGTGGGCTGCTCCAGGGTCGCGCCGTTGCACCGCGACAGCGCGAACGGGTCCTGGGCCACCACGCGCGGGTGCCCAGCGGGCGATCTCTCGATGCTGCCGAGGCTCCCGCGCTCCTGCACACACCGGAGCACCCGCTGTGCGATGGCCGAAAGATCCGTTTTTTCGTTCTGCGGCAAGGTATACGGGCCCACCGCCTCGGGATCGATCCGGTCCGGGGTGGACTGCACGCCCAGCCCTGGGTCGACCGACAACGGGTCGATCACCACCGACGGCTGCGGCGGCAACCGGCCCGGATCGGCGTCGGAGCTCGCGATCACCTGGCCCTTGGGCGTCGCCAGCACCACGCGCCGGCCGGTGACTTCCGCGTAGCTGCGCACGACCTTGCCGACGCCGTCCCAGTTCGGGTGCGTGGCCGCGTAGCCGAGCAGGCCCTGGTAGATGGTGCCGTCGTCGGCGAAGACCTGGCCCTGCTCCTGACGGATCGCTCCCGTCGTGGTGCGCGCGGCCAGCCACGCCGTGGCCGCGATCGCGCACACCGCGACCAGCGCCGACACCGCGATCAGCCGGACGAGCAGGCTACGCCGCATCAGGCGGTCCCGCCGTGAGCTTGTAGCCGACGCCGTACACGGTCAGCAGCCGCTTGGGCTTGCGCGGCGCCGCCTCGATCTTCTTGCGCAGGTTCATCACGTGGACGTCGATCGCGCGCTGGGTGATGTAGCGGTCGAAGCCGTGCAGGTGCTCCAGCAGCTGCCCGCGCGTGAAGACCTGGTCCGGGTGCGCGGCCATCACCTCGAGCAGCCGGAACTCGCCGGGCGTGGTCTCGACCAGCTGCCCCGACACCGCCACCTCGTGCCGGCCGACGTCCACCGTCAGCGCGCCGACGCACAGCGGACCACCCGAGGGTACGACGCTTTTGGTGCGGCGCAACAAAGTCCGCACGCGGGCCATCAGTTCGCGCGGGCTGTACGGCTTGGTGATGTAGTCGTCCGCCCCGAGATCCAGGCCACGCAGCAGATCGTCCTCTGTGGACCGTGCGGTCAGCATCAGCACGGGCACGTCGGACTCCGCGCGCAGGATCCGGCACACTTCGAGCCCGTCCATGCCGGGCAGCATGACGTCGAGCACGAGCAGGTCCGGCGGGCGGCGGCGGACGAGGTCGAGCGTCTCGCGGCCGTCGGGCACGACCACCACCGAGTGGCGTTCCCGCTCGAGGTAGCGGCGGACGAGCTCCGCTTGCTTCGGGTCGTCCTCCGCGAGCACGATGTCTGCGCACATGCTGCGAGCATAAGGATCTCCGCCGGCGCGGGCGACCCAGCGCCGCGGGAACACCGGATCTGCACCGCTTCCTGACGGCTTCCTGACAATTCGCCGCGATAGTGGCCTCCGGACCCGCCGGCTCAGTCCACTTCGGACGCGCCGGGTGAGCGAAAGCGGAGAAGCGATGATGGAGGCCGTCAGTGGCCGGTAAGTCCCGGCGGCGCGCGATCGCCGTCTCAGCCTCGGCCGCCGTGGGGGTGCTGCTCGGCGTCGCCGCGTACGTGGCCATCGACCACGGCCGCGGCACGGCGGAAGCCGCGGCTCCCCCGCCGGCCGTGACCACCGTGGCGGTGGCCAAGACCGATCTGTCGAACACGCGGACGTTCACCGGCACCCTTGGCTTCGGCACGCCGGAGCCGCTCAAGGGCGCGGGTGCCGGCGTGGTCACGCAGCTGCCGGACGTCGGCACCGTGGCCCAGCGCGGGAAGCCGCTGTACTCCGTGAACGGCGTGGGTGTGCCGGTGTTCTTCGGCGACACCCCGCTGTTCCGCAAGCTCGACAACCCCGACTTGACCGGCCCCGACGTCGCCACGGTGGCCGACAACCTCGCCCGCCTCGGCTACTCCGTCGGCGCTCGCGCGAAGGACCCGCAGAAGGCGAAGTTCACGTTCGCCGACGCGTTGAAGAAGTGGGAGAAGAAAGCCGGCCTGCCGGACACGGGCACGCTCGACGTCGGCCAGGTCGTGGTGCTGCCCGGCGAGGCGCGCGTGAACAGCGTGACGGCCCAGCTCGGCGATCCCGCCGCGGGCCCGCTGCTCACCACGACGCCGACGACCAAGGTCGTGGTCGCGCCCGTCGACGCGGCGGAGGTCGGCTCGGTCAAGACCGGCATGGCCGTGACGATGGTGCGCCCCGACGGCAAGAAGATCCCGGCGAAGGTGTCCTCGGTCAGCACCGCCGTGACCGGTGGCGACGCGTCGGGCGGCGACCCGACCCAGGGGCCGCCGAAGATCAACGTGACCGTGGTGCCCGTGAACGCGTCCGACGTCGCCGACCTCGACTCGGCTTCGGTGCAGGTCGAGGTGGCCACGGAGACCCACGCCGGGGTGCTGGCCGTTCCGCTCGGCGCGCTGGTCGCGTTGCGCGAAGGCGGGTACGCCGTGCAGCTGCAGGGCGGGAAGCTCGTGCCGGTGAAGACGGGCATGTTCGCCCGCGACCAGGTGGAGATCAGCGGCCCGGGCATCACCGAGGGCCTGCGGGTGGTGACGACCTCGTGACGCCGGTGCTGGCCCTGCGCGGGGTGAGCAAGCACTACCCCGGGGGCGTGAAGGCGCTCGACGACGTGTCGCTCGCCGTCGCCGAGGGTGAGCTGCTGGCGATCGTGGGACCGTCCGGTTCGGGCAAGTCGACGCTGCTGAACATCGTCGGCACGCTCGACCTGCCGACTTCCGGCACCGTCGAGCTCGGCGGCCAGGACGTGACGCAGCTGAGCGACCGGCGGCTGTCCGCGCTGCGCGGGCGGTGGCTCGGGTTCGTGTTCCAGCAGTTCCACCTCACCGACGGCCTCAGCGCGGCGGAGAACGTGGCCACCGGCCTGCTGTACGCGGGGGTGCCGCGCAGGCAACGTCGCCCGCTGGCTTTGGAGGCGCTCGGGCGGGTCGGGCTCGCGCACCGCGTGGACCACCGGCCGCACGAGCTCTCCGGTGGTGAACGCCAGCGGGTCGCCATCGCGCGGGCCGTGGTGAACGACCCCGCGCTCGTGCTCGCCGACGAGCCGACGGGCGCGCTCGACACCGCCAACGGCCGCGCCGTGCTGGAGCTGCTCCACGGCCTCAACGCCGAAGGAACGACCATCGCGATCATCACGCACGACCGCGACATCGCGGCGAGCCTGCCGCGGCGCATCGAGTTCCGTGACGGCCGGATCGTGCAGGACCTCGTGGTGAGTGCCGCGTGAGCACCGCACTCGACACCCGCCCGGTCCGCCTGGGCCTGCGCGACGTCCTGCGGCTCGGCCTGCTCGGCATCAGCACCCGGCGGCTGCGCGCGACCCTGTCGGCGCTCGGGATTTCACTCGGCATCGCCACGATGATCGTGGTCACCGGCATTCCCGCCTCCAGTCAGGCCGCGTTGCTGGACAAGCTGACGGCGCTGGGCACGAACATGCTGCGCGCCGAACCGCAGCCGAACCAGACGCCGCCGGTGCTGCTGCCGGAGTCGTCCGTCGGCAGCGTCGCCCGGATCGGCCCGGTGACGACGGCGGCGGCCGTCGCGAACACGCACCAGACCGTGCGGCGCTCCGATCTGACCGACCCGCTGGACGGCTCGGGTCTCGCCGTGTTGGCGAGCAGCCCGGACCTGCTGTCCGCGCTCAACGGCACCGTGCAGAGCGGCAAGTTCCTCGACGCAGCAACGCAAAACCTGCCCGCGGTCGTGCTCGGCTACGTCGCGGCTTCGCGGCTCGGAATCCCCGCGGTGACGCCCGGGCGGCCCGCGCCGATCGTGATGATCGGCAAGCAGTGGTACACCGTGACGGGGGTGCTGGCGCCGATGCCGCTCGCACCGGACATCGAGCGTGCGGTGCTCGTGGGCTGGGGCTCGGCGAAGCAGTTCCTCGGCTTCGACGGTCACCCGACGGTGATCTACGTGAAGGCCCGCGAGGACGCGATTCCCGACGTACGCGCGGTTTTGCCCGCGACGTTGTACCCGCAGCTGCCAGGGCTGGTGTCGGTGAGCCGGCCGTCGGATGCGTTGGCGGCGAAGCAGGCGAGCCAGACGACGTTCTCCGCGTTGTTCCTCGGGCTGGCGGGTGTCGCGCTGCTGGTCGGTGGGTTCGGGGTGGCCAACACGATGTTCATCTCGGTGCTGGAACGCCGCCGCGAAATCGGCCTGCGCCGCGCGTTGGGGGCGACGCGGGGGCAGATCCGCGGGCAGTTCCTCACGGAGGCCGTGGCGCTGTCGGGTCTCGGCGGTTTGGCGGGGACGGTGCTGGGGATCGTCGTGACGCTGCTTTACACGACGTACCAAGGGTGGCCGCCGGTCATCCCGCCGCTGTCCGTGGCCGGCGGCGTGGCGGGCGCGCTGGTGGTGGGGGCGCTGGCGGGGATCCACCCGTCGATCCGCGCGTCGCGGCTCACGCCGACGCAGGCGCTGGCAACGACATGAGGGGGCTTCGAATGTCCAAAGTGGTCTGGCTCGCGGGGTTGGTGCTGGTGCTGGCGGCGTGTTCGTCGCCGGCTGATCCCAGCCCTCAGGTCGCTTCGCTGGGTACGCCTTCGGTTTCGGCGCCCTCCTCGGCGCCTGCTTCGACGGACGCCGACGGCGGCCGCCCCCGCCACCGCGTCGACGAGTCGCCGGAGGACTCCCAGCGGCTCATCGAACCGTGGCGCACCTGCATGAAGGACCACGACGCGGACGTCGACCAGCAGCCCCACAGCATCGCGGGCGCCGAACAGTGGTCCAAGGACCACCAGGCCGCCGGCGACGCGTGCCGGTCCAAGCTGCCCCTGCTGCCGTGGGGCGAGGACCCGGCGAACCCGGCGTACAAGGACAACCTGCACCGCTGGGTCTCTTGCATGACGTCGCAAGGCATGCACGTCGCCGAAGACCCGGACGACGACGAGTCCCCGTGGCACTACACGAGCAACAACCAGCCGCCGAACTCGGACAAGATCGAGCAGGGGTGCGAAGTCCAGGTGATGGGCCCGAGCGACAAGTAGCCGCCCCCGCCCCCATGCGGCGTTGGTTGCGTTCGACGCACCCCATGCGGCGTTCGGTGCGCTCAGTGCACCGAACGCCAGATGGGGGTGCCGGGGACCGAGCCGTGTCAGGCGTTGGCGAGGTCGCGCAGGGCCGGGAGGAGCGCGCGCAAGGCGCGGCCGCGGTGGGAAGCCGCGTCCTTTTCGGACGGTTCCAGCTCCGCGGACGAGCGCGTCTCGCCGTCGGGCACGAAGATCGGGTCGTAGCCGAAGCCGTGGGTGCCGCGGCGTTCGCGGAGCAGCGTGCCGCGCCATTCGCCGCGGACGATGGTTTCCTCGCCGGACGGGAGAACGAGGGCGGCGGCGCAGACGAAGGCCGCGCCGCGGCGGTCGTCGGGGGTGTCGGTGAGCTGGGCGAGCACCAGGTCGAGGTTGGCGTCGTCGTCGCCGTGGCGACCGGACCAGCGGGCGGACAGGATGCCGGGCATGCCGTTCAGCGCGTCGACCGCCAGGCCGGAGTCGTCGGCGACGGCGGGCAAACCCGTGGCCGCCACGGCGTCGCGGGCCTTGGCGACGGCGTTGCCCTCGAAGTCCGGCGCGGTTTCCGGTGCTTCGGGGAACTCGTCGACGTCGGCGAGGCCCAGCACCTCGATGCCGGCGATACCCTCGGCCTCGAGGATGCGGCGCAGCTCGCCGAGCTTCTTCTGGTTGCGCGTGGCCAGCAGCAGCTTTGTCACTTGGCGCCCTTCTTCTTGTCCGGGCGCGGCTGCGGCAGCTCACCCGGGTACGGCAGCGCCAGTGCCTCGTTCTGCAGCTGCGTGAGCGTCGCGCAGCCGGCGAGCGCCAGGTCGAGCATGGTGTCCAAAGTGGACCGCGCGAACGTGGCGCCCTCGCCCGTGCCCTGCACCTCGATGAGTGTGCCGGCGTCGGTGGCGACCACGTTCATGTCGACCTCCGCGCGCGAGTCCTCCTCGTACGGCAGGTCCAGGCGTACGCGCCCGTCGACCACGCCGACGCTCACCGCGGCGACCGAGGACGACAGCGGCTGCGGGTCGTTGAGCCGGTTGGCCGCGCCGAGCCACGTGATGGCGTCGCGCAGGGCGACGTAGCCGCCGGTGACCGCGGCGGTGCGGGTGCCGCCGTCGGCCTGGATCACGTCGCAGTCGATCACGATCGTGTTCTCGCCCAGCGCCGCGAGGTCGATGCACGCGCGCAGCGACCGGCCGATCAGCCGGGAGATCTCGTGGGTGCGGCCGCCGATGCGGCCCTTCACGGCTTCGCGGTCGCCGCGGGTGTTGGTGGCCGACGGGAGCATCGCGTACTCGGCCGTGACCCACCCGAGCCCGGAGCCCGCCCGCCAGCGCGGCACACCCTCGGTGACGCTGGCCGCGCACAGCACGCGCGTGTTGCCGAACTCGATGAGCACCGAACCGGCAGGCCACTTCTGGAACCCGCGGGTGATCTTGATGTCGCGGAGCTGGTCGTCGTTCCTGCCATCTTTCCTCGTCACGCCTGAGAAGATACTGCGTGGCCTGCCACTCAGTTGAGGGCGGTGGAGGGGAGGAAGGCGGAGTTTAAGGCCTCGCCCCGACAGTCCGCCGCTCAGATCTCGTAGACGGCGCCCTGCGTCACGAGCTCACTGTCCGGGAACACCGCCGCGGCCTCCGCGAGCACCGCGCGGCTGTCGGTCCACGGCGCGATGTGGGTGAGCAGCAGCCGCCCGACGTCGGCGTCCTTCGCCAGCTCACCGGCCTGTTTTCCGGACAGGTGCACGCCGTCGGGCCGGTCGGCCGCGTCCGTCCACGAGGCCTCCGACAGGAGCACGTCGACGCCGTCGGCCAGCTCGCCCAGTGCGGGGCACGGGCCGGTGTCGCCGGTGTAGGCGAGGAGGGCGCCGCCGTAGGAGATCCGCAGGCCGAACGCCGGCGTCGGGTGCCGCACCACGGCGGCCGTCACGTCGAACGGCCCGATCCGCACGGTTTCCTCACGCAGCGTGTGGAAGGCGTAGACGTCGGACAGGTCCACGGCTGCGCGCTCGTCGGCGTCGGCGGCGTACGCGTGGGCCAGCCGCGTCGGCGCGTCGGCCGGGGCGTAGAGCGGCAGCTGCCGCGGCCGGGCCGGGTACGGCGGCGCCGGGTGGTAGCGGCGCAGCACCGTGAGCGAGTTGACGTCGGCGCAGTGGTCCGAGTGCAGGTGCGACAACACGAGCGCGTCGAGGTCGAACGGGTCGCACACCGTCTGGAGCTGGGCGAACGCGCCGTTGCCGAGCTCGAGGCCCAGCCGGAACCCCTCCGCCTCCAGCAGGTACCCGGACGCGGCGGAGTTCGGCCCGGGGACGCTGCCCGAGCACCCGAGGATCGTCAGTCGCACCCCATCACCCTAAGTGTGCCGGGGCGGTCTTACGCGCTCGTGGGAGCGAGGACACCCGGCGCGAACCCCATGAACCGCGCCGCCAGCCGCGTGAACGGCTCCGGCGAGCCCGTGGCCAGGAACTCGTGCCGCGGCGGCGTGTCGCGTTCGGCCAGCAGGTCGAGCTCGGTGAGCACGCGGTAGAGGTCCTTGGCCGTCTCGTCGGCGCTGGAGACGAGCGTGACGTCCTGGCCCATCACGATCTGCAGCACGCCGGAAAGCAACGGGTAGTGCGTACAGCCGAGCACGAGCGTGTCGACCTCGGCTTCGAGCAGCGGCTGCAGATAACCCTGTGCGAGACCCAGGATCTGGCGCCCGGACGTGATGCCGCGCTCCACGAAGTCGACGAACCGGTGGCACGCGACGCTCGTGAGCTGGACGTCGGGCGCCGCGGCGAAAGCGTCGTCGTAGGCCCGGGAACGAACGGTCCCCTCGGTCCCGATCACGCCCACCCGGCCACTGTGCGTGACCGAGGCGGCGCGGCGTGCAGCGGGCAGGACGACCTCGATGACGGGGACGTCGTAGCGCTCACGGGCGTCGCGCAAGCAGGCGGCCGAGGCCGTGTTGCAGGCGATGACCAGGGCTTTCACGCCGCCTTCGACGAGTTCGTCGAGGGCTTCGAGGGCGTACTGGCGGGCCGTCGCGATGGCGAGGGGGCCGTAGGGGTTGCGCGCGGTGTCGCCGACGTAGCGGAGCTGCTCGGCCGGCAGCAGCTCGAGGATCGACCGGGCGACGGTGAGACCGCCGACGCCGGAATCGAAAACCCCGATGGGCGCGTCGGCGGTCGGGGTGCTCACACCTCGAGGCTACCGGCCGCCTTCTTCTTGGGACGGTCGCCCCGCGCCGTCAGCCAGGCCGCGAGGACACCGGCCAGCGCGCCGAACAGGTGGCCCTGCCAGGAGATGCCGGGGTTGCCCGGCAGCAGGCCCCACAGCATCCCGCTCCACACACCCAGCAGCACCACGGCGACCACGATCTGCCCGAACGCCCGGTTGAAGATGCCGCGGACCAGCAGGAACGCCAGCCACCCGAACGCCAGCCCGGACGCGCCCACCGTGTACGCGTTCGACGGCCCGACCAGCCACACCCCCACGCCCGACACGATCCAGATGATCGCCGTGACCACCGCCCAGCGCCCGATCCCCGCCGCCATCGCCAGGAACGACAGCACGAGCACCGGCACGGTGTTCGAGAACAGGTGCCCCCAGCCGGCGTGCAGCAGCGGCGCCCACAGGATCCCGTCGAGCCCCGACAGCTGCCTCGACACGATGCCCCCGTGGTCGAGGTCCGCCGGCAGGATCACGTCCAGCAGCTCCACCAGGTAGAGCACGAGCGTGAACCCCACCGCGACGATCGCCGCGGCCTTGGGATTGGGCGGCAGGATGCGCTTCGCCGGGTTCGACGTGCCGGTGGCCTTCGCCTTGTCCGCCGGCTGGTCCCCGAACGGCATGGGCTGCGGTGGGAGTGTGCTCACGTGTTCCAGGCTACGTCCGTCCGGTGCGGGTGGCCTCGGGTGAATTCCCTGATGTTCGAGTTCAGGGCCGCTCCCGACGACCGGTCGCGACGGTGCCGGGGGCGGCTCGCGCAGCCGCACTGCCCCACGCCACGCACGCACCCGGCGGCGCGGCCCCGGCCCAGCGGCAGACGTTGCGACCGCCCCTGGCCGCCGCACCGCGCACAGGCACGGCCGCCATCCGCGGCAGCCCAACCATCCGACCGCTGCTCAGGCCGGCCCCGGCCAAACCGCGCACGGGCACGGCCGGCCGCGGCCAGTCGCAACCTCGATCGCCGACCGCCGATAACCCGGCCCCGCTGCGCCGCGCGGAGGCACGGGTGCCAGGCAAAGCGGTCCACTGTCCGACCCGAGCCACGCCCGCGCCGTCGGCTCGAAGCCGAGACCTACGTGATGGTCCCGTTGGCCCTGGCTCGCCACAAAGCCGTCCGGGCCTCGGGGGTGTTCAGGCGTTCCAGGCCGCGGATTGCCCACGAGCGCAAGGCTTCGTCGGGGCTGTCGAGCTGGGCGGCGAGGACGGGCAGCGCCTCCGGGGACGCCGCCGCGCCGATCAGTTCCAGCAGCCAGCAGCGCAGGCCGTGGTCCTCGGTTTCCCGCTCGAACTCCGCGATGAGCTCGCCGACGTGCTCGGCGGCGGAGGCGAGCAGCAGCTGAAAGCCGTCTTCCCGGGTTTGCCTGTCAGCGCGCCGCATCATCCCCAGGGCGGTGTCGAAGGTGTCGGCCACGGGATCGAGGCTAGTGGCCGGCGTCGAACGGGCCCTGTCCCGCCGTGAGTTCCGAGAAGATCTTGATGAGGTGCTCCGCCGTGGCCTCGTCGCTCTGGCCGGCCGTGGCGGCCTCGAACTCGGCGCTGGTGATCGCGATGTGGGCGCTGCGCGGGAACATCGCGTGCTCGTACTCGGACAGCGCGGCCTCGACGTCGTCCGGGTGGGCGGCGAGGGCCTGGCCGAGTTCGGCGGCGTCGAGCATGGCGAGGTTGGCGCCTTCGCCGTTCGGGGGCATGAGGTGGGCCGCGTCGCCGACGAGGGTCGCGCCGGGGACGCGGTCCCAGCGGTGCTCGAGTGGCAGGACGTAGTGCGGGCGCAGCACGGGTGCGGTGTCGGCGTCGGTGATGAGGGCCGTGAGTTCCGGGGCCCAGCCGGTGAATTCCTGCGCGACGCGGGCGGCAGCGCCGGCCGGGTCGGTGAAGTCGATGGCCGCGAACCAGTCCAGCGGCCGCGTCAGCGAAACGTACGTGTGAATCGTGTCCCCGCTTTCGCGGTGGGCCATGATGCCCTTGTCCGATCCGACCGCGCCCATCGAGCCGCCGCCGACGGCCTTGGCGGTGGCGGGGTGGCGGGTGTCGACGTCGTACAGGTAGGTCTCGACCATGGCCGTGCCGGCGTACGAGGGAACCGCGCCCGACAGCAGCGGCCGCACGCGCGACCAGGCGCCGTCGGCGCCGACCAGCAGGTCGGTCACGACCACGCTGCCGTCGGCGAAGGTCACCTCGTGGCGGCCGGCGCCCACGGAGCGGGCCTCGAGAACCTTGTGGCCCCAGCGAACCGTGCCGGCGGGGAGCGAGTCGAGCAGCAGCTGCCGCAGCTCCCCGCGTTGGACTTCGGGTCGGCCTCCGGTGCCGTCGTCGGCCTTGTCGAACAGCACGGTGCCCTCGCGGTCCAGGAACCGCGTCTGCTGGCGGCCTTCGAGGATCAGACCGGAGAATTCGGCCATGAGCTGTGCGGCTTCGACGGCGATCTGGCCGTTGTAGTCGTGGATGTCGAGCATCCCGCCTTGCGCCCGCGCACCCGCGGACGCCTCGGCTTCGTAGACGGTGGCGGGAATGCCGTGGACGTGCAGGACACGGGCGAGGGTGAGGCCGCCGAGGCCGGCGCCGATGATCGTGACGGTGTTCATGGTGGCTCCTTCGGGTTCGGAGCGGCCCGGTGAGCCGCTCTCGGACCGAAGGTTGCCGTGATCCGCTGGCACGGCGCGCACACCGCGCTGCCACCTGCCTGGCACGGCCTGCCAGCCCGCTGCCAGAAGCTCAGGCCGGAGCCGGCGGCAGCTCCCGCAGCCCCAGCGCCCAGTCCACCGCGGCCTCTGCGTGGAGCCGCGTGGTCGGGAACACCGGGACCGAGCTGTCGGACTGATCGACGAGCAGCTCGATCTCCGTGCACCCGTAGATCACGCCCTCGGCTCCCGCAAGAACCAGCCGCGCGATCACCTCGCGATAGGCCGCCCGCGAAGCCGGCCGGACCACACCGTGCACCAGCTCGTCGTAGATCACCCGGTGCACCAGCTCCTGGTCCACTTCGGACGGAACCAGCACCGAAAGCCCGTGCGCCGCAAGGCGTTCGCGGTAGAACGGCTGGCTCATCGTGAACGCCGTCCCCAGCAGGCCCACCGAAGAAACTCCGGCCGACCGCACCGCCGCGGCCGTCGTGTCCCCCAGGTGCAGGAACGGCACCCGCAGCCGCAACGCCGAAGCCACCTTGTGCATCGTGTTGGTGCACAACACGATCACGTCCGCGCCCGCCGCTTCCAAGGCCGAAGCGGCGGCGGCCAGCACCTCGCCCGCCGCCGCCCAGTCACCCGAAGCCTGCAGCGCCTCGATCTCCGCGAAGTCCACGGAGTACAGCACCACCCGCGCGGAGTGGTAGCCGCCCAGGGCGTCTCGCACCCGCGAGTTCACCAGGCGGTAGTACTCCGCCGAAGACTCCCAGCTCATGCCGCCCAGGAGCCCGATCGTCCTCACGCCCAGAGCTGCCCGTCCAGCCGCGCGGCCGCTTCGTCGAGCGAACCTGCGTACGCGCCCGTGGACAGGTACTTCCAGCCGGCGTCCGCGACGACGAAGGCCACGTCCGCGGTCTCCCCGCGAGCGGCGGCCTTCTCGGCGACGGCCAGCGCGGCGTGCAGCACCGCGCCCGTCGAGATACCCGCGAAAATGCCTTCGTTCTCCAGCAGTTCCCGCGTCCGGCGAAGCGCGTCGTACGCGCCGACGGAGTACCGGCCGTTGAGCACGCTGGGGTCGTACAGCTCCGGCACGAACCCCTCGTCGAGGTTGCGCAGGCCGTACACCAGCTCGCCGTACCGCGGCTCGGCCGCGATGATCTGCACGCCGGGCTTCGCCTCGTGCAGGTACCGCCCGACGCCCACCAGAGTCCCCGTCGTGCCGAGGCCGCCGACGAAGTGGGTGATCGTCGGCAGGTCCTTCAGCAGCTCGGGACCGGTGCCGCGGTAGTGCGCGTCCGCGTTGGCCGGGTTGCCGTACTGGTAGAGCATCACCCAGTCGGGGTTCTGCTCGGCCAGCTCCTTGGCCCGCCGCACGGCTTCGTTCGAACCGCCCGCCGCGGGCGAGAACACGATCCGCGCGCCGTAGGCCTGCAGCAGCTGCTTGCGCTCGGTGGAGGTGTTCTCCGGCATCACGCACACCAGGCCGTAGCCCTTGAGCTTCGCGGCCATGGCGAGCGAGATGCCGGTGTTGCCCGAGGTCGGCTCGAGGATCGTCGAGCCGCGCCGCAGGCGGCCCTCACGCTCGGCGGCCTCGATCATGGCCAGCGCCGGCCGGTCCTTGATCGAACCGGTCGGGTTGCGGTCCTCGAGCTTCGCCCACAACCGCACGTCGTGGGTGGGCGAGAGCCGGGGCAGCCCCACGAGCGGCGTGCCGCCGAGCGCGTCGAGCAGGGACTCGTAGCGGGCCATCGGTTTAGCGCGCGCCGCCGGCGACGGCGGGCAGGATGGTGAGCGTGTCGCCGTCCTTCACCTCGGCCGCGAGGCCACCGGCGAAGCGCACGTCCTCGTCGTTGACGTAGACGTTGATGAAGCGGTGCAGCTTCTCCTCCTTGACCAGGCGCGCCTTCAGCCCGGAGTGGCGCGACTCGACGTCGTCGATCACCTCGAGGACGGTCTTGCCCGCCGCCTCGACGGACTTCTCGCCGCCGGTGTGCGTGCGCAGGATGGTCGGGATGGAGACGGTCACGGCCATGGTTTTCTACCTCCGAAGTGGGTTCTGAGAAGCTGACGCGCGGGACGCAGCCCTTATTCCGGCAGCTCAGTCGACGATCTCGACCGGCTCCTCGGTGATCTCGGCGTCCACGATCCGGTACGAGCGGAACTCGTGCGAATCGGGGTCCTTCGTGGAGACGAGCACGTAGTGCGCGTCGGGTTCGGCGGCGATGTTCGCGTCGGTGCGCGACGGGTAGGCCTCCGTCGCGGTGTGCGAGTGGTAGATCACCACGGGCACCTCGTCGTTCGCGTCCATCTCGCGGTAGAGCTTGAGCAGGTCACCCGAGTCGAACTCGTAGAACGTCGGTGACCGCGCCGCGTTCAGCATCGGGATGAACCGTTCGGGGCTGTCGGAGCCCACGGGACCCGCGATCACCCCACACGCCTCGTCGGGGTGGTCACGGCGGGCGTGGGCGACGATCTCGTCGACGAATTCACGGCGGATCCGGAGCACACCCGACATCTTAGGTGGTGGACCCACCCTGTCCAGACTGTGAGACCTTCCGCTCAGGCACCTGGTCGGGGACAATTTCGGGCGTGCCTGTGCCGACTAAGGTCCGCGACCGCTGCCTGCCGTTCCTGCCCGACGGCGACCGGATCCAGTACGTGTTCGCCGGCAACTCGCTCTACCTCAACGGGATGGCGGCGCTCTACGGCTTCCTGGTGGTGGTCACCGACCGGCGCGTGGTCGTGCTCGCCTGCGGCCGCTTCCGGCGGCTGCGGCCGAAGGCGGTGTGGGAGGTCCTGCCGCGCTCGACCGAGCTGGGACCGGTGGAGGAGCACCCGTCGCTGGGTCCGACCATCTCGTTCGCGGACCTCGTGCTGGAGATCGACGAGGCCGACATCGTCGCGATCCGCGCCGCCGACCTCGAACGCGACGGCGCGTGGGCCCCGCAGGACCCGCTGCCGGACCTCTAACCCTCGAACGCCTCGGGCCACACGTCCCGGTACGCCGCCACCCCGCCGGCCGCGGTGGCTGTGAGCAGCCCGTGGACCATCGCGCGGGCGAACACCCGCGCGGCGGCCGAGCACAACGCGTCGAGCGCGGCGGCCCGCTGGCCGTCGGCGAACGTGCCGATGCCGGCGGGCAGCTCGTGCGCGCCCGTGGCCAGCGCGAAGACGGTGTCGCCGTCGAACATCGTGTGGGCCGGGCGCACGGCGCGGGCCAGGCCGTCCTGCGCGGCGACCGCGAGCCGGCGCGCCTCGGCCTTCGACAGCGCCGCGTCGCACGCGACCACGCCGATCGTGGTGTTCAAGTCCGTCCGCGCCGGCGGCACCTCACCCGGCCGCGAAGGCCAGCGGACACCGAACTCGCCCGCCACCTCGTGGTCCGCGGCGAACGCCCGCCCGGTCGCGAAGTCCACGGCCTCACCCCCGGCGTTCACGGCCGCCAGCGCCCCGACGGTCACGCCGTCGACGACCTCGCTCGCCGAGCCGATGCCGCCCTTGAGCGACCCGACCACGGCCCCGGTGCCGGCGCCGACCGTGCCCGACGCGAACGTCTTCGACGCTGCTTCGCAAGCGGCGTAACCGAAAGCCGCGTCCGGCCGGTTGCCCCACTCGCTGCGGGGAAGATCGAACAGGACCGCGCCGGGCACGATCGGCACGACCTGGTGCGGCTCGGGCCCGACGGGGAAACCCAGGTTGCGCTCCGAAAGCCAGCGCATCACACCGTCGGCCGCGGCCAGCCCGTACGCGCTGCCGCCGGAGAGGCACACGGCGTTCACGCGCTGCACCAGGTTCTCCGGCTCCAGCAGGTTCGTCTCGCGCGTGCCGGGCGCGCCGCCGCGCTGGTCGACCGCGCCCGTCGCGCCGTCCGGCACGAGGACCACGGTGGTGCCGGTGGCCCAGCCGTCGCCGAGGCGGTGGTGGTGCCCGACGAGGACACCCGGAACGTCGGTGATCACGCGGTCAGCGCCTGGATCAGCGTCTCCTGCACCCAGGTCAGCCAGTGGTACACGCCCAGGTGCGGGGCGCGCGGGTCGTCGTCCGGCAGCTCGTCGGGCATGTCCTCGGTGACGTCCAGCGCCGTGCCCAGCGCGAGGCGCACGTCGTTGAGCGCGCCCAGCCACGCGTCGGCCTGCTCGACGTCCAGGTGCACGTCGCCGCCGTCGCGCGGCAGCGTGTCGAGCACGACCTTGGCCACGCCGACCTTCGTCTCCAGCAGCTCGGGCTCGTGCAGCGAGCGCATGGCCGCCGCGGAGTCGAGGTCCTCGCGGGAGGGGTTGTCGGGGTCGAGCTTGTGAAAATCGGGCAGCAGCCGCGAGAGCACCGGGTCGTCCGGCGACTCCGACGGGCCGGTGCGGATGCCGGTGAGCTCGGCCAGCTCGTCCTGCGGAGCCTCCTCGGCCCGCGCGCGCAGCATGTCCTCGAGCTGGCTGACCAGGCCGCGCAGCACGGCAGCTTCCTGCTGCTCGAACCCCGCGAGGATCACGTCGCCCTTGCGCCGCCACGCCTTCACGAGGGCTGTTCCATCGTCGCCCACAGGCCGGCGGCGTGCAGCTTCGCCACGTCCGTCTCCACCTTCTCCTTGGACCCCGACGACACGATCGCCTTGCCCTTGTGGTGCACGTCGAGCATCAGTTTCGTGGCGTGGTCCCGGCTGTAGCCGAACAGCTTCTGGAACACATACGTCACGTACGACATCAGGTTGACCGGATCGTTCCACACGACGGTCCGCCAGGGCTTGTCCTCCTCGGCGACCTCTGCCCCGAGTGGATCAACCTGCGTCTGTTCGGATGCGACAGGCGTGGACATGCACCCCATGGTGTCACGGGGGTCACGGGGTACGCCGCGCCAGGTCCGGCCATGTGGGTGAATAGGCTGGCCCCATGGGTGCACCCGAGCCGGTCACCAGCGCCAGCACGGCGCTGCTCACCGACCACTACGAGCTGACCATGCTGGGCAGCGCGCTGGCCGACGGGACCGCCGAGCGGCCCTGCGTGTTCGAGGTCTTCGCGCGCCGGCTGCCCGACGGGCGGCGCTACGGCGTCGTCGCCGGAACCGCGCGCGTCCTCGACGCGATCGCCGACTTCCGGTTCACCGACGCCGAGCTGACCGTGCTGGAGCAGACGGCCGTGGTCGACGACGCCACGCTGTCGTGGCTGGCCGGCTACGAGTTCTCCGGCGACATCGAGGGCTACCCCGAGGGCGAGCTGTACTTCCCCGGCTCGCCGATCCTCACCGTGAGCGGCACGTTTGCCGAGGCCGTGGTGCTGGAGACGCTGGTGCTGTCGATCCTCAACCACGACAGCGCCATCGCGTCGGCCGCCGCCCGCATGGCCGGCGCGGCCCACGGGCGGCCGATCATCGAGATGGGCGGGCGGCGCACCCACGAGTACGCCGCCGTCGCCGCCGCGCGCGCCGCGTACATCGCCGGCTTCGCGACCACGTCGAACCTCGAGGCCGGACGCCGCTACGGCATTCCCACGCGCGGCACGGTCGCGCACGCCTTCATGCTGCTGCACGACAGCGAGGAGCAGGCGTTCCGCGCCCAGGTGGACAAGATGGGCCCGGACACGACTCTGCTCGTGGACACCTACGACATCACCGCCGGCATCGAGACCGCCGTGCGCGTGGCCGGCTCCGAGCTCGGCGCGATCCGCATCGACTCGGGCGACGTCGGCCCGCTCGCCCGCAAGGCGCGGGACCAGCTCGACTCCCTCGGCGCGAAGGACACGCGCATCGTCGTCTCGGGCGACCTCGACGAGCACGCCATCGCTGCGCTGCGCGCGGAGCCCGTGGACGCGTACGGCGTGGGCACGTCCGTGGTCACCGGCTCGGGCGCGCCGACCGCCGGCATGGTCTACAAGCTGGTGGAGGTCGACGGCCGGCCCGTCGCGAAACGCAGTGCCCACAAGGAATCCCGCGGCGGGCGCAAGCACTCGCTGCGGCGGCACCGCTCCACCGGCACGGCCGTGGAGGAGCTCGTGTGGACGGAGGCGTCGGGCCGGCCGAAGCCCGAGGAGCACGATCTCGACCTGCAGATCCCCCTGGTGCGCGGCGGCCGCGTGGTGGATGATCTGCCCACGCTGGACGACGCGCGCGCCCGGTTGCGGCGTGCCCAGGTCAGCCTGCCGTGGGAAGGGCTCAAGCTCTCGCACGGCGAGCCCGCGATACCGACGACGTTTCTGTAGAGGGAGCCGAGACATGGGAACCGCGCTGATCGTGGTGGACGTGCAGAACGACTTCTGCGAGGGCGGCTCGCTGGGCCTGCCCGGCGGCGCCGCCGCGGCGGAGGCCATCTCGCGCCACACCGCCGAAGGGGGCTACGACCACGTGGTCGCCACGCGCGACCACCACGTCGACCCGGGTGACCACTTCAGCGACACGCCGAACTTCTCCACGAGCTGGCCGCGCCACTGCGTCGCGGGCACCGCGGGCGCGTCGTTCCACCCGTCGCTCGACGTCGTGCCGATCACGGCCGTGTTCTCGAAGGGCGAGTACACCGCGGCGTACTCCGGCTTCGAGGGCAAGTCGGGCGACGGCCGGTCGCTGGAAGAGTGGCTGCGCGCCCACGACGTGACCGACGTCGAGGTCGTGGGCATCGCCACGGACTTCTGCGTGCGCGCCACGGCGCTCGACGCCGCGCAGGCCGGCTTCGGCGTGAAGGTGCTGCTGGACCTCACCGTCGGCGGCTCGCAGCCGACGGTGGACGCGACGCTGGCCGACTTCGACAAGGCCGGGGTCACCTACACCGGCACCGCCGTGGTGCCGCAGCCCGCCGCGTCCTGACCGTCCTCAATAGACCATCCCAACGCGGCGTCGGGTGCGTTCAGGCCGGCGGCTGCGGCGCGCCGCCTTTGCCGAACGGGTTGCAGGCGGCGGTGCCGAGGTAGATGTCGCCGCCGGCCGGGCCGCCCTGAGGGAACAGCTGGATGTGCACGGCGTGCGTGACGAGGCTGCCGTCGGCGGGCTGCGGGGTCACGGTTTCGTTGATCGTGATCGCCGCCAGCGCCGTGCCTGCTTCGCCGCCGGGGATCAGCACGCGGTAGTTCGCGGGGATCGACGACGGCACGGTGAACCCGCCGACCTCGCCGATCGAGACCGTGCCGCTGCTGCCGTTCTTCGTGGTCGAGCAGCCCGCGGAGTACGTGCGCACGGTGATCGCCGGGCCGCCGAAGCGCTTGAGCACGTCGGCCTCGAACCGCTGGCCGCCCGCCGCCACGGTGGCCGTGGTGCCGTTGCGGCCGCACGTGGTGGCGCCGAGGCCGAACACCGCGACGTCGCCGGTGTCGCCGCCCGTGGTGCGCGCGGTGGTGGGACCATCGGCGTCGCAGCGGGCGAGGTCGCCGGTGACCACGTGCTGGTTGTCGACCAGCACGTCGACGCTGCCCGAGGAGCCCCAGCCCGTGGAGGTGGGGCCGTCGGCGAGCGCCGGGGCCGGTAGTCCCGCCGCGGCCGCGCCCAGCAGTGCCGTCGCCGTGACCAAGACCCGTCCGCGCATCACCCGTGCTCCCTTCGACCTGTGGTTGCATCCTCGGCAGCGAGGCACCCCCGCGAAACGTCACAACCCCTACACCACCCGGACGAGTGGTGTGGTGAGGAACGCAACTTGTCGGGGAAACCGGGGGTAACGAGCGTTAACCTCCTCGGACGTCCGTTTTCGATCGTGGGAGGTCTCCGTGTCGTCGCTGTCCCTCACCGGCCGCCGCCAGGTGCTGGCCGACCTCGTGCCCGGCGCCCTGGTGCGCGACCTGACGCTGGTCGCCGGCGGCGCCCTGCTCACCGGCGCGGCCGCGCAGCTGGTCATCCCCGTCCCGGGCAGCCCGGTGCCGATGACCGGCCAGACGTTCGCCGCGCTGCTCGTGGGCGCCTCGCTCGGCATGCGCCGCGGCGCCGCTTCGATGCTGCTGTACCTGCTCGTCGGCGCGGCCGGCGTGCCGTGGTTCCAGGGTGCGACGTCGGGGCTGTCCGGCGCTTCGGCCGGGTACATCGTCGGGTTCGTGTTCGCCGGTGCGCTCGTGGGCGCGCTCGCCCGCCGCGGCGGTGACCGCACTCCGCTGCGCACCGTGGGGACCATGGTGCTCGGCAACGTCGTGATCTACGCGTTCGGCGTGCCGTGGCTGATGGCCGCCGCCGGCTTCGACTTCTCGACGGCGTTCGCCAAGGGCGTGGTGCCGTTCCTGATCGGTGACGCGCTGAAGATCGTGGTGGCGGCGGGGGTCCTGCCGCTCGCGTGGGCCGCGGTGGCTCGCGTGCGCAAGGAAGACTGAGCACCCGGCGTTCCGGCACGAGCGGCCCGTTCGTGCCGGAACGCCGATCCTGTCGGCCCCGGCGGCTATCGTGTATCGCTGTGCCCGCTCGAACTGATTTCCCCGGCGTCCTCGAACTCCTCACCCACGCTGTGGAGTCCGTGGGCGGAGCCGAGCGGCCGGGCCAGGTGAAGATGGCCGACGCCGTCGGCCACGCCATCCGCACCGGTGAACACCTCGCCGTGCAGGCGGGTACGGGAACCGGGAAGTCGCTGGCGTACCTGGTGCCCGCGATCCGCCACGCGGTGGAGAAGGAAGCCACCGTCGTCGTCTCCACGGCCACGATCGCGCTGCAGCGCCAGCTCGTGGACCGCGACCTGCCGCGCCTGGCGAAGGCGCTGAAGAAGCCGCTGGGCCGCGAACCGACCTTTGCGATCCTCAAGGGCCGCCGCAACTACCTGTGCCTGCACCGGCTCGACACGGGCGCGCCCGACGAGCCGGAGGACGCGCAGCTGTTCGACCCGTTCGCCGTTTCCCGGCTGGGCAAGGAGGTCACGCGGCTGCACGAGTGGTCTTCGGACACCGAGACCGGCGACCGCGACGAGCTCGTGCCCGGTGTTTCGGACCAGGCGTGGCGCCAGGTTTCCGTCACCGCCAGGGAATGCCTCGGCGCGGCGCGCTGCCCGATCGGCACCGACTGCTTCGCCGAACGCGCGCGGGCCGAGGCCGGGCGCGCGGACGTGGTCGTGACCAACCACGCGCTGCTGGCGATCGACGCGTTGCAGGGCTACCAGGTGCTGCCCGACCACGACCTCGTGATCATCGACGAGGCTCACGACCTGGTCGACCGCGTCACGTCCGTCGCCACGGGCGAGCTGACCAGCGCCATGGTCTCCGCCGCCGCGCGCCGCTGCGGGCGGCTGATCGACGCCGACATCGCCGACCGCCTGCTGGAAGCCGGCGACGGCCTCGCGCTGATCCTCGACGACCTCCCGGCCGGACGGCTGGATTCGCTGCCGCAGGCGCTGAAGGGCGCGATTCCCGCGGTGCGCGACGCCGCGAAGGCCTGCCTGACGGCGCTGGGTTCCGACCGCAAGGAAGACGTCGACGGGGCCACCGCACGCAAGCTGGCGCGCTCGCTGCTCGAAGAGGTGCACGACACCGCCGCACGCCTGCTCGACGCGTACGACGAGGATCTGGCCCACCAGCGCGACGTCGTATGGCTCACGGGCGACCGCTACTCGGCCAACCCGCGGCCGCCGGCGCTGAAGGTGGCGCCGCTGGGCGTCGCGGGCCTGCTGCGCGAGCGCGTGTTCAACCTCAACACCACCGTACTCACCTCGGCGACGCTGACGCTGGGCGGCGAGTTCGACACCATGGCGCGCCAGTGGGGCCTGCCGCCGGGCGGCGCGCGCGTCACCAAGGCGCCCGGTGCGGCCACGGACAAGGAAGCGCCGGCCGACGAGGACAAGGGACCGAAGTGGACGGGCCTCGACGTCGGCTCGCCCTTCGACCACCGGCGCAACGGGATCCTCTACCTGGCCAAGCACCTGCCGCCGCCGGGCCGCGACGGGCTGGCGGAGTCCACAATGGACGAACTCGCCGGATTGGTCGAGGCCGCGGGCGGCCGTACGCTGGGGCTGTTCTCGTCGATGCGCGCGGCCAAGCAGGCCGCGGAGGCGATGCGCGAGCGGCTCGACTACCCGATCCTGTGCCAGGGCGACGACTCGATGCCCACGCTGGTACGCCAGTTCACCGACGAGCCGCGCACGTGCTTGTTCGGCACGCTCACGCTGTGGCAGGGCGTCGACGTGCCGGGGCCGTCGCTGCAGCTCGTGGTGGTGGACCGGATCCCGTTCCCGCGCCCCGACGACCCGGTGCTGTCGGCCCGCCAGCGGGCCGTGGAAGCCCGTGGTGGCAACGGGTTCCTCACCGTCGCGGCCACTCACGCGGCACTGCTGCTCGCACAGGGCACGGGCCGGCTGCACCGCTCGATCTCCGACCGTGGCGTGGTCGCCGTGCTGGACTCCCGCCTGGCCACCGCACGGTACGGCGGATTCCTGCGCTCGTCGCTGCCGCCCTTCTGGCCCACCACGGATCCGCAGGTCGCACGCGACGCGCTCAAGCGGCTCGACGCGGCGGCGCCCGCGTGACGGCGCGCACAACCCGGGCGGGTACGGTGAAGAGAACGAACACGACAGGGAGCACCGGTTGACCCAGGATTCGTCCAGCGCACGATCCCGGACCGTCAGTGTCGACGACACCGGGGTGCGGCGCCGCCTCGCCGATGGCAGCGAAGAGGCCGTCCAGTGGGCGGAGCTCTCGTCCGTGATGGTCAGAGTGATCCCGGACGGCCCGTGGAACGAGGACGTGTTCTTCATGCTCGTCGGCCACGACGGCAAGGGCACGGCCGTCCCGAGTGGAGACCCGGCCGCCGACGCCCTCATCGAGCGCCTGCAGTCGCTGCCGGGATTCGACAACGAGAAGTTCATCGAGGCCATGACCACCGACGCCGACCAGGCGTACGTGGTCTGGCAGAGCTGACTTTCCGCGCACAGAGCAGAGCCGAGGCCCCCGCGTGGGGCCTCGGCTCTTGCTGCGTCAGGCCGTCGGGAAGGACTCCGTGACGGGGATGGCCTTCTTGAGCGTCCGGCTCACGGTGCACAGGCGGTCGATCGCGCGATCCACGGCCGCGGCGAGGTCCTCGCGCTGCTGAGCGTCGAGCGAAGACACGTCGACGTCGAAGGTCACGTGCACACCGTCCAGCTCCGAAGCGCCTTCGCGGCGGTCGGCAATGACGCCGACGCGGAACTTCGAGTCCTCGCCGATGCGGCGGGTGATCAGGTTCTCCGCGGTCACGGCGGAGCAGCCCGCCGTCGCGATCTGCAGCAGCTCGGACGGCGAGAACGCACCTTCCGCGCCTGTGCGCCCGATTCGCACCTCCGCGCCGCGCTCGTTGCGTCCCACGAACTGGTGCTCGCCTTCGCGCTGCACTTCCAGGGTCATCGCCCGCTCCTCCCGATGTCGTCTACTGAGCAAAACCGCAAGCGGCACACCGGTGTTCCGCGCCGAGACGCACCACACTCACGCCGGGTATTGGGCCAGTACCGTGATCGTGCCGGGATCGACCTCGGTGAAGCCCGCGTCCCGGACGGCGATCACGCGGTCCTCGCGCCAGCCGGCCTCGGGGTCGTCCACCGGGCAGAGTTCCTTCCACCGCGCGGGCGACGGCGTGCGCACGGCCACGCGGTAGTCCTGCGCCGCCCACGCCGCCAGCTCGGCGTCCGACAGCAGCGAGGCCAGGATCATCGTGCCGTGCCCGACCTGCGCGGAGGCCTTGCCGACGGTCATCGGCACCTCGGGGTTGAGCAGCAGCAGCGGCACGCCCTCGGGCGCCGGGCCCGGGGTGTCGGGCGGCAGCTCGCTGCCGGAGATCTGCAGGCGCGAGACCTCTTTCGGTGTCTCGCTGACCAGCCCGGGCACGAGCGCCCTGGCTTCGGCGCCGTCGACCTCGACGGTGATGCCCGGCAGGTCCAGCACGGCCTGCCAGTGCGTGCCCCGGGCCCGCCGCGCGACCTTGCGGATGCGGTTGTCCAGCCACGCGTGCATCGGCTCGGCCCATTCGCCGCCGGGCTCGGAGCGTTCGTCGAGGCACACGGCCAGCGCCGCGGCGGCCGCCGCTTCGAGCAGGGGCGTGCGGCCGGGCGGCTCGGCGCGTTCGATGCGCAGGATGACCGGCATCGCGCGCACCTGGGCCGGGTCTTCGTCCGAGGTGTCGGACGTGTCCGCCGCGGGCAGCCCCAGCCAGTAGGCGTAGCGGCTGCCCAGCGGCTCCAGCACGTGGCTCACGGCCTGACCAGCTCCAGTCCGTCGGCGGCGTCGGCCGCCTCGACCTCGGCGCGCGTGACGCCCAGGACGAACAGCACGGCGTCGAGGTAGGGGTGCGAAAGCGCGGTGTCCGCGACCTCGCGCAGGGCGGGCTTCGCGTTGAACGCCACGCCCATGCCGGCGGCCGAGAGCATGTCGATGTCGTTGGCCCCGTCGCCGACGGCAACGCACTGGCCCAGCGGGATGCCGTAGTCGTCGGCGAAGCGGCGAAGTGCCGTCGCCTTGCCCGCGCGGTCCACGACCTCGCCGACGACCCGGCCGGTGAGCTTGCCGTCGACGATCTCCAGCTCGTTGGCCGCCGCGAAGTCGAGACCGAGCTCGTCCACGAGGTGGTCGATGACCTGCGTGAACCCGCCCGAGACGACGCCGCAGCGGAAGCCCATGCGCTTGAGCGTGCGCACGGTCGTGCGCGCACCCGGCGTGAGCTCGATCGAGGCCGCGACCTCGTCGAGCACCGTCGCGGGCAGCCCGGCCAGCAGCGAGACGCGCCGTTCGAGCGATTCGGTGAAGTTCAGCTCGCCACGCATCGCGGCCTCGGTGATCTCGCGGACCTGCGGCTCGACGCCGGCGTGCGCGCCGAGCATCTCGATGACCTCGCCCTGCACCAGCGTGGAGTCGACGTCGAACACCACCAGCCGCTTCGCGCGCCGGCTGATGCCCGCGCGCTCTACCGCGACGTCCACGTTGGCGGTCGACGCGGCGTCGGCCAGCACCGACCGCAGCTCGGCGTCGGCGGCCTCGGTGTCCTCGCGGACCGAGACGTAGAGCTCAAGCCCGGTCACCGGGTAGTCGGCGACGCTGCGGATCGAGTCGATGTTCGCGCCGAGCGCGGCCAGCCGCGCCGCGACCTCGGAGAACGACCGCGCCGTCACCGGACGGCCCAGCATCACCAGCACGTGCGACGAGTCCTGCTTGCCGAGGGCGAACGGGTCGGCGCCGATGGCGTCGCCGATCTTCACCTCCACCTGCATGCCGACGGTCGCCATCGCCTGCTCCACGGACTCCTGCAGGCCCTCCGGGTCGCGGTAGACGCCGGCGAGGACCCCCAGCACGAGCTGTCCGCGGATCACGACCTGCTCGACGTCGAGCACGTCGACGTCGTGGCGGGTGAGCACGGCGAACAGCACGGAGGACACACCGGGCTTGTCGGGACCGGTCGTGGTGATCAGGACGGGCGTCTGGGTCACTGGGCTCTATCCCTCGTTCGGCGCTGTGCGAGCACGATCAGTCTGGCCCGGAAGTCCGGGCGCAAAAAGGGCGCGTGCCCGGCTTCACACAACCAGGCCCGAACGAGGGACGTGGGTTCCGCCGGTGTGGAGGACCTGTCCGCTTCACCGAGGCCGAAGACCGAAATTGCATTGGACCCCGAGCGTAGAGTCCGATTCGTGTACCGATCCCCGGGTTGCCGGGATTGAGTGGAAACCAGTCCTGAGCAGGTGCTGTGGCGCATGGCTGGGCGTCATGCCGGAGGGAACGCTCGGCATCGGCACGGCGGACGAAGCCAGGGCCACGCTGGAGAGGTCTGGCTACGTGGCTATGTGGCCGTTCCTGGAGACGAGTCTCGAGGCATGTCTCGACGAATTCTCGCGCTCCTGGCACCTTCTGGGCGGGCATGGAGTCTCCAGTCCGCAGCGGTTGGTCGAGCTGACTGTGGCCTCCGCGTGCAAGCGCCGTCGGCCGTATTGGATGGCGCTGGCCGTGGCTTGGTTGGTCCGGATGGCGTCGCTGCCGCACTTCGACGCCCGCCTTGTCTCCGACCTGCTGAAACTGGCGGCGGAGACGGAGGTGCTCCCCGCTGCGCTGCGCGATCAGGCCCGCGCGGCGTTGGCTGGGGCCGGCGAGTAGCTCGACCCCATGACCAGCAAAAAGGGCGCGTGCCCGGCTTCAGACGAGCCGGGCACGCGCCCCTGGTGGTCGAACGGGCTTTACTGCTCGCCCGAGTTGTCGTTGCTGTGGTCGCCCGGCATGGTCGCGTCGACCAGTTTCTGCGAGGGCGCGGCCTGGTGGCGCGGCTTGCCGAAGAAGCCGATCTCACCTTCGGTGTGCATGCGCTCCACCATGTGCGGGTAGTGCAGCTCGAACGCGGGGCGCTCGGAGCGAATCCGCGGCAGCTCGGTGAAGTTGTGCCGCGGCGGCGGGCACGACGTGGCCCATTCGAGGGAGTTGCCGTAGCCCCACGGGTCGTCGACCGTGACGATCTCGCCGTAGCGGTAGCTCTTGAACACGTTCCAGATGAACGGAAGCGTGGACGCGCCCAGGATGTACGCGCCGATCGTGGAGATCGTGTTCAACACGGTGAACCCGTCCGATGACAGGTAATCGGCGTAGCGGCGGGGCATGCCCTCGGCGCCGAGCCAGTGCTGCACGAGGAACGTGCCGTGGAAGCCGATGAACGTGGTCCAGAAGTGCCACTTGCCGAGCTTCTCGTCCATCATCCGGCCCGTGATCTTCGGGAACCAGAAGTAGATGCCGGCGAAGGTCGCGAACACGATCGTGCCGTAGAGGACGTAGTGGAAGTGCGCCACCACGAAGTAGCTGTCCGACACGTGGAAGTCGATGGCCGGCGCGGCCAGCAGGATGCCGGTCAGACCGCCGAAGAGGAACGTGACGATGAAGCCCATCGAGAAGATCATCGGCGTCTCGAAGGACAGCTGGCCCTTCCACATCGTGCCGATCCAGTTGAAGAACTTCACGCCGGTCGGAACCGCGATCAGGAACGTCATGAAGGAGAAGAACGGCAGCAGCACGGCACCGGTGGCGTACATGTGGTGCGCCCACACCGCCACGGACAGGGCCGCGATCGCCAGCGTCGCGAAGACCAGGCCCTTGTAACCGAACACCGGCTTGCGGCTGAAGACCGGGAAGATCTCCGACACGATCCCGAAGAACGGTAGGGCGACGATGTACACCTCTGGGTGACCGAAGAACCAGAACAGGTGTTGCCAGAGGATCACCCCGCCGTTGGCCGGGTCGAAGACGTGTGCCCCGAGATGCCGGTCCGCCAGCAGGCCGAACAGGGCCGCGGTCAGGATCGGGAACGCGAGCAGGATCAGGATGCTCGTGACCAGGATGTTCCAGGTGAAGATCGGCATCCGGTACATCGTCATGCCCGGCGCGCGGAGGCAGACCACGGTGGTGACCATGTTGACCGCACCGAGGATCGTGCCCAGACCGGAGACGATCAGGCCCGAGATCCAGAGGTCGGCGCCGACGCCCGGCGAGTGGATCGCGTCCGACAGCGGGGTGTAGGCGAACCAGCCGAAGTCGGCGGCGCCACCCGGCGTCAGGAATCCGGAAAGGACGATCAGCCCACCGAAGAGGTAGAGCCAGTACGAGAACGCGTTGAGCCGCGGGAACGCGACGTCGGGCGAACCGATCTGCAGCGGCAGCACGAAGTTGGCGAACCCGAAGAGGATCGGGGTCGCGTACAGCAGCAGCATCACCGTGCCGTGCATGGTGAACAGCTGGTTGTACTGCTCCTGCGACAGGAACTGCTGGCCCGGGCGGGCCAGCTCCGTGCGGATCAGCATGGCCATCGCTCCGCCCGCCATGAAGAAGGCGAACGAGGTGACCAGGTACATGATGCCGATCTGCTTGTGGTCCGTCGTGCGGAACAACCGCAGCAGGTACGAACCCTTAACCGTCTCGCGCGCGGGATATGGGCGCGTTGCGATCGGCTTGGGGGCTACGGCCGTCACTCCTGCCTCCAACACTGAAACCTTGTGGTGGTCATCGTCCGGGTCGCCGGGGGTCGGGACGGGCCCGATCCGACGGCTAGAGGGATCGTAGCCCTCGCTACCCACCGTCGCTCGCACCGGCTGGTTAGATCACCGCATGGCCGACCCGTACACGGCTTCCGCGCTCGACGCGGCCCTCTCGGTGGCCCGCCGCCTCGGCCTCGCGACGGGGTCGGCCGAGGTCCTCCACGAACGCTCGAACGTGCTGGTGAGAATGGGTTCCGTCGTCGCGCGGGTGCCCGGGACGACCCGCCTGCTGCGGCCCGACGCGACGGCCTGGCTCGAGCGCGACCTCGCCGTTTCCCGGCACCTCACGCAGAGTGGTGTGCTCGTCGTCTCACCCACCACGGATCCCCCGGCCGGGCCCCATTTCGCGAACGGGCTGCCGGTGACGCTCTGGCACTGGACGCCGCACGATCCGGACCATCGGCACACGCCGGGCGAAGTCGCGAGTTCACTCGCGACCGTCCACGCGGCACTGCTTGCCTATCCGGGTGAACTTCCCGTGCACGGGCCCGTCGACGAGCTGCTCGGCGCGCTCGACCGGCACGGGGCCACGATGGACGGTGCCGCTCCTTCCTTGCGCGCGGAGGCCTTGCGGCTCGCGGCCGCGCTGCCGGAGGACCGGATCCAGGCCCTGCACGGCGATGCGCACCCGGGCAACGTCATCGCGACCGCGGAAGGCCCGTGCTGGCTGGATTTCGAGGACACCTGGCGCGGACCGCTCGCCTGGGACCTCGCGATCCTGGCGAAACAGGGCGGACCCGATTTTCTGGCGGCGTATCCGGACGTGGTGGATTCGGCTTCGGTCGAGGCGTGCCTGCGGTTGCGTGAGCTGTTCGTGGTGGTGTGGCGGTATTTGCTCGCGCTGCGCTGGCCCGCGCGGCTTGGCGAGGCGCGGGCGGCGCTGGCGGACTACTTCTAGGCCAGCCACCCGAGGATCGCTTCGACGACGCCCGCCGGGTCTTCGAGCGGCGTGAGGTGCCCGGCGCCGGGCAGGACGACGAGCGTGGCCTCGTCGAGGGCGTCGACCATCTTGCCGGCCTCCTCGACGGGGGTGAGCTTGTCCTCCGCGCCGACGATGACCAGCGCGGGCACGTCGGACTTCCGCAGCACGTCGAGCGAATCCGGCCGGTTGCGCATGGCGCGCGCCGCCCAGGCGACCCCGGCGGGCGGCTGGGCGTCGATGAGCTCGCGCACGCGTTCGGCGGGTTCCTGGTTGTGCAGGAGGTTCGGGAGGTTCGCGTCGGCCAGCCAGCCCTGGACGCCCTCGGCCTCGGCGCGTTCGGCCACCTTGAGGCGGTTCTGGGCCGCTTCGGGCGTGTCGGCGGTGGCCTTGGTGTCGATGAGCACGAGCCCGGCGACGCGTTCGGGGGCTGCTTTCAGGAGGGCGAGGGCGAGGTAGCCGCCCATGGAACAGCCGCCCAGCACCACTTCGTCGATCTCCAGCCGGTCGAGCAGCGCGACGACGTCCCGCGCGGCGTCGTCGAGGCTCGGCTCGCGGTCCGTCTCCGGCAGCAGGCTGCGGCCCAGGCCGCGCTGGTCCGGCGTGATCAGCCGCAGGCGCTCGGCCAGGGGCGCGCGGACGGGGTCCCACATGCGGGCGTCGAGGGGGAAGGCATGCAGCAGGAGGAGCGGCAGTTCGGTCATGGGGGCGATTCTGTCGGACCTCGCGGCTAGCGTGCGGGGTGTGCTGAGGGAGATCGTGACTTCGCGGCTGGTGCTGTACCCGTTCACCGAGGAGGACCGCGCCGCCGTCGTCGCCATCCAGACCGACCCGGCGACGAACCGCTTCAACCCCGACCCACCCGGCACCCCGGCCGGCGACCTGCTGTTCGACTCGTGGCTCGCCCACTGGGCCGAGCACGGTTTCGGCTACTGCGCCGTCCGGTCGCACGGCAGCCCCGAGGTGCTCGGGCTGACGGGCGTGCGCCTGCGCCTGTTCCGCGGCGAACGGGTGCTGAACCTGGCGTACCGCTTCGCCCCCTCGGCGTGGGGCCGGGGGTACGCCGCGGAGGCGGCGGGCGCCGCCGTGGAGTGGGCCGAGCGGGAACTGCCGTCGCTGCCAGTGCTGATCAGCGTGAACGCGACGAACGCACCGTCACTCCGGGTGGTGGAACGGCTGGGATTCACGCGGTTCGAGGAGGAGGTGTACGAGGGGGCGGTTTCGCGACATTTCCGCCGCTGAGCTTGGGGCGGCGCGCCGATTCGCGCTCTGCGGGCGGGGTGCGGGCACCGGCGCTCGGCCGATTCAGCGCTGGCTTGGCCCACGGCTCGCATCAGGCTCGCGCGCTCCGGGCTTTGTCGATGCCGACACGAATTCGTGGGTGCGGCTTGGCACATGCCGGGGAACAGCTCACCCGCCAGCTGGCCGCAGCCCTCGCGAGCTGTCAGCGGCGATTCGACGACACCTGTCGAAGCAAGTCACGCAGGCTGATTTCGCGCGCCAACGCACCGCCCGCTGGCCGCAGCCCTCCCGGGCCACCAGGGGCGGTTCGGCCGCACACGTCGCAGCAGGTCAGGCAGGCGGGTTTCCGTTGGCGGCGTCAGAGCACAGCGCACCCACCTTTGGCCGCGTCCCGTCCTCGGGCTACCAGCGGCGGTTCGGGCGCCGGCGGGTGCGGGCGTCCCAGCAGGGGCGGTGCCAGTGGCGGCGGTCGGCGACAGAACCGGTTTCGTCGGCGGGCCAGACGACCACATGGGGCGTGCCGGGGCGGATCTCGTGGTCGCAGCCGGGGCAGCGGTAGGTCTTGGTCGCGTGGGAGCCGGGGACGGTGCGCACCAGCCAGTCACCGTCGGGGCCGGACTCGGAGTGTGCCCAGCCGCTGGCTGCGCCGAGGTCGGGCTGCTCGGCACGACCGTGCCGGTCTCGGCCGGGGCGATTGTGTCGGGGCACGGGAAACACGTTAACCGGAGGGATCGGTGGGCCGCAGAGAGTGGTCCGCCTTGCCGCTGTGGCACGGGTCGCAACCAAGCGGCGACTCGATGCGATCCGCGCCCGCCGGATCTGGTCGCCTCGGGTCCGCTGCGGGTCAGATCCGGTCGATCTCGCCGGCTTGGCATGTGCCGGTCGAACGGCATTCGCCGAACTCGGCCACCGACCGAGGCTGGATTCGATCCGCGCGACAAGCGAATTGCCGGCCGGGCCGGCAAGAGAAGCTGGGTCCGATCCACATCGCCGGATTCCCCGATCGAGGTCCGGCGGCGAGCTTCGGCGCTCGGGTCAGGTTGCAGGACCGGGTCGGTTCAGGATTGCGCCGCCGGCGGCAACCCGGACCGCGCCGGCTCAGCCGCGCACGGACCACGGCCACCAGCCGATCGCCCGGCCCGCGCGCGAAGGCTGCGAACCGCGTCAGCCCTGTGCGAGGGCCAGCGGCACCAGTTGCTCGGCTTCCGTCAGCGAGCCGTGCTGGCCGATGAGCGACGTCTCGACCGCTTCGGCCAGGCCGCGGACCATGCCGAACGTGCCCTGGGCCGCGGCGACGACGTCGCCGATGCGGGGGCGCACGCGGTCGCTCACGGTGCCGAACCAGCCGGCGGCGATGGCCTCGTCGCGGGGCAGCACCCAGGCGCGCGGGCCGAGGACGGACTGCCAGGCCGCCAGGACGTCGGCGGCCGCGCCCGGCTCGGTGTAGACGTGGCGGGCGCGGACCTCCCCGCCGAAGGCGCGGACGCCCGCGAGCAGCGACGGGGTGTCCTCGAGGTCGAGTTTGTCGTCCACGGTCACCATGCCGTGGTCGGCGACGACCGCCAGCAGCGCGCCCGCGGGGAGGCCGTCCACAATGGACTCCACGAGTCGGTCGACCTGCCGCAGCTGCATGCGCCAGGCGGTGGAGCCGGGGCCGTAGAGGTGGCCGAGCAGGTCGAGTTCGCTGTGGTAGGCGTAGCAGAACGACCGCGACGCGAGCACCTCCAGCGTCCGCGCGGCGAGGTCGCCGAGGGCGTGGACGCCGGCGTAGCGCGCGCCGCTCTGGGTGGCGCGGGTGAGGGCGGTGTCGGAGAACTGGGCCGACGACACGACGGCGGCGTCGAGGCCGGCGGCGACCGCGCGTTCGAAGGTCGTCGGCAAGGGCTGCACCGAGCGCGGCGGGAGCGCACCGCGCAGGTCGCTGCCGTCTTCGTGGGAGCGCCAGCGCAGGGCGTTGAGCACGCCCGCGCCCGGCACCTCGAACGTGTACCCGACCATCCCGTGCTCCCCCGACGCCAGGCCGGTGCCGATCGCGGCGACGCCGGCCGCCGTGGTCGACGGGAAGCCGACGCGCAGCGGGCTCTTCGCGAGCTCCGTGAGCACCGGCGCGTCGGCCGCGTGCTCGGCGAGGAGCTGCCAGCCGAGACCGTCGATGAGCAGCACGCACGCGCTGCGCGCCTCCGGCAGCGCCAGCGAACCCGTCTCGCCCGGCACGCCGAGCGCGCCCAGCACCGCGGGGACGACCTGGCCGAGGTGCGGGAGGTCCGTGATCTGGGGAACGTCCACGAAGACAGCTTCCCACCCGCTCGCGCGGCAGCGATAATCGACGCATGCCCACTTACGCCTACCGTTGCCGCGACTGCACCGACACGTTCGAGCTGCAACGGCCGATGAGCGAGTCCGGCGCGCCGGCGCCGTGTCCCGAGGGGCACACCGACACCGTGAAGCTGCTGACCACCGTCGCGCTCACCGGCGCTGCCGCGAGCCCCGCGCCGTCGGGTGGCTGCTGCGGCGGCGGGTGCTGCGGCGGCTGACGGTCAGCAGGCCTTCAGCGCCTGGTCGAGGTCGTGCCACAGGTCCTCGACGTCCTCGAGCCCGGCCGAAAGCCGGATCAGCCCGTGGGTGATGCCGTTCTCCTCGCGGTCGGTCTCGGCGACGACCCGGTGCGTGAGCGAAGCCGGGTGCTGGATGAGCGTGTCGACGCTGCCGAGGCTCACCGCCGGCGTGATCAGCCGGACGGCGGCGATCAGCGCGTGCGGATCGCCCGCCACCTCGAACGCGACGAGCGGGCCACCCAGCTTCGGGTAGTGCACGGCGGTCACCGCTTCGTGCTGCGCGAGCCGCTCGGCCAGCACGGCCGCGGTCGCCGACGCGGCCGTGACGCGCAACGGGAGCGTCGAAAGCCCGCGCAGCAACAGGTATCCCGCCAGCGGGTGCAGCACGGCGCCCGTCGCGAAGCGGATTCCGCGCAGCCGCGCCGCTTCCTCCGCGTCGCACGCGACGACGCCCCCCATCACGTCGCCGTGGCCGCCGAGGAACTTCGTCGCGCTGTGCAGCACGAGGCGTGCGCCGTGGCGGCCAGGGCGTTGCAAGACCGGCGTGGCGAAGGTGTTGTCGACGAGCACGGGCACGTCGCCGCACGCGTCGACGAGGGCTTTGACATCGAGCTCGGTGAGCGTCGGGTTGGCGGGCGTTTCGACGAAGACGAGGCCGGTGTCCGGCCTCAGCGCCGCCGCCACCTCGCCGGGCGCCGCCCACGTGACCTCGGTGCCGAGCAGCCCGGACGTCAGCAGGTGGTCGGTCGACCCGTACAGCGGCCGGACGCCGACGACGTGCCGCTTTCCTTGCGCCGCGGCGGAAAGCAGGCACGCGGACACCGCCGCCATCCCGCTCGCGAACGCCACCGCGTGCTCGAACCCCTCCAGCTCGGCCAGCGCGCGCTCGAACCGCTCGACGGTCGGATTGCCGACGCGGCCGTAGATGCCGGAAACCTCACCGCCGGCCGAGAACTCGTCGATCCGCCGGGCTTCGGCCGCGCTGTCGCGGGACGGGTACGTCGTCGAGAAGTCGAGGGGTACGGCGTGCAGGCCCAGGTCGGTCAGGTCGTCGCGGCCGGCGTGGACGGCTCGGGTGCGCAGCGCGTTCGTCATGGCCCGAAGGTTCGGTCATCGTGCGGATTCGGCGCAATAGTTTCGGATATCATTCGCTTTATGGCTGGATCCGTCGAACTGAGCGCGGTGGACCTCGAGATTCTGCGGGTGCTGCAGAACGATGCCCGGACGTCGAACAAGGACCTCGCCGCCGCAGTCGGCATCGCGCCGTCCACGTGCCTGGACCGCGTAGCGCGCTTGCGCTCGACGGGCGTGATCACGGGCCAGCACGCGCAGGTCGACGCCGCGAAACTCGGGCGGCCGCTGGAGGCGTTCCTGTTCGTGCAGGTCCGCCCCCACCGGCGCCAGCTGGTGGACCCCTTCGTCGCCGACCTGCTCGCCCTGCCCGAGGTGCGCGCCGTCTACCACCTCACCGGCCCGGACGACTTCCTGGCCCACGTGGCCACCAGCTCCGCCGCCGAACTCCAGCGGCTGGTGCTGGACGAACTCACGGCCCGCGACGAGGTCGCGCGCGTGCACACGAACCTGGTGTTCCAGCACTGGAGTGGGGGGCCGTTGTTGCCGCCTGCTCCGTCCGCGTCTTGACGGGGTTGGCGCGAATCGCTGTCCCGGCAACTCCGGAGAACAGCGCGAATACCGACCGCGACGATTCCTTTCGATCGGAAATCGGTCAAAAACCCGGCCACCGATTCCGGTAACGGAGCACGCGGCCGGCCCGACGTCCGGACCACAAAGGATTTGCCGGTCGAGGGACGGAGGTAGCGCCATGACGAGCACGACCGGACCGGCCGCACACAATTCCCGGGATTACTGGGGCCCACCGACGGAACCGATGCGACTGCCGCGCCAACGGGGCCAGATCAGCACGGTGATGCTGCTGCTCGCCGCGCTGTGCGGGGCGGCCGTGATCGGGGCGATCTGGCTGGGGATCGCGCTGGCGGCGTGAGGGGTGTTCCGGTTTGTGAATTGCCGGAATGCGCTAGTGGGCGGTGGCGGAGAACGGTGATCCGCCGCCGTCCATCAGGCTGACAGGGGGAAGTTAATTGGCGTGGTGGGGCTGCTTTGCGTCCATGGTGGACAGTTTCCGACGCCCGGCGGCAAGGTTCGCTCGCTGAAGCCAGAAGTGCTTCGGCCTCGGGTGTCACGCTGCAGATGGCAGGCTTCCGGGGGCCAAGGCGCCTCGTTCTGGGCTGCGGCCGCGTTCGTTGCTCCCCGGCTCCGGGCACCGGGGCTTCGGCACCACAGCGCGGCGCTCTCGCTCTGACCTGGGTCTTCACCATGCAGACGCCAGGCTGCCGGTACGACCGTCCCGGGCGGCCGGGCACCAGGGTCCGAACCACGGGGCTCCTGGCTCCTGACCAGCCGCGCGCGTGGTTTGCGCCTCGCGGCGGCGGGATTGCCTCGGTTGTCCACAGGAATGCCGAGTTGTGGACAACTGAGGCGATCCGGCGCTCGGCCACCGATTTCGTCGGGGTGGGCCGATAGAATGGACATGGGCACGCCCCTTTAGGGCTGTCCCGCAAAAGGCTGGCTGGCCCGCGCCAGGTGCTGAGCGGGATACTCGCGGGACTCCGACGCGGGGCTGTGACAGTCTGCGGACATGCCAGAGGTGCGTGTTCATGCCGGTCGTCACTACGCCATCCAGTTCCACTACGCCTTGCCGGACGATGCCTGGTGTGTGGAGCTGAGCGAGGCCGTCCCAGCGCCAGAGGCGTGGTCTGAGATCCCCAACGCCGCGACGCACTTGCCTGGCGCTGCCTTCCTTGTGGCAGTGGTACCTGACGAGGATCCGGACCTGGAGCCGACCGTCCACATCCACAGCCACGATGAGCACGCCATCCCCTACGAGATCATGCGCTGGTTCATGGACCGCGTGGCCTCGCAGGTTGAACGCTGCCGCATCGCCTTCGAACAGGGACAAGCCGAAGCAGTGGAATGATCACGCAGTGACTGGTGTGATCACGGTGTCGGAGCCCTCCTGGATAGCCCCCTTCAGCGGGCTGAGCCCGGGCAGTTCGGCAGGCTGATCACCGCGCTCCGGCGCGAGGGTGCAGATCCGGTGCGCAAGGGCCGGCCATGGGGTCTGCCGTTGGAGGACCGTGTCCTGCTGGTCGCCGCGTACTGGCGGACGAACCTGACCCTGCGCCAACTGGCTCCTCTATCCGGAGTATCCAAGTCCGCAGCCGACCGCATCATCGACCACCTCGGACCCGCGCTCGCGCTCCAGCTACGCAAGCAGTTCCGCAAGGACACCGTGCTGATCGTGGACGGCACCCTGGTTCCCACGCGTGACCACAGCATCGCCGAGCAGTCGAAGAACTACCGGTATTCGACCAACCACCAGGTCGTCATCGACGCAGACACTCGGCTGGTCGTCGCGGTCGGCCGACCGCGACCCGGCAACCGCAACGACTGCAAGGCGTGGAGTCTGTCCGGAGCGAAGGACGCCGTCGGCAAGACCACGGTCATCGCGGACGGCGGCTACCGGGGCACCGGCCTGGTCATCCCGCACCGCCGCGAACCCGGCCAGAGTGAGCTGGAGGCTTGGAAAGAGGAACACAACACCTCCCACCGCAGGGTCCGCGCCCGCGTTGAGCACGCCTTCGCCCGGATGAAGACCTGGAAGATCCTCCGCGACTGCCGCCTCAAGGGCGACGGCGTCCACCACGCGATGCTCGGCATCGCCCGCCTGCACAACCTCATCCTCGCTGGGTGACGACGAAACAAGCAGGTCAATGAGTACGTCGCAGATCATTTACGGGACAACGCTTTGGGAGGGCGGGGGTGTTTCTGCCGGGGCCGTGATGCTCCACAGCTCAGCCCGCTCGTGCACCCGCTACTCCCCGAAGTTCGACTCCACCAAACCCGTCACGGCGTCGAGTGCGTCCGAGGCCTGGGGGCCCCGGGCGCGCACCAGGATGCGGTCGCCCTGGCGGGCGCCGAGGGACATGAGGGCCAGGACGCTGTGGGCGTCGGCTTCCTGGTCGCCCAGGCGGATGGTGACCTCGGCGTCCACGGAGGCCAGGCTGCGGACCAGGACGGCCGCGGGGCGGGCGTGGAGGCCGACCTCGTTCGTCAGGGTGAGTTCCTTCTCCTGGGAATCACCCGGAGCGTCCACTGCGGCGAGGTCCGGGGACAGGCCGGCGCCGGCGGCGGCCGAGGCCACCGCCTTGCGGTCGGCGCCGGACTGGGCGGCGACGGCGGCGGCGATGGCGCCTTCCACCAGGGGGCCGTCGGCGACGACGGCGGCGGGGCCGCCCGACAGGGACTCCACCGCGAGCTCCGCCGTCATCTGCGCGCTGCCCAGGTCGTAGAGCAGCACCACGCCGTCGCCGGAGTCGGCGCGCTGGGTGGCGGCCACGACTTCGTCGTAGTCGGTGCCGATGCCGCCGCCGTCGGGGAGGCCGCCGGCGGGGATGATGCGGACGTCGGGGGCCATCTGGGCGGCCAGGTCGGCCAGGCCCTCGGCCAGTTTGGCGCTGTGCGAGACGAGCACGATCCCCACGGTCACCGGGCGGCCTCCGCGAACGCGCGCAGCAGCAGCGCCGTGGAGCGGGCGCCGGGGTCCATGTGGCCGACGGCGCGTTCGCCCAGGTACGAAGCGCGGCCCTTGCGGGGCACCAGGTCCACTGTGGACTCGGCGCCGCGGTCGGCCGCGTCGGCCGCCGCGGTCAGCACGTCCGCGATCGAGGCGTCCGCGGGGCAGGCGGCGGCCGCGGAGACGGCCGGGATCAGGGCGTCGACCATCGTCGCGTCGCCGCCCACCGCCTTGCCGCGGGCCTGCACACCGTCCAAAGCGGCCTGCAGCGCGGCCACCAGCAGCGGCACGTCGACCGAAGCCGCGTCCCCGAGGCGGGTCGACGCACGCAGGAAAGCCGTGCCGTACAAGGGTCCCGCCGCGCCGCCGACCTTCGAGATCAACGTGGTGGCCGCCAGCTTCGCGACGCCCGCCGGGGTGGCGGGCACCTCCGTCTCCAGTGCGGACACGATCGCGGTGAACCCGCGGGTCATGTTCTCGCCGTGGTCGCCGTCGCCGATGGCGCGGTCGAGCTCCACCAGCTCGGAGCGGTGCTCGGCCACGACTTCGGCCGCGGCTCGCAGCGCGGCCGCGACTCCTTCGGAAGAACAACCCATCAGATCCCCCACCGCAGCGCGGGCGTCCACACGGGCGCGTCCCACAGCTCGGTCAGCTCGTCGTCCAGCTTCAGCAGCGTCAGGCTCATCCCCTGCATCTCGAGACTCGTGATGTACGGGCCGACCAGCCTGCGCTCGACCACGATCCCACGCTCGGCCAGCAGCCGCTCGGCGATGCCGTGCGCGAGGTAGAGCTCCACCAACGGCGTGGCGCCCATGGAGTTCGTGAACAGCAGCACCTTGTCGCCCGACTCGTACGGCAGGTCCGAGACGACGGCCTCGACCATCCGCGCCACCAGCGCGTCGGCGGGCTCGGCCGGGATGCGCTCACGGCCCGGCTCGCCGTGGATGCCGATGCCGAACTCGATCTCGTCCGGCCCCAGGTCGAAGCTCGGCTCGCCGACGTGCGGCACGATCGGCGCGCTCAACGCCACCCCGATCGACCGCACCTGCCCGATGACCTTGCGCGCCAGCGCCTCCACCGTGTCGAGCGAGTCGCCCCGCTCCGCGGCCGCGCCCACGATCTTCTCCAGCAGCACGGTCCCGCCGACGCCGCGGCGGCCGGCGGTGTACGTGGAGTCCTTGACCGCGACGTCGTCGTCGATCACGACGCTGCGCACGTCGAGATCCTCGGCCGCGGCCAGCTCGGCGGCGGTCTCGAAGTTCAGCACGTCACCCGTGTAGTTCTTGACGATCAGCAACGCACCGGACGGCCCGGTCGTCGCGGCTACCGCGGCCTGCACCCCGTCTGGAGTCGGCGACGTGAACACCGCGCCGGGGACGGCCGCGTCGAGCATGCCGCGGCCGACGAACCCGCCGTGCAGCGGCTCGTGGCCGGAGCCGCCACCCGAGATGACGGCGACCTTGCGCGGCACCGGCGCGTCGGCCCGCACCACGACGGCCGGGTCGTCCCGGACACGAAGGATGTCGGCGTGGGCGACGGCGAGGCCTTTCAAGGACTCCGCGACCACGGTCGCCGGATCGTTGATGATCTTCTTCATGGCGGGCCTCCGACACATCGGCGTGGTGGATGCCCCCAACCTAGCCGCCGAACCCGGCCCGCCGCCAAGGTTCAGGGCCGCGGCAGGTTCCCGGCGACGCTTTTGGCCAGCGTGGTCGCCGTCGCACACGGGTCACCCATGCCCGGCTTGAGGTCGTAGTCGGTGAATCCCACCTGGACGACTTCCACGTGGTCGCCCTGCCACGGCCGGTGCTGCCACTCGACCTTGCAGTCCGTGCCGGCCGTGCCCTTCTTCGCGTACGCCTGGTTCGCGCCACCGACATCGGCCTTCAGCCAGCCGTCACCCTCCAGCGGCGGAAGGGCCGGGAAGAACATCACCGTGATGTTCGGGCTGTTGCCCCACTGGCAGCTGTGCAGCCCGGTCGCGCCGCCCTTCGTGCCCTTGAGCACGGTGTCCACGGCGGACTGGTCCAGCACCGCGCACGCGTCGGCCGTGAGCACGGATCCCTTGACGTCCGGGTATTTCTGTGGCGAGTTGTGCAGCTTGTCCACGGCGGGCGCGAGCAAGGTTCGTCCCGCACGACACGGATCGCCACCCGGGTAATCGATCTCGAACGCGACGCCGAGGCTCGGGTCACGCGAGGTGAGGGCGCTGACCTCGCACGAACCGCCGGTGGTGTCGGGCACCTCGACCTGCGGCAGTCCGCCGACCTGGCCGGTGGTCTTGTCCGAGGCGAACAGCACGATCGCACCGAGCTGCACGTCGACCGAAAGCTCCTTGCCGCCTGCGTCGCGCACCTTGGTGCTGCACTCGTCGAACCGCACGCTCGACGCCGCCGGCTCACCCTCGGGTGTGCCGAGTGCGGAGAGCGACGCGGTGTCGAGGAACTGGCACGGCAGCACCGGACGCAGCGCGCCGGTGGTGACCGCCGCGTCGGTGATCGGGCCACTGCCACCGTCCCCGCTCGCGGCGGGGACGGTGGTGCGGGGGAAGTTCTCCTTGCCCAGCTGCGGGCCACCGCAGGCCGTCAGGACGAGAACACCGGCCGCCACCAGGGCAAACAACCGGCCGAGTTTGAGAGCGTGCGCCACGCGGAGCACGGTAGCGGCAGCCGGCCCCGGCTGTCCGGACAACCCGCCTATCCGGCGGACGGCGGTTCGGTGGTCTCGTCCTCGTCCGGCTGGTCCGTTTGCACGGGCACGACGATCGGCCGCAGCCGCGCCCACAGGACGAACAGCGCCGTGAAAATCAGCAGGGCGATGCCGGCCCACAGGTTGATGTTCACCCCGGCCGCCTTCACCCGGTCGGCCTCGGTGTCGAACGCGGCGCCCATGACCGTGAGGATGATGCCGTACACGCCGGTCAGCAGCGCGATGATCAGGCGGATGTCGAACGCGCCGGCCTTGCGCGAGCGCGGCGTGGATTCCGTTGCCATGACGTCATCCTCCCTAGAAGGCGAAGTTCAGGATGATGGTGATCACCGCTGCGATCCCGGCCAGCAGCACCGGCTTGCGGTACCAGCCCGCGTCTTCGCCGGTGGTCTCGTGCTTGAGCGAATCGCGCGGCGTGAGCGAGTAGACCAGGCCCACCAGCTCCGACTCCGGCTTGGGCGGCGTCAAGTAGGTGACACCCACGCTCACCACGATGTCGACGACGAACGCCGCGATCGCGGCCACGAAGCTCACACCCTGCCCCGGCAGCGTGAACACCTCGAGCTTGCTCATCACGAAGATCGCGATGGCCGCGAGTGTGCCGAGCACCAGGCCCGACCAGCCGGCCGCCTTCGACATCCGCTTCCAGAACATGCCGAGGATGAACGTGGCGAACAGCGGCGCGTTGAAGAACGAGAACAGGGTCTGCAGGTAGTCCATCAGGTTCGAGTACGTCGACGCGATGAACGCCGTGCCGATCGCCAGGACCGTCGCGACCATGGTCACCACGCGGCCGGTGTTCAGGTAGAACTTGTCCGGCCGGTTCTTCACGATGTAGGTCTGGAAGACGTCGTAGGTGAACACCGTGTTGAACGAGCTCAGGTTCGCCGCCATGCCGGCCATGAAGGACGCGAGCAGGCCCGCGATCGCCACGCCGAGGATGCCGTTCGGCAGCACGTCGCGCATCAGCAGCAGGAGCGCGTCGTTGAACGTCGCGCCGCTGGGCGCCGGCTTGCCGTCGAGCAGCGCCTGCTTGTTCGCGCCCTGCAGCTCGGTCACGGTGATCGCGGCGACCATGCCCGGGATGATCACCACGAACGGGATGAACATCTTCGGGAACGAGCCGATGATCGGCGTCCGCCGCGCGGCCGACATGCTCTTCGACGCCATCGCGCGCTGGACCTCGACGAAGTTCGTGGTCCAGTAACCGAACGAGAGCACGAACCCGAGGCCGAACACGAGACCCAGCACCGACAGGAAGTTGCTGCCGAAGCCGGTCAGCTGGTTGCCGGGCCACGAGTGCGTCTGCGCGACGCCGCCAGGGCTGTTCGTCACCTTCTCGATGAGGCCGTTCCAGCCGCCGACCTTGTACAGGCCGACGATCGTGAGCGGGATCAGCGCCGCGAGGATGACGAAGAACTGCAGCACCTCGTTGTAGATGGCCGCCGAGAGGCCACCGAGCGCGGTGTAGGTGAGCACGATGACGGCCGCGATGATGATCGAGACCCAGATCGGCCAGCCCAGCAGCAGGTTCACGACGCTGGCCAGCAGGTACAGGTTCGCGCCGGCGATGAGGATCTGCGCGAGCGCGAAGCTGGCGCCGTTGACCCAGTGGGCCGCCGGGCCGAAGCGGCGGAGCATGAACTCGGGAACGCTGCGCACCTTGGAGCCGTAGTAGAACGGCATCATCACGACGCCGAGGAACAGCATCGCGGGGATCGCGCCGATCCAGAAGTAGTGCGCCGTCGGCAGGCCGTACTCGGCGCCGTTGGCGGACATGCCCATGACCTCGATCGCGCCGAGGTTGGCCGAGATGAACGCCAGGCCGGTCACCCACGCCGGGAGCGAGCGCCCGGACAGGAAGAAGTCGAGACTGCTCGACACCTGCCTGCGGGCGAGATAGCCGATGCCCAGCACCAGCACGAAATAGAACGCCAGCTCGATGTAGTCGATCGCACTCGCGTCGAGCCGCAGGTTCGCGTCGGCAAGGACCTCCACGCGAGCCACCTCCGAATCAAACAATTTCCCACAGGAAACACCAGCGTCCTGTTAGATCCGGACAGTACTGCATGGATTCCGAGGCGGCACCCCGACACGGGAGATCAGCGAGAAGCCCTTCGGCTCACGGCGGTGACCTGGGCAAACGCGGACACCCGGCGAGTGTGATCTTGACGGCTCGCGCGCCGCTGACCGGCACCTCACGAACGCGCAGGGGCGATCACCAGCCGGCGAGCGCGTCCACTGAGGACGGTCGCCGGCCGTGGCCCCGGTGGCTCAGAACAGGCGGAACTCGTCCGATTCGATGCCGCGCAGCGCGTCGTAGTCCAGGGTCAGGCAGCGGATGCCGCGGTCTTCCGCGAGGGTACGGGCCTGGGGCTTGATGATCTGCGCGGCGAAGACGCCCTGCACAGGGGCCAGCAGCGGGTCGCGGTTGAGGAGCTCGAGGTAGCGCGTGAGCTGCTCGACGCCGTCGATCTCGCCGCGGCGCTTGATCTCCACGGCCACCGACTTGCCGTCGGCGTCACGGGCCATGATGTCGACCGGGCCGATGGCGGTGGGGAACTCGCGGCGCACGAGGGTGTAGCCGTCGCCGAGGGTCTTGATGTGCTCGGCGAGCAGTTCTTGCAGGTGCGCTTCCACGCCGTCCTTCTGCAGGCCCGGTTCGGCGCCGAGCTCCTGCTCGTGGTCGTGGTAGATCTCGTCGATCGAGATCACGAGCTTCTCGCCCTGCTTGTTCTCGACGATCCACAGCTTGCCGTCCTCGATGAGCCAGCAGGGCGGGCTCATCCAGTTCAGGGGCTTGTACGCGCGGTCGTCCGAGTGCACGGACACCGAACCGTCCGACTTGACGAGGAGCAGGCGCGTGGCCATCGGCAGGTGGGCGGTGAGGCGGCCGGCGTAGTCGACCTGGCAGCGAGCGATCACGAGACGCACCCGCCGAGGGTAGGACAGGCTCGGCGATACTGGGCGAGTGGACCCCATTCAGCGTGTCGCGACCCGTGAGGTGTACCGGAACAACTGGATGACGGTGCGCGAGGACGCCATCCGCCGCGCCGACGGCAGTGAAGGCATCTACGGCGTGGTCGACAAACCGACCTACGCCCTGATCATCCCGATGGACGGCGACCGCGTGCTGCTCGTCGACCAGTTCCGCTACCCCGTCGGTGAGCGCCGCTGGGAGTTCTGCCAGGGCACGGCCCCCGACCTCGCCGAGACACCGCCCGCCGAACTCGCCCGCCGTGAGCTGCGCGAGGAAACGGGCCTGCGCGCCGAGACCGTGACGGAGATCGGCCTGCTGGAAGTCGCGCCCGGCATGTCGAGCCAGCGCGGCCACGTCTACCTCGCCACGGACCTGACCGAGGGCGAGCCGGAACGCGAGCTCGAGGAACAGGACATGGCCACGGCGTGGTTCACCCGCGCCGACGTGGAGAAGATGATCTCGACGGGCGGTATCACCGACGCGCAGTCGATCGCCGCGTACACGCTCTTGCTGCTGCACGAGCGTCGCTGAGCCCTCTCAGTCGGGCCACTCCGCCTTGCGCTTCTCCAGGAACGCCGCCATGCCTTCCCGCGCGCCCGGCAGCTGCGACGCCGAGGCCATGACCTCCAGCGCGATGGCGTAGGCGTCGGCTTCCGGGCGGTCGAGCTGGGCGTACAGCGTCTGCTTGCCCATGGCCTTGCTCGCCCGGCTGCCGCGCGTGGCCCGTGCAAGCAGGGCGGCGACGGCGTCGTCCAGCTCCTCGTCCGGGACGACGGAGTTGACCAGACCCCAGTCGAGCGCGGTGGCGGCGTCGACGACGTCGCCGGTCAAAGCCAGCTCCATCAGGCGCTTGCGGCCGATCGAGCGCGCCACCGGGACGGCCGGGGTGTGGCAGAACCAGCCGCCCTTGCCGCCGGGCAGGGCGAACCCCGCGGACGACGCGGCGACGGCGAGGTCGCACGAGGCCACGAGCTGGCAGCCCGCCGCGGTGGCCAGGCCGTGCACGCGAGCGACCACCACCTGCGGCAGCGACTGCATCGTGCGCATCAGCTCGGTGCACAGCGTCAGCAGCTCGCGCACGCCCATGAGGTCGCGCGCGGCGACGTCGCCGAAGTCGTGGCCCGCGGAGAAGACCGGGCCGGCCCCGGCGAGGACGATGCCCGTCGCGTCGGTGGTGCCGGCTTCGCGGAACGCCGCGAGCAGCTCGGTCAGGTGGTCGGCGGACAGCGAATTGCGCCGCGCGGCGCGGTTCATCGTGATGGTGATCGTGTCGCCGTCGCGCTTCACGAGGAGGTGCTCGTACTCGGCCATACCCCGACCGTAACGCCGCCGGGCGCGGAACGGAACGTGCGCCGGTACGAATCGGGCCCGACGCCGATCTCCGCGCGCAGCCGGCGGCGCAGGTTGGACGCCGTGCCCAGCCCCGACCGCTGCGCGACGCGCTCCACCGGCAGCTCGGTGGTCTCCAGCAGGCGCTGCGCCAGCCGCACCCGTTGCCCGCGCAGCCACCGGCCCGGCGTGACGCCCGTGGCCGCGGCGAACTCGCGGTGGAACGTCCACTCGCTCATCCCGGCGTGGCCGCACAGGTCGGCCACGCCGATCTCGTCGGCCAGCCGGGCCAGCGCACAGTCCATAGTGGACGAAAGACCCGGCCGGGACGGATCCGTGGGCAACGGATTCTCGACGTACTGACGCTGGCCGCCTTCCCGCGCGGGCGGCATCACCAGGCGCCGCGCGAGTTTCGCCGCCACGTCCGCGCCGTGGTCGCGGCGCACGAGGTACAGGCAGAGGTCGAGACCGCCGGCCACGCCCGCCGAGGTGAGCACGCCGTCGGAATCGGTGTACAGCACATCGCGCTGCAGCTCGGCCCTCGGCGCCGCGACGGCGAGCGCGTCGAGGTCCCACCAGTGCGTCGTCGCGGGGCGGCCGTCGAGCAGGCCCGCGGCCGCGAGCGTGAACGCGCCGGAGCACAGGCCCGCCACCGTCGCGCCCGAGCTGTGGGCTCGGCGCAACGCGGCCGACGCGGCGGGCGCCACCGGGGCGTGCGGATCGTCGCGGCCCGGCGCAACGACGAGGTCGCAGCTGTCCAGGCCGGACAGTCCGTTTGTCGGCGTGACCTCGCCGAAGGGGGACAACGGGATGCGCCGCCGGCCCGCCCCGCACAGCCGCACCGTGAACGGGCCGATCCCGCTCGCGCTGCGATCCTGGGCCCAGACCTCGGCGATCACCCCGAGGTCGAACGCGCGTGTCCCCGGCAGGAGCAGCGCCCCGATCGTCCGCATGGCAGAAAAGTACCGGATCGCGCGCCTTCTGCCACTCCCTCGACGCCGGCGGCCCGGCAAGACTCGACGGCATGACCGCACTCATCCTCATCGACGTCCAGCGCGGGTTCTCCGACGAGCAGTACTGGGGCCCGCGCAACAACCCCCGCGCGGAGGCCAACATCAAGGCCCTGCTCGACGCGTGGCAGGAGCGCCGCCTGCCCGTGGTCCTCGTGCACCACGACTCCGTGCACGCCGATTCGCCGCTGCGGCCCGGCCAGCCGGGCAACGACTTCCTGCCCGAGCTCGACGGCGCCCGCCCCGACCTGGTCTTCGGCAAGAAGGTGAACTCGGCCTTCCTCGGCGACGTCGACCTCGACGCCTGGCTCAAGACCCACGGCATCACGAGCTTCGTCCTCGCCGGGATCCAGACCAACTTCTGCTGCGAGACCACGGCCCGCATGGGCGGCAACCTCGGCTACGACGTGACCTTCGCGCTCGACGCGACCTTCACGTTCGACCTGCCCGCCCTCGACGGCACCACCGTGACGGCCGACGAGCTCACCCGCGTCACCGCGGCGAACCTGCACAACCAGTTCGCCACGGTGAAGTCCACCAAAGAAATCCTGGGCTAGCGCCGGTCGATCACGGCACGGAGGAACTCCTTCGTGCGTTCGTGTTCGGGCGCGGTGAACAGCTTCTCCGGTGGCGCCTCCTCCAGCACCCGGCCGTGGTCGAACATCATCACCCGGTCCGAGACGTCCTGGGCGAACTGCATTTCGTGCGTCACGCACAGGATGGTGATGTCCGTGGTCGACGCGATGTTCCGCAGCACCCGCAGGACGTCGGCGACGAGCTCCGGGTCGAGCGCAGACGTGACCTCGTCGAGCAGCAGCACGTCGGGTCGCATCGCGAGCGCCCGGGCGATCGCGACCCGCTGCTGCTGCCCGCCGGAGAGCCGCGTCGGGTGCGCGTCCGCCTTGTCCTCGAGCCCGACGAGGCCGAGCAGCTCACGGGCCCGCTGCTCGGCTTCGGCCGGCGCCACGCCGAGCGATCGGACGGGCGCCTCGGTGATGTTGCGCAGCACGTTCATGTTGGGGAACAGGTTGAACTGCTGGAACACCATCCCGATCCGGCGCCGCATCACCCGCAGGTGCTTCTCGTCGGCCGGCACCAGCCGGTCGCCGCGGCGCACGTGGCTCAGGCACTCGCCGCCGACGTCGATGGTGCCGCCGTTCACCCGCTCCAGGGTCATCAGCAGCCGCAGGATCGTCGTCTTGCCGGATCCGCTCGGGCCGATCAGCGAGACGAACTCCCCCGGCGCCACGGTGAAATCGAGCTCGTCGAGCACCACGTGGTCCCCGAACTTCTTGACCACACCCGAGAACCGGATCATCGCGTCAGACTCGTTCGGCACGGCGTTCCCATCGTCGGACCAGCACGGAGGCCGGCAGGCTCACCAGCAGGAACAGCACCCCGGCCAGGGTGTAGGGCTCGACGACGCGGAAGGTCTCCGCGCCGACCTCCTTGGCGCGGTTGAGCACGTCCAGCACGCCGATCGCCAGCAGCAGCGGCGTTTCCTTGAACATCGAGATGGTGTAGTTGCCCAGTGCGGGCAACACCCGCGGGATCGCCTGGGGCAGCACGACGGCCGTCCACACCCGCGACCGCGGCAGGTTCAAGGCGGTCGCCGCCTCCCACTGTCCTTTCGGGACGGCTTCGATCCCGGCCCGGTACACCTCGGCGGTGTAGGTCGCGTAGTGGACCCCGAGGGCCACGACCCCCGTGACGAACGCCGACATCTTGAACCCGGTCAACGGCGGCACCAGCCAGTACAGCACGAAGACCTGGATCAGCAACGGGGTGCTGCGGACGAACTCGATGAACAGCCACACCAGCCGCGACAGCACCGGGATCCGGGCCCGGCGCAGCAACGCCAGAACCAGGCCGAGCGCGTACGCAAGGGCCGACCCCAGCAGCGTGAGCTCGACCGTGACCAGCAACCCCTCCAGCAGCAAGGGGATCGCGTCGGCGGCGGCCTGCCAGTCCCAGTTCACCCGGCACCCCCGCCGCCCACGGTGAGGTCCAGCTCCGTGCGCCGCACCGGCGCCCGGCCGAGCCGGCGCGCCGCCCAGCGCTCCAGCGCCCGCATTCCGGTCGTGATCACGACGGCGAGCAGGAGGTAGAGCACCAGTTCGGTGCCGTAGATCCAGCCGATGTCCGCGCCGAACACCGGCCGCAGCAGCTCACCGCGTTCGGTGATCTCGCCCGCGGAGATGAACGACAGCAGCGCGGTGCTCTTGAGCAGCTGGATGAACAGGTTGTTGAACGGCGGCAGCATCTCGGCGAACGCCTGCGGCAGGAGCACCCGCACCATCCGCTGCGCCGGTGACAGGTTGAGCGCGACCGCCCCTTCGTACTGCGCCCTCGGCACGGACCGCACGGCGCCGCGCACGACCTCGGCGCCGTACGCCCCGTGGTTCAGACCCAGCACCAGGATGCCGGCGAACAACGGCACCAGCTGGAACCCGACCAGCACCGGCAGCACGAAGAACAGCCAGAACAGCTGCACGGCCTCGGACGTCCCGCGGAAGACCTCCACGTACACCCGGGCCACCCCGCGGACCGACCGGCTCGGTGAGAGCAGCGCGAGCCCGGCGACGAGCGAGAGGACGATGGTGAGGATGATCCCGCCGACCGCGGCCTCGATCGTCGTGGTCAGGCCGGCGAGGATCGCCGAGACGATGTGCGGCACGTTCGACACGGCGCGCCGCCCGTCACGCGGCGCAGAGCCGCTCGGTCGTCACGTCCGGCTTCGGCAGGTTCGCCTGCGTGAAGCCGAAGGGCGTGACGATCCTCGTCCACTCCCCGCTGTCGTGCAGCTTCTTCAGCTCCGCGTTGAACGCGTCGAGCAGCGACTTGTCGGCCGTGCGGAAGACGAACCCGCCCGCGGAGATCACCGGCTTGCCGTTCTCGACCGGGTCGAACCCCGGGGTCACCTCGGCGGCCGCGCCGGGGTTCTTCTTCAGCACGTCCTTCAGCGAGATGTCGGTGAGCGCCGCGGCGTAGACGCGGCCGTCGACGACGGCCCGCAGCATGTTGTCCTGGGAGTCCAGGGTCTCGATCTGGCTCTCGGGCACGCCGGCGCTGGTGGCGTAGCCCTTCTCCACCGCGGCGGAGAGCACCGCGACCTTCACCTTCTTGGCCGCGATGTCCTCGAACTTCAGCACCTGCTGCGGGTTGCCCGCCGGTACCAGCAGCGCGGTCAGCGCCGAGTAGTCCGGGATCGAGAACGCGGCCTGGCCGCAGCGTTTCGCCGTGATGTTCATGCCCGCCGCCACCACGTCGTACTGCTTCGCGTTGAGCGCCGGGATCAGCTGGTCGAAGGAGACCGCGCTCGCCTCGACGGTGTCGATCCCCATGTTCCGGAATACGACTCGCGCAACTTCAGGGGCCTCGCCCGTGACTTTTCCGCTTTGATCGGTGAATCCATAGGGGGATTCGTTGGCGATTCCGATTTTGATCTTCTTCGCGGACTGAGCCGCCTGCAACGTGTCACCGGACGACGTCGACGTACATGCCGACAGCACCATCGGACCACCCAGTACAGCTGCTCCCACCAGTACGGATCCCCGGAAAAACTGCCTTCGCGACCATTCGTCGTGCTTCATCACAGCACCTCGTTTCGATCACATTTCCGTGCGTCGAACGTAGGTGTCCACCGGGAACGTGGCACGCCAAGAGCAGCCAATACGCGCCAGCCGTTACCGTAAATTGACCGGTTGGAACAATGCGTGTTCGAAAGCTTTCAGTCCGTGGCCCGTTTGTCCTGGTTCACGGGACGCACGATCGCCACGCCGCGGTCCAGGTCGATCATTCCCAGCGGTGGCGCACCCTGGGCGTCCTGGTCGAGGGTCATCTCCACGGAGTCGCGGTGCTCGAGCTCGTTGCGCTTGGTGCCGTAGAGGAACGAGGTGACCTCGTCGAGGTACGTCGAGGACAGCCTCCGCTTGAGCCGCGACGGCTTGCGGCCCGGCCGCACTTCCCACGCGCCCACGATCACCAGCAGCAGCGTCGCGGCGGGCAAGGCGATCGACATGATGACCTGCACGTCTCACCCAACGCGCGAAGGGCGGGCCGCGTTCCGCGCGATCAGGCCGGCGAGCTGCGCGGCGTCACGGACGGCGACCAGCTCGGGCAGCATCGGGTGCCACGCGGGCCGCGGCCGGTGCTCCTGGTCCTTGACCCAGTCCCACCAGCCGGGGCTGAAGTCGATCGTGCCGAGACCGTCGCCGAGGTCGTGCACCCGCGGCACCCCGAGCGCCGCCAGCGGCACCCAGCGGAACTCCGACCCCGCCCCGCCGTGCGCGACGAACACCAGCCGCCGATCGGTGACGACGTAGGTCGTGACGGCCAACAGCGCGCGGCGCTCCTTCGGCCGCTCGACCGCGAACCCGGCCACGAGCGCGATCACGATGACCCACGGGTAGAAGGCCACGTTCAGCACGTCGAACCAGGCGATCACGAAGCTCCCGCCCACCACGAGGACCGCGAGCACGACCCACCAGTAGAAGTCGCGGAACCGCCGGTGGTACCGCTGCGGGCGGCCGGACCACAACACGGTCTCGCCCTCTTCGATCGGAAACATCGCGCCCTCCCTCTTCCGGAATGAGCACGCTGCCCGGTTCGCCCGGGTTGCCCCGCGCGGCGAACTCACCCGTGGATCGAGGACTGCCCCGCGGTGCGCGAGATGAGCTCGGCGACCTGCTGTGCGTCGCGGATGGCCACCAGTTCCGGATGGATCGGGGCCAGACCCGGGGACCGCCACGGGTGCCGCCGGCGCATCCACCGCGTCACCGACCGGCCGAAGGCGACGGTGCCGACCCCGTCGCCCAGCTCGTGCACCCGCGGCGAGCCGAGCAGGGCGATCGGGACCCAGCGGAAATCGTCGCGGTGCGACCAGTGCAGCACGAGGATCAGCCGCCGGTCGGTCACGATGTACGAGAGCGCGGCGAACCGCTTGGACCGCACCGAGCCGACGTTGGCCGCGAAGCCGATCGCCGGGACGATCGAGAAGTACCAGCTGATCCACAGTTCGTGGTCCGGGTAGAACGCGACCAGCAGGCTCAAGCCCGCCACCAGGACCACGACCGGCACCCACGGCAGGTAGTCGCCCAAGCGCCGGTGCCGACGCTGCGGCCCGCCGGTCCACAACACCGTTTCGCCGTCGTCGATCGGATTCATCGTGGCCTCCCCCAGTCCCCGCACTGAGCACGCTGCCCGGTTCGCCGGGGTTGCCCCGCGCGGCGAAGGGCTGTGACCGAAATCCGCGAGACTCCGCCGAAAGCGCCGATTACCCTGGAACAACGTGACTTGGAGTGGGTACGGCAGTTATCTCGTCATCGTGGTCCTCATCGTCCTGGCGCCGGGGCCGGACACGATGGTGATGCTGAAGAACGCGTTGTCCGGGGGTGCCCGGGGTGGGCTGCTGGCGACGGCCGGGATCTTCGCCGGCAATGCGCTGCAGGGCACGGCCGCGGCGCTCGGGCTCGGGGTGGTCATCGCGCGGTCGCAGCCGGTGTTCGTCACGCTCAAGTGGCTCGGCGCGGCCTACCTGGTGTTCCTCGGGTTCCAGGCGCTGCGCGGCGCGTGGCGCGGTGACTACGCCACCGTCGAGGAAACGCAGCGCAAGCGCACGAGCAGCTTCCGGCGCTGGCGCGAGGGGTTCCTGTCCAACGTGACGAACCCGAAGGTCCTCGTCCTCTACCTGTCGGTGCTGCCGCAGTTCCTCGACCCCGTGCGCACCACCACGTGGGACGCGCTCGTGCTCGCCTACACCGTGGCGGTGCTGGGCGCGGTGTGGCTGCTGGTGCTGCTGTTCTTCGTGCACCGCGTGCGCGCGTGGCTCAAGCAGCGGAAGGTGCGGCGCGCGCTCGACGGCGTGACCGGCACCGCGCTGGTCGGGTTCGGGGCGGCCCTGGCCCTGGAGTCCTGACCCGGGCTAAGTTCGCCGCATGACGTGGGGTGTGTACGGCGGGTTCCTCGCCATGATGGTGGTGCTCGCCGTGGCGCCCGGGCCCGACAGCATGGTGGTCCTCAAGAACGCCCTGTCGGGCGGCGCCCGCGGCGGGGCGTGGGCGTGCGCCGGCATCGCCGTGGCGAACTTCCTGCAGGGCACGCTCGCCGCGCTCGGGCTCGGGGCCGTGATCACCAACTCGCGGCCGATCTTCGAAACCGTGAAGTGGCTCGGTGTCGCCTACCTCTGCTACCTCGGTTTCCAGGCGCTGCGCGGCGCGTGGCGCGGTGACTACCAGTCGCTCGCCGAGGCGAAACGCGCCCGCCAGAGCGCGTTCCGCCGCTGGCGCGAAGGATTCCTCTCCAACGTGACCAACCCCAAGGTCCTGGTCCTCTACCTGTCGGTGCTGCCGCAGTTCCTCACGCCCGGCGTCACGACCACCGGCGACGCCCTCCTGCTCGCCTACACCGTCGCCGCCGTGGGCGCGGTCTGGCAGGTCCTGCTGCTCCTGCTCGTGCACCGCGTACGCGGCTGGCTCGAACGCCGCCGTGTGCGCCGCACCCTCGACGGCGTGACCGGCACGGTCCTCATCGGCTTCGGCGTGGGGCTGGCGCTGGAGGCCTAAAGGGTCTCGTCCAGCCAGTCGTAGACGCGGGCCGTCGCGAGCCGCTGCGCGCCGACGTGGCAGTGGGCGTCCGCGCCTTCCTCGGCGGTGAACGAGAGCAACGTCTTGGGGCCGGTGAGCCGTTCGTAGAGGCGGCGGGGTTCGGACTGGGTTTCGCCGTGTCCGTTGAAGACCAGGTCGTCGGTGGCCTCGCAGACGAGTGTCGGGCACTGGATGCGTTCGGCGACGCCGCCGTCGAGCGTGTAGGTGAGGTACTTCGCGAGGAACTCACGGTTGGTCGCCGCGCCCATCACGTACCGGCCGTGGTCGGTGGCCCAGCGCAGCGTGGGGCTCGCGGCGCGGCCGGCGGCCAGCAGCCGGTCGAGCTCCTCGTCCTCCGGCGCGTTGGCCCGGCGTTCGATCTCCGCGCGGTCCCACGGCAGGAACGCCGTCACCGCCGAGCCGGCGTCGAACACCCCGTCCACGGCGACGACGGCCTTGATCCGCGAGTCGAACGCCGCCGCGCGGGGCGCGAGCATGCCGCCGAGGCTGAGGCCGAGCAGCGCGACCTTGTCCGGGTCGACCCCCGGGTCGGCCAGCGCGAAGTCGAGCACCGGGCCCACCACGTGCTCCCAGTCGGGCCGGAAGACGAGCCCGTCGCGGTGGATCGCACTCGGCTGGCCGGGGCCGTCGAACGCCAGCACGTGGTAGCCGCGCTCCTGGCCGCCGGCGCCGCCGAAGAAGTGCACCTCCTCCGCGCTGCCGTCGAAACCGTTGTGCGCCAAGAGAATCGGGCGACGGCCGGTGCCGGGCGCGCGGTAGAAGTAGCCACGCAGCACGTGCCCCTCGTACGGGACCTCGACGCGTTCGACGCCCGCGAACCCTTCGATGGCGCGGTGGAAGCACTCGACGCTGCGGTCGTAGGCGTACGCGATGCGCGGGTCGGCGGGGTTGCCGTGCAAGAAGAACTCCGCCGAGCGGTAGTAGGTGGACGCGCGCAGGTACGCGTCACGGGCGCTGATCGGGTGCGCCTTTTCCGCCTCAGCCGCCAGACGCTCGGCCGCGGCGAGCCACTCGTCGTGCCAGCTGTCGTAGTCGCCGGGCTTGATGCGCGAAGCGGTGGCGACGACCTCGCCGAAGTCCGAGCCGCCGTAGCTCGCGTGGCCGAACACACGGAGCGTCTCGAACCAGAACTGGGGGTCGTCCTCGAACAGCAGCTGCTTCATCGGGCCCTCCTCACTTCAGGACGATACGGTACCGTCCCGTCGTGAAGTTACACGGGACGGTACCGTCTCGTCCACCCGCTAGGATGCGGACCATGACAACTCGCCGTACGCCCACTGGGGCGGCTGTGCTGCAGCCCGACGTCACGCAGGCGATCACGGAAGCGGTGCTCGACGAGCTCGCGGAGGTGGGTTACGGCCGGCTGTCGATGGAGGCCGTGGCCAAGCGCGCGGGCGTGGGCAAGAGCGCGCTGTACCGCCGCTGGCGCTCGAAGCAAGAGATGATCTCGGCGGTGGTTTCGGAGTTCAGCGTGAGCCGGGCGCCGACCCCGGACACGGGATCTCTGCGCGGTGACCTGCGCGAATCGATGCAGGCGGTGTACGACTGGCTCACGCACCCGAGGTTCGCGCGGATCCTGCCGGACCTCATCGCCGAGGGCGCCCGCGACCCCGAACCGGCCGACGACCTGCGCACTCGCATCGGCGGCCCGCGCCGCGACGCCGCGCGGCCGCTGTTCGAGCGGGCGATCAAGCGCGGTGAGCTCCCGGCCGACATCGACGTCGAGCTGGCCATGGACCTGCTCGCGGCGCCGATCTACTGGCGCCTGGTGGTGCGCCGCGAGCCCCCGGGCCCGGATTTCCTGGACCGGGTCGTCGAGCACGTGCTCCGTGCGATCGACGCCCGGCCCGTGAACTGACTGACCGGTGAGCTGACTAGGCGCGCTCAGGCTCCCCCGTCACGCGCTCGATGCGCGCGCCGAGGCGGTTGAGGTTCTCGACGAAGTGCGGGTAACCGCGGTCGATGTGGAAGACGTCCCAGACCTCGGTGACGCCCTCAGCGCACAGACCGGCGAGCACGAGCCCGGCGCCGGCGCGGATGTCGGAGGCCCAGACCGGCGCGCTGGAGAGCTGCTCGACCCCGCGGACCACGGCGTGGTGGCCGTCGGTGCGGGCGTCGCCGGAAAGCCGGATCATCTCTTCGATGAAGCGGAACCGGGCCTCGTAGACGTTCTCCGTGATCATCGACGTGCCCTCGGACACGGCCGACAGCGCGACCGCGAACGGCTGCAGGTCCGTGGCGAAACCGGGGTACGGCAGCGTCACCCAGTCGACCGCCTTCGGCCGCTCGGGCTGCACGACGCGGAAGCCCTTCTCGTCGAACGTGGTCACGTCCGCGCCGGCGAGCCGCAGCTTGTCCAGCACCAGGTCGAGGTGGTGCGGGTTGACGCCGCGCACGGTCAGGTCGCCCCGCGTCATCGCCGCGGCGAACGCCCAGGTGGCACCGACGATCCGGTCGCCGATCACGCGGTGCTCGGTCGGGCGCAGCTGCTCCACCCCGTGCACGGTCAGCGTCGACGTGCCGGCGCCCTCGATCTTCGCGCCCATCTCGGTGAGCATCGTGCAGATGTCGGCGATCTCCGGCTCGCGCGCCGCGTTGTCGATCACCGTCGTGCCCTCGGCCAGCACCGCGGCCATCAGGATGTTCTCGGTGGCGCCGACGCTCGGGAAGTCGAGCCAGATCTGGGCGCCGACGAGGGATTCCGCGTTCGCGACCACGCAGCCGTGCTCGATGGTGCTGGTGGCGCCCAGCTTGCGCAGGCCGTTCTGGTGCATGTCCAGCGGCCGCGAGCCGATCGCGTCACCGCCGGGCAGCGCGACGACGGCCTTCTTGAGCCGCCCGACCAGCGGTCCCAGCACGCAGACGGACGCGCGCAGCTTGCCCATCGCCGCCGAGTCCGCGCGGTGCGACAGCTCGGCCGGCGTGGTGATGCGCGCTGTGTCGCCGTTGATCTCCACCTCGCAGCCGACGCTGCGCAGGACGTCGCCCATCAGGGGCACGTCGAGGATCTGCGGGCAGTTCGTGATGGTGGTGGTGCCCTCGGCCAGCAGGGCCGCGGCCATCAGCTTCAGCACGCTGTTCTTGGCTCCGACCACGTCGACCTCGCCGACCAGCCGTGCCCCGCCGTGCACGTCGAAGTGCTCGCTCATGGCCGCCAATCATGCCCTCTCGCCCAGTTTCGGCACACGCGGGGCCGGTAGAGTCGGGCCCATGGTCGTTCGCATCAACCGCGTCTACACGAAGGTCGGCGACAGCGGCACCACAGCGCTGGGCGACGGCTCGCGGATCCCCAAAACCTCGCCCCGCCTGGGCGCCTACGCCGACACTGACGAGGCCAACTCCGTCATCGGGCTGGCCATCGCGATGGGTTCCCTGAGCGACGAAATCGCCACGGTGCTGCGGCGCGTGCAGAACGACCTGTTCGACGTCGGCGCGGACCTGTGCCTGCCGATCCAGGAAAATCCCCCGTACGAGCCACTGCGCATCACCGAGGCCTACCTCGAGCGCGTGGAGGGCTGGTGCGACGAGTTCAACGAGCGGCTGCCGAAGCTCACGTCGTTCATCCTGCCGGGCGGGACGCCGGGCGCGGCCTACCTGCACCAGGCGCGCACGGTCACGCGGCGCGCGGAGCGGTCGGCGTGGGCGCTCGTCGAGGCTGAGCCGGACACCACGAACCCGATCGCCGTGAAGTACCTCAACCGGCTGTCCGACCTGCTGTTCATCCTCGGCCGGCTCGCCAACCCGGACGGCGACGTGCTGTGGAAGCCGGGCGGCTGATCAGGACGCGTGCGGCAGCATTCGTCCCGGCGGAGCCGACTCCAGCCAGGACAGGAACCCGGTGAGCGCGCCGGGCCCCATCGCGATCTCGATCGCCTCCTGCGTGGGCGACTCACACCGCAGGACCGTGGATCCCTCGGGCACCGCGTACGCCTCTGTGCCGGACGGGTCCCGCCGGTCGGCGATCTGCATGCTCTCGCGCTGGAACACGCGGTCCGGGCCGCTGCGCAGGCTCCAGACGCGGTACCAGACGAACTCGTCACCCTCGTAGCGCCCGAGCCCGAGGTGCCAGCTGGCACGCGGGTTGTCCGGACGCCACCGCAGCGCGACGCTCACGCCACCGCCGCGGCGCATCCGGATCCACCGCTGGCCGTACCAGGCCGCCAGCACGGCGAGCACGATCAGGAGCCCCAGCACCACGATGGCGATCTTCACGGCCCGGCTCCTGCTCGTCGCTCGATCAGACTGACTGACCGGCCGCGCGGAGCTGGGCTGTTGCCCTCGTGCGCTCCGCCTCGTCGTCCGCCGTCAGCGCCGCCTTGGCCGCGTCGACGTCGATCTCGTCGGAAAGCTCGGCGCTCTCGGCGAGCACGCTCACCCCGGTGGCCGTGACCGACAGGAAACCACCGTGCACCGCGGCGGTGAGGATCTCGCCATCGGTCGTGTTCACCTTGACCACACCACCCTCGACGAGCTGGCCCAGCACCGGCTCGTGGCCGGGCATGATGCCGATCTCGCCCTCGGTGGTCTGCGCCACCACGAAGGTGGCGGTACCCGACCAGAGCCGGCGCTCCACGGCCACCAGCTCCACGGACATCTCAGCCACGTAGCACTCCTTCGCTCGGGGTGTCACCACCGAGTGTAATAGGTCCGGCTTCGGTTACGAGAACGGCGGGGGCGGGTGTCCACAGTGGACCCAGCCCCCGCCGCGCTCAGGAGATCACTTCTTGGTGATTTCCTTGTACTTCTTCTCGAGGTCCTCGAGGCCACCGATACCCAGGAACGCCTGCTCCGGGTAGTGGTCGAAGTCGCCCTTCGAGATGCGGTCGAACGACTCGATCGTCTCCGACAGCGGCACGGTCGAGCCCGGGATCTGCGTGAACGCCTCGGCGACCAGCATGTTCTGCGACAGGAACCGCTCGATGCGGCGCGCGCGCTGAACGGTGAGCTTGTCCTCTTCCGAGAGCTCGTCCATACCGAGGATCGCGATGATGTCCTGCAGTTCCTTGTACTTCTGTAGGATCCGGATGACCTCGGAGGCGACGCGGTAGTGGTCCTCGCCGACGATGGCCGGGTCGAGGATCGTCGACGTCGACGCCAGCGGGTCCACCGCCGGGAAGATGCCCTTCTGGAACACCGACCGCGAAAGCTCGGTGGTGGCGTCCAGGTGGGCGAACGTCGTCGCCGGGGCCGGGTCGGTGTAGTCGTCCGCGGGGACGTAGATCGCCTGCATCGAGGTGATCGAGCGACCACGCGTCGAGGTGATCCGCTCCTGCAGCTGACCCATCTCGTCGGCCAGCGTCGGCTGGTAACCCACGGCCGAAGGCATGCGGCCCAGCAGGGTCGACACCTCGGAACCGGCCTGGGTGAACCGGAAGATGTTGTCGATGAACAGCAGCACGTCCTGGTTCTGCACGTCGCGGAAGTACTCCGCCATCGTCAGCGCGGACAGGGCGACGCGCATACGCGTGCCCGGCGGCTCGTCCATCTGGCCGAAGACGAGGGCGGTGTCGTTGATGACGCCGTCCTCGGACATCTCCAGGAAGAGGTCGTTGCCCTCACGGGTGCGCTCGCCGACACCGGCGAACACCGAGGTACCACCGAAGTTCCGGGCGACGCGGGTGATCATCTCCTTGATGAGCACCGTCTTGCCCACGCCGGCACCGCCGAACAGGCCGATCTTGCCACCCTGCACGTACGGGGTCAGCAGGTCGACGACCTTGAGGCCGGTCTCCAGCATCTCCGTCTTGCCCTCGAGCTGGTCGAAGGGCGGCGGGTTGCGGTGGATGCCCCAGCGCTCGAGGTCCTCGCCGTAGCCGGGCTCGTCGAGGCACTCGCCGAGGGCGTTGTAGACGTGACCCTTGACCTTGTCGCCCACCGGCACCGTGATGGGACCACCGGTGTTGGTGACCTCGGCACCGCGGACGAGACCGTCCTGCGGCTGCAGCGAAATCGTGCGGACGAGGTTGTCACCGAGGTGGCTGGCGACCTCGAGGGTCACGGTCTTGCGCAGCTGCTCGAACTCGATGTCGACCTTGAGCGCGTTGAACTGGTCGGGGACGGAACCGCGCGGGAACTCGACGTCGACGACCGGCCCGGTCACCGAGACGATGCGCCCCTTGGCGCGCGGGGCTTCAGTACTGGTCATCAGTCATCACTTCCTGCTGCGGTGAGCGCGTTCGCGCCACCGACGATTTCGGAGATCTCCTGGGTGATCTGCGCCTGGCGGGCCTGGTTCGCCTCCCGCGTCAGCGTGTTCACCAGGTCGTTCGCATTGTCCGACGCGGCCTTCATCGCGGTGCGGCGGGCTGCCAGTTCGGACGCGGCCGACTCCAGCAGCGCCGAGTACAGGCGCGTGTTGATGTACTTCGGCAGCAACGCGCCCAGCAGCTTGTCGGCGCTCGGCTCGAACTCGTAGCTGGGGAGCAGCTCGCCGGCGGGCTTCTGCTCCTCACCCTCGGTGTACTCGACCTCGAGCGGGGCGACCCGCTTGGCGATCGGGCGCTGCGTCAGCATCGAGACGAACTCGGTGTAGACGACGTGGATCTCGTCGACCCCGGCGAGCGCGCCCGGCGCACCCGCTTCGGTGCCGGCGAGGAACGACTCCACCAGCGTCTCCGCCGCCGCGACCGCGTCGGTGTACGCCGGCTGGTCGGAGAAGCCCGTCCAGCTGTCGACGACCTCGCGGCCCCGGAACCGGTAGTAGTTCAGGCCCTTGTTGCCGGTGACGTAGACCTCGGGCTCCTTGCCCTCCTCACGGAGCAGGGCGAGGAGTTCCTCGGTCGCCTTCAGCACGTTGGTGTTGTACCCACCGCACTGGCCCTTGTCGCTGGTGACGACGAGGACCGCGGCCCGCTTCGGGTTGGGGCGCTCGACCAGGAGCGGGTGGTCGAGGTTCGCCGCCGCACCGGCCAGCGCCGAGAGCACCTTGGTGATCTCGTCCGCGTACGGCCGGGAAGCGGCGACCTTCGCGCGCGCCTTCGTGATGCGCGCGGTGGCGATGAGCTCCATCGCCTTCGTGATCTTGCCGATCGACTTGGTCGCCTTGATGCGCGACCGAAGTTCCCGGAGTTGTGCGGCCATGAGCTATCAGCTCACTTCTTCGGGGCGGGCTTGTTGACCTTGACGGTCTCCTGCCCGACCTTGTCGGCGTCCATCGCGTCGGCGTTCGACTCCAGGGGCTTGCCCTCGGAGGTGGTGAACTCCTTCTTGAACTCGTTCACCGCGGCCACGAGCGCGTCACGCGTGTCGTCCTCGAACTTGCCGCTGTCGCGGATCGCACCGAGGACCTCGGTGTGCTTGCGGCGGGCCGAGTCCAGGAACTCCTGGTTGAAGCGGCGCACGTCCTCGGTCGGGACCGAGTCGTAGTGGCCGTTGGTGCCCAGCCACACGGTGCAGACCTGCTCCTCGACCGGGATCGGCGAGTACTGCGGCTGCTTGAGCACCTCGTACAGGCGCGCACCACGCTCGAGCTGCGCCTTCGAGGCGTCGTCGAGGTCCGAGGCGAAGGCGGCGAACGCCTCCAGCTCGCGGTACTGCGACAGGTCGATGCGGAGCGAGCCGGAGACCGACTTCATCGCCTTGACCTGCGCGGCACCACCCACGCGGGACACCGAGATACCCACGTCGATGGCCGGGCGCTGACCGGCGTTGAACAGGTCCGACTGGAAGAAGCACTGACCGTCGGTGATCGAGATGACGTTCGTCGGGATGTAGGCCGACACGTCGTTGGCCTTCGTCTCGATGATCGGCAGGCCGGTCAGCGAGCCGGCACCCAGCTCGTCCGACAGCTTGGCGCACCGCTCGAGGAGACGGGAGTGCAAGTAGAAGACGTCGCCGGGGAACGCCTCGCGGCCCGGCGGGCGGCGCAGCAGCAGCGAGATCGCGCGGTAGGCGTCGGCCTGCTTGGTCAGGTCGTCGAACACGATCAGGACGTGCTTGCCCTCGTACATCCAGTGCTGGCCGATGGCCGAGCCGGTGTAGGGGGCGATCCACTTGAAGCCGGCCGAGTCGGAAGCCGGAGCGGCGACGATGGTCGTGTACTCCATCGCGCCCGCGTCCTCGAGCGACTTCTTGACCGACGCGATCGTGGAGCCCTTCTGGCCGATCGCGACGTAGATGCAGCGGACCTGCTGCTTCGGGTCGCCGGTCTCCCAGTTGGCCTTCTGGTTGATGATCGTGTCCACGGCGACGGCGGTCTTGCCCGTCTTGCGGTCACCGATGATCAGCTGGCGCTGGCCGCGGCCGATCGGCGTCATCGCGTCGATGGCGGTGATGCCGGTCTGCAGCGGCTCGGACACCGGCTGGCGCTCGACCACCGAGGCGGCCTTGAGCTCCAGCGGACGCCGGGTCGTGGTCTCGATCTCGCCGAGCCCGTCGATGGGCGCGCCCAGCGGGTCGACGACCCGGCCGAGGTAGCCGTCGCCGACCGGCACGGACAGGACCTGGCCGGTCCGCTTGACCTGCTGGCCCTCTTCGATCGTCTCGAAGTCGCCGAGGATGGCCGCACCGATCGAACGGGCGTCCAGGTTCAGCGCCACACCGAGGACGCCGCCCGGGAACTCGAGGAGCTCGTTGGCCATGGCCGAGGGGAGGCCCTCGACGTGGGCGATACCGTCACCGGCGTCGGCGACCACGCCGACCTCTTCCCGGTTCACATCCGGGGCGTAACTCGAGACGTAGTTCTCGATCGCACTGCGGATCTCGTCCGAGGAGATCGTCAGCTCCGCCATTTCGTTCCCGCTCTCGCTTCTGTTCTGTCCAGTGTGCAAAGTCTGTGGTGCGGGCGCACCCGTCAGGCGCGGCTCAGCCTGCGGCGGACCGCCGCCAGCTGGCCGGCCGTGCTGCCGTCGATGACCTCGTCGCCGACGCGGACGACGAGCCCGCCGCCCAGCCGGGGGTCCACCTCGACGTGCAGCGCGAGGGTCCGCCCGTAGATGCCGTCGAGCTTCGACCCGAGCTGGGTCCGCTGCTCTTCGGTGAGAGCGTTGGCGCTGGTCACGTACGCGACCGAGCGCTCACGCCGTTCCGCGGCCAGCGCGACCAGCTTGTCGAGCCCGTTGCCGACCCCGCGCCCCTTGGCGCGGCGCACGACCTGCTCGACCAGGGTCTCGGTGACCACGTCGACCTTGTCCGCGAACAGCCCGCGGACCAGGGTCCGCTTGGCGTCGGCGGGAGCGGCCAGGTCGGACAGCGCGGCCTCGAGCTCCGAGGAGCCCGAGACGATCCGCGCGACCTGGAACAGCTGGGACTCGACGGTCTCGACGTTCCCGGTCTTCTCGGCGGAGGTGAGCAGCGCCGAGCGGCCGAGGGACTCGATCCCGTCCACCAGCTCGCGAGGGCTTGACCAGCGGCTGCCCGCCACGGCGTCGAGCACCTTCAGGGCCGGCTCGCTCAGCTTCCCGTCGAACAGCCGGCGGACGAGGCCCTGGCGGCTCTCCGGGCTGGCCGAAGCGTCGCTGACCGCCCGGCGCAGGCCGATTTCGCGGTCAAGGAGGTCGACGACCGAGAGCAGCTCGTCCCCGACCGTCGCGGGGTCGGTACCCGCGTCGGCCAGAACCTCGCCGAGACGGGTCTCGGCGAGGTCGAGCGCTTCACGGCTCGCAGCATGCAGCGTCATCTCTGGTCTACTTCCCCGCTCCGTTGGTGGCGGTCTCCAGTTCCGACAGGAACCGGTCGACGGTGCCGCGGCGGCGCACCTCGTCCTCGAGCGACTCGCCGACGATGCGGCTCGCCAGCTCCACCGCGTTGCGGCCCATGTCGGCCCGCAGCTCGGCGATGATCTGCGCCTTCTGGGCCTGCAGCTGGGCCTGCCCCTGCGCGACGATCCGCTGGGACTCCGACTCGGCCTCGGCCCGCAGCTCCGCCTTGATCTGCTCGGCTTCGAGCCGCGCGTCGTCGCGGATCTTCGCGGCCTCGGACCGGGCCTCGGCCAGCTGCGCCTTGTACTCGGCCAGCGCTTCTTCGGCTTCGGCCTGGGCCTTCTCGGCCTTCTCGATGCCGCCTTCGATCTTCTGCGCCCGCTCCTCGTACGCAGTCTCGAAACGCGGGACGACGTACTTCTTGAGGATGAACAGCAGGATCAGGAAGGCGACGAGGCCGAGGATCAGCTCCGGGATGTCCGGGAGAATCGGGCTCTGCCCTTCGGCAGCCAGCACCGTTTCAGTCATCAGCACAACGTCTCCTTTGGATGAGAGAGGAGCGGTTCACTCAGGAGGCGATGAAGAAGATGACGATACCGATCAGCGCGAGGACCTCGGTGAGCACGAAGGTCGAGAAGCCGATGCCCTGCAGCTTGCCCTGGGCCTCCGGCTGACGCGCGGTGCCGTTGATGACCGCGGCGAAGATCAGGCCGATGCCGATACCCGGGCCGATCGCGCCCAGGCCGTAGCCGATGGCGGCCAGACCGGGGTTGATGTTGGTCGCGGCGTCGGCGGCCTGGGCGAGAACGATGTTGGCGCTCACTTGCGTTTCCCTTCACTTCGGTCCGCGCACTCGCGCGGATCGGGGGCTTGTGTGTTTCTCAGTGCTCCGACGCCAGCGCGGCGCCGATGTACCCGGCTGACAGCAGGGCGAAGATGTAGGCCTGCAGCACCTGGATGAAGGCCTCGAGGAAAGTCATCAGGATGGCGAGGACCCAGCCGAGGATCGACACCGGCTTGAGGGCCCAGCCCGAAGTCTCCGTGAGCAGGAAGGTGCCGCCCAGGGTGAACACGATGATGATCAAGTGGCCGGCGAACATCGCGGCGAAAACACGGATGGCCAGCGTGATCGGCGTGATGAAGAACTTCTGCGCGAACTCGATGAGGCTGTAGAGGGGCATCACGAACTTCGGGATGCCCGCCGGTGCCAGCTGGTTCTTCAGGTAACCGCCCAGGCCGTACTTCTTGATGCCCACGTAGTGGTACACCGGGTAGACCACGAGAAGTGACAGAGCCAGCGGAAAGCCGATCCGCGCCATGGTCGGGAACTGGAAGAACGGAATGATCCCGAAGAGGTTGTTCACCAAGATGAAGGTGAACAGTCCGAGAACCAACGGGATGAAGGGCTTGAACTCTTTCGAGCCGATCTGCTGCCGCGTGATGTTGTTGCGGCTGAAGTCGTAGAGGGACTCGGCGATGAACTGGCCCTTGGTGGGCACGATCTTCAGCTTGCGCGAAGCCACCAAGAAGTATGCGGCGACGATCACCAAAGCGATGATCACCAGTAGCTTCGGCTTGTTCAAGCCCCACTCGCCAGACCCCAAAAACGGCGGCAGCTCGAAGGCATCAGTACCAGGGGGCGTGAAAGTCGCACCCTCGGTCAGTACCAGCGCGATCACTGCGCTCCTCCCGGTTCTCCCGGCCGGCGTTCACTCCGCCGGGGGAATCGTCACGATCTGGACTTAACGTACCCGATACGCACGAGCACGCCGGAGGCGGCCAGCCCCACCGCGCAGTGAATGATTCTCATGCCCTGCACAGAGGTTGGCTCGCAAGAGCACTGCCCTGCAATCCACTTCGGACCAGCGGGCTGAGGAGGCGGAACCACCGGTCGCCACACTGCTGGTCGCGGTTCGTTTGAGGGAGTGCGCGGGCGAAGCCGCCACCCTTGACGCGGACCCTACCAGCAGGTCAATCGGTGCCGTACACGCGTACTTCATACCAACCGATCAGCTCAGGACTTAGGTCCCGAGTCCATCCAGGACCCAAGTCCGGGACGCGTGCGACCGGTTCCGCAACACCACAGGTGAGCGCCTCGGCAACGTGCGCCACCCACTCGAAAGTCGGCTGGTGTGTTTCAGGTCACACACGGATGCCGCAGCGCACTCTCACTGTCGGTAGCCGAGCGTGCCGGATTCGCGTCAGGACGGGATGATCGTCGGGATGTTCGTCTTGCGGAAGGCCACGAACTCGGCCGCGGCGGACACCATGATCGCCACTATCATCGTGATGCCGAGCGACAACGGGTGCAGCTCGGTCACGCCCTTGAGCAGCTTGAGCGCGAGGAACAGGACCACGACCTTGATCACGTATCCACCGAGCGCGATCACCATGACGAACATCGGGTCCTGGCCCGCGCTGAAGCGCATGAGACCGAGCGTCGACAGTGCCGCCAGGATCGCGAGCACCGCGCCGACCAGCGACCCGAGGAAGCCGTGCAGCCCGAAGACGATGCTGAACACCACAATGCACACGATCACCGCCGGCGGCGTGACCAGCAGCGAAGCCTTCGTCATCGCGCGAGCAGCCTGCAGCACCACCTTGGCGTGCGGGTTCTCCGTCGCGTCGGTCGAGGTTTCGGTTTCGCTCACAGCTGGGCTCCCTACTCGGTTCGGCATCGAGTGTAGAGACCCTGGTGAGTGGACTCTTGAGGCCCCGGTAGGCGACTTAGCCGCACACGCAGCCGCCCCGGGTTCACAGAGGCGCGAAACCCGGGGCGGCGGAATTCACTTCGCAGACCGCGCTATCAGCAGCAGAATCGAAGCGCGACAATTCGCTCGACCACTACCGCCGCACGTTGATCGGGAGCGGCTCACGCAGCCCACGTGTGACCCGGATTGGTGCACGTCTGCCCATTCCAGTCCATGCTGTACGTCGTGGTGATGCCGACCTTGACGGTCTGACCTGGGCCGACACACGCAATGGTGTTGCCGACGAGCACGAATCGGGCCAGAACCTGAATGGACTGACCGTCGTTAGTGCAGTGGTGGTAGTACCGGCTCCAGTCCGCCGAGGTCGCTCCACAGCCGTGCCCATCCGAGGACACGTAACCGATCCACCCGTTCATCGGACTGGCCGGACCCGCCGGCTCCGACGTGGCGGCGGAGCTGACGCCGGGAACAGCCGTCATCATCGCGCCGGCAGCAAGCAGACCCAGCGCAGCCTTGGACATCGTCTTCATTTCGATTTCCCCTCCCCATTCGACAACCGAAATGAGGCGAAAAGAGCAGAACCAAAACACGCCGAAGGCGCCAATAAACGCCTGCGGACTCCCCAGTCCCCCTCTAACCCCTCACATCGAAGGTTAGCCGCCGAAAGTGATCATGGTCAACACTTCGCGGGCTTTCACCCGATCGAGGAGTCATTCCTGAAAAGCGAAGCCAATTCGCGAAATTCAGCCCGCGGAACGGTGCCGCGCCCTCAACCGGGGCACCAGGGACACCAGTACGGCCACCACGAGACCCGCCCCGATGACCCAGAACACGGCCGTGTCGTCGAACAACGTCACCGACACGGCGCCGAAGGCCAGGATGCCGGCCCACAAGTAGATGAGCAGGACGGCGCGGCGCTGGGAGTGGCCGATCTCGAGCAGGCGGTGGTGGAGGTGCATCTTGTCGGCCGCGAAGGGGCTTTCGCCGCGGCGGGTGCGGCGGATGACGGCCATCACGAGGTCCAGGACGGGCACGAAGAGCACCGCCACGACCACGACCAACGGCGACAGCAGGGCGAGCGCGTCGGAAGCCGAGAAGCGCGTATAGCTGACGCGGCCGCTCGCGGACGTGGTCGCGCCGGCGAGCATGAGGCCGATCATCATGGAGCCGGAGTCGCCCATGAAGATCTTGGCAGGTTGGAAGTTGTACGGCAGGAAGCCCAGACACGCGCCGGCCAGCGTCGCGGCGATCAGGGCGGGTGGGTAGGTGCCGAAGTCGCCGCCGGTGCTGTCGAGCAGGCCGAGGGAGAAGGCGCAGGTGGCCGTCGCGGCGATGAAGCCGAGGCCGCCGGCGAGGCCGTCGAGGCCGTCGACGAAGTTCATCGCGTTGACCATCACCACGACCATCACGACGGTCAGCAGCGCGCCCTGGTTCTTGTCCAGCACGAGAACCGAGCCGAACGAGTCGCCGGTGCCGCCCCACGGCACCCAGAACGACACCCACTGCACGCCGAACAGCACGAGGATCCCGGCGCACATCACCTGGCCGGCGAGCTTCGTCCACGCGTCGAGCTCGAACCGGTCGTCCAGTGCGCCGATGAGGGAGATGACGCCGGCCGCAAGCAGCACGCCGACGGAGTCGAGCGAGGCGTCGAACCCGTGGCTCAGCGCGGGCAGCTGGTGCGCCAGGCCCATCGCCGCGGCCACGCCCAGGTAGATGCCGACACCGCCCATGCGCGGAATCGGTGTCACGTGGACGTCGCGGGCGCGCGGGTTGGCGATCGCGCCGATGCGGATCGCGACGCGGCGGACGACGCCGGTGAGCAGATAGGTCACCGCCGTCGCGGTCAGCGCGACGAGGAGGTACTCCCGGATGGGGAGAAGTCCTTGCACAGGGGGCATGACCGCGTCACGCCTGCCGGGGGGTCCGAGTCACCGCGTCACGCTACCGCGACCGGGTGTCACGCCGTTCAACGGAGCCTCCCGTCCGCGGGGCCACTGTGGACCGCTCAGGCGAGCGACTCGACGGGCACGCCCATGACCTCGGCGATCGCCGCGCGCGTGACCGCGCCTTCGCGCAGCACCACCGGATTCTCACCCGTGAGGTCCACGATCGACGACGCCACAGCCTCGCCGCTCGAACCGCCGTCGAGGTACACCGACACCGAGTCGCCCAGCTGGTCCTGCGCCTCGGCCGCGGTGGACGCCGGCGGGCGGCCGGAGACGTTGGCGCTCGACACCGCCATCGGGCCGACGTCGCGCAGCAGCTCCAGCGCCACGGGGTGCAGCGGCATCCGCAGCATCACCGTGCCGCGCGACTGCCCGAGGTCCCACTGCAGGCTCGGCGCGTGCGGGAGCACGATCGACAGGTCGCCCGGCCAGAACGCCTCCACGAGCGCCCGTGCCTGCGGCGGCAGGCCGAGCACCAGACCGTCCACTGTGGACCACGAACCGACGAGCACGCCCACGGGCATGTCCGGGCCGCGGTTCTTCGCACGCAGCAACGCCTGCACGGCGCCCGCGTCGAAGGCGTCGGCACCGATGCCGTAGACGGTGTCGGTCGGCAGGACCACCAGCCGGCTCGACCTCACCGCCGACGCCGCGGCGGCCAGCCCTTCGGCCCGGGATTCGCGCTTGCTGCAGTCGTACACCGCACTCATGCCGCGAAGCCTAGCCCTCGTCCCCGGCACCCGAATGCGGTGGTCAGGTGCCGGGGACGCGGGGTCAGAACCCGATGGCCGTGCAGGTGGTGGTGCTCGTCTTCGCGGGATCGCTCACCGACGTGGCCGTGAGCTTGACCCGCGCCGTGTACGGCGCGCCAGGTGCCCGTTTCGCGTAGGCGGCGATCTGGGCGGTCTGCCCGAACTTCGCCGTCGCCAGCTCGTTGGGCAGCCGGACCTCCCAGCCCTTCGCGTCGGTACTCGCGCTCAGCCGGTAGGTGTCGCTGTCGTACGGCGCCTTCGCCCCGCGCGCGGAGCCGGTGTTGAGCAACCGGAAGTCGCACGTGGCGAGCCCGCCCTCGGTGAAGCCGGGCAGCGCCGGCCACAGGTGCGCACCGCGCGCCTGCGGGCCCGAACCGTCGAGCGAGACGACGGTGACCGTGTACGACAGCACACCGCGGCGGTCCCGTGCGAGGTCGGTGACCAGGAAGTGCAGCCGGTTGGCCTCGTCGGTGTACTCGTACGCGCCCGAGGCGCCCGTGCCGGCCTTGAACGCCGCGTCGTTGAGCTGCCGGTAGTCGCCGACGGTGATCTTCACCGGCGTGCCGTCCGGCTTCACGTAGTCGGTGAGACCGATGTCCTGCGGGTTCGCGTCGACGACCCACTCGAACGGCGCCGCGTCGCGGTTCTTCGTCTTGGTCAGCAGCACGCCGGAGTCGGGCAGGAACGAGTCCGCGCCCATCCGGTCGACGACCTCGAGCGTGTAGTTGTCGTAGCCGCCGCCGTCGCACAGCGGGTCGGTGTTGCGGTCGCACTTGGGCGACTTGTCGCCGCCCGGCAGCGCGATGTTCAGCCCCGTGTACGCACCCGGTTCCGGAGCTGACTCCCGCGCGGTGATCCGAGCCGTGACAGGGCCGGTCTCGGCGAGCTGGTCGCGGTCGAGTTGCAGCACGTCGGCCGGGTCGACGATGCCGAGCTTGACCTTGTTGCGCAGCATGTGGTGCGCGCCCATCGAGCCGCCGTCGGTCGCCGGGATCTGCCAGCGCGTGTGCGGGCCGCCAGGGCCGTTGAAGCTGCCGCGCGACAGCATTTCCCACGGGCCGCTGTAGTCACGCTGGCGCGGCACGCTGAACGGGTTGTTGTAGTTGTCGCCGATGCCCAGGATGTGGCTGAACTCGTGGGCGTAGGTGCCCTGACCGGACGATTCGGCCTGCGTGGACGAACCGCTCTGCGCGTTGGGCCAGATGCTCGACGCCGAGGCCCACGACGTCCACGGGACGTAGCGCGTGTCGGCCCAGTTGGGCAGGGTCTCGTCGCCGGGCGGGCCGAACTCGTCCGGCACCGCGTCCTGGGTGCCGAACTTCATCTCGCCGAACTCCTGCCACGTCGAGCTCTCGTCCTGGCCCGCGGAGAGGAAGAAGACGAAGTCGAACTGGTCGGCCAGCGCACCGACGTCGGCCTTCCACGCGGCGCGCGCGTCGGTTCGCAGGTCGCGGTCGCACGTCGAGCCCTGCGGGCACGCGTTGTCCTGGAACTCCATGCCGTACTCGAAGGACTTGCCCGGCATGCGGTAGGGCCCGAACGCGGTGAGGTCCACACCGAACCGGCCGCCGGAGTCCTCCATCCAGTACTCGTTGATGGTGTGGCCGTGGTTGAGGGTTTCCGGCTTGTTGAGGAAGTCCTGGTAGTACTGCGCCACGTCCTCGCGGGCGAGGTTGCCGGCCGACGGGCCGGGGTTGCCGAACACGGTCGAGTGCGGCGGCTTCGTGACCACGAAGTCCTCGTCCGGGTAGTCCGCGAGCACGACGGCGCCCTTGAACGTGCGCTCGGTGGGTTCGAGCGACGGGTCGGCCCAGTTCGTACCGGGGACCTTGCGGTAGTCGTTCCACGTCATGGCCGCTTGGTCGACCCAGTGCGCCGAGTCGAGCGGCGCGGGCCAGCCGCGGGTGAACGTGTCGGCGTTCGCCGTGCCGGCGGTCAGCCCGGGCAGCAACGCGACGGCCGCGACCACCGCGGCCACCTTGGAGACGCGCCTCGTCGTGCGCCGGGCAGGGATCCAGGAGGGTCTCATCCACACTCCCCTTCACGATCGGGCCGCCCCGGGGCGGGCGGGCCCGAAGATCGACGGTATTCAGTCGACCGCGAATCGTTAGGGTTGCGAACGAAATCCGCCCCATTGCCTCACGACGAAAGTCGGACAGAGGTGCCGTACCGGCCGAACGTGTCGTTCGAACGGCAGACGGGGACGAGCCGGGCGTGGTCCGGCCGGTTCAGCCTGGGGCCTCCACTGCGTCGACCCGGCGGCGGAGCAGGCAGAACTCGTTGCCCTCCGGGTCGGCCAGCACGTGCCACGACTCCTCGCCCGTCTGGCCGACGTCGGCGAAACGGGCGCCCGCGGCGAGCAACCGCTCGAGTTCCGCGTCCTGGTCGCGGTCGGTCGGGTTGACGTCGAGGTGCAGCGGCAGTTTCCCGTGCTTCGGCTCATCGGTGCGACTGAACACGAGCGTCGGCTGCGGGCCCCCAAAGCCGCCGGGCGGGCCGATCTCCAGATCGCCGTCGTCCTCCCAGCCGAGTTCGACGTAGCCGAGGACCTCGCACCAGAAGTCCCCCAGGCGCTGGGGGTCGGCGCAGTCGATGACGAGTTCGGTGATCCGGCAGGCCATGCGCGAGAGACTACGGCGAACCGCGCCGGTTCCGCCCGGTTTCAGCCCAGACGGCGGGCGGTGACGTAGCGGGCCCGGCCCGTGAAGTCGGGGTGGTCCTCGACCGCGGTGAGCACGCGGCGCGCCCGCACGAGCGCCGGGACGGCCGACCCGTGGGTGTCGTCGTGCTCGATGGCCAGGCCGCCGCCGGGACGCAGCAGGCGGGCGCCGGCCGCGATGGCGTGGCGGATCACCGCGAGGCCGCTCTCCTCGGCGAACACCGCGCGCGCCGGGTCGTGCTCGGCGACCTCCGGGGGCACGGGCGTGCCCTCGGGGACGTAGGGCGGGTTGCAGACCACCAGGTCGACGAGGCCGTCGAGCTCGGCGAACATCGTCGGGTCGGCGATGTCGCCCGAGTAGAGGCGCACGGGGGTGTCGCCGGCGTCGGAGTGCACGTCGGCGTTGTGCCGGGCCCACGCGAGCGCCTGCGGGTCGACGTCCACGGCGTACACGACGGCGTCCGGCCGCTCGTGCGCCAGCGCCAGGGCCAGCGCGGCGGACCCCGTGCACAGGTCGACCACCACGGGGAACTCGCGCCCGTGGAGGAACTTCAGGCCCCAGTCCAGCAGCAGCTCGGTCTCCGGCCGCGGCACGAACACGCCGGGGCCCACGTTCACCGTGATGTTGCCCAGCGCGGCCCACCCGGTGAGGTACTGCAGCGGGATCCGCTTGGCGCGCTGCGCCACCAGCTGCCCGATCGCCTCGATCACCGGCGGGTCGACCAGCGGCACCATCGGCAAGCGCCCGCGATCGACCCCGAGCACGTGCGCGGCGATCAGGTCCGCGTCCGTCCGCGGTGACTCCACGCCCGCCTCGGTGAGGATCCGGGTGGCCTCCATGATGGCCAGGCGCAGCGGCTGCCGATTCACTAGTCGTCCTTCACGTCGTCGAGCCTGGTGTCCAGGGTATCGAGAGTGCGGCCGCCGGGGGCCGCGCCGGGCCGAACCGAACGGTGGGCCCCCATCGGGCGGCCGGGGCGGAGCCCCGAACCGTCACGGAACGACACAACCTACACTCAGCCGGTGCGTTCCAGGGAACTCCGCTTCGGTCTCGCAGTCTTCCTCGCGTCACTGGCCCTCCTGCTGGTCCGTTTCCTGGTCCCTCGGCCGATCGGCATGGCGGACAACGGCGACGGCTGGCGCTTGCTCTGCAAGCTCGGCGGCAAGCAGCTCGACCGCCCCTCCGAAGGCTTCGTCCGGTTCAGCTACGGCACCGGCGTGCCGTGCACGAGCGACTACGTCTCCAGCCAGACCTGGCTCGACTGGCTCGCGAACAAGATCGGCCACGTGCTCGGCACGGACGCGATCCTCAACCTGCTGGTGCTCGGCGTGGTCACGTGCGTGCTCGTCGCCGTCGCCATCACCGCCACGGTGCTCGGGCTCGACCTCGGCCGCCGCGGCCGGATCGTCGCCACGGTGCTCCTGCTGCTCGTGATGGGCGACTCGGCGTTCTTCGGCTACTTCGCCTCCAGCCTCAGCGAAGGCGCCGCGTTCCTCGGCATGCTGCTGATCGCCGGCGGGCTGCTGCTCATGCATCGGCAGCGCAACTGGCGCTACGCGGGCGCGGTGATCACCGTCCTCGGTGGACTAATCGGCATCAACGCGAAGTCGCAGACGCTGCTGCTCATCCCCGTCTTCGTGCTCGCGGTACTGCTCGTGAAGCCCAAGGACGCGCGCGGCAAGGCTCGCTGGGCGCTGCCGCTCGCGGTGCTCGTGCTCGTGGGCGGCGGGACGCTCGCCGTGCAGTCGCACGGCGACCCGGCCAACGCGGAATACCGCGAGGCCAACATGTACAACGCCATCTTCGACTCCATTGTGGACGGCAAGCACGACACGAACGCCGACCTGGCGGCGCTCGGGCTGCCGCAGTCGTTCGCGAAGTACATCGGCACCGGGTGGTGGAGCCCCGGCGCCGCGTGGACCGACCCGCTCTACCCGCAGTACCGCGACAAGATCAGCCGCCGCAACGTGCTCGCGTACTACGAGTCGCACCCCGTGCGCGTCGCGCAGATCCTGCAGCAAGGCGGCGTGAACACGCTCACCGCGCGTCCGGACAACCTCGGCAGCTTCGGTGAGCTCTCCGGACAGCCGCGGCTGTCGAAGGAGTACCGCGTGCCGGTGTTCTCCGGGCTCGCCGCGCTGGCCGCGCCCGCGGGGCTGTTCGTGCTGATTCCCCTGTGGCTGCTGATGATCTGGGCGGCGGTGCGCGCTTTCCGGCGCGGGCGGCGCGAGTACGGCCTCGTGGTGCTGATGCTGACGTTCTTCGCCGTCGGGCAGCTCGGGCTGTCCGCGCTCGGTGAAGGCGTGGAAGGTGTGAAGCACCAGCTGCTCACGCTGTTCCCGACCGTGCTGGCGCTCGCGTTCGCGATCCTCAGCCTGCTGCCGCGCGCCGAAGAGCCGCCGAAGCCGCAGATGGAGCGCGAAGACGACGAACCGCTGACCGAGGAGATCGCGGCCGTCGTCTGAGGCGGCCGGCCGGGCTCAGCCGGACTGCGCGGCCAGGCGCTCCTCGCGGTCGGCAGTCGCCAGGGCGTCCAGGACGCCGTCGAGGTCGCCGTCGAGGACCTGGTCGAGGTTGTAGGCCTTGTAGTTCACCCGGTGGTCCGAGATGCGGTTCTCGGGGAAGTTGTACGTGCGCACGCGCTCGGAACGGTCCACGGTGCGGACCTGCGAGCGACGGGCGTCCGAGGCCTTCGCGGCGGCCTCTTCCTCGGCAATGGCCTGCAGGCGGGCCTGCAGCACCTGCAGCGCGCGGGCGCGGTTCTGGATCTGGGACTTCTCGTTCTGGCACGAGACGACGATGCCGGTCGGCAGGTGCGTGATGCGCACGGCCGAGTCGGTGGTGTTCACGCTCTGGCCGCCGGGGCCCGACGAGCGGAAGACGTCGATGCGCAGGTCGTTCGGGTCGATCTCGACCTCGACCTCTTCGGGCTCGGGGTAGATCAGCACGCCGGCGGCGGACGTGTGGATGCGGCCCTGCGACTCGGTCGCCGGCACGCGCTGCACGCGGTGCACACCGCCCTCGAACTTCAGGCGCGACCAGACGCCGTCCACGTCGGCCGTCTTGCTCTTGATCGACAGCGTGACGTCCTTGAAGCCGCCCAGGTCGGAGTCGGTGGAGTCGAGGACCTCGGCCTTCCAGCCGTGGCGCTCGGCGTAGCGCAGGTACATGCGCAGCAGGTCGCCCGCGAACAGGGCGGACTCCTCGCCGCCTTCGCCGGACTTGACCTCCATGACCACGTCGGAGCCGTCGTACGGGTCGCGCGGCAGCAGCAGCTCCGTGAGGCGGGACTCGAGGTCGGGGATCTTCGCGGCCAGCTCGTCGGCCTCCTCCGCGAACGCCGCGTCCTCGGCCGCCAGCTCCCTGGCCGCGGCGAGGTCGTCGCGCGTCTGGTCGAGCTCCCGCACTGCGCGCACGACGGGGCTCAGCTCCGCGTAGCGGCGGCCCAGCTTGCGGGCCTTGGCCTGGTCGGCGTGCACGGCCGGGTCCGCCAGCTGCTCTTCCAGCTGGGCGTGCTCCGCGAGCAACCCCTTGAGCGAAGTCGAATCCACTTCCGCGCCTTCTTCCCGGCCTAGTACCACCAACGACAGAATTTCACCGACGGACAGCAAACGGCGCCCACTCGCACGTGCGAGTGGGCGCCGTGGGCGAAGCTACTTGGCGTCGTTCTTCTGCCGCTTGCCGTAGCGCTTCTCGAAGCGCGCAACCCGGCCACCGGTGTCCATGATCTTCTGCTTGCCGGTGTAGAACGGGTGGCAGTTCGAGCAGATCTCGACGTGGATCGCGCCCGAGTCCTTGGTGCTGCGGGTGGTGAAGCTGTTCCCGCAGTTACAGGTGACCTGAGTCGTCACGTACTCAGGGTGAATACCGCTCTTCATGGTGTCCTCTCTCGTTGGCCCCGGGTCCCCAGGATCGGGGTGAACCGGTGCCGGACTTCAGCGGGTCATTGTGCCAGACAGGCTGACGGTGAGTTCAACCAACCCTCCTGGCCTGGTATTCCTCGGCTCCGGAGCCGTCGGCCCCCAACGCCGTGAAGGGCACCTTCCGGGAACGGATTCGCGGAAGGTGCCCTTCACGGACGGTGAAGCGGTGGAGCTCAGTCCTCGTCGTTCGCGCCGAGGGCCGTCTTCGAGACCTGCATGAGGAACTCGATGTTGGTCTTCGTCTTGCGCAGGCGCGAGATCAGCAGGTCGATGGCCTGCTGCGAGTCCAGCGCGTGGAGCACCCGGTGCAGCTTGTGCGTGACGGCGAGCTCGTCCGGCGAGAGCAGCAGCTCTTCCTTGCGGGTGCCGGACGGGTTGACGTCGACCGCCGGGAACACGCGGCGCTCGGAGATCTTGCGGTCGAGCTTGAGCTCCGCGTTGCCGGTGCCCTTGAACTCTTCGAAGATCACCGTGTCCATCGTGGAGCCCGTCTCCACCATCGCCGTGGCGAAGATGGTGAGCGAGCCGCCGTTCTCGATGTTGCGCGCGGCACCCAGGAAACGCTTCGGCGGGTACAGCGCGGTCGAGTCGACACCACCGGACAGGATCCGGCCCGACGCGGGCGCGGCCAGGTTGTAGGCGCGGCCGAGGCGGGTGATCGAGTCGAGCAGCACCACCACGTCGTGGCCCATCTCGACCAGGCGCTTGGCGCGCTCGATCGAGAGCTCCGCGACCGAGGTGTGGTCGGCCGGCGGGCGGTCGAAGGTCGAGGCGATGACCTCGCCCTTCACGGACCGCTGCATGTCCGTGACCTCTTCCGGCCGCTCGTCGACCAGCACGACCATGAGGTGGCACTCGGGGTTGTTCGTGGTGATCGCGTTGGCGATGTCCTGCATGATCGTGGTCTTACCGGCCTTCGGCGGCGACACGATCAGGGCACGCTGCCCCTTGCCGACCGGCATGATCAGGTCGATCACGCGGGTGGTGAGCTTGTGCGACTCGGTCTCGAGGCGCAGGCGCTCGTTCGGGTAGAGCGGCGTCAGCTTGGTGAAGTCGGGGCGGCGCTTGGCCTCGTCCGGCTCCAGGCCGTTGATCGAGTCGACGCGCACCAGCGGGTTGAACTTCTGCCGCTGCTGCTCGCCGTCCCGCGGCTGGCGGACGACACCGGTGATGGCGTCACCGCGGCGCAGGCCGTACTTGCGGACCAGCGAGAGCGACACGTACACGTCGTTCGGCCCGGCGAGGTAGCCCGAGGTGCGCACGAACGCGTAGTTGTCGAGCACGTCCAGGATGCCGGCGACCGGCAGCAGGACGTCGTCCTCGCGGATCTCGGTGTCCGGCGAACCGCCTTCGGCGCGCCCGCCCCCGCTGCCCCGGCGACGGCGGTCGCGGAAGCGACGGCCGCGACGGCCGCCCTCTTCGTCGTCCTCCGGGCCCTGCGAACGGTTGTCCTGCTGGCCGCGGTTGCCGCCGTCCTGCTGGTTGTTGCGCTGGCGGTTGTCGCGGTTGTCCCGGTTGTCCGAGCCACCACGGTTGTTGTCGCGGCCACCCTGACGCTCGGCGCGGTCACCACGGTCGGCACGGTCGGCACGGTCGCCCCGCTGCTCGCGGTCGCCCCGCTGGCCACCGTCACGCTGCTGGCCACCGTCACGCTGCTGGCCACCGTCACGCTGCTCGCGCGGCTCACGCTGGCCGTCGGGCGCGCCCGCGGCCCGGTTCGAGCCGCGGCGGCGACGGCTGCGGCCGCCTTCCTCCTGCTGCCCGTCGGAGTTCTGCTGGCCGCCATGGTCATTCTGCGCGGGCTTCTCGGCCGGCGCCTCGGCCACGGGAGCCGAACCGTTGGTCTCGGCCTGGGGAGCCGGCGCCGCCTCGGCAGCCGGGGTCTCCTCGCGCTTCTTCTCGGCCCGGGCCGGCTCTTCGGTCTTCGCGGCCTTCGAGGCCTTGGGAGCCGGAGCGTCGCCGACGCCGTCGAGCGGGAGAGTCTCCGCCGTGGCGGTGCGCTTCTTGGTCTTGCCCTGCCGCTCGCGGATCGCGGCGATCAGGTCACCCTTGCGCATCCCCGTGGTCTCGCCCACACCCAGTTCGCCCGCCAGCTGGCGGAGCTCGGCGATGACCATCCCCGACAGGCCCCCGGTGCGGCGCTTCGGAGCGGCCGCGGCCCCATTCGTCTCAGCGGCCGCGGCGGGGGTCTCCACGTCGCCGCTCAACAGATCGGTGTTGCTCACACATGTCCTTCCTGACCGATCCACGCCTCCAGGTGGATCAGCGGACTGCCGCCGATCGCGTCTGATCGCGAAACGGCATTTGCTTCCGATGCGGGCGAGTCGCGCCTAGCCGTGCGGAACACAGCGAGAGCGTCGCCAGCACAGGGGTGTTTGCCTCCCCCAAACGGAGGAAACGGAATTCGGCACCGCGCCGAAACCGGAAACCCGCCTGCGTCCCTCCGCGTCCCGCTTGCCAGGCGGAGCGGATCTGGCGGATCGACGAAGGATGCGGACCGGAGGCTCGCGAGGAGCGAACAGGACCGGCATCGGGTGCGGAAACGCACGGTGATCGAACGCCCCCGAGGGTAGACCGCCCTGTGGGCGGGTGCAACAACCACCCCCCGCGTGGCGCACGTTCCGCCCGCCACGTGACCGGGGCTTTACTGAGCCGCAACCTGAACACCCGTCAGGTCCACGCCCAGCTCGGCGACGTCGAATCCCTCAACGTCGCATTCCGGCGGCAATATTCCCGTCGTGGTGAGAGCGAGCACCGTGGGACCGGCACCGGAGATCGTCGCCGCCACCCCGTGCGCACGGAGCGTGCGCACCAATTCGGAGCTCGCGGGGTACGCGCCGGCCCGGTATTCCTGGTGCAGCCGGTCTTCCGTGGCGGCCAGCAGCAGCTCGGGCCTGGTCGTCATGGCGAGCACCGAAAGCGCGGTGCGGCCTGCGCTGTGCGCCGCGTCGGCGTGCGGAACGTGCTGCGGCAGCAGGCCGCGCGTGGCGTCCGTGGACGACTTCAGCGCGGGGATCGCCACCACCGGGCGGATCTCGGTGCTGGGCTCCACGCGTTCGGCGTGGAAGCGCCCGTTTTCACTCCACGCCACCACGAGCCCGCCGAGCAGGCTGGCGGCCGCGTTGTCCGCGTGGCCCTCGAACTCGGCCGCGAGTTGCAAGGCGTCGTCGTCGAGCGGAACGCCCGCCAGCGCGTAACCCAGCGCCACGCCGGACACCACCGCGGCGGCCGAGGAACCGAGCCCGCGCGCGTGCGGGATCTTGTTGAAGCAGCGCAGTTGCAGGCCCGGCGGGCGCACGTCGAAGTGCGCGCACGTGCGGCGGATCGCCCGCACCACGAGGTGCGTCTCGTCGGTGGGGACGTCGGCGACGCCGCCGGCGCCAGCGTCGACCACCTCGATCTTGAGGCCGTCCTCGGTGACCTGCAGCTCGACGACGTCGTGCCACGCCAGGGCCAGTCCCAGCGCGTCGAATCCCGGGCCGAGGTTGGCCGTCGAACCCGGCACCACGGCCCGGAACGACGCGCCCACCGGCAGGCCCGAGGATCCCGTCATCGCAGGTCCAGTGCGGCGGCGACCGCCGTGGGGTCGACGGCGAGCGGCTCGACCTCGACGTTGCCCTCGAGCGCGGTCGCGGGGTCCTTGAGGCCGTGACCGGTGACCGTGCACACGACCGTGCTGCCCTTCGGCAGCCGGCCGTCGGCGGCGGTGGCGAGCAGGCCGGCGACGCTCGTGGCCGACGCGGGCTCCACGAACACGCCCTCACGCTGAGCCAGCAGGCGGTAGGCCTCGAGGATCTTCGCGTCGGTGATCGCCTCGAACAGGCCGTCCGACTCGTCCTTCGCCTTCACCGCACTGGCCCACGAAGCGGGGCTGCCGATGCGGATCGCCGTGGCGATGGTGTCGGGATCGGACACGGGCTCACCCAGCACGAGCGGCGCGGCGCCGGCCGCCTGGAAGCCGAACATCCGCGGGGTGTTCTTCACCACACCGTCTTCGGCGTACTCCGAATACCCGGCCCAGTAGGCGGTGATGTTGCCCGCGTTGCCCACCGGCAGGCAGTGGATGTCGGGCGCCTGGCCGAGCGCGTCGCAGATCTCGAACGCGGCGGTCTTCTGGCCCGCGATGCGCACCGGGTTCACGGAGTTCACCAGCGTCACCGGGTAGTCGGCCGCGGTCTTGCGCGCGAGCTCGAGGCAGTCGTCGAAGTTGCCGTCGACCTGCAGGATGCGCGCGCCGTGCAGCACGGCCTGCGCGAGCTTGCCCATCGCGATCTTGCCCTGCGGCACGAGAACCGCGCAGGTGAGACCGGCGCGCGCGGCGTAGGCCGCCGCCGACGCCGACGTGTTGCCCGTCGACGCGCAGATCACGGCCTTGAGCCCGCTCGCCAGCGCGTGGGTGATGGCCACGGTCATGCCGCGGTCCTTGAACGAGCCGGTGGGGTTGGCGCCCTCCACCTTGAGGTACACCGTGCAGCCCGTGAGCTCCGACAGGTGCGCGGCGGGCAGCAGCGGGGTGTTGCCCTCGCCGAGCGTCACCACCTGCGCGCCGTCCGGCACGGGGACGCGGTCGCGGTACGCCTCGATGATCCCGGGCCACGCACTCATTGGTCTTCGCCTTCCACGCGCATCACGCTCACGACTTGGTGCACCACATCGAGCTTCGCGATTTCGTCCACAGTGGACTGCAACGCCGCGTCTGGCGCCAGGTGGGTGACCACCACGAGGCTCGCCGTGTCGTTGGCGTCGCGCTGGCGCACGGCGGCGATGCTCACGCCGTGGCCCGCGAACGCTTGCGCCACCTGCGCGAGCACGCCCGCGCGGTCGGCGACGTCGAGGCTCACGTGGTAGCGCGTGGGCGTCTGGCCCATCGGGCGCACGGGCAGCGCGGCGTGCGCGGACTCGCGCGGGCCGCGGCCGCCGACCACGCGGTTGCGGGCCACGGCGACGAGGTCGCCCAGCACCGCGCTCGCCGTGGGGGCTCCGCCGGCACCCTGGCCGTAGAACATCAGCTGGCCCGCCGCGTCGGCTTCCACGTACACGGCGTTGAACGCTCCGCTGACACCCGCGAGCTGGTGACTGCGCGGGATCATCACCGGGTGCACGCGCGCCGAGACGGACTCGGCGCCGTCGTCGGCCGTCACGCGCTCGCAGATGGCCAGCAGCTTCACCGTGCGGCCCAGCACGCGCGCGGCGACCAGGTCGGCCGCCGTGACGTCGGCGATGCCCTCGCGGTGCACGTCCTTCGCCGTGACGCGCGTGTGGAACGCGAGCGAGGCGAGGATCGCGGCCTTGGACGCGGCGTCGTAGCCGTCGACGTCGGCGGTCGGGTCGGCCTCGGCGTACCCGAGGCGGCCGGCCTCGTCGAGCGTCTCGGCGTAGCCCGCGCCCGTGGTGTCCATGGCGGAGAGGATGTAGTTGGTGGTGCCGTTGACGATGCCCATCACACGCGTGATGCGGTCGCCGGCCAGCGATTCGCGCAGCGGGCGCAGCAGCGGGATGGCGCCGGCCACGGCGGCCTCGAAGTACAGGTCGACGCCCGCGGCGTCGGCGGCCTCGAACAGGTCGGCCGAGTGCTCGGCGAGCAGCGCCTTGTTGGCCGTGACCACGGCCTTGCCGGCGCCCAGCGCCGCGAGCAGCCAGCCGCGCACCGGCTCGATGCCGCCGACCAGCTCCACGATCACGTCGACGTCTTCGCGCACGACGAGCGCGGCCGCGTCGTCGGTCACCAGCTCCTGCGGCAGCTCGGGGTGCTTGTCGGGGCGGCGCACGGCGATGCCCGCGAGCTCCACCGCGGCCCCGGCGCGCGCCGCCAGCTCGTCCGCCTGCTCGGTGAGCAGCCGGACGACCTCGCTGCCGACCGTGCCGCAGCCGAGGAGGGCGACCCTGATGGCCCGTCGGTCCGATGGAGACACGCCCTTCGGAGACACGCCTTTCGGAGACACTGTGGACACTTCTCAAACCTCCAGGCGCAGCATGTCGTCCGTCGTCTCCCGCCGCAGCAGCACGCGGGCGCTGCCGTTGCGCACGGCCACCACCGCCGGGCGCGGCTGCCGGTTGTACCCGCTCGCCATCGAGTAGCAGTAGGCACCGGTCGCCGCGACGGCCAGCAGGTCGCCGGGAGCAAGAGTGTCGGGTAGCCAGCAGTCTCGGACGACGATGTCGCCGGATTCACAGTGTTTTCCCACGACTCGGGACAGAGTGGCGAGAACGGGCTCCTCGCCTTCGCTCGCGGAGCGCGAAACGACCCGGCAGTCGTAGACCGCGTCGTAGAGCGCCGTGCGGATGTTGTCGCTCATGCCGCCGTCGACGCTCACGTAGCGGCGGGTGCTGTTGTCACCCAGCGCGACGTCCTTGATGGTGCCGACCTCGTACAGCGTGATGGTGCCCGGGCCGGCGATCGCGCGGCCCGGCTCGCCCGCGATGCGCGGCACGGGCAGGTCGGCGTACGCGCACTCCTTGCGCACGATTTCGCGGATCTGCGTGATCATCTGCGCGGGCGGCGGCGGGTTGTCCTTCTCGGTGTAGGCGATGCCGAAGCCACCGCCGAGGTCCACGAGGTTGAGCTGCTCCAGCAGCTCGCGGCCGTGCTCCTTGGCCAGGTCGGCGAGCAGCCCGACCACGCGGCGCGCGGCGACCTCGAAGCCGTCGGCGTCGAAGATCTGCGAGCCGATGTGGCTGTGCAGGCCCACGAGCTTGAGCGACGGCGCGTTGAGCACGCGGCGCACGGCTTCGGCCGCGTCGCCGGAAGCCAGCGAGAAGCCGAACTTCTGGTCCTCGTGCGCGGTCGCGATGAACTCGTGCGTGTGGGCCTCGACGCCGACGGTCACGCGCACCAGCACCGCCTGCACGACCTCGCGGCGCGCGGCGATCTCGGCCAGGCGGGCGATCTCGTAGTACGAGTCGACGACCACGGTGCCGACGCCGGCCTCGACCGCCGCGTCGAGCTCCGCGAGCGACTTGTTGTTGCCGTGGAAGGTGATCCGCTCGGCCGGGAAGTTCGCGCGCTGCGCCACGGCGAGCTCGCCGCCGCTGCACACGTCGAGGCTCAGGCCCTGCTCGGCCACCCAGCGGGCGATCTCGATGGACAGGAACGCCTTCGACGCGTAGTGCACCAGCGCCGGGTCGTCGAACGCCTCGGCGTAGTCGGCGCACCGGGACTTGAAGTCGGCCTCGTCGACCACGAACAGCGGCGTGCCGTAGGTCTCGGCGAGGTCGCGCACGTCCATGCCGGCGATGCGCACGATGCCGTCGCCGGCGCGATAAGTGTTGCGCGGCCACACTTTCGCGGGCAGCTTGTCGAGCTCTTCGGCGCTCGCGGGCGGGAACCCGGAGGCGTCGGCATGGGGGTAGACGTCGGCGTGGCGGGGGCCCGCGGGGTGCGCCATTTCTTACATCCGTTCCGGAGCTGAGACACCGAGCAAGGACAGGCCGTTCGCCAGCACCTGGCGGGCGGCCTCGCACAGGGCGAGCCGGGCGAACGTGAGAGGGGTGGCCTCTTCGTCGCCCTGCGGCAGCACGCGGCCCACCGTGTAGAACTTGTGGTACGCGCCGGCCAGCTCCTCGAGGTAGCGGGCGATGCGGTGCGGTTCCCGCATCTCGGCGGCGCGGCGGACAGTGGCGGGGAACTCGCCGATGGTGCGGATCAGGTCGCCCTCGGCGGGCAGGGTCAGGAGTCCGAAATCGACCTCCGCCGCGTCCTTTTCGGACTTCAGCCCGAGGTCCGCAGCGTTGCGCTGCAAGGAAGCCAGCCGGGCGTGCGCGTACTGCACGTAGTAGACCGGGTTGTCGTTGCTGTGCTTGCGCAGCAGGTCGAGGTCGACGTCCAAAGTGGAGTCGACGGAGTAGCGAATGAGCTCGTAGCGCGCCGGGTCGACGCCCACCGCCTCCACGAGGTCCTCCATCGTGATCACGGTGCCCGCGCGCTTGGACATGCGCACCGGCTTGCCGTCGCTCACGAGGTTCACCATCTGGCCGATGAGGACCTCGACGGTGTCCGGGTCGTCGCCGAACGCGGCAGCGGCGGCCTTGAGGCGCGCGATGTAGCCGTGGTGGTCGGCGCCGAGCATGTAGATGCACAGGTCGAAGCCGCGGTTGCGCTTGTCCTTGAAGTAGGCGAGGTCGCCGGCGATGTAGGCCGGGTTGCCGTCCTTCTTGATGACGACGCGGTCCTTGTCGTCGCCGTATTCGCTGGACTTGAGCCACCAGGCGCCGTCGGCGAAGTAGAGGTTGCCGGAGTCCTTGAGCTGCTGCACGGCGGCGTCGACGGCGCCCGACTCGTGCAGCGAGTTCTCGTGGAAGTACACGTCGAAGTCGGTGCCGAACTCGTGCAGGCTCTGGCGGATCTCGGTGAACATGAGCTCGATGCCGACGCGGCGGAACGTCTCGTGCCGCTCGGCCTCGGGCTGGGACAGCGCGCTGGGCTCCTGCTTGAGGACCTCGGCGGCGATGTCGTTGATGTAGCCGCCGGCGTAGCCGTCCTCGGGAGCGGGCTCGCCCTTGGCGGCGGCGATCAGGGACCGCACGAACCGGTCGATCTGGGCGCCGGCGTCGTTGAAGTAGTACTCGCGCGTGACGTCGCCGCCCTGCGCGGCCAGCACCCGGCCCAGCGCGTCGCCGACCGCGGCCCAGCGCGTGCCGCCGAGGTGGATCGGGCCGGTCGGGTTGGCCGAGACGAACTCGAGGTTGATCTTGCGGCCGGTGAGCGCGTCGCCGCGGCCGTAGGCCTCCCCCGCGGCGAGCACCTGGCGCACGACCTCGCCCTGCGCGTCGGCGGCGAGGCGGAAGTTGAGGAACCCCGGGCCGGCGACCTCGGCCGCGGCCACGCCGTCGGCGGCCGCCACGACCTCGGCCAGCGCCTCGGCGAACTCCCGACTCTGGAGACCGGCCTTCTTGGCCACCTGGAGCGCGAGGTTCGTCGCGTAGTCGCCGTGGTCGGGGTTGCGCGGGCGTTCGATGGTCACCTGCTCCGGCAGCACGGCGGCGTCGACGCCTCGGGCGTCGAGCACCTGCACGGCGGAGGCGCGGACCAGGTCGGCGAGAGCGGCGGGAGTCACTCGCCGAATTCTAGGTGTGCCCAGGTCGGACGCTTACGCCGGTCCGACCTGCAGTTGTCGCACGTCACCCGGGAGTGATCGTGAGAGGTGTTCACGGTGATCAGACGTCCGGTCTCTACACTGGCCGACGGGCAGGGTCCGTCCGGATCCCTCCATCATCTCACGAGGAGATCGCGGCAAACCATGGCGAAAGGGACAACCAGTAAGAAGGGGACGTCCGCCGGCGGCTCGCGCGGCAAGTCCGCGAACGCGGTGAAGGCCGCGCGCGGCAAGTCCGTCGTCAGCAAGAAGGGCACTCCGTGGGGCACCATCGTCGGTGTCGTCGTGGTGGTGGCCCTCCTGGCCAGCGTCGTCACCTACTACATGGTGAAATCCGCTCCGCAGCGCGACCAGAAGTCCCGCGAGGAGGCGGCCGCGTCGTTCGCGCCGACGGCCAGTGACCCCGACCCGTCCAAGAAGATCCCGGGCGTGATCACCGCGACCTACACCGGTTCGGTGCACGTGCTGCCCACCGAGCGAGTGGCGTACGACCACAGCCCGCCCTTCGGCGGCCCGCACGACGGCAACTGGGCGGCCTGCAACGGCGTCGTCTACCCGACCGCGGTGCGCACCGAGAACATGGTCCACACGCTGGAGCACGGCGCCATCTGGATCGCCTACAACCCGGACCTCGTCAAGGGTGACCAGGTGGACCTGCTGGCCGCGCGCGTCAAGGGCAAGACCTACATCTCGATGTCGCCCTACCCCGGCCTGGACAAGCCGATCTCGCTGCAGTCGTGGGGCCACCAGCTCAAGCTGGACAAGGCCGACGACCCGCGCATCGACGAGTTCATCGCCGCGCTGCGGACGAACCCGAACGGCGTGTACCCCGAGATCGGCGCCTCGTGCGACGCGCTCGGCCCGGGTCAGTTCGACCCGAGCAACCCGCCGCCGTTCGACCCGAGCAAGCCCGGCCCCGACGCGAAGCCGATGAACTACGGCGGCAGCTCCGGCGCCGTGCCCGAGGGCGGCATGCAGCAGGGCGCCCCGGGCCAGCCCAGCGCGCCCGTCTCGGCGCCGTCGGCCCCGGCGGGACAGTGATCTCACGGTGAGCACCGAAGCCGACCTCGAACCGGACGTCGACGAGCCCGGCGAGCGCCCCGCGTGGTCGCGCTGGGTCGTCATCGGCGGGTCGATGCTCGCCGTGCTGCTCATCGGCGTGGCGATCGGCGTGTTCGCCGCGCGGCTCACCGACGGCAGTGACGCCGCGCCGGCGACCCCCGGCGCGGGTTCGGTCGAGGTCGGCTTCGCCCAGGACATGTCGACGCACCACCTGCAGGCCGTGACCATGGCCAACTGGGCCCGTGACCACAGCACGGACCCGGAGGTGCGGCAGCTCGCGTTCGACATCGAGTCGTCGCAGACCGAGCAGGTCGGGCGCATGAAGGGCTGGCTCATGCTGTGGGACCAGCCCGAGCAGGCGCCCGGCGCGTACATGACGTGGATGACCGAGCCGATGGGCCACGCGGGCATGCAGATGCCCACCAGCTCGCCGGTCAACGGCGCCCCGATGCCCGGCATGGCCACCGACGCGGAGATCGCCAAGCTGCGCTCGCTGACCGGCCGCGCGATGGACGTCGACTTCCTCCAGCTCATGCTGCGCCACCACCAGGGCGGCACGGCGATGGCGGAGTACGCGCAGGACCACACGAGCATGCCGGCGGTGAAGGCGTTGTGCCGCAGCATCCTCGTGTCGCAGGGCGCGGAGATCAACCAGATGAAGCTGATGTTGCAGGCGCGCGGGGCGGCTCCGCTTCCGGCGTCCTGAGTTTCTTGCCGGGGGCCGCTCTCGCGTGTCGGGAGCGGCCCCTCTTCTCTTTGCGGTTCCAGTCTATTTGCGGTTCCAGTCGGCGAACCGGATGCGCGGGATCTCCTTGACGTCGCCGACGGTGCCCCACTCGTCGCCGCCGAGGCGCGCCAGGGGCCGCAGCCGCCCGATCACGGGGTGGTCGCCGTCGAGCACCTCCTCGGCCACCGCGACGTGCACGACCCGGCCGAACACCACCGTCGACGTGCCGAACCCGACCGTGCTGTGCAGCTCGCACTCGAACGCCACCGGCGACTGCGCCACCCGCGGCGGCTTCACCTTCGTGCTCGGCTCGCGCGTGAGCCCCGCGGCGTCGAACTCGCTGTGGTCGGGCGGGAAGTCGGTGCCCGTGTCGTTGATCTTCTCGAACAGCTGCTCCGGCGCGAGGTTCACCACGAACTGCCCGGTGGCCTCGACGTTGCGCAACGTGTCCTTCCGCCCCACCGACGTGAACTGCAGCACCGGCGGCGCGGCCGAGGCCACTGTGAAAAACGAGTGCGGCGCCAGGTTGTCCACCCCGCTGCCCGACGTACTCGACACCCACGCGATCGGCCGCGGCACCACGGTGGCGGTCAGCAGCCGGTAGAAAGCGAACGGGGCGACGTCGGCGGGATCGAAGTCCTTGCGCATGGCTCTTGGTCTACCAGGTGGCCGCGGTGGCCGAGGTCCGCACCTCGGCCACCGCGCCCCGGCTGCTGCTCAAAAGGCGGCGTCAGGACTGCTTGCCCACGACGTTCCACTCGCCCGGTTCGGCCAGGGCGAGCACGTGGGCCAGGCCGGCGTCGTCGAACGCCGGCTTGAAGGTGTCGATGCCTTCGGAGAAGTGGGCCCAGCCCTGGATGTGGGCGGGCAGGACGGTCTTGGCGCCGAGCACCGCGGCCACGGCGGCGGCGCGTTCGGAGGTGAGCGTGAGGGGGCGGCCGTCGAACTTCGCGGCGACGCGGGCGGCGCCGGCGAAGAGGACGGCGACGTCAATGGGCCCCACCTTGTCGGCGATCTCGGCTGCCACGCGGACGGACGCGTTGTCGCCGCTGATGTACACCGTCGGCAGGTCGGTGCCGGACAGCACGAAGCCGATCACCTGGGAGTTGATGTAGCCGGTGTCGTCGCGGTCGCCGTCGGCGGGGCCGTGTTCGGCCGGAACGGCCTGCACGGTCAGGTCGCCGCCGCCGTCGCCGCGGGGGAGGGTGATGTCGTCCCAGGCTTCGAGGCCACGGGTGTTGGCGCCGAGCAGCTTCGCGGAGTTGGCGCCGGTCAGGACCGTTTTGGCGGCGAGGGCGTATTCCTTGCCCTTGACGTCCAGGTTGTCGGGGTGGGCGGCGTGGCTCACGAGCACGACGTCGACGTCGCCGAGCCCGGCCTCGTCGACGGCCGGGCCCTCGAGCTTGGTCAGGTAGGCGTGCGGGCCCGGCTCGTCGAACGTCGGGTCCACCACGAACCGCAGGCCCGCGATGTCGACGACGGTGGTCGCCCCCCCCGATCACGCCGATCCCGAACTCCTGCCGCTGCGAACTGATGCGCTCACTCACGAGCATTCCCCTTGGTGGTCTGTTCCGCAGGCGCGCTCATGCCCGTCTGCTTATCCTTTGCGCCGCTTGAAGATTGCCCCGAACCGCGGGTACCGGCCACCGGTGAACGGGTCAGATCCCGTCGGATTCGGCTCAACTCCACGCGGCGCGTTCGCCCGTCCCGGGTGAAACCCGGCTACCAGGACAGTTCCTGGCACCGGCGCGCGCACTGCGGTCCTTCGACCTGCAACGTCGCGTGGTTGATTGAGTACCGGGCCGCCAGCAGGTCCTGAGCCTTGGTGAGCACGGTGGACTGCTCGGCCTCCTCGTTCATCGTGAGGTGCGCCGACGCGACCTCCATGCCCGAGGTGAGCGTCCAGACGTGGAGATCATGGACGTCGGAGACGCCCGGCAGGGCCGCGAGCTCCGTGCTGATCGCGCCGACGTCGACGGTGTTCGGGGCGTGCTGGAAGAGGATGCGCAGCGCGCGGCGGGCCAGCGTCCACGTGCGGGGCAGCACGAACAGGCCGATGGCGACACCGATGATCGGGTCGGCGTAGCGCCAGCCCGTGGTCAGGGTGATCGCGCCGCTGATCAGCACACCGACGGAGCCGATCAGGTCGGCGAGCACCTCGAGGTACGCGCCGCGGACGTTGAGGCTTTCGCGCGCGCCCGAGCGCAGCACGAAGAACGACACGATGTTGGCGACCAGGCCCGCGCCGGCGGCCAGCAGCACCGGCAGGCCGGCCACCTCGGGCGGGTCGGTGATGCGGCCGATGGCCTCCACCAGCACGTACCCGGCGACGCCGAACAACAGCACCGCGTTGCCCAGCGCGGCCAGCACCTCGGCGCGGTACATGCCGAACGTGCGGCTGAGCGTCGGCCCGCTGCGGCGCGCCAGGACGATCGCGGTGAGCGCCATGCCGACGCCCAGGACGTCGGTGAACATGTGGGCGGCGTCGGAGATCAGGGCCAGCGAGCCCGTGGTGAAGCCCACCACGAACTCCAGCACCATGAAGCCCGCGCCGATGACGAGGGCGATCAGCAACGCGCGCAGGTAGCGGCCGGAAGCACTCGCCGGAGCGGCGGTGTGCCCATGGCCGTGTCCGTGGCCCATGACGTCGCCTCCCCTCGTTTCCGCAGGTCACCGCAAGTGCAGAGCCTGTTTCGAGGCTCCTTTCGCAATATATAGTCGCATGCGCATATGTGCAATACAGGCAAGCCTAAGTTCACTGTAATCGGGCACACAGGCGGATACCCATCCCCCGGATGAGCACTCTCGCCTGGTGGGAAACCGGCGGGATCAGCGCACGAGACGGAAGAACCCGCGCACCTGCTCGACGAGCGACTCCGGCTCCTCCATGGCCGCGAAGTGACCGCCGTGCGGCAGCTCCTCGAACCAGCGCAGGTCGGTGAACCGCAACTCGGCCTCGCGGCGCGAGGGCCGCGTGATCTCCTTGGGGTACAACGAGATCCCGGACGGCGCGGTGATCTTGCCCCGGAACCCGGTGCCGAAGCTCTCCCAGTACAGCCGCGCCGACGACGTGGCCGAGGCCGTGAACCAGTACACGGAGATCGCGTCGAGGATCTGGCGGCGGGTCAGCGCGTCTTCCGGGTGGCCGTTGTTGTCGGTCCAGGCCCAGAACTTCTCGGCGATCCAGGCGGCCTGGCCGGCGGGCGAGTCGGTGAGGCCGTAGCCGAGCGTCTGCGGGCGCGTGGACTGCTGGCCGGAGTACCCGCGGCCGGTGCGGCCGAACTCCTGCGCCGCGGCGAGCGCGGCCTGCTCCTCGGGCGTCGGGTCGTCGAACTGCCCCAGCGGCGCGGCCGCCATGTTCACGTGGACGCCCGCCACCCGCTCCGGCGCGGCCTCGCCGAGCGCGCCGGTCACGGCCGAGCCCCAGTCGCCGCCCTGCGCGCCGTAGCGCTCGTAGCCCAGCGAGACCATCAGGCTGTCCCAGGCCCGCGCCGTGCGCTCCACACCCCACCCGGCCTTCGCCGGCTTGTCGCTCCACCCGTACCCGGGCAACGACGGCGCGACGACGTGGAACGCGTCCGCCGGGTCTCCCCCGTGGGCGCGCGGATCGGTGAGCGGGCCCAGCACGTCGAGGAACTCGAGCACCGAGCCGGGCCACCCGTGCGTGATCACCAGCGGGAACGCGTCGGGCTCGGGCGAGCGGGCGTGCGCGAAGTGGATGCCGAGCCCGTCGACGGTGTCGCGGAACTGCGGGAACGCGTTGAGCCGGTCGGCGAAGCCGAAGTCGTAGTCCTCGGCCCAGGTGCGGCACAGCTCCTGCGCGTAGGCCAGCGGCAGGCCCTGGGACCAGTCGGCCACCGTCTCGGCCTCGGGCCACCGCGTGCGCCGCAACCGTTCCCGCAGGTCCGCGATGTCGGCCTCGGTCACGTGGGCCTCGAACGGTTCCGCTGCCACCCCTGCTCCCTCCGTCGGCAAGATCAACGCTAGCAGTGTCGGCCCCGAAGGTGACCCCCTGCGGAACACCGGGCGAACCGGGGTGCGCTAAGCTGACGTGGTCGCGCAGCGATGCGCCCTTGTAGCTCAGGGGATAGAGCACTGCCCTCCGGAGGCAGGTGTCGCAGGTTCGAATCCTGCCAAGGGCACTTTTTGAACACCCATCGGGAGCGGGAAAAACCGCCCTTGAACAGGGCGTACGCCAACTGAGGCGGTTTCCCCCGCTCTCCGGTTGATTCCAGACAGTTCCAGTCAGGCACGGGTGTTTCTTCCCAATGCCTTCCCAAGCGATCAGGCCTCGGCAGCACCCCGCGGCTTGTGACCAAGAATCCTCTCGATACGAGCCCGGTTCTCTGCCTGGCCGCCGTCCAGGAACGCGGCGTAGTCCTCCAACAGCACGCCGATCGAGTGCCCCGCCCAATCCGCCACGGTCGCCGGATCCACGCCTGCTGCCAGCTGGGTGCTCACAGCAGCGTGGCGGAGGTCGTACGGGCGTGCGGCGAGCGGCGAGGCCTGGACCTCCTCAGTGAACACCGCCTTGCGTGCCGCGCGCCAGGCGCGGGTGTAGGTGATCAACGGGATCTCGCCGCCTCGCTCGGCATGGAACAGCCGGCCATCAGTCCCGTACCCGAACCTTGTGATGTGCCACAACAACATCCGGGTGAGGTCTGGCGGGAACGAGACCAGACGCTCCTCGTCGTCGTCCCTGGACTTCAGGGATCGGGTGTCGCGGGGCTTGCCGCTGTTGGTCCACCGTCCGCCGGCGTGTGGTTCGGCTCTGTCGAGGCGAAACTCGCCCCACCCGTAGTCGTACTCCTCGGTCTCCTCGTTCCACACCGCCTCCGGCAGCGACGACACATTTCGCTTGTTCAGCGAAGCCGCTTCTTCGGGGCGTAGACCGGCGTAGTACATGACACCGAAGAACGCTTCCAGCCGAGGCCCGCTACGCGGTAGCGCACCGACCGCATTCAGCAGGGTCCTCGCCTGGATTGGATTGGGCACAGCCCGCTTGTCGACCTTGCGCTTTCCTTTCGGCATCGCCGTCCACTTCACCTTGCGAATCGGGTTGACGTCAGTCAGTTTCAGCTCAATTGCGTAGTCGATCGCGTTGAATAGCACGCCGCGAGTCTTGCGAGCCACTGCCGGAGCGAACTTCTCGCCATCGAGCCGACGCGTCACCGCCCGCTGCAACTCCCGCAGAATTCCGGGGTCGCTCACGACTGAGACCGGCATGGTGTTTCGCTCCAGCCACGTCAACACCCTTTGCACATCCTCCGGAACGTCACCGTTCTTGCGGAGCCCGGTGTTGTAGCCCCACTGCCGTAAGGCGGAGCGAACAACTTTCGGATCAGGCGCGTTCTTGCCCTTCTTGATGAACACGGGCATGACCCTGATCAGAGCCTCAGCTATCGTCTGTCGCGCGGTCGCTGCCGCGTCGGGCCATTTCATGTCGACGTAGGCGACCGTCAACTTGTACCAGCTCATTTCGCGTTCGGGCTGGGCCATAGATGGCGGGAGCCCGGTAACCAGGTCGAACGCTTCACCGGCACGCTGTGCTGACATCAACGAGCCGCGGTGCCGATCAGCCTGGGTGTAGAGCTTGAAGCTCCGCTTGAAGACCTTCTTCTCCACCTGCCACGAAACCCGGTAGCTCGTGACCTCCCCCTGCGCATTGCGCCGGGTCTCCAACTTCCAAATGTTGACCTTGTATGACGAGCTGATCAAGCTGCTACCTCTCGTTCTTCGAGCCAGGCGTCAAGGTCGGCGCGCCGAATTCGAACCGCACCGTTCGGGAGCTTGATGCATCGAGGCGCTCGGTTCGTCGCGCGCCATTCGTAGAACGTGGACTGTGCGACGTCCAGCTCTTCGCAGACGGCGGCAATGCTGAGCAACTGGCGGTTGGCCGGCTTCGCGTGCTGGGGCGTGAGCATGTCGGTGGTGACCCTTCGGTGCGGTGCGGGCGGTACGTCACAGGTGCGCGCGCTCCTTCTAGTCGTGGCAGGGGTGGTCTCGACGGTTACTGACGGTGTTGGGTGCAGGTGTGGACTGGCAGGAGGCGGAGGGCTGGTGAGTGTGGGAGGGCGAAACCAAACCCCGCAACCCCGCAAACCCCGCAAAATGTGTCTTGACCTGGGGATCTGTCTGCGGGGTTTGGAGTGGTAGGGCTGAGGTCTAAACCCCGCAAACCCCGCAAGTTGCGGGGTTTGCGGGGTTTGGTGGTCTCGGCGGGGTGAGCAAACCCCGCAGACTCCATAGCGGTGTTTCCCCAGTTCAGACCCTTTTTCGATGGTTGACTGCGGGGTTTGCGGGGTTTGCGGGGTTTGTTTTGGGGGGTCAGCTCGAATCGGTCCGGTGCTCGACTTGGTAGACCTTGATTTTGGTGTGCTGGTCGACTTCGCTGCGTAACACCAGATCCCCTCGCCACCGGTCCACCTGCCCTGCCAGCCTCTTGCCCAGCGCCTTGGCCGAGAGTGGCTTGCCGGTGATGGTCGTCGGGAACGTTCCCTTCCACAGGTCGGGTGCGCCGTACTCGGGTTCGGCCCCGGCGCGCAGTTGCTGGGCGGTCAGGGGTTCCTTGCCGTGCAGGTGGTGCCAGGTGGAGAGGAACGCGTACCACTCGGCGTGGTCGTCGTCCAAGCCGCGGCCGGCGTCGGCGTTGCCGAGGAAGCCCTCGATTCCGTGATGCTGAAGGAACCCGCCGAGGTACTGGGCCCAGCGGGTGAACTGGCGCATCTGCGGGACGTCACTGGCGGTGGGAGCTCCTTTCGCGGTCCAGTCCAGGACGAGGGTCAGCACGTGACGCAGCACGGTGGCCCGGTTGCGGGGGTCGAGAATCCAGCTGTCCAGGTTCGGGATGGTGAAGCCGGTGCGGGCTTCGGGGCGGGGGCAGTTCGGGTCGAGCCGCACCCACACCGTGCGCGAGGCCATGTCCCCGCCGGTGCGCAGGTTGTTCCCGGTGGCCAGCCAGAGCCGGTCGTTGGTGATGTTCGCGGCCGAGTTGGTGCCCAGCTTGCGATCGGTCCAGGTCCGTTCGGTTACCAGCCGGGCCAGCACCGAGGAGTTGACTATCTCGCCCTCGGTGAGGTTGTCCCACACCACCACGCCGACAGAGTCGCCGAACACGGTGGTGATGGACTTGCGCAGTTCCTCGTCCGAGTCGGTCCAGGTCAGGACCCGCTGCCCGACCAACAGCCCGACACATCCCGACAAGATCGTCTTGCCGGAGCCGGGCATGCTGGCTTCGATCATCCCGAACGGGGACAGCGCCCGGGTGAATGGCCGGATCAGGGGCGTCACCAGCAGCGCCAGGTAGTTCGCCCGGTCCGCCGGCGACCGCCAGGGGAAGTCCCGCAGGAACCGGTCCAGCAGGAACGCGCGGGCCTCGGCGACCTGCTCCGCGCTCGGCTGGTCCGGGATGAGGTCGAGGTGGGTGTTGGCGGTGAGGTAGAAGCCGGTCGCCGGGTCGTAGCCGGGGGTTTGCAGCAGCGTGCCGTCCGGGCGCAGCACCGGGGTGGAGATGATGCGGCGCAGCACCGGCAACCCGGGCCAGGACTGGCGGGCCAGCACTGCCGCGAGCACCGCGGCCGGGGGCGAGATCTCCACGTCGAAGGTGTCTCCCTTCTCGTTGACTTTGGACTGGACCACGTCGGTGTGTTGGGCCAGCAGCCCGGCCAGCAGTGCCGGTTTCAGCGTCGAGGACGACAGCGGTAGCACCACGTCGTCGTCACCCGCGGTCGGGTCCGCCGCCCCCGACACCTCTTCCACGACAACGGGGGCGCCGTCGCTGACGTAGGTGTCGGGGATGATGCGGGCGTCCAGCGCGGCGGTGAGCACCCGGATGGTTTCCGGGGCGGCGCCGGTGCGCAGCCGCGGGCGACCGCCCGCCCCCACCGACCACAGGTGCTTCGGCGGGGGCGAGTTGTCAGGCGTGCTGGGCATGACGGTTCTCCCATCGTGGAGGTCAAGCAGTCAGAACGCCGCCACGCCGTCCCGAATGGTCCGGGACGGCGTGGCGATAGATGAGCTGCGGTAGACGAGTGGTGGCGACGTAACCCTGGTCAGGTCTCGCGGACGATGCTCTACTTTTCGGGACCGGTCGAGGGACGGATGTCAGCCCGAGGCACCCACTGGAAGTGTTCGTCGCCGCTTCGGGTGCGCCGGTGGATGTGGACTACCTGCGGCTGTCCTGGACCACAGCAATCGGGTTCTGATCACCGATGGTTGACAACCAGGCCCGCCGGTCGTTGAGATGGTCGAACGATGACCGAACCTAACCTCCTCGACCTGGAACTTGACATTGCTCGCCAGACATATCCGGTTGGTGATCACGTGACCGGGAAGGTCACACTGATCCCGCGTCCCGGGGCCATAGGGCTGTTCGTTGACTTGGGCCGGCCGCCAACCGGATTCGTTGATGTAATTCACCTCCCGCGATCCGTCGACCAGTGGCCAGGCATCGGCACTGTTACCGAGTTCGAGGTGCTCCAGCACAAACACCAACAGGTCCGCCTTTGGCCGCTCGACGACGCATTCCGGTCGGACACGGCCGACTTCTGGAGAAGTGAGCCCGAGTGGCAGTCGGTGAAGCACACGTATCCCGTTGGTTCTGAAGTGATCGCCGAGATCACCGACGTCTTCACGTCCAACCGTGAATACGGCGTCAGGTTCGATGGCGTCTGGTCAATCCTTGAGTGGACGGGCACCCCGCCCGTTGTCGGTGCCAACGCCCGCTTCGTGGTAGATCGTCACCTCGACACCACCCGCCGGGTGCTGCTGCGCAGCACGTGACCCTTCACCGACCGGCGCACACGCTTGTCTTAGTGCGGTTAACAGGGCGGTTGGCGCAGTTCTGCACCCACGGCCGCCATGGCAGTCCTCGATTGGTCTGCCACGGCGGCGGGCGTGTCGCACGGTGCGGCGCAGTGCTCAGCCGGCCGGAGTGAGTGCCGCCCCGGACAGGGTTTCGACCAGTGCCGAGATCAGGACTTCGGCGACAGGCGGGGTGACGGCGTTGCCGTAGCCGCGGACCTGACGTCGTTTGCTGCCCTTGACCTTGTAGTCGCGGCGGAACGCCATCCCGGCGCCGATCTCCGCCGGGGCGAGCATCCGGAACGTGCACTTCTCGACCGGCAGGGCACCACCGACAAGGGCGTAGCGGTCGCGGGTGGGCAGCGTCCCGACCGGCTGGCCGACGGGGGTGGCGGCGCCGTTGGAGTAGTAGGCCAGCAGCATCGCCGTGTCCCGATCCCCGGCCGGCGGGCCAATCAGGGCGTGGTGGTTGCCCTGGGCGGACACAGTCGGGATTGGCCCTGAGGTCGGGTAGGCCGCCTCGCGGGAGCCGCCGCCGCGCAGCAGGGAGATGAACGGCAGGATCACCAACGCGTTCTCCCGTCGGCACGTCTGCGTCCGCAGCGGCCGATCCACCGGGGTCACCGCGCTGTCCCCGGCGCGTTTGGCGACCGACACCACCATCGCCGGCACCACCAGCCCGCCGGCCTCCCGCGTGGCGCGCGTCGGCAACGGCCGGTCCAGTGGAGTCGCCTCGGAGCGCCAGGTGCCCCCGGCCGGGGCGAGCAACGGCCGCACGTGCTTGGCCAGCCCGGCCTCGATCCGCGCAATCGTCGCCGGTTCCAGCGGATCCGGGCGGCCCTTGGCATCCACGCGTTCGCCGATCCGCTGGCCGGGATCCAGCGTCCAGTCGATGACGGTCTCGGCCCCGAGTACGGGCGGTTCGATCACGGTGTTACGGCACGACGCCCGAGGGCAGCGGTAGACGTACTGGCCGGTGCGGATCCCGTAGACGCCCATGTCGACGCCGGGCTTCTTCCAGGACTGCATCGCGCTCACCTCCTCGTCGCAGCCCGGGCAGTAGGCGCGCGGGCGCAGCCACTTGTCCCACTCCGGGTTCCGGCCGATCTCGGCCAGCCAGAAGGGCATGTAGAAGCGGTTGCGCGACTGCGCGACCCGCCCGGTGACCGGCCCGGCCACGTGCATCGAGTTGATCGCCACCAGACGGGTGCGGTAGCCCTCGGCCTCGATCTCCCGGCGCCACCGGCCGAACTCGGCCCACTTGCGCACCTGCACCACGTTCTCCACGACCCCGCCCAGCACCGGCTTGCCCTTGCGGCGCATCGCCTGCAGGTAGCGCGGGATCTCCTCCATCAGTGCCCGTGCCCGCGCGATCTTCGGGTCGATCGCCCCCGGCCCGGCCACCGGGTCGAACAGCGTGTTCTGCGTGGCCTGGTCGAAGTCCCGCTTCTGGCCGCGGGCATCCGACCACGGCGGGCACGCGGGCGAGGCCCAGAACAGATCCGCGCGGGGGAAACCCGCGATGTCGGCCTTCGCGATGTCCCCGCAGTAGTGATCCGCGCCGGGGAAGTTCATCCCGTGGACTTCCACGCTGAGCGGGTCGTGGTTGGCCGCCAGCAGCATCTCCACCCCCGGCACCGCTGTGGCGCCCTGGCTGGACCCGCCCCACCCGGCGAACTCGTCGTACAACGTGAACATCAGCGGTCCTCCTTGTTGCCGGGCACCAACCGGATCGGCTTGCCGACGTCGAGGGCGTAGGCGAGTTCGGCCCGGGTCGAGGAGCCCATGTAGCCGCCGGGGGTGACGAACACGACCTCGTCGGCGAGGCGGATCTTGGCCCGGTGCAACCGGTCCAGCGCCGTCTTCGCCGCCTCGTCGAGTACGACCCCTTCGGGCGAGCGGGTTGAGGAGACGACCTCGGGACGTACCACGATCCGCCCGGCGAGGGTCTCGGTCCGTGCGACGTCGGCGATGGCGTCCATGAAGCGGGCCGAGCCGCACAGGCACACCACCGGCGGCCGATCAGCGTGAGACATCAGCGCTCCTCCCCGTTGCTGGCCGGGTAGTCGTCGTGAATGCGGCCGTCGAGGGGTGCGACCAGCGGGTGTGCTTGCCCTTGCCATCGGGCAGCCGTCGGGCTCGAGGCCGTACACATGCCGCAATTGGCGAAGAGCGGCCTGGAATGCTTGCCGACGTGTTGACCTTGAAGATGAACGATGCGGCAGCCAAGGCCATGGACGTGTTGTCCGGGTTCGGACGCATCGAGCCACCGGGTGGCCTGGCGCACGATCTTCGTGAGCGTGTGGCTCGTGGCCTCCGCCGCCGAGGAAAGGTACTGACGTGGGCCGACTCCACTGCGGACGCTGACAACGCGCCTTCGTTTTTCCCCGACCTCACCTTCTGGGAATGCAGCGACAGTTCGTTCCATCTGGAGGACTTCGTCCAGGTGGACGTCGCAACGGTCGACGACCAGCCGTTTATCAGCGAAGACGACCAGCGACTCCTTCTCATGCATGGAGTCGCGTTGGCCCGAGAGATGAGCCGCGCCGTCTACGCCCTCGAACCGCCCAGTCCGGTGCGTTGCATCATCGGCGCGAACGAAACCAACGCGACGTTCAGGTTCCATCAGATCCGCGCCGGCGAGTACTGGAATCTCCCCGACCTGGACTCCTACCGGCAAGACAAAATGGTCGTGATCGACATTGAGCCAGCTGGCCTCACTCCAGGTCGCGTCGGTCCATTCGATCGTGGTGGCACTCACTAGGCGGCGCTCCGTCCGAGGTTGCGGCGGGGGTTGGCTTTTCCGGCGGCGAGCGCGGTGGCGATCACGCCGCGCGGGCCGAGGTCTTTGGCGGCCGAGGACTCGTCGCCCCACGCGGCCCAGGCGTCTTCGAGTGCGGCGAGCGCGTCGGGTTCGGGCAGGGCGTGGGCGCCGACGAGTTGGCCGAGGGCATACGCGGAGCGGGACAGGGTGTCGTTGCGGGTGCCGGCGGCGGCGGCGCGGATGGCGGCGGTCTCGGCGGCGACGGCGGCGGCGACGTAGGCCGACGTCGCCCCGCCCGGCTTGCCCGGTGCCCCGGTGGGCCGGGTGGTGTGGGTCGGGGTGACGGTGGTGCGTTCGGTGCAGACCTGCACCAGCCAGGCGGGCAGCTCGACCGGGTCGGTGTCGTCGGTGACCCGGTAGACACCACGGTCGGTGGATGAGCCGGGCGCGGCGACGTAGCCGCCACCGGCGCGGATGTCCACGCGGGGGGCGATCCGGCCGGCCGAGTTGCGCAGCCGGACCCCGGCCGGGGCGAGGTAGTAGCGGTGCGTCCCACCCGAGGGGGTGGTCACCGTCCACGTCGCAGGGAGCGGCCCACCACGCCCGGCGGCGACCTCGGCCAGCGCGTCGGCACCGGCGGGCCCGTCCTGTCCGGGTTTGGGGAGATCGCAGTCGACGACGACGAGCCCGGCCGGGCCGGTCGCAACGGCGACGTTCCACTCCCCTCCCTGCCAGCATCGGTGCAGCCGGGCCGGGTCGGTGGTGGCGCGGTGTTCCCAGTCCTTGACCGCGGGCTGGTTCTTCGTGCCCGGGTGCAGCGGGAACACCGGCCACCCGCGCCGGGCCAGGTACAGCGCCCACGCCAGGTGGGGATCACGTGCGGTCTTCTCGGTGTGGTCCAACGGTTTCTCCCTCTCGATGCGGCAACAGAGGTCAGCGGCGGGGGCGGATCTGGCGGCAGGTGTGGCAGCAGCGCTGCCGCATCCGGTTGCGGGCACCGCAGGAACGGCAGCCCCACCGCCGGTGCGGCGCGTGGCCGGTGTGCGCGTGGGCGGGTGCGGGCAGGGTGATGCGGGTCGTCATGCGGGGATCTCTTCCTGTGGGTGTCGCCGGGCCGGCGGGGTCTCTCCCGGCCACCGGCCCGGCGGCGCATGCGGGGTGGGGCGAGGTCAGTGCTGGAAGCTGCCGCGGGTGTCGGCGATCGCGCGGCTGGCGGGCGCGGTGTCCTCGTGCGGGCGCCAGATCTGGTCCGGGAACGCACCGGGCGCGGTCGCGTCGACGACGGACGCCCGGGGTTCGTCCTCGGTGGCGGGGTGGGCGTAGGCGAACCAGCGCAGCCGGAACGCAGGCAGGTCCGCGCTCGTCGGGTACGGGCCGCCCTCGGACTCGGCGGCGGCCTGGATCAGCGCGAGCGCGGCGGCGGGGTCGGCGACCCCGACGGCGTGCCAGACGGCGGCGAGTTCGTCGTAGAACGCGTGCGGGCCGTCCAGCCCGGTGCACACGTTGAGGTCGGTGGCGGCCAGGTCGAGGGCAGCGGCGGTATGAGTGACGGTCACAGAGAGTTTCTCCTCGGGGGTAGAACGAAGCCCGCCCGATCGCTACGTTCGGTAGCGATCGGGCGGGCTGGGGGGTGCGGCGGCCCCCGACGGGCGGGGCGCGCGGCGAATGAGTGGGGATGAGTCGGCGGATGAGTTTTGCGAAAGCGAATGAGCTGGCTCATTCGGCGGATGAGTTGCCTGGTCAGCGGTGCGAGCAGCGGAAATGCGCTGGAATGCGTCGAATGAGCCGGATGAGTCGGCCCCGCCGGGCCCGCTCACACCCCCGGTTTCGGGGTGTGAGCGGGCCGGGGCTGGGGCTCATTCCGCGTCGGCGGAGTCCCGGGCGGCCAGCGCGTTAGCCACCCGCGCCGGGTCGACCGGGAACACACGGTCCGTAGTCGGTACCTTGTAGCCGTGCTTAGCCAGCAGGTCGGTGACCTGCTTGATCTGCCACCCGCTGTAGTGGTTCCAGCGGGCCGCCAGGGCTGAGGCGACGGCGGCCGCGCGCGGGTGCTGCTCGCCCTCGCGCGGGGTGATCTCGGCCAGCACGGTGAGCATGTCGGCCAGCGGGTCGCGCGTCACCACGACGTCCTGAGTGCTGGGGGCGCCGCCCCTTGTGTCCAGGGCCCGCGCCGCGACCCGTTCCAGTTCCTCGGGCGAGAGCCGGTAGGAGCGCAGTGCGCCGGGCTCGTCCATGAACCCGACCGTGATCAGCGTGCCGACGTCGTTGAGCGCGGTTTTGGTCTTGGGCTTGAGGCCCAAGGCGGAGATCCCGTGCTCGTAGGCCTTTTCCCCGAGGACCACGTTGTTGCGGGTCTTGTCCCCGATCGCCCCGCACGCCTTGTTCGTGGTGACCGCGACGATGTCACGCGGCAGGGACTGATCCGAGGGGCTGGGGGTCAGAAACGCCAGGTGGACGGCGTATTTGCGGGACGCCATAAACAGGTTGATCACCAGGTTCACGATCCGTTTCCGTTCCTGGGGGTCGTCCTGGCGGAACAGCCGCTGGCACTCCTCCAGCACCACGATCCGGGGCCGCAACCCCGGCTCCTTGGCCACGATGTCGCGCCCGGCTTCCAGCACGCTGGTGACGTTGTGCTTGATCAGCAACTGACCTCGGACGGTCAGGTCGTCGTAGAGATGTTGCAGGTGATCCAGCGCGGCCTCCACATTGGAGTCTTCCGGTCCGGCGGAGTAGGTGTTGAGCACCGGGGCCAGGGGTTTGTAGTCGTTGTTCTCGGCGAAGACGAACACGTCCACGTCCACCAGCGGGTCCAGCACCGCGCCAGCGGCCAGCGTCATCATCAGCGTCGACTTGCCGGAGCCGGGCGCGCCGGCCAGCACGAAGTTGCGTTCCGGGATGTCGGCGATGATCGGCTCGCCGCGCAGGTTCACCCCGGCCGGGAAGCCCCGCCAGTAGTCGGTGCTCCCTTCGTGCAGCAGCGGATACGGGGCGACCGGGGCGCGCAGCGCCCCGGGGTTGAGCCGGAACAGGTCCAGCACCGTGGGGTCCTCGGCGTCGGCCCGCATGAACAGCTCGATCGGCCGGCACCCGAGGTTGTGGGCCAGGGTGTCCTTGGCCTTGTTGACCGCAGCCACCGGCGCCCCCTGCGGGAGCCGGATCTTGGTCACCCACCCGTTGCCGTCGACCATCGGGAACTGCACCCAGGCGTTGTCGGTGTCGCGGTGCGGCCACCCCTCCTTGATCACCGCGTTCAGCTTGGCGTTGCCGATGTTGGCCAGCGCCTGCACCAGTGCGGACTCGGTCAGCTCGCCCCGCCCACTCTGGGTGGCCTGTTTGCGCAGGTGAACCGGCAGAACCTGGTCTCCGAGACGGTTTCCGTCCCGCCACCAGCGCGAGAGCTTCAGCAGCACCCACGCGGCGGGAAACGCCCACCACCAGGTCACCACGATGACCCCGGCGGTGTAGAGGACGGTCAGGGCGTCGCGCCAGACGGCGAGGACGTCGTCGGCGTTGAACACCCCCAGCCAGTGGCCGAACCCGTTGATCGCGCCGACCAGCACCGACACCACGAACAGCACACCGAGCGCGGCGGCGCCGCGCCAGGTGAGCGACCAGACCAGTTCGGCCTTTTTCTGCGCCGTTTCCACCCCGACGTGGCGGCCCTCGTGGTGCAGCCGGGTCAGGGCCTCCACAGCGGCGGTGTCGCCCTTCTCGTTGGCCTGTGCCCGCGCGGTCTTGAGGTCGGTGTACTCGCGGTCCGCACGGCGACGCTGCCGGGCGGCCTCGATGCCCTTGCCGATGATCCGGCAATGCCGGTTGGCGAACCGGCCGCCCCGGCGCAGGGTCCGCGCACCGGTCCGCATGCCGTCCCCGGTGCGGTAGGACAGGTCGATGGTGCGCTCCGCCAGCCGGGCGCGGGTCTCGTCCGACGGCCCGGACAGCGCGCGGCCGGTGCCGTGCAGGACCCGGGTGCCCCACGTCGCCCGGGCCTCGCTGACGGTGACGTCGGCGCCGGTCTCGATCACCTGGCCCTCGATCGTCTTGGCCGGTTCGCGACGGCGGAACTGGACCACCGTAGTCCATCCCGAACCGGTCTGGTCCGGACCGCTCAGTTCCGGTCCGGTGGTGCTGTTGTCCCCGGTCCCGGGGGGTGTCGTGTCGTCCTGCGCCATGTCGGTTGTTCCCTTCTCGAACCCGCGTCGGGCCGTGCTGTCTGGACCCGGTGCGGGCCGGGCCGGACCGGGCCGGGGTCAGTCCTGGTCGGTGTTGTGCAGTTCCTCGCGCAGCCGTTTCGCGGCCGGTTTGCCGCACCGCAGCGTCTTGGCGATGGCGTAGATCGAGGCGGTCTCGGGGTCGATGTCCCCGGCCACCACTGCCTCGGCCAGCCGGTTGCGCAGCCGCTCCCAGCGGGCGTCCCGGCCCGTCGTGACGGCCGGCCGGGACCGGGCATCCCGCTTGGTGCGGGCGGTCCGGCGGGGTGTCGACGGGTCCGGCTCGGCCTCGCCCGACGTGACGCCGCCACCGTCGCGGGTCGGGCCCGGTCGGCTCTCCGGGGACGGGTCCGAGGCGGTGGCGACACCGCCGCCGGACTCGAGTTCCGGCCTGGGGTCGGACTCGGGGCGGGCCGGGTTCCGCAGCAGTGCGGCGATCTCGGCATCGAGCGCGTCCGGCGGGCCGGGCACGTCCAGGTCGGGCACGGCCGGGACCAGTTGGCGCCGCCAGTTCAGCCGGTAGGTCCCGGCCGCGTAGGTGAGGCGGGCGTGGCCGTCGGCATCGATCTGCGCCGTCGCCGCGCGGACCGCGGCCCGTGTTGCGGCGGCCGCCTTCCCCGCCGCCAGCCGCTCGATTCGCGTGGCGCGGCGTTCGATCCGCGAGCGCGGCGGGGTGGCGATCGCCAGCTGGTGCGCGACCACGCCGGCCACCGACACCACGCCCATGATCGACGCCGGACCGAAGCCGCGGTCGAGGCCGTGCAGGGCGTTCGCGCCGAACGCGAGCGCCCCGAACACCCACACCCCCGCTTGCAGGCCGAACACCGGCCGCGTCGGGGTCCGCCGCCGTGAGACCAGCACCGCGACCGCGAACGCCCACATGCCCAGCTCGGTGATCAGCGGCAGCAACCCGCCCCGCGGCGAGGCGTACACCGCCGCCCCGTAGTCGCTCATCGACGGGGCGGCCATCGCGAACGACACCGCCGCGATCGCGTAGATCAGCACATCGACCACGTGCGCGGCCGTGAACGCCCACACAGCGCCCGCCAGCGCCCGCAGGGACTCCTTGCGCCGATCCCAGGCTTCGCGCCGCTTGTCGGCCTTCTCCGCCTCCAGCGTGGCTGCTGCTTCGCGGTCGGCGCGGGCTTGCTCGCCGGACGCGCGCATCAGGGCGATCTGGTCGCCCGTGCGGGCGGCCTGATCCAGGCGAGCTTGCTCGGCCTTGGCCGCGCGGTTCGCCCGCTGCTCTTCCTGCCAACTCATGGTCAACCTCTCTTTCGTCGCCGAGGAACACCCAGCGGCCAGGGCGGGAATGTCCACAGTGGTCACTGGTTCTCGTGGGTTTGCGGAGCAGCTAAGAGCGGTTGACGCGGATGACTCCGGCTCGCTCGTACTTGCCGGTGAGCGTGGTGAGCCGGTCGCCGAGGGTCACGAGCTGGGCGGCGATGATGCTCGGCCGCTTGGCGCGGGTGTCGGCTTCAGCGGCGCGGCTGATGCGGTCGTCGGTGATGGCCGCCGCGGTGCGGGCGATGTCGTTGAGGGTTGCGCGGTCGGGCCCGGACAGCAGGGCCGCGGCCTGGTTGAGCGCGGCGGCGTTGTGGACGATCTCGTCGCGGTGCTGGCGGTGGTGGTGGTTCCAGTCCTTGATCTGGGCTTGCTGGGCGCTGGATTGGGCCTGCTTCCACCAGCCGGCCAGCTCGCTGCCGGTCATCGTCGGCGCGGTGGCGGCGGGTGTGGTCTGCGGTCGCGTCTGAGTGGCTGGTGTGGTTCGGGTGCGCGGTGCCTTCGGGCGGCGGGTTGCCGGGGCAGGCCGCGGCGCAGCGGGCTTGGCGGGTGCGGGCGTGTGCTGGGATCGCTGCCGCAGCTCGGCGGCGCAGCGCTTGCGGCCACAGATCCGCAGCGTCGTGTTGGTTTGCTTCCGTTCTCCGCACACCACGCACATCGCCCGCGTCTTGCGGGCCGGGGCGGCCTTTCTCGCGCCAGTGTCCTTCCGGGCGGTAGCGCGTTTCGGCGCGGCCTTGCGCGCGGTGGACTTCTTGGCGGGCTTGGTCTTCTTCTTGCCGAATCCGAACATGGTGGTGTCCTTCCGGTCGGGGGTGATGGGCACCGGCCCGGCCCACCGGGATCTGGTGAGCCGGGCCGGTTGTCGGGGTCAGGGGGTGGGCACCACGACGCCAGGGCACGGGTCGCCGCGTCGTAGCCACACCGCTCGAGTCGCGGTGACCGTGGTCGTGGTCCTCAACGGGCTCGGGCCGGGCACGGTGGTGACCGGCGGGCAGGTGATGATCTCGGGTGGCGGCACCACGTGTGGGGTGCTGACTCGCCAGCCGAGGACGAACAGGAACGCGGCCCAGAGCACGACGAACGTGATCAGGCCCAGGACGAAGCGCATAGGCGGCAAGCCCTTTCGGTCGCGCGGCAACGGAGGTGCACCGCCACCCGGGCCGCGCGGGGTGCGCGGCCCGGGCGTGCGGTGCAGGGGTTCAGCTGCGAGCCTTGGACTTCGCCGAGGTGGCGGCCTTGCCGAAGAACAGCACCACCAGGCTGACCAGCGCGATCGCGCCGAGGATCAGCATCGGGGTGGCGCCGTGGTGGATCGGGTCCTTCTGGTGGAGGCTGCCCGCGCCCCAGGCCAGCCACGCGGACACGGCGAACACAGCGAGAGCGATGATCTTCTTCATGGTGGTTTTCTCCAGTGGTGTCAGCAAAAAGGGATGGGTTGGGCGTGACGAGACCGCGCGGCGATGGCCGCCGCGCTGTTGCGGTGTTTCGGTGATCGCGGGTCAGGCGCTGCGTCGGTAGGCGGCGGCCTGAGCCTGGACTTTCGCGACGTACCAGCCGGCGTGGTTGTAGGCGTAGATCGCCTGCCACTCGTTCCCAGCCGCCAGGCCGGAATCACACAGGTAGTGCGCCGCCGCGGGGATCGCGTCGTCCGGGTCGTAGATGTCCGACCCGATCCCCCGGTGCCGGGCGCGCACGGCGTTGAACGTGGGCGTCAGGAACTGCATCGGCCCCTTTGCGCCCGCCGAGTTCGCCCCGGATCTCACCCCGGCCGCGCGCAGGCGGCCGTGGTTGGTTTCGACCTTGCCGATACCGGCCAGCAAGGCCCAGTCCAGGTTCGGGCAGGTGTCGCCCGCGGCCCGGTACTGGGCCAGGTAGCCGGCCGGGATGTCCGCGATCCCCGGGCCGCTGGCCTGCGCGCCGGCGCCTTTCAGGTAGCCCACGGCGATCGAGGCCGCTGCGAACAGCACCGCGGCCGTGCAGGTTTTGCTGAGCAGGGACAATGGACACTCCGTTCCTCAGGCAGGGACTGGAAAACCCCGGTCAGGCGCGCAGGTTCTTGCCGGAAGCGGCGCGCCTGGCCCGGGCTATCGGGCGTGGGCGCTCACCTCCTCCCCTCGGGTGAGCGGGCGAGGCGCCCTCATGAGGCGACCTCGTCGTGCTGCCCGGCCGCGTCGTCGTGCGGGGCCGGGTCGTCGGTGCGGCGCCGGGCAGGGGCGGTGATCCGCCCGGTCAGGGCCGTGACGGCGCGGGCGCTGCGCCGCACGGGCGGCCACTCCCACGCGATCCGCGCCACCAGCGCGGCGGCGATCACGTAGACCAGGAACGGCACCCCCGCCCACACGCTCAGCCCGGACAGCAGGCCGGCCGCGATGATCTCGGGCAGCCACCAGCCCAGGGCGCCGATCGCCCGCTCGCCACGGCTGCCCTCGGGGATCCGCGCGACCCGGGTGTCGCTGCGGGTTTCGATCTCACCCACGCTGAACTCCTTTCAGGTAACGGGATTCGGGGCCAGCGGACCGGCGAAACAGGTCGTGATCCGGCGGTCCAGACCGGCCTGCAAGCCGCGCAGGATCCAGGCGATCGCCACGAACGGCGACCGCAGCAGCCCGAGCGCCAGGAACAGCAGCACCGAGACCGCGAACGCGGCCAGCCGCCACGGACCGTGCCGCTCGGCGATGTCGAACACGCTCATGACCCACCGCCCCGGCGACGATTCAGGGCACCCGGGCCGGGGCGGAACGCGTCCTCGGTGAGGCGCAGGTCGGCGCCCAGCGCTTCGGCCAGGGCCGCGGCGTGGCCGTAGCGGTCGGCGGCCTCGGTGTCGGTCGGGAGCAGCCGCCCGCCTTCGGGCGGCCGGTTCTTGTCGAGCTCGCGGAGACGGTCGTAGGCGGTGTTCAGGGCGGAGTCGATCGGCTCCAGCCGAGGATCGATGAGGTTCATGACAGCGTTTCCCTTTCAGGTCAACGGATATCGGCCGTGTGCGGTCAGGCGAGGTGGACGCCGTTAGCGGGGCCCCAGGCGTACAGCCAGGCGGTCATCTGCTCGTAGGTGTCGCGCCAGGTGGTCGCCGGGTCCGCGTGGAAGGCGCGGGTTACCCGCACCGCCACCTCCTGGCGGCGGAAGCGGCCACTCATCACGCCACCTCCCCGGTGAGCAAGTCCCACTCGCGGTCCCAGTCGAAGTACTCGGCCTCGGCGCCCGGCGGCACCAGGTCCTCGGTCGCCTCCAGTGCCTTTTCCAGCGAGGCGCGGGAGAACGCCAGCTCGGCGCGGCCGGTCGGTGAGCGCAGCTCGATCCAGACCCGGTCGTCTTCGGGAGTGACTCGTACGTCGCCCTCGCCGACTGCCAGCATCATGCCCTCGGCCAGCAGATCGCGGCCCAACAGCCATTCCCGCTCGCCGCCGGCGCCGCAGTCCAGCACCAGCGTCACGGCCCACGGGTCGCCCTGCTCATACAGCAGCCGGGCCGGTACCGGGATGATGTCGTTGAGGCGTGCGGTCGTCTCGATCTCCACCCAGTCCTCGGACGGGTAGAGCTCGTCAAAGCTCGTGAACATGGGGCTCCCTTCAGTGAGCCGTGGACGGTCAACAGGTCAGGCGGCCAGCGAGCGAGCCCGGCGCGGGCTCACCTCCGACCCGGCCAGCAGGTCGGTCACGTAGGCGACGAACGAGCGCTGCGCACACGGGTGCACCTGCTCGATCTGCGGGTCCCGCAAGGCGGTACGCAGCCACAGCGCCAGCCGCGCAACCGACCAGCCCTGACGGCGCCGGCGGGCGATCGCCTCCACCAGCGACTCCAGGAACTCCGGCCGCACCCGGGGCACCCGCGTCGCCGCCTTCGCCACGACCGGGCTCACCGGCGCGGTGTTGGACAGCGGCGCCCGGGTCGCCTGCTGCGGACGCAGCACCGCGCGCTCCATTTCGGAGTCGGCCAGCATCCGGATCTGGGAAGCGACGTCGCGGTAGACCGCAGCCCGGCGCGCCAACCCCGCCTCGGCCGTACGACGGGTCAGGAGCCGGGCGTTGGCGGCCAACAACCCGGCCACGTGCCCGAACCGGCGAGCCACCGCCGCCGCGATCTCACTCTCGCCCGCCACAACCACCAGCGGGTTGCCCTCGGCGGCCGCAACCTCAGCCTCGGCCAGCAACCGCAGCTGCGCCGCGACGTCGCCGTAAACCCGCGCCCGGACCCCGGCCACGATCTCCGGCAGGCCGGCGGTGCTGAGGAACCCGGCGTTGCGGGTCAGGGTGTCGGCCAGGTCGCGGAACCGAGCCGCGACAACGGTGCTCAACGCGTCAGACATGTGCGGTCCTCTCGTGCGGGCCGAGCCGGGAGCAGGCATGGCTGTCCCCGGAGGCGAATGCGGGAAATGTGGGAAAGGGAAGCGGAAATTGCGCGGGGCGGTCAGGCCGCGATAGTGGTGGTGCCGTTCTCGATCAGCTGTGCTGCGTAGCGGTGCGCGGACTCCGCCGCCCCGGCCGCGAACGCGCTGCCCGCGTTCTCGGCCGACAGGTGCTCCAGCACCACCGCGCGACGCTCGTGCCAGGCGGCGACGACCGCCTCAGGCGCATCTACCGCGGGGCGGCTGAACTGCAGCTCCCCCAGCTCGCTCAGCGCGTACATCACGCCACCTCGCCTTCCGCCTCGATGGCCGCCATGTCGATCACCGCGTGCAGCAACCCGGCGTTCTTGCCCTGGCCCGCAACACCGGCCACCACCCAGTCCGCCAGTGCAACCACGTCGGCGGGAACCTCGGCCGTCTCACGAGCCGCCAGCCCCGCATCGAACTCCGCCAGCAGATCCGCGACCTCGGCCAGTTCCTCGCACTCCGGGCCGGTCTCGACCAGCAGCGCGGCACCGTCGCGGTGACCCGCCAGCAGCTCGGTCAGGTCCAGGTCCTCGTCCAGCCCGTCAAACCGAAGCTCCAGCTCGCGGCGGGTGGGGTGTGCGTTCCTCATCAGTGGTTTTCCTCGTTCCTCGTCGTGATGACGTGCCTTAGCCTAAGTCAGCCTGAGTCATCTTGTCGTTAGCCCATTCGAGTGTTCTAGGTCAGCCTCAGTCAGGCTGGGTATGCTGATCGAATGGATGTCGAAGCGGCAGGTCTGGCGCCGTACGAACGCGTCGCAGAGTCAGTCCGTCGAGCAATCCGAGTTGGAGATTGGAAACCCGGACAGAAGCTTCCGAGCAACCGTGACCTGGCCAAAGATCACGGCGTATCGCTCAATACCCTCCAGAAGGCCGTCGGCCGCCTGCAAGATGAGGGCTGGTTGATCTCGCGTCCGACGATCGGGGTGTTCGTAGCAGCCACTCTGCCGCAGGACACGCCGCCGATCTCCTTGGTGGAGGTCCAGCGCCAACTCGCCGACTTGCGCGCAGCGCAGGAGGAGCTCCAGCGCCGGGTCGAGGAACTCGAGCGCCGGCCGTAGCGCCTGCCCTTGCGGGAATCGGTTCGTGTTCATGCCTCTATGAAACAGGCCGCTGACCTGCACTAACAGGGCACACTCGGGGGCACACTCGCACACTCAGGCACAGTCGGGAGGTGACGTGGACGGCAATGCGCAGCTCGCAGCACTGATGCGCGAGGCCGGCTTCCTGAAGGACGACGGGTCAGTCGGCCTAAAAGTCTTCGCACGCGCGGTCGGCCAACACGCCAACCGGACGTTCACGCACACCTACGTCAGGCGCTGGCTGGATGGCATGGTCCCCCGCGATGCCGCCACCCGCCAGGCGATCGTGCGCGCGCTGGGAAGCCGTCTTGGCAGGTCAATCGCCGTGGACGAAGTCGGCTTCGGAGCGGCGCTGAAGGTCAGTCCCGACCTGGGTCTCACCTACCCCAATGAATCGGCTGACAACGTCAAGACGGTCGCCCGCCTCTGGCAGGGCGACCTCGACAGCGTGTCCGCCCTGCTGAACGCCCCAGCGAACGCGGCAGCGTGGAACGAAGCCGCGTTGTCTTGGCTGGTCAGCACGCGCCAAGACGTTTTCAGTGACACAGGGAAACGCAAGGTCAACCAGGCAGACGTTGACGGCATCCGCAGCACGACCGAGATGTTCGACCAACTCGACGGCGAGCACGGTGGAGGACATGCCCGCCGGGCGCTCATCGAGTTTCTTCGAACAGATTTGGCCGGCCTCCTCGGTGGGACCGCTCGGGATGAAGCTGTCCAACGGGACCTGTTCAAGGCCGGGGCGCAAGCGACGCTGCTTGGTGCGTGGATGTCTTACGACGCCGGCATCCACGGGATGGCCCAGCGCTACTTCATCCAGGCCCTGCGCATCGCTGAGTCGACGGGCGATCGACTTCTCGGCGCCAGCATCCTCGACGCTATGAGCCATCAAGCAACGTTCCTCGGGCGGTATCGAGAAGCCGCCAATCTCGCCCGCTCGGCACGAATGGGCACAGCAAACGCAGGGTCGGCCAGCGCCGCGGCTCATTTCTACGCCATGGAAGCTCGCGCCTTGGCCCGGCTTGGCGATGCCGCCGAGTGCGACCGTGCCATGAGTGCGGCCGTTCGCGAATTTGAACGGCGCGACCCAGCGAACGACCCTGCCGATTGGTTCGGATACTTCAATGAGTCCGAGCTAGCGGCCGAACTTGGGCATTGCAACCGCGATCTCGGGCGCCCGGTCGACGCCACGACGTATGCAGCTCAGTCCCTCGGCCCGACTGCAAGCGGGTACGTGCGAAGTGACTTCTTTGCAACCATGGTCCTAGCAGACTCTTACCTCGACCAGGGTGAAGCGGAAAAGGCTTGCGAAGTCGCATTGCAAGCCTTGCACATTGGCGAATCTCTAAAATCGGCTCGGTGCGGCGCGTACGTCGATGAATTCCGCACACGCCTCACCCGAGTTGGCCGATCGGCCACAACCGTTGACTTTATCGAGCAAGCCTCAGCGACTCGACTCTGGACACCCCAAGACTCTAAAAAGGCGCCCAGTCACGACGGTTCCCGCCATTTCTGATAGCCTCTACACGTTTCCGCACCTCGTCGGCAGCCCTGGCATCTTGGCCAGCCTTTCCGCACAGCCAGAGGGTCATCGACACCTCACGGTAGTCGGCGAGCACGGGATAACCAGCCCAAGACATGACGTCGAATCCGTAGACGTCGACAAATTTGCGGTACTCATCCTCGGTATGCCATCCGAAGCGCTCGTAGAAGAGTGCCGTCTGCACGAGATCCCACTCGCGCGGGCCGACACTGAAACTATCCAGGTCTATGAGTACCGGGTTCCCCCCGCGATCCAGGATTACATTTCCGACGTTGGCGTCTCCGTGAATGACGCCCGGCTCCAGGGCGAATTCAAGCGACTCATACCGTGAACGAAGGTCACCAATACGACTTCGCAGGAAATCCGCGTCCGCACGATCTAGGTTATCTAGCGTGGACATCCGCTCCCGCAGCTCATCAAACGGACTCTTATCCGGCAGGTGCAGTTCTGCGGGGGCGTCGAGTTTATGCAGGTCACGAATGAGCCTGGCTACATCTGCGATCGGGGCGTAACGCTCATCTTCCGCGACTGATTCCCAGAACGTCGCAACGTGCCCGCTAACGTTCACCGGCTGGTCAACGTCTAGCGCACGGTTTGCCGGATAGTCCTTACTCGCCAGCCAGCGCGCGACCGCGACCTGTGTAGCCACCTCGTCCACAGCTGCCGCATCGCGGGTGATCCGCACAATGACGGGAGTCACAAGACGGAACACCGCGTTGGAGCCCAGCCGAATCAGCTCGGCCCCTGACGAGTCGAGCCCTACCTTCTCGCACGCCGCGCCGAGGGCTTCGTGCGCACTTTCCTCAGTCAATGCCACTACTTGGCCCAATCTGCTGCCCTTCGTAGATCATGAACGCGGGCCGCCGGTATAGGCGCGGCCAGGTTTACTCCCGGCCGCCACGACCAGGAGGTTCGACGATCTGGCCACGCGAGGTGTTCACGGTGACGGAGCCTCGACAAGCCCGCGCCGGCCGCAAGCACGCTTCGCTCGGCCCGGCCATCTGCCTTTTTAGGCGAGTTGCGCGCCACGTGATGCCCTCGTCTGCCATGCGACGATGCTACTGGCCTCGCCCTCACTCCCGCCGGACCTGAGTGCACCCTGCTGGAGTGGTCGCAAGAGCTGGCCGTCGTCGCTCTGTCACTCCGGACAAGCCCTCAGATCGCCGTAGCGCCCCCTATCGGAGCCTCGCGGGAGGGTCACCCGGCGACGCTCAAGCGGACGCTTACGCCGCCTCGCCGTGTGAAGTGTCTCCCGACGGCGGCCGACAGGGCACCTCGCCCGGGTGGGCCACCCCCGATGCGCCCCAAATCGCCGTCTTCACCAGCTCATACGCAGGTCAGAGTGCAATTCTGGGCTGGATTCAAACCCGTCCAGTGAGAGTTCGAATCTCTCCGGGGGCACCACTGCTCACCAGCGCAAAACGGCCCCTGACCAGGCGCAACCCGGTCAGGGGCCGATCTTGTGTCAACCGGTAGCGCGTGACGGCGACCGACAAAACCGGCCACGTGCGGTTCATTCGCGGTCCACACCAAGGCGGTCACGCCACCACCATGAACGATCGCAGCAACCCGCCACCCGGCCGTCCAATCGTGGCGAACCGCTAACGATCGGCATACCAGCCGAGATATCGAAGCATGAGACTACGACCTGGGCAGTCTGCCAAGCAGGCGATCGCCGACCTACGGAAGCTCGTCGACGACGCAGAGAACTTGCGTTCGTGGAGCGGATCACCGGAGTTGTCACTGTCCAACCGGCGACGATCCGCCCGCTCTTAAATAAGCAGACCGCCAAAGAAGCACGTCGGGGAAAGATCTTCGCAAAGGTGATCCAAATGACTTTTAGAGAAGCGCTGGGACTCCCAAAAGGAGATCTAGACCAGGCTTTGGCGGACGCCCGCCCTCCCGCTATTGCCTCACCGGTAGCCTGCCTATTCTACAAATCGCAAATTTCAACTTTGAAGCAGATTCTATACGGAGAGTTTCAAAACCAGGACGTTTTAGCGCTAGCGAAGACGCTCGACAAGATTCAAGAAATCGTGGACCGGGACGATAAATTCGAGGGCAAGACTGAAGAGAATAATGAATTTTTTGGGGAAACCGAGAGAAAGGCCCTTGAGCGAGTTGCATACTATAAGAAGATATCGACCAGCTTGGCAGGGGTTCAGCAGCAAATGATCGTTACCAGAGAGGTCGATAACCTTCTCTCATACTTAGCAGATGTGGCGTCATTGATTCACGTCAAGCGACCGGAGACGTTGCGAAGCGGCGAACAGGTGAGCTTTGAAGAAGTCCTGCGGCACGGCTCTCTCGAAGACTTTGTAAAATGGGCTACCGAGAAGCGGATTTCAGATCTTTCTTTCAAGGGTTTCCAGGAGCTCATAAGCTACTTCAGGAAATCTTTTGCATTTCCAGCCGACTTTTCCGCACCCCTGTGGCGGACACTGTCTCGCGCAGTCGCAATCAGGAACATTCTAGTACACCGAAGAGGTGTAGTAGACGAGCGTTTCGCAAAGGTGCTCAAGGATCAGGACTTAGAAATTGGCAAGACATATCGATTAGACGGCAGTGAAGTCGTGGAAATCGTGATAGCAACACATTGGGCAGTGCAGCAAGTAGACCAGTGGGCGATTGAGAAATTTGCGATTGACACTACCGAAACCAATGAAGCCCTCTGGTGGGATCCCATACCCGTCCCCGTTCGCCCAGACCCGCCCCAAACAGATAGTGACGAAAGCAGCAAGGCTGCGACCGCAATCGGCGATTGACGTATATGTCGCCTCCAAATGGCCCGCCGCGACGCTCTCCCGTCTTGGCGGCTGTCCCGGGGCCGGCGGCCAATAGGGACGCTCGTCGGCAACCGGTGTAATGCACCCGCTGCGGTCTATTTGCGGTCTACAGCACTCGATGTCGGCAGCAGCCGACGACGAAGCGGTCCCGGATGCAGAGGTGACCTGCAGCGACGCGAGGAAGCCTCAGATCAGGACAAGGGTGATGCTACGGATTCAAAACCTGTCTAGTGTGAGTTCGAATCTCGCCGGGGGCACCACGGCCCACCAGCACAAATCGGCCTCTGACCAGGCACAACCCAGTCAGGGTCCGATACTCAAACGACGCCGCAACCGGCGACTTCCTCAACGAATTGCCCGAGATCCAGCGATACCGGTAACCGCAGATGTCGGAACATGCGGAATAGGTTACTGCGAGGACGGGCGGTGCTTGGCGACAGGTTCGGGCTAGCATACAGACGAAGCGGACATATCAATCTTGCGGGGGTTGGTTTCTCCAGGTTCTCGGTGAGACGGCGACAAGGATGTTGCGTGCTTGCCGGGTGTTTCCATGTCGTTGGTCCAATCGATAAGCTCAGTGTTCTGAGTAACTCGATTTGCGGAGGGTGGTTGACCCACTTCGGACTCCGACACCTGATGTGACATGCGACCTGCGATTTGGACGGTGTGACCTGTCTCATTCACCGGGGACCGCAAGGCGACTCCTGCACTACGTCGAAGCCGCGGCGTCCGCGCGTATCCCCGACGCTGGTGCGACCGTTGGCCTGGTATTGCTGGTCGCCGAACCGGGTGGTGGCGGCATCGACGCCGGCCTGTTCACCGTCTGCCTCACCTTGCCGCATCTTTTGGGCCCGCTTCTCGCGCGCCGTCTCGATCGCGTCGGCGACGGACGACCATTCATTGCGATCTGTTGCGTGGTGTACGGCGTAGCGCTGGCCGCTGCGGCACTGTCCATCGGCCGTACGCCGCTCGCACTCTCGCTTGGGCTCGTTGGGGTGTCGGGCACCTGCGGTCCCGTCCTCACGGCAGGGTTGAGCAGTCAGCTCACTCTGATGGTGCCGCAAGAGACGGCCATTCAACGCCGAGCCCAAGGACTTGACGCCCTCACCTATGGGGTTGCCGGAAGCGTCGGTCCAGCCATCGTCGCCGGCATCGCGACCGCCGCCACGCCGTTGACCGCCGTACTGGCCGTCTCCGGCACCGCTGTCGTCGCTGGAGGTCTCATGATGACGTTGCCAGCGGTCGTGGCACACGACAGCTCGGAGACTGCGGAGCCGCTCAGAATGGGGCAGATTGTCGGCCATGTCGCCCGTGCTGGCGGCTTGCGTCGGGCGATGGTGGCCATGATGGTGATCTCCTTCATCGCGGGTTCACTGGCGATCCTCGCCGTTGGACGTGGAATCCAGTTGCGGGGTGACACCGCCAGCGGAGCACTGCTCGCCGCACTCTACGGCGCGGGCAGTCTGGCGGGCGCGATCTTCACCAGCATCGTGCCGCTCAAAGGAGAACCGGACCGGTCCACGATCCACTACACGGTGGCGACCGGCGTCGCGTTCGTTCTTGCCGGCGTGGCACCAGACTTCGGGATCGCACTCGTCGCGTTCACGATTGCTGGGTTCTTGAGCGGCCCCTTCTTCGTGGCCACGCTGGCCGCTCGAACCACGTACTCCCCGGCCAGAGGGCGCGCTCAGGTCTTCGTTGCCATGGGCGCTATCAAGATCACACTGTCGGCTGCTGGCGCAGCACTCGCCGGCGTCATCGGATTCGAGGCTGCTGGCATCGCCTTGGCAGTGGGCGGGGGTCTCGTGTTCGTCGTCGGCACCGTATTGATCATCGATAGGCGCCGTCGGCCGGCGTAGCGGTCTCGGATGCGCTCGGGCGCTCACACTCAGTGAGCCGTTCCCAATACCTTCCCAGCGGCGCCGGTCGGCTCGACTCGAATCGCCCGTTGACGCAGGTCAAAGGCCATTTCGAGCCAGCAACCCGTCTAGCCCTCCGGAGGCAGGTGTCGCAGGTTCGAATCCTGCCAAGGGCACATTCTTCAGACACGAATCGGCGGTTCTCACTCGCGAGTGAGAACCGCCGATTTCGTTTTCGCGGACCGGTCAGATGCCGCCGATCAGCTCTTCCGGGAAGGTGCCGACGAGGGTGTCGGTGAGGTTGCCGAGCGTGGAGAGGGCCTGGGACATGCCGGGGATCGGGTCCTGGTTGTCACCGAGGCCGGGGACGACGTTGCTGCTCTGCTGAAGCAGGGCGATGGCCGGGACGGCCGCTTGCACGACCGTGGCGTTGACCGCCCTCGCCGCGAGACTCGGGGTGGGGTTCGGCGGCGTGGGGACGGCGGCTGCCGCGCCGGGGGCGCTGTCGCGCACGGCGTTGCCGGCGCCGACGTACTTGTCCGCGAAGTCGAGCATGTGCGCGTTGCTGTCCGGCGCGCTCTTCTCCAGCTGCAGGTCGTGGGCGGTGTTCGGGACGACGTCGGCCAGCACTGTCGCGCCAGGACCGTAGAAGGGACGCTCGAAGTCGGCCAGGGCCTGGGAATCCGAGCAGCTCGGGCCCAGCAGCCCGCAGATGAACGGGTCGTGCTGGCCGACGACGGTGTAGACCGGGATGTTCAGCGTGCGGTCGACGTTCAGGACGTTGTAGCCGGCCAGGGTCGCCAGTTCGACCAGGTTGCCGGTTTCCTTGAGCTGCTCGTCCTTCGCGATCACGCCTTGGTCGGTCGAGGTCGCGGTGCCGAGGTAGAACCCGCGCCGGGTGTCCGGGTAGCTGGTGAGGTAGGCGGGATCGAGGCCCGCCGCGGAGAACTTCGGGTCGAGTGAGGACGGGTAGTCGTCGGCGATGATCTTGGTGACGACGTTGGTGTAGTTGAGCGAGTGGGCGATGCCGGTCGGCATGATGGCGTCGACGTCCTTGTACAGGCCCGCTTCGGTCATCGTGAGGATGCCGCCCAGGCTGTGCCCGACCTCGATCACCTTGCCGAACCGGGTGCCGAGCCGGCCGTCGCGCAGCGCGGTGATGACCTGGTGGACCGTGCTGACGTCGGCGTAGAAGGTGTCGAACGCGCTCAGCGGGTGGGTGGACTGGCCGTCGCCGAGGCGGTCGATGTTCATCGTCGCGTAGCCGCGCCGGTTGGCCGCCCGCACGTAGGAGTAGGTGTCCGGCTCGTAGGGCAGGTCCCAGTAGTACCGCGCGTAGGACCAGCCGTGAACGAGGATTTGCACCGTGGTGGCGCCGGGCGGGACGCACAGCGTGCCGGCGATGGTGGCCGGCTGGCCCGCCGCGGTCACCGGAACCGTGACGTTCTTGCAGTCTGTGGCGGGGCTTTCCGCGGCCGAGACAGGCGCCACGGTGCTCGCGGTGGCCATGAGGAGAGCCGCCAGCACGGTCGCCACGCGCGATCGCCGTAGTGAATGGTTGTTCTTCAAGACCGTCATGGTTGACCTCATTGTCATCCTGAACCAAGGACAGTTCGGGCAGAAACCCATTGATGGACGGGAGAGTGGCAGTGAGCGAGTGATACCGCTAGCTAGTGAACTGTGATTCACTAGCTAGCGGACAGTACCACGCTCGCGACGCGGCGCAATTCACGTGATCGGGTTGTTTCGCCCGGTGCGGCAGGGGTGATGCGCGCCCTGCGGCGGCCTGGGGCGCACGCCTGCGAGGTACCATCGGAGCGTCGGCTGTGGAGGGAGGTACCGGTGAAAGAGGCGCAACGGCCTCGGCGCGACCCCGCGCGCAAAGCCCGGATCCTGACCGCGGCCGCGGAGCTGATCTCGCGCAACGGTTACCACACCGTGGGCATGGCCGAGATCGGCCAGGCCGCCGGGATCGTGGGATCCGGCATCTACCGGCACTTCGACAGCAAGTCGGCGATCCTCGCCGAGCTGCTGGAACAGGTCATGGACCAGCTGTCCACCGCCGCTTCGTCCATCGTGGACGAAGCGGGCGACGACCGGCGCGCGGTGAGCGAGCTCATCGGCAACCACGTGCGCATCGCCATCCACGACCGCCGGATCCTCCAGGTGTACCACCGCGAAGCGCGTAACCTGCCGGAGAACGACCTCCGCCGCCTGCGCCGCGCCCAGCGCCACTACATCGAGGAATGGGTCGGCGCGGTCGCGCCCCTGCGCACCGACCTGGCCGACGGCGAGATCCGCGTCCTGGTCCACGCGGCGATCGGCAGCATCCAGTCCATCTTGTTCTTCAACTCGGGCCTGCCGGTGCCGCAATTGGCGGCGCTGCTCGTCGGAGCGGCTCACGCTTGTCTCGGCCTCGACGCGGCTTCGCCCGCGGTCGTCGTCGAGGCCGGCGAGGAATGGCCGGACGAGCAAGGCGCGTGAGTCCGGTCGGCCCGCCCGTTTCGGGCGCCGGAAACCCTCAGTCCTCGGCCGGGCGTTTGCGTTCGCGGAAAGCGGTCAGGCCCTCGCGAAGGTCGGGGGATTCGAGGTAGGCCGCGAAGGTCTTGAACTCGAGGGCGAGCGCGTCGGCGGTGGGGAGATCGCGGGCTGCGTTGGCGACGCGTTTGACCTCCGCCAGGGCGAGGGCGCTGTGGGCGGTGAAGCGGCGGGCGAGGGCGAGGGCCGCGTCGAGCAGGTGGGGCGCCGGGACGACTTCCTCGATCAGGCCCCAGTCGCGGAAGCGTTCGGCCGGTTCGAGGTCACCGGTGAGCAGCAGGCGGCGGGCGGCATTCGGTGGGAGCTTGCGTTCGATCCGGACGGCGCCGCCACCGCCGGGGAGCATGCCGTAGCGGACGTGGCCGTCGCCGAGGAGGGCGCCCTCGGCCGCGACGACGACGTCGGCGGCGAGGACCAGTTCGAAGCCGCCGGCGACCGCGTGACCGTTGACGGCGGCGACGACCGGCCGGGGCGAGTTTTCCAAGCGGCTGAAGGCGTTTCCGGCCCGCCGCACGAAAGCGAGGATCGTCTCCGGGTCGCCGTCGAGCCGGTTGAGCACCTCGGGCAGGTCCGCGCCGACGCAGAACGCGCGCCCGCTGCCGGTGACCACGATCGCGCGGCACGAGGATTCGGTGTCGATGCGGTCGAGTGCGGTCTCGAAGTCGGCCAGCAGCTCGTCGGAGAGGGCGTTGAGCCGGTCCGGCCGGTCGAGCCGCACGATCGCGATCGAGTCGCGGAAGGACAGGTCGACCAGGGTCATCGCCACTCTCCACAAGGGACACAGCCGCGCGAACCCGCGCGAGCTTCGTGGTCGGACAAGGAATCAGCTCCCCCTCGACGTCGGGTCAGCTCTGGTAGTGGCCGGCGTGGCGGTGGCGGAGCTTGTACTTGAGGATCTTGCCGCCGACGGTCTCGGGCAGGGAGTCCTCGAACACGACCGCCTTCGGCGTCTCGTAACCGCCGAGCGCGGCGCGGCAGTGCGCGATGAGCGACGCTTCGTCGGCGTCCGCACCGGAGCGCAGCACGACAACGGCCGTGACCGCCTCACCCCAGTGTTCGTGCGGCAGGCCGATCACGGCGGCCTTCTCGACCGCCGGGTGCCGGTGCAGCACCGCTTCCACCCGCAGGCTGGACACGTTTTCGCCGCCGGACTTCACGATGTCCTTGAACCGGTCGACCATCACGCGCAGACCGTCCTCGTCCACCACGGCGCTGTCGCCGGAGTGGAACCAGCCGCCGCGGAACGCTTCGCGCGTCGCGTCCTCGTTCAGGTAGTACCCGGCGGTGACGGTCGGGCTGCGGTACACCGCCTCACCGGGAACCTGCGGCTGGTCGCGCAGCGACGCGCCGGTCTCGTCGACGACGTCGGAGGCGAGCAGCGGGCTGGGCACACCGACGTAGTTCAACGCGGGCGCCGAGCGCTCGTAGACCTCCGGCCACTTCACCGGCCAGAACCGGTGGCACGCGATCGCCTCGGTCTGCCCGAAGATGCCGAGCACTACCAGCCCGGGCGCTTTCCGTTGCAGCGTCTCGTAAACGGCCGGCTCGAGCGCGCCCCAGCCGTAGACCAGCACGGTGAGGCTGGACAGGTCGCGCCCGGATTTCTCGGCCTCGGCGGTGAGCGCGGCGACGAACTGCGGCGAACCGGCCCACAGCGCGGTCGGCCGTTCCTGCTCGATGGCCACGGCGACCTGATCGGGCACCGGCCGGCGGCCGAGGACGAGCGACCCGCCGGCGAGGAACGCCGAGAAGGTGAACACCTGGTCCCCGACGTGGTAGATCATCGGCAGGTAGGTCATCACCTTCACCTCGGTCTCCACGCGGAGCCCGCGCGTCAGCGAGACGGAGAAGTTCAGCGCCGCGAGGTGGCTGGCCGAGTGCGAGATCATCGCGCCCTTCGGCATCGCCGTGGTACCCGAGGTGTAGAGCAGCTGCCAGATGTCGTCCCCGTGGATCTCGACGTCCGGCTCGGTCGCCGGCCGGCCCGCGAGGAACTCGGCGAACGTCGGGCTGCCCGCCACCGGGCCGCCACCGATGGTGATCGTCGCGGCGACCGGCAGGCCGGCGGCCTCGAACGCCGGCTGCGCACGCGGCCACAGCTCGGCGTCGACGATCGCCGCCGCCGGCTCGGCCTGGCCGATCAGGTACTCGAGAACGTCGGTGGCCAGTGCGGGGTTGATCGGCATGGCGACCATGCCGGCCTTTGCGATGCCGATCTTGGCCAGGTACGCCTCGACGGAGTTCTCGCAGAAGAGCGCGACCCGGGCGCCCGGTTCGAGGCCGCGCGCGGCCAGTGCGTGGGCGAGCTGGTTGGCGATCTCGTCGGCCTGGCGGTAGGTGGCGGAGGCGAACCGCTCCTCGCCGTACGCGCCCGGCCGTCCGGTGATCGCGACCTGGTCGGGGTAGCTCCACGTCAGGCGTTCGAACACGTCCCCGACGGATGTCCGTTCCCAGCGGTTGACCGCGCGGCGGCCTCGCAACGTCGTGACGTCGATCTTCCCGTTCAGGTCCACACCAGCCTCCTTGCCGCATGCCTGACGCCGCACAGCATCCAACTTGCCGCGCGCACTGGCAAGACCAAAGTCACTAGCCATTCACATCGTTACCCGATCAGTGCAGCTTGCCTGGAAGCTTCTAGTGAACAACGATGCACTCACCAAGGAAGTGACTAGGAGGTCGCCGGAATGCCGATTCCCGTGGGCGTCAACGTCGGACAGTTCTTCCGCGGAGTGCCGCCGCGGTGGGACGAGCGTGTCCGGGAGATCGAGGACCTCGGTTTCGACGGGATCTGGTTCGCCGAGGCCTACGGCTCGGACGTGTTCACCCCGCTCGCGTGGTGTGCCGCTCGCACGACCCGCGTGCGCCTCGGCACGGCCGTCGCGCAGATCCCGGCGCGCTCCCCCGCGGCCACGGCGATGGCGGCCGCGACCCTCGACCACCTTTCCGGCGGACGCGTGGTGCTCGGCCTCGGCGCCTCCGGCCCGCAGGTGTCGGAGGGCTGGCACGGTGTCGCCTTTCCGCGGCCGCTGGCGCGCACCCGGGAGTACGTCGACGTCGTCCGCCAGGTCCTGAGCCGCGAAGACCCGCTCGCCTACGACGGGGAGTTCCACCGGCTTCCCCTGCCGTCCGGCACGGGGCTCGGCAAGCCGCTGCGCTCGACACTGCACCACCTGCGGCCGGACCTGCCGATCCAGCTGGGCGCCGAAGGCCCGCGCAACGTCGCGCTCGCGGCCGAAATCGCCGACGGGTGGCACGCGATGTTCTTCTCCCCCTCGGCCGACGCGTTCTACCGCGCCGCGCTCGAAGCCGGCTTCTCCCGCCGGCCCGGCGGGCGCCCGGGGCACTTCGAGGTGATCGCCACGGTGCCGGTCGTGGTGGACGACGACGTCGAACGCGCGGCCGACCGCGTCCGTCCGGAACTCGCGTTGTACATGGGCGGCATGGGTGCGCGGGGCGCGAACTTCCACCACGACGTTTTCGCCCGTTCCGGCTACGCCGACGTCGCGGCGCGCGTGCAGGACCTTTACCTGCGCGGCGAGAAGAAGGCCGCCGCGGCCGCGATCCCGACGGCGCTCGTCGAGGAAGTCGCCCTCGTCGGGCCGGCCGGGAAGATCCGCGAGGACCTCGGCCGGTGGGAGTCCACAGTGGTCGATTCGCTCGCGGTGCAAGGACTGCCGGACGACCTCGCCGCCGTGGCCCGAGCCGTCCTCGGCTGACCGCCCCGGCGCCCCGCGTCGCGAACCGCGGCCCCGGCTCACGCGCTCGGCTCCGGTTCGACCGGCGGGACTCCGAGGCAGGCGTGCGCCGCGCCGCGGAGGAGGTCGGTGAGGCGGTCGGCGGGCAAGCCCGAGTGGTGGAACAGCACCGACTGCACGCAGCCGATCGCCGAGTGCACCAGGGCGCGCGCCTCGCCGTTCGTGAGGTGCGGGCGCAGCGGCAGCAGTGCGGCCGACCAGCCCTCCAGGTAGACCCGCTGGGCCCGGCGCAACCGGCGCAGGTCTTCGGCCGGGAGGTTGCGCGCCTCCCAGTGGTAGACCTGCATGATGCGCCGCTCCTCCACGGCGACGCGGACGTGGTGGCGCACCAGCTCGGTCACGGCGGTGCGCTCGTCCGGTGCCGTGGCCAGGATCTCGGCCGCCGCGGAGTCGAGCAGCTCCATCACGCGGTACAGGAGCGCGGTCAGGATCGCCGCCTTGCTCGGGAAGTGCCGGTAGACCCCCGTGCTCACGATGCCCGCCGCCGCGCCGATCTCGGCCAGGCCGACCGCGTGGTAGCCATGGCGTGAGATCAGCTCGGCCGAGACGGCCAGGATCCGGGCCTTGCGGTCCGGGTCCCGTCGCGGTGTGCGCGTCTCGTCCACTGTGGACCTAACTCCGCAGCAGGTGTTCCGGAAGGTCCGCTAGGCGGCTGCGCAGGTACTCGCCGAGCCCCTTCGCCTGCGGGTCGGGCCGCGTCGCCGAGGCGACCCCCGCACCCAGGATGCCGACGATCACCAGGTTGACCGCGCGCAGGTTTGCGAGCTCGTACCGGCGGATCTCCAGATCGGCGGCCTCGGGGATCAGCTCCCGCACCCGCGCGACGGTGAGGTAGCCGCGCAGCCACGCGTACTCCTCGTCGGTGCGGGCCCACACCCCGATGTTGGCGTTGCCGCCCTTGTCCCCGGATCGGGCTCCGACGATCGTCCCGAGCGGCAGCCGTCGGGTGGGACCGGCCGGAAGCTCAGCGGGCGACGGTTCCGGGGGCTCCGGGGCGGCCGCCGTGACCGGGCTGTGCGGAACGGTCCGCACGGTGCCGTCGGGCAGGGTCACGCGGTGCGCCACCTCGGCCGCAGGAATCAACGTCGGCCAGTAGACGCCGTACGCGCTCTCCGCGGACGGCGGCGTCGTCGTGTGGAAGCCGGGGTAACCGCCGAGCGCGAGTTCCATGGTGGTGTTGGAGAACGCCCGCCCGACCTTGCGCCGGTCGGGATCCTTCACCGTCACCCGCAGGTGTGCGGTGGCCTCGGCGTTGGTCGCGGCGTCGGGGTGGTCGAACCGCAGGAGCTGCACGTCGAACTCGGCGAACCGCTCGCGTCGGCCCAGCAGCTCGACCAGTTGCTGTTCGGCCCAGGCCGCCTTCTCCTCGATGCGCGTGCCGGTCAGCACGAGCGTCATCGAGTTGCGGAACCCGCCCTCGTAGTTGAGCGCCACCTTGAGCCGGTCGGTCGGCGCGCTGCCGCGCACACCCCGGATCCGCACGCGGTGCTCGCCGTCGGACACGAGCTCGAGCGTGTCGAAGTGGGCCACCGCGTCCGGCCCGAGGTACGCCGGCTCGGCGATCTCGTACAGCAGCTGCGCGGTCACGGTGCCCACGGACACCAGCCCACCCGTGCCGGCGTGCTTGGTGATCACACTGGAGCCGTCCGCCTCGATCTCGGCGATGGGGAACCCCGGGTACCGGCGGTCGGTGACCTCCTCGAAGAACGCGTAGTTCCCTCCCGTGGCCTGGGGTCCGCATTCGATCACGTGACCGGCGGCCATCGCGCCGGCGATCTTGTCGTGGATGTCGGCGTCGTCGCGGGTCCAGCCGTGCCACCACGCCGCCGGGCCGACCACCACCGACGCGTCGGTGACCCTCCCGGTCACGACGAGGTCCGCATCCGCCCGCAGTGCCTCGGTGATCCCCCAGGCGCCCAGGTAGGCGTTCGCCGACACGGGGCGCACTCCGGCGTCGGCCAGTTTCCGGCCGGTGTCGAGGTGCGCGAAGGCGTGGCCGGCCGCTTGCAGCTCGTCGAGCCGGGGCACGAGGTCGTCGCCGTCGACGTAAGCGATGCGCGGGTGCAGGCCCAGCCGTTCGGCCAGCGCGCCGAGCTCCGAAGCGAGCCCGGCGGGGTTGAGGCCGCCGGCGTTCGACACGATCCGGACACCGCGGTCGAGGCAGGTGCCCAGCACGTGCTCGACCTGGGTGAGGAAGGTCTTCGCGTAGCCCGTCGCCGGGTCCTTCTGCTTGGCCTTCCACAGGATCAGCATGGTCAGCTCGGCGAGGTAGTCGCCGGTGAGCACGTCGATCGGCCCGCCCTCGACCATCTCGCGGGCGGCCTGCAGCCGGTCGCCGTAGAAGCCGGAGCAGTTGCCGATGCGCACGGCGCGGCCGCCGGTCGTGGTCACGATGGTCCTCCTGCGTGGCTCGTGGGTGCCCGCCCGGTCCCGGGGCTCCCGGCGAAGGTCTGGGCGACGGACAGCCACTCGGTCGCGACCGGACCGGTGACGGCGAGAGCGGTGTCGTCGCGGTGCCGGCGCTGGGTGACGACGAGGCAGAAGTCGAGCGCGGCCCCGGCGACGCGGTCCGCCGCCTCGGGCGGGCCCCATGTCCACTCGGCGCCGGACGCCGAGGTCAGCTCGACCCGGATCGGCTCGGCCGGCACGGGCTTTCCGTTGAGCGTGAACGAAAACGCCGTGGTCTGCACCCCGAGGTGCGCGATGTGGCGCAGGCGGTCGGTCGGCTCACGGTCGCGGCCCAGCGCGTCGGCGACGTCCTGCCCGTGCGCCCAGGTCTCCATGAGCCGCGCGGTGACCGAGGACAACGCGCTCATGTCCGGGCCGTACCACGGAAGCCGCGCTTTCGCGTCGAGGCCGCGGAAGACGGTGACGAACTCGCGGCGCGTGCGCGCCAGCCAGGCCCGGACGTCGGCCGCGGGCAGCGTCGCGTGCTCGGCGGCGACCCGGTCGGGGAAATCCATGCCTCCGGCCACCAGGGCATCCGCGGCCACGCGGAACGCGGCCGGGTCGACCGCGGCCTGGGTCGCGGTCTCGTCGAAGTAGGCGAGGTGGGTGAGCTGGTCGCGGACGGTCCAGCCGACGGCCGGGGTCGGCGTGGCGATCCCGGCGTCGTCGAGATCCGCCACCAGATCCAGCAGCACCCGGGTTTCGGCGACGAGGTCGTCGAGCACCTGCTCGATCGAAACGCCCATGTCAGCGGCCCTGCCAGACCGGCGTGCGCTTCTCTTTGAAGGCCAGCGGCCCCTCCTGCGCGTCTTCCGACAGATACACGGGTTCCCAGATCTGCTCGGCGAGCTCGTAGGCCTCGGCCCGGTGGTGGGCGGCCGACAGGTACGCGGTGCGTTTGGCGGCGAGCACCGAGAGCGGGGCGTTGGCCGCGATCCGCTCGGCCAGCTGCTGCGTGCGTTCGCGCAGGTCGGCCGCCGGAACGACGTCGTTGACCAGCCCGTACTGCTGCGCCTTGGCGGCGCTGACCGGGTCGCCGGTCAGGAGGATCTCCAGCGCGATGCGCGGCGGCACGAGCCACGACAACGGCGCCGCCCACGGCGAGCCGCGGCCGATCTTGACCTCGGACACGGCGAAGCGCGCGTGCTCGGCGGCCACCACGAGATCGCACTGCTGGGCGAGCAGGAACCCGCCCCCGTAGGCGATCCCGTTGACCGCGGCGATCGTCGGCTTCGGCACTTCGACGTTGCGCCCGAACTGGGGAAGGAAGTCCGGGGGCGGCACGGTCAGCGCGGTCGCGTTCATCTCCTTGAGGTCACCGCCGGCGCAGAAGGCCTTGTCGCCGGCCCCGGTCAGGACGAGGACCTTCGCGTCCTCGTCGGCGTTGAACCGGTGCACGCCGTCGAACAGTCCTTTTCGGACGGCTTCGCTCAGCGCGTTGCGCGCTTCGGGGCGGTCGATGGTGAGCCAGGCGACGCCGTTGGTCACCTCGTAGCGCACGGGGGTCATCCGGCCTCCTCTTCGGTGATGACGGCGACGATCTCGCCCGATTCGACGGTCTGTCCCAACTGGACGGACAGCTCGGCCACGATCCCGGCGACCGGCGCGCGCACGGAGTGCTCCATCTTCATCGCCTCGAACACCACGATCACCCCGCCGGCCGCCACGTGCTGCCCTTGCTCCGCGACGACCCGGACGACCGTGCCGGGCATCGGCGCCAGCAACGACCCGGGGGCGGCGTCGGTGCCGGGTTCGGGCAGCCGGGGCCGCTCGGTGAATGTGGTGGCGCCCAGCACGCTGTCGCAGTACACGGTGTCGCCGACCTGGTGTACCTGGACCGTGCGCCGGACCCCGGCCACGCGCAGGTCCACCCGGTCCGGCCGGGCCTCGAGAATCGTGAGACCGTCCACAGTGGATCCGTCCACCTGCGCGTCCAGGCCTTGGCGGGTGAAGCGATAGGTGACGTCGACGTCGGCGTCTCCGAGGCGGTACTCGGCGCGCTGCGGGGCGCTCGCGACGTTGCGCCACCCGGTGGGGACGACCCGCTGCACCTCGGCCTGGGCGCGGCGGTCGGCCTGACCCGCCACGGCCGCGGCCAGCGCGTGCACGGTCACCGTCTCCTTGCCGGGCTCGCCGATCAACGTGGCGGGATCGTGGCGCGTGAGGTACCCGGTGTCGGTCGCGCCCGCGGCGAACCCGGGTTCGCGCAGGACGGCCACGAGCAAGTCGCGGTTGGTGACCAGGCCGTGGATCTGCGCCTCCGCCAGCGCTCGGGCGAGTTTGCGCACCGCTTCGGCACGAGTGCGCCCGTGCGCGATGACTTTGGCGAGCATGGGGTCGTAGTGCGTCCCGACCACCGAGCCGTCGCGGACCCCGGTGTCCACGCGCACCCCGGGCAGGGCCGGGATCCGGAACCGGTGCAGCGTTCCGCTGCCCGGCAGGTAATCGGCCGCCGGGTCCTCGGCGTAGAGGCGCGCCTCGACGGCGTGCCCGGTGATGCCGGCTTCCGTCGCTTCCACCGGCAGCGGCTCGCCTTCGGCGACCAGCAGCTGCAAGGCCACCAGGTCCAGGCCCGTGATCTCCTCGGTGACCGGGTGCTCCACCTGCAGGCGTGTGTTCACCTCGAGGAAGAAGAACTCCCCGTTCGGCGCCATCACGAACTCGACGGTGCCGGCGCCGGTGTACCCGATCGCGGCACCCGCGGCGACGGCCGCGTCGCCGAGCTGCTTGCGCAGCGCCTCGTCGACGGCCGGCGACGGCGCTTCCTCGATGATCTTCTGGTACCTGCGCTGGATCGAGCACTCGCGCTCGAAGAGGTGCACGACGGTGCCGTGCGCGTCGCCGAAGATCTGGACCTCGACGTGGCGCGGATTCTCCACGAACCGCTCCAGGAACACCGTCCCGTTGCCGAACGCCGACGCCGCCTCCCGCCGCGCGCTCGTCACGGCTTCGACGACCTCCGCGGGCCCGCGCACGATCCGCATTCCGCGCCCGCCGCCGCCGAACGCGGCCTTGACCAGCAGCGGGAAGCCGATGTCCTCGGCCATCTCCGTCACCGTCGCGGCGTCCACCTCGGCGTCGTCGTCGATCGTCGCGCCGGGCAGAACGGGGACACCGGCCGCGGCCATCAGCTCCTTGGCCGCGATCTTCGACCCCATCGCCTCGATCGCCGCGACCGGCGGCCCGACGAAGACCAATCCCGCGTCGGCGCAGCGCCGGGCGAACTCGGCGTTCTCGGACAGGAACCCGTAACCGGGGTGGACGGCATCGGCGCCGGTGGCCAGTGCGGCTTCGACGATGCGGTCGGCGCGCAAGTACGTCTCGGCCGAAGCGGCGCCGGGCAGGAGCACGGCTTCGTCGGCGGCCTCGACGAACAGCGCGTCGGCGTCGGGGTCGGAGTGAACCGCGACCGTGGCGATGTCCAGGGCTCGCGCGGAGCGGATCACCCGTTCCGCGATCTCACCACGGTTGGCCACGAGCAGCTTCCGGATCGGACGGGTACCCGGCGTGGTCCGGCTGGTCATCAAGGTGGTCCTCACATCCGGAAGACGCCGTAGCCACGCTGGCCGGCGACGGTGTTGGAGTGCGCGGCGGACAGCGCGATGCCGAGCACGGTGCGGGTGTCGCGGGGATCGATGAGGCCGTCGTCGTAGAGCCGCGCGGTGACGAAGAAGGCGTGCGACTCCTTTTCGATCTGCGCCTCGATCGCCGCGCGGTTGCGCTCGTCGGCCTGGAGGTCGAACTCGCGCCCGGCGGACGCCGCCGACTGCTTCGCGACGATGGACATGACGCCGGCCAGCTGTGCGGCGCCCATCACCGCCAATCGGGACCCGGCCCAGGCGAACATCAGCCGCGGGTCGTACGCCCGGCCGGACATGCCGTAGTTGCCGGCGCCGAAGGACGCGGCCAGGTTCACTGTGATGTGCGGGACCTTGCTGTTGGCGACCGAGTTGATCATCTTGGAGCCGTCCTTGATGATCCCGCCCTGCTCGTAGTTCTTGCCCACCATGTAGCCCGTGGTGTTCTGCAGGAACAGCAACGGCGTGTCGGTCTGGTTCGCGAGCTGGATGAACTCGCTGGCTTTCTTGGCTTCCTCGCTGAACAGCACCCCGCGCGCGTTGGCCAGGATGCCCACCGGGTAGCCGTGCACGGACGCCCAGCCGGTGACGAGACTGGTGCCCCACAAGGGTTTGTACTCGCCGAAGCGGGACCCGTCGACCACCCGCGCGATCACTTCGCGCGGGTCGAACGGCACCTTGATGTCCGACGGCGCGATGCCCAGCAGTTCTTCCGGGTCGTAGAGCGGCTCGTCGGCCGGCAGCGTCGGCCCGGGGCCGAGCTTGCGCCAGCCGAACTCGGCGACGATCTGGCGTCCGATCCGGATGCAGTCGCGCTCGTCGGCCGCGAAGTAGTCGCACAGCCCGGAAACCTTGGCGTGCATGGCGGCGCCGCCGAGCTCCTCGTCGTCGGCGTCTTCGCCCGTGGCCATCTTCACCAGCGGCGGGCCGCCGAGGAACACCTTGGCCTGGCCGTCGACCATCACCGCGTAGTCGCACATGCCGGGCACGTAGGCGCCGCCGGCGGTCGAGTTGCCGAACACCAGCGCGACCGTCGGGATCGCCAGGGACGACAGCTCGGTGAGGTCGTGGAAGATCTTGCCCGCGTGCACGAACAGCTCCGACTGCGTGGGCAGGTCGGCGCCACCGGACTCGACCAGGTTGATCACCGGCAGGCGGTTGATCCGGGCGATCTCCAGCGCTCGCAACGTCTTCTTGAGCGAGTACGGGTTCATCGCCCCGCCGCGCACGGTCGGGTCGTGCGCGATCAGCACGCACTCGACGCCGGACACGACCCCGATTCCCGTCACCACCGAGGCCCCGACCGGGAACTGCGTGCCCCACGCCGCCAGCGACGACAGTTCGAGGAACGACGCGTCCCGATCCAGCAGCAGCTCGATGCGTTCGCGCACGAGCAGCCGGCCGCGGTCGCGGTGGCGCTGCTGGTAGCGGGGCCCGCCGCCGGCGATGGCCGCCTGGATCTGCTCGTCGAGCTCGGCCAGCACCTGTTTCTGGTGCTTCAGGTTGGTCTGGAAGGTCTCGTCCGCGGTGTTCAACGCGGACCGCAACACGGTGGTCATCTCGCGGTGGTCCGTTTCTCTCGGCTCGCTTGTCTCGGGCTCAGTACGACCGGGGCAGCCCGAGGCTGTGCTGGGAGACGTAGTTCAGGACCATCTCCCGGCTCACCGGCGCGACCTGCAGCAGGCGCGCGATTCCCCAGTACGGCAGCAGGCCGTATTCGGTGGCGAAGCCGTTGCCGCCGTGCGTCTGGATCGCCGCTTCCACAGCGGCTCCCGCCGCCTCGGCCGCCGCGTACTTGGCCATGTTCGCGGCTTCGCCCGCGGGTTCGTCGTGGTCGTGCTGCCAGGCCGCCTTCGCCGTCATCAACGCGGCCAGATCGGTCTCGATCCTGGCCTTGGCCAGCGGGTGCGCGATGCCCTGGTGCGCGCCGATGGGCGCGTCCCAGACCGCCCGGGTCGACGCGTAGTCCGCGGCCTGGGCCAGCACGTGGCGGGCGATGCCGACGCACACGGCCGCACCGGTGATGCGCTCCGGGTTCAGCCCGTGGAAGACCTGGTGGAAGCCGTTGCCCTCTTCGCCGACCAGCGCGCTCGCGGGCAGGCGCAGGTCGTCGAAGTGCAGCACGAACTGCTTCTCCGGCAGCTTCGCGGACACCGGCAGCCGCGTCGCGACGAACCCGGGGGTGTCGGTGGGCACGAGGAACAGCGACAGCCGGGCGCGGCCGGTGGTCTCGTCCCGGCCGGTGCGCGTGACGAGGAGGACGGCCTCAGCCTCGTCGACGCCGGAGATGTAGTGCTTGGTGCCGTTGACGACGAAGTCGTCGCCGTCCCGCACCGCGACGGTCGACAGCCGGTGGGTGTTGGACCCGGCGTCGGGCTCGGTGATGCCGAAAACGACCTTCGCCTCACCGGAAGCCATGCGCGGCAGCCAATGCTGCTTCTGTTCCGCGGTGCCGTAGTCGGCGATCATCTCGCCCGAGATGGCGGCGGACACCATGAGCAGGAGCAACGGGCAGCCCGCGGCCGCGGTCTCCTCGCACACCATCGCCAGCTCGGCCAGCCCGGCGCCACCGCCGCCGTACTCCTCCGGCAGGTTGATCCCCAGGAACCCGTTGCGCCCCAGCTCGGCCCACAGCTCGGAGGTGGGCTCGCCGGCCTCGGCCCGCGGGACGTAGTACTCCGGCCCGAACTTCGCGGCGATCGCCCGCACCGTATCCCGGAGATCCCTGTGTTCCGAGGCCTCCTGAAAGTCCACACCGACTCCTTCGTCCGTCCGTACCGGCGAGCTGCGCCCTAGTGCATAGTGGTTCACTACGGACGCTTTGGCAAGCGAGGACGTCGAAGGGTACTTGACCAGCTGGCCGTTCACTTCGGTGAAGGTCCGAGGTGTTCACCGGCCGTCGAATTCAGTGAATGACGGATAACTTGTGCGCGGAGGCCTGCCTGGGCGGCACGGCGTTCGTCTCCGGGCCGGGCTGACCGTGCTAACCGCCGAGGGTTTCGAGCACGGTGCGGGCGACGCCGGTCGCCGTGGTGAGGACCGAGCGGGTGAGCGTCAGCATGTCCTCGCCGGACGCGCGGGCCGGGCCGACGCCCGCTTCGAGGGTGGCTAGCATCGCGGTGCGGAGTTCGGTGTTGACGTTCACCTTGCCGACGCCGGCGGTACCGCAGCGGCGCAGGTCGGCGGGCGGCAGGCCGGACGCGCCGTGCAGGACGAGCGGGACGGTGCCGGCCTCGGCGCGGATGCGGGCCAGCCGCGGCCAGTCGAGGGCGGGCGCGCCGCGGTAGCGGCCGTGGACGTTGCCGACGCCGCACGCGAGCAGCTGGGCCCCCGAGGCCGCGAGGAACGGCCCGACCTGCGCGGGGTCGGTTTTGCCGGCCACCTCGACGGCTTCCGCGCGGTCTTCGTCGCCGGGCACGCTGCCGAGCTCCGCCTCCACGACGACGCCGCGCGGCGCGGCGAAAGCCAGGACCGCGCGGACGAACGCCGCGTTCTCCTCGGGCGGCAGATGGGAGCCGTCGGCGAGCACGGCATCGACGCCGGCGTCGATCGACGAGCGGATCAACGCGTCGTCCTTCGCGTGGTCGAGCTGCACGCACACCGGCACGGCCGACGCGTCGGCGATCGCGCGCAGCGTCCGGATGAGGCGCGGCTCGGCGGCCGAGGGCGCCACCAGCAGGATCACGGGCAGGCCCTGCTCCTCCGCGGCGCTCACCACCGCCAGCGCGGTGTCCGCCCCGTAGCAGGTGAACGCGGGAATGGCCGCCTGGCCGGCGAGTCTGCGGGTGACCAGGGCGTCGAGTGCCGCTCGCATCGGTCGAAAGCTCCACTTCCGGGTGAGAGGGGCCGGGACCGTCCACGAAGGACGGTCCCGGCCGGGTCAGCGTCCGAGGTCGTCGAGGTAGGCCTGGACGATGTCGTCGAAGGAGAGCTCCGGTTCCAGGCCGAGCTTTTCGGCGCGCGGCGTGTGGAACCGGGCGGGCCAGCTGCGCACGATGGCGCCTACGGCCGGGTCGTCGGTCCAGTCGATGAGGTCGCTGGTGCCGGTGCCGGCCACGCGGTCGAGTGCCGCGGCCATGTCCTTCGGCGTGGTGGTGAGCGCGGGCAGGTTCATCGCGGTGCGGCTGCCCCAGGTGGTGTCGTCGGCCTGCGCGGCGAGCAGCAGCCCGTCGAGGGTTTTGCGGGGCGACGACAGTGCGATCGGCGTGTCCGGCGGTACCGGGCAGGCGGCGCGTTGCCCGGCCAGCGGTTCGCGGATGATGCCGGACATGAAGCTCGACGCGGCCGCGTTCGGCTTGCCCGGCCGCACCGACACCGTCATCAGCCGCACGGATCGGCCGCGCACGAACCCCTTGCGCGTGTAGTCGGCCACGAGCTGCTCGCCGATGAACTTCTGCACGCCGTAGCTGGCCTGCGGGCGCGGGAGTGTGTCGTCGTCGACGTCGCCGATCGGCCCGATCGCCGGGTCGCTGCCGAACACGGCCAGCGAGCTGGAGAACACCAGCACCGGCGGCGTGTCGAGACCACGCGCGTAGTCGAGCAACGCCCGCGTGCCGTCGAGGTTGGTGCGCATGCCGAGGTCGAAGTCGGCCTCGGCCGCGCCGCTGACCACCCCCGCCAGGTGGAAGATCGCGTCGACCGGCCCGAGCCCGGGCAACGCTGCGCTGAGGTCGCCGGTCAGCACGCGCACGCGGGAGTCGGCGACGAGGTCGGCCGGTGGCTCGAACAGGTCGACGAGGACCAGCTCCCCGAGTTCTTCGGGGGCCGCGCCGCCGAGGGCGATCGGGGCCGCGAGCAGCCGGCGGGCGAGGACGGCGCCGAGGAACCCGGCGCCGCCGGTGATGACGATGCGGGTGCTCATGCCGTCTCCAGACGTTCGATGACCTCGGTGAGTGACGTCTCGCCGCCGACGTTGCCCGCGAAGACCACGTACGGCAGCCCCTGCGCCGGCCCGGAAGCCGGTTCCCACAGCGAGACGATGCCCGGCAGCAGCGAGCCGCGGATCCAGGCCCGGTCGATGCCGAGTGCCCCGGTGGCCACGTCGGACGAGGTGATGCCGCCCTTGCCGACCACATAGGACGGTCGGCGCGCAGCGACGATCTCCCCCGCCGCCCGCGTGAGCGCCGCACTGACCCGGCGGGCGATCTCCAGGCTGTGGGCCTCGTCGTCGCCGGTCACCAGCGTGCGCGAAGTGCTGAGCACCACGAGGGTTTCGGCGAGGGCCTCCGTCGCGGTGGTGACGGCGTCGCGCAGGTGCTGCTCAGCGCGGGTTTCGTCGAGCAGCGTCGGCACGTCGAGCTCCACGGTGGTGAACCGGCGCTGGCGCGCGAGGTGGTCGAGCTGCCGGGTCGTGAGGCCGACGTGCGAGCCCACGACCACGAGCCCGTGGCCCGGCCCGACGAGCCGCGCGAGCGTGTCGTCGTCGATCGGCGGCTGCGCGTCCTGCCCCACGCGGGCCCGCACGAACGACGGGCCGACGCGGTACAGGAACGACTTTCCGCCGGCTTCGGCCGCCAGGATCCCGAGCACGGTGGCCCGCAGATCGTCGTCCTCGTCGGCGTCGAGCACGACCACGCGGCCGTCGCGCGTGTCCGTCAGCCGGGCGGCCACCGTTTCGTCCGTACCGGGGCGGATTACGTCGAGCGTCAGCTCGGCCACGTCCCCGCGGGTGATCCGGCCGCCGCTCTTCTCCTCGACCCACTCGGCCAGCCGGGACGAGCGGTAGCCGAAGGTGGCGTCCCGCGCGAACTCGCTGTCGGCCGCCGGCGTCAGGCCCTCGGCGGTGCGCAGCCAGTGCACCCCGCCGATCGTGACGCGTCCGGCGTCCACATAGGCCGGTGCGAGGAGCACGCCGTCGACCGTTTGGCCGTGCTGGGCGGCGACTTCCGTGAGCACGTCCGTCTCGAGCGGAAAGTGGCCCCGCAGCGTCGAATCGCTGCGGCTGGCGAACGCGAGCCGCACGCCTTCCAGCTCGGCCGCGGCAAGGCAGGCCTCGGCGACCTCGCGGTCGCGGGCGGCCGCGGCGTCGGGCGCGAGGCTGCGGGTGTTGGTGAGCACGAAAAACCCGGCCCGGCCCCGGCGCAGCGCCCAGCGGATGTCCTCGACCGTCCACCGGGTCAGCACCGGCAGGTCGCGCACGGTCTGCGTGCCGGTGGGATCGTCGTCGAGCACGGCGACCTGCCGTGCCCCGGTCAGGGCCTGGCGGACGGCCGAAGCGGGGACCCGCCGGACCGGCGGGAGGGTGAGTTCCTCGGTGGGGCGCGAGCTCACCAGGCGTCCCCTTCCCCGCGGCCGCGGCGCTCGTTCTCGTCACCGATCGCGCCGGCCGCGCGCACCTCGTCGATCTCCGCCGCGGACAGGCCGAGCTCGGCGAGGATCTCCTCGTTGTGCTGGCCCACGCGCGGCGGCGCGATCCGGGCGGGGTCGGCCGGGGTGCCGAGCAGCCGCACGGGCTGGCCGACGATGCGCCGCTTGCCGACGCCCTCGATCTCGGTCTCCACCACCATCCCGTTGAACAGCACCTGCGGGTCGGTGAACACCTCGTCGTACGCCTGCACCGGCGCGCACAGCACGTCTTCCTTGAGCAGCCGCGCTTCCGCGTCCGAGCGGGTGAACCGGCCGAACGCCTCGCGCAGCACCGCCGTGGCCTCGTCCGGATGCTGCTCGAGGCCGGCGATCGTGGTGAACCGCGGGTCCTGCGCGATCTCGTCGCCGATCTCGAGCGCGCGGCAGACGCGCTGCCACGGCTCGTCGATGAAGATGTCGGCGATGATCACGATCGCCCGGCCGTCCGAGGTTTCGTACGTGCCGTACAGCGCGGTGTTGCGCGAGTGCGCGATGTTCGGCCGCGGCCGTGGCACGGGCACCGGGTCGTTGAGGTAGGCCGAACCCTCCTGCAGGTGCATGGCGACGGCCGCGTTGAGCAGGCAGACGTCCACCACCTGGCCGACGCCGTTCTGCTCGCGGGCGGCCAGCGCCGCCATGATCGCTTGCGCGAAGTGCATGGCCGCGATGTAGTCCACCACGTAGGTGCCGACCGGCCGCGGCGGGCCGTCGGCGTCGCCGGTGAGCGCCATGATCCCGCCGAGCGCCTGCGCGGCGAGGTCCTGGCCGCGCCGGTCGCGGTACGGGCCGTCCTGGCCGTAGCCCGAGGCCAGCGCGAGGATGATGCGCGGGTTGATCGCGGCGAGCTGCTCGTAACCGAAGCCGAGCCGTTCCATCACGCCGGGCCGGAAGTTGGCGGCCACGACGTCGGCGGTCTTCACCAGCTCCGTGAACACCCGCCGGCCCTCGGGCGATTTGAGGTCGAGGCTGAGGCTGCGCTTGTTGCGGTTGTTGGCCGCCCAGAACGAGCTGTAGCCACCGGCTTCGGCCGGCTTCATCCGCCGCCCGATCTCGCCGGCGCCCGGCCGCTCGATCTTGATGACGTCGGCGCCGAAGTCGGCGAGCACCTGCGTGCCCGACGGGCCCTGCTCCAGCTGGGTCAGGTCGAGGATGCGCACCCCGGCGTACGGTGGTTTCACTGCTGGGCTCCCGGGGCGTCGATGAACTGCAGGATGTGCACGGCGACCGCGCACACGTCGCCGTTCTGGTTGCGGATGGTGCTGTCGGCGAACGTCCTCTTGCGACTCTCGTCGACGGCGGTGAGCACGTAGTCGGTGATCAGCGTGTCGCCGAAGAACGCCGGGCCGGTGAAGCGGATGCGGTCGTAGCCGGCCGAAACCGAGGGCGCCGGCGTGCGGTTCGACATCAGCGTGGACGCTGTGGAGGTGAAGCCGACGAGCAGCGAGCCGTGGGCGATGCGCCGCCCGTAGTGGGTGCTCTGCATGAACAGCTCGTCCACGTGGTTGGCGGCGAAGTCGCCGGTGATCCCGGCGTAGAGGTACACATCGGACTCGCTGATCGTCTTGCGGAACTCCACCCGGTCGCCGATCCGGAGCCCGGGTGCGAATGGGATGTCGTCGGTCACGTCGTTGCCCTTCGGTTCTGCTGGTACGGCTTTGCTGTCGGCGGCGGTCACTGCATGAACGAGCCGCCGGTCAGGTGCAGGCACTCGCCGGTGACGAAGCCGTTGCCGGGATCGGCGAGGAACGCGACGGCCCGGGCCACGTCCTCGGGCGTGCCCGCGCGCCCGATCGGGTTCTGCTCGATCCGCGTGCGCTTCGCCTCACCGAGCGGCAGGCCCTCCTTGGCGGCGATCTGCGCGTCGAAGCCGTCCCACAGCTCGGTGTCCACAATGGCCGGTGCCACGCTGTTGACACGGATGCGCCGCGAGGCCAGCCGCGCGGCGAACGTCATGGTCAGGCTCAGCACCGCCGCCTTGGACGCCGCGTAGTGCGCCGAGGGCACGTACGGCCCGCGAGCGGTGGACGAGCTGACGTTGACGATCGCGCCGCCCTCCCCCATGGCCGCGCTCGCGGCCTGGAGTCCGAACAGGACACCCCGGGCGTTCACCGTCATGATCGCGTCCCACTGCTGTTCGGTGATCTCCAGCGGGTCGGACAGCTCGGTGTAGCCGGCGTTGTTCACGAACGTGGTCAGCGGCAAGGAGAACTCCGCGCGGCCGGCCTCGATGGCGCGCTCGACGTCGGCGCGCACCCGCACGTCAGTGGCCACGCCGAGCGCCCGGTGCCCGCGTTCGGCCAGGTCCTTGGCCGCGGTTTCGGCGGCGGCCCCGTCCAGGTCGGCCAGCACGACCGGCTGCCCGCCCTCGGCGAGCACGGCCGCGACCGCCCGGCCGATCCCGCCGGCGCCGCCGGTGACGACGGCGAACCCGGCGCTCACTTCGCGGCCCCGGTGGGCAGGCCCTTGATCACGTCGGCGATCACGGCGCGCTCCTCGGCGGTGATCGGCAGCAGCGGCGGGCGCACGTGGGCCTCGTCGATCCGGCCGAGCATCGCGACCGCGACCTTCATCCGGTTGTGCTGGTCGAGCACCGGCTCGGCGTAGAACACCTCGGTGAGCGGGTGGATCCGTTCCACCACCTCGCGCGCGGCCTTGAGGTCACCGGCCTCGACGTGGCGCAGCAGCTCCACCTGCAGGTCGGCGATCATCGAACCGTGCCCGCTGAGGATGCCGTCGCCGCCCAGCGCGAGCGAGGGCAGCAGCGCGCGGCTGAAGCTGGTCAGCATCGACACCCGCCGCGGCAACGCGCGAACGGCCCGCAGGTTGGCCTCGTACGCCAGGATGTCGACGCTCCAGTCCTTGATCCCCGTGATGTTCGGGACCCGCTCGCACAGCTCGGTGATCAGTGCGGCGTCCAAAGTGGTCGACGCGCCGGCGGCGTCGATGAAGAGCACCATCGGCAGCTCGACGGCCGCGCCGATCGCCGCGTAGTGCGCCACCGCGACCTCGCGGCGGTGGCGCATGCCGAGACCGAACACGCTGGACGGGAACACCAGCAGCCCGTCGGCGCCACCCTCCTGCGCCATCCGCGCCGTGTCGACGGCCCGGGCGGTGTCCGCGTCGGCGACGCCGCACAGGATGTCGACCCGGTCACCGACCTCGTCCACCGCGATCCGCAGGCTTTCCTCCTGTTCGGCCGGAGTCAGGCTGGAGACCTCGGCGGCGTGGCCGTTGATCGCGATGCCCGTGACCCCGTCGGTGTCCGCCAGGTCGCGCAGGTGCCTGCGGTAGTTGACCTCGTCGATCTCGAGGCCGGCGCTGAAGGGCATGAGCGACGCCGGGATGACGCCCGTGAACACCTTGTACATCTTCAGGTTCCCTTTCAGAGGATCGGGGCTGCTTCGCCCGTGGTCTTGCGCTGGTAGACGGACTTCGGCATGGCCAGCACACCCAGCAGGCCCAGCCCGGTGAGCACGACCAGGTAGGTCGCGATGTACCACGGCCGGCCGTCGCCGAGGGTGAGGAGCCCGACCGACACCAGCGGCGCGGTGCCACCGACGACGGCGGCGGGGATCTCGCGGCAGACGGTGATGCCCGACCAGCGGTACTCGGTCCGCAGTGCCCGCGTGACGATCACGCTCGACGCCGCCGAAGGCAGGCCCTGGCTCACCATCAGGCCGCAGATCACCACGATCGTCGTCAGCACCGGCGAGCCGGAGTTCATGCCGAAGAACACGGGGAACGCGAACACCGCACCGCCGGCACAGCCCCACAGCATCAGTTTCTTGGGCCCGAACCGGTCTACCAGTATTCCGCTGAACACCATGCCCGGCATCAGGACGACGTACCCGATCACCAGGCAGGTCAGCGCGACCTCCTTGGGCAGTTTCACCGTGGAGGTCAGGTAGGTCAGGCCGAAGGTCTGGATCGTGTACGACCACGGGATGATGAAGCAGTAGATCGCGGCCATGCACAGCAGTTCGCGCGGCTTCTCGCGGATCACGTTGCCCAGCGGCAGGCGCTTGATCACCTTGCGCTGCACGGCGCTCTGGAACGCGGCGGTCTCCTCGACCTTCGTCCGCACGTACACCGCGACCAGCACCACGACGATCGTGGCCAGGAACGGGATCCGCCACGCCCAGCCCTGGAGGACGTCGTCGGGCAGCAGGCCCAGCAACGCGAACGTGACCGTCGCGATCGTGGTGCCCGCGTAGTTCGCGGCGGAGGCGAACCCGCTGGAGAACCCGCGTTTGGACTCCGGCGAGCTCTCGTTGAGCATCGTGACGGCGCCGGCGAACTCGGCCCCGACACCCAGCCCCTGAAGCACTCGCATCAGGACCAGGAGCCAGGCACCCAGCGCTCCCGCTTGCGCGGCCGTGGGCAACACGCCGATCAACGTGGTCGACAGGCCCATCACCAGCACGGTGGTCAGCATGATCGGCTTGCGGCCGACGCGGTCGCCGTAGTGCGCGAACAGCAGACCGCCCAGTGGCCGCACGGCCAGGCCGATGGCGAACGTGCCGAACGAGGCCAGTACCGAGCCGATCGGACCCGCGCCGGGGAAGAACTCGGGGCCGAAGATCAGCGACGAGGCGACGGCGTAGAGCGTGAAGTCGTACCACTCGATCACAGTGCCCGAAACGCTGGCGATGATCACACGGCGGTGCTGCCGGCGGGAGAGCCGCGGGGTGGCGGCGCCGTCGGCCTTGAGAGCCGGGTCGGCGGGCTCAGTCTCTGTCATGGGTCGTTTCTCGCTTCCTTGCGATGGAACGCCGGGTGGGGACGGGGTGGGGGCGGGCGGCGGCGGAGGTCAGCCGCGAGGGGGTCGAGGGGTGCCGCGTTGGGGCGCCGTGCTCCGGTCGGTGGGACGCGGCCCGAATCGGGGTGCGGGTGGCGTGCGGCCACGGGAACCGGCGGCCGGGCGCGGGCACCCGAGGCCGGTTCGTGTCGTTGTCGCTGGTCAAACCCGGTCTCCTGATCGTCGCCGCCGGCGAGGCAGCTGCGTCGTCGGCCGTGGTGGCCGGGCTCGTGGCCCAGCTCGGTACATCCTGTCGGCATGTCGACAGTCCGTCAAGCAACAGTTTTCCGCTAGACTGCTACCGGCCGCCCGCGATCACACGTGGTGCCGGTCCGAACGGGGAGAGTGGCGTGTCCATCAACATCACGAGCAAGCCGATCAGGACCACGCTGCGCGAGTCGACCGTCGACCTGCTGCGCACGGCGATCTTCGGCGGGGACATTCCCGCGGGAACCCACCTGGCCGAGGTCAGCCTCAGCGCTTCGCTGGGGGTGAGCCGGGCAACGCTTCGCGAGGCGCTGCGGCAGCTCCAGCAGGAGGGGCTCGCCGTGCAGGACTCACGCGGCCGGGTGTCCGTTCGCGAGGTGTCGCCCCAGGAGGTCGAAGACCTCTTCGAAGTCCGCCTCGGCCTGGAGACGATCGCCGCGCGGCGGCTGTGCGAGCGGCCCGACCGGTCGTCGGTCGTCACCGAGCTGACCGACCGCCTGGAGCGGCTCCGCCGTCCGGAGTCCCTCGCCGCGGACCTCGACGCCGACCTGGAGTTCCACGGCACCATGTGCCGGCTGTCCGGCAACCAGCTGCTGCTGCAGTCGTGGGAGGGCATCAGCAGCCTGGCGCGCATCACGATGCTCGCGGCGGGCCCGGACTCGGCCCGCGCCAACATGGCCTACGACCGCCACGCGCCCATCGTCGACCTCATCGCCCGCGGCGACTCCGCCGCGTGCAGCGAGTTCCTGGCCGACCACATGGCTTCCGCGCGGGACCGGCTCATCCGGAGCATCTCGACGTCGGCAGTGGACGAAGCCGAGGTTCGTTCGTAGCAAGGGAAACCACGACACGCAAAACAGCGCCGCCGGGTTCGCCCCGGCGGCGCCGTTTTCCGTGTCGGTCAGCTGTGCGAGATCGTCAGCCCGTAGAAGGCGACGCGAGCGCCCTTCGTCGTGCTGCTCGACGAGGACTGGTTGTACGAGCCGGCCTTGAAGTACTGCTTGTACGCCTTGAACGACGACGGAATGCTGTAGTGCGTCGTGCTGCCGTTCACCGTGAGATCGATGGTGTTGCCGCCGGAGATCCCGATCGTGTAGGTCCAGGTCTTGCCCACCGCGACGTGGCCGACGGTGTGCAGGGTCTGGCCGCCGTCGGGCGAGTTCTCCGTGCCCAGCACGATGTCGCCGCTGGAGCGGTAGTACAGCTCCAGCAACGGTTTCGTCGACGAGCCGCCGGTGCCGAGGTGGACCTGGCCGACGCACACGTTCGACGTCACCGACACCACGCGCAGCGTCGCGCTGAGCTTGTGCGAGCCGCTCAGCGACCAGTTGGCAGCCGAACCGTCGCGGTTCATCTCCCGAAGCTCGGATCGGGCGTAGTTCGAATTGGGGGTGGTGACGCCCTTTTCCGGCGCCCAGAACGTCATCGCGCCGTCGCGCGTGTCGGTGTAGAAATAGCTGTCCTGGAACCCGTTCGGCCCTTGCAGCCGGGACGACGAGATGGTGGTCGGCGAGCCCGGTGAGCCGACCGGCTCCTGCAGCTGCCAGGTCGACAGGTCGAAGTTGCCGCCAGGAGCCACGGACGGGCTGCCCAGCACGGACTGTACGGTGGCCGGCGCTGCCTCCGCGGACAACGCGGTTGCAGCCACGAAAGCGGGAATCGCCAGCACGACGAGCGCGGGGCGCATGCGCATCGCAGTTTCCTTTCGCACGGTGGGGACCTCTGTGCCATTTATTCAGATATGTGAATTAATGTTGCGGAAACCCGGCGGCGAAAGGAAACGTTAAGGTTGTGATCGCATCAAGTCAAGGATTGACATGATGCCCGACGCACCTCGGCGGTCCGCCCCCGCAAGGCGACGGACCGCCGGGTCCCGGTTACCGGAACACGCTAAAAGGCCTTGCCCGCGTCACGCGCGGCGATCAGGGCCGCGTCGCGGTCCTGGGCCGGGGTGCCCGTGAGGATGGTCGGCTGGAAGCGGACCTCGGTGACGTCCGTGACGCCGATGAAACGCAGCCAGTCCTTCACGTAGGTGGAGTGGAAGTCGGCGCCGAACTGGATCGGGACACCTTCGGAGTAGACGCCGCTGGTGTAGATCGTCGCGGCCTTCTTGCCGTGGACCAGACCCGAGTAACCGGCGGCCGGATCGAAACCGAAGACCATGCCGGGCTGGGTGATGATGTCCACCCACTGCTTGAAGACGTACGGCACGCCCGAGTTCCACATGGGAATACTGAAGACGTAGGCGTCGGCCGAGGTGAACTCGTCGCGAGCGCCTGCGCCTGCGCCCACACCTGCGCCTGCTCGCCTTCGGGTGCCCCGCCGGCGAACACGGCGAGCTTGGCGCTCGCGCCGGCCGGTCCGAACTGCGGCAGCGAGCCGTCCCAGAGGTCCAGCGTCTTCACGACCGTGCCGGGGTGGGCGTCCTGGTACGACTCCAGGAACGCCGCGGCCAGCGCACCCGAGTCCGACGCGGCACCTCGCGGACTGGCCGAGATGTGCAGAACGGTTGTCATGACAAGCCTTCCTGATGTGTTTGCCCACCGGTCCGGGGCGACGACTGTAACCGGTAAAAGAGCAGATCAACAGTTACAGCGGGCCCGGTAGCCTGTCAACGAAGGCGGAACGGACGGACAGGAAAGGAGGGCCGATGGAGCCGGAATTGCCCCTGCTCGGGTTGAGCGACCATCCGGCCCTCGCGTTCCTCAACACCGCCGCCACCGCCGAAAGCGCCGAGCTGATCCCCGACGGCGCGGGTTTCGTGCGGTGGCTCGAACTCACCGGCCTGATCGACGAACAGGACCGGGCCGCGGTGCTCGACCACTTCTCCGCCGACGAGCTCGACGCCGCGGCCCTCGAAGCCGTCGCCCTGCGCGAGCGGCTGCGCCCGGTGGTCCGGGCCTGGGCGGACGGCGACCCCGCGGCACCCGACGAGCCGTTCCTGGCCGCGTTGAACGCCGTCTTCGCCACCAGCGGCCACAACCGCCAGGTCGTCGGCTCCGGCGCCGACCTCGACCTGGAGGACCGGTGGACGTGGACCACCCCGCAGTCGCTCCTCGCGCCCGCCGCGGAAGCCGCCGCCGACCTCTTCGTCCACGGCGATCGCTCCCTGGTCCGCAACTGCGAAGGCCCGGAGTGCCCCCTGTGGTTCTACGACCGCACCAAAGCCCACCGCCGCCGCTGGTGCTCCATGGCGACGTGCGGGAACCGGGCCAAAGTGCGTGACTTCCGGGCTCGGGCCACGAAGGACGTCCAGTAGGCGCGGATCACCGACGGGCGAACAGGTTTTCAGCGTTCCACCGGAGTGATGCGGGTGTTGCGCAGGTGTTCGTAGACGATCGACGTGCGGACGTCGGCCACTTCGGGGCGCGCGGTGAGCTTGTCGATGACGAAGGCGTACAGGCTGGCGTTGTCGGGGACCGCGACGTGGAGGATGAAGTCCTCGGTGCCGGTGGTGACGTAGAGGCCGAGGATGTCGGGCAGCGTGGTGACCCAGTTGCGGAAGCCTTCGATGACGCGGCGCGACGGCGGGCGCACGCGGACCGCGACGAGGGCCTGCACCGAGCGGCCGATGGCGGGCAGGTTCACGTCGAGGGTCGCGCCCTGGATGATGCCGCGCTGGCGCAGCGCGCGGGTGCGGTCGAGGGCGGTGGTGGGCGAGACGCCGACGGCGGCGGCGACGTCGCGGTTGGTCTTCCGGACGTCTGACTGCAGTTCCCGCAGGATCGCCTTATCAAGTTCGTCCACGTCCGCCTCCAAGGGGCCTAGTCCGATACTTGTACGGATCGTAGGCGATTCCGCTGGTTGTTCGTCTAGCTTGCTGGAGAAACAGCAGTACGAACAGCCAGGGAGGTCCGGCTTTGACCGAGGAAAGTTCGCCAATCGGGTTCGCTCCGGACGAGGTCGCGACCGTGTCGACGCGGGCGGCTCGCCTGAAGTGGGTGGTCGTGGTCGACGGAAGTCTGCCGCCGGGGCGCGCGGTGAACGCGGCGATCTGCGCGGCCGCGGCGACCGCGCCGAACATCACGGGACTGCTCGGCGAAGACGCCGTGGATGCCGACGGGCAGGCCCATCCCGGGCTGCCGTGGACGGGGTGCTCGGTGCTGGCCGCCGACGGGCCGACGCTGCGCACCATCCGTGCCAAGGCCGCGGCGTCGCCCGGGTGCTTCGTGGCGGACATGCCGGCGGTCGCGCAGCACACGCTGCTGTACGCGGATTACCTCGCCGGTGTGAAGGAAAGCACCGGCGAGGAGCTCGACTACTACGCGGTGAGCATCGTCGGCCCGCGCAACCGCGTGGCCAAGATCGTCGGGAAGCTGCCGTTGCTCCCGTGACCCGCTAGCGCAGGGCAGCTGAGGCGTAGTCCCACAGGCGGTCCGCCGCGACGGGGTCCAGGGCCCACCGCGCGACGCCCGCCATCGAGTCGACGCCGGCGGCCGCGAGGTGCGCGCCGCCGTCGATGGCGGGTGCTTCCTGGTTGTCCTCGAAGTAGCGGCCGGCCACGCCGTTGAGCAGCGGCGACGCGGCGAGCAGCGTGGGCGTGGCGGCGCCCTGCTCGGGGGTCTTGAAGTACGCCGGGGTGATGGCGTTGCCGTCGTCGTCGAGAGCGCCGAGCAGGCGCAGGGCGTCCGGCGAGAGGTGGCGCATGAGGTTCGTGCGGATGACGCCCGGCGCGCACGCGTTGGCGTAGATGCCTTCGCCGCCCCAGCGGCGGCTGATCCCGACGGCGAGCAGCACACTCGCGGTCTTCGACTGGCCGTAGGCGACGAGCGGGTCGTAGGGCCGGTGCTCGAAGTGCGGGTCGGCGAAGGAGAAGTCCGTCAGCAGGTGCGCGCCCGAGCTGAGGACGACGACGCGGGCCCCGCCGCCGGCGCGCAACGCGTCCCACAGGCCGGTGACGAGCGCGAAGTGGCCCAGGAAGTTGATGCCCAGGTGCATTTCCCAGCCCTCGGCGGTGACCTCGCGCTCGGGCAGCGCCATCACGCCGGCGTTGGCGACCAGCGCGTCGACCGGCCCTTGCCACTGCGCGCAGAAGGCCCGCACCGAACCGAGGTCGGCGAGGTCGAGCGCCGCGACGTCGACGCGGGGGAACTCCTCGACGAGCTGCTTGGCGTGAGCCGGCGTGCGGGTGGCGATGGTGACGTGCGCGCCGGCCGTGGCGAGCGCGCGGACCGTCTCGGCGCCGAGTCCGGAAGCCCCTCCGGTGACGATCACGCGACGGCCGGTGAGGTCCACTCCGGCGAGGACCTCGGCGGCCGTGGCTCGCGCGCCGAACGGGGTGGTGATGGTGGTCATGGGGTCCTTCGCGGTACAGGTCCAGTGTGGACGGTGAGGGAAGCGGACCGGCGGGTCAGGACGCGCCGGGCGTGTAGTGACCCGGCACCATGCGGGTCGACACGCCGAAGCGGTTGAACGCGTTGATCGTCGTGATCGCCGCGATGAGGTGGGCGAGCTCGGTCTCGCCGAACTGCTGCGCCGCCTTCGCGTAGACCTCGTCGGGCACGAAGCCTTCGGTGAGCACGGTGACGGCCTCGGTCAGCTCGATCGCCGCGATCTCGCGCGCGGTGTAGAAGTGCTTCGACTCGGCCCACGCGGCCAGCTGCAGAATGCGTTCGGCCGACTCGCCGGCCGCCAGCGCGTCCTTGCTGTGCATGTCGAGGCAGAACGCGCAGTGGTTCAGCTGCGACGCGCGGATCTTGACCAGGTTCACCAGGCTCTCGTCGAGGTGCTTCTTCGCCGCGGTGTCCAGGCGCAGCATCGCCTTGAACACGTCGGGGGCGAGCTTCATCCAATCCAGGCGCGGGGTGTGCTCGGGCAGGCGTTCAGTCGTCATGGGATCCACGCTAAGCGCCGGTGCCCGCGCGCAAGTGGTCCAATTCCGGCCGCCGATCGTGGGCCAATCGCGGGTGGCGCAGTGCACAGTGGACAGCCCTGGAAACGTCCCTACAGTGGGAAGAACCGACTCCGTGGAGGATCCCCGTCATGACCGCACCGTCCTGGAAGGACACCGGACCGTGGCTCGTCGCGCTGGACATCGACGGCACCCTGATCCGCGAGGACGGTTCCCTCAGCGACGCCGTGGTCACCGAGGTCCGCCGGCTCGATGCCGCCGGGCACCACGTGGTGCTCACCACCGGCCGCTCCGCCGTGAGCACCGTCCCCGTCCTCGACCGCCTGGGCATCACGCCGCGGTTCCTGGTCTGCTCCAACGGCGCCGTCACCCTGCGCGAGTCCGGATCCGGCTTCCGGCGCCACCACGTGGAGTCGTTCGACCCGGCCGAGTCCCTGCTCGCCATCCGCACGCACCTGCCGAGCGCCCGCTTCGCCGTCGAGGACGAGCTGGGCCGCTACCGCTGCACCGAACCGTTCCCCGACGGCACGACCGGCCTCGACGACGCGCAGGCCGCTGTGCCGTTCGAAGCGCTGCTGACCACGAAGGCAACCCGTGCCGTCGCGTTCGCGCCGGGGCACGACATGGCCGATTTTCTCGCCCTGGTCTCGAAAATGCGGTTGCGGAACGTGAGCTTTGCCCTCGCCTGCACCCCGTGGCTCGACCTCGCCGCCGAGGGCGTGAACAAGGCCGCGGCGGCCGAACGCGTCCGCGCCGAGCTCGCCGTGCCCCGGCACCGCGTGCTCGCCGTCGGCGACGGCCACAACGACATCGAGCTCCTCGCGTGGGCCGCCGAACGCGGGCGCGGGGTCGCGATGGGACAGTCCCCCGCCGAGCTGATCGCCGCCGCGGGCGAGCTCACCGGCACCGTGCTCGAAGACGGCCTCGCGCAGGTGCTCGCCACGCTATGACCGCGGCAGCACCGAGCACAACGCCGCCAACGCCCCCGACCACGCGCTGTCCGACGGCGTCGCGTACCCGACGACCAGCCCGTCGCGCCCGCTGTCGGCCTGCACCGACGGATGCGCGAAGTCGCCCAGCCCGTCGAGCGCCAGCCCCACCCGCGCACCCGCGGTGATCACCGAACGCTCGGTGCCCGGCGGAAGGTCGAGCACCGCGTGCAACCCCGCCGCGATCCCGGAAACGCGGATTCCCGGCGCGTGCTCGGCGACGGCCGCCACCAGCTGGTCGCGCCGGCGGCGGTAGCGCAGCCGCATCGCGCGGACGTGCCGATCGTAGTCGCCGGAGGTGAGGAACTCGGCGAGCGTCAGCTGGTCGAACGAGCCCGGCGCCCAGTCGACGTGGCCCTTCGCGGCGATCACCTCGGGCGTCACCGAGCGCGGCAGCACGAGCCACCCGAGCCGCAGCCCCGGCGCCAGCGACTTGCTCGCCGTGCCGAAGTAGCAGACGCGCTCGGGATCGAGGCCCTGCAACGCACCGACGGGCTGGCGGTCGTACCGGAACTCCCCGTCGTAGTCGTCTTCGAGCACCAGCCCGCCCGTCGACCGAGCCCAGTCGACCGCGGCCGCGCGCCGGTCCGGACGCAGCGCGCCGCCGGTCGGGTACTGGTGCGCGGGGGTGAGCAGGACCGCGCCGGCGTCGAGCGAACGCAGCCCCTCGGTGCACGTGCCGTCCTCGTCCAGCGGCAACGCCGGGGTTTCCAGGCCGGTTTCGGTGAGCAGGTCGTAGTACTGCGGCACGCCGTAGGTCTCGACGGCGACCGTGCCGACCCCGCGCGCCCGCAGCACGCTGCCGATCAGCCGCAGCCCGTGCACGAATCCCGCGCAGATCACGATCCGTTCGGGCGACGCGTAAACGCCGCGGGCGCGCGCCAGATAGTCGGCCAGTGCCGTGCGGAGTTCGACGCGGCCGCGCGGGTCGCCGTAGCCCAGGGCTTCGTGGGGCGCGGCCATGATCGCGCGCCGGGACGCCGCGAGCCACTGCGCGCGCGGGAAACTCGCCAGGTCCGGGTTGCCGGGCAGCAGGCTGAACCGCGTGTCCGACGTGCGGATCGGCGTCGGACGACGGAGCGCGACGCGGTCGGAGCCGGGCGTCGGCGTCCGGCGGGGCTCCGCCCGGCGGGCGACACGCGTGCCGGAACCCTGCCGTGCGGTGAGCCAGCCTTCGGCCACGAGCTCGGCGTACGCGTCGGCCACGGTGTTGCGCGCGATCGACAGGTCGGCGGCCAGTGTGCGTGACGAAGGCAGCTGCGCACCGGGCAGCAACCGGCCCGAGCGCACGGCTTCGCGCAACGCGTCCATCAGCGACGTCCGCAGGCCGTGGCGGCCGCGAAGGTCCAGGTGGTCGAGGTGCAGATCGGCGCCGAGGCCTTCGGCGGAGCGCCTGCCCTCGGGTGAAGTGGCCCGTGTTCCCGCCATGGAAATGGACCATACACCTGGCCCAATCGCACCCTAGCGTGGGTTTTGAGCCCAGCGCGCGGGCCACCAATCTGGTTGCTATTTACTACCACTATGGCCCGAAACCCCTTAGGAACGCCATGACCTCCGTCGACGTCCGGAAAACCCCCGGACCACCACGCCCCGGCATCAGCACCGGGTTCGCCGTCCTGCTCGCCGTCGTCTGCGGCATCGCGGTGGCGAACATCTACTACGCCCAGCCACTGCTGGAGGACATCGGCCGCGACCTCGGCGTCGGCGCGGCCGGGCTCGGCTTCGTGACGACCGTGACCCAGGTCGGTTACTTCGCCGGGCTGATCCTGCTGGTACCACTGGGTGATCTGCTCAACCGCCGCGTGCTGATCCCCGTCGGTTCGGTGATCGCGGCGCTGGCGCTGCTCGGCGTGGCCGTGGCTCCGAACTCGGTGGTGTTCTTCATCGCCAGCGGCGTCGTCGGCCTCGCGACGGTGGTGCAGCAGGTGATCATCGCCTACTCCGCCGTGCTGGCCAGCCCCGAATCGCGGGGCCGTGTGCTCGGCATCGTGACCAGCGGCGTCGTGATCGGCATCCTGCTCGCGCGGACCGTGGCCGGCCTGCTCGCCGACGCGTTCGGCTGGCGCTCGGTGTTCGTCGTGTCGGCGGTGCTGATGCTCGGCGTCGCGGTCGTGCTCGGCCTGCGGCTGCCGCCGGAGCTGCCGGACCGGCCGTCGGTCTCGTACCGCAAGCTGATCACGTCGATCGTCACGCTGACCGTGCGCGAGCGCGTGTTCCGCGTGCGGAGCCTGATCACGCTGTTCATGTTCGCCGGCTTCGGTGCGCTGTGGGGCTCGATGGCGCTGCCGCTTTCGGCCGAGCCGTGGAACTTGTCGACGTCGGCGGTCGGGCTGTTCGGCCTCGTCGGCGCCGCGGGCGCGTTCGGTGCCGCCCGCGCCGGCTCCCTGGCCGACCGCGGCCGGGCACAGTGGGTCACCGGCATCACGCTCGTGCTGTTCGCAGTGTCCTGGCTGCCGATCGCGTGGCTGCCGAAGTCGCTGATCCCCCTTGTCGTCGGGATCATCGTGATCGACTTCGCCGGCCAGGCCATCCACGTGACCAACCAGCACCTCATCGTGGGCCTCGACCCGAACGCGAGCAGCCGCCTCATCGGCAGCAACATGGCCTACTACTCCGTGGGTTTCGGCGGCGGCGCCGTCGCGGCGACCACGGTGTACAGCGCGTGGGGCTGGACCGCGGTCTGCGTCCTCGGCGCCGGGTTCAGCCTGGTGGCCTTGCTGGTGTGGGGCGCCGACCGGCTGTCGGCGGCCCGCCTTGCTCCGGCAGTGGCGTAAGTGCCCGATTGGCCCACAGTTCTACGGTAGAAATGGACCACGGGCCCGTGCCAAATGACACGTAGCGTGGTTGATGCCAGACAATTCGCAGAACCAGGAGAGATGATGAAGATTTTCCTCGCCGGCGCTTCCGGTGTGCTCGGACAGCGGCTGATCCCGCGGCTGGTCGAGGCCGGGCACCAGGTCGGCGCGATGACGCGGTCGGCCGCCAAGATGGAATCGTTGATCGACCTCGGCGCCGTCGCGATCCTGTGCGACGTGTTCGACCGCGACGCGCTCGTGCAGGCCGTCCGCGACTTCAAGCCGGACGTGGTACTCAACGAGCTGACCGACTTGCCCGACGACTTCGCGAAGATCACCGACCACACCGAGCGCAACGCCCGCATCCGCACCGAGGGCAACCGCAACCTGATCGCGGCCGCGCGCGCGGCCGGCACGCCGAAGATCCTCGCGCAGAGCGTGGCGTGGCAGCTGCCCGACGGCCCCGACGCCGTCGCGGTGAAGGACCTCGAGCAGTCGGTGCTGGCCGAAGGCGGTGTGGTGCTGAGCTACGGCCAGTTCTACGGCCCCGGCACCTACAACGAGGGCGCGCTGCCCGCCGAGCCTCGCGTGAGCCTCGACCGCGCGGCCGAGCTCACGGTCGAAGCGCTCGACGCGCCGACGGGTGTCGTGAAGATCGTCGACTGACTCGGGAAATCGATCCGAGAACGCGCCGGCCGGGTCAGCCCGGCCGGCGCGTTGTCAGGCGAACGTCGAGTCCAACCCGTTCTCCTGCGCGTACGCGATCAACGCCCGCGGCGCGCGTTCGATGTGGGCCGCCAGGAGCTCCACGGCCGGCTCGGCGTCGCGGTTCAGCGCGAAGTCCTTGAGGCGGCGGTGTTCGCCGGCGACGTCACGCTGGTGGTCGTCGGTGAGCGCCCAGTACCAACGGCGGTAGAGCTCGGCGCTGTCACGCAACGACGTGGCGATCGCCTCGAGCCGCGGGCTGCCGCTGCCGGCCAGCAACGCGCGGTGGAAGTCGCGGTGGGCCAGCGTCCAGCTTTCGTTGCAGGAACCGTCTTCGAGGGTCACCGGCGTGCGGTCGAGCGCGTGGTGTGTGCCGAGCACCGACGTCTCCCAGCCGATGTCGCCGAGTTCGAACGACTGCCGCAGCGCCAGGGACTCGATCTGCACGCGGACCTTCGTGAGGTCCGCCAGATCGCCGACGGACAGCGGGCGCACGGTGAACCCGCGCTGCGGCGTGGAAACCAGCAGTCCCTGTTCCGCCAGCCGCGTCAGCGCTTCGCGCACCACGGACATGCTCACGCCGAAGCGCGTGCTCAGCTCCTGGGACTTCATGCGCTGCGCCGGCTCGAAGCGGCCGCCGAGGAGGTCGGCCCGCAGCGTCTCGAAGACTTCCCCGGTCCGGCTCGCAGCAGGTTTCGTCACCACTCGGACAGTCCAGTTCGGAATCGATATTCCACGGCCACAACGGAAGTCCGCGTCAGTCGGCGACCAGGTCGTTGCGCAGCCGGCCGATGCCCTCGATCTCACTGACCAGCGTGGTACCGGGGACCAAGTAGCGCTTGGGGTCCCGGCCCATCCCGACGCCGGCCGGCGTACCCGTGAAGATCACGTCACCCGGCAGCAGCGGCAGGACCGACGACAGGTACGAAACCAGCGCCGGCACCGAGAAGATGAGGTCGCCGGTGCGGCCGTCCTGCAGCACCTCGTCACCGACGGAGCAGCTCAGCGCGAGGTCGTCGCGGTCGGCCGGCTCGTCGGGTGTCACGATCGCGGGACCGAGGGGGCTGAAGCCGGGGTAGGACTTGCCGAGCGAGAACTGCGGCACCGCGCCGGCGAGCTGAACGTCGCGTTCGGACAGATCCTGCCCGATCGTGAGGCCCGCGACGTGGTCCCAGCCCTGCTCCTCGGTGACGCCCTCGGCTCGCTTGCCGATCACCACCACGAGCTCCACCTCCCAGTCGACCGACGCGCTGGGCAGCCGCACCGCGTCGTACGGGCCGGTGATGCTCGTGACGAACTTCGTGAACACCGGGGGCGCGGTCGCCGAGGCCGGCATGCCCGCTTCGGACGCGTGCGCGGCGTAGTTCAGGCCGATGGCGAAGATCTGCGCCGGGCGCAGCACCGGCGGGCCGACCTCGGCGTCGGTGAACGGCACCGCGTCCTCGAAGGACTGCCCGCGCGCCCACGCGGCGAACCCGTCCCAGTTCTCGTAGACGCCGTCGGGGTCCGGGCCGAACAACCCGTCGCTGGCCTTCTCGACGTCGAGGGCGAGGTCGCCGGAGATCAGGGCGACCCGGCCATTGATGTTTCCGTAGCGCATGGCGATTTTCCTTGTCTGCCAAGAAAGTCAGCGGGGCTGTGCGCACCGGTCACGAGCGACCCCATCGGCAGAGTAGCAAAATATCGATACTTTGCCAGTCTATCGTCGGAGCTGGTGATCCACGACACCGTCAGAAAAAACCACCGGTCAGGAGTGCGGGTGGTCGTGGCCGGCCGGACGCAGCGCGAGCGCCTCGGCGCGCGAGGCGACCTCGCCGCCGGGCACCGCACCGGTGTCGACGAGGACGTCTTCCAGCGCGGCGAGCCAGTGGTGGTAGTAGCTCCAGTCGCCGGCCCGGTCCGCTTCCCACGCACCGATGCGCGCGATGAGCGCCGCCTGGAAGCGCGGCCACTCGAACGCGCCGGCTTCGTACAGCGACACCGCCAGCCCGAACGCGCGGCTCTCCCACGGGGCCGCGAAGAGCAGCTCGCCGTTGGCCCGCGGCGGCGCGGCGACGCCGTCGACGCTCAACGGCGCGCTCACGGGGCCGCCACTTTGGCCACGCCGACCATCGCGTCGCGCGTGACGAGCTCGACGAGTTCTTCCTCGGTCAGGTTTTCCGTGCCGGCCGGGCGTTCCGGCAGCACCAGCCAGCGCACCTCACTGCTGGAGTCCCGGACGGTGATGCGCACGTCCGCGTCGAGTTCCAATCCCATCTCCGACAACACCTTCCGCGGCTCGCGGACCACCCGCGCACGGTAGGCCGGGTCCTTGTACCAGCTCGGCGGCAAGCCCAGCAGCGGCCACGGGTAGCAGGAGCACAGCGTGCACACGACGACGTTGTGGTCCTTCGCGGAGTTCTCGACCACCACGATGTGCTCGCCCTGCGGCCCGCCGAACCCGAGTTCCTTCGTGGCGGCCGTGCCGTCGGCCAGGAGGCGTTCGCGGTACGCCGGATCGGTCCACGCCTTCGCGACGACTTTGGCTCCGTTGAGCGGACCGATGTTCGTCTCGTACGTCGTGATGAGCCGGTCGACCACAGCCGGGTCGATCAGGCCGCGTTCGACGAGCAGTTGTTCGAGCGCCTCCGTGCGCAGCGCGGCCGACGGCCGTCCGGCGGTTTCTTCAGCAGTCACGCGATTTTCTCCAGGTACGAGGCGAACAGGTCCACGGTGACGTCGAAGGGCTCACTGTCCGCGCCCCAGAGCTCGCGCGAAGCGAAGCGCACCGTGTAGACGTACTGCGGGTTCTCCGCGACGAAGTGGGCATTGGTGTCGGGCAGCACCGAAGCCGGCTGCACGACCTCGACGACGCCGACGTGCCCGCGCACGTACCCGGCCAGCCGCGTGTGCCCGGGCGGCGCCGTCGTTTTCGTGCGGACGCGGTCACCGGCCGCCAACTCCGGCGGAACATCGAGGACCCGCAGGGAACCCTCGGCCGTCGGCGCGTAGCCGGGCTTGTGCGGCACGGGAAGCGGGGGCTCTTCGACGTGGTCACCGGCCAGGTTGCGAGCCCGGGCGTCGACGGCTCCGGGCGCGAGCAGCGCGCTGTCGAGCAGCACGAGCTCGCCGGCGTTGAGCCAGCGGCCCCAGTAGCCTTCGCCGAGGTAGGCGTCGCGGTCCTGGCGTTCGAGGCCGTGGCGGAAGGCGTCGAGGTTGGCGCCGGCCGCGCGCCAGGCCAGCGCGCCCAGCGCGAAAGCCCGGGCGTTCCAGCGTTCGGGGAACACCGGCTCGTCGCGCCGCGGCGGAGGCACGGGGCCCCAGCCCTCGGTGCCGCCGAGGTCGGCGATCCCGTCCAAGACACCACCTCTCCAACCGGTAGTAAACTGCAACCAGACTAACCAGGGTGGTTTCAAACAGCAACCGGAGGTGGCCGCAGTGAGCGAGCGCACGTGGACGAGCCCGCGGTGCCCCGTCGCGCGGACGGTGGACCTCGTCGGGGACAAGTGGTCGCTGCTGATCATCCGCGACGCGTTCGACGGCATCCGCCGGTTCGGGCAGTTCCAGCGCAACCTCGGGGTGGCCAAGAACATCCTCGCCGACCGGTTGCGCAGCCTCGTCGACGCCGGCGTGCTGTCCGTCGAGCCGGCCTCGGACGGCAGCGCCTACCGCGAGTACGTGCTGACGAAGCGCGGCGAAGACCTGTTCGACCTCGTGGTCAGCCTGCGGCAATGGGGCCAGGACCACGCGTACGAACCCGGCGAGGACCACGTGCTGCTGGTGGACCGCGAGACGGAAGAGCCGATTCCGCGGCTCACCTACGTGACACCCGACGGCACGCCGATCCACGCCGACGACACCCGCGTGCTCAAGTAGACCGTCCACTGCGGACGGATCAGTACACCTCGGCCAGACCGGCGAGCACGGCGTCGAGGAACCCCGGGAACCGCGCGTCGAGGTCTTCGCGGCGCAGGCACACGAAGTAGTTGCGGCCTTCGAGCTTCGTCCGCGTCAGCCCGGCCTCGCGCAGCACCTTCTTGTGGTGCGACAACGTCGACTTGTGCAGCGCGGCCAGCAGGCCTTCCGGCCCGCACGGGTGGAACTCGCCGTCGGCGAGCGTGACCAATACACGCATTCGCGCGTCGTCGGCGATCGCGTTGAGCACGTCGTCGAACCGGATGTCGGCGACAGCCGGTTCCTCCAGGTAGCGAGCCACAGCACCTCCTCGGCGACCTCAGTCACAACGGTACCAGATTCATCAAACCATCCTTGACGAGAGCCGTTTCACCTTCTTATGGTTTGACGTACATCAAACCTTCCTCGAAGGGATCCCCCGTGTACCGACGCCTGCTCGTTCTCGCCCTGGGGACGTTCGCCGTGGGAACGGACGGCTTCGTGATCGCGGGCATCCTGCCCGAGATCTCGCGCTCGTTGCACACGAACGCCGCCGCGACCGGCCTCCTGGTGACGATGTTCGCCTTCACCTACGCGGTGTCGTCGCCGATCATCGCCGCCACCACCGCACACTGGCCGCGCAAACGGCTGCTGATCGCCGGGCTGCTGATCCTCGCGGTCGGCAACGTCCTCACCGCCACCCTGCCCCTCTACGGGCTGGTGCTCGCCAGCCGCGTGATCGCCGGCCTCGGCGCCGGGATGTTCACGCCCACCGCCAGCGCGACGGCGGCGTCGCTGGTGGAACCCCACCAACGCGGGCGCGCGCTCGCCGTCGTCATGGCCGGCCTCAGCTCCGCGACCGCGCTGGGCGCGCCGATCGGCACCGTGATCGGTTCGCAGACCAACTGGCAGACGACGTTGTGGTTCGTCGCCGCGCTCGCCGTGCTGGGTGCCGTGGGCGTCACCGTGCTGCTGCCCGCCGTCCCCGCCGCGCACGTCGCCGGGCTGCGCGAGCGGCTGGCGACGATGAAGGACGCGCGCATCGGCTTCACGCTGCTCACGACGTTGCTGGTGTTCACCGGCCTGTTCACCGACTACACGTTCGTCGGCGAATCGTTCGACCGCGCCACCGGCGGCAACGGCATCGCGCTCGCCATCCTGCTGTTCCTCTGGGGCGCGGGCGCCACCGTCGGCAGCGTCACGGCCGGGCACCTCACCGACCGCATCTCCGGCCAGCGCATCATCGCCGTGGCGGTCGTGGTCGTGGGCATCGACTTCGCGCTGCTTCCCTTCAGCAGCCGCACCTTCGCCACGGCGGCCGTCGCGCTGTTCGTCTGGGGCGTCTGCGGCTGGGCGACGCTGGTGCCGCTGCAGCACCGGCTCATCGAGGTCTCGCCCGAGCACGCGCCGGTGAGCATCGGCCTCAACGCCTCCGCCACCTACCTCGCGACGGCCGCTTCGGGCCTCACGGGCGCGGCCGGGATCGCGGCGTTCGGCGCGTACAACCTCGGTCCGTTCGGCTTGATCTTCCTCGCACTCGGCCTGGTCGCGTCGATCGTGTCGGCCCGGTTCGTCCACACCCGCCGGCCGGCTCCGGCCGCCCCGGTTCCCGCCGCGGCCGAGCACTGAGAAGTCCGAGTGACCCCGTCGCCGTCCGGGGTCACTCGGGCGGCCGCGACTCCCCCGCGTCGAATGCCGCCTGGTTCCCGCGGACCTGCGCCTGGTGCTCGGTCGACCACGCGCCGAGCGCCAGCACCGCCGACAGCAGCGACGAACCCAGCTCCGTGAGCGTGTACTCCACGCGCGGCGGCACCTCCGGGTGCGAGGTCCGGTCGACGAACCCGGCGCGCTGCAGCTGCTTCAGCGTCAAGGTCAGCATCCGCTGCGAAATCGCCGGCACGGCGGCGATCAGGTCCGAGTAGCGCAACGGGCCGCTCGCCAGCGTGCCGAGCAGCAGCACGCTCCACTTGTCCCCGACGAGGTCGAGCACCTCGCGCACGAAGTCCGCGTCGCGGTTCGCCCAGTGCGCACACGGCTCGGGCACTTGCGCGACCCTCAGCCGCACGTCGGTTCCCACGGTTCTCACCCCTCCACAGTAGCTCTTCGCCCGGCCCGGGCACGCACATCGATGTGCCTTTTGTAAGCCCCTCGGATCTGTTGCACCATCGGTGGAAAGCGGATCTCGAAGGGACCACAGTGGACGCCGAATTCTGGTCGGACGTCGTCTGCCCGTACTGCGGGCTGATGAACCACCGGCTGCACCTCGCACTCGAGCGGTTCGAGCACGGCGCCGAGGTGCGCCTGGTGCACCGTTCGTTCCAGCTGCACCCGGATCTGCCGCGCGAAGGCGTCAGCCAGCGGCAGCTGCTCGTCGAGCACGGCGTTCCGCAGGTCGAGCACGACGTCCTGCGGCCGTTGGAGCTCCTCGCGCAGGCCGAGGGCCTCACGCCGTACCACGTCCTCGACCGCACGCTCGGGCCGACGGACCTGGCGCACGAGCTGCTCGCGTTCGCCACCGAACAGGGGCGCGGCGACGAGATCTGGACCGCGATGTTCCAGGCCCACTTCGGCCACGCCCGCAAGCTGTGGACCCGCGCGGAAGTCCTGGACTTCGCCGCCGAGGCCGGCCTGGACGTCGACGCCGCCGCGGACGCGCTGGACGGCCACCGCTACCGCGCCCGCGTACTGGCCGACCAGGACATGGCCCAGCGCCTCGGCGCGCGCGGCACACCGTTCCTCGTCCTCGGCGGCACCCACGCTCTCGCCGGCGCCGTCTCCACCGACGACCTCGTGTCGGCCCTGCGGACGGCTTGGGACGCCCGCCGGCCCGCCCCGCTCGGCGCGGGTGACGTGTGCACACCCGACGGCTGCACCTCCCCTTCCGCCTGACCCCTCAACTTCCGGAGAGACCCATGTCGTACCTCTTGCGCGTCAACGCTTCGGCCACCCCGGAGACGTCGTACTCCCGGCGCGTGGCCGACACCTTCACCGAGACCTGGACCGGTGAGGTCGTCACCCGCGATCTCGCCCACAGCCCGGTCGCCCACCTCGACGCCGCCGGCATCACGGCGCGCGCTGTCGCGCCCGGCGACCGCACGGCCGAGCAGGCCACCGCCGCGGCGCTGCAGGACGAGCTCGTCGGCGAGTTCCTCGACGCGAGCGCGTACCTGTTCGCGGTGCCGATGTACAACTACTCGATCCCGTCGGTGTTCAAGGCCTGGCTGGACCAGGTCATGGTCCCCGGCCGCACGATCGGCCTCGGCCCGGGCGCCGCCCCCACGGCCGGGCGCCCCGCGGTCGTCGTCTCCGCCCGCGGCGGGGGCTACGGCCCGGGCGCTCCCCAGCACGGCAAGGACCACCTGGTGCCCGCCCTGCACACCATCCTCAGCGACACCGTCCTCTTCGGACTCGACGTGCACTTCATCACGCCGGAGCTGACCTTCGCCCCCACCGTCGACCAACTGCGCCCACTGCTGCACCTGCACGAGGAGTCCCTCGCCGAATCCCACGACCTCGCCCGCCGGCACGCCGAGAAGCTCAACGAGCTCGTTTGTCACGGTTAGTGATGTTCACGCTTCCGTTCGTAACCGTCGGCCGGAAGGGTGGCCCCGGTGGAAGGCTGCGTGGGAGGTTCGCTAAGCTGGTTTCCCGCAGCGCGCGATTAGCTCAGCGGGAGAGCGCTTCCCTGACACGGAAGAGGTCACTGGTTCAATCCCAGTATCGCGCACGTAGTCCGATGTGGACTCACCTGGAGGGCGATTAGCTCAGGGGGAGAGCGCTTCGTTCACACCGAAGAGGTCACTGGTTCGATCCCAGTATCGCCCACCACCACGATGGCCCCGGATCACTCGATCCGGGGCCATCGTGCTGTCCAGGGCACGGACGGGCCGGCCGCCGGCGCGATGTTGTGGTTGACGCGGAAGAGGTTCTGCGGGTCGTGGCGCCGTTTGAGCCGCGCGAGCCGCTCGTAGCGCGTTGAGCCGTACGCGGCGCGAACCTCGGCGGGGGTTGTGGCCTGGGACAGCAGGTTGGCGTTCCGCTCGTCCTGCGTCCACGGCGCGAGCGTCTCGACCAGGACGTCCAGCTGAACCTCCGCCGCGCCGGCCCCGACGAGGGCCCACGGCGCACCGCGACCGGCGACGGCGTTCCGCACGGCGGGCTCGTCGGCCAGCGCCCCGCCCAGCGCCCGCAGCTCCACGGAACGCAGCGAGGTGCCGGAATCCGGACCCGCAACGGCGAGGAGCGCGTCGGCCGCCTCGGCCGGGAACGACCGCAGGGCCGCCGCGCGCTGCAGCCACCCGACGGGCGCCGACGGGTCCAGGTGCAGGCGGTGACCGTCGCGGTACGCGGTCTCGGCGACGGTGTCGCGCACGGCCGGGGCGACGGCCCGCAGCGGCGCCAGCGCGGCTTGGGCCTCAACGGGTGGGCGCAGGGACGAGAAGCGCACGTGGACCACCAACTCCGCCGCCGGCGAGCGGCGCCGGAAGGCGATCGACGACGACACCTCCCGCGGCAGCGCCGTCACCCACTCCCGCCAGGCGTGCAGGACCGTCAAGGCGTGCTCTCCGGCGAAGAACAAGCCGCCGCCGTAGAAGGACCGCACGGGGAACAGCGAGAACTCCATCGACGTGACCACGCCGAAGTTCCCCTTGCCACCCCGCAGGCCCCAGAACAGCTCGGGCTCGGCGTCCGCGGTCACCTCGCGCACGGCACCGTCGGCCGTGACGAGCCGAAACGCGCGCACGTGGTCGGCGGCGTATCCGTGCGTCCGCCCCAGAATCGGGCTGTGCCCGCCACCGAGGTGGTAGCCGACGACCCCCACCGTGGGTGACGCGGCGCTCACGCCCGCCAGCCCGCTCTCGCCGGCCCGTTCGGTGACCTGGCTCCAGCGCGCGCCGCCCTGCACCCGCGCGATCCCGGCCACCGGGTCTACCTCCACGGCGTCCATTCGCGACAGTGTGACCAGCACCGCGCCGCGCGCCCGGCTCACGACCTGGTGCCCGGTGGTGAGCACGGCGATCGGCAGCGCCCGGTCGGCCGCGAACCGCACCGCCTCCCGCACATCGGCCACGGTGACCGCCCCGATGGCCACGGCGGGCCGCAGCGGCGTGGCCAGGTTGAAGGTCGCGCACTCGGCCTCGAACCCCGCGTCGCCGGGCAGCACGACGGGACCGGTGAGCCGCCTCGACAGCCCGGCGACCTCGGCCGGGGTCAGCGACTCCGACGCCGCCGTCTCGTAAGGGCTCATCCGCTTCGCCTCTCGCGCTCGACGGCCCCAGCCTCACCGGGCCCGTGAAACGCGAATCAGACTTGCGACGCAGGTCACCGTCGCGAAGGGACGATGGGGCACCTCACGGGGCCGGGGCATCCCCGTCGGGGGCCGGCGGTCGCGACGACCCAGCCCGTGATTCCCCGCAACACTCCGGAGTTCCGCACCTCCAGCGCATCGAAGTGCCGCGTCCACGGCCGCACCGCGGCTTCATCCGCGACGGCCGGCCTCAGCGCGGCGTCCGCCGGCCGAGCAGGCGGCTTGTATCCTTCACCCCGAGTTCGTCCGTATCCGGACGACCGGTCCGCGGGCGGAGGTGTTCGGCGATGGCGAAGTCCGATCCGGTCGAGTTCGACCTCTACGGGATGATCGGGCACCTGCTGCGCACCACGCAGCAGCTGCACGTCGCCATCTGGTCCGACGTGTTCCCCGGCGGCCTCACCTCGCCGCAGTTCGCGGTGCTGCACGCGCTGGCCCACGAGGGCCCGCTGACCCAGACGACGCTGCGCTCCCGCGCCCGCCTCGACCGCTCGACGGCCGCGGACGTGATCCGCCGGCTCGTCGCCCGGCGGCTGGTCAGCCAGGTGAAGGACCCCGAAGACGCCCGCCGCCGCGTCGTGCGGCTGACGAGCGCCGGGCGCGCCCTGTACGCCGAGGCGACCGAGCGCGCGGTGGAGGTCAACGACCGGATGCTCGAAGGCCTCGACACCACCGAACGCAAGCAGCTCGTCGACAGCCTTAAGTCGCTGCTGGAACACCACCGCGGCCTGCTGGACTACCAGGACTGAGCGCTCACAGCAGCTCTTCGCGATACAGGCCGAGCGCCCGCACCACCGGCTCGTTGGAGTACGAGAACAGCACCGCGTCTTGCGACTTCGACGAGTTCACGTGCTGGTAGGTCGCCCACGACGGCACCACGAAGATGTCCTTCTCCCCCCACGTGAGCTCGTGGCCGTCGACGATCGTGGTGCCCTCGCCGCGCACGGCGTGCAGGATCGTGCCGGCCGTGTGGCGGCGGGCTTCGCCGCGGAAGCCGGGGACGAGCCGCTGGATGCGGCACGACACCGTCGGCATCACCGGACCGCCGGTCCAGGGATTCGTGTACTCCAGCACCACGCCGTCGACGTCGCTGCCGTCGGCGTTGTCCGCGATCGCCTCGAACGCGCGCGAGGTCTCGACCCACGGGTAGTTGCCGATCGGCGAGTTCGCACTGCGCTCGGCGATCCACGCGGGGTTCAGGCGGCCGTGGATGAACTGCGCCGAGGAAAGCCCGTCGGGCACGGAAACCTTCTGCGCGGTCTCGGAGTGGAGCTCGAAGAACTGGGTGTCGAGCGAGTTGACGAGCGGGAAGTCGAGGCCGTCGAGCCACATCATCGGGCCCTCGCCCTCGTGGTAGTGGTCGTGCCAGTGCCAGCCGGGCGTCAGCAGCAGGTCGCCAGGGTGCATGTGGACGCGTTCGCCGGACACGGTCGTGTAAGCGCCGGAACCCTCGATGATGAAGCGGAACGCGTTGGCGGAGTGGCGGTGCGCCTGCGCCTGCTCGCCGGGCAGGATGATCTGGATCCCGGCGTAGAGACCGGTCACCGTCGCGGATTCCTGCCGCAGCCCCGGGTTGATCAGCATCAGCACGCGTCGCTGGGCTTCCTCGATCGACAGCGCGTCGGCGAAGTGCAGCATGTATGGGCGCAGGCCGCGGTAGTCCCAGCGGAACGGCACCGCGCGCCTGGGCGGTTCGGCCGGGAACAGGTCGCCGAGGTGGCGCCAGAGCGTGCCGACGCTCTGCGCGGCCAGCTGCTCGTAGGCCTCGCCGGTGGTCACGGTCATGAGGTCCTCCTTCGAGCCGCCGCGAGGGCGGGCTGGGTGCTGGTGGGGTCGAATCCGTAGAGCCAGTCGACGATCTCGAAGTCGTCGGCGGCGCGGGGTTTGAGCGCATGGGCGCGCAGCAACGCGCCGACGCCGTCGAGGTGCAGAAGGTCACCCCAGGTGCGGGCGGTGGTCTGCACGCGGGCGGTTCGAGGGGCGCGGATGCGCTCGTAGGCAAGGAAAGCCGTCTCGACGTCGTCGTGCGCGGCGAGGCTGTCGGCGAGCGCGACGGAGTCCTCGATCGCCTGGCACGCGCCCTGCGCGAGGTACTGCAGCATCGGATGCGCGGCGTCGCCGACGAGCGTCACGCGGCCCTGGCTCCAGCCCGTCGCGGGTGGCCGGTCGAGCATCGCCCAGCGCCGCGAGCGGTCGATCAGCGCGATGCCGCGGGCGACCTCGGGGCAGGTGCCGCGGAAAGCGTCGTCGAGCTGGCGGCTCAGATCACCGTGCTGCGCGGGGTATCGGCGGGCGTCGAAGGTGGCGACCTGGTTGCACAGCTTGCCGCTGCGCACGGGGTACTGCACGAGGTGCAGGCCGGGGCCGACCCAGATCACCATGCTGTCGGGCTCGGTGAGGCCGCCGGTGACCTCCTCGACGGGCACGGTGCCGCGGTGGGCGACGTAACCGCAGTCCTCCGGTTCGCCGTCGCCGATGAGCAGGGCGCGGGTCGGTGAGTGCAGACCGTCGGCGCCGACGAGCGCTTCGGCTTCGTAGCGGGAGCCGTCGGCGCAGTCCACGGTGGCGTCGGGTCGCACGGTGACGACATGCTTGCCCGCCAGGAGCTCGACTTTTCCGGTGGCCAGGCAGGCGTCCAGGAGAGCCCGGTGCAGGTCCGCGCGGTGCGTCACGAAGTACCGGTGCCGGAAACGGCCTTCGAACGACGCTTCGGTCTCGAGCGAGGTGATGCGTTCGCCGGTCATCGCGTCGCGCAGCACCAGGCTGCGGGGGAAGAACGCGTCGCGCGTCACCGCTTCCAGCACGCCCAGGCGGTCGAGCACACGGGACGCGTTGGGGCCGACCTGCAGGCCGGCGCCGATCTCGGCGAACTCGGGTGCCTGCTCCAGCACCCGCACCGCGTGGCCGTCGCGGGCCAGGGCGAGCGCGGCGGCCAAGCCCCCGATGCCACCACCCAGCACCAGCAGCCCGCCGCGTCGCGAGGAACTTTTCGTCAGCATGCTGACGAATGTCGCAGACGGCTTCCGTGCCTGTCAATGGCTTGACTCCTGCCTGGCCGGGTCATACCGTCCGTGTACAGATGGAATTTTCAGCGGGCGGCTTCTCGGGCCGCCCCCGGCCACGGGACGGACACGCATGCGACTGGTGACCTACGACGGCGGGCGGGTCGGCTACCTCGCCGACGACCGGGTGGTCGATCTCGGCGATCTGGCCGGCGGGTACGGCGAGCCGGGCGCGATGCGCCGGTTGCTCGCCCGGTGGGCCGAGGTCCGTGACTCACTGCCCGCGCCCTCTGCGACGAACAGCGTGGCGCTGGCGGAAGTTTCACTGGACGCACCGGTGCCCGACCCGTCGAAAATCGTCGCGGCGCCGGTGAACTACCGCGACCACAAGTCCGAAATGGAGCTGAAGGTCGACATCAGCGACCTCGCGGTGTTCCTCAAGGCTCCGTCGTCGATCATCGCACACGGCGGTGTGGTCCGGCTGCCCTACGCCGACCGGCGCGTGGACCAGGAAGGCGAACTGGCGGCGGTGATCGGCAAGCGGGCGCGGAACGTGAGCGAAGCCGAGGCGCTCGACCACGTCGTCGCGTACACCGGCCTGCTGGACATCACCATGCGGGGCGGGGAGGACCGGTCGACGCGCAAGTCGTTCGACACGTTCACCCCGCTCGGCCCGTGGCTGGTCACCACCGACGAGGCGGACGCGGCCGACGCGATCGACCTCGACTGCACGGTCGCCGGTGTGCACCGGCAGTCTTCGAACACCCGCCACCTGATCTGGGGCGTCGCGAAGCTGGTTTCCTACATCTCGACGGTGATGACGCTGGAGGTCGGCGACGTGATCGCCACCGGCACGCCTTCGGGCGTCGGGCCGTTGACCGCCGGCGACGAGGTTTCCGTGACGCTGTCGGGCATCGGCACGCTCACCGTGACCGTGGCCGGTTCCGACGGCACGGTTTCGCCCACCGGGACCCGTCCGTCCGGAAAGGACTGACATGCCCTCGATCACCGACGTCACCACGGCGTGGTCGCGGATTCCGCTCGGCGCCGGCCGCGGCGGTTCCGGCGCGACCAAGGTCGACCTCCTGCTCGTCACCGTCACCGACGACGAGGGCGCGACCGGCACCGGGTTCACCTACGCGCTCACCGGCGGCGCCGACGGAGTGCACGCACTGCTCACCGGCACGGTCCGCGACCACGTCGTCGGCGCCGATCTCGACCACTGGCCACAGGTGTGGCAACGCGTGCGCGACGACACGCACCGGCTCGGCCGCGGGCTCGCGCTGCCCGCACTGTCCGCAGTGGACATCGCGGTGTGGGACCTGCGTGCCCGCCGCGCAGGCCTGCCGTTGTTCCGCTTCCTCGGCGCGCACCACGACGACGTCGAGATCTACGGCAGCGGCCGGGCCACACACGCGATGTCGGTGGAGCAGCTGGTGGACGGCACGCGCGCGTACCTCGACGAGGGCTACCACGCCGTGAAGCTGCGTGTCGGCGCTCGGCGGGCGGAAGAAGACGTGGCCCGCGTGCGCGCGGTGCGCGAGGCCGTGGGCGACGACGCGCGGATCATGATCGACGCCAACGAACGCCTCGACCTGCCGACCGCGTTGTGGACCGCGGCCCGGCTGGCGGACCTCGGCGTTTACTGGCTGGAGGAGCCACTTTCGTCCGACGACGTCACCGGCCACGCGACGCTGGCCGCCGCCGTGCCGGTGCCCGTCGCCGTCGGCGAGCACCTGCACGGGCGGTTCGAGTTCGCGGCGTACCTGCATGCGCGCGCCGCTTCGGTGCTACAGCCGGACGTGCCGCTGACGGGTGGCGTGACCGAATGGCTGCGGATCTCGGCCGTCGCGGAGGCGTTCGGCGCGACGCTGAGCCCGCACTTCCTGCCGGAACTGCACGTCCATCTGGCGGCAGCCGTGCCGAACTGCCCGTACGTGGAACACTTCCCGCTGATCGACGACGTACTGCAGGAGACCTTGGCCGTCCACAACGGACGCGTGTCCCCGCCGGATCGTCCGGGTCACGGGATGCGGTGGAATCTGTCCGCTTTGGACGATCTGCGCGTCCGGTGAGGTGTGGTCAGAAGACGAGCACACCCTGGGTGCTGGGCTGCAGTGTGCCGACCTTGACGGAGGTGACGTCGAACTCGGGGTAGCCGACCTTCTTGCCGTCCGTGCCGATCACGTCGACGACCGTCGCGCTCGTGCCGTGGGGCGGGGTGAGCTTGAGGGTGGTCGCGACGAACGTGTCAGGGCTGCCTGTGTCACCCGTCTCCCACTTGACGCCGGCGAAGGCGTTGGTGCCCGGGCGCAGCGTGATGGACGGGCCCGCACCGGGGATGTCGACGTTCTGCGTGGGCACCTTGAGCGGCGAGTCGTCGGCGGCGAGGAACTGCAGCGCCGGCCAGCCCTGGATCGTCACGGGGTCCTTGCCGGTGTTCTCGAGGGCGAGCAGGCCGAGGCCCTGGTCCTGGATGGTGAGCTCGGCGTGGAAGGACTGCTGGGTTTGGTGCTGGACCGCGGGTTTGTCCGCGTTCACCGGCGCGGTGTGGGCCGGCGGTGGTGGTGTGGCGCTCGAACAGGCCGTCAGTGTGAACACCACCGCGATCCCCGCGGCGATCGTCTTACCCCGCATGTGCACTCCCCTTCGTGGACGGCTCCTCACTACCCAGGACGGCCGACCCCGAAACAGGTTCCGGTGGGTTCACTCCATAGAGGACACGAGCCGCGTCACCAAGGCCGCGAGGCTCTCCTCGTCGAGCGCCGCGAGCTCCGGCAGCGCACCCGACGTCCGCCCGATGAGCACCCCGGCGAACGCCGCCGTCAGCAACTCCGCGCGCGCCTGCGCCTGCTCGACACCTTCGGCGGCCAGCCGGCGCGCGAGCGGTGTCACGATCCGCCGATGCAGCTCTTCCCGGGAGAACTCGTTGGCCTTCACGTCGTCGTGCGGGTGGAGCGCAACCTGGTACAACGGCTCCGGCCCCTGCCGCACTGCGCGCCCGACCAGCCCGCGCAACCGCTCGGCGTCCCCGAGGTCGGCCAGCTCCTCGTCGCCGGTCTCCTCCTGCAACACGGCGACGTACAGCTGCGCTTTCCCCCCGAAGTACCGCGCGATCATGGCCGGATCGACGCCCGCGCGCTCGCCGATGTCGCGGATCGTGGCCTGCGCGTACCCGCGCTCTGCGAACAACTCCGCCGCGGCCGCCAGCAGCGCGGCCCGCGTTCTCCCGGCATCCCGTCGCCGCGGGGTGGGTCGGTCGGTCATCGGCGCGCTCCTTCGGTCGTTTTTCCGGGCAGCAGCATGCCGAACGCAGCGGCCAGGACCCACACCGCCACCCCGGCGAAGGCCGCGACCGTGTAGCCGACGGCGTTCGGGAAGTGCTGCCCGTCCGGCGTGTGCGCGACGAGGATCGCGGCGCTGAGGGCGCTGCCGGTGGAGTAGCCGACGTAGCGCAGCACCTGGTTGAAGCTCATCGCACTGCCCGTCTCGTGCGGAGGCGCGCCACGCGTGATCATGCCGGGCAGCACGGCGAACACCGTGCCGACGGCGAGCCCCGTGGCCGCCATGACGACGGTGAGCACCACGTAGTCGTGCCGCACGAAGCCGAACGCGCCGACGCTCACGAGCCCGACCAGCGCAGCTCCGGGAATCAGCACGCGCCCCCACCCCCGCCGGATCACCGGCGCCGCGATCCGGCTGGCGAGCAGGCTCCCGATCGAGAACGGCAGCAACACCAGCCCCGCCACCACCACGGACCCCCCGAGCCCGCCGTCGGCCGGCGGCGTCTGGACGAACTGCACCATCAACGACGTCAGCAGATACATCCCCGTGCCCGACAGCAATGCCGCGACGTCCGCCGCCAGCACCCCCGGCAGCCGCAGCAACCGCAGCTCCACGAGCGGGTGGCCACTGCGTCCCTCATGCCACACCCACGCGACGAGCCCGCCCACCGCGACGACCACCGAACCGATCGACGCCGCCGAACCCCAGCCCCACTCCTCACCCTTGCTGATCCACAGCAGCAACGCGCCAAGCCCCACGCCCAGCAAAATCGCCCCCGGCACGTCCAGCCGCTTCGCCTGGGCGTTCCCGGCGTGGGGCAAGACCCTGATCGCCGCCACCAACGCAACCGCGGCCACCACGGCCCCGAACCAGTACGCCGCCTGCAGCCCACCCAGCTCCGTGATCAGCCCGGTCACCGGATACCCGAGCCCGACCCCCGCGACCGTCGTGATCGACAGGACCGCCATCGTCGGCCTCGCCCTCGCGGGCACCAACGCTTCCCGCGCCACCACGATCGTCAGCGGCGTCAGCCCCAGCCCCGCTCCCTGCAACCCCCGCCCCACCAGCAACGCCACGAACCCGAAGGGCAACGCCGCCAGCACACACCCCACCACCACGAGCCCCAGCCCGGCCAGCATCACGCGCCGCCGCGCGGGCCCGTCCCCCAGCCGCCCCATCACGGGCGTCACCATCGCCCCGACCACCAACGTCACCGTCAACGACCACTGCGCATCCCCCAACGACACCCGGTGCACCACAGCCACCGCCGGAATCAGCGGCGCCCCCAGACTGCTGATCACCGCCACGACGAGCCCGAGGAACACCAGCGTGGGCACCAACCCCCGCGCGGTTCGCTGTGCCGCGCCGCTCTCGGCCACGTCGGTCGCCGCGCGGCCGGCCCGCGCGCCGGGCACCTCACGAACACTGCTGCCCCACTCCGACGCCGGCTCCGGACCCCGCGCCGATTCCTCAGCGCTGCTGCGCCCGGCGGCCTCTCCCTCGGCACCCAGGGCCCGCCCACCTGACACACCAGACGCCGGCCCGCCCCATCCCCGGCCGCGCACTTGCCACTCAGCCCCGGCAGGTTCCGCCACCTCGCGCTCGGCCCGCCTTCTGTCCGGGCCGAGCGCCGAGCTGCCCAACTCCGGCGCCGCGCCCGGGCCGCGCACCTGCGAATCGGCGGCGCTCGCGGAGCGCCGTGGTGCGTCATCGGCCGCGGGCACACCGCACTCCGGCACCTCGCCCGAGCCGCGTACGGGCGGCTTCTGCCGGCCGCTCACGACAAACCCGCAGCGCACACACAGGCTGCCCGCGCGTCCGCCAAGTCGCCGAGACCGCATCCGGATCGCCCAGGAAACCACCGCCCACCAGGCAAAAGCCCGCGCGGCATCACCTCACCGGCCCACCCCGGCAGCGCGCACGAAGCGAGCCGCCTGGGTGTTCCACGCATCTCGCCCATGTCGGACATCGCGCCACACCTCAGTCATCAGTTGATGTCATCACCCGATGACTTACCCTACCTCGCGATGCCCAACCCGGCAGCCGCGATCCCCCTTCAGCCGAAGTGGACCACCTCGCTCGAGGTCAGCGACGCGCCCGCGGCGGCCAGCTCGGCGGCGACCGCGGCGGAGGCCTCGGCGGCGGGAACGGAGCCGTCGTAGGTGGCGTGGGCGTCGGTGACCAAGGTGACCGGGTGGCCGCGCCGGAGGGCTTCCAGGGTGGTTGCGCGGACGCAGAAGTCGCTTTGCATGCCGGCGACGACGAGGGGTGCGCCGGTGGGCACGAGCGTGGACAGAGGGGTGTCGGCGAAGGAGTCGGCGGTGGTCTTGTCCACCACGTGTTCGCCCGGGAGCACGTCGTGGACCAGGGCCCAGCCCGGCGTTCCGGGTACGTCGGGATCGTCGTCGGTGCCGTTGTTGCGCACGTGCACCACCGGCGCGCCGGCGGCACGCGCGCGGGAAAGCACTGTTTCGATCGCCGGGGCGACGGTGGCCGCGGAAGGCACCGGTTCGGGCGGGAGGAGCATGTTGTTCTGGACGTCGATCAAGATCAGCACGGGGATCATGCCGGAAGCATCGCACCCGCCCCCGACAAAAAACGCCGGCAAAACCCGTCAGTCCGGCATACCCCCGGAAAAACCCAGCTCCGCCAGCAATGCCGAAGTGTGCTCCCCCACGTCCGGGATCGGGTCGAACCGCGGCTCCCGCCCCGCCACCGTCACCGGCGGAACCAATGCCCGCAACGGCCCCACCGGCGAATCCACTGTGCCCCAACGCTCGCGCTCGGCCAGCTGCGGATGCTCGGCCAGCTGCGAGATCGTCCGCAGCCGTGCGTTGGCGATCGACGCCGCATCCAGGCGGGCGAGCACCGTCGCCGAGTCCAGCGGCGCGAAGGCGTCCTCGATCACCACCCGCAGCTCGTCGCGCCGGGCCGAGCGTTCGTCGTTGGTGGCGAAGGAATCCGCGACGTCGGCCCGACCCAGCACGTCGGCGCACAGCCGCCGCCACTCGCGGTCGTTCTGCACGGCGAGGAAGATCGTCTCGCCGTCGCCGCACACGTACGGCCCATACGGGGCGATGGCCGCGTGCGAAAGTCCCGTTCGCGCCGGTTGGGTGCCGCCGTAAACCGTGTAGTACAGCGGAAACCCGACCCACTCGGTGAGCGCGTCGAACAGCGACACCTCGAACGCCTGCCCGCGACCGGTCCGTTCGCGCTCGTACAGCGCCGAAAGGATCCCGCTGTACGCGTACATCCCGCCGGCCAGATCCGCGACCGGGATGCCTGTCTTCGCCGGTTCGTCGGGCGATCCGGTGAGCGCGGGGACGCCGGTTTCGCACTGCACCAACAGGTCGTAGGCCTTCTTGTCGCGGTACGGGCCGTCGGTGCCGTAGCCGGAGATGCCGCAGACGATCAGCCGTGGGTGCCGCGCCAGCAGCTCCTCCGGCCCGAGCCCGAGCCGCGAAGCCGCGCCCGGCGCGAGGTTCTGCACGAACACGTCCGCGCGCTCCAGCAACGCGTCGAGGACCCGCCGTTGCCCCGGCTCCTTGAGATCCAGCGCGATCGACTCCTTGTTGCGGTTGAGCCACACGAAATGGCTCGACAGCCCGCGCACGGTGGCATCGTACGACCGCGCGAAATCGCCCGAACCCGGCCGCTCGACCTTGATCACGCGCGCGCCGAGGTCGGCCAGCTGCCGCGTCGCGAACGGCGCCGCCACGGCCTGTTCGAGGGAAACCACCGTGACTTCGGACAGGGGCAGCATCGAAATCCTTTCGCCGGCGACCGTCGCGCCAGGCTACCTCCGGACCGCACATCAGCCGATCGGCCGGGTTTGTGACCCGATCGCCCGAGGCAGGCCGCCGCGCGCACCGCGATCATGATCATCATGAAGAAGCTCGTCCCCTTGCTGGCGATCGTCGTCGCGCTGCCGGCGGTCGTCGCGGCCACGCCCGCGGCACTCGCCTGGACCCCGTGCCGCACCCTGATCAAGGAGTGGGACCAGACCGACGCGCGCACCGAGTGCGCGAAGGTCTCCGTCCCGCTCGACTACGCCCACCCCGACGGCCGCCGCCTCGACCTGATGGTCAGCCGGTTGAAAGCGACGGCACCGGAGAAGCGCCAGGGCGTGATCGTGGTGAACCCCGGCGGGCCGGGCAACTCCGGACTCGACACGCCGGTCACCCTGAGCCACACGACCGTGGCGGGCATGGGTGTGGACCACGACATCGTCGGCTTCGACCCACGCGGCGTCGGCTTCAGCGACGGCAAGGAATGCGACATCGCGCCCGAAGACGGCCCGAACCCCGACCCGAGCGCGCCGCCCGCCGAGCAGTACCGGCAGGGCTACGAGCAGACGGCCAAGCAGAACGCTCGCTGCACCGCGTATGACCCGGAGTTCATCGCGAGCCTCTCCACCGACGTCGTCGCGCGCGACCTCGACCAGATCCGGATCGCCTTGGGCGAGCAGAAGATCAGCTTCTACGGGGTTTCGTGGGGCACCGCGCTCGGCGCCGTGTACCGCAGCCGCTACGACCAGCACGTCGACCGCATGCTGCTCGACTCCGTCATGCCGCCCGACTTCAGCCTCCGCACGATGAACGACGGCCAGGTCGACGCCGCCGAAGCCAACTTCTCCCGATTCGCCGCCTGGCTCGCCGCGCGCGACGGCCAGTACCACCTGGGCACCGACGCCGCGAAGATCCGCGCGGACGTCACCGCCCTCGCCGCCGGCCTCGACGCCCACCCGCGCCAGGTCACCGCCGACGGCAAACCGCTCACCTTCGGCGGCGGCAACCTCCGCACCGTGCTGACGTACCAGCAATCCCACTGGCCGGCCATGGCCGACACCCTCACCGCCCTGCGCGACGGCACGAACCCGCCGCTCGTCGGGAACGAACCGGAGTTCACCGGCTTCGGCCTCGAGGACAGCCACTTCGCGGGCTTGCTCATGCAGGTTTCCGTGCTGTGCAACGACCAGGGCGCCGACCCGAGCGAACCCGCGATGTGGCGCGAGGAACAGCAGCGGCAGGCGTCGTCACCGCTGTTCCACGGCATGGCCGGCTACCAGCACTGGTGCGCGGGATGGCCGCTGCCTCAACAGCCCTGGCACCTCACCCGCGGCTCGAGCCCGCTCCAACTGGTGGGCCACCGCACCGAGACGACCACCCCGGCCTCCTGGGCTCGGGACATGCGCCGGACGATCGGCGGCTCCCTCCTCACCGTCGACAACGGCGCGCACGGCTCCCTCGACCTCGTGGCGTGCGGCTCGAAGGCGGTGGAGTTCTTCAGCACCGGTCGGACGGCCACGGGCACGTGCCCGGGCGAGCCGGCAGTTCCGTCCACGTAGGACAGGAGCAGGGCCGGGCCTCGCAGTCGAGGCCCGGCCCGCGCCCGCCGCCGCAGAGGTGGGGGGAGGGACCACAGCGGCGGGCTGCCTCTTACGTACCCGGCCGCGGCTCCCGTCAACCGTCCGGGTGACCGCGATCTCCGAGAGCACCGGTTTTGATCTCGGTCGACCGTCAACACGACGCCACCGACCGGCCGCTGAACAGCGAGCGCTTCCGTTCCCGCCGCCGGGATCTCGGTGCGCTGGCCCGGAGACTCGCCATCAATCACGGAAACGGCAGACAGCTCCCCGGCCCTGTTCCGAAGCCAGGTTCGCGGCAGTCGACGTTCCCAAGCCAGGCCGCCGCGGCCGGGTCAATCGTCGAAGCGGTGACGATCCCACCGACACCCTCGCCAACACGGATCACCGGAGCTGCACACAGCTCGACGGCCCCGCTCCGAAGCCAGGTTCGCCGCAGCCGGGAAACCGACGTCAATCGGCAGGGCGGTTGCGGTCCCGGCGATTCGGCCGGGTGCGCGGTTCCCGGTCCCGTCCGGGCGGATCGGGAGCCGCCGGGCGGGGCCGGGAGACCGGGGGCCCCGGCCAGGCCGGGTCGGGGATGATCTTGCCGGGGCGGGTGCGGCGGCGGGTCGGCGGGGTGGGGCGCGGGGGTGCGGCCGCGGGCCAGTTGCGTGAGCCGGTTTCGCGGGTGCGGGGCTGCGGGAGCGCGAAGGGTTGCGTCGGCGTCGAGGCCGGGCCGGTGGGGCGCTGGGCGACGGCGTTGGGAACCGGGCGCTGCCGTGCCACGGGGTAGCGCGCCAGGGGGTCGGCCTCGAGCCGAGAGCGGGTGGCCGGTTCCAGGCGGTGGCGGGCGCGGCCGCGCTGGGCGGCGACAACAGGCGGTTCAGGAGACAGCAGCCGCCGGGGCGAAGGCGCCGCGGCCGGCTGCCCGGTGCCGCGCGGCAGGGCCGAGCGGCGGAGGTGCACCAGGGCGAGCGCCGCGAACACCGCGGCGACCGTCGCGAGGGGCCACCAGGCGTGCATGCGAGCTGCTCCCGTCGTGGAGGGTCCGCAGCAAGAGTGCCCGTTCCGCCCGGCGCCGAGCGGAGGACCACACGCGTGGGTGTCACCCGGATCGGGGGCGCTTACTCATACACGACGTACGCGGGTTTCGGCGTGAGCGCGAGTACCTCGGACGGGGTCATCAGCGCGGCGCCGTGGCGGGTGTCCTCCTCGTAGAACAGCTTGAAACCGGCCAGCACGTGCTCCGGTTTGGCCGCCATGAGCGTGCGCCAGGTCGCCTTCTTCGCGGCCGCGCTGCCGATGCCGTCGACGACCTTCACGACCGACACGCCCGGGTGCGGGCGCAGCGCCGCCTCGTCGCGGACGATCGAAGCCGCGACCTGGTGGTACGCCATGATCTTGTCCGGCAGCCGACGGTCGTGCGCGAGCTGCGCGAGGTAGGTCGCGACGCCGTCGAGTTCGGCGCCCGTCGTCCGCCCGAACCTCTCGCCCGGCACCACACCCGGCTCGACGGCCCACTCCGGGTCGAGCGCGACGCCGACGTCCGGCTCGGCCAGCCACCGCTCGTACGCCCGCACCTCGGGCAGGAAATCCGCCCGGCCGGGCTGGATGTCGAGCAGCAGCACACCCTTGAGCGCCCGTGCTTCGGCGAGGTAGTCGGCGATCGTGCTGTCGGACGCGCGGGTGCGGTACCTGCCGTCGGGCCCGGGTGTGCGGTGGGCGGCCGTCGCGATCAGCTCGACGACGGGCGTCACCGCCGTCCGATACGCGCCAGCCTGCCCGACGAGCTCGCGCCCGGCCGCCGCGAGATCACCGGTCATCTCGCCGAGGGCTTTCGCGTGCGGCGCGCCGCAGAAGCCGACGAGCAAGCTCGTGGCCAGCGCATTCGGCGGAGGTGGCGGAGGTGGCGGCGGCGAAGAAGACGGCTGCGGTGGCGCCCCCGCCGGCACCCGCCGCGACACCGCCCCGCACGCACTCACGGCCATCCCCGCGAACGCCGCTGTGAATACCGCCCGACGGGTGAACCTCGGCTCAAGACGCATGCATCCTCCAGGCCGGCCACGGTGGGGAATCCTTTGCCGGCGAAGGGAAATTACCCGCGTGATCGACTTCCGAACCGGCCTCGCGGCACGAGTTTTCCCTTGTGCCACATCAGATCAGCCGACTTCCCAGTCACCGGAACACTTTCCTTCGAACGGCCCAGATGCAACAGCGCTTATATAAGCTCTGTTACACTCCCCTCATGCCCGAGTTCACCGACCCCACCGAGCAGAGCCTCTGGCGCCCCATGCGCCTGCTCCAGAACGCCATGGACGACGACATCGGCCGCCTCTACACCGAGCGCGGCATCGAGGGCCTCAAACCGAGCTTCGTCATGGAGCTCCTGCGCCTGCACGCGCGCGGGCCGATGACGATCACCGAGCTGGCGGCGTCGGTCGAGCGGACACACTCGGCGTTGAGCCAGAAGGTGGCCGCCATGCGCAAGGCCGGCCTGGTCACCACCACCACGGGCGACGACGCGCGCAGCAAGAAGGTGGTGCTCACCCCCAAGGCCGAGGCGATCGTCGACCGGCTCGCGGCGGAGTGGCGCGCGACCGAGGCGGCACTGGTCGACCTCGAGGCCGAGATCCCGTACCCGCTGAGCAAGGTGGTCGTGGACGTCGAGAAAGCGTTGGCGCGCAAGAGCTTCCACGACCGCATCGCCGAGAAGCTCGAAGGCGACGAGGCCTGGCAATGAGAGCGCAGCTGCTCGACGTGACGCCGTTGCGCACGTCGCCGCAGTTCCGGCGCCTGTGGATCGGGCGCACGTGCTCGGTGCTCGGCGCGCAGCTGACGCTCGTGGCCGTGCTGTTCCAGGTCTGGGAACGCACGGGCAGCACGGTGTGGACGGGCGCCGTCGGGCTCGCGCGGGCGGTCCCGATCGTCGTGTTCGGGTTGTTCGCGGGCTCGCTCGTGGACCGCGTCGACCGGCGGCGGTTCTACCTGGTGACGACGGTGGCGCAGGCCGCGTGCTCGGTGTTGCTGGTCGCGCAGAGCGCCGTGCCGGGGTTCCCCGTCGGCGGGGTGCTGGGGATCCTCGCGGTGCAGTCGTGTTTCGTCGCGGGCGCCGGGCCGGCGTCGCGCACGTTCATCCCCCGGCTGCTACCTCGCGAACAGGTCGCCGCCGGGCTCGCGCTCAACCGGATCTCCTTCCAGGGCTGCATGTTGCTGGGCCCGGCGATCGGCGGCGTGCTCATCGGCTGGGCCGGCGTGACCGGCTGCTACGCGGTCGACGCGGTGACGTTCGGCTGCGCGTTCTACGGCGCCTTCGGCCTGCCCGCCATGCAACCCGGCGACTCCGCGCGCCCCGGCCTGCGCGGCATCTCCGACGGTCTCGCGTTCCTCGTCCGCACGCCCGCCGTCCGCGGTGCGCTGCTCACGGACCTCGCCGCGATGGTCCTGTCCATGCCGATGAGCCTCTTCCCGCTCGTCAACGCCGAACGCTTCGGCGGCAACCCGCGCACCCTCGGTCTGTTCCTGACCGCGATCGCCGTCGGCGGCGTCGCGGCGTCGGTGTTCTCCGGCGTCTTCACCCGCCTGCCGCGGCCGGGGGTGGTGATGCTGGCCGGGTCGGCCGCTTGGGGGCTCGCGCTGACGCTGTTCGGGCTCACCACGAATCCGTGCTGGGCCTGGGTTTCCTGGCGCTGGCGGGTGCGGCGGACACGGTGTCGGTGGTTTCGCGGAGCACGGTGGTTCAGCTGCACACGCCCGACGAGCTGCTCGGCCGCGTCGCTGCCGCGGAGCAGATCGTCGGACAGGCGGGGCCGGATCTCGGCAACCTGCGCGCCGGATTGGTGGCGGCGCCGACGTCGGCGTTGGCGTCACTCGTCAGCGGCGGGTTGCTGTGCGTGGCCGCGGTCGCGGCCGTCGCCGTGACGACGCCGGGCCTGCGACGGTTCGCCGTACGCTAGGACAATCCCTTGCGCAGAGCCGAAATCCGCTCCACCGACGCCGTGAAGTCCGGAATCCCGCCGAGGTTCTTGGCCAGGGCGTCGGCCGCCGCGTCACCTTGGTTGACGTCACGCCCGGAGGCGAGGATCAGGTCGACGCCCGCCTTCGCCGCCAGCACCGCGCGGTTGCCCGTGTCACCGTAGGCCTGGAGGGCGCCGGCCTCGAGGGCGTCGGTGATGGTGACGCCGCGGAACCCGTCGCGCTGGCGCAGTTCGTTCTGCACCACCGTCGGCGAGAGGCCCGCCGGGTGACTTGCGTCGAGCGCCGGATACACGGCCCACGACAGCATCACGAGCTTCGCCGCCGTCCCCGCGTACGGCGCTTCGTCCTTCGTACGCAGCTCCGGAAGCGGCACGTTCAACGTCAACGGCGCGACGTCCGTGTTGCTCCCCGCCGGCGCCGCCCCCAGCCCGGGAAAGTGCTTCGCCGTCGACGCGACGCCCGTGGCCTGCTCCGCGGCGACGAAGTCGCGGCCCAGCTTGCCCGCCGTGGTGGCGTCGCTCGAGTACGAGCGGCCGTACTCGTCGATGAAATTCCCGGCCTGCCGGTAGACGTCGAGCACCGGCGAGAGGTTGACGTTCATCCCCACGCCCGCGAGGTTCTTGCCGGCGCCCGTCCCGGCCGCCTTCGCCGCCGCCTCCGGGTTCGCCGACTGCCCCACCTGCTTCTCCGACAGCGTCGGCTCACCCGGCAGCCGCCGGACCTGCCCGCCTTCCTGGTCGGTCATCAACAGCAACGGCTCGTGCACCGGGCTCTGCGCCGCCGCGTCGCGAAGCTGCTTCACCACGCCCGCGATCTGGCCGCTCGACGAGATGTTCTCGCCGAAGAAGATCACCCCACCCGCTTCGCCCGCACGAATCCGCTGCAGCAGTTGGTCCGGCGGCGTCAACCCGGCGTACGAGTAGATGACCCGCTGCCCCGCCAACTGCCTCGACGTCAGCTCCCGAGCCCCCGCGGCCCCGGGCACGGCCCCCACCGTCACGACCGCCACCGCCACCGCGGCCACCACCTGCACGACTCGCTTCATGGCACTCCCTCCAGTGCGCCCACGGTAACCCCTGGGAGTGACCGGCGAAAACCTTCCGACCGAAGGGTGCGTGATGTCCGGAATCTGCGAATACGCGCGCACACGACCACGGTTGACTCGGCGACTTGGCCGAGTTCCCAATGCCCAACCCACCGCCAGTGAACGCGTCTACACCATTCCGGCAACCCTGAATCGGCGGAATCGACCCACCGAAATCCCCCGCCCTCCCAGGGGGGCGTCCCACGTCCAGTCTATCGCCCACCCCCGACGAAAATCGTTCAGAAGCCCGGCTGAGGCGGAGTTATCCACAACTCGGCCTCGGTGTGGACAACTCCGTCGGATCGCCTGCCCGACTCGGACACGTTCGAGTGGCAGTAGGCGACCGTTCGTTAGAAACCTTGCCACCCAGGAAGTTTTCAGAGGACCACCCCGCGGATTCCAACGTGCCGTCGCCCCCACCCCCGCACCATGGGAAGCTCGGCCCGACGAAGTCCTCGTCACCCGGATCACCACTCACCTCGACACCATCTACGCCGGCCTCGCCGAAACCCCCACCTCGGCCGAGAGCAGAACCGCTTCTTCACCTCGCCGCACGGAACACCCGGCCCGACGCCACAAGCGATGCTGCTGCACCGCATGGGCCGGAGCGGATAGGGCTACCGTGCCGCAGGTGAGCTTCTTCCTGACCCGCGTCCTCACCATGCTCGACCAGGGCGGCGACACCGTGCTCTTCCACCACGAAGGGCGCGTTACCACCTACCGCGCCGCAGCCGACACGCTCCGCCGAATCCACACCGGCCTCAGCACCAAGACCGGCATCGTGGCCATCGACTCGCCCAACCGGCCCGAAGTGATCGTCGCGCAGGTCGCCGCGCAGTTGCGGGGGCTGGAAGTGCTGCTCGTCGCGGCGTCGGCGAGCAAGCCGGCCCGACAGGCCGCCCTCGAGAAAACCGGGGCGACCCTGCTCGACCTCGACGAGCTTGCCACCAACGAACCGTCCACTCCGGACACCCTTCCCGACCGGGTCACCGCGATCTTCCCCACCGGCGGCACCACCGGGGCGCCGAAGCTCATCCGCCACACCGGCATCTACGACGGCATGGCCCACATCTTCTCCCCCGACGGCACCCAAACCGTCCTCGTCACCGCCCCGCTCACGCACATGACCGGCAACGCCGCGGCGCTCGGGGCGCTCCTCAGCGGCAACAAAGTGGTCCTCCGCACGAGCTTCGACGCCGAAGAACTCCTGAACGACATCGAGACCCACCGAGTCACCAGCCTCGCCCTCACGCCGCCCAGGCTGGCCAAGGTCCTCGACAGCCCGGCGCTGGCGCGCACCGACGTCTCCAGCCTGAAATCCCTCTCACTCGGCGCCGCCCCGCTTCCGCCCAACAGGCTCGCCCAGGCGCTCGACGCCTTCGGCTCGATAGTCGGCCAGGGATACGGCCTGACCGAAGCGCCGATGATCGCGAGCATCTCCGCGGAAGAACTCACGAAAGCCCACCGACTCGGCTCCGTGGGACGAATCGTCCCGGGCATGGAAGCCCGCACGGAAAACGGTGAGATCCTCGTGCGCGGACTGTCCATGATGGACGGCTACCACGGCGAACCACCGATCGCCGACCGCTGGCTCCCCACCGGCGACCTGGGCCACTTCGACGACGAGGGTTACCTCTACCTCCACGACCGCATCGCCGACGTGATCATCACCGGCGAGCACGGCACCAAGGTCCCCTCGACCGCCATAGAGCACACCCTGCTCACGCACCCCGCCGTCAAAGCCGCGGCCGTCTTCGCGGTGCCCGGGCAGAACGGCGAGGGGGAGCTGGTGCACGCCGTCGTCGTCACCCACGCAAAAGCAACAGAGGCAGAACTGCGCCACCACGTACGCGAAGCACTGGGCGGCGACCACTTCGTACCGTCCACCGTGGACTTCGCCGCCGAGCTCCCCCTCACCCCGGTGGGCAAAGTGGACAAACGAAAACTGGCCGAACCGTTCTGGTCCGGCCATTCCCGCCACATCGCGTAAAAGGAAGAGCCGGTGTGTGCACCCCCCGTCGGCGCACACCCCGGCTCTTCGGCTAGTGGTTACTTCACTTGTCGCCGAAGCGGATCGAGGCGACCTGCTTGTCGAAACCGATCTTGCTCAGGTCGGGCACGCTGGCCGTGATGACCATCGACTGGCCGGTGCAGTTCGGGCCCTTCCAGAGCTTCACCGGGCCGCCGCTGAGCTGGATCGAGGAGACCTGCGTCGGCTGCGGGTTGGCGACGCAACCCGGGCCCGAGACCCCGAAGGAACCGTTGGGCTCGGAGAAGTTGATGCCGCTGTCGAGGATCGCGCTGCCGTTGCCGAGGGTCACGCCACCGGGAGGAGTCGTGGTGCTCGAGGACGGCGGGGTCGCGGTCGAGGAAGACGACGCCGGCGGAGCCGCCTGGCCGCTGGAGGCGGGGGCGCCACCCTTCGGCAGGACCTTGCCACCGTTCGGCGAGATGGCGAACCAGGTGCCGCCGACGCCTTCACCGTTGATGTCGCCCGGCTTCTTGTCGCCGGAGAAGCGGTAGAGCGCCCAGCCGCCGATGGTGACCTGGCGGGAACCGTCGGCGCGGGTCAGGATGCCGATCTTGGCGGCGGGAACACCGTTGACGAAGATGCGCGAACCCGGCTTCACGAGCACTGGCGGCCAGGTCTTGGCGCAGTCACCGTTGCAGTTGGACGTCGGGGGCTTCGGGCTGTCCTTGTCGAAGCGGTAGAGCGTCATGCCGGCACCGTCGTGGACGATCGGGTTCAGGCCACCGGCCGAACCGCGGGTCAGCTGGACCCACTTCATCGCGGCGTCGTCGGTACGCGGGCCCTTGTAGTCGTCGCCCTGGGTCATGTCCGCGCCGTTTTCCTTGGCGGTACCGGTCTTGTAGTCGACACCGGTCGTCGGGTCGGTGCCCTCCTGCGAGGTCTGGGCCTTGCCACCCTCCGGCGTGACGCCGAACCACGTGCCGCCCACGCCCTGGCCCTTGGCCTGGCCCGGCTGCGAGTCGCCGCTGAACTTGTACACCGGCCAGTTGCCGATCGTGACCTGCAGCGTGCCGTCCTGGCGCTTGACGAAGCCGACGTCGTTCTTGTCGATGCCGTTGAGGAACACCTTGCCGCCCGCCTTCACCGTGACCGGCGGCCAGGTCTTGGCGCAGTCACCGTTGCAGTTGGACGTCGGCGGCTTCGGGCTGTCCTTGTCGAAGCGGTAGAGCAGGAAGCCCTTTCCGTTCAGCACCACCGGGTTCAGGCCGGACGCGGAACCGGCGTCGAGCTCCACCCACTGCTCGGCGGCGTTGGTGTCGGCCGGGTCGGCGAAGTCGCCGGTGTTCTGCGGTGCACCGTTCTCCTGGGCCGTGCCGGTCAGGAAGTTGACCGACGAGGCCAGGTCGGCGCCCCCGGCACCGGCCGGAGCGGCACTCGGCGTGCCGGCGGTGGAACCGCACGCCGTCAGCGCCGCCACACCCGTCGCCACCAGGGCGGCGAGCATCGCAACTCGAGTACGCAACATTTCGGATTTCTCCCTGTCAGAGCCGGCTGCCGGAGATGGCGAGCCTTCGATGACCGGTACACGGGTGTGGTCCCCGTGAGGGTTCACCGAAGTTTCGTGACGGCGGTCACATCTGCCTGAAACGGGAACTCCTTGCCAGGACAGCAAAAAGGCGCTGCCCGTTCATCCAGTCCACACTGGACGAACGGGCAGCGCCTTGCGACGAACCTACAGCGAGGCCGACACGAACTGGTGCCCGTCGGTGTTCTCCACGAGCACCGACGCGACGTTCGCCGGGTCGACGAGCGCCGAGCCGTCGAGGTTCACGCCGTCGCTCGCGGCCTTGTCCGACACCAGCCAGTTGCCGGCGATCTCACGGCTGCCGTCCTTGCCGACCACCACGAGCCGGCACTTCTGCCCCTGCGGGATGCCGGTGACGGACGCGTTGAGCCGCACCCAGCCGGCTGCCGGGGTGACGGCGACGTTGAGCCGCGCCCCCGAGGCGGATTCCCCCGTCACGAAGCGGGTTCCCGGTGCCACCGTGGCCGGCGCGGACACCGGCGGCGCGGCGACGGCCGTCCCTGCCCCGCTGTCGCCCGACTTTCCGACGAGCACGCCCGCGCCCAGCGCCGCCGCGGCGACGACGACCGCCGCCGACGCGGCCAGGATCCGGCCCCGGCCGCGGGCACCCGCCGACTCCGACCTGATCTGCCGCAAGGTGCGTTGCAGCAGCAGGTCCGCGTCGTCCGGCGGCCCGTCGAGCAGCGCCTCGGGCGGCAACGCGCCCAGGAACTCCTGCATCTCACGCAATGACTCCACCTCCTCCCGGCACTCCGCGCAGGTCGTCAGGTGCTGCTCGACGTCCTGCTGGTCGGTCGTGCCCGCCTCGCCGGCCACGTAGGCCTCGAGGTCGAACCGGTCGCTGTGCGAAGTGTTCATCACGCGGCCCCCACTCCCAGTCGCTGCGACCGGAACTGCTCACGCAAAGCGCGCAACCCGTAGTACGAGCGCGATTTCACGGTGCCCGGTGGTATGCCCAGTTTCTCGGCGGTCTCGCCGACCGTCCGCCCGTGCAGGTACACGTGTTCCAGCACTTCGCGGTGCTCGGCGCTCAGGTCGTCCAGCGCCGCGAGCACCACCATCGAGTCCACGACCTGGTCGGAGTGGTCGCGCGCCACCGGCACGGTGGTCGGCGACTCCGCCACCTCCGTGGGCCGCGCGGCCCGCGCCCGGATCTTGTCCGTGACCAGGTTCCGCACCACGGTCAGCAGCCAGCCACGCACCGAGCCCTTGCCGTTGACCAGGCTTTCGGGGTGTCGCCAAGCGCGCACCAATGCCTCCTGCACGACGTCTTCCGCCGCTGCCCGATCACCGAGCAGCCTTGTGGCGTACGCCAGCATCGCCTTGCCGTGCTCCTCGAACAGCGAGCGCACGAGAGCCTCGTCGGCGACCTGCTGGCGATGACGGGTCCTCAACCCGGCCATCCGCTACCACCCTCCCGAGTCCCGCAAGGTGCGGGATCTCCTCACCTCCACGAGGGGCACACGGATGGCGAGCGGGGTTCAGTTCAGCGGATACCGAACCGTGACCAAAGCCACAGTCGTCACGCTGAGCAGTGCTTACCCGAGTTCACGCAGTCGACGACGGTCGCCATCAGCGCGTCCGGCATCACGTCGATGAAGTCGGCGTGGTCGGAGACGGGGTTGCTCAGCTCCTCCGGGAACGAGTCGATCGCGTACTCCGCACCGGCCGGCACGGTGTAGGAGATCTCCAGGTGCAGGCGCGGGACGGCGAACGTGCCGGCCTGGCACGCGCCGTTCGCGGCGGGGAAGACCAGGTGCGACTTGTGGTTGGCGCTGTCGGTGGTGCGACCGTTCCAGCAGCTCGGGAAGTCGAACAATCGCACGACCTGCTGGCCGGCCGGGCAGCGCGGGTACTGGCGCCCGACGTGGTCGCGGCTGCCGGAGCATGTCCACTGCACGTGGTCGGTGCCGACGCCGCCTTGTGTGTACCCGTGCGGGTTGCCGGTGTTGGCGCGCAGGAAGCGCGGCATGGGGACGACGTTGGTGACCGGGCTGCCCTGGTACTCGATCAGCACCGAGTCCGGCACGAGGATCCGCCCGAACACGGTCTGGCGCGCGTCGCCGCGGGGCAGGCGCAGCACGGGCCAGTAGTAGGTCGACTTGTCGCCGACCTGGCAGGTGGTGCCGGCGGCGGCGAGGGAGGTGTCGGTGGAGAACGCGGTGGTGGAGTCGTTGCCGACGTAGTCGTGCAGGTGGTGCGCCCCGCCGGCCACGCCGGGGCTGATCACCACGTTGTCGGAGTTGTGGCGGCCTTCCTCGTCGCGGCCGCAGTCGATGCGCCAGGTGCCGCTCGACCCGCCGGGCTGCACCGCGGGCGCCGGCGGCGCGACGGGAAGCGCCGACACGTCGGCGAAGTAAGCGGGCGAGACGGTGTGCTCCTCCTCGTGCGCGCCCGCCGTGAGCGTGTTGTAGCCGACCACGCTCGCCGGCACGGCGATCAGCACGAGCACGACGGTGAACACGATCCACCCGGGCGACCACCGCCGCCGCGATTGCGAACCCACGTGGATCATTTTCACACTGTCAAGATCGGCACGTTCGCGGGGCCGTCAATCCGGGACCACGACCCGCACGGGCAGCACGCGCTCCCGGTGGTGCTCCTCGTGCAGGTCACGCCTGCGCGCGTGCAGCAACTGCGCGAGCGTGACGACGCCGAGCACCTTTTCGGGCTCTTCGCGGTCCACCACGCGGGCACGCGTGACGTGGCCGAGCGCGAGCTTGTTGGCGACCTCGCGCAACGTCTCGTCGGGGAACGCGGTGACGCGCGCGGGCGCGGCCGGCCCCGGCGTCATCACCTCGTGCACGAAGAACGTCTCCAACGGGTCGGTCGTGTACTCGCGAGTGAGGTGCAAGCGTCGTCGCGCGATCTTCTCCGTGAGCACGGAACGCTTCAGCAGCAACACGGACAACGCGTACGCCGAGACGGACGCGACCACGAGCGGCAGCAGGTAGCTCCACGCGTGGGTGAGCTCGAGCGTGAAGACGATGCCGGTGAGCGGCGAGCGCATCACGCCCCCGACCACGGCGGCCAGCCCGCACGTCGCCCAGAACCCGGCCGCGAAGTGCGGCAGCACCGCCCCCTCGGCCGCCCCCAGCGCGGCGCCGATCATGAACACCGGCGCCAGCACGCCACCGGACGTGCCGGAGCCCAGCGAGAGGGCCCAGATCAGCGTCTTGACCACGAGGATGCCGACGATCAGCTGTGTGGTGGCCTGGCCGGTGAGCAGCTGGTCGATCACGTCGTAGCCCACGCCCAGCGCGTGCGGTTCGATCAGCCCGCCCGCGCCGATGATCAGGCCACCGATCGCCGGCCACCACATCCAGTGCACGGGCACGCGCGCGAACAGGTCTTCGGCGAAGTAGACGAGCGCCGTCGCGCCGATGGCCAGCAGGCCGCCGGTGACGCCGGGGATCAGCGCCAGCCCGTCGGCGAGCGGACCCGTTTGCGGTGCCTGCACCCCGAAGACGGGCCCGGTGCCCAGCAGGTAGCCCCTCAACACGGTGCTCACCGCGACGGCCGCCGTCACCGGCACGAAGCTGCGCGGGCGCCACTCGAACAGCAGCAGCTCCACCGCCAGCAGGATCGAGGCGAGCGGCGCGTTGAACGTCGCCGCCATGCCACCCGCGGACCCCGCGACGAGCAACGTCTTGCGCTCGTCCGCACTGAGTTTCAGCAGCTGCGCCAGGATCGACCCGACGGCGCCGCCGGTCATGATGATGGGCCCCTCGGCCCCGAACGGTCCCCCGGTGCCGATACTCACCGCCGCCGACACGGGCTTGAGCACCGCCACCCGCGGCGCCACGCGGCTCTCGCCCGTGAGGATGGCCTCGATCGCCTCGGGCATGCCGTGGCCGCGGATCTTCTCGGAGCCGTACCGCGCCATCACCCCGATCACGAGCCCGCCGACCACCGGCGCGAGCACCACCAGCCACCACGGGTGGTGCACCGCCCCCGGCGCCACCAGATCCGTCGCGACGCGCTGGTAGAAGACGAGATTGGTGATCAACCCGATCAGCTTCAGCAACGCGAACGCCGCCACCGCGCTCGCCGCCCCCACGAACAGCGCGAACGCCGTGATCAGCAACATCCGCGGCCGCACACTGAAGTCCCCCAGGTGCGCCGCCCGCCCCGGCGCGCTCACAGCCGCCCCGGCCCGGCCGACGGAACCAGCGGCGCCTTCTCCGCCGCCGCCAGCAAGTCCTCGACGCTCGCCGCCACCCGTTCTCTTTGGGCCGGTGCCAGCTGCCCCAGCAGCTCCCCGAGCGCCTCATGCCTCCGCGCCAGGACGTCGTCCACCACCGCCTGCCCCGCCTTCGTGACCTCGACGGTGACCACGGTGCGCCGGTGCTCGTCCTCCCCTCGCCGCACATAACCGTGCGCCTCGAGCTTGTCCGCCAGCCGCGTCACCGACGACGCGTTCACGCCCATCGCCGCCGCCAACCGCGAACACGGCACCCGCCCCAGACTCGCCAGCACGACCAACAACCGCACCTGCGCAAACGTCACCCCCCGCGGCGCGGCGTGCGCACTGTCCCACGCCACCGCCACGAGCACCCGCGTCAGCCGCTCCAGGCGGTCGAGATCGTCTTGCATAGGGCAAAACTTGCTATAGGCAAGGTCTTGAGGTCAAGACAGTCGACGGGTGGCCCGCGTCACCTCACCGGACCACACCAGGTGAACGACCTGCCCGACCCCGAAGATCTCCCGCCGCCGCCCACTGGCCCCGAACCCCGCCCTCCGATACAACGCGAGCGCCCTCTCATTGCCCACGCCCGTCCACACCTGCACCCGCCCCGCCACGCGTTCCTTCAGCGCCCCCAGCAACGCCGCCCCCACGCCGGCACCCCAGCACTCGGGCCGCACGAACACCATGGAGACGTGCCACAACCCCGGCTCCACCGGCCCGCGCCCATCCTCGGCCCGCCCCGCCTCGGCCAGCACCATGCCAACCACACCCCCACCCTCCACCGCGACGAGCACCAGCGCCTCGGGATCCGCCAGCTTCTCCCGCACCCGCTCCACCCGCCCCGCCCCAGGCGCCTTCCCGCGCGCAACATTGGCCGCACGCCAACACTCCCTGGCCCCCTCAAGCTCGGCGACACTCACCGCGACCCGAACTTCGACCATGGCCTCATCACCTCCACGTCCACCCGGCCGGCGCGGCCCTTGCCACTCCTCAACCCCCACCCGGCAACACAACTCCCCCCTCAGCCACCCCTCCCCCGGCCGATCCAGACCGTCGTCACCATCAAAATCGGGGTGCCCACCACCCACCACTCGGGCGCAATGGTGTGCGCAGCACGCCGAGCCACCCCTAAACTCGACCACCGGCGACGCGGGAGGTGAGCCCGGTGGAGAACCACCCCTTCCGGGGCAACCCCGGAACGCACCACATCACCAAATCACTGCGCCCCACGCGAGCGCGGCACGCTGCGCGTACAAGACCGCGCGGATGAACGGAGAAAGAGTCACCCCCGCGCCGCCGACCAACCAGTTCAACGAGAGCAACCAGAGCAACGAGACCCACCTGGCCGAGCCGACCGCACCACCCGAGCCAACCCACCCCGACGTACCAACCCGGCCGAGATGACCACGCAGGAAGAACCAGCCACTTCGGAGTTCGCACCCCTCGAACCCCTACCGCCCGTCTGGCGGTGGCAAGTCGCGCGATGGCCCACCTTCGAAGACTGCGCCCATGCCCTCGACCTCACCCCCGGGGAACTCTCCTGGTTCTCCGACCCCCGCCACTGGAACGACCGCGCCAACCACACGCTCCGCCACTACCACCACCGCTGGATCCCCACCGCCGCCGGCGGCCTCCGCCTGATCGAGCGCCCGAAGCCGCGCCTGGCCGAACTCCAGCGGCGCGTCCGAAGGCACGTCCTCGCCGCGCTCCCGGTCCACGACGCCGCCCACGGCTTCCACCCCGGCCGGTCCATCCTCACGTGCGCGGAACCCCACGCGGGCCAGGAAAAAGTCGTCCGCACGGACCTGGAGCACTTCTTCCCCACCGTCTCCGCCCGCCGGATCCACTCGCTGCTCGAACTCGCCGGCTATCCACCCGCCGTCGCCCAAGCCGTGGCCGGAATCGTCACCACGACCACGCCACCGGACGTGCTCAAGAACGCGCCCCGGAAAGTCCGCGACCAGCTCGGCAAACCGCACCTGCCCCAGGGCGCACCCTCATCCCCGGCCGTCGCGAACGCCGTCACCCACCGCCTCGACCGCAGGCTCTCGGGCCTGGCCAGGAAACTCGGCGCGAACTACACCCGCTACGCCGACGACCTCGCCTTCTCCGGCGAAGCCACCCTCCCCCTGCACCGCCTGATCCCGGGCGTCCGAAGCATCGTCGCGGACGAGGGTTTCCGGCTGCGCGAGGAAAAGACGTCGATCGCCGCCAAGCACCAGCGGCAGAAGGTGGCCGGCCTCGTCGTCAACACCAAGCCCGCGGCCCCTCGCACCCACTACGACGACCTCCGCGCCACCCTCCACAACTGCGCCACGACCGGTCCCGCAGCGCAGAACCACGCCGGCCACCCCGATTTCCAGGCGCACCTGCGCGGCCGCATCGCCTGGATCTCCGCGACGAGCGTGCACCGAGGTGCCAAGCTGAAAGAGCTCTTCGACCGCATCGATTGGAGCTGACCGTGCAGAACGACAACGTGTTCGACGTCCTCGCCGCCCTCGACCGGTTACCCGACACGGCCGACACGATGCTGGTCGACGAGTACTTCGTGGACAAACCCACCGCGAGCGCGCGGATCTTCCGCATCTACCGCGAGCTGCCGCTGCACTACCACACCGAATGCGACGAGCACCTCTACGTGCTCAGCGGCCGCGGCACGTTCCACCTCGACGGCGAAGAGTTCGAGGCCCGTCCGGGTCTGCTGCTGCACTTCGAGAAGACCAAGGTCCACGGCTTCCCGCGGATCGACGAGCACCCGCTCGTCGTGCTGGCAGTCGACGTGCCGAGGCGGCGCCCCGACGACGTGGTCTTCGTGGACCCGTCACAAGGCGACGCCGGCACGTTCATGGCGCGCAACGCGCCGGAACCACCGCGCTAGGCGCGCGTCACGCCAGCAGCGGGCAGAGGGTCCGCTCGAGCTCGGCCCACGAGCCGACCGGCGCGGCGCCGGGGTCGACGTCGCGCGCCTGGATGTCGCCGGCGCGCTGCGCCAGGTCGAAGCGGTTCTCGCGCCACGCGTAGGCCAGCAGGTCGTCGTACTGCGTGCGGGGCAGCCAGCCCTGCTCACGCCCGACCTCGAGCCGCATAAGGTGGAACACGAGCTCCACGCTGTCCGGGTCCAGACCACGCAACCGGCGCGCGAACCCCTGCGCCGCGTCGAAGTTGCCCTCCTGGAAAGCCGTGTAGGCCAGGAAAAGCGCCGTCGCGGCCATCACGTCGGAACGGTGCAGACCACCTTCGGCCGCGAGGTGCTCGGCGATCCGGAAGCTGCGGCCTCCCTCGCCGAAACCCCCGTCGGACTCCACCGCCTCGGCCAGCGCACGCTGCTGGCGCGTGAGGTAGTCGTCCGCCACATCCACCCTGTTGGCATTCATCATCGAAACCCCTCCCCTCAGCCGAGCTTTCACCCGACTGCTCCTCTGCACAAGATGTTACGGCGGAGTGGCAGATACATCGAATGCCCCAACGCCTTCCTCCGTTAGAAGGTTGGGGAGTCACGAAGTGTGCTCAAGGGTCGGTGATTTGGCCCCTCCGGCCGACCGGATGGGGTAACTTCGGGCAAGATCAACGCGGGCGAGGGCACGATCCCGGACGAAACGTTCACTTCCGCGGATGTGGTCATTTCGCTGGCCAGTTGCAAGATCGGTCCTCTTCGGAGCGCACAGTTGGTTCGCAGGGGCAACGAAAATTCCCCGTCCGACCCGGAGTCCTCCGTGGACTCGCCCGGCTACCGTGCAGTAATGACGACCACGGTGTTCCGCGGCGGCCACGTTTTCACCGCCGATGCCGCGGGCACGAGCTGCTCGGCCGTCGCGGTCTCCGGCGGCCGGATCGTCGCCGTCGGCGGCGACCGCACGGTGGAACCCTTCCTGCGCGAAGCCGACGACGTCGTCGACCTCGCCGGCGGGCTCCTGCTGCCCGGGTTCGGCGACGCCCACGTGCACCCGGTGATGGGCGGGCTCGAACGGATCCGCTGCGACCTTTCGGGCACCGAAACCGCGGATGCCTACGTCCGCATCATCGGCGAATACGCCCGCGCCCACCCCGACCGGGAATGGCTCCTCGGCGGCGGCTGGGCCATGGAGGCGTTCCCCGGCGGCCGCCCGCACCGCGCCGCGCTCGACGCCGTCGTCGGGGATCGCCCGGTGCTGCTCCCCAACCGCGACCACCACTCCAGCTGGGTCAGCACCGCCGCCCTGGCCAGAGCCGGGATCGACCGAAACACCCCCGACCCCGCCGACGGCCGCATCGAGCGTGACGCCGACGGCGAACCCACCGGGCTCCTCCACGAAGGCGCCGCGGATCTCGTCGCCCGCGTCGCCCCGGCCGACACACAGGAAGACCTCGACGCCGCGCTCGCCGAAGCGCAGCGCTACCTGCACTCGCACGGCGTCACGAACTGGCAGGACGCGTGGGTGGCCGTGCCGGGCCACGGGTCGAACGTCCACGAGTCCTACCGGCGCGCCGACGCCGCCGGCACCCTGACCGCGAAGGTCACCGGTGCGTTGTGGTGGGACCGGTCGTGCCCGCCCGAAGGCGTCGCGGACCAGGTCGCGCGCCTCGCCGAGATCCGCGCGGCGACGGCCGCGCAGTGCCGCAATTACCGCACGCCGTCGGTGAAGGTGATGCAGGACGGCGTGGTCGAGACGTTCACCGCCGCCATGCTCGAGCCCTACCTCGATCGCCACGGCCACCCGACCGGCGACCGCGGCCTCGGTTTTCTCGACCCAGGCCTGCTCCGCGACGTCACCACCGCCCTCGACGCCGCCGGCTTCCAGGTGCACTTCCACGCCATCGGCGACCGGGCGGTCCGCGACGTCCTCGACGCGCTCGAAGCGGCCATCGCCGAGAACGGCACCTCCGAACGCCGCCACCACCTCGCCCACCTGCAGGTGGTGCACCCGGCCGACGTCCCGCGCTTCCACCGCCTCGGTGCCACCGCCAACCTGCAGGCACTGTGGGCCGCGCACGAACCGCAGATGGACGAGCTCACACTGCCCTTCCTCGGTTTTCCGCGCGCCGCCTGGCAATACCCGTTCGGCGACCTCCTGCGCACCGGCGCCGCGCTCGCCATGGGCAGCGACTGGCCGGTCAGCAGCCCCGACCCGCTGGCCGCGATCCACGTCGCCGTGAACCGCGCGCTGCCGGGCGCGACCGCTCCGCCGCTGGGCCCGGAACAAGCGTTACCACTCGCGACCGCCCTGCGCGCCTACACCGCGGGCAGCGCCGCGGTGAACCACCTCGGCGACGCCACCGGCTCACTCACCGTCGGAAAGGCCGCCGACCTGGTGGTTCTCGACCGTGACCCGTTCGACGGCCCGCGCCAGGAGATCGGCGCGACGCGGGTGGTGCGTACGTACGTGGACGGAGCCGAGGTCTACCGCGCCTAGAAGTGCGCAGCCGGGGCTGTCATTCTACCCAGGGTGAAGCACACCCCCCAAACGGGTGACGTTCACCGTGGCCGCGTCTGAGCTGCGGTGAAACGGGTTAGCCGAACGCGACCCGACTCCCGGCAGAGGAGAGCCCGATGTCGATCCGTGTGCTGATCAGCCACGAGAGCACCGCGATTCCGTGCGAGAAGTGCGGCTACCCCACGTTGCACGTCGCTCACCTCGTGACCCCCGAGGGCCAGTGCATCGGCCGCAAGCTCGTGTGCACGCTCTGCCGGGAGAGGGAGAGCCAGGAGGCGCCCGAAAAGCTTTCCGCCGGCTGAACTCAGGCCACTTCCCCGCGCCGGCTGTCCGCCGTGTGCAGCCCCAGCATGTCCAGCAGCAGCGCGCAGTCGTCGGCGCCGCGCGAGTTCGCCGCCACGGCGAGCGCCGCCTTCCGGCGCACTTCCTCCTGGTGCGCCAGGTTTTCCTCGGTCATCAGGTCCGCGGCCGGGTGCAGCCCGGCGCTGAAATCACGCATGCCTGTTCTCCCCGAAGTGCGAAATCCCTTCCGCTCCGGACCTACCCGGGTGCGCGCGGGGTGAAACGCGATCAGAGCCAGTCGCGGCGCTTGAACGACGCGTACAGCCCCACCGACAGCAGCACAATGGCCACTGTGGACACCCAGAACCCGGACGTGGCCTGGAATCCCGGGTACGGCACGTTCTGCCCGTAGAACCCGGTCACCGCCGTGGGCACCGCGATGATCGCGGCCCAGCTGGTGACCTTCTTCATGATCGTGTTCAGCCGGTTGCCCTGCAGGTTCAGCTGCGTCTCGCGCACCGTCGCCACCAGGTCGCGCAACGACTCCGTCCACTCCGACGCGCGCAGCACGTGGTCGTAGACGTCCTGGAAGTACGGCATCATCACGCTGTCGACCAGGTGCTGGTCGCGCCGCATCACGGTGTTCACGACCTCGCGCATCGGCAGCACCACGCGGCGCAGCGCCGTGAGGCTCTTGCGCAGCCGGAACGAACGCCGTTGCAGCTCACGCTGGTCGGGCCGCTCGTCGAAGACCAGGTCCTCCAGCGCCTCGATCTGGTCGTCGAGCGCCTGCACGCTGTCGAAGTGCCCGTCGACGATGTAGTCGAGCAGGCCGTGGAGCAGGAACGCGACGCCGGACTTCGCGAGGTCGGCCGAGGCGTCCCACCGCTGCGCCACGGCGTCGATGTCGAACCCGTCGTCCTTGCGCACGGTCACGAGCGCCTGCTTCGTGACGAACGCGGCGAGCTCCGATTTCGTGACCATGCCGGTGTCGGCGTCGAAGTGCGCCGAGTACGCGATGAGGAAGGAATGCGTGTCGTAGCGGTCGAACTTGGGCCGCTGGTGTTCTTCGGCCGCGTCCTCGACGGCCAGCGCGTGCAGGCCGAGCTCCTCCCGGATCGAGGCGAGGTCGTCTTCGGTCGGCTCGCAGAAGTCGAGCCAGACGGTGGTGGCCGGGTCCTGCAGGTAATCGGAAACCTGCTCGACCGGGAAGTTCTCTTCGACCAGCACGCCGTCGCGGTAGACCCGCGTGAGTGCCACGCCGCGCCACCTTCCGCCGGGGAACCTTTCGACGAAAAGTACCCGCAGCCGATCTCCGCCGAACCCACCGGCGTCCACCGAAGGTGTTGTGTGACTGGCATCACCACTGCGGCTGCGGCACTGTTCACGCTGTGCAGTCCGCCCGAGGTCCCCGCCACCCCGTCCGCACCGCGCTGGTGGGGCTCACGGTGCTCGCCCTCGGCATCGTCACCGCACTCAACGCCCGGAATCTGCCCGTGATCGGCGACGGCACCACGTACGCCGCCGAGTTCACCGAAGCCGCCGGGCTGCGCGACGGCAACGACGTGCGCATCGCCGGCGTCGAGGTCGGGCGCGTGTCCGCGGTGACCCTCGACGGTGCTCGCGTGCGGGTGTCGTTCAAGGTCAAGGACGCGTGGCTCGGCGACGGCACCACGGCCGCCATCAAGCTGAAAACGGTGCTGGGCCAGAAATACCTCGCGCTCGATCCGGCGGGCGCCGGCTCACTTGACCCGGAAGTGCCCATCCCGAGCTCGCGCACCACCGTGCCCTACGACGTGCTCGACGCGTACCGCGATCTCTCGGCCACCGTCGACCACATCGACACCACGCGGCTCGCGCACAGCTTCGACACGCTCGCCACGACGTTCGCCGGCACTCCCGCCGACGTCCGGACCGCGCTCGGTGGCCTCTCCCGCCTGTCGGACACCATCGCCTCCCGCGACGCGCAGCTGACCGCACTGCTGGCCAACACCCGCGCGGTGTCCTCGACGCTCGTCGACCGCGACGCGGAAGTGCAGCGCCTGCTCGCCGACGGCAACCTCCTGCTCGACGAGGTCGCGCGCCGCGAGTCCGCCATCTCTACCCTGCTCGACAGCTCGCGGCGCCTCGCCACCCAGCTGTCGGGCCTCGTCGCCGACAACGACCAGACCCTCGCCCCGACGCTCGTCGGCCTCGACCAGCTCACGTCCTTGTTGCAGCGCAACCAGGATTCCCTTGCCCGCGGCGTGAAAGCGCTTGCCCCGCTCCTGCGCCTGGGCACCAATCTCGCGGGCAACGGCCACTGGGTCGACGGCTACCTGTGCGGTCTGGTCCTCCCGTCGATCGGGCCGCTGAACGAGCAGGGCTGCTACCCGCGTTAGGGCGTGATCTTCCTGCTCGCGGAATCCGCCGCCTCCTGCGCGGGAGCCTCGTACCCCGGCACGTGCGTGATCCGCACCGTCACCTGGTTGTCGTTGTACGTATAGGCCTCGTACGTGAACTCGATACCCGTCTTCTCGACGTGTTCCATCCACGCGCGGTACTCGTGGCGCTTCCAGCCGGGGAAGTTGAAGAACTCGTCGAAGTGCACGATGCTGCCCGGGCGCAGGCGCGGGCCGACGTTGTCGAGCACGGTTTTCGCGGAGCTGTAGAGGTCGCCGTCCACGTGGAGGAAGTCGACGTGGCCCGGGTGCTTCTTCAGGAATCCCGGGAGGCTGTCGTTGAAGAGGCCGACGACGAGTTCCGCGCCGGGGACGTCGGGCAGGTCGTCGCGGGCGAAAGCGCCGGCGGGCATGCCGTTGAGCCAGGCCTCTGGCAAGCCTTCGAAGGAGTCGAAGCCGTAGACCTCGACCCCGCCGCGCGCGGCGGCGATGGTGCGCAGCGTGTTGCCCGACGCGACGCCGAACTCGAGTGCCATGCCACCGGTCGGGGCCAGCGACAACGCGAACCTCAGCGTCTCGGGCGGGCTGCCGAAGTGGCGGGCACCGACGAGGTTCTCGCGGGCGAACACGTTGCTCTCGAGCGCGGCGTCCTGATCACCGGCGTACACGATGTCGCGGCGGCTGCGGATCTCGAACTCCACCACCCGGTCGAGCAACCGGTCACCCTGGCGGACGATCTCCTCGCGGAGCTCGTCGCGGATCCGGTTCAGCTGATCGGTGTACGGGTCATGCAGACGGGTGGCCACCCGGTGCAGCACCAGGCCGGCTTTCCGCCGCAGAGCCCCGCCCAAAGTCCTTGCCGTGAAACGATCTTGGTGCGGCTGGGTCATTCCGGGACGATATACAACAACCGGGCACCATTTCGAGGCGGCCGGTTTACCGGCGGGTAACGGCAAGCGTCCACTGTGTACCGATCAGTGGCAGGGGTGGCTGCCCGTGGTCCGAACGTCACCCGCCGCACCCCTACGGGCAGCTTGCCGGAAACCCCCAGGGCCGATCATGGCATGGTGGCGACCATGACGAAGCGAATGTGGTGGGCCTGGCAGACGGTCCGCTCGGCGGCGATCGCGTATCGCACCGGGCGCAGACGGGCCCGCTACTGAGCACAACACCACCCGCCGGCGCGTCAGCGATCCGGTGAGTCCCCACCCTGCTCGGCCAGGAACCGCTCGAACTGCGAACCGAGCTCCTCGGCCGTCGGCATGTGCTCCTGCGACTCGGCCAGCAGGCTGTCGCGACCGGAGGCTTCGACGAACGTGTCGTACTGGCGCTCCAGCGCGCGCACGACGTCGGCGACCTCGTCGGACTCGGCGACCTGGCGGTCAATCTCCGCGGTGGCGACCTGCGCGGCGACGCGCAGCTCACCGTCGGGCAGGTGCAGGCCGGTGGCGCGCTCGAGGGACTCCAGCACCAACAGCGCCGCCGACGGGTAGGCCGACTGCGCGAGGTAGTGGGGCACGTGGGCGGCGAAGCCCATCGCGTCGTGACCCCATTCGCCCAGGCGGTACTCCAGCAGCGCCGACACGCTCCCGGGCACCTGCATGCGGTTCGGCAGCGGCTGGTGGTCGCCGCCGATGAGGCTCTCACGCGTGGCGTGGGCCGTGACGCCGAGCGGACGCGTGTGCGGGGCACCCATCGGGATGCCGTGGAAACCGACGGTCAGGCGCACACCCCAGCGCTCCACCAGGTGCTTCACGGCCGTGGCGAAGCGCTCCCACTCGTGGTCGGGCTCGGGGCCGGACAGCAGCAGGAAGGGCACGCCGTCGGTGTCGTGGAGGAGGCGAACGGCCAGCTCAGGGGCCTCGTAGTCCTCCCAGTGGTCCACCGCGTAGGTCATCGGCGGGCGCCGGGAGCGGTAGTCGATGAGGCGGTCGACGTCGAAGCGCGCGATCACGCGGTTCTCGACCTCGTTGGTCAGGTGGTCGGTGACGAGCCTGCCGGTGGAGCCCGCGTCCATGAAACCGTCGAAGAAGTGCAGGAGCACGGCTCCGTCCAGGTCGGGGACGTCCGAGTCCACCTCGTACAGTTCCTCGGGATCGAATCCCACCGGAATCCTCCTGCTGATCGCTGTCGTGCACAGGCTTAAGTGGTTGTAACGCGGCGCCACCGCGAATCCATCCCGCCCGCGGCCGAAATAGTAACGCCACGCACTCACCGGGGCCCCGGATCGGGGCACAGTGACACTTGTCGTGGCCACGATCACGACAGTTCAGGCACGCTGAGCAGGTGACCGCAGAAGAACCCGCCGCGTTGAGCCTCAGCCTTCGACCACCCGAGCACCGGGTGAGCCGCAAGGCCATCGGCCACTGGACGGCGTCGGCGGCGATCGGCTGGCTCGTCGTGATCGGGGTGCAGGCGGTGGTGGTGGCCACCAGCGACGACCCGCCGTCGTGGCTGTCGGTGACGCTCGTGCTCTGCTGCGTGCTCGGGCCGCTGCACCTGCTCGTGATGCCGCAGTGGCGCTACCGCGTGCACCGGTGGGAGGTCACGGCGGAGGCTGTGTACACGCAGTCGGGCTGGCTCAAGCAGGAGTGGCGGATCGCGCCGATCTCGCGGATCCAGACCGTGGACATCGAGCGCGGCCCGCTGGAGCAGATGTTCGGGCTGGCGCGGATCACGGTGACCACGGCGTCGGCCGCGGGTCCGCTGCGGATCTCCGGGCTCGACCACGACCGGGCCGTCGCGCTGGCCGACGAGCTGACGCGCACCACGCAGGCCGTGCGCGGGGACGCCACGTGAGCGCGGCGCTGCCGGCGACCACGCAGGCGTACGAGGGCACGGCGGAAGCCCCGTGGCACCGGCTCGACCTGCGGATGCTGCTGATCCGGCCGGTGCTCGACCTCGTGCGGTCGCTACCCGTGCTCGTCGGCGCGCTGCTGCTGGGCTCGGGCAACAGCTGGCAGTGGATCGGGCTCGCCTTCACCGCGCTGACGATCGCCACCGGTATCTCGCACTGCCTCACCTCGCGCTACCGCATCACGGACACGCAGGTGGAATGGCGCACGGGGCTGTTGCTGCGCAAACAGCGAGCCGTCCCGCGAGACCGGATCCGCACCGTCGACGTGGTGTCGGAGCCCAAACACCGGTTGTTCTCCCTGGCCGCGGTGCGGATCGGCACCGGACGGCACTCGCACGGGAAGGGGCCGGGCAAGGACGAGCTGGTGCTCGACGCCGTCACCCGCGAGGAAGCGCAACGGCTGCGGACCCTGCTGCTGCACCGGAAAGCCATGCCGGCCGACGTCGTGGCGCCGCCGGAGCAGCTGGTGGCGGCCGTGGACCGGAAGTGGCTGCGGTACGCGCCGTTCACGCTCTCCGGCATCGCGGTGGTGGGCGCGATGCTCGGCACCGTCTACCACTTCGCGCACGAGCTGAACCTCGACCCGGTGCGCTACGGGCCGCTGCGCGAGCTCGCCGACCGCGTGACGCAGGAACCCGTGTGGCTCACGGTGGCCGCGGCGGCGATCGGCCTGCTGCTGCTCGTGTCGGTGCTTTCGGTGGGCGGTTACGTGCTGTCGTTCTGGAACTTCCGCCTCACCCGCGAGCCGGGCGGCACGCTGCACATCCGGCGGGGCCTCATCACCACGCGGTCGGTGTCGATCGAGGAAGACCGGCTGCGCGGGGTCGAGCTGAAAGAACCGTTGCCACTGCGAATGGTCGGCGGTGCGAAGTGCGTGGCGGTGGCCGCGGGCCTGCGCGAAGGCAAGGGCGCGGACAAGGGCGGCGGGCTGCTGCTGCCGCCCGCGCCGCTCGGGCGCGCGCAGGAGGTGGCGGGTGAGGTGCTGGGCGAGGACGTCGCGGGCGCGGCGCTCGTGCGGCACCCGCGGCAGGCGTTGAACCGGCGGATCACGCGGGCGCTGACGAGCGTGCTGGTGCCGGCGGCGGCGCTGTTCCTCCTCGCGTGGGCCGGTGCGTTGCCGGACTGGCCGTGGCAGCTCGCGCTGGTGCTGGTGCCGTTCGCGGTGCTGGTGGGCTGGGACCGTTACCGCACGCTGGGCCACGCGCTGGCCGGCGGCTACCTCGTCACGCGCTCGGGTTCGCTGGCGCGCACGACGGTCGCGGTGCGGCGCGACGGGCTGACCGGGATCGTCGTGGCACGCTCGTGGTTCCAGCGGCGCGCCGGCCTCGTCACGGTGGTCGCGCCGATCGCGGCGGGGCGCGGCCGCTACCACGTGGTGGACGTCGGGGAAAGCGCCGGACTCGCGCTGGCCGACGCGACGGTGCCGGGATTGCTCACGCCGTTCCTGGTCTCCGGGAAACGGGCCGAATAACCGGCCGTGATCATTCCGGTGAATTCACTGCACGCGATTGTTCTCCGCATGTGGTAATTTATTCACTTGTCGTGCGCGCGAGTCTGGTCGCAGACCACGAAGAGGTTTCGAATGCCGCCTTCCGAAGAAATCGCTGCAAGCTCTGCAAGCCCCGAGCGGCCGCGCCGAACGGCAGGCACAAGCAGTTCGCGCAAGGTTCTCCAGGTGCTGCTCGCGTTCTCCGAGCACCGCTGGGAGGCGAGCGTCGCGGAGCTGGCCGAGGTGATCGGCAGCCCGGTGGCCACGACTTATCGCTACGTGCAGCTGCTGAAGGAACTGCAGCTGCTCGAAGAGGCGCGCTCGGGCCGCTACCACGTGACCAGCCAGGTGATGCCGCTCGCGCGCGCGGCGCGGCTGGCCAACGACGTCGCCCGGATCGCGCGCCCGACCATGGAGGAGGCGTCGCGCGAGCTCGGCGAGACGATCCTGCTGTTCCAGCATTTCGGCGACCTCGCCGTGTGCACCGATCGAGTCGAATGCGACCGTGCCATGCGGTTCACGTTCCAGCCAGGGCACTCGATCCCGCTCGGCGCCGGCGCGACCGGCAAGATGCTGCTCGCCCTGCTGCCCGACGGGGAACGCGAGCAGCGCGTCGCGGAGATCGCGCGCGAGCACGGGATCGAGGTGCGCGAGGAGCTGAAGCTCGCCTTGGCGAACCGCTACGCGCAAAGCTGGGGCGAGATCGAAGACGGCGTGTGGGCGTGTTCGGTGCCGGTGGAAACAGGGCGGACGCGGCCGAGTGTGCTCTCGCTCGTGGGGCCCGCCGCGCGCATCAGTGACGCCGCGCGGGCCGAGGCGATCAGCGCGTTGCAGGTGTATGCCGAGCGCATCAAGAAAGCAGTTTCGTCGTATTCGATGTAGCGGGTAGGAATGGGGGATGATCCGGCTCGCTCGTGCTTCCGACCTGCCGTTGCTGGGCGAACTCGAACGCGCGGCCGGGGAGCCGTTCCGCGGGCTGGGGATGGCGGCCGTCGCGGATGACGAACCGTTTTCCGTGGCGGAGCTGCTGCCTTACCAGGCCGGCGGGCGGTGCTGGGTGGTGGATGCGTCGGGTGTGGTGGCGGCGTACCTGGTGGCGGATGTCGTGGACGGCAACGGGCACGTCGAGCAGGTGTCGGTGCTGCCGTCTTTCGCGCGCCGGGGGCTGGGCCGGGAGCTGATCGAGACGGCTGGGGCGTGGGCCGGTTCGCTGGGCCTACCGGCGCTGACGTTGACGACCTTTCGTGACGTGCCGTGGAACGCTCCGTACTACGCGCGGTTGGGCTTCCGGGAGCTGCCTTCGGCCTCATGGGGACCTTCGCTGCGCGCCATCCGCGAGCACGAGGCGGCGCTCGGACTGGACCGCTGGCCGCGTCTCGCGATGATTCGCTGACCAGCGGTGTTACCCCTCCGGGGGACATGCGTCGCCCACGAGGGGGACCCGATTTGCGGGCGCCTTCGAACACGTGTTCTACTGGTCGAGCCGGCCCCGGAGGGGGAAGCTCCGCGGGCCGGCACTCTCGGTTTTCAGCGTTTGGAGGCAGCGTGGCAGTCAAGATCACCCACCTCACCAACGGCCAGCAGGTGCGCTTCGCCAACGCCGACGGCGCCCGCCGCTACGCCGAAATCATGGGCGGCGGCGTCGACAAGTGGGCGTTCACCGACGTGCCGGGCGAGTCCGAGCTGCCGAAAATGTCGGGGTCGGTCGTTAACGTCCCGGTATGGCGTATGACTTCCAGGTGACCGTGGACTCCGCGGAACCGCACACCCAGGCCGACTGGTGGGCCGAGACGCTCGGCTGGACCGTCGAACCCAGCGACGAGGCCTTCATCCGCGAGATGATCGCCAAGGGCTACGCGATGGATTCCGACACCACCATCCACCGGGGCGCCCTGGTCTGGCGCGAAGGCGCGGCGATCTCCCACCCGGAGACGTCGCGCCGCGTCCTGTTCCAGCTCGTGCCCGAAGGCAAGACCGTGAAGAACCGCCTCCACCTCGACGTCCGCGTCGGCGGCCCGGAGAACATGGAGGAGGAATTCGCCAAGCTCCAGGCCCGGGGCGCGACGTTCCTGCACCGAGGCTCGCAGGGCCCCAACCGCTGGATCACCCTGGCGGACCCGGAGGGCAACGAATTCTGCATCGGTTGACGGGTTGGGCTTCGTTTTCCGCGCTTCCGACCACCTCGGCCCCACCCACCTCACGACCGGGCTCGGCTGACGCGGGGGCAGCCGAGCCTTCGTGGTGACCACGGCCTTGCCACTCGGACCACCCTTGCCACGCCGGGCGGAACTTGCCACTGCACTCCGGTCGATGCCACCCCGCACGGCGCCTTGCCAACCCGCGCGAAACTTGCCACTCGGCGGCAACCCACGCCATCCCGTACGGCGCCTTGCCACTCCTGGCGAAACTTGCCGCTCCGTCCCTCCGCCCCACGCCACCCCCTACGGCGCTTTGCCGCGCCTGGCGAAACTTGCCACGCCACCCCGATCGATGCCGCCCGCACGGCGCCTTGCCAACCCGCGCGGAACTTGCCACTCCACGGCGGCCCATGCCATACCGTCAGGTGTCTCGCCAATCAGCGCGGCATCTCGCCACCTCACGGTGCACATCGCCACAGCAATGGCACATGCCAAGCGCGCTGCTCTTGCCACCGGCTCGGCACCATGCCGTCCGCACGACCTCTTGCCACTCGACGCGGCACCTTGCCAAACCGTGCGGAACCTCGCCGCCGCACGCCTAGTCTTGCCACGGCAGTGGCAGTGGCAGTGGCAAGCAGCACCTACGGCTCACCTCGCGCCCGCGCTACACCTGCGAGACGTTGCCGTCGGCCACCCGTCTTGCCATTCCTCGCGGCGCCTTGCCACCTAACCCAGCTCCTTGCCGCTCAGAGCGAGACATGCCGGCGGGCGCCGCGCTTTGCCATGGCAGGGGCAGTGGAGTGGCGGCGGCACTTGCCATACCCCGATGCATGGCGGCGTTCACGGCGTCTTGCCCATCAGCGCGGAAACTTGCCATTGGATGTCGCACGTTGCCGCGGCAATGGCGGGCATGCGGCACGAAACTTGCCACTCCTCTCAACCCTTGCCACACGTATGGAGCCTTGCCAACCCACACCGCCTTGCCGAGTGGAGGTGGGTCTTGCCACCGGGTGTGGCAAGTTGTGGATCGGCTGGCTGAGGATCTTGCGGTCAGGCGAGTCGATGTGGGGTGATGCGGGGTGTCCGTGAGCCGGCAGCAGGGGGCGGCCGGTCCAGGTTCTACGGCAGGAGGCAGCACACCCATGACGTCCCGGCGAGAGAACCAGCTGTTGGCCCGCGCCGCCGAGTACAGTGCCGCCGCGGTGCGCAACGTCAGGAAGGAGTTCCCCAACGACATTCGCAGCACGATGCGGTTCGCCGGGGACTTCCCGAATCGGCCGCGCGAGCTGTATCCCGCGTTCTACGGTTGTTTCGACTGGCATTCGTGCGTCGAGATGCACTGGTTGCTCGTCCGGCTGCTCCGCGCTACCCCGGGCGCAGCACCGACCGACGACATCCGGACCGTGCTCAACGAGCACCTCACCGCCGACGCCCTCCAAGGTGAGGCCGAGACGTTCCGCACCAACGGATCGAGAGCCCGCCCCTACGGCTGGGGCTGGGCGCTGATGCTCCACCACGAAATCGCCACCTGGGACGACCCCGACGCCCGGACCTGGGCGGCGAACCTCGCACCCCTGTCGGCGGCCGTCACCGACGCCTTCCTCGGCTGGCTCCCCAAACAGACGTACCCCGTCCCCACCGGCGCGCACAACAACAGCGCCTTCGGGCTCTCCCGGGCGCTGCCGTATGCCAGGAGCCACGACGACCCCGCCCTCCTCACCGCCATCCAAGACGCCGCCACCCGCTGGTTCGGCACCGACGCCGACTACCCCGCCGCCTGGGAACCCTCCGGCGCCGATTTCCTGTCGGCCGCCCTCACCGAGGCGGAGCTGCAGGCGAGCCTCCTGCCGGCCGACGAGTTCACCGCCTGGTTCGACCGGTTCCTCCCCGAGCTCCCCGACGCGCTCCTCACCCCGGCCACGGTGTCCGACGACAGCGACGGCCAGCTCGCCCACCTCCGCGGCCTCAACCTCAGCCGCGCCTGGTGCTGGCTGCGCGTAGCCGACCGCCTCCCCGCCGCCGACCCGCGCAAACCCCTGCTGACCCGAGCCGCCGAAGCCCACGCGGACCCGGAGCTCGACCACGTCAGCGGCAGCGACTACGTGGTCGAACACTGGCTCGCCTGCTGCGCCGTCCTGTACCTGACCGCGGGCACTCGTGACCAGGCGACAAACGCCCCGCTACGCACGGAAACCTAGCCCCGCAGCCGGGAAAGCGCCGCCGGAATCGCCGCCGCCAGCAGGTCCAGCTCCTCGTCCCCCGCCACCAGCGGCGGCGACATGGCGATCCCCTTCCCCAACGGCCGCACCAGAACACCCTCGTCGCGCACCAGCCGCTGCAGCTTCCCCGGCGCCCCGGGGTCCGCCGCCAGCACCTCCGCCGACAGCTCCACCGCGGCCAGGAACCCGAGCCCAGCCCGAACCTCGCCCACCAGCGGATGCGAAGCCGCCTCAGCCAACGCGTCCGCCAGCGGCTTCTCCAGGTCTCGCCCGCGCGGGATCAACCCGTCCTTCTCGTAAATGTCCAAGGTCGCCAACGCGGCGGCACAACCACCGGATGCCCGGCGTAAGTGGCGCCATGCCGCAAAACCGGCGCCCCGGCGGAACCAGTGAAGAACGGCGCTGCCACCTCCGGCGAAACCAGCAACGCGGCCAACGGGATCGTCCCCCCGGTGAGGCCCTTGGCCGTCGTCACCATGTCCGGCCGAACCGCCCACCGGTCGATCCCGAACCACGTCCCCAACCGCCCGAACGCGGCGATCACGCAGTCCGCCACGAAAAGCACGCCGTACCGGTGGCAAACCTCCACCGCGGCCTCGAGATACCCCTCCGGCGGCAACAACACCCCGCCCGCACCGATCACCGGCTCACAGAAGAACGCGGCGACCCGATCCGCCCCCACCCGCAGGATCTCGGCCTCCAAAGCCGCAACGCTGTCGTACGCCACATGCGAAAACCCCGAAGGCATCGGCCCGAACCCCTCGGCGTTGACGGGAATCCCGCCCACGGCCGTGCCGAACCCGTGCGTCCCGTGGTACCCCTGCGTCCGCCCGATGATGTGGGTCTTCTCCGGCCGTCCAGTGTGGACGAAGTGCGCCCGCGCGATCTTCACGGCCGTGTCGACGACATCACCGCCGCCGGAGCCGAGGAACACCTTCGATCCCGGCACCGGAGCGAGCGAAGAAAGCCGCGACGCCAGCTCCAGCGCCGGCTCGTTCGCGTAGTACCCGAACAGGTTGTACGAATCCAGCTTCTCCAGCTGCGCCGTCACGGCCTGGGTGATCTCGGGCCGTCCGTGGCCGAAGTTCGCGTACCAGAGCGAAGCCGTGGCGTCGAAGTAGCGGCGGCCGGCGTCGTCCCACACGTACGAGCCCGAGCCGCGCGTGATCACGAAGCGGTCGCCGTCGACGGCGCCCATGTCCGCGAACGGGTGCCACAGCGGGTTCTCCATGTACTCCTCCTTGTGTCACAACGAAAGGAACTCGGCGATCTCCGACTCCGAGTACCCGATTTCCGCGAGCACCTCCGCCGTGTGCTGGCCCAGCACCGGCGGCGCCGACGTCGGCCGCGGCTGCGTGTCCGAGGCCTTCACCGGGAAACCCGTGCCGAGGTAGGTGCCGATGGTCGGGTGCGGCAGCCGCACGACCTGGTCGCGCGCGGCGGTCCACGGGTCGGCGTACACGTCGTCGATGTCGTTGATCGGCGCGGCCGGGATGCTCGCCTCGTCCAACGCCTTCGTCCACTCGTCGACCGTGCGTGTGACCAGCACTTCCTCCAGCAACGCGTTGAGCTCGTCGCGGTGGGCCGACCGCGCGGCGTTGGTCGAGAACCGCGGGTCCTCCGCGATGTCCAGGCCGAGCACGCCGCAGAAGTTGCGCCACAGCTTCTCGCTGCCGACCGCGATGATCAGCCAGCCGTCGGACACGTGGTACGCCTGGTACGGAACGATGCTCGGGTGCGCCGAGCCCATCCGGCGCGGGCGCGGGGTGTCATAGAAGTGTGCGCCCGCGGCGTAGATGTGCCAGGCGAGCTGCGCGTCGAGCAGGGAGACGTCGAGGTACTGCCCGCGCCCGGTTGTGTGCCGGGCCTGCAGAGCCATCAGCACGCCGATGATCGCCCACGTGCCCGCGTTGAGGTCGGCCACGGGCAGGCCCACCTTGGCGGGCGCGCCGTCGGGCTCGCCGGTCAGCCCCATCACGCCGCCGAGCGCCTGCGCGACGAGGTCGTAGCCCGGCCGGTCGCGGTACGGCCCGGTCTGGCCGAAACCCGTGATCGACACGTGGATCAGCCGCGGGTTCAGCTCGGACAGCGAGGCGTACGACAGGCCCCACCGCTCCAGCGTGCCGGGGCGGAAGTTCTCGACGAGCACGTCCGCGTCGGCCACGAGCCGGCGCACGGCTTCGCGGCCGCGTTCGGACTTGAGGTCGAGCACGATGCCGCGCTTGTTGCGGTTGGCCGCGAGGAAGTACACGGCCTCGTCGCCGACGAACGGCGGACCCCACAGGCGCGTGTCGTCGCCGTGGCCGGGCGGCTCGACCTTGACGACGTCGGCACCCATCTCGCCGAGGTACTGCGTGCAGTACGGCCCCGCCAGGATCCGGGAGAGGTCGACGACCTTGAGACCGTCGAGCGGGCGGACCTCGGGCATGGGCGGCTCCTCGGGCGTCGTCGCGGACCTACGCCTCCTTTCTACCTCCCGGACAACGGATTACCTACCAACGGCCCATTGACGTGAACCGTTCACTCCTGTTGATTTTTGGGTGAGTATGTGCCGCTTTGATGAGTTGGGTTGCGCACTCTGGGAGGTTATTTATGCGTCGTCTTGTGGGCCTGCTGGCGGTTGCGTGCCTGACAACCGGCCTGGCCACCGCCCTCACCACCGCGAGCGCGGAAGCGGCCCCCGCCGCCCCGAACGCCGTCCAGCAGCAAACCGGCGCGCTGCCGCCGATGGGCTGGAACAGCTGGAACAAGTTCGGCTGCAACATCAACGAAGAGCTCATCCGCGAGACCGCCGACGCGATCGTCAGCAGCGGCCTGCGCGACGCCGGCTACCAGTACGTGAACATCGACGACTGCTGGGCCGAGCAGAACCGCAACGCCGAGGGCAAGTTCGAGCCCAACCACGAACGCTTCCCGAGCGGCATCAAGGCGCTCGCCGACTACGTGCACGCCAAGGGCCTCAAGCTCGGCATCTACACCAGCGCCGGCACGCAGACCTGCGCGAAGACCATGCCGGGTGCGCTCGACCACGAGGACGTCGACGCGCAGACCTTCGCCGACTGGGGCGTCGACTACCTCAAGTACGACTTCTGAAACCGTGACGCACCGACCTGGGGCCCGTCGGCGCGAGCGGCGTTTGACCTGCGGTTTTGGGCTGGTCGCGTCCGGTTGGGTCCGACTCGGTCCGGTCGTTCCACGGCCTGGTGACGGCCTGGCGGCCTGGCCCTGCTCGGTCCAGCGCGCAACCTGGTACAGGCTGAATAGGGCGGTCTGGTTGGGGCTGAGCTGACGGCTCGGCATCGTCGTATCTCCTCGCGCTGCGCCTTGGACTGACTTCACGTGGTGGGCTCTCCGCCCCCGTCTTCCTCGCCCCTGCCGCCATTAGCACCGGAGTGCCGGTGTCAAGAGTGAGCGCAGCTCATCGCGAAGCGACGCCGTCAGGCGCTCTTGATGCCGGTGCTCCGGTGTTAAACGATCCCGCGCGAGGGAACGGGCTCACTGCGTCGGCTGCACGGCCTGACGAACTCCGATGGAGGCTGGCTGGGGCTGCCGTTCAGTCTCCGGGGAAGGTGCGGCGGCGCGCGCGAGTTGTCGACCCGTCGGCGGGCGCGCCCGGCGGCCGGCCGGAGCGGAGCGGGAGGCCGGTCCGCCATGGGCGGCGCGCGCCGGACGCGAGGTGACCCTATGCGCGCCGCCGCAGGCGGCGCCTTGATCCCATAGAGCCAAATTCGGCAGTAGGCTGACAGAGCTGAACAGATCGAAGGAGGACACATCTTGTCGCGCAGCTACTACACAGTGGTGACGATGACTGACAGCGCCGAGGACGCCGCACGATTGGCCCGTGGCATCGTGGAGGCACGTCTTGGCGCGTGCGCTCAAGTTTCAGGGCCGATTCGGAGTTTCTACCGCTGGGAAGGCAGTATCCACGACGAGCAAGAGTGGCAGTGTCTAGTGAAAACTGATGCTGACCGACTCGACTTGCTTTTCGCACATATCAAAGAAAATCACCACTACGATGTTCCTGATATCGTGGCGCAGCCAATCGAAGCCGGAAGTGAAGAATACTTGGCCTGGCTGACGACTGAGACTCGACCGGCTTAATCGCTACCGACGCAAGCCCGACCGAATACTCTCGCGGATATAGTTTCCGGGGCTGCCAACGTCTGCCGATGCAAGCTCGGAAGAGAGCGTAAGCAGGCGTTGGCGTGACAAGCTGCTCTCGGTACGGATGGTGGAATCTATCGCACCGTCCACCAGCGAGCGCGCTCGCTCGTAGTCGTTCGCCCGCACGCAAAGCGTCGTCAAGTCTGCAAGCGCTAGAGCACGCTGCTTTCGGACAGTCGGCGGCAGAGACGCCAGCAAGGAATCAGCGATGGCGGGTGCGTCTTTATGCCGAAGCCCCATATACGTTGAGACGGTCAGGCTACCGAGCCTGTTTGCCGTAAAGAACGTGGTCCAATGACGCTCCGTGCGCGGATGCGCGAAATCGAAGGCCGTGAAAGCTCGTTCGAGTGCGCGCATAGCCTCCGTCTCATTGCCCAACCGGCTCAACTCCTCAGCCTCGCGGGCCGCAACCCAAGAACGGGTAGCAGGCGCCGTATTTCCGGGCACGTAGCTTTCAGCCTGCTGCAATAGACGAATGGCCGGAATCGTGTCGTTCCGAGAAGAAGCTAGGTAACTCCAATAGGAGAGTGCACACGCAGCCAAAGGGCCATCACCTGAGTCCTTGGCGATCTTCAGCGTCTTTCGCCAAGATTGCACGGCTTCACTCGAATTACCAAGGTCGAAATGTAGCCATCCAACGAGCGCCTCAGTCTCGCCGAAAGTGCGAACGAGTTCATTCCGCGCAGCATCCGTCCGAGCATTGGCGAGCAACGCAGATATAACCGCGCGATGGCGCAACAAGCCTTCAAGTAGCTGACGAGCTGGAGCGGTGTGCTCGTTGTCATGGAAGTCCGCCGTCCGGTCTTGCATAAGCTGAACAGTAGCCATATCGACGGGTCGATCTTTTTCGACTGAATCCATTAAGCGCTGCCACGGTGCATTCGCCAGTAATCCAGCGCTTGCGGCCGAAACAGCCAAAGCTCCAGCACTCTTCAGCAAATCGCGACGCGGCACATCACTTAACTCTTGGGCGGCACCCTCGGCAGGACCAACGGAAGCCGTCAAGCGAGCAGGACCTTCCTGCGGGCCGCTGAACCACAAGAGGTCGGCTGGTACGCGTAGAGCCTCGGCCCATTTCTGCAGCTTGACCAGGTCATGAATAGCAGCGGGCGACCGTTCGAGCTTGCTGAGCTGCCCTTGAGTGATACCGAGCCACGCGGCTAGGTCTGCCTGCTTGACCTTCGGACTCTGAGCGGATCGATACGCGCGCAGGAAGCGTCCGAAGTGCTGGCTCAGCAGAGGAGAACGGATGTCCGATTGCTCCCAGAAGTCAGCCGGAAGGTCCGGCGCAACTGCTGTGACATCGTCGCTCATTTGGTCACCCCCTGAAGACGCCGTATGCATGCAGTGTAGCACGGCGATACGCCTCTGACCTGGCCGTATGCATCGCAGGAATATTCGGTGCGCAACGCCGCATTCATATGCCCGTCCTCGGTTTCAAAACAGGCCGCTTTGGCCGATTGTAGTAGATGTTCGACAAGGCGAGCACGTAGGGAGGCCGGGAAGTGAAAGGGCTGTTACATGGCGAAGCGCGGGCGGCGCACCGGATCTCGTGCGACTAAGGGCGGTAGCAACGAGGGAGCAGAAAGGTACATGTGGGCCTTTCGAGACGGGACCAATGTAATCCTTTCTATTCCCGGAATACGAGACTTAACTTTATCAGCAGATGAAGCGCAAACAATTGGTCGAATGTTGATAGATACAGCCGATGATGTAGATAGTGAAAATCAGTCAAGCAAGAGTCAATAACAGAAGGGTTCAAATATAATGGCTATTGAGCGTGGTTACCGTTTTTCGATTCCGTTCGCTGAGGCGTTCCCTCAGGGTCTGGTGATGGTGGGTGAGGTTTCTGCGGACACGGAGTATCAGTCTCGGGAGGATCGGGCTGCGGGGCGGCCTACCCGCCAGCGCGTGGACGAGGCTACGGGTAAGCGGCAGTGGAAGTGCATGGTGACGGATCCCGGCGAGGACAAGGCGAAGCGTGCTTCGTTCGAGATCACATTCCTGGCGGATGTGCAGCCGGTACCGACGACGAGTGAGGTACTTCCGGGCATGCGGCCGATCGAGCTGGAAGGGTTGACGGCAGAGCCGCGCGTGGCCGGGAACGGCGAGTTCAAGTATCAGTCGTACCTGTTCCGCGCTACCGGGTTCCAGGCTGTTGGTTCGGGCTCGGGCTCGGCTAGCGCGGGCAAGTCGTCGCGTGGTTCGGCTTCGTCGTCGGCTTCGGAAGACACGAAAGCGGCGTGACGATGACGCACGCGCAGCAGGGGCCGTCGGCGGCGTGGCTGGCTGACGCGTGGACGGCCGCGTATCAGGACTACTCGAAGCTGTACGCGCTGGAGCATCGGGCGAGTACGCCGGATGTGCGGGTGCAGCTGGGTTATGCGGCCGAGCGTGTTTCGCAGGCGTGGCGGGCGTTGGTGGGTGCGCAGGTGCTGCCGTGGTGGATTACGGCGGCGGTCGAGCTGGCTGCGCTGGAGTTCGAGGATCAGGCGCGGGAGCTGTTCGACGATGTGCGGCCGGTGACGGCGACGGCCGTGCGTGTGCCGTCACCGGTGAGGCGGAGTTTGCCCAGCTCTGCCAGTGAAGGGGCGTGATTGTGGTGGGACGTAAGCAGGAGAAGCCGGGTGAGCCGCGAACCTTGGCTGAGGTGCACGAGTGGGTGCATGCGCGGTTCCCTCCCGACGACGCGTTGTTGACAGAGAAGATTCGGTTCCGGCGGGAGAACAAGCGGATGTATGAGCGGGTCGCGGATATTGACCGTGGCCACTTTCACGAGTTGATGGCGTTCGCCTCGTTTGAAGAGCGGCGTATCGGCGAGCTGGAGGAGATGGCGGCGGAGGTGATGCGGAGTGTCGGGGCTAAATAGGGTGGTGAATGAGGTCACCAGCGTGAGTTCCCTTTCAGCGGGCGAGTTCATTCGGGGTTGCCGGTTGGAGCGAGGGCTGACCATGACGGCACTGGGGAGCCGGTGCGGTATGCGGCGGGAGCGGGTCAGCGCGTTGGAACGGGATGCCCGGCCGCTGCACGCGATGCGGGACGTGGTTGGTATGGCGGCGGCGTTGCGGGTCTCGCCGTTCCTGCTGGCATTGCTCACGGCGGGAGTGGCACGGGACGCGGAGGTGCGCGCCGCCGTGGGTGGTGCGTATGTGCGGCCCTCCTACTCCGTGTCGATCGGGCCGATGCCTCGCACGTTCGGGGACGAGATGTATGCGGCGCGCAAGTTCCGGGGTGTGACGCTGGCGTTCCTGGTGGGGCGCACGCGGGTGAGTGCTGCGGAGCTGTCGAGGGTGGAACGGGGTGCCTCGGCGCCGTCGATTCGCGTCGTGACCGACGTTGCGGGCGCGCTGGACATGCCTTGCCGAGGTCTGGTCATGGCGGCTGTGCGGGACCAGTTGCGACGGGAACAGGGTTGCTTGCCCGCGCCGCTGGCTGGTCGCCCGCGTGTCCTTGTGCGCCCTGCTCTGCAGCAAGCCCGTGCGTCGGTGCCTATGCCGGACTTGGCTGAGCTGTCCGGCGAGTTCGACGCGGCGGTGACGTGCTGGATCTGATCTTTACCGTTCTGATCGTGAATTGAATATAGAAAAAGCACGTGGGGACGCGTGTTCTGGTAAATGCGTCCCCACGTGCCTGAAATTGTCCCTGTAGAGCGCAGAACCGGTTCCCTGGCTACCAACCTTTTCGCCGGTTCTGCGCCTGTCCACTGGAGTAAGTGAACAATGCGAACAATAAATGATGACAACCAACGGCAGTCAACCGGGGTCACCCGGATGCGCTGCACAACCTGTAAGAAGTTCGCCCGTCTGCTGCCGGGTGAAGACCGGTGCGCCTCGTGCCAGGGCATGTTGCCGCTGGACCTGTCGACTGCCCCGGCTCGGGGTGATCGCTGATGGACGCACACGGCGTGACGATGGTGTTCGTGGTCGGCGGCGGCCTGGCCGTGCTGCTGTGGGTCCTGGCCAAAATCGGGCGCGCGCTGGCCGGGGCGCTGGAGATGCTGGCCGCGCTGGCGGTCGTCGGAATGGCGTTGTGGGGCTTGGCTCGCATGGTGGGCTGGATTGTTCGGCAACTGGTCACGCACTGGCGCACGTGCCTCGTCTTGCTGGCGGCGTGGGCTTGGTGCCACTGGCTCGGCTGGGTCTCGCTCCTCGTCACCGTGGCCGCGTTGGGGCTGGTTCAGCTCGTCTGGTGGCGGCTGGACGCGGTGGGCTATGACCAGTGCTGCGGGCGGTGGCTGCGTGCCTGGTGGCTGCGCTGGGCGCTCTACGGCCGCAAGCTGTCGCTCTGGCTGACGGCCTGCGGCCTGGTGGTGCGGGACGCGTCGGTGCCGGTGGACGTGACGGTGTCGCTGGTCGGTCGTCGGCGGGGCCGCGACTCCGTGACGCGCAGCGAAAGCCGGGCGGCCGGTGTCGCTGTGCCGAAACTGCTGTCGGTTCGCTCGGGCGCGTCCTGGGATGAGGTCCGGGTGCGGCTGGTGCCGGGACAAACCCCGGAGGAGTTCGACGACGCGGCCCGCGCGCTGGCTGTCGCCCGGAAGGTCACCCGCTGCCAGATCCGGGAGCTGGAACCGGATGTGGTGTCGATCGACTTCATGCGGCGGGATCTGCTGGCGTCGCCGGTGACGTGCCTGCCGGTGCCGGACCTCGTTGCTGTCGATGGCACCGGGGTGGACCTGCGGGCGGTGTTCGCGGGCTCGACCGAGTACGGGAAACCGTGGCGGCTGCCGCTCGTCGGTACCGGGTCACACACACTGGTGGCCGGGGCCACGGGATCGGGAAAGAACTCGGTGATGTGGTGCCCGCTGGTGGCGGCCGCGTCGGCGATCCGGTCCGGCGTCATCCGGCTGTCCGGTATCGACCCGAAGGCCATGGAGCTGTCCTACGGGCGCGGGATCTTCGCCCGCTATGGCCAGAGCGGGAAAGAAGCGCTAGAGGTCCTCGACGCACTGTTGGACGAGCTGGAGAACCGGAAGCGGACGTTCGCCGGACACACGCGTGAGGTGCCGATCTCGACGGAGTACCCGGTGGAGCTGCTGGAGTTCGACGAGATCGGGGCGTTGACCAAGTACACCGACCGCAAGACCCGCGAGGCCATCGTGGAGAAGGTCGCGATCCTGACCACGCAGGGCCGCGCTCTGGGCTTCACCGTGCGCGGCTACGTGCAGGAACCGACCAAGGACACGGTGCCCGTGCGGGAACTCCTGCCCCGGCGCATCGCCATGCGGCTCACCTCGAAAACACAGGTTCCGATGGTCCTCGGAGACGGCGCCTACGAACGCGGCGCATGGGCGAACCGCATCCCCGAATCGGCGGCGGGTGTCGGCTACGTGTGGGGCGAGGGCCTGCGTGAGCCGCTGCGCGTGCGGGCGGGATGGGTGTCAGACCAGACCATCAAGCAACTGGAGCACTACGTCACCAACGGCGGCGCCCAGGTGATCAGCCTCGCCGATCGACGCACGGGCGAAGGGAGGTCGGCATGACCACCACCGAAGATGCGCAGGTGCAGGCCCCGCCGGCCGAACCGGTCCAGCGAATCCGCGGGGCACTCGCAGCCGAGGTGGTGAAGGCCACGGCGGAGAAGCACGGGGTGTGCGTCCGGCCCTTCACGATGGAAGTCGGGGACGCCGACACCGGAGAAGTTCGCTACGTCCCCGTGCCGTGTGGGTCCACCGTGGAATCGGTGTGCCTGCCGTGTGCGCGCAAGGCCAAGGCGCTGCGGCAGGCCCAGTGCCGCGAGGGCTGGCACCTGACCGAAGAGCCGGTAATCACCCGTGAACCGGTGTCCGAGACACAAACGGAGCTGCTGACCTATCGGGCCGACCTGGCTGCTCACTACCGCGACGTCATGACGGCAGGAGACGAGACAGAAGCGGAGGAACTGCGGGCGGAAGTGGCGACCGTGGATGCCGAGTTGCGGGCCTCGGGGATGACCGGCCGCCTGCCCGCCCTCGACGTCCCGGAGCGGAAGGCGGTGAAGCGGTCGACGCGGCGTCGGCAGGATGCTCCGAACCTGCCTCGGCGGAAGGTAGCGAAGACGACGGTCGGGCGGGAGTTCGCGGGCAAGTTCCGGCCGTCGATGTTCGTCACGCTGACCTGTGACACCTACGGCCGGGTGCGGCCCGATGGGTCACCGGTCGATCCGGCGAGCTACGACTACCGGCGCGCCGCTCGGGATGCGGTGCACTTCGCGGCGCTGGTCGATCGGTGGTGGCAGAACCTGCGCCGGGTCGTCGGCTGGGATGTGCAGTACTTCGCCACCGTGGAACCGCAACGGCGGGCCGCACCGCATCTGCACACGGCGTTGCGGGGTGCGATCTCCCACGACACCATCCGCATGGTCACCGAAGCCACCTACCACCAGGTGTGGTGGCCCGCTCATGATGAACTGGTCTACACGGATCGGAAACCGTTGTGGGACGCCGACGCTCGTTCCTTTGTGGACCCGGAAACGCGTGCGCCGCTGACGTCGTGGGATGACGCGGTGGAGGCCGTGGAGACCCCGGCGCATGTGGTGACCTTCGGCGCCCAGGTGCACTCCAAGGGCATCCTCGGCGGGACTGACGAAGCAAGCCGTCACGTCGGCTACCTGACCAAGTACCTCACCAAGTCCACGGCCGAGGTCGTGGACGCGGACACGGCCGGACAGCGGGATCACCACGACCTGTTGCACGCGCACTTGTCGGTCACGCCGTGCTCGCCGCGCTGCGCGGTGTGGCTGCTCTACGGGATCAATCCCAAGGGCGCCAACGGCAAAACCACCCCGGGGCACTGCAAAGGCCGGGCGCATCGCCGATCGACACTCGGGCTCCCAGGGCGGCGGGTGCTCGTCTCGCGCAAGTGGTCGGGCAAGACTGTGGCTGAGCACAAGGCCGACCGGCGCGGCTTCGTGCTTTCGGCGTTGGCGGCGGTTGGTATCAGCAAGCCGGACCCGGACCCGGGCCGGTTCGTGTGGCGCAAAGTCGAGCCCGGAGACACCCACTGCCCGCCAAGGGATCACCTGGTGATGCGGGCCATCGCCGAACGGATCACCTGGGAGGCCGAATACAAGCGCGCGATGCTCGCCGCCGCCGGGCCCCCGGGGCCCGAAACTTCGGCAACTACGGCCGTGGAGGCGGCTTGACCCAACGCGGAGGGGAGGACACGGGGACGACGGCACGCGTGCGCATCGTGGCGGTTGAGGGACTGTGGGGACCTGAGGAACTGGCGGCGTTCCTCAACATTCCGGTCAAGACGCTCAGGGACTGGCGGCTGAAGAAGTACGGGCCGCCGTTCTCGAAGCTGGGAAAGCACGTCCGCTACGACCCGGCCGCAGTCCGGGCGTGGGTTGCTGACGCCAGCGCAGCGTAAGGGTTCCCGTTACTTCGGCAATCTATGAGAGGAGCGATCAGTGGGTCACATTCAAGACCGATGGTTTCGCGACAAAGAAGATCCGGAAACCGGCTTTCCCGTGCTGAACGGAAAAGGCAAGCCGGTCCAGGAGAAGACAGAGCTACACGGGAAGGGACTGCGTTACAAGGTTCGCTACCTGGATCCGGACAAGGTCGAGCGCGCGAAGTCGTACCCGGATGGGAAGCTGACTGAAGCACAGAAGTTTCTGACCAAGATGGAGAACGCCGTCTACGACGGCACGTACATCGACCCGAAGGCGGGTGAGATTCAGTTCGAAAAGTACGCATGGGAGGTGTTGGCTGGCCGATCGCGCGACGAGTCGACCGTAGCCAACCTCAAAGACAGGATGGAAAGTCAGGTAATTCCGTTCCTGGGCAGGAAGATGCTGAAGTCATTTGCCACTCCGGAATTGATCCGGAAATGGCTCGCATGGATGGCTGAGCAGGACAATCCGGTGTCAGTGAACTACCAGCGTCAGGTGTTCGACCTCGTGTCGTCGATCCTGGACGCTGCGGTTGCCGACGGGAAGATCAAGAAGAACCCGTGCCGGGACAAGTCGATCAAGGCTCCGGCACCGGTGGCGCGGAAGGTGACGCCGTGGAAGGAGTCGCGGCGTCACCGTGTCGAGCTGGCGTTGCCTGCCCGGTTCAAGCCGTGTGCCCCGCTCGGGGCGGGCTTGGGACTGCGCCAAGGCGAGATCTTCGCGTTCAGCCCGGACAACATCGACCGGGAGAAGATGGAGTACCACTGCACCCGGCAGATGGTGACCGTGAACGGAGTGCGGAAGTTCAAGCTACCCAAGGGGCACAAGACTCGCGTGATCCCGCTCGGGTATGGCGTGCTGGATGAGATCGACGCGTATACGGAGATCTACCCACCGGTGGCGATCACCTTGCCGTGGGGTGAGCAGGACGCCAAAGAGTTCGACACGGTGAACGTGCTGATGACCAACAACGCCGGAGAGCTGTACACCCGCCAGGCGTTCAACAACGTCATCTGGCGGCCCACGTTCAGGCGAGCCGGGCTGTCATATGAGGATCGAGAGGACGGGATGCACGCCATGCGGCACCTGTTCGCCTCGGCCATGCTCGAACGCGGCGTGTCGATCAAGGCTCTGGCGGCGTTCCTCGGTCACGCGTCTGAGGCGTTCACGCTGAAGGTGTACACGCACCTCATGCCCTCCAGCTACGACCGTGCCCGGGCCGCCATCGACGACTTGATCAAGCCCCGTCGCAAGCCGCCGACCGCCGAGGAGACGGCCTGACGGCCTGATGACGGCCTGGGCTACTCGAAACCCAGGAGAGAGGGCCCAGATCCCCAGGTCAAAGCGCATTTCGATTTCATTCGTACGACAACTGCAACAACGAGGGCCGCCCGGCCATCGAGCGCTACACGAAGATGGGCGACGCGATCAAGAAAACCGGGCGCTCGATGATCTACGCGCTGTGCGAGTGGGGCGAGAACCAGCCGTGGTTGTGGGGCAAGACCTCCGGCGCGCAGCTGTGGCGCACCACCGGTGACATCAGCGACAACTGGACCAGCATGACCGGCATCCTCGACCAGCAGGTGGGGCTCGAGAAGTACTCCGGTCCCGGCGGCTGGAACGACCCCGACATGCTCGAGGTCGGCAACGGCGGCATGACCGACGCCGAGTACCGCTCGCATTTCGCGCTCTGGTCGCTGATGAACGCGCCGCTGCTGGCGGGCAACGACGTCCGCTCCATGCCGGCCGCGACGAAGGCGATCCTGGCGAACAAGGACGTCGTCGCCCTCGACCAGGACTGGGCGGGCGTGCAGGGTCACAAGGTGCGCGACGACGGCGACACCGAGGTGTGGACGAAGCCGATGTCGGACGGTTCGGCTGCGGTGGTGCTGTTCAACCGCGGGATTTCGGCCGCGACGATGACGAGTAACTCGTCGGAGATCGGGTTGTCCGGGCGGGATTTCCGGGTGCGGGATCTGTGGAGTGGTGCGGAGACCGAGAGCGCCGGGACGTTGCGGGCGACTGTGCCGCGTCACGGGTCGGCGGTGTTGCGGGTGTGGCCGGCGAAGTTCCCGGCGGCGGCACCGGCGGCGACGTTGTCGCTTGATGCGGGGTCGTATTTTCCGGCTGGGAAGCCGTTTACGGCGCATGTCCGGCTGACCAATGACGGCAGTACGCCGCTTGCCGCGGCTCGGGTGACGGTGTCTTCGCCGGCTGGTTGGCAGATCGACGGGCGGGGTGAGGTGCTCGTTCCCGTGGTGGCGCCGGGGAAGTCTTGGGAACGGGCGGTGACGGTGAAGCCGGTGAAGCCGGGGGCGCAGGTTTCGATGTCGGTGAAGGCTTCGTACGTGACCGGCTGGGGGCAGCGATCGTTGTCAGCTGATGCGGGTGGACCGGTGGTGACACCGTTCGCGGCCGGGGTGACGGCGATGTCGAAGGCGCCGTTCCTGCTGACGGAGAACGGGTGGGGTCCGGTTGAGCGAGGGACCAGCAACGGGGAGAACCAGGCTGGTGACGGGAATCCGATCACGATCAACGGTCAGGTGTATTCGGATGGGCTGGGGGCGCATGCGCCTTCGTTGGTGCGGGTGTATTTGGGTGGGGGGTGTCAGGCGTTTCATTCGGTTGTGGGGCTGGATGATGAGTTCGCGACCGGGAGTGTGACGTTCGAGGTTCGGGGGGATGGGAAGACGTTGGCTTCGACGGATGTGGTGCGGCATGGGTCGGTGGCGCAGGTTCTGGATGTGCCGCTCGGTGGGGTGCAGGTGTTGGATCTTGTGGTGACGGATGGTGGGGATGGGAATAACACGGATCATGCTGATTGGGCTGATGCTTTGGTGACGTGCTGAGGGCTGGCTGGTTCTGCTGGAGTTGGTTCTTGTCCTCGCAGGGCGTGTTGCGCCAGGCGTGCACCCCGAAGCTGGATTGTGTTGACGGCCGGTGACGTGTTGTCAAGGCGGGAAAGCGTGCCTTGACAACACGTCGCCGGCCGCAAAGAGGCTTCGGATCGGGGTGCCGGGGAGGGGCTGGGTGCAGGTTTCGGCGCGTAGGTGAGCGGCGGTTGGTGAGGGTGGCGCGGCCCGAGCGCACGGTGGCTTGGGTGGGCGGCCGGCGGTTGGGTGGGGCCGTGGCCGTGGGTCAGCGGGCGCCTAGGTCGAAGTCGAGGCTGTAGCGGTTTGAGGGCATGGCGCCGGCGGATTTGGCGCCGTCGATGGGGAGGACGACGCCGTTGATGAAGCGGGATTCGTCGGTGGCCAGGAAGAGGATGGCTTTGGCGACTTCGGTGGCTTCGCCGACGCGGGCGGCGGGGGTGCTGGCGACGAGTTGGTGTTGCTTGGTCTCGAAGTCGTCCGGGGAGGCGAGGGTCGAGCGGAGCATGTCGGTGTCGATGGCGCCCGGGTTGACGGTGTTGGCGCGGATGCCCTGGTGGGCGTGGGCGACGGCGAGGGACTTCGTGAGGCCGACCAAGGCGTGCTTCGTCGCGTTGTAGACGGGGTCGCTGGGGCGGCCCATGACGCCGCCGTTGGACGAGGTCGTGATGATGCTGCCGGAGCGTTGGGCGAGCATGTGGGGCAGGACGGCGCGCGTGCCGAGGAAGGCGGTGCGGACGTTGAGGGCGAAGATGGTGTCGAAGTCCTGCAGTGTCGTCTCGGTGAGGGGTTTGGAGAGGTGGGCGCCGACGTTGTTCACCAGCACGTCGATGCGGCCCGCGTCCTCGATGACGCCCGCGACGAACTCGTTGACCGCGGTCTCGTCGGTGGCGTCGACGAGCGAGTGGCGGTAGCCGTCCAGGTGAGCAGCCGGTTCGCGGATGTCGCTCGCGAAAACCACGGCGCCCTCGGCCAGGAACTCCTTCACAGTGGCGAGGCCGATGCCCCGCGCGCCCCCGAAGATCACCGCGACCTTGCCGGCCAACCGACCCATGTTCAGTCCCTCCCTCGAAGTTCGGCCACCTCGTAGTCCTCAGGCAGCCTGACCAGCGCGTCCGGCGCGCCGGTGTAGCGCACCACCACGCCGTAGACGGACTCGGCCGCCTCCGCGGAAACGTACCCCGCCACCACGTCGGCCAGGACGTCCGCCACGGCGCGCCGCCGCGGGTCGCCGTAGCCGCCGCCACCGGGGAGGACGACGTCGACCTCGGCGCGCGGGTCCAGGGCCACGCGGCTCTTGGCGGGGAGGTCGGCGCCGCCGGCCAGCCCGAACCGGCCGAGGGCGCCCGGAGCACCATCGTCCACACCGGACGCGGCGGCCCGCACCCGGTCGACGTTCCCGTTGACGCTCCAGGGAATCCCGCCCAAGGCCGCCATCGTTGTTCGCTGGCCCAGCCCGCCGCGGAACTGCCCGGCGCCACCCGAGTCCACGCGCAGCTCCCGCACGCCCTGCACCAGCGGCGCGCTCGTCTCGATCACCTCGGTGGGCGTCGAGCGCAGGCCGCTGGGAAAACCCGTGGTCGAGAGGCCGTCGCGGGACCCGCGCGCGCCCATGCCGCCGGTCTGGAACACCGTGGACATGAAGCCCTCGCCACGCCAGATCGTCATCCACAGCGCGTCGGCACTCGGCGCGACGGGGCAGTCCGGCAGCGCCCCGATCAGCAACGACGGCAGGAAATGCCCGATCAGGTGCCGCGACGCGACGGGCGCCGGCGGCACGCAGTTGAGTACCGAGCCCTCCGGCGCGGTCACGTGCACGGGCCGGAACGAGCCGGCGTTGTGCGGCACCTCCGGCGAGATCGCGGCCTTCACCGCGAACGACGCGTACGCCCGCGTGTAGTTCAGCACCACGTTGATCCCGCGCCGGCTCTGCGGCGACGAACCCGCGAAGTCCACGTGGATCTCGTCGTCCGCCACGGTCACCGCGACACGCAGCACGACCGGTTCGTCGTCGAAGCCGTCGGTCACCAGCTCGTTGCGGTACACGCCGTCCGGCAACGCGGTGATCGCCTCCCGCAGTGCGCGTTCGGAGCGGTTCATGATCTCGGCGGCGACGTCGTCCAGCAACGTCAGCCCGAACTCGTCCAGCAGCCGCACGAGGCTCGCCGCGCCGACGTCGTTGCCCGCGACCTGCGCGTACAGGTCGCCGATGGTCTCCTCGGGTGTGCGGACGTTGGCGCGGATCAGCCGTTCCAGATCGGCGTTGACCTCGCCGGCGCGGAGGAACTTCAGGATCGGCAGCCGCAGGCCCTCCTCGAAGACCTCCGTGGCGTCCGCGGACACGAGCCGGCCCCCGATGTCCGGCGCGTGGCAGCACGACGCGAACCACGCGACCAGCCGGCCACCGGCGAAAACCGGCGTGGCGACGGTGATGTCGTTGATCTGCCCGGCCGTCTGCCACGGGTCGTTGGTGAGCAGCACGTCGCCGGGCTCCAGCGTCTCCGGCGGGTACTCGGCGACGAAGTGGCGCAGACCCGTGGCCATCGCGTTGATGTGGCCGGGCGTGCCGCCGGTCGACTGGCCGATCATCTCGCCGCGCGAGTCGAACACGGCGCACGCGAGGTCGAGCGATTCGCGCACCACTGCGGAGAACGCCGTGTTGACCAGCGCGTTCTGCTGCTCGGCGAGGATCGAGTGCAGCCGGTTGCCGATCAGGCCCACGAGGATCGGATCGGTCACCAGCTTACCTCCAGGCTCGCGTCGCCGCGCACCACGCAGCGCGCGCCCGGCGGGACGACCACGGTCGACTCGCGTTCCTGCACGATCGCGGGGCCGGTGACCTGCGCGCCCGGCCGCAACCGGTACCGGTCCACCACCGCCGTGTCGACAAATCCACCCGAGAAGTACACCAGGCGGCTGCCGCTGCACGCGTCTCCGGACGCGGAGTCCTTGAGCCGCAACGAAACCTCGGGCGCCGGAGCCGACGAGACCACCCGCCAGTTCAGCACCTCCACCGCCACCGGCGGTCCGCTTCGCCGGTACAACGAGCGGTAGACGTCGGTGAAATCCGCGACCAGGGCGTCCGGCCAAGTCGCGGCCGAAGCCCGCACCGGCACGCGGATCTCGTACCCCTGTCCGGCATACCGCATCTCGGCGACGCGCGCGTGGGTCACGTCGGCACCGTCCACACCGGACTCCCGCAGCAGCGCCGCGCCCTCGGCCTCCATCTCGGCGAACCGCGCGTCGACGTCCTCCCACGACAGGTCGAGCACGGCCGCCCGCGCCGAACGCACGAAGTCGAACGCCAGCGGCGCCGTCAGAAACCCGAGCGCGCTCAGCACACCCGCGGCCGGCGGCGCCACCACCGTCGGCGCCCCGAGCGCCCGGGCGACACCGGCGCCGTGCACCGGACCCGCGCCGCCGAACGTGTACATCGGCAGTTTCGCCGGATCCTTGCCGCGCTCCACGGCGTGCACGCGCGCCGCGTTGGCCATGTCCTCGTTCACGCTCGTGTGGATGCCCCAGGCCGCTTCCTCGACGCTCACGCCCAGCGGTTCGGCGATCTTCGTCCGCACCGCCTCGTGAGCCGCCGAGACGTCGAGCGCCATCCCGCCGCCGAGGAAGTACGCGGGGTCGAGGTAGCCGAGCAGCAGGTCGGCGTCGGTGACCGTCGGCTCGGTCCCGCCGCGGCCGTAACACACCGGGCCCGGCTCCGACCCCGCTGAATCCGGCCCGACGGTCAGCAGCCCCAGCGCGTTCACGCGCGCGATCGAGCCACCGCCGACGCCGATCTCGATCATGTCGGTCACCGGCACCTTCACCGGCAGCCCCGAGCCCGGCAGCAGCCGGTACTCGCGGCCGACCTCGAACTCGTGCGTCACCAGGGGCGCGCCGTCGGCGACCAGGCAGAGTTTCGCCGTGGTGCCGCCCATGTCGAACGCCAGCAGGTCGCGTTCCCCGGCCCCGACGCCGAACGCCGACGCGGCGAGCGCCCCGCCCGCCGGGCCGGATTCGAGGATGCGGATCGGATACCGGCCCGCGGTCTCGACGGTCGCGATCCCGCCGTGGGACAACATGATGTGCGGCGCGGGCCGCACGCCGAGCTCACGCAGCCGGCGCGCCAGATCCGCGAGGTACCGCTCGGCGAGGTCCTGCACGTAGACGTTCGCGACGGTGGTCGACGTCCGTTCGAACTCCCGTATCTCCGGCACCACTTCGGACGACAGCGCCACCCGCAGCCGCGGCGCTACTCGCGCCAGCACCTCGGCCGTGCGCCGCTCGTGCGCGGGATTGGTGAAGGAGTGCAGGAAACACACGGCGACGGCGTCGATCCCCCGGGCGTCGAGCTCACGGCCCAGCCGCGCGACGTACTCCTCGTCCAGTCCCGTGTGGACGGTCCCGTCGGCCAGGACCCGCTCCGGCACGTCGAAGCGCAGGTACCGCGGCACCAGCGGCTCGGGCAGCTCGAGGCGCAGGTCGTAGAGCTCGTAGCGGTGTTCGCGGCGCATCTCGAGCACGTCGCGGAACCCCGCTGTGGCGAGCAACGCCGTGCGCGCGCCCTTGCGTTCGATCAGCGCGTTGGTGACGAGCGTGGTGCCGTGCACGAGCTGCTCGACGTCGCCGAAGTCCAGCCCGGCGCGCGCGAACACCTCCGCCAGGCCCTCGGCGACCGCGAGCGCCGGCTCGCGTTGGGTGGTCAGCACCTTCCCGACCGCGACGACCCCGGATTCGCCGAGCACGCACAGGTCCGTGAACGTGCCACCGATGTCGACGCCGACCCGCAGGCCCGTCATCAGCGCGGTTTCCGCGGCCACCGGGGCGAGGTGTTCACCGGCGGCTTCAGCTTCGCCCGCACCACGAGCACGTTGGGCTCGTCCGACTCGATGAACTCGCCCAGCAGCCGGCGGAACGCGCGCCCGAACCCGGACACGCGGTCGGCGTGCACCCCGAACGACCGCGCCAGGCCGACGAAGTCCGGGCTGTCCCAGTCGACCCCGCGGTGCGGCAGGCCTTCCTGGTCCTGGTCGTAGCGCAGCATGCCGTAGCCGCCGTCGTCGACGACCACGACCGTCACGGGCAGCTGCTCCTCCGCGAGCGTCGCGAGATCGCCCACCGCGTAGAGGAAACCGCCGTCGCCGGTCACGCACACCACGCGCCCGGAACCGGTTGCGGCGGCGCCGAGCGACGCGGGGAATCCGTAGCCGAGCGTGCCCCAGCCCATCGGGTACGCCAGCTTGCGCGGTGCGCGCACGCGGTGGAAACCGCCGATCCAGTAGCCGGCCACGCACATGTCGGTGACCAGCATCGAGGGTTCCGGCAGCACTTCCTCCAAAGTGGACAGGAAGTCGGCTGCCTGCGGTTCTTCGGTGCGGATGCGCTGGCGCACGCGGCGGCCGATGGACGCCAGCCGCACGGTCAGCTCGTCCAGGCCCGGCCGGCTGGCGGGGCGCAGTGACTCGACGACGCGGCGGGCGTCACCCACCAACGTGATGTCCGGTTTGTAGTTCTTCGCCGCATCGAAGGCGTCCACGTTCACCGCGATCAGCTTGGGCGGCGCGGGCATCAGCCAGTTCTGCGTCATCAGGCCGTCGAAGTCGGTGCCGATGGCGAGCACCACGTCGGCCTCGTCCCACAGCTCGCCGACCTCCGGCGCGTGCACCGGATTCGGGGCCAGGCAAGGGTGATCGAGCGGCAGCAGCCCGCGCGCGGCGAACGTGGTGACCACCGGGGCGGCCAGCCGTTCGGCGAGTTTGCCGATGGCCTCGCCCGCCTCCGCCCGCAATGCGCCACCGCCGGCCCAGATCAACGGACGCCGCGCGCCGGACAGGAGATCGGCGGCACGCGCCAGGTCCGGCAGGTCGAGCACCCGCTCGGCCAGCGGCTTCGGCGGTCCGCTCGCCTCGGTGGTCTCCCGCAGGTAGTCGGTCGGGATACCGAGGTACACCGGGCCGGTCTGCGGCATCAGCGCCAGGCGCGCCGCGCGGTGGACGGTGGTGCCGATCTGGTCGGCGCGGTGGACGGTGAAGCCGGCCTTGGTCACGGGCGCGAACATCGCCTGCTGATCGGACGTTTCGTGCAGGACACCGCGCACCACGCCGGGGCGCTTGAGCGTGGACGGGATGTCGGTGGCGACCACGAGCACCGGCGCGGCCGAGGCCATCGCCTCGCCCACGGCGCCGAGTGTGTTGGCCGCGCCGGGCCCGGTCGTCACGAGCGCGACGCCGAGTTTTCCCGTGGCGCGGGCATAACCGTCGGCCGCATACCCGGCGGTCTGTTCGTGCCGGACACCGATGATCCGGATTCCCGTTTCCGCCAACGCCTCCCACAGCGGCAGGTTGTGCACACCGGGAAGCCCGAACACGACTTCGGTCCCGAGTGCCTTCAGCGCGTCGCCCAGATGCTGAGCACCAGTCCGTCCTGCCACGGCTGCCACTGTATCCACCGCGGGGAAAGCACCGCACAGTCGTCACCGGACACCGTTTGTCACCAGCGGTTACGCAGTAATGGGCAAGAAAGAGCCCATCGTGCGTAGACTCGGGCTCCGGGGTGCGCCGATGCCCCCGGCGTGGCGGAAGGTGGTCGGAAAATGCCGTTGATGCCCGTGACCGACTCGATGTTCCTGATGGTCGAGACCCGCGAACACCCCATGCACGTCGGCGGCCTGCAGCTGTTCCGCAAACCGGAGACCGCGGACGGCAACTACCTCAGCGATCTTCGCCAGAAGATGCTTGCGACCGACAACATGCGCAGCGTCTTCCGGCGCCGCCCGAGCCGGCCCGTGAACACCGCCGGGTACGTGCGCTGGACCGCCGACGCGGAGCTCGAGCTCGACTACCACTTCCGACACTCCGCGCTGCCGCAGCCGGGCCGCATCCGCGAGCTGCTGGAGGTCACCTCCCGCTGGCACAGCACGCTGCTCGACCGGCACCGGCCGTTGTGGGAGATCCACCTCATCGAGGGCCTGCAGGACGGCCGGTTCGCGATGTACTCGAAGATCCACCACTCGCTGATGGACGGCGTCTCCGCGTTGCGCCACCTGCAGGGCACGCTGTCCGACGATCCGAACGACCTCGACTGCCCGCCGCCGTGGGGCAGCCGGCACAACGGGACCGACGGCAACGGCAACGGCCACGCGCAGCCGTCGTTGTTCAACCTCGCGGGCAAGACGTTCGACCAGGTCGCGGGCATCGCGCCGGCCGCGGCCAAGGTGGCGCGGGAAGCGTTCCGCGAGCACACGCTCACGCTGCCGATGCAGGCACCGAAGACGATGCTGAACGTGCCCATCGGCGGTGCGCGCCGGTTCGCCGCGCAGTCGTGGTCGCTCGACCGCGTGCGCGCGGTGGCGACCGCCGCCGGCGTCTCGCGCAACGACGTGGTGCTCGCCATGTGTTCCGGCGCGCTGCGCGACTACCTCATCGAGCAGAGCGCCCTGCCCGACGCCCCGCTGATCGCGATGGTGCCCGTGTCGCTGCGCCGCAAGGCCGACGCGGGCGAGGCCAGCGGCAACAACATCGGCGCGCTGCTGTGCAACCTCGGCACCGACCTGTCCGACCCGGCGCTGCGGCTTTCGGCGATCCACACGTCGATGACCAACGGCAAGAAGCTCTTCTCGGAGCTCACGCCGCTGCAGACGCTGCTGCTCTCGGGCGTCAACGTGGCGCAGCTGGGCGCGTCGCCGATCCCGGGCGTCGTGAACAACACGCGCCCGCCGTTCAACCTGGTGATCTCCAACGTCCCGGGCCCGCGCAAGCAGATGTACTGGAACGGAGCTTCGCTCGACGGCATCTACCCGGCGTCGGTGCTGCTCGACGGCCAGGCGCTGAACATCACGCTGACCAGCAACGGCGACAACCTCGACTTCGGCATCACCGGTTGCCGGCGCAGCGTGCCGCACCTGCAGCGGATCCTCACGCACCTGGACACGGCGCTGGCCGAGCTGGAAGGCGCGACGGGGGTCAAGTAGGACTTACGCGATGCCCTCCGGGCTGGCACCGCCGACCTGGATGGCGCCGGCGGTGATGCGCTCGATCTCGGCGAGGTCTTCGGGCGTCAGATCGAGGTCGGCGGCGGCCGCGCTGGCCTCGATGTTGCGCGGTTTGCGCGCGCCGACGATGGCGACGTGGACGCCGGGCTGGGCGAGCGTCCACGCGATCGCGAGCTGGCCGACCGACGCGCCCCGTTCGGCGGCGAACTTGGCGAGCTCGTCGACGATCTGCAGGTTGTGCCGCAGGTTTTCCCCTTGGAACGCCGAGGATTTCGAGCGCCAGTCGGACTCGTCGAAGACGGAGTCGGCCGTGAAGGTGCCGGTGAGCAGGCCGCTGCCGAGCGGGCTGTAGGCGAGGACGCCGATGTCGTGTTCCCGCGCGTACGGCAGCGGATCGGTCTCGATGCCGCGGCGGAACAGGTGGTACGGCGGCTGCAGTGTCTCCACCGGGCGCGTCTCGTCGAAGGACGCGAGCTGGGCGGCGTTGTAGTTCGAGACGCCGACGTGGCGGACCTTGCCCGCGTCGACGAACTCCTGCAGCGTCGCCGCGACCTCCGCCGCCGGCGTCTCGGGGTCGGGCCAGTGGATCTGGTAGAGGTCGAGGTGGTCGACGCCGAGCAGGCGCAGGCTGTTGTCCACACCCTGTGTGAGCCACGCGCGGCGGGAGTCGCGGGCCCGTTCGGCGCGCGGTTTCGTGCCGCCCTTGGTCGCGATGACGACGCTGTCGCGGTCGTGGTCCAGCTCGCTGCGCAGGGCCTTGCCGAGGAGCTGCTCGGCCGCGCCGCCGCCGTAGGCCTGCGCGGTGTCGAAGAGGGTCACGCCGAGCTCGCGCGCGTGCCGAACGGCCGCGATCGCCGTGTCCTCGTCGAAGGAACCCCACTGCCCGCCGAGCTGCCACGTGCCGAAGGCGATCCTCGACACTTCGAGGCCGCTCCTGCCCAGAATCGTCGTACGCATGATCCTCAGGAGAGCACACGGGCCACGGCCACGCACCACACCTGTGGCGTGCGTCCCGGCCAGCGGATATCGAGTTGTGCCGAATGTCCCGATGATCGGATAGTGGCTCACCGTGAGCCTCCTCGAGCCCTTGCGCGGCCGCAGTTTCCGCGCGCTCGCCACCGGACGGACCCTCGCCACCTTCGCCAACGCCGTCGCCCCGGTCGCGCTCGCGTTCGCCGTGCTCGACCTCACCGGTTCGGCCGTCGACCTCGGGCTCGTGGTGGGGGTGCGCTCGGTCGCGAACATCGCGTTGCTGCTGTTCGGCGGCGTGCTGGCCGACCGGCTGCCACGCTCGGTGATCATGCAGGGCACCGAGGTGGCTGCCGGTGTCACGCAGGGTGTGCTCGCGGTGAGTGTCCTTTGTGGATTCGCGTCGATCCCGTTCCTGGTCGGGCTCAGCGCGGTGAACGGCGCGGTGGCTGCGATATCACTACCGGCCGCGGCGGCCATCACGCCGCAGACCGTTTCGCGAGACCAGCTGAGCCAAGCCAACGCCCTGATCCGCCTGCTCACCAACACCGGCCGCGTCGCCGGCGCGGGCGCCGCGGGAATCGTGGTCGCCGTGGCCGGCTCGGGCTGGGCGGTCGCGGTGAACGCGCTTCTCTTCTTCGCGGCCGCCTTCGCCTACCGCGGCATCCGTCTCCCGCGCGGCGCCCGCATCGCCGCGGGCCACCCCATCGCCGACCTCATCGCCGGCTGGCACGAGTTCCGTTCTCGGGCGTGGGTGTGGATCGTGGTGGTGCAGTTCGCCTTCGTCAACGCGGCCGGCCTCGGCACGCTCGTCGTGATCGGCCCGGTCGTCGCCGACGACACCTTCGGCCGCACCGGCTGGGGCCTCGCGCTCGCGGTCCAGACGGCCGGCTCCATGCTCGGCGGCCTCATCGCCGCCCGCTGGCAACCCCGGCGCGCGATGTTCGTCGGCGTCCTGCTGGTGACGGCGGAGGCGCTGCCGGTGCTCAGCCTGGGCCTCTGGCCGGCGCTGATCCCGCTGCTCGTGGCCATGGTCCTGGCCGGTCTGGCGATGGAGCAGTTCAGCGTCGTCTGGGACGTGGCCCTGCAGGAGAACATCCCCTCCGACCGCCTCGCCCGCGTGTACTCCTACGACATGCTGGGGTCCCTCGCGGCCATGCCCATCGGCCAGATCGCGGCGGGACCGCTGGTCGAGCACTTGGGCCGCGAGCCCGTGTTGCTGGGCTGCGGCGTGCTGATCGTGGTGGCGACGCTGCTCGCGTTGTCCAGCCGCCAGGTGCGCGGGTTGGTGCGGTACAAACCGGTCGCGCTGCCGGCCGCCTGAATCCGCCGCGAACCGGCTATTTCGGGCGCACTGCCATGAAGTTGATGGCGTGGGCGCTCATCACGACCTCGTCGTCGGCGTTGAAGAGTTCGATGTGCGTGCGGAGCAGGCCGCGGTCCGGCTTGGACTTCGACAGGCGCGCTTCCTCGATGGTGGCGCGCACGTGGAGCTTGTCGCCGGGGCGGACGGGGCGCGGCCAGCGCACGTCGTCCATGCCGGGGCTGCCGAGGCTGGACACCGAGGACAGGAAGTGGTCCACGAACATCCGCATCATCACGCCCGCCGTGTGCCAGCCGCTGGCGACGAGGCCACCGAACGGACCGTGCTCGGCCGCCGCCGGGTCGGTGTGGAAGCTCTGCGGGTCGAAGCGCCGCGCGTACTCGACGATCTCTTCCGCGGTCACCACCGCTTCGCCGAACTCGTACACCGCGCCTTGCGGGTAGTCCTCGAACCAGCGGTCGTCGATCGGCGTCGTGAACTCGGTCATGGCTCGCAGCCTGCCACACCCATTGTTCGCTCCGCAGCGAACAGTCAGCGGGCTAGCCTCGGCCGATGACAGCCGGACCGGACATCGCGACCGTCGCGCAGGCGATCGGCGAACCGGCGCGCGCGGCGATGCTGCTGCAGCTCATGGACGGTGACGCCCACACCGCGCGCGTCCTCGCGACGGTCGCGGGCATCGCCCCGTCCACGGCGAGCGCGCACTTGCGCAGGCTGTGCGAGGCGGGCCTGGTGCACGTGACGGAGTCCGGCCGGCAGCGGCTGCACCGACTCGCAGGGCCGGAGGTCGCCCAGCTCGTGGAGGCCCTCGCCGCGCACGCGCCTCCGCGGCTGCCCGCGAACCTGCAGCCGGATCCGCCGACGGGCGAGCTGCTCGAGGCCCGCGTCTGCTACGGCCACCTCGGCGGCCGGCTCGGCGTCACCATCGCGGCCCGCCTGCAAGCCGACGGCGTTGTCGGCGCCCTCGGCCCCGGCGAGACCGACGCCGTGCGCACCTTCGACCATCCGTTGCTCACCGCACTCGGCATCACCGGCGTCACCGCGGCTCCAGCCGTCCGCGCCTGCCTCGACTGGTCCCAGGGCCGCGTCCACCTCGCCGGCGCACTCGGCACCGCGCTGCTGACCGGCCTCCTCGACGCGGGCTGGGTCCGCCGCCGCCCGGCCGGCCGAGCCCTGCGCCTCACCCCGACCGGCCGCGACCGCTTGGCCCGGCTGGCATTTCCGGTCGCCGGCGCTTCCGCCGGTCAGAGCTTCCGGTAGCCAGCGTCTCCGGTCGCCGGCGTCTCCGACAGTGGGCGCGTCCGCTGGCGAACGTTTCCGACAGTGGGCACTTCCACTAGCGAACGTTTCCGACAGTGGGCACTTCCGCTAGCCGGCGTTTCCGGGCGCCGGCGCATCCGGCAGTGGGCACTTCCGCCGGTCGACGCTTCCGTGACCAACGACCCCGGTAACGAGCGCTTCCGGCAGTAGGCGCGTCCGCTGGCGAACGTTTCCGGTCGTGAGCGTCCCCGGTCGCCAGCGCTTCCGATAGCCGGCGGCTCCGGTGGCGAGCCCTTGCAGTAGCGAGCGCTTCCGGTACCGGTGGTCAGAGCTTCCGGTAGCGAGCCTTCCGGTGCGAGGTCACCCGGTAGCCCGCGTAACCGGTGGTCAGAGCCCGGGCGAGCGCGGCTCGGGCGCGACGTCGCGGTGGCCGTCGAGCTTCCACCAGCTCTCGAGGGTCTGGCGCAGCGCCTTGAGCAGCTCGCCGCCCGTTTCGAGCGGCACCAGTGCGGTCGGGCCGTCCTCGATGCGGAGGGCGGCCGAGAGACGGTCGTCGCGTTCGATGAGGCCCACGATCACGCGGGTGGGTTGACCGGTCATGTCGACAGTGGCGATCGCCTGCTCGTATCGCCAGCCCGTGGAATGCACGCGCCAGACCCTGGCACAGTTTCCGGCGCTCGCGGCCGGAGTTCACCCCAACGTGCGTCGGGTCAGCGCACCACCCAGGGCCGCACCTCTTCGAGCAGCTTCGCGACGGCCAGCACGAGGTCGTCGGAGTGCCGCGGGCCCACGATCTGCAGCCCCACCGGCAATCCGGCCGACGTCCGTCCGGCCGGGACACTGATCGCCGGCTGCTGCGTCATGTTGAACGGGTAGGTGAACGGCGTCCACTCCGGCCACTCGCTCAGCCCGCTGCCCGGCGGCACGTCGTGCCCGGCCTCGAACGGCGGGATCGGGATGGTCGGGGTGATCAGCACGTCGTAGCGCGTGTGGAACTCGCCCATCAGGATGCCGAGCGCCGCGCGGGCCGCGGTGGCGTCGAGGTAGTCGCTCGCGCTGTAGGTCTTGCCCTGCTCCCACACGCGGCGCAGCCCGGGGTCGACGCGGTCCTCGCTGCCCGGCGGGAACGAGTCCAGCATCTTCGCCGCGCCGGTGGACCACAGGATGTCGAACGACGGCTTCGGGTCCTCGAACCCCGGGTCCGCCTCCTCGATCTGCAGCCCCGCGTCGTCCAGCGCCTTCACGGCCGCCGCGACGATCGCCGCGACCTCCGGGTCGACGTCCACGTACCCGAGCGTCGGCGAGAACGCCGCGATCAGCCCGCGCACGTCACGCCGCACCGCCTCGCGGTAGGTGCTGACGGGCGGCGCCAGCGCGGCCGGGTCGCGCGGGTCGGACGTGGCGATCACGTCGAGCAGCAGCGCGGTGTCGTCGACGCTGCGCGCCATCGGGCCGGCGTGCGACAGCGGGCCGAACGGGCTCGCCGGGTACAACGGAATCCGCCCGTGGGTCGGCTTCAGCCCGACGATCCCGCAGAACGACGCGGGGATCCGAACCGAGCCACCGCCGTCGGTGCCGACCGAGATCGCACCCATGTCCGCCGCGACGGCCGCCGCGCTGCCACCGCTGGAGCCGCCCGCGGTCTTCGACGGGTCGACGGGGTTGCGCGTGATGCCGGCGAGCGCGCTGTCGGTCACGCCCTTCCACGCGATCTCGGGTGTGGTCGTCTTCCCCAGCACCACCAGGCCGGCCTCGCGCATCCGCGCCATGACGGGGCTGTCGACGTCCCACGGCCCCTCGGCCGGGATGCTCGTGGAACCGCGCCGCGTGGGCCAGCCGGCGGTGAGGAACATGTCCTTGATCGACGAGGGCACGCCGTCGAGCCAGCCGATCGGGTTGCCGTCGCGCCAGCGGATCTCGGCGGCCTTCGCCTGTTCCAGCGCGCGGTCGGCGTCGACCAGGCAGTAGGCGTTGAGCTCGCCGTCGCGTTCTTCGATGGCCTGCAGCGCGTCCTCGGTCGCCTCCACCGGCGAAAGCTCCCCGGTGGCGTAGGCGGCGACCAGTTCGCTGGCGGTCAGTTCCCGGTGGCTCATCCGGCTGCTCCCTGAGATTCCGACGGCACGTAACCGAGCCGTTTGTCCACGACGTTGTGCAACGGCTCCCCGGCCACCCAGCGGCGGAAGTTCGCCGTGAACACCTCTACCAGGGTGCTGCGCCAGCCGAGGAAGTCCCCCGACATGTGCGGCGACAGCAGCACGTCCGGCATTGTCCAGAGTGGACTGTCGCCCGGCAGCGGCTCGGTGTCGAACACGTCGAGGGCCGCGCCCGCGATCTGCCCGCCGCGCAACGCCGCCACCAGGTCGGACGTGACCACCAGCTCGCCGCGCCCGACGTTCACGAACCGCGCCGACGGCTTCATCGCCGCGAACGCTTCCGCGTCGAACATGCCCTTCGTCTGCTCAGTCAGCGGCGCGACGGCCACGACGTAGTCGAACACCGGCAAGTGCTTCGTGAGCTCGGCGGAGTCGTGCACCGTGCCGAAGTCGGGGTCGCCCGTGCGCGGACGCCGCCCGGCCCCGGACACGCGCAGGCCGGCCGCGCGCAGCAGCCGCGCGATCGAGCGGCCGATGGGCCCGGTGCCGACCACGAGCACCTCTTTGCCGGTGACGCGTTCGGTCTCGCGGTGCTGCCACGTGCCGGCGCGCTGCAGGTCCAGCGATCGCGCGAAGTCCTTGGCGAAGGCCAGAACCACGCCCAGCACGTACTCCGCGATGGCGTCGTCGAAGACGCCCCGCGAGTTCGTGAGCACGACATCGCTCTCGACCAGCCCCGGGAACAGCACCGGGTCGACGCCCGCGCTCGCGATGTGCAACCAGCGCAGGTCGCCGGCCGCGTGCCACGCGCCGGGCACGGCCGTGGAGAGGAAATCGTAGACGAACAGCCCCTGGGCTCCGGTAAGCGCTTCGGGTAGTCCTCGCGCGTCGGTGTAACGAACCACCGCCGCCTCTTCGATAGCGGCCATGTCCGGTGGTGGAGCCGACCCGCACAGCACCGCCAGCACGGGAAATTCCGAGGCGATCACATTGACACCGTAAAAGTGGCTCGTATGATTGTCAACAATCCGAGGAACGACCCCCGGAGCACCGGACGTGTCATCTGCACAGGCGTATTCCGGAGGCTGAGCCTTGGATCTTGACTTCCTCGCGTTCGAGGGCCCGCTCGCACAGCGCGGCATCGGCGTGATCGCGCCGTTCGACCTCGCCCTCGAACGCGAACTCTGGCGTTGGGTGCCGATGGAGGTCTCCCTCCACCTCGCCCGCACGCCGTACGAGCCCGTGCCCGTGAGCATGGAGATGGCGCAGCTCGTGAGCGACAGCCGCCACCTCGCGGCCGCGACCCGCGACGTGCTTCACGTCGAGCCGGAGGTGGTCGCCTACCTCTGCACGTCGGGCAGCTTCGTCAACGGCATCGACTACGAGCGTTCCCTCACCAAGGCGATCTGCGACGCGGGCGCGCCCGACGCCGTGACGACCTCGGGGGCGCTGGCCGAGGTGCTGCAGCAGCTCGACCTGCATCGGATCTCGGTGCTCACCCCCTACGACGCCGACCTCACCGGCAAGCTCCACGACTTCCTCGCCGAGCTCGGCGTGACCACGGTGTCCAGCGACCACCTCGGCCTGGGCGGCGGCATCTGGAAGGTCAGCTACCGCACCATCGCCGAGCGCATCCTCGCCGCCGATCACAGCGACGCCGAAGCGATCTTCGTCAGCTGCACCAACCTCCCCACGTTCGACTTGATCGAGCCCCTCGAGACCGCGCTGGGCAAGCCCGTGCTCACGGCCAACCAGCTGACCATGTGGGCCTGCCTGCGCCGCATGCACCTGCCGATCGTCGGCCCCGGCAAGTGGCTGCGGGAGGTCTCTTGACGCATCTGACTAAGATTGTCGACAATCTGCTCATCCCGGAGGTTTCGTGACCACGATCGGCTTCATCTACCCCGACCATGCGGCCGAGGACGACTACCCGCTCGCCGAGCAGCTGCTCGGCGGATCGGACGCCGACGAAGGCGACATCCGGCTGCCGGTCGAGCACATCTACGGCACCGACCTGCACGCCGTGCCCGAGCTGCTCGACCTCGGCAGCGAGGCCCGGCTCGCCGACGGTGCCACCCTGCTCGCCAAGCACGAGCCCGACGCGGTGATCTGGGCCTGCACGTCCGGCAGCTTCGTGTACGGCTGGGACGGGGCGCGCGACCAGGCCGACCGCCTCGCCGCGGTGGCCGGGGTCCCGGCATCGAGCACGTCGTTCGCCTTCGTGCACGCGGCGCAGGCCCTCGGCGTGAAGCGGGTCGCGGTGGCCGCGAGCTACCCCGACGACGTGGCGCGCCTGTTCGTGGACTTCCTCGCCGCCGGCGGCGTCGAGGTGCTCACGATGGCGAGCGCGGGCATCGACACCGCCGCCGAGGTCGGCCGCCTGGAGCCCGAAGCCGTGGTGCGCCTGGCCGTGGAGAACGACCACCCCGAGGCCGACGCCGTGCTCGTGCCGGACACCGCGATGCGCACACTGGGCGAGATCAACACCATCGAGACGGCGCTGGGCAAGCCCGTGCTCACCGCGAACCAGGTGACGATCTGGGAAGGCCTGCGGCTCACCGGCACCACGCGCCTGGTGCGTTCGCTGGGCGCGTTGTTCCGGGTGAGGAGCTGAGCCGTGGTCGTCCTGCCCGACATCGAACCGGTCAGCCGGGAGTCGACCGCCGCGGTGATCGCGCGCCAGCTGCGCGACGCGATCATGACCGGCGCGCTGCCTCCCGGCACCCAGCTCGGCGAGACCGACCTCGCCTCCCGCTTCCAGGTCTCGCGCGGCCCGCTGCGCGAGGCGATGCAACACCTCGTCTCCGAAGGCCTGCTCCGCAGCGAGCGCCACCGCGGCCTGTTCGTGATCGACCTCGAACCGAGCGACGTGTTCGACATCTACCTCGCCCGCTCGGCCGTCGAACGCGCCGCCCTCCTGTGCGCCCTGCGCGGCGACCGCGAGCTCATCGCGGCCTCCCTGGAGCAGTTCGTGGCCGACATGGCCACCGCCGCGAACGACGACGACCCCGCCGCGCTGTCGGCCGCCGACCTCGCCTTCCACGAGGCCCTCATCAACGCCTCCGGCAGCAAACGCCTCGTGCGCATGGCCCGCACCCTCCTCATCGAGACGCGCATGTGCCTGACGCTGCTGCAAAGCACCTACCAGGGCGTGGAAGACCGCGTGGACGAGCACACGCGCATCATCGACGCCCTGCGCACCGGCGACGCGGACGCGGCCCTGCACCTGCTGGACGCCCACATGGACGACGCGATCGGCCGGCTGGTGCCGGGGACGAGCCTGAAGGAAGGCGAAGCACCGGCTCCGGCCTGACCGCGAGCCGCGTGCGGCAGCCCGGCTCACGGGCCGCCGCACGCCGCGTTGCCGGGATTCACCCGCCGCCGCAAGGAGAAACCGAGAGCGGCGGACACACGCACCCGACAGTCCGCGAGCAAGACGGCGCCACGCCCGCCGAGCCGTCGACCGGCAGCCGCCGGACCGACTGAGGGGCACGGCCGCCACGGCAGCGCGAGCGCCCGTGATCCGCCGACGGCGGTTGCCGGAGCCCGATTCTCTTGCCATGCCGCACAATCGCCCGGCGCGAAGACGCGGCCATCCTCGCTCAGTCATCGGACCGCGTCCCCAGCACCGGCTGGCCGCCGAGGCCGTCGCGGTACGACGGGGACCACGGGAAGCGGCCGGCCTCGTCGGCGTGGACGAGCTGGAGCGCGCGGATGTCGTGGCCGTACAGGGAAACCGCGACCGACAGGTGCGCCGACGGTGACGTGAGGGCGACGACCTCGACGGAAGGCATGCCCCGCAAGGAAAAGATCTCGCCGGGCCGCGGTGGGCCGGAGTCGAAGGAGCGTTCGGCGGCGGCGCCGAGCAGCAGGATGGACGGGTGCGGCGGCAGGCCGGTGACCACCAGCTCCGGCAGCCCGTGGGCCGTCAGGCCGACGGTGTAGGCCCAGGGCGGCCGGGGACCCGCCCCCAGCACGCCCTGGACGCACCAGCCGTACTCCTGGATCCGTTCCAGGACCTCCGCCAGGTAACTCGCCCCGGGTCTTCTCCCGTTCTCGCACTGCTCGCACATCGGTGCTCCCCCTCGCTCGACGAAACCGGTCCGGCGGGAGCCGGTCGGTCGAGGAGTAGTGAAGCGGGGAGCACCGACGAAAAATCAGCGGAGCGCTTCGGCCACCGCCGTGCCGAGGCGAGTTGTGGTAGCGGTGCCGCCGAGGTCGGGGGTGAGCTCGGCGCCGGCCGTGAGCACCTCGTCGACGGACGTGCGGATCGCTTGCGCGGCAACGGTTTCGCCCAGGTGTTCGAGCAGCATCGCGCCCGCCAGGATCTGGGCCACCGGGTTGGCGATGCCCTGCCCGGCGATGTCCGGAGCGCTCCCGTGGACCGCTTCGAACATCGACGGAAACTCACCCGATGGGTTGATGTTTCCGGACGGTGCCATGCCCAGTCCGCCCGTGACGGCGGCCGCCAGGTCACTCAGGATGTCGCCGAAGAGGTTCGACCCGACGACGACGTCGAGCCGGTCGGGCGCCTGAACCATGCGTGCTGCCAACGCATCCACGTGCATCTGTCCACTTTCGACATCCGGGTACTTCGCCGCGACCTCGGCGAAGATCTCGTCCCAGAACGGCATCGAGTGGATCAGCCCGTTGGATTTCGTCGCCGACGTCACGCGAGAAGAACGCGTACGCGCCAGCTCGAACGCGTACCGGATGATCCGCTCCACCCCGACCCGCGTGAACACGGATTCCTGCAGCACGAACTCGTCGGGCCGCCCGGAGTTGTGCCGTCCGCCGATCGCCGAGTACTCGCCTTCGGAGTTCTCACGCACGATCACCATCTCCAGCTCTTCGGCCGTCCGCCCCGAAAGCACCGATGTGGTGCCCGGCAGCAGCCGCACCGGCCGCAGGTTCACGTACTGCTGGAACGCGCGCCGCAGCGGGATCAGCAAGCCCCACAAGGAAATGTGGTCCGGTACGCCGGGGAACCCGACGGCACCCAGCAGGATGCCGTCGAACGCCGCCAGCTGCGCCACGCCGTCGTCCGGCATCATCGAGCCGGTCTGCGTGTAGCGCTCGCAGCTCCAGTCGAACTCGGTCCACCGCAAGGAAAAGCCGTGCCGAGCGGCGGCCGCGTCCAGGACCTTGCGGGCCTCGACCGTGACGTCGACGCCGATCCCGTCGCCCGGGATGCTCGCGATGCGGTACTCGCTCACAGGCTCACCGCGATGTACTTGGTCTCGAGGAACTCCTCGATGCCGACCGTGCCGCCCTCACGCCCGAGGCCCGACTGCTTGATGCCGCCGAACGGCGCCGCCGGGTTCGACACGATGCCCTGGTTCAGCCCGATCATCCCGGCCTCGAGCCGCTCCGACACGCGCAGCGCCCGCTTCACGTCGTTCGTGAACACGTACGACACCAGGCCGTACTCGGTGTCGTTGGCCTTCGCGACCGCCTCGTCCTCGGTGTCGAACGAGGTGATCGGCGCGACCGGCCCGAAGATCTCCTCCGACGCCATCCGCGCGTCGACCGGCACGTCCGTGAGCACCGTGGCCTGGTAGAAGTGGCCGGGCCCGTCCACGGTCGCGCCGCCGGTGAGCACCCGCGCGCCGCGGTCGGTGGCGTCCTTGACCAGCGCGGTCACCTTGTTCACGGCGGCTTCGTCGATCAGCGGGCCGACGACCACGCCCTCCTCGGTGCCGCGGCCCATCGCCAGCGCCTGCATGCGCTCGGTCAGCCGCCGGGAGAACTCTTCGGCCACGCCGCGCTGCACGTAGAAACGGTTGGCCGCCGTGCACGCTTCGCCGATGTTGCGCATCTTCGCCTGCATCGCACCTTCGACGGCGGCGTCGAGGTCCGCGTCGTCGAAGACCAGGAACGGCGCGTTGCCGCCCAGCTCCATCGACGTGCGCAGCACCTTCTCCGCGCACTGCTCCAGCAGCTTGCGCCCCACCGCGGTGGACCCGGTGAACGACAGCTTGCGCGCGCGTCCGTCTCGGATCAGCGGCTCCATCACGCCACCCGCGTCGGTGGTCGTGACGACGTTCAGCACGCCCTCGGGCAGCCCCGCCTCGGCCAGGATCGACGCCAGCGCGAGCATCGACAGCGGCGTCTGCGCGGCCGGCTTGATCACCATCGTGCAGCCGGCGGCCACGGCCGGGCCGATCTTGCGCGTGCCCATCGCCATCGGGAAGTTCCACGGCGTGATCAGCAGCGTCGGACCCACGGGCTGCTTGGTGATCAGGAAGCGGCCGGCGCCGTTGGGCGCCGTCGCGTACCCGCCGTCGATGCGCACGGCCTCCTCGGCGAACCAGCGGAAGAACTCGGCGGCGTAGGTGATCTCGCCGGCAGCCTCGGCCAGCGGCTTGCCCATCTCGAGGGTCATCAGCAGCGCCAGCTCGTCACGGCGCTCGATCAGCTTGTCGTAGGCCCGGCGAAGAATTTCACCTCGTTCACGGGGCGCGACGGCGGCCCAGCCGGCCTGTGCGGCGACGGCCGCGTCGAGGGCCGCCATGCCGTCCTCGGCGCCCGCGTCGGCCACCTCGCACAGGGCGGTGCCGGTGGACGGGTCCTGCACCTCGAAGGTCTTCCCGCTCTTCGCGGGCACCCACTTGCCGCCGATGAAGAGTTCCTTGTCGACCGCGCCGACGACGCCGGCTTCAGTGATCGCGCTCATCCAGCTTGCTCCTCCGTGTTGTCCCGAGGCCATGCTATGGATATTGTCAACAATCGACAACCGCTACCGTGCTTTCCCAAGCAACCTCACACCAAGAACCAGGAGCGCCGCATGGCCGAGCTTTCCCCGCTGCTCAAGCAGGCAACTCCCGTCGTGGTCGACCACGGTGAAGGGGTGTACCTCTACGACGTCGACGGGAAACGTCACCTCGACTTCACCGCGGGGATCGGCGTGACCAGTACCGGCCACTGCCACCCGCGCGTCGTCGAGGCCGCGCGCGACCAGATCGGCAAGCTCATCCACGGGCAGTACACGACCGTGATGCACAAGCCGTTGCTGGAGCTCACGAAGCGCCTCGGCGAGGTGCTGCCGACGGGTCTCGACTCGCTGTTCTACGCCAACTCCGGCAGCGAAGCCGTCGAAGCCGCGCTGCGTCTCGCGCGCCAGGCGACCAAGCGCCCCAACGTGATCGTGTTCCAGGGCGGCTTCCACGGCCGCACGGTCGCGGCGGCCACCATGACCACGTCGGGCACCCGGTTCAGCACCGGCATCGGCCCGCTGATGGGCGGCGTGCACGTGGCGCCGTTCCCCTACGCCTTCCACTACGGCTGGGACGAGCAGACCGCCACGAAGTTCGCGTTGCGCGAGCTCGACTACCTGTTCCAGACCGTCTCCGCGCCGAGCGAGACCGCCGCGTTCTTCGTCGAGCCGGTGCTCGGCGAGGGCGGCTACGTGCCGGCCAACAGCGAGTTCATGGCCGGCCTGCGCGAGCGCGCCGACCGCCACGGCATCGTGCTCGTGGTCGACGAGGTGCAGGCCGGCTTCGGCCGCACCGGCAAGTTCTGGGGCCACGACCACTTCGGCATCACGCCCGACGTCGTCCTCATCGCGAAGGGCCTCGCCAGCGGCTTCCCCCTGTCCGGCATCGCCGCTTCGCAGGAGCTGATGGCGAAGGCGTACCCGGGTTCGCAGGGCGGCACGTACGGGGGCAACGCGGTGTCGTGCGCGGCGGCGATCGCGACGCTCGACGTGATCCGCGACGAGAAGCTGGTGGAGAACGCCGCCGAACGCGGCCGTCAGCTGCTCGAAGGCGCGCGGCTGATCGCGGACAAGACGCCGGCGATCGGCGACGTCCGCGGCCTCGGCCTGCTCGTGGGCACCGAGTTCACCACCGCCGACGGCGAGCCCGACGGCGCGACGGCCGCGGCCGCCCAGCAGCTGGCGTCGAAGAGCGGCCTGCTGCTGCTCACCTGCGGCGCCTACTCGAACGTGGTCCGCATGGTCCCGCCGCTCGTCGTGAACGCCGAGCAGGTCGACGACGCACTGAAGATCTGGGGCGACGTGGTCGCCTCCGTCACCGCGGGGAGCTGAGCAATGGCGCGCTACATCACGATCACGCTCGACAAGCGCGGCGTCTCCTGCCGCGCGCGGCTGCTCGACGCCGAGGCGCCGCGTACCTGCCAGGCCGTGTGGGACGCGCTGCCGCAGAGCGGCTCGGCCTACCACGCGAAGTACGCGCGCAACGAGGTCTACACGCTCGTGCCGCCCTTCGCGAACCCCAAGCCGGGCCGCGAAAACCCGACCATCACGCCGATCCCGGGCGACGTCGTGTACTTCGGGTTCGAGGCGTGGGAGATCGGCAACCCCGCGTACGGCTACGACGACGACAGCGAGGCCCACGGCGACCAGGGCGCCACGGACCTCGCGATCTTCTACGGGCGCAACAACCTCCTGATCAACGGCGACGCCGGCTGGGTGCCGGGCAACGTGTTCGCCACGATCGAAGAGGGCCTCGCCGAGATGGCGGCGGCCGCGCAGGACCTGTGGCTGCGCGGCGTCGAAGGCGAGACGCTCACGTACGCGCGCGCCGAGTAGCCCCGCCGGCGGAGGCCTCCGCGTCCGGTGTCCGGACGGGCGCGGAGGCCTCCGTCGTCCCCAGCATCCCCAGCTCAGTTGGCGCCGTTGAGGTAGTTCTCGTACAGCGCCGTCCACACGTCGAGGTCGGCGAGCTCGTCGGCCAGGCACCGGCCTTCTTCGGTGAGCGCGAACCGCGTGTCCGGCGCCGGGCGCTCGTCCCACGAACCGGTCCCCCGGACGAGCCCTTCGGCGGCGAGCACCCTCAGCACCCGGGTGAGCCAGTGACGCGACAGTCGGGTGCGCCTGCGCAGTTCGGTGAAGCCCGTCTCACCCTCGGTGAGCACGTCGATCACCTCGACGGCCTTGCGGTAGCCGGTCACGTGCAGCGGTCCGGGCACGGCACACCTCCTTCGCCCGCGACGCTAAAGCGGTCGGGCACAAGGAACTCGGGCCGTTGACGAAGCTTTGACGCGGCCGTCGCGGGCGTTGACACCACGCCTCCATCACCCGGGCGTGTGAACCTCCGAGACTCACCATTCGTGGCAGCCCCGTCACCGGTTCGGGTAACGACGACGCCCGGTTGTCGCAACGCAGGTCTGCTACCCAGAGTGATCAACTCGACTCTCGGCTACCTACGGTGGCCGTCCGTCCACAATGGCACCCCGCCGCAGAACACGAAAGCCTTACGCGTTTATGGTGGGAAGATTCGTGACGCCCGGCCCGGCCGGCGAATGACTTTTTGACACCACGCCAGGGCGGTGAAAATCTTCGGTCGCTCCTCGCGAGAGCACAACTGAACACAAATCAGAACAAGGAGCCCCTCAATGCACACGTTCATCCAGCACGCGCACCACGGCCACGACCTGATCACGGGTCTGCTCGCCCACCTGGCGCACGTGCTCGGCTGGCTTGTCTGATCTGGCGGCAAGGTTTCACCGGGGGCCGGCCTGTTGGCGCGGGCCGGCCCCCTCGGTCAGCGCTTTACTGAATCAACTGCCACGCCGAGCGCAACGGCGCGGCACAGTTTTCTTTCCGGCCATTTTTCGGCGACTCGCGGGGCGTCGCCGAAATGGTCGTTTTTCATTTCGAGGCGAAGGAGACGCGGCACCGAGGCCACCGGTCGCCGCGGGGGCACGAACGGTCCCTTCGCGACACCCCTCCGACGAACGTGAAGAAGTTTCATAGCGAGCCCTCCACGCGACGTACTACGCTTCGGTAACCAGGCACCGGCGCGTGAGGGAGTGGCAGCTGATGGGTACCGTCGCGGCACGGCTGGCGGACATCGTCGGGGCGGAGAACCTGCTGGTCGGCGACGCGATCTCCGACGACTACGCCCACGACGAAGCGCTCAGCGTGCAGCAGCAGAAGCCCGCGTACGTCGCGAAGCCGCACAGCGCCGAGGACGTCGCGGAGCTGCTGAAGGCCGCGTCGGAAGCCGGGCTGCCCGTGACCGCGCGTGGCTCCGGCACCGGGCTCTCCGCGGCCGCGCGACCCGTCGAAGGCGGTCTGCTCGTGTCGTTCGAGCGAATGAACTCCGTCCTCGAAATCGACACCGTGAACCACGTCGCGGTGGTGCAGCCGGGTGTCACGCTCGCGGAGCTGGACCAGCGCACGGCCGAGGCCGGCCTGACCTACCCCGTGTACCCCGGGGAGCTGAGCGCGAGCGTCGGCGGCAACGTCGGCACCAACGCGGGCGGCATGCGCGCGATCAAGTACGGCGTGACCCGCAGCAACGTCCTGGGCCTGCAAGCCGTGCTGCCCACCGGCGAGATCATCCGCACGGGCGGGCGCACGTCGAAGATCTCCACGGGCTACGACCTCACGCAGCTGATCGTCGGCTCGGAGGGCACGCTCGCGCTCGCCACCGAGGTAACGGTGAAGCTGCACCCGCGGCTGCCCCACGGCGCCACCGTGCTCGCGCCGTTCGACGACTTCGACCAGGTGATGGCCGCGGTGCCGAAGGTGGTGACCAGCGGCCTCGCGCCGCACATCCTCGAGTACATCGACAACCTCACGATGGCCGCGCTCGTCTACAACGAGAAGCTCGAGCTCGGGGTCCCCGACGCGATCCGCGACCGGGTGCAGGCGTATCTGGTGGTGGCGCTGGAAAACCGCGACACCGGCCGGCTCGCCGAAGACGTCGAGACGCTCGGCGAGCTGCTGGGCGAACTCGGCGCGATCGACGTGTACGTGCTCGAAGGCGGCTCCGCGCGCAAGCTCATCGAGGCGCGGGAAAAGGCGTTCTGGTCGGCCAAGTCCGCGGGCGCCGACGACGTGATCGACGTGGTCGTGCCGCGCTCGTCGATGTCCCCGTTCCTCACGAAGGCGCGCGAGCTGGCACAGGCCGCGGGCGCCGGCGCGATCGGCTGCGGGCACGCCGGCGACGGCAACGTGCACCTCGCGATCTTCTGCAAAGACCCCGAGGTGCGCACGAAACTGCTCACCGACATCTTCACCTGCGCCATGGACCTCGGCGGCGCGATCTCCGGCGAGCACGGCCTCGGCCGCACGAAAACCAAGTACCACAAGGAACTCGAAGACCCGGCGAAGCTCGAGCTGCTGCGGCGGATCAAGCAGGGCTTCGACCCCGCCGGCATCCTCAACCCCGGTGTCCTCTTCTCCTGAGCCCTGAGCCTGACCCAGAAAGTGAGCAGCATGAACGGCGCCCAGTCCCTGATCCGCACCCTCGTCGACGCCGGGGTGGAGGTCTGCTTCTCGAACCCCGGCACGTCGGAGATGCACTTCGTCGCCGCGCTCGACTCCGTGCCGGAGATGCGCGGGGTGCTCGGGCTGTTCGAGGGCGTGGTGACCGGCGCGGCCGACGGCTACGCGCGCATCGCCGAGAAGCCCGCCGCGACCCTGCTGCACCTCGGCCCCGGTCTCGGCAACGGGCTCGCCAACCTGCACAACGCGCGCCGCGCGCACACGCCGGTGGTCAACGTCGTCGGCGACCACGCCACCTACCACAAGCAGTACGACGCCCCACTCGAGTCGGACATCGACGCGCTCGCGGGTTCGCTCGAAGGCTGGGTGCGCCGCTCTTCGCACACCAAGGACGTCGGTGCCGACGCGGCCGCGGCCGTCGCGGCTTCGCAGGACGCGCCGGGCCGGGTGGCCACGCTGATCCTGCCCGCCGACGCGTCGTGGGGCGAAGGCGGCGAGACGTGCGCGCCGATCCCGCCGCGCGCGCCGCAGGCCGTGGACGCGACGACCGTGAAGAACATCGCCGAGGTGCTGCGCAGCGGCGAATCGGTGGCGCTGCTCATCGGCGGACCCGCCTGCCGTGAGGCCGGGCTGCTGGCCACCAGCCGCATCGCCGCCGCGACGGGCGCCAAGGCATTGGTCGAGACGTTCCCGGCGCGTCTCGAACGCGGCGCGGGCCTGCCGAACATCGAGCGCCTCGGGTACCTGTCGGAGCAGGCGATGTACCAGCTCGACGGCGTGAAGCACCTGATCGTGGCCGGCACGCGCGCGCCGGTGTCGTTCTTCGCCTACCCCGGCAAGCCGAGCGTGCTCGTGCCCGAGGGCGCGAAGGTCCACGTGCTGGCGGAGGTCGGGCAGGACGTGGCGACCGCACTGGCCGACGTCGCCGCGATCGTCGCCGCCGACGTCGAGCCGGTGTTGCAGGAGGCTTCGCGGCCGAAGTTGCCGAGCGGACCGCTGACGGCACAGAACTGGGTCGAGGTGATCGGCGCGCTGCTGCCGGAGCAGGCGATCATCGCCGACGAGGCCAACACGTCCGGCCTGCTGCTGCCCGGCGCCACGGCCGGCGCCCCGCGCCACGACGTGCTGACGCTGACCGGCGGCGCGATCGGCTACGGCATGCCGGTGGCCACGGGCGCCGCGATCGCCGCGCCGTCGCGGCCGGTGATCAACCTCCAGTCCGACGGCAGCGCGATGTACACGATCTCCGCGCTGTGGACGCAGGCGCGCGAAAACCTCGACGTCACCACGGTCATCCTCAACAACCACGCCTACGCGATCCTGCGCATGGAGCTGCAGCGCGTCGGCGCGGCGTCGGACGGGCCGAAGGCCAAGGATCTGCTGGACCTCAGCCGGCCCGACATGGACTTCGCGAAGATGGCCGAGGGCATGGGCGTGCCCGCCACGCGCGCGACCACGGCGGAGGAGCTGGCCGAGCAGTTCCGCCGGGCGCTGGCGGAGCCGGGACCGCACCTGATCGACGCCGCGGTGGCGCCGCTCCTCTGAACCCCGAATTGCCCGCGTCAAGCCGTGTTGCTGAACCCGGTGGCGGCGTGGCAGTTACGGATGGACTTGTCTGACCCGGTTCACCCTCGACGGTTGGCCCTCGCCGCCGTCATCACCGGGCTGTCGCGGGGATGGCGCTGTCGATGAGGGCGGCAGCGATGGCTGCGGCGGTCGTGAACACGTCGGTGTTCAGGACTCGGGTGCGGGCCGCGGCGCCGTCCAGGAGCAGCGCCAGTTGCTCGCCGAGTTGCTCGGGGTCGGTGGCGCCGGCCTCGCGAGCGGTTTCGGTGAGCCGAGCGGCGAAGGCTTTCTTGTAGTCGCGGGCGTACATGCGTGCCGGGTGGCCCGGGTCGGGGATTTCGACTGCCGCCTGGATGAAGGGGCACAGGGGCGCGTGCACCTCGAACACGGCGAGGAGTCGTTCGCGCGGTGTGAGGTCGGCGCGGTCGAACACCTCCGGCAGGATGTCGGGATCGAATCGGTGCAGGCATTCGGCGATCAGCTCGTCCTTGCCGGCGAAGTGCTGGTACAGCGTGCGTTTGGATACCTCAGCCACCGCGCACAGCTGGTCCATGCCCGTGGTGTTGATGCCCTGATCGCGGAACAGTTGCTGTGACGCGCTGACGATGCGCTCTCGTGCGCCCCTGCCGCGGCGCAGGCCTCGCGGCCCCTTCTCCACCTCTGTCACGCGCTCAGTGTAGCCGACTTGGGTACCGACCGGTGTACATAGCTTGCATCCCGCGCGCCCGCCCGCTACGTTAAGCACTCAGATCGGTGTACATAACATCGACTGGGCAACTGAAACGGAGTGGCTGTGGGAAAGCTCGACGGCAAGGTAGCGGTGATCACCGGCGGATCCACCGGCTTGGCACTGGCCGGCGCCAAGCTGTTCGTCGAGGAAGGCGCGCACGTCTTCATCCAGGCTCGGCGGCAGGAAGCATTGGACGACGCCGTCAAGCTGATCGGCCGCAACGTCACCGCCGTACAGGGTGACGCGGCCGACCTGGCCGACCTGGACCGCTTGTACGACACCGTCAAACGGGAAAAGGGCTCGATCGACGTGGTGTGGGCCAGCGCCGGAACGGGCGAACCCGCCGTCCTCGGCGAGATCACCGAGGAACAGTTCCACCGCGCCTTCTGGCTCAACGCGCGCGGCACCCTTTTCACCGTCCAGAAGGCACTGCCACTGATCAACGACAACGGGTCGATCTTCATGACCGGATCCAACGCCTCACTCGGCGCGTTCCCCGGCTGGAGCCTCTACGCGGGAAGCAAAGCCGTTCAGCAGGCCTGGGCCCGCGTCTGGCTCAACGAACTGCGCGACCGCAATATCCGGGTCAACGTCCTGACCCCCGGCCAGGTCGCCACCGCCAAACAGGAAGAACTGTTCGACGAGGCCACCAAAGCCGCATTCGAGTCCCTCATCCCCCGCGGAAGATGGGCCGCCCCGAAGAAATCGCCGCCGTCGCGCTGTTCCTCGCCTCCGACGACTCCAGTTACGTCAACGGCCTGGAACTCGTCACCGACGGCGGCGCCACCGCAATCTGACCCACGCAGAAGAGAGCGCACCTCATGAGCAGCATCACCCTCATCGGTACGGGAAACATGGCCCGCACCATCGGCACGCTCGCGGTGGCGGGCGGCAACACCGTCGAGGTGATCGGCCGCGACGCGGCCAAATCCGCGGCCCTGGCCAAGACACTCGGCGGCGGCACCACGGCCGGGACATTCGGTGCCACCCCGGCCGGCGACATCGTCCTCCTCGCCGTGCTGTTCGACAGCGCCGTGCCGGTCGTCCGCGAGTTCCGGGACGCGCTGGCCGGCAAGATCATCGTCGACATCACCAACCCCTTCAACGCCACCGGCACCGGGCTGGCGCTCCCCCACGACACCTCCGTCGCCCAAAGCGTGGCCGAGGCCGCGCCCGCGAGCGCCCGGGTCGTGAAGGCCTTCAACACTCTTTTCCGCCACGTCCTGGCCCAAGGCGGCCCCGTGGACGTGTTCCTGGCCGGCGACGATGCGCAGGCCAAGGCGAGCGTGTCGACGTTCATCGAGAGCCTCGGACTGCGCCCGCGCGACACCGGCGATCTGAGCATGGCCCACTGGCTGGAGGGAGCGGGCCTGTTGACGATGGGCTTGGCCCGCCACGGCGTGGGGAACTTCGACTTCTCCCTCGGCATCAACAACCTCGGCTGAGTCGCCACATCCGGCACGCGGATACGCCCACAACCACGGCGCCGCCCTCTTTCCCTAGACGACAGCGGGTTCCGGGGCGGCCGTCTTCGCGCGGACCCGGGGCACGAGGGCCGTGAGGCCCAGCCCGATCACCGCGGCGACGGCCGCCACCGCGAACGTCGTGCGGAAGCCCGTGAGCGAAGGGACGGTCAGCCCGCCGACGGTGATGGTCAAGCTCGCGAGCAGGGTGGCCATCACCGCGCTGGACGTCGAGGTGCCGACCGAGCGCATAAGGGAGTTGAGACCGTTCGCGGACGCGGTTTCCGTCACCGGCACCGAACCCATGATGAGCGCGGGCATGGCGGCGTAGGCGATGCCGACGCCCGCACCGATGATCACGGACGCGGTGATGAGCTCGACGACGTTGCCCATCAGCAGGATCGCGAAGACGTAACCGATCGCGATCACGATCGACCCGGTCATGAGGGTGACGCGTGCGCCGTAGCGGTTGGTCAGGCGCGCGGAGACAGGTGACAGGGCCATCATGACCAGGCCGTTGGGCGCGAGGCAGAGGCCGGCCTGCACCATCGTCTGGCCGAGTCCGTAGCCGGTGGCCGACGGTGCCTGCAGCAGCTGCGGGAAGGACAATGCCATGGCGTACATGGAAAACCCGACGAGGATCGACGCCAGGTTCGTGAACAGCACCGGCCGCCGCGCCGACACGCGCAGGTCCACGAGCGGGTCCCGGCGGCGCAGCTGGTACCAGCCCCACCCGAGCAGCACGACGACGGCCGCGGCCGCGCTGCCGAGCGTGCCGGCGCTGCCCCAGCCCCATTCGCCGCCCTTGACGATCGGCAACAGCAGGCACGTCAGCCCGACGACCAGGCCGAACGCCCCCAGGTAGTCGAACGGCGCGGGCGTGTGCACGGGCGATTCGCCGACGTAGCGCAGGATCAGCGCCGCACACACCACACCGAGCGCGGCGGCGCTCCAGAACAGCACGTGCCAGTCGGCGTTCTGCGCCACGACCGCCGCCAGCGGCAGGCCGATCGCGCCGCCGACACCCAGCGTCGCGCTCATCAACGCGACCGCGCCGCTCACGCGCTCGGGCGGCAGCTCGTCGCGCATGATGCTGATCCCCAGCGGGATCACGCCCATCGCGCAGCCCTGCAGCCCGCGGCCGACGACCATCAGCGCCAGCGAGCTCGTCAGCGCCGAGATCACCGAGCCGGCGACCAGCACGGCCAGGCTCGCGAGCAGCACGCGCCGCTTGCCGTAGAGGTCCCCGAGCCGCCCCGCGACGGGCGTGATGATCGCGCCCGCCAGCAACGTCACGGTGACGACCCACGACGCGTCGGTCGCGGATGCGTTGAGCAGCTTCGGAAACGCCGGGATGAGCGGCACCACCAACGTCTGCATGAAGGACGCGACAAGGCCGCACGAAGCGAGCACAGGAACGATCGCTCGTCCGCTTGTCTGAGCCACGTTGTGCCCCCGGTTCAGTCGTACGCCGTACCGGAAGGAACGCTACCGCTTAGACCGGCCTCGACGGGAGGTACGTGATTGATCCGACTTACCGGATTGGGCTGAACGGAGCAGTCATTCCGGACAACGGCGGATCAGGGCCAGGTACCGTCGCCGCCGCGGAGCAGTAAAGCAATGACGCGCCCGCGTCACCGTCCGCCGGGGACAGCGCTCAGGCGGGCCAGCTGCTCCCGCAGCGCCGCCGGATCGACCGAGACGATCCCCTCGCCCGCGTCCACCGGAACCAGCAGGCCGTCCGGTGGATCGGGGAGGTGGCCGAGGTCGTGGATGGCGTCGTCGATCCAGACCCACGGGCGGCCGGCCGCGTAGGCGCGGATGGCGCCCAGCTTGCGGAACTGCACCGGCAGGAACGGCCACGGCTCGGCGGGCAGATCGAGCACCTCGCGCAACGCGGGATGGGCGTTGTGGGACCACGAGCTCGCCCACACCACGTCGAACTCCTGGGCCAGCTGTCGCAGCACGGCGGACGCACCGACCGGGATGCTGATCGGCCTGGCCCAGCGGTGGCCGTAGGTGTGGACGACCGTCTCCACGACCGGCACCTTCGGGTCGTCCAGCGCGAGCACGCCGTCGACCTCCACGACCGCGATCGGGCGTGAGCTCACGATTTCCTCCTACAGGTCGAGAACCAGCCGCGGCGACGTGCAGCGGGACACGCAGATGAACATCGTGTCGCCGGCTTCCCGTTCCGCGTCGGTGAGCACGGAGTCGCGGTGGTCGAGATCGCCCTCGAGCACCCCGGTTTCGCAGGTGCCGCAGATGCCGTCCTCGCAGGAGTACGCGACGGGCAACCCGGCTTCTTCCAGCACCGACAGCACGCTGCGGCCGGGACCGACGGTCACGGTCAGCCCCGAGCGTGCGCAGACGACCTCGAACGGGCTCGCCGGCCGCGGCGGGCCCGGTGGCCGCGCGGCGAAGCGTTCCAGCCGCAGCTGCCGCCCGTGCTCCGCGCACCGCTTTTCGACCGCCGCCAGCAACGGTTCCGGGCCGCAGCAGTAGACGAGAGTGTCCGAAGTGGTCTCTTCCAGCGCCTCGTCGAGGTCCAGCAGCCCGAACTCGTCCTCGGGACGAACGAGGACCGCCGGGCCGAGACCCTCGAGAACGTCCAGGAACGCCATCGACGCGCGCCGCCTGCCGCCGTACACCAGCCGCCACCGCGCTCGGGACGCGGCCACCTCCGCGATCATCGGCAGCAACGGCGTGATGCCGATCCCGCCCGCCAGGAACAGGTACGCCGGTGCGTCGGCCAGCTCGAAGTTGTTCCTGGGCGCGGAGACCGTCACCAGTGCGCCGGGACGCAGTCGCGTGTGGACGAACTCGGAGCCGCCGCGGCCCGCGGGGTCGCGCGACACGGCGATCTTCGCCGTCCGCAGATCACCCGGGTCACCGCACAGCGAATAGCTGCGCCGCAGTCCCGGGCCGAGGTCGAGGTCGAGGTGCGCGCCCGGCGTCCACGCGGGCACGGGCGCACCGCCGGGATCCGCCAGCAGCAGGGAGAGCACACCGTCCGCCTCCCACGTCATGCTCACCACCCGCAGCTCCGTCACGGGGTGGCCCCGGCTTCCGCCGGCACGCCGTCGAAGTAGCTTCCGGCCACGACGTGGTAGGTCGTGGTCTCGCCCTCGCGTACGACACCGACCGGGTCGTGGCCGTCGGCGACCGCCTTGATCTGCTTGGCCATCATGCGCCGCAGCATCGCGACACCCTGGTCGGTCGTCGTCAGGAACTCGCGCGAGTGCACGGCGATCGCGCCCTGCGACTTCTGTGCCTCGTAGTCACCCGGGTAGCGCTGGTGTTCGTCTTCGGTGAGCTCGTGCCAGAACTGGTCGTCGCCCAGCTTCAGGCCCTCGGTGCGCAAGTAGCCGGGGTCGGCGGCCCGGAACAACGTGAAGACCTTGAAGTGCGTGTCGTCGAACGGCACCGCCCACCCGACGATCGTCGTCGGCCCCAGCACCTGCAGGCGCGGCCCCGGGATCAGCCGGACGTTCGGGAAGACCACGTCGGTCAGCCGCGTGAGCACGCGGCCGCCGGGAAAATCGCGCAGCGCCGTGACGCGCACGCCCTGCTCGGTGTAGGAAAACGTGCATTCGGGCAGCACCGCCATCTCCGGGATGAACTGGTTGCCGGAGAAGCGCGCGTGCAGGATGGGGATGTGGAACGGGTCCATCACGTTTTCCCAGTGCTGGAGCCAGTTGAAGTCCACTTCGGCCGGTCCGCCGGCGCCGAAGCTCTTGTCGTCGGCATACACGGCTTCACCTTCGCCGAGGTTCTCCAGCACGTCGTAGACGGGGAACGCGGGTTTGCGATCCGGCGGGCCCAGGTAGGCGAAGATGAGCCCGTGGTACTCCTTCAGCGGGTACCACGGCTGGCGCACACGGTCGCGGTGGCGGCCCAGCTCCGGTTCGCACGGCTGCTCGAGACAGTGACCCTCGGTGTCGAAGACCCAGCCGTGGTAGCAGCAGCGAATGCCGTTTTCCTCGACGCCGCCGTAGAACAGCGACGCGCCCCGGTGCGCGCAGTCCGGCGCCAGCAGGCCGGGCGCCCCGCGGCGGGTGCGGAAGAGCACGAGATCCTCGCCGAGGATCCGCAGCCGTTGGGGGGTCGTGGTGGCGTCGGCCGACAGTGCGACCGGCTGCCAGTAGCGGCGCAGAACCTCGCCGTACGGCGTGCCGGGTCCGACCTGGGCCAGCTCCAGCAGGGACTGCCCGGGCTGGCGTCCGTAGGCGGTGCCGACGTCCATGGGAACTCCTCGCTCGTGGTGGTGAAAACCCACTCAAGCGCCCGGGAACGCCGCCGCTCAACGGCGACTCCGATCAATGGAGTGCCGGTCGGTCCGGCCACATGCGCGTCGGCCTCGCGGGCACCGGCGAACGCAACGCCCGCCCGATCCCGTGGGCCGCCGCGAGCAGCGCCGGCACCAGCGCCATCGGCTGGATGCCCTTCGTCGGGGCGACCACGCCGATCGCCGCCACCACGGCACCGTCGCGGCCGGTCACCGGCACCGCGACGCTCACCGCCCGTGGGCTCACGAACCCGTCGCACACGACATAGCCGTGCTTGCGTGCGTACGCCCACAGCCGCCGTAGCTCACCCGGCTCGGTCGGGGTCTTCTCGTTGAACCGCGCCAGCGGTCCCGCGAGCACTTCGTCCCTCAGCTCGGCACCCGCGTGCGCCATCAGCACCGCGCCCGCGGCCACGACGTGCGCGGGCACCCGCCGTCCGGCGTGCAGGATCAGCTCCTTCAGCACGTTGCGGGCCTTCAGCCACTCGACCACGAGCACGTCCTTGCCCTCCAGCACGCTCAGCTGCGTGTGCTGCCGGGTCGCGACGTGCACGTCCTCCAGGTACGGCATCGCGGCCTCGCGCAGATCCAGCGCGCGGGCCCCCGACGCGGCCAGCTCCCACAGGTGCAGCCCGATCCGGACCCGGTGGTCCTCGGCGCGTTCCAGGAACCCGACCTCGAGCAGCTGCGCCACGAGCCGGTGCACCGTCGGCACCGGCAGGCCCGCCTTCCGCGCGATCTCGGCGACCGTCAGGACCCGATGCTCCTCGTCGAACGCCTCCAGCACGCGGGCGCCTCTGGCGAGCACCGACTCGCCTGTCGTCCAGCGCGCCACCGTGCCTCCGCGTTCCCGTGTGCCTGCGGTTCCGGCCGCCGCCGGAAGGACTCGCTTCCCGCCACTCATGATGACCGATTTCGGGCACCGCGGTCCGCCGCCCGACGGGCCCGCCCCATCCGGCCGCGTCCGGACGGGGCGCGCGGTACTGTGTCGACGGGCCGGGGAGCGCCCGGAACGACGGAGGCGACGGGGGCCAAGTACGTGGGGATTTTCGACAAGATCCGCGGCGAGTTCATCGACATCATCGAGTGGACCGACGACAGTCGTGACACGATCGTGTGGCGTTTCCCGCGCTACGAGAACGAGATCAAGATAGGCGCCAAGCTCACCGTCCGCGAATCGCAGGCGGCGGTCTTCGTCAACGAGGGCCAGGTCGCCGACGCCTACGCCCCGGGCATGCACACGCTGCAGACGCAGAACATGCCGATCATGTCCACGCTCAAGGGCTGGAAGTACGGGTTCAACTCGCCGTTCAAGGCCGAGGTCTACTTCGTCAGCACCCGGCAGTTCACCGACCTCAAGTGGGGCACGCAGAACCCGATCATCCTGCGCGACCCGGAGTTCGGCATGGTCCGGCTCCGCGCGTTCGGCGGGTACGCGGTGCGCGTCGTCGAGCCGGTCGCGCTGCTCAAGGAGCTCGCGGGCACCGACCCGCAGTTCCGCACCGAGGAGGTCTCCGAGTACCTCCGGCAGATGATCATCGGCAAGCTCGGCCCCGCCATCGCCGCGGCCAAGGTGCCGATGCTCGACCTCGTCACCCAGCAGGACCGGATCGGCGGCGCGATCGCCAACGCGCTCAACCTCGAACTGCACGCCAACGGCATCGAGATCTCGAAGTTCATCATCGAGAACATCTCGGTCCCGCCCGAGGTCGAGGCCGCGATGGACAAGCGGACCCAGATGGGCGTGGTCGGCGATCTCGACCAGTACACGAAGTTCCAGTCCGCCAACGCGATCGAGGCGGCCGCGAACAACCAGGGCGGCGCGGGCGAAGGCCTGGGCATCGGCCTCGGCATAGCGCTCGGCCAGCGCGCCGCGGGGCCGCAGGGCGCGCCACAGCAGTACCAGCAGCCGCAGCAGTACCAACAGCCCCAGTACCAGCAGCAGCCGCCGTCCGCGCCGACGCCGCAGATGCCGCCGCCGCTGCCGCAGTCCGAGCAGTGGTTCGTCGGGGCCAACGGTCAGCAGCTCGGCCCGTTCGACCGGAGCCAGCTCGGGCAGCAGATCTCCTCGGGCACGCTGACCCGGGAGACCCTCGTGTGGAAGTCCGGAATGCCGCAATGGACGCCGGCCGCGCAGGTGCCGGAGGTCTCGCCGCTGTTCGGCGCGACCCCGCCGCCGCTGCCGCCGCAGTCCTGAGCCGTCCTGACTCGTCCAGCGGAGGGGAGCCGCCATGACCAACCCGAACTACCCGCACCACGGCCCGATGCCGAGCGGGCCCATGCCCGGTAGCCCGATGCCCGGTGGTCCGATGCCGAGCGGACCGATGCCCGGCGCGCCCATGCCGGGTGGCCCGATGCCGAACGGCGCCATGCCCGGCGGACCGGCGTCCGGTGGCCCGATGCCGAGCGGACCGATGCCCGGGGCACCCATGCCGGGTGGCCCGATGCCCGGCGGACCCATGCCGGGCGCACCAATGCCAGGCGGCCCCATGCCCGGCGGTCCCGTGCAGGCCGGTCCGCCACCCGCGTTCGCGCCGGCCCACACCGCCGCGAGCACCTACCCGTGCGGCGGCTGCGGCGCCCGCCTGGAGTTCGCGCCGGGGTCGACGTCGATGCAGTGCCCGTACTGCGGGTACCGCCAGGAGATCACGGCGGGCGACCGGCAGATCCGCGAGATCGCGTTCGCCGAGCTGACCGACCTGGCCCGCAAACCGGTGGCCACGATCGGCCAGTACGTCTTAAAGTGCCAGCGCTGCGGCGCCACCACCGAGACGAACGAAACCGCCAGTCTGTGCCAGTTCTGCGGTGCCCCCTTGGTGATCGACGCGCACGCGTCCGGACAGCTCGTGCCCGAAGGCGTGCTGCCGTTCCATTTCGACAAGGGCGCGGTGAGCACGCACCTGAAGAAGTGGACGAACTCGCGCTGGTTCGCGCCGAACGCGCTGAAGAAGGTCGGCACGGCCGAGTCCACCAAGAGCACCTACATCCCGCACTGGACCTACGATTCGCAGACGGACACCGTCTACTCCGGACAGCGCGGCGAGCACTACTGGGTCACCGAGACCTACTACGACAACGGGCAGCAGAAGACCCGCCGGGTGCGGCACACGCGCTGGTATCCGGCGGGCGGCCAGGTCGCCCGGTTCTTCGACGACGTGCTGGTGCCGGGCAGTACCCAGCTGCCGGCCAAGGAGCTCGACAAGCTCGCGCCGTGGCCGCTGGAGCAGGCCGAGCCGTATCAGCCGCAGTTCCTCGCCGGGCATTTCGCGCTGCGCTACGACATCGAGGCCGAAGCCGGCTTCGAGGAAGCGAAGCGCCGCATGACGCCGGTCATCGAGGACGACTGCCGCCACGACATCGGCGGCGACGAGCAGCGTGTGCAGTCGATGAACACGCAGCACCGCGACGTCACCTTCAAACTGATGCTGCTCCCGGTCTGGGTCGCCACCTACGTCTACGCCGGCAAGAACTGGCGGATCCTCGTCAACGGCCGCACCGGCGAAGTGCAGGGTCAACGGCCCTACAGCAAGGCGAAGATCGCCATCGCGGCCCTCATTGCGCTGATCGTCGTCGCGGCGATCGTCTACTTCGTCGCGATCCGGGGCCACAGCAGCGGATCGACGCATTCGTCGACCACCCACTCGACGACGACTCACCACACCACGGTGACGCACCACCATTGACGCAGGCGCACCGGGAATCAGCTCGCGGGGCGGGCGATCCAGGTGAGGACCCCGCCGTGGCCGGAGCAGGTGCCGGAGCGGTGCTGGCTGTAGCTGTAGCTGCCGTCTTTGCACTTGGCGGTCGCACCGGCGGGGTTGGACGACGGGCGGTGGACGCACACGCCGGACGAATTGCGGTAGTAGTCGGCGCTGCAGGCAGTCGAGTCGGTTTTCGGCGGCGCCGCGGTGGTTTTCGGAGTGGTTTTGGCTTTCGCCGTGGTTTTCGGAGCCGTGGTTTTCGCAGCTGTGGTTTCCGGTGTGACGTAAGCCGGCACCGAAGTGGTCGAAACGGGCGAATCGGTCGTCGTCGGCGTCGCGGAAGTGCTTTCCGGCAACGCAGAACTGCTCGGAGCCGAGGTCGTGGTGGCCGGCACGACGACACCGGTGTTCCCGGTCGGCGCCGGTGCCGCCCCGCAGCCCGCGACCAGCAGTCCGGCAGCCAGCACCATTCCTTGCCGGGCCACTAAAGCCACCCGGCGACAGACCACGTGTCAGCCGCCGACCTGACTCGCGGCCGTGCGGGCGCGCCTCATGAACTGCCGGTAAGCCCCGTTCCGGAAGGTCTTGAGAGGTCTGGACACCTTTTCCGGGTTGTCACGGCGCCGATTCCCCGAGGAAGATGTGGCGCGTGCGAAAACGAGCTGTGGTGGCCGGGGGCGGCGTCGTCGGGCTGACGACGGGGCTCGCGCTCCGGCAGGCGGGGTTCGAAACTCTGGTGTGCGAACAGGAATCCGAGATCCGCGGGGTCGGCGCCGCGCTGGGGCTGTGGGCCAACGCGCTCGCGGTGTTCGACCGGCTCGGCGTGGGTGGCACCATCCGGGCGGCCGGCGCGCCGAGCGCGATCCGCTACCAGGACCCGGCCGGGCAGGTCATGGACGAGTACTACGGCGACCTCGCCGACGTCGACTACCTCATGGTCACCCGCCAGCGCCTCAACGAGCTGCTCGCCGCCGCGCTGAGCGCCGACGAACTGCGCACCGGCGCCCGCGTGACCGGCTACCGGGACCACGACGACGGCGTCACCGTGGAGTTCGCCGACGGTTCCACCGAGGAAGCCGACCTCCTCGTCGGCGCCGACGGCGTGTACTCACGCGTCCGCGAGCGGCTCTCCCCCGGCTCGGCCGCGCAGGAGTACCCGGGCCACCTAGCGTGGCGTGGGATCGTCGCGGAGAGCGCGATCCCGGAGATCACCGTGGAACGCTTCGTCGTCGGCCGCGAACGCACCCGCGGCGGTGTGGTCCGCAGCGGCGGCGGCACGGCGTTCTGGGTCCTCGCGCAGCTGGGTTCGCCGCCCGCCACGCGGTCCGCGAAGGAGGAAGCCCTCGCCCGGGTCCCCCACCTCTACGACGGCGGCTGGCCGTTTCCCCTGCGCGAAGCCATCGAGGCGACGCCGGAGGACCGCGTGGTCAGCAACCGCGTGATGGCGCTGCCCCTGCAGTCCCGCTGGGTCTCCGCCCACGTCGCCCTCGCCGGCGATTCGGCGCACGCCGTGTCCCCGCACATCACGTCGGGCGCGTCCCTGGGCATCGAGGACGCGCTGGTGCTCGCCGACCACCTCACGCAGGCGGACGTCCCCGCCGCGTTGCGCGCATACGAAGCCGATCGGCTCCCGCGTTACGCCGAGGTCTACCGCTGGGTCGACGAGGTCGCCGCGGCCGCCGACGCACCCCACTTGTACGCCAAGGAGTTCTTCGACTTCGTCAGGTGGATGCTCGGCCGATGAGTTTTCGGGTGCCCGGCAGTCAGTACGGGCACACCGAAAACGAACGGAGGCCCCATGGGCAACGTGCGCTGGCACCTGATGATGTCGCTCGACGGCTTCGCCGCCGGCCCCGGCCACTCGATGGACTGGATGGCCGGCACCAAAGTCGACCCCGCCACCCACCACGACGCCATCTCCACCCTCGGCGCCATCCTGGGCGGCCGCCGCGGCTACGACGCCCTCGCGCAGCAATTCCCCGGCCAAGCGAGCCGCCAACCCTACGGCGGCGCGTGGACCGGCCCGGTGTTCGTGCTCACCCACCATCCCGAAGACGCGGCCCCGGACGACGGCATCACCTTCCTCGACTGCGGTTTGGCCGAGGCCGTCGAGATCGGCGTGGCCGCCGCGAAAGGCAAGGACCTGGAGATCCACAGCCAGGACATCGCCCGCCAATGCCTCGAACTCGGCCTGATCGACGAGTTCCGCGTCCACCTGGCCCCCGTGATGCTCGGCTCGGGCGTACGCCTCTTCGACAGCCCGGGCACGGCGCCGGTCCGCTGGGCCCGCATCCACGACGGCGACCCGGCGCTGGCGGTGGATCTCCGGTACCGCCCGCTGAGGTGAGCCGTGGCCGCCGATCCACGTTCAAGTCCGCGCGGCTCGACGAAGGCGCTGAACTCGTCTGCGCCAGGCACCGATGGGAAAACCACCCCGCCAGGAGCCCACCAGCCGATCATCTGGCTGATCGACTACGCGCTCGGTCCGCTGCTGGCCTTCCGAGTAACCCTCACGAATCCGCCGGGCACCAAGCGTCCGACGTGCGCCCCGCCGCCATGCCGCAGAAGCCCTGCAGCCCGCGCACGACCTCGCCGCCCTCGACGCGCAGTACGGACACGGGCTTGGCTTCCGGGACGTGGCGGCCGATGTCGCCGCCGTAGTCGATGGTGCCGCTGACGCCTTCGATGTACTTGTTCGTCTGGTGGTCGTCGGGGCGGGAGGTGTGGATGGCGGTGATCTCGCGCCACACCGCGCCCGGCGTCACGGGGATGTCGGCGGACGTCTCGCGCAGGTAGGCGGTCGCAGTGATCATCACGAGCGCGGCGTCGTAGGACAGGGCGGCGTGGCCGTCGAAGGAACGGCCGCGTTCCGTTTGCTCGAACGGGAACAGTGTTCGGTCCAAAGTGGTGTAGAAGTCGCGCGCCAGGCCTTGCGGATCGGTCGCCGGTTCGCTGGCGAAGGACAGGTAGTAGTACGGCAGCGCGCGGTTCTGCTCGCGCGCCACCTGGTCCGCCACATATCGGGACACGTCGTCGTCGCCGATGATCGTGGCGGTGCTGCCGCACTGGGCGGCGCCGGTGGCGAAGTCGCCGAAGTCCGGGACGCCGCGGCCGGCGAAGAGGACGAAACCGTTGTAGGAGCAGTTGTCCCGGCCGGCCGCGGCGGCGTTGCCGACGAGGCGCTCGCCGTAGCGGTCGTGTGACGACGGGGCCTGCTGGCCGCCATCGGGCGTGAAAGCCCTGGCCTCGACCGAGAAGCCCTTGTCCGCGAACGACTTCATGACGTCGTCGCGCAAATTGGTGCTGTAGGTGTCGGAGTCGTCGTCCGAGTAGTACACGCGCAAGACCTTCGGACCCGGCCGGGTGGCAGCGAAAGCCGCGGCCACCGCGGCCTCACGACGGTTCTGCGGCGCCACCTGGAAATACACCGGGTTCTGGTCGGCGAGGCCGTCGGCCGACAACGTCGAAGCCACCACCGGCAGGCCGGCGTCGCCGAGGGCGCGGATGGTCTGCTGCGTCGGCAGGCTACTCATGTCCAGCCCCACCACGCCGACGATGCTGCGGTCCTGCTCGGCCATCCGGCTCAGCTGCCGCGCGACGGCCACGCCCTGCCGCATCCCGAGGCCGCCGTTCGCCACGAGCACGCGCACGATCGGCTCGGCCGTCGCCGTCGCGGTGAGCTGCCGGAGCTGCGCGACCGCGACCCCTTCCAGCGACTCGCGTTCGGCGGTGAGACCTTCGGCGGTGCCGTTGGGCGACGTCAGCGCTTCGAGGTCGACGAGCGTGATGTACGGCCGTTCCGGGTGCGCGCCGTGCAGCTCGGCCGCGCGCCGGTTCTGGTCCGTGATCACGGAAAGCACCTGCCGGATGGTGTCGTCGGCCGGCTGGTACACCGAGAACGAGCCGTCGGAGATCCCCACGCACTCGGTGCCCGTCCACGTGAGCCACTCGCTCGACGTGCCGCAGTGACTGGTCCGGTAGTCCTGGTACCGCACGCCGACGAAACTCGCCACCAGCGCGACGATCACCAGCGGCACCCCCAGCCGCATCCACCGCGTCGCCCACCACGGCGGGCTCGACTGCCTGCGGCGCAACACATACCTGTCCCCGAGCGACTGCAGGTGCTTGCGTGCCCGGCTCTGCTGCTCCGGCGTGCCCGGGTCGAGGCCGATCGGCAGGTACCACGCGGCGGCGTCGCGGGCGCGGCGGTCGCGGAGCAGCTCGTGCTGCCACGAGCGGTAGGCGTCGCCCGCGTCCGCGGCGGTCCACCGTGGACGGTCCTGGCTCGGCCGGTCGTCCGGGGGCGGTGCGTCGCTCGTGCTGACCACCAGCAGCGGGTCGAACAGGCCGGTCTGGTTGCGCACGTCGTTGATGAGCTCCAGCAGCCGGTAGCCGCCGTTGGTGGTGGTGACGTGGTCGAGCAGCAGCACGGGATAGGTCATGCGCCGGCGCCGGAAGAACTGCCGCCGGTAGCCGCGGCGCAGGTCTTCGAGGAACGCGTTGACCAGCAGCCGCGCGACGAACTCCGGCGACTCCTGCTGCCACTCGCCGTCGGTGAGGCGCACCGCGAAGCGCGCGAAGCTGCCCGACATCTCCGGCGCGAGGTGCGGCTGGCGCAGGAACCACCGGTACCGCCCGGAAAGCAGCGGCACGCGGCCGGTGACGGCGAGCCGGAACGTCGCCATCGTCAGCAACCGCAGCACCAGCAACGGGTACTTCCACGCGTCGTTGGACGGCACCAGCTCCTTGCCAACGTTCTCGATCGCCGACCGGAACCGCACCAGCAGGCCGTTGTCCTGCAGCTTCCGCAGCAACGTCCGCTCCGGCGGATCCGACGCGGGCAGCTTCTCGGCCATCAGCTGCACGACGAGCGTGAACAGCCCGAACCTGAGGCCGGAACCCCGCGAACGCGGGCTGCGCAGCAGTTCGGTGCGCGCTTCCCACAGGATGTCGCGGATCGCGTGGACGCTCGCCTCGGTCGCGGGACCCTCGGCGTCTTTGCGCTGGTCGAGCGTCAGGTACGCGTACCGCACGCCGCCGCTGGGCCGCGCCGTGCCCAGGCGCCGCTTGAACTCCTCGAGCACACCCTCGGCCGGCCCCACCAGGCACACCATCGGCAAACCCTTGCGGCCCGCGCGTTCCTGCTGGTAGCCCGGCTCCCACTCGACGTTCGCCGCGTGCAACGACCGCGGCAGATCCCCCATCCGCGGCCGTTGGTACAGCGCGCCGACGAGCTTCACCAGCTTGTCGGACCCCGCGAACGCGAGCGGGTCGCGCTCCTCGGTGGGCGTCGTCGTGGTCATGAACCAGTTTCACATGCCAGCACGGGAGGGCTCCCGGCATTTCTGCCGTCACCTACCGAATGGTCTAGTCAGCGGGCCACTCGTACGACAACTCGTAGCGATCCGCGGCCAGCACCATGTCGTTCATCTCGAGCGGCGTCCCGTCGGTCCCGTAGGCCACCCGCGTGACGGTGATGACGGGGACACCATCGGCGAGCTGCAACAACGACGTCTCACCCGGCGACGGCATCCGCGCGCCGACCCGTTCGGTGAACGAGCCGAGCCGGTGTCCGGCATCCTCCAGCCGCGCGTAGGTGCCACCAGGCCCGGTGTCGGGATCTTCGATAACGGTGCCGCGGGTCAGTTCACGAGGCAACCTCGACACCGCGAGCTGAACAACCAGATCATCGGCGCGCATCACGCGATCCCGAACGGTCACTTCGTCGCCCTCAGCGATCCCAAGCCTCGTGGCGGCTCTGGCGTCCGCACGCTCGAACCGGACCTCGACCGACGCGGAGGGAGTGAGCCCGCGCGCTGTGGCATCCGCGCGGAAGGCTCCGCGGTCGCTTTGCCGAGCAGCGCGCGACAGCCGAGTGGTCGCCACTCGTTCCTGCACCAGTGCCGGCGGCCGGACGAACACTCCACGTCCGTGCTCGGAGGTCACCAGACCTTCGGAGCGCAGCATGTTCACCGCTTCGCGAACGGTCGGCCGCGACACACCGTAAGTGTCGACCAACTCGCGCTCGCTGGGCAACTGCTCACCCGGCGCGTATTCACCCGCCGCGATCTTGTCGCGCAGATCCCCGGCGACCTGCCGAAACGCAGGTATGCCGCTTCTGCGATCCACCATGCCACCATTCTTGCACTCATCAACTTGTCTTGACCAGTTCCCCTGCGGTATGTCACCGTAGCGCAACTCGTCAGGACAAGTCGCTGGATGGTGAACCATGGATTCGTTGACCGAGCAGATCGAGGTGGCGCGGACGCGGCTGGAGGAAATCCGCTACTCCCGCGGCTGGACTCTCTCGAACATCCAGGAGATGACCGGCCTCCCGAACCGCGTCACCGCCGCCCGCTGGTGGTTCCGCGCCCCGCACTCGAAGGGCCTGCACCGGCTCGCCGACTACGCCCGCGAACTCGGCTACGGCATCCGCCTGCTGATCGTGGAGGACGACCCCGCCGAACGCCCCCTGCCCTGGCGCGAACGCATGCCCCACACCGACTTCACGACCCCCGACCCCGACGCGGACGCCATGGCCGAACCCCGTCGCCTGCAAGAGAAGCTGCGCCACGCCCGTATGGCCGCCGGCCGCTCCCGCACCGACCTCGCCGACGCCCTCGACGCCAGCCCCCTCCACATCTGGTGCCTGGAGTACAGCCCGACCGTCCACGACTTGGCGTTGTGCGAGTTCCTGATGTACGCCCGTTTCCTCGGCTACACCATCCGGCTGGATCTGGTGCCCGAGCACGACTCCGTACCCGAAAGCGAGAGGGGCTCTTCCCCGGAAGAATCCGGGAAAGAGCCCCTCTCGCTCAGCGCTTAGAACTTATTCGTAGATCTCACCCTTGGCGGCCTTCGCCACCAGCGACTCCGGCGGCAGGAAGTGGTCGCCGTAGCGCGCGGCCAGTTCGCGGGAGCGGTCGACGAAGCCCTGCAGGCCGCCGGCGTACTGGTTGATGTACTGGATCACGCCACCGGTCCACGCGGGGAAGCCGATGCCGAAGATCGAGCCGATGTTGGCGTCGGCCACGGTGGTGAGCACGCCCTCGTCGAAGCACTTCACCGTTTCCAGGGCCTCGGCGAAGAGCATGCGCTCCTTGAGGTCCTCGAAGGGGACGTCGCCGGTGCCGGACTTGAAGGCGTCGCGCAGGCCCGGCCAGAGGCCGGTGCGCTTGCCGTTCTCGTCGTACTCGTAGAAGCCGGCGCCGGTGGAGCGGCCCTTGCGGTCGTACTCGTCGAGCATGCGGTCGATGACGGCCTCGGACGCGTGCGGCGTCCAGGTGCCGCCGGCGGCCTCGACGGCGTTCTTCGTTTCTAGGCGGATCTTGCGCGGCAGCGTGAGCGTGAGCTCGTCCATCAGCTGCAGCGGCGGCGCCGGGTAGCCGGCCTGCGAACCCGCCTGCTCGATCGACGCCGGCTCGACGCCCTCGCCCAGCGCGGCGACGGCCTCGTTGATGAACGTGCCGATCACGCGCGAGGTGAAGAAGCCGCGGCTGTCGTTGACGACGATCGGGGTCTTCTTGATCTGCAGGGTGTAGTCGAAGACCTTCGCCAGCGTCGCGGGCGAGGTCTTCTCACCGCAGATGATCTCGACCAGCGGCATCTTGTCCACGGGCGAGAAGAAGTGGATCCCGATGAAGTCCTCGGTCCGCTTCACGCCCTCGGCGAGGGTGGTGATCGGAAGGGTCGAGGTGTTGGAACCCAGCACGGCGTCGGAGTTGACGACGCTCTCGATCTCGCCGAAGACCTTGTGCTTGAGCTCGACGCTCTCGAACACGGCCTCGATCACGAAGTCGACGCCGGCGAAGTCGGCCGCGTCGGCGGTCGGCTTGATCCGGGCCAGCAGCTCGTCGGACTTCTCCTGCGTGGTCTTGCCGCGCGAGAGGGCCTTCTCCTCCAGCTTGACCGCGTAACCCTTGCCCTTGTCGGCGGCTTCCTGCGAGACGTCCTTGAGCACGACGTCGATGCCGGCCTTCGCCGACACGTAGGCGATCGCCGCGCCCATCATCCCGGCGCCCAGGACACCGACCTTGCGGGCGGTGTACTTCTCGAAACCGTCGGGACGCGAGCCGCCCGAGTTGATCGACTGCAGGTCGAAGAAGAACGCCTTCGTCATGTTCTTCGAGACCTGACCGGTGGCCAGGCTGACGAAGTAGCGGGTCTCGACCTGGATCGCGGTGTCGAAGTCGACCTGCGCGCCCTCGATGGCCGCCGCCAGGATCGCGCGCGGCGCCGGCATCGGCGCGCCCTTGAGCTGCTTGCGCAGGTTCGCCGGGAACGCGGGCAGGTTCGCCGCGAAGCTCGGGTTCGACGGGGTGCCGCCCGGGATCTTGTAGCCCTTGACGTCCCACGGCTGCACGCCACCCTTGGGGTTGGCCTTGATCCACGCCTTGGCGGCGGGCACCAGCTCCTCGACGGTGTCCACGACCTCGTGGACCAGGCCCAGCTCCAGCGCCTTGCGCGGCTTGTGGCGCGTGCCCTGCAGCAGCACGTTCAGCAGCGCGCTCTGGATGCCCAGCAGCCGCACGGTGCGCACGACGCCGCCACCACCGGGCAGCAGGCCCAGCGTGACCTCGGGCAGGCCGATCTGGCTGCCCTTCGCGTCGGCCGCGATGCGGTGGTGCGTCGCCAGCGCGATTTCGAGGCCACCGCCCAGAGCGGCGCCGTTGATCGCCGCGACGACCGGCTTGCCCAGCTGCTCGATGCGGCGCATCTGCGACTTCATCAGCGTGCTGGACGCGGTGAACGCCTCGGCCTGCTCCGGCTTGGCCTGGATCAGGTCGCGCAGGTCGCCACCGGCGAAGAACGTCTTCTTCGCCGACGTGATCACGACACCGGTGATGTCGTCCTTCTCCGCCTCCAGCCGGTCGACGGTCACGCCGAGCGACTCGCGGAACGCGGAGTTCATCGTGTTGGCCGACTGGTTCGGGTCGTCCAGCGTCAGCGTGACGATGCCGTCCGCGTCCTTCTCCCAGCGGATGGTCTTGCTCTCAGCCATTCTGGATCCTCACACCCGCTCGATGATGGTCGCGACGCCCATGCCGCCGCCGATGCACAGGGTCACCAGGGCGCGGCGCGCCTGGCGGCGTTCCAGCTCGTCGACCACGGTGCCGACCAGCATCGCGCCGGTGGCGCCGAGCGGGTGGCCCATGGCGATCGCGCCGCCGTTGACGTTGACCTTCTCCTCGGGCAGGTGCAGGTCCTTCATCCACTTGAGCACGACGGAGGCGAACGCCTCGTTGAGCTCCCACAGGTCGATGTCGTCCGGGGTCAGGCCCGCGGTCTTGAGCACCTTCTGCGTGGCCGGCGTGGGGCCGGTGAGCATGATCGTCGGCTCCGAGCCGATGGCGGCGGTCGCGACGATGCGCGCCTTCGGCGTGAGGCCGAAGGTCTTGCCGACCTCTTCGCTGCCGACGAGCACGATGGCCGCGCCGTCGACGATGCCGGAGGAGTTGCCGCCCGTGTGGACGTGGTCGATCTTCTCGACCTGGTGGTACTTCTGCAGCGCGACGGCGTCGAAGCCGCCCATGTCACCGATCGTGGTGAACGCGGGCTTGAGCTTCGCCAGGCCCTCGACGGTGCTGCCGGGGCGACGGTGCTCGTCGTGGTCGAGGATCGTGACGCCGTTGAGGTCCTTCACGGGCACCACGGACTTCGCGAAGTAGCCGCCGGACCAGGCCGCCTCGGCCTTCTCCTGCGAACGCACCGCGAACCGGTCGACGTCCTCGCGGCTGAAGCCCTCCATCGTCGCGATCAGGTCGGCGCCGATGCCCTGCGGCACGATGTACTCGTCGTACGCCGTGGTCGGGTCCATGAACAGCGCGCCGCCGTCCGAACCCATCGGCACGCGCGACATCGATTCGACGCCGCCGGCGATGATCAGCTGGTCCCAGCCCGAGCGCACCTTCTGGGCCGCGATGTTGGTGGCCTCCAGGCCCGACGCGCAGAAGCGGTTGAGCTGCACGCCCGCGACCGTCTCCGGCAGGCCGGACACGAGGGCGGCGGTGCGCGCGATGTCGGCGCCCTGCTCACCCACCGGCGAGACCACGCCGAGCACGATGTCGTCGATCGCCTTCGGGTCGAGGTTCGGGTGGCGGACCTTGAGCTCTTCGATCAGCCCGACCACCAGGTCGAGCGGCTTGGTGCCGTGGAGGGCACCGCCCTTGTTCTTACCTCGAGGCGTGCGCATCGCCTCGTAGATGTAGGCCTCGCTACTCACTGAACACTCCTCCGCGCAGCGGCGTGGTTGGACACTTCGGTGTATCTCACGGCCGAGCGTACCGGGCCATGGGTGCTAATGCCCATTAACATAAGCCCGGCGAACCCGATGGTGTCAATGGGTTGCCCGTGTTCCGATTAGCGCTATCGTCGGTTCACCATGAGTACTCCAGCCCGCGGGTCGCGCCCCCGCGACCGCAAGGCCCAGCTCGCCGCGGTCGCCGCCGGGCTGTTCCGCGCGCGCGGCTTCCACGGCGTCGGCATCAACGACATCGCGGCCGCGGCGGGCGTCACCGGGCCGGCGCTGTACCGCCACTTCGCGGACAAGCAGGCGATCCTGGCGTACGTCGTGCTGGCCGGGATCGACGACATGGAGGCGGTGACCGCTTCGGCGCTGTCGGGCGCGCCTGACCAGCTGGAAGTGCTGCTCACGGGCCTGGCCACGCAGGCCGTCGAACGGCGCGAGATCGCCGCTCTGTGGCGCTGGGAGGGCCCCCACCTGCCCCGCGACGAGCGCCGCGAGATCCGCCACCGCTCGGGCGCGGTGCTCGACGCGTGGACGAAGGCCCTCCTGGCCGCCCGCCCCGACCTCGCCGTGGACGACGCCGAGTTCCTGTGCTGGGGAGCGCTGTCGGTCTTCGGCAGCGTGGCCGTGCACCACACGACCGTGGCCCGCCGCCGGTTCGTGCCGTTGCTGGTGGAGCTGGCCACCGCTGTGTTGAACAGCACACTCCCCGCCGGGGGCGTCGCGGAGCTTGAGCGGGACGGCCTCGGCACACCTTCCCGCCGCGAACAGGTCCTGGCCGCCGCGACCGCGTTGTTCGGCGAACGCGGCTTCCACGCCGTGAGCATGGAGGACATCGGCGCCGCGGCCGGCATTGCCGGCCCCAGCGTGTACCGGCACTTTCCGAGCAAAGCGGCTCTGATGGTGGCCATCGGTCACCGGGCTGCGGACCGGCTGGCCCTCGCTGCCGAACAGGCGCTGCGGGCACCGGACGAGCTCTCCGCGTTGCGCCGGCTTGCCGCTTCGTACGTCCACACGTTGCTGCACACGCCCGAACTGCTCGTGTCCTTCACCGCCGACCGCGTCACCATGCCGGACCGCGACAAGGCCGATCTGCTTCGGGTGCAACGGGATTATGTGGATCAGTGGGTGGCTTTGCTGGGGACGATCTCGCCTTCCTTGCCGGCCCGCGAGGCGAAGATCCGCGTGCATGCGGCGTTGACGATCGCCAACGATCTGACTCGGACGCGTCGGGTGAGTGGGCGGGCGAATTTGGAGGCGGAGTTGACGGCTTTGTTGCATGTGGTGCTGGAGTGCCCGGTTCCGTGAGTTCTTGCGGTTTGTTGGGCGAAGTCGCTTGCTACCACGACATTTGCAGATCGGGGCTGAGCGTCGCGGCACCTTTTCAAGCGGCCCGGTGACTCTGGCGGCGATCGGAATCGGGGTGGGTGTGGCGTACGGGGTCGGCGAAGTGGTGAACCACTGGCCCGAGATCTCCCATGGGGCGGGCGACACCGCGCAAGACATCGGCCACGGCGTGGAGAACGCCGGAAAGGCCGTCGGCCACTTCTTCTCCAGTATTTTCCAGCCGTGACGAGCCCACTGCCTCCGCAGCCGGACGTCTCCACGGGCGAGCCGCGGCCGCCGCGGGCGCCCCGGAGTTTCGGGGCGCCGACGTGACACCGGTCGACCGAAAACCGCGCAGTCACCCGCCGACCCCGGACGGACGAGGGCCGGTGCTCGAATGGCGGCAGGAGACGCCGAAGAGTGCGCTCTGGGCCGGGGTCGTCACGGCGCTGATCGTTCTCGGGTTGCCGGCCGCGAACAGCGGCGGTGTCGGCCGGGTGCAAAAGCCCGGTCTGGCGTTCTTCTGGGTTCTCGCCCTCGGCGGCGGTTGGCTCATCTACAAGATCTTCAGCAACGTCTGGCTCGCCGCCGGCGCCACGTGGCTCCAGAACGGCCGGTATTGGGTCGACCTCTACCACTTGACGGAAGTCGCGGTGAGGGCTGCTGGCACCACCACTCCGCCGCCCGGCACGCGGGACGTCCTGAAGCTCCCCTGAAATATCCGTCCTGGGCGAAATCGCTGCCCGTTGCCGCTTCGGCGTGCGAGCATGCCGAGTGCCCACTGGACGAAGGCTGCATCTGGTCACGGCGGACGAGGGACATCGAGTATCGACGCTCGAGCTGTTCTTCGACCTCGTGTTCGTGTACGCGATCACGCAGACGACCCAGCTGATGGCCGACCACCTGAGCCCCCTCGGGGTCGTCGAGGGGCTGTTGGTGCTGGCGGTGCTGTGGTGGTGCTGGTGCTGCTACGCGTGGCTCGGCACGACGATCCATGTGGACCACGGCATCGCGCGGCTCGCGATGTTCGGGGCGACGGGCGTGATGTTCCTGCTCTCGCTCACGGTGCCCGAAGCGTTCACGGACCGGCCGGGCGGACTGGACGGGCCGTTGCTGTTCGTCGGGTGTTACGCGATCGTGCGGGTGCTGCACGAGGTCGCGTACCTGGGCGCCGCGCGGCACGACCCGGAGCTGCAACGCGTGCTGCTGCGGATGTTGCGCGGGCTGGTGCCGAGCATCGGGTTGCTGGTGCTGGCGGCGTTCCTCAACGGGCCGTGGCAGCTGGTGCTCTGGGTGGTCGCGCTGACCGTGGACTATCTGAACGTCTACTTCTCCGGCCCCGCCGGCTGGCGGCTCAACTCGCCGGCGCATTTCGCGGAGCGGTTCGGGCTGATCGTGATCATCGCGCTCGGCGAGTCGATCGTGGCGATCGGGATAGGCATCGGGCCGGTGCCCATGACGTGGCTGATCGCCGGTTGCGCGCTGTGCGGGATCGCGCTCGCGGCGGGCATGTGGTGGACGTACTTCGACGTGGTCGCGCGCGTCGCCGAGCACCGGCTTGCGGGAGCGAAGGGCGTGGAGCGCACGAAGCTCGCGACGGACTCGTACACGTTCCTGCACCTGCCGCTGATCGCGGGGATCGTGCTCGTGGCACTGGGTCTGAAGAAGGCGTTCCTCTACCTGTCCGACACCGCGCACCACACACCCGGCGAAGCACTGCACGGCGTGCCCATGTGGACGCTCACCGGTGGGCTCGCGTTGTACCTCGTGGCGCTGAGCGCGTTGCGGCGGCGGAACGTCGGCAGCTGGAACATCCAGCGCCTCGTGCTCGCCGCGGTGCTGCTCGGGGTCACGCCGCTGCTGGAGCATGCGCCCGCAGCCGCGGCGGTGGTCACCGCGGCCGTGGCGGTGCTGGGGCTGGTCGCGTTCGAGCGGATGGCCTGGGTGCGGCGGCAGGTGCCCCTGCCGCCGCGATGACCGTCAGGGGACCAGGTAGTTCCCGGCGACATCGGGTTTCGTCGGGTGGTAGTACTCCACGATGCCGTCGCGCCAGACGCGGACGGTGATCCGGTCTTCGGAATTGGGTTGGAAAAAATCAAACAATGCGTCGACGTTGGCCGGGTTGAATCCGATGGCGAGCATCAAAGCGGTGAAAAGCGGGCGTTCGATGAGGCCGTCGCCGTCGGGGTCGCCGAGGGCGGAGAGGGCGTCGGCGAAGTCGGTGACGGTGTCGTCGAACTTTTCGGGCGAGAGGACGCACGCGGTGAACTCGTCGTAGCTCACCTTGCCGTCGCGGTTGGCATCGAGTTCGCGCTCGACGGTGGTCCACCACTTGCTGAAAGAGGCGCTCAACGCGGCCTTCGCGGCATCGCTCGAGCCGCCCGCCACCTGCTCCACACGGGTGGACATCGCCGCGAAATCGCTCCCCTCGAGATATCCGTTGTGATCAACGTCGAACAATTCGAAAACAACCTTGGTCCGATCTTCGGTTGTGACGGCCATGACTCCCCACATCATTCCGGCGAAAATTCCACATCGAAGTGTGCCGAGACCCAGGTAACCATGAAACCGTTTCCACACTAAAGAGTGCAATTGCCGTCACCGGGCGAATTCACCGGAGAAGCGCAGCAGTTCGGCCGTTCGATCCACCGCCGGTGACGCACCGCCACGCGAAGCCGCCCGGCCCGTGCTAACCTACTCGCCAGTAGGTAACCCGAGGGAGAGGCCACATGGCTGCGGCGAGGAAACGAGACGCGATGGGCTTCGGCCTGGCCGCGCTCACCCGGCTGGCCGGGAGCGGCGTGATCGACAGGGCCGGGCTGCGCGGGCCCGTGCAGAACCTGGTCAAAGCGGGCACCCGCAACGGTTTCCGCGCGGCGGGGGCGGCCACGCGGTCGTTCAAGTCGATGCGACGGCTGGGCAAACCCGCGCGGCTCGCACCGACGACCGACACCGGGCTGTTCGACCTCACCCCGAGCGAAGACCAGCAGCTCATCGCCGAAACGGTCACCGAGTTCGCCGCCGAGCAGCTGCGGCCCGCCGCCGCGGACGCCGACGCCAAGCTCGCGGCGCCCGAAGGCCTGCTCATGCGGGCGGCGGAGCTGGGCATCAGCGTCCTGAGCATCCCCGAGGAGCTGGGCGGCGCGGGCACGGAACGTTCCGTGGTCACCAACGCGCTCGTCGCCGAGGCCCTCGCGCACGGCGACATGGGGCTGGCCGTGGCCGTGCTGGCGCCGTCCGCGGTGAGCACGGCGCTCGTGGCCTGGGGCGACGAGCAGCAGCAGGCCGACTACGTGCCCGCGTTCGCCGGTGACCAGGTGCCCGCCGCGGCGCTGGCGCTGCTGGAGCGCACGCCGCTGTTCGACCCGTTCAAGCCCGCCACCAAGGCCAAGCGCACGCCGAAGGGCTACCAGCTCGACGGCGTGAAGTCGCTGGTCCCGCGCGCGGCGGAGGCCGAGCTGTTCCTCGTCTCGGCCGATCTCGAAGGCCGCGGCCCGGCGCTGTTCCTCGTGGAATCGTCGTCGGCAGGCGTCACGGTGGAGGCCGAGCCCGCGATGGGCCTGCGCGGCGCCGCGACCGGCAAGCTGCACCTGGAGAAGGTCGCGCTGCCGGCGGGTGCGTTGCTCGGCGGCGGGAAGGCCGACGTGTTCACCGAGGTCGTGCGACTCTCGCGGCTGGGCTGGGCGGCGCTCGCGGCCGGGACGGCGAAGGCCGTGCTCGACTACGTGGTGCCGTACGTGAACGAACGCACCGCGTTCGGCGAGCCGATCAGCCACCGGCAGGCGGTGGCGTTCTCCGTCGCCGACATCGCCATCGAGCTGGAGGGCCTGCGCCTGGTCACGCTGCGCGCGGCGGCGCGGGCCGAGCAGGGCAAGGACTACGCGCGGGAGGCCGCGCTGGCGCGCAAGCTGGCCGTGGACAAGGGCATGCGCATCGGCAACGCGGGCGTGCAGCTGCTGGGCGGGCACGGCTTCGTGAAGGAACACCCCGTGGAGCGCTGGTACCGGGACTTGCGAGCGATCGGCGTGATGGAAGGCGCCGTCCTCCTCTAGAAAGGCTTTTCGATGATCAACCTCGAAGTTCCGAAGAAGGCCGGCGCGCTGATCAACCAGGCGTACCAGGCCGCGGCCGAAGTGTTCCGGCCGATCTCGCGCAAGTACGACCGCGCCGAGCACACCTACCCCGCCGAGCTCGACATGTTCGCCGCGCTGCTCGACGGCCTCAACTCCTCCGGCGAAGGCGGCGCGGGCGCGGCGGGCGTGCGCCGGTCCGCTCCGGACACCGCCAAGGCCAACCGCAACGGCGCCAACCTCAACGTCGTCCTCGGCACCATCGAAATGTGCTGGGGCGACGTCGGGCTCTTGCTTTCCATGCCCCGCCAGGGCCTCGGCAACGCGGCCATCAGCTCCGTCGCGACGGACGAGCAGCTCGAACGGTTCTCCGGCCTGTGGGCCGCCATGGCCATCACCGAACCGGACTGCGGCTCCGACTCCGCCGCCATCACCACCACCGCCGTCCTCGACGGCGACGACTACGTGCTCAACGGCGAGAAGATCTTCGTGACTTCGGGCCAGCGCGCGGATGCCGTGGTCGTCTGGGCCACTTTGGACCGTTCGAAGGGCCGCGCCGCGATCAAGTCCTTTGTGGTCGAGAAGGGCACCCCGGGCTTCGAAGTCGTTCGCGTGGAACACAAACTGGGCATCCGCGCGTCCGACACGGCCGTGCTGCGCTTCGAGAACTGCCGCGTCCCCCGCGAAAACCTGCTGGGCACGCCGGACATCGACACCGCCAAGGGCTTCGCGGGCGTCATGCAGACGTTCGACAACACCCGCCCCTTGGTCGCGGCCATGGCGGTGGGCGTCGCCCGCGCGGCCCTGGAGGAAACCCACCGCATCCTGACCTCGGCCGGCGTCACCATCGACTACGACCGCCCCCCGCAGCACCCGGCCGCCGCCACCTGGCTCGAACTGGAGGCCGACTTCGAATCCGCCTACCTCCTGACGCTGCAATCCGCGTGGATGGCGGACAACCGCAAGCCCAACTCCCTGCAGGCCTCCATGGCGAAGGCCAAGGCCGGCCGGACGGTCGTCGACGTGACCCTGAAGTGCGTCGAGCTGGCGGGGGCTTACGGGTACACGGAGGAATCGCTGCTGGAGAAGTGGGCCCGGGACGCGAAAATCCTGGACATCTTCGAGGGGACGCAGCAGATTCAGCAGCTCATCGTGGCCCGTCGAGTCCTCGGCAAGACTTCCGCCGAGCTGAAGTAGTTGTGACGTAACGGAAAGCCGCCCGGTCGCCGTCCCTTCTCGGAGCTCTGCGACCGGGCGGCTTTCGCGTCGGCGGGGACGGGTTTCATGATCAGGCCGCCTCCAGGCCGTCATCGAGGGCAGGCCGTCCGAAGACCGCGTCGACGGCCTCACGCGCCCGCTGGTGGCTCGACGGGACGAGGTGCGTGTATGTCCGGAGCGTGAAGCCCGGGTCCGCGTGCCCGAGGTAGTCCGCCAACTCCTTGATCGAGACCGCGCGAGCGAGCAACGTCGATGCGTAGAAGTGACGAAGCGCATGCATCCCGTCCGCGCGACGCCGGTACTCGACCCCTGCTGCGCGGAACGCTCCGTACCAGACGACTTTGGTGAACAAGTCCCCCGAGTACAGCCGGCCACCTTCCCCGGTCATCAGCAGCCGTGCCGTCACCGGCTCACCGTCAGCGCTCTGCCAGGGCAGCGTGACGGCCGCGGAGGGGAACCGGTCCTCGTGGTCGTCAATCTCGGCCAGCATGGCGGCCGACAACGGGATGGTTCGCTCCTTGCCGCCTTTCGGGCGCGCGAACATCACCACGCCCCTGACAGTCTTGATCTGTCGACGAATCTGCACGGTCATCGCCGTCCGATCGACGTCGTCAGGTGAGAAGCCCAGAATCTCACCCTGCCGCAGACCGAAGCCGGCACCGAGCGGAACTGCGATCTTGAACCGCTCCACCAGCCCCGACCTCACAGCCTGAACACGTTCCTCCGGCCATACGACGATCGGCGGGCTACTCGCGACCGGTCGCCGCACGGTCTTCGCGTGGCACGGGTTCTCACGAATCCGGCGGTCGTCCACGGCCGAGTCCATCACGCCGGAGACGGTGTTGAACAAGACCGCCTGGTAGTTGTCCGAGAGCTTCCGCTCTTCCATCGAGCCGACCCAGTCACGACTGGTCGACGGCTTGATCTGCCCGACCTTCTTGGTCTCGAAGACCGGGTAGATCTGGCTTTCGAGCCGACTGAGGATGGTTGACCGCGTGCCCGGGTCCGGAGACTGGCTCTTCACCCAGCTCTCCGCCTGCTGCCGAAACGTCGTCGAGGACGCCCGCGGATCGATGTACTTGTCTTCACGCTTGTCGGACTCGACGCCGATGAGGAAGTCTTCGGCGCGCTTCTTCTGCTTGTCCGCGAACGACTTCGAGCGTTCGTTGTTGTCAGGGTCGAGTTAGCGGACCTTGTACCGCAGACCGATGCCGTACAGCTCGGACCGTTCCATGACGGGCTTGCCCCGCGCGTTGAGGATGACCTTCCCGGTCACCGCATCCCGCGCGGGGCGAAACCAACGGTCTTGAATGTGCCCCATCAGGCCGCCTCCGCGTCGACCCAGGCGCGCAGCTTGGCCGGGTCATCGCGCAGGTGCCGACCGATCTTCTTCACCGGCGGGCCCTCACCGCGCCATTTCCACTGGTAGAGCGTCTTCACCGGGACCCCGAGGTAGTCGGAGACGTCCTCGACGGTCCAGAGCCGATCGATGTTGCTGATGTTGTTCATTGCTCCCCCTTTTGATCAGGCCGCGAGTCCAGTTGCCGAAGTTTCTGGAAGTCTCCCCGCCGCGAGTAGCGCCCGGTCGTACTCGGCCTTCCACGTGATCCGTTCCGCGATCGCGCGCATCACCAGGTGCGGCCGGGGCGGGACCTGCGGGTCGCCGGGCTCGACCTTGCGCCAAACCTGTTGTGACCGGTCGGCCTCCGGCTTCTCGATCCCGACCGCCGCGAGCGCTTGCAGCACGAAGGCCCGCCGGTCGGCTTTGTGGTCGACGAGCGTCTTGCCCGACCATTTCCGCGAGACCAGGACCCGACGACCGGGCAGCCCGAGCGTGGTCCGGCGGTGAGCCCGGCCCTTACAGTGCCCCGGCGTGGTCTTGCCGGTGACGCCTTTGGGCTGGACGCCGTAGAACAACCAGACCGCACAGCGCGACGAACACGGCGTGACCGACAGCTCGGCATGAAGCCGGTCGTGATGATCGGCCTGAGCCGCGCTGTCAGCCTCGACCACCTCACCCGTGGACTTTGTGAGGTACTTGGTCAGGTAGCCGATGTGACGGCCAGCCTCTTCGGTGCCGCCGAGGATGCCCTTCGAGTGCACCTGCCGCCCGAACGTGACGACGTGCGCCGGTTGCTCGACGGTCTCCACCGCGTCGTCCCACCGGGTCAGCGGCCTACGCGTCTCCGGATCGACGAAGCCGGCCTCCGGGCCGTCCCAGACCGGCAGACGATCGGCGTAGACGATCTCGTCATGCGCCGGCCACCAGACCTGGTGGTAGGTGGCTTCGGTGACCTGGCGGATCACGTCGTGCGGCACCGAGCCCCGTACAGCCGCGTGCAGGTGCGGAGCGGCCCGACGCTGGGGCTCGACGGTGGCGAAATACTGCGCATCCCAGCCGACGACCCGGCGCAGGTTCTGCCACCACCGATCCACGAGCGCCGAGAAGTGCACCGCGTCCCTGGCCGCCCGCCGGTAGTCATATCGACTTGGGTCGACCGGCGAGCCGTCGCCACGGACCGGGCCGTAGGTGTCGCAGGTCAGCGTCACGAACATGGACGGCCGGAACTTCCCCGCGTACTCCCGCCCGACCGTCGTCTTCGCGACCTTCTGCCGAGGCAGGTTCGGCGCACCCTGTCGCCGCTTGGTCGAGCGCTTCACGGCCCGCTTGGTCGGCAGGTCGAGGGCGGGCAGCCGGCCCCGCATCCCGAGTTGCCGAAGTTCCGCGTCGACCCCGGTGATCTCCTCCCGCAGTTCCTCGGCCTCCGCCTGGTCGTGCTCGACCACCTCCCGATACGCCGCCACCAGATCGGCGCGGTAGGTCAGCAGCTCCTTGTGATTATCCGAGGGCGGAGCGGCGGTGAGGGTGGGTTCTTCGGTCAGGTGCCAGCCCTCGCGGCACTGGGCCTGCCGCAGCGCCTTCGCCTTCCGCGCACACGGCAGGCACACCGACTCCACAGTGGACCCGCACGGCACCGAGACGTAACGGAGTTCGCCGGTTGTGGTGTCGCCGACCTCCATCGTGAACGGGCGGACGCAAACACCGTGCTTCTCCGCCGTCGCCCGGATCACGTCAGCCGCAAGCGGTGCCCGCATCCTCTCGGCGCGTGTCTCACTCATCAGGCCGCCACCTCCCCAGGCGAGGACCAGCCGCGCAGCAGGTAGACGGGCATGTCCTGCTTCGCCCCGGTCGGGAGGTCGGGAAACGTGCTTGGCTCGAACCGGACCACGCCGAACACCAGGACTGGAATCCCGCAGGGTGTCCGGCCGGTGATCGAGATGTGCACCCACTTGCCGTCGCACAGCCGCCACAGCCGGGCCGAGACGTCCTCGAGCGTCTGCGTCCACACCAGCAGCGCCCGCGCGACCTCCGGCAGGCCGTCCACGTCGAGCTGGACCGTGATCGGGCTGGACCAGACGTTGACGTCGACCGACGCGGCCGGCGGCAGCTGGTGCGAGTCCAGGTGGTCACGGATAGCGTCAAGGAAGATCATCAGCCGGTTCACGCGGCCACCCCCTCACCACCGTGTCGCAAATCCGCGACACCACCATTGGTCACGTACTCCAACGCCTTCACAGTGCTGTCAGAGACCCACCCGGCCCGGACACGCAACGGTTCGCGGATGCCCTCGCCCCACACGTAACCGACTCCGGCCTCCGAATCGCCGATCCGATTCGCCCAGGCACCACGCTCATACGCGCCGTCACCCAGCACCATCCCGACGTGCGTCTTGGACGTCACGCGCAAACACACCCGCCGGGTGAACAGCTCCCGGACCGGGACGGTGTCCTTGGTCGGCTCCTGGACATAGCCACGGATCGAGATCCCCAAGGCCCGCCCTTGGGTGGTCAGCAGCGCGACGCGTTCCACAATGGCCTCGCGGGTCTTGCGGTCGGTGTACTTGGTCAGCGCGCCGATCTCGTCGAACTCCAGCAGCTCCAACGGATACTCCGTCGACACCGGGATCGTGCGCAGCCGCCCGGCGAACGCGCGCTTGCGCGACTCCATCTCCTCCACCAGGCCGTCAAGCAGCTCGACCGCGTCCTTGCCGCCCACGGCGTAGCGAGAGAAGATCCCGCGCCCGTAGGCCAGTTCCATCCCTTGGGTCGATCCCGGACATGCGCACCACCCCGGCCCGGATCGCCGGAGCAGCGGCCACGAGCGGGCACCACATGACGCTGTTCTTGCCCGCGCCCGAGGCACCGGCGGTCAGGCAGTGCGCGCCAGAGCCGAGCAACGGGACGCGCCAGTCACGCCCGTACTCGGTCCGCCCGGCCCAGACGTTGCGCAGGTCCACGCCGGTCGAGTCGACGCCGTCGGGGACTTGGGGGCCGGCCACGCCGCCGCTGAGCAGGTCACGGCGTTGGAAGTCGATCGAGACGACGTTTGGGGCCAGCTCGCGGACCTGGCAGCGAGCGGCCTTCCGCGCCACGGCCAGGGCACGGGCGGCGTCATCGAAGTCCTCCGGCTTCTGCCCGGCCACCAGCTCCACCCGTACCTCATCCCACGAGGCACCCGAGCGGACGCCGAGCACCTTGGGCATCCGCGCGCTCGCCCGGTTCGACGTCGAGCGGGACAGGGCGCGACGCCGGCCGACCAGGTTCACGTTCACCACCACCGGCAGCGCCTCATCCCGCACCGACAGACCGCAGGCGTGCAGCCACTCCGGCAGCCTCCGCCCATAGACCGCCCACCGAGCCCACCACGACCGCAGAAACCGCCAGCACCACTGGTCGAACGAGACGGCGTCGATGAGCCACCACGCCAGCAGGACCACCGCGACGCTGCCAACGATGATCGCCAGCGAGAGCCAGCCGAGAAGCTGGCACCACACGAACACCGCGATCACGGTGAGGCTGGTCCGCCACCGCGTCACCACCTGCGCGAGCATCCAGAGCACGGCCTTGCACAGCCACCACAGCGCCACGAACACCACGGCCGCCGCAGCTACAGCTTCCACCACAGACGCCAAGGCGCGGCCGACCTTGTGCAGCACCCACACACCAAGTCCCAGCCCAGCCAGGGCCACTACCGCGAAGCCGGGAGACATCACCGACCACCCAGCTTCACACGGAGATCCAGCGGCAGCATTCCCAAGCAGGGAGCGCACTGCGTCTCGCCGGGCAACAATTTCGCGAAGCGTTTGCAGGAGGAGCAGCGCGTTCGGGTGACCCCCGTTGACGCTCGCCCGTTGTCATCGTTTAGCGTTGTCATTGTTCACTTCCGCTGGTTGTGGACAGCGCAGGAGCGGCAAGGTTGGTAGCCGGTTTCCGCTTCTGCGCCTTAACGGATCACACGCACCCACATCAGGACGTGCTTCATCGCCGCACGTCATAGCGTGCGTTTTTCGCTAGTACTGTTGACTTTCCGGTCGTCTACATGCGACTAATCAGCAGGCGTCCCTTCCGCCTGAAGTTCAGCCGAGATCTCACCCGCCTGCCGCTCCTCGTATCCGGCCCAGTACAACGCCTCGTGGTGATGACCCCGGTCGACGTCCGCGATCATCTTGTACAACCGCGCGTTGCCGAGAAGGAACGCCGGCCAGACCGACGGGTTCGCATTGTTCGGCGGCCGGCGATCCATCACGACCTCGTGCGCTTCCCGCAGCGTCTTCGGTTCAGCCTTCCGCACCGTCACGCCTCTCCGCGCGGGCTTCCAGCAGCGCCGCCAGGTCCTCGGCGTGGTCGCGGAGCCGGCGAAGGAACACCGCGCACCCCGTCCACGCGGTCTGATCCTCCGGCGGCACCAGCGTCACCACGCACAGCCCACCGGCCAGCACCAGGACCGGCGGATGTGACGCGCCCGTCCCGGTCTCCTCCACCGTCACCTCGGTCCCCCGCGCCCACCGTCCAGCGCAGTCCCAGCCCGTCCCACGTTGCCGTCATGTTGTTCCCATTCCCGGGCCAGGTCGGCGAACCCCTCGGCCGCCGACTCCAGCGCCGCCACACACCACCACGGCAACCCGCGCGCCTGCGCCAGCTCGTGCCACGCCCGCGACACCCGCCGAGCAGCGTTCGCCGTGTTCGTCGCACTCACCGGCGACAGGACCGCACGACCGTGCTCCCACGCGGCCATGTAGTCCCGATACGCCTGCTCCCACGCCTCGACCCGCTCGCGGAAGCCCATCCCTGTCACGCCGCCTTCGCCGTCTCACTGGCCCCGCCGGACCGAGACGGCTTGCTCGCGGCCTGCTTGAACCCGGTCGCGCGGAACACGTAGGACTGGTACTTGAACTCGCCCTGCCCCGCCACGCGCGGTTCGGCCGTCAGGCCGTCCAGCTCGATCGGCCGCATCCCGGGCAGCGCCTCCGAGGTGGTCGGCACCGGCTGGACGTCGGCGAGACTGGCGTTGAATGCGAGATCACCGGGGTGATCGGCCTGTACTCAGATCCCAAACACGTCATCGCCTACGACGATGGCGAAGTTAGGCAAGAGTTTTCAATCTGCTTTCGAGCGAAGTTCAGTGGTGGCGCGACGCGAACAAGTAGCGAAAGCAAGGAGGTCGCTTGGATTTCGGCCGATCAACTTAAGAACCTTACAGTCCACGCAAGCATTCGCCTGCGACTGCGCCACGCACTCGAACAACGCTCAACGCCTTACTTCACCTGAAGACCCTCAAACTGTTCAGTCACCGAGCCGCGCCATTCGCAGAGCAGCCACCGCAGCCTTTTTGAGCTGCAATAGTTAACGGCAGAGTAGAACAGCTTATGCCGCCGCGAGCAGGACGCGATCCACCCAGCGATGCTAGCAAGTCGCCAGACCGTAGATACCGCACCTTAAGTAACTCGCGATCGCGGTTCACGCTGAGAAATTGTATTGCGCCATTGCGCGACAGCTACCCAACGTTTTTCTTACTGCAAAGCCTCCAGTTGTTTAGTGATCTTGTCAACCAAGTCTTTGCATCTAGACGCATTCTTGAATAGACTAGTAACCTGACTTTGCTCAAATTAGTGCGCACCGCGGTCGTGGATGCGGGTGAGGGCATCGCGGAGGTCGTCGGGTAGCGGGTCGACGGCGGTGAGGGTGTGCTCGCCGGCCTGGATGTTGATGGTGCGGCTGCGGCGGGTGGTGCGCACGAACTTCTTGATCGGCCAGCCGGTGGTCTGCTCGATCCACCTGCTGACGGCCAGGGCGGCGAACACGACCGTCAGGTGCGCGTCGATCGACTCGCGCTTGTGGTGGTAGATCGGCCGCGCACGTAGGTCGTGTTTAGACATTCGGAACGACTTCTCGATGTGGAACAGTCGGTGGTAGGCGTCGATCACGAACTCGGCGGTGACATCCGGGAGGTTGGTGACGTAGCCTTTGAGGCCGGCAAGGGCGCGTGCCTTGGCTTCCAGGGTCCGGTTGACACTCTTGGTGGCGCCGGTGAGCTGGATGAACCGGTTGCGTTTGACCGCGGTCTTGCCGGCGACGGCCTGCTCGGCCTTGGCGACCTGTTCGTCGATGCCGTGCAGGGTGCGCCGAGCCCGGTCCGCCCGGTATTGGTAGTAGATGATCTGGTCGCGGCGCTGGTCCTTGGGGCCGGCAGGCCAGGGCTGGGTGAAGATGTGCCCGTCGGGGATCTGCTCATCCGGGTGCTCGTGGCGCCACGCCTGGACCACGTACGGCACGTCGGGTATCCGCGCGCCGAGGATGAACGACAACCCCGCGGCCTCGATGGCCTGCTGGTTGGCCGCAGAGATCATGCCAGCGTCGGCCACGACCGTGACATCAGCCAGCTGGTGGGCATCCATGAACGCACGGATGGTCGGCAGCATCGTAGTGGTCTCGCCCCGGTTGCCCTCGAACGCGTTAACCATCAACGGAAACCCACTTGCGTCGGTGAGCAGCCCGATCGTGATCTGCGGCTCCAGGCGGCGTTCTTTGGAGAACCCGGGCTCACGGAACCCGTCCCCGGCATCGGTCTCGAAGTACAAGGTGGACACATCTTAGAGAACCAGTGACGCCGGCCGCAGATCAGCGGTGCGGGCGCACGCCGCGGCCAACTTCTGCCGCCAGGACTCTTTCGCGAACGCGGGCAGACGCCGCTTGAGGGTCGCGTACGCCGGCGGGTCGAAACCTGCCTCCTCGACCACCCGTAGACTGTCCAGCTTGCTGGTCGGCTCGACGATCCGTGCCAGCACCAGTAATCGGAACACCTCGTCACCACCAGCGGCCTCCTCGAACCCCAACAGCTGGTAGGCGTGGCCGAGCGCGTCCCACAGGTACCCCATCCGCGACGACGTGATCGCAAGCGGCCCACCACCAGCACCACTGCCGGCCTGCAACGCCGCGAAGTCCGGGCCAAAGTCGAGCTCGGGCTGCCCCACAGCCAGACGCTGCCTCGCCACCGCCTTGAGCGCCTCCAACGCCGCATCGTCATGCGCCGAGCCGATGTGCTCGATGTCCCGCGACCCGCGACCCGCGACGCGAGGAGTGCACGATCTGCACCGCCCCGGCCCCCGACGCCGTCTTCACCGTGCGCACATACGCCACGAGAGACAGCCTAGAACCGGCCGCTTAGTGCGCAGATTTTCGCCGTTCACACGACGAAACCGCAGCTAAACAGCCAGCACCCTGACCCAAGGTCAGCGATCTTGAGCCAAAGTCAGGTAAGGTGACGGAATGGTCATGCGGGTGGCGGTTCCCGTGCTGCCGTGCCGAGATGTGCAGGCAGCGCGGTCGTACTTCACGGACGTGCTCGGATTCGACACCATATTCACCTGGGAGACCCCACCTAGCTACGCGGCCGTGATCCGCGACACCGCCGAGTTCCACCTGTACGCCGAAAGCAGCGTCGGCCCGGCCAGGGTGACGGTTGTCGTCGACGACGTCGATTCCTGCCACGACGAGCTGCGCGCCCGCGGCGCCGACATCGTCGAGCCACTGGCTGACCGGCCCTACGGGATGCGCGACTTCAACGTACGGACACCCGATGGGCACTTGTTGATCTTTAGCCAGCCGCTTACCGAGTACGGGTGACCATCAGCGGACCAGCCGGAAGAATGACCGGACCTCGTCGACGAACAACGCCGGCTGCTCGAACGCCGTGAAGTGGCCGCCCTTGCCGGGCTCGTTCCAGTACCGGATGTTCGGGAACCGGCGCTCCGCCCACCGCCGAGACGGGCGCTGCAGCTCCTTGGGGAAGACCGAACAGCCGGTGGGTACGGTCACCGGCGCGCCGGCCGACCCGGAGATCCATTCGTTGACCTGCCGGAGGCTTTCCCAGTACAGCCGGGCGGATGAGGCACCGGTGCCGGGCAGCCAGTAGAGCATCAGGTTGTCGAGCAGCTCATCCCGGGTAATAACCCGATGCAGGTCGCCACCGGAGTCGGTCCACGACCAGAACTTCTCGACGATCCAGGCGCAGAGGGCGGCCGGCGAGTCGACCAGCCCGTAGCCGACCGTCTGCGGCCGGGTCGACTGCTGCGCCGAGTATCCGGAGCCCCATTCGTCCGCCTCCCGCAGTGTCGCGAGCGCCGCCCGCTCGGCACCGGTGAGGTCGTCCAACGTGGCCGGATCGGGCGGTGCGAGCGGCGGCATGAGATGGATGCCGGCGACCCGATCGGGTTGCCGTTGACCGATGCTCGTGGCGATGCTGGTGCCCCAGTCGCTGCCCTGGGCGCCGAACCGCCGGTAGCCGAGCCGGGCCATCAGCTCGCACCACGCGTCGGATATCCGCTCGATCCCCCACCCCGGCGCGGCCGGCTTGTCGCTGAAGCCGTAACCGGGAAGCGATGGGCAGACCCCTAGAACCGGCCGCTCAGTGCGCAGATTTTCGCCGTTCACACGACGAAACCGCAGCTCAACAGCCAGCACCCTACCCAAGATCAGCGATCTTGAGCCAAGTCAGGTATTGCGCCATTGCGCGACAGCTACCCAACGTTTTTCTTACTGCAAAGCCTCCAGTTGTTTAGTGATCTTGCCAACCAAGTCTTTGCATCTAGACGCATTCTTGAACAGGCTAGTAATGTAGTTGTTGGCATACATCGATTCTACGCGTTCAGTCAGCATCTTTACGATCGATAGCGTAAACTTTGGCACGGTGTCTAAAATCTTCGACCAATCGAGATCCGGATCATCCACCTTGCTCATATCGAGCATATGAAACACTAGATGTGCAACTATTCTATTACCTTGCACGACAATAGACTTTTCTCGGCCCTCTTTTCTGTAACGCAAACGATTCAGCACAGAATCAACCGAACGCAGTACGTCAACGGTACGCCAAATCCTGAACGCACTGACCCCGGAATTGAAAAGCGATTTATATGGCGCCCTTTCCGTTGACTCCCACAGACGTCCTACGGCACTTTTCGCAAGAACCGCCAACGACGGGTCCGGATACGCGCACGCGAGCGCAACCGTTGCTTCGTAAACCGTGCACCCCGTAGCCTGATCTGGCGGTTGGTCACCTCGCTTGATCGCATAGATTTTGCTGCACGAAAGAAGCATCTCTACACGCAGCCTAGCTTGCTCAGGGTCCAGAGCTACGAAGTCGCTGGCCTCAACAGAATTCTGAGTATTAGTTGCCCTTGTAACTTCCTTCGCGAATTCCGGCGGACAAGCTTCCAGTGAGATGAACCGGATCCATACGCGTGCATTTTCAGCAGCTTCTGAGTCCTTCAACGCCCTGTGAATACTTGCAACCGTCTGCGCACCATTTACTACACTCGCGCCGAATAGCGAGAATTTTCCATAGTTTCGCGTGGTGGCTCCGCGCGCTGATTTTTCGATCTTTTGACAAAGAACAGTGATACCATTATTGAAGTACCAGAAATGCTCAGGCCCCCGAGTAAGAGTGTCCCGAAGGTCGTTGTTTACCCCAGTCGCACCTAGCGATCCGCGAATATTCTGCGCGAACAGTTTATCTCCGTATCGCGCATACCAATCGCCCACCGTCTTCGCGTCGACTACACCATAGAATGCCTCGTATGGCTCAGTTACAGTTCCCCAGTGCTCAACGGTTGCAGATAGGTCTACAGATCCCCCGTCTAGCCCTTCAGAAACCAGCGCATGAAACTCAGTCAGACCTAGAACCTGGAAGTCCACCAGTGGAATGGGGTTATTCAACTCTTCAAGCGTGTCGTCAAATACATTCTGAACGACAGGGTTAAGTGTACTTGCACCTGTCGTGGCTACAACCAGAACAAAGCGAACACTTGGATCCCCTAGAGCTTCACTTATGAGATCCTTCTGGCGAGCGATTTTATCGTTGAACCTGTCAAACCGTTCGTCAGTTAGGTCTTTGAAGCCGGCAACGAAGTTGCGAGAGTCACCCAGTCCTATAGTTGCCGTACCATTAGAATCCCACTTGGACTGCACAAGTATTACTTTTTAATTAGCCTGATCGAGGTAGATGGCGTCGATTCCGTTGTCATTACTTCCGTCGACCACACAGCTTGCAGCCTGCACCTGATCAACATCCGCAAACCGCTGAAGCGCGAATGCCGCCAAGGCTCTCGTACAAAACACCTTCTCTCGCTGCTCGTCGCTAGCCTTCGCATAGTCAGACATGTCGATAAGCTGATCGAAGTCACGAACCAGCGCAGCCTTGATGTGTCGCACGTGAACCTTGCTCAATTCCCATCCTCTCTGCGTTCAGCAGACGCCGCCTACTGCCGAATTTACCTCTACAGGATCAAGGGCGCGCCGCCGCTGGCGGCGCGCCTGTCGCCTACGTAGCCCCTCGCCTGGGCGGCCGCATCCGCTTCCGACACGGCGGGCTGCCGCTCCGCTTCGCCCGCCGGCCGGGCGGTGCGGCCGCCAGCGGGTCACCTGGCGCAGCGCCGCGCGGCGGCAACACACGAGTCCCCCGCCCCATCCCGGCCTCCTCGACGAGCTACGAGCGGTGGTGACATTCGGGTCGTTCGTGACTCGATCTCCGTTACGCACCGTCGTGGGAGACCTCCATCCCGACGCCGGATCGTGACAACGGCCGGTAGCACCGCGTCAAGACGGTGAAGCGTGTCTTGACCCGGCACCACCGGCCGCGTGCTTGGCCTCGTATCGGGATGCAGGGGTAGGTGTGGCTGGTCGCCAGGCCGTCTCCAGGCCGTCAGCGGCCAGGGAGAGGCGACAGACGACGAGAACTAACGAGACACATCAGCGCAGGTCAGAGGCCGTTTCCAGCCAAGATCGCAAGGTTAGCGAAAACCGGCTGAGAAATCCTGGACATCTTCGAGGGGACGCAGCAGATTCAGCAGCTGATCGTGGCTCGTCGGGTGCTGGGGAAGACTTCGGCGCAGCTGAAGTAGACCCGTGGAAGTGCCCGAGGAACTCCGAAGTGCCGTGGCGGGAAGCGACGTCGGCACCGAAGCGTGCTACCGCGACGCCCTCGACGCATTCAAAACGGCACTTTCCGCGCTCAAGTGAGTTTTTCCCCAACCCATCCGGCAATTTGCGCCCAAGGTGCAGAATATCGGATTGATCTCCGAACGATCGTTTTCCGCACCTTTGCCCTAGCCTTCCCCGCATGACGAACCCTGGGGTTTACGGCCCGCCGAAGGGCCTGGGGCAGGCGCGGATCTTCATGTGGATCCAGGTCGCCTTCAACCTGCTGGGCTCCCTCCTGCTCCCGACACCGGAGTCGCGGGCCTGCTGGTCGTGATCATCGTGATCAACATCCTGATGGCGGTGGTCCTCGCCGTCTGCGCGATCACGCTGCAATCGGGCAAGCAGTGGCCGTGGGTCACGGCGATCGTGGTCGAGGCGATCGTCGTGATCAACGGAATCGTGACCATCATCAGTTCCGGCGTGACCGGCATCCTGCCGATCGTGTTCGCCGGCCTCGCGTTGCGCGGCCTGCTGCACAAGGACGTCCGCGCGTGGATCACCGCCCAGCGCGGCCCCGCGCCCGCCATCTGACGGCAACGCAAAGCGGGCCACTCGGAGTCCCGGGTGGCCCGCTTCCCAACGCCGTCAGATGCGATCGTCGAGGAACTCGTCCAGATAAGTCCACGTGGTGCCCCGCGCCTTGCGCCCGGTGAGCACACCGAGGTGGCCGCCGGGTGCGGTGCGGAAGCGCACCTCCGGCGCGTTCTCCAGCAGCCGCACCACGCGTTCCACCGAAGGCTGCGGGGCGATCGTGTCGTTCTCGCCCGCGACGACGAGCACCGGGGCCTTCACGTCGGCCAGGCTGATCTTGCGCCCGTTGAGGTCGACGGTGCCCTCGGCGAGGTCGTTGGTACGGAACAGGCGGTGGTAGAGCTGCCCGAACGTGCGGCCCGGGTATGCGTACATGTTGTCCATGAAGTGGTCCACGGCCTCGATCTGCGCGAGGTAGTCGCGGTCGTCGAGGTTCTTGAGGATCGCGATGGGTTTCGTGATCTCCTTGCTGATGCCCGTCGCGCGGAACACGCGGCTGACCAAATAGGACGGTGCGCCGCCGAACGCGCGGTAGACCGGCGTGAGCAGGTGACCGCCGGTGAGGTCGACGAGCGGGCGGAACGGCGCGACGATCGGGATCGCCGCGAAGTCGACCGGCGACGCGATGGCGGTGACGGACTCGATCGGCAGCTCCGGCTGGTCGGCGTTCACCAGCAGCGAGAAGATCCCGCCCAGCGACCACGACACCAGGTGCACGCCCTCACCGCCCGCGTCTTCGCTCACCTTGCGGATCGCGCGCGGCAGCACCTCGTCGATCCAGTGCTCGATGCCGAGGCGCCGGTCGGAGAACGCCACGTTGCCGTAGTCGACGAGGTAGACGTTGCGCCCGGCCTCCACGAAGTGCTCGATCAGGCTGCAGCCGCGGCGCAGGTCGAAGCACAGCGCGGGCGCGGCCAGCGGCGGCACGAGCAGGATCGGCGGCCCCGACACCGGCGCGCCGCTGTGGGTCATCCGGTACAACGAGCGGTTCGGACCCTGGTCGATGAGCACCCGCGGCATCGGGCGCAGGTCGGCGACGCCACCGTGCAGCACCTTCCCCACGACGTTCGACGCCGCTGCGGCCAGCCGTGCCGTGGGTGAAACCATGCGTGCCTCCTGAGCTCGACCTCTCGGAGGCAATCTTGCCCGGGGCCGCGGGCGGCATCAACACCGCCACACTTGCAAGCACCCGGCAAGCACGTCCATTTCGGACAGTGCCCGGTGACCGGGAAGCTAGTTCCCCGAGTCGGCGGCCGGAGCGCTCTGAGCAGCGCGGGACTCGTATTCCGCCCGGGCCGGGGAATGCGCGGCCGAAGCCAGCAGCTGATCGCCGCCGAGCGCGCGGACGAACCATTCGCCGAACGCACGCGGGAACAGCCGCGTGATCCGGCCCGTGAAATCCAGGGATTTCGGCACGAAAACATCGAACTTCGGGTATTTCAGGGCATCCGCGATCGCCGCGGCGACGTCTTCGGGCCCCACCGACTTGATGAACTTCGCCTCGCCGAGCCCCGACGCCAGCTCCGTGCGCACGACCGCCGGCATCACACAGGACACCGACACGCCCGTGCCGCGCAGCTCCAGGTGCACCGCCTCCGACAGGCCGACCACGGCGTGCTTGGTCGCGCAGTACGTGGCCGCGCCCGGGAACCCGGACTTCCCGGCCATCGAAGCGACGTTCACGATGTGCCCGGTCCCCCGCGGCTTCATCCGCTTCACGGCTTCGCGCGTGCCGTGGATGACGGCGTGCAGGTTGATCTCCAGCATCCGGCGCGTCGCCGCGTCGTCCTCCTCGTCGAGCGGCGCGAGCGGCATGATGCCGGCGTTGTTGATCAGCACGTCGATGGGCCCGACCTGGCGTTCGACCTCGTCGAGGAACTCGGTGAACGCTCGGGTGTCGGTGACGTCCAGCGGCAGTGCGACGGCTTCGGGCCCCAGCTCACCGGCCGTCTTCTCCGCGCGGACGTGGTCGAGATCGCCCAGCACCACCCGCGCGCCGAGCCGCTTGAGCGCGGTGGCCGTGGCGGCCCCGATGCCCTGCGCGCCACCGGTGATGACGATGACCTTCCCGGCGAGCGAACGCGGCTGCTTGGCCATGACGGGGCTCCTCCTGCGTCGACGGAGACGGAACACTGTTGGCGTCGTGTCAATATGGTGCCCCGGCGTGGCGCCGAGCGCCAGTCGACTGCCCCGATCAGGGGCGTTGCTCGAAGACCTGACCGATCCAGCCGTCGACGTCGAAGCGGACCGTCGGCGTGAAGCCCTGGCCCTCGTAGTAGCGCTGCAGCTCGCCGTCGCCGCCGGCCCAGCAGTCGACGCGCACGAGGCTGATGCCGCGTTTCCGAGCCTCCGCCAGCGCGTACTCCAGCAGCCGCGTACCCACGCGATGCCCCGCGAACCGGCGCGACGTGATGAGCAGCCCGATGTACAGCTCCCGCTCCCCGGCCGGCGGCACGTGCTTGGGGCATTCGTCCTGAACGATCAGCGCCCCCGCGGGTTCCCCGTCCACCTCCGCGAGGCGCAGGCCCGGCTCCTTCGTCATGTCGGCCACGCGCGAGGCCCGGTGCGGAATGCCGCTCCACGGCCGATCACCCCACTGCCCGGCGCTGCCGCGCGCCACCAGCCACTCGACGGCCTCGTCGAAGAAGCGCAGCAACGTGTCGGCGTCGCCGGGCTCGCCCGGGCGGATCGTGAACGTCCCCATCCCCGACGTTGTACCCCTAGGGCAGCGTCAGGACCACCGGTCCGGCCTCAGTGATCGCGACGGTGTGCTCCGAGTGCGATGCGCGGGTGCCGTCGGTGGTGTGGACGGTCCAGCCGTCGTCGGCGTGCCGGTAGTCGTCGCGGCCTCCGCGGGTGAACATCGGCTCGAGGGCGAGGACGAGGCCGGGCCGCAGGCGCAGGCCGCGGCCGGGGCGGCCGTCGTTGGGCACCGGCGGGTCCTCGTGCATCGCGCGGCCGATGCCGTGGCCGCCGTGGTCTTCGGTGACGCCGTAGCCCGCGGCGCGGCCGATCGTGGCGATGGCAGCGGAGATGTCACCCATCTTCGCGCCCGGCTGCGCCGCCGCGATGCCGGCCGCGAGCGCCTGGTCCGTCGCCGCGATCAGGGCGAGGTCGGCCGGGTCCGCGGCGCCGACGACGAAGCTCACGGCGGCGTCGCCGTGCCAGCCGTCGATGGCCGCGCCGCAGTCGATGCTCACCAGGTCGCCGTCGCGCAGGCGGTACCGGCCGGGGATGCCGTGGACGATGGCGTCGTTCACGCTCGCGCAGATCACGCCCGGGTACGGCGTCGGCGCCCAGTTCGGGTGGTAGCCGAGGAACGACGGCTTCGCCCCCGCGTCGGCCATCACTTGCGCGGCAACGGCGTCCAGCTCGGCCAGCGACACGCCGGTGTCCGCGGACTCCCGCACCGCCGCCAGCGCCCGGGCCACCACGCGGCCCGCCTCCCGCATCACCGCGAGCTCGGTCGCGGTCTTCAGCTCCACCATGCGGATAACTATACCGGTATTACTATCCAGGTCCGTAGGCTGCCGCTGTGCACATCGAAACCCGCCTGGCCGAGCTCGGCCTCCAGCTACCGGAGCCGATGACCCCGCCGCCCGGCGTCACGCTCTCCTTCCCGTGGGTCCGCGTCTTCCGGGACCGCGCGTTCGTTTCGGGCCACGGGCCACTGCTGCCCGACGGGTCGCTCGCCGGCCCGTTCGGCAAGGTCGGCGCCGAGGTCACCGAGGAGCAGGCGTACGCGGCCGCCCGCCTGACCGCGCTCGCGGTGCTCAGCTCGCTGAAGCTCGCGCTCGGCGACCTCGACCGCGTCACGACGTGGCTGCGCGTGTTCGGCATGGTCAACGCCGCGCCGGGGTTCGCCCGCACCCCCGCCGTGGTCAACGGCTTCTCCGACCTCATCGTGCAGCTGTGGGGCGCGGACGCGGGTGACCACGCGCGCTCGGCGGTCGGCCTCGCGGAGCTGCCGTTCGGCATTCCGGTGGAGATCGAGGCGGAAGTGGCGATCGACTAAGCGCCGGCGTACCCGAATCGCGCGGGAGCCCCGGTGCCACGGGCGGCGACGTAGCCGTCGGGGCGCACGAGCAGCCAGCCGTCGTCGAGTTGCAGGTCGTCGGCCACCGATTCAGCCACGGGGCAGGCCGTCATCCCGGGCGCCGAGTGACGCACGGTGGCGCGGTGGACAAGCAGCCAGCGCGGATCACGCAGCCGGTCGAGGAAGTCGAGCCAGCCGGGCGTCGTCGCACCTGGAGGATCGACACGGGTGACGCGCTCGCCGGGTGCCGGAACTCCCGGACCGGGCGTGGTGAGCGGGCTGTCGACGTAGCGCGAAGCGAGTGCCTGCGTGCTACCGATGATCTCGCGGCCCGCACCGTCCACTCCGGACTGATCGGAGAAGTCGCCGTGCATCACGTAGTCGGTGATCATCGCGGTGGCGTCGAGCAGCGCGGCACCGACCGGGACGCGTTCGCGAGAGTACGTGTCCAGCGGGGCCACGCCGGCCTCGCCCGCGCAGACGGCCGCGAGTTTCCAGCCCAGGTTGAACGCGTCCTGCAGCCCGGTGTTCATGCCCTGGCCGCCGGCCGGGCTGTGGACGTGGGCGGCGTCGCCCGCGACGAAGCAGCGGCCGGACCGCATAGCCGGCACCGCGCGCTGCTGGATGGTGAACGGTTTGATCCAGTCGCGGATGCGCACCCGCGCCCGGGCGCCCGTCGCCGCGGCGAGGCGGCCGCGGAAGCGTTCGGCGACGGCGCCCGGAGTCTCGACGCCGCCGGCGGTCCACGCGGTGTCGGTCAGGCGCCAGCGCGCCGGCTCGGGCAGGGGGAACGCGAGCATCGCGGCGTCGTCGGCCGAAAGCCAGTGCATGGCGACGGGGTCGAGAGCGCTCTCGACCTCCGCGTCGACGACCAGCCACGTGTGGCCGGACTCGCCGCGCAGCGGGATTCCCAGCTGCTTGCGCACGACGCTGTGCGCGCCGTCGCAGCCGACGAGCCACGGCGTGGACACGGTTTCCCTGGTGCCGTCACGGACGACCACGGTGCGAACGGCGTCGGCGTCCTGTGTCAGGGATTCCAGGCGCGTCGACCATTCGACGCGCGTGCCCAGCTTCGCGAGACGTTCGCGCAGCACGCGCTCGGTGACGCACTGGTCGACCAACAGCACGAACGGGAAGCGCGAAGGCACTTCGCTGTAGCCGATGCCGTACGCGAGTGGCTCTTGGCCGGCGAGGTGCCGCACGAACTTCGTGACGCGCACGCCGTTCGCGAGCAGCTCGTCGAGCACGCCGAGCTCGTCGTAGATCTCCATCGTGCGCCCCAGGTTGCCCAGCGCACGGCTGATGCGCGCCGGCCCCGCGGCCGCGTCGACGATCCGCACCGGCACGTCGCGGCGCCGCAGCTCGATCGCGGCCAGCAGCCCCACCGGGCCCGCGCCGGCGACCAGCACCTCGTCCATGACCCCCACCTAAACTGTCAGGCTACCTGACAATAAGCCTCGGAGGTGGCCCGGTTCAAGAGGTTCAGTCGATGGCCTCCCAGTCGAGGTCCAGTGCGGCCCGCAGTTGCTCCAGCCGACGTGCGCCCACGCGTTCGCCGAGTTTGCGTTCGAGGTCTTCGAGCACTTCGCGCGCCAGGTTCAGCCGCGCGACGCCGGCCTCCGTCGGCCGGACGAGCTTGTTGCGCGCCGACGCCGGGTCCGGGTCCACGCGCACCAGCCCCGCCCGGGTCAGCTCACCGACCGCCTGGTGCGCCGACTGCCGCGCCACCCCCGCGCGACGCGCCAGCTCCGCGATCGTGATGCCCTCGGCGTCGAGCTTCGCGACGATGTCGATCTGCGTCATCGTCAGCCGCGCCTCGCCGCGCGCGGCCAGCTCCGTGAGGATGCCGTCCTCGAACCAGCGCGTCATCCGGCGCGCGAGCGGACCGAGCAGCGGACCCTGGCCTGAGCTGGGGGTTTCGGCAAGGGATCGACGTGACGTCATGCGTCGAGTCTAATCGTCAGGTACCCTGACGTTATGGCGCTCTTGACGCTGACCTCCCCCGACGGCGTGCGGCTCGCCGTCGAACGCACCGGCTCCGGACCACCACTGGTGCTGGTCGGCGGCGCCGGGGGCGACCGCAGGGCATGGGACGCGGTGGTGCCGTTCCTCGGCGACGAGTTCACGGTGTACGCACTGGACCGCCGCGGGCGTGGGGGCAGCGGCGATCGGGCCGGGTCGGAGGTGGCGGACGAGGTCGCCGACGTCGTCGCCACGGCGGTTGCGGCCGGCGGTGATGCCGTGGTGGCCGGCCATTCGTCGGGGGCACTGCTGGCGTTGCGGGCGGCGGCGGTGCGGCCGGATGTGGTGCGGCGGGTGGTCGCGTATGAGCCGCCATCAGTGGTCACGGCGGGTGTCGCCCAGCGGCTGCGGGCACTGGTCGACGCCGGTGATCTCGACGGCGCGTTGACCTCGTTCCGCACGGAGGCGGTGGGGATGCCGGCCGACGTGGTCGCGTCGATGCGAAAAACCCCGCAGTGGCAAGAAGATCTCACGCTCGCCCACACCACTGCGTACGACGCGGCGATCGTCGAGGCGGGGTTACCCGAGGTCTCCGTGCCGGCCCGGTTCGTGCTGGGTGGCGCCAGCCCGGCCCGGATGGCCGACGGTGTGCGCCACTACGCCGCGCGGCTCGGCGCGCAGGTGCGGGTGCTGGACGGTCAGCAGCACTTCGCGCAGCGCACCGCGCCTCGGGAACTCGCCGCGGTCATCGCGTCTTGACCAGCGCGGCGATCCTCGTCGCGAAGTCCGCCCACAACTCGCGCGGCAGGCTGTGCCCCATGCCGGGCACCACCACGAGCTCCGCGCCGGGTATGGCCGCCGCCGTGGCGCGGCCGCCGCTGAGGTCGCACATGCGGTCGGCGTCGCCGTGGATGACCAGGGTGGGCACGTCCAGCCGCCGCAGCCGGTCCGTGCGGTCGCCCGACGCCACCACGGCGACGGCCTGCCGCGGCATGCCCAGCGCGGGGTAGCCCCGGTCGAACGTCCGCCCCGCTCGCTCGGCAATGGCATCCTCGTCGAACTCGAACCCCGGCGACCCCGTGATCCCCGACGCGCGCACCTGCCAAGCCACGAACGCCTCCCGCTCGCTCGGCGGCTGTCCCATCTCGACCAGGATCGACGGGTCGGGCGCGCCCACCTCCGGGGCGCCGGTCGTGGACATGATCGACGTCAGCGTCCGCACCCGATCGGGGTGCTCGATGGCGACCATCTGCGCGATCATCCCGCCGAGCGACGCTCCGACGAGGTGCGCGCTTTCCAGCCCGAGCAGATCGAGCAGGCCGACCGTGTCACCCGCGAGATCCGACAGCGTGTAAGACGCCGTCGCGAAATCCCCCGCGAGAACGGCTGCGAAATCCGGCACGGGCGCGTCGTCGAAATGCGTAGACCGGCCGGAATCGCGGTTGTCGAAGCGGATCACGTACAGGCCGCGGTCCACCAGTTCCCGGCAGAACTCCTCAGGTCAATTGATCATCTGCGCGCCACCGCCCATGATCAGCACGACCGGCGGCATTCCAGGATCACCGAAGCATTCGTACGCCAGCTCGATTCCGGACGGGCCGACGTTCAGCGCGAGTTCCTCAGACATACCGACCACAATAATCATTCGGCGGCGCGGAAACATCGCTCCGAAGACCGATGTTTCCGGCTTGCCACCCGGGTTATGGTGAAAGGGGATCGACCGGCGGTCCGGCGTTTTCTGCCATGATCGGTCGCATGACCCCGGACAACCACACCCTGCCGGCCAACCACTACGACAGCTTCGCCGAGGCATACGCGGCCCAGAACGAGGGCGGCATCCAGAACGCCTACTACGAGCAGCCCGCGATGCTGGAGCTCGCCGGAGACGTCGCCGGGAGACGGATCCTCGACGCCGGCTGCGGGGCCGGCCCCCTGTCCGCGATGCTGCGCGACCGCGGCGCGATCATGTCCGGGTTCGACCTCAGCGCCGGCATGCTGGAGCTGGCCCGCCGCCGCCTCGGCCCCGAAGCCGACCTGCGCGTCGCCGATCTGGCCGAGCCGCTGCCCTACGCCGACAACGCGTTCGACGACGTCGTCGCGTCCCTCGTGCTGCACTACCTGGAGGACTGGGGCCCGTCACTCGCCGAGCTGAAGCGCATCCTCAAACCGGGCGGTCGGCTGCTGATCTCGGTCGACCACCCGTTCGCGATCCACGCGCTGCAGCGCCTGGACGGCGTCAAGACCAACTACTTCGAAACCTACAAGTGGACCGAAGACTGGACGTTCGGTGAGCAAACCATCCCGATGTCGTTCTGGATCCGGCCACTGCACGCCATGACCGCGGCCTTCACCGCGGCGGGCTTCGAGATCTCCGTGCTCAGCGAACCCATGCCCGCACCGGAAGCCCGCGAGCTGTGGCCCGAGGACTACCGGCTGCTCACGATCAGCCCGAGTTTCCTGTTCTTCGTGCTGACCGCTCGGTAAGCGCTACCCGGCGACGCCGAGGTGACGAGCGATGAGCATCCGCTGCACCTCGCTCGTCCCCTCGCCGATCTCCAGGATCTTCGCGTCGCGGTAGAAGCGGCTGACCGGGTACTCGTTCATGAAGCCGTAGCCGCCGTGGATCTGGGTGGCGTCGCGGGCGTTGTCCATGGCGGCGTTGGAGGCGACGAGCTTCGCGATGGACGCTTCCTTCTTGAAGGGTTCGCCGCGCAGCATCTTCGACGCCGCCTGGTAGTACGCGAGGCGCGCGGTGTGGGTGCGCACCTCCATGTCGGCGATCTTGAACTGGATCGCCTGGTACTCGCCGATGCGGTGCCCGAACGCGACGCGGTCCTTCACGTACTTGAGGCATTCGTCGACGCACCCCTGGGCCAGACCGACGCTCAGGGCGGCGATCGCGACGCGGCCTTCGTCCAGAATGGACAGGAACTGCGCGTAGCCGCGGCCGCGGATGCCGACCAGGTTCTCGGCCGGCACGCGGACGTCGGCGAAGGACAGCTCGTGCGTGTCCGAGCAGTTCCAGCCGACCTTGGAGTACTTGGGCGCCACGGCGAAGCCCGGCGTGCCCGAGGGCACGAGGATCGCGGAGATCTCCTTGCGGCCGTTCTCCATCACGTCGGTGACGGCCGTGACGGTGACCAGCCGCGTGATGTCGGTACCGGAGTTGGTGATGAACGCCTTGCTGCCGTTGATCACCCACTGGTCGCCGTCGAGCTTGGCCCGGGTACGCGTGGCGCCGGCGTCGGAGCCGCCGCCCGGTTCCGTGAGGCCGAAACCGCCGAGGGCCTCGCCGGAGCACAGCGCGGGCAGCCAGGTTTCCTTCTGCTCCTGCGTGCCGAAGCGGTAGATCGGCATCGCACCGAGGGAAACGCCGGCCTCCAGCGTGATCGCCACCGACGAGTCGACCCGCGCCAGCTCCTCCAGCGCCAGGCACAGCGCGAAGTAGTCACCGCCCATGCCGCCGAACTCCTCGGCGAACGGCAGGCCGAACAGACCCATCTCGCCCATCTTGGCGACGAGCTCGTAGGGGAACTCTTCCTTCTCGTACAGCGGCCCGATCACCGGCGCGACCTCGTTGTGCGCGAAGTCCTCGACCGTCTTGCGGAGCGCTTCGTACTCTTCGTCCAGCCGGAAGTCGATCATCGTTGCTCCTCGTTCGGGCTGACCACGGCCAGGGTTTCGTCCAACGCCACCTGCTGGCCCGCGCGCGCCGAAAGCTCGCTCACCACGCCGTCGATCGGCGCGGTCACGGTGTGTTCCATCTTCATCGCTTCCACGACCAGCAACGGCGTGCCGGCCGCGACGACGTCGCCTTGAGCGACCTTGACCACGAGCACCGTGCCCGGCATCGGGCTCTTCACCGGCCCGGCGCCCGCGGCCTCACCGCGGGCGGCCAGGCGCACTTCCTGGTCCGCGAACGCGAAACCGAAGCCGTCGCGCGCGAGCCAGACCGTCCGTTGTGGACCATCGGCGCGGCGGTAGCGCTCGAGCCCGCTGTCCCGCCGGACTTCCAGCACGTCGCCGACGCGGGTCGCGGTGGCTTCGACCGGTTCGTTGTCGTCGACCTGCACGGTCGAACCCGTTACGCGGACCACGGCCTGGACCTCGCCGGCCCGCAGCCGGAACGTGACCCCGCCTCCGCCACCGATGCGCCACCCGTTGGGCACGTCCCACGGATCCACCACGGAACCCTTCGGCTGCAACGAAAGCAGCCGGTCGAGCGCCGCCGCCACGAAAAACCCTTCGGCCACCTCCGACGACACCAGCGACGACAGCCGCCGGTCCACCAGCTCCGTGTCGAGCCGGCCCGCGCGCACGTCCTCGTCGGCGAGCAGGCTGCGCAGGAACGCGATGTTCGTGCCCAGGCCCAGCAACGCGGTGTCCGCCAGCGCGCGGTCGAGCTTGCGCAGCGCGGCCGCGCGGTCCGGACCGTACGCGATCACCTTGGCCAGCATCGGGTCGTAGTTCGACCCGACCACCGCGCCCTCGGTCATCCACGAGTCCACGCGCACGCCGTCGCCCGAAGGTTCGTGCACGGCCAGCACCGTGCCGCCCGTCGGGATGAAGCCGCGCGCGGGATCCTCGGCGTACACCCGGGCTTCGATGGCGTGGCCTTCGAGGCGCACGTCCTCCTGCTTCACCGTCAACGGCTCACCGGCGGCCACGCGGACCTGCCACGCCACGAGGTCGAGCCCGGTCACCATCTCCGTGACGGGGTGCTCCACCTGCAGCCGCGTGTTCATCTCCATGAAGAAGAACTCGTCCGGGTCGTGCGCGGACATGATGAACTCGACGGTGCCCGCGCCGACGTAACCCACCGACCGCGCGGCCTCGGCCGCGGCGGCGCCCATCTTCTGGCGTGTGGCCTCGTCGAGCAGCACCGACGGGGCCTCTTCGATGATCTTCTGGTGCCGCCGCTGCAGGCTGCACTCGCGTTCGCCGAGGTGCAGAACGTTCCCGTGTTTGTCGGCCAGCACCTGGATCTCGATGTGCCGCGGCGTGGTGACGAACCGCTCCACCAGCAGCGTGTCGTCACCGAAGGAGCCCCGGGCCTCGCGGCGCGCGGACTCGATCGCGGCGGCGAGCTCCGACTCCTCGTGCACGAGCCGCATGCCCTTGCCGCCGCCGCCCGCCGACGGCTTCAGCAGCACTGGATAACCCACCCCGGCCACGGCCTCGGCGAACCCGCCCTCCGGAATGTCCACATCGGACACCCCGGGGACGACCGGCACACCGGCCGCGGACACCGTGGCCTTGGCCCGGATCTTGTCGCCCATCTGCTCGATCGCGGCGACGGGCGGGCCGATGAACACCAGCCCCGCCTCTTCACACGCTCGCGCGAACGCCGCGTTCTCGGCGAGGAAGCCGTAACCCGGGTGCACGGCCTGCGCGCCCGTCACCTGAGCCGCGGAGACGATGGCCGGGATCGACAAATAGCTTTTCGCCGCCTCGGCCGGGCCTAGGCGCACCGCGGTGTCGGCCTCGCGCACGTGCTTGGCGTCGGCGTCCGCGTCGCTGTACACCGCGACCGAGCGGATGCCCAGCTCACGCAGCGAGCGGATGACGCGGACCGCGATCTCCCCGCGGTTGGCGACCAGAACGGTGTCGAACGAAGACATGCTCACTCACATCCGGAAGACGCCGTAGTTGACCTCGGGCAGGGGTGCGTTGGCGGCGGCCGACAGTGCGAGCCCGAGCACCGTGCGGGTGTCCGCCGGGTCGATCACGCCGTCGTCCCACAGCCGAGCGGTGGAGTAGTACGGGCTGCCCTGGTGCTCGTACTGCTCGCGGATCGGCGCCTTGAACGCGTCCTCGTCCTCGGCCGACCACTCGCCGCCGCGGGCCTCGATCGCGTCGCGGCGGACCGTCGAAAGCACCGACGCCGCCTGCTCGCCGCCCATCACGGAAATCCGCGCGTTGGGCCACATCCACAGGAACCGCGGCGAGTACGCCCGCCCGCACATCGAGTAGTTGCCGGCGCCGAACGAGCCGCCGATGATCACGGTGAACTTCGGCACCCGCGCGCACGCGACGGCGGTGACCATCTTCGCGCCGTGCTTCGCGATGCCGCCGGCCTCGTAGGCCTTGCCGACCATGAACCCGGTGATGTTCTGCAGGAACACCAAGGGAATCGAGCGGCGGTCGCACAGCTCGATGAAGTGCGCGCCCTTCATGGCCGACTCGGCGAACAGCACGCCGTTGTTGGCGATGATGCCCACCGGGTGGCCGTGGATGTGCGCGAAGCCGGTGACGAGCGTGGCGCCGTACTCCTTCTTGAACTCGGAGAACCGGCTGCCGTCGACCACGCGCGCGATCACCTCGCGCACGTCATAGGGGGTGCGCGAGTCCGTGGGCACCACGCCGTAGAGCTCTCGCGGGTCCACGGCCGGTTCCTCGACGGGCCGCACGTCCCACGGCCGCGGCGTGCGCGGGCCGAGTGTGGAGACGATGTCGCGGACGATGCGCAGCGCGTGGGCGTCGTCGTCGGCGAGGTGGTCGGTGACGCCGGACTGGCGCGAGTGCACGTCGCCGCCGCCCAGCTCCTCGGCCGTGACGACCTCACCCGTCGCGGCCTTCACCAGCGGCGGGCCGCCCAGGAAGATCGTGCCCTGGTTGCGGACGATCACCGCTTCGTCGCTCATGGCCGGCACGTACGCGCCACCCGCGGTGCACGAGCCGAGCACGGCGGCGATCTGCGGGATACCGCGTGCGGACATCGTGGCCTGGTTGTAGAAGATGCGCCCGAAGTGCTCGCGGTCGGGGAACACGTCGTCCTGGTGCGGCAGGAACGCGCCGCCTGAGTCGACGAGGTAGATGCACGGAAGGTTGTTGTGCAGCGCCACTTCCTGGGCGCGCAGGTGCTTCTTGACCGTGAGCGGGTAGTAGGTGCCGCCCTTGACGGTGGCGTCGTTGGCCACGATCACGCACTCGCGCCCGGAGACGCGCCCGACGCCGGTGATGATGCCGGCGCTCGGCGCCTCGTCGTCGTAGAGGCCGTTGGCCGCGAGCGGCGAGAGCTCCAGGAACGGCGAACCCGGGTCCAGCAACGTGTCGACGCGGTCGCGCGGCAGCAGCTTGCCGCGTTCCACGTGCCGGGCCCGGGATTTCTCGGGCCCGCCGAGGCGGGCGGTGTCAAGGCGCTTGCGCAGGTCCTCGACGAGCTCGCCGTGCGAGGTGACGCTGCGGGCGAACCCGTCGCTGCGCGGATCCGCGGAACTGCTCAGTACCGGCGTGTCCATGACTCCCCGTCGAGACGTTGGTGATCCAAGATGTTAGCGGTCGTTAACTCCTCTTCGGATGTTAGCGACCGCTAACCGGAGTGTCCACCCAGGGTCCCGCGGCTCACACTCGCGTCAGCCGGGCCCGTCTCCGGTGGCCGCGAGCAGCGGGACCACGATTTCGCTGACGGGTGTGGGGATGCCGTGGTGGCGCCCGCGACGCAGCACCACCCCGTTGCGGACGTCCCATTCCAGCGGCCGGCCGGCTTCGCGATCGGCCAGGATCGACGTGCCCATGTCCGCCGGGTAGGCCCGGAACGCGTCGATGATTTCCCGGGGCACGTCGTCATCGAGGTCGGCGCCCTCGGCCCGGGCCACGGCGAGGCACTCCCGCAGGTACGCAAGCCCGAGCTCGGCGATGTCGGCCCGCGCGAACATGCCGGCGCGCCGGCCGGTGAGGGCCATCAGGCCCGCGAGCGCGTTCTGCATGAGCTTGCGCCAGGCCAGCGAGCGGAACTCGGCGACCGGTTCGACGGTGCACAAGCTCCCGGCCAGCGCCTCGGACACCGCGCGGCCCGCCTCGGTGTCGGGCACGGTCAAGCGGGCGGGGGCGCGCAGCCACACCGACCCGTCGGCCCGGGTCTGCGCCGGGAACCACACGACGCTGGGCAGCACCCGGCCGAGGTTCGCGTGTGCCGCGACGACGGCTTCCTGCTCGACGCCGTTCTGGAGCACGCAGACGATCGTGCCGGCCCGGCACAGCGCGGCCAGCCAGGGCGCGGCCGCCGCCACCTGGGTCGCTTTGACGGCCAGGAAAAGGAGATCGACCGGGGTGACGTCCGGCGTCACCTCGACCTGGACCGGGCCGGGCACCACGAGGTGCTCCCCCGGAGCGTGCAGCTCGAGCCGGTCGCGGGCGGTGCGGCCGTACAGCCGGGGTGTGCGGCCGACCTGGTGCAGTGCGGCCGCGATGGTCGTCCCGATCGCTCCCGGGCCGACCACGGCGACGCTTCCGGGCGTCGTCATTCTCCGAGTATCGCCCGGTTCACCGCGGGCGGCCGGTCGTCACGCGGACTGCCACAGCTCGATGCGGTTGCCCTCCGGGTCGGTGACCCAGCCGAACCGCCCGATGCCGGCCATCTCCTGCGTTTCCTCGGCCACTTCGGCGCCCTTGTCGCGAAGCTGGGCGAGCATGGCGTCGAGGTCGCGGACGCGGAAGTTGAGCATGGTCTGCTGCGACTTCGAGCCGAAGTAGTCCGTGCCGGCCTCGAAGGGCGCGAAGACCGTCGGGCCGGGATCTTGGCGCCACACCCCGTTTTCGTCGGCGTCGAGGCCGAGGCAGTCGCGGTACCAGGCGCCCAGCGCCGCGGGGTCCGAGGCGCGGATGAAGTAGCCGCCGATGCCGAGCACGCGTTCCATGGCCGTGATCCTGCCAGCGCGGCGGGCGGTTGTCCGAGAGACAGGGTCAGTCGGTGACGGCGTCGGAGATCCACTCGGCGACAGGGAGATCGCGATCGAGGCATTCGACCGACAGCCGGATCGTCCAGCGCAGCGCTTGGAGCACGAGGCTGTCGACCTCGTTGGGCGCGGCGCTGGCCAGCGCGATCTCCACCTGCTCGCGCGCGGCGGCGGTGTTGCCGTGCACCTCGGCGAGCAGCGTGCGCACGGCGGTGCGCACGGGCGGGTCGGCCTGGTCGATGGAAACCTCTTCGCCGTCCTCGTCGAAGACCTGGACCTTCACGGGTGCCGTGCCGCCGTCACCGAGCGTGGACACCATGGCGCTGCACTCGCCGAACAGCAGCAGCATGAGCTCCTTGGTCTCCTCAGAGCGCGCCTGCGGCTCGTCGGACGACGGGGTGACCTCTTCGAGCGCCTCGGCGTCCTCGCCGAGGCTGATGGCGACGAGCGCGCGCTGCGCCTTCTCCACGAGCCGCTGCTCGTCCTCGCTCCGGTCCGGGGTCACGTGCCTATCAAACACCAGCACCGGCTTCCGTGGGGATACCCCGAATCCGGGTGATCAGCCCGCCGCGGAAAGTGCGCCCAGAGCGAGCCGGCAGAGCAGTTCGGACAGCTCTGCGTCACCGAGATGGCGGTTGTACGGCGTCGAGTTGATCAAGCCGAACACGGCGTGTGCCGCCGAGCGGGCCTCGCGCTCTTCGAGGCCGGGGATCGCGTCGCGGATCGCGCGCACCCACACCTCGACGTACTGCCGCTGGAGCGCGCGCACCTGCTTGCGGTCACTGTCGGTGAGGTTCGCGAGGTTGCGCTCCTGCACGGTGATCAGCGCCGGGTGGTCGAGCGCGAAGCCGACGTGGAAGCGCACCAGCGCTTCGAGTAGCTCGAGCGGCGTACCGCCCGTCTCGGCGCGGTCGGTGCCGCCTTCGAGCAGGTAGTGGCTGATCGAGTTCAGCATCTCGCCGAGGATGGCGTCCTTGCTGCGGAAGTGGCGGTAGAGCGCCGGTCCCGAGATGCCGACGGCCGCGCCGATGTCGTCGATCCCGACACCGTGGAAGCCGTGGTGGGCGAACAGCTCGGCGGCGGCGGCCATGATCTGTTCACGCCTGTTCGCCTTCTCGCCGTTCACGAGTGGGGTGGGGTTCGCCGGCATTCGGTCATAGTAGGACGGGCGGTTAGCGAGCGCTAACTTCCGGCCCTACTTAGTGCTTGGGCCAAGTGGAGTCACCTGCGGATTCTGGGGTGTCGTGTGGGGATTCCACCTGGTATTCGTATTCCTCGTCGAGCCGTCACGACCAGGAGTGACCCATGGCTGAAGCCACCCGTCCCACCTCACGATCGTTCCTCCGGATGTGCGCGGCCCTGGGGGTCGCTGTTCTCGCCTCTCTGGGCATTGTGGGCACCGCCAACGCTGCACAGAGCTACGTCGCACTCGGCGACTCCTACTCCTCCGGGGTGGGCGCCGGGAGCTACGGCAGCTCGGGCAGCTGCAAGCGCAGCGCCAACGCCTACGGCCAGCTGTGGGCCAACGCCCACGCCGGCACCACGTTCACCTTCCTCGCCTGCTCGGGCGCGAAGACCGGTGACGTGCTCAACCAGATCAACTCGATGCCGTCCAGCGCCAGCCTGGTCACCCTCACGGTGGGCGGCAACGACGCCGGCTTCACCGACGTGATCACCACCTGCACCCTCAACAGCGACCAGACCTGCATCGACCGGGTCAACACCGCCAAGACCTACGTGCAGAACACCCTGCCGAGCCTGCTCGACAACGTCTACCGCGCCGTGAAGTCCAAGGCGCCCAACGCGAAGCTCGTGGTGCTGTCCTACCCGCGCTTCTACACCGTGCCGGGCTCCTGCAGCGTCGGCCTGAGCGACACCAAGCGCTCCGCGATCAACTCCGGCGCCGACACGCTGGCCTCGGTCCTGGCTTCCCGCGCGGCCGCCGCCGGTGCCCAGTTCGTGGACGTGCGCTCGGCTTTCGTGGGCCACAACATCTGCTCCTCGGCGAGCGACTACCTCCACAGCCTCACCTGGCCGGTGGACGAGTCGTACCACCCGACCGCGGCCGGGCAGCGGGGCGGGTACTACAACCCGTTGACATCGGCGATCGGCTGATCTGTTCTGTTCGTTCGGAAGGGGCGTCCCTTGGTGGGGCGCCTCTTCTTTTTTGTTCGCTTTGATCGACTGAGGTCGGTGGTTCGCGGAGGATGCCGGGTTGGTCGTTCGTGCGCTCACCTTGATCGACGGCTTTTGGCCGCTCGCTCAGGGTGTTCTCGTTCGCTGCGCGCGCCTTCCCCGGAGCACCGACGTGTCGCGGGGCCGACGAACTCGGCCCATCGAGGTTCCACGATCGGGTGCTGTGGACAACCCCGAACCGACCTGGCCTGCTGTGGACAACTCCGCCTGAGCACAGGGTTTTGTCGCCGACGACCGATAGAATGAATCCTGGGCAGCCCCCTTAGGGAGGGTGGGCTATGCCGTCGCGCGGGGGTTGTGCCGGGAGCGATCTGCGTTCTGCAGGCGAGAGTTCTCTGGAGTAGTGAGCAAAGGTAGCGAGCAGTCGGGACGTCGCTGCGGTGCCACTCCTCGTGCGCGCGGCGGGGACCGTGTGCGGGCCTCGTGCCGGTGCAGGCCGGACGCCCGTGCGGGCCTGGCGCAAGTGCGGGCCTGGCGCCGGTGCCGGTGCGGGCCGGGCGCCAGTGCGGGCCTGGCGCCGGTGCCGTTGTGCCGGTGCGGGCCGGACGCCCGTGCAGCCTCGCGCCGGCGCCGGTGTGCCGGTGCGACGTCACAGGCAAACGTTCAGGCGTAAGAGCCGATCGGGCACGTCCACGCGGTGCGGTCGTCAGCCCAGAGCGCGACGCCGTCGTGGAGAAGCGCGTGGGCAGGGCGAGCGGTGCCGGGAACCGGGGGTAGCCCGACGCGGAGGTGCTCGACCACGAAGTCCTGCAGGCGGTCCGCCGCGGCGGCCAGACGGGAGGCGGCGGGGCCGTCCGGGATTCCGAAGCCGAAGGAACTGCCGTCCGGGGACGAGGCGGTGACGACGATCATCGCGTCGCGAAGGTGGGCGGTCCAGGTGAGGCCGGTCAGCCAAGCGCGGTGCGAAGCCGAAGCAGTGGAGTGGGCGAAGTCGCGCAGGATCGGGTGCAGGTCGAGGGAGATCGGCTGGCCGGGCTCGGCGCCGAGCCCACCGGCGAGGCCGGCCGAGCCAACCTGGCCGCCCGCACCGGCCGAACCCAGCGGATCCGACGAGCCAACCTGGCCGCCCGCACCGGCCGAACCCAGCGGATCCGACGAGCCAACCTGGCCGCCCGCACCGGCCGAACCCAGCGGATCCGACGAGCCGACCGGGTCACGCCGATCGGCCGAACCAGCCGGGCCGTAGGTGATCTCCAAGCGCGAAGTGAAGGCATCGTCCACCACACCACCGTGCCGTGAACCAAGCAGGCGCGCCCGGTCAACCCAGCAGGGACTTCGCCAAAGCCGCGATCTGCCCCGTCTCGATCAAGAACGAATCGTGCCCGTACGGCGACGAAACCACCGCCGTCTCACCGCCGACGCCCTCGGCGATCTCCACCGACTGGTACAGCGGGTAGAGCCGGTCGCTGTCCACGCCGGCGACCACGGTGCGCGCGCGGACGCGCGAGAGCGCCGAGGCCACCCCGCCGCGGTCGCGGCCCACGTCGTGGGTGTTCATGGACTCCGTGAGGACCACGTAGGAACCGGCGTCGAAGCGGCGGACCAGCTTGTCGGCGTGGTGGTCCAAATAGGACTCCACGGCGAAGCGGCCGCGGCGCAGCGGGTCCTCCGAACCCTGCGGCTTCCGGCCGAAGCGTTGCGCGAGTTCGGGTTCGCTGCGGTAGGTCACGTGGGCGATCCGGCGGGCGACGCCGAGGCCGCGGTGGGGGCCTTCACCGGGCAACAAGGAGTAGTAGTCGCCTCCGTGCCAGCCCGGGTCGGAGCGGATGGCGTGCAGCTGCGGCGCGGCCCAGGCGATCTGCTCGGCCGACGCGCGGGCCGTCGAAGCCAGAACCAGGACGGACGCCACCCGATCGGGCAAAGTCACCGCCCATTCGAGGGCCCGCATGCCGCCCATCGAGCCGCCGACGACGGCGGCCCAGCGCTCGATGCCGAGCGCGTCGGCGAGTGCGGCCTCGGTGGCCACCTGGTCCCGCACGGTGACGGACGGGAAGCGGCTGCCGTAAATCCGGCCGTCGGGGTCGGGGGACGACGGGCCCGTGGAGCCCTGGCAGCCGCCGAGCACGTTGGGCGCCACCACGAACAGCGAGTCCGTGTCGAGCGCCTTGCCGGGCCCGACGAGCCCGTCCCACCAGCCCGCGCTGGGGTGGCCGGGCTCGGCGGGGCCGGCGATGTGGCTGTCGCCGGTCAGGGCGTGCTCGACGAGGACCGCGTTGGAACCGTCGGAGTTGAGCGTGCCCCACGTCTCGTACGCGAGGGTGTAGGACGGCAGCGACCCACCGGCCTCCAGCGACAGCGCGCCGGGACCGGTGAACCACTGCCGCCTGCCGGGTGGGTCCCCTGCCCGCCACGCACCGGTGACGGGCAGGGGAAACGCACCGGAATCCGTCACAGTTCCGCCTTGGCGGCGCGGAAGCCCGCCTCGAGGTCGGCCTTGAGGTCCTCGATGCCCTCGAGCCCCACGGCGAGCCGCACCAGGCCCGGCGTGACGCCGCTCGCGAGCTGCTCCTCCGGGCTGAGTTGGCTGTGCGTGGTCGACGCCGGGTGCACGATCAGGCTGCGCACGTCGCCGATGTTCACCAGCTGGCTGTGCAGCGTGGTGCCGTCCACAAACTTGCGCCCGGCCTCGACGCCGCCGCGCAGGTCGAACGACAGCACCGCGCCCGCGCCGCGCGGCAGGTACTTCTGCGCGGCCGCGTGGAACTTGCTCGACGGGAGGCCGGCGTAGTACACGGTCTCGACCTCGTCGCGCTCCTCCAGCCACTCCGCAAGCGCTTGCGCGTTGGCGACGTGGCGCTCGAGCCGCAGCGAAAGCGTCTCGATGCCCTGCAGGATCAGGAAGCTGTTGAGCGGCGAGATGGCCGCGCCGGTGTCGCGAAGGATCTGGACGCGCGCCTTCGCCGCGTATGCGCCGGGGCCGAGGGCTTCCCAGTACTTGAGACCGTGGTAGCTCGGGTCCGGCTCGGAGAAGCCCGGGAAGCGCGCCGGGTCCTTGCCGAAGTCGAACGTGCCGCCGTCCACGATCACGCCCGCGACCGTGGTGCCGTGGCCGCCGAGGTACTTGGTGGCCGAGTGCACGACGATGTCGGCGCCGTGCTCGATCGGGCGCAGCAGGAACGGCGTGGGCACGGTGTTGTCGACGATCAGCGGCACGCCGGCCTCGTGGGCGACGTCGGCGACGGTGCGGATGTCGAGCACGTTGCTACCCGGGTTGGCCAGCGTCTCGGCGAAGAACGCCTTCGTGTTGGGCCGCACGGCCGCGCGCCACTGCTCGGGGTCGTCCTGGTCGTCGACGAACGTGACCTCGATGCCGAGCTTCGGCAGCGTGTAGTGGAACAGGTTGTAGGTGCCGCCGTAGAGCGACGGGCTGGACACGAAGTGGTCACCCGCGCCGGCCAGCGTCAGGATCGCCGCGGTGGTGGCCGCGGAGCCGGAGGCGAACGCGAGCGCCGCGACGCCGCCTTCGAGCGCGGCCAGGCGCTGCTCCAGCACGTCCTGGGTCGGGTTCATGATGCGCGTGTAGATGTTGCCGGGCTCGGCCAGGCTGAACAGGTCTGCACCGTGTTGGGTGTCGCGGAAGACGTACGACGTGGTCTGGTAGATCGGCGTCGCGCGGGCGCCCGTCGCGGGGTCGGGTGCCGCGCCGGCGTGGATCTGCTTGGTCTCGAAGGACCAGGCCGAGGTGTCTTCCGGCATCTGTTTCTCCTTGCGGCTCAAAGGGATCGGCTCCTCGGACGAAGCTAGCTCCCCTGAACGGCCCACCCAAGGGTTCCCACGGGCTGGGAGTACTCCGTCAACCTACCGTGCAAGTCGATCACCCGACAGGGTGCCCGGGCGCGGCCGTTCGGGTGACCGTCCATAACGGACTCCGCGACGCCGTCGGAGCGCGAACCGGTTGCTTTCGGAGCCGGTTCCTCCGTTCGGCGGTTGCCCGAAGGCTACCCGCGCCGAGCGCCCCGGACGCGTCTCGGCGAGGATGTATCCCGTGGTCTCGGTGCGCAGCGTGGTCGACCGGGTGGGGCCGACGTTGCTCCACGCGCTCCAGCTGCCCGACGACTGCCCGGCGGCGGGCGACGTGGTGATCGCCGAGCCCGGCGTGCCGGCGGGCATCGCGGCGGGCGACCTCGTGCTGGGCGTCGCCACGGCCGATCCGGCCGACGCGGCCGAGCTGGTGCGGGTGAGCGCCACGCAGGGCGCCGCCGCCGTCCTCTTGAAACCGCCGCTGGCGGCCAAGCCCACCGTGCGGCGCGCGGCGAAAACGGCCGGGATAGCGCTCATCCAGGTCCATTCGGCGACGTCGTGGGCCCAGCTCGTGTGGCTGCTGCGCACGGTCCTCGACGCGCTGGGCGACGAATCGGAGTCCCTCGAAGACGGCGGCGATCCCGGCTCCGGCGACCTGTTCCGGCTCGCCGACGCGGTGGCGTCCGTGGTCGACGCGCCCGTGACCATCGAGGACACGAACTCGCGCGTGCTCGCCTACTCCGCGCGCCAGGACCTCACCGACCCCGCGCGCGTCGCCACGATCATGGGCCGCCGGATCCCCGACGACGTGCTCGCCCGGTTCCGTTCGCGCGGCGTGTTCCGCGAGCTGTCGCGCGGCCGGCAGACGATCTTCGTGCCCGCCCAGCGCGACGGCACGCTGCCGCGGCTGATCGTGCCCATCCGCATGGGCGGTGAGCTGCTGGGGTCGATGTGGGCCGTCGTCGCGGGGCCGGTTTCGGAGGAACGAGCGGCCGCCTTCGCCGACGCCGCACCCGTTGTCGCGCTGCACCTGCTCCGCCGCCGCGCGCACACGGACGCGCAACGTCGCGCGTCGGCCGAGTTGCTGCGCGCAGTGCTCGAAGGCCACGCCGGCCAGCGACGCGTCGTGGCCGAGCTGGACCTCTCCGACGAGCCCCACCGCGTCGTCGCGATCGAGGTCACCGGCGGCGACGGCCGCGACGCCGAGGGCCTGCGGCTGGCGCTGCTCGAACGCATCTCCCAGGGCATCGGCCGCCGCCCCGTCGCCACCGAACTCGGCGGCCTCCTCTACGCGGTCGTCCCCGACGGCAACGCCTGGTCCGAACTGCGCGACGCCCTGACCCTCCAGCCCGCCTCCCGCCGCGGCGGCGTCCCCCGCGCCGCCGCCGGCGCGCCCGTGGCCGTCTCCGCCCTGGCCACCTCGCGCACCCAGGCCGACGAAGCCCTGGGCCTCCTGCGCGCCGGCCTGGTGGCCGGCCGCGTCGTCGCCTACGAGGACGCGTGGACTTCCCTGGTGCTCCACCGCGCCGCCACGGGCTCCGCCACCGCGCACGTCGCCGACCTCGGCCCGCTCAGCCTCCTGCGCACCCACGACGACACCACGAAAGCCGGCTACGTCGACACCCTCTACGAATGGCTCCGCCACCCCGGCGACCCCCGCGCGGCCGCCGCGGAGCTGCGCATCCACCCGAACACGTTGCGGTATCGGATGAAGCGGTTGCTGGATCTTGTGCCGCTTGATCTGGATGATCCGGATGTGCGGTTGGCGTTGCTCATGCAGTTGGTGGCGTTGCGGTGGAGCTGACGTACGCGAGTTCCTGTCCGCGAAGGGTTTCCGGGATCCACGCGGCGGCTTGTTTGGTCTCGTTCAGGTAGGCGCTGAACCACGGGGCCCAGCGCTGGTCGTCAGACCCCAGGTACCGCACCGACTTCCGCCGCCCGCTGGACGTCGAAGGCCACCACCTCCACGGGACCGCTCGCGACAACCGAGTGATGGGTTTGGTTTGTCCACAGGCAGGTCGTCTTTGGCGGAGTTGTCCACAGATTGCGCTGGCGCCGTCTTTCGGGGCCATGGGCCGGTAGGCTGGAACAGGGACGCCCCCCGTGGAGGGTGGGGGCTGTCTGTCGGGGCGGGGTGGATGCCGAGCAGGGTGCGGGCGCGGATGGGATTGCGAGTCATGTGGCGTAGTCCGGCGGCGGTCGTGTCGCCGGCGTGGCGGAGTGCGCTGATGGCCAGGAGGGACATCGCGAGCACGGCTGTCATGCGATCACGGGGTCCAGACACCCACATGATCAACCAGAGCCGCATAACCAGGCCATAGCGAGTTGTTGGACCCCACGGTGGAGGGCAGGCGCCGTCGCGCGGACTCTGGCGGAATGCGCGCAATTCGGCCCGACGCCCTCGCGTCGAACACGCCGACGGCCGGCCGGTGTTGCTCAGTCAGCTGATGGGGCTGCGGTGGAGCTGACGTACGAAAGGTCTTTCGCACGAAGCCTTTCCGGCACCAGCCGCACCCAAACCGTGCCGCGGTCGGCCTCGGTCAGGTAAGCGTGGAACCGCGGGTCCCACTGCTGCTCGTCAGGTCCCAAGTACCGCGCCAGCTTCCGCCGGCCGCGTGGCACGTCGAAGGCCACCACCTCCGCGGGACCGCTCGCGACGACCTGGCGCACCAAGCCGGTCGCGAGATCGCACACATCAACCGTCAACGCGAGCCGTGGGGACGAGCGAACCTGCCCGGGCAAGCGGGACCACGGACCGCTGAGGATCCAAAATGCCCGGTCCTCCCAGAGGTACCAAGTAGGGCGGACGGTGGGACCGTCCGTGGCGACGCGCGCGGTGAGTGGCTGCGCGAGGAACTCGTCGACGTCGAACGACTTCACGCGACCAGCAACGTCTTGCCAAAAGTCCCCCGCGCCTCCATCGCCGCGTGGGCGTCGGCCGCCGCGGCGAGTGGAAACCGTCGGCCGATAACCGGAGTGAGGCGGCCGGCCGAGGCCGCGTCGAGGGCGGACACCGTGAAGGCGCGGAGTGCGGCCGCGTCGCCCAGGGAGCGGATGACCGTGACGCCGCGGGACCGGGCGTCCTCTTCGGGCACTTCCGCCCACGTGCCGCTCGCGAGGCCGTACACCGCCATGCGGCCGCCGGGGCGCAGCAAGGAGAAAGCGGTGGTCCCGATCGCGCCGCCCACGCCGTCGAAGACCACGTCGAGCGATCCGACTGCCGAAGCCCAGTCGGCGGCCGTGTAGTCCACCGTCATGTCCGCGCCCAGCTCCCGGGCGCGCGCGAGTTTTGCAGCGCTGCCCGCCGCGGCGACGACCTGTGCGCCGGCCGACTTGGCCAGTTGCACGAGGAGGCTGCCGACGCCACCGGCGGCGGCCTCGACGAGTACGCGGTCGCCCGGCGCGACGGCGGCGGCGTGGACGAGGCCGGTGGCCGTCCGGCCGTCGGCGAGGAGGGCGACGGCGGCGTCAAGCGAGAGCGCGTCGGGCACCGGGAAGACCAGGGTCGCGTCGACGACCGCGCGCTGCGCGTAGCCGCCGCTGCCGCCGGTCGAGGTCACCACGCGCCGGCCCACGAGGGCCAGGTCGACGCCGTCGCCGACTTTGCTGATCACGCCGCCGACACCGTTGCCGGGGATCATCGGCAGGGCGGCATCGACCGGTCCGAAACCCGACGCCCGGAACTGCGTCTCCACGAACGTCACGTTCACGAACGCCACCTCGACCAGCACCTGACCCGGCCCCGGGACCGGGTCGGGCGCCTCCCCCGCCACCAGCACCTCGGGTCCGCCGAACTCCCTCAACCACACCGCACGCATGCCACGCCCTCCCCGAAATCGACGAACCAGGTGCGACAGCCAACAACCTCGAGCGCGGTCGAGGTCAAGCGATTTGTTCTCGTGGCACCATGAAATGGCAAAAGAACTGTTCCGCGCGCATGATGACACCGCCGTCCGGGTGCATCACCGTGAGTGGCAGCACCTCGAACCGAACCGCCGCCAGGAGGCCGCCGTGCGTATCGCCGTTCCCCGTGAGATCAAGAAGCACGAGTACCGGGTGGCCCTGACCCCGGCCGGCGTGCACGAGCTGGTGGGGCGTGGTCACGACGTGTTCGTCGAGACCGGCGCCGGGGTGGGTTCGTCGATCAGCGACGAGGAGTACGTGGCCGCGGGCGCGAAGGTGCTCGCCACCGCGGACGAGACGTGGGCCGAGGGCGAGCTGGTGCTCAAGGTGAAGGAGCCCATCGCCGAGGAGTACCCCCGCCTGCGCAAGGACCTGGTGCTGTTCACCTACCTCCACATCGCGGCCGACCGACCCCTGACCGACGCCCTGCTGGCGGCGGGCACCACGGCGATCGCGTACGAGACGGTGCAGACGGCCACCGGCGCCCTGCCCCTGCTCGCGCCGATGTCCGAGGTCGCCGGCCGGCTGGCGCCGCAGGTGGGCGCCTACTCGCTGATGAAGCCGAGTGGCGGCCGCGGCGTGCTGCCCGGCGGCATCCCCGGCGTGCACCCGGCGCGGGTCGTGGTGATCGGCGGCGGCGTCGCGGGCATCAACGCCGCCCGCGTGGCGCTGGGCCTGGGCTCGGACGTCGAGATCCTGGACACCAACGTCGACCGCCTGCGCCAGATCGACAACGACTTCGGCGGCCGTATCCGCACGGTCACCTCCAACCGCCTGTCGGTCGAGGAGGCCGTGCTGGAGGCCGACCTCGTGATCGGCGCCGTGCTGGTGCCCGGCGCGAAGGCCCCGAAGCTGGTCTCCAACGACCTCGTCTCGCGCATGAAGCCGGGCTCCGTGCTGGTCGACATCGCCATCGACCAGGGCGGCTGCTTCGCCGACTCGCGCCCCACCACGCACGACGACCCGACCTACCGCGTCCACGAGTCGGTGTTCTACTGCGTCGCCAACATGCCGGGCGCCGTGCCGCGGACCTCGACCTACGGCCTCACCAACGTGACGCTGCCGTACGCCGTGCAGCTCGCCGATCGCGGCTGGCACGCGGCCCTGAACGCCGACGCGTCGCTCGCCAAGGGGCTCAACACCCACGACGGCGCCCTCACCAACGAGCCCGTCGCCACCGCGCACGGCCTGCCGCACACGACGCTGGCGACCGCCCTGGCGTGACCCTTCCGATCCACCTGGCGCCTCGAGGGGCCTCCGCGAACCAGCGGGGGCCCTCGTGTTCTCTTCGGGCACCGCGCCGAGGCCGAACAGGAACCCCTGGCCGGAGCGACGTTCGTCACGCTCCGCGTCCCGTTCAGCGGTACCCCCTCGACGGCAGAAGTGCCCTTGACAAGGGGTTTCACGATTCTGAACGTGCTTCTTAACCGGTTGCAGGCTCACTCTGTGAAGAAGTAATCCGGCTTCGTTGAAGACCCCGAGGAGCGAAGTCCGCACTTATTACCTAAGCTGGTACTCGGCGACCCGCTCCCAGTGACCCCCAGGCTGGTTGAGCGGGTCGCCCCTTCTCCCCCTTCCTGTTCGCACTTCGTGCTGCCGTGGAAGGGGCGAGGTAGTGCCCGGGGCCGAGCCCCCGGAAACCCCACCGTGCGGTCGGTGCCGGACCCAGCGTGGTTGCAGTGGGTCGCGATGCGTTGTGGCGCAAGGGCTTCACTGCGTCAGGTCGCGGTTGCGCTCCCCCGGCCGAAGGGGTGAAGGGACCCGTCACACCTTCAAGGCGGAATAAAAAGTCGGTCCCCATGCCTAGATTGAGAACGTGACCACCACTGCGACGCGTGCGCGTCAAGACCGTCCGGCTGCTGAGACGCCGGCTCCCCCCGTCGGCTGGGTCCGGCGGCTCTCGGCCGCGTGCTGGGAGCACCGGGGTGTCGTCGTGCTCGCGATGGCCGCGGCGATCCTGTCCGTGGGCGTGCAGGCGGCGAGCCCGCTGCTCGTGCGCACGGCGGTCGACGACGCGGTGGCGGGCCACACCGCGGGCCTCGGCGGCATCGCCGCCGCGCTGGTCACGCTGCAGGTGGTGGCGTTCGGGTCGGCGTTCCTGCGCCGCTACGTCGGCGGCCGGCTCGCGCTCGACGTGCAGCACGACCTGCGCAACCGCGTGTTCGGCTCCGTTTCGCGGCTCGACGGTGGCAAACAGGACGCGCTGCGCACCGGCCAGGTGGTCTCGCGGGCGATCTCCGACCTGCAGCTGGTCACGGGGCTGCTGATGCAGGTGCCGCTGTCGGCGGGCTCGGTCATCTTCGCGCTGCTCGCCCTGGGCGCGATGCTGTGGATGTCGCCGCTGCTCACGCTCATCGCGCTGGTGGTGGCGCCGGCCGTCGGCATCATCGTCACGTTGAGCCGCAAACGGCTCTTCCCGGCCACGTGGTCGGCCCAGCAGCGCGCGGCCGACGTGGCGCAGCAGGTGGAGGAGACCGTCACCGGCGTGCGCGTGGTGAAGGGCTTCGGCCAGGAGTCGCGGGAGGTCTCGCGGCTCGAGCGCACGGCGCGGCGGCTGTTCGCCGAGCGGCTGCGCGCGGCCAAGCTGTCCGCGGTGCCCACCGCCACGACCACCGCGCTGCCGGCCGCCGGCCAGGTCGCGGTGCTCGCGATCGGCGGCGTCCTGGCGCTCAACGGCCAGATCAGCCTCGGCACCTTCCTCGCGTTCGCCACCTACCTCGCCACGCTCATCGGGCCCGCGCGGATGCTGTCCAGCCTGGTGGTGCAGGCCCAGCTGACGCGCGCGGGCGCCGAGCGCGTGTACGAGCTCATCGACGCCCAGCCCGACGTGGTGGACAGCCCCGACGCGCGGCCGCTGCCGGAGGGCCCGCTCGGCGTCGAGCTGGAAGACGTGAAGTTCGGCTACACCCGCAGCGAGCCGGTGCTCGACGGCCTCACGCTCACCGCGCGGCCGGGCGAGACGCTCGCCCTGGTGGGCACGGCGGGGTCGGGCAAGTCCACGATCTCGCTGCTGCTGCCGCGGTTCTACGACGCGCACGCGGGCGTGGTCCGCGTCGGCGGCCTCGACGTGCGCGACGTGCCGCTCAAGCAGCTGCGGCAGGCGATCGGCGTCGTGTTCGAGGAGGCGTTCCTGTTCTCCTCGTCCGTGCGCGACAACATCGCCTACGGCCGCCCCGACGCGAGCGACGAAGAGGTGCACGCGGCGGCGCGCGCGGCCGAGGCCGACGAGTTCATCCGCGCCCTGCCCCACGGCTACGACACGGAGGTCGGCGAGCGCGGCCTCACGCTCTCGGGCGGCCAGCGCCAGCGCCTGGGCCTCGCGCGGGCGCTGATGACGGACCCGCGCGTGCTGATCCTGGACGACGCGACGTCGGCGATCGACACGGTCACCGAGGCCGCGATCCACGACACCCTGCGCTCGGTCACGGCCTCGCGCACCACGCTGCTCATCGCGCACCGCCGGTCCACGCTGCAGCTGGCCGACCGCATCGCCGTGCTCGACCAGGGCAAGGTCGTCGACGTCGGCACGGAGGAGGATCTGCAGGCGCGCTGCCCGCTGTTCCGCGAGCTCGTGGCGGGGCCGGGCGACGACGTCGAGAAACCGCACCGCTGCGAGGACCTCGAGCCCGACGCCGGCGGCGTGACGCAGGTGCTGTGGCCGCGCGACGACGGCCGCGACGAGGTCGACGCGCTCGCCGAAGCCGCCGCCGCACGCGGGGGCGCGCCGGGTGGCGGGACCGGTTTCGTCGGCGGCGGAGCGGGGGCCGACGTGCCGCCGACGCCGGAGCTGCTGGAGGGCGTGCGCAAGCTGCCGCCGGCCGACGACCGACCGCGACTGTCCGAAGTGGACATCACCGCCGCCGACCCGGGGTTCCGGCTGTCGCGGCTGCTGAAGCCCGTGCGGTGGCCGCTGGTCGCGGTGATCGCGCTGGTGGCGGCCGACGCGCTGGCCTCGCTGGCCCTGCCCGCGCTGTACCAGCGTGGGGTGGACCACGGCGTGCAGCCGGGTGTCGTCAGCGTGATCTGGCTGATGGCGGGCATCGGCGCGATCGTGGTCGCGGCCGACTGGTTCGTGGTGCGCGGTCAGACGCGGCTCACCGCGCGCGTCGGCGAGACGGTGCTGTACTCGCTGCGGGTGCGCAGCTACGCGCACCTGCAGCGGCTCGGGCTCGACTACTACGAGCGCGAGCTGTCCGGGAAGATCATGACCCGGATGACTACGGACGTCGACGCGTTGTCCACGTTCCTGCAGACCGGCCTCGCCACCGCTGTGGTGAGCGTGCTGACGCTGGTGGGCATCACCGTGGCGCTGCTGGTCACGGACGCGTCGCTGGCGTTGTACGCCCTCGCGCTGCTCCCGGTACTGCTGGCGTCGACCGTGATCTTCCGGCGGGTCGCTTCACGCGCGTATTCCGAAGCACGCGAGAAGGTCAGCGTGGTCAACGCCGACCTGCAGGAGAACGTGAGCGGCCTGCGGGTCGCCCAGGCGTACACGCGCGAAGAGCGTTCGGCCGAGGCATTCGCTTCGCGCAGCGACGCGTACCGGCGCTCGCGGTTGCGGGCGCAGCGTTACGTCGCCACGTACTTCCCGCTGGTCGCGCTGCTGTCGGACCTGGCGACCACCACGGTGCTCGTGGTCGGCGCGAACCGCGTGGCCGCGGGGACGCTGGAGGCGGGCGTGCTGCTCGGGTTCCTGCTGTACCTGCAGCAGTTCTTCTCGCCGATCCAGCAGCTGTCGGCGGTGTTCGACGGCTACCAGCAGGCGGCCGTCGGCCTGTCCCGCATCGGCGACCTGCTGCGCACGCCGACGTCGGTGCCGCCCGCCGCGCACCCGATCGCGCTGCCCGAGCACCTGAGCGGCGAGGTGACGTTCAAGGACGTCGACTTCTCCTACACCGGCGCCGATCAGCCGGCTTTGGAGAAGCTGTCGCTGGACGTGGCACCGGGCGAAACCGTGGCGCTGGTCGGCGCGACGGGCGCGGGCAAGTCCACGGCGGTGAAGCTGGTGGCGCGCTACTACGACGCCACGGGCGGCGCGGTGCTGATCGACGGCGTCGACGTCCGCGAGTACGACCTGCCCGGCCTGCGCGCCCGCATGGGCGTGGTGCCGCAGGAGGCGCACCTGTTCTCCGGCACCGTCGCCGACAACGTCCGCTACGGCCGCCCCGACGCGACCGACGCGGAGGTCGAGGCGGCCGTCCGCTCGGTCGGCGCGCTCGACGGCGTCGCCGCCCTGCCCGCCGGCTTCCTGCAGCCCGTCGGCGAACGCGGCCGGTCGCTGTCCGCGGGGCAGCGCCAGCTCGTCGCTCTCGCCCGCGCCGAGCTCGTGAACCCCGACGTCCTCCTGCTCGACGAGGCCACCGCCGCCCTCGACCCCTCCACGGAGGCGGCCGTCCTGCGCGCCACCGAACACCTGGCGCGCCGCCGCACCACCTTCGTCGTCGCGCACCGCCTGGCCACCGCCGCCAAGGCCGACCGCATCGTCGTCCTCGACCACGGCCGCATCATCGAACAGGGCACCCACACCGACCTCCTGGCCGCCGGCGGCCACTACGCCCGCCTGTGGTCCCTCGGCTGACGTCGCCGGCGGACGCTCCCCGAGGCCGGGCCGACCTCGGGGGGTCTCGCCGCGCGGCGACCAACCGCATGCCAACGTGCGCGCCTGTGCCGGCCGGCGCAGGCGCGGCGGCCGAGCAGCTGCGCGCCGCCGCACAGACGCGCGGCGTGCGCCTGCGACTCACCGCGATGCCGCGCCGCGGCGTTCGACGAGTGTGTGACCTGACAGTCACCCGGCCGGCGCCATCCCCGGCAAGTCCCGGATCCGGCGGGCCTCGCCGCGCAGCCGACCAGCCGCGCGCGACCCCGTGCTGGCCAGCCGGCGGAAAAGCCTTCGCCAGGCCAGGGCGTACAACACGAGAATCAGGAGCGTGTTCGAAGAGACAGCAGTCGAAGCGGCCGGGATCCCGGCCCGCCAGATCCGCGCGCGGCACGACGAGTGGACGATCCGCGTCTACCAGGCGTACTCGCCGGAGATCGCCGACGCGGCGCTGGCGGCGGGGACGTTCGTGGCGCCGTTCAAGCCGGAGCGGATGACGTGGATCAAGCCGTCGTTCGCGTGGATGGGGTACCGCTGCGGCTGGGCGGCCAAGCCCGGGCAGGAGCGGGTGCTGGCGCTGGACCTGACGCGCGAGGGCTTCGGCTGGGTGCTCGCCCACGCGGCGCTGAGTCACTTCGACCCGCGCGTGCACCGCGACGAGGCGGCGTGGAAGGCGGCGATGCGGACCAGCCCTGTCCGCGTGCAGTGGGACCCCGAGCGTGACGTGCACCACCGGCCGCTGCCGCACCGGTCGATCCAGCTCGGGCTGAGTGGCGAAGCCGTGGACCGGTACGTGGACGAGTGGATCACCGCGGTCACCGACGTCACGCCGGTGATGCGCGCCATCCGTGCGCACCTCGCCGACGGGCGGGTCGCCGAAGCTCGAGCGCTGTTGCCGGTCGAGAAGCCGTACCCGCTGTCCGCCGAGCTGGCCGAGGCCGTCGCCGCGAGCCAGGACGACGCGAGCGAAGGAAACTAGGGCAGCTCGCGCCAGGCCAGCTCGCCCCAGCCGGCCGACGTGACGTCGGCCGCGGAGGCCCAGCGGACCGTGCCCGGGCGGACGTGGCTGTCCTGGTCGATGGACCAGTCCGGTTCGCAAGGTGCGACGTGCTCGAAGTCGTCGATGCCGGCGGGGGTGTGCCACACCACGCCGCAGGAGTCGCACATGAGGACGACCTTGCCGTTCTCGACGACCAGGGGGCGGATGAGCCCCTGGTCCCAGAACGAGGGACATTCGACGAGCCACATCGTGCTGCACCACCTCGGAACGCCGGGGCGGCCGCACAGCCGACGTGGGCCGCATCCTCCCGCCAGTGCACCGGGCGGGCGTGAACGCGTGCGGGCGGCTCGGCGAAGCAGGCACCAACGTTGCCCGAAATGGTCGTGACAGGCGAATCTCCTCTACCTCAAAAGTCCGCTCCTCGGGACACTTGATCGAGTCAGTGATCGATCCCCTAGTGCGCCAGGCCTCACACAGGGCAGTTCCATCACACGGCCGCTACAGAGGGGGTTAGCCTGGTAGGCGCATTAGCACAGACAAGATCGAGACGGATAGAGGCGAGCCCAAGCCGTGTCCAGCAGCAGCCCTGCGTCACAGTTCGGCCCCAACGAGTGGCTGGTCGAGGAAATGTACGACCAGTTCCTCGCGGACCCTTCCTCAGTCGATGCCGCCTGGCACGACTTCTTCGCAGACTTCAAGCCGACGCAGACGGCACAGGCGAAGGCCGACAGTGCGCGCCAGAGCGCAGCCGCCACCACTGCGGCCAGCGGTAACGGCCACGCGATCGAACCGTCGGCCAAGGCGGTCCAGAACGCCGAGTCGGCCGCCCGGCAGTCGGCGCCGGCCAAGCCGGCCGGCCAGGCCACTCAGGCCGCCGCCCCGGCCCCGAAGACCGCGCCCGCGAAGCCGGCTCCGAAGGCCGCCGAGAAGGCGCCCGCTGCCACGCCGGCGGCGAAGGAAGAGCCCGAGACCAAGCAGCTGCGCGGCGCCGCCGCGGCGATCGCGAAGAACATGGACGCCTCGCTGACGGTGCCCACCGCGACCAGCGTGCGCGCCGTCCCGGCGAAGCTGATGGCGGACAACCGCATCGTCATCAACAACCACCTCAACCGCACCCGCGGCGGCAAGATCTCCTTCACGCACCTCATCGGCTACGCCATGGTGCGGGCGCTGAAGGACTTCCCGAACATGAACCGGCACTACCAGCTGATCGACGGGAAGCCGTTCGCGGTCACGCCGGAACACGTGAACTTCGGCCTCGCCATCGACATGAAGGGCAAGGAGGGTGCGCGCACCCTCGTCGTGGCCTCGGTCAAGGGTGTCGAGGACATGTCCTTCCTGCAGTTCTGGCAGGCCTACGAGGACATCATCAAGAAGGCCCGCAACAACAAGCTCACCGCGGACGACTTCGCCGGCACCACCATCTCGCTGACCAACCCGGGCGGCATCGGCACCAACCACTCGGTGCCGCGCCTGTCGGCCGGCCAGGGCGCGATCATCGGCGTCGGCGCCATGCAGTACCCGGCGGCGTTCGAGGGCACGAGCGAGAAGACGCTGGTCGACCTGGCCGTCAGCAAGATCATGACGCTGACGTCCACCTACGACCACCGCATCATCCAGGGCGCCGAGTCGGGCGAGTTCCTGAAGCGCATCCACGAGCTGCTGCTCGGTGGCGACGGCTTCTACGACGACGTCTTCACCAGCCTGCGCCTGCCGTACGAGCCGATCCGCTGGGTCGCCGACATCCCCGAGGGCCCGGTCGACAAGACGGCCCGCGTGATCGAGCTGATCGACGCGTTCCGCACCCGCGGCCACCTGATGGCCGACACGGACCCGCTGAACTACCGCCAGCGCAGCCACGTCGACCTCGACGTCATCTCCCACGGCCTCACGCTCTGGGACCTCGACCGCGAGTTCCCGGTCGGCGGCTTCTCCGGCCAGGAGCGCATGACCCTGCGCGACATCCTGGGCGTGCTGCGCAACTCGTACTGCCGCACCGTCGGCATCGAGTACACGCACATCCTCGACCCCGAGGAGCGGCGCTGGATCCAGGACCGCGTGGAGATCCCGCACGAGAAGCCCGACTCCACCGTCCAGAAGTACGTGCTGTCGAAGCTCAACGCCGCCGAGGCGTTCGAGACCTTCCTGCAGACGAAGTACGTCGGCCAGAAGCGCTTCTCGCTGGAAGGCGGCGAGACGGCGATCCCGCTGCTCGACACCATCCTCGACAAGGCCGCCGAGCACGAGCTCGACGAGGTCGTGATCGGCATGCCGCACCGCGGCCGCCTCAACGTGCTGGCCAACATCGTCGGCAAGCCGATCAGCCAGATCTTCCAGGAGTTCGAGGGCAACCTCGACCCGGGCCAGGCCCACGGCTCCGGTGACGTGAAGTACCACCTCGGCGCCGAGGGCAAGTACTTCCGCATGTTCGGCGACGGCGAGACGAAGGTGTCGCTGGCCTCGAACCCGTCGCACCTCGAGACGGTCGACCCGGTGCTCGAGGGCATCGTCCGCGCCAAGCAGGACATCCTCGACAAGGGCGACAGTGCCACCGGGGGCTACTCGGTGCTGCCGGTCCTGATGCACGGCGACGCGGCCTTCGCGGGCCAGGGTGTCGTGGCCGAGACGCTGAACCTTGCGCTGCTGCGCGGCTACCGCACCGGCGGCACCGTGCACGTGATCGTGAACAACCAGGTCGGCTTCACCACCGCGCCCGAGCACTCGCGCTCGTCGCAGTACGCCACCGACGTCGCGAAGATGATCGGCTCGCCGATCTTCCACGTGAACGGCGACGACCCGGAAGCCGCCCACTGGGTGGCCAAGCTGGCCGTGGAGTACCGCCAGGCGTTCCACAAGGACGTGGTCATCGACCTGATCTGCTACCGCCGCCGCGGCCACAACGAGGGCGACGACCCCTCGATGACGCAGCCGGCGATGTACGACATCATCGACACCAAGCGCTCGGTCCGGAAGACCTACACCGAGGCGCTGATCGGCCGCGGGGACATCTCCGTCGAAGAGGCCGAAGCCGCGCTGCGCGACTTCTCCAGCCAGCTGGAGCACGTCTTCAACGAGGTGCGTGAGCTCGAGAAGCACCCGGCGAAGGCGAGCCCCTCGGTCGAGGAAGAGCAGCAGGTGCCGGCGAAGGTCACCACGGCCGTCTCGAAGGAGGTCGTGGAGCGGATCGGCGACGCGTTCGTCAACGTCCCCGAGGGCTTCACCCCGCACCCGCGCGTGAAGCCGGTCATGGAGCGCCGCCACAAGATGTCGCGCGAAGGCGACGTCGACTGGGCGTTCGGCGAGCTGCTCGCGTTCGGTTCGCTGGCGATGGAGGGCCGCCTGGTGCGGCTGTCCGGCCAGGACTCGCGCCGCGGCACGTTCACGCAGCGGCACTCGGTGTTCATCGACCGCAAGACCGGCCAGGAGTACTCGCCGCTGCAGAACCTGGCCGACGGCCAGGGCCGCGTGATGATCTACGACTCGGCGCTGTCGGAGTACGCGGCCGTCGGCTTCGAGTACGGCTACGCGGTGGCGAACCCCGAGTCGCTGGTCATGTGGGAAGCGCAGTTCGGTGACTTCGTCAACGGCGCGCAGACCGTGATCGACGAGTACATCTCCTCGGGCGAGGCGAAGTGGGGCCAGCGCTCCGACGTCGTGCTGCTGCTGCCGCACGGCCACGAGGGCCAGGGCCCGGACCACACGTCCGGCCGCATCGAGCGCTTCCTCTCCCTGTGCGCCGAGGGCTCAATGACCGTCGCCGTGCCGTCGACCCCGGCGAACTACTTCCACCTGCTGCGCCGCCACGCGCTCGACGGCATCCAGCGTCCGCTGGTGGTCTTCACGCCGAAGTCGATGCTGCGCAACAAGGCCGCGACGTCGGCGGTCGAGGACTTCACCGGCCAGAGCCGGTTCATGTCCGTCATCGACGACACCACCCAGAATCCCGAAGGCGTCCGCAAGGTGCTGCTGACCTCGGGCAAGCTCTACTGGGAGCTGGTGGCCGAGCGCGCCAAGCGCGAGGCGAACGACGTCGCGATCGTGCGCATCGAGCAGTACTACCCGCTGCCGAAGCGCAAGCTGCTCGCCGCCATCGAGCGCTACAGCAACGCGCAGCAGATCGCGTGGGTCCAGGAGGAGCCGGAGAACCAGGGTGCGTGGCCGTTCTTCGGTCTCAACCTGCCGCGGAAGTTCCCGGAGGTCTTCGCCGGCCTGCAGGTCGTCTCGCGCCGCCCGATGGCCGCGCCGTCGGCGGGTTCGTCGAAGGTGCACGAGGTGGAGCAGAAGGCACTGATCGCGAAGGCGTTCGACTGATCGCTGGTTTCTTTCCGGAGGCCACCACGGTTCGCCCGTGGTGGCCTCCGGCCGTTTCCGCACCTCGAGTGCGTGGTATTTCTATACCGGCCAGTGTTAAGCTGGCGGTATAACTATACCTTTCGTGCTGCGAGGTTTTTCGTGATCGAACTGAAGACGCCTGCGGAGATCGACCGCATGCACGTGACCGGCCGCTTCGTCGCGGAGGTCCTCACCGAGGTCGGCCGGCTCGCCGACGTGGGCGTCAACCTCCTGGACCTCGAGCACCACGCGCGCGGCATGATCAAACGGCGCGGGGCCGAGTCGTGCTACTGGGACTACTCGCCTTCGTTCGGCAAGGGGCCGTTCCGCAACGTCATCTGCCTTTCGGTGAACGACGCGGTCCTGCACGGCCTGCCCCACGACTACGTGCTCCGCGACGGCGACGTGCTCACCGCGGACCTCGCGGTGAGCATCGACGGGTGGGTCGCCGACTCCGCTCGCACGGTGATCGTCGGAACTCCCGCCGAGGAGGACCTGCGGATCATCCGCGCCACGGAGGAAGCGCTGGAGGCGGCGATCTCGGCGGCCCTCCCCGGCAACCGCCTGGGCGACATCTCCGCGGCGATCTACGCGGTGGCGACCTCGTACGGCTACCCGGTCAACACGGAGTTCGGCGGCCACGGCATCGGCCGCACCATGCACGAGGACCTGCACGTCTCCAACAAGGGCACGGCGGGCCGCGGCTTGAAGCTCCGGCCGGGCCTGACGCTCGCGCTGGAGCCTTGGTTCGCGCGCACGACGGACCGCATCGTGTACGACCCCGACGGCTGGACGATCCGCTCGGCCGACGGCTCACGGACGGCGCATTCCGAGCACACGGTGGCCGTCACCGATGACGGGCCGGTGGTGCTCACGCGACGCGAGGCGGAACTTTCCGCCGGCTGACTCAGGTCACCCGGTGCCCTCGGCACCGGTGTACACCAGCACGTTCGGCGACCCGGTGCCCGCGTCGGTGATCTCGTCCTTCGTCCCCGCGTCGACCAGCGCGTCGCGGACCTCTTCGGGTGTGGCCGACGGGTTGTCGGCCAGGTACAGCGCGGCGGCGCCGACCACGTGCGGAGTCGCCATCGACGTGCCGCTGATGGTGTTGGTCGCGGTGTCGCTGCCGATCCACGCTGACGTGATGTCGGTGCCGGGCGCGAAGAGGTCGAGACAGGTGCCGGTGTTGGAGAAGACGGACCTGGCGTCGGTGTCCGTGGTGGCGCCGACGGTGATCGCCTCGGGTACGCGGGCGGGCGAGGCGTCACACGCGCTGCCGCCGTAGGAGTTGCCGCCCGCGATGCCGTACGTGACACCGGCTTCGATCGACCGCTGCACGGCCTCGTCCACCACAGTGGACACGGGACCGCCGAGGCTCATGTTCGCCACGGCCGGCTTCTCGGCGTTCTCGGTGACCCAGTCGATGCCCGCGACGACCTGGTCGGTCGTACCGCTGCCGGTGCAGTCGAGCACGCGGACGGCGGTCAGGCTGACTTCCTTCGCCACGCCGTAGGTCGTGCCGCCGATCGTGCCGGCGACGTGGGTGCCGTGGCCGTAGCAGTCGGTGGCGTCGGAGTCGTTGTCCACGAAGTCGTACCCGGAGACGGCGCGGCCGTCGAACTCGGAGTGCGTGAGGTTGATCCCGGTGTCGATCACGTACGCGTGCACGTCGGCGGCCGTCGTGCTGTAGCTGTAATCCGCGTCCAGCGGCAGCTCACGCTGGTCCACCCGGTCGAGACCCCACGACGGCGGGTCCGACTGGTCCTCCGACACGTGGAGCACGCGGTTCTGCTCCACAAAGGACACCGCGGGGTCGGCGGCCGTGCGCTTGGCCTGCGCCTCGGACATCGTGCCGGTGAAGCCGCGCAACGCCTTCGAGAACGTGCGCTCGACCGACCCGCCGTGGCGGCCGGTGACGCTCTTCGCCGTCGACTCCACCGAAGTGCCGTTCTTGAGCACCACGAGGTAGCTGTCCTTCACCGCACCGGCGCTCCCCGCGCCCACGATCGCGCCTTCCTGAGCGGACGCCACGCCGCTGCCGAACACAGTGACGGTCGCGATCGAGGCGGCACACGCCAGGATCGTCACGCTTCTGGTCACAGTTACCCGAGATTTGCGCACAGTTCGTCCCTCCTCGACCAGTGCGGACACCGGTTGGCCTGAGGCTAGGTGTGCGGCCCTGTTCGCCGGAAGAAGAGTCGTCCGGGAGGTTTTCACCGCGTTGCCCTGTTCGGACCATTCGCTGATCGGAAAAGGGTTTTACCCCCGCACACGCGGCCAGCAAGAATTCACGCCATGCTGATCCGCCGAGCCGTCCGCGCCGACGAGACCGCGATCCGCGCCGTGCACACGGCCGCGTTCGCGCAGCCCGGGCTCACGACCGTGCCCGAGGCCCTGCTCGTCGACGGGTTGCGGGCCGACGGCGACCTCATCCCCGAACTGTCGCTGGTTGCCGAGCGGGACGGCCAGGTGGTCGGCCACGTGTGTTCGAGTCCCGCCAAGCTGGGCCAAGACCACCGCAGCGCCGTGGGTCTGGGGCCGCTCGGGGTGTTGCCGGAATTTCACCGCGGCGGCGTCGGGTCGGCGCTGGTGCACACAACGCTCGGAGCCGCGGACGCGCTCGGGTTCGGGCTCGTGGTTCTGCTCGGTGATCCGGGCTACTACGGCCGGTTCGGGTTCGTCCTGGCCGAGCAACTCGGGATCACGCCGCCGGTGCCCGAGTGGGCCCGGCACTTCCAGGCCCGCGCCCTCACCGCCCACCAGCCGGAAAACCGGGGCGCCTTCAGCTACGCGCCGGCGTTCGAACGACTGTGAGGGAAAACCGATGACCACCCTCTGGCGCCCCACCGGGCCGGTGGAGCTGGAACTCGTGCGCGAGCTCGAATGGCGTGCGTGGCCGCCGCGATTGCCGGAGCAGCCGATCTTCTACCCGGTGCTCAACGAGGACTACGCGGTGCGCATCGCGGGGGACTGGAACGTGCGCCACGACGGCGCCGGGTTCGTCACGCGGTTCGAGGTGGAGACGGAGTTCCTGAAGCGCTACCCGGTGCAGCAGGCGGGCGGCGAGACGATCCTCGAGCTGTGGGTGCCCGCCGAAGAGCTGGCGGAGTTCAACCGCCACATCATCGGCGAGATCGAGGTCGTGCACGAGTTCCGCTGAAGGTTCAGGCCTTGAGGTGGTTGCGCGCCAGGAAGTCGTCGGCGATGTCGAGGGGGTTGCGCTTCTCGTCGGTGAACTGGACGTTCAGCTCGGTCAGCTGGTCGGTCGTCAGGGCGGCCGAGACGCGGTTCAGGGCGGCGACCTCGGCCGGCGACAGGGTGCCGCGGGCGACGAGTGGCACGATGTTCTGCGCCGGGAACATGTTCTTGTCGTCGTCCAGCGGGACGAAGCCGTTGGACTTGATCGTCGACGACGTGCTGAACAGGTCGGCCACCTGGACCTCGCCGGACTTCAGCGCGGCGACGGTGACGGGGCCGCCGGTGTCGGTGGTGCGGATCTCCTTGAAGGAGCAGCCGTACAGCTGTTTGATGCGGTCCTTCCAGCGGCTGCTCCACTGGCCCGGCCCGCCCATCACCAGCTCCCCGCAGCGGCGGCCCAGGTCCGAGAACGTCCGCACGCCCGCGGCCGCCAGTTCGGGGCGCACCACCAGCAAGTCCTTGTCCTGCGCCGGCGCCTGGTCGAGGACCTCGAACCCGGCGGGCAGCTTCTGCTTGAGCTGCGCGTACACGTCGTCCGAAGTGGTCGCTTGCGTGTCCTTGTCGAAGTAGCGCAGGAGGTTGCCGCTGTAGTCGGGCACCACCGACAGGGACTTGTCCTGCAGCGCCTTCACCACGACCTCGCGGCTGCCGACCGGCGGGCGCACGGTGACGTTGGCGGCGCCCGCGTTGCGCAGCGCGCCGGCGTAGATCTGGGCCAGCAGGAGGCTTTCGCCGACGTCGGACGCGCCGATGATGATGTCGCCCGTCGTGCCGCCCTCGCCGCCGCCGGCGAGCGGGTTGCCGCAGCCCGAGACGACCAAGGCCAACGACACCAAGACCACACCCCAGCGCCTCACGCCACACCTCCCGCCGCCGCGGCCGAGCCGGTGGTCGCCTGCGCGGCGAGCCGGACGCCCTTCGGAACGAGTGCGCGCTGCGCCGCGGCGAGCACCAGGTCGAGCACGATCGCCAGCAGGGCCGTCAGAATCGCACCCGCGACGACCTCCGTGTAGTCGAGGATGGCCAGCCCGTCGAGCAGGAACCGGCCGAGGCCGCCGAGCCCGACGTACGCGGCGACCGCCGCCGTCGCGATGAGCTGCAGCACGGCGTTGCGGATCCCGCCCAGCACCAGCGGCAACGCGATCGGCAGCTCGACCTTCCACAGCTGCTGCCAGCCCGTCATGCCGATGCCCTCGGCGGCGTCGACCACGTCGTGCTCGGCCGCCTGCAGGCCCGCGTACGTGCCGGCCAGGATCGGCGGGATCGCCAGGACGACGAGCCCGATGATCGTGGCCGTGGTGCTCTCGGTGAAGAGCAGGAACAGGAACGTGACGAGCCCCAGCGTCGGCAGCGCGCGGATCGCGTTGCCCGCGCCCACCAGCACCACGGCGCCGCGGCCGGTGTGCCCGACCCACAGGCCCAGCGGGAACGCGATCACCACCGCGATGACCAGCGCCAGCAGCACGTACGCGAGGTGCTCGCCCAGGCGCGTGGCGATGCCGTCCGGGCCCTGCCAGTTGGCGGTCGTGGTGAACCAGTCGAAGACACTCACGCCACCGCCTCCGCGAGGACGGGCGCGCGGCCGGCGCGCTCCCACGGGGTCAGGACGTTGCGCAGCAGCACGAGCACCACGTCGACGACCAGCGCGAGCAGCAGCGTGAGCACGATGCCGACCACGATCGGCGAGAAGTACTCGCGCTGGAAGCCGTCGGTGAACAGCACGCCCAGCCCGCCGGTGCCGATCAGCGCGCCGACGCTCACGAGGCTGATGTTGCTCACCGACGCCACGCGCACGCCCGCGGCGAGCACCGGCACCGAAAGCGGCAGCTCCACGCCGAGGAAACGTCGCGGCGCCCGGTAACCGATGGCCGTGGCGGCGGCGATGACGTGTGACGGCACGGCGTCGAGCGCGTCGAGCACCGGGCGCACGAGCAGCGCCGTGGTGTAGATCGTGAGCGCGACGATCACATTGATGCTGTCGAGGATCTTCGACCCGATCAGACCCGGAATCACCACGAACAGCGCCAGCGACGGGATCGTGTACAGCAGGTTCGCCACCACCAGCAGGACGCTGCGCACCGGCTGCCAGCGGTGCCCGAGCCAGCCCAGCACGACGGCCAGCACGATCCCGATCACCAGCGGCACCAGTGCGAGGTAGATATGCTCGCCCAGGTCCCCGAGAATCTCGCCGCGGTTGTTCGCGCTGCCCAGGTAGCGCCCGAGCTCGGCGAAGAACCCGCCCATCAGGACGCCTGCGGGGTGGCCTCGATCACGTCCAGGACCTGGCGGGCCACGACGGTGCCCACCACGCGGTGTTCTTCGTCCACCACCACGCCGAGGCTGGCGGGCGAGGACAGGGCGGCGTCGAGCGCACCGCGGATCGGGGTGCCCTGCACGTAGAGGGAGCCGCCGGCCACGAGGTCGCCCTCGGTGAGCTCGCCGTCCACAGTGGAGTTCGGCGGCAGCCAGCCGCGGGGCTGCTTGTCGGAGTTCACCACGAGCTGCCAGCTCTTCGTCGGCTCCGGCAGCCTGGTGCCGAGCTCGACGACGTCCACAGGGGACACCTCGACACCGCCGGCGGACACGAAGGACAGTCCACGGTAGCCGCGGTCACGGCCGACGAACGAAGCCACGAAGTCGTCCACGGGGTGACGCAGCACGTCGGACGGAGTGCCGTACTGGGCGAGCACACCGCCCACCCGCAGCACCGCGATCTTGTCGCCGAGCCGCACGGCCTCGTCGATGTCGTGCGTGACGAACACGATGGTCTTGCCCAGCTGCGACTGCAGCCGCAGCAGCTCGTCCTGCAGCTCCTCGCGCACGATCGGGTCGACGGCCGAGAACGGCTCGTCCATCAGCAGCACCGGCGAGTCCGCCGCGAGCGCCCGGGCCACGCCCACGCGCTGCTGCTGGCCGCCCGAGAGCTGCGCCGGGTACCGCTTGCCGAGCTCCTTCGGGAGGCCGACGGTCTCCAGCAGCTCGGCCGCGCGGGCGCGGGCCTTGCGCTTGTCCCAGCCGGACAGCAGCGGCACGGTCGCGATGTTGTCGAGCACCGTCCTGTGTGGAAAGAGGCCGGCGTGCTGGATCACGTAGCCGATGCCGCGGCGCAGCAGCGCGGGGTCGCCCTCGCTCACGTCCTTGCCGTCGAGCAGCACGGCACCCGACGTGGGCTCCACCATGCGGTTGATCATGCGCAGCGACGTGGTCTTTCCGCAGCCCGAAGGGCCGACGAGCACGGTGATCGTGCCGTCGTCGACGGTGAGCGAGAGACCGTTCACCGCCACCGTGCCGTCCGGATAGCGTTTGGTCACATCGCGGAACTCGATCGTCACGGACTTCTCCCCACGTCAGATGCAGATCGACCGTAGCCCACTCGGCGGGCCTTGGCAGCCTTTCCCGCACAGTGGCCGGATAGGCTCGTCGCCTGTGACCGCTCTCGACGACCTCCTGGCCGCGCACGGTGCCGGCGTACGCCCGCTGTACGAGGTGATCGACCTGCTCCGCACGGGTCCCCGTGAGCTGGCCGACCTGGTGCGCCTGGCCGCGGCACCCCGGCGCAGTGTCGAGGACGTGCTGGCCGCACTGGAGCGTGACCTGGAGCGTTCCGCCGCGGGTGTCCGGATCGCACCCGATGCGCTGCCGAGGTACGAGGCGTACCGCTTGCCGCGCCTGCCCGATCCGCTCGACGACGCCGTGGCCGCGCACTCCGAGCTGCTCGCGTCGATCTCCGGCTGGGTCGCCGGCGTGCCCGCACCGCTCGCCGCGCTCGACCACGTGCAGGCGACGCCCGAGACGGTGCTGCGGCGTGCTTTGTGGCTCGCCGCCCGCTACGACCTGCGCCGCTCCCGCCTGCTGTTCCTCGGCGACCACGACCTGACCTCGCTGGCCGTGCACGCCGTGTGCCCCGAGGCCGAGCTGACCGTGGTGGACCTCGACGAGCGCGTTCTGTCCTACCTGGACTCCACCAGCTCACGCGCCGTCGCCACCGCGCACGCCGACCTGCGCGTCGGCCTGCCGCCCGCCGTCACGGGCCGCGCGGACCTCGTGTTCAGTGATCCGCCTTACACCCCGGACGGCATGGGGCTGTTCGCCGCGCGCGCCGTGCAGGCGCTGCGCGAGCCGACCGAGGGCCGCATCCTGCTGGCCTACGGCTACAGCCCCCGCCACCCGGCGCTCGGCGCCCAGGTGCAGCGTTCGCTGGCGACGCTCGGGCTCACGTTCGAGGCGATCCTGCCCGACTTCAACCGTTACGACGGAGCGCAGGCCATCGGCGCCGCCGCCGACCTCTACGTCTGCCAGCCCACCGCGAAGGCCCGCAAAACGGGCCGGGGCAAGGGAAAGTCGGCCATCTACACCCACGGGCCGCAGTCGGTCGAGGCCACCGGCACGAAACCGACGCTGCTGTCCGCGTTGCGCGACATCGCCTCCGAAGGCGGCCTGGCCCTGGAAACCCGGCCCGTCGACTGGTCGATGTCCGCGCCCGAGGGTGACGCCGTCGCCATGGACCTCACCGCCGACCCCGGCCCGTGGCTGCTGCGCACCCTGCTCGGCACCAACGCCCGGCGGCTGGCCCTGCTCGTGCCCAACAACCACCCGGACCTCGCCGACGCGGCCTCGCAGGCGGCACTCACCGACCTCGTGGCCGGCAAGTACCGCCTGCGGTTCCTGCGCAGCACGCCGGACAACCGCCATGCCGTGGTCACCGCGGACATGGTCCACGACCCGTCGGAAGTCCTCACGCGGGCGCACGCGCGGCTGGCGAACGTCGCGCTCGACGTGCCGGGCGACCTGGTGGACCTGCGGCTGGTGGACGTGCCGCGGCATCGGCTGGTGGAACTGCTGCGCTGACGCGTCAGAGCAGCTCCGCCGCCAGTGCCTTGTAGACACTGACGACCTCGTCGTCGTAGACCTGCAGCTCGACGTCCGGTATCGCCGCGTGGGTGGCGTGGCGGGTGGTGATCACCTGGATGGCGACGTGGTCGGCGCCGGCCTCGACGTGCTCGCCGAGCTGCCGGGCGATGGCGGCCGCGTCTCCGTGGGCGACTACGGCGTCGATGAGGCGGTCGCTGCCGTCGCCGGCCAGGTCTGCGTCGGTGAAGCCCAATCGGCGCAGGTTGTTCGTGTAGTTGGTGAGACCCAGGTACGGGTGCTTGATGCGCGGCCGCGCCGTGTCACGGGCGCGCACCGGGTCCGGGTCGAGCACCACCTTGTGCTCGGGCACCAGCAACGCGGACGGGCCGAGCGCCGCCCGCGAAAGCCGCGTGTGCGACGGCGGCACGAGGTAGGGCACCGACCCGCCCGCGCGCGAAGCCGTGAGCTCCAGCATCTTCGGGCCCAGCGCGGCGATCGCGCGGCCTTCGACCGGCACGCCGGCCGCGTCGAGACCGTCGAGGTAGGCCTTGATCGCGGCGAGCGGCTTGGTGAACTCGCGCGTCTGCTCCGGGTGCCCCGCGCCGATGCCGAGCCAGAACCGGCCGGGGAACCGCGAAACCAGCCGGTGGTACGCCTTGGCGGCGAGGGCCGGGTCGCCGTGCCAGATGTTGAGGATGCTCGTGGCGACCACGAGCGTCGAGGTCGCTTCGAGGAGTTCGTCCAGGCCGGCGAGATCCGGCGGTGGGCCGGCGACCCACAACGTGGTGAAGCCGAGCTGCTCGATCTCCTTCGCCATCGCCGGGGTGGTCAGGGCGGCCGGTTGCCAGACGCCGTAGGCGCCGAGGTCGATCGTCATACCCCCAGCGTGGCGGGCGGAAAATGGACCGGCAAGTCCAAAAAAGGGGCTCCCCGCGACGGGGAGCCCCTTCTCTTGGCGCGAGCGATCAGTCGGTCACGCCGTCGGCCACCGCGGCCTTGGCGACGGCCGCCGCGACCTCCGGGGCGACGCGCGGGTCGAGCGGGCTCGGCACGATGCGGTCGGGGCCGAGGTCGTCGGTCGCGACGGCGACGATGGCGTCGGCCGCGGCCAGCTTCATGTTCTCGGTGATCGCGCGCGCACCGGCGTCGAGGGCGCCGCGGAAGACGCCGGGGAACGCCAGCACGTTGTTGATCTGGTTCGGGAAGTCGCTGCGGCCCGTGGCGACGATCGCCGCGTAGCGCGCCGCGTCGGCCGGGTGGACCTCCGGGTCCGGATTGGACAGTGCGAACACGATCGGGTCGGCGGCCATGGAGCCGAGCAGCTCGGGGTCGATCGTCGCGCTGGACAGGCCGAGGAACACGTCGGCGCCCTTCAGCGCGGCCTCGAGACCGCCGGTGAGACTCGACTTGTTGGTCGTCGCGGCCAGCTGCTGCTTGATCGGGTTCAGGCCGTCGCGTCCGGAGTGGATGATGCCGCGGGAGTCGAGCACCGTGACGTCGCCGACGCCGGCCTCCTGCAGGATCTTCGCGCAGGCCACCCCCGCCGCGCCCGCACCCGAGATCACCACGCGCTGGTCGGCGATCGCGCGGTCCAGCACCAGGTTCGCCCCGCGCAGCGCCGCGAGCGTGACGATCGCGGTGCCGTGCTGGTCGTCGTGCATGACCGGGCAGTCGAGCGCGGCCTTGAGCTTGTCCTCCAGCTCGAAGCACCGCGGCGCCGAGACGTCCTCGAGGTTCACCGCGCCGAACGACGGGCGCAGGCGCACCAGCGTCTCCACGATCTCGTCGACGTCGGCGGTGTCGAGCACCAGCGGGATCGAGTCGAGACCGCCGAACGTCTTGAACAGCACCGACTTGCCCTCCATGACGGGCAGCGACGCGCTCGCGCCGATGTCGCCGAGGCCCAGCACCGCCGTGCCGTCGCTGACGACCACCACGAGACGGTCGGCCCAGGTGTACCGCTTCGCCTGGGCGGCGTCCTCGGCGATCGCGCGGCTCACCTTCGCCACACCGGGCGTGTAGGCGATCGAGAGGTCGCGCGGGTCGGAGATGGGCCGGGTGGCCGCCACGGAGAGCTTGCCGCCCTCGTGCCCGGTGAAGATCTCGGCGTCCGTCACCGGTGCGGCGGTGGCGGCCGTGCTGGCCTGGTCGGTCATCGAGGTTCCTGTCGTCGTTTCCGGCGTTCGCCCCTCGGCGATCGCGGAACTCGCGGGGTGGATCTGCGTCACTGAATTACTCCTGGGACTGCGAGCGGGGGACCACTGGCGGCGGGCGAAGGCGCACCCGGCGCCGATGGAACTTGTCCTCCGGACGGCAGCCCAGCGCGGTAGCGCCGGCCTGTCGGCGAGGCGTCACAGCGGCCATCCGATCCGTGGGGTGTGGCTGATGGCCGCGGACGCTGCGGTCTCCCAATCATGACAGCAGCCCCTCCGGCGGCGAACCCTCGGTGCGGCTCATGTCACAGATTCCGCGGACTTCCCGAGGAAAACCCTCGAAAAACCACCATTCCCAAGACGTCCGTCCGGTTTTGTTGAATGGTTCCGAACCGATTCAGTGATCGCGGCCACCCGCATTTCGCGCCGCGCGGCACTCGATAAGGTGAGTGCATGCAATTCCGCCCGCTGAAGGTCGCCGACGCCTACGAGTTCACCCCGCGCGCATTCCCCGACGAGCGCGGGCTCTTCGTGGCGCCGTTCCAGGAAGACGCGCTCCTGGGCGCCACCGGGCACCCGATGCGCGTGGGCCAGACCAACCACAGCGTCTCCCGCCGCGGCACCATCCGCGGCGTGCACTTCGCCGACGTACCGCCGGGCCAGGCGAAATACGTCTACTGCCCGGCCGGCTCCCTGCTCGACGTGATCGTCGACGTGCGCACGGGCTCCCCCACCTTCGGCCAGTGGGACGCCGTCCTGCTCGACGCGAAGGACTTCCGCGCCGTGTACGTCGCCGAGGGCCTGGGCCACGCGTTCGTCGCGCTCGAGGACAACACGGCGATGGCCTACCTGTGCTCGGAGCCGTACAACCCCTCGGGCGAGCACGGCATCAGCCCGCTCGACCCCGCGCTCGACCTGCCGTGGCCCGCAGACCTGACGCCTATTGTGTCCGAAAAGGACCGTTCCGCCCCGACCCTGGCCGAGGCCGCGGCGCAGGGCCTCCTGCCGTCGTACGCGGATTGCACGGCGTACTACGAGAAGCTGCGCTCGGTTCACCACTGAACTTCGGTCACCTCGTGCCCGGCTCTCGCCGTTGCCCTTTTAGTATGTGCGCATATAGTATGCCCGCATGGCACTTTACGAGTACGAGCACACCGAGACCACCACTGCGCCGGCGTCGGCCGTCTGGCCACTGTGGACGGACACCGCCCGCTGGCCCGAATGGGACGCAGGCCTGCGGGAAGTCGTGCTGGACGGCCCGTTCGAGGCGGGCACCCGCGGCACCATGACGATGCCGGACCAGCCGCCGATCCCGTTCACGCTCACCGCCGTCGACGACGGCCGCGGGTTCACCGACGAAACCCGGCTGCCCGACGCCACGCTCGTCTTCGAGCACTGGCTGGAAGACATCGACGACGGCACGCGCATCGTCTACCGCGTGACGGTGGACGGACCGCCGGAGCTGGGCCCCGCCGTCACCGAGGACACCCCGGACGCCATGCGCGCGCTGGCGCGGCTGGCCGAGGCATCCTTGCGGGCATGACCGCTCCGGAGTCCCGCCTGCCCGGCCCCGACGCGAGCCCCGGCTTCCTGCTGTGGCGCGTCACCCTGGCCTGGCAACGCGTGATGCGCGCCGCGCTGGCGCCGCACGACCTCACGCACGTCCAGTTCGTGCTGCTCACCACCACGTGGTGGCTCACGCGTTCCGGCGAGCCGCCCACGCAGCGGCAGCTCGCCGAGCAGGCCGGCACGGACACGATGATGACCAGCCAGGTCGTGCGCAAGCTCGCGGACCGCGGGCTGCTCACGCGCGCCGACGATCCGGCCGACGCGCGCGCGAAGCGGGTGCAGCTCACGGAAGCCGGCTCGGCGCTCGTCGCGAAAGCTTTGCACGACGTCGAAGACGCCGACGCGCGGTTCTTCGGCGGGCTCGGCGAGCGGACCGGCGGGTTCGTCTCCGCGCTGGCCGATCTCGGGACGTGAGGCCTCAGGCCAGCACGTCCTCCGCCAGCACCCGTTCCACGTTGCGCTCCGCCAAGGCCGTGATCGTGACGAACGGGTTCACGCCCGTGCTGCCCGGGATGAGCGAGCCGTCCGTCACGTAGAGGTTGCGGTAGCCCTTCACGCGCCCGTAGTCGTCGGTCGCGTCGCCGAGGACGAGGCCGCCGAGGGGGTGGTAGGTGAAGCGGTTCTCGAACGGGCGGGTGTCACCGAAGAGGTCGTAGCGGTAGATGGTGACGTTGGCCGCGTTGATCTTGTCGAACAGCGCCTTGGCCGCGTCGATCGACGGCTGCCCCTGTGCGGCCGTCCACAGCAGTTTCGCCGAATCCGAAGCCACATCGTAAGTGAAGTGCCCACGTTCCGGGTTTTTCGTGATCGCGAGGTACAGGCTCACCCACGTCTCGAGCCCGGCCGGCACGGGCGCGATCTCCGCGAAGACCGGGTGCACGGGGTCGTTCCAGTTGTCGATCCCGAGCGCGGGCATGCCGGACTGCAGGCTGCCCGTGGTGTCCCAGACGTGGTTGGCGCGCCCGAGCATCACGTTGCCGTTGGTGCCCCAGCCCTGACCCACGGCGTCGGGCAGGTCCGGCAGCCGGCCGGTTTCCCGAGCTCGCACCAGCAATTCCGTGGAACCGACACTGCCGGCGCCGAGGAAAAGGTGCTTGGCGCTCACGTGCTTGGTCGCCACGACCGCGCCGTACGGGTCGATTTCGCGCACCACGAGCGTGTACGTGCCGTCGGGCTGCTGGATGATTTCGCGGACCTCGTGCAGCGCCTGGATCGCCACGTGGCCGGTGCCGAGTGCGGCCGCGAGATAGGACTTGTCCAGCGAACGCTTGCCGTGGTTGTTGCCGTAGATCACTTCCGACGCGAGCGCGGAGCGTTCCACAGTGCCGGCTTCTTCCTGTTCCAGGTAAGAGAAGTCGTAGACGCTGGGCACGAACGTCGTCGTGAACCCGGCTTTCTGCGCGGCTTTCCGGGAAACGCGCGCGTATTGGTAAGAACGGCAGGTCTCGAACCACTGCTCGTCCACGGAGTTCACGCCGAGCCCGGCCCGGGCGCGCGGGAAGTACTTGCCGTACATCTCGTCGGCGTCGACCCGCGGCAGGATTTCCTCGAAGTACGAACGTTTCGGCGTCACCGCCATCGCGCCGTTGACCAGCGAGCCGCCACCGACGCCGCGGCCCAGGTACACGGACATGTCGCCGTAGTTCACGCGGTCGAGCACCCCGGCGTACGGCTTGATGTCGCGGTTGGCGAGGTCGAGCCACAGGAACGACGCGAGCGGCGCCTGCGTGCGGTTCTTGAACCACATCGAGCGCTGGTCGGGGTTCAGCATCTCGCAGAAAACCTTGCCGTCGGGGCCCGGATCGTGCCAGAGCTGCCCCATTTCGAGCATCAACGTGGGCACGCCGGCCTCACCGAGGCGCAATGCGGTGGCCGCGGCGCCGTAACCCGTCCCGATGATCACGGCGGGCGAATACTCGGGCAGCGGCGTGTTGGTGGCGGCGCGGGCGGTGGCGGCGGAAATCCCGGTCAGTCCGAAGGCCGCGGCGGTGTTCAGCGCGGCGAGGCCGAGGAACCGGCGGCGCGTCAGGGCTGGCATGCCTGCATGGTGTCGTCGCGGTTCCGGAGCTGACAAGGCCGAAATTGAGCAGTATTCGCATCCGCCCAGTAAACGGCGTTAAGTTTCACCCGGCCGGGTCAATTGGCGAGTGACTCCGATCGCTGTTTCTTCCGCGTGACCCAGATGGTGATGGTCGCCGCGACGACCGTCGTCCCGCGCGCGTCGAGGATCCGCACCGGCACCGGGAGGTCGAACCCCTCGTCGCCGAACTCGGGCAGCTGCGGCAACTCGGCGACGGCCCGCAGGCCCGTGGTCGCCTTGGCCACGTACCGCACGTCCATACCCTTGGGCAGCCAGCGGTGCGACGGCGGCACGGTCGCTTCCGCCAGTAGGCCCATCGCGATCTCCGCGAGGTTGCACGCGGCGATGGCGTGAAAGGTCCGGATGTGGTTGTGGACACCCCACCACTTCGGCGCGGTGACCGAGCAGTGCCCCGGACGCAGCTGCCGCACCGACGGCAGCACCGTCCCGAAGTACGGCACCCGCAAGCACATCGCGGCGGAAAACAGCTGCTTACCGCCCGGTTTGTCCACCAGCCGGCGCCACAGCGCGAACGTCGGGCTCGTGCCCATCGGAACCTCCCCACCTACCTACTCGTCAGTAGGTAAGCACAGCGGGCGACCTGCCCGCAAACGGGGGCGGGGCTATATTCGGGCTCGTGGCACATCGGCTCTTCCTCCTCAGGCACGGTCAGACCGAGTGGTCCGTCAACGGCAGGCACACCGGGCGCACCGACATCCCGCTCACGCCGGCGGGTGAGGACCAGGCGCGCGCGGCGGGCGGCACCCTGCGCACCCTGCTCGGCGGCCCCAAGCTCGTGATCTCGAGCCCGCGCGAACGCGCGAAGCGCACGGCCGAGCTCGCCGGCCTGCGCGTGGACGAGCTCACCGAAGACCTCGCCGAGTGGGACTACGGCGAGTACGAAGGTGTCACCACGCCGAAGATCCGCGAAACGGACCCGGGCTGGACCGTGTGGACACACGCGATCCCGGGCGGCGAGAGCGCGGCCGACGTGGCCGCGCGCGCCGACAAGGTTCTCGACCGCGCGCGCCGCGAGATCGACAACGGCGACGTGGTCCTGGTGGGTCACGGGCACTTCAGCCGCGTGCTGGTGGCCCGCTGGGTGGGCCTGCCGTCCACGGCGGGTGTCCACTTCGGACTGGACCCGGCCGGCATCGCCGTGCTGGGCGACGAACGCGGCGAACCCCAGGTCGAGCATCTGAACCTGCTGCCCGCACTGGAAGGCTGAACCCTTGCCCGACCCCCGCATCCGGCGGATCCGGCCCGAAGACGTCGACGCCGTGGTGGAACTGGTGTACGCGCTCGCCGAGTTCGAGCGCATGCCCGAAGAGTGCCACCTCGAGGCGCCGCAGCTGCACAAAGCGTTGTTCGGTCCCGCGCCGGCGTTGTTCGGCCACGTCGCGGAGGTGGACGGGCGCGTCGGCGGGTTCGCGTTGTGGTTCCTGAGCTTCTCGACGTGGCGCGGCGTGCACGGCATCTACCTGGAAGACCTGTTCGTGCGCAGCGAGCTGCGTGGCTCGGGGCTGGGCAAGGCGCTGCTCGCGGCGCTGGCCGCCGAGTGCGTCGAGCAGGGGTACGAGCGGCTGGAGTGGGCGGTGCTGAACTGGAACCCGGCGGTCGGGTTCTACCGGGCGCTCGGCGCGCTGCCGCAGGACGAGTGGACCACCTACCGGCTCACGGACGCGCCGCTGAAGGCGCTCGCCGCCGAAAGCTGACGCGGCCGGACACTTCAGTCGCGCTCGTGGCGCTCGCGTTCCTCACGGCGCCCGGCGAGGCCACCGCGTTCGGCTGCTTCTTCCTCCGTCTCGCCTTCGCGCAGGCCGAGCGCCCACGCGCGGGCCGGGCGGCGGAAGAGCAGCACGAGCGCCGCGAGGCCGCACACGCCGATCGGCACACCCCACGCCGGCTGGCCGGACGGGCCGAGCACGTACCAGCCCACGCCCATGAGCAGCAGCGCGACCACGACCCCGGGCGAACGCGCCCACTGCCGGCCGAGGACCAGCCCGGCCGACGCGGCCAGGAACGCGATCGCCAGCACCGCGTAGGTGCCGAACTCGGCCCAGATGTTGTTGCCCGGCTGCGAAGGTTCTCCCAATCCGCGCACGAGGATCACGACGCCCAGCACCAGGAGCCCGAGACCGGGCAGCGCGGTGAGGATCCCGGCCAGCCGGACCTCGAACGGGGTGGGCGGCTGGTTCTCGTCGAGCGACACGGCTGCGGCCTTCCAAGCTGCTTTGCGGGAGCACAGCGACCCGACCTGCACGGGTCACGGTGGGTGAGCAGTTTCGATCGTATGCCACCCGGTCGGCCGTTTTCGCGGGGCGCCGGGCACGTGAAAATCGGGGTTGTCGTCGATGAGCGGGCGGTCGGCCCGGGTGCACTTGTCACGACGAGCGGATGTTCGCCGTACGCAAGGGAGGATTGCCCGCCACAGGGTCACCGGACGCAGTACTGGCGCATTCCTCCGAGGCGGTTGCGGCCTCGTTCACCGTGCTGAGCTTCGCGTCACCTTGTGCCGTCGAAGGTTCTCGCGCCGGGTGAACGTCACCTACGCTGCGGAAGTGCGCGCCATCCTCGTCGTGAACCCGCAGGCCACCTCGACCACCGCCGGTGGCCGGGACGTGCTGGCGCACGCGCTGGCCAGCCAGCTGAAGCTCGACGTCGTCGAGACGGACTACCGCGGCCACGCGATGGCCGTGGCGCGCTCGGCGACCCGCGACGGCTTCGACCTGGTCGTGGCCCACGGCGGCGACGGCACGGTCAACGAGGTCGTCAACGGCCTGCTCGCGGATTCCACCGGAAACCCGGGCGAGCTCGGGTGCGTCCCGATGCTCGGCGTGGTGCCCGGCGGCTCGGCCAACGTGTTCGCGCGCGCCCTCGGCCTTCCCGTGGATCCCGTCGAGGCGACGCACCAGCTGCTGAACGCGCTCGAGAACGACCGGCGCCGGCGCATCGGCCTCGGGCTCGCCGACGGACACTGGTTCACCTTCAACGCCGGGCTCGGCTGGGACGCCGACGTGGTGGGCCGCGTCGCGAAACGCCGGGGCAAGGAAACGAGCGCGGCGCTCTACCTCCAGGCCTCAGTGCGCTCCTACTTCCGGCCGCCGCTGGGCCGGCCGGCCCTGACAGTGCGGATCCCGGGCGAAGAACCCGCCGAGGTCGTGACCGCGTTCGTGTCCAACACCGATCCGTGGACCTACCTGGGTGATCGCGCCGTCCACCTCAACTCGGGTTGCTCGTTCGAGACGGGATTGGGCTTGTTCGCGTTGAACGGTCTGCGGTTGCCCACCGTGTTCACTCATGTACGCCAAGCTTTGCTCACGAAGAGCGACCAGCACGGGCGGCACCTGGTGCGCCACGACGACGTGCCGATGATCCGCATCGACGCAGCTGAACCGGTGAACTTCCAGGTCGACGGCGACCTCGTCGGGCAGCGGACGCGAGTGGAATTCCACAGCGTTCCGGATGCACTCACAGTAATCGTGTGACGGTCCGACCACTGATCGCCTGCGGCAAAGTGCATTTTGCCGCTCGTCGACGCAGAACCTCCGCTCACCGCATCGCGCTTCCGCCGGGTGGTCCGTTTCAGACAGAAACCGCAGGTCAGAGGCGTCGCTCGGCCGGGTGAGCTGACTCACCGATCTTCGGGAAACCCTTGTCGAACGCGGTGCTTCGTGAAAGCATTCACAAGCACCCAAAAACACGACCGCCATGACGACTGTGGCGCGGCCCTCCCGCGCCGCTATGAAGGAGCTCACGAACATGGACTGGCGCCACGACGCGTCCTGCCGAGACGAGGACCCCGAGCTGTTCTTCCCGGTGGGAACCAGCGGTCCGGCTCTGCTGCAGGTCTCCGAGGCGAAGGCCGTGTGCCACCGCTGCACCGTCGCTTCCGACTGCCTGGCCTGGGCTCTGGCCAGCGGCCAGGACGCCGGCGTGTGGGGCGGCATGAGCGAGGACGAGCGACGCGCGCTCAAGCGCCGCCGTACGCAGATCGGCACGCGTACCATCGCCTGAGCCTGAAGGCTCAGAAGCACCAAACCCTGAACTGGATTTGTCGCAGGGGACTTTTCTTGTCCCCTCCGCCTGCGACTTGGGGCGATACCCATCCGGTTTAAGCGTAACAACCGAGGTGAAACCACCCGCACCCGGGTGCACTGCACCTCACCAGGACTGAACAAGTCCTCCCGCGGAACGTCGTGAGGGCCGGTACCGATTCGTTCGGTACCGGCCCTTCGGCATGTCAGGGTTCTTTTGGCGCGCACGGTTCGTACCGTCCCGCCCGCGGCGATGGCGGGACCGTCGCCACATCCCTTGAGCGCGTCGTGGCGTCTTCGCCGCGCCCTCTTCGGCGCCGCCGGCCCATCACCCGCCGTCCGTTGTGGACTGACCCCGCCGCCCGATTGCCCTGGGGTAGAAGATCTTTCGCGTTTCGCCCTTCCTCGCGTCGGCGTGAACTCGCTCCGCCGACCGAGTTCCCGGTGAGCGGTTACCCGACGGTTGAACGTTTCCCGAACGAATCCTGAACGGGACGCGACCCACCCCTCGCCGCACCCCTCTCTCACACACCCTGACACCTCGCACAGCATTGCCGTTTGACGATACTGTGTCTCACACACTATCGTGGTGAGCGTGAAAGACACCGACTTGCTGGACGCGCATCGGCAGGAGCTGTGGCGGGGGACGGTCGTGCTGGCGAGCCTGCTGGCACTGCAGAAGCCCGGGTACGGCTACGGACTGCTCGACGCACTGGAGCGCGCGGGGGTGCCCGCGCCGGCCAACACGCTGTACCCGCTGTTGCGCCGCCTGGAGGCTCAAGGGCTGCTGACCAGCGAGTGGGACACCTCGGGCACCCGGCCGCGGAAGTTCTACCGCACGAGCCGCGACGGGCTGCAGCTCGCGCGGGAGCTGCAGAAGGAGTGGCGCGCCATCGACACCGCGCTGAGCCGGCTGGACACCGAAGCGGAACCGGAGCCGAACACCGAAGCAGACACCGAACTGGGGGAACAACCATGAGCACCACACTCACCGACCGATACGTGGCCGCCACCGTGCGGCACGTCTCGGGCAAGCACCGCGGCGAGATCGACCGCGAGCTGCGCGCCGCGATCGCCGACGACGTCGAAGCCCGCGTCTCGCTCGGGGAAAGCCCGGGCCAGGCCGAGTACGCGGCACTGGCCGAGCTCGGCGACCCGGCGCAGCTGGCGACGCGGTACGCGGACAAGGCGACCGTGCTGATCGGGCCGGCCACCTACCCGAACTACGCCAAGGCGATGCGGTTGCTGAGCGCGACCGTGCTGCCGATCACCTACCTCGTGAACGCGATCGGGCACTGGGTGCGCGGCGAAAACGTTGCGGCGGCGATCTTTTCGCCCCTGGGCGTGACGCTGACCGCCGCGGTGTACCTGTTCACGGGGGTCACCGTCCTTTATGTACTCGTCGATCGGTTCGGCAGCGAGCGCGGTCCCGGGGAACCCGACGAGGATTGGAAACCCGACCAGCTCCCGTTCTCCGACGCCACCGCGACCACCGCGTGGAACGAGGTCGTCAGCGGGATCGTGCTGGCGGTCCTGCTGGTGGTGGCGCTGTTCGTGCAGCGCTCGGCCCTGCTCGTGACCACGGCGTCCGGCACACGGGTTCCGGTGCTCGACCCCGCGTTGTGGGGGTTCTGGGTGCTGTTCTTCGTTGTCGTGCTGGTGCTTTCGCTCGCTTTGGCGGTGGCGAACCTGCGCCTGGGCCGCTGGACGCTCGCAACGGCCGTCGCCGGCACTGTGCTCATCCTCGCCGCGACGGGACCGCTCGCGTACCTGTTCCTCGAAGCGCGCGTGCTCAACCCGGCGCTCGGCAACGTCTTCACCGCGACCGGCAGCTGGATCGGCTGGCTCGCGCTGGTCGTCCTGGCCGCCGTCACCGTCGCCGTGCTCGCCAAGACCTGGCGCCACCGCGACCGTCAGCGGATCGAGGTCCGATGATGGCCACGCTCGCCCCTCCCGAAAAGCCCACCACTCCCCCGGAACTGCGCCGGGAGCTGATCGTCAACCTCGCCATCAACCTCATCGCCCCGGCCGCACTCTTCTACGGGCTGCGCGCACTCGGCGTGAACCAGTGGCTGGCGCTGCTGGCGGGTGTGGTCGCGCCGGCCGCGCGCGCCGTGCAGACCGTGGTCACGAAGCGGCGCGTGGACACGCTCGCGGTGTTCACGTTGAGCATCCTGGTGCTGAGCGTCGCGACTTCCTTCCTGTCCGGCAGCCCGCGGTTCCTGCTGGCCAAGGACGGCTGGATGACCGCGGCCGCCGGGCTCTGGATGCTGGCGACGCTGCTGCGGACACCGTTCCTGTACCAGGTGCTGCGGTCGTTCCTCGGCCAGGCGGCGCGGGAACGCATGGAGCGGAACTGGCTCGGCTCGCCCACCTACCGCCACGTGCTGCGCGTGACCACCGCGATGTGGGGGGTGGTGCTCGTGCTCGACGCCGGGGTGCGCGTGGTGCTGGCGTACGCGCTGCCGGTGGACCGGGTGCCGTTGATCAGCGGGCTGCAGTACGTGGCGGTGTACCTCGCGCTCGAGGTCGCCACGCGGGTCTACGCCCGGCGCAAGAGTGTCGCCGCCGCGATCGCGGCCGAAGTCGGAGAGGAATCGTTGCCATGACCGTCGTTCTGATCACCGGGGGTTCGAGCGGTATCGGTGCCGCCGTGGCGCGGCACTTCGCGGCCGAGGGCGCGCGGGTGGTGGTGGCCGACGTCGACGAGGCCGCCGGCGCTGAGGTCGCCGCCGAGGTCGGGGGCCGGTTCGTGCGCACCGACGTCACGCGGCCCGAGGACAACGAAGCTGCCGTGGCCGCGGCGGTGGCCGAGTACGGCGGGCTCGACGTGGTGCACCTCAACGCCGGCACCGGCGGCGCGGGCGGGCTCGACGACTTCGACCTGGAGCGTTATCGCCGCACGTTGGCGGTGAACGTCGACGGCACGATGTTCGGCCTGCGCGCCGCCGTCCCGGCGCTGCGGGCTCACGGCGGGGGCGCGATCGTCGTGATGTCGAGCCTCGCCGGCATCTCGCCGGCGACGTTCGACCCGGTGTACTCGGCGAGCAAGCACGCGATCATCGGGCTGGTGCGGTCGCTGGCCCCGGCCTGCGCGGATTCGGGGATCACGCTCGACGCCGTGTGCCCGGGGTTCGTGGAGACGCGGATGATCGGCGGGCTGAAGGACACGCTCGTGGCGAACGGCTTGGCCGTGGCTTCTCCGGCGGAAATCGCGTCCGCCGTCGCAGCGATCGCCGCGGGCGAGGGCATCGGGGACGCGTGGATGCTGCAGGCCGGGCGGGCACCGGAACGCGTCGAGTTCCCGGTGGTCGAGCTCAGCCAGGTGTGACCGAGTCGCGCAAGGTGAGGTAGGCGTCGAGCTGGGCGGCGCCGCCGAGCAAGGCGCGGCTGCGGGCGGCGAGCCGGTGCTGCCAGGCGTCGAGGAAGGCGCTCAACGCATCGGACCCGCCCGCTTCGCGCAAGGACTCGAGGAACTGCGCGACCTGACGCAGCAGGTAGCCACCGCGGCGCAGCTGCCGGGCGATCTCGGCGTCGCGGACGCAGTCCGGGCCGTATTCGCGGTAACCGGTGGCCCGGTCTCGTTCGGGGCGAAGGATTCCCTCGGTTTCCCAGGCGCGCAGCGTCGCCGGGTGCACGTCGAGTCGGCGGGCGAGCTCGCCGACGGTCAGCGGCGGGCCGGGGAACGGCGCCGGAGCCGCGGACAAGGTGCCCAGCGCCGTCGCGACCTCGGTGCGGGTGTCGCGTTCGGCGAGCAGGGCGACGTGCGCGGCATCGATGAGCCGGTAGGCGGACTCGGTGTCACCGCGGTGGATCGAGCGCATGATTTCCACCGCCGGCTGGTGCGCGTGGCCCGCCCGCAATGCGAGGAACGCCCGCAGGGCCTGCGCGTGCAGCGGCGTGTAGCGGCGGTAGCCGGTGTCGCTGCGTTCGGTGGGCGGGAGCACGCCGGCGTCGTCGTAGTTGCGGACGGCTTGGGCGGACAACCCGTGCTCCCGGGCGAGGTCGATCGGTCGCAGGGTGAACCTCCGTTTGAGGCTTTGAGTCTTGAAGACCAGGTGAATCGCGGCGAAGTTTCCCTCGATTCTTCAACGATACGGTCGAGGACAGGTTTCTCGGGAAGGGGTTATCCATGTCCACCGCCACCACCCTGCGCGGGATCGGCCGCGAAATCGGCGACGCGGCGAGCCTGGGCCGCGCCGTCGACGAACTACTCGCCGGGGCCGCGCCCACGCTGCTCGCGCTCGGCGAGCCGACGCACGGGATCCGCGCGTTTCCCTTGCTGCGCAACGAACTTCTCGCCCTCCTCGCCGAGCGGGGCTACCGGTCGATCTCGCTGGAGATCGACGTCTTCGCCGCGTCCGTGGTCGACGACTACGTGACGGGTGGCGCCGGCGACGTCGACGAGGTGCTGGAAACCGGCTTCAGCCACTGGTTCGGTCGCGTGCCGGGCAACCGGGAGCTCGTCGAGTGGCTGCGCGAGCACAACGCCGGCCGCGCCCCCGAGGACCAGGTGCGGTTCCACGGCTTCGACGCGCCGACGGAAACCACCTCGGCGCCGAGCCCGCGGCGCGCGCTGACGGCCGTGATCGACTACCTGCCCCCGGCGTTGCGGCCGGCCTCGATCCACGACGTGGACGCGTTGCTCGGCGAGGACGACGACTGGACGAACGAGCAGGCCATGTACGACGCGGCCGCGTCCATCGGCGGCTCCGATCGCGCCCGCGCGTTGCGGATCGTCGCGGACGACCTCGCGAGCGCCCTGCACCGCGCGGCGCCCGTGCTGCAGCCCACCGACCCGGCCGGGTACCGCCTCGCCGCCGCGTACGCGCGCACCGCGGTGGGCCTGCTCCGCTACCACGCGGCGATGGCGTTCGCCGCGCCCGATCGGTTCGGGACCCTGCTCAGCCTGCGCGCCGAGATGATGGCGGAGAACCTGCTCGCGATGGTCTCCCAGGAGCGGGACCGCGGTCCGAGCCTGGTGTTCGCGCACAACGTGCACCTGCAGCGCGTGCCGTCCACCATGCAGATGGGCCCGGAGGAGGCGTCGTGGGGCAGCGCGGGTGCGCTCGTCGCGTTGACGCTGGGCGAGGGCTACGTCTTCGTCGCCACCGACGCGAACCCGCACGCGGAACCCGGCACGCTCCAGGGCGAGTTGGCCGCGGCGACCACGCGTCGCGCCTTCTTCCCGGCGCCGGCCCTGCGTGCGGCGCTGCCCGCGTCGACCGGTACGGGCGAGCCAATCCTGCCCGGCCACCTGCCGCTGAGCCCCGCCCAGCTCGACGGCGCCGACGCCGTGATCTTCGTGGCCGACACCGACGGGCAGCGCGTCGAGTACTGGCGTTAGAGCCGGCGGGAAAGGGGGATGCGCAGCGCGGCCTCGGTGCCCGGCACGCGCGCGCCGCTGGCGTCGGTGCGCACCTTGCGCAGCGACAGGGACCCACGCAGTTCCGATTCCACCAGCGTGCGCACGATCTGCAGGCCGAGGCCGTCGCTGCGTTCCAGCGAGAAGCCCGAGGGCAGGCCGCGGCCGTTGTCGCGGATGAGGACGTCGAGCCAGCGCGCGGAGCGTTCGACGATGATCTCGACCTTGCCCGGGCGGCCCTGCGGGAAGGCGTGCTCGATGGCGTTCTGCACGAGCTCCGTCAGCACCATCACCAGCGGCGTCGCGATCTCGGCGATGACGATGCCGAACGAGCCCTTGCGCGTGAGCCCCACTTGCGACTCCGCGGTGGCGACCTCGCCGACCATCGGCAGGACGTTGTCGAGCAGCTTGTCAAGGTCCACGCGCTCGTCGACGGAGATCGACAGGGCCTCGTGGACCATCGCGATCGACGAGACCCGCCGCACCGACTCGCCGAGCGCGAGGCGGGCTTCTTCGCTCGTGGTGCGGCGCGACTGCAGCCGAAGCAGCGCGGCGACGGTCTGCAGGTTGTTCTTCACGCGGTGGTGGATCTCGCGGATCGTCGCGTCCTTCGACAGCAGGGCGCGGTCGCGGCGCTTGACCTCGGTGACGTCGCGGACCAGCACGAGCGCGCCGGCCGCCTGGCCGGACGGGCGCAGCGGCAGCGCGCGGAAGAGCACCACGGCGCCGCGGCGCGAATCGGCCTCCGTGCGGGTGGAGGGCTTGCCGTCGAGGGCCTCGATGATGCGGTGGGAGACCTCGGTGGCGTCGAACGGGTCGCGGATCAGCGAACGCGTCAACGGCGCCAGCCGCTGCCCCACCAGGTCGGACTCGTGGCCCATGCGGTGGTAGGCGGACAGGCCGTTGGGGCTGGCGAACACGACGGTGCCGCTCGGGTCGAGGCGGATGAGACCGTCGCCGACGCGGGGGCTGGTGTGGGTGTCGGTCTGGTTGCCGCCCGAGGGCGGGAACGTGCCGTCGACGATCATCTGGCACAGGTCGCCGGCGCTGCCCAGGTACGCGATCTCCAGCGGGCTCGGCACGCGCGGCGCGGCCAGGTTCGTCTCGCGGCTCAGCACGGCGATCACCTCACCGCCGAAGCTCACGGGCACGGCTTCGCGGCGCATCGGCAGGTCGCGGTACCAGTGCGGGTCTTCCTCGCGGCCGATCTTCCGCTCGCGCACGGCCTTCGCCAGCTCCGGGTGCTCAGCGACGGTGAAGCGCGTGCCGACGACGTCCTCGGGGTGCGCGGTGGGCGCTGTCGTGGGGCGGGCGTGCGCGACGCACACGAAATCGCCGCCCTCGGGCTGCAGGTCCTTCGCGACGGGGACCCAGAGCAGGAAGTCGGCGAACGACAGGTCGGCCAGCAGCTGCCACTCCGCGACGACGGTCTGCAGGTGGTCGGCTGCCTCGCCCGGGAGGCCGGTGTTCTCGGCGAGCAGGTCGGAAAGCGTGGACACGAGCTACTCGGCGACCACGAGTGCGTGGTGCGCGGTTCCTCCGGTCATCCGCCCATCAAACCAGAGCGGGCGCCGATCAGCACGGGCGCCGCAGGTGAGCCGGGGCACGCATGACACACTGGAGCGGTTGACCCGAGCCCGGCAGGTGCTCCGGCACCCCGCACCCGGGCCATCCGGTGTGAATACGAGGAGTGAAGTATGTCGAAGCGCGCCCGCAAGCGTCGCGACCGCAAGAAGAACGGCGCGAACCACGGCAAGAAGCCCAACGCCTGATTCCGGCGTCCGGACGCGACACGGCCCCCGCACCAGCTGGTACGGGGGCCGTCGTCGTCTTCAGAAGACTGTCGCCTTCAGAGCTGTCGTGCTCAGAGCGTGGGTCACTCGCCGGTGCGCTGCTCGACGGTGATCTCGGTGCGCTCGACCGTCACGCCGCCACGGGTGGCCACGGTCTGGCGGATCGAGGCGCGCAGGCGGCGCTTCAGCTCCGCCGGCGCCAGGTCACCGCCGCACTTGCGGTGCAGCAGCTCCTTGATCTGCTCGTCGATGCCGTACTCCTCGAGGCACGGCGGGCAGTCCTCGATGTGGCGCCGCAGCTCGGCGTCACGCAGGGGGCTGCACTCCTTGTCGAGGAGCAGGTAGATCTCCGAAAGCGCCTCTTCGCAGCGGACCTTGTCCTCGGTCTCCGGCGCGTCACCCGTGCTCATCGCTTCGCCACCTCCTCGCGGTCACCGCGGATGAAGCCGCGCTCGCGCGCGACGTCGGCCAGCAGGTCGCGCAGCTGCGCGCGACCGCGGTGCAGACGGGACATCACGGTGCCGATCGGCGTGTCCATGATCTCGGCGATCTCCTTGTACGCGAAGCCCTCGACATCAGCCAGGTAGACGGCGAGCCGGAACTCCTCGGGCAGCTTCTGCAGCGCCTGCTTCACGTCGGCGTCGGGGAGGTTGTCCATCGCCTCGACCTCGGCCGAGCGCAGCCCGCTGGAGGTGTGACTCTCCGCCTTGGCGATCTGCCAGTCGGTGATCTCCTCGGTGGGCTGCTGCACCGGCTGCCGCTGACGCTTGCGGTAGCCGTTGATGTACGTGTTGGTGAGGATGCGGTACATCCACGCCTTGAGGTTCGTGCCGGCCTTGAAGGAGGCGAACGCCGCGTACGCCTTGAGGTAGGTCTCCTGGACCAGGTCCTCGGCGTCGGAGGGGTTCCGCGTCATCCGCATCGCGGCCGAGTACAGCTGATCGAGCAGGGGCATCGCGTCGCGCTCGAAGCGCTCCGCCAGCTCCAGCTCGTCGGCCGCAGTCTCCGGCGCGGTGTTCGGGGTGCTCGGCAAACCGTTCCCTTCCCGTTCGGCGTCGATGCGCTTCTGCGCATACGGCAACGCCGAGTTTACGCGGGGGCTCGGAAGGCCCTGCTCGGTGCTGCGCCTACGAGGGCGGGCAGTGGTAAGCGTCGTGGTCACGTTTCTTTCAACAGAACGTGGCGGGCGTCCATTCCCGAGACCTTCGTAGACTCCGATCCCATGGCGGGCAAGGGAACACCGGCGACGGCGCTGCTGACGAAACACAAGGTGGCGCACACGCTGCACTCGTACGACCACGACCCGCGCGCCGAGTCCTACGGCCTGGAGGCCGTCGAGGCCCTGGGACTGGAGGCGGCGCGCGTCTTCAAGACACTGGTGGCGGACGTCGACGGCAAGCTGACGGTGGGCGTGGTGCCGGTCACCGGGTCACTGGACCTGAAAGCCCTGGCCGCCGCGGCCGGGGGCAAGAAGGCCCGGATGGCCGACCCGGCGGCTGCTCAGCGGGCCACGGGGTATGTCCTCGGAGGAATTTCACCGCTGGGGCACCGCAGCCGCCTGCCGGTGGTGGTGGATTCGTCGGCTTCGGAGTTTCCGACCGTGTACTGCTCGGCCGGGCGCCGGGGTCTCGAGGTGGAACTGGCGCCTGGCGATCTGGTGCGGTTGACGGGGGCTGTGGTGGCTCCGATCGCCGGCTGAGGGCTTTCGCCGGGCCGCTTCACAGCTCCCGCCGGGTCACTTCACGGCTCCCGCCGGGCCGCTTCACGGCTCCCGCCGGGCCGCTTCACAGCTCTCGCCGGGTCACTTCACCGGTTGTGCCGGCCCGGTCTTCGAGGCTTCGGTCGCCGGCTGAGCGGTTTTCGCCGGGCCGTTTCGCCGATCGAGCCGCTGCTTGGCGGGTCTCGGCCTGACGCTCCGATCGCTGGTCGAGCGGCCGTCTGACGAGAGCGCTGCAGGTCCGGACCTCGAGGCTTCGCCGGCCGACTGCCGATTCCTCCGGGTCACTTCACCGATTGCGCCGGCCTACCTCACCGCCGGACAAGCCCCCACCCTCCCGGGGGCGTCCCTCGTTCCATTCTACCGGCCCCCTCCGACAAAACCGGGGGTAAGCCGCCACGAGGGCCGAGTTGTCCACAACTGCGGAAACCTGTGGACAACTGCCGTAACCCACTGCCGAGAGCAGGGCCACGACACACGGTCCGGCCCATTCAACCCACGCAAGGGCCAGCCCGCTCGCCACCACAACTCAGGACCGGGCCGATCGGCCATCACGACCCAGGCCCACCCACCACAGCAACCCATCACCGGGCCCACCGCCATCACAACATGACCGGCCTACCTGCCACCCCAGTCCATGAACAGACAGCAGCCATCACCTGTCAGAGGTGCGGCCTCAACACCCGCCCGAGCCACTCCGCCGCAGCGCGCGACACCGCGTCCAGGTCGGCCGACAGGGTGTGGTCACCCGAGACCATGACCACCTCGTGGTGCGGGCCCGCCGCGGGGCGGCCGAACGGGTCCCGCTCGCCCTGCACGACCAGGGTCGGCACTTCCACCGCGTCCAGCTCCGGCTGGCGCGTCTTCTCGGGCCGGCCGGGTGGGTGCTCGGGAAACGCCAGGCACAACACGGCCACGGCCTGGCCGGCCGAAGCAGTCCGGCAAGCCACCCGAGCGCCCGAAGAACGGCCGCCGAACACCAGCGGCAGGTCGTCGAAGTGTGCCGACAGCTCGTCCGCCACGGCCAGCCAAGCGGCGTCCAGTTGCTTCGCGGGCGCGGGAGCCCGGCGTCCCGCCACCCGGTACGGCTGCTCCACCAGAGCCACGTGCACCCCGGCCGCCTTCGCGGCCCGCGCGACCGCGACCAGGTCCTTCGCCCCGATTCCCCCGCCGGCGCCGTGGCCCAGCAGCAGGACCGCCGCGCCGTCCTTCGCGCAGTGGAGCTCGGCGCGTGCGGGGCCGTGGGGGGTGTCGATCTCGAGGGTGGTCATCAGAACAGCGCGTCCGAGTCCACCGAGGGTTCGGTGCGCGTGAGCAGCTGGGGGCCGTTGTTGCGGACGTTGTTGACCAGCGTGGAGATCGGGCGCAGTTCGAGCGACTCGACGAAGTCCGGCGGCGTCGGCACGAGCAGACCGTCCACGGCGGACTGATCGGGATCGAGCCAGCCGTCCCAGTGCTCGCGCGGGACGATCAGCGGCATGCGGTCGTGGATGCTCCGCAGCTGGCCCTCGGCGTCGGTCGTGATGATCGAGAAGGTGATCAGCGGCTGCTCGTCCGGCGAGCCGTCCTTCGGGCGCCAGCTCTCCCAGATCCCGCCGAACGCGAGCGACGCGCCGGACGGATCCGTCATGTAGAACGGCTCCTTCTCCTTGCCCGTGCGGCGCCATTCGAACCAGCCGTCGGCCGGCACCAGGCAGCGGCGCGACTTCAGAGCCCGTTTGAACGCAGGCTTTTCAGCCGCCGTCTCGGCGCGCGTGTTGATCATGCGCGAGCCGACGGAGGGGTCCTTCGCCCAGAACGGCACGAGGCCCCACTTCATGATCCGCAGCGACCGCTCGGCGGGCTCGTCCTCGAGCACCTGCCCGTCGGCGTCGCGGGGGTGGCGCTGGACCACGGTGACGACGTTCTTCGTCGGAGCGACGTTGTAGTCCTCGCGCGCGGCACCCTCGGTCAGGTCGACCGCGGCGAACTCGTCGATCAGCTTCGCGGGGTCCTTCGTCGCCGCGTAACGGCCGCACATGCCAGCCTCCTCGCACCTCTCAAGACGCCATCGTTACACGCAGGCCGGGCCGGGCGCGACCGGCATGGGATCATTTCGACCAGGCAGGACGGACCGGGAGGACGGTGGGCGGTTTGGCGCGAGGCGACTGGAGCAAGCTGGACGAATCCGACGTGCGGGTTCGCCCCGGCAAGGGCACCAGGCCCCGGACCAAACGCCGGCCCGAGCACGCCGACGCCGTCACCGCCATGGTGATCGGCAAGGACCGCGGCCGCTGGACGTGCGCGGTGGACGCCGACCCCGAACGCGTGGTCACGGCCATGCGCGCTCGCGAGATGGGGCGCGTCTCGGTGGTCGTCGGGGACATGGTCGCCCTGGTCGGCGACGTTTCGGGCCTGCCGGACACGCTCGCGCGCATCGTCCGCGTCGACGAGCGCACCAGCGTGCTGCGCCGCACCGCCGACGACACCGACCCGTACGAGCGCGTGGTGGTCGCCAACGCCGCTCAGCTGCTGATCGTCACGTCGCTCGCCGATCCCCCGCCGCGGACCGGGTTCATCGACCGCTGCCTGGTCGCCTGCTACGCGGGCGGGCTCGAGCCCGTGCTGTGCCTCACGAAAGCCGACCTGGCCAGCCCCGACGAGCTGCTCGCGAGCTACGCGGGCCTCGACGTGCCGGCCATCGTCACGCGCCACGACGAGAAGCCCGAAGGCCTGGCCGAACGCCTCGAAGGCCGCGTGACGGCGCTGGTCGGGCACTCCGGCGTCGGCAAGTCCACGCTCGTCAACCGCCTGGTGCCCGACGCCGCGCTGGCCACGGGCGTCGTCAGCTCCGTCGGCAAGGGCCGGCACACGTCCGTGGCGGCCATCGCGCTGCCGCTGCCCCTGGCGGGCGGCGGCTGGGTGGTCGACACGCCGGGCGTGCGGTCGTTCGGCCTGGCACACGTGACCGCCGACGACATCGTGAACGCCTTCGAGGAGTTCGCCGAGGCCGCCGAGGAGTGCCCCACCAACTGCGGCCACCTCGGCCCGCCGGAGGACCCGAACTGCGCGCTCGACGCCGTCGTCACCGAAGGCCGCGCGAGCGCCGAGCGGCTGGCGTCGCTGCGCCGGCTGCTGGTGTCACGGGCGGGTGGCGCGGAGTAGGCGGGAACCGGCGACGGTCACCGCGCGTCCCATGATTACTCCGCAGGTGGACGGCACATCGGGTGATTCGTCACCCAAATCGTGACCTGAAGGGCGTAACCGTTGCCCCGATCCAGCGATACTGCGGGTGGAGTAATGACCTTCATAGGGGGATTGCATGCGCAAAACCACTTTCGTTGTCGCTGCGGGCGCCGCGCTGGCGCTCGTGCTGACGGGCTGTGGGGCGAAGAGTGACAACGGCACAGCTTCGCCGACGGGAGCGAAGCCGGAGCTGGGCCTGGCCGCGCCGTTCTCGAACGTGATCGAGCTGGCGGCCGCGTCGAAGCAGGGCACGCAGAAGTCGAAGTCGTCGAAGATGTCGATGGAGATGACGTCGGCAGGCAAAACCGTCACCGCGCAGGGTGAAGCTGCGTATGGCGCACAGGGCACGACCTTCCACATGACGGTCAACGCGGATGGCGAGCAGACCGAGATGATCTTGGTCGACAACGCGACGTATTTGAAGATCCCCGCCGACCAGGCGACTCAGCTGGGCACCGACAAGCCGTGGCTGAAGATCTCGCCGGATGGCGACGACCCGATCTCGAAGGCGCTCGCCGGGAGCATGGCGCAGGCGGGCCAGCAGAGCGACCCGACCCAGCTGCTCGACCAGCTCTCGGAAGCCGGCAAGATCGTCAGCTCCGACCAGACCGAGGTCGACGGCCAGAAGGCCAACCACTACAAGGTCGACATCGACATGGTCAAGGCTCTCGACAAGTTGTTGAAGGCTGCGCCCGAGGCGACCAAGGCGAAGCTGAAGGAAGAGGCGCAGGGCAAGAACATCCGTATTCCGATGGAGATCTGGGTCGACAAGAACCAGTTGCCACTGCAGATCAGCATGGACGAGAGCGAGATGGTTAAGGAGATGGGCGGCAACGCCGCCTCTGCTGGAACCGGAAAGTTCGTCGTCAAGTACAGCGACTGGGGCACCCCTGTCACCATTGCCGCTCCGCCGGCCGACCAGGTCGCCGACATGGGCGAGCTGATCAAGAAGATGGGTGGCTGACCGCCCTGCGGTTGTTCGTTTGAAGGGGCGCCCCGGTTCGTCGGGGCGCCCTTCGCATTACTACGGGTAGTGCCGCTTCCCCCGAACGGGTCTTCGGGTGCGCCTGTGCTTTTGTAGGGTCTCTTTCCGCCGGTCAGGACGGGGTTTTCCGGATGCGCAGGACGGCCGTGGCGTGCGCCGCGCTGCTCGTGATCGGCGGGTGTTCGGCTTCGCCCGAGCGGTTCTCCGACGCGCGTGCCCTGGCCGACGCGGCCGTCGCGGCGACGAACGCCGGCCACTCCGCGAAGTTCACCACCGACGTCGCCGCAGGCGCCCTCGTGTCCCACGGCCAGGGTGAGGCCGTGTTCGGCCCCGGCGGCACGGCGCTGCAGATGACCACCGACTACGTCGGCGAGCCGCTGGAGCTGCGCCTGGTCGCCCAGACGCTGTACGCGAAGGTCCCCCCGAGCGCCCTCGACCAGGTGACGGGCCGCAAACCCTGGGTGAAGGTGTCGCCCGACGGCAGCGACCCGTTCTCCCAGGTCCTCGGCGGCAGCCTCGCGCAGCTCGCCGAGCAGAACGACCCCGCGCGGACACTCGAACAGGTCCGCACCGCGGGCACGCTCACGTCCAGCGACGCGACGACCCTCGACGGCACCGACGCCGCCCACTACCGCGTCGACGTCGACCTGGCCCACCTCGGCGCCGAGCTGCCCGCGGGCCTCCCGGCCGACGCGCAGCTGGGCGACACGAAGGTCCCCCTCGACCTGTGGCTCGACGGCGAAAACCGGCCCCTGCAACTGGTCCTCGACCTGTCTCCCGTCCTGCGCGGTGCCGGCGGCCAGGGCAGCGCCCGCATCACGGCGCGCTACTCGGCGTGGGGCGCGCCGGTGAACGTCACGGCCCCGGCGGCGGACCAGGTCGGCACGCTCGTCGGCGGCTGACGCGCGCGGTCCTCAGGCCACCGGCGCGTGGTCGGGTGAGGACGCGCCCGCCCATTGCTGCAGGGCCGAGGCGAGACCGGCCGGGTCGGGCGTGTCCGTGGCCCAGGCGACGACACCGTCCGGGCGGAGCAGGAGGCCGGCCGGGGCGGCAGAACCGTCGGGAACGGTCGTGACGCGAGTGGACCACGGCGCGGTGAGGCGCGAGAAGGCGCCGTCCGGAGTCCGGTCGAGCAGCACGAACCCGCCGGAGTGGGCGTGGTCGGCGAGGCGGGAGCCGTCGGAGAGCCACACGTCCGGGGCGTAGCGGCCGATCAGCGGGTGGTCGCCGGGAAGGTCGACGCGCTGGGCGACACCGGAGATCTTCTTGACCGCGTGGGTGGCGCCGTCGGGGGTGGCGAGCAGGTCCGCGACGACGGTGCGCAGCGCGGCCGACTTGGCGTCGCCGCGCAGGACGCCGATCTGGGCGCGCGTCCAGTCGAGGACCCAGGAGCCGAGGGGGCGGCGTTCGGCGTCGTAGGTGGCGAGCAGGCCGTCGGGCGCCCAGCCGGCGATGACGGCGCCCAGTTTCCAGCCCAGGTTCATCGCGTCGCCGACGCCGAGGTTGAGCCCCTGGCCGCCGAAGGGCGGGTGGACGTGGGCGGCGTCGCCGGCGAGGAACACGCGGCCGCGGCGGTAGGCGGCGGCCTGGCGGGTGTTGTCGGTCCAGCGCGTGGCCGTGCCGCGCAGGGCGGTGAGGGTGACGTCGGTGCCGGAGACGCGGCGCAGACTGCTCTGCACCTCCTCCAGCGTGACGGGCGCAGTGCGGTCGGCGGGCCCGCCGTCGAACTCGACGGTGGTCACGCGGCCGGGCTGTGGGCCGCAGCGGTAGGCGCCCGCGGCCGACCACACCCAGCCGTCGGCGAGCTTCTCCGGGTCGGCGATGTCGGCGACCGCCAGCCGCCCCGTGAGCTCAGGCGCCGTGCCGGGGAAGTCGATGCCCGCAAGGCGGCGGACCGCGCTGTGCCCGCCGTCGCAGCCCACCAGCCACGCCGTGCGCACCGGGCCGGCCGTGGTACCCACGACCACGCCGTCGCCGGTGTCCTCGAGCGACGTCACCTCCGCCCCCCGCCGCACCGGCACGCCGAGCCGCGCGACGTGCTCGGCCAGCAGCGCCTCCAGCTCCCGCTGCGGCACCAGCCGCGCGCCGTCGACGGCGGTGTGGGCGGCGAGGTCGGGATCGGCCCAGTCGACGAGGTCGGCGTCGAGCACCATGCCCGCGAAGTGGCCGGTGAACCGCGGCCCGTCCCGCTTCTCGACCAGCCGCGCGAACGACCCCACCTGCCCGAGCATCTCCCGCTGCACCCGCTCGGCCGCGGGCAGCAACCCTCGCCGGTCGAGCGCCTCGGCCGTCGGCACGTTGATCGCACCGGCCTTCACGGCCCCGTCCGGCTCGGCCAGCCGCTCGAGGACCTGCACCTTCGCCCCGGCCAGCGCCAGCTCCGCGGCGAGCACCAGGCCCACCGGCCCAGCCCCGGCCACGATCACGTCCACGCGCTCATCAGACACGAACAATGTTCTACTTACGAACGTTGTTCGTGTCAACTACGCTGATCCCTCGTGAACCCCCGCGAGCGACGCGCGGCGCGCCACCAGCCGCCGACCCTCCAGGCCGACACCCGACCACGGCGCCGCCACAAGACACCGATCGTGGAACAGGTCATCGACACAGCGCTCGAGGTGATCGCCCGCGACGGCTACGAGGCCCTGACCATGCGCCGCCTCGCCGACGCCCTGGACACCGGCCCCGCGTCGCTCTACAACCACGTCGTCAACAAAGCCGACCTCGGCGACCTGCTCATCGGCCGCCTCTGCTCGCAACTCACGCTCCCCACCCCGTCCGCCGACGAGTGGCGCCACCAAATCCGCGACGTGTGCGAACAACTACGCGACCAGTACCTGAAATACCCCGGCATCTCCGCCGCCGCCTTCGCCATGGTCCCCACCGACCTGCAAGCCGTCCGCATCAACGAAGGCCTACTCGCCATCCTGCTCACCGGCGGCGTCGCCCCCCAGCCCGCCGCGTGGGCCATCGACGCGCTCCTGCTCTACGTCGCGTCCTACTGCCTCGAACTCTCCATCGCCCACCACCACTCCCCTCACGACGACACCACCTGGGTCCAAGACCGCGACGAACTCCGCCACCGCCTGGCATCCCTACCCGCCGCCCAATTCCCCCACACCACCCGCCACGCCACCGAACTCACCGCCGGCGACGGCCACTCCCGCTTCGACTTCACGGTGACTCTGATGATCAACGGCCTAACAACCCACTAGCAAGCAACAAAACGCACTCGACACACCTCCGTCCACAACAGACAGAAGCAACCTCACCCCAACCCCCACAAGTGGGCGGCCTCTCCGCCATCTCGTCGACCTGGCGCAGCCCAATCACGCCGTGTCAAGGGGGCACCCTCCACACCCCCACACCCGCCCCGCCCACCCAACCCGCCCCCTTGACGCGGCGTGATAGCCCTTGTGGAGGTCGACGAGATGGCGGCAGGCCACCCACGAACGCGACGTCCCCACCCACCCCACCATCTCGGAGACCTGCCCGTCCGGCGAGGACACTCTTTTCTTCTTTAAAACCCTCGACCCCCCCCCCAAAAAAAAAGGGACTACATCAACTCCAACAAAAACGGCAACTCCTGCGGCGCATACCAAGCCAACTCATGATCCTCCGCATCCCCCAGCACAAACTCCGCGTCCTCATCCCCCAAATCCGCAGCATCGATCACCGCCGCAGCCGCCGCAACCGCGTCCGCCGCCTCGGCGGAATCCACATGAATCGCCGCAATCTGCGAGAGGGCAACCGGCCCACCCAACCGCACAACAGCAGCATCAAGATCCGCCCGCAACGTCACCCCGTCCACATCAGCGGACACCACCGCCCGCCGAGGCTCGCCCTTCTCCTCGGCATTGATCAACCGCAGCGACGCCCGCGCAGCGTCCAGCAACGCTGCATATTCCAGCTCCTCATCAGAGCCACTCACATACGCCTCCCGCAGCGCGGGCGTCAACGCGAACGCCGTCCCACTGCGAGCGCGAAACTCGCCGTTCGACTCGAGTTCGCGGAGCATCGCGATCGTCGCCGGAATGTAGACCCTCACCAGTGCGCACCCTTCAGCTCTTCCAACGCTTCTTCGATCATCCCGCCGAGCAGGTCGACGTCGAACGCGGCCTTGCGGTCGCCGTTGAGTCCGAAGTAGACACCGCCGTGGTAGGACGTGACCCCGATCGCCAGCGCCTGGGTGCGCATCAGCGGCATCACGGGGAACATCTCGATCAGTTTCGCCTCACCCGCGTACACCGGCTCCTGCGGCCCCGGCGAGTTGGTGATCATGAGGTTGAAGATCCGGCCCGACAGCGAGCCGCCGGCCCGCGCGCCGAGCGAATGCAGCGTCGCCGGGGCGAAGCCGCTCACCTTCAGCAGGCCGCGCGCGGCGACGGAACGGCCGGAGTCGAGGTGCTCGGTCATCGCGTGGCCGACGTGCTGCAGCCGCAGCACGGGGTTCGGCTCGCCCACCGGCAGGTCGACGAGGTAGGCCGCGACCTGGTTGCCGACCAGCGCCGGGGTGGAGTACTCGGCCGTGTCCTTGTCGCGCACGGCCATGGGCACCAGCGCGCGCACGGTGGCCGTCGACGTGAGGTTCACCCCGCGCGAAAGGAGCCATTCGCGCAGCGCGCCGGTGATCGCGGTGAGGATGACGTCGTTGACGGTCCCGCCGTGCTCCGCGCGGATCTTGCGGTAGTCCTCCAGCCGCGTGCGCACCACGGAGAACAGCCGGCCGCCGGACACGCGCACGTTGAGCGGGCCCTGCGGCGCCGGGTTGACGACCGTGCGCAGCGTGGACGCCACGTCGCCCAGCGTCTCGGCGACCTTGCCGACCGACGTCAGCGCGTCGTTGGTGGCGGAGCGGACGTTCTCCACGAGCTCACCGGGGCGTTGCACGGCCTCGCTGACGGCGTCGAACACCAGCTGCGCGCGGCTCGGCTCGCGCCGCGGGGTCCAGGTGTCCTCGTACGGCTCGGGCGGCGCCGGGGCGTCGTCGAGGATGAGCTGGCCGAGGTCGATGGTGCCGATACCGTCCACAACGGACTGGTGCGTCTTGGTCACCAGCGCCACGCGGTCGCCGGTCAGCCCCTCGACGAAGTAGGCCTCCCACAGCGGGCGCTCGGGCGCGAGCCGTCGCGACATCAGGCGCGCGACCAGGTCGAACAGCTGCTCGTCGGTGCCCGGCTGGGGCAGGGCGGAGCGGCGGACGTGGTAGTTGAGGTCGAAGTCGACGTCGTCCACCCACACGGGCCGGGCGAGGTGCCCGGGGACGTCGAGCACGCGCTGGCGGTAGCGCGGCAGGAACGGCAGGCGCGAGCCGATGAGGTCGAGCAGCTGCGCGTAGTCGAACCCGCTGCGCGGGCGCTCGAAGATCGCCACGCCGCCGACGTGCATCGGGGTCGCGTGGTCCTCGACGTACAGGAACGAGGCGTCGAGCGCGGACAGGCGGTCGGGCATGAGCCGATCCTTACACAGTGCGAGACTGACCGGCGTGGGTGATGAGGCGGAGGTTTCTCCGAAAGACCGGTTCCTGACCGTTTACGGGCGCAAGCCGGTGCTCGAAGCGCTGGCCGACGGCGGTCTGCAGGTGGACAAGGTCATCCTCGCCGACACCGCCCGCGGCCCGGCCGCCGCCGAGATCCAGCGCGCCGCGAGGGACGCCGGGGTGCCGGTGCAGCGCGCGAGCGCGCACCGGGTGAAGGTGCTGGCCGGCAACGGCAAGCAGGACCAGGGCGTGCTGGCCGACGTCGTCGCACCGCGGATGCGCTCGCTCGCCGCCGCGCTGGACGACCGCCGCCCGCCCGCGCGGGCCCTGCTGCTCGACGGCATCACGACGCCCGCGAACGTCGGCATGATCCTGCGCACGGCCACCGCCGCCGGCCTGGAAGGCGTGATCGTGCCGCGGCGCGGGGTGGCCGCGTTGGATCCGATGGTGGTCAAGGCTTCGGCCGGCGTGGCGTTCCGCGCGCCGGTGCTGCGGTGCGGCAGCGCGCGTGAGGCGGCGGAAATGCTGACTGACGCGGGGTACGGCCTGTACGCGCTGAGTGCGTCGGGCAAGTCGACGGTGTTCGACGTTGCGCTGCCGCAGCGGGCGGCGTTCGTACTGGGCGGGGAGACCGAAGGCGTGGGCGCGGCCGTGGCCGAGCTGGTGACCGAGTGGGTGTCGATTCCGATGCCCGGCGACGTCGAGTCGCTCAACGTCTCGGCGGCGGCCGCGGTGCTGTCGTTCGAGCTGGTACGCCGGGCTAGCTGAAGAGAGCGGCCAGCTCTTCGAGGGTGTCCGCCATCGTGACGTGGTGGATGGCGACCATGCCCGCCTCCGCGGCGCCGCGGACGTTGCGGGCGGCGTCGTCCACGAACGCGCAGGTGGCCGCGGCGAGGCCGAGGCGCTCGGCGGCCACGAGGTAGATCTCGCGGTCGGGTTTGGCGACGCCGACTTCGCCGGAGAAAACCAGCGTGTCGAAGTAGTCGGCCAGCTCGTGCCGGACGGCCGACGTGGCGCCAGGCGCGTTGGAGACCAGCCCGGTGCGCGTGCCGCCGGAGCGGATGGCGCGCAGGTAGTCGTAGAGCAGGTGGGCGTCGGGGTCGGTGAGGACGCCGGCGTAGTCGACCAGCAAGCCTTTGAGCACGCGCTCACCCTAGCGATGCGGGACATAGCGCAACTTGCAGATCGAAATGGGCGGTTTCGCGGATTTCGCCGGATCAGGCACCGACGGTCCCGGTTTCGGCTTTGCCCGGCCACTACCTGCAGCGGATCGTCCGCGTTTCAGGGGAGGAACACATGACGACCCACCGCCTCCGGGGCCTCGCGGGCAGCGAGCCCGCCACCCGGCCCCGCCCCGTCCGCCACATCACGCGGCACCGCCCGCCGGTGCGCGACCTGCCACCCGCGGGCCACAACGTGGTGCAGCTGCTGGGACCCCCGAGCGAACGCCAGCTGACCGGCCGCCTCAACGCCATCCTCGAAGTCCTCGGCGGCCGCCGCGCCGCGGCGCAGGTGCAGAACCTGGTGGACCCGGCCCTGTTCGCGCGGCTCCTGACCCACAGCCGCCTGCCTGCCGCACGCCACCGAATCGGCGCGCTGCACCTGTGTCATCCGACGGACCTCGCGCTGGAAGCCGCGACGACCATCCGGAGCGGACCTCGGGTGCTCGCCTTGGCGGCCCGCTTCGAACGCACGCGGACGGGGTGGGTGTGCACGCGGTTCCACTTGCTGGCCCCGCGCCTGGGTCCGGCGCGTGCCGTACCGGTGCGCCCGTCGGCTGCTTGATGGGACGGGTGTCCCAAACAGCAGGTCACGGCGTCAGGTCGCCGACGAGGTTCTCCGTTTCGCGAGGAGCCTGTCGCGGAATGGCGACCGGCCCGGTCAGCGCCGCTTCTTAGGCGCGGGCTTTCACGACGGGTCGGCGGTCGGGCCAGGTCGCCGGTTCTCGGCGCCGGCCGCTCGGTTCGCCGCGTAAGACCTCGCGGGCGTCAGCCGAGCGCCACCGGGAGGTGTGACAGGCCGCGCATGGTGATGGTCGGGTTCCAGGTCGGGGGGCCGGCCAGGTGGAGGGTGGGCGTGCGGACGGCGAGTTCGCGCAGGGCGGTCTGGCCTTCGAGGCGGGCCAGAGGCGAGCCGAGGCAGAAGTGGATGCCCTGGCCGAAGGCGAGGTGGCGGGAGGGCTCGCGAGTGGGGTCGAAGGTGTCCGGGTCCGGGTGGGTGGCGGGGTCGCGGTTGGCGGCGCCGATGAGGACGATGGCCTGGGCGCCGGGGGCGACGTCGGTGGTGCCGACGCGCGTGGGCTGCAGCGCGACGCGGCTGGTGAGCTGCACCGGGGAGTCGTGGCGCAGGACTTCTTCGACGGCGTTGGGCGCGAGGGCGCCGTCGTCACCCAGGGCGCGGAGGCCGGCTTCGGTGCCGAGGAGGGCGAGGACGCCGTTGCCGATGAGGTTGGTGGTGGTCTCGTGGCCGGCGACGAGCAGGAGGGTGAGCGTGACCAGCAGCTCGGCTTCGGTGAGCTTGTCGCCCTGGTCGGTGACGGCGACGAGGTCCGACAGGAGGTCCTCGCCGGGTTTGCGGCGGCGTTCCGCGGCCAGCTCGCGGAAATAGGCGTTGAACTCGCGGCCGGCTTCGCCCGCTTCCTCGAGTACCGCGTCGGCAACGAGGAACGAGGGGTCGAGCGCGCGGGCCAGCGCGTGCGACCACTCGGCGAAGCGTGAACGGTCGGCCGTCGGGACGCCGAGCATCTCGCTGATCACCTCGACCGGCAGCGGTGCGGCGAGCGCGGTCATCAGATCGGCCGAACCGGCTTCGATCAGGTCGGAGATCAGGCGCGCCGTGATGTCCTCGACCCGCGGGCGCAGGCGCTCGACCATCCGCGGCGTGAACGCCTTCGACACGAGCCGGCGCAGGCGCGTGTGGTCCGGCGGGTTGAGCCCGAGGAACGACACCACCGGGCGGCCCTCGGCGTCGACCAGGTCGTCCGGGTGCAGCGTGGCCGGGTCGAGAACCTCGGGCCGCGGGTGCCCGAACGCGGGATCGCGCACGACATCCGTCGCCTCCGCCAGCGCGCTCACCACGAGGAACCCCGGCGCGATCTCGGCGACGGGCTCGGCCTCGCGCCACTTGCGGTACAGCGGGTACGGATCCGCCTTGTGCTCGGGCGCGAACATCTGCGTGAAGGTTTCCAGGTCAGCCACAGCTCTCCCCCTCGACGGCACCACCATCGACCACGTTATGCGCGAACCCCGTTTGCGTCACGTGAAGGCGAGGCGAACCCCGCGACGCGCGCTTGACCACGCCGCCGGCGCCCACAAGCTGCCTCGGCGCCGGCCGAACACGGCGCGGCACCAGCCACACCAGGCGCGAACACCGGCCTCAGCACGAGAAAGCCGCGCCGGCGGCACTGGCCTGCGGTCACACCGCGTGCCGCCCGCGACCAGACCGTCCCCTGGCGTCGCCCGAACGCGGCCCGGCACAGCACACGAAAAGGGCGGACCGCGCGAATGCGGCCCGCCCTTTCGAAACCTGCGTCAGCGACGCGGGCCCTTCTTGCCCTTCTTCGCCTGTGCGCGCTCGGCGGCGCGGCGTTCGCGGCGGGTGTTGCCCGCGCCGGCGCTGTCGGAGTCGGCACTGTCCGAATGGGACTCCACGCCGCCGCCCTCGGCGGGGCCGGACATGGTCAGTCCGGATTGGACGCCGCCGCCGACGCCCTTGCCGCGCAAGGCCGACGGGACCGACTCGGTGTCGGTCGTGGGCGGCTGGGGCGGGGTCGGGCGCGAGTGGCGGCCGCTGTCGTTGCCGAAGGAGGCGGCCGCGGCGGCGGTGGCCGAGGTGACGCCCGCGGGCAGCGCCGACGGGTCCAGCTGCGGCGCGGGTTCCGGCTCGCTGCGTTCGACCTGGAGGTTGAACAGGAAGCCGACGGCCTCCTCCTTCAGCGAGTCGAGCATCGCGCGGAACATGTCGAAGCCCTCGCGCTGGTACTCGATCAGCGGGTCGCGCTGAGCGAGCGCCCGCATGCCGATGCCCTCCTTGAGGTAGTCCATCTCGTAGAGGTGCTCGCGCCACTTGCGGTCCAACACGGTCAGCATCACCTGGCGCTCGAGGCGGCGCATCGCGCCCTCCTCGCCCACCAGCTCGTCGATCTCCGCCTCGCGCTTGTTGTACGCGTCGATGGCGTCGTCGACCAGCGCCTGGCGCAGGCCCTCGGCGTCGAGGTCGCCTTCCTCCACCAGGTCGTCCCAGTTCAGGCCGACGGGGTAGAGCGTCTTGAGGGCGGTCCACAGCTGCTCGTGGTCCCAGTCCTCGGCGTAGCCCTCGGAAGTGGCGCCGTCGACGTACGCGCCGACCACGTCGATGGTCATGTGCTCGATCTGCTCACGCAGGTCCTCGCCCTCGAGCACGCGGTGGCGCTCGGCGTAGATCACCTTGCGCTGCTCGTTCATGACCTCGTCGTACTTGAGGACGTTCTTGCGCGTCTCCATGTTGAGCTGCTCGACCTGCGTCTGCGCGCTCTTGATGGCCTTGGAGACCATCTTGTGCTCGATCGGCACGTCGTCGGGCAGGCGCATCGTGGTCATCACGCGCTCCACCATCACGGCGTTGAACCGGCGCATGAGGTCGTCGCCCAGCGACAGGTAGAACCGCGACTCGCCCGGGTCGCCCTGACGGCCGGAACGGCCGCGCAGCTGGTTGTCGATGCGGCGGGACTCGTGGCGCTCGGTGCCCAGCACGTAGAGGCCGCCCGCGTCGCGGACCTGCTCGGCCTCTTCCTTGGCGCCGGCCTTGATCTCCTCGAGCACCTTCGGCCACGCGGCCTCGTACTCCTCGGAGTTCTCGACCGGGTCCAGGCCCTGCTCGCGCAGCTCCTGGTCGGCGATGATGTCCGGGTTGCCGCCCAGCACGATGTCGGTACCGCGGCCGGCCATGTTCGTGGCGACCGTGACCGCGCCCAGCTTGCCGGCGCGCGCGACGATCAGCGCCTCCCGGCCGTGGTACTTCGCGTTCAGCACCTCGTGGGGCACGCCCAGCTTCAGCAGCAGCTTCGAGAGGTGCTCGGACTTCTCGACGCTCGTGGTGCCGACCAGCACCGGCTGGCCCTTCTCGTGCCGCTCGGCGATGTCCTCGGCGACGGCCTCGAACTTGGCCTGCTCCGTCTTGTAGATCAAGTCGGCGCGGTCGGCGCGCACCATCGGCCGGTTGGTCGGGATCGGCACCACACCCAGCTTGTAGGTCTGGTGGAACTCCGCGGCCTCGGTCTCGGCCGTACCGGTCATGCCCGAGAGCTTGTTGTACAGGCGGAAGTAGTTCTGCAGCGTGATCGTGGCGAGCGTCTGGTTCTCGGCCTTGATCTCGACCTTCTCCTTGGCCTCGATCGCCTGGTGCATGCCCTCGTTGTAGCGGCGGCCCACCAGGATGCGGCCCGTGAACTCGTCGACGATCGTGACTTCACCGTCGCGGACGATGTAGTCCTTGTCCTTGTTGTAGAGCTCCTTGGCCTTCAACGCGTTGTTGAGGTAGCCGACCAGCGGCGTGTTTGCGGCCTCGTACAGGTTCTCGATGCCGAGCTGGTCCTCGACGAACCGCACGCCCTTCTCGGTGACCGCCACGGTGCGCTTGCGCACGTCGATCTCGTAGTGGTACTTCGAGTTGATCAGGTTGGCCTTCTCGACGCGCTCGCGCGAGCCCATCGTGGTGGTGTCGATGCCCTGCATCAGCGGCGCGAGGCGGGCGAACTCCATGTACCACCGCGACGACTGGTCCGCCGGGCCCGAGATGATCAGCGGCGTGCGCGCTTCGTCGATGAGGATCGAGTCGACCTCGTCCACGATCGCGTAGTTGTGCCCGCGCTGCACGCACTCGTCGAGCGACCACGTCATGTTGTCGCGCAGGTAGTCGAAGCCGAACTCGTTGTTCGTGCCGTAGGTGACGTCGGCCTCGTAGTGCCGGCGGCGCTCCTGCGGGTCCTGCTCGGCGAGGATCACGCCGACCTCGAGCCCGAGGAAGCGGTGGATGCGGCCCATCCACTCCGCGTCGCGCTTGGCGAGGTAGTCGTTGGTGGTGACGACGTGCACGCCCTTGCCGGACAGCCCGTTGAGGTACGCCGGGAGCACGCAGGTGAGGGTCTTGCCCTCACCGGTCTTCATCTCGGCGACCTGCCCGAGGTGCAGTGCGGCACCGCCCATGATCTGCACGTCGTAGGGCCGCTGGCCGAGCACCCGCTTGGCGGCTTCGCGGGCGACCGCGAAGGCCTCCGGGAGCAGCTCGTCGAGCGTCTCGCCCTTGCCGTACCGCTCTTTGAACTCGCCGGTCTTCGCCTGCAGTTCGGCGTCCGACAGGTCCTTCACGTCGTCTTCGAGGGTGTTGATGTGATCGGCGATGTTGCGCAGCCGCTTCACCATCTTGCCCTCACCCGCGCGGAGCAGGCGGTTCAGCACCATCCGGTCGACCTCACTAGCTGATCATGATCGCACCCGAGCCGGTCCCGGGCTTGTGGGCACGGCGCGCACTCGTAGTGCGGCGCCGCCGTCTCACCACATCGTAGGGAACACACAGTGGTCCGCGCACGCACGTGCTCGCAGAAGGTCACGAGAGGCCCCTTCGCACCCTACTCCCGGGACGCGGGTGGCCCGCACGCGCTCGCGTGCGGGCCACCCGTGGCGCCGGCCGGCTCCCCCCGGCCACGCCGGGTCGACGGGCTCAGCCGCCGAGCCGGATCACGCCGTAGTCGAAACCCTTCCGCCGGTACACGACACTCGGCCGCCCGGACTCGGAGTCGTTGAACAGGTAGAAGTCGTGGCCGACCAGCTCCATCTCGTAGAGAGCCTGGTCCACCGACATGGGGTCCGCGTTGTGCTTCTTCTCGCGGACGACGCGGCCGGGCTGGTAGCCCAGATCTTCGTCTTCCCAGCGTTTCTGCTGGGGCAGGGTGATCTCACCGGAGCTGACGGCCGCGAAACCTTCGGTGATCGGTTCGGCCGTGTCCGCGGCGGGTGCCTCCAGCACCGCCGTGCTCGCGGTGGGACGGGCGACGGCGTCCGGCGATCCGCCGGCCATCGCCATCGAGGTCGCCTCGGCGACCGACTCCGGGCGGCTGCGCCCGTAGTGCACGCGCCTCCGGTCGTGTGTCCGCCTCAGCCGGTTCTCCAGCTTCGTGACGGCGGAATCGAGCGCTGCGTAGAAGTCCGCGGCGCACGCTTCGGCGCGCACGGCCGGACCGCGGCCCTTCCCGGTGATCTCGACGCGCTGGCAGCTCTTCGCCTGCCGGCGGTTCGGCTCGTGGAACAACTCCACGTCGTACCGGATGACCTTCTTGTCGTAGCGCTCAAGACGGGCCAGCTTTTCGCTGACGAGTGCCCGGTAGTGGTCGGGCACCTCCACGTTGCGGCCCTTTACGACGATGTCCATACACGACCTCCCTCGCTGAGATGACTGCGAGCTGTTGTGTGTTCACACGGCGCCGGTACTGCGGGGACGGAGCCCGGATCTGGTGGGCTGAGAAGAACTCGATGGCCGGTCACGACGTCTCGTGGCGGATGCTCGAGCGCGGACTCAGCGCGCCTCCGGCGCCAGGGACATGGGCTGCACACCTCCCTGCCTGCGGGGATTGCTGATAGCGGAGCACGTTAGCTTCATCACGCCGCTCGCAACAGCCCCCGGGCCGGGGGATGTCACGATTCGGGAACCCATTACGGCGCGCAGCGAAACCCCCGTGTGCAGCCCGAAATCCCGCCCCTGACGGCCGAACGCGATCACTGCGTTTTCACGCTTACGGCGCAACGGTGCGGGAGCCCGGAAGCCGAGAGTCACGGCCCTGTGCGCCGCAGCCGCCACCCCGGTGGGGTGTTCGGCCGCCCGCGTGATTCCGAGCCTGACCCTCATGTCCCGACAACGGCCCGCCGTCGCGTCGCGTTCCCTCTTGACATCACTCGTGTAGGTGACGTCTGCTCACCCTGCGGCGAGCAACGCGACCACAGCCGACACGGCGACCCCGGCGTCGGTGAGTGCTCGTACGCACGCGACCGCCGTGGCACCCGTGGTGATCACGTCGTCGAGCACCACGACCCGGCTGCCCGGCGGAGGCCGGCCCGCGGGCACGAACCGCAGCCGCCCGGCCAGGTTGGCGACGCGCTCCGCCCGGCTGAGACCCACGGCGTCACGGGCGCCCTTCAACTCGAGAGCGGGCGCGACGAAGGCCTCGGCGCCCGTCCGGGCGAGACAGCGCGCGGCCGCCTCGGCAAGGCGCTGCACGTGCGGACCACCACGGAGGCGTGAAGCCGAGCGACGGCTCGGTGCCGGGACGAGACACCACGGCCCGGCGCGCGCGGAATCCCCGGCGGCGGCGGAATGCCCGGCGAACATGAGATCGCCGGCGACCGCGGAACCCCCGGCGGCCACGGGCTTTTCGAGCCGCGGACCGCCGCGCGAAGACCCGACGACGCCCGGTTCACCGAACGAAGGTCCACCGAGTGAGTGTCCCTCACAGCGCGGCCCGGCGCGGGGCACACCGGCCCGCGGCAATGCCGCCAGCGCGGACGCCAGCACCCGACCGAGTGCCGGCGCGACATCACGACGGCCACGCTCCTTGTAGGCGATCAGGACGCGCTTGGCCACGCCCTGGTAGCGGGCCAGCGCGTACGCCGGCGCGAGACCGGTCAGCGGCGCGCGGACCACCTCCGTGAGTGACCCCCACACCCGCGAACACTCCGCGCAGCACGGGACACCGCGGGCACCACAGCCGGCGCACCGGGCCGGGACGAGCAGATCGAGAACCATGACTCGCAGTGTGCACCCGGGCACCGACAGTTTCGGCGCCTCGAGCCCGCGCCGATCGAAAACGGGCGAGAAACCCTCGTCAGCCCGGGTAGAACGGCGACGCGTGCAGCATCGTGTGGGCCTGGGGCCGCCAGACCTCACCCAGTTCGGTGGCGTTCCACAGCCCGCCCGGGTCAGCCACCACGATGGGCCGGTTGGGCGCCGCCGTGACGGCCGTGACCGGCGCGGTCAGGTTCGAGCCGTTGAACGCGTCCATCCGGCGCCCGTCCACGGAAACGCGCTGCACGGGCTGCGAACTGGACGACGTGACGACCACCAGCGAGTCGGCCGTCGAACCCCAGTCGAGGTCCACGACGTCCGACAGGTCACCCGGCTGGAGCACGCGCGGCTCCCGCAGCGTCACGGTGTCGCCGTTGCGCACGACCGCCGCGACCACGAGCTGGCCGTTGACGATCGCCGCCACGCGGGCACCGTCTCGCGAGAGGCGCAGGGCGTCGATGTCGGAGCCGAGGGCGAGCAGGTCGTTGGCGTTCACGCTCTGGCGCAGCCAGTGGCCGGTCGGGTCGAGGACCATGCGGGCGACGATCGAGTGGTCCACCACGGTCCACACCTCGCCCGACGGACCGGCCTCACTCGGCGCCGGCCGCCAGGTCGGGCGGCTCAGCGAACCGCCGGAGAGGTCCACCAGCGGAAGGTCGCGGCCCAGGTCGCCGACGCGCAGCTGAACGCGGTCGCCGTTGCGCTCCACCACGGCGAGCCGCTTGCCGTCGATCGACTGCGCGGCGCTGACCACGGCGTACCCGCCGTTGCCCGCCGGCCCCGCGATGGGCGCGCCGTCGCCGAGCGAGCGGATGCGCCCGTCGACTGTCATCATGCCCAGCAGGTCGGCGCTCGGCGACGTGGCCGCGCTGTAGGAGGGCACGTCGCTGCTGCGCCAGTACTCGTGGCCGCGCACGAGCGGCTGGCCGTCGGCGAGCAGCCGGACGCGGGTGGACGTGACGGCCTGCATCGACAGCATGATCTGCGCCGCGATCAGCGTTCTCGTCTCCGGACTCGCCCCCGTGAGCCCCGAGAGCTGCACGAGCAGTGAGCCGTCGTCGCTGTTCTTGACGTTGGTGTCGAGCGTGACCTGGTCGCCCAGCAGGTTCTTCACGGCTCCGGCCAGCCCGGCCGACGGTCCCTGAAGGATCAGGTCCATCACGCGCCCGGGCAGGCCCGACTGCGGTTTCGCGGGCACATAGCGCAGGTCGGGCACGAAGGCGCCGGAGTCGGGCGAGTAGAAGCTCACGGCGACGCGGTTGTAGTTCGCCTCGAAGTCGTCGTCGGTCACCAGCAGCGTGGGCGGCGCGCTGGAGATCCGCCACTCTCCGTTCGGCTGCTTGCGCACCTGGATCGTCTGCTCGGCCGGGCCGGAGCCGGGGATGAACGCGCTGTCGGCGCTCAGCGTGCCGAGGGTGAACCCGCGCAGGCCCACGTTGCGCACGTTCGGGTCCGGCGGCGTCGTCGTGGACGGCGACGGAGGCGGTGTCTCGTAGACGGTGCTGAACGTGTTGTCGATGATCGTGATCGCCCGGCCGGGTTTCCACGCGCTGCGCTGCTGGTCGTCGAGGTACGCGCGCGCGGCCGCGTTGTTGGACCGGGGGTCGCCGTTGTTGCGGATGAACTCCCGCACGATGTCGAGCGGGGCGAGGCCGTGCTCCGGCTCGGGCGCGTCGTTGGCCAGCGGCGGCGTCGAGTCCACGGACACGACCAGCGGCTGCGACTCCAGCGGCACGTTGGCGCAGCCGGCGAGCAGCAACAAGCACGCCAGCACGGCGAAAACACGCCTCACCGGCCGACCTCCTCGCGGTCGGCGTCGCGTTCGGGATCACGGTCGGCGAGGATCGCGTCGGGTGCCGGCTGCACCTCGAGCACCGACGACGGCGACAGCGTGATCTCCGCCGTGGCGTCGGGTGGCGGCAGGCGCAGCGGGTTCTCCTCGATCGGCACGTTCTGGTGGCGCGGGAGCAAGAGCCGGAAGCAGGCGCCCTGGCCGAGCTCGCCCCACGCGTCGAGGACGCCGCCGTGCAGCCGCGCGTCCTCCTGGCTGATCGCCAGGCCGAGGCCGGTGCCGCCGGTGCGCCGGTTGCGCGACGGGTCGGCGCGCCAGAACCGGTTGAACACCAGGTCGGCCTCGCCAGTGCGCAGGCCCACGCCGTGGTCGCGCACGGTGATGGCCACCGCCGTCTCGTTCACGGCGACGGTGAGCTGCACGGGTTTGCCTTCGCTGTGGTCGACGGCGTTGCCCAGCAGGTTGCGCAGGATCCGCTCCACGCGCCGGGCGTCGACCTCGGCGGAGGCGTCCTCCTCGGGCAGGATCAGCTCGACGGAGCTGCCCGCGGTCCCGGCGATCACGCGCACCTGCTCGACGGCGCGCGTCGCGATCGGCCGCACGTCGATGTACTCGGCCGACAGTTCTTCGACGCCCGCGTCGAGGCGGCTGATCTCCAGCAGGTCGCCGAGCAGCGCCTCGAACCGGTCGAGCTCGTCGACCAGCAGCTCCGTGGACCGCGCGAGGCCGGCGGGGAACTGCTCGCGAGACGCGTGCAGCACGTCGGCGGCCATGCGGACCGTGGTGAGCGGGGTGCGCAGCTCGTGGGAGACGTCGGAGGTGAACCGGCGCTGCAGCCCGCCGAACTCCTCGAGCTGGCGGATCTGGCGCTGGATGCTCGCGGCCATGCCGTTGTACGACACGGCGAGCTTCGCCAGGTCGTCTTCCCCGACCACGGCGAGGCGCTGCTCCAGGTCCCCGCCCGCGAACTGCTCGGCCGCCGCGGCGGCCTGGCGGACGGGCCGCACCACCTGCCGGACCACCAGGTTCGTGATGCCGGCCAGCAACAGCAGCAGCACGAGCCCGCCGACGAGCAGCGTGTTCTGCACGGTCGACACGGTGTTCTGCTCGCTGGTCAGCGGGAACAGCAAGTACAGCTGCAGCGGGCTCGCCACCGAGCTCAGCGGCGTGCCCACGATGAGGTACGTGGTCGTCGCGCCGTTCTCGGAGACGGTGTGCTCGACGCGCGCGAGGTTGTCGCCCTCCACGAACTGGCGCAGCCGCACCGGCACCGACGTGAACGGCCCCACGAACACCGGGTCGGCGTCGGACTGGTCGCGTCCGACGCTCGCGAGCACCGGCTCGAACGTGCCCGCCGTGGACCCCGTGGGCGACGCCGAAGTCGTGGAGATCTTTTTCAACGCGTTCTCAAGCCGGGTGTGCAGCGCGTCCGGCGACTCGCCGCCGACGCCCACCAGTTCACGCGCCGCGGTGTCCGCCAGCGCCTGCGTCTGCTCGACTGCGGCCTTGCGTTTGGTGTCGAGCAGGCGCTCGGTTATCTGGTTCTGCAGCACCATGCCCAGCACGAAAACCACGGCGGCCGACAGCGCGAGCGTCGAGATCGTCACGCGGAACTGCAGCGAGTGGCGCCACAGCTCGTTGAACGCCACCACCCGGCGGCGCGCCAAGACCACGAGGCGCCGGACGAGGCGCACCGTGGCTCGGGCGAAAGCGGTCGGCCGTCCCACCTTCGGGTGACTCTTCGTCCCGGCGGGTGGGCCGGCTGCCGCGGAAGCCGTCATCGGGCCATCACGGCGGGCCGGCCTTGTAACCGACGCCGCGCACCGTCAACACCACCTCAGGGTGCTCCGGGTCCTTCTCGACCTTCGAACGCAGACGCTGGACGTGCACGTTGACCAGCCGCGTGTCCGCCGCGTGGCGGTAGCCCCACACCTGCTCCAGCAGCACTTCGCGGGTGAAGACCTGGCGCGGCTTGCGGGCCAGCGCCACGAGCAGGTCGAACTCCAGCGGCGTGAGCGGGATGGCCTTGCCCTCGCGAGTGACCTCGTGGCCCGGCACGTCGATCGCCAGGTCGCCGATGGTCAGCGACTCGGCGGGCTCGGCCTCGGTGCGGCGCAGGCGGGCGCGCACCCGGGCGACGAGCTCCTTCGGCTTGAACGGCTTGACCACGTAGTCGTCGGCACCGGACTCCAGGCCCAGCACTATGTCGACGGTGTCGCTCTTGGCGGTCAGCATCACGATCGGCACACCGGACTCGGCGCGGATCGCCTTGCAGACGTCGATGCCGTTCATGCCGGGCAGCATCAGGTCCAGCAGGACCAGGTCCGGTTTGAGCTCGCGCAGCGCCGGCAGCGCGCGCGAACCGTCCGCGACCACCGCGGTGTCGAACCCCTCGCCGCGGAGCACGATGGTGAGCATCTCCGCCAGCGCGGGGTCGTCGTCGACCACCAAGACACGTGCCTTCATGAGCACATGTTCGCACTACTTGCGCCGCCGTCGAGCACGACCCGCGCGTTTGACCACCAGAAAGATCAAGATCGCGAGCCCGGGTTGCTCCATCCGGGCGTGCCGGAGCAGGCGTTGGACGGCCCGTGAAGGCTCCCGGGCAGGCGCTCGGGAACCCCCACGGGCCTCGGGTGGGAAGAGCTACGCGACACCCTCGCCGAGGACGGCCGGCACCGGCGCGTCGACGAACACCACACCGTCGGTGACCACCACGGAGTAGGTGCGGACGGGGTCCTTCGCGGGCAGGCACGTCGGCGCGCCGGTGCGCAGGTCGAACTGGGCCGCGTGCAGCGGGCACTCCACGAAGCAGCCTTCGAGCCAGCCGTCGGCGAGCGAGGCGTCCTGGTGGGTGCAGGTGTCGTCGATCGCGTAGAAGCCGGTGGCGGCGTGGAAAACGGCGATCGGGGTCGGGCCGTCGATGCGGAGGGACTCGCCCTCGGGCAGGTCGGCGACGGCGCAGGCACGGATCATCGGGAAGCCTCCGGGAAACGGGTCACGGGAACCGGGAGCGGTGAGTGAATGTTGCGCATGGCGCGTTGATGTGCACTGTGCGCAACAGTGCGGCCCGCCGGCCCCCGCCGTCAAGGGATTCGCCCGCTCAGCCGAACAGATCGCCGCCCAGCCGTTAGTGTTGCGCTATGCGGAACCAGGACTCGGGCAACGCAACGGGAAGCCAAGTTCAGTCGGTCGACCGCGCGATCAACGTGCTGGAACTGCTCGCGCGCAACGGGGAGTCGGGGATCACGGAGATCGCCGGTGAGCTCGGGGTACACAAGTCGACGGCGTCCCGGCTGCTGAGTGTCCTGGAACAGCACGGCCTTGTCGAGCAGCTGGGCGAGCGCGGGAAGTACGCGATCGGGTTCGGCATCGTCCGCCTCGCCGGCGCGGCGACCGGCCGCATGGACCTCGCGAAGCTCGGCCGCCAGACCTGCCAGGCGCTGGCCGAGGAGCTGGGCGAGACCGTGAACATCGCGATCGCCGACGACGGCGTGGCCATCAACATCAGCCAGGCCCGCGGCTCGGCCGCCATCACCACGCAGAACTGGACCGGGCAGCGCACGCCGCTGCACGCGACCTCCAGCGGCAAGGTGCTGCTGGCCGCGATGGGCGAGGCCGACCGCAAGCGCGTGCTCGGCCACGGCCTCGAGCAGTACACGCCGCGCACGACCGTGGACCCCGAGGAGCTCGAGTCGGAAGTCGAACGCGTGGCCGAGGACGGCTACGCGGCCTGCTTCGAGGAGCTGGAGCTCGGCATGCACGCCGTCGCGGTGCCGATCCACGGCCCGGGCGGCGAGGTCGTGGCGGCGATGAGCGCGTCGGGGCCGTCGTACCGGCTGTCGAAGCAGCGGATCAAGCAGATCGTGCGGCCGATGACCGAAGCGGCGAAAGAACTTTCGGCGCAACTGGGCTACTACGCCGGCTGACACTCCCCCGGCGTCGGATCGCCTCTGCCGGCGTCCGCGTTACGGGCTTCACCTGCCCGGGCGCAAGCGAAAAACCCCTTCCTCGCGCGGTCTTGACACGCGCCCCCGCGATCCCGCACTTTGTTGCAGAAGACGGAACACACACCCCCATCCGCAACCTGGCCCGTGCCCGGCGGGTCGTTCGGCGCGCCCGGTGAACCCCGGCCAGGAGGTACGCGATGGCAGCCCGACCGCGAGTGGTCGTCATCGGCGCCGGGCGGGTCGGCTGCGCGCTGGCCGACGAGCTCACCGAACGCGGCTGGACCGACGTCACGGTGCTGGAGCAGGGGCCGCTCTTAACCGCCGACGGACCGGGCCTCGTGCACCAGACCGACGCGGACCGCACGCTGACGGAGTTCGCGAAGTACACCGTGGCCAAGTACGGCTCGCTGACGCTGGAGGGCCGGTGGTGCTTCCAGCCCGTCGGCGGCCTGGAGCTCGCGACGACGCCGCAGCAGCTGGCGCAGCTGCAACGACGGCACGGCTGGGCGACGTCGTGGGGCGTGCGCGCGTACCTGCGCTCGCCGCGCGAATGCGCCGAGCTGCACCCGCTGCTGGACCCCGCGCAGATCCTCGGCGGCCTGCACACCCCGGGTGACGGCGTGGCGAAACCGCTGCGTGCCGCCGAGGCCCAGGCCCGGCGCGCGATCGACCGCGGCGCGCGGTTCCTGGCGGGACAGCGGGTCGTGGCCGTCGAACGCGGCGGCGGGCGCGTGACGGCCGTGCGCACCGAGACCGACCGGTTCCGCGCCGACGTCGTGGTGTCCTGCGCGGGGGTGGGCGCGCGGGCGATCGGGCGGCTGGTGGACCTGGCCGTGCCACTGGTGTCCTTGGCGCAGCACTACGCGCGCACCGTTGCGCTGCCCGCGCTCGCCGGTGACAACGATGACTTCACGGAGGCGGGCAAGCCGGTGCTGCGCCACGGCGGGCTGTCCGTGCGCGAGCACGTGGACCGCCTCGGCCTCGGCAGCACCGCGCCCCGCACGGCCGGGCCGTTCGCCCCCGCGGACTTCGAGCAGCCCTGGGCCGAGGCCGTGCGCCTGCTGCCCGCGCTGGCCGACGCGAAGGTCGAGGACGGCGTGACCAGCCTGGTCGCGGCCACCCCGGACGGCAAGCCGCTGCTCGGCGAGCACCCGGACCTCGACGGTTTCTGGGTCGCCGAGGCCGTGGCCTTCCCGCACGCCGCCGGCGTCGCACGGGAGGTGGTGCGGTGGCTCGTCGACGGGCAGCCCCGGCTCGACCTGCACGCGAGCGACCTCGCCCGGTTCGAGCGGGTGCAGCTCGCGCCGGACCACGTGCGGGACCGCGCGATCCGGACGTTCGCGGGCCCCCGGTCCGACCGGCCGCGGCCGCGGTTGCGCACGTCGCCGTTCTACGAGCGGCACGTCGCGTTGGGCGCGCGCTTCGCCGAAACCGGTGGCTGGGAACGCCCGGAATGGTTCTCCGCCAACGAAACCCTGCCCGAGCTGTCCCGCGTGCCGGCGTCGTCCGAACCGCGGACGGCGAGCGCCGAGGCGATCGTCGCGCGCGAGCGCGTGGCGGTGTTCGACCTGACGCCGGCGACCCGCCTGGAGGTCACCGGACCGGGTGCGCTGCCGTTCCTGCGGACGATGACCACCAACGAGCTCGGCCACGCGCCGGGCGCGGTCACCTACACGCTGCTGCTCGGCGAAGACGGCGGTGTCCGCAGCGATCTCACGGTGGCGAGCCTGGCCGCCGACCGGTTCCACATCGGGGCCAACAGCGCCCTCGACGTCGACTGGCTGCGCCGTCACCTGCCCGGCGACGGCACGGTGCAGATCCACGAAACCACGGCGGGCACGTGCTGTCTCGGCGTGTGGGGACCGCTCGCCGCGCGGGTGCTGGCCCCACTGTCCACAACGGAACTGCCGGCGGACGGCGCCGGCACCGCGTTCGTCGGCACCGTGCCGGTGCTCGTGCTGCGCCGGTCCGGTGATCCGGGCTGGGAGCTGCACACGAGCGCGGATCTGGGCCGGCTGCTGTGGGACACGCTGTGGGAAGCCGGACTGCCGCACGGGATCATCGCCGCCGGGCACCACGCGTTGTCGAGCCTGCGGCGGGAGGACGGCCGGCCCACCTGCGGCGTCGACTTCACCGCGGAGCACGATCCGTACGAGGCCGGGCTCGGGTTCGCCGTGCGGATGGACAAGGGCTACTTCCTCGGCCGTGACGCACTGCTCGGGCGCTCGGCCGCCACCGTCGGGCGCCGGCTGACGTCGCTGGTCACCGACGATCTGGTGCTGGGCAAGGAACCCGTGTACTTCGAGGGCCGGCCAGCGGGCTACGTGACGAGTGCGGCACGCGGCCACACCGTGGGCAAGAACCTCGCGTACGCGTGGCTTCCCGTCGAATGCGCGAAACCTGGTACACCGGTGGAGATCGAGTACTTCGGCCGGCGGGTGCCGGCGGTCGTGGATCCCGAAGGACCGAGCAGCACGAGGAGAACCGCTTGACGCACTACGACGTGATCGTGATCGGCCTCGGCGGCATGGGCAGCGCCGCGGCGTACCGGCTCGCACAGCGCGGACAACGGGTGCTCGGGATCGACCAGTTCGCGCCCGTGCACAACCTCGGCTCCAGCCACGGCGGTTCGCGCATCACGCGCCAGGCCTACCTCGAAGGCCCCGACTACGTGCCGTTGCTGCTGCGCGCCCACGAGCTGTGGGACGAGATCGAACGCGACACCGGCCGGCACCTGTTCACGCGCTGCGGCGGGCTGATGGCCGGACCGCCGGACTCGCGCACGATCACCGGCAGCGTGCTCTCGGCCGAGAAGTTCGACATCCCGCACGAGCTGCTCGACGCGGCGGAGATCCGCCGCCGCTTCCCGACGATGTCCCCGCGCGACGACGAGGTGGCGCTCTACGAGCCGGGCGCCGGGTTCGTGTCGCCGGAGGGCAGTGTCGCCGCGCACCTGCAGCTCGCCGCGCGCCACGGCGCCGAGCTGCACCACGAGGAGCAGGTGTTCACGTGGAGCACGTCGGAGTCGGGCGTACGCGTGGGGACCGCGTCGAGCTACTACACGGCTTCGCGGCTGGTGCTGTGCCCCGGCGCGTGGGCGCCTGCGCTGCTGGCCGACCTCGGGGTGGACTTCGAGGTGCAGCGGCAGGTGCAGTACTGGTTCGAACCGGCGGACGCGGCGCCGTTCGCGCCCGGCCGGCACCCGGTGTACCTGTGGGAAACCGAGCAGGGCGAACAGTTCTACGGCTTTCCCGCGCACTCACCGCAGGGCGTGAAGGTGGCTTCGCACCTCGCCGGCACGCCGTGCACGGCCGACACGATCGACCGCCGCGTGCACGACGACGAGGTGCGCGCCGTCACCGAGCTCGTCGGCTCGCGGCTGCCGGCGCTGGGCACGTTCCGCCGCGCCGCGACCTGCCTGTACACGAACACGCCCGACGAGGACTTCGTGATCGCGCGGCACCCGGCACACCCGCGGGTGGTCGTGGCGTGCGGGTTTTCGGGGCACGGCTTCAAGTTCGTGCCCGTGGTCGGCGAGATCGTGGCCGATCTGGTCGCCGACGGGAGCACGACGCACCCCATCGCCCTCTTCGACCCCGCGCGCTTCGACGAACGCTGATCGCTCAGGACAGCAGCGACTTGGCCAACGTCGGCAAGTCGACACCGGCCACCCCGTCGAGCACGTGCCACGGCGCGAGCCAGCCGGCCGCGGCCAGCTCGTCGTACACGGCGGCGCACCGCTGCTGCAGGGCGTCGTCGGATTCGAACGCGTCCCTCGCCCGCTCGCTGTCCGCGGCGGCCCGGCGGACGGCCCGTTCGGCGGCAACCTCCGGCGACACCCGCAGCAGCAGGTGCGCGTCGGGCCGCGGCAGCGCGAAGCGCTCGACCTCGATGCCCCACACCCAGCGCACCACGTCGCCGTCGGCGTTCTCGCGCAGGCGCGCGGCGGCGTACGCGGCGTTCGAGGCGACGTAGCGGTCGAGCAGCACCACGTCGTTGTCGGCCAGCAGCGCGCGGATCTCGTCGGCCGCGCCGCTGCGGTCGAGCGCGTAGAGCAGGGCCATGCCGTAGACGGAGTCGGCGAGGTCGCCGTGGCCGCGGTGCAGGGCCTCGCGCACGAGGTCCGCGTGGATGCTGCGGCCGTAACGCGGGAACGCCAGGCTGCCGACCCGCGCGCCCTCGCGTTCCAGCTCAGCGGTGAGCCCGTCCGCGAGGGTGCGCTTGCCGGCACCGTCCAGACCTTCGATCACGACCAGTCGCCCCACGGGGCTCACCCTAGGACAGGCGCTACCGGGCCAATGGCGGGGTGACGCCGTAGGACCAGTTGTGGTCCAGCGCGACCTCGCGCTCGCCGGTCACCGTCAGCGCGTCGAGCCGCTTCAGCTCGTCGCCGGTGAGCTCCAGCGAAGCGCCGCCGGCGTTCTCCGCCAGCCGGCCGACGTGCAGCGTGCCCGGGATCGGGACCACGTCCGGCGCCTGCGCCAGCAGCCACGCGAGGGCGACCTGGCCGGGCGCGGCGGCGTGGGCCGCGGCGATGTCGCGCACGACCTCCACGGCGGCGAGGTTCGCCTCGAACACCTCCCGCGCGAACCGCGGCATCTTGCGCCGGTAGTCGTTCTCCGGCAGGTCGTCGAACGAGGTGAGCTTGCCCGTGAGCATCCCGCGGCCCAGCGGGCTGTACGGGACGACGCTGATGCCGAGCTCGCGGCACAGCGGGAACACCTCGTCCTCGATGTCGCGCGACCACAGCGACCACTCGGTCTGCACGGCGGTGATCGGGTGCACGGCGTGCGCGCGGCGGATCGTGTCGGGCGCGGCCTCGCTCAGCCCGAGGTACCGGACCTTGCCCTCCGCCACGAGCTCGGCCATCGCGCCGACGGTCTCCTCGATGGGCGTGTCCGGGTCGACGCGGTGCTGGTAGTACAGGTCGACGTGGTCGGTGTCCAGCCTGGTCAGCGACCGCTCGATGCGTTCGCGGACGTACTCCGGACGGCCGTTGATGATCGCCGGAGCGCCGTCGAACGGACCGCGGACGATGCCGAACTTGGTGGCCAGCACGACCGAGTCGCGGCGGCGCGCGATCGCCTTGCCGATGGCCTCCTCGCTGGCGCCGTAGATGTCGGAGGTGTCGACCAGGGTGACGCCGAGGTCCAGCGCGCGGCCGATGAGGGCGTCGGCGGTGTCGTCGGTGGCGTGGTCCTCGGCCTGTCCGTACGGACGGGCGAAGCCCATCGCGCCGTAACCGACGGCGCCGACGGCGGGACCGCTCGAACCGAGCCGGCGCTGGGGAATGGGGCCCTGGGAAGCAGGCATGGAAGGAATCCTTAGTCGCGGTGGTTGCTCTCGTCGGTGCAGCTAAGTCCGCACCTGTGGACCACAATAAGTCCACGAGTGCGGACTTAGCAACCCGCACGTGCCCCGGAACCGGGGACCAGGCTCGTACGCTGGCGACCATGAGTCCTGATCCGACGCCGAAGCGCCGGGACCCCGTGGCCACCCGGGCGGCGATCCTGAGCGCCGCCCGCAAGGCGTTCACCGAGCACGGCTACGACGGCGCCGGCGTCCGCGAGATCGCCCGCGCCGCCGACGTGGACGCGCGGCTGATCGGCAAGTACTTCGGGTCGAAGGAAGGGCTCTTCGCCGAGGTCGTCGAAGTCGCGTTCGAGAAGTCGATGATGATGACGCCCGAGCTCAACGCCGAGGCGGCGCGAGCCCTGCTGACCGGCGACGACCCGCACGCGTCCGACGGGATGCTGCTCACCCTGCGCTCGGTCGCCAACCCGCGCGCAGCGGAGATCATGCGCGCGAGCATCGAGCGCAACTACCAGGCCCGGCTCGCCGACGCGCTGCCCGGCACCGACGCGACCGCTCGCTCCGCGCTGCTGATCGCCATCTGCGCCGGGACACTGCTCAACCGCATGCTGCTGGGCTCGACCGTGCTCACGGGCCCCGACGCCGAAGGCCTGATCCCCTACCTGCACGCGGCGCTGGACGCCGTGGCCGTCGCGCCGGACGAGCCGGTGGTCGACCGGCGGCCCGGCGGGAGGGACGGCACCGCCGGGCCGGCCGGTACGCCCTAGGTGTATTTGGCCAGGACGTTGGTAGCGGAAGGTTCTGGTTGACGTGGGGAGAACCTCCGGTTGAGGTGTGGCTTGTCTAGGACCCACGTCAACCGGAGGCTCTCGTGTCTCACCGTAACGCCCGGACCACGTTCCTGGGCAGGTTGCTGATCGTCCAGCGTCACCACGCGGGCTGGCCCCAAGCCCACATCGCCGCCGCGATGGGTATCTCCCGTAAATGCGTGAAGACCTGGCTGGAGCGTTACGCCACCGAAGGCGAACCCGGGCTGCGGGACCGATCCTCACGCCCGTACACCTCTCCCCGGCAAACCTCCAGCGAGGTCGAACAGCAGATCATCACCTTGCGGCAGCGTGAACGCCGCGGCCCGGCCTGGCTAGGCCACGAACTCGGTGTCCCGACACGGACGGTGTCACGGGTGCTGGCCCGCCACCAGATCCCGCGGCTGGCCGCATTGGACCCGATCACCGGACTGGTGATCCGGGCCAGCAAGACCACAGCCGTGCGCTACGAACGCGACCGGCCCGGCGAACTGGTCCACATGGACATCAAGAAGATCGGCCGCATCCCCGACGGCGGCGGCTGGCGAGCCCACGGCCGGGCCCAGCGGGAAGCCACCCGCGACCGCAGCACCAAGATCGGATACGACTACGTCCACTCCCTGGTCGATGACCACTCCCGGCTGGCTTACTCCGAAATCCTCGCGGACGAGAAAGGCCCGACCTGCGCCGGCTTCCTCGCCCGGGCGATCACCTACTTCGCCGACCACGGCATCACCCGCATCGAGCGGCTGATGACCGATAACGCCTGGGCCTACCGCTGGTCCCTACGCGAGATCTGCGCCCGCCACGGCATCCGGCAAAAGTTCATCAAACCGCACTGCCCCTGGCAGAACGGCAAAGTCGAACGCCTCAACCGGACCCTGCAAACCGAATGGGCCTACCGCCAGGCCTTCACCAGCAACACCGACCGCACCGCAGCCCTTGCACCCTGGCTCCAGCACTACAACACTCAACGCCGCCACAGCGCACTCGGCGGGCATCCACCCACCAGTCGACTGCCACCAACCTGACGGCCGAATACACCTAGGCGGCCTGGCGCCGCGAGTGCAGCAGGTAGCCCCCGCCGCCGGTGAGCAGCAGGCCCGCGAGGATGAGCAGCGGCAGCCAGCCGGAGTCGTGGTCTTCGGGCGGCGGGGTGTCGCCGCGCGGCAGGACGTCGGCGACGAGCCGGACGGCACGCGCCTCGCCGGTGGCCGACTGCGGGACGAGGTGGGCGTTGCCGACGCCGGAGGGCTGCGCCGCGCTCGCGCCCGGTGCCGACGTCAGCAACGCCGTGCCGACGAGCACCACGAGCGCCAGAACCCGGCCTGTGGTGCGTACTCTCTCGATCCGGACCCGGCCACGGTGGACGGCGGCCCGGACGGTGACGAGTGACTGCTTGACGAACACCGGCACGGAACCTCCCCACCCCACGATGTGCCCCTCGGTCGTCACAACGGTGAACAGTGCGGTCACGCGGAGCAAGATGCTCTTCCGGTGATCAACGCGTTCCGGGTCAGTTCTGGAACACGGAATGGGCACCCTTGCGTGGCCAACCACCCCGAACGGGGGTCGGAGCGGCTACCGTGCGCTGCTAACGTGAACGTTCCGCGGTGTTCACGGCCGGCGCACGCAGTGATCTCCACACTGGTCTGGTGAAGGGACAAGCGGTGTCTCGAGACGGGGAAGGCGCACTGATCATCGAACCTGTTCGCCGTGGCTCGGGCGACCTGCCCGCCGAGCTGGCCGACGCGTTGCGCACCGGCGAGTTCCACCACGCCCTGCGCACGGCCATCTCGCACCGGGGACTGTCACTGGCCCGCCTGCGCGCCCACCTGGCGCTGCGCGGTGTCCAGATTGGACAGTCGACGCTCAGCTACTGGCAGCGTGGGCTGCGCCAGCCCGAAGTGCCCAAGGCGTTGCCGGCCGTGCGCGCGCTGGAGTCGGTGCTGCAGCTGCCGGCCGACTCGCTCGTGGTGCTGATCGGCCCGCGCACCGCCCGCCCGCGCGGGCACCAGGCCGCGGTGTCGTTCCACGACCTGCGCTCGGGCGACATGGGTTCGATCGTCGACCAGCTGCTCACCGACCTGGGCGTGCTGCCCTCGTCGAACCACTCCAACGCCGACCTGGAGCTGCTCTCGGTCCACGACCGGATCACGGTCGACGAGCGCCGCCGACAGGTCAGCATCCGCACGCGCCTGGTCACGCGCGCCCGGCGGCACGGCCCCGATCGCTACGTGACCGTGTACAACGGCGACCCGGGCTGCAAGATCGACGACGTCGAGCTGATCACCGCCGAGGGCTGCCGCGTCGGGCGGATCCGGCGCCACCCCGGCGGCGAGACGATGGCGACCGAGCTGCTCTTCGACCGCAAACTCGGCGAAGGCGACATCCACGTTTTCTGCTTCGAGGTGCGCGACGACTCCAGCGCGTTGTTCCCCGGCTACTACCGCATGCTGCGCGACCAGGCCGCGAGCTACCTGCTGCAGCTGCAGTTCGCGCCCACCGCGATGCCCGCCCGCTGCACCCGCCAGGTCCGGGCCCGCGACGACGCCCTGCCCGTCGAGGCCGAAGAGCTCCCGCTCGACACGGGTGGCGTGACGAGCGGCTACTTCCGCGACGCGGGACCGGGGCTGGCGGGCATCGCCGTCGAGTGGAACTGAGCTCTCCGGTGAACAACGGGGCCCCGACCTGCGTTGACGGGCCCCGGTGCCACGCGCACGATGAGTTTTCGGGGCAGCCTCACCAGGAGCCGAAAATGAGTTTCGTACAAGTCATCGAGTTCAAGACCACGCACCCGGACGAGCTGAACGAGCTCATGGACGAGTGGAAAACCGCGACACAGGGCACTCGCACCGCCACCCACGCGGTGGTGATGAGCGACCGCGACAACCCCGGGACGTACATGGAGTTCGTCGAGTTCCCGTCGTACGAAGAGGCGATGCGGAACTCGGAGCTGCCGGCGACCGCCAAGATCGCCGAGCGCATGGGCAAGCTGTGCGACGAACCGCCGGTGTTCCACAACCTCGAGGTGATGCGGGACGAACGGCTCTGAGCGGCCGGGCGCCACGCGGGCGACCCGGCCGCGACCTCGTCAGAGGTGATCAGGTCAGAGGATGATCAGATCCGTGACGCTGTAGGACAACGAGCCGCGGAAGCCCGCGCCGGTGCGCTGCGGTGCCAGGTCGGCCAGTTCCTCGGCCTGGGCCGGGAAGAACGACAGCTCGCCGGTGCCGGTCCACGTGCCGGCCACCTGCGGAGTGTCCAAAACGGACTGCGTCAGCTCGTGCACGGCGGGGTTCTGTTACTGCCCGGCCGAAAGCCGCGGGAAGTGGCGCAGGTTCACGATCGGCCGCCCGAGCGCCGGGATGGTCGGCGCGGTCTTCTCCAGCGTCACGCGGGCCTCGGCCAGCTGCCGGCCGTTCGACGACAGCGTGGCCCCGAACCGGCCGTCGGGGCCGACCACCGGGCCGGCCTGGCTCGGCACGCCGAACGCCCGGGTCTGGTGCACGGCCCCGATCTTCTTCGGGAAGCCCTGGATCCAGCCACGGGCCAAGGCCTCGTCGTTGTCCACGTAGATGAACGGGCACCACGCCACCGGCGAACCCTTGTGCACGGCGTCGAGCAGCACGAGGAACTCGCTGTACTGGCTGCGCACCGGGTCGAGGTACTCGTTGTCGCTGGCGGAAAACTGCCAGTCGATGAACAGCGCGTAGCCGTGCCCCGAACTCGCCGGGTCCGGGTCCAGCCCGGTCGGCAGCGACGCGGCGGCCGCGGCCGGCGTGGTCCAGAACTCGACGCCGACCACGTCACCCACGTAGTGCCACGGCGGCGTCGGCGCGAGGTTGGCCACCCCGCGAGCGCTGAGCGGATAGCTGTAGCCCTTGAGCCGTTCGTTCACCGGTGTGGTCGTGGCGCCCTCGGCGAACGCGGGGGTGCTCATCGCCCCCGCCGCCACCGCGGCCAGCCCTCCGGCGATTACCCCTCTTCGGCCCACTTCTCCTGCGGACAAGGCAGATCCCCTTCACTTCGACAATCCCCCGGCCGTCGTACGCGGCCGCTCCTCTCCGAAGGAACCACGGGATTGCGCCGAAGGGGGACGGATGCGCGGAGGCCGGAGCCCAGGAGGCAGACCCGGGGCGGATCTTCGGGCACATCGGACGTCGTGGACTTGTCCTCGGCGAACCGGAGTGCACCGCGCGGTGGTCCGAGCCACCTGGGTGTCCACTGTGGAGAGCAGGAACGCCGAAGCGGCGCCCGGGAGACACCCCGGACGCCGCTTCGGCCGTGCGGAAAGCTCAGTAGCGGTAGTGGTCCGACTTGAACGGGCCTTCCACGTCCACGTCGATGTACTCCGCCTGCTCCTTGGTGAGCTTGGTCAGCTCGCCGCCCAGCGCCTCGAGGTGGATGCGTGCCACCTTCTCGTCGAGCTTCTTGGGGAGGCGGAACACCTCCTTGTCGTACTCCTCGTGCTTGGTGAAGAGCTCGATCTGCGCGATGACCTGGTTCGAGAAGCTGTTCGACATCACGAACGACGGGTGCCCGGTCGCGTTGCCGAGGTTGAGCAGCCGACCCTCGGACAGCACGATGATCGTGTTGCCGTTCGGGAACACCCACTCGTCGACCTGCGGCTTGATGTTGATCCGGTGGATGCCCGGGTAGCGCGCGAGGCCGGCCATGTCGAGCTCGTTGTCGAAGTGGCCGATGTTGCCGACGATCGCCTGGTGCTTCATCTTCGCCATGTGCTCGACCATCACCACGTTCTTGTTGCCGGTGGTGGTGATCACGATGTCGGCCTCGCCGAGCACGTTCTCGAGCTTCTTGACCTGGAAGCCGTCCATCGCCGCCTGCAGCGCGCAGATCGGGTCGATCTCGGTCACGATCACGCGCGCGCCCTGGCCGCGCAGCGACTCCGCCGCGCCCTTGCCGACGTCGCCGTAACCGCAGACCACGGCGACCTTGCCGCCGATCAGCACGTCGGTGCCGCGGTTGATGCCGTCGATCAGCGAGTGGCGGATGCCGTAGCGGTTGTCGAACTTCGACTTGGTCACGGCGTCGTTCACGTTGATCGCCGGGAACAGCAGCTCACCCGCGGCGGCCAGCTGGTAGAGCCGCAGCACGCCGGTGGTGGTCTCCTCGGTGACGCCGCGGACGCCCTCGCCGATGGTGGTCCACTTGGAGGAGTCCGCCGCGACGGAAGCGCGCAGCAGCTCCAGGAAGACCTTCCACTCGTCGGGGTCCTCGTCGTCGGCGGGCGGCACGACGCCGGCCTTCTCGTACTCGGTGCCCTTGTGCACGAGCATGGTGGCGTCACCGCCGTCGTCGAGGATCATGTTCGGACCCTCGCCGTCCCAGGTGAGCATCTTCTCGGTGCACCACCAGTACTCCTCCAGCGACTCGCCCTTCCAGGCGAACACCGGCACACCCTTCGGCTCCTCGGTGGTGCCGTGCGGGCCGACGACCACGGCGGCGGCCGCGTGGTCCTGCGTGGAGAAGATGTTGCACGAGGCCCAGCGGACCTCGGCACCCAGCGCCACCAGCGTCTCGATGAGCACGGCGGTCTGCACCGTCATGTGCAGCGACCCGGAGATCCGCGCACCCCGCAGGGGGTAGACCTCGGCGTACTCACGGCGCAGCGACATCAGGCCCGGCATCTCGTGCTCGGCGAGGCGGATCTCCTTGCGGCCGAACTCGGCGGCCTCGAGGTCGGCGACGGCGAACTCGAGGCCGCCCCGGGTGTCGTGCCGCTTGGCAACGCTTTCGGGGGTCATAGTGCGGTTCCTCCAAGGATTGATGGCATCTGAACAGTACCGTTGTCGGCTTGACGTCCCCCCGACCGGCTTAGGAGACCCTTACCGTGCCCGCCCCGCTGCCCGGCCCCGACACCCGCATCGTCGAGCTCAGGGTGGCCGGACTCGCGGGCACGAGCGGCGAGACGCTGCTCGACGCGGTGTCCACCGTCGACGTCGCCGGCGACGGGGTCGGCCGGGTCGTGCGCCCGGCGGACCGGCTGCGGCGCCCGGCCCCCGGTCCGATGGTGCCCGCGCTGGGCCGCTCCATCCCACGCACGCTCGAAGGATACCTGTGGAGCCGCATGACCTCGGGCGGCGCCGCCAAGGCCACGTGGGCGCTGCTGTTCCCGTTCTCACTGGCCAACGTCGCGTTCTGGATGCTGCCGCCGGTGCACCGCGCCCGGTGGCTCGGCGGCCTGTGCCGCGGGCTGCTGCGCGTGGTCGCGGTGCTGCTCACGATGCTGCTGATCGGGCAGGTCGCCGTGACCGTGCTCGACCTGTTCGCCACGCAGTGCCTCGCGCCGGGCAGCGGCTGCCTGCCGTGGGCGCCCTCGTGGCTGCGCTCGGACGCGGCGCGGCTGACGATCGGGGTCGCCGTGCTGTTCGCCGTGGTGGTCCTGCTGCACCGGGTCTCGTCGTCGAACTGGCAGGTCAAGGCCCCTGAACCCCGTGCCCGGCGCGGCTCGCCGCTGCAGCTGCTCGCCGACCCGGAGGCGCCCGGGATGTCCGCGACGCACACAGTCGCGGCCCTGGCCTGCGTCGCGTTGCTGCTGCTCGGCGGACCATTGCACGTGCCCGAGGACGTGCCCCGGCTGATCGGCTGGATCTGCGTGCTGGGGCTGGTGGTCGCGGTGATCGTCGGTGCGGCGATCGGGAGCGACCCCGGCCGCGTCGCGCGGCGCACGTTGATGACCTTCGCCGCGGCGCTCGTGATTTTCGCGGCCGTGCTCGCCGCGCCACTGCCCGCGCGCGGCGGCCTGCGCGGCACCGACGGCACGGTCGAAGGACTCGGCGCGGCGCTGCTCGCGATCACCATTCTGTTCGCGCTGGCCCTCGTGCCGATGGCGCTGCTCGCGCGAACGACGTGGAAGACGCGGCCGAAACGGCTGCGTCCGTGGCTCGGCGGCTGGGCGGCGGCACCGGTGGTCGCGCTCGCGGGCCTGCTCGGCGGCGGCTTCGGCGCCGGGCTGGCCATCGCCGTGCGCCGGCTGCTGGGCACGGGCGGGCTGCGGCTGCCCGACACCTACGAGCTGATCACCGTGCTGTGGGGCGCCGGGCTCGCGTTGATCGCGGTGCTCGCCGTGGCCGGTTACGCGATCGCGGTGCCGCTGCGCCGGCGGCGCCGCGGGATCCCGGCGCTGGTCGAACTGGTGCAGCTCGACGCGAAGCAGGAGCAGGCCGCGGCCCGCGCGTGGGCCCGCTCGGCGTGGGAACGCCGGCACCTGCACCAGCTGGCGATGATCGTGGCCATCGGGCTCGGCGTCGCGGGGCTCGCGTTGCTGGTGGTGCGTTTCGGCTTCGACCTGCGGCCCTCGTGGTTCACACCGGTGTCGGCCGTCGGCGTGTTCGCGCTCGGCGGCTTCGCGCTCGGCCTGCTGCGGGTGGTCTACTCCGCGGCGCGCACGCCGGAACGCAACCGGCACCTCGGTGCACTGGCGGACCTCGTGTCCTTCTGGCCGCGCGCGGCACACCCGACCGTGCCACCGTGTTACGCGCTGAAGGTCGTGCCCGAGCTGGCCGAACGCGTCAAGGAGCACCTCGCCGAACCGGGCACGCGCGTGGTCCTGTCGGGACAGAACCTCGGCAGCCTGCTCACCGTGCTCACGGCCGCGCGCCTGTTCACGGAGCTGACCCCCGACGAACGCGACCGCGTCGGCCTGCTCACCGCGGGGTCGCCCCTGCAGTGGGGTTACCAGCGCGCGTTCCCCGCGGTGCTGCCGCAGGATGCGCTCGCGACGCTGTTCGGCGACCTCGACGGCCGCTGGCGCGCGCTGTGCCGCGGTACGGACATCTTCGGCGGCGGCGTCACGACCTGGCGGCACAACGTCTCCGGCCGCCACCTCATCGGCGACGGCTACCGGCCCGAAGGCGGCTCGGGCCCGCTCGAAGCGACGCCCGAGGAGTCCGGCGTGCTCGTGCTCGGCGGCGACCACTGGCTGCCCGACCCGCTGCGCGCGCCCGACGGCCGCCACCGCTGGGCCCCGGGCGTGCTCAAGCACACCGACTACCTGGCCGACGCCGAGTGGGACCAGGCGGTGGCGATGGCCGCGGGGCTCGGCCGCGCGAGCGGGCGCTCGCGGCTGCTGGGCGAACAAGGCTCGCTGTTCGGCGATCTGCCGCGGCCGCGTTAGAAACCCTTGCACCGTAACGAAAAGACCGGAGGGCAACCACACCCGTGGGCAAACGGGCGTGGCTCCCCTCCGGTTTCAGGAACCCGAAATGCAGGTCAGTTGGCGCTGCGGCGACGGAACTTCAGCAGCGCGAGCAGGCCACCACCGACGACGAGCAGCGCCGCGGCGATGTAGATCAGCCACGCGTTGTCGAAGCCCGTGTTGGCGAGCTGGCCGCCGGTGCCACCGGTCTCGTTGCCGGCCGGGGCGGCGGCGACGGCGGTGGTGCTGGTCGGGGCCTCGGTCGCGGCGTGCGACGTGGTCGGGACCGCGGGGGACTCGGTCTCGGTCGGCTGCGTGGTCGGGGTCTCCGACGGCTTGGTCGGCTGCGTCGACTCCGGCGCGGTCTTCGTGCCGCAGGCGTACCAGCTGTCGATCTTCGGCTGGCTGCCGTTGTAGTTGTGCGGCGCGATGAGGTTGTTCCAGGGCAGGTCCTTGGTCAGGTTCTTCTTGCCCGGGACGTACACCGCGTAGCCGTCGTCGCCGCCGGCGACGACGAGCGCCTCGACCTTGACGCCTTCCTTGGTGGCGGTGATGTTGAGCGACTTGCTCTTGTCGCCGCCGGTGAACGTGAAGTCACCCTGGTCGAGCTTCTTGCCGCTGACACCCTTGATCTGGGAGCAGTCGGGGGCGTGGCCCTGGATCGGGTTCGCGCGGCCGTCGTCGGAGGTGCACGCGAGGGCGGACGTCGCGGTGCCCAGCAGGGCGAGTCCGGCCACCGCGGCGACCGTGAAACCCGCACGCAGTCTGGTGATGGTGGGCATTCAGTGAACTCCTGTACCGAACGGGGGATACCTAGAGAAGATCAGTGCACTCCCAGTGAGGATCGAAACCACTTACCGCATGAATCACACACGAGTGATTAACCCGTCAGAGGGAAGCCGAGGCGGACGGTATCGCAAACGGCTCACTCGCTCACCCTGCGTTCGAGACGTGATCCAAACCGAGATATCGACGTTACCCTTGCGTGATCATTCTGACTTAGGTGACAACTCGGCCACATCACGCAACCTTCCCGAGCCTCGGTGAATGCCCAGGTCAGGGACGCAAAACGGCCCGCCACCCCGAGTGGGACGGCGGGCCGTTGCGGGCAGTGGTTCAGTCCTCTGAAGACGCCGGCGACTCCGGCGAAGCGGACTTCGCGACCGGTTCCTCCCCCGCGGCGATCCGCTTGCCGAGCAGCGAGTGGCGCCGGCTGTAGACGAAGTAGATGACGACCCCGACGACCATCCAGACCACGAACCGCAGCCAGGTCAGCACCGTCAGGTTCAGCATCAGCCACAGGCACGCGAGGATCGCCAGGATCGGGATCAGCGGCACCGCGGGCACGCGGAAAGCGCGCGGCAGGTCCGGTCGCGTCCGGCGCAGCACCAGCACCCCCGCCGAAACGAGGATGAACGCGAACAGCGTGCCGACGTTCACCATCTCCTCGAGCTTGTCGGCCGGGAAGAACGTGGCCGCCACGACCACCAGGCCGCCGACGAGCAGCGTCGCGCGCTTCGGGGTGCCGTGGCCGCCGGTCTTGGCCAGCCCGCGCGGCATCAGGCCGTCGCGCGACATCGCGAAGATGATCCGCACCTGGCCGAGCATCAGCACCATGACCACGGTCGTGAGGCCGGCGAGCGCGCCGACGGAGATGATGTTCGCGGCCCAATCGACACCGTTGACGGAGAAGGCCGTGGCGAGCGTCTTGTGGCTGCCGTCGCCCGCCTCGGTCGCCAAGTCGGCGTAGGGCACCATGCCGACGACCACGAGCGACACGGCCACGTACAGCACCGTGACGATGGCCAGCGAGCCGAAGATGCCGCGCGGCACGGACTTCTGCGGGTTGCGCGTCTCCTCCGCGGTGGTGGCCACGATGTCGAACCCGATGAACGCGAAGAACACCAGCGACGCACCGGCCAGCAGACCGAAGATGCCGAACACGCTGCCGCCGCCACCCAGGATCACCGAGAACAGCGACTGGTCGACCCCGCTGTCGCCCGGGCTGCCGGGCTTGGCCTCCGGGATGAACGGCGTGTAGTTCGCGCCCTTGATGTAGAAGACGCCGAGGATGATCACGAAAAGCACCACGGCGACCTTGATCCCCGTGATCACCATGGAGAACCGCGAAGACAGCTTCGTGCCGATGGCCAGCAGCGTCGTCAACGCGACCACGACCACCAGCGCACCCCAGTCGATGGTGACCCAGCCGAGGTCGATCGTGGTCTTGGCGCCCTCGCCGAAGAGGTAGCCGAGCACGGTCTCGAGGTAGACCGACCAGCCCTTCGACACCGCCGCCGCGCCCACGGCCAGCTCCAGGATCAGGTCCCAGCCGATGATCCACGCCATGAACTCACCGAACGTGGCGTAGGAGAACGTGTACGCGCTGCCCGCGACCGGCACGGTCGAGGCGAACTCGGCGTAACACAGCGCCGCCAGGGCACACGCGACCGCGGCGCACACGAACGCGACCGACACCGACGGGCCGGAGAAGTCACCCGCCGTGCGCGCGGTGAGTGTGAAGATGCCCGCGCCGATGACGACCGCGACACCGAACACGGTCAGATCCCAAGCGCCCAGGTTTCTTCGGAGCTTGGTCTCGGGCTCGTCGGTGTCCGCGATGGACTGCTCGATCGACTTCGTGCGCCACAAACCCTGCCCGGGCACAGCGACCTCCAGATGACCTGCGATGACCTGCATGGAAACGGGTCATTCACCCTAACGCGGCATACCGGAGGCTGCGCGCCAGGAGTTGATCACCGCGCGTCGCGATCGAGGTCCGGTTCGAGGTAGATGAGCGAGGCGACCGGGACCTTCGCGCGCACGCGGGCCTCGGCGTCGTCGATGGCCAGCGCGACCTCGGACGTGTCGAGGCCGGGCACCAGGGCGAGCTTCGCCGCCACGAGCAGCTCGTCGGGGCCGAGGTACTGCGTGCGGATGTGGATCACGCGCTCGACCTTGCCGGCGGCCAGCTCGTCGACGATCGTCTCGAGATCGGTGTCGGTCGCGCCCTCACCGATGAGCAGGCTTTTCATCTCGACGATGAGGATCACGGCGATCACGCCGAGCAGCGCGCCGATGAACACGGTGCCGATGCCGTCGAACACCGGCTCGCCGGTGATCACCGACAGGCCCACGCCGAGCAGCGCGAACACCAGGCCGATGAGCGCGCCCGTGTCCTCCAGCAGCACGACGGGCAGCTCGGGTTCCTTGGCCTGGCGGATGAACCGCCACCAGCCGACGGTGCCCTTGATCTTCCGCGACTCGCCGATGGCGGTGTAGAAGCTGTAGCCCTCCAGGCAGATCGCGACCAGCAGGATGATCACGGCCACGATGGGCGATTCGAGCGGCTCGGGCTCGATGATCTTGTGGATGCCCTCGTACAGCGCGAACGCCGAGCCGAGCGTGAACAGCATCAGCGCGACGATGAACGAGTAGAAGTACCGCTCCCGCCCGAAACCGAAGGGGTGTTCCTTCGTGGCGCGCCGTCGTGACGTCTTCTGACCGAGCAGCAGCAGGCCCTGGTTGGACGTGTCGGCCAGGGAGTGCACCGACTCCGCCAGCATCGACGACGAGCCCGTGACCAGGAACCCGACGAACTTCGCCACCGCGATCCCGGCGTTGGCCGCGAGCGCCGCGATGATCGCCTTGGTACCGCCACCTGCTGACACGGCGTGCTCCCCTGCCTGTTGCGCAATGGATTCCCGAAATGCCCGATCGGGAGCCTAGAGGACCGATCACCACGCCGTCGCTTCGGCCACGTGAACGTTTTGTGCGCGAACCCCGCGCACCGGAAAGGGCACCTCGCGGGGGATCGGAGCCCCTCGAGGTGCCCTTTACCGAACGTCGGAAGTCAGTCTTCGCAGGTGCCGGCGGTGGCGCGGAACAGCTGGGCCGGACGGCCCGCGAGCGGGCGGACCGAGACGGCCGGGTCGGCCGCGGGCAGCCACACCGACTGGCCGCGCAGCAGCTCGACCTGCTCCCCGTCCTCGGCCGTCACGAGCAGGTCGCCGTCGGTGCAGAGCAGGATCTGCGGGCCGGTGCAGTCGACCACGACCTCGGTGTCGTCGCCGGCCTCCCACCGCATGCGCGAGAGCTCGAACTCCGGCGCGTCCGTGTGGTAGACGGCCATGCCCTGGCCGGCGCATTCGCCCAGCTGCACCGGCATCTCGCCGCACGCGAAGTCGACCACGCGCAGCAGCTCCGGCACATCCACGTGCTTGGGCGTGAGGCCGCAGCGCAGGATGTTGTCGGAGTTGGCCAGGATCTCCACGGCCGTGCCCGACAGGTAGAGGTGCAGGTTGCCGGCCGGCAGGTAGATCGCCTCGCCCGCGCGCAGCGTCAGGCGGTTGAGCAGCAGCGCGGCCAGCACGCCGGCGTCACGCGGGTGCGCTTCGCCCAGCTCCAGGATCGTGCGGCACTCCAAGCCGAACTCGCCGTGGTCGGCGACGTGGCGCACGCACGCGTCGAGAACCTCGGGCAGGAGCTCGTCGAGCGAGGCCTGCGGCAGCGTGATCCACGTGGTGAACAGCGCGCGCAGCCCCGCCGGGTCCGGCTGCGCTTCGAGCAGGCCGGTGTACTTCGCCAGCCCCGGCGTTTCGATGGCTTTGAGCAGCTTCACCGTGCGCTGCGGGTCGCGGAACCCGGCCAGCGCGTGGAACTCCGTGAGCGCGCAGACGAGCTCGGGTTTCGCCGTCGGGTCGGGGTAGTTGCGGTTGGGCGCGTCGCGCGGGATGCCGAGGCGCTCCTCGCGTTCGTGCCCCTCGGCGGCCTGCGCGGCCGACGGGTGGGCCTGCATCGACAGCGGCTCCTCGGCCGCCAGGATCTTCAGCAGGAACGGCAGCCGGCCGCCCCAGCGCTTCGCGCAGCGTTCGCCGAGCTGGCCGACCGGATCGGCGTCGACGAGCTCCAGGAGGCTCCGTTCGGTGCCGTCCGGGGCGAGCACGCGGGACGGGTCGCCCGGGTGGGCGCCCATCCACAGCTCGGCCTCGGGGTGCGGCGCCGGCACCGGACGTCCCTGCAGCTGCGGGATCGCGGTGCGCGATCCCCAGGCGTAGGGCCGTACGGCGTTGCGCAACAGCTCCACTGTCACCTCAACTCCCAATCCTTCCCATCGGCCGGAGCCGATGTCGTGCGGGCGGTGCCGTCCCCACGGCGCTCGCCGGCACTTCCTCCCCCTGATCCCGTGAGCCGTCAAGCGGTGGCCGGCTCGTACCTCCCGGCGCCACCGATGCTGCCCGCCGCGAGCCCGAGGTACACCGCGGCGAGCTCGAACCGCAGCGCGAGCACCGCGGCCCGGACGATCTCGTCCGCTTCGAACTCCTCGGCCGGCGCGATCACGTCCGCGTCCGGGAGGAACTCCTCGGCCTGGAAGCGGGCCGCCTCGGCGGCGGGCCCGGTCCGCACCGAGAGCAACAGCACCCTGGTGGCGGTTCCACCGGATGAGTCGTCCGGATCGGCGAAGATGTCACGCTCTTGGCCGCCCGATTGCGCAACTCTGCGAAGCGCGGGCCGCGCAAGCGCTTGCCGGAAGTCCTCGGCGTCGCACACCACGCCCGAATGAGCCGCGAACGCGTGTGCCGCGTGCTCCGCGACGGCCACCGCAACGGGGTCGAGACCCCACAGCAGCGGCACGCGGTCGGCCACGCGCAGCGCGAGCGCCTTCGCCGGGTTCGCGAACGACTCGCGCGCGAGGTAGTCCTTCTCGGCCTCGAGGTCGAGCTGGTCGGCCAACGCCTGCACGTCGGCCACCAGCAGGCCCAGCGCGTTGGCCGTGAGCAGGCCGGCGGCCAGCCCGCGCGGGAACGCGAGCTCCGGCGGCACCGGGATGCGCGGCGCGAGCAGCACGCCCTTGCCGGCCACCGAAGCGGCGACGGGGCCTTCCGCCGGAGCGGACAGCACCACGGTCGCGCCGAACCGGGCCGCGCGCTCCAGCGACGCGGCCAGCTCGCGGTCACCCGCGTCGTCGGTGTGCGCGAACACCACGTCGAGCGCGCCGATCCACGACGGCACGATCTCGGCCGTCACCACCGGCACCGGGCACGCCGGCGCGAGCAGCGCCGCCAGCAGCCGCGTGAGCGTGCGGCTCACGCCGGGCCGGTCGATCAGCACCAGCGAACGCGGGCGCCCCAGGTCGAGCCGGTCGCTCAGCTCCAGCTCGGCCGCGGCCTCGGCAGTCGCCCGCACCTGCGCACCGGCCATGGCGGCGGCACGCAGCAGCCCCGCGCTGTCGGCCTCGGCCAGGCGCGTGGGGTCGTCGAGCAGCGAATCGTCAAGCACTGTCGGCATGGCTGTCATCCGGCCGGCCGGGGGTGCCAGGGACACGGTCACCACTCAGTACGGCTTCGTCGAGAAGCAGTACCGGGATCCCGTCACGGACCGGGTACACCCGGCCGCACTCGGTACAGGTCAGCGCTTCGGCATCCGCGTCGTCCGGCGTGCCGGGACGCAGCGGTGCGTGATCCGGCGACGGGCACGCGAGGATCTCGAGCAGCTGGGCGTCAAGCGTGATGGCCATGGTTCCTCCATACCACGCGTAGGTGGGTCGCAACGGCACCTTCCGGACACAGTTCGCCTCGGTCGGTCCCCATCAGCGTGGCTTGCTCAGCCCCGGACAATTGCCAGTACATCGTCGGTCAGCGCCTCGACGGCGGCGCGGTCGGCCGCCTCCACGTTCAGCCGCAGCAGCGGCTCGGTGTTCGACGGGCGCAGGTTGAACCAGGCGCCGCCCGGGAGCTGCACGGTCAGGCCGTCGAGCTCGTCGATCTCGACGCCCGACTTGTCCGTGTACGCGTCCTTCACGGCGAGCATGCGCGCGACCTGGTCGGTCACGGTCGAGTTGATCTCGCCCGAGGCCGCGTAGCGCGAGAAGTCCTGCGTGAGCGCGGACAGCGGGCCGTCCTGTTCGCCCAGCGCCGCGAGCACGTGCAGCGCGGCCAGCATGCCGGTGTCGGCGCGCCAGAAGTCGCGGAAGTAGTAGTGCGCGGAGTGCTCGCCGCCGAAGATCGCGCCGGTGCGCGCCATCTCCGCCTTGATGAACGAGTGCCCCACGCGCGTGCGGACGGGCTTGCCGCCGTGCTCGGCGACGATCTCCGGCACGCCCTTCGACGTGATCAGGTTGTGGATGACCGTGCCGCCCGGCTCCTTGGCCAGCTCGCGCACGGCGACCAGCGCCGTGATCGCGCTCGGCGAAACGGGCTCACCGCGCTCGTCGACCACGAAGCAGCGGTCGGCGTCACCGTCGAAGGCCACACCGGCGTCGGCGCCGACCTCGCGGACCTTGGCCTGCAGGTCGACGATGTTGGCGGGGTCCAGCGGGTTGGCCTCGTGGTTCGGGAAGGTGCCGTCGAGCTCGAAGTACATCGGCACGATCTCGATCGGCAGCCCGGCGAAGACGGTGGGAACGGTGTGGCCGCCCATGCCGTTGCCGGCGTCGACCACGATCTTCAGCGGCCGCGAGTGCGTGAGGTCGACGAGGTTGCGCAGGTAGGCGGCGTAGTCACCCAGCACGTCGCGCTCGCTCACGCTGCCGGTCTTCCCCTCGAACGCGGGCACGCCCTGCTCGACGGTGTCGCGGATCTCCGTCAGGCCGGTGTCCTGCCCGACGGGGCTGGCGCCGGCGCGGCACATCTTGATGCCGTTGTACTTCGCGGGGTTGTGGCTGGCGGTGAACATCGCGCCCGGCATGTTCAGCGAGCCGGAGGCGAAGTACAGCTCGTCCGTGCTGCACAGGCCGATCGACACCACGTCGAGGCCCTGCGACGTCACGCCTTCGGCGAAGGCGGCCGACAGCCCCGGCGACGAGTCGCGCATGTCGTGACCGATCACCACCGACGGCGACTCGGTCTTGATGAGCAGCGCGAACGCCGCGCCGAAGTCGCGTACCAGTGCCGCGTCGAGCTGCTCGCCGACCACACCGCGGATGTCGTAGGCCTTCACGATGCCCGAAAGATCTGGCACGCCGTCTCCCCGCCGTCAGTTCTCGTCGCGGCGCCGGTCGCGCCGCGCGGAAAGCCTACCGGCGGGAGCGGGGCTCAGGCGCGCCCGGGGAGCACGCGGAGGTGGCCGCGCCTGCCGGACGGGCCCTCCGGCTCGGGCGGCGGCGCCGGCCGGTCCGAGCGGCCCGCCTCGCGGACGGCCTCGGCCAGCGCGGTCAGCTCGTCGGCCGACTGCTCCGGAGTGGCGAACGTGCCCTCGTGGCGCACGACTTCCCAGCCCTTCGGCACGGTCAGCCGCAGCGCGTGGGCCTCGCACAGGTCGTACGAATGCGGCTCAGAGGCGGTGGCGAGGGGACCGACGACGGCGGTGGAATCGCTGTACGCATACGTGAGCGTGGCGACAGCGGGCTCTGGACAACCCGTTCGCGAACATTTCCGTACGCTCCGCACGATCCAGAACGATAGCGCGTCGCCGCAAGGGGGCCCCGGCGACACGCGCGCGACGCGCACGACCGCATAGACTTGCGCGGTGGCGACGGCTCGTGATTACCGACAGCGGCAGCGCATGCGCAGGGACCGGCACGGCCGCGGCCTGCGCGGGGCGCTCTATCCCGCGTCCCTGCCCGCCGCCGCGAGCCGGGCGGAGAAGTTCGACGCGCTCGTGCTCGACGCGCTGGAACCCATCGAAGCGCGCTGGCGCCACGAGCTGACCAAGCTCGACGTGGCGGTGGACGAGGTGCCCGAGGTGCGCCCGGACGGCCGCGCGCCGGCCGAGGGCGTGCTCCACGACGGCTCGGTTCCCCTGTCGCGCCTGGTCCCGGCCGGGGTCGACCGCGCGGGTCTGCCGACGCGGGCGCGCATCGTGCTCTACCGGCGGCCGCTCGAAGCGCGGGCCAAGGACCCGGGTGAGCTGGCGGAACTCGTGCACGACGTGCTGGTGGAACAGGTCGCGGGCTACCTCGGCGTCGAACCGGACGTGATCGAAGGCGATTGACGTCTCCGTGAGGGCACCGCGGTGAGCGCCGTGAACAGCACCGCGGCGAGCTGGGCGAGCAGCAGCAGGCCGCGCTCGGTGCCCGGGAACGCGAGCGAAACCTCCGACGACTGCGGCGGGATCGACACCGCCACCTGGTGACCCCACGCGGGCACGATCGGCACCGCCTTGCCGTTCACGCTCGCCGTCCAGCCGGCCTCCTGCTCGGCGGCCAGCACCAGCAGCCGGCCGGTCGGGCCGTCGGAGGCGCGCACGCGGACGTCGGGCAGCCGCGCGTCCACGGGCGAGACCCCGGGTGACGCGCCGGGCGCGCCGCCGCCCGTCACGGCCGCTTTGGCCAGCTCCGGGGAGATCAGCGTGACCTCGCCGGCCTTCGGCAGGAGCCGGACCACGGGCCGGCCGTCGGACATCGGGGCCGCCGGCGCGACGAGGTCGCCGGCCAGGGAGACGAGGGCCTGCGGGTTGCTGCCGGGCGGGAGGATCACGTACTCGACGCCGGAGATCGCGGCGGCCGCGACGGCCGACTTGACCGCACCGGCGCCGCCCGTGAGCAGATCGCGGCGCCAGTCCGCGAGCCGGCCGGGTGTGCCCGGGGTCGGGGCGAGCTGGTCGTCGCCGAAGAGCGCGAGCCGGCCGCCGGTCTGGCGGGTGAGCTCGCCGAGGTCGAGCACCGCGCGGCCGCTGCCGGCGACGTCCGCGGCCACTTCCGGAGCGAGGGCGGGCCGCGGCTGGGCCGTGAGCGGGCCGGTGTGCCCGGAGCCGACGGCGCTGACGCCCAACGCGATCAGGACCACCAGGCCGGCGACACCGGCGACCTTCGGCAGCCACGGCGCGGGCACGCCCGCCGAGCCGCCGCGTTGCCAGGTCGCGAGGACCGCCCACAGCAGCCCGGCACCGACGACCAGCAGCGGCACACCCGTGTAGCCGGTCGCGGCGGGACCGCCCTGCATCGGCGTCACCGGGACCTGCCGCACGAGCACCACCGCGGCGACACCGAGCACCGCGAGCGCGAGTCCGCCGGCCACCTGCTTCGTCGGCCGGACCACGAGTGCGACGAGCGTGGCCGCCAGCACCGCGACGCCGATGGGCCACGCACCGGGCCCACCCGGCGTCAGCCCGGCCAGATCGGCGCCGGACGCCGGCGCGGCGGGACCGCCGAGACCGTGCAGGAGCAGTTCGGGGTGCTTGAGCAGCACCGTCGGCCACGGCAGCAGCAGCACGAGCGGCAGGATCACCACGATCCCGACCGACGCGGCGCGGCGCGCGAGGCCCGTCGGCGCCGGGAGGACCACAAAGCCGAGCAACAGGCCCACGAGCGCGAGGGCGTGCGCCAGCGGCGAGAACGCACCGAGCACCGCGACGCCGAACGCCGAGAGCGCCGACACGTGCAGCCAGCGCGTGCCCGGGCGCGTCAGCAGCCGCGCGATCCCCGCGACGACGAGCGGCAGCACGAGGTGGACCACCACGACGTCGAGGCGACCCTGCGCGACCGACGCGGTGGCGGCGGGCAGCAGGGCGTAGGTCGCCGCGACGACCGCGCGAACCCACCGGCGGACGGGCAGCTTGCGCGTGGCCGCGTACGCGCTCAGCGCGGCGAGCGGGATGTCGCCGATGAGCAGGATCGCCACGAGCGCGGCCGGGCCGCCCAGGGGCGCGAAGATCGCGCCGATGGTGCCCAGCACGGGCAGCGTCGCGGGAGCGGGCGCGCCGGTGCCGCCCGCGACCGCGTGCCACGGCGCGAGGTAGGTGGACCAGAGATCGCCGAGGCCGCCGACGGGCAGGAGCCCGCCGCCGGAGAGGTCCAGACCGAGGCGGCCGCGGTTGACCGCGAAGGCCAGCGCCGTCAGCAGCACGACGAGGACCACCGGCGGCGCGAAGATCGTCGCGGCCAGCACACGGCGGCGGTTCACCTCGACGAAGACCAGCCCGGGTTCGCGGGCCCGCGCCGGGCGCGGTGCGGGTGAGGGCTTCGGGCCGTCGTCGGGCTCGACGACGGATTCCGCCGGGACTTCCTCGCGTTCGGCTTCTTGTCCGGTCGGCACGGCGACCGCCACGACCGTGCCCGGCCGGCGCAGCCCCGAACCGCGGGAACTCAAGCCACGCAAGGCTCCGGCGGGCAGCGCGTCGGGTCCGACGGGCCTTCGGTCCGCGGCGCCGAGCGCTTCCGGCGCGATCCAGGCCGGCTCCTCGGCGAGGCCTTCGGGGACCGTGCCGAGCGCGACGTCGCTCTCCACGCCACGGCGCACGAGCCCGACCACGCCGGCGCGCAAGGCGTTGCGCAGCCGCGTGTACCGGCCGACGAACAACCCGCGAACGGTGCCGGGGCGCGGCGATTCCCGCCGGTTCGCCCGTGCCGCCCGGAGTTTTCCGCGGCCGCTCGTGACGTAGGCGAGCGCCGAGAGCTCCGCGCGCGCTTCGGAAACGCGCCGCAGGAGGAAGAAGACGAGCGCGCGCAGCAGCAGGAGCACGGGCAGCCGGACGAGCCCGAACCAGAACGAGAACGGCGAGCAGTTCACGAGGAACACGCGCAGCCCGTGCGCGCGGTTCACGGCGGCGAGCGAGCGGCCTGCCGCGTCGGGCGTGCGCCGGCCGGTCGAGAGGGCGCGCGCGTGGCGGACGCGGGCGGCGGGCACCGAGAGCACGAGCGCGCCGGCGGCGTTGGCGCGCCAGCCGAAGTCGAGATCCTCGCGCAGCAAGGAGAAGTCCTCGTCGAAGCCGCCGAGGGTGTCCCAGAGTTCGCGCTGCACCAACGATCCCGCGCTCGGCACGGCGAGCACTTCACCGGGCTCGTCGCCGGGCGCGGCCATCTGCTGGCGGTGCCCCGACGCGTCCGTGGACAGCCCCGCCTCCACGATCAGGCGCGGCTCGGCCCAGTCGAGCCCGAGCGGCCCGAGCACCTTCGCCGACGGCGCCGCTTCGGCGGCGTGCAGGAGCTGCTCGAGACAGTCGGGTTCGGGCGCGCAGTCGTCGTGCAGCAACCACAGCCACGCGCCGGGGTCGCCCCACCGTTCCACCGCGTGCGCCACGGCGGCCGCGATCGCCGCAGCGAAGCCAGTTTCACTCGAAAGAGTGATGACGCCGGACAGCACCGGCTGCGAATCGGGCCCTGCCGCGACCCCGCCGGGCTCGGCCGCTTCGGCGAGCAGCTTGGCGGTCAGGTCGGTGGAGCCGGTGTCGACCGCGAGCACGTGCCGCGGCCGGACCGTGCTGCGCCGCAAGGAAGAAAGCGCGAGCGGCAGCCACTCTTCGCCGTCGTGACAGACCACAATGGCCAGAACGGGCAACGTCCTCACGAGCGACGGTGCGACGGTGCGGGTCAACAACCACTCCTGGTCAGGCTGCGGGCGGGTGCGGTCACCCTACGGCTTCACCCGCGCACGCGGCGCCGGACCCGCACCCACCTTTCGCCGTCGCGGCACCGAACGTTTCGCGCCGAACGCCGCAGGGATCACACTGACGTCTCCGCCACACACGTCCACGCCTCGGGACGCACCGACCACATGCGACACACGACGACGGCACAACTACCGTCGTCGCACTGCTTTCGATCCCCACCGCCAGGCTGGGATTGGTCCGCGCCGAAACCCCACCACCACGGCAAGTTCCCCACGCACACTCAGATGACGTCTGGCTACCCAGGCGGTTGCCCGCCCAAACCCCGAATTTCGCCGAAGACCGAAACCCACGCTCTCGACCCCGCTCGACACCGGCCGCAACCCGGCCACGCGCCGGCGCCCACCAACCCAATCTGGTGCTATACCAGCGAAAACACCACAAAAGCGAGAGGGGCCCGTGCCGCGCACGGACCCCACCTCATTCCTCGCAGAACCCACGCCCGGCCGCAAAGGTGACCACAGCCGTGGGTCCGGGGGCGTGCCCCCGGACGGGGTCTGGGGGTCGCACCCCAGGAAACACCCGGACAGCGAGATGGTCCGCGCTTTCCGCGGACACACCCCGCCCATCGCTATATCGCGCGCTTTTTCAGCTTCCGCCGCTCGCGTTCGGACAGGCCGCCCCAGATGCCGAAGCGCTCGTCGTGCGCCAGGGCGTACTCCAGGCACTCGTCCTTGACCTCGCAGCCGAGGCAGATCCGCTTGGCTTCGCGGGTCGAGCCGCCCTTCTCGGGGAAGAACGCCTCGGGGTCCGTCTGCGCGCACAAGGCGCGCTCCTGCCAGTCCTGTTCCTCCTCGGTGGCATCGAAGAGGTCGGTCAGATCCCCCAGCTCCTGCTCAGGGTTCTCGCCCCAACCCACGACGTGCCCCCACTCCCTCTTTTCAGGCCTCGAGTCGATCCTCGAGCCTTCCGCTTCCAACCGCACGTCCGCCTCCTCGCTCCTACGCACTCCCCAGGCTGGCGGTGGTGAAACGACATCCGCTGTCCCCTCTCGACAGCGAATGACATCACTGTGATTACACCCGTGTAGTGCGGTCAGGTCAAGCGGAGTAGCGAGTTCGGGGGATACCTCGGGCCGATCGCGCAAGGGGACACGCCGAACACTTCACACCGGGCATACGGAAGACTGGTGGGGTGCAGAGATCAGCAGTGCGGCCCAGCCCGGTCTTCATCGGCATCCTCGCGGTCACCGTCCTCGGCGGAATCCTGGCCGCGTACGGTGATTCCCTGAGCCTGAGGGGTGACAAGGACCCGCTCTACGTCACCGGTGTCGTACTCCTCGTGGCGGGCGGGTGGATCGCTTCGCTGACCCTGCACGAGTTCGGCCACGCCTTCGTCGCCTACCGCGGCGGCGACGCCGGGGTCGCCCAGAAGGGCTACCTCACGCTGGACGTGCGGCGCTACACCGACCCCGTCCTGTCGATCCTGCTCCCGCTGATCTTCCTCCTCATCGGCGGCATCCCGTTGCCCGGCGGCGCGGTGTGGATCAACCGCGGCGCGCTGCGCAACCGCGCGACGTCGTCGTGGGTGTCGCTCGCCGGGCCGCTGTCGAACCTCGGGGTGGGGGCCGCGCTGTGCCTCGTGGCGGCGCTGGTGCCGATGTCGGCCGGCCTGTTCTTCGGCCTCTCCTACCTGGCGCTGCTGCAGGTGATGACGTTCCTGATCAACATCCTGCCCATCCCCGGCCTCGACGGCTGGGGCGCGATCGAGCCGTATCTTTCACCGCAGGCGCGGGCGTTCGGCGCGCGCGTGCGGCCGTGGGCGCCGCTGGTGCTGTTCGCGTTGTTCTTCGCGTTCCGTCCGCTGTCCGACGGTCTCTGGTACGTCGCCGGCCTGATCTTCGACGCGTTCGGCGGCGACGGGCTGGCCGCGCAGATCGGGCAGTCGGCCTTCCTCTTCTGGCGCTGACGCGAGCTCAGGAAAAAGACGCCCAGTGCGAGTTGGCCATGAGCCACCCGTGCGCGCGTTTCCAGATCTGCTTGAGCCCCCAGCGCTCGCCGAGGTAGTCGCCCGCCGCGCCGACCACCGGGACCAGCCCGAGGGCCCGGTGGTAGAAGCGGCCGCGCGGGCGCTTCTCGAGCTCCTCGGTGATCCCCCACAGTGACCGGCCGAGCCGCCACAGTGTCCCGGCGACGGCCCTGACCGTCACCTTGCCGTGGGCGCGTTCGGATTCCGTCAGTTCTTCGGTGAGCTGTGCGGCCGCACTGTCCTCTGCGGACTCGTCGGCGGGCTTGCCCGCGGCGAGCACCGGGTCGAGGTCGCGCTCGAACAGCACCGCCGCGATCAGCCGCACCCGGCTGCCGACGTCGGTCACGCCGTACTCCCCCGCGATCGCGCACAGCAGCAGCCCCTGCGACGCGGCGCCGAGCGTGTCCTGCACCGGCAGCCGGTCGGCGAGCGCACCGCCGAGGCCGGGGATCGAGGTGAGCGCCGCGGTGAGCCGGCCAACGCGGTTGACCCACCAGCCGCAGCGTTCGTCGATGTCCATCCGGGCCCACCCGGCGGTGCCGGGGACCTTCACGGACCTGAGCGCGCCGAGCACCTTCTCCTTGAAACCGTCGTTGCCGAACTCCTCGGCCGCCTCGGCCCAGCGGGCCCGCGCCTGCAAGCCGAACGGGTCCGCCTCGCGCAGCGCGTCGAGCATCGGCGCGCAGGCGCGGACGAACGGCCGCAGCACCGCCACGACCTGACGGTCCGAAATGGCCTCAGCCACGGACCTTGCCCTTCGTCGCGGCCGCACGGCCGAGCCCGCCGCCGAGCACGAGCGCCGCCGGCAGCGCGCTCGCGCCGAGCAGCAGGATCGCCCGCCAGTCCTGGACGAGCACGAGATCGCCGCCGGGTCCGCCCAAACCGATGCCGAACACCACGACCACCCACACCACGAGCGGCACCCAGGACAACCCCGGCCGGACGAGCTTCGCCGTCGTCAGCACCAGCCACGGCGTGGTGACCGCGCCGACGAGTGCCGTCAGCGGCAGCGGCACCTCCCCGAGCGCGCCGACGCGCAGCGGCAGGAAGAACACTTCGAGCAACGCCAGCAGCAGCGCGTCCAGGCACAGCACCACCAGCATCAGGCGCTGCTCGGCGCTCAGCGGGGCCGGCACGTCACAGCCCTCCGAACAGGTCGGTGTCCGCGCCGGCCGCGTCGCCGTGGGCGAGCACGAAGTACTCGGCGGGCGGGATCGGCTGCGCGATGTCGTTGGTGAGAGCGAAGTGCACGATCTCCCCGTCGACGACCGTCAGCTGCGTCTCGTGGGCGCGCAGGGCCGCGATCTTCGCCGGCAGGTGGGCCGAGGTGTCGAGCACAGTCGTGACCTTCTGATCCGCGGTGCCGGGGAGCTCGTCGTCCTCGGGTACCCGGAAGGGTGAGCTGTCACTCGCCCGCAGCCGCGCGAGCCCCGCGTCGACCGCGGCGCGGGAGTGCACCACGTGGAAGACGCGCTCGACGGAGGCCGCGCGCGGCGCCGCCGCCATGGTGATGTCGTGGGCCCGGATGTGGTCGGGGTGGCCGTAGCCGCCGAAGGAGTCGTAGGTGACCACGACCTGGGGCCGCAGCTCGTCGAGCAGCTCGGCCAACTGAGCGGCCTGCTCGTCGAGGCTGCCGCCGGCGAACGCGCGCGGGTGCTCGGCGGCCGGTGTGCCCGCCATGCCGGAGTCGCGCCAGCGGCCCATGCCGCCGAGGTACTCGTGACGCGTCACGCCGAGGGCGGCGCAGGCGGCCGCGAGCTCGCCCGAGCGGTAGCCGCCAAGCTGGTCCGCGGCGGCCGAGGCCAGCAACGCCAGCCGGGGCGGCACGATCTCGCCTTCCTCGCCGAGAGTGCACGTCACCACGGAGACCTCGGCCCCCTCGGCGGCGTACCGGGCGATGGCACCGCCGGTCGTGATGGTCTCGTCGTCGGGGTGCGCGTGGACGAGCAGGAGCTTTCGGATCACGGCACCAGGTTAATGAACTCCGGCCGCGGAGCCGGGGCCCCGGCGTTCCGAGTCCCGGAACGTTCCGCGGCAGGGGTTCCGCCCATCCGTCGGGGGTCACCCGGAAAGGGCCGGACACGCCCTCCGGCCCGCACTCCGGTAAACGGTCGCCACCGTTCACGAGATCAGGTTAATTCCTTGTCACTTCCGGTTTGTCACGGCTGTGTGACTAGTCCATTCGCGGGGTCCACAAAGAGGAGGGCGTCGGTTATTGTCCCCCGAGCCGAATGACCCACCGAGCCGTGGCCATCCCCGAACGAGGCCTGCAGTGATCGAAGATTAGCTACCGTGAGTAGTCGATCAACCGCAGAACCCGTGGTGGAGATAGGCAAGACGAGATTGCTGTTCCATCACGATCTCACTGAGAGTGTCCGGATCGATAGTTTTGACGGCTGTCCACTGCCTAGGTTGCACGACTACGGTGAGCTAACTCGATTACATCGAAGCTCGCGGTCAGGAAGAAGTCGCCTCGCAAACCCGCGACGGCGTCGAGCAAGGAGAATGAATGTTAGTGACGACTAGGTCGCGCGCTGTGAAGCTCGGTGCGTTCGTCGCGGGCGCGGCCCTTCTGCTCTCCGCCTGTGGGGGCGGCGGTGGCGGCAACAGCACGGTGCAAACCGGGCAGGCCTTCGCCCAATGCGACCAGGACCCGAACACCTGCAACTCCGTCGCGGCCGACCAGCTGCAGCAGGGCGGCGACGTCACGTACGCCATCGAGAAGAACATCCCCAACTGGAACGTGACTTCGGCCGAGGGCAACGTCTTCGAGACGGGCATGGTCACCAAGGGCATCCTGCCCTACACCTTCTACGCAACGCCGGACCTCAAGCCGGTCCTGAACAAGGACTTCGTCGAGTCGGCGGACGTCACCAGCACCAACCCGCAGGTGGTCGTCTACAAGATCAACCCGAAGGCCTCCTGGGACGACGGCACGCCGGTTTCGGCCGACGACTTCATCTACAACTGGAAGGTCCAGAACGGCAAGGACTGCCCCGACTGCGCCCCGGCCAGCACCTCCGGCTACGACCAGGTCTCCTCGGTCGTCGGCTCGGACAACGGCAAGACGGTCACGGTGACGTTCTCCAAGCCCTTCACCGACTGGCGCCAGCTGTGGAGCTCCTCGGGCGCGATGTACCCCGCGCACCTGGCCGCCCAGCACGGTGACACCAAGACCCCGGCCGGCCTGGCCTCGTCGTACAAGTGGTTCGGCGACACCGTGCCGACCTGGACCGCCGGTCCGTTCAAGATCTCGAAGTTCGTGAACAACCAGTCGGTCACCGAGGTCCCGAACGACAAGTACTGGGGCGCCAAGCCGCACCTGTCGAGCGTGATCTTCCGCGTCATCACCGACGCCACGCAGGAGCCGACGGCGCTGCAGAACAACGAGGTCCAGGTCATCTACCCGCAGCCGCAGGTCGACCTCGTGAACCAGGTCAAGAACATGCCGAACATCTCCTCCTACATCGGCCTCGGCCTGACCTGGGAGCACTTCGACTTCAACCTGAAGTCGCCGGGTCTCGACAACAAGGCGCTGCGTCAGGCGCTGTTCACCGCGATCAACCGCAAGGACATGATCGCGAAGACGGTCGGCCAGTTCACCAACAAGGTCGAGCCGCTGAACAACCACAACTTCATGCCGCAGCAGCAGGGCTTCAAGGACGTCATCTCGTCGACGGGCCAGGGCACCGGTGACATCGACAAGGCGAAGAAGCTGCTCACCGACGCCGGTTACAAGCTCAACGGCACGCAGCTGCAGGACCCGTCGGGCAAGAACGTCGGCCCGTACCGGATCCGCTACACCGTCGGCAACCAGATCCGCCAGGACGAGTGCGAGCTCTTCGCGGCGGCCGCCAAGCAGCTGGGCATCACCGTGAACGTGTCGCCGACCGACGACCTCGGTGACACCACCACCAAGGGCGACTACGACATCATCGTGTTCGCCTGGGTGTCCTCGCCGTTCCCGTTCGCGGGCGCCGTCCAGAACTGGGAGACCGGTCAGGGCAGCAACTACGGCAAGTACAGCAACCCGCAGGTCGACAGCCTGATCAACGAGGCCAACACCGAGACGGACCAGGCCAAGGCCACGGACCTGCTCAACCAGGCCGACCAGATCATGTCCGACGACGCGTACGTGCTTCCGCTGTACCAGAAGCCGACCTTCATCGCGTCTTCCGACAAGATCGGGAACATCCGGAACAACTCCACGCTCGACGCCCCGGTCTACAACATGGCGGAGTGGGGCCTCCGCAAGTGATCACCACCCGGTAGATTCACGCAGGACACCACCGGTGAGGGGCCGGCAGTTTGCCGGCCCCTCACCGCGTGTTCGAACGTTTTGGTCCGCTTCATCCCGAACTCCAGATTTGCCTCTCTCGTCGCCCGGCCCAGCCACCACAAGCGGCGGGTTCGCGGCAGAACCGCCAGAGCAGGAAGACCTCCATGCTTGCCTTCGCACTGCGCCGGCTCCTCGTCTCGGTGCCGATCCTGATCGTGTCGACGTTCCTCGTCTTCGTGATGGTGTCGCTCTCAGCCAACCCGCTGAGCTACCTGATCCAGAGAAACCCGCCGCCGCCCCCGCAGACGATCGAGCTCGAGCGGATCCGCCTGCACCTCGACCAGCCGATCCTCGAGCGGTACTGGCACTGGATCACCGGCGTCCTCAGCGGTGACTTCGGTCCGTCGGTCCAGTCGAACCTCGACATCGGCCACGAGGTCTTCGTCCGCTTCGGCGTGACGCTGCGGCTGATCGTGCTGGCCATGATCGTGGCCCTGATCCTCGCCGTGCTCATCGGCGTGATCAGCGCGGCCCGCCAGTACTCGAAGTTCGACTACACCGCGACCTTCTTCGGCTTCCTGTTCCTGTCGATGCCGTCGTTCTGGTTCGCCATCGTGCTGAAGCAGATCGGCATCTCGATCAACACCTCCGTGGGCGACCAGATCTTCTACACGATCGGCTCCTCGTCGGTGATCACCCCCGCCGGGTTCGGAGCACAGTTCAGCGACGTCGCCGGCCACCTCATCCTGCCGACCATCTCGCTCGCGCTGACGAGCTACGCGGCCTGGAGCCGCTTCCAGCGCGCGTCGATGCTCGAGGTCCTCAACTCCGATTACGTGCGGCTCGCCCGTGCGAAGGGCCTGCCCCGCTGGACGGTGACCCGCCGGCACGCACTGCGCAACGCGCTCATCCCGCTCACCACCGTGACCGCGCTGGACATCGGCGCGATCCTCGGCGGTGCCGTGGTGACCGAGACCGTGTTCCAATGGCAAGGCGCGGGCACGTTCCTGCTGAACGCGATCCGGCAGAGCGACGTCTACGCCGTGGAGGCGTGGCTGCTCATCGCGGCGACGTTCATCATCCTGCTCAACCTCATCGCCGACCTGCTCTACGGCCTGCTCGACCCGAGGATCCGCTATGCCTGACGAATCGACGACCGAAGAACTGCCGACCGGCGCGGACTCTCGCCTCGACGTCGCGACCAAGCCGGACACCGTTCCCGAGCGCGAGTTCACGGTCAAGGAACGCAGCCAGGCGCAGCTGGTCTTCAAGCGCTTCCTGCAGCACCGACTGGCCATGATCAGCCTGATCGTGTTCATCCTGATCATCCTGTTCGCGTACGTCGGCCCGCTCGTGTGGAAGTTCACGCCGGTCGACATCACCGAAGACAACTCCGCGCCGCCGTCGGGCGCGCACCCGTTCGGCACCGACGCCGTCGGCCACGACACCCTCGCGCAGGTGATGCGCGGGACCCAGGTCTCGCTGCAGATCTCCGTGCTCATCGCGATCTTCGCGACGTTCGTGGGCACGATCTGGGGCTCGGTCGCCGGCTACTACCGCGGCTGGATCGACACGGTCCTGATGCGCATCGCCGACCTGATCCTGACCCTGCCGCTGCTTGCCGTCGCCGCGGTGCTGGCGCACCAGGTGGGTGGCACGTGGTGGCTGATCGCGGTGGTCATCGCCGCCCTGTACTGGGCCTACGTCGCCCGCGTCGCCCGGGGTGTCGTGCTCTCCTTGCGCGAGAAGGAGTTCGTCGAGGCGTCCAAGGCGCTCGGCGCGACCGACGCCCGGATCATCTTCCGGCACCTGGTGCCCAACGCGCTCGGCGCGATCATCGTGAACCTGACGATCCTGGTGTCGATCGGCATCCTGCTCGAGACGGCGCTGTCGTTCATCGGGTTCGGTGTCACGCCGCCCGACACGTCACTCGGCCTGCTCGTCAGCACCGCGCAGACGGCGGTCGACACCCGCCCGTGGCTGTTCTACTTCCCGGGCGTTTTCATCATCCTGATCGCGCTGACGATCAACTTCATCGGGGACGGCCTGCGGGACGCGTTCGACCCCCAGCAGACGAAGGTGCGCGCATGACCGAGTACGACTCCAACGCACTCGGCGGTGATCCCGTCCTCGTGGTGGAGGACCTGACCGTCGAGTTCCCGAGCGGCGAAGGCCTCGTCAAGGCCGTGCGCGGTGTGAACTACCAGCTGCAGCGCGGGGAGGTGCTGGGCATCGTCGGCGAGTCCGGCTCCGGCAAGTCCGTGACGTCGCTGGCCATCATGGGCCTGCTGCCCCGCACCGCGCGGGTTTCCGGCTCGATCCGCTTCGGCGGCGTCGAGCTGCTGAAGGCCAGTGAGAAGGAGCTCAACAAGGTCCGCGGCAAGGGCATCTCGATGGTCTTCCAGGACCCGATGACCTCGCTGAACCCCGTGTACACCGTGGGCGACCAGATCGCCGAGGCGATCACCGCGCACCACAACGTGCGCAAGGACGTGGCGAAGAAGCAGGCGATCGACCTGCTCGAGCTCGTCCGCATCCCGAACCCGAAGCAGCGCGCGGACGAGTACCCGCACCAGCTCTCGGGCGGTATGCGCCAGCGCGTCGTGATCGCGATCGCGATGGCCAACAACCCGGACGTGATCATCGCCGACGAGCCGACGACGGCGCTCGACGTGACCGTGCAGGCCCAGATCCTCGAAGCGCTGCAGGCAGCGCAGAAGGAGACGGGCGCGGCGATGGTGCTCATCACCCACGACCTCGGCGTGATCGCCGGGCAGGCCGACCGCGTGCACGTGATGTACGCGGGCAAGGTGGTGGAGTCCGGCAGCGTCGACGAGATCTTCTACACGCCGCGGATGCCGTACACGCTGGGCCTGCTGGGCAGCCTGCCCCGCCTCGACGTGAAGACCGAACGGCTCACGCCGATCACCGGCTCGCCGCCCGCCACGCAGAACATGCCGCCGGGCTGCCCGTTCAGCCCGCGCTGCCCGCTGTCGCAGGACATCTGCGACAAGGAAGAACCGCCGCTGGTGGCGGGTCCCGGCTCGCAGTTCGCGGCCTGCCACTTCACCGAGCAGGTCATCGGCCGCGACCCGGCCGAACTGTTCAGCGCCACGTCGGCCGACACGGCAGCCGTCCCGGTGACCGTCGACGCCGCGATCGACACGGAGACGAACCGATGAGCGAGACCACGGCGACCCGGACGCCCGTCCTCTCCGCGCAGAACCTGGTCAAGCACTTCCCCATCCGCGGCGGTGGCCTCATCCGGCGCACGACGGGCGCGGTGCAGGCCGTGTCGGACGTGTCGTTCGACATCTACCCGCACGAAACGCTGGCGCTGGTCGGCGAATCGGGCTGCGGCAAGTCGACCACCGCACGCGTCGCGCTGGCGCTGCAGCCGCTGACGTCGGGCAAGGTCAGCTTCGAGGGCCGCGACCTCGGCACGATGGGCAAGCGCGAGCTGCAGCGGCTGCGGCGAGAGATGCAGATCGTGTTCCAGGACCCGTACGCCTCGGTGGACCCGCGGCTGCCGGTGAACGAGATCATCGCCGAACCGCTGCGTATCCACGGCCTCTACGACAACGGCGGCCGCCAGCAGGTCCGTGACCTGATGAAGACCGTGGGCCTGCGCCCGGAGCACGGCAACCGCTTCCCGCACGAGTTCTCCGGCGGCCAGCGCCAGCGCATCGGCATCGCCCGCGCGCTCGCGCTCAAGCCGAAGGTGCTGGTGCTCGACGAGCCGGTGTCGGCGCTCGACGTGTCGATCCAGGCCGGTGTGCTCAACCTGCTGAAGGACCTGCAGGCCGAGCTCGGGCTGTCGTACCTGTTCGTGTCCCACGACCTGTCGGTCGTGCGCCACGTGTCCGACCGCATCGCGGTGATGTACCTCGGCAAGATCGTGGAAACCGCGGCGGCCGAGGACCTCTTCAACAGCCCGACGCACCCGTACACCCAGGCGCTGATCTCGGCCATCCCGGTCCCGGACCCGCGCAAGGAACGCACCCGCCAGCGCATCGTCATCACCGGCGACGTGCCCAGCCCGGCGAACCCGCCCTCGGGCTGCCGCTTCCGCACCCGCTGCCCGAAGTTCGCCAACGAAATCGACGACGCGGGCCGCAAGAAGTGCAGCACGGAAGAACCCCTGCTGATCGATCACGGCCAGGGCCACCCGACGGCTTGCCACTTCGCGGAGAGCCTGCAGCTGATCTGAGCCGTCTTGACGACAAACGCCCCGGTGCCCCTGCGTGCGCCGGGGCGTTTTCGTTGTGAGGCAAGGAGAAACCCGTGCTCACGGACCCCACGCTCACCCGGATCGGCGAGGCGGTGCAGCTCGGCCACCGCGGCGACCGGGACGGCGCACGCCGGGCGTTCGCCGAGATCTGGGCCGAAATCGGTGGTGAGCGAGGCGATGCGCTGCACCGGTGCACGCTCGCACACTCGATGGCCGACGTGCAGGACGACGTTCGGCAAGAGCTGCGCTGGGACAAGCGTGCGCTGGCGGCCGCGGGGCAGCTGACCGATGCCCGCATGGCGGAGGCCGGCTTGACGCTGTCGGCGGCCGCGTTGTCTCCGTCGCTGCACCTGAACTTGGCCGAGTGCCACCGCAAGCTGGGCGACCTCGGCCGCGCCCGCGAGCACCTGCGCGAAGCGGAGGCGACGATCGGCGCGCTCGGCGACGACGAGTACGGGCAGCTGATCCGCCAAGGCCTCCGGCAGATCGCGGATCGGCTGCGCTGACCAAGGCCTGGACGGTGGTGCTCAGCTCGTGCCGCGGGTCCAGTTCACCGCGGAGCCGAACGGGCCCAGCATCGGCGGCCCCGGCGTCAGGCCCGAGATGCCCTTGCCGACGGCCAGGGTCTCGGCTTCCTGGAACAGCGGGATCACCACGTTGGCCGACCACAGGTCGGGCTCCAGCGTCTTCAGCGCGTCGGCCAAGGTCGTCGAGCCGGTGAGGGCCGAGTCGATCGAGGCTTGGCGGCTTTCGTCGCACAGGCCGGCCGAGTTGGCGGGCACGACGGGCTTCGTCGGGTCCGCCGTGGCCTGGTCGGGGGCGCAGCCGAAGGTGGACGCGAGCACCGTGGCCGGGTCGCCGCCGACGGGCTGCGGGACGACGGCGATGTCGACGCCGACGTTGCCGTTGGCGTCGGGACCGGCCTGCTGCTGGCCGTTGAGCACGGGCATGGCGAGCAGCGTCGAGAACAGGTCGCGCGGCTCGGGCTTGATGGTGTTGACCTGCACGCCGCCGGCGATGAGCTCGTCGGAGAGCTCCTCGGCGATCGACGCGTAGGGCTCCTCTTCGCCCGGCGACGCGATGACCAGCGACAACGTCTTGGTGCCCTTGCGCCACACGCCAGCTTCCTTGGTGTAGCCGGCGGCCTTGAAGTAGCCCTCGGCCTTCGCCAGGTCCGGCGCGGCGGGCGGGCCGGCCGGGATGGTGGGCGCGTAGCCGGCGCCGGTGGGCGGGATGACCTGGGCGTCGGCCTTCAGGGCGGCGGCGGGGCCGCCCATGGCGCCCGCGGTGATGAGCTTGCCGCGGTCGAGCAGGGCGGCGACGCCCTGGCGCACCTGCTTGTCCGACAGCACCGCGCTCACCGGCCGCAGCAGGACGGCGGCCTCCATGGGCCGCGGCAGCGTCGTGAGCTTCACAGCGGAGCCGAGGTCGTTGAGCAGCTGCAGGCCGTTGGCGTCGGTGCGGGTGAGGGAGAACTGGTCGTTGCCGCTGCGCAGCGCGGTCGCGATGCCGGACGGGTCGGAGCGGCGCAGGATCAGCGTGTCGACGGCCGCGGGCTTGTCCCAGTAGCGGTCGTTGCGCTGCAGCGTCACCTCGCCGCGGGCGGTGTCGATGGTCTTGATCGCGAACGGTCCCGCGACGGCCGGGAAGCTCGTGGCCAGGGCGGCCTGCCAGCCGCCCGGGGAGTCCTTGAGCAGGTGCTGCGGGAGCAGGTTGTCGAACAGCGTCTGCCAGGCCGGGTACGGCTTGCTGAAGGTGACTTCGACGCCCTTGCCACCGTCTCGCGACTCGATGTCGCTGATGAGCCGGTAGCCGGCGGGCTCGATCACACCGGGCTGCGACTTCATGGCGTCGGCGAGGTAGGTGAAGTCCTCGGTGGCGATCGGCGCGCCGTCGGACCAGGAAGCCTCGGGGCGGATCTCGTACTTCACCGTGAACGGCATCTGCGACACGACCTCGGCCGAGGTCATCAGTGTCTTGTCGAGCGTGCGCTTGCCGTCGTCGGACTGGCGGAACACCGAGGGCAGCAGCAGCTGCGACAGCGCCGAGGTGACCGTGGACGAGTCCGCGAGCGTGTGGGGGTTGTAGCCGCCCACGACGTCGTCGACGCCCACCACGATCTGTGACGCCGTGGGCTGCGCCGGGGTGCTCGACGTCGGCGCCGAGGTGACCACCGGCGGCGGTGGCGTGTTCGAGCACGCGGCGAGGAGCGCCCCCGCGAGCGCCAGCACCGGCGCCGCCTTGCGTCCCATCCGCACGCGTACCCTCCCGATTTCCCGTGGTCCGAGCCGACATGCTGCCACGCCGGAGCCTGCTCGGCACCGAGATTCCCACATCCGGCCGGACCGGCCGACACCGGAGTGGATACCGCCAACCGGTGGACGTGCGGGAACCCCGCCTGGTTCCCGTTCGTGATCAGCGGCGCGGCATCGTGACCGGCGCGCGACCCGCCCGTGAGACGCCGAAGGGCGCCCCACCCCGATGAGGGGAGAGGCGCCCTTCGAGAAGAACCGTCAGCCGTTCTCGCGGCTCTTGGCGCGCGAGCGCTCCTTGGCCCGGGTGTTGATGTCCAGCGTGACCTTGCGGACGCGGACGACCTCCGGCGCGACCTCCACGCACTCGTCGACGGAGCAGAACTCCAGCGCCTCTTCCAGGCCCATCTTGCGCGGGCGGGCCAGCGTCTCCATCACGTCGGCGGAGGACTGACGCATGTTGGTCAGCTTCTTCTCCTTGGTGATGTTGATGTCGAGGTCCTCGAAGCGCGGGTTCTCGCCCACGACCATGCCCTCGTACACCTCGGCGCCCGGCTCGACGAAGAAGGTGCCGCGGTCGGCCAGCTGGATCATCGCGTACGCGGTGACCGGACCGGTGCGGTCGGCGACCAACGAGCCGCTGTGGCGGGTGCGGATCTCGCCCGCCCACGGGAAGTAGCCCTCGAACACGTGGTTCGCGATGCCGGTGCCGCGGGTCTCGGTGAGGAAGTCGGTGCGGAAGCTGATCAGGCCGCGCGACGGGAGCACGTACTCCAGCTTGATCCGGCCGGTGCCGTTGCCGCTCATGTCCTCCATGCGGCCCTTGCGCGCCGCGAGCAGCTGCGTGATCGCGCCGAGGTGCTCCTCCGGCGAGTCGATGTACAGGCGCTCGAACGGCTCGTGCAGCTTGCCGTCGATCGTGCGCAGCACCACCTGCGGCTTGCCGACGGTCAGCTCGAAGCCTTCGCGGCGCATCTGCTCGACGAGGATGGCCAGCGCCAGCTCGCCACGGCCCTGGACCTCCCAGGTGTCGGGGCGTTCGGTGGGCAGCACGCGGATCGAGACGTTGCCGATCAGCTCCTGGTCCAGCCGCGCCTTCACCAGGCGCGCGGTGACCTTGTCGCCGCCGTTGCGCCCCGCCAGCGGCGAGGTGTTCACGCCGATGGTCATCGAGATCGCGGGCTCGTCGACGGTGATCCGGGGCAGGGCCACCGGGTTGTCGGCGTCGGCCAGCGTGTCGCCGATCGTGATGTCCGGGATACCGGCGATGGCGACCAGCTCACCGGCGCTCGCCTCCGTCGCGGGCACGCGGGTGAGCGCCTCGGTGACGAGCAGCTCGGAGATGCGCACGTTCTGCACCGTGCCGTCCTCGCGCATCCAGGCCACGGTCTGGCCCTTGCGCAGCTTGCCGGCGTGGATGCGGATCAGCGCGATGCGGCCGAGGAAGTTCGACGCGTCGAGGTTCGTGACCAGCGCCTGCAGCGGCGCGTCGAGGTCCGCGGCGGGCGGCGGGACGTGGCGCAGCAGCGTGTCGAACAGCGGGTCGAGGTTCTCGCTGTCGGGGATCTCGCCGTCGGCGGGCTGCTCCAGGCTTGCCTTGCCGGCGCGCGCGGAGGCGTAGACCACGGGCAGGTCGAGGATCGCGTCGTGGTCGGCGTCCTCGATGTCACTGGCCAGCTCGAGCAGCAGGTCGTGGGTCTCCTCGACGACCTCGGAGATGCGGGCGTCCGGGCGGTCGGTCTTGTTCACGACCAGGATCACCGGCAGGCCGGCCTCGAGGGTCTTGCGGAGCACGAAGCGGGTCTGCGGCAGCGGGCCCTCGCTCGCGTCGACGAGCAGCACCACGCCGTCGACCATCGCCAGGCCGCGCTCGACCTCGCCGCCGAAGTCGGCGTGGCCCGGGGTGTCGATCACGTTGATCGTGACCTGGCCGTCGGGCGTCTGGCGGTGGATGGAGGTGTTCTTCGCGAGGATGGTGATGCCCTTTTCGCGCTCGAGCTCACCGGAGTCCATGACGCGGTCGACGAGCTCGGCGCGTTCGGCGAAGGCGCCGGACTGCCGGAGCATGGCGTCGACCAGGGTCGTCTTGCCATGGTCGACGTGTGCGACGATGGCGACGTTGCGCAGGTCGGGCCGGGTCTTGCCGGACGCGCGGCCGGTTTCGACTGCGGTGGCGCTGGCTGCGGGCACGCGAAGACTCCTGAACTTCAAAGGCGGGTGGGTGGCCGCGTCGCGGGCGGAGCGGTGGCCTCCACCAGAACGGCTTCGCCACCTCAACCGGCATCGTGACCGGCTTTGGCCACACGCGGACTTCATAAGGATACCTGTTGCCGAAGTGTGAGGACCGCCACGCCCCATGATCGGTTAGGCTCACCTAACCTGAACCATCAGGAACTGCCGCCGAGGACGTGGGAGCCCACCGTGGGCAAAAAGGACAAGAAGCAGCCGGACACCCCCGCCGGGGTCGTCCGCAAGCTGATGAAGGCCGGCAAGGTGAAGAAGAAGTGCTGCCGGTCGTCCTCTCGGTGCAAGAAATGCCCGGTGCTCGCTCTGAAGAAGGCGAAAACGGACCTCGCGAAGGCGGCTTGAGCGCTTTCCCGTACCGCTCCCGACGGCAACAGTTCCGAGAGGTTTCACCGGCCGTTCCCGGCCCGGGTTCGCCCCGCGCGCCCGGTTCAGCGTGACCGAAGTCTCGCGCCGCCGGACGCCCTGATCAGTGCGCCACGGCCTCGTTGACCAGGCGCAATTCGGGTGCCGTCTTCGTCGGTGAGAACTCGATCACCTGGTACTGGGCCAGGTGCTGAGTCGCGAACGGGTCGGTGGCCAGGATGGCGTCGAGCTTCCCGCGCGCCATCGGGCGCGTGATGATCACGCCGCCCGTGCGCGGGTTCTGGCGGCCCGAGGCCAGGAAGTGACCGTGGTCGTACTGCTTGCCGAGCCACTCGGCGTGGTCCGGCAGCGCCAGGTCGATCTCCTCGATGGGCGCGGTGTAGGTGAGCAAGACGACGAACATGTCTCGACGGTAAACCCGGTTCCGCGCGTAAGCACCCGCAAGTGTTCTAAGGTGTTCACCATGTTCGCGCACAGCACCCAGTGGTGGCCGCCCTCCGGCGGCCCCGTTGCTCTGCGCTGAACTCCAGCGAAGGCCGCCCCGGTGGGCGGCCTTCTCGCTTGTCAGGCGGGTCTCCTCCCGGGGCACACACCCAGGAGAGGAACCCCAGTGGTCCAGTTATCCGGCATCACCCCGTCCGGCCACGTGCACCTCGGCAACCACCTAGGCGCGTTGCGCCGCTTCGCGTCCGACAGCGAGCCCGACGACCTGTTTTTCGTCTCCGACCTGCACGCGATGACCACCGCGCACAACCCCGCGAAGCTGCGCGCCCTCGCCACGGAGCAGCTGGCCGTGATGGTGGCGACGGGCGTCGACCCCGAGCGCGTGTTCGTGCAGTCGGACATCGCGAAGGAGCTGGGCGCGCTGACCTGGATCCTCGAGTGCACCTGCTCCTACGGCGAGGCCGCGCGCATGATCCAGTTCAAGGAGAAGGCGAAGGGCCAGGCCGGGGTGCGGCTGAGCCTGCTCACCTACCCCGTGCTGATGGCCGCGGACATCCTGCTGCAGGGCGCGTCCGACGTGCCGGTTGGCGAGGACCAGAGCCAGCACGTGGAACTCGCCCGGACGCTGGCCAGGCGGTTCAACTCGACCTACGGCGAGGTGTTCACCGTGCCGCGGGCCGTGCTGCCGCCCACCGGCGCGCGGGTGAAGGACCTGGCCGAGCCGACGCGCAAGATGTCCAAGTCGGCGCACGACGCCGCGGGCGTGGTCTTCGTGCTCGACGAGCCCGACCACGTGCGCCGCAAGATCCGACGCGCGCGCACCGACGGCGGGTCCGTGCCCGCGTACGCCCCGGAGAGCCGGCCGGGCATCGCGAACCTGCTGGACATCCTCGCCGCCTGCACCGGCCGCGATCCGAACCGGCTGGCGGACGAGTACCCGTCGTACGGCGTGCTCAAGGACGCCGTCGCCGACGCCGTGATCGAGGAGCTGCGCCCGGTGCGCGAACGCACGATGGCCCTGCTCGCCGACACCGCGGAGCTCGAACGCGTCCGCAAGGCGGGTGCCGTCCGCGCCGCCGAACGCGGTGACCACCGGCTGTCCTCGGCGCTGCGCCTGATCGGCGCCGGCTGAAGAGCACGGGCGGGTTTTCCTTGACGCACAAGGGAAACCCGCCCCCTGCCGCAGGTGAACGTCAGCTGATCAGCAATGCGCGCAACGCCGGGATCAGGCCGCGATCCGCCGGCAGCCAGTCGACGTCGTCGAGCTCGTCCGGCCCGACCCAGCGCAAGGCCGTGTGCTCCACGGCCCGAGGTTCGTCGCCCGGGGAGATCAGCGCGGCGGAGTACACGCGCAGCACCTTCCCGCCCGGCAACGGCACCTCTTCCCCGACGCGCCCGCCCACCGTGACGGCGACGTCGAGCTCTTCCTGGCACTCGCGGGCCAGCGCGTACGAGTCGGTCTCGCCCTCTTCGACGCGCCCGCCCGGCAGCTCCCACTGTCCCGCGTGGTGCGGCGGCCACGCCCGCTGCTGGGTGAGCAACTTCCCGTCGCGCACCAGCGCCGCTCCGACGATGACCCCGTCCATCGGCCCAGTGTCCCGCACGGCGTTCACCCGGTTGCCGCGGCCCGATCCGCGCGCCACCTGACCTCGAAGCGCGCACCCCCGTCCGGCGACTCCCCCACGCGCACCCGCCCGCCCCGCCGGCGCACGGCTTCGGCGACCATCGCCAGGCCCAGGCCGGTTCCGCCGGACGAGCGGGCGCGGTCGTCGGCCACGCGGTAGAAGCGGTCGAACACCTTGGCGCGGTGCTCGGGCGCGATGCCGGGGCCGTCGTCGTCCACCACCACGCGGACGTCCGAGCGCGAGGCGAGCACCGACACCACGATCTGACCGGTGGCGTAGCGGCAGGCGTTGCGCAGGAGGTTGTCGAGCACCAGCTCCACCTCCGAGTGCGTCGCGAGCGCCCACGCCTGCGCCACGGCAGCGCTCACCCGCGCCTCGGGCGCGCCCGCCGGCAGCCGGTGCACGGCCGCGCGCACCTCCGTGACCAGCTCCACCGGCTCGGCGGGCGGCACCTCGCCGGCGTCGGACCGGGCGAGCGACAGCAGACCGTCGAGCAGCGCCGACAGCCGTTCGGCCTCGGCCAGGATGTCCGTGAGCGTCTCCTGCGCCAGCTCCGGATCCGGGTTCGTCACGGCCACCTCGGCCTGCACCCGGATCGACGCGACGGGCGAACGCAGCTCGTGCGCCGCGTCGCCGGTGAAGCGCCGAAGCCGGCTGCTCACCTCTTCCTGCCGGGCGAGCAGCGCGTTGAACTCCTCGGCCAGCGCCCGCAGCTCGTCGTGCGACGTGGGCAGCGGCAGCCGCGAGCTGGGCGGCAACGAGCGCACCAGGCCCCGCATCCGGGCGACCGGCCGCAGCGCGAAGCGCACCACCAGCCACGTCGCGAGCCCCGCCACCACCGCACCGACCAAAGCGACGATGACCAGCCACAACCCGCCGGCGTGCACGGCCGCGGCGAATCCGACAAGGCCCGCGCCCGCGACGACGAGCCGCTGGCTGCCGTCCGGCGTGCTCACGACCTGGCCCCGCCAGCGGTCTCCGTCCGTCTGCACCGGCACGCCCGCCTTGAGCTGCCCGATCGCGTCGCCGCTCAACGGCGGGCGCGGCCGGCCGTCGACCGGCGCTCCTGAGATGTCCAGCACCCGTACCGAGACCGGGTCCGCGTCCGCCGGCGGCCGGCCCGCCGAGACCGAGGCCGACGCGGGTCCGAGCGCGGTCGTCAGCTCGTGGTCGACGGAGTCGACGAGCAGCGAGTCGAGCCGGCCGGCGGCGAGCGTGGCGAGGCCGAGCAGGCAGGCGAGCGTGATCGTGGTGGCCAGCACCGTGATCCGCACCTGAAGCGACCGGCCCCGCCACCAGGACGGCGAGCCGATCACATGACCTCGTCCAGCTGTGCGTCGGACGCGAGGTAGCCGTGGCCGCGGACGGTCCGCAGCAGCGCGCCGGCGCCGACCGCGTCGAGCTTGCGCCGCACGTAACCGACGTAGACCTCCACGAGGTTGCGCGTCACGGCCTGCTCCTCGCCCCAGACCGCGCGCAGGAGCTCGTCCTTCGTGACGACCGTGCCGGCGCGGCTCACGAGCACCTCCAGCAGCCCGAACTCGCGCGGCGACAACGGCACCTCGGCACCGTCCCAGCGCACCTGCCGCAACGCGCGGTCCACCTCCAGCGAGCCCAGGCGCAGCGTGCCGCGCGAAGCGTCGGGCCCGGCGCGCCGCAGCACCGCGCGCACCTGCGCGACCAGCACGACGAAGGAAAACGGCTTCACGAGGTAACCGTCGGCGCCGAGGTCGAGCCCGTCGGCCTGGTCGACCTCGCCGTCCTTGGCGGAGACGAGCAGGACCGGCGTCGTCACGTTCTCCGCGCGCAGCTGCTGCAGCACGCGGTAACCGGACAGGCCGGGCAGCATGATGTCGAGCAGGATCACGTCGAACGCGCCGGTGCGCGCCAGCCGCAGCCCGGACGGCCCGTCGGCCGCCGTGACCACGTCCATGTCCTCCGCGCGCAGGCCGCGTTGCAGCGCCTTGAGCACGCCCGGCTCGTCGTCGACCACCAGCACCCGAGGTTTCACGAGGTTCATCATGGCCGGTTTGCGCAGGTCGTGCGCGAGCTCTCAGCGCGATCTCAGCCGCGGAGGCCGAGCATTCAGGGGTATCTCAGCCTCGAGAGGGAAGCGTCGGTTCCGGGAGCCGAGCACACTGGGGCTCGGAAACACAGGGAGAGACGACATGGATCCGAAGAAGAAGGCCATCACCGCGGCCGTCGTCGGCACCGCTCTGGGGGTCGGGGGGCTCGTGGTGGTCGCGATGCCGGCTTCGGCCGGCGACGCGCCGAAGCTGCCGCAGATCAGCGCCGAGGACCTGGTGCAGTCGGTCATGACGGCCAACCCCGGTCCGTTCGACGGCACCGTGAGTGTGAGCAACGACCTCGGCCTGCCCGCCATGGGCGCGGCCGCCGGCGCGGTCCCGGGGATGAGCGCGCTGAACATCGACTCCGCGCACGTGTTCAGCGACGGCGCCGGCAAGGCCAAGATCTCGCTGACCAACGGCGCCTCGCAGGAGACGATCGTCCGCGACGGCACGACGGTGTGGGATTACCACTCCAGCAACAACTCGGCCACGAAGACGACCATCCCGGCCGACGTGGCGACGAAGCACGACATGGGTGCCGGCGAGATGGCCGACCCGGCCACGGCGACCAAGGAACTGCTGGCCAAGGTGCGCGAGAACAGCACCGTCTCCGTGGACGGCACGGCGAACGTCGCCGACCGCCCGGCCTACGAGCTGGTCTTCACCCCGAAGCCGACCGAACGCACGCTGCTGCGCGAAATCCGCGTGGCCGTGGACTCGCAGACGCGCATGCCGCTGCGGCTTTCCGTGCTGAGCAACGGAACCACCGCGCCGGCGTTGCAGGTGGCGTTCACCGACGTGAAGTTCGCGCCGCAGTCGGCCGACCTGTTCGCCTTCACGCCACCGCAGGGCGCCAAGGTGACGGAGAAGACCGCGAAGGTCGACGACCAGACCAAGGCGATGGCCGACGAGGCCAAGCAGGACACCAAGCTCGTCGGTGACGGCTGGGACACCGTCATCACGGGCAAGGTGCCGGCCGACGCGCTGTCCGGCAAGAAGCCGGCCGGTGCCTCCGGGGCCGAGGGCCGCAACGTCGACCCGCAGCAGCTGCTCAGCCGCTTCGCCAAGCGCGTGAACGGCACCTGGGGCAGCGGCTACCTGTTCACCACCAAGGTCGGCGGCGCGGTGCTGACCGACGACGGGCGGTTCGCCGCCGGTGCGGTGCCGGAGCAGGTGCTGTACGAAGCGCTGGGCCAGAAGTGACCGAGACCGAAGTGGTCGTGACCGGGGCGGGCATCTCCCAGGAGGTGTCCGCCCCGGCGGTCCCGCTCGCGGCGCGCACGCGCGGGCTGCGCAAGGTCTACCGCGGCACGGTCGCGGTGGACCACGTCGACCTCGACGTGCCCGAAGGCGCCGTGCTCGGGATGCTCGGGCCCAACGGCTCGGGCAAGACGACCACGATCCGCATGCTGCTGGGCCTCGTTCGGCCCACCGAGGGTGAGGTCGAGCTGCTCGGCCGGCCGATGCCCGACGGCGCGCCGCACGCGCTGCCCGACGTCGGCGCGCTCGTGGAAGGCCCGGGCTTCCACCCGTTCCTCTCCGGGCGCGACAACCTGCTGCGCTTCGCGGCCGCCGAGCCGCGGCTGGCGTCGGGAGCGATCCCCGCGGCCGTGGACGGAGCGCTGGAACGCGTGGGCCTCACTGTCGCCGCGCGCCGCCGGTACAAGGGCTACTCGCTCGGCATGAAGCAACGGCTGGGCCTGGCCGCGGCGCTGCTCGTGCCGCGGCGGATGGTGATCCTCGACGAGCCGACCAACGGCCTCGACCCCGCCGGCACGCGCGAGATCCGCCGGATCATCGCCGAGCTGCACGCCGACGGCTGCACCGTGCTCGTGTCTTCGCACCTGCTCGCCGAGGTCGAAGCGACGTGCACCCACGTCGCCGTGCTGCAGTCGGGCACGGTCGTGGCGCAGGGCGAGCTGGCGGAGCTGCTGGAGTCGGGCAACGCGGCGCTGCTCGTGCGGACACCCGACGCGGAACACGCGGTGGAAGTGTTGCGGGAGAACCGGATCGGGGCCCGGCTCACGCCCGACGGCGTCCGCGCGGACCTCACCGCCACGCCCGCGCCGCGGGTGCTGCAGGTGCTCGTGGGCGCCGGTGTCGAGGTGCACGAGGCGACTCGCGCGCGAACCGGGCTGGAGGACCTGTTCGCCCGGCTCACCGAAGGTGCGAACGGCTCGGAATCCGAGGGGGAAGCATGACCACCGCCGACGTACTCATTCCCGCGGAGGCGGCATGACCACCGCCGACGTACTGACTCCCGCGGAGGCGGCATGACTACCGCGACGCTCACGGCACCCGTGAGCCGCACGGGCCACGACACGGTGCCGCTGCCGCGGCTGGTCGCGGCCGAGCTGCGCTGGATCTTCCGCCGCCCGCGCACCCTGGCCGTGCTCGCGCTGCTGGCCCTGGTGCCGATCGTGATCGGCATCGGCCTCACGCTGGTCGGCGACAGCGGTCCCGACGGCGGCCCGGCCGACGGCGACGCGGCGCTGCTCGCGTCGGCCGTGAACAACGCGCTGGTGCTGCCCATCGCCGCGCTGACGATGACGCTGGCCCTGCTGCTTCCGCTGGCCTCGGCCATGGCCGGCGCCGACGCGCTCGCGGGCGAAGCCGCCCACGGCACGTTGCGCGCGTGGCTCGTCGCTCCCGTCAGCCGCGGCCGGCTGCTGGTGGTGAAGGCCATCGGCGTGGCGGTGGTGTGCGTGGTCGCGGTGCTGGCCATGTGCGTCACGGGCGTGGTGACCGGGCTGATCATCAACGGCACCGGATCGCTGTTCACGCTGTCGGGCACCACGTTGTCGCTCGGCGCGGCGCTGGGCCGGATCCTGCTGGTGGCGGGCTGGATCGTGCTGCAGCTGTGGGCCGTCGGCGCGGTCGCGCTGGCCGTGTCGAGCTGGACGGAACACCCGATGCTCGTGGTCGCCTCCGTGCTGGCCGGCGACATCGTGTTCACGATCCTGGGGTTCCTGACCTCGCTCGACTGGCTGCACCCGTTCCTGCTCACGCGCAACTGGGCCGAGGCCCCGACGGAGATCCTGCAGGACCCGATCGGCGGCTCGATGCTCAGCGAGGGCGCGCTGCGGGCGGCTTGTTACATCGTGGTCGGCCTGTCCCTGGCTTACGGGCGGCTCGCCACGCGCGACGGCTGACGGGGGTTCAGCCGACGACGGCGATCCCGTCCGGGTCGAGTTCGAGCCGGACGGGATCGCCGGCGCGCAGGTCCGCCGTCACGGGAGCGACGGCGTCGACGGTGTCCTTTTCGGAAGGGCCGTTTTCGGAATAGTCCTTTTCGGACAGTCGCACGACCAGCCGGAGGTGCTCCCGCCGGTGCACCGCGGCCGTCACCTCGCCGGCCACGCCGGTTTCGGCCACGCGCAAGGCATGCGGCCTGAGCCCCAGACGCACCGGACCGTCTTCGAGCTCCGGGAGCGCGACGTCACCGAGACCGGTGTGCACCACGCCGCCCGCGGCCACCCCGTCGACGAACGACGTGGCGCCGAGGAACTTCGCGACGTCGTCGTCCGCCGGGTTGCGCCACACCGACCGCACGGCGCCTTCCTGCCGGATCTCGCCGGCGTCGAGGACGGCCACGCGGTCGGCGAGCGTGAACGCCTCTTCCTGATCGTGGGTGACCAGCAGGGCGGTGATCTTGCTGCGCCGCAACAGGTCCGCGAGATCGATGGCGAGCTGCTCGCGCAGCCCCGCGTCGAGGCCGGACAGCGGTTCGTCGAGCAGCAGCAGCCGCGGTTCGGGCGCGAGGGCGCGAGCCAGGGCCACGCGCTGCGCCTGGCCGCCCGACAGCTCGGTGACGCGCCGGCGTTCGAACCCCTTGAGCCCCACCAGTTCCAGCAGCTCTTCGACGCGGGCCCGGTGTTTCGCCTTGGGGATCCCGTGCATGCGCAGGCCGAACGCGATGTTCGCGGCGACGTCGCGGTGCGGGAAGAGCTGGCCGTCCTGGAAGACCAGCCCGAATCCGCGCCGGTGCACGGGCACGGTGGCGAGGTCGGTGCCGTCCCAGCTCACCGAGCCCGACGTCATGGGCTCGAGGCCGGTGATGGCACGCAGCAGCGTCGACTTGCCCGAGCCGGACGGGCCGAGCAGGGCGAGCACCTCGCCGTCGGTGATGTCGAGGCGCGCGTCGCGGACCGCCGCGAACGAGCCGTAGTGGACCGTGAGGTCCCGCACCGTGAGCGCCATTCAGAACTCCCCCACCGTGCCGTGCCCGCGAACGGAGCCGAAGCGGTCGATCAGCGCGACGGCCGCGACCGTCACGACCATGAGCAGCGCGCACGCGGCGTACGCCATCTGGTTGTTGAGCTCGCCCGGGCGCGAGATGAGCGTCGCGACGGCGACGGGCAGCGTGGGCGCGTCGGGGCGGGCGAGGAAGCTCGTGGCGCCGAACTCGCCGAGCGCCACCACGAAACCGAACCCGGCGGCCGCGACGAGCGAGCGCGCGGTGAGCGGCAGGTCGATCTCGCGCCACACGCGGGCCGGGCTCGCGCCGAGCGTCGACGCGGCCTGGCGCAGCCGCACGTCGACGGCGCGCAGCACCGGCAGGATCATCCGCACGACCAGCGGGATGATCACCAGCGCCTGCGCGAGCGGCACGAGCAACGGCGACGTGCGCAGGTCGCCGGGCAGCGCGTCGAGCGTCACGAGGTAGCCGAAGCCGACCGTCACGGCGGAGACGCCCAGCGGCAGCATCAGGGCGGCGTCCATTGTCTCGCCCATGCCGCGGGCGAGGCGGCCGGGTGCGCGCCGCAGGGCGACGAGCACGACGCTGGCCAGCACGCCGACGGCCATGGCGAGCAGCGTCGCGTCGGTGGCGGCGGCGAGCGAGTTCTGGGCGGCGACCCAGCCGGAGACCTGCAGCGCGTCGTCCGTGCCGGTGCTCGCGAGCGCGCGGAAGCCGGCGAGGCTCCAGCCGTCCGGTGTGGACACCGACTCCAGCAGCAGCGCGACGATCGGCGTCATCAGCAGGGCGATCACGACCGTGGCCGCGCCGACCGTCCACCATTCGCCTTTTCTCGGCCGCCGGGGCGTGGCCTGCTTGAGTTTCACGGCGTTCTCACGGCGGCGCCGGGCGATCGCGCCCAGCGCGAGGGCGGCGAGGACGGCGGCGAACTGGATGAGCGACAGCGCGGCCGCTCCGGAGAGGTCGAGCAGGTCGACCGTGCGCAGGTAGATCTCGGTCTCGAGCGTGCGGTAGCGGCCGCCGCCGAGGATGAGCACCACGCCGAAACTGGTGGCGCAGAAGAGAAAGACGACCGCCGCGGCCGACGCGACGGCCGGGCCGAGCGCGGGCAGCGTCACCGTGCGGAAGGCCCGCCACGGCGAGGCGCCCAGCGCGCGGGCGGCTTCGGTCGCACGCGGGTCGAGGTGGCTCCACAGCCCGGCGACGGTCCGGGCGACCACGGCGACGTTGAAAAACGCGTTGGCCAGCACCAGCGGCAGCACACCGCCGTCGGGCCACAGCGCGCGGAACGCGAGCCCGACGACCACCGTGGGCAGCACGAACGGCACCAGCACCAGCGTGCGCGCCAGCCCGACGCCCGGCAGCTTCACGCGCGCGAGCACGTAGGCCACCGGCAGCCCCGCGACCACGGCGACGACTGTCGACGCGGCGGCGCTGACCAGCGTGAACGCGGCGAGCTGCCACGTCTGCGCGTCGGCCAGGACCGTGTCCACGCCGCCGGCCGAGAAGCCGCGGCCGAGGATCGCGACGACCGGCCACGCGAAGAACACGACCAGGAACGCGACGGGCAGCAGGCCGAGCAGCGCCAGGCCCGCCGTGCGCGCGGTCTGCGCCGGCGTTACGCGCCCATGAGCGAGCGCCATTCACCGATCCACTTCTCACGGCCGGCCTGGATCTGGTCGGCGGGCAGAGTCGCGGGGTCCTGGGGCAGCGGCGCGGCCGCGGCCCAGCCGGCGGGCAGGTCGACGCCCTCGCGGGCAGGGTAGACGTACATGTTGGCCGCGACCGTCGTCTGGAACTGCTGCGACAGCAGGAAGTCGACCACCTTCTGGGCCTGCGGCACCTGCTTGGTGCCGGCGAGGACGCCGGCGTACTCGATCTGGCGGAAGCACGTGTCGAGCAGCGCCTTGGTGCGCGGCTTGCCGTCGTCGCCGATCTCGGCGGCCGGCGAGGACGCGTACGAGACCACGATCGGGCGCGGGCCCTTGCCCGAGGAGCCGGAGAAGTCCTTGGTGTAGGCCTCTTCCCAGCCGCTGTCGACCTTGACGCCGTTGGCCTTGAGCTTGGCCCAGTAGTCGTGCCAGCCCTGCTCGCCGTACTTCGCCACGGTGCCCAGCAGGAACGCCAGCCCGGGCGACGCCGTGGCGGGGCTCTCGGCGACGGTGAGGTCCTTGTACTTCGGGTCGGCGAGGTCGTCGTAGGTCTTGGGCTCGGGCAGGTGCTTGCTCGCGAAGTAGGCGGGGTCGATGTTGACGCAGACGTCGCCGACGTCCACGGCGCTCAGGCGGTGCTGCGGATCCGCGGAGTACCGCTGCGGCCCGCGGTCGGCCTCGGGGCTCGTGTACGCCTGGAACACGCCCTCGCCCAGCGCGCGCGAGGCGAACGTGTTGTCGACGCCGAACGCCACGTCGCCGATCGGGTTGGCCTTGGTGAGCACCAGTTTGTTGGTGAGTTCCCCCGCGTCGCCCGATTTGAGGATCTTGAGCTTGATCCCGGACTGCCGCTGGAACGCGTCCAGCACGTCCTGCGGCGCGACGAACGAGTCGTGCGTGACGAGCGTGACCGTCGGGGTCTGCTGGGCGTCGCCGCCCGAGCTGCCGCCGGACAGCGAGCACGCGCTCGCCAGCGCCGTGACCGTGGCCAGGCCCAGCACCGTGCGTGCGGTCCGCGGAATCATCTGCCCTCCTTGCGCCGATGCGGGGAGAGCAGCCCTCCCTGCGCCGGCATGATCCGGAATCAGGTGCGAACGGTCGCGGGTCTCGGGCACCCGCCTCTCAGCCCGGCTGCACCGGACTCCCGTGGCAACCGTGCAGCGTAGCCCAAACGGGTTCACCATTGGACACATGGCGCAACTACTGAGCGACTCCGAGATCTCATCGGCCCTGGCCACCGTCCCCGACTGGCGCCGTTCCGGCGACTCCATCACCCGTACGGTCGACCTCCCGTCCTTCCCGGACGCCGTGACCTTCGTGGTCCGCGTCGGCTACCTCGCCGAAGCCGCCGACCACCACCCGGACATCGACATCCGCTGGCGCACCGTGACGCTCACCCTCTCCACCCACTCCGCCGGCGGCCTCACCTCGAAGGACTTCGCCCTCGCGGCCCAGATCGACTCCCTGTGATCTGCCCGACCCCGGCGACACCTCCCGCGGGCTGACACGTCCCCTCTTCGTACGCACTTCCACGGAGGGGACTTTCATGACCCAGGCGATCATCGTCGGCACCACCGCGTTCACCCTGATGGTGGCCTCCGCCGCCGCGGTCCTGTGGCGCACTTTCCGCACCCACCGTGATCTCGACCACAGGCCGTAACACCACCCTTGATCAGCGCGCTATCCCAGCGGAATCCGCCCACCCCGCCCCGCTAGGACCCGCGATGAACAACTCGCCCACTGCCCTCTCCGCCACCCAGCGCGCCTGGATCACGCTGTTCGCGACGTCGTTCACGCTGGCGGCTTTGGTGGTGCTCGGCCTGCTGGGCTGAGCGCTTCTTTTCACTCTCCGAAACGGCTCGCGGGTTCGTGCCGACGTCTCGGTATGAACCGCTTGTGCGTGGCGTGCGCGGCAGCCGTGGTGTTCCTGGCTGCCGCGTCCTGCGCAGCGCCTGCCGACTCGCGACCTCCACCGGTGTCGACCTCGGCGACTCCTGCCGCTCCGGTCTCCCCGACGTCGAACCCGCCCTCACCGACGCCTTCACCGACGTCGACCCCTCCGGCGCCCACATCAACCCCCGCGGCCCTGAAGTCGACATCCACTCCCCGCGCCACCAAGAAGTCGCCCAAGGCCCGCGACACCCGCCCCGGCTGTGGCCAACGGGCCGTCAACGCCCGCAAGTTCAACCCGAGCTGCAAGGAATACCAGGGCTACCTGGACCCCGGCGGCCCCGGCCGAGGCAAAACCTCCGGCGAAATCCAGCACGACTGGGCGTGCGAACAGGGCATGTTGCCGAAGAACGAGTGCTGACCAACGTCCGTGGGCCGGAAGACCACTTGTCCGGAAAAACGTTCCAACTGACCGCTCCGGACCTCACCGCGGTCCGGAGCGGCTGGTGATCAACCCCGGGTTGGCGGTAGACGATCACCACGCCACCCTGCGACCGTGGTGGTCATGACCCCGGAGGACGACCCACCGGCATTGTTCGCGCTGCCCCGGCGACGCGAACCGCTCGCGGCATTCCGGCGCCGCCTCAAGCACCACCGCCCGGCAGCGCCACCGAGCTGGACCCGCCTGCACGGCCGCACGTCCACCGGCACGGTCCACCTCGTCACCGGCGAATGGCTGCCCGCCTGCGGCACCCGGCCTGAACGGCTGGGACTACCGCGGCCTCAACCCCACGGACGAAGCCGTGACCTGCCAGCGCTGCGACGCCATTCTCGCGCGGACCCGCGTGCCCGAAGGTCAGCTGACGTTGTTCTGAAGCTCCGCGTCGGACCTCCGCCGAGCTGCGTCCATCTCTTCCAAGCGCTTGAACGCGAGTTCCGCAATGCGCAGGAGCTGCGCGTAATACGGCAGCGCCGATCATCACGGCGCAGACCGAGCCGTAGTCAGCGCCGCGGCGGACGGCCGGGGCGGGAAATGGCGGCGCCAGGTGCAGTTCGAGAGCGTCGGCCAGTTCGTCCGTCAAGCCTACGACCGCAAGCGGGGCTCAGACGTTGAACCTGAACTCCACCACATCCCCATCCGACATCAGATAGTCCTTGCCCTCCATCCGCACCTTCCCCGCGGCGCGCGCGGCGGCCATCGAGCCGGCGTCCATCAGGTCGGTGTACGACACGATCTCCGCCTTGATGAAGCCGCGCTCGAAGTCCGTGTGGATGACGCCCGCGGCTTGGGGGGCGGTGGCGCCCTGGGGGATGGTCCAGGCGCGCGATTCCTTGGGGCCCGCGGTGAGGTAGGTCTGCAGGCCGAGGGTGTGGAAGCCGGCGCGGGCGAGGGCGTTGAGGCCGGGCTCGGCCTGGCCCACGGATTCCAGCAGCTCGCGCACGGATTCTTCGTCGTCGAGTTCCAGCAGTTCGGACTCGACCTTGGCGTCGAGGAAGACAGCGTCGGCGGGGGCGACGAGCTTTTCCAGTTCCTCGCGGCGCGCGGCGTCGGTCAGCACGCCCTCGTCGGCGTTGAAGACGTACAGGAACGGCTTCGTCGTCAGCAGGCTCAGCTCGCGCAGCGACTCGAAGTCCACTTCCTTCTGCGCCTGGAACAGCGTGCGGCCGGCGTCGAGGATTTCCTTGGCGCGCTGCGCGTTCTCCAGCGCCGGGCGCGCCTCCTTCTTGGTGCGCGCCTCCTTCTCGAGGCGCGGCAGGGCCTTGTCGAGCGTCTGCAGGTCGGCGAGGATCAGCTCGGTGTTGATGGTCTCGATGTCGCTCGACGGGTCGATGCGGCCGTCGACGTGGACCACGTCCGGGTCGTCGAACACGCGGATGACCTGGCAGATCGCGTTGGCCTCGCGGATGTTCGCGAGGAACTTGTTGCCCAGCCCGGCACCCTCGGACGCGCCCTTCACGATGCCCGCGATGTCCACAAAGGACACGACAGCCGGCACGATCTTCTCCGAGCTGTACATCTCCGCCAGCTTGTCCAGCCGCGGGTCCGGCAGCGGGACGACGCCGACGTTGGGCTCGATCGTCGCGAACGGGTAGTTCGCGGCGAGCACGTCGTTGCGCGTCAGCGCGTTGAACAGGGTGGACTTGCCGACGTTGGGCAGGCCGACGATACCGAGGGTCAGACTCACGACAGTAAAGTCTACGTGCCCGGCAAACGCCCCGGCCGACCCGGTAACGCCGTGTCGGATTCCCGCCAGCCAAGCCCACGACCTGCTGGCACCATCGACCACATGGCCACCCAGACCGCCCCGCTCTGGCGCGACACCGAGCGCTGCTACCGGGCCGTCACCGCCCGCGACCAGCGGTTCGACGGCCAGTTCATCATGGCCGTGCGCACCACCGGCATCTACTGCCGCCCGTCGTGCCCGGCGATCACGCCGAAGGCGCAGAACGTGCGGTTCTTCCCCACGTCGGCCGCCGCCCAGGCGAGCGGCTTCCGCGCGTGCCGGCGTTGCCTGCCGGACGCGGTGCCGGGTTCGCCCGACTGGAACGTCCGCGCCGACCTGGCCGCCCGCGCCATGCGCCTGATCTCCGACGGCCTCGTCGAGCGCGAAGGCGTGCCCGGCCTGGCGCGGCGGCTCGGCTACTCCGAGCGCCAGCTCGGCCGCGTCCTCACCGCCGAGCTGGGCGCCGGCCCGCTCGCGCTCGCCCGCGCCCACCGCGCACACTCCGCGCGGCTGCTCATCGAGCTTTCGGCGCTGCCGCTGACCGACGTCGCCTTCGCCGCCGGGTTCTCCAGCATCCGGCAGTTCAACGACACCATCCGCGAAGTCTTCGCGACGACGCCTTCGCAGCTTCGCGCCGCTTCACTGCGGCGCGGACGCCGCGCCGAACCCACCGGCTCGACGCGGCTCAGCTTGAGACTCCCGTTCCGCGCGCCGTTCGACGCGCAGGGCGTGCTGCGTTACCACGCGTCGCGCGCGGTGCCCGGGGTCGAGGCCGTCGAGGAGAGCGCCGAGGGCATCACCGGCTACGGCCGCACGCTGCGGCTTTCCCACGGCCCCGGCCTGGTCTGGCTCTCGCCGCAACCGGATCACGTCCGCTGCGACCTGGCGCTGACCGACCTGCGTGACCTGGGCAGCGCCGTCTCCCGCGTGCGGCGGCTGCTCGACCTCGACGCCGATCCCGAAGCCATCGCGCGTGTCCTCGGTGCGGATCCGGTGCTCGCGCCGCTGGTCACGAAGGTGCCGGGGCTGCGCGTGCCCGGTGCGGTCGATGGGCCCGAGCTGATCCTGCGCGCCGTGCTCGGCTCGGCCGCTGCCTCCGTCGCCGCGCTCGGCTCACGGGTGCCGCCCGGTGACCCGCCGATGGACACCCTGACCACGCTGTTCTCGGAGCCCGACGTCGTGGCCGCCGCCGACGTGAAACCGCACGTCAAGACGGTCGCCGCGGCCTTGGCAGACGGCACCCTCGACCCGCACGTCGGTCGGGACCCAGGTGAGCTACGGGCGGAGCTGCTCTCCTTCGGCGTCGACGCCGACTACGTCCTGATGCGCTTGCTCGGCGCCCCCGACGTCCTGCTCGCCACCGACCCCGCCGTACGCCGCTCCGCCGCCGCCCTCGGCCTCGACCTTCCCGGCGCGGCCCGCGGCTGGCGGCCGTGGAGCTCGTACGCCACCCGTTACCTGCAGACCTTCGACCCCGAGGAGAACCTCTCGTGAGCACGGCCTTCTGGTCCACCGTGGACACCAAGATCGGCCCCTTCACCGCCGTCGTGGCGGGCGACGGCGCCGTCCTCGCGTCCGGCTGGACCGCCGACGTCGCCGACCTGACCCCGCTCATCTCCCCTTCGCTCGCCCCGGCGACCCTCACCCAGCGCCGCGACCTCGGCCCCGTCACCACCGCCATCCGCCGCTACCACGCGGGCGAACTGGACGCCGTCGACGACATCGCGGTCCGCCAACGCTCCGGCGCCTTCCACCAGCACGCCTGGGACACGCTGCGCAAGGTCCCGCCGGGCCGCCCGGTGAGCTACGCCGAGTACGCCACCCTCTCGGGCAGCCCCACGGCCGTCCGCGCCGCCGCGTCGGCCTGCGCCCGCAACGCCGCCGCCCTCTTCGTGCCCTGCCACCGCGTCGTCCGCACCGGCGGCGCCGTCGGCAACTTCCGCTGGGGCACGGCCGCGAAGCGGTGGCTCCTGACGCACGAGGCCGCTTGACCACGCAGGCGCTCCGCCGGAGTTCCGTGACCGCGGCAGCTGTTGCTCCCGGAACGCGCTCACCGGCCTCGCCACAGGCTCCGGCGACACCATCGGCTTCTTCCGCCGCAGCTACCGTCGGCCGCTAACGGGAGCGGCTGCCCGAGCGGGCACACCGCTGGTCGGCGACAGCCCGACGGGCCTCCCCACTGAACCGGGCGGCGGCATTGCCTTCTGCCACCACAGCTGACACCGACTGCCAGCCGCTCACGAACGAGGCTGTCTGAGGGGCCCGTCGCTCCGGCGGGCTTCCCCGCGCCTCGCGGCTCAACCGGGCGGCGACATCAGTTCTCCCGCCGGCGCTGACGTCGGCCGTTGGCCGTTCAGGCGGCGGCTCACGCAGGCATGCCGCGTTTCTCCCCGGCCCCCACGACCCCGCGCCGTGGGGTGGCCCGCGACTCGCGCTGAGCTACGCCGTGCGGAGTTCGATTCGCGAGCCGGTGCGGGATTTGTGCACGCGGAGGCGGGTCGGGATGCGTTGGCGGAGTTCTTCGACGTGGGAGACCAAACCGACGACGCGGCCGCCGGCGCGGAGTTCGTCGAGGATGTTCATCACGACGTCGAGGGTTTCGGCGTCGAGGGTGCCGAAACCCTCGTCGACAAACAGGGTGTCGAGCAGCGCGCCGCCGGTTTCGCCGGCGACGACGTCGGCCAGGCCGAGCGCCAGGGAGAGCGACGCGAGGAAGGACTCACCGCCGGACAGGGTCTTGGCGGGGCGGATGGCGCCGGAGTAGTCGTCGAGCACGTCGAGGCCGAGGCCGCCGCGGGTGCCGCGCGCGCCGGCCGCGTCGGAGTGCACGAAGGAGTAGCGGCCCTGGCTCATGGTGCGCAGGCGGGCGGTGGCCGCGAGCGCGACTTCCTCCAGCCGGGCGGCGAGCACGTACGACCGCAGCGACATCTTGCGCGAGTTCTGGCCGCGGCCGTTGACCACTTCGGACAGTGCGCGCAGCTCGTTGTACTCGGCCTCGACGGGCGCGAACTCCGCGAGCGCCTTGCCCATCCGCGCGGCCAGTTTCTTCAGCTCACCGTGCTGCGCCGACACGAACTTCAACGCCGCGAACGCCGTATCCGCCCGTTCGCGCGCGGCCTTCGCCACCTCGACCAGCGGCGGGACCTCCACGACGTCGTCGGGCGAGATCCCGAACAGCTCGGGCTGCGCCAGCAGCTCCCGCGCCCCCGCGGCCGTCGCCTCGGCTTCGGCGAGGCCTTGCTCGAGTTTGGTGACCTGCTCGTCGGACCGGACCGCGCCACGCATCTCCTCCAGCGTGGCGAAACCCTTGGCGTGCAAGGAGATCTCGACCAGACCGTGCTGCTCGGCGAGCCGGGACTCCGCACCACCCACTGCCGTACGCGCCTCCGCGACGGAATCCAACGCGCCCGCCAACGTGAGCAGATGCCGCCGGCGCGCCGTGACGTCCGGGAACTCACCGCGCCCTTCGAGCAGCCGCTTCGAGCGTTCGGCCAGCCGTTCCTCCAGCACCCGGACCTCGGCCTGCGCCTCCGTGACGGCCTGGTCGGCCCGCCGCCGTTGCGCCGCCAGCTGGTCGGCTTCCTGCTCCAGCGTGACGACCTGCCGAGCGAGCCGGTCCTTTCGCGCGGCCTGCTCGGACAGCGCCCCCACGCCGGCCCGAGCCTCCGCCAGCTCCGCCGCCACGGACTCGGCCGTCCACTCGCCCAGCCGCTCGCGCAACGCGTCCAGCCGCGCCTTCGCCTCCTCCAACGCGGACACCACGCGCTGCCGCAAGGCGCCGGCCTTCTGCTCCGCCTCTTCCGCGGCCCGTTCCTCGGCGGGATCCACGAGCTCGGCCCCGTGCCGCGCGGGCGCCGGGTGCTCCGCCGAGCCGCACACCGGACACGGCGCACCCTCGGCGAGGCTCGCGGCCAGCTCGGCGGCCATCCCTTCCAGCCGACGTTCCCGCAGGTCCAGCCGGTGCTGACGAGCCGCCTGATGTGCGTCCACGACCTCACGCAGCTTCGCCTCGCCGCGCCCGACCTTCGCGACGGCCTCCGGCAGCTCCGCGGCCGCGCGAGAAACAACCGTCAATTCGTCGACGCGCGCCTTCGCACCGTCCAGCTTCGCCGCCGCTTCAGCCGCCGACGCCGCCTCACCTCGCACCGCCGTGAGCCGCTCGGGCACCTCCGCGAGCCGCGTCTGCAACTCGGTGACGCGCTCGGCCGCCGCGCCGGCCGCGGCCTTCCGCTCGTCGCGCCGCTCGGTGTCCACACGCTGCTGCTCGGCCTCCGCGACCAGCTCGGCCAGCGCGCCCGCCTCCTCGCGCAACGATCCGGCGCGCTCACGCAGGTCCGCCGACGCGAGGCCGACGGAGTCGAAACCCAGCTCCCCCAAGGCCCGCGTGTGGTCGGCCTCGGCGAGCTGCGCGTCGCCCAGCTCCGAAGTCCGCCGCTCCAGCAGCTCGACCTCGGGCACCACGGCCGACGCCCGCCGCGCGGCCGCGATCTCCTCGGTCCACTCCGCGCGTTCGCCCGCGGTCTCGGCGATCTGCGCGAGCCGCGTGTGCGCGGTGCGGACGCGGCGGATGCGGTCGGCGTCTTCCTCGGCTTCCCGCAGTGTGGTCTCGGCCTTGGTCGCGGCCGAACGTGCCTGTGCCGCTTCGGTTTCCGCCGCTTCTGCGCGTGCGGCGACTTCCGCGAGCACGGCGTCGACCCATTCCGCCTGATCTTCTTCGGGCGGCTCCTGCTGCGCTTCCTGGGCGTAGCGCGCGACGAGCTCCCGCAGCTCCTGCTGACGCTTTTCCAGTGCCCGCCCGCGTTCGGCGCGCAGATCGGCGAACCAGCGCTCGACGTCGGAGAACCGCTCGGTGCCGAAGAGCCGCTCCAGCAGCTTCTCGCGCTCGGTGGTGTCGGAGCGCAGGAATTTCGCGAACTCGCCCTGCGGCAACAACACGACCTGGAAAAACTGCGCCGCCGTCATCCCCAGCAGCCGCTCGACGGTACGCGCGACCTCGTCGATCCGGATGATCCCGTCGGGCGGCAGCCCGGCCGGCGGCTCGCCGACCCAGGTCAGCGACACCTTCGCCTGCTGCGTGGTGAAGCCGTCGCCGCGTTTCTTGGCGCGCTGGTACTCGGGGCTGCGCACAATGCGCAGCCGCTGGCGTTGCACCGTCAGCTCCAGCACGACCTCAGTGAGCTGTTCGGGTGCGGCGACGTCGCACCGCAGCCGCTTCACGTCACCGCGCGCGCCCGGGACCACGCCGAACAGCGCGAACGCGATGGCGTCGAGCAGCGTGGTCTTGCCGGCGCCGGTGTCGCCGTGCAGAAGGAAGAGGCCGTCGGCGCCGAGTGCGTCGAAATCGACCACCTCGCGGCCCGCGTACGGACCGAACGCCTCGACCTCCAGCAGGTGCAGCCTCACAGTTTCGCCACCGCCGCCCGGTTGGCCGCTTCGAGCGCGAGAAACACCAGCCGTTCCTCGGTTTCCGTGGGGAGCGCGCCGCGGCAGTCGTCGAGGAAGCTGCGGGCGATCTCGATGTCGGTGCGGCCGCGGACGGCGTCGGCGTACTTCAGCTGCGCGCCTGCCAGCCCGCCCTCGGGCTCCCAGTCGAGGTGCACCGCGTACGGGAACCGCTCGCGCAGGCGGCGCATCGCGTCGACCGGGCGCACGCGGTCGGTGACCGTGACCGAGAGGAAGTGGTCGCGCCATTCCTCGTGTTCCGGTGCGTCGAGCAGCTCCTGCAGCTCGCCGCGCAACGTCGCGAGCGGGCGCGGCACGGGCAGTTCGTGGCGGCGGATGTTTGCGAGCCCGGCCGCGTCGAGGTCGACGAGCCAGACCGATTTCCGTTGGCGCGCTTCGGAAAACGAGTAGGCCAGCGGGCTGCCGGAGTAGCGGAGGTGCTCGGCGAGCGTCTGCGGGCCGTGGAGGTGGCCGAGCGCGACGTAGTCGACGCCGTCGAACACGTCGCCCGGGACCTGTTCGACGCCGCCGACGGCGATGGTGCGTTCGGATTCACTGCTCGCGCCGCCCCTCACGAAGGCGTGGGCCAGCACGACCGAGCGCGTTTTCGGCCGCGTGGCAAGGTCTTCGCGCACGCGGCGCATGGCTTCGGTGAGCACGCCGGTGTGGCCGCGCGCCTCCGGCACTCCCAGCGCGTGGCGCGACGGCTCGGGTTCGAGGTACGGGATGCCGTAGATCGCGACGTCGCCGTGTTCGTCGTTCAGCAGCACGGGTTCGGCGAGGCCCGCGATCGTGGCGCGCAGGTGCAGACCGCCGGCCGCCGCGAAGTCCGCGAAGGCGCCCAGCCGCGCCGCGGAGTCGTGGTTGCCGGGTGTGATCACGAGCTGCGCGCCGGCCTGGCGGATGCGGCTCATGGCCTTGGTCGCGACTCGGACCGCTTCGGCCGAAGGGACCGCGCGGTCGTAGATGTCGCCTGCCACCACCACAACGTCGACGTGCTCGCTCGTGACGAGCTCGGCGAGATGGGTGAGGACGGCCTCCTGCTCGGCGAGCAGGTCGGCGCCGTGGAACGTGCGGCCGACGTGCCAGTCGGAGGTGTGGAGGAGTCTCACGGCAACCACGGTAAGAGGCGATCACGACGAAACCGCGGAGACTCGCCGGAGAGCCACTCGAACGTGTGTACGAACCCTATCAGGGCCCTGGTGGACACGCCGACGGCCGAACCGGTGAACGCGCTGGTCAGCTACGCAGCGCGACCGCGCTTGCCGGTTTTTGTCGGTGCGGTCCGCCATGATGTCGGCGTCGATCGGTACCGGCCGTTCCGACTGGTCCGGTTGATCGGGCAGGGCTTGATCGAGCAGGGGCTTGGTCGGGCGAGGAAAGGAGACTCGGGTGGAGACGGTGATCACGACCGCAGCCGTCGTGCTCGCGCTGCTCCTGTGCGTCGCGGTCGCGCTGCTGTGGCGGCTCTACGGCGACGGCATGCGCCGGGCCGACGCGGCGGCGCGGCTCGTGGCGGCCGAGCGCGCGAAGAACGACCAGCAGCAGCTGGCGTTGCGGCGGTACGAGGTGGCGTTCGCGTCGATCAGCGGCCGCGGTGAGCTCGGTGAGCAGGTGCTGGTCGAGACCGCGCGCGCGTTGGGGTTGCGCGAAGAACTGCATTTCACGCTGCAGACCGACCTGGCCGGCGGCGGCAGTGTGAAGCCGGACATGGTGCTGCGCGTGGGCGGCGGCCGCACCGTGCCTGTCGACGCGAAGGCCAGCATGGCGATCTGGGCCGAGGCCGTGGAGACCGACGACCCCGAGGAACGGCTCGACGCGTTGCGCGCCCACGTGCGCCAGATCCGGTCCCGCGCGGCCGAGCTCGCCGGCAAGGGTTACCAGCGCTGGGCCGACGCGATCTACGGCACGATCATGTTCGTCCCGTCCGACGCGGCCGTGGTCGCCGCGCTCGACACCGACCCGGAGCTGCTGCGCTGGCTGATCGACCGCCGGGTGTTCCTGTGTGGACCGACGGGGTTCGGCGTGCTGGCGTCGGCGGCCTTGTTCGCCGCGAGCGACCGGGCGCTGGTGGAGGACGTCGAGCAGGTCCGAGCCGGGGCCGCGGCGGCACACCGTTCGGCCGGCAACGCGGTCGAGGCGCTCAACCTCACGAGTACGCACCTGCAGCGGTTCCTCTCCGCGCGACGGCGCGAACTGGAGGCGCTGGAGAGCTTCCGCGCGACGGTGGCACCCCTGACGGACGCGTCGGGCAGCCCGTCGCAGGTGCCGGAGGTACGGAAGGGGGACGAGTTGGCAGCTAGCTGAAGACGGCTTCTTCGCGGCGGCCCTTCGCCGGACGGCCTCTGGCGGGTGGAGGCCTGCCTCGATGATCGCGCCCGGGAGGCGGCGTCCGGACGGACGCGGCGGACAGTGCGGTGTCACGCGTTCGGTCACAGCTGATCGTCAGGGCAGCTGGCGGCAGGGATCGTACGGCCCGCGGCAGGCACTTGGACGGCACGGCTCCTGCTCGGCACTCAGCGCGGGGTGCTCGGTGCACAGCGTCCAGTGCGCGTGGCTGGTGGTCTGCGGCCCCGGTAGCTGCACCGCGGCAACCCGTAGCGCGCCAGCCAGGCGTGGCCGGTAGCTCGGCGCCGGTGCCGGACGTGCCGACAGCGCGCCGCACCGGAGGCAGCGCGAGACGGCGGCAGCCTTGCCCGGCGTGGCTCGTGATCGCGGCAGCTGAGGCGGCACGGCTCGTCACGGTGCGTTCCGACCGTGGCCGGTTCGGGGTCGATGGGGCATTTGCGCTGCCCGGGGTTTGGTTCAGTCGCTGTGAGGTTTCCGGGTAGCGGGAACGTTCCGCGTAGCCGACCGCCGCGGCCGGTGCGCGACGGGGCGGCTGGCGTCCGAGCGACGACGGGACGGCCGGTCGGACCAGACCAGTGGGCTGTATCCGCAGGTCAGGTGACCAGACCACGGACAGGGCGCGGTACGCGGCGAGACGGGCCGCGGGACACCACGTGTTCCGGCTGCCGGCAACTCACGTCACGCTGCCGGGTGGCTGGTCAGGGCGGTCTTCGGCAGTGGCAGCAAGATCGTGACAAGTAACGGCTACGGTGTTGCCTCGTGACCGCGATACGCGATCGCCAGAGCGATCCTGATGCCGAAGACGCCACCGTGCCCCGGGACGAGCGTCTCGTCGTCGGCGAGAGGCGCGGCCTGCCTTGGTGGGCGGCTGTCCTCGTGGGCTTCGGCCTGGCCGTGCTGGGCGCCATCATCGACGAGAAGACCAAGGGCAGCCTCGACTTCGTGTTCAAGGCCGGCTACTTCCTGGGCGCTGTGCTCGCGGTGGGCGCGGTGCAGAGACGCGCTCTGTTCGGACCGATGGTGCAGCCGCCGCTGGTGCTGGCCGTCACGGTGCCCGGCGTGGTGCTGGTGACCGGCGGGTCCGGCTCGGGCAGCGACACCCTGTCGAAGCTGCTCAACATCGGCACGCCGCTGATCAACGGCTTCCCGACGATGGCGATCACCACCGGCGTCACGCTGCTGTTCGGGTTCTTCCGCATCTTCCGCGAACGCGATCCCGACGCCGCCGTGAAGCTCAAGAACGGCAAACCGCCGCGCGACCGCGAAGACGGCGACGAGCCGCCCGCTCGCCCGCGCACGCGCCCGCCGGGCTCGGGTCGTCCCGCCGGCGCCGGTCAGGCCCCGCCGCCCGCCGGCTCGCGCCGCCCGCCCCGCGACCGCGACCTCGACAGCCCGCCCCCGCGCCGCCCCCGGCCGCCCGCGGACCCCGGCGCCCGCCCGCGCCGCGAACCCGGCGACCCCGCCCCCCGCGGCGCGCGCAAGCCCCCGCCGGACGGCCGCCGCCCCCGCCCACCCGAAGGCGACCCCCGCCGCCGCGACCCCCGCGGCGACGCGCCCCCACCCCGCCGCCGCCCCCGCGCCGACGAACCACCACCCGGCCGCCCGCGCCCGCCGCGCCGCGAACCCCCGCGCCGCCCCCGCCCCTGGGACGACGAATCCTGACCGGACAACGTTGACGGCCGGCCCACCCGGCCCGGACCACCACGAAGGCCGCCGATCCACTCCGGATCGGCGGCCTTCGCACATCCGCCACCTGTGGCGAAGTCCCTGCCCTGCGCCCTGTCCGCCGGACGCCCACAACCGGGAGCAACTCCAAGAACGCAGGGGCGAGAACAAACCGGCTTGAGGGCTTCGACAACCCGAAAGCCGCACTCGACACCCAGGACCGCACCGCCAACCCCGCGAACCGCCGCGAGTATTTCGCCGGTTCACCCCGAGGGCTCCGGGTTCGGGCGGCAACACCTAAGGCCGGCTGCACGCAATCTGAAGCCGCGCTCAACGCCCGATCGCGGCCGTTCCGGGAAGCCTGCGCAGGTACTCCTAGGAGCTCAACCAGAGGACCTCAGGCAGCAGCAATCGCAGAGCTATCGTGAAGCACCCGGCACCGCCGTCACCGCGGGGATTCACAACGTCGGCCCGCATCGGCCGACCCCCGCCGGCGCCTGGCATCGAACGCCAAGGCCGACAGGAGTCGCAACCCGAACTCACCGCGGGAACAGGCTCGGCACAGTGTCAGCGCCGCGCAACCCGCGGCCCAGCAGCAGCTCGTCGCCCGCCCGAAATCCGAGGCGCAGCACACGAAAAAGCCGCGGCGCCCGCCGGAAAACCGGCGACCGCCGCGGCCTCAAAAAGCCAAGCCCTCGTCAGGACTCCGACTTGGCGGCCTTCCGGAGCTCCTTCGGCAACGCGAACGCGATCTTCTCGTTCGCCGTCGTCACCTCGTCGACCTGGCCGTAGCCGCGCTCGGCCAGCCAGGTCAGCAGGTCCATCACCAGCACGTCCGGCACCGAGGCACCCGAAGTCACCCCGACCGTCGACACGCCCGAAAGCCAGGCCTCGTCGACCTCCGAGGCGAAGTCGATCAGGTACGACGCACGCGCGCCGGCCTTCAGGGCGACCTCGACGAGGCGCTTGGAGTTCGAGGAGTTCGTCGAGCCCACCACCAGGACTAGGTCGCACTCCGGCGCCATGGCCTTCACGGCCACCTGGCGGTTGGTGGTGGCGTAGCAGATGTCGTCGCTGGGCGGGTCGGCCAGGCCGGGGAAGCGTTCGCGGAGCTGGTCGACGCGTTCCATCGTCTCGTCGACCGAAAGGGTGGTCTGGGAGAGCCAGATCACCTTGGACGGGTCGCGCACGTCGACCTTGTCGACGTCCTCGGCCTTGTCCACGAGCTGCACCTTGTCGGGCGCCTCGCCCGCGGTGCCCTCGACCTCTTCGTGGCCTTCGTGGCCGATCAGCAGGATGTCGTAGTCGTCCTTGGCGAAGCGGTTGACCTCTTTGTGCACCTTCGTCACGAGCGGGCAGGTCGCGTCGATGGTGCGGAGGTTGCGGTCGGCCGCCTCGGCGTGCACGGCCGGCGAAACACCGTGGGCCGAGAACACGACGAGGGCGCCCTCGGGCACCTCCGACGTCTCGTCCACGAAGATCGCGCCGCGTTCGCGCAGGGTGTCGACCACGTGGCGGTTGTGGACGATCTCCTTGCGCACGTACACCGGCGCGCCATAGAGCTCCAGCGCCTTCTCCACGGCGATCACCGCGCGATCCACGCCGGCGCAGTAGCCGCGCGGCTTCGCGAGCAACACGCGTTTGGCGGCGCCGGACTGGGAGATCGTCGGGGTACCGGCGGGCTCGGTTCCGGGACTCGCAGAAGTCATGCCCCCAGGGTACGGGCTGTGCCGTACCGGCTTCGAAGTCCTCTTTCGGATGACGTCGGCGGCCATCCGGGCTGTGCCGGGAGTCACGTCCTGTGCCCCAACCCACCCGTTCGGTTGGGCAGGATGGCCCACATACGGCACGCTAGACGGCATGAAGCCACTCCCGCTCCCCCTCCGGGTCGCCGCGGGCCTCGCCGTCACCACCGCCGAGCGGGTTCGTGAGCTCCCGAAGCAGATCACCGGCCTGCCCGTGACTGTCGTCAGCCAGGTCCTCCAGCTGTCCATGCGTGTCCAGCAACACGTCACCGAGCTGGCGATCAAGGGCGACGACGCGCTGTCCGGCCTCCGCCCGGTCGAGGACACGCCGAGCTGGGCGACGTTCGACGAGGACGTCGAGCCCGACCTGCCGACGCGTCCCACGCTGGTGCCCGTCGACGACCTGCCCGAGCCGCAGGCCAACGGCCACCGCCCGAACCTGCCCGGGCTCACGGACGAAGCCGACGACCCGTGGACGCAGGAAGAACGCGCCCTGGCCGAGGACCACGCCGACGGCGAGAACGACAGCACCGGCGGCCCCGCGGGCCTGGCCGGCTACGACGACCTCACGCTGCCCCAGCTGCGCGCCCGCCTGCGCCGCCTGACCGTGCCGCAGCTCGAGGAGATCCTCGACTACGAGAAGGCCAACGCCGACCGCGCGTCGTTCGTCGGCATGCTCGCGCGGCGCATCGGCAACGCGCGCAAGGCGGAAGAAGAGGCGGGCCAGCAGGGCGACGACGCGGAAGGCCAGTGAGCAGCGACCCCTCGACCAGCGCCGAGAACCCCTGGCCCGTCCGCACCGTCGCGCGCAAGATCGGCGACTGGATCCACCGCCTCGGCGCCGTGTGGGTGGAGGGCCAGGTCACGCAGATCAACGCGCGCCCCGGCACGCAGACGGCGTTCCTGACGCTGCGCGACCCGTCGGCCGACGTCTCGATGTCCGTGACCGCGCCGATGTGGCTGGTGCGCGAGCTCGCGACGCCGCTGCGCGAAGGCGACCGCGTGGTGGTGCACGCGAAGCCGTCGTTCTTCTTCGGCCGCGGCACGCTCAGCCTGCGCGCCGACGAGATCCGCGCCGTCGGCATCGGCGAGCTGCTCGCGCGCATCGAACGGCTGCGCAAGCTGCTGGCGGCCGAAGGCCTCTTCTCACCCGAGCGCAAACGCCCGATTCCCTTTCTGCCCCAAGGCATCGGCCTCATCACCGGCCGCGCTTCGGCGGCGGAGCGGGACGTGCTCGTCAACGCGCAGGCCCGCTGGCCGCACGTGCTGTTCAAGGTCGTGAACACCGCCGTGCAGGGCCCGCAGGCCGTGCCGCAGATCCTCCGTGCTCTGTCCACACTGGACAAAGACCCGGAGGTGGACGTGATCGTGATCGCCCGCGGCGGCGGCAGCGTGGAGGACCTGCTGCCGTTCTCCGACGAGGCGCTGTGCCGGGCCGTCGCGTCCGCGGGCACGCCGGTGGTGAGCGCCATCGGGCACGAGCCGGACACGCCGTTGCTCGACCACGTCGCCGACCTGCGCTGCTCCACGCCGACGGACGCGAGCAAGCGCATCGTGCCCGACGTGCGCGAGGAGACCGCCCGCGTCCGCCAGATGCGCGACCGCGGCCGCCGCGCGCTGCACGGCTGGGTCGACACGCAGACCCGGCTGCTCACCCAGCTGCGCAGCCGACCGTCGCTCGCCGACCCGCTGGGCCCGGTCCAGCGCCGCCTCGACGACGTCGAGACGCACCGCGAACGCGGCCGGCGCGCCATGCTCGGCCTGCTCGCCAAGGACCAGGCCGAAATCGCCGGCGCGCGCGGCCGGCTGACCGCCCTCGGCCCGGCCGCGACGATGGCCCGCGGCTACGCCGTCGTGCAATTCACCGACGACGCAGGCAACCTCCAGGTGCTGCGCTCCGTCTCCCAGATCGAGGACGGTGCACGCCTGCGCGTGCGGATCGCCGACGGGGCGATCCACGCCGTCGCGGAAACGCGCGAGACGGAAGGAGACGGGCCGTGACCACCAGGGCGCCGGCGTTCCTCCCGCTCACCGTCGACGCCGCCGCCCGCCTCGACGCCCGCGCCCTGCTCCACCAGGCGCGCGTCACCGACAGCGCCGCCAGCGAATGCTGGACGGCCCTGCTCGCCGGCTGCGGCACCGCCGCCCGCCGCCAGCTCGGCCCCCAGCTGCGCCGCCTGTCCGAGGCCACGTCCGTCCACGTCGGCACCCGCTGGTGGTTCGCCGAGGGCGCCGACCACCGCCGCCGCGTCGCGAGCGCCCAGGAAACCCTCGAGGACGCGATCGCCGAAGGTGACGGCCAGGAGTTCGCCCTCGCCTTCGTCGGCTACGACAACGCCATGGCCAGCGCCCTCGTCTGCCGCGAGCAGTCCCGCAACCCACCGCCGGCCCCACCGCCCCCGCGAACGGGCGGACGGCACCGCGTCGATCACCGGTCGTGACAGCCCCGGGCGCGGCCGGCCGGTGGCAGCGCGGACGCACCACTCGGTAGCCAAGCTCAGCGCGACCGGCAGAGAAGCGACTGGACGGTTACCGACGGTGCGCGCCAAGGGAGCCTGATCGCCTCTCGCTGACGCCGCCGTGGTGACGCAGGAGAATCGGTCCGCCCCAAGGTCCGCGCACAACCGCCGCGACGGGCGTCTCACCTCGCGCAGGCCGAAGGCCTTGCCCAGCCGGCCCAGCGGTCCAGCGCCGACCATCACCAGCGCGGTACTGTGCCCGAACAGCCCGTGCATCGGAACATCGGAGAGCGTCGAGCGTGAGCGAAGCAGGCAGCGAAACCGCCGGACTCGGTTACGAGCAGGCGCGCGACCGGCTGGTCGAGGTGGTCAGGGAGCTCGAAGCCGGCGGCCTGTCCCTGGAGCAGTCGCTGGCGTTGTGGGAAAAGGGCGAGGAGCTCGCCAAGGTTTGCGAGCGTCACCTGGAGGGCGCGCGCGAGCGGATCGAGGCGGCGTTGGCGTCCGTGGAGAATTCCGACGACGCACAGTGATGTGCACCATGCGCGACTGAATCGTTCAGGTGACGCGATCATCTGAGACACTGTTCTCCCGCCGAATTCCGCGATCCGGGAGGCCCGCATGAGCACCGCCAGTGACCCACGTCGCGAAGCACCCGACCGCAACCTCGCCATGGAGCTCGTCCGCGTGACCGAGGCCGCGGCGATGGCCGCCGGCCGCTGGGTCGGCCGCGGCGACAAGATCGGGGGCGACGGAGCCGCCGTCGACGCGATGCGCCAGCTCGTGTCCACCGTCTCGATGCGCGGTGTGGTCGTGATCGGCGAGGGCGAGAAGGACGAAGCGCCCATGCTGTTCAACGGCGAGGAGGTGGGCAACGGCGACGGCCCCGACTGCGACGTCGCGGTCGACCCCGTCGACGGCACCACCCTGATGGCCAAGGGCATGCCCAACGCGCTGGCCGTGCTGGCCGTCGCCGAGCGCGGGGCGATGTTCGACCCGTCGGCCGTGTTCTACATGGAGAAGCTGGCCGTCGGGCCGGACGCCGCGGGCAAGGTGGACCTCGCCGCGCCGATCGCGGAGAACATCCGCCGCGTGGCGAAGGCCAAGAACTCCAGCGTCGGCGACGTGACCGTGTGCGTGCTCGACCGGCCGCGGCACGAGCAGATCATCAAGGAGATCCGCGAGGCCGGCGCGCGCATCCGCTTCATCTCCGACGGCGACGTCGCCGGAGCCATCGCCGCGGCCCGTCCGACGACCGGTGTCGACATGTTGATCGGCATCGGCGGCACCCCGGAAGGCATCATCGCCGCGTGCGCGATGAAGTGCCTCGGCGGTGAGCTGCAGGGCCGGCTGTGGCCGAAGGACGAGCTCGAGCGCGAGAAGGCCCTGGCCGCCGGCCACGACCTCGACCGCGTGCTCACCAACGACGACCTCGTGCGCGGCGACAACATCTTCTTCTGCGCCACCGGCGTCACCGACGGCGACCTGCTGCGCGGCGTGCACTACCGCGCCGGCGGCGCCACCACGCAGTCGATCGTGATGCGGTCCAAGTCCGGCACCGTCAGAATGATCGACGGTTACCACCGGCTGGAGAAGCTGCGGGCCTACTCGTCCGTGAACTTCGACGGCAACCTCGACGTGCGCGAGGACGAAGACGTCGTCCCGCCCCTGCCCTGACCCCAAGGAGTTCGCCCGGTGCCCAAGCGGTTGTTCGCGCTGCTGCTCACGTTCGTCGCGGGAACCGCACTCACCGCCGGCAGCGCGGCCGCCGGGCCGGCCATCGTCGGCGGGACCGGCGCCGACGAGCCCTACCCGTTCGCGGTGTCCATGCACACCGAATCGGGCACGCTCTTCTGCGCCGGCTCGCTGATCGCGCCCGCGTGGGTGGTCACCGCCGCCCACTGCGTGTCCGGAAAGGACCCGGCGACGCTCACGTTCCGCTTGGGCACCAACGAAAGCGACTCCGGCGGCGAAACGGCCCAGCCGGCCGAGATCGTGCTCAACCCGCACTTCAACGCCGCCACGCAGACGGGTGACATCGCGCTCGTCCGCCTCGCCGCGCCCGCGAAGACGGCGCCGATCGCCGTCGGCGCCGCCGCCGCGCCGGGCACCCTGGCCCGGGTGCTGGGCTGGGGCCAGACCTGTGCCACACCCGGTTGCGGCGATCCCGTGCCGACGCTGCAGCAGCTCGACACGCACCTCGTCGAGGGCGCCAACTGCACGTCGTCGTTCGACGGCACGGCCGAGCTCTGCACCGACAACCCGTCCGGCAAGGCCGGTTCCTGCTACGGCGACTCCGGCGGCCCCGAGCTGACCCGCGACGGCGACCACTGGACGCTCATCGGCGTGACCAGCCGCCCCGGCAACGGCTCCCCGACGTGCGCGACGGCCCCGTCGATCTACACGTCGGTGGTCGCGTACGAACCGTGGCTCTCGTCGAAGACCGGCTGAACCACCTGACCGCCTGATTCACCGGACCGGCTGGATCACTCGGCGTTGCTGGAGTGGCCCGGGAACAGGTGGGCGTCCGGGTCGAGCGCCACCGCGATGTTGTTCACGGCCGTCGCCGCTTCGCCGAAGCCGGTGGCGATGAGCTTCACCTTGCCCGGGTAGTGGGCCACGTCCCCGGCCGCGTACACGCGCGGGCGGGCCGTCGCCATCGTCGAGTCGACCGTGATGGCGCGGTGGTCGATCTCCAGGCCCCAGCTCTCGATCGGCCCCAGATCGGCCGTGAACCCGAGTGCGGCGACCACGGCGTTGGCCGGCAGCGTCAGGTCGTCGCCGCCCTTCACCGACACCTCGACGCGCTCCAGCTCGCCCGAAGGCGACTCGACGAACCGCGTCACCTCGGCGTCGGTGACCAGCGGCACGCCCAGCTCCCGCACCTGCCGCACGATCGACTCGGCCGCGCGGAACTTCCCGCGCCGGTGCACCAGCGTCACGCTCGCCGCCACCGGGTGCAGCGCCAGGCACCAGTCGAACGCCGAGTCGCCGCCGCCGACCACGACCACGTGCTGCCCGGCGTGGACCTGCAGCGACGGCACGAAGTGCACCATCCCGCGACCCAGCCAGCCGTCGCCCGCAGGCAACGGGCGGGGCGTGAACTCACCGATCCCGGCCGTGATCAGGACGGCTCCGGCACTCAGCACGTCGCCGCCGTCGAGGGTCAGCTCGATGCGGTCTCCCACCGTTTCCAGCTTCTCGGCCTTGCGGCCCAGCAGGTACGCCGGGTTCCACGGCGCCGCCTGGTCGACGAGGCCCTGAACCAGGTCACGCCCGCGGACGGCCGCGAAGCCGCCCACGTCGTAGATCATCTTCTCGGGGTACATCGCGGTGATCTGGCCGCCCGGTTCGGGCAGGGAATCGACCACGGCCATGGAAAGGCCGCGGAATCCCGCGTAGTAGGCGGCGAACAGCCCGGTGGGCCCGGCGCCGATGATCACGAGGTCGTAGTCCATACAGCTCGCTCCAGCCAGTGGTGGTTGGCGGTGATCGAGAACACACCCGATCCTAGTCCGATCTCACGGGTGAAATACCGGTTCGGCGTGGGCGACGCCACCACGCCGTTGTCACGAATCAGGGCCAGAATCGGGGGTATGGCAGAACAGGAATACCGGATCGAACACGACACGATGGGTGAGGTCCGCGTCCCGGTCGACGCGCTCTACCGCGCGCAGACGCAGCGTGCCGTGGAGAACTTCCCCGTCTCCGGCCGCGGTCTCGAGCGCGCTCAGATCCGCGCGCTGGGCCTGTTGAAGGCCGCCGCCGCGCGCGTGAACCAGAAGCTGGGCGTGCTGGACGCCGACGTCGCCGAGGCCATCGCCGCGGCCGCCGACGGCGTCGCCGAGGGCAAGTACGACGACCAGTTCCCGATCGACGTCTTCCAGACCGGCTCGGGCACGTCGTCGAACATGAACGCCAACGAGGTCATCGCGACGCTCGCCACGCGCGCCCTCGGCCGCGACGTGCACCCGAACGACCACGTCAACGCCTCGCAGTCGTCCAACGACACCTTCCCGACGACCATCCACGTGGCCGCCACGGAAGCCGTGCTCACCGACGTCATCCCGGCCCTGGAGCACCTCGCCGGCGCGATCGAGACGCGCGCGCAGGAGTGGGCCGGCGTCGTGAAGTCCGGCCGCACGCACCTGATGGACGCCGTGCCGATCACGCTCGGCCAGGAAGCCGGCGCGTGGGCCGCGCAGATCCGCTTCGGCATCGAGCGCCTGCAGTCCGGCCTGCCGCGCCTGGGCGAGCTGCCCATCGGCGGCACCGCCGTCGGTTCCGGCCTCAACGCTCCCGACGGCTTCGGCGCGGCCGTGTCCGCCGAGCTGGCCGCGCTCACCGGCCTGCCGCTCACGGAGGCCCGCAACCACTTCGAGGCGCAGGCGACGCAGGACAGCGTGGTCGAGACATCCGGCCACCTGCGCACGATCGCCGTGTCCCTCAACAAGATCGCGAACGACCTGCGCTGGCTCGGTTCCGGCCCGCGCACCGGGCTCGCCGAGCTGGCCCTGCCGGACCTCCAGCCGGGCTCCTCGATCATGCCGGGCAAGGTCAACCCGGTCATCCCCGAGGCGACTCTGCAGGTCGTGGCGCAGGTCGTCGGCAACGACGCCGCCGTCGCCTTCGCCGGTGCGGCGGGCAACTTCCAGCTCAACGTGAACCTGCCCGTGATCGCGCGCAACGTCCTCGAGTCGGCCCGCCTGCTGGCCGCCGTGTCGCGCTTGCTGGCGGACAAGGTCTTCAACGGCGTCACCGCCAACGTCGAGCGGACCCGGCAGTACGCCGAGGGTTCGCCGTCCATCGTGACGCCGCTGAACAAGTACATCGGCTACGAAGCGGCCGCGGCCGTGGCGAAGCAGGCGCTCAAGGAGCTCAAGACCATCCGCGAGGTCGTGATCGAACGCGGCTTCGTCAAGGACGGCAAGCTCACCGAGGCGCAGCTCGACGAGGCGCTCGACGTGCTGCGAATGGCTCGCGGCGGCGAGTAGAGATCTCTTCACGAAGAGCGGCCCGCTTCCTTTCGGGGAGGCGGGCCGCTCTTCGTTTCACCGCGCCGGGTGGCCGCCGGACCGGTCACCGCAAGTGGACGAGGGGTATCTCTGCGCACAAATTCATTCCGGCGTATCGCTTGATTGTGCGCGAATCATCGGGCTGGTAACGTCGTTCACTGCTCTGATTTTCTTTTCCGCGGAGCGATTTGATCAATTCCGCGGCGAAGAGAGAGCAAGCAGTTGGGAGGCTGCGATGGCGACGTACCAATATCGATGCGCACGGGACGGTGTCTTCGAGGTGCGCCTGCCGATGGGGACGGCCGCGCCGAGATCGTCGTGTCCGGTCTGCGGCGGCGAAGCAGCCCGGAACTACTGTGCGCCGATGCTTTCGCTGGCACGGCGTGAGCTGATCACGGCCATCGACCACACGGAGAAAACTCGCGACGAGCCGGCCGTGGTGTCCGCGGTGCCGCCCGCTCGCGGCCGGTCGCGCGGGCCGGTGCCGACAGCGAACCCCGCGCTGCGACGTCTGCCGAGACCTTAGGCGAACGCGGCCCAGCCTGCGCCCTGCCGGGCAATGGCCCGCTCGCTGGGCCGGCGAAGAAGAACTGCGGCTGATGCCCGGGTGCTCTGCGGAGCCGCCACGCTCCGCGTCGCGGAGGTGCTCAGCACGCACAAATACGGTCGCCTACCAAGCCGTCGGGAGATGCCATGCCGCAAGTTGTTTTTTCACTCGATTCCACGAAGAAATTCACCGAACAAGAAATTGTCGGCCACAACCGGTGGCACGGGGACATTCCCGCCCAGGTTCAGGTCAAGCCGGGGGACTCGTTCCGCGTCCACTGCCGCGAATGGTTCGACGGCGCGATCCACAACGACGATTCCGCCGAAGACGTGCTGAACGCACCGCTGCCCGGCGTGCACGTGCTCAGCGGGCCGATCGCGGTCGAGGGCGCCCAGCCGGGTGACCTCCTCATCGTCGACATCCTCGACGTCGGCCCGATCCCGCAGGAGGACTCGGGACCGCTCGCCGGCCAGGGCTGGGGCTACACCGGGGTCTTCGCCACCAAGAACGGCGGCGGTTTCCTCACGGAGTGGTTCCCCGACGCGTACAAGGTGGTCTGGGACTTCATGGGCGGGGTCGCCACCTCACGGCACGTTCCGGGGGTCTCCTACACCGGCATCGTGCACCCCGGGCTGATGGGCACGGCTCCGTCCGGTGCGCTGCTCGCCAAGTGGAACGCGCGCGAACAGGCACTGATCGACACCGACCCGAACCGGGTGCCACCGCTGGCGCTGCCGCCGCTGCCGGATTCCGCGATCCTCGGCAGCCTCACCGGCGCCGAGTTCGACCGGGTCGCGGCCGAGGCCGCACGCACCGCGCCGCCGCGGGAGAACGGCGGGAACCAGGACATCAAGAACTTCACCAAGGGAACCCGGGTGTTCTACCCGGTGTTCGTCGACGGCGCGAAACTCTCGATGGGCGACCTGCACTTCTCGCAGGGCGACGGCGAGATCACGTTCTGCGGCGCCATCGAGATGGGCGGGTTCATGGACCTGCACGTCGACCTGATCAAGGGCGGGATGGAGACCTACGGCGTCTCCGAGAACGCGATCTTCATGCCGGGCAACGTCGACCCGCAGTACAGCCAGTGGCTCGCGTTCTCCGGCACCTCGGTCACGCTCGACGGGGTGCAGCACTACCTCGACTCGCACCTGTCGTACCAGCGGGCCTGCCTGCACGCCATCGACTACCTGCAGAAGTTCGGCTACAGCGCGATCCAGGCGTACATGATCCTGGGCTCGGCGCCGATCGAGGGCAGGCTCTCGGGCGTGGTCGACATCCCGAACTCGTGCTCCACCGTGTACCTGCCCACCGCGATCTTCGACATCGACGTGCGTCCGTCGGCTTCCGGCCCGGCGCAGGTCGAGCAGGGCATGAGCGTGCCGACGGCGAGTTTCTGACGCCGACGCCGGCCCGGTGACCCGGGCGGGAGGCGGCTGGCCTCCCGCCCGGTCCGGCACGTCGAGAACACACCCCATCCGCCGGAGGAGGCGGTCATGACCACAGCACCACCGGAACGCGGCCATCACGGACCGTGGCGATGGATCAACGGCACCATGCCCGAGGTCGACGAACGGGCGCTGAAGGTGCCCGTGGTCGGTTTCGTGGAGTACTGCCTGCGCGGAATCGGGCAGGTGGTGTTCATGAACAGCCCGATCACGGGCGCGTTCATCCTGCTGGCCGCCTGGCTGCAGCAACCGTGGCTGGGGTTCGGGGCCACGGTGGGGGTGGTGGCTTCGACGCTGGCCGCGCTGGCGCTGGGGTTCGACCGTGACGCGATCCACGCGGGTCTCTACGGGTTCAACGGTGTGCTCACCGGCCTCGGGCTCGCACTGTTCCTCGCGCCCGAGTGGGACGGGATCGTGATCCTGTGGATGATCCTGCTCAGCGCCGTGTCGTCGATCCTGATGGCCGCGCTCGCGGCCGCGTTCGGCGGTTCGTGGGGTGTGCCTCCGTTCACGCTGGCCTTCAACATCACCACGCTCCTGTTCTTGATCACCGCGCTCCACATCACGCGCGGGCGGCTCAGCGACGCGATCGCCCCGGCGGCACCGCAGGTGAACGGGCCCGGGGTGCGGACGTCATTGCGGGCGAGCGCCGACGCGGTCGGCAACACCGACGTGGTGGCCGTGATCAACGCGATCTTCCGCGGCATCGGCCAGCTGTTCTTCTGCAACAGCCTCCTCGCCGGTGTGCTGATCATCGTCGGGATCGCGTTCTGCTCGCGGATCGCCGCCCTCTTCGCGCTGGTCGGCTCGGCCGTCGGCATGCTGACCGGCATGGCCCTCGGCGCCGACGGCGTGCTGATCTACAACGGGCTGTGGGGCTTCAACTCGTTCGACGCCGCGCTGGCGATCGCCGGTGTGTTCTACGTGCTGACGTGGCGCTCGGCCATTCTCGGTGTCCTGTGCGCGATCTTCACGGCCCTGTTGTTCGGGGCCATCGGGTCGATCTTCGTGCCGTGGGGCCTGCCCGCGCTCACCCTGCCGTTCTGCTTCGGCACGCTGACGTTCGTGCTGCTGAAGAACACGTCGAAGTTCTTCGAGTGGGTGCCGCCCGCCGAGGTCGTCACGCCGGAAGAACACGTGCGACGCTCGCACCGCGAACACGCCATGGCGGCGTCCGGCAACGCGCACCGGCAAACCGACGCCGCGTGACCTGTCCGGTCACACAACAGAACGAGCCCGTGTGGCGGAGACGACCCGAAGCTGTCCGGCCGCCTGCTGGTGCAGTTCCGCGACGACCCGAGCCGTTTCTTCGTCCGCCGGCAGGAAGACGACCAGCTGCTGCGAGTCCTGCGCGAGCTCCAGCGTTTCCCGGGTCAGCCGCAACGAACGTCCGCCCGGGTGGTTCAACCGCAGAACCCCGCGTGGTGGCACGACGGTCGAGTTGAGGCGGCTGGTGAACTCCGCGCCGGCGACGGGCGCGAGTTCCGCCGTGAACCACTCCGAGTTCTCGACCGCGGGCCCCAGCCACAGGTCGAACGCCTGCTCGTCGGCGACCGCGGTCCAGTCGGCGAAGAACGCTCGGGCGCGGGGGTCGGTGAAGACGTAGCGGGTGAGGTTCGGCGCCTCGGCGTCGAGCAGGCCGGTTGCGCTCGTCACCGCCGCGAAGCCACTGGTGTGGGCGAGAAGGTCGCCCACCCGGTTGGTGACCACGGCGATGCCGGGTTCGAGCAGGCGCAACGTCTGCAGCACCGAAGCACGCACCTCCCGCGGTGGCTGCACGGGCCGGATTCGGGCCGTGCACTCGCCGCCGGTGATCTTCGAGAGGTAGCGCAGGTGGGTGCGTTCCCAGGCTGAGCGCGTCGGCGAGGGCGTTCACCACCGGCACGGACGGGTTGCGGTCGCGGCCCTGCTCGATCCGCGTCAGGTATTCGACGCTGATGCCGGCCCGCGCGGCGAGGTCCGCTCGCCGCAGGCCGGGCGAGCGGCGACGGCCGTGCGAAGGCAGCCCCAGCGTCTCGGGCTGGGTGCTGTCGCGCTTGGCCCGGATGAAGTCCCCCAGCGGCGTCCCCATGTCATCGAGCATAAGCCGGTTCGGGCGGGCTCAGCGTGGCCGTGACGGGGCCAGCCTGAGCGCGGTCTGGTTACCGCTTCGGCCGGAGCGCACGGTGGTGACCATGGCAAACAAACTCGTGATCATCGTCGGCAGCGTCCGCGACGGCCGGTTCGGCCCGGCCGTCGGCTCGTGGGTGGCCGAGCGGGCCCGGGAGCACGGCGGGTTCGAGGTCGAGGTCGTCGACCTGGCGGACGTCGAGATCCCGCTGTCGCTGCCCGCGGAATCCCCCAAATACGCGGGCGACGGCTACCCGCGCCCCGCCGGGATGGCAGTGCTGACGTCGGCGTTGGAGGGCGCGGACGCCTTCGTCATCGTCACCCCGGAGTACAACCACAGCTATCCCGCGTCGCTGAAAGCGGCCATCGACTGGCACTTCACGCAGTGGACGGCCAAGCCCGTCGCCTTCGTCAGCTACGGCGGCGCCGCCGGTGGGCGGCACGCGGTGCTGCACCTGGAGAACGTGCTGACCGAACTGCACGCGGTGACCATCCGCGACGGGCTCGCGTTCCCGAACTACTTCACCGCGTGGGAGGACGGTCTGCCGCTCGACCCGCAGGCGCCTGCGTACGCGAAGACGCTGCTCGACCAACTGGCCTGGTGGGCGGGGGCGCTGCGGCGGGCGCGGGAGGCCGAGCCGTACCCCGCTTGAGGGTGTTTTTCCAGGTCAGATGCCGTTCGCCGGGAAACTGTCGGTGCCGCGGGTCATGATGGTCGGGTGCTGCTCACCGAGATCGTCACCGCGTCCGCCGAGCTGGCGGCCACCCGGTCGAGGAAGGCGAAGATCGCCACCCTCGCCGCGGTGCTGCGCGCCGCCGAGACGGCCGAGCTGCCGGCCGTGATCGCGTACCTCACGGGTCAGACGGCGCAGGACCGGCTGGGCGCGGGGTGGCGCACGCTCGCGGAGCTGGCCGTCGAGCCCGCCGAAACGCCGACCGTCGAGGTGCGGGAGGTCGACGAGTCGCTCACGGAGGTCGCGGCGGCTTCGGGGGCGGGGTCGGTGAAGCGGCGCGCGGAGGTGCTCACCGCGCTGTTCACGCGGCTCACTCGCGGCGAGCAGGAGTTCCTCTTCCGGCTGGTCACCGGGGAGCTGCGGCAGGGCGCGCTGGAGGGCGTGATGGTCGACGCCGTCGCGGCGGCGGCCGAGGTGGACGCCGCGGACGTGCGGCGGGCGTTCATGTTGTCCGGCAAGCTTTCCGTCACGGGCTACGCGGCGATGACGGGCGGCGCGGCGCGGCTGGCCGAGTTCCGGCTCACGCTCGGGCGCCCGATCAAGCCGATGCTCGCGTCGCCCGCGGAATCGCTCGACGAGGCGGTGGCGGAACACGAGCACGCGATCGTCGAGTACAAAATGGACGGTGCGCGCATCCAGGTGCACCGCCAGGGCACGGAAGTACACGTGTACACGCGCACGTTGCGGGAGATCACGGCCAGCGTCTCGGAGCTGGTCGACCTCGTGCGGGCGCTGCCGTGCGAGTCTGTGGTGCTCGACGGCGAGACGCTCGCGCTCACCGACGACGGACGGCCGCGGCCGTTCCAGGAGACGATGAGCCGCTTCGGCAGCACGCGGGAGGAACAGGTGCGGGCGCTGCTGCTGCGGCCGTACTTCTTCGACTGCCTGCACCTCGACGGCGTGGACCTGCTCGACGCGCCGCTGTCGGAACGCAACGCGGCGCTGCGGAAGGTCGCGGGCGAGCACGTGATCCCCGGCGAGGTGGAGCCGGCCGACGCGGCGGCAGTGCTCGACGCGGCGATGGCGGGCGGCCACGAGGGCGTGATGGTGAAGGACCTGGCTTCGCCGTACGCGGCGGGGCGCCGAGGCCGCGCCTGGCTGAAGGTGAAGCCGGTGCACACCATCGACCTGGTCGTGCTCGCGGTGGAGTGGGGCCACGGGCGGCGCACGGGCACGCTGTCCAACCTGCACCTCGGCGCGCGCGACCCGGACGGCGGGCCACCGATCATGGTGGGCAAGACCTTCAAGGGCATGACCGACGAGCTGCTGGCGTGGCAGACGAAGCGGTTCCAGGAGATCGAGACCCACCGCGACAGCTACACCGTGTACGTGCGGCCCGAGGTCGTCGTGGAGATCGAGCTCGACGGCGCGCAGATCAGCACGCGCTACCCCGGCGGGCTGGCGCTGCGGTTCGCGCGGGTCGTGCGGTACCGGCCGGACAAGGAAGCGGCCGACGCCGACACGATCGACACCGTGCGCGGTCTCCTGCGGGGTGATCGGGCCGAATGACATCCGGACACCACCGGTCAATTCGCCCGGCCGTGGCCGAAAGGCCAGACGAAAGTCGATGTTGTGCCCTCCGGCGATGCATGAGAGTGGGCTGTACCGCATCGCTCACCACTGGGGAGACGACATGACTTTTCGGGTTCGGGCCGCCGCCCGGCCGATGACCCTGCTCGCGGGTGTCGCGCTGGCCGTCACGGCCGTGGCCGCTCCGGCCGGCGCGGCCACGAACGCGCCGGCTCCGTCGCTGCACCACTTCTCGGCGGCGGCGAAGTCGTTCATCGGCGCGCGCACGGTGGCCGAGCGCGTCGCGAAGCTCGACGCCGCGATGTCCGCGCTGCCCAGGGAAAGCGTCGCGTACAACGCCACGAAGCTGTGGAACCAGGGCATCACTGGGGCGGGCGCCACCGTCACCACGCTGGTGTCGTTCGGCGACGACCAGGTGAAGCAGGTGCTCGACGAGTACTCCCAGCGCCACGGCCTGCCGCCGGCCAACGTCGAGGTGCTCCAGCCGTCGGGCTCGGTGCCGGCGTGCACCGACCCGGGCGTCGACACGGCGACCTGCGAGTCCTGGGGCGGCGAGACCGACCTCGACGTCACGATGATGCATGCGATGGCGCCCAACGCGAAGATCATCGTCGCCGCGACACCGGTCGCCGAGACGCAGGGCTTCACCGGGCTGCCCGAGATGATGAACGCCGTCGACTACCTCACGAAGCACAAGCTCACCGACGTGATCTCGATGAGCTTCGGCACCACCGAGGAGAACTTCCCGTCGTTCCAGTCCATCAAGACGCTCGACCCGGCGCTGGAGCGCGCGAGCAAGGCGGGCATCACGATGGTCGCGTCCTCGGGTGACGACGGCCCGACCGGCGGTTTCCTGCAGGGCCCGGGCAACTACCCGTACCGCGTCGCGAGCTGGCCGGCCAGCGACCCGCACGTGACCACCCTCGGCGGCACGCAGCTGCATCTCGACTCCACCGGCGCCCGCACGAAGCCGGACGACCTGGTGAACGTCGCCGACAACGGCTTCGGCGAAGGCGCCGGCCTGTCGAAGGCCTACGCGCGCCCGGCGTGGCAGGACGGCGTCAAGAAGATCACCGGCAGCAAGATGCGCTCGTTCCCGGACATCAGCATGGAAGGCGTTTCCGGCACGTCGCAGTCGGCGCCTCTGTTCGCCGGTGTGCTCGCCCTGGCGGTGCAGGCCAACCACGGCAAGCTCGGCCAGATCAACCCCGCCCTGTACGAAAAGCTCGGCCCGAAGGGCGCCAAGGCCGGCATCGTCGACGTCACCACCGGCGACAACAGCCAGGACGGCGTCGAGGGCTTCACCGCCGCCCCGGGCTTCGACATCGCCAGCGGCTGGGGCACGGTCGACGCGTCGGCGTTCGTCCCCGCCTTGGTGAAGGCGCTCCGCTGACGCGGCCCTGAACCACTCCGGCGAAGGGCGCGACCTGCGGGTCGCGCCCTTCGCTGCGGTTGTCGTCGAGGCAAGTGGCGAGCCGCTTGACCAACCCTTCGCCCGTGCCTCGCCCTCGGCGGCGCCCGCCGCACCAAACAACGACCGCCACCGAACTACTCACTGAGCGGCGCGGCCTGAGCGTTCGCCGAGGCAGGTCAACAGCTCCCGACGAGCCGCTCGAACACCTCCGCCTCCGCCCGGTCCCCTGCTGCCAGAGCCAACTCGGCAAGCAACGGCCGCAGCTCAGCTGCGCCAAGGCCAACCGACGCCGCAACCAACCCGGGCTCGACCTCCGCAGTCAGTCCCAGCCGCACCGCGAACTCGGCCACCGCCCGCTCAGCCGGCACCCCGGGCCGCAACTCCGCCAGAGCAGCACGCGCCCCGACGGCTGCGTCGCCGTACGCGTCCAGTACGAGCGGCAGAAAAAGCGCGTACAGCAGGCCTCGCCCGAGCCCGTGCCGCGTGGACACCAGGTCACAAAGCTGGTGCACCACGCCGGGCCGGCGCAGCTCGTGCAGCGCGTGCCCGGCCAAGCCGGCGCCGGCCAAGGCGTCTTGGCGCGTCGGGAGATCACCGGCGCCGCCCGTGAGCGAAGGCAGGCTGTCCCACAGCAGAAGCAGGCCCTCCCGGGCCGACGCGAGTGCTTCCTCGCTCGCCGGGTGGCACAGCACCTCCAGGCAGTGCACGACGGCGGCGATGCCACTACCCGCCACGACTTCGCGGGGCAACCCGGCGACGAGCTCGGGGTCGTAGACCACCGCGCGGGGCAGAACCCGGTCGGACGTCCCGGTTTCCTTGCCGCGCTCGGTGGTGACGAAGTAGCGCGACGTGCGCTCCGCGCCGGAGAAGGTGGTCGGGACCGCGATCAGCGGCAGCCGCAGCGCGAGCGAAACGATCTTGCCCAGCCCGATCGCCGAGCCGCCGCCGATGGCCAGGACCGCGTCGGCGTGGGTTTCCTGCGCCGAGCCGACGGCGAGGTTGGCCTGGTGGGCCGGTACGTGCGCGGGCACGTCCGACCACCGGCCGACGTAGCGCGCGCCGAGCAGCCCCGGCAGCAGGGCGACGGCCGGATCCGCCGACCGGGCTGCCACCGCCATCACGCGGCGGCAACCCAGAGCGTCGGCGACCGCGGGAAGTTCTCGCAGGGATCCCTTGCCCCACACCAGATTCTGCTCAACTGCCGCGTCGCGGGATCGGCGGACGGGTTCAGCGGTCCGCGCCACCGTGGCCGTCCGGGGTGTACTGCAGCAGGTGCTGCCCGTAGACGTCCGAGCCGATCGCGGCCAGCGCCGCCGGCACCGGCTCGGGGTCCTGCAGGAACGGCTGCGCGACGTCGCACGGGTGCTGCCACGTGGCGAACTCCAGCGCGATCTTGTTCACCGGGTCCTCGAAGTAGATCGAGTGGCAGAACCCGTGGTCGAGCTCGCTGTTGACCTTGATCCCGTTCTCCTCCAGCACCGATTTCGCGTGCTGCAGTTCCCCCTCGGACGGCACCGTGATCGCGAGGTGGTTACCCGCCCCGAGCAACGAGTTGTCCGCCGCGATCTCGACGTCCTTGAACTCGAAGAACGCGATCGTGTCCTGCTCGCTGATGCGGAAGAAGTAGTGCCTGCTGCCGGCGAGGTTCCCGGGCACCGCACCGGGAAACGGGTCCGGGTCGGGCAGCTGCAGCGTCACCACGATGGGAAACCCGAGAATCCCGTTGTAGAACTTCACGGTTTCTTCCATGTCGTTGGTGACGAAAGCCATGTGATGACACCCGGTCGTCCGAATACCCATGACGATTCCTCTCACTGTTCCCGGCGATGTGAGAATGACGGTACGCGTAATCTTGTTTCCACGTCAACAAGATTTCCACGAAGGCCCCCAACGGCCCAACGAGCACGCTCGGTTACGGTGGGGGTGTGACCGCGTCGCACGGGGAACGCCCGGTGCCCCACCTGACGGAGGACGAGCTGCTCGCCTGGCGCGGGCTGCTCGAACTCGAAGCGCGCGTGCTCGGCGTACTCGACGCCGAACTGCGCGCGGACCACGACCTGTCGATCGCCGAGTTCGACACGCTCTACCAGCTGTGGCTCCAGCCGGGCGGCCGGTGCCGCATGAAGGACCTCGCGGAGAAACTGCTGGTCAGCCGGGGCGGCGTGACCAAGCTGATCACCCGGCTCCACAGCCGCGGGCTCGTGGCCCGCGTGTCGCAGCCCGGTCACCAGGCCGTCGACGCGCAGCTGACCGAGGCCGGCGAGGGGCTCCTCACGAAGGCGATGGACACCCACTTCGACGGCGTCCGCCGGCTCGTGACCTCCCGGCTTTCCGCCGCGGAGCTGCACACCCTCCGCACGGTCACCGAACGCCTGCGCGAACCGCCTTCCTGAGCACCCCCGACGGGGTGACACCGGCCGTTTCAGCTGAGGAAACGCGGTGGTGAACCGTAATCTCACCGCATGCCACCGACGCGACTGACCCGGACCTGGTTCGGGGTGACGGCCCTCGTGGTCCTGATCGGGCTCGTCACGCAGGGCTTCGTGAGCGCGGGAACGCCGGGCCGCTATCCCTCAGCGGGCGCGCGCGTCGCCAACATGTTCGCGTACTTCACCATCGAGTCGAACGTGCTGGTGCTGCTGGCTTCCGTCGCGTTCGTGGCCGGCGCGCGGGCCCACGGGCTGCTGCGCGTGCTGTGGCTCGACGCGCTGATCGGCATCGCGGTGACCGGCGTGGTCTACCACGTCGCGCTGTCCGGGCTGCTCGACCTCAGCGGCGCGGCCCTGTTCGCCGACGTCATGCTGCACACCGTGTCGCCGATCATCGCGGTGCTCGGGTTCCTCGTCGCGTCGCCGCGGATCCTGCAGTGGCGCACGGTGGCGTGGTCGGTCTGCTGGCCGCTGGCGTGGCTGGCGTTCACGCTGATCCGCGGCGCGCAGGGCGGGTTCTACCCGTACCCGTTCGTCAACGCCGCCGAGCTCGGCTACGGCCGCGTGGCCGTGAACTGCGTGCTCATCGCCGTGCTGTTCGTCGCGCTGGCGAGCGTCGCGAAGGTCCTCGACGGCTGGCTCACGCACGCACCCGCCGAAACGCGTTCAGCGGATCGTTGATCCCCGTGTGCACCAGCGCGCGCCACGCGCCGCGGCCGCGGTCGGCCGGTTTGCCCGCCGCCAAGCGGTGCAGCTGCTGCGTGTGCCACTGGACTTCGAGCAGGCTGTCGGCCAGGCGGATCCCGGTGTGCGGGCACAGCCGTTCCGCGCGCACGTCCTCGCCCGCGAGCAATCGCCCCGGCAGCTCCGGGTCGACGGTCAGCGGCCGGCCCAGCCCGATCACGTCCAACGCCCCGGACCGCAACGCGTCCGCCATCCCGGCGGCGGTGGTGAAGCCGCCGGTGACCATCAGCGCGACGTCGCTCACCTGCCGCGCTTTAGCCGCGTAGTCGAGGAAATACGCCTCGCGGCGCGCGGTGCTCTCGCGTCCGGAGCCCATCATCACGGCCTTTTCGTAGGTACCGCCCGAAATCTCGAGCAGGTCGATACCGGCGTCGCTCAGTGCGCGGACCACGCGCAGCGACTCGTCCTCGTCGAAGCCGCCGCGCTGGAAGTCGGCGCTGTTGAGCTTCACCGACACGGGCACGCTGTCGCCGACCGCCGCGCGCACGCGGCGCACGAGCTCCAGCAGGAAACGGCTGCGGTCGCGGCCCCACTCGTCGTCACGGAGGTTCGTGAGCGGGGAGAGGAACTGCGAGATCAGGTACCCGTGGGCGCCGTGCAGCTGCACGCCGGCGAACCCGGCGTCGACGAACGTCCGCGCGGCCAGCGCGAAGCGGTCCACGATCGTCTCGATCTCGTCGCCGGTCAGGGCGCGCGGCGCGGCGAACGCGGTCCGGACGCCGCGGTTGCCGAACGGCACCGCGGACGGCGCAACCGGTTGGCGGGAAAGGAATCGCGGGCTTTGGCGGCCCGGATGGTTGAGCTGCGCCCACAGCTGCGCGTCGGTGCCGGCCACGCTGCGCGCCCACGGCTCGTAGGCGGCGGGATCGGGGACGGCGGGCAGCGCGACGTTGCGGGGTTCGCCGAGCGCCGCGGGGTCGACCATCACGTTGCCGGTCACGAGCAGGCCCGCCCCGCCGTGCGCCCACGTGCGGTACAGCTCGGCGAGCTCGCGCGTCGGGGCGTTGCGGCGGTCGCCGAGCTGCTCGCTCAGCGCCGACTTCCCCAGACGGTGGGGCAGGACGGCGCCGCAGCGCAGTTTCAGGGGTTCGGCCAGCAGTTCCCGAGCGGCGGTCATGGGCGCTCCCGTCTTCACGGCTAACTTACCGGCAGTAAGTCTACCGGAAAGTAGGTACCGGCGGTATGGCTGCCGGACGGGCGCCGGGGCACTAGGGTCTGCAGACCATGACGGCGATAGTGCAGAACCTGGTCACGTCGGGCGTGTTCGAGCTCGACGGCGGCAGCTGGGAAGTGGACAACAACGTGTGGATCGTCGGCGACGACACGGAGGTGATCGTGATCGACGCGGCGCACGACGCCGACGCCATCGCCGACGTGGTCGGGGACCGCGCGCTGCGCGCCATCGTCTGCACCCACGCCCACAACGACCACGTCAACGCCGCCCCCGCCCTCGCGGAACGCACCGGCGCGCCGATCCTGCTGCACCCGGCCGACCGCGTCGTCTGGGACCTCACGCACCCGGACCGCGCCCCGGACGGCGACCTCACCGACGGCCAGACCATCACCGTCGCCGGCACCGACCTCAAGGTGATCCACACGCCGGGCCACGCCCCGGGCGCCGTCTGCCTCCACGCGCCCGACCTGTCCGTCCTTTTCACGGGCGACACCCTGTTCCACGGCGGCCCCGGCGCCACCGGACGGTCCTATTCGGACTACCCCACCATCGTCAAGTCCATCCGTGAACGCCTTTTCCCCCTCCCGGACCCCACGTCCGTCCGCACCGGCCACGGCGAGGGCACGACGATCGGCGAGGAGAAGGCGGCGTCGAAGGACTGGCCGGAAAGCTAAGCCAGCCGGGCCAACGCGTCGGCAGCAGGGCTGCCCGGTTCGGCGTGGTAGATCAGCACGTCCCACTCCCCGCCCGGCACCGTCAGCACCTGCCGCCCCAGCGACAGCTCACCCGCCACCGGGTGGCGGAAAACCTTGCGCGGAGCGGCGTTCGTGCGGACGTCGTGGCGGGGCCACAGCCGGGCGAAGTCCGGGCTCGCCGCCAGCAACTCGGCGACGAGGGCGTCCAGCGCCGGATCGCGCAGCGCGGTCCGGGCGCGGAGCATCGCGGTCACGTTGCGGGCCATCGCCGCCCAATGCGGGTGCAGCGAACGCACCGAGGGGTCGAGGAAAAACGCGCGGGCGAGATTCGTGCCCGGCCGGTACATCGGCGCCAGCGCCACGGCGAGCGGGCTGGCGGCGAGCACGTCCATCCGCCGTCCCCACGCGAGCGCCGGGGCGGCGTTGTGCTCGACCAGCTCACGCACTCCAGCCGGCAGCTCGCCGCCGGTGACGCGGGGCGGCGACGCGAGGCGGTGCAGGTGGGCGGCGCCGTCGTCGCCCAGGCGGAGGGCGCGGGCCAGCGCGTCGAGCACCTGCGGCGACGGGTGCCGGTCGCGGCCCTGCTCGAGGCGCACGTAGTAGTCCACGCTCACGCCCGCGACGGCGGCCAGCTCCTCTCGCCGCAGCCCCGGCACGCGGCGCGGGCCGGCGTCGGGCAGGCCGACGTCGGCGGGGCTCACCAGCGCCCGCCGGGCACGCAGGAAGTCGCCGATGGCGTTCACGTCCCCAGGTTAACCGCGGGTGGCCCTGTCGCGGCCTGGTGACCGCCGAGCCCCGCGACGACGCTGGCGGCCATGATCACAGCCCTCGTGAGCGGCGCCAACAAGGGTCTCGGCCGCGAAATCGCCCGCGGTCTGGCCCGCCGGGGCGCCACCGTCCTGCTCGGCAGCCGCGACCTCGCCCTCGGCGAGAAAACCGCCGCCGAGCTCCGTGCCGAAGGCCTGGCCGTGACGCCGGTCCGGCTCGACGTGACGTCCGCGGCGGACATCGACGACGTCGCCCACCACCTCGAAACCCGCCACGGCAGGCTCGACGTCCTCGTCAACAACGCCGGCGCGCGCTTCTCCGTCGAACCCGCCGAGCTGACCGCGGAACACCTCCGCCGCGCCTACGAAACGAACCTCTTCAGCGTCGCCGCCGTCACGCACCGGATGCTGGACCTCCTGCGCGCCGCCGAAGCGCCGCACGTGGTCAACGTCGCCAGCACCTCAGCGTCGCTCGCCCTCACCACCGCGGAGGGCTCGCAGTTCGCGGCCGCGACGGACACCATCGCCTACTCGTCGTCGAAAACCGCGCTCGTCATGCTCACCATCCGCTACGCGACCACGTTCCGCGCCGACCCCGCGTATGCGCACTTCCACGTCAACGCCGTCACCCCCGGCTTCATCGCCTCCGACCTCAACGGCCACACCGGCCCCCGCACCGCCGAACAGGGCGCGCGCGTGGTCCTCGACCTGGTCGCGCAGGGCGCCGCGGCACCGACCGGGATGTTCCTCAACGAGGACGGGCCCGTGCCCTGGTGACCTCAGGGCGTGGTGCCGGCAGAACTCAGCCGCGGCGCCGCCGGTTCGGCGCGCACGCGCGTCTTCGCTTCTCCTGCCAGGTCGCGCGCCCACTTCTGCAAGCCGGGGACGTCGATCCCGTGCGGCGGCGCGGCCGCGAACGGCTCGAGGTTCACCGCGGCGCGCTCCAGCAACGCGACGGCGCCCGTGCCGTTGCCGCGCAGGGCGTGGGTCATGCCGACGGCGAGCTGCGCCAGGCCGCGCCACAGCTCGCGCTCGGGGCCGTCCGTGGCCTTCCACGCGTCTTCGAAGACCTCGTGGGCGTGGAACGGGCGGCCCTCGTCGAGCAGCTGCTGGGCTTCGGCGAGCGTCTCCGCCGGCGTGCGGACCACGCCTTCCGGCTGGCGGGCGACGCCATCGGCGCCGTACGGCAGGGGCCGGCCGAGCCCGTCGCGCGGGCGGGCGTTGCGCGCTCGGCCCGTTTCGTCGCGATCACGGCCGTTCATAACGGCATTGTTCCACGGGTCACGCCGGGTTCGCGTCCGGAGCGTCCGGCACGTAGTCTGGGGACTCGTGCGCTTTCTCGATGGGCACGTGCCCCCTCACGACCTGACCTACGACGACGTGTTCCTGCTGCCGAACCGCTCGGACGTGGAGTCCCGCTTCGACGTCGACCTGTCCACTGTGGACGGCACCGGTGCGACGATCCCCGTGGTGGTGGCCAACATGACGGCCGTCGCCGGGCGGCGGATGGCCGAGACGGTGGCCCGCCGCGGCGGTTTGGTGGTGCTGCCGCAGGACGTGGACACCGCTGCGGTGGCCGAGATCGTGACGTGGGTGAAGAGCCGCCACACCGTCTGGGACACCCCGCTGGTGCTCACGGGCGGTGACGCCGTCGCCGACGCCCTCAACCTGGTCCACAAGCGCGCCCACGGCGCCGTCGTGATCGTGGACGGCGAAGGCCGCCCCGTCGGCGTTGTCGACGAAGCCGCGTGCGCGGGCGTCGACCGCTTCGCGCGCCTGGCCGAGATCGCGCAGCCCGCGACCGTCGCCGTGCCGCTGGACACGCCGCCGCGCGAGGTCTTCGACCTGCTCCACACCCACGGCGGGCGCCTCGCGCTCGGCCTCGACGCCGACGGCCGCCTCGCCGGCGTGCTGACCAGCGTCGGCGCGCTGCGCGCGGGCGTCTACACCCCGGCCACCGACGCCGGCGGCAACTTGCGCGTGGCCGCCGCGATCGGCGTGAACGGCGACGTGGCCGCGAAGGCCGAGGCCGTGCTGGCCGCGGGCGTCGACACGCTGGTCGTCGACACGGCCCACGGGCACCAGGAGAAGATGATCGCCGCGCTGAAGGCCGTCCGCGCGATCTCGCCCGCGGTCCCGGTGGTCGCCGGCAACGTCGTCACCGCCGAGGGCACCCGCGACCTCATCCACGCGGGCGCCGACGTCGTGAAGGTCGGCGTCGGCCCGGGCGCCATGTGCACCACGCGCATGATGACCGGCGTCGGCCGGCCGCAGTTCTCCGCCGTCGCCGAGTGCGCTGCCGCCGCGCGCGAGCTGGGCAAGCACGTCTGGGCCGACGGCGGCGTCCGCCACCCGCGCGACGTCGCACTGGCGCTCGCCGCGGGCGCCTCGGCCGCCATGGTCGGCTCCTGGTTCGCCGGCACCCACGAATCCCCGGGCGACCTGCGTTACGACGAGCAGGGCCGGCCGTACAAGGAGTCGTTCGGCATGGCGTCCAAGCGTGCCGTCGGCGCCCGCACCCGCACGGACAACGTGTTCGAGCGCGCCCGCAAGGCGTTGTTCGAAGAGGGCATCTCGACGTCGCGCATGGCCCTGGACCCCAACCGCCCCGGCGTGGAGGACCTGCTCGACTCCATCTGCTCGGGCGTGCGCTCGTCCTGCACCTACGCCGGCGCGCGCACGATGGAGGAATTCCACGAGCGCGCACTGCTCGGCGTGCAGTCGGCCGCCGGGTTCGCGGAGGGACGGCCGCTGCCTTCCGGCTGGTGAGGACGCGTTTGTCGCCACCCGAACCTGGGTGGCGACAAGCCAGTCAATGCTCTTCGTAAAGCACTGCCCTCGGCCCGCCGGCAGCCCATGCGAAGTAGTCCCGCCACATCGACCAAAGCACCTCGCGCGGGCCATGGACTGTACCCGCGAAACTCACCCACTTGTCATGTACGTCGAGGGCATCGAGGTGAACTTCAGCTCAGCCTGGCTTAGCTACCGGGGAGAAGTGCCGCTCGGGCATATTCCCCGCGATCTTCGGTAGCCACGTCTCGAAGTCAAACGACAGAGTCACGCCGCCCTCCGAGTGGGAGGAGCTGCCATCTTCCACCGTGGTGGAGGAATCAAGATTCACCTCAGTCAGTGGAACGCACAACAAGGCGTCAGTCGACTTCAGGAAATACCACACCAATTCGACGAGCTCGCGACACTCAGCGACCGCCGGTGGAACCGCATCCTGATGCTCCACGGCGTTGCGGATCAGCATCAGCTTGCCCAGCATGAACTGCCGAGAGACGTTCAGCCGCTGCAATGTTTCCAGATCCCCGATCTTCCTCTCTCCCACGACCTGTCTCAGCCGGTTGAGCTGGTACATCTCGCGCAGTGATCGCACCCGATGGTCGATTGCCCGCTTGAGAGTGGTGACAATGTCAATTCGATGGAACTCCGACGTCGCTGCGTCCAGCAACTCCTCGGCGTGCCGCCAATGGCGGTAGGCACGCACAGCGACCGCCTCATCCTCGACGGAGCTGGTCGCTCCCGGCCGAGCCCAGCCGCGCCACACCATCTTGAGCCAAGCCGGGCGGTCTGCGCAGAGTTCGATCTGGCTCACGAAGTTTGTATGTCCGTTCTCCGGCCGACGTTTGGCCGGGAACCTGAAACTACCGTGAGCCCGCCCGCCCCAGTTTCGGGACGGGCAGGCTCACGAGCGGATCAGCCGTGGTCCTCCAGCATTTCCGTCACCAGCGCCGCGATCGGCGACCGCTCCGAGCGCGTCAGCGTGACGTGCGCGAACAGCGGGTGCCCCTTCAGCTTCTCGATCACCGCCGAGACGCCGTCGTGGCGGCCGACGCGGAGGTTGTCGCGCTGGGCGACGTCGTGCGTGAGGACCACGCGCGACGCGGTGCCGAGGCGGGAGAGCACCGTGAGGAGCACGTTGCGTTCCAGCGACTGGGCCTCGTCGACGATCACGAAGGAGTCGTGCAGCGAGCGGCCGCGGATGTGGGTCAGCGGGAGCACCTCGAGCATGCCGCGGTCGAAGACCTCGTCGAGCACGTCCTGGCTGACCAGCGCGCCGAGGGTGTCGAACACCGCCTGCGCCCACGGCTGCATCTTCTCGCTCTCGGACCCGGGCAGGTAGCCGAGGTCCTGGCCGCCGACGGCGTAAACCGGGCGGAACACCACGACCTTGCGGTGCTGGCGCCGTTCCATCACTGACTCGAGGCCGGCGCACAGCGCGAGCGCCGACTTGCCGGTGCCGGCGCGGCCGCCCAGCGACACGATGCCGACGTCCGAGTCGAGCAGCAGGTCGAGGGCCACGCGCTGTTCGGCGGAGCGGCCGTGCAGGCCGAACGCCTCGCGGTCGCCGCGCACCAGCCGCACGCGCTTGTCCGCCGTGACGCGGCCCAGGGCGCTGGAGCTGCCCGCGAGCAGCCGCAGACCGGTGTGGCACGGCAGCTCACCCACGTCGGGCAGGCCGTACTCGACCGGGTCGACGGTGCCGCCCGAGAAGAGGCTGTCGATCAGCTCCTGAGGAGCGTCCACGTCGGCCATGCCCGTCCAGCCCGACGGCGTGACCTCGCCCGCGCGGTACTCGTCGGCGGCCAGACCCACGGCCCCCGCCTTGACCCGCAGCGGGATGTCCTTCGTCACCAGCGTGACCGACGGCCGTTCCACCGCGAGGTTGAGCGCGCACGCGAGGATGCGGTGGTCGTTGGAGTCGGTCCGGAAGCCCACGGGCAGCACCGACGGGTCGGTGTGGTTGAGCTCCACCTGCAGGGTGCCGCCCTCGTCGCCGATCGGGATCGGCGCGTCGAGCCGGCCGTGCTTGAGCCGCAGGTCGTCGAGCAACCTGAGCGACTCGCGGGCGAACCAGCCGAGCTCGGGGTGGTGGCGCTTCGCCTCCAGTTCACTGATGACGACCAGGGGCAGCACGACCGCGTGTTCGGCGAACCGCGTCACCGCCCACGGGTCGGAGAGCAGCACAGACGTGTCGAGCACGTACGTGGACTGCCCGGATTCGGGCGAGATCGAGGCTTTCTCCGGGCCAGAGGCACCGGTCGAAGAACGGCCAGAGGCCTTGCGGGGTGAACGCTGCGCAGTCACGACGGCATCTCCCTCGAGGGCGTGTTGCACCCCACGCCCGCACTCGCTGGGCCGGGCACCTCCCTGGCTGGGTCCGTGCTCCCTGACGTTGGCTACGTCAGCGGGCACGGCCACGAGGGCCGGGTGCCGGCCCCCTCGTGCATCGTGTGGGCGGCTGTGCCGCCCCCTCGATCAACGCCACGACCAGGGCCTCCCGCGAGGACCCGCACGGAACGCGTGCCCTCACTTCCGGAAGGTACCGACGGATCGCGGTTCGTGCAGGCAGCCACACAGGTGATTCGCTCATTCGTCACCTCACCGTAGGTCGTCCGACATCGACACCCCGTCACTGTCACGCTACGTCACCGAGTCAGCGATCGAGCGATCACGCGGTGGCATGATCATGGAAAAAAGATCACCGAACGCGTTCACAAGATCAGCGCAAAGGCTTGTACCACGGGCCGGACGAGAATGCAGTTCGCGTCCTGAAGACAGGACCGGACCGGGTGAACCACGCGATTTCGGCCTCACACAATGGGCGTACGCGGCATTCATTTCGGGCCCGGCGAGGGTAATTTTCTCACTGCGGGACACACCACCGGAAACTTCGGTGCCCCGGATCCCAGATATCTCTACCTAGGAGTGTGCGAAGTGCTGAAGAAGGCTGGAATCGTCGCCGGTGCCGCTGCGGGCCTGATGATGATCGGCGGCACGGCGTTCGCCTCGCCGGCAGACCACGGCTACACCCCGGACCCGACGTTCGGCGACGCCTACGCGACCTTCATCGAGGGTGGCGGCGCCCTGGGCTTCGGTGCCGCCTCGCTGGTCGCCGGTGCCTACACGGGCATCGCCACCACCCCGGCGCTGGTCCTCCACTCGCTGGAGCACCACGGCTGATAGCCGACCTCGGCTACGGAAGAGCCCCCGGAGTTCCGACTCCGGGGGCTCTTCTGCTGTGCCCGGGTTTTCTCCGACCGGGCGCCTCAGGTTCCGAAGCGGCGGTGCCGCCAGGCGTAGTCACGAAGCGCACGAAGGAAGTCGACACGCCGGAATGCGGGCCAGTAGGCCTCCGTGAACCAGAATTCCGAATGCGCCGACTGCCAGAGCAGGAATCCGGAAAGCCGCTGCTCTCCTGACGTTCGGATAATAAGGTCGGGATCCGGTTGGCCGGAGGTGTACAGGTGTTCCGAGATGTGGTCCACGTCGAGGATTTTCGCCAGCTCGCGGATCGACGTGCCCTCGTCGGCGTGCTGCAGCAGCAGCTTGCGCACGGCATCGGCGATTTCCTGTCGCCCGCCGTAACCGACCGCGATGTTGACCTCCATGCCGGTGCGGTCCTCGGTGCGGGCCGCGGCGGCGGTGAGCTTCTTCGCGACGTCCAGCGGCAGCAGGTCCAGCGCCCCCATGATCCGCAGCCGCCACGGCACGGCGGGACCGGCGAGCTCGTCGGTGACGTCGGTGATGATCTTCAGCAGCGGCTCGAGCTCGTCGGGGTCGCGGTTGAGGTTGTCGGTCGAGAGCAGCCACATGGTGACGACCTCGACGTCGGCCTCGCGGCACCAGCTGAGGAAGTCGGCGATCTTCTTGGCACCCGCGCGGTGCCCATCGGCCACGTCGGTGAACCCGGCTTCGCGCGCCCACCTGCGGTTTCCGTCGAGCATGATCGCGATGTGCCGAGGATGGCGGCCCCGCGCCTGCTGGATCAGGCGGCGGCCGTAGACGCTGTAGACGACGTCGGACAGGAAGGACCGGAGGCTCACGTCGGCTGAGCGTACGCACCCCCGCGTCACACGTGTGACGCGCCACGGGGGGTGGCGAAAAACCTACGCTCCCGTAGCGTGGGGTCGGTGAGCGTGACGACCGAACCCCCACCGTCCGGCCCTGCGCCAGTGGACACCCGCCCGCGCCTGCGCGGCCACATCCACTTCTGGTCCTTCTTCGGCGCCGTCGCGGGCACCGCCGTCCTGGTCAGCCTCGCCGCGTCGACCGTCTCACCCCTGGCCGCGCTGGCGACGTCCGTCTACGGCCTGACCGTCCTCGGCGTCTTCGGCGTGAGCGCTCTCTACCACCGCCGCCTGTGGAGCCCGCGCGCGTACAAGTGGATGAAGCGCGCCGACCACTCCATGATCTTCCTGTTCATCGCCGGCACCTACACCCCGTTCACCCTGCTGGCCATGTCGAAGCCGACGGGCTACATCATCCTGGCCATCGTCTGGGGCGGCGCCATCCTGGGCGTCGCGATGAAGATGCTGTGGCCGCACGCCCCCCGCTGGCTCGGCGTGCCGATCTACATCGCCCTGGGCTGGGTCGCCGTCTTCGTCATGCCGGAACTCGCCCAGCACGCCGGCGTCGCCGCCCTGGTCCTCATCTGCGTGGGCGGCCTGTTCTACACCCTGGGCGCGGTGTTCTACGCGGTGAAGTGGCCGAACCACTGGCCGGAGACGTTCGGGTACCACGAGTACTTCCACGCGTGCACGGTGCTGGCGGCGGTGTCGCACTACATCGCGATTTGGCTGGCGTTGTACGCGTAGCTGCGGTGCTTCGAGGGGTCGGTCCTCTCACTCCTCGATCCGGGTTCTCCGGCCCGGATCGAGGAGCATGCTGCCGATGTTCGTCCACTCGAGTCGGTCGCGCCATGCCTTGTCACGGGTGCACCAGCCCCACAGGGCAGCGACAACCTGGGGGCGATTTCTGGCGTATGCCTGGAAGTGCTCCTGCGGGCCACCAGCCCGGTACTCGATCTGATAGTCACCCTGCGGGCGCCGCATCGACTGGATGTAGTGCGCGTCGGGTGCCGCGGTTCGTTCGATGATCAGGAACTGACCCGCGGTTCGCAGGTAACCGACGTCGTTGCGGATCAGGTCTTCAGTGAGGTTGTACTTGGTGAAGCCGTTCGACCACCGCATGATCGCGTCGGACACGACGAGGCCCTCGGGTTCGGAGCTCGGCAAGGCAGCGACTGCCACGGATGGCTGAGCGAGTTGCGCGGAGGGCTCCTCCCAGTAGTCCCGAGCGTCGTCTCCGACCCCGTGATCCCGCGGGAGCGCCAACCACCCAGCCTCGAAGGACGGCCGTCGTTCCCGATGCTCCGGGGGAACCACGCTCACGTTTCCCGTCAGCTTCCGGCGGCCACGAACGAGGTCTCGCGGCTTGCCCTCGCGCACGTAGACCGAGGCCAGCGCCAGGGCTTTCGCCGGCATCATACCGCCGCCCGACGGAGTGCTGGGACCACGCAATTCCAGCCAGTGCCCCACCGAACCGATCCGGAGGAGCTCGTCCCCCGTGCAAGTCAAGACCCAGTGCGCGGTTTCGACCTCGCCGTACTGAACCAGGTACCCGGCAATGCTCGAATCGGCGGCGTCGATCATTCCCACAGCTTATCGCCGCCGGCACGCGAAACTGCCGATTCCTGGCTCACCGCAGCAACAAGAACACCGCCGCTCCCACGGTCCCCCGGCTGATCAAAACCAGTAATGCGTAACGGAACGTCGTCGCCCAGCCGGCTTTGGCGGCGGTGAGCAGGGTGGCGTGGCTGGTCCCCCGGGTGGCTGTCAAGGCCGGGACCTCCAGTGATGGGGATGGAATCCCCCCAGGCAGCGGCAGAACCGGCGCCTGGCCGAAGGGTAGCGGGCGGCCCGGGGTCGCCGCGAGGGGCCGATCAGGTGGCGTCGCGCCAGGTGTGGATGGAGAGGCCGGAGCCGGAGTGGCGGAGCTCGACGGCCGAGGCGTCGGCGAAGTGGGCAGGGAGGACCAGTTCGCCGAGGTCGGCGGCGCGGGTCAAGACCCGGGTGCGTGTGGTGGCGGCCTGGACGGGGTCTTCGCAGAAGCAGCTGCTGTGTGCGGGCGCCAGGATCTGCACGGGGCTGTGCAGCAGATCGCCCACGAACACCGCGCGGTCCGAACCGGAAGTCAAGCGCAGCAAGGAAGATCCGGGCGTGTGGCCGGGCGCGGACTCAAGCACCAGGTTGCCGTCGATGCGGTACGAGCCGTCCCAGAGCACGGCGCGGTCGAGGACCGGGGTGATGCTGTCGGCGTAGACCAGCAGGCTGCCCTGCAAGCGAAGCGGGTCGACGGAGCGGCGGTGGGCGTTGCGCGGATCGAACCACTCCTGGTCGGCGCGCGGGATGAGGTACGTGGCGTTCGGGAAGGTCGGGACCCAGCCATCGCCGTCGGCGCGGGTGTTCCAGCCGACGTGGTCGTAGTGGATGTGGGTGTTGACCACGACGTCGACGTCGCCCGGTTGCACGCCGGCGGCGGCCAGGCGTGCCAGGAAGTCCGTGTCGAGGTGGTCGAACAGCGGGATTTGCGGCCGAGCGCGCCCGTTGCCGACCCCGGTGTCCACGAGGATCACCTTGCCCTCGCTGCGCAGCACCCACGTCTGCACGGCGGCGTGGTATGCGTCGGCCTCCGGGTGCCAGTGCCGCGGCGCGAGCCACTCCTCATTGTCGCGCCAGAGTTCGGCTGGGGTGTCCGGCAGAACGGCGGACACGGGCGCGATGTCGCCCGACCACTCGACGACCTTGGTCACTTCGACTTCACCGAGCTGAATCATGCTCTCGAAGTTAGGCCGCACCGATGAGCATTCCAATGCTTCAAATCCGCGAATCGATGCGCGAAAGTCTCACCGCCTTACACTGGGCAGCATGGATGTGCTCAGCGACGCGATCGCCGTGATGCGCACCGGCGAGCCGTCGTCCAACCGGCTGCGCGTCGGCGGCGAGTGGTGCTACCGGTTCGCGCCGTACGCGGGCGCCGGGTTCCACGTGGTCCTGCGGGGCACCGGCTGGCTGCTCACCGAAGACGAACCCGTGCAGCTCAGCCCCGGCGACGCCGTGCTCCTGCCCCGCGGCGCCACCCACGTCCTGTCGGCCACGCCCGACGGCCGGCGCGCGGTCCCGTTCGAAACCGCCGTCGACGATCCGGCGGGCGGCACGGATCTCCTCTGCGGCAAGTACCGCTTCGACCACTCGCGAGCGCACTTCCTCGTCGAGAGTCTGCCCGACGTCGTGCACCTGCCGGCCCGCGTCGGCGAGCACACCGAGCTGCGCACGGCCATCACGCTGCTCGGCGGTGAGGTGCACGGCAGCCGGCCCGGTCGCGACGCCGCCGTCGCCGGGCTGCTGGACCTGCTGCTCGTCTACCTCGTACGTGCGTGGTTCGCCGACCACCCGCAAGCCGGCTGGCCGAAAGCGTTGCAGGACCCCGAAATCGCCGCGGCCCTGCAGGCGTTGCACGCGGACCCGGCGCGCGCGTGGCGGCTCGAGGACCTGGCCGCCGAGGTCGGCCTGTCCCGTGCGACGCTCGCCCGCCGCTTCACCGCCCTCACCGGCCGCGCACCGATGGCCTACCTCGCGTGGTGGCGCATGGCCACCGCGGCGCGCCTCCTGCGCGACGGCGACCGCGCGCTGCCCGCCATCGCGCGGCAGGTCGGCTACGGCTCGCCGTACGCGTTTTCCCACGCCTTCAAACGACATTTCGGCGTGGCCCCGGGCCAGTACCGGCTCAGTCCCGCAGCATAGGCGCGGCCAGGAACTGCGCTGGAATCGCAAAAGCGTCCACCAAAGTCCGAGCGTGCGGGCGCAGCTCGGCACACAACTCGTTCACCGCGGCAGTCACCGCCTTCGACCGCGACGAAGTCAGGCGTCCGTGCTCCAGGAACCACGCCCGGTCCTCCTCGATGGCCGACAGGGCGTACAGATCGCACACCCGCGACAGCAAAGCCGCGGCCTCCGGATCGGCGCACGCGTCGACCGCGCGGGCGAACGCCGACAGCACAAGGTGATCCACGTGCACCCGGCCGGCGCGCAGCACGTGGTCCTGCGCGGCGTTGAAGACGCCGAACGGGTCGTCGGCGGCCTTGCGCAGGCGGTTGGCGACGCCGTCGAGCACGTGTTCCTCGCGGTCCTCGAAGAGGCGCAGTTGCCATTCGCGGTCGAAGAGCACCTCGGCGTCGTCGGATTCCGTCAGGCGTTCGACGAACTTTCGGGCGGAGGTGCGTTCCAACACCGCGCCCACGAGTTGTTCGGCGACGAAGCGCGCGGTCGCAAGTGGACTGAGGTCTTCGAAGTGCTCTTTGTATTGCGTGAGAAGGCCTTTGGCCACGAGCTGGAGCAGAACCGTGTTGTCGCCCTCGAAGGTCGTGAAGACGTCGGTGTCGGCTTTGAGGCCGGCCAGCAGGTTTTCCGACAGGTAACCGGCGCCGCCGCAGGCTTCGCGGGCGGCCTGGATCGTGGCGGTGGCGTGCCAGGTGTTGGCGGCTTTCAGGCCGGCCGCGCGGGATTCCAGCTCGCGTTGTTCCTCTTCGAGCGCGTCGGGCGCGATGTCGTTCAGCTTCGCGACGAGCTCTTCTTGCGCGAAGTGCAGCGCGTACGTCTTCGCGAGCGCAGGCAGAAGCTTGCGCTGGTGGCCGAGGTAGTCGAGGATCACGACCTCGTCGCCGTCGGGACGCTTGAACTGCCGGCGCTGCTCGCCGTAGCGGATCGCCAGCGTCAGCGCGCGTTTCGTGGCGCTGCCGGCACTTCCGCCGACGCTCACGCGGCCGCGGATGAGCGTGCCGAGCATCGTGAAGAAGCGGCGGCCGTCGCTTTCGATGGGGCTGGAGTAGGTGCCGTCCTCGGCGACGTCGCCGAAGCGGTTCAGCAGCGCTTCGCGCGGGATGCGGACGTGGTCGAAAGCCAGGCGGCCGTTGTCGACGCCGTTGAGGCCCGCCTTGCGGCCGCAGTCCTCGATCGTGACGCCGGGCATGGCCTCGCCGGAGTCGTCGCGGATGGGCACGAAAAACGCGTGCACACCGCGGGATTCGCCGCCCGTCACGAGCTGCGCGAAGACGACGGCGGCGTGGCCGTCGCGGGCCGCGTTGCCGATGTATTCCTTGGTGGCGCCCGGATCCGGGCTGTGGACCACGAACTCCTGCGCCGCCGGGTCGTACGTCGCGGTGGTGTGCAGGTGCTGCACGTCGGAGCCGTGGCCGTGCTCGGTCATCGCGAAGCAGCCGAGCAGGTCGAGGTCCATGATGCGCCGCAGGTACTTCTCGTGGTGGCGCTGGGTTCCGAGGAGCTGGACGGCGCCGCCGAACAGCCCCCACTGCACGCCGGCCTTGACCATCAGCGACAGGTCACCGAGGCCGAGCATCTCGAACGACACCACGGAACCACCGATGTCGCTCTGCCCGCCGTACGCGCGGTCGAACCCGAGCGCGGGCCGGTCCGTGGCGGCGAGTTCGCGCAATTGGTCGAGCACCTGCGCACGGTGCGCCGCGATGTCCAGGTCGACGGGATCGCGGAACTCCTCGGCCGACATCTGCGCACGCACACCGCCGCGCAGCTCGGCCCAGCGGCCGTCGAGGACGGCGGTGAGCGCGTCCGGATCCACCTTCGCGGGAACGGCAGGGATGTCCACGGCTCCTCCTCGGCGAGACTGGGCTACTCACTGGTAAGCCTGCTCCCGCCGCCGCGTCGTCGCAGGTCGAGGTGACGAAGACGACTCGATCGTTTGGTGGCTGTCCCGGCGGGGAAAGCCCGCGGCGATGAGTTCGCAAGTCACCGCCACGTGGGTCTCGGCGATCGGCAGTGCCGGCTCACTGCTCGGGTTCGCGTCGTACGTGTGGATCATGCTGCTCAACCGCAAGGACCAGCCCGAGATCCGGCAGCAGGAACAGGCCCACTCCGTGTCCGCCTGGCTCGACGAGGGCGGCCGCCACGACCGCGCCGAGGACTACGTCGTGTGCGTCCACAACGGCGGCGACGCCCCCGCGTTCGACTGCACCGTCACCGTCCGCCGCCCCGACGAGAACACCCCGCACCAGCTGCGGCTCGCCATCGTCCCGCCCGGCGCCACCGCCGTGCGCGGCCTGCCCTTCGGCCACGCCCAGCTCCCGGCCGACGACCTGTACTCCACCGCCGCCGTCCCGGGCCTGCAGTTCACCGACTCCCACGGCGGGCACTGGGGCCGCGACTCCGACGGCCTGCTGACGCGGACGGACCGCCGGACTCTGCAGGGACGGTGGCGTTCCCGGGTCTGACCGGCACACTCGGGCGACGGAACGGCCGTGCGGCAACGGAGGGTGGCCAGCTCGCTTGCGGCGGGGACTTTCGCGCCAGACGAGAGTGGCCGGGCGACGGAACCCCACCACAACCGCGCACGCAGCCATCGACAACCGGCCCCTGCGTGCGGGGAACTCTCGCGCCGCAACGAGAACCCGGGCCCGGAGCGTCCCCCGCGAACACCAGCGCGGGAGGGCGACCGAGACTGGCCGGCTCGCCCGCGGCGGGGACTTTCGCGCCGGTCCGGCCACGCCACTACCCGCGCCCGTCAGCCGCCCCATACGCGAAAGGGACCCTCGCACCGAAGCGCGAGGGTCCCCGTCGGTACCCGGTTGTCAGCTCAGGTCCGGGCCTTTGGAGCGCAGGTCGTCGACCTTGGTCATCGCGTCGCGGAGCTCGGCGAGCCAGGTGTCGGCGTGTTCGCCGACGAGCCGGACGGCCCAGGCCAGGGCCTCGGAGCGCGAGCGGGCGACGCCGGCCGCGACGAGGGTGTCGAGGACCAGGCGTTCGGGCTGGCGCAGCCGCGTCATCACGGGCGCGGACAACGTCGTGAACAGCACCTTCGTGCCGCCGAGCTTGGCGCCCCACGCGACCTTGCGTTGGTAGCGGTGCTCGGCCTGCCGGGCGATCTCGATGCGCTCGTCGCGCGTGTCTTCGCGGAACCGGCTGATGCGGCCGTCCTCGGCGGCCGCGCGGGCCGCGTCGTCGGCGTATTCGCCGGTCAGCGCGGGCAGCTCGCCCACGATGATGATCTCCTCGCGGTCGACCGTGACCTCCGGGTCGCCCGTGAACCAGCCGTCCGGGAGGCGGCCGCCGAGCCAGGCGGCCGCGTCTTCGGCCGACGGCACCTCGGCCTGCTGCCAGCCGCCGCGGCCCTTCCAACCTCGTCCCATGTGTTCCACCACCTCGAAGTGCGCGATTACATGATTACCTCGCTACTGAAGCTACGCCGGATACACGTCGGGCAGGGCAGTGTTCACCAGGGGCGGAACTCAGAGCTGCGCGAGCAGGTCCTCCGCCGAGGTCACCGGGCGATCGCAGACGTAGCCGCGGCAGACGTACGCCGCCGCAGCGCCGTCCACCAGCGGGCGGTCCGCCAGCAGCGGCACGCCGGGCGCGTCCGGAGCGCCACCCAGCACCACACCGCCGCCGTGGATCTGTCGCGCGGCCGCCGCGATCAACGCCGCCCGGTCCTCCCCGACGACGGCCACCTGCACCGGCCCCGACTGCGCCGCTTCAGCCACCGAAAGCCAGTGCCCGGCGAACCGCGGCGCCCGGCCGATCAGCAGGCCGGCACGCTGCAACGCCGCATCGGCCGCGTCGCGATACCGCGCGGCCTGCTCGTACCCGCCCAGCGCGGAAGCCGTCAGCAACGCTCCCGCCAACGCCGATGCTCCCGAGGGGCTCGCGTTGTCCGTGGGGTCGGAAGGGCGCTGCACCAACGTTTCCGCGTCGTCCGCGGTGTCGTGGTACGCGCCAACGACGTCCGAAGCGAAGTGCGTCAACGCCAGGTCCAGCAGCCGCGAAGCCTCCTCCAGCCACTGCGGCTCGCCTGTCGCCTGGTGCAGGGCGAGCAGCCCGTCGGCCAGGCACGCGTAGTCCTCGAGGACGCCCGCCGGCACGCCCACCACACCGTCGCGCGAGCTGCGCCGCAGCCGGCCGTCCACGAGATGCGTGGACAGCAGCAGCGAAGCCGCTCCGCGCGCCAGCTCGATCCACTGTGGACGCTCCAGCGCGACACCCGCCTCGGCGAGCGCGGTGATGGCGAGACCGTTCCACGCGGCCACCACCTTGTCGTCGCGGGCCGGCTGCGGCCGCGAAGCCCGCGCGGCCAGCAACGCCTGCCGGACGCGCTCGAACCGGTCAGTGGACTCCGGATCACCCGGCAGCTGCAGGGTCGACGAGCCCTTTTCGAACGTTCCGGACTCCGTCACCGAAAACACCGAAGCCGCCCATACGCCGTCCTCGTCCCCGAGCACCTCGCGCAGCTCGGCCGGCGTCCAGACATAAGTGAGACCCTCGACGCCTTCGGTGTCCGCGTCGAGCGAAGCCGCGAAGCCGCCCTCCGCGGTCAGCAGATCGGCCTCCAGGAACCGGACGATCCCCTCGGCGACACCCAGAGCGAACGAAGACCCCCGCCGCGCCAAATGGGCGTAAACCCGGAGCAGCAAAGCGTTGTCGTACAACATCTTCTCGAAGTGCGGCACGATCCACTCGGCGTCCACGGAGTACCGCGCGAAGCCGCCGGCGAGCTGGTCGTGGATGCCACCGCGGGCCATGGCCTCCGCGGTCGACGAAGCGAGCGACAGCGCTTCGGACGAGCCCGTGCGCTCGTGGTGGCGCAGCAGGAACTCCAGCACCATCGACGGCGGGAACTTCGGCGCGCCGCCGAACCCACCGTGGACGGGGTCCGCCTCGGCCGCGAGCTTCTCCACGGCGCCGGCCAGCACGCCGGCGTCCACCGCCGAGGCCTGCAACGGCCCGCTCTGCTCGGTGAGGTGCCCGATCAGCCGCTGCGCGCCCTCGCGCAGGTCTTCGGGCCGCTCCGTCCACGCCTCCGAGACGGCCACGAGCAGCTGCCCGAACGACGGGATGCCCGGCCGCGGCGTCGGCGGGTAGTAGGTACCGCAGTGGAACGGCTCACCCTCGGGTGTGAGGAAACAGGTCATCGGCCAGCCGCCCTGGCCGGTCATGGCCTGGGTGGCGGCCATGTAGACCGCGTCGATGTCCGGCCGCTCCTCGCGGTCGACCTTGATGTTCACGAAGTGCGCGTTCATCAGCGCCGCGGTGCCCTCGTCCTCGAAGGACTCGTGGGCCATCACGTGACACCAGTGACACGCCGCGTAGCCGACCGACAGCAGGATCGGCACGTTGCGCTCACGCGCCTCGGCCAGCGCTTCGGGCCCCCATTCGCGCCAGTCGACGGGGTTTCCCGCGTGCTGCAGGAGGTACGGGCTGGTCGCGTCCGCCAGTCGGTTCGCCATGCCACCAGGGTGGCACGGCGCTCGCCGGGCCTCGTCCGGCCCGTCGGCGAACCCGCCCGGCGGGCAGGGTCAGTCGGACTTGGGCCGCGCCGGGTCCGCCGGCTCGGCGACCTTCGCCTCGACCTGCTCGCCCGCGTCGTCCGAAGGCTTTTCGCCCGAAGTGTCGGAACCCTCGGAGGACGCCTCCTCCTTGTCGAAGCTCGCCGGCACCTTCTTCAGGTGCTTGCTCATCGACCGGATGAGGAACGCGACCGCGATCAGGAACAGGATCAGCACCAGCAGGCCGACGGGCGAGGACTTGCCGAAGTCCTCACCCTGGCCGCCGTTGTCACCGCTGTCGGGCTGCTGGGCCAGGAACAGGGCCGACGCCGTCAGCGGGGCGACCGCGACGGCCGGCACACCGAAACTCATGGACTCACCTTCTCCTTGATGCCGGCGAACAGATCATCCTCCGGCAGCGTGCTGTCCACCAGGGAGCGGTTCAGCTCGTACTCCTCGGTCGGCCACGTCTCGCGCTGGATCTCGAGCGGGACCGCGAACCAGCGGCTGGTCGGGTCGATCTGCGTGGCGTGCGCCTTCAGCGCCTCGTCGCGCACCTCGAAGTATTCACCGCACTCGATCCGGGTGGTCACCCGCTCCATGATGTCGGCCCGGTCGGGGTCCCAGGACTTGAGCCACTCCTCGTACGGCGAGGGCAGGCCGGCCGCCTTGAGCGCAGTGTCGAACGCGATCATCCGGGCCTTGGAGAAGCCGTGCACGTAGTACAGCTTGAGCGGCTGCCACGGGTCGCCGGCGTCCGGGAACCGGTTCGGGTCGCCCGCCGCGTCGAAGGCCGCCATCGACACCTCGTGGGTGCGGATGTGGTCCGGGTGCGGGTACCCGCCGTTCTCGTCGTAGGTGATCAGCACGTGGGGCTGGAACTCCCGCACCACGCGCACCAGCGCCTCGGTGGACTCCTCCAGCGGCACCACGGCGAACGAGCCCTCCGGCACCGGCGGCAGCGGGTCGCCCTCGGGCAGTCCCGAGTCGACGAAGCCGAGCCAGCGGTGCTTCACCCCCAGGATCTTCGCCGCCCGCGCCATCTCGTCGCGCCGGATCTCGGCCATGTTGGCCAGCACCTCGGGCCGGTCCATGGCGGGGTTGAGGATGCTGCCCGCCTCACCGCCCGTGCACGTCACGACCATGACCTCGTGGCCCTCGGCGACGTACTTCGCCATCGTGGCGGCGCCCTTGCTGGACTCGTCGTCCGGGTGCGCGTGCACCGCCATGAGACGCAGGTTTGAGGCGCGGTCGCTCGTCATCAGCTCGTCAGCTCGCACCATGTTCCGAACGACCCTTTCGTGTCCCGTTATTCCGTCGTACCCTGCCCCGGCTCCACGCCACCGGAACGGCTCGCGGATACTCGACGACAGGTGGTGCCCCCAGGCGGGCTCCCCCCATTGTCCCCGCGGGTACGACAAGAACGACCGGAGGCCCGGACTTGCAGACCGGAGAGACCGCAACCGCCGAGGGAGACGCCCGTCCGGCGCCGCCCGCGGACCGGTACGGGTCGGCGGGCAAGACGGGGTCGAAACGCTGGAAGCGCTGGGTTTTCACCGCGATCGCGGTGGTCGCGGGCTTCGCCGTGGCGTGGATCGCCTACGTCAACCTCGGCCAGACGTCGATCGACGCGGAGCGCGTGGCGTTCGAACCCCGCCCGGGCAACGCGATGCAGATCACCATCAACGTGACGCGTGACGACCCCGACAAAGCCGGGGTGTGCGTCGTGCGGGTGCAGGACAGGTCCGGCTCCGAGAGCGGCCGGAAAGAGGTGCTGGTTCCCGCCGGGGCCGGCCACAGCCGGGTGAGCACGGTGGTGAAGAGCATCGGGGAACCGGTGACAGCCGACGTGTACGGCTGCTCGTACTCCATACCACGTTACATGTCAACCCCATAGCGGCCAACGGGGTGAAATGCGCGGCGAGTGCCCGCGCGCCGTGGAATGGACCGGCGTCGCTGCACCCTGCCGTGATAAGCTGACACACCAGCACGGCCCGAGGCGGGCCGTGTTTTTCCTTTATCCCAGCCGTGCGGGCGCAGTGAGCCCGTGCGGAGGCCGGCTTGAACACCCAAGCCTGGCAGGCCCGACGAGGAGATGGTGACCGTGAGCGACAAGGTGACCTGGCTGACCCAGGATGCCTACGACAGGCTCAAGCACGAGCTCGACGAAATGATCGAGAATCGTCCGGTCATCGCTGCGCGCATCAACGACAGCCGCGAAGAGGGAGACCTCAAGGAAAACGGCGGTTACCACGCGGCGCGCGAGGAGCAGGGCCAGGCCGAGGCGCGCATCCGCCACCTGCAGGAACTGCTGCGTTCGGCGAAGGTCGGCGAGGCTCCCGAGGACGACGGCACCGCCGGTCCCGGCAAGGTCCTCACCGTGAAGTACGCGGGCGACGACGACGAGGAGAAGTTCCTCCTCGCCACCCGCGAAGAGGGCGCCGAGGGCGCGCTCGACGTGTACTCCCCGGAGTCGCCGCTGGGCAAGGCCCTGCTCGGCGCCAAGGAAGGCGAGTCGCGCGAGTACGAGCTGCCCAACGGCCGTACCCAGCAGGTGACGCTGGTCAAGGCCGTGCCCTACAGCGAGGCCTGACCCACCGCGGTCTCCGCGTACCCGGTTCGCGAGAGCCGGGTACGCGACTAGCGTGGCCCCTGAACACCACTGGGAGGCCACGATGAGCACCGAACCGATGTGCCGCGCTTGCGGAATGCAATACCCGGGACCCCGCGACGACTGCCCGATCTGCGAGGACGAACGCCAGTACGTCCCGCTCACCGGCCAGGCCTGGACCGACCTCGCGACGCTGCGGTCGAGCGGCGAGTACCACCCGCGCGTCGAAGAGCAGGGACCGGGCGTGATCGGCATCGGTTCCGAGCCCGGTTTCGCGATCGGGCAACGCGCACTGCTCGTGCAGGCCGCCTCCGGCAACTTCCTCTGGGACTGCGCGGCGTACCTCGACGACGCACTGGTGCAGCAGGTCACCGAACTCGGCGGCATCACCGGCATCGCGATCAGCCACCCGCACTACTACACGACGATGGTCGAGTGGGCCCACGCGTTCGACGCGCCGATCTACCTGCACGAAGGCGACCAGGAGTGGATCGGCCGCCCCGACCCGTCGATCCGGCTCTGGTCCGGCACCACCCTCGATGTGGCCGACGACCTGCGGCTGATCAACCTCGGCGTGCACTTCACCGGCGGCACAGTGCTCCACTGGCCGGCGGGTGAAGACGGCCGCGGGGCCCTGCTGGCGGGCGACATCGTCCAGGTCATCCCCGACCGCACCCACGTCGGTTTCATGTACAGCTACCCGAACCTGATCCCGGAACGGCCGAGCGTGGTGCGCCGCGCGGCCGAACTGCTGGAGCCGTACGCGTTCGACGCGATCTACGGCGCATGGTGGGACCGGATCGTGCGCAGTGACGGGCACGAGGTCGTGCAGCGTTCGGCGAAGCGGTACCTCGCGCACGCGCTCGACGCGTTCTAACCGCGCGCGGTGCGTTCCAGCAGCGGGCGCACGCGCGGCGGCACCGGCGTGGACAGGGCGATCGAGGTGGACGTGCGCAGCACCCCGTCCACGCCGACCACCTCGTCGATCACGCGTTGCAGGTCGTCGTTGTCGCGCGCCACCAGCCGGACGAACAGGTCGCCCTGCCCGGTGGTGGCGTGCACCTCGCACACCTCCTCGATGGCGGCGAGCGCCTCGGCCACGCCTGCGCGCCGGCCCTGTGCGATCTCCAGCACGGCGAACGCGGTGAGCCCGTAGCCCATCGCGGCGAGGTCCAGCTCGGGCGGGAAGCCGCCGAGGATGCCGCGTTCGGTGAGCCGGTCCAGGCGCGCCTGGACCGTGCCGCGCGCGACGCCGAGGCGGCGCGCGCACTCCAGCACCCCCAGCCGGGGCGAGTCGGTGAGCAGCAGCAACAGCCGGGCGTCGAGCGAGTCGAGCACGGTTCCTCCCTGCGCAGGTTGTCCACGTTGACCGCAGCTTACGGGTTTTCGCTGAGCACATTGTCCAGTGAATTCGGTGACCGTTGCTCAACTTGCCGTGGCGGACCCATGCTTTCGGCATGACCCACACCATGGATCCGCAGGGCGCACTCGACGACGTCAGCTTCGACCAGCTCCGTCAGCTCGTGGGGCTCGTCGAGCACGACGCCACCAACGACCCGTTCCCGGTCAAGGCTCTCGACGCGGTGGTTTTCGTCGCCGGCAACGCGACGCAGACCGCGTGGTTCTACCAGGTCGCGTTCGGCATGCAGCTCGTCGCGTACTCCGGGCCGGAGACGGGCCGCTTCGACCGCAAGGCGTTCGTGCTCAAGTCGGGCTCGGCGCGGTTCGTCATCACCGGCGGCGTGCGGCCGGACTCGCCGCTGCTCGACCACCACCGCCGCCACGGCGACGGCGTGAGCGACCTCGCGCTGGAGACGACCGACGCCGACAAGTGCGTGGCGCACGCCCGCGCACAGGGCGCGACGATCCTCGAGGAGCCGCACGACGTCTCCGACGAGCACGGCACGGTGCGGATGGCGGCGATCGCGACGTACGGCGAAACCCGCCACTCGCTGATCGACCGGTCGCGCTACGACGGCGTGTACCTGCCCGGGTTCGAGGCGCGCGAGAGCACGGTGACGCGGCCGGAAGGCGCGCCGAAACGCCTGTTCCAAGCCGTGGACCACTGCGTGGGCAACGTCGAACTCGGCAAGATGGACTACTGGGTCGACTGGTACCACCGCGTGATGGGCTTCGTGAACATGGCGGAGTTCGTCGGCGACGACATCGCCACGGACTATTCCGCGTTGATGAGCAAGGTCGTGTCCAACGGCAACCACCGCGTGAAGTTCCCGCTGAACGAACCCGCCGTGGCCAAGAAGAAGTCGCAGATCGACGAGTACCTCGAGTTCTACGAGGGCGCCGGCTGCCAGCACATCGCCTTGGCCACCAACGACATCATCGCCACGATCACCGCGATGCGGGCCGCGGGCGTCGAGTTCCTCGACACGCCGGACTCCTACTACGAGGACCCGGAGCTGCGCGCGCGCATCGGCGAGGTGCGGGTGTCGATCGAAACGTTGCAGGAGCACAAGGTTCTGGTCGACCGAGACGAGGACGGGTACCTGCTGCAGATCTTCACGAAGCCGATCGGCGACCGGCCGACGGTGTTCTACGAGCTCATCGAGCGGCACGGTTCGCTGGGCTTCGGGAAGGGGAACTTCAAGGCGCTGTTCGAGGCGATCGAGCGGGAGCAGGAGCGGCGAGGCAATCTCTGACGCCTTGCGGCGCCACAGGAAACCCCTGATCGGCGTGGTTGTCAAGGATTGAGTGGTACGAGCGGCCCGTTCGCGACGAAAAGTCGCGGGCGGGCCGCTTGCCACGTTTTGTGTCGGTGCGGGCACGTACAGTCGATTCAGGTGCCGGCGAGGCCGGTTGACCCGGATGGCAAACTGGGCCGATCGGATCAATTCGGACGGCATCGGAACCTGGGGCGGGCCGGATCCGTCACTGTGGGGAAGTCGGCTCGAGAGGAATGGGGGCCCGATGTCGGACGGCGTCGACGCCAGCCAGCGCATGGTGGACGGCTGGACGCGGCAGCTGCAGGAGACGGCTGCGCGCTACCAGGCGATGGCCGACCGCATGCAGGGCCAGACCGTGACCGAGCGAGCGAAGGACGGCACGGTCGAGGTGACCGTGGATGCCAAGGGGCTGCTGAAGAACCTCGTGATCTCCGAGTCCGCCAGCGGCAAGCGGATGGCGGAGGTGTCGGCGCAGGTGATGCAGCTCGTGCAGAAGGCGCAGGCGCGGATTCCCGAGCTGCTGCAACAGGTTGCGAGCGAGACGCTGGGCAGTGACGCCACCGGGGACAAGCTCGTGGAGGACGCGAAGAGCACGTTCCCCGCGCCGCCGCCGGAAGAGCCACCTCCGCCGCCCGCGCCCGTGCACCGGTTCGGACCCGAGGACAACGACCCGCCTCCCCCGCCGCCGACCGCACTGCCTCGACAGCAGGCGCCGCAACCGCCACCACGTCGTCGCCGGGCCGAGACATCCGACGACGATGATGACTTCGGCGGTTCGATCCTTTCTTGATTCCGGTTTCGCACAGCCATCCTGGGGGATGAAACACCATGGCACCTAAGGGATACGAGGTCGGCAGCGACCTCGAGGCGCACGCGCGCCAGCTCGACGGGATCAGCGACGGGCTGCGCCAGGCCGTCGACGCCGCGAACCAGGTCAGCATGCCCACCGACGCGTACGGCATCCTCTGCCAGCCGTTCCGGGCGATGCTCGACCCGGTGGAGGAGTTCGGCATCAACGCGTTGCAGAACACCGTCACGGCGATGGACGCGCAGGCGCAGAAGGTCCGCAACGCCGCGCAGGCGTACGAGACCTACGAAACCGGCACGACCGACGCCATCGCCTCCACGAAGGTGCCCGACTGATGGCCGACGGCAACCCGCTCGTCGCGCAGGCGAAGCAGGACGGAGACGGTCCCGGGCCGCTCACGGCGGGCAACGGCGACTACGGCTACGCCACGGGCATCGGCGTCGCCGAGTCGGCGATGGACGCGTTCAACGGCATCAAGGACGGCGACTGGGTCTCGGGTGGCCTCGGGGTGCTCAGTCTCGCGGGCGAGATCGCGGGCGCGGCGATCGACCCGTTCGGCTACCTGATGTCGTCGGTGGCGTCGTTCCTCATGGAGCACGTGCAGCCGCTGAAGGACATGCTCGACTCGGTGGCGGGCAACCCGCCCGTGATCCAGTCCTATGCGGACACCTGGGGCAACGTCGCGAAAGCGTTGCAGGACCGGCAGGCCGACTACGCCAACGCGGTGAAGACCGGCACTGCGGAGTGGACCGGCGACGCGGCCGACGCGTACCGCAAGGGCGCGGCGGAGTGCGCGGAGGCGCTCGGCGGGGCCGCGACCGTGGCGAGTGCGATCGGCACCGTCACGATGATCATGGGCCAGGTCGTGTCGTTCGTGCGGGAGACCGTGCGGCAGCTGATCGCCGACCTGGTGGGCAAGCTGATCTCGTGGGTGATGGAGGAGGTCTTCTCCCTCGGCTTCGGCACGCCGCTGGTGGTCGCGCAGGCCGTCACGGCGATCTCCAAGTGGGGCGAGAAGATCAGCGGGCTGCTCACCAAGCTGTGCGACACGATGCGCCGGGTGTCGCCGTTGCTCGGCAAGCTGGCCGACGTCTTCACGAAGATCATCAAGATCCTGGGCAAGCTGGCCGGCAAGGTCACGGGCCTCGACGTGATCAGCACGAAGAACATCAAGGCCGGCGGGTTCGCCCACCACACGGGCGGTGGCGGCGCCGGCGGTGGTTCGCACCACAGCGGCTCCGACGGGGACTCGCCCGGCGGGGAGGGTTCGGACAGCCCGGATGGCTCGCATTCCGGGGACTCGGAGGCCGACAGTTCCCACTCCGGTGATCCGGACTCCGGCGATTCGCGGTCCGGTGACTCCGATTCCGCGAGCTCGCACTCCGGCGACTCGGACGCCGACGGCTCGCACTCCGGCGACGGGGACTCCGCGTCGTCGAGCCCGGACGGCGGTCCCTCCACAAGGGACGGTTCGTCCGGTGACTCGTCGCGCCGGAGCACGGGCAACGGCACCCACGACACCGGGGGTGACAACTCCGCGTCGACGTTCGGCGGCGATTCGCCCTCGTCCGGCGGCTCCGCGCCGCACAGCACCAGCGGCCCGTCCGGAGGCGGGTCGCCGAGCCACGCCGGTTCTTCGTCGAGCTCGCCGAGCCACGCGGGCAGCTCTTCGCCGTCCGGTGGCGGCAGTTCCGCGCCCTCGCACACGGGCGACGCGCCGAGTGCCCACACCGGTGACGCGCCCAGCTCGGCGCACGCGGGCAACTCGCCGTCCGGCGGCTCACCGTCGGGTGGCTCGACGCCGCACAGCAGCGGCGGGTCCGGCGGCGGCGCCCCGGCCCACTCCGGTGGTGGCTCTTCCGGGAGCAGCTCGCCGTCTTCGCACCAGAGCTCGGGCGACAGCTCGACCTCGGCCGCGGGCTACGCGCCGCCGAAGGTCGACGAGCCGGCGCCCAGCGCTCCCGCGCCGCGCACCGGCGATGGCGCCGGTCCGTCGGGCTCCACCGCGCCGAACCAACCTGTCGCGGGTGGCCTGCCGCCGCAGGGCGGTGGTTCGCCGTCCGGTGGCGTCCCCGGTGGCACGCCGGCAGCCCGGCCCGGAAGCGGCGGTGGCTGGACCGGTACCCCGGGCAGCCCCGGCGCTCGTACTCCGGAACCCTCAGGTCCGCGCACCGGTCCCGATCGCGCGCCTTCGTCGCGGCGGCCCGGTGAGGGACCCGAGCCCTCCTCGCGGCGGCCCGACCCGGATTCGCCGCGCCGCCCGAGTGAGCCGAACCCGCGCTCGCCCCAGAGCCCCGACGGGCCGCGCCGCCCGGGCGATCCGGCGGCGGGCGGACCGCGGCGGCCGAGTGACACTCCGGAGCCCGCCGCGCGTGGTGGCTCACCGACAGCGACTCGCCCGGAAACCGACAGTCCACATCGGACTCCCGACGGCAAGCCCGGCGACCGGACCCCGCGCCACGGTGAGCCCGACGACCGCGCTCCCCATCGCAACGAGCCCGAGGACGGCGCTCCGCGCCACGACACCGACGGTTCACCAGAGCACCACGACAACACCGATCACCACGACAACACCGATCACCACGACAACGCCGACCACCACGATCCGTCCGATCACCACGACACGCCCGACCACGACGGCGGGCCGCACCACCACGACGACGAACCCCTGACACCGGACGAGGTCAACCAGCACCACTCGGAAAGCACGCCGGCAGGCAGTTCGTACCACCGCGGCGACACGGACATGGGCGACCTCCCCCACCGCGTGCAGCCGGATCCGGACGGGCGCTACACCGTCGACGTGCACGTGACGTCCGACGGGCACGCGCGCATCGGCGACCGGCACTACACGCCGGAGGAGTTCGCCGACGTCTTGCGTCACAACGCGGACTACGACGGCCGCCCCATCCGCCTGATCGGCTGCGACGCCGGCTCCAACGACTTCGCCAACCGGCTCTCGCGCGAGCTCGACACCGACGTCATGGCGCCGACCAAACCGGCGTGGACCGACGCGAACGGCCGGGTCTTCTCGTCCGACTACGAAATCGGGCCGGACGGCCGGATGCGGCCGCGGATCCCACCGGACGGCGAGTGGTCCGTGCACCACCCGGACGGCACGTCGCACCACGCCGGCCAGGACGGCTTCGCGCCGGAGTCGCACCACCACGACCCGCACGACGTCGACGCCGACAGCGCCCACGCGCGGGGCGACGACGACGCCAACGGGGGCGTTCCGGAGGAGGAGTTCGACCTCCCTCCGGCGACCCGCACGTACAACCCGGACTCCCTGGAGTTCGACCGGCGGTTCGTGGACTGGGACCGGCCCGACGACTCCGAGTTCGCCGGCCCGCGCCACCGCGACGGCCACCCGGACGTCGACTCGCCGCGCGATCTCGACGACGTACCCGCTCGGACCAGCAACGCCGACCCGGACCCGGACGGCGTGCCGCAGACGCTGCACGACGAGCGTCCGCTGGCGGGCCACGCCGAGTACCGCGTGTCGTACGAAAACGGTGCCACCACGCGGTTCTACACCGACGCCGACGGCCACATCACGCACGTCGAGGCGACGCCCGGCACGTCGTCGCCCAACCACAACCCCGACCTGCGCTACCCGCTGATCCCGGGCGCGCAGTACCGCGTGCCGAACTTCCACGACGCGGACAAGTCGTGGACCTTCCACATCGGCGAGAACGGCAAGCCCGACGCGATGACGGGCGACCCGAGCTTCGACGGCCGCAACGACACCTACCGCGACACCAACTCCCAGAACCGGTCCGGCGGCGAGGGCAAGGAGGCGTTCGCCGACCACCCCGAATACGGCGACAAGTACGAGAAGGTGCGGTGGGCGGGCGGGCACCTCGCGGCCAACGAGATGGGCGGCCCGGGTGAGTACGTCAACATGCACCCGCAGATGGCGGCGTCCAACAGCGGCAACTACCGCGACGGGTGGATCCACGAGGCCTCGTGGCGCAACCAGGAGACGGAGCTCGGCAAGTTCGCGAACACCGAGGGCCAGGACATCCAGAACTACCAGGTCGCCATGCACGGCGACAGCAACGGCGTGCCGGAGAGCGTCACCATGCGCTGGCAGGAAGTGGTTTACAAGACCGACGCCAACGGGCACGTCGTGCTGGAGAACGGAAAACCCGTGGAGATCTCGCGCGTGACCAAGGAGCGCGAGTTCCCGAACAACCCCGCGGACATCAACTACGGAAAGAACAGGCAGTACAGTGACCGATCCCGTTCCCGCTGAAATCGCGGCGGCACTGGCGAACGCGGCGCCGTCCGGGTGGGCGGAGATCGTGCTGACGGTGTCGGCGACCGTGGTGGCCAACGACTTCGCGCTGCAGGTCCGGATGCGCGACGGCTCCCCCGGCTCGATGGAGCTGCCCGCGCCGGTGAAGGCGGCGTTCCGCGCGCTGCGCGACGACATGTACGAACCCGGCCGTGGCACATGGTTTTCCGCGAAGGTCGTGCTGCGCCCTGAGTCGTCGCCGGAGTTCAATTACGACCTCGACGGCGACCCCAACTGGTGGCCGCCCTTGCACCCCAGCGCGTTCACGCGTGATCTGGAGGCGTACCCGCGCGACGACGAGCACGTGCCGGCGTGGCTGCGAAAGCTGCTCGACGAGGGCGGCGAGCAGGACCGCCTGCGGGCCCAGGAGTGACCACGGGCCCCGTGCCATGATGGGGCCGCCCGAAAAGTCCGAACGATCAGGAGGACACCACCGATGCCGTTCAAGTGGCCGGAGCTGGACCCGATCCAGCAGAACGAGCTGCTGGGTGAGATCACCACGGCCGTGGTCGAAGCCCTGCCGCCGGGCTGGCAGCAGGTGATGATCGACTACCGCATGGTCGGCCGCAATGTCGACGTCGCCGTCGGGGTGAAGGATCCCAGTGGCACGTTCCGCCCGTGGGACCCGCCGGTCGACGTGTGGAAGATGTTCCAGCGCCTGCGCGGCGGCATGTACACCGAGGGCGAGGGAACGTGGTTCTCCGCGCGCTTCGGCATCGAGCCGCCGAGCCGGTTCACGATCCAGTACAACTGGCGCAACGAGCCGGACTTCGACCCGTACCCGGCCGCGGAGCAGTTCGCCATCGAGCAGGAGCGGTTCCCCCGCACCGAGGAGTTCATGCCCGACTGGTTCCGCGAGCGGCTCGCCGCCGCCGGCAACTGACACCACCGCGGGGAGACGCCTTGAGCCAACCGCCGGTACCCCTGAGCCCGGCCCAGCAGCAGGACCTCGTCCAGCGGATCGGCCAGGCGTGCGCCTCGGCCGTGCCACCAGGGTGGCGGCAGCTGCGGGTCGAGTACCGGGCCGTGGGGCGCCACGTCGAGGCCGACGTCGTCACCACGGCCCCGGACGGGCGCGACTACCCGGCCCGCCCGCACCCGGAGGCCGTCCGCCTCCTCGCCGTCCTCCGCGGCGGCATGTACCGCCGCGGCCGCGGCACCTGGCTCAGCGCGACACTCGTGTTCACCCCTCAGCACCCGCCTCGCCTCGACTTCCGCCCCGACGTTGAACCGTTGTGGCGCCGCCCACCCCCACAACTCGGCTTCCAGGACGAACTCCGCTTCTTCCCCCGCTCGGACGCCTTCATCCCACCCTGGCTGCGCACCCGCGCAGGCCTGCCACCCCTCCCGGCGCCCTGGACGCCCGACACACCCCCGCCCCCTCCCGACCGCGCACCGACTCCGCACGGCGGCCCGGCTGCACCACCACCGCCCGCCACGCCGCCCCCTTCCGCCGACGCATCTGCACCGCAGGACAACACCACGGCGCCAGTGTCGGCGGGCCAGCGCACAGCAGCCGCGCAAGCGGGCGCCACAACGCCACAGAGCGCGGCCGCGCCAGTTGTATCGGCGTCTTACCCCGACGAACCTGCCTCGCCTCGACCAGACGCCACCGAAGAGGCGGACGGAATCGCAGCCCCTGGCTCTCCGCAGCAGAACGTCACCGCGCCTCCGGCTGGCCGTGGAACACCGACGGCTCAGCAGCAACGCACGACCGGTGAAGCAGCCGCCGCACCGCCAGAGGGCGCGGCTGCACCGACACCGGACGATGGCACCGCACCCGAAGCTCAGCAGCAAGGCACAGCTGCGCCCTCACCGGCGACCGAGGAAGCCGCCGTCGCGACGCCCGCGGACGCCGCGGCGCCGGCGTCGGAACGTGGCGCTGCTCCCGCGGCACCGCTCGGCGAAGTGGCGAGCGCCGTCGCACCGGCTGAGGAATCAGGAAGCCTCGCAGCACCGTCGGAAGAAGGCGCCAGCTCCGTTTCACCTTCCCAGGAAAAGGCCGGCCCCGTCGCGACGGTCGAGCCCGGCGTCGCCGATCCGCCGGCGACGACGGTGGCCGGGATGCGGACGCCGCGGGTCTACGACGGGCTCGACGAGGCCGGGAGGCCCGTGGTCGAGCGGGAGGCGCTGGCCGAGGCGGAGCGAGAGCGGGTGCTGGCCTACCTCGAGTCCGCGCCGGCGGTGTTGGCGTCGCGGAGTTTCGACGTCGACGCGTTCGATCCGGGGCGCGTGGACGTGGTGCCGTTGACCTTCCGGACGGATGGCAGCTGGGTGTGGCCCGGCGCCGTCGCGTACTACCTGCGGGAGCACGCCGTGGCGCCGGACCCGGAGCTGCTGAGCCACATTCGCGGGCGGCGGTTCGAGGTGCCCGAGGTCGAGGAGCCGGCGCGGCAGCTGGCGCTGGCGGCGGTCACCGGGGAGCCGCCAGTCCACTGAGGACGGTCACGGCACGATGGTGAACCCGGCGTCGGCGAGGGCGGCCTCGACCTCCTTGCAGTGTTCGGGGCCGCGGGTTTCCAGGGCGAGCGCGACGTCGACCTCGCCGAGGGCGAGGCTGCCGGAGATGCGGGAGTGCTCGACGTCGAGGACGTTGGCGCCGAGGTTCTTCACGCACGTCAGCACGGAGACGAGCGAGCCGGGCCGGTCGGGCACGCGCAGGTGCAGCTTGAGGTAGCGGCCGCCGGCCGTCATGCCGTGCTGGATGATCTGCTGGAGCAGCACGGGGTCGACGTTGCCGCCCGACAGGATCGCCACCACGGGCGGCTCGAAGGCGCCCGGGTGCTGCATGAGGGCGGCGACCGTCGCGGCGCCGGCGGGCTCGACCACGAGCTTGCGCCGCTCGAGACACAGCAGCACCGCGCGGGACAGCGACTCCTCGCTGACCGTGACGACGTCGTCGACCAGCGAAGACACGTGCGCGTAGCTGACCGGGCCCGGCTCGCCGACCGCGATCCCGTCGGCCATCGTGTGCAGTTCGCGCAGGCGCACGGGCGAGCCGGCCGCCAGCGAAGGCGGGTACGCGGCGGCGTCCTCGGCCTGCACGCCGACCACGCGGATGTCGGGCCGCAGCCCCTTCACCGCCGCCGCGACACCGCCGACCAGGCCGCCGCCGCCCGTGGCCACGAGCACCGTCTTCGCGCCGGGCACCTGCTCCAGGATCTCCAGGCCGACGGTGCCCTGCCCGGCGATCACGTCGACGTGGTCGAACGGGTGGATGAACACCGCCCCCGTGCGCTCGGAGAACGCGATGGCCTCCGCCAGCGTCTCTTCGAGGACGGCGCCGTGGAGGTGCACGTCGGCGCCGTAGCCGCGGGTGGCCGCGAGCTTCGGCAGGGGCGCGCGCAGCGGCATGAAGACCGTCGACGAGATCCCCAGCAGCGACGACGCCAGCGCCACACCCTGCGCGTGGTTGCCGGCGCTCGCCGCGACGACGCCGCGGGCGCGTTCCTCCCGGGTGAGGCCGTGGATGCGGGTGTAGGCGCCGCGGATCTTGAACGAGCCGGTGCGCTGCAGGTTTTCGCACTTGAGGTAGACCGGGCCGCCGTGTAGGCGCCGCAGGTCACGGGCGTGTTCCATGGGGGTCACCCTGGTGATGCCCTCGAGGAGCTTGCGCGCCTCCTCGATCCGCTCGATGCTGACCAGTTCCATAGGTCGCGATGATGCCACCGACGGATGGCCGAGGTGCCACCGCCGCGGGACCGGTACTCTGATAACGGCAACCACACGTGATCAGGGAGTGCGACCATGGCCCGCGCGAAAAACGCCACGACCGCTCGTGGGACGCGCGCGACCCGTTCGGCCGGTGTCCTGCCCCTCGTGCTGGGCGTCGCCTCCGCCCTCGCCCTCACCGGCGCCGCCTACTTCACCGTCGACGCCGCCGGCTGCGGCGGCCACCCCCAGTACATCCGCCACGACAACCACGTCGAGCTCGTCGGCGGCTGCATCGACGGCTCCGAGCTCCCGGCCGCGCCCGCCGAGCAGCAGGAGGCCGTCCACCACTCGCTGCACACGGCCGGTCCGCAGCCGAGCAGCTACCGGCCCTGACGGGTCTGGACCTCCCTTTGGAACCCCGCGGCCGCTGATCGGCGCGGGGTTCTTGCGTGCTGAGGTCCGCGTCCGCGGCACCGTCACGCCGGCCGCCCAGAGGCACGCGCCGTCCGAGGTACACCTGAGTTATCCACAGCAGATCCCGCCGGCCGCGAGTTGTCCACAAATTTCCTGATCGCCAATTTTGTGCCCGTGACCTCGGTAAACTGGAGCAGGGCAGTCCCCCCGAGGAGGGCGGGGGTGTGGCAACGCTGTTGTGGTGGTGAGGGCCGATTGCCGGGTGGGGTGAGTGACGGCCTGTGCCTCGGGTCATGTGGCGTATCCCGGTGAGGGTGTTGGTTCAGTCGGTGTGGCGGAGTGCGCTGGTGGCGAGGTGGCGCGGGGCGGCTCTGACGCTGGGTTTGGCGCGGGCGAGCGAGTGGGCTTCGGTGTAGGTGACGTCGCGGATCCAGCAGAGTGTGCTTTGGGTGTGCCAGTAGCCGCGGGCGTAAGGGCTGAGGCGGCTGGGGTGGGCCCATTGGCCAGTGATGGTGGTGATCCCGATCGCGGTGTGGGTGGTGAGTTGGCCGCTGGTGTGGTGGGTGGTGCGGCGTGCGATGAGAAGCGCATGAGTCGCGTGCGGGAACTCGATCGCGGGGTAGCCGAGGAAATCGCCGAGATGCGAGCCGGCCAGTCACCCGGGGCACGGTCGCCTCGTCCGGCGCGACCTACCCGCCCTGATGCGGATCGCGGCCAGCAACGCCAGCACGTGGTGCGGGCATCCGCGGACCCCTTGCCGATCGCGGCGAACGAGCGTGCTCCGCGACGGCGGCCAGGATCAGAATCAAGGCCACGGAACGGCGAACACCGTGTCGGTCACACAGGTCCGGTACCTGACACAGGAGTTCACGCAGGTGCATGGCCCATTCCGGATTCGCGTCCGGGGTTATGCGCGGGTTCAACCGATCAAGGATGGCGGGCATGAGGCACGATGCCGCGGGCCCTGCAACCACTCCACAAGACTTTGCCGGAACCCTGCTGAAGACGCCGGGGGGTGTGGCCACCGAGCGAGCAGCCACAGCAGAAACCCCGCGCCACGACGAAGTGGCACGGGGTTTCGCGAGAACGCAGACTCAGCCCAGCGCGGCCGTGAGGTCGGCAACCAGGTCGGTGCCGTCCTCGATGCCGACGGAGAGGCGCAGCAGGTCGTCCGGGACCTGGAGCGTGGAGCCCGCCGTGGAGGCGTGGGTCATGCGGCCCGGGTGTTCGATGAGGGACTCGATGCCGCCCAGGGACTCGGCCAGGATGAAGAGCTTGGTGCGCGACGCGACTTCCAGCGCGGCCTGCTCGCCGTCGGCGTGGCGGAAGGACACCATGCCGCCGAAGCGGCGCATCTGCTTGGCCGCGACCTCGTGGCCGGGGTGCTCGGGCAGGCCCGGGTAGTAGACCTTCGAGACCTTCGGGTGCTTGGCGAGCGTCTGCACGATCAGCTCGGCGTTGTCGCTGTGCCGCTCCATGCGCAGGGCCAGCGTCTTCAGGCCGCGCAGCGTGAGCCACGCGTCGAAGGGGCCGGGGACGGCGCCGGCGGCGTTGCGAAGGTAGAAGAGCTGCTCGCGGACCTCGTCCTCGTTGGTGAGCACGGCGCCGCCGACGACGTCGGAGTGGCCGCCGAGGTACTTGGTCGTGGAGTGGACCACGATGTCGGCGCCGAGGGCCAACGGCGTCTGCAGGTAGGGCGTGGCGAAGGTGTTGTCGACGACCAGCCGCGCGCCCGCGTCGTGGGCCACGCCGGCCAGCGCGGCGATGTCGGCGATGCCGAGCAGCGGGTTGGTGGGCGTCTCGCACCAGATCAGCTTGGTCTCGGGCCGCAGCGCGGCGCGGACCTCGTCGACGTTCGCGAGGTTCGCGACGGTGTGCTCGATGCCCCAGAGGCTCAGCACCTTGTCGATCAGGCGGAACGTGCCGCCGTATGCGTCGTTGCCCAGCACCAGGTGGTCGCCCGGGCGCAGGGTCGTGCGCAGCACCGCGTCGGACGCCGCCATGCCGGACGCGAACGCCAGCGCGTGCCGGGCGCCTTCCAGCGAGGCCAAAGCCTGCTCCAGCGCGGTGCGCGTGGGGTTCGCCGTGCGCGAGTACTCGTAGTCACCCTCGCGGGTGCCGCCGACGCCGTCCTGCGCGTAGGTCGACGTCTGGTAAATGGGCACGATGACGGCGCCCGTCCGCGGATCGGGCTGCTGCCCGGCGTGGATGGCGCGTGTTTCGAAACCCAGCACGGAGTAGTCGTCGACCATGGTTCCAGGGTACGGCCCGGTACCGACAATCCCGCCAGGTGGGATGGAATTCACGCTTGCCTGGACCTGTCGTCGCAGGTCCCGCCGGTGCGGTCCCGCAGTGCGCCGGCGGGACCGTTCGTCACCAGCTTTGTTGCGGAGGGTAGGTGCCCGGGTACTGCGGCTGCGCCGGCGCGCCGAGCCCAACCCACAGCTGGGTCGGCTTCACGATCGCGAGGACCAGCGTGGCCACCGGCGGGATGAGCCCGACGAGCGCGCCGGCGATGCCCACGCCCAGGAACTCGGCCGACGAACCGAGAGCGGTGGCGCCCGCCGCGCTGAGGATCACCGAGATCAAAGAGAACGCGATCGAGACGCCGCAGCCGATGATCACGCACATCCGGCCCGCGGGCTTGTGCATGATCAGCGCGATGGCGCCGTAGAGCAGCAGGCCGGCGAGCGCGAGGTCGACGACCAGCGAAATGATGAAGAGGATCTCCGTCCCGTGGAACGTCGCCAGCCCGACGATCGAGCTGATCACCCCGAGCAGCGCGACGATGCCACCCAGGATCGCCAGCACGGCCGCGGTGATCGCGGTCCCGCCGCTCGGCTTCTGCTGCAGCATGCCCGGTCCGCCCGGGTACGCGGGGAACGGCTGGCTCGGCTGACCGTATTGCTGGGGGTACTGGCCGGGCACCGGCTGCGGTCCCGAATACGGCTGCCCCGGCATGGGCTGCGGACCGGAGTAGGGCGCCGGCTGCTGGCCCGGGTACGGCTGGCCGTAGGGCTGCTGACCGGGGAAGGCCTGTGGGCCGGAGGGCTGCTGGCCGTACGGCTGCTGCGGATTCTGCCCCTGGCCGGGGTTCTGGGGATAGCTCACGGAAGTCCTCGGGAATCCGGCCCCCACCGGCTGCGGGGAGATGTCCTCGTATCGTGCCAGGCTGGAGACGTTTGCGGGGCGAAAATCACCACTGTCCGGGCACGTAGGTCCGGTACCTGAGATACGAGAACGTCGGACGCAGCGCCGCCAGCACCAGCACCAGCGGCGCCAGCACCACCAGCACGGCCCGGTCGACGTCCGCGAACGAGTTCAGCGCGACGACGGCCTCGAAGTAGGCCGCGTAGCCGCCGTTGCCGAGCGTCGGCTCCAGCAGGATCGCGCCGATGGCGATCACCGCGCCGAGGATCAGCAGCACGGCGCCCGCGGTGGCGCGGAAGATCGCGGCGAGCGCGCCGACGAGCAGGAAGAGGCCCGCGCCCAGGTAACCGCCGAGGTCCACGAGTGTCCACACAGGAAGGTCGCCGAGGCTGAACCCCGAAGGGATGTCGATGAACAACGTCACCGGCAGGTAGCCCGCCGCCCCGGCCGCCACGAGCCCCAGCAGCGCCGCGACCAACGCCGTCGCCCCGGACGGACGCCCGCGCCGCGCCGGCGGTTCCCCGTGCGCGGGACCTGACCGCTGCTGCGCTGGAGATCCGTACGGGCCGCTCAACTCTGCTCCCCCTCGGGCCGAAGGCGAAAACGAACGGCTCACCCTAGCCCGGAAATCGCGATCACGGACGAGAAATGGTGAAGCGATGAAGAACCAGTGCCCGTTTCGCCCAGGTCGGGTAATGGCCCAAGATCAGGAGGGTAGGGGTGTTACTGAAAAACGGTATTTCTCAATTTTTCGCAAAGATCCGCTGTGTGGGTGACGCGGTGGGGCGTCGGGGGCTCCGCGCTATCGGAGCGCAACGGGATAAGAGCGTGTCTCGTTTGGATCTTCTGGCGGGTCTGCGATGATCTTGTGCTGTGATCGACTCGCTGTCGCAACGGTTGGTGCCCGATGAGTTGTGGGCGCTGGTGGAACCGCTGATCCCGCCGGCAAGGGAGCGTCCGCAGGGTGGTGGGCGTGCGCGGACGGATCCGCGGGCGGTGTTCACGGCGGTCGTGTTCGTGTTGACCAGTGGTTGTGCGTGGCGGCACCTGCCGCCGTCGTTCGGAGTGTCGGTGCCCACGGCGCACCGGACGTTCACCGAGTGGACCGAGGCGGGACTGTGGCGGCAGTTGCACCGGGCGGTTTTGGACGAACTGGACGGCCGGGGACTGATCGACTGGTCACGCGCGGTCCTGGACGGGGCATCCGTCAGGGCAAAAAGGGGGCGGACTGACCGGCCCCAGTCCGGTCGACCGCGGCAAACCCGGCTCGAAGATCCACGTGCTGTCCGACCGGGCCGGCCTGCCCCTCACCGTCGGAATCTCCGCGGCCAACACCCACGACAGCCACGCACTCAAGCCCCTGATCAACGCGCTGCCGGCCATCCGCTCCCGCCGGGGACCCCGGCACCGGAAACCGGCCAAGCTCCACGCCGACAAGGCCTACGACATCCCCGCCCTGCGCGACTGGCTCCACCAGCGCCGGATCCTCCCGCGCATCGCCCGCAAAGGCATCGAATCCCGGGACACACTCGGCAAACACCGGTGGGTCATCGAACGGGCCATCGCCTGGCTGTTCGGCTACCGCCGACTCACCATCCGCTACGAACGCAAAGCCGGCCACTACCTCGCCTTCCTCACCCTCGCCGCCAGCATCACCTGCTACAAGAAACTCACCAAATGAGACAAGCTCTAATACTGCAACGACACTTCGTGATGGCCGCGTCGTCGGTAGTGGCTAGTACGTGCTCGGGCTTGGCTGGAGCGTCGCCATCGTGACCAGTGCATCGCATGCTGGATTGTGTGGCGGATCGGTGCGGTGACGCGGTTGAGCAGTTTGCGGATTTCGTTGGACGTGAGCGGTATCAGACCGGGTGCGGATCCCCTTTTTTCGCGGCGTCTCGGGTGATGACGAGGAATGCCGCCGCCGCCATGGAGAGGGTGATGTGCCGATACCATGCTTGGTATCGGCGGACCTGGTAGTGGTCGAGCCCTGTTTCGTTCTTCGCGGTTTGAAAACTTTCTTCGATTGCCCAGCGGGTTCCGGCGACGCGCACCAGTTCTTGGAGGTCGGTTGCGGCGGGGCCGAAGCAAATGTAGTAGGCGATCTCGGTGGGGTCGCTGACTGAGCGGCGGGCCAGCAGCCAGTGGCCGACCTCTGGTCGGCGCAGGGGGCGGATGTCGACGGCGGCCCAATCGTAGATCCGTTGCCCGTGGGCGCCATCGCCGCAGGACAGACGTTGCCAGGTGGCCGGGTCGACGTCCGCGATGACGGCGTGGACACGCCGCTGCCGCAGATCCATGGAAATCACCATCTGGGACTTGGGCACTGCGAGCACATGCGCGATGTCGTGTTCTTCCAGCCAGAGCCGTAGCCGCCCGACCTGCCCATAGGCTTCATCGACGGTGAACCATGCAAACGGGATTCTCGCGGCGAGCGCGCGTTCCACCATCAGTTGTGCCAGTTCGGGCTTGGTCGCGAATCCGACGTCGTCGGGAATACCGGCTGCAGCGCACCTTCCCCGATCCGCGATCCACTCTTTCGGCAGGTACAACTCGCGATCGATCAAAGCCCGCCCCCGATCCGAGGCGTACGCCAAGAACACGCCGATCTGCGAATTCTCGATCCGCCCAGCCGTGCCCGAATACTGGCGCGCCACGCCGGCGGATTTCGTGCCCTTCTTCACGAATCCGGTCTCGTCGGCGATCAACACGCCACGTTCGGCGTCCCCGAGCACGTCGACCACCGCAGTGCGCACATCATCACGCATGCCCTCGGCGTCCCAGGCGTAGAAGTTCAGCAGCCGCTGCATGCCCTGCGGACCCGTCTCACCGGCCATCTCTGCCAGGGTCCAGCCGTTCTTGCGCTCGGCTTCCGCCAGCAGCCCCCGCAGGTAGGAAACCATTTGCCGCCGCGGCTCCACCCGCGAAAACCGCTCCGCGAACCGCCCCGCGAACGCAGCGAAACGCGCCGACCAGTCCGTCACCATCTCCAGCACACAAGATCAACTACACGACCGTCGAACCCGAGCCTAACCGACACGCCGGTAGATTCATAACGAAGTGTCGTTGCAGTACTAAGTGCCGACAGTGGGGAAAAGTCCGCGGAGACGGGCTTCGGTCGTAGGGGCTTGCGATACCGAACGGTATTCGACGAGCGGCCTTGTCTGCCTGATCCTCAACGCCACTGCCGACAACAAGTTCGCGCGACATCGCGAAACCGAACAGCGCTCCGAGAGTCCGGCCGACGAGGCAAACGCCCGCGGCGACGGAACTCAACGACTCGCCACGACCGGAACTTCCCCACACAGCGCACCGCGCAAACTTCAGCCATCGACGGTCCCGAACGGCCACGACTGACTTCGCAAACACAACACCGGCCGGGACACCGACCCATACTCAGGGGGCGCTCGGATGCCGGCGCAGTGGAGGCTTGCAGAGCCCAGCGCGCGGCGCCAATGGGCACTGGCGCGCTGCAACTTGCAGACGGCGGCCGCAGCTATGCCCGGCGCCCGGCGAACGACCGCGAGTGCGGAGCGACGTCAGCTTCAGCACAGGCGCCGCCAACGGACACGGCGGCGCAAGGACAAGCGCGAGTCGACCTACAAAAGGATGCCGGCAGCCGTTGCCGACAGGCGGCGCAGCGAACGACCGCGAGAGTGGAGCAACGTCGCCCTCAGCACGAGCACCGCCGACGGCCGGCCACGTAAGGCCAATGGCGAGACCACCTGCGATCGGGCGGTCCGCAGTCATAGCCAGGCGGCGCGTCGAGCGACCACGAGAGCGGAGCGATGCCAGCCCCAACGACGCGCTGATGCGGGCAGGGCAGCGGGAGAGCAAGCGCAAGTCGACCTGCGAAAGGACAGGCAATCATTGCCCGTCAGCGGCGCGGCCGACGACCGCGAGAGCGAAGCGACGCCAGCCTCAGCACAAGCGCCACCACGGACACGGCAGCGCAAGGACAAGCGCAGGCCGACCTACCAAAGGACGGCCGCAGCCGTTGCCGGCAGGCGACTGCGAGAGCGGAGCAACGTCGCCCTGAGTGCGAGCGCCGCCACGGGGAGGGCAGGGGCAACGGCGAGTCGACCTGCGAACGGGCCGCCTGCAGTCATCGCCAGGCGGCGTAGCGAGCGACTGCGAGAGCGAAGCGACATCAGCTTCAGCGCGAGCGTCGCCGAGGGCAGGCAACGCAAGGGCAACCGCGAGTCGACCTACGAAAGGGCGGCCGCAGCCTTCGTTGGCATGCGGCGGCGCGAGCGGAAGGCGTCGGCATCAGCGCAAGCGCTGCTGCAGGCGGGGCAGCGTGAGGGCAGGCGCAAGCCGACCCGAGAAAAGGGGGCCCCCAAGTCATCGCCGTGCCACGGCGCGGCGGGCGGCGGCCCGAGCGGAGGAGTGCCGGCCTCAGCGCAAGCGCTGCAGCGGACAGGGCAGCGCGCGGGCAAGCGCAAGCCGACCCGAGAAAAGGCTGCCCGCAAGTCATCGCCCTGCCACGGCGCGGCGGGCGGCGGCCCGAGCGGAAGGGCGTCGGCCTCAGCACAAGCGCTGCAGCGGACAGGGCAGCGCGCGGGCAAGCGCAAGCCGACCCGAGAAAAGGCTGCCCGCAAGTCATCGCCCTGCCACGGCGCGGCGGGCGGCGGCCCGAGCGGAAGGGCGTCGGCCTCAGCACAAGCTCCGCTGCGGGCAGGGCAGCGCGCGGGCAAGCGCAAGCCGACCCGAGAAAAGGCTGCCCGCAAGTCATCGCCGTGCCACGGCGCGGCGGGCGGCGGCCCGAGCGGAGGAGTGCCGGCCTCAGCGCGAGCTCCGCTGCGGGCAGGGCAGCGCGAGGGCAAGCGCGAGTCGACGTGCGAAAGGGCTGCTTGCAGTCATTGCCGGGCGGCGGCGCGGCGGACGACCGCGAGCGAAGCGACGCCCCCAGCACGAGCGCCACCGCAAGCAGGCAGCGCAAGAGCAATGACGAGTCGACCCGCGGACGGGCGGCCCGCGGTTGTTGCCGGGCAGCACGGCGGGTGAGGGTGGGACGACAGTCCTGTCGGTGCAAGTCCCTGGACAGCGAAAGGCCCCTTCGGTGACATCCACCGAAGGGGCCGTTCACGTGAAGCTCAGCTGGTCACCACTGCTGTTGCTGCGGTGGCTGGCCGTAGCCCGGGGGCTGCTGCCCGGGCGGGGGGCCGTAGCCCGGGGGCGGCTGTTGGCCGGGCTGGCCGTAGCCGGGGGGCGGGCCGTAGCCCGGAGGGGGCTGCTGGCCGTAGCCGGGCTGGGGCTGGCCGGGCTGGGGCTGGCCCGGCTGGGGGAAGCCGCCGCTGCCGGGCTGGTCGCCGGGCTGGCCGTAGCCGGGCTGGGGTTGGCCGTAGCCGCCGGGCTGGGGGAAGCCGCCGCTGGCCGGGTTGGGGGTGCCGGGTTGCTGGCCGAAGCCGGGCTGGCCGAACGGGGGTTGTTCGCCCGGCTGGCCGAAGCCAGGCTGACCCGGCTGGCCCGGCTGGCCGCCGAAGCCCGGCTGGCCGAAGCCCTGCTGCGGCTGGCCGAAGGGGCCCGGCTGGCCGAAGCCGCCCGCGCCACCCGCGGGGCCGCCGAAGCCGCCCGGGGTGCCGCCGCCGAGGCCGACGAACTGGGCGGTGGGCGGGATCAGGCCGAGGAGCCCGACGATGAAGATCAGGATGCCGAAGATGAGCGTCGGCATGCCGATGCTGTCGGCGCCGTTGCTGCCGGCCTGGTCGAGGAGCTCCTGGTTCGGCGTGGAGCCGAAGATGAGCAGGATGCCGAAGACACCCAGCAGCACGCCGCCCACGGCGACCACGATCGGCACGATCTTCTTGATCCCGCCGCCGAGACGGCCGGCCAGGATGAGCCCGGCGCCGCCCGCGATGGAGACGACCGCGCCGACCAGGACCATGATCACGTAGAACCAGATGGCGCCCGGCGAAGCGAGGCCGGACTGGCTGAGCAGCTCGTCGACCTTCGCGTCACCCGCCGACTGGCGGGCCTGGTCGAGGCTGGACGAGTAGTCGCTCGCGTCGCCCATGTAGAGGAACGACCAGATCAGCGACAGCACACCCAGCAGCGCCACGACGCCACCGGCGATGAAGCCGTACATGCTGTTGCCGCCACCGGACGCGGCGGGCGCGGCGCCGAAGGCCGGCGGCGCTCCGAAACCGCCCGGCTGACCCGGCTGACCCGGCTGGCCGAACCCGCCCTGCGGCGGAGCGCCGAACGCACCCTGACCCTGGTCGAACCCGCCCGGGGCACCGAAGCCCTGCGGCTGGCCCGGCTGACCCGGCTGGCCGAAGCCACCAGGAGCGCCCGGGGCACCCGGAGCACCGGGCTGTCCCCCGAAGCCCGGCTGGCCGAACCCGCCACCCATGGCAGCGGGGTTGTCGGCCGCGCTCGGCGGCGGGGAGTACGGGATGGCCGGCGGCTGCGAGCCGGGCGGGACAAGCTGCGTCGACTCGGCGCCGAAGTGGCTTTCGCCGCCGGCGTTCGCGTCACCGGGCCGCACGACCTGCGTGGGCTCGGGGGCTTCGCCGAACAGTCCGCCTTCGCCCGAAGACGGGGCCGACGGGTACGGCTGGCCCGGCTGGACCACCTGGGTCGGCTCCGACGCGCCGAAAGGACTGTCCTGCTGAGGTGTGGGACCACTCGGTGGGCCCTGCGGCGGCTGCTCGCCGCCGTCCCCGGGCTGGTTCGGTGGCTGCGGAGCACTCATGTGGGTCTTGAACCCCCTTGACGAGGACGCGAAAAAGTTCTATCGCGCCCACGCTATCGGATAGCGGGGCAGGGCGCTCGGAACGCCCCGGCCCGCTTTGCCGATTTGTCGTCCTTAACGCCCAGCCAGGAAGCCGAGCAGATCGTGCCTGGTGACGACGCCCGCGGGCTTGCCGTCGATCAAGACCAGCGCGCCGTCCGCGCCCTCGAGCGCCTTCATCGCGGAGCTGACCTGTTCGCCGGCGCCGATCGTCGGCAGCGGCGGGGACATGTGCGTCTCCAGCTTGTCCGCGAGCTGGGCCTTGCCGGTGAACAGCGCGTCGAGCAGGTCGCGCTCGTTGACGGCGCCGACGACCTCGGCGGCCATGACCGGCGGCTCCGCGCTGACCACGGGCATCTGGCTCACGCCGAACTCCGACAGGATCGCGACGGCCTCGGCCACGGTCTCGTTCGGGTGCGTGTGCACCAGGCTGGGCAAGGAGCCACTCTTCTTGGTGAGCACGTCGCCCACCGTCGCGCCGGAGGAGTCGGGCGGGAGGAAGCCGTAGGACGACATCCAGTCGTCGTTGAAAACCTTGGTGAGGTAGCCGCGGCCGCCGTCGGGCAGGAGGACCACCACGACGTCGTCCTCGGTCAGGCCCTCGGCGAGCTTCAGCGCGGCGGCCACGGCCATGCCGCACGAGCCACCGACCAGCAGGCCCTCCTCCACCGCGAGGCGGCGGGTGGTTTCGAACGAGTGCGCGTCGGAGATCGGGATGATCCGGTCGGCGATGCCGCGGTCGTAGGTCTCGGGCCAGAAGTCCTCGCCGACGCCCTCGACCAGGTACGGCCGACCGGTGCCGCCGGAGTAGACGGAGCCTTCGGGGTCGGCGCCGACGACCTCCACGCGGCCGTCGCTGGCCTCCTTGAGGAAGCGGCCGGTGCCGGAGATCGTGCCGCCCGTGCCGACGCCGGCGACGAAATGCGTCACCTTGCCCTCGGTCTGGCGCCAGATCTCGGGACCGGTGGAGAGGTAGTGGCTCTCCGGGTTCGCGGGGTTGGCGTACTGGTTGGGCTTCCACGCGCCGTCGATCTCGCGGACGAGGCGGTCGGAGACGTTGTAGTAGGAGTCGGGGTGCTCGGGCGCCACGGCCGTCGGGCACACGACGACGCGGGCGCCGTACGCGCGCAGGACGTTGCGCTTGTCCTCACTCACCTTGTCCGGGCAGACGAACACGCACTTGTAGCCCTTGCGCTGCGCGACCATGGCCAGGCCCACGCCCGTGTTGCCCGACGTCGGCTCCACGATCGTGCCACCCGGCTTGAGGGCACCCGACGCCTCGGCGGCCTCGATCATCCGCAGCGCGATGCGGTCCTTCACGCTGCCGCCCGGGTTCACGTACTCGACCTTCGCGAGCACCAGCGGCTTGAGCCCCTTGGTGAGGGAGTTCAGCTTGACCAGCGGGGTGTTCCCCACGAGGTCGACGATGTGCTCGGCGTACTCCACGACTGCGCTCCTGCCCTTCCGCGCCGGATCTCGGCGGCGACGCCCAGCCTAAACGCTGGACCTGCGGCGCTGTCCACTCAGGCGGACGCCCGATAGTGGTCCACGTCGCCTTCGGCTTTGCGAGACGCGGGACACGCGGCACTATGGTGAGCAACCGCTTAGCGCCCGCCGTTGTCACCGACCCGAGGAAGTGTCACGCCATGCCCGAAGCCGTCATCGTCTCCACCGCCCGCTCCCCGATCGGCCGTGCCGCCAAGGGCTCGCTGGTCAGCATGCGCCCCGACGACCTCGCCGTGCAGATGATCCGGGCGGCGCTCGACAAGGTGCCGCAGCTGGACCCCGCCGACATCGACGACCTCATGCTCGGCTGCGGCCTGCCCGGCGGCGAGTCCGGGTTCAACATGGGCCGCGCGGTGGCCGTCGAGCTCGGGTACGACCACCTGCCCGGCTGCACGATCACCCGGTACTGCTCCTCCAGCCTCCAGACCACCCGCATGGCGATGCACGCGATCAAGGCCGGCGAGGGTGACGTGTTCATCTCCGCGGGCGTCGAGACGGTGTCGCGCTTCGCGAAGGGCAGCTCCGACTCCTGGCCCGACACGCACAACCCGCTCTTCGCCGACGCCGAAACGCGCACGAAGGCCACGGCGGAGTCGGGCACGGACAGCTGGTCCGACCCGCGCACGGAGGGGAACGTCCCCGACGCTTACATCGCCATGGGCCAGACCGCCGAGAACCTGGCGCGCCTCAAGGGAATCACGCGCGAGGAGATGGACGAGTTCGGCGTGCGCTCGCAGAACCTCGCGGAGAAGGCGATCGCCGACGGCTTCTGGGCCAAGGACATCACGCCGGTCACCCTCCCCGACGGCACCGTCGTGTCCAAGGACGACGGCCCCCGCGCCGGCGTGACCATCGAGGGCGTCTCCGGTCTGAAGCCCGTGTTCCGCCCCGACGGCCGCGTCACCGCCGGCAACTGCTGCCCGCTCAACGACGGCGCCGCCGCCTTGATCGTCATGTCCGACACCAAGGCGCGCGAGCTCGGCCTCACGCCGCTGGCCCGCATCGTGTCGACGGGCGTCACGGGCCTGTCGCCGGAGATCATGGGCTACGGCCCGGTCGAGGCCTCGAAGCAGGCACTCGCCCGCGCGGGGATGTCCATTTCGGACATCGACCTCGTCGAGATCAACGAGGCGTTCGCCGCGCAGGTCATCCCGTCCTACCGCGACCTCGGCATCGACCTGGACCGCCTGAACGTCAACGGCGGCGCCATCGCGGTCGGCCACCCCTTCGGCATGACGGGCGCGCGCATCACCTCGACGCTGATCAACTCGCTGCAGCACCACGACAAGCAGTTCGGGCTGGAGACGATGTGCGTCGGTGGCGGGCAGGGAATGGCGATGGTGCTGGAGCGCCTTTCCTGAGTTAGAACACGGACGAAGGGCCGCTCGCGACGTTGTGCGCGGGCGGCCCTTTTGCTGTCCCTGAGGCGTGATGCCTGACGACCGACGCGGGGACACCGCGGCGAACAGCAGACTCGTCGGAGGCGGTGCGTCTCGCGCGATTCCCATGGAGCCGCAGAGCAAGTAAGCGGCAGCTATCCGGCCGGTTCGGCGCGAAGTAGCCAATCGCTCGCCCGGTGATCCCGTGACACCAAGGAAACCGGTCACCCTGACAATGCGCGCCGGCGGCCGCGTCTCGGGGTGGCGGGGCGGGACCGCGCGCGAGGAAACCCAGCCAGCACAGGAAAGGGCCGCCCGCGGCAAGCGCGAAGCGGCCCTCCCCCGTGGAGCCAAACCAAGTCAGTGCAACGGCGCCGCCGGCACCGGAGTGGCCGCGTCGGCGGAGCCGGTGGCAGGGGGCGACGGGATGAAGCGCTTGTTCGGCAGGAAGGCGGCGGGCACCAGGCAGACCGCCAGGATCACCGTGGCGATGAGGAAAGGCGTCGCGAAGGCGCCGGCGGCGAGGGCGGAGGCGGCGGTGTGCGTGGCGGGGTTCAGGGTGGCCGCGGTGGCCGCCAGCTGGCCCTGGTTGGTGGGGACGCCGAAGCGCGAGCCGAGCAGGGCGGCCAGCACGATGGACATGATCGCGGAGCCGATGGCGCCCGACGTCTGCTGCAGGATGCTCGTGGTGGTCGAGGCCTTGGCCATGTCCTCGGAGCGCAGCGTCTGCAGGGCGGCGGACGTGATCGGCATCATCGTGCAGCCCATGCCGAGGCCCATGACGAACGCGGCCGACAGCAGCAGCGCGTACGGCGTGGTCGACGTGACCTGTGTGAACGGCACCATGCCCACCACGATCAGCGCCAGGCCCGGCAGCACGATGCGGCGGGCGGCGAACTTGTCGAACAAGCGGCCCGCGATCGGCATCATGATCATCGCGCCGAAGCCCTGCGGGGCGAGCAGCAGGCCCGCGTGCAGCGCGGATTCGCCGCGCACCAGGGTGAAGTACGTGGGCAGCAGCAGCATCGCGCCGAAGAAACCCATGCAGAACACCGAGAGCGTGATCATCGAGACAGAGAACGTCCGGTTGCGGAACAGGCCCAGGTCCATCAACGGGTCGGCCACCCGCAGCGCGCGCAGCACGAAACTCACCAGCAGCACGACGCCCGCGACCGCCGGCAGCCACACCTCGATCGCGGTGACCGTGCCCGTGGACGGGATGCGTGAGACGCCGAAGATCAGCGCGGCGAGGCCCGGCGACACCATCAGCAGGCCCGCGAAGTCGAAGCGGCCCGACTTCGTCGCCTTGTCCTTCGGCAGCAGGCGCAGCGCGAGCACGAACGCGACGATGCCGATCGGCACGTTGATGTAGAAGATCCAGCGCCAGCTCACGGCGTCGACGAGCCAGCCGCCGAGGATGGGACCGCAGATCGGGCCCAGCAGCATCGGCACACCCAGCACGGACATCACGCGCCCGATGCGCTGCGGCCCCGCCGTGCGCGTCAGGATCGTCATGCCCGCGGGCATCAGCATGCCGCCGCCGAGGCCCTGCACGACACGGAAGATGATCAGCGACTCGACGTTCCACGCCAGCCCCGCCAGCATCGAGCCGACCAGGAACGTGCCGATGGCCAGCAGGTACAGCCGTTTGGTGCCGAAGCGGTCCGACGCCCAGCCCGTGACCGGGATGACCGTGGCCAGCGCGAGCATGTAGCCCGTGGCGACCCACTGGATCGTGTCGAACGACGTGGAGAACTGGATCGTGAGCTTCTGCAGCGCGACGTTGACGACCGTGGTGTCGAGGATCGCCATGATGGCGCCGAGCACCACCACGGAAGCGATCTTGAGCACTCCACGGTCGAGTTTGTCATCGAGCCCGGCGGCGCCCGGCGCGGCCGGGCTCGGTTGTGCGGACATGCGGTGGACCATCCCCATCGTTCGGAAGCGAAAGGTCACGCAAGCCCCAGTTCGGGTCCCCCTTGCGTGACGTCGTCGAGGCTAGAGGACGCCACCGACAAAAAGCCATCGATTTCGCCCGAAGCACCACGTAGACGACTTTTCGCGTTCTCCGGCCGGCCGCGGAAAGTCCTCCACCTGCGCTGATGCGGCCAGGAATTGGTCCCGCACAAGCACTCTGCGTACGCGCTCCGTCGCGCGAAGAGCGATTTCCCCGCGTACAGAACGCGTACACAGAAAAGGCGCCCCGTAGTACACGGAGCGCCTTCTCGGGATTCCTACGCGAGCACTAGTCGCGCAGGTAGGACAACAGCCGCAGGATCTCGAGGTACAGCCACACCAGCGTGGTCATGAGGCCGAAGGCCGCGAACCACGCCCACTTGGCCGGCATCCCCGAACGGATCATGCGGTCGGCCTGGTCGAAGTCGAGCAGGAAGCTGAACGCCGCGATGCCGATGACCACCAGGCTGAAGATGATCGCGATCGGCCCGCCGTCGCGCAGCGGGTTGAAGCCGAAGAACAGCGAGGTGAGGAGGTTGACCAGCATCAGGACCACGACGCCACCCACGGCGCCGACGATCCACTTGGTCAGCTTCGGCGTGACCTTCACGGCGCCGGTCTTGTAGACCACCAGCATCGCGATGAACACACCCGCCGTGCCGATCAGCGCCTGCAGCGCGATCCCCGGGTAGAGCAGCTCGAACAGCCCGCTGAGCGCACCGAGGAAAATACCCTCGGCGGCCGAGTAGGCCAGCGTGAGCGGACCGCTCGCCTTCTGCCCGAAGATGATCACGAGCGAGAGGACCAGGCCCACGATCAAGCCGCCGAACAGCGCGCCGAGCAGCGCCCCGCTCATGCCCTCGACGCGGCCGAGCGAGTCGGTGATGAGCTGGGTCTGGGCCCAGATCGCCGTGAGGACGCCGAACAGCAGGGCGACACCCAGCGAAAGACCGGTCTTGACGACGACGTCGTCGACCGTCATCGGACGGTCGGCGGAACCGGCGGCCATCTGCCCGGGACCGTAGCCGGGCACACCTCCCTGGCCTTGCGGAGTGCCGTAGGGCCGCTGGTCGAAGCCCACGTTCGGCCCGTACTGCCCTGAAGCGGCCGAACCGCGGGACAGGTTGCGGAACGCCGGGTTGCTACTGGAACGCACCTGATCCTCCTGGATCTGCTGGCACCTTGCATGGGGTTCAACGACCGCTCGGGCCTGCTGGTTCCCGTCGAGACCGTCGAGTAAAGGAGACTTTACCCTTTTGCCCGATCAGGGGACCGGACCCGCGCCGGGCTACACCGTATGCGACTGAGATCACGACCGTTCACCGCAGGTCACCCGATGGCCCCTAGACAATCCGGGTGATCAGCCGCGAACCTTCACTTCGCGTGTTCGGAATGTGACCGAAGGCGTGTCGGGGAGTTGTTCGATCGTGTGACCTGCGTCGACGCAAAGGCGTCACGGCAGAGCATGTTGAAGGAGTCAACACACCATGGGGTGGTCTTCACGCCCGCGCGCTCGCCTGCGCGCGGCCGCCGGTCTGGTCGCCACGGCCGTGCTCGGCGCACTCTCCCTCACCGCAATCGCCCCGACCGCCGCCGACGCCGCGACCCAGCAGGGCATCGGGGTCGAGGTCCCGGCCCAGCCGTTCGACAACAAGGACCACAGCGGCAACTGGCTCGGGTCCTACCTCGTCGCCGGCAAGCAGGTCTTCTGCGTCAGCTTCCAGCTGAAGGCGCCGGACTCGAACGAGAAGTACAAGCCCGGCGACAAGCTGCTCACCAAGTGGGGCGACGAGATCCCCGCCGACAAGGCGGCCAACATCTCGTACCTGCTGCTGCGTTACGGCGACACGAAGGACGCGAACGTCGCCGCCGCGCTCGCGCACCTGCTGCACTCGTGGACCTCCGCGCCGCGGCCCGGGCACGACGACCTCAACGAGGCGCTGCCCGCGGACAAGATCGGCTACGACATCGCCATGCACCTGCAGGGGCTGAAGGACAAGGCCCCCACGGCATACGACGACGTCGCCAAGCTGACCGCCGACGCCGAGGCCAACCGCGGCCCGTGGACCGCCTCGGTCACGCCGCCGAAGGACGACCAGCACCTCGGCACCGCGGCGACCTGGACGGTCACCGTGAAGAACGCCAAGGGCACCGGCGTGCCGGACGTCGCGGTGAAGCTCGACGCCACCGACGCGACGCTGACGACCGGCGACGCCACCGACGACACCACCCAGACGTCCGACGCGGCCAGTGGCAGCGCCACCGTGCAGGGCGCGCAGACCGAGACCACGCTCAAGACCGGCGCCGACGGCACGATCTCGGTGAAGCTCACGCCGACCGGTGACCAGCCGAAGCTCGCGACGTCGCTGTCGGCGCCGGCCGACCGGCCCTACGTGCAGAACCCGGTGAACACCGGCATCCAGAACGTGGTGTCCACCGGTGGCGAGAAGACGCTGACCGCGGAAGGTGCCGTGGCCGTCGCGAAGCCGGGCAAGGTCCAGGTGACCAAGACCGACGCGAAGACCGGCAAGGGCATCGGCGGTGCGACGCTGCGGATCACCGGCAAGGACAAGAAGACCGCCGCCACCGGGCAGGACGGCAAGCCGCTCGACGGTCCCGACGGGCAGCCCGTGGTCGTCACGACCGCCGGCGACACCGGCGCGGTGACCGTGGACAACCTGCTGGCGCCGCAGGACATCTGCGTCGTCGAGGTCAACGCGCCGCCGGGCTACGAGAACGCGTTCGACCCGAAGAACCCGCCCTCGGTGTGCGGCTCGCTGAAGCCGGGCGACACACTGGCGCTCACCATCGCCAACACACCGAACGAGGTCCCCCACGCGATCCCCGCGGGCGACCAGCCGGTCGCGATGGCGAAGGGTGCGATCGAGACGAGCTTCTCCACGCCGGGGCTGATCGGCCTCGCGGTGCTCGCGCTCGTCGGTTCGGGTCTGGTCGGGTTCGCCGCGCGGCGCGCGTCCCGGAGGTAGTGAGAGCGGAACGGGTATGGCACGCAAGAGCCGGTTGATCACCGGTTTCGTCCTCGGCGCGGCGAGCGTTCTCGTGGTGGAGCTCGCCACCGTCGTGATCAGCGCACCCCCGATGGCGGTGGTGGCCGGCAGCGCGCAGCCGGCCGCCGCCGCCCTCGCGGGTTTGCGACCGGCCGCGCCTCCGGAGGCGCCTTCTACTTCGGCACCTCCGCCGCCGCCGTCGTCCACCGCGCCGGCCGCGCCGCCGCCCGCCGCGCCGGTGGAGCACAAGCAGCCTCCGCTCGCGCCGCAGAAGCCGGGCACGCTGCGGCTGCCCGGCGGCGGGACGGCCGCGATGGTGCGCCAGGGCCTCGGGCCGGGCAACACGCTGCCGGTGCCGTCGGACATCGGGCAGGCGGCCTGGTGGGGCGCCGCGCTCGACGCGGTGAGCGGCGCGAGCGTCTTCGCGGGGCACGTGAACTGGAAGGGCGCGACGGGTCCGTTCGCCGAGCTGTGGACCGAGCGCATCGGCGGCGAGGTGACCATTGTGGACAGTGCGGGGAAGACGTCGAAGTACCGGATCTCGCAGCTGGTCACCGTGCACAAGGACGATCTCCCGGCCCGGGCCGACGACCTCTTCGGACAGGCCGGGCCGCACCGGGTGGTGCTCGTGACGTGTGGCGGCCGGTGGGTCGGCGGGGCCGACGGGTACGAGGAGAACCGGGTCGTCATCGCGGATCCGGTCTGATCCTTTTCGACGAGCTTTTCAACCGCGTTCTTCGACAACGGTGCCCCGGCGGGATTTCGCCGGGGCACCGTTTTTCTGCCTTTTTCTCCTGCGTGGCAGGCAATGGCGTGCAGTTCGCGTGGTGCGAGGGGACCGTTCGCGCTGCTCGGCGGGTGTCACGAACGGGCACCTCGTGCCACTCATCGGGACGCCGGCGCCGGGAAAAGGTGCCTCCGACCTGCGGGACCCGGGTTTCGCGAGAAGTTACTAGCGAGTAACATCACTGGAGCGCGCTGTGGTCAGCGCGGCTTGGATGCAGCAGAATGCGGCAAGGGTCCAGCGTTGTACGGCGGAGGGTGATGGAGATGGCGACGTTCTTGGTGACGGGTGCGACCGGGTTGATCGGCCGCCAGTTCACCCGGCTGCTGCTCATGCGGCCGGATGCGGAACGCGTCGCCCTCGTGGTGCGCGCGTCGTCGAGGGAGAAGCTGGCGAAGCTGGTGGACGGGTGGCCGCACGCGGACCGCGTGACGCTCGTGACCGGCGACCTCGGCGAGCCGATGCTGGGTGTGTCCGAGGAGGACCGCGGCAATCTGCGCGGCGTGGACCACGTCGTGCACCTGGCCGCCCTCTACGACATCACCGCCGACGACGAGACCAGCATCAAGGCCAATGTGGACGGTACGCAGCACGTCGTCGACCTCGCCGCGGACCTGCGCGCCGGCGTGCTGCACCACGTGTCGTCGGTGGCGGTGGCCGGTAATCACGAGGGCCTGTTCACCGAGGACATGTTCGACGTGGGGCAGCGGCTGATCACGCCGTACCACCGCACGAAGTTCGAGGCCGAGAAGCTGGTGCGCGAGCAGCACGAGGTGCCGTGGCGCGTGTACCGGCCGGCCGTGGTGGTCGGTGACTCCAAGACCGGCGAGATGGACAAGATCGACGGCCCGTACTACCTCTTCCCCGCCATCAGCCGGCTCGCCGGGCTGCCCGACGTGCCGATCGTCGGGCCGGACCTTGGCGACACCAACGTGGTGCCGGTCGACTACGTGGCCAAGGCACTGCTGGAGCTGGTGACCACGGCGGGCCTCGACGGGCGGGCCTTCCACCTCGTGAACCCCGAGCCGCAGCCGGTGGTGTCGGTGTACAACGCGTTCGCGCGGTCCGCGGGCGCGCCGACGATCTCGGTGCAGCTGGGCGACGGCGTCTCGAAGGGGCTCATCGGACTGGTCAAGCTCAGCGAGCACATCCCGGGCTTCACGATCGCGCGCGACGCGGTGATGGAGCGGCTCGGGATCCCGCCGGTGCTGCTGGAGACGATGGCGTTCCCGTCGGTGTTCGCCTCGACCGAGACGCGCAAAGCGCTGGCGGGCACGGGCGTCGAGGTGCCGCGGCTCGAGGACTACGCGGCCACGCTGTGGCGCTACTGGCGCGAGCACCTCGACCCGTTCCGCGCCCGCAAGCACGGTCCGCGCGGCGAGCTGGACGGGCGGCGCGTGATCATCACCGGCGCGTCTTCGGGCATCGGGCGCGCGACGGCGCTGAAGGTCGCGGCCGCGGGCGGCGTGCCGCTGCTGGTGGCTCGCCGGCAGCACGAGCTGGAGGAGGTGCGCGACGAGATCATCGCGGCCGGCGGCACGGCGTCGGTGTACCCGGCGGACCTGACCGACGAGGAGTCGGTGCACAAGGCCGTGGACGCGATGCTGGCCGAGCACGGCCGGATCGACATGCTGGTGAACAACGCGGGCCGCTCGATCCGCCGGTCGATCAAGCTGTCGTACGACCGCATGCACGACTACGAGCGCGCGATGGCGATCAACTACTTCGGTGCGGTGCGGCTGATCCTCGCGGTGCTGCCGCACATGTCGGAGCGGAAGTTCGGGCACATCGTGAACGTGTCGTCGATCGGTGTGCAGGGCATCGCGCCGCGCTTCTCCGCGTACGCCGCGTCGAAGGCCGCGCTCGACTACTTTTCACGGATCGCGGCGACGGAGACCCACGGTGACGGGATCACGTTCACCACGATCCACATGCCGCTGGTGCGCACGCCGATGATCCGGCCGACGAAGATCTACGACGCTTTCCCGACGAAGTCGCCGGAGCAGGCGGCCGACATGGTCATGAAGGCGCTGATCGAGCGGCCGAAGCACATCGGGACGCCGGCGGGGCAGGCCATCGGGCTCACGTACACGCTGGCACCGGGCCTCACGGACGCGATCGCGTACCAGGGTTTCCGCATCTTCCCCGACTCGACGGCGGCCGGCGGTTCGGGCCGGCTCAAGATCGGCCGTGGCGAGAAACACCTGTCACGGGCGGCGATGGCGCTCGCGCGGCTGTCGCGCGGGTTCCACTGGTAGTCACGGTGCGTTTCGAGGGTGAGGCCGTTCAGGGGACGATCACCAGGCGGGCCCGACACGTGGCGGTGAATCACCAGTCCTGACGCCGACGACACAATGTGCGCGGGTACGGTCGGGCCCATGGTTCCCGAGCGAGACAACGGCCTCCTGCCCCTGCGGCGCGAGTACACCCAAGCCTGGCACGGCTTCGACCGCAACGAGGTGCGCCAGTACCTCGACCACATCGAGGCGCAGCTGCGCCGGCTGCTCAGTGACCGCGACGCGGCGGCGGCGCAGGTCGCCACGCTGTCGCGCGAGCTCGACGCCGCGCGCGGCGAGGTGACCAAGCTGCAGGGCCGCGTCGAGGAGCTGATGAAGCCGCCCGAGCGGCTCGAGGACCTGGACGAGCGCATGCAGCGCACCGTGCAGCTCGCGCAGGCGCGCGCGGACGAGATCACCAAGCGCGCGCAGGTGGCGGCGGAGAAGCACTGGGCTTCGTCCACCGAGGCGTCGACGAAGCTGCGCGAGCGCTACACGCGCCTGGTGTCGGAGCTCGACAAGCAGGCCGAAGCGCTGCACTCCGAGCACGAGGCCGCGCTGAAGGAGACGCGCGCCGAGGTCCAGCGGCTCACGGTCGAGGCGGCGCAGCGCCGGGAACTCCTCGACAACGAAGCCGAGCGCAAGCGCCGCAAGATCGAGCGCGACTTCGACTCGAAGATCACCGCTGAGCGCAGCGCGCACGAGAAGCTCATCGCCGACCAGCGCACGGCGAGCAAGAACCAGGCCGAGCGCCGCATCGCCGAGGCGACGGCCGAGGCGAAGCGCCGCGTCGACGAGGCCACCACGGAAGCCAAGCGGCGCCTCGACGAAGCCACCACGCACGCCGCCCAGCGCACCACCGCGGCGACCCGCAAGGTCGAGCGCCTCGCCGAAATCCGCGAACAGGCGCGCAAGAACCTGGCGATGGCGGACGAGGTGCTGAAGAACAGCGAGAGCCTGCTGGCGGCGCTCCCGGCGGAGTCGGTGATCCCGTCGGCGTCGAAGCTGGTGGGTGGGGATGATCCGGCTGGTTCTTCTGCGTCGGCTGCTTCTGGCCCGGCTGCTGCCAAGCCCGCTGCGGCTTCTGGACCGGCTGCTGCCAAGCCGGCTGCGGCTGCTCCGGCCAAGCCTGCCGCCGCTCCTTCGCCGACCCCGGCTGCTTCCGCCAAGCCCGCCGCCACTCCGGCACCCGCGCCCAAGCCGGTTCCGGCCCCGAAGCCGAAGCCCGAGGTCGTCTCGGTCGACTCCCCGACCACCCCGGCCCCGACGGTGAAACCCCAGCCCGCAAACGGCAACGCGAACGGCAAGAGCTCCACACCTCAGCCGGTCTCCCAGACAGCCGGCAAGTCCAGCTCCTGACCCGCACTTCACGACGAAGGCCGCTCCCCACCATCGGGGAGCGGCCTTCGTCGTCGGCGGAGTCAGCGGCTGCGGGGCCAGGGGTTGGCGGCCTCCAGTTGTGCGGCCAGGCCCAGCAGCAGGGATTCGCCGCCGGGCGGGGCGACGAGCTGGACCGAGGTGGTGAGGTCGAGCGTCGGGTGGTGGCCGACGGGGACGGAGAGGGCGGGGAAGCCCGCGAGGTTCCAGAAGCCCGTGAAGTCGGCGACGCGGACGGCCGGCAGGGCGTTCGCGCCCCAGGAGCGGCGGTGCCAGCGCTGGGCTTTCGGGGGCAGGGTGGCGAGCGTCGGGGTGATGAGGACGTCGTGGGACGTGAAGAAGTCCTCGGCGCGGGAGATCCACGTGGTGCGGGAGCGGTCGCGGACGAAGGCGCGTGTGAGGTGGCCCAGGCGGACGTGGGTGCGGGTGCGGGGCTGGAGGTGGCGGAAGGTGAACTCGGCGTCGGCTTGGGCGGCGGGACCGGCGAACCAGCGGGCGACGAGGGCGAGCATGGTGTCGAAGCCGTAGGCGGGGGTGGCTTCCGTCAAGGTATGACCCGCAGCGGCCAGCAGCGTCGAGGCCTGGGCGACGGCCTGGCCGAGCGGGCGCGGGAGCGGGGCGCGCGTGACGGGGACCTGTGTGGAGAAGGCGATGCGCTGCGGGCCCGGCACCGGAACCTCGGCCAGCGAAGGGCGCTCGCCCAGCACGGACATCAGCAGGGCCGCGTCGGCGGTGGTCGTGGCGAGCGGGCCGTGCGTGGACATGCCGTACCAGCCCTCGGTGGGCTCCTGCACGACACCGCGGCCGGGCTTGAGGCCGACGAGGCCGCACATGGCGGCAGGCAACCGCACCGAGCCGAGGCCGTCAGTGCCGTGCGCGATGGGGATGAGGCCGGCGGCGACGGCGGCCGCGCTGCCGCCCGAGGAGCCGCCCGCCGTGTAGGCGGGTTCCCACGGGTTGCGGGAGACGCCGGTGGGGTCGTCGCTCATCGGGTACAGGCACAGCTCCGGCACGCGGGTGAGGCCGACGATCACGGCGCCCGCCGCGCGCAGCCGCGCGGCGATCACCCCGTCGGAAGGAAACGGCGTCTGCGGGCCGGCGACCGAGCCCCAGCCCGCGTACTCGCCCGCGACCTCGGTGACGTCCTTGACCGCCACGGGAACGCCCGCCAACGGCAGGCCACGCAGGTCCGGGCGGGCCGCGACCTCGGCCGCCTCTGCCAACGCCTCCGCCGCACGCACGCGCCGGAACGCGCCGACCACGCCGTCGGCCGCCGCGATGCGGGCGAGGGCCTCCTTGGTCACCTGAACGGGATCCAGCTCGCCGGCGCGCACCGCGCGCGCGATCTCCACCGCAGTCTGCACCATGATCCGCACCCTAACCGTCCTCAGTGGACAGCGACAAGGCTCCGCGCGCAGTCGACGACGGTCGCGGCCGCGGGCCGGGGCTGCCAGCCGAGCACCTGCTGCGCTTTGGCCGAGGTGTACACGTTCTTCCGGCCGAGGTCCGGCGCCACCTCGCGTACACCCGCGTTGACGAGGGCGAAACCGCGCAGCACGAAGTCGGGCAGACCACGCGTGGGCACCTTGGCGGCGTCGGGGCCGAGCTTCGCGCGGATCTCGCGCGCCGCCTCGCGCAGCCACAGGAACTCGCCGACGGCCACGAACCGCTCGCCCGCGGCCTCGGGCGCGAGCATGGCCCGAAGGTGGAGATCAGCGAGGTCACGGACATCGGTGATGCTGTAACCGAGCCGCGGGACGCCGGGGAGGCGGCCGTCGAGCAGGGCGCCGATCAGCTGCACCGAGCCGAGCGCCTGGCCGGCCAGCACCGGGCCGAGGATCGCGCCCGGCAGCACCGTCGCCAGCGAAGTGCCGCCGCCCGAGGACGCGATGAAGTCCCACGCCGCCCGCTCGGCCACGGCCTTGGAGCGGCGATACGGGTTGAGGCGGCGGTCGTCGGGGTCGGTCCACAGGGTCTCGTCGAACACCTCGGTGCTGCGCGTGCCGATCGGCGGCGCGGCGGCGGCCAGCGAGGACGTCATCACAACCCGCGAGACCCCGGCCTCGGTCGCGGCCTTCAGCACGCGCAACGCGTCGTCGCGCGCGGGGCCGATGAACGCGTCGGGGTCGCGCGAACCGTCGCCGCCCAGGGGCGACGCGACGTGCAGCACGTAGGTGCAGCCGGCCACCGCCTCGGCCCAGCCGGCGTCGGACGTCAGGTCGGCGACCACGACCTCCAGCCGGTCACCGGGGTCGGTCTCGCTGCCGACCGCGCGGCGCACGGCGGCTTCCTTGGCGGCCGAACGCACCGTCGTCCGCACGTCGTAGCCGCGCCGCAGCAGCTCGACGAGGCACCAGCCGGCGACGTAGCCGGTCCCGCCGGTCACCAGTACGCGCATGGGTCTCCCCTCGAAATTTCATTAGCCGATCGGCTAATGAAACCACTGTAGCCCATCCCGGCGAGCAACACCGTGGGTTAGCATCGCCGGGTGTCACCCACCCGGGCTGAGCAGGCCGAGAAGACCAGGCGCACGGTGCTCGCCACCGCGCGAGAACTGTTCGCCGAGCACGGGTTCGACGCCACGTCGCTGCAGCTGATCGCCGACACGATGGGCGTCACGAAAGCCAACGTCTACTACTACTTCCACACCAAGGCCGACATCCTCGCGGCTCTCCTGCAGAGCAGCATCGCGGCGTTCGACGAACTCCTCGAAGCAGCCGCGAAGGTCCAAACCGGACAGCAGCGGCGCGAGCTGCTCGTCGACGGTTTCGTGGCGCAGGTCGTGGCCCACCGCGCCGTCTCGCCGCTCAGCCGCACCGACCCGGGCGCGCGGCGGCACGAGAGCATCGGCCAGGCCCTCGACGACCAGGCCCGGCGCGGCCTGCGCCTGCTGTTCGGCGACCACCCGACACCCGACCAGACCGCCGCCTACTGGACGGCCACCGAGCTCGGCCCGGCGCTGCGAGGACTGGACCACCTGTCCGACGACGACCTGCGCGCCACCCTGCGCCGCCTCTGCCTGCGCATTCTGGACGTCTGAACCACAAAGCGCGAAAAGGGCCTTCTCCCACGAAACGGGAGAAGGCCCGGAGCAAAGGGCGGCGGCACTGCCGCCCGGCGAAAGTGGCTCAGATGGCGCCGGCACGCAGGGCGTAGGCCACGGCGTGGGCGCGGTTGTTGAGGCCGCAGCGGGTCATCAGGCCGTAGAGGACGTTCTTCACGGTCCGCTCCGAGTAGCAGAGCTTCGTCGCGATCTCCTCCGTGCCGTAGCCCTCGGCGACGAGCCGCAGCACGTCGCACTCGCGGGCGGCGAGGCCGGACAGGGTGAGGCCGTTGGGCTCCAGCACGTCGCGGCGCATGCGCTGGACCTGGCCGAGCAGCGCGCCCTGCAGGCGCGGCGGCAGGCTGGCGGTGCCGTCGCCGGCAGTGAGCACGGCGGACACGAGTTCGGCGCCACCGGTCTCGCGGCGCGGCAGGATCGCGACGACGCCGCACTCGATGGCGGTCATCAGGTCGCTCTCCCGGAAGTGGTCGGCGACGATGACGAGGTGCGGTCCGGCCAGCTGCTCGGACTCGCGGCCCAGCTCCTTGACCCGCGACAGCACGCGGTCGGTCACGTGCTCCTCCATCACGAGGACCACGTCGGCCTGCGCGGCCGAGTCCTCGGGGAGGACCTGCAGCTCGGCGCGGGTGCCCAGCAGACTCGCGGCGCCGGCCTTGGTGATCGGGTCCGAGGCGAGAACAGCGACTTTGACGAGCTTCACGAGATCTCCTACCACCACTCCAGGTTGACGGTGACAAGTCTCGCGCGGACGACTTCACGTTTTCTTACCAAGATTCTTCACGCCCGCCGCGATCGTGAAGAACCTCCGGATAACCGCAGGTCAGCGTCCTCTACGGGCCGCTTCACGAGGGTCTTGACGGCAGGGTTGAGCCACCCGTCGGCCCGGGCTTCACGCCGGCCTTCACGCCTCGGAGCACACCCCGCAGGCGCCCGGCCCCGCCGCGCCGGAGTTCCCGGCGATCTCCCGGAACGCCTCCCGCGCCCGTTCGACGCAGTCGGGCATCCGCCCGACGGCCTCGGTCCAGGCCTGCTTGGCCGCCCAGTAGCGCGCCTGCGCCTCCGGCGTCCAGGCCGCCATGTCCCGTTCCACAGTGGACTCCAGCTCCGTCAGCACGGCCCGGATCCCGCCGGTCGTCCTGCCCATCCGGTCGAGGATCTCGTCGGCGTCGGTGAAGTCGAAGCGCCCTGGACTCATATCCCGCTCAGGCCGCCCGTCCACGGCGTCGCCCGCTCGTCGGCGGCCGGGCGCGCGTCCGCCGCGCCGCCGGTGACCGCGAGCAGGTCGGCGAGCCTGCCCAGGATGAGGTCGTACTGCTGCTCCCAGTCGTTCATCGCCTGGCCGAAGCGCACCGAAGCGTCGCCCCGCCACGACGCCTGCAGCGCCGCCATCTCGCTGTTGACCCGCCTCAAATGGGCGTTGGCCGAGTCTATGGCGCGGGCGAACTCACCCGCCGCACCTCGCATACCGTCCGGCACCACCGTCGGAGGAATCGAATTCACGACGCTCTCCTCACCACACGTCCCCAGTACCCGCACCCGTGCCGCGCGGGCTTACCACCGAGCGTGACCCACCGACGGGGGGTGGCGAAACCGGGGACCAGGTGGTATGCCCGATTTTCGGATATCCTTGCCTGCCGTTCCACCGGGGTCTCGGCGGCGGAGTTTCCCCGGTGTTCGCCGTCACGCCGAGTGGCCGCAACACCGCGCCCCGAGACTGGCGGTCAGGGCGGCCGGCGAGACCCGGCCCCGGCCCGCTCCACCACCCGTTCGGGCGTAAGATCACGAGTGGCATCCGGCGTGTGACGATCCGTCAACGCGTGAAGGGAGACCGATGTCGGCAGCGGACGGCGCGGCAGGCGGTATCACCGCGCCGAAGATCCGGCTGCTCGGCCCGGTCCGCGCCTGGCGCGGCGACACGGAACTCGACAGCGCCGAACTGGATCTGGGCTCCGCCCACCGCCGCACGGTTCTCGCGGTGCTGGCGATGTCGCCCAACCGCACCGTTTCCCGCGAAGAGCTGATCGACGCTGTGTGGGGCGACGCGCCCCCGGCCAGCGCTCAGGGCAGCATCTACACCTACATCTCCGGCCTGCGCCGCGCGCTCGAGCCCGGCCGTGCGAAAGGCACCGGGCCGCAGCTGCTCGCGTCCATCGGGTCGGGGTACTCGCTCTGCGTGGAGCCCGAGACCGTCGACGTGCACCACTTCGAGGCCCTGCGCGACCAGGCCCAGCGCCACCTCTCGGCGGGCGAACGCGGTCCGGCGCTGGCGAAGCTCGACGAAGCGCTCGCGCTGTGGCACGGCGAGCCGCTGCAGAACCTGCCCGGCCCGTTCGCGGCGTCTCAGCGCACGCGGCTCGAGGAGCTGCGCCTCGCGACGGTCGAGCGTCGCGCCGAGGTCGTGCTCGACAACGGCGGGCACCTGGAGCTCGTCGACGAGTTGCTCGAATCGGCGCGCGAACACCCGTTCCGCGAGCCGCTGCACGGGCTGCTCATGCGAGCGCTCGCGCTCGGCGACCGCCGCACCGAAGCGCTGGCCGTGTACACGGACTTGCAGGACAAGCTGATCGAGGGCTTCGGCACCGAGCCGGGCCCGGCTCTGCGCGAGCTCTACGAGCGGCTGCTGGGCGGTGGTTCCGCGGTGGAGACCCCGGCCCCCGCGCCACGGCCGGCGCCGGCGCCCGCCCGGGTGCCGCGGTTCCCGTTGCCGGTGCTGCCGCCGCGCGCGGAGATCTTCTTCGACCGCGCGAGCGAGACGTTGCTGCTGCGCGAGGCCGTCGCCGGACTCGCCGGCGGCCTCGGCCGTTCGGTGTGGGTCGAGGGCGAACCCGGCATCGGCAAGACCGCGTTGCTCGCCGAAACCCTGTCGCTGGCCCAGGACGCGGGCGTCAAACCGCTGTTCGCCTCCGCCGACGCGCTCGACCAGCGCTTCGCCCTGCGGCCGCTGCTCGACGCGCTCGGGGTGCACCCGCGCGCGTCGGACCTGCGCCGCGCGGAGCTGGCCGTCGCGCTCGCCGAGAACCCCGGCGCCGACCCGGTGGAGGGCATTCTCGGGCTCGTGCGCGAGCTGTGCGCGGAGGAACCGCTCGCGCTCGTGGTCGACGACCTGCAGTGGGCCGACGACACCACGCTGCGCGTGTGGCGCTACCTCAGCCGTGAGACGCGGCGGCTGCCACTGCTGCTGATCGGCGCGTGCCGCCCGGTCCCCCGTCCCGCCGAGCTGGACGGCCTGCGCGCGGAGCTGGCGGCGGACGGCACGGAGCTGCTCACGCTCGGGCCGCTGCCCGAAAGCGCGATCCGCGACCTCGCCGGTGATCTCGCCGGCGCCCCGCCGGGCCAGGTGCTGCGCACGCTGATCGCGTTCGCGTCGGGAAATCCGCGCTACGCCAAGGAAATCGTGGAGACGCTGCTCTCCAACGCGATGATCCTGCTCGACGGCGCGCAGGCGATCGTCGACGGCAACAGCTGCCGCACGATCCCGGCACCGCTGGGTTCGCGCGTCACGCTGTACCTGAGCTTCCTCTCCAGTGGCACGCGCGACGTCCTGCGCTGGGCGGCCTTGCTGGGCAAGGAGTTCTCGCTGTCGGACATCGCGATCGCCACCGAGCGGCAGGCGACCGCGCTCGTCGGCGCCGTCGAGGAGGCGCTCGCGGCCGGCGTGCTCACCGAGTCCGACGAGCTGCTCACCTTCCGCCACCCGCTGCTGCGCCGCGTGCTGTACGAAAAGACGCCGGCCGCCATGCGCGTCGCGCTGCACCGCCAGCTCGCCGAGGCGTTCCAGGGCGCCGGTGCGTCGCCCGAGCGCGTGGCCGAGCAGCTGGCTGCCGCGCCGGTGCAGGTCGACCCGTGGGTGACGGGCTGGCTGACCGAGCACATCGGCACGGTCGCGACGGAGGCGCCGCGCATGGCCGTGGACCTGCTCAAGCACGTGGTCACGCAGGCCTCGCTGCCCGCCGACGCCCGCGAACCGCTCACGGCCACGCTGGCGCGGCTGCTGTTCTGGCTCGGCCGCGAGCCCGAAGCCGAGGCGCGCTCGGTCGTCGCGCGGACCGAGGACAGCAGGCAGGCCGCGGAGATGCGCTGGATCCTCGCCTACATCTACTACCGGCGCGGCGAGTTCGCCGAAGCGTCCGAAGAGGTCCGTCGCACGCTGGCCGACCCGCACGTGCCCGAGATGTGGCGCGGCCGGCACGAGACGCTGCGCGCGACGCTCGAACGCCTGGCCGTGGACGAAACGTCCGAACCGGACCTGTCGGAGCTGGGTGTGCTCGACGGCCTCGACGACGCCGCCGAACCGCTCAGCACCGCGCGCCGGCTGGCCGCGACCCGCGCCGTGCCCGGCGAGATGCACCTGGCGGGCGCTGTGCACTACTACTGGCGCGGCCGCTGGCCCGAGGCGCTGGCCGAGCTCGACACGGTGATCAAGGGCGGTGCGGAGACGGCGTCCTACGTGTTGCGCAGCCCCGGTTCCGCGCTGCTCGTGCACGGCGTCGGCGCGTTGATCGCGAGCCACCGCGACGAGCCGGAGGAAGCGAGCGCACACCTCGACGCCGCTGCGCACCAGCACTGGCCGCAGGGCCTCGAGCCCAACGGCGGCGACTACCTGCTGGCCGCCGAGGCGCAGCTGTCCGAACTGGAGGGCAACCCGGAGGCGGCGCTCGCCGCGCTGACCCCGTTGCTGGACCAGGGTTATCCGCCTTCGGCGCGCCAGCAGTGGCTGCCCGACCTGGTGCGCCTGGCGATGCAGCTGGGCGAGACGCACTACGCGTACCAGGCGCTGCGGCTGATCGGTGACACCGAGGGCACCGATGTCCCACCCGCGCACATGGCCGCCGCGGCCCACTGCCGCGGCCTGGTCGCGAGTGATCCCGACGCGATCCTCGGCGCGGCCGCGCACTACGAGGCCGCCGGCCGGGTGCTGAAACACGCGCGCGCCACCGAGGACGCCGCGATCCTGCTGGCGGAACACGGCCGGCTCGACGAGGCCCGCTCGGCGTTCCGCACGGCGCTCACCAGCTACACCACGCTCGGCGCGGCGTGGGACGTGCGCCGGGCCGAGACCCGGATGCACCCGCACGGCATCCGCCGCGCGAACCCCGTGCGCAGCCGCGCGGCGGGGGAATGATCCCGCTTTTCCCCGGCGCGCCCCGCTGAGCGGGACTGGCCGATGGGCTTTTGAGTCGAACATGGGCGCGCAGCGCCTCCGTTGAGGGTGGTGGCGGGGGCATCGGTGGATGCCGGCCACTCGTACGATGCCGGGTGATCACCGGCTCCCGGTAAGCTCGGCGAGTCAGACCGGTACGTCGAATGGAACGGCATGCCAGGGGATGCGCACAGCGGGTTGCGGGTGGACGTGCTCGGCCCGTTGCGGGCCTGGCGAGGTCCGGCCGAGATCAAGCTCGGGCCAGCGCGCCAGCGTGCCATCTTCGCGATGCTCGCGGTCAACGCAGGCCGGTCCGTGCCACGCGCGGAGCTCATCGCGGGGGTGTGGGGCGACTCGCCGCCCGCCAGCGTCGAGGGCAGCGTGCACACCTACATCTCGGGGCTGCGGCGCGCGCTCGACCCCGAGCGCACGAAGTGGGCGGCCTCGGGCGTGCTCGTGTCCGACGCCGGAGGCTATTCGCTCGCGCTGGAGCCCGGGGGCCTCGACGCGGCCGTGTTCGAACGCCACCGCGAGCAGGCCCAGCAGCACGCCACCGCCGGTGACCACGACAAGGCCGCCGCGGAGTACGACGCCGCGCTCGCCCTCTGGCACGGCGAAGCGCTGTCCGGCGTGCCCGGCGAGTTCGCCGAGCGCCACCGCGAGCACCTGGCCGAGCTGCGGCTCGACACGCTGGAGCGCCGCGCCGCCGCCGTGCTGGAGCTCGGCGGCCACCAGGACCTGATCGCGGAGCTGACCGTGCTCGTCGGCGAGCACCCGCTGCGGGAGGCGGTGCGCGAGTCGCTGATGCTCGCGCTGTACCGCAGCGGCCGGCACTCCGACGCACTCGACGTGTTCCGCGACGCCCGCGCCACCCTGCGCGCGGAGCTGGGCGTGGAGCCGGGGCCGCGGCTGCGGGAGCTGCACCAGCGCGTGCTGGAGCAGGACCCGGCGCTCGACCTGCCCAAGGCGAAGACGCCGGAGCCGCCGGCCGGTCCCGAGCCGATTTCCGTGCTGCCGCCGCGCGTCAGCCGGGCGCTGGACGACGGGGACGACAGCCCGTTGTTCGGCCGCGAAGCCGAGTCGGCGCAGCTGAGCGAGCTGCTGGCCGAGGTCCGCGACGGGCGGGGCCGGGCCGTGTGGATCGAGGGCGAGCCGGGCATCGGGAAGTCGGAGCTGCTCACGCGCGTGTTCAGCTACGCCACCGGCGGTGGGCTGCAGCTCGCGTGGGTGGCGGCCGACGAGCTGAGCACCCGGTTCCCGCTGCAGGTGATGCTGGAGTGCCTCGCGATCGACGCCGCCTCGCCGGATCCGCGTCGCGCCCGCGTGGCGAAGGAGCTGATGGGCGAGGGGCCGGCGCAACGCGCGTGGGGTTCGAGCGACCCGGTGCTCGGAGCCGTCGACCGGCTGTTGTCCCTGGTCGACGAGCTGTGCGCCGACGCCCCGCTGGTGCTGGTGATCGACGACCTGCAGTGGGCCGACGAGTCGAGCGTGCTCGTGTGGCACCGGCTGTGCGCGGCGACGCGGCAGCTGCCGTTGCTGCTCGTGGCCGCGACCCGGCCCGCACCCGACCGCGCAGAGCTCGCTCAGCTGCGCCGCGGCGTCGAGTCGCGCGACGGCGTGGTGCTGGATCTCGAACCGCTGGTGTCCGACGACGTCGTACGGCTGATCGAAGGCCTGCTGGGCGCGGATCCCGGCCCCGGTCTGCGTGAGCTGGCCGCTCGTGCCGCGGGAAACCCGTTGTACGTCAAGGAAATGGTCGACGTGCTCGTGCGCGCGGGTGCGGTCGAAGTGGACAGTGGGTACGCCGACGTCGACGACCCCGCCGAGTTCGAGACGCCGCGCTCGCTCGTGGCGGCCGTCGACCGGCGGCTCGACTTCCTGCCGGCCGAGACGCAGGACGTGCTGCGCTGGGGTGCGTTGCTGGGCATGGAGTTCGCGGTCGGCGACATCGCCGCGGTGCTGGGCATCCGGCCGTCGGACCTGTTGGCGCCGCTGGAAGAAGCGGTGGCGGCCAACGTCCTCATCGACACGGGCACGCAGCTCGCGTTCCGGCATCCGTTGCTGCGCCAGGCGTTGTACAACCGGCTGCTGTCGGGCACGCGGGCGGCGCTGCACCGGCAGGCGGCGGAGGCGCTGGCGCGGATCGGCGCGCCGGTGAAGCGGGTGGCCGAGCAGCTCGTGGCGGCTCCATCCACTGTGGACCCGTGGGTGCTGGACTGGCTGACGGAGAACCAGTCGGCCGTGACCAACCGGGCGCCGCTGATCGCCGTGGAGCTGCTGGAGCGCGCGCTCACGGCGTGCTCGGCGGCCGACCCGCGGCGCGAGGCGCTGATCACCGCGTTGACGAAGGTGCTCTTCCGACTGGAGCGCAACCCGGAAACCCTTGCCGTGCAAGCGCTTGAGCTTTCGCAGGATCCGGAGAACGTCGCGGAAATGCGGCACCTGCTGGCCACGCTGCGGTTCCGGCGCGGGGCCGTCGCGCTCGCCGTGCAGACGCTCGAAGAGGCCGAGGACGATCCGGCGCTGCCCGAGATCTGGCACGTGCGTCGCCGGCACTTGCTGGCCAACTTCCGCCGCGGCGGGCTGGACGACCTCGACGTCGCGGAGGCCAGCGCGCACCAGGCCCGCGCGGAGGCCGACGGGGACCCGTACCTGTCGGCGCACGCGTTGCAGACGTTGTGGCTGGTGGATTCCGTGCGCCGCCACCACGAGAGCGCGCTGGCGCACATCGACGAGGCCATCGAGGCCGTCGGCGACGAGCACGAGCTGGCCGACCTGCACCTGGACCTGCTGGACAACCGCGTGTTCACGCTGCAGAACCTCGACCGGCTCGGCGAGGCGGACCGCACACTGCAGGCCGCCGGCGAGATCGCGCAGCGGCATTCGATGCCGATCGGCTTGCAGGTGTCGGTCGCGGTGCACCGGTACTGGGAGGGGCGCTGGGACGAGGCCCTGGTCGAGCTCGACACCGTGACGGAAGACGGGCCGGCGATCACCTTCTACGGCCTGCGCGAACCCGGCGCGGCTGCGTTGCTGCTGCACGGCGTGGCTTCGCTGATCGCCGCCCGCCGCGGCGAGCGCGGGCAGGCGGCGGCGCATCTGGACGCGGCCGAGGAGTACGCGCCGGCGACCGGTGCCGAGCGGGAGAGTTTCGACTTCCTGCTGGTAGCCAACTCGGTGGTGGCGTGGCAGCGCGGGGAGATCAAGGAGGCGCTGGCCGTCCTCGAACCGATCCTCAACCCGACCTACGCCCAGATGATGCTGCGGCACCAGTGGCTGCCGATGTTCGTCGGGCTGGCCTTGGAGGCCGGAGACCAGGCGCTCGCGTTGCGGGGGCTGGCGGTGTGCGAGGAAGAGGCCGCCAAGGAACGCGAACCGGCCCGCGCCCACGCGGCCATGGACTGGTGCCGCGGCCTCATCGACGGCGACCCGGCGCCGGTGCTGCGGACGGTCGAGCACTTCCGCTCGGTCGGCCGCCGCCCGGAGCTCGCCGCCGCGTTGGAGGACGCGGCGGTGCTGCTCGCGCGCACCGAGGACCTGCCCGCGGCTCACGCGGCGCTGGACGAGGCGGCTGAGCTGTACACGTCGCTGTCGGCCCGGTGGGACTTGCAGCGGGCGGAGAAGCGCCTGCGGGAACTCGGGGTCCGGCGTGGCGGGCGGTTCGTGGCCACCGCCCGGCCGGGGCATGGGTGGGATTCGCTGTCGCCGCTGGAGGTTCGGATCGCGACGCTGGTGGCGGAGGGGCGGTCGAATCCCGACATCGCCACGGAGCTGGCGCTGCCGCGGCGGACGGTGCAGGCGCATGTGGCCCGGTTGCTGGGGAAGCTGGAGTCGCCGTCGCGGTCTGGTGTCGCGAACGCGGTGGCGCGGCGGATCGGCTGAGTTCCACGCACCCCCATGCGGCGTTGGGTGCGTCCAGCGGACCGAACGCCGCATCGGGTGCGCTGGGCGCACCCAACGCCACATTGGGGCGGGTCAGGCAGGGTCAGGCAGGCGGTTGAGTTTCGCCACCTCGCCCAGGAAGCGGCCCGAGTCCTTGATGGTGCGGACCTGCGTGTCGAAGTCGACGTGGACGACGCCGAAGCGCTGGGTGTAGCCCATGCCCCATTCGAAGTTGTCCAGGAGGGACCACGCCAGGTAGCCGCGGACGTCGGCGCCGCGCGCGAGGGCGTCGTGGACGGCGCGGATGTGGGTGTCGAGGTAGGCGACGCGGGCGGGGTCGTGGACGCGGCCGTCGACGACGGTGTCCTCGAAGGAGGCGCCGTTCTCGGCGACGACCAGGGGCAGGCCGCCGGTGTGGGAGTTCAGCCACACCAGCAGGTCCGTGAGCGACGACGGCGTCTGCTCCCAGCCGAACGACGTCAGCGGGCCGCGGGCGGGCAGGACGTCCATTCCGCGTAAACCGGGCAGCGGGCAGTTGCTGGTCGCGAGCGGGTCGGCCAGCGGCGCGACGCGGGCGGGGGCGTAGTAGTTCACGCCGAGCCAGTCGATGGCCGCGGCGATGAGGTCGGTGTCACCGTCCTGAATGGACGCGGCGAACCGGCCGCCGTGGTGTTCGACGTCGGCCATCACGTCGGCCGGGTAGCCGCGGCCGAGCACCGGGTCGAGGAAGAAGCGGTTGTGGATGCCGTCGAACTTGCGTACGGCTTCGCGGTGCGCATCCGTGTCCCCGTCGGCCAGTGCGGGCGCGAAGTTCAGCGCCAGCGAGAAGTCCTGGCCGGGGCGGGCCTGTTCCGTCAGCGCCCGCATCGCCAGGCCGTGGCCCAGCAGCAGGTGGTGCGCGGCGACCAGCGCGGTGTCGTAATCCTGGATGCCCGGCGCGTGGACGCCGCTGCCGTAGCCGAGGAACGCGGCGCAGAACGGCTCGTTGATGGTCGTCCACTGGGGCACGCGGTCGCCGAGGTAGTCGTGGACCACGGCGGCGTAGTCGGCGAACCGGTAGGCCGTGTCCCGCGCGGGCCAGCCGCCGGCGTCCTCGATGGCCTGCGGGAGGTCCCAGTGGTAGAGCGTGAGCACCGGCAGGATGTCGCGGCTGAGCAGCTCGTCGACGAGCCGGTCGTAGAACGCGAGGCCCTCGGCGTTGCGGGTGCGGCCGTCGGGCATCACGCGCGGCCACGCCACCGAGAACCGGTACACCGGCAGGCCCAGCTCGGACAGCAGCGCGGCGTCCGTGCCGTAGCGGTGGTAGTGGTCGCACGCGACGGCACCCGTGTCGCCGTTGAGGACCTTGCCCGGCGTCGCGCTGTAGGTGTCCCAGATGGACGGTCCGCGGCCGCCCTCGGTCACCCCGCCTTCGATCTGGTACGACGCGGTCGCCGCGCCCCACCAGAAGCCGGACGGGAACTCGAGCTCAGCCATGGACAGCACCTTTCAGGATCCCCCGCACGATGTAGCGCCCCAGAACCAGGAACAGCGCGATCACCGGCAGCACGCCGAGGGTCGCGCCCGTGAGCATCAGCGCGTAGTCGGTGTAGTACCCGCTGGCCAGCTGCGAGAGCACCACCTGCACGGTCGGCGTCTCGTTGGGGTCGAGCACCACCAGCGGCCAGAAGTAGTCGTTCCACGTGGCCATGAACGTGAGCATCGCCAGCACCGCGGCCTGCGGCCGGATCGCGGGCACCGCCACGTGCCAGAACGTGCGCACCACCGAGGCTCCGTCCACAGTGGCCGCGTCCACGAGCTCGCTGGCCACCGCGCCCTCGCACGCCTGACGCATCCAGAACACGCTGAACGCGCTCACCAGCGCCGGCACGATCACCGCCTCCAGCTTCCCGTACCAGCCGAAGTCGCCGACCACGAGGTACAGCGGGATCACGCCGAGCTGCGCCGGCACCATCGCCGAGCCGACCACGAACAGGAAAAGACTGTTGCGGCCCGGAAACCTCAGTCGCGCGAACGCGAACCCGGCCAGGCTCGCGAGGACCACATTGGACACCATCACCGTCACGGAAACGATCAGCGAGTTGCCGATCGCGAGCCAGAAGTCGACCGTGTCGAACACGCGCCGGATGTTCTCGAACAGGTGCCCGCCCGGCAGCAGCAGCGGCGAGGTCTCCCCGATCGCCGAGTTGTCCCGGGTGGAGATCACGAACGACCAGTACAGCGGGAACAGCGAGGCGCCGACCACGCCGACCAGCACCACGTACACCCACGCGCCCGCGCGCCGCCGCGGCATCACGGCGCGCTCACGAACCGGCGGACCAGCCGGTAGTTGAAGAACGCGAACAGCACGCAGAACACGAACATCACCCACGACAGCGCCGACGCGTAACCCGCGTCGAACTTGCCGAACCCCTTTTCGTACAGGTACATCGTGAGCGTCTGGAACTGCCGGTCGTTGCCGCCCGTGCCGCTGGAGCCCGTCGCGTCGAACAGCTGCGGCTCGGCGAACAGCTGCAGCCCGTTGACCGTCCCCGCGACGGCCGTGAACGCGATGGTCGGCCTGATGCCGGGCACCGTCACCGACCAGAACGACCGCCAGCGCGAAGCCCCGTCGAGCGCCGCCGCCTCGTACAGGTCCTGCGGCACGGCCTGCATCGCGGCCAGGTAGATCAGCGAGTTATAGCCGGTCCAGCGCCACATCACCATCGTCGCGATGGCCAGGTGCGAGGACCACTTGCGGGCCTGGAACGAGATCGGGTCGATCCCGAACCAGCCGAGCACCTCGTTGACCACGCCGTAGTCGCGGCTGTAGAGCTGCGCGAACACCAGCCCCACGGCCACGACCGACACCACGTTGGGCAGCAGCACGCCGGTGCGCCACCACGTCGCCCCGCGCAGCGGCCGGTTCAGCAGCGCCGCGATCCCGAGCGCCAGGAAGAACTCGGGGATCGCGGCGAGCAGGAAGATGCTCGTGGTGTTGAACAGCGCGTTGTAGAACCGGCCGTCGGTGAACAGCTCGGCGTAGTTCGCGAGCCCGAACCCGCCCTGGTCACCGGCGAGCAGGTCCCAGTCGTGCAGGGAGACCCAGGCGGTGTAGACGAGCGGGAACGCGCCGAACACCACGAACACGGCGAAGAACGGGGCGATGAAGAGGAACGGCGAGACCTTGCGGTCCCAACGCGCCGACAGGGAGCCGCGCATGCGGGGCCTTACTTGATGGCCTCGCGGCCGAGCTTCACGGCGTCCGCCCAGGCCGCGTCGACCTTTTCGGACCCGTCCTCGATCCGCCCGAGCGCCCGGCCGAACTCCGGCCGGACGTCGGCGTCGTGCAGGCCGCGGTAGTTGGGACGAAGGGTGTCGGCGGACGCGGCGTAGATCTGGCCGATCGGCGCGCCGGAGAAGTACGGGTCGGTGTGGTTCACGACCTGCGGGTCCTTGTAGACGCTGGGCTCGCTCGGCAGGATGCCGTCGGAGAGGAAGAGCTTCTTCTCCTGCTCGGGCGCCGTGAGCCACTTCGCGAGGTCGTAGGCTTCCTTAGGGTGCTCGCTCTGCTTCGGGATCGAGAGGAACGAGCCGCCCTGGTTGCCGCTGGCGCCGGGGACGGTCGTCACGTCCCACTTACCGGTATTGCCGTCGCCGCCGGCTTCCTTGATCTGCGTGAGCATCCAGGCCGGGCACGCGATCGTGGCGAAGGTGCCCTGCTTGATCGCGACGTTCCAGGCCTGCGTGTACGTGGTCGCGCCGGCCGTCTGGCCCTTCTGCGCGAGGGTGCCGGCGAGCATGAAGGCGTTGCGCACGGCGGGGTTCTTGTCCGCGATGTAGGAATCGTCGCGGGAGGAGAAGTAGTTCTCCGGCGACTGGTTCAGCATCGCCGTGAAAACGGTTCCAGCCGAGTCGGCGAACTTCACCTTCGGCAGTTTGTCGGTGAAGCGCTGCGACAGCTGGGCGTACGCCTCCCAGGTCGGCATGAGCGCCGCGACGGCCTTGCGGTCGGTCGGCAGGCCGGCCTGCTGGAAGAGGTCGCGGCGGTAGCACATGGCGAGGCTGCCCATGTCGGTGCCGAGGCCGAGCACGTCGCCGTCCTTCGTGCCCTGGGCCCACTTCCACGGCGCCCACTGGTTCTGCAGCTGGTCGGCGCCGTAGTCCGCGAGGTTCACGAACTTGTCCTTCACCCCGAGGTACTTGGGGATCTGCTGCTCCTCGATGGCGACGACGTCGGCCGCGCCGTGGCCCGCCGCGAGCTGCGTGGCAAGCGTCTTGAAGTGCGTGTCGAAGTCGGTGACCCGGCTCTGGATCTCGATGTTCGGATGATCCTTCTCGTACTGGGCGAAGAGCGGGGCGTAACCGAACTCACCGAAGGTGGCCACGGTCAGCTTGATCTTCCCGCCTTCGGCGGCCGAGCCGCCGCTGCAAGCGGTCACCAGCAGGAGGAGCGCGGTCGTCAGGACGGCGACGGCCGGGCGCCGGGTCAGCTTTCGCACGGGGTGAGCTTCCCTCAGATAACACCTGCGCGCAGGGCGTAGGCGACGGCATGCGGTCGGTTGCGCAGCTTCAGCCTATTGGTCATCCCGTAGATGACGTTCTTCACGGTCCGTTCCGAGTAGCAGAGCTTCCCGGCGATCTCCGCGGTGTCCCAGCCCTCGGCCATCAGCCGCAGCACGTCGACCTCGCGCGGCGACAGCGCGGCACCCCCGGCGGTGTGCTGCAGGCTCTCGGCCTGGCCCAGCAGGTCGCGCAGCGAGGTCTCCTTGCCCGACGCGGCGGCGGTGATGCTGCGCACGAGCCGGTCGCCCGCGATGGCCTCGCGCGGCAGCACGGCCACGACGTGGCACGCGGCCAGTTCCGGCAGCTCTTCGGCGTCGACGTACCCGGCGACGAGGACGATCGCGGCCGGCGTCTCCGAGGCGGCCGCGCGCAGGGCGGCCTTGAGCTCCGGCGTCACGCGGCCGGCGGCGAACACGAGCACCGCCGCTTCCCCGCGCCGCGGGCCGGGCAGCACCTGCACCTCGGGCCGCGCCCGCAGGTGGTCGATGAGCCCCGCGAGCGCGATGGGATCCGAAGCCCACGCCGCCACCCTGACCTGATCCATCGCTGCTACCTCCCTGAAGAAACACTCATCCCGTGTCTGCCAGTCTGGAGACAGCGGCTTCACGAATTCTCTAGCCGCGATGAAGTCATTCTTCACGACGTGAAGTTGGGCTCCCACCAGGGGTTCCACCAGCGTCGCGAGTACACCGGGACCGAACATGTAAGGAATTCATGAAGATGCCCGTACGGAAGCGGCTACCTGCGGCGATCGGCGGCGCCGTGCTGGTCGCCGGCACCCTCGCCGGATGTGCTTCCACCCACACGGTTTCCGGTACCGCGCTGGCCGAACCGGGTGCTCAGCCGAGCACGAGCGCCGCCCCGACGGTGTCGTCGGAGCCGGCACAGCCGCCGTCTTCACGGCCGGCTTCACCGTCTTCATGCGACTCGCTGATCTCTTCACTCGACGTGCGCGCGCGGGTGGCTCAGCTGGTGGTCCCGGGGGTCGACGCCGCGAATCCCGCGGCGGTGACAAAACTTGTCCAGCAGCAGCAGATCGGCGGGTTCTTCGTGGGAGGCAATAAAACCACGCTGTTGCAGAACCACGCGCTCGACGCCGTGCAACTTGCCGCGAAGATCCCCGTGTCCGTTTCGGTCGACGAAGAGGGCGGGCGCGTGCAGCGCATCGACGACCTCGACGGCTCGATGCCGAGTGCGCGCGAGCTGGCCGCCACGAAGACGCCCGCCGAAGTCCGCGCGCTGGGCGTGCAGCGGGGCAAGCAGCTGCACGCGCGCGGGATCACCGTCGACTACGCGCCCGACGCCGACGTGAGCGACGAACCGGACGACGCGGTGATCGGAGACCGTTCGTACAGCTCGGATCCCGCCAAGGTCCGGCAGTACGCGATGGCGTTCGCCGAAGGCCTGCGCCAGGGCGGCGTGACACCGGTGCTCAAGCACTTCCCCGGCCACGGCCACGGATCCGGCGACTCGCACAAGGGCACGGTCACCACGCCGCCGCTCGACCAGCTGCGCAAGGTGGACCTCAAGCCGTACGAGAACATCGCCGACTACGGCGCCGTCGAAGTGATGGTCGGGCACCTCGACGTGCCGGGGCTCACGAACGGTGTGCCCGCGTCCATCTCCCCCGCCGCATATCAGCTGCTGCGCGGCGACTACCACTTCACCGGCCCGATCATCACCGACGACCTCGGCGGCATGAAGGCGATCACCGACCAGTACCCGCTGCCCGACGCCGTGCTGAAGGCGTTGCAGGCGGGCGCCGACGAGGCGCTGTTCTCCTCGGGCAACGGCGACGTCGGCGCGGTGCTCGACCGGCTCGTGAAGGCGGTGTCGAGCGGCGAGCTGCCCGCGGACCGCGTGGCCGCGTCGGTGAAGCGGGTGCTGAAGTCGAAGCACGCGTGCACCTGATCGCAGTCCACTCCGGACTAGGCTGACGGCCGGATCACCGTCCCGGGAGGAGCACCACATGACGACGGACGCCACGGCGGCCGGCACCCTGCAGCTCGGCGAGCTGACCGTGAACCGGATGGGCTACGGCGCGATGCGCCTGGCCGGTCCCGGGGTCTGGGGGCCGCCGCAGGACCTCGCCGAGGCGTCGGCGGTGCTGCGCGAGACGCTCGCGCTGGGCATCACGCACATCGACACGTCGGACTACTACGGCCCGCACACCGTCAACGAGCTGATCCGGACCAACCTCGCGCCCTACCCGGACGAGCTGGTGCTGGTGACCAAGGTGGGCGCGCGCCGCAGCGCCGACCGCGGCTGGCCGCCCGCGCTCACGCGCGATGAGCTGATCTCCGCCGTCCACGACAACCTGCGCAACCTGGCCGTCGAGGCGCTCGACGTGGTGAACCTGCGCCTGGGCGACGAAACGGGCGGCTACCCCGTGGACGTGTCGATCGTGGAACCGTTTTCAGTGCTGGCCGAGCTGCGGGAACAGGGTCTGATCCGCCACCTCGGCGTGAGCCACGTGACGGGCGCGCAGCTCGACGTCGCGCGCGAGATCGCGCCGGTGGTGTGCGTGCAGAACGCCTACAACCTCGCGCACCGCGAGAACGACGACCTCGTGGACAAGTGCGCCGCGCTCGGCATCGCGTTCGTCCCGTACTTCCCGCTGGGCGGGTTCAGCCCGCTGCAGTCCTCGGCGCTCGACGCGTGCGCCGCGCGGCTCGGCGCGAAGCCGATGCAGGTCGCGCTGGCGTGGCTGCTGCAGCGCTCGCCCGCGATCGCCGTGATCCCGGGCACGTCGTCGATGGGGCACCTGCGGGAGAACGTCGCGGCCGCCGCGCTCGAGCTGCCGGCCGACGTCGTGGCCGAGCTCGACGCGATCGGCGCCTGAGACCTAGCGCGGCGCCACCTCCAGCGTCACCGTGCGGTTCGCGGCCGCGTCCGTGCCCCCGTGCACGGGCGTGGCCTGGTCGGCGCTGGTGATCGCGAACGTCGTGAGCGGCAGGCCGCTCGCCGTCGCCAGCACGCGCGCCGCCGAAGCCGCGCGGGCCAGCGCGGTCGACGAGCCGCCGGTCGCCGGGCCACCCGGCACGACGACACCGTGGCCGATCACCGTGACTCGCACGTCCTGTCCCTTGAGGACTGCGCCCCAGCGTTCCAGCGCACGCCGGCCGTCGGCGCTGGGGCTGATCGCATTGGGGCCGAAGAGCCCTTCGTCGAAGGTGATGGTGACGGCCGAGCCGGTGATGACCTGCACGCCGTCGCCGCCGAGGTGCGCCGCCAGCGCGGTGAGCTTCTGCTGCCGGCCCTGCTCCGCCTCGGCCGCCTGCGATTGCGACGCGTGCAACCGGTCCAGCTCGGCCTGCACAGCGGGGCTGGTCGTCGCGACGGGTGCGGCCGTCGGCGCCGGCTCCGAAGCGGACCACGGCAGCGTCGCCACGATCACCGCAACCCCGGCCACGACCACCACCGCCGCACCGGCGGCCGCGAGCCGCCGGCCGATCGGGCGCTTGCGCAGCCGCCCCGACCGGATCTTCGCGATCAGCCGCCGTCCGGCCAGCGCGGACGCCGACTCCGGCGCCAGCTCCAGCACCCGGGCCCACGCCGCGTCGGCCTGCTCCAGATCACCGGCCTGCGCGTGGACGCGAGCCAGCAGGTCCAGCCGCGTCACGTCGTCGGTGGCTTCGCGCTGCAGCAGCTCCGCGGCGGCCGCGTAGTCGCCGAGGCGGGCCAGGTCGGCCGCCTCCGCGAGCGTCAGCTCCTCGGAAAGCCCGCTGAACACGGTCATCACGAACGCTCCTGACGCAGGATGCCGGGCCCGGGCTCACCCCGGGGGTCGGGCGGCAGCAGCGCTCGCAGCCGGCGGTTCACGTCCGTCAGGGCGGGCCAGTTGCGCGTGGCGAGGGCGTGCTCGCCTTCGCGGATGAGCTCTCGGGCACGGGCCGGATCGGTCATCCGGTCCTGTGCCGCGCACAGGGCGCGGAAGATCTCCTCGTCGAGCGAGCCGTCGCGGCGCAGCAGCAGCACCTGGAGGTCCGTGGCGCGGTCGGAGACCCGTTCGGCGGCCGCGGCGTCGCGGCTGTCGCGCGCGGTCTCGTAGCGGCGTTCGATTTCCGCCAGCTCGGTGCGGTCCTCGTCGGAGCCGACGCGGTCGACGAGCTCCCGGCAGTGCTCGATCTGGTCGCGCAGCCGAGCCATCACGTCGGGGATGCGCAGTTCTTCCTCGATGTCGTCGAGCTCCGCCTGGACTTCCCGCATCCGCTGCTCGGCCGCGACCGCCGCGCCCTCGTCGGTCGCGCTCGACGTGACCTCCTCGCGGACCGCCGCGACCGTGCCCCGCTCGTCGAGCCGCATCAGCAGGCCGCGGGCGCGGTCCGACCGTGCGTTCTCGGCCTCGGAGCGCAACTGCTCGTGGCGGGCTTCGAGCTCGTTGAGCTGACGGCGCAGTGCCGGCGCCTCGGGGACCGTGGTTTTGCCCAGTTCGACAGCGGCCTCGAACTCCGCGTCGAGCAACGGAACGAAGGCGGTGACCTCGACCAGGCGCGACTCGTCCATCTTGAAGGTCATCTCGATCTCACTGCCGCGCGGCAGGTCGCGGCGGACGTCCTGGGCCTTGATCTCGATCAGCCCGACCTGCTTGTTGCGCTCTCCGCGACGGAACTCCCCTTCGGCGATGGGGATGCGGATGACCGAGGCCGTGTCGGCGCGGTGCACGCCGGCGGTGGTGTAGAACCGCTGCGTGATCTGCGCCGGCAGCGGGCGGTTCTTCATCAGCATCGGGGTGAACGTGCCGTCGGCCTCGGTCAGGCCGACGCTGTTGACCACGGTCTGGCCCCGCATCTCGTTCGTCCAGTGGGTGATCGTGAACCCCGGCGGGTTCACCGCCACCCGCGCGCCCGTGGAGTCGATCAGCTCGACCTCGAACCGGTTGGAGACCAGCTCCTTGAGCAGCACGTCGAGGGTGAACGTGCCGTCCGGGGACAGCGCGACCTCCGCGCTGCGGTACTGCGGCCGGCGCTGCGAATCGCTCAGGACCACGCGGAAGCTGCTCCAATCGGCGCCCCCCGGCGTCTCGAACCGGCCGGAGACCGGGACGGACAGCAGGCTCGTGGTCTTCGGGTAGGACAGGGTCGCGGAGAACTCACCGCGCTTCGGCACGACCTTGGCGCGCGGCAACGCCACCGTACCGGCGTAGATCGCGGCCCCGCGCGCCACGACCGTGCTCGGGTCCTGGCTGTGGTCGAGCTCGATGCCGAGGCCGTCGGCCGGATCGGCGAGCAGCTCGCGCAGGCCGGGCGCCAACGTCGGGCCGCCCACGAGCAACAGCCGGTCGATGTCCGACGGCCGCAGGTTCGCCTGCGCCAGCGCTTCGCGGCACAGGTGCACCGCGCGCAGGTAGAACGGCGACGCGAGCCGGTCGACGTCCTCCCGCCGCAGGGTGTGCTCGAACGTGTCGAACACCCCGTCGCCGCGGTCCAGCTCCGTCATGATCTGCGCCTCGTCGGTCGACGACAACGCGATCTTGGCCGACTCCGCGGCCGCGCGGAGGATCGCGAAGTTGTTGATCCAGCGCGGGTTCTCGACGGTGAAGCCGGTCAGCCCGAAGGCCTTCGCGGCAGCCGGAGCGAGCAGGCTGCTCACGATGGCGGCGTCGATGTTCTTGCCGCCGAGCCCGAGGTCGCCCGCGTGGTGCAGCACCGACAGCTCGCCGTCGACCGTGCTGACCACCGCCGAGTCGAACGTGCCGCCGCCGAAGTCGAACACCATCCAGTGGGCACCGCGGGTCTCGTTCTGGAAGCCGTAGGCGAACGCGGCCGCCGTCGGCTCCTGCACCAGCGGGCACGGCGCCGTGAAGCCGGCGAGCTTCGCCGCCTCACTCGTCGCTTCGGTCTGGTTGAGCGCGAAGGCCGCGGGCACGGTGATCACCGCGGCCGCCGGCGGTTCGCCGAAGCGGCGGGCGGCGTCGCCGCGCAGCGACTTGAGCACCTCGGCCGACAGCTCGACCGGCGTCATCGACACCCCGGCGCGCGCGAAGGTGCGCCGGGCGTCGGCGAAGCCCATCGCCTGCTTGAACTCGACCTGGACGTTGTCCGAGTCGCGTTCCCGGCGGCTCTTCGCCGCCGCACCGACCTGGATCAGGCCGGGCTTGGGCATCCACACGGCCGAGGGCGTGTAGTCGCCCTGCACGTTGTTCTTGACCACCGAGACCTGGCCGCCGTCCAGCACGGCGAGCGCGCTGTTCGTCGTGCCGAGGTCGATGCCGAAATCAATGGTGTCCCGCATCAGCTTCCTCCGCCGTCGTGCCGGGGGCGACCGGGCACCCCACGATGACCTGCCCCATCTGGATCCGCCGCCCCGCCAGGTAGACCGAAGGCCGCACCGTCTCCACCACGCGCTCCGACGTGAGGCCCGGTTCGTCCTGGAACACCAGCGGTTCCAGCGCGAGCCCGGAGTCGAACGGGTCCCCGTCGTGGTCTTGGATCAGCACCCCTGCCGCGTCGAGCGCGTCCTGGCTCGCCGACAGGTACCGCCCGGCCTGTTTCGCCACCCGGTCCTGCGCGCCGGTGAGCTTCTTGCGGGCGCGCCACAACGCCGTCGCAGCAACAGCCAGGTCCGATTCGGACAGCCGGGGCCCCGCCGGTTCTCCGGGTGAGCTCTTCGTGGGCCCTTCCGCGACCGCGAGCAGGGCCGAGACCTGGGTGGCGAGCTCCCGCAGCCGCGCTCGTTCTTCCGCTCCCCACAACGGTTCTTCGATGCGGAACTCCCGGTGGTGCCGGCGCTGGCGCCGGTCTTCGGTGTTCGTCACGCCCTTGTCCTCTCCGTGCGCATGCGTACGGTCCCCACCACGAGCAGCAGCACCGCGGTCACCACGGTGATCCACGCGGGGATCGGCGTGCCGGTCGAATCCACCAGCCACAGCACGAGCCCGGCCACGGCATCGGTCACGAGCAGGGCGGGCAGCCGCCCGCGGCCGACGGATGCGTCGGTAGCCAGGCCGAGCGCCCCGACCAGGCCGGGCACGCCGATGAGGAACACCGGCAGCAACGGCGAGGTCAGCAGCGTGGCGAGCAGGGTGACACCGAAGGCCACGTGCAGCAGCGCCAGGAACACCCGAGGCGCGGAGACGTGGCGCCGTGGTGGTCCGCCGTCCTCCAGCTGTCGCATTTGGACGATCATCCGGCGCGCCTGTTCCCGATCTTCGGAGCGGGGCGCGATCTCGATGATCGTGGTCAGCACGCGGGTCGCGTCGCTGTACCGGCCGCGCTTGATGTGGCCGGTCACGGTGTTCCAGAGCTGCCCGATGTCGACGGGAGCGTTGCCCCGGCCGGCGCCGAGTGCGCCCTGCTGGTTGCGCTTGACGGTGGCGAGCGTGTCCTGGTCCGTGGTGTATCGCGTCGCGAGGGCGAAGACGTCCTTCACCAGCCCGTGGGGTGCTCCGACGGAGTCGGCGAGCGCGACGCCGATGTTGTTCAGCGAGACCGCCGCGAGTTCGGTGACACTCGCCGTACGGCGGAAGTCCGTGCGCGGCACCAGGTCTTCGAGCCGGTCGAGGGGCGCGGGGAGCTCCGCGAGCGCGCGTTCGGCCGCAGTGCGCGCCTTGCCCTCGTCGAGGAGCTTGCGCAGCTCCTTCAGCAGGCTCTCCAGCCGCGCGTAGGTGGGTTCGGCGGCTTCGCTGCGGGCGTCGGCCACGGTGTGCTTGTCGCCGCCGAAGAGCGGCAGGTACCGCACGAGCCGGTGCGGCTCGCTCGACTCGGCCGTCAGGGCCACGAGCGGGGCGACGAGCGCGCCGGGAAGGGCGCTGCGCATACCGTCCACAGTGGACTCGTCGAGCCGCGGATCGCCCAGGCTCTCCACGCGGTGGGTGAGGTGACCCCAGAACGCCTCGCTGCTGAGCGTGACGGCCCAGCTGCGCGCGGCCTCGTCCCACAGCGGCGCCGGGTGGTCCTCGGTGTGCTCGGTCTCGGCCTCGAGCGCGGCCGAGTGGGCCGCGACGGCGAGGTCGTGCTTGTGGTGCAGCTGCGGCGGGCACCCGCAGTCCTCGGGCGTGCCCCAGGTCCAGAACAGCTCGTCGACGAACCGGTGCTCGATGTTGCCGAGCGCGTCGAACGCCGCGCGGATCTCCTCCGGCGTCGCGTCGGCGGGCACCCCGGGAGGGCGCGCGCCGCCGACTTCGAGCACGCCGAGCACCCGCAGCCGCTGCTCGCGCACCGTCCGCCGGGACACCGTCGCGTTGAGCCCCGTGACCCGGAACGGGTTGCGCCGGTACAGCTGCGGCGTCGCGATCGCCCGCAACCGCCCGGCCGCGGCCCGCCCGCGGCTCTCGTTCGCACCCATGGCGCAGAAGTTAGGCCGGGACCGCCGGGAGGGGTCCCGATCGTCCTGGTGCTGCCACGGCCGCGGACGTGACCCAGGTCACCGAAAATCAGTGGAATCCCCCGACCGTCAACGCGCATTACCCGGCGTGAGCACCGGAAAGAGCCTGGCCGGTCGCCGCCGGAGGTGGCCGCTCGGGGCGGCCGCTGGTCCTGGCGGCGGTCGTCGTGGCCGGGGTCGCGGAGACTCCGGCGTCGGCCGCCCCCGAACCGACTCTGGCGCCTGGCTCGGCTCCGCCGACTGTTCCCCTGACGGACCTCAGCTCGACTCGCGGACAGTGAGCGACACCGGCAGGATCTGCTGACGCGGCTTGGGTTCCTGCCCGTCGAGCAGGTTCATCAGCGTCTGCACCATCGCGTGCACCTGTTCGCGCGGATCCTGGTGCACGGACGTCAGCGGCGGCGTCATCTCGGGCGCCAGCGTGGCGTTGTCGTCGAAGCTGACCACGGCGACGTCGTCCGGGATGGCTCGTCCGGCCGACGAAAGGGTGCGCAGGGCACCGACGGCCATCATGTCGCTGGCCACGAACACGGCGTCGAGGTCGGGGACGCGGTCGAGCAGGGCGGCCATCGCGCGGGCGCCGCCGGCGAGGGTGAAGTCGGCTTCCTCCGCAAGGTCGGCCGGATCGAGGCCCGCGTCGACAAGGGTTTTGCGCCAGCCCGCGAGCCGGTCGATGGGCGCGCCCTGGTCTTGAGGCCCGGCGATGGTCGCGATGCGGCGGCGCCCGGCCGACACGAGGTGCTGCACGGCGAGCCGCGCGCCGCCTTCGTTGTCGAAGTCGACCACGTGCACACCGCGGCGCAGGTCGGCGGCCTGGCCACCGAAAACGACGGGCACGCGCAGCAGCCGCAACGCCCGGGGCAGCGGATCGGCGCGGTGCGGCGCGAACACGAGCACCCCGTCGACGTGCCCGCCTTCGAGGAAACGCACCGTGCGCGTGAGGTCTTCGCGCGTGTCGCTGAAGATCAGGACCATCTGGCAGCCGACGTCGGCCAGCTCGCGGTAGCCCGCGCGCATCACGGCCGTGCGGTACGGGTCGTCGAGCAGCCGCGCCTCGGGCTCCGACAGCACCACGGCGATCGCACCCGTTCGCCGCGTGACCAGCGACCGCGCGGCCTGGTTCGGCGAGTAACCGAGATCGCGGGCCGCGGCCAAGACCTTCTCTCGTGACCGCGCGCTGACGTAGGTGTCGTCGTTCAACGCCCGCGAAGCGGTGGAGCGCGACACACCGGCGAACGCCGCGACGTCTTCCAGCGTCGGGCGCTCGTCCTCGGACCGAGGCGCCACTGCACCACCCCTCCACTCGTGATCGTCGGACAGCTTAGCCGCACGATTCAGGGAGCGCTCCCGGAAGGGCACGCTCCGATAACCACCCTTGACATGGAACTCCAGCCGACCCAGACTCGTCAACCGTCTGGGAGCGCTCCCAGAAACTGAACCTTCAAGGGGTTGACGACGGTGACAACGTTCCGGAAGGGCCTGGCGACGGCGCTGGGCATCACGATGACCGCGCTCGCCGTGGCGGCGTGCGGTGGCGGCGGTGGCGACAGCAGCGGCGACATCCCGGCGGCGGCCGGGCCCAACGAGCACATCGAGCTCACGCTGGCCACGTTCACGGAGTTCGGCTACGAAGCGCTGATCCCGGAGTACGAGCGGCTGCACCCGAACATCAAGATCACCCACCGCAAGACGGGCCAGGGCGGCCCGTACGCGCAGGACATGATGACCAAGCTCGCGGCGGGCTCCGGCCTCGCCGACGTGCAGGCCGTGGAGGAGGGCCACCTCTCCGAAATTCTCAGCAAGTCGTCGAAGTTCTACGACCTCACCCAGATCGGCCCGGCCGACGCGAGCCCGGACCGCTGGCTGTCGTGGAAGTACGAAGCCGGCAAGGACAAGAACGGCAAGCTCATCGGCTACGGCACGGACATCGGGCCCGACGCGATGTGCTACCGCAAGGACCTGCTCCAACAGGCCGGGCTGCCGACGGACGACGCGTCGGTGAAGGCCATGTTCGCCAGCTGGGACAGCTACTTCGCGGCCGGCGCGCAGTACGCGCAGAAGACTGGCAAGGCGTGGTTCGACTCGGCCGCGCAGAATTTCAACGCCATGGTCAACCAGCTGCCCGTCGGCTACCTCGACAAGAGCGACAAGCTCACCGTCGAGTCCAACCAGGGCATCAAGGACGCGTGGGCGAAGGTGACCGACGCCGTCGGCAAGGGCGAGTCGGCGAAGCTCACCGCGTTCAGCAACGAGTGGAATTCGGGTTTCCGGCAGAGCGCGTTCGCGACGAAGGTCTGTCCCGCGTGGATGCTCGGCGTGGTCAAGGAGCAGGCCGGGCCGGAGAACGCGGGCAAGTGGGCGGTCACCGACGCGTTCCCCGGTGGCGGCGGCAACTGGGGCGGTTCGTACCTGACCGTGCCGACGCAGAGCAAGCACCCGCGTGAAGCCGCGGCGTTGGCCGCGTGGCTGACGGCGCCGGAACAGCAGCTCAAGGCGTTCCAGGCGAAGGGCACGTTCCCGAGCCAGGTCAAGGCGCTGGAAAGCCCCGAGCTGCTGAACCAGACCGACGCCTACTTCGGCGGTGCGAAGATCGGCGAGCTGTTCGTGGCGCAGGCCAAGAAGGTCAAGCAGGCGCAGTACAAGGGCCCGAACGACGGCCAGATCCAGGAGAACGTGACGGCGCCCGCGCTGCAGGCCGTGGAACAGGGCAAGTCGCCGGCCGACGGCTGGCAGCAGCTCGTGGACGGCGCGAAGAAGCTCGCGCGGTGACGACCACCGTCACGCGCGAGGGCTCGCAGGCCGGGGTGCGGCGTCCCGCACCCCGGCCGGGGCTGCGCGACCGGCTGTCCCGCTGGGACGTGAAGGCGTCGCCTTACCTTTACGTGGCGCCGTTCTTCATCGTCTTCGGCATCGTGGGGCTGTTCCCCCTGCTCTACACCGCGTACGTGTCGCTGTTCCACTGGGACGCCGGCGACGACAACCCCGATTTCATCGGCCTCGACAACTTCAAGGAGCTCTTCGCCGACGCGCAGTTCTGGCACTCGCTGGAGAACACCGTGAGCATCTTCCTGCTCTCCAGCGTGCCGCAGCTGATCATCGCCGTGCTCCTGGCCGCGTTGCTCTCGACGCGGGTGCGCGGCGCGACCGGCTGGCGCGTCGGGATCCTGCTGCCGTACGCGGCGAGCCTGGTGGCGCTCGGAATCATCTTCGCGAACCTGTTCGGCCCCAAGTACGGCCTCGTCAACGGTCTCCTGCAGACGATCGGTCTGTCCCCTGTGGACTGGCAGGCCAACCGGTTCGCGAGCCACGTGGCCATCGCCATCATGGTCAACTGGCGCTGGACCGGCTACAACGCGCTGATCGTGCTGGCCGCGATGCAGGCCATCCCCAAGGAGCTGCACGAGGCGGCGCTGATCGACGGCGCGGGCACCGTGCGGCGGTTCCGGCACGTGACGCTGCCGCTGCTGAAGCCGACGCTGATCTTCGTCACCATCACCTCGACGATCGGCGGGCTGCAGATCTTCACCGAGCCCAAGCTGTTCGACGCCATGCCCGGCTCGAACAACGGCGGCTCGACCCACCAGTTCCAGACGGTGACGCTGTACCTGTACCAGACGGCGTTCGAGAACTTCGACCTCGGTTACGCGTCGGCGATCGCGTGGGTGCTGTTCCTGATCATCGTCGTCATCGCCGGGCTGAACTACCTGCTCACCGGCCGGATCGCCCGCACTCCGAGAAAGGCAGGGCGGAAGGGATGACCACGCTGACCACCCGGGTGAGCCGGCTGGGCAAACCGCGCAAGGCCACCTACTGGGTGCTGGCCGTGTTCGTGCTCGGCTCGCTGTTCCCGTTCTACTGGTCGTTCCTCGTCGCCAGCCGCGACAACGGCATGCTCACCGAACGCGTGCCACCGCTGTTGCCGGGCGGGAACTTCTTCGCCAACGCGGCGCGGGTGTTCGACACCGTGCCGTTCTGGAAAGCACTGGCCAACAGCGTGATCGTGTCGGGCACGGTCACGCTCACCACGGTGCTGTTCTCGTCGCTGGCCGGGTTCGCCTTCGCCAAGCTGCGCTTTCGCGGCCGCAACGCGCTGTTCGTGTTCATCGTGGTGACGCTCGCGGTGCCGACGCAGCTGGGCATCATCCCGCTGTTCATCGCGATGTCGAAGCTCGGCTGGGCCGGCGGGCTGCAGGCGGTGATCGTGCCGAACCTGGTGACCGCGTTCGGCGTCTTCTGGATGCGTCAGTACACAGTGGACGCCGTGCCGTACGAGCTGATCGAGGCCGCGCGCGTGGACGGCTGCAGCATGATCCGGATCTTCTGGAACGTGTGCCTGCCGGCCGTGCGCCCGGCGGCGGCGATCCTCGCGATGTTCACGTTCATGATGTCCTGGAACGACTTCCTGTGGCCGCTCGTGGTGCTCGACGTGGGCAACCCGACCGTGCAGGTGGCGCTGGAGAAGCTGCAGAGCGGCTACTACGTCGACTACTCGCTCGTGCTCGCCGGCACCACGCTCGCGACGATCCCGATCCTCATCGTCTTCCTCCTGCTCGGCCGCCAGATCGTGGCCGGGATCATGCAAGGTGCCGTGAAAGGGTGACCATGTCCGTCGATTCACAGGCCACCGGAACCGGGCGCACGTTCCCGCCCGGGTTCGTCTGGGGCGCCGCCACGGCGGCGTTCCAGATCGAAGGTTCGACCACTGTGGACGGGCGTGAGCCGTCCGTGTGGGACACCTTCGCCACCCGGCCCGGCGCGATCCGCGGCGGCGACACGGGCGAGCCGGCGGCCGACCACTACCGGCGCGCCGGCGAGGACGTGGAGCTGATGCGCTCGCTGGGCCTCGGCGCGTACCGGTTCTCCCTGGCGTGGCCCCGGATCCGGCCCGGCGGCGTGCCGAACGTGCGGGGGATCGCCTTCTACGACCGGCTGGTCGACTCGCTGCTGGCGGCGGGGATCGAGCCGTGGGCGACGCTGTACCACTGGGACCTGCCGCAACGGTTGGAAGACCTCGGCGGCTGGACCTCCCGCGACACGGCGTACCGCTTCGCCGAGTACGCGGAGACGATCGTGAGCGTGCTCGGCGACCGGGTGGCGAGCTGGTCCACGCTCAACGAACCGTGGTGCGCGGCGATGCTCGGGTACGCGAAGGGCATCCACGCGCCGGGCCGGGTTTCGGCCGCGGCCGCGGCCGCCGCGACCCACCACCTGCTGCTCGGCCACGGGCTCGCGATGGACGTGCTGCGCCGCGACGCCCCGCGCGTGCCGGCCGGGATCACGCTCAACCTGTACCCGGTCACGGCGGACTCGGCCGCGCCCGAAGACGCCGAAGCGGCGCGGCGGATCGACGGGCAGCAGAACCGGCTGTTCCTCGACCCCGTGCTGCGCGGGGGCTATCCGGCCGACGTGGTGGCGGACCTCGCGCCGTTCGGGTTCGCCGACGTGGTGCGCGAGGGCGACGAGGCCGTGATCGCCGCGCCGGTCGACTGGCTCGGCGTGAACTACTACCGCGGCTACCGCATCGCCGGCGCTCCTCGGTCCGGCAGCTCACCGGCCGGCTCGGAATGGCTCGGTGCGGCCGACGTGCACTTCGTCCCCGACCCGGCGGCGCCGCTCACGGACTCGGGCTGGGAGGTGCAACCGGCCGGGCTCACCGCGTCGCTGGTGCAGGTGCACCGCGACTACCGGCCGGTGCCGCTGTACGTGACGGAGAACGGCGCCTCCTACCCCGACGAGCTGCACAACGGCGAGATCGCCGACACCGATCGCGTCGCGTTCCTCGACGCGCACCTGCGCGCGGCGCACGACGCGCTGGCCCAGGGCGTGGACCTGCGCGGCTACTTCTACTGGTCCCTGCTGGACAACTTCGAGTGGGCCGAGGGGTACGCCAAGCGCTTCGGGCTGGTGCACGTGGATTACGCGACGCAGCGGCGGACGCCGAAGCGCAGCGCGCAGTGGTACTCGGAAGTGATCGCGGGCGGCGCGCTGCACTGAATTGACCCGGCGGGAATGCGTTTCACCCGGAAAGCGCAAAGCCTCATTCACCGGAACAACCAAAGAGACCAATGCGACAAACAGGACGCCCGGTGTTCACCCTTGTGGACACCGGGCGCACCACTGGCCCGGTCTGGTCTGAACCTGTCGGACAGGATGCGGCCATGACCTGCTGTGATCGCTTCGCAACCCGTTGCCAAGGGCTGGGACGACCGGTATAACTTTCTTCACAACACGCACGAAGTGGTTGGCAATTCGGTCCCCCACCGTTTCTCCGGAATTGCCCGCCCGTACTCGGTCCTGCCGTTTTCGCAGAATTCGGCCGGACGCGGGTAATCGTGCGCGCAATTCTCCCTCCCCGTCCCCCTGGAGTTCACGGAATGCGCATTTCGAAACTCAGAACGCTTGTTGCCGCGGCTCTGCCCGTGCTGGCCGGCGTCGCCATGGCCACCGTCAGCCCGGCCGTGAGCGAGGCCGCCCCGGCGGCCGGCGCGGCTTTCCCCGCCCACTACTCGGCCCCGTACCTGCAGGTCAGCGACGGCGACATCGGTCAGATGGCCGCCGACATGAACGCGACCGGCACGAAGTTCTACACCCTGGCGTTCCTCACGCCCTCCTCCGGCTGCAACCAGCTGTGGGAGGCCAACGGCACGGGCGTGGGCTCGTTCAAGTCGCAGATCAGCTCGCTGCAGGCCGCGGGCGGCAACGTGATCCCGTCGTTCGGCGGCGCCGCCGGCGGTGAGATCGCGCAGACCTGCACGAACACCTCGAGCCTCACGGCGGCCTACGCCAACGTGGTCAACACCTACGGCACGCCCCGTCTGGACTTCGACATCGAAGAAGACACCATCAAGGACACCGCGGCGAACGCGCGCCGCAACTCCGCGCTCGCGGCGCTGCAGCAGCAGAACCCGAGCGTGCAGGTGGACTACACCCTCGCCGTCGACCCGAGCGGCCTCGGCTCCACGCAGATGGACATCCTGCGCGACGCCAAGAACAAGGGCCTCAACGTCAGCGTCGTGAACCTGATGGTGATGGACTTCTACGACGGCCAGCCGGTGCTGGGCGACGCGCTCGCGTCGGCGCGCGCGGCCGCGAGCCAGCTCGCGAGCCTGTACGGCATCTCGACGTCGGCGGCATACGCCAAGATGGGCCTCACGCCGATCGCCGGCCGCAACGACGACGGCGCGCAGTTCAGCCAGTCGGACGCGCAGCAGCTGGAGACGTTCGCGGCGCAGAACGGCGTGCAGGAGCTGTCGTTCTGGGAGGTCCAGGACTACGACCGGGCGACCGGGTACGCGTACTCGCGGATCTTCAACGCCATCACCGGCGGTGGCGGCACCACTCCGCCGCCGACCGGCGGCAAGCAGATCACGGGCTACGGCGGCAAGTGCGTGGACGTCGCGGGCGCCAACTCCGCCAACGGCACCAAGGTCGACCTCTACACCTGCAACGGCACCAACGCGCAGCAGTGGACCTCTACCGGCGGCACGCTGCAGGCGCTGGGCAAGTGCATGGACGTCGCCTCGGCCGGCACCACCAACGGCGCGAAGGTGCAGCTCTACGACTGCAACGGCACCGCCGCGCAGCAGTGGACGCATTCGGGCAACCAGCTCGTGAACACCGGCTCCGGCAAGTGCCTCGACGCGACCGGGCCCAGCTCGGCCGACGGCACGCAGCTGCAGATCTGGAGCTGCACGGGAGCCGCGAACCAGTCGTGGTCGCTCTGAGTCGGTGATTTTCCGTCTGCCTGACACGGCCGGTGGGGAGCGTTTTCCTTGCTCCCCACCGGTTTTTCTTGTTCCGAAGAACTTCTCGTGTTTTGCCGTCATGGCTCGCCGGGCCGGTCGTCGGATCCACGTCGGGGCCAGCCCACGAGCAGAAGCGAGGCAAAACGATGACCGTTCAGTGCCACGACGCAGTCGAAGAGGTCGACGTCTGGTTGACCGGCGAGTTTTCGGGACGAGTGCCCGCCACGACGGTGGCGGACGTGGTGCGCGCGACGCGGCGGGACCTCGAAGGCCGCATCGCGACGGAGGAGCTCGGCGAGATGCTGCACCGCATGGCTCGCGCGCGGCTGCAGCGGATGCTCAGTGCGGACGGCCGGATTCCGCGTTCCCGCTGACGGGTTTCTCCTCCAGGTCCGGGGTCGGTGTTCCGCCGAAGAGGTCCAGCAGGCGGTTGTGGCGCGCGGTGTAGCGGGCGCCGAACCGCCGGCGCGACCGGTCGAGCTTGCGCCCGGTGTAGCGGCGCCGGGCCCACGCCGAGTCGGGTTTCGCCAGCCGCAGCGCGCCGACCAGCGCGATCAGCGGCACGACGACGCCCAGCACACCCGTGGCGAGCTTGCCCTTGACCAGGCAGATCAGTGCCGTGACCAGGTGCACGGCGATGCCCAGCAGGTACGACCACATCGCCGACTCCCCGCGCGTCTCGCCGATCGGCGACGCTTCGAGCAGCAACAGGACGCCCAGCGAACCGCCGATGAGCACGGCGTCGATCGACTTGCGGCCGTTTTCGGCCCAGTAGACGTCGTCTAGGTAGAACCAGAGCGCGAACTCGTCGAGCACGAGGGCGGCGCCCACCCCGAACAGCGCCGCCAGGACCTCACGCCACGGCGCGTCGGGTGAGAACCGGAACTCGAGCGCGCCGACGACCAGCACGAGCAGGATGCCCCACACCTGGTGGTGCACGTGGACGCCGCCGATGTGGATGTCGCCGAGCATCCCGCGTTTCGCCTTCGGCTTGCGGTGTTTCGCGCGGATCCGGCGCGTGATGCCGCGGACGACGACGAACGTGACGAGGAACCCGACCACCGCCCACATCGCGGCGGTGCGGCCGGTGTCGACGAAAACGCGGTCGTACCAGTTCACGGCAGTCTCCCCCGTGTTTGGTGGCGGAAGACGCTACCACCGTTTGATCCCGGTTGTCCTTTTCCCTGATGCGCTCGGAGGGCGTGTGATCCTGGCGCGGGTAGGGTCGAGGTGTGGAAAGCACGCCGGTGGAGATCGTTTCGCTGCTGACCTCGCCGGTGCACGCGTTCGAGGGGCGCCCGGCCGACGGCCCGCGGCCCGACCCCGGGCCGGTGTCGCGCTCGTGCGTGGAGGTGCGCGCGGGCTTGGGCTTGGTCGGCGACCGCTACTTCAACCACGCCGCGCACCGCGACGCCGCGGTGACGGTGTTCGACGTGGCGGCGCTCGAACCGTTCGGCCCGGTGGACCCGCTGCTGACCCGCCGCAACATCGTGCTGCGCGGCTTCCGCGTCGACGACCTCGCCGCCACGCGCGCCCGTCCGGGCGCCGTGTTCAGCCTCGACAGCGGCGACGGTCCCGTCCGGTTTCAGGCCCGCCGCCCGGCGAACCCGTGCGCCTGGATGGACGTCGCCGTGGCACCCGGCGCCTTCCGCGGCCTGCGCGGCCGCGGCGGCGTGCGCTGCGTCCCGCTGGACGACGGCGTGCTGCGGGTGGGGCCGGCTCGTCTTGTCGTGATGGAACTTGCTGTGGAGGCCCGATGACCGACCAGTGGCACCAACCGCTGCGCCACATCCGCGGCGGCTCGTTGACCGGCGACACCAACCAGACCACCGGGATGCGCCGGCTCGAGGCCATCTCGGGCAAGACGGTGGGCTCGCAGAAGGTCTGGATGGGCGAAACGCACGTCACGCCCCACACCAACTCCGGCGACCACCACCACGGCGAGGCCGAGACCGCCATCTACGTGCAGTCGGGCCACCCGGTGTTCGTCTTCGCGGACGGCCCGTCGGAGATCCGCCTGGAAACCTCACCGGGCGACTACGTGTTCGTCCCGCCCTACGTGCCGCACCGCGAGGAAAACCCCACGGGCGAGGACGCCGTGGTGATCATCGCGCGCAGCAGCCAGGAGGGGATCGTCGTGAACCTGCCCAGCCTGTGGGCCGAGGTGGAGATCCCCGGCGACTGATCCGCCGTCGAGACTTCTGCTGATCCCTGGCCGAGGTGGAGATCCCCGACTGCGAGGGCTGTTCCTCTGCCGCGGTCTCCGGTGGTCCCCGGCCGAGGTGAAGATCCCCGCTCGCCAGGGCTGTTCCCCTGCCGAGGTCTCCGGTGATCCCCGGCCGAGGTCAGGACCCCGGCAGCACCCGGCTGCTCAACGGCAACGTCTGCCGTTCCGGCGGCCACCACACCTGCGCGGGCGGCGGCGGCACGTCGTCGTCGGGGAGTTCGAGGGCGTCCAGGCCACGCTGCCACCGGCTCCAGTGCGCGGCGCACAGCCCGCGCCACAGCGAGTCCTCCGAGCACTCCTGCCGTCGGCACGGCTGCACCTGCTGCCCGCTATCCACCACGTTCACGTCTCCAACCCGCGACTCGGCTCCCGACGCTTCCCAGCTTGCCTCGGAAACGATCGGAACACCCCGTATGCGCGCCAACACAACCCTTGTGCAGCAACGACAACGAAGGACTCCAGCGTACTCCCGCCCGTCCGCCCACCGGGCCCGGGCGTGCAGCACTCGTTCAGCGGTTGACGGCACCGTCGCCGCGGGGATGGCTGAGGTCGTACTCCCGTGCAGCCGTTCGTTGGGGGCGGGTGCGGAGCAGGCCTTCGTCCGGGGACTCGTCCACCTCGTTCAGGCCGAGGGAAACGGCGCGGCGGATCTGTTCGCGGTTTTCCCTCACCACGGCGGAGAAGAAGTCGTCGATGCGGGGGTCCAGGAGGACCTCCAGCAGGACGCGGAAGGACGCGTCGACGGCGGCGCGGACGATCTCGTCGTGGAAGGGGAGGCGGCGGAGGCGGCCGAGTTGGGGGTCGGCGGCGAGTTTTTCCGTGATGATGGCCCGGAGTTCCACCTTGTTCTCGCTGAGGGACTTCGCGAGGTTCTCCGGGTAGTTGCCCGTCTCGAGGACCTTGACGACCTCGTCCAGCACGGCGATCGTCACGGGTTTCTTGATGGCGCGGACGATCGGGTCGGAAAGTTTCTCCACCAGGCGGTAGAAGAACTGCTCGCCGACGGCGCGGTCGGCCGCGCGGCCGATGCGGATGAGGAGCAGCAGGCCGGTGATCACGTGGTGCTGCGCGACGAACGGCGGGTACGCGACCGGGATCATCGCGAAGACCTCGTACCAGTTGCGCGTCAGGAAGGCCATGCGCCAGGCGACCTTGCGCCACCGCCAGAGGAAGTGGAGCAGGAAGATGCCGCAGACGACGCAGTCGACGGTGAAGAACCACGCGTCGAGGTCCGCCGGCGGCGGGGGCCCGAGCAGCAGGTAGCCCAGGCCCCCGACGGAGACGACCGCGAGCAGGAACATCACCCAGTCGTCCACGTGCACGTTGCCGGGGAGGATCCCGCTGTTGAGCTCGGCCTCCCGCCGGCCGGTGGTGGTCATGCCATCTCCAGGAGTCGACGCCGCGTGGCCCGATCATGGCACGTCAGCACCCCTCGGGCCGCGCGACGAGCCCCGGCGTCAGGCGGCGACGACCGGTCCCACCGTGACGTTGTGGGCCTCGGCGGACGCGTCCAGCGGCGACTGGTCCCACGGCAGCGTGATCCGCGGGTCGCTGGAGTCGCCGCGCGGAGTCGTGGTGCCGGGGGCCGTGATGGTGACGGCGGTGGGCTGGACCTGGCGTTCGGGCGCCTCGATGCCGCTCCAGTGCAGGAGCATGGTGGCCTGCTGCCCGTTCGCGATCGTCACCAGCGGCGCGTCCGACGAGCCGGCCTCGGGGGTGACGGTGACGCCGTCGGCGCCGGTGAAAGAGACCGGCAGCGCGCCCTGGAAGTTGCAGGACTCGCCGGGCTTCGCGGTGAACACGACGTTCGCGTAGCGCTGCCCGGCGCCCGGGTCGCCGGCGACGATCGTGGTGTCGACCTGAGCCGCGGTGCAGCGGAAGTCGGTCGGCATGGCCGAGGCCGTACCCGCACCGAGGAACGCGACGGACGCGGCGGCCGCGGCGGCCAGCGCGGTGACGGCGGCGGCCCGGCGAAGAGTGCTGGTCATGGAGTGGCTCCCTCCCTGTCCGCGAGCGGACGATCCGCCGCGGAGCGCGGCCGCCGGTGATTCATTCACCGGTCTGGCCTGCTCACTCGAAATATGCCCACGCCACGGACGGATTACCGCCCGAAGTGGGATTGACCCCACGAAAGCAACCTTGAGTGATCGCAGGCGTCCAATAGGTAGTGAACGTCGCGGGAGGGCGACTGCGCGCCGAAGACCTGACCGAAGTATTACCCCATGCGTAACCTGTTTGACCGGTGACGAATTCGCGTGCCAAGCTCGGTGTCACGAACCGGAGGAGGAAGCGGATGAGGACCATCGGCAAGGGGGTCGCGGCGCTGGCCGTGATCGGCGGATCGCTGGCGTTCGAGGCGGTGCCGGCCACGGCGTCGGCCACCGGCACGGGCTTCACCACCCAGAACGGCCGCGTCGTCACCCCACCAGGACCCGGCTTCGGCACCCCGGAACGCGGCGGCGACCCGGTCGCGTGCTTCCTGATCGACACGTTTCGCCGCCGCACCGGCGAAAACCACACCGGCGAAAACCGCACCCGGGAACGCTAACCCGCCGCATTCGGCAACGGCGCCGGGCACGTGCCACCCGGCGTCGTGAGCAGCTCGAAATGCCACAGCTCGTTGGAATACGCCTGGCAGAGGCCGTAGTCGTCGCCGTGGCGGATGAGCCAGTCGTCGGCGTCGGTCGGGCCGATGTCCACGGCCTTGCCGGAAACGTGCGTCGATTTCTCCGGCGTGTTCACGTATTGACGCGCGCTTTCGAGGCTCCCGTACTTCTGGATCCCCTCTTCGAGCAGCCGCTGCTGGTACGCCTTGCTCCGCCAGCCCGAAGTCACCTCGAACTCGATCCCCCGCCCCCGCGCGTCTGTAGCCGCCTGCTGCACCGCCTTCAGCAGCCGAGGATCCAGCTTCGACACGGCCGGGTAGCTCGTGTCGAACGGCGTGAGCTCCTTGCCCGACGGAATCCCGCCCTGCGCCGGATCGGTGTCGGGGTCGGAAGAGCCCGAGGCGACGCCCGTCGGCCACTCCGCCGCCGCCGTCGAACACCCCGCGACGAGCACCGCGGGCAGCAGCAACAGCACGAACTTGGCACGGATTTCAGGCATTCCCACTCCCGGACGACCCCACGACGATCACCCGCACCACGGTGCGACGCGCGTGTCCCCGGACCGTCAGGCGAATGTCCGCGCCGCGTAACAGCTGCGCAGGATCACGTAACAGCGCGCCGGCCGAGCAGCGCCTCGCCGAGCGGGGTCGTCAGGTACAGCACCGAACGCCCGGACCGTTGCCCCGCGACCAGGCCGTTCTCCCGCAGCACGCGCAGGTGCTGCGACACCGCGCTTGGCGATACCCCGAGCGACGACGCCAGGTCCGTGGTCGTCGCCGGCGACCGCAAGGCCTCCAGCAGCTCGGCCCGCGCCCGGCCCAGCAGGCGGACCAGGGCGTCGCCGGCCGGCGCGGCGCCGACCGTCCACAGTGCACCGACGCCGCGCGCCGGATACCGCACGGTGGTCTGCGTGGCGGTGTTGCGCTTGATCAGCACGTCGGGCGAACCGAGCACGACCGGCATCAGCACCAGGCCCCCCGGCCCCCGGTTGACGACCACGTCGCGGCCCGTCCCGGACAGGCGCAACCACCCGGCAGACCAGCTCAGCTCGGGATGCAGATCGGCGAACAGCCGTTCCGCGCCACCGGCAGTCAGCTGCCGCGCCCGGTGGACGACGTCGGCGTCCAGCACGGCCCGGATCCGCGGCCAGAACGGCGCCACCAGCCGTTCGAACGCCACACGCAGCTCGTCCGCGAGCACCCGCAACCCCGCCGCCGGACGCGCCGCGAGCTCCGCGACGACCGGTGGCGGATCGTCTCCGAAAACGCGCGAGATGCTCGCCCGCACCTGCCGCGCCGTGGTGCGCCGGAGCAGGGCGAGATCGTCGTCGATCGTGCTGGCCGCGTTCGCCGGGGCGGGGACGAGGAAGTTCGGCCAGCCCAGCCCCTTGGCGGTCAGCAAGGCCCAGGCCAGCGGCACGTCGAGCGGCTCGCGCGCGAGCTCGTCGGCGACCCACCGCAACCACGGCTGGTTCAGCGGCGCCCGGGTGCGTCCCATGACCTGCAGCAACGCCGCCACGGTCTCCGACAACGGCGACACGGCGAACCGCGTCGCCGCCAGCTCGGCGACGCCCACCTCGACGAGATCCGCCACGTCACCGAGTATGTAGCACTCGGCTAAATCATGTCGCCACCGGCGGCAAAGCCGCCAGGATCCCGGTCGTGACGAAACTGCCGCCGGGGTACCGGAAGCTGTGGTGGGCCAACGGGATCGACAACGTCGGCAACGGCGCCTTCGTCACGGCCATGCCCCTGGTGGCTGTCAGCGTCACGCGTGATCCGCGGCTGGTTTCGCTCGTGGCCGCCGCCGAGTACGTGCCGTGGTTGCTGCTCACGTTGCCCGCGGGTGCCTGGGCCGACCGGCACGACCGCGTCCGGCTCATGACGCGCGCCCAGCTCGCGCAGGCCGCGGTCGCGGGTGCCGTCGCGCTGCTCGTCGCCGGCCACCAGGCGACGGTCGCGCTGCTGGTCGTCACGGCCGTCGCCCTCGGCGCCGGCGACGTCGTGTTCGGCACGGCTGCACAGGCCTTCCTGCCCGACGTCGTCCCGAAACCGTTGCTGCACAAGGCCAACGGTTCCCTCCAGGTCGTGAAGACGGTGGGCGTGCAGTTCGCCGGTCCGCCGCTGGGCAGCGCGTTGTTCACCCTCGCGGCCGCGCTCCCGTTCGGGCTCGACGCGGTGTCCTTCGCCGCGTCCGCCGCGCTCGTCGCGAAGCTGCCTCGCCGCACGCACCAAGCCACGCGGAAAGCCCCGATCGTCGAAGGCCTTCGTTGGCTCGCGCACCACCGGCTGCTGCGGACGCTCGCGATCCTCCTGGGCGTCAACACCTTCTGCGGCCAGCTCGCCACGGCGACCCTCGTCCTGCTCGCCACCGAAACCCTCCACGTCAGCCCCGGCGGCTACGGCGTGCTGCTCGCGGCCGCGGCCGTCGGGAGCGTCGCCGGTGGCCCGGTCAACGCCCGGGTCGTCGCGAAAATCGGCCCGTACCGCGCCCTCATCACCAGCCTCGCCGCGAACGCCGCGGTCTTCGGCGCCATCGGCCTCAGCCCGAACGCCGTGGTCCTCGGCGGTTTCCTGGCCCTCAACGGTTTCGTCACCACGCTCTGGAACGTCGTCACCGTCAGCCTGCGCCAGGACCTCGTGCCGGCGCCGCTGCTCGGGCGCGTCACCAGCGTCTACAAACTCCTCGGCTGGGGCCTCATCCCGCTCGGCACGCTGACCGGCGGTTTCCTCGCCGCGACCTTCGGGCTGCGCGCACCCTACCCCGTCGCCGGCGTGGTGCGCGGCCTCGCATTGCTGGCCGCGTTGCCCGCGCTGACGCGAAACCGGCCCCGGTACGATCGCCCCTCATGACAGAACCGCGCTGGCTCGGCGAAGGCGAGCAGCGTGCCTGGCGCGCTTTCCTCGAGATGAGCCGGCGCCTCGACCACGCGCTCACCCGCCACCTGCAGGACGAGTTCGGCCTTTCCGGCGCCGACTACACGATCCTGGTCACCCTGTCGGAAGCCCCGGACGAGCGGATGCGCGCGTACGAGCTCGTCGAGTCCACCGAATGGGAGAAGAGCCGGCTCTCCCACCACCTCAAGCGCATGGAGCGTCGCGGCCTCGTCCGCCGCGAGGCGACGGACAACGCGCGCTCCCCCGAGTTCTGCCTCACGCCCGGGGGGCACCAGGCCATCGTCGACGCCGCCCCCGCCCATGTGGCGCAGGTCCGCAAGCTTTTCTTCGACGTCGTCTCACCCACCGAAGCCGCCCGCTTCACCGCGACGTGCGAGAAGGTCCTCGACGCCCTCGACGGCACCCCGGGCTAGTACGACCGGGCAATTCACCGGACCGGGTCGGAACCGCCCGCGCCCCCGGCCGTCTCCTGGTCATGATGATCTTGACGATCCGCCGCGCCCTGGTGACCCTCGCGGCCGTGGTGGCCGCGTCCGCTACAGCGACCACCGCCGCCTCGGCCGCCGGTGAGAACGACGTGACCGCCTTCAGCCCCGCCGATCGAGCGGCCGCGCTCGCGTACTGGACGCCCGAGAAGATGAAGGCCGCCGGGGCCGACACGATCGATCGCGTGGAACAGGTGGCGAAGCGCTGGTCCGGGCCGGGGCTGCAGGGCGTCGGACGGCTGTTCTTCACCGAGGTCCCGCCCGGCGAGGCGCCGCAGGACAGCTGGTGCACCGCCACCGCCGTGCCGAGCACGAGCGGCGACGTCCTCGTGACGGCCGGGCACTGCGCGTACGCCGGGCTGAACCGCGAAGACCAGGTGATCCCGATCAAGAACTCCGTGTTCGTGCCCGGCTACGACCAGGGCCGCCGCCCGCACGGAGTGTTCGCGACGCGCGCGCTCGCCTTCCGCCACTCCTACGCCACCGGCAGCGAACCCGACGTCGCCATGGTCGTGCTCGACCAGCAGCAGGGGCGGCACGTCGCTCAGGTCGCGGGCACGCAGCGGATTTCCTTCGACCACCAGGGAACCACGCAGGCCGCGATCGTCGGCTACCCCGGGTCGAAGGCGTACTTCGGGGAAGCGCTGATGTGGTGCGACCTGCCCACGCACCAGGACCCGGCCGAGTTCGACCACTGGATGTCGACGTGCGACATGGCAGGCGGTTCCAGCGGCGGCCCGTGGCTCGACGGCTTCAACCGCTGGACCGGCAGCGGCGAGATCTTCTCGGTCACCAGCCGCGGCGAGCTCGACTACGACGAGACCACCGGCGAGTCCAAGACCCTCAGCCTCGAAGGCGCCCCGCTCGGCGCGGACGCGAAGAACCTGTACGAAGCGGCCGGAAAGCTCTGAACCAAGCTTTGGAGCAATCGGGGAAGCCGCCCGGACAAGGCGGCTTCCCCGGTCGAACTCAAGCAGTCAGGCCGACCGCGGCTTCGGCCGTGTTGACCAGGAACGTCAGCGTCTCGCGGAAGTACAGCTGCACGCTGTCGGCGTCGTGGCTCGTGTAGCCGATCGACAGGTCCTGCCCGAAGTGCAGCTCGTAGTCGCCGCCGCGGGTCGTGAGCACGCACGCGCCCTCGATCGCCGGCGTCAGGATCAGGTCGCCGTCCACGATCTGCTTCAGGTGCTCCAGCACGGGATAACCGTGGTCGGCCGCCTCGATCGCGGCGGTGTAGGCGGCGTTGCTCAGCAGCACCGAGTACGGCCCCGCGACGCCGGCCGAACGCAGCTTCGCCAGCGCGTCGCCGATCGCCTTCGGGTACGCGCTCGCCTCACCGGGCAGCGCGACCGGGCTCAGCGAGGACGCGGGCCGGATGCCCGCGATGCCGGCGCCGGCGAAGCCGTCGAACACGATGCGGTCCTCGGCGTACGCGATCGCCTGCGCGGCGTCCTTCACCGGCTGCCAGTCCGGGTCCTTCGCGCCCCACTCCACGGAGTCGACGGCCTCGCGCGAGACCGTGAAGGGCACCTTCAGATCCACGATCCGCTGCGCCGTGCGAAGCCGCGTGGTTACGCCGGCCAGCGGGCTCTCGACACCCTCGACGTGCCCGGTGCCCACGGCCGAGTGCGTCGCGTCGTCGGCCACGACCACGTCGACCACCTTGCGCGCCGACGCGAACTCGGCGAACGTGCGCCGGGCCTCGTCCTCGAGGTCCGACCAGGCGACGTCGGAGATCGGGGCGAGTTCGCGATGCAGGTTGTTCATGACCGGGGACTCCTTCGCAGGCTGCCGATGCCCAGCGAGGTACCGGGCTTGAGTGACGGGGGCTGAGGCTCGGGCTCGTCCGACGCTTCGCTCGCGACGGTCGGGTCTTCCAGAAACTCCGCCACGGGCACGTAGAACAACGCACCCGTCAGCGGCGTCGAAAAGTCGAGGATGCGGTCGGTGTTGCCCGGCGGCGAGCCGACGAACATGTTCTCCAGCATCGTCTCGATGATCGACGGCGTCTTGGCGTAGCCGATGAAGTACGTGCCGAACTCGCCGTACGCGGGGCGCCCGAAGGGCATGTTGTCGCGCAGGATCTCGAGCTCGTTGCCGTCTTCGTCCTCGATCACGTTGAGCGCGATGTGCGAGTCGGCGGGCTTCTCGTCGTCCGAGAGCTCCACATCGGACAGTTTGCGCCGGCCGATCACCAGCTCCTGCTGCTCGGTGGTGAGCTTGTTCCACGCCGCCATGTCGTGCAGGTATTTCTGCACGACCACGTAGCTGCCGCCGTTGAACGCCTCGTCGTCGTCGACCAGCACGGCCTCGACGGCGCCGCGGCCGGTCGGGTTCTCGGTGCCGTCGACGAACCCGAGCACGTCACGCGCGTCGAAGTAGCGGAAGCCCTGCACCTCGTCGACGACCGTGACCACGCCCTCGAGCCGCGCCATGATCAGCGACTCGAGCTCGAAGCACAGGTCCATGCGCTCGGCCCGCAGGTGGAACAGCAGGTCGGCCTTCGTCGTCACGCTCGTGTGCTTGTCGCCCGCGAACACGGGCAGATCGTGCAGCTCGGCCGGCTTCGGCGAGCCGTAGATCCGGTCCCACGCCGACGAGCTGATGCCGGCCACGCACGTGAGCCCGCCGTCCAGCGACCGGAACCCGACGGAACGCTGCAGCCCGGCCAGATCGGCCAGCAGATCCCTCGCCGCGGACTCCCCGCCGGGGTTCACGCGGACCACGAGGAAGATCGCCGCGCGCGTGAGCGGGCCGACCACTTCCTGGGGCTCCGGAGGCAACTCAGCCGAGGACGCCGTCACCGAGCACCCCCTGCGCAGCGCGCTTTCTCGACCACTGGCCCTCCTGCCTGCCGACCGAACGTCGGAATCCTAACCTGATGCTGTGGAATCGCCCGGCACACTCACACGGCCGGGCAGCACACGACGTCAGGCCGTGCAGAACAGTTGCTTGACCACCCGCGGCACGGCTTCGCCCAGCTCGGCGGCCGCCGTCTCCCGCCCGGCCAGGTGCCGGAGCAGGAACTGCTGGAAGAGGCCGTCGAACGTGGCATACGCGACCGCCTCGGACACCTGCGGCACGGCGCCGGCCAGCTCGGCGTAGCGCTCGACGACGCGCCAGATCATGGCCTGCCTGCGGTCGTCGATCTCCAGCACGTCGACGCGGAAGGACTCCTCGAACAGGCTCTGGTTGCGCAGGTCGTACCAGAGGCGGTGCATCACGGCGTCGGTGCGCAGCGTGGCCGCCATGGCCGCGCCGAAGCCGCGTTCGAGCTCCTCGGCGGTGTTCGCCTCGGCCACGACGTCGTCGTAGCGCGTCACGCAGACCTCTTCGAACTTGCGCACCGCGTAGGTGAGCAGCTCGACCTTGTCGGCGAAGTAGTAGTGCAGCACGCCGTGGGAGAAATCGGACTTCTGGGCGATCTCGCGCAGGCTCGTGCGGGCGTAGCCCAACTCGGCGAGCGCCTGCAGCGCGGATTCCGCCAGCTGCTCGCGCCGCTGGGCGAACTTGTCCACGCCCCGGCGCGAGATGCGCTCCTTTGCCTGCGTCACGCCGGGAGTCTAGCGCGGCCCGGTTCCCGGCGCGGAAATCTCTTGACGACTGTCCAAGAAAATCTTGACGACTGTCCAAAGTTGGCTACGGTGTGACCTACGCCGCATGTCTCAAGGAGGAGATGTCGATGGTTTCGTACGACCTCAGCGGGCGAACCGCGCTGGTGACGGGTGGGGCACAGGGCCTGGGGGCCGGGATGGCCGAGGCGCTCGCGAAGGCCGGGGCCACCGTGGTCATCGCCGACGTGCAGGAGGAACTGGGCCGCGCGACGGCCGACTCCATCAAGCAGACCGGCGCCACGGCCGGGTTCGTCCGCCTGGACGTGACCGACGACGCGGGCTGGGAGCAGGCCGTGAGCGCGGTCGTCGGCGAATACGGCGGCCTCGACGTGCTGGTGAACAACGCCGGCGTGGAGATCACCGGCCTCGTCGCCGACCTCGACCCCGCCCACGTGCGCAAGATGCTCGAGGTCAACGTGCTGGGCACCGCGCTCGGCGTGAAGCACGCGTTCCGCGCGATGCGTCCCGGCGGCGCGGCCGGCAACGGCGGGGCGGTCGTGAACATCTCCTCGGTGGCCGCCACCATCGCGTTCCCCGGGATCGCGGCCTACTCCGCCACGAAGTCGGCCGTCGACCGGCTCACGCGGGTGGCCGCGATGGAGGCCGGGAAGCTCGGTTACGGCGTGCGCGTGAACTGCGTGTATCCGGGCCTCGTGCCCACGCAGATGGGCAACCAGCTGGCCAACGACGTCGTCGACGTGGGGTTGTTCCCCAGCGTCGAGGAGGCGATCGGCGCCGTGGTCTCGCAGACGCCCGCGGGACGGCTCGGCGAGGTGGCCGACATGGCCGACGCCGTGGTGTTCCTCGCCTCCGACGCTGCCCGCTTCATCACCGGCGCGGGGCTGCCGGTCGACGGCGGCATGGGCATGTGACCGGAAATCCGAGCCGACCCCACTGACTTCAGCGACCTCTGCGAAAGGACAACCGTCGTGAGCAAGCCCGTCGTCGTCTACGGCGCTTCCGGCTACACCGGACGCCTGATCTGCGAATACCTGCGCGAGTACAACGTGCCCTTCGTCGCCGCGGGGCGCGACAAGGCGCGGCTTCAGGAGTCGCTCGACCACATCCCCGGCCTCGACACCGTCGACCACGAGGTGGTGGAGGTGGCCCACGAGGTCGGCCCGCTCACCGAGCTGTTCGCGGGCGCGTCGGTGGTGTGCAACACCGTCGGCCCGTTCAGCGAGTACGGCCACGAGGTCGTGCAGGCCTGCCTCGCGTCGGGGGCGCACTACCTCGACACGACCGGCGAGCAGGACTGGCTGATCTCGGCCGAGGAGCGCTACGGCGCCGACATGGCGGCCCAGGGGCTGCTGCTGTCGCCGGGCATCGCGCAGATGTACACGACCGGCGAGATCGCCGCGAACATCTGCCTGGAGACGCCGGGGCTGGACACCCTCGACATCCTGGTGTTCTGGAAGGGCTACCCGACCGTCGCGTCGACCCGCACCATCCTCGTCAACGCGGCGCTCTCGTCGGCGTACTACCTGGAGCAGAACGAGTACCAGGAGTGGCCGGCCGACGGTGGGCTGCACGACGTCGTCGTGCCCGGTCACCACGAAACCGGCCTCGCGCTGCCGTGGGGCGGGACCTCGCACCCGGTGTGGTTCAAGCGCGACCCGCGCGTGGCCAACGTGAAGGCCATCGGCGGCGTGTTCGACCGCGCGCTGATGCAGGGCGTGCCGATGATCGTGGCCGCCGTGCTGGAGCGGGTGAAGGACCTGCCGGAGGCGGAGAAGCTGAAGGTGCTGCACGAGCAGGCCGCCGCCGTGCGCGATGAGATGCCGCCGCGGGAGAACCAGCGGCTGAACACGTCGCTGGACTCGGTGCACGCGTCCGGTCCGCTGGGCCGCGCCCACTGCGTGATCCACGGAACCTGCAACTACAAGCAGACGGGCCTGTTGCAGGCGTATGCCGCGTACTCGCTGTTGCAGCAGCCGCCGCGGCGCGCCGGGTTCGCGTCGGCGTGCCAGGCGTTCGGGCACCGGGAGCTGCTCGGGGTGCTGCGGTCGTTCGGGCTCGTGTCCAACCCCGTGCTGACCGTGCACGCGTGAGCCGGGGAGACGAGCGGTGCGGTTGATCGACTACCTCGACAAGGGCGCCTCGCTGGGCGTTTCGGCGCCGTGCTTGACGAAGAACGGCGTCTCACTGAGCTACGGCGAGGTCCAGGAACTGTCCTGGCGGGTCGCGCGGGCGCTGGCGCGCTCGGGCGTGCGGCCGGGCGACAAGGTCGCGATCCTCTCGGGGAACGACCCGGTTTCGTTCGGTTGCGTCTTCGGCATCAGCCGCGCAGGGGCGGTCTGGTGCCCGGTCAACCCGCGCAACGAGGCGGCCGAGAACAGGGAGCTGCTGGACCTGTTCGACTGCACGTGCTTGCTGGTGCAGTCTTCGTTCGCACCGCTCGTCTCCCGCATCCTGCCGGACCTGCCGGCCGTGAAAACGGTGGTGTGCCTCGACGGGTCGATTGCCGGCGCGGTGTCGTTGCCGGAATGGCTCGACGGGCTCGAGGCAGCCCCGTTCGACGTGCGGCCGCCCGACGACGTGGCCATGCTCGTCGGCACGGGCGGCACCACCGGCCGGCCGAAGGGCGTGGTGCTGACCGGGCACAACGTCGAGACGATGTCGGCGTTGACGCTCATGAGCTACCCGTTCTCGCCGCGGCCCCGGTACCTCGCGCTGGCGCCGCTGACGCACGCGGCGGGCGTGCTGTGCTTCCCGGTGCTGACGCTGGGCGGCGAGATCGTCGTGATGCCGAAGCCCGACCTGGGCGAGTTCCTGGCCCTGGTGCAACGCCATCGCATCACGCACACGTTCCTGCCGCCGACGTTGATCTACTTGCTCCTGGACCACCCCGATCTGTCCACAACGGACTTCGGCTCGCTGGAATGCCTGTGGTACGGCGCGGCTCCGATGTCGGCGGCGCGGCTCGAAGAGGCGATCACGCGCATCGGCCCGGTCCTGGGGCAGCTCTTCGGCCAGAGCGAGGCACCCATGATGATCTCGACCCTGGCGCCGGCCGAGCACTTCCACGCCGACGGTTCCCTCGCCCGCGAACGCTTCACCTCGGCGGGCCGGCCCACGCCGCTCACGCGCGTGGCCATCATGTCCGACAACGGATCCCTGCTGCCGCCCGGCGCGCGCGGCGAGATCGTGGTGCGCGGGCCGCTCGTGATGCCGGGCTACTACAAGAACCCCGCCGCGACCGAGGACGTCAGCCGCTACGGCTGGCACCACACCGGCGACATCGGCTACCTCGACGACGAGGGTTACCTCCACATCGTCGACCGCGCCAAGGACATGATCATCACGGGCGGGTTCAACGTGTACTCCGCGGAGGTCGAGCAGGCCCTGATGACGCACCCGGCCGTGCAGGACTGCGCCGTGGTGGGCCTGCCGCACGAGAAGTGGGGCGAACAGGTGACCGCGGTCGTCCAGCTCCACAGTGGACGGTCGGTGTCCGAGGACGAACTGCGTGCCGTCGTGAAGGAGCTCCTCGGCAGCGTCAAAACCCCGAAGGTCGTCCAGATCTGGCCCGACCTCCCGCGGTCGAAGGTGGGCAAAGTGCTGAAGACGGACGTCAAGGCCCAGTTGCTCCGCTGAGCGGAACCCTTCGGACAATCGCCGCCGCGCCGGACCCAGCGTCCCCGCGGCGGCGATTTCGCGTGTCCGCGTGAGCACTCTGCGCCAACCCCGAATAATCACCGGTACAGACCTTTGTCCGGTCTTGTCCACTGCCGTTACGACATCGAAAACGCCCCCCGGCCGAAGCCGGAAACGGGGCCGCTACCGTTGGCATTTCGAGCACCGGATGGCGTCGGGCCCCGGTATGCCGGAGAACCTGCAGAAGAGGAGCCCTGATGCGTCGCACCAAGGCCTCCGGTCCGCTGCGCGCGGCCCAAGTCGTGGTCGTGATCGTGTCCCTGCTCGTGCTGGGCGGCACCGGTTACGCGTATTCGACCCTGCAGTCGCTCACCGACGGCCTGACCAGGGCCGATGTGATCACCGGCACAGACCAGCCGCCGCTGGGCGAGCAGAACATCCTCATGGTCGGCCTCGACACACGCACCGACGCGCAGGGCAATCCGCTGCCCGCCGACGTGCTCTCACAGCTGCACGCGGGCGGCGCCGACGACGGTGGCGACACGACCGACACCATGATCGTCATCCACATCCCCGCGGGTGGCGGCCAGGCGACCGCGATCTCCATCCCGCGTGACTCCTACGTGAAGATCGCCGGCGACTACGGCAAGCACAAGATCAACTCCGCGTACACCTACGGCCTCGTCGCGGAGAAGAACAAGCTGGTCGCGCAGGGTGTCTCCGGGACACAACTGGAGACGGACTCCGCGCAGGCCGGCGCCAAGACGGCGATCGACACCGTGCAGCAGTTCACCGGCCTCACCATCACGCACTACGCGGCGGTGAACCTCGCGGGCTTCTACTACCTGAGCGAGGCCGTCGGCGGCGTGCCGGTGTGCCTGAGCAAGGCCGTGCACGACTCGTACTCGGGCGCGAACTTCGCGGCCGGCCCGCAGAGCGTCGGCGGGGCGAAGGCGCTGCAGTTCGTGCGCCAGCGGCACGGGCTGCCCAACGGCGACCTCGACCGCATCAAGCGCCAGCAGGTGTTCATGGCGAGCATGGCCAAGACGATCCTGTCGGCCGGCACGCTCGCCGACCCGGGCAAGCTGGACAACCTGATCACGGCCGTGAAGAAGGCCGTGGTGGTCGACTCCGGCTGGGACATCGTCGGCTTCGCGCAGCAGCTGCACGGCATGAGCGCGGGCGCGCTGAAGTTCGTCACCGTGCCGGTCGTGAACATCTCGCTCAAGACGCCGTCGGACGGCGACGCGGTGGAGGTGGACCCGCAGCAGGTGCAGCAGTTCGTGCGCCAGCAGCTGGGCACGCCGGCGGCCCCTTCGTCGAACGCGCCCGCCGCGCCGGGTGACTCGAGCCTGAGCCAGTACACCGTGGACGTGCGCAACGCGTCGGACACCAGCGGCCTGGCCGCGAGCGTGGCCGACAAGCTCACCGCCGCCGGATACACCAAGGGCACGGTGGCCAACGCGACCACGCGAAAGATGTCGATCGTCTTCTACGGCCACAGCCAGAAGACCGAGGCGACGCAGATCGCGAAGACGCTCGGCGGCATCGCCGTGAGCCCCGACTCCTCGCTGGACAAGGACCACTTCCGCGTGTTCCTGGGCAAGGACTACGAGGACTCCAGCGGCTCGTCGAGCACCGGTGGCGCGCCGCAGGTGCACCCGGCGGCGTACGTGAGCCCCGCGCCCGCGCAGACCCCGCCGCCGATCACCGGCGACGGCGTCCCCTGCGTGAACTGAGTCCCTTTCGTCCCGTAAATCGTTTTTGGGCATTCTGGGAATTCGTTTTGATTTCGGGCACTTCGGTAACGCTCACCGGGCGGTTTCGGACTGAGCGAGTGAACCGAAACGACGGCGAAAAGGGTTTACCGCCATGTCCGAGAGACAGAAACCGGCCAACTTCCGGAACCTGCTGAACCACGTTTCCGTGGCCAACGCGAAACGGGTGGCCGCGAGTGCCGAAGAGCTCGCACAGCGTGTGCTCGCGACCGTCGGCGCCCGCCAGCCGGAGTCGCGGATCTCAGCCGACTCGCAGACGTATTGGCGCCGGCCGAGCGGGGATCGCTGGCAGGCCAACGCACATTGGCGCGACGCGTCCGTGTTCCAGGGCAGTGACCTGTGGTCGCGCCTCGGCCGCGAGCACCTCGACCTGTTCGACGCGGGCGCCCGGATGGCGGGCTTCACCGGCCCGTGGCACCGCGTTCTGGAATGGGGCTGTGGCGGTGGCGCGAACGCGATCCACTTCGCTCCGCGCGCGGAAGAATTCATCGGCGTCGACATCGCGGCGGAAACGTTGCAGGAATGCGAACGCCAAGTGAAAGCCGCTTGTGACACGCCGTTTTTGCCGATCGCGATCGACGTCGCAAATCCCGAAGAAGCACTCGATGCCGTCGGCGGATCGGTCGACGTCTTCTTCTCCTGCTACGTCTTCGAGCTCATCCCCACCCCGGAGTACGGCGAACGCCTGCTGCGCATCGCCCGGCAGCTGCTGGCTCCCGACGGCCTGGCGATGATCCAGATCAAGTACGACCCCGGCTCGTGGCGCACCGGGCCCCGGCGCCGCGCCTACCGCACGGGGCTCGCCGAGATGACCACGTACGGCATCGACGCGTTCTGGCAGACCGCCACCCGCTGCGGCCTGCAGCCGCTCGCCGTCCACCTCGTCCCGAAGAACGAGCTGGACGAGCGCTACGCGTACTTCTTCCTGCGCAACGGAAGCCCTTCCTGATCCCGTTTGCGAGGTTCAGCCGCGTCAGAGAATCTCGGGGTACGTGTGACCGCTGTTGCCCATTGACCTTTTCCGTACCAGGAGTGATCGAAGCAGCACAACGCGTTCATGATCACCATCACAAGCCGGTGCTCGGCCGACCACGATCAGTAAACTTAGGGTACGCAAACAACTAGCCCAAAAGGAGCCAACGGCGCCTCCCGCTGGACGAACGCCGACCCAGGGAGGGCTGAGCATTGGCGACCCCGCCGACCGAGATCACCAGTACCGAGCACCGCGTCGAGGAACTACTGGCCGCTGAGCCGCAGCTGCGGGGCGCCGCCCCCGACACCCGGGTCGACGAGGCGATCCGACGACCGGGGCTGTCGCTGGTCGAGCTGATCGAAACGGTGATGACGGGGTACGCCGACCGCGCCGCCTTCGCCGAACGGGCCACGGAGGCGGCGACCGACCCGGCGACCGGCCGCACCACCCGCCGGCTGCTGCCGCGGTTCGACACGGTGACCTATCGCGAAGCCTGGCAGCGCGCGGGCGCCGTCGCGGGCGAGTGGGCCCAGCACGCCGAGACCCCGGTGGCCATCGGGGACTTCGTGGCCACGCTCGGCTTCACGAGCACCGAGTACGCGATCATCGACCTCGCCTGCGTCCGCGCCGGCGTGGTGTCGGTGCCGCTGCAGGCCGGCGCGACGGCGGGCACGCTCAAGCCGATCCTCACCGAGACCGGACCGAAGCTCATGGCGTCCAATGTGGACAACCTCGAGACCGCCGTCGACCTCGTGCTCGACAGCGCGACCGTGCGGCGCCTGGTGGTGTTCGACTACCACTCCGACGTCGACGCCGAGCGCGAGAAGTTCGAGGCCGCCCAGGCACGGCTCGCCTCGGCCGACAGCCCGATCGTCATCGAGCCGCTGACCGCGGTGCTCGAACGCGGCGCCGCCTCGCCGCCGGCGTTGGACGCGGACCCGGATCGCCTGTCGCTGCTCATCTACACCTCGGGCAGCACAGGCACGCCCAAGGGGGCGATGTACACCGACCGGCTCATCGCCAACCTGTGGCACGGGCTCTTCCGCGAACGGCCTTCGTTCCCGTTGGTGGACCTCAACTTCATGCCGCTCAGCCACGTGATGGGCCGCGCCTTGCTCGTCGAGGTCCTGGCCAAGGGCGGCACCGTCCACTTCGCCGCCAAGAGCGACCTGTCCACGTTGTTCGAGGACATCGCGCTGACGCGACCCACCCAGATGGTGATGGTGCCGCGCATCTGCGACATGATCTTCCACCACTACCAAAGCGAGCTCGACCGCCGCGCGCTCGGCACCGGCTACTCGGCCGAGCTGGAAGCCGAGGTCAAGTTCGACCTGCGCACGAGCTTCCTGGGCGGGCGGATGGTGTGGGCCGGCTCCGGTTCCGCGCCGCTGTCGGCCGAGATGCAGGCCTTCATCGAGTCGGTGCTCGGCCTCGAACTGCACGACGGTTACGGATCGACCGAGGCCGGCATCGTGCTGTTCGACCACAAGCCGACCCGCCCGGCGGTGCTCGACTACAAGCTCGACGACGTGCCGGAGCTCGGCTACTTCTCCACGGACTCCCCGCACCCGCGCGGGGAACTGCTGGTCAAGGCGACGAGCCTGGTGCCCGGTTACTACAAGCGTCCCGACGCCACGGCCGAGGTGTTCGACGAGGACGGCTACTACCGCACCGGCGACATCATGGTCGAGACCGCGCCGGACACGCTGTTCTACCTCGACCGGCGCAAGAACGTGCTGAAGCTGTCGCAGGGCGAGTTCGTGGCCGTGTCGCGTTTGGAGGCCGAGTTCGCGGCCGCGCCGGCGATCCGCCAGATCTACCTCTACGGCAGCAGCGAGCGCGCGTACCTGCTCGCGGTGATCGTGCCGACGCCGGAGGCGCTGGAAGCGTTCGGCGACGGGGAAAAGCTCAAGGTGCAGCTGAGTGAATCGCTGCAGAGCATCGCGAAGGAGTCCGACCTCAACTCGTACGAGATCCCGCGTGACTTCCTCGTGGAGATCGAGCCGTTCAGCCCCGAAAACGGGCTGCTCACCGGAATCCGCAAGCTGTCGCGGCCGAAGCTCAAGGAGCACTACGGCGAGCGGCTCGAACGGCTCTACCGCGAGATCGCCGAGCGCGAGTCGAGCGAGCTGCGCGAACTGCGGCAGGCCGGGCGTTCGCAGCCGGTGTTCGACACGGTCGTGCGGGCGGCGCAGGCACTGCTCGGCGCGTCTTCGGGCGAGCTGAGGCCCGAGGCACACTTCGTGGAGCTGGGCGGCGACTCGCTGTCGGCGCTCGCGTTCTCCAACCTGCTGCGGGAGATCTTCGACGTCGAGGTGCCGGTCGGGGTCGTGATCAGCCCGGCGACGGACCTGCGCAAGCTCACGGCGTACATCGAGGACGCGCGCGACTCGGGTGCGAAGCGGCCCACCTTCGCCAACGTGCACGGTGCGGGCAGCACCGAGGCCCGCGCCGACGCGCTCACGCTCGAGAAGTTCCTCGACGCGGCCACGCTCGAGGGCGCGTCGACGCTGGCGCGCCCCATCGGCACCGTCGGCACGGTGCTGCTGACCGGCGCCAACGGTTACCTCGGCCGGTTCCTGTGCCTGGAGTGGCTGGAACGCCTGGCCGAATCGGGCGGCCGGCTCGTCTGCATCGTCCGCGGCCGCTCCGCCGAAGCGGCGCGCAAGCGGCTCGAGGACGCGTTCGACAGCGGCGACACCAAGCTGCTGCGCCACTTCCGCGACCTGGCCGCCGACCACCTGGAGGTGCTGGCGGGCGACATCGGTGAGCCGGATCTGGGCCTCGACGAGACGACCTGGCGGCGGCTGGCCGACACCGTCGACCTCATCGTGCACCCGGCCGCGCTGGTGAACCACGTGCTGCCCTACGACCAGCTGTTCGGCCCCAACGTGGTGGGCACCGCGGAGCTGATCCGGATGGCGTTGACGGCGCGGATGAAGCCGATCACGTATCTGTCCACAGTGGCCGTGATCTCCGACCAGGCGTCCTCGGCCGACGAGGTGTCGGACATCCGCGAGACGAGCCCCGTGCGCGTGCTCGACGACGGTTACGCCAACGGCTACGCCACCAGCAAGTGGGCCGGTGAGGTGCTGCTGCGCGAGGCCAACGACGCCTTCGGCCTGCCCGTCGCCACGTTCCGCTCCGACATGATCCTCGCGCACAGCCGATACTCCGGCCAGCTCAACGTGCCGGACATGTTCACGCGGCTGCTGCTCAGCCTCATCGTCACGGGCATCGCGCCGGGTTCCTTCTACTCTTCGCCGGCACCCGCCCACTACGACGGCCTGCCCGCCGACTTCACCGCCGAGGCCATCACCACCCTCGGCACCCAGGCGACCGAGGGCTACCGCACCTACAACGTCCTCAACCCCCACGAGGACGGCGTCTCGCTCGACACGTATGTCGACTGGCTCGTGGCGGCCGGGTATCCGATCAAGCGCATCGACGACTACGCCGAATGGTTCGCCCGCTTCGAGACGGCCATCCGCGGGTTGCCGGAAAAGCAGAAGCAGCACTCGTTGCTGCCGCTGCTGCACGCGTTCTCCGCTCCGGCCGAACCGGTCGACGGCGCCGGCATCCCGACCGAGCGCTTCCGCTCGGCGGTGCAGGACGCCGGCATCGGCGCGGACAAGGACATCCCGCACGTGACGGCAGAGCTGATCCGGAAGTACGCGGCGGATCTGGCGCAGCTCGGCCTGATCTGAGATTCTCTTGCCCGGCGCCGGGGAGACTCGGTGCCGGGCAAGAACTCCGTAATATCCACCCACGGATAACGCCAGAAAAACAACGGAACTCGCCATCTTTCCTCGGCGGGATGCGGGCGCTGGCCGCGATGATCAAGAACGGCTAGCGTCGGAAACGGCCGTCCGGGCCGCATTCTTTCCCGTCGAGGAGAAACAGTGATGTCCGAGAACACGTCCGAGCATTCGCGGCGTCGGTTCCTCGCCACGTCGGCGGGGGCGCTGGCCATCGCGGCCAGTGCGTCGACGCTGCTGTCCGCGCCCGCGAACGCGGTGACCACTACCGCTGCGCCCAGCGCCATCCGCCGCTTCCGCATCAACGTGCCGCAACGCGACCTCACCGATCTCCGCAACCGGCTGCACGCCACGCGATGGCCGACACGGGAGACTGTCGCCGACGATTCGCAGGGCTTGCAGCTCCAACGCGTCCATGATCTCGTGAAGTACTGGACCACCCGTTACGATTGGCGCAAGGTCGAGGCGAAGCTCAATTCCCTTCCCCAGTTCATGACGGAAATCGACGGCCTCGACATCCACTTCCTGCACATCCGCTCGAAGCACGAGAACGCGCTGCCTATCGTCATCACGCACGGCTGGCCGGGCTCGGTCCTCGAAATGCTCAAGGTTATCGGGCCTCTCACCGACCCGGCGCGCCACGGCGGCAGTGCGGCCGACGCGTTCCACGTCGTCATCCCCTCGATGCCTGGCTACGGTTTCTCGGGCAAGCCGACCGCCACCGGCTGGGGCCCGGCACGGATCGCACGGGCGTGGGATGTCCTGATGAAACGCCTGGGCTACCACGAGTACGTCTCGCAAGGCGGCGACTGGGGTTCGGTCGTCTCCGACGTGCTCGCGGCGCAGAAGCCCGCCGGGCTGCTCGGCATCCACGTGAACATGCCGGCGACCGTGCCGCCCGAGATCGCGAAGATCCTCACCGACGGTGGCCCCGCGCCGGCGGGTCTGTCCACTGAGGAGCATGCCGCGTTCGACTCCCTCAACGCCCTCTACACGCGCGGCTCCGGCTACTCCGCGATGATGGTCACGCGCCCGGAGACCGTGGGCTTCGGACTGGCCGACTCGCCCGCGGGCCTCGCCGCGTGGATGTACGACAAGTTCGCCGCCTGGACCTACAGCGCTGATTGTTACCAATCCGACCACAGCCACGGCGGGAAAGGTCGCCAGAATACGCAATGTCCCGTTGCGTACCCGCCTACTTTTGGTCGTATTGGTAACAGCGGCGGTGTGCCCGAGAAGGTGCTCACCCGCGACGAGATGCTCGACGACATCACCCTCTACTGGGTCACCAACACCGCCGTGTCGTCGGCGCAGCTCTACTGGGAGAACAACGCGAACAACTTCAACGCCGTCGACGTCTCGATCCCGGCCGCGATCACCGTGTTCCCCGGCGAGCTCTACCGCGCGCCGCGCAGCTGGGCCGAGCGCGCCTACCACGACCTGCGCTACTACAACCAGGTCGACAACGGCGGCCACTTCGCCGCGTGGGAGCAGCCGGAGCTGTTCTCGAAAGAACTTCGGGCGGCGTTCCGATTCCTCCGCTGATTACACTCGCGCGGGTGGACACGATCACCGCCCCCGCGCCCCCGGCGTGGTACGGCTGCATGGGTCTCGGCGGCAGCTGGGACCCGGCGCCGTACGCGCCCGCCGACGTCGATGCCGCCGAGGCGGCGATCACCGCCGCGCTGGACATCGGCGTGACCGCCTTCGACCACGCGGACATCTACCGCCACGGCAAGGCGGAGGCCGTGTTCGGTGAGGTGCTCGCGCGCACGCCGGGGCTGCGGGAGCGGATCGTGCTCCAGACCAAGTGCGGGATCCGGCTCGACGGCGGCTTCTACGACCTGCGCGGCGCCGGCATCGTCGCCCGCCTGGAGCAGAGCCTCGAACGGCTGCGCACCGAATACGTCGACGTGCTGCTCCTGCACCGGCCCGACCCGCTGGCCGATCTCGGCGAGGTCGCCGAGGCGTTGCACCGCCTGCGTGAGGACGGGCTGGTCCGGCACTTCGGCGTGTCCAACATGAGCGCCGCGCAGATCGCCGCGTTGCGGTCGCGGGTGGACTTTCCCTTGGTGGCCAACCAGCTGGAGATGAGCCTCGCACGCCGGGATTGGGTCGAGTCGGGTGTGCTCGTGAACACCTCGGCGGCCGCTGCCAACGGTTTTCCCCACGGCACCCTCGAATACTGCGTGGAGCACGGGATCCAGCTCCAGTCCTGGGGTTCCCTGGCTCAGGGTGTCTACACGGGACGCCAGGCCACTCCGGTCGAGGAGGCGACGGCCCAGCTGGTGAAGGAACTGGCTGCCCACCACGACACCACGCCGGAGACCATCGTCCTCTGGTGGCTGATGCGACACCCGGCGCGGATCGCCCCGGTGCTCGGCAGCACCCGGCCCGAACGCATCCGCGCCTGCGGTGACGCGGTGAACCGCGAACCGGCGATCACGCACGAAGAGTGGTACCGCCTGTGGATCACCGCCCGCGACGAGCCGTTGCCCTGACGTGGCCGAGGAGAGGAGTTCAGTCCTGTTCGGACGAGAGCTGGAGCAGAAACGCCTGGCGGAGCTGGTCGACGGCGTCGGCGAGCGCGGCGGGGCGTTGCTGGTGCGGGGCGAACCGGGCGTCGGCAAGTCGGCTCTGGTCGCCACCGTCCGCCGGCAGCTCGGCCCCTCGCGCACGACGATCCTGACCGCGACCGGCGCCGAGCCCGAGCAGCACCTCCCCTACGCGGGCCTCAACCAGCTCCTCTACCCCCTCCGCGACGCCACCACCGAGCTGCCCGCCACCCAGCGCGCAGCTCTGCGCACCGCCCTCGGCCTCGTCGACGGCGCTGCGCCGGAGAGCTACCTCGTCGGCCTCGCCGTGCTCAACCTGCTCAGCGAAGCAGCCGCCGCCACCCCGTTGGTCCTGCTGCTGGACGACGTCCACTGGCTCGACCGCGCGACCCAGGACGTGCTCGCCTTCGTCGCCCGCCGGGTCGAGTCCGAGCCCGTCGTCCTGATCGCGACGGCCCGCGACGACGAACCCACCCGCCTCGACGACCTTCCCTCCCTCACACTGCGCCCCTTGCCGCCGGACGACGCCGAGGAGCTCCTCGACCACGTCGCCCCGGACCTCGCCCCGGACGCCCGCGCGCGGATTCTCCGGGAAGCCGCCGGCAACCCCCTCGCGCTCACCGAACTGCCCGCCGCCCGGACCGGCCCGCTGGACCATGCCTTCGCCGCCCGCGTCGCCGAGCTGCCGGAGGCGACGCGCACGAGCCTCCTCGTCGCCGCCCTCAACGACAGCACCTCCCTCGCCGAGACCCTCAAGGCCACCGGCGCCGACGCGCTCGGGCCGGCCGCTGGGCTGGTCGAGGTGGCCGCGACGACCATCACGTTCCGGCACGCGCTGACCCGCGCCGCCATCGTCCGCTCGGCGACACCCGCCGCTCGTCGCGCCGCGCACCACGCGTTGGCCGCGACGTTGACCGAGCCTGGACGGCGAGCCTGGCACCGTGCGGCGGCGGCGACCGGGACGGACGAGACCGTCGCGGCCGAGCTGGAAGCGGCGGCGGGTGACGCCCGGCGCCGGGGTGGGGTCGCGGCCGCGATCTCGGCACTGGAGGAGGCCGCGCGCCTCAGCGAGACCGACGCGCGCCGCGCCGATCGGCTGCTCCGAGCCGCCGACCTCGCCGTCGAATCCGGCCGGCGTGACGTGGTCGACCGGCTGCTGGCGGAAGCGTCCACAATGGACCTCACCCCGCGGCAACGGGCCCTCGTGACCTGGCTGCCGACCGGGTTCGACGACGGGGGTTCGCGAAGGCGCCGCCGGTGCGTCCGAGCTGGCGGCGCTGGCGGGCGCCGTGGCGCGCGACGGCGATCTCGACCTCGCCATGCGGATCTTCTGGAGCACGGCCATGCGGTGCTTCTGGGTCGAACCCGGCGCCGCGGCGCGCGAACGCATCACCGCGATCGCCGGCGAGCTCCCCGTCGACCCGGCCGACCCGGCCGACCCGCGGATGGTGGCGATCGCGGCCTACGTGACGCCGTTGGCGCGCGGGGCCGAGGTAGTGGCGGCGTTGCGGGAGCTGGCGGACCGAACCACCGACCCGACCGTGATCCGGTTCCTCGGCAGCGCGGCGCTGCAGGTGGGGGCGTTCGACCTCGCGGCCCGGTTCTCCCTGGCGGCGCAGCCGGGTCTCCGCGCCGAAGGCCGCCTCGGCCTGCTGAGCCGCGCGCTGGCCGTGCAGGCCTGGAGCCACGCCCGCCTCGGCGATCTGGCGGCCGCGTTGCCCGCGGCGGAAGAGGCCGGCCGGCTGGCGCACGAGACGCGCCAGCCGTACATGGTCGGCCTGGCCCGGGCGGTGCAGGCGGAGATCGCGGCGTTGCGCGGGGACCACTCACTGGCGGAGAAGCTGGCCGCAGAGGCCGAACGTGTGGGCCTCGCGGCGGGCGCCCGGCCCGTGCTCGCAACGGTGCAGCTCGCCCGAGGTCTCGCCGCTCTCGGCGCGGGCCGGCACGCCGACGCCGTGGCCGCACTCCTGCGCGTCTTCGACCCGGCCGACCCCGCGTACCAGCTGGCGCTGCGCTGTTACGTCCTGCCGGAGCTGGCGGACGCGGCCGTCCACTGCGATCGCGCCGACGTAGTGCGGTGCCTGATCACCGCGCTCGGCCAAGCCCCGACGACGTCCCCCGCGCTGCACCACGGCCTGCGCTACGCCCGCGCCGTCCTCGCCTCCGATGAAGAAGCCGAGGACCTGTTCCGCGTGGCCCTGCAAGCCGACCTCACGGGCTGGCCGCTCGAACGCGGACGGCTGCAGCTCGCGTTCGGGGAGTGGCTGCGCCGGCGCCGCCGGGCGGCGGAGTCGCGACCGGTGCTGCGGGCGGCGCGAGAAACGTTCGACGCACTCGGCGTCACCGCGTGGAGCGAACGGGCCGCTCGCGAGCTGCGCGCCGCGGGCGAAGCGACGCCGGACCGCGAGCCGGACGCGCTGGGTGACCTCACGGCGCACGAGCTGAACATCGCGCAGCTGGCCGCGGAGGGCCTGACGAACCGGGAGATCGGGCAGCGGCTGTACCTGTCGCACCGGACCGTGAGCACGCACCTGCACCGGATCTTCCCGAAGCTCGGCATCAGCGCCCGCGGCGAGCTGGGTGCCGCGCTGCGCCGCGAGGGATGACGTACATGCACGGCGTCACCTGACGGGCGCGAAGCCACTCCGCCACCCCGTCGCCGCCGACGTCATCGCGCGCTGGAGATCGCCCGCGCCGTGATCGGCGGCTTCGACTGGGGCTCGCGCACGGCCGGCGCGGTGGCTGCGCTGTGGCCGCGGCGGTGCAAGGCGCCGGTGCTCGTGAGCGGGTACCTCATCACCAAACTTGGAGACGCAGAGGCGAAGCTCCAGCAGAGCCCCGCCATCGCCCTGCCCACCATCACCCTCGCCGGCGACTTCGACGGCACCGCCGCCGACGGCTCAGCCTACTGCAAGCAGTTCACGGGCCCCTACACCCACCGCGTCCTGCCCGGCATCGGCCACAGCGTCCCGCAGGAAGCGCCTGCGGACTTCACAAAAGCGATCGTGGACGCGGACCACCTCTGAGTACCGTGGCTCCATGGGCCACAAGGGCATCCGCGACGGCGGACCACCGCGCGATCCGGCGTTCCGCCCCGAAGACGTGGTCGGGACGCCGATCCGCAAAGCCGTGATCGAGCTGACCCGCCACGGCTACGTCATCGACACCCCCACTCCCCACGACCGCGCCGCGATCAAGATTCACCGCCGCGTGCGCCTGGTGGCCGAGGAAGGCGTGATCACCGGCGTGGTCGTCGGCTGATCCAGGCACAACGAAAGCGGGGCCGGTCCACAATGGACCAGCCCCGCTTCTTCGGTCAGCTACAGCAATCAGGCGTTGCTACGACGACGGCGCACCAGCACCAGCATCGCGCCGCCGGCCAGGACGAGGGCCGCGCCGATGCCGATGGGCAGGGAGGCGTCCACGCCGGTGTTGGCCAGGGGCGCCGAGCCGCCGGCCGGGGCCGCCGGGGCGACCGGGGTGGCCGGGGCCGCCGGGGTGGTCGGCGGGGTGACGCCGGCTTCGGCCCAGGTGGCGGTGGCCGAGGTGTCGACCGTGGTCTTCTGCGACTCCGCGACGATCAGCGACTGCGCCGGGTGCTTGGCGTAGTTCTCGCCCACGAACAGGCGGCCGGTGTCGAGGTGGCCGACGGCCTTGAGCGCCAGCTCGGCGGTGCCGGCCTTCGCGTCCTTGGGCACGTCGAGGTACAGCTTGGTGCCGTCCTTGACCTCGCCCTCCGTCACGGCCTTGCCGTCGGCGTCGGTCAGCTTGACGCCGTCGGGCAGCTGCGTGGTGAGGTCGGTGATGTCACCGGTGGTGGCGATCGTGAACGGGCCGATCTTCGTACCGGCTTCGCCCTTGGCCGACGCCGGGGTGATACTCAGCGTCGGCTTCGGCTGCTGGCCGATGCCGACGTTGTCGCTGCCCGTGAGGTAGTCGTACAGGGCGAGCACGTCGGCGCCGTTGTCCGCGTTGCCGTACTGGACGGGCTTGTCGCGGTCCAGCTCCTTGCCGTCGCTGAAGTGCCAGACGGCGGCCTGCGTGGCGGCGATCGCCTCGGCCTGCGAAAGGCCGTCGTGCAGTGTGACGCCCTTCAGCTCGGCCTCGATGCCCTTGAGGTCCTCGGTCGGAAAGCCGTGGTGCAGGACCCAGTTGATCTTCGCGTTGTTCTGGTTGAACGGCGAGTCCGGGTTCGGGTACTTGTCCCACGGCGTCTCGAGCATGTCCTGCTGCTCGTCGATGTTCGTCTCGATCTCGACGCAGTACAGCTTCAGCGTGCTGCCGTCCGAGAGCTTGAGGCCGAACAGGACCGTGTCGTAGTAGTGGTCCTTGCCGTTTTCGTTCAGGTTGACACCGAAACCGTTGGTGAACGCGCCGGGGACGAGACGCCCGCGGGCCGCGCCGTCTTCAGCCTTCGCGCCGGTGTCCGCGGTGGCGCCCTGAGCGGCCGCCATCAGCGCGACGGCCGCGGCGGCAGCCGCGATCCCGCCTCGCACCAGACCTGACCTGACCTGCATCTGTTCTCCCATCCAAGCCCGAACCAGAAAGTCGGAGCCGCGTGAGAAAACACACCCCGATCACGACGGCCACCGATCAGGTGAGAATCCACCCAGTCAAGCGATGCGGAAGCATACACACAGCTCACATGGCCACTCACGGTGGTCCCCACCACCACGAAGGTCGTCCACCTGGGCGTCACCAAGCCGTTCACGCACCGCCACTGAGCAAATCGGGCACACCCCGATCACCTGCGTATACACGCGATGTATATTCGCGATGTATAGCGATCGTCCGAAGGGGACCAGACATGTCAGTGGGGACCACCCTGCTCGCCTTGCTCGAGCCAGGACCGCGGCACGGGTACGACCTGAAACGCGCGTATGACGAACAGTTCGGCCAGGACCGGCCGCTCGCCTACGGGCAGGTCTACGCCACGCTCTCGCGACTGCTCAAGAACGGCCTCGTGGAGGTCGCGGGCGTCGAAGCCGGCGACGGGCCGGAGCGCAAGCGCTACACGATCACCGACGCCGGCATCACCGACGTCGAGCACTGGCTCGCGACGCCGGAGAACCCCGAGCCGTACCTGCAGAACACGCTCTACACCAAGGTCGTGCTCGCGCTGCTGTCCGGACGCAGCGCCACGACCGTGCTCGACGCGCAGCGCGCCAAGCACCTCGACGTGATGCGCGAGCTCACCCGCCGCAAGCGCGACGGCGACCTCGCGACGCAGCTGATCTGCGACCACGCGCTGTTCCACCTCGAAGCCGACCTGCGCTGGCTCGAGCTCACGGCCGCGCGCCTCGACGAGCTGGCGAGCGAGGTGCGGTCATGACGGAACCCCTGCTCGTCGCCGACGGTGTGGAGAAGGCGTTCGGCCCGACGCAGGCGCTGCGCGGCGCCGGCGTGTCCGTCGCGGCCGGCGAGGTGCTCGCGATCATGGGCCCGTCGGGCTCGGGCAAGTCAACGCTGCTGCACTGCCTCGCCGGCATCGTCCGCCCCGACGCCGGCACCATCACCTACGGCGGCCGCGACCTCGTCGCCATGAGCGACCGCGAGCGCAGTGCGTTGCGGCGCACGGAGTTCGGCTTCGTGTTCCAGTTCGGGCAGCTCGTGCCGGAGCTGACGTGCCTGGAGAACGTCGCGCTGCCGCTGCGCCTGGCGAAGGTCGGGCGGCGCAAGGCCGAGGGCGTCGCGCGCGAGTGGCTGGAGCGGCTGCAGGTGTCCGACGTCGCGGACAAGCGCCCGGGCGACGTCTCGGGCGGACAGGGCCAGCGCATCGCCGTGGCCCGCGCGCTCGTGACCCGGCCGAAGGTGGTGTTCGCCGACGAGCCGACGGGCGCGCTCGACTCGCTCAACGGCGAGAAGGTCATGCGCATGTTCACCGAGGCCGCGCGGCAGACCAACGCGGCCGTCGTGCTCGTGACGCACGAAGCGCGCGTCGCCGCGTACTCGGACCACGAGATCGTGGTGCGCGACGGGCGCGTGGCGGATCCGGAGTTCGCGCAGTGATCGCGAACCTTCTTCTCGGCCTCCGGCTGGCCGTCGGGGGCGGCCGGATGTCGGGACAGGCGCTGCTGCGCCTCACGATGACGACGGTGGGCATCGGGCTCGTGGTGGCCGTGCTGCTGCCGGCAGCCTCGGTGAGCTCGGTCGTCGACGCGCGGGAGGACCGCGCGGCCGCGACCGCGGAGATCACGCAGCCGAAGCCGGGCGTCGACCCGCTGTTCGTGGTCGAGTGGTCGGCGATCCGGGGCAACCAGTTCGTGGACTTGCGCTCGGTCGCGGCCGGCGGACCGCAGGCGCCGGTGCCGCCCGGGCTGAGCGCGGTGCCGAAACCGGGTGAGCTCATCGTGTCGCCCGAGCTCGCGCGCCTGCTCGCCGGGCCGGACGGCGCCGGACTGCGGGCCCGCCTCCCCGCGGCGCCGGCGGGCACGATCAGCAAGCCCGGGCTCGTCGACGCCGGCGAGATCACGGCCTGGTACGGCACCACGGTCGCCGACGCGAAGGCGAATCCGGACGTGCGGACGGTCTACGGCTTCGGCGGCGGGCAACCGCCACGGCTGGCCGTGGCGACGTCGCTGCTCGTCGCGGTGCTGCCGGTGGTGATCGCGCTGCTGCTGCCGTTGCTGATCTTCGTGACGACGGCGTCGCGCATGGGGGCGGCGCAGCGCGACCAGCGGCTGGCTGCGCTGCGGCTGCTGGGCGTGGACGCGCGGCAGATCCGCTGGGTCGCGGCCGGGGAGTCGTTGCTGGGCGCGACGATCGGCCTGCTGCTCGGCGTGGCGCTGTTCCTGGCGGTGCGCCCGACTCTCGGGTCGCTCGACCTGTTCGGCTACCGCGTGTTCGGCGAGGACTTCGTACCGTCGTGGCCGCTCGCGGTGCTGGTGGTCGTGCTCGTGCCGGCGCTGGCCGTCGGCGCGGCACTGTTCGGGCTGCGGCGGACGATCGTGGAGCCGCTCGGCGTCGTGCGCCAGGGCAAGCCCGTGCGACGGCGGATGTGGTGGCGCTGGCTGATCACCGGCGTGGGCGTGCTGCTCGTCGGCACGGCGTACGCGACCGAGCCGGGCCAGGGCAGCGACAGCGTGTTGATCGCGCTCACCGGGGGTTGCGCGTTCCTGCTGGTGGGCGTGACCGTATTGCTGCCGTGGATCGTCGAGGGGATCGCGGGCCGGCTGCGCGGCGGGTCGCCCGCGTGGCAGCTCGCGGTGCGGCGGCTGCAGCTCGACAGCGGCACGCCGAGCCGGGTCGTTTCGGGGCTGGTCGTGGTGGTGGCCGGCAGCATCCTGCTGCAGGTCGTGCTCAACTCCCTGCTCGCGGCGGACGCGGCGGAGGCCAAGGCGGACCACTCGTGGGCGGGCGCGGCGCACGTGAGCGTGAACGCGGACCAGGCGACGGCCGCCGAGGTGCAGCGGCGCGTGTCCGGCCTGGCCGGGCTGCAGGCGGGCACGGTCCGGCAAACGTCCGCCGTCGCCGGTGACCAGTACGCCGCGCTGGAGATCGGGTCGTGCGCCGCGTTGGCCCTGCGGGCCGATCTTCCGTCCTGTGTGGACGGTTCGGTGTTCGCGGTGGGTGACGCGACGGTGCCGACGGGGGCGGTGCGGCTCACCTCGTCCGGTTCGGACGCTGGCGGTCCGATGTGGACGGTCCCGGCCGGGGTGGTGCGGCTGCCGGTGAGCTCGGCCGCGCGCAACCTGGAGGGCATGCTGCTCGTGACCGACGGCGCGCTCGCCGGCGTCCAGGTGCCGGTGCGGGCGCCCACGGTGTACGTCAAGGGCCCCGGGAACACTGCGGCACTGGCCGACCGCGTGGCGGCCACCGTCGCGAACCTGACCTGGCACGTCGAGGTGGACACCGACGAGCCCACGAGCGCGCCGATCGGGGTGCTGGGCACGATCCGGGCGGTGCTGCTCACGGCGTCGCTGTTCGTGCTCGCGGTGGCGGCGCTGAGCCTGCTGATGCTGGCCGTCGAGCAGATCACCGAGCGGCGCCGGGCGTTGGCCGCGTTGGCCGCTTCGGGTGTTCCGCTGGGCGTGCTGGCGCGCAGTTCGTTCGCGCAGACCGCGCTGCCCGTGGTGATCGGGGTGGTGTTGGCGGTTCTCACCGGGACCGGGCTGACGTTGCCGATCCTGCGCGCGGCGGACATCCCGTTGAAGCTCGACGGCGGGCTGATCGCGAGCATGGCTGGTGCGGCCGTCGCGGCGGTGTTCGTCGTGACCGCATGCACGATTCCGCTGCTGCGCCAGGTCACAAAGGTGGAATCTCTGCGCGCGGAGTGAGAGTTCACCGGCTCGAAAGGCCCGCGACCCACCTTCGTCGCGGGCTTTTCGGGTCCAACTCCTTCTCCGCGGGGGCCGGGTGCGCCAGCATGATCAACGCCCTGTCCCCATTCGGAAGGTCGACCTTTATGCGAACCTTCAAACGGCTAGGTGCGGTGCTCGGCGCAACCGTGCTGGCGCTGGTGATCCCGGCGGCCGCGGCGTACGCCGATCCCCCGCACAACCTCCCCCAGAACGCCGGCGGCTACGACCAGTCGTTCTCGCCCGCGTACGACTACGACGGCGACGGCTGCTACGCCACCCCCGCCATCGGCCCGGACGGCACCCTCGCCCCCGGCCTCAACACCACCGGCGCGGTCAACGGCAGCTGCCGCGACCAGTCCGACCTGGACAACTCCCAGACCTACTCCCGCTCGAAGTGCAACAACGGCTGGTGCGCAGTGGTCTACGCCAGCTACTTCGAGAAGGACCAGGCCGTCGACGGCAGCGGCCTCGGCGGCCACCGCCACGACTGGGAGCACGTGATCTCCTGGATCAACCAGGCGAGCAACCAGGTCGAGTTCGTGACCACCACGCAGCACAGCAGCCAGGTCACCTACCCCCGCTCACAGGTGCGGTTCGACGGCAGCCACCCGAAGGTCGTCTACCACAAGGACGGCCTGGGCACGCACTTCTTCCGCCTGGCCAACAACAACGACGAGCCGCCGGAGAACCACTACCACAACTGGCGCTACCCCCCGCTCGTCGGCTACGACGGCTACCCCTCCACCGCCCTGCGCGACAAGCTGATGTCCGCCGACTTCGGCGCGGCCACGATCAAGATCAACGACGCGCGCTACAACGACCTCCTGGCGGCCTCCCTGCCGGCCGGCATCCCGTTCGACCCGCGAGGCTGACGTCCGCGGCTTCACGTTGACGACGGGTGTCATCCTCTTCGTGGGGATGGCACCCGTCTGCGTTCTCACGGTCGACACCAAACCTCGGATGAGCGGCAGTTCAGACACGGAGCCGACGTGTCGATCCACTCTGATGGAGGTCACCTCGCGGCTCGAGGAATGGCACCCGTCCGAGTTTGGAACACAAGGACTGGCGAGTCGTCGTACGCGGCCGGGTCGTCGTCGTGCCCGCACCCGACCTCAAATGCCTTCTGGCGATCCCGCAGACCCGGCACAACCCCGACGGGAGTCGACTTGCCGATCAGTCCACTCGGCGGAGCGCTTACCACCCTGGGCGATCCGCGGACGTGACGTCTGCGAGTTTGTAGTGAAGACGGGTGTCATCCTCTTCGTGGGGATGGCACCCGGTCTTCGCGTGTCGGGCCTCGTCCGCGCGGCCGGCCGGAGCGATCTGCGTCACGACTTGCCGCCCCGGCTATGCACAGTCATACATCCTGATGCATAATCATACCCATGTCCAAGGTGCTCACTTCCCTTCCCGTCGGCGAGCGGGTCGGCATCGCGTTCTCCGGTGGCCTCGACACGTCCGTTGCGGTGGCGTGGATGCGTGACAAAGGCGCCGTGCCGTGCACCTACACGGCCGACATCGGGCAGTACGACGAGCCCGACATCGAGTCGGTGCCGGGGCGGGCGACGACGTACGGCGCGGAGCTCGGGCGGCTGGTCGATTGCAAGGAGGCGCTGGTCGAGGAGGGGCTCGCGGCGCTGACGTGCGGCGCGTTCCACATCCGCTCCGGCGGCCGCAGCTACTTCAACACCACGCCGCTCGGCCGGGCGGTCACCGGCACGCTGCTGGTGCGCGCGATGCTCGAAGACGACGTCCAGATCTGGGGCGACGGCTCCACCTACAAGGGCAACGACATCGAGCGGTTCTACCGCTACGGCCTGCTGGCCAACCCCGCCCTGCGCATCTACAAGCCGTGGCTCGACGCGGACTTCGTGACGGAGCTCGGCGGCCGCAAGGAGATGTCCGAGTGGCTGGTGGCGCACGGGCTGCCCTACCGCGACAGCACCGAGAAGGCCTACTCGACCGACGCCAACATCTGGGGCGCCACCCACGAGGCCAAGTCGCTGGAGCACCTCGACACCGGCATCGAGATCGTCGAGCCGATCATGGGCGTGCGGTTCTGGGACGCGAGCGTCGAGATCGAGCCGGAAGACGTCACCATCGGCTTCGAGCTGGGCCGTCCGGTGTCGATCAACGGCAAGCAGTTCGCGACGTCCGTCGACCTCGTGCTGGAAGCCAACGCGATCGGCGGCCGGCACGGGCTCGGCATGTCCGACCAGATCGAGAACCGCATCATCGAGGCCAAGAGCCGCGGCATCTACGAGGCGCCGGGCATGGCGCTGCTGCACGCGGCGTACGAGCGGCTCGTCAACGCGGTCCACAACGAGGACACCGTCGCCAGCTACCACAACGAGGGCCGCCGCCTCGGCCGGCTCATGTACGAGGGCCGCTGGCTCGACCCGCAGGCCATGATGCTGCGCGAGTCGCTGCAGCGCTGGGTCGGCACGGCCATCACGGGCGAGGTCACGCTCCGCCTGCGCCGCGGCGAGGACTACTCGATCCTCGACACGTCCGGGCCGGCGTTCAGCTACCACCCGGACAAGCTGTCGATGGAACGCACCGAGGACAGCGCCTTCGGCCCGGTCGACCGCATCGGCCAGCTGACCATGCGCAACCTCGACATCGCCGACTCCCGCGCGAAGCTCGAGCAGTACGCCGGCCTCGGCATGGTCGGCAGCGGCTCCCACCCGGCCCTGATCGGCGCCGCCCAGGCCGCCTCCACCGGCCTCATCGGCGCCATGCCCGAGGGCGGCGCCGAAGCCATCGCCTCCCGCGGCAAGACCGACGACGTCTCACTCCTGGACAACGCGGCCATGGAGTCGGGCACGGACTGACCCGGCCGACACCTCCGGCACCGCGAACGCGCCCCGCCCACAAGCGGCCGGGGCGCGTTCATGTTTCGAGCCGCCACCGGCACGGCGCTTCGCCCACCCAGCGGCCGGCGACCCGTCAAAGCTGCTGCGCCCCGATCACCGAAAGCAGCCGCAGCTTCTCGTGGCTTTCCGTGCCCGGCACGGCCGTGAAGATCAGCAAAGCCTGGTACTGGTCGGGATCCAGCAGGGTCTGGCCGTGGACCTCGATGGCGCCGACCTCCGGGTGCAGCAGCCGCTTCGGCTCGCAATACGGGCCGAGCACGGGGTGCTCAGCCCACAAAGCCGCGAACTCCGGGCTGCGCGCAGTCAACTCGGCGACCAAAACAGCCGCCGGGGAGGAGCGGCCCGTCTCGGCGAACACCTCGGCCAAGCGCGCGACCAAGGTGCGGCTGTGGTGGGGATGATCCTCGACCGGCAACCGCTCACGGGCCGAAGCCGACGTGAACCAGCGGAACACCCGGGCGCGCGAAAGCCCGGTGTACGAAGTCTCGTCACCCAGCAACGCCACCGCGAGCGGCGTCTGGCGCAGGGTCTCCCCCAGCACGTTCTCGATCTGCGCCGGCGTGTCCTGCAGACGGTCGAACACGCGCATTAGGCCGGCGTTGACGTGGTCGCCGCGGACGGCGCGCTGGGGCGCGCCGTGGCCCGCGAGGCGGAAAGGTGGTCACGTTCCGCCAGCGTGAGGTGCAGGCCGTGCGCGATCGCGGCCAGGATCTGCTCCGACGGCACCGGGCCGCGCTGCTGTTCGATGCGGCTGTAGTAGTCGCTGGAGACGCCGCTCAACGCGGCCACTTCCTCCCGCCGCAGGCCGCTGGTGCGGCGGCGCGGGCCGACGTCCTCGGGCTGCAGCGCCTCTCGCCGCGCGCGCAGGAATTTCGCCAGTTCGGGCCGGTCCATGCCCTCCGCTCGAACACCACGCTCAGCCACAGGCACCCCGATCATGGCTAACGCTCCGCGACCGCCGGCACTCGTCGAGACCGTGAGCACTGAATCAACGGTGCAACCATGCTCGACGATCTCGACCCCGGCCAAACAGTCGCCCACATGCCGCTCGGCGCCCTGGAAGGCGCGGACCGGCGCCGTGGCCGCGGCGAACAAAGCCTTCCCGCATGGGCCGTCACCGCATCAAAAAGAACGCGCCCAAACGCTCAAGGCCTCACCCGAGCTCCGCGAACGCAACGACGACCTCACCCAAGCCGTCTCCGCGGAGATCAGCGCCTCGATCGGCCACGCCTTGGCCGGCCTGCCGCAGCTCGTCGCCAACTCGACCACGGACCTCACTGCCGGCTTCGCCTGGACCGAAACCCTGTGCAATTCCCTCGCCGGACGACGCCGAGCTCGTCGGCGTGATCACCCCGTGGAGCTTCCCGTTCCAGCAGCTCATGACAGCTCGCCCCTGTGCTGCCGGCCGGCAACACGATCGTCGCCAAGCCCGTTGCGACGTCGAGGCCGCTCCTCGCGGCGACCCTCAACGCCGCCGGAATCCCCGACGGCGTCGTCAACCTCGTCTACGGCACCGACCCGATCGTCGGCGAAGCCATCACGAAACACCGCCGCCTCGACATGGTCAGCTTCGCCGGCTCCACCGCCGCCGGAACGCTGATTTCGGTGCCGGCAGCCGAAACTGCCAAAGGTCGCGCTCGGTCTCGGCGGCACCTCGGCCGGCGTGGTCGTCGACGACTCCGGCCCGCAGCTCGTCGTCGACCGCACGCTCACCACCTCATGGACCAACTGCGGTCAGGTCGGTCCCGCGTGCTCGTCCCCGCGACGAAATCCCGGGCCTGCCGACGAAAGCGACCGGCGCGGCGTGGAGGACAAAGCCTGCGACCGTGCGCGCTCGCTCGCCTACCCCGCCGAGAACAAGGCCGTGGCCATCCCGGCAAAGGGCCACGGCCTCATCAGCGCAGCGCCGTGTTCCGGGAACCCGCCCGAGCGTTCGCCGTGGCCCATAGTCTGCCTGCCGGCCGCGCCGGCGCGAACGAAGGCACCTTCCAGCCTGCCTCGTCTTCGCGTGCGCAACCCCCGCGGCGGCAAAGTCCCACCCTCCCGGGGGCTGCCCAAGATCCATTCTACCGGCGCGCACCGACAAAACCTGGCGATCGACCATGTTGTCCACAGCAGACCCGAGTTGTGGACAACTGGCGCTACCACTCACCTTGGGCAGTTACCCGCAGCCCCTCAACGGCAGCGATTTCAGGCCGCCCCGCCACGTAGATTGCGAAGGCCATGTCAACCAAGCCGCAACCCCGCGATGAACGTCGAGTCAATCCAGCAGCGAGTCCACAGTAGACAAAACTCAGAACGTGGGCGGCGTGATCAGCCAAACCGCCTTCAGCGGTTCCCCTTCCCCGACGTGCCAACGGTGCGGCACCGTCGAGTCGAGGTAGATCGCGTCGCCCGCTTCGAGTTTGACCTCGTCGTCGCCGATCCAGAAGATCATCACGCCGGCCAGGACGATGCCGCACTCCTCGCCGACGTGCGAGTGCGGATGCCCGCCGCTGGTGGCGCCCACGGGGGCCTCGACCCACACCACTTCCATCTGGTGCTGCAGGTCGGGGCTGAGCAGCTCGTTCATGATCCCGGAGCCCGGGTACTGGATGCGTTTGCGTTGCCCGCTCTTGGAAACCGAGTACCGCAACGGGTTCGGCGGCGGCGCCTCGTTGCTGAACAGCTCGCCGACGGTGTGGCCGAGCACGTCGGCCAGCCGCTTCAACGCCTCCAGCGACGGGTTCGCGCGCCCGCGCTCCAGCTGGCTGATGTAGCCGACGGAAAGCCCGACCGCCTCGGACACCTCCGTGAGCGTGGTCCGGCTCTCGTGCCGCCATTCGCGCAGCTTCGCGCCGATGTGCACGCCCTCCGAAGTGCTGCGCGGCTCGTCGGACTGCTCGGGGGGTGAGGCCATGTGTCGCTCCTGCGCCGGCGGGGGTCGGGGTTGGCGGAACTCGATCGGACGGTGAACCGCCACTCTACAAGTTTTACCCTCAGTTCAACCAGTAAAACCTTAACCGGCCAAACCAAGATCGAAATGGGCGTCGATGTCGATTTCGCAACGACCGTTGCATCCCATGTGACCAGGAGGTATGCCGACGACCAGCGTAAAGATCAACGACCGGAGCCTTGACACTGGACTGAGTTGACAGTAAAAATCTGCACTCACAGTGCGCCTCCTGCGGATCTGGTCCCCGCCGCCGCCGGCGTCGTCGTCTCGAATCATCCGAACCAATGACGCGGAGGAATGATGATGACTTTTGCAAGGCGGCCGCGAAAACTCGCGCTGGTGGCCGCCGTCGCTGCCGCCGCCGCGGTCCTCACCGCGTGCGGCTCGAGCGGATCGAGCAGCGACAGCGTCAAGATCGGCGTGCAGTTCGGCCTCACCGGCGCCGACGCCGCGTTCGACGCGGTCTACCAGGATTCCGCCAAGCTCGCCTTCGCCGACCTGACCAAGAACGGCGTCAACGGCCACTCCGTCGAACTGCTCTACGCCGACGACGCGAGCGACCCGGCGACCGCCGTCACGGTGGCGCGCAAATACATCACGCAGGACAAGGTCTCCGTGCTCTACGGGCCCGCCTTCACGCCCACCGCGTTGTCGACCATGCAGGTCGCGAGCAGCACGAAAACCCCGTTCTACACGCCGGGCAGCATCAACCCGCAGCTGACGAAACCGCTCAACAAGTACACGTTCGCGCCGGCGTTCTCCTCCGACGACGTCGCCGTCGGCATCGCGAAGCTCGTGCACTCCATGGGCGCCAAGAAGGTCGGCATGATGGTGGAATCCGACGCGTACGGCGACGCCGCGCTGTCCGGTGCCAAGGCCGCGCTCGCGAAGTACGGTCTCAACGTCGACGCCACCGAGAAGATCGCCGCCAACGCCACCGACGCCACCAGCCAGGTGCAGGGCCTGAAGGACGCCGGCGTCGACGCGGTGCTGCTCGGCATCACCGCGCCGCCGATGGCCGCGGTGATCAACGCCGAGATCCACCAGGCCACCTACCTGCCGCTGGTCACGTTCGCCGGGTCGAACACCTCACTCGACCAGCTCGCGAAGTCGGACCCGAAGGTGCGCTACTACGCGCTGACCCCGCTCGCTTGTCCCGTCGGGGACCCGTGCACGGCCGACTTCATGAAGGCGTGGAAGGCCGAGCACCCGGGTACCGAGCCGATCGTGTGGACCGTGCAGGCCTACGCGGCGGCCAAGGCGTTCATCGCCGGGCTGCGCAACGCCAAGGACACCACGCCCGACGGGCTGGTCACCGGCCTGGAGACGATGAAGCCGTTCTCGACGCCCGAGCTGCCGTGCCCCATCGCGTTCTCCCCGAGCTCGCACAAGGGCAACTCCTGCACCAACTTCTACGGCATCGCCGGCGGCAAGGTCTCGTTCTTCGGCAGCGACACGACCCAGAACCAGCTCACCGCGAACTGACCTTGCCCCAGTGAGGACTGATCGATGGTCACCACCGCCACTTTCGGCACCGGAATCGTCAACGGATTCGCCCTAGCCCTCGTCTCACTCGGTTTCACGCTCGTCTACCGCGCCACCGGTGTGGTCAACTTCGCCAACGGCAGCCAGATGGTGCTCGGCGGCTACGTCGCGTGGGAGCTCGGCTCGCACGGGTTCCCCGCGTGGGTGGTCATGCTCGGCGCCGTCGCCGCGGGTGTCGCGTCGGGTGTGGTCGTGGACCAGATCGCGTTGCGTCCCTTGCGCGGCGCGAGCCTGCTCGCCCAGATCATCGTGCTGATCGCGGTCACCGAGGTCGCCGGCGGGTTGTTCCTGTCGTCGTTCGGGGCCGAGGCCAAGACGATGATGCCGTACGCGGGCCGCTCGCCGATCGTGCCGGGGCTCGGCTGGTCGGCGAGCGACCTGGTGCTCATGGCGGTGAGCCTCGTGCTCGTCGCCGGGCTCACGCTGGTGCTGCGCGGCACGTCGGCCGGCCTGCGGATGCGGCTGGTCGCGAGCAACCGCCTCGGCGCCACGGTCGTCGGCGTGAACCCGGCGCGGGTCTCCACCCTGGCGTGGTGCGTCGGCGGCGGTCTCGCGGCGCTGAGCGGCGCGCTGATCTTCCCGACCTACCTGCTGTCCCCGGACCTCGGGCAGCAGTACACGTTCGACAGCTTCGCCGCGGTGGTCCTCGGCGGGTTCGGCAGCCTGCCGGGCGCCGCCGTCGGCGGGGTGCTGATCGGGGTCGTGCAGTCGGTCGTGTCGGGCGCGATCGGGGCGAGCTACAGCGCGTTCGTCTCGCTCGGCGTGATGCTCGTGATCCTGCTGACGCGGCCGACCGGACTGTTCGGAGCACGCGCATGACCACTGTCAACGTCCCCCGCCGCGTGCGGGCCGCCGTCCGCGATTCCGCGCTGCCGGTCCAGAAGTGGCTCGGCCGGCTGCGCGTGCCGACGCCCACCACGGTGACGTCGCCGGCCGGAGAGAAGCGCTACCTCGGTTCGCTGTGGACCACGGCCGGGGTGGTGCTGGTCGCGGTGATCGTCGCCGTGTGGGCCGACGTCGGCGGCGCGTACATCCAGACCGTGGTGGGGCTGTTCGCCGCGTACCTGGTGTCCGCGCTCGGCTACACGGTCGTGCTCGGGCAGGCCGGCCAGTTCGCTTTCTGCCAGAACGCTTTCATGGCCCTCGGCGCTTACGGGTACGCGGTGTCCGAACCGCGCTTCGGTCCGGTGGGCGGGCTGATCGTCGGCGCGGTCGCGGCCACCGTGGCGGGCACGATCATCGGCGTCGCCATCATCCGCACCCGCGACCTGTACCTGGCGCTGCTCACGCTCGCGTTCTCCCAGGCCGCGCTGCTGGCGATCCAGCTGTGGCCACCCACGCAGGGCGACAACGGGATCCTCGTCGACTTCGGCGGTGATCAGGCCTACCTCGTCGCTGTGGTGTTCGCGGCGGTCGCGCTGATCGTGGTGCAACGCATGACGCGCTCGAAGATCGGCCGCGCGTTCGCCCTCGTGCGCACCGACGAGAAAGCGGCCGCGACGATGGGCGTGAACGTACCGCTGACGCGGATGCTGGCGTTCGCCTTCAGCAGTCTGCTCGGCGGGCTCGGCGGGGTGCTGCTGGGCGCGGTGCTCACGTTCATCACGCCGACGAACTTCACGCTCGAGCTGACGTTGCTGCTGCTCACGATGATCGTGATCGGTGGCGTCGGCAGCGTGTGGGGCACGGTCACCGGCGTGCTGATCATGGTTGTGGTGCAGCAGTTCCTGCCCAGCAGCGGGAGCTTCGGCAGCTACCTCAACGCGGCCCTGCTGTTCGTGATCCTGGTGCTGCGGCCCGGTGGGCTGCGGTCGCTGGTGAACCTGCGTTCGTCGGGTGGCAGCCGTGGCTGACGCGATCCTCGACCTCGACTCCGTGCTCGTCCGCTTCGGCGGTCTGGTCGCGGTGGGCGGCGTGAGCTTCTCCGTGGCGCGCGGCTCGGTCACCGGCCTGGTCGGCCCCAACGGCGCCGGCAAGACCACGCTGTTCAACGCGATCAGCGGCCTGGTCCCCGTGACCGGCGGCTCGATCACCTTGCGGACCACGCGGGGCTCCGCCGACCTGACGCGTGTGGGTGCGTGGCGCCGCGCCGGGCTCGGCATCGGGCGCACGTTCCAGGACTCGCGGCTCGTCGCCGGACTGCCCGTGCTCGACCAGCTGGCCACGGGCGCGTTCGCCGGTCAGCAAAAACGCAGCCGGTTCCTCGGCGCGGTGTTGCGCGGTGGTGGCTTCCTCGCCGACGAGAGACGACTTGTCGACCGGGCCCACGAAGTACTGGCGCAGCTGAAGATCGAGCACCAGGCCGCGGTGAACGTCGACCTCCTGTCGGCGCCCGAACGACGGCTCGTGGACCTCGGCCGCGCGCTGATGAGCCGGCCGGAGCTCCTGCTGCTCGACGAGATCAGCGCCGGAATGCCTGTGGAGGACAAGGAAATGGTGGCCGACCGCGTGCTCGACTACGTCCGCTCCGCCGGCGCCACGGTGATCTTCGTCGAGCACGACATGGGCTTCGTCCGGCGCGTCGCCGACCGCACGGTGGTGCTCGCCGAGGGCGAGATCCTCGCCGACGGCGGCCCGGAAGAGGTGCTGCGGCGCCCGGACGTGCTCGCGGCCTACATCGGCCCCGGAGCCGAAGGAGCACTGCGATGACGTTCTCCGCGCAGGGGATCCACGCCGGGTACGGGCGGATCCCGGTCGTGCACGACCTCGGCTTCGAGGTCGCCGCGGGCGGCTACCTCGGCATCGTCGGCGCCAACGGCGCGGGCAAGAGCACGCTGCTCAAAGCTCTGTCCGGCGTGGTCGCCCCGCACGCCGGGACCATCCGGCTCGGCGACGAGGACCTCACCGGCGTGCCGGCGTGGGACCGCGCTCGCCGCGGGCTGGCGTTCGTACCCGAGTCGCGGGAGCTCTTCGGCGAGCTGACCGTGGAAGAGCACCTGCACGCGGGGTGCCTGCGGGTGCGCGGCCGGGCGAAGCGCGCGGAGCGGACGGAGTTCGCGTACGAGCTCTTCCCCGTGCTGCGCGATTTGCGCCGCCGCGCGGCCGGTCGCCTTTCCGGTGGCCAGCAGCAGTCGCTGGCCGTCGCGCGGGCGGTGGTGTCCCAGCCGAGGGTGCTGCTGCTCGACGAACCCTCCCTCGGCCTGTCCCCGATCGCGGTCAGCGGGCTCGTCGAGTCGCTGACCCGGCTCGCGCGCACCACGGACATGGCCGTGGTCATCGCCGAGCAGAGCCTCACCGTCGTGCGGGAGCTGTGCGACGACGTGCTGGTGCTCAACCTCGGCCGCGAGGTCGAGCGGGGCCCGGCCGCCGCGGTGCTGACCCGCTCGGTCATCGAGAACGCGTTCCTGTGAAAACTCCCCCGGAGGTGTGCGACAGGTGACAACCAGCAAGATCTCCTCGATCGACGTCATCCCGTTCCGGATTCCCCTGAAACACGAGGTGAAGTTCGCGACGGGCCGGCTGACCCACGCCGAGCACCTGCTCGTGCGCGTGCGCACGGCTGACGGTGTGGTCGGCCTGGCCGAGGCCATCCCCCGGCCGATGATCTACGGCGAGACCACCGTGTCGATCGCGCACGTGATCGACACGATGATCGCCCCCGCCGCGCAGTCGCTCGACCTGCTCGGCACCGAAGAGCTCGGCCACCGGCTGCGCCACCTCGTCGGCAACCCGACCGCCCGCGGCGCCGTGGAACTGGCGATGTTCGACGCCTTGGGCAAAACGCTCGGCGTCTCCTGCCACGACCTGCTCGGCGGCTACGCGCCGGAAGTCCGCTGCACGGCGATCCTCGGCGCGGGCACGATCGACGAGGTCGTGGCCGAGACCGCGGCGCTGCGCGCGGAGCACGGCATCACCAGCTACAAGGTCAAGGTCGGCCTGGACCTCGACCGCGACGTGCGGCTGGTCGCGCAGCTGCGGCAAGAGCACCCCGACGCGTTGATCTACGTCGACGCCAACCACGGTTACTCCGCGGCCGACGCGATGACGTTCCTGGAATCCACAAAGGACTACCGGCTCGCGTGGATCGAGGAGCCGTGCCCGGCCGAGGACGTGCTCGGGCGCGCCGACGTGGTCGCCAAGTCGACCGTGCCCGTGCTCGGCGACGAGAGCTGCACGACGCCGCGGGAGGTCGCCACCGAGATCCTGGCCCGGCGCTGCACGATGATCAGCATCAAGCTGGCCCGCACGGGGATCCGCGCGTCGACGCGGATCCGCGAGTTCTGCGCGGCCGTCGGCGCGCAGGCGATCGTGGGCAGCCAGGGCGACTCGGCGATCGGCACGTACACCAGCGCCGCGTTCGCCGCCGCCAGCCCCGTGACGGCGCAGCACCCGGCCGAGCTGGCCTACCTGCTCAACCTCGACGGCGACCTCGTGGTCCGCCCGCCCGAAATCCGGGACGGCGTGCTGCGGGTGCCCGCCGAACCCGGCTTCGGGTTCGAGATCGACGAAGCCGCACTGGCGCGTTTCCGGACCGACCGGCCCGGGGAAAGGAGCTGAACCGCGTGTTCCGTTACGACCAGGCAAGGCAGGTGCTCACCGTGGGGGCCGGCACGATCGCGACGGTGCCGGACGAGCTCACCGCTCTGTCCGCCCGTTCGGTGTGCCTCGTCGGCAGCCCGCGCTCGCTCGCGTCGGCCGCCGGGCAGGCGACGCGCGAAGCGTTGCGCGGCTTCGACGTCCGGCACGAGTTCGGCAAGATCGCGCCGCACGCGCCGATCACCGACACCGAGGCGATGGCGCGGCAGCTGCGCGACGACCCGCCCGACGCACTGGTGGCCGTCGGTGGCGGCAGTGTGAGCGACACCGCGAAAGCGCTTTCCATCCTGCTGGCCGAAGGATTTCCGCTCGAGGCCAAGTGCAGCACGTTCACCCCGCCCGATGTGCTCAAGCACGTGCAGCTCGACCAGCCGAAGATCCCTGTGCTCACGATCCCGACGACGTTGTCGGGCGCGGAGGTCACGCCCGGCGGCGGCGCGACGGACGCGCGTGGCATCAAACGCGTGTTCTGGGACCAGAAGGTCGCCTCGCGCGTGGTGGTGTACGACCCCGAGCTGTTCACCGACGTCCCGGCCGAGCTGCTCCTGACCACCGGCATGAACGGGCTCGCCCACTGCGCCGAAGCCCTGTACTCCAAGTCCGCGTCGCCGTTCACGGACGCGCTGGCGGCGGAAGGCGCCCGGCGGTTCGCGGAAACGCTGCCGCGGATCGGCGGTGCCACCGGGCCGCTGCCCGTCGACCTGCTGGAGGACGCGCTCACCGCCGCGGCCATCGGCGGCCTCGTCATCAGCAACGCACGGGTCGGCCTGCACCACGCCGTCTGCCACGTGCTCGGCGCCGCGTACGGCGTGCCGCACGGGGTGGCGAACTCCGTGATGCTGCCGTACGTCCTGGAGTACAACCACGACCACACCGAGGCCAAGCAGGCGATCCTGGCCCGCGCGCTCGGCGAAGGGCTCGGGGAGACGGGCCGCGCGGCGGTGCTGGCGGCAACCGTGCAGCGGCGTGCGGGCGTGCCGAGGACGCTGGCGGACACCGGCCTCGCCGAGTCCGACCTGGCGCGGGTGGCCGAGGAAGTCATGCAGGACCGCGGGTTGTTCTTCAACCCCAAGCGAGTTCCCGACGCCGGTGCGGTGCTGGGCGTGCTGCGGCGCGCGTGGACCGGCACCGTGACCGGGGCCGCGTGATGGCGGAGCTCGCCACCGGGAGCGCGCTCGTCGACCTCGTCACCGCGCCCCGCAGCGTGGTCGTCGTCGGCGCGTCGGCCGACCCGGCCAAGCCCGCGGGCCGGCCGCTGGCCTACCTCAGCCGTTACGGGTTCACGGGTGACGTGTTCGTCGTCAACCCCCGCCACTCCGTCGTCGGCGGCTACCCGGCGGTGCCGGCCGTGCTCGACCTCCCCGTCGACGCGGCCGAGGCCGCCATCGTCAACCTGCCCGCCGACCAGGTGCCGAGTGCGTTGCACGACCTCGACAGCCGCGGTGTGCGGGCCGCGGTCGTGATCGGCAGCGGCTTCGAGCGCCCCGACAGCGCCCCGCGCCAGGAGCTCAACCGGTTCCTGGCCTCGCCCGACCGGCGGCTGCGGGTGATCGGACCCAACTGCGTCGGCACGATGAGCGTGGTTTCCGGTGCGCACCTGAACTTCTCGAGCGTGCTCGGCCGCGGGCCGGCGCGAGCCGGTTCGGTCGCGATGATCACGCAGAGCGGGGCGAGCGGCAACGGGCTGCTCATGTCGATCCTGCGCCGCGGCGGCGGCATCGCGCACTGGTTCAGCACGGGAGACGAGTTCGACGTCGGCGCGCTCGAACTGCTCGTGGGCGTGCTGGCGCGCGACGACGTGCGCACGGTCGGGCTGTTCCTCGAAGCCATCACCGACCTCGACTGGCTGCCGGCGGCCACCGAAGCCATCGCGCGCACCGGGAAACGGGTGTTCCTGGTCAAGATCGCCGACAGCGACCTCGGGCAGCTCGCCGCCGGCGGGCACACCGGGCGGGTGGTCGGGTCGAGCGACATCTCCCACGCGGTGCTGAAGCAGGCCGGGTTCGTGCGGGTGCCGGGCATCGCGGAGCTGGCCGACTGCCTGGTGACCGCGCAGGTGGTCGGCGAGCTGCCCGCGCGGCCGCGGATCGCCGCCGCGTCGGTGTCGGGGGCGGGGGCGGTGGTACTGGCCGACCGCGTGCAGCAGGCGCCGGCGTTGTCGCTGCCGGAGCTGGGTTCTTCCACTCGCGTCCGGTTGCGGGAGGTGCTGGCGGACCGGGTCGAACTGCACAACCCCATGGACGTGCCGTTCCTCGGCGAGACCGAGACGTTCGCGCGCACGGTGGCAACGTTGTCCGAAGCGCCGGATTCGGACGTCGTCGTGGCCGTCGAGTCGAGCCTCGCGCACGACCGCGAGGTGCTGACCGAGATCCTCACCGCGCGATCCCCCGCTGCGAGTCCCGTCGTGCTCAGCCACCTCAGCGAGGACGATCCGATCCCGGAAAACCTCCTCGCGCGGCTCGCCGCGGCGCGGGTGGCCGTGGTCCCGACGCCGGAACGCGCGGTGCAGGCGCTGGGCCTCCTGGCGGGTGACGCGGGTGCTGAAGCCACGGCCGAACCCGCCGAAGACCTGACCGGGTACCTCGGCCTGCCGGACATCGCCGACTTACTGCCCGCGGACTTCCCCTGGGCGCCTTGGGTTTCCGCACCCGACCGAGCGGCCGCGGCGGAGGCGGCGGGCCGGTGGGGCTACCCCGTGGCGGTCAAGGCGGCCGGGCGGACGATCGCGCACCGATCCGAGCTCGGCGCCGTCGCGGTGGTGCACGGCGAGGACCACCTCACGGCGGCGTACGAACGGGTCGCGAAGGTGTGCGCCGAGCACGGTGACGACGTCGTGGTGCAGCGGGGAGTCGGTTCGGGGCAGGAAGTGCTGGTGGCCGTCGTGCGCGACCCGGAGTACGGCCTGTCCGCCGTGCTCCGCCCGGGTGGCGTGAACGCCGAGCTGCTCGACGACCAGGTCGTGCTCTGGCACGGCTGGCCGCCCGAGCAACGGCTGGCGACGCTGCGGGAGTCCCGGCTCGGCGTGCTCCTGTCCGGCTACCGCGGCCAGGCGGCGAGTGACGTCGAGGCGCTCAACGCCGCGATCACCACCTTGTTCACGGCGCTGGCCGACCAGCCGGTGTCCTTTGTGGAGCTCAACCCCGTGCTCGTGCTGGCGGACGGGGTCCGTGCGATCGACGCGATCGGGCGGAAACGAAGGGTGAAGGGAAGAGCATGACCGCACAAGACAGGTTGCAGCACTACCAGGAGTCGCTGGGCAACATCCCGCCCGCCATCTCGACGATGTTCGCGATGGACGAGGGCTTCGCCGGCGACTACACCGACATCCGCGAGCGGATCTACACCCAGCACGCCGACGGGCTCTCCCTCGCGATGAAGGAGCTGCTGCTGGTCATGTTCGACCTGGCCGTGAGCAACGCCGGCGGCGCGATCAACCACCTGCGCGCGGCCAAGCGCGCCGGGCTGACCGCCGAGCAGCTGCGCGAGTCGCTGCAGATCGCGTTCCTCGTGCTGGGCGTGTCGGGCTGGGGCAAGGTCGGCTACAAGCTGTGGGCGGCCTGGGAGAAGGACTTCGAGGAAGAGGGGGCGAGCACCAATGGCCACCACGCGTCTTGAGTTCAGCACCGAGATCACCGACGAGATGCTGTCGGAGGCGGCAGCGCTCGAAGGCCAGGAGATCCGCGTCGAACCGTGGAACAACGAGGCGACACTGGACACCATCCGCCACTACGCCTGGGGCCTCGGCGACCACAACCCGCTGTTCCACGACGAGCAGTACGCGGCGGCGAGCCCGCACGGTGGCGTGATCGCCCCGCCCACGTTCCTGTACTCCAGCTACGACGGTGCCGTCGGCCTCGGTTTTCCCGGGGTGCAGCCGATCTACGCCGGCACGGAATGGGTGTTCCACGAGACGATCCACCGCGGCGACCGCATCCTGCCGAAGGCCCGGCTGGGGAAGGTGACCGTCCACAGTGGCCGCCACTCCGACCGGTTCGCAATCCAGCGCGTGCACACCGAGTACCGCCGCGAGAGCGACGGAGCGCTGCTGGCCGAGGCGCTGGCCAGCACGTTCCGCGTGCCGCGCGCATCGGCGTCCGGCGGGTTGTCGTACAAGGCCCGCGACAAGCACGTCTACCGCGACGAGGAGCTCGAGGAGATCCGCCGCTGGGCGACGACCGAGGCACGGCGCGGTACCACTCCGCGCAACCCGGCCGAAGTGCAGGTCGGCGACGTGGTCCCCGAGGTGGTGAAGGGACCGATCGACCAGATCACCATGACGGCCTACTACGCCGGCTGCATCGGTTCGCCCGGCTACAAGGCGGGCGAGATCTCGTGGCTGTACCGCACGTGGGCCGTCGAGGAGCCGGAGCGGCTGCCGAACAACTACGACCCCACGTACTTCAGCGAGCGCGTGCTACCCAGCCTCGGGCACCAGGACCCCGAGGTGGCCAAGGAGATCGGCATGCCCGGCGCGTACAACAACGGCCCGCAGAAATGCGGGTGGATGGCGCACCCCGTGCTGAACTGGATGGGTGACGCCGGTTCACTGCGCGAGTTCTCCGTGCGCCTGCGCCGGCCGGACATCTTCGGCGACACCGTCTGGTGCGGCGGCGAGGTGACCGAGGTGCGGGACAACGGCGAGGTGCTGATCGCCTTGTCCGCGCGCAACCAGCTCGGCGAGCAGACCGCCGAGGGCAGCGCCCTGGTGCGCTTGGGCTGAGGCCCGGCGGGCGGCGCGGGTGTGCGCGCCGCCCGCCGGCACCTCGTCAGTCCACCGGCGCCGCGAGCGGGGCAGGGACTGTCCTCTTGCGACGGACGGACTCCGTCACCAGGAACACCGCCAGGAACGACACCGCGGCCATCACCGCGAGGTACAGTGCGATCGCGTTGGCCGTCCGGAACTCGGCGAACAACGACGTCGCGATGATGGGCGCGAGAGCACCGCCGGCGACCGCGCCGATCTGGTAGCCCACCGAGACACCCGAGTAGCGGACGCTGGCGCCGAACATCTCCGAGAACAACGCCGGGCACGGGCCGTAGGTGAGGCTGAAGATGACCTGCGCGATGACGAGCGCCACGGTGATCAGCACCGGCGAGCCCGTGTTCACGAGCCAGAACATCGGGAAGCCCCACACCGCCAGCCCCGCGGCCCCGCTGAGGAACACCTTGCGCCGGCCGACGCGGTCGGACAACGCGGCGGCGGCCGGGATCGTGAGACCCGAGGCGACCGCGGAGATCAGCACGGCCACCAGGATCGTGCCGCGCGGCACGCCCAGGGCCTGCGTGGCGTAGGACAGGATGTAGACGGTGAGCAGGTAGTACGCGCCGCCGTTGATCACGGTCGCGCCGGCGGCGAGCAGGATCTGCTTGGGGTGCGAGCGCAGCAGTTCGAGCAGCGGCGCGCGCCGCCGGGCCGGCTCCTCCGCAGGCGTTGCTTGAGTTTCCGACGCGCGCGACTGGGCGTAGAGCCCGACTGCGATGAGCAGAATGCTGAGCAGGAACGGAATCCGCCAGCCCCACGCCAGGAACGCGTTCTGCGAGAGCGTGGCCGAGAGGATCAGGAACATCACGTTGGAGAAGATCAACGCGATCGGCACACCGAGCTGCGCGAAGCTGCCGTAGAACCCGCGCTTGCCCTCGGGCGCGCACTCCGTGACCAGTAGCACCGCGCCGCCCCACTGGCCGCCGAGCGCCAGGCCCTGGACCAGGCGCAGCACCACCAGCAGGATCGGCGCGGCCACGCCGAGGGTGGCGTAGGAGGGCAGCAGGCCGATCGCCGTCGTGGCCACGCCCATGATCATCATGGCCGTGACCAGCGCCGGTTTGCGGCCGAACTTGTCACCGAAGTGCCCGAACACGGCCGCCCCCACGGGCCGGATCAGGAAGCCGACGGCGAACGTGCTGAACGCGAGCAGCGTGCCCGCGACGGAATCGACTGACGGGAAGAACAGCTTGTTCAGTACCAGCGCCGAAGCCGACGCGTAGATGAAGAAGTCGTACCACTCGATGGCCGAACCGGCGACGCTGACGAGGATGTTCTTTCTCATCTGCCGCGGCGGCGGGGACACCTGTGTCATGGGGGAACTCCGTTGTTCAGGGGACGGGGAAAGCGCTTCACCGGCCAAGCGAGGCCAGGGCGCGGCGGTGTTCGATCAGGTCGACCAGGCCGTCGACCACGGCGGTGAGGATCGCCGACGACGGCGAACCCTCCGGCAGCTCGCCGTCGGCGAGCGCCTGATGGGCGTGGGGCAGCACGAACTCGGGCTGGCCGACCACGTCGGCGTTCATCTTGTGCAGCACCGAACGCAGGTTCAGCTGCGCGCGAATGGTGCCCAGCGGCCCCTGCGAAGCCCCGATGATCGCGACGGGCTTGCGGCCCAGCGCCGGACCTTCGTCGACGGGGCGGGAAAGCCAGTCCAGCGCGTTCTTCAGCACGCCGGGCATGGCCGCGTTGTACTCCGGGGTGGCGATGAGCACCCCGTCGGCCGTGCGGATCCGGTGGCGCAGCTGCGCGACGGCCGGCGGGGCCGGGTGTTCTTCGTCCTCGTTGAACGGCGGGATCGCCGCCAGCTCACCGAAGACGTCGAAGGAGAGCTCGGGCGGCGCGAGCTGCGTGACCGCCATGAGCAGGCGCGTGTTCAGGGAATCCTTGCGCAGGCTTCCGGACAGCGCGAGGATCGTCAAGTCCGACAAGGGTTTTCTCCCGTCACGATTCTTCCGGGTCCATCGACCACAGCTCGGGGAACGGCACCTCGACCACCGTCTGCACCAGCCAGTCGAGGCCGCTGGAGCCGTAGTAGCCGGGCCGGTGGCCGAACGTGCGGCGCGTGGCCACGAGGTGCAGGTGCTTGTACTCGGCGTAGCCCTCCGCGATCTTCATCAGGGCCTCGCCGCAGAACCGCAGGTCCACGAGCGCGGGGTCGCCGCCGTAGAAGACCGTGGTCCACGCGCGCACCACGTCAGGGTGCGACTCGTGTTCCTCCTGCGGGTCACGCTTCACGACCGAGTCCGGAATGGACAGTCCACGCCGGCTCAGCAGCGCCAGCGCCTCGTCGTAGACGCTCGGCTCGCGCAGGGTCGTCAGCAGCGACGAGTGCTCGTCCGGCATCGACGACACGGGGTCGGCCAGCGCGTGCGGGCGGATGCCGAGCAGGAACACCAGCTCGCGGTACTTCCACGACTGCAGCGACGAAGACTTGCCGTGCACGGACCCGAGGCCGTTCTTGATCGGCAGGAAGTCGCCGACGGTCATCCACTCCAGCGACTTCCACGACGCGTTCAGCCCCGCGAAGTGGTCCGCCGCCCGGCGCAGGGCCGCCGCGGCCGACGGGGTCTCGCCGTCCCGGAAGTGCTGCGCGGCGAAGCGCAGCTCCGTGGTGATCAGGCCGAAGTACAGCTCCTGCACCTGGCACACCACGAGGAACGACCGCTCGCCCTCCAGGTCGGTCACCGGCTCCTGCAGGGTGTGCAGGACGTCGGCCTTGAGGTAGGAGTTGTACGCGGTCATGTCGTGACCTCCTCGGGCAGGGAGAGGAACCGCGCGGCGTTGCCACCGAGCAACAGGCCGCGTTCGGCTTCGGACAAGAACTGTGCTTTGCGCACCACCTGGCCCACCGGCCGTTCGCCCAGCGGGTACGGGTAGTCGCTGCCGAGCAGGATGTTCTCCACGCCGACGACGTCGACCAGCAGCCGCAGCGCCGACGGGTCGAACACCACGCTGTCCACGGAGAACCGGCCGAGGTAGCTCGACGGCGGGTTGGCGGAGCCGCCGATCACGTCGTGGCGCTCGTGCCAGGCGTTTTCGAGCCGGCCGAGCCAGAACGCGAACGAGCCGCCGCCGTGGGCGAAGCAGATCTTGAGCGTCTCGGGCACCTGGTCGAACACGCCGCCGAGGATCATGGCCAGCAGCGAAAGGTGCGTCTCCGCCGGCATCCCCGTGAGCCACTGCGACATCCAGCGGCTCAGCCGCGGCGAGCTCGGCATGTCCCACGGGTGCACGAACACCGGCACGCCCTTGGCGGCGCAGTGCTGCAGGAACGTGACGATGCCGGCGTCGTCGAGGTCGCGGTCGCCCACGTGGTTGCCGATCTCGACGCCGCGGTGGCCGGCGGCGAGGCACCGGTCGAGCTCTTCGCACGCGAGATCCGGGTCCTGCAACGGAACCTGGCAGAACGGCAGCAGCCGTCCGGACGCCGGTTCGCAGATCTCCAGCGCGAGGTCGTTGAAGACCTTCGCGATCCGCACGGCCTCGGCGGGCGTGCGGTCGTAGGAGAAGAACACCGGCGTCGGCGACACGACCTGCACGTCGACCTGGTCTTCGCCCATCTCACGCAGCCGCTCGCCCGCGTCCCAGCAGTTGGCGAGGACGCGCCGGAACTCGCGCGAGCCGACCATGATGGTCGCCTCGCGCTCGTTCTCGACGCGCAGCCACGGCAGCGTGCTCTCCTCGACCGGGCCGTCGCCCAGCGCCGGCCAGCCGCGCGGGACGAAGTGTGTGTGGACGTCGATCACCTGGGGCATCAGAGCGCGGACCTTCCGGGGTGCACCGTGCCGCAGTTGGCGCACTTGCGCAGGGACTCGTCTTCGTAGAACTGCTCGAACACCGGCGGCAGGTCCTCGACGATGTCACGCACCTGCAGTTCGACCTCGTGCACGAGGTGTTCGCAGTTGAGGCAGTACCACTGGAACTTCTCCAGCGTGCCCTCTTCGCGGACGCGCTCGATCACGACACCGATCGAGCCGGCCTCGGGGCGCTGCGGCGAATGGGGCACGTTGCCGGGCAGCAGCCACATGTCACCCTCGCGCACGTGGACGGTCTGCTGTCCCTCGTCGGTCATCACGTTCACGTGCATGCTGCCCTTGACCTGGTAGAACCACTCCTCGTACGGGTCGACGTGGAAGTCGGTGCGCTGGTTGGGCCCGCCGACGACCTGCACGATGAAGTCGCCCGTGCGTTCCCACATCTGCTTGTTGTTGACCGGCGGCTTGAGCAGGTGCTGGTGTTCCTCGACCCACGCGGCGAAGTTGAAAACGGGGTTGATGTCGGTCATTTCAGTTCCCTCCACTGGATTCACGCGGCACGTGGGCGACGGCCTGGATCTCGATGAGCAGGTGCGGGTGCGGCAGCTGGTGCACGGCGACCGTGGTGCGCGTCGGACCGTTCTCGTCGAAGTAGCGGCCGTAGACCTCGTTGTAGCCACCGAAGTCGTTCATGCTGACCAGGTAGCTGGTCACCTGCACGACGTCGTCGAGGCTCGCGCCGACGGAACCGAGGATGTCGTCGATGTTGTCCAGCACGGCGGCGGTCTGCACGCGGATGTCGAGCGTCGTAGTGCCGAACTCGTCGGCCTCGGCCCCGGCGAACGTGTTGTCCGGCAGGCGGCTGCTCGTGCCCGAGACGAACACGAGGTCGCCGGCGCGTTTCAGGTGCGGGAAGCGGCCGCGGGGTTTGGCCTTGTCCGCGAGCGTTTTGGCTTCGGTCATCGGGGTGCTCCCTGCGGTGCGACGGAGAAGCGGGCCCGGCCGAGGCCGGAGACGGTGGCGCTGACGTGGGTGCCGGCTTCGAGCGCCACCGCGGGGGTGGCCGCGCCGGCCAGCAGGACGGTGCCCGCGGCGAGCGGGAGGCCGTAGCGCTGAGCCATGCGGACGGCGGCGGGGATCGCGCGCAGCGGGTCGCCGAGGATGGCGGCGGTCGAGCCGGCGCCGGCGATGCGTCCGTCCACTTCGAACACCACGCCGCGGTTGTCGAGCCCGGCTGCGAGCGGCTGCCACTGCCCGAGGACGACGGCGGCGGCCGAGGTGTTGTCGGCGACCACGTCGGCCAGCGAGAACTTGAAGTCGCGGTAGCGGGAGTCGATCACCTCGATCGCCGGGGCGACCGCGTCCACGAGGTCCGGGCCGGGCACCTCGCCGGGCTCGACGTCGCGGCCGATCCGGAACGCGACCTCCGGCTCGGCACGCGGGTGGATGAGGGTGTTCAGGTCGAGCTCGTCGCCGTCGGCCAGGACCATGCCCGAGGTGAGGCGGCCGATGATGACGTCGTCGACCCCCATCTGCGCGGCCTTGGCCTTGCTGGTGAAGCCGAGCTTGACCCCGAAGTGGCGCTCGCCTCGGGCGAGGCGGCGTTCGACCAGCTCACGCTGCACGGCGTAGGCGTCGTCCAGCGACAGCTCGTGGTCCGTGGACAGCTGCGCACACGGCTTGCGGGTGGTGGCGGCTTCGTCGAGCCGCGTCGCGAACTCCTCGATCACGCCGGGGCCGCCTCTCGCGTGGCCACGAGGTCGAGCGCGACGTCGACCAGCATGTCTTCCTGGCCGCCGACGAGGCCGCGCTTGCCGGCTTCGAGCAGGATCGCGCGGACGTCGAGGTCGTAGCGGCCGGCGACGCGTTCGGCGTGGAGGAGGAAACTGGAGTAGACGCCGGCGTAGCCCAGCGTCAGCGTCTCGCGGTCCACCCGCACCGGCCGCGTCTGAAGTGGACGGACGAGGTCCTCGGCCGCGTCCTGCAGGCCGAACAGGTCGCAGCCGTGGTCCCAGCCGAGCAGGTCGGCGACGGCGACGAACGCTTCGATCGGCGTGTTGCCCGCGCCGGCACCTTGGCCGGCCAGGGAAGCGTCGACCCGGTAGGCACCGTGCTCGACCGCGGTGACGCTGTTGGCCACCGACAGCGACAGGTTCTCGTGGGCGTGGATGCCGGTCTGCGTGTCCGGGTCGAGGACCTCGCGGTACGCGTCGACCCGAGCGGCGACGTCGCTCATGGTCAGCCGCCCACCGGAGTCGGTGACGTACACGCAGTGCGCGCCCGCGTCTTCCATGATCTTCGCCTGCTTCGCCAGTTCCTCGGGCGAGTTCATGTGGCTCAGCATGAGGAACCCGGCGACGTCCATGCCGTTCTCCCGCGCCCAGCCGATGTGCTGGATCGCGATGTCGGCCTCGGTGCAGTGCGTGGCGATGCGGACGCTGGCGACGCCGAGGTCGCGTGCGGCCCGCAGGTCTTCGATCGTGCCGACGCCCGGGAGCAGCAGCGTCGTGAGCTTGGCGTTCTTCACCACCTCGGCGGCCGCGGCGATCCAGCCCGCGTCGGTGGCCGCGCCGTGGCCGTAGTTCACGCTGGACCCGGCCAGCCCGTCGCCGTGCGCGACCTCGATGGCCGCGACACCCGACGCGTCCAGCGCGGCGGCGATCGTGCGCACCTGCTCGACGCTGTAGCGGTGGGCGACGGCGTGCATGCCGTCGCGCAGCGTCACGTCCTGCACGTAGAGTTTCATCGAAGGGCTCCTTCCGCGGCGACCTGCACGAGCCGTTCCGCGGTCCGCAGGGCGGCCGAGGTCATGATGTCGAGGTTGCCGGCGTATTCCGGCAGGTAGTGCCCGGCGCCGGAGACCTCCAGGAACACCGCCACCTTCACCCCGCGGAACGCGCGCCCGAGCGCGGGCAGGAACGGCTCGTCCACCCGGTCGAACTGCACGCGCTGCTTGAGCCGGTAGCCCGGCACGTAGTCCTGCACCTGCGCGACCATGGCTTCGACGGACGCACTGACGGCGGCTTCGTCCACTTCGGACTCTTCCACGAGGCAGAACACCGTGTCCCGCATGGTGATGGGCGGGTCGGCCGGGTTGAGCACGATGATCGCCTTGCCGCGCCCGGCGCCGCCGACGGTTTCCAGTGCGCGCGCCGTGGTCTCGGTGAACTCGTCGATGTTCGCGCGGGTGCCGGGACCGGCGGACTTGGCGGCGATCGTCGCCACGATCTCCGCGTAGGCCACCGGCGCCACCGCGGAAACGGCGGCCACGACCGGGGTCGTCGCCTGGCCGCCGCAGGTGACCATGTTGACGTTGGGCGCGCCGAGGTGCTCGTCGAGGTTCACGGTCGGCACCACGTACGGCCCGATGGCCGCGGGCGTGAGGTCCACCAGCTGCTTGCCGTGGGCGCTGAGGACCTCGTTGTTGTGCCGGTGCGCGCCGGCCGACGTCGCGTCGAAGACCAGCCGGATGTCGGCGAACTCGGGCAGGGCGACGAGCCCGGCCACGCCTTCGTGCGACGTCGCGACCCCGAGCCGGCGCGCCCGCGCGAGCCCGTCGGAGGCGGCGTCGATGCCGACCATCGCCGCGACTTCGAGCTCGGTCGAAAGCCGTTTCACCTTGAACATCAGGTCGGTGCCGATGTTGCCCGACCCGATGATCGCCACCGGGGTGCTCATGCGCGTTTCCCTCCGTCCGGTCCGGCGGTGAACCCGACGCGGACCTCTCCGATGTCTTCGAACCGGGCCACGTAGCTCCCGGGCGCCGGCACGGCCACCATCGGTCCCCACGCGCCGGCCAGCACCACTTCCCCCGCCCGCAGCGGCTCTCCGCGGCGCGCGACCTCCTGCGCCAGCCACGCGACGGCGACGGCCGGTGAGCCGAGGCAGGCCGCGCCGAAGCCGGTCGAGATCGGCTCGCCGCCGTGCTCCAGCACCATGCCGAGCCCGGCGAGATCCACTTCGGACAGTTTCACCGGCCGCGTGCCCAGCACCAGAGCGCCGCTCGACGCGTTGTCCGCGACGGTGTCCGTGATCCGGATGTCCCAGCCGGCCACTCGCGAGTCGACGATCTCGATCGCCGGCAGCACGAACTCCGTGGCGCGCAGGACGTCGACGACCGTGGCGCCGTCGGACAGGTCCGCGCCGAGCACGAACGCGACTTCGCCTTCGACGCGCGGCTGGCAGAAGCGCTCGAGCGGGATCTCGGCGCGGTCGCCGAACACCATGTCGTCGAGCAGCACCCCGAAGTCCGGCCGGTCCACGCCGAGCTGGCGCTGCACGGCCTCCGACGTCAGCCCGATCTTGCGGCCGACCATCCGACGGCCGCTCGCGATCTTGTCCGAGATGATCCGGCGCTGCACCTCGTAGGCGGCGTCGATGTCGTCTTCGCCGAGGAACTCGCGCACCGGCTGCACGGGCGTCCGGTCCCGTTCGGCCCGCTGGAGGCGGGCGACGGCGGTGTCGATCGCCGCTGCGACCCGGGCGTTCACAGCGCCACGCACACGTTGGTCGGCTGGGTGTAGAAGTGCAGCGAGTGCACACCACCCTCGCGGCCGATGCCCGAAAGCCCGTTGCCGCCGAAGGGCGAGCGCAGGTCGCGCAGGTACCAGGTGTTGACCCACGACATGCCGACGCGCATGGCGCCCGCGACGCGGTGGGCGCGTTCGAGATTCGTGGTCCACACGGCCGCGGCGAGACCGTAGTCGCTGTCGTTGGCCAGGCGGATCGCCTCGTCCTCGGTGTCGAACGGCACGAGCGCCGCGACGGGGCCGAAGATCTCCTCGCGCAGCACGCGGTGGGTGTTGTCGAGCCCGGTCCACAGCGCGGGGCGCACCCAGGCGCCGCCGTCGAGATCGGGGCCGAGGTCCGGGATCCCGCCGCCGGCCAGGAGCTTCGCGCCTTCCTGCTCGGCGAGCTCGTAGTAGGAGAGGACTTTTTCGCGGTGCTGGCGGGAGATCAGCGGTCCCGTGGTGGTGCCCGGATCGTCGGGGCGGCCGAAGCGCAGGGCCTCGGCGCGTTCGGCGAGGCCGGCGGCGACCTCGTCGAAGATGCCGCGCTGCACGTAGATCCGCTCGGTGCACAGGCAGATCTGGCCGGTGTTGGTGAACGTCGAGCGGGCGAGGCCGTCGACGGTCTTGCCGAGGTCCGCGTCGTCGAACACCACGGCCGCGTTCTTGCCGCCGAGCTCGAACGACACCGGCAGCACGCGCGGCGCCACCGCCTGCATGATCGCCGAGCCCGTGCGGGATTCGCCGGTGAAGGTGACGCCGTCGATGCCCGGGTGGCTCGTGAGGAACTCGCCGGCCGAGCCGGGGCCGAAGCCGTGGACGACGTTGAACACGCCGTCGGGCGCGCCGGCCTCGGTGATGAGCTCGGCCAGCAGCGTCGCGCTCGAGGGCGTCTCCTCCGACGGCTTCACCACCACGGCGTTGCCCGCGGCCAGCGCCGGCGCGACCTTCCAGGTCAGCAGCAACAGCGGCAGGTTCCACGGCACGATCACCGCGACCACGCCGAGCGGCTTGCGCAGCGCGTAGTTCAGCGCGCGCCCGGCCGGGCCTTCGGTGAGGAACGAGTCGAGCCCGGCCGACGCGATCGTGTCGGCCGCGGCCCGGAAGTTGGCCGCGGCGCGCGAGACGTCGAGGCGGCGGGCCAGGTCGAGCGGTTTGCCGGTGTCGGCGACCTCGGCCGCGAGCAGGTCGTCGAACCGCTCGTCGATCCGGTCGGCGATCTTCCTGAGCACCCGCGCGCGCTCGGCGTCGGAGGTGCGGCCCCACGCGCCGTCGAGCGCGGCCCGGGCGGCGCGCACCGCGCGGTCGACCACCGCCTGGCCGGCTTCCTCGACCTGGGTGACGAGGGTCCCGTCGACCGGGCTGACCTTGTCGAACAGGTCACCACCGCTGTCGGTGAACCGCCCGTCCACGAAGCTCTTGAGCACCGTCATGTCCACCTTCCCGCGTGGCTGTGATCCCTGCTCATCGTCGCGACCTCCAGCTATGCCTGACAAATGCCAAAGCCTTAAGTTGATATGTGCATATGGCTATAGTCGCTCGGTATGACCCCTCGTGAGCTGCCGCGACTGCTCGACGGCCGGATGAAGTTCCGCCACCTGGTGCTGCTCGACGCCATCGCGCGGCGCGGCACGATCGTCGGCGCGGCCGCCGAGCTGCACGTGACCCAGCCCGTGGCGACGCGCGGGTTGCGGGAGCTGGAGGAGATCCTGGAGGTCGAGCTGTTCCAGCGGGGCCCGCGCGGCCTCACGCCGACCGTGTACGGCGAGGCCTTCACCGAGCACGCGCGCGCGATCCTCGCCCAGGCCCGCCAGGCCGCCCGCCACGTGGTGGAGCTGGCGGGCGCCGAACGCGGCACCGTGGTGGTGGGGACGCACCTGTTCGGCTCGAACGTGCTGCTCCCGAGGGCCATCGCGGCGTTGAAGGCCGAGCGGCCGAATCTCACCGTGGCCGTGCGAGACGGGACGCCCGAGTCACTGCTGGTGGAGCTGAGCGCGGGCCGGCTCGACCTGATCGTCGGGCGGCTCACGCAGATCTCCGACGAGGGCTTCCTGCGCCGCAAGCTCTACGACGAGTCCGTGGTCCTCGTGGTCCGCGCCGCGCACCCGCTGGCCGGTGCGAAGACCGTGGACCTCGCGACGGTCGCCGAGTACCCGTGGATCCTGCCCGGTCCGGAGACGGCCTTGCGGCGTGAGCTGGAGGAGCTGTTCCACAACAACGACGTGCTCCTGCCCGCCAACCGCGTCGAGGCGACCTCGTTCCTCACCGTGCGCCAGCTGCTGCGCGACACCGACGTCGTGGCCGCGCTGCCGCGCCTGATCACCGAGGAGGACCCCGGGATCGCGCGCCTGCCGCTGTCGCTCGAACCGATCGGCCACAGCGTCGGCATCACCATGCCCGCCGCCGGCACGCCCACTCCGTCGGCGAGCGCGCTCATCGACAAGCTCGTGGCCGAGGCCGTCCAGGTGACCCGCCGCTTCAGCCCTGCTTCGTGACCCGCGGACGCTGCTCGCCCAGGTCGTGATAGGCCGACTTGTGCCACACCAGCGGCTGCAGGTCCTCCCGCGACGTCGACCCGTAGTCCAACGACTCGCCCACGAAAATCGTGTGGTCCCCACCGTCGTACGCGGCCCACTTCCGGCACACGAACCACGCCAGCGCACCGCCCACTGTGGGACACCCGTGGTACACGTCCATCTCCACGTCCACCGCCACGCTCCACGGCTGCCGCGCGTAGAAATCGGCGATCGCCCCCTGGTCGTTCCCCAGGATGCTGAGCCCGAAGTGCCCATCCGTGCCCTGCAGCAACTGATGCATCCGCCCCGGCTTGTTCACACTCACCGCACACAACGGCGGATCCAACGACACCGACGCGAACGAACTCGCCGTCATCCCGTGCACCCCACCGTCCCCATCCACAACGGTCACCACCGACACACCACTGGGGAAGTGCCGCAACGCCCGCCGAAACTTCAACGCGTGCGGATCGGTGGGGGCGTAGGTGCTGCGCGGTGTTCCCACGGACGTCCTCCTCGACGTAAGCCGCTTCTGACCAGCGGTGATTGGTGCATCCATCGTCGCTGCCGGAGCCATACCCGTCCAATGCCGATCCGGGCGTCGGGCATGTCTGAACGGTCATACTCGCTTTGAGTCAGCGTCGGTGGCTGTGGCGCGTTTGCTGATCGTGCGCGGCATGTCGGGTGCTCGGCACCGGTTACGCCGTGGTCTTGGAGGGGATCTTCCCCGTTCGCGCGCTTCGGGGAGATGCTGCGGGATTTGGTCTCGGACCACGGTGGGCTGGTGTCGGTTTGTTTCTTTGCCGTGCCGTTCCCGGAGACTGCCCGTCGGCACGCGACTCTTCCTCAGGCTGTCGAGTTCACTCCGGAGGAGATGCTGGGGTGGCACCTGCCGGATGATCGACTGGGTGCTCCGCCCGCACCAGCCAGCCAGCCACCGAAACAACTCGGTGCGGGGCTTCTGCTTTTCCGTCCACCCAACTCAACCACCCGACAAAGCCGCCGATATCTCCGACTAACCTTCCCCCGGCCGGCCCCCGGCGAAGCACTTTCTCCTACGGGACTTGCTTTGTGTCAAGGTACTCTTTCCAGCCTTGACACAAAGCAAGTCCCGTAGAACCATTGAGCGCAGCGGGGGCTAGCCACATGTGCATGTCTTTCGTCTTTTGATCTTTTATCTTCTTCTTTAAAGATCAAAAGATTGGTTACGAGTAGCTCCCCGAAGTTCAATTGTCACGACGGCTCGGGGGGTTGGTTGAGGAGATGTTTGGGTTGGGTAAGCCCGCTGTCTGTCGGGGAGATGGGTTTGGCCGGCGGAAAGCGGGTGGTTCAGAAGAACCACGGCACCGGCTCATGACCCCGGTCCACCACGTCACTGAACCGCCCGCCGAGGAACCCCAGCGGTTCGCCGTCCCGTGAGCACACCTTCAGCACCTCGCCGATCACCACCTCGTGATCCCCAGCCGTCAACGCCCGGTGGACCGAGCACTCCAAGTGCACCAGGGCATCCGGAATCACCGGCACCGCATGTGCCCCCGTCTTCACCGGCAGGCCCGAGAAATGGTCCTCGCCGCGACGAGCGAAGCGAAGGGCGAGTTGCTCCTGCCGAGTGGACAGCACGTTCAGCGCGAAGCGGCCCGCCGAGACCGCCGCCTCGGTAGTGCGAGCACCAGTCGTCAAGCACACCAGCACCAAAGGCGGAGACAGGGACACCGAAGTAAGCGAATTCACCGTCATTCCATGGGGAACCCCGTCGAATACGGTGGTCACCACCGCGACTCCGGTGGCAAACCGGCCCATCGTCGTCCGCATGGCCAACGCGTCAACGGGGCCGGATCCGGGAGTGCAGTCGGGAGGCATGGTGGTCATGCGCGGTAACGGACCTCGAACGTGAGCACACCCTCCTCGGTGCGCCAGGGGCCGTGGGGCATGCCCGGGGGGCGGCAGGCGTACATGCCGGCGGTGAAGGTCTGCCCGAGGGTGAGGTCGGTGAACGAGCCCTCGAGGATGTAGACCTCCTCCCAGAAGTCGTGGGACTGGACGCCCATCGGGGAGGAGTCGGCGCCCGGGGCGTAGCGGAGGATGCGGGTGGCGACACCGGAGGCCGGGTCCGTGGACAGCACGCGTTCGGTGATGCGCGGGTCGTCGCCCTTGCAGATGGTGAAGTCCACGTCGGTCACGGGGAAGAACTCGCGTTCGGGTTTGCTCATTGGCTGTCCTCGGAGTAGCCGGCCAGGAAGCGGTCCACTTCGGACAGCGGGCCGTCGAAGCCGTAGTTGCGGAAGGAGTAGCCCTTCACCACGAAGGGCGCGCCGGCGTAGAAGAGTTCGTACTGGTGGTGGCGGCCGGCGAATTCGCTGCCGACGGCGTCCCACGCGAGTTTGAAGAGCTTGACGCGGTCGGCGGCCGGGGTGCCGGGGCTGTAGATGTAGCGGTCGATGTCCGCGCGGGTTTCCGGGGTGGTCATGTCGGCGACGCTGGAGGGGACCTGCAGCACGCCGCCGCCGACGAGGTCGCGGAGGATGGCCAGCACGCGGGGGTACAGCTCCGACTGCAGGCCCATGGCGCCGTACAGCGCGCGGCTGCCCGGGCGCCAGAGGCCGGCCGAGTCGGGCGAGGCCGTGTACTCGGCGGCCAGCACGGCAGACTCCACCAGGGACACCAGGCTGGCCAGCTCGCCGAGTTTCTCCACGACACCGGGGAACCTGTCGACACCGTTGACCGCCGCGACCTTGCGCGCCAGGCCGGCCAGGAACTGCAGCTTCACCGAGAACCGGATCTGCGCCTGCCAGTTGCCCAGCACGTGCGCGCCCGTCGCGAAGAACTGGTTGCGGACGCCGGCGACGTCGCGGTAGACGAACACGCGGTCCCACGGCACGAACACGTCGTCGAAGATCAGCAACGCGTCGGTCTCGTCGAAGCGCGTGGTGAGCGGGTAGTCGTAGTGACTCGTCGCGGCGGGCGCGTACGGGCGGCGGCAGTAGAGCTTGAGGCCCTCGGTGTCCACGGGCAGCACGAAGCTGAGCGCGAAATCCGTGTCCTCCGGCGTCAGCGGCTTGATGCACGACACGAGGATCTCGTCGGCGACCGGACCGCCCGTGGCCAGCATCTGCGCACCCCGCACCACGATGCCGTCGGCGCGCTCCTCGGCGACGCCGACCTGCACCAGATCGCCGTCCCACGCGCTCGCCGTGGTGGCGCGCGAAACCTGCGGCGGGATGATCGCGTACGACAGGTACAGATCCTCCTCGACGACACGCTTCTGGAACGCCGTCACGTTCGCCGCGTAGTCGCCGAACACGTCCGGGTGCGACGCGAACGCGGCGAGGAACGCGCCGACGTGGTCGGGACTGCGGCCCACCCAGCCGTGGGTGTGGCGCGCCCAGGTGGTGGCGGCCTCGCGGAACGCCGTGAGGTCCTCGCGGCTGCGCGGCGCGGTGAACAGCCGGTTCACCACGTCGCCGTCCGGGCCCGGCCGCGTCATGCCGGACGCGGGGTCGGCGGCGAGGTCGAACAGCTCCGACACGGTCTTCGCGATCGGCGCGAACGCCGGGTGCCGCGCCACACCGTCCACGCGCTTGCCGTCGAGGTAGACGCGCCGTCCGTCGTCGAGGGCGCTCAGGTACTGCGATCCGCTGCGCATCAAGCCTTCCTTCGCTGGGTTTCGTACACATGGGTCAGGGTTTCGCCGCCGGGCAGCCGCAGGTCGACGCGCCAGCGCGAACCAAAGACGAACTTCCCGCCGAGCAAGGAAAGCGTGCCGCAGAACAGCACGAGGTCACCGCCGTCGTCCAGCCCGGCCGGCATCCGGCCGAGCGTGTCCGAGGGGTGGCGCAGCGTCGCGACACTGCCGCTCTGATAAGCCGCAGAGTCCACACCGGACTCCACGACCAGGCCATCCCAGTCCACAACGGACAGGTCGGGCCCGATCTCCACCACCCGCGAGCCCAGCGGCTTCGGGCATGCGGCCTTGCTCTGCGCGATGTCGACACGTTCGAGCTCCCGGTCGGTGTGATCGGAGCCGACGCCGAGGTAGTACCGCCCGTCGTGACGGATCACCACGGGCTCGACCTCCCCCGACGTCGTCGCCGAACCCACCTCGACCAACGGTGAAGTGGTCAACAGTCCGGGCGAGAGCACGTAATACGCCGGCACACTCGCCGGCCGCGGCACGCCGATCGCCGCGAGCTCGGCGATGTGGTGCTCCACAGCGGCCTCGTCCTTCGCGGTGTAGCCCGCCACCACGATCCGCTCCGGCGCGATCACGAACGTCGCGCCGGAGCCGACCACCGTCAATTCGATCGTCACTTCACTCCTCAAAGGACGGTCAGTCCCGCCCCGCCTCGATGAACTTGCGCGCTGTCAGCTCGGGGTTCGCCAGCAGCACCTCGTGGCTGCCCTCCATGCCGACGAGCCGGAACATCACGAGCCGGTTGGACAGCCGCGGGTGCCGCCCCCACTCGCCCTGCGTGATGTCGTTGTCCTCGGACGGCGCCAAGTAGCTGAACGCCTGCGGCACCTTGTCCCAGCCCGTCATGTCCGCCGGGTCGGTGAAGGCGCTCCACGGCTGCGGGCGCAACACGTCGTACACGCGCTTCGCCTCCTCCGCCGAGGCATCGCTGTAGAACGCGTCGCGCCACACGGGGAACGGCAGCACCACGCCACCGTCGGTGCGTTCGTCGTAGCTCGCCTGCAGCGCGGCGACGAGGTGCGGCGGGATCTCGTCGACGAGCGCCCGGCCGTGCGCCGGCACGAAGGCGGCGAAGTAGACCAGCCGCCGCATCCGTTCGGGCAGCTCGATCGCCACGCGGGAGATCACGTACCCGCCCCAGCTGTGCCCGACCAGCACGACGTCGGTCAGGTCGTGCTCCCGGATGTAGTCGACGATCGGCTGCGCGGCGCCGCGCAGGTCGACGTGCTTGTCGTCGTTCTCGCCGAGGCCGCCGGCCGTCGGGGTGTGGACCTCGTGGCCCGCGTCCTCCAAGTGCTTGCGGACGGGGTCCCACAGTTCCCCGAAGTGCCACGCCCCGTGCACCAGTACGAATCGCATCCGCCGCTCCGTTCTCGCCGATGAGTGCGTACGGCACATGCTGCTGTCGGCGAGCGGGAAGGACTATCGGCGAAGCGACGCGCGAGCATCGGATTCGCGCAAACCGTCAGCGGCGGCCCAGCACGGCCGACGGCGTGACCCCGAAGCGCGCCTTGAACTGCGTGGCGAACTCGCCCAGGTGGAAGTAGCCGCATTCCGCCGCGACGCCCGTCACGGTCGTGGTCCCCGGCTCACCCGCCGCGAGCAGCCGGCGGGCCCGGTCGAGGCGCTGCCCCCGCAGCCACTGGCCGGGCGTCGTGTCGAGGTCCCGGCGGAACCCGGCCTGCAGGCTGCGCAGGCTCGTCCCGCTCTGCCGCGCGACCTCCGACAGGCTGATCGGCTCGGCGAGGTGGTCGAGCAGGTACTCCATCGCCCGCCGCACCTGCGCCGACGGCACCCGCGCGGGTTCGGCTTCCTCCTCGCGCAGCTGCGTGAGCAGGAACGACTCGATCACCAGCTCGCCCAGCTGCTGCCCGACCTCCGGCCGCGCGACGCTGGGCCCCAGCGTCGGCAGGCTGACCACGCTCTCCAGCAGCCGGTACAGGAACGCGGGCTGCTCCGGCAGCGACAGCGAGAGATCCACCGGCCCGACCGTCGCGACCCCGCGGATCCGGCGGGCCGTGCTCTCGACCCAGCGCCGGTCCATCCGCACGATCAGCTGGTCGAACGCGCTGTCGATGTCCAGCTTGAACTCCCGGTACGGCCCCACGATCGCGGGCTGCCCCGGCGCGAGCTCCGCGGTGTCGCGCCCGTAGGTGAACTTCGCGGACCCGGCGACGGGCAGCGTCAGCAGGAAGTTGTCCTCTTCGGGCACGGCGGGCGCGACCGTCACGTCGGCCCCGTAGCGCAGGCGGTTGAGCGAGATCGGGCCCGCCGAGAGGTGCTCCAACCGGGTCGCCAGCCGCGCCCGGCGCGAATGCACCACGAGCCGATGCGGCCGCAACGCCTGTGTACAGGCCTGCGTGACCTCGTCGGGATCACCGCTGGACGCGAGCACCTGCTGCGACACGTCGGCCAGGCCGGCCGCGAGCTGCGCTGCTGTCATGCCGCCTCCCGGTGCGTTGTCCCTCAGGACAACATCCCGGCTCGCCGTTGTCCAGCGGACCCGAGAAGCGGGCGCGGCGATGCCACCGTCACGAATCAGCGCGGCCGGACCGAGTGGCCGGACGGCACCGGCGCACCCGCGTCACTTAAGCCGAAACGACCTCGAGCTCCGCCGCGGCGATGTCGGCCGCACCGGCCGCGTTGGGGTGGAAGGCGTCGTTCATCAGGCCCGCGTCCGCGGCGGCGGCGTAGCTGCCCCAGCGGTCGAAGAGATCGAGCACCGGGACGCCGTGGGCATTGGCCACGGCGTACACGGCGTCGCGGTACGGCGACAGGTCGACCCAGTCCGGGTCGCCGGGGATCTGGGCCTCGAGGACGACGTCGCAGATGTTCTCCAGTGCGGACACCATCGTGTCGAGGTTGGCCGCGTACCGGTCCGGCGCGATGAACGTCTGCTCGTTGGCGTCGTTCGTCATCAGCGCGATCAGGGCGAGGTCCGGCGCCCACGCCACCACGTGGTTCAGAGCCGAATACGCCGCGCCACCGGCAACCCAGTCCTCGGTGGTCGACATCGAGATGCCGAAGTCGCCGATCGTGATGCCGTCGGCGGCTTCGAGCCCGATGCTGCCGACGCGCAGCTCACCGCCCTCGCCGGCCACGGTGACCGTGACGGTGTGGCGGCCGGCGGCCAGCTTGGGCAGCGCGACGAGGTGCGTCGCCAGGCCGGCCGCACCGCTGACCCGGATCGGGCCGGGCTCGCCATCGTCGAGCGCGATCGTGCACTCGCGCGAGTCCAGCGTGGTGATGACGCGGGCGAGGTAGTCGCCGGCCTCCGCGACGAAAGCGGTGAGCGAGACGGAGCCGCCGCTCGTCGCGGACGAGGCGAACGTGGTCAGCGCGCCGGGCGCGAACTCGGACCAGGACCCGGTGAACGTCAGCCGGGAATCGGCCGTCATGGTGCGCGGGTTCAGGATCACCGAGGCGCCCCGCACCGGGAAGCCCCGGGCCGCCAGCATGCCGCCCATCACCACCGGCGGCGACTGCGTGGCGGGTTGGAGTCCCTGACCGGCGCTGATGGAGTCGCCGATCTTCGCGTACCTGGCCGAACCGGTTCCGGCGACGGCGGCGGCCCGCTTCCAGCGCCAACGCCGGATCGAGGCCGCAGTCATCCCGGACAGCTGCCGGCCGTCGTCGGATCCACCGGGGTGCGCCGTGACCATCGTGCGAGCTCCTTCGTCGGGCGGAAGTCGACCCATAATCACATCCGCGCCGCCGCGCGGGTGTCCGATCCGTCACGTTGGTGATGCGAGTGCGCGCGTGATGCCCGCCCGTCACCGTTAGGGTCGGGGCGTGTTCGTGAAGATCTGCGGCCTGAAGACGGCGGCCGACGTGACGTGCGCGGTCGAAGCAGGAGCCGACGCCGTGGGGTTCCTGCTGTGCGAGAGCCCGCGGCAGGTCACCCGCGCCGAGGCGGCACAGCTCGCGGCCGATGTGCCCGGCGAGGTGCTCACGGTCGGGGTGTTCAAGGGTGTGGCCGTGCCGGAGATCCGCGACGCCGTGGCCGAGACCGGGATCCGGGCCGTCCAGCTGCACGGCTCCGGGTACTCGCCGGCCGACTTCGCGGCGTTGCGCGATCTGCCCGTGCGGCTGATCCGGGCCACGTCATTGCGCTCCGGAGAGGTCCCGGCCGTCGGCGAATACGGCGAAGACCTGCTCCTGCTCGACTCCCCCAACGCCGGCTCCGGCGAGACGTGGGACTGGTCGGCCAAGACGCCCGACGGCGACTGGCTGCTGGCCGGCGGCCTCACCCCGGACAACGTGGCCGAGGCCGTCGCCACCGTCCGCCCGTGGGGAGTGGACGTCTCCAGCGGCGTCGAGTCCTCCCGCGGTGTCAAGGACCAGGCGCTGATCCGCGCTTTCCTCAGCGCCGCAAGGAGTTCCTGACCGCGGACGACAGCGGGTGGGCGCCGATGACCACCCGCTGCCGGCGGATCAGTGGGTCATGAACTCGTCCAGGCGCAGCGCCCGGTTGACGATGCGGACGTCACCGATCCAGCCGTGGAACACGTTGTCGATCGCGCCGCCGTACTCGTGGCCGCCGAGCAGCCAAGTGAGGCCGAGCGAGGCGATGCCGACCGAGTCGGTGAACGGGTTGTCGGCCACCAGCGAGCTTTCGATGTACGCCTTGGTGTGGTGACCGTCGTTGACCACCGCGAGGTGCCACCACTGATCCTCGGGCATGCCGTGGCTCCAGTTGGTGGTCGGGTAGGTCTGGCTGAGCGGGTAGCAGTTGAACAGCAGTTCACGACCGTTGTTCGTGGTCATGAGCTGGGCCACCGGCTCCTTGGGGTCGGTGTTCTTGCCGTGCTTGCCCGCGTCGCCGGCCGCGCCGCGGCGGACCAGCACCGGCATGTTGCCGTTGTTGCCGCCGTCCCAGTCGCGCGGGATCTTCACGAACGTCTCGATCGTGTAGCCCTGCTTGAACGTCTCGGCGTTCAGCGCCGCCTTCGCCGCGGTGGTGAGGTACGCGCCGTGCAGCGGGTTCTTGCCGCCGACGAAGCGCAGGCTGGCGTGGCCCGGCTGGTCGGGGTGGTGGTCGTCGGACCAGGTCAGCGCACCGGGAACGGTGCCGGGCACCGAGGCCAGCGTGAGGTCGTTGCCGTTGCCGGACAGGTCCTTGACCTTCTGGGTCGTGGTGACCGGGCTGCCGGCGGCGGCGTGGTTGCCGTCGAAGCGCCAGTACGCGAGCGTGCCGGGCAGCAGGACCTTGTTGGCCCCGCGAGCCGCGCGCGTCTTCACCGGGATGAAGCCGGAGAAGCGCTGCTCGAAGTCGAACGGCATCGAGAACCGGTCGACGGCGGTGGTCAGCCGCGACTCCATGACCTCGAGGCGGTTGCGCTTCGCCGGGTCCTTCTCCAGGATCCACGGCGAGATCGTCTCGACGTCGATGGTGTTGCGCTCGAGGTCGAAGTGGTACAGGCGCAGCATGCCGCCACCGCTCATGTAGCGGTTCTGGTAGTTCGTGATGTGCAGGTGCACGTCGTTGCCGGCCGTGTTCTTCTTCGTGATGCGGCCCGAGGGCCAGTAGTGGCCGTTGAGCGTGAGGAAGATCTGGTCGTTGTCCTTGATCAGCGAGTTCCACACCGTCTGGCCGTAGTCGGTGATCTCGGCGTTGTTCTCGGGGTCGCCCGACTCGTACGGGTACACCTCGTCGCCGTAGGTCGGCGCGACGATCTCGTGGCAGGTCAGGATCACCGGCATCTTCGGGTGCGCCTTGATGACCTGGTTCGCCCACGCGAACCCGGCGGCCGACGTACGCCAGTCCATGGCCAGCAGCAACCAGTCACGCCCGGCCGCGTGGAACGTGTGCGCGGTGTTGTAGCCGCTCGCGTCCGAGCCGACGAACGACTTCTGGCCCTTGAAGCGCTGCGGGCCCATCGCCTGCAGGTACGGCGTGTTGCCGCGGGTGTCGTCCCCGGACACGTCGTGGTTGCCGGCGAGCACGCTGTAGGCGACGTTCGCCTTGTCGAGGATCTTGAACGTCTTGTCCACGGCCTGGAAAGACGTGACGTCGGCGTCCTGCGTGACGTCACCGAGGTGCGCCATGAACACGATGTTGTTGTTCGGCGTGCCGCTGTTCTCGATCACGTACCGGAACGAGGCTTCCTGCGGCTCCGGGTTGATGCTGTTCTGGCTGCCCCAGTAGAGGTACTGGGTGTCCGGCATCACGGCGACGGTGAACTGGAGGCTCTCGCCGTCCGGGTTCCATCTGCCGGTGCCTCTGTTGGCGGTGTTCGCGGTGTCGGCCTGGGCCGGTGCGACACCGAGCGCACCCAGCGCCGTGGCGCCGACGCCGGCGAGTCCCGCGTTGCGCAGGAAGGACCGTCGGTTCGGGCCCACCTGGTTTTCGCGCATGGTCTACCCCATTCAGGTTTCCAGGGAGAATTCTTCAGCGCCCCGGACGCTATTCACGGCTGTTTGAGCCAACACGAACACCAGGTGGCCTGTTCACGTCGGCTCCCTTACGTCGCGCGCCCTTGAGACGCAGGTCACGGCCGGTGGGCCTGGCGGGCAACGGGTCTGCCCTTTCGTTTTCGACAATTCCTGTCTCGTCCGGGGGCATTTCCCGCCGGCTGTCACGAATCGCGACTGTGCGTGGTCTACCGGGTACTCGTTTCGATCACCTCCGGTGGAAGGGGTCCCCCTCGTGCCGGCGTCCCTGTCCTGGCTGCTGACGGCCGCGTTCGCCGCGCTGGCGTGGGTGCCACTGGCGGAGCTCTGGCGTGGGCTTCCTGCTGCTCCGGCGGAGGTCACTGGGCGGCGCGAGTCTCCAGTGGATGTCCACGGTGGTCAGGCGTTGTCGTGTGGCGTGGGTTCATCGTTGCCCGCCAACACTGTGGGGCCGTCGTCGCCCGCCGACACTGAGGGCTCGCCGTTGCCTGCCAACGCCGGCGGCTCGGCGTCGCCCGCCATCGCCGCGGGCCTGCCGTTGCCCGCCAACGCCGGCGGCTCGCCGTTGCCCGCCAACGCCTCGTCGTCGCACCGGCCGCCGACCCGCTCCGACTCCGTGGCCGAACTCGTCCTCTGCTCCGCGATGATCGCCATGACCTGTCCCGTCGGCGCCCCCATCCCCGCCGCCGGCTGGCAGGCCGTGCTCCTGCTCACCCTGGGCTGGTTCCTCACGACCCGCCGCCTCCACCACGTCGCCCCCATCACGACGATGCTGTTCATGCTCACCGCCATGCCACATCCCGCACACGACCACGGCCCGTGGCTCACCATGCCCACCATGGGCCACGGCTGGTGGACCCCCATCACCTTCGCCGCGGCCGCGTGGTTCCTCCTCGAAGCCGCCCACACGGTCCCCGCGTGGCGCACGGACCCAACCCACGCGTTGTCCCGCGCGGGCATGAGCCTCGGAATGGCTTGCGCGCTCGTCGCGTCCGGCTGAGACGGCGATCTCGGCGTAAACCTGTTCCTGTGCCCGTAATGCGAGCACTCGTGCTCTCTGCAACTCGACGGCTGACCGCGCAGTGGACCGCCCACTCCGTCCGGCGGAGCACGATGGCCGCCAAAGCCCGCGCGATCGCTGCGGTTTCGTCCATGAAGGCACGCCGGGCCGGCCAGTACCACGGCGTGACGGAGCAGTTCGAGACCTTTTGGTCACCTTCCGTCGACGTTTCCTGACCCGCGACACCGCCTCAACCGCACCGGGAGTTTCCCCGACAGTTTCGGTGCCTGCATTTCCCCGACCATTCGATGCTACGATCACAAACGATCGCCACATTCGTGCGCCTGGTCACGGTCAGCATGCACGCCAATTTCAAAGGAGCACTCATGGCCCAGAAGGTTCTCGTCGAAATGCTGGACGACATCGACGGCAGCCCGGCCACCCAGACAGTCCCCTTCGGACTCGACGGTGTCAGCTACGAGATCGACCTGTCCGACGACAACGCCGCCGCGCTGCGCGATGAGCTCGCGCGCTACATCGGTGCGGCCCGCAAGACCGGCGGCCGCAAGGTGCGCGTCGCCGCGGGGCAGCCGACGGCGGCCACCCCGGCCGACCGCGAGCGCTCGCGCACGATCCGCGCGTGGGCCAACGAAAACGGCTACCAGATCTCCGAGCGCGGCCGCATCCCGTCCGACGTCGTGAGTGCCTACGAGCAGGCCGAGCTCGAAGCCGCCAAGCCCTCGGCGCCGGCCCGCAAGCGCCCGGCGCGCAAGAAGGTCGCCGCCGCCAAGAAGTAGTACGGCGAGCCCGCTGACCGAGGTGCCGGCTCGTTGACAACGGACCCCCCGTTCGTCAACGAGCCGGCGCCAGTCGGTCCACAGTGGATCGCCACCCCCGCGACGGTTTCCGCCGAACCGGTACCGATCGCGTAAACAAGATCCGAACTCGCACAGTTCCACCTCAGCCCGGTCGATCAAGCGCGACGACGTTCCACCCACCGGAACCAGCCCCGCGCCCCGCCATCACCAGCTGCCCGAACGTGTCCGGCGTGCCCCTTCCGCCGACGTTTGCACAGCCCCCGATCCCCCCGCGCCCCGCGAATCGCAACAACTCCGACGCCGACGTGGCGCAGTTGTGCCCTGGTGGCCGGTGTGCCGCCGTGGGACACTTCACCGATCGTTCCCATGGTGCCGCACCGGTGCCGCCGGCTCTGGACCCAAGCAGGTGGGACACCACGCCCGAGTTGTCCGGAGGTGTCGGGTAATGCACGCCGATCGGTCGCCGCAGGGGCGGACCGGCGTGCTGCTCATCGGCACCCGCGGGCCGGAAGGCCCCGGTGAGGTCCTGGTCCGGATCCGCGGCGGCACCGAGACCTACCGGGCCTACTCCGAGGTGCCGCTCGCGAAGGGCACGACCGTGCTCGTCGTCGAATCCCTCCCCCATCGTGCCGTCGAGGTCATCGCCTGGACGGATCCCTTCACCAGCAGCTAGGAGAACGACGATGTTCGGTTACCGCGTGCCCGCACCCGACGAGGCGATGCTCATTTCCGGTGGCAAGAGCAGCGGCACGGGAGAGACGCCGTTCCGGGTGGTCACCGGGCACGGCGCGTTCGTCATGCCGTTCTTCCGGAAAGTGCGGTTCCTGACGCTCAGTATGTCCGAAGCCGAGGTGTCCGAAACCTGCGTGACCAAGCAGGCCATCGCGCTCAACGTCCGCGCGGTCATCGCGTTCAAGGTCGGCAACGACACCGAGAGCATCGTCAACGCCGGCCAGCGGTTCCTGTCCGACCAGCAGCAGATGTCGGTCCTGACCGGCCGTATCTTCGCCGGTCACCTGCGTTCGATCGTCGGCTCGATGACCGTGGAGGAGATCGTCACCGAGCGCCAGAAGCTCGCGACCGAGGTCCTCGACGGATCGGCCGCGGAAATGGCGAAAATCGGCCTGACCATCGATTCCCTGCAGATCCAGTCGATCGACGACATGAAACTCGGCTACATCGCCGCCATGGCCGCACCGCACAACGCGGCCATCCAGCGCGAGGCCCAGATCGCCCAGGCCCGCGCGGACCAGGCCGCGGCCGAGGCGGAGCAGGAATCGCAACGGCGGCAGGCGGAGTACGCACGGCAGACCTCCGTCGTGCAGGCGCAGTACAAGGCCGAAGTCGATAAAGCTCAGGCCGAAGCCGCGCAGGCCGGTCCGCTGGCCCAGGCCATGGCCCAACGCGAGGTGATCGACGCCAGGACCGAACTGGCACAACGGGAAGCGCTGCTGCGCCAGCAACAACTGGTTGCCGAGGTCGTCAAACCCGCCGAGGCCCGCGCCGAACAGGTCCGCATCATGGCCCGCGCCGACGCCGAGGCCACGGAGGTCACGGCCGCCGCCGCCGCGTCCCACAACCGCGTCGCCCTCGACCGGCTCCTCATCGAGCAGCTGCCCCAGATCGTGAAGGAAGCCGCCGCGGGCCTCAGCGGCGCGAACGTCACCGTCCTCAATGGAGCCGACGGCCTCGGCCAGGTCGCGGCCGGCCTCGTCGGCCAGGGCCTGGCCATCCTCGATTCCGTGAAGAAGACCGTCACCGACTCCGGCACGCCCCAGCCTGCACCGGACAACGGCCCCGCGGAACGCGAGAACAACCACGCCGTCACGAGCTGACGCACGAGCACGCGTTCTGACAATTTTCGTGGCCTGGCCCGATTCTCGAAGAGCCAGGCCACGAAACGCCCCTCACGCCCAAGTCCGCGTCACCCGGCTCCGTGCCGAATGCCCACCGGCCGCCTCGCGTCTATGCTTCCCGGATGCCGCAGTACCGGATTTCCGAGGCAGCGAGGCTGCTGGGCGTGAGTGACGACACGATCCGGCGCCACATCGACGCCGGGGCGCTCACCGCGACCAAGGATCGGGGCAAGCGGTCCGTGATCGACGGTGGGGAGCTGGCGAAGTTCGCTCGCAGCCAGGGCGACTCCGCTCCCGACCCGACTGCCGTGGGGAGTTCGGCGCGCAACCGGCTGGTCGGGCTGGTCACCTCGATCGTCGCCGACAACGTCATGGCGCAAGTCGAGATCCAGTGCGGCCGGGACCGCGTGGTTTCCTTGATGAGCACCGAGGCGGTGCGGGAACTTCGCCTCGAGCCGGGTTCGGTGGCTGTCGCGGTGATCAAGGCGACCACCGTGGTCGTCGAAACTCCGAACACCTGATCGGCCAGGCACCGGACGGATTCCGGTCGCGCCGGGATTCAGCCGAGCATGGCTTGGACGACGTAGAGCGCGCCGATGCCCAGGGCGAGGATGCCGAGCAGGAGGCGGAGGCCGGTTTCGGGGAGCCGGGGCTGCAAGCGGGTGCCGAGATAGCCACCGAACAAGCCGCCGAGGCCGCAGGCGAGGCCGACAAACCAGTCGGGAGCGATGTCGCCGGTCGAGGTCATCGCGAGCAGCGCGAACGACATGGCGCCGACGAGTGATGTGACGAAGGTGGAGGCGAGTGCGGCCGGGGCGGCGGTGGCGACGGGCACTCCGCGGCTGACGAGGATCGGGCTGAGGAGCGAGCCGCCACCGATCCCGTAGATCCCGCCCACGATGCCGACCACCAGGGCCAGCGCGACGGTCGCGCGCGGCGACGGCGGCGTATCGGCGTGGTGCTCGGCCGGACGCAGCGCGCGAACGCAAAGCGACAGGCCGAGGGGAACCAGGAAGGCCGCGACCAGGAGCCGGAACACGCCGGGGCCGGGCACCGCGAACACGCGGATGACGGCTCCGATCACGACGCCGGGAACGGTACCGGCCAGCAGCAGCCGGGTCAGCGGGCCGCGGAGGTGGACGTTGCGGCGGTGCCGGACGAGCGCGCCCGGGCCGGCGACGACGTTGAAAAGCAGGTTCGTCGGGGTGACCGCCGGGCTCGGGACGCCCAGGACGCTGACCTGCACGGGCAGGAGGAAGACGGCGCCGGACACGCCGACGGGAGCGGTCACCGTCGAGATGATCAAGCCCGCGACGAACGCGAGCACCTCCGTCGACCAGCTCACTGCTGTCCTTCCCGTCCTTGCGTGTGTCCTGATTGTGAAGTGTGGACTGTTCGGCGCTGTCGTCCGGACCTCACGGTCGGTAGCCTTGCTCACTCTGCGACGCGGCAGGAGGGCGCACGATGCGACGTGGCTTCGGGCTCAGGTTCCTGGCAATCGGTGCGGCGGCGGCTGTGGTGGCGGCGTGTGGGTCGTCGCCGCCGGCTCCGGCGGCTCCGGCGGGTGGTTCCGCCGTGCCGGTCACCGGCACGTTGATCGTGAACGGGGCGGGCACGTTGGCCAAGCCGTTCACGGCCATGATCGCGGCGTTCAAGGCGGAGAACCCCGGTGTGACGGTGCAGTCGCGCTTCGCCGGGAGCGTCGAGGTGGTGCGGGGCATCACCGAGCTGCACAACCCGGTCGACGTGCTGGGTGTGGCGGACTACTCGCTGATCCCGTCGAAGATGTACGGCACGCAGTTCGCGAACTGGTACGTCGGGTTCGCCTCGAACCGCATCACCTTCGCCTACACCGACCAGAGCAAAGGTGCCGCCGGCCTGACGGCGGACAACTGGTTCCAGGTGCTGGCTCAGTCGGGAGTCCGGATCGGACGGTCCAATCCGGACACCGATCCGTCGGGGTATCAGACGTTGCAGATGCTCGCGCTGGCGCAGAACCATTACCACCAGCCGAATCTGTCAGCCGCGGTGCTGGCGAACTCCCCGCCCGAGACGATGGTCGGCACCGAAACGCAGCTGCTACCGGCGGTTTCCACCGGGCAGATCGACTACCTCGGGATCTACCGGTCCGACGCGTTGCAGCACCACTTGCGGTTCCTGGACTTGCCCAGCCAGATCGACCTGTCCGACCCGGCGCAAGCCGCGGCGTACGCGACGGTCAGCGTGCCGACGTCCTCAGGGCCACGGACGGGCAAGCCGATCGTGTACGCGCTGACCGTGCCGACCAACGCGCCCAACGCGACGGCGGGCCTGAGGTTCGTCGAGTTCGTCCTCTCGCCGGCGGGTCAGAAGATCATGTCCGACAACGGGTTCACCGTGGTCAACCCGGCGGTCGCCGGGGTCGCCGACGGCGCGCAAGTGCCCGCGTCGGTGCGGCCGCAGACGGTCCCGGCCACGCTGCCCGGGGGCTGAATGAACGAGACGGTCGGCCGCGCGGCGCCGCGGCGGGTGCACGGGTTGTTCTCGGCAGGGCTGTGGGTCGCGAGCGGGCTGCTGCTGGGGTTCATCCTGCTGCCCGTACTCGGCCTCGTCACTGCCACCTCGCCCGGAAGTCTCCGGGACGCCGCGGCCGACGACGAGATCCTCGACGCGCTGGTGCTGAGCGTTCAGGACGCCGCGATCACCGCCGTGGTCGCGACGGTGCTGGGTGTCCCGCTCGCCTACCTGCTGGCCCGGCGGCGGTTCCCTGGACACGCGCTGGTGCAGGCGATCGTGGACCTGCCGCTGGCGGTTCCGCACACGGTCGCCGGGATCGCCCTGCTGTTCGTGTTCGGCCGCACGGGCTGGCTCGGCGCCCCGTCGCAGGCCATCGGATTGTCGTTCTACGGCACGCAAGCCGGGATCATCGTGGCGATGCTGTTCGTCAGCGCGCCGTTCGCCGTCAACAGCGCGCGGGTCGCGTTCGAAGCCCTTGACCCGAACGTGGAACGTGCCGCCCGAAGCCTGGGCGCCTCGCCGGGCCAGACGTTCCGGCGGGTCAGCCTCCCGCTGGCTTGGCGCGGAGTCCTGACCGGCGCGGTGCTCGTGTACGCCCGCTCGATCAGCGAGTTCGGCGCCGTCGTCATCCTCGCCTACTACCCGGCCACCGCCCCGGTGGCGATCTACAACCTGTTCCTGTCCTCGGGGCTCGCCGAGTCCGCGTCGGCGGCGGTGCTGCTCCTGCTCGTCGCCCTGGCCACGTTCCTCGTGCTGCGCACGCTCGCCTCCGGGTGGCTCGTCGGCAGCACCCGGCCCCGGCGGTGACGCGTGCTCACCGTCACCGACCTGCTCACCCGAGCGGGCTCTTTCCGGCTCGGGCCGCTGGACCTCACCGTGCCCGCCGGCCGCGTCCTGGTCGTGCTCGGCCCCTCGGGCGCGGGCAAGAGCATGCTGCTCGACACCATCGCCGGCTTCCGCACGCCGCGGCGCGGGCGGGTGCGCCTCGACGGCGAGGACATCACCGGCCTGCCCGCCGACCTTCGCCGCATCGGCGTGGTGTTCCAGGACGCCGCCCTGTTTCCCCATCTGTCCGTTCGCGACAACGTCGGCTTCGCCCCCGCGTTGCGCGGCCACCGGCGCACCCCGGAAGTGGGGGAACTGCTCGCGCGGTTCGGCATCGCCCACCTCGCCCGCCGCGCGCCTCGCTCACTCAGCGGCGGGGAACGGCAACGGGTCGCGCTGGCCCGCGCCCTCGCCGCCCGACCGGCCGCCCTCCTGCTGGACGAACCGCTCTCGGCACTCGACCAGCCCGTCCGGGAGGAGCTGCGCGAGGTACTGCGCGCGACGCTGCGCGACCTGGCCGTGCCCGCCATCCACGTCACGCACGACCGCGACGAAGCACTCCGCCTCGCCGACGACCTGGCCATCCTCGACGCCGGCACCCTCCGCCAGACCGGCCCCACAGCCGACCTGACCCGCCACCCCACCGACGCGGTCACCGCGCGCCTGCTCGGCTGGACCGCCCTCGGCCCCGCACGCCACGACACCAACGGCCTGCACGTCGGCGACCTGCCGATCAACCCCACGGCCCCCGGCAACGGCGCGACGCGGGGAACGGTGTACTACCGGCCGGAAGAAGTCGTCCTCGGCAGCCCAGGCCCGCGCCCGTCCCCGGCGCTGCGAGCACGGGCCCGCGTCCTCGATGTGGTCCGGACCATTCCGCTCGCCCGGGTCCTGCTAGCCACCACCCCGCCGCTCACCGCGCTCGTGCTGCACCGCGACCTCGACGAGCTCAACGGCGAAGTGGAAGTCACCGTGCCCCGCCACGCGCTGCGCATCATCGAACCAACACCTTCGCCCCCGAGGAGGGCTTGATCTTGATTACGCCCCTGGTCGCGCTTCTGACCTGCGCCGGGTCGATTTTCGGTCCACATCGGCGACTGCCGAGTGTCGTCAAGCATTGTTGGCGCTCACCAGCCACGACGGCGGGTACGGTCGATGCGTGATCGCTGGTGAGCAGCCGGACTTGGACGAGATCGAGGCGCATTTCGTCGCGCTTCTTGACGGGCGAATGAGCCGTGACGCTGCCGACCGGTGGGCTGGTCGGTGGCTGACTGATGACGGTCTCTCGTGGGATGAGCTGAGCCTGTGGGCCTTGCAACTTCTCTTCGGAATCGATCTGCGTCATGGGCCTGGCGGGGATTACCTGCATGACGACAGCCAGGTGCGGGACTGGCTTGTCGAGATAAGGAGTCGACGTGCCCGGTGACTTGCGGCTTTCGCGGGCAGCAGTCCGGCACTGTGAGGCAGGACTGTGTCGGTACGGGCCTAGAGATTCGAACCCCTGACGTTCTGGTCTGGTTCCTACCTCTGCCGCTGTGCGCCAACCGTTGTCGACTTCTGGCATTGATTTCTGGCAGTTGACTGGCAATCCAGCGACTCACCGGTCACCTACTCAGTGAGGGCCTAGGAAATCGAGTGAAGATCAACGACGTCCCTGGAAGGCTGGGGCATGGCGTCTCCCGACGATCAAGAACTGACCGCCGCCGCTCAGGACGCCGACTCCCCAGACTGGTCCGTCCGCGCATCGGCCGGTCGGCGGCTCGCGGCATCGGACAAGATCGACGGAATCACGGACGTCCTCCACCGTCTCCTCTTGGATCTCCGAGACTCCGCGGTCACCCAGGAGACCGCGGAGGCCCTGCTCGCACGCAAGGACACGGCTGGCCTGCGCTGCGTGCTGCTGGGGAGCAGCCGAGCCGTCGAGTTCTCGACCAGAGATGAGCTCGTGGCCGCTCTGGACTGCAACCCGGAGTGGATGACGACCGCAGGCGCGGATCGGCTGATCCAGCAACTGCACGAGCTCGCTGCCGATGACGACGACGGGGTCCGCGACGAGGCCCTCAGGATCCTCTCGCGTCTGCGGCCGCGCAACCAATGGGCACGCGACTCGGACAACGACCAGCTCTGATCCGACACGACAGCACAGCCAAGTCCTCATCGGCTGGTCCATCACTGCCGGGGCTAGTTGTACTGATCATGCCAGCACACACCCAGTTCCGAGATTAACTACAAGCAGGGCCTCTTCGTCCATGCCGCCGACTGGCGCCAGCCCGATCGAGCCTGTCAACGGCGCACCGGCTTGCCTGCCGCCGGCATACCTCGGGACTGCGCCCTTGACAGGCTTGATAGCCCGCGGGAGGTCGGGATGGACGACAGGCACACACGGACGCAACTGGCGTGCTCGGCTCGACCATCCTGGAGACCTGCCCGTCCGGCGAGGACATCTCTTGATCAATAGACCTGTTGACGGCCCCGCCGGCGGATGGTCGCTTGCCCGCGGGTTAAACACGGTGTTCAGCGGCCCCGGAGGGGCCGCCTTGACGACGCGAAGCTCAGCTCACGCCAGATCGCCGACCAGCTCGGGCACGCCCGGCCATCGATCACCCAGGACGTCTACATGGGCCGCACGGTCGTCTCTCGTGACAACGCGATCGCGATGGAAAGCATGTGGATCGACGGGGCTCAGCCAATTCCCGGGATAAACCGGGGGTTGATCTTGACGAAGAGCCAGGGGAAACGCCCTGACCTGCGCCGGCAGTGCCCCCGACGGGGTTCGAACCCGCACTGGGTCGATTTTAAGTCGACTGCCTCTGCCAGTTGGGCTACGGGGGCACCGACACCTTAGCGGGGCCGCCGCGGGACGTCAGATGTGCGGCGTGTGATCCGCCACAGCGGACGCCGGCGCGAGCTCCGAGGCGCCGACCGGGCCGAGCGCGTCCATCAGCAGGTCCAGGTACCGCCGCCAGCCCTCCGAGGCGCCCGCGGGGAATGACGGCAACGTGCCCAGCAGCATCAGCACCAGACGCGGGACGTCGTCGGGCACGAGGTCCGGGCGGAACACCCCCGAGGCCTGCCCGGCGGTCACCAGTGCGGCCACCGGCGAGAAGAAGCGCCAGGCCAGGTCCATCGTCAGCGCGCCCACGTTGTTGGCCGCGGCGAACAGGGGTTGCTCGGCGGCCGCCAGACCGACGGCGGCCTCCAGTGCGACGTAAACGCCCTCCCGCGGATCGTCGAGGGAGGCGGCTCGGGACAGCACGGGCGCGATCGCCTCGTCGAACCGCGCCTCCAGCACCGCGCGCACCAGGTCCTGCTTGTGGGGGAATCGCCGGTACAGCGTCGCGACGCCGACGCCGGCCGCCGCGGCGATCTCCTCCATCGGCACGGTGACGCCGCCGGCGGTGAAGACCGAGTAGGCGGCGTCGACGATGCGGCGGGCGTTGCGGGCGGCGTCAGCACGCAGCGGCTGCGGGGGCATGCCCTACACTACCAACTGATAGATCACTATCACTTGGACAGGAACCTCCCATGGCAGAAGGCATTTCCCGTCGACGGCTGTTCAAAGCCACCGCGGCCACCGCGGCCACCGCCGCGATCCCGGCCAGACCGCGAACCGACGTGGACCTCCGCACCTTCCCCTCGCCCGACCTCGCGCCCTACGTCGACGAGCTCCCGATCCCGCAGACGATCCGCGGCGACCAGCGCCTCGCCATGGCTGAGTCCACCCACCGTTTCCACCGCGACCTCGCCCCCGCGCCCACCTGGTCCTACGGCGGCGCCGAGTACCTCGGCCCCACCATCGAGGCCCGCGCGAACCAGCGCCTCGAGCTGACCTTCGACAACAACCTGGGCAAGCACCTCTTCGCCGCAGACGTCGACCCGACGCTCGACGGCGCGTCCGAAGAAAGCCGCACCAGGCCCCACACTTCGGTCCACCTGCACGGCGCCGTCACGCCGCCCGAGATGGACGGCCACCCCATGGACGTCTTCCACCCCGGCGAAAGCCGCACCTACCGCCACGAAAACCGCCAGCCCGCCGCCGGTCTCTGGTACCACGACCACGGCATGGGCCTCACGCGCCTGAACGTCCACGCGGGACTCGCCGGCATGTACCTCCTGCGCGACGAAGGCGACACCGGCGACCGCACCAACGCGTGGCGGCTGCCCAGCGGCGAGTTCGAGCTCCCGCTGATCCTGGCCGACCGCCGCTTCCACGCCGACGGCTCGCTCAACTACCGCACCCTCACCCTCGTGCCGCAGGGCCACTGGGACGGCGGCCAGATCGGCGATCGCATGACCGTCAACGGCAAGGTCTCGCCGTACGCGGCGGTCGCCCGCGGCCAGTACCGGTTCCGGGTGCTCAACGCGTCGAACTTCCGCGCGTACCACCTGTTCTTCCGCGACCGGCGCCCGTTCCACGTGATCGGCAACGACGCCGGCCTGCTCGACGCCCCCGTCGTCACCACCGACATCCGCCTCACGCCCGGCGAGCGCGCCGACCTCGTGGTCGACTTCTCGGACCTCGAAAAGGGCGAGCACGTCGACCTGATCAACGACCAGACCGAAGCCGCGCTCATCGCCCTCGTCACCGGCGCGCAGCCACTGCCCGAAGTCGTGCGGTTCACCAGCACGGGCGCGAAAGGTCACCAGCAAGCACTGCCGACTCGCTTGCGTGTCACGAAAAAGCCGTCGGCGCCCGATCGCCGCCGCGTCGTCACGCTCACCCAGGACCTCAAGCTCACGCGCTGGCCGCCGATCGGCATGTCGCTCAACAACCTGTGCTTCGAGGACGACCCGATCGCGATGCCGCGCCAGGGCACCACGGAGCTGTGGGAGGTCGTGAACCTCACCATCGAGGACCACCCCGTGCACCTGCACCTGGTGAACCTGCACCTGCTCAACCGCCAGATGTTCGACCCGGTCGCCTACTCACTGGCGAACCCGCGCCCGCCCCTGCACACGGAATGGGCGCCGCCGCCGGACGACTTCCTCATCGGCCCGCCGCAGCCGCCCGCGCCGTGGGAAGCGGGGCCGAAGGACACCGTGAACTGTCCGCAGAACACCGTCACGCGCTTCCTCGTGCACTTCCCGACGGCCGACGAGCTCGGCTTCGACCCGGACGCGACGTTCACCCCGGCCGCCACAGCGATGCCCGGCATGAACATGGACCTGCAGGGCTACGTCTGGCACTGCCACATCCTCGACCACGAGGACGACTGCATGATGGCCCGCTACCGCCTGGTCGCACCGTAAGACGACCGAAGCCGGACCTCCCGTCGAGGAGGTCCGGCTTCGGCGTGGGAACACTCAGCCCTTCGAAACCCGGGCGAACTCTTCCTTCGGGTTGTTGATCTGCCCGAGCGAGATCACCTCACGGCGGAACAGGCCGCCGAGCATCCAGTCGAACAGGATGCGCGTCTTGCGGTTCCACGTCGGCATCGCCTTGAGGTGGTACGCGCGGTGGAAGAGCCAGGCCGGGAAGCCCTTGATCTTCAGGTTCAGCGCGTCGGCGACACCCTTGTGCAGGCCGAGGCTGGCGACCGCACCGAGGTTCTTGTGGAAGTAGTCCTTCGGCTGGCCGCCGCGCAGGACCTTGATGATGTTCTTGGCCAGCAGCGTGGCCTGGCGCACGGCGTGCTGCGCGTTGGGCGGGCACGTCGCCGTCGGGTCCTGCTCGGTGCGCGAGAGGTCGGGGATGGCGGCGTTGTCGCCCGCCGTCCACACCTCGGGGTGGCCGACGACCTGCATCGCGGCGGTGGCCTCGACGCGGCCGCGCTTGTCGAGCGGCAGGTCGGAGTCGGCGAGCACCGGGTTGGCCTTCACACCGGCCGTCCAGATGAGCGTGTCGGTGTCGAACTCGGTTCCGTCCGACAGCACGACGTGACCGTTTTCGAACGACTTCGCCGCCGTCGACAGGTAGACCTCGATGCCGCGCTTCTCCAGCTGCTGCACCGTGTACACGCCGAGCGTCTCGCGCACCTCGGGCAGGATCCGCCCGGCGGCCTCGACGAGCACCCAGCGGATGTCGGCGGGCTTGATGTTCGGGTAGTAGTTCTCCACCGCGAACCGGGTCATGTCCTCGAGCTCGGCCAGCGCCTCGATGCCGGCGAAGCCGCCGCCGACGACCGTGAAGGTCAGCAGGCGCTTGCGCAGCTCGGGGTCGAGGGTGCTGGCCGCCTCGTCGAGCTTGGTCATGATGTGGTTGCGCAGGTAGATGGCCTCGCCGATGGTCTTGAAGGCGATGCCCTGCTCCGCCAGGCCCGGGATCGGGAGGATGCGGGCGACGGCGCCGAGCGCGACCACGAGCACGTCGTAGTTCAGCGTCTCGATGTGGCCGTCGGCGGCCTCGACCGTGACGGCCTTGCGCTCGTTCTCGATCTTCGTCACGCGCGCGGTGAGCACGTGGCAGCGCTTGAGCACGCGGCGCAGCGGCACCACCACGTGACGGGGTTCGATCGCGCCGGCCGCCGCCTCGGGCAGGAACGGCGCGTAGGTCATGTGCGGCTGAGGGTCAACGACGGTCACGGAGGCCTCGTTGGCGCGCAGCATCTTCTGGAGCCCGTACGCGGTGTACAGGCCGACGTATCCACCACCGAGGATCAGGATCCGAGTCGGTTCCGACTTAACAGCCATGACTCCATAGTCGCACTTGCCGAGCCGTATCGCTCGGGTACCCCGCCCCGCTGTGACCAGCATCGCCATGCAGGCGGTAACGATTCAGAAGAGGCCTGCGGCCCTGGCCGCGGAGGCGAACACGTCACACACCATCGCGTGAGTCACACGGCCCGTCTGGACATTACGGGGTGACACGTGGTAACAGCCGTGCAGCTGTAGGTCACCAAGCCCGACGACGGTCCCGTGGCCGAACGCCGGCCTCGGCGACGGCACCGGCCACCCCACGTCGGCGAGCCAGTGGCGGCAGGTGTCGCGCTCGGCCGGCGTCGGCTTGTTCTCGGGTGGCGCGCAGCGGACGGGCGAGACGAGACGGGTGCCGCGGAGGATGAGTCCGCACGGCCAGCGCGGCGTTCGCCGGCCCGAAGCCGCGCACGGGCTTGGCCCAGTACTCGTCGTCGAGGTAGGCGGCGCGCTTCATGGCCGCCACGTTCTCGCGCCACGCCACCAGCCGCGGGCACGCGCGGCACTCGATGACCGCGGCGTCGAGTTCCGCGAGGGTGTCCATCAGCGGCCGGCCAGGGCCGCGCGGCAGAGGTGGTCGGCGGCGCGCGTCGTCTCGGGCAGGCGGTAGCGCGGGGTCAACGCGAGCGTGAGCCGGACGGCGTGGTCGAGGTTGATCAGGTGGCCCGCGGAGACGTACACCGGCTTCACGCCGGGCCGCGTGCGCACGACGGCGCCGACCTGCTCGTCGCCGTCCAGCAGCGGCGCGGTGTCGCCGGGTTGCGGGCCGGGCTCCGCGTGCGTGCCGACGAGCCGGGTCTTGCCGACGCCGAACGCCGGGGTTCCCGTGAGCACCCCGAGGTGGCACGCGAGCCCGAAGCGCCGCGGGTGGGCGAGGCCGTGGCCGTCGCAGGCGAACACCTCGGGCGGGTGGGTGAGCGCGGCGATGGCGTCGAGCAGCGGCGGCAGCTCGCGGAAGGCGAACAGGCCCGGCTCGTACGGGAAGGTGACCTCGCCGGTCACCACGCGTTCCTCGACCACGCGCAGGTCGTCGAGGGCGAGCGTGACCGCGGCGGCGGCGATGCGCGTGCCGGCGGGGTCGTAGGCGACGTCGAGGCCGGTCACCGTCGCCGGCGCCGGGCGGGCGTCGGTGAGGTCCACGCGGCCGCGGAGCGCGTCCTGGGCCTCGCGGGCTTCGGGAATCGTGGCGGGCCAGCGCATTCCGTCAGCTTTCCACAGCGAGGTTGGCTAAGTTGGGTCCATGTCGGACACCACCGAAGAGACCCCTGAAAAGCCGGCCACCGCGGAGAAGCCGCCGGAGCCCGTCGACGACCTCGTGACCACGCACCACACGCTCACGGTCAAACGCCGCAAACTGGCCTACACCGCGCAGGCCGGTCGCGTGGTGCTGCGCCAGGAGGTGCAGAAGGACGGGAAGTCGGAGGGCCACAAGCCCAAGGCCGAGGTCTTCCTCACCGCGTACACGCTCGACGACGCCGACCCGGGCACGCGCCCGGTCACGTTCGCGTTCAACGGCGGCCCCGGCTCGTCCAGCATCTGGCTGCACATGGGCCTGCTGGGCCCGCGGCGGGTGCTCTCGGGTGACGTCGACGACCTGGTGCCGCCGCCGTACGGCCTCGAGGACAACACCGAGACGCTCCTCCAGCACAGCGACCTGGTGTTCATCGACCCGGTCTCCACGGGCTACTCGCGCGTGACCGAGGGCGGCGAGTCGAAGGACTACACCGGGTTCCAGGGCGACATCGAGTCGGTCGCCGAGATCATCCGCCTGTGGGTCTCGCGCAACGAGCGCTGGCTGTCGCCGAAGTTCCTGGCCGGCGAGTCGTACGGCACGCTGCGCGCGGCCGCGCTGGCCGGACACCTGCAGGACCGCTACGGCCTGTACCTCAACGGGCTGCTGCTCATCTCGTCCGTGCTCGACATGGGCACGCTGCGCTTCCAAGACGGCAACGACCTGCCGTACTCGCTCTACGTGCCCACCTACGCGGCCATCGCGCACTACCACGGCTTCCACGGCGAGCGGCCCCTCGACGACGTGCTCGCCGACGCCGAGGACTTCGCGTCGAAGGAACTGCCGTGGGCCCTGGCTCGTGGTGCACGGCTGTCCACTCAGGACCGGGCGGAGGCCGTGGCTACGCTCGCTTCACTGACGGGGCTTTCGGAGTCCTATGTGGACCGGGTCAACCTGCGCATCGAGCACGTCCGCTTCTTCACGGAGCTGCTGCGCGACCGCGGCCTGCTCGTCGGCCGCATGGACGGCCGCTTCACCACGTGGGAGGTCGACGGCGGCCGCGAGCACATGAGCGACGACGCGTCCATCTCGCGCATCATCGGCGCCTACTCGGCGGGCTTCAACCACTACATCCGCGCCGAGCTCGGGTACCAGAACGACCTGCCGTACGAGATCCTGTCCGGCGATGTCTTCAAGGCGTGGTCGTACAAGGACTTTGAGGGCCGGTTCGTGTCCGTTGTGGACTCCGTGAGCGCCGCCATGCGCGCGAACCCGCACCTGAAGGTCCACGTCGCGTTCGGTCACTACGACGGCGCCACGGCGTACTTCGCGTCCGAGCACGTGCTCGCCCACCTGCAGATCCCGGACGAACTGCGCGAGAACATCGAGACGGCGTACTACCCGGCCGGGCACATGATGTACGTGCACGAACCGACGCGGATCCAGCAGTCGAAGGATCTGGGGAAGTTCGTGAAGTCGGCTTCGAACCGGTGATTGTTTCGGGCGTTTCGGTCTAGAGGACGAGGTCGGCCAGCCGGTCGACCTCGTCCGGATCCGCCACGGTCGGCGTGAACGTGAGCTCGTTCAGCCCCGCCGCTTCGAAGTCCCGCACGATGGCCCTGATCTTCTCCGGCGTCCGCACCGCTCCGTCGGCGATCGTGTCGGCGTGATCTCCGGCGTACGCGTAGTAGGAGCGCAGGTACTCGTCGCCGCTCTCGGGCTGCGACGTCGAGAAATACGCCAACCCCAGCAACCGCGGTTCACCTCCGCGGCCGGCTTCCGCCCACGCTTGCCGGATCTCCTTCACCGTCGGCTCCGCTCGCGCCGGCCCACCACCGGCGCCCGTCCAGCCGGCCGCGTGCTCGACCGTCCGCCGCACCGCGCGTTTACTGTGCCCACCGATCAGGATCGGTATCCCCGGCGGCTCCGGCACCACGGCCCTGCTCTCGCCCGGGAAATCCCCTTCGGCCACCGCTTCACCGCGCCACGCCCGCTTCAGGTAGCTCAACTGGCGATCGAACGCCGCGCCCCGCCCGGCGAAATCCCGGTCCACCGGCAGGTAATCCGACTCCCGCGCCCCCACGCCGAGCCCGAGCGTCAGCCGCCCTTCCGCCAACGACGCCACGGTCCCGGCCACCTTCGCGAGCACCGCGTCCGGATACGTCGGCCCCAGCACCGCGTTGGTGACCAGCCCGATGGTGCTCGTCGCCCCCGCCATACCCGCCAGCGCCGTCAGCGAGTCCAGCGACGGATACGCCACCCGCCCGATCGTCGACACGAACCCAAACCCACGCCGCTCCGCCCGGCGCGCCCACTCGAGCACCACCGGCCCACTCGTGCCGGGCACCGTGTTGGGAATTCCGATACCGATCCGCATGCCGCCAGTGTGCAACCCCCGGCCGCCCGCCGCAGCGCTCGGCTCAGGGCACGAAAGCCGCGCCGACGCTCTGGTTGTTGGCCTCGATCAGGAACGAGTTGTGCGCCGCGTTGGCGGTAACCCTGGTGTACACCACGAAATCGCGCGAACACGCCGCGACGATCGGGGCGTTCGTCACCCAGGTGTTGATCTTGAAGTGGTGGACGGTGTTCGTCACGGTCACGCCGTCGAGGGGACCGTTGGTGGTGGTGTTGCAGACGTTGCCGTTCGCGTCGAGCTGGTTCACCACGAGCTGCGTGCCGACCAGCGAGTTCGCGCCGTCCATGCGCGCGCCGGCCGAACGTTGGCAGAGCCCGTTGTCCGCGTTGTAGCAGACGGTGATGTTCACGTCCCCGATCGCCTGCACCGCCGTCGCCCCGGCGGGCGCGGTGAATGAGACGGAGTTCGCGGTCGCTGAGGAGTTCACCAGCACCTTGCCGTTGAACGTCTGCTTCACCGCGGCAATGGGCCCGTCGACGTCCTGCAGGTACGACGACGCCAGCACCGAGATGTGGCCACTGACGTTCGCCGCGTGGTTCACGAACTGCGCATACACCGCGCACGTCAGCGCACTGTCCACCGGCGCCGTCACGAACCCGCGGGTGAGCAACGTCGTCGCGGTGTTCGCGAGCACGTTCTGCCCGCTCACCAGCTGCGCCGCGTTCACCGTCTGCCCCGGCCGCCGGCAGTACACGAGGTGCGACACCTCCGTGACCTGCGCGGCGCCGGTGACGTTCAGCTTGCTGCTGACGTACCGCGTCTCCCCGGCCGGTACCGTGACCGCCGCCCCGAGCGCCCGCGTGTGCTTCCCCGCGGCCGGCGTACCGGACGGATCACTCGCGTAGCCCCCGGGCGCCGAGATCGGCACGGTGGTCGCGGCGCTCGCCGCCCCGGCCCCGGCCATCAGCCCCGCCACGACCATCCCGACCACGGCCACCTTGGCCCACCCACCACAACGCACAGCCCCCACCCCCCAGGCGCGGCACTCGACGCGCCGGCTCCATCGTTGGGTGCGCCGGTTTGTGGTGTCAATGCCCCTACTGCCGATTCACCGGTGGGGACGCTCGAGTCACTCCGGCTGCAGTTCAGAGGCGGTACGGGTAGAGGTGCACCTCCGCGGCCGCAACCCGAACCCTCTGCCAGCCCCGAGGCACCCGCCCGGAAAACTCCACCAGCACCACGTCGCCGCCGACCCGCAGGGTGACGACGTCATCGACAGCCAGCACCTCTCCGGTCAGCGATGCCTGGGCATCCTCGCGAAGACCGCCCTCGAGCGCGAACCCGAGCCCGGGAACGACTTCCCACTCCGATACCTCAGCCGGCAAGTCAAGCTCGACGTGCACTTCCCCGAGCACCCCCGGCCTTGGTCCTTTCCAGAAACCCGAAGCACTACCGGCCGCCGACCTGAACCGCACCAAGCCTCGCGCCGCGTCCACGACTCGGACGATCTCGACTTTCACCGGCCCATTCTCACCGCAATATCCCGGCAAACAGAACGGCCCCGCGCCAAGGCAGAAAACCTCGACACGGGGCCGTCAACCCACCGAGACCGACTACTTCACGTACTTCGCCCCGCGCGTCACAGCCGCGTAAGCGTCCACGGCGCCATGACCGTAAAACCCGTTGAACGCAGCATTCCCGTTGCAAGTAGCCGTGAACGACTCGTCCCGGCCCTCGTCCAGGTAGTCCACCGTCCGTGGCACCGGGCAGGCGATCGGCGAAGCCGTTCCCTCCAACACGCGCTGGACGGCGTCCGGGTCCATTCCGAAACCGGAACCCGACTTCTTCCCGTACTCCGAAACGATCAGCGCCGCCACGCCCGTGGCGTGCGGCGTGGCCATCGAAGTCCCCTGCAGCCACTGGTAGTACCCGACCCGGCCGTCACGGGCGACGGCCTTCTGCACGCCCGCGGCAACCCCGGCCGGAGTCACGTTCCCGGCCGCGTCGACGTTCCCCTCGGCCACGGCCACGTTGCGCGGATAGGCTGACAGGATCTCGTTCTCCACCTTCTGGAACCAAGGCGTCCCGAAGCCGTCCCGGTAGTACCCGCCCGGCGCGGAAACCGAGATCTGCTCGGTCCCGTAATTGGAGTAGTCCGCCTTCGCCTGCGACGGACCGAAAGCGGCGACACCGATCGTGTGCGGGCCTTCCGTGGGCATCGACAGGCAGGAGGCGTTGTCGATCTGCCGCGGGTGCGCCGCCGTGCTCGGGTAGTCCGGGCTCGTGGCGTCCGGCAGGGGCGCGCCGAGGTCCGTGTGCTCGTTGCCCAGCGCGACGACCATCGAAACGCCCTTGCGGTGCGCGTAGTTCAGCGCGCGCGTGGTGGCCTCGATGACGGTGCGCTGCTCGGCCTGTTCCTCGGCGGAGTCGGCCGGGTTGGCGCGGCAGTTGTAGAGCCACGGGTCGGTGTAGAAGCTCATGTTGACCACGTCGATGCCCGCGTCGCCGGCGTAGGTCAGCGCGTCGACGGTCGGCTGCAGGAAGAAGAAGCCCGAGTCCTGGCCGGCGCGGATGTTCACCAGCGAGACGCCCGGGGCGACGCCCGAGACGCCGAAGCCGTTCACCGCCGCGCCGATCGTGCCGGCGACGTGGGTGCCGTGGCCGTTGTCGTCGTGGTCCACGGGGTCGACGCAGCCGCGGTACTCGCACGGGCCGTCCACCACGGCGCCGTTGACGTCCGCGACGATGTCGGGCGTGAAGTTCCGCGAGTCGGCGCGGTCGAAGTTCGGCGCGATGTCCGGGTGACTCGCGTCGACGCCGGTGTCGATGATGCCGACCTTCACGCGCTTGTCGCCGGGCTGCTTGGTGCGCGCGAGGTCCGACCGGGTGGACTTCAGGCCCCAGAGCTGGTCGTCCAGCGGGTCTGTACCGGAAGCGCCGCGCTTGGCACCCGAAGAACCCGAAGAACCCGAAGCCCGGCCCTCCTTCTCGACCGCGTCGTGCTCCGCCTTCTTGCCGTCGCGCGGCGCCGACCCGATCGCCTTCGACCGGGCCGCGCCGAACACCGCGCTGCTGGACGACACCCGCGCCACGAAGCCCGAAGCCGACGCCGACGCCGTGATCAGGCCGACGGCGTCGTTGCGGGCCACCACCGTCCCGCCGGCGGCCTCGACCGCGGCCACGGCGGCGCCGACGTCCGAACGCGCAAGCACCGTGAACTCCGTGACCGGGCCGGACACCCCCGCCGACGCGACCGGCACGAAAGCAGTCGCACCGAGCAGGGGTAACGCCAACACGGCGAGAAGCAGTCTGGGTCTCTTCACGGGTCCTCCTCCAACGCGAAAACCGACAATGCAACGTACATACCGGACACACGTTGCAGCAATCGCCAAGCGGAGGAACCCGACTAAAGTCAGGGCACCACGGACCGGGCTTCCGCGAAGTGGCACGCCGAGAGGTGACCGTCGGTGCGCGGCGACAGCTCGGGGTCCTCGGTGGCGCAGATGTCCTGCGCCTTCCAGCACCGCGTGCGGAACCGGCAGCCGGACGGCGGGTCGAGCGGGCTCGGCGGGTCACCTTCGAGCCGGATGATCTGCCGCTGCCCGCGCACCTCCGGGTCGGCCACGGGCACGGCCGAGAGCAGCGCCTGGGTGTACGGGTGCGAGGGCCGCTCGTAGATCTCGTCCTCGGTGCCGATCTCCACGATCTTGCCCAGGTACATCACGGCCACCCGCGTCGCGAGGTGGCGCACCACGGACAGGTCGTGCGCGATGAACACGTACGACAGCCCGAACTCCGTCTGCAGGTCGCCGAGCAGGTTCATCACCTGTGCCTGGATGGAGACGTCCAAAGCGGACACCGGCTCGTCGCAGATGATCACCTTCGGCCGCAGCGCGAGAGCCCGCGCGATGCCGATGCGCTGGCGCTGCCCGCCCGAGAACTGGTGCGGGTAGCGGTTGAGGTGCTCGGGGTTGAGCCCCACCACCTCCAGCAGCTCACGCACCTTCTGCGCGCGCGAACCCTTCGGCGCCACCTCGGTGTGGATCTCGAACGGCTCGCCGACGATGTCGCCGACGGTCATCCGCGGGTTCAGCGACGTGTACGGGTCCTGCAGCACGATCTGGATCTCGCGCCGCAGCCGGCGCAGCTCGCCGCCGCGCAGCTTGAAGATGTCGCGGCCCTCGAACGTCGCCCCGCCCGCGGTCGGCTCCTCCAGGCGCATCAGCACCTGCGCCAGCGTCGACTTGCCGCAGCCCGACTCGCCCACCACGCCGAGCGTCTCGCCCGGCGCCAGGTCGAACGAGACACCGTCGACGGCCTTGACGTGCCCGATGGTGCGCTTGAACAGCACGCCCTGGCGCACCGGGAAGTGCTTCACCAGCTCCTGCACCCTGAGAATCGGCTCAGCCACGGCTTCCCACCACCTCTTCGGCGAAGTGACACGCACTGACCCGGCCGAAACCGAGGCTGTGCAACGACGGCCGTTCCTCCGAACAGCGTTGCTCCGCCCGCTTGCACCGCGGGTGGAACGGACAACCCGAAGGGATGTCGAGCAGGCTCGGCGGCAGGCCCTTGATGGTCTCCAGCGTCTGCCCCTTGAGGTCCAGCCGCGGCAGCGAGTCCATCAGCGCTCCCGTGTACGGGTGGCCCGGCGACTTGAACAGCTCGTGCACGTCGGCCTGCTCCACGATCCGGCCCGCGTACATCACGGCGATCCGGTCGGCGACCTCCGCGACCACACCCAAGTCGTGGGTGATGAGGACGAGCCCCATCTGCCGTTCACGCTGGATCTCGCCGAGCAGGTCCATGATCTGGGCCTGCACGGTCACGTCGAGTGCCGTGGTCGGCTCGTCCGCGATCAGCAGCACGGGGTCGAGCGCCAGCGACATCGCGATCATCGCGCGCTGGCGCATGCCGCCCGAGAACTGGTGCGGGTAGTCCTTCACCCGCCGCGCGGCGGCCGGGATGCGCACCAGGTCCAGCAGCTCGATCGCGCGCTTGCGGGCGTCCTGTTTGGACATCCCCTGGCGCACGCGCAGCTGCTCCTCGATCTGGAACCCGACGGTGAACACGGGGTTCAGGGCCGAGAGCGCGTCCTGGAAGATCATCGCGATCTCGGTGCCGCGCAGCTCGCGCCGCCGCTCGGGCGTGGCCGTGAGCAGGTCCTCGCCGCGGTAGCGGATCGAACCTCCGGTGATCACCCCCGGCGGCATGTCGAGGATGCCCATGATGGTCTGCGCGGTCACGCTCTTGCCGGAGCCGGATTCACCCAGCACGGCAAGGGTTTCGCCGGCGTGCACGGAGTAGCTCACGCCGTTGAGCACGTTGGCGACGCCGTCGGCCGTGCGGAACTCCACCTGGAGGTCTTCGACCTCGAGCAGCAGCTCGTTCGTTGGTTCGGACATCGGCGGGTTACCTCGACTTCGGGTCGAGCGCGTCGCGGATCCCGTCACCGAGCATCACGAACGCGAGCACGGTGATGGTGACGAACGCACCGGGGAACAAGAGCATGTGCGGGTCGGCCCGGAAGTAGTCGCGCGAGTCGCTGATCATCACGCCCCACGAGATCACCGGCGGCCGCACGCCGATGCCGAGGTACGCGAGCGTCGCCTCGGCACCGATGGCCGCGCCGAGCGCGATGGTGGCGTAGACCAGCACCGGCGCGAGCGTGTTGGGCAGCAGGTGCCGGAACACGATCCGCGGCGTGCTGGCGCCCAGTGCGCGGGCGGCCTTCACGTAGTCGAGCTGCTTCGCGACCAGCGTCGCCGAACGCATGATGCGCATGGCGACCGGCCAGGTCAGCACCGCGATGGAACAGACCACCTGCACGATGATCGTCACCGCGCCGGGGTTGGAGCCGGGCGCGTTGAACGTCGTGAGGATGACGATCGCGCCGAGCACGAACGGCAGGCCGGCGAAGATGTCGCCCAATCGCGAGAGCAGGCTGTCGATCAGGCGGCCGTAGTAGCCGGCGAGGATGCCGACCAGCGAGCCGAACACCACCGTCAGGATCGTTGCGAACACGCCGACCAGCAGCGAAGCGCGGGCGCCGTAGATGGTGCGGGCGTAGACGTCATAACCCTGGTTGTCGTACCCGAACCAGGCCTCGGCCGACGGGCCCTGGTTGGCCTTCGTCAGGTCGCTGAACCCGGCTTCGCGGTGGGAGAACAGGCCGGGCGCGATCGCGATCAGCACCACCAGCACGATGATCACCGCGGAGATCACGAACGCCGGCTTGCGGCGCAGCTGGCGCCAGGCGTCGCCCCACAGGCTGCGGGGTTTGTTCGTCTCGGTCGCGGAGTCGTCGACGCGCGACAGCTCTGCCGCGTCGACAGCCGTGCCTCCGACGAGGTTGGGGTCAGTCATAGCGGATCCTCGGGTCGAGAACGGCGTAGAGCAGGTCCACGATCAGGCTCATCAGCAGGTACACGAGCACGAGCAGCACCACGACGCCCACGACGGTGGCGCTCTCGCGGTTCTGGATGCCGCGGAAGATGAGCCCGCCCAGGCCGTTGATGTTGAACACGCCCTCGGTCACGATCGCGCCGCCCATCAGCGCACCCAGGTCGGTGCCGAGGAACGTCAGCACCGGGATCACCGAGTTGCGCAGCAGGTGCACGCCGACGACGCGGCTGTTGGGCTGGCCCTTCGCGATGGCCGTGCGGATGTAGTCGGCGTGGCGGTTCTCCGCGATCGACGTTCTCGTCAGCCGCGCGACGTACGCCATCGACAGGCTGCCCAGCGCGATGCCGGGCACGATCAGCTCGCCGAACGACGGGTCGTCCGACACGCTCGTGTCGATGATGCCGAGCTCGGTGCCCAGCACCAGCTGCAGCACGATCGCGGTGACGAACACCGGCAGCGAGATCAGGAACGTGGTGGAGACGAGCACCAGGTTGTCGAGGAAACCCTTGCCGCGCAGGCCGGTCAGGATTCCGGCGGTCAGGCCGATCACGGCCTCGATGAGCACCGCGACGAGCGCCAGGCGCAGCGTGATCGGGTAGGAAGTGGCGATCAGCTCGCCGACGGAGGTGCCGTTGAAGGTCTCGCCCCAGTCGCCCGTGAACAGGCTGCCGAGGTACTTGAGGTACTGGAGGATCAGGTTGTCGTTCAGGTGGAACTTCTCGGTCATCAAGTCGACGTAGGCCTGGGGGCAGGCCGTCTGACCGCACTTGCCGGAGAAAGGATCACCCGGGACGGCCCACACCAGCACGTAGATCAGGAAGGTCGTTCCGAAGAACACCGGGATCAGCTGGAGCAGGCGTCGCAGGACGTAGCGAATCATGCGTCAGTTCCTAGGAGTGCGCGCCGGGCGCGCCGCGGACCGTCCTCGTGGGACGGTCCGCGGCTGCCTGGGTGGTGGGACGTCTTTTCAGCGCGTCACTTGGTGACCTCGACCGACGAGTAGTCGGCGCGGCGGCGGAAGTCGAGCGTCACGGTCTTGGTGTGCTTGGACTTCGCGGCCACACCCTTCTCGTCCCAGACCGGGATCGACGGCAGGTCCTTGGCGATGGCGTCCTCGGCCTGTTGGTAGATCTTGATCGCGGCGTCCTTGTCCGGCGTGGAGTCGGCCTGCTCCAGGAGCTGGTCGACGGCCGGGTTGGAGTAGACCGAGTCGTTGGACGAGGCGCCCGTGCGGTAGATCGGGTTCAGGAAGTCCTCGATCGACGGGTAGTCGGCCGACCAGTCCGAACGGCCCATGCCGGTCAGCTTGTGGCCCGTCACGATGCTGCGCCACTGGCCGAAGTCCGTCGCCGGCACGAAGTCGCACTCGACGCCGAGCACGTTCTTGATGCTGTTGCACGCGGCCACCAGCGGCTCCTTGCGGCCACCGTCGGCGTTGGAGGCGATGGTGAGCTTGCCCTTGAAGCCGGACTTCGCGAACGCCGCCTTCGCCGCGGTCGGGTCGAACTTGCAGAACTCGCACACCGCCGGGCGGTAGCCCTCGATGCCCTGCGAGACGTAGCCGTCGGCCGGCACGTAGGTGTCGTTCATGACGGTCTTGGTGATCTGCGCGCGGTCGATCGCCATCGAGATGGCCTTGCGCAGGTCGAGGTTGTCGTAGCCGGGCACGTAGTACGGCACGGCGATGGTGCTGATGCCGAGCAGGTGACCGACGACCAGGTTGTCCTTGAGGTCGGTCTTGTACTTGCTGCCGGCCAGGGCACTGGGTGGGAGCGTCTCGATGAAGTCGAGCTTGTTGCTCAACAGGTCCTGGTACGCGGTTTCCTGGCTCGCGTAGATCTTGATGTCCAGGTCCTTGAACTTGACCTTGTCCTGGCCCTTGTAGTCGTCGTTGCGCGTCAGCTTGATGTCGACGTTCGGCGTGCGGCTGACGAACTTCATCGGACCGTTGCCGATCGGGTGCTGAGCGAAGGCCTTGGGGTCCTTGAAGAACACGTCGGGCAGCGGCGCGAAGGCCGTGTAGCCGATCTTGGTGGCGAAGACCGAGAACGGCGCCTTCAGCGTCACCTGGAACTCGTAGTCGCCCTTCACGACCAGGCCGGACATCTTGTCCGTGGTCGGCTTGGCGTTGTCGTCAGCCGGGTGGACGTCGTCGTAGCCCTGGATGTTCTCGAAGAACGTGCTGTTGATCTGGCCGTTGGGCGAGTAGGCGCCGTAGTTCCAGGCGTCGACGAAGTTCTTCGCCTTGACCTCGGTGCCGTCGTGGAACTTCCAGCCCTGCTTGATCTTGATGTCGAAGACCTTGGAGTCGGTCGTGGTGATCGACTCGGCCATCTGGTTGTAGGGCTGTGCGTTGTCACCCTTGAACGCGACCAGCTCGGCGAACATCGCGTCGACGGCCTTCGAGCCACCCAGCTCATTGGTGTTCGTGGGGATCAGGGTGTTCTGCGGCTCGGTGCCGTAGACGGTGAAGGTCCCGTTGGGATCCACCTCACCGGACGACCCGCTACTGCTGGAGCCACCACCGCACGCGGCCAGGACCAATGACAAGGTTGTCACCACCGCGGCGGCTCCCCAGAGCCTGCGTGAACGCCGCATGTTTCCCCTCCATCTCATGTTCGGCGAAAAGTGAGATGGAGGTTATCGGGCTATTGGCGGTTTGTAACCAGATCGCTCGGTTGCAAATGAGTGACAACCTTGTCGCTCACCCGGCCAGAGTACGACCAACGTCGTGTTGATCACCGAGTGTGCCCGCGCTGCTCCGCTCAGGCGAGAGACAGCGCGATTCCGTCGAGGATGTCGTGTTCGCTGACAACCAGCTGGTCCGGACCACCGCGTTTCGCGAGCTGCTCGGCCAGTACCTGCACAATCACCGCACCCCCGCCGATCACGTCCACCCGGCCCGGATGGATCACGGGGTTGGCCGCGCGAGTGGCCCGGTCGGCCGCCAGCAGGCTCGTCGCGAGGCTGTCGATCTGGGCGTGGGAGAGCTTCGACAGGTGGGTGCGCTCGGAGTCGTACTCGGGCAGCTCCTGGGCGACCGCTGACAACGTGGTCACCGTGCCGGCGACCCCGATCCACGTCTTGGCCTTGGCTACGTCGACGACGTCGAAGGCCTCTTGGAGGATGGTCTCGGCGGTGGTTTTCGCCCGGGTGATCTCTTCCGGGGTGGGCGGGTCGCCCTTCAGGTCACGCTCGGTAATGCGGACGCAGCCGATGTCGACGGACTTGGCCGCGAGCACCTCGGCGCGCCGGCCGTCCCAGGTGCCGAGGACCAGTTCGGTCGAGCCGCCGCCGACGTCGACGACCACGAAGGGCCCGTCGTCCGGGTCCTGCTCCCCGACGGCACCGGTGAAGGACAGACGCGCTTCCTCGTCGCCGCTGATCACTTCGGCCTCGACGCCGAGCGTCTCGCGCGTCATGGCGAAGAACTCGTCGCGGTTGCTGGCGTCCCGGGTGGCGGAGGTGGCGACCATCCGAACCTTTTCGACGCCCTTGCGCCGCGCGGCGATCGTGTAGTCGGCGAGGGCTTTCCGCGTCCGCTCCAGCGCTTCCGGCGCGAGGCGGCCGGTGGCGTCGACGCCTTGGCCGAGGCGCACGATGCGCATCTCGCGGTGCAGGTCGCGCAAGTCGACCGTGCCGTCGTGGCGCGGCGTCAGCTCGGCGACGAGCAGGCGGATGGAGTTGGTCCCACAGTCGATCGCGGCTACACGAGGCATGGCGTCGACTTTACTGGGTCGAGGTCAGGACTCCGGGGCGTTGCTCGTCGGGGTCGGTGAGTCGCTGCTGCCGTCCGGCGGAGCGGAGCTTTCCTGGCCACACGGCGGAAGGCTCGGGGTGGTCGTCGGGCTCGTGCTCGGGCTTTCGGGTGTGGTCGCCGGCGTGCTGTCGGCTGTGGTGCTGCTGACGCAGGTCGGCGAGGTGCTGGTGGTCGTCTCTGTCGACGTGGCGGTGCTGCTGCTCGGGCTCCCACTCGGCGGCAACGACACCGGCGGCGGCCCACTCGGCGGCGCACCCGACACCGGAGGCGGCGGCACGGCGGGCGGCGGCGGGTTCACACCCGCATTGGGCGCCCCGACGGGAATCTGGCTGTCCGGCAACGGCGCGACGCCGTTGCGGTAGGCCTCGGCCCAGAGGATGACGGTGTTCACGTAGACGTCGGAGTTGTTGTAGCGGTAGATCGCCGTGCGCAGCTGGTCCGGGTTCGCGACGTCCAGCCCACCGGAGCAGAGGTAGCGCGCCGTGGCCAGCGAGGCGTCGAACAGGTTCTCCGGGTCGGCCGCGCCGTCGCCGTTCCCGTCGGACGCGTACTCGCGCCACGTCGCGGGGATGAACTGCGCCGGGCCGACGGCGCGATCCCAGACGGTGTCGTGGTCCAGCACACCCCCGTCGGTGTCGGGAATCGCCGCGAACGGCCCGGTCCCGTTGAGCTCCGGCCCGAGGATCGGTTCGAGCGCCGTACCCGCCGCGTCGACGTAGCCACCCCGCGCGTGGTTGGACTCGATCCGCCCGATGCTGGCCACCAGCGCCCAGTCGATGTGACAGTTCGGCTGCTCGTGGGCGAGGATGTCGGCCGCGTTGTGATACGCGGCCAACGCCGTGGTCGGAATCCCAAGGGGCCCGTTGGGCAACTCGTACGCCGGCAACGGCAGCGGAACGGGCGAATCGGGCAAGCTCCCGTCGACCGCGACCTTTTCCACCTGGGGGTTCTGGGGGTCGTAACCCTGTTCGAGCGCCACGTTTTTGGTGTGGGTCGTCGGCAACCCGGCCGTCCACGCACCGACGGCCACCGTCAACGCAATCGCCGGCACGACCGCCAACACCCCCACGGCGACGGACACGACGTTCCGATGCTCAGCGGTGACCTTCCGGCCGCGATACCGAGCTTTCCTCGTCGCGACGCGGAGACTTCTCGGCCCCCGCGGCGCTTGGTTCGGCCTCGCCCAGCGGCGGTGTCTGTCTGGGGTTTCTGCCTCCGCTGCTTCTGCTTCGCCCGCCTCAACTGCTCGTGCTTCTGCTTCGCCTACTTCGGCAGCAGCTCCGACTTCACCTTCTTCAGCGGCTTCGACGCCTTCGCCCGCTTCGGCTCGGCCCTCGCGACTCTGCGCTTCAGGCCCGGCGTCGCCTGCCACATCAGTTCCGCCGACCACACCCGCTTCGGCGACTTCGCGCACCTCGGCATGTGCCTCACGGCCCTGCGCTTCCGTCCCGGCGTCGCGTGCCAGGTCGGTTTCGCCGACCACCTCGGCACGACCTTCGCCGACCACACCCACTTCTGCAACTCCGCCCGCCTCAGGCCGAGCCCCACCGGCCTGCGCTTGCGGCCCGTCTCCAGCCGCCGCGACCTCGGCTTCGCCAGCTACTTCAGCGGCTTCGACGCCTTCGGCGACTCCGCCCGCCGCAGCCGGAGCCTCGCCACCCTGCGCTTCGGGCTCAACGTCAGGAGCCACATCGTTTCCGCTGGCCACCCCGGCACGAGCTTCGCCGACCGGACCGACTTCGCCGACTTCGCCCGATTCAGTCTGAGCCTCGCCGCCGTGTGCGCCCGGCTCGTTGTCAGATGCCGCGGGCTCAGTTTCGCCGGCTACTTCGGCGCTAGCGTTGCCGATCTTGTCCGCTCCGGTCTGGACTGCTCCGCCGTCTTCTTCGGCTTCGGCGACTTCGCCCTGCGCATGCTCAGCTTCGCCCGTCTCAGCCTGGGCCGCGTCGGCTTCGCTCGCTTCGGCGCGCGCGGCTCCAATCTCTGCGGCCGCGGCTGAAGCTTCGTCGAGCGGTTCGTCTCGAGCAGCGGTGCCTTCAGCCGACTCGCGACGAGCGCCTTCGCCGTCCTGAACTCGCGAAGCTTCGGATGATTCAGCTGCCGTCTCTTCAGCGCCTTCAGCCACTCCAGGGTGAGCGACTTCAGCTTGGGCTTCGGGTTCTCCGGCTGCTTCGACCTCGGCAACGTCCGATTCGGGCTCACCGAGATCCGCGGCGTCGACACCGAGGTCGTGGCCGCGACCGTCCACATCGTTCGCCTCGGCTTCGGCCGGAGCCGGGGCGCGGGTGGCGTCGGCGTGGGGTCCAGTGCGGAGCTTGCGGGCGATGTGCCCGAGTCCGCGTGGCGCCCGCATGGTTCGAACCCTCCTCGGGGTCACCCGGTGGTGAGCCCGATGGTTGCCTACGTCGTGTGAAGATTCAGTACTCAGCTTGGCGGCGGTTCACCCGTACGGGAACCCACAGATGCAGTAACTGCCCGCCTGTCCGGACTATCTGCACACGAGACGGGAGCGTTACCCCTCGTCGGCGGCGGATTCGGCAGCGGTGCACTCGCCCGACGGCCAGCCTTGGGTGTGAAGCCAGGCGAGGGTCTCGTCGCCGAAGGGGTTGACGCCGGGGCCGGCGGCGAGGGTGTGGGCGAGGTGGACGTGGAGGCACTTCACGCGCCCCGGCATGCCGCCGGCGGTGACCTGCGTGCCGAGGGACTCGATGGCGTCGCGCTCGGCGAGGTAGGTCTCGTGGGTGCGCAGGTACGCCGCGGCGAGCTCCGGGTCGGTCTCGAGCCGCGCGGTCATCTCCTTCATCACGCCGGACGCCTCCAGCGTGCCGACGAGCGACGTCAGCCGCGGGCACGTCAAGTAGTACAGCGTGGGGAACGGGGTGCCGTTCTCGAGCCGCGGGCTCGTCTGCACCACCGACGGGTGCCCGCTCGGACACCGCGCCGCCACGGCACGCAACGCTCGCGGCGGACGCCCGAGCTGCTCCCTGATGATCTCCCGGTCGGCATCGGTGACCGGCTCGAAGCGGGGGGTTTCCGTGCTGCTGTTGCTGCTGTTCACGTCCCCCAGGTTAATGCCGCCGGCCCCCGGCCCCTCCGCCGCCTCCGCCCGAACCCCCGACTTATCCACAACTCGGCTCCCCTGTGGACAACTCGGCCCCTCACGGCCTCGACCACCGTTTTCACCGGCCCCCGCCGATAGAATGGAACGGGGACGCCCCCTTTTGGAGGTTGGGGGCCTGCCGTCCCGGTGGCGGCGCGCGATTTGTGCTCAAGCGAGGCCGGGCGCAGCGGAGGATCATGAGGCGTTGTGCCTCATGCACGCCCTCGAATGTCGGGCGTGCAACCCCGGTCCCAGGCAGAGGAGAATCCATGACAGGCACGACGAAGGGCCTTGGCCTGGGCTCAATCGTCGTGATCACGGCCGGAGCAGTGGTGCTGTCCGTCGGATCCATCAGCTACCAGGCCGACTCCGGAACCGGAGCGAACATCGGCGCCGACGTCGCTCTGACGTTCGGCCCCTACCTCGTCGCCCTGGGCCTGCTTCTGGGCATCGGCGCCGCCGTGGCCCACTTGACCGGCCGGGCACGCCAACGCCGCTAACCCGTGCCACCAGGCGTTTTCACGCCCGCCTGAGCCACCTCGGCCTCCCACCGCAGCAGATCACCCGGCTGACACTCCAGCACCTCACAAAGCGCCGCCAGCGTCGCAAAGCGCACGGCCTTGGCGCGGCCGTTCTTCAGCACCGCCAGGTTCGCCGGCGTGATCCCCACGCGCTCCGCGAGCTCGCCGACCGACATCTTGCGCCGGGCCAGCATCACGTCGATGTCGACGGCGATGGGCATCAGATCACCTCGTCGAGCTCGGCCTGCAGCTGCGTGGCCTCGACGTCGCGGGCGACGGCCTGGGCCAGGAGCATGCGGAGCACCAGCACGATGAGCGCGACGCCCAGGATGGCCACGCCGATGCCGCCCATGATGAGGGTGACGCCGGGGTCGTCGCGCTGGCCGGGGGCGTTGATGGCCGTGACCGTGAACCACACGAGGGCCGCCGCGACGATCGCGCCGATGACGATGTCGACGTAGCGGAAGGCGGCGGGCGAGAACACCGTGCCGCGGCGCACCATCGTCACCAGCCGCCACACGCAGACCACGGCGATCTGCACCGTCACCAGGCCGACGATCGTGACGAGGCGCAGCGCGGTCAACGGCAGCGTTCCGTCCTCCGGATCGCTCCCGGTGATCAGCACCCACACCATCAGCACCTGGATCAGCACGGTTCCGGTGAGCACCACCGCGAGCACCGTGCGCAGTGCGTTCACTGCCAGCTTTCCCACAGGGCCATCCTCCCATCGAGTTACGATGGGAATCTATCGAAATTCGATAGGTGAAGCAATAAGAAAACGGCGGGGCACCCGAAGGCACCCCGCCGCTCAAACACCGAGAACTCACCCGCCCGACACGGAGTCCCACAGCTTCTCGTACCAAGACCCCTGCGGAACCGCCGCGGGGTTGGCCGCGGGCGGCGGTGCGGACGGCTGGTCCTCCGGCAGCTGCACGATGTACGGCGTCTCCCCCGGCTTCACGTACCGCAGCCGCCGGCGGGCCTCCGCCTCGATCTGCGCCGGGTCGCTGAGCTGGGCCTTGCGGTCGCGCAGGACGTCGACTTCCTTCTGCAGCTGGGCTTGCTGCGCCTCCTGGTCACGCACTTCCGAACGCTGGCTCAGGTACGTCCGCAGCGGCACGGCGACGGTGAACGCCAGCGCACACACGACGATCGCCACCACGGCCGCGCGCCGGGTGGTCGACATGCCGAGCACCTTGGCCGCGCCGGACGCGCGTTTGGCCGCGAGGCCACGGCGCAGCCGAGCCCTGGTCGTCTCCGAAGCGCCGGAAGCGTCGGAAGCACCCGAAGAAACAGGGCGACGCCGCGCCGACGCGGGGCGACGGGCCCGCGTGGACCCGCCTCCCTCGGCGCGCCGGGTCCGCGAGGACCCGGCGCCGGTAGCGCCGCGACGGCTGCGCGCCCTCCCCCGGTCGGCCATGAAACCCTCAGGCCTCCGCGGTGAACCGCGGGAAGGCGAGGTCGCCGGCGTAGCGCGCGGCGTCCGCCAGCGTCTCCTCGATGCGCAGGAGCTGGTTGTACTTCGCGATCCGCTCGCCGCGCGCCGGGGCGCCCGTCTTGATCTGGCCGACGCCGGTGGCGACGGCGAGGTCCGCGATGAACGTGTCCTCGGTCTCGCCGGAGCGGTGGCTCATCATCGACTTGTAGCCGTACGACGTGGCCAGCGACACCGCGTCCAGCGTCTCCGACAGGGTGCCGATCTGGTTGACCTTCACCAGCAGCGCGTTGGCGGCGCGGCGGGTGATGCCCTCCTCGAGACGGTCCGGGTTGGTGACGAACAGGTCGTCGCCCACGAGCTGGACCTTGTCGCCGACCTCGGCGGTCAGCTGGACCCAGCCGTCCCAGTCGTCCTCGCTCAGCGGGTCCTCGATGGACACGAGCGGGTAGTCGCGCAGCAGTTCGGCGTAGTAGGCCGACATCTGCTCGGCGCTGCGCTTGGTGCCCTCGAACGTGTAGGCCCCGTCGGCGAAGAACTCGGTGGCGGCCACGTCGAGCGCGAGCGCGACGTCGCGGCCCGGCGCGTAGCCGGCCTTCTCGATCGCCTGCAGGATCAGGTCGAGCGCCTCGCGGTTGTTTCCAAGGCTCGGGGCGAAGCCGCCCTCGTCGCCGAGGCCGGTGGACAGGCCGCGGCCCTTCAGCACGCCCTTGAGCGCGTGGTAGACCTCGGTGCCCCAGCGCAGCGCCTCGCGGAACGACTCGGCGCCGATCGGCGCGATCATGAACTCCTGGATGTCCACGTCGGTGTCGGCGTGGGCGCCACCGTTGAGGATGTTGAGCATCGGCACGGGCAGCACGTGCGCGTTCGGCCCGCCCAGGTAGCGGAAGAGCTCCAGCTCGGCCGACTCGGCGGCGGCCTTCGCGACGGCCAGCGAAACGCCGAGGATCGCGTTGGCGCCCAGGCGCGACTTCGCGGGCGTGCCGTCGAGGTCCACGAGCTTCTGGTCGACGATCCGCTGGTCCACGGCGTCGACGCCCACCAGGTCCGGACCGATCTCGTCGAGCACCGCGGCGACCGCGCGCTCCACGCCCTTGCCGTTGTAGCGGCCGGTGTCCCCGTCACGCAGCTCGACTGCTTCGTGCTCACCGGTGGACGCACCCGACGGGACAGCGGCCCGCGCCAGCGTGCCGTCGTCGAGCGCCACCTCCACCTCGACGGTCGGGTTGCCACGCGAGTCCAGAATCTCGCGCGCGCCTACCTGCTCGATGAGAGCCACGCCATGCTCCTCAGTGGGTCGTGCCTGCGGTGACGCCGCCCAGAGTAGCCGTCCGCGGCTTTCACCCGTTGGAGGCACGGCCATTCCGCTCAGTGCCCGTCAGTGTCCTTCCGAGCCCTCCGGGCGCACTTCGCGCCACCCGGACGGCAGCTCGACGGTCTCCGACGTCTGCTGCCAGAACGTCCAGCTGTTGCCCCCGGGGTCGGCCACCGTGAACACGCGCGCGCCGTACGGCTGGTCCTGCGGCGGCCCCGGCTCGGCGTCCTCGCCCAGCGCGGACCGCACGCGCTCGTACTGCGCGTCGACGTCGGTCACGTAGATGATGTTGAGCTGCCCGACCGGTCCCTCGACGCCCTTGGCCGCCCAGTATTCGGGACCCACGCCCGCGAGCTGGACCGTTCCGGTACCCGCGCAAAGCGTCGCCTGGAAGACCTCCCCGGACGCGTCCTCGAACCGCACTTCCTCCCGGAAGCCGAAGACCCTGGTCAGCCACTCCAGCGCCGCCGTCGCGTCGGTGTAGTAGAGGTAGGGCGCCAGGCCCAGGTAGCCGGGTTCCTGTCCGCTGCTCATGGCAGGACAGTCCACCACGACCCGTCCGCCGCCTCGTGCGAGGCCCTCCGGAGCGGTATCGTCGGAGTGACCATGACGGACGCCGCAGCAGCACCAGAGCCCACCGGCGAAGACCGTTTCCGTGCCTTCCGCCAGGCCGAGGATCTGGTCGATCGCCACCGCCCGCTCGACGCGCTCAAGGCGCTCGAACCCCTGCTCGACGAGACGGACAAACCCAGTGTCCAGCTCCTCGCGGGCCGCGCCTACTTCCATTCCGCGCAGCTGCGCCGGGCGGAGCGCGCGTTCACGCGGGTCCTCGAGCTGGATCCGACGGATCACTACGCCCGCTTCGTCCTCGGGCGGACCCTCCAGCGCCTCGGCCGGTTGGCCGAGGCGCTGGCACAACTGCGGATGGCCTCGGCGATGAACCCCGTGCCGGAGTACCTGGAGGCGATCGCGGAAGTGACGGCGCGGATCACGCTGCAGGACCGGTGACGGGCTCGGCCTTTCGGTCGATCAGCGGTTCTTCGGGTGTGACCTTTCGGCGTCGCCGCTCGGCCGGTCGGCTGATCCGGCGGACCCCCCTCGCGAGCGAACCTTGAGTCATCACGGAGAACGACCCGAGGAGCTCGAGATGAACGTCTTCACCTTCATCGCCGTCTACGCCGGCCTCGCCGTCCTGCTGCTGGCGGCCCTGTCGCCGGTGATCGTCGAGTTGGACGCCCGGTTCCCGGTGGGCCGCCGCTTGCGCGCCACCGCCGCTTCTGCTTCGCCTGCCGTGCCTGCCGCGCCGCGTCCGGCCAAGGCCCTCAAGGGCACGCGGATCACCGCCCACGCCTGAGGCGCCTTAGCACACGGCCGACTCGCCGCCCGGCTAACTGAGCGACTTATCCACACCGCGGTCCGCTGCGCGCGGGGTTGTCCACAGATTCCGCGAAGCCGGTTTCCAGGCCGCTGACCTCGGTAGACTGGGTTCGGGGACGCCCCCCTCGGGAGGGCGGGGGCCTGTCTTGCCGGCCGGTGGTCAAGGAGCAACACTCGCAGCCGCGTAGGAGTCGGCGGCGGTGTCGAGGGCGGTGTGGGCCGATAAGCCGGTGCCCCGGGGAGCAGTGCCACTGATTTCGCCGCGTTTCCGCGGCGCGTGCGGATCAGAGAAGTAGACGGCATTCCTGATTCCAGTCCCGCGAGCGTTGCAGCTGCGCGGGCAAGGTCGAGATCTTCACCACGGATGCTGGTTGCGGCGCAGCTCGCGAGCGACCGTCAACACCGCCTGGCCCGGCTCCAACGCGATCGCCCGCGACGGCGCCCCCGGACAGACGAACCCGACCTGCGAGAACGATTTGCTCCGCCCGGCTCAGGAACCGGACCGACATCGCCGCCACCACAACCGGCTCGCCATCCCGCGCGGCGGCCTCGGCCCACCAGCGTTTCGCCGCCTGATCAGCTGATCCCACTTCCCCAGTCCCGGCAGGCACCACTCAGCAACAAGACACACGCCACGCTGAACGAGTCCTGAATCCGCGGCGGCGACACCCGATCCCGATACCCGCGACGATGGCGGCCTGTCTTGCCGGCCGGTGGTCAAGGAGCAACACTCGCCGCTGCGTAGGAGTCGGCGGCGGAGAAGACGGACTGCACGTAGTCCACCGAGGCGTTGTAGAACAGCATCGCGCGCCACCAGCCCGAGGGGGTGGCGAGGTCGTCGCCGCCGGAGCAGAGGTAGCGGGCGGCCGTGAAGGCGGCGTCGTCGATGTTCTGGGGGTTGGCGGGTTTGCCGTCGCCGTTGGCGCGTTCGGCGTATTTCTTCCACGTGGCCGGGGTGAAGTGCAGGGGGCCGAGTTCGTGGTCGGCTTTGCGGTCGCCGTCCAGGGCGCCGGAGTCGGTGTCCGCGCCCGCGGCAGCGCCGACGACGGAGGGGGTCACGTCCCCGGAGGAAGACACCGCGAGGGAAGGCGTGGCCAGGTGGCCGACACCCGCGAGGGTCGCCCAGGACAGGTGGCAAGCCGGTTTCTGGCGGCGCATCCACATTTCCGCGCGGCCGTAGGCGGCGAGGACCCGGGCGGGCAGCTGCGTCTTGCCCGCCACGCGCGTGGCCCACGCATCGAGTTCGGCCTGGTCCGATTCGGTCGGGCGGTCGGGCGGGGCGGCCAAGCCGGCACGCGGAGCCGAACCACCCGATTGGGGACGCTGCGGTGGCACCGAGAACGACGACGTAGCCGGAGCCACAGCCGGAGCGGCCGAAGGAGCCGGGTCGCGCACCCCGATCGTCACCACCAGCACGATCCCCGTGAGCACCAGCCCCAGAGACAACGCGATCCGGCTGACGTAGCGACGGGGCGGAGACGTCGTCTGAGTGGTATCGGCCACCCGGACAGGTTACTTCTCCCACCTTCGCGTGACGCCATATCGGGTGATCACGAAACGCCCGACCGGACACAGTCAGAGGCCGATCGAACACTCCCCGAGACCGCCCCACCCCACCAAAGGCAAGCGGACGGTTAACTCCCAGCCCCAGCAGCTCACGTCACACAATTCGTTATGGATCCGCCGCCCACGTCGCTGACCTGCGGTTACCCTAACCTAACCCGACCGGGTAGTCCGATTTGTCCGGTCACCCGCCGAGCCTCGGGCGTACGCTCCTCTGGACTTACAGGCAAGCCTTACCTAAAAACATCAGGTCAGGTATGCGGAGGAGGGCTGAGCAGTGGTGTTTTCGAGCGCGCTCATCGGGTTGCGCGAAGGGCTCGAGGCCGCCCTGGTGGTCAGCATCCTGGTGGCGTTCCTGGTCAAGACCGACCGGCGCCACGCGCTGAAGTTCGTCTGGCCGGGTGTGGGCGCGGCGGTGCTGCTGTCGGTCGCCGTCGGCGCGATCCTGACCTACAGCACCGCGCAGCTGAGCTTCGAGCACCAGGAGCTGCTGGGCGGCAGCCTCTCGATCGTCGCGGTCGCGTTCGTCACGGCGATGATCTTCTGGATGCGCAAGGCCTCCAAGCAGATGGCCGCGGAGCTGCGCGGCAAGATGGAGGACGCGCTCAACGTCGGCCCCGCCGCCGTGCTGCTGCTGTCATTCCTCGCCGTCGGCCGTGAAGGCCTCGAGACGGCCGTGTTCTTCTACTCCGCGGTGCAGACCGCGCAGTCGGACACGATCCAGCCGCTCATCGGGTTCGTGGTCGGCATCGCCGCCGCGATCGTGATCGCGTACCTGCTCTATCGCGGTGCCGTGCGGTTCAACCTCGCGAAGTTCTTCACCGTCACCGGTGTGCTGCTGGTGTTCGTCGCCGCCGGCGTGCTCGGCTACGGCCTGCACGACCTGCAGGAAGCCGGCTTCATCCCCGGCCTGACCACCCTCGCGTTCGACGCGTCGAGCACGCTGCCGGAAACCTCTTGGTACGGCGCGCTGCTCAAGGGGGTCTTCAACTACTCGCAGCAGACCACCGTGTTGCAGGCAATCGCGTGGGTCGCCTACGTGGTGATCGTGCTCCCGCTCTTCCTCAAGCCCACCAAGAAGAAAACCGTCACGGCTGAAGCCGCTGCGGCCGCTGTCAAGGAGTGACCGTGCCCCTTTCTCCCAGAACCCCACTGGCCGTGCTCGCCGGGGTCGGCGCCCTCGTGGCCCTGTCCGCGTGTGACAGCACCGACTCCGCGACGAGCGGCTCCGGCGCCGCGGGACCGATCAAGGTCGAGGCTTCCGACAGCACCTGCGCCGTCGCCGCGAACACCGCCAACGCGGGCAACGTGACGTTCGAGATCACCAACAAGGGCACCAAGGTCACCGAGTTCTACCTCTACGCCGAGGGCGACCGGATCATGGGCGAGGTCGAGAACATCGCCCCCGGCCTCAACCGCCGGCTCATCGTCGAGGTCCCCGAGGCCGGCAAGTACCAGACGGCGTGCAAGCCCGGCATGGTCGGCAACGGCATCCGCGGCGACTTCACCGTCACCGGCGGCGCGCAGAAGCAGACCGACACCGACTCGCAGAAGGCCGAAGCCACCAAGAGCTACGCCACCTACGTCGCCAACAACACCGCCGCGCTCGAGACGGAGACGCAGAAGTTCGTCGACGCCGTGAAGGCCGGCAAGGTCGACGAGGCGAAGGCCGAATACGCCACCACGCGCGTGTACTACGAGCGCATCGAGCCCGTCGCGGAGAAGTTCGGCGACCTCGACCCGGCCATCGACGTGCGCGAGGCCGACCTCGAGTCGGGCCAGAAGTTCACCGGGTTCCACCGGCTCGAGAAGGACCTGTGGGTCACCGGCCTGCAGCCCGACAGCCCGCAGATCGCCGACAAGCTGCTCACCGACGTCAAGGACCTGGTCGCCAAGACCAAGACGCTGCAGCTGAGCGCGCTCGACCTCGCCAACGGCGCCAAGGGCCTGCTCGACGAGGTCGCCACCGGCAAGATCACCGGCGAGGAAGAGACGTTCTCGCACACGGACCTGTGGGACTTCCAGTCCAACGTGGATGGTTCGAAGGGTGCGATCGCCTCGCTGCGCCCGATCCTGCAGGAGCGCGACCCGGCGCTGGTGTCCACTCTGGACAAGCAGTTCGCCAACGTGCAGGCGCTGCTGGACAAGACGCGCGTGGGTGACGGGTTCAAGTACTACAACCAGCTGTCGCAGGACGAGATCAAGGCGTTCGCCTCGGCGGTCGACGCGCTGAGCGAGCCGCTGAGCAAGGTCGCGGAGGTTGTGTCGAAGTGAGCGAAGAGGGCACCCGCGTCTCCCGCCGCAAGCTGTTCGGCCTGGCGGGGGCGGGGGTCGCCCTGGCCGGCGCGGGGGCGGCGGCCGGGGTCGGCATCGACAGAATGGGCGGTTCCACGGCGCAGGCCGCGGTGACCACTGTGGACTTCCACGGCGAGCACCAGGCCGGCATCGTCACGCCGACCCAGCAGAACCTGCACTTCGCGGCGTTCGACGTGACGACCACCGACGTCGGCGAGCTGCGGCAGCTGCTGCGCACGTGGACGTCGGCGGCGCGGCGGATGACGGCGGGCCAGGAGGTGGTGCCAAACGGCGCCGTCGGCGGCGCGGCCGAAGCCCCGCCGGGCGACACCGGTGAGGCGCTGGACCTGCCCGCGTCCGAGCTGACGTTGACGATCGGTTTCGGTCCGTCGCTGTTCGACAACCGGTTCGGCCTGGCGTCGAAGCGGCCGGCGCAGCTGATCGACCTGCCGCTGTTCCCGAAGGACAAGCTCGACCCCGCGCGCACCGGCGGTGACCTGTGCATCCAGGCGTGCGCCAACGACCCGCAGGTCGCGGTGCACGCCGTGCGCAACCTCGCGCGGCTCGGCTTCGGCGTCACCGAGGTGCGCTGGTCGCAGCTCGGCTTCGGCCGCAGCGCGTCGACCTCGCGCGAGCAGGCCACGCCCCGCAACCTGTTCGGCTTCAAGGACGGCACCAACAACATCAAGTCCGAGGACACCGACTTCCTGCGCGACGAGGTGTGGGCCACGGCCGGCGACGGCCAGGCCTGGATGGCCGGCGGCTCGTACCTGGTGGCCCGTCGGATCCAGATGCACATCGAGACGTGGGACCGCGAACCGCTGGAGGGCCAGGAGCAGATCATCGGCCGCACCAAGGGTTCCGGCGCGCCACTGGGCCAGACGGCGGAGTTCGACGAGGTCGACCTCGGCGTCCGCGGCGCCGGCGGCGTGCCCCTGATCGCCGACGACGCGCACATCCGCCTGGCTTCGCACCAGACGCTGAACGGGACCCGGATCCTGCGGCGCGGCTACAACTTCGTCGACGGTTCCGACGGCGTCGGCCACCTCGAAGCCGGCCTGTTCTTCCTGGCCTTCAACCGCGATACGCGCAAGCAGTACGTGCCCATGCAGCAGGCGCTGTCGTCGAAGGACGCGATGATGGAATACGTGCAGCACACCGGTTCGGCGCACTTCGCGGTTCCGCCGGGCCTGACCCCCACCTCGAACTGGGGCGACGGCCTGTTCGCTTGACTTCAAGTGGGGTTGAACTTGCACGGTGGAGTGCATGTTCACCTCAGCAGAGCTCGACTACCTCGCCACGCAGGGTCTCGGCCGGCTCGCCACCCAGCAGCCGAACGGGACCCTGCAGGTCAGCCCCGTGGGCTTCACCTACAACGCCGAGGCCCAGGCCATCGACATCACCGGCTACCACCTGACCCAGAGCCGCAAGTACCGCAACGTCGCCGCCAACGGCCGCGCCGCCTTCGTGGTGGACGACCGCCCGTCGCTGAACCCCATGCGCGTGCGCTGCCTGGAAATCCGCGGCCACGCCGAGGTGCTGACCGACGTCTTCGCGCCCGACGGGCACCTCGACGGCGCGGTCATCCGGCTCCACCCCGAACGCATCATCAGCATGGGCATCGACGACGGTGACGTGCCGCCGTTGGAGATGAAGCCGAACAACCGCAACGTCTGAGGCCGCTACCGGATCGTCGACCAGAACCCGCACTGGTGCTCGGCTGCCGCGTCCACCGGCTGGATCTGGTCGGGCACCAGCTGAAGCCGCCCGTGCGCCGTCCCGGCCGGCCACTTCGGGGCGCCCGCGTGATTCGGATTGCCGGTGCGGGCGAAGGTCGTCCAGTAGGCGATCATGCTCGCCGCCAGGTCCTGCTGGGGCTGGGTCTTCAGCAGGTCGAGGCCGCCCAGGTCGAACAGGTACGGCAGGTCGGACGCGTGGGCCGCGCCCGGGGAGAAGCCGGGGACGTTGATGCCGTTGACGTTGGGGGCGTTGGGGTCCGCGAACTCGTACGGGTACACGGTCGTGTGCCGCGCGAGTTCCTGGTCGGCGGTCACCGTGGGGCAGGCCCAGCCCGCGTCGGTGGTGACGGTGGCCCAGGCCAGTGGCGCGGATCCGTAGCGCGCCAACGGGTACTGGGCCGCGACGCGGTCGGCGTCGGCGCCGAAGGCGGCCTTCAGCAGAGCCGGGTAGGTCTGGTCGGTGATCAGCGTGGGGTCGGCCATCACGGCGCCGCCGACGAACGCGCGCTCCTCGTCCCGGTTTCCGCCGGAGATCACCGGCACGTGCGCGAACTGGCCGTACTGCAACGCCCTCGCCGGGTCCAGCGGCAGCACCGGCGTGCCGTAGGCGAGGTGGTCGGAGAAGCTCTGGTTCAGCGCCACCAGGTCGGCCGCCGGTTTGCCGCGCATGCACGCCAGTTCGTCGCTCTGGCAGCCGTTGCCGTGCGCGGCGTCGAGGCCGTCGGCCTGGTCCTGCCGCAGCGACGTGTAGGGCCGGTCGGCGGGCGCGCCCGGGAACAGCGCGCCGGCCGGCCAGTTCAGCCGGCACGAACCGGAGGACATGATCGCTTTGTCGACCAGGCCGCGGGCCTGCGGCGACGTCAGCATCGCGCACACCGACATGCCGCCGGCCGACTCGCCGAAGATGGTCAGGTTGTCCGGATTCCCGCCGAACGCGGTCGCGTTGCGCTTGGCCCACTTCAGGCCGGCGATCTGGTCCTGCAGCCCGAAGGTGCCGGATCCGCGCAGGCCGGGGAGGCCGTAGTAGCCGAAGACGCCGAGGCGGTAGTTGAGCGTCACGACGATGACGTTGCCCTGGTCGGCCAGCCGGTCGGCGGTGTAGCCGTCGCCGGCGCCGCTGGTGTAGCCGCCGCCGTGCCACCACACCATCACCGGCAGCTTGGCGCCCGGCGCCATGCGGCGCGGGGTGGTGACGTTGACGAACAAGCAGTCCTCATCGGCCGACGCGGGCTGCCCCGGCCCGGCCGCGGTCTGCGGGCAGTGGCTGCCGGCCTTCGTGGCCTCGCGGACGCCGGACCACGACGTCGCGGGTTGCGGCGCAACCCAGCGCAGCGCGCCCACCGGCGGTTTCGCATAGGGCACGCCGAGGAAGTGGCGGGTGGTCGCGTTCGCGTCGCCGTGCAGCAGGCCGGTGTCGACCCGGACGGTCATCAGCGCGTCCTCGGCCGCGGCGGCCGCGGCGCCGGTCGCGGTGGACAACGCGAGCACCACCACGGCTGCGGCGGCGGCGATCCTGTGAAGCCTCATCAGTCTCCCCTTGGTGCTGTGGTTGCGATGTCGAACAGGGTCTGCAGTTCCGAGGCGTACGGCTCGACGCAACCGCCGCCCGCGATGTGGGCCAGCGCCGCGTCGAGCGCACCGCGGACGGTCGCGCACATGACGTCCACGTCGAACGCGCGGAACTGGCCCTGCTCCTGACCCGCGCGCAGGCCGGCTGCCAGCTCCGCCATCTCCCGCGTGTGCCGGTGGTGCCCGGCGCGTGGCACGCCGTCTTTGTCCGAATAGATCTTGCTGAGCGCCGCCATCTCCGTCGGGTGCGCGGCGTACAGCTCGACGCTGCCGCCGATGAACGTCAGCAACGCCTCGCGCGGCGAGGCCGCCGCCGCCATCCGCGGCCCCAGGAACTCCAGCCCGAGGTCGTACACCGACCGCACCACCTGCTCGATGAGCTCGGCCCGGTCGCGAAAGTGGTACGTCAGCACACCGCGGCTGACCCCGGCCCGCTCGGCGATGCGCACCGTCGACGCCTTCGCCGGCCCCACCTCGGCGATCAGCTCGATCGCACACCGCACCAGCTGCTCGCGACGGGCCGCGTGGATGAAGGACGCGGTGTCGCCTTCCTGAGCTGGTTGAACAGACATGTTCAACCAGCTAGCAGCCCTGTTCAATCGGTGCCACTCATCGAAAAAGCCAGTTGTCGTACCCGCCCCTCGTGCGAGTACGACAACCGGCCGGTCCCCCAGGTCAGCGGCGCGCCCCCACCGCCGAGTACAGCCCCGCGCCTACCACGAACAGTCCGCCCGCGACCCACCACGACACCGCGACGTCCGAGGGCTGCAAAGGCCACGCCAGCACGCGGAACAGCCCCACCGGTTCCGCAGGTGCGAAGAGCGCCAGCACCAGCCACAGCAAAGGCAGCGTCCACCCGAACTGGCCGCCGAAGGCGAACGCGGCCAAGCCTGCCAGGCCGACGAGGCCGAGGCCGTCGCGCAGGATCACAGGGGCTGGGACGGCCGAGGCGCGCACGAGGAGCAGCACGCCGACCGCCACGACGCCCACCAGCACCAGGTGCACGAGCCGCCGCGGGAACCAGCCGAAGGCGGCGGTGCGGTCGAGGTCCACGTCCTGGCCCGAGAGCCCGGTGGCCGCGACGGCGACAGCAGCGCCGAGGGCCAGCGAGGCGAACAGCACCGACCAGTCGGCGCCGGCCAGGATCCGGATCACGAGCGGGCACAGGACCAGGGCCGCAAGGGACGCGGGCAGGCGGCGAGAGCGGGCGTAGAGCGTCAGCCACCTCATTGCGACGCCCCGGTCAGCAAGGCGTACGGGTCGCCGGAGCAGGTCTGCTGAGCCTGGTACGCAGCCGAGACGCGCGCGAGCTGCTCGGCAGCGGGCAGGGCGCGCAACTGCGCCCCCACGTCGTGCATCGGCGTGGTCAGCCAGGAACCGTAGTCGTCGGCGTGCGGTGGATCGCCCGGGTCGCCGAGGAGCCAGGAGGCGATGATGTAGCGCGCCTTCGTGGCGGTCGGCGGGCCGGAGCAGAAGGGGGCGGTCGCGAGGAGCTCGTACTCGAGGTCGCGGCCGGAGACGTCACGCAGTTCGGCGTCGTCGCGGCGGACGACGAGCGCGGACGGGTCGCCGGGGCCGTGGGCCCTGTTCTCCGAGGTCGTCGTCTCTACGACATGCGTCGGCGCGGACGGCAGCTTTGCCAGCAGTGCCAACGCATCCTTTCCCGGTCCGGCCACAGTGGACAGCCATTCGCCGTGCAGGGCCGTGACGCACACCGGACCGTCGCACACGGGCGCGGCCGCGCTCGGGTTGTCGACGAAGTTGTCAGTCGCCGTGGCCGGGAAGATCGGGATCGCGATCGCCAGCCCGACGAGAGCCGGCAGCACGGCGAACCAGCGCCGGGCCGCGAGCACCAGGAACCCCGTGGCGGCGAGTCCGAGCAACCAGCACAGCTGACCGATCGACACCGAAACGACCGGGTCCACGAACGCGCTGTACGGCTGTCCACCCGCGGGCGAGAGCAGCGCGATCCGGTTCGGCACCGCCTGCTGCACGGCACTCCCGCGCACCCCCCCGACCTGCAGGAACACGCCCACCACCAGCGCCACGACCCCGGCGGCCGGCGCCGTCAGCGGGTGCGGCAGCAGCCGCCCGACGGCGAGCCCGACGGCGGCACCCGCCACCACCGAAGCGACGCCGACCAGCAACGGCAGCACCCACGTGAAGGTGAACACCCCGTCGTTCGCGATCACCTGGCCGAGTCCGATCGCGACGATCAGGAGGTAACCGGCCACGGCGGACAGTCCGATGACGAGCCCGACCTTCGCCGTGCGCCGCGCGACGGGCAGCGGGGTCGTGGCCAGCAGTTCGTCCATTCCGGACCGTCGGTCACGCATCCCCTGGATCGCGGCCGCACACACGATGATCGGCCACAGCAGGGAAAGCAGGTAACGAGACCAGAGGATCGACGGTGTCCACTGGAGGTTCCACGCCTCGGCGTCCTTCCACCACGGCCCGCTGAACAGGAAGAAGAAACCCAGCCCCACGGCCAAGAGCGCGAACAGGAGCCAGGGCGCGATCGTCCGGCGCGCCTCCGTGCGCAGCACGCTCACCAGGAACCCCTCCCCCGGTCGTGGTTGAGCAGCGCCGAGTAGCCACGCTCGATGGGGCTGTCGCCGATGTCTTCGGGCGTGCCGGCGGCGGCCAGCTGGTCGGGCGTGCCCTGGAAGACGAGCTTGCCCTCGGCGAACAGCACCACGTCGGTGCACGCCGTGGCGACGTCTTCCACCAGGTGCGTCGACACGACGACACACGAGTCCTGTCCGAGCTGCGCCATGAGCTCGCGGAAGCGCACGCGTTGCGCCGGGTCGAGGCCCGCGGTGGGCTCGTCCAGCAGCAGGATCTGCGGGTCGTTCACGATGGCCTGCGCGATGCCGACGCGGCGGACCATGCCGCCCGACAGCGTTTTCAGCTTGTCGTCGGCGCGGTCGGCCAGCCCCACGCGCTCGATCGCGCGCTGCACGGCGGCGGGGATGTCCTGTTTGGACATCTCCTTCAACCACGCCAGGTACTCGACGAACTCACGCACCGTGAACCGCTTGTAGTACCCGAACGTCTGCGGGAGGTACCCGATCCGCCGGCGCAGGCGGCGCTGGTCGATGTGTCCCCCGACTGACTCACCGAGCAGCGCCAGCCTGCCTTCCGCCGGCCGGAGCACTGTCGCCAGTGCTCTGATCAGCGTGGTCTTGCCGGCCCCGTTGGGCCCGAGCAGGCCGTGGACTCCCTTGCCCAGGGACAGATCCAGGCCGTCGACGGCCATTTTCCGCCGCCCCACCCGTACTTTCAGCGCTTCCGCCTGGATTTCCCAGGCATAGGTCGACGGAGCGACCTCAGCGGCTTCGACTGCCCGCATGTCCATTGTCCCCTTCCTCCCTCAGTGATGCGCGCTGAGCCGCGTGAAAGCGCTCCGGCGGAGCACCACCACCACAGCCGTCAACGCGAAGATCCCGCCCCAGACCGGGAGCGATCCCGGTTGCAGTGCGAACGAAGAACCCTTGGCCACCGTCGGCAGCACCAGCACCGCGATCCACGCCGCGACCAGCACGAACGCCGCCCGGCTCACGCCGATGAGCCCGCCCAGCGCCAGGGTTCCCGTGGTGAACGCGAGGCTCGGCAGCAGTGCCAGCCCCAGATTCGTGCCGGTGAGCCAGCCCGCGACCAGCAACACCGGAACGACGGTCACCAGCACGGCCGTCGTGCGGCGCAGCACGAGGTCCAGACCGGCCCGCGGACTCGCGGCGACCAGCTCGTACGCCGGATCGAGGCCGCGGGACCACGACGCCGCGACGCCCAGCACCGGCAGAACCGGTGCGAAAATCTGGACGAACGACAGGTTTCCCTGGAACCCGCGGTCGAGCAGTACGGCCACGACCGCCACCAGCACCGTCATCACCAGCCACGGCAGCATCACCGGGGTCGCCCAGCTGCGGGCCGTGAAGCGGCCGGGTACGCGTTGGGGCTTGGTGGTGAGCTGGGGCTGGAGTCCATTCCAGACCGTCTCGATCATGGGGTCCGATGTGGACAGTTGCGCCAGCCGCGCGCGGCAGACGGAACACGTCTCCAGGTGGGCCTCGGCGGCCCACTCCTCGTCGCCCGGCAGGGTGCCGCCTTCGAGGTAGCCGGTCAGGAGTCGATCCGAGACGTGGTTCATGTCAGTGCCTCTCGCATGGCGATCCGCGCGCGGCGCGCCCGCGTCTTCACAGTTCCTTCCGGCAGCCCGAGCAGCACAGCGGTCTCGCGGACGGACAGCCCGTCGAGCACCATCGCCTGCAGGACCTGCCGCAGCTCGGGGGCGAGCGTGCGCAGCGCGTCGCCCACCTCGTCGCCGACGGTGCCCCGGAGCGCTTCCTCCTCCGCCGCCGGCGCGATCACGTCGACCTGCGTCACGGTCGGCACCTGCGCGTGCTGCGCCCTCCGCCGAAACGCGTCGACCAGCCTTCTCGCGGCGATCGTCCACACCCACCCGACCGCCGACCCGCCGGCCGCAGCTCCGGCGAACGACCCGGCCGCGCGCCACACCGCGAGGTACGTCTCCTGCATGACCTCCGCGACGACCTGCTCATCCGCACACCGGCGCCGCAACCGCACCGCCAACCAGGGCGCCGTCCGCCGGTAGAACTCCTCGAACGCCGCCCGATCACCCCGCGCAACCCGGCGGACGAGCTTCTCCTCGTCCACCTCTGTCGCGGGCTTCTGGTGCTTCACATCAGGCAAGACGCCGCGAATCATCCCACGGTTCTCGTCGATGTGTGGTTTGGGTCACACCCCTGGGTGCAGGGCTGCGTGCCGCGGCTGGAAGTGGTTGTGACCGGGGGATGCACGAATGGCCTGGACCGCTGAGGCAGCGGAGGCGACGGGCAAGGTCGCTCGGATGCTCCGGCCTGCTCGCGACGCTGCGGGAATCCGGCCTCGGCGTGCGAGGCACACAGCCGACAGGGGCGAACCCGCCGTGGTGGTTACACCACTGGGTGCAGGGCATACGGGCCGCAGGCGGCCGCTGCGGGATGGCGCGGAAGGCCTGCGATCGCCAGCGCGGCGAAGCGCCGAGAAGCGGCGACGCCCGCCGGCCCGCGCCTCCGCGGTCACACCGCCCGGGTACAGGGCATCCGAGCCGCACGCGGCAGCGCCGTAGCGCAGAAAGCCTCAACCACCAGTGCGGCCGCGCGGCGAGAAGCAGCGACGGCCGTTGGCCAGTGCCGCCGTGGTTACACCACTGGGTGCAGGGGCATGCGGGCCGCCGGTGGGAGTGGCGACAGTTGCGGGGTGGCGCGGAAGGCCTGGATCGCCAGTGCGGCGAAGCGGCGGGAAGCGGCGATGCGGGCGGCGGGCGAGGTGGCGTGGATGCCGTTGTTGGCCATGAGGACCAGGACGAGGTCGTCGACGACGAAGTCGGGGCGGAGGTGGCCCGTGGTTTTGGCGCGGCGCGCGAGCTCGGCGATCGAGGCGAGGGCGGAGTCGCGGGTGGTGGTGAAGTCGAAGGCGCGCGGGAAGCGCGAGAGGAACGCGGCGGTGAAGCCGCGGTCGCGAGCGTGGACGGCGAAGAGTTTTTCGATCACCAGGCAGAAGCCGAGCCACGGGTCGGGGGTGGCGAGGCCCTCGTCGACGATCTGGCGGCAGATCTGGAGCTGATCGGCGAAGGCCGCGCCCGCCAGGTCTTCCTTGGTCGGGAAGTGGCGGTAGAGCGTGGCCGGCCCGACGCCGGCGCGGCGGGCGATCTCGCGCATCGGGACGTCGAGGCCTTCGGCAGCGAAGACCTCGCGGGCCGCGGTGAGGATGCGGTCGCGGTTGTCGCGGGCGTCGGAGCGGAGGGGGCGCGAAGCGGCTGAGTCGCCGACCTCAGCGCGCGGCGTGGCGGGCCGCGAAGCAACCGGGCCCACGCCAGCTGCAGGCGACGCAGCATCACCCGAGGCAATGGCCTCCGAGCCCGAGGCCCGCGAAGCGTCCGCAGGCGAAGCGGCATCAACCGAGGGAGCGTCCGCGCGTGAAACAGCGGGGCGCGAGGTCTGAGGCAAACGAGCCGTCACGCTCTCACTTTAGCCGAAGCGGACGCCCCCGTCCGTTAGCGTCGGTGGCCGTACGAGAGGAGAACACGCAGGTGAAAGCAGTGGCGATTCAGGACTTCGGGCCGGCCGACGGGTTGCGGGTCGTCGAGGTGCCGGAGCCCGCACCGGGGGCGGGGCAGGTGCTCATCGAGACCGAGGCGATCGGCGTGGGCGGGGTCGACGCGGTGATCCGGCGCGGCACGCTCGGCAGTTACGGCTTCAAGACCGGCCACATCCCCGGCAGCGAGGTCGCCGGGACGGTCATCGGGGTCGGCGAAGGGCTCGACGGGAGCCTGAAGGGCCGGCGGATGTGGGCGTTCACCGGAACCGGCGGCGGGTACGCCGAGAAGGCGGTGGCCAGCGACTTCCTGCCGATCCCCGAGAGCCTGAGCAGCGAAGACGCCGTGGCCATCGGCACGTCGGGAGCCGTCGCGCACTTCGCCCTGGCGCATGCGCACTTCCGGAAAGGCGAGGCCGTGCTGGTGCGCGGGGCGGCCGGGAGCATCGGGGTGTCGGCGGTTCAGCTGGCGGCAAGGAGCGCCAAGACCGTGGCCGTCACGACGTCGAGCACAGCACGAGGCGAGCGCCTCAAGAAGCTCGGCGCCACGGAGGTCCTCGACCGGGCGGCGAGCGGCGAAGGCAAGTACGACGTCATCATCGACCTGATCGCCGGCCCGAACCTGCCGGACGTCTTCGACAAGCTCAACCCCAACGGCCGCCTCGTGGTCGTGGGCGTGGTCGGCGGGATGCCGCCAGCCGACTTCGCCGCGAAGCTGCTGCAGAACTTCCAGAAGTCCCTCTCGTTCATGACCTTCAGCGCCGACACCGTGCCCCGCGCGGAACTACAACGAGTGCGCCTGGAGCAGTTCGAGGACGCGGCATTCCACGGCGTCGTCCACGAAATCCTGCCGCTCGACGAAGCCGCCAAAGCCCACCAGAAAATGGACGACGGCGAGGTCTTCGGCCGGATCGTCCTGAAGCCCTAACCCTGGATGAAGTCGCGGACGGACGTCACCGGGTCGCCCGAGCGCACCAGCGCCTCGCCGACCAGGACGACGTCCGCGCCCCAGCCGCGGTACTCCGCGACGTCGCCCGGGCCGGCGACGCCCGACTCCGCCACGCGCACACGGTCGGCGGGGATCTGCGGGCCGAGCTCCTTGAACACGGTCCGGTCGACCTCGAGCGTCGTGAGGTCACGCGCGTTGATGCCCAGCACCTGCGCGCCGGACGCGACCGCGCGCTCCAGTTCGCCGGCCGTGTGCGATTCCACCAGCGGCGTCAGGCCCAGCTCCACCGCGAGGCCGTACAGGTCGTCGAGCAGCGAACCCTCCAGCGAGACGACCATCAGCAACGCCAGGTCCGCCCCGGACGCCCGCGCCTCCCACAGCTGGTACGGCTCCACAATGAAGTCCTTGCGCAGCACCGGAATGTCCACCCGCGCCCGCACGGCTTCGAGGTCCGCCAGCGACCCGCCGAAGCGGCGACGTTCCGTCAGCACGCTGATGGCCGCCGCCCCGCCCTGCTCGTACTGGCCCGCGAGCGCGGCCGGGTCGGCGATCTCGGCGAGCGCGCCCTTGCTCGGGCTCTTGCGCTTCACCTCGGCGATGATCGACACGCCGGAAGCGCGGAACGCGGGCAGCGGATCCCGCGTCGGCGGCAGGTCGCGGACGCGCGCCTGCAGGTCGGCCAGCGACGTCGACCGCTTGCGCTCCTCCAGATCCTCCCGGACACCCTCGAGAATCCCGTCCAGCACGCTCATACCCAACTCCTCCACCGACGACCGCCCAGCCACCATCGTCGGTCCACCCGGGACAGAAGGCACGCGGGAGTGCGCGCGATCACTGCGTGACGTACCGCCCAGGGCACCCAGCGTGGCCGAACGGACGCGCGAAAAAGCCCCGAAACGCCCGTTACGGCCAGAACTTGCGCCAGCCGTCCGCTTCCAGCGTCGACGGTTCCACGCCCGCCTCGCGCGCCGCATCCTCGGCCGCCCGGATGTCCCGCGCGAACTGCTTCGCGACGGCCCGCAGCTCACCTTCGGGATCGGTGCCCGCCCGGCGCGCCGTGGCCGCCGTGCGGAACAGCTGCGCCGCCGGGTCCGAGCCCGCCGGGAACAGGTCCAGCGGAATCCCCGCCCGCCCGCTGCGTTGCCCGAGCTTCGCGGCCAACGCGACGGCCGGCTGACCGAGCGCGACACCGTCCACAATGGAGCGACGTTGCTTCTCCGCCTGCTTGAGCTCTTCCCACTTCAGGTTCTGCTGGTCGACCGTGGCCACCTTCGCCGCGTCGGCGAACACGTGCGGGTGCCGCCCGACGAGCTTCGCCGTCAACGCCCGCGCGACGTCGTCGATCGTGAACGGGTCCTCGGCGTCTTCCGCGGCCACGCGGGCGTGGAAGAGCACCTGCAGGAGGACGTCGCCGAGCTCTTCGCGCAGGGCCTCGCGGTCGTTCTCCTCGATGGCGTCGAGCAGCTCGTAGGTCTCCTCGACGAGGTACTGCCGGAGCGTTTCGTGCGTCTGCACCGCGTCCCACGGGCAGCCGCCGGGCGAGCGCAGCCGGTCCATGACCTCGGCGGCCTCCACCAGCGGCGCGACCGGGGCCTCGATCACGCGCGCACCCGCGGCCACGAGCGCGGCGGCTTCCGGCGACGAGGTCGACGCCGTGATCAGGACGCGGTCGCCTGCGATCCCCGCCGGAACCGGCGGCACCCCGAACTGGGCGGCGTCAACGTCCGAAGCCGCGTACACCGCGGCGCCACGCAACAACCCGACCGCTTCGGCCGGCACCGTCGCCCCGTGCGCGACGACGACAACCGACCCGCTCACTGCTGAGCCGGAGCACTACCCCGGACGGGCAGGAGGAGGCCCTGAAGGCTGTTCGCGTTGGCCGCGAGGTCCATGCCCACGGTGTCCCACACGCCGTAACGCGGGTTGATCTTGTAGTCGACGTCGCCGACATACGGCTGCAGCATCCGCACCCCGATCGCCCCGATCTGGTCCGGCGTCGGCTGCTGCGCCTGGTCGGTCGAGACGGGCTTGTCGGTGGAGCGCTGCTTCACCACGGCCACGATCCACTCGCTCGGCAGCTGGCTCGGGTTGGGCTGGAACGCCATGACGTTGTTCGGCTCCGTGCCGAACAGCACCGACCCGGCATCGGCGGGCGACGACAGCGCCGCAAGCGGTTCGCCGACGTTGCCCTGCGCGCCCTTCGCCAGATCCGCCTGCACGGCGGCCGGGTCGGCCGCGTACGTCTGCGCCTTCGCCAGCGCTTCGGCACGCGAATCGGCCGGGTCGACCGACGGCGCCTGACCATCGGCGGTCGGCCCGGCGATCACGACGTAGTCGAGAGTGACCGACAGCTTCGGCAGGTACTTCACCGCGAGCTGCTGCTCCAAGTACGCGTCGGTGAGCGCTTCGCGGTGGTCGCGGGTCCGCTGCACGAGCTGTGTCACGGCCGCGGGCTGGTCCTGCGCGAGGTTCTCCGGCATGGGTCCGGCGAGCGGGTCGCCCTGCGCCAGGGCGGCGGAGATGGTGGCCTCGTCGGCGACGAGGCCTTCCTTCTGCGCCGCCTTCTGCACCACGGCGTGCAGCAGCTGCTGGCGGACGATCTCCCGGCCCACCAGGTCGAGCTTGTGCTGCGCGGCGAGCTGCTGCGCGTACGGCTGCTCCTGGACGGCCTTGTCCAGCAGGGTCTGCACCTGGTCGATGGTGGTGACCTGGCCGTCGATGACGGCCGCGGCGCCCACCTGGCTGGGCCCGGCGCCGCACCCGGCGAGCAGAAGGCCACTGGCGACGACACCCGCCAGCGCGCTAGACCGTTTCTTCGAGCCGAGGCGCCCCATGATCCGCATCACAGGCCATACCCTCTCACACCGCCGCCCCCGAAACGCAACACCATCGGGGTGCGCGAAGCGTTATTGTCGACAAATGGACTCATGGTTGTCGATCGAGGTTCTCGACGGGGAGTTCCCGGCCCGCGCCTGGCAACGCGCGCACGGCGACAACCTGACCGAAGCCGCAGTGACTCACGGGGCTTTGCAGTGGACCTGGCACGTGCACCAGTGGGGTGTCACGTTGGAGATCGAGTTCCCCGACCTGCTGGAACGGGAGCGGTTCCGCGGCCTGGCCGCCGTGACGGCCGCGCTGGACGCGGTACCGGACCCCGACCGGGGCCTGGTGATCTACAACGGCCGCGGTGGCGGGTCGGGATCGCGGGTGCCGCGCCACCCCCGGCCCAAGCCGAGGGCCGACGCGGGCGCGGTGCCCACGCCGAAAGAGGAAGTCCGTTTACAGCTGGCGACAGGTGAGCCGCCGATGTTCCAGCTCAGTGCAGACGGCTGAGGAGTTCCTGCCACGCGGCCGCGGGGACGGTGATGTGGCCGGCTCTTCTCATCGATACGGCCGTGGGGCTGGTCAGAACTGGAGCTGCAGACCTTCGTCGGAAGCTGGATAGAGCTCGGCGACGAGGTCTGTGATGAACCGCCTCGAGTCGGTCTCGGTCAGCGCTTGCTCGCGCAGGCGCCGACGGAGGTTGCCGTACATGGCGATCTCTTCGGGATCTTCGAGGAAGAGATTGACCGCCTCGGTGTCGATGTACACCACCGAATCCGCTTCTTCGAACTCCAGTAGCGCGAAGCCTCCACTTGCCCCTACATGGGGACCGGCTGAAGCCGGCACGATTCGAATCGAGATGTCCGGCCGTACCACCAAGCGCAGCAGATGGTAAAGCTGCTCGGCCATGAGGTCCGCTCCACCGAAGTCGAGCCGCAGCACGAACTCGTGAAGGACGAATTCGAACTGGGTCTGCGACTGGTCGAGAACATCGCGGCGCTTCATCCGCCGGTTGACATACCCCTCGAGATCGCCCTGCAGGTTGACCGAGGATTCCATCTGCGCTCGGCAGTATCGCTCGGTCTGCATGAAGCCGGGAATGAGGTTCGACTGAAAGGCGAAGATGGAGGAAGCCTCGGCTTCGAAGTTCTCCAAAGTCCGCAACCGCCGCCTTCGCCGGTCCAACGGAGACTCCACGAGGCCGAACTTGTCTATGTCTTCGCAGAGCGCATAGATTTCGTCGGCCTCCTCGCCGACCACGCCCATGAGGGTGAGCATCTTGACCACGTCTACGTACTTGGTGCCACGCCTCGCGTAGAACATGTTGGAGATGCGGGTCGGCGGCCAGTCCAGCCGGCGCGACATTTCCCGCACACCCCAATGGCGTTCGGCCATCAGCTCTCGCAGACGGACACCGAGTTGGCGCCCCCGCACAGTCGAATAGCGATCATGCATGCGAAAGACGGTACGGCCGAAACCGCTTACGCTCCAACGTTTGCGCTGGTGGTTCCCCCAAAAGTCGGGGTGTTTCCGGCTGTGTACACGTCACACGGTGGCGGGCGTCTTCGTCAGCTGGGTCAGCAGCTTCGTGCACCAGTCGAGCAGCTCCTGGTCCCGTAGTGTCGGGGCGCCCATGCGGCCGCCGGCCGGGCCCTCCGTCGGCTTGGGGACGGAGACGGTGTTGGTGATGGCCTTGTACGCCGCCTTGGGGTACAAGCGTTTCAGGCGCACCAGCTGCGAATCGGCGAGGGGCAGGGGTGCGAAGCGGATGGTGTTGCCCTGCACCGCAACCTCCGTGACGCCCGCCGCGCGGCAGGTGTGGCGGAACGCCGCGACGGCGAGGAGGCGGTTGACGGGGGCGGGTGGCTGGCCGTAGCGGTCGATGAGTTCTTCGCGCACGGCGTCGAGGCCCGCGGTGTCGGGCGCGGCCGCGATCTTGCGGTAGGCCTCGAGGCGCAACCGTTCGCCTTCGACGTAGTCGTGGGGGATGTGGGCGTCGATGGGGAGGTCGACGCGGACTTCGGCGAGTTCCTCCTCCTCGGAAGGCTCGGCGCCCGCATGGCGGCGGAACGCTTCGACGGCTTCGCCGACCAGGCGCACGTACAGGTCGAAGCCGACGCCCGCGATGTGGCCGGACTGTTCCGCGCCGAGGATGTTGCCGGCGCCGCGGATTTCCAGGTCCTTCATGGCCACGGCCATGCCCGCGCCCAGCTCGGTGTTCTGCGCGATGGTCGCGAGCCGGTCGTGTGCGGTCTCCGTCAACGGGGCTTCCGGCGGATACAGGAAGTAGGCGTAGCCGCGTTCGCGACCACGCCCGACGCGGCCGCGCAGCTGGTGGAGCTGGGCGAGCCCGAGGAGATCACCGCGTTCGACGATGAGGGTGTTGGCGTTGGAGATGTCCAGGCCGGTTTCGACGATCGTGGTGCAGACGAGCACGTCGTACTCGTTTTCCCAGAAGCCCTGGATGATCTTTTCGAGCTTGTCCTCGTTCATCTGGCCGTGGGCGGTCACGACACGCGCTTCGGGTACCAGCTCGCGGATGCGCTTGGCGGCCTTCTCGATGGAGGAGACGCGGTTGTGGACGTAGAAGACCTGGCCGTCGCGCAGGAGCTCGCGGCGGACGGCGGCGCCGACCTGCTTGTCGTCGTAGCTGCCGACGTAGGTCAGGATCGGGTGCCGGTCTTCGGGCGGGGTGAGGATGGTGGACATCTCGCGGATGCCGGCGAGCGACATCTCCAGCGTGCGCGGGATGGGCGTGGCCGACATCGTGAGCACGTCGACGTGCGTGCGCAGCGCCTTGATGTGTTCCTTGTGCTCCACGCCGAAACGCTGCTCCTCGTCGACGATCACGAGGCCCAGGTCCTTGTAGCGGATGCCGGTCTGCAGCAGGCGGTGGGTGCCGATGACGATGTCGACCTCACCCTCACCGAGCTGCTCGATGACCAGGTCGGACTCGGTCTTGTTCGTGAACCGCGACAGGCCCTTGATCGTGACCGGGAACGACTGCATGCGCTCGGTGAAGGTGTTCAGGTGCTGCTGCGCGAGCAGCGTCGTCGGTACGAGCACGGCGACCTGCTTACCGTCCTGTACCGCCTTGAACGCGGCGCGCACGGCGATCTCGGTCTTGCCGTAGCCGACGTCGCCGCAGATCACGCGGTCCATGGGGACGCCGCGTTCCATGTCGGCCTTGACCTCGTCGATGGCGGCGAGCTGGTCGTTGGTCTCCTGGAACGGGAACGCGTCTTCGAGCTCGTGCTGCCACGGCGTGTCCGGGCCGAAGGGGTGGCCGGGCGCGGCTTGGCGGGCGGCGTAGAGCTGCACGAGCTCGGCCGCGATCTCCTTGACGGCCTTCTTGGCCCTGGCTTTGGTGTTCTTCCAGTCGGAGCCGCCGAGCTTGTTGAGCGTGGGCAGCTCGCCGCCGACGTAGCGGGAGACCTCGTCGAGCTGGTCGGTGGGCACGAACAGCCGGTCGCCCGGGTGGCCGCGCTTGGAGCTCGCGTACTCCAGCAGCAGGTACTCGCGCGTGGCGCCGGCGACGGTGCGCTGCACCATCTCGACGAAGCGGCCGATGCCGTGCTGGTTGTGCACCACGTAGTCGCCGGCCTTGAGCGCCAGCGGGTCGACGGCGTTGCGCCGCCGCGAGGGCATCTTGGCGTTGAGGTCCTTTGTGGACGTTCCGGCGTTGGCGCCGCGGCCCGTGAGGTCGGCTTCCGACAGCACCACGAGGGCGCGCTCGGGTGAGACGAAACCGTCGACGAGGGCGCCGCAGGTGACCGTGACGAGGCCGGCCTGCGGGGCCTCGGTGATGCCTTCGCCGGCCAGCGCGGCCGGGACCTCGGCGGTGGTGAGCTGCTCGACGGCGCGGGTGGCGGTGCCGTGGCCCGCGACCACGAGCACGCCGGTGCCGCCGGCGGCGACGTGGGCGCGCAGGTCGGTCATCGCGCGGTCGAACTCGCCGCGGTAGGCGGGCGCGGCTTCGACGCTGACGCGGTAGACGTCGGGGTCTTCGCTGCTCAGCTGGGTGATCGTCCACCAGGCGCGCTTGGTGTCCTGCGCGTGCTCGGCGATCTCGGCCAGGTCGCGGTAGGCCGACGCGCCGAGGTCGATGGGCGCCTGTCCTCCGGCCGCGGCCGTGGTCCACGACGCTTCGAGGAACTCCTGGCCGGTGCGCACGAGGTCGTGGGCGCGGGCGCGGATCTTCTCCGGGTCGGCGAGCAGCACGTGGCTGCCGCGCGGCAGGGCGTCGGTGAGCAGGGTGAGCTCGCCGGCGCACAGGACCGGGATGAGGGCTTCCATGCCTTCGACGGGGATACCGTCGGCGAGCTTGGTGAGCATTTCGGCCAGCTGGGCGTCGGCTTCGTAGGTGACGGCGAGCTCGGCGGCCTTCGCCTTGACGTCGGCGGTGAGCAGCAGCTCACGGCACGGCGGCGCGGTGACGTGCTGGATCTCACCCGGCAGGGAGCGCTGGTCGGAGACCGCGAACGCGCGGATCTCGCTGACCTCGTCGCCCCAGAACTCGACGCGCACCGGGTGCTGGGCCGTGGGGCCGAACAGGTCGAGGATGCCACCGCGGACGGCGAACTCGCCGCGCTTCTCGACCATGTCCACGCGGGTGTAGGCGAGCTCGACCAGGCGTTCAAGGAGGCCTTCGAAGCTCTGCTCCTCGCCCACGACCAGGTCGACGGGGTCGAGCGAGCCGAGGCCCGGCGCCATGGGCTGGATCAGGCTGCGGACGGTGGACACGACGACCTTGAGCTGGTCGTCACCCTTGTGCAGGCGGTGCAGCACTTCGAGGCGGCGCCCGACGGTGTCGGCGCGCGGCGAGAGGCGCTCGTGGGGCAGCGTCTCCCACGAGGGGAAGTCGACGACCTTCTCGCGCCCGAGCAGCGCTTCGAGGGCGGCGGTGAGCTCGTCGGCCTCCCGGCCGGTGGCGGTCACGGCCAGCACGTGGCGGCCCGCGCCACCTCTCGCCTCGTCTTCGGCGAGCACCGCGGCGACCAGCTGACGCGCGGTCACGGCGCCCTGCAGCTCGAGCAGCGGGGCGCCGGCACGTTCGACGACCCCGCGCAGGGCGGGGTCGGGCAGGATGGCTTGGAGGAGTCCGGACAGTGGAGCGTCGGTCACGTCTTCCAGACTACGTCGGGGCACCGACAGTCCGGGGGCGACCTGGCCACGTGGTGAGAGCGGCGCGCAGGTCGGTTCCGCCGGGGGTCACCCAGGCGACGTAACCGTCGGGGGGATGAAGGCGGCGAGGGGCTGGTCGGGGAGGGCGGTGGCGATCGTCAGGCGCGCGCTGCCTCTCGTCATTCGCTCAACCGGTGGCTGATCGCCGCGGCGAAGTTCTCGCCGACCGTGAGCGGGTCGGGTCCGGGCGCACCGGGACCGAAGCCGACCGCCGAGAGCCGGATCGACTGACCCGGGCCGGTCATGACGAAGATCATGTAGCCGGTGTCCTGGCCGTGCGTGATCTGGCCCAGCAGCGCACGGTGACCCTCGATCGTGCTGGCGGTGAGCTGCCGGACGTCCGGGTCCCGGGTCTTGTCGGTTGCCGGGTAGGCGGTGAAGGTGATCAGTGCGCCTGGTGCACCCCACTGACAGGCCGTGCCGCTCGGGTCCGGGACTTCGGTGCCCTCGATGATCACGTTCAACCGGACGATGTCGTCGTGATCCAGGGCCTCGCAAGGATGATCGGCCAGGTCGGTGATCTTCGGTTTTGCCGGAGCGGTCGAGAGTGTGGTTGGCGGTGTGGTCGGCTTTGTCGCCGAAGACGCCGTTGGACCCGGCTGCCGATCGGGCGCGCCGCAGGCGACGACGCCTATCGACATCAGCACGAGAACCACCGTGAGCCGCTGCATGCGTCGCACCGTAAGTCCGGCACTCGGGACCGGTCCCGGCAAAGGGCGCCGCGCGACTTACTGCTTGATGAACGTCGCGACGTTGCGATGCCGGTGGGCGTTTGCCTGAATGGCGCCAGGCTGGTTCCCAGGTTCGTACCTTCAGGGTGGGTGGTGTGTACCTGCCCGCACTCGTCGGGCGTCTTTCCTGTGCCGCTGGGGAGCTGGCCACAAACCCCACGACCCTTACGGCCTCCACAACCTCCACAACCCCCGCGACGCAGGGCCCATCCTCCCAGCGGGCCACCCTGGATCCATTCTACCGGCGCACACCGACAAACCCGGCGGCCGACGGGACGTTGTCCACAGCCGAGCAGAGTTGTGGACAACCACGGACAACTGGCGGGCGGCAACGACGGGCAACTGCCGCGCAACGAGGGGACAGCCGCGGCGCAACGGTTCGGCAGGACGCCACAGGACCGTGCGAAAAAGCGTTGCGCCGCAGGGGGTTCGTCGCGGAGGGGCGGAAAGTCGAGGCCGGCTGGGGTGGCCGGCCGCCGCGCGGCGAACCCCGGGGAGAGGGTGCGGCTCAGCCGGCGGTGACGGCCCGGCGGTCGGTGTTACGGGTGGTGGTGCGGTTCCAGTCGGGGTCTCCCGTGATCTTCATGGCTTTCCTTTCGTGTCAACGGATCTCCCGGGTGGGGATCCATTCACGACACGGATGGAAAGCCCCGGAGGGTTCAGTGTTGCGGAGAATTGGTCGGCAAGAGTCCCGACAGGAGGCGTAGCTGGTCGGCGACCACGTCGGCGTCCAGGGCGGCGATGCGGAGCAGAATGTGGTCTGCACCAGCTAGTGCGTACTCGCGCAGGCCGGCCGCGACAGTCGAAACCGGGCCGGTGAGCATTGTCTGGATGGTGCCGATCGCGGACAGCGGGCGGCTGTACGTGGCTTGGCAGTAGGTGTCCAGCGCCTGGCGGCCGAGGGCCGGGTCATCGTCGACGTACGCCGTGGCGAACAGGGCCGGGGTGATGGGGCGGTCCGACAGCGAGCGGATGGTGGTGAGGCCGCGGGCGTAGTCGGCGGGGTCGGGTGGGTAGGGCAGCCAGCCGTCGTAGAGGTCGGCCGTGCGGCGGAGGGCGGACGGGGTGGCGCCGGCGAGCCACAGGGGTGGGCCGCCGGGGCGGGAGGGCGCGGGGACGTCGGGAAGCCAGTCGTGGTGGAGGACCTTGCCTTGGAAGGAGCGGGGCGTGCCGGTCCAGAGGTCGCGCCAGAGGCGGGCGACGTCGTCGAGGTGGGAGAAGCGCGTCTTGAACGACACGCCGACCAGGCCGAACTCCGGCTCGCTGAAGCCGGGGAACCCCGCGCCGAGGCCGAGGACGAGGCGGCCGCCGGAGAGCTGGTCGAGGGTCGAGAGCGTCAGCGCCGCCTGCACGGGCTGGCGCAACGCGGGCAACAGCGCGGCGGTGCCCACCGTCATGCGCTCGGTGGCCTGCGCGACGGCGGTGAGCAGGGTGAGCGGCTCAGCCCGGGCGCGGACGAGCGAGTCGCCCGCCCAGACGGAGTCGAAGCCGAGGCGCTCGGCCTCGCGGGCGAGCTCGACGACGGCGGGGGCGGGAAGCTGGGCCTGCCCGGCGGGCAGGAGAAGTCCGAATTTCATGCCCCGAGCATTCGGCGCGCCGGGGTCTCGCGGCAATTCCCCGGAAGGAATGGCGCGCCCGCGCGGGTTCTGCTTGCCTGGCCCCATGGACCCGGCCTTCGCCACCGCGTTGCGCGACGCCCGCACCCGCCGCCGGCTCAGCCAGCTCGACCTGGCCCTGGCCGCCGGCACCACGCAGCGGCACGTGAGCTTTCTGGAGCGCGGCCGTTCGGCTCCCGGCCGGGGCATGGTCGTGCGCGTGGCCGAGGCCCTCGGCCTGCCCCTGCGCGAACGCAACGCCCTGCTCCTGGCCGCCGGCTTCGCCCCGCGCTACGCCGAGACGCCCCTCGACGACCCCCGGCTGGCCCCCGTCCTCGATTCGTTGACGGCTCTGCTCGACGGCCACCGCCCGTACCCGGCGCTGATCGTCGACCGCTACGGCACGCTCGTGTCCGCGAACGACGCCTTCACGCTTCTCACGGAAGGCGTGGCTGCCGAACTGCTGGCGCCACCCGTGAACGTCCTGCGCCTGGCCCTGCACCCCGACGGCATGGCCCCGCGCATCCACAACTTCGCCGACTGGGCGCAGCACGTGCTCGAACGCCCCCGCCAGGGCCTGCCGGACCCGCGTCAGGCCGAGTTGCTGGACGAGCTCACTTCGTACCTGCCCGCGCCTTCACCGCCTTCGCCGGACCACCTCGGCTTCGCCGTGCCCCTGCAGCTGTCCACCTCCCTGGGCGACCTCCGCCTGATCACCGCCATCACCCGCCTCACGACGGCCGTCGACGTGACGATCGCGGAGCTGAGCCTGGAAACGTTCCTTCCGGCCGACGCGGAAACGGCCGCTTTGCTTACGGCACAACCCATCCCGTCAACTGCCCCGCCAGCAGCTCCACCCCCGCCCACATGACGGCGGCACAAACGCTCCCCACCACAAACCGCCGGTACGGCAGGCCGGCCGATCCGGCGACGCGGGGCACCAGCGTCCGCACCCCCGCCAGGCACCGGCCCAGGACCACCGCCGGCACGCCGAACCGAACGATCGCCGACTCGGCCCGGTCCCAGCGCGCCGGCCCGACCCGGCGGCCCAGGCGCGAAGAGCGCAGCCGCGGCCCCAGCACCCGCCCTTCCCAGTACGCGATCTGGTCGCCGAGAACGGCGGCGGAAACGCACACCACCAAGGCCACCCACCAGGACAACGTCCCCCGCTGCACGAGGAACCCCATCAGCAGCAAAGTGGACAGTGTCGGCAGCACGATTCCCAGCAGCAGAGCCGTTTCCGCCGTGATCACCAAGGCGCACACGACGTAGACGACCACCGCGGGTGCGTCAAGAAGCGGGTGCAGCAGAGCGTTCACGGGAAACCCCGGCGGAAACCGGCAACGCGGCCCGGTACACGTACGCAGGCGGCAGGTTCCGCCACACCACCGGAGTCCGCTCCACCACGAAGAACCGGCTGCGCAACAGGCGGGCGAACCGGCGGGCCGGCGGTGTCCAGGCGGTGTGGGCGTAGGCGAACGTCGTGAAGCAGCCGCGCGGGGACAGGACCGAGCAGGCCGAGTCCAGGATCTCCTGCTGACGCGAGGCAGGCATGGCCGTCCAGGGCAGGCCGGAGATCACGACGTCCGCCGGGTCCAGCCCCAGGGAACCCACCGAGGAAGCCGAGCCGCACGCCACCGAGACCGAGGGAAAGCGCGAACGCAGCGAAGCGGCCAGCCGGGGGTTGATCTCGACCGCCGTGACAGCGGCGGTCGACGGCACCAGAGCCAGCACCGCCGACGTGAACACCCCCGTCCCCGGCCCCAGCTCGACAACGGAACCAGCGCCCTCGAGACCCAGGCCGCGGGTCATGGCCGTGGCCAGGAACCCAGAACTCGCCGCGACGGCACCCGTCAGCATGGGGTGCCGGAAGAACTCCGTGGTGATCGACATGAACCCGAAACTAAGGACGCCGCCCGTGGCCGCGGATCGGCCGATCGGGCCGCGTGCATCGTCCCATCGGAGGAGGCGAGGCATACCGCGGAAGGACGCGGCGAGCGGCCGGCGGGCGTTACGTTCACAGACGTGCGAGCACTGGTGATGTGGGTACGCAGGCAACGCTGGACGCTGGACCTGCCGCTGTACGCCGTCTTCGTGCTGCTCGGGCCGAACATTGCGACCGGCGACTGGTCCCTGCGGCTGGTGCCGATGGCGTTCCTGCTGCCGCTGCTCGTGCGACGGCGGTGGCCGCGGACGACGGCGGTGCTGATCATCGCCGGGGTGGTGGCCGTCTACACGAACGACGTGTGGGCGTTCGACCGCGGGCGCAGCGAGCTGGCGATGGCGGTGGTGCTGTTCACGCTGGTCAAGAAGGGTGACCGGCGGTTCGCCGCGGTGATCGCGGCGGCCGTGCTGGCGCTCGACTGGATGTGGGGGTTCACGTGGGGCGCCGAGACGCAGAATCCGACGTTGACGATCGTCGGGGTGCTGCCGCTGCACATCGCGGCGTGGGCGCTGGGCGAGTTCTTCCGCGCGAAGGAGCAGCTGACCGACGAGGAACGGCTGCGCGCGGACCTCGCGGTGTCGGAGCGGCAGGCGCAGGCGCGCGCGGCCGTCGCGGAGGAGCGCACGCGGATCGCGCGCGAGCTGCACGACGTGCTCGCGCACAGCATGAGCGTGATCGTGCTCAACGCTGAAGGCGCGAAGCTCGCGCGGCACCAGGACCCCGAAGCCGTGGACCGCACGCTCGACACCATCAGCCGCACCGGGCGCGGGGCGCTCGCGGAGCTGCGGCGGCTGCTCGAAGTGATGCACGCCGGTGAGCCCGCGCGCACGCCGCAGCCGACGCTGGACGAGCTGCGCACGCTCGTCGAGCAGTCCGGGCGCGACGTCGGGCTCGAGGTGACCGGTGATGCCACCGACCTGCCCACGGGCGCCGCGCTGCAGGCGTACCGGATCGTCCAGGAGGCGCTGACCAACATGCTCAAACACGCTCCCGCCGACGCGTCCGCCCGGGTGCGCGTGGAGTTCACGCCGACCGAGGTGCTCGTCGAGGTGACGAACACCGGGGGCCGCGAGCCCGTGGCGGCGGGGCTGCCGTCGTCGGGGCGCGGATTGGCCGGGATGGCGCAGCGCGTGGAGCTCTACCGCGGCAAGCTCGAGACGGGCCCGCTGCCCGACGGCGGGTTCCGCGTGCTCGCGACGCTGCGGACGGGCGCGGCGCGATGACGTCGGTGCTGATCTGCGACGACCAGGAGCTGGTGCGCGTGGGGCTGCGGATGATCGTGGACAGCCAGCCGGATCTCGACGTCGTCGCGGAGGCGGGCGACGGCGCGGAAGCCGTGCGGATCGCCCGCGAACGAAGGCCCGACCTCGTGCTGATGGACGTGCGCATGCCGGTGCTCGACGGCGTCGCCGCGACCGAGCGCATCTGCGCCGCCCTGCCGGACGTGCGGGTGCTGGTGATCACGACGTTCGACCTCGACGAATACGCCTACTCGGCCCTGCGCGCGGCGCGAGCGGGTTCCTGGTGACAGACGCGCCGTCCGACGAGATGCTGGTGGCCATCCGCGGCGTGCTGCGCGGCGACGCGATGGTGTCGCCTTCGGTCACGCGGCGGCTGCTCGACCGCTACCTGACCGGGCGGCCCGTCGAGTCGGCGAAGCTGGGTTCGCTCACCGAGCGGGAGAAGGACGTGCTCGGGCTGATCGCTCGCGGGCTGTCGAACACCGAGATCGCGGGCAAGCTGTTCATCGGCGAGACGACGGTGAAGACCCACGTCGGGCGCGTCCTCGCGAAGCTGGGCCTGCGGGACCGCGTGCACGCGGTGGTGTTCGCGTACGAGTCGGGGCTGGTCCGGCCCGGCGATTGAGACGCGAACGTCGCTTTTGTCGGGCATGCTGGGCCGTATGCGCCTGCCCGGAGTCGTGCTGCTCGCGGTCGTCGCGGTGCTCGCCACCGCTTGTTCGGGAGCGGCGAGTGCGCCGCCGCCGTTGACGAGCGCCCCTTCGCCGGCTTCCGCCACCGCGTTTCGCGTCGAGGAGGTGGCCGGCGGACTGGAGCACGGGTGGGACATCGGATTCCTGCCGGACGGGTCGCTGCTCGTGCCACAGCGCCCGGGCAAGCTGGCGTTGATCCGGGGTGGGCGGACCACTGAGGTGCGCGCCGACTTCTCCGACGTACTCGTGCAGGGCGAAGGCGGGCTGATGGGGATGGTGCTCGCGGCGGATTTCGCTTCGTCGCGGGAGTTCACGACGTGCCAGACGCACCAGGAGGGTGGCCGGGCGGTCGACGTCCGCCTGGTCACGTGGCGGCTCGCGCCGGACGGGGCCAGTGCGTCGAAGGTGCGGGATCTGCTGACGGGGCTGCCGGTGAACCCGAGTGGCCGGCACTCCGGCTGCCGGCCCACCCTGGCTCCCGACGGCGCGTTGCTCGTCGGGACCGGGGACACGGCGCGGCCGACGATCGCGCAGGACCGCCACAGCCTCGGCGGGAAGGTGCTTCGGATCAACGCGAAAACCGGGGAAGCGTTGCCGGACAACCCGTTCTTCGCTTCGGCCGATCCTCGCGAGCGGCGGATCTACACCTACGGGCACCGCAACATCCAGGGCGTCGCGATCCGGCCGGGGACCGGGCAGGTGCTGACTTCCGAGCACGGGCCGACGTTCGACGACGAGGTGAACTTGATCCGGCCCGGCGCCAACTACGGGTGGGATCCCTCGAAAGGCGGGACGGATTCCTCGTATGACGAAAGCGTGCCGATGACGGATCTCGACCGGTTCCCCGACGCGGTCCGTCCACTCTGGACTTCCGGCGAGATCACCGAGGCGACTTCGGGTGACGCGTTCCTGACCGGTCCGCAGTGGGGTGCCAACGAAGGCGCGTTGGCCGTGGTGGCGCTGAAGGGGCAGAAACTGTTGCTGCTGCACCTGGACCCCGCGGCCAAGGTCACTTCGGTGACGCTGCCGCCCGAATTCGACGACCGGTTCGGGCGGTTGCGCGCCGTCCGATCAGCGCCGGACGGCGCGCTCTACGTGACCACCTCGAACGGATCGGACGACAAGGTCCTTCGCGTCACCCCGGGCGCTTAAGAGCCCTGGTAGGCGCCGCCGTTCACGTGGACGACCTGGCCCGTCACGTGGCCCGCGCCGGGGCCGGCGAGGAACTCCACGACTTCCGCGACGTCTTCCGGACGGCCCTCTCGGCTGTTCATCGTGGTGGCGACCAGCCGGCCGCGGCGTTCGTCGGTGAGCTTGCCGTGGAAGAACTCCGTGTCCACGATCAAGCCGGGCGCGACCACGTTCGCGGTGATTCCCCGCGGCCCCATGACCCGGGCGACGTCCGAGTTCCACGCCTCGACTGCGGCCTTCGCCCAGCCGTAGGACCCGGCGCCGATGTGGGCGGCGATGGAGCCGATGGTGATGATCCGGCCGTGGTCGGCGAGCCGGTCGCGCAAACCCGCCGTGACCAAGGCGGCGGTGAAGACGTTGGCGCGGAAATTGGCCGTCCAGGCAGTGGCCAGAGTCGCCAGGTCGGTGTTGTCGTCGCGGAGGAAATCGGTGTTGCCGCCGGCGTTGTTCACCAATACGTCGACACTTTCCGGCAGTTCCGGCAAGGCCGCCTCGACGGCCTCGTGATCGGCGGCGTCGAACGCGACCGCCCGCGCGCCGAGCAGCGCCGCGGCTTCGGTGAGCACGCTCTCGCGGCGGCCGGTGATCGTCACGCGGTCGCCGGCGCGCGCGAACGCGGCCGCGATGGCGTAGCCGATTCCCGTGCCCCCGCCGGTGACCACTACTTCCCGGTTCATCCCGAACATCCTTTCCCCAGCCGACGAACACAGACCGTACCGGGACCGGCCTAGGATCTGCCGTATGACAGAGATCGACCCCGCCTCGACGGCGCTCGTGCTCGTCGACTTCCAGGAGCGGATCGTCGCGATGCCGACGACGCCGTTCGCCGGGCCCGAGGCCGCCGCCAACGCCGTGCGCCTGCGCGACGCGTTTTCCGAAGCCGGCGCGCAGATCGTGGTCATCCAGGCGATGCGCCCGGGCTCCGAAGGCGCGCCGGGCAGCGACGTGATCCCGGAGCTGAAGCCGCGCAACGGCGAAAAGCTGGTGGTCAAGGCCGCCATCGGCGGTTTCTACAACACCGACCTGCACGCGCACCTGCGCGACGCGGGCGTGCGCACCGTGGTGTTCGGCGGCATCGCGACGGAATTCGGCGTGGAGTCGACGCTGCGCGCCGCGGCGGACCACGGGTACGCCGTGATCGCCGTGTCCGACGCGATGACGGGCCTGTCCGACGTGTCGCACGAATCGTCGACCACGAAGATCTTCCCGCGGCTCGGCACGGTGCTCACCACGGCCGAAACCCTTGCGGCGCTGGGATGATCGACAAACTCGCGTGGCTGCACGTGGTCGACGGCCGCGTGCTCGCGGCCGTGTCCGCGGGCAAGGACACGTGGTACCTGCCGGGCGGCAAGCGCGAGCCGGGCGAGTCGGACGCCGAGGCGCTGGTGCGGGAGATCGCCGAGGAGCTGTCGGTCGCGCTGGACCCGTCGTCGTTGGAGCCCGCCGGCGTGTGGGAGGCACAGGCGGACGGGCGCGCGGCGGGCACGGTCGTGCGGATGACCTGTTACACGGCCTCGTTTTCCGGCACCTTGGCGGCTTCGAGCGAGATCGCCGACTTCGCTTGGCTGGGCTTCGAGGACCGGCCGCGCGTGTCGGCGGTTGTGCAGCTGATCTTCGACGACCTGCACGCGCGCGGCCTGCTCTAGCCGAGCTGCTTCTGCATGGCCGCGGCGAGCGCGTTGAGCCCGGACAGCGGGCGCACCATCACCACGAGCTCAGTGATCTCGCCGGAGTCGTTGGTGCGCAAGAAGTCGCAGCCTTCCACCTCGCGGTCGCCGACGCGCGCGGTGAACACGAGGGCGTGACCGTGGTCGTCTTTCAGCTCCCGCTGATACGCGAAGCCCTCGAACACCGCGAACGCCGCCCGCAGGATCACCCCGACCTGCTCGCGCCCCTGGTAGGGCCGGTGCACAGCGGGACTGCGGAACACGGCGTCCTCGGCGAACAACGCGATGGCGGCCTCGATGTCCCGGCCTTCGATGGCTTCCCGGAAAGTCGTCATCGGATGATCGTCAAGCACAGCCGCCGTTCCGACAAGTCTCTGGGCTCAGCCCAGCAGCCTCGGCTTGTGTTCCAGATGCGACAACCCGTTCCAGGCCAAGTTCACCAGATGCGCCGCCACCTCGTCGCGCTTCGGTTTGCGTGCGTCGAGCCACCACTGGCCCGTCAGGGCGACCATCCCGACCAACGCCTGCGCGTACAGAGCCGACAGCTTCTCCTCGTAGCCGCGCGCCGCGAACTGCTGGGCGAGGATGTGTTCGACCTGGCCTGCGATGTCGTTGAGGACGGTGGAGAAGGTGCCGGTGGAGCTGGCCACCGGGGAGTCGCGGACGAGGATGCGGAAGCCGTCGTGGGAGTCCTCGACGTAGCTGAGCAGGGCGATGGCCGCTTGTTCGAGCATGACGCGCGGGTGGCCGCCGTGGAGGGTGTTGACCATGCGGTCGAGCAGGAGCTGCGTCTCGCGGTCCACGACGACCGCGTAGATGCCTTCCTTGCCGCCGAAGTGTTCGTAGACGACGGGTTTCGAGACGTTCGCGCGGGCGGCGATCTCTTCCACCGAGGTGCCGTCGAAGCCCTTCTCGGCGAACAACGCGCGCGCGACGAGGAGCAGCTGCTGCCGGCGTTCGCTGCCGGTCATGCGGACGCGCGTCACCGGCGCCGCCGGTCGTGCGCCGGTTACCGCTGCTTCGCGCTTCGCCCTTCGTCTCCCCGCCATGCGCAGCAGGGTAGCCGGGTGGCGGCGCGCTCAGGCGAACGCGGTGTTGCGCGCGCGGTCCTCCCACGCCGTCAGGTCGGCCCGCACCTGGTCGAGGTGACCGCCGATCGCGTCGACGGCGTCGCCGCCGAGGGCCAGGCGCAGCGGGGTTTCCGGGGCGTCGAGCGCGGTGAGGATGGCGGCGGCGGCCTTCGCGGGGTCGCCGGCCTGCGTGCCGTCGGCGTCGACGACGAGGCGGCGCGTGGGGCCGACCGACTCGGCGTAGTCGTCGATCTCGCCGCTGCGGCTCGTGCTGCCCCACAAACCGGTGCGGAACGCGCCCGGTTCCACGATCAGCACCTTGATCCCCAGGCGGCCCACCTCGTCGGCGAGCCCTTCGGACAGCCCCTCCAACGCGAACTTCGTGCCGCTGTAGGCCGAGAACCCCGCGAACGACAGCTGCCCGCCCATGCTGCTCATCTGCACGATCGCGCCCGACCGCCGCTCGCGCATGTGCGGCAGCACCGCGCGCACCAGGGCCGCCGGGCCGAAGACGTGCACGTCGAACAGCGACCGCAGCTCCCCGTCGGTGGTCTCCTCGAACGCGCCGACGTGGCTGCGGCCGGCGTTGTTCACCAGCACGTCGAGCCGGCCGTGCCGTGCGATGACCGACGAGACGGTGGCGTCGACCGCCGCGAGGTCCGTGACGTCGAGCGGCACCGCCTCCACCTGGTCCGGGTACGCGGCGACGACGTCGGCCAGCGTTTCGGTGCGCCGCGCCGCCGCGACCACCACGTCGCCGGCCGCCACCGCGGCCTCGGTGAGCGCGCGGCCGAAGCCGCTGTTCGCGCCGGTGATCAGCCAAACCTTGTTCATGTCCTGAGCCCCTTTCGCTGACACCGACTCTGGGCGAAAAGCGCTCGCGCGTCCAAGACCTGCCGTGATAACCATTGGCTATGGACGTGCACGGCCGCGATCTGCGGTACTTCGTCACGGCCGCCGAAGAGCTCCACTTCACGCGCGCGGCCGAACGGCTCTACGTCTCCCAGCCGGCGCTGAGCAAGCAGATCCGCATGCTCGAACGGCAGCTCGGCGCCCCGTTGTTCGACCGCGACCGCCGTGAGGTCCGGTTGACGCCGGTGGGCGAGGCCTTGCTGCCACACGCGCGCCGGGTGCTCGCGGAGTGGGACGCGGCGCACGACGCCGTCGCCCAGGCGAAGGCCGAGCAACGCGGGACGCTCGTCGTCGGCATGAGCACGAGCCCCGGCCGCGGCGGCATGCTGCCCGCGATCCGGTCGAGGTTCACCGCCGAACACCCGCACGCCCGGCTCACGCTGCGCCAGGTCGGCTGGCACGACTCCACCGCGGGCCTCGCCGACGGCTCCACCGACGTCGCTTTCGTGTGGCTCCCGGTGCCGGGCGCCGAACGCTACGACTGGGTCGTGGTCGCCGAAGAACCCCGGCTGGTCGCGATGTCCGCCACTCACCCCCGAGCCGGACAGTCCACAGTGGACTTCGCCGACCTGCTCGACGAACCGTTCCTCGCCTTGCCCGCCGACGCCGGCCCGCTACGCGACCACTGGCTCGCCCCCGAAGCCCGCGGCGGCCGCGCCCCCGTGATCGGCGCGGAGATCAGCACCGCGGACGAAACCTACGAGGCCCTCGTCGACGGCCGCGGCGTCTGCCTCATCGCCGCGGGCAACGCGCCCCTGCTCACCCGCGGCGACGTCGTCGCCCTCCCCGTGCACGGCGTGTCCCCCAGCCGCCTCGCGCTGGCGTGGCGCAAGGACGACAACCGACCACTCGTCCACGCCTACGCCCGCGCCGCCCGGCTGGCCACGCGAAGCCAGGCCTGAAACAACCCCGAAAACAAAGCGGACCACCGAAAACCGGTGGTCCGCAAAGAAAACGGAAAGAACTCAGCCCTCTGACGCGATTCGCGCCAGCCGCTGCGGAGTCGGCCAGCGGACGTCGTGCACCCAGCCGAACTTCTCGAACATCCAGATCAGGCGGGCCGACATGTCGATCTGGCCGCGCTTCACGCCGTGGCGGGCCGAGGTCGGGTCGGCGTGGTGCAGGTTGTGCCAGGACTCGCCGAAGGAGAAGATCGCCAGCGGCCAGAAGTTGGCCGAGCGGTCACGCGCCGCGAAGGGGCGTTCGCCGATCATGTGGCAGATGGAGTTCACGGACCAGGTCACGTGGTGCAGCACGCAGATGCGCACGAGGCCGGCCCAGAAGAACGCGGTCAGCGCGCCCCAGAACGACCACGAGATGAGGCCGCCCAGCACGGCCGGCAGAGCCAGCGAGAGCAGCGCCCACAGCCAGAACAGGTCGTCGACCTTCTGGATCGCCGTGTCCTTCACCAGGTCGGGCGCGAAGCGGGCCTGGTTGCTCTTGTCGCGCTCGAACAGCCAGCCCATGTGCGCGTGCCAGAACCCGCGGGCGATGGCGGCCGGCGAGGTGCCGAACATCCACGGCGAGTGGGGGTCGCCGTCGCGGTCGGAGAACGCGTGGTGACGACGGTGGTCGGCCACCCAGGTGATCACGGGGCCCTGCAGGGCGATGCTGCCGGCGATGGCCATCACCACGCGCAGCCACTTCTTCGCCTTGAACGACCCGTGCGTGAAGTACCGGTGGTAGGCGACGGTGATGCCCAGGCCGCTGACGCCGTAGAACACCACGAACAGCGCGACGTCGACCCACGTCAGTCCCCAGCCCCACGCGAACGGGACGGCGACCAGCAGGGCCACCAGCGGCGCGAGCACGCCGAAGTACACGGAAAGCTGCACGCCGATGCCGCGCTGACCTTCGGTGATCGGCTTGGGGCCCTTCGGGGCCGGCGGGTCTCCAGCTGGCTGGGAACGGTCGAGGGTGGCCGTCATACAGTTCACTTCTTCCTACGAGCCCCTGCGAAGGGTGACCTAACCTACGATGCCGTAAGTTACGGTACAGGAGGTTGCGAGCCCTGGGGAGGCCCGAAATGTCCGTTGCGCTCCGGCACGGTTCAACCTGTGAAGTACCCCGGCCGCGGGCGCTTCACCCTCCCGCCACCACTGTCGCCGATCATCGCTATCCTGACCAGGATCGATCCGCCGTAGTGTAATCGGCAGCACTTCAGATTTTGGTTCTGACAGTTCAGGTTCGAATCCTGGCGGCGGAGCAGACGTGTGACCAACCCGAGCCGAAGCGATGGGGGTGTGGGGCGGCTGAGCGATGAAGCGATCGACCCCGGAACCGCCCGGCGTCCGACTCTCGTCGAGATGTCCGACGCTTGGCTGGTCGGGCGTGCGCGTGAGCTGATCGCCGCCGTCCAGCGACAGGAGTTCGACAAGCAGCTCGAGATCGTCGCCATCATGGACGAGCTGCTCGAGGAGACCCTGCGCCGCGGCGAGCCCACGCTGGTGGCGCAGCTGCTGCGGGCCTCGGCGTTCGCCCGCCTGGTCACGCGCGGGCTGGCCGCCGAAGCGGAGCCGCGGCTCGACGAGATGCTCGCCCACACCCGCCGCCACGGCCTGTCGCTGCTGCGCGCCGACGCACACGCGTTGCGCGGACGCCGGCTGGTGCTGGCCGCGCAGGAGGACGCCGCGCTCACCGAGATCGCCCGCGCGCTCGCGATCCTCGACGACTCCACGATCCCCGACCGCCAGGTCGGCGTGCGCAACTGGAACCGCATGCAGTCGATGGCGCTCATCGACTGCTGGATCGTGCTCAACCAGCTCGGCGTGTACGAGGCCGCCGAAGAGGTCATCAGCCGCGCCCACCAGGCGATCCGCGAGAGCGCGAGCCCGCACGAGATCACGCTGCAGCTGATGAACCGCGTGAAGATGCTGCTGGGCTGGGGCCTGCGGCTCGAGCGCATCGAGCAGTACGACGAGGCGGCCGAGAAGTTCCGCACGGCCGCATCGATGGCGGTGGCGGCCGAGGGCCCGTTCGCCGAGTCGCTGTTCCCGCGCAAGGCCGGGGTTTCGGCCGTCGACCAGGTGGGCGTGCTCGCTTCCGCGCTGGCGCTGCACAACCCGGCCGCCGAGCACGTGGACCGGCTCACCCAGATGCGCCACGGCCACCACTTCCCGCACGAGCAGGAGATCGTCGCCATCGCGCTCGCGCGGTGCCTCGACCGCGCCGGCCGCCGCGAGGAAGCGCTCGACGTGCTGCGCGAGACGCGCAAGGCGATGTCCGAGGACATCTCCCAGCCGTCGATGCGGCTCAACATCGCCCGCGAGCTCGCGCGGCTCGACACCACGCCGGACTACGCATCGGGCGCGAGCAAGTCGCTGATCGACTACGCGACCACGCTCGAATCCGAGATGTGGACGCTGCGCGAGTCGCAGATCGCCACGCTCAACGCGCGCCGCGAGCACGAACGGCTGTCGGCCGAACACGGTGCGATCACGCAGCAGGCGCTGCAGGACCCGCTCACCGGCCTGCCCAACCGCCGCGCGCTCGACGAACGCCTGCGCGCGCTCGCGTCGTCGGCCGACGCGCAGCCGCTGGCCGTCGCGCTCGTGGACCTCGACGGGTTCAAGGGCGTCAACGACAAGCAGTCGCACGCCGAGGGGGACAACGTGCTCCGCGTTGTCGCCAGCACGTTGCGTGACGCCCTGCGCGGTGACGACGTTGTCGCCCGCTACGGTGGCGACGAGTTCATCGTCCTGCTGCCGGGCGCGCCCGCGTCGGCCGCGAAGATGGCGCTGGGGCGCGCGGTGAAGTCGGTGGCGGAGCTGCCGCACCACCTTTCGCACGGCGTCACCCTGTCCATCGGGCTGGTGTCGCTGCGGCCGCAGGAGCGGGCCGAGCAGGTGCTCGCGCGCGCGGACGCGGCGATGTACGAAGCAAAACGCGGTGGGGGCAACCAGGTCGCCTCCGCCAATTCGATGGCGGGCGACGCCGGCGCGAGCTGGCCCGCGGAGAGCATCCCGGCCGACCCCTCGTGGGGCGCCGAGGAGCCCACGTAGGATCGTTGCCCGTCGGAACGAGCCGGTAAATCGTTGTTGGGAGTCTCGTTGAGCGGCCCGCTGAGCACGCTGATCCTCGCCGCGGGTGAGGGCACCCGCATGCGTTCGTCCACCCCGAAGGTGCTGCACCCGATCGCCGGGCGCCCCCTGGTGGAACACGCCGTCCGCGCCGCGGCCGGACTGAATCCCGAACACCTGGTGGTGGTGATCGGCCACGGCCGCGAAGCCGTCGGTGCCGAGCTCGCGCGCGTCGGCGAGGTGCTGGGCCGCGAGGTGACGACCGCCGTGCAGGCGGAGCAGAAGGGCACCGGTCACGCCGTGTCGTGCGCGCTGCACGAGCTGCCCGCCGGCCTCACCGGCACCGTGCTCGTGAGTTACGGCGACGTGCCGCTGCTCGACACCGACACCCTGGCCGCGCTGCTGGCCGAGCACACCGGCTCGGGCAACGCGGTCACCGTGCTGACCGCCGTGGTCGCCAACCCCGCCGGCTACGGCCGGATCGTGCGCGACGACGCCGGCGTGGTCCAGTCGATCGTCGAGCACAAGGACGCGACGCCGGCGCAGCACGAGATCACCGAGATCAACTCGGGCGTCTACGCGTTCGACGCCGCCGTGCTCGCCGACGGCCTCTCGCGGCTGTCGACGGACAACGCGCAGGGCGAGCTGTACCTCACCGACGTGCTGGGCATCGCCCACCACGACGGCAAGGGCGTCGGCGCGCTCGTGGTCGACGACCCGTGGGTGACCGAGGGCGTGAACGACCGCGTGCAGCTGGCGACGCTGGGCGCGGAGTACAACCGCCGGATCGTGCGCCGCTGGCAGCGCGAGGGCGTGACCGTGACCGACCCGAACACCACGTGGATCGAAGCGGACGCGACGCTCTCGCGTGACGTGCTGGTGGAGCCGAACACCCAGCTCAAGGGCACCACGTCGATCGGCGAGGGTTCGGTCGTCGGGCCGGACACCACGCTCGTGAACGTGGCGGTCGGAGCCGGCGCGTCCGTGGTGCGGGTGCACGCCGACGACTCTGTGCTGGGCGACGGCGTGAACGTCGGCCCGTACACCTACCTGCGGCCGGGCACCAAGCTGGGCGCGAAGGGCAAGCTGGGCGCGTTCGTCGAGACGAAGAACGCGCAGATCGGCACCGGCACGAAGGTGCCGCACCTCACCTACGTGGGCGACGCGACCGTCGGCGACTACAGCAACATCGGCTGTTCCAGCGTCTTCGTGAACTACGACGGCGTGAACAAGCACCACACCGTCGTGGGCTCGTACGTCCGGCTCGGCGCCGACAACACGCTGGTCGCGCCGGTGCGGATCGGTGACGGCGCTTACAGTGGAGCGGGTGCGGTCATCCGGGACGACGTCCCGCCTGGTGCACTAGCGGTGTCGGCGGGGCCGCAGCGCAACGTCGAGGGCTGGGCGGTCCGGCGCAGGCCGGGCACGCCGGCGGCGGAGGCGGCGGAAGCCGCGCTCGCCGCGAGTGAGGACACCGCCGTGTCCGTGTCGGAAGCAGGAAACGACGGGGAGTCGCCAGCATGAGTCCGAAGTCAGGTACGCCGAAGAAGAATCTGATGCTCTTCTCCGGCCGTGCGCACCAGGAGCTCGCGGAAGAGGTCGCCAAGCACCTCAACGTGACGATCACCCCGCAGACCGCGCACACGTTCGCCAACGGTGAGCTGTTCGTGCGGTTCGAGGAGTCGGTGCGCGGTACCGACGCGTTCGTGATCCAGGCGCACACCACGCCCATCAACGAGTACGTGATGGAGCAGCTGATCATGGTGGACGCGCTCAAGCGCGCTTCCGCCAAGCGGATCACCGTGGTCATGCCGTTCTACCCGTACGCGCGGCAGGACAAGAAGCACAAGGGCCGCGAGCCGATCTCGGCCCGGCTCATCGCCGACCTGTTCAAGACCGCGGGCGCCGACCGGATCATGACCGTCGACCTGCACACCGCCCAGATCCAGGGCTTCTTCGACGGCCCGGTCGACCACCTGATGGCGCAGTCCGTGCTCGCCGACCACATCAAGGCCACCTATGGCGACGCGGACATCACGGTCGTTTCGCCCGACTCGGGCCGCGTGCGCCTCGCCGAGAAGTGGGCGCAGCAGCTGGGTGACCGGCCGATCGCGTTCATCCACAAGACGCGCGACCCGGACAAGCCCAACCAGGCCGTGGCCAACCGCGTGGTCGGCAAGGTGCAGGGCAAGCTCTGCGTGCTGATCGACGACATGATCGACACCGGCGGCACGATCGTCAAGGCCACCGAAGCGCTGATCGAGGAGGGCGCGGCCGACGTCGTCATCGCCACGACGCACGGGATCCTGTCCGACCCGGCCACCGAGCGCCTTTCGCAGTGCAAGGCGCGCGAGGTCATCGTGACGAACTCCCTGCCGATCCCGGAGGAGAAGCGGTTCCCGGGGCTGACGGTGCTGTCGATCGCGCCGATGCTGGCCGAGGCGATCCAGCAGGTGTTCGAGGACGGTTCGGTGACCTCGTTGTTCGACGGGGCTGCCTGAGGTTCCAGCGGTTCTCCGTGTTTCGCCGTCGGTGGATTTCGGTCCGCCGGCGGCGAAACTGACTGTGCTCCGTGGTTCGGTGCGGCTAGCTTCGCCACATGGGGAACTTCAAATTCGGCGTCAGTCTGCGGACTGTCGACTCGTCGTTCGTCGGGTTGTGCCGCCGCGCCGAGGAACTCGGCTACGACGCCATCAGCGTGCCCGACCACCTGGGTGAAGGGCGCCCGGCGCCGTTTCCCGCGCTGGTGGCCGCGGCGGCCGCCACGACGAGGCCGCGGGTGGGGACGCTGGTGTCGAACCTGCCGTTCTACAACGTGGCTCTGTTCGCGCGAGATGTCGCCAACACCTGGGTCCTGACCGGCGGACGGTTGGAGCTGGGGCTCGGCTCGGGTCACATGAAGTCGGAGTTCGACGAGGCCGGGCTGCCGTGGCTGAAGGCGGCTGATCGGATCGCTTACCTGCGTGATGGTCTGGCCGAGCTGCGTTCCCGGCTCGGTGCGGATCTTCCGCCGTTGCTGATCGCGGGCAACAGCGACGGGGTGCTGTCGCTGGCCGCGTCCGACGCGGACATCGTGGGGTTCGCGGGTCTGCGCCAGGCCCCCGGCAAGCCGCCGGGGACGTTCGTACTCGATCCGGCTTCGGCGATGGACGAGCGCGTGGCGTACTTCCGGTCATTGGCCGGAGATCGGGAAGTCGAGTACAACATGCTGGTCCAGCGGGTGGTCGTGACCGACGACCGCCGCGCCGCGGCCGCGGAGTGGCAGGCGCTGACGGACCCGGAACCGGGCGTCGACGAGCTTCTCGAAGCGCCGCAGCTGTTGCTCGGGACGGTCGACGAAATCGTCACGCAGCTCGTCGAGCGCCGGGAACGGCACGGGTTTTCCTACATCACCGTGTTCGATTCAATGATGGAGACGCTGGCGCCGGTGGTCGCCCGGTTGCGCGGCCGCTGACCACGCACTGATCCACAAAGGACACTCGGTCATCCCGGCACGGGCTTCTCCGTCATCCAGTCGACCAGGCCGTACTCGACCGCCTCGGCCGCGGTGAACTGGCGCCGCCGTTCGGCGTCTGCGCGAACCCGCTCGATCGGCCGGCCGCTGCCGTCCGCGATCATCCTGACGACTTCGCTGGTCCACTTGTCGAGCAGAGCGAGCTGCACGGGCGACGGATCCGTCGGGAGCCGGGGCAGGCTCAACGCCATCACGGCCTGCGGGAGGGCGGCCCGTTTGCCGGTGGTGCCGCTCGACACGAGCAGCTGAGCCATGCCGGCGGCCAGCCCCAGGGCGCAGGTGGCGACGTCCGGCTTGACGAGGTCCATCGTGTCGAGGATGGCGAAGCCGGCCGTGACGGAGCCGCCGGGCGAGTTGACGAGGAAGGTGATGTCGGCCCCCGCGTCTTCATCCTCGAGGAGCAGCAGCTGCGCGGAGATCGTGTTGGCGATCGCGTCGTCGATCTCGCCGTTCAGGAGGACGACGCGCTTTCGCAGCAGCTGTTCGGCGTGCGCGCTGAAGTCCTGGCTCCGGAAACCGCCGGCCGACGCCGGGTGCCGATCGGAATCGCGGTCTCGCACCTCGGCGGGGCCGGGAACGTAGGACGAGGCGATGCCTCCCTCGGCCCCGTCGAGGGGACCTGGTTCTTCGGCGGTTTCCCTTGCCCGCTCGGCCGCGGCCGCCGATTTGGAAGCCAGCTGCGCACCCAGGTCTCGCTGCGCGCGCTCGGCTCCGGCGGTGCTGGGGAGAATCCCGCGCAGCCGCCGAGCCAGGTCATCTCGGCGCGTCACAGCCGGACCTCGCGCGGTCTGGAGCACCGCGGTTTGAGATGGCTTGCGAGCAGCTCAGTCATGCGCGCGACGGTAACCGCGGGCGCCGGGAGAGGTCCCGGGCAACGCGGGTTTCAGTCCCCGGCCACACTTTCCGCCGCCGAGCGCACGGCAGCCACCGCATCGCCGGCGATCAACGTCAGCACCCGGCCCAGCAGACCCTCCGGCACGGCTTCCTCGTCGATGTCGCCCTCCACCGCCAGGCCGTTGCTCAGCGCCAGCAGGATCACCGCGAACTCTTCGGCCGGCAGCGGCAACGAGAAGCCGAACCCCGAAGCCAGGCGCTCCAACGCGGCCGCGATCGTGCGACGCACCGCGCGGCGACGGTCCCGCAGGGCAAGCCGGCGGTCGGCATCCTGGTGCGCCAGGGCGAAGAACTCCGCCAGCAGCCGGTGCCACACCGCGTCCGTGCGCATTTCGTGCATCAGCACCGCCGCGACGTCCGCGAGGCCGGCCGCGCCGGTGTCGGCGGAGGCGAAGCTCTCGAGGCTGGCCGAGAGCCGATGCGCCGCGTGCTCCTCCATCAGTGCCAGCACCAGCTCGTCCTTCGACGCGAAACTGGAGTAGACCGCACCCTTCGTGAGGCCGGCGGCGGCCGCGACCTCGGTCAGCTTGGAGGCCGCGATGCCCTTCTCTCCGAAGACCTGGAACGCGGCGTCGAGGATGCGGCGGCGCGTTTCGGCACGCGTCGGCCGCGTGCGGCCCGGTGCGGGCATCGGGGTGAATCCTCCTGATCAAGGGGTTGACTTTCACGAAGCCAACTCAATACCTTCAGGTATCCAATACCGGGAGGTATTCGATGTCAAGCGCACAGCGGTACCTCGACAACGGCACCTGGTGCGAGCCGCCATCGCGTATTCGAGCGGGAACGTCCTCACCGAGCCGGCCGAGGTCGAGTTCTTCTTCGCCGCCGGCCCGGAAGGCGTCTTCAAGAGCTACCACAACGATCCCCCAGAGACCATTGTGGACGGTTGGCTGCACACCGGCGGCCTCGGCCGGCAAGAACCTCTCCCCCGCCGCGGAAACCGGGATCAACCCGGACGAACCCGGCCGGCCCACCGACGAACGACTGCGCTCGGTCATCTCCCGTGACGTGGAGTCGGTGAACGCACGCTATTCTCCGCCCGAGCGAATCCGGGACCTCGCGCTCGTACCCGAGCCGTTCTCCGCCGAATCCGGTGAGCCGACCCCGACCCTCAAGATCCGCAGGAACGTCGTCACGCGGCGCCACGCCGTGCTGGTCGGCGCGCTGCCCCGCCCCCTGAACCACCGGCAACGCCGCCGGTGACCGTGAGGAAGGACCCTTCTCCATGAGGAAACTGCGGACCAAAGCGGCCGTGCTGGCCGCCGTGGCGCTCGTGGCGGCCGCGTTCACCGCCGCGCCCGCGCAGGCGGCGGGCGGCAACAACGACCCGTCATGCCGGCCGAGCTCGGCGCACCCCCGGCCCGTGGTCTTCCTCCACGGCCTGGGCACCACCTACTACGAGGACCTCAACTTCCTGCAGTCGGCCGTCGCGGCCAAGGGTTACTGCACCTTCAGCCAGACCTATGGCGCCTACCCAGGCTTCCCCGTCGTCGGCGGCCTGCGCCCGATCGCCGACTCGGCGGCCGAGATCAAGCAGTTCATCGGCCAGGTGCTCACCGAGACCGGGGCGTCGCAAGTGGACATCGTGGGCCACTCCGAGGGCGGCTTCCAGTCCCTCTACGTCACGAAGACCCAGGGCATCTCGGACAAGATCGGCTCGGTCGTGTCCATCGCGCCGCCCACGCACGGCACCACGTTCGCCGGCCTCACCAAGCTCGCGTATCTGCTCGGGCAGGGCGAGCGCGACGCCGTCGGCAAGGCCCTGTCCACACTCGGCTGCCCCGCTTGCGACGACCTGATCACCGACGGGGCCGCGGTGAAGAAGCTGACCACCGGTCCCATCGCGCAGCCCGGCGTGAAGTACACCGTGATCACCTCGCGCTACGACGAGCTCGTGACCCCCACCGACACGTCGTTCGTGCGCGAACCCGGCGTGGTCAACGAGTCCGTGCAGGACACGTGTCCGTTCGACCCGGTGGGCCACATCGGCGAGGCCTACGACCTCAACGTGTGGAACCTCGTCACCAACGCGCTCGACCCCGCCCACGCCACGAAGTTCTTCTGCACCGTCGGTTCCCCGGGCTGACCCGAGCCGGGGCCCCTCGGCTTCGAGGGGCCCCGCGCCGCGCGTCAGTACGCGACGGTGAACCGCGCGCGGCTGTGGCCCGCGGCTCCTCGATCTCGTCCACGAACGCGATCGCGAAGTCGTCACCGCCGATGTGCGAATTGCCCTCGGCGTCCGACAGCAGCACGTCGCCGCCGACGCGGTAAGAGCCCGTGCGCTCGCCCACGGTCCACGCACCGAACTTCGCCGGCGGGCTCAGGTAGAACCACTCGACATCGGACGGCAGCTCGCGCAGTGCGTCGAGCACCTCGGTCTGCGCGGTCGCCTCGGTCTTGTACGTGTCCGGGAAGTCCGGCGTGTCCAGCAGCCGCGGACCACCGGGAGTCACGAGCAGCGAAGCCGCGCCGCCCACGAACGACAGCCGCGCACCGGCCGCGCGGGCCGCGTCGGCGAGCGCCGGCACCACGTCGAGCAGCCGCCGCCCCTGCTCGTCGGCCCGGCCCGGGGTCGCCACCACGATCACGTCGGCGCCCTTGGTCACGTCGGCGATGAAACCGTCGTCGTGCAGCGAGCCCGTGCGGGCCTCGACGTCGGCGGGCAGGCCCTCGGGCTTGCGCGCCACCCCGACGACCGTGTGCCCGCGCCGCAGCGCCTCCTCCGTGATCCGGCCACCGACGTACCCCGTCGCGCCGAACACCACCAGCTTGCTCATGTTCCCCGCTCCTCCTGGTCGAACTCCCGACGAGGGCGAGGGTAGAGACGGAAGATCCACTACTTCAACGAAACCAACGCACCCCGCGGTAGGCGTGCAGGTCAGCCGCCGAGCGTGCCGAACGACTTGTCGAGCTTCGCCTTCACCGCGTTCGCGTCGAAGGGCACGTGGACCTCGCCGACGGCGGTCGGCTTCGCCAGCACCTGGTAGCTGGCGGTGCGGTTGGGCAGCGAGAACTTGACCGTGCACGACATGGTGATGGTCGCGTCGGCCGCCGCGTCGCCCTGCGTGGAGCAGGTCTTGGAGCCGAGCGAGTCGGCGCTGACGTCGATCGTGAGCGTCACGTGGACCACGGGCTTGGCGCCGGGGCCGTTGCCGACGACGCTGTTGGTCACGTCGACGGTGGCGGTGCACGAGCCGACGAAGTCCTGGCAGTCGAGGCGGTCGTTGGTGACCACCACGCTCGCCTGCGACAGCCCGTCGAACGGCTGCCCGAGCCCGCCGACGGCGGTGTCGAAGTCGGTGTGGAACTTCTTGAGCGCGTCGCCGGTCAGCGGCTTCACCTGGAAGCCCGTGCCGAGCTTCGGGCCGCCCAGCGGGTCGAGCAGCGCCGGTGCGAACGAGACCACGCGGTGAGGCTGCGCGGTGGTCACCTGCAGCTCACCGAGGCTGCCGCCGAGCTGGTAGACCTCCGTGCCGTCCTCGAGCTTGCGCTTCACCGGGTCGGCCGTCTGGTTGAGAGTCGACAACGATTTGGCCAGCCCGGCCACGAGCCGGTCCGGTGAGAAATGCATCCCGGGGTCCATCGGCAGCTCCGTGCCGACGGTGTGCACCCAGCCGGCGCCGAACTGCGTGCTGTTTTCCTCGAGACCGTGCGACTTCCAGTAGTCGGCGTCGGCGGAGAGGTAGAGATCGCTTCCGAGCTCGGTGACCTGCACCACGTGACCTTCGAACGGCAGCGCGCCGTACCCGTCGCCGTCGCGCGTGATGCGGAAACCGAGACCGATCGGCTTTCCCGACGCATCCTTCACCGTGGTGTCGAGTTCCAGCGCCGGCGCCTTGCCCAGCGCGTCCAACGCGGTGTCCACCGCATCTCGCTGCTCCGCCAGCCGGTCGGCAATCTGCTGGTCAGCGGCCGAAACCCCCGCCGAACCCGCCACCGAGACCTGGCACCCCGCGAGGACGCCACCCAGCAGCACGACCGCCGCGGCGATCCATCGAGCCCGCATTCTCGCCCCTCTTTTCCGCGGGAATCATCCCATGCCCGCGGCACGCGCCTGCACCACCGGAAAAGCGTCGTCACCCACCGGCCGGACCAAGGTTTAGTCGTGCGGGGCCACCCGCCGCAACCTCCTTGTCGAACGAGGGTTTACACTTCTCGAGTTGTCTCGGCGAGGCGGGTGCACCCTGTGGTGCCCAGCGTGATCGACGCGGCGGCTCGAGAAGCCCCGTGGAATGTGCACGCCTGGAAACTCGCCGCCGTACGCAGCTGATTTTCGAAGTACAACGCCCCGAGCAGAGATCGACGATCCCCGCCGCCACCTGCTGCACCGATTTGTGATTTGAAGGAGTGCTACACCGTGTCCGAGGTACGTCTTACCGTCGAGCCGCGCACCGAGTTCGGCAAGGGAGCCGCGCGGCGCACCCGTCGCGCCGGCAAGATCCCCGCGGTCCTCTACGGGCACGGCTCGGACCCGCGGCACTTCGCGCTGCCGGCCCTCGAGTTCGCCCGCGTGGTCCGCGAGAACGGCAGCAACGCCGTGCTCACCCTCGACCTCGAGGGCTCCAGCGAGCTGGCGCTGACCAAGACCATCGTGGTCCACCCGCTGAAGAACTACATCGAGCACGTCGACCTGCTCGTGGTCCGCCGCGGCGAGAAGGTCACCGTGGACATCCCGGTGGTCGTGACCGGCACCGCCGGCCCGGGCGGCCTGGTGAACCAGGACCTCGACACCCTCCAGATCGAGGTCGAGGCGCTGCACATCCCGGAGCAGATCGAGGTCTCCGTCGAGGGTCTCGAGATCGGCACCCAGATCACCGCCGCGCAGGTCACCCTGCCGCAGGGCGCGGTTCTGGTGACCGACGCCGAGGCGCTGGTCGTGGCCGTGAACGAGCCGCAGCGTGAAGAGACCGGCGACGAAGAGGTCGCCGCTGAAGGCGCCGAGGCTCCCGCCGGGGACGCCGAATAAACTCACTTCCGTGAGTGAAGACCTGCCTGGGGCCGGCGAGCTGATCCTGCTCGCCGGCCTCGGTAATCCCGGGCCCCAGTACGCCGGCAACCGCCACAACGTCGGCTTCATGGTGCTCGACGAACTGGCCACCCGCATCGGGGGCAAGTTCAAGGCGCACAAGAGCGGCGCCGAAGTGCTGGAGGGGCGGCTTTCGGGCCGTCGCGTGGTGCTGGTGAAACCACGTTCGTTCATGAACCTCTCCGGCGGGCCCGTGGTCGGCGCCGCCCGGTTCTTCAAGGTCGAGCCCTCGGGCGTCGTCGTGGTGCACGACGAGCTCGACGTGCCGTTCGGCGCGCTGAAGCTCAAGCTCGGCGGCGGCGACAACGGGCACAACGGCCTGCGTTCCATCACCAAGTCGCTCGGCACGCGTGAGTACTACCGCGTGCGCTTCGGCATCGGGCGTCCCCCGGGTCGCCAGGACCCCGCCGATTTCGTGCTGAAGGACTTCTCGACGGTCGAGCGCAAGGAGCTCCCGTTCGAGGTCTCGGTCGCCGCGGACGCGGCCGAAGCCCTCGTGTCGAAGGGGCTCACCGCGGCCCAGAACGAGTTTCACGCAGGCTGATCAGCCGGTTGCTCTCTGTTAGTGATCATGAGTAGCACTGCGTAGTTTTTCCTCACTCGATGGGCGGCTTATGGGGCCCTGATCGAGTCGTCCCGGCGCGTGCGGGGTTCCCGGTGCCCGGGTGACCGGTTAGGACGGAATGCGGGAGTCCGCACACCGACCCTGAATCGGAGAATGTTTCATGTCGTTCACCGCCGAGGACCTCACCGAGGTCACCTTCGGTAACGCCCCGATCGGCCGCCGTGGTTATGCCAAACAGGAGGTCGACGAGTTCGTGCGGCGCATCGCGAAAACGATCGCCGAAGAGGACGACCTGACCGCGGCCGAAGTCCACCACGTCATGTTCAACAAGCCGCTGATCGGCAAGCGCGGCTACGACGAACGCGAGGTCGACCAGTTCCTGGACGCCGTGGAGGAACAGCTGGCCGACCTGTCCGGCCGGCGTGCCCCCATCGTGCCCGGCACCCGCGACGAACACGAGGCGACCGCCTCCCGCGCACCGCGCCCGGAGGTGACGGAGAACGCCGAGTCCTTCCAGGACCGGTAGGTCTTTCCGGCCTTGACGGCGTCGTTCCCCCGCGGCGCTTTCCGGCCTGCGTTTGTGTCCTTCTTCCTGAACCAACCCCGCCCTCCGGACTCCCGAAGCCCCGCGAACACGGAACCGGCCCGCTCACCGTGGTGAGCGGGCCGGTTCCGTTTTTGCCTGCGTTGCGTTCGGGCGTCAGTGTTCCGCGTTGTGCGCGATCTTGTCCGCGTACTGCACCGCGGTCGCCGCGCGCTTGACCTTGCCCGACGGAGTCTTGGGCAGGCTGCCGGCCGGGAGGACGACCACGGCGAACGGGCGCATGTCCACCGCGTCGCGGACGCGGGCGGCGACCTGCTTCGACAACGCGCGTTCGGCCTCGGCGTCGCCCGCCAGCTTGGACTCCACGACGACGGCGAAGCGTTCGCGGCGGCTGCCCGCGTCGAGGCGGACGGCGACCGCGTTGCCGGCGCGGACGCCCTCGACCGAGGTGGCCGCGCGTTCGATGTCGGTGGGGTACAGGTTGCGGCCGCCCATGATGATGACGTCCTTGCGGCGGCCGCAGATGACGATCTGGCCGTCGATGAGGTAGCCGAGGTCGCCGGTCTTCATCCAGCCGTCGGCGTCCTGGGTGTCGAGGGGGCCGTCGACGGTCAGGTAGCCCGGGGTGACGGCGGGGCCGCGCAGGCGGATTTCGCCGACTTCGCGCTCACCCAGCAGCTCGCCCTCGGAGTTGACGATGCTCGCCTCCAGCCCGTCCAGCGGGCGGCCCAGCACGGCGAACGAGCGCACCGCGTCCGTGCCCCGCCGGGGGTCGCCCTCGGGGACCGGGACGGCGCGGTCGTCGGCCTCCAGGGCGTCCGCCTCGACGACGTCCAGCGTCAGCCCGGTGAACAGCGGCGCGAACGACACCGCCAGCGTCGCCTCGGCCATGCCGTAGGCCGGGAACACGCACTCGGCCGGCATCTTGAAGCGGGCGCCCGCGTCGACGAACGTCTGCACGGCCGTCTCGTCGATCGGCTCGGCGCCGTTGAGGGCGATGCGGAGCTTGGACAGGTCGTAGGCGTTGTCGTCCTCGACGCGGGCCATGCGGCGGCCCACGATGGCGTACGCGAAGTTCGGCGCGGCCGTGGTGGTGCCGTTGTACTTGGAGATCAGCTCGGGCCAGATCAACGGGCCGGACAGGAACTCGACGGGCGTGATCTTCACCAGCTCCACGCCGAAGGTCATCGGCACGGTCAGGAAGCCGACCATGCCCATGTCGTGGAACGTCGGGAGCCACGACACCATCACGTCGACGTCGAAGTCGAACTCCGCGCGGTCGACCATGGCCTTGACGTTGGTGTAGAGGTTGCCGTAGGTGATCCGCACGGCCTTCGGGTCGGCCGTCGAACCGCTGGTGAGCTGGAGCAACGCGGTGTCGCCCTCGTCGGTGGGCACGACCTCGGCCAGCGGCTCGGCCTCTGCCAGCTCCGTGATCAGGCGGTGCTCGATGCCCTTCTCGGCCAGCACGGGCGCGAGCTGGTCGAACGGCTCGCCCAGCACCACCAGGCCGGCACCGATCATGCCCAGCACCTTGACCGTGTCCTCGGCCCACTCGGCGAGGTCCGTGCGCGCCGTCGGCTGGTGCAGCATCGTCACGCTGCCGCCGGCCAGCCACACGGCCTGCACGGTGGGCGCGATGAGCACCGGCGCCGCGGCCAGCACGGCCACCGCGCTCCCGGGCTTCAACCCGCCTGAAACCAAGCCTCCGGCGATCTTCTTGGCCTGGTCGTGGACCTCGGCCCACGTCCGGCGCACCGGCTCCTTGGGCTCGCCCGTGACCATGCCGCGCTGCTGACCCCGCCCCGTCGCCGTCTCGACGAGCGTGTCCACGAACCGACTCATGCGCGACAGATTACTGTCTGGTTGTCAACGCCCGCCTGCGGTGGCGTGAACAGCGTCGATCAGGCCGCGGATCAAGCCGTCATTCGAGGGCTTCGGACGTCTCCAGCCACTTCGCCTCGACGTCTTCCTTCTCCGCGTGCACGCCCTTCAGCTCGGTGTTCAACGCGATGAGCTTGTCCGGGTCCGTGGCCGCTTCGAGCAGCGCCGCGTGCAGCTTCTCCTCGCGCGCGGCCAGCTGGTCGAGCTTGCGCTCCAGCCGCCCGAGCTCCTTCTGCGCGGCCCGGATCTCCGCGTTGCTGCGCTTGGCCTCGACCTTCCCCGGAGCCGCCGATGACTCGCGCCGCGGCGTCGCCTCCCGCAGCTTCGTGCGGCGGTTGAGGTACTCCTCGATGCCGCCGGGCAAGTTCGTCACGTGGCCGTCGCCGAACAGGGCCACGGTGATGTCGCAGACGCGCTCCACGAGGTAGCGGTCGTGCGAGACCACGACCATCGTGCCGGGCCAGCCGTCGAGGAGGTCTTCGAGCTGCTGCAGGGTGTCGATGTCCAGGTCGTTGGTGGGCTCGTCGAGCAGCAGCACGTTGGGCTCGGCCATCAGCAGCCGGCACAGCTGCAGCCGGCGCCGCTCGCCACCCGACAGGTCACCGACGGGCGTCCACTGCCGTTCGGGCGGAAAGCCGAGCTTCTCGCCCAGCTGCGAGGCCGTCATCTCCTGCTTGCCGAACACCACGCGCCCGGCCACCTGCTCGATCGCCTGCAGCACGCGCAGGTCGCCCGGCAGGTCGTCGAGCTCCTGGCGCAGGTGCGCGAGCGCCACGGTCTTGCCCTCGATCCGCCGCCCGGTCTCCGGTTCGACGTCGCCGCCGAGCAGCTTGAGCAGCGAGGTCTTGCCCGAACCGTTCACGCCGACGAGACCCACGCGGTCACCCGGCCCGATCCGCCACGTCACGTGGTCGAGCAGCGTCCGGTCGCCGACGCTCAACGACACGTCTTCCAGCTCCAGCACCGTCTTGCCGAGCCGGCGCTTCGCGAACGCCATCAGCTCCACGGAATCGCGCAGCGGCGGCACGTCGGCGATCAGCGCCTCGGCGGCTTCCACGCGGTAGCGCGGCTTCGACGAGCGCGCCTGCGGGCCGCGGCGCAGCCACGCCAGCTCCTTGCGCGCCAGGTTCTGCCGCTTCTCCTCGGCCGTCGCGGCCAGGCGCGCCCGCTCGGCGCGCGCGAAGATCCAGTCGGCGTAACCACCTTCGTACTGCTCGACCCGACCGTTGGCGACCTCCCACGTGAGGCTCGCGACGGTGTCGAGGAACCACCGGTCGTGGGTCACGACCACCACGGCGATGCGGCGGGCCAGCAGGTGATCGGCCAGCCACCGGACACCTTCGACGTCCAGGTGGTTGGTGGGCTCGTCGAGCACCACGAGGTCGAGCTCGCCGGTCAGCGCCGCGGCCAGCGCGACGCGACGGCGTTCGCCACCGGACAGGTTCGCGGTCGGGGTGTCGAGGCCGATCGCGGTGATCCCGAGCCCGTCCACAATGGACCGTACGCGTGCGTCGGCGGCCCATTCGTGTTCCGCGCCATAGCGTTCGAGCACGACGTCGCCGACCGTGCTGCCCGAAGGCAGCTCGGTGCGCTGGGTGACGACGGCCATGCGCAGATCACGAACATGGCTCACGCGGCCGGAATCCGGCTCGCTCAGACCCGCGAGCACCTCCAGCAACGTCGTCTTGCCGCCTCCGTTGAGACCGACCACACCGATGCGCTGTCCTGCGGCGACGCCGAGCGAAACGCCGTCCAGCAGCGGTTTCACGCCGTACGACTTGCTCACCGACTCCAGGTTGACCAGGTTGGCCATCCGATTCAGCCGATCCTTTCCACAGTGGACTAGAAGTTCAGGCGTGCACGCGCGGTGGCGCGCCACGGGGTGCGTCGTCTCCGCCGACCAGCCGGGCGCCGGGCACCGGGCCGTGGGCGACGCGCACCGTCCGGCACACGCCGGCGCCGGACAGCTCGGCCGCCACCTCGACGGCGGCCTGCGCGTCGGCGCAGAGGAACGCGCACGTGGGCCCCGAGCCGGACACGCAGCCGGCCAGCGCGCCCGCGTTCACGCCCGCACGCAGCGTGCGGCGCAGGCCGGGGCGCAGCGACACGGCGGCCGCCTGCAGGTCGTTGCCCAGCAGCAGCGCGAGCTGACGCGGGTCACCCGAGGCGAGAGCCTCGACCACGGGGGTGTGCGAGCCGATGCGCGGCGGGTTGCCGTCGGTGCGAAGGCGGTCGAGCTCGCCGAACACCTTCGGCGTCGACAGGCCTTCGGTGTCGAACGCGAGCACCCAGTGGAACGTGTGGCGCGACAGCACGGGCACGAGCTGCTCACCGCGGCCGGTGCCGAGCGCGGTGCCGCCGTAGAGCGCGAAGGGCACGTCGCTGCCGAGCTTGCCCGCGATGGCGGCCAGCTCGTCGCGCGTCACGTCGAGCTTCCACAGCGAGGCCAGGCCGACGAGCGTCGCCGCCGCGTCGGCGCTCCCGCCCGCCATGCCGCCCGCGACGGGGATGCCTTTGCGCAGCACGATCCGCACCTTCGGGTCGTCGCCTTCGGCGCGACCGGCGTAGGTGGCGAGCTCCTGGGCCGCGCGCCAGGCGAGGTTTGTGGCGTCGGTGGGCACCGACCCCTCCCCCTCGCCGAAGACCTCGAGCCCCGGGTCGTCGGTGACCGCGACGGTCACCTCGTCCGTGAGCGACAACGCCTGGAAGACGGTGACCAAGTCGTGGTAGCCGTCCTCGCGCAGGTCACCGATGGCCAGGTGCAGGTTGACCTTGGCCGGGACCCGGACGGTGACTGGTGGTGGAACTACGGCGAGCACCCGTCAAGCCTACGTGGCCGGGCGCCTGGCCTCCCCACCAGGAGAAAACAGCCGTTTTCAGGACGGCTGTCCCAACCTCTCGGACACGCTCCCGACTCTCCCGTCCCCCAGTCCCACCGCACCCCACCGTGGCGTTGGTTGCGCTCAACGCACCCAATGCGGCGTTCGTTGCGTTGAACGCACCGAACGCCACAGTGGGGCGCGGTGAGCCGGAGGTGTGGCGAGCGGTCAGGCGGCGACGCTCTGCGCGGCCCGCACGGCCGGCGTCACGTGGGCGCCACGGTCGGCGATCCACGCCAGCGCCGCGTCGGCGCGCTCGCCGCGGACGCCGATGCGGAAGCGGGCGATCGGGGTGTCGCCGATGCGCGTGAGACCGCCGCCGATGGTGGCGACCTCCACGTCGAAGCGGCCGGCCGCCTCGGGCAGCAGGGCGCCGACGGACGCGAAGCCGATCAGCACGACGTCGGCGGACCGGTCGTACTTCGCGGCCTGCGCGCGGGCGGTCTCGATGGCCGGCAGCACCGCCTGCGCGGTCCAGCTGCCCGGCGAGGCGATGAGGTCCAGCACGTGACCGCGTTCGACGACCGCGCCGTCTTCGAGCACCGCGACGTCGTCGCAGACGCGGCGGACGACACCGGCGTCGGGCGTGGTCAGGAGCACGGTGGTGCCCAGCTCGGCGCGCGCCCGGTCGAGCACGGCGAGCACGGCGCCGGCCTCCTCGGGGGCGATGCCGGCGGTGGGGTCGTCGGCGAGCAGCACGGCGGGGCCGGCGGCGAGGGCCTTGGCCACGGCGACGCGGCGCAGCTGGCCGGGCGTGAGGTCGGCCGGCTTCTGCGCGGCCCGGGCGGTGAGGCCCACGAGGTCGAGCAGGTTGCCGACGCGGCTCTTGCGCTGCGGGCCGTCGACGCCGAGCTGCTCCAGCGGCGTGGCGATGTTGCCGGCCACGGTGCGCTCGGCGAGCAGCTCCGGCTTGGTGCCGACGACACCCAGCTGACGGCGGACCTCACGCAGCCGTCGGCCGTCGAGCGCACCGGTGTTGAGGCCGTCGAGCCGCACGACACCGCGGTCCGGGCGCTCCTGCAGGGCGATGCAGCGGGCGAGCGTGGACTTGCCGGAGCCGGCGGGACCCACCACGCCGAAGAGGGAGCCGGCCTGCACGTCGACGCTCACATCACGCAGCGCGGCGACCGGATTTCCGTTGAGGGGAAAGGACTTGGACACGTTTTCGACAGTGATCACGAAGAGAGCTCCAGGCATGAGGCGCAGCACCGTTTCCGGGCGCGCCGGGCGTCACCGAATTACCGTCCTTTTCGGACGGTGCGCAGAATTGCGGAAGAAAGATCAGGCGATGACTGTGGAGCGTCGACACGCACATACCGTGCGGCGACCTTCATCGACGACGCGCCGCCGGGTCAACAGGAGCGGGCGGGCTACCCTCTGCATCGGAAACAGCCTCCATCGGTCCTGGCTGTAGCACCTGCCCCATGGGGGGTGGTTGCTGCGACTTCGGCGAGCCAGGTCTCTCAGTCGCTCGGGATGGACGTTTCTGAGTAAAGCCGATCCCATTGGGTGAACGCAAGCGCGTTGGTGCAGATCACACGAGTGGTGGTGCCCGGATACCGGGACACCCGCAGCCACATCGTGGACCCCAAAAGCTCCGGCACCGAATTTCTTCCGCGCGGCGAATCCAGCCCTTATTCCACTGTGGACGCCGCCGATCCCTGGTGGAGGCGCGATTCCGGCCCGACAATTCCGCGACGGCCCGCGCGTGGGTAAATGACGGTTCGGCCAGGTAGTTCGCCACGGCGAGACACCGCGTCTTCCCGGCCGGACACCCGCTCCCGTCCGCGAGCCGATTCCGGCCGGCTCACCCCATCGGTGATACACGCGTATCCTATACAGTTGTATCACCAACGCGGAGGAGAACCGTGGCGCACCGGGTCGACCACGAGCAGCGCCGGCGCGAGATCGCCACGGCGGTGTGGCGGATCGCGGCCGAACGCGGGCTCGACTCCGTGAGCATGCGCGAGGTGGCCGCCGAGGCGGGCGTGTCGCTGCGGCTGGTGCAGTACTACTTCGAGACGAAGCACAATCTGCTCGTGCTCTCCCTGCGTTATCTGCACGAACGCGGCGAGCAGCGCACGCAGGCCCGCATCGCGGCGCAGGTCGACCAGAGCGTGCGCGGCGTGGTCCGGACGCTGCTCACGGAACTGCTGCCGCTGGACGCCGAGCGTGAGCTGTCGCTACGCGTCCACCGCGCCTACTTCAGCCGCACCCACAGCGACCCGGCGCTGGCGAAGGTCTTCCTGCAGGCCGAGACGCCGATCGAGGACCTGCTCACCAGCCTGCTGCGCCGCACGGTTCTCCCGCCCGGCGTCCAGCCGCGGCAGGAAGCGAACCTCCTGGTCGCGGGCTTCACCGGACTCGGCCTCGACGTCCTCCACGGCCGCTTCACGCCGGGCGAGGTCCTGGCGACGCTGGACTACCACCTGGCACGGCTGTTTCAGGCTTGAGCCGCGAGCCGCACGAAGTCGTGCACGTCGAGCTGCTCGCCGCGCGTCTTCGGGTCGATGCCGGCCGCCACGAGGAGCTCACCCGCGCGGTCGGCCGAGCCGGCCCAGCCGGCGAGAGCCGCGCGCAGTGTCTTGCGGCGCTGGGAAAACGCGGCGTCGACGACTTCAAACAGGCGTTGCCGCTCGACGCCCTCCACCGGAGTGCCGCGTTCGAAGGACACGAGCGACGAGTCGACGTTCGGCACCGGCCAGAACACCGACCGCGGCACGGCGCCGACCTTGCGCGCCGGGCCGTACCAAGCGAGCTTCACGCTGGGCACGCCGTAGATGCGGCTGCCGGGACCGGCGGCCATGCGGTCGGCGACCTCGGTCTGGACCATCACCATCCCGCGCTGCAGCGACGGCAGCTCGGCCAGCAGGTGCAGCACGACGGGGACCGCGACGTTGTACGGCAGGTTCGCCACCAGCGACACGGGCTCGGCCGGCAGGTCCGCCGCGCTGATCCGCAACGCGTCGGCGCCGACCACGGTCAGCTGATCCGCGACGGAAGCGGCGCGTTCGGCGGCCGTGCGCGGAAGCCGCGCCGCCAGCTTCGGATCGATCTCGACGGCCACCACGCGGGCACCGGCGTCGAGCAGGCCCAGCGTCAGCGACCCCAGCCCGGGGCCGACCTCGAGAACGACATCGCCCGGCTGAACTCCGGCCAGCTCGACGATGCGGCGAACCGTGTTGGGGTCGTGCACGAAGTTCTGGCCGAGCTTCTTCGTCGGCCGGACGTCGAGCTCGTCCGCCAGCCCGCGGATCTCGGCAGGCCCCAGCAGTTCAACCACCGGGGAAGCCTACCGAGCCTCGGGAACTGCGGAACTCAGGCCCGCTTGCCGCAGACCGGCCAGGCGCTGTAGCCACCGCGAGCGTCGCGGACCTTCTCGGCAATCGAGATCTGCTGCGCGCGCGAAGCCTGGTTCGGGTACGCCGCGTACTGGTCGCCGCCGTAGGCATCCCAGGTGCGCTTGTCGAACTGGAGGCCGCCGTAGTAGCCGTTGCCGGTGTTGATCGCCCAGTTGCCGCCGGCCTCGCACGCTGCGATCCGGTCCCACGCGGAACCGTCGCCGATCGCCGGGTCGGCGGGCTTCTTCGTGCCCACCTTGAGGATCTTCGGCTTGGCCTCGAGGAGGACCTTCACCGAGACCTGCTCGCGGGAGACCTCTTCGCCGTTCTTCTTGGTGACCTTGTAGGTCACCATCTTCTGGCCCGGGGTGCCCGGGTCCTGAACGGTGGTCTTGCCCTGCTCGAGCGTCGGGTCGTCGACCTTCTGCACGTCGGGGTCGATGGTCTCCTGCTGGTTGACCATCGAGATGCCCATGCGGCTGACGTGGACTTCGGCGCCGTCCTTGAGGGAGACGTTCAGACCACCCTCGACCGCGTCGTCCGGGCCGAGGTTCATCTTGAAGTCGGAGAGGAACTCCTTGGTGGTCACCGCGTTCGTGGTGACCTGGCGCGGCGCGTTGGTGCCGTCGAAAAGCGTGATGTGCTTGAGGGTCTTGACCTGCACGGTCGAGCCCTCGAGCGGCAGCTCGCCGGTGCCGGGCATCGACGTCCAGGCGCCCTTGCCCATCATGTCGGCCATGCCGAGCTGGGTCATGGCCTCGCCGAGCGTGGTCGCGCGCACCCAGGACGGGCGGGACACACCGTCGACCACGAGGTTCAGCTGGCGACCGCGCTCGAGCTTGATGACGCCGCCGTCGCCGACCTCGGCCTGCGGCGAGGGCGAGAGCGAGTCGTGGGCGCCGACGGAGAGGCCGGCGTCTTCCAGGACCTCGCCGACGGTGTCGCCGTAGCTGTGGACGGTGACCTCGTGGCCGTCGACGTCGACGGTCACGCTCTTGTTCATCGCCAGCGCCGCGGCACCGCCGCCGCCGACGGCGATCAGGACGGAGAGCACAGCACCCTTGAGGAAGCGGCGCTTCCAGGTGCGGGTCGCCTCGCGCAGGCCTTCCTCGACGGCGACCTTCTTGGCCTCCGGAGTGGCGGTGCGGTCCTCGGCGAGCTCGTCCGGGATGGCGAGCGGCGGGAGCATGGTGGTCTCGGCGTTGATCAGCCGGATCAGCTCGTCGACGTCGACGTCGATCTCGGCCATCATCGCGTCGGCGTCAGGGCCGAGAGCGGCCAGCACGTCCTGCTCGGTCACGTACAGCTCGTCGGAGAACCCGAGGTCCCCGTATGCGGTGTCTTCGAGCTCGCGGTCGAGCACGGCCACCGAACCAGCGGAAGTGAAAAGGGTCTGCGCAGCACCACGATTCTCGGTGCTATGGCGCGAGCCACCCTGCCTACTACCAGTCACTGGGTCGTTCCCTTTCCCAGGACAGGACGTGTCACCACGACCTGTTCCTTCGTCGCGACGCACCATTCGGCGCGCCTCTCAAGTCCGACACCCCCAGCCAGCGCCATCGTCACGGTCCCGAGTCGTACCAACCTCGGTGCCGCTTCCCCGACGTGCACTGACGTGACTGTGGGCGTATCAGCCGGATCCGCGTCCACGGTTCCGACCGGCACGATCACGGGACAGTAACGGAGGTCGCCGGGTTGCGCAAACACCCCTCGGAGTGTCGTGACCTGTGTCACTCGTCAGTGTGGGCTACTGCGCTCCCCGAACGTCGCAATCCGTTCAACCCGTTGTGACACTGGGCAATTGGTAGACGCGTTCGGCGGTGGTCCGGACCGCCTGGGCCACCTCGTGAACCGCTTCGCCCCTCAGCGCCGCGAGGTGCCGGACGGTGTAGGCGGTGCAGTAGGGCTCGTTCGGGCGCCCACGGAACGGGTGGGGGGTCAGGAACGGCGCGTCGGTCTCGGCGAGGTACTGCCCCGCCGGCGCGAGCCGCGCGGCCTCGTGGAGCCCGCGGGCGTTCTTGAAGGTGACGGTGCCGGCGAACGAGAGCACGTAGCCCTTGTCGAGGCAGCGGCGCGCGATGTGCTCGTCGCCGGAGAAGCAGTGGAAGACGACGGTGTCCGGTGCACCCTCTTCGTCCAGGATGCGCAGCACGTCCTCGTGGGCCTCGCGGTCGTGGATCATCAGCGTCTTGCCGAGGCGCTTGGCGAGGTCGATGTGCCAGCGGAACGCGTCCTGCTGGGCGTCGTGCGGCGAGTAGTCCCAGTAGTAGTCGAGGCCGGTCTCGCCGACGGCGACCACGCGCTCGGCCGACGCCAGACGCTCCACTTCGGACTTGTCGGCGTCGCCGAAGTCCTTGGTGCGCGTGGGATGCACGGCGACGGCGGCGAACACGCGCTCGTCCCACGTGGACGCGTCGACGGCCCAGCGCGCCGAGGCGAGGTCGTCGGCGACCGTGACGACGCGGGCCACCCCGGCGCGTTCGGCGCGGTCGACCATGGCCGTCACGTCGGCGGCGGTCTTCGCGCCGCACGCGTCGAGGTGGGTGTGGGCGTCGACCACGGCGGCCGGGAGACGGTCCGGGATCGGCGGCAGTTCGCGCTTGTCTTCACCCATGCCCAAGACGCTACTGCGCGGGCTCACCGCCGCTTCGAGGGTGGTGGCGCGCGAAGCACCCCAATGTGGCGTTCGGTGCGCTCAACGCACCCCATGCGGCGTTCGGTGCGGCCGGCGCACCGAACGCCGCATGGGGGTCACTTGACGATCGGCGCCCAGTCGGGGCCGGTCTCGCCGAGGCCCGGGTCGAGCTTGGTGAACAGCGGCGTCGGCTTCTGCAGCGGACGGCCGACCTCGATCGGCTGCGACTCCCACTTGGCCTGCTCGCCCGCGTAGTCGCCGGTCAGGATCGGGTTGATCCGGCCCGGGATGTCGAGGTCCTCGACCTCCTGCAGCTCCGGCTGCGCGGCCCACACGCCCGTGCCGCCCAGCGCCTCGTGCACCTTCTGCGCCGAGTGCGGCAGGAACGGCGTGAGCAGCGTGTTCGCGTCGCTGACCACCTGCAACGCCGTGTGCAGCACGCTGTCACGGCGCGCGGGGTCGTCCTTGAGCTTCCACGGCTCCTGGTCCGACAGGTACCGGTTCGCCGCCGTGACCACGCGCATGGCCTCGGACGCCGCCGCCTTGAAGCGCGAGCGGGCCAGGTGGGCACCGGCGACGTCGAACGCCTTGCGCGACAGCGTCTTCAGCTCCTCGTCGGCCGCCGTGGGGGCGTCCGGACGCGGGATCGCGCCGACGTTCTTGTGCGCCATCGAGATCGAGCGGTTCACGAGGTTGCCCCACTCGTTGGCCAGCTCGAAGTTCGTGCGGCGGACGAACTCGTCCCACGTGAAGTCGGTGTCCTGCGTCTCCGGGCCCGCCACGGAGATGAAGTAGCGCAGCGCGTCGGGGCCGAATTCGCGCAGGAAGTCGTGCACGTAGATGACGGTGCCGCGCGAGGTGGAGAACTTCGAGCCGCTCATGGTGAGGAACTCGCTGGACACGATCTCGTCGGGCAGGTGCAGCTTGCCGTACTTACCCGGCTGGCCGCCGTGGTCGCCCTCGCCGTTGTGGCCGAGCAGCAGCGCCGGCCAGATCTGGGCGTGGAAGGTGATGTTGTCCTTGCCCATGAAGTAATAGGAGCGCGCGTCGGCGTTGTTCCACCACTCCTGCCACGCGTCGGGGTTGCCGGAGCGGCGGGCCCACTCGACGCTGGCGGAGAAGTAGCCGATCACCGCGTCGAACCACACGTAGAAGCGCTTCATCGACTGGTCGCGCCAGCCGTCGAGCGGGATCTTCACGCCCCAGTCGAGGTCGCGCGTGATCGGGCGCGGGCGCATGTCGTCGATGAGGTTCTTGGTGAAGTTGAGGACGTTCGGGCGCCAGTCGTTCTTCGTCGACAGCCAGTCGCCGAGCGTCTTGGTGAACGCGGGCAGGTCGAGGAAGTAGTGCTCGGTCTCGACGAACTTCGGCGTCTCGCCGTTGATGCGCGAGTGCGGGTTGATGAGCTCGGCGGCGTCGAGCTGGTTGCCGCAGTTGTCGCACTGGTCGCCGCGCGCGAACTCGTAGCCGCAGATCGGGCAGGTGCCCTCGACGTAGCGGTCGGGCAGCGTTCGCCCGGTCGACGGGCTGATCGCGCCGCGCGTGGTCTTCGGGACCACGTAGCCGTTGCGGTTGAGCGCGAGGAAGATCTGCTGCGTGACCTCGGCGTGGTTGCCGGTGGAGGTGCGGGTGAACAGGTCGTAGGACAGGCCGAGGCCGCGCAGGTCCTCGTCGATCTGGCGGGTGTACTTGTCGGCGGTCTGCTGCGGGGTGAGGCCCTCGTTGTCGGCCTGGACGGTGATCGGCGTGCCGTGTTCGTCGGTACCGGACACCATGAGCACCCGGTTGCCGGCCATTCGCTGGTAGCGGGAGAAGACGTCGGACGGGACGCCGAATCCGGATACGTGGCCGATGTGGCGGGGGCCGTTGGCGTAGGGCCAGGCCACCGCTGTCAACACAGAGGTGCTCATACCTGTTTAGCCTACGGAAACCGTCCAAGGCGTTTGTGGGCGGTACGCGAAGGGAGAAGCGGTGTCGGCGACGCGTCTGCTCGTGCTCGGGGTCGTGCGCATGTTCGGCCGGGCGCACGGCTACCAGGTGCGCCGGGAGCTGCTCACCTGGTCGGCGGAGAAGTGGGCCAACGTCCAGCCGGGTTCGATCTACCACGCCCTGAAGAAGATGACGGCCGAGAACCTGCTGGAGAAGGTGGACGTCGAGCCGGGTGACTCGGGACCCGACCGCGTTGCCTACCGGCTGACCGACGACGGCGAGCAGGAGTTCCAGCTGCTGCTGACCCGCGCGTTGTCCGATCCCGAGGTGGGTCATCCGGAGATGTCGGCGGGCATCGGGCTCATGCCCGCGCTACCCCGCCAGCACGCGATCAGCCTGCTGCGGCAGCGGCTCGTGCACCTCGAAGGCGAGGAACGCCGGGCGCGGCTGATGCTCGACGATCAGGCCGATTGGGGCCAGCCGCCGCACGTCGTGGAGCTGTTCCGGCTGTGGGCCGGCATCTCGGGCGCGAGCCACACGTGGCTGGAGCAGCTGATCGAACGCCTCGAGAAGGGCGAGTACGTGATGGCCGACGACGCCGAACCGTTGTTCCGCAAGCCCGCCGAGTAATCAAATTTGACTAGCGCAACCGGCTCGGGCACAGTGTGCTCGTCGATTAGTCAACTTTGACTAGTTGATCTCTGGGAGGAGAGGGGTTCTTCATGATCACGGCACGCGGGCTCGAGCGGCGGTTCCGCCGCAAGGGCCGGGGCGGGGGTGAAGTCCACGCCGTCAAGGGGGTCGACCTCGATGTGGAGGCCGGCGAGCTGGTGGGGTTCCTGGGCCCGAACGGGGCGGGCAAGACGACGACCCTGCGCATGCTCACCACGCTGCTGAAGCCGTCGGCCGGGACGGCGACCGTCGGCGGGCACGACCTGCTCGCCGATCCGCTGGGGGTCCGGCGCAACATCGGCTACGTCGCGCAGGGCGGGGGCGCGTCGCCGGAAGTGCGCGTCGCCGAGGAGATCGAGCTGCAAGGCCGGCTCTACGGCATGTCGAAGGCCGACGCGATCGCGCGCGGCGCGGTGCTCAGCGAGCAGCTCGACCTCGCGGGGCTGGACCAGCGGCTCACGAAGACGCTGTCCGGGGGGTCAGCGGCGCCGCCTCGACATCGTGCTCGGGCTCGTGCACAACCCGGGCCTCGTGTTCCTCGACGAGCCCTCGACCGGGCTCGACCCGCAGAGCCGCGCGAACCTGTGGGACCACATCCGGCGCCTGCGCGCGGAGCACGGCGTGACGATCTTCCTGACCACGCACTACCTCGACGAGGCCGACGCGCTGGCCGACCGGCTGATCGTGATCGACGACGGCCGGATCGTCGCCGAGGGCACGCCCGACTCGCTGAAGTCCCGGGTTTCCGGCGACGGCGTGGTGATCGGCGTCGACCCGTCGGTGGCCACGGACGCGGCGGATGTCGCCCGCCAGCTCACGGGCGCGCACGAGTTCGACGTGGCCGGCGGGTCGATCCGCTTCCGCGTGCCGCGCGGCGACACGGCCATGCCGGAGCTGCTGCGCGCGCTCGACGCGAAGGACATCACCATGACGTCCATGCAGGTCACGCGCCCGACGCTCGACGACGTGTTCCTCACCCTGACCGGCCGCACCCTGCGCGACTCCGAGCAGCCGAGTTCCCCGGAGGTGTCCGGTGTTGCTTGACACGTGGCTGATCTTCCGCCGTGACATGACCGCGGCGCTGCGCAATCCCGCGTGGCTGCTGATCGGGATCATGCAGCCGCTGCTGTACCTGTTCTTCTTCGGGCCCCTGCTGGTGAAGACGCTCAACGCGCAGGGCCTGTCCGACGTCGACGGCTGGATGGTGCTCACCCCCGCGCTCATCGCGCAGCTGGCACTGTTCGGCAGCTCGTTCGTCGGGTTCTCGCTGCTCGCCGACTACCGCTCCGGCGTGGTCGAACGGCTGCGCGTCACACCGGTGAGCCGCGCGGCGCTGCTGCTCGGGAAGGTGCTGGCCAACGCGTTGCAGGCGGTGGTGCAGTCGGTGCTGATCATCGTGCTCGCGTACCTGGTGTTCGACCTGAATGCGCCGGTCGGCGGGGTGCTGCTGAGCCTGCTGATCGTGTTCCTGCTGGCGCTGACGCTGGCTTCGTGTTCATACGCGCTGGCGCTCACGTTGAAGAGCGAGGAGTCGTTCCCCGCGCTGCTGAACGCGGTGCTCATGCCGCTGCTCCTGCTGTCCGGGATCCTCATCCCGATCACGGCCGGCCTGGCGCCGAAGTGGCTGTACACGATTTCGCAGATCAACCCGTTCCGGCATGTGGTGGACGTGGAGCGCAACAGCTTCCGCGGCGACTACTCCATGGACGCGTTGTTCACCGGCAGCGTGGTGGTGCTCGTGATGGCGGTGCTCGCGATCTGGTGGGGCACGCGCACGTTCCAGCGGGAAAACGCCTGATCGGACGTCGGACACGCCGGGGTTCGATTTGTGCCGCTGCTCGTTTGCCGACGTAGGGTGGCCTTTCACTTCACCGGACGTGGGGCTGGCGTGACCGAACCGGAGAGCGAGCGTGGGCTCACGCTCACCCATCGCGAGCAGGTGCTCGACTGGACGGCGGTGCGTGCCGCCGACGTCCGCTTCGCGTCGGTGACGATCAGCGAGAACGTGAACTGGCGCGACCCCGGCGCGGAACGGATGCTCACGTCGGCTCAGCACGCTGGTCTGCACACCGGCGCCCGGCACTTCGCGCGGCCGGGCGCCGTGCACGACCAGGCCGAGCACTTCGTGCGGACGGCCAGCAAGCTCGGGGCTTTTGCGCCCGGCTCGCTGGCCCCCGCGCTGGAAGTGGACGCGGTCAGCGTCGACGACCGGTTCGTGAAGGCGTGGATCAAGCACGTGCGGCACGCGGCCCGGATCCGGCGCGTGCTCGTGTATGCCGCCCACGACTGCTGGGCCCATCGCCTGCACCCCGACCGCTGGGCCGACCCCGACGTGGTGCTGTGGCTGGTGCGGCACAACGGCATTCCCGGCCGGCCCGGCTGGTTCCACGCGCGGCTCGGGCTGCACCAGCACGCGTTCTCCAGGCTGCCGGGCGTGGCGGGACCGGTCGCGCAGGACGCGGTGGTCTATCCGTTCACTATGTCGGACGTGCTGCTCTGATCACGTTTTCCTTTTCGTGGTTTTGAGTGGGGCAGAATGTCCGGGTGCGGTTCTTCCGGCAGCGGTTGACCACGGACGTGACACCTTCACGGGCCGTCACGTTGTTGTCCGCCTTTGCCGCTGTCAGCGGGCGCGCGCAGCCGGCGGCGTTGTGCGGGTCGTGGTTCGGGTCGCCGGCGGTGGTGGCGCCGTTCGTTTCGGTTGCGCCGAGGGCGTTTCCCGCCGGTTTTTCGGTTGCCGCGCCGCCGGGTTGCGTCGGGGGCGGGTGGTTCGGTTACCTGTCGTACGACTCGGCTGACCCTTCGGGACGGTCTTCGGGGTTTCCGGCTTCGGCGTGGGGGTGGGCGGATCACGTGCTGCGGTGGGATTCCGCCGGTGCGTGCTGGTTCGAGTCGCTGGCGGATGATCCCTTGCCGTTGTTGTCCACTGTGGATTCGGTGCTTTCCGGTTCTGCTTCTTTGTCGTGGGCTGCTTCGTCGTTGGAGCGGCCTTCTGCTGCTTCACACGAGCAGGCGGTGAAATCGTGCGTCGCCTCTATCGAGGCCGGGGAGCTGTTTCAGGCGAACGTGTGCACGCGGTTCGCGGGGACGTTCTCGGGGTCGCCCGCCGCGTTGTTCTCGGAGGGCGTTTCCCGCCTGTCCCCTCGGCGTGCTGCTTTTGTCACCGGCTCTTGGGGTTCGGTGGTGTCGTTGTCGCCGGAGCTGTTCCTGTCCCGGCACGGCCGCCGAGTGCGTTCCACGCCGATCAAGGGCACGTTGCCGCGACGGGGCCCGTCCGACGACGGGAACGCTCTCTTGTTGCGCCAGTCGGTGAAGGACGTCGCCGAAAACGTGATGATCACCGACCTGGTGCGCAACGATCTGGGACGGGTGTGCGCGGTCGGGAGTGTGGTGGTGCCTTCGCTGCTCACCGTGGAACCGGCGCCGGGCGTGTGGCACCTGGCGTCCACTGTGGAGGGCGTGCTGGCCGACGGCGTCTCAGATTCGGCTTTGCTCGACGCGACATTCCCGCCGGGTTCGGTGACTGGCGCCCCGAAGATCCGTGCGCTGGACGAGATCGCCGCCCTGGAACCGGTTGCACGTGGCGTCTACACGGGAGCTGTCGGGATGTTGTCACCGGTGGCGGGTCTGGAGCTGAACGTCGCCATCCGCACCTTCGAGATCTCCTCGGGCCGCATCGCCCTGGGCGTCGGCGGCGGCATCACGGCCGACTCGGACAGCGCGGCGGAGTGGCAGGAGTGCCTCCACAAGGCTGCGCCCCTGGAGGCTCTCCTGGCCACTCCACCTGCGGTTTAGCTACTTGCGCGGGTCCAGCAGCAGCTTGCCGACCGTGCCGCGGGAGCGGAGGGCTTCGTGGGCCGCGCGGGCGTCGGCGAGGGCGTACTCGCCGCCGGCGATGGCGCGGAGCTTGCCGTCCTGAATGAGGGTGAAGAGCTCGGTCAGGGCGGTGCCGAAGACGTTGCCGGGCAGGCGGAAGACGTGCGGCAGCCACATGCCGGTGACCGTGGTGCTGTGGCCGAGCAGGTTGCGCAGCTCCACGGGCTTGGGCTGCTGGCGGCCGGCCATGCCGTAGAACGCGAGGCGGCCGAACGGCGCCAGTGCCGCGATGCTCTGGTCCGTCGTGGTGCCACCGACCATGTCGAGGACGACGTCGATGCGCTTGCCGCCGTTGGCCTGCAGGAGCGTCTCGGTCATGTTCTCAGCTCGGGAGTCGACCGCCACGTCGGCGCCGAGCTGCAATGCCAGCTCGCGCTTCTCCTCGCTGCTGGCCGTCGCAATGACCCGCCCGGCGCCCCACACCTTCGCCAGCTGCACGGCGATCGACCCGACACCCCCGGCCGCCGCGTGCACCACCACGGACTCACCGGGCTCGAGGTGGGCGTTCTTGCGCAGCAGGATCCACGCGGTCGCACCCTGGACCAGCATGGACAACGCGTTGAGGTCGTCGACACCCTCGGGCACCTCGAACGCCATCACCTCCTCGGCGACGGCCTTCTCCGCGTACCCACCCCCACCGTTGAGCAGCGCGACGACCCGCCTGCCGTCCTGCGTCCGCCCGACCACCTCGCCGCCCGGCACGAGCGGCAACTTGCTCGGCGCCAGGTACGAGTTCTCCGCCTGATGCGTATCCGCGTAGTTCACCCCGACGCGATCGACGTCGATCAGCACCTGCCCCTTGTCGGGCGTGGGCTCCGGCAGCTCGACCGGGGTCAGGACCTCGGGACCGCCGAACTCGGTCACCTGCACAGCACGCATCTTGGTTTCGCCACCTCTTCGTTCGCGGACCGCTTCGGTGAGACATTCTGCCAGATGTCTCACTGTTGCGACACTATGTGGTAACGTCTCACACCATCGACACGCCCTTCCGCTCCCGCCCAGACCCCGCGTCCGCCTTCGCCCTGGCGCGCACGTGGTTCCTCTCAGGCCGCCGCGTGGACATGCGCGAGCTCGCTCTTGAGCTGGACGTCTCCCGCGCCACCCTCCACCGCTGGGTCGGCAGCCGCGACCACCTCCTGGGCGAGATCCTGTGGTCGGAGACATCCGCGGTCTTCGACAACGTCACCTTCACCGGCCGCGGCGCTCTTGGCATCGCCGACGCCATCGGGTCTTTTGTCTCGACGGTGAACTCGTCCGTGGCTTTCCGCACCTTTCTCCAGCGAGAACCAGAACGCGCGCTGCGGCTGTTGACCACGAAGGCGAGCGTGGTCCAGTCGCGCACCATCGCCCAACTGACGGACTTGCTTTCTACCGAGATCTCAGCCGGCCGCCTGACCACCCCACTGCCGGCCCCAGACCTCGCCTACATCCTCGTCCGCCTCGGCGAATCCTTCATCTACACCGACGTGATCACCGGCGACGAACCCGACGCGGCGAAGGCCCACGCTGCCGCTCAATCCTTACTTACCTGATCCACACCGCATTCTTCAATTTTCCCAATAATCCACCCGCGGTCAATCTCCAATAAATATGACATACAGATGCGTAGATTTGGCTACAATTTCCACTAGCGCAATCAGTGAATTTACCTGACCCTGAATAGTAGGATTTTTGCGAACTATTGACCTCAGTTCACCAACAAGATCCTTCGCTTGTAGTGAATTGTAGACCGTGTCGCCATATTCATCGAGATACCTCAACACGGGGTACGCGGCGTCGTCGACCGACGGAACCGCCCGAGCAAAATCCGAGTCAAGCTCCAACGAACTCTGAGTCCGACCACTTTCATCTCGGACCTCTACAGTAAACGACACCGAGCACCTCCCTCAACAGTTCCCAGTTCACAACCGCGGTGTCCCCAACGTCGCAGGCAACCCTGGAAACATCGTGACAATATCGCCATTTGACTCAGTAACCGCAGTGTACGTCCTCGTCTCCGTCCCGGCCGATCGGTCAATTCCGACAGATCGACCAGCGTCGGGAACGACTCGCTGCAGCCTACCCCCGGACTGTTCGAATACGAAGGGCGTACTTTGCGCCTGAGCGGCCAACTGGTGAACGGATTCGGAGTCATGAAAATGACTCTTACCAGCTGAAAGCTCCCCCTTTCTGAAATGCCTTTCCAAAACATGCTTTGCGCCCTTCGGGGTAACATTGATCGGGCCGCCGCAATTGTGCACCAGAAATGAAATTGATCCAATGATATCGATATAGAAATCATGGAATCCATCAACGGTGAGGTCGTAGACCCTGGAACCGTCCGAGTATCGTCGGGTGGCAGTGACGGTCGACGGGTGACCATCAGCCGAGTGTAGGTGATCGCCAGGCTTCAGGTCGGCGATGGCGGTCCATCCGGCGCCCTCGACCCAGAAGGGATGCCAGTCGGTGGCCACGACCGTGCCCGACTTGCCGCCCGACTCGACCGTGAGCTCGATACGGGCGTCTTCGTTGCCGTGGACGATGGTGCCCACCACGGTGTGGTGTTCCTGTCGCCCCGTGACCGGGTCAGTTGTCAGGACGACATCGCCGACCTTGATCTGGTCGATTGCCTTGGTCGTGCCATCGGCCAGGAGCACCTGCGTGCCCGCGACAAAGCTGTTGAGTGTGCACGATGGAGCACTGTCGGACGCGGCGCTGCTCTCCGAGGTACCAGACGCCTTCGCTTCCTCAGCAGCTTGCTTCGCCGCCGCAGCAGACTCCTGAGCCTCAACCGCCATCTGCTCGGCGTCAGCGCCGGCGCGTTCAGCATCCGCGAGGACGCGCTCCGTGTCGACAACGACCTTCTCAGCCTTCTCGACCTCGCGGCCGAAGGTGACCAGGGCGCGGGCGCCCTTCCAGAAGGCCTCGACGATTTCACCGGTCTTGAGGATCTTGCCCCACGGAATGAAGCTGATGATCGTCCGAACGCAGGCGCCAATCGCACCCTGAGTCACGCAGTCCTTGATGTCGTCCCAGCCGATGAGACTCTTCACCAACTCACCCGCGGCATCGACGAAGACGTCCCACTTGGACTTCTTCGCAGTCGCCTGAGCTTGGCGATAGGCATCCATGTTGACGTTGTGACTCGCGACGTACTGATCCTTAGCCGCCTTGCCCGCCTGCTGCGCCGCCTTATTCCCGGGAGGAGGGGTTGTGTGACAGCCGTAGTGGCACGTGGCCGCTTCCTTGGAGCCTGGCAGGCAATACCGCCCACCATCCTCAGGGGCGAACACCACACACGCCGACAACCCGGTCGGGTCCGACATCGTCACCGGCGAGTCATTCGCATAGGAATAGGCATTGAACGACTGCGGCACAGACGGATTCAGCTCAGGATCCGTCTTCGTGAACCGCCCCGTTGTCGGGTCGTACTCGCGCGCACCGAGGTGCGTCAGGCCGGTCGTGTCCTGGTACCCGCCCACGAAGCCGTGTTTGTCCGGCCACGTGGACGAGACCGAGCGGACGTTGCCGAATGGGTCGGTGTACCGCTTGGTCGGCTGCAGCGTTCCCTGAGTCACCGACAGGTCACCCGTGCCCTGCAGGTCGCCGAGCATCCATTTCAGGCCGGCCGAGCCCGCGCGTTCCGCGACCTGGCTGCCGCCGTGGTCGTAGAAGCGGATCGCGGAGGTGGCGTGGGTGCCGGCGGTCTGGAAGATCTCGAGGTCGCCGATCGAGAGGGTTGCGCCGGTCGGGTCGTGGGAGATGAGCCGGTTGCCGTCGGCGTCGTAGACGTAGTTGCTTTGCCCACCCGGGTCGGACTCGGTGGCGGTGTGGCCCTCTGCGTCGTAGGTGTAGGTCTGGGTGTCGCCTCCGACGTCCCGGGTCTTCGTCGAACCGGACTCGTCGTAGGTGTACGACGTGGTCGAGGTACCGGTGGGACCCGTCGTCGAGGTGCTCTGGAGCGCGTGCGGGCCGACGGCGTTCGGACCCGCGTCGGGGTAGTTGTACGTCGTGGTGACGTCGCCCGCTGCCTGGTGCTCGACCTGTGAAAGACGGTTTCCCGACTTGTCGTAGGTGTAGGAGTCCCAGTACGGCGCGGCGCCCGCCAGCGTCGACGAAGACCTCTGCGTGGCGCAGTCGCCCGAGGACGGCGTCCACGCGTCCGTCAGGCGCTGGAGGTAGTCGTAGTCGAAGCACTGGATGTCGGAAGTGCCCGCCGCCGGGGTGTCCGAAATCTTCCGGACGTTGCCTGCGGGGTCGTAGGTGTAGCTGCGCTTCGTGAGCTCGCTGCCGACCTGAGCTTCACGGCTGACGGTCGTCGTCTGTGGGCGGCGGGTGATCGTGTCGTAGGTCTGGGTCACGCCGACGTTGGAAGGCGATGTGAGACCGTCGAGCTGCAGCGTCGACATTTCGTTGAGCTGCGTGTAACCCGTCGCCGAGACGAGGTCCGTCCGGGCGCCGTTGGAGTCGAGCGTGTACGTCGTGGCCGGCCGGCCGAGAGCGGTGTACGTGTGCTCGATGTGCTCCTGCAGCAGGTTGCCGGCCTTGGGGCTGACGTTCTCGGTGACCGCGCCGGTCACGTCGTACTTAGTGGAGAACTCGTACGTCCCGGCGAGCGCGTCTTCCTTCGCCGGGATGTCGACCGCGGTCTTGGTCGGGCGCCCGAACGCGTCGTAGGACTCCACGCGATTGACGTACGCCGATGAGCCGTCGAACCGGGTCGAGGCGACGGGCTGACCGAGACCGTGCGTCAGGGTGTCGTAAGTCCAGGTGGCCAGCACCGGGCCGGTCGGCGAGTCCTGGGTTTCAGCTGTTTTCCGGCCCAGCTCGTCATAGGTGTAGAAGAGCTTCTTTCCCCGTGCGTCCGTTGTGGACGTGAGCTGACCGGCTGCGTCGTAGCCGAACGTCGCGGCCCCTGCATCGGGGTCGGTCTGCGCGATCTTGCGACCCCGGAGGTCGTAGCTCATCGTCCACTTGTTGCCAGAGGAGTCGGTCATCGCGGTCATGGCACCGGCCGCGTTGTACGTGTAATTGGTTACGTCAGCCGGGTTCACACCACCCGGCGTGTACCCGCTGGTGTACTGGAGCTGCTGGATCGGCTGCCCCTGCACATCGGACACCACCGTGACCGGCGAGCCACCCGCCGGCGGAATGGTCGTCGTCCGGTCGCCTGCGTAGATGGTGGTCGTCCGCCACTGCTCCACGCCCTTCGACATCAGGATCGACGCGGTCTGCCTTCCCCTGGTGTCGTACTCGTTCACCGTCTGATTCACGACGACGTTGTCCGCGACGGAAACGAGGTTTCCCGAGGGCGCAGAAGTGCCGTCGAAGTAGGCACCGTTCGTCTTGAACGGCAACCCCCTCGAGTCGTACATCGTGTCCGTGATGATCCGGCCGCCGCCCTCGGCGGGCACCTGGGTCTGCCGAGCACGCCCGAGGCCGTCGTAGATCGCGTACGAATCGCTGTAGGTGCTGTTGGCCTGCAAGGTTTTCGTGTGCACCGTCGTCGGCGCGGTGTTGCTCTCGGTGTACTCGAACTTCGCCGTCGGAGACGAAGTCGTCGACTGGCCGGGGTTCCAGACCGCCGTTTTGCGACCGAGGGCGTCGTAGGTGATATCGGTGCGGATGTTGTTCGCGTCGACCGACGACGTGGGGTTTCCGCGCGCCGGCTCGACAGTGGTCGTCGACGTCCAGCCCTTCGGGTTGGTGATCGTGGTCGCCGTCACGGGCCCGCCCACTGCGGGCGTGAACGCGGTCTTGGTCTCCTTGCCGAACACGTCGAACGCCGACGTCTCGCGACCGTAGTCGTCGTAGGAGTTCTTGCTGGTCGGCACGAAGTGCTTGCCCGACGCGTCCCACGAGTCCAGCGTGTCGTTCTCCGTGATGTCACCCTTGGTCGGCGCGCTGCCGAAGGTGCCGTGGTCGTAGATGACCTGGACGTCGGTGATGTTGTTCTCCGACGTCGCGGAGCCCGCGCAGGTACCGCCGAACATCGAAACCTCGTCGGCACGATCGAACATGCCGGCGTTGTTCACGACGTATGTCGTCTTCGTGCACGTGTCATCGGCAGCGTTCGCGAGATCGCCGAGGTCCTCCTGCTGGACGACCTGACCGTTGTCGTCGAACTTCTTGTTCACCTGCGTGCGCTGGTAGGTCTTGCCGTCGGAGAGCAGGCTCCGGCCCCGAACGGTGCCGGTGTCGATCATGTACGCCTTGAGCAGGCCGTCGGAGCTCGTCGCCGTCGGCCCCCGCAGCCACGGGTCGTTGATCGACGAGGAGTCGATCGTCTTGCCGTCGTCGAGGTAGCTACGGCTTTCCCGCACGAACCCCTGCAGCGGGTCCTGGTCGACGATCGAGCCACCGTCGGAGTCGGGCACCGAGACGTGCCGGGTGCCACTGGGGAGGTGGTCGCCGTCCATACCGCGCAGGTAGACGGACTCACTCACGGTTCGTGTCTTGCCGACCGCACCGATCGAAGTCGTGACGCGGTCGTACCCGCGCCACTCCCCCCAGGTCTTCTGGGCGGCCGGGGTGAACTGTCCTTCGTCGTAGTGCCAGGCCGCACCGTCGACCGGGTAGTCGTAATGGGTCTCGACGGGAACCGCGGACGGATCAGTTCCGTCCTCTTCGCGAACGTCCGTGACGACGAACTTGTTGAAGTAGTCGAGCACTGGGTCCTTGGCTTCAGGCGGGCTCCAGTAGGAGGCGTAGCACCGATAGGTGTCGCTCTCCGGAGAAGCCGGCATCTTCTGGCCGGGGACGCAGTCCTCTGCTGAGTAGTTGACGGTGATCCGCGCGCCCGTCTCCGTGCGGATCTCCTTGATCCTGCTGCGCGTCAGCGCCGCGTACTTGTCGCCGAGAGTGTCGACCCGGTTGGCGAAGATGTACCGGTCGAAGGTCGTCGGGGGCAGAGTGATGGCTGTGGGCCCACTCTTCCCGGTGTGCGTGACCGAGCTCAGCCACATCGCCGGTGGCGCAGCGTCTCCGGAACCGGGGAAGTCCTGGGTCAGATCCCACTCGTCGATGTCGTGCGGCGTCGTACCGGTGAAGTACTGCGTGTGCACGGCAACCAACCGCTTGCGCGTGAAGAAGGCCGGAGAGCCGAAGTCACATACCTTGCCGGCAGCACAGATCTGGTCGAACGGCACATCGGGCCAATGACCCGCGTTCTCCGCGGTCAGCTGCCCCGGATCACAAGCGAAGGTCGAGGTGGGAATACACCGCTCCGCGGTGTCGAACACGACGCTGTGAGTCGGGGTGCTTCCGTAGACGCTGTTGTCGGCCAGCCGCAGGCCGTACTCGACGCGCAGCGGATAGCCGCCCGCGGTGTAGGCCGTTCCCGCGGTGGTGGCGTTGAGGTTCAACCCGTAATAGTTGGTCTCCGGCTGGTAGTAGAAAGTGCTGACGTTGCCGTGCGGATCGACGATGTAGTCGAGGTTCCAGCGCCACGCCTGGTTGCAGAACGAGTGGGCGAAGTCGTTGGCCTTGTAGCAGTCTTCACCCGGGTTGTTGCCGAAAACGGGGACAGTCCAGGCAGAATGCGTCTCAGGCTTGCCAGTGGTCCAGCCGGGCAGGTGATTCATCCCGAGGAAGTACTGGGTGCCGTCGCCGGTGGTCACCTTCCAGTACTGGCCGTGCGAAACGTCATTGGCCGCGCCGGTCAGCAGCTCGACCTTGGAGCCGTCGTCCTCCTTGGGCCGCCACAGGGTGTCCGAGACCTTGATCAGCTCGGTCGATTTTCCTCCGAGCACGAGCGTCGCGTTGTCGACGCCCCAACACTCGTCACCGGTCTTCGTCTGGCCGTTGTTTCCGCCGAGATCTTCACTGCACGACTGGTAGTGGCGCTCGACGTAACCGCCCGGGGTGAAGTCCCAGCCGTCACCGACCCACGAGGCCTGGTTGTTGGTCGCCGACGTCAGGCCGTCGACGCTGCCCGACGAATAGGCCAGGGCGAGGTTCGGCGTCTCACCGCCCGGTGCGTTCCCGGCCGGGAACGCGTAGGTGTAGGAGAAGTCACCGGACGCGCCACCACTCGACCATGAACCCGCCGGCGACAACGGCAACGCCGTCGGTGCCCCGGCGGACCCCTGGTCCGCCGCCGCGACGGCGAGCACCTGCGGTTGCGCCGCCGCGTTCACGACAAGCGGCACGTCCGCCGTCACCTGTTTGGCGGCTTCGTCGTTGGTGGAACCCGGCACGAGCGTCCGCGTGCGGCAGTCAGCTTTGTCCGGAGTGGTCAATGCGCAGGCGGGCATGGTGTACAGCCGGAGACGGTCAGCCCAGCCTCCGCCGAACGCACCCGCGAACGATCCGTAGTCGACGCTGATGTGCGCTGGATCGCCATCACCGGCTTTCCGGCTCACCGACAGCACGACGCCTTCGAGTCCGAGGGCGTTCGACATCTTCTGGTCCGCGACGTGGACGTGCAACGACGCGGGCGCGGCGTCGGGTCGGCTACGGCCGGCCCGAACCGGCGTGTTGCTCACCCGAGTTTGGGCCGAGGCAGCCGTGAACTGCTTGGCGTGCACCGCGTCCACCGGAGGCAGCGAGACGTCACTGTCCGACGCGGCGGGCCAGACCGGTTTGACGACGGGCGCGGATCCCACCTTGATCGGTGGAAGCTTGCGCGTTTTCGCCGGCGTGACCGGTGTGCTCGCCACCTTGCCGCCCGCGGGGACGGACCAGTCCGACCCGGGGCGCGGAGGCGCCGCGAGCGCGGTCCCTCCTGAAGCGAACACGACCGCGACGAGCGCCATGGCGGTAGCGCGCGTGAACCTGCCTGCCCTGGCCCATCTTCTGCCAGCACGCATGGATGACCTGTCCAATCGTCAGAAGCGGTAGGAGAAGTGAGCTAGGGGTGGTCGACGATCGCGTCGGCGTTGATGTGCTGGGTGTCCAGCACACCGGTGTAGATCCGCACACCGCGGATGTCGCCGTACCAGTAGTCGGAGTCCTGCCCCTGCCAGCGACCACGGCCGAGGAAGAGGTCTTCGAGATCGCTCGCGCCGTCGATTCCGACCACATTGGACGTACAAGTCGTCGGATACTGAAAGGCGTCCGTCGTGGCGTAGAGGCACGCAGTGTGCGAGACCGCGTCGTACGTACCGGTCAGGTGCGTCCACACGTTGTCCTGCGCGTCCACGTCCGGGATGGCGTACCACGCGGCCGCGTCCGCCGGAGTCGCTCGCTGGTCAGTCATGAGCCAGCTCCAGCGCGGCCGCCAGACCCCCGAGGCGTCCTTCACCCCGCGGTAGCCCAGCATGTACGGCGAAAAGACCGACGAGTTGACCCCGACGGCGGCGCGGCCAGGTCGGTCGATCCCGGCGGTGTCGGTCGGGTCGACCAGCTTCTCCGCGTCGGCATCCGCTTGTGTCCACGTGTGACGGACCCAGGCTTCGACAGTGAAGCTCCGGTCGCTGTGCAAGTTCACCGGCCGCGGGCCCTCAATCTGCCCACCGGTGTTGTGTCCGAATCGCGCCACGTCGACACCGTCGTCATCGGTCGTGAGGCTCGCGCCGCCGGACACCGTGCCTGCCGCTCCGGTAACGCTGTCGTCCGCCGAACCGGCGAGCTGGTAGTCGGCCCGCAGCACGGGCGTGTTGGCCAACCCAGCGACTTCCGGTGCCTGCAGCGGGCGGTCCCACACCTGCACCTGGTCGATCGAGCCTGAGTACGCGGTGGCGACCTGGCCGCCGGGGTTGGCCTTGCCGATCGACAGCGGTCCAGCCGATCGGATGACCGTCCCCGCAGGCACGGCGGTCTGCACGGACAGCTGGCCGTTGACGTAGAGCAGTTCCTTGCCCGCCCCCGCGTCGTACACGGCGGTCAAGTGCGTCCACTGACCAGTGCTCGGTACGGTCGGGGAGACCGCCCAACGGATGTTCGACGCCGAGCCGTCGACGTCGGCCGCCGCCACCCCTGCTCCCCAATGGTCCGCAGACATGGTCAACGCGAAGCCGTTCGCGTGTGTGCTCTCCTGGACTACCAGCGCGTGATCCCCGCCGTCCGCCGGCTTCACCCACGCCGAGACGGTGAAGCTCTGGGAGGTATCGACCACGGGGCCGGACGTCTGGACGGAACCCGCGTCAGGAAACACGAGACCCTGGCCGGTCGTGTGGCCCACCGAATCCTCGGTGGCCGACTGGCCGGACGTGTCGCTGTAACCGGCGCCGAACGGGCTGGCACCGCTGGTCGTGAGACGTCCATCGGTGCCCGTCGAATCCGCGGTGTTCCCCTCGAGCTGGTACTCGCGCACCGCGGTCAGCCCCGTGGGAATGCCGTTGTTGCCGAACAGCGTGCCGACCTCGGCGGCACTGAGTGCGTGGGCGAACGCCGACACCTCGTCGATCGAGCCCTTGAACGGGGTTGTTCGCGCACCGGCGAACTTCCCCGCTCCGATCACGAAGGCCTCACCGAACGACGGTTCCGACACGCTGACGGTCTGCTGAGCCTGACCGCCGACGTACAACGTCGCCGTGTGCGCCGACGCGTCGTAGACGCCCGTCAGATGTGTCCAGCTTCCGGTTTGGGCGGTCGCCGTCGACGTCGCGATCGTGACCGCCGGGCTGGGCGTGTCGGCGCTGCTCAACGCGAAAGCCCACTGACCTGAGGGCAGATACTCCAGAGCGAAGCCGTCAGTCTGGCTGCCCTCCTGTGCGACCACGGTTCGGGTGCTCGTACCGAGCTCGCCGGCGTTGGCCCAGGCCGAAACCGAGAAGGACTTGCTCGTGTCGACCACCCCGGCGCTGGTCTCGAAGACATCGCCGGTCTGGCCGCTGAGCGATGCAGCCTGACCGACCTTTCCGGTCGTGAAGTTCGGGACGCCGGCACCCGCGTACCGCAGGCCAGGCACAGCGGAAGTGCCGTCGCCCTCGAGCTGCCACGAAGCCACCGGAGCGGTTGCGTCCTTCACGGAGAAGGAGTAGTCCGCTCGCGACGAGGGTGTCTTCGCACGGTTGCACGACCAGACGCTGAGCACGTGCGGACCGGACATGCCGGGGGTGATGGTCGAGGTGCCAGGGCCGTTGAACGCCGCCGGCTTCACAGTTCCGGGTTCGACGCCGTCACAGAGGGGCGAGACCGTGCTGTCCAGACGCCAGACGTAGTGATCGACAGTGGTCGGCGAGTTGGCCACAGTGAAGGTGAAGTCGCCGGGCCTACTCGGCCCACCACCGAATCCGCCGCGGGGATACGTCTGGGACGACACCGTCGGTGCGGCCGGCGGGCTCAGCTCGACCTCGACCTCGCAGGGCACCGACCACGAGGTTTCCCTGCCGTCCGTCGAATGCACGTCCCACGAATAGAACCCGTCGACGTTCATCTCAGTGAGGGGAAGGGTTACTGCGGCATTACGGTTGTTCTTGTTCGCGTCGCTGATGACGTTGTCGACCCCGAACTCCCGTCCGTCCCAGTGGTAGTTCTGGGTCGAGACAAGCCCGTTGTAGACACGGAAGCCGGCGTACAGCGTGGCACCGTCCGGGTCGGACACGTTTGCGCGCGTGATGTAACCGGTACTGGTGGGCCCGACAACCGGCCGGTTCGCACCCTGCACACACGAGAACGCCTGGCTGCCGTTGAACAGAGCGAGGTTGGCGGGCTGGTTCGGTTGCGAGTTGTAGGTGATCGCGAACCCGACCTGCGTCGAGTAGCGCTTCCACGTCGCCTGGTCGCCTTCGTTCGGCGACAGGATGCCGAACGTCCAGGTCGACGCGTTGCCGCCCACCGCCGAGGCGATCGTCGACGTGATGTTGTAGCTCACGTTCGTCGGGCAGCCGCCGACCGTCGCGATGGTCTGGAGCGACTGCGGGCCGCTTCCGAACCTGAGGCCCGAGTGGATCGCGCCGGCCCACACGATGTTGTTGTTGGCGGTACAGGAACCTGGTTGCGCCAAAGACAAGCTGAGTTTCGCGTCGTAGATCTTCTTGCCTGCCATACCGGCCAGGCTCATCTCGACGTACGAACGCGCCGTGACCAGATTCGTCCCGTCGCACGTCGAGTTCGGGTCGTTGACGTACCCCACGTGCAGGGAATCGTCGGAGTCCCAGACGGCGTCGCCAGGAGTCTTGCCGCTGCCACACGCGTACTGCACGAGGTAGTGGTTGCGAACGCAGGGACCACAGAAGTTGTCGTGCCAGGTGGGATCGATGAACACGGGATACGCGGTGTCCGAGCCGTTCAGCAGTGCTTGGTCGGGCGCCAGCGTCAGCTTCGACCCGGCGAGATCTTCCCCCACTCCGGCCTGCCGTCCGCCCGGGGCCGGTCCGCGAACCAGATCAACGTCGCCGACGCCGACGCCCGAGGAGTCCCACATGACCGCGGGTTGTGCGGTGAACTTCTCGGCTCCGTGCAGGTCTTTCGCATGCAGAGTGCCGTCGGCGTCCTTGGTGACCGAGCCGTTCTCCACCGGCACGCTGAAGTCGAGCGAGGCGAGCTCAGGGTTCTTGGCTGCCTCGGCGGTCTTGACGACGACCACCTCGTGGATGGTGTCAACGTCCACTTCCACGCGAAGATCAACGCCGGGGAGCACATCGGCGTAGGTCGCCATGCTGCCGTCGACCGTCGGCTCGGGCAGGGAGCCGACCCAGTCGAGGCCCACGCTTGTGCCGTCTCGAGTCAGTTCGACGAGCGGCTGGCCATCGGGCGGCGCCGTGTCCGCTGCGCGCGCCCGCGCGAGGTGGACATCAGTGGTCGCCGCACGCGGCGCGAGCGCGCCCGGCTGCGCGACGAGGGTCGAGTCCGGAGCGACCCACGATCCGTTCTTCCGCACGCGCACGGGCCGCACATGGTTGGTCGTGGTGAGGGTTCCGTCAGGGTTCGCCACGGTTTCGGCGGTCTCGGTGGTCGCACCCGTCACCTGAACGGCTTTGCGTCCCAACTCGGCGAATCGCACCGCGGTAGAGGTGTCGGCCGCGGTGTCCGGAACCGCCGTGAGGGTGTCGGCGGCCGCCGGACGCAAAAAAGCCGTGGCGGGGAAAACCCCGATTGCCACGGCCAGCACCACGAAGACAGCACCGAGTCTCGATCTCAGCATGGACGTACGCAGCTTGAAAGACACCGCAAGAATCCCCTCGTCACCCACCGAACGCCGGTGGCGCCCCGGAGAAGGCTTGTCGATCATCGAGCCGGAGGAAAGCGGCCGAACGGATTAACTCCCGACGCCCTCACTTGAACCAGACTAAACAGACATTGCCGACCTCACTGTTGGTCACTGGGTCGAATGGCGGAATCGAGACAGCCTGTGGGCCGAAGTGGAAATTTCCGTTATCAAACGTTGATCATTTATCCATTGCATCGCCCGGTTAGGGGTATTTGGTGAATCCTGCAGTAATCGAAAATGCTTCTTCGGAAAGTCCATTCGAAGGTACGACCACCCACCTTGGGCACCCGCGCCGGCCGCTCGCACTGGTCAAGACCAAGCTTTGAGAACCCCAGAGCGGGCATCACGTTTAGCACACCACCAGCAAGGGTTGAGGCTTCAACCATCTGAAGACGCGCATTCCAAGCCATCGCCAATCCTGGCGAAATCCCCTGACCTCAGCCCTATTCGACCAGGTCAAGCACGAAGTTGATGCACACGCCGACACCATCCGCGCAAACCGACCACTGTCACCGAAAGTCACAGATTGAGGTTGCCGACAGCCAGTCTCACCGCTTGATATGGGATGTTTTGGACATATGAACTACGGTGACAACCGTCACAATTCGAGGCTTAGGGCCCCTGGTGAGCCACACGATCAAAGGCTAGCCACGCGCCGAAAGCTCTTAACGAGTATCGCTCATTCGCAGAAAACCACCACCGTCTTGCACTGGTCCGAGCGAAGGCGGAGCTGAGATCTGCCGATCCAGTGATCGAAACCCACTCCACTCGAGCCTCGCCGACAGCTGTCACCCGATCACCGCAGAGAGAAAGGCCGCACGATCGTCGACGGCGTGAAACGCCTCGAACAGGCTCTCGCGGGCGCCCGCCAGAGTGCCGCTCAACGTGAACCCCACCGCGGCGCTCGCGCGAGCCTTCCGGAACGCCGCGAGGTACTCCGTGGCATCCCCGCAGCCCCGGTCCGCGGCATGCTGGACGTCCCAAGCCTGTGCGTCGAGCTGCTCGGCGAGTTGGTCGACTTCGGATCGGGCCGCCGCGGAGAAGACGCGCCGACGCAGTGCGTCGATGCAGCCGGAAATCTCCGTGGCGGACAGCTGCGTGCATGACACACGCAACCGGCAGGACCCTCTCGATGACCGCGTGCCGACTCGCCTCGTCGACGGCGCGCAACCGGTCCGCCAAACCCGGCGATACCCGATCCAGCGCAGCAGTCGCTGACTCGCTCATTCGTCGCAGGTTCAATCCCGACCGCCCAACCGTCATCTTCGATTTCGTTGATCGTGCTGACCTTCCACCGCAGGCCCCCACGCAGTTCGGACCGCGGTTGGCGGCTCAAATCCAGCTCGACGTCGGCGCTTCCCTCACCAGAGGTGCCCCTTTCGCCGCCACCGGGCAAAGGCGGACGGCCGCCGTTCGGGCTTGGGTTCGCGGCGTCCGCCGGGGACGGAGTGGTCGATCCCGGCTCCGGTGCGGGGCAGGAGAGAAAGCTTGTACTGCAGCAACGCCGTGAACGACGGAAACCCATAGCATGGCTGGTCTTCGCCTTTGATGTACCGGACGACGTCGGAGCCGGCCCCGTGCGGGCCGCCCATGACGTAGAACTCGCGATCCTGATACATCCCGACCACAACGAGGTCATCACCACACGCGACCCGACTGCGGAGCGACGGGAATTCGTCCAGCGCCTCGGCCTTGATTCCGAGGATCTCCGGATAAAGCAGGTCGGTGTCCTGAAACAACAACCCGCCGGTGCGGCGCCCCATGAGCGACAGGAACTCCCGCCATTCACCGGGAAGCTCTTCCGTTGCCTGATCGAGGCTGACCTCCTCGATCTCACCGTCCGAAAGCCCCGCGACGGTCTTCTTTCCGTACCGGTCACGCAGAACGCGCGCGATCTCTTCGATGTCCACCCGTCACTCCAGCTTGTCCGGAAACTCCGCCCACGGCTCGACCTTCCCACGATCGTCACAGAAACTCTGCCCGGAACCGCGTCTCCAATTCCGGCCCGAACCTCGCCCCTGACAGCTCCCACGCCGTGCAGTCGAGGCCCAGGATCACGAACTCGCCGAGGCGGCGCTCCGGTGCGTCGGCGACCAGGTCCTCGGCGCGTTCCACCGCGACAAGCGCGCACTCGACGGTCTGGCGGATCCCGCGGGCGAACTCGAGCAGTTGAGGCCACGCCAAGGTGTAACCGAGCGGGTTCGCCCGCACTTGCGCCTCGAAGTCGTCCAACGGCGTGCCATCCGGCCCGGCGCCGAAGGCGTAGAACTCGAACACACTCCAGACCAAACCCTCGCCGGGGATCAGGTCGAGGACGTCACGCAGCTCGTTCAAGCGGTGGTCGGCGGTGATCATCGGGAAGGAAAGCACCGCTACCACACGAGGTTCAGGTCGTTGTCCCACAAGGCGGTAGGCGGGCCGTCGGGTTCCGGGACCACGTGACAGATCCGGCCCGGCGCGTCCGTTTCCGGCAACGAGTCCAGCGGCGCGCCGACGAACGCGGCCAGCACTGTGTTCGGCTCGACGTCTCGGCGGAGTTCGACAACGTCCGCCTCGTCGGCGACGGCATGCCATTGCCGGCCCAGCTCGCCGCTGGCCCAGCGTTCGAGCACGACGGTCGGCGTGGCGACGGAAAGGTGGGCAAAGAACTCCGGGTCGATGGCCAGAGGCCCGTCATCGCCGTCGGAGAAATCGGGGCGCAACGGGTCCACGGGGAACCAGCGCAGGCCGAATTCCCCGGCGAGCGACAGCGCCGCAGCGTCGGGCACCTCGACGGCGATGTAGTAGTCGAAACCCTGCCAGATGACCACGCCCTCGGGCGACGAGAACGCGCAGTCGAGACCACTGCCTCGCCACATCGAGCGGATCATCGCCAGTGCGTCGTCGGCCGGGAAGCGGAGGCCGGAGCGGAGGTGCGCCCACGAATCGGTCAGCACCGTCGGCGTGCGCACCTCCAGCTCGTCCACCGAGTGCAGGGCGAGGAGCCTCCGCAAGAACGCGAGGTGGCGGCCTTCGACCTCCTCGTACGCCTCGAGGGTCAGCACCTCGCCGCCGAACGACTTGCCGACGTCGGAGAAATCCGTCCATGCCGGCACTGTTCCGGCGCGCTCGGCGTCGGTGTACCGATAAACCAGGGCGGCGATTGTCATACGAGAACCGTAGCCAGAGGCGCCAAGCGAGTATCGCGATTCAGCGCAACGTAGAACCGCTCGCCGGTCTCCTCGATAGTCAGATCCGACAAGAAGCCGAGCTGGGAATATCGCGAGACGAGCAGGAGCTTGTCGAAGGGCCGCCGTGCGAATTCGCCTCGAACGCCCTGCCGATCGCCGGTTCGGACCAGGTTCGGTGACTCACCGTACTGGCTAGCGGACCCATCGTTCGCCCGGGTCCGTCGTGGCTGCCACGAACGCATCGCGGTCGTCGATGGCGTGCCACGCCTCGTACAGCGCATCCTCAAACGCACCGGCCAAGGCGAACCCCACAGAAGCGCTCGCCCGCGCCGCGCGAAACGCGGCGAAGTACTCCTCTTCGCGCGCTCGGTGGGCGTCGACCTCATCCTGAATGGTCCACGCGCGGACATCGAGATCTTCCGTGAGGCGGTTTACCGCGGCCTGAAGGTCGGCCGCCGCGTCCCCCTGCCGCAAAGCGTCGAGTCCTTCGCGGAGCCGCGCGGCCGACGATCCGCACCGCGACACTGCCAACCGGCACACTCGCTCGACGATCACACGCCGCGTTTCGGGATCGACCTCGCTGAATCGGCTCGCGACGTCCGACGCGACCTGCGCCAAACCCGCACCGTCCACTGTGCCCCCTCGCGTCGGATCCGTTCTGCTTGCCGCGCCAAGTGAATATCAGCCCGAGCCCGCGAGACACGGCGCGTCTCGTCACGATGGCCGTGCCCGAACAGCCTGGACGAGCGCAGCAGGTTCGCGTAATTCGCCTGCGCGGCGGCGTCCTGGCCTACCACGAACCAGCCGGGTTCAGATCCTCGAGAATGCCCGCCGATACAAGCCGAAGTCCATCACTTCCGCGAAGCCACCACAGCGTCATACAAATCCTTTTTGGACACCCCAGCCCCCTCCGCCACCTCAGCCGCGACCACCTTCAGCCGCTCCCCCGCAGCCACCCGGGCCGAAACCTCGCCCACGAGGTCCGAAACGGACACCGCAGCAGGAACCGCACCCTCCAGCACCACGGTGATCTCACCGCGAACCCCATCAGCAGCCCACTCGGCAAGCGACCCCAGAGTGCCCCGTTTGACCTCTTCGTACGTCTTCGTCAGCTCACGACACACGGCAGCCCGGCGAGAAGGCCCCAAAACCGAAGCAGCATCGGCCAAAAGCGAACCCACCCGATGCGGCGACTCGAAGAACACCACCGTCCGCGGCTCCGACGCCAGCGAAGCAAACCACCGCGCCCGCTCCCCCGGCTTGCGCGGTGCGAAGCCCTCAAAACAAAACCGGTCACACGGCAAACCGGACAAAGCCAACGCGGTCGTCACCGCGGAAGGGCCAGGCAGGCAGGTCACCGGGATGTCCGCCTCGACGCAAGCGGCGACCAGACGGAAACCAGGGTCCGAGACCGACGGCATGCCCGCGTCCGTGACCAGCAGCACGGTCGACCCCGAGTGCAGCGATTCCAGCAGCTGGGGCAGGCGCGAAGTCTCCACGTCCTCGTAGAACGAGACCACGCGGCCGGAAACGGTGGCGCCCAGGGCGGAAGCCAGCGAGCGCAGGCGGCGGGTGTCTTCGGCGGCGATGACGTCGGCGGAGCCCAAGGCGCTGACCAGGCGGGCCGACGCGTCGCCCGGGTCGCCGAGGGGGGTGGCGGCCAGGACGAGCCGGCCGGGCGGAGTGGACATGCACGTGAGCCTAACGGCCGGGGCCGTAGTATCAGGCCCCGTGACCGCGCTGCTGACCCGTCCCGACGACGAGAGCGTGCGGCCGGACCCGGTCGACGCGCTGCGACCGCCGACCGACCGCGAGGCCACGCTGCTGGGCCGCGGCATGCCGACCGACCGCCTGCGCGGCTGGCTCGTCACGCTGATCCTCACGGTGATCGGCGGCGTCGTGCGCCTGCAGAACCTCGGGGTGCCCACCGATCACGGCACACCGGTGTTCGACGAGAAGCACTACGTGCCCCAGGCGGCACAGATGCTGCGCAACGGCGGGTACGAGGACAACGCCGGCTACGAGCTCATCGTGCACCCGCCGCTGGCGAAGGACTTCATCGCGATCGGCGAATGGCTGTTCGGCTACAACGGCTGGGGCTGGCGCATCATGCCGGCGCTCGCGGGCACCGTGATCATCCTGCTCACGATCCGCATCGCGCGGCGGCTCACGCGCTCGACGCTGCTCGGCGGCATCGCGGGCGTCCTCGTGATCAGCGACGGCGTGCTGCACCTGCAGTCGCGCATGGGGATGCTCGACATCTTCATCGCGCTGTTCGTGCTGGCCGCGTTCGCGTGTGTGCTGTGCGACCGCGACCAGGTGCGGCAACGGCTGGCCGTCGCGGTGCGCGAGGGCTGGGTCAACGAGTCGGTGTGGGGGCCGAAGCTCGGGTTCCGCTGGTGGCGCTTCGCCGCGGGGCTGATGATCGGGCTGACGTTCGGCGTGAAGTGGTCGGCGCTGTACTACATCGCGGCGTTCGGCCTGCTCACGGTGTTCTTCGACGTCGCGGCGCGGCGCGCGGCGGGCGTCGAGCGGCCGTGGGTGGGGACGATCCGGCGGGACGTCGCGCCGGCGTTGTGGGCGATCGTCGCGATCCCGCTGCTGATGTACTTGGCCGCGTTCTGGGCGTGGTTCGCCAGCGAGACGGCCACGGACCGGCACTACACCGAGATCAAGGACATCGACCCCGGCCTGTTCGCCTGGGTGCCGCCCGCGTTGCGCTCGCTCGGCGACTACACGCTGAACGTCCTGCACTTCCACGAAACGCTGCTGACGCCCAAGGACAACCCGCACCCGTGGGAGTCGAAGCCGTGGACGTGGCCCATGGGCTTGCGGCCGATGCTCTACTACTACGACGGCGCCGTCACCGGGTGCGGCGAGTCACGCTGCGTCGGCGCGACGATGCTGATCGGCACGCCCGCGATGTGGTGGCTCGCGCTGCCGATGCTCGGCTGGGGGCTGTGGCGCTGGATCTTCCGCGCCGACTGGCGCTACGCCGCCGTGCTCACGGCCTACTTCGCCGGCCTGCTGCCGTGGTTCACGAACATCGACCGGCAGATGTACTTCTTCTACGCCACGCCGATGGCGCCGTTCCTGGTGCTCGGCCTCGTGCTGGTGCTCGGACAGATCCTCGGCGGCGCCCGGCGCGGGTTCGAACGGCGGGGCACCGGTCTGCTCGTCGTGGCGCTCTACACGGGACTCGTGGTGGCGAACTTCGTGTGGCTGTGGCCGATCCTCAACGGCGTGCCGATCACGACCGCCCAATGGAACGCGGAGATGTGGTTGCCCTCGTGGCGGTAGCGGCCGTGAAGTAGGCCCCGGGCGGCACTCCGACCGCCCGCCGGAACGCCGCGACGAACGCGCTCGCCGTCGCGTACCCCACGCGGTGCGCGACGGTCGTCATCGGCAGACCGTCGGCGAGCAACGGCAGCGACGCCCGCAGCCTTACCTGCGTGCGCCAGGTCCCGAACGTCATACGGCAGTCGCGCACGAACGCGCGCGCCAGCGTCCGCTCGCTCGCCCCGACAGCGCGGCCCAGCTCGGCCAGCCCGCGGCGGTCGGCGAGCACCATCGCCTCGACGTCCCGCGCCCGCGGATCCTCCGGCGACGGCACCACGATCGGCGCGACGTCCACCGGCTCCAGCACGTCGAACACCACGGCCTCGGCGCGTTCGCGGGCCCCCTGCGCCGGGTTGCCCGTGAGGTACTCCAGCAGCTCCCGCAGCAACGGTCCCACCGCGACGATCCGCGGCTGCGCCCAGGCCACCGGGCACTTCTGCGGATCCGCGTAGACACCGCGCAGCTCCGCGTTGGCCACGGCACCCGTCCGGTGCGGCACGCCGGCGGGCACCCACAACGCACGCGTCGGCGGCAGCACCCAGTGCGCTTCACCGATGCCGACGGCGACCACGCCCTCGGCCGCCCAGACGAGCTGGTGCACCGGGTGCTCGTGCCACGGGTACCACGCCCCCGCGGGCAACCGCAGCTCACCGAGGAGCATCGCGCCTTGACCGGTTGACGACATGGCTTGGCAGCCTATCGGCTATCGGACACGCGCGGCGATTTCTACCGTTTGAGGCATGCCCATGAACCTCATCCACCGCCGCCTCTGCTCCTCCGAGAAGTGGGCGTCGATGATCGCCCAGGTGCTCCCGCCATGGCTCGCGCAGTACGACCTCGGCGACGACGTCCTCGAAATCGGCCCCGGCTTCGGCGCCACGACGCGCGTGCTGCTGGACGCCGTGCCGCGGTTGACGTTGCTGGAAATCGACCCGGCTTCAGCTGGGTTGTTGCGCTCCGAGTTCGGCTCGCGCGCCGAGGTTGCCGAAGGCAGCGGCGCGGACATGCCCTTCGACGCGGGGCGCTTCTCGGCCGTCGTGTGCTTCACGATGCTGCACCACGTGCCTACGGCCGACCTGCAGGATTCGATCTTCTCGGAGGCGTTCCGCGTGTTGCGGCCCGGTGGGGTTTATTGCGGGACGGACAGCCAGCTGAGCTTCCGGTTCCGGCTGCTGCATCTGGGCGACACGATGAACGTGGTCGACGCTTCGACGCTGCCTGCGAGGCTGTCCGCCGCCGGGTTCGGAGAGGTGGACGTGAAGCACCGGCCGAAGGAGCGGCTGGAGTTTTCAGCGGTGAAGCCGGTCAGTACAGATCGTTGAACCGCCGATCCCACCAAGGTCCTGGCGGTGCGTGAGGGTCGGGGAAAGTCTTGCGGCGGATCTCCTCGTCGAGCCGATCGAGCAGCGCCTGGAGTGCCGCCCGGCTTCTGGCCGGAAGGGCGTGAAGGGCTCGGTCCAGGCTGATCCGGATATCGGGGTCGGCCCCGGCGCAGTGGGTGCACCCAGGAAACTCCGGGCGACGGTGTGCGATGCGGGCATAGCGCCGAAGGTTTTGCAGTGCTTTCTCCACTTCGCCCGGGATCAGCTCCGTTGCCTCGACGCGATGGATGTCGGCCAGCGTCCGCCGGGGCAGGCCGGCGATGGCGGAGAACGGGCGATTCTCGCGTGGCCGCACCGGCAGCCGGGCACGGACCGCCGCCGGTGGTCTACGCGCCATGACCACGCGCCCCACGGGGCCTGCGCCGCTGCCACCAAGGCCATTCGGGTGGGGCCGAGTAGTCGAGCACGGTCCGGCGGCGCAGTTCGGCGTCGAGCGGTCTGATCAGCGATCGCAGGGCTGCGCGACTGGGACTCGGCAGGGCTTGGAGGGCCGATTCCAGCGTCCAGCGGATCAGGTTCTCCCCGCAGAGGCAGTCGTCGACGCGGTGCACCTCGAGGCGCCAGGGGTTGTGGACGTGCCGTCGCAGCCCGCGGAGCGCGGCGGCGACGTCGCCGGGATGCAGCACCGTCGCTTCGACGCGGTGCACGTCGAGCAAAACCCAGCGGGGTAACCCGGGAATCGTGGAGAACCGGTGACACGGACGAAGTCGCACGGGCAACCCGGCCCGGACGGTGGCGGGCGGTCTACGCGCCATAGCCCTTTCGAGAAGTCGTCATGACGCGATCATCCCACCCGGCACCACCGAATTTCAGTGGTGCAGCCGCCGCGGCACGATCTGGGTGACCGGTCCGTCCGGAGACTTCCCGGCGCGAGACAGCCACCCCTCCACCTCACGCCGCACGGCGTTCAACGTCGGGCGCCGACGTGGTTCCGGGTCGAGCGAAGCGCCCAAGATCCGCGCGTGCGCCGAACGCATCGGCAACCGAGACACGGGTTCAGCCCGCGCCGCCGCCATCAAAGCCGCCATCGGCGTTTCGCGAGTCCCGCGCGGAGGCTGGCCGGTCAGCGCATAGCTGATGGTCGCCGCCAGTTGCCAGGCGTCCGAAGCCGGGCTGGCCTGCGCGCCCATCGCCTGTTCCGGGGCCACGAAGTCGGGCGTGCCGATCATCATGCCGGTGGCGGTCATCTTGGAGTCGCCCTGGCTGCGGGCGATGCCGAAGTCGATGAGGTGCGCCAGGCCGGCCGGGTCGAGGACGATGTTGGACGGCTTGATGTCGCGGTGCAGCACGCCCTTCTCGTGGGCGGCGACGAGCGCGCCCGCCATCGTGGACCAGAGACGGCCGGCGGCGACGTCGTCGAGGGGGCCCTGGCCGTCGACGACCTCGGCGAGCGGGCGGCCCTCCAGGTACTCCATGACCAGCGCGAGGCCGTCGGGCTCCTCGACCAGGTCGTACACCTTCACGCAGTTCGGGTGGTTCACCACGGCCAGCGCACGGGCCTCGCGCTGCATTCGCTCCGCGGTGTCGCGGTCGGGGGCGTGCGCGATCTTCAGCGCGACGGTGCGGTTGAGCTGCGTGTCGACCGCTTCCCAGACCGTGCCGAAACCACCGTGACCGAGCCGGCGGACGCGCCGATAACGACTCCCGCCCGCGCCGCGCGAGCCGGGCGGCGGCGGGACCGGGCCGGGAGCCGCGGCCAGCAACCCGGGCTCGGGTGCGGAAGCCAGCGCCGTGGCCGGGTAAGGCTTGTTCACCGGAGGCGGCGGAGGCGGCGGCAGCTGCGGACGTGGCGCGGCCTGCGAAACCGGCGGACGCTCCGGCTCCCGCCGCGGTTCCGGACGCGGCTCCGGCCGGTTGATCACCGACCACGGCGGCGGCCCGACCAGGCCCACCGGAATCAGCCCCAGCACGCTGAACGGCAGGAACCCGAGCCAGAAGTGCACGGCCGTGTTGGCCGTCATCCCGACGCTCGCCACCGCCATCACCACGAACGGGATCCAGAAGAACCGCGACGGCCACTTCGGCCCGCGCCGGAACGCCGTGCGCGCCTGCAGCATCACGAACAGCAGCGAGCCCACGGGCAGCACGATGAACGCGAGCAGGTAGAGACCGTAGGAGAGCTTGAGGCCGTTGTTGTAGAAGAGCGCCTCGAAGACGTTGGGGCCGCCGCCGAGGTACTTCGACTGCACGCCGACGAAGCAGTACGGCGAGTCGAGCGTCGACCGCGCGGCCGCGCCCAGCCCGCCGGTGCCGCCCGCGGCGACCGAGCGGAACGACTCGGAGATGCCGTTGGACAGCAGCCACGGCAGCACCAGCACGGTGACCACGCCGATCAACCCGAACACGGTGAGCGTCGTCGCGTCGTAGCGGTTGCCCGTGCCCTTGCGCACGATGGCCACCAGCAGCGCCCCCAGCGCGGGGAACAGCGCGACGAGCGCACCGGCTGTGGTCGTCGCCCAGACCCAGTCACCCGGGCAGAACCCCGGGCCGAACAGGGTGTGGGCGAACGAGAGCAGCGCGCTCGCGAATCCGCTCACCGCCTGGTTCCCCTCACTCTCCGTGGTCGCGTGATACCGCCACGCGGCCGAACTCCGTGGTCCAGCTTAGGACGCACGCCGCCTTCGCGGGGTTGCCGGGTCGGTGGGTCGTGACCGTGGTGAAACCTGCACGACACCCTTCCCAGGGCCATCATGAGTGACGGATCCGGCCGACCGGATCGAGTGACGCTGTCGAGGGAGACACCGTGGGCGCTTATTCCGAGACCTACCGGCGCAGCCTGGACGATCCCGAGGGGTTCTGGCTGGACGCGGCGAGGGCGATCGACTGGACGAAGCCACCGACGAAGGCCCTGGACGCCTCGCGCGAGCCCTTCTACCGCTGGTTCCCCGACGGGGAGCTGAACACCGCGTACAACGCGCTCGACCGGCACGCCGACAGCGGCCGCGGCGGGCAGCCCGCGTTGATCTGGGACTCGCCGGTCACCGGGCAGAAGCGGCGCTACACCTACGCCGAGCTGCGGGACGAGGTGGCGGTGTTCGCGGGGGCGCTCAAGGCGCTCGGGGTGACGCAGGGCGACCGCGTGATCCTGTACCTGCCGATGATCCCCGAGGCCGTCGTCGCGATGCTCGCGTGTGCGCGGATCGGGGCGGTGCACTCGGTGGTGTTCGGCGGCTTCGCGCCGAAGGAGCTCGCCGCGCGCATCGAGGACGCGAAGCCCAAGCTCGTGCTGGCCGCGTCGTGCGGGATCGAGCCGACGCGGGTGGTGGAGTACAAGCCGATCATCGACGCGGCGCTGGAGCTGACCGAGCACCAGCCGGACCACGTCGTGGTGTTCCAGCGCGAGCGGGCGCCCGCGGAGTTGTCGGGCACGGACCTGGACTGGGTGGACCTCGTCGAGACCGCGCAGCCGGCCGACCCCGTGCCGGTGAAGGCGACGGACCCGCTCTACATCCTCTACACGTCCGGCACCACCGGGAAGCCGAAGGGCGTGGTGCGCGACGCGGGCGGCCACGCCGTCGCGCTGGCCTGGTCGATGGGCGCGATCTACGACATTCACGCGGGCGACACGTGGTGGACGGCGTCCGACGTCGGGTGGGTCGTCGGGCACTCCTACATCGTCTACGCGCCGCTGCTGATCGGGGCGACGACCGTCCTGTACGAAGGCAAGCCCGTCGGCACGCCCGACGCCGGCGCGTTCTGGCGCGTGATCGCCGAGCACGGCGTGGAAGCGCTGTTCACCGCGCCGACGGCCTTGCGCGCGGTGAAAAAGATCGACCCGGGCGCGGCGGAGCTCAAGAAGTACGACCTGGCCAAGTTCCGCACGCTCTTCATGGCCGGCGAGCGCCTCGACCCCGAGACCTACCACTGGGCGAGCGACATCCTCGGCACGCCGGTGATCGACCACTGGTGGCAGACGGAAACCGGCTGGGCGATCGCCGCCAACCCGCGCGGCCTGGAGCCGATGCCGGTGAAGGCCGGGTCGGCGACGAAACCCGTGCCGGGCTGGGACGTGCGCGTGCTCGACCAGGGCGGCGACGAGCTGCCGGCGGGCCGCGAAGGCGCGATCGTGATCAAGCTGCCGCTGCCGCCCGGCTCGCTGCCCACGCTGTGGGGCGACGACGAGCGCTACCGCGAGGCCTACCTGTCGCGTTTCCCCGGCTACTACCTCACCGGCGACTCCGGCTACTTCGACGAAGACGGCTACCTCTTCGTGATGGGCCGCACCGACGACGTGATCAACGTGGCCGGACACCGCCTGTCGACGGGGTCGATGGAGGCCGCGCTCGCGTCGCACCCGGCCGTGGCGGAGTGCGCGGTGATCGGCGTGGCCGACGAGCTCAAAGGTCAGGTGCCACGCGGGTTCGTGGTGCTGAAGGCGGGCGTGGACGTCGACGAGGGCCAGTTGCGCGACGAGCTCGTGGCCGTGGTGCGCCGCGACGTCGGGCCGGTGGCGGCGTTCCGCGACGTCGACGTGGTCGAGGCGCTGCCGAAGACGCGTTCGGGGAAGATCCTGCGCAAGACCATGCGCGGGATCGCCGACGGGCGCGAAGAGCCGGTGCCGTCGACGATCGAGGACCCGGGCGTGCTCGACGCGTTGCGCGCGGTCCTGCGGCGCTGACATTTCTCCAAGACGGGCGGCGGTGCGCGGGCGCATCGTCGCCGGTATGAACGACTACCTCCACGTGGTCCAGGACGGCCCGGCCGGCGCGCCGCCGTTGCTGCTCATCCACGGCTCGGGAGCCACGAGCGGCTCCTGGAGCGAGGTGGTGCCGGCGTTGGCCGAGCGCCACCACGTCATCCGCGTCGACCTGCCCGGGTGCGGTCGGTCGACGCCGCCGCCGTCGTTCGCCGTGCCGCGGCAGGCGAGCCGGGTGGCGGCGGTGCTCGACGAGCTGGGCCTGGCCCACGTCGTCGTGGCCGGGCATTCGAGCGGCGGCTACGTCGCCACCTCGCTGGCCGAACAGCGGCCGGACCTGGTGGGCTCGCTCGCGTTGGTCAGCACCGGCCCGCGGCTCGACGCGCTCCTGCCGCAGCCGCTGATCCTGCGGCTGCTGCTGGCTCCGCCGTTCGGGCCGCTGCTGTGGCGGAGGCGGTCGGACACGGTGATCCGGCGCGGGATCGGGGCGACGATGGCCCGGCCCGTGCCCATCCCGGACGACATGGTCACCGAGCTTCGCGGGACGACCTACCGCGCGTTCCGGCAGGTGCTGCACCACAACGGCGCGTACCTCGCCGAGCGGAGCGTGCCCGAGCGGCTGGCGGCGCTCGACGTGCCGGCGCTGGTGGTGTTCGGCGCGGCGGACCCGCGGTGGGACCCGTCGTCGGCGCACGACTACGACGCCGTCGCGCGCGTCGAGTACCTGCCGGGAGTCGGGCACGTGCCGCTCGTCGAGGAGCCCGCGAAGACCGGCGAGCTGCTGCTGTCCTTCGCGGCTACCCGTCTGTGACCCGCGCCGCCTAGCGTGGTCACGTGCAGGCCTTCGACTGGACAGGCGTCGACATCGCGGTCCCGCCGCGACGTCTGCCGGGCGTCCGCATGGCCGGGTTCCGGCAGGCGGTGCCCGCGCCCGTCGACATCGCGATGGTGGCGCACCCGGCCGTCACGGTCCTGGTGGACCTCAGCGACGGCCTCGGTTACGAGGCTTTCGGACGGCGTGGGCGAGGCAGCGTCGTCGTCGGGCTGTGTCCGGGCGAGCTGCGCGCCGCCGGCCGGATCGGGGAATGCCTGCAGATCCGGCTGGAACCGGCCGTGGCCGCGGCGGTGCTCGGGGAGACGCTGAGCGGGGCGGTGTCGCTGGAGGACGTCGTAGGCCGCGACGCCGCGCGTTGGGAAGACCGGCTGCGTGCGGCGGTGTCGTGGGACGACCGGTTCGCGCTCGCGGCCGAGCTGCTGAGGCAGCGGCTCGGGTCCCGCCGCGTCGATCCGGAAGTGGCGCAGAGCTGGCGGCGGACGTTGGCGGCTCGGGGGCTGGCGCGCGTCGAGGGGCTGGCGGACGAGGTCGGGTGGAGCCGCAACCGGCTGTGGGCGCGATTCCGGACGCAACTGGGCATCACGCCGAAACGCGCTGCTCGCCTGGTGCGGTTCGATCATGCCGCGCACCTGCTGGCGGCGGGGCGGGCGCCGGCCGAGGTCGCCGTGGCGAGCGGGTTCGCGGACCAGTCGCACCTGCACCACGAGGTGCGGGCGTTTTCGGGACTGACGCCCGCGGCCGTCGCGGTGGCGCCGTGGCTGGCGATCGACGACGTCGCGTGGCCGGAACCGAACCGCGGCGGTGGGCGACAGGGCAGGTAACTGAGCCGCGGGCGATCCTTTCGGCTGTTGTCCGCGGACTGCCTAGTGGTCTATACCTCTTAGGGTCTGTCTTCTCCTCTCCCCGACCGGAGGTAGTCCGTGAGGAAGAGCTTGTCCAGAGCCGTGCTGGGGGCGACCGTGCTGAGCCTCGCGGCGCTCGGCCTGCCGGCGTCGGCGACGGCCGCGACCGCCGCGCCCGAACGCAGCGTCACCGACATCGTCCCGCTGCCCGTGCAGGCCAAGGCCGACCCGAAGGCGAACTTCACGCTGTCGCCGCTCACCGTGATCCGCGCGGGCAAGGGCACGAACCAGGTGGCCGACTACCTGCGCGGCCTGCTGCGCCCCGCCACCGGCTATCCGCTTCCCGTCGTGCCCGTGAACGCCGGCCTGCCGGCCATCTCGCTCGACCTGGGCCACGCCGACAGCCGCGTCGGCTCCGAGGGTTACCAGCTGTCCGTGGCGAAGACGGGCGTGACGCTGAAGGCCAACACCACCGACGGCCTGTTCGAGGGCGTGCAGTCGTTGCGGCAGCTGCTGCCTTCGGCGATCGAGGCGAAGAGCGTGCAGTTCCGCAAGTGGACGATCGCGGGCGGCACGGTGCTCGACTACCCGCGCTTCGGCACGCGCGGCGCGATGCTCGACGTCGCACGGCACTTCTTCAACCCGGCGCAGGTGAAGACCTACATCGACCAGCTGGCGCAGTACAAGATCAACACGCTGCACCTGCACCTGGCCGACGACCAGGGCTGGCGCATCGAGATCAAGAGCTGGCCGCGCCTGGCGACCGAAGGCGGCAAGGGCGCCGCGTACGGCGACCCCGGCGGCTACTACACCCAGGCGCAGTACAAGGACATCGTCGCCTACGCGGCGTCGCGGCACATCACGATCGTGCCGGAGATCGACATGCCGGGTCACACGAACGCGGCCCAGTCGGTGTACGCGGAGCTCAACTGCGACGGCGTCGCGGTCCCGCCGCGCACCGACACGGAGGTCGGCTACAGCTCGCTGTGCATCGACTCGCCGACGACGTACAAGTTCGTGGAAGACGTGATCCGCGAGCTGGCCGCCATCACGCCCGGCAAGTACCTCGGCATCGGCGGCGACGAGGCGCACTCGACGTCCGACCCGGACTACAAAGCCTTCTACGCCAAGGTGAACCCGCTCGTCGCGAAGTACGGCAAGCTCATCACGGGCTGGCACGAGATCGCGAAGTCGGACCTGCCGGCCACGGCGATGCCGGAGTACTGGGACCAGGGCGGCGCGAACCCCGACCTCGCCGCGTTCGCCGCGCGCGGCGGCAAGGTGCTGATGGCGCCGTCGAACCACGCGTACCTCGACATGAAGTACACCGAGGACACGCCGCTGGGCCAGGACTGGGCCGGCCTGGTGGAGGTCAAGGACTCCTACGACTGGGATCCCGCGACGCTCGTGCCGGGCGTCGGCGAGAGCTCCGTCTCCGGCGTCGAGGCTCCACTGTGGACGGAGACCATCCGCACGAACGACAACATCGAGTACATGGCGTTCCCGCGCCTGCCGGGCCTGGCCGAGATCGGCTGGTCGCAGCAGTCCGGACGCGACTGGGACACCTACCGCGTCCGGCTGGCGAAGCAGGCGCCGCGCTGGGTCGCGCAGGGGATCGGCTTCTACCGTTCGCCGCAGGTGGACTGGAAGTAGTTTCTTCGACGAAGGCCCCTTCCCTGGATTCTTCGGGGAAGGGGCCCTTTTCAGCCCGCGTTGCGCAGCCGCCAGCGCTCGACCGACGAGCGGATGCCCCCGGAGTACGACGGCGAAAGCGCGGGCGTCGCCAGGATCTTCTCCGCGCGTTCGACTCCCGCTTGCGCGATGCGCGGCTCGAGCTGCGCGAAGTTGGCGAAGGCGATCAGGTGCACCTCGGCCACGGTCGGTGCCTGCGCGTCGGACTCGACCACGCGCACGGCCCCGGACGTCGGCACGCGACCCGGCCGAAGCACCCGCAGGTACCAGCCGCACCGCCCGGAGTCGATGAGCGCCGGCACGACGTCCTTGCGGCCCGTCCGCATGGCCAGCTTGAAACACGGCTGCCGCGGCTGCGACACCTGCAACCGCGCGTCACCCCACTCCCAGACGTCGCCGATGCGCACTCGGGACTCGTCCGCCCCGCTCACCGCGAGGTTCTCCCCGAACGCCCCGAGCTCCATGTCGAACCCGTCGGCCGCCCACGCGGCGTAGTGCTGCGCGGGGTAGACGTAGACCGCCTTGTCGACCCCGCCGTGCACGCTCAGGTCGGCCTGCTCGTCGCCGTCGAGGTTCAGCCGCGTGAGCTCCAGCTCGGCTGCGGCCACCCGGTCCTTGACGATCGCGCTGAGCACCGGCCGCTCGCGCCGCTGCCCGAGCACGGCGGGCCGTCCGACGAAAACACCGGCGAGTTCGAGTGTGGTCACGGTTCGGAAGCTAGCATGCGCGTCGCCGCAGGTCAGGTGCTTTTGTCCGCCTCCGGAGCCGGTCCCGGCCGACTGCTCCGATCGGTGGGTTCAGCCGGGTGATGGCGACACGGGCCCCTTGATCTTGATCGAGGGGACCTTCGGGTGTGGCCTGGAGCACTACCGCACGCCGAAAGGACGGTTTCGACGATGAGACTGTGGCGCCGGGATCGCGCCTCCCGGGCTTCGCGACGCTCCGGCGACGACATCGCTTCACTGATGCCCTACGGCCCGCATTCGTCTGTGCGCGTCCGCAACGAGGCGGTCGAGCGGGGCGCCGCGGGGTGGGACGTCGCGTATTGCTGCTTCACCGATCCCGAAGAGGCGACGCGGTGTCACGCCGCGTGGCAGCGGCACGCTCCCACGCTGAAGAGCACGCTCCTCCACGGTCGCCGCAGCGCGTGTGAGCCGGACGTCGAGGGCTCTTACCTCCACGAGGACGGAACGTGGCACACCGGGCAGCCCGCCGAGATCATCGCGCTGATGGCCGAGCTGGCTCCGCCGAGCGCCGAGGAACTGGCGGCTCGCCACGCCCAGGAGGCCGAGCAGGCCCTCGAAACCGTACGGGCGGAGAAGGCCGCGTGGGAAGCGCGGCAGCCGAAGGAGATCGTGCTGGCGGAAGCGGGGGACGATGCCCCGATCCCCCACCACGACAAGTTCGTCAAGGCCACGCGGATGACCGTCGGCGGGCAGCCCGTCGACCGGGTGAAGTTCCACTTCGCCGAGTTCACCGGCGACGAGCCGGAGCCCATCGCGCCCGAGCCCGGCAGCAGCGACACCGAACGGCATCGCCTCGTCCACGACGAGTTCGCAGTGGCCCGCACCTTGTGGGCGAAGGCGGTCTACCGGCGGGAGGCCACGCCGGTGCTGCGCGCCGCCGCGTCCGCCTGGCCCGAGGTCGCCGAGGCCTTCGCCCGGATCGGCCGGGCCTGGTCGGACCTCGACGACCCGCCGCACGGCTGGGAAGCCGCGGTCAAGTGCCTGCTCGACGCGCACGACCACGCGCGGCCCATCGTGGAGAACTGGGAGCACCTCCACGCCCGGAAACTGGCCACCGTCGGCGCCGAGCTCACCTACAGCCCCGGTGAGCTGGCCGAGCTGCGCACCCAGCTGAGTGTCGAGCTGGGGATCGACACCATCGAGGAGTGGCACATCGGCCGGGTCGAGGACGGCACCCCCGATCCGCTCCACGCCGACATCCGGGACGGGGCGAGCGTGCAGCTCGAATCCCTCATCCAGCCCCAGCGCGACCGGCTCGCCCTGATCGCCGACGTCGCGGGGCGGCTCACGGCGTGAGCAAACGCTTGCGGCCCGGTTCCCGCCGTCGTGGCCGGGACCCGGGCCGCACGCGACCCCTCCGCTGTTTCAGCCGTTCAGCGCCGCCGACTCCTCGTCGCTGAAGAGGCGGGACCTGATCAGGAACCGCACGCCCTCCGGCGCCTCCAGGGAGAACCCGCTGCCGCGGCCCGGGACGACGTCGATGGTGAGGTGCGTGTGCTTCCAGTACTCGAACTGCGGGCCCGACATCCAGACCGGCACGGCGTCGATGCCGTCGACGGCGAGGTCGCCCAGGTGCACGTCGCGCTCGCCGACCTTGAACTCGCCGAGCGGGTAGCACATCGGGGCGCTGCCGTCGCAGCAGCCGCCGGACTGGTGGAACATCACCGGGCCGTGGACGGCCACCAGCTTGCGCAGGAGGTCGGCCGAAGACTCGGTGAGGTCCACCCGGGACACGTCCATCAGAAGAATCCCAGCGCCTGGTCGGAGTACGACACGAGCATGTTCTTCGTCTGCTGGTAGTGGTCGAGCATCATCTTGTGGTTCTCACGGCCGATGCCCGAGGCCTTGTACCCGCCGAACGCCGCGTGCGCGGGGTAGGCGTGGTAGTTGTTCACCCACACGCGCCCGGCCTGGATGTCACGGCCCGCGCGGTAGGCGGTGTTGCCGTCGCGCGACCAGACGCCGGCGCCGAGGCCGTAGAGGGTGTCGTTGGCGATCTTGAGCGCGTCGGCGTAGTCGTCGAACTTCGTCACGGCCAGGACCGGGCCGAAGATCTCCTCCTGGAAGATGCGCTCTTGTTGTCGCCCTCGAACACCGTCGGCTGCACGTAGTAGCCGCCGGAGAACTCGCCGCCGAGGTCGGCCTTGTCGCCACCGGTGAGGACCTTCGCGCCCTCCTGCTTGCCGATGTCGATGTAGGACATGATCTTCTCGAACTGGTCGTTCGAGGCCTGCGCGCCCACCTGCGTCTCGGTGTCTAGCGGGTTGCCCTGGCGGATCTTCTTCACGCGCTCCACGGCGTCGCCGAGGAAGCTGTCGTAGATGCCGCTCTGGATCAGCGCGCGTGACGGGCAGGTGCAGACCTCGCCCTGGTTCAGCGCGAAGAGCGTGAAGCCCTCCTGCGCCTTGTCGTAGAACGCGTCATTCTGCGCGGCGACGTCGTCGAAGAAGATGTTCGGGCTCTTGCCGCCCAGCTCGACGGTCACCGGGATGATGTTCTCGCTGGCGTACTGCAGGATCAGCCGGCCGGTGGTCGTTTCACCGGTGAAGGCGACCTTGCGCACGCGGTTGCTCGACGCCAGCGGCTTGCCGGCCTCGACCCCGAAGCCGTTGACGATGTTGAGCACGCCCGGCGGGATCAGGTCGCCGATGATCGACATCAGCAGGTGGATCGACGCGGGCGTCTGCTCGGCGGGCTTGAGCACGATCGCGTTGCCGGCGGCGAGCGCGGGCGCGAGCTTCCAGACCGCCATCAGGATCGGGAAGTTCCACGGGATGATCTGGCCGACGACACCCAGCGGCTCGTGGAAGTGGTACGCCACGGTGTTCTCGTCGATCTGCGAGATCCCGCCCTCCTGGGCGCGCAGCGCACCGGCGAAGTAGCGGAAGTGGTCGATCGCGAGCGGGATGTCGGCGGCGAGCGTCTCGCGTACGGCCTTGCCGTTCTCCCACGCCTCGGCGACCGCGATCTTCTCGAGGTTCTGCTCCATCCGGTCGGCGATCTTGAGCAGGATGCCCGAGCGTTCCTCGACCGAGGTGCGGCCCCAGGCCGGTGCGGCGCCCTGGGCCGCGTCGAGGGCCTTGTCGATGTCGGCCGCGGTCCCGCGCGCGATCTCCGTGAAGGTCTTCCCGGTGATCGGCGTCGGGTTCTCGAAGTACTGCCCGCCGGCCGGGGCGACGTACTCGCCGCCGATGTAGTGGTCGTAGCGGGTTTCGTAGTCGACGACGGCGCCGTCGGTGTTCGGTGCGGCGTAAACGGCCATCTTTCCTGCCTCGTTGCTCTCCAGTGGCGGACGGGCGCCGAACGTAGGCCGCGCGACGTTGCACGGACGTTGCAGCCGTGTGAGCTGGGTCTCTACGCTGGTGTGGTGGCGGAGCCGCCCGAAGCCAACTTGCTGCGCGATCCGGAGGCGTACGCGCGGCTATTGGAGGACGTCCACTCGGCAGTGCTCTCGGGCGTTCCCGCGCCGCGGTCGCCACGCTCAGTGGTCTCAGCCTCGTGGCGGCGCTCCCTGGCGGCCCACGTCGACCCCGATTCGGGTGAGGCGCCGCTGATCTGCGAGCCGTCGGAAGTCACCGATCTGCGCGCCGAGCACCCGCTCGCGCCCGTGCTGCCGTTGCTGCGCCAGACACTCGTGAGCATCGCCGACGACGCCGAGCACATGATGATCGTGACCGACGCCGACGGTCTGGTCCTGTGGCGCGAGGGGCCACCGGTGTGCTGCTGCGCGCGGACCGCGTGGCGCTGACCGAGGGCACGCGGTGGACCGAGGAGGCGATCGGGACCAACGCGATGGGCACTACGCTCGCGACCGGCCAGCCCGTGCAGATCTACTCCGCCGAGCACCTCGTGCGCCGCTACCACGCGTGGACGTGCGCGGCGGCGCCCGTGCGCGACCCGGAGACGGGCGAGCTGCTCGGGTCGATCGACGTGTCCGGGCCGCTGCGGACGGTGCACCCGGCGATGCTCGCGCTCGTCACGGCCAGTGCGCAGCTCGCTGAAGGTCAGCTGCGCGCGCAGCTGGCGGTGCGCGACGAGAAGATGCGCCGCGCGAACATGCGCCACCTCGACGCGCTGCGCGGCCGCCCGGGCGCGCTGCTGTCGGCGGGCGGGCGTGTGCTGGCGGCCGAGTCGTGCACGCTTCCGTCCACAGTGGAGGTTCGCCGGGGCGGCGGCACGGTGACGCTGCCGGACGGCCGCATCGCGGTTGTCGACCCGCTCGACGACGGGTTCCTCCTGCGCCTGGCCACATCCGGCCCGACGCACCGCCGCCGGCTCACGCTGGAGTACCTCACCGACGCCGCCGGCTCCACGACCCTCGACGGCCGCGAAATCCCGTTCACCCTGCGCCACTCCGAGCTGCTCACGTTGCTCGCCCTGCACCCGCGCGGGTTGTCCGCCGAGCGGCTCGCCCTGCAGCTCTACGGCGAAAACGGCAACCCGGTCACCGTCCGCGCGGAAATCCACCGCCTGCGCACGCAGCTCGGCACGGGTGTCGTGCAGACGCGGCCCTACCGCCTCGCCACCGACGTCGACGCCGACTTCCTCCGCACCCGCGCCGCCCTGCGCCGCGGCGACGCCCGTGAGGCCACCCGCACGTTCCGCGGCCCGCTGCTGCCGGAGTCGGAGGCCCCGGCGATCCTGGAGGAACGCGAGTCCCTCACGGCGCAGGTCCGGCAGGTCTCCCTCAACAGCACCGACCCGGACACGCTCTGGTCCTTCTGGGAAACCTCTTGCGGCGCCGATGACCTCGAAGTGCTCGACACCCTGTGCGCGGCCTTGGACCCGGCGGATCCCCGGCTGGCGGTGGCGCGGACGCACCGGTCGCGGCTGAGCTGAGCCCCAGTTTCCTTGTGCGGTCAGGCTTTCGCGGTCTCGCGGATGGCTTCGTCGACGGAGCGGTGGACGGGTGGCTCGACGAACAGCTCGCGCAGGAACAGCCCGTCGAGGTGCTCGATGGTGAGGCCGGGCTGCTTGCCGGTGAGGCCGTTCACGCGACCGCCGAGGCGGAACATCGCGCGGACGACGCCGGCGGGCAAGGTGCGGACCGGCCGAGGCTTTCCGGCGGCGCCGGCCATACGGGTGAGCATGTCCGTCCAGCGCAGGTTTTCCTCGACCACGGGGAGGTCGGCGCCCGAGCCGTCCTCGAGGGCGTCGACGGTCACGATGCCGACGCCCCGCGCGCTCGTCGCCGCGCTGCCGCCCCGGGGCGCGAACAGCGGAGCCGACGACCGCACCCACTTCACCACCGGCACCGACCACTCGGGCACCCGCCCCGGCGCGACGCCGAACACGTAGGGCACCTCGATGATCGCCACCGGCAGATCCGGCCCGGCCGTCTCGCGGGCGAGCTTCGCCTGCTCGATCCGGCTGCGCACGTACGGGTGCTTCGCCGCCAGGCCCCACTCGGGGTGCACGCGGTCGAAATACGTGTAGTACGACGCCAGCACCGCCGCCCGCGTGCACCCGGCCTCGCGCGCCGCCTTCAGCAGCGCCACCACCGGCGCGACGTTGCCCGCGTGCAACCGCGGCGCGACCGGTCCCTTGTCGACCCTCCGGTCGTCACTGCCGCCCGCGAACACCACCCCGTCGTGGCCGGCGAGGAGCTCGCGCAGGGCGTCTTCCGAGGCCGTCGTGACGTCGAGGAGTCGGTCAACGCCTGCGCGCGCCGTGCGGGCCACCGTGGTCGCCTCGTGCCCGCGCAGCCTCAGCTGCTCCAGCACGTGGTGTCCCAGCAATCCGCTTCCACCCACCACCAGGATCTTCATGGCGAAGATCATTGCGGACGGGCCCGGCCCGGTCCAGCGGCCTTCACCCCACCCTCACGCCCGACCGCGGCGCCCACACGGACACCAGCACCGCCACGGCTAGCACCACCACACCCTCGATCAACGCCGCGGCCGCCACCCCACCGGACCCGCTCCGGCAGCAAGACGTACCTTGCTGGCTGTTTCGCCTGGGAGCACTGGAATTCCGATGTCTCGTGCCGGACCATGCCGACCGAAGCCAGGCAACCCAGCGGACCCGCCGTCAGCGAACCCGCGCGGCCATCACCCGCCGGCCCGGCACGGTCGAACCTGCCCACGCCGTCGGCGGCCATTTCGCCCCGCCGCAAAAGGGTTTCCGGCCGAACCGACCTCGACCAGCCCCAGTTCGCCCACCAGGAAATGTCCTCCGCCCAGCGTGCCCGGTATCACCGCGGCAGTAGCCGCCGGGTGGCTCGGGCACCGTCACGAACGTGGTTCACGCGTGTCTTGCCTGCCAGCCGCGGAGGCGGGCCGTTGCAGCCTGGGCGTTGGCGTGTTGGCGGGCGGCCTCTGCGGCGACGGCGTCGGCGCCGGAGCGGGTCAGGCGGTAGTAGCGGCGCAGCCTGCCCTGCTGGACCTCTTCGCGGTCGTGCTCCACGAGGCCCTCCGCGGTGAGGCGGTCGAGGGCGCCGTAGAGCGTGCCGACCTTGAGCTTCACGCGGCCCTCTGACAGGTCCGCGACTTCGCCGACGATGCCGTAGCCGTGGCGCGGCTCGCCGACCAGCGCGGTGAGGATGAAGAAGACCTGCTCGGACATCGCCATGCCACCAACGTATCGCCGAACGATATATCTCGGCAAACCCACCCGAGTGAACCCCAAGCCGACCGGCACCGGGTCACAGCCAGCCGTTGTCCTCGGCGAGCCGGGCGGCTTCCGCGCGGGTGCGGGCCCGGGTCTTGCCGATCGCCGCGGACAGGTGGTTGCGGCCGGTGCCTTCGGACAGACCCACGGCCTCGGCGATGTCAGCGGCGACACGGAGCACGTCAGCTTCGCCGCCGGGCCGGTCAGTGATGTCCTGCCCGGACGAACCCACTCGCCGTTACGGCTGAAGGCCGTGATGGGGCTTGGCGACGACTGCTGCGGCGGCTTGCTCGATCTGGATGCGCCGGACTTCCCAGAACGCCGCGTCGCGCTGCCGGGTGGCGTAGTCGGCGGCCGTGCCGGTCGAGCCGTCCAGTTGTTCGCGCAGGATGTCGGCGTGTCCGGCGTGCCGGCTGGTCTCGGCGAGCAGGTGGACCAGAACGTTGAACAGCATCACCTGCGGTCGCGGCCACCAGGGCACGTGACCAGGCGAATCGATGTCCAGAGCCGCGATCGTCGCGTCGGAGTGCGCCCAGACGCGTCGGTAGCGGCCGATGATCTCCTCACGCGTCTCGAGCTCGGTGGCCCACATGTCAGCGCCGCGTTGCCCGAGGTCGTCCCATCGGGGCAGGGGTTCGGCGAACGGCCGGTCGAAGACTTCGCCGAAGTACCGGGATTCCGAGAGCGCCAGGTGCTTGACCAGCCCAAGAAGGTTGGTTCCGGTCTGGGTCAGGGGGCGGCGGATCTCGTACTCACCCAGCCCTTCGAGCTTCCAGAGCATCACCTCGCGGAGCTCTCGCAGATCGCTGTGCAAGTACTCCTTCGCGACATCATCGATCATGACGCGAGCCTGTCACGCACCGAGTCAAGTGCCTCGGCGGCGCCGAACGCCTGGTCTCTGACCTGCCGGTTGCATTGGCACCCCGCCTCACGGCCCCGGCAAGGTCCGGACACCGACGACTTCAGCCGGACAGGACACCGTGAAGAAGTGAACCTCACGTAGACACCGTCTACTAGAGTTTGATAGACAGTGTCTACAAGGTGAACCACGGGTTACGGAGATCGACATGGGCTTTCAGAAATTCGTCGCCGTCGGCGACAGCTGCGCCGAAGGGCTCGACGATCCGTACCCGGACCACAGCCAGTACCGGGGCTGGGCGGACTTCGTCGCGGGCCGGCTGGCGCGGGACGAGCCCGAGTTCCGCTACGCCAACCTCGCGGTGCGCGGCCGGCGGCTCGACCAGATCATCGTCGAGCAGCTGCCCGCCGCCGAGCGGCACGAGCCCGACCTGATCGCCCTGTTCGGCGGCGGCAACGACGTGATGAGCGGCGGCTGGAACGCCCGCACGGTCGCGCGCCGCGTCGACGCCGCGATCCGCCGGTGCACGCACATCGCGCCCACCGTGGTCACCTTCACCTTGAGCGACATCGCCCACCGCATGCCCTTCGGCGCCCGCATGCACCCGCGCGTGACCGCCCTCAACGACGCCATCTGCGAAGCGTCGGTGAGCTACGGCGCCAAGCTCGTGGACCTGTGGCCCGACCACGCCGCCCACGACTCGCGCTACTTCGGCCCCGACCGCCTGCACCTGTCCGAGGCGGGCCACCTGCGCGTGGCCGGCCACGTGCTCGACCGCCTCCACATCGGCCACGACAACGGCTGGCTCCAGCCACTCCCCGGCTTCCCCGCGCGCCCGAGCCTGCGCGCGGACCTGCAGTGGTTCTGGCAGGAGGTCGTGCCGGTCGCCGTCACTCGCCTGCACAACCGCCTGATCGGCCGCTCGCCCGGCGACGGCTTTTTCCCCAAGCGCCCCGACCTGCTGCCCGTCGCGTTCTCCGAAGCGCAGCTATGAGCGCCCGCCAGCGGCTGATCACCACCGCGGAGACCCTGCTCGCCGACGAAGGCGTGGACGCCGTGACGTTGCGGGGCATCGCGAAAGCCGCCGGCGTCTCCCACGGTGCGCCGCTGCGGCACTTCTCCGGCCGCGCCGAGCTGCTGTCGGCCGTCGCGACGCTCGGCTTCGCGCAGCTGCTCGAACGCGGTGCGAAGCTGCCCGAGGGCAACCCGCGCGAGCGCGTGACGGCCGCCTGCCACGCGTACGTGGCCTTCGCCCTGGCCAACCCCGCGATGTTCGAGCTCATGTTCCGCCGCGACCTCATCGACCCGGCCGAACCCGGGCTCGTGGCCGCGAGCAGCGCCGTCTTCGACTACTTCGCCGACCTGGTGCGTCTCGACCGCGAAGCCGCGCACGACGACCGGCTCAAGCCGGGGACCGACCCGCGGCTCGTCGCCGCTTCACTGTGGGCGGCGCTGCACGGGCTCGCGCAGCTGTGGCTGTGGGGCGGCCTGGCGGGCGCCAGCTTCGCCCCGTCGCCGGAATCGGCCCTCGCGGTGACGCTCGACGCGTACCTGGGCTGACGCTCGGCGAGGGCAGGGCAACGCCGAATGGGTGGCCGTTTCGCTATCCGGACGAACCGCCAACCGTACGCGCCTACCGCGCTGGTGGTAGGCGGTTCTCCGCCGGTGTACCGGGGTGGGTGACCGCCCGCGCGGCTGATCACCAGCCGGCGGGCAGCGCGAGGCCGAATTCGCGCCGCAGCGCGGTTTTCGCGGCGTGCAGGCCGGCCATGCCGTGCACGCCCGGGCCCGGCGGGGTCGCGCTGGAGCACAGGTAGACGCCACGCAACGGGGTCGTGTGGGGATTCCAGCGGACGACCGGGCGGGCGAGCAGCTGCCGCAGCGTCACGGCAGCGCCGGAGATGTCGCCGCCGACGTAGTTCGCGTTGTAGCTCTCCAGCTCGGCCGCGGGAATCGCGCGTGACGCGAGGATCGTGTCGCTGAAGCCGGGAGCGAAACGTTCGATGCGACGACGGACGACATCGGTGGCGTCGAGCGGGTCCCCGTTGGGCACGTGGGCATAGGCCCAGATCGGCTGCTTGTGCGGAAGTCCGCGCGAGGGATCGGCGGCCATCGGCTGGGCGAGCAGCACGTACGGCTCCTCGGCGCGCCGCCCGCCGGCCACAGTGTTCTCACCCGCGCGGACCTGCGCGGCCGTCCCTCCGATGTGGACGGTCGCGGCCTTCGCCAGCTCCGGCTCGCGCCACGGAATCGGCTCCGACACGAGGAAGTCGACCTTCGCCGCCCCCGGTCCGTAACGCACGTTCTCGAGCGCGCGACGGTAGCCGGGTGGCGCGAAGGGTCCCGCGAGTTCGAGCAGGCCACGCGGACTGACATCGAGCAGCACGGCACGCGTTTTCGTGAACTCCCGCAGGTCCGTCACCCGGCTGGAGGTGTGGACCCGGCCGCCGTGCGCGACGAAATCGGCGGCGAGCACGTCGGTGAGCACCTGCGTGCCGCCACGCGGAACCGGCCAGCCACCGGCGTGCGCGAGGTGCCCGAGCAGCAGAGCCGTACCGCCGCCGACCAGCGACGGCAGCGGGCCCATCGGGTGCGCGGCCACGCCGGCGAGCAGCGCGGGGGCTTCGGGGCCGCGGAACAGGATCTCGTCGACGCCGGTGCCGAGCGCGAGGATCCGCGGCACGAGCAGGGCGGCGATGGACGGCCGCGGTGGACGTCGCAGGTCACCCAGCAGCAGATCGACGATCTCGGCGGTGTGCTCGACGAGCGGCCCCATCAGGCGGCGCCAGCGCTCGCCGTCGGCGCCGAGGCGGTCGCAGGTGCGGTCGAGGTCCGCGTACGCGAGGCCGGTGCGCCGCTCGTCGACGGGGTGCCCGTACGCGACTTCGGGCCGGCACAGCTCGACGCCGTGCGCGGCGAGGTCGAAGCCCTGGAAGAACGGCGAAGCGACGGCCATCGGGTGCACGGCCGAGCAGACGTCGTGGACCACGTCGGCGTCGAACAGCCGCGCCGAGCGCGCGCCCCCGCCGAGCTCCGCCGCGGTTTCGTGCAGGTCGACCGCGAGACCGGCGCGGGCGAGCAGCACGGCGGCGGCCAGGCCGTTGGGGCCGGAGCCGACGACCACGGCGTCCGGCACGTCAGGAGAATCCCCGGACGAATCCACTCACGGATCGTATCGACACGCGGGCACCCTGCCACGCGTCCGAACACCTGATCGAATATTGTCGTACCCCGCGCCTACCTTGGACCCCACGCCGGCCCGCCCGGGCCCGGCCCAGCAGGAGAGGGGGATCATGCCCGCCCACGACACGCAGCTGGAGCGCATCCGCAAGCTGCTCGCCAAGGCCGAAGACCCGGCGGTGACCGCGGAAGAAGCCGAGCTGTACAACACGAAGGCGGCCGAGCTGATCGCCCGGTACGGCATCGACAACGCGATGCTCGCCGCCGCCGGGCAGGGCTCGGACGACATCACCGTGCTGAAGATCCCCATCGAAAACCCGTACAGCCGCGACAAGGCGAGCCTGCTCACGAACATCGCGTACCCGTTGCGCTGCCGCACGTTGCTGCACCGCGTGGGCCAAGGCGTGGACGCGGTCACGGTGTTCGGCTTCAAATCCGATCTCGGGCGCGTGGAGCTGCTGTTCACGAGCCTGCTGCTGCAGGCGAGCACCCAGCTCACCCGCGTGCGGCCCGACGACCAGGTGTTCCGCGAGTCGCTCGCCGCGTACCGCCGCACGTGGCTGCACGGCTTCGCGCGCGCCGTCCACGATCGGCTGGTGCGGGCCGAGGACACGGCGGCGCGCGAGCACCCGGGGTCGGGCGGGCAGTCGGCGGAGCTGGTGGTGCGCGACCGGAACACGCTCGTGCAGAGTGCGTTCGACCGCGAGTACGGCGACCTGCGCGCGGCCGCGCCGCGCCGGCTCTCCGGTTCGGGGTACCGCGAAGGCCATCAGGCGGGCACGCGCGCCACACTCGACCCGGCCGCGCTGGCCCGGCGCAGGCAGGCCCTGCCGGTGCGATGACGAATTCTGGGGCTGTCCCGAGGATTCACGGTTTACCCTGCGAGCCATGAACGTTGCCGGTCACCTCGTCCCTCGCCCGGAGCCGCCCTCGGCTTCCGGCGGGAGAAGCGGTGCCCGGTCGTGAGCGGCGAGCCGGCCGTGCGCGTCGAGGACCTCGCGACGCGTCCGGACCTGCGGCGGCCCGCGCTGGAACTGGGCGTGGTCGGCGGGGAGTTCCTGGCGCACGACGTGATCGGCGACCTCGCCGCGTCGGTGCGGTTGGCTGCGCGCTGGCCGGAGTTCTTCCTGGTGCTGCTGGAAGACGACGTGCCGGTGGCCCGCGCGGCGGCGATCCCCGTGGCGTTCCCGACGGAAGAGCGCACCGAGCTGCCCGACCACGGCTGGGACGGTGCGCTGCTGTGGGCCGCGCAGGACGTGATGGACGATCGCGAGCCGACCACGCTGGTGGCGCTGGAGGTCAACGTCGCCGAGCGCGCTCGGGGCCAGGGCGTCGCGGCGCTGGCGCTCACGGAGCTGAAGAACCGGGCCCGGCGCGCGGGGCTGTCGCGGCTCGTGGTTCCGGTGCGGCCGACGGGCAAGGCCGACCACGCCGTCGAGTCCATTGTGGACTACGTCGCCCGGCGGGACGAGCAGGGCCGGCCGGCGGATCCGTGGCTGCGCAACCACGAACGGCTGGGCGCGCGGCTGGTGAAGATCGCGCCGTTCGCGATGACCGTCACGGGCACGTTGGACCAGTGGGAAGAGTGGACCGGCGTGCGGCCCGGCGACGGCCTCACGACCGTGCCCGGCGGGATCGCGCCCGTGCTGGGATCGGTGGCGCAGGACCTCGGGGTGTACGTGGAGCCGAACGTGTGGCTGGAGCACCCGCTCTGACCTCGGCTATCGTGGTGATGTGTGCACTCGTCGGCAGGAGCTCGTGACGCCGATCTTCGGCGACCACTCCTATCGGTGTGACTTCTACGGCTGACGACGTCGTCCGTCCCCGTTCGAACGTCACCACAACCGAAGAGGAACACCGTCATGCCCGAAACCCATCCCGCCACGGCCTGGGCGCTCAAGCACATGCCGCTCACCGCGCAGGCGGTCGCCGAACTGACCCCGGTGCTCGCCGGCAAGCGGCTGGCGATGTGCCTGCACGTGGAGCCGAAGACCGCCGCGCTCGTGACGCTGCTCGTGCGCGCCGGCGTCGACGTGCGGCTCACCGGCTCGCCCGGCACCACCCACGACGACGTCGCCGACGCGCTCGCGGAGCTGGGCGTCGCCGTGTTCACCCGCCGCGGCGACGGCGAGGCCGAGCACGCCCGCAACATCGAACGAGTGCTGGAAGTCGAGCCCGACCTCACGCTGGACAACGGCGGCGACCTCACCGTTTCGCTCCTCGGCTCCGGTACTCCGGCGGGTTATCTCGGCGGCACCGAGGAGACCACCACGGGTGGAATCCGGCTGCGTGAAACGAAAGCACGGCTCGGCAAGCCCGTGGTCGTGATCAACGACTCGCGGCTGAAGCTCCTGGTGGAGAACGAGTTCGGCGTCGGGCAGAGCGTGGTGCAGGGCTTCCTCAACGCCACCAACCTCATGGTGCCCGGGATGCGGGCCGCGGTGCTCGGATACGGGCCGTGCGGCAAGGGCGTCGCCGACACGTTGAGCCGGCTCGGCGCGCGTGTTTCGGTCTGCGACACCGACCCGATGCGCGCCCTGGAGGCGATCCTCAACGGCCACAGCGTCGGCTCCGCCGCCGAGGTGGTCGCCGACGCGCAGCTGGTCTTCACCGCCACCGGCCACCCGGGGGTGCTGGGTGCGGCCGAGCTCGCGGCGTTGCGCGACGGCGCGGTGCTCGCCGGCGTCGGGCACTTCGCGTGGGAGATCGACCGGGCGGCGCTCGCCGAGAAGACCGTCCGCACCGTCGAGTACGGCGCGCCCTCGCGACGCACGGGCCACGTCCTCGACGACGGCCGTGAGATCGTGCTGCTCGACCAGGGCCGGATGCTCAACCTCACGGCCGCCAACGGGAACTCCATCCAGGCCATGGACCTCGGCCTCACGCTGCAGGCCCGCAGCCTCGCCGCGGTCGCCGCGGGCGGGCTGGCCGACGAGGTGCAGCCCGTGCCCGCGGACGTGGAGCACCGCATCGCGACCGACCTCGTGGCCGCGTTGCGGTAGCTACTCCTCGAGGCCCGGCGGCAGGAAACCGTGTTCGGACAGGTCGAACCAGTTGCCTTCCGGGTCGATCGCGCGGTACTCCGCGAACGGGCGGTCCCCGCCGCGCAGCACCGGCCGGGGAACGCCCGCTTCGGCGAGCTGCTCGGCGATCGGCGGGATTTCCGAGACCTGGAAACCGAAGTGGTTGAAGCCGGTGGCGACGTCGCCGTCGAGCTGCTGCTGGATCAGCGCCAGGTTGAGGTAGCCGTCGGTCACGAAGTGGCTGCCGTCGGGGTCGGTGTGGAACAGCTCCATGCCGAACTGCTCGCAGTAGAAGGCGGCCATGCGCTTCGCGTCCTGCACGACCAAGGCGAGGTGACGCAGGCGGGGGCGGGTCATGCGGTGGGTCCCTTCGGGATCATGTTGTGGAAAGCGGCGATCGTCGGCTCGCCGTCGTGGCGGACCACGGCTTGCGCGTGCGACACCACGCCGGCGGGCCCGATCTCCGACGTCGCGTGCACGAGCGAAAGCGCCGGCGACAGGGGGCGGATCAACGTGACTTCGGCGGACAACGTCGTGCCGCGGTAGGCCGTGGCGAACAGCTGGGCGTGGCCTGTTTCCACGGCTTCGCGGCCGACGAGTGCTTCGCCGCGCACGTTGACGAAGTCGACGTCGGACGCGAAGACGGAGGCGAACTGCGTTGCGTCGCCGTTTGCCCAGCCGTCGGTCATCGTCTGCCAGAGAGCGCGAATCGACTCGTTCACGCCGTCACCATCCCCACGCGCAGTGGCAGCGATTCGCAGTCGCCGTTCCACGCGGCCAGCGAGTAGTAGAAGTCGCCGTGCTGGCGTTCGAGGTAACACACGACGTTGAGCGGCCAGCCCGCGCTGCGGAAGACGTACGCGTCCATGGGCGTCGGGCGTTCGCTCAGCGGGCGGCCGCGTTCGCATTCGGGCCCGAGGCGGTGCCAGTCGGGGTGCAGGTGGACGGACCCGAGCACGTCCAGACCACGCGCGTCGGCTTCGCGGGTGATGCGCAGCAGATCGGCCGGATCCAGCCACCACGCGCGCACCGAATTCTCATACGCGGAGCCGAATTTCGGCACGATCGTGGTCGTGAATTCCTCACGCGCGCTCGGGTCGGTGACGCGCGCGTTGCGGCCGAACGCGAGGTCCGAGACGATCAGCGCGTCGTCGGCGAAGGTGCCCAGCAGCACGGCGAAACACGGTCTCGGTTCCTCGGGCGTGATGAACGCGTATTCGATGGCCGCCGCGTCGAGGAACCGCTGCAGCACGTCGTCGGAGAACAGGACGGGAAGCGTCGTTTTCCCGATGAGCGGAACCGGGACCAGAGATGTCACGCCGGGCACCGTAACCAGGCACGATGCGGTGTGGCCATGATCATCACGGGATCGGCCCTATTGCATCCGGCGATAATGTTTTCCCCATGCGCCTGGAAATCCGGCACCTCGAGCTCGTGGTCGCGATCGCCGAGGCCGGCAGCCTGCGCAGGGCCGCGGGCCGCCTGCACCTCACGCAGCCGGCGGTGACCACGCAGCTCAAACGGATCGAGCAGTTCCTCGGCGGGCCGCTGTTCGTCCGTTCGGCCGAAGGCGTGCTGCCCACCCACACCGGCACGGAACTGGTGCGCGACGCGCAGAAAGTGCTGCACGGCTTCGACGCCCTGCAACGCGCCGCGCGCCTCAACGCACAACACGAAGCGGGCGCGCCCGTTCGCGTCGGCGGGATTCCGGCGCAGCAGTTCAGCCTCCTGGTGAACGCGTTGACGACCATGCTGCCCCGGCGCGAGGTCACCAGCCGCACAATCCGCGAAACGGGTGCGCTGACGGCCTTGCTGCGCTCAGGTGAGCTGGACGTCGCCGTGATGCGCGCGTTCCCGGGCTTCCCCCTGATCCCGCCCGACGGCGTCGAACACCGCCTGCTGCTGCGGGAACCGTTTTTCATCGGCGTCGCGGAAGACCACGCCCTGGCCGCGCGCGGCGAGGTCGCGCTCGCCGAATTGGCCGACGAACGCTGGGTGATGCCTGACCCCGACGACAGCGGAATGAACGAGTTCTTCGCCCGCACCTGCGCGTCGGCCGGGTTCGACCAGCGCATCACGCACCTGACCAACGAGGCGCACGTCGCGTTCGCCCTGACCGCCGAGGGCCGCGCGATCTGCCTGCTCTACCCCATCGGCACCGACCGCACGGGCATCTCGACGGTGTCGCTGACCGGCACCCCGCTCTACCGCGAGCTCGTCCTCGCGTGGCGCACCGACTCCCCGATCGCTTCACTGGTGGACGAGATGTGTGCCAAGATCGAGGCCAGGTACCTCGCGCTGGTCGAGGACTCGCGCTTCTACCGGAAGTGGTGGCACGACGGCGGTTCCGCGTTCGCGCTGCCACTCTGAAGTTGCCGTTGTCGTTGCCATGAAGGAGTCACCATGCCGATCCGAGGCCTGAACCACGCCGTCCTCTGGGTCCGCGACGCCGCCCGCAGCAGCGCCTTCTACGTCGACGTCCTGGGCTTCCGCGCGGTGCACACCTCGGACCGCGCCGTCTTCCTCCAGGCCCCCGACTCCCACAACGACCACGACCTGGGCCTCTTCACCCTCCCGGACGCCGCCGCGGCCCCCGCCGGTTCCGTCGGCCTGTACCACCTCGCCTGGGAAGTCCCCACCCTCGCCGACCTCCAGACCTACCTCGGCGCCCTGCAGACCGCCGGCGCCCTCGTCGGCTCCACCGACCACGGCACCACGAAAGCCCTCTACGCCAAAGACCCGGACGGCCTGGAGTTCGAGATCTGCTGGCTGGTCCCCCAGTCCCGGATCACGCCCGCCGACCGCGCCCACAACGGCCCCCTCGACCTCACCACGGACATCACCCGCTTCGGCGCCGACACACCTGGTGAATCGGCTCGTATCCCGGCCTGAGTTCAGGCCGCGGGCGAGAGCACGTAGGAGAACCGGCGGATCACCGGAACCCACTTCTGGAAATGGGCCAAGCGGTCGACCTCCAGCGCGGCCGACGCCTGCGCAAGTCCTCGGTGCAACCGAAGCCAGACGCGCGCTTCCTCTTCGCTCAGGGCGCCGACAACCGCGTTCCCCCATCGCTCGCCCTCGCGCTGGGGCTCGCAATCGGCGACGAACCCGGCCCACGTCGCTTCGCTCGACCGGCGGGCCAGACCGCCACGGACCGACCGGCTCGCGTCGGCGGCACCGTCCAGCGCGTTGCCCAGCAAATGGGCCGGCGCGGTCAGCAAGCCGAGCAGTGCGACGACCACCTGGTATTCGCCCGGTTCCCCGTCTTCACCGAGGAACCGCGACACCTCGGAGAGATCCCGGGTCGAGCGGAGCATCCGGTAGAAGTTGAACAGCCGTTTCGCCTCGCGCGGCGTGGCAACCAGCCGGTCCAAGGAGGACAACAGCTCGATCTCCCGGTCGGTGAGCGGACGTGGTGGTTTCACGGCCCGCTCGGGCCGCCGTCGACTGTCTACTTCGGACCCGGCTTCGATGTCCGGAACCGCCTCCTGCGCAACCGGTGGCGGGGACGGCAGCTCAGTGACGGATTGGGCTCGAGCGGTCTGTTCCGGCACGAGCGAGTGCAGCAACCGGCGCAGGCTTCCCGACGACATGCCGGGCAGAACCAGCGGCAGGTTGATGATCTTCTCCAGGTAGTCCTCGGGTGTCACGTGCCCGCCGCCCGGAGTCTCGGCGAGGATCTCGTCGTAGTGGCTGCTCAGCGACCGCACCAGCCACCGGGGGTCGACTCCGACCACCACCACGAACAGTTCCAGCGCGAGCAGCAGGTGTATCGCTTCGAGCACCTCGACCACCTGCCGCGAGCTGCACCGGTCGAGGTCGTCGATGTACAGCACGATCCGGTCGATCGCCTTCCCGCCCGGCTCGGGATGCGCTCGCCAGTCGGCCATCAGCTCGACGAGCTGCTCGAAGTCCTTCCGGATCGTCGAGACGAGGCCGAGGTTGCGTCGGTAGGAGTCATCGCGCGCGCGTTCGGCCAGGAAGGTGTAGAGACTTCGGCCCGGCGTCAGCTCGGTCAGCTGCCGGCCGAGCTCGCCGACGCGAGCCACGACCTCGTCCAGCTGGGCCTCGGCGACCCGCTGGTCGGCCTCGGTCCTGCGGATCTCGTCCAGCAGCCCGGCGACCTCCGGCGACGCCTGGTCCATCCCGCTGCGCAGCTGGTCACCGAGTTCGCGCAGCGCCTGGATTCCCGACCTGGCCCGGGCCAGGAACGCGATCCCGGTGCCGGCCACGGCGACGAACCCGGCGCCCGCCGCCGTCAGCCACTGCCACGCCGCCGGCGCGACCACCGCGACGAGGAAGCCCACCAGCAGGATCACCGCGGCCGCGGCCAGCGCGACCTTGCCCCAGCGGTCCTTGGGCGATCTCCGCAGCGCGTCGGCCTCAGTCAGCGCGCCGCGCAACTGCTCGACCAGCAACGCGCCTTGCTCGGCCTCGTCCTGAACGCCGAGGTGCCGCCACACCTGCCCGGAGCTCGCCAACGCGTGGACGAGGGCTTTCCCGGTGGTTTCGCGCTTCGAAGTGGCTTTGTCGACGTCGGCCTGGAGCTTCGCGACCGTGGTCTGTGCCTGGTCCTTGGCGTCCTCGAGTTCCTTGGCCTGCTCGAGCCGTCCGCTGAGTTCCTGCCGCAGCTTCACGCGGCGTTCCTGCGCACTCGGACCGGGGCCGGCGAGCTGGCGGAAGATCTCGTCGCCGAGGCTGGCCCACAGGTTGGCGTCGGCGTAGTGCCAGGCGTTGAAGCCGATCTGCACGACCTCGTGCGTGTAGGCGCGGTTGCCGGAGCTCGCCAGCCGGCCCACCTCTTCCCGCAGCAGCCCCATGAAGTAGCTCTTGCCCGAGCCCCACTCGCCGAAAACCCCGACGGACAAAGGCAATGGGGTGCTGCGGTCGGCGATCACCGCGGCCATCATGGACACGTACGGCGCGACGCCGAGGCGGTCACGGTCGAGCGGAATCCCGACGTTGGGGTCGACCCGATCACTCGAAACGCCACCGGCCAGGTCGGCTGCACTTGTCTCACCACTCCAGGCCGCACGGATCGCGTCTTCCGTCGCGATGTCGAGGCAGAGGAAAACCAGCCGCTGGAGACTTCCACCGTCGAGGCCTTGAAGCGCCTTCACCGCCGCAGGAATCGCTACGGCAGCAACTGCGTCCGGCTCGAAACCGAGGCTGCCCGCGCCCAGCAGCGGCAAGCCCAAGGCGACCGCGCCGGCCTTTGCCGCCGCCTGCACGACGGCTTCGGTGGAAGTGGCGATCGCAGGAAGCGTCGGGTCTTGGAAAGAGCCACCGTCGTGCGGTGTCGCGAGCAGGGCGAACCGCAGCGAACCGGTGACGCTGTCGCGCAGATCGAGGACTTGTGGCAGCCCCGGCGTGATCGAGTCGAATTCGATCGCAGCCCAGTCGACTTCGGGAAACTCGCGGCTGACCGCGTGCCCGAGCGTGCCGAATGTGCCGCCGACGGAAATGACGATGGCGTCGATTCCGGCTTCCCACGGACGATCCGTGCGCACCACGTGACACGAAACCGCGCCCACTGAGCCGAGGTCGCCCGGTTTCCTTGCCATATCAGCGTGCGGCCTCCCCGTCGCGACCTGACCTTCGCGAGCAGCGTATCCCGAGGAAAGCCCCGTCACCGCCTCATTCGTGGATCTTCCGACGGATCCGCATACATCGGCGGACAACCACCCTCAACCGCCTCCAGCCGTAGCTCGTAATGCCACGGTTCGTTCCGGTAGATCTGACACAACCCAAACCGCGAACCATGCTCCGACAACCACACCCGAGCCGCCGACGGGCCGACATCCACCGCGTGCCCCGACACGTGCGCGGAAGTGTCCGGAGTGGCCACCCACCGCGCGGCCTCGGCCGCCGAGCCGTAGCGCGCCACGGCGTCCACGAGCAGCCACTCCTGGTACTCCGGTGACCGCCAGCCGCCGTTGACGAGGATCTCGACGCCCTCGGCGGCGGCGACCGAAGCGGCCCGGCGCAACGCGGCCAGCAGGGCGGGATCGAGATTCACCACGGCGGCGGCCCCGTCGTCGAAGACCGTTACCGGAACGGGGACGGCGCCGTGGGACCGGGGCGGCCGGGTTTCGAGGTAGGGCATGCCGCCAGTGAAGGGAGCATTGTGTTGCCGGCGCGTTCGAGATTTTCGATATGCCGGCGATAGGGACCGGCTCGTAGCATCGGAGCATGCGGGTGCTGGTGGTCGAGGACGAGCCCTACCTGGCCGACGCGATCCGCGCCGGGCTGCGGCTGGAGGCGATCGCCGCGGACGTCGCCGGGGACGGGGACGCCGCGCTGGAGCTGCTGGGTGTCAACGCGTACGACATCGCCGTGCTCGACCGCGACATCCCCGGGCCGTCCGGGGACGAGGTCGCCAAGCGGATCGTCGCGTCGGGCAGCGGCACGCCGATCATCATGCTCACCGCCGCGGACCGGCTCGACGACAAGGCGTCCGGGTTCGAGCTCGGCGCCGACGACTACCTCACGAAGCCCTTCGAGCTGCGCGAGCTCGTGCTCCGCCTCAGAGCGCTCGACCGACGGCGCGCCCACAGCCGGCCGCCCGTGCGGGAGATCGCCGGCCTGCGGCTGGACCCGTTCCGCCGCGAGGTCTACCGCGACGGCCGCTACGTCGCGCTCACCCGCAAGCAGTTCGCGGTGCTCGAGGTGCTCGTCGAGGCCGAAGGCGGGGTCGTCAGCGCCGAAGACCTGCTGGAACGCGCGTGGGACGAGAACGCCGACCCGTTCACCAACGCCGTGCGCATCACCGTTTCGGCGCTGCGCAAACGGCTCGGCGAGCCGTGGATCATCGCGACGGTGGCGGGCGTCGGCTACCGCATCGACCCCGGTGGTGTGGACCATGACTAGGCCGCCGGGGCTGAGCGTCCGGCTCAAGCTCACGCTCAGCTACGCCGGGTTCCTCATGATCGCCGGGGTCCTGCTGCTCGCCGCCGTGTGGATGTTCCTGTTGCGGGACCGGCCCACCGGCGACGTCGGCGTGCTCAGCTTTTCGAACTTCCTGCGCGCCTTCAACCCGCGCAACTTCGGCCCGGCCGTCTTCGGGCCGGCGGCGGTCATGGTGCTCGTGTTCCTGCTGGTCTTCGGCCTGGTGGGCGGGTGGATCCTCGCCGGGCGCATGCTCAAGCCGCTGACCCGCATCACCGACGCCACCCGCGTGGCCGCGCACGGCTCGCTGTCCCACCGGATCCGGCTGCGGGGCCGCGAGGACGAGTTCCGCGAGCTCGCCGACGCTTTCGACGCCATGCTCGAACGGCTCGAAGCCCACGTCGTCGAGCAGCAGCGGTTCGCCGCCAACGCGTCTCACGAGCTGCGTACGCCGCTGGCGATCTCGCAGGCTCTGCTCGACGTCGCCCGCCAGGACCCGGACAGCGACCCGGGCGAGCTCGTCGAACGCCTGCACACCGTGAACGCGCGGGCGATCGAGCTGACGGAGGCGTTGCTGCTGCTCAGCCGCACCGATCAGCGGTCGTTCAGGCGCAAGCCGGTCGACTTGTCGCTCATCGCGGAGGAAGCCACCGAGACGCTGCTGCCGTTCGCGGAGGAGCACGGCGTGACCCTGGAGACGGTCGGGGACGTCACGCCCGCCGACGGCTCACCCGCGCTTCTGCTGCAGCTGACCACGAACCTGGTGCACAACGCGATCGTCCACAACCTCCCCGAGCACGGCAACGTGCGGATCGAGACGGCCGTGCGGTCGGGGTTCGTGATGCTGACCGTCGAGAACACCGGAGAGAAACTCAGTCCACAACTGGTCTGGACGCTCACCGAGCCGTTCCAGCGCGGCACCGAACGCGTCCGCGGTGCGCACGCCGGGGTCGGCCTCGGGCTGGCCATCGTCCGGAGCATCACGCGAGCGCACGACGGAATCCTCAGCCTCGCGCCGCTGCCCGGCGGCGGCCTGCGGGTCACGGTGCAGCTGCCCTCGCCGCGGTGAGGACGTGGCGGGCCAGGGTCAGGCCCGCGTCCGGTGCGCCGGCCGCCGACGCCCGGGCCGACATCGCGCGGAGCCGTTCGGGATCGGTGAGGATCGGGATCACGGTGGCCTCGATCCAGTCCGGGTCGAGGTCCGCGTCGTCGACGAACAGCCCGCTGCCCGCCGCGACGACCGCTTCGGCGTTCAGCCGCTGCTCGCCGCCACGCAACGGCAACGGGACGTACGCGGCCGGCAGCCCGACCGCGGCCAGCTCCGCGCAGGTCATCGCTCCCGAACGGCAGAGCACGAAATCGGCCGCGGCGTAGGCGTCGGCCATCTCGTCGACGTAGGGAACGACGACGTGGGCGCCGTCTGGTACCTCGACGACGTGGCGCGGCCCGGTGATGTGCAGGACCTGCACCCCGGCCGCGTTGAACGCGGCGGCCGCGCCGGACACCGCGGCGTTGATCGTCCCGGCGCCCTGCGAACCGCCGGTCACCAGGAGCACCGGCGCGTCGGGGCGCAGGCCGAACCGTCGGCGCGCCGCTTCACGCAAGGCGGGCCGGTCGAGCGCGGTGATCGCCGGGCGCAGTGGGATCCCTACGGCGGTGGCGTGCTTCAGCCGAACCCCGGGGGCGGCGGTGAACACGTGGGTCGTCAGCCGCGTGGCCAACCGGTTGGCCACGCCGGGCCGCGCGTTCGCCTCGTGGACGAGGATCGGCAGCCTCCTTGCGCGGGCCGCGAGGTAGGCCGCAACGGCGACGTACCCGCCGAAGCCCACCACGACGTCGGCCCGCACGCGGTCGAGCACCGCCCCGGCCGCGCGCACGGAGTCACGCAGCCGGCCCGGCGTGCGCAGCAGATCCGCGCCCGGCTTGCGCGGCAACGGCGCCGGCGGGATGAGTTCGAGTGAGTAGCCGCGAACCGGGATGAGCGTGGTGTCCAGCCCGCGGACGGTGCCGAGGGCGGTGATCTCGGCCGTCGGCTCCAGCCGGCGCACCGCGTCGGCGAGGTTCATCGCGGGTTCGATGTGCCCCGCCGAATGGCCGCCGGCGACCACGACACGCGGTGGCGTCACGCGGACTTCTTCAGGCCCGGCCAGGTGACGGGGAAATCGAAGTAGGTGTCCGGGAAAGGCTCGGCTTTCAGCGTGTAGTGCCACCATTCGCATTCGTAGGAGGCGAAGCCGCAGGACTCCATGATGGCGCGGAGGTGCTGCCGGTTCCCGGTTTCGGCGTCGGTGATGCCCGGCGCGCCGTGGTGGGAGATCACATCCATCAGGTCGTGGTCGCCGCCCATGGCCGCGAGCTCGCCGGTGGCCAGGTGGTACAGCGTCAGGTCGACGGTGCTGCCCCGGCTGTGGCCCGATTTCGCTGCCACATAACCCTTCTCGAACATCTCGGCGCGCCCGATGTTCGGGTAGTGCCGCCGTTTCGTCCGGCCGTCGTCGGGCTCCCTCGACCAGCGCACGAACCGGTCCACGGCGCGTTGCGGACGATAACCGTCCCACAGGAGCAGTCCGAAGCCGAGGGACGCGGCCTTCTCGTGCGCACTTGTCAGAGCCGCGCACAACGCCGTGGTGCCGACGATGCGATTGACCAGGTAACCGTCCACGGGCTTGCCGGTGAAGTTGTCCCAGGTGGCGTACTTGGCGTCCCAGCGGATTCCCGGCACCACCTCGTCGACGAAGGCGAAGTCCTCGTTCACTGGACCTTCCCCGTCATCGCCAGCGACACGGCCCGGTCGAGCACCTCGGCGAACGACAGGCCCGCGGCCGCCATCATCCGCGGGTAGCGGCTGTAGGCGGTCAGGCCGGGGAAAGTGTTGACCTCGTTGAGGGCCACCGTTCCGCCGTCGGTGAGGAACATGTCCACCCGCGCCAGGCCCCGGCAGCCGAGGGCGCGATAGATCGCCTTCGCCGTCTCCTGCACCAACTCGCGCGCGTCCGGCGAGATGTCGGCCGGCACGGTCACCGTCGAGTTCTCGGAACCACTTTCCGGGTCGACTTCCTGGTGGATCCGGAAGAAACCGTGCGACAGCGTGATCTGGTCCACCTCGCCGACGGTCAGCTCCAGCTCGTTCCCCAGCACCGCACACCCGACCTCGCTGCCGACGACGGCGTCCTCGATGAGCACCTTCTCGTCGTACTTCCGCGCGACTTCGACGGCACTCGCCAGCTCTTCGGGCCCGGACACCTTGCTGACCCCGAACGACGACCCCGACCGGGCCGGCTTGACGAACACGGGGTAGTTCAGCTCGCCGGGGTTTTGGTGTTCGGCGGCAACCCGGCACGTCGGCGTCGCGATCCCCGCCGCCGGGACGACGGTGTAGGCCAACGACTTGTCGATACACAGCACTGAACTTGGCACGTCGCAGCCGACGTACGGGATGCCGGACAGCTCCAGCAACCCTTGCATCGCCCCGTCCTCGCCGTGACGGCCGTGCAGAACCGGCAGCACGACGTCCAGGTCGATCACCTCGTAGCGCCCCTCCTCCAGCACGTGCAACCCGGGCACGCTCCGATCGGGCGACAACGTGACGGGGCGGTATCCGCCCGTTTCCCAGCCCTCACCGGGGCCCGCGCACAGCCGCCACGCACCACCCTGCGTGATCCCGATCCAGAACGCCTCGTACTTGTCGGCGTCCAGGTTCCTGGCCACCTCCTGCGCGGATTTGATCGACACGGGGTGTTCTTCGGACGTGCCCCCGAAGATGATGCCGATTCTGATTCTGTTCACGCCACGTCCCTGCTTTCGAAGTTCAAGCAATTGGCCAGACTGTTCTCGACGGTGTCACTCAGCGCGTGATCCGTGTAATAAGCGGTGTGCGGACTGATCAGCACATTCGGCATTCGCTGCAACCGCACCAGCGCTTCGCTTTCGATCACCTTGTCCCGGCAATCGGCGTAGAACACTCCCTCTTCCCCTTCGAGGACGTCCAGCGCCGCACCACCCAACCTGCCACTTTCCAGCGCCGCGAGCAGCGCGGCGGTTTCGATCAACGCCCCCCTCCCGGTGTTGACCACAACCGCGCCACACTTCAGCTGTGCGATCCGCGCCCGGTCCAGCAGGTGATACGTCCCCGCATCCAGGGGCGTGTGCAACGTGACGATGTCGCTCAACCCCAGCAACTCCTCCAGCGGCACGTAGTCAGCCGAACTCCGCGGCCGGCTGTCATACGCGATGACGTTGCCGCCGAACCCCCGCAGCCGATCGATCACCGCCGCCCCGATCCGCCCCGTCCCGATCACCCCGACGGTCAGATCCCGCAGCTCTTTCCCCCGCACCTCGGCCAGCCGATAATCATGCACATCCGCCCGCCTGATCACGGCTTTCGCATTCCGCACCGCCATCAACATCAGCATCACCGCGTAATCGGCCACGCTGTCCGGCGAATACGCCACGCCCTCCACGGTGATCCCGACGCTCTTCGCATACTCCACGTCAATGTGGTCGAACCCCACACTCCGCGTCGACACATACCTCACCCCGGCCCGGCTCAACGCGAGCAACGCGGAATTCTGAACCTTCGTCTTGTGCCCCACGCTGACACACCGATTCCCCACTGCCAGCGCCGTATTGGCTTCGCTGAGTGCCTCCGCCGTGATCCCCAGCGCCACCCCGCACTTCTCCGCCAACGCCCGGAACAACGCCGCCTCATCCGGCTCACACCCGTAAACGGCAACCCCGGTCCCCACCGCGGCCGCCCCCGCCCGCACCGCTTCCCTGTGCCTCATGCGGCCCAGTCAACGCACCCCCACGTTGTGGCCCCGTATCCACTTTCCGATACACCGGCAATACACCGAGGCCCGCGCCACTGCCCCCGTCACGACCCTGTGACGTGCAACCACCATCGCCGCACTTCGAAGCTGTCCGCAACGATGCCGTCGCAGGCGGGCTGCCCGAACTGGGTAGCCGACGGAACAATCCCTGACACTCAAATGGGAAGCCGCGCAAACCACCACGACTTACCTCCCCGACGCAACCACAGCGGAGGGTCCGGGGGCGAAGCCCTCCCCGGGCGGGGCCTGGGGGTTTGCACCCCCAGAAAACAAAACGGAGCGAGCCAGTTCGCGTTTTCAGCGAACACAACTCGCCCCGAGTGACATGGAGCTGAGGGGAATCGAACCCCTGACCTTCTCGATGCGAACTATCAGCACGAACGCCGTTGACGGTCTTTGCCGAGGTCAAAGTGTCGTCGCTGGTCGATCGCAGGCGCTGAGCGTCGGTGCGGTTGCTGTACTTCGCTGCTGTACGGCAACGAACCGACCCGGGAAGCAACTCTGGGTCGGACGGAGGTAGGTGGGCGAGCTGCCCTGGTGACGCGGGTGGCCGGCAGGGTTCGAGCCATGGCGGGCGGAGTCACCGCCGCGCTGCTCGTCGTGGGGCCGGTCTGAGAAGGCCGGTGAACAACCGGGGATGTGGACACCGCGTCGGTGATCACTACTAACCTCGGTGTAGCTGTGGCCACTCGAGCAGGAAGGCACGACATGCCGGCAGACGCTGCTGACTTGAACACTCCGGTCGGGGTCGATCCGCATCGGGCCAGCGTGGCGCGGATGTACGACTATGCAATGGGGGGCAAGGACTGGTACGAGGTCGACCGCCTCGAGCTCGAGCGGCTCAAGACGGTCATGCCGGAAGCGGTGGACCTTGCGCTGGAGAACCGGCGGTTCCTGATCCGGATGTGCCGGTTCCTCGCGGAGCAGGCGGGGCTCACGCAGTACCTGGACCTGGGGTCCGGTCTGCCCACGGCGGAGAACGTGCACCAGGTGGTGCAGCGGGTCGACCCGCTGTCGAAGGTCGTCTACGTCGACCACGACCCGGTCGTGACCGCGCACGGCCGGGCGTTGCTCGAGGAGAACGACAACACCCGCTACATCGCCGGCGACATCTTCGATCCGCGCGGCATCCTCGAGGACGAGACCGTGCGCAGCCACCTCGACTGGAACCGGCCGATCGGGCTGCTGTTCATCGCGAGCCTGCACCACTTCAAGGGTGACCGGGCGCGCCCGGCCGAGGTCACCGGCGAGTTCATCGATGCACTGCCTTCAGGTTCCTACGTGGCGATCTCGCATGCCTTCAACCCCGGTGACGGTGCGGACAGCGAAGCGATGCGGGCATTCGAAGCGGCCGTCGCCCGCGGCTCGCTCGGCGGCGTCACGGCACGGACCGCGGAGGAGATCGTCGAGCTGTTCCACGGGCTCGAACTCGTCGAACCCGGGCTGGTCGAGCTGGTCAACTGGTGGCCCTCTGGGCCGCGCCTGAAGCCGTTGAACGTCGCCCAGCGACTGATGGCCGGAGCCGTCGCCCGCAAGCCCTGACCGACTCCGCGCCGATTCTCCGGTGTGGCGGCACCGCTTTGGGAGAGCGGTGCCGCCGAACTGCCGGTAGCGCCTCTGACCAGGTATAACGCCGCGTTCTAGCCGTCCTGGGAGGTCATTTCGGGGTGTCCTCGCGGTAGCAAGGCCGCCTTGCGCCCGGTCAGCACCCCAGCGCAGAACGGGTGGGAGCGCTGCCACCGCGCGAACGCCATCACCGGAATCCCTCACTGCGCGTGTGGTAGCCGAGATCGAAGCCAGTCACGGGTGAGATTTCTGCCATCACAGAGCCGGACCACGGTCGAGTATCCCTCGCGCGTCCCGATCGCAGGCGTCGCCGGTCAGCGGCGCGCAGCGTAGATGCGGTTGCTCACCGTTTCCGCCGCCAGGGTCCACGTGCGCAGGCCTGCTTCGGCGGCAATCGCGCGCATAGCGCCCTCGCCGGCGTGGTTGCCGAGGGCGTGCGGGCCCTTCTGGGCCAGTGCGGCGGGCAGGCAAACGGCGACGGAGGTCGCGGCGAAGGAACGGCCCACGGGGTTGATGGTGTCCTCGACGTTGCCGGACACGTTGGGTTCGACGATCATGCAGGTGCCGTCGTCGGCGAGGGCCCGCTCGGTGCGGCGGAGGGCGGCGCCGGGGTCGCCGAGGTCGTGCAGGCAGTCGAAAAACGTGATCAGGTCGTACCGCTCGCCGGGAAAGTCCCCCGCCGCGGCGACGTCGAAGGTGACGCGGCCGCCGAGGCCTCGTTCGGCGGCCAGTTTCCGCGCCGCCTCGATGGACGGACCGTGGAAGTCGTAGCCGTGGAACTCCGACCGCGGGAAGGCTTCGGCCATCAGCAGCGCGGAATACCCGTGCCCGCAACCGATATCGGCCACCGACGCCCCACGTTCCAGCTTCTCGACGACACCTCCGAGCGCCGGGAGCCACTCCTGCACGAGTGACGCCGTGTAGCCCGGCCGGAAGAACGCCGCGACTCCCTCGAACAGCTCCGGCGCGTGCTGCGCCCAGCCGACACCCTCGCCGGTGCGGAACGCCTCTGCGAGCGCGTCCTCGGTGGCGAACAGCGCCTTCAGCATGGTGAACGTGCCCATGGCATAGGTCGGCGAGGACGCGTCCGCGAGGACGGCCGCGTGCTCGTCCGGGAGCTCATACGTGGCGCCACCCGGGTCGTAGCGGACGTACTCTCCGGCGACCTGGACGGCCAGCCACTCGCGCACGTACCGCTCGACCAGACCCGATCTTTCGGCCAGCTGCGCGGACGTCAGTGGTCCGGCGCCGGCCATTGCCGAATACAGGCCGAGCCGCCCACCGAGCGACGTGGACAACCCCGCCTTTGCCGCGCCGCTGTCAACGACGACCCGCCGCTGGAAATCCGCCACACGGTCCTGGTCCAACGAACCTGCGTCGGTCATGTCAGTCATCTCCTGTCTGCGCCAGGTCGGGCTTGCCCAACTCACGTTACGCAGCTGCCCACAGCCGAGCGCACAGCTGCGCAATAGGTTCACCACGTCCGGCCACGCGCTCGAGCCGGACAAACCCGGCTGGTCGTCCTCGCGGTTGGTGCGCCGAGCCGCCGAGGCCAAAAGATCAGATCAGCCCAGGGAACGGCGGATCTCGCAACGACGTGACCAGGAATTACGCACCGCCCACGGCCTGCACGACGCACTCCAGGCGCTCATAACAGCAGGCACGGTCGCGGTGTTTCCTCTGCTGGGTATGAGCGACGATCAGGCTGTCCCGCCGGCGCAACGTCCGGGTCCCGCGGCATGAGCAAGCTCACCCACGAGACGCTGTTGATCCCGTCGTTTTCGACGCGTCCGCAAGGTGGTGGGCAGGTCGCCGGTCGAGGACCGGGCTGTGTTCACGGCGGCGGTGTACGTGCTGACCAGCGGGTGCGCGTGGCGGATGCTGCCACCGTCGCTCGGGGTCACGGTGCCGACCGCACATCGCGGGTTCGCCGAGTGGACCAAAGCCGGTCTATGGCCCCGCCTTCACCGGTTCGTCCTGGACGACCGCGCAGGCCTGCCCCTGGCGGTCGCGGTGTCCGCCGCCAATACCAACGACTCCTACGCCCTAGGTCCATTAAGGACGGCGGAAATCGTCGAGTCCTGCCTGCTTGGGTTGACGAATACATCAATCGACTCGTGGAGGAAGCGGCCTGATATGGCGAGCAAGGGACGCGCCAACGGCGAGGGGTCGATTTACCCGTTCCGCAACGGGTTTGCCGCGTATGTGTGGGTCACCACTCCGACCGGCGAAAGGAAGCGCAAGTACGCGTACGGCCCGACGCGCGAACTGGTCCACGAGAAGTGGCTCGAGCTTCATCGGACGGCCAAGAACGGCCCTGTGGCGACCTCGGTGCCGCGCTTGCGCGAGTATCTGAACTACTGGTTGACGGAGGTGATCAAGCCGAACCACGCGCCTCTGACGTACGTCAACTACGAGCTGTTCACCCGGCTCTACATCAACCCGGCATTGGGCGACCAACGGCTGGACAAACTCGGTGTGGGCGACGTTCAGAAGTGGATCAACGCCATTCCGGGAATCTGTCAGTGCTGCGCGCAGGGCAAGGACGCGAGGAGAGACAAGAAACGCCGCCGGTGCTGTGCGCTGAGCGCCCGCCAGTGCTGCAAGGACGCGCCGCCGTCCCGGACCGTCTCCGACATCCGCGCATGCCTGCGCGCGGCGCTGAACCACGCAATCCGCGAGGAGTTGATCAGCCGGAACGTCGCGGAGCTGATGACGCTCCCGACCGTCCGCAAGCGCAAACGAACAGCCTGGACGAGCGAGGAGGCCCGGAAGTTTCTCGAGTCGGCCCGAGACGCCCGGGACGCGATGTACGCCGGGTACGTGCTCGCCGTTGTCCTGGGCCTGCACAAGGGCGAGATCCTGGGGCTCACGTGGGACGCACTCGACTTCGACAACGGCGAGCTGGCCGTCAGTCACCAGCTCCAGCGGGCCAGCGGCGAGCTGCTACACCCGGAGACGAAGACCGCCGCCTCGGACGACACCATGCCGCTGCCGTCCATCGTCGTCGCCGCCCTGGAGAAGCGGCGGCGGGACCAGCTCGCCGACCAGAAGGAGGCGGAGCTGGCCTGGCACCCCAACGACTTGGTGTTCACCACGAAGTACGGGCTGCCGATCGACCCCCGGAACTTCAACCGATCCTGGGACAACCGAGTCACGCGCTCAGGGGTTCGGAAGATCACCGTGCACGATGGACGGCGATCCTGCGGCACGCTGCTGGTCGACCTGGATGTGCACCCTCGGGTGATCATGCGCATCCTGCGGCACGCGCAGTTCTCGATGACGATGGAGATCTACTCGCAGGCGTCCTCGAAGAAGACACGGGACGCGCTCAAGCGTCTCGGCGAGAGCCTCGACGAATAGCGCCACTGCTGTACTTTGCTGCTATCAGGGCAACAAAAGAGGCCGTCCACTCTACAGTGGACGGCCTCTGACCTGCGGTGGAGCTGAGGGGAATCGAACCCCTGACCTTCTCGATGCGAACGAGACGCGCTACCAACTGCGCTACAGCCCCTTGTTCAGTGCTCGTAGAGCGTATCAGCTACCCGAAGAGCACCGAACGCCGGGGGTCACTCCCCGACCGCCCGGCGGTACGGGCTGGTCCCCGGCTCGTCGAGTTCCTCGAAGGCCGGGTCTTCGTCGTCGAGGTCGACCACGACGGCCTGGCGGCGGATGCGGGACATGGGGGACGGCTTGCGTTCCACGATCTCGCGGGGCGCCGGCGAGACGACCTCGACGTGGTCGTCCTCCTCTGAAGCAACCGAAGCCGCCGGAGCCGAAGCCGAAGCAGCAGGACGCCGCGGCGCCGGAAGGGGCTCGCGAGCTTCTCGAGAGCCTTCCCGCGCATACCGCGCCATCCGCCGCTGCCGGATGTCGTTTTCGATGCGGACCTGGCGGCGCAGGTACGCGAGGTAGCCGACCAGGATCACGTCGACCACGGCGTTGCCCCACCACACCACGGACATCACGAAGCCCGCGAAGGCGGCCGACGCGACGGCGAGGATCAGCAGGATCACGACGATCCGCTGGCGGAACGCGTACTTCGCCCGCGCGGCGATCTCCGCCGCTTCCGGGTCGAAGCCGCCGCGGCCCGGGCGGTAGCCGGGGCGCGAGCGGGCGGGCTCGTCGCGCACTTCGGCGGCCGGCTGGGGCAGCGGCTCGGGTTCCGGTTCTTCCTCTTCGAGGTCGGCATCGAGCTCCGCCTCGAGTTCGGCGAGGTCGTCCTCCACCGAAGGTTTCGCACTTTCGGACACGGCGAACTCCTCCTGTCCTTCGTTGCGAGCTCCCCCGCTGCGCACGACGCGCGCTGCGAGCGCGGACGACGGCGTCCGTGCAACCTGCTGGCGCTTGCGAGCCACCATAGGCACGAGAACGACGAGCCATGCCGCGGCGAGCGCGACGATGATCACCGAGCTGGGCATCTCCCGTCACCTCCCCCGATCCTCTGCTGTAGTCACGCTAGCCACAACAGTCACACAGGAGACGCAGACTCGCCGGGTTCGATCACGAAATTGCGTCACCGGATTAGGTGAATCTCACAGTATGTGGTAACGCGTGATCGGAACCGGACCCGTAGTCACCATCAGAGCAGGTCGGCGCGTCCCATGGCCACGAGCCGGGAGACGAGGCCGTCGCCGATCTCCTCTTTCGTCACGGCGAAGCAGAGGTGGTCGCGCCAGGCGCCGGCGACGTCGAGATAACGCTCGAACATGCCCTCCTGCCGGTAGCCGGCCTTGGTGAGGACGCGGATGCTCGCGTTGTTCTCCGGCCGCACGGTCGCCTCGAGCCGGTGCAAGCCGGACGCTTCGAAGGCGTGATCCGTCACGAGGGCGACAGCCGCCGTGGCGACCCCGCCCCGCACGATGTCCGACGACACCCAGTACCCGATCCAGGCCGATCGCAGCGAGGCACGGATGACGTTACCCACCGTGATCTGCCCCGCGAACTTTCCGTCGACCGTGATCGTGAACGGCAGGCACTGCCCGCGCCGCGCGAGGCCGCGCAGGGCCGCCCACTGCGAGGGCCACGACCAGAACGCGTTGCGGTCGGGCCACGGCCCGATCCCCGTCGGCTCCCACTGTTCGAGGTGGTCGCGGTCGCGCAGGCGGATGCGGCTCCACTCGCCGGCGTCGCGCAGCCGCACCGGTCGCACGCTGACGACCCCGGCCGGCACGCGCAGCCCACCGAGCTTCGCGGGCCAGCCCGGGTGGCGGCTTTCGACCGGGTACGAGTACGAGCCCACTACGCCCGCTGCGCGAGGAACGTGACCTTCACCTGCTCGCCCGCGGCCACCTCGGTGAGGTCCTCGTCCACGGTGATCAGGCAGTTCGCCTCCGCCAGCGACGCCAGCAGGTGCGCGCCCGACGTGCCGAGCGGCTGCACGAGGTACTCGCCGTTGGCCTCGTCGCGCAGCAGCTGGCCGCGCAGGTAGCCGCGCCGGCCCTTCGTCGACGTGATGGGCGACAGCAGCCGCGCGCCGACGATGCGCCGGTGCGGGTTGCGCGTGCCGCGCGCGGCCCGGATCAGCGGCCGGACCAGGACCTCGAACACCACCAGGGCGCTCATCGGGTTGCCGGGGATGAGGAACGTCGGCACGGAGTCCGGGCCGAGCCGCCCGAAGCCCTGCACCGAGCCCGGGTGCATCGCCACGCGCGTCATGTCGATGTGGCCGAGGTCGGACAACGCGGCGTGCACCTCGTCGCCGGAAGCGCCACCGGCACCGCCCGCGACCACCACGATCTCCGACATCAGCAGCCGGCCCTCGACGATCTCGCGCAGCCGCTTCGGGTCGCTCGGCACGATGCCGACGCGGCTCACCTCGGCGCCGGCGTCGCGCGCGGCCGCGGCCAGCGCGTAGGAGTTGACGTCGTAGACCTGCCCCACGGACGGCGTGCGGTCGACGTCCACGAGCTCGTCGCCCACGGACACGATCGACACGCGCGGACGCGGGTAGACCAGCACCTTCGCACGCCCGACGGCGGCGAGCAGGCCCACCTGCGCGGACCCGATGGTGTCGCCCTTTCGTACGGCGACGTCGCCGATCTGCACGTCTTCGCCCGCGCGGCGCACGTACGCGGCCGACGGCACGGACTTGTGCACGGTGAGCTTGGCCTGGTGCCCGTCGGTGTACGCGGTGGGCACGACGGCATCGGCGAGCGTCGGCAGCGGCGCGCCGGTGTCCACGCGCACCGCCTGCCCGGGCTGCAGCCGCCGCGGCTGGCGGGAGCCGGCCTGGATCTCGCCGACCACCGGCAGCTGCACCGGCTCGTCGCCGGCGGCGCGGACGTCGACGCTGCGCACCGCGTAACCGTCCACGGCGGCCTGGTCGAAGCCGGGCAGGGCGTGCTCGGCGACCACCTCCTCCGCGCACAGCAGGCCCTGCGCCTCGGAGATCGCCACACGGACCGGCCGCGGCCGGACGGCGGCGTCCAGCGTCAGCGCGATCTGCGCGTCGACAGAGCGCAGCTCCGCCTCCGCGGGTTCCGGGGCCTCTTCGGCCGGGGCAGCGTCGAGGGAGTCCGTCATGGGCGTTCGGTCCCGATCCGTTCGGTCAGCCACGTCCGTAACGATGGCCCGTATTCGGGCGTTTCAAGCGCGAAATCGACGGCGGCGCGCAGGAAACCACCCGGATTACCCAGGTCGTGTCGTCCGCCGCGGTGCACGACCACGTGAACGGGGTGGCCTTCCTTGATCAGCAGCGCCACGGCGTCGGTCAGCTGGAGCTCGCCGCCGGAGCCCGGCTCGATCCGGCGCAGTGCGTCGAAGATCGCGCGGTCGAGCAGGTACCGCCCGGCCGCCGCGTACGTCGACGGCGCGTCTTCCGGCCGCGGCTTCTCGACCATGCCGTGAACCTGCTTCACGTCCGGGTCGTCGGTGTCGGAGACGTCGAACACGCCGTAGGGCGAGATCTGCTCCTTGGGGATGTCGAACGCGCAGAGCACGCTGCCCCCGTGCTGCGCGCGGACGGCCGACATGCGGTTGAGCACGCCGGTGGGCAGTACGAGGTCGTCGGGCAGCAGCACGGCGACGGCTTCGTCCTCGTCGGTCAGGTTCGGCTCGGCCTGGGCGACGGCGTGGCCCAGGCCCAGCGCCTGCTCCTGGATGGCGACCTCGACGTCGAGCAGCCCCGGCCCGCGCCGCACCTTCTCGAGCAGCTCGGTCTTGCCCTTGGCCTCGAGCGTCTTCTCCAGCTCGGGCTGCGCCTCGAAGTACTTGACGACGGCGTCCTTGCCGGGCGAGGTCACGATCACCAGGCGTTTCGCCCCCGCGGCCGCGGCTTCGCTCGCGACGAGCTCGATGCCCGGCGTGTCGACCACGGGCAGCAGCTCTTTCGGTACCGCTTTCGTCGTCGGCAGGAATCGGGTCCCGAGTCCGGCCGCAGGCACGATGGCTGTTCTGAACGTCTGGGAGGTTGAGGCGCCCGTCATGGGCGCAAAGCCTAACGTGGTCGCATGCTGGCACCGGGCAATGAGCACCTGAGCAAGGCGGAGTGGCGTGCACGAGTTCTTCAGGCGCGCGCCTCAGTGAGCCCTGCGGAGCACGCGGCGGAGGCCGAGGCGCTGGCTTCGGCGGCCGCTTCGGTGGCCGCGGGGACGGTGTGCGCGTACGTGCCGTTCGACACCGAGCCGGGGTCCGTTTCGCTGCTCAACGCCCTGGTCAAGGCCGGTTCGCGCGTGTTGCTGCCGGTGATCCCGGACGTCGTCGGGCCGCTCGACTGGGCTGTCTACTCGGACGAGTCGACGCTGGTGCCCGGCCGGCTGCGCGGCATCCTCGAGCCGTCGGGGCCGAGGTTGGGGGTCGGCGCCGTGTCGGAGGCCGACGTGGTGCTGGTGCCCGCGCTCGCCGTCGACCGCCACGGGGTGCGGCTCGGACGTGGCGCTGGTCACTATGACCGCTCGCTCACTTCGGGCGGCGCGGACCGGTTCGCCGTGGTCCGGGCCGAGGAGCTGGTGGATTCGCTCCCAGGTGAGGCGCACGACGTCCCGATGACCGGGGCATTGACCCCCACCGGTCTGGTCCGGTTGCCCGCTTCCACAGTGATGTGACGCAGGGGGAATTGCGCACGGGGAATGCCGTCCAGCACAATTGGGTTGGCACTCTTGTCTCACGAGTGCCAGTTGCATGAAGGAGCTCCAGTGCCCACGTACCAGTACGCCTGCAAGGAATGCGACCACCGCTTCGAGGCGGTGCAGTCCTTTTCCGACGCCAGCCTGACCGTCTGCCCCCAGTGCTCCGGTCCGCTGCGCAAGGTCTTCAGCTCGGTCGGCGTGGTCTTCAAGGGCAGCGGGTTCTACCGCACCGACTCGCGCGACTCGTCGAAGTCTTCGACCACGGCCGCCGCGCCGGCGAAGTCCGAGACCAAGACGGAGACGAAGAGCGAGTCGAAGACAGACTCTTCATCGTCCTCCTCCACCACGACGAAAACCGCTTCCACCGCCTCCTGACCCCTGAGTTGTCCACAAGGGGGTAGTTGTCCACAGGTCGCGGAAGTTCCTCTTTCCGCTGGTCACCACCGTCCCTAACGTCGGTTTCGTGCGGCACCGCGCCGCACGGGAACCGACGAGGGGACGACCGTGGACACCCTGCTCAACCGCCTGACCGATCTGCACTTGCTGCGCGGCAGGCGCGCCCGGCTGCTTCGCCGGTTCCTGGCCGCGGCCCTGCTGCTGGCCGGCTTGCTCGTCTTTCTGCACCCCGCCTCGGCGCGTGGTGCACCTTCCACAGCCACTGTGGTGGCCGCGCGGGATCTGCCCGCGGGCTCCGTGCTGCGCGCCGCCGATCTCCGGCTGGCCGACCTTCCCGACGACGTCCGGCCCGCCGGCGTGCTCGGCGACGTCGGCGCGGCCGTCGGCCGGCTGCTGTCCGGCGCTGCCCGTGCGGGTGAGCCGCTGACGGACGTCCGCCTGTTGGGAACGGCCCTCCCCGCGAAGGGGGATTCCGGGACGGTCACGGTCGCCGTCCGGCTGGCCGACGCGGGCGTCGCGGAGCTGTTGCGGCCAGGTCAGCGCGTCGGCGTCGTGGCGGCTCCCGATGCGACGCACACCGCCGCTGAGCTGGTGAAGGACGCCACGGTGGTCACTGTGCACCGTCCCGACAGGGAGGGTCAGGGGGTGATCGCACCCGACAAAGGCCCACTGGTGCTCCTCGCGCTGCCCGTGAGCGTGGCCAACGAGGTCGCTGCGACGTCGCTGGAACGACCCGTTACGGTTACTCTCCGCTAACCCGTCCCTGTTCCGATGGGCGACGGCACCCCCGTCTGAACCTCTCGAGGAGTGGCACATGTTGAAGGGCTTCAAAGACTTCCTGATGCGCGGCAACGTCGTGGACCTCGCGGTCGCGGTCGTGATCGGCGCCGCGTTCACGGCGATCGTCACCGCGTTCACCACGGGTCTGATCAAGCCGCTGATCAACGCGATCGGGGGCAGCAACGCCGCGCAGGGCCTCGGTTTCTACATCTTCGAGTCGAACAAGGGCACGTTCCTGGACTTCGGCTCGGTGATCAACGCGGCGATCAACTTCGTGATCGTGGCCGCGATCGTGTACTTCCTGTTCGTGCTGCCGGTGAAGCACCTGCAGGAGCGCCGCAAGCGCGGTCAGGAGCCGGGTCCGGCGGAGCCCACCGACGTCGAGCTGCTCAAGGAGATCCGTGACCTGCTGCGCGAGCAGGCCACCAAGTCGGACGTCTGAGGGTCAGCGGTCGTGGTGCGGTGGCCGGTTCTCCAGGTACCAGGAGTCCGGGGTGTCCCCGCTCAGGCCTCGCTCGTCCGAGGTGGTCTCGGGCAGCACGTCACCGAAGATCTCGTCGACCCGGCGGCGCTCGGCCGCGGTGTCGGAGGGGCGGGATTCTTCACGTGGCATGACCACATCGTCCCACCCGCTGTTTGACAACTGCAGAGAGAGACGCGAATCGCCTGGCCCTCGTCGTGGCGGGCCAGGCGCGGCGGCCGGGGTTCAGACCTCTTCGAGGCCCGAGAGCTCGTCGATCACGTGCGGCACGAGCGACGACAGAGTGGCCATGCCGTCGCGCACCGCAGCGCGCGAGCCGGCGAGGTTGACCACCAGCGTGCTGCCCGACACCCCTGCGAGGCCCCGGGAGATGCCGGCGTCGACCGCGCCCGCGGCGAGGCCCGACGCGCGCAGCGCCTCGCCGATGCCCGGGATCGGCCGGTCGAGGACGCCGGCGGTGGCGTCGGGCGTGCGGTCCCGCGGCGAGACACCGGTACCGCCGACGGTGATCACGAGGTCGGCACCGCCGATCACGGCGGTGTTGAGCGCGTTGCGGATGCCGGCGGTCTCGGCCTCGACCACCACGACGCCGTCGACGATGAAGCCGGCCTCTTCGAGCAGCTCGGTGACGAGCGGTCCGGTGTTGTCCTCGTGCTCCCCGTGGGCGACCCGGTCGTCCACGATCACCACGAGGGCCCGGCCCAGCCGCTGTGCGCTCCGTTCCATGCCGACACCGTATCCGGTGACGGCACCCGGCCGCCGCCGTGGGCGGGTGATTCCTGACGATTCGGTGACGTGGTCCGGCCGGGGCGGGCGTGGTCCGGTCCGTGCGCCCTAGCGTCGGCAGGGTGCGAGTACTGATCACCGGTGGAGCCGGGTTCATCGGGTCCCACATCGCCGACCGGCTGGCCGACGCGGGCGACGAGGTCGTCGTGCTGGACACCCTCGTGCCCACCGCCCACGGCACGCCCACGCCGCCGGAGTACACGGGCCGCCACCGGTTCGTGCGCGGCGACGTCACGGACCCGGACGAGGTCGCCGAGCTGCTGCGGGGCATCGACGCCGTGTGTCACCAGGCGGCCGTCGTCGGGCACGGCGTGGACCCGTCGGACGCGCCGTCGTATGCGCTGAACAACGACTACGGCACGGCGGTGCTGCTGGCCGGGATGCACGCGGCCGGCGTCCACAAGCTCGTGCTGGCGTCGTCGATGGTGGTCTACGGCGAAGGCCGCTACTCGTGCCCTCGCCACGGGATCGTGCCGCCGTCGCCGCGACGGCAGTCCGATGTGGACGCCGGCCGGTTCGAGCCCACATGCGGCGACTGCGGTGCGGAACTGCACTGGCAACTTGTGCCCGAAGGTGCACCGCTTCTGCCCAGGAGTACTTACGCCGCAACGAAACTGGCCCAGGAGCACCTCGCCGGCGCGTGGGCACGGCAGACGGGCGGCACGGTGTGGGCGTTGCGCTACCACAACGTGTACGGCCCGCGGATGCCGCAGAACACGCCGTATGCCGGGGTGGCGTCGCTGTTCCGTTCGTCGCTCGAGCGCGGTGAGGCGCCGACCGTGCTGGAGGACGGGCGGCAGCAACGGGATTTCGTCCACGTCCACGATGTCGCCCGCATCAACGCCCTGGCGCTGCACGCCGACGGGCCGAGCGGGGACATCACGCCGCTCAACGTCTGCTCGGGTGACCCGCACACGGTGGGCGACCTCGCCCGCGAGCTGGCGCGCGCGTACGGCGGGCCGGAGCCGCGGATCGTCGGCGGCGCGCGGCCCGCGGACGTCCGGCACGTGGTCGCCGATCCCGCGCTGGCCAGGAAATTGCTGGGATTCACGGCGGAAACCACGTTCGAGGACGGCATCACCTCGTTCGCCACCGCGGAGTTGCGCGCGCCCGTCGGCGCCTGAGATCCTGCTTGAGACGAAGGTCACTTCCCGGAATTATTTCCTGCCACCGTGATCTTGGTCGTGTGCATGCGGTCCATCGAGGTGGGGAACATCGAGATCCATGCGCTGGCCGACGGCCGGATCCGGCTGCCGGCGCCGTTCTTCCCGGGACTCGACGCGGGGAGACATCCCGGCGCGTTCGCGGAAGACGGCACCGTCCACGTGCCCACGGGTGCGTTCCTCGTCCGCGGCAACGGCCGGACGATCCTCGTCGACGCGGGGCTCGGCCCGCGCGAGATCGAGTTCCCGGAGGGCCTGCGGCCCGACGACGGTGACATGGGCGCGGGCGGCGGCCTGCCCGTCGCGCTCGCCGAGGCGGGGTGCTCGCCGGCCGACATCGACACGGTTCTGTTGACGCACCTGCATTCCGACCACGTCGGCTGGCTGGCGCCGCAGGGGAAGCCGTACTTCCCGAACGCCACGGTGCTCTACGGCGCGCAGGACTGGGCCGCGCTCGTGGAGCCGGTCGGGCGCCACGACTGGACGCGGATCGGGCTGGAAACCGTGCGTGGCCACGGACACCTGCGTGCGCTGAACGGCGACGTGGAGATCGCGCCGGGCATCACCGCGCGGCACGCGCCCGGGCACACGCCGGGTCACTACGTCGTGGACATCACCGCGGACGACCGCCGGGTCGTGCTGCTCGGCGACGTGCTCCACACGCCGGCGCAGCTGGTCGACTCGAACATCCGGTTCATCAGCGACAGCGATCCGTCGCTCGCGCTGCTGACGCGTCAGCAGTGGCTGCGGCAGGTCGCGGGCACCGACACGATCGTCGCGCCCGCGCACTTCCCGGGGATGCAGTTCTTCCGCGTGACCGCGGACCGGGTGGCGGAGCCGGTGGAGGCCGTCACCGTCGGCTGACCGCGTCCGTCCACTGTGGCCGGACGGTGGTGGCCGGACGGTCAGACGGAAGCGGCGATCTTGGCCAGCGGCAGCCGGACCTCGAACCGGCAGCCGGGGCCGTGGTTGTGCACCCCGATGTGACCGCGGTGGGCCTCGACGAGGCCCTTGGCGATCGCCAGGCCGAGGCCACCGCCGGAGGTCGTGCCGCTGCGGTCGGGGGTGCGGGCCTGGGTGCCGCGGAACGCGACGTCGAAGACGCGGCCGATCTCGTCGTCCGGGATGCCGCCGCAGGAGTCGTCGACGGCGAGAATGGCCTGGTCGCCGTCGATGTCGAGCTGCACGGCGACCGTACCGTCGGGCGGGGTGTGGCGGATGGCGTTGGAGACGAGGTTGCGCACGATCCGCGCGAGCTCCGGGTCGCTGCCGGACACGACCGGCCACGCCTCGGCGTTCTCCAGCACGCGCACGCGTTTGCGCTCGGCCACGGGTGACTGCGCGGCGACCGCGTCGCTCACGACGTCGCGGAGCGGCACGGCGGACATGGTGAGTTCGAGTGCGCCCGCGGTGATCCGGGAAAGCTCGAACAGGTCGCCCACCATGCCGGAGAGCCGCGTGGTCTCACCGCTGATGCGCTGGGCGTAGTCGGCGACCTCGTCGCGCTCGGAGACCACGCCGTCGGCCAGCGCCTCCGCCATGGCCTGGATGCCGGCGAGCGGGCTGCGCAGATCGTGGCTGATCCACGCGACGAGCTCGCGCCGGGACGCTTCAGCGGCGCGTTCGCGGTCACGCGCTTCGCGTTCCCACACGCTGCGGCGCGCGATCGCGCGGCCGAGCACGATCGCGGCGGGCACCGTCACCAGGGCGACGAGCAGGCAGACCAGCAGCTCCGTCATCAAGGCCTCGGTGAACATGAAGCCGCTGATGCCGATGACGCCGACGAGCAGGGCGATCACCGGGATGAGCACGAGCACCGTCATCGTGGTGGCGAGCGAGCGGTTGCGCAGCGTGTAGAGAACCAGCCCGCCCACCGCGGCCACCGGAAGCGCGAACAGCAGCGCGAACGGCAGGATGTGCAGAACGTGGATGAGCATGTCCAGGGCGGATTCACCGGTGTTGATCATGACTGCTCCCGGTCGTAGCGGTAGCCGACGCCCCAGACGGTGGCGACCCGCGTCGGCTTGGCCGGGTCGCGTTCGATCTTTTCGCGCAGCCGTCGCACGTGGACGGTCACCGTGGACTGGTCGCCGAAGTCCCAGCCCCACACCTTCTCGAGCAGGTCGGCGCGGGAGAAGGCCACGCCCGGGTGGCCGAGGAAAAACGCGAGCAGGTCGAACTCGCGCGTGGTCAGCGGCAGCTCGGCCCCGCCGAGGGTGGCCTGGCGGGCGGTCATCTGCAGGCGCAAGTCGCCGTCCACGAGCTCGGGCGCGGGAGGCGCGGCGCGCGGCATCCGGGCGCGGCGCAGCACCGAGGCCACGCGCAGCGCCAGCTCCTTGGGGCTGAAGGGTTTGGTGACGTAGTCGTCGGCGCCCAGCTGGAGGCCGGCGATGCGGTTCTCCTCCTCGCCGAGGGCGGTGAGCATCACGATGGGTACGTGGCTCACCTGACGCAGGCGGCGGCAGACCTCGAGGCCGTTGATGCCCGGCATCATCACGTCGAGCACCACGAGGTCGGGGTTGCGTTCGGCGAACAGCGCGAGGCCTGCGGCGCCGTCACCGGCGACGTCGACCGTGAAGCCGGCGACCTCGAGGTAGCGCCGGACGACATCGCGCACCGTCTCGTCGTCGTCGACCACGAGCACGCGCCCGGCCTGGTCCTCCATGCCTCACCTCACCAGCTCGTCAGAAGAAGATGGTTGACCGCCAGCGCGGTCACCGCCTGCCCGGCCAGCCACCAGCGGCGGCCGGGTGCGGGCAGCAGGGCCGTCATCGGCAGCAGCCACGCGCCGAACGGTAGCCAGATGCGTTCCACCTCCGCCTTCGACAGGCCGGACACGTCGGCGAACACGATCGTGACCACGGCGGCGATGCCGAGCAGCAGCACCGGGTCGCGCAGCAGGCCGCGACGCGACTCGGGCAGGAACGCCCCGGTGACCCCGCGGCGAGCGGCGGCGACCACCGCCGGGCCGGCAGCTACGGCGACGGCGGCCAGGTCGGCCCACACCCAGTACGAGTATGGCCGAAGCGTGGCGATGCCCTGGTAATAGCGCTCGACGACGAGGCGGTAGCCGTCGAGCCACCAGAACCCGGCCAGCGCGAAGGCGGCCACCACGGCCAGTGCGCCGACCACGGCGAGGGCGGCGGCGCGCCACTGGCGGCCGAGCACGGCGACGGCGAGCGCGACGAGGCCCAGCAGCACGAGGCCGTAGGAGAGGAAGGCGCCGTAGCCGAGGAGCACACCCGACGCCAGCGCGGTGGGCACGGCGTAGCGGCGGCCGCGGGTGAAGCCGACGGAGGCCAGGGCGAGCAGGGCGATGCCGGTGGCCGTGACGCCGGCGAAGAGGCCGTCGGCGGAGACGCCCAGCCACACCGCGCCCGGGGAGAGCACGGCGAACGGAAGCACGGCGCGCGCCGCGCTCTGGCGGCCGAGCAGGGCGACCGTGGCCGGCACGGCGACGGCGACGAGGGCGGCGACCAGGATCACGGCGGTGGAGGCCCAGGCGCCGCCGCGCAGGCCCAGGTGGTCCAGCCAGACGAACACCAGCGTCGCGCCCGGCGGGTGGCCGGAGACGTGCGTGGTCCACGAGTTCGGCTGGAAGTCGAGGATGCGGGAGCTGAACTCGCGCAGGAACCGCGGGATGTCCGTGATGCCGGGCACCTCGTGGAGGTACTCCTGCGGGGTGGTCAGGCGGCCGGTGAAGCCGCGCGACCAGCCGTCGATCATGGCGAGGGAGAAGATCCAGGCGAGTGAAGTCGCGTACCCGGCGGCGAGGGCCCGTCGCCAGGACAGCCGGGTCGTGACCGCGGGGCCCCACAGGACCACGGCGGCCGCGACCAGCACGGCGAACACCGAGCCCAGGCCCACGTGGGGCAGCCAGTGGGCGAAGATCGGCGCGGTGGGCGCGTAGATCACCACGCCGGAGTTCGGCCGGTTGTAGTAGAGCCCGACGGCGGCTGCGGTGGCGACCAGTACGAGGGCGGCGCCGACCGCGATCGCGTCGCCGCGCGTACCGGCGCGGCGGGGCTCGGGTGGTGGCGCGGGCGGCTCGGCGAGCCGGGCAGCCGAAGTCGACTCGCTCATCGACCGCACGATAACCCCCGTCGCGGTCTCGCACGGGGCTGGAAGACGCAGCCGTGAGAACTCGGTAAGAAGTGGGCTCGCGTCATGATTCGGTAAGCACCACAAGGGTTCTCGACCGTCCTTTACGGACCTAGCGTACGCCTGGTGAGCGATCTTCAGGTAGACGTCGTGCTCCCGTGTCTCGACGAGGCGGGCGCGCTGCCCGGTGTGCTGGCCGCGCTGCCGGCGGGGTTCCGCGCGATCGTGGTGGACAACGGTTCGTCGGACGGCTCGCCCGACGTGGCGGCCGCGCTCGGCGCGAAGGTGGTGGACGAGCCCCGCCGCGGGTACGGCGCGGCCGTGCACACGGGGCTCGAGGCCGCGACGGCGGACATCGTGTGCTTCGCCGACGCCGACGGTTCCCTCGACCTCGGTGACCTGCCGCGCCTGGTGGCCGCGGTGGAAGGCGGCGCGGACCTCGCCGTGGGGCGCCGGGTGCCGACGCACGCGGGTGTGTGGCCGTGGCACGCGCGGGCGGGCAATGCGGTGCTTTCGCTGTTGCTGCGCAGCCGCGGGCTGCCGGTGCGGGACATCGCGCCGCTGCGCGCGGTGCGACGGGACGCGTTGCTGGGGCTGGGCGTGACCGATCGCGCCTTTGGTTATCCGCTGGAGCTGCTGATCCGCGCTCAACGTGCGGGCTGGCGGGTGCGGGAGTTCGACGTGACCTACGGGGAGCGCGCGAAGGGCACGAAGTCGAAGGTGTCCGGGTCGGTGCGGGGCACGCTGCGCGCGGTGCGCGACTTCGGGCGGGTGCTGGCCCGATGACCTCCCGGTTCTGCGTGCTCGTGGTCGCCAAGGCGCCCGTGCCCGGCTTCGCGAAGACCCGCCTGTGCCCGCCCGCAACGGCGCGGCAGGCCGCGGAGATCGCCGCGGCGGCGTTGCTGGACACGCTCGACGCCGTGTGCGCGACGCCCGGCGCGCTGCCCGTGGTCGCGATGACCGGCGACCTCGGCTCGGCGGCGCGCGGGAGCGAGATCGGCCGGTCACTGCGGCGGGCGACGGTGATCGCCCAGCGCGGCTGGGACTTCGGGGCGCGGCTGGCCAACGCGCACGCCGACACGGCGTCAGTGCACGCCGGGTTGCCGGTGCTGCAGATCGGCATGGACACGCCGCAGGTGTCGCCGGAGCTGCTGGGCTCGTCGATCGAGCCCGTGCTGCGCCGCATGCACGACGCGGTGCTGGGGCCGGCCGAAGACGGCGGCTGGTGGGGGCTCGGACTCAGGGACCCGCGCCATGCGCAGGTGCTGGCGGGCGTGCCGATGTCGCAAGCGGACACGGGCGTTCGCACGGTTCGGGCGCTGGCATCGGTCGGCCTGTCGGCGGGGCCGCTGCCAGAACTGTCCGATGTGGACACGATGGGTGACGCCGTGCGCGTGGCCGCGGAGGCGCCCCGCGGGCGGTTCGCGGCGGCCGTGCGCGCGGTCGAGGGACGGGAAGTGGCGTGAGGAAACTGAGTACCGGCACGGAGTTCGACCGCGGGCTGCTGGGGCAGCACTGCTGGCTGGAGCTCGCCAACGGCGACCGAGTCGACCTGCCCGTCGACCGCTGGACCGAGGGCTGCGACCTGGGCGACACCGTGCTGCTCGACGCGTGCGACGGCCCGACACTCGACATCGGCTGCGGCCCGGGCCGGCTCACGGCGGCGTTGGCGAAACGCGGTGTGGTGGCGATGGGAGTGGACAGCTCGCCCACCGCCGTGCGGCTGACGCAGGAGCGGGGCGCGGTGGCGTTGCGGCGCGACGTCTTCCAGCCGCTGCCCGGCGAGGGGCGCTGGCACCACGCGTTGCTGGCCGACGGGAACATCGGGATCGGGGGTGACCCGGTTGTGCTGCTGGACCGGATGCGCGAGCTGATCGCGCCGGACGGGGACGTGCTGGTGGAGCTGGAGCCGCCGGGGCGGGGCGTACGGCGGGAGGCCGTGCGGCTGCTGCCGGGTTCGTCGGGGCCGTGGTTCGGCTGGGCGTGGGTCGGGGCCGACGCGATCGCGGAAGTGGCCATGCGCGCGGGGTTCCACGTGGACTGGACCACGAGCCGGGGCCACCGCTGGTTCGCCAGGCTGGAGCGGGCATGACCGACGAGAAGCCCACCGACGACACTTCGCCGGACGGCATCTGGACAGAAGGCTCCGTGGACACCGAAGAGCCCGAGGCGCCGCGGGAGCACCGGCTCGCCGCGGCATGGAAGCGCTTCGACGAGCGCGTGTCCGAGGCACAGGTGCGGTTCGGTGAGCGGGCCGCGCAAGCGCGGGCGGGAGCGGCGCGCGCGAAAGTGCGGGCGGAGCAAGCGAAAGCGCGCGTGGACGAGCGGATCGAGAAGCTGCCGATCCCGCGTGAGGAGCAGTTCAAGGGCGGCGCGCACGGCGAACGCGTGACGGCGCGAATCGGCGCGCTGCTGGGGCTGGCGTTCCTCATCTGCTTCGTCACGGGCCTGCTCAGCCACCTGATCCAGCACCCGCCGGGGTGGTTCTTCTGGCCGAGCCGTCCGGTGTGGCTGTACCGGCTGACGCAGGGCGCGCACGTGATCTCGGGTATCGCGGCGATCCCGTTGCTGCTGGCGAAGCTGTGGAGCGTCTTCCCGAAGCTGTTTGAGCGGCCGTTGGTGAAGTCGTTGCCGCACGCGCTGGAGCGAGTGTCGATCCTGGTGCTGTCGGGGTCGGCGTTCTTCGAGCTGAGCTCGGGGTTGCTGAACGTCGCGCAGAACTACCCGTGGACCTTCTACTTCCCGGAAGTGCACTACGCGGTGGCGTGGGTGGCGATCGGGTCGGTGGTGGTGCACGTGGCGGTGAAGCTGCCGATCGTGCGGCGGGCGTTGACCCGCGAGACAGTGCCGGCAGCGCAGGCCGAACAACCGCCGGCCAAGAAGCCGGTCTACGGGTTCACCCGCCGTGGTTTCCTGCGGACCACGTGGATCGCGACGGGGGTGGCGGTGCTGTCCACAGCGGGCGCGACGGTGCCGTGGCTGAAGGACATCTCCGGGCTGTCGTGGAAGACCGACAAGGGCCTGCAGAAGCTGCCGGTGAACCGCACGGCCGTCGCGGCGCGCGTGACGCGGACGGCGGTCGACCCGAGCTGGCGGCTGTCGGTGGTGACGCGGGGCGGGACGAAGCAGTTCACGCTGGCCGACCTGCGGGCGCTGCCGCAGGTGAGCGCGGATCTGCCGATCGCGTGCGTCGAGGGCTGGAGCCAAATGGCGAGCTGGCGCGGGATCTCGTTCCCGACGCTGCTGCGCGCGGTCGGGGCCGAGCCGGGCGCGGAGGTGCGGGTGTCGTCGCTCGACAAGACCGGTCTGTACGGCGCCAGCACGCTCCCGGGCGAGCACACGGCCGACGACCTGACTCTGCTGGCGCTGGAGCTCAACGGTGAGGCGCTCGACGTCGACCACGGCTACCCGTGCCGGGTGATCGCGCCGAGCCGTCCGGGTGTGCTCCAGACGAAGTGGGTCGAAAAGCTGGAGGTGCTGTGAAGGTCATCCGGATCCTGCTCGCACTGGCAGGCCTGGCGGCGCTGGGTTTCGGTGCGTCGCTGTTCGTCGACTACGCGGCACCCGCGTGGCCGGAGAGCTTCAAGACCGTGCTGTGGATCGGCGGCGGCCCGATCGTCAACGACGCCGTGTTCGCGCCGGTGGCCGGCGTGCTCGGCCTGCTGCTCTCGCGGGTGCTGCCGGCGGCGTGGCGGGCGCCCGTGCAGGTGGGCGCGGTGCTGACGGCTGTGCTCGGGTTCATCGCGTTCCCGTTGCTGTGGCGCACGTACGGCGTCATCCCCAAGCCGGGCCTGCACGACGGCAACACGTGGGCGGGGCTCCTGCTGACGCTGGCCGTGGTGTGGGCCGTCGTGATCCTCACCGGCGCGGCCCGCACGGTGCTCGCGCACCGCAAGCCGCGCCGCCCCGCGACGAAGAGCGCTGCCGCCCAGTAGGCCGGGAAGACGCCGGAAACCTCTCCGTACCGCCTCCGACTCGGTACGGAGAGGTCTCCGTGGGGCGTGAGGTGCCCACGAGGTGCGCGGGCCAAACGTCGATAACCCACGAATTTTCCGTACCGGGCAAAGAGCCTGGTCACAGTGTTGGAATTCGTTGAGGAATCTTCCGGACAACGCGTTCGGCCGCGCGTGGAGCGCCCGCAGCCGAGTGCGGCCCTACCGCTCGCGGTGACCGGATAACCACGCCGGCTTGGCCGGCCAAGGGTTCTTCGAGCCGCCGAACGCAGCGGGCCGCGAAGCCCCGGGCCCGCGCGCCGGTCCGGCAGCGGCCGGCAACCTCAGCGAGGCCGCTGGCCCGAGGCCTCTGAAAGCCCCGCCAACGCGCCCCCGCTTGGAGCGCTGCAAGCCGGGTGCAGCCCTGCCGCTCGCGGCGACCAGATGACCGTATCGAGCTTGCCGGCCAAGGGTTCTTCAAGCCGCCAAGCGCATCAGGCCGCGAAGCCCCGGGACCTCGCGCCGGTCCGGCAGCGACCGGCAACCTCAGCGAGGCCGCCGGACCGAGGCTTTGAAACCCCGGCAACGCGGCCAGCCACGCTTGGAGCGCTGCAAGCCGGGTGCAGCCCTGCCGCTCGCGGCGACCGACGAAGAGGCCGGCCAAGCTTGCCGGCCGAAGGTTTCTTGAGCCGCAGGCGCATCGCCCACAACGACCTAGGATCGCGCGCCGGTCCGGCAGCGACCGGCAACCGCAGCGACGCCGACGGCCCGAGGCCTCTGAAAGCCCCGCCAACCCAGACAGCCACGCCTGGAGCGCAGCGAGCCGAGTGCAGCCATGCCGCTCACCGTGACCGACGAAGGTGCCAGCCAAGCTTGCCGGCCAAGGGTTCTTCAAGCCGAGCGCATCGGGCTGCGGAGCTGCCGGACCGCGCGCCGGTCCGGCAGCGACCGGCTACCGCCCCGAGGCCGTCGGCCCAGGGCTTTTGAAAGCCCCGGCCACGCTTGGAACGCTGGGAGTCGGGTACAGCCATGCCGCTCGAGGTGACCGACGAGGGTGCCGGCCGAGCTTGCCGGCCAAGAATTCTTCGAGCCGCCGAGCGCATCGGCCCGCGACGACCCAGCACCAGCTCGTGCAGTTCCGCCGCGCGCTTGGCCCGGCAGCGACCGCCGCAAGGCCGTGCCTTCGTGGGCTGTCGAAGGCCCCGGCAACGGAGACGGCCACGCGCGACCGGCATCGAGTGCCCGGTCGCGCGTGGCCTTCAAGGGTCCGGCCCCTGCCCAGGGGGTCGAGCCGTGGTTGGTCTCGGCCGCGCCCGGCGGCCGAGCGATCAGTTCGCCGGTACGGGCTGGCCGCCGAGGGTCACCTGGACGGTGCGGCCGTCGGAGAGGGTGAAGGTCGCCTTCTCGTCGGGGGCGCGGGTGCGGACGGCCGCGATGAGCGTGTCGGCGCTGTCGATGGTGCGGTCGTCGATCTTCGTGACGATGTCGCCCGCCTTCAGGCCCGCCTTCTCGGCGGGGCTGCCCGGCGTGATGTCGCCGAGCTGGGCGCCGCCCTGCGGGGCGTCGGCGACCTTGGCGCCGATGAACGTCTGCGTGGCGTGGCCGGTCTTGATGATGTCGTTGGCCGTGCGGCGCGCCTGGTCGATCGGGATGGCGAAACCGATGCCGACGTTGCCGCCCTGTGACGCGCCGCCCTGGCCGCCCTGGCCGCTGTTCGGGCTGTAGATGGCGGAGTTGATGCCGATGACCTGGCCGTTCATGTTCGCGAGCGGGCCGCCGGAGTTGCCGGGGTTGATCGCCGCGTCGGTCTGGATGGCGTCCATGACCGTGGTCTGGTCGGTCTCGTCGCCGCCGGCCTGCACCGGCCGGTGCAGGGAGCTGACGATGCCGGAGGTGACCGTGCCGCTGAGCTCGAACGGCGAGCCGATGGCGACCACTGGCTGGCCGACGCGCAGGTCGTCGGACCGGCCGAGCTCGACCGGGGTCAGGCCGCTGACGTTGTTGACCTTCACCACGGCGATGTCGGTCGTCGGGTCGCGCCCGACGACGCTCGCGGCGGCCTTCTTGCCGTCCTGGAACACGGCCTGGATCTGGCCGCCGTTGGCGGCGACCTCGACCACGTGGTTGTTGGTGAGGATGTAGCCGTCGGTGCTGAGCACGAACCCGGAGCCCTCGCCAGCGGCCGTGCGGCCGGAGACCTGCAGCTCGACGACGCTCGGCGACAGCTTCTGCGCGACGGACTCGATGGAACCGGACGGCGCGTTGCCCGTCTGCTGCGCGGGCTTCGGCTGGTCGAGCGCGTTGACCGACGGACCGGACGAGCCGCCCGTGAGGTAGCCGACGGTGCCGCCCGCGACGCCGCCGATGACGAGCGCGATCGCGGCGACGCCCGCCAGCAGCTTGCCCGGGCCGGACTTCTTCGGCGCGGGGGCCGGCGGAACGCTGTACGTGCCCGGAGCGGCGTACTGCTGCTGCGTCGTCCCACCGGTGGGCGGGTACGGGTTGTTGTAGCCCATCGGACCGGTCTGCGCACCCTGCGCGGACCACGGGTTCGCCGTGGCGTACCCGGGGTTCTGCTGCTGCGCCTGCTCGCCGTACGTGGGCTGCTCGCCGGAGGCGGGCGCAGGCGCGGGCGACGCGCCGGGGGCGGTGGGCTGACTCCAGGCCGCCTGACCCTCGGTGCCCGGCTGGGCACCCGGGTTCTGGCGACCCGCCGCGGAGTCGTGCGCGTGGGGGTCGTTCTCGGTCATGTCCTCACCTAAGCGGCCGGGCCTGAGAGGTTCCTGAGCCGAACCTGTGTTTCGGAGATGAGTATGCCGCGCCCGGTACTCAGCCCGCCGCGCGAAGGCGCTCGGCGATCTGCTCGGGCGTCGCGTCGTTGATCCACACGGCCATGCCGGACTCGGACCCCGCGAGGTACTTGAGCTTGTCCTTGGCCCGCAACACGGAGAACAGCTCGAGGTGCAGCCACGCAAGGTCGCGGTCGCGGCGCACGGGTGCCTGGTGCCACGCGGCGATGTAGGGCAACGGACGGTCGTAGAGCGCGTCGCAGCGGCGCAGCACGTCGAGGTAGACGCGGGCGAAGTCGTCGCGCTCGGCTTCGGTGAGCGCGGGGATGTCGGGCACCTGGCGGTGCGGCACGACCTGGATGTGCACCGGCCAGCGCGCGGCCGGCGGCACGAACGCCGTCCAGTGCTCGCCTTCCACCAGCACGCGCGAGCCGGATTTCTGCTCCGCCGCCAGCACGTCGCCCATCACCGGGCGGCCGTGCTCTTCGCGGTACGCGCGTGCGACGTCGAGCATCCGCTCGGTTTTGGGCGTGACGAAGGGGTAGCCGTAGATCTGGCCGTGGGGGTGCGAGAGCGTCACGCCGATCTCTTCGCCGCGGTTCTCGAACGGGTAGACCTGTTCGATGCCCGGAGTCTCACCCAGTGCGATTGTGCGGTCGGCCCACGCGTCCACGACCAGGCGCACGCGTTCGGGACTCAGCTGCGAGAACGAGCCGCCGTGGTCGCTGGAGAAACACACGACCTCGCAGCGCGCGCGGCCCGGCGCGGTCGGCACGAGACCGAGCTCGTCCACAGTGGACGGATCGCCGTGCGCGTTCTGGGAGAACGAGGGGAAGCGGTTCTCGAACACGACCACGTCGTAGTCCGGTTCCGGGATCTCGGTCGGGCGCCCGGGCCCCGAAGGGTCGAGCGGGCACAGGTCGGCCGGCGGCTTGTACGTGCGCGTCTGCCGGTGCGCGGCCATGGCGACCCACTCTCGGGTCAGCGGGTCGAGGCGGATTTCCGACGCGGCGGCCACCGGCGGGAGGTCGCGGGTGTCCTCGGCGGTGCGCTCGTGCTCGCCGTCGTGGTCGAAGTAGATGATCTCCCGGCCGTCCGCCAGGTGTCGCAAGGTGCGTTTCACGCGTCTTCTGCCTCGAGGTTCTCCGCCGTTTCGGCGATCATCAGTTCTCCGACCCGCTCGGTGAGGCTCTCCCTCGCCGAGTCGGGAAGTCCGTCGTCGGTCACCACCACGTGGGCCTCTTCGAGGTCGGCGATCGTGGAGATGCCGACGGTGCCCCACTTCGTGTGGTCGGCGAGCACCACCAGCCGCCGGCCGGCCTCCACGAGCGCGCGGTCGGTCTCGCTCTCGGTGAGGTTCGGGGTGGTGAAACCGGCGCCCTCAGCCATGCCGTGCACGCCGAGGAAAACGAGGTCCAGGTGCAGGGAACGCAGGCTGTGCACGGCGACCGGGCCGACGAGCGCGTCGGACGGCGTGCGCACGCCACCGGTGAGCACGACCGTGCGGTCGGGTTGCGTGGACGCGCGCAGCACGTCGGCGACCTGGATGGAGTTGGTCACGATGGTCAGCCCCGGGATGGGGTCGAGCGCGCGGGCCAGCGTCCACGTGGTGGTGCCGGCGGACAGGCCGATCGCGGTGCCGGGCTTCACCAGGCCGGCGGCGAGCTCGGCGATGGCTTCCTTCTGCGCGCGCTGGCGCACGGACTTCGCCTCGAAGCCGGGCTCGTCGGTGCTCTTGCCGACCACCGACGTCGCGCCGCCGTAGACCTTCTCGACCAGGCCGCGGCCGGCGAGCACGTCGAGGTCGCGGCGCACCGTCATGTCGGACACGCCGAGGCGTGCGACGAGGTCACTGACCCGGACCGCACCGGTCCGGCGGGCCTCCTCGAGGATCACCGCCTGTCGCTGACGTGCGAGCACCACCACTCCTCAAGCACGAATCATCAACCACACAAAATCCTACACGATCAAACATGCAGTGCGTGGGACGTGCCACCCGGGGCGTCCCCCGGACGGGCGAGGAGTCAGCCGGGGGCGCCCGGCAGCCGGATCGTGAGGAGCGCACCACCTTCCGGGGCGTGCATGGCGTAGACCGCGCCGCCGTGGCGCTCGGCCGCCTGCTTCACGATCGACAGGCCGAGGCCGGAACCCGGCAGCGTACGGGCTTCCGACGAACGGTAGAAGCGGTCGAACACCTTGGGCAGGTCCTCGTCGGCGATGCCCGGGCCGGAGTCGGCGACCTCGACCACGGCCGTGCCGTCGCCGAGGGGCCGCAGCGTCACCCGCACGCGCGAACCGGACGGCGAGAACTTGACGGCGTTGTCCAGCAGGTTGAGCACGGCCCGTTCGAGCGAGCTGTTGTCGCCGGTGAGGACCCACGGCTGCAGGTCCACTTCGAACTCGATGTCCCCGGCGCGGCGGCGGGCGCGGTCGAGCGCGCGCTCGACGACCTCGACCAGCTCGACGCGTTCGGTCTGCTCGCGCGGCTCGTCCTGACGGGCGAGCTCCACGAGGTCGCCGATGAGCTGGGTGAGCTCGTCGAGCTGCCCGCGGATGTCGGCCTCGATGTCGGCGCGATCCTCCTCCGGCAGCGAGCGGGCGCCCGGCCGGCTGGCCGAGAGCAGCAGCTCCAGGTTGGTGCGCAAGGAAGTCAGCGGCGTGCGCAGCTCGTGGCCGGCGTCGGCGACGAGCTGGCGTTGCCGCTCCTGGGAGTCGGCGACCGTGCCGAGCATCGTGTTGAAGCTCTGGGTGAGGCGGGCGAGCTCGTCGTCACCGCTCACGGGGATCGGCCGCAGGTCGCCGGTGGCGGCGACGCGCTCGGCGGCCGACGTCAGGCGATCGACCGGCCGCAGCCCAGTGCGCGCGACGGCCGTGCCGGCCCCCGCGGCGACCACGATCCCGGCGCCGCCCACGAGGAAGAGGACGACGGCCAGCTCGTTGAGCGTGCGCTTGGTCGGCTCCATCGACTGCGCGAGCACCATGGCCTCGCCGTGCCCGGACGGCAGCGCGACCACGCGCGTGTCCGTGGCCACGTCGGTGCGCAGCGACCGCGGCGACTCCCCCGTGGCCACCGCGAGCTCCAACGGCCCGTACGGCGGCGGCGAGCCGGCCTGCGGGTAGATCAGCTTGTTGCTGTACGCGTTGAGCTGGCCGATCTGCAGGTCGGCGCTCGCCAGGAACGCGCCGGGCACCTGTTCGAGCTGCGTCTGCACCGGCGGCGAGTTCACGGCCGCCTGGGCGCGCGCGAGCAGGTTGTCGTCGAGCTGCTGGTAGAGGTTGCTGGACACGATCATGTACGCGCCCAGCGACACGAGCGCCACGGCACCGGCCACGCAGGCGGCGGCCAGCAGCGTCACGCGGCCGCGCAGCGAGAAGCGGCGCGTGCCCCAGCGGTCGCCGCGCGGGTCGGTGACGTCGACGGTCGGAACCGCGGTGCTCGTGGGGGCGTCGGTCACGGCGGGGTTTCGCGCAGGACGTAGCCCACTCCCCGCACCGTGTGGATCAGCCTCGGTTCGTTGCCGGCTTCCGTCTTGCGACGCAAATAACCGACGTAGACCTCCAGCGCGTTGCCCGACGTCGGGAAGTCGTAACCCCATACTTCCTCCAGAATCCTTCCGCGGGTCAGCACGTGCTTGGGGTACGAGAGGAACAACTCGAGCAGCGCGAACTCGGTACGGGTGAGGCTGATCTCGCGGCCGCCGCGGCGGACCTCGCGAGTGCCGGGGTCCAGCGTGAGGTCGGCGAACGACAGCACCTCGCTCGTCTCGCCCTGCTGGGTGTCCGGCACGGCGCGGCGCAGCAGCGCGCGCAGGCGGGCGAGCAGTTCTTCCAGGGCGAACGGTTTGGGCAGGTAGTCGTCGGCGCCGGCGTCGAGGCCGGAGACCCGGTCCGAGACGGTGTCGCGGGCGGTCAGCACGAGGATGGGCAGGTCGTCGCCGGTGCTGCGCAGCCGGCGGGCCACCTCGAGCCCGTCGAGGCGCGGCATCATCACGTCCAGCACCATCGCGTCCGGCCGGTTCGCGATGATCGTCTCCAGGGCCTGCGCACCGTCGCTGGCGAGCTCGACGGTGTACCCGTTGAACTCCAGGGACCGCCTGAGCGACTCACGGACGGCTCGATCGTCGTCCACCACAAGGATGCGCATGACGTCAGTCTTACGCAGAGTGCTGAGACCCGCCTAAGAACACACGCAGAACTCACAAAGAGTCGGTATCACCAGGCCGGGCCACGGGCGCGTTCCAGTGCCGCCACAGAGCCACCAGCCGAATCGTTACCACCACGGCCGCCGCGACGACCGTGACCGCACTCGACGGCAGTGGCAGAGCGTGACCGATCGCGACCAGCACCGCCCCGGCGAGCGCGGCGACGGCGTAGATCTCCTTGCGAAGGACGAGCGGGATCTCGCGCAGCAGCAGGTCACGCAGTGCGCCGCCGCCGATGCCGCTGGTCATGCCGATCAAGCACGCGGCGTAGGCGGTGGCGCCGGCGTTGAGCGCGATCGTCGTGCCGGCCGTCGCGAACACGCCCAGGCCCAGCGCGTCGGCGAGCAGCACCGCGCGTCTCAGCCGCGCGACCTGGGGGTGGAACGCGAACACGACGAGCGCCGTGGCCGCGCAGACGGCCAGGTACGGCCAGTTCCGCAACGTCGTCGGCGGGTGGATGCCGAGCAGGACGTCGCGGATGATGCCGCCACCCAGCGCCGTCGTGAGGCCGACGACGATCACGCCGAACACGTCGAGGCGCGCCCGGACGGCGGCCAGCGCCCCGGACGCCGCGAACGCCACCAGCCCGAGCAGCTCGAGCGCGGTGAGCACCATCGGCTACTGGTCGAGCAGCCCGCCGCGGTAGGCCAGCAGCGCGGCCTGCACGCGGTTGGCGGCGCCGATCTTGGAGAGCACCGCGGACACGTACCCCTTCACCGTGGCCTCCGACAGGTGCAGCCGCCCGCCGATCTCGGCGTTCGACAGCCCCTGGCCGATCAGCGCGACGACCTCACGTTCCCGTTCGGACAGGCTCGCGAGGAGCTTGCGCGCCGGCTGCGCGGCCCGCTGCTCGTCGCGATGGGACTGGACCATGCGCGCCGCCACGCCCGGGTCGAGCACGGCGCCACCTTTGGCCAGGTCACGGATGGCGCGCAGGAGAGCCGACGGGTCGATGTCCTTCAGCAGGAAGCCGTTGGCGCCGAGCCGCAGCGCGAGGCTCACGTACTCGTCGATGTCGAACGTCGTCAGCATCGCGACCATCGGCGGGTCCGGCAGCGCGAGGATGGCCCGCAGCGCGCGGATCCCGTCGTCGGGCGCGCGCATCTTGATGTCGAGCAACGCCACGTCGGGGTGGTAGCGCCGCGCCACCTCCACCGCGGATCTGCCGTCGCTCGCCTCGCCCACGATCTCGATGTCCGAGGCCCCGGACATCATGGCGCGCAGGCCCGAACGAACCAGTTCCTCGTCGTCCGCGAACATGAGCTTGATCAACGAAGCCCTCCGGCAGCCGGTGGTCGAAGCGGCTCCCCGCTTCCCGTTAAGGAAGATTACCTACTGTTGTTCAAGGTTTCGAAACCAGACACGACCAGGTGACGCGACTGGTCCGGCCGGGTCCCGGATCGTGCTGGTCTCCGCCCGCCGGGGTCCCCCACACGGGTGGGGCCGGTCGTCGGTTGACCTACGGCCGTGAGCTTCAGAGGTGAATGTCCAGACCGGACGGAGGGGCGGAAGAGCAAGTACTCCTCCTGCCACTTTCAACCTATAGCGCACCCCCGCTCTTGTGGCAAGACCCCGGTCGTCGTTCACAATCGTCCGCCTCGGCCGGAATTCTCCGGCCCTGGAAAACGGGGGAACAAGAGTGGGTGGAACCGAGCTCGTGCTGGATTTCCGCGAGATCGACCGCAGTCAGATCGACCTCGTCGGAGGCAAGGGCGCACACCTGGGCGAGCTTTCGCGGATCGAGGGCGTGCGGGTGCCGCCCGGGTATTGCGTGACGACACGTGCGTTTCGGCGGGTGCTGGCGGAGGTGCCGGCGTTCGACAGCGCGCTGGACCGGCTGGCCCGGCTGGATCCCGACGACCGGGACCAGATCGCCGAGCTGAGCGCGCAGATCCGTGCGGTCGTGCCCGCGGCGGCCGTTCCGGACGACGTGGCGGCGGCGCTGATCGCGCCACTGGAGCCGGGAGCCGCGTACGCCGTGCGGTCCAGCGCGACGGCCGAAGACCTGCCGACGGCCTCGTTCGCCGGCCAGCAGGACACGTACCTCAACGTCGTCGGGCCGGCGGCGGTCCTCGAGCACATCCGGCTCTGCTGGGCCTCGCTGTTCACGGACCGGGCCGTGACCTACCGCCTGCGCAACGGGTTCGACCACGGCCGGGTCCACATGGCCGTGGTGGTGCAGCGGATGGTGCTGCCGGAGGCGTCCGGGATCCTGTTCACGGCCGACCCCATCACGTCGAACCGGAAGGTCACGACCGTCGACGCCAAGTTCGGCCTCGGCGAGGCGCTCGTCTCCGGGCTGGTGAACGCCGACAGCTACCGGGTGCGCGAAGGGGAGATCGTCGAGAAGACGGTGTCGGCCAAGCAGCTCGCCATCCACGCGGTGCCCGGTGGCGGCACGCGCGAAGACGCGATCGCGCCGGAGGAGCAGGAGCGGCCGGCGCTGACCGACGAGCACGTGCTGGAACTGGAACGGCTGGGCCGCCGCATCGAGGCCTACTTCGGCCGGCCTCAGGACATCGAGTGGTGCCTGGCCGAGGGCGACTTCCAGGTCGTGCAAAGCCGGCCCATCACCACGTTGTTCCCGATCCCGCCCGCTGCCGACGAGGGCAACCACGTGTACCTCTCGGTCGGGCACCAGCAGATGATGACCGACGCGATGCGGCCGCTCGGGCTGTCCGTGTGGCAGCTGACCACGCCGCGGCCGATGGCGGAGGCGGGCAGCCGGCTGTTCGTCGACGTCACCCCGGGCCTGGCGACGAAGGCCGGGCGCGCCGGGTACCTGGAGATGATGGGTGCGTCGGATCCGCTGATGCGCGACGCGCTGCAGACCGTGCTCGACCGCGGTTTCCTGCCGGAGCCGACCGACGGTGGCGCCGCCCCGCTGCCGTTCGGCGTCGCACCCGAGCCGATCGAGACCGACTCCGCGATCGTCCACGAGCTGATCGCGGAGAACCAGGCATCGCTGGCCGCGCTCGAGCGTGGCATCAGGGAGAAACGCGGCGCGGAGTTGTTCGACTTCATCCTCGCGGACCTGCAGGAGCTGCGGCGGCTGTTGTTCAACCCGCGCAGCCACCTGGCGATCATGGCCGGGATGGACGCGACGACGTGGCTGAACGACCGGCTGCGCGAGTGGCTGGGCGAGGAGAACGCCGCAGACACGCTTTCGCAGTCCGCGCCCGACAACGTCTCGTCGGAGATGGGCCTCGCCCTGCTGGACGTCGCCGACGTCCTCCGTCCGCACGCGGAGGTGGTGGCGTTTCTCCGGACTGCGCGGGACGAGGGCTTCCTGGACGAACTTCCCGCGTTGCCCGGCGGAAGTGAGGCGCGAAAGGCGATCCAGACCTATTTGGACACTTACGGTATGCGCTGTGTTGGCGAAATAGACATCACCCGGCCACGGTGGAGCGAACGTCCCAGCACGCTGCTGCCCGTGTTGCTCGGCAACGTCGACAACTTCGAACCCGGTGCAGCCCGCCGGCGTTTCGACCAAGGGCTGCGGGAAGCCGGGCAAAAGGAACAGGAACTGCTTTCGCGGTTGCAGGTTCTGCCCGACGGCGGCCGCAAAGCCGAAGAGACCAAGGCGATGATCGACCGGCTCCGCACCTTTGTCGGCTATCGCGAATACCCCAAGTACGGGATGATCAGCCGCTATTTCCAGTACAAGAAGGCGCTGCTGGCCGAGGCCGAGCGCCTCGTCGCGGCCGGCGTGCTCGAGGCGCCGGAGGACAGCTTTTCCCTGCGGTTCCAGGAACTGCACGAGGTCGCGCGCGCCGGAGTCGCCGACGCCGACCTCATCCGCCGGCGCAAGGAACAGTTCGCGGCGGACCAGGCGCTCACCCCCCAGCGGGTGCTCACCTCCGAGGGCGAGACCGTCTCCGGGAGCTACCGGGGTTCGGACGCACCGGCCGGCGCGCTGCCCGGCCTGCCGGTGTCCACGGGGACGGTCGAGGGCCGCGCCCGCGTTGTCCTGGACCTCGCCGAAGCCGATCTCGAAGCCGGCGACGTCCTCGTGACCGCCTACACCGACCCCAGCTGGTCACCGGCGTTCGTGACGATCGCCGGCCTGGTCACGGAGGTCGGCGGCCTGATGACCCACGGCGCCGTGGTCGCCCGCGAATACGGACTGCCGGCCGTCGTCGGCGTCAACCGGGCCACGCGGCTGATCCGCGACGGGCAGCGGGTCCGCGTGAACGGCACCCACGGCTACGTCGAGCTCCTCGACTGACGCCGGAGCCGTCGGGGATCCCCCGATCCCCGACGGCTCCACGGCTTTGGTCAGCGGTTCTGCACGTTGTCGTTGAACTGCTGCTGGCAGCTCTGGATCTGCGAAGAGTCGGTGCCGGCCTTGTTCAGGCAGTCCTGCAGGTCGTTGAGCTGGCTGCCGAACGACGCGAAGATCGAGCCGATCGCGATGAGGATCACCGCACCGATGACCAGGCCGATGCTGCCGGTCACGATGCCGGCGATGGCGGCGCCCTTGTTGGTCGCCTCACGGCGGTTGGCGCGCTTCACGCCGAGGATGCCGAAGATCAGCGCGAGAACGCCCAGGATGATGCCGCCCCACACCGTCCAGCACAGGACGAGGGCGATGATGCCCAGCACGAGGGCCGTGACGCCGAACCCGTTGCGCGGCGCGCCGCCGACGGGCTGCTGCTGCCCGTAACCGGCGCCGACCGGCGGAGCTGCGAACGGGGCACTCTGGCCGGCGGGGTACTGCTGGTACTGCTCAGGGTTGTCGGGCGTGCTCACGTACTTCACCTTTCCAGTGATGGGAACCGGAACTTTACGGCCCGGCGCACGCCTTATCGGGCGGATTGCCTGATCGTTACCAATCGTGCGGATCAAGGCCGACACGATCACCCGGAACCCGACATTTCCCCTGGCGGCGTGACAATCGCGCCGGCGTCGTCCTCGGCTAGCGCCAGACGTCGAGCGCCGCGCGGCACAACGCCGTTCGCTCGGCGTCGGCGGGGATGCCGAAGCTGCCGTCGGGCTGCTGCCGTGCCCGCAGGTGGTGCACCGCCGCGGTGATGACCGGACCGCGCAGGCCGTCGCGCGCCGCGGCCGACAGCAGGGTTGCGGTCCGGCCCAGGTCGCCGCGCCGGAACGCGATCACGAGTTCCTCGGGCAGCTCCGGGGCCGGGCGCGTTTCCCCGGACACCGGCACAGCGAGGGCGAGTTCGGTGACGAGCGTGGTGTGGTAGCACGTCCCGAACACGTACGCAGTGGCTTTCCGCCCGGTCAGCCGGGCCGCGACGGCCGGGTCGTGGAGCGGGCCCGCGACCGCGCCGTCGGCCCGCGCGGCGGTGCCGAGCCGGTGCCGGGCGGGCCCGTTCGCGAAGCCCATCAGCAGCGTGGTGTGGAAAAGCTCCGCACCCAGGTCGAAGTCGCCGTCCGCGAGGTGCGCGGCCAGCATCAGCCGGGTCGTCCGCGCCAGCGCAGCGTCCGTGGGCAACGCGGTCCGGCCGAACGCCGTGCCGTAGAAAACCGCGTGGGTCAAGGCGTAACAGTCGGCATCGGTCATCCGGAACGGATCGAGGTGTTGCCCTTCCCGCCACCGGTGGAACAGCCGGCGTGCCGAGGGCAGGTGGGGGTTCGCCAGCCCGCCGAGGTCGGTGACGTACCTCAGTTCCAGCGCGCCGATCCCGTCCTGGTTCGGCCGGACACCCGCGTCGAGCAGCGCCTGCGCCGCGGCCAGCAGGTCCGGACGGCGGGCCCCCAGCCGATCCATCAGCGCGAGCAGCCAGACGTGGTAGGTGAAGTAGGCGTCGCCGCGGTAGAGCCCGGCCCGGAACTCCGGCGTCGCGGTCAGCCGGCCGGCCAGCTCGAGCGCGGCGTCGGTGAGCGCGAGCCCGGGCACCTGGTCGCACAGCAGCAGCAGCTCCAGCAACGGACCGCCGGCGAACGGCCGGGCCGGCAGGAACTCGTTCCAGACCCGTGGCTCGAACCACTCGAGGTGCGCCTCGAGCCAGTCGCACGAGTTCATCGCCCCACCCGCAGCCGCAGCAAGACCGAGAAGACCACGGCCAGTCCTCCGGTCACGGCCAGGTCGAGCCACCACGGCAGGGCCCCGCCCGCCGGCACCAGCAGATGCCGCACGCCGTCGACCGCGTACGTCATCGGGTTGACCTTGAGCGCGACCGAAAGCCACGCGGGTCCGCCGTCCGGCCTGAACACCGAGCCGGAGAGGAACAACAGCGGGTACATCGCCAGCTGCACCGCCGACTGCAGAGTCTGCACCCGGGTGATCGCGGTTGCCAGAAACGCGCCGAACAGACCGAAAATCGCTCCGACGAGGGTGAACGCCGCCACGCCGACGGGATAGGACAGCACGGTGAGCCGCAATCCCAGCAAGGGCGCGAACACCAGCATGCCCGCGCTCTGCGCACCGGCGGTCACTGCCGTCGCGAGGACCTTGCCCAGCGGCAGGCACAGCCGCGGGACCGGCGCCACCAGCATCTCCCGCAGCGCACCGTACTCGCGGTCGAACGCGTAGCTCAGCCCGGAGCTCACCCCGAGCGTCACCACCTGGATCGCGATGATCCCGGGGAACACGTACGCGCTGAACGGGACACCGTCGACCGAGCCGATCATCCCGTCGAAACCGACCGCGTAGACGAGCAGGAAGAACACCACCTGCACGGCTTGCGCGACGAGCGTGCCGGGATGGCGTGCCTGCCGGTACAGATCACGCCCGGCGACCACGGCCAGCGCGCGGCAGAACTCGGCCCATGGTGCCCGAGCGGACTCCACCGTCGCCGGGACGGGCACGCGGATTTCCTGCACAGTCATGGTGTCCGCCTTCAGGATTCGGTGGTGGCGAAGTAGACGTCGTCCAGCGAGGGCTCCCGCAAGGCCACCTCGGTGACCGGCACGGTGACCGCCCGCACTACCTCGGCGATCCGCCGCTCGGGCTGTGTGCAGCGCACCAGCAGACCGTCCGTTGTGGACGAAACATCGAAGCCCGCGCGGATGAGCTCGGCTTCGGCCACGACGTCGTCCGCAGTGGACAGGCGCAACGCGGTCGCCGCCAGCTCGGCCTTGAGCACGGCCGGCGAACCACCGCGCACCAGGAGTCCGTTGTGGATGATCGCCACCTGGTCGGCGAGCTCGGCCTCGGCCAGGTAATGCGTGGCGTACAGGACGGTCACGCGCTCGTCGTCACGAAGCCGGCGCAGGTCAGCCCACAGCGCCCGGCGGACGTCGGGGTCGAGGCCGGTCGTCGGCTCGTCGAGGATGACCAGGCCGGGGCGGTGCAGCAAGGCCCGCGCGATCTCCAGCCGGCGTGCGAGCCCGCCGGAGAGCTGTTCGACGGGGTCGGCGCGCCGGTCGGCCAGGTCGAACTGGCGCAACACGTCGTTGATGCGCGCTCGCGCTTGTGCCCGCGGCAGCCCGAAGAGGCGGGCGTGGAACGAGAGGTTGCGTTCCACCGGCAGATCGGGGTCGAGTGTCTGCTCCTGGAAGACCATGCCGATCCGCCGCCGCACGGCGACGGGGTCCACCGCTGCGTCATGCCCGAACACCTCGATCCGGCCGGAGTCCGGCGGCACCGCGGTCGACAGCGCTTTGAGCAGCGTGGACTTCCCGGCGCCGTTCGGGCCGAGCAGCGCCACGATCTCGCCGCGCCGCGCGCCGAGCGACACCCCGTCGACGGCGGTCCGCCCGCCGTAGGTGACCACGAGATCACGCACGTCGAAGGCAGGCGTCATGCCGACACCTCCGCACCCGCGCTGAGCCGCTCCAGCAACACTTCGGCCGGTGGCACGACGATGCTCGGCACGATCGCGCGGCTCGCCACCTCGTAGGCGGCGCCCGGGATCGGGTCGACGACGTCGTGGCCGTCCTCGCGCAGCAGCGCGACGTTGCGCTGCACCGCGGGCCGCTGCCACATCACCGGGTTCATCGCCGGCGCGAAGGTGACCGGGCAGTCGGCGGCCAGCACGGTCGTGGTGAGCAGGGTGGGTGCCAGGCCGTGGGCGACGGTGCCGAGCAGGTTCGCCGTGGCGGGCAGGATCAGCGCGCGGTCGGCCCACCGGCCGAGCGCGACGTGGCCGCCCGCCGGGTCCTCGTCGGTGCAGACGCGATCGCAGAGCACGGCGAGGCTGCCCGCCGGCAGGAAGCGGGCCGCGGTCGTGGTGAGCACGGCGACGATCTGCCGCACCCCGGCGGCGCGAAACGCGTGCAGGTAGGCGGGCAGACTCAGCACCGCGACCGAACCGCTCACTCCGAGCAGGAGTTTCTCCGGTGGACCGGACATGGCGACCTCCTCAGGTCAGCATCAGGGCGGTGTCCCACGCACCCGCCGCGGGCAGCAGAGCGCAGGCCACGCCGGCCGCGCCTTCGAGCATCCCGGCGACGTTCAGCCGCCGGTATCCCGTCGCGTCCAGCCAACCCCGCGGCGAATCCGGCACGAGGTGGGGGAAGACGAACGGGGCGGCCGGGTCGGCGAACGACAGCACCCGGGCGGTCAGCCGGGCGCAGCCGTCGAGCAGCACCGGGTCGCCGGCGGCGGTGCCGACGCGGCGCATGATCTGCAGCAGCCCGGCGTAGCCGTGGCAGACCGTCGGGCCGTCGAGCCGCCACGACTGCTCGTCGCGGGCCAGGACGGCGCGCAACGCACCGACGGCTGCGGCGCACCACCCCGCTTCGCCCAGCACCGAGCCGGCCCGGTGGAGCGCGGCCGCGACGCCGGGAGCGCCGTAGCACCACGCCTCGCGGGTGAACACGTCGGCGGCGGGCGAGAGTTCCTCGTCCCAGCCGAGCCGGCACGGCCAGTACGCGCCCGCCTCGCCGGTACGGCGCCGGGCGAGCAGCCAAGATCCGATGCGCCGCATGGCGGCACGCTGTCCGGGCACTTCCACGTCGCGTTCGAGCGCCGCGGCGAAGAACGCGAGCGGGCCGGGGATCCCGTGGGCCAGGCCGAGGTTGAAGTCGCCGCGCGGATACCGGCGGGCGTCCTCGGCGACCGGCTGCAGCTGCGACGGGATCCACCAGCCGGGCACGGTGTGTCCGTCCACAGTGATCGGTTCGGTCAGCTTCACCAGGTACCGCAACGTGTTCTCGACCACGCCGGTTTCGCCGACGTCCAGCAGCAGCCGGGCGGTTCCGGACAGGCCGTTGATCACGTCGTAGTGCGCCCACGAGACGCCGGGTTCGATCCGCGCGGCGCACGCGTCGAGCCGCGTCTGCTGATCCGCCGCGACCCAGGCGGCGAGCTTCCGGCGCAGCGTTCCGTAGTTCGGGCTCAGCCGGTGCACGGCGGTGAGCAGCGCCGCGGGCCCGGCGTAGAGGCCGTTGGCCGGTTGCCCGGACATGAGCTGCGCAGCGCGTGCGACGTGCCGGTGCGCCACCGCGAACCAGCGTTCGTCGGCCGCCGCGAGTTCGGCGTACAGGAGGGCGATGCCGGGCAGGCCCGCGGCGAGCGCGACCGGAGCCCACATCGAGGCGCCGTAGATCGGCTCGACGTTGTCCGGCCGGCTCGCGATCTCGGCGACGGAATCCGGCTCGGCAAGCCGGTCTGCGACGAGCAAGACGGCTTCTTCGGCGTCGGTCAGGCACGCGGTCATCGGTGGTGCCTCCGCCGGTTCGCGTTGTCCTGCACGGCACCACGCGCCAGCCCGAGCACGGTGGCTTCCCGGCTGGAGGAGCCGCCGAAGAGCCGGTTGCAGGTCATGTGCATCAGGCTGCCGACGATCCGTGCTTCCGGTGCCGCACAACGGTCGCCGAGCTCGCGGATGAGCCGCCTGTAGTCGCGGGCCGCGGCGTCGCGCGCGCTCAGCGCGGCCAGGACGGGAGCGCCGGCTTCGCCGAGCCCGGCCCAACCACCTGCGGGGTCGATCAGGCGTTGCCACCGCGCCGCGTCTTTTCGGTACTCCGCGGGCAGTTCGCGGCGGCTGCCGGTGATCGCGAGCCACGATTCGGCCGCGTCGCCGGTGTCGGTCACCCAGCGCGCTCCCGGCGACGGCGCCCCGAACGCCTTCGCCAGCGCAGCCACGGAAATGGCGCCGAGCGTGTCCAAGGAGAACAGTCCCTGCTTGGCCAGCCGCAGGAGCGTGATCGCCGCTTCGCTGTCCGCACCGAATAGGCGCTCGGCGGCAGCCTGCGCCGCGGGCCCACCGTACCGCTCCAGCTCGGGGTCGTACTGCTCGATGCTGGAGCTGCCTGCGAAACCCGTCCGCTGCCAGGCGGCGAGCACCTCGGACGCGGCAGGCAGGAGCTCGGACCACAGGCGCGCGGGCTCGCCGTGGAACCGCAGCCGCAGGTGGTGGCCGTCGGAATCGGTGTAGCGGATGAAGAACCAGCGATCGACGCCCGCCTCCGCGGCCGGCGTCAGCAGCCGGGGGAGCTCGTCGCGCAGCAGGTCGTCCTGGACGCGGCAGGACCCGCGGACCAGCAGGTACAACCAGTCGCCCGCCAGCCGCGCCGGTTCGGGCCGGGCGACTACGTGGGCGACGTGCGGTGGCCGGCCCCGCTCGGGCCGCGGCACGAGCGAAACGACGACCTCGCGCGTGTGCCCGTCGCCGACCGAATCTTCGCCGCCCGCGATTTCCTGGGCCACCAGCTCGGGATTGCGCGCCAGTTCGTCGCGCAGCAGCTCGCGGTGCCACGGGTCGCCGAGGTTCAGCAACAGCCGCTGGTCGGTGCTGACGACCAGGACCCGGTCCGGCACCTGCCAGCGGGCCTGCCAGTCGGCGACGGCCCGGTCGATGTCGTCCTGCCCTCGCAACCCGTCGAGCCGCCAGGTCGCGGGCGCCAGCACCGTGCGGCGGTAGCGGATCCGCGGCAGGAACGGCGCGTTCGCCATCGGCCCCCAGTTCCACGGTTCCCACAGCCGCTGCCCTTCCAAGCCCAGCTCGAACAGCAGGCGGATCACGTTGGGCGCCTGCACGGCCGGGCTGACCATGTTGGGCAGCACGGGAACCAGCTCACGGCCGGTCGGCACGTGCACGGCGTAGAGGCGTTCGAGCGTCGCTCCGACGGCGATCTCGGCGACCGGGATCTCTTCGGTCCCTGGCGCGTCCGGCAGCCCGGCGGTGATCCGCCGCCCGGTGGCTCCGACGGTGTGCGCGAGGTTCGCCGCACGGCCCGAGCGGGGCATGAACGCCAGGTCGGCGTGGACGGCCCCGGGCACGTGCACCGGCTGCTCGCCGTCGCGCCAGTCCGGCAGGAGGTCGTGGAAGCGGCCGGATGTCGCACCCGCGTGGTGCGAGCCGGGGCTGGGCGAGACGACGACCCGGAACCCGCCGTCGGCCTGGTCGACCACATGCACGTACAGCTCGCAAGAGTTCGGCAGGTCTGCCGGATCGGCGTCGTCATAGGCGAGTTCGCGCACCAGCTCGTCGGTGAGCACGGCCTCGCGCGAGTTCTCCCGGACGGCGGCCATCGCCAGCTCGCTGATCAGGCGGTCGCGTTTCGTGCTCGCCGGTTCGGGCGTTTCCTCCGGCGCGGCCTCGCTTTCCGGCCATTCGTAGCCGGCGGGCGCGCCCAGCGAGCGCGTCGGATCGAGCAGTTCGAGCACCGGAACCAGCCGGTCGGCGCCGTAGCGTTCGAGGAACCGGCCGTGGAACCCGCGCAGCGGACGCATGCCCAGGCGCGGCGGGGACAGCCGCCACAGAACCTCGGCGGCGCGTTCGACCTCGGTGCGGACTTCCTCGGACAGTCGCAAGCGGACGTCCACCCGGGTGTCGACGTGCAGGGGTGTCGCGAAGTCCTCGATCTCCCGGGCCGCGGCGAGCAGCCCGGTGAGCTCGACCGTGCCTTCGCCGGGCGCGAGCGCGTCGTACTTCCCGCGCAGCCGGTCCAGTTCCTGAAGCCGGGCGCGGAGGTCGCCGTCCGGGAGTCCGCTCAGGACGTGGTGCAGCGGATCGGTGCCGTCCAGCGGCGGGCGCAGGTCCGTGATCAGCAGCTCCTGCTCGACGAGCGTTCGCACGAGCCGCCAGACGGGCGCCTCGGCGCCGTCGGAGAACTGCCCGGCGAGCCTGCGCACCAGTTCGGCGGCGGGGACGGGCGACGCCGCGGCCCGCAACGCGGCGGCGACCACGGGCGAGCGGCGCGCGGACACGATCGTGCGCGTGGTCTGGCCGGGTGCGGCGCCATGCCCTGACGGCGTCTCCAGCAGCACGCGGTCACCCCGGCCGGTCAGCGCCTGGTGGCTGCGGACGCGCACGCCCCGCAGCACCGCGGGATCCGTTTCGGCGCGGTGCACGATCCGCAGGAGCCAGCTCATATCGGCGTGTGTGCGGTGGCGGTCCGCCGTTCCCCGTTCGAAAGCCGCGTCGCCGAACTCGCCTGAGGCGACCCCCGCGAACAGGCCGAACGGCGTCGGCCGCGTCCGCATCCGGATGTCGTAGCGCAGCACGGAAAGCGCGGCCCGACGCAGCTGTTTAGGTTTCAGGGCCGCGACTTCGCCGGCGGCGACGCGCTTGAGCACGGCGCCGAGGCTCGGGCTGGCCAGCGTGATCGCCTCGACCAGCTGGGGCTCGGCGACCGCCGCGGTCAGCAGGCCGGCGTAGGTGTCCGGGCCACCCGGTGGCGATTCGGCCAGCAACGGCGACCGGACGAGGAAAGCAGGCCAAGCGCGGAACAACGGATCCATCGGTTCCCCCGGAGACGGACGGACGGTTCGGGAAGGCGCCGGGCCGAGTCCCGGCCCGGCGCCACGGGATCAGCAGCAGAAGCTGCAGTTGCTGCCGCCACCCGGGCTGGTGCAGCCGGGGGTGCACAGCGAGATGCTGGTGATCGCCGGCGTCACGCTCATCTGCTCGACACCCACCTCAAGGTCGAGGTCGAACAGATCGACGTCGTCGATCACCGCGGCGGTGGTTTCGAAAGTCGGCATGGTTACTCCTTGCTTCGGAATCGGGTGAGTTCTTCCCCTCGAGGTGGCGGACGCCCCTGAAGTCCGCCTTTTCAAAACAAGCCAGACCGCGAAACGCGCCTCAAGCCTTTCGGCGACAACTGGCAGTCACCAGGCGGCCGGGCAGTCCTCCGGTCGGGGGCACTCGAACGAACGCCGTGAACCGCCGGCCGCTTCGCTGCTACACCTATGTATGTGTGGTCGGACGAGCAGCTCATGTCCTCCGTCGCAGGCGGCGACCAGCATGCTCTTCGCCACCTGTACGAACGGCACAGCAGCGGGATGTTCCGCCTGCTGCGCCGCCTCACGTCCGACGCCGGGGCAGCCGAAGAGATCCTCCAGGAAGCCTGGCTGGCAGTGTGGCAGTCGGCAGGCAGCTTCCGCGCCGAATCTTCCGTCCGCGGCTGGCTCTACGGTGTGGCCCGCCGCCAAGCCCACAATCGCCTCCGGCGCGCCACGCTGGTGGAAGTCGGCCTCGACGAAGCCGCCGCCGTCCCCGACGAAGCCCCCGGCGTCGAGGACCGCGTACTGGCCGGCGTCGAACGGGCGGCCCTGGTGGAAGCGATCACCGAGCTGCCGGAACACCTGCGCGAAGTCCTCGTGCTGGTGCTCGGAGAAGACCTCTCGTACCCGGAGGTGGCGACCGCGCTGGGCATCCCGGTCGGCACCGTCAAAAGCAGGATGTCGCACGCCCGGCGCCACCTGAGCGCGCGGCTCAGCCCGTCTCCGGCCCGCAGGAGCACACCATGACCCACCCCACCGACGACGAACTGCGTCTCATCTCCCGGCCCGAGGGCCACCTCGCGGAGTGCCCCGCCTGCCACCGGCGCTGGGACTCCTGGCGCTCACTCACCGCAGCCACGCGCCAAGCCGCGCTGGTCCTGACGCCTGAGCTGGCACCGCCGTCGTTCGACACGCTGCTGCCGGATCTGGCGTCCGGGGCCGATGCGGTGCTGCCGGACCTGACGCTCGGTTCCCACGCACCGAGGCCGGACCTCGCGCCCGCATCCGACGCACAGGGGCGGGACCTCGCACCCGAATCCGGCTCGCGTCTACCGGACCTGGCAGCTGCGTCCGACGCGCTGCCGCCGGAAGCGGCGACCCCGCACCGACCGCGAGCGAGCGCGCTCCCGAACGCGGCACCCAGGCCGGCTCCGCGCCGATCTTTGCGGACGAGCGCGCTGCTGGTCTGGTGGCAACTCCGCCTGATGCCCCGCCGGCTGCTCCCGCTGAGCTTCGTCGGCCTCGCCGCCGCCGTCGGGATCGCGCTGATCACCCCGGACCCGTTGCCGGCGTCGCGCTACTTCGCGGCCGGCGTGGTCCTCGTCGCGCTGCTGGGGTCGCTGGCCACAATCTCGCGCCGCGGCGACCCGCGGGGCGAGCTCCTGTTCGCCCTGCCGACGTCACCCGTCACCGTATTCATCGCGCGCCTGGTGGTGGTGCTGACCGTCGACCTTCTGCTGGCGCTGGCCGGCTCGGTCGCCGTCCATGCGGCGGGCATCGGCAGCGGCGTGTTCGACCTGGTCACGGGCTGGCTCGGCCAGTCGCTGCTCGCCTCGGCCATTGCCGTCGCCGGCACCGTCCGCTGGTCCTCCGGCGTCGGCGCCGCGGCCGCTGTCGCGGCCTGGTGCCTCGGCTCCCTGACGACCCTCGCCCGCGGCGGCCTCGCTGAACGCATCGGCGCAGCCGCCGCGCAAATCTGGGGCACCACCCCCTGGACACTCGCCCTCGTCCTGCTGCTGTTCGTTCTGGCCGCCCGCCAGCTACGCCTGCCCGAACGCCGCCGGGAATTCGCGTGAACCACTTCGCCGGCACCCTCGGTGCACCACCGCCCGCGGAAACACGAAGCGGCGCGAGCCAGGCAGAATCACTCGACCTCGCGGCCGCGGCAGCGCCAACATCAGCCCAAATCTGCGTGGCTCCTCGCCTCCCTCGCCGAAGGCATCGGTGCTGCCGAAACCCGGGCCACCGTGTCCTCGGCACTCACCCCCGTTCCGCTCGCGCTGGCTGGCCGCCCCGCACGGCCGCGCGCACGCCGTCGGGAATTTACGAGAGCCTCGCCGACCCCCACCCACCACAGCACCACCGAACTCACCAGTGCCGCAGTCACACGAAACCGGGACACCGCACCGTCGACACTCACCCCCGCGCTGTCCGTCCTGGCCACCCGCCAACTGCCCCTGCCCGAATGCGGCCGGGAATTCGCGTGAACCACCCGACCCTCCCCCGCTACGTACCAGGTATGGACCACCTCCAGCTGTGGCGTTACGAGGCGAAGCGGGCGGGGCGGCACGTCCTCGCCGCACCGCCCTTGGTTGCTGCGCTGGTGCTGGCCAGTGGGCTCGGCCTGCGGGGTGCCGGGTTCGCCGGCGCGTGGGTAGCGCAGGCGGTGCCACCGTTGGTGGCCGGGGTGGCGGCGGCCGCGGTCGCCGGTGGGGAGCGGGCGGTGGAGCTGCACCTGAGTCTGCCGACGCCGCTGGGCACGACGTTCGCGCGGCGGCTCGGCCTGCTGGGCGCGGCCGTGGTGCTGGGGGCGGTGATCGTGGCGGCCGGGCTGGTGCCGAGTGCCGAGGCGGTCACGCGGTTCGCCACGGTGTGCGCGTTCGGCCTCATGCTCGGTGCGGCGGGCACGTGGGCCGCCGCGGTGCTGCGGTCGGTGGCCGCCGCGTCCACGGTGGTGCTGTGCGCGTGGTTCGCGCAGCTGTTCGTACTCGACCGGTTCTTCTCCGCCCCGGCCGGCCGGATCGGTGCGCTGCTCGTGATCGCGACGCTGTTCGCGGTGCCGGCCGCGCGCCGGATCATCGAGGGCCGGGGCCTGCTCGGCGGGGGACAAGAATGACCACGACCTGGAGTGCAGTACAGGGCTCGGTGCGCTACGAGGCCCGCATGGCCGCGCGTGGACGCGTGCTGTGGCTGTCGCTGCTGCCGCTGACGGCGCTCGCGGTTCTGCTGGCGCTCTCCTCGCCCATGGTGACCGGCATGGCCGATCCCGTGGGCCGCGTCGGGATGACGCTCGTGGTGGTCAACACCTTCGCGGTGGCGGGCCTCGGTGTCGCTCTGGCCGGGCGGCTGAGCCAGCACACCCGGCCCGGCCTCACCGAAGTCCTCGACACAACCCCGGCCGGCCGCACCACGCGCATGGCCGGGAATCTTGCCGGCGCGCTGGCCGTGGCGCTCGCACCGATCGCCGGCGTCGTCGTGCTGATCGGCATCGTCGTCAGCGCGCAGGCCGGCTCGGTGGCGCCGGTGGTCAACTCGCTCCTCGGCATCGTGACCATGCTCGTGCCCGCGGCACTCGCGATCACCACACTCGCCGGCCTGCTCGGACTCCTCATGCCCGTCGTGCTCGCCCGGGTCGTGGTGGTGGCGCTCTGGCTGTGGGCCACCCAGCTCAGCCCGGGATTCGTGCCGGTGCCGACCCCGACCGGCACGGTGCTCTCCCCGCTCGGCGGCTACCCGGCAGTCGCGTGGCTCGGCGCGCGGCACGTCTGGGCCGCACGGGGGCGCACCGGATTCCTCAGCCCACCGGCGAGCGCCGGGTCGGCCCTGCTGAACATCGCGCTCGTCCTGCTGTGCGCAGTGGTGTTCTTCTGCGCGGCGCGGCTGGTGCTGGCCTGGCGAGCGGATCGCCACGACGGACAGGACGGAGCGATCCGGTGAAGATCGTCATCGAGGGACTCACGAAGAGGTACCGCCGCGGCGAAGCGGCGCTGGACGGCATCGACCTGCGCCTCGGCGAAGGCATGACCGGCCTGCTCGGACCCAACGGCGCGGGCAAGACCACGCTGATGCGCGTCCTCACCGGCATCCTGCACCCGACCGCCGGCCGGGTCCGCGTCGGCGACCACGACCTGGCGACGTCGTCCGGCCGCACCGCCGTGAAACGCATGCTCGGCTACCTGCCGCAGGAGCTGTCGCTCTATCCAGATCTCACCGCCCGCGAATTCCTCGACTACGTCGCGCTCCTCAAAGGCGTTGACGACAAGCACCTTCGCCACACGCAGGTCGACGACCTGCTCGGCCAGGTCGGGCTCGACGAACACCGCGGTCGGCGCATCAGCGGCTTCTCCGGCGGCATGAAACGCCGCCTCGGCATCGCCCAGGCGCTGCTGGGTGATCCGCGGCTGGTGATCGTCGACGAGCCGACCGCCGGGCTCGACCCGCAGGAACGCATGCGGTTCCGCGCTTTGCTCGCGGGGCTCGGTGGAGACCGGATCATGATCCTGTCCACACACATCCTCGACGACGTCGCCCAAACCTGTCCGGAAGTCTGCGTGCTCAGCCAAGGGCGGGTGCTTTACCACGGCACCACCGCCGGCCTCACCGGCGCGGCGGCAGACCGGACTTTTCAGTTGCAGAGCGAAAAGCCGCCGTCCGGTGGCACCGTCGTCAACGCCGTGTCCGGGCCTGGCGGCACCGTGTACCGGCTGGTCGGCACGCCCCCGCCCGGCGCACAACTGGTTGCGCCCACGCTCGAAGACGGTTACGTCGCTCTTCTGCAATCGCACGAGCAGTCGAAAATCTGAGGTGTAAATGTCCAGGATCGCCACTGTGGCCGGCTTCCTCGCCGCCGCGTTCGTGCTCACCGCTTGCGGCTCGGGCACCCGGAACCCGGCCTCGACCAGCGCCGTTCCCCTGCCGCCTCCGACATCGAGCCGGCAAGCGGTCACCCAGGCCAATTTCGGATATTTGTGGCCATTGACCGTCGACAGCGGAACACTCGAATGCCACAGCGCCGACCAGGTGGTCTTCGTTGCACCCGACGGAAAGTCCTATGCGCTCAACGACAAAGCCGCAGCAGCTGGAGTACCGGCGATCGAGCCGTTGCGCAAAGAGGGCAGCACCGGCGGGAAAATCAGCCTGGGCTCCCTGCTCAGTACCGGGGTCGGGCTGTGCGGGAAGCGGTGACCGTGCCCCACCATCCTCGCCCGCCACACCGCGTGCTCAATTCGGGAAAAGCAACTCCACTTTCACTCTAATGAGTCTTGGAGAGGGGTCGTGAAGTGCTATCTTCACTAGTGGTTGATTGACACCCAACAGGACGGGGGGCCTGTGGTGGATGCGTCATACTATCTAGTGATAAAAGCGCACGCCGGGTTACGTTTCAGTCCCGTCGGTAGCCGAGAAGACTGGGCCGGAGCCGGTGTCACGCTCGACTTTCTCGAACCACCATCGTTGGTGGTACTGCCACCGGACGGAACACCGGTTCTGGTTCCGGCGGCGAGCGAACCCGATGTAGCGCTGATCCGGTCGTTGCGGCACAAGGATTGCCTGCGGCAGATCATCGCCGTTGTCGACGACCTCGACGGGCACCAGACGTTTCGCGCGATCGACAGCGGAGCCAGCGCGGTGCTGAACGTCCGGCTGCCACACGAAAAACAGCTCGGCGCAGTTCTCGCCACTTGCTCTGGTCAGCCCCGGCGCGGACCGCGGCTCACGGAGGTGCGCGCGCTCGAACCCGCCGCGAACACCGAAGCCGCCGACCCGGAAGATACCGGCCGGCTCATGCGGATGCTGTGCGGCACCAGCAGCATCTCGGCCATCGCGCGCGAGTTCTACTGCTCGGAGCGTTCGATGTACCGCCGGCTTCGCCGGTTGTACGAGCAATTGGGGGTATCCGGGCGTTCCGAGCTGAAATCCCGCATGGCCGATCGGAGCGCGATGCTGGTCGCGGTGGCCCGCCACTGATTCCGGAACCGACCGGACTGCCATGATCGCTTCCGAAGCTGCCACAAGTCGCCGAAGGTGCTGTGCACGCGATGATCACGTCTTCTACTGGACGGGCAACTTCCGCCCGGAAAGGAGAATCCCGTGCAGAATCCCCTTGCCCTGCCCGTCGTCGCGGCGACCGCGATCGCCACCATGGTGCTGCCCGCCGCGACGGCGAGCGCCGCACCGCTCGCGCCGCCGTCGTGCTCGATCAGCGTGGACTACCCCCACGGTTCGCACACGGTGCCCGGCGCGACAAACGTCCACGGTGTGTTCAGCTGCAACACCAAGGTCACCGGCATGACGATCCAGGTGAAGCTGTGGCTGCGCACCGGATACCAGCAGTACCAGCTGGTCGGTGACAGCGGCGTCCAGCGCAATTCCGGCAAGAACCAGATCAAGTCCAACGCCGCCTGGAACCAGTGCCACGACGGCTGGGTCATGCACGGCGAAGCGTTCGGCGTGGCGACGCAGGTGCCCTACCAGCCGGTCACCGCGCACACCAGCGGCAAAGACGTCGACGTCGTCGGCTGCTGAGGTCCCGCGGTGAGGTGCCGGCCAGGGCGCCTCACCGCAGCCGCGGTTCGGTGAGCCAGGCCGTCGATTCGCAGTTCCAGCCACGCAACGCCGACGTGCCACGGTCCGTGGCGATCGGCACGTCCTGCGTGTACACCAGCCCGCGAGCACTCAAGTGCACGGCATCGAAATCCTCGGCGACGGCGAGCCAGTCCACCCGCGGGAACCCGCTGCCGCCCAGCGGGTACTCCGCCAGCAGCACGGCGAAGTCCGCCGCGCGTTCGATGCGGTGGATCCGCGCGGCCGTGAGGTCGACCGTGACCCAGTGCTCGCGACGCGGCGGAACCTCGCCCGCCGCGCGCGTTTCCGGGGTGCCGACCAGGCTTTCGCTCCGCGACCAGCAACTCGTGCCGTCCGGCAAACGGGACGACGTCCACCACGCGCCACGCGGCTTGTCGTCCAAAACCCTTGTACTGCCAGGCTCGGGGCGGACCAGCGCCACGCGCGGTGGCTCCGGCGCCACCGAGAAATGGGCCTGGGCCTCGCTGGGTGTCGGCTCGGCGAACCAGCCGCCGGACAAGCGGTTCTCGAGCTCCTCGGCCACGGGCCGCGGGTCGACCTCCGGCCCGGCTTCGGGGCCGACCCATTCCGCCGTCGCGGCAATCACCTCGAACAAGTCTACATCGGACAGCTCGACGAGCGGGAGCCCGGCGCGGACGAGCGCACGGCAGACCGCGGAGAACAGCGGGGGCTTCTCGACCATGTCCGCAGGGTACCGGACCACCACGATCGAGTGCCGCGAAAAAGGCGTGAACCACCTCCACCCCTCACCGCTACATACCGGACGACACCGAATTCGGCGGAACGGAGGAGCCATGACTTCCGGCGCGGATGTGCCCGACAAACCGGCGGCGCGGGACCACCCTGCACTGTGGACGGTCGTCGGCACCGAGCTGGCCCGCATGCGGCGGGGATTCCTGCCCTGGTACACGATTCTCGCGCCGATCGCGATCGCCGTGCCGCTCTACCTCGGCTCGCTGTTCTCTCCCGAAGGCGCCTCCGGCGACACCTGGGGCGTGTTCAGCCGGGTGACGCTCGAGTTCTGGGGCGCGCTCGTGCCGATGAGCGCGGGGCTCACGGCCGCGCTGGCCGTGCGCGCGGACAACGAGGCCTGGCGGCTGCTGCTGTCGTACGCGGTGCCGCGGTGGCGGTACTTCGCGGGCAAATTCGGGGCACTGGCCGTGCTCAACCTGATTTCGAGCACCATCCTCCTGGCCGTTCTCGCGGGCGGAGCGGTGCTGAACGGGCAAGTCGGCGAAGTTCTCGGCACGATCACCGCCGCGGCCTACCTGCCGTGGCTCGCCGGGCTGGCGACGTCGGCGCTGGCACTGCTCGTCTCGGTGCTGTGGGGGCTCGGCCCCGGCATCACCGTCGGCGTGGTCGGGCTGCTCGCCGGCACCCTGACCGCGGACAAGTCCTTCTGGTTTGCGATTCCCGTCGCCTGGCCGATGCGGGTGCTCCTGCCCGTGGCCGGCATCAGCCCCAACGGCATCGCGCTGCCGCCGCACAGCCCGCTCGCCGATCCGGACGTGATCCCCGTGGCCGTGGCCCTGTCCGTCGGGCTGCTGGCCGTCCTGCTGGCCGCCGGGTGCCGGCACCTGAGCCGCAAGGAGGTGTGATCGATGTTGACTCTCGAGATTTCGGGACTGCACAAGCATTACGGCGCGCACCGCGCGCTCGATGGCGTCGACCTGCAGGTGCGGTCGGGTGAGGTCTACGGGCTGCTCGGGCCCAACGGCGCGGGCAAGACCACACTGATGAAAGCCGTACTCGGCCTGCAACGCCCGACCAGCGGCGATATCCGGCTGTTCGGACGGGCGTACGACCGCGGGCTCCTCAGCGACGTGGGTGCGCTCGTCGAGGCCCCGGGCCTGTGGTCGCACCTGAACGCCGTGGCGCACCTGCGCATCCACGCGAAGCTGCGGGGCGTGTCCACGGACTGGATCGAGCCGGTGCTGGCCCAGGTGCAGCTGACCGAAGTGAGCACCCGGCGCGTTTCGCAGTACTCGCTGGGCATGCGCTGGCGCCTCGGCCTTGCGATCGCCCTCCTGGTGCGGCCGCGATTCATCGTGCTCGACGAGCCGACGAACGGCCTCGACCCCGTCGGAATCCGGGAAATGCGCGCGCTGATCCGGTCGCTGGCCGGATCGGGGGTCACCATCATGATCTCCAGCCACCAGCTGTCGGAGATCGCGCAGATCTGCGACCGCGTGGGCGTTCTCGTCGCGGGCCAGACCCGGTACGAGGGCGAGGTCCAGGGCCTCGCCGTGAACGGCGACCTGGAGGAGGGCTTCTTCCGCATCATCGAAAACGTCGGCGGCGGCGTCCGCTGACCGCACCGGAGCCGGACCCGCCGCGCCGCCCCCCAGGACGCGGCGGGTCCACGCCGGAGCTTGTCGCCGTGCGAGTGTCCACTGCGATGACGAATTCGGGCGTCCTCGAGAATGGCAAGCCGGTCATCATCCTGATGCACGGCGTTGGCGACGCGCTGGACAAGTTCGCGAGCCGCCAGACCACGCCGGGCAAGCCGAACCGGGTTTGCTCCCGTGGCCCCAAGAGCTGCAGTCCTTCGAGAGCACCGGAAAGGTGCTGACCGGCGTGCTCGACCACCTCGGTGGAGCGGCGCCGGCAGTGCTGGGCGGACACTCGCTGGGGCTTGATCGCCGCGCGGATCGCGCTCGACCACCCGGACAAGGTCAAGGGCCTGGTTCTGATGGACGCCACCCCGTCGACGCAGATCGCCGGCTTCGAGCGGATCGTCCCGGCGTCCGCAAACCGGCTGCCGATCCGCGGACGCAGACCATGGCGGCCTTCGAGGGGCCGAGGCCAGAGACGCTCGTCGTCAAGCACGGCGAAGTCCACTGTGCCCGGCCGAGGCGACCCAATACGGGCAGCAGTACCTGGTGCAGGGCCGCACTACGGGACCTGCGATGGAACAGCGTTGGTGGAAGGCTGGCACCGGTGGCCCGGGATTTCTGGCCGCGCCAAGCTGACCGGCAGGCCAGCGGGCACTACATCCGCCGGGAGCGACGACCTCGCGATGGAGGAGCTCCGGCTCGGAGCCAGGGAACCGTTGGGCTGCACGGCGCGCACGGGGCGCTGCGTGATGCCCGCCGGGGTGGCGCCGACGCAGTGGATGTGGGTGCGCGGGATGCCGTGAACGGCGGTGTTGTCGAGGTGGGCGGGCTGTTGCAGGCAGCCCACCGGCTGGTCGGAGAGCATCGTGCCCAGCCAGGCCAGATCGGCGAGATCAGTCACGCCGAGGAGACCGTACGGCGCGGGCCGCTCGCACAGCGGCGGGATCCGCCAGCTCGCGGCGCGCGATCAGCTGCTGCGTCATGGGTTGGACGTCGATCGCGGTCTCACCGTCTTCGGGGACCATCGCTTCGAGGTACACCAAATGCGCGGTGAGGTCCGGAATCCGGTTGGCCACCGACGAAATCACCAGTCCCGCGTAGCTGTGGCCGACATCGGGGCTGACCAGGTGCGCCTTGTCGCCGTAGCCGGTCAGCGAAGGGGGCGTGCACCCGATACCCGGCTGATTCGAGCAGCGGCACCACGCGCTGCCAGCACTCGCCGCTGTGCCAGGCGTCGTGGACCAGCAGAAACGTCGCCATGGTGGTTCCTATGCGCAACTCGATACTGTGTGGGAACCAGTGCGGTGCGTTCGGTCCAGACGGAGCAATAAGGCACTTTCCGGTGCCCCCGTTCCCAAGAAGTAACCATGACCGCGGACGACGAGTGCCGGACCCGCGAGGTGCTGGACATCGTCGTGGACAAGTTGTCACGGCTCGTCGTGCGCCACCTCCGCGACAGGCCACTCCGGTTCACCGAGCTCGAGCGCGCCGTCGGCCGTATCAGCCGGCGCATGCTCACCGTCACCCTGCGTACCATGGAACGCGACGGGATCATGGCGCACCGTCATGCCGCCGCACCTCAGCTACGAGCTCACCGCGATGGGCAAACCCTCCGTACGGCCGTCCTGCCGCTGCTGGAGTTCAACACCACGAACCTGCCCCACATCGACCTCGCCCGCACCAAGCACGACACGCAATGAGGTGTCCGCGACGTCTTCCGCCACCATTCGGCCTCCGGCCGAAGGAGCGTGCACGATGGCCTACCCGGAGCGTGTGCTGGTCACGAAACCCGCCGCCCGCATCTGCTGGCTTGCGAGGGCCAGTGCCATCCCGTTGGCTTCGCGCCGAGACGTCAACGCGATCTCTTCCGGCCCGCGAGCCGTCAACGCCTCGCCCGCCACCCTGCGTCTGAGCTGACGAAACCCCTGGTCATACGCATGACCAGGGGTTTTGTGCCCCCGGCAGGATTCGAACCTGCGACACCCGCTTTAGGAGAGCGGTGCTCTATCCCCTGAGCTACGAGGGCATGCGGACGTACCTTAGCACCCCGGGAGTACCACTCCCGAAGCTCAAGCCGCCGCAGCTCAGGCCGATCGCGTGGGCCATCGCGGCGAAGGGCAGAGTGATCTACGCCGAATTCGTGGTGGCGACGCCGTCGGCGGCCCCGCGGGCTCGCCCGACAACCACGACGTCGGACGTGCGGTAACGACCCTCGACGGTCGAGGCGGTAACGCGGTCGTCGGGCTCTCGGCGAGGTCGACTTCGGGCATCCTCCCGCGGCGGTTGCTCGGTCCAGCCGAACAAAGTCGTGCCATTCAGGTCCACCCCGGCCTCGGCGGCGATGCCTTTGTCCGCCATAGGCACGCGGCGGATATCAGGAATCATTGGCGCGGGTCAGCGAAACACCGTGAGCCTCAGCCTTGACAGCCTCCGGGGACAGGTCGGATTCAAGCCAGGCCGAAAGTGATCGTCACCACTGCCCTGGGCAGGAGCAGACGTTAGGCCGTCTCCTCCGCGGCGACGTCCTCGGCGTGAACAGCAGCGTCACCAGCAAAGTCGTGGTGTGGCAGAAGTCGGTAGAGGGAGGCCAAGACGTCCGCTTCCGCCGGCGGCTCCGTGACGCACCACCGCGTCGATTGGTCGTGGAACCGTTCCGCGGTCAGCGCTACGGCCGGTCAGCCTCGACGCGACATTCGGGGAAGTACGCGTGACAAGGACGGAGATGTCGACCTGTCGTGCGGACTCATACAAGCAGGGTGGGCGGCGCATCGCCGGCATTGATCAAGGTGCGGGAAACTGAGTTCGCCCGTTGGACACCGAGGGCACGCGGTCGTGGTATTACCTCGACGAAACAGGGCCGCAGGTGCTCGGTCTGGTCGAAATGCACGTACGGGCGCCCGCAGTCGGGCCCGGCCCCACCGGGAAACTGGCCACTCGACCCACTGGTGGAAGACGGGTTGTCTCGGCCGAGATAATCTGACGCTCCTCGTGGACCCGCCGAGCAGCCTGTAGCTGAGCGGCGCCCAGCACGAAGGTGGGATCAACGACGACCGAGCGGTCGCTCACCGATCACTCAACCCGATCCACGTAGGCAACGTGACGTTCAGCGAATACCAGATGACGGAGTAGGGCATGACGCTGCATGGTCGGGGCAGGTACGCGACGGCCATGTCTACCTACAAAGCGTTGGACATCGCGCAGATCCACCGCTCCAGAATTCGACACACCAAGCCTCACGGACACGCCAACGAAGTATCACCACTTCCACCGGCGGTGTTTTCACATTTTCCGACTTGGACGCCCCCAACTTTGCAGGCGCATCAATTACTTTTGAATGCCGTCAATCACGGATCGAACGTTCGCCACAGTGGGATGCACCTACCCGTACGACGAGATTCAATTCGTAAGCACCGGCGTCGAGGTGCACATTCCAATCTGTCGGCGTAGTTCCGTTGGCTGCCGATCCCGATCGCCGTATACTGTCAGTTCGTCGGCAAAAAGCGCCCCCGCGACATCAACAGCATTGTCGAACTCTCCCAGCGATGCATAACAGAGAGCTTGCTGGAACCGACAACGTAACACGAACTCATCTGGTGATGCCGAGCCGGTGTAGCTCTACGATGGCGATGCGCAGGTTCAGCGGAACCACGTCATCGTCGAGAATGGCCGAGCGATGGTCGCCTGGGACTGCGTAAAGTCTGAAACGTTTCCCGTCGTTCGGCTCGGCGGTTCCGTGGAAGAGGTCGTCTCCCAGCTGCAGGGCCCGGGCAGCACAAAGGTCGGTGGTGTGCTGCAGACCGGAGGCGAAGGTTTCCAACCGTGGGAACAACTCGCCGAGCCGGCGATGCCGGCCCCGATCGAGGACCACGCTCGGAGCGAGTTGTTAACAGCAGCAGCATTCCGATCGCGCCGGGGAAGAACACAGCCGGGATCGTGTAGTTCCCGAGGTAGACCTCCCAGGCGGGCCAGATGCGCAGCAGGCCGTCGGCCTACGCCAAGTACCAGTCGGGTTGCGAACCGGCCGAGACCTGCGACGGGTTGTACGGGCCGATGTTCCAGATCGCGGGACGTGCGCACGGTCGTCGGGTTCGCCGGGCCGGTGGTGCGCCATTACCACCTGCCGTGGCTCGCGGTGCGGCGCTCGGATCACCTGATCGAGGTGCTCGACATCGCGACCGGAGCGGTGCTGCGCCGCGCTGAAACCGGTGGCTGACCAGGTCGAACGTCGATCCACCCCCGCCCGGCAACAGTGGCGACGCGAACTTGACTTGGGGTCAAGTCAGTCTTAGCTTCAAGGGATCGAACCGACCTCGGAGGAGGAAAAGTGGCTTCACCGGCGAAGCTCTCCCACGTCGTCCTGTACAGCAGGCAGGTGCCGGCGATGCGGGACTGGTACGTGAAGACCCTCGACGGCCGGGTGGTGCACGAGACGCCCGGCATGGTTTTCGTGACCTACGACGACGAGCACCACCGCATCGCGGTCGCGGACCCGACGTCGGCGATGGCCGACGGGGAGGTCGCGGCGCTGCTGGGCGGCCCGAAGACGGAGCTGTCGGCCGAGGAGCTGGCGGCGCTGCCGTTGCACGGGCTGGCGCACGTGGCGTTCACCTACGGCAGCCTGCGGGAGCTGCTCGAGACGTGGGAACGCCTTGACGCCGAGGGGGTGCGGCCGCTGCAGGCTGTCAACCACGGGCCGACGACGTCGGTCTACTACGCCGATCCCGACGGCAACCAGATCGAGCTCCAGATCGACAACTTCCCGACCACCGAGGAGGGCACGGCCTTCATGCAGTCCGAAAGCTTCGCGCGCAATCCGTTCGGAGTGGTGTTCGACCCCGCCGCACTGCTCACCGAGCTGCGCGCGGGGAAGACCGAGGCCGAGCTGACGGTGCCGACGTGGTGAGCGAGGCGCGGTTCGCGTGCGAGGACGTGGTGCGCACGTCGTTCCGGCTCATCGACGAGGGCCACGCGAGCGAGTCGGCCGAGTGCTACACCGCCGACGCGACGCTGGTGATGACCAGTACGAAGGAGATCCGCGCGGAGGGCGCGCAGATCCGCGAGGCCATGCGCCGCCGGGAGCAGGAGGACCGGCCGACGCTGCACGTGGTGTCGCCGTCGTGGTTCGACCTCGACGGCGACCGCGCCGAATGCCGCTGCGACCTGCAGGTGTACGCCCTCAGCGACCCGGCCGCGCCGCCGCACCTGCGGACGGTGAGCCGCGTCCACGACGTCCTGACCCGCGAAGCGGGCCGCTGGCGCATCGCCGAACGCCGCATCACCGTGCTGGCCGGGGGCGCCTGATGCGGCTCTACCGGACCACGCAGGGGCTGGCCCGCGGCGAGGGCGACGAGCTGCTGTTGCTCGACGCACCGCACCACGACGTCGCCGAGCTCCTGGTGGACAACGCGCAGAACGCGCCCGTGCGGGGCCGGGTGCCGCTGTCGGAGGCAACGCTGCTCGCGCCCGTGGCGCAGCCGAAGACCGTGGTGATCGTCGGGGCCAACTACGCCGGGCACATCGCGGAAGCGGGCCTGAAAGTCCCGGCCACGCCGGCGTTTTTCCCGATCACGCCGGGGCGGGAGCTGTTCATCGGGACCGGGAAGCCGATCGTCCTGCCGGCCGAGGCGCCGGATCGGGTCGACTACGAAGCCGAGCTCGCCGTTGTCCTCGGGGCGCCGGCGCAAGACGTCCAAGCCAGGGACGCGGCCGGATACATCGCGGGGTTCACCGTCGCCAACGACGTGTCGGCGCGCGACGTCCAGTTCCGCGGGATGCGCGACGGTGCCGTCGTCGACCTGTCGCTTCTCCAGCGCGCCAAGGGATTCCCGACGTTCAAGCCGCTCGGCCCCGCGCTCGTCACGCCGGACGAGCTCGGCGAAGACGTCGCCGTCACCACCCGGGTGAACGGCGTGCTCAGGCAACAGGGGCGCACGAGTGAGATGCTGTTCCCGGTGGCCGAGCTCGTCGCGGCTGTTTCGGCGAAGGTCCCGCTCGCGGCGGGAGACGTCATCCTCACCGGAACGCCCGCCGGCGTCGCACTCGCGTCGGGTGAGTACCTGCGGGCGGGTGACGTCGTCGAGGTGAGCGTGGAGGGGATCGGCAGCCTGCGCAACGAGGTGAGCACAGGAGGCAGCTGACATGAGTTCCGAGAAGCGCACGGCGCCGCCCCGCGGGCAGCGGCGCGCGGCGCTGATCGAGGTGGCCGCCGACCTGTTCGCCCGCAAGCCCTACGACGAGATCTACATCAGCGAGATCGCCGAGGCCGCGGGCGTCGCGCACGGGCTGTTGTTCTACCACTTCAAGGACAAGCGCGGCCTGTACCTCGCGGTGCTGCAGCAGGCGCTCGACGAGCTCATCGAGCTGCACCGCCCCCGCGACGACGAAGACACGCGCGAGCAACGCATGCGCGGCCTGCTGCGCCGCCACATCGAGTACCGGCGCGCGCACGTCCACACCATGCTCGCGTTCATCCGCGCCGGCGGGCAGGACCCGGAGGTGGACGAGCTCTTCGAACGCGCCCGCCGCGCCGGCGCCGAGTTCGTGGTCGACCTGCTGGGCCTCACCACGGAACCGCCGCCGCGCGTGCGCGTCGCGATCCGCGGCATCATGGGCATGCTCGACGAAACCACGCTCGACTGGCTCACCCACGACTGCGACGTGCCCGCCGCCGAGCTCGAAAGCCTCGTGTACGACGCGGTTGTCGCCATTCTCGCCACGGTTTCGTCGGCGCACCCCGAGCTGGGCGACGTGGTCGCGGAGCTGCACGCGGCCGCCTGATGGGTACCCACGCCAAGGAGCGGCGCGTGAACTCTCCGGGCGGGTAAATCTGGACCTCCAGGGGAAATTCGCTCCGGCGAGCGCAAGCGTTCCGGGGTCGGCGGCAGATTTCCCACGGCACCTCGCGATGAGCCACCGCGAGGTCGAAGGTGGGCCGGAGGAATCATGAGTCTCGACGGAAAAGCAGCGCTCGTCACGGGTGCCTCGAGCGGAATCGGCAAAGGCGTCGCGGAACGGCCGGCCAAGGACGGCGCCCGGGTGATCGTCGCCCATCATCCGGCCCAGCGGGGGCAGGCCGAGGAGGTGGTCAACGGCATCGCCGCCCACGGTGGCACCGCGATCACAGCGGCGGCCGACGTCGCCGACGCCGCACAAGTGCGGGGCCTGTTCGACGTCGCCGAGACGGAGTTCGACGGGGTGGACATCGTCGTGAGCAACGCGGCCGACTACCGCTTCAAGAGCTTGGCCGGCAGCACCGACGAGGACTTCGACACCGTTTTCGCCACCAACACCCGCGCCGGCTTCGTGGCCATGCGGAGTCGGCGCTCCGCATGCGGACCGGCGGGCGAATCGTGATGATCTCCGCGGGGCTCACGCTCATGCCCACGGCCGGCACGGCTCTCTACGCGTCGAGCAAAGCGGCCCTCGACCACCTCGTCCGGGTGGCGGCCGTCGAGCTCGGGCCCAAGCACATCACCGTGAACAGCGTGCTGCCCGGCATGGTCAGGACTCCCTCGACGGCGCACTTCTCCGACGAGGAGATCGCCGCCGAAGCCCAGAGCACCCCGCTCGGCCGCATCGGCCGACATCGCGGACGTCGTGGCCTTCCCTGTCTCCCACGACGGCCGCTGGGTCACGGGGCAGCGCATCAGCGCCGGTGGCGGTAAGTTCTGACCACCACGGTCCTTCTCCTGCAGAGGCTGGGAATCATGAAAGCCATCACCGTCCAGGATCGCACCGCCGGCGTCGGCGGAATGTCCCTTGTGGACCGTCCCCATCCGCACGCCGCGGAGAACGACGTGATCGTGCGGGTGCACGCGGCCGGCTTCACGCCCGGCGAGCTGGAGTGGCCCGGCACGTGGACCGACCGCGCCGGGCGCGACCGGACGCCGAGTGTGCCCGGGCACGAGCTGTCCGGGGTGGTGGCCGAGCTCGGGTACGGCACGACCGGGCTCACGGTGGGGCAACGCGTGTTCGGGCTCGCCGACTGGACGCGCGACGGGTCGCTCGCCGAGTTCACGGCCGTGGAGGCGCGCAACCTCGCGCCGCTGCCCGCCGACATCGACCACTCCGTCGGCGCGGCGCTGCCGATCTCCGGGCTGACGGCGTGGCAGGCGCTGTTCGACCACGGCCGGCTCGAGCCCGGGCAGACGGTGCTGGTCCACGGCGCCGCGGGCGGCGTCGGGTCGATCGCCGTGCAGCTCGCGCGGGAGGCGGGGGCGACCGTGATCGGCACCGGGCGGGCGCACAACCGCGAGGCGGCCCTCGATCTCGGCGTGCACTCGTTCGTGGACCTGGAGGCCGACCGGCTGGAAGACGTCGGTGAGGTCGACCTGGTGCTGGACGTGTTCGGCGGGGACACCGGGGACCGCTCGGCCGGGATCGTCCGCGCCGGCGGGACGCTGGTGACCATCGCGGGACCGCCCAACGCGTGGCCGCGAGACGGGCGCGCCGTCTTCTTCGTGGTCGAAGCCGATCGGGCAAGGCTGGCCGACCTGGCGCAACGGGTCCGCGACGGACGGCTCCGGGTGCTCGTCGGTGCCGTTCACCCGCTGGCGGAAGCCGCGACCGCGTTCGCACCGGGCCGGCGCAGCCAGGGAAAAACGATCATCCGCACCAGCTGAGCCGGCGTGAACGCGCGGGATCAAGCGCGTTCACGCCGAACTTGCAATCGTTTGCAAACTGGCACGGAAAAACTTCACGCACTCTGGGCCAGCAACGAATGCGTGCCGAACGTCCGCGAGTGGTACGTCAGCGGAGCCGCCGTGGCCGTGGAAGCCGAGACGACCTGTCCGAAAAGGACGATGTGGTCACCGCCTTCGACCTCCTGGCTCAGCGTGCACGCCAGCCATCCGGGAACGCCCGCCAGCCGGGGCAGTTCGTTGTCGTGCTGCCAGTCGACGCCGGCGAACTTCTCCCCCATTTCGAGCTTCTTCGCGAACGACCGTGCCGTCTCGGCCTGTGCCGCACCGAGGACGTTCACCCCGAAGCGCTGCGACTTCCGGATCAGACCCAGGAGCCGCGACGTTTTGTCCAGCGACACCAGCACCATCGGCGGGTCCATGGACAGCGAGGTGAACGCGCTGACCGTCGTCCCGTGCGGCGCGCCCTCGTGGAACGCGGTCACCACCGAGACCGGGGTGGCGACTCCCGCCATGACCTCGCGAAAGTCGTTCTGCAACTGCGTGAGCATGCTACCTCCTTGTGGCACGGCTAACGTCGGTCGAAAAGATCCACAATGGACTCGGTGAGATCACCGCGGTCATCGGCGAGCGCGTCGAGCTCGTCGAAGTGGTTGAAGCCGGGCCGCGGCAGACAGCGAACGTCCAGGCCGTGCGCCTTCGCCGCGGCGAAGTAGTCGGTGGACTGGCGCACGAACTCCGCCGTCTGCTCCGTGCCGTAGGTGATCACCAGCGGCGGCATCGTCTCCGGCAGCGCGAGCACCGGACTGTTACGCAGCACCTGATCCGCCGTCAGCCGCAGATCGGCCTGCACCGAGGTGAACGGCAGCGGCCGCAGGTCGAACAGGCCGCTGATCGCGCACCCGCCCTTGATCACCGACGGATCGATGCCGTAGTTCTCGGCCCAGCGCGTGGCCAGCACCATCGCAACGCCGTGCCCGCCGGCCGAATGCCCGGCGACCACCACCCGCCGCGGATCCGCGCCGTACGAGGCGATCGAGCGCACCGTCCACGCGACCGCCGCGCGCTCCTGCCGCACGATCTCGTCGAGCGACACCGCCGGGCACAGCGAATACGTCGGGATCACCACGGTCACCCCGCGCGCCACCAGGCCGGCCGCGGCGAAGCTGAACTCCGCCGACGTCAGCGCCCGCCAGTACCCGCCGTGCAAGAACACCACCACGGGCCCGCCCGGCGAACCGGGGAACACGTCGAGCCGCTCGTCGACGGTCGGGCCGTAGGGGATGTCGAGGAAACACTTGAGCCGGCCGCGGGTCTCGGCACTGCGGGCGACGAAACTCGCGGCCACCGCGAGGAAGTCGGGCACCGTCCACTCGATGTCGTACTCGCGCGTCAGCTCACCCGCGTCGGTGAACCGGCGCCCGCTCGGGGCGAGGTAGAGCGTTTCACCGGTCGGACGGACACCCGGCGGCGCACCGAGATCGGGCGGACTGTCCACAAGGCACCATCCCTTCGTCGGAATCGTCAGGAGCGTCAGAAAACGAATTCCCGTTCCCGCGGGTCGAGGCCACGCGCCTTGGTGCTCCGGGTGAATTCCACGAAGTCGGACAGGAACCGGCGAAGCAGCGCCCGGACTTCCTCGTCCTTCAGGTTTCCCTCGTCGTCGAACTTCATCTTGCCCAGGCCGACTGCGACCTCCGGCCGGCCCATCAGCATCGCGTCGAAGAACAGCAGGGCACCGCGCAACGCCGACTGGCCACGCAGCGTGCCGCCGGTGCCGATGCTCGCGCCGACCAGGCCGAGCGGCTTGAACCGCAGGCAGTTGAACGGGGGCGGGAAAGAGAGCCAGTCGAGCAGGTTCTTGAACGCGCCCGGCACGCTGTTGCAGTACTCCGGCGTCGCGATCACGAGGCCGTCCGCCGCGCGCACCTGCTCCGCGACGGCCCGCACCACCGCGGGCGGCTGCCCGTCTTCGAGGAGGTCGACGTTGAGGTTCGGTACCTCGCTCCAGTCGCCGAGGAGGTCGAGGGTGACGCCGGCGGGCGCCTCGTCAGCGAGGGCTTTCAGCAGCCCGTGGTTGTAGGAGCCGGAACGAAGGCTGCCGCAAATTCCGAGAAGGCGAAGATCTTTGGTCATGAGAATCAGCCGCTCTGATCCAGGACCACGGGACCAGAACGAGCTGGCACGGCCGCGATCGCGTTGACTTCGAAATGAAGACCCCTGGGCACGAGACGGGAAACCTCGACTGTGGTCGAAGTAGGCATCACGGGGAACAGTTCGCGCATCACGGTCGTGACGATCGCATTGTCCCGTTCGACATCGGTCAGGAACTTGGTGAGGGAAACTACGTGCTCCAGGCCCGCTCCCGCAAGCTCCAGAACCCTTGCGAGATAGCGGAAAGCCCGGCGCACCTCGGCTTCGACCTCCGGTGAGTCGTCGTCGCCGTCTGGTACACCCGGACACCCCGCGACGAAAACGAGTTCGCTGCCCGGCGAAATCCGGATCGCCGGTGTGAACGGCAAACCGGGAGTGCGGAAGATTTCGGAAGCGTCGCCATAGGACGTGAACGCTGGAGATCGAGTGTCGTGCACGACGGTGCACCTTTCGTCTTACAAACGTTTGCAGTACTATAAGCAGGCGTTCCGGACCCGTCAAGCAACGATTCAGCCGACGGCGGCGCACCACATCCAAGGAGGCATCAGCCCGTGAAGAAGACCTTGCTCAAAGGCGGCTCGGTCCTGACGATGGACCCGGCGCTCGGCGATTTCCGCGGCGACGTGCTGATCGGCGACGACAGGATCCTCGACGTGGCACCGAAGATCGACGAGAGCGAGGTCGACGAGATCATCGACGCCGCCGATTCGATCGTGCTGCCCGGACTCGTCGACTGCCACAACCACATGTGGCAGGCCCCCATCCGCGGCCTCGCCTCGAACTGCTGGGGCCGCGAGTACTTCGGTGTCATCCACCCCCTCGCCGGCCGCTACCGCCCGCAGGACATGCACGACGCGACGTTCGGCGCCGGCGCGGAGCTGCTGCTCAACGGGGTGACCACGGTGTTCGACTTCTGCCACGCCACCAACTCGCCCGAACACGCCGAGGCGTCGCTGGAAGCACTGGAAGCCGTGGGAATCCGGGCCGTGTTCGGGTTCTGCTTCCGGCCGCGGCCCGAAGCGGGCACCAGCTCGTTCGACACCCTCGACGAGCGCATCGCCGTGCTGCAACGGCTCGCGAATGCCCGCGCCACCACCGACCGCGTGCAGCTCGGCGTCGCGCTGAACAACATCGACCACGTCTCGCTCGAAGCCCACGCCCGCGAGGTCAAGGCCGCCCGCGAGATCGGGCTCGTCTCCACGCTGCACTCCAACCTGCAGGGCCAGGTCACCTCGTCGCACGAGCTCGGCCTGCTCGGCCCCGACGTCCTCTGGGTGCACGCCGGCCCGGCGACCGACGCCGAGCTCACGATGCTGCGCCAGAACGGCGGCACGATCGTCAGCACGCCCCAGATCGAGGCCGGGCACATGGGCGTGGTCCCGATGATCGGGCGCGCGGTGCAACAGGGAGTACCGCTCGTCTTCGGCGTCGACGCGACCGCCGCCGTGAGCGGTGATTTCCTCACCCACCTCAGGATCGGCCACGCGCTCAGCCGCCTCACCGAGGTGATGGCCGAGCGCCAGGTCGGCCGCTCCGGTGTCCGGACACCGACCTTCCCCTCGATCGACGCGCCCGCGTTGCTGCGCATGGCCACCCTCGACGCGGCCCGCGCGCTCGGCCTCGACGACCGCGTCGGCAGCCTCACCCCGGGCAAGCAGGCCGACGTCCTCGTGCTGCGGACAGGCCCCTTCGGACTCGCCGCGAGCTCCGTGGCCGACCACGTGGTTTTCCAGGCGTCCGCGCGCGACATCGACCTCGTGTTCGTGGACGGCGTCCCCCGCGTCCGGGGTGGCGCCCTCGCCGGCGTGTCCCTGCCCGAATTGCGCGCCCGCCTGGACGGAGTGCGCGACTGGGTGCTCGGCCGCGCCCCGGGCAGCCACTGGACCGAGCTGACCGCCGAAGACCGCAAGCGCTACGAAGAAGGTCAGGGCAAGGCCACCCCGGCCTGACGGGGCCCGCGCGGCGGCTGAAATTCGTGTCCGGGTGCACCGGACAACAACACGAACCCGCGGCGGTCTGCGGCCTAACGTCAACCAGCATGTCACGGGTATTCCACTTATCGCCGGCCGGCGAGCGGGCCCGAACGCCGCAGGCCCAGCCGGCCGAGCCGGCCGAGCCGGAGCCACCGCGGGCCGGCATCGTCGCGGGTTACCTCGCTCCGCACCCGCCGCACCTGATCTACGCGGACAACCCGCCGCAGAACGAGCCGCGCAGCACCGGCGGCTGGGAAACGCTGCGGTGGGCCTACGACGAGGTCCGGCGCCGGATCCGGGAGCTGCGGCCGGACGTGCTCGTGGTGCACGCGCCGCACTGGATCACGATGGTCGGCCACCACGTCAACTGCGTGCCCAATCCGCGCGGGGTGTCGGTCGAGCCGATCTTCCCGAACCTGTTCCGCTACCACTTCGACTTCCGCACCGACGTGGAGCTCGCCGAGGCCATGGTGGGCAGTTTCGAGGAGCACGGCCTGGTCACACGGGCCATGCGGGAGCCGGGTGTGCGCGTGGACTACGCGACGATCGGCGCGCTGCACATGGCGAACCCGCGCTGGGACATCCCGGTCGTGTCGATCAGCGCCAACAACAACCCGTACTTCTACGCCGACGCGGAGCTGGAGCAGATGGACGTGCTCGGCACCGCGACCCGCGTCGCGATCGAGCGGACGGGACGGCGGGCGGTGCTGCTGGCGTCGAACTCGTTGTCACACCTGCACTTCGACCGCGAGACCGAGCTGCCCGAGGACATGGGCCGCGAGTACGCGTACAACAACGACCAGTACCGCGCCGACATGAAGCTGCTGGAAACCGTGCGCAGCCAACCGACTTCGGCGTTGCGCACGGCGATCCCCGAGCACATCGAGGCCAGCGAGGCCGAGACCAAGTCGGGCAGCCTGAGCTGGTTGCTGGCCGCGCTGGGCTGGCCGGACACCACCGGCGACATCCTGGGCTACGGCACGATCATCGGCACCGGCAACGCCGTGGTCGAGTGGCGCCCCGAGGGGGTGCACGCTCGTGGCTGACACCGTGGTCGCCGCCGCTCTCGTGCCGGGCATGCCGCAGCTGCTCGCGAAGAGCCCCGCGCCGAGCTGGGCCGACCTGCGGGCCGGCGTCGAGCAGGTCGGCGAGGACTTCCGCGAGGCCGGAGTGGACACCGTGCTGCTCATGTCGACGCAGTGGTTCACCGTGCTCGGGCACCAGTTCCAGCTGGACCCCAACCCGCGCGGCGAGCGGATGGACGAGAACTGGTACGCCTACGACTACGGCCGCATCAGCTACGACCTGCAGGTCGACACCGATCTCGCCGAACGCTGGGTCGGCCTGACCGCCGACCGCGGCCTGCAGGCGCGGCGCACGCGCTACGACGGTTTCCCGATCGACACCGGCACCGTCACCATCGCGAACCTGCTCGACCCCGGGCGGCGCTTCCGGTACGCGATGGTGTCCTGCAACCTCTACGCCGAGGTCGACAACATCGCCACGCTCGGCGAAACCGGTGTCGCCGCCGCGGCCGCGGCCGGCCGCCGGGTCGGCGTGGTCGTGGTGTCCGGCCTGTCCGCCGGGCTCATCCAGCGCTGGATCGAACCGTCCGAAGACGGCATCGCCACGCCCGGGCAGGACAAGTGGAACCGCCGGATCCTCGACGCGCTCGTGCGCGGCGACGTGAAGGAGGCCCTGGACCTGCGCGAAAGTTTCGCCCGCGAAGCCGCGGCCGACAGCCAGTTCCGCGCGCTGGCCTTCCTGCTCGGCGCCGGTGTGCTGGACCAGCCCGGCGAACTCCTGTCCTACGGCCCGATCTGGGGCACCGGCGCCGCGGTCGTCCGCTGGCGTCCCACCACTTCCCGCTAGTCAGAAAGAGAGAGCCCCATGGCCAACACCGCGGTCGGATTCGTGGAGACGGAAGGGTTCGTGCCGATCTTCGACGCCGTCGACGCGATCGTCAAAGCCACCAACGTGACGGTGGAAGGCGTCGTGCGCCTCGGCGGCGGCATCGTCGCGGTCGCGCTGTCCGGCGACCTCGCCACCGTCGAGGAAGCGACCGAAATCGCCGAGGAAACCGCGAAAGCGGTGTCGGGTGCGCAGGTGCGTTCGGTCGTGTTCGCCAACCCGTGCGACGCCGTCGCGGCCGTCGCCGCCCACACCGCCCTGCTCGAAGGCAACTGAGCCAGCACTGCGCTCACCGCAGAACGCTCAACGAAGAACAAGGAGAACACCCATGGCCGGCAACACGAATTCGGCTGGCGCGATCGGTGTCGTCGAGACCCGCGGCATCGTGGCGCTCACGGCGGGGATCGAGGCGATGATCAAGACCGCCGACGTCCGGTGCATCGCGGTCGACCGCGTGTCCAGCGGCTACCTCGTGGCCGCGATCCAGGGCCAGCTGGCCGCCGTCCGCCAGGCGCTCGACGCCGGCACCGCCGCCGTGAAGCGTTACGGCGACCTGCGCGCCGCCCAGATCTACCCGCGCCCGAGCGAGGCCGCGGCCACGCTGCTCGAGACCCGCCGCGCGGAGTCGTTCCGCGAAGCCGTGCTGGAGTTGCCGAGCGGGGGCCAGTCGTGATCCTCGGCCGCGTCATCGGCCGGGTGTGGTCCGACCGGCAGCTGCCCGGGCTGTCGACCCGGCGGCTCGTGCTCGTCCGCGCGATCGGCGTGGACACCATCACCGTCGCGGTCGACCTGCTCGACGCCAGCCCCGGGGCCACCGTCCTCGTGAACACCGACGAAGCGGCCGCCGCGGCCACCGGCGAAGCGACGGTCGACGCCGCCGTGGTCGCGCTGGTGTCCGACTACGACGAACCCAGCGACCGCGAGAACAAGGAAAGGACCGATCGATGACCGCAGCGAGCACTCTGCACATCGGGATGGGCGACAACGCTGTCACCACCGCACAGGCCGGTGGCAAGGGTCGCTCGCTGGACACGTTGTGCCGCCTGGGAGTCCGGGTTCCCGAAGCGTTCGTGGTGACCACGGACGCCTACCGCGCGGCGGTGACCGGCGGCTTGGGCCAGGAGCTGGACCGCCGGATCCGCGCACTGCACCCGGAAGCCGACCTCGACGTGCTGACGGAGGAGTCGGCCGCGATCCGCGAACTGCTGTTCGCCGAGACCGAGCAGCACGGCGCCGACGCCGACATCCGCGCGGCCTACGCGGAGCTCGCCGAGCGCACCGGCGTCGCCGAGCCGCCCGTGGCGGTGCGGTCGAGTTCGGCCGCGGAGGACTCCGCGGACCGCAGCTTCGCCGGCGAGCACGACAGCTATCTCTGGGTCATCGGCGCCGACGAGGTGTCGGCCGCCGTCCGGCGCTGCTGGGCGAGCCTGTTCACCGCGCGCGCCATCAGCTACCGGGCGCGTGACGGGGTCGAGAGCACCGACGACGCCATGGGCGTGGTCGTGCAGCGCATGGTCGACGCGAGCGCGGCCGGCGTGTTCATGACCCTCAACCCCGCCAACGGCGACCGGTCGAAGGTCGTCATCGAATCCGTGTGGGGCCTGGGCGAACCGCTGGTGAGCGGCACGGTGACGCCCGACCGGTTCGTGGTCGACAAGATCACCCGCGAGATCCTCACCCGCGACATCGCCGAGAAGGCCACCCGCGCGACCCGCGACCCGGAGACCGGCAAGGGCATCGCGACCGTGCCCGTCGACGACGCGGATCGGTCCCAGCCGTCCCTCCACAAGGGACACATCGAGCAGCTGCTCGAAATCGCGGCGCTGATCGAGAAGCACGCCGGCACCCCGCAGGACGGCGAGTTCGCCATCGACGGCGACGACGTGCACGTGGTGCAGGCCCGCCCGGAAACCGTGTGGAGCACCAAACCGCCGAAGCAGGTGTCGCAGGAGAACCGGGGCGCGCTCGCCCACGTGCTCGCGGCGCTGACCGGCGGCGCAAAACCCTGACCCGCATCCCCCACTGACTGCGCAGATGAGAAAGGGACCGACGATGGTCGCTTCCACCTTCCCCGGGCCGTTCGACCTCGACCCACCGCAAGGTGCCGAGGGCTGGGAATCGCTCTACAACTGGTACCACCTGTTCGGCGAGGACCGCCGCAAGGCCGACGAGGGCAAGTTCTGGTTCCAGGACGCCCTGCACCACCCCTACGTGCTGCACCCGTACGACGAGATCCAGTGCGAGTGCTGGTGGCAGGCCCTCGGCGCGATGAACACGCGCGTGTTCGCGGTACCGCCGGCGTTCGGCCTGGAGCAGCGCATCCTCAACGGCCGCCTGTACGTCTCGCCGGTCGCCGCGCCGGCCGACCAGATCGCCGCGCGGGCCGAGGAATTCGGCGAGCGGGCCAGCCACTACTACGAGCGCTGGGACGAGATCTATGCGGAGTGGAAGGAAAAGGTCGCCGAGCGCATCAAGCTCATCCGCGGCCTGAGCTTCGCGCCGCTGCCCGAGCGCGAGCCGCTGTCCACTGTGACCGGACACCTCGGACACTCGGCCGGGTATCGCTGGGAACGCGACTTCAGCCTCATGATCACCACGATGTACGAGACGTACCAGTGGCACTTCGAGATGCTGAACATCGGTTACGCCGCGTACCTCACGTTCTTCCAGTTCTGCCAGAACGCCTTCCCCGGCATCGGCGACCAGTCCGTGTCGCGGATGGTCGGCGGCCTGCACGTGGAGCTCTACCGGCCCGACGACGAGCTCAAGCGCCTCGCCAAGGAAGCCGAACGCCTCGGCGTGAGCGACACGATCCTCAACGCCTCCCACCTCGACGCGGCCCTCGCCGTGCTGAGCGGCACGGAGTCCGGCCGCGCCTGGGCCGAGGACTGGGAAGCCACCAGGGATCCGTGGTTCCACATCAACGTCGACCCCGGCCACCCCGGCGGCGACCACCGCTTCGGCACCTGGGACGACCACCCGGACATCCCGTTCGGGGCCGTGCGCACCTACCTCGAACGCCTGCGCAAGGGCGAGGTCATCGACCGCCCGACCGAGCGGGTGCTGGCCGAACGTGAGCGCATCACCGGCGACTACCGCGCCCTGCTCAACCCGGCCGACGTGGACCTGTTCGACGAGCTGCTCGCGCTGGCGCGCAAGGTGTTCGTCTACATCGAGGAGCACGTGCTCTACATCGAACACTGGATGTGGGCCGCGTTCTGGGGCAAGTCCAAGGAGCTCGCCCGGTCCCTGGTGGACATGGGTGTGTTCGACGACCCCGAGGACCTGTTCTTCCTGCGCCGCACCGAAGTCGCGGAGCTGATCTTCGACACCGTCGCCGCGTGGTCGACCGGCGCGCCCGGCCGGGGTCGCGCGCACTGGACCCCGATCATCGCCGAGCGCCGCCGCATCTTCACCGCGCTGGAAGCCTGGGAGCCGCCGCCCGCGCTCGGCCCGCCGCCGGAGGCCGTCGCCGAACCGCTCACGGTCATGCTGTGGGGCATCACCACCGACTCCGTCGCGGGCTGGCTGGCCGACTCGGAAACGGAAGACCCCGGCACGCTGCGCGGGGTCGCCGGTTCACCCGGGGTGGTCGAGGGACCGGTGCGCGTGGTGCGGTCCGTGGCCGAGCTGGCCGAGGTTCAGGACGGCGACGTGCTGGTCTGCCCCGCCACCTCACCCGCCTGGGCGCCGGTGTTCTCGCGGATCGCCGCGACCGTCAGCGACGTCGGCGGCATCATGAGCCACACCGCGATCGTCTGCCGCGAGTACGGCCTGCCCGCCGTGGTCGGCACCGGCCGTGCGGTCTCGACGCTGCGCACCGGCCAGCGCGTGCGCGTCGACGGTGACACCGGCGTCGTCACGGTCCTGGACTGATCCGTGACCTTCGAAGAACCCTGGTCGCGGCCCGGCCGCGGTCGTGCGCTCCGGCGCGCGGCCGCGGTCCGGTCCCGGGCGGACACGGCCACGCTACGGCTCACGACCATCGTGCTCGACCTCGGCGGCGTCGTCGTGCCCACGCTGTTCGAGGTGGTCGACGACCCGACGTTCCCCAAGGGCCCGTTCGGCGACGACAAGCTCTACGACGGGGTCGAGCAGGGCAAGCAGCAGGAGCGCGACTACTGGGCCGAGCTGTCGCAACGACGGCCGGACCTCGACCTCGGCGCGTTCATGCGGACCCGCATCAGCGTGCGCGACGAGGTGCGCGCGATGCTGCGCGACATCGGCGGCCGCGTGCGCCTGGCCGCGCTCACCAACGACATGGGCCACTGGTTCGGCCAGGACTGGGCGGCGAAGTTTCCCGAGTTCGGTGGCTTCGACCTGCTGCTCGAAGCCGGCCGCTACGGCGTGCTCAAGCCCGACCCGTCGGTGTTCCGGTGGGCGCTCGGGCAGCTACGGGAAGAGCCGGGGAGCTGCCTGTTCGTCGACGATCTGCCGTCGAACCTCGCCGGGGCGCGTGCCGTCGGGATGGAGACCGAGCACTTCGCCGTCGGTGACCCCGCGGGTTCGGTGAGACGCATCCTCGACCGCGTTGGCCTGCACCCGGCCCGCTCCAGCCACCGCGTGTTCCGCCCGAGCTGACCGACCTGGAGGCACCGATGATCCTGCACCTCGTCCGCCACGGCGAGACGGCCAGCTACGAAAGCGACGCCGGCCTCACCGAACGCGGCATCGAGCAGGCCCGGGCGCGCGGCGAGAGCCTCGCGGCCGAACTTCCCGACGGCACGGCGGTTTCCGTGGCCTACGCGCCCACCGCGCGGGCGCGGCAGACCGCCGAGGTGCTGCACGCGACCCTCGCCGGCGCGCCCGGGCTGAAACTCGGCGGCAACGAGGTCGCGCCGGAGTTCCGCAACCTCCAGCTCCGCGTCGACGGCCGGGACTACGAACCCACCCAGGTGCGCGAGCTCATCCCGGCCGCGGGCGGCGCCGGCTGGGCCGAAGAGGCCCGGCGGTTCTGGCAGGCGCACGAAGACGGCGACGCGATGGGGTTCTGGCTGCAGATCCCGCTGCTCTGGCACGAATCGCCGAACGCGGTCGTGCGCCGGTTCCTCGCCGCCACCGTCGCCGCGGCCGACCGCGTGCCGGCCGACGAGCACCTCGCCGTCGCCACGCACTCCGGGTGCATGCGCGCGGTCGTCGCGTGGGCGGCCGGGCGCGACCTGGGGGAACCCGACAACGCCGAGGAAGTCGTCCTCGTGCCCACCGGCGGGTCGGTCGCGGTCACCTACCGCGGCGAGACCTGGCACCACGCCGTGCCCGAGCACGCGTGAACAGTTCCGACGAAAGGAAACCAGTGATGCCGCAGGGGATCCCGAAGGCGTTGCGCAACTTCATCGGGGGCGAGTTCGTCGACGGCCCCCGCACCTTCGACAAGGTGAGCCCCGTCGACGGTTCGCTGATCGCGAAGGTGCACGAAGCCGACCAAGAGCTCGTCGACCGCGCGGTGCGCAGCGCCAGGCAGGCGCTGAACGGTGCGTGGGGCAAGACCACGGCGACCGAGCGCGTCGCCCTGCTGCGGCGGGTCGCGGACCGGATCGAGGAGCGCTTCGACGACCTGCTCGCGGCCGAGATCGCCGACACCGGCAAGCCCGTCGCACTGGCCACGAACCTCGACGTGCGGCGCGCGTCGGCCAACTTCCGCGCGGCCGCGGACATCATCGCCGGGACGGGGCTCGACTCGTTCCTCACCGACGTCGCGACCGGGCAGGCGCTGAACTACGCGATCCGCAAGCCGCTGGGCGTGGTGGGCGTGATCGTGCCGTGGAACCTGCCGTTGCTGCTGCTGACGTGGAAAGTCGCGCCCGCGCTGGCGAGCGGCAACGCCGTGGTGGTGAAGCCTTCGGAGGAGACGCCGTCGAGCGCGACGCTGCTGGCGGAGATCCTCGCCGAGGCGGGGATGCCGGCCGGCGCGTTCAACGTCGTGCACGGCTTCGGGCCCGCGTCCGCGGGTGAGTTCCTCACGACGCACCCGGACGTCGACGGCATCACCTTCACCGGCGAGTCGGCCACCGGCTCGGTGATCATGCGCGCGGTCGCGCCCCACGTGCGGCCGGTTTCGTTCGAGCTGGGCGGGAAGAACGCCGCGGTGGTGTTCGACGACGCCGACCTCGAGCGGGCGGTCGACGGGCTCGAACGGTCCGTGTTCACCAACACCGGGCAGATCTGCCTGTGCACCGAGCGCGTCTACGTGCAGCGCGGCGTCTTCGACGAGGTCGCCTCCGGTCTGGTCGAGCGGGCGAAGGCGCTGCGCTTCGGCCGGCCCGACGATCCCGCCACCACCACCGGGCCACTGATCTCCCAGACGCACCGGGAAAAGGTCATGTCGTACTACGCCGTGGCCGAGAAGGAAGGCGCCGAGCTCCTCGTGGGCGGCGGCATCCCCGAGCTCGGCGCGGATCTCGCCGGCGGCGCGTGGGTGGAACCCGCGCTGTGGACCGGCGTGGACAACTCCGCCCGTGTGGTGCGCGAGGAGGTGTTCGGGCCGGTCGCGACCCTCATCCCGTTCGACACCGAGGACGAGGCGATCCGCCTGGCCAACGACACGTCGTACGGCCTCGCGTCCTCGGTGTGGACCACGAACCTCGAGCGCGGCCACCGCGTCGCCGCCGCGATGCGCGTGGGCATGTCGTGGGTGAACACGTGGTACCTGCGGGATCTGCGTTCGCCGTTCGGCGGCGTCGGGCTTTCGGGCATCGGCCGCGAAGGCGGCGTGCACTCGCTGCACTTCTACAGCGAGCCCACCAACATCTGCATCCAACTGTGAGGCTTCCTCGATGACAACGACCAAAACCGCCTTCGCGACGGCCGTGGAGACCGCGGCGGGGCGGCTGATGCGCGCCGAACAGACGCGCACCCCCGTGGAACCGGTGCGGGACCTGATCGGCGACGCGGACGTCGACCTCGCCTACGCGGTGCAGGCGGCGGTGCTGGAGCGCAAGCTCGCGGTGCCGGGCCGGCGCGTGGCGGGGCGCAAGATCGGCCTGACGTCGGCGGCCGTGCAGAAGCAGTTCGGCGTGTTCCAGCCCGACTTCGGTGTGCTGCTCGACGACATGGTCTTCGGCGACCGGGCCGAGCTGCCGCTGGCGAAGTTCCTGCAGCCGCGCGTGGAAGGCGAGGTCGCGTTCGTGCTGGGCGCCGACCTCCCCGCCGGCGCGACGCTGGTCGACGTGCTGCGCGCGACGGAGTTCGTGCTGCCGGCCATCGAGATCGTCGACTCGCGCATCGCCGGGTGGGACATCAAGATCGCCGACACCGTCGCGGACAACGCGTCCAGCGGCGCGGTCGTGCTCGGGACGACGCCGAAGAAGCTCTCCGACGTCGACCTGCCTTCGCTGGGCCTGAGCCTTGAGCACGGCGGCGAACCCGTGTCGACGGGCGTCGGCGCGGCCTGTCTCGGCTCGCCGGCCAACGCCGTGGCGTGGCTGGCCACCGAAGTCGCCCGGCGTGGTGCGCCGCTGCGCGCGGGTGAGGTCGTGCTCGCCGGCGCGTGGGGGCCGATGGTGGCGGTGCCGCAACCCGGTACCTACCTGGCCCGCTTCGAAGAGGTGGGCGAAGTGCGCGTGACGTTCACCGGAGAGGACGCCTGATGGCCACACCCGTCGCGATCATCGGGTCCGGCAACATCGGCACGGACCTGATGTTCAAGGTCAAACGCCTGTCGGACCAGCTGGAAGTCGCCGCGCTCGTCGGCATCGACCCCGCGTCGGACGGCCTCGCCCGGGCGAAGCGGCTCGGGATCGCCACCACGTCCGACGGCGTGGAGGGGCTCGTCAAGCTGCCGGAGTTCGCCGGCGTGAGGCTGGTGTTCGACGCGACTTCGGCCGGTGCACACAAGCACAACTACGAGGTGCTGCGCGAGTACGGCCTGCCGATGGTGGACCTGACACCGGCGGCGATCGGCCCGTACGTGGTGCCGCCGGTGAACCTCGACGCCCACCTCGGTGCGGCGAACGTCAACATGGTCACGTGCGGCGGCCAGGCGACCACGCCGATCGTCGCCGCGATGTCGGCCGTGACGCCGGTGGCGTACGCGGAGATCGTCGCGTCCATCGCGTCGCGCTCGGCCGGGCCGGGCACGCGGGCGAACATCGACGAGTTCACCGAGACGACCGCGCGGGCACTCGAAGTCGTGGGCGGCGCGGAGCGGGGCAAGGCCGTGATCATCCTCAACCCGGCCGAGCCCGCGATGAAGATGCGAGACACGGTCTTCTGCCTGGTCGAACAGTCCGAAGTGGACGAATCTGCGGTGAGTGCGTCCGTCGAGGACATGGTGGCGCAGGTGCAGAAGTACGTACCCGGCTACCGGTTGAAGCAGCAGGTGCAGTTCGACCCGGTGGACCACCCGTTCGTGCCGGCGCTCGGGCGGGCGTTCCGCGGGGTGAAGGTGTCGGTGTTCCTCGAGGTGACCGGCGCCGGGCACTACCTGCCGGACTACGCGGGAAACCTGGACATCATGACGTCCGCGGCCCTGCGCACCGCCGAGCGTCTGCTGGAACTGAAGGAAGGGGCGGCGCGGTGACGGAGCAGTTGTACGTCCAGGACGTGACGCTGCGGGACGGCATGCACGCGATCGGGCACCAGTACTCGGTCGAGCAGGTGCGGACGATCGCGGCCGCGCTGGACGCGTCCGGGGTGGCGGCGATCGAGGTCGCGCACGGCGACGGGCTGGCCGGGTCCAGCGTGATCTACGGTCACGGCGCCGCAGCGGATTCCGGGTGGATCGCGGCGGCGGCCGAGGTGGTGTCACGGGCGAAGCTCACGACGTTGCTGCTCCCGGGCGTCGGCACGATCGACGATCTGCGGGCGGCCCGGGATCTCGGGGTGTCGAGTGTGCGCATCGCCACGCACTGCACCGAGGCCGACATCGCGATCCAGCACATCGGCTGGGCGCGGGAGAACGGCATGGACGTCGCCGGGTTCCTGATGCTGAGCCACATGAACTCGCCCGAGGACCTCGCCAAGCAGGCGAAGATCATGCAGGACGCGGGCGCGCACTGCGTCTACGTCACCGACTCCGGCGGTCGCCTGACCATGAGCGACGTCGCCGCTCGGGTCGACGCGTACCGCGAGGTCCTCGACCCGGACACGCAGATCGGCATCCACGCCCACGAAAACCTGTCGCTGTCGGTGGCCAACAGCGTCACCGCGGTCGAGCACGGCGCGTACCGCGTGGACGCTTCCCTGGCCGGCCAAGGTGCCGGCGCGGGCAACACGCCGATCGAAGCGTTCGTCGCCGTCGCCGATCTGCTCGGCTGGGACCACCGCTGCGACCTGTTCGGCCTGCAGGACGCGGCCGAGGACCTCGTCCGTCCACTTCAGACCCGCCCGGTGCGGGTGGACCGCGAGACCCTGACGCTGGGCTACGCCGGCGTCTACTCCAGCTTCCTCCTCCACGCCGAACGCGCCGCGAGCCGCTACGACCTCGACGCGCGCGACATCCTTGTCGAGGTCGGGCGGCGTGGCCTGGTCGGCGGCCAGGAGGACATGATCGTCGACGTCGCCCTCGACCTCACGGAGGTGGCGCGATGACCGGGCACGTCGGTGAGCTCGCCACCCGCCTCGACGACGCCGCCCGCGACCGCGTGGCCGAGCAGCAGCTGTCGGCCGACCACGACCTGTCGCTGGCGGAGGCGTACGCGGTGCAGCACGCACTGGTGTCGCGGCGGCTCGGGCGCGGCGAGACGCGCGTCGGGGTGAAGCTCGGGTTCACGAGCCGGACCAAGGCGGCGCAGATGGGCGTGTCCGAGGTGATCATCGGGCAGCTGACTTCCCGGATGCACGTCGAAGAGGGCGCGGAGATCTGGCTGGGCGCGTATGTGCACCCGCGGGTCGAGCCCGAGATCGCGTTCCGGTTGGCGCGCAACATCGATCCGCAGCTGTGGACGGGCAACGTGACCGAGGCCGTCAACGCCGTCGCGCCGGCCGTGGAGATCATCGACTCGCGCTACCGCGACTTCCGGTTCAACCTCGCCGACGTCGTGGCGGACAACACCTCGGCGTCGGGGTTCGTGGTCGGGGCGTGGCAGCCGTTGCCCGCGTCGCTGGACAACCGCGGGATGGTCCTCGAGCTCGACGGCCGTCTTGTCCAAAGTGGATCCAGCTCGGCGATCCTCGGTGACCCGCTGCGCGCGGTGGCCGCGGCGATCCGCATGGCCGGGCGGTACGACATCCCGCTGCGCGCGGGTGACGTGCTGCTGGCCGGGGCGGGGACCCCGGCCGTCGCGCTGGTTTCGCCCGGCACCGTCAGCGCGACGGTGTCCGGGCTCGGCCGCGTGCGGTTCCGTGTGACGTCCGTTCGGTGATGAGGAGGAATGCATGAGTGACGCCAGGACCGTCGCCGGCAAGGCGACGCCACGGGGCCGGTTCCCGCACCTCAAGGTGGCGGGTGGGTTCGTCTACATCTCGGGGACGAGCAGCCGGCGGCCGGACAACACCATCGCGGGTGCCGACGCCGACGAGTTCGGCGCGACACGGCTGGACATCGAGGCGCAGACGGCGGCCGTGATCGAGAATCTGCGCGACCTGCTCGCGGAGGTCGGCGCGGAGCTGACGGACCTCGTCCAGGTCACGGCCTACCTCGTGAGCATGAACGACTTCCGCGGCTACAACGAGGTTTACGCGCGGTACTTCGATGAAAACGGCCCGACCCGCACGACGGTGGCCGTGCACCAGCTGCCGCACCCGCACCTGCTGATCGAAATGCAGGCGGTGGCTCTGCTGCCGCGTGCCTGAGCAGCCCGGCCAAACTGACGGCCCTCCCCCGGGAGGGCCGTCAGCGTGTCCATTCCGGTGCGGCGCTGATGAGCCGGGCGCCGATCAGGCCGGCCGCGTTGGTGACGGACACGCGAGCCGACTCGACCACGGCCGTGGTGAACATTCCGGCCGGGCCGGACAGCGAGACCCCGCCGAGCGGATTTCCCGAGGAGTCGAAGATCGGTGCCGCGACCGACGTCCGGCCCTGCTGGACGGACCGCGAGGCCAGGTACCCGTCCTGCCGGGCCTGGGTCAGCTCGGCTTCGAGCTGCTTGAGGTCCGGCGGCGGCACGGCGCTTTCGGCGCAGCACTTCTCGACGTGCGCCACGACCTTGTCGAACGGCAGCCACGACAGCGCCACCTTCCCGCAGACCGTGAGGTGCGCCGGCGCGCGCTGGCCCACCTGGTTGGCCGCGGGCACGTGCGACGGGCCGGAGTTGCGGTCCAGGTACACGATCCAGCCCTGCGTGAGCTGGCAGAGGTGCGCATCCTGCTCCGGCGCGCGGACCAGCGAGTCGAGGATGCCTTCGCCGGCGCGCAGCAGGCCTGTGCGTTCGATGATCTGGCCCGCCAGCTCGAGCAGCAGCGGGCCAAGCTGGTAACCACCGCCGGCGCCTTCCAGCATGCCTTCGGCGACGAGCGTGCGGCACAGCTCGTGCGCGGTGCTGCGCGGGATCCCCGCACGGGCGGACACCTGTCGAACAGACAGGACACCCACGGTCGGGCTGAAGGCGCGCAGCACTTTGCACGCCTTCGCGACCGAGGCCACGCCACCACGTGATTCGTCGTTCGTCATCTCACCACGATAAGTACGATTTCGAACGATTCCACCAAATGTGTCCCGGGCTGCCGGACACGAACGCTGACTTCTCGGGCGCTCGCTCCTACCGTCATCGCCACCGCACCCGGCGCGCCAGGCAAAGGAGCCCTCGATGTTCAGCTACACCGCCAATCCGGCTCGGGTCGTCTTCGGCACGGGCACGATCGCGACGCTGGCCGACGAAGTGCGCCGGCTCGGGGCTTCGCGCGTGTTGCTGCTCGGGACTTCTTCACTGGCGGGACCGGTGGACCGGGTCGCCGACGCGCTGGGTTCGCTGCTCGCCGCCCGCTTCGACGAGGCCGCGATGCACACGCCGGTGGACGTGACCGAGCGCGCGCTCAAGGTCGTGACCGAGAACGACGTCGACTGCGTCCTCGCCATCGGCGGGGGTTCGACGACCGGTCTGGCCAAGGCGATCGCGTTGCGCACGGACCTGCCGCCGATCATCGTGCCCACCACCTACGCCGGCTCCGAGATGACCCCGGTGCTCGGCGAGACCGCCGACGGGCGCAAGACCACGCAAACCTCACCCAAGGTGCTGCCCGAGGTCGTCGTCTACGACGTCGACCTCACCCTGAAACTGCCGGTCCAGGTATCACTCACCAGCGGCGTCAACGCCATGGCCCACGCCGTCGAGGCCCTCTACTCACCCGACGCCAACCCGATCGTCGACCAGTTCGCCCTCGAAGCCATCCGCCTGCTCGCCACCGCCCTCCCCCGCATCGCCACCGACCCGACCGATGCGCACGCCCGCAGCCACGCCCTGCGCGCCGCCTGGCTCGCCGGCACCTGCCTCGGCTCCGTCGGCATGGCCCTGCACCACAAGCTCTGCCACACCCTCGGCGGCAGCTTCAACCTGCCCCACTCCGAAACCCACACCGTCGTCCTGCCCTACGCCATGGCCTACAACACCACCGGCGCCCCCGACGCCATGCGCCGCATCGCCGAGGCCCTCGACGCCCCCGACGCCGCCACCGGCGTCTACGACCTCATCGCGGCCCTGCCCGTCCCGCACTCGCTGGCCGAGCTCGGGTTCACCGAAACCGCCATCACCCAGGCCGCCGAAATCGCCACCGCCAAGCCCTACCCCAACCCCCGCGAGGTCACCCGCGAGGGCATCGAAGACCTCCTGCGCCACGCCTGGGCCGGCACCCGCCCCACGCCCGCCGACGGCAGCAAACCCGACCTGCGCAGCCTCACCACCGAAGTCGTCGACAGCTTCGCCGCCACCCCCGACCCCCGCCTGCGCGAACTCCTCCAGGACCTCGTGCGCACCCTGCACTCCTACGTGGTCCGCACCGACCTCACCCAGCAGGAATGGGAATACGCCATCGGGTTCCTCACCCGCACCGGCCAGATCTCCGACGACAAACGCCAGGAGTTCATCCTCCTGTCCGACACCCTCGGCGTCTCCAGCGTCGTCGACGTCCTCACCAACTCCCGCACACCCGACACCACCCCCTCCGCCGTCCTCGGCCCGTTCTACGTCCAAGGCCCACCCGAAACCGCCCAAGGCGCCGACCTCGCCGAAGGCCTGCCCGGCACTCCCCTGTGGACCGACGTCACCGTCACCGACACCCACGACACCCCGGTGCCCGACGCCATCGTCGACGTCTGGCAGTCCAACCAGGACGGTTTCTACGACGTCCAGCTCCCCGACGCCGACGGCCCCGTCCTGCGCGCCCGCTTCCGCACCGACACCGACGGCCGCCTCAAGTTCTGGACCATCGTGCCGTCCAAGTACCCCATCCCCGTCGACGGTCCCGTCGGCGGCATGCTCGAAGCCGCCGGCCGGCATCCGTTCCGCGCACCGCACCTGCATTTCCTCATCGCCAAGCCGGGCTTTCGCACGCTGGTCACGCAGCTGTTCGTGGCCGGCGGCGACCACCTCGACTCCGACACCGTGTTCGGCGTCAAGAACGGGCTGATCGTCGACTTCGCCGAGCAGTCCGGCCCGGCGCCCGACGGCCGTGAACCGGAGGCCGGCTGGCGCCGCCTCGAGTTCACCTTCCGCGTCTCCCCCACCCACTGAACAGAGCGCCCACGCGCCTCCAGCGCCGGCGCAGCCGAGATAAAACCCGTTCAAGGGAACACGAATATGAACAACACCACCCCCACCTCCGCAGAACTCGTCGCCCGAGCCGAAGCCTTGCGATCCCAGCTCTGGGAAGACGCCCCGGAGGTCGACCGCACCCGCCGGCTGACCGACCGGAACTTCGCGGCCATGCGCGACGCGCAGCTGATGCAGCTGTTCACCCCGCGGCGCTTCGGCGGCCTGGCCGCGGACATGCGCACCTACTTCGAGGTCACCGCCGCCCTCGGGCGCGGGTGTTCGTCGTCCGCGTGGGTCGCCGGCGTGCTCAACGCCGGCAACTGGATGGTCGCGCAGTTCCCCGAGGAGGCCCAGCGGGAAGTCTGGGGCGCCGACCCGCTGGCCACCTCGTGCAGCATCCTGCAGCCGACCGGTGAGGCCGAGATCGTCGACGGCGGGATCAAGCTCAACGGCAAGTGGGGCTACTCGTCGGGCTCGAACCACTGCGACTGGGCGATCGTCGCGTACCCGAGCCCGAACGCGGTCAAGCCCGAGATGATGCTCGCGCTGGTGCCGATGAGCGACGTCGAGGTCGAGGACACCTGGTTCGTCACGGGTATGCGCGGCACCGGCAGCAACACGATCGTTGCGCGCGACCTGTTCGTCCCGGACCACCGGGTGCTGCCGCTGATGCCGATGTTCCGCGGCGACAACCTCGGCGCGCCCGACGCCGTGCACCGCACGGCGCTCGCCGGCGTGCTGCCCGTGTCGCTGATGGGCTCGCAGATCGGTGCGGCCGAAGCAGCGCTGGAGTTCGTGATCGAAAAGGCCCCGAAGCGCCAGATCACCGCGTCGACGTACTCGGTGCAGGCGCAGTCGGTCGGGTTCCAGGTGGACCTCGCCGAGGCGGCGACCACGATCAAGGCCGCGCGGCTGATCGGGCAGCAGGCCGCCGATGTGCTCGACGAGCACGCCGGCCAGAGCCACCTGCCCGACGAGACCATCCGCTCGGGGCTGCGCATGGACATGGCGTGGGCCGTGAAACGCGCCAACGAAGGAGTGGACCGGCTCGTGACCGCCCACGGCACGTCGGCGTTCGGCGAGTTCAGCCCGCTGCAGCGCATCTGGCGCGACACGGGTGTCGCCACGCGCCACGCGGCCTTCAACATCCGCATCTCCCAGGAGATCTACGCGAAGGCCCTGCTGGGCCTCAACCCCTACGAGATCAGCTTCCTGGTCTGAGATCCCGGCCGGCTTCACCAGACGTGCGGCAGGGGCGTTCCGCCCGCCCCTGCCGCGCCCGGCACCGCATTCCCCCCGAACGCGACCGAACGCGGGTCGCGGGCAAGCACGAACAGGAGAGACCGATGTCCGAAGACCTGCAGCAGCAGTTCCGCGAAGTGATGGCGCGGGTGGCCACGCCGGTTTCCGTGGTGACTGGACTGGCTCCCGACTACACCCCCTACGGCAGCACGGTGAGCGCGTTCGCCTCGCTGTCGATGGAACCGCCGATGGTGCTGGTGTCCCTCGTCAGGTCGTCCCGGCTCCTCGGGGTCATCCGGCAGTCGGGCCGGTTCGGGCTCAACATCCTCGGCTCGTCGCATTCCAAGCTGGCGCGCACGTTCGCCACCAACCTCACGCCGGAGGAGAAGTTCGACGGAGTCGAGTGGGACGTCGAGGGCGAGGTACCGCGGCTGGCGGGGGCGCTGAGCTGGCTCGCGTGCTCCGTCGAGCAGGAAGTGGAAGGCGGGGACCACATCGTGCTGTTCGGTTCGGTCCGGTCGCTGTGCAGCTGCGCGGGCGAACCGCTCACCTACCACCGCCGTTCGTTCGGCACGCACGCGACGCTCGAAGGCTGATGGCCGGGGACGAGCCCGCCGAGCGCCTGACGATCGGGGCGCTCGCCCGGGCCACGGGTGTGGCCGCGTCGGCGCTGCGGTACTGGGAGAAGATCGGCCTGCTGCCCCCGCCGGAGCGCGTTTCGGGCCAGCGGCGCTACGCCGCGTCGGCGGTCGGGCTCGTCAAGTTGCTCCTGCTGCTGCGCGATTCCGGGTTCTCCCTGATCGAGGCGAAAGAGCTCGTGACGGCCCGGGCGATGGCGCCCCGAACCTGGCGTGAGCTTCAGCAACGCCGGCTCGCGGAACTCGACGAGCGCATCGCGTCCGCCCAGGCCGCTCGGGCCGAGATCACGAACGGGCTCGCGGGAACCTTCGGCAGCGCACCGGACTGAAGCAGGGACTTCGCCGGGGGCGCCGACCTCGCCGACGCCCCCGGCACGCTACGCGGTGGCCGCGACCTCCTGCTCCGAGGCCGCACGCCGGATCCGCACCGTGCGGAAGATCGGCGGCACCGCGGCCACGATCGCCAGCACGACCGCGGCCAGGCCGATCAGTGCCGCGCGCTCACCCGTGCCGTACCACGGCAGGCCGAGCCCGCCGTCGAGCGAAATCGAGCCCGGGCCGCTGAAGGCGAACGAAATCGCCATGATCGCCAGCGTGAGCGGGTACTCGCCGCCGCCAAGGGAATTCCACAACGCGCCGCTCTTCGCGCTCATCGCGAAACCCGCCACCAGCATGGTGCCGGCACCGATGGCCGCGCCGAGCGGCGTGGCGAAACCCAGGACGATCAGCAGCGCCGCGCTCAGTTCGCACCAGGCGGCGAGCTTCGCCAGCGGCCGCGCCGGCACCTGCCCGAGTGCCGTGAAGACGACCGCGATACCGTCCAGGCCGGGGCCCCGGAACCAGGCGCGCAGCTTCTGGGTGGCGTGCGCGTACAGGATGAACGCCACGAGCAGCCGCAGGAGCAAAAGACCGACATCGGCCATCGTCACACTCATTTCCAGGTACCTCCGAACTAGAATCACCGTCGTCGGCGAAACGCAAATTGCGAGCCACTCGGCCGAAATGCACCGAGCGCGAGAACCGTTCCACGACCGTTGCCGGGAATCCAGGTATTCGTCCCCCAGAACTGGACACCGCGTTGATACCGGAAATCGGCGACGGTAAGTCTCCGACCGCCGGCCGCTTCGTCCACATCGCGGGAAGTCGTGTCCGGCCTCGCAGGACACCGGTACTGACTTCGGTGTCCTGCGCACCTAGCGTCTGCGCCATGGCACCCGTCTTCCTGCTCGCGCCCGGCACCGACGCCGGGCGTCCGGATGTGGCCGGGACGCGCACACCGTCAATTCGACAGATCGGCACACCGCACGCGGAGCCGGATTCGACAAATTGAACGGCGACCCTGGTCGACGACGCCATGAACAGTGCGACTAAGGAGAAATCATGACCACGGAATCCGCTGCGCCTGTCGCGCAGAAGGTGCCCAGCCGGGAAGAGCTGGTCGAGCGTGCGAACAGCCTGCGCGCTCAGCTGTGGGAAGCCGCCCCGGAAGTCGACCGCGAACGCCGCCTGAAGACCGCGAACTTCGAGGCCATTCGCGATGCCGGGCTGATCCAGCTGTTCGTGCCGAAGCGGCTCGGCGGGTTCGACGCGGACATGCGCACCTTCCTCGACGTGACGATCGCACTCGGTCGCGGCTGCGCGTCGTCGGCCTGGGTGACCGGGGTCCTCAACACCGGCAACTGGTGGGCCGCCAGCTACTCCGAGCAGGCGCAGGACGAGGTCTGGTCCACGAACCCCTTCGCCACCACCGCCGGCGTGCTCGCACCCACGTCCGCGGTCGAGGTCGTCGAAGGCGGCGTGAAGCTCAACGGCAAGTGGGGCTACGCCTCGGGCTCGAACCACTGCGACTGGGCCAGCGTCTGCTACCCCAGCGTGGTCCCCGGCGGCCGTGACATGAACCTCGCACTGGTGCCGATGAAGGACCTCACGGTCGAAGACACCTGGTTCATCGCCGGCATGCGCGGCACGGGCAGCAACACCCTCGTCGCCCGTGACGTGTTCGTGCCCGAGCACCGGTTGCGCTCGGCCACCGGCCTGCTCAACGGCGACAACGTCGCCGCGGGCCCGGACGCCAGCCACCGGGTCAGCCTCGCGGGCCTGGCCCCGCTTTCGCTCGCCGGTGCCCAGCTCGGCCAGGCACAGGCGGCGCTGGACTACGTGATCGAGAAGGCGCCGAAGCGGTCGATCACGACCACGACCTACTCGGCGCAGTCGGAGTCGGTCGGATTCCAGATCGACCTCGCCGAGGCCTCCGCCATGATCGCCGCCGCCGTCAAGACCACTCAGGATGCCGCCGACCAGCTCGACGACTACGCGGCCAAGGGTGAGCACCCGCCCGAGGTCGTGCGCACGGGCCTGCGGGTGGGCATGGCGCAGGCGATGCGCCAGACCTTCCACGCCGTCGACCTCCTGATGTCCGCGCACGGTTCTTCGGCCTTCGCCGAGGTGAACCCGCTGCAGCGCATCTGGCGCGACGCCGGGGTCGCTTCGCGGCACGCGGCCTTCAACATCCGCGTCAGCCAGGAACTGGCGGGCAAGTCCCTGCTCGACCAGAACCCGACCGCCGTCAGCTTCCTCGTCTGAAAAGGACAACTCGATCGTGATCGACGTTCACGCACACTGGTTTCCCCCCGCACTCACCAAGGAGTTCGACCGAGTCGCCGGCAAGAAGGTCTGGCCCGAGCACAGTCCCGAGCTGATCCCGCGGGTCGAGGAGCTCGAAGCCGACGGTGTGAACCTGCAGGTGCTCGGGCTCGGCCACAACCAGCCGTACTTCGAGGACGCGAGCAAGTCGTTGCACTGCGCGAAGTTCGCGAACGACCTCTACGCCGAGGCGGCCGACTTCGACGGCCGGCTCGAAGCCTTCGGCGCCATTCCCCTCCCGCACACGGAACAGGCCATCGCGGAAGCCGTTCGCTGCCTCGACGAGCTCCACTTCGCCGGGATCGGCCTGGGCACGACTGCCGTCGGCACCTCGCTCGACGACCCCGCCTACGAAGAACTCTGGGCCGAGCTCAACCGCCGCCGCGCCGTCATCTTCGTGCACCCGGTCGGCACGCCCGACACGTTCTCCACCGGGCTCGACGCGTTCATGATGGGTCCCAAGTACGGCGGCCCCATGGAAGCCACGCTGGCGACGACACACCTGGTCGTGTCCGGTGTGACGCAGCGGTACCCGGACATCCGGTGGATCATCGGCACGATGGGCGGCTCGATCGGCTACCTCTGGCGGCGCTTCGAGGAGATCACCGAGTCGGTCCACCAGGACCAGTGGCTGGAGAACAACCCCCGCCAGGAGCTCAAGAAGCTTTACTACGACACGACCCTGACCGACGACCCCGCCGCGATCAAGTTCTTCGCCGATTCCTTCGGCGCGGACCGGCTCGTCCTCGGCACCGACGCGCCCCGCGTGCGCGCCGGTGACTGGGCGAACCGGATCAAGGCCGTCCCCGGCTTCGACGAGCAGCAGTTGCGCGGCGTGCTCAACGACACCGCGGCGTCGCTCGGGATCGGGAAGTAGCCGGTTCCTCGAATCCGGGCACGGTTCGGGCCTTCCCCGAGCCGTGCCCGGTTCTGTTTCCCCGTCTTGCGAACGACCAGGAGTCACCTGCCCGTGGACACCAGAATCGCACTTGTCACCGGCGGCAACCGCGGCTTCGGCCGCTCGGCCGCGCTGGCTTTGGCCGGCGACGGCGCGGACGTGATCATCACGTATCGCGAAACCGTGGAGGAAGCACACGCCGTCGTCAAGGAGATCCGCGCGCTCGGCCGGGAAGCGGGTGCCCTCCGCGTGGACCTGAGCCGGGCCGAGCGCTTCACCGAGTTCGACTGGGAGCTCGGCGAGCTCCTCGGCGACGTATGGGGCCGGACCACCTTCGACCACCTGGTGAACAACGCCGGCCACGGCATTCTCACCACGCTCGGGACCACGGCTCTCGACGACGTTCAGTCCCTTGTGGACGTCCACTTCACCGGCGTCTACTTCCTCACCCAGCAGCTCGCTCCCCGCATCGCCGACGGCGGCTCGATCGTGAACATCTCCAGCGTGCTCGCGCGCTCCGCCGGCGAAGGCTGGTCGGTCTACGCGGCGATGAAGGGCGCGGTCGAGGTGCTCACCCGCTACCACGCCCAGGAGCTGGGCAAACGCGGCATCCGCGTCAACGTGGTCGCGCCGGGCCCGGCGGCCACGGATTTCCTCGACGGCACGATCCGCGACGACGCCGCCGTGCGGGAAATGCTGGGCGCGCAAGCAGCCCTGGGCCGCGTGGCCGAGGCCGACGACATCGGTCCCGTGATCGCCGCCGTCCTGTCCGACCGGTTCGGCTGGGTCACGGGCCAGCGCATCGAAGCCTCCGGCGGCGCTGCGCTGTAAACCGAACGCCGGGGGGGGAGCCGCCGGGGCGAACCTTGTGTGAGGCTTGCCCCGGCGGCGGTGGTGGTCGGCGTGGTCAGTGGCCTCGGTTGACGTGCTGCACGGCCGCCGTTTCCTCCGGTGGGTCCGGCGTGAGGAGCGAGCCGGGGACGGCGCGGCCGGCGGCGCCGAGCTTGTTCATCTTCTTGGGCACCGTCGCGCCCTGGTAGTCGAGCGGGACGGGGTGGCCGTGGCCGTCCACGGGGCCCAGGGGCTGGTGGATCTCCAGGTAGCCGCCCGAGGGTGAGCGGGTGATGATGCCCGTCTCGATGCCGTGTTCGAGGACTTCGCGGTCGGCGCGTTGCAGGCCGAGGCAGACGCGGTAGGTGATGAAGTACGCCAGCGGCGGCACGATCAGCACGCCGATGCGGCCGGCCCAGGTGGTCGCGTTGAGGGAGATGTCGAACTGGTCGGCGATGATGTCGTTGAAGCCGGACAGCTCGATCACCAGGAAGAAGCCCAGCGACATCATGCCCAGCGACGTACGGACGGGCGCGTCGCGCGGGCGTTGCAGGATGTTGTGGTGCGCGGTGTCCTTCGACAGCCGGCGTTCGATCCACGGATAGGACAGCAACAGCGTGAACAGCAGTGGCATTCCGATCGCGCCGGGGAAGAACACCGCCGGGATCGTGTAGTTCCCGAGGTAGACCTCCCAGGCGGGCCAGATGCGCAGGAGGCCGTCGGCCCAGGCGAGGTACCAGTCGGGTTGCGAGCCAGCGGAGACCTGCGACGGGTTGTACGGGCCGATGTTCCAGATCGCGTTGATCTGGAAGAGCCCGGCCAGCAGCGACAGCACCCCGGTCACGATCGTGAAGAACGCCAGCGCCTTCAACGCGAACGCCGGGAAGATGCGGATGCCGACGACATTCGTTTCCTTGCGCTTCACGCCCGGGAACTGTGTGTGCTTCTGGTACCAGACGATCGCGAGGTGCGCGGCGATCAACGCGAGCATGATGCCCGGGATGATCAGGATGTGCACCGTGTAGAGCCGCGGGATGATCTGGTTGCCCGGGAACTCGCTGCCGAACACGGCCCAGTGGATCCACGTGCCGATCACGGGGATCGACAGGATGATGCCCGACAGCGTGGCGCGGATGCCGGTGCCCGACAGCAGGTCGTCGGGCAGCGAGTAGCCGAAGAAGCCTTCGAACATGCCGAGGATCAGCAGCGTCGCCCCGATCAGCCACGTCGCTTCGCGCGGCCGGCGGAACGCGCCCGTGAAGAACACGCGGCACATGTGCACGGTCATCGCGGCGATGAAGATCAGCGCGGCCCAGTGGTGCAGCTGCCGCACGAACAGCCCGCCGCGGACCTCCATCGAGATGTCCAGCGTGCTCGCGAAGGCCCGTGACATCTCCAGACCCTGCATGTTGGTGAAGCTGCCGTGGTAGGTGACCGTCTCCATGGACGGGTCGAAGAACAGCGTCAGGTAGACGCCGCTGAGCAGCAGCACGATGAACGCGTACAGGCCGATCTCGCCCAGCAGGAACGACCAGTGCGTCGGGAACACCTTGTTCATCTGGTGCCGCAGGCCCTTGGCCAGGTGGTAGCGGTCGTCGACCGCCTTCGCCGCCACGCCCGCGGCCTTGAGCGCGCCCGGGTCGGACTTGGTCGGACTGGTCAGTGAGCTCATGTGATCCTCACTCGCCTACGCAGGACGGCCACCGCGAACACGGCGCCCAACACTTCGACGAAGGACAGCACCCCATTTGTGACAACTCCCGCCGGCAACCACGCTCCGCGCCCGAACGACACCACCATCGAAACGCCGAGCAGCACCGCGCCCAGCCACCCGCGCGTGCGGAAGTGCCGCCAGACCCCCACCGCCGACAGCCCCGCGATCCCCACGGCCACGCCGACGGACAGCGCGGTCGGGTGCACCACCGCTCGGGCCACCACGCCCACGCAGTGCAGCGCGACGATCACCGCCAGCACCCGGTCGATCCGCGCGACCAGCGGCGGGTCCTTCACCACGGCGTGGCCGTTCACCCGCCGCACGACCTCCGGCCCCGGCGTCCTCGCTGATCACCCGGCTCTGTCGTGTCCAGCGGAACCGCGGCCGACCGGACCAGGCCCAGCTGCACGGACTGGCGAGGCAACAACGCGTCCAGCAGCCAGTCGACCGCGGTGCGCACGCGGTTGCCCGGCATGGCGAGCAGGTGGTAGGCGCGCGTGACGAGCTTCGCGACCCAGCCCGACAGCGGGACGTGCAGCGGGTTGGCCGCGGCCTGCGCACCACCGAGGTCGACGACGAACCCCAGGTCGTGGTGCTTGTACTCGCGCGTGATGCCGAAACCGAGGGACGCGGCGACGTTGCGGCCGGCCAGCGTCCCCTGGCGGGTGGCGTGCTGCGCGGTCATGGCGGTGACCTCGCCGGGCCGGGTGAGGTCGGGAACGGCGGCCGCGTCGCCACAGGCGAAGACGCGGCGGTGGCCCGGGACGGCGAGAGTGGTGTCGACGACGAGGCGCCCGCGTTGCGTCTCGAAGCCGGCGACCAGCGGGTCGGGGCGGACGCCGACGCACCACGCGATGGTGCGGGTCGGCACGAACTCGCCCGAGGTGATCCACACGCCCTCGGTGGTGGCTTCGCGGACGGAGGTGCCCGTGAGCATCTCGACGCCCCGCTTGCGGAGGACTCGATCCGCGGCCCGGGACAGCCGCGGATCGAGCTCCGGCAGCACCTTGGGGGCCAGGTCGAGCAGCAGCCAGCGCGTCCGCTGCCCGTCGAGCTCCCGGTGCCGCCGCTGGACGGCCCGCGTGAACAGCGGGCCCTGGGCCGCGACCTCGGTCCCCGTGTAGCCGGCGCCGACGACGACGAACGTGCACCGCGCGTCCCGCTCCGCCGGTGAATCGGCGGTCGCCGCGAGCTCCACCTGGCGGATCACGTGGTCGCGCAGGTACAGGGCTTCGGCGACGCCGCGGAAATCGTGCGCGTGTTCGGCGACGCCGGGGATCGGCAGGAGCTTGGTGACGCTGCCCGCCGCGATGATCAGGCGGTCGTACCGAAGCTCGTGCACCGAACCCTCGGGGTCCGTATAGGACAGTCGATCTTTGTCCGGCGCGATCGACGTCACCGTGCCGAGAGCGAGCCGGACGCCGGGCAGGGTCGCCGGGATCGACACCGTCACCCGCCGCGGGTCGACGACGGCGGCGGCCACTTCCGGGAGCAACGGCAGGTACAGGAAGTAGTCCGTCTCGTTGACGATCACGATCTCGATCCCCGCCGCCTCGGGCAAAGCCCGGCGCAACGCGCGGGCGGCGCTGTAGCCGGCGAACCCGCCGCCGACGATGACGACCCTGGTCGGATCACCGTCCATGCGCCCAGCCTTTCTCCACGAGAGCCCTGACCCCGGTCAGCCTGCCACCGCGTGCCCGATTTGTACCCGCACTCGTCCGGTCACCCAGGACGGGTTTAAATCTGGATATTCAACATCCAGGTTCACGCCACACGGCGAGGGCAAACCAGCCACAGCTCCTCATAACCGGGACATTAATCATCTCGATTAAGGGTGTCAAGACGGGCGTGCGAGCCGGGAATCCGGCCCGCACGCCCGTGAACTCTCAGCCCGCCAGCGCAGACGGATGCTGCGCCAACGGCGTCACACTGACCCTCATGTACTTGAACAACGGCAGGTTCCACAGCAGGTCGTGCAGCTCGCCGTTGTCCGAGACGTCGAACACACTCAGGTTCGAGTACTCACCCACGACCCGCCACAGGTGGACCCACTTCCCCTCCCGCTGCAGCTTCTGGCTGTACGCCTTCTCCGTCGCCAGCAGCTCGTCCCGGAACGAGGGGTCGAGGTCCAGCGGCAGAGAGACGTCCATCCGCACCGCGAACAACATGCCCGGCCTCAGGCGGGGTCGAGCACGAAGTCGTACCGGACCTCTTCGCCGGCGCCCGACGAAGCCGCGGTCGGCGAAAGGATCAGCGCGTCCTTCACCGCCGTGGCGATGTCGTCGCCGACGTGTTCGCCGCCGGAGAAGTACAGCTGCGTCGTGATCAGCTGGTGGCCCGGCGCGGACACCTTGATGTGCAGGTGCGCCGGGCGCCACGCGTGCCAGCCGGCGGCGGCGATCAACGCGCCCGTCGCGCCGTCGGTCGGGATCTGGTACGGCGCCGGGTGGATCGTGTGGATCGCGAAGTTGCCGTCGGCACCCGTGGTGAAGCGGCCGCGCAGGTTCCACTCGGGAATGCCGGGCGCGAACTGCGAGTACAGGCCGTCGTCGTCGGCCTGCCAGAGGTCCACGACGGCGCCCGCGAGCGGTTCACCCGACACCGAGCGCGCCTGGCCGAAGAAGCGCAGCGGCTGCCCGCCCTCGCCTTCGCGCATCGGCAGCGTGCCCTCCGCGCCGAACTCCGGAGCACCCTCCACGTAGTACGGACCTTCGATGCTCCCGGCGGTCCCCTCGCGGCTGGCGTTCGCGACCTTCTCCACCTCGTGCTCGATGAACACGTCGAGGAACAGCGGCCACTCACCGTCTTCGCCGACCCGGATCAGCCACGCCTTGAAGGCGTTGTACTCGTCGTAGGTCAGCTGGTGCTTGCGGACGACCTCGTGCAGCGCGGCCAGCGCGTCCGTCGCGATCGCGTCCACGCGGGCGGCGTCCGCCGAGGCAGAACCCTTGGCCCGCTCCTGGAAACGCTCGGTCGCCGACGCACCCGAAGCTGCGGCTGTGGGCGAAACGACTTCAGTCATGGCAAATACCTCTCTTCGTGGTGGGAATCAGTCCTGGCGGTAGCGCGCGAGCTTGTCCTCGTCGAGCTGGATGCCGAGGCCGTGGCCCTGCGGCACGCGCAGCTCACCGTGCTCGATGCGCAGTGGTTCGGTGAGCAGGTCGTCGGTCATGTCGAGGAAGTTCGACAGCTCACCCGCCCGCCGGGAGGTGAGCTCGAACGCGGCCCCGAACGTCGCCGCGCACAGCGAGCCGATCTGCCCGTCGATCTGGTTGCCGAGCACGACCTCGACGCCGAGCCCGGAGCACTGGCTGAGCACCCGCTGCGAGTACGTGAAGCCGGTGCGCGCCGTCTTGATGCTCACGCCGTGGGCCGCGCCGGCCAGCAGCTCGCGGGTGACCTCGCCCGGCCGGGTGGCGCTTTCGTCGGCGTAGAGCGGGATCCGGCTCTGCGTGGCGAGCCAGCGCCGGCCGAGCACGTCGTCGGCCGGGCACAGCTCCTCGGCGAACAGCAGCCCGACGTCCTCCAGCGCCCGCAACGCGGCGGCCGACTCCGAGGCCGTCCAGCCGCGGTTGCCGTCGATGTAGAGCTCGACGTCCTCGCCGAGTCCGGCCCGCAGCGCCCGGCAGACGTCCACGTCGAGGCGGAACGGCTTGCGGCCCACCTTCACCTTGAACGTCGTGATGCCGTAGAGGTCGCGCACGCGCTCGGCCTCGTCGACCATCTCGCCCGGCTGCGCGAACCCGACCATGTGGCACACGCGCATGCGGTCGGTGTAGCCGCCGAGCAGCTCGGTCACGGACACGCCGAGGCTCTGTCCGATGAGGTCCCACAGCGCCATGTCGATCGCGCTCTTGGCGGCCGGGTTCCCCACCGTGCGGTCGAGTTTGGCGTGCACGGCCTCGCGGGCCAGCGGCGACATCCCCAGCAGCTGCGGTGCGAAAACCGAGTCGATGACGGCCTTGATCGAGCCCTGGGTCTCGCCGTAGGTGAACGGCCGGGGCGGGGCTTCGGCGGTCCCCACCAGGCCCTCGTCGGTGTGCACCCGCACGAGGATGTGCGCGGCCGTGTCCACCTCGCCACTCGCGAACCGCAGCGGTTTGCGGTACGGGATGGCGAACGGGATCGCCTCGATTTCGGTGACTTTCATCGCGGTCCTTTCACAGGGGCCGGATCAGCGCCTGATCAGCGGACTGCGCACCACGTGGGTGCCCGCGGCGCGGTCGGCGGAGTCGAAGAAGTCCTCGCGGTAGATGTCCCGGGGGAACAACCGCGCCTTCATCAGCGCCTTCATGGTGTCCGACACCATGTCGGGGCTGCCGCAGATGTAGGCGACGTTCCCGCCCGCCCGGGGGTAGTCCTCGGCCAGCAGTGCCGGAACCCGCCCCGACCGGCCGTTCCAGTCGTCGCGCGAGAGCGCCGGCCGGTAGGTGAACCAGTCCGCGCGCGCTTCGAGCTCCTCGAAGTACTCCCGGTCGTACAGATCGTCCTTGGTGGCCACGCCGTGGTACAGCGTGACCTGGTACTCGCCGCCACCGTCCTCGTCGATGTGGCGGATCATCGCCTTCAGCGGCGCCAGTCCCGTGCCCGAGCCCAGCAGCAGGATCGGCTGAGTCCGAAGTGGACGGAACGAGAACCGCCCGTAGGGACCGGACAGCGTCACCTCGTCGCCGACCTTCAGGCCGGCGAAGACCCAGCCGTCGGTGGCGATCCCGTTTTCCGAGCGCTTCAGGTGCAGCTCGATCAGCGACCCGTTCGACGGCGTGCTGGCGATCGAGTACGGCCGCTGGTGCCCGCCGGGCACGTCGAGCAGCACGTACTGCCCGGGGTTGAACTTCATCGGTTCCTCGAGGGCGAGCACCAGCCGACGGACGTCGGGCGCGATCTCCTCGAGGCTGTCCACCCGGGCGCGGAAGTCGCGCACCGGGTGGACACCGACGCCCTCGTCCATGTCGACTTCACCCTCGAGCACCACGTCGCCGCGCGGCTGGGCCACGCAGATCAACGCGGCGCCCTCGTCGCGTTCGCTCTCCAGCAACGCGTACGGCGACGCGTCGCCCAGGTCGACCTCACCGTCGAGGATCTGGGCCTTGCAGGTGCCGCACGTGCCGTGGGTGCACGCGTGCGGCAGCCAGATGCCCTCGCGCAGGCACGCGTCGAGCACGGTCTGGTCCTCCCGGCACTGGATCTCGGCACCGATCGGTTCCACGCGGATGGTGTGCGTCGTCAAGACGAATTCTCCGTTCAGGCGGCGAACTGCAGCAGCGCCTTGTGGCCGATGCCGAGTTCGGTGAGCGAGGTGTCGGCGGAGCCGTCGAGTGGCCGGCCGTTCACCCGCCAGTCACGCACCGCCGCCGGGTCGAAGTCCGGGTCCGACGCGGCCCAGGGGCCGACGACCGTCTCCACGAACTCGCCGAAGCCCAAGGCCTTCGGCACGCGGAAGCACGCGGCCGAGCAGAACAGCGGGTTGCCTTCCCAGTGCACGTAGACGAGCTGGTCGTCGCCGAAGAGCTCGGCGCGGTCGGCCGACGGGAAGTCGTAGTCGTAAAGAGCTTTCACCGCCATGTCAGACTCCCTGTTCCACGTCGCCGTTGTGCCAGCCGATCCACGACTTGTGGTCGAGCGAGCCCTTGTACTCCCCGTTGTCGCCTTCCTGGATCCCGTACCACTCCAGGACTTCCGGCACCGACGGGCCACCGCAGTTGCCCTGGTAGATCTGGTGCACGGGCAGCCACGCCTGCACGAACTTCTCCGGCTCGCGCTCGAAGATCCACTGGCACCCGTCGCTGCAGGTGTGGAACTGCTCGCCGCGGAACTCGCTGGAGCGGAAGGAGGTCTTGGCCGGGTCGTCCTTCTCGGTGAACACCATGGGGATCTGGCAGACCTGGCACAGCTGGGGCAGGCCCTGGAAGAACATCCGGCCACCGTTGGCCTCGATGCGGTGGTGCTTCTCCCACACGGGCCGGTAGTGCTGGTCGAACGTCTCCGGGTACTGCTCGGCCAGCCACTTCATGTGCTGCTCGTTCGGCGCCTGCGTGGTGAACGAAGCAGCGAAGGAGAAGTTGTGCAGCACCTTGTAGACCTCGTGCGACAGCTTGTCCTTCTCCGCGATCGCGTCCTGCACGTGGCGCGGCGGGCGGATGCCGTAGAACTCCAGGTCCGGGAAGAGGCCACCGAGCATCTGGTCCTCGAAGTAGAGCTCGAACGCCTCCTTCCAGCTCATCACCGGCTTCGGCAGCATGTAGTCCATCATCCCGGCGACCAGCGCGGACATGCGGTACGCGCGCCAGAACCACTTGTCGATCCAGTCCTGGATGATCGGCACGTTGCCCTCGTCCTGCTCCAGCAGGAACTTGATGGCCTCCAGGCCGAGCGTCATGTGCCGGCTTTCGTCGGACTGCGCCGAGAACCCGAACGACATCGTCGGCATGTCACCGTTGAAGCTCGCGCCACTCATGAACGGCACGAACAGCAGGTTGGTGAGCAGGTACTCGAAGCTGAACGAGATCGAGATCAGGAACTCGAACGGCCCGGCCGTCATGGCGTCGTCGAACAGCGACTTCGGCACCGACAGGTACCACACGCGGTCGTGCATCTTCGACCAGCTGTGGAAGCCGCCGTAGTACTTGTTGTAGTTGCTGATCGTGTGGATCTGGGTCTGGCAGTGGCGCAGCTCGTCCACGCTCTGGCACAGCGCGGCGAACCGCGGCGCCGGACCTTCGAGATACCGCGCGAGATAAGCGAAGTGGCGGTGCGCGGCGTACTCCAGCGGCGTCACGCCCTGGATGAACAGCTTGATGGCGTTGAGGTAGCTGGCGTCCGCGAGACCGAGGTGGCCCTGGCTCTGCGCGAACCCGTCGAGCACGGCGTAGAGCCGCTTGTCCTTTTCGGCCTGGTACTTGTAGTAGGCGTCCACGGTGAGGCGGAACGGGTCTTCCCAGCCGTCCCAGTCGTGGACCTTGATGCCCTCGTAGCTGGTGTAGGGGAAGAGCTGTTCCTTGGTGACGTAGCTCGGGTCCCAGTCGAGGTCACGGGTGAGCAGCGCGTAGCGCTCCTTGAGCGGCAGCTTGCGGCGCGGTGCGGTCTGAGTCATGTCCTAGTGCTCCCACTTCACGATGATCCGGTCGTCGTCCCACTCGGAGAGGTTCCCGGCGAACGAGACGATGGCCAGCTGGAACTCGCCGGTCTCCCACTCCCGCCCGAGCTCGCGCTCCACCGACTCCCGGTTGATCACGATCTGGCCCGCGGCCTGGATCTTCACCAGGCCCGGCAGGTGGCGGACGGTCAGCTCCGGGTTGTCGGCCCGGATGGCGGCGACGAGGCCGCGGTTCTCTTCGGACTCCTGGATGTCGATGCCGACCTGGCGCAGGGTGTCGCTCACGCCGCACCCCCGGTGACCTTGGCCCAGCGCTGCTCGGCGGCGGCCGTGGTGCGCGCGAGCGCGGCGACCGTGCCGGCGTCGGGCAGCTGGTGGTCGACGACGCGGGCCAGCTCCGTGGCCGCTTCGTGCGCGAGCGGGTTCCACGTCGCGACGATGCGGGACAGGTGCTCGCGGTTCTCCGCGCCGTGCTCCTCGTCGTCGGCCCATGCCTTGATCAGCGCGTCGAGCCACTTGCGCTGGTCCTTGAACCAGGTGTGCAGGTACTGCGTGAACAGGCTGTACGCGCCGGCGCCGGTGGTGAGCGCGATCTCGTCCAGCTCTCGGTAGAGCACCGGGTAGACGAGCGAGTCGACGAGGTCGATGGCGACCAGCCCCTCGGCCCAGTCGGGCGTGACCATGGCTTCCTCGGTGAAGCGGCGCAGCGGCTGCAGGTGCTCGCTGTCGAGCCACTCGCGCTTGGCGACCTGCAGCAGGTCGCCGGTGCCCGCGCCCAGCGCGATGCCGACGCGGGAGAGCATCTGCGCGTTGCCGATGCGGTCGAACGCCGCGTAGGTGCAGCACTGCTCCAGGGAGGTGCCGTACGCGAACCGCGCACCGCCGACGCTCACCATCTGCGCGCCGGATTCGTAATGGCGCAGGGGAAGGATGGCCGTGGTGAGCACCGTGCGCCACGCCGTGGGCAGCTTCGCCAGCAGCTCGCGCTCCTCGAGGTACGCCATCTGCTTGGTGAACTCGTCGTGCAGGTTCGCGCGGTTCGTGACGTACGGCGTGTAGTAGAACTGGCGCGGATCCGTGTAGCTGTAAGGATCCTTGAGTTTCAGTGCGGTGTAGTCCGCGTCGTAGAGCGCACGGTGCTGGTCCCACGTGGGCCGGTAGTGGAAGTTCTCGCGCGGCTCGACGTCGAGCGTCGCCTCGAGGTAGCGGCTGGCCGGCTGGTCGCCGAACCGGTCGATCACGTTCTGGTAGGTCTGCCTCTTCGGCTCGATGACCTGATACCGCAGTTCGTATTGCATCAGTCCTCTTCCAGGTCAGTGGTGGGCGGGGAGGGGGGCCGGCGTCAGCAGGCTCAGCAGCAGCGCCCGGAGCTCCTCGTCGCCGGCCAGGCGCCGCGGAGCGTCGTCGGGTTCACCGGCGATCACGAGCTGCACGGTCGCTTCCCGGCCGGACATCGCGGTGCGGATGCGCGCGCTGCGGTCGGAAAAGCCCACGGTGAAAGCGAGTTCGCCGTCGGCGCTGTCGTCGACGAGGCTGAACACCGGCCCGTGCTCGCGGAGGATCGCGTTGGCTTCGCACACCAGCTGCTCGGCGAGGGAACGGATGATCACCTGCTCGTCGGTGGCCACGGCCACCGATCTCGGGGCGGCCGGTTCGGTGGCCGGCACGGGGGCTTCCTCCCCGTCCAGCAACGACTGGACAGCCAGCATGAACGGGGTCACGGCTCCTCCTTGAGTCCGGGAAAACCTCGACCAGGGAATACCTGGCATTTCCCGATTGTTTCCGACGGATTCGGAAATGAGAAATACTTACAACTTCACGATCGATAGATGCGGCTTATCAATCGCGCTGGCTCAGCGCGGACCGCCGAGCAGCGAGTGCGCGCGAGAGAGCACCTTGGCGACGTGCGGCGAGAGGTCGTCCGCGCGCGTCGCGGCGGCCAGCTGGACCTCGCGGGTGGTGCCCGCCAGCGGCCGGTACTGCGAACCGGTGATCTGCAGGTGCCGCACGGACGCGGGCACCAGCGCGACGCCCAGCCCACCGGCCACGAACGAGACCAAAGTGGACGTCTCGCCGACTTCCTGCACCACGGACGGCACGAAACCGGCCTGCTGGCACGCGTCGAACACGGCGTCGTAGACCACCGAACGGTGGCGCGAGGGGTAGCAGATGAAGGGCTCGTCGCGCAGGTCCGCGAGCCGCACGGTGTCCCGCTCGGTGAGCGGGTGGCTGGCGGGCAGCACCGCGATCAGCGGCTCGCGGCGCAGCACCTGCACGACCAGCCCCGGCTCGCGGACGGGCGGGCGGAGGAAACCGATGTCGAGGGTCTCCTCCACCAGCGCCGTCACCTGGTCGGGGGTCAGCATCTCGCCCTTGAGGTCCAGCTCGATGCCCGGGAAGTCGCGGCGCAGCACCCGCGCGAGCGAGGGCAGCAGCTCGTAGGTGGCCGAGCCGGTGAAGCCGATGGCCACCCGGCCGACGTCACCGCGGGAGACCCGCCCGGCCTCGACGCCCGCGGCGTCCACCGAGGCGAGCACCCCACGGGCCCGGTCGAGGTACCGCTCGCCGGCCGGCGTGAGCTGCACCTTGCGCGTGGTGCGCGTCAGCAGTTCGACGCCGAGTTCGGCCTCGAGCTGCTTGATCTGGTGCGACAGCGCGGGCTGGGCGATGTGCAGCCGGTCGGCGGCCCGGCCGAAGTGGCACTCCTCGGCGACGGCGACGAAGTACCGCAGGTGCCGCAGCTCCATCCGGACCTCACCTCCGACCCACCTCGGTTCACACCGCCAGCGACTCCACTGTTCCAGCCGGCTCGTACTCCGGCCAGGCCGACTGCGGACCCGCCTGGTTCAGCAATTCTGCCGGGTCGTCGACCGGAGGGTAGATCCACTGCTCGTTGATCGTGTGCTTCAGGTCCTTCGCGATGTGCTCGGTCATCTGCACGTCGCGGTCCCAGCCCGACGTGACGACCGCACCGGCCGGCCCCAGCGAGAGACAGGTGACGTACGGCGCAGGCTCGAACCGGACCAGGGCCTCGTCCAGCAGGTCCGCGGCCACGTTGTGGCCCGCGAACTTGCCCTGGGGCAGGGCGTGCTGGCAGCTCTGCATCACCACGCGGCCCTCGGCGGGCGACACCGCGGCAGCCGTGTCGCCGGCCGCGTAGACGTCCGGCACGCCGCGAACGCGCAGGTACTCGTCCACGTCCAGGCGGCCGAGGTGGTCCTTCTCCGCCGCGATGAACGACGTGAGCGGGCTGGCCGTCATGCCGGCCGTCCACACGACCGTCGACGCCGGGATCACCGTGCCGTCGGACAGGCGCAGCTCGTCGTGGGTCAGCTCCTCCAGGCTGACGCCGAGCCGGACCTCGACGCCGAGGTCGGCCAATGCCTTCTTGATCGCCGGTCGCGGGCCCTCGCCCAGCTCCGGCCCGACGGCGTCGAGCCGCTCCACGAGTACCACCCTGGCGTCGTCGGCCAGCTCTTTCAGCCGTCCGACGAGCTCGGTCGCGATCTCCAACCCGGTGAACCCGGCGCCGACGACCACGGCGGTGAACCGGCCGGGCCCGGCTTCGCGATCGGGCAACCGGCGCAGGTGCGAGTCGAGTGTGGCCGCGCCGGCGAGGGTGTCGATGTCGAAGAGGTGCTCGGCGCCGGGAAACGTGGGGCGGACGACCTGGCTGCCCGAGGCGAGCACGAGGCGGTCGTAGCCCAGCGTGGCGGTGATCCCGTCGCGGCGGACCGCCTCGACGGTGCGCGCGCCGGTGTCGATGCCGACCACGGTGCCGGCGACGCGGCGCACGCCGATCGGCCCGAGCACCCGGTCGAGCGGCACGCGCATGCGGTCGGGATCCGCCTCGTAGAGCCGCGGCCGGATCACCATGTCGTCACCGGCGTTCACGACGGTGACCTGAAGGTCCTTTTCGGACAGTCCGCGTTCCTGGCGGAGCTTCACGGCACTCGCGGCGCTCCACACCCCGGCGAAGCCGCCGCCTACGATCAGGATCCTTGCCATCCGGATTCTCCTCCTGCACGACACCGTGTCGACCACCGTCGGTCAGCGGCCAGTGACGTCGAACCCTACGAATCTGGATATAGACTGTCAAGGTTCCGCGAGCCCGGACGCCCACTGATAAACGGGAACGACGAATCCATACCTTCGCCGTCCGAATCTCGCCACCCCGATGTCCCACCAGCCCGGACGTCATCCGCTCGAACCTTCCAGGAGGCTCGGCATGAAACTGACCACGATCCGCACGAGAGGCGGCACGCGCGCGGCGCGGGCCGAAGGCGACGGCACGCTCGCCGAGCTGCCGTACCCGGACATCGGCGCCCTGCTGCTTGATCCACTGGTTGATCCACTGGCTGATCCACAATGGCCGGTCGCCCCGGCACGACGGGTGCACGAGGTGATGTTCTGCGACCGGGCACCGTTGCTGACCCGCCCGGGGAAGGTGGTCCGGGTCGACCTGGCGCGGCGTCTTTCCGCGTGACCCGGCCGGAGTCGTTCGCCGGGCCGCGAGACGCGATCGCGCTGGCTCAGGCTGGTGACCCCCGACGAGCTGCCGGGCGGCCTGCGGCCCCGGCTGGCCTTGCACAGCTTCGTCGACGGCCGGCCGGTGCAGAAGACCGACACGGGCGACCTGGACTTCGCCGCGTTGGTCCACCGCGTTGCGCAGCGCGTGCGACTCGAGCCGGGTGACGTCGTCGCGGCCGGACACGACGAGGTTCCGTTGTTGCTCAGCGAAGGTTGCGTGCTCGAAACGGAGATCCACGAGATCGGTTTCCACGAGAGCGTCGTGGAACGGGTTACGTGAGTGTCGCCGTCGCCCGGAAGGTGCCGAGCCGGTCGGCGATGCGGTGGCTGATGGCGAGGCTCGCCTCGGTGACGTGGTGGGCGGCCTCGGCCACGGCTTTGCGGGTGAACGTCTCGCTCAACCCGGCGATGGAGACGGCGCCGACCGGGGTACCGGTGAGGTCGGTGATCGCGGCGGCGACCGAGGTCGTGCCGCGCTGGAACGACTGGCTGACGACGAACCCGTCGCGCCGCGCCGCCGTCAGCACGGCGGCCAGCTCGGTGAAATCGGGCGCGGGCAACCGTTCCGCGTCGCACGTGAGCGTGACGAGCCGCCGCACCGCCTCGGGTTCCAGCACGCTGAGCGCGGCCTTGCCACAGCCGGTGCGGTGCGCGGGCGCACGCAGGCCGACGCGGTTGCGCATCGGCCGCGGCTCCCGGCCGGTGATGCGGTCGAGGTACACGACCCAGCCGTCGACGAACTGCGCCAGGTGCGTTTCCTGCCACGTGCCCAGCGGCAGCCGCCGCAACAGGCCTTCCGACGCGGTGGCCAGGCCGGTCCGGTCGATCACCTGCCCGCCGAGCCCGACCAGCGCGGCGCCGAGCCGGTACCCGCGCCGCGGCACCTGTTCGAGCATCCCGGCCTCGCACAGGGCCAGGCACAACGAGTGCGTGGTGCTGCGCGGGAGCTGCGTGCGTTCGGCGAGCTGCCGCACGCTGAGGGTCGGCTGAACGGGGGTGAACGCGTTGAGCACGACCATCGCCTTCGCGACGGACGCGTTCCCTTTCGACGCGACGACCATGACTGCCTCCGTTCGCCCCCGATGCGGAAAATACGCCTGCCGGGGCGAGATCCGCGATCCTCCGTCCGGCTGTACCGGACGCGAGAATTGCGCTTCCGGTGCGGCAGAAGGAGTCCGGCCTGACCGGACGCTTCGGCTGCGTTCCGCCGGCGCGACCTCTAGCGTGCCGAGGATGTCCAGCGTGTTCCGGATGTCCCCCGAGAGGAGCCCGCGCGTGCCTGGTGCGACGCCGGAAGAACGGTTGCGAGCCACCGGTCTGACCTTGCCCGTGCTGCGGCCGGCCGCCGGCAACTACGTCGGCGCGTACCAGGAAGGGGCCCTCGTCCACCTCGCCGGGCAGGGCTCCGAGGACTGGTTCGGCCGGGTGGGCGACACCCTCACGGCCGAAGACGGCTACGCGGCCGCGCGCGAATGCATGCTGCACCTGCTGGCCCAGCTGCGGCAGACGCTCGGCAGCCTCGACCGGGTGCGCGGCATCGCGAAGGTCGTCGGCTACGTCTCGTGCACCGACGACTTCACCGGTGTCGCGCAGGTCCTCAACGGCGCGTCCGACCTGCTGGTCGAGGTCTTCGGCGACGCCGGGCGCCATCCCCGCTCGGTCGTCGGCGCGAAGGCGTTGCCCAAGGGAATCGCCGTCGAGGTGGACATGATCGCGGTCGTGGAGCCCGCCGGCCGCTGACCGGCGGGCTCCACGCGGTCACGGGATGATGGCGGTGACCACGCCACCGTCGACCCGCAGCGCGCCACCGGTCGTCGCCGCGGCTTGGTCGGAGGCGACGTAGGTGATCATGTTCGCCACTTCCTCGGGACGGATCAGCCGGCCGAGCAGCGACGTCGGCCGCTCGTTCGTCATGAACTGCCGCTCCGCGCCGGCGAAGTCGAGGTCCGGGTACAGACCCTGCACGAACTCGCGCACGCCTTCGGTCAGCGTCGGTCCGGGCAGGACACTGTTCACGGTGACGCCCGTGCCCGCCACTTCCTGGGCCATGCCACGGGAAATCGCCAGCTGGGCGGTTTTCGTCATGCCGTAGTGGACCATCTCGGTCGGGTTCTGGATCGCCGACTCGCTGCTGACGAAGATCACCCGGCCCCAGCCGCGCGTGACCATCCGCGGTGTGTAGTGCCGGGCCAGGCGCACGCCCGAGAGCACGTTGACCTCGTAGATCCGCAGCCAGTCGGCGTCGGGGATCTCGAACACCGGTACCGGCGCGAAGTAGCCCGCGTTGTTCACGAGCACGTCCACGTCGGGCAGCTGTTCGACGAGGGACGCCACGCCCTCGGCCGTGCCGACGTCGGCCGCGATCCCGCGTGCGCCAAGGCGTTTGGCGACCTCGTCGACGCGGTCGGCGTTGCGGCCGTTGACCACCACGTCGGCGCCTGCGGCGGCGAGTGCGGCCGCCGTGGCCGCGCCGATCCCGGACGTCGACCCGGTGACGAGCGCGGTCCGGCCGTTGAAGTCGAGCTTCACGAAGGTCTCCGATCAGGCCAGGCCGAGCTGCTGGTTGAAGGTCTGGTTGTCCCAGAACAGGAATTCCTCGTCCATGGTGCCGCGGCGGTTCCAGATGCCGACGGTGGCCATGTTGATCGCGTACTTGCGGCCGGTCGGCTTGATGAAGCCGCCCTTGCCGTCGGGCATCGGGCGGGTGAAGGTGCCCTGCATCACGCCGGTGACGGCGGTGAGCTCGTTTTTGGCCACGCGCAAGGGATGCGAGTGGATGCGCGTGTCGGGCGCCCAGACGAACATCGCGGCGAGGTCGGCGATGTGCTGGTCGATGCCGTCGGTGTAGTGCCCGTCGGGCCAGTGCACGCGGATGTTGCGCGCGTGGCTCTCGCCGAGGCGCTCCCAGTCGGCGTGGGAGAACACGTCGAAGTCGAGCTCGTCGAACGTCTCCAGGTGCTTGCGCTCGTCGTGCGTGAGGTTGCGCGGGTACGGCGGGTTGGGCACGGGGTGCGCGGCCGGGTCCGGCAGCAGCGGCTGCCCGGCGGCCTCGGCAACGTTCCCACTGGCGACGGCGGTGAGGGCGAAGGCACCGAACGCGGCGGCGGCGCCGCCTTTGAGTGCGGTACGGCGATCCATGACTACTCTCTTTCGGCTGGCAGGGGGAGTTCGCGCCCGGTCGCCCAGGCGTGGCTGGTGGAGACGATGGCGGTGACGACGTCGAGTTCGGCCTCGTCGCGAGGCCCGTAGACGAGGACCATGCCCGGCGTGAGCCGGATCCCGGCGAGCGGATGCGCGACGGCCCAGCCGCGTTCGATCGCTTGCGCGGCAAGGGAAACCGGCAGGGCGACGTGCAGGGAACCGTCGGTGCGCGGGTGCAGGTGAGCGAACTCGCCGGCCCGCGGCACGAGGAACGCGTCGGCCGGCCCCGCCTGCCCGTCCGCGACCATGAACCCGCGCGCGCCCGGCACGGAGATGGCCGACTGCGTGCTGTGCACCCCGGGCAGCGCGGCGACGCGGGCGAACAGCTTTTCCTGCAGCTCGGCCGGGGCGTTGCCGGTGAGCTGCTGCTGGGGAATGGTGACGCTGACGTCCGGCCGCTTTCCCGCGCGCAGCGGGAGCGTTTCGAGTGCGGCCCACCGTGCCGGCTGGGGTCCGGGCACCCGGCGCCGCCTGAGGAAGTCCGCGCGCTCGGCGAGCCAGCCGCCGAGGGAGGCCAGCGCGTCGGGTGCGATGCCGTGGCCCACCGGGTCGCGCCGCGCGATGGTGGGCGCTCCGGACTCGGCGATGAGGTAGCGCCAGGTGCGGTCCTGCAGGTCACGCGGGATGACCTGGTCGTGCTCCCCGTGCGCGAGGAACACGGGCAGCCCCGCCAGGCGCGCCGGATCGGTCGGCACGCCCGCGTCGAACGGCAAGGTCCCGTAGAGGATCGCGGCGCCGGCGAACCGGTCCGGATCGGCCAGGATCAGGCCGCCGGCGAACGCGGCCCCGCCGCTGAACCCGATCAGCAGCACGGGCCCGCGTTGCCGGTCGAGCCAGGTGCGGAACCAGTCCATGGTGGTGCGCAGCGACTCCGGCGTCGGACGGCCGATGCCGCGGTTGGCGAACCAGGCGAAGCCGCCGCCTTCCGCGATCGGCGCTCGCACTGCTGCGTAACGGAATCCGCTCGGCAACGCGTCGGCGAGCCCGATGATCTCGGTCTCGCGCGAGCCGCGGCCGTGCAGCAGCACGACCAGCGGTCCCTCGTCACCCCGGGTCTCGACGACCGGCTCGTTCATCGGAATGCCGGCGTTCAGACGGTCGGGCCGAGCAGCGCCCAGCCGGACTGCCAGGGCCAGTTGTTGCCGGCGTTGAGGGCGATGTTGAGGAACGCCATCTCCTCCAGCGCGCGGGCCATGCGCAGGCCACCGGCGTCGATCGGGCGGAAACCGAGCGAGGTGAGCAGCTCCGCGACCACCTTCTTGGCGTCGGTGTCGTCGCCGGCGTAGAAGGCGTCGAGCCGGTGGCCGCTCTCGGTGGGGGTGCCGAGGCGGCCGGCGAAGATGGTGTTGAAGGCCTTGACCACGGCGGCGTCGGCGACCAGGCGCTGCAGCGTCTGCACGGCGGCGGTCTCTTCGATGTCGAGATCGGTGAAGGTCGCGTTGAGCGGGTTGGTGGCGTCGACCACGACCTTGCCGCGCACGGCGGGCGCGATCTCCTGGGCGACGGCGCCGACGGCGGTGCCCGGCACGGCCAGCACCACGACGTCGGCGTCGGCCACCGCCTCGAGGTTGCTCGCCGCGGCCCGCGCGCCCGTCTCGGCGGCGACCTCGGCTGCCTTCTCGGGGCTGGTCGCGGTCAGGGTCACCGCGTGCCCGGCGTCGACGGCGGCCTTGCTGAGAGCCGAGCCGACGTTGCCGGCTCCGATGATGGCGATCCGCATGATTATCTGCTCCTTCAATATCTGACAGTTCAGATACTGACACGGTAACCACAAGATGCCTTCCGATGCAATAGCTGACGCGTCAACCTTTTCCGCGTACACTGGGGGCATGGACCCGATCGACGACCGCTTGATCACGACGTTCGGCAGGCTGGTCGAGGCCAGCAGCCAGCTGGAGCGCCGGCTCGGGCCCGCCATGCAGGCCGAGACCGGGCTGCAGCACACGTGGTTCGAGGTGCTGATCCGGCTCGCCCGCTCGGAGGGCGGGCAGCTGACGATGAGCGCGCTCGCGAATGAAGTGGCGCTCACCACAGGCGGCATCACGCGGCTGATCGACCGCATCGAGGCGGCCGGCTACGTCGAGCGCCGCCCGTGCCCGACCGACCGTCGGGTGGCCTACGCGGCCATCACCGACGCCGGGCGCAAGGTGCTTGACCAGGCCGCGACCGTGCACGCGCGCAACCTGCGCACCGCGTTCGCCGCGTTTTCCGAGGCCGATCTGGACACGCTCGACGGGCTGCTGGACCGCGTCCGGCGCGGTTTTGAGATTGCTTGAAGGTTCAAGTCCGGCGGCGTAGCGTTTGACTGAACGTTCAACTGCCAGCGCTTGGAGACGTCCGTGCGATTCCAGCTCCTCGACATCCTGCCGCACCTGCAGAACCCGGTCACGGGCCGGATCGTCAGCACGTCCGACCGGTATGCGCAGGCGTTGAACACCGCGCAGCGCGCCGAGCAGGTCGGCTTCGACGCGGTGGCGCTCGGCGAGCGGCACGCGGGCCCGTTCCTCTCGGCCGGCGTGACCGTGCTGCTCGGCGCGATCGCCGCGACCACGAGCCGGGTCCGGATCCAGACCGGCGTCACCGTGCTGTCCATTTCGGATCCGGTGCGCATCGCCGAGGACTTCGCGACGATCGACCAGCTCTCCCGCGACCGCGTCGAGATCGTGATCGGCAAGGGCAACGAGGCCCGGCAGCTGCCGATGTTCGGCGTCGAGCCCGGCCAGCAGTGGGACCAGCTGGCGGAGAAGTACGAGCTGCTGCGTCGCCTGTGGCGCGAGGAAAACGTGACGTGGGAAGGAAAGTTCCGCGGCGCGCTCGACGGGGTCACCACCCTGCCGCGCCCGTACGCCGGCGCACCCCGCGTCTGGCACGGCTCCGCGACCACGCTGACGTCCGCCGAACTCGCCGGGAAGTGGGGCGACCCGCTGTTCAGCGCCAACGCCATCCAGCCGCGCGACAACTACAAGGTCCTCATCGACCACTACCGCGCCGAGTACGACCGTCACGGCCACGACCCCCGCTACGCCTTCGTCGGCGCCGGCGCGGGTTTCCTGTATCTGGCGGATTCCACACAGGACGCTCGCGAGCACTTCGGCCCGGTGTACGAGAAGATGGTCGAGTTCTTCAACAAGCCGGGCAACCACACGCCGGGCAACGAGATGGTGTTCCGCGACATCGACCACGCCATCGCCGAAGGTCCCGTGCTGGTGGGCAGCCCGCAGCAGATCATCGACAAGATCCTGTACTTCCACGCCGCTTTCGGCCACGACCTCCAGTCGTTCAGCCTGCCCACGATGCTGCCGCACGAGCAGCAGCTCGAAATGCTGGAGCGCTTCGCCGCCGAGGTGATCCCCGTGGTGCGCAAGGAAGTCCCCACGACACTGTGGACAGACGCCGACCCGTACGGCGCCCGCCCCGCCTTCGCGGGCAAGCAGGTCCCCGACGCCGCCGCCACCATCGGCGGCCGCTGAGTTTTTTCCTGTCCGGCCAGGCAGGACGCGGAACTTGATCACCCCGATGGAGGTATCCGGTTCGGGCGGGCTTGCCGGTACCGTGAGCGCCGACTTCCCGGCCGAAAGGTGTTCAGCAGGTGTCGGACTCAGATCTCGCGGCGGGCGTCAGCTCCACCGCCCTCATGGTCGCGGCCGCGCGCGCCATCGAAACCCACCACCCGCACAGCCTGCTGCGCGACGAGTACGCCGAGCACTTCGTCCGCTCGGCCAGCTCCCCCGTCGCCCTGCCCACCCGCATCTCCGACGTCCCGCTCGGCGACGCCGACCCCTTCTGGGGCCACCTGGGCCGCTTCTTCGCCGTCCGCGCCCGCACCTTCGACGACTTCCTGGTCGACTCCGCCCCGCACACCCCGCAACTCGTCATCCTCGGCGCCGGCCTGGACACCCGCGCGCTGCGCCTGCCCCTGCCCCCGTCGGCGACCTGCTACGAGATCGACCGCCCCGACGTCCTCGCCTTCAAGACCAAAGTCCTGGACTCCTTGGGCGCTCTTTCGCCTGTGCCCCACCACCTCCTCACGGCCGACCTCGCGGACGACTGGCCCTCGGTCCTCCTGGCCGCGGGCTTCGACCCCGCCGTCCCCACGACGTGGATCGCCGAAGGCCTCCTCCTCTACCTCCCCGCCCCGGTCGAGACCACCCTCATCACCACCCTCAACACCCTGTCGGCCCCCGGCAGCCGCGTCGGCCTGGAAACCCTCCCCGGCCAGGACTCCCTCCGCGACCACACACTCTTCGACACCAGCACCTCGGAAACCGGGTCGCACTTGGGGAGCCTGTTCGATCCGGATCCCCGGCCGGATACACCTGGTGCTCTTCGTTCGTCCGGGTGGACCGTCACGACGTCGCCGGTGGATGTCTTCAGCAGGCGCTACGGCCGGGGGCCGGATCCGTCGATTCCGGGGCCGATCCTTCAGTCCCGGTTCACGTTTGGCGAGAAGGACTCCTGACCGAGGAGGGTTTCCGGGCGACGCCCGGAACAACCCTTCGTCAACCGGCCACTTAGTACTGCAACGACACTTCGTTATGAATCTACCGGCGTGTCGGTTAGGCTCGGGTTCGACGGTCGTGTAGTTGATCTTGTGTGCTGGAGATGGTGACGGACTGGTCGGCGCGTTTCGCTGCGTTCGCGGGGCGGTTCGCGGAGCGGTTTTCGCGGGTGGAGCCGCGGCGGCAAATGGTTTCCTACCTGCGGGGGCTGCTGGCGGAAGCCGAGCGCAAGAACGGCTGGACCCTGGCAGAGATGGCCGGTGAGACGGGTCCGCAGGGCATGCAGCGGCTGCTGAACTTCTACGCCTGGGACGCCGAGGGCATGCGTGATGATGTGCGCACTGCGGTGGTCGACGTGCTCGGGGACGCCGAACGTGGCGTGTTGATCGCCGACGAGACCGGATTCGTGAAGAAGGGCACGAAATCCGCCGGCGTGGCGCGCCAGTATTCGGGCACGGCTGGGCGGATCGAGAATTCGCAGATCGGCGTGTTCTTGGCGTACGCCTCGGATCGGGGGCGGGCTTTGATCGATCGCGAGTTGTACCTGCCGAAAGAGTGGATCGCGGATCGGGGAAGGTGCGCTGCAGCCGGTATTCCCGACGACGTCGGATTCGCGACCAAGCCCGAACTGGCACAACTGATGGTGGAACGCGCGCTCGCCGCGAGAATCCCGTTTGCATGGTTCACCGCCGATGAAGCCTATGGGCAGGTCGGGCGGCTACGGCTCTGGCTGGAAGAACACGACATCGCGCATGTGCTCGCAGTGCCCAAGTCCCAGATGGTGATTTCCATGGATCTGCGGCAGCGGCGTGTCCACGCCGTCATCGCGGACGTCGACCCGGCCACCTGGCAACGTCTGTCCTGCGGCGATGGCGCCCACGGGCAACGGATCTACGATTGGGCCGCCGTCGACATCCGCCCCCTGCGCCGACCAGAGGTCGGCCACTGGCTGCTGGCCCGCCGCTCAGTCAGCGACCCCACCGAGATCGCCTACTACATTTGCTTCGGCCCCGCCGCAACCGACCTCCAAGAACTGGTGCGCGTCGCCGGAACCCGCTGGGCAATCGAAGAAAGTTTTCAAACCGCGAAGAACGAAACAGGGCTCGACCACTACCAGGTCCGCCGATACCAAGCATGGTATCGGCACATCACCCTCTCCATGGCGGCGGCGGCATTCCTCGTCATCACCCGAGACGCCGCGAAAAAAGGGGATCCGCACCCGGTCTGATACCGCTCACGTCCAACGAAATCCGCAAACTGCTCAACCGCGTCACCGCACCGATCCGCCACACAATCCAGCATGCGATGCACTGGTCACGATGGCGACGCTCCAGCCAAGCCCGAGCACGTACTAGCCACTACCGACGACGCGGCCATCACGAAGTGTCGTTGCAGTATTAGAGCTTGTCTCATTTGGTGAGTTTCTTGTAGCAGGTGATGCTGGCGGCGAGGGTGAGGAAGGCGAGGTAGTGGCCGGCTTTGCGTTCGTAGCGGATGGTGAGTCGGCGGTAGCCGAACAGCCAGGCGATGGCCCGTTCGATGACCCACCGGTGTTTGCCGAGTGTGTCCCGGGATTCGATGCCTTTGCGGGCGATGCGCGGGAGGATCCGGCGCTGGTGGAGCCAGTCGCGCAGGGCGGGGATGTCGTAGGCCTTGTCGGCGTGGAGCTTGGCCGGTTTCCGGTGCCGGGGTCCCCGGCGGGAGCGGATGGCCGGCAGCGCGTTGATCAGGGGCTTGAGTGCGTGGCTGTCGTGGGTGTTGGCCGCGGAGATTCCGACGGTGAGGGGCAGGCCGGCCCGGTCGGACAGCACGTGGATCTTCGAGCCGGGTTTGCCGCGGTCGACCGGACTGGGGCCGGTCAGTCCGCCCCCTTTTGCCCTGACGGATGCCCCGTCCAGGACCGCGCGTGACCAGTCGATCAGTCCCCGGCCGTCCAGTTCGTCCAAAACCGCCCGGTGCAACTGCCGCCACAGTCCCGCCTCGGTCCACTCGGTGAACGTCCGGTGCGCCGTGGGCACCGACACTCCGAACGACGGCGGCAGGTGCCGCCACGCACAACCACTGGTCAACACGAACACGACCGCCGTGAACACCGCCCGCGGATCCGTCCGCGCACGCCCACCACCCTGCGGACGCTCCCTTGCCGGCGGGATCAGCGGTTCCACCAGCGCCCACAACTCATCGGGCACCAACCGTTGCGACAGCGAGTCGATCACAGCACAAGATCATCGCAGACCCGCCAGAAGATCCAAACGAGACACGCTCTTACTCGGACTCCCGAGGATTTCTCAGCTGAACGCTTGCCGGTAGAACCGGTCGAAGGTCCCATCGTGCAGCGCGGCTTTGAGCCACTCATTCACCCGCGCGGTAAGGGGGCTGTCCTTCGGGAGCAGGTAGGCCTTGTGGTCCGACGTGAAGGGCTGGGCGGGGTGCACGGCGACGAGGCCGGGGTTCTTGCGGGCCTGGTATTCGGCCTCGATGGCGTCGGTGATCATCACGTCGGCGTGGCCGGTGAGGAGCTGGGCGAAGCAATGCGTGTTGTCCTGGGAGACGATGAGGGTGGCGTTGGGCAGGTGCTGCTTCGCGAAGGCGATGTTGGTGCCGCCGGTGTCTTCGAGGACGCGGGTGCCGCGGGTGTTGATCTGGGCGACGGTCTGGAAATCCGCGGCGCGGGCGGTGGTGGTGAGGGGCGTTTTGCCGTTGGCGAGGTAGGGCGCGGTGAAGTCGGCCTGCTGCTCTCGGGCCGGGGTGACGGAGATGCCGCCCATGGCGATGTCGCACTTCGGGAGATCGTGCATCAACGTCGACCACGTCGTGGGGACGAAGGTGACCGCGCGGCCGAGGTGGGTGGCGAGGCCGCGGGCCATGTCGATGTCGATGCCGGAGTAGCGGCCGGTCGCGGGGTCGCGGTAGGTGAGGGGCTGGTAGTCGCCGGTGGTGCAGACCGTGAGTGGGGCCGGGGTGTTCGCGGAGCAGCTGGTCGCGAGGACCGCTGCGGCCAAGGCGACGACAGCGATGCGGGTCGGGATGGGCACGGAGACCTCCTCGTTGCTCGCGCTCGGTCAAGATCGTAATTCGCTTCGAGCGGAAACGGTGGCGGGCGCGGCGGCGCGAGCGGTCCACTGGTGCGGGTGAGGACGGCGTACGACGAGATCGCGGACTGGTACGAGGGACAGTTCCTGGGCGCGCAGCAGTCGGATCCGCTCGGGATCTCGGCCGCACTGCGGGAGCTGCTCGGGGAAGGCTCGGGCGCGTGCCTCGAGGTCGGGTGCGGCACAGGGGTTCACGCGGGCGTGCTGCGCGAGCTCGGGTGGACACCCGTCGGGGTCGACTTGTCGGCCGGGATGCTGCGGTACGGGCGCGAGCGGATGCCCGTCGCCCGCGCGGACGCGCAGCGGTTGCCGATGCGGGACAGCAGCGTGGACGCGGTCGTCGCTGTCATGGTGCACACCGACATGCCGGCGTACCCGGCCGTGCTGCACGAGGTGGCGCGGGTGCTGCGGCCGGGTGGGGTATTCGTGCACGTCGGGGTGCACCCGTGTTTCTGCGGCAGCTTCGCGGACCGAAGCGACCCGGCCGCGGCGGTGATCCGGGCGGGCTACCGCGAGCGCCGCTGGACGAAGGATTCCTGGACGGACCAAGGGATCCGGGACAAGGTGGGCGCGGCGCACTGGCCGTTGCCGGAGCTGCTCAACGCGTTGGTGGACGCGGGGTTCGGGCTCGAACGGTTCAGTGAGGGTGGGGAGCCGCTGCCGATCGTGTTGTCGGTGCGGGCCAGATTTTCGATCGACGGCGGAGCAGCCGGGTCGGCATGATGGCCGCATGCTCATCGACTCGCGAGCCTTCCCCTACCCCTTCCGCGAGGTCCCGTGGCCGGAGATCGCCGTGAGGTTTCGCGAGATGGGGGACCGGCACCCGGAGTTCGCGCACATGGCGGACATCGTCGACAGCGTTCTCGAATGCGACGGCGCCTCCCGCCTGGCCGGGCTGACCTCGATGCACGACCTGATCGTCACGCCGCGCCCGGTGCCCGACCGGCTCCCGGTCGAGGTCGTCGTGGTGCGGTCGCCGTCGTCGGGGTTCGTCGGTGCCGGCGGGGTGTTCATCGAGCACCGCTCGTACACCGGGTACGACGATCGGATCTACCGGCCGAGTTCGGAGGCCGTGCCGCTGTTCTGGCGGTTCATGATCGAGAAGTTCGCTGTGGCGCCGGTGCGTACCGGGCGAATCAGCGGCTCGGAAGCCGCTGCGTGATCGCGGGCATCCCCGTCGCCACCCCGTTCCGCGACAAGGGCAGCGTCTTCCACCACTGCGCCCCCACGCCGATGGCCCCCACCCGGCGTTGTATCGGACGTTCCAGTGAGAAGTCCATGATCGTCCTTACCACGCGTGCGGGTGGAGGAGGTCGGAAAGGCCCAGGCGGGTCAGGAACTGCGTGCGGGCCTCGTCGGCGACGGTGCTGACTGCTTCGGAGCCGTCGTCGACCGGGTCGATGTGGACGCGGAAGGGGCGGGTGCCGTGGGGCAGGGCGACGAGGTCGGTGACGGCGGTGGCGACGGCGCCGGCGTCGATGTCCGGTGGGGCCAGGTCGGAGAGCCGCGCGGCGACGTGGTCGAGGAGGCCTGGGTAGGCGGCGTCGTACGCGGCGGCGCGGGCGGTGTCGGAGGCCGCGTGGCCGTTGGCGAACAGCGAGGTGCCCTGGGCGAAGACGCCGGGGACGACGATCGTGGTCTCGATGTCGAAGCGCGCGAGCTCGGCGGCGTACGACACGGCGAAGGCGTCCATCGCCGCTTTGGCCGCGAAGTACGGTGCGAGGTACGGCGGGGTGCCGCCCTTGGTGCTGGAGGAGCCGATCCACACCACCAGGCCGTGGCGACGCTCGCGGAAGCGCGGCAGCACCGCGCGGTTGACGCGTTGGGGGCCGGAGACGTTGGTGTCCATGACGTCCGCGATGTCGGCCGGGGTGAACGCCTCGGCCGGGCCCAGGGCGAGGTACGCGGCGTTGTGGACGACGACGTCCAGCGGCTCGGTGATCGAGGCGACGGCGGTGTCCACCGAATCCTGCGAACGGACGTCGAGTTCCACCGCGTGCAGCGCCACTTCGCGGGAGGACGCGTAGGTCGCCAGCGCGGCGGCCGCGGGGGCGTTGCGGCCGGCGAGGTCGCGGATGCCCGCGTGGACGGTGTGGCCGGCGTCGGCCAGCGCGCGCACGATCAGCGCGCCGAAGCCGGAGCCCGCGCCGGTGACGAGGACGGTCTTGCCCATGGCACTCCTTGGTTCAACGTGGGCAGCCGTCGAACGGGGCTGCCGAATGGTCGAACCAGCGAACGCGCGGAAATCATTGCCCGGCAACGAACTTCGGCGTGATCCGTGGGTTTGGCGGGATTCGTGCCACCGACGAAAACGGCCCTACCCCGCCGAACCGGCGAGGGAGGGCCGCAGGAACCGAACTCAGGCGCCGTACTTGCTGGTGCACGTCGCGACAGTCGGCGACGTGAACCCGTCGCGGAAAGCCTCCACGCGGGCGAAACCCGAAGGCACCGTCGCCCCGGAAGGGTCGGAAGCGATGACGCTCTTGGGCGACAACAGCTCGGCGATGGCTTCGTCCAGGTCACCCGGTGAAAGCTCCAGCGTGGCCTTCTTGTCCGGCGTCAACGTGCCCGCCCACATGCCCGTCAGGCAGGCCGTGAGCTGGCCCGTGGAGGCCGTGTCCAGGCGCAGGCCGTAGGCCTTTTCGACCGACAGCGCGTAGCGGGAGGCCACCTCGGCGAACGCGGCGAAGTCGCCGAAGCCGCCGGAGGTGCCGCGCGACGGTGGGGTGCCGACGCGGCGCAGGGAGGTCAGGTCGACCGACACGGTGTCGGTCGACGGGCAGTACGCGGCGGGCGTGGTCACGCGAGCGTCCGAGCAGGACTCGGGGTCGGAGGTGAGCTTCGGGGCGCCCTTGGGGAACGCGGCGCGCAGGCTCGACTCCAGGTCCTGCAGGTTCGCCGGGTCGACGACGTCGAGGTTTCCCTTGCCGTCGCCCGTGTCGAGGTCCTTCGACGAGAAGGGCAGCTGGCTGGTGCGGCTCACGACCTCGGCGTTGTCGATGGCGGCGCAGCGCTTCGGGCCGTCGGTGAAGCCGAACTGGAAGGCGGACACGCGGTCGAACGCGCTGCCGTGGGCGCCGGCGGTGTCGAAGCTGGAGCCGGCGGAGTCGCGGATGAAGAAGAGCGTGGCCATGATCTGGTTGAGGCCCGTGCCGGTGGACACCTGGAAGTGCGGCGAATTGCCCTCGGCTACCCAGCGGAAGAAGGTGCCGGCGTAGCAGTCGGCCTGCTGTTCCTTCACGATCGACGGGGTGTTGGGGCTCAGGCCGAGCCGCGTCTGCACGGCGTGGCCCAGCTCGTGGGCCAGCACGGCGACCACGGACATCGGGCCGAAGGAGTCGTTCAGCATGGGCAACAGCTCGCCGCGGTCCCACGCGACGAGGTCCCCGGAGGGGCAGTAGAACGCGTTCACGAGGCCGGCGGTGCTGGAGCCGCAGAGGTTCAGGCCCTGGCCGCGCGAGTCGTAGGAGATGAGCTGCCCGACGGGTTTGTAGTCCTTGCCGAAGCTCTCCGGCAGCTGCTCGGTCCAGTACTGCTGGACGTCGGCGACGGCGTTGGCGGCGAGCTTGTCGATCGCGCCGCCGTCGGTGTTGGCCACGGGCAGGTCGGTGTCCGCGACGCCGGCCTTCGGTCCGCTGGGACCGTCGGTGATGGCGAGGCCGGCGACCTTGGCCGGGTCGGGCCGGTCGACACCCGCGCTGCCCTGGACGGCCGTGGTGCACCCGGCCACCAGCACGGCGCCCACGACCAGCGTCGCCACCCACGTGAACCGCGAAATCATTGCTCCTCCAAGGAAAAAGAGCCGGCGCGACCGAGTGGCCGCACCGGCTCGAAGTAGATCAGGCGCCGAAGTGGACAGACTGGATCGCGTCGTCGAAGCCGATCGTGGAGAGGTCCTTCACGTCGCTGTCGACGACCGTGGACTTGCCGGTGCAGTTCGGGCCGGTCCACAGCTTGAGGGTGCCGTCGGTGGTCAGCGACGAGGTGACACCGGGGCGGGCGAGGTTCTGGCAGGCGTTGTCACCGGAACCGAAGGACAGGCCCTGCGAGGCACCGTTGTCGCTGAAGAACGCGTCGTCGAACAGGATCGTGCTGGTGGCGGCCTTCGAGCCGCCCGACGGGGTCGGGTTGTCCGACGGCGGGGTAGCGGTGCCGGAGCCCGAACCGTCGAGCACCTTGCCACCGGTCGGGCTCATGCCGAACCAGGTGCCGCCGACGCCTTCACCGTTGGTGTCGCCCGGGTTCTTGTCGCCGGAGAACGTGTAGGCGGGCCAGTTGCCGATCGTCAGCTGCAGCGAGCCGTCGTCGCGCTTCACGACGCCGATCGCGGACTTCTTGATGCCGGCGATGAAGACCTTGGTGCCCTTGGTGACCTTGACCGGCGGCCACTTCTTCTCGCAGTCACCGTTGCAAGTGGACTTCGGCGGCTTCGGGGAGTCGTTGTCGAAGCGGTAGATCGTCATCCCGGCGCCGTTGATCACGACCGGGTTCAGGTTGCCCGCCTTGCCGGCGCGCAGCGACACCCACTTGGTGCGCACGTCCGCGGGCGCGCCGGCCGGGGCGAGGTCGCCGGTGTCCCGAGCGGCGTTGTTGCTGCGGGCGGTGCCACTCAGCAGATCGAGGCCACCGGCGTCGCCGGCGTTCACCGCCGCACCGGCCGGGGCCGCGCTCGGGGTGCCGTCCGTCTGACCGCCGCAGGCCGACAGGAGGGCCGCGCCCGCCGTCACGAAGGCAGCGAAAAACAGGGCGTGCTTGCGGAACATGGGGGAACTCCAAGGGGGTTCGACCGGGGCTCCCGGACCGTCCGGAGCCGCTCTTGCCCGTGACACGGGGCTGGGGTCGTGTTCGGTTCACGTGAGTTCGGAAGTTTTTTGGGGAATCGCGAACTCGCAGGTCACGCGGGATTCCCGGTCGCACGCCCCCGCCCGGGTGCGGTAAGCATGGGCCATGACCCTGGTCCGGTTCGGCTTGCTCGGCCCCGTGGAGGCGCACGTCGCCGGCGAGCCCGTCGACCTCGGGCACGCGCGGCAGCGCTGGGTGCTGGCCGCGCTGCTCGCCGACGCCAACCGGCCCGTGTCCACGGAGCGGATCGTCGAGCGCGTGTGGGCGGACGAGCCGCCGTACCGCGCGCACCGGCTGCTCGCCAGCTACCTCTCCCGGCTGCGCCGCACGCTCGCGGCGGCGGAGGGCGTCGAGATCAAGCACGGCCCGAGCGGTTATGTGCTCACCACGCCGCCCGGGAGCGTCGACGTGCAGCGGTTCCGCGCGCTCGTCGCGCAGGCTCGATCGCAACGGCGGCCGGAGCTGTTCGACGAGGCCCTCGCCCTGTGGCGCGACGACGCGTTCGCCGGCCTCGACACCCCGTGGGCCGAAGCCGCCCGCGAAACGCTCGCCGCCGAACGCCTGTCCGCCCAGCTCGACCGCACGGACCTCGCGCTGCGGCTGGGTGAGCACAACGCCGTGCTCGCCGACGCGGCCCAGCGCGCCGCGGCCTTCCCGCTCGACGAGCGGATCGCCGGCCAGCTCATGCTCGCGCGCTACCGCGCCGGGCGGCAGGCGGGCGCGCTCGAGGAGTACGACCGGATCCGCCGCCGGCTCGCCGACGAGTTCGGCGCCGACCCCGGTCCCGCGCTGCGCGAGCTGCACCAGCGCATCCTCACCACCGACCCGGAGCTCAGCCCGCCGCGCGAGACGCCCGTGCCACGCCAGCTGCCCGCGCCGCCGCGGTGGTTCGTCGGGCGCGACGCCGAGCTGGCCGAACTCGACGCCGCGATGGCCGGCGGCTCGGGCACGGTCGCGATCTCGGCGATCGGTGGCGCCGGCGGCATCGGCAAGACGTCGCTCGCGCTGCGGTGGGCGCACCGCAACGTCGCGCGGTTTCCCGACGGCCAGCTGTACGTGAACCTCCGCGGCTTCGATCCGGCCGGTTCGCCGCTACGGCCCGAAGCCGTGGTGCGCCACTTCCTCGACGCGTTCGGCGTCGCGCCCGCGGCCGTGCCCGCCGACCCCGAAGGCGGCTTCGCGCTGTACCGCAGCCTCGCCGCGGGCCGGCGCCTGCTCGTGGTGCTCGACAACGCGCGCGACGCGGCGCAGGTCGAACCGCTGCTGCCGGGCAGTGAGACGTGCACCGTGATGATCACCAGCCGCCACCGCCTCGGCGGCCTCGGCGTCCGTGGCGCGCAGCTGCTGGACCTGGCCGAGCTGGCCGAACGTGAGGCGCGCGAGCTGCTCACGCGCCACCTCGGCGACCGGCGCGTGGCGGCGGAGCCCGCGGCCGTCGCCGACCTCGTGCGCTGGTGCGGCGGTCTGCCGCTGGCGATCAGCGTCGTCGCGAGCCGGGCCGGGGCGAACCCACGGTTCCGCTTGGAGGTGCTGGCGCGCGAGCTCGAGGACGCGTCGGCTCGGCTCGACGCGCTGGACGCCGGCGACCTGGCCACGAACGTCCGGGCGGTGTTCTCGTGGTCTTACGACGCCCTCGACGCGGGCGCCCAGCGCGTGTTCCGGCTGCTCGGCGCCGTGCCGGGACCGGACGTGAGCCTCGCGGGCGCGGGCGCGCTGGCCGGCCTGGAGCGGCCGCGGGCGGGGCTGCGCCGCCTCGTCGACGCGCACCTGCTGCAGGAGCACCTGCCCGGCCGCTACCGGATGCACGACCTGCTACGGCTGTACGCGGACGAGCTCGTCACCCCGCCGGAACGCGCCGAGGCACTCCGGCGCTTCACCGACTTCCTGCTGCACACGGCCGGCGTCGCGAACCGCCTGCTGCGGCCGGAACGCCAGTCGATCGACCTCCCGGAAGCGACCGCGCCGCCGCTCGCCGACCGCCGGGCCGCGACGCGCTGGTTCGACGACGAACAGCACAGCCTCCGCGCGGCGCTGGATTCCGCCGTGCAGCGCGGCGCGCACGAGGACGTCTGGCGGCTCGCGTGGAGCATCAGTGGCTACCACGTGATTCACGGCCAGCTCGTCGAAGACCTCACGGCGTGGCAGGCCGGCCACGCCGCCGCCCACGCCCTCGACGACCCGGAACCGCAGGCGATCGTGGCGATGTACCTCGGCACGGCCTACACGCGCACCGGGTCCCACGACCACGCCCTCCGGCACCTGCGTGAGGCACTTTCCCTTGCGCGACACGCGGATCTCGCCGCCGACGCGTCCCGCGCGCTCGGCTGGGCGCTCGGCCAGAGCGGCGACTTCGACGGCGCCCTGCACCACACCGCCGCCGCGCTGAAGCACTACCGCGCCACCGGCAACGGCCTGCGCCAGGCCGACGCGTTGAACACCCTCGGCTGGTACTCCGCGCAGCTCGGCTTCCTGGCCGAAGCCCGCGAACACTGCGAACAGGCGCTCGCGCTGTGCCGCAAGCACGAGCACCACCGCGCGGAGACCGTGACGCTCGACAGCCTCGGCTACATCGCCTCGGCGATGGGCGAACACGAAGACGCGCTCGACCACTACACGGCCGCTCTCGCGCTCGCCCGCGACACCGAAGACGCCTACGACGAGCCCGTGATCCTCGCCAACCTCGGCGACACCCACGCCGCCCTCGGCAACCCGGCCGCCGCGCGCGAGGTGTGGGCGCGGGCGCGCGAGCTGTTCCAGTCCCACGGCCGCACGGGTGACGCCGAGAGGATGGCGGCGAAGCTCGCGTCAGCCGAAGGGTGACGCGAGGGTGTCCGCAGCTACCCTCGAGACCCCGTGGCGAGGGAAAACCGGGCAACCCGGGCGCGTGATCCCCGTCTCTTCCGGCTACGGGTTGCGGGTCGCCAGGTGGTGGTGGCGACGCAGGGTCGAACGGCGCCGGACGACGCACGTCGCGTGGCCGGCGCGGGGTTCCGGGAGTGCGGCGGTGCGGTGGGCTCGGTGGGCGCTGTGCAGCCACAGGACGTCGCGGCCGAAGGACCACACGAGGGTGGCCAGGGCGGCCACCGTGACGGCCAGGCCGGCGAGGTGCGGCAGCAGGCCCGAAGCCGCGGCCACGAGCAGCACGCCCTGCAGCGCGGCGACGACCTTGCGCGCCCGGCTGGGCGGCAGTGTGCCGTTGAGCCAGGGCAGGGCCCAGGACGCCGCGACGAACGCGTAGCGCATCAGGCCGATGACGAGGACCCAGTAGCCGAACGTCTCCGCGGCCAGCACGCTGAGCACCAGGATGAGGAACGCGTCGGACTCCATGTCGAACCGAGCGCCGAGCGCCGAGGATGTGCCGGTGCGGCGCGCGACCTGCCCGTCGACGGCGTCGAGCGCCAGCGCGACCGAAGCCAGCGGCACGAGCACGGCGAGCGGCGCTCCCCCGTTCAGGTGGTTCGCGACCAGCGCGGTGACGCCGCCGATGAGGATGGCGCGGGCGAGCGTGACGTGGTCGGCGGGGCCCAGGGACCGGGCACCGGCCTTGCGCGCGGCGCCCGCGAGCAGGGCCCACAGGCCGACGGCGTACGCCAGGCCCGCGGCCCAGCCGGCGGCGCCGAGGCCGACGGTCAGGGCGAGCACGCCCAGCAGCGCCACCTGGGCTCCGGCACCCGCGGCCTGCTGCCGAACGAGTGAACCCACGGTGGAACGTGATCGTGTAGTGGTGGTGACAGCCATATCGCCTCGATCTCGCGGCAGAGGAGGACGACCATGACACGTACGGGACAGGCCTTCTGGTTCAAATCCGCCGGAACCGGCGAGATCCGGGCGGCGGAGGTGCCGGCGCCGGGGCTGGACGAAGTGCTGGTCAGGACGCTGTTTTCCGGCATGAGCCGCGGCACGGAAAGTCTGGTGCTGCGCGGCGGCGTGCCCGAGAGCCAGCGCGAGGTGATGCGCGCGCCGTTCCAGGAGGGCGACTTCCCGTTCCCGGTGAAGTACGGCTACCTCAACGTCGGGCGCGTCGAGGCCGGGCCGTCCGAGCTGGTGGGGCGGACGGTGTTCAGCCTGTACCCGCACCAGACCGAGTTCGTGGTGCCGGCCTCGGCGGTCACGGTGGTGCCGGACGACGTGCCGGCCGCGCGGGCCATCCTCGCGGGCACCGTGGAGACGGCCGTGAACGCGCTGTGGGACGCCGCGCCCCTGGTCGGCGACCGGATCGCCGTGGTCGGGGCCGGGATGGTCGGCAGTAGCGTCGCCGGGCTGCTCTCCCGCTTCCCGGGAGCGGACGTCCAGCTCGTGGACACCGACCCGGCCCGGGAGAAGGTCGCGGCGGCGTTCGGCATCCGCTACGTGCGGCCGGAGGACGCCGAGGGCGACCTCGACCTCGTGGTGCACGCCAGCGCGACCGACGCGGGGCTCGCGCGGTCGCTGGAGCTGCTGGGCCGCGAGGCGACGGTGGTGGACCTGAGCTGGTACGGCGACCGGCGCGTGAGCGTGCCGCTCGGCGAGAACTTCCACTCGCGCCGGCTCACGATCCGCAGCAGCCAGGTGGGCACGGTCTCCCCCGCCCGTTCGGCGCGGCGCACCTACGGTGACCGCATGGCCACGGCTCTGCGGCTGCTGGCCGACCCGGCGTTCGACGTGCTCGTCACCGGCGAGACCGCGTTCGCGGACCTGCCGGACCTCATCTCCCGCCTCGCCGGCGGGGACCTGCCGGGGCTCGCGCACCGGATCGTTTATCCACTGGGTACGTAAGGAGAAAATCTTGTTCAGCGTCACCGTCCGCGACCACATCATGGTCGCCCACAGCTTCCGCGGTGAGGTCTTCGGTCCGGCGCAGAAGCTGCACGGCGCCACTTTCGTCGTCGACGCCACGTTCCGCCGCACCGACCTCGACTCCGACAACATCGTGGTCGACATCGGCCTCGCGACTCAGAAGCTCGGCTCCGTCCTGGCCGACCTCAACTACCGCAACCTCGACGACGACCCGGCGTTCGAGGGCATCAACACGTCCACGGAGTTCCTGGCGAAGGTGATCGCCGACCGGCTGGCCGACGCCGTGCACGCCGGGGAGCTCGGCGAAGGTGCCCACGGGCTGTCGGGGATTTCGGTGACGCTGCACGAGTCGCACGTCGCTTCGGCCGGGTACGAGCGTTCGCTTTGACCGAGGTGGATCCCTCCGGCTACGCGCCGGAGTGGTTGCGGCTGCGGGAAGGCGCGGATTCCGTCGCGCGCGCCGCGTCCCTTGTGGACTCGCTCGAGCCGGCCACGCCGGTCGTGGTCCGCGACCTGGGCTGTGGCGCCGGTTCCATGAGCCGCTGGCTCACGGGCCGGTTGCCGCGGCCGCAGCGGTGGATCTTGCACGACCAGGATCCGGGACTGGTGCGGCTGGCGGTCGCGGGTGTTGAGAATGCGACAGGCGAGGTTCGAGATGTCACACGGCTGACGGCGGCGGATCTTTCGGGAACCTCGCTGGTGACCGCGTCGGCGTTGCTGGACCTGTTCACGCCGGAGGAGATCCGGCGGCTGGTCGACGCTTGTGCGGGGGCGCGGGTGCCGGCGTTGCTGACGTTGTCGGTGGTCGGGCGGGTCGCGCTGACGCCGCCGGATCCGCGCGACGAGGCGGTGGGGGCGGCGTTCAACGCGCACCAGCGCCGGGAAGGCCGGCTGGGGCCGGACGCGGTGGCGTTCGCGGCGGCGGAGTTCGCCGCGCGGGGGTTCGCGGTGCGGCGGGTGGCGACGCCGTGGCGGCTCGGGGCTCAGGACGCGGCGTTGATGGAGACGTGGTTCTCGGGCTGGGTTTCCGCGGCCGAGGAGGAGAATCCGGCGTTGGAGTTGGCGGGATATCGGCGGGAGCTCGAGTCGGCGGTTGTGGAGCACGAGGACTTGCTGGCTCTGCCTCCGCAGTCTTAGCCGCCTTAGCTGTCGGCTTCCCGCCGGGCCTTGGCTCGCCGTTTGCCCTCGTGCATCGCGGCGACCCGGGCGATCGGGATGGTGTGGCCTTCGGCGACGAGGTCGTCCGGAAGTGCCTGCGGTGCGGGCATTTCCGACGCCCACGGGTCGGTGTCGCCGAGGAGGCCGAGTGCCGTGTGGACGGTGAAGTCGCGCGGGGTCACGTCGTCGGCCGCGGACCACGGGATCGGGAACGACACGGTGAGGCCGGGCCGCACGCGTGGGCTGTAGGCGGCGACCACGGTGGCGCCGCCGGCGCGGGTGGAGTCGAGGAACACCTTGCCGTGGCGGTCTTCGCGGATGAACGCGGTGGTGGCGAGGTCCGGGTCGAGGCGCTCGGCGCGGGCCGCGACCGCGCGGGTCGCGGCGGCGACGTCCTCGTGGGCCTGGCCGGGCTGGAGCGGCACGAAGACGTGGACACCCTTGGAGCCGCTCGTTTTCAGCGCACCGGCCAGCCCCGCGTCGGCGAGTGCCTGGCGGACCAGGCGCGCGCCCGCGACGGCGACGCCGAACGGCGCGCCCTCGGGCGGGTCGAGGTCCATGATCAGGTGGGTCGGGCCCTGGGTGTGGTCGAAAAGCGTCAACGTGGGGTGGTATTCGATCGCGCGTTGGTTGCCGAACCACAGGAGTGTGGGGCGATCGTTGCACAACGCGTAGGAGACTTCCCGCTTCGAACTCTCGGCCCACAGCTTCACGCGCGGCACGAACTCGGGCGTGTACTTCGGCAGGTTCTTCTGCATGAACGCGTCCTGCCCGCGCAGCACGCGCACCACCGACAGCGGCCGGTCGTGCAGCACCGGCAGGAGCCGCTGCGAGACGCCGTCGAGGTAGTCGAGCAGGTCGCGTTTGGTCGCGCCGGCGTCGGCGAACAGCGGCTGGTCGAGATTGGTCAGTTTGACACCATCGCGTACGTCGTCGCTGCTCATCGGCCTACCTTCGCCCACCGCGCGGGCGTCGGTCAACCGCTTCACACGAGCGGACGGCCCTCGCGGCGGCGCTTGCGGAGATCACGCAGGTACGCGTTGTACGGGAACCGCTGCACGCTGCGCGGGAGGTGCCGCACGACGTGTCCGATCCCGCGCGTGAGACGTTCGAATGTTCGCTGATCGTGTTCGGTCCACGACAACCGCATGTGCTCCCGGAAACACGCCGGCAGGAACCCGGTCGTCACGAACCGGTGGAACCGCCCGAACACCAGTGGGAACGGCTGCGGCAGGAACCGCAGGTCGACGAGGTCGGTGAGGTACGCGCGGGTCCGGTCGTCGATGGTCACCCGGTCGAGCCCGTCGGCCCAGTACTTCGCGAACGCCTCGCGGTCCTCGGGCCACATCTCCGGCCGCACCTGCAGCGTCGTGCCGAGCACCACGGCGTCGGCGTACAGCTCCTCGGGCGCGGCCCCACCGAAGAACGCCGCGTGCACATCCTCGAGCCCCTTGTACAGACACGCGGCGACCCACAGCTGCAGCTCGGGGTCGAAGGCGTTGTAAGCGACCGGACTGTCCTTCGTGGACCGCACCTGACGGTGGGATCCGTTGACCGCCTTGCGGTAGGCCTTACGCTCCTCGTCGGTCCCGAACGCCGCGACCGCCAGGTAGGTCCCCGTGGTGCGCGCCCGTTTGACCGGGTGCCGGAACAGGTTCCCGCTCTCGACGCGGCTCTCCATCACCCCGTACCCCACCGGCGCCCGCCCGAGCTGCATGATCACGTTGGCGCTGCCAGCCATCAGCCCGATGCCGACCATGGCTTTCTCGAGTGCGTCACCCATCGCGCCTCCTCGTGGATCAAGGAAACGCGACTGTTTACCCGGAGTCAAGAGCGGCTTGACTTCAAGACGCCTTGAAGTTCCACAGTGTTCGCCAAGACGGGGATCTCCAAGACAGGGATCTCCCAGACGGGAACTTCACCAGGAGGCAACCATGACCTTTCCCGACCCGGGCCGCGCGGGCGTCGCGGCCGTGCGCATCCGCCAGGGCGACGGTTCGCCTGAGCTCAGCGCGCCGGCTCCAGCGGCAGGACGATTGAGTCACACGGTGTTCACCGGCGACGAAGGGTGGTTCACCTACGAACAGTGGGCGCGCGAACCCGAACCGGACGGGAGCGAATTCCACCTCTACCGCAGCGCCCGGCGGCCCGATGCGCCACCGGCGGGCTGCGTCGTGCTCGTCTCCGTGGCGTTCGACAGCCCCGACGAAGCGCGGCTGAAGGCGTGGGTCGACACGATCTTCGAGGCCCTCGCCGACTCCCGTCCCCACCCCGGCGGGATCTCGGCCCACTTCCACCTCAGCGCCGACGGCACGCGCGTCGCGAACTACGCGGAGTGGGTGAGCGAGGCAGCGCACCTCGACGCACTCGGCGAGACGGGGTTCGTGGGTTCGTCACCGAAGTTCCAGGTCGCGCAGGCGTTTCCGGGCCTTGTCGGCAGCACTGTGCGGCGGTATCGCCCGATCGGCCACCTCGACGTTGCCGACCGGACCGGTACGGACTGAACCTGTCAGCAGACCGACACTGAAGCCGGACCCGAGGGAGGCGGCTAGAGCACCGAACGCGCGAACTCGATCAACGTGCGCGCGGCGGGACCGCTCGGACCGTCGGCCCGCCACGCCAGCGCGAGCTGACCGCGCAGCCGAGGCCGCAGCTGCAGCGTGTGCAGCTCGGTGGCGTGGTACCGCGCGAGGGACTCCGGCACGATCGCCACGCCGAGGCCGCGCATCGCCAGCTGGGCCAGCACGTTCGGGTCGCTGGCCTCGATCGTCACGCGCGGGTGGACCCCCGCCGTCGCGAAGGCGCGGTCGAGGACGCCGCGCACGCCCGTGCCCTTGGGCAGGCAGATCAGGCCGCGGCCGGCCAGGTCGGAGTACGCCACTTCGTCGCGTGAGGCCAGCGGGTCGCCGGGCGCGGTGACGGCGACGACCGCCTCGTCGAGCACGACCTGCGCGGCGAGGCCCGCGGGCACGCCGTCGGCGAGGCCGATCACGGCGACGTCGAGGCGGCCTTCGCGCAGCGCTTCGACCATCACGTCGGAATTGGCCTCGCCCAGGGTGATCTCGACACCCGGGTACCGCTCGGCGAAGCCGGCCAGGAAATCGGGCAACGCGACCGGTCCCGCCGACGTCACGATCCCCATCGCCACCTGCCCGCGGACCAGACCTTCGTGCTCGGCGACCGTCTCGCGCACAGCGGCCACCGCGGCGAGCGCGGCGCGGGCGTGGGGCAACGCGGCGGCGCCGACGTCGGTGAGCCGCACCGCGCGTCCCGACCGGTCGAACAACGGCTGCCCCAGCTCGCGTTCCAGGCGCCGGATCTGCGCACTGACGCCGGGCTGCGCGACGTGCATCCGGGCGGCGGCGCGCGTGAAGTTGGCTTCCTCGGCGACGGCCACGAAGTACTCGAGCTGATGCAGTTCCATAAGCGCTGATTCTAGCCAGCGGAACCACTATCTCTTGGACTTCTCGAACGCCCCGAGCCACGCTGGGGTCATGCAAACCTTCACCCCTGGCCAGGACGGCTACCGCGAGGAAATCGCCGGTTTCCAGACCGGCATCGAGTCGACGCCGAAGCTGGTCGTCGCCGCCACCACGGCCGACGACGTCGCCGAGGCCGTGCGCCACGCCGCGGCCCGCGACCTGCCCGTGGCGGTCCAGGCGACCGGTCACGGCCTCCGCGCCCCGGCCGACGGCGTGCTGATCTCGACGCGGCGCATGACCGGCGTCGAGATCGACCCGGTCGACGCCGTCGCCCGGGTCGAGGCCGGCACGACCTGGGGCAAGGTGCTCGAAGCCGCCGCCGAGCACGGGCTCGCGCCGCTCAGCGGTTCGGCGCCCGGCGTCGGCGTGGTCGGCTACACGCTCGGCGGCGGCTTCAGCCTGCTCGGGCGCCGCTACGGCCTCGCCTCCGACCAGGTGCGCTCCGCGGACGTCGTGACCGCCGACGGCACGCTCGAACGCACCACCGACCTCGGCGCCGGCGTGATCACCGCGCTGGAGTTCGGGCTCGTCCCCGTGACCGGCCTGTACGGCGGCGGCCTCTACTTCGACACCCCGAAGCCGGCCGACGTCCTGCGCACCTGGCGAGACTGGACCGCCGACCAGCCCGACACGCTCACCACGTCGCTCGCCCTGATCCCCTACCCGGACCTGCCGATGGTGCCGGAACCGTTGCGCGGCAAGCACATCGCCCACGTCCGCGTCGCCTACCTCGGCGACGACGGCCCGCGGCTCGTCGCTCCCCTGCGCGCGCTGGGACCGCTCGTGGACACGCTCGACACCATGCTGTTCACCGACTCCGGCTCCATCGCCGCCGAGCCGCCGCACCCCCACGCGTACCTCGGCGACAACCGCGTGGTCGCGCAGCTGCCCGACCCCACGATCGACGCGATCCTGGAGCACGCCGGCCCCGGCGCGCCCGTGCCGACCGTGCTGATCATCGACCTCCTCGGCGGCGCCTACACCCGGTCGACGGCCCCGGACTTCACGCCCGAATCGCGTTACACGATCCGCGCCCTGTCCGTTTTGGACGAATCTGGCCCGGACCCCGTGCGCGCGGCTCACGACAAACTGTTCGTCCCGCTCACCGCAACAGGCCGGCTGCGCAGTTTCGTGTACGGCCAGCCGTTCTCCTAAGTCGATCTTAAGTTTTCACCGGAGCCCTCGACGCCGCTCGCGCTCTGAGTAGATTTGCGCCAGGCCAGTCGAATTCTGGGGGCTGGCACTACTGGGAAGGTTCACCGCGAATGGGTATTCAGGATTCTTCGCGCCGTTTTTCCCGGCTCGGCGCGGTCGTCGCCGCGGCCGCAGTCGCCGGGGGCGTGCTGCTCACCGGCGCCACAGCCGAGGCGGCACCGCAGTCGGCCAATGCGTGTTCGGGCGCCCACCAGGCGGGCGGCGCGCCGCAGGTCTGGAGCAAGGCGTCGCACTCGGGCTGCAGCGTGTTCGGCTCGCCGGGCCGCAAGCAGGGTTACAGCTTCACCGTGACGAACAACCAGACCGCCTGCGTGCAGGGCTGGGGATTCGACTCGGCACACCCGAAGGGCGGCTGGTTCGACATCGGCTGCGGCGTTTCCGGGCACATGACCGTGCCGTGGGGAAATGTGCTCGGCGAACCGCAGGTGCGCGTGAAGAGCGTTTCCCTGTTGCCGACACTGCTCGACTGGTACAACTGATTTCCTGAAACCGCGGCCGGCGAATTCATTTCCCCGGTGAGTTCGCCGGCCGGTTCTTCTCATCGCGGCGGTTGCCCGTTCTCCACTCGATCCGCACACCCGAAAACGCCTGACCAAAACTGGGCGTTTTGTGCGGTTTCGGACACTCGGCGCGGGCTCGTGGGACCGTGTGCCCTCAACCGTCGGCCGCCTGCCAGTGATCGCTTCGCAGGTGTTCACGCGGCGTTGGTGTCGGCTGGATTGGATCGACGGTCGACACCACCCCCGCGTGAGGAGTTGTACCTTGTCCGCCGACCCCACCACCCCCACCCCCGAGCCCGAAGCCGGCCCCACCCGCCGCCGGTTCCTGCAGGGCGCGGGCGTCGCCGCCGGAGCCCTGATGTTCGGCGGGATCGCCGACGCCGGCCCCGCGAGCGCCGCGACCCTGGGCAAGAACGGCTTGCCCAGAGGGTTCAGAGGCGACATGTCCGACCTGAAGCACGTCGTGATCCTGATGCAGGAGAACCGTTCGCTCGACCACTACTTCGGCACGTTCCCCGGCGTGCGCGGCTTCAACGACAAGCAGGCGCTGAAGTTCCAGGACGGCACCACCGTCTTCCAGCAGAAGGACAAGACCGGCGCCATCGTGACGCCGAAGGTCGACGACGGCATGTGGGGCAACGACCACGGTGCCTGGGGCGACGTCGCGCACCGCAGCTGGGACCAGTGGGTGCAGCACAACGGCGCCAGCTGCATGAACTACCACAGCGACGGCTACATGAGCTTCTACCACTCGGTGGCGGCCCAGTACACGATCGCCGACCAGAACTTCTGCTCCGAGTTCGGCCCGACCGACCCGAACCGCAAATACCTGTGGAGCGGCACGTCGAACACCGAGACCGGCAACACCGACGAGTCGAACTACAGCCGCCCGTGGATCACCGTGCCCGAGCAGCTGCAGCAGGCCGGCATCGACTGGCGCCTCTACTCCGACAACAGCGGCAACGGCCGCCAGGGCTACCTCAGCTCGTGGATCGGCGACTACGGCGACAACGAACTCAAGTACTTCAAGGGCTTCGAGCCCAACGGCCTCAGCCCGCTGGACCCGAAGCTGCAGCCCGGCACCGGCCTGATCTGGCGCGGCAACGCCACCTACTACGCCGGCAAGACCACCCCGAACGACGACTCCGACGCCAACCTGCACGCCGTCCTCAAGGACTTCCGCGACGCCTGCCAGCCGGGCGCCGAGCACCCGCTGCCGGCCGTCTCGTGGATCGTCGCGCCCTACGGCTGGTCCGAGCACCCGGACGCCGACACGCTGCACGGCGAGCGCTACGTCCAGGAGGTGCTCTCGATCCTGCAGAGCAACCCGGACATCTGGAACCACACGCTGTTCATCCTCAACTACGACGAGAACGACGGGAAGTTCGACCACGTGCTCCCGCCGTGGCCCGAGGCCGGCACCGAAGGCGAGTACACCGGCTCGTACCCGCTCGGCTTCGGCCCGCGCGTGCCGATGCTGCTGGTCTCGCCGTGGTCGCGCGGTGGCTACGTCGCTTCGGAGGTCTTCGACCACACCTCGACGATCAAGTTCCTGGAGAAGTGGGCGGCGCACCTCGGCAAGCCGTTCACCTGCCCCAACATCAGCGACTGGCGCCGCTCGATCGCGGGTGACCTGACGAGCGCGCTCGACTTCGCCCACCCGCAGACGGGGCCGGCGACGTTCGCGGACCCGACGGCCGAGCAGCCGGTGAAGGTCGCGGCCGGCCACATGAAGCCGCGGCCGCTGAACTTCCACCCGCACGCCACGGTCACGCAGGACCACAAGGGCCACGTCACGGCGAAGCTGACGCTGGCCGGCGGCGACAAGGGCAAGGCCGTGAGCTTCCAGGTCTTCCCGGACAAGCTCAAGCCGTTCACCAGCACGCCGTTCACGGTCACCGAACGCAAGTCGCAGTCCTACACCTGGGACACCTCCGCCACCGGCGGCGAGTACGCGTTCTCGATCTACTCCAACGACGGTTTCGTGCGCTCGTTCGCGGGCAAGGTCACCTCGTCCGGGCACGACCCGCGCGTGGACGCCGACCTGCTGCAGCCGACGCTGCTGGTGCGGGAGCAGCACGTGCGCTTCACGCTGCACAACGACAACCTGCTCAAGCCGATGTACTACAAGCTGACGGCGAACGACTTCAGCGGCGGGACGAAGACCTTCACGGTGCTCGGCGTGCTGCCGGCGATCGTGAACTGGCCGACCGAGAACGGCTACTACGACGTGGTCATCACGGTCGAGGGCGACTCGACGTGGAAGCAGCGCTACGCCGGCCGGATCGGCGAGGGCTGCTAGTTCTCTCGCAGACGGCCGGTGGATCCCGCTCGGGTCCGCCGGCCGTCAGCGTTTGTTCCGGCGGACGCGGTCGAGCCAAGTGAGGTCGCTGCTCTGGTAGCGCGCGACCTCGGCGGCGTGGAAATCGCGGCGCGTCTCCTTGAGCGCGTCCCAGCCGTCTTCGGCGGCGCGCCGGCCGCGGCGGCGGGCCCGGAGGTCGAGTGCGGCGGCGACGCCGATCACCACGAGCACAGCCCCGACCAGGATCACCAGCAGCGCCACAGCACCCACCACCCAGAGTAATCGCAGGTCACGGGCGTGGGCCCGCCGCGCGGGTGCCCATGATCGTCCACCTATACTCCCACCGCAGCCAGGCGATTGGGGTCGATTTCTTGCGAACGATGAGCCATGACGAGTACCTCGGCATGCGCAGGTTCCCCGGCCTCGACGGCCTGCGCGCCATCGCCGCGACGATCGTCGTGTTCTTCCACTTCGCCGGGCCGGAGTTCGTGTGGCCGTCGGGCTGGGTGGGCGTCTACATCTTCTTCGTGCTGTCGGGGTTCCTGATCACGACGCTGCTGCTGCGCGAGCAGGACCGCACCGGACGCATCTCGCTGAGCGGGTTCTACGTGCGGCGCGTGTTCCGGATCCTGCCGCCGTACCTGGTGATCCTCGGCGGGATCATCGCGTTCGTGCTGCTGCGCGGCGAGTTCCTCGCGCGCGACTTCCCGCACGCGCTGAAGTACTATCTGACGTTCCTCAACGAGTTCTTCCCCGGCTCGCACGGCAACGGCTCGGACAACTTCTTCTCCGGCTCGTGGACGCTGGGCATCGAGGAGAAGTTCTACCTGGTGTGGCCGTTCCTGCTGGTCGCGATCGGCATCGGCGCCGCGCGGCGCAAGCTCGCGCTGGTGCTGGCGGCGATGGCCGTGCTGCTCGCGCTCGTGCCGCTGACCACCGAGGGCGGCTGGCTGCTCGACTTCTCGCCGACCGCCGTCTACCGCTCCAGCATCCACTACGCCATCCTGCTCGGCGGCTGCCTGCTCGCGATCCTGCTGCACTACCGGCGCAGCTTCGCCGTGCTGCGGCCGTTCACGCACCCGCTGGCCGCGATCCCGATCGTCGCGGGGTTCCTCGTGCTGCACGCGAACCTCGACCCGCTGTGGGTCGCGACGCGGCAGAACCTGCTGGTGCTGCTCGCGTACGCGCTGGTCACCATGCTGCTGCTGATCGTGCTGCTGTCACCGGGCCCGGCGCGCTGGCTGCTGTCGACGGCGCCGATGCGGTTCGTCGGCGAGCGGTCGTACTCGCTGTACCTGCTGCAGGGCCCGGTGCACTTCGTGGTGGTGCAGGCCGTGCCGGCGCTGGGTCACAACCGGCTGGTCACGGCCGTGACGGTGTTCCTGGTCGACCTCGCGATCGCCGACCTGATCCACCGCTGGGTCGAGCAGCCGATGATCGCGACCGGCAAACGGCTGCTCACGCGCCGGCAGGCCCGCAAAGCCGCACGGGCCGCGGTTCCTGCCGACGCGAAGCCGGTGCCGGCCGGCGTCTGAGCTGTTTGCTCAGCGCTCGAGCACGAAGACCGGGATCAGGCGGGTGGTCTTCTTCTCGTAGTCGGCGAACCCGGGCATGTGCTTGACCATGCCGGCGAAGAGGCGGTCGCGCTCGGCGCGGTCCTCGATCAGCTTGGCGGTGGCGTCGAACTTCTCGGTGCCGATCTCCAGCGTGACCTTCGGGTTGGCCACGAGGTTGTGGTACCAGTCCGGGTTGGTGTCCGCGCCGCCCTTGGACGCGGCGATGACGTACCGGCCGTCGCCGTCGGTGGTGTAGACCAGGGGCGCGACGCGCTGCGTGCCGCTCTTCGCGCCGGTGTGGGTCACCAGGATCATGTTCGCGCCCTCGAACATCCCGCCCACCTTGCCCTCGTTGGCGCGGAACTCGTCGATGATCTGCTGGTTCCAGTCCGACATGGGGTGGGTCCCTCCAGTTTGGTTTTGCGACCAAACTTACTTTGTTTGCAAAACTGATGTCAACGCGAGGTATCCTCTTGCGCGACAAGGTGTTTGCGTGGTTCTGGTCGAAGGAGCGGGATGACCACCGGACCGAGCCTCGAGGACGGCGTGCGCGAGCTGCTGCTGCTCATGCCCCGCCTGGCCGGCCGCGGCAAGCGCGCCCCGGTGCCCCCCGAGCTCGCGGACCTGACGTTGGCGCCGCGCCACCTGTGCCTGCTGTCCATTCTGCTGTTCGACGGCCCCATGACCGTCACCGAGCTCGCCGGCCGCCTCGAGATCGCCCCCACCACCGCCAGCCTCATGATCGGCGACCTCTCCCGCCAGGGCGTGCTCGCCCGCACCGAAGACCCCACCGACCGCCGCCGCACGATCGTCAGCATCAGCCCCTCCCAGCGCGCCGCCGTCGACGCCTGGCTGGCCCCGGGCGCCCGCGCTTGGGAACGCGCGCTGGCGCCACTGTCGCCCGGCGAGCGGGCGCTGGTGATCGACACTTTGAAGACCTACTCGCAGGGGTTCACTGGCGAGTGCTGCTGAGGGCTCCTTCGGCGAGGGCCTTGGCGTGGGCTTCTCCCGGGCAGGCGTGGGGGCCGATGCCGAAGGGGAAGTCTTTCAGGTCGACGATCACTTCGGCGCCGTCGACCCAGCGTCGAGTGGTGGGGACGGGCGGGCCTTGGGGGTTCTCGATCAGGCTCTCGGTGGCGGCGGCTTGGACCAGCAGGCCGACTTTGGCGGCGGTTCGTTCGTCGGGCCGGCCCAGGGCTTCGACCAGCCTTGCCACGGCTTTGTCCGCCTCGGCGGTCTGGGGGAAGTGGGGCTGGTAGGCCTTTGCCACTTTGTCGACGTCTGCCGGGTCGACGTCGAATCCGAGCACCTCGGCGAGTGTTGCCACCGGCCCTTGGTGGGGCTTCGCTGCTGCCGCCTGGCGCAGGGTTTCCGGCTCTGCGTTGGCGAGTTCCTCGATGACCAGCTTTCGCCGCCTGGTGTGGTCCTCGCCACTACTGAACCTCGCGACCATCGCGCGCAGCCAGGCCATGTTCACTTCGACGGGCGGCACGGGGGCATCGGTGAGGAGCTCGCGGGAATCCATGACTGGGACGGTAGGGCCGCGAAACGTCGGTGCGGGCCGAAGTTTCCCAGCCGCCGGGCCCTGGCCGTCACCTCAAACCGACAACCACTCCGCCTGCGGTCCCTCACACCGATGCGGCCGTGGCACATCGTGCTGGTACCACCAGGCCTCACTCACCCGCCCGTTCGGCAGCGTGTACCGAGGCGGCCCGGCCGCCCGGCGCATCCCCGCCGCCTCCAGCGACCGCCCGCTCGCCACGTTGCCCACCTCGGCGCCGGCCCGGACCCGTGGCAGCCCGAGGTGCGAGTGCGCCAGCAGCAGCCCCGCCGTGAACAGATCCCGCCCCAGGCCGCGGCCGCGGTAGGCCGGCGCGAGGTAGCCGCCCGTCTCGGGGCCGCCGTTCTCCCCTGCGTGGACGCTGACCAGCCCGGCGCAGCGGTTCTCCCGGAGGTCGATGGCAACGATGTCGACGGACTGCGGATCCGGGTAGGTCCAGGCCGGGCCGGTGCCGGGTGTCACGCGGAGGGCTTCGGAGCGCAAGGGCTCGGCGATGACCGAATCCGCGAGCCAGCCGAGCCAGCGCTGGGCGGCCGGGTCGCTGCCGGAGGCCACGGCGGCGGCGTATTCCCAGGCGGTGGGGGTGCGGAAGAGGAACCGGCCGAGGGCGAACGCGTGGCCCCTGCGGTCGCAGGTGCGTTTCGCCATGAGCCGGCCTCGGCGGGTCAACCGGCCGAACAGCGGTGCTTCACCCAGGTTCACCATCGCGGGAGAAATGGTACCCGCAGTCACGGCCCGCGGTTGTTATGGTGACCGGGTGACGGCCGTACCGGAGTCAACCGAGCTCGACGCCGGGCGTGCCGCCCAGCCTCGGCAGCTGATCGTGTCCGTATACGGCTTCTACCACCGCGTCGAGGGTGGCTGGCTGTCCGTGGCGTCGCTCATCGACCTGCTCGCGGCGCTCGGCGTCGACGAGCCGGCGGTGCGCTCGTCGATCTCGCGCCTCAAACGCCGGAGCATCCTCGACGCCGTGCGGCGCGACGGGACCGCCGGCTACGAGCTGTCGGACACCGCCCTGGCGATCCTGCGCGAAGGCGACGAACGCATCTTCCGCCGAGACCGCGCGACGCTGGCCGACGGCTGGCTGCTCGCCGTGTTCTCCGTGCCCGAGACCGAGCGCCACAAGCGCCACGTCCTGCGCACGCAGCTGGCCCGGCTCGGGTTCGGCACGGCGTCGTCGGGTGTGTGGATCGCGCCGGCGCACCTGCACCAGGTGACGGCCGAGGCGCTGACCCGGCTCGGTCTCGCGAGTTACGCCGACCTGTTCCGAGCCGAACACCTGGCGTTCGGAAACGCACAGGACAAGGTGCGCGAGTGGTGGGACCTCGACCAGCTCGACGAGCTGTACACGGCGTTCCTCGACGAGCACGCCCCCGTGCTCGACCGTTGGAAGCGCCGGCGCACCGTGCCCGGCAACGAGGCCTTCGCCGACTACGTGCGCGTGCTCACCGGGTGGCGGCGCATGCCGTACCTCGACCCGGGCCTGCCCGCCGAGCTGCTGCCCGCCGACTGGTCCGGCATCCGCGCGGCCGAGGTGTTCTTCGCGCTCCACGAACGCCTCGAAGCCCCGGCCCGCGAGTACCTGCTGCAGGTCCTCAGCGGCTGAGCACCGCGAACCCCTGCACCTCCACCAGCGCTTCGACGTCCCACAGCCGGCTCACGCCGATGCCGGCCATCGCGGGGTACTCGGTGCCGGCGAGGCTCTTCCAGACCTTGCCTATCTCGCGCGCGTGGGCCTTGTAGTCGTCCATGTCGACGATGTAGATCGTCACGCTGCACAGGTCCGCGGGCTCGCCACCGGCCGCGCGCAGGGCCGTGAGCAGGTTGCCCAGCGCCTGGGAGAACTGCTCGACCACACCGTCGCCGACGATCTTGCCCTCGGTGTCGAGAGCGGTCTGTCCGGCGAGGAACACGAGCTGTCCGGTTGCGGACACCGCGTGGGAGAAACCGGACGGGCGGCCCAGCTCGGGCGGGTTGATGCGCTCCATGGCGCGGAAGCCTAGCTCATGTATCGCATTCTTGACGATCGTATGTCAGACGACATATCCTGGCTCTCGTGCGGATATCGGTTCTCGGCGGCGGCCCGGCGGGCCTGTACTTCGCCGCCCTCGCAAAGCAGCTCGGGCCCGGCCACGAGATCACGGTGTGGGAACGCAACGCGCCGGACGACACCTTCGGGTTCGGCGTGGTGTTCTCCGACGAGACACTCGGCGGCATCGAGCACGCCGACGCGCAGGTTCACGAGGCCATGAGCCGCGAGTTCGCGCGCTGGGACGACATCGACGTGCACTACCGCGGCGAGGTCCACACGTCCGGCGGCCACGGCTTCGCCGCGATGAGCCGCAAACGCCTGCTCGCGATCCTGCAGGAACGATGCCGCGAGCTGGGCGTCGACCTGCGCTTCCGCACCGAGGCCCCCGACCCGGAGCAGCTCTCGCGCGACTACGACCTCGTGATCGCCTCCGACGGCGTCAACTCGGGCGTCCGCCGGCGCTTCGCCGACTCGTTCCGCCCGACGGTCGAGGCGCGCCGCTGCCGCTACATCTGGCTCGGCACCGACCTGGTCTTCGACGCCTTCAAGTTCCACGTGCTCGAAACGCCCCACGGGATCATGCAGATCCACGGCTACCCCTACGGCCGCGACGGCAGCACGTTCATCCTCGAGCTGCACGAGGACGTGTGGCAGCAGGCGTTCGCGCCCCTCGCCGCCACCGACCTCGGGCCGGGCGAGAACGACGAGAAGTCCATCGAGCTGATCCGCGAGCTGTGCGCCGACGTCCTCGGCGACCACCACGTGCTGGCCAACAACTCGAAGTGGAACACCTTCGGCACCGTGCGCTGCGAAAGCTGGGTGCACGACAACGTGGTGCTGCTCGGCGACGCCGCGCACACCGCCCACTTCTCCATCGGCTCCGGCACGAAGCTGGCGATGGAGGACGCGCTGGCGCTGGTCGCGTGCCTGCACGAGCAGGACACCGTGCCCAAGGCGCTGGCGGCGTACGAGGCCGAGCGCAAGCCGGTCGTCGAGTCGACGCAGCGCGCGGCGCAGGCGAGCCTGGAGTGGTTCGAGAACCTCGCGCAGTACACGCACCAGGAGCCGGAGCAGTTCGCGTTCAACCTGCTCACCCGCAGCCGCCGCGTCACCTACGACAACCTGAAGCTGCGTGACCCGGAGTTCGCCACGGAGCTCGACGAGTGGTTCGCGCGCTCGCTGGGCACGGCACCCGCGCCGCCGATGTTCCAGCCCGTGAAGATCGGTGAGCTCGAGCTGCCCAACCGCGTGATCGTGTCGCCGATGGACATGTACGTGGCCGTCGACGGCGTGCCCGGCGACTTCCACCTGGTGCACCTGGGCGGCAAGGCGCTCGGTGGTGCCGGCCTGGTGATGACGGAGATGATCTGCGTGTCGCCCGAGGCGCGGATCACGCCGGGCTGCCCCGGGCTGTACAACGACGAGCAGGAGCAGGCCTGGAAGCGCATCGTCGACTTCGTGCACGGCAGCACGCCGGCGAAGATCGGACTGCAGCTGGGCCATTCCGGGCGCAAGGGCTCGACGAAGCTGATGTGGGAAGGCATGGACGACCCGTTGCCGGAGGGCAACTGGGAGGTCTGCGGGCCGTCGCCGTTGCCGTACCGGCCAGACAGCCAGACGCCGCGTGAGCTGAGTGTCGAGGAGCTGGCCGAGATCCGCGAGCAGTTCGTGGCTTCGGCGCGCTCGGCGGCTCGCGCCGGGTTCGACCTGCTGGAACTGCACTGCGCGCACGGGTACCTGCTGTCGTCGTTCATCTCGCCGCTCACGAACCAGCGGACGGACCAGTACGGCGGCTCGCTGAAGAACCGGCTGCGGTTCCCGCTGGAAGTGTTCGACGCGGTGCGCGCGGTGTGGCCGGCCGAGCGGCCGATGACGGTCCGCATCTCGGCCGACGACTGGTCCGCCGGCGGGATCGAGGCCGACGACGCCGTCGCCATCGCCGCCGCGTTCGCCGAGCACGGCGCCGCCGCGGTCGACGTGTCGACCGGGCAGGTCGTGAGCGAGGAGAAGCCGAAGTTCGGGCGCAGCTACCAGACGCCCTACGCCGACCGGATCCGCAACGAGGTGGGGCGCAAGTACGGCATCGCCGTGATCGCCGTCGGCGCGATCTCCTCGTACGACGACATGAACGCGCTCATCCTCGCCGGCCGCGCCGACCTGTGCGCGTTGGGGCGGACGCACCTCTACGATCCACAGTGGACGTTGCACGCGGCGGCGGAGCAGGACTACGTGATGCCGTGGCCGAAGCCGTGGGCGGCCGGGAAGCGCCGGCCGCAGACGGGCCGCACCGACGGGCCCGAGCCGCGGCTGGAACTCGTACGCACCGGCGGGCACCAGACCGCGCACGCCCGCTGGCGACCGGAAAGGGACTGATGAACGCCTTCGCACTGACGCCCGAACAGCAGGCCTTCACCGCCTCGGTCCGCACGATCGCCGCGGAGCAGCTGCGGCCGCTCGCCGAGGCCGGCGAGGAAGGCGCGGTGAACCGGCCGCTGCTCAAGGCGATGGGCTCGCACGGCCTGCTGGCGCGGCTGTTCCCCGGCGTCTCGGCGGGAAACCCGACGCGCCAGGCCGCGGCGTTCGACCTGTGCCTGCTGCGCGAAGCGCTGGCGTCCGTGAACACCGAGGCCGAGACGGCGCTCGCGTTGCAGGGCTTGGGAAGTTACCCGGTGCTGCAGTCCGGAAAGGACGAACAGGTCGCGCGCTGGCTGCCGGCTGTGGCAGCGGGTGACGCAGTGGCCGCGTTCGCGCTGACCGAGCCCGACGCCGGTTCCGACGCCGCCGCGCTGCAGCTGGCGGCCGAGGCCGACGGCGACGGCTGGCGGCTCACGGGGCAGAAGATGTGGATCTCCAACGCTCCCGAGGCCGACTTCTACACGGTTTTCGCCCGCACCACACCGGACGCCGGCTCGCGGGGCGTGAGCGCGTTCGTCGTGCCGGGCGACCGCGCGGGCCTGACCGGCGAGCACCTCGACCTGGTGAGCCCGCACCCGATCGGCACTCTGGAGTTCGACGGCGTACGCGTGCACCGCGACGAGCTACTGGGCGACGAGAACCGCGGTTTCGCCGTCGCGATGCGGACGCTGGACCTGTTCCGCCCGAGCGTCGGGGCGTTCGCGGTGGGGATGGCGCAGGCCGCTCTCGACGCGACCGTGGCGTACACGGGCGAGCGCATCGCGTTCGGCGGGCCGCTGGCGAAGCAGCAGACCGTCGCGCACACGCTGGCGGAAATGGCGACACGGACCGAAGCGGCGCGGCTGCTGGTCTACGCCGCGGCTTCGGCCTACGACGCGGGCGAGACGGGCCTGGCCGGCCGGGCGGCGATGGCGAAGCTGTTCGCGACGGAGTCGGCGCAGTACGTCGTCGACTCGGCGGTGCAGCTGCACGGCGCTCGGGCGCTGCGTCGCGGGCACCTGCTGGAGCACCTGTACCGGGAGGTCCGCGCGCCGCGCATCTACGAGGGCGCGTCGGAGATCCAGCGGACGATCATCGCGAGGTCGCTGCGGTCCTGAAGTTTCCGCTCAGCGCGATACCGGCTCCGCGACGCCCGCGTGACCGGTAGTTTCGGCGACATGTCGAGGATCGCGGTCACCATCACCACGCCGGACGGCCTCTGCACGGCCACGCTGCACACGCCGCTGAGCGCAGGGCCCGCGGTGATCCTGTATGCCGACGCGGCCGGGGTCCGCGAGACCTTCGCCGAGATGGCCGACCGGCTCTGCGCGCTCGGGTACGTCGTCCTCCTGCCGGACGGCTACTACCGCACGCCGTACGCGCCGTTCGATGTCACCACGGTGTTCACCGTCCCCGAGGAGCGCGAACGCCTCACGCGGCTCGCGCGGAGCGTGACGGCGGAGATGGCGGTGCGCGACACGGGCGCGTACCTCGACTTCCTCGCGGGGCGCGGTGAGGTCGCGGGCTCGCCGGTGGGGACGACCGGGTACTGCATGGGTGGCCGGTTCTCGCTGTGGGCCGCAGCTCATCACCCGACGCGGGTGGCGGCCGCCGCGTCGTTCCACGGCGGCAACCTCGCCGCCGACGACCCCGACAGCCCGCACCTGCTGGCCGGCCGGATGCGCGCGTCCGTGCTGGTCGCAGCGGCGGAGAACGACAGCGCGTTCCCGCCCGAGCAGTTCGACCGGCTGCGCGGGGCGTTCGTCAGCGCGGGTGTCCGGCACACGCTGGAGACGTACCCCGCCAAGCACGGCTTCGCGGTGCCGGACAACGACACCTACGACAGCGCGGCCGCCGAGCGCCACTGGGACGCGTTGGCGGGGCTGTTCGCGGAGAACCTGCCGCGTTAGGCGGAGGTCGCCGGCGAGGGACGGAAAAGTGGGCCGGCGCCCTCGGCAGCGGGCCCCACCCGACGAGGCGGGCGGCGGCCCACAGCGTGACCTGCGTCGCGGTGAGGACGGCGCACCCGGCGGCCCGTTCAAGGTCGGCCGTGAGGCGGATGGCGTGCAAGGCGGTCTCCGGCCGGAACACGTCCTGCGCCGACGGATGCGCCGCCCGGGCGACGAGGTCGACGATCCGCTCGGCCGGCCGCGCGGTGAGCTCGCCACCGGAGCCAGCGGAGGCGTCGACGCGGTGGACGACCTCGGCCCCGTCCACATCGGACGGCGAAGGGAAGTAGTGGACGACCAGGTCGAGTGTGGGACGGAGCCGGCCGGCGAGGCCGAGAAAGTCGTCCTCGCCGGCGTTCCTGGACGGGTGGAGCGGGCCGAGCCTAGGCGGCGACGGCCTTCTTCGGTTTGCGTTCCAGCCACAGCTGGGCGCCGACCAGGGCGACTGTCCAGCTGACCCACGCGGCGATGGCCGCGACGGACTGCATGAGCGCGGTCTCGCTGCCGCCGAAGGTGGTGGGCAGCTGGGGTTCCAGGATGACGATCGCGATCGGTGAGATGAGGCGGTTGAGGATGATCGACATGGTCAGCGCGAAGCTGCGGATCATCCAGCGCCGGTGGTCGCCGAAGCGGCGGTCGCGGGCGGCGCGGTAGCCGGACCAGGTGCAGCCGATCCAGATGACCGCCAGCATGACGTCGCTGGCTCGCGTGGCGGGGCCGAAGGGGCTGGCGGCGCCGATCGTCAGGGCCATCGCGCCGGAAGGCAGCACGCCGCCGAAGACGTAGGCGCGGCCGGCGTAGCGGTGCAGCACCGGGAAGCGGCGGCGGATCCACGGCCAGATCTGGACGACCGCGCAGATCATGGCGATCGAGCCGAACACCACGTGGCCCACGAGGAACCAGTAGTGCGCGCCGAAGCCGGCCGGCGCCGGGACCCGCGACTGCGCCGGGTCGAGCGCGAGGTACGGCGGCAGCGAGTACGCCAGGAAGGCCACCACGACCAGCCCCAGCACCCCGATCCACGGGCGGCGCTTCTTCGTCGTACGCGGCTGCTGCGCCGGCACCCGCGGTGGTCGCAGATCCGTCCCCGCCGTCATGGCCACTCTCCCTCGCTCGTCGCCTGATGCTCTCCGAACGTAGGTCCGGCGGGGGTGCCGCGACCATGGTGTGCGCTGGCGTCGGCGGGGTGGGGACAGCCTTACCCTCGCCCGGGTGATCTTCGGGCTTGCCTTGCCGCGCACGGCAACGTTTAGCGTCTCCGCCATCCACTCGAGCGGAGGCACGAATGCGGTTCGCGGTCAGCTACAACCCGGCGTTCCACGGGCTGGAGGGCCTCGTCGCCTTCGCTCGCCACGCGGAGGCGTGCGGCTTCGAAGGCCTCCTCCTGCCCGAGCACCTCGCGTCGCGCCCGGGCGCCGAGCTCGGCGGGTGGGAGATCCCGCCGACGCTGCCGTACGCCGACCCGCTCGAATGCCTCGCGCACGTCGCCGCGGTCACCGATCGGCTGTTGCTCGGGACCGGGGTGCTGTTGCTGCCGTACCACCAGCCGGTCACGTTGGCGAAGCGCCTGGCCACGCTCGACGTCCTGTCCGGTGGCCGGCTGCGGCTGGTCACCGTGGGCGTCGGCGCGTTGCCACACGAGGCTTCCGCGGCCGGGGTGGACTACCGGACGCGGGGCCGTCGGGCGGACGAGGCCCTCGACGTCCTCCGTCTACTGTGGACAGGCGGTCCGGAAGGCGTCAGCCATCACGGAGAGTTCGTCGAATTCGACGAGTTGTGCAGCTACCCGAAGCCGGTCGGGACGATCCCGATTCGGGTGGGCGGGTCCAGCCGGGCGGCCGCGCGGCGGGCGGGTCTCCGGGGTGACGGGTGGTTCCCCGGCGGGTCACTCACCGCGGAGGACCGCGTCGCCCTGTTCGACCTCGTCCGGGAGACCGCGGCCGCGTCGGGCCGCCCCGCGCCGGACTACACGCGGTGGGGCTCAACGGACCTGACTCCGGAGGCGGTCGACGCGCTGGCCACCGAAGGCGTGACTCGCGTCGTCGTCTCCGCTGCCGGCGCCGATCCACAGGAGTGGCTGGACGAGCTGTCCGCATTCGCCGCGAAGTTCCTGAGTCACGCGTAACTCGCGTGCGCGGCGATCACCCGCCAGCCGTCCGCCGTGCGCAGCCAGGTGCGGGTGTAGCGCATCCGCGCGGTGAACGGCTCGCCGCCGAGCGAGCCCGTCAGCCGGCCGAGGAACCACGTGACGCCGGTCGTTCCCTCGGAGAACACCCGCAGATCTTCCTCGACGAGCTCGGACAGGACCTGGCTGCCACCGCGGTGACCGGCCAGATCGTCGGCCTTCGAGGCGACCACCTCACCGAACGTGAAGGTCAGCCGGTCGTCGAGCAGTACGTCGAGAGCGGCGACGTCACCGGCCAGCTGCGCGGCCTGGAGCCGGTGTTCGGCGTCGAGCAGGGTCTGGTCCACGGTGCGGCTCCTTAACGCGAAACGCTGCCATCGTGGCACCGGAACCCGGCCGCGCGACAGGAAGTTCGCGCAAAGCCGAAGGGCGCCCGCGCGAACGCGGACGCCCTTCTTGTCACCCCCCGGGGTGAGTCAGGAACCGCGGACCCGCCGAACGGTGTCGCGGTAGAACAGCCCGCTCTGCTTGATCGTGCGTGCCTGCGTCTCGTAGTCGACGCGCACCAGGCCGAAGCGCTTGGCGTAGCCGTAGGCCCACTCGAAGTTGTCCAACAGCGACCACGCGAAGTAGCCCCGGATGTCCACCCCCTCCAACCTCGCGGCGGCCACCGCGGCCAGGTGCGAAGCGAGGTACGCCGTGCGGCCCTCGTCGCGCACGAAGCCGGACGCGTCGGGCGCGTCGTCGAAGGCGGAGCCGTTTTCGGTGATGTACATGGGCAAACCGGGGTAGTCGCGGCCGAGGCGGGTGAGCAGCTCGGTGAACTTGCCCGGCAGGATCTCCCAGCCCATCGCCGTGGTCGGCTCGCCGAACGGCACGGCGCGCTGCACCGGGAAGCCGTCCTCGCCGACGCTGCGGCCCTGCTCGTCGACGCCGGAGTACTGCTGGCCGAAGTAGTAGTTCACGCCCAGGAAGTCCAGCGGGGTCGAGATGATCGCCAGGTCACCGTCCTCAATCGGCAGTGCGGCACCACGGACGGCCATGTCCTCGACAACATCCGCGGGGTAAGAGCCACGCACCAGCGGGTCGAGGTAGACGCGCACGCCCATGCCGTCGGCGTTGCGCGCGGCCTCGCGGTCGAGCTCGCTGTCCGACGCCGCGTCGGACGTGCCCATGTTGAGCGTGATGCCGAACTGCGTGCCCTCGGGCGCGGCCTCGCGCATGCGCTGGGTGGCCAGGCCGTGGCCGAGCAGCAGGTGGTGGATGGCCTTCATGCCGGCCGCGAAGTCGCGACGGCCCGGGGCCATCACGCCGTGCACGTAACCGTGCATCGCGGAGCACCACGGCTCGTTCAGCGTGGTCCAGTGCCGCACCCGGTCGGAAAGCCGGTCGAACACCAGCATCGAGTAGTCGGCGAACCGGTAGGCCGTGTCACGCGCCGGCCAGCCGCCCGCGTCTTCAAGCTCCTGCGGCAGATCCCAGTGGTACAGCGTGAGCCACGGCGCGAGGTCCTTGGCCAGCAGCTCGTCCACGAGCCGGTCGTAGAACCCGATCCCGGCCTCGTTCACCGGGCCCTTGCCGTGCGGCTGCACCCGCGGCCACGCGACGGAGAAGCGGTAGGTGTCGGCGCCGAGCTCCTTGACGAGTCCCACGTCCTCGGGCATGCGGTGGTAGTGGTCGCACGCGACGTCGCCGTTGTCGTTGTTGTCGATCGCCCACGGGACCCGGCAGAAAGTGTCCCAAATGGACGGTGTGCGCCCGTCTTCGGCCACCGCGCCCTCGATCTGGTACGCGGCCGTCGCCACGCCCCACCGGAAGTCCGGCGGCAGCGAGTCGATCAGCGCCTGCTGCTCGCGGGTCGCAGCGTCGGTGGTCTCGGTCAAGGGGTCTCCTTATCTACGACTTGACGGCGGCGACGGGGTCGGCCGGGTGCAGCCAGCACGCCACGGTGCGCGCGGAATCGTCACGGTCGGCGGGCACGCCGAGCACCGGCACCTCGGTGGTGCAGCGGTCGAACGCGTACGGGCACCGCGGCGAGAACGCGCACCCGACCGGCAGCGACCGCGGGTCGGGCGGCGAACCGGGAATACCGGTGAGCTCGCGCCGCGGCCCGCGCAGCGCGGGGAACGAGTGCAGCAGGCCGTCGCTGTACGGGTGCAGCGAATCGCGGTAGAGGTCCACGCCGCGGGCCTGCTCCACGATCCGGCCGCCGTACATGATCGCGATGCGGTCGGAGAACTCCACCAGCAGCGACAGGTCGTGGGTGATGAACAGGACCGAAAAACCCAGCCGCTCGCGCAGTTCCACGAGCTGCGCCAGGATCTGGCGCTGCATCACCACGTCGAGCGCCGTGGTGGGCTCGTCCATGATCACCACACGCGGTTCCAGCGCCAGCGCCATCGCGATCATCACGCGCTGGCGCATGCCGCCGGAAAGCTGGTGCGGGTACGCGTCGAGCCGGTCGGCCGCGATGCCCACCAGGCGCAGCAGCTCGCGCGCGCGGGCGAGCCGGGCCACCTTGGTGCTGCGCGGATCGTGGGCTTTGATCACGTCCATCAGCTGCACCGACACCTTGTGCACCGGGTTGAGCGAGTTCATCGCGCCCTGGAACACGATGGACGTCTCGGCCCAGCGGAAGTCGCGCAGCTGCTTGGGAGTCAGCTTCAGCACGTCGTACGGCTCGCCGTCGCCGGGGTGGTAAACCACGCTGCCACCGCGGATCACGCCGGGCGGCGGGAGCAGGCGGGTCAGGCCGTAGGCCAAAGTGGACTTTCCGCTACCGCTTTCGCCGGCCAGGCCGAGCACCTCGCCGCGGTGCAACGTCAACGTCACGTCCTGCACCGCGTGCACGGCGTCGGCGCCGAGGCCGTAGTCGACGTCCAGGCCCTTGATCTCGAGTACGGGTTCGTTCATTCCTTCTCCCGGCCGAGCACGGGCGTGAAGCCGACGCGCAGGCGCACCGTCTTGCCCTCGGCGTTCTTCGCCTTGGTCTTGCCGCTCGAGCGCAGCCGCGGGCTCACGAACTCGTCGATGCCGAAGTTCAGCAGCGACAACGCGGTGCCGAGGATCGCGATCGCAAGCCCCGCCGGCACGAACCACCACCACGCGCCCTGTGCCAGGGCCTGCTGGCTCTGCGCCCAGAACAGGATCGTGCCCCAGTTCCACTCCGAGAAGCTGGAGACGCCGACGAACGCCAGCGTGATCTCCGACATCACCGCGAACACCACCGTGCCCACGAAGCTCGACGCGATCACCGCGGTGAGGTTCGGCATGATCTCGAAGAAGATGATCCGCCACGTCGACTCGCCGCTCGCGCGCGACGCCTCGACATACTCCCGCCGGCGCAACGAGAGTGTCTGCGCGCGCAGGATCCGCGCACCCCAGGCCCACGAGGTGAAGCCGATGATCACGGCCACCAGGTAGTCGCCACCGCTGGGCAGCGCCGTGCCGATGATGATGATCAGCGGCAGCGCCGGGATCACCAGGAACACATTGGACAGGGCCGACAGGCCCTCGCCCGGCGTCCCGCCTAGATATCCGGAGGTGACGCCGACGATCACGGCGAGGATCGTCGCCACGATGCCGGCGGTGAGCCCCACGAGCATCACGCTGCGCGTGCCCACGATGACCTGGCTGAAGATGTCCTGGCCGAGGTGCGTGGTGCCGAACCAGTGCTTGCCCGAAGGCGATTCGAGCAGGTCGTTGCTGCGCGCGGACGGGTCGAACGGCGCGATCCACGGCCCGATGATCGCGATGACCACGAAGAAGGCCAGCACCACGAGCCCGGTGACCGTCTTGCCACCGGTCAGGAACCGGAAGCGCCGGCGTTTCGCGGCGGGCCCGGCGACGGCCTCGGCCGGCAGCGGCGCGACCGCCTTGAGATCGGCTGCGGGAAGTGCCACGGCTCAGCCCTCCTTCCGGGTGCGCGGGTCGAGCACGAGGTAGGCGACGTCGGCGAGCAGGTTCGCCACGAGCACCGAGAGCGTGATGATGAGGAAGATGCCCTGCATCAACGGGTAGTCCTGCGAACCGACGGCCTGGAACAGCTCGTAGCCGACGCCGGGGTAGGAGAACACGATCTCCACCAGCAGCGTGCCGCCCACGATGAAGCCCAGCGCCAGCGCGAAACCGGACACGCTCGGCAGCAGCGCGTTGCGAGCCGCGTAGCTCACCATCACGCGGCGTTCCTTGAGACCCTTGGCGTGCGCGACGGTGATGTAGTCCTCCGATGCGACGGTGACCATCATGTTGCGCATGCCGAGGATCCAGCTGCCCATCGAGCTGATCAGGATCGTGATCGCCGGCAGCAGGCTGTGCTGGATCGCGCTGCCGATGAAGTCGCCGCCCCACCCGGGCACCAGGCCCGGGTCGTAGCCGCCGGACGCCGGGAAGAAGCTGCCCGGGCCGGCCAGCAGCGTGATCGCGATCAGGCCGAGCCAGAAGTACGGGATGGACGACAGGAACGTCGTCACCGGCAGCAGACCGTCCACCCAGGACCCGCGCCGCCACCCGGCGACGACGCCGAGGCCGGTGCCGATCAGGAAGCCCACCACCGTGGTGAACCCGACGAGGATGATCGTCCACGGCAGACTGTCGCCGATCACCTGCGACACGGGCGAGGGGAAGAAGGTGAACGACAGCCCGAGGTCGCCGCGGAAGAGCTGCGCCCAGTAGTGGAAGTACTGGGTGATCAGGCTTTCGTTCTTGTCGAGTCCGAACAGGACGTACAGCGACTGGATCGCGTCCGCGGACAGCGTGCCCTGGTTCTTCGTGATGAGCGACTGCACCGGGTCGCCCGGGATCAGCCGCGGGATGAAGAAGTTGATGGTGACGGCGGCCCACGCGGTGAAGACGTAGAAGCCGAGCCGTTGGAGCAGGTACCTCACGGGCGCACCGCCGAGTCGTACAGCCAGCACGCGGCCCAGTGGCCCGGAGCGTCATCCACCTCGAACCGCGGCGGCAGGTCGGTTTTGCAGCGTTCCATCGCCACGGGACACCGCGGGTGGAACCGGCAGCCCGACGGTGGCGCGATCAGGCTCGGCGGTTCGCCGGAACCCTTTTCCTTCGGCGCCTCGCCGGGTGCGGCTTCCGTGCCCGGGTCGAGCCGGTCGGGGTCCGGTGCCGATTCGATCAGCAGCCGGGTGTACGGGTGCGCTGGCTGCTGCGTCACGGTCTCGGAGTCGCCGCCCTCGACCATGCGCCCGGCATACATCACCAGCGTCTCGTTGGCGAAGTAACGCGCCGACGCGATGTCGTGGGTGATGTAGAGGATCGCGAGGTGCAGGCGTTCCTTCATGTCCCGCAACAGGTTCAGCACGCCGAGGCGGATGGAGACGTCCAACATGGACACCGGCTCGTCGGCCAGCAGCGCCTCGGGGTCCGCGCCCAGCGCCCGCGCGATTGCGACGCGCTGGCGCTGGCCGCCGGACAGCTCGTGGGGGAACTTGTCGACGTAGCGCTCCGGCGGGGTCAGCTGCACCCGCGTGAGCAGCTCGTGCAGCGCCTGCTCCAGGTCGGCACCCGCGCGGTCGTGGATCTTCAACGCCCGCGTGAGGTGGTAGCGCACGGTGTGCACGGGGTTCAGCGACGCGAACGGGTCCTGGAAGATCATCTGGACCTGGCGGCAGTAGGCCCGGAAAGCCTTGCTGCCCTTCACGGTCGTCGACTTGCCGTGCAGGCGGATGTCGCCGCTCGTGCGCGGGTAGAGCTGGGCGAGCAGCCGCGCCACAGTCGACTTGCCCGAGCCGGACTCGCCCACCAGCGCGGTCACGCGGCCGCGCCGCAGCACCAGGTCGACGTCGTCGACGGCCTGGACACTGCGGCGCCCCTTCGTGAGCACCTCGCGCCCGCGCTTGCGCACGGGGAAGTGCTTGGTCAGCCCGGAGGCCTCGAGCACGATCGTGTCCGAGGCCCCGGTTTCGATCTCGCCGGCCGGGGAGGCCACCCCCGCCTCGAGCGAGGCGGAGGTGGCTTCCCGGGTGGCCACTGCGTTGTCCTCGGGCATGGATCAGGCCGCGGGCTTCAGGTGCATGACGATGTCCAGCGCGTTGCGCAGGGTCGGCTGCGCGGGGCCGTACGGGTTGGCTTCGTCGGGCCAGCCCGTCCAGTTCTTCGTGCTGTACTCGCCGCCGGAGTTGGCCGCCATGAGCGGAACCATCGGCTGCTGGTCGATCATGATCTGCTGCAACGTGTTCATCGCGGTGGCGCGGCTCGCGTCGTCGGCGGCGTTGGCGTAGGTCTCGAGCGCCTGCGTCGCCTGGTCGTTCTTGAAGCGGCCGTAGTTGCCGTTGATGCCGCCCTGGCCGGTCGGCTTGTAGCGGTTGCCGTCCATCACGTCGCGGTACATGTCGTACGGCGTGGCACCGTCGTTGGTCCAGTGCAGCAGACCCTCGAAGTCACCGGTGTCGACGGACTTCGTCCACGCGTCCTGGTTCATCTTCTCGACGGTGGCGGTGATGCCGATCTGCGACAGGTTGTCCTTGATGATCTCGAGGTCGGTGATGTAGTCCGACCAGCCCGAGGGCACCGTGAGCTTGAGGGTCACCGGCTTGCCGCCCGGGTCCACGAGCTGGTTGCCGTTGTACTTGAAGCCCGCACCGGTGAGCAGCGACTTGGCGCCCGGCACGTCGACCTTCACGGTCTGGCCCTTGTACTGCGAGGCGATGAACGAGTCGCCCGCCGGCGTCGGGATCCCGGTGACCTGGTCGTTCTTCGGGTAGAAGTAGCCGGCCTCACCCTGGTTGAAGATGTCGTCGCGGTTGATGACCTTGTTGACCGCCTGACGCAGCTTCGCGTTGTTCCACGGCGCCTTCTCCGTGTTGAACCACAGGCCGTGCACGGCGAGCTGGGCCGGGAACCACAGCTTGTAGTGCTGCGGGTCCTTGTTCACGTAGACGGACTTGTAGTTCGGGATGAAGACGAAGCTCCACTCGGCCGCACCGCTGGTGAGGGCGGCGACCTGCGCGTTGTTGTCGTTGTAGGAGGTGTAGCGGATCTCCTTGACCGCCGGCGCCTGCTGCCAGTAGCCGGTGCGCTGGCTCACGGTGATCGTCTGCGGGGTGAACGACTTCAGCGTGAACGGACCGGTGCCCACCGGGTTCTTCACGAGGTCGGTGGACGGGTCCTTGATCTGCGACCAGATGTGCTTGGGCACCACGATCGTCTGCAGGATCTTGACCTGGTTCACGAACTGCGAGGTGTCGAAGCCCAGGGTGACCTGGTTCCCGCTCGCGGAGATGTCCTTGTAGGGCACCGAGTCGATGTTCAGGGCCTTGTTGTCGCGCAGCAGCTGGAACGTGTAGGCCACGTCGTCGCCGGTCATCGGCGTGCCGTCCGAGAACTTCACTCCGTCGCGGATGGTCAGGACCAGCTTCTTGTAGTTGTCCGACCAGTCCCACTTCGTGGCCAGCCACGGCTTGCCGGCTTCCTGCGGCTTCACGCGGTTGAGCATCACGAGGGGCTCGTAGATCACGTAGCGGTACCCGAGCGACGCTGCCGCCGAGGTCTCCAGGAACGGGTTGTTGTTCTCGGCCTGCGGGCCGTTCGGCATGCCGACGTTCAGCACGGCCGCGGCGTTGCCGCCGCCACCCGCGCTGCTCGAGCCGCCGCCGCAAGCGGCGAGCACCGCGGCTGCCACCACGGCGACGAGCGCTGCGACGACGGAGCGCTTCACTCGCATTCGTCCTCCTAGGTCCTGGTGCTACGGATTCCGCCCGCGCTCTTCAGAGCTCGGTCCGGCCGCGCGACAGGAGGAGTCAACCCGGGTGACTCGGGTCACGTCAATAACACGGCGGTAACATTTTGTGCCTAAGTTTAAGTACTGAAAGAAAGGCTCACGCTCGGTGCCCGACTGTCGATCTCCTTGCGGGGCAAGGAGATTCAGTCGGCTGAACGCCCGCCCGACGCCAGCAGCGCCGCGATCGGCAACGTCGCCGCACCCAGCGCGACGGCCTCCGGGCCCAGCTCCCCGAGCTCGACCACGGTCGCCTCGGCGAGGTAGCCGAGCGCGTGCCGCGCAGCGGCGTCACGGACGTGCGGCAGGATCGCCGGGCCCATGATCGCTCCCGCCGAGCCTGCCAGCACGACCCGGTCGGGCGCCAGGAGGTTGATCAGATTCGCGATGCCGATGCCGAGGTATTCACCCGTCGCGGCGAGTGCTTCGGCAGCTGGACCAGACCTTTCGGCCAGGGCACCCGGGTCGGCCGCACCGCGGCCGGGAGCCGCCGGGCCGGCGAGTGTTTCGGCAGGTGGACCAGACCTTTCGGCGGGTCCGGAACCGGCCGAGCCGCGGCCACGAGCAGGCGTGCCCGATGCCGACGTGGCCGCCCCGGCGTGGCCACCGGCAGCGAAGCCGAGTGCGGCGCCGGAGCGCCCGGGCGCCGGAGCGAGATCCGCGCCAGGTGCGCCGGTGCCGTGTCCCCGAGCGGCAGCTGCCTCGGCTTCGGCCAGGGCGACGAGCTCGGCGAGCCGGCTCTCGCTGTCCGAGCCGCGCAGGGGCTGGGTGCCCGGGGTCTCGGCGTACCGCCGCACTACGGCCTCGGTACCGACGTAGGCCTCCAGGCAGCCGCGCGAACCGCAGCGGCACGGCGCGCCCGCGGCTTGCACGACGGTGTGACCCCACTCGCTGGTCGTGATGCCGGGAAAAGACCCACCGTCCGTGACGAAGGCGGCGCCGACGCCCACGCCGAGCAGGGCGATCACGGCGCGGTCGGCTCCGCGGCCCGCGCCGAGCCACATCTCGGCCTGGCCGAGCGTGCGGGCGCGGTTGTCGAGGTGCAGGGGCGCTTCGGCGAACTGTGCGTGAGCGCGCAGCAGGTCGGCGAAGGCGACGCCGGCCCAGCCGAGCGTGGGGGCGTGCACGATGCCGCCGTCGCGCACCGCGCCCGGCACGCCGACGCCCACGCCGAGAACCCGGGACGCGCCGCCCGCCGCCAGCACCTCGGCGACGCCGGCCCGCGCGAGCTCGACGACCTCCGCCGGGTCAGGGTTGCTGCCCGCGAGCGGGTGCTGCACCGTCGCGAGCGTCCCGAGCGCGCAGTCGAAGAGCCCGGCCCGCACATGGGTCTCGCCGACGTCGACGCCCACGACCTGCCCGTACTCGGGCCGGACGCGCAGCAGCGTGCGCGGCCTGCCACCATCGGACTCGACGGAACCGGCCTCGACCACCACACCGTCGCCGATGAGCTCCGCGACCACGTTCGTCACGGTCGCGGGACTGAGCCCGGACTCGGCGACGAGTTCGAGCCGGCTGACCGGCCCTCGAAGGTAGAGCGACGACAGGAGCGCCGCTCGGTTGTGCCGCCTCAGGTCACGGGTTGTCTGCCGGAGCACCCTCGTCACCTGGGGGATTCTGCCAGACGACCATATGTTCGGGACTTAGTTCACTAGTTAATACATGGCCACAACTTACGGTGATCAGGCATCCTGGTGCCGGGAGAGTTCGAGGCCAGATGGGTGTCACATGGCGACCAAGCGCACGACCGTCCGCGATCTGCGGCGGCACAACCGTTCCCTGCTGCTGTCGAAACTGTACTTCGACGGCCCGCTGTCGCGGCACGAACTGAGCCAGCTCACCGGCCTTTCGGCGGCGACGGTCAGCAACGTGACCGCCGAACTCGGCGAGGAACGGCTCATCACCGAGGCCGGCCTGGTCGAATCCGACGGCGGACGGCCGCGGGTGCTGCTGCGCGTGGACCCGGCGTACGGCTACGTGGCGGGTGTCGACATCGGCGAGACGGGCGTGCGTGTGGAGCTGTTCGACCTCGCGATGCAGCGGCTGGCCACGGTCGAACACGAGCTGTCACCGGCGCGCACCGAGCCGGCCACGGTCGTCGCGGCCGTCGTCTCCGGGCTGCGCGAGGTGATCGCGTCCGCCGGGGCCGAGGAGTCGGCCGTGATCGGCGTGGGCGTCGGCGTGCCCGGCACGGTCGAGCAGGGAGAACGCGTGCTGGTGCACGCGCCCACCATCGGCTGGGACTCCGTCGCGCTGGCCGACGACCTGCACGCGGCCGGCATCGAACTGCCCGTGTTCGTCGACAACGGCGCCAAAACCCAGGGCCAGGCCGAGATGTGGTTCGGCGCCGGCCGCGGCGCGCGCCACGCGGTGATCGTGCTCATCGGCTCGGGCGTCGGCGCGGCCGTGATCGCCGACGGCGCCACCTACCGCGGCTCCACCAGCAGCGCCGGCGAGTGGGGTCACACCACGATCGTCTACGGCGGGCAGGCGTGCCGCTGCGGTTCGCACGGCTGCCTCGAGGCCTACATCGGCGCCGAGGCCGTGCTCGCGCGTTACCGCCGGGCCCGCGGCAAGCCCGTGCCCGGCGAGACCGAGCAGGACCAGTTCGCCGCCCTCCTCGCCTCGGCCGACCGTTCGAAGTCGGCGCAGAAGGTCCTGGAGGAGACGGCCGGCTACCTCGGCGCCGGCATCGCGAACCTGATCAACCTGTTCAACCCCGAGCGCATCGTCGTCGGCGGCTGGGCCGGTCTCGCGCTGGGCGAGCGCCTGCTGCCGCTGATCCGCTCCACCGCGTCGGCCCACGCACTGAGCCACCCGTTCGGCGAGACCACGATCCAGCTCGGGTACCTCGGTCTCGACGCCGTCGCGACGGGCGCCGCCACCCTGCCCGTCGCCGACCTGCTGGAACAGGGCGCCGATCCGCGACTTCTGGTCAAGCCGGCCCCCGCGATCCGCTCGGGCGTGGGCGCCGCCTGACCTTCCGTCCTCACCCGGCGAACATCGACGAGAACCCCAGGTGACCGGGCGAAACGCGCCGGTGATCATCGTCGGCGCTCCCGTCCATCACCTGGGCGGCCACCGGCGGCCCTACTGTGCCGATCGTTGCCAACCCGACCACAGTCGCGGCCGAATGGCTTCGTAACAACAGTTACGTGCCGCGTGGGGGGTCGGCCTACTTTTGGTTGGATCAGTAAGGCGGTTGAAAAAATTCTCACATCCGCCATTGCCGCAGTGGTACGGACCATGCATACTGCTTTTACTTTGTTGCCAGGCACAACAAAGTAGTCCGATTAGTCCGACCCCTGCCGCCCGCCTGCGGTCCACCTCCGGAGTGGACACGAAGCGCTCGGCCGAGAACCGCACGGTCCCCCCGCCGTGCTCTCCTCCGCCCCACCGCATTTTCGTGCTGCGCGTGAAAGCGCGGTCCCCTCCGCAAGAAGAGGTGACAACGATGTCCATCTCACGTTCCCTGAGACGTTCCCGCTGGGCCGGGCTCTTCGCGGCCGCTTCGCTGCTCGCCGTCGGCGTGCAGGCGACGCCCGCCGTCTTCGCGCCCACGGAAGCCGCGGCGGCGGCCAGCTTCACCGACGACTTCAACGGGCCCGCAGGCAGCCCGGCCGACGGTTCGAAGTGGAACTACGAAACCGGCGACAACGTCAACAACCACGAGCGCCAGTACTACACGTCGGGCACGAACAACGCCGCGCTCGACGGCCAGGGTCACCTGGTGATCACGGCCAAGCGCGAGAACCCCGGCAACTACAACTGCTGGTACGGCCGCTGCGAGTACACGTCCGCGCGCCTCAACACCTCCGGCAAGTTCAGCCAGGCCTACGGCCACTTCGAGACCAGCATGAAGCTCCCGCGCGGCCAGGGCATGTGGCCCGCGTTCTGGATGCTCGGCGGCGGCAACTGGCCGACCGACGGCGAGATCGACGTGATGGAAAACGTCGGTTTCGAGCCCAACACCGTGCACGGCACCATCCACGGGCCCGGCTACTCGGGCTCGGGCGGCATCGGCGCCGGCTACAGCGGCCCGAACTTCTCCGACGACTTCCACACCTACGCCGTCGACTGGTCGCCGAACAAGATCGTCTGGTCGGTCGACGGCAACGTCTACCAGACCCGCACCCCGGCCGACCTCAACGGCAACCGCTGGGTCTACGACCACAACTTCTTCATCATCATGAACCTCGCCGTGGGCGGCTACTGGCCCGGCGACCCCAACGGCAGCACGCAGTTCCCGCAGCAGCTGGTCGTCGACTACGTGCACGTGACCACCAGCACCGGCGGCGGCACCACCCCGCCGAGCGGGAGCACGGGCCGCATCACCGGCATCGCCGGCAAGTGCGTGGACGTCGCGGGCGCCAACAGCGCCAACGGCACGCCCATCCAGATCACCGACTGCAACGGCAACGCGGCGCAGAACTGGACCGTCGGCAGCGACGGCACCCTGCGGGCACTCGGCAAGTGTATGGACGTCACCTCCGCGGGCACGGCGGACGGCACTCCCGTGCAGCTCTACGACTGCAACGGTTCCGGCGCGCAGCAATGGGTCGTCACCGCCGCACACGACATCGTGAACCCGGCCGCGAACAAGTGCCTCGACGCCACGGGCAACAGCTCGGCCAACGGCACCCGCCTGCAGATCTGGACCTGCACGGGCACGGCCAACCAGAAGTGGACCGCCCCCTGATCCACTGACCCCGGCGACACCCGTTGCGCCACAACGGGTTCGCGGTCCCCTGAAAGCCGCCGCGCGGGGCTGTTCGCCTCCTCTCCCTCCTCCGGCAGCCCCGCGCGGTGTTCCACTCCGGTCCCCACCGGCTCCCCCCGTTCGCCCGGGCGACACGATCCCGACCGGATCGCACCCCCGGCGCCCCGGATCCCCACCGGCCCGCCTCCACCCGCGAGGCACCCGCCGGGGCGTCCGCGAACGCGCTCGATCCGCCTGGTCCCCACCGGGCTCTCCCCTCCCTACCGGCTTGGTCCTCACCGGGCTTGGCTTCGGCCGAGCAAAAGCTCCGCTCCCTATGGACCTGGTCCCCGCCATCCCCTTCTCCACCGAGCCCGATCCCACCGACGCTTTCCCTTTCCGTACCGAGAACCCCGCACCACCGCCTCGGTCGCCAGCCGAGCAATCCGCCCCACACCGGCCCGCCAACCCGGGCACCTCACCACGCGAGCTCGGCCCCACCGGGCTCTCCCTTTCCCACCGGCTTGGTCCTCACCGGGCTTTTCTCCACTCCCCCAACCGCCCGACACACAGCCCCCGCCCGACACACAGCCCCCGCCCGACACACAGCCCCCGCCCGACACACAGCCCCCGCCCGACACACAGCCCCCGCCCGACACACAGCCCCCGCCCTCCCAAGGGGGGCGTCCCCATCCCATTCTACCGGCGAGGTATGACCAAAAGTGCCCGAGCGGCCACGGAGGGTCAAGTTATCCACGACTCACCTCGCCTGTGGACAACCGCAATCTCCCCTCCCCCCAAGGAGAACCCCACCGTGCGGCGATTCCTCGTCGCGTTGGCAGGTTGTTTCCTGCTGACGCTTTCCTTCCTGTCCGCAACCTCAGCCAACGCGGCACCCACAACCCCCGCGGCACCCGCCGCCGCGCCCACCGCGGCGCAGTTGCTCGCCAAGACCAACTCGTGCCAGCAGATCTCCAACGGCAAGTACAGCTACGACGAAGGCGGCGCGGCCACCGTGCCCGTCTGTCAGGCCAGTGGCGCCGTGTTCTTCAAGGCCGACATGGACATCGACTGCGACGGCCAGCGCACGACGCAGTGCAACGAGAGCACCGACTGCTGCTTCTACCCCGACACGGCGTTCCACACGTCCACCGACCAGCCGTTGAACGCGGCGCAGCTGCCTTACATCGTGCTGCCGCAGCCAACGTCCACTTGGGACTATCGCCAGTACGGGATCGACGGGGGCTCGGTGGTCGCCGTCATCTACAACAACAAGGTCACCTACGCGGTTGTGGGTGACACCGGCCCGACGAGCATCATCGGCGAGGCCTCCTACGCCACGGCCGTGAGCCTGGGCATCGACCCCGACCCGAGCACCGGCGGCACCGAGGGACCGGTCACCTACGTCGTGTTCCCGAACACGCACGTGAACCCGATCGAGAACCACAACACCGCGGTGAGCGTCGGCGAGTCGTCGGCGAGCAGCTGGGTCGGCGGTGGCCAGACGGACCCGCCGACGGGTGGCGCCGGCCAGATCACCGGCCTCGGCGGCAAGTGCGTGGACGTCGCGGCGGCCAACAGCGCCAACGGCACCGCCGTGCAGCTCTACGACTGCAACGGCACGACCGCGCAGCAGTGGACCATCGGCTCGGACGGCACGATCCGTGCACTCGGCAAGTGCCTCGACGCCGCCGGCACCGCCAACGGCACCAAGGCCCAGATCTGGGACTGCACCGGCGGTGCGGTCCAGCGCTGGAGCAGGAACTCGACCGGCAACCTCGTGAACGCCGCCTCCGGCAAGTGCCTCGACGCCACGGACAACAGCTCCGCCAACGGCACCCGCCTGCAGATCTGGACCTGCGCGGCCACCGCCAACCAGAAGTGGACGGTGTCGTAGGCATGCGCAAACGCCACCTGCTCCCGCTGCTCGGCGCGGCGGCCCTGGCACTGTCCACAATGGCCGTCCCGGTCGCGCAAGCGGCGAACGAGACCGTGAACATCTGGCTGACCACGACCGACGACGCCAAGGGCGTGAACGTGACGCGCGGCCTGCAGCAGCAGACGCCCATCACGTTCTCGGCCGGCACCGGCAGCGGCCAGCAGACGATCAACGTCAACGAGAACACCACCTACCAGCAGTTCGAGGGCGGGGGCGCGTCGTTCACCGACAGCGCGGCCTACCTGATGAACTCCAGCAACCTGCTGTCGGCGAGCACCCGCAGCCAGGTCATGCAGAAGCTGTTCGACCCGAACGCCGGCATCGGCATCGACTTCCTGCGCAACCCCATGGGCGCCTCGGACCTGGCGCGCTCCAGCTACACCTACGACGACATGCCCGCCGGGCAGACCGACCCGAACCTGCAGCACTTCTCCATCGCCCACGACCAGGTGGACGTGCTGCCGCTGACGAAGCAGGCCAAGCAGCTCAACCCGCAGCTGAAGGTGATGGCTTCGCCGTGGAGCCCGCCGCCGTGGATGAAGGACAACGACTCCTACAGCCAGGGCTGGCTCGAGTCGCAGTACTACAACGCCTACGCCCAGTATTTCGTGAAGTACGTGCAGGCCTACCAGAACGCCGGCGTGCCGATCGACTACCTGTCGGTGCAGAACGAGCCGACCTGCTGCCCGGGCTACCCGTCCGCGCAGTGGAACGGCTCGGGGCTGGCGTTCTTCACCAAGAACAGCCTGCTGCCGGCGCTGCACTCGGCCGGGCTGTCCAGCAAGGTACTGGCCCTGGACTGGAACCCCGACAAATACGACGAGTTCGCGGCGCCGACGGTGGACGACGCGGCCGTGCGCAACGACCCGAACTTCGGCGGCATCGCCTGGCACGGGTACGAGGGCAACGTCTCCGAGCAGTCGACGGTGCACGCGAAGTACCCGAACGTGAACTCCTATTCGACCGAGCACTCCGGCGGCACCTGGATCGGGAACCAGCAGGCCGAGGACATGAACAACATCGTGGACTACACGCGCAACTGGAGCCGCTCGGTCGTGAAGTGGAGCCTCGCGGTCGACCAGGCGCACAACCCGCACAACGGCGGCTGTGGCACCTGCACCGGGCTCATCACCGTCCACAATGGAGACGGCCGCAACGGCCAGGTCGACTACACCGTCGAGTACTACACGATGGGCCACCTCACCAAGTTCGTGAAGCCGGGCGCGGTGCGGATCGACTCGAACGACACCTCGGCCGTGCGCAACGTCGCCTGGAAGAACCCCGACGGGTCCAAGGCGCTCATCGCGTACAACTCCACCACGGGCAACCAGAGCGTGCGCGTGAACTGGGGCGGGCAGTCGTTCACCTACACGCTGCCGGGCCACACGTCGGCCACGTTCACGTGGAACGGCACGCAGGCGGGCGGGGGCACCACGCCGCCGACCGGCCGCACCGGCCAGATCACCGGGCTGGCCGGCAAGTGCCTCGACGTCGCCGGCGCCAACAGCGCCAACGGCACCGCGGTCGATCTCTACGACTGCAACGGCACGGGCGCGCAGCAGTGGACCATCGGCTCCGACGGCACGATCCGCGCACTGGGCAAGTGCCTCGACGTCAGCGCTGCGTCCACAACGGACGGTGCGAAAGTCCAGCTGTACGACTGCAACGGCACCGGCGCGCAGCAATGGACGGCGAACTCGTCCCGCGACATCGTGAACACCGCCGCGAACAAGTGCCTCGACGTCACCGGCAACACCTCCGCCAACGGCACGCGCACGCAGATCTGGACGTGCACCGGCGCGGCCAACCAGAAGTGGACCGCACCCTGACCCTCCCCAGGAGTCCCCGATGAGAAGAAGAGTCCTCGCGGCGCTCGGCGGCCTGCTCGCCGCCTCCGCCGTCACCCTGATCCCGGCCAACGCGCAGGCCGCGACCGGGCAGATCACCGGCCTCGGCGGCAAGTGCGTCGACGTCGCCGGCGCGAACAGCGCCAACGGTTCCGCCGTGCAGCTCTACGGCTGCAACGGAACCACGGCACAGCAGTGGAACGTCGGCTCCGACGGCACGATCCGGGCGCTCGGCAAGTGCCTCGACGTGGCGTCCGCGGCCACCACCGACGGAGCCAAGGTGCAGCTGTACGACTGCAACGGCACCGGCGCACAGCAGTGGACGGTCACCGCCGCCCACGACATCGTCAACACCGCCGCGAACAAGTGCCTCGACGCCACCGGCCAGAGCTCGGCCGACGGCACCCGGCTGCAGATCTGGACGTGCACCGGCACCGCCAACCAGAAGTGGACCGCGCCTTCCGGCGGCGGCGACACGACCCCGCCGCCCTCGGCCGGCGCGATGGCCGTGGCCCCGTACATCTACAACGGCTGGGGTGCGCCGCCGAACCCGACGACGATCATGAACGCGACCGGCGTCAAGTGGTTCACGCTGGCGTTCGTGCTGTCAAACGGGTACTGCAACCCGCAGTGGGACGGCGCACGGGCGCTCACCGGCGGCGTGGACCATGGCACGATCAACACCGTGCGCGGTGCGGGCGGCGACGTGATCCCGTCGTTCGGCGGCTACAGTGGCAACAAGCTGGAGTCCTCGTGCGGCAGCGCGGGCGAGCTCGCGTCGGCGTACCAGAAGGTGATCAACGCCTACGGCCTCAAGGCGATCGACATCGACATCGAGGCCGACGCCTACAGCAACCCGACGGTGCAGCAGCGTACCGTCGACGCGCTGAAGACCGTGCGTGCCAACAACCCGGGCATCAAGATCTACGTCACGTTCGGCACCGGCACCAGCGGTCCGGACTCGAGCCTGGTCAACCGCGCCGCGCAGTCCGGCTTCGCCGCCGACGGCTGGGTCATCATGCCGTTCGACTTCGGCGGCGCCGGGCAGAACATGGGCACGCTCACCACGCGTGCGGCCGAGGGGCTGAAGAACGTCGTCAAGAACGCCTTCGGCTACACCGACGACAACGCCTACCGGCACATGGGCATCTCGTCCATGAACGGCATCACCGACCAGAACGAGACGGTGACGGTGGCGGACTTCACCACCATCCTGGGTTACGCGAACCAGCACCACCTGGCACGGCTCACGTTCTGGTCGGCCAACCGCGACCGGCCGTGCACGGGTGGTCCGGACGACAGCTGCTCGAAGGTCTCGCAGCAGCCGTGGGACTACACCAAGGTGTTCGCCCGGTACGCGGGCTGAGGATCCGAAGTGGACTGACCCGCAGGTACGGGTCCGGCCGATCGGCGCAGTACGCAGCGGCGAACCGTGATCTCCCCCCGGGGACCACGGTTCGCCGTTGCTCCACCATCTCCACCATCTCCTGGCCACGCACGCCGGATCGGGCACTGGGGGCGACCATCCCGATTCGATCTTCGCGTAGGCGCCTGGCCCCGTCTGGGGGTTCCGGGGCAGGGATGCCATTCGCTTCACGCGGCCTGATGAAGACGGTAATCAGGTGTCCGCGATCTTGACACCACCCAGACTGCGGACGGCCCGAACGGCCACAATCGGATGCCCATCCGCGCGGAAGCACGCTATGTAAGCAAGTGCTTCATCCCTTTTGCGACGGAAGTAGTGCCGTTCCTGCGTCGCGGACACGCAACTCGTGACAAACGTTTTCCATGGCGCAGCACACACTTTCCCGTCGGGTCACGGCGATTTTCGGGTCCCTGACACGGATCCCGCCCCGTCGCGAAACCGCAGGCGGTCCGGTTTGGACCACTGCCGCGGCCTACAAACCCACGCCGCCCACCGAACGTTCCGAGTACGCCTCGACGAGCTGCGCCTCCGCGTCGGAAAGGTAGGCCGCGAGCAGCTTTTCCGCGCGCCGGCCGTCGCCTTCTCCGAGCGGCCCGAGCAGTTCGCGGTTGCGCGGCAGGTACCGCTCGTGGAATCGCCGCGGGTCGGCCATCACGTGGAACACCAGCCGCAGTTCGGCGGTGAGGCCCTGCATCAGCTCGACCACGCGCTCGCTGCCGGTCAGCGCGACAAGCTCGCTGTGGAACCGGATGTTCGCCGTGCCGAGGTCCTGCCAACGGCCGGTTTCGGCCGCTTGGTGACCCTCGGCGACCGTGGTCGCGATCTTGTCGTAGGACGCCGGCCGTTCGGTGATCGCGCGGACGGCGGCGCACTCGACGAGCTTGCGGACGCGGTAGATGTCACGCACGTCGTCGACCGTCGGCACACGCACGAAGACGCCGCGGTTGAGCTCGTGGGTGAGCAGCCGCTCGTGCGTGAGCAGGCGGAACGACTCGCGCAGCGTGTTGCGCGAGACGCCCAGCGCGTTGCCGATGTCCTGCTCCGACAGCCGGCCGCCGGGCAGGAAGAAGCCCTCGGAGATGCGCGTGCGCAGCACTCCGGCAACGCGTTCCGCGGTGCTCGTGCGGCTCAGCAGGCCGCGGTCGGCTTCCAGGCCCAGCGGGCTCTCGTCGGTGACCACGTCGCCCAGCGTAGCCGTAGGGTTGAGAACAATAAAATGAGAGACTTGTGGAATTGTTGAACGATCCGTACGGTGACGGCCATGTGACTCGTGCCACTATGAGAACTCTCCCTGCGAGGTACCCATGAACACGAACGTGACAGCAGGCACCACGAGTGCGGCCCGGCCGTTCGAGTGGTTCCGCTCCCTCGGGCCGAAGGGCAAGCGCGGCTTCTTCGCCGCCTTCGGCGGTTACGGGCTCGACTCCTTCGACTACCAGACCCTGCCGTTCGGCCTGGCCGCGATCACGGCCTACTTCGGCATCTCGTCCGGCGAGGCCGGCCTGCTCAGCACGACCACGCTGGTCGTCTCCGCGATCGGCGGCATCGGCGCCGGCGTGCTGGCCGACCGCATCGGCCGCGTCCGCACGCTGCAGCTGACCATCGCGCTGTACACGGTCTTCACGGTGCTCTGCGGTTTCGCACCGAACTTCGAGACGCTGCTGGTGTTCCGCGGCCTGCAGGGCCGCGGTTTCGGCGGCGAGTGGGCCGTCGGCGCGGCGCTGGTCGCCGAGTACTGCTCCGCGCGCTACCGCGGCCGGACCGTCGCGTTCGTGCAGAGCGCGTGGGCCGTGGGCTGGGGCCTGCTGGTGATCGTCTACACGGTGCTGTTCAGCGTGCTCGACGACGCCGTCGCGTGGCGCGTGCTGTTCTGGGTCGGCGTGCTGCCGGCGCTGCTCGTGCTGTGGGTGCGCCGCCGGGTGGCCGACGCCGAGCACGTGACCGACCGGCGCCTGAAGACATTGAAGACCAAGTCGAAGGGTTCGCTCGCGGGCATCTTCCGCCCCGGTCTGCTGCGCACCACGCTCTTCGCGGCGCTGCTCGCGACCGGTGTGCAGGGCGGGTACTACACGCTGTTCACCTGGATGCCCCAGTACCTCAAGACTGCCCGCGGCCTGTCCGTAGTCGGCACCGGTGCGTACTTCGCGCTGCTGATCCCCGGCGCGTTCATCGGCTACGTCTGCGGCGGATACCTCACGGATCTGTTGGGGCGCAAGCGAACCTTCCTGCTGTTCTCCGTGCTGTCGGCGGTGCTGATCGTGCTGTTCGTGCAGCTGCCCTACGGCGCCAACGGGCTCATGCTGCTGATCAGCTTCCCACTGGGCTTCTCGACCTCGGCGATCTTCAGCGGCTTCGGCGCGTACCTCGCGGAGCTGTACCCGACCGAGGTGCGGGCGACGGGCCAGGGCTTCACGTACAACTTCGGGCGTGCGGTGGGTGCCGCGTTCCCCGCGGTGGTCGGGTTCATGGGCGCGGGCGGCGCGATCGCGCTCGGTGCCGTCGGGTACGCCATCGCCGCGCTCGCGTTGCTGGGCCTGCCCGAAACCCGTGGCCGGGAATTGACCGGGATCGGGTCGTGACCACCTTCCGCGACCCCGCCACGCTGACGCCCGCCGAGGCCCGCGCGCTCTTCCGCGCGGGCACCGAGCGGCGCACCGAGGGCTGGGCGGCCGGCTACGCGCAGGCCAACCTGGTCGCCGTGCCGCAGGACTGGGCCGACGACGTGCTGCTGTTCTGCGCGCGCAACCCGCGCGCGTGCCCGGTGCTCGACGTCAGCCGGCCCGGCGACCCGAGCTCGCGGCTCGCGCCCGGCGCCGACCTGCGCACCGATCTGCCCCGCTACCGCGTGTGGCACAACGGGGTGCTGACCGGCGAGGTCACCGACGCGACCGGCCTGTGGCGCAGCGACATGGTGGCGTTCTCGATCGGCTGCACCTATTCGTTCGAGGCGCCGCTGGTCGCGGGCGGGGTGCCCCTGCGGAACCTGACGCAGGGGCGCGGAGTGGCAATGTACGTGACCGACCGGCCGTGCACGCCCGCCGGGCGGCTGCACGGGTCGCTGGTGGTGACGATGCGGCCGGTCCCGGCCGAGCTGCTCGACGACGCCGTGCGGATCACGTCGGCGTCGCCCTCGCTGCCCGGCGCCCCGGTGCACGTCGGCGACCCGGCGGCGCTGGGCATCACGGACCTGGCGCGGCCCGACTTCGGCGACGCCGTGGACCTGGAACCCGGCGACGTGCCGGTGTTCTGGGCCTGCGGCGTCACCCCGCAGGCGGCGGTGATGGCTTCGCGGCCGCCGTTCGCCATCACGCACGCGCCGGGGTACATGTTCTTGACGGACCAGCGCGAGACGGGAGTGACATGGATCTGAACAGCGACCTCGGCGAAGGCTTCGGCGCGTGGCGGATGGGCGACGACGAGGCGATGCTCGACATCGTGACCAGCGCGAACATCGCGTGCGGCTTCCACGCGGGCGACCCCGGCGTGATGCGGCGGGTGTGCGCCCGCGCGGCCGAGCGCGGTGTGACGATCGGGGCGCACGTGGGCTACCGCGACCTCGCCGGCTTCGGCCGGCGGGCCCTCGACATCTCACCGGCGGATCTCACGGACGACGTGCTGTACCAAATCGGCGCGTTGGACGCGTTCGCCCGGGCGGCGGGATCTTCGGTGAAGTACGTGAAGGCGCACGGGGCGCTGTACAACACGGCGGCGGTGGATCCGGCGCAGGCGGCGGCGCTCGTGGAGGGCGTGCGGCAGTTCGGGACCGGGCTGGCGCTGTTGTGCCCGCCGGACTCGGAGATGCTGCGCGCGGCTTCGGCGGCCGGGGTCACGGGGTATGCGGAGGCGTTCGCGGACCGGGCGTACACCCCGGAGGGCCGGCTCGTGTCACGCAAGCTGCCGGGCGCGGTGCTCCACGACGCCGACGAGGTCGCCGCGCGCGCCACGGCCATGGCGACGACGGGCTCGGTGATCGACGTGGACGGCGGGAAGCTCGACCTGCGGGCCGTTTCCCTGTGCGTGCACGGTGATACGCCTGGGGCCGTCGACCTCGCGCGGCAGATCCGGGCTTCACTGACCGAGGCGGGGATCACGGTGGAGTCGTTCGTGTGATGGCCGTGTTGCCCTACGGCGGGTCCGCGGTTCTCGTCGAGTCTCAGGACGTGCTCGGGTTGCAGGCCGCGTTGGCTGCGGACCTGCCGACCGGGGTGGTGGAGCTGGTACCAGCAGCTCGGACGCTGTTGGTGCGGTTCGATCCCGCGGTGGTGGAGGTGGGTTCGTTGACGCGGTTGTTGTCTTCGATGTCCACTGTGGATGTTGTCGGCGGCGCTTCGGACTCGGTTACCGTGCCGGTGCGGTACGACGGGGCGGATCTCGCGGACGTCGCGGAGGCTTCCGGGTTGTCGGTGCGCGAGGTCGTGTCGTTGCACAGCTCGGCTTCGTACGTGGTGTCGTTCTGTGGCTTCGCGCCGGGTTTCGCCTACTTGACGGGCCTGGATCCCGCGTTGCACCTGCCGCGGCGTTCGGTGCCGCGCACCCGCGTGCCCGCCGGTTCGGTCGCCATCGCGGGCGAGTACTCGGCCGTTTATCCGCGCCCGTCCCCCGGCGGCTGGCACCTGGTCGGGACGACATCGTTGTCGATGTGGGAGGTCGAGCTCGACCCGCCCAACCGGCTCACGCCGGGCACGCGCGTGCGGTTCGAGGCGGTGTGATGACCGGGAAGGTGGAAGTGCTCGCGACCGGTCCGTTCGCGAGCGTTCAGGACCTGGGCCGGCCCGGCTCGCCGCCGTCGGTGTCGGGCGGTCCGGGGCGGCGGACCGTTCGTCGCTGCGGCTGGCGAACCGGCTGGTCGGCAATCCCGAGACGCACGCGGCGCTGGAGGTGACGCTCGGCGGGCTGCGGCTGCGGGTCTCCGAAGCCGCTTTGGTCGCTGTGACCGGAGCCGAGGTGGACGTGCGGGCGGGGCAGCGGGCGGCCGCGCCGAACGGACCCCTCGCGCTGCGGGCCGGCGACGAGCTCGTGCTGGGCACGGCCACGCGGGGCCTGCGGTGCTACGTCGCCATCCGCGGCGGGTTCGACGTGCGGCCGGTGCTCGGGGCGCGGGCCACGGACACCATGGGTGGGCTCGGGCCGCCGCCGCTCGCGCCGGGGATGACGCTGCCGGTGGGCGATGTCGTCGCCGGGCAGCCGGTCGTCGACCTGGCTCCGCTGGCCCGGCTTCCGGAAGAGCCGGTCCTGCGCGTCACCCCGGGCCCGCGGCTCGACTGGTTCACGCGGACCGCACTGTCCACTTTGGTCACTTCCGCATACACGGTGACCGCCGACCTCGACCGCGTCGGCGTCCGGCTCGACGGGCCGCCGCTCGATCGCGCGCGTTCGGGCGAGCTCCCTCCGGAAGCCGCCGTGCCGGGCGCGCTGCAGGTGCCGCCGTCGGGGGTGCCGATCCTGTTCCTCGCCGACCACCCCGTGACCGGCGGTTATCCCGTGCCCGCCGTGGTGTGCGAACCCGACCTCGACGTGGCCGCGCAGCTGCGGCCCGGTCAGCGGGTGCGGTTCGCGCTGGACGTCACAAGCCCGACACCCGCAACGTCAGGTTGAGCCGCCCGGTCAGGCCCAATGCCGGGTCGGCCGTGCCGGGCAGGGTGCGCGGCACGCCGTGGTACGCCAGGCGCGAGGGGCCGCCGAAGACGAACAGATCGCCGGAGCGCAGCTCGAGGTCCGTGTACGGGCGGTTGCGGTTCTCGGTGTTGCCGAAGCGGAAGACGCACGTGTCGCCGAGGCTCAGGGACACGACGGGCTCGAGGGAGCGCTCGTCCTTGTCCTGGTGCTGGCCCATTTTGGCCGTGGCGTCGTAGTAGTTCACGAGGGCGACGTCGGGGTCGTAACCGGTGCCGTCGCCGTACGCCTCGGCCACCGCACGCCGGCCGAGTTCGCCGAGCCACGCCGGGAACGGTTCCACCGGCGAGCCGTCCTCGCGGGTGCGGGAGTAGCGGTACGGGAGCCAGTGCCAGCCGAGGCAGACCATGCGCACCGACATCACGCCGCCGCTGGGCAGGCGGGTCTGGCGGTAGCCGCGCCAGCCGCGGCAGGCCTCGACGAGCGAGCGCTGTTCGTCGAGGTCGAGCCAGTCGGGGACGTGGACCGCGCCAGGCGCGAGTTCGACACGGGGACGTGGCAGCAGTTCCATCGCAGGCGATTGTCGCACCGCACCGGCGGGGTTCGGCAGACCGCAGGAGCCACCCGAAGGGTCTGGCCGGGCGCTCCTGCGGCGGCACCCCTCGCCGTAACCGCCGCTTTGACACTCCCACACTCGAGTGTCACAGACCAGGTGTCGATCAGCTACAAGATGGACACGTGACGCGACAGCCGAGGCTCATCACGCTGCGTCACCCGAGCTCGACCTCCTTGATCTCGACCACGGTGACCCCGGCCCGCGCGGGCACGGGGTCGTTCATCGCGGCCAGGGCTGCCGGCACGTCGTCGAGGCCGATCCGCGTGCCGATCAGGCCCGCGAGGTCGATGCCCGACCGCTCGACCACGCTCAGCAGCTCCGGGTACTCGTGGGCCTGCAGGCCGTGGATGCCCACGATCTCCAGCTCGCCGCCGATCACGCGGTGCATCGGGATCGGCGCGACGCCCTGCGCGGGCGGCATCAGGCCCGCCTGCACGTGGCGACCGCGTTTGCGCAGGCTGCCGACCGACGCGGCGCACGTGGCCGGCGAGCCCAGGCAGTCGAGCGACACGTGGGTGCCGCCGCCGGTCAGCGACCGGACGTGCTCCGCGACCGCTTCCGGCCCGTCGAACGCGCCCGCGTCCACGCTCAGCACCGCGCCCGACCGCTCGGCGAGCGCCCGCGCGGCCGGCGAGACGTCCACCGCCACGACCTTCGCGCCCGCCGCCGCGGCCAGCAGCACCGCGGAGATCCCGACGCCGCCGCAGCCGTAGACCGAAACCCACTGGCCGGCACGCACGCCGCCCTGCCGCAGCACCGCGCGGAACGCCGTGCCGAAGCGGCAGCCGAGCGCCGCGGCCTCCGCTGCCGACATCGCGTCCGGCAGCGCCACGAGATTGGCCTGCGCGTGCTCGATCGCCACGAGCTCCGCGAACGACCCCCAATGGGTGGCGCCCGGCTGGAACTCGTCGTCGCAGATCTGCTGGTCACCGCGCGCACACTGCGCACAACGCCCGCACGCGCACACGAACGGCACGGTCACCCGCGCGCCGACCTCCCAGCCGCGCACACCCGCCCCGACCGCCGCGATCCGCCCCGCCAGCTCATGGCCGGCCACGTGCGGCAGCTTCACGGCCTCGTCGTGGCCCTGCCACGTGTGCCAATCACTGCGACACACCCCCGTGGCCTCCACCGCGATCACCACCCCACCGGGCGGCACCACCGGATCGGGCACCTCGACCACCTGGGGAACTACCCCGAACTCCTCGATCACCACGGCACGCATGGGACCGATCGTAGAGATCGGCGCCGCACACACTCACGGCGTTCCGGCTCGCCCCTCGGCCCGGGTCGGCTTCACCCTCGCGCCTTGCCCACGCTGCTCGACCCGGGTGGGCAGCGCTTTCCCGCCCTGCCCGAGGCAAACAACCTGGCCAAGCCGCACACACGCGGCCCGCTCAAGTCACTAGACCCGGGTCGGCTACGAACTCGCACCCTGCCCACGCTGCTCGAACCCAGGTGGGCAGCGCTTTCCCGCCCTGCCCGAGGCAAACAACCTGGCCAAGCCGCACACTCGCGGCCCGCTCAAGTCACTAGACCCGGGTCGGCTACGAACTCGCACCCTGCCCACGCTGCTCGAACCCAGGTGGGCAGCGCTTTCCCGCCCTGCCCGGGGCAGACAACTTTGGCCAGACCGCACACTCGCAGCGTTCCGGCTTGCCCCTCGCCCCGGATCGGCTACGCACTCGCACCCTGCCCAGCCGCTCAACCCAGGTGGACCACGCTTTTCCCGCCCTGCCCGAGACAAACAACCTCGCCAACCCGCACACTCGCGGCCCGCTCAAGGCACTCAACCCGGATCGGCCACGCACTCACACACTGCCCAGCCGCTCAACCCAGGTGGACCGCGCTATCCCGCCCTGCCCGAGGCAAACAACCTGGCCAAGCCGCGCACTCGCGCGCCGCCCAAGTCGCTCAACCCCGATCGGCTACGCGCTCGAGCCCTGCTCGGTAGCTCCAGCCGCGCGATTCCGCCCTGCCCAAGCCATCAAAACCCAGCCCCGACGCGAGATCGCGCCGGTTTCCGGAGGGGGCGGCGCGATCGGCCGCGAGGCCGATCCGGCCGTTCGATCCAGGAGCCGGCTCAACGGCGATCTCGCACGCCTCGGCGGAGCCGAGGCAAACAACACAACGCGTTATCGGTGCTGAGCGCGTGAGCGCGAAGGACCGAGAAGGCGCCGCAAGGAATTCGGCGGGACACCCAAGATGTCTTCCAAATTCCTTAGGGCCTGCAACGATTCGGGCCGCTCCGGGCGGCACCTGCCCGACTGCCAGTGGCTCAATGTCGCGAGACTCAGGGAAGTTCCCCTGCCACGCAAGCGATATCTGATCCTGTCCAGTCCTAGCCCCCTCGCCCTGATTGCCGCCCGCAGGGCGTCCGCGAACGGGCCGGCCTCGAGCAAACGCCCGAGATCCCGTTCCGCCGTTTCCGCCCTGTCCATCGTCGACGTTCGCTGACCGGTCATCGCACACGCTCCGAACCATGTCGCTTCCCGAAACCTCGGAGCGTAGGCCGGAGTCCGCATGATCGGAAGGGCACTCACCCGCCTGCGGGGAGAGAACGAGCGATCTCCGCAAGGGTTTCCGCGTAGCCCGAATTGACGGTGACGTAGGAAATCCCCCACCGTTCGCGCCACCGGAGAAGAGTTTCCTGTGCTGCAGCCGGGTTTTCCGGCAGAACCGTGACTGCGCCGGCGGCGGCGAGGTCGGGAACATCCACACCGGTGTACTTCGCGATCTGCGGTGCCGGCGCATTTCCGACGGCAATCAAGTTCACGGAAAGTTCGATGTCGGCGAATCGCGTGCCCGCCATTTCGCGGAGGTTGTCCACAATAGAGTCGGCTTCGGATTCCGTCGTCCGGGGTGCCCACGACAGAGTGATCACATCCGCCTCGCGCGCGGCGAGCGCGAGCATCTTCGGGCCGCCGCCGGCGAGCAGCAGGCGCGGCCGCTCGGGCGTCTCCTTGAGGAACGCGATGGTGTCGGCCAGGCGAGCGATGCGCTCACCCGGTGCCGCGAACTCCCGGCCCAGGCGCCGGGCGAACGCATCGGCCCCAGGCCGGCCGACGCCCAGGCCGAGCTCGAAACGGCCGCCCGTCACGCGGTGCAACGTGGACACCTGCCAGCCGAGCTGGCGGACGTCGCGGAACGGGTCGGCGAGCACGAAGGTGCCCAGCGTGAGGCGGCTGGTGACGGCGGCGGCCGCGGGCACGAGCGTGAGCGGGTCGGCGTCGCCGACGGGGTCGGTGGCGAGCAGGGTGTCGAGGCCGAGCTCCTCGACCCGGCGGGCCCGGTCGGTCCAGGCCTTGAGGTCGGGCGCGTACCCGGCGACGATCCCGAAGCGGAACGGTTTGGTGGTCATGGCGCCCATCGTCGGCTCCGGCGGGCGTAGCCCACATCCGCCGAGGAGCGACACCGCCACGTACGCCCATCAGCGCAAGGTCGCTCGGCGCAGGTCCGCGCCGCGCAGGCTCGCACGGCGTAAGTTCGCTCAGCGCCGGCCCGCTCAGCGCAGGTTCGCACGGCGCAGGTTCGCACGGCGCAGGTTCGCTCAGCGCCGGATCGCACAGCGCCGGATCGCACAGCGCAGGTTCGCTCAGCGCGGAAACGGCGATCCCAGTTGCCTGTGGACAACTCAGGTGAGCACCGGGTTTTGTCGGTGCACGCCGGTAGAATGGATCTTGGGCGGCCCCCTGGGAGGGTGGGCCCTGCGCTCGGCTCGGAACAGCTCAGCGCACGGCGACAGACAGCGCTTGCGCGATCTCCTTGCCGATCGCGTGCGTCGCGGCGTCCGGTGGCTGGCCCACCTTCACGACCATCGGGCCGCCGAACGGCTGGCGCTCCACGACCTCGATGCGCTCGCCCAGGCCGATGGCGTGTTCGGTGAGGTAGCGCAGCAGCTCCGGGTCCGTGTCCCACACGCGCACGATCTCGCCGACGGCGCCGGGCGGCAGGTCGTCCAGGATGCGCATCGGCACCTCTTCGACGCTGCCGTCGGGGGCCGGGATGGGGTCGCCGTGCGGGTCGCGCAGGGGGTTGCCGAGCTTCGCGGCGATGCGCTCGACCAGCCGGTCGGACACGGCGTGCTCCAGTGCGTCGGCCTCCGAGTGGACCTCGTCCCAGGTGTAGCCCAGCTCGGAGACGAGATAGGTCTCGATCAGCCGGTGCCGGCGCAGCACCGAGCGTGCCAGCAGCCGCCCCTCGGCGGTCAGCTCGATGCCCCGGTAGGGCACGTGGGCGACCAGCCCGAGCTGCGAAAGCTTCGTGACCATGCCCGACGCCGACGAAGGGCTCACCTCCAGCCGTCCCGCCAGAGTCGCGTTGGTCACGGACTCACCGCGTTCGACGAGCCCGTAGATCACGCGCACGTAGTCCTCGACCGACGACGACCTCCGGACGGAACCATCTTCCATACCGCATACGATACGGGCTCACCCCTCACCGTCCGGACGCCGTGGGGGCGCCCGAATGTGGTTCAACGCTGAACGACTCGGGCCGGGCCGGCATGATCCGGGCAGCGGCGATCACGGCCGCCAGCGGTACCGGATCCAGCCCGGCACAGGCTCCGCACCGAGCTGTGCGTAGAACGCCTCGCCCTTCTCGTTGCCCGCCTGCATGTCCCACTCGACGCGGCCGGTGGTGCGCGACCGCAGCTCGTCGAGCAGCTCGCGGCCCAGCCCGTGCCGGCGGTGTTCGGGGCGGATGAACAGGTCGTCGAGCCAGATCCCCGGCCGCGCTTCCCACGTGGAGAAGTTCCAGCTGCAGAACGCGAAGCCCGCGACCACGTCCGGGCGGTCCGGCGGCGTCGCGAGCACGACCCACGCCTTGGGCTCGGGCCCGAACAGGTAGCCGCTCATCTCGGCGCGGTCGAGCTTCAGGTCGTGCTTCTCCTCGTACACGGCGTGCTCTTCGATGAGCGCGCAGATCTCTTCGGCGTCTTCGAAGACGGCGTCGCGGACGGGCATGCGGTGAGCCCCAATCTTGTCGGTTCTTGTCGGTGGTGGCGGTTACGGTGCGGACATGAGCCCCGAAGACCGGTTCGAGGACCTGATCGACGAGCTGCTGGGCGGCGAAGACGCCGAAGGCGTCGAGCCGCCGCGGCCCGGAAGCGGGTTCGGTTCGAGTGCCCTGCGCGTGGACAACCGCATCTTCGCCATGCTCGTCCGCGGGCACCTCGTGGTGAAGCTACCGAAGGCCCGAGTCGACGCGCTGGTCGCCGAGGGCCACGGCGTGCGGTTCGACGCGAACAAGGGCACGCCGATGAAGGAGTGGTTCGCGCTCGCCGAGGAGTCGTCGCTCGACTGGCCCGCGCTGGCGCGCGAAGCGTGTGCGTTCGTCGGCGAGCGATAGGTCACGATGCCTCGTAGCGCAGTTCGCCGCCCACGGCCGTGGCGAGCACGCGGAGATCATCCACAGTGGACAGTGGATCACCCGAAAGCACCACGAAGTCGGCCAGCTTGCCCGGCTCCAGCGTGCCGAGGTCGTGTTCGGCGAAGGTCGCGTACGCCGAGCCGTAGGTGTACGCGTGCAGCGCTTCCTGCGGGGTGAGCGCTTCCTCGGGCGAGAACGGCGCGCCCGACGAAGTGCGCCGGTGCACCATGTCGGCCAGACCGAGCAGCGGGGCACCGTCGACGACCGGACGGTCGGAGCTCGCGGGCAGCACGCAGCCGGCGTCGAGGACGCTGCGCAGGCGGTAGCACCACGGCACCCGGGCCTCGCCGAGGGCCGCGCGCATGCCGTCACCCAGCTCGTTCACGAACCGGCCCTGCGGCGACGCGATCAGGCCCAGCCGAGCCAGCCGAGCCAGCTCCGCCGGCTGCAGCACGGCGCAGTGCTCGATCCGATGCCGGTGGTCCTCGCGCGGCGAAGCGGCCAACGCGGCTTCGTACGCGTCGAGCACCACGGTGATGGCCCGGTCGCCGATCGCGTGCGTCGCGATCTGCCAGCCGGCGTCGTGCGCGAGGCGGATGGTGCGGGCCAGCTCGTCCTCGGGCACCTGGAAGTAGCCGCGGTTGTCGGGCTCACCCGCGAACGGCTCGTGCATCGCGCAGGTGCGCCCGACCAGCGAACCGTCGGCGAACAGCTTCATCGGGCCGACGCGCAGCCACTCGTCGCCGAAGCCCGTGCGCAGGCCCAGGTCGAGGCCGAACCCGGCGCCGTCGGGCAGGTCGTGGAGCACGCTCGCGGCCACCATCACCGTGCTCCGCACGCGCAGCACCCCGCGTTCGCGCGCCAGCTGGTAGGCCGCGAGCTCGGCCGGTGTCTCCCCGACGAGCCCACCGCCGATGCCGGCTTCCTGCACGCTCGTGATGCCCTCGGACAGGAACTGCTCACTCGCGCGGTCGAGGCCGCGGACCACGGACTCCATCGGCGTCGGGTAGGTCAGCGGCCGCAGCAGCAGCTGGGCCTGCTCGCGCAACAACCCGGTCGGCGACCCGGCGGCGTCGAGCACCACGTCGCCGCCCACCGGGACGTGCGCGAGGTCGAGCTGGTGCAGGACGGCGGAGTTGACCACGGTCATGTGCCCGGACGTGTGCTTGAGCCGCACGAGCATCCCGGGCGCGGCGCGGTCGAGGCCATGGCGGTCGGGGTGCGTGCCGCCGGCCAGCTTGTTCTGGTCGTAACCGCTCCCGATGACCCAGCTGCCGGCGGGCAGCTCGGCGGCCCGCCGCGCCACGGCGTCGTAGACCTCCTCGACGCTGCGGCAGTCACTCAGCGCAACGTCGTCCAGGCCCATGCCGAACCACGCCATGTGGTTGTGGGCGTCGTGGAACCCGGGCACGACGGACGCGCCGCCGAGGTCGATCCGGCGGCGCGCGGACAGCTCCGAGGCGTCTTCACCCAGCGCCACCACCCGGCCGTGCAGCACGGCGAGCGCACTGTCCTCGGTGGCGCTGGCCCCGGTGAGCAGCCGGGCGTTCTCGTACACCGCGTCGACCCGCATGAACGCGACCCTATCGATCGATCGATCGAACGTCTAGGCTCGCTGCCATGAGCACCGTGGACCTCGCCGTCGAGGGCGGCATCGCGCACATCCGGCTGAACCGCCCCGAGCGGCTCAACGCCGTGGCGCCCGTGCTGGTGGACGACTTCCTGACCGCGCTGGACGACGTCGCGCGCAGCACCGCGCGGGTGGTCGTGCTGTCCGGCAACGGCCGCGCCTTCTGCGCCGGCCACGACCTCAAGGAGCCGGCACCCGAAGGCGACTCCCGCGCCCGGCTCGACCGGCTGCAGGACGTGACCCGCAGGCTGCGCGCACTGCCGCAGCCGGTGATCGCCGCCGTGCACGGCTACGCGCTCGGCGCCGGCGCGGAGTTCGCGCTCGGGTGTGACCTGGTGCTGGCCGCCGACGACGCCGTGTTCGGCTTCCCCGAGGTCTCGCTCGGCCTGAGCGTGACGGGCGCGGCCTCGCGCCTCCTGCCGTTGCTCGTCGGCCCGATGAAGGCGAAGGAGCTGCTGCTGCTCGGCGAGCGCTTCGACGGCCTGCGCGCCCACGACCTGGGCCTGGTCAACGCCGCCGTGCCCGCCGCGGAGCTCATGACGCTGGCGCTGGGCTGGGCCGAGAAGATCGCGCACCACCCCGCCGAGGCCGCCACCATGGCCAAGCGGGCGCTCGACTCCGGCGTCGACCACGCGCTGGAATCCGCGCTGGAGCTGGAGGTCAGCCACGCGCTGATCACCGAGCACTCGGCCGCCGTGCGCGAGTCCACCGAGGCATTCCGGAGCCGTGCGTGAAGCCCCTGCAGCAGGCCGACACCCTCGTGGCGCTGCTCGACCGAGCCGCGCAGCTGTGGCCGGAGCGCACGGCGTGGGTCTTCGACGCGACGGGCGAGCAGTTCACCTTCGCCGACGTCGACGAGCGCAGCGGCCGGTTCGCCACCGCGTTGCACGAGCTGGGTGTGCGGCCCGGCGACCGCGTGGCCGTGATGCTGCGCAACCAGCCGGAGTTCCCGCTGCTGTGGCTCGCGCTGGCGAAGCTCGGTGCGGCGCTGGTGCCGGTGAACACGAACTACCGCGAGTTCGACGGTGCCCACGTGCTGAGGCACTCCGGCGCGCGGTTCGCCGTGGCGGCCGACGAGTTCGTGGAGCTGCTGGAGAAGATCGCGCCGGACACCGCCGTGGAGCGGGTGCTGACGCCGGCGGACCTGAGCGCAGCCGAAGCCAGGCCCGCCACGGACGTTGTCGCCGAGCAGCCCGTGAACATCCAGTACACCTCCGGCACCACCGGTGCCCCGAAGGGTTGCGTGCTGCCGCACCGGTACTGGACCACGCTGGCGATCAGCCTCGCCACGGATTTCCCCGCCGTGGGCGAAGAAGACGTCCTCCTGACCGCCCAGCCGTTCCACTACATCGATCCACAGTGGAACGTCGCGTTGGGACTCGCGGGCGGTGCCACGCTCGTGGTGCTCGACCGCTTCCACCCGTCCACGTTCTGGGCCAAAGTGCGCGAGCACGGCGTCACGTGGTTCTACTGCCTCGGCCTCATGCCCACGCTCCTGCTGCGCCAGCCGCCGCACGAAGACGACCGCGACCACCGCGTGCGCGCGATCTGCGCGTCGGCCATCCCGCGCGAGCTGCACGCCGAGCTGGAACAGCGGTGGGGCACGCCGTGGTACGAGGCGTTCGGTATGACCGAGACCGGCGGCGACATCCGTGTGCCGGAGGCCGACCACGACGTCGCCGTGGGCACCGGCTGCATCGGCCGGCCCAGCCGCGACCGCGAGGTGATCATCGCCGACGAGCACGGGAAACCCCTGCCGCGCGGCGAAACCGGCGAGCTGCTCATCCGCGGCATCGGCCTGATGCACGGCTACCACGACGACCCGGAAGCCACCGCGCGCGCGTTCGCCGGCGGCTGGTTCCACACGGGCGACCTCGCGCGCATGGACGCCGAGGGCCGCGTGTTCTTCGTGGGCCGCACGAAGGACATGATCCGGCGCAGCGGCGAGAACGTCTCGGCCGACGAGGTGGAACGCGCCCTGCTGCTGCACCCCGCCGTACGGCTGGCCGCCGTGCTCGCGGTGCCCGACGAGCTGCGCGGCGAAGAGGTGAAGGCCTACGTTGTCCGCGAAGGCGAGGTGACGCCCGAAGAGCTCGCCGAGTTCTGCGCCGGGAAGCTGGCGTACTTCAAGGTGCCGCGCTTCTGGACCTTCGCCGACGAGCTGCCACTCACGCCGTCCGAACGCGTCGCGAAGGGCGAGCTGCGGAAGGTGGCGGACCTGCGCGCCGGCTCGTGGGACCGGACCACGGGGGCGTGGCTGTGAGCAGCGGCGAACGCGTGCGCGCGGCGGCCGTGAAACTGTTCGCCGCCAAGGGTTTCCACGGCACGGGCATCCGCGACCTCGCGAGCGAGGCCGAGCTGTCGTCAGCGAGCCTGTACCACTACATGGGCACCAAGGAGGACCTGCTCGTCGAGATCATGACCACCGCGTTACGGCGGCTGCTCGACGCGGCGGGCAAGGCCACCGCCGGTGCGGCCGATCCGGTGGCGCGCCTGCGTTCGCTCGTCGCGCTGCACGTGCTCGCGCACGCCGCGCGGCCCGCCGAAACCCGCGTGGTGGACAACGAAGTCGACGCGCTTTCGGATGCCGCGCGTACGCGAGTCGTCGCTCTGCGGGACGAATACGAGGACTTGTGGGCGCAGGCGATCTCCGACGGCGTCGCCGCGGGCGTGTTCCACACCGCACACCCGGCTGTGACGCGCCTGGCACTGCTGGAGATGTGCAGCGGGGTGGCGCGCTGGTACTCACCGCTGGGGCCGTTGCCACTCGAAGAGCTGGCCACGCACTACGCGGAGCTGGCGCTGGGTGCCCTCGGTCACCCCGTCGCCGTAGCCGTTCCCGATCTGCGACAGTGCCTGGAAGTGGTCGCCCAGGTGTGGGACATGCCTGTTCAGCCGGGGTTTTAGCGTCCTACGCCTTGCTGATTGGGCGAACGTGGGGGACGCTCGAAGGGTGACTGAGCAAACGATCCAACTGGAACTGGACGACTCGGGTCTCGCACCTAGCCTGCCCGCTCCAACAAACCCCCGCGACCAGGTACAGGATGTGCCGTATCGCCCGGTCGAGTTCCGTGACGACGATCTGCCGACCGCACTCGAACGCTGTGCCGTGTGGCTGCGTCAAGCTCAGGAGTGGCTCGGTGAACCGCTCGACGTGCTGGCGATTCACCTCGACTACGACGACCGCCAGGGTTCTCCCTACTACGACGTGAAGGTGCTCTGCAACGAAGAGGACCTGGCCGGCGTCCCCATCGCCCTCCGCAACAGCAGCAAGTGATTCGCTGAGAACACCGTTCACCCACTGAAGGCCTCGTGGCCGGACACACGTCCCGCCACGAGGCCTTCACGGTTTTCTTACACCATCGTTTCTTACCGCGTCAGCCGAGCGCGCCGCCGACCTTCACGTGGCCCTTGAGGAGGTTGCGCGCGATGGTCCGGCGCTGGATCTCGTCGGTGCCCTCGTAGATGCGCAGCAGCCGCAGCTCGCGGTACCAGCGCTCCACCGGCAGCTCTCGCGTGTAGCCCATGCCGCCGTGGATCTGCAGCACGCGGTCGACGATCTCGTTGGCCTTCTGGCCGCCGTAGAGCTTCGCCATCGACTGCGCGTGGCGCGAGTCCATCTTCTGGTCCACCTGCCACGCGGCGTGCAGCACGAGCCAGCGCAACGCTTCGAGCTCCACGCCGGAGTCGGCGATCATCCACTGGATCGCCTGGCGTTCGGCGATCTTCTGCCCGAACGTCTCGCGCGTGTTGGCGTGCTCGATGGCCATGGAGATCAGGCGCTCGCACGAACCGATCGCGCGGGCGGGCAGCAGGTAGCGGCCCTGGCCGATCCACTGCATCGCGAGCTCGAAGCCGCGGCCCTCTTCGCCGAGGATCTGCGTTTCGGGCACGCGCACGTCCTGGAACACCAGTGCCGCCGGACCCCACTCGCCCATCGTGTCGATGTACTCGGACTTCCAGCCCATCTCCCGGTCGACGAGGAAGCAGGTGACGCCGCCGTTGGCGCCCTTCTCCGGGTCGGTGATGGCGAAGACCATCACGAAGTCGGCTTCGTTGCCGCCGGTGATGAAGGTCTTCTCGCCGTTGATGATCCAGTCGGAGCCGTCCTTGCGCGCGGTGGTGCGGATGGCCTTCGCGTCGGAGCCGGCGCCGGGTTCGGTGATGGCGAAGCACGACTTGCGTTCGCCGGAGATCGTCGGCAGCAGGTAGGTCTGCTTCTGCTCTTCGTTGGCGTGGAACAGGATGTTGTCCGCGGCGCCGCCGAAGCGGAACGGCACGAAGGTGCGGCCCAGCTCGGCCTCCAGCAGCGCGGCCATCACGGCCGACAGCCCCATGCCGCCGTACTCCTCCGGCGTGAGCACGCCCCAGAAGCCGGATTCCTTGGCCTTGAGCTGCAGCTCGGTCAGCTCCTCGGCCGTGACCCCGGGCTGGCCGGCGCGCTCGCGGCGGAGCACCTCCTGCTCACGCGGCACGAGCTCGCGCTGCACGAACGTGCGCACCCAGTCGCGCACTTCGCGTTCTTCGGTGCTCAGGGTGAAATCCATCGGGTCGTCCCTTTCCAAGCCGTCCGGCTAAGCGCTTGCTTACCCGAGGGTACCGCGTTGTCTCGGGGTCCCCCTAGTACCCGGCCGGTTACCGTGACAACGCGCCTCGGCGCCGGGAAGATCGAGGGTGGACGAGGAGGGTGCCAGGTGACGCAGATCGTGGTCCGGTGGTCGGAGCCGTTGGCAGCGGAAGACCGATTCCTGCGGCTGCTCGACGAGCTCGAGCGCGGCCGCTTCGAGGCCTACCGGCTGGAGCTGGACAAGCGCCGTTTCCTGACCGGCCGCGTGCTGGCGAAAACGCTCACCGCGGCACGCCTGGGCGTGCCCGTGGAGTCCGTGGTCTTCGACGCCACCTGTGAGGACTGCGGCAAGCCCCACGGCCGACCCCGCGTGCCTGGCTCGGACCTGACGCTGTCCATCTCGCACTCGGGCCAGCTCATCGGCGTGGCGGCCACCGACGGCGTGCCGGTGGGCCTGGACGTCGAGACCTCTTCGCGCCGGGCCGACAAGTCGCTCATCGAGTATGCGTTGAGCCCGGCCGAGCAGCAGGCCGTGGCCGGGTTGGCGGAGACGGAGCGATCCGCCGCCTTCTTCGTCTACTGGACCCGCAAGGAGGCCGTCATGAAGGCCACCGGCAAGGGCCTGAAGATCCCGCTGCAGAGCATCACGTTCTCGCCCTACGACGCCCCGGCCGAACTGGTCTCCTCCGGCGACCCGGCCCTGGACCCCGCCCGCACCCGCCTGGCGGACCTCAAGGCGACCGAGGGCCACCGCGCGGCCGTCGCGGCCCTCACCACGGAGACGCTGGAGGTCACCGAGGAGCACTGGCTCCCCTGACGGCCCGCGCACCCGCGCCAGGCGGCGCGGGGCGGGACGGCGGGCGGTCGGCTAGTCGAGGCCCATCGCGCCCAGCAGGGTGCGGAACTTCGCGATCGTCTCGTCGAACTCCGCCTGCGGGTCCGAGGCCGGCACGATGCCGCCGCCCGCGTACAGGCGCATCGACGTGTCCGCCACCTCCGCGCAGCGGATCGCCACGGCCCACTCGCCGTCGCCCGCCGCGTCGACCCAGCCGACGGTGCCGGCGTAGTAGCCGCGGTCGAAGGGCTCCAGCCCCTGGACCAGGTCACGCGCGGCGGCGGTCGGGGTGCCGCAGATGGCGGGCGTCGGGTGCAGCGCCGCGGCGAGGTCGAGGGCGGTGACGGAGCGGTCGACGAGCTCGCCGGTGATGGCCGTGCGCAGGTGCCAGATGGCGGGTGTCGACACGAGCTCCGGGGCCGGCGGCACGTCGAGCTTGCGGCAGAACGGCCGCAGCGCCTCCACGACGTAGTCGATCACCACGGCGTGCTCTTCCTGGTCCTTCTCGGACGCCAGGAGGGCCTCGCCGTTGGCGCGGTCCGCGACGGGGTCCGCCGAGCGCGGCATGGACCCGGCGTGCGGGGTCGTGTACACGGAGTCGCCGGCGCGGGAGAGCAGCAACTCGGGCGTGGCGCCCACGAGCGTGCGCCCGCCGGGCAGCTCGGCGGCGTAGGTGAAGTGGCGCGGGTTGCCGCGGGCCAGGTTGCGCACGATCTTCTCGACCGGCACCGGCGCGGCGAACTCGAGCTCCAGCGCGCGGGCGAGCACGGCTTTGCGCAGGCCACGGTCGCGCAGGGCCGCCACGGCGGCCCGCACGTTGGCCTTGTGGCCCTCCTCGGACGGCACCTCACGGGTGACCGCCGGGGCGGGCAGGTCTTCGGACGCGGCGACAGCACTGCCTTCGCCCTCGGCCTGTGCCCGGTGGACCGTGCGTGGCAGGACGAGGTGACCCGGCGTGGTCGTGCCCGGGCCGGTGTCGAAGGGCAGCACCCCGACCGCGAGCGGCACACCCGAGCTGGTCAGCTCTTCGGCCACGGTCCTGGCCAGCCGCCGTGGATCCGTGTCGGTCACGGCGGCGACCGAACCCTGGGCGAGGAGTGCTCGCCGGGCCGTCGCGAACAGGAAGTCGCCGCGCTGGTAGCGGACGGTTGTCTCGACCGGGGTCGCCGGTGCGGTACTGGTCGTCACCGCTCCAGCGTCCCAGGATCCGGGAGCTCCGCGGGGAAAGTGTTGCCAGAAGAACACCTTCGGCGCACTTTCCCCGCGGTCGTCCCGGAGTGCTACTTCAGCGCGTCGATCAGAGCTTCGCGCTGGCGCTCGCCGAGGCCCGCGGCCCGGCGGTCGGGGTCGATCCCCGCCTGCTCGAGCAGCGCGGCGACCTTGACCGCGCCCAGGCCGGGGACGGCCTTGAGCAGCTGGGTGACCTTCGTCTTCCCGATGGTCTTGTTCTCCTTGGCCTGCTTGAGCACCTTCTCGATGCTCGTGGTGCCGGACTTGATCGACGCGAGCAGCTCCGAACGCGCCTTACGAGCCTCTGCCGCCTTGGCGAGGGCCTCGGCGCGCTGCTCCGGAGTCAACGTGGGCAGAGCCAACGTAGTGTCCTTTCCTCTCAGGTCTCCGCTTGCGCGGCCGACGGCTTTTTTCCGATGCTTGCAAGCGCAAGCGCTGGCCAGCCGTCTCTTACCACGGCCCCAGTAAACGCCACACCCTCGAAGAGCGCGCAACCGACACGCACTTATCACCCTCCGACCACCCGGTGGACAAGTCACGAAGGGACCCCTCGCAGCCTGCGGAAACGTCAGACGTCCCTCGTTTTCGGCACCATTCCCTCACCCGAATGAGGCTCTATTTCAACACGGTTACGACGCCATTTTTTGTTGCCCTGCAAGGAAAATGCCGGTAGACAGTTGATCACGACCACGGGAGGCCGCCACCCGATACGGGGACGGCCGTGACCGAACGGTTGCCCGAGTTGACCATGCCCCGGCGCCCGGTCCGCCGTTAGAGTCGGCGGCACCCCAGTTCACCGGCGAACGAGCACCACGGGAGTTCACCCATGTTGAGCACGATGCAGGACGGGCAGCTTTCGCTGGCGAAGCTGCTGCGCCACGGCACCAAGGTCCACGCGCGGAGCGAAGTCATCACCTGGACCGGTTCAGAAGCCCGCCGGGAGACCTATGCCGAGCTCGGGCAGCACGCCGCCCGCCTGGCCAACGCGCTGCGCGGCCTCGGCGTGACGGGCGACCAGCGCGTCGGCACGTTCATGTGGAACAACGCGGAGCACCTGGCCGCCTACCTCGCCGTGCCGGCCATGGGCGCGGTGCTGCACACCCTGAACATCCGCCTGTTCCCCGAGCAGCTCACCTTCGTCGCGAACCACGCCGAGGACCACGTGGTGATCGTCGACGGCACCCTCGTGCCGCTGCTAGCCAAGCAGCTGCCGCACTTCACCACGGTCAAGCACGTGATCGTGGCCAATGGCGACGCCTCGACGCTGGAGGCGCCCGACGGCATCACCGTGCACTCCTACGACGAGCTGCTGGCCGCCCAGCCGAGCGAGTTCGACTGGCCCGAGATCGACGAGCGCTCGGCCGCCGCGATGTGCTACACGTCCGGCACGACGGGCGACCCGAAGGGCGTCGTTTACTCGCACCGCTCGATCTGGCTGCACTCGATGCAGGTCTGCATGACCGACAGCATGCGGCTGGCCCAGGAGGACACCGCGCTGGCGATCGTGCCGATGTTCCACGCGATGTCGTGGGGCCTGCCGTACGCGGCGATGATGGTCGGCGCGTCGCTGCTCATGCCCGACCGCTTCCTGCAGCCGGCGCCGATCTCGGCGATGCTGGCGGCCGAGAAGCCGACCTTCGCGGCGGCTGTGCCGACGATCTGGCAGGGCCTGCTCGCCCACCTCGACGCGAACCCGCAGGACATCTCCCACGTGCGCGAGGTCGTGGTCGGCGGGTCGGCGGCGCCGCCTTCGCTGATGCACGCGTTCGAGGAGCGCTACGACGTGCCGATCCTGCACGCGTGGGGCATGACCGAGACCTCGCCGCTGGGCAGCGTCGCGCGTCCGCCGGGCAGCGCGACCGGCGAGGAGCGCTGGGCCTACCGCTACACGCAGGGCCGGTTCCCGGCGTCGGTGGCCGCGCGGCTCATCGGCGACGACGGCGAAGAGCTGCCGTGGGACAACGAGGCCGTGGGCGAGCTCGAGGTGCAGGGCCCGTGGATCGCCGGTGCCTACTACGGCGGCGAGGCCATCGACCCGGAGAAGTTCCACGACGGCTGGCTGCGCACGGGTGACGTCGGCAAGATCAGCCCCGATGGCTACCTCACCCTCACCGACCGCGCCAAGGACGTGATCAAGTCCGGCGGCGAGTGGATCTCGTCGGTCGACCTGGAGAACCAGGTCATGGGGCACCCGGCCGTCGCCGAGGCGGCCGTGGTCGGCATCCCCGACGAGAAGTGGGACGAGCGCCCGCTGGTGGCCGTCGTGGTGAAGGAAGGCCAGAAGGTGACGGCGGAGGAGCTGCGCGACTACCTGACCGACAAGGTCGCGAAGTGGCAGCTGCCCGAGAACTGGACCTTCGTGGACGAAGTGCCCAAGACCAGCGTCGGCAAGTTCGACAAGAAGCGGATCCGCGCGTCCTACTCAGAGGGAAAGCTCGACATCTCACAGCTCTAACGGGTAATTCTCCGGCGAGTCGCGGATCATCCGGCGCCTGTCTTGAGGGAGTCTGACGCTCTCAAGACAGGCGTCGGAGCACGTCGGAGGAAGTACGGGGATGCAGTCACGCAGCAGGAGGTCGTTCCTCGCCCTGGCGGGAACGGCGGCAGTGGGCGCGGCCGCGGCCGCGTGCGGTTCGAACACCGGGCGCCCGGGCGACCCGCCGCCGTCCACGGCGATGTCGGCCGGACCACCGCCCTCGCAAGCACCCGCGAAGGTGACGCTGCAGCAGTGGTACCACGCGTACGGCGAAGACGGCGTGCAGGACGCCGTGCGCGGCTACGCGGCGTCGTACCCGGGCGCGACCGTCAAGGTGCAGTGGAACCCGGGCGACTACGACTCGAAGATCGTGACCGCGCTGCAGAACAGCGCCGTGCCCGACGTGTTCGAGGCCCAGGTGAAGATCGACTGGGTGCGCCAGAACCAGGTCGTGGCGCTCGACGACCTCATCGGCCCGGTGAAGAACGACTTCAGCCCCGCCGTGCTGGCCGCGCAGACCGTGGAGGGCAAGGTCTACGGCATCCCGCAGGCCACCGACACCCAGGTGCTCTTCTACCGCCCGAGCCTGCTGCAGGCCGCGGGCGTGCAGCCGCCGCAGACCGTCGACGAGCTGGTGGACGCCGCCGGCAAGCTCTCGCGCGACGGCGTGAAAGGCCTGTTCGCGGGGAACGACGGCGGCGTCGCCACGCTCACCGGCCCGCTGCTGTGGTCGGCCGGGCTCGACTACCTCAAGCCCGGCGGCCGCGAGGTCGGCTTCGACGACCCGCGCGCGGCCACCGCGTTGGGCAAGCTGCGCACGCTGAACGCCAACAGCTCCCTGCTGCTCGGCGCGCCCACCGACTGGTCCGACCCGGGCGCCTTCATCGACGGGCTGTGCGCGATGCAGTGGACCGGGCTGTGGAACATGCCGAAGATCCGCGACGCGTTCAACGACGACTTCGCCGTGCTGCCCTTCCCCAAGCTGGACAACAGCGGCGCACCTTCGGTGCCGGTGGGCGCGTACGGCGCGATGGTCAACGCGAAGAGCAAGCACGTGGCCGAGGCCAAGGCATTCGTGAAGTGGCTCTGGATCGACCAGACGGCCGACCAGCTGGAGTTCGCCACGCGTTTCGGCTTCCACGTGCCCGCGCGCCAGAGCCTCATCGACAAGGCCGACACGCTGCGCTCGGGCCCGGCCGCCGACGTCGCGCGGTTCGTGAAGGAGAACAGCCACCTCGTCGGCGGTCCCGTGTGGACCCAGCAGGCGAACACGGCGTTGTCCGACGCCGTCGCGAAGATCGCCAAGGAGGGCGCCGACCCGGTGGCGCAGACCAAGGCGGCGGTGACGGTCGCGCAGTCCGAGCTGAAGCGCTTGTTCGGATGAAGCTGTCCCGGAGGACCCGGGACACGCTGGCGTTCTGGGGATTCGTCGGCCCGTTCCTGATCGGGCTGGCCGTTTTCGCGTACCTGCCGATCGGCTGGAGCGTGTACCTGTCCTTCTTCGACGCGCGCAACACCGTGACGCCGAGTGTGTTCGTCGGGCTGGACAACTACGCGCACATGCTCACCGACGGGCCGTTCCTGGCCAGCCTGGGCACGTTCAGTGTGTTCGCGGTCGTGATCGTGCCGCTCACGTTCGTGCTGTCGCTCGCGCTCGCCGTGGGCGTGCACCAGCTGAGGTTCGCGCGCGCGTTCTTCCGGTCGGTGTTCTTCCTGCCGTTCGCGTGCTCGTACGTGGTGGCTTCGCTGATCTGGAAGACGTCGCTGTTCTCCGGCGTGCGCTACGGGCTCGCGAACACCGTGCTCGGCCTGTTCGGCGCCGACCCGGTGGCGTGGACGGGCACGGTCGACCCGCCGCTGTACTGGATCGTGCTGGTGACCGCGCGGCTGTGGCTGCAGCTGGGCTTCTACCTGATCCTGTTCCTCGCCGCGCTGCAACGGATTCCGGGCCAGCTCTACGAAGCGGCGTGGCTCGACGGCGCGAAGCCGGGCTGGCAGGTGTTCCGCCACATCACACTGCCGCAGCTGCGAGCGACGTCCGTGGCCGTGCTGCTGCTGAACCTGATCAACGCGTACCAGGCGTTCGACGAGTTCTACAACATCATGGGCGACTCCCGCGGTTATCCGCCGTTCGCGCGGCCGCCGCTGGTGTACCTGTACTACACGTCGCTGGGTTCGGGCGGCCAGGACCTGGGCCGCGGCAGCGCGGGCGCGGTGCTGCTGGCGTTGCTCATCGCGCTCGTGACGTTGCTGCAGGGTCGGCTGTTCCGCTTCGATCGCGGTGCCCTCTCGTGAACGGCGCTGTGGTGCGGGCCGTGCTGCGCTGGACCGCGCTGATCGTGGCGGCGGTGCTGTTCCTGCTGCCGTTCTACCTGCTGCTGCGCAACGGGCTCGCCTCACGCGCGGAGATCACCGCGCCGAACTGGACGCTGTGGCCCCGGCAGGTGCACTGGGAGAACTTCTCGCGGTTGTTCTCGCTGGAGGACGTGCCGTTCGCGCGGAGCCTGCTGAACTCGGCGGTCGTGGCGACGCTGCAGACGGTGGGGCTGCTGGTGATCTGCTCGCTCGCCGGCTACGGGTTCGCGCGGATCCCTTACCGGCACTCGAAAACCGTGTTCTACGCGGTGCTCGCGACGCTGATGATCCCGACGTCGGTCACGTTCGTGCCGAGCTTCGTCGTGGTGTCCACGCTGGGCTGGCTCTCGGACCTGCGGGGCCTGGTGATCCCGGGGTTGTTCAGCGCGTTCAGCGTGTTCCTGTTCCGCCAGTACTTCCTGGACTTCCCGCGTGAGCTGGAGGAAGCCGGCCGCGTAGACGGGCTCACGCGCTGGGGTGTGTTCCGGCGCATCGTGGTGCCGAACTCGCGCGGCTTCTTCGCCGCGATCGCCGTGATCTCGGTGATCGGCAGCTGGAACGCGTTCCTGTGGCCGCTGATCATCGCGCAGTCGCCGGACTCCTGGACGGTCCAGGTGGCGCTCTCCGGGCTGCTGACGTCGCAGAACCCGCAGCTGAACCTGCTCTTCCTCGCCGCGGCGGTGTCGATCCTGCCGATCGTGCTGCTGTTCGCGTTCCTGCAGCGTTACCTCGTGCGCGGGGTCACGGAGTCGGGGCTGAAGGGCTGAGCCGCGCGGCCGAGCACCGGGTCGGGCCACCCGATCCGGGACAACCCGATCGCGGTGGTCAATCCGCCGATTCCGCCCCCGACGACCACCCCATCCCCCATAAGCTCTTTGTACCCGACGTCCGGAACCTGGAGCGCCCGATGACCGATCCGTACCAGCAGCAGCCCCACCAAGAGGGCCAGTTCTACGGCGCCGACGGTTACCCGACGCCCCAGCAGCCCCAGCAGCAGCCCTCGGCGCCGCTGCCCGTGCCGTACTCCGCGCCTGTTTCGGGGCCGTATCCCGCGCCGTATTCAGGGCCGTACTCGGGACCGCAGCAAATGCCGTATGGGCCGTTCCCCGGCTACGTGCCGCTGCGGACGAGTGGTATGGCGATCGCGGGGATGATCATCGGGATCCTCGCGCTGATCACGTTCTGGGTGCCGTTCTGGGACGTCGTGGCGGCGTTCACGGCGATCGGGCTGTCGTGGGCCGGCATGGTGCAGGCGCAGAAGCCCGGTTACACGGGTCAGGGCATAGGGATCGCCGGGCTCGTGTGCGGGATCATCGCCGCGATCCCGGCGGTGATCTTCCTGGTGCTGTTCTTCGTGGCGATCGCGGCGACGAGCACGTCGTGCGCGTTCTACTGCTGAAGCCACACCTTCGTCGGGTAGCCGAACCCCGGTGGATGTGACAGTGTCAGCCGCACTGTCACGGTGAATGTGAGCGAGATTCATATTGCGTTCACCGGAGGTCCACCACCGTCCGGCAGCGTGCTGGGCAGCCGACACCGGGGAGCGAAGATGGCCCAGCTGACCAGGCGGACGTTCACCGCGGCAGGTGCCGCAGGCGTGGGGTTGCTGCTGTGCACCCCGACCGCCAACGCGCTGGACCGGGCGCTCAAGCGCACGGCCTCGCGCACCGTCAGCACCACCGGCACCACCCTGGAGCAGGTCGCCACCGCCGTCTCCCCCGGCACGGCCACGTACTCGCGCCTCACCGGCGGCCCCGGCTGGCCGCTCGTCGTCCGCGGCGAACTCGCCGCCCCGAAGGACGGCCGCGACGACCGCCGGACGGCGCTGGGCGCGTTCGTGCAGTTCACCGACCTGCACATCACCGACACCGAGTCGCCGGCGCGGTTCGAGTACCTGCACCCGTACGTCAGCTCGGCGCACCGGCCGCAGGAAGCCCTCGGCACGGCCGCGACGAGCGCGCTGGTGCAGCGGGTGAACAGCGTCGCGCAGGGACCGTTCACCGGCCGGCCGTTCGACTTCCTCGTGACCACCGGCGACAACACCGACAACCACGAGCTGCTGGAGCTCGACTGGTTCCTGACCAGCCTCAACGGCGGCGCGATCACCCCGAACTCCGGTGACCCCAGCCGGTACGAGGGGGTGCAGGCGTCGGGCAACGACGCGTTCTGGAACCCGTCGACCCCGCTCGACGACGACTACTCGAAGAAGGGCTTCCCGCAGCTGCCGGGCCTGCTCGAAGCGGGGATCGCGCCGTTCACCGCGCCGGGACTGGACGTGCCGTGGTTCTGCACGTTCGGCAACCACGACGACAGCGTGGTCGGCACCCTGCCGGAAGGCATCCCGGGCATCGAGGCCTGGTACACGAGCCGGTACAAGGTGATCGGCAAGGACGAGAGCACCGCGAAGAAGCTCGGGGCGGCCATCAACGGCGGCAAGAGCGTGCCGCTGACCGAGCTGTTCGGCGGCACCGGCACGATCCGCGAGGTCACGCCCGACGCGCGCCGGCGGCCGTTCACCACGGCGGAGTTCGTGACCGCGCACCTGGAGTCCGGCAACACCGGCCCCGGCCCGGTGGGCCACGGCTTTTCGGAGAACAACGCCGACGGGCGCGACGTCTACTACACGTTCCGCATCGCCCCGGGCGTCACCGGCATCAGCCTCGACACCACGACGCTGGGCGGTTTCGCCGACGGCTCGATCGGGCTCGGCCAGTTCAACTGGGTGGAGTCGACGCTCAAGCGCAACTGTTCGACGTACTACGACTTCTTCGGCCGCAAGGTCAAGCAGTCGGTGACCGACGAGCTGTTCGTGCTGTTCAGCCACCACACGAGCGACACCATGGGCAACCTCCTGCCCGACTCGCGCCACCTGCTGGAGCCGCGCCTGAACGGCGACGCGTTCGTGGGGCTGCTCAACCGCTTCCCGAACGTGGTGGCGTGGGTCAACGGCCACACGCACCTCAACAAGATCACCCCGCACGTCGGCAAGACGCCCGCGCAGAGCTTCTGGGAGATCAACACCGCCTCCCACGTCGACTTCCCGCAGCACGCGCGCATCCTCGAGCTGGCCGACAACGGCGACGGCACTCTGTCGATCTTCACCACCCTCATCGAAGCTGCCGCGCCCTACTCCGTGGACTACTCCGCGCGCACGCCTTCCGCCCTGGCTTCGCTCTACCGCGAGCTTTCGTACAACGACATCCACGTGGACCTGGGCCGCGTCGGCGCGGACGGCGACCACAACACGGAGCTGCTGCTCACCAACCCGCTCGGCTGATTACTTCGCGGGTAATCGACGCTGTGCGCCCGGCTGCGGTTAGGTGTTCGGCATGACCGAGCTGTTCCAGACCATGCCGTTCGCCGAGCGGCTGGGCATCGAGGCACTCTCGCAGGCCCCGGACCTCGTCCGCGCCCGCCTCGCGTGGGACGCCGCCCTGTGCACCCTCGGCGGCTCCCTCCACGGCGGCGTCCTCATGTCCCTGGCCGACTCGACGGGCGCGGTGTGCGCGTTCCTCAACCTGCCACCGGGCGCTTCGGGCACCACCACACTGGAGTCGAAGACCAACTTTCTGCGTGGGGTCCGCGCGGGGCACGCGGTCGCGTCATCCCGGCCACTGCACGCGGGCCGCCGCGTGATCGTCGTGGAAACCGAAATCCACGACGACGAGGGGAAACTGGTCGCGAAGGTGACCCAGACGCAGGCGGTGCTCTAGGCCGCCCACGGGAGCCGGACGGCTTCGAGCTCGGTGTCGTTGAGGAGTGTCCCGATCAGCTCCGGTGAGCCGGCGACCTTGGTGCCCCACAGGTCGTAGTCGGTGCAAAAGCACCACGAGTGGTCCGCGGCCCAGACGTTGGACGGGCTGAAACAGGTCTCGGGGTCGTCGTAGAGGACCGCGGCATCGCCGAGGCGTCCGGTGAGGACCCGGACGGTTTCGTAGTCCTCGAACCGCCGAGTTGCCGGGCCGAAGAAGGCAACGCACGGGGTGTCGGGACCACTGTGTTCGACGAGGAGGCCGATCAGCCGGGTCCAGGTCTCGCGATCCAGGGCACCCTCGGTGGGCGGAATGATGTCGAGGGGCCAGCTGTCGTCCTTCGTGGCCGAGGGGAAGCACCGGAAACAGGGCAGCAGCCCGTCCGGCACGATCGGATCACCGACACGTTCGGCGAGTTCCGCCCAGCGCAGCCGCCGCCGGCCGGGCCCCGGGTGCTCCGCGCGGCCCAGCCCACCGCCCATGGTCACCGAGACGGCGTCGAGGTCGAAGTCGCCGATCATGTGCGGTTCGACGACGCCTTCGGCGATCTGCGCCTGGTGGTGTTCGTGGTAGGTGAGGTCCGCCGGGCCTCGCTCGTGCTCGTAGAGGGCGTTGAGCACCCAGGCGGCGTCCGGCATCGCGGGCGGCATGAATCCGGTCAGGCCGTCTTCGCCGGAAAGCTCGCGCAGCCAGTCGACGGCGGTGGCCGGCGCGGGTGACCACAGCTCGGTCAAGGCGTTGAGCACGCGCTCATTGTTCCGGCAACCACCACCGATTTCGCCGCCTTGCTCTGGTCGGCTCTTTACGAACCCGCCTCGACCGGCGAAAATCTCTCGCTACGACTGGGGTCTCGGGGACGGAGCACGGCATGCGGGTGCGGAGCTTGATCACGCTATTGTCCATCGCCATGGTGACGGCAGGAGCGACGCAGGTCGCCGACGCGGCGCCGGTGCGTCCGGCGAACGACGAGGCGATCAACTACCACGAGTGGTCCGGCGGGGCGTTCGCCGCGGGCCGCCTCGACGGGCTGGGGCTGGGGCGCGACGGTCTGCGCATCACGCGGCCCGCGGGCACCGTCGAGCACTCCGAGCCGGGGCTGGGCACGACGAAGACCTACGAGTACGGCTCGTGGACGTCGCCGCTGTTCCGGCAGGGGTTCGACGCGACGCAGCTCATCGCGTCGTGGAACGCGCTGACGCCGGCGAAGACGTGGCTGGAGGTCGAGGCGAAGGGCCGCACGTCGGCGGGCGTGGAGACGACCTGGTACGTGATGGGCCGCTGGGCCAGCGGCGACGCCGACATCCAGCGCAGGAGCGTCGACGGCCAGAGTGACGACAACGCGTCGGTGGACGTCGACACGCTGGCGACGAAGACGGGGGTCACGCTGCGCTCGTACCAGCTGCGCGTGAGCCTCTACCGCGAGGCGGGCACGCGGGTGACCCCGACGGTGTCCACGCTCGGCGCCGTGACCTCGAACGTCCCGGACCGCTTCGACGTGGCGACCACCAAGCCGGGCCGCGCGCGGGGCATCGAGCTGAAGGTGCCGGCGTACGCGCAGAACATCCACAAAGGACAGTTCCCGCAGTACGGTGGCGGCGGCGAGGCCTGGTGCAGCCCGACGTCCACCGAAATGGTCGCCGAGTACTGGGGCAAGAAGCCGACCGCGCAGCAGATGAGCTGGATCCCGTCGGACTACCTCGACCCGTCCGTCGTCTACGCCGCGCGAAACACCTACGACTACGCCTACGACGGCACCGGCAACTGGCCGTTCAACACCGCGTACGCCGCTTCACTCGGCCTGCGCGGTCACATCACGCGCCTGCACGACCTCAACGAGCTCGAGGACTACATCGCCCGCGGCATCCCCGTGATCACCTCGCAGTCCTTCCTCTCCGACGAGCTCGACGGCGCCGGCTACGGCACGTCCGGCCACATCATGGTCGTCGTCGGCTTCACCCAGGCCGGCGACGTGATCGTCAACGACCCAGCCTCCAGCACCGACGCCCGCGTGCGCAACGTGTACAAGCGCGACCAGTTCGAGAAGATCTGGCAGCGCACGAAGCGCTACACGGCGGACGGCAGCGTGGCCGGTGGGCCGGGCGGAGTGGTCTACATCGTGACGCCGGCCTGAGCCGCGCAGACACCGACGGCGGGACCCGGGCGGATCGAACGGCGCAAGCTGCTCAGCTGAAGATCTGCTCCGGTTCCACCACCGTGCACTTCAGGCCGTGCTCGCCCGCGGGCTCGCCGAGGAGCAGGGCGGCCTCGGCCTGGGGGACGTCGGCGACGCGGACCGGGTGGCCGTCGACGAGGAGCGGGTAGCGGACGGCCGACGCGCCGACGTAGGCGTGGACACCCTCGACGCGCGCGCCGTCGGAGGTCTCGACGGAGTAGCCGTCCAGGTGGGCGAGGTGGTAGCGGGTGCCGCGGCCTTCGCAGACGTCGAGGACCGCGCGTTGCTCCGGCGTGACGAACCACAGGAAGTGGTGCTCGGCGCCCGGCAGTGCGGTGAGGGTGGCGGGGCGCTGGTCGTCGACCTTGCGTAGCCCGGAGGCCCACACCGCGGCCAGCCCGGTGCACCGCACACGGACGGCCACGACAGGACCGGTCAGGCCGAGCTCGTCACGCAGCCAGGTGATCTTCGACGGGCACGCGTTGGAGCCGTACGCCAAGACGGGCAGGCGGTCGCGCCAGCCGGCCGGCGCGGACGAAAGGGGATAACCGGCGCCGTCGACGTGGACGAACGACGTACCCGGCCGTGCCCCGGGGTAGGGGACGGCCGGGTAGTCGGCGTCGGTGAAAAGCCTCAGAACTCCACCACGCTGCGGAGGACGTCGCCGTGGTGCATGCGCTCGAACGCCTGCTCCACGTCGCCGACGCCGATGCGCTCGGTCACGAACTTGTCCAGCGGCAGCCGGCCCTGCAGGTACAGGTCGACGAGCATGGGGAAGTCGCGCGAGGGCAGGCAGTCGCCGTACCAGGAGGACTTCAGCGAGCCTCCGCGGCCGAAGAAGTCGATGAGGGGCAGGTCGTTGAGGCGCATGTCCGGCGTCGGCACGCCGACCAGCACGACGGTGCCCGCGAGGTCACGGCCGTAGAACGCCTGCTTCCACGTCTCGGGCCGGCCGACGGCGTCGATGACCACGTCGGGGCCGAACGAGTGCGTGGCGTCCTGCATGGCCGCCACCACCGCGTCCTGGCTGAGGCCCTTGCTGTTCACGGTGTGCGTGGCGCCGAAGCCCTTGGCCCATTCGAGCTTCCGGTCGTCGGTGTCGATGGCGATGATCGTGGTCGCGCCGGCCAGCTGAGCGCCCGCGATGGCCGCGTCGCCCACGCCGCCGCAGCCGATCACGGCCACGGAGTCACCGCGCGTCACCGCGCCGGTGTTGATGGCCGCGCCGAGGCCCGCCATCACGCCGCAGCCGAGCAGGCCTGCCACCGCGGGTTCGGCTCGCTCGTCCACCTTCGTGCACTGTCCACTGTGGACGAGCGTCTTCTCGAGGAACGCCCCGATGCCCAGCGCGGGCGACAGCTTCGTGCCGTCGGTGAGCGTCATCGGCTGCTCGGCGTTGAACGTGGAGAAGCAGTACCACGGCTTGCCGCGCTTGCACGCCCGGCACGTGCCGCAGACGGCGCGCCAGTTGAGGATCACGTAGTCGCCGGGCGCGATGTCCGTGACCCCGGCGCCGACCTTGTCGACCCGGCCCGCGGCCTCGTGGCCGAGCAGGAACGGGAAGTCGTCGTTGATCCCGCCCTCGCGGTAGTGCAGGTCGGTGTGGCAGACCCCGCAGGCCTGCACCGACACGACCGCCTCGCCCGGACCCGGGTCCGGCACCACCACGGTCTCGAGCGCCACCGGCTCGCCCTTCGCGCGGGACACGATCCCCTGGACCTCGTACGGCATGCGCTCACCCTTCCCTGCACCATTGCTTTGCCGGGGCAGCTAATCACGGAACATGCACACGTGGCCATACCACGATGCGTGGGTGTCGCATCTCGGCGACGAAGTGCACGGGATTGTTTTCACTCTCGGCAAACGGGGGTTGTGCTCCAGCCGAGCCGCGGGTCGGGATCGCCCGGACGGTGCGGAACCCCGTCGGCTCGCGGGAAAGCCGCTCGTCCCGTGCCGGGTCCGCCAGGCGGGGGCTCACGTCGACGCCGGCCACGCGAGCTCCATGGCCGGTCGAGCCGGCTCAGCCGAGCAGTTTTCCCGGGTTCAGGATCCCCGTCGGGTCGACCGCGGATTTCGCGGCGCGCAGCACGGACAGCCCCAGCGCGCCGATCTCCGGCTCCAGGTAAGGCGCGTGGTCGACGCCCACGGCGTGGTGGTGCGTGATCGTGCCGAGACCGACGATCGCCTCCGAGGCGGCATGCTTGGCGCGCTGCCACTGGCCGACCGGGTCGGTGTCGTCGCGGGAGGTCAGGACGGTGAAGTAGAGCGACGCGCCGGTCTCGTAGACGTGCGAGACGTGGCACATCACGATGGCGCGGCCGAGCGAGGCGACCAGGGCCGCGCGGACGGCGTCGTGCAGGTCGTCGAGCCGGGACCAGTACGCGGCGGTCTCCAGGGTCTCGACACACACCCCCAGGTCCATCAACGCGTCGCGCTGGCGCGGGCCCGAGAAGCGGCCGTGGCGCCACGACTCGCCGAGCGCCGTGCCGATCCGCACGGCGCCCGCGCGGCGAAGGAACCGTGCCGTGCGCCGGCGGCGGGCCTGGACGTCGCGTTCCCAGCCGACGATCAGCAGACACGGGTGCTTCACACCCCGAGCGGCCAGGTACGCCCGCAGTGCGGAAGTCTTCAGGCCGGCGTTCAGCGCGAACGACACCGCCGTCTCGTCCACATCGGACAGACGCGTGACGTCGGCGGTCGCGTGGTTCTGGGCGAGGGCGCGCATGGCCTCGGAACCACGCTCCCAGCCGTCGACCACCCAGCCCTCGTACCGGCGCGAGTCGGGCACCGGCCGCACGCGCACCGCGACCTCGGTGATCACGCCGAGTGCGCCCTCGCTGCCCACCGCGAGCTGCCGCAGGTCCGGCCCCGCCGCCGACGCGGGCGCGACCCCGAGCCGCCACTCGCCCTGCGGCGTCGCCACGCGGACGCCGGCGACCATGTCCTCGAAGCGGCCGTAGCCCGCCGACACCTGCCCGGCCGAGCGCGTCGCCGCGAAGCCGCCGATGGTCGCGCGCTCGAACGACTGCGGCACGTGGCCCAGCGTGAACCCGTGCTCACCCAGCAGCCGCTCGGCCTCGGGCCCGCGCACGCCGGCCTGCAGCACGGCGAGATGCGACTGCTCGTCCACCGACACCAGCGCGTCGAGCCGCACCAGGTCGAGCGCGATCACCGCCGCCTTGTCGCCGCGCAGCGCCGCGACGCCGCCGACCACCGACGTGCCTCCGCCGAACGGCACGACCCCCACGTCGTGGCGCACACAGACCTCGAGCACGGTCTGCACCTGCTCGGGCGAAGCGGGCAGCACCACGGCGTCGGGCGCGGGCACCGAGTCGCCAAGTCGACGGTGCAGCAGGTCCAGATAGGACAGACCACCCGCGCGCTCGAGCCGCGAGCCGGCGTCGACCAGCACGTTCTCCGCGCCGACCACGGCCGCGAGGTCCTCGCGGGCCTGGCCGGGAAGGACCGAACCGGTCAGGTTCGGGACGGAATCCGGCTTTCGCCCTCGATCAGCACCCACCGGGCCGATACGCTGGCCGAGCCACCGGACCGCCCGATCGGGCAGCGAGGCGGCGCCAGCGCCGTCGCCGGTCCACGACTGCCGGATGCGGTGGTTTATGAGATCACTCACGACTACAGTGTGACATATGGACGTCAAACGTCACTCCCCACCGGGGGAGACTCCCTCGGCCCTCGCGGGGGCCCGCAGCCGGCAGACTTCGGCGCGCGTTGCCGACGACGTGCTGCTCGACGCCGCGCGCGAGTGCGTGCTCGCGGTCGGCGTCCGGCGCACCACGCTCGCCGAGATCGCGCGCACCGCGCGCGTGAGCCGCATGACCGTGTACCGCCGGTTCCCCGACGTGCGCAGTGTGCTCGCCGCGCTGATGACGCGCGAGTTCAGCGGCCTGCTCAAACACGCCAGCCACGCGGGCGACGACGCGACCAGCACTCGTGAGCGCCTCGTGCTCATCGCGGCGGCCGGCGTCAGCGCTTTGGCGGCCGACCCCCTGTTCCGCACGCTGCTGGACGTCGACCCGGAGCTCGTGCTGCCCTACATCGTGGAGCGGCTCGGGGCCACGCAGATCTTCGCCGAACAGGTGCTGCGCTCGCTGCTGGAGGCCGGGCACCGCGACGGTTCCGTGCGCAAGGCCGAGGTCACCGCGCAGGCGCGCTCGATCATGCTGGTCGTGCAGTCCTTCGCGTTCTCCCTGCGGCCCGCCACCGCGGACCTCGACGAGCAGGCGTTGCTCGACGAGTTCCGGTACCTCGTCGACGCAGCGCTCAAGCCATGAGTACGGGTTCACTCAACGCACGCCGCCGCGAACGTGAGCTCGACCGGCTCACGAACGGTGAGCGAGTCGACGTCATAGTCGTCGGCGGCGGCGTCACCGGCGCGGGCATCGCGCTCGACGCGGCGGCTCGCGGGCTGTCGGTCGCGCTGATCGAGGCCCACGACCTGGCGTTCGGCACCTCCCGCTGGTCGAGCAAGCTCGTGCACGGCGGCCTGCGCTACCTCGCGAAGGGCGAGTTCGGACTCGCGCACGAGAGCGCCGTCGAGCGCGGGATCCTGATGACGCGGACCGCGCCGCACCTCACGCGCGCCATGCCGCAGCTGTTCCCCTTGTACCCCAGCACTTCCCGCGCGCAGCAGACCGTGATCGCCACCGGTCTGCGCGCGGGTGACGCGCTGCGGCGAGCCGCCCGCACGCCGTCGTCGGTGCTGCCGCGACCCCGGCAGATCCCGGTGGCCGAGGCCGTCGCGCTGGCGCCGGGCCTCGCCCCCGCCGGCCTGCGCGGTGCCCTGCTCGCCTACGACGGCGCCCTGGTCGACGACGCGCGCCTGGTCGTGAACCTCGCCCGCACGGCCGCGCTGCTGGGCGCCCGGATCCTCACGCACCTGGAGGCCGTGTCGCTTTCGGGCACCGGCGTACGCGTGCGCGAAGGCTCGGCGGAGTACGACCTCCACGCGCGCCAGGTCGTCAACGCGACCGGCGTCTGGGCGGGCACGCTCACCGACGCCGTGCGGCTGCGGCCGTCGCGCGGTTCGCACCTGGTCCTCGCCTCGGGCGCCGCCTCGGTGGGCGGGACGTCGGTGAACGTCGCCGTGCCCGGGGAAAGCAACCGGTTCGTCTTCCTGCTGCCGCAGGTCGACGGCCGCGTCTACTTGGGACTCACCGACGAGCCCATCGAGGGTGAGATCCCGCCGGTGCCCGAGGTTCCGGAGTCCGATGTGGACTTCCTGCTGTCCGTGGCGTCCTCGGTGCTCGCCCGGCCGCTGACCCGCGCCGACGTGATCGGCTCCTACGCCGGCCTGCGTCCCCTGGTCGCCGGTTCCGCAGGCAGCAGCGCCGACCTCTCGCGCAAACACGCCGTGGTCACCGGCACCGACGGCGTGCTCACCGTGGTCGGCGGCAAGCTCACCACCTACCGCCGCATGGCCGAGGACGCCGTCGACGCGGCACTGGCGCACTCGGGCCTGCACGCCGGTCCGTCGCGCACCGCGCGGCTGCCGTTGCTCGGCGCGGCCCCGCGCGCAAGACTGTCCCTTGTGGACGCTCCGGCCCGCCTGGTCGCCAAGTACGGCACGGAAGCTCCCCGCGTCGCCGCCCTGGGCGAGGTCGACCGGGCGTTCGCCGCTCCGCTTTTCGACGGCACGCAGATCACCGCGGCGGAGGTCGTCTGGGCCGTCCGTCACGAAGGCGCCTTGGACGTCGAAGACGTGCTCGAACGCCGCACCCGCCTGTCGCTCGTGCCCGCCGAGGCCGAGGCCGCCCGCGCCCGCGTGGCGGAGCTCGTGGAGAAGGCCCTGGCCGGACTGTCCTGAACAGCGGGAGAGGGCCCGCGCCGTTCGCTAGAGTTGGCGGCGCGGGACTCACCACTGTCCACACAGGTGCTCGGAGAGGGGGCGGTTTTGCCCGGAGGAGCACTCGAGATCGACGCGATCTCCAAGCGCTACGGCCGCAAGGTCGCCCTCGACGGCGTGACGTTCGACGTGCGGCCGGGTGAGCTGTTCGGCTTCGTCGGCAGCAACGGCGCCGGCAAGACCACCACCATGCGCATCGCGCTCGGCGTGCTCGCCGCCGACTCCGGCCAGGTCCGCTTCGCGGGCGAGCCGGTGACCCACGAAACCCGCACGCGCATCGGGTACATGCCCGAGGAGCGCGGTTTGTACCCGAAGATGAAGGTGCTCGACCAGCTCGTGTTCCTCGCGGAGCTCCACGGCCTGAGCACCAACGACGCCCACCGCGCCACCGAGCTGTGGCTCGCGCGGCTGGGGCTGGGCGAGCGCCGCAAGGACGAGGTGCAGAAGCTCAGCCTCGGCAACCAGCAGCGCGTGCAGCTCGCGGCCGCGCTCGTGCACGATCCCGACGTGCTGGTGCTCGACGAGCCGTTCTCCGGCCTCGACCCGATCGCCGTCGACGTGATGAGCGTGGTGCTGCGCGAGAAGGCGGCCACCGGCGTGCCCGTGGTGTTCTCCAGCCACCAGCTCGACCTGGTCGAGCGCCTGTGCGACCGCGTCGGCATCATCCGCGACGGGCGCATGGTCGCCGTCGGCACGGTCGAGGACCTCACACGCGGGGCCGGCAGCCGGCTCGTCGTCACGGCGCCGGGCGCGCGGCCCGGCTGGGCGTCGACGGTGCCCGGCGCGCGCGTGGTCGAGTCTTCCGGCGCCACGACGGTGCTGGAGCTGGCTTCGAGCGCCGACGACCAGGCCGTGCTCGCCGCCGCGCTGGCCACCGGGCCGGTCACGGAGTTCAGCCGGCAGCGGCGTTCGCTCACGGAGCTGTTCCGCGACGCCGTCGCCCAGCGGGGCCCGGCGTGAGCCGCATCAGCGCCGCGCGGGCCGTGCGGCTCGTGGCGAAACGCGAGGTCAACACCCGGCTGCGCACCCGCGCGTTCGTGGTCAGCACGGCGGTGTTGTTGCTGCTGCTTGTCGGGTATGTGGCGCTGCAGGCGTTTCTCATCGGGTCCGGCACCACGACGAAGGTCGCGCTCACGGGTCAAGCGCAAGGGATCGCACAGCAGCTGCAGCTCGCCGGCAAGGCCGGTGGGGAGACGATCGAGGTGGTCACCGTCGCGTCCGAAGCGGACGGGCTCGCGCAGGTGCGCAGCGGTGACGTCGACGCGCTCGTGTCCGGAAGCGCCTCGCGGCTTCGAGTCACCGTGAAGTCCACTGTGGACCCAACTTTGCAGCACACGCTCGACGGGATCGTGCAGCAGCAAGTGCTCGACGCGCAGCTCTCGGCCGCACACCTCGACCCGGTCGCGGTGCACCAGGCCGTGTCCGCGGCCCACGTCGACGTGCTGCCGCTGGAGAACCGCGATCCGCGGGCCGGGCAGAAGCTCGTGGTCGGCGTCGTCGTGGCGGTGTTGCTGTACCTGAGCATCATCACCTACGGAATGCTCGTGGCGCAGGGCGTCGTCGAGGAGAAGTCGAGCCGGGTCGTGGAGATCCTGCTGTCCGCTGTGCGGCCGTGGCACCTGTTGCTGGGCAAGGTGATCGGGCTCGGGCTCGTCGGGCTGGCGCAGCTCGGGATCCTCGCCGTGGTCGGGCTCCTCGCCGCGCTGGGCACCGGCGTGCTGGGGTCGATCTCGGGCATCGCCGTCGGCGCCGTGGTGTGGGGTGTCGTCTGGTACCTGCTCGGTTTCCTGCTCTACGCCATGATCTACGGCGCGGCCGGCTCGCTCGTCTCGCGCCTGGAGGACACGCAGTCGGTGGTGGCGCCGGTGAACATCGCGCTGGTCATCGGGTTCGTCGCGGGCATCAACCTCCTCACGCAGTCGCCCGACGGCGCGGCGACCAAGATCCTCTCGCTCATCCCGCTGCTGTCACCGGTGCTGATGCCGGCGCGCATCGCCACGGGTTCGGCCGCGCCGTGGGAGATCGTGCTGTCGCTGGTGCTGACCGCGGCACTGATCGCGCTCGTGACGTGGGTCGGGGCGCGGATCTACCGCAACGGGGTGCTGCGAGTCGGCAGCCGGGTGAAGCTTCTCCAAGCTCTGCGGGGCTGACCCTTAGGTAGCCGAGCCCGGGTTTCTCCCCGATGGCAGGTCCTTCGCAAGTCGAAAGACTCGCTGTCATGAAGAGAAACCCGCTGATCCGCATCGCCGCGGCCGCGAGCGCCGCCCTCCTGCTCACCGCCGCCGTGACCCCCGCCGCGCTCGCCGAGCCCACGTCGTACTCGGGCTCCGCTGTGCCCTCGAAGAACACGCTGCCGCCGATGAACCCGGCCTCGCTGGCGGGCGCCATCGCGGGCCTGCCCAACGCCCAGGCCACGGGCGCGCTCGTGCAGGTCCGTGGCTCGGCCGGTGCGTGGAGCGGCGTGTCCGGGACCGCCGACCTGACCACCGGGGCACCCGTCCCGGCGAACGCGCACTTCCGCATCGGCAGCATCACCAAGACGTTCACCGCCGTCGTCGTGCTCCAGCTCGCGGCCGAGCACCGCCTCGACCTCGACGCGCCGGTGCAGCGCTACCTGCCGGGCCTGCTGCCCGCGAACTACCCGCGGATCACCGTCGCGCAGCTGCTCAACCACACCAGCGGCCTGCCCGGCGTCGACCTGCCCGAGGATCCACAGTGGATCGTCGACCACCGCTACACCGTTTTCACCCCGCAGCAGGTGCTGGCCACGGCGTTCCAGCACGACCTGGTGTTCGCACCCGGCACGAGCCAGCAGTACACGAACACCAACTACCTCGTCGCCGGGCTGCTGATCGAGAAGCTCACCCACCGGTCGTACGGCGACGAGGTGCGCGACCGCGTCCTGCGCCCGCTCGGCCTGCGCGACACGTCCGTGCCCGGCAACGACCCGAACCTGCCCGCGCCGTACGCCCACGGCTACCAGGTCGTGAACGGGCAGCTCGTGGACCTGACCCGCATGAACCAGTCGATCCCGTGGGCCGCGGGCGAGATGATCTCCACGACCGCCGATCTCGACAAGTTCCTGATCGCCCTCTTCCAGGGCCGGCTCGTGCCGAAACCGGTGCTGCAGCGCATGTTCACGGTGCCGAACGTGACCACCTTCGGCACCGACGACCCCGCGATCTACAGCCAGGGCCTGATGACCTCGACCGTCAACGGCGTCACCGTCTGGGGCAAGACCGGTAGCCGCTACGGCTACACCAACGGCATCTGGGCCACCCGCGACCTGCAGCGCCGCGCGGTCTACTCGATCAACACCACGGACAAGGACTTCGACGGCCAGCCCGAGATCGTGCAGAAGCTCGCGCTCGCCATCGGCGGTCTCTGAGGCCACGGACGGCCCGGCCCCGGAGGTTCGGGCCGTCAACTCAGGACCCGGTGATCGCTCCGTATCGTTGCAACGCGACCTGGCGTTCGTGCGCGTGATCCACCAACGGCGCCGGATAACCCGACGGCCGCTCCTTGAGCTTGTGCACCGCTTTCCCCGCCACGTCACGGAGTTCCGGCACATAACGGCGCACGTAGTCGCCGTCCGGATCGAACTTCTCCCCCTGCGTGGTCGGGTTGAAGACACGGAAGTAGGGCGCGGCATCGGTGCCCGAGCCCGCGACCCACTGCCAGTTCAGCTGGTTGGAGGCGAGGTCACCGTCCACGAGGTGCCGCATGAAATGCCGGGCGCCCCACCACCACGGCAGGTGCAGGTCCTTCACGAGGAAACTCGCCACGACCATCCGGACGCGGTTGTGCATCCAGCCTTCCGCGAGGAGCTGACGCATGCCGGCGTCGACGATCGGGTAGCCGGTGCGGCCGGCGCACCACGCGTCGAACGCGGCCGAATCGGAGTCGTGGTCCATGCGGTCGAAGCGCGAGTCGTAGTTCTCCCGGGCGGTTTCCGGGCGGTGCCACAGAACGTCCGCGTGGAACTCGCGCCAGCACAGCTCCGAGCGCAACGCCTGGGCGCCGTCGCCGGAGTCACCCGCCAAGTCTGCGAGCATCGTGCGCGGGTGGATGGCACCCCAGCGCAGGTACGGCGACATTCGCGTGGTGCCGGCCCGGTCGGGACGGTCGCGGTCGGTGGCGTAGGACCGCACACCCGAGTCCAGGAAATCGTGCCAAGCCGAGAGTGCCGCCGTTTCACCCGGCGCAGGCAAAGCCATATCGCCGAGGTCCGGAAGCGCGGGGAGCTTCCGCGACCCGGAAGGCGAAACCCAGTCCACAAGGGACGCACCCGTGTCCGCCGGCCGCCGCCAGCCGTGTCGCGTCCACGCGCGGTGGAACGGCGTGAACACCCGGTACGGATCGCCGTCCGGTTTGGTCACCCGCCCCGGCGCCACCGCGTACGGCGACCCGGTGACGACCCACGAAATGTCGTGCTCTGCCAAGGCTTTCGCCACGGCGTCATCACGACGGCGGCCATACGGCCCGAAGTCGGCGCTCACGTGCACCGCCGACGCGTCCACCGACCGCGCCACCCGCACGACTTCGGTCACCGGATCGCCGTGGACCACCATCAGCCGGCCGTCCAGTGCGGCGTCCAGCGATTCCAGACACCCCAACAGAAACGCCCGCCGCGGCGCGCCCGAAGGCTTCAGCAGCTTCTCGTCGAGCACGTACATCGCCAGCACCGGCTCGCCGGCCTCCGCGGCCGCCAGCAGCGCCGCGTGGTCGCCGAGCCGCAGGTCTCGCCGGAACCACAGCACGCTCGTCATACCCACCAACGCTAAACGCCCCGCCGTGCGGCTGCACGGCGGGGCGTTCAGAACAATTCAGAGCGGGAACTCAGCGCTCCGAGATCGACTTGTAGTCGCGCGACGCGTGACCGGTGTAGATCTGGCGCGGGCGCCCGATCTTGGTCTGCGGGTCGTTGATCATCTCGCGCCAGTGCGCGATCCAGCCGGGGAGCCGGCCGAGCGCGAACAGCACGGTGAAGAACTTCGTCGGGAACCCGAGCGCCCGGTAGATCAGGCCGGTGTAGAAGTCCACGTTCGGGTACAGCTTGCGCTCGACGAAGTAGTCGTCGGAAAGCGCCGTCTCCTCGAGCTTCTTGGCGATGTCGAGCAGCTGGTCGCCGCCCGCGATCTTGCCGAGGATCTCGTCGGCGGTGTTCTTGATGATCTTCGCGCGCGGGTCGTAGTTCTTGTAGACCCGGTGCCCGAAGCCCATGAGCTTGACACCCTTTTCCTTGTTCTTCACGCGGTTCACGAACGAGGCGACGTCGCCGCCCTCGTCGCGAATGCCCTCGAGCATGTCGAGAACGGCCGCGTTGGCACCGCCGTGGAGCGGGCCGAACAGGGCGTTGATGCCCGCCGAGATGCTGGCGAACAGGTTCGCCTCCGACGAGCCGACCAGACGCACCGTCGACGTCGAGCAGTTCTGCTCGTGGTCGGCGTGCAGGATGAACAGCAGGTCGAGCGCCTTGGCGACGGCCGGGTCCACCTCGTACGGCTCCGCGGGGAAGCCGAAGGTCATCCGCAGGAAGTTCTCCACCAGGCCCAGCGAGTTGTCCGGGTACAGCAGCGGCTGGCCCACGGACTTCTTGTACGCGTAGGCAGCCAGGGTCGGCACCTTCGCGAGCAGGCGGATGGTGGACAGCTCCACGTTGGGCTCGTCGAACGGGTTCAGCGAGTCCTGGTAGAAGGTCGACAGCGCCGAGACCGCGCTCGACAGCACGGGCATCGGGTGCGCGTCGCGCGGGAAGCCCGAGAAGAAGGCCTTCAGGTCTTCGTGCAGCAGCGTGTGCCGCTGGATCTTCTCGGTGAAGTCGGCGAGCTGGGCCTCGGTGGGCAGCTCACCGTAGATGAGCAGGTAGGACACCTCGATGAAGCTGGACTTCTCGGCGAGCTGCTCGATCGGGTATCCGCGGTAGCGCAGGATGCCCGCATCACCGTCGATGTAGGTGATGGCCGACGACGCGGCACCGGTGTTCACGAACCCGGGGTCGTAAGTGATGTACCCCGTCTGCGCGAGCAGCTTCCCCAGCTCGATCCCGGGTGCGCCCTCCACCGGCTGGACGACCTTGAATTCGTGCTCGCCACTCGGCAGGCGCAGCGTCGCGGTTTCGCCGCCGGACTGCCCCGCATTCGTCGCGTCGGACATGCAGGTCCCTCTCACGTTGGCACGGGCCGGCGGCGCCTGTACGTTCCACAGGTAGCCACGTGTTCACGCGAGGAAACACGCGCCTCGCTGCACACCGCCCCGCTGGGGTATGAATTCCCCCCTACGCTAGTCGAAATAAGGGTGTGCGCGCAGCCGCTGCGTTGCCCTCAATAGCCCCTTTGGGACCAGGTTCACACGGTGGAAGCCATTTCCCGCGCCGTCGGCGGCTCCGCGCCGCTGCGCGAGACGGTGATCGAGGCCGCTTTCGCGGCGTAGCCGAGCGCCTCGCGCCACGCGTCGGCGTCGAGTGCGGCCAGGTCACGGACCTCGCGGGTGTGCAACCACGCCAGCAACGCACCCTGAACGGTGTCGCCTGCCCCGATCGTGTCGACCACCGGTACCCGCCGCGAAGGCACGTGGGCCAGCTCACCTGCGGCGGTGATCACGGACAGGCCTTCGGCGCCGCGGGTCAGGACAACCGCGTCCACACCGGACTCGACCCAGGTCTTCGCGGCCGCCACCGGATCGGCGCCTTCCGTGAGCCACGCCGCATCGTCGTCGGAGATCTTCAGCAACCGGACATCGGGAAGCCACGACGCGAACCGTGCGCGGTAGGCGGCCGGGTCGGCGATGAGCGCCTCGCGGATGTTCGGGTCGAGCGCGGTGAGCGTGCCGCGTGCGGCCTCGCGGCGCAGCATCGCTTCATAGGCGCTGGCGCCGGGCTCCAGCACCAGGCCGAGCGTGCCGAGCGAAAGGGCGGTGGCGTCGTCGGGCAGCGTGCCCGGGTCGCGCACCAGCCGGTCGGCTGTGCCCTCGACGTAGAAGGTGTAACGAGCGGCACCCGTTTGGTCCAGTGCCACCACGGCGAGCGTGGTCGGCTCGTCGCCGCGCTGCAGCAGCGAGGTGTCCACGCCGGAGTCGACGAGCCGGTCGACGAGCGCGACGCCGAAGCGGTCGGTGGACACGCGGGACAGGAACGACGAAGGCACCCCGAGCCGCGCAGCGGCCAGCGCGACGTTGTAGGGCCCGCCACCCAGCCGGGGCAGCAGGGCGCGCAGCCCACCGTCCACATTGGAGTCCAACGGTTCACCCGGAACGAGGTCGACCAGCGCCTCTCCACCCACCACGATCACGAGCGCGAGTGTAGAGGACCTGTTCTTGACAAATCCTGTCCTCAGTCCTTGTTCAACCCACCGAGGAGCAGCTCCCCGAGGGCGGTGAACGCCTCGGCGTCGGACACGTCGGTGCGGCGCCCGAGCACGCCGGTCTGGATGCCCTCGACGATCAGGCCCGTCATCTCGGCGACGAGGCGCGCGTGCACGTCGCGGAACACGCCGTCGGCCACGCCCTTGTCGATGAACGCGCGGATGCGGCGGGCGGCGGCGCGGCTGTTGAGCTGGTAGGTGTCGCGGGCCGGCTCGAACTGCGCGATGTCGGTCATGAACGCGGGCGACGCGCGGTTCAGGTGCTCCGAGACGCCGGCGAGGTACTCCCCGATCAGCTTGCGCGCGTCGTCGATGCCCTCGATGCGGGTCTCGATGCGCTTCGCGGCGCCCCGGAAGAAGTGGGCGACGACCTTGACGGCGAGCTGCTCCTTGCTGGGGGCGAGCGCGTAGAGGGTCGACTTCGAGCAGCGCAGGCGGGCGGCCAGGTCGTCGAGCGTGAAGCCGGCGAAACCCTCCGCGAGGAACAGTGCCTCGAGCTCGGCGAGCAGCGCCTGCTGCCGCGCCGTCGGGCGACGACGGGCTTCGGGTTCGGTCATTTCTGGGCCACCAGCTTTCGTGATCCAGTCACTATCCCCTATTCGTGCGGGACAGCTCCGACCTCTATACGGTACTCTCAAACGGCCCCCAGTACTGTTTTCAGTACTCCTGCCACTGGAGGAGCCATGCCGGCGGAACGTTTGCTGCCCACGCCCGAGGCCGAGGACCTGCTCGCGCTGGTCAGGGAGATCGCGCGCGACGAGCTGAAACCGCGCGCTTCGGCGGCCGAGGAGGCCGAGGAGTTCCCGCGCGACGCGTTCACCCTGCTGGGCAAGTCCGGGCTGCTGGGGCTGCCGTACGCGGAGCGCTGGGGTGGCGCCGACCTGCCGTACGAGGTGTACCTGCAGGCGCTGGAGGAGATCGCCGCCGCGTGGATGACCGTCGGCGTGGGGCTGTCGGTGCACACGATGTCCTGCTACGCGCTGGCCCACTACGGCACCGACGAGCAGCGCGAACAGTGGCTGCCGGACATGCTCGGCGGCTCGCTGCTGGGCGCGTACGCCCTGTCCGAGACCCAGGCCGGCTCCGACGCGGCCGCTTTGTCGACCCGGGCCCGCCGCGACGGCGACGACTACGTGGTCAACGGCACCAAGGCCTGGATCACCCACGCGGGCGCCGCCGACTTCTACACCACCATGGTCCGCACGAGCGACGACGGCGGCCACGGCATCTCGTGCCTGCTCGTCGACGGCGCCACCCCTGGCCTGTCGGCGGCGCCTCGCGAACGCAAGATGGGCCTGACCGGCTCCCCGACGGCCCAGATGATCTTCGACAACGCCCGGGTTTCGTCGTCGCGCTTGATCGGCGACGAGGGGTCGGGCCTGAAGATCGCCCTGTCGTCCCTGAGCTCGGGCCGCCTCGGCATCGCCGCCTGCGCCGTGGGCCTGGCCCAGGCCGCCCTGGACGAGGCCGTCGCCTACGCGAAGGGCCGCACCCAGTTCGGCAAGCCCATCATCGAGTTCCAGGGCCTGGAGTTCCTGCTCGCCGACATGGCCGCCAGCGTCGAATCCGCCCGCGCGACCTACCTCGACGCCGCCCGCCGCCGCGACCGCGGCCTCGACTTCCAGCGCCAGTCGTCCATCGCGAAGCTCGTCGCCACCGACGGCGCCATGAAGGTGACCACCGACGCCGTCCAGGTCCTCGGCGGCGCCGGCTACACGCGCGACTTCCCGGTCGAGCGCTACATGCGGGAGGCGAAGGTCCCCCAGATCTTCGAGGGGACGAACCAGATCCAGCGCGTGGTGATCGCGAGGGCGCTGAAGGCTTCCTAGGCCGCGCTTCGTGGGTACTGCCGGCCGAAGCGGGCAGCACCCACGCGCAGGTCAGCGGGTTTCGCGGTACCGGCGGTCCGCCGCGACGCCTTCGCCCGTGGACTCGTCGTAGTGGTAGACCTCGCGGCCCCGGACGAAGACGCGCAGGGCGCGGTTCATGACGTCCAGCGGGTCGCCGGACCAGAGGACGACGTCGGCGTCCAGGCCGGGGGCCAGGGAGCCGATGCGGTCGTCCAGGCCGAGCATCTCGGCCGGGTGCACGGTGAGCGAGCGCAGCGCCGTCTCGGGGTCCAGGCCGTCCTTCACGGCGAGGGCCGCCTGGTAGACGAGGAAGTTGATCGGCACCACGGGGTGGTCGGTGGTGATGGCGATCTTCACGCCCGCGCGCGCCAGGATGCCGGCCGAGCGCAGGGAGCGGTTGCGCAGCTCGACCTTGGACTTCGTGGTGAACAGGGGGCCCAGGATGACGGGCACGCCGCGCTCGGCGAGCAGGTCGGCGATGAGGTGGCCCTCGGTGCCGTGGTTGATCACGAGCTTGTAGCCGAACTCGTCGGCCAGGCGGATGGCCGTGACCATGTCGTCGGCGCGGTGCACGTGCTGGTCCCAGTACAGCTCGCCGTCGAGGACCTTCGACAGCGTCTCGTTCGTCAGGTCGACCTCGTGCGGCTTGCCTTCGGTGAGGGCGTGCTCGCGTTTGGCCTGGTAGTTGCGGGCCTTCGTGAACGCCTCGCGCAGGATCGCGGCCACGCCCAAGCGGGTCGACGGCGTCTGCTTCTTGTCGCCGTACACGCGCTTCGGGTTCTCGCCCAGGGCGCTCTTCACGCTCACCTGCTCGGCGAACGTCATGTCCAGGATGCTGCGGCCCCACGTCTTCACGCCGATGGTCTGGCCGCCGATCGGGTTGCCCGACCCCGGCTTGATCACCACGCTCGTGACGCCGCCGGCGAGCGCGTCGTCGAAGCCCGGCTCGTACGGGTCGATGCCGTCGACCGCGCGGAAGCGGGCGCCGTTCGGGTCGGTCATCTCGTTGGTGTCGTTGCCGGCCCAGCCTTCACCGTCTTCGTGGACACCGAGGTGCGCGTGCGCGTCGATGAAGCCCGGCAGGACCCAGCTGCCGGACGCGTCGACGAGCTCGGCGTCCTCCGGCACGTCCACGTCGGCGGCGGCGCCGACCTGGACGATCCGGCCGTCTTCGATGAGCACGGTGCCGTCTTCGATGGGAGCCGCACCGACGGGGACGACGTAGCCCCCCACAATCGCCTTAGAAGCCATAGTTTGACACGCTAACGAATTGCCGCGGGTGCTCGCTCGCGGGGTTTCTCCAGGTGGATGAGCTGGTAGTCCGCCTCCGGGCTGCGGTGGGTCTCGCGGTAGCCCAGCTTCGCGTACAGCCGCAGCGGCCCGGCGGAACGTTCGCCGGTGAACAGCCGGAACCGCGTCACCTCCGAGGGGGCCAGCTCCTCCGCCGCGAGCAGCAACGCCGTGCCGAGCCCCTCGCCCTGCCGGTCCGGGGCCACGGCCAGCCGCCCGATCTCGCCGACATCGCCGTTGACCCGCACCCGCACCGTCGCGATCAGCCGCGAGCCGGCGCGTACGCCCCACACCGGCAGCGCCGGGTCGGCGAGCGCCGCGCGCACGCTCTCCAACGGCTCCACCAGCGGCGGGAGCGCGAAGTTGTCGTGGGCGCGGGCCTCACTGAGGTACGCGGCGCGCTGCAGCGTGAGCAGCTCACCGGCGTCGGCCTCGGTCAGCAGCTCGGGCGGCCCGCTCACAGGACGCGGATGCCCCAGCTGCCCGACCACGACGTCGCGGGCTCCAGCTCGATCAGGTCGGTGCCGGTGTTGAGCGCGTCGGCCGGGCAGGTCATCGGCTCGAGCGCGACGGCGCGGCCGCGGCCGGTCAGGTCGTCGGGCGTGAACACCTGCACCCAGCGGAAGTCGGGGCCGGTCCAGACCACCAGCCGCTGGTCCTCGTGGGAGAGCACGTGGTGGTGGGTGCCGTCGTCGGCCAGGGAAAGCGAGCCGAACGCCGTGTCGAGGTCGACGCCGGCGAGCACCCGCCCGCCACGGAAGTCGTACTCCGTGCCCTCGACATCCTGCTCGTCCGCGTACGGCATCTGCTGGTCGCCGACGTACGGGCGCACGCGCGAAGCCGGCAGCGTGAGCGTGAGCTCGTCCGTCGGGACGTCGCCGATGCGGAAGTACGGGTGCGTGCCCACGCCGACGCCGATGGGCTGCTCACCCTCGTTGCGGATCTCGTGCGTGATCGTGAGCTCGCGCGGCTGCAGGTCGTAGGTGATGGTGGCGCGCAACGGCACCGGCCAGCCGGGCTGCACCTCGACGTCGACCGCGAGCGTGATCGACGATTCCGCGTGCTCCAGCAGCTCCCACTCCTTGTGGCGGGTGAGGCCGTGGATCGCGTTGCCGCGCGCGGCTTCCGTGATCTCCAGCTGCTGCTCCTCGCCCTGGAACTCCCACCGGCCGCCCTTCGTGCGGTTCGGCCACGGGAGCAGCACCTGGCCGAGGCCCTTCGGCGGCTTCTCGTCGGCCGCGAACTCCTCGACGTAGGGCACGCCGCCGACCTCGAACGCACGCAGGCCGGCACCGATCTCGGTGACGATGGCGCGCGCGTTGCCGCGGGTGATTTCGAACTGCTCTCCGGTGGGGTTGGCCATGCCGCAGACATTACCGGCGGGCGAGGCTCTGTTGCGCACGGTTAAACTAACTAGACCGGTCGTCTTAGTTTGGGCTACGGTGAGCCGCATGGTCCGCCGCACCGACTCCCGCCGCCGCATGCTCGACTCCGCCGCCGAGCTGTTCCAGGCGCAGGGCTACCACGCCACCGGCCTCACGCAGCTCGTCGCCGCGGGGGGCGCCCCGAAGGGCTCGCTGTACTTCCACTTCCCCGGCGGCAAAGAACAGCTGGCGGCCGAGGCCGTGCGGCTGTCGAGCGAACGGGTGGCCGACGTGCTGACCGCCGTGGTCACCGCCGCGCCGGACCCGGCGTCGGCGATCGACGCGGTGGTCGACGCCCTCGCCGCTTCGCTCACCGAATCCGGCTTCCGCCGTGGGTGTCCACTTGCGACAGTCGCGCTGGAGGCCGCCGCCGAGAGCGAGCCGATCCGCGAGGCCTGCCAGGACGGTTACGCCGGCTGGCACTCACGGCTGGCCGAGTACTTCACCCGCTCCGGCCTGGCGGCGGACCGCGCGTCTTCCCTGGCGACGGTGGTGCTCGCGTCGATCGAGGGCGCGCTGCTGTTCGCCAAGACCCGCCGCGACGTCACGCCCCTGCGTGACATCGCCGCCCACCTGCACACCACCGTCGAGAGGGAGTTCGCCTGATGCGCGTGCACCACCTGAACTGCGGCACCATGACCCCGATCGGTGGCCGGCTCGTCGACGGCCGACCCGGCCTGTTCCGGCACGCCACGCTCGTGTGCCACTGCCTGCTGCTCGAAACCGACACCGGGCTGGCGCTGATCGAGACCGGCATGGGCACCCCCGCCGTCGCCGACCCGCAACGCTGGCTGGGCCGCCGGTTCCTCACCCTGTCGAAGCCCGTGTCGCGCACCGAGGAAACCGCCGTGGCCCAGATCCGCGCCCTCGGCTTCGACCCGGCGGACGTGCGCGACATCGTGCTGACCCACCTCGACCTCGACCACGCGGGCGGTCTCGTCGACTTCCCGCAGGCCCGCGTGCACGTCTACGCGGCCGAACTGGCGGCCTACCACGCGGGCAACCCGCGTTACCGGCGCGTGCAGTTCGCCCACGGTCCACAGTGGACGCCATACGAAGACGCCGGCGACAACTGGTTCGGCTTCTCCGCCGTCCGCGAACTCGACGGCCTGCCCGACGTCGCCCTGATCCCCCTGCACGGCCACACCGCCGGCCACGCCGGCATCGCCGTCCACACGGCCACCGGCTGGCTCCTCAACGCCGGCGACGCCTACTTCTTCCACTCCGAGATCGACGAACCCGCCTCCATCCCCCCGGGCCTGGCGATGTTCGAACGTTTCGTGCAGACACTGCCCGAACAGCGCCGCGCGAACCAGCACCGCCTACGCGAACTGCGGCAGACGACCGACGTGGAGATCTTCGCCGCCCACGACCTCACCGACTTCGAACGCCTCAGCCGGCGGACCCGGGCATGATCGCCGCATTGCTGAACGAGCTCGCCCAGGGCTTGCGCACGCTGGACGAAGGCATGGCCTGGTTCGAATCCCTCGACCAGGATGGCCGCCGCGCCGCATTGACCCGACTGCAGGAATACTGCGTTCAAGCCCGTGCGGTCTCCGACGACGTGGCGGAGGCCGCCACTCGGGTGGGGCTGAAAGCCAGGCAACACCGCGGTTGTGGTCGCCTCAACCGGACGGAGCCCCGAACCGATGGCGGTCCAGCTACGCAAGCTCACCGAGCTGCACCCGCCCGACCAGCAGCGCAGTGCGTTCCGCCTTCTGGTCGGCCTCCTCAGCGTCGCGGACGAGCGCCGTCGACGACGCTGCGATGGTTACTGCACCCACTGGTGACACCACCCGCCTACCCCACACGCTCGGACCGACGGTCCAAACCTCGCTTGACCAGCCAGTTCACGAACCACAGCACCACACCCACGCCCAGCAGGACGGCGCCCACGGTGTAGTCGCTCGCCGGGCGGCCCGACAGCGGGCTCACGAGGTAGAGGCAGAAGATCGCGGCCAGCACGGGGATCGCGGTGGGTGCGCGGAAGTGTTTGTGCGCCACCTTGTCCTTGCGCAGCACGAGCAGGGCGACGTTGACGATGGCGAACACCACGAGCAGCAGCAGCGCCGTGGTGCCGCCGAGTGCGCTGATGTCCACAAAGGACACCAGGAGGATCGCGATGGCGCTGGTGAAGATGATCGACACCCACGGCGTGCGGCGCGTGGGGTGGACGCGGCCGAAGACCGACGGCAGGACGCGCTCGTTGGCCAGGCCGTAGAGCAGGCGGCTGGCCATGAGCATGTTGATCAGCGCCGAGTTGATGACCGCGAACAGGCCGATGGCCGAGAAGACTTCGCGCGGGAAGCCGGGGGCGCCGACGTCGAGCACGGTGAGCAGTGCGCTGCTCTTGGCCGCGGCCAGGTCGTCGGCCGGGACGAGCAGGGAGGACGTGATGGACACCAGCACGTAGATCGTCGCGGCGACGACCATGCCCCAGAGCATGGCCTTCGGGAAGATGCGCACCGGGTCGTGGCATTCCTCGGCCATGTTCACGGAGTCCTCGAAGCCGACCATGGCGAAGAACGCCAGCGAGGTGGCCGACGTGATCGCCACCAGCCACGTCTTGTCGGCCGTGTTGATCTCGACCAGCCGCGACGGTTCGCCGTTGCCGTTGATCACGGCCCACACCCCGACGCCGATGATGATCAGCAGGCCGGACAGTTCGATGCAGGTGAGCACCGCGTTGGCCTTCACCGATTCGCCCACGCCACGGAAGTTGATCAGTCCCAGCGCGATCACGAACACGATGCCGACCAGCACCATCGGCAGCTTCACGAACGCCGCCAGGTACGTCGCGCCGAACGCGACCGCGGCCGACGACGCCGACGTGATCCCGGAGCACATCACCGCGAACGCGACCATGAACGTCAGGAACGGCACCCCGAACGCCTTGTTCGTGTACAGCGCGGCGCCCGCCGCCCGCGGGTACTTGCCGACCAGCTCCAGGTAGCTGAACGCGGTCATGAACGCGACCACGAACGCCAGCAGGAACGGCAGCCACAGCGCCCCGCCGACGCGGCCGGCGACCTGGCCGGTCAGCGCGTAGATCCCCGTACCGATGATGTCGCCGACCACGAAGAACAACAGGAGCTTCGGCCCCATCACGCGCCGGAGACCCGGTCCACCCACCTGCGGACCGTCCGCCCTAACGTCCGTCATGGGCGATTAGTCTGCCTTGTCCGGCCGCCTCGCGAAAGTCAGACGGCGGTGACAGCCGTTTTGACCAGCGGAATCATCATCTGCTGCGTCATCTTCACCGGGCCGGTGTAGTTGACGAGCACGGGCACGCCCTTGACGATCTTGGCCGTGGCGAGCGTCGCGGTCTTCTGCTCGTCGGTGTAGTACACGGCGCCGTTGGGGAAGCCCGGCACGTCGACGGCGCCCGGCTTGGCCTTCTTGATGGCCGCGACCATCTCGGCCGGATCGGCCTGGCGGCCCTCGTAGCGGGTCACGGCCAGCGCGCCGGCCTGCTTGTCGCCGACGAGGTATTCGCAGCTCGTGGCCTTGCCGCCGTTGCTGGCGTTCTCCTGGTTAGGGCCGACCTTCGACGTGACGCCGGGGATCTTGATGGCGTTGCCGACCTCGCCGGCCGAGAGCAGCGAGCACGTCGACCCCGGCGGCGCGGGCTTCGTGGAAGACGGTTTCGGCGGGGCGGCCTGCTGCTCACCCGAGGAGCAGGCGGTGAGCGCGGCGGCGGTGAGCAACAGGGCGACCGGGTAAACACGCATGCCCGGCATGTTAGGCCGTTTGGACTATTCTCCCGCGACCGGTTCGGCACCCTTCGCCGCGACCGGCTCCGGCTCGGCCTTTCCCGTGGGCGCGCGGTAGCGCCAGAACGCGGGCAGCACCAGCATCGCCGCGAGCACCAGCACGATCACCAGCAGCCCGCCGCCCGTCGCGGCGGCCTCGGTGCCCCACGCGGCGCCGGCCCAGCCGTGCGTGAGATCGGCCAGCCGCGGACCGCCCGCGACGACCACCGTGAACACGCCCTGGAGGCGGCCGCGCATCTCGTCGGTGGTGGCGGTCTGCAGGATGGCCTGGCGGTAGACGGAGCTGACCATGTCGGCGGCGCCTGCCAGCGCCATGAAGATCACCGCGAGCCACAGTGAGTGCGCGAGCCCGAACGCCGCGACGGCCGCGCCCCACAGGCAGATCGAGACCACGACGGCCACACCCTGGCGCGAAACGCGGTGCAGCCAGCCGGAGAACAGGCCGATCAGCATCGCGCCGGCCGGGAGCGCCGCGTAGAGCAGACCCAGCGCCGGCCCGCCGCCCGGCGGGTCGCCGAAGGTGCGCTCGGCCATCTCCGGAATCAGCGCGCGCGGCATACCGGCGACCATCGCGATGATGTCCGCGACGAACGACGCCAGCAGCACCTTCTGCGTGGCCAGGTAGCGGAACCCGTCGACCACATCGCCGAACCCCGCCCGCCGCGACGGCCCGTTCAGCGGCGGAATCGACGGCAACCGCCACACGGCGATGAGCGTGATCATCAACGCGCACACGTCGACGAGATACAGCGTCGACAGCCCGATCACGGGAATCAGCGCCCCACCGAACAGCGGCCCGAACACCGCGCCGAACGTCGACATCGTCGTGTTCAGCGCATTGGCCGACGGCAGCAGCTCCGGCGGCACCAGCCGCGCGACGACCGCGCCACGCGTCGGCATGTTGATCGCGAAGAACGCCTGGTTGGCCGCCAGCAACACCAGCACCAGAGTCACGGAGTGGAAGTCCGCGAAGGCCTGCAGCCACAGCAGCGCCGAGGAGACCGCCACCCCGACGTTCGTGACCAGCAGCAGCTTCCGCCGGTCGACCGCATCGGCGATCGCCCCGCCCCACAACCCGAACACCAGCAGCGGCACCAACGCGACGGCCCCGGTCAGCCCCACGTACCCGGACGACCCCGTCAGGTCGAACACCTGCTTCGGCACCGCCACAGCCGTCAGCTGCGACCCCACCGCGGTCACCGCCGTCGACACCCACAACCGCCGAAACGCCGGAATCTTCAACGGCCGCGTATCGACCACAATGCGCCCGAGGACTCCACGCGCCCCCCGACGAGGGCGCGACGACCCCGGATCAGAACTCACGACTCACTACCTTAGCCGCGCTAACTAACTCACCGCGGGTGATTTTGATCGCCGCCCCGCCCCAATCACCCGTTTTGTCTTTTTCCCACCACGCAACAGCCACCGATGCACCCAACTCACCCGCGCACCCAGCCCCCGCCCTACGCCTCGATCCCCGCGCTCTTCACAATCAAAGATCGGGGTGCGCAACCACCAAGCTCAAACGGCGAGCAAACCGCTAACAGCAACCACCCGGCACGCACTCAGCAGCCACGCCCCCAACCGGACCAGGGATCAGGGAGCCAACCGCTCCACAACCCACCCATCATCCGTCCGCTTGAACCTCAACCGGTCATGCATCCGGTCTTCCCGCCCCTGCCAGAACTCCACGAAATCAGGCCGGATCCGCCACCCACCCCAGTGCGGCGGCGCCGGAATCTCCTCCACGTCCCCGAACCGCCGCTCGATCCCCCGCAACGCGTTCTCCAACGCCCGCCGCCCGTCGACGATCCGCGACTGCGGCGAAGCCCAAGCCCCCAACTGCGACCCCCTCGGCCGCTGCGCCCAATACGCGGCTGTCTCCGCGGAGCCCACCTTCTCCACTTCACCCCGCACCGTCACCTGCCGCTGCAGGGCGTACCAGGGGAACGTCGCCGACGCGTACCGCGTGGCGGTGAGGTCGTGGCTCTTCGCCGAGGTGTAGTTCGTGTAGAACACCACGCCCCGCTCGTCCAGCCCCTTGCACAGGACCGTGCGCGACGACGGGTGACCCTCTTGGTCCGCCGTGGCGAGGACCATCGCGTTGGGTTCGGCGACGCCTTCGGAGATCGCCTGGCCCAGCCAGTTCTGCAGCTGCTCGGTCCAGGTGGCCGCGAGCGCCGTCTCGTCGAACGGGGCGCCGTCGTAGGCCACCCGCATCCCGGGCAGCCGGACCACCGCGTCGGCTACCTCGGTCACCTCGTCGGTCTCCGGCATCATGGGCCCCAACCTCCGTACCCCCTGGTGAGGGTGTCGACTCATCGGTATCCGGAGACGGTATTGGGTCCCCAGCTGCGGCGAAACCCACCGAACGGTGACTCCTGCCACCCTCTGGTGCTCACCGAGCTGTAACCGCAGGACCCCGAACCGTAACCCCCGGGTTACCTCGCGGACCCTGATCGATAAAGGCGCGGCCTAGCGTCTGGCCTCCCCACCGTCTGGAGGCAGGCCCTTGACCGACACCCTGTCCGAAACCGGCGAAGACACCACGAAGCCGCAGCGGACGTACGCCGCTCTCGCCGCCAACGAGAACCGCGAGGACTACTCGCTCCGGTTCGCCGCCCACTCGTTCCGCCGCTGGTCCCCGCTCGTGGTCGCCACCACCGCGCTCGGCGGCATCGCCTACCTCGCCGACTTCGCGATCGGCGCCAGCATCGTGCTCTCCTACGGCTTCACGTCCGGTGTGCTGGCGATCCTCGCGGCGGCCGTCGTGATCTTCGTGACGGGCGTCCCGATCGCGCGTGCCTGCGCGACGTACGGCGTGGACATGGACCTGCTCACCCGCGGAGCGGGCTTCGGCTACTTCGGGTCGACGCTCACGTCGCTGGTCTACGCCAGCTTCACCGTCATCTTCTTCTCGCTCGAAGGCTCGATCATGGGCCAGGCGTTCGAACTCGCGCTCGGCATCCCGTTGCCGATCGGCTACCTGCTCGCGACGCTGATCGTGCTGCCCTTCGCCCTGTACGGCATGGGCGCGGTCGCGAAGATGCAGGCGTGGACGCAGCCGCTGTGGATCGCGGGCCTGGTGCTGCCGTTCGTGGTGGTGCTGGTGCGCGAGCCGGGCCGCTTCGCCGACTTCGCGTCCTTCGGCGGCACCGAAGGCGCGGGCGCCGGTTTCTCGGCCGTCGGGTTCGGCTTCGGCATGGGCGTGGCGCTGTCGTTGATCGGGCAGATCGGCGAGCAGGCCGACTACCTGCGGTTCATGCCGGAGAAGACGGTGGAGAACAAGCGTTCCTGGTGGGCCGCCGTGCTCGCCGCCGGCCCCGGCTGGGTCGTCCTCGGCGCGGCGAAGCAGATCGGCGGCGCGCTGCTCGCGTTCCTCGCGCTCGGCGCGGTGGGCAAGGCGGCCGCGCTCGAGCCGATCGCGCCGTACCTGGCGGCGGTGAAACCCGCGCTCGGGCCGGTGGCGCTGACGTTCGCGGCGCTGTTCGTGGTCGTGTCGCAGATCAAGATCAACACCACCAACGCCTACTCGGGCTCGCTGTCGTTCGCCAACTTCTTCTCGCGCGTGCTGCACAAGCACCCCGGCCGCGCCTGGTACGTGCTGGTCAACTGCGGGATCGCGCTGGCGCTCATGGAGTTCGGCGCGTTCGCGTTCCTCAACAAGATCCTGGGCTTCTACTCGAACGTCGCCATCGCGTGGATCGGCGCGGTGTGCGCGGACCTCGTGATCGCGAAACCGCTGGGCCTCTCGCCGCGCTACATCGAGTTCAAGCGCGCGTACCTGCACAAGGTCAACCCCGTGGGCTTCGGTTCGATGCTCGTCGCCTCGGCCGCGTCGATCGTGGCCTACTTCGGCGCGTTCGGTCCGGTGCTCGCGGCCTTCAGCCCGCTGCTGGCGCTGGTGATCGCCGTGGTGCTGGTGCCGACGCTGGCCGTGGCGACGAAGGGGAAGTACTACCTGGCGCGGCCCAACACCGTGTCCGGCCCCGGCGTCGAGGCCGACCTGCGCGCCACGCACACGTGCTCGGTGTGCGGCGACGCCTACGAGCTGCCCGACATCGCCGACTGCGCCAAGCAGGACGGGGCGATCTGCTCGCTGTGCTGCACGCTCGACAGCACCTGCCACGACCTGTGCCGCACCGCGGGCCCGGTCGACCTGCCGCTGCCCACTCCCAGGCCGGCCTGAACCACGCGGTGACCGAGGACGTCAGGACCGGGTGATCGCCGCCAGCATCAGGCCGCGCAGCTCGGCCCCGACGTCCTCCACCGGCAACGGCGGCTCGTGCGCCTGCCATTCGCGCAGCAGGCCCGTGGCGGCACCGACGAGCGCGATCGCGGTGAGCCGGTAGTCGCGGTCCGGCGCCACGCCGGCTTCGGCCGCGCGGCGCGCCTCCGTCTCGATGAACGTGGCCCAGCGGTCCACCCACACCTGGTGCTGCTCCTCGAGCTCCGGGCTCACGCCCACGGCCTCGACGTAGTTCAGCCGCGGCATGCGCGGGTCGATGGTCACCGTGGCGACGAAGACGTCGAGCAGCTTCGCGATGCGCGTCATCGCGTCGGCGTCCTTGACCTCCTCCAGCGCGGCCGAGACGTGCGTGAGCGCGAGCGAGTTGATCCGGTCGTGCAGCGTCCGCAGCACCTCTTCCTTGCTGCCGAACTCCTCGTAGAAGTTCCGGGTGGACACCCCGGCACGAGTACACAACTGGGTGATCTTCGCCTGCCGGAAGCCCGTCGAGGTGAACAGCTCCAGCGCAGCCGTCAGCAGCCGCTCCCGGCGCTCGGCGCGTCTCTGCTCCGGCGGGACGCCACCGTAGGTACGGGCCACCGGCCCTCCTTCCCGCCGCGCGCCGCCCAGGGCGGCACCGGCGTCCATCTTGTGAAAATCCCAATTACCGATCAAACGGACGCGGGAGCGCTCGAAAATTGATTCCGGTAATCGCGGTGGCCACTCCGTCGAGCACTCACCAAACATGGCCCACGCGCACGGTCCGATGGCCTTTCACACCGTCGAACCCGCGGCGATCACGGTATCGAGCAGCGGAACACCGGCTCGCGCAGGCCCCATCACAGGCGATCACCGAACGCTAAGTCGTTGCCACGCCTGGGAATCGTCCCTGCACCTCGCGCTTGAACGCTGTTCTGCCCGGATGCGTCACGGCGGCACGCGCCGATCCGCGGTCCGGCGTGCGCGACACCGCGCGGCCCTCGCCGCGCGTTCGGTACCGACGTGGACTGGCAGGGCTTCCCCTCGCTGGAACACCGTTTCGGCGTTCCCGGTCGACGTGCGCTGGCTGGGCACGAAGTTTTAGCAGCCCCAGCGGTTCAAGGCAACAACCCCAAGGCAACCACGGCGTCTTCGGCCAGCGCCGTGGTGAGCGTGACCCCGGCGGCCGGCGAGGTGCGCGCCCACCAGTCGCCCGAAGCCGTGGGGCGCGCGGGAAAACCCACTTCGAGGTCCGTCGCGAGCACCCGTTTGCCCGCCAGCACGGCCAGTCCGGCGTCCAGTGCGGGGTCGCCGATCGTCTGTGTCTGGCGCAGCAGGGGAACTCCGCCGCGCAGCACGTGCGTGGAAGTGGTGAGCCGGCCGGGCCGTTCGCCCGCGCGACCCAGTACCAGGACTTCCCGGGTGTGGAAACGGGAATTTTCCCCCAGCCTCGCACGCAGCACGGCCACGTGGTCCGCGCGGGCGGTGACGACCGTCGGCTCGGGCAGGTAGGCCAGCGAACCGCAGTCGGCCACCTCGATGTCCACAGTGGACGAACTGCCGCCACCGGAGGGCCCCGGCAACGCGAGCGTCGCCGCCACCCCGGACAGCCGCAGCGCCGCACCGGGCCCGACGCGGACGTCGAGGAGCAGCTCGTCGCCGCCCAGCGGCGCGGTGGCGGAGCTGACGAGGTGCACCACGGCTTCGGCCCCGGTGCGCCGGCGCGGGAACAACGTCAGCGGCGCCATCGAGCGCAGCTCACGCAGCACCGTCCGGCCGTCCTCGAAGCACGCGACCACCCGCGCGTGGGCCTTCACCCCGCGCGCACCGGCAGCACCGACCGCACCCACTTCGCGACATCAGGCGCGTCCGGCGTATCCACGAGCGACTGCGCGATGACCGGCAGCTCGCCACGCATGCGGTGCGCGTCGGACGTCATCACGCCGAGGTCCGCGCCGACGAGGTGGGCGATGTCGATCTTGTTGATCACCAGCAGGTCGGCCGTCGTCACGCCGGGGCCGCCCTTGCGCGGCACCTTGTCGCCGCCCGCGACGTCGACCACGAACACCTGGCTGTCGGCGAGGCCCCGGCTGAACACCGCGGTGAGGTTGTCGCCGCCGCTTTCGATGATGACCAGGTCCAGACCGGGGAACCGCTCCTCGAGCTGCTCGACGGCGTCGAGGTTGGCGGTGATGTCGTCGCGGATCGCCGTGTGCGGGCAGGCGCCGGTCTGCACCGCCTCGATGCGCTCGGGCGCGAGCACGCCGGCCTTGCGCAGGAAGTCGGCGTCTTCGGTGGTGTAGATGTCGTTGGTGACCACGGCGAGGTTCAGCTCACCGCCGAGCGCGCGGCACAGCGCCGCGGTGAGCGCCGTCTTCCCACTGCCGACCGGACCGCCGATGCCGATGCGGTAGGCGCGCCCGGCCCTCGGGGCGGGCTCGTGGTGGTCGGGTTCGGTTTCCGTGGGGTCGAAGCTGATCGCGTGAAAGTGACCGTGGCCGTGGCCGTGGTCATGGCCGTGTTCAGCTGGCAAAGAGACGCACCTCTTCCTCGTGGTGCCGGGCGTGGGCCTCGGCGAACAGGTCCAGCGCCGGTGAGCCCGGCGCGGGCAGGTCCGCCGGGTCCAGCCCGGCGACGTCGGCGGCGGCCCCGGCCACGACGCGCACCTCGGCGCCGAGCCGGGCCACCACGGCGTTGACGGCGAACGGGTCGAGCCCCAGCAGCCGCACGGCCGCGCTCGCGGGCCCGCTCACAGCCAGGTAGGCCACGGCCGCGGCGGCCTCGGCCGGCTCGCCGCCGGCGATGCCCACCAGCGCGCCGCAGACGATCGGGTGGTGGGGCCGCGGCGTCTCGGCCAGCAGCGCGGTCAGCACCGGCGACGGCCACGCGACCGCCCCGGCCCGCGCGGTGCCCCGGCCTTGGGCGCGCGACGCCACGCGTTGGGCCGGCGAGGGCGTGCGCGCGTCGAGTTCCTCGTCGAGCCGCCGCCAGTGTCCACTGTGGACGCGACGGCCGGCGGCATGAGCCGAGGCCGCGGCGAACGCGGCCGACAGCGCGCCGGCCGTGCGCAGGCGGCTGAGCAGGAAGCCGGGCAGGTCGGCCTCGGTCGTCACGAGCCGGCGGCTCACGGCCTCTTCCAGGCCACCGGAGTGCACGTGGCCACCCCCGGGGAAGCGGGAGTCGGCGAGGATCAGCGCGGCGAGGTCCATCAGAACAAGAAGTACCGCTGGGCCATCGGCAGCTCCGTCACCGGCATCGGCTCGATGAGCTCACCGTCCACGCGCACCGCGAAGCTGTCGGGCTCCACGCGCACATCCGGGGTCGCGTCGTTCAGCACCATGTCCGCCTTAGTCCGCGCCCGCGTGTTCGCGACGGCGACCAGCGACCGGTTGATGCCGAACGTCTCGGCCAACCCCGATTCGAAAGCCTCCGGAGCCACGAAGTGCAGGCTCGACGCGGCGGCCACCCGCGGCGCGGCGCCGAACATCGGCCGGGCCAGCACCGGCTGCGGAGTCGGGATCGACGCGTTCGCGTCCCCCAACGCCGCCCACGCGGGGAAGCCGCCCTTCAGCACCACGTGCGGTCGCACGCCGAAGAACTTCGGTTCCCACAGCACGAGGTCCGCGAGCTTGCCGACCTCCACCGAGCCGATCTCGGCGTCCATGCCGTGGGCGATGGCGGGGTTGATCGTGTACTTGGCGACATAACGACGCGCGCGCAAGTTGTCGGCCGCGCCGTCGCCGGACAGGGCGCCGCGGCGGCGTTTCATCACGTGCGCGGTCTGCCAGGTGCGGATGATCACCTCGCCGATGCGGCCCATGGCCTGCGAGTCGGAGCTCATCATCGAGATGGCGCCGAGGTCGTGCAGCACGTCCTCGGCGGCGATGGTGCTCGGCCGGATCCGGCTCTCGGCGAACGCGAGGTCCTCGGGCACCGACGGGTTGAGGTGGTGGCAGACCACCAGCATGTCGAGGTGCTCGTCGAGCGTGTTGACGGTGTGCGGACGCGTCGGGTTGGTCGAGGACGGCAGGATGTGCGGCAGCCCGACGACCTGGATGATGTCCGGCGCGTGGCCACCGCCGGCGCCTTCGGTGTGGTACGCGTTGATCGAGCGGCCGCGGATCGCCTCCACAGTGGACTCGAGGAAGCCGGCCTCGTTGAGCGTGTCGGTGTGGATGGCCACCTGCACGCCGGACTCGTCAGCCACGGTGAGGCACGCGTCGATGGCGGCCGGCGTGGTGCCCCAGTCCTCGTGGAGCTTGAACCCGCCGGCGCCGGCGGCCAGCTGCTCGCGCAGGGCCTCGTGCCGCACGGTGTTCCCCTTGCCCAGCAGGAGAACATTGACCGGATAACCGTCCATTGCGGACAGCATGCGGCCGAGGTTCCACGCGCCGGGCGTGACGGTGGTGGCCTTGGTGCCCTCGTTCGGCCCGGTGCCGCCGCCGACGAGCGTGGTCAGGCCCGCGGCGAGCGCGGTGTCCACGAGCTGGGGGCAGACGAAGTGCACGTGGCAGTCGATGCCGCCCGCGGTGAGGATCTTCCCGTTCCCCGCCAGGACTTCCGTGGCCGGGCCGATCACGAGCGCCGGGTCGACGCCGTCCATCGTGTCGGGGTTGCCGGCCTTGCCGATGCCGACGATCCGCCCGTCGCGCACGCCGACGTCGGCCTTCACCACACCCCAGTGGTCGAGGATCACGACACCGGTGATGACCAGGTCGGGGGCGCCTTCCGCACGCGTGGCCATACCCTGGCCCATCGACTCGCGGATGACCTTGCCGCCGCCGAAGAGCACCTCGTCGCCGGAACCCGACGGGCCCATCGACCGGTCTTCGGTCACCTCGATGAGCAGGTCCGTGTCGGCCAGCCGGATCCGATCACCGGTGGTGGGGCCGAACAATTCCGCATAACGCTCACGATCGATCTGCGGCATTCTCAGAACTCTCCGGCGTATTCGGTGCGCAACCCCGGCACACGCCGGTTTCCTCGCAGCGGAACAAGATCGACTTCAAGCTCGACACCCGGCTCGAACCGCACCGACGTCCCCGCCGGCACATCGAGCCGGCGCCCGCGCGCGGCCTCGCGGTCGAACTCCAGACCCGGGTTCGCCGCCGCGAAGTGGTAGTGCGAACCGACCTGCACGGGCCGGTCGCCGAGGTTGCGCACGCGCAACCGCACCCGCTCCCGCCCGGGGTTCAGCTCCACGGGCTCGTCGCCGGGGATGATCTCGCCTGGCCGCACTCGGTTCTCCTAGACGATCGGGTCGTGCACGGTGACGAGTTTCGTCCCGTCCGGGAAAGTGGCCTCCACCTGCACGGAGTCGACCATTTCGGGCACTCCGGAGAGCACCTGCGCACGCGAGAGCACGCTGCGGCCGCTCGCTGCGAGCTCGCTCACGGAAAGCCCGTCACGCGCGCCTTCGAGCACGTGGTCGGTGATCAGCGCGACGGCCTCGGGGTAGTTGAGCAGCACGCCGCGCTCGAGACGGCGGCGCGCGACGTCGGCGGCGACGTGGACCAGCAGCTTGTCGCGTTCCTGCGGGCTCAGGTGCATGCGACAGGTTGTATCACCGGGCCCGCCGCGTCGCCGGGTTCGGAAACACAGGATTTACCTCCGGTACACCGCGCGTCCCCGGGCACGGTCACAGCCCGTTGCCGAAGAACTTGCCGCGACACGCCTTCCTGGACTGAATCGTTCTCGGAATCGTGACCGAAACCACCACATCTTTCATTGCCCACGGCTCGGCGGAGGAGCAAGGTTTGTCCAAACGTGCGATGAGGCGCGCCGAGGTTGCGTGTATCCCGTCAGCGCGAGTGGTCAGACAAAAGCCGGGGAAATGCGCATCGAAAGGTTCGCGAAGTGACTACCTCCACCATCAAGCAGCCGAACTCCGACCAAGCCGACGACGGCTTCCGCCCCGGCCTCGAAGGCGTGGTGGCGTTCCGCACCGAAATCGCCGAACCCGACCGGGACGGCGGCGCGCTGCGGTACCGCGGTGTCGACATCGAGGACCTCGCCGGCAAGGTGAGCTTCGGGGACGTGTGGGGCCTGCTCGTCGACGGCCGCTTCGGCAACGGGCTCCCGCCCGCCGAGCCGTTCCCGCTTCCGGTGCACACGGGCGACGTACGCGTGGACGTGCAGGCGGCGCTGCCGATGCTCGCGCCGATCTGGGGTTACGAACCGCTGCTCGACATCACCGACGAGCAGGCCCGCGACCAGCTCGCGCGCGCCTCGGTGATGGCGCTGTCCTACATCGCGCAGTCGGCGCGCGGCATTTCGCAGCCGGCCGTGCCGGAGTCGAAGGTCGACGAGGCCTCGACCATCACCGAACGCTTCATGGTGCGCTGGCGCGGCGAGCCGGACCCGGCCCACGTGAAGGCGCTCGACGCCTACTGGGTCTCCGCCGCCGAGCACGGCCTGAACGCGTCGACCTTCACCGCGCGTGTGATCGCGTCGACGGGTGCCGACGTTGCCGCCGCGCTCTCGGGCGCCATCGGCGCAATGTCGGGCCCGCTGCACGGTGGCGCGCCGGCGCGCGTGCTGCCGATGATCGAAGAGGTCGAGCGGACCGGTGACGCCGCCGGGCTGGTCAAGGGCATCCTCGACCGCAAGGAGCGCCTGATGGGCTTCGGCCACCGGGTCTACCGCGCGGAGGACCCGCGTGCCCGGGTGCTGCGCCGCACCTGCCAGGAGCTGGGCTCCGAGCGCTACGAGGTCGCCGCGGCGCTGGAGCAGGCCGCGCTGACCGAGCTGCGCGAGCGCCGCCCGGACCACCCGATCGAGACCAACGTGGAGTTCTGGGCCGCCGTGATCCTGGACTTCGCGCAGGTGCCGCCGAACATGATGCCCGCGATGTTCTCCTCCGCGCGCACCGCCGGATGGGCGGCGCACATCCTGGAGCAGAAGCAGACCGGCCGCCTCGTGCGCCCGTCGGCGAAGTACGTGGGCCCGGAGCCCCGCAAGCCCGAGGACGTCGAGGGCTGGGAAACCGTCACCAAGCACTGACCGAAGCACCCCAATGTGGCGTTCGGTGCGCCCAGCGCACCCAACGCCACATTGGGGTGGTCGGGTCAGGGGGTGAGCGCGGGGTCGTGGGCGGCGGTCGTGGCGAGCATGGCCGTGAGCTGGTCGACGAGCCAGGCGTCGAGGATTTCGCGGGGCACGTTGCGGTCCTGCAGCCACGACAGCAGCGCGCCCTCGACCACGGCCGTCCAGCACCGCAGCGTGAGCAGCACCAGCGGTGACGGCGAAGCGAGGCCCAGCGCGTCGAGGATCAGCTCCACCGATCGGTTGCGCACCTCGTCGATGGCCGCGTCCGTCTCCGACGTCGCGATCACGGAACCGCTGCGCAGCAAGGCGACGTAGCCGGCGCGATAGTGATCGGCCACGTCGATCAGCCCCCGCACGGCCGTGCGCAGCCGGTGTTCCGGCGGCCCCTGCTCCAGGTGCGCGAGGCCGTCGACGAGGCCGTCGGTGACCGTGCGCAGCGCCTCGACCTGCAGCTCGCGCAGGCTCGGGAAGTAGCGGTAGAACAGCGGCCGCGACACCTCGGCGCGCGCGACGATGTCGTCCACCGTCACCAGCTCCGGCGCGCGGCTGCCGAACAGGTCCAGCGCGGCGGCGATCAGGTCGTCGCGCCGGGCCTGCGGGGTCATCCGGCGCGGGCGGCTCACGGGGTGACGTCCAGCTTCGCCGCCGCGCGCAGCAGGCCGGGCGTCAGCCGCGAGAGGACCAGCGCGACCTTCGCTTCGGGCGTCGACGCCTGGATCGCGCGATCGCGCTCGACGGCCCGCAGGATGTCGCGCGCCACCTTCTCGGGGCCGAAGCCGCGCCGCGCGTAGAGCTTGGTCGACGCCTTCTGCCGCCGCGCTTCCTCCTCCGGCGCGACGCCGACGAACCGCGTGGTGCTGGTGATGTTGGTGTTCACCAGACCCGGGCAGATCGCCGTCACACCGATGCCGGCCCCCGCCAGTTCCGCGCGCAGCCCGACGCTCAACGCGAGCACCGCGGCCTTGGTCGTGCCGTACGCCGTGAGGACCTTCGACGGCAGGTACGCGGCGGCCGACGCGAGGTTCACGATCTGCCCGCCCTCGGCGCGCTCGACCATCATCGGCGCGAACGCGCGGCACCCGTGGATCACGCCCCACAGGTTCACGTCCACGACCTTCTCCCAGTCGGCCAGCGACGTGTCGAGGAACGGCCCGGACATCCCGATGCCGGCGTTGTTCACCACGATGTCGGGCACACCGAACTCCGCGCGCACCTGCTCGGCGAACCGGGCCACGGCGTCGCCGTCGGCGGCGTCCACTGTGTACTCACCGGCCTCGACCCCCTTGTCCCGCACCAGCTTCGCCGTTTCGGTCGCCGCGGCCGGGTCCAGATCGGTGACCACCACGTCCGCACCCTCGTCGGCGAACACCAGCGCGGTCGCCCGCCCGATGCCGCTGCCGGCCCCGGTGACGACCACCAGCCGGTTCGGGAACCGCCCGCGCTCGGCCCCGCCGACGCGAGCACGCTTCAGTGCCCGGCTCTCCTCGCCGCCCTCGACGTGGTCGATCAGCTCGGCGGTCGCGGCGGCCACGACACCGGGATCGCTGCGGGTGATCCAGTGCGAGCCGACGAGCCGGCGCACCCGCAGGTCCGGCACCCAGCGCTCGATCTCCGTCTGCAGCGGAGTGGTCACGTAGGCGTCGCCGGTCGGCGCGAGCACCTGCACCGGCACGTCGGCGGTCCGCGGCACCGGGCGCGAAAGCCGCGAGCCGATGTTCGCGCGATAGAGCTCCAGCCCGTTCAAGCCGTCGACGGTCGAGGGCGTGGCTTCGGCGGGCTCCAGCCGGCGCATGAGCGCGCGCATCAGCCCGGTGCGCCAGAACAGTTCCGGCACGACCGGGAGCTGGAACAGCAGGATGTAGTACGAGTGGAAGAACTGCCTCAGCGCCCTCGGCAGGCCCGACGGCCGCCGCAGCTGCGTGCGGAACCACGCGCCGGCGTGGTCGAGGCTCGGGCCGGAGATCGAGGTGTACGACGCGATCCGCCCGCGCAGCTCGTCGCCGGTGACCGCGTGCCAGGTCTGGATCGAACCCCAATCGTGCGCGAGCAGGTGGACCTTGCCGGTCGGTTGCACGGCGTCGACGACCGCGGCGAGGTCCGAGGCGAGCTGGTCGAGGCGGTACGCGCTGCGCGCCTTCGGTTTGTCGGACTCACCCGCGCCGCGCACGTCGTAGACCACGACGCGGTGGCGGCGGCCGAGCTCGGCGGCGACACCGTCCCACATCGAGCCGTTGTCCGGGTAGCCGTGCACGAGCACGACCGTGGGCCCGTCCGCGGCGCCGGTCACGCGCACCGAGAGGCGGACACCGTCACTGGCGGTCACCTGCTTGTGAGACATTCTGTCATGTTAGACAATTTGTCAATAGGAGTGGTTCACCTCGGCGGCGGTTGCCGTCTGCCGGGCGTTCGTGCCGTGGGTGGTTTTCGGGCTTCACAACGGCGTTTTCGCTGGTTCCACGGGAAACACCGGCTCGTGTCCACCGTTCGGTGGACAACCGGATTCCACTGGCCGGACGTCCCGCGGCGACGGTGCGTGGCCGCAGGATTGAGCCATGACCACAGCAGTGAGGGTGCGCGGACTGCGCAAGGAGTACCCCGGCCACGTCGCCGTGGGTGGACTCGACGTCGACATCCACCACGGCGAGGTGTTCGCGCTTCTGGGGCCCAACGGCGCGGGCAAGACCACGACCGTCGAGATCCTTGAAGGACACCGGCAGCGCACGTCGGGCGAAGCCGACGTGCTCGGCGAAGACCCTGGCAAAGCGGGCCGCGAGTGGCGCTCCCGGCTGGGCATCGTGCTGCAGACGGCGACCGACGCGGCCGAGCTGACCGTCACGGAAACCGTGCGACACTTCGCGAAGTACTACCCCAACCCGCGAGACCCGGAGGCGGTGATCGACCAGGTCGGCCTCACGGAGAAGGCCGGCGCCCGCGTGAAGTCGCTTTCCGGCGGGCAGCGCCGCCGCGTCGACGTGGCGCTCGGCATCATCGGCCGGCCCGAGCTGTTCTTCCTCGACGAGCCCACGACGGGTTTCGACCCCGAGGCTCGGCGGCAGTTCTGGGGCCTGATCGAAGGTCTCGCGAAGGAGGGCACCACGATCCTGCTGACCTCGCACTACCTCGACGAGGTGGAGGCGCTGGCCGACCGGCTCGTGGTGATCGCGAACGGCACGGTGGTTGCGGAGGGGACTCCCGAAACGCTCGGGGGCCGTGGCCAGGCCGAGGCGATCGTGCGGTGGAGCGACGAAACCGGGGAGCACGAGGAACGCACCGCGTACCCGACGAAACTCGTCACGCAACTGTCCGGCGGGACGAGGGAGCTCGCCGGCCTCACCGTGACGCGCCCCAGCCTCGAGGACATCTACCTGGACCTGATCGGGGAAAACCTGTGACCACCGCCGTCAAATCGCCGACCCGGCCGCCCCTGCCGGCCACCTTCACGCTGGGCACCGCCCGCGGCAGCTTCGAGCTGCGGCAGTTCTTCCGCAACAAGGAGCAGGTGGTCTTCACCTTCTCCCTGCCCGCCGTGCTGATGATCCTGCTCGGGTCCATTCTGGACGGTCCGACCGGACAGGCCGGAGTGTCGTCCGGCCAGCTGCTCGCGGCGAGCATGATCGGCGCCGGGATCGTGTCGATGTCGTTCAACAGCGTCGGCATCGGGATCGCCGCCGACCGCGAGGTGGGCGCGCTCAAGCGCCTGCGCGGCACGCCGATGCCGGCCGCGTCGTACTTCATCGGCAAGATGATCATGGTGCTCGTCACGAGCGTCGCCCAGACCGTGATCATGGCCGCGGTCGCGATGCTCCTGTTCGGGCTGAAACTGCCCGCCGACGGCGAGAAGTGGGCCACGCTGGTGTGGGTGATGGTGCTGGGCGTGATCTCCTCGACGCTGCTCGGCATCTCGATCAGCTCGCTCACGCGATCGGCCAACGGCACGGTGGCCGTGGTGCAGCTGGTGTACCTGGTGCTGCAGTTCATCTCGGGCGTGTTCGTCACGCCGATCACGCACCTGCCGAAGATCATGGTCGACATCGCGTCCTTCTTCCCGCTGAAATGGATCTGCCAGGGTTTCCGGTCGGTGTTCCTGCCGGAGGCGGCGGCGAGTCAGGAGATGGCGGGGACATGGGAACTTCCGACGGTGGCACTGGTGCTCGGCGCCTGGTGCGTGGTTGGGCTCGTGCTCGCGAGGCTCACGTTCCGGTGGACGAACGAGCCCCGGTGACCTCGCTCGACGACGCGTGGGAGCGCTCGTACTGGGTCTGGGAGGTGCTGTTCGCGGTCGTCTACCTGGCGACCGCCCTCCTGGTCCTGTTCGACGACGTTTCCCGAGCGGAGAAGGTGGTCGCGGAGGCCGCGCTCGCGGCGTTGCTGATCGGCTACGTCGCGGCGGGCCGCCGGATCACGCGCGTCGACGAGAACCCGGTGCCCCGCAACGTGGCCACGGGCGTGCTGGTGGTGCTCGTGGCCACGGCGATGTTCGCCGACACCACGGCCGCGTTCATCCTGTTCATGGCGTGCCCGATGTTGTTCATGCTGCAGGAGATCCGCCCGGGCGTCGTGCTCACGACGCTGCTGATCCTGCTCGAACCGGCCGCCGCCGTCGTCCGCGGCGGCTGGGAGAACCCGAGCCTGCCGATCCTGCTGCCGATGACCGCGATCCTCGTGGTGTTCAGCGTGCTGGCGGGCAAGTTCACCACCGACGTCATCAAGCAGAGCGCAGCGCGCGCCGAGCTCATCCGGCAGCTCGAAGACAGCCAGGCCGAGGTCTCGCGGCTCTCGCGCGAAGCCGGCACCGCGGCCGAACGCGAACGTCTGGCCCGCGAAATCCACGACACGCTGGCGCAGGGCTTCACCAGCATCGTCACGCTCACGCAGGCGATCGAGTCCGAACTGGACACCGACGTCACCGCGGCCCGCCGGCACCTCGCCCTGGCGTCGGCCACCGCCCGCGAGAACCTCGCCGAGGCCCGCGCGATGGTGGCGGCGCTGGCGCCTTCGGACCTCGCGGCCGGCACGCTCACCGACGCGGTGCGCCGCGCGGCCGAACGCCTCGCCGACGAGGCCGGCCTGCGCGTCGAGTGCGAAGTGGACGATCCCCTGCCACCGCTGGCCACGGCCACCGAGGTCGTGCTGCTGCGCGGTGCGCAGGAGGCGCTGGCCAACGTCCGCAAGCACTCGGGTGCGGACTCGGTGCTGGTGCGGCTGTCCGCTGTGGACGGAACGGTACGGTTGCGCGTGCGCGACGACGGCTGCGGCTTCTCCCCGAACGCGCCCACCGAGGGGTTCGGCCTGCGCGGGATGCGCTCGCGGGTCGAGCAGGTAGGTGGCCGGCTGAGCCTGCGCGGCGGCGCGGGTGGCGGGACCGAACTGGAGCTGGAGGTGCCCGCGTGATCACGATCATGCTGGTCGACGACCACCCCGTGGTGCGCGAAGGCCTGCGCGGGATGCTCGAGGCCGAGGCCGATCTGACGGTCGTCGGCGAAGCGGGTTCGGGCCACGAGGCCATCGCGCTCGACCGCGTGAAGCAGCCCGACGTGGTGCTGATGGACCTGCGCATGCCGGGCCTCGACGGCGTCGGCGCGATCCGCGGCATCCTCAAGGAGACGCCGAAGCGGCGGATCGTCGTGCTCACCACGTACGAGACCGACGCCGACATCCTGCGGGCCGTCGAAGCGGGTGCCGCCGGGTACCTGCTCAAGGACGCGTCGCGCGCCGAGCTGGCCGGCGCGATCCGGGCGGCGGCGCGCGGCGAGACCGTGCTGGCGCCGTCGGTGGCGGGCAAGCTCGTGAACCGCGTGCGCAACCCGGAACCCGTGTCACCGCTTTCGGCGCGCGAAGTCGAGGTGCTGCGGCTCGTCGCGAAGGGACTGACAAACGCCGACATCGGTCGGTCGCTGCACATCGGCGAGGCGACGGTGAAAACGCACCTGCTGCGCGTGTTCGGCAAGCTCGGTGTGTCCGACCGCACCGCGGCCGTGACCACGGCGCTGGACCGGCAGCTGCTGGGCTGAGCCGCGCGGGGCAGAATGGCCCGCATGCTCGCTTCCACCGAACTCGCCCTGTACCGCCGGCTCGCGCGGGAGCAGGCGTCCTCCCGCACGCCGTCCCTCGTCGGCGCCGTGGTGCGCGACGGGAACCTCGTGTGGTCCGGCGCGCGCGGCCGTATCGGCTCCGCGCGCCCCGACGACGACACGCAGTACCGCCTCGGCTCGATCACCAAGACGATGATCGCCACGGCCGTGCTGCGCCTGCGCGACGAGGGCCGGCTCGAGCTCACCGACCCGATCGAGAAGCACCTGCCCGGCACCGCGTTCGCGACGGCGACGGTGGCGCAGCTGCTCTCGCACACCTCCGGCCTCACGTCGGAGTCGCCGGGCCTGTGGTGGGAGCGCACGCCGGGCGACGACTGGGCCGCGCTCGTGGCGAGCCTCGACAAGGACGCGACGAAACTGCGTCCGGGCTTCAAGTTCCACTACTCCAACGTCGGTTTCGGCGTGCTGGGCGAGCTCGTGGCCCGCCTGCGCGGCAAGCCGTGGTTCGACGTCGTGCGCGAGGAGATCCTCACGCCACTGGGCATGACCCGCACGACGCCGCACCCTTCGGGCGCACACGCCGAGGGCTTCGCCGTGCACCCGTTCGCCGACGTCCTGCTGCCCGAACCCTCGCCCGACGCCGGCGCGATGGCCCCGGCCGGCCAGCTCTGGTCGACGATCAAGGACCTCGGCCGCTGGACGTCGTTCCTGGGCGGGCACACCGGTGGCGTGCTGAGCGAGGACACCGTGGCCGAGATGCGCACGATGAACACCGTCGACGACACCGAGGTCTGGACCACGGGCTTCGGCCTCGGCGTGATGGTGGTGCGCTACGAGGGCCGCCACCTCGCGGGCCACACCGGCTCGATGCCGGGCTTCCTCGCCGCGTCGCTCGTCGACCCGAACACCGGCACCGGCGCCCTGTGCCTGACCAACGCGACCGCCGGCGTCGGCATCACGCAGCTCACGCTCGACCTGCTCACGATGACCGACGAGCTGGAGCCCGCACTGCCCGACGAGTGGGTGCCGTCCACTGTGGACCCCGCGCTGCTCGCGCTCACCGGCCTGTGGCACTGGGGTCCGACGCCGTACCACCTGCGCGTGCTCGGTTCGGACCTCATCTCGCTCGACCCCGCCAACGGCGCCGGGCGCGCGTCGCGGTTCCGGCCCACCGGCCCGGACACGTGGGTCGGCCTCGACGGGTACTACACCGGCGAAACCCTCACCGTCGGCCGCGACGCGTCGGGCACGGCCAACCACCTCGACCTCGCGACGTTCATCTTCACCCGCACCCCGTACGACCCCGCCGCGCCCATCCCGGGCGGCGTCGACGAGGCCGGCTGGCGCTGAGCACCCCCATGCGGCGTTGGTTGCGTTGAGGGCACCCAATGCGGCGTTCGGTGCGTTGAGCGCACCCGATGCCGCATTGGGGCGAAAGTGTCGGGTTCCACATGTCGGACACCGCCCCACCGCATTGAGCAGGCGCATCCCCACCTGAGAGACTGCCCACATGACCGATGCAGCGGAGTTGAGCATCCCCGAAGACCTCAAGCCGGCCGATGGGCGCTTCGGTTGCGGACCGTCCAAGGTCCGTGACGAGCAGCTCGCCAAGCTGGCTGAGTCCGGCCACACCTACCTCGGCACGTCGCACCGCCAGAAGCCGGTGAAGTCGCTGGTCGGGCGCGTGCGCGCGGGGCTGTCCGAGCTGTTCTCCCTGCCGGAGGGCTACGAGGTCATCCTCGGCAACGGCGGCACCACCGCGTTCTGGGACGCCGCCGCGTTCGGGCTGGTGCGCGAGCGCGCGCAGCACTTCACCTACGGCGAGTTCTCCTCGAAGTTCGCGAGCGTCACGAACAAGGCGCCGTTCCTCGCCGACTCGATCATCGTGAAGGCCGACGCGGGCAGCGCGCCCGACATCGCGTACGAAACCGGTGCCGACCTCGTCGGCTGGGCGCACAACGAAACCTCGACCGGTGTCGCGGTGCCGGTCCGCCGCCCCGAAGGCAGCGAGGGCGCGCTCGTGGCGATCGACGCGACGTCCGGTGCCGGCGGCCTGCCCGTCAAGGCCGAGGACTTCGACGTCTACTACTTCGCGCCGCAGAAGTCCTTCGCGTCCGACGGTGGCCTGTGGATCGCCCTCGCCTCGCCGGCCGCGGTGGAGCGCATCGGCGAGCTGGGCAACGGCGACCGCTGGATTCCCGAGTTCCTGTCGCTCACCACGGCGCTGGACAACTCGCGCAAGGACCAGACGTACAACACCCCGGCCGTGGCCACGCTCTTCCTGCTCGCCGACCAGATCGAGTGGATGAACGGCCAGGGCGGGCTCGCCTGGACGACCGCGCGCACGCAGGACTCGTCGAACCGGCTGTACGAGTGGGCCGAGAAGACCTCCTACACCACGCCGTTCGTGAAGGACCCGGACCTGCGCTCGCAGGTCGTCGGCACCGTCGACTTCTCCGACGAGGTCGACGCCGCCGCCGTGGCCAAGGTGCTGCGCGCCAACGGCATCGTCGACACCGAGCCGTACCGCAAGCTGGGCCGCAACCAGCTGCGCATCGGCCTGTTCCCGGCCATCGACCCGGACGACATCACGAAGCTCACGCAGAGCATCGAGTACGTCGTCGAGCGGCTGGGCTGAGTTCTCGGTTCACCGACGGGCCCCTCCCACTCCGGGAGGGGCCCGTCGTGCGTTTCGGCGACGAACACGGAACACCACTCATTCGTGACGGAACGTGGTCGGCGTGTCCCACGGGTTCCCGGTGAGCGGGCCCGGGAGGATGACGCGGACCGTCTCCAAAAAGGTGACGGATGGGTGATGCATCGGCGCGCCTCGCGCGTCAAGCCGACGCGCCGTTCTAACGTGAGCACCCACAAAGGTGAAGATCGGGGAGGCGAGAAATGCGGGCGCTACGGGTGGTCGGGCTGCACGAGGACGGCAAGTCCATCGTGCTCGAGGACCCGGCGAGCCGTACCCGCTTCCTGCTCCCGGCCGATGAAACACTGCGAGCGGCGGCGAGGGGGGACATCGCTCGGCTGGGCCAGATCGAAATCGAGTTGGAGAGCCAGATGCGGCCACGCGAGATCCAGGCGCGAATCCGCGCCGGCGAGTCCGTCGAACAGGTCGCGAGCGGCGCCGGTGTCTCGGCGCAGCGCGTGGAGCGGTTCGCCTACCCCGTGCTGCTGGAGCGCTCGCGCACGGCCGAGCTCGCCCAGAGCGCCCACCCCGTCCGCGAGGACGGCCCCGACGTGCAGACGCTCGGTGAGGTGATCGCGTACGCGTTCGGCGTCCGCGGCCACGACTACAGCCAGGCCCGCTGGGACTCCTGGCGCGGCGACGACGGCAAGTGGGTCGTCGTGCTGCAGTGGAAGGCCGGGCGCTCCGACAACCGGGCCCACTGGTCCTTCTCGCCCGGCGCCCACGGCGGCACCGTGCACGCCGTCGACGAGAACGCCGAGGTCCTGCTCAACCCCAACTCCTACCGCCCGCCGCGCACGGTCCGCGCGCTCGACCCGGCGCGCGACGCCGTGGTGCAGCCGACGCTGGACTCGGCCGAGGACGAGCGGCTCGCCATCGAGGCGCCGGCCGACCCGCACGAGGAGGACGACGACACCCGGGAGATCCCGCGCGTCCCGTCCGACGACGAGGCCGCCGACGACGACCAGCCGCGCACGAAGCCCAAGAAGAACCACCCCATCGTGCCTTCGTGGGAAGACGTCCTGCTGGGCGTGCGTTCGCAGCGCGGCTAGTTCTCGATCAGCACGGCCAGCGACCTCGGCGCGACCAGCCGGTAGGCGTCGCGCACGATGTGGTCTATCTCGGCCCAGTCGACGTCCACGTCGAGGCGCACGCCGAGCCAGCCGCGGTGCCCGACGTAGGGCGGGCGGAAGAAGCGTTCCGGCTCGGTGCGCACGAGGTCCTCCTGCGCACCGGGCGGCGCCGGGCACCAGAACGCCAGGCGGCCGTCGTCGTGGTGGTGGTTCGCGAACGTCACGAACGTCTTCTTGCCGCGCACGAACCACGTCGGCTCGCCGTGGCTGAGGCGTTCGGTGGCCTCGGGCAGCGCGAGGCACAGCTTGCGCAACTCGTCGAGGGGTGCCATCGGGCCAGTATCGGCCGGTCAGAGCACGATCGCCAGCACACCCAGCCACGCGGCGACGATCCCCGCGCCCGCGCCGTACACCGCCCACCGCACGATCGGCAGCCGCCGCCCGAGCCACAGCGACGGCCCGATCCCGGCGGTCACCACGACCGACGCCACCACCGCGAGCCACACACTCGTCTCGCGCGCAAGCGTGCCGGCCAGCGCGAGCATCGCGACGGTCACGAGCACCGCGGCGAACGCCGACACCGTCAGCCCGGTCAGCCACGGCGTCGGCTCGGCCGGCGCTCCAGGCATCCCCCGCCGCCGCGCCACCACGCGCGCGGGCGGCTCGATCACCGTCTCGACGCCGGACAACGGATCCACGAACCGCACCGTCGTTCCCATCACCGTCGCCAGCCGCCCGGCCAGCTGCCTGCCCCGCTGCGACACGACCGAAGTGGCGACCTCCGCGTCGCCGCCCGTCCGCGACACCGCCGACGCGACGCGCGCCCACTCGTGCAGCGCCTGCGCCAGGTCCGCCCCGATCGCCAGCCGCCGCGGGTCGACTTCGCGCGCACCCTCACCACCCGGGCCGGCGAGCACCGCGCGCTCGCCCCGGATCCGCAGCTCCACTGACGTCCTCCCGCTGGGCATTTCCCACCTGCCGGTGCCCACCTGACGCGACCGTGCCGCGGCCCGCACCTGCCCGCAGCAGCGTAAGCCCGCGACCCCCTCGGCGGGACGGGCACCCGGCGCGGGAAGCGACCGCAATCAGAGCCGCACGTGGAGCAGTTCCTCCACCGCCACGAGCGTATAACCGCGCCACCCCGTCAGTGCCAACGGTTGGCGCACCGCCGGGGCCGGACGGGCCACGGTCGTTGACCGATCGACATTTTTGCCTGTGGTTATCGGCGCGGAATGGGTATCCCGGAAAGGTGAGCACCTCAGCGCGTGGCGGCGACCTCGTGGAACGCGACCGCGGCGGCGGTGGCGACGTTCAGCGAGTCGACGCCCGCCACCATCTCGATGCGCACGGCCAGATCCGCGGCCGCGATCGCCTCGTCGGTGAGCCCGGGGCCTTCGGCGCCGAGCATCAGCGCCACGCGCTCGCCCACCTTGTCGCGCAGTCCGCGCAGCGGAACGGAACCCGGCCGCGGTGTGAGCGCCGCCACGGTGAAACCGCTCTCCCGCAAGAGGTTCAGTCCGCCGGGCCACCCGTCCAGCGGAGCGAAGGGCACGCGGAGCACGTGGCCCATCGACACGCGCACACTGCGCCGGTACAGCGGATCCGAGCAGCCCGGCCCCAGCAGCACGCCGTCGACGCCGAGCGCGGACGCGTTGCGGAAGATCGAACCGAGGTTCTCGTGGTCGCCGACGCCTTCGAGGACGGCGAGCACCTGCGCGCCGGTGATGATCTCCGGAACCGCGGGCGGCGCCGGACGATCGGCCACCGCCAGCACGCCGCGGTTGAGGTGGAACCCGACCACGGAAGCCATCGTTTCCGCCGAAGTCACGTACGCGGGCGCGTCGACGCCGGACAGGTCGAGGTCACGCACTCGCCGTTCCACGCCGAGCAACGCCCGCACGGGGTACCGCGAAGCGAGCATCCGCTCGACCACCACGGTGCCTTCCGCGATCACGAGTCCCCGCCCACCGGGACGGTCCGGCCGCCGGTCCGCAGTGGACAAGTCGCGGAAATCGTCGAGCCGGGGATCTTCGGGATCCTCGGTGAAGATCAGTTCAGCCACACCGCACAGTGTGACATCCGCATGCCGGACCCCCGGCCGGTACAAAGGTGGTCCGAACGACCGGAGAACTCTGGTACGAATGGGCCATTTTTGCGCACGGTCAACCCCCCGTGACGGAGAGCACCAGTTTGGCCGCTAGCCCGGATGCGCCGCACTGTGCGACGGTGGGCGGCCTGGCAGTCCCCGCCCGGACACCCGCGGACAGCAGCCAAGGAGCGCGTCAGACATGGGTACCGATCTTTCGGCGAAACCGTTCGACCAGCTGGACCGAGGACGGTACCGCCGCAAGGTCCAACGCTGTCTCGACACGCTCGCCCGGATGCTCACGGACGGCAGCTTTTCCTTTCCCCGCAAGAACATCGGGCTCGAAGTGGAGCTGAACCTCGTCGACGGCCAACTGCGGCCGTCGATGACCAACACGGCGGTGCTGGAAGCGCTCGACGACCCGTCGTTCACCACCGAACTCGGGCAGCACAACCTCGAGCTGAACGTGCCGCCGCGCCCGCTCGCCGGCGATTCGGCTCTGCAGCTGGAAGACGATCTGCGCGCATACCTCGGCAAAGCGTCCGCCAAGGCCACCGACTCCGGTTCGACGCTCGCGATGATCGGGATCCTGCCGACACTGCGTCAAGAACACTTCGACCAGAAATGGCTCACCAACAACGCCCGGTATTCGTCGCTGAACGACCAGATCTTCGCCGCGCGCGGCGAGCGAATCGCGCTTTCCATGGACGGCGCGGCGCTTCCGGGCGAACAGCCGGAAAGACTGCGCAGTTTCGCGGAATCCATCCTGCCCGAAGCCGCGTGCACGTCGGTTCAGCTGCACCTCCAGGTGGCGCCTGAGGAATTCGCCGCGCACTGGAACGCCGCCCAGTGCCTCGCCGGCGTGCAGACGGCGCTGGCCGCCAACTCTCCCTTCCTGCTGGGCAAGGCGTTGTGGCACGAGACGCGGATCCCGCTGTTCCAGCAGGCCACCGACACGCGTCCGGAAGAGCTGAAGAACCAGGGCGTGCGGCCGAGAGTGTGGTTCGGCGAGCGGTGGATCACCTCGATCTTCGATCTGTTCGAAGAGAACGTGCGGTACTTCCCCGGCCTGCTGCCGCAGACCGACACGGAAGACCCGCTCGAAATGCTGGAGTCGGGCCAGGCGCCGAAGCTCACCGAGCTGCGCATGCACAACGGCACGATCTGGCGCTGGAACCGGCCGGTGTACGACGTCGTCGACGGCCTGCCGCACCTGCGCGTGGAGAACCGCGTACTGCCGGCCGGGCCCACGATCGTCGACATCGTGGCCAACGCCGCGTTCTTCTACGGCGCCCAGCGCGCGCTGGCCGAGCAGGAACGCCCGGTGTGGACGCAGATGTCGTTCCAGGCCGCGGAGGAGAACCTCTACGCGGGCGCGCGCAAGGGTTTCGAGGCGCAGCTGTACTGGCCCGGCATCGGCTGGATCCCGCCCGACGAGCTGGCGCTGCGCGTGCTGCTGCCCCTCGCCCACGAGGGACTGCGCCTTTCGGGTGTCTCCGACGAGGCCCGCGTGAAGTACCTCGGCGTGATCGAGCGGCGTTGCCTGGCCCGCCGCAGCGGCGCCACCTGGCAGCGCGACTACGTGCAGCGCGCGCAGGACCGCGGGGCCGACCGCGAGACGGCGCTCAACCGCATGCTGGGCCGCTACCTCGAGCTCTCGGCCGCCGGCGAACCCGTGCACACCTGGTCGCTCACCGACTGAGTACGAGCCCCCGTTCGGCCTTATGGTGGCCGGAGCAGGTCTCAGGCAGGCAGGGGAACGACGGTGCCAAAGGTACTCGGCGGCTCGCTCGAAGCGCACCGGCGCGAGGTCCGCGCACGGGTGTTCGAGGTGCTGCGCGCGCAGCTGTACGAGCGCGGCTTCGACGCGATCACACTCGCCGGCGTCGCCGCGGAGGCCGGGCTGGGCCGCACCGCGTTGTACAACCACTTCCCCGACAAGGAAAGCCTGCTCGTCGCGTTCGTCGAGGACGAGGCGGCGCGCTACGTCGAGCGGCTGCGCGCGGCCGTGGAGGCCGAGACGGACCCGATCGCGCAGCTGGCGACGTTCGTCCGGCTGCAGCTGCGGGTGCTCGCCGAGCACCACCTGCCACCCGGTGGCGCGCTGGAGTCGGCGCTCGCGCCCGCGGCCTACCGGCGCATCAGCGCCCACGCCGATCCGATCACCGGGCAGCTGCGGGCGGTGCTGCTCGCCGGCGTCGACGCGGGCAGCTGGCCCGCGCAGGACGTGGACGTGGTCGCCCCCATGATCACCGCGGCGCTCGGCACACGGCAGGTGATCGACGTGCCCGCCGAGCGGCTGGCCGGCGTGATCGAGGCGGCCGTGCGGTTCGTGCTGCAGGCCGTCGGTTCGAGTGAACTTCCGGATCCGCGTCCGATTTAGGGTAGCCTAAGTCGTGATCGTGGCCTACCCTCGTTCTGACAGCGTGTCAGAAAAGAGGGAGGCCGCGATGTCGGTGACCACTGAGCTCGAAGCCCGGCCGTTCTCCGGACAGCTGCGGGAGTCGACCAGGGGCGTGCACGACCGGGCCAACCACTCCACGTACATGAACGCGCTGCTCGGCGGCGAGCTCTCCCTGGAGGGCTACACGCAGCTCGCGATCCAGTACTACTTCGTCTACCAGGCCATCGAGCGCGTCAGCGACACCATGACCGCCGACGCCGTGGGCCGCGAGTTCGTGTTCGACGAGCTGCGCCGGCTGCCCGCGCTCGAGCGCGATCTCGCACGCCTCGTCGGGCCGGCCTGGCGCACCGAGATCCGCCCGCTCGCCAGCACGGAGGCGTACGCCGCGCGCATCGCCGAGGCGTCGGCGTGGGCCGGCGGGTACGTGGCACACCACTACACGCGCTACCTGGGCGACATCGCGGGCGGCCAGATCATCCGGCGACTGCTGGAGAAGAACTTCGACCTCGCCGAGGCCGGCTCGCTGTTCTACCACTTCGACGAGATCGGCAGCGCGCCCGCGTTCCGCGACCGCTACCGCGCGAAGCTCGACGCCGCGCCGTGGGACGACGACGCCCGCGCCCGGGTGATCAACGAGACACTGGTCGCCTTCGAACACAACGTCGCCGTGTTCGACGAGCTGGCGCACGACCTGGACCGATACCGGATCGCCTGACGCCCGGGCGGATGAGGCTGATCACAAGAAGTTGACCTCCAGTTTGGTGGAGGTACAAGGCTCGGTTTCGCACAGTGCCCACCCGGGTACGCAGTGGCCGAACGAGTGGGTCCACCCTGTGGCACGGAGGCCGCCCCCGGTCGCCGCGAACCCCGGTGTGCTACTAGGTTCGGTAGTAGGAACTTGTGTCGAAGACTGAAGGAGGGCCAATGGCCCGGTACAACCTGCCCGATCTCGACTACGACTACGGCGCTCTCGCGCCCCACATCTCCGGTCAGATCAACGAGCTGCACCACAGCAAGCACCACGCGACCTACGTCAAGGGTGCCAACGACACGCTCGACAAGATCGCGGAAGCGCGCGAAGCCGGCGACTTCGGCAACATCGTCGGCCTTGAGACCACGCTGGCCTTCAACCTGGCCGGCCACGCGAACCACGTCGTCTGGTGGAAGATCCTTTCGCCGGAAGGCGGCGACAAGCCGACCGGCGAACTGGCCGCGGCGATCGACGACGCGTTCGGCTCCTTCGACAAGTTCAAGGCGCAGTTCACCGCCGTCTCCACCACGATCCAGGGCAACGGCTGGGGCGCGCTCTCCTGGGACCCGATCGGCAAGACGCTGATCACCCAGCAGCTGCGCGACCACCACAACAACCTGATCCTGCCGACCACGCCGATCCTGCTGGTCGACGTGTGGGAGCACGCGTTCTACCTGGACTACAAGAACGTGAAGCCGGACTACGTCAAGGCCCTGTGGAACATCTTCAACTGGGCTGAGATCAGCAAGCGCTTCGACAACGCCGTCGCCGGCGGCAACGGCCTGCTGCTCGGCTGAGCCTGCTGTTCCTCCACAAAAGCGGGGTTCTCCTTCACGGAGGGCCCCGTTTTTCGTTTCTCGCTTGACTTCGAGTGCACTCCAGGTGTGAGGCTGGGGTCATGGACGTCGACGCCTACCTCGCCCGTCTCGACCTCGCGTTGCCCGACAAGGCCGACCTCGCGGCCCTGCGGCAGCTGCAGGAGCGCCACCTCGAACGCGTGCCGTTCGAAAACCTGAGCGTGCACCTCAGTGAACCCATCGAGCTGGCCGAGGAAGCGCTGTTCGACAAGATCGTGCGCCGCCGGCGCGGTGGCTTCTGCTACGAGCTCAACGGCCTCTTCGCGGCCCTGTTGCGCGAGCTCGGCTTCGAAGCCGCGTTGCGCAGCGCGCAGGTTTTCACCGACGACGGCGAGCCCGGGCCACCGCTGGACCACGCGGCCGTGGTCGTGGACCTCGACGACGAGCAATGGCTGGTGGACGTCGGTTTCGGCCGCTTCAGCCGGGGCCCGCTGCGCCTGTCGGCCGTGGAGGTCCAGTGCGACCAGGAGGGCGAGTTCCTCTTCCTGGACGCCCCGTTCGGCGACGTGGACGTACTCCGGGACGGCAAGCGCGTGTACCGCCTGGAGGCGCGCACACGGCCGCTGACGGACTTCGTGCCGATGGCGTGGTGGCAGTCGACGTCGCCGCTGTCGGGCTTCACCAGGCGGCTCACGTGCTCGCGGCCGACCTCCCAGGGCCGCGTGACGATGTCGGGAAACCGGCTGATCGAAACGGTCGACGGGGTGCGCAACGAGGTCCTGCTGGCCACCGACGACGCCGTGCGGACCGCGTACCGCGTGTACTTCGGCCTGGCGCTCTCTCGGCTGCCGACCCCACCTGGTGAGCACCCCTTGACGGAGCCCGCGGCCGACCCGACTATGAACCCGTCATAAGGGACCGATGAACGGAGCCCCGCTCCCGGGGTTCCCAGGGGCGGGGCTCCGTCCGTTCCCGAACTGACTGCCGCTCCCACCACGAAGCGGACATGTATGAGGTTAGCCTAACCTCATCAACTCCGGCAAGTCCCCTCTTGCGGAGACCCACCTCTCACTCGTCCGGGTGACCCGTGAAAAGCCGCTGAAAACGCTGAAGGGCACCTCGGCGAACCGAGGTGCCCTTCAGGACGAGCAGGTCAGACGCGTTCGCGCTTGAGCACGCGCAGGCCGTTGCCGAACCGGCGCACGGGCAGCGACACACCGCCGCGCCGGATCAGCACCAGCGCGCACACCACGGCGGCGATGAGCGAGATCGCGCCGCCGATGTAGAACGGCGAGCGGCCGCCGAACGCGTCGGCCATCCAGCCGGTCATCGGACCGCCGATGGGGTTGCCGCCGATGAGGACCAGCACGTAGATGCCCATCACCCGGCCGCGCATCTCGGGCGTGACGGACGTCTGCACCAGCGCGTTGGCCGTGTTCAGGAACGTGATGGTGGCGAAGCCGAGCGGGATGAGGCCCAGGCCGAAGGCCAGGTATGTCGGCATGAACGCCGTGATGAACTCGAACAGGCCGAGCCCGGTGGCGGCGATCAGCATCGTCCGCACCCGCGGCCGGCTCTTGATGCCGCGGCGCGCGGACAACAGCGCGCCCACGAACGTCCCCACCGCGACGAGTGTGGACAACAGACCGTAACCGTCGGCCTGGGTGTGGAAGACGTTGGCGGCGACGATCGGCAGCGACGTGAAGTAGGTGATGCCGAACGTGCTGACGAAGAACATCAGCACCATCACCGTGACCAGGTCGGAGCGGTGGCGCACGTAGCGCAGGCCCTCCATGAGCTGGCCCTTCGCGCGCGGGATCGCGGGCCCGCGGAAGAGCTTGGCCGGGTTCATCAGCGCGAGCCCGGTGACCACCGCGACGGTGCTCACCGCGTTGGCGATGAACAGCCAGCCGGTGCCGACCCAGGTGATCGCGAACCCGGCGATGGCCGGGCCGACGATGCGGGCCAGGTTGAAGATCGAGGAGTTGAGCGCGACGGCGTTGGCGATCTGGTCGCGGCCCACCATCTCGGCGACGAACGACTGACGCGTCGGCACCTCGATGGCGGAGGTGATGCCGAGCATCATGCACAGCAGGTACACGTGCCAGATCTGCACGACGCCGGTCAGGTTCAGCACGCCGAGCAGCGTGGCCTGCACGCAGTTGATGCTCTGGATGAGGATCAGCATCCGCCGCTTGTCGACGCGGTCGGCGAGCACGCCCGCCCACAGCGACAGCAGCAGCGTCGGCGTGAACTGGAACGCGACGGCGATGCCGAGCGCCACCGGGTTGTTGCCCGAGAGCTGGAACACCAGCCAGTCCTGGGCGATGCGCTGCATCCAGGTGCCGACGTTCGAGATGACCTGGCCGCTGAAGAACAGCCGGTAGTTGCGCACGCGCAGCGAGGCGAACATGCCCTTGCCGCGCTTGGGTTCCACGGGTCTGTCGGGCGCCTCCGGCACCTGATCGGCGCCGTCGGGCAGGCTCTTGACCTGGTTTTGCCTCGTACCGGGTGGTCCGGACGTGGGCGGGCTGGCCGGCTGTGGCGCCGTGTCCCGGGTAGCAATGGTTTCCGTCGTACGCTCTGCTTCGCTACCCGTGGTCGCCACCGGTGTTAGTTCCCCGCCATCCTGTCGATGATCTCAGCGGCGCGGGAGAGCACTTCCAGCTCTTCCTCGCCGAGTTCGGCCAGTTGCCGATCCAGCCACGCCTCCCGGACGGAAATGGCCTTCTTCACGTAGGCCATGCCGCTGTCGGACAGCTCGACGATGGCCTGCCGGCCATCCGTCGGGTGCGGGCGCCGCTCGACGAACCCCATCTCCTCGAGCGCGGCGATGACCCTCGTCATCGAGGGCGGCTGGACGCCTTCCTTCGCGGCCAGCTGACCAGGCGTCAGCGGACCGCACTTGTGCAAGGTGGACAGCGCCGCGGTCTGCGTCAACGTCACGTCGTCGCCCACGCGCTGTGCCCGGAGCCGGCGGTTGAGCCGGACCACCGCGAGACGCAGGCGGCTCGCGAGGGAGCGCTCATGCGGGTCGCCGGACATATAGTTAGCTTACCTCACGAAAATCGCGCCGGCGGGTGAACCCCGCCACCCTCCGCGATCACGCTCAGCTCAGTACCGGCCGCCTGCGGCGCCGGTCAGCGCGGGACCGGTTCCATGCTCAGCTCAGGGCGGCCTGGATCGGGCCCACCGCGAAGTACGCCACGAACGCCACCGCGATCACCCACATCAGCGGGTGGACCTGACGGGCCTTGCCGGTGGCGGCGCGGATGACGACGTAGCTCACGAAGCCCGCGCCGATGCCGTTGGCGATGGAGTAGGTGAACGGCATGACGACGATCGTCAGGAAGGCCGGCAGCGCGATCGAGAAGTCCGTGAAGTCGATCTCCCGGACCTGCCCCATCATCAGCGCGCCCACGACCACCAGCGCCGGTGCGGCGGCTTCGACGGGCACGATCTGGTAGAGCGGCGTCAGGAACATGGCGGCGAGGAAGAGCACGCCGGTGACGACGTTGGCCAGGCCCGTGCGCGCGCCCTCCGCGATGCCGGACGCGGACTCGACGAAGACGGTGTTGGAGCTGGCCGAGCCGAAGCCGCCGGCCGCGCCGGCGAGGCCCTCGACGAACAGCGCGCGCCCGACGTTGGGCAGCTGGCCGTCCTTGCCGATCAGGCCGGCTTCCTTGCCGAGGCCCGTCATGGTGCCCATGGCGTCGAAGAAGTCGGCGAGCACGAGCGTGAACACGAGCAGGACGACGGTGATGATCGGCAGCCGCGTCCACGCGCCGAAGGACACGTCGCCGACCAGCGACAGGTCCGGCGTGCCGACGACGTTCGACGGCAGCGCCGGGTAGCCGAGGTTCCAGCCCTTGGGATTGGTGCCGTTCGACGGCCCGGCCTTCACGAGCGCCTCGACGACGATGGCCAGCACGGTCGAGCCCAGCACGCCGATGAGGATCGCGCCCTTGACCTTCTTCGCCACGAGGATCGCGGTGAGCAGGAGACCGACCACGAACACGGCCGTCGGCCAGGAGGCGACCGAGCCGTTGATGCCGAGGCCGACCGGGACGGTGGTGTGCGCGTCGTCGGGCAGGCGGCGCACGAAGCCGGCGTCGACGAGGCCGATGAGGCAGATGAACAGGCCGATGCCGACCGCGATCGCCGACTTGAGGGCCGGCGGCACCGCGCGGAACACGGCCGTGCGGAAGCCGGTGAGCACCAGCAGGACGATGATCACGCCCTCGATCACCACCAGGCCCATGGCCTCGGGCCAGGTCATCTGGGGTGCGAGCGTGACGGCGAGCAGGCTGTTGAGGCCGAGCCCGGTGGCGATGGCGAACGGGTAGTTGGCGATCAGGCCCATGAGGATCGTCATCACGCCGGCGACCAGCGCCGTCACCGCGGCCACGGCCGGGACCGGCAGGATGTGGCCGAGCACGTCGGCGTGCGCCGAGGGGGTGCCCGCGGCGAAGCTGCCGATGATGAGCGGGTTGAGCACCACGATGTAGGCCATGGTCACGAACGTGACGACACCGCCCCGGATCTCCCGCCCGGCCGTGGAGCCGCGTTCGGAGATCCTGAAGAAGCGGTCCAGAGTGGACACGGTCTCCCGCTCGCGCTGATCCGTCATGCCCTGCCCCTGTCCTGCTCGCTGCTGTCTAGCTCACTGCTGTCGTGCTCGCTGCTGTCGTGCTCGTTCCGGGAACGCCCGGGGGTACCCTTCACCACGTGGATGAACCGATCAATCCCGCGGAGGTAACGGGCTCGTTGCGGCACACGCCGGACCTGCCCAAGCGCCTGACCGACCTGACCCCGGTGGTGATCGTAGGTACCTCGCTGTGGGCGGTCGCGCTGGTGGTGCTCTTTTTCGTCGCCGACGGCGTGTGGGTGTGGACCGCGTTCGCCGGGATCGTCCTGGGGTTCATCGGCTTCGGCATCATCTTCTGGCAGCGTGCGGCGGCCCGGCGGGGGTCGAAGTCGGCGCAGCGTCTCTAGTCCAGCGGCGCCAGTTCAGCGGCTCTAGTTCAGGAACGTGTGCGGCGCCGGGTCGTCGAGCAGTGCGGTGATGCGGTAGCGCTCGGCCCAGTTGCCGGTGGCCCAGGCGAACGCGCGAGCCAGGCCTTCTGACGTGTCCGCGGCGTGGAGGCGGTTGTCCTCGTCCGACCACCACGGGACGTCGGCGGTGGTGCCGTCGACGGTCACGGTGAGCACGTCGTGCAGCAGCGGACCGCCCTCGGGCACGGTGAGGCCGAGCTGGTCGGCGACGAGGCGGATCGCGGGCAGGTCGGCCCAGGCGACGTACTCGCCGGTGCTGGTCACCTCGTTGGGCAGGGCGCCGGCGAGGGGCACGTCGAGCAGTTCGGCGAGGCGTTCGGGGTCTTCGGGGGCGGCGACGATCTTCGACGCCGGCAGCGCGGACGCCGGCCAGGGCACGTCGAGGACCACGGCCTTGTCGGCGTCCGCCACGCTCGCGTCGGCCGCGCGGACGCGCACCGGGGCGTCGAGGTCGTCGACCTCCACGGGCGAGAGCACGAGCGCACGGTGGGCGCGCGCGGCGAGGCCCGGGCTGAGCGTGCGGGCGGGGTCGCCGAGGCGGTCGAGCAGGTCGGTGACGTCTTCGGCCGTCGCGAGGTCGAGCGTGGTCCGGACGCCGGCGGCTTCCAGCAACTCGGTGGTGAGGCCCAGGTCGGGCACCTCGTCGTAGAGGCCGCCGAGGTCGGCCGCGGCGGGCAGGCGCCAGGAGCCGGGCGCTTCGCCGGCCAGCAGGGCGTAGCGGGCGAGCCACCAGCCCGCGTGGCCCTCGGGCGCGTGCAGTGCCTGCCACGTCTCGGGGCGCGCGGCGATGAGGCGCAACGCGGCGGGCCACGCGTCGTCGGCGACGAGGTCGAGGTCCCTGATCGCCAGGACCGTGGTGGGCTCGGCCGAGTCCCACCACGTGTCTTCGTCGGGCAGGCCGTGGTCGGGCTCGTGCGGCTCCTCGTCGCGGACGACGGCGAACGAGTCGAGCACGCCGACCGCCTCGAGTGTCGACTGCGGCCAGTCCTCGACGAACTCCTCGTCGAGAACGGAAAGGGCACCGTCCTCTTCGAACACTTCGGGGTCGAACACGTCCAGCAGCGGCGAGGTCGGCAGCACGAGCTCGTCGGCGCGGCGCCAGCCGTCTTCGGACGGGAGCGCGAGCGCACCCGCCCATTCCGGCGCGTCGTCACCGCACTCCGCGATCAGCCGCAGCACGGCGCCCGCGAGGTTCATTCCGTCCAAACCGGACCGGACGTCTTCCACACTGCGTTCCACGGCGTACTGCACCTGCTCGGCTTCGAGCAGCTGGCGGGCGTCGGCGTGCTTGGCGCCCAAGCGTTCCAGCAACGGGTGCGCCGCGGCGGGGTGCACCAGCCTGAGGCCGGGAACGTCCACATCGGACAGCAGTGCGAGCAGCTCACCGGACCCGTCGACGAGCAGCGCACCCCGGGCCCCGGGCAGCGTCCGCCCGTCGGACAACGGCACCGGGAGCCCGTCGAGCTGCGCCGGCGACACGTCGTGCGTGTCCACGGCCACGGCGAGCGCCGCGTAGAGCCGGTGCCACCACCCGGGTTCCCGGTCGATCCCGGTGAGCACCTCCAGCACGTCCTCGATGCCGATCGCCTGTGCCGACACGGGTTTCAGCGTGCGTGCCGCGCCCGCCGGCGCCGGGACGAGCCCCGGCACGAGGTCGGCCAGCAACGGCGGCAAGTCCGGCACGTCGACGTCGAGCACCTTGGCCTGCCGGCCGGACACTTCCTTGTTGTCCATGGTGGACAACCACGGCTGAGTCGCCAGCTCGGCGAAAACCTGATCCCGGAGGTGCGAGTCCACTGTGGACCTGGGGAACCCGGCCTGGGGCACCAGAACAAACCGATGCTCCTGCGGCACGGCCTTGACGAGCCCAACGTAGTTCCTGGCCGCGTTCGCGAGCGCTTCATCCAGCGCCGCCCCCGGCAGCACCCTCCGCCGCGACGGCTCCAACGGCACGGGCGCGATCAACCGCGCCGGCAACGACAACGCCTCATCCGTCGGCGTCGGCGCGTGCAGCACGTCTTCGTCCAGCGGCTGCGGCACCCCGTCCGCGTCGATGGGCACGGCCCAGCCCTCGTGCGTCAGCCACCGCTGGCCCTTCTCCGGCCCGGTGATCTCCACCTGGTCCGCGCCCGCACGTGTCCAAACGCGACCGTCCACTTCGACCTCGCCCAACCACGGCAAGGCCAGCAACAGATCGGAAATCTCTTCCTGGAGGGCGTCCAGCAGTGCCTTCCCGCTCTCCGGCTCCCGGAGCGGCAGCCGCACCTCCGTGTCGAACCCCTCCGGCGGCGCCTCGTCAGACGGCCACGGCAGCCTCAGCACGGGCACGTCCCCGTCCCGCCCGGCCGCCTCTCGCGTGCGCTCCGCGGAGAACCGCACCCCACCGCCGGTCGACACCACCCGCGGCTCGTCGGACACGGTCAACACCGCGGCAAACCCGACGCCGAACCGCCCCACCGTTCCGAGGCGCTCCTTCGCCGACGCCCGCAACGACGCCAACGACTCCACACCCCGCGTATCCAGCGGCGCCCCCGTGTTGGCAAACCTGAGCTCACCGTCCACAACGGACACCTTCACCCGGCCGGGCCGGTCGGCCGCCTGCGCCGCATCCGCCGCGTTCTGCGCCAGCTCCACAAAGAGCCGATCGCGATACGCCCCAACCCTCAGATCCCGCTCGGCGTTGGTGTCCTCCACAAACCGCGTCGGCGAGTCCCGCCACGCGCGCAGCATCGCCTCACGCAGCCGCCCCGTCCCGAACGGATCCGCCCCCACGCCCTCACTCACCGGGGGCCGTCACCACTCTCAGCGCCGCGCTGCCCCTCGCCGGCCTCCACGTCGGTGACGTGGTTGGCTTCGCCCACTTCAGTGCCTCCACTCGCCTCGGCAACCTGACGCGCTTCAACGGCTTCGGTCTCTTCCGGCGCTTCGGACGCGCCAGGCACGGCGACAACCTCTGCACCTTCGCGCGCTTCGGCGACCTGACCCGCTTCAGCAACACCCTGAGTGCCTTCGGCAGCTCCGGCCCCAGCGCCCTCGAGCGCCGCAGTCACCTGGGTCGCTTCGCCTGTTTCGGCCACAGCGGCAGCTTCGGTACCCTGGCCCGCTTCGCCGGCGTTGGCGTCTGCGCTCCCTTCGGCGACGTCGGCCGTGTTCGCGGGTCCGGTCGCGTCGGTGGCTCCGGCGGCCTCGCGTGATTCGGTTCCTGCGCCAGTGTCACTGGCCAGGCTGGCTTCAACAGCCTGGCGCGCTGCGGTCGCTTCGGCAACTTGGCGCGTTTCGGTGGCGCCAGCCGCATTCGCGGCTTCGGTCACGGCCGTGGCTTCGGTGGCTTCGGCAGAATCGCCGGCGGCTTCCTCGAACGACTCCGCAGCCGATTCCTCGACCGTGGTCGCTTCCGGCCCCGCGCTCTCAGCGATCTTGTCGCCAGCGGAAACCACCTGTGCCTCGGGCGCGGTGCTGTCGGCGACCGCAGCGGTTTCCGCGCCCGCGCCAGCCTGCGCGGTCGGCTCGATGGCGGCTTCCTCAGAAGTACCGGCCTGAACCTCACCGACCGGTTCCGAACCCTGCTCCGCAGGGTGATCCGCCCACAGCCCCACCGCTTCCCACGCCACGCCAGCCCGCTTAGCGGGGGCAGCGGCCTCGGACTCCGACGTCGCAGCCGCAGAGTCGGCGAGTGCATCCGCCGCCGGGGTAGCCGCCGGCTCAGTCGTCTGCTCCGCTTGAGGCGCCGCAACTTCAGCGACCGAATCGGCAGGCGCCGCTTCCACCGCCGATTCAGCAGCAGCCTCAACGTCAGGCTGAGCGGCCGGGGCCGCCGCATCGTCGGCGGTGGCCGCCTCCGGGGCCGCAGTCGCCGCAACCGGCTCGGCAGAAGCAGTCGCCTCGGGCTGCGAGGTCGCAGTCGCGGTGTCGGCGCCTGCATCCGGCGCAACCAGGTCCGATTCGACCGAATTCGCCAAAGACTCGGCCGTCGACTCGGCGGCGGGAACTTCCGCGGGAGCCGGGGTCGCCGCGGTCGTCTCGGTCGAGGCAATCGCCTCGGGCTCCGCAGTCACAGCCGCGGTGTCCGCAGCTGCATCCGGCGCCGGGGTGACCACGGTGGGCTCGGCGATCGAGTCGACAGCAGCCTCCGCGAGCGACTCGGCGGCGGGAACCGCCTGCGAGGTCGCGACTTCAGCAACCGAATCGGCAGGCGCTTCTTCCACCGCCGACTCAGCAGTCTCCACCGCAGGCGAGGCAGCCGCGGTCAGCCCCGTTGCCTCGGCGGTGGGAGCCGCGCCCGGAGCCGAGGTCGCCGCTGCCGTCTCCGTCGAGGCAATCGCCTCGGGCTCCGCAGTCACAGCCGCAGTGTCGGCAGCTGTGTCCGGCGCCGAGGTGACCGCAGTCGGCTCGGCGCCTGCGGTCGAGTCGGCCGTGGTGGCGATCGGCTCGGTAGTGGCGATCGGCTCGGCGGCTGCGGTCGAGTCGGCCGCAACCTCGGCGATCGGCTCGGCAGAGGCAGCCGCTGCGGGCTGCGGAGCGTCGGCGGCGGCAGTGTCCGAAGAAGCAGCCACAGCGGCGTTCGTCGAGAGAATCTCGGCGGCCGGAGTCTCACTCACCCCAGCCGAGGCCGTCTCCTCAAGCGCGACCTCCAACGCGGCAACTTCGGCAGCCGCCTCCGGCTCCACAGTCGCCGCGGCCGAAGCCTCTTCGGCAGCGGCCGACGAAGCCTCCGCAGCCACCTCCGGAGAAGCGGCAGCATCGGCGGGCGACACCGAGACCTCGGAACCCGCATCCGACACGAAGTCGATCAACGAGTCGTCGTAGACCAGTTCCGCCACGGGGATGGACGAGGTGATCTCCACCTCCACCTCGGAGTGCGCCCCGCACCCGTACTCGACGTCGACGGCGTGGCCGTCCGCCGGTGCGATGTCGTTGGTGCACACGCCGAAGGCCCCGCGCAGGGAGCCGGCGAGGGGCACGAAGAAGCCGCAGGACCCGCAAGTGGCCGGCGCGCTCCGGGCCATGTCGGAGCGCGGGCCGAACTCGCCGCCGTGCCAGCGGGTGGCGGCGTCCTGGCGGCCGTAGCGGGAGAGGACGTGGACGCGGCCCAGGCCGATGTCGTGGGCGACCTCTTCGACGGCCGGGTCGTCGGACTGCAGGTAGGCCGGCGCGAGGCGCGGGTCGTCCTTGTCGGTGGGGAAGATGTCGCCCACGCCGAGGTCGCCGGCGCGCACGCGCTGCTCCCAGGGGACCCACGTGGGCGCGACCAGGGACTCCGGACCAGGCAGCAGGGCGAGCTCGCTCACGGTCACCGGCTCGTCCAGGCCGGCGACGGCGACCGTCACGGCCCAGCGCCAGCCGCGGTAGCCGGGCACCGACGCCTCGAACAGGTGGGTCGCCGACACGGCGTCCTCGGAGGTCACGCCGACGTGCTCGCCGACCTGCTCGGCCGGGGCGTCCGCCAGCACAGCTTCGCGCGCAAAGTCTTCCGCGTCCGCGAGCTTCCGCTGGATAGAGCCGTCGTCCAGGGTCAACAGCAACGTCATGGACCCAATTGTGCCGCACGCATCCGCGCCGCCCGTGCCAGGCTGTTCCCCGTGCGCACTCCCTCGACGCGAACCCCGTTGATCTGGCCGCTGCTGGCGGTGGCCCTGCTCGGCGGCTGCGCCGGCACGCAGGCGACCCAACCCCCGCCCGAGGACCTCACCGTGCAGGTGCTGCAGACGCTGCCCCACGACACGTCGGCCTTCACGGAGGGCCTCGAGTTCGCCGGCTCGACGCTGTACGAGAGCCGCGGTCTCTCCGGCGAGTCCGCGCTCACCGCCGGCCCCGCCGGTCAGAAGCCGGCCACGCGCGTGGCGCTGCCGTCGCCGCTCTTCGCGGAGGGCATCACGATCCTCGGGCCCAAACTGTGGCAGCTGACCTGGCAGGACGGCTTCGCCATCGAACGCGATTCGAAAACTCTGGCCGAGCTGCGCCGCGTGCCCTTCGACGGCGAGGGCTGGGGCCTGTGCCACCAGCCCAGCGGCCGCCTGGTGATGAGCAACGGCACCTCGCAACTCACGTTCCGTGACCCGCAGACGTTTGCGGCCACCGGGAGTGTCGACGTCGGCGTCGATCAGCTCAACGAACTCGAGTGCGTCGGTGACACGGTGTACGCGAACGTGTGGAAAACCGGCACCATCCTGCGCATCGACGCCAATACCGGACACATCACCGGACGCATCGACGCGAGCAAGCTCCGCACCCCCGTCAACCCGGGCGAAGACGTGCTCAACGGCATCGCGGCCGTCCCCGGCACCGACGAATTCCTCGTCACGGGCAAGCTCTGGCCCGCGATGTACCGGGTGAAGTTCGTCCCGGCCGGCACCTCCGGGACACAGAACGGCACGTGATCGGGCGGAACGGCACCCGGATGAGGCAGGATTGACCCGTGGCACTCTTCGGTTCGCACTCCGAACCCGACGGCTCCTTCTCCGGCCGGTCGGGCAAGGGTCGCGGCCGGAAGTCCAAGCGCAAGTGGACGCCGGAGCCCAGCGCCGCCCAGGCCCGCTCCTGGCGCGACGCGCCGCAGCCCACCCGCGTCGACCCCGCCGCGCACCCGGTCGAACCACCGGCCCGGGGCGTCGCGGCGGAGCCTCCGACCCAGCACGTCCCACCACGCGCCCGGCCCCAGCGGTACGAAGAGCGATACGAGCCTCGCGCCCGTCCCGAACGCATCCCCGCCGACGGCCGCGAGCCCCGCGCCCGAAGCCCGTTCTACGACGAGCCCCGCACCCCGACGGCCGACGAGGCCCCCACCGGCACCGTCCCCCTCGGCCACCGGCCGCCGCCACCACGGGGTGCCCGGCCGTACCCGCCGCAGGACCACCGCACCGAACCCGTCCGGCCACGCCCGGAGAACGCCCGGCCCGGCAGCGGCGAGTACGAGCACTACGACACCGGCGGCTACGCGGGCGAGCCCCGCGTCGACCCCGACCGTGACGAAGAACTCCGCACCACCGCCGTCCCCGGCGCCGGCTCGATCCCGAAGCTGCCGAAGAAGATCACCGTCACGCGCGTCGCCGCGTTGCGCAGCCGGCAGCTGAGCGGTCAGGCCATCGGCATGTTCCAGCGCGCCACCAAGGCCGACGGCGCGGACAAGTCGGGCCTCACGTCGCTGATGTACGCGGTGATGCTCAACTACGCCAGCGACGCCGCCATGGCCATCGCGCTCGCCAACACGCTCTTCTTCGCCGCCACCAGCGGTGAGAGCAAAGGCAAAGTGGCGCTGTACCTGCTGATCACCATCGCGCCGTTCGCGCTCGTCGCGCCCGTGATCGGCCCGGCACTGGACAAGATCCAGCGCGGCCGCCGCCTCGCGATGTGCGTGGCGTCGATCGGCCAGGGCCTCATGGCCGTGGTCATGGCGCTGCACTTCGACGACTGGCTGCTCTACCCCGCCGCGCTCGGGATGATGGTGCTGTCGAAGTCGTTCACCGTGCTCAAGGCCGCCATCACGCCGCGCGTGGTGCCGCCGGAGATCACGCTGTCGAAGACCAACGCGCGGCTCACGATCTTCGGCCTCATCGCCGCCGGCGTGTTCGGCGGGCTGGCCAGCGGTGTCAACGCGATCAGCGGTTCGGCCGGCGCGCTGTGGTTCACCGCGTTGATCTGCGTGGCCGCGGCCGTGCAGTCGATGCGGATCCCGTCGTGGGTCGAGGTGACCGAGGGCGAGGTGCCCACGTCGCTTTCGGCGCGGCCGGAGCCGAAGCAGAAGAAGCAGCGCCAGCCGATGGGCCGCCACATCGTGGTCGCCTTGTGGGGCAACGGATCCGTGCGGGTGCTCACCGGGTTCCTCATGATGTTCGCCGCGTTCGCGGTGAAAGCGCAGACGGAGGGCACGGGGCACAGCCCGTTCATGCAGCTGCTCCTGCTGGGCATCATCGGCGCCGCGGCCGGAGCGGGTGGCTTCGTCGGCAACGCGCTGGGCTCCCGCCTGCAGTTCGGGGCGCCGGACCAGGTGATCGTGTGGTGCGTGGCCGCGTGCGTGGGTGTGACGCTCATCGCCACGCTCCTGCCCGGGCTCGCGACGGCCGCGGTCGTCGGCCTCGTCGGCTCCACGGCGAGCGCGCTCGCGAAGATCAGCCTCGACGCCGTGATCCAGGAAGACCTGCCCGAGCAGTCGCGCGCGTCCGCGTTCGGGCGCTCGGAAACGGTGCTGCAGCTGGCCTGGTGCTTCGGCGGCGCCGTGGGCCTGCTGCTGCCGCCGACGTACTGGATCGGGTTCCTGGTGGTCACGGTGCTGCTCGGCGTCGGCCTCACGCAGACCTACCTCGTGCAGCGCGGCGGCTCGCTCTTGCCGGGGCTGGGCGGAAACCGGCCACTGCGGCCCGAACCGACCGGCAGCTTCCCCGCGCAGGGTCTGCCGCGGGAGCGCCGGTAATCTTCGGACCATGCGACGTTCCCGATTGGTGGCCGTGCTCGCGGCCGGTGGTCTCGCCGTGGCCGGCTGCTCGGCGCCCGGGCCGGCCGAGGTGACCTTCTACGGCGATGGGCACACGATCAACGTCGGGCCCATCGGCAACTGCGACGTCAAGACCGGCATCTGCGCCGCCAACCCCGGCGCCGCGGGCACGCTGAAGCTGCGCCCGGGCAAGTCCGTGCAGATCTCCGTGCCGAAGGAGGTCGCGGAAGGTCCGTGGAAGGTGACGGTGCAGTTCGTCAACGGCAAGGGCCAGCCCCAGCCGTTGAAGGAGGACATCATCACCAGCGGCGACCGCTACGCCTACACCGCGACGCCGCCCACCAAGGACGACCAGATCGTGGTGGTGGAGATCGCGCAGGCCACCGTGATCAGCCGCACGGGCGACCCCAACGACGCGGAGCCGATCACCTCGGCCCTGTGGTCGTTGCAGGTCCAGCCCGCCTGAAGCCGTGACGAGTGAAGGGCACCCGCCGAGGTGCCCTTCACCTCCGCGTTCGACGCGGGTTTAGGGGTCGAGGTCCCGGGCGACCGCGCGCATGATCTCGGCGATCTGCTTGGTGTTCTTGCGATCCGGATACCGGTTGCGGCGCAGGTCCGGCTGGACCTTCACCTCGAGGAGCTTGATCATGTCCTCGATCAGGCCGTGCAACTCCTCGGCGGGGCGCCGGCGCGCTTCGGCGACCGACGGCGGCGGGTCCAGCAGCCGGACGGAGAGCGCCTGCGGCCCGCGACGGCCGTCGGCGACGCCGAACTCCAGCCGCTGCCCGGCCTTGAGCCCCTCGACGCCCTGCGGCAGCGCGGCCTTGCGGATGTAGACGTCGGCTCCGCCGTCCTGCGTGACGAACCCGAACCCCTTCTCCGCGTCGTACCACTTGACCTTGCCGGTCGGCACTTCCCTCACCAGTCCTTCTGCTGTGCTGCTCACGACGAACGCGCCCCGGGCGTACCCAGGGCGCGCGTCCGCTTAGCGTATCTCGCCACATGCCCTGGGGAGAAGCGGATACGGCCGATACCCTCAGCGCCATGGACAACGCAGCAAAGCAGACCGCGGGCAAACCGATTCTCATGCGGATCGGGATCGGCCTGTTCGCCATCGGGCTGCTCGCCGTGCTGGCCGTGTTCATCATGTTCGCCGCCGGGCTCGAGAACCTGCCGGTGTGGCTCAGCGCGGTCGCCGGCGTGGTGACGCCGCTGGGCCTGCTGCTCGGCCTGATCGCCCTGGTCCGCGAGGCGCGCGCCGGCAAACACGGCTGAGCCTCAGAACGCACGGGCGAACCACTCCGGGAACTGCGTGAGCGAGTCGAACACCACGTCGGCTCCCTCAGCGAGCAGTTCCTCCCTCGTGCACGGCCCGGTGGCGACGCCGACCGCGAGCGCACCGGCCGCTCGGGCGCCCCGCACGTCGCCGAGGTGATCTCCGACATACGCCCGCGCGTCGTGCTCCTTGAGCGCCACGGCTTTCTGCGTGGACCACAGCTCGCCCACGAGCTCGTCGACCTCCAGTCCCAGCGCCTCGACGTGGAGCCGCGCGTTGGGCCCGTACTTGCCGGTGACCACGAGCGTGCGCCCGCCCGCCGCGCGCACGGCCTTCAGCGCTTCGGCCGCGCCGGGCAGCGCGACCGTGCTCGGCACCACGAGGCCGGGATAGAGCGCGCGAAACCGATCCACGAGGCCCGGAATCCGTTCTTCGGGCGCCTCGAAGCCGCGCAGGATGTCGTCGAGCGGCGGGCCCAGGTTGGCGGCGAAGTGCTCGCCGTCGAGCGGCAGGCCCGACTCCACGCCCAGCGCGTTCATCGCCGCGACCATGCCCGGCCGCGGGTCGATCAGTGTCATGTCCAGGTCGAAGCCCACGGTGATGCCCACGTCCGCCACGGTAGCGGGGAGCACCGACAGTACCGGCGTGTACATCCGATCGTGGTCAGTAAACGTTCTTGACACAACCTCGATCTGTGTCAAGCTGACGGTGTGACGAGCTTCACCGAGCGCACCAAGGCATCGCTGCGCGAAGCACTGCTCGACGCGGCCGCGGACCTGCTCCCCGACCGCGGTCACCAGGCGCTGCGCATGGCCGACGTCGCGGCGCGGGCCGGCGTGAGCAGGCAGACCGTCTACAACGAGTTCGGCAGCAAGGCGGCGCTCACGCAGGCCGTGGCGCTGCGCACGGCGGCGGAGTTCCTCGACGGCATCCGCCGCCGCTTCGAGAGCGCCGACGGGCTGATCGCCGGCATCCACGGCGCCGTCGTGTACACGATCGAGCACGCCCGCGAGAACCGGCTCGTCGCTGCCGCGCTCGGCACCGAGGCGGGCGAGGACCTGCTCCCCCTGCTCACCACCAAGGGCGAGCCCATCCTCACGGCCGCCGCCGACCTCGCGACCGAGCAGTACCGCGCGCTGGAGCCCGGCCTGTCGCAGAAGTCCGCCGCGCTGCTGGCGGAAACCGCGGTGCGGTTGTCGCTGAGCCACCTGGTGCTGCCGACGCACTCCGCCACCGAGGCGGCCGATGCCGTCGTGGCGGTCATGGCGCCGGCGATCGAGAGCTTCCTCGCCGAATCGTCCACGGAATCGTCCACAATGGAGTGACACGAAAGGGCCGGACATGACGGACACGCTTCCCGAGCTGCGCAGCGGGTTTTCGTCGCTGCGCAAAGGTGGGCTCAACTGGGACTCGTTCCCGTTGCGCCTGTTCGTGAAGGGCAACAAGAAGTTCTGGAACCCCGCCGACCTCGACTTCAGCCGCGAACGTGAGGGCTGGGAAAGCCTGACGCCGGAGCAGCGCCGCTCGACGACCTACCTCGTGGCGCAGTTCATCGCCGGCGAGGAGGCCGTGACGGAGGACATCCAGCCCTTCATGCGCGCGATGTCCTCGACCGGCCGCTTCGGCGACGAGATGTACCTGACGCAGTTCTGCTTCGAGGAGGCCAAGCACGTCGAGGTCTTCCGCCGCTGGATGGACGCCGTCGGCCTCGACGACGACCTGCACCCCTACGTGGCCGAGAATCCCCACTACCGCAAGCTTTTCTACGAGGAGCTGCCGCAGTCGCTGCGCGCCCTGGAGGACGATCCCAGTCCCCTCAACCAGATCCGCGCGAGCGTCACGTACAACCACGTGATCGAAGGCAGCCTCGCGTTGACGGGCTACTACTCGTGGCAGCTCATCTGCACCCAGAACCAGATCCTCCCCGGCATGCAGGACCTCGTCCGCCACATCGGCGACGACGAACGCCGCCACATGGCGTGGGGCACCTTCACCTGCCGCCGCCACGTCGCCGCCGACGACTCCCTGTGGGACGCCGTGCAGCAACGCATGGGCGAACTGCTGCCCCACGCGCTCAACATGATCCAGTGGGTTCAGGACCAGTTCGAGGAAGTCCCCTTCGACAACGACCCGCAAGAGCTCCTCCAGTACGCGGCCGACCGCGCCCAACGCCGCCTGGGCGCCATCGAATCGGCCCGCGGCACGCCCGTGGAACAGGTCGACTTGGACTACTCGCCGGAGCAACTGGAGGAAACCTTCGGCGAGGAAGACGAGAAGGCCCTGGCGGAAGCCGCCGCGGCGGCTTCCTGACGGGCGAAGGCCGTCGCTCCGTGGCCTGCGGCTGCGGCTGCGGCTGCGGCTGCGGCTGCGGCTGCGGCTGCGGCTGCGGCTGCGGCTGCGGCTGCGGCTGCGGCTGCGGCTGCGGCTGCGGCTGCGGGGCCATTCCACGCACCGCCTCGGACCAAGCGCAAGCGAAAGGCTCGACCTTCCGAACTTCCGAGCGCGCACGGTTGGCGCGCTGCTGCACAGTTCAGCCGCGCGCCAGCCAAGTCCAGCGTTCCTGCAAAGCCGGTGGTCGATGCCGCCACGGGTCTTGATCCATGACGGCACCGGCAGCGTCCGAGCGAAGCGGCACGTCCAGCTCGTGTCACGGCGCGGCGGTCCGCGACGATTCAGCCGCACCGCCGCAGCGGGGCCGCGGCCCCGCCCGGTGCATTCGTGCGACCGCGACCGGAACCGGCCTCGGAGGCGGGCAGGCGAGCACCATCGACTGAGGCGTCGCACCGACAACGTCCCGCTGCCCTGGACTGTGACGGTCAACGCCGAACCTGGCAGCCACAGCAGTCCGGCGCTCCGGGCCAGCCTGGTCCCCGGCGCCGTCGGCACGATCCGCTGCGCCATCACGCGCGACGGCCAAGAACTCGTCACCGACACCCTCAGCGTGCTGTGCAAACCGCAGTACCTGATCGACCAGTAACCAAGGGCGAGTTGCTCGACTCGCTACGAAGACTGCGGCGTGGCCAAGCCGGATCTCGCGGGCTGGGCAGCAAGAGTCAGCGCGCAATCAGCCGCGGGCGAAGGCCGTCCCCGGATCGCGCCGGGGACGGCCGTCGGCGTCAGCCCCAGATGGCGCCGCGCCAGATGTCGCCGTAGGACATGCCCGCGGCGAGGCCGCGGGAGTTGATCAGCAGCGCCGACGCGGAAGTGTGGCCTGGCAAGGGGTCCAGGCGGGTGCGGGTGCCGTCGGGCGCCCATCTCGCGCCGACGCCCTCGGCTTGGCCGGCGATCGTGCCGGAGCGGTTGATGGCGTGGGCTGTCGCGTTGCGGGTGTCGCTCGGCAGGTAGGTCGGGCGGCCCGCGCGGTCCCACCGTGTCGCGTAGCTGCCGCCGAAGTCGGGGTCGACCAGGCCGACGACGGTGCCGTTGTCGCTGATCCCCATGGCCTGCCCGGAGCTCGGCGCCGCGGTTCCGCCCAGCGTCACGACGCGACCCGAAGGGTCCCACCGCTGGGCCACGGAGTTGCCTCCGGGCAAGGTCGTCGAGCCGATAATCGTGCCGTCACGGGAAATCCCGGCGACGGTGCCGTACTCGCCGTCCGGCGTGAGGTCCGTGATCCGGCCGCGCTCGTCCCAGCGCACGAGGTGGGTGTGCCCGGCCGCGTCGGCCGCGGCGCCGGCGATGGTGCGACCGTCGGGCGTGATCTTGTCCGCGAACGCCGAGCCGCCGCCGGGCAGGCCGGGCAGCTCGCGGACGCGGCCGTCGCGTTCCCACAGCAGCGCGTGGGAAGTCACGTCGTCGTACGAAGCGCCGACGATCCGGCCGGTGTCGCTGATCGCGCTCGCGTTGCTGCTCACGCCGGTGTCCGCCAGCCGCGTGACCGTGCCGTCGGCCGCCCAGCGCACGGCGCGCTGAGCACCCTGCGCGTCCTCGGCCCACCCGACCACGACGTCGTCCCCGTCGATCGCGACGGCCTGGCCCAGCGCACCCCCGAGCGTCGGCAACGCGGTAACCGAGCCCTTCGCGGACCACTTCATGGGGTGGTACAGGATCCGCACGTCACGCGGGTAGGACTCGCCCACGACGGTGCCGCGGTCGTTGATCGCCTCGGCCCCGCTATACGTGTCACCCGGCCGTGGCGCGAGTTCGATCGGCCCGGCGACCGCATTGGCCGCCGGTGCGAGCACGGTGATCGCCGCCGCCGCGACCCCCACGGCGCGCTCTTCGACTGACCTTCACGATGTTCCCCCTCCGTCGGTCTCCGAGGGGGAACACGCGCGACCGAGTTGTCCGGTTGCCCGCCCTATGCGTGTTTGGCCGAAGCGGCGTCTTCGAGGCCCAGCAGCGTCACGGACTGCTCGCGCATCTCGACCTTGCGCACCTTGCCCGTGACGGTCATCGGGAACCCGTCGACGATGTGGACGTACCGCGGAATCTTGTAGTGCGCCAGCTTGCCCTGCGAGAACTCGCGCACGGCCTCGGCGGTGAGCGGCTGCGCGCCCTCGCGCATCTGGATCCAGGCCATGAGCTCTTCGCCGTACTTGACGTCGGGGACGCCGATGACCTGCGCGTCGAGGACGTCCGGGTGCGTGTAGAGGAATTCCTCGATCTCGCGCGGGTACACGTTCTCGCCGCCGCGGATGACCATGTCCTTGATGCGGCCGGTGATGTTGAGGTAGCCGGCCTCGTCCATCACGGCGAGGTCGCCGGTGTGCATCCAGCGCGCGGCGTCGATGGCCTCGGCCGTCTTGTCGGGCTGTTCCCAGTAGCCGAGCATCACGGAGTAGCCGCGCGTGCAGAGCTCGCCGGGCACTCCGCGTGGCACGGTGAGGCCCGTTTCGGGATCGACCACTTTGGACTCGAGGTGCGGCCCGACGCGGCCGACCGTGGACACGCGGCGCTCCACCGAATCGTCCGCGCGCGTCTGCGTGGAGACCGGCGAGGTTTCCGTCATGCCGTAGCAGATCGACACTTCCGTCATTCCCATCCGGTCGATCACCTGCTTCATCACCTCGACCGGGCACGGCGAGCCCGCCATGATCCCGGTGCGCAGCGACGACAGGTCGAACTCGCCGAAGTCCGGGTGGTTCAGCTCCGCGATGAACATCGTGGGCACGCCGTACAGCGACGTGCACCGCTCCGCCTCCACGGCCTCCAGCGTCGCCCGCGGGTCGAACGCCGGCGCCGGGATCACCATGCACGCGCCGTGGCTGGTGCACGCGAGGTTGCCCATCACCATGCCGAAGCAGTGGTAGAAGGGCACGGGGATGCACACGCGGTCTTCTTCGGTGTAGTTGCAGAGCTCGCCGACGAAGTAGCCGTTGTTGAGGATGTTGTGGTGCGACAGCGTGGCGCCCTTGGGGAAGCCCGTGGTGCCGGAGGTGTACTGGATGTTGATGGGGTCGTCGGCGGACAGGTTCTTCTGGAGTGCGGCGAGGGCCGCCGGGTCGCCGCCTTGGCCCTTCGCCATGAGGTCGGTCCACGCGTCGGTGCCCAGCAGCACCACGAACTCGAGCCCGGGGCAGTTCGGCCGGACCTGCTCCACCATCGCCGCGTAGTCCGACGTCTTGAACTTGTCCGCCGCGACGAGCATCCGCACGCCGGACTGGTTCAGCACGTACTCGAGCTCGTGCGAGCGGTACGCGGGGTTGATGTTGACGAGGATGGCGCCGATCTTGGCCGTCGCGTACTGCAGCAGCGTCCACTCCGCCCGGTTCGGCGACCAGATGCCGACGCGGTCCCCCTTGCCGATCCCGGTGGCGACGAGCCCGTGCGCGAGCTGGTCCACGTCCTTCTTGAGCTCGGCGTACGACCACTTCGTGCCGGCCGCGCGGTCCACCATCGCGTCGCGCTCCGGGAACGCGGCCACGGTGCGGTCGAGGTTGTCCCCGATGGTGTCACCCAGCAGGGGGACGTCGGACGTCCCGGAGGCGTAACTCGGCAGGGCGGGCGCGTCGGGCATGGTTGCCTCCCGGTGGGGTCTTCGTCGACACCCGCGAGTCTAGGAACCCGGGGGTCCGACGACCACCCGGCCGGGCGCGCGCCTTCCGCTACGCTCGGTGCGGGTTCGTTTCACGAGGGGTTGGGGTTGGGCCGTGCCGGAGGAGTTCTCCCTGAGCTGGACCGAAGTCGACGTCGCCGTCCGCCGCAGCGGCCTGCCGGCTTCGTGGCACCCCTTTGAAATCCGCAGCCCGGGGCTGACGCTCTCCGAGAATCGCCGGTTGTCGGACTCGGCTTGGGACGCGCTGCGGTCCCGTGGCCTGGCTGTCTCGGACAAGCTGGACCATGACGTGTTGGCCACCTTGCAGGCCTGGACGCGGCCTGAGGTGCTGATCATCGTGCGGGCGGCGGAGCTTCCGTCGGGGACGGTGCTGTACCGGGCTTGCATCGGTGAGGGGTTGGGGGTGTTCTCGTCGTCCTCGCCCGAGGGGATCCGCTTCCAGCAGACCCGGCCGGATCGGCTGGTGGAGACGGTGTTGAGTATGTTCCCGGCTTATCCGCCTTTGCCGGTGGCGCCGGTGTCGATCACGCAGCCACCGGCTCGGCATTCTGCTCCGTCAGATGATGCGGATTATTCGGATCGGGATTTCACCTCGCCGTCGTCCAGCCCGTCCCGCCGCGACCGGGACGCGTTGGGCGCTTACTCTCAGTGGCCGTTGCATCGCCACGGGACGGTGGAACTCTCGCTGCGCCCTCGCCACGGCGTGTTGCGGGCTGTCTCGACGGCCACCTTCGTCGATACGGACGGGGGCCGGTACGTCACCTTCTCGGAACCGCTGGCCGATGGGGGCTTCCGCCTGCGTTTCGTACCGTCCGACGGCTCTCACCTGCGCCGGTGGCTGTTCGAGACGATCGATGAGGGCATTCGGTGAGCGTGTTCGCTGTTCACGGCGTGGTCGGACGGACTCGCCGCCTTTACCAACTCGCCGGTCTCGCCGCTCTCACCCTCATCTTGACCGCCTGCGACAGTTCGGTCGGCGGCAACCCGTCACCGGAGCCGTCGGTCGGGTCGAGTGGTGCGACGGCCCCGCTGTCGAACACCCCGCTGGCTGGAATGAGCTCGTGCAAGACGCTGGACCAAGCAATCGCCGGGCAGGGCTTCCCTGCGTCGAAACCATCGATTGCTGATCTGGAGCACGCGTGCGACGCCCTGAAAGCCGGCTACGGAGACATCGGGCTCAACCTGCAAGACGGACAGAGCTACGACTCCGACCTCATCAATCCCATTTCGACGAAGACAGGCAATGTCGGCCACCGGCGCGCCATCCTCGAGTTGCAGACCAACCACCAGTCCGGCGCATGCGCCGTCAGCATCGAGATCAAGCCCAAATCGCGAGCGATCGTGCTCGCGGTGCTCTCCTCGGCCGGGCCTGACGAAGCCTGCGCTGAGGCACGCAAGGTCGCAGAAGCCGTGGAGCCGTTGCTCCCGGCGAACACCTGATCAGACGTTGTCCCGAACTCGCTGACAGCCCACAACCACCCATCCCGAGCGATCGGGGGAGCACGTAGCAACAGGATCGCATCGATGATCAGCTACCCGTAGTGTTCGCCAGGTGACCGGACCGATCCGCGGCTTCATGACCATCGTCGGCCTCGCCGTACTCGCTTGCACGCTGACCGCCTGCGACAGCTCCGTCGGCGGCACGCCGAACCCGGCGCCCCCACAACCGACGTCGCCCAGCACTTCCGCAGGTCAGACTGACACTCCGCTGGCTGGGATCAGCGCATGCGCAACCCTCGACAAGGCGCTGGCCGGCCAAGGGTTCCCACCCGGGCACCCATCGGCCGCCGACCCGCAGCACGGATGTTTGGCGTCGAAGCCCCAGTTCGGCACCGCGGGCTTGGACCTGCAAGACGGCCGGAACTACAAGGAGGCGGTCTACGACCCGAGCAAGACCAGCACAGGCCAAGTCGGCAACCGCAATGCCGTACTGGAACGCGACATCCAGGGCGCAGAGGGATGCGTGGTGTACATGGAGGTCAAGCCGAATTCGCGGGCGACCCTCACGATGGGGATGTACCGATCCCCAATCGGCGAAGCGTGCAAGACGATCGTGCCGCTCGCGCAAGCCGTCGATGCGCTTCTTCCCCCGAACAGCTGATCAGAGGCGATCTCTCGCTGGTCCTGGACAGGTCCACCACACCATCACCCTCGTCCGTTGTGAGCGCGCCGGCTGATCAGCCACGAACCTCCGGTCAGGCCATCTCGACCGCATCTGCGTTCGGCAACAGGCTCGCCGCCGGTGATCAACTACCCGTAGTGTTCACCAGGTGACCGGACCGATCCGTGGCTTCATGACCATCGTCGGCCTCGCCGCACTCGCCTGCGCCCTGACTGCCTGCGACGGCTCAGTAGGCGGCAACCCCACTCCGGTGAGCCCATCCGGGTCCGCACCGAGCAGCTCGCCCACCTCGCAAACGGACACCCCTCTGGCCGGGATGAGCCCGTGCAAAACGCTGGACCAGACACTCGCCGGGCAGGGCTATCCACCTGCCAGCCCTTCCATCGCCGATCAGGACACGGCCTGCGACACGCAAAAGTCCGGACAAGACCATCTCAGCCTGGGACTGCAAGACGGACAGAGCTACGACACGAGCATCCCCAACCCGGCGAAGGCCACAACCGGTAACGTGCGTGATCGACGAGCGATCCTGGAACCAGAGCCCACCCAGCAAGCCGGCAGTTGCGCCGTCTCGATCGACGTCAAACCAACATCCCGGGCAACGGTCTTCGCCGCACTCACCTCCGGAAACACTGATGATGCCTGCCTCAGGGCCCGGCTCGTGGCGGAGGCCGTCGAACAACTGCTGCCCAAGAACACCTGATGCTCGCTTCGGCAACAGGCTCGCCGCCGACGATCACCTACCCGTAGTGTTCACCGTGTGACCGGACCGATCCGTGGCTTCGTGACCTTCGTCGGCCTCGCCGCACTCGCCTGCGCCCTGACTGCCTGTGACGGCTCCGTAGAAGGCAGTCCTACCCCGGCAAGCACCTCCGGGTCTGCGCCGACCAGCACGTCCGCCGCCCAGTCGGACACCCCACTGGCGGGCCTGAGCGCTTGCAAGCTGCTTGACCAGGCACTTGCCGGGCAAGGCTACCCGCCCGCAACTCAATCGGTCGCTGATCCGGAACATGCGTGCGGCACGCAAAAGCAGGACGATATCGGCCTGGACCTGCAGGACGGGCAGAGTTACGACGCAAACCTCTCAAATCCTTCGAAGGCCCAGACTGGCAACGTTCGCGATCGACGAGCGATCCTCGAACTGGAGCCGACCGGACAAACCGGTATCTGCGCCGTCAGGATCGAAGTCAAACCGAAGTCTCGCGCTCTTGTGTCGGCGTCGCTGGCGCCCGGAACGACTGACGCAGCGTGCACCAGGGCGGAGGACGTCGCCGAGGCGATCGAACTGCTGCTCCCCAAGAACACCTGACGGCCACCAGGCGGTTGTCCGGAACTCGCTGACAGGTCGCGACGGTGCATCTAGAGTGGGCAGGGGAGCACGTAGCGTGTCGAGGAGGGTGGTATAGGGATGTCAGGTGCGTCCAAGTTCGGCGGTGGTCCGCCTACGTCGACCGAGGCCGGACAGGGCAGCGTTCCAAACCTCATGGTCGACCCCCTCGACACCGAAGGCGCACATCGCCTCAGCCAAAATGCGCAGAAATTCAAAGCACTCGCCGAAGGGGGCGGCTTCGCGGTCAACGAGGCCGGATTTCAAGCCTACAACAAAGTGTGCGACGATTTTATGCACGGCTACCAGGAGATAGGACGAGAATTTTATCAGCTCCTATCTCGCGCCAAAATGGGCGCCAGCGATTACGCATACAAGGTTGCCGACTTCAACATCAAGGTTGCCGCCGGTGACGTAAATTCTTTGATACCCAATCTCCAGATGCTCATGGAGAGCATCAAGCAAGTCCAAGATGCCTTGAAGATCGCGCGTGACAACTACAACGCGGCTGACAGCGAGCACGCCCAGACCTTCTCCGGGTTCGGTAAGGCGGACTGATGAGCGAGCGCGCAGAACACCGCGAATACGAAGCTGACTACTACAGCCAAACTCACTCGGACCTGTCGAGAAAGGCCGCACCCGGACGCTTCGGCGCCGAGGACCAGCAGAATATCCGCGACTCGGTCGATCAGCACACCGGCCAGGCCGCGTCGAACTATTCGGTTACCCAGGGTGATCACCTCCTGCAGGGGCAGGCCACTCGCAGCGACGCCCCCACTCCCGACGCGAATTACGCGGCCCACGATCACCAAGCGCTTTACGACATGGTCCACACGAACATGGACCCTCGCGAGCTCGACGCCCGCGGGCGGGTCGCCAATAAGCTCGGCAACTGGCTGGCCGATGTGTCCAACTCGATCAACGACGCGGCCAATTCGAGCCAGATCGAGTGGCAAGGCGCGGGCGCGTCGCAGGCGCACAACTTCTTCCAGAACACCGCGACGTATGCGGCGAACACCGCCAACGCTGCCCAACTGAGTTCCAACCGCTATTCGCAGCAGGCCGCGGCGGCCGGGCATGCGCAGACGAACATGCCGGAGCCCGTCAAGTTCGACCAGCAGGCCGAGATGGCCAAGGCTACGCAGCAGCTGAGTGTCGCGAATCCTGCGGCCGCCGCGCAGACGATGCGAGACATCGGCGCCAAGCAACAGCAGGCGGACGCCGCGCACCAGCAGGCAGTGCAGGTGATGCAGGGGCTCGACAACACGTACCACGAAACGTCCACGACCCAGCCCCAGTTCGCACCCCCGCCGCCGATCGGAGGCGGGGACGACAGCACTCACGCGAGCAGCGCCGGACCCGGTGCCGGTCTCGGCCACTCGGGCGCTCTCAGCGGTGGCGGCAACTTCGGCTCACCCGGCGGCGGAGTCCCCGGCGGAGGAGCTCCTGGTGGTGCGGGTGGGCCCGCAGGCTTCAGCGGCAACGCGTACACACCACCCGGTGCGGGATCCAGCACCGGCGCTGGGTCGTTCGGCGGGCCCGGAAATACGGGTGGTGGGTTCCGGCCACCCGCTGGTGGCGGTGGCTTCGGGCGGCTGGCCCCAGATGCGTTGGCGTTCGGTGGTGGCGGCCCAGGCGGCGCCGGTGGTGCTGGCGAGGAGACGCTGCGCGGCGGGCGGGCTGGCGGTGGGACCGGGAGGCCCGGCGGCGGGTTCGCGGGGAGCCGCGTGTCCGGTGGTGGAGCGACGGGGAAGCCCGGCGAGGGCGAAGGCCCCGGGTCGGGCAAGGGTGCCGGCGAGCGGCTGGAGCGCGGGGCGACCGCGGCGGCCAACGCGGGCAAAGCCGGGAAGGCCGGAGCAGGCGGAGCGGCCGGCGCCGCGGGGGCCGGCAAGAAGAAGGAAGAAGACAAGGAGCACAAGAACAAGCTCCCCAACCAGGAAGACCCCGACGAGGTGTTCGAGGTTCGCCCCGAGCGCGGGCCCGACGGGGAGAAGATCACGCCCCCGGTCATCGGCGGCTGAGTAGAGGCTGACGGAGCGCGGCGCCATCTTCTGGGTGGCGCCGTGTTGCGCGGCGCCATCCGGTAGCGCGCGCCGTGCTGTGCAATGCCAACCGGGGGGGGGGGCAGCGCGTTGCGCCGGCGCCATCCGGTGGGTGGCGCCGTGGCGCGCGGTGCCGCCTGGGAGGACGCCGTGGTGCGCGGCGCCAACCGGGAGGGCGCCGTGCTGCGCAGTGCCGCCCGGGGGGCGTCGTGTTGCGCGGGCGGCATCCGGTCGGTGGCGCCGTGTTGCGGTTCTAGGCGAAGGCAGACGCGACGCGTCGAGCGCGCCGCATACTGGGGATCGAGCACGCGTTTCCGGGCGAAGGCAGAGGCGAAGCCTTGAGCGGGCCGCCCCCGGGGCTCGGGTGAAAGAGCCAGCAGCCAGAGTCCAAGCCGAACAGCAGCACAAAGGCCCAGATTTCACGCGAGCCACTACAGCCAAGCCAAACCAAGTCGACAAAGCGACACCCCACAAAACCCAGGGTAATTCCCTGACACCCCCACCCACCGACGCCGGTACCGTCAAGCCCATGCGGTTCTACGTTGTGGATGCGTTCACGGGGGAGGCGTTCGCCGGGAATCCGGCCGGGGTGGTGGTGCTGGAGGGGCCCGCGGAGGCTGGGTGGATGCAGCGGGTGGCGGCCGAGATCGGGCTTTCGGAGACCGCGTTCGTCGAGGAAACGTCCGGGGCCACGGGGCTCAGGTGGTTCACGCCGGCGACCGAGGTGGATCTGTGCGGCCACGCGACCATCGCGGCGACCCAGGTGCTCGGGGGACGCAGACCTTCGAGACCCGCAGCGGCCTGCTGCGGTGCACCAAGCACGACGACGGCTGGATCGAGATGGACTTCCCCGTCGATGAGCCGCGGGAAACCCACGAGGACGTCAGTCGCATCCTCGCCGACGACGACCTGAAGCCGCTCTACGTTGGGCGGGCCAAGGAGAACCTGTTCGTCGAGCTCGAGACGCCGGAGCTGGTCGCCCGGGCCGCGCCGGATCTCGTGCGGCTCAAGGACACCTGGACCGGCCGGATGGTCATCACCGCACAAGGCGGCGACACCGACTTCGTGAGCCGGTTCTTCGGACCCGGCGTCGGCGTGGACGAGGACCCCGTCACGGGATCCGCCCACTGCGCCCTCGCGCCGTACTGGGCTGCCAAGCTGGGCAGGAAACAGCTGCAAGGACACCAGATCTCGCAACGGGGCGGCGTCGTCCGAACAGAACTCGACAACGACCGCGTCCGCATCAGTGGGCAGGCGGTCACCGTGGTGAGTGGGGAGCTGCACGTCTGATGCGCCTGCTGCTGAACATCATCTGGCTCGTGCTCTGCGGATTCTGGATGGCCGTGGGTTACGTCCTCGCGGGCATCGTGTGCTGCATCCTGATCATCACCATCCCGTTCGGGCTGGCTTCGTTCCGGATCGCGAACTACGCGTTGTGGCCGTTCGGCCGGACGGTGGTCGATCGGCGCGACGCGGGCGTCGGGTCGGTGCTGGGCAACATCATCTGGTTCATCTTCGCCGGGCTGTGGCTGGCGATCGGCCACGTGGTCACCGGCATCGCGCTGTGCATCACGATCATCGGGATCCCGTTGGGGATCGCGAACTTCAAGCTGATCCCCGTGTCGCTCATGCCGCTGGGCAAGGAGATCGTCGACGCCCCCTAAGACTCGGGCGTGAACGGCAGCGGCACCACGAGGCACGGGCCGCCCACGAACAAGCCGCCGTCGATGCCCAGGGCCTTGCCGCCGGCGTACAGGTACGGCCCCTCGATCTGCGCCGGGTGAATGCCCAGCTGGTCGGCGATCACGCTGTGGCCGTGGACGATCCGCGAACCGCCCAGTGCCTCCATCAACGCGTCCGCGTTCTCCTCGCCCGCCGGGCCGCGGAAGGCGTAGCGCGTGGTCATCCGGCGCCAGACGTCCCACCACGCCTCGATGTCGCTGCCGGTCAGGATTTCCCCCACCGACGCGTTGATCGAGGCGATGTCCGAGCCCCAGTCGAGGTACTCCAGCGTGTCCGAGTGCATCAGCAGGTGGTCGTCCACCAGCGCCACCAGCGGACGCGCCGAAAGCCACTCGATGTGTTCCGGCGTCAGGCGGTCCTGATCGGACAGCAGGCCACCGTTGATCTCCCAGCTGCGGGCGAAGCTGCGCGGCCCGAAGTCCGACGGCACCTGGCGGTCGCCGAAGTGGTACATCCCCAGGAGCAGGATCTCGTGGTTGCCCAGCAGCATCTCCACGGAGCCGCCCGCCTCCGGCGCCTGTTCCTGCAGTGAACGCACGAAGTCGATCACCCCGACGCCGTCGGGACCGCGGTCCACGAAGTCACCGAGGAACCACAGCTGGTCTTCGGCGCCGCTCCACTTGCCGTCGCTGTCGACCAGTCCCTCGGCGCGCAGAGCGTCGGCCAGGGCGTCGCGGTGCCCGTGGACGTCGCCCACCACATACACGCTCATCGTTCGACGATAGGCCCTGCTCCGGCGCGCACGCCGGTCAGCCTTCGCCGAACGGGTCCAGGGTTCGCCCGATCAGGTCGGCGACCGAGTCGATCACCTTCGTCGGCCGGTACGGATAGCGTTCGGCCGACTCCGGAGTGGAAATCCCGCTGAGCACGAGCACCGTCTGCAGCCCCGCTTCGAGGCCCGCGTGGATGTCGGTGTCCATGCGGTCGCCGATCATCAGCGTCGACTCCGAGTGCGCGCCCAAGCGCCGCAACGCCGAGCGCATCATCAGCGGGTTCGGCTTGCCCACGAAGTACGGCGAACGCCCGGTCGCGCGCTCGATCAGCGCCGCGACGGACCCCGTGGCCGGCAGCGAACCCTCCATGCTGGGACCGGTCGCGTCCGGGTTGGTGGCGATGAACTTCGCGCCGCGCTCGATCAGGCGGATCGCGTTGGTGATGGAACTGAAGCTGTACGTGCGGGTCTCGCCCAGCACCACGTAGTCCGGGTCGCGCTCGGTCAGCACGTAGCCGACCTCGTGCAACGCCGTGGTCAGCCCGGCCTCGCCGATCACGAACGCCGTACCGCCCGGGCGCTGCGAGTCGAGGAACTGCGCGGTGGCCAGCGCGGACGTCCAGATCGACTCCTCGGGGACGTCGAGCCCGGTGCGCAGCAGCCGCGCCCGCAGGTCGCGCGGGGTGTAGATGGAGTTGTTCGTGAGCACCAGGAAGCCGATGCCGTTGTCCCGCAGCTCGCCGAGGAACTCGTCCGCGCGCGGCACGAGGTGCTCCTCGCGAACCAGGACGCCGTCCATGTCGCTCAGGTACGTCCAGCGGCCTTCTGTCACCCTCGCCGTCCTCTGTTGTGCGGTACTTGATCGAAACAGGCGCACCGTACCACGGCATCCCGGCACAGTGCGCCCGAAACGGGGGGTTTCCGTTGGGGCACAACGCAGTCAGGAGTGTGCGGGATGTACCGCCACCGTCGCGGCCTTCACCGAGAGCGTCACGGCCGAACCCGGCTCCAGTTCCAGGTCGGCGACCGCCGCCGGCGTGAGGTCCGCGGTCAGGCCCTCGGCCCAGCCGCCACCGGTCACGCGCAGCCGGATCACGGGCCCGTGCGGCTCCAGCGCAGCGACCGTGGCCTCGGCAGTGTTGCGCGGGCTGCCGTGGTGCTCCCCGTCGTGCGGGTACACGGCCACCGCGCTGGGCTCGAACACCGCGACCGCCGCCTCGCCCACCACCGCGTCCTCGGACAGCAGCCCCGACACGAGGTCACCCGCCTTCGTCCGCAGCCCCTCGGCCTCCGCGACGCCCGCGACCAGGTTGAGCCCCGCGATCCGGGCGGTGAACGCCGTGCGCGGCGCGGCCAGCACCTCGCGCGTCGGCCCGCGTTCGACGATCCGGCCGCCCGACATCACGGCAACGTGGTCGGCCAGCGCGAGCGCGTCGAGCGGGTCGTGCGTGACCAGCACCGTCGTCGGGCCGGCGCGCAGCACCCGCCGCAGCAGGCCGCGGATCGCGGGTGCGGCGTCCACGTCGAGAGCGGCGAACGGTTCGTCGAGCAGCAGCAGCGACGGCGCCGAAGCCAGCGCCCGCGCGATCGCCACCCGCTGCTGCTGGCCGCCCGAGAGCTGGCCGGGCCGGCGGCGCGCGAACGCCGACGCGTCCACCTCCGCCAGCCACTTCTCCGCCGCTTCCCGCGACTTCGCCTTCCCCGCGCCGGCCGAGCGCGGCGCGAACGCGACATTGTCCAAAGCGGACAGATGCGGGAACAGCAGCGCGTCCTGCGACAGCAACCCGACCCCCCGTGCGTGGGGTGGCAGGTCCACCTTGTCCCCCGCCAGCACGCGGCCGGACAACGTGATGTCGGCCGACGTCACGGGCACGAGCCCGGCCAGGCCACCGAGCACAGTGGACTTTCCCGAGCCGTTCGGCCCGAGCAACGCCAGCACCGTTCCCTCGGGGACGGTGAACTCGACGTCGAGGGAGAACGTGCCGCGCGAGAGCGCGATCCGCGCCGAGAGCGTCACCGGAAACCACCTTCGAACGATCGCGGCCGCGCCACCGCGATGACCACGATCGCGACCACGATCAGCAGCAACGCGAGCGCCACCGCGCTGTCGACGTCCACTTCGGCCTGCGTGTAGACCTCCAGCGGCAGCGTCCTCGTGACGCCTTCGAGACTGCCGGCGAACGTGATCGTCGCGCCGAACTCCCCCAGCGCGCGGGCAAAGCTGAGCACCACGCCGGAGCCGAGCGCCGGCAGCAGCAACGGCAGCGTCACGCGGCGGAATACCGTCCACGGCCGCGCGCCGAGCGTGGCGGCCACCTGCTCGTAGCGGTCGCCGGAGCCGCGCAGCGCGCCTTCGAGGCTCACGACCAGGAACGGCATGGCCACGAACGTCTGCGCGATCACCACGGCCGTGGTCGTGAACGGGATCTGCTGCCCGGTCAGGGCGTTGACCAGGATGCCGAGAAAACCCTTGCGCCCCAGCAGGTACAGCAGGGCCAGGCCGCCGACCACGGGCGGCAGCACCAGCGGCAGCAGCACGATCGAGCGCAGCACGCGCACCCCGGGCACCCGCGAGCGGGCCAGCACCACGGCCAGCGGCACGCCGAGGATCACGCACGCCACCGTGGACAGCGCGGCCGTGATCAACGACAGCTTCAACGCGGCCAGCGACGACGCGGTGATCAGCAGGGACGGGAACCGCGTGACGTCCGAGCGCACGAGCAGCCCGATGACGGGCAGCACCACGAGCGCGAGCGCCACGACGGCGGGGATCCAGAGAACAAGGGGAACCCGCGAGTGCGGCGGCCGTTGCCCGGCCGCCGCACCGCGCTGCCCCTTACTGAGCCGGGCCAAACCCGATCTTGGTCAGCTCGGCCTTGCCCTGCGCACCGAGCACGAAGTCGTTGAACTCCTTGGCCAGAGCGGCCTGCGGAGCGTCCTTCACGACAGCGATCGGGTAGCTGTTGATCGCGCCGGAAGACTCCGGGAAGTCCACCTTGTCGACCTTGTCCGCGGCCGAGGTCGCGTCGGTGACGTAGACCAGGCCCGCGTCGGCGTCACCCGACTGCACCTTCGCCAGCACCTGCTTGACGTCGGTCTCCTCGCTCGCCGGCTTCAGCGTGACGTGGGTGTTGTCCTCGACCTTCTTCGTCGCCGCGCCGCACGGCACCTGCTGCGCGCACACGACGACGGTCAGGCCCGCCTTGGTCAGGTCGGAGAAGGTCTTGATGCCCTTGGGGTTGCCCTTGGCCACGGCGATCGCCAGCTTGTTGGTGGCGAACACCGTCGGCTGACCGTCGATCACGCCGCCCTGCACGGCCTTGTCCATGTTGGCCTGGTCGGCGGAGGCGAACACGTCGGCCTTGGCCCCGTTGTCCAGTTTCTGCACGAGCGCCGACGAACCCTCGTAGTCGAACTTGACGGTGACACCCGGGTGCGCGGCCTCGAACTCCTTGCCGAGCTCGTTGAACGACTCGGTGAGCGACGCGGCGGCGAACACCGTCAGCGTGCCCGTCGCGCTCGAACCGGCGGGCGAGGGCACCGCCGGGCCGCCCGAGTTCGGGCTGGTGCTGGCCTGGTCGTTCGAGCTGCAAGCTCCGGCGAACAACGCGACCGCCGCTACGGCGATGGCGAGCTTCTTCATCTGTTTCCTTCCGGGGTCTCCACCACGACGGTGGTCGCCTTGACAACGGCCACCGCGAGCACACCCGGGCGCAACCCGAGCTCGCGGACGGCTTCTGAACTCATCAGTGACACCACTCGGTGCGCCCCGCACTGCAGCTCGACCTGGGCCATCACCTTGTCGGCGGTAACCTCGGTGACGAGTCCCACGAAGCGGTTGCGGGCGGAGCGGCCGACTGCCGACGGGTCCTCGGGACCGGCGGCCTGCGCGCGGGCGAACCCCGCCAGCTGGGCACCGTCGACGACCTTGCGACCGGCGGCGTCGTCGGTCGCGGTCAACTGACCACCGCGGACCCAGCGCCGGACGGTGTCGTCACTGACGCCGAGGAGCCGGGCGGCCTCGGACAACCGAAATTGCGGCATGGCCGGAAGATTATCGCCGCAGTTGAGGAAAAGCCATGTGAAACGTGAATTGTCGAGCACTTCGTTGCGCAACTCTTCGATTATTGCGTTCTGATAACGCTCGAAGTTTTCACCGGGCCCGTCAGGAGGGCCCCAGGAGCCGTCCGAGACCGTGGACACTCACCGTCGGCGGGGCGCGTGGATGACCCGCGTCACAGCCGGTGTGGACAGTCGCGGCGGCCGCGTAATCCACGTCACCACCAGGAGTTCTGCCCGGTGTCCCGCGAGGTCGGAGGCGGTGCGGTCGATTCCGGACAGTCCTCGCGCAGCCGGCGCGCGAGCCGTCCGCCGGCTCCCGTGTGCGGGCCGTCACGGGCAGGTCACGACACGCCGCCGGAAGTCCGTTCCCCGGCGCGTCCCGGATAAGGACGAGGCGGCTTTTCCGACCTTCACGAGTTAAGCTGTGAGTAATGACGGCAGTACATCTCGGGTTTCCTCGCGTCCCCGGTACACGAGGTTCGTCCGGCGTGCCCTCGGCACCCCGCCCCGACCATCCGGGCTTGCTCGACCAGTTCGGCCGCGTGGCCACGGATCTGAGGGTCTCGCTCACGGACCGCTGCAACCTGCGCTGCACTTACTGCATGCCCGCCGAAGGCCTCGACTGGATGCCCGGCGAGCAGGTGCTCAGCGACGACGAGCTGGTGCGGCTCATGCGCATCGCCGTCGAGATGCTGGGTGTCACCGACATCCGCCTGACCGGTGGTGAGCCACTGCTGCGGCGGGGTCTCGAGGACATCGTGGCGCGCGTCACGGCACTGCAGCCGCGGCCGCGGGTTTCCATGACCACCAACGGGATCGGGCTCGCGAAACGGGCGAAGGGCCTCGTCGAGGCCGGCCTCGACCGGATCAACGTGTCGCTCGACACCGTGGACCGCGCCCTGTTCGAGCAGATCACCCGCCGCGACCGGCTCTCCCACGTGCTGGCGGGCCTCGCGGCCGCGCGCGACGCGGGGCTGGCGCCGGTGAAGGTCAACTCCGTGCTGATGCGCGGGCTCAACGAGCACGAGGCCGTGCCGCTGCTGCGGTTCTGCCTCGACGAGGGCTACCACCTGCGGTTCATCGAGCAGATGCCGCTCGACGCGCAGCACGGCTGGGACCGCGGCGAGATGATCACGGCCGAGGAGATCCTGCGGGTGCTGGGCGAGGAGTTCTCGCTGTCGCCGTTCCCGGCCGCCCGCGGCGGCGCGCCGGCCGAGCGGTGGCTGGTCGACGGCGGGCCCGGCGACGTGGGCGTGATCGCGTCCGTGACCAGGCCGTTCTGCGCCGCGTGCGAGCGCACCCGGCTCACGGCCGACGGCGCGGTGCGCTCCTGTCTCTTCTCCAACGACGAGACCGACCTGCGCGCCCTCGTGCGCGCGGGCGCGCGTGATGAAGAGGTGGCGGACGCGTGGCGGGCCACGATGTGGGGCAAGCTCGCGGGCCACGAGATCAACGAAGCCGGGTTCGCGCAGCCGATCCGGCCCATGAGTGCGATCGGCGGATGAGATGTCACCCCAGTCCCTCGAACCGATGACCGTGCTGGTCCGCTACTTCGCCTCCGCCCGCGCGGCGGCGGGAGTGGAAGAGGAGAAGCTGAAGCTTCCCGAGGGCTCGACCGTCGCGGACGCCGTTCGCCTGGTGCGCGAGCTGCATCCGGGACCGCTGCCGCGCATTCTCGACGCGGCGAGCTTCCTGCTGAACGAGGTTGCCGTCCGTAATCAGAATCGCGCCCTCAGTGACGGAGCGCAACTCGACGTGCTCCCGCCCTTCGCCGGCGGCTGACCCTCGCGAGACCCCGGCAGACCCGGCTCAGCGGCTCACTGGACCCCCGAACCCGCCTGTCCGGCCAGTTGGTCCGGACCAACCCGAGTGGCGCTCAAGGCGCCGTGAGCGGCCATTCTTGTCAATACCTACTCTCCGGAGTAGTTCGCTCACGGCGTATTCCAGGACTCCTACAGAACCACTCGGCGTGCACTGGCGGACTTCGCACTGAGTGGTTTAAGGTGCCCGACTCAATGGCCGCACGAATGGACCGTTGACGCCTTATCGACGTGATCCAAGCCTCACGATCCGTGAAATATCTCAGGCAGAAAACGGGCAGATAACGGCCCTCTGACCTGCGAAAACATGCCGATCGTGAGAGGTTGCTTGCTGTTACTGTGACGTAGGTCACATGCCGAATAATTTCCGATCACGGCTCTCGTTACGTACCGTCGCTTTTCGGTTGGCCCCGACCGACCGAGCAAGACCGGGAATCCGTAGCGCCTAGCCCTGTCCAGCGGATCCCCGGACCCATACCCCGAGCGAAAGCATTTCCGGACAGGGACGAGGGGACGAAGACCGCGCGTCGTGCGCTGTCCGCGTCTGCCGCCCGGCAACGGGCGGACGGGCTCCCAACCCGGCCCTCAGCCTTCGGGCTCGTAGGCGCAGGAAAACCGAGAAGTGTTCTCATGTCTTACCGAGGCAAGCACCGCAAGATGTCCGCCGCCACCCGCACCATCGCCCGCGTCGCTGTCGCGGGGATCGCGGTCGGCGCGCCCATCGCGATCGCCGCGACCCCCGCGTCGGCGACCAACTGGGACGCTGTCGCGCAGTGCGAAAGCAGCGGCAACTGGAACACCAACACCGGCAACGGCTACTACGGCGGCCTGCAGTTCACGCAGAGCACCTGGAAGGCCTACGGCGGCACCGGCAGCGCGGCGAACGCTTCCCGTGAGCAGCAGATCGCCGTGGCCGAGCGCGTTCTCGCGGGCCAGGGCGGCGGCGCGTGGCCGAACTGCTACGGCAAGGGTGCCGGCGGCTCGACCGCGGCGCACAAGTCGACGAAGTCGACCAAGTCGACTTCGAAGTCGACCGCCAAGAAGTCGACCTCGAAGAAGAGCACGAGCGCCCCCAAGAAGGTCGCCAGCACCCCGGTCACCAGCGTGCCGAGCTCGAACCCGAACGGTGACTACACCGTCGTGTCCGGCGACAGCCTGTCGAAGATCGCCAAGCAGCTCAACGTTCAGGGTGGCTTCCAGAAGCTGCAGGCCCTGAACAAGGCCTACATCCCGAACCCCGACCTGATCCTGGTCGGTCAGAAGATCGCCACCAAGTGACTCCTGACCTCCTCGTGAGGTCGTGAAAGTCCCTTCAGGGCGCAGCGTTCGGTTGGCTGTGATCCGACGAAAGGGCCCCACCGCGAATTCCCCCGGCGGTGGGGCCCTTCGTGGGGTCTGGCGAACGGCGGCCCCGGCGGATCAGGGTGAGTTGACCCATTCGTCGGAGCCGTCGGTGAAGTGCTGGTGCTTCCAGATCGGGAGCCGGGCCTTCACCTCGTCGACGAGGTCAGCGCAGGCCGCGAAAGCCTGGCCGCGGTGTTCGGCGGCGACCGCGCACGCCAGCGCCACGTCGCCGATGGCGAGCGGGCCGACGCGGTGGCTCACGGCCACGGCGCGAACGCCCGTCCAGCCCGCGGCGAGCTCGGTGACGACCTGCGCGAGCACTTCGCCCGCGGTGGGGTGGCCTTCGTAGATGAGGTCACGCACGCCCTTGCCACCGTCGTGGTCGCGCACCACCCCGCCGAAGGTGACGACGGCGCCGGCCGCGTCGTCCTCCACGAGACGGGCGTGCTCGTCGACGGACAGCGGCTGGTCGCTGACCTCCGCGCGGAGGATGCGAACCGGAGGTGTGCTCGGCGTCTTGGCTTCGAGCGGATCCGCCGGCAGCGAGTCCGCGGCGATCGCGTCGGCGACGGAGGCGGAGTTCTCCGTGGACTCCGCGGCTTGGTCGGCGTTGGCCTGGTCTTCCGCGGCGGGCCGCGGGTGGTCACCACCGGCGAGCTGGTCCACGGCGTGGTCCAGGATTCCCTCCAGCACGCCCAATCCGTCCTTCACTCCGCCGCGCGAGCCCGGCAGGTTGACGACGAGCGTGCGGCCGGCGACACCGGCGAGGCCACGCGACAAGACAGCCGTCGGCACGTGCGGCAGGCCCGCGGAGCGGATCGCGTCCGCGACGCCCGGAAGTTCGTAGTCCAGCACTCCGCGCGTGACGTCCGGAGTGCGGTCGGTCGGCGAAATGCCCGTGCCGCCGGTGGTCAGGACCACCGCGACGCCCTCGGAAACCGCCGCACGCAAGGCGATTCCCACCGGTTCGCCGTCTTCGACGACCACCGGGTCGGGCACCGCGTAACCGCGCCCGGCGAGCCACTCCACGAGCACCGGGCCGGTTTTGTCCTCGTAGACGCCCTTCGCGGCCCGGTTGGACGCCACGATCACCCGTGCCTCGCTCATGACTGCCGCTCCCACGTGCCGGTCTTGCCGCCGTCCTTGCGGATCAGGCGGACGTTGTCGAGCGTCGCGGCCGGATCCACGGCCTTGATCATGTCGTGCAGCGTGAGCCCCGCGACCGCGACGGCCGTGAGGGCCTCCATCTCGACGCCGGTGACATCGGTGGTCTTCGCCGTCGCGCTGATGTGGACGGCGGTGGAGTCCAGTTCGAACTCCACCTTCACGCCGGACAACGCGATCTGGTGACACAGCGGGATCAGTTCCGGCACGCGCTTGGCGCCCATGATGCCGGCGATCCGGGCCGTCGCCAGTGCGTCGCCCTTCGGCAACCCGTTGGCGGACAACAGATCCACCACCTCGGCGGTGGTGTGCACCGTGCCGCCGGCGAGCGCCGTGCGCGCGGTCGCCGTCTTGCCGGAGACGTCGACCATCCGCGCGGCGCCGGTTTCGTCGACGTGGCTGAGTTCACTCACCCCAGGAGGCTATGCCAGCGGTGTCCCGGCCGACAAAAAGGCCCCGTCACCGCGGTTGGCGATGGCGGGGCCTTCCGGCGTCTCAGGAACTCAGCCGGCCGTGGCCTCCGCGCGCACGGCCGCCTTCACGGCTTCGGCGACGGCCGGGGCCACCGCGTTGTCGAACACGCTCGGCACGATGAACGACGCGTTGAGCCGGCTCTGGTCCACCACGTCGGCGATCGCGTCGGCGGCGGCGAGCAGCATGTTGTCGTCGATGTTGTGCGCCGCGGCGTCGAGCAGGCCGCGGAAGACGCCGGGGAACGCCAGCACGTTGTTGATCTGGTTCGGGAAGTCGCTGCGACCGGTGGCGACCACGGCGGCGTGCTGCTGCGCCTCGAGCGGGTCGATCTCCGGGTCCGGGTTGGCCAGCGCGAAGACCACGGCGTCCTTGTTCATCGTCGCCACCTGGTCGGCGCCGAAGAGGTTCGGGGCCGAGACGCCGATGAAGACGTCGGCGTTCACGAGGGCCTCGTGCAGCGTGCCGGCCTGCTTGTCGCGGTTGGTGTGGTTCGCGATCCAGGTCAGGTTGTCGTCGAGGTTGCCGCGGTCCGGGTGGACGATGCCATCGATGTCGGCGGCCACGATGTCACCCGGGTTCTTGCGCAGGAGCAGCCGGATGATGGCCGAGCCGGCCGCGCCGACGCCGCTGACCACGATCTTGCAGTCCTCGATCTCCTTGCCGACCACGCGCAGCGCGTTGCGCAGGGCCGCGACGACGACGATCGCAGTGCCGTGCTGGTCGTCGTGGAACACCGGGATGTCGAGCTGCTCACGCAGGCGCGCCTCGATCTCGAAGCAGCGCGGCGCGGCGATGTCCTCGAGGTTGATGCCCGCGTAGACCGGCGCGATCGCCTTGACGATCTTGATGATCTCCTCGGTGTCCTGCGTGTCCAGGCACACCGGCCACGCGTCGACGCCCGCGAACTTCTTGAACAGCGCCGCCTTGCCCTCCATCACGGGCAGCGCGGCGGCCGGGCCGATGTTGCCGAGGCCGAGCACGGCCGAGCCGTCCGTGACCACGGCCACGGTGTTGCGCTTGATGGTCAGGCGGCGCGCGTCCTCGGGGTTCGCGGCGATGGCCTGGCACACCCGGGCGACACCCGGGGTGTACGCGCGGGAGAGGTCGTCACGGTTGCGGAGCGCAACCTTGGGCGTGACCTCGATCTTGCCGCCGAGGTGGATCAGGAACGTCCGGTCGGAGACCTTGCGGACCTTCACGCCGGGCAGCGAGTCGAGTGCCTGGGTGATGTCCTGGGCGTGGTTCTCCGACAGCGCGTTGGCGCTGATGTCGACCACGATCGTGTCGGCGTGCGACTCGACGACGTCGAACGCCGTGAGCACCCCGCCGACGCGGCCGACGGCGGTGGTGAGGTCACCGGCGGCCGTGGAGGAAGCCGGGGCCTCGACCCGGACGGTGATCGAATACCCGGGACCGGGAACCGGCATGGCACTAACTCCCCGCTGGGAAACCTGTGGCTAGGACGCTTCGAACACTAGCCCCGTGACCGCCGCCACCCGACCCCAACCGGGTGACTGACCAGTAACTACGGTTGTTTCCCCAGAAGTGGGGAATCAGCGGTTGATTTCCGTCTCCGGGTGCACGTAGGGCACCGAGTCGAGCGGGAAGGTCAGGTCGCCGAACGGCGACAGCGCCCCCTGACGGTCGGACGCGAGCTCCGACACGGGGTGCTCACCGTCTTCCGCCGGCCAGGTGGGGTCGATGCCCTTTTTCCTGCCGTTCTCGCCCTTCGCCACAACGCCCTCCATCGACTGGTGCCGCCGGTTCGCCCACAGTCTGCCCGAACACCCCCGGCGCCCGCTCACCCGCCCGGTATCCTGGACGTCTATGCCCGCGACCTCTCTGGCGGACTGGCTGCGTGCGGAGTCCGACGACGCACTCGCCGACCTGCTGCGCACCCGTCGCGATCTGTCGACCCCGCCACCTTCCGACACCACCGTGCTGGCCACGCGCGCCGGCACGCCGGGCTCCGTCGCGCGCGCCTGCGAGGACCTCGACACGTTCACCCTGGCCGTCCTCGACGGCTTCCTCGTGGCGGGGGCGGACACTGCACCGGTTTCGCTGGCTGAGGTGGCCGCACTGGTCGGAACGGACATTTCGGGCCCGTTGACGCGGTTGCGGGCGCGGGCGCTCGTCTGGGGCGAGGACGACGAGCTGCGGGTGCCGCCCGCGGCCCGGGATGCGCTGGGGCCGTTCCCGGCCGGCCTCGGGGCGCCGTCGCCGGCGCTGGCTTCGACCGACTTGGCCGCACGGCTGGCCGAGGTCGGCGACGACGAGCGGAAGGTGCTGACCGCGCTGGCCGCGGGCCCGCCGATCGGGCGCACGCGCGACGCGAGCTTCGACGTCTCGCTGTCCGACGCGGCCACGCCCGTGCAGAAGCTGCTGGCGCGCTCGCTGCTGCTGCGGCGTGACGACCAGACGGTGGAGTTGCCGCGCGAGCTGGGTCTGCTGCTGCGCGGCGGGGTGGCGTTCGAGGCGGCCACACTGGTCGAGCCGGAGCTGCCCGTCCATCCACATCAGACGGACACTGTGGACTCCACCGCGGCCGGCGAGGCGATGGAGCTGTTGCGGCAGATGGAAACGCTGCTGCGTTCGTGGTCGGTCACGCCGCCACCCGTGCTCAAGTCCGGCGGGCTGGGTGTGCGGGAGCTGCGGAAGCTGGCGAAGGACCTGGAGACCGACGAGGCGCGCGCGTCGTTCGTCGCGGAGCTGGCCGTGGGCGCCGGCTTGGTGGCCGACAGCGAGGCGACGACGCCGGAGTGGGTGCCGACCACGCTCACGGATTCGTGGCTCGCGTCGCCGACCGTGCAGCGCTGGATGACGCTCGCGCAGGCGTGGCTGGAGCTGCCGCGGCTGCCCGGGCTGGCCGGCGGGCGGGACGCGAAGGACAAGCCGATCGCGCCGTTGTCGGAGGACCTGCGCCGGCCGCTGGCGCCGGTTTCGCGGCGTCGGGTACTCATTGCCTTGGGCGACTTGGCACCCGGGTCCGGGGTGAAGAGCGTGGACGAGCTGGTGGCCGTGCTCGCGTGGCGCGCGCCGCGGCGAGGCGGGCGGCTGCGCGACGAGACCGTGCGCTGGACGATGGCCGAGGCGTCGGCGCTGGGCCTGGTCGGCCTGGGCGCGCTGACCACCGCCACGCGGCTGCTGCTGGAGGACGACCGCCCCGGCGCCGTCGAGGCGATGCACGACGCCCTGCCCACGCCGGTCGACCACGTGCTGGTGCAGGCGGACCTCACGGTCGTCGCGCCGGGACCACTCGAGCCCGAGCTCGCGACCGCCATGGCCGCCGTCGCCGACATCGAGTCGGCCGGGCACGCGACGGTCTACCGCGTCACCGAGACGACCGTGCGCCGCGCCCTCGACACCGGCCGCACGGCCGACGAGCTCCACGCGCTGTTCCGCGCCAAGTCCGCCACCCCCGTGCCGCAGGCGCTCACGTACTTGATCGACGACGTCGCCCGCCGCCACGGCCGCCTGCGCGGCGGGGCCGCCGGCTCGTTCCTTCGTTGTGACGACGAGGCCCTGCTGGCCGAGGTGCTCGCCCACCCCGTCGCCGCGGACTACGACCTGCGCATGATCGCACCGACGGTCCTGATCAGCCCCGTGCCGCTCGGCGAAGTCCTGGAAGCCTTGCGCAGTGCGGGTTTCGCACCCGCCGCCGAAGGCCCGGACGGCCGCGTCGTCGACATCCGCCCGTCCGGCCGACGGCTGCCCGCGCGCACGCGAGCGGCCCGCTCACGCCCCGGCGAGCAGGCCGTGCTCACCGACGACCAGGCCACGCGCATCGTCGCCAACCTCCGCGCCGGCGACGCGGCCACCGCCCGCCGCCGCGGCTCCGCCGTTCGCGCCCACTCCGGCGGGGGCGCCGACACGACGGCGACGCTCGAACTGCTCTCCCGCGCGACCCTCGAACGCCGCGAGGTGTGGATCGGCTTCGTCGACTCCCGCGGCACGGCCAGCCAGCGCGTCGTGCGTCCCGTACGCGTGGGCGGCGGCGTGCTGGAGGGAACGGATCACGAGCGGTATCCGTTGCACCGGATCACTTCGGCCGCGTTGGTGGAGGAGTAGGCCTTCACCAGGCATAGGCCTCCGGCGCCGGTTTCGCGCCGTTCGGACCCGGGGCCGGGAAGATCCGGTCCAGCTCGGCGAGGGTGTCCGCGTCCAGCTTCAGCTCGAGGGCGCGCAGTGAGCCGTCGAGGTGGGCTGCGGTGCGGGGGCCGATGACGGGACCAGTGACGCCGTCCTGGGCCAGCAGCCAGGCCAGGCCGACGTGGGCGGGGTCTTCGCCGAGGTCGGCGCAGAGCTTCTCGTACTCGGCGACGGAGTCGGCGTGGGCGGTGAGGCTGGCCGCCCACAGGCCGGTGCCGCTGCGGTCGGCGCTGCCGTCGCGTTGTTTGCGGAGCACCCCGCTGAGGATGCCGCCGTGGAGCGGGGACCAGGGGATGACGCCGAGGCCGTAGGCCCGGGCGGCGGGGAGCACTTCGAGCTCGGCCCAGCGCGACAGCAGGTTGTAGATCGACTGCTCGCTCACCAGGCCGAGGAAGTGCCGTGACGCCGCGGCCTCCTGCGCTTGGGCGAGGTGCCAGCCGGCGAAGTTGGACGAGCCGAAGTACAGCACTTTTCCTTGCTGGTGAAGGACTTCGAACGCCGACCAGATCTCGTCCCACGGCGTGGCGCGGTCGATGTGGTGCATCTGGTACAGGTCGACGTGGTCGGTGCGCAGCCGGCGCAGGGACGCGTCGATCGCGTGGCGGATGTGGCGCGCGGACAGGCCGCGGTCGTTCGGGCCGTCGCCGGTCGGCGAGAAGAGCTTCGTGGCCAGCACGGTCCGCTCACGCCGGTCGCCGCCGCGGGCGAACCAGCGGCCGAGGATCTCCTCGGTGCCGCCGGGCTGCTCGCCGTACGCGTTGGCGGTGTCGAAGAACGTGATGCCGTGCTCGTGCGCGCGGTCCATGAGGGCGTGACTGTCCTCTTCGGACGTTCGTGAGCCGAAGTTCATGGTCCCGAGGACGAGCCGCGAGACCGTGAGCCCACTGCGGCCGAGGCGGGTGTACTCCATGGCGATTACCTCCCAGTTGCGTCATCGACGTGCAGCTAAGCTACTACTTGCAACAAAAATGACGCAACTAAGAGGAGAACAGGTACAGTGATGTAAAGTCTCGCCATGAGCACCCGACCCCTGCGCGCGGACGCCGAGCGGACGATGACCGCGATCCTCGAGGCGGCCGAGCAGACCTTCAGCCGCGATCCGGCCGCGACGATGGAGCAGGTCGCCGAGGCCGCCGGCGTCGCGCGGACGACCGTGCACCGGCGGTTCGCGACCAGGGAAGCTCTCGTCGACGCGCTGGCACTGTGGGCCACGCAGCGCTTCGCCTCGGCGGTGGACGCCGCGCACCCGGATGCCGTGCCACCGCTGGTGGCGCTGTACCAGGCGACGGCGAACGTCCTCGGCGTGAAGATCGGCTGGGGCTTCGCGATGAGCCAGGCGTCCTCGGCGAACCCCGAGGTCGCGCGGGTGCACGAGGAGGTGCGCGAAACTTGCGCGCGGCTGTTCCGGCGCGCGCAGGAAGCCGGCGTGCTGCGCGCGGACGTGGACCTGGACTGGACCCGCCGCGTCTACTACGCGCTCATCCACGAAGCCGCGCATGACACGGACGCCAAGAGCCCCGACGCGCTCGCGACGATCGTCGTCGACACGCTGCTGCGCGGAGCCGGCACCGGCAGCGCCCTCTGACGGCTCAGAGGTTGCGCAGGCCCTGCAGCACGCGCTCCATGAAGTCGCGCGAGGAGCGGTCGCCCAGCACGAGTTCGGTCTGGTGGATGAGGACCAGGCCGATGTCGGCCATGTCGCCGACCAGGACCTTCACCACGCCGAGCGGCAGGTGGAGGTGGGCGGCGATCTCCGCGACCGAGCGGGTGTCCAGGCAGAGGTCGCAGATGCGGCGGTGCTCGATCGAGCGCACACCCCGGTAGCGGCGGCCGTCGTCACTGGTGGAGACGAGGGCTTCGAGCGCGAGGTTGTGGTCGGAGCGCGTGCGGCCGCGGGTGCGGGCGTACGGACGGACGCGGGACTTGGCCGGTTTCGCCGCCGGAGTGCGGTCTTCGCGGGACCAGGCCTGCTCGGGCTCGGGTGAGTACGGCTCGGCCGGGTCCTGATCCTGGTGTGCCGCAACGGGTTCGGGCGCGTACTGCTGCGTGGCAGGCTCCGGCGCATACGAATCCTGCTGCGGCGCAACGGGTTCGGGCGCGCGGCGGCGACCGGTGATGCGCTCCGGGGGCTCGGCGAGGCGGTGCTGGGCGTCGGCCGGCGGGAGGTAGCCGGTGTCGGCCGGCGTGGGCCGGTGCGGCCGGTCGCGGTCGGCGATGTCGACGGCGGCGCGGCGCTGGTCCTGGTGCGAAGGCGCTACGACAGCGTGGCGGCCGGTCGACTCGGCCGACTCGTAGGCAGGCGCTTCGAAGTAGCCCGAGGAGTACTCGTCGCCGGACGGGCGGTGGTGCTCGGCGTGCGACTCCGGTGCGGCAGAACGGTTGTAGTCCACCGGATAGCCGGCATCGGACGCAGGCAGCTGGTGGTGGCCGGAGGAGTACGGCTCGGCGTGCTGGTAGCCCGGAGCGTAGGAATCCGGAGCGGGCGTCTGGTGGTAGCCGGAAGCAAAAGCCGCGTCGGAGACCGGAGCCCGGTGGTAGCCCGTGGAGTAAGCGGCGTCGGAAGCGGGAGCCTGGAAGTAGGCCATGTCAGACGCCGGCGCCTCGTGGTAGCCCGAGGCCGCATCGGAGCCCGGCGCCTGGTGGTACTCCATGGCATAGGCATCGGAAGCCGGTGCTTGGCGGTACCGCGTGGCATGAGCCGCATCGGAGGCGGGAGCCTGCTCGTAGCCCGTGGCGTAAGCGTCGGGAGCCGGTGTCCCGCGGTGGTAGTCGTCAGCGACAGGAGCTTGCTGGCAGCCCGAAGCGTAAGCCGCGTCCGAAGGAGCCGGTTCATAGCCGTAGGACTCCGGAACCCGCTGGTACCCCGAGGCGTTAGCAGCATCCTGCTGATACCCCGCCGCGCTCTCAGGCTCCTCCACCGCGGCCAGGTGCCGCCGCTCCGGAGCCTGGTAGTACGCGGAGTCCTCCGGCACCTGCCGGTCCTCGTGCGTCAGGTACGACTCGGCGTCGTAGTAGCCCGAGGAAGTCCCCGTCTCCTGCCAGTACCCCGACTCCCCGTCCTCGACCCACTCGTACCCGTCATCGTCGTAGTACTCGGAAGACGACGAAGACTCGGGAGCAGCCGGAACCGGAGCAACGGGACGAACAGGTGCAGGCGGCGGCACCGCGGAAGCAGCCGGCCGCCGGTGCGGCAGCATCGTCTTCAGCGTGCTCAGCTCGAAATGGCTCGGCGAGTCCACGCCTTCACGATCGGTCCCCTTGTGCAGCGCGTCCCAAGCGCCCGTGTCTTGTTCGCCGAAGCCGGAGATCCTCATGTACTAACCACGCACCCCGCCCTGGAGCTGGGCGCGCAGTTCCGGCGTGATCTGCTGGCCGACGCGCTCTACGAGCAGCGTCATCTCGTACGCGACCGTGCCGATGTCACACGTGGGGGCGGCCAGCACGGCCAGCGACGACCCATCGGACACCGACATCAGGAACAGGTACCCGAGCTCCATCTCGACCACCGTCTGGTTCACACCACCGGCCTCGAAGCACCGCGCGGCGCCCTGAGTGAGGCTCACGAGGCCCGACGCGACGGCCGAGAGCTGTTCGGCGCGCTCCTGCGGCAGACCTTCCGACGGCGCGAGCAGGAGACCGTCGGCCGACACCAGCACGGCGTGGGCGGCGCCGGGCACCCGGCGCACGAAGTCCGTGATCAGCCAGCTGAACGTGCCCTGGCCTTCCTGGCCGGAAACGGTCACTGTCCCTCCAAACTGGTCGAACACCGCCGAACACCGCCATGATCGCCGGGCGGGCGTGAAGACGCCGTTCCAGCGTATTCACCCGCCCGACACTGTCGAGTCCGCGTCGGGCGAGCACCCGAGCACTGTGCGTACCGATACGGACGCACACCGCGCGAAGCCCAGCGGGACCACGCCTACGTGGGTCACTCGGTGGTGGCGCCGGCAACTGTGCGCAGCGGGGTGTCTGCGCAGGTCACCGACCGTTCGGCTGCCCGTTCGGGCCTTGCCGGCCCCGACCGTACCGAAGAGCGGGCGTGGGGCCCTACTCCGGTCGGAGGCACCACTCCCCGAAGCGGGTGAAGCACGTGGAGTTCACTCCAACGGCCGCACCCGGTTCCGGGTACTCGGGTTCTAGCCTGCCCTCAGTGCCGTGTCGTGAGCGATGGCGTGCTGCACGACCGAGATCAGCACCTGCTTGGCGGAGTCACGCTCGCGAGCGTCGCAGGCCATGATCGGCACCGACGGTGAGATCGTCAGCGCGTGCCGCACGTCTTCGATCTGGTGGTGCAGCAACCGGTCGAAGCAGTTGATCGCGACCACGTACGGCAGTTTCCGGTTCTCGAAGAAGTCGATGGACGGGAACGCGTCGGCGAGGCGGCGCGTGTCCACCAGCACCACGGCCCCGATCGCCCCGACGGCGAGGTCGTCCCACATGAACCAGAACCGGTGCTGGCCCGGCGTGCCGAACACGTACAGCACGAGGTCCGAGTCGAGCGAGATCCGGCCGAAGTCCATGGCGACCGTGGTGGTCGTCTTGTTCGGCGTGGCCGAAGTGTCGTCGTGGCCGACACTCGCCTCGGTCATCATGGCCTCGGTGGTCAGCGGGTCGATCTCCGAGATCGCCCCGACCAGCGTCGTCTTGCCCGAACCGAACCCACCCGCGACCACGATCTTGGCCGACGAGGTCGGACCCGTCACCTGCGGTGTGTTCGCGTCGGAGTCAAATTCTCCGAAGCCCACTGAGCACCCTTTCCATGAACTCGATACTGGGGCGGTCGCCCGAGGAAGTGCTGCTGGTGGTGTGCACCAGCACCAGTCCGAGACCCGCCACGTCACCAATGAGCACCCGCACGACGCCGAGCGGCAGGCGCAGCAGCGCCGCCACCTCCGCGACCGAGCGGGTGTCGATGCACAGATCGCAGATGGACCGGTGCTCGGGCACGCGCACGCGGTCCAGCACGCGCCCCTGTTCGCTGGTCGAGACCAGGGCCTCGATCGCGAGGTCGTAGGTCGGCCTCGTCCGGCCGCGCGTGCGGAAGTACGGGCGCACGAGCCCGGACGTCTCCACCTCGGCCACCGGCGGTTCGTCGACGAACTCGCCCGCCGCCTGCAGCGGCAGGGCTTCGGCCAGCTCGTTGGACGACGGTCCCGGCGAGCCGTCGCGCTGCGCGCTGAACGCCGCGAACTCCGCGGAGTCGTACAGCGGCCCGCTCGCGCCGCCGAACAGCTCGGCACCCGGGCCGCCCAGGAGGCGGTCGCGGTACTCGCCGGTGATCGGCTGCTGCCCGGCGTTGGAGTCCGTCAGCCAGTTCGGCGGCTCCCGCACCGGGTCCGCGTCGGATCCCGTGGCGCGCCGGGCGCGCCACTCGCGGTCCACTCGGTCCCGGAAGGACTTCCAGTCCTCCCGGCCTTCGCCGGCCTCGGCCCAGCCGCCGGTGAAGTCGTCACCGAGCCGGCCATCGCCCCTCAAGCGCCCGTCGTCCACGGTCTGCTCCTGAAGTTCCCGATCCGCCTAGCGGCGGATCGCAGCGCCCTGCAGTTGCGCGCGCATTTCCGGCGTCAGCTGCTGGCCGACTCGTTCGACCAGCAACGTCATCTCGTACACGACGAGACCGATGTCGCTGTCCGGCGCGCCCAGCACCGCGAGGCACGAGCCGTCGGAAACCGACATCAGGAAGAGGAAGCCGTTGGCCATCTCGACCACGGTCTGCGCGACCGGGCCGCCTTCGAACACCTTCGCCGCGCCGCGCGCCAGGCTGGTCAGCCCGGAGGCGACCGCCGCCAGCTGGTCGGCCCGGTCCTTCGGCAGCCCTCGCGAAGCCGCGAGCAGGAGCCCGTCGGCCGAAACGACCACCGCGTGGGCCGCGCCCGGAACCCGGTGGACGAAGTCCGTGATCAGCCACGCGAAGCTGCCCGCCACGCCGCCGCCGGCCCTGCCGTTCGGCTGCGCCGAGCCGCCCCCCGGCTGCACTGCACCCGCCCGTGTCACTGTCGCTCCTCACTGCTGTCGCTCACATACCCGGACCCGGTGACCCGTACGCCTTCGTCGTCGAGCCGGGCTTCGTCGGCCGGCCGATCCTTCAATGCGTGCCGTCCGGAGGTGTACCCACGCTGGAAGCTTGCCATCCTGTTGCGGGCCGCGGCGGCCGAGCGGGTGATAGCACCCGTTCCGGGCAGACCGGCAGTCGCGTCGGTGAACGAATTGTGCTGGTCATCCGGTGCCGAGTCGCCGCCGATCGAACCGGGCACGAGGTACGCGTTGGGCACCCGCTTGGGCAGGCCCGCCGGCGTGATCTCCTCGGCCTTCTTCTCCAGCAACGACTGCGCGGCCTGCCAGCCCTCGTCCGACGCGCTGCTCCAGCCGTCGTCGGAACCGGGGTAGAGAGGCGTCGCTTCGATCGGCTCCTCCTCACGGCTGTCGAAGGCGCCGTCGATCCCGGACGGGTCCTCGGCGGCGGCCGAGGACCCGTTCGTCGCCGGGGCCCCGGGTGCCTCGGCGGCTTCCGGTTCCGCCGGAGCCGCCTCGGCCGGGGCCGCGTCGGCAGCCGGGGCGCCGACCTCGTCGGACGCACCGGGTTCGCCGTCCTCGCTGCCCTCGCTGAACCACCGCGAGAGCACCGACTGGTAGATCGGCAGGCGCCGCGTGGGCACGTCGTCCTCGAGGGCCGACGCGCCGTCGTCCACGGCCGGTTCCTCCCGCTTCGGCTCCTCCGGCGCGACGTACTTCGGTTCGCGCTTCGGGAGCACCAGCGGCGGGAACTGGGTCTCCGACAGGCTCGCACCATCCCCGTTGGACTGCTGGGTGAGCGGGGCGAGGTCCTCGGCCGTGGGCCACGCCGGCGCTTCCGGCAGCGACGCCTCGGGGCTCAGGAACGGCCCTGCGGCACGGTTTCCCGCCACCAGGTCGTCGAGGCTGATCGGCTGGTCGAGCGGCACGAGGCCACCGTTGGACTGCGCCGGCACGGCCGGTGCGGCCGGAGCCGGGGGCGGTGCCGAAGCGGGCGTGGAACTCGGCGGCGTCGAGTCGAACTGCGAGTCGAACTGGTCGAACTGCTGCCGGTTGACCGACGGCAGGCTCGGGTGCGAGACCTCGTTGCGGTTCAACGGCGGCGGCGTGTGGCGCGGCATGGGGTTGGCCACGCGCAGCTGCGTGAGCAGCTCCGCCGGCACCACCACGCGGGCGATCACGCCGCCCTCGATGTCCTCGTTCTCGCGCAGCCGCACCTCGATGCCGTGGCGCTGGGCCAGGCGCGCGACCACGTACAGACCCATTCGCCGCGTCACCGAGACGTCGAGGTCCGGTGGGTCGGCCAGGCGCTGGTTGACCTCGGCGAGCCGGTCCTCCGTCATGCCGACACCGTGGTCGGTGATCTGGATCGCCAGGGCCTTCTTGCGAGTCACGACCGCCCGCACTGTGACCTTCGTCTCCGGCTCGGAGAAGTAGGTCGCGTTGTCGAGCAGCTCGGCGAGCACGTGCACGAGGTCGTGGATCGCGAGGCCCTGCACGGCGACCTCGGGGACGATGCCGACCTCGATGCGGGCGTACTGCTCGATCTCCGACACCGCGGCGCCGATCACGTCGGCCGCCGGCACCGGCTTGGGCACGGACTTCGCGAGGCCGGCGCCCGAGAGCACCAGCAGCGACTCACCGTTGCGCCGCAACCGGGTGGCGAGGTGGTCGAGCTCGAACAGGCTCGCCAAGTGGTCCGGGTCCTGCTCGTCGGCCTCGAGCCGGTCGATCACGCCGAGCTGGCGTTCCACCAGCCGCTGCGAGCGCCGCGAGAGGTTCACGAAGATGCCGTTGACGTTCTCGCGCAGCAGGGCCTGCTCGGCGGCCATCTTCACGGCCTGACCGTGGACCACGTCGAACGAGCGCGCCACTTCACCGATCTCGTCGCGTGAGGTGACCGGCACCGGGTCGACGGCCTTCTTGGACGCGTTGACCGGGTCCGGATCGTCCAGAATGGACTGAACCGTCTCCGGCAGCCGGGTGTAGGCCACGTCGAGCGCCGTGGTCCGCAGCACGCGCAGCGGCCGCAGCATCAGGCGGGCGATCACGAGCATCAGGATCAACGCCGCGATGAGCGCCGCGAGCACGATCACACCGCCGACCCACGCCGAGCGCACGGCCGAGCTGGCCAGGTCGTCGGCTTGCGTCCGCAGCTGCGTGAGCAGGTTCGTCTCGACCGCGCGCATCTTGTCGGAGGCGACGGTGCTGTCCTGCCCGAGCTGCGTCGGGTCGATGTTGAGCGCTTCGCCTTGCTGCGCGAAGGAGAACGCCTGCGTCTGGATGCGGCGCCGGTCGTCGACCTCCGGGCCCGAGACGGTGTCGGAGTACAGCTGCACCTGGTCGTCGGTGGCGTTCGCGAGGAACGCCGCGATCGACGCGTCGCCACTGGCCTCGGCGGCGCGCGTCTCGTCGAGGAGGTCGCCGGGGAAGCCGTTGCGGAAGGCCGCGATCTCCAGTGCCGTGTCGCCGCGGAGCGTGAACTCCTTGGCCTCGCTGATGGCCTGCGTGCTGTTGCCCAGGCGCAGCAGGTCCCGGTCGGTGACCGCGGTGGTCACCTCGCGGCCCAGCTGGATCAGCGAGTTGAGGATGGAGGAGTAGGTGTCGAGCACCGCGATGTCCGAGTAGGACGAGGAGCTCACGGCCGCGCGCAGCGGGCGCAGCGCGTCGAGGCGCTGGATTCCGCGGGCGTACCGATCAGCGGTGGCCTGGTCATCGGGATTCAGGTTGACCAGCGAGTTGCGCAGGTCCTCGACGTCGTGGTCGACCTTCGCGATCTGCGCGTCGAGCCCGGTCTGGCGCAGCGCGTCGCCGGAGGAGATCCGGGCGACGGCAAGGCTGCGCTCGCCCTGCAGGTCGTGGATGACCGTGGTCACCTTGCCCGCGAACGCGACCTGGTCCGCGGTGTGGCCGAGCTGCACGGCCTGCTGCGCGTCGTCCGCCACCCGCAGCGCGCCGAGCACCAGCGCCGTGAGCGTCGGGATGATCAGGATGAGGGCGAGCTTCGAGCGAAGCCGCCAGTTGTTCAGCGCGAAGACCGAACCCCGTCGTGCGGGATTCGCCCCACTTTCGCGCGCAGGGGCCCCTCCCACCCCCGCGGTGTCTTCGTTCGGCACCGCCGCACCACCATCTTCGTCCGGGCCCGAGGGACCCTGTGAGTTGAAGCCTGCCGTGCCCGCGACCACTACCCGCACGCTCCCGGCAGGCCGCCCGGCACCTCAGCGGCCCGGTCGACCTGGGCCATTACACCCTTTCGGGGGAAAAGATCCACTTCCAGGTGCGGTTTCGCGCCGCCCTGGACGCGGAATCGGTTCAGTACTTGCATGGCGTTCGGTCCCCGCACTGGTCGATCACTGGTCCATTAGGCCTAAGCCACCAGTCCGCCGACGAGTGCCGGCCTGCGCAGAGTGCCTCTCAGCGAGGCTGACTCTCACTACATCGGTGGTCCACACCTCACACTGCCGGAGCAGAGGGTAGCGAACGACTCGGTGATTTGTAACCCTCTTGACAGCCGATCCGGAACACCCAGGTAGCGGATCAAGCCGATTCGTAGTTGGCTCCGACGTGCCGGATGATCTTCAACTCGACCACCTCGATCCCCTGATCGAGTGATTCACGCCACTGTCGGACCGTTGATGAACACCCATTGTGATGGATGCGTCGCTTCTCTACAGTGGCCGCGTGACTCCGGACAATGAGCCACACCCACCAAACCCAGCACCGGTCAACACCCATGTGACCTCATTCTCCAAGGAGTGGCCTTGTTTGAAACAGCCGGGAGCAGCCAGGCAAGACTCGGGCGCCGTGGCTTCCTCTCCCTCGCCCTGGCGAGCGGCGTCGCACTGACCGCGAGCGGCTGCGGCCTGCTCGGAGGTTCGGACGACTCGGGCAGCAGCAGCGGCGCGTCGGGGCTCGAGAAGACGAAGATCAAGGTCTCGATCATGCCGACGATCGACGTCGCGCCGTTCCACCTCGCGGTGCAGAACGGCTACTTCAAGGACGAAGGCCTCGAGGTCGAGTCCGTCGACGCCGCCAGCGGCGACGCATCCGTGACGAAGCTCCTGTCCGGAGAGGTCGACGTCGCCTACGCGAGCTACACGCCGTTCTTCATCGCGAAGAGCAAGGGCAACGCGGACATCAAGTTCGTGTCCGACGCCTCCTCGGCCGGCCCGAAGAGCACCGAGATCGTGGCCATGCCCAACGGTTCGGTGAAGAGCGTGCGCGACCTGGCGGGCAAGAAGATCGCCATCACTGCGCAGAACACCATTTGCGACACCCTGACGAAGTCCGTGATGCGCGACAACGGCGTGGACTTCTCCCAGGTGAAGTGGGTTTCCCTGCCGTTCCCGAGCATCGGCGCGGCCGTGAAGCGCGGCGACGTGGACGCGGGCTTCCTCACCGAGCCGTTCATCACGGGCTCGGCCAAGACCAACGGCACGGTGCCGATCATCGACACCGCGACCGGTGCCACGCAGGACTTCCCGACCGCGGGCTACGGCTCGCTGGGCAAGTTCACTTCGGAGAACCCGAAGACGGTGGCCGCGTTCCAGCGCGCGATGCTGCGCGCCACGAAGGAGTCGGCGGACCGCTCGAAGATCGAGCCGCTGATGGTGCAGTTCTCGAAGGTCGACGAGGCCACCGCCTCGCTCACCGCGCTGCTCACCTTCCAGTCCACTCTGGACGCCCGTCGTCTGCAGCGCGTGCCGGACCTGCTGCAGCAGTTCGGGTCGATCCCGGCCAAGATCGACGTCGCGCAGATGATCGTGGCACAGCCGAGCGCTTCCTGACGTGCGACTCGTTCGGAACCTGGTCGGCCTGCTCGGCTTCCTCCTGATCTGGGAGGTCGCCGTGCGGGCCGGCCTGATCGACCAGAACGACGTGCCGCCGCCCACCGTCGTGTTCGCGCGCATCGGCGAACTGCTCGGCGACACCGAGTTCGTGCGTGACGTGATCGCGTCGGTGCTGGCGTGGCTGATCGCGATGGCCGTGTCCATCGCCGTCGCGGTGCCGGCCGGGCTGCTGCTCGGCAGCGTCCGCTGGCTGCGCGACGCGACCAAGGCGATCGTCGAGTTCCTGCGGCCCATCCCGTCCGTGGCGTGGATCCCGCTGATCCTGATCGTGGTCGGCGGCGGGCCCGAGTCGAAGATCCTGCTCGCGGTCTACGCGGCGGTGTGGCCCATCCTGTTCAACACCATCTACGCGATGGCCGAGATCGACCCGGTGCTCATCGAGACCGCGCGCTCCTACGGCACACCGAAGTCGCGGCTGCTGACCTCGGTGGCGCTGCCGCACGCGGCGCCGTTCGTGTTCACCGGCATCCGGATGTCGGCAGCGATCTCGCTGATCCTCGTGATCAGCACGGAGTTCCTCGCGGGCGCGAAGCTGGGAATCGGGCAGTTCGTGCTCGAGGCGTCGTCCGGCTCGGGGCGGATGGACCTGGTGCTCGCGGGCACCGTCGTGGCCGGGGTGCTGGGATACCTGGCCAACGAGGGGCTCGAGCGGCTGGGCAAGCGCCTGTTCCGCTGGAGCAGCAACGACGAAGGGACCGTCGCGTGACCGTCGTCGGCAAACCGGTGAGCGCCGCGCGCGGCCGCGTGAGCCGTGGCCTGAGCGGGTTCGCACGCAAGTGGCTGCTGTTCGTGGTGCTCGTGGTGATCTGGCAGGTCATCACGCAGTTCACGGAAAGCGTGTTCTTCCCGCCGCCCACCAAGATCGTCGCGGCGGCGGTGCAGCTGTGGTTCTCCGGCCCGGCTTCGCATGTCTTCCTCGGCCAGGCGGTGTTCGACCACGTCCTGCCCAGCCTCGCGCGGGTGCTGGGCGGCTGGCTGCTCTCGGTGGTGCTGGGTGTCGCACTGGGAACGGCGCTCGGACGCTCGAAGACCGGCATGGACTACGTGGGGCCGCTGTTCGCGTTCTTCCGCGCGATCCCGCCGCCCGCGCTGGTTCCGGTGTTCATCGTGTTGTTCCACATCGGACCGGGCATGCAGATCGCCACGATCATCTTCGGTTCCGTGTGGCCGATCGTGCTCAACACGGTGGACGGCGTGCGCTCGGTCGACAAGGTGAAGGCGGAGACCGCGCGGGCGTTCCGCACGCCGCGGTTCTACTGGATCACCACGGTCGTGCTGCCGGCCGCGATGACGAAGATCTTCGCGGGTCTGCGGCTTTCGCTGTCGATCTCGCTGATCCTCATGGCGATCTCGGAGCTCGTCGGCTCGCTCAACGGCATCGGCTACGCGTTGATCGCCGCCCAGCGCGCGTACGACTTCGACCAGATGTGGGCGTGGATCGTGCTGCTGGGCATCCTGGGTTACGGGTTCAACGCGGCCCTGCTCGCCGTCGAGCGCCGGGTGCTCAAGTGGCAGCCCGGCCGTCACTAGAACTTTCCGGAAGGTAGTCAGAATGTCGACCATGCTCGAGGTCTCCGACCTCAGCCACCGCTACGGCACGGGCGACAAGGCGCACGTCGCCGTGAACGACCTGACGTTCACCGTCGAGGCAGGCCAGCTGGCGTGCATCGTCGGCCCTTCGGGGTGCGGCAAGTCGACGCTGCTGCGCGCGATCGCGGGCCTGGTGCCGCCGACGTCGGGCACCGTGAGCCTGCACGGCGACCTGGTCACCGGCGTGCCGGACGACCTCGCCGTGGTGTTCCAGGACTACAGCCGTTCGCTGTTCCCGTGGCTGACGGTGGCGAAGAACGTCGAGTTCCCCTTGCGCTGGACCAAACTCGACAAGGCCGAGCGGCGCAAGCGGGCCGCCGCGGCGCTGTCGGCCGTCGGGCTGGACGGGGTCGGGGCGAAGTTCCCGTGGCAGCTTTCGGGCGGTATGCAGCAGCGCGTGTCCATCGCTCGGGCGCTGGCGTCGCGGCCGGCGCTGCTGATCATGGACGAACCGTTCGCCTCCGTGGACGCGCAGACGCGCTTCGAGCTGGAGGACCTGCTGCGGCGCGTGCAGCGCGAACAGGGCACCACGGTGCTGCTGGTGACGCACGACATCGACGAGAGCGTGTACCTGGGTGACCGGGTGCTCGTGCTGTCGAAGTCGCCGGCGTCGATCGTCGCCGACCTGCCTGTGGACCTGCCGGCGGAGCGGGACCAGATCACGACGCGGGAGTCCGCCGAGTTCGTGACGCTGCGCGGCGAGGTGGCGCGGTTGCTGCACGGGCCGGCTTCGGCTGCCCGCGCGGATGAGGCCGAGCGTGAGCTGGTGGAGTCCGAGTCCGAGTCTGAAGCTGCGGCTGCGGCTGCGGTGAAGGCCGAAGCCAAGAGCTGAAGCTGTTCTTGCGGAACGGGGCACCCTCGGCGGGTGCCCCGTTCTTGCGTCTCAGGCCTTGGCTCGCGAGTCCGGGCCGGTCTCGTCGGGGCCGATCTCCGGCAGCGTCCGCACGCCGAGCACGTTGGCGCCCACCAGCTTGCGCGTGGCCAGGTTGCCCATCGGCATGAACGTGCTCGCCTGCACGTCACGCCACATCCGCTCGAACGGCAGCTTCTTCGTGTACGACATGCCGCCCAGCACGTCGACGAGGCGCTGCATCACCTGCACGGCGTTGTTGGCGGCCACGTACTTCACGACGGCGCAGCGGGCCACTCCGTCCTGCACGTCGCCGGTGAAGAGGCGGCGCGACATCACGTCTTCGGCGTGGCTGCGGATGAGCGCCCGCGAGCTGTCGAGGAGGATCTGGCACTCGCCGATCACGTCCTGCAGCACCGGATCGCCCGTTTTGCCGCGCTTCTGCAGCGAGCGGACGGTCCAGTCGAGCGCCCCGGCCGCGACTCCCGTGTAGACGGCCGAGAACGCCGGCATCGCCCACGACCACACGGTTTCCAGCACCCGCGCGTCGAGGTGCTTCACCGGCAGCGAGTGGACGACGGCACTGTCCTCGACGAACACCTTGGTGAGCTCGACGTCGTTGCTCTGCGTGCCGCGCATGCCCATGGTGTCCCAGGTCTGGTGGATCTTCACCCCGGGCTGGTCGAGCGCGATCTGGCACAGCATCAGGCGCGGGCCGCCTTCGGCGTCCTCGTACCGCGCGGTGGTGGAGCAGTGCGTGGCGACGGCCGTGTTGGTGGCGAAGCTCTTGCGGCCCGTGAGCTCGAACCCGCCTTCGACGCGGACGGCCTCGGTGTTCGAGTCCGTCATGTCGTTGCGCAGGCCCGTTTCGCTGGTCACCGACGCCCAGATCAGCTTGCCCTCGGCGGCTTTCGTGAGCAGCTCGGCCAGCCGCGGCGACTGCGTGCGCCGCCAGACGCTCGCCCACTGCCCCAGCGGCGAGAGGTGCATCGTGAACGCGAGCGCGGTGGCGCCGTCGCCCATCGCCAGGCGTTCCAGCACCGGCAGGATCTCCGGCAGGCCCGCGCCGAAGCCGCCCAGCTCCTCCGGCACGGACAGGCGCAGGAAACCCGCTTCCCGCAGGTCGTCGTAGTTCTCGTGGGGGAAGGAGTTCTCGCGGTCGTGCAGGCTGGCTCGCTCGGCGAAGACGTCGGCGAGCTTGCCGGCCTGTGCGACGAGTTCCTGCTGTCCGGGAGTCAGTAGAGGCTGCACCCGGTCATCCAAACAGCGTCACCCGGTCGGGTCAATCGCGAAGATCAATACAGTTTCTGCGGATTCGGGTCCACCTTGACGTGCACGAGGGCGGGACCGTTTTCGGCGAGGGCTTCGGCGAGCGCGTCTCGCAGGTCGGCGCCCTCTTCGACGGTCCGCGCGGGCACGCCCATGCTCTGCGCGAGCTGCGCGAAGTCGATGCCGCCGAGCTCGGTGCCCGGCACCTTCTTGCCACCGGCCGACTCGCCGAGGATCCGCACGGCCGCGTACTGCGCGTTGTCCAGCACCACGAAGGTGACCGGCACGTTCTCGCGCGCGGCCGTCCACAGTGCCTGCACGCAGTACATGCTGGAGCCGTCGCCGAGGATCGCGACGACCTTGCGGTCGGGCCGCCCCAGTGCCGCGCCGACGGCCGCCGGGAGGCCGTAGCCGAGCGTCCCGCTCGCGACGGTGAGGAATCCCGTGTCGGTGGAGGTGATCGGCAGGTGGTCGTGGAGGCAGTTGCGGTGGCTCGGCGTCTCCTCGACGACGATCGCGTTGTCCGGCAGCAGATCCGCGACCGTGGCGTAGGCGAAGTCCGGCGAGATCGGCGTGGTTTCGGCGGGCTTGGCGGGCTTTGCTTGCGGGGCCGGGGTTTCGCGGCTCTTCGCGGTGACCTCTCGGGCGAGGGCCTGGATGGCGAGCTTCGGCGTGGCGCGGATGCCGGTGCCGTTGCCCGCGCGGGCGAGGATCTGCTCGTCGTCGCTCACGAGGTACAGCGGCGGCAACGGCTGCTCCGGCTCGCCGCGGTACACGTGGTAGGTGAAGGCGGGCGCGCCCAGCACCACCACGACGTCGTGCTCGCGCAGCGCCTCGGCCACCGCCTTGCGCTCGGGCTGCAGGAAGCCGAGGAACAGCTCGTGGTCCTCGGGGAACGAGCACCGCGACGACATCGGCGCCGCCCAGACGCCGGCCTTGAGCTTCTCGGCGAGCGCGACCACGTCGGGCACCGCGCCGTCGCCGTCCACACTGGCGCCGACGACCAGCGCCGGGTTTTCCGCGTGGTCCAGGGCTTTCGCCAGCTCCTGGAGGGCTTCGGGGTCGGGCGCGAAGCTCTGCGTCCGCCGGCCGGTGGGCAGCGGCATCGTCGCCTCGGCGTCCCAGTCGTCCACGGGCACGGAGACGAACACCGGCCCCTGCGGCGCCTGCGTCGCGATGTAGTACGCGTGCGCGATCGCGGCCGGCACGTCCTGCGCCCGCGCCGGCTCGATGCTCCACTTCACGTAGGGCTTCGGGAAGTTCGCCGCTTCCACGGCCCCCAGGAACGGCTCGTCCGGCAGCAGTGAGCGCGTCTGCTGCCCCGCCAGCACGATCAGCGGCGCCCGGTCGCGGAACGCGGTGAACACGTGGCCCAGCGAATGGCCCACGCCACCGGCCGAGTGCAGGTTCACGAGCACCGGCTTGCGCGTCGCCTGCGCGTACCCGTCCGCCATCGCCACGACGGCCGACTCCTGCAGCCCGAGGACGTAGGTGAAGTCGTCAGGCCACTCGGTCAGGAACGCGATCTCCGTGGTGCCGGGGTTGCCGAACACCGTGGTCAGGCCGAGATTCCGGAGCAGCTCCCGCGTGGCGTCGCGAATCGTGCGCATGATCCGGAGGTTATCCCGGCTCCCGGCGGGTTGTCTCACCCACCCGAGTGAACATTGGTGCCACTCACGTAGCGCACGTCGCTGAGCCGCAGCGAGTCGTCCGCCAGGGGCAGGCCGTTGGCGGACAGCAGCTCCGCGATCGTGGCGCCCCTGAGCTCCCAGCCGAGGCCGGTCAGGTAGGGGGCGGCTTCGTTGCGCTCGCCGTAGTAGCGGACCTTCGCCATGTCCGTGTCGAAACCCTGCTCCCGCCAGCGTTGCGCGATCTGGTTCAGCCCCGCCTTGGTCTTCTCGTCGTCACCCGGCTTCGGGTTCGGCCGGCTCTCGGTGGCCACACGGCTTCCCGGCGCGCTGAGGGCGGTGATCGTGTCCAGCAGCCGATCCTGCGCTTCGGGCGGCAGGTAACCCAACAGGCCTTCGGCACTCCACGCGGTCTTCTCGGTCACGTCGAACCCGTTGGCCCTCAGCGCGGCGGGCCAATCCTCACGCAGATCAATCCCGACGGCGCGCCGCTCCGCGGTCGGCTCCGCCTGGAGTTCACCCAGGGCACGGGTCTTGAACCCGACGACTTCTGGCTGGTCGACCTCGTACACGATTGTTCCCGACGGCCACTGCAGCCGGTAGGCGCGGGAATCCAGTCCCGCGGCAAGGATCACGACTTGCCTGATGCCGGCTTTCGTTGCTTCCCGGAAGAAATCGTCGTAGAACTTCCCGCGCACCTTGGCGACCTCGATCGCCACCCGCCCCACCAGGTCCCCCGGCGGCTCTTCCCCACTGGCCAGCCTCGTGAGCAGATCGATGCCCACCGCCCGCACGAGCGGCTCGGCGAACGGATCGGCGAACAGGCTTTGGTCTTCTCGCGTCGCAATCGCCCTCGCCGCCGCGGCCATGGTCGCCGTCGCCCCCACACTGGAGGCGAGGTCCCAGGTGTCTCCGTCTTGCCGGGTGGAAGTCATGGTCCGCCTTCGTCTTTCGGGGGTCTCACAGGCATTCTTTTGCACCGGGCGCAGCCCGCCACCTCTTGCACCGGGGCAGCCCGCCACCGACACAAACCCACCCTCCCTAGGGGGCGCGCCCATGTCCATCGTATCGGCCACCCCCGACAGAACCCGGTCACAAGCCGTTGCGGCCCCGACTTGTCCACAACTCGGGGTCGCTGTGGACAACGACCGCTGAGCACCTCATTGCTCAGCGGTCGGTAGCTCCGCACTCAGTTCGGCGAGCACCTTCTCGATGAACCGCATGCTCTCCTCTTCGTCGAAAGCCAACGACAGCACAGCGCTGGCGCCGACGAGCGCGGTGAACTCCACCGGACCGCGCAGCAGCTCACGACCAGCGACCCGGGTCAGGATCCGGACATCCCGCCCATCGCAGGAGATTCGGCGGTGGTCAAACACGAAAGTGGGGCCCTCCCCCGAAGGAAAGGGCCCCACTGCAAGGAAAACTCAGCCGATCAGGCCCGAAAGCCCCGTGCCCTTGAAAGAGCCCCAGCCGGTCACCTGGTCGTAGCCCGTGCCGGCGGTGAAGCCGGTGGTGCCGTTGAAGGTGTTGTTGCCGGTGGTCACGTCGTGGAAGCCCGTGGAGTACGAGGAGCCGTTGCCGATGCTGTAGAAGGTCGGGTTCAGGTTGCCGAGCGAGCCGCCGTGGACCTGGTTCTGCAGGGCGGTGAAGGCGGCCCACAGCGGGGCGGCGCCGGAGGTGCCCCAGACGTTGCCGCTGCTGCCTTCGCTGACGATGGTGTACGCGGAGCCCGAAGCGGCGTCACCGGCGACGTCCGGGACCTTGCGCTTCGTGGTGCTCTGGTGCGACTGCCAGGACGGGGCGTTGAACAGCGTCGAGATGCCGCCGCCGCCGGCGCCGGCCGAGGCGCCGTCGTTCCAGGCCTTCTCGCTGCTGTAGCCGTTGGACGAGGTCACGGTGAGCTGGGTGCCGCCGACGCCGGTGACGTTGGGGCTGGACGCCGGGAAGTCGACGGCCTTCGAAAGGCTGCCGGTCTGGCGGGCGCAGTCGGTGGTGCCGTCGTCGCCCGCGGCGGCGAAGTACGTGATGCCCTCGGCGGTGCCGGAGGCGATCGCGTTGTTCACGCTGCTGGCGGCCGACGAACCTTCAGCCGACTCGCACGAGCCCCACGAGATGGAGACGACGTTGACGCGCGCGTCCGACGCGATCTTCTGGTACATCGCCAGCTCGCCGGCGTTGGAGTTCGGGGCCTCGTAGACGAACGAGCTCACCTTCGACGCGAGCGCGTGCACGACCTCGATGTCCAGGTCGACCTCGACCTCGCCGTCGCCCGGGCTGGAGTCGTAGTTGGCGCCGCTCACCGGGACGGTGGTGACGCTGCCGCCGGAGAGGCCGTACTTCGAGTCGTAGCTGGTGATGTCCGACTTGCGGTAGCCGTCGAACTCGACGAAGCCGACGTTCACGCCCGTGCCCGTGGCCGAGAGGCCGCTGGTGGAGTAGGCGGTCTTGAGGATGCTCGGCGTGACGGCCTTGACCACCTTCGGCGCGGCGGTGGTGGCCGAGTGCTCCTTCACGGCGTGGTTGTCGAGGCCGACCACGGCCTGCACCACCGACGAAACGGAGGCGGGCAGCGCGGGGGCGGAGTCGTTGGCGAAGAACTTGCGACCGGTGGTCGTGTCGGTGTAATTGCCGAGGCGGGTGTGGAATGTGGATTCGAGCTGTGCGGCCGAACCGGTGAACGTGATGGCCTGCCGGTTACCGGAAACCTCGATTCCGCGCGCACCGTTTTGTTTCAGGAATGAAACGGCCTTGGCGACGTCGGCCTGCGTTGGGCCGAATGCCGCATTGAACTGCTCCGGAGTGAGGAAGTGGTGGTACTGCGGCGAGGCCGGGTTCTGGACGTCGGAGAGGAACTGCTGGAGGCCCTGCTGGTTGTGCAGCTTCAGCGACAGCGCCGCGTTGATCTGCTGACCAGCGTCGACGTCGCCACTGCGGGCGCTCGAGGCCAGCGGCGCCGCGTTGCCGCTCATGGTGATCAAGGGATCGGCGTGGGCCACGCCGGCCAGGGAAAGGCACAGCAACGCCGGCAGCGGGACCGCTGCGGCGACGAGCTTGCGCAAGCGCATGGCAATTCCTCTCAAACGGTGGGGGACCTGGCCGAAACACTTCGTGCGTCGACCTGGGAAGGAGCATAAGCCGCCGAGGAACCTACTTTTGGCTGAGCTTTTCACAGTCCGTTTATGTTTCACGAGAGCAATTTCGGCAGGTTTTCGCCGCAGCTGTCCCGAAATTGCGCTTACTCCCGGATTACCCCTTTACGGATGGTTTGGGGTGGTTCCCGATCGAACACGGGTTCACCGAGCTCAGCGCGGAGCTGGCCCGCCGGTGGGATCCGGGTGCGGGCGAAGACGGCGCCGAGCGATACACGCGGTTCTTCGCCAAGGTGCCGGCCATCCACCGGGCGAACACGAAAGTGCCGGCGGCGTTGCGCGCAGTGGCCGGGTGCACTGACGCGAGTCCTCGCCCTGCCGGGCCTGTCCGATGGACAATCCCGGCCCCTCGGAGCAGGCTGTCGGAGGCTCGCCAGGCGTCCCCGGCCCCCGGTTGTCGTGCGTGCTCATGCCGCCGCGCCACTTCGGTCCGGCGGCCCGCCCGACCTGGGAAACGATGTGGATGGCCACCGACGACCGCGCGCCGTCGCCGCGTCCGGACAGCCGGCTCGTCGCGGCTGCCGTGGCGGGCGATCGCGCCGCGGTGGCCGAGCTCGTGGAGTTCGTGCGCCCCTTCGTGCTCCGCTACTGCCGTGGCCGGCTCGGCCTCAGCGGCGGTGCCGAGGACTGTGCGCAGGAAGTGCTGATCGCGGTGCTCGTGGAGCTGCCGCGCTACCGGTACGAGACGGACAGCTTCCTGCCGTTCGTGTTCGGCATCGCGAGGAACAAGGTCGTCGACGAGTTCCGCCGTCGCTCGCGCAACCGCGCCGACCCGTATGCCGACGCCGGCGACGAGGACCGCCCCGGACCCGACGAGTTCGCCCAGACCGACTCGCGGCTGCAGATCGAGGAGCTGCTGGGACACCTGGCGCCGGAGCAGCGTGAACTGCTGACGCTGCGGGTCGTCCTCGGCTATTCCGCCGAAGAAACAGCCGCGGCGCTGGGGTTGCCGAGCGCCGTGGCCGTCCGGGTGAGCCAGCACCGGGCGCTGACCAAGCTGCGCCGCCTGATGCGGGACGGGCCGGAGCCGAAGAAAAAAGACGACTGACGCGTCAACCCGGGCTCCGGGCCCGGCGGTGCGAGAGCCTTCGGATCAGCCGCACACCCATCACGAACGGGTGCGCCGCGATCGAGGAAACCCCTCGCCGATTCCTCGAGAGCACGCCGAACTGAATACGCACGCCCATGGCGCGCCGCCTCCTGCACCTGCCGGACCGGACCGATACCGATTCCGCCGAGGTCCAGGGCGAAGCAACCGACGTTAGCGCCGAAACACAGCTGTGCACTCCGCCGACCGGTCGAAACGTTTCAGCGCATCGGTGGGTTCCGGAACAGCTCCCGCACGGTCTCCGAGCGGTTCACCACCTCGGCCGCCACCACGCTCAGCTTCCGGCTGTTGCCGCGCGCGAACCGCCGCAGCACGGTGAACGCCTGGTCCATCTCCAGGTTCAGCCGTTCCGCGATGAACCCCTTCGCCTGCTCGATCACGACCCGGCTGCTCAACGCGGTCTGCAGCTGCTCGACGAGCACCTCGTGCTGCTCGATCGTGCGCGCCTGCAGCAGGCCGATGGTCGCGATGTCGACCATCGCACGCGCGACCCGCAGGTCTCCCTCCGAAAGCTCACCGGGGCGCGCCGAAAACAGGTTGAGCGCGCCGATCACCTCGGAGCGCAGCCGCATCGGCAGCGCCTGCACCGAGTGGAACCCGTGGTCGAGCGCGGCCGCCGCGAAGGCGGGCCAGCCGGCGTCGTCGAGCGCGAGGTCGGGCGCGCTCACCGGGGTGCGCGTGCGGAACGCGTCGAGGCAGGGGCCCTCGTCGCGTTGCAGCTGGAACAGCTCCAGCAGCCGCACGTGCTCGTCGGAGCTGGCCACGAGCTGCAGCGCGCCGCTCGGGCCGGCCAGCAGGATGCCGGCGGCGTCCACCGGCAGCAGTGCGACGCTCCGGGCAGCGAGGAGGTGGAGGAAGTCGATCACGTCGAAGTCGTCGGTGAGCGTGTCCGCCAGTTCCACGAACGTGTCCACCAGCTGCCCGTCAGCCACCCGTACCATCTCCCACCACACCGAACGCGTGCTTCACCGAGTTTCCCCTTCCCGCTCGAACCGAACTCGTCTGTCCACCACGTCGGCGGCGAGGTCGGACAGCGGGCGCTGCTCCGCGAACGCCCGCGCCCGCAACGCGGCGAACGCGTCGTCGAGCCGGACGTCGAGCTGCGCCGCAACCATGCCCGTGGCCTGGTGGACCTGCGCCGCCCGCAGGGACAGATCCACGGACTCGTCACCCGCCGCGCCGACTTGCTCGTCGAGCAGGAGAAGGAGCGTCAGTTCAGCGTAGGCCAGTGCGTCGGCCAGTAGCACGGGCTCCAGCGGCACAGGAGCCTTTCGGTGGAACACGACCGTGCCCACGTCGACGAGCCCCACGCGCAGCGGCAGCACGAACTGCGCGTGCACTCCCGCTTGCACGGCCAGCGGCGCGTACAGCGGCCAGCGGCGCGACTGTTCGACGCCGTCGAAGTCACCCACCAGCACCGGCGAACCCAGCTCCCGCGCGCTGCGCACCGGGCCTTCCCCCACCATCACCTCGAGCTCCGCGAGCACGGTGGCGAGGTCGTCGGTGGCCACCCGCACCTCCTGGCTGCCCGGGCCGGTGCTCACCAGCACACACGCCCCGGCAACGCCGAGCCACGCCACGGCCGAGTCGCACAGGGCCGCCACCGTGACGGCGGAGTGCAGCAGGCGCGCTTCGTCCTTTACCCGGCTCCAGGCACGGGAAAGCGGCGTGTCGTCACGTCTGCCGTCCTGACTCGCCTCCATGCTCCGTGCCTTCGGCTCGTACTGCCCGGAAAGTCACCCGGGCGGGAGACTTCCGCACACCCTAACTCAGCTTTTGACGAGTTCAGCCCACTCCCGAACCGCACCAGCGTCCACAGGGGACTCCCAGCCACCGGGACGCACCGCGCTGCCCACGTGAAAGCCGCGCACTCCCCCGGCGCGCAAGAGGTGCACCTGCTGCGCGCGCAGGCCGCCGCCGACGAGCAGCGAAGGGCCCTCGGTGCGGCGCGCGAGGCGCTGCAGCACGGAAAGGCCGCTGCCGACGCCGTGCGGGCTGCCGGCCGCGAGCACCGTGTCGCAACCGAGTTCGGTGAGCACGTCGAACGCGGCGAGCGGGTCGCGCGCGCGGTCGATGGCGCGGTGGAAGGTCCACGGCGCACCGTCGAGCTCCTTCAGCAGCGAGCGGCAAGCGTCGACGTCGATCTCGTTGTCCTCGGTGAGGAAACCGAACACGAACTCGCGCGCGCCGGCGGCCAGGAGCTTCGCGGTGTCGGCGCGCAGGGCGTCGAGGTCACCGGCGGCGAAACCGTCGCTGCCGCGCAGCATCACGCGCACCGGCAGGTCGGTGGCGGCGAGGACGTCGCGCACCGTCTGCTCCGACGGCGTGAGCCCGTCCCGCGCCATGTCCGCGACCAGTTCGAGCCGGTCCGCCCCGCCTTCCTGAGCGCGCTGCGCGTCTTCCGGACCCAGCGCGATCACTTCCAGCAGGGCGGTCTTCGAGCTCATGGGTCATCCGTTCGATCAGGTCGTGGGGTTCTCGTCCCCCCGGGCGTGCCGGCCACGCCTGAACCCGCCTTGAAGGCTCGTCATCCGCTCGCGCACCGCTTCGGGGGAAAGCGAGAGTATCGGCCGCTGCTCGGGCACCTGCCCGGGGCTGGCCTCCATGCCGTCTTCGCCTGCGTTTTCGATATCGGACACGCGCAGGAACGGCCACGTGTTCTCGGCGCCGTCCTCCTGCTCCAGCTCGTCCGAGGTCGGCCACTCCGGCGGGGCCGGGCTCTCGTCGGGGTCGGTGGTGGGGAACTGCTCGACCGGGAACGCCGGTTCGACGCGGTCCGGTTCCGGCACCGTGCGGGCGTGCCGCGAGGGCGGTTCGGGCTCCACCGGTTCCGGTACGGGTCCCGGCTGAGGTTCCGGTTCTGCCACGGGTTCCGCCACCGGCAACGGCTCCGGCGGCACCGGCGCCCGTCCCTCGGGCGGCGGCACGGCCGCGTCGAACCACCGCGACAGCACGTCCCGGTAGGCGGGCATCCGTTCCGTCGGCGCGTCCAGGTCGAGGTGCGAACGGTCCTCCTGCGCCGGCCACGGCGGCGTGCTCTCCACCACCGGCGCGCGGCGGGGCGGGCCCGGTTCGAGCACCGGAACGATCGCCGCCTCCGCCGGCGGCTCGGGGGCTTCTTCCTCTGCGACCACAGGCGCCGCGGCCAGCGGAGCCAAGGGCGGCAACAGCTCCGGCGCCGGCTCGGCTTCGGCGGCGACGGGCGCGGGCGGCTCGGGCAACGGCGGCGCGTCGACGATCAGTTCGGCCGGCACGAGCACCGTCGCCGTGATGCCGGTGCCTTCGGCCAGCCGCAGCGAAACGTCGATGTGGTGGCGCTGCGCGAGCGTCGCGACCACGTACAGGCCCATCCGGCGCGAGACCTCGACGTCGACGTCCGGCGGGTTGGCCAGGCGCGCGTTGGTGCGGTCGATCTCGGCCTGCGGCATGCCGGCGCCGCGGTCGGTGATCTCGATGCGCCAGCCGCCGTCGGGCGTTTCGGCGCTTTCGACGGTGACGGTCGTGCGTTCCGACGAGTAGCGCGTGGCGTTCTCGAGCAGCTCGGACACCACGTGCACGAGGTCGTTCACGGCCTCGCCGCGCACCGCGAGCGTCGGCGCGGAGCCGAGCTCGATGCGCTGGTAATCCTCCACTTCGGACAGTGCGGCGCCCACGATCTCGTCGGCCACCACCGGTCCGCTGTCCTCGCGCACGAGGTCGGTGCCCGAGAGCACCAGCAGGTTCTCGCTGTTGCGGCGCATGCGCGTGGCGAGGTGGTCGAGCTCGAACAGGCCCGCGAGCGTGTCCGGGTCCTGCTCGCCGGCCTCCATGCGGTCGAGCACCGACAGCTGTCGTTCGACGAGATCTTGGCTTCGCTGCGAGAGGTTGACGAACATCGAGTTGACGTTCTCGCGCAGCATCGCCTGCTCGGCCGCGAGCCGCACGGCCTCGCCGTGGACCGCGTCGAACGCGCGCGCGACCTGGCCCACCTCTTCGCGCGTGAACACCGGTACGGGCGCGACGGCCGCGCGGTGGCGCAGGTTCTCCGGCGCCGGATCGGGATCGGTCAGCAGCCGCTGCACGGCTTCGGGCAGCCGGTGGTCGGCCACGTCCAGCGCCGTGCGCCGCAGCACGCGCAGCGGCCGCAGCAGCGAACGCGCGATGACCACGGACAGGATGCCGGCCACGAGCAGCACCGCGAGCACGATGCCGCCGTCCCAGATCGTCGACGTGCGGGCGCGCGCGGCGAGCGAGTCGGTCTGCTCCTGGAGCTGCACGAGCAGCGCTTCCTGCACCTGGTGGGCGAGGTTCACGGTGTAGGTGGCCGCGGTGTCCCACTGGTTGGGGTCCAGACCTTGCAGCGACTGGCCGTTCTCCGCCCGGGTCAGCGCCGACTCGACCATGTCGTTGCCGATGTCGACGACGAGGCCGATCACCGTGTCGTCGTACATCCGCTGCTGGTCTGGCGTCGCGAAGGTGCGGTAGTCGTTGCGCGCGGCGTTGAGCTCGGCCTCGGCGCCCAGCAGCGCGCGCGTGCGGTCGCGGTTGAGGCTGCCCTCGGCGAGCGCCTCGGACATGATCGCGCGCTTGACCGACATCTGGTCCTTGATCCGCGCGAGGGCGTTGCCGGCGAGGCGGAGCCGGGCGAGATCGGGGTCGGACACGTCGGCGGCGGCCATGTCGCTGATGTCGAGCAGGCCGGAGATCAGCTCGCTGTAGGAGCGGAGCACGGCGTCGGCGGGGAACGCGGAGTGCTCGGCGGAGTAGCGCAGGCCGCTGAGCACCCGCAGCCGGTCGTCGCTCTGCTGCAGGCTGCTGGCGGCCACGGCGTCGAGGCGCGGCTTGCTGTCGGCGAGCGTCTTCTCGAACGTGCCGATCGCCTGGTCCACGCGCGTGCGCTGGCCCGTGAGGTCGGTGGTGGCGCCGTGGCGGTTGCCGGCGACGAACCGCACCGTGACGTCGCGCTCGCGCTGCAGCTGGTGCAGGACCTCGGCCACGGTGCTGTCGACACGGCCGCGGGCGGCGAACTCGGCGAGCTGCTGGGCGTCGCGCAGGTCCGTGGTCACGCGCAGGCCCACGAGCCCGATCACGGCGAGCGCGGGGATCAGCAGGACGACGAAGAGCTTGGTCCGCAGGTGCCAGTTGCGAAGGCGCCAGCGGCCCCCGACCTGTCTGGCGGCAGCGGGATCCGTCGCGTCGCCCGTTCGGGGACGCTGGTCGCGACGGCTCACCTAAGCTTCCTTTTCCACCGCGGCACCTCATCCGCGGACGACATCGGGGGTGTCCGGTTCGAGCCTACTCGACAGTAGCTTCGCTCGACCGGATCGGGAAGCCGCACTGGCGGGGTCGCGGCCCTGTCGGGGATCGTATGGGCAGCGGCCCATACGATCCAGCGTGATGGCGAGATTCTCCCGGTGGGTGAGAGCGGATGAACGTGCGTGCACTGGTGTTGCCGCTGGTGGCGGTCTTGCTGGCCATCAGCGGCTGCTCGCTGTTCGATTCCGGTGACGCGGCGGCGCCGGCGCCATTGGAGCGGACCACCCTGCGCGTGGGCGTCGGCGGGCCGATCGACACCGCCCCCCTGCGCATCGCTGCGGCGGCCGGGAAGTTCCGCGAAGCCGGGCTGAACGTGACGCTCGTGGACCTCGGGACCGAGGACGGCTTGGCGAAACTCGGCTCGGGACAGCTGGACGTGACGTTCGCCAGCGACGTGTCCCTTTTCCGCGCCGCCAACGCCGGGACCGCGTTGCAGCTTCAAGGCGAGGCGTACACGTCGGGCAACAACACGATCGCCCTCGTGACGCTGCCGAACTCCGACTACACCGAGCCGACGGCGAAGAAGTCGCCGAAGATCGCGGTGGACGACCTCGACGACATCGGCGCGCTGACCGCCCGTTCCGTGCTCGCGACCGCCGGCGTCGACGCGGCGAAGATCCACTTCGTGGCCAAGCCGTTCGCCCGGATGCCCGACGCGTTGCAGGCCGGCGAAGCCGACGCGGCGCTGATGGTGGAGCCGTACATCACGCGAGCGGAGAAGGAGCTCGGCGCGCAGATCCTCGCCGACGGGTCCAGTGGCGCCACCCTCGACTTCCCCGCTTCGGGCTACGCGACGACCGGCGCGTTCGCGCGCGACAACCCGCGCACGCTGGCCGCGTTCCGCCGCGTGCTCATGCAGGCGCAGCAGACGGCCGCCGATCCGGCGATCGTCCGCGACGCGCTGCCGACGTTCTCCGACATCGACCCGACCACGGCGGCGCTGATCTCGCTGGGCACCTACCCGACCACGCTGTCGGGCATCCGGCTGCAGCGCGTGGCCGACCTCATGCACACGTCGGGCCTGATCACGAGCCGGCTCGACGTGCAGGCGATGCTGCCGGCCGAGGACCAGCCCTAGTACTGCAACGACACTTCGTGATGGCCGCGTCGTCGGTAGTGGCTAGTACGTGCTCGGGCTTGGCTGGAGCGTCGCCATCGTGACCAGTGCATCGCATGCTGGATTGTGTGGCGGATCGGTGCGGTGACGCGGTTGAGCAGTTTGCGGATTTCGTTGGACGTGAGCGGTATCAGACCGGGTGCGGATCCCCTTTTTTCGCGGCGTCTCGGGTGATGACGAGGAATGCCGCCGCCGCCATGGAGAGGGTGATGTGCCGATACCATGCTTGGTATCGGCGGACCTGGTAGTGGTCGAGCCCTGTTTCGTTCTTCGCGGTTTGAAAACTTTCTTCGATTGCCCAGCGGGTTCCGGCGACGCGCACCAGTTCTTGGAGGTCGGTTGCGGCGGGGCCGAAGCAAATGTAGTAGGCGATCTCGGTGGGGTCGCTGACTGAGCGGCGGGCCAGCAGCCAGTGGCCGACCTCTGGTCGGCGCAGGGGGCGGATGTCGACGGCGGCCCAATCGTAGATCCGTTGCCCGTGGGCGCCATCGCCGCAGGACAGACGTTGCCAGGTGGCCGGGTCGACGTCCGCGATGACGGCGTGGACACGCCGCTGCCGCAGATCCATGGAAATCACCATCTGGGACTTGGGCACTGCGAGCACATGCGCGATGTCGTGTTCTTCCAGCCAGAGCCGTAGCCGCCCGACCTGCCCATAGGCTTCATCGACGGTGAACCATGCAAACGGGATTCTCGCGGCGAGCGCGCGTTCCACCATCAGTTGTGCCAGTTCGGGCTTGGTCGCGAATCCGACGTCGTCGGGAATACCGGCTGCAGCGCACCTTCCCCGATCCGCGATCCACTCTTTCGGCAGGTACAACTCGCGATCGATCAAAGCCCGCCCCCGATCCGAGGCGTACGCCAAGAACACGCCGATCTGCGAATTCTCGATCCGCCCAGCCGTGCCCGAATACTGGCGCGCCACGCCGGCGGATTTCGTGCCCTTCTTCACGAATCCGGTCTCGTCGGCGATCAACACGCCACGTTCGGCGTCCCCGAGCACGTCGACCACCGCAGTGCGCACATCATCACGCATGCCCTCGGCGTCCCAGGCGTAGAAGTTCAGCAGCCGCTGCATGCCCTGCGGACCCGTCTCACCGGCCATCTCTGCCAGGGTCCAGCCGTTCTTGCGCTCGGCTTCCGCCAGCAGCCCCCGCAGGTAGGAAACCATTTGCCGCCGCGGCTCCACCCGCGAAAACCGCTCCGCGAACCGCCCCGCGAACGCAGCGAAACGCGCCGACCAGTCCGTCACCATCTCCAGCACACAAGATCAACTACACGACCGTCGAACCCGAGCCTAACCGACACGCCGGTCGATTCATAACGAAGTGTCGTTGCAGTACTAGATGTTCTCGCCCGCGGGCTGCAGGCAGACCGTGCGCTCGGGCGGGCCGGCGTAGACGAGGGCGGTGTCGGCGGCGCCGCAGGAGCTCTCGTCGCTGCTGCCCTGGTGGACGACCGCGCGGGCCTCGGCGTCGGGGTCGCTGCAGGTGACCTTGCTGATCGCGGCCTCGTCGTCGACGTCGCGCAGGCAGTCGCCGGACGACACGTTGAGCGCCAGGCACAGCGTCTCGCGCGGCGTGCTGGTGCGACTGGAGCTGCTGGTGCTCCGGAAGAGCTGGAAGCGCACGTAGTCGCCGCCGCGGCAGCTCGCGGTGCCGTTTTCGACGTCGTCGACGCGGTAGGTGGCGCGCTGCTCGGAGCAGCTCACACCGTGGTAACTCTGCGTGCCGACACTTTCGTCGGACAGGTACAGGCAGCTGCCCGCCACCGGTGTGCCCGACGAGCGGGCGATCGCGGCCACGCCGAACGCGGCGAGCACGCCGACGCCGAGCGCCACCACGATTCCGGCTGCTACCAGCACCTTCGCGGTGCTCGAGAGCGGCCGGGATGCGCCCGGCCGGGGCGGCACGGCGCCCGGCGGCTGGAACGGGTTGGCGGCCGACGGCACGCCGAACGGTGGTGTGGTCAAAGGTCCCCTCCAGCTTTTCCTGCCGATCATCTTGGCACCCGGACGGCCGCGACGGGAGGGGACGGCTCGGGGGAACGTATAAAGGACGGGTGACTGATGGCCCCCTGATCGTCCAGTCCGACAAGACCGTGCTGCTCGAGGTCGACAACCCTCAGGCCGACGACGCGCGGATCGCGATCGCGCCGTTCGCCGAGCTGGAACGCGCGCCCGAGCACGTGCACACGTACCGCATCACGCCGCTGGCGTTGTGGAACGCGCGCGCCGCCGGGCACGACGCCGAGCAGGTGGTGGACGCGCTCACCACGTACTCGCGCTTCCCCGTGCCGCAGCCGCTGCTGATCGACGTGGTCGACGTGATGGGCCGCTTCGGGCGGCTGCAGATCACCAACCACCCCGCCCACGGCCTGGTGATGTCGACCACGGACCGCGCGGTGCTGGAAGAGGTGTCGCGGCACAAGAAGATCAGCCCGATGCTGGGCGCGCGCATCGACGAGGACACGGTGCTCGTGCACCCGTCCGAACGCGGGCGGCTCAAGCAGGCGCTGCTGAAGGTCGGCTGGCCGGCGGAGGACCTCGCGGGTTACGTCGACGGCGAAGCGCACCCCATCGACCTCGACGAGCAGGACTGGCACCTGCGCGACTACCAGCGCCAGGCGGCGGAAGCGTTCTGGGCCGGCGGCTCGGGCGTCGTCGTTCTGCCTTGTGGCGCGGGCAAAACGCTGGTGGGCGCCGCCGCCATGGCACACGCCAAGGCGACCACGCTGATCCTGGTGACCAACACCGTCGCCGGCCGGCAGTGGAAGCGCGAGCTGGTGGCGCGCACGTCGCTGACCGAGGACGAGATCGGCGAGTACTCCGGCGAGAAGAAGGAGATCCGCCCGGTCACGATCGCGACGTACCAGGTCGTGACGCGCAAGACCAAGGGCGAGTACCGGCACCTGGAGCTGTTCGACTCGCGTGACTGGGGCCTGGTCGTTTACGACGAGGTGCACCTGCTGCCGGCGCCGGTGTTCCGCATGACGGCGGATCTGCAGTCCCGGCGCCGCCTGGGCCTGACGGCGACCCTAGTGCGCGAGGACGGCCGCGAGGGTGACGTGTTCTCCCTGATCGGGCCCAAGCGGTACGACGTTCCCTGGCGCGACATCGAGGCACAGGGCTGGATCGCGCCCGCCGAGTGCACCGAGGTCCGCGTGACCCTGACGGACGCCGAGCGCCTCGCGTACGCGACTTCGGAGCCGGACGAGCGCTACAAGCTCGCGGCGACGGCGATGACGAAGATGCCCGTGATCAAGTCCATTGTGGAGCGTCACGCCGGCGAGCCCACCCTGGTGATCGGGGCGTACCTCGACCAGCTGGAAATGCTGGGCGCGGAGCTGGACGCGCCCGTGATCCAGGGGTCGACGCGCAACAAGGAGCGCGAGGAGCTGTTCGACCGCTTCCGCCGCGGCGAGCTGCGGACGCTGGTGGTGTCGAAGGTGGCGAACTTCTCCATCGACCTGCCGGAAGCGTCGGTGGCCATCCAGATCTCGGGCACGTTCGGCTCCCGCCAGGAAGAGGCGCAGCGGCTCGGGCGGCTGCTGCGCCCCAAGGGCGACGGGCGGCAGGCGCACTTCTATTCGATCGTGTCGCGGGACACGGTCGACACCGAGTACGCGGCGCACCGGCAGCGGTTCCTGGCGGAGCAGGGGTACGCGTACCACATCGTCGACGCGGAGGACCTGCGCCGGCCGCTGTAGTCACTCGTTCACGTAGTCACTGTTTCGGGGTCAGCAGGACGATCGGGATGACGCGCTCGGTCTTCTGCGCGTATTCGTTGTAGAGCGGGAAGATCTCGGCCATCTTCGGCCAGAGCTTCTCGCGCTCTTCGTCGGTCGCCACGCGGGCGCGTGCGTCGAACCGCTGGGCGCCGACCTGCACGCCGACGCCGGGCTCGGCTTCGATGTTCTTGAACCAGTCGGGGTGGTCGTCTTCGCCGCCCTTGGAGGCGACCACGACGAAGTCGTCGCCCTCGGTGCCGTAGATCAGGCAGGTGCGGCGGGGCTCGCCGGTCTTGCGGCCGGTGCTGGCGAGGATGAGGGTGTAGAGGCCGTTCTGCTCGTGGCCCTCCCGGCCGCCCGAGCTCACGTACTTGCGGGTCTGCTCGGCGACCCAGTCCCACTTCGAGTCGGTGGCGCGGTCGATGTCCTCGGCGATGGCCATGGTGGTGGTCCTTTCCGGTGCTTGGTCTCTCGTTCGGCCCTGGGACGCTGCCGGTCGGCGGTTCCCGACATCGACCGGACGGAAAAGTACCGGTTTCGCGGTCGCGGTGTTCCCCGGTCGCCGACGAGTGGACTTCGCCTCACCCATCTGTCGCAGTGACCTCACCTGTCACAGCAGCCTCGCTCGGTGGTCGTTGACCTGCCGTTTTCCACATTCACTCGAACGGATGAGCGAAACTTTTCCTGGAAATTGTCGGTCCCTCGAACTACTGTTCGACGTGCAGGACCGAACACCAGTTCGAGGGGAAGCTCATGACGATCGCACCGTTCCGCCCCGGCCTCGGGGCACCGCCGGTCCAGACGTTGCCGCCCGGGCGGTGGCACGGCCGCATCTGGGTGTCCGACGAGCCGCTCGCGCGGCCGCACCGGTACCTGGAGTGCGTCGCGGAGTTCGAGCGCTCCGGGCTCTGGCCCTTGCTCATCCCGCACGACCAGCGCTTCGCCGCGCGCGGCGAGGACTGGCTCGACGACCGCGGCCGCCTCGCCCCGGCCGGCCACCGCGTCGACTCCGCGGACCCCGCCGCCGCCCTCGCGCGCTGGTGGGACACCTCCTGCTGCGACGGCGCATGCCTGCGCCCCTTCGGCACCCGCTTCCCCGGCCTCGCGCGCCGCTCCCACCGCCGCGCCGACCCCCTCGCCGAGGCCGGCAACACCGGCTCCATCCTGGCCAACCGCAGCGCCCACCGCCTCGGCCTCGTCCAGACCGACCGCCCGGCCGACATCCCCGCCCACCTCGGCTGGACGGGCATGATCAAGTCCACCGACCAGGTCGCGGAGCTCTCCGCCGTCCTCCGCAGCTGGGAAGACCGCTTCGGCGCCACCCTCCTCTCCCTGGGCTTCGACACCCTCACTCTCTCCGTCTCCGCCCCACCCCGCACCCAGGCCCGCGCCCTCACCGTGGCGGCCGAGCACCGCGCCTTCAGCCTCCCCACGTACCTCTCCCAGCCCGGCACCCTCCGCGAATACGCGAGCGGCCTCGTGCAGACCCGCCTGTGGACCTTCTCGTGGGCCTGACGACCCCCACCCACGCCGGCGGGCATCCGAACTGGATCGGGGCCGCCGATCCAACGCTGGCCGGCCTCCCCCGGAGCCCGGCCGGCGCGCCTGCCGCTGGCCGGCCTCCCGAACCCTGCAGCCCGGCCGGCGCACCGACCCCTGGCCTGTCTCCCAGCCCTCGAGCCCGGCCGGCGCGCCCACGCTCAACCGACGACTCGCCCGGGGCGGGCCACTGCCCATCACCAGCCGCGCCAGCCGGAGCCCCGGAGTCCGGCCGGCGCACCGACTGTCCGCGGCCGACCCGCGCGGAAAATCCAGCGCCCCTCCATCAGCCGCGTCGGCCGGCCAGCTCCCGGGCCCGAGCCCAGCCGCCCGTCCGCTCAAGGCAATCCACGCCCCACCGCCACCCGCGCCGGCCTCCCAGACCCGAGCCTGGCCGGCGCACTCAACCCAAGCCGATGAGCCGCCTGCCGGCTGCCACCCGCCCCGCCGACTGTCCTCGGGGACCTCAAGTCCAGTCGGCACACTCAACGCCGTCGGGCGAGCCGCCCTGCGGCGCCATTGGTTTCGCCTGCCCGCGTTGGCTGGCCTCCCGGTCCCCGAGTCCGGCCGACGCGCCCACACCTCACGGGACGATCGGCGCGGAAAATCCGCCGCCCCATCGCGGCTGCGCCAGCCGACCTTTCACACCGCGAGCACGAGCTGCGCACCCAAACCCCGGCCGACGCCCGCCGGCTCCATCACCAGCCCACGTCGGCTCTGCCGACCCGAGCCAGCCGATACACCTATCCCAACCGACGACCAACCCCGGGCAATCCACCGCCCACCACGAGCCGCGCCGGTCGGCTCCCGGACCCCGAGTCCGGCCGGCGCACCCCCGTCGCCGTCGTTGGGCGGCGGGGCTAGGTCGTCTGCCGAATCGCCATCACGCTGAGTGAGACAGGACGTGAGACAGATGTCCTCCCGGTTGGGTCGGCTGTCCCGAAGTTCGGTGCGGGTGTCCGGGCGGCGGGTGCGCGGGCGGGTTTACCGGAATCTGCCGAGGGGAATCACGCCGCGGAGGAAGGGGGTGAGGGAGATCGCCGGGATTCGGATCGGGACGTCGGGGTGGCGGTATCCGCCGTGGCGTCGCGAGTTCTACCCCGAGGGGCTGGCGCAGCGCCGCGAGCTGGAGTACCTGTCGCGGCGGTTGAACTCCGTAGAGCTCAACGGGTCGTTCTACTCACTGCAGACCCCCGACCGCTACCGGGCCTGGGCCGACCAGACGCCGGCCGACTTCGTGTTCGCCGTGAAGGGCGGGCGCTTCATCACGCACCTCAAGCAGCTGCGTGACGTCGAGCCGGCCGTCGCCAACTTCTTCGCGTCCGGCGTGCTCGCGCTCGGCGAAAAACTGGGCCCGGTGCTGTGGCAGCTGCCCGCGCGGCTCGAGTTCGACCCCGACCGCGTCGAGACGTTCCTCGGCCTGCTGCCCCGCACCACCACCGAAGCCGCCGCCCTCGGCGCGAAGCACGACGACAAGCTGAAGACACCGCCCCACCTCGAAGCCGGCAAGAACCGCCCCCTCCGGCACGCGCTCGAAGTCCGCCACCCCAGCTTCGTCACCCCGGAAGCCCTCGACCTGCTGCGCAAGCACGACGTCGCCCTCGTCGTCGCCGACACCGCCGGCCGCTGGCCGTACCGCGAGGACCAGACCGCGGACTTCACCTACGTCCGCCTCCACGGCGACGTCGAGCTCTACACCAGCGGCTACACCGAATCCGCCCTGCGCACCTGGGCCACCAAGATCACCGCCTGGCACGCCGACGGCCAGCGCGACGTCCACGTCTACTTCGACAACGACGTCAAAGTCGAAGCACCCCGCAACGCCATCACCCTCTCGAACCTCCTGCACCCCAACCCGCCGCCGGCACAGTGAGCGCACAGTGAGCGCCATCCGGTTGGCTGAGGCGTACGGGTGCAGGTGGTCTGCCTGCTGTCTCTGGGGGTCGGCACGCAGACCACCCGCACCACGTGCCTCTGGCAACTTGCCACACCACACGGCAATCCCCGCGGTGGCCTGGCAACTCTCAGTCCGAATAGGCAACCCACAGCACGACCTGGCAATCCGCCACGCCGCCCGGCACCATGCCAGCCGTCTCGGCAACTTCCCCAGCGTGCCAAACGAGTGGCAGTCGCCAAGTCGACCGGCACCTTGCCAAACCCCGCCGCAACATTCCCCGCTGACCGGCACATCGCCACCGCGACCGGCCTACTGCCGAACCGAATGGCATGCCGGCCTCGAGCGGCGAAACGTCTCGGCCAACTTCACATGAACACCGCGCGGCGGCACGGGAACCGATGGCCCCACACCGAAGGGCAAGCCGACCGCGGCCGGCAACTCACCCCGAAACCAACGCCGCCAGCTTGGCGCGGACGTCGGCCGCATCCGGATGAGCGAGGTCGGTGAGCAGGCGGGCGGAGCGGAGCCAGCAGTCGCGAGCGGCGGCGGGGTGGCCGAGGCGCAGGTGGGCTGTGCCGAGCTGTGCGAGGACGTCGGCGGCTTCGTAGTGTTCGTCCATCGCGAAGAACATGTCCACGGCGTCCGACATGCACTCGATGCCCTCAGCCGCCCGGCCCAAGCCGAGGAGAGCTTTGGCGCGGGTGGTCAGGGAAAAGCGGCCGTCCAGCGAAGACGGCGCCAAGGCCAAAGCCTCGTCCGCCAGGGCCAAGGCACGCGGGAAATCCCCGACGCGGCAGCACAAATCCCCCAGCGCACGCAGCACGTTGGCCTCGAAGCCGGTCATCCGCAGGTCCCGCACGATCTCCAGGGCCCGTGTGCCGTGGGCGAGCGCGGCGGGGAAGTCGGACGACGAATCGGCCGCCATCGCCAGGTTGTACAGCGCCCGCGCCTCGCCCTCACGCGAGCCGAGTTCGCGTTGCAGCACCAGCGCTTGCTCGAGGTACCGCCGCGCCGATGCGTAATCGCGCACGACGCCTTCGATCACCCCGAGGCAGTTCAGGATCCCAGCCTCACCGCCCCGGTCACCGGACAACCTCGTGCCGCGCAGAGCCAGCTCGTTGAGCGCCCGCCAGTCGTCGACGCGGGCGCGGCCGGCGAAGTACGTGAACATCAGCCAAGTGAGCTTCCAGCAATGCGCGTACTCCCGCAGCCGGAACGCCAGGTGCACGGCGGCGACGAGATTCCCGTACTCCGCGGCGAACCACGTCAACCCCGCGTGGTAGTCGGCGAACTCGAGGCCACCGTCCACACGCAACTCCAGCGAGCCGTAGATCCGCTCGGGCCGCATCGCCCGCGAAGCGTTGAACGCCGAAGAAAGGTAGAAATCCAACAGCCGCGAGCGCGCCGCCGCCGTCTCCTCCGTACTGTCCACATGGTACGCGAGCTCTGCCGCATACGCCCGGATCAGATCGTGGAACTGGTACCGCCCGGGCTGCGGCTGAGTGAGCAAGTGCGCGGACACGAGAGCGTCCAAAGCCGGCCCTGGCGGCGACCCCAACAGCACCTCGGCGACAGCCGGCGTCACGTCCGGCCCCGAAGGCAGACCGAGCAACCGCAACAATCGCGCCGCATCCGGCGGCAACGCCCGATACGAGTACGAAAACACCGACCGGATGTTCGTCTCCTCGCCATCACCGAGATCGAACAACCCGAGCCGGTCCGGCTCCGCATCCAGCGCATCCACAAAGGACCCCAGTGGGTGGTCCGGGAACTGCGCCGCCCGAACGGCCAGGATCCGGATCGCCAGCGGAAGGCCGCCGCAGTACTCCACAAAGCGTGCCGTGGCACCAGGATCCGCGTTGACGCGATCGACCCCGATCGCCGACGCCAGCAGCTCGACGGCGCCCGCCTCGTCCAGTTCATCCAGCGCGATCCGGCGCGCGCCGTGCGTCGCGACGAGGCCGCGCAGCTGCCAGCGGCTCGTGACCACGACCAGGCAGCCGGGTCCCGGCAGGAGCGGCCGTACCTGCTCGGTGCTGTTGGCGTTGTCCAGCACCACGAGCAGCCGCCGTCCGGCCGTGTGCGTGCGCCAGGTCGCGGCACGACCGTCCGCATCGGCCGGGATCTGGTCACAAGGGACACCCAGCGACGACAGCAGCGTCTCCAGCGCCGCCAACGGTTCCACCGGCTCGCCCGGACCGTACCCACGCAGGTTCAGGAACACCTGTCCGCCCAGGAACCGGTCCGCGATCTCGTGTGCGAAGTGGACGGACAACGTCGTTTTCCCCATGCCACCCATGCCTTCCACGGAGGCGATGGGGGTCGACGTGCTGTCCTCGGCCGGAAGCAACGCGTGCAAAGCTTTCAAGTCCGCTTCACGCCCGGCGAACGTGCCGAGGTCGGCCGGCAGCTGGTGCGGCACCTGTGGCTCGACCGCCGGCTGATAAGGCGCCCCACCCAGCACGAGCCGGTGCACGCGCTGCAGGCCGGCGCCGGGATCGAGACCCAGCTCCTCGGCGAGCACCGCGCTGATCCGCCGGTACACCTCCAGCGCCTCGGCCTGCCGCCCGGAATGGAACAACGCGAGCACGAGCTGCTCGTGCAGCCGTTCCCGCAACGGGTGTTCCCGGGTCAGCCGCGTCAGCTCGGGCACGACGGTGCCGAACTCGCCGACGGCGATCAGCGCGTCTGCCCACAGCTCGCGTACGCGGGTGCGTTCCTCGGCGAGCTGGCCGGCCTCGTCGCGGTGCAGGGCGTCGGACTCCACGTTCTGCAGCGCCGGCCCACGCCACTCCGCAAGTGCGTCCGCGAACAACCCCGCGGCCCGACGATGTTCGCCTTGTTCGAAAGCTGTCCTCCCCCGTGCCGCGAGTGTGCGAAAACGACCAAGATCCGTGAGCAACGGATCAAGCTCCAGCAGATAACCACCACGTTCTGTGCGAATCGCAACACCCGGCAGCGCACGCCGAAGCCGCAGCACGTACGTCTGGAGCGCGCCCTTGGAGCGGCGCTGGTCGTCGTCCCACAGCCAGCCGCCGAGCTCGTCCACGGACACCACGCGGTTCGCGCGCAGGAGCAGCCCGGCGAGCACGATCAGCGGGCGGCTCCCGCCGAGCGGCACGGCGCGGCCCCCGGCCACGACCTCGGCCGGGCCGAGCACCCGGAAGTCGAGGCCGTCCACCCGTCTCATTCTGGCCGGTCGCCGCCCGATCGGCACGTGCCTTCGCCAGTGGCATGATCTGCGGTGATGAAGGTCTACGCGCTGCCCCTGCACAACCGGTTCCGGGACATCACCGTCCGTGAAGGCGTCCTGCTCGAAGGGCCCGCCGGGTGGGGCGAATTCTGCCCGTTCGCGGACTATTCGGACGCCGAGAGCGTGCCGTGGCTGGCGAGCGCCCTGGAGGCGAGCGAGCAGGGCTGGCCCGCGGCGGTGCGCGAACGTGTCGAGGTCAACACGACCGTCCCCGTCGTGCCGCCGGACCGCGCCCACGCGCTGGTCCGCGAGTCCGGCTGCCGCACGGCGAAGGTGAAGGTCGCCGACAAGCGCTCCACGCTCGCCGACGACTGCGCCCGCCTCGAAGCCGTGCGCGACGCCCTCGGCCCGGCCGGCGCCGTCCGCGTCGACGCCAACATGGCCTGGGACGTCGACACCGCCGTCACCGCGCTCGCCGCACTCGACAAGGCGGCCGGCGGCTTGGAGTACGCCGAACAGCCGTGCCGGACCATCGACGAGCTGGCCGCCGTCCGGCGCCGCGTGTCGGTGCGCATCGCCGCCGACGAGTCGATCCGCCGCGCCGAGGACCCGCTGAAGGTCGCCGTCGCCGGGGCCGCCGACATCGCCGTGCTGAAGGTCGCCCCCCTCGGCGGCGTGCGGCGCGCGCTGGAGGTGGCCGAGGCGTGCGGGCTGCCGTGCGTCGTGTCGTCCGCCGTGGAGACCAGCGTGGGCCTCGCCGCCGGCCTGGCCCTCGCCGGCGCCCTTCCGCAGCTCGACTTCGCCTGCGGCCTGGGCACGATGTCCCTGCTGACCGGCGACGTCAGCACCACCTCACTGTCCCCTGTAGACGGTTACCTTCCGGTCCTGCCGCAGGCGCCCGCGCCTGATCGGTTCGGCGAGTTCGCCGCCGCGCCCGACGTCACAAAGTCCTGGCTGGCACGGCTGGAGCGGGTGCGCACGCTGCGCTGAACCTCAGCGCCACCACGAAAGGTGGGCGCGGACCAGCCAGGCATCCGCCCACGCCTGGTCCGGCTCCTCGGGCAGCGGAGACCCACCGGCCACCAACGACTCCAGCTCACGCTCCAGCTCCTCGGCCGCCGCCAACGCCTCGGCCTGCGAGTGACGGCCGCGGCGGAGGTCGCGGAGCCAGGTGAGCCACGGGTCGGCGATGGGGAGCGTCAGCCGGCCCGTGCGGAGCAGCTCGACGCCCTGGACGCCGAGGCGGACCATGTGCATCGCGTACTTGGTGTCGAAGCCGTACTTCTCGATGAGCTCCGGGCGGTTGCCGGCTTCGAGCAGGCGGCGGCGCTGGTCGCCGAGGTAGCCGGCGAAGCGCACGCCCGCGCGGCGGGACACGATGCGGTGGGCGTTGGCGCGCAGCTCGCGGCCCAGGTCGGTGAGGTGCACGATCTCCGCGTCCGGGGCGAAGAGCGGCAGCACCATCGTCGGATTGCCGGCGAGCGCGAGGCGCATCCACTTGCGCACCGAGTAGACGATCAGGTCGAGGTCGCCCGGGCCCGAGCGCGCGCCTTCGCGCTGGGTGCGGAAGGTGTACTGCTCGAAGCGGCGCATGCCGACGACGTACTCGGCCGGCTCGAGGCACAGGCCCATCTCGTCGCGGTCCTCCTGGCCGTCGACGGCCGTGCCGTGCAGCCCGGAACCCACCTGGCAGCGCAGGATCGTGCCGCGCTCGGCGAGGGTGGCGAATTCGGGGCTGTCGTTGTTCATGCCGGAAGTTGTACCGGCGGCGTCCGACGATGACATCCGAATTTCCCTGACCTCGCCTCAGGGTCGGAGTCCAGGGTCGGTCTCCGGGCCGTTCCCCGATGTGCCGAGGAGCCGCGCGGCAGAGTATTCATGGCATGACGAACAGCGTGTACACCCCGGAAACCAAGAAGCTCTACCGCAGCCGCACCGACCGCATGCTGACCGGCGTGTGCGGCGGCTGGGCCGACTACCTCGGCGTCGACCCGACGATGGTCCGCATCGCGGTCGTGGCCGCGACGGTGCTGTCGGCCGGGATCATGTTGCCGGTTTACGTGGCCGCCGCCGTGCTGACACCCGAAGCCACCCAAGCCGCCTGACCCACCGCGGCCGGGGAGGGCCGCGGCACTGGGAGAAGGGGTGGCACAACCAAGGGGGACCGAACGGCCCGGGCGTGGGGAGCGCCTGGGCCGTTCGCTGTGTCCACATCGGACTACCCGGACATCCGGCGGCCACGGACCGACGGCCCAACAGCAGACAGCACGATCCGACCCGCTTCGCCGCCTGCACGCCGCTGCCACCGGCGCCTGTCGATCCCGCGCCGCACGCAACACAATCACGCCGGCCGGCGCGCACATCGGCACCGCCGACAACCGAGCGACGCCGGCCAAACCACACCCGCCGACACACCGCACGAGCACGCCAGCCGACTTACGACACCGCGCCGCCGAATCGGCCACAGGCACAAACCGACCCACGCTCACACAAGCACGCCGGCCGAGCTACCACACCGCGTTCACACCAACACCGGTCAAAACGGCATCCACTACCCGACCGCCGGCGCGAACTGCAGCCGCCGTACGGGAGCACGCCGCCGACTTGTCACACCGTGTCGCCGCACCGACCGACACCGGTCGAAACCGCGTGCGAAACGGACCACTGGCACGGACTGAGGCCGACGCCCCACGAGCGCGCCAGCCGACGACACCGCGCCTCTGTAGCGACACCGCACCCGAGACCCGAACCGACCCGACGGCAAGAAACCGTGGCCCACAAAGGGAAAAGCCCGGCCCACCGAAGTGGACCGGGCTTTTCCGGATCTAGCGTCAAAGAGCAGCCGAACTCAGAAGTCCATGCCGCCCATGCCGCCGGACGGGTCGGCCGGAGCGGCGGCAGCCTTCTCCGGCTTGTCCGCGACGACGGCCTCGGTGGTCAGGAACAGCGCCGCGATGGAGGCGGCGTTCTGGAGCGCGGAGCGGGTGACCTTCGTGGGGTCCGGCACGCCGGCGGCGAGCAGGTCCTCGTAGACACCGGTGGCGGCGTTGAGGCCGTGGCCCTGCGGGAGGGACTTGACCTTCTCCGCCACGACGCCGCCCTCGAGGCCGGCGTTGATGGCGATCTGCTTGAGCGGCGCCTCGACGGCGACCTTGACGATGTTGGCACCAGTGGCCTCGTCGCCCTCGAGCTTCAGGCCCGCGAAGGCAGCCTCGGCGGCCTGGATCAGAGCCACGCCACCACCGGCGACGATGCCCTCTTCCACGGCGGCCTTGGCGTTGCGCACCGCGTCCTCGATGCGGTGCTTGCGCTCCTTGAGCTCGACCTCCGTCGCGGCACCGGCCTTGATGACGGCGACGCCGCCGGCCAGCTTCGCGAGGCGCTCCTGCAGCTTCTCACGGTCGTAGTCGGAGTCCGAGTTCTCGATCTCCGCGCGGATCTGGTTGACGCGACCCTGGATCTGGTCGGCGTCGCCCGCACCCTCGACGATCGTGGTCTCGTCGCGCGTGATCACGGCCTTGCGGGCGCGGCCCAGCAGCGACAGGTCCGCGTTCTCCAGCTTGAGGCCGACGTCCTCCGAGATCACCTGGCCACCGGACAGGATCGCGATGTCCTGCAGGATGGCCTTGCGGCGGTCACCGAAGCCCGGGGCCTTGACGGCGACGGACTTGAAGGTGCCGCGGATCTTGTTGACGACCAGGGTGGCCAGGGCTTCGCCCTCGACGTCCTCGGCGATGATCAGCAGCGGCTTGCCGGACTGGATGACCTTCTCCAGCAGCGGCAGAACGTCCTTGACGTTCGAGATCTTGGAACCGAACAGAAGGATGTAGGGGTCCTCCAGCTCGGCTTCCTGGCGCTCCGGGTCGGTCACGAAGTAGCCCGACACGTAGCCCTTGTCGAAGCGCATGCCCTCGGTGAGCTCGAGCTCGAGACCGAAGGTGTTGCTCTCCTCGACGGTGACGACGCCTTCCTTGCCGACCTTGTCCAGCGCCTCGGCGATCAGCTCGCCGATGGTGCGGTCAGCGGCCGAGATCGAGGCGGTAGCAGCGATCTGCTCCTTGGTCTCGATCTGGACGGCCATCTTGTGCAGCTGCTCGGTGATGGCCTCGACGGCCGCCTCGATGCCGCGCTTCAGGCTGATCGGGTCGGCACCCGCGGCGACGTTGCGCAGGCCCTCGCGCACGAGCGCCTGGGCGAGCACGGTGGCGGTGGTGGTGCCGTCACCCGCGACGTCGTCGGTCTTCTTGGCAACTTCCTTGACGAGCTCGGCCCCGATCTTCTCCCACGGGTCCTCGAGCTCGATCTCCTTGGCGATGGAGACACCGTCGTTGGTGATCGTCGGCGCGCCCCACTTCTTTTCGAGCACGACGTTGCGGCCACGCGGGCCGAGCGTCACCTTGACGGCTTCGGCGAGGGTGTTCAGGCCGCGCTCGAGACCGCGGCGGGCGTCCTCGTCGAACGCGATCAGTTTGGCCATTGCGGTGTGGTCCTCCGGTATTGGGCGCCACCGCCGCGCTGTCTCGTCGAACAACTGTTCGTCGTACGACTGTCAGCGGCGGCAGCAGGACACGTCCTCGGCCAGGCTCGGTGCCCGCGACGGACGACTGACCTTGGCCAGCCTCACCGTCCCGACCTTCAAGCGCGCAGTCGGTGACCGCGCGCCTGGCACTCAACGGCGTCGAGTGCCAATGCCGTGTTTAGCACTCCCACGGTGAGAGTGCAAGAACCGCAGGTCAGTGATCCACGCATGTCACGGTGTGACGATGGCGAAGGCCGGGTCGTCCGGGTCCACGAGCGCGAGCAGACGTCCGAGAACGGCGAGGTCTCCCGTGTGGTCGAGGTCGTCCTGGCTGCCGCCGGACAGGAGGCCGAGCAGCTGTTCCTTGGTCAACGTGAGGGTCAGGTCGACGTCGGCGGCGGACTTCGGGTTCGCGGTCTGGATCAGCGCGCCGTTGGACAGGGTGGTGCGGATCGTGGTGGCGAGGTCGGTGAAGCGCCACTCGATGGTGAGCGGGTCGGCGGCCGCGCGCGGACCGTCCACACGGATCGCGAGGGAGTCGAAGAGCTGCTCGACCGTGAGGGCCGACGTCATGCCGCCGCCGATGTCGAGGGGCGGCGGGGTGATGCCCCTGCGGAGCTCGAGCGCGCCGACGAGGTAGAAGTTGCGCCAGGTCGGGTTCTCGGCGCCGTAGCCGAGGCGCTGGTAGACGTCGGCCAGCGCGTTCTTGGCGACGGCACTGTCCGGGTCGGCGAACACGGCGTGCTTGAGCAGCTCGGCGGCGAAGCGGAGGTCACCGGCGTCCGCGTACTCCTGCGCCTTGTCGAGGACGGCGGGCACCCCGCCGAGGACGTCCACGTAGCGCGTGGCCAGCGCCTGCGGCGGGTGCTGCCACAGCGAGCTGGGGTGGCCGTCGAACCAGCCGAGGTAACGCTGGTAGATCGCCTTGACGTTGTGGCTGACCGAGCCGTAGTAACCCCGCGCGTGCCACGCGTTCTCCAGCTCCGGCGGCAGTGTGAAGTCCTCGGCGATCTCGATGCCGGTGGCGCCCTGGTTCAGCCGGCGCAGGGTCTGGTCGTGCAGGTACGCGTAGAGATCTCGTTGCTGCGAAAGGAACTTCGCCACGCGGGCGGTGCCCCAGGTGGGCCAGTGGTGCGAGGCGAACGCCACGTCGGTGCCGGCGCCGAAGAGCTCGATCGCCTCGTCGAGGTAGTGCGCCCAGGCGCGCGGGTCGCGGACGAGCGCGCCGCGCAGGGTGAGGAGGTTGTGCAGGTTGTGCGTGGCGTTCTCGGCCAGGCACAGGGCGCGGCGGTCCGGGAAGTGGAAGTTCATCTCGGCCGGCGCTTCGGTGCCCGGCGTGAGCTGGAAGACGACGCGGACGCCGTCGAGCACCTCTTCCTGCCCGGTCGCGGTGATGTCGACGGTGGGCGCGAGCAGCCCGAGCCGGCCCGTCGACGTCGCGATGCCGAGCCCACCGCTGACCTGGCCGGTGGTGCTCACGTCGAGGGTGATGCCGTACATGTAGGTGGCCCGGCGGCTCATCGCTGTGCCCGCGTACACGTTCTCCGCCACGGCGTTCTCGAGGAAGCCCGCCGGGGCGAGGATCGGGACGTCGCCCGCGCCGTCGGGCAGCACGCCGAGCACGCCGCCGAAGTGGTCGGCGTGCGAGTGGGTGTAGACGACGGCGGTGACCGGCCGGGCACCGCGATGGGCTCGGTAGAGGGCGATCGCGGCCGCCGCGCACTCCTCGGAGATCAGCGGGTCGATCACGATCACGCCGCGACCGCCCTCGACGAGCGTCATGTTGGAGATGTCGAAGCCGCGCACCTGGTAGATGCCGGTGGTCACCTCGTACAGCCCGTTGGTGCGGCACAGCTGCGCCTGCCGCCACAGGCTGGGGTTCACCGTGTCCGGGCAGTCGCCGTCGAGGTAGGCGTACGGGCGCAGGTCGAACACCGCGCGGCCGTCGGCGCCGGTGATGGTGACGGGGTCGAGCGTCGCGACGAACCCGCGGGCGGCGTCCTCAAAGTCCTGCCGGTCACCGAAATCCATGACGAGCCCCCTCGACGTCCGGCGTGTTCCGGGAGTCGAACACGGCCGGGATCCGAGGTGGTCACCTGCCGGAGGTGAGATCGCGGGTCAGTGGCTCGGCTGGATGGGGATCGACGCGGGCGGCGGCTTGAGCGACGGCGAGCCGGACTGCGAACCACTGGGGCCGCCCGGGCCGACGGGGATGTTCGGCGCGGTCGTCGTGGGAGTGGTCGTGCCGCCGCTGCTGTCGCCGCCGAAGAGGAAGATCGCGCCGACGATCAAGCCGGCCAGCACGACGATCCCCAGACCGATCCACAGCCACTTCCGGCCACCGCCACCGCGCGACTGCTGGAACGCACCGGCGCCACCGGCCGGTGACGGCGGACGCAGCCGCATCGGGTCGCCGGGCGGGCCGTAACCCGGGTGCATGCCGGGATAACCCTGTTGCTGGTTGGGGTAGGTGCCGTAACCGGGTTGCTGGCCCGGTTGTCCCGGGTGCCCGTGCTGGCCCGGATATCCCTGCGGTGCTTGAGGTCCTTGCGGCGGCATACCGGGGTAGCCGTAGCCGGGGGGCGGGCCTTGCGGGGGGACGCCGTGGGGCTGGCCGGGATTCTGGCCGGGAATCTGTGGTGCGCCGGACCAGCCGCCGGGGCCGGCCCACGGGTTTCCGTCACCGGGCGTGGGCTGGCCGGGTGCGCCTTGTCCGGGAGCGCCGGGTCCACCTGGGACACCAGGTCCCGACCACTGGGCGGCGTGCGCCGGGTCGTTTCCCTGACTGCCAGGGCTCGCCGCGCCGCCGGGACCTTGCAGCCCGCCCTGGCCGCCTTGCCCCGACCACTGGGCGCTGTGCGCCGGATCGTTCCCGCCCGGACCACCGGGACCTTGCTGCCCACCCTGGCCGTATCCCGGCTGCTGTCCGAAGGGCTGCACGCCGGCGCCCTCCCCCTGAGCACCGTGCGCACCCTGGCCGCCCGCCGCGCCCGGAGCAGCGAGACCGCCCAGCCCGGCCGGACTGTTCGGCAGCCCACCCGGACCCGGCGGCCCGGGCGGTGTGTCCGACGTCGCGAGCGGTCCCAGCGCCACGCGGGCGGCGGCGATCATCGCCACGCAGTTCGGGTACCGGTCGGCGGGGTTCTTCGCCATGCCCTTGCGGATCACGTCGTCGACGGCCGCCGGCAGCGCGACCACGCGCGACACCGAGGGCGGCTCGCCGTTGAGGTGGCCCTTGATCACCGTCGGCACGTCGCCCTTGAACGGCGGGGTGCCGGTGAGGCACGCGTAGAGCACGCACGTGAGGGCGTACTGGTCGGTGCGCCCGTCGAGGGGCTCGCCGCGCAGGTGCTCGGGCGCGGCGTACGTCGGGGAGCCCAGGAAGTCGCCGCCGCGGGTGCGGTGGCCGGTGGCGCCGCGGCGGGTGAGGCCGAAATCGGCGACGTAAACGTGCTCGCGGGAAGTTTCCTTGCTGGTGACCAGCACGTTGGCGGGTTTCACGTCGAGGTGGACGAGGCCGCGGTTGTGCAGGGTGTCCAGCGCGTCGGCGACCTGGTCGAGCAGCGCCAGGGCGCGCGCGGGCGCGATCGGGCCCGAGGAGATCAGGCCGGCGAGGTCGCCGCCGTCGACCATGCGCATGGCGATGTAGAGCATGCCTTCGAGCTCGCCGAAGTCGTACAACGGGACGATGTTGGCGTGGTCGATCGCGGACGTGTTGCGGGCTTCGTCCACGAACCGTTCGCGGAACTCGGCGTCGGTGCCCAGGTGGTCGCCGATGACCTTCAGCGCCACCTTCCGGCCGAGCCGCACGTCGGTGGCCTGGTAGGTCACGCTCATGCCGCCCTTGCCGAGCACCGAGTCGATGCGGTAGTTGCCCAGCCGGCGACCGGTGAGGTCCCCCGACACATCGCCTGTCACGCTGCGCAGCTTAACGCCCTGCATTCCGCAGCGATGGGCGGTTCGCCCAACCGGTCGGCGACCCCGGAATCAGGAGACCTTGCGGACGTCCGCGGCCTGACTGCGGCCGTCGCGGCCGGACTGGACCTCGAACTCGACCCGGTCCCCTTCGTCGAGCGTCCGGAATCCTTCGGCCTGGATCGCCGAATAGTGGACGAACACATCAGGCCCTTCGGCGGATTCGATGAACCCGTAGCCTTTTTCCGAGTTGAACCATTTGACGGTGCCGACAGCCACGGCGCCCTCCCTCGGGACAAGATCCGCTGTCCGGTAGCGGCTGGAAGTGCAGTTCACGCTACCGGAACTACGCCCTTCGGCAATGGTTGATTCGCAAATTCGTCAGCCCCGGGAAACCCGCCTGTTCCGCGCTTGCACGAGAACGGTGCCCGGTCCGGCGAAATCGAGGACCAGACCTTCGCCGGTGCGCAGCGACTGCGGCCCGCTCGGGTCCACGGCGCGCAGCCGGCACTGCAGCGTGTCCGGGTAGGCCAGCACGTAGTCCGGCCGCACGGTGACCAGTTCACCGGCCGACAGCTCGAACGAGTCGACGGGTCCCGGCGCGGTGAGCACGAGCGGACCGGTGCCGCTGTAGTGGTCGAGGAACCCGGCGTCCGCGCCGAAGAGCTGCTGCAACGGCGCCCACGTCTGGTCGAGGCGCACGGAGGACGGCCGCGCGAGCACGGCGTCGCGGTGCACCGACCAGCCGGTGTTGCCCGTCAGCTCCAGCGGGTAGACGTCGCCCGGCCCGAGCGGGGCGAGGTCGACCCAGCCGCCCTCGGCGGGTGCGGTGAACACGGAGACGCCGGGCTTGCGCGCGCCACCGCGCGCCGACGGCGGAGCGCCTTCGCGCACGCCGAAGCTGGTGGCCAGCATCGTGTCCGACGCCGACTGCACGGCCTCGCCGGGCGCCAGCAGCACGCGCGCGACGCCGAAGTTGGGGGTGTGCCTCGTGTGGACGCGCATGTCAGCGGGAGGGGACGGGCGACGGGATCCGGCTGATCAGCGCCGAGGGGTTGCGCGTCTGCGGCTGCACGCCGTGCGACGAGCCGCGCGTGCCGGCCGCGACGTCGACCCAGCCACCGTTCCGGGGCGCAGTGCAGGCGGAGATGAAAAAGGACTCGTCGCCCGGAAACGCCCGGCCGAGGCCCTTCATGATCCCGCTCCGGGCCCGCGACCGGACGGTCACGCCGTGGCTCGTCGCCGTCATCGCACCCGACTCGACCTGCACGGGTTCACCCGGCGCCGGCCCCAGCCGCGCAACCGCGAATGACGGTTGGTGGCGGACTCGTACCTGCATCGAAACTCCCCTGATCCCCGACTCTTGCCGCGGGAGAGTGTTGCACGCCCGCGCGCGAGGGGGAGGATGGTCCGCGTGATCTCCGTCGACGCCTACCGCGAGACCGTGACCGAGCTGCTCGGCCGCACGCCCGCGACGACCCTGCCCCTCGCCGAAGCCGCCGGGTTCGTCCTGGCCGAGGACGTGCCCGCGGGGGTGTCGCTGCCGCCGTTCGACAACTCCGCGATGGACGGCTACGCCGTGCGCGCGGCCGACGTCGCCGGCGCCGCGGCCGGCTCGCCCGTGACGCTGCCCGTGGCCGACGACATCCCGGCCGGGCGCGTGGACGTCGCGCCGCTGGAGCCGGGCACCGCGCACCGGATCATGACGGGCGCGCCGCTGCCGCCGGGTGCCGACGCGATCGTGATGGTGGAGGACACCGACCGCGGCACCGAGTCGGTGCGGATCTCCAAGGCCGCGTCCTCGGGCGACCACGTGCGGCGCACCGGCGAGGACGTGGAGCACGGTGTGGTGGCCCTGCGCGCCGGCACCGTGCTGGGCCACTCGCAGCTGGGCCTCGCGGCGGCCGTCGGCCTGGCCGAGCTGTCGGTGCACCGGCCGTTGTCCGTGCTCGTGGTGTCGACCGGCACGGAGCTCGTCGAGGCCCCGAACCCGTTGCGGCACGGGCAGATCTACGAGTCCAACAGCGTGATGCTCGCCGCCGCGCTGCGCGAGCTGGGCTGCCGCGTGTCCGTGGTGCGCAGCGTGGTGGACGACGTCGAGGAGTTCCGCAAGATCATCGAGCCGAAGCTCGCGGACGCCGACCTGCTGATCACTTCGGGCGGCGTCAGCGCCGGCGCGTACGAGGTGGTCAAGGACGCGCTGACGGGCCAGGGCGTGCAGTTCCAGAAGATCGCCATCCAGCCCGGCGGGCCGCAGGGCTGCGGCCACTGGAACGGCGTGCCCGTGGTGACGCTGCCGGGCAACCCGGTGAGCGTGCTGGTGTCGTTCGAGGCCTTCCTGCGGCCGGCTCTGCTGTCTGCCATGGGCCACACGGACGTCGACCGCCGCCGGGTGCGCGCGCGGCTTTCCGAGGCCATGACCTCGCCCAGCTCACGACGCCAGTTCCGGCGCGGCTTCTACACCCCCACCGAGGGCGAGGTGACCGGCGTGGTCGGGCCCCGCGGCGGGCCGGGCTCGCACCTGCTGGCGGCGTTCACCCAGGCGAACTGCCTGATCGTGCTGCCGGAGGGGGTTGGCGAGGTGGCTGAAGGGACTGAAGTGGACGTGCTGCTGCTGTAGGGAAGTCCCTGTCGCGGCGCAGCGGGCTCTTGAGGAGGATCCCCAGCGAGGCGAGCTGGACGCCGGCCATGATCAGCATCGTCTCGCGCACGCCCAGCGCTTCGCCGAGGACACCGCCGAGGAACGCGCCGAGCGGGATGGTGCCGTAGTTGACGACGGCGGAGCTCGCGGTGATGCGGCCGAAGAGCTCGGGTGGGCAGTAGGTCTGGCGGAAGGTGCCGACGAGCACGTTGGACCCGACAATCCCGGCGGCGACACCCATCCCCGACAGCACGAACACCGTGAGCCCGGCTCCCGGGCCGGCGAACGGACCGAGCAGCATCGCTGGCGCGGCCAACGCTTCGCACAGCAGGAACGCCCGCGCCGCACCGACGCGCTTGCCCAGCCGCGCGGCCAACGGCGCGCCGGCGATGCCACCGACCTCCGCGATGGCCAGGACCACCCCCACCGCGCCCGGTCCGGTGCCCAGGTCGCGAACGAGGAACACGACCTGGATGGCGGCGTACCCGTCGAGCGCGAGATTCGCCACCGCGGCGGCCGCGATGAGGTACCGCAGGTACCGATCCTGTGCGATAAAGCCGATTCCCTCGGCGATTTCGGTGCGCAGCCGCCTGTTGCCCCGGGGCTTCGGGATTTCCTTCGCCCGGATGAAACGCAGGCACAGCACGGAAATACCGAAACTCACCGCATCGGCGAGCACCCCGGTGACCGGTCCCGCGACGGCCGCGAGCAACCCGGCCAGCCCGGGCCCGCCCACCTGTGCGGCGGACTCGCTGCCCTGGAGCTTCACGTTCGCCTCGAGCAGCTGCGATTGGCTCACGATCACCGGCACGTAACTGCGGTAGGCCAACGAGAAGAACACCTTCGCGAACCCACCGAGCAACGCCGCGCAAAGCAGGTACGGCACCGTGAGCCACCCGGCCACATACCCCACCGGGACGGCCGCGAACACCACCATCGACACCACATTGCAGGTCACCATCACGCGCCGCTTGCGCCACCGGTCCACCCACGCCCCGGCCGGCAGCCCCACCACCAACCACGGCACCCACGCGACGGCGGTCAGCAACGCCACCTCGAACGTCGACGCACCCAGGACCAACAACGCGACCAACGGCAACGACGTGCCGGCCACCGCGCTGCCGAGGGTGCTGATGGTCTCGCCGGTCCAGATCAGGCGGAAGTTTCGGTCTCGCCACAGGTTGTCGGTCACGCCCGGCTCACTCACGGGCTCACCGCGCAGGCCTCGGCGGATGACGGAGCACTCTCACGCCACTTCCCTTGGCAACCAAGGATTTCACCCCCGCCGAGACCGAACCGGCCCCCACGCCACTTCCCTTGGCAACCAAGGATTTCACCCCCGCCGAGACCGAACCGGCCCCCGCACCGCTCCCCCGGAAGCCGGGGATAGGCGCCCGAGCAAGAACTCCCCGCAGCCCCAAAACCAGCGCCGAAATGCTGCTGCCCCCAGCAACTCACCTCAGGAAGCCCCCACCCATCCTCGGGGGAACGGCCCTTGTCCAGTCTACCGCCCCCCACCGACAAAATGATCTCCAAGGCCGAGTTGTCCACAGCGAAGCCGAGTTGTGGACAAAACGAGAAAGCCCGCCGCCGCAACGAAAAGCGCAACACCGATCACGGCTCCGCAGGAAAGCCCCGCGCGAAAAGAAAGACCGGGCGCCGCTCGACAGAGTCGTCAGGGGCAGGGCGGTCGGTGTACTCCGCGAACAACGCCAAGACCCGTGTGCTCAGCTCCATCACCTCAGCGGCTGACAACCGCGCCCACGTTTCGTTCGTGAACCAGGCGTCGCGCCACTCGGCGGGTTCCGTCTCCAGGGCCGAGAGCCAAGAGCGGGACAGCGAAGCCTGACGGTCGAGTGAGAGGACCTCCGCGGCGTCGCCCACCGGGTCGCCGACGAAGTCCGAAGTGGACCAGGACAGGGCGCGCGAAGGGCGGCGCCACCAGCGTTCGCGGCGGTCGCGGGCGAGTTCGGGGGCCTCTTCGACCAAGCCGGCGGCCGAGAGGACCTTCAGGTGGTGCGAGATGTTGCCGACGGCCGACGCGGTGCGGTCGGCAAGGACCGAAGCCGTGGCGGGGCCGTCGAGCTTCAGCAGGTCGAGCAGGCGCAGGCGGAGCGGGTGGGACATCGCCGCCAGGACACGGGAGTCGCGGATCTGCCGCACGTCGTCGGTCACGATCGACAAGAGTAGTTGTACAACACATATTGCACAACTACTCTTGTGTAATCACCGCGCAGGTATCCTCGCCCCCATGGGCTTCTTCACCTGGATCGTCTTCGGCGCGCTGGTCGGCTGGCTCGCGAACCTGATCGTCGGCGGGCCGGACCGGCGCCGCCAGGGGTGTCTGGTCAGCGTGCTCGTCGGGGTGCTCGGGGCGGCGCTCGGCGGCTTCATCTACCGGCTGGCGACGGGTGAGCAGCAGCGCTTCGAGTTCGATTTTCCGAGCTTCGGCGTCGCGATCCTGGGCGCGATCGTCCTGCTGGCGGTGCTGCGGCTGGTCAGCTCGATCGGCAGGCGGTCCCGGCGTGACGACTACCCGCACGACAACTACCGGCGGGACAACTACCGGTAACGGTTTCCACACGAACCGTCAGTAACCCCCGGAATCCGCCTAAACTGGCTAGTTCCGCGTCCGGGTGCATGCGTCGTCGGGGGACGCATGCACCCGGCCCGCCCGGATCGCCTCCCGGACCACGCGCACGGCGTGCGCCGTGTCCACGAGCACGGGCATGGGCGCGGCGGAGATCTCCCGTCGCCAGGCACACAGCAGCTCGGCGAGCGGATCGGGTACGGACATCGCTTCCTCGGCGGACTCAGGCCCGGGACACGGCTCCCGAACGGCGGGTACTACTGAGAGTTGTCGAGGAATTCGATCAGTCGTTACCGGTTTGTGGGCACGCCCACCCGCGCCGGGGAAACCCTGACGGGGGAGCCGCCACCGGCCCTGGACGTGTCCGCCCGCCGACGGGCGGTAGCGTGGTGATTCCCAAATCGGACGTGAAACCCGTCCTCTCCCTCCGAACGCAACGAACAGCGGGGAACCGATCCATGAGCGGCAAGCCCACCGGCAATCCCCTCACACACGCAGTGCAGCTCGCGCGGGAGACGATCCCGCCGATGCACCCCGCCGGACGCCCGTTCGTCTTCGGCGGGCTGGCGGCGACGCTGGTGCTGCGCCGGTTCTCCAAGCGCCTCGGTGTGGTCGGTGCGCTCGCGACCGCGGCCACCGCCGCGTTCTTCCGCGAGCCGAAGCGCGTCGCGCCGGAGCGGGACAACATCGCCGTGGCCTCGGCCGACGGCCTGGTGTCCCTCATCGAGGAGGCCGTGCCGCCGCCCGAGCTGGGGCTGCCTGCCGAGCCGCGGATGCGCGTGAGCGTGTTCCTGTCGGTGTTCGACGTGCACGTCCAGCGGATCCCGGCCCCCGGCGTCATCGAGAAGGTGGCCTACCGGCCGGGCAAGTTCCTCTCCGCGGACCTGGACAAGGCGAGCGAGGACAACGAGCGCAACTCCGTGCTCATGCGCACCGTCGACGGCCACGAGCTCGTCGTCGTGCAGATCGCCGGCCTCGTCGCGCGCCGCATCCTGTGCGAGATCCACGAGGGCGACAAGGTGGCCGCGGGTGCCACCTACGGCATCATCCGGTTCGGCTCCCGTGTCGACCTCTACCTGCCGCCCGGCAGCCGCGTGCTCGTCGCGAAGGGCCAGCGCACGGTCGGCGGCGAGACGGTGATCGCCGAACTCCCGGCACTGGGAGAAGGCTGATCTCATGGTCCGCGTGACCACCCCGAGCATTCGGCTGCTGCCGAACGCCATCACGGTGCTGGCGCTGTGCGCCGGGCTGTCGTCCGTGCAGTTCGCGCTCACGGGCAACTACGCCATGGCCATCGCGGCCATCGGCATCGCGGCGGTGCTCGACAGCCTCGACGGGCGCATCGCGCGCCTGCTCGACGCGACGTCGAAGATGGGCGCCGAGCTCGACTCGCTGTCCGACGGCATCTCGTTCGGCGTGGCGCCGGCGCTGGTGCTGTACGTGTGGCAGTCGCACGGCGACCGCATCGGCTGGGTGGCTTCGCTGATCTTCGCCGTCTGCATGATCCTGCGCCTCGCGCGCTTCAACACCCTGCTCGACGTCACCGACAAGCCGCCCTACTCCGCGGAGTTCTTCGTCGGCGTGCCCGCGCCGGCCGGTGGCCTGGTCGCCATGCTGCCGCTCATCGCGACGCTGCAGTGGGGCCAGGGCTGGTGGTCCCAGCAGTACGTGGTGATCGCCTGGACGATCGCCGTCGCCGCGCTGCTGATCAGCCGCATCCCGACGCTGTCGCTGAAGACGGTCAAGGTGCCCGCCCGGGCCATCGCACCACTGCTGGTGGGCGTCGGCCTGCTGGCCGCCGCGATCATCCAGTTCCCCCTGGTGGCGCTGGCCATCGCGCTGGTGCTGTACCTGCTGCACATCCCGTACGCGGTGTATCGCAACCGTTGGCTCGCCGCGCACCCCGAGGCGTGGACGGTCCCGCCGCGCGAGCGCCGGGCCATCCGCCGTGCGCGTTCGCAGCGGCGCCTGCGGCTGCGGCCGGCGTCTCGCCGGGTCGCGGGCGCGGCCATGCGCGCCGTGCGGCTGCCGCGCAACGGCTCGGACTTCGTGCGGGCGACGCGCGCGTTGCGGGACCGGGACCACTCGGGCACGGGCAACTCGAACGCGACTTCGGGCCCGAACCAGCGTCGCCGCAGCTGGCGGCGGATCGGGATCCGGCGCCGCTGACGTTCTCGGCCTAGCGCGCCGCCGCGCGCAGGCCCGTGAGCAGCAGGTCGAGCTGGTCGTGGAAGTCCTGCACGCAGTCGACGTCGGCCAGTGACGGCAGCACGCGGTACAGGTTCGGCAGCTCCTCCGGCGTGACCATGCGGCTGAACCAGTCGCCAACGGGCTCGTCGCGCTGCGCCACGCCCCCGGCAACGGAGTCGGCGAGCGCCGCGCCGAACGTGAGTCCCATCAACGACCGGTAGCCGCGGGCCGCGGCCGCCTCGTCGAGCCCGGCGTCGAGCAGCGCGCCCAGCAGGGCGTCGATCACGCGCAACGCACCGGGCGAGCGCGGGTTCGCCTCCTCCGCCGCCAGCGCGCGCACCACGGCCGGGTGCCGCGTGAACGCCGTGTAGAGGCCTTCGGCGAGCCGGCGGACGCGGGTTTCCCAGCTCCACGACGGCACCGGCAGCGGCACGGACTCGAAGACGCGCGCGGTGAGCCCGTCGAGCAGGTCGCCCTTGTTCTTCACGTGGTTGTAGAGCGACATCGCCTCGACGCCGAGACGGGCCGCGAGCTTGCGCATCGACAGCGCGCCCATGCCGTCGGCGTCCACCAGGGCCAGCGCTTCGTCGAGGACTTTTTCCCGCGTCAGGGTTTCGCGCACCACCGTCGAATCTTAGCTTACGGCGTAAGTACTTACGGTGTACACTTACGGTGTAAGTATCGAACTGGAGGGACACCATGGACGCCGAAACGCTGCTCACCACCACCCGGTCCGTCCGCCGCAAGCTGGATCTCGACCGGCCGGTCGACCCGGCGGTGATCGAGGACTGCCTGCGCATTGCCCAGCAGGCACCCGCCGCCGGTGGGCTGCTGAAGGCGCAACGCTGGGTCGCCGTGCTGGACCCCGAGCTGCGCGCCGAGATCGCGGCGATCACCAGGAAGGCCGCGCACGAGGTGTGGCAGCACTACGCGCACCTGGCCGACCCGAGCATGTTCGCCTCCGCCCGCCACCTCGTGGACCACCTCCACCGCGTGCCGGCGCTGGTGCTGCCGTGCATGCCGGGCCGGCCGCCGGCGTCGGCCGCTGAGCAGTCGTCGTTCTACGGCTCGGTCTACCCGGCGATCTGGAGCTTCCAGCTCGCGCTGCGCACGCGCGACCTGGCCAGCTCGCTGTGCAGTTACCACCTCGCCGGCCACGAGCCGGACGTCGCGCGCCTGCTGGGGATCCCGGCCGACGTCACGCAGGTCGGCCTCATCGCCGTGGCGCACTCGACCCAGCGTGAGTTCTCCCCCGCCGCGCGGCCACCGGTGGGCGAGATCCTGTCGTTCGACGCCTGGGCGGGGTCCGCGTCGCTAGGGTGAACGACGTGAGCGACCCGCAGATCACGTTGACCGTCAGGCACACGCCGTCCGCGCTGGATTCCCGGCGCGGAGTCGTGCGGATGCACCCGGAGGTGCTCGACGCGCTGGGCCTGCGAGCCTGGGACGCCGTGCACCTCACCGGCGCTCGCCGCAGCGCCGCGCTCGCCGCGCCGGCCGAGGAGGGCACGCCGGGCGTGGTGCTGACCGACGACGTCACGATGTCGAACCTCGGCGTGTCCGAGGGGTCCGAGATCGTGGTGACGCCGGCCGACGTCGCGGCGGCCAAGACGGTCACGGTCTCCGGATCGCGGCTGGCCAGCGTGTCCGTGCCGCCGCAGACGCTGCGGCTCGCGCTCACCGGCAAGGTGCTCACGCGCGGCGACGCCGTTTCACTGCTCCCCCAGGACCTCGCGCCCGCGCCGGGTTCGGACGTCGCGGCCGTGCGCGGGCAGCTCTCGCGCGCGATCGGCGCGACGTGGACCAACGAGCTGCTCACCGTCACCGCCACGGAGCCCGCGGGGGTGGTCGTGGTGGGACCGTCCACTGTGGTCAGCTGGCGCGACGGCGCCCGCACGGGCGAGACGCCGACCGACACCGTGCCCACGCGCAGCGCGACGGCGCTCGTCCGCAGCACCGCCGTGACGGCGGCCGAGGACTACCTCGAGGCCGAGGTCGTCGAGGAGACCAGGCCGGAGGAGCTCGCGGAACCGATCCCACCCGTCGCCGACCTGGTGGGCGCGGAAGGGGCCGCGCGCAAGCTCGCCGAGTGGTTCGATCTGGCGTTCCACCGGCCGGAGCTGCTGATGCGGCTGGGCACGTCGGCGCACCTGGGGGTGCTGCTGTCGGGGCCGGAGGGCGTCGGCAAGGCGACGCTGGTGCGCTCGGTCGCGCAGGCCGAGAAGGTGCGCGTGGTGTCGCTGGTCGCGCCCAACATCGCCGTGCTGGAGCCGAACGCGGCCCACGCCCGCCTGCGGGAGGCCGTGACCCGCGCCGCCGACGGCGACGGGCCCGGGGTGCTGCTGATCAACGACGTCGACGCGCTGTTGCCGGCCACGCAGCCGCCGCCGGTGGCCACCGTCGTGCTGGAGGAGCTGCGGGCGGCCATGCGCCGCGAGGGCCTGGCCGTGGTGGCGACGACGCAGCGCGCAGAGTCCGTGGACCCGCGGCTGCGCACCGCCGACCTGCTCGACCGCGAGCTCGGCCTGCCGCTGCCCGATGCGAAGACGCGCATCGAGCTGCTGCGGATCCTGCTGCGTGACGTGCCGGTGGAACCGGGCGCCGACCTGGGCGTGCTCGCCGAGAAGACGCCCGGGTTCGTCGCCGCCGACCTCATCGCCCTGCGCCGTGACGCGGCTCTGCGGGCCGCGCTGCGCCAGCGTGACGTCGCCGAGCCGCGGATCTCGGAGCACGACCTGCTCGACGCGCTCGCCACCGTCCGGCCGATCTCGCTGTCCACTTCGGACAACCTGGCCACGGGTGGGCTGACGCTCGAAGACGTGGGCAACATGGTCGACGTCAAGCAGGCCCTCACCGAGACGGTGCTGTGGCCGCTGCGCTACCCGGATTCCTTCGCCCGCCTGGGCATCGACCCGCCACGCGGCGTGCTGCTCTACGGCCCGCCCGGCGGCGGCAAGACGTTCCTCGTGCGCGCGCTGGCGGGCACGGGCGCGCTCAACGTGTTCGCGATCAAGGGCGCCGAGCTGCTGGACAAGTGGGTCGGCGAGTCGGAGCGGGCCGTGCGCGACCTGTTCCGGCGGGCCGCCGACGCCGCGCCGTCGCTGATCTTCCTCGACGAGATCGACGCACTGGCGCCGCGGCGCGGGCAATCTTCCGACTCCGGCGTGGCCGACCGCGTGGTCGCCGCGCTGCTCACGGAGCTCGACGGCGTGGAGCCGATGCGCGAGGTCGTGGTGCTGGGCGCCACGAACCGGCCCGAGCTCGTGGACCCGGCGCTGCTGCGGCCGGGCCGGCTGGAGCGGCGCATCTACGTGCCGCCGCCCGACGCCGAGTCGCGCACCGCGATCCTCAAGGCGACGTCGAAGAACACGCCGCTGGCGTCCGATGTGGATCTGGCGGCCATCGCGTCCACCCTGGACGGTTACTCCGCCGCCGACTGCGCCGCGCTCATCCGCGAGGCCGCGCTCACGGCGATGCGCGAGTCACTGGAAGCGCACGTGGTGACCGCCGCCCACCTGGCGAAGGCGCGGGAGGTCGTGCGGCCGTCGCTGGACCCGGCGCAGCTGGCGACGCTGGAGGCGTACGCGCAGGCCCAGCAGGAACGCTGACGACAACGGGGCCCCACCTTCGCGGTGGGGCCCCGTCGTTTTCGCTGGTCAGCTGCCCTTGTGGCCGCTCTGGTAGTCCTTGGTGATGATCACGATCACGCCCGGGCTCGAGTTCTGGATGCCGTCGAACCGCGGCTGGGCCTGGAACCCGAACTCGGCGGCCAGCTGCTTCGCGGCGGCCTCCTCGTCGGTGCCCGGGCGGTAGTAGGCCGTGGTGTGCGCGATGACGCCCTGCGGGTAGTTGCCGACCTCGGGCACGTTCCAGCCCGACGCGCGGAAGTCCTGGGCGGCCTGCTCGGCGAGGTGCGAGATCGTGGAGTTGTTGTAGACCCGCACGGTCACCCACTTGTTGGACGCCTGCTGGTCGCCGCCCGGCTGACCCGGTTGTCCCGGCTGGCCACCGGGCTGGCCGGGCTGCCCCGGCTGTCCGCTGGGCTGACCAGGCTGGCCCGGCTGCCCAGGCTGTCCCGACTGGCCGGCCGGTGGCGACGAGGGCGCCGACGAAGCGGGCGAAGACGGGGCCGACGACGAAGGCGGCGTCGCCGAAGACGACGAGCCTGCTGTCGACTGTTGTGAAGAAGGCGACCCGCTCGAGCTGGTGGACCCGGCGTTGTTGTCGCTCGATCCGTTGCCCGACAGCGCGGTCACGCCGCCCACGATCGCGGCGATCACGGCGACGCCGATGAGCGCGACGCCCGCGGCCCGCATGGGCCGGGACAGTCCCGAGAAGAAGCTCATGACAGTTCGATCCCCAGCCGCCTGGCGCCGCGCTTGCGCTGCCGGGCGGCCCGCGTCTTGCGCAGCCGCTTCACCAGCATCGGGTCGGCCGCCATGGCCTCAGGCTTTTCCAGCAGTGTGTTCAGCAGCTGGTAGTAACGGGTCGAGGACAGCGAGAACCGTTCCCGGATGGCGTTCTCCTTGGCACCGGCGTGCCGCCACCACTGACGTTCGAACGCGAGGATCTCCACCTCACGCTCGGTCAGGCCGCCCACATTCTCCGGCGGCGACGGCTGCTCCCCAGCCATCGACTCCGCGGCGTCCATGCGGTCCTCGCAATCGGTTTCGGCTGTCCTTCCGCGGGCGCCATTGAACCACGGAACCCACGCCCGACATGGGCATCCGGCGCGGCGCGTCACGGTCCGATCCAGGTGTATCAGACGGGTCCGACTAAACTCGCTGCTCGTGACCGTCCACCCCATCCGCATCGCCGGCGATCCCGTGCTGCACCAGCCGACCCGTGAGGTCACGGAGTTCGACGAGCAGCTGCGCACGCTGACCGAGGACATGTTCGAGACGATGTACGCCGCCGAAGGCGTGGGCCTCGCGGCCAACCAGATCGGCCTCGACCTGCGCCTGTTCGTCTACGACTGCCCCGACGACGAGGGCGTCGAACACCGCGGCCTGGTGGTGAACCCCCAGCTGGAGACCTCCGAGATCCCCGAAACCATGCCCGACCCGGACGACGACTGGGAAGGCTGCCTCTCGGTCCCCGGCGAGTCTTACCCCACCGGCCGCGCCTCGTGGGCGCGCGTGACCGGTTTCGACGCGACCGGCTCTCCCATCTCCGTCGAAGGCACCGGCTACTTCGCCCGCTGCCTGCAGCACGAGACCGACCACCTCGACGGGCACCTCTACCTCGACCGCCTGGTGGGCCGCCACGCGCGCGCGGCGAAGAAGATGCTGAAGAAGAACAAATGGGGCGTCCCGGGCCTGAGCTGGCTGCCCCCGAAGGACGAGCCGGCTGAGGCTTGAGTCGTTTTGTCGATGAGTCTCCCGGTCCTGGGTTGGGGCCGGGAGACTCGTCGTTTCAGCGGTTCATCGCCCCAGGAAGTGCTCGCTGCTTCGGCGGCAGGCTGCTCGACCGGGTGGTTCTGCGCGACCGACCTGGCCAGGCGGATGTACTGCGTGGGTCCAGGCCGGTGGTGTGGCCGAAGCCGTCGGGGTGCCGGGGGTGTGGCCGGGTGAGCCCGAGGATGGGTGGGGCTTCCAGAGGTGAGTTACTGGGGGCACACGCGGTTGGTCGCGCCGGAGTGGTACAGATCGCGGAACGCCGTGATCGGCAATGAAGACGGGGCGGCGCGGACCGTGGAAAGGTAATCGCGCCAGCCGCGGGGGTAGTCGGCGGAAATCGCGCGGAAACTGAGGCGGGCGGAATCCTGGGGATTATTCGTCGCCGCAGCGGCGGAAGAACCCATGCCCAGCGCCAAAGTCACGTTCCGGGAACGCATACCGTCGGCTGCCGTCTGTTCGGTGAGGATGACGTTTCCGGTGGCGGCACGAGAATACGAAACCAGTTTCTTCGACGCCAGCAAATGCGTCGAGCCATCCGAAACGCCGGCGTATCCGAAGGACGTCCGCGAAAACGCCGGAGCGGCCGCCGTGGCACCGTCGGAAGCCGACGCCACCGCGGCGGCAGCGGACGCCGAATCGTTACTGCCGTCGTTGGTCAGGTCCGGGTCGGCCACGGCGTAGAGCGAGAGCGGCCGCCCGGTCAGCGACGTCCAGCAACCGCACGCTCGGAGTCGACAAATCGAGGTAGCAGACCTCCGACATGCGCCCGCCCTGCAGCGTGAACCACACGTCGCTGGCGCGGTCGCGGGCCGTGCCGAAGCCCGTTTTGTCCGCCGGCAGCCAGCTCGGACGGGTACCAGGCCCACCTGGCGCGTCACCCTGAGCCGTCGAAGCGGCCGGGACCGCGCCCATCGCCAAGACCGCCACCAAACCCGGTGAGCAGGCCTTTCCGCAACGGGATACCCCCAAAGTCGTCAAAGGTGATCGTCACGTGAACTCCTGGCGGTCGCATGCTCCGATCCGGTGAAGAACACACCGGTCGACAAGTCGCCTTGTGCTCGCGTGATCCGCCGTGGCATGGTCGAGGGACAACCTCATAACCAACGCGGGAGCTCGCGCCTTGGCGGGCTGAGAGGGCGGCTGGTGTCTGTCTGTGGACACCCGGTGCCGCCGACCGCATGAACCTGACCGGGTAATGCCGGCGTAGGGAGTGAACGTCGTTGACGACGCTGGAGAACGAGCCTGCCATCACGCCTTCCGTGACCACGGGGCCGATCACCGGTTCGCACAAGGTCTACCACCGCACCGAGTCGGGCCTGCGGGTTCCGGCGCGGCGCATCGACCTGTCGAACGGTGAGCACTTCGACGTGTACGACACGTCCGGGCCGTACACCAACCCGGACGCGAAGATCGACGTCCACAATGGACTTCACCCGCTGCGCGCGGGCTGGGCCGACGGCCGCGCGCACAACACCCAGCTCGGCTGGGCCAAAGCCGGCGTGATCACGCGTGAGATGGAGTTCATCGCCGCGCGCGAGCGGTGCTCACCCGAGTTCGTGCGCGACGAGGTCGCGCGCGGGCGGGCGGTGATTCCCGCCAACCGCAAGCACCCGGAGAGCGAGCCGATGATCATCGGCAAGAAGTTCCTGGTGAAGATCAACGCCAACATGGGCAACTCGGCCGTCTGGTCCTCAGTGGAGGAAGAGGTCGACAAGATGGTGTGGGCCACCCGCTGGGGCGCCGACACGATCATGGACCTGTCCACCGGCAAGCGCATCCACGAGACGCGCGAGTGGATCGTCCGCAACTCCCCCGTGCCCGTGGGCACCGTGCCGATCTACCAGGCACTGGAGAAGGTCAACGGGGAGCCGGAGAAGCTGTCGTGGGAGGTCTACCGCGACACGATCATCGAGCAGTGCGAACAGGGTGTGGACTACGTCACCGTCCACGCGGGAGTGCTGCTGCGCTACATCCCGCTCACCGCCCGTCGTGTGACCGGCATCGTGAGCCGCGGCGGCTCGATCATGGCCGCGTGGTGCCTCGCGCACCACAAGGAATCGTTCCTCTACACCAACTTCGAGGAACTCTGCGAGATCCTGCGCAAGTACGACGTCACGTTCTCCCTCGGCGACGGCCTGCGTCCCGGCTCGATCGCCGACGCCAACGACCGCGCGCAGTTCGCCGAGCTCGAAACCCTCGGTGAGCTCACGCACATCGCGCGCGAGCACGACGTGCAGGTGATGATCGAGGGCCCCGGCCACGTGCCGATGCACAAGATCAAGGAGAACGTCGAGCTGGAGGAACAGCTCACCGGCGAGGCACCGTTCTACACCCTCGGTCCACTCGCGACGGACATCGCGCCGGCGTACGACCACATCACCTCCGCCATCGGCGCGGCGCAGATCGGCTGGTACGGCACCGCGATGCTCTGCTACGTCACGCCGAAGGAGCACCTCGGCCTGCCCAACCGCGACGACGTGAAGACCGGCGTGATCACCTACAAGATCGCCGCGCACTCCGCCGACCTCGCCAAGGGCCACCCCCACGCGCACGAGTGGGACGACGAGCTGTCCAAGGCCCGCTTCGAGTTCCGCTGGAACGACCAGTTCAACCTGGCACTCGACCCCGACACCGCGCGCTCGTACCACGACGAGACGCTGCCCGCGGAGCCGGCGAAGACCGCGCACTTCTGCTCGATGTGCGGCCCGAAGTTTTGCTCGATGCGGATCACCCACGACGTGCGCAAGTACGCCGAGGAGCACGGGCTGTCCACTGTGGAGGCCATCGAGGCCGGCATGGCGGAGAAGTCGGCCGAGTTCGGCGAGCAGGGCAACAAGGTCTACCTCCCGGTCGTCGGGCAGTAGCTCCACCAGCAATCAGAGGCAGTAGTCATGACCGAAACCCCCCGCACCGCCCTCACCATCGCCGGATCCGACTCCGGCGGTGGTGCGGGCGTGCAGGCCGACCTGCGCACGTTCTTCGCCCACGGCGTCCACGGGCTCGTCGCGCTCACGGCCGTCACGGTGCAGAACTCGCTCGGCGTGCAGGGCTTCACCGAGATCCCGGCCGACGTCGTCACGGCGCAGATCAAGGCCGTGGCCGGCGACATGGGCGTGAACGCGGCGAAGACCGGCATGCTCGCCACGGCCGACATCATCCAGGCCGTGGCGAAAACGCTCGACGAGGTCCACATCGGACGCGACACGGACACCCCGTTCGTCGTCGACCCGGTGGCCGCGTCGATGACCGGTCACGCGCTCCTGCGTGAGGAGGCGCTGGAGGCCATCCGCACGGAGCTCTTCCCGCGCGCCACGCTGATCACGCCGAACCTCGACGAGGTGCGGCTGCTCACCGGCATCACGGTCACCGGCGCGCAAACCCAGCGCGCGGCGGCGGACGCGTTGCTGGAGTTCGGATCCCGGTGGGTGCTGGTGAAGGGCGGGCACCTGTACGAGGCCGAGGACTGCGTGGACCTGCTCACCGACGGCACGGACGTGCTGGAGCTCAGCGGCGTGCGCATCGACACCGACAACACCCACGGCGGCGGCGACACGATGGCCTCGGCCATCACGTCGTCGCTCGCCAAGGGCGCCGACGTGCCGACGGCCGTGACCGAGGCGAAGCAGTTCATCGCACGCTGCGTCGCCGAGGCCTACCCGCTCGGCGCCGGGGTGGGGCCGGTGTCCCCGTTCTGGCGGCTGGCCGACTGAACGGCCACACTGGACCCGTGACCGACGACGCCGCCGCCCGCGCTTTGTGGGCCCAAATGCCTTTGGACCTGAAGTTCGAGGTCGACCAGCTGGTCTCGGCCAACAAACCGGCCGCGGCCCTGAAGGTGATCCGGAAATGGGGCCTGGACCCCAAACCGGGCATCGCCGAGAGCAGGGCCGTGACCGACTACCGGAAAAGCGTGCTGAAGCCACCGCCGCGCTTCACCTGAGTCCGAACTGGACGTTCCGTGCGGTACGGGAGGAAAACCCCCGGACCGCACGGAATCAGTTCACCGGGCCGAGTGAGCGCGTGTCGTAGGTGCTGCGCGCGTCGCGGATCCGGTCGAAGTTCGACTGCGACCACGTGCTCAGCGCCACCAGGTGGGCGCTGACCTCGGCGCCCATCGGCGTGAGCGCGTACTCCACCGTCGGCGGCGTGGTCGGGAAAACCTTGCGGCTGACGAAACCGTCGCGTTCGAGGTTTCGCAGGTTCTGCGTGAGCATCTTCTGGCTGATGCCACCGACGGCGCGGCGCAGCTCGCCGAAGCGGTGCGGCCCCTGCTCAAGTACGCCGAGCACGAGCGCGGTCCACTTGTTCGCTAGCAGGTCGAGCACATCGCGGCAAGGGCAGCTCTTCAGGTAGACGTCCCATGGTCCGTGCTGGTCACAGGTGGTTTCCATCAGGTACCTACTTTACCGGAAAGTGCCTTCTGGCGAAAAGTGACCACCTCACCCACCATAGGGGGCAACCAACCGGAAGGAGAGATCCGAAATGCGCGTGGTGACCCAGCGGGAGTTCGGCGGCCCGGAGGTGCTGCGGGTGACCGAGACCGACCGCCCGGCGCCGGGCCCGACCGAGGTGCTGGTGCGCGTGCACGCCGCCGGCATCAACCCCGTCGACTGGAAGTCGCGGGCGCACCCGGTGTTCCTGGGCGAGCCCCCGTACACGCTGGGCTGGGACGTGTCCGGCGTCGTCGAAGAGGTGGGTTTCGGGGCCACCGGCGTGAAGCAGGGCGACGAGGTCCTCGGCATGCCGTGGTTCCCGCGCGAGGCCGCGGCCTACGCGGAGTACGTAACGGCGCCGTCGCGCCAATTCGTGCGCAAGCCGGCCGGGCTGTCGCACGCGGAGGCGGCCGGGTTGCCCCTGGCGGGGCTCACGGCGTGGCAGGCGCTGGTGGACGTGGCGGAAGTCCGGAGTGGACAGCGGGTGCTCGTCGACGCGGCGGCCGGCGGCGTGGGCCACCTCGCCGTGCAGATCGCCAAGGCGCGTGGTGCGTACGTGCTCGGGACGGCCAGCGCGGCGAAGCACGATTTCCTGCGGTCGCTGGGCGTGGACGAGCCGATCGACTACCGGGACCAGAACGCGACGCCGGCGGATCTCGACGTCGTGCTCGGGCTCGTCGGCGAGGACAGCGATCTGCGCTGGCTGCCGGCGCTGAAGGAGAACGGCCTGCTCATCAGCGTCCCCAGCGGAGTCGGCGAGAGGGCTCAGGAGAAGGCGGCCCAGCGGGGCGTGCGGACGGCGCCGATCCTCGTGGAGCCGGACCGCGTCGGGCTGCTCGGGCTGGTGGAGCTCGTCGAGGCCGGGAAGCTGAAGGTGCACGTGGACCAGACGTTCCCGCTCGAAGACGCGGCGAAGGCCCACGAGGTGGGCGAAGGCGGCCGGGTCACCGGGAAACTCGTGCTCACCGTCTGATGTGGACGCGCAATGGCCCCTCGCCTGGCGAGGGGCCATTGTGGACTGTCCAGGTGGAACTCAGCCGCGGGTGTCGACCTGCGGCAGCACCGTGGTCAGGCCCGTCCAGTCGGACGTCACCACGGACGCGTGCTGCGCCGCCAGCTCGGCCACGCGCTGGTTGGCCTGGTCGACGGTCGGGTTGTGGTCGTCGATGGCCGGGGCGACGTTCTGGCCGTCGGTCATCACCACGTAGTAGTGGTTGTCGTCGTACCAGCCCGGGCCGGTCTGCGTGACCCACGCGTTGGCGTCGCCGTCGAAGACCACGAACCACGGCTTGAGGTTGGCCGCGTACTTGTCACGCGGGTCGCCGCCGACGGCGCCGTGGACGGTCGGGAAGATCTGGACGTCACCGAGCTTGCCCGCGTTCTTCTGCGCCAGCAGGTAGTTCGCGTACTCGACGTCGGTGTGCAGCGTGTCGGTGGGGTTCTGCTCCTCCACCGTGCCCGGGATGATCTCGGTCATCACCTTGCCGTGCAAGGCGTCCACGGTGGGCCAGTTGTCGGCCTTGGCCGCGTCGTCGAGTGTGGCGTAGCTGCCGAGGAGGTCGGCCGGCTTGAAGACGGCGCCGCCGAGGTGGGCGCGGAAGGCCCCGTCGAGCTCGTCCGGGCCCATGCCGGTGTTGTCCGAGAAGCCGGTCTTCATCTCGAGCTTCAGTGTGAGCGGCGTGTGGTCCGGGTGGGCCGCGAGCCAGATGCGGATGTCGTCGAGGCAGTACTCGAGGTTCTTGTTCGTGCCGCCCTTGTACAGGTCGGCGGTCGTCGACGCGGCGACGCAGTTGTTGCTGTTGCCCAACGGGTTCGAGTGGCTGACCTTCCACTCGTGCGTGATGAAGTCCGGCCACACGTCGAGCTCGATCAGCGACGAGCCGTTGTCCAGCGCCTGCGCGAGGAACGGGTACGCGGCCGGGTCGTAGGTGTTGTGCACGCCGACCGTGGTCACGTGCGAGAGTTTCGGGCTGTCCGCGTTCGCCACGGCTGCCCCGGACAACGAGGCGGCGACGAGCGCGCCGACCGTCACGACCACTGAAGCGAGTTTCATCCTGACCCCTTCACCCACCGATAGTGCGATGGCACTCACACTGTGCCACCGTGATGGACTGTGGATGAAGGACAGCTGACCAAATGGACTAGACCAGAAGTCGGAAAGTGCCCATGACTGAAAACCCGAGCCCGCCGTCGGCCTTGACCATCGCCGGTTCCGACTCCGGTGGCGCAGCCGGACTCCAGGCCGATTTGCGGACATTCCTCACTTGCGGGGTGCACGGGCTCGTCGCCGTGACGGCCGTGACGGTGCAGAACACGTTGGGAGTCCACGATCGCGCAGACATCCCGCCGCACGTCGTCGCCGGCCAGATCGAGGCCGTCGCGTCGGACATGGGTGTGGGCGCGGCGAAAACGGGCATGCTCGCGTCGGCGCAGATCATCCACGCGGTGGCGACCGCTTGTGACAACGCGGGCATCGGACGGGACCACGACGTGCCGTTCGTGGTCGACCCGGTGGCCGCCTCGATGACCGGCCACCCGCTCTTCGACGCCGACGGCCTGTCCGCGCTGCGCGAGGAACTGCTGCCGCGCGCGACCGTGCTGACGCCGAACCTCGACGAGGTGCGCCTGCTGACCGGGTTGACCGTGACCGACCGCGAGGGCATGCACACCGCGGCGGTCGCGCTGCACCGCCTGGGCCCGAAGTACGTGCTCGTGAAGAGCGGCCACCTCGTGTCCGACCCGGAGTGCGTCGATCTTCTCTTCGACGGCGCCACGTTCGTCGAGCTGCCCGGCCCGCGCTTCAACACCCCGCACACCCACGGCGCGGGCGACACCATGGCTTCGGCCCTGACGGCCGGGCTGGCCAAGGGGATGTCGGTCGTGGAGGCCGCCCGGTACGGCAAGTGGTTCGTGTCGCACGCGGTCGAGCACTCGTACCCGATGGGCGCGAAGGTGGGACCGGTGTCGGCGTTCTGGCGGCTGGCGCCGGAGGATCGCTGACCGGCCCCCGCAGCGGCAGGCCGGTCGAGCTGTGTCCGGAAGGGCGCCTCCGACGACGGCAGCTAGCTGTCGTCGGAGATCAGGGCCTCCAGGGCCGGCAGCGCGACCGTGAGGGCTTCGCGGTATTCGGGGCTCAGCTTGTCGAGGCGGCGGTTGAGCTCCTGCACGCGGGTGGACCGCACGCCGGACACGAGGCGCTCGCCCTCTTCCGTCGCGCGGGCGAGCCAGGCGCGGCGGTCGACGGGGTCGGACTCGCGCGTGACGTAGCCCGCCTCGACGAGGGTGGCGATTATGCGCGACATCGTGGCCGCCGCGACGCCCTCCTTCGCGGCGAGGTCGCCGAGGCGCAGCTGACCGAAGTGGACGAGCGTGGCGAGAGCTGAGATCGCGCCGTGGCCGGGCCCGGGGACCCCCGCCTGCCGCAACGAGCGCGACAGCCGTCCCACGGCCAGGTACAACCTGCCCGAGACGTCCTGGACCGAGGATAGAGTCACGGCTGGCTCCTCCTGCCGCTGTTGCCCGCCGCCTTTGCGCCGGAAGGGTGTCGTCCACCATAAGGCCTGCCGGTGCACGTTCGGCGTTAAGCGCGGACGAAATCACCGACCGGCGCGCCCAATGCGGCCCACTTGCACCAGGCGGCTTACCCGCCTTTACCCCGGGAGGGCGAAACCAGCGGTCAGCGGGGCGGGCTCGACGCGTGAGCCCAGAACCGCTGCGGCACCCGGCCCGCGTCGCGCGCCAGGCGGCCCGCCTCGACGCCCGCGCGCATGGCCGCGGCCATGCGCTCCGGGTCTTTCGCGCGGGTGACCGCGGTGGACAGCAGCACCGCGTCGCAGCCGAGTTCCATGGCGAGGCAGGCGTCGGAAGCGGTGCCGATGCCCGCGTCGAGGATGACGGGGACCATGGCGCGCGCGACGATCAGCTCGATGTTGTGCGGGTTGCGAATGCCGAGGCCCGTGCCGATGGGGGCGCCCAGCGGCATCACGGCGGCGCAACCCGCTTCCTCGAGCCGCAGGGCGAGCACGGGGTCGTCGTTGGTGTACGCGAGCACGGTGAAGCCGTCGGCCGCCAGTTGCTCCGCGGCGTCCAGGGTTTCGAACGGGTCGGGCAGCAGGGTGCGGTCGTCGGCGTGGACCTCGAGCTTGATCAGGTCCGTGTCGAGCGCTTCGCGGGCCAGCTGGGCGGTGAGCACGGCCTCCGCGGCGGTGCGGCAGCCGGCGGTGTTGGGCAGCAGCTTGATCCCGAGGCGCCGCACGAGACCGAGCACGCCGGTGCCGCCGTCGGCGTCGGCCTTGCGCATGGCGACGGTCGTCAGCTCGGTGCCCGACGCGACCAGCGCGCGTTCCAGCACCGACAGGTTCCCGGCACCACCGGTCCCGATGATCAGCCTCGACGACAGCTTGTGTTCGCCGATGACCAGCGCGTCGTCCATCGTCAGCCTCCCTGCACCGCGGTCAGCACGTCGATGTTCGCGCCCTTCGGCACCACCGACGCCTCCCACTCGCCCCGGCGCACGACCTCGCCGTTCACCGCGACGGCCACGCCCTGGCGGGTCACGTCGAGCGCGTCGAGCACCTCGGACACGGTGGCGCCGTCGGGGAACTCGCGCCAGCTCCCGTTGACCTTGATCTCCATCAGACTCGCTCCTTCTCCAGCAAACGGGCGGGCGCGGCCGCCCCGATCTCGTCCGGCGGCGCCTCGCCCGCCAGCCAGGCGACCACGGCGTCGGCGGTCACGGGGGCCATCAGCAGGCCGTTGCGGTGGTGGCCCGTCGCCGCGTACACGCCTTCGCCGAGCTCCCCGATGTACGGCAGCGCGTCGCGGCTCCCCGCGCGCAGCCCGGCGGCGATCTCGACGAGCTCGTACTCCGTGATGCCCGGCAGGATCCGTTCGGCGCCTTCCAGCAGCTCCCGCACGCCACGCGCGGTCACGGCCTCGTCGAAGCCCGCTTCGTACTGCGTCGCGCCCAGCACCAGCTCGCCGTCCGCGCGCGGCACGAGGTAGATCGGCCGGCCCTCGACCATCGCGCGCACCGTGTACGGCGGAGGCGGCAGACAGCCTCGTCGCGGCCGCAGCCGCAGGATCTCGCCCTTGAGCGGCCGCACGGCGTCGGCCAGCAGCGGGTGCAACGCGCCCGTCCACGCGCCGGCGGCCAGCACAGTGCGAGTGTCCGGACCGGTCACGTCGTCGAGCGAAGCAATCCGTGTCGCGGAGAACTCGACCCCGCGCTTCGAGCACGCCGCCAGCAGCGCCGTCAGCAGCTTCCGGTTGTCGACGGCCAGGTCACCCGGCACGTGGAGCCCGCTGCGCACCGCACCCAGGCCCGGCGCGAGCCGCCGCGCCACCCGCCCGGTGAGCCGCTCGACGTCGCGACCCAGCGACGTCAGGTACTCGGCGAGGATGTCGAGGTGCCCGGCGTCGGCGCTGTCGAACGCGACCACGATCGTCCCGTGTTCGGCCAGCCCCGGGTCCGTGCCCTCCGCGGCGAGGTCACGCGCGAACGCCGGCCAGCGCCGCAGCGACTCCTCGCCCAGGCTGAGCACGTGCTCCTCACCCGGCCACGCCTCCGTGACGGGCGCCAGCATGCCGCCGGCCACCCAGGACGCGCCGCGCGCGGGTGCCGGATCGACCACCGTGACGCGGTGGCCGCGAGCCGCCGCGCGCCAAGCCGCGGACAGGCCGATGACACCGCCGCCGACGACGGTGAGGTTCTCGCTCATGGGAATCACGCTCCCTGCGCCGGCATGACCCGGATCAGGTTCCACGGTCGGAGCGGCAGCTCCCTCTCAGCCCGTGCCTCGGGCTCCCGTGCGGACCACCCCACTCTAGTGCGCGGGTAACGTCCCCGCCATGCCCGCCCTGACCGGATCACAGATCCGCACCCGCCTGGCCGATTCGCGGCTGTACCTGTGCACCGACGCCCGCTCGTCGCGCGGCGACCTCGCCGAGTTCGTCGACGCGGCGCTGGCCGGCGGCGTCGACATCGTGCAGTTGCGCGACAAGACGAACGGCGCCTCGCTCGAGGCCGCGCAGGAGATCGCGGCACTCGAGGTGATCGCCGAAGCGTGCGCGCGCCACGGTGCGCTGCTGTCGGTGAACGACCGCGCCGACGTCGCCCTCGCCGTGGGCGCCGACGTGCTGCACCTGGGCCAGGACGACATCCCCGTGCCGCTCGCGCGCCGCATCCTCGGCGACGACGTGGTGATCGGCCGTTCCACGCACTCGCCTCAGCAGGCTACGGCGGCGGCCGCCGAGGACGGCGTGGACTACTTCTGCACCGGCCCGTGCTGGCCCACGCCGACCAAACCCGGCCGGTACGCGCCGGGCCTGGACCTGGTCCGGGCCACGGCCGAAACCGGTACCGAACGGCCGTGGTTCGCGATCGGCGGCATCGACACCGAACGGCTGCCGGAGGTGCTGGCCGCCGGCGCGACGCGGATCGTCGTGGTCCGGGCGATCACCGACGCCGAAGACCCGAAGGCGGCCGCGCAGGCGCTGAAGTCCCGGCTCGGTTAGGGGGTCGGCGTCGCCGAACCCGCCTTCGTCTGCGGCGCGCTCGGCGTGGTCGACGGCGCCCCGCCCGTGCTCGACGGCGGCGCGGCGCTGTCCGAGCTGCTCGAAGACGTCGGGCTTTCGCTGGTCGACGTGCTCGAAGACGACGACGGTGGCGGGGTGTTCGACTCGGTCTCGCTGGGCGGCGGGCTGTTGAGCGACGTCGTGGGCGGGCTGTCGTCCTGCCGCTGCTGCTGGGTCGTGTCTGGGGTGCCCGGTTTGAAGAGTCCAGGCCCGACGTTCCCGCCCGAGGCCAGGTCCGCCCCCACGGCCACGGCGATCGCGATAGCCGTCGCGACCACACTCGTCCCGATGATGATCGGCCAGCGCAGCTTCCTGAGCTTGTCACCGAAGGATTCCTCCGGCTCCGGCTGCTGCGGCCCGGTGAGTTTCGAGATCCGCACCGTCGGCATCTCCGACGGGTCGAGCGGCAGCAGCACGGTGGGCATCTGCGCCGGATCGTCCACCGGCGACAGCCCGGACTTGCTCCCCTTGCGCTGCCCGGCGGTCACGAGCGCCGCGCGCGCCTTCAGCGCGGCCTCGCGCGTGCGCTGCAGCGAACGCAGGTACAGCTCGGCGCCGACCGTGGTGATCACGCTCGCCACCCCGGCCCCCACCACGGTGCCCGCCACGCCCAGCGTCGAGCCCAGCAACGCGGCCGTGACGGCGGCCAGTGCCGTCGCCACCACCTGCGCTGGGCGGAAACTCTTCTTCTCGCCCTGCTCCGACGTCTTTTCCTGCTGCTGACTCATGATCCCGATCTACTAGTGCCCGGCCACTTCCCCTGCGGTGTTCAACGAGTAAGGCGCGCGAGGAACTCCCCGCGTTGCCCATCCGTGAGCGAGGACACGTTGACCGTCCACAATGGATGGACTATGGCTCACATTTTCCTGACATACTCACCACATGCGATTGGTGACGATCTCCGATATCGAGGCCGCGGCAAAGCGGGTAGCCGACCACGCCGTGCGCACGCCGCTGCTGCGCCAGCACTGGGCCGAAGGCGAACTGTGGCTCAAACCCGAGAGCCTGCAACAGATCGGGGCGTTCAAGATCCGCGGCGCGTACAACGCGATCGCCTCACTCGACGACGCTGAGCGCGCACGTGGCGTGGTCGCGTATTCCAGCGGGAACCACGCCCAGGCCGTCGCCTACTCCGCCAACGCCTTCGGCATTCCCGCCGTGATCGTGGTGCCGGACGTGGCACCGCGCTTGAAGGTCGAGGCTACGCGCGGCTGGGGCGCGGAGGTGATAGAGGTGCCGATCGCCGAGCAGGAACCGGTCGCGGCCGCGCTGGCGAAGGAGCGCGGGCTCACCTACATCCCGCCGTTCGACCACCCCGACGTGATCGCGGGCCAGGGCACCGCGGGCCTGGAAATCGCCACCGACCTGCCGGACGTCGACACGGTGCTCGTGCCGGTGAGCGGCGGCGGGCTTGCTTCCGGCGTCGGCACGGCGATCAAGGCGCTGTGCCCCGGCGCGAAGGTCATCGCCGTCGAGCCCGAGCTGGCCGGCGACACCGCCGAGAGCCTGCGCGCCGGCCGCCGCGTCGAGTGGCCGATGGACCGGCGCGCCCGCACGATCGCCGACGGCCTGCGCGCCCAGCCGTCCGACCTGACCTTCGCGCACTTGCAGAGCGTGCTCGACGGCATCGTCACCGTGACCGAGGACGAGATCCGCGACGCCACGCGCGTGCTGGCCCGCCGGGCGCGGATCGTGGCCGAGCCCAGCGGCGCGACGGCCACCGCCGCGTACCTGCACCACGCCGGCGAGCTGCCGGGCGGCAAGACGGTGTCGGTGATCTCCGGCGGCAACGTCGACCCGGCGCTGCTGGCCGAGTTGCTCGCGTAGGGGTCAGTCGCGCGGCGGGCCCGGGCGGACGTGGGTCGGCGGTCCCTCCACCCCGCAGTGGAAGCACTCGCCGGGGTGGGGTGACTCGTCGTCCACGGTTCGCTTGGGCGCCGCGGCGCCGTCGGGAACGCCGGAAGGGGCGCCGGAGTCGTCCGGAGAACCGAGCACGCCGTTGTGAATCCCCAACGCGATGAGGCCTCCGGCGATCGCCAGGACGGCGCAGATGAGCAGTGCCATGCGCCAGCCGGCCGTCAGCGCGACGGGGTCGCGGTAGGCCGAACCGGTGAGTCCGGCGGCCGCGGGGAGCACCGCGACCGCAAGAAGACCACCCGTTCGGGCGATCGCGTTGTTCACACCGGACGCGACACCGGCGAAGCGGTCGGGGGCCGCGGCGAGCACCGTCGCGGTCACCGGCGCCACCGTGCACGCGAGTCCGAGGCCGAAAACGACCACCGCGGGGAAGACCGAACCGAGGTAGGAGGATCCCGGTCCGACGCGGATCAGCAGCAGCATGCCGATGCCGATCACGATGGGTCCGACCACCAGCTGCAGCCGCGGCCCGATGCGCTGGGCCAGCGCGCCCGAGCGGCCCGAGAGCAGCAGCATGATGATCGTGATCGGCAACCCGGCCAGGCCGGCGAGCGTCGGCGGGTAGTTCAGGGAAACCTGCAACTGCAGGACCAGCAGCATCATCACGGCGCCGAGGGCGGCGTAGACCACGAACGTGAGCGCGTTGGAGAGCGTGAACGTCCGGTCGCGGAACAGGCTGGGCGGCACGAGCGGTTCACGGGAGTGGTGCTGCAACCAGAGGAACACGCCCATCCCGGCGATACCGGCGACCAGGGCGATCAACACGATCGGGTCGCCGATGCCGCGGCCGGGCGCTTCGACCAGCGCCCCGGTGATGCCCGCGAGCCCGATCGCGCCCGTCGCGGCAGCTGTGAAGTCCGGGTGGCCGGTGGCCGTCTCGTCGCGCGACTCGGGTACGAACTTCAGCGCCATCAGCACCACGACGATGGCCAGCGGCAGGTTGATCAGGAACGCCAGCCGCCAGGACCAGACCTGCACCAGCACGCCGCCGATCAGTGGTCCGACCGCGGCGGCCAGACCACCCAGCCCGGACCACGCGCCGATCGCGCGCGCCCGGTCGTTGTGCGCGAACGACGACTGCAGGATCGCCAGCGAGCCCGGCGTCAGCAGCGCGCCGCCGATGCCCTGGATGATCCGGAAGACCACCAGCTCCGTGGTCGAGGTGGCGATCGAGCACAGCCCCGACGCGATGCCGAACCAGACCACGCCGATCAGGTACACGCGGCGCCGGCCGTAGCGGTCGCCGAGCGAGCCGGCCACGAGGATCAGCGCGGCGAGCGCCAGCATGTAGCCGTCGAGGATCCACTGCAGGCCGGCGACGGTGGCGCCGAGCTCCTCGCCGATCCGGGGCAGCGCGACATTGACGATCGTCCCGTCGAGCATGGCCATGCTCGAGCCGAGGATCGTCGTCCACAGCACCCCGCGCGCCAGCGGGGTGCCCCAGCGGATCCCGCTGCCGGTCGTCGTCACGGTGCGATCACCGCGCACGCTCGAAAGTCATGCGCACACGGTGTCGCGACGCCGGTCCGGGCGCAACCACCCACGCCCGGCCCGGCGAGTGCTCGTGGGCCCACCGGCCCGGCTCACGGCAGCAGCGTCGTGACGAACTTGTAGCGGTCGCCGCGATACACCGAGCGCGCGAACTCCACCGGCTTGCCGTCGGTGGCGAACGAGTGCCGCGTCAGCATCATCACGGGCATGCCGACGTCCGCGCCGAGCATCTCGGCTTCCTGCGGGCCGGCGAGCGACGTCTCGATCGTCTCCTCGGCGCGCTCCAGCTCCACGCCGTAGTGCTCACGGAGCACCGCGTAGAGCGACCCGCCGGCCGAAATGTGCTTGCGCAGCCCGCGGAAGCGCCCGAGCGGCAGGTGCGTCGTCTCCAGCGCCATGGGCTGGGAATCGGCCAGCCGCAGACGGCGAAGGCGAAGAATTTTCGCACCCTGGCGGATCGCGAGCAGTTTCGCGAGTTCGCCCTCCACGGGCAATTCCTCGAGTTCGAGCAGTTTCGACGACGGCTTCAGGCCTTGCTTGCGCATGTCCTCCGTGTACGAGGACAGCTGCAGCCGCTGCGCGAGCTTCGGCTCGGCCGCGAACGTGCCCTTGCCTTGAACGCGGTGCAAGCGGCCCTCGGCCGTCAGGTCCGCCAGCGCCTGCCGCACGGTGGTGCGCGACACGGTGAACTCGCCCGCCAGCGCCCGTTCCGTCGGGATCGGCGAGCCCGGCGGCAGAGCGTCGAGCAGATCCAGCAGGTGCTGTTTCAGCGCCCAGTACTTGGGTTCGCGCTGTCCGCGCACACCCGCCGTGGTCCCCGCCTCACTCGCGGGGGATGTCTCCAACATGACCGGCTCCCTCAGCTTTCCCTCACTATCGCGCCACTTCCCCGTCAAGAAACGTACCCTTCACCACAAACGCTCCGCCCGGCTAGCATTGGTCTAGACCTGACCGCACGCCGCTCAGCACACCCGGGACCGCGGTCCCGGCGGAGAGGAAAGTGATGACCCAACAACATCCCGGCGAGCACATGGCCGCGGAAATCTCGGAGCAGCCTGCCGTACTGGCCGGGCTCGTCGAGCGGCAGGGGGAAATAGCCGAAGTAGCTGAAAAGATTTCACAAAAGCCGCCCCGTTTCGCCTTGCTCGCCGCCCGCGGTTCGAGTGACCACGCCGCGTTGTACGCCAAGTACCTGATCGAGGTCCTCCTGGGTCTTCCCGCGGGTCTCGTGTCACCGTCCACCGCGACGCTCTACGGCGCGCGGCCGGACCTGAAGGACGTGCTCTTCGTCACCGTGAGCCAGAGCGGCGGCTCGCCCGACCTCATCGAGGTCACCGAAGCGGCCCGGCGCCAGGGCGCCCTCACGGTGTCGGTCACGAACACGCCGGACTCGCCGCTGCGCGCGGCGGCCGAGCTGGGCGTGGACATCGGCGCCGGCCTGGAGAAGGCGGTGGCCGCGACCAAGACGTACTCCGCGACGCTGCTCGCGCTGTACCTGTTCGTCGACGCCGTGCGCGGCGGCAAGGCGGCCGACGCGCAGAAGCTCGGCGACCTCGCCCAGCAGACGCTCGACGGCGCGACCGAAGGCGTGCAGCGCGCGGTGGACCGCTATCGCTTCGTCGACCGCGTGCTCACCACCGGCCGCGGCTACTCCTACGCGACGGCGCTCGAAGGTTCGCTGAAGCTGGCGGAGACGAGCTACCTCGCCGCCCGCGCGTACAGCGGCGCGGACCTGCTCCACGGCCCGGTCGCCGCGGTCGACGGCGAGACCGCCGTGCTCGCCGTGACCAGCGCGGGCCACGGTGGCGCGGCGATGGGCGAAGTGCTCGAGGCCGTCGGCAAGCGCGGCGCCGACGTGCTCGCGGTCGGGTCCGCGTCGGCCGACGTGCCGGCGGCGCTGCGGATCCCCGTGGCCCCGACGGCCGAGGAGCTCGCGCCGATCCTGGAGATCCTGCCGATCCAGCGCATCGCGCTCGGGCTTTCGCTCGCGCGCGGCGGCGACCCGGACAGCCCGCGCGGGCTGCTGAAGGTGACCAAGACCCGGTGAGTCTCGTCGTGGGCGTGGACGCCGGTGGCACGTCGACGCGAGCGATCGCGGTCGACGCCACCGGCGCCGTGCTCGGCTCGGCGACGGCCGGCGGCGCCAACCCCAACTCGCACCCACCGGCGGAGGCGGCCGCGCGCATCGCCTCGGCGATCGAGCGGGCGCTGGGTGGACGCACCGACGTGCGCGCCGCCGTGGTCGGGCTGGCCGGGGTGAGCAAGCTGTCCGACCCCACCGTCGCGACGGTGTTCGCCGAGGCGTGGCAACGGATCGGTTTGGACGGTGCGGTTCGGACGGTCGCCGACGCCGAGGTCGCGTACGCGTCGGCGACGTCGGCCCCCGACGGCACCGTGCTTGTGGCGGGCACCGGCTCGATCGCCGGGCGCATCCGCGACCGGCGGATGACCGCCACCGCGGGTGGCTACGGCTGGCTGCTCGGCGACGAGGGGTCGGCGTTCTGGCTCGGGCGCGAGGCGGTGCGATCCACTTTGGAGGCGCTCGGCCGCGGGCCGGCGCTCGCCGGGCTGCCGGCCGCCGTGCTCGCGGAGGCCTTCGGACCGTCTCCTGTGGACTCCCGCGACGACGGGGCCACTTCAGACAATTCCGATTTCCCCAATTCGCTTGTCACGGAAGCGAATCGGTTGGCCACCGCGCGTGCGCTCATCACGAAGGTCAACGCCGAAGCGCCGATCCGGCTCGCCCGGTTCGCGCCCCTCGTGAGTGCCGCGGCGGCCGCCGGCGAGTCCTCCGCGACGGAAATCGTGGCCCGGGCAGCCGATCTTCTGGTCGCCACGGCCCTCGCCACGCGCGACCCGGGCGAGAAAACTCCCGTGGTGCTCGTGGGCAGCGTCCTCACGGGAACGGGACCGGTGGGACCGCTCGTGCGGGCCGGGCTCGCCGGGCTCGACGTGCTGACCAGCTCCGACGGAGTGCTCGGCGCCGCGTGGCTGGCCGCCGTGGACGCCTGGGGAGAGACGGCGGCGCGGCCTTCGGCAAGGTGAATACGACCAAAACCTGGTTCGAAGTGTTCAAACCGTCGACTCAACCCCTCCGGGCCGGGTACCGTAGGCATCGGCCCCCGGACCCTCCCCCCTCGCCGGGGGCCGCCTTATGTCCTGGGTCCGTCTTCCGAACCCGGTTCCGGCACGAGCCGCAGGCCCGGATGCCCGGCCGGCAGCGCCTTGTACAGCACCCAGCCGCTCACCGCCACGGTCGCCGCGACCAGTGGCCACGAGAGCGCGGTGCGCGCGATGCCGAGGGCGACCACGTGCTCGCCCCACCACAGTAGGCCGTAGACCACCACGCGGATCAGGTACTGCAGCACCCACACCCAGCTCGCCCACGAGTACGCGCGCAGCAACGCGGGGTCACGGCGCCAGCGCGTCTTCTGTCCGATCAGGAGCCCGACGATCACGCCCAGCAGCGGCCACCGCACGACGATGCTGGCCGCGAAGAGCAGGGCGCTCGCCGCGTTGGAGAGCAGCTGCAGCAGGAAGAAGTCCTCCGCGCGGCCGGTGTGCAACGCGATGAGCGCGGCGATCACGACGGCCGCGAGACTCACGACGACGGCACGCGCCTTGTCGCCGCGGATCAGCCGGTAGGCGCCGAGCACCACGGCCACCCCGATGGCGACGATCGCACCCCACGAGATCGACTGCCCGGTGGCCAGCCAGCCCACCACGAAAGCGACCGGCGGAATGCTGGCGTCGATCGCCCCTCGGCGGCCGCCGAGGATCTGCGCGAGCGACTCGCGCGAAGGCGTCGTCTCGTCCGTCACATCCCCAGCCTGCCGGATACCGGGGTAGCAGGCCCGAAGCGGGAGACCTTCGCCACACAGCGTGTCCGATCAGTGCTCGACTGAGCGGTTCGTCACCCCGGATCGAGGTGAAAATCCCGTAATACAGGCGCGCGAGGATCCGACAAGATAAGAGACTGTGCCTTCCGGCTGAACCAGGGGTGGCGGCCGGGAAGGATACGGGGACGTCCGATTGTTAGTTGTGGTGTACAACTTAACGCGGGGCAGGCGCGGCTAGACCGGGAAGGGGATCCCAGCGTGTACGGAATCGACAGTTACGTGGCGATCGGTGACAGCTTCACCGAAGGCCTCAACGACGAGCTGCCCGACGGCTCCTTCCGGGGCTGGGCCGACCGGCTCGCCGAGATGCTCGCCGCGGGGCGGCCCGACTTCCAGTACGCGAACCTGTCACTGCGCGGCAAGATGCTCGACGAGATCATGGACGAGCAGCTGCCGATCGCGCTCGAGGTCAAGCCCGACCTGGTCACGCTGTGCGCGGGCGGCAACGACGTGATCGTGCCCGGCGCGGACGTCGACGCCATCGCGGCCCGGTTCGAGGCCGGCGTGGTGAAGCTGTGCGAGGCCGGCATCCCGGTCGTGATCTTCAACGGTCCCGACACCAAGGCGCTCTCGGTGATGAGCGTGCTGCGCGGCAAGATCGGCATCTACAACACCTATCTGTGGGCGATCGCGGCCCGCCACGGCGCGAAGATGGTCGACCTCTGGACCATGCAGCCGCTGCACGACCGGCGCGCCTGGAGCGACGACCGCCTGCACTTCACGCCCGACGCGCACCGCCGCATCGCGCTGCTGACCGCCGAGGTGCTCGGCGTGCCCGTGACCGAGGACTGGCGAGAGCCGTACGCGCCGACCGCGGAGCCGGCCACGTGGATCACCTCGCGCCGCTCGGACCTCAACTGGACCAAGACGCACCTGCTGCCGTGGATCCGCCGCCAGCTCAAGGGCGAGTCGATGGGTGACGGGCTGTCACCGAAGCGGCCGCAGCTCTCGCCGCTGGTGCAGGCCGAGGCCGCCGCACTGGAGCTCGACGTGCGGGACTTCCAGGACAACGCCACCGCGTCCTGACCAGGCTCAGGTTCGGGTCAGCGCCACCCGAATGGCGCGCCCGACCAGGTCGCCAACGGGCCGTGACCGGCCTATGGTCCCTTTATGTCCGGTGCTCGCGGTTGGCTCCGCCTGATCCCCGTCGCGGTGCTGGTCACGGCTGTGCTCGCCGGGGTGGTCACGTGGGTGCGGGCCGACGGGATCGAAGGCGACCTCACGGGACGATCACGCTCCGCGCTCGTCGCGGCCGGGATCCGCGGCGGCGACGTGTCGTTCTCGGGCCGGCAGGCGACGTTGTCGGGTTTCCCGGCGGACCAGGCCGGGCGTGCGCTGGGGATCGTGCAGGGTGTCGAAGGGGTCGAGTCCGCGGCGGTTTCCGGTGGTGCGGCGCCGAATCCGCCTTCCGTGACGTCCACGCCGCCTGCCACGACGAGCGCGCCGCCGAGCAGCAGTACGCCGCCGAGCACGACTTCGTCCGCGCCGCCGACCGACCGCGCCGGGGTGCAGAAGGAGCTGGACGCGCAGCTGGCGGACACGCCGATCGAGTTCAAACCGAACTCCGCGCAGCTCACGCCGGCGGGTACCCAGGCGGCGCGTGCCGTCGCGAAGCTGCTGAAGGACGCGCCCGACGACCTGCGCTACCGGATCACCGGGCACGTCGGCGAAGGTCCGGGCGGTCGGGCGTCGGCGGTCCGGCTTTCGCAGAGCCGGGCGCGCGCGGTGATGCGGTTGCTGACGGCCGGCGGAGTGCCGGCCAACCGGCTGCTGGTGCGGGGCACCGGAACGGCCGCGCCGGGCGAAGGTGGGGACCGGCGCGTCGAGATCACGGTCGAAGAGAGGTGATGGCGGATGCTCTGGCTCTTCGGGCAGATCTGGCTGTGGCTGCTCGTCGCGTTCCTGCTGGGGGCGCTGGTGATGTGGCTGATCATGCGGGCGGGGCGGCCGAAGCGTCCTCGTGAAGCCGATTCGATTCCGGCTGCGGGCTCGACGTCGGGCTCGTTGCCCGACGTCCCGGAGCCGAGCGACGCCGAGCGGACGCAGTACATCCCGGTGCCGAGCTACGACTACGACGAGCAACCCGAACGGGTCTACAACGACTACCCCGAGGTGGACCCGGACGAGCCGTACACCCCGGACGAGGCCCCCGGTCACCACATCGGGCGACTCCCGGACCCCGAACCGCACCTCTCGGGTGACCTGAACTGGCCGGCCGCCGAAGAGCCCGTGGACGCGTGGCCGCACGACGACGAGCCCCACGAGTCCGCGCCGCGCCGACCTGGGCGAGGTGGCTGACACCCACCTGGTAAGTTCGGCTACGCACTGTGAGCAGCGGTGTGCGCGGGAGCCGTGAGCCTCTCGTCGAGGTTCGCGAGGTCAGGAGGTCCGATGCCGCTCCCGCACTGGACGCCGCAGAACCTGCTGCCGCCGGGCCGTCACCAGGCCGATCTCGCCGACGTCTACGAGCGGCTCGTGTTCGACGCCCCGCACCAGAACGATCGCGAGATCCTGTTCAGTGCGCTCAACAGCTACCTCGGCGTCGCCCGCCGGGTGATCTCTTCGGGCCGCGCGTGGATCGGCGGCGCGTTCGTCACACGCACCGGCTACCCGCCGCGTGGCCTGGACGTGGTGCTGCTGCCCGACGAGTGGGGCGCGCTCAAGCGGCTCGACGACGAGGGGCGAACGGCGCTGTACGGCCTGCTCACGCTGCGCGGGGTGATCGTCGGGCAGCCCGCGATGTACCTCGAGCAGGTGCAGCCGGTGGGCGGGATGCTCGACGGGTTCCTGTGCCGTCCCGGCGACGAGGACGTGTGGGAGACCGTGTGGGCCGAAGGCGGCAAGGGGTTCCCGGAGATGGTCTGGTGAGGAACGAGTTCCGGCGCATCGCCGACGAGATCCCCGGCGGCACGTGGCTCGACGACCTCGCGCGCGCGTCGGCGATGGCGGCCAACGCGAAGTTCGAGCGCACGTCTCGCTCGCCGCTGCTGCACGTGTCGGTGATCGGCGAAACGCACATCGACGCGTACACGTTCTCCGACATCAGCCGCGCGCTTCAGGACGCGACGGCGAAGATCGGGCACATCATCCGCAACCCGTCCAACGAGGTCACCTTCGTCCAGCAGGCCGACCGCGACAAGGCGCCGCTGATCCAGAAGGGCCAGGCGGGCAACGCGATCTTCTTCGGCTTCCCCGAGCCGGCACTCGACGACGCGCTGATCCACGACGGAATCGAGACGTTGTCCGAGCGCGCGGTCAAGGAGCTCTGCGATTTCCTGCCCGCCAACGGTTCCGACGACGGCGCGCTCGACGCGGTGCTGCTGCAGCGCGACACCGTGCGCAACGCGGTGAGCGACATCGTCAACGCGGTGAGCAAGCACGCCGGCATCGGCATGGCGCTCACGCCGACTGCGGGCGAGCACGTGACGCGCAGCGTGACGACCGAGCAGGCGCGGATCCTGCGGGACAGCCTGCGCGAATCGCGCGAGGCCGTGGGCTACGAGACCGTGTCCGGCCGCCTCGACGGCGTCCGCACGCGGCGGCGGATCTTCTACCTCGAGCGCGAGTCCGGCGGCACGATCCAGGGCGCTGTCGCCGAGGACCTGCTCGACCAGATCAAGGAGAACCTCGACCGCCCGGTGACCGCTCGCCTGCGCGTGGTCCGGACGACGACCATCGACGGCCGCCGCGGCCGCCCGGTGCACGAACTGCTCGAGATCACGCCCGAAGTGAGCTTGTTCGACCACTGATTTCGCGCGCTTCGTTCATTCACGGCGCCGATAATGTGTATACGCGGCGCATGCGCAATTGGGTTTCTCTGCTCACGCGCTGACGTGCGGGATGGTAAATGACCGGTGCCTGTTCGGTGCGGTGAATAGATGACGTTTTCTGCTATGTAACGATTTCGCCTTCCACTGGTCGGTGTGGGTTAACGTCGTCGCACTTCGACCCGGAAGGCCCCACGCATGACCTCCCCCGACCCGCGGCACCCGCCCGCTCCCGCGCGCCACGGCCGCTCTTCCGCGCCGCCTGGCACCGGTTCCGAAGGCGCCTCTCCGGGCCGTGATTCCGCGGATTCTTCGCGGCGGGTTGCGGATTTCGGTGCTGCTGCTTCTCGTGGTGGCGGATCCGGCGTTCACGGCGGTTCGGGGGACGGTGCGCGCCGTCGTGGATCTTCGGATTCCGGAATCCTCGGGGGTTCTCACGCCGCTGCGGGTCGTGGACCTTCGGATTCCGGCGCTGCTTCTCGCGGTGGCAGGCCCGGGGCCTCCGGTGAGGGTGCGCCCCGCCGTGGATCTTCGGACTCCGGCGCGTGGCGAGCCGAACCCGCCGTCTCCGCCCACCGCGGCGGCACCTCGGACTCCGGCTCGTGGCGCGTGATCCCGCCCGACCCCCGGATCGCCGCGGCGCCCGGCGGCGTCCTGCCCACTCCGCCGAACCGCACCCCGCCCAAGCCGAAGCCGAACGTCCTCGGCATCGTCGGCCTGGTCCTCGGGCTGGCGGCCATCGCGGCGGCGTTCGCACCGGACTACGGCTTTGTCGCATGGCCGCTCGCCGGCGTCGGGCTGGTGCTGGGGATCGTCGGCACGGTCCAGTCCACGCGCGGCAAAACGGGCGGCCGGGGCCTCGCGGTGACGGCGGTGATCGTGGCGGTGATCGCGGCCCTGCTGTCGGCCACGGTGGTGCTGTTCCCGTCGGTCCTCGGCACCAGCACCGCCGGCGACCTCCACATCCCGCCCACCCCCGGCGACGAACACAACGTCGACTTCGTCGTCACCTCCGCCGGCGGCGCCACCGTCCGCTACGGCACCCTCAACGACCAGCGCACCGAGTCGGCCCCCGCCAGCACCGACCAGTGGCACGGCCACGGCTCCTTCAGCGGCGGCACCCCGATCCTCACCCTGACCGCCGACACCGCCAACGCGAGCGTCGTGAACCAGATCTCCTGCACGATCCTGGTGGACGGAAAGACTGTCGCCGACAGCAGCGGCTCGACGATCGCGTTGTGCACGGCGAATGTGGGGTGAGGTTGGGGGCGTGGCTCGCGGTTTCGGTGGTGAGGCTTTCGTCGGCTTGGTGAGTTGGCGGGCTTTGCCGGGCTGAGGTCGGTTGGCTGGGTGGCGTTGCGATGCTCGGCCACCGGGGCGAGCTTTGCCGGCGTGAGGTCGCGCGGCTGGGTGGCATTGCGATGCTCGGCCACCGGGGCGAGCTTTGCCGACCGCCCGACGGGCGGCCCAGCAACGCTAAGCCGGCTTGGCGGCCGGGGCCGGCGGTCAGAGCCCTGTGGGCTTTCGCCGGCCTGCTGAGTCGGGAGGCTTTGCCGGGCTGAGGTCGGCTGGCTGGGCGGCGTTGCGATGCTCGGCCGCCCGGGCGAGCTTTGCCGACCGCCCGACGCGCGGCCCAGCAACGCTAAGCCGGCTTGGCGGCCGGGGCCGGCGGTCAGAGCCCTGTGGGCTTTCGCCGACCCGATCGCCCGGCTGCGCAGCGATGCTCCGCCGACCCGGCGGCTGGAGCGGTTGCCGGGCAAAGGCCGCTCAGCAGCCCACTGCAACCGGCTCTGGTGGCACCGCGCCAAGCTTTGCCGAACGCCGTTTGCCAGGCCGACACGACGAGACCGCGGGTCCCGAGACCATGGGCAACCTTTGCTGGGCCCCAGATCGACCGTCAGCGGGTTGCGGCGCTATGCCGGCCGGGATTGGTCGAGGCAGCCACGTCGGCTGGTCTGTGCCAACAGCAGCCCGCCCGATGATTCCTCGAAGGTGCGCTCGTCACCCCGGGGCCTGGCGGCCGGCCGGCCTACCCCCAAGTCGGCCGGCCAACCGCCACCGAGCCGCTCCTGGCGGCTCTTCCGGACCCGCCGCACGCGACTGCGGACCCGCGGCGCCGGCTTCACAGCCTGCCCCTCCCCTAGGGCTCCGCCGACACCGCCTACGACCCTACGCGGCCCACACCCCCGGACGCTAAGAAACCACTAAGTATGCCCAGCCAGGGTATCCCCGACCTGCGCAAACCCGGGTGAACGCTGTGCAAGAAACCTCTTGCGCACCCCCCGCGGACCGATCTTCAACCGATCTCCACGCCCCCGACCGCCAGCCCCACCGCCCGACAGGCGCCCGGCTCCCCGCCGCACCCCTGAGAGGGCACCCCTCCGGCCCCGGCAGACAGGCCCCCGCCCTCCCGAGGGGGGCGTCCCCGAGTCCATTCTATCGGCGGCGGCCGACAAAAACGCTGGCCAAGCCACTGAGGGGGCGAGTTGTCCACAACTCGGGAATGGGTGTGGACAACTTCGGAGAGAGGCGCGAGCGGTGAGGTGAAGTCACGCTGTGGAGGTGGTGGATTCCCAGGTCATCGGTAGGTAGGTGGGTGATTGAGAGGTACGACCCAGTTGCCGGGTCTGGCTTGGTGGGTGCGGTATGGCTGGACCGTTCACCGACGGCTCGGCGTGATTTGTCGATCAGACATGAGGTGCCCCGTGAGAAGCGCAGGATCGACCGGGGACAAGAACGAGCCGACGGCCAAAGCGAAACCGGCACCTAGCAGCGAAACCGGACAAAGCCGGGCACTTCTGACCGGCGGTCGAAGCCAAGGACAAGGCCGACGTCCAATCGACCAGACCAGATAAGGCCAGTGAACGGGCGAACGGGCCAGTCAAGCCGGACTCGTCGGGCCGGCGAACCAAACCAACCCACCTGCTGGAACTGCACTCTTCAGAGCCGCACCGTCAAGACTCGGCAAAAACCGGCGAACCGATCGAACCACTCCAACCGGTCGAACCACCCCAAGCCAAGGCCACCTCCAGCCAAGGCAGCTCCAGCCAAGGCCACCCAACCTCACCCCAGCTCAGCAGCCTCCGCCTGTACCTCCGGCACCTGAGCCGGATTCACCCGCCCATACAGCACCGCCGCCAGCGCGTACTGCTCCCCAGCCAGCCCAGCCGTCGCGGGAGACGACCGCAGGATCCGCGCCAAGGTCACCCGAAGAATGGCCTCGTGCAGGTCGAACCCCCGGGCGTGCGCGAGATCGATCCCCTCCCACGCATAACGGGAAGCCGTCGCCGAATCGCCGAGTCGTTGGGACAGGTCGGCGAGGTTGTTCAGCGAAACCACCGCGTAGCTGTCGTTGCCGAGCTCGCGGTCGATCGCCAGCGAGGACAGTTCGTGGGCCACCGCCTCCTCGAAGCGGCCGGCGCGTTTCTCCGTCTCGGCGCAGTTGTTGAGGGCCTGGCCGCGCAGTTCGAGGTCGCCGGTGCGTTCGGTTTCGGCGACGGCCTCCTGCAGGCGGGAGATGGCTTCGTCGTGGCGGGAGAGCAGGGACAGCATGCTGCCGAGGTGGATGTTGGCGACGGTGATGGAGCGTTTGTCGCCGAGCTGGACGGCGAGGTCGAGGGCGCGTTCGGCGTCGGCGGGGTGGGTGTGGGGCAGCTCGAACGTCAGGGCGATGGCGCAGCGCGAGATGAGCATCCAGCACTGCCCGAGGATCTCGCCGGACGCCTCGGCGGCGGCCAGGCCCAGGTCGATCAGGCGGGTCCACTCGTCGAGCAGGGGCCAGACCACGCGGTAGGTGTGCGAAACCCGCGCGAGGCGCCAGACGTTGCCGTACAACCCGGCCGAATACGCGGCGTCGAGGATCACGAGGAGGTTGGGCCACTCAGCCTCGAACCAGTCCTGGGCCTCGTCGAACGTGTGCAGGGCCGGGAGGGCGTCGGCGGGTAACAAGCCGGTCAGGTCGAGGGGGTCGACGATGCGCAGCATGCGGCGGCGGGCCGTGTCGGAGGCGGCCTGGTAGAAGTGCACGGCCCGCACCAGGACGGCGGACAACGCGTCACTGTCCAGTTCGGACTCCGCGAGCTCCCGCAAGTACAGCCGCACCAGGTCGTGGGGAGTGAAGACGTCGCGGGCCGTCTCGGTGAGCAGGTTGTGCGCGGCCAGGGTGCGCAGGGCACGGCGCGCGCGGTCGACGGGCATGGCCGCCACCGCGGCCGCCAAGTGGGGACCGACGCGGCGGACGGGCAGAACGCCCAACTGCAGCAGGAGCCGCGCGAGGTCGGAGGGGAGACCGCGGAAGGAGACGTCGAACGCGGCGCGCACACCGTCGTCGGCGCCGTCGACCTCCAGGGCGGCGAGGCGGGTGCGTTCGTTGCCCAGCTCGTCGACGAGGTCCTGGGTGGTCCACTGTGGACTGGCGGACAGGCGCGCGCCGGCGATGCGCAGGGCCAGCGGCAGGTAGCCGCACAACCGCGCCAGGGCGTGGTTCAGGTCGAAGTCCGCGGGACCGGCCAGCTCTTCGATCAGGCGCACCGCGTCGTCGGGTGCCAAAGTGCCCAAAACACGCAGCCGTGCCGCATTGGACACGGCCAGGCCTTCGAGCTTCGACCGGCTCGTCACCACGGTCATCGACCGCGAACCCGGCGGCAGCAACGGCCGCACCTGCTCGGCGGAGCGCGCGTCGTCGAGCAGCACGAGCATGCGGCGGCCCGCGATGAGCGACCGGTACAGCGCGACGCGTTCGTGCAACTGCTCCGGCACGTCGCCCGTCGCGACGCCCAGGCCGAGCAGGAACTGCGTGAGCAGCTCCGCGGGCTCCAGCGGCGCGTGCCGCGGGTCGAAACCGTGCAGCGACGCGAACAACACGCCGTCCGGGAAGCGTGCGGCCGCGCGGTGGGCCCACCACACGACCAGCGCGCTCTTGCCCACGCCGGCCGTCCCCGACACCACGGCGACGGTGCTCTCGCCGGTCTCCGCGAGGCCGTCCAGCCACGTCAGCTCGGCGTCGCGGCCGGCGAGCGAAGGCACCGCGGCGGGCAGTTGTGAAGGCGCTTTCACCGGCGCCGCGACCTCGGGGACGGCGACGTCCAGGTCGTCGTTGAGCACGCGCTCGTGCAGCCACCGCAGGTCGCCGCCCGGTTCGACGCCGAGCGTGCGCAGCGTGGCCCGCGAGACGGTGCGGTAGAGCTCCAGCGCGTCGCCCCGGCGCCCGGCGTAGTAGAGCGCGCGCATGAGCTGCCCGGCCGTGCGCTCGGCCAGCGGGTCGGCGCGCACGAGGGGGCTGAGCTCCACGATCAGCTCGTTGTGCCGGCCCAGCTCCAGGTCGGCGTCCACCCGCGCGCCGTGGATCGCGAGGCGCAGGTCCTCCAATTCCGGCGCCCGCACCGAATCGGGCACGCCGGACAGCGCGGGTCCCTGCCACAGAGCCAAGGCCGAGCCCAGCAACGCCGACGCCTGCTCCGGCGGCTCCAGCACGGCGCGGTCCAGCAGCGCCCGGGCGCGGTGCACGTCGATGCGCGCCGGATCCACCGCCAGCTGGTAACCGGGCGGGCTCGTGAGGATCTCCGCGACGGAGTCACCACCCAGGTCGCGCAGCACGCGGCGCAAGTGCGAGACGTTGCCGTGCACGATCGTCCGCGCGGTGGCGGGCGGGTCGTGGCCCCACAACGCGTCGATGATCTCCTCGAGCGGCACGACCTTGCCGACCTTCAACGCCAGCAGCGCGAGCAGTCCTTTCACGCCGGGACCGCCGATGGAAACTGCACGTGCACCGTCGAGCAGGGTGACGGGGCCGAGCAGCTGCACGTGCGCGCCCGCATTTTCGGCCATGCTCGCGCGCACCTCCCCGGGTCGGTTCCGGCGTCTCCCCCGCCAGGAGGCACAACCTACCGTGGTGATGAGCGGACAGACACAACTCTTTCGTGAACTCCACACGCCGGACACCTACGTGTAAGTCGCCGTTTCACCGTCTGTGCGCACGGTTTTCCCACCCGAACAGCGGTCGTGGCCCGAATGTCGTAACAGACGCACCCCTGGGCAAAACGAATCCGGCCCCGCACCATCAGTCCCGATCTGATGGTGCGGGGCCGGACTCGGTGACGTCGGCCGGGCCGCCAGGGGGCGCGGTCCACCCGACCTCAATGCTGCCCGGGCGGGACGGGTGGGCTCACCCCGAGCGAAGAACCCGGACTGCCTCGGACAGCTCCTCCGCGGCGGACCCACGAGGCCCGTGCGGAGTGGCGACAAAGTAACAGGGCGCACATTCACGGCTACGGGCGACCCGCCGCCGCGCGGGGGTAACCCTCGTCACCGGCGCACCGGGGTGGCGTCGCGGCCGGCGATGAACGACGGCCTCGGGTTGCTGGCCGCGAAGGGTTCCTGCAGCGCGTTCTCGACACTGTTGAACACCAGGAAGATGTTCGAGCGCGGGTACGGGGTGATGTTGTTCGACGACCCGTGCATCACGTTGGAGTCGAACCACAGCGCCGTGCCCGCCGTGCCGGTGAACTGGTCGATGCCGTACTCGGCCGCCATCTTCGTGATGTCGTCCTCGGCCGGAACCCCGACGCGCTGGTCCTTGAGGGAGCTCTTGTAGTTGTCGTCCGGCGTTTCACCCGCGCACTGCACGAACGTGCGGTGCGAGCCCGGCATGACCATGAGCCCGCCGTTGTACGGGTAGTTGTCCGTGAGCGCGATCGAACAGCTCACGGCCCGGGGCGCCGGCATGCCGTCCTCGGCGTGCCACGTCTCGAAGTCCGAGTGCCAGTAGAACCCCGTGCCCTTGAAGCCCGGCATGTAGTTCACGCGGCTCTGGTGGATGTAGACGTCCGAACCCAGCATCTGCCGGGCCCGGTCGAGGACCCGCGGGTCGCGCACGAGCTCCGCGATGAGGTCCGAGATCACGTGGACGTCGAAGATCGACCGGACCTCGCCGGTCTTCGCCTCGGTGATCACCCGCTCGTCGGCGCGCAGCTCCTGGTCGGAGGACAGCCGCACGAGCTCCTGCCAGTACGTCTGGACCTCACCGGGCGAGAGCAGGCCTTCGTCGACGGTGTAGCCCTTGGCCTCGTGGTTGGCCAGGGTCGCGGCGTCGATGGGGCCGTCTGCCTCAGTACCCCACACCGTGGGGTGCACGCGCGGAAGTTGCTCCGGCGTACCGGTGATCCGGGTCGGGTATCCGTCCTCGACCCGGGTGTCCATCAGCGTCACAGTTGCTCGCCTCCTGATTCTCTCTCTGTCGGGGTGTGGTGGTGGCGCGGCAGCAGCCGGGAAGGCTCAGGCGGATTCTTCGGTGATGAGCGGGTACACGCCGTTCTCGTCGTGCACCTCGCGGCCGGTCACCGGCGGGTTGAACACGCACACGCACTTGATCTCGGTCTTGGGCCGGACCTGGTGCTTGTCGGAATCGTTGAGCACGTAGATGGTGCCCGGCGCCAGCGGGAAGACCTCGCCGGTCGCCTTGTTCTCCACCTCGCCCTCGCCGGAGGTGATGAACACGGCCTCGATGTGGTTGGCGTACCAGAAGTCGTTCACCGTGCCCGCGTAGAGCGTGGTCTCGTGCACCGAGAAGCCCAGGCCGTCCTTGGCCAGCATGATGCGCTTGCTGCGCCAGTTGGGCGTCTTGATGTCGGCGTCGGTGTCGGTGACTTCGTCGAGAGTACGGACCAGCAAGGGTCGCTCCTTACCTGTTGTTCGGGACTACTTGTTGAGGACTGCCGCGATGGAGTCGTTGATGATCGACAGGCCCTGCGTGAGCTCGTCGTCGGTCAACGTCAGCGGCGGCAGCAGCTTCATGACCTCGCCGTCGGGACCGGAGGTCTCCATCAGCAGGCCGCGCTCGAAGGCTTCCTTGCAGACGGCGCCGGCCAGGTCGCCGTTGGCGAACTCGATGCCGCGCGCGAGACCGCGGCCCTTCGCCAGCAGGTTGGCGTCCGGGTAGGCCTCCACGATGTCCTTGAAGGCGGCGGCGATGCGCTCGCCCTTGGCCTTCGTGGACTTCTCGAGCTCGTCGTCGCTCCAGTAGAGGTTGATCGCCTCGGTGGCGGTCACGAACGCGGGGCTGATGCCGCGGAAGGTGCCGTTGTGCTCACCCGGCTCCCACACGTCGAGCTCCGGCTTGATGAGCGTGAGCGCCATCGGGATGCCGTAGCCGCCGATGGACTTCGACAGGCAGACGATGTCGGGCTTGATGCCCGCGTCCTCGAAGCTGAAAAACGGGCCGGTGCGGCCGCAGCCCATCTGCACGTCGTCGAGGATCAGCAGGATGCCGTGGCTTTCGCACAGGTCCGAGAGGCCCTTGAGCCAGGCGAGGCGCGCGGCGTTGATACCGCCCTCGCCCTGCACGCCCTCCACGATCACGGCGGCGGGCTCGTTCAGGCCGCTGCCGGAGTCTTCGATCAGCTTCTCGAAGTAGAGGAAGTCGGGGATCGTGCCGTCGAAGTAGCGGTCGTACGGCATCGGCGTCGCGTGCACGAGCGGGACACCCGCGCCGCCGCGCTTCATCGAGTTGCCGGTGACCGACAGCGCACCCAGCGTCATGCCGTGGAACGCGTTGGTGAAGTTGATGACCGACTCCTTGCCGGTCACCTTGCGGGCGAGCTTCAGCGCGGCTTCCACCGCGTTGGCGCCACCGGGGCCCGGGAAGACGATCTTGTAGTCCAGCTCGCGCGGCTTGAGGATCTTCTCCTGGAAGGTCTCCAGGAAATCGCGCTTGGCCACGGTGAACATGTCGAGCGCGTGGGTCACGCCGTCGCGCTGGATGTAGTCGATCAGCGCGGCCTTGAGCTTCGGGTTGTTGTGGCCGTAGTTCAGCGCGCCGGCACCCGCGAAGAAATCGAGGTAGGCCTTGCCGTCCTCGTCGTACAGCCAGCTGCCCTGCGCACGGTCGAAGACGACCGGCCACCCCCTGCTGTAACTGCGGACTTCAGATTCGAGCTCTTCGAAGATGCTCATGACGTTTCTCTGCTCCTACTCGCCCCGAAATTGACGGCTTATTGACGGATCAACGGACCGATACGGTAAAGGTTCTCGGGCTGGTGCCCACCTTCCCCATCTTCCGGGAAATCTTCGGCTTCGAACAGCCTGCTGCTCTCCAGCGCGGCGTTCCACCGCTTCGCGAACGACGCGAACAGGCGGATCGAAGCCTCGTTGTCAGGGGTGATCGTGGTTTCGAGGAAACGCACCCCGTCGTCGACCAGGCGGGCATACAAGGCGTCGAGCAGCTGCCCGGCCAGGCCTTTCCCACGCTGCGAAGAGTCGACCGCGACCTGCCACACGAGCGCGACGTCGGGCTCGGACGGCCTCCGGTAGGCGATGACGAAACCCACCGCCTCGCCGTCGACTCGGGCGACCACCGAACTCTCCGCGAAATCGCGGCACCACAGCAGGTATGCGTACGGAGAGTTGAGATCAAGCTTCTGCGAATCGCGCGCGATTCGCCAGAGGGCGGCGCCATCGGCCTTGGTCGGGGATTCGATCAAGTGCTTTCCGGACATACTCAGGAAACGTAACAGAGAATTTTCACGCCGCCAGCGACGCGCGCCACGTCCACCCCGCTCACCTGCGGCAACGTGAATACCCCGGTGAGGAGCCCCACAAACACGTTTGATCGACCGAGTTTTGGGGCATGCCGTGCTCCTGGGCCACCCACCTCGGTGAGCAGCCTCGTCTCCCCCGACCATGACGCCTCAGGCGTTTCAGCGCAAGACGGACGAACTCAGCACCTGCTCAGGCGGCGCGTCTCGACTGTGGTCAGTCGGCTCCGTTGCGTGGTCCTCGCCTGGTCCGGCGGCGCAAGGCCGCGATCGGGGTCCAGATTGCGGGCAGCACGAGCAGCAGCACCACGAGCAGCCACCACACGGGCGCCTCGCCGCGTCGCCAGCCCGCGACCACCGTACCGAGCCAACCGAACAACGGCTGCGCCAGCGGCGGCAGGAAAGCCGCGAACAGCAACGCCGCCACCACGAGCACGCACAGCAGCGTGAGCACCATGCGCCACGTGCGTTTCAGCGTCAGCAGGCTCACCACGAGGAACACGAGCGCGCCCGCGGCCACGGGCGGGCCGACCCACTGCAGCACCTGGCCGCCGTTGCCACCCAGCACGAGGCCGGCCACGGCCGTCACGGCGGCCGCGACGAGGTTCCACGGGCGGCCGAGCTTCGTCGCGCCCTGCGTGACCCACCACGCGCTGCGTCCCGTCGCCTGGGCCACCTTCGCGGCGGGCTGCAGCGACGTCGGCACGCGCGTGGCGCCCGCGGCGGCGTTGATGCCCGTCGCGCCGGCCTTCACGAGCGTTTTGGTGAGCAGCATCGTGCCGCGCTCGCCCTCGAAGCGTTCGGCGGAGACCTGGCAGGCCTGGAACGCGCGTTGCGTCGCGGCGGCGTCCGTCGGCGGCGTGGCCATGACCGCGCGGAATGCCGCGGACGGCTTGCCGTTGCCTTCGGCCGAGTCTTCGGCCGCCTGCTTCGCGACGACCGGCAGCTCCTCCCGCGCGATCTCCAGCTGACGGCCCCGCGCGAGCACCATCGACGTCACCGGCAGGCTCGTCGGCAGGTCGTCGGTGAACGCCACGTCGGCCAGCTGCGCGTCGAGCCCCAGGAACGCGAGCTCCTCCCTGAGCTGCGCCACCAGCGGCTCGACCTCGGCGGCCGCCACGTTGTCCGCGACGCTCGGCACCTGCCAGCCGACGGCCTGGAACGCCTCGCGCACCTCGGTGCGGAAGTCCTCCGGCCCGACGACGTTGCGCAGCACCCGCAGCCGGTGCGGATCCAGCAGGCACTGCACCAGCCAGCCGACCGCGTCGACACGGCCCCACATCCAGTCGTTCGCGCGCCAGGAGGACTTGTAGAACGCGCCGAAGTAGTCCGCCTGCAGGCCGGTGAGCTTGTCCCAGCCACGCGGGCGGCCCAGGTCCAGCAGCGTCCGCGAATCCGCGCTGACCTGCACCAGGTCCACCCGCTGATCCACCGACGGCGGCTGCGCGAGCAAGCCGCGAGTGGCGACGTGGAGGAGGATGAGGCGGGACATGAGGGTGCGCTCGCCGGTGGCGGGCTGGGCTGGGGTCTTGGGCTGCGGCGGGTCTTCCGGCTGCGCTGCGACCGCAGGCTGGGCCGAGCCCCCATGCGACGCCGGGTCCACCGGCTGCGGCGCGACCGCAGGCTGGGCCGGGGTTGCGGGCAGTGGCGTGTCCTCCGGCTGCGCCACGACTGCAAGCTGGGCAAGGTTCTGAGGCTGCGCTGCATCCGCAGGCAGGGTCGGGTTCTCGGGCTGCATTGCGACTGCAGGCTGCTCCAGCCCCTCCGACGGCGCCAAGTCCTCCGGCTGCGCCGAGGCCTCCGGATGCGCTGTGACCGCGGGCTGCGCCAAGGCCTCGGGCTGCGCCGGATCCCCCGGCTGCACGGCAACCACACGCTCGGTCGGGTTCTTGGGCAGCGCCGCGACCTCCGCCCGCACTACAACTGCAGGATGCGCCGAATCCTCCGACGGCGCCAAGTCCTCCGGCCGCGTTGCGACCGCGGGCTGCGCTGTGACCGCGGGCAGCGCCGGATCCCCCGGCTGCACTGCGACCGCGGACTGGGCCGCAACCTTGAGCAGCGCCGTGTCCTCCGGGTGCGCTGCGACCGTAGTCTCCGCCAAGGCCTCCGGATGCGCTGCAACCGCAGGCCCCGCCGGGTTCTGAGGCGGGTTGTCGGCCAGGCCGAACCAGCCGAGCAGCGTCGTGACGGTGTCGACGGCGTCGGCGAGCGCGGTGGTGACGGCGGGGGCCGCGGCGGGTGCGGGGGTGGGTGTCTGGCCGTTCATCTTCAGCAGTGCGGCGGCGGCCGGCGGGGCGCTCGCCAGCTCGCGCAGCACCGGTGCGGCGTCGCGCAGGGCGGTGGTGACCAGGGGCCACGCGGCGCGCAGTGCGTCCGACTTGCCCAGCTGGGCCCATTCGCGGGCCAGCTGCGCGATCCAGTCGGCGGCCGTCGTGCCCGCGGCGGGTGGGTCGTGCTTCGCCACCCACGGGGAGATGCGGATGCCGCGCGCGGCCTTGCTGCGCGCGGTGTGCAGGCGGGCGCGGACGTCGTTGAGGGTGGCGGCCTGGTGTTCGTCCGGGCAGAGGTGGAAGGCGGCGTTGACGAGTTGCAGGCCTGTGGCGACCGAGTCGTCGAGGGCTGTGGTGCGGAAGGCGGCGAGGTCCTCAACCTGGCAAACGGCTCCGGGGGCCGTCGCCGGCATGCCGTGCCGCAGGCCTTCGGCGGCGACCGAGCGCAGTTCCGTCGACAGGCCCTTGGCCCAGCCCGCATCCTTGCCATCCATAGTGGACAGTGCGTAGTACCGCGTGGCCGTGCGCACCAGCTCAGCCGCGTCCTCGGCGACGCGCCGGTCGAGGTAGGCCGCCATCACGCGGTGGTCCACCAGCCGGCCGCCGCGAAGTCCCAGTGCGGCAAGGGAAACACGGGTGTCGCGGGTGGCGACCACGGCGTCGTTGTGCGCGCTGAGCTCCTCCAGGTCGGAGCTGATCGTCTGGTTGATCACCGTCGAGACGACCTTCGCCAGCGCCGCGCCCAGCAGCGGCGGGTTCGCCGGATCGACCGGCACCGCGGCAGCCTCGGCCTCCACGGTGGGCACGACGTACAACAGCAGCCGCCGCACATCCGACGAAGACGGCAGCTCGAAGATCTCCCGCAACGCCGGCCGCAGCGGCTTGTTCACGAGCACACCGCCGTCGGCGAGCCAGTGCGACCGCGTGAGCTCGGTGTAGTCCGTCATGTCCGGGTGCTGCCGGTCCGCGACCCGGGGCCCGACCGGCAGCCGCGCCAGCTCGAACGCGCCGGGGAACGACGCGGTGGAGCGCGTCGCGAGCGCGAGCGGCGCCGTGACCTGGTTGTTCCACAGTGGACCCACGAAGCGGAACAGCATGCGGTGCTCGGTGTCGCGCACCAGGTTGCCGAGCGCGTCGTCGTAGCGCACGGTCTCGCCGTCGATCATCGTGCCCGGCAGCAGCAGCGTCATGTCCGGCGGCTCGGCCGGCGGGGTGCCGCCCGAGACGATCGCGCGGAACGCGCCGTCGAGACAGCCCAGGAACTGGTCGCCGTCGAGCAGCGAACGCGGCTGCGCCTCCTTCGGATCGCGGATCAGGTTCGCCAGCGACGCGTCGGCCACCAACGCGTCCCGCAACGGTGCCGGCGACGACCGGAACGCCTCCGCCAGCCCGAGCCCCGCCGCGCCGACGCCGCCGGCGCTCGTGCCGGTGAGCACGTCGAGCCGCACCGTCGCCCGCAGCAGGTCGAGCAGCTTCCGGTACCCGCCCGGCTCAGCAGAGCGCGACGCCTGCAGCAGCGCCGACGTCTCGGTCGCCACGCCGCTCATCCACACGGCCAGGCTCGCGCCCCCGACCATGGTCATCGCAAGCCGGATCTCCTGCGGCCACGGAGCCGCTCCCTCGCCCATGCCGCACCCCTCGACGTGCCGTCCCGACGGCAGCACCCTAGCGGCGCGCTCAGGACGCGAGGTGCTCCAGCAGCAGAACTTGGCCCTCGCCTACACAAAACCCGAGTACCGCGCCCGTCGCGATGAGGATCCACTCGTCCTGCTGGAACGCCGGGCGCAGCAGCTGCTCGAACTCCTCCGGCGAGAGCTCCTTCATCTTGGTGACCAGCACGTTGCGGATGTCCATCGCGTCGGTGGCGTAGTCCTCGATGTAGCGCATGGTGTCGGGCAGCCGCGCCATGATCTGCTCGGAGATCGCGAACTTCACGTCCTGGTAGCGGCGGCTGCCGATGGCGAACACCAGCAGCGGCTTCGCGACGTTGGCCGCCCGGCCGATCTCCACGTCGAGCTGGCGCTGGATCAACGCCAGCACGCGGTCGGACAGCGGCCCCTGCAGGATCGCCTCGATCACGTTGTGCGGGGTGATGATCTCCTTGGCGATCAGCGCGCCGTACGCCTCGGCCACCTCCGCGCGCCGCTTCAGGAACAGGCCCTGCCACTGGACACCGAAGTACCGCTTGGGCTCCAGCGGGTAGAAGATCATGCGCAGCGCGAGCCAGTCGGTGAACCAGCCCGTGAACAGGCCGAAGATCGGCATGATCGGCGGGAACTTGAACAGCACCCACGCCACCATCTGGATCACGCCGATCAGCCCGCCGAAGAACAGGCCCGAGCGCGCGATGAACTTGAACTCCTGCTCACCCGCCTCCTGGAAGATCCGGTTGAGCAGGCGCTTGTCCTTCACCAGGCTGGTGACGACCATGCCCTTGAGGTCGAACACGCTGTCCACATCGGACTTGATGAGCTCCAGCACGGCCTTGACCATGTGCGGCGACTCGGTCTGCACGCGCTGGATCACCAGCCGCTGCACGCCCACCGGCAGCGATTCCCACAGACCCGGCTGGTAGTGGCCCGCGACCTCGCGCACGATGTCCTCGACGGCCGCTTCCAGCGGTTTCGCGATCTCCTGCGCGATCCGGTCGGCGTCGAGACGGGCGACGATCTCGGCCGGCTTGATCAGCTGCTCGGTCATCGTGTCGCACGCGATGCTCGCCATGCGCGCCGCGCGTTTCGGCACGATGCCCTGCCAGCCGAGGAACGGTTTGATCCCGAGGAACTCGACGGGCTGGAACATCATGCGGATCGCCACGAGCTTCGTGCCGTACCCGATGAGCGCGGCGACGACGGGGATCGAGACGTAGAGCGGCCAGTGGCGGGCGAAGTCGTCGAGCAGGCCCGACAGGAACGCGCCCACGCTAGCCGAGGCTCGGGTCGCAGGCCTGCCAGAACTGAGCCCCGAGCCGCGAGATGTGCACGGTCCGGCGGATCACCTTCACCCGCTTCACCTGCTTCTCCACCTCGCGCACGGTCTCGTCGGTCAGGAGGATCTCGTACTGCGTCTCCAGCGCCGGAACCTCTTCGTCGAGGTCGACGAGGCCCAGCCCGATCAGCCGCGTGAGGTAACCGGGAACCTGGTCGGGCAGCGACACCCCGGCTGCCTTGCCGACGGTCGAGGCGTTGCGCAGCACGATCCGGCCCGCGCCGCCGAGGTTCGTGCGCTCGGCGACGTCGACGGAGGGGAACGGCGAACCGTCGGACAACGCGGCGAGGATGCGCGCCTCGTCGGGCGTGAGCTGGCGCAGGATGATCGCGTAGAGGTACTCGCGCGCGCGTTCGCGGCCAAAGCCGACGGAGTGGTTGAGCAGCTCGGCCGTCGCCGCGCGCAGCGGCTCTTCGTGCTCGCGAGCGGGTACGAGGGTCACCGTGGACTCGACCACCCGGCCGCCTCGGTCGGGGCGGTTCATGGCCGACGCCGCGGTGAGCGCCGCATGGTACGGGTCGTCGACCTCGTCGAGGCGACGGCGCAGCTCGCTGAGCAGGCTGCGCTCCACCTGCCGGATGCCACGCTCGGCCTGGTCCAGCCCGGGCAGCTTGCGGGTGAGCCCGAAGCCGGCGCGCGCAGCCCAGCCGGCCAGCTGCCCGGCGCGGCGGGCCACGTTGACCACGTCCTCGGCCGAGCCTCGGCCGTTCGGTCGCTGACTGTCCACAGGCGTGCTCCCCTCGTGTTCCGCGCTGATGCTACCTGCGAGTAGGCGATGCGGCAGGCGTGATCACCGGTGTTGGATGACGCGCATGACCGCCACCGCCTGGGGACCCCCGATCGACGTCCTCCCGCTGTTCGCCCGCGAGGAACATGCCCTGGTCAGCGTGCTCACGGACCTCGACGCCGGTCAGTGGGCCGCGCCCACGGCGTGCCCCGGCTGGACCGTGCACGACGTGGCCGCCCACATCCTGGGCGACAAGCTCGGGCGGCTTTCCCGGGACCGCGACGGCTACCACGCCGAGGAGCCCCGCGAAGGTGAGCCGTTCCCGTCGTTCCTGCACCGGATCAACGACGAGTGGGTGCGCGCGTGCCGCCGGCTCTCGCCCGAGGTGCTGTTCGCGCTGCTCGTGGACAGCACGGCGCAGCTCACGGACATGTGGAAGCGCCACGACCTCGACGAGCTGGGCGGCCCCGTCACGTGGGCGGGCCCGGAGCCGGCGCCGCTCTGGCTCGACGTGGCGCGCGAGTACACGGAGCTGTGGGTGCACCAGCAGCAGATCCGCGAAGCCGTGGGCGCACCACTGCTCGACGACCCCGCCTTCCGCGCGCCGGTGGTCGACACCTTCATGCGCGCGTTGCCCCACACGCTGCGCGACGTCGAAGCCCGCAGCGGCCGTCAGGTCGGCTACACCGTGACGGGCCCGAGCGGCGGCCAGTGGACCGCTCGCGCGTCGGCGAAGGGCTGGACGCTCGACCGCGGCGCGCCGACCTCACGCAGCCCGCTGGCTTCGGTCACCACGGACGCGGACACGTTCTGGCGCCTGTGCACGCGCACGGTGAAACCCGCCGACGTCGAGGACCGCGTGACGGTGAAAGGAGACGAAAGCGTTTGCGCGACGGTGCTCGAGATGGTTTCGGTCATCGCCTGACGCAGGTCGGCCCCATGGATGTCGCAAGCGCGGCATCCACTACGACCGCCCCGATCAGTTCTGCCGCTGACGCTTGGTCTGCTTCCTCAGCTGCATGATCCGGGCACCGCCGACCAGGCCGATGACCACCATGCCGCCGAGCGCGGACAGGAGCATCGCGATACCCAGCGGCAGGTTGCCGGCCATACCGAGGAAGTGCACCGTGACACTGTCGAGGTTCTGCAGGATGAACACCAGCAGGAACGCCAGCAGCACGATGGCCACGACCGCCGAGATCCAGGCCCCGCTGACCCGGGTGGGCCTGCGTTTCGTGGTCGTGGGAGGTGTGATCGGGTCGGTCCCGGGCACCTCGACACCCGGCACCTGAGGGGTCCCGGGGCTCGTGGCCCCGGTGGGGTTGTCACTTCGCGCGTGGGACATGCCCTGATTGTCCGCCCGCGTTCACCGGAACGCCGGTTCTGAAACCCTAACGGGTGAGTACCGGTCTTTCAGCGCTTGAGGTCAGTGCTTGTCCACGTCACGCAGCACCCGCAGCGAGTTGCGGCCGGCGAGCTTCGCGCAGTCCTCGTCGCTCCAGCCGCGGTCCATCAGCGCGGCGAACAGCACGGGGTACTTCGAGACGTCTTCCATCCCTTCCGGGAGCGTGCCGACGCCGTCGTAGTCGCCGCCGAGACCGATGTGGTCGATGCCCGCGACCTCGCGGGCGTGCTCGACGTGCGCCACGACGTCGGCGACGGTCGCCTTCGGCTTCGGCGGCGCGTCCCACGTCTCGGCGAAGCGCTTGCGCTGCCCGAGGTTGAGGAACTCCTCGCCGGCGGCGGCCATCGCGGCCTTGAGCTGCTCGTCCCAGGCGGCGACGGCCGGGGAGATGAAGGCGGGCACGAAGGTGATCATGGCGACGCCGCCGTTGCCGGGCAGCTGCGCGAGGACGTCGTCGGGGATGTTGCGCGGGTGGTCGTTCACGGCGATGCACGAGGAGTGGCTGAAGATCACCGGCGCGGTGCTGACCTCCAGCGCGGCGCGCATGGTGCTCGGCGCGACGTGCGAGAGGTCGACGAGCATGCCGATCTCGTTCATGGTCCGGACGACCTCGCGGCCGAAGTCGGTGAGGCCGCCGTGGGCCGGTTCGTCGGTGCCGGAATCGGCCCACGGGGTGTTGAAGTTGTGCGTGAGCGTCATGTACCGCACGCCGAGCCGGCGCAGGATCCGCAGCACGCCGAGGGATTCGTTGATGCTGTGGCCGCCTTCGGCGCCGAGCAGCGACGCGATCTTGCCGGCGGCGAACGCGGCTTCGGCTTCGTCGGCCGTGGTGACGAGCTCGAGCCGGTCGGGGTAGCGCTGCGCGAGCTGGTGCACGAGCTCGATCTGCTCCAGCACGGCGGTGACGGCGCTGTCGCCCGCGAGCTGGCACGGCACGTAGACCGACCAGAACTGCATGCTGAGCTTGCCGTCGGCGATCTTGGGGAAATCGGTGTGCAGCGACGGCTGGCGCACGGTCAGGTCGAGCGACCCGGCCGCGGAAACCGGGTCCGGCCCGCCCTGGTGGCGCAGCTCCCAGGGCAGGTCGTTGTGACCGTCGGACAGGATCGTGGTGCTCAGCAGGTTCGTCGCACGTTCGAGTGCCCCGGAAGTCATGACCTCGACCCTAGCGAGCGAGCCACTCCTTGGCCGCGCGGACGCCGTCGAGCGTGATCTGGTGCCCGCCGGGCTGGCGGTGCGTGGTCACGTCGGCGCCGCGCTCCTTGAGCAAGCGGACGTACTCCTCGGTGGAAGCCAAGGGGGCCATCGGGTCCTGCTCGCCGTTGGAGAGGAAGACGCGAGTCCCCGAAAGGTCGTGGTCCGGCGGTTGCGGGACCGGGGACATTCCGGAGAACAGCGCGGCTTCGGTGAGAACTTCCGGACGCAGGAGCGTGACGGCCGCGGCGATGTTGGCGCCGTTGGAGAAGCCGACGGCGACGAGGCGGCGGTCGTTGAGGCCGTACTCGTTCTTGGCCGCCACGACGAAATCGGCGAGGTCATTGGCGCGCCGGACGACGTCCTCGTGGTCGAAGACGCCCTCGGCGAGCCGGCGGAACCACCGTGCGGCACCGAACTCCGACACCGGACCGGCCGGGGCGAGCGTGGCCGAGCCGGGGCTCAGCTCGCGGGCGAGGCCGAGCAGGTCGTCGGGGCCGCCGCCGGTGCCGTGCAGCAGGAGCAGCACGGGCTTGTCCTGCTCACCCTCGGTGTACTTGTGCTCGAACGCGCTCACTTCTGCTCCGGGTTGTTCTCGCTGGGAAGGTTCAGCTTGGGCAGCATGTGCTCGATCTCGTCGCGGCGCGGTTCCAGCCACGGCGGGAGCTTCAGCGCGCGGCCGAGCTCGAGCAGCGGCTCGTCGTAGGTGAAGCCGGGTGCGTCCGTGGCCACTTCGAGCAGCGTGCCGCCGGGCTCGCGGAAGTAGATGGAGCGGAAGTACTGCCGGTCCAAAATGGACGTGACGTTGACGCCCTTGTCCACGAGCTCCTCGCGCCAGGCCGCCTGGGTCGGCTCGTCGGGCGCGCGCCAGGCCACGTGGTGCACGGTGCCGGTGGCGACAAGGCCACGCGGGGTCTCCGGCGTCACGAGCACGTCGACGAGCGCGCCCGGGCCGCCTGCGCCCGCCTCGAAGCGGAAGCGGTTGCCTTCCTGGCTGTGGAAGGAAAGGCCGAGGCCGTCGGTGAACATGCCGGCCGTCGCGTCCTCTTTGGACACCGACAGCGTGACGGAGTGCAGGCCGCGGATGGCGTTCTCCGCCGGGACGAGCTTCGTGTCCCACGGGTCACGCGGGTCGCCCTGCGGGTGCGCGACGAGGGCGAGCTGCAGGCCGTCGGGGTCGCGGAAGGTGAGGGTTTCCTCGTTGTCGGCGTTGCGGATCTGGCTCGTCTCCACGCCCTGCGTCTTCAGGTGCTGCTGCCACCACCCGAGCGAGGTCTCCGGCACGGAGAACGCCGTGGTCGTCGCCTGGCCGGTGCCCAGCCGGCCGGCGGGCGCGTCGGACCAGGGGAAGAAGGTGATCAGCGAGCCCGGTTTGCCGGACTGGTCGCCGTAGTAGAGGTGGTAGGTGCCCGGGTCGTCGAAGTTGACGGTGGTTTTCACCAGCCGCAGCCCCAGGGTCCGGAGGTAGAAGTCGACGTTGCGCTGGGGGTTGCCGCCGATGGCGGTGACGTGGTGCAACCCGTTCGTTTTGATGGACATCAGGTCTCCTCGGGTGCTGGTGTCTCAAGCTAACCCCGAAAACCTCTCGCGCGCAAGATATATTCCGGTGAGACTGTGCGGTAGCGTGTGCGCCGTGACACCTGATCCGCGTACGGACGACGACGAGATCGTGACCTGGTGGGGCCTCGTGATCGAGGGCTACCTCGCCACGCAGGACAAGCTGATGGGCGAGATCGCCGATCGGTTCGGCCTGGCGCCCGCGTCGTTCGACATCCTGCTGAGACTCGTGCGCTCGCCCGACCACCGCATGCCGATGACCCGCCTGGCCACCGAGGCGGCGCTGTCCAGCGGCGGTTTCACCAAGGTGGCGGACCGTCTCGTCGCCGCGGACCTCATCTGCCGCATCCCCAGCCCGGACGACCGCCGCGTCACCTTCGCCTCCCTGACCGAGCACGGCCTGGACGTCGCCCTGAAAGCCCGCTCGGCCTGTGCCGAAATCCTGCGCCGCATCGTCCTGACCCCCCTCGGCGACGACGCGTCCGCCCTCGCCTCCGCCATGCGCACGCTGCGTTCGGCCAACGGCTGAAAAACGCGCCCTACCGACGTTTTGCCTGGTCGGCGCATGCTGCTGACATGCTTACCGACTCGACCATCACCACCATGCTCCCGGTGTCCGACGCCACCCGCGCCGCCCACTTCTACGCCGACTCCCTCGGCCTCGCCCCCGTCACCACCGGCGAAGACGGCACCCAGTACTTCGCCGCCGGCGCCGGCACCATCGGCCTGCGGCTCATGCCGGAGGGGACGCAGAGCCCGAACACCGCGTTGAGCTTCGAGGTCGTCGACCTGCCGGCGGAGATGACCCTGCTGGAACGGCGGGGGGTGCAGTTCCAGGACGTCGACGTGGAGGGCCTGAAGACCGTCGACCACGTGGCCCAGGTGGGACACGAGCGGGCTGCGTGGTTCTCGGATTCGGAAGGCAACGTTTTGTGTCTGCACGAGCTCCTGGATTGATGCCGGTTTCGTGCTCACGGATAGGTGTAGCCCTGCGCGGTGAGGCGGTACCTCAGCACCGCGAGACAGCGGCTGCGCACCTTGCCCACGCTGGTCGGCGAGATCCCCAGCTCGGCTGCGACCTCGCGAACCGACAGGTCGGGCCGGTGCGCGAGCAGCCAGACCAGGCGCCGGTGGCGGTCCGGCAGGGTGTCGACCGTGCGCCACAGCGCGGTGGCCACGTCGTGGTCCAGCGCGGCCGCTTCGGGTGACTGCGGGACGCCCGCCGGGGCGGCCGCTGCCTCGACCTGCGCGGACCGCGCCCGCCGGACGACGGCGCGGATGGCGTGCCGCCGGGCGACCGTGGTGAGCCAGGCGCCGGGGCGCGAGGGGTCGTGCACGGTGTGCGGCCGGCCGAGGAAGTCGGCCCATGCCGCCTGGCAGGCGTCCTCCGCGTCGCCGCGCAGGCCGACGTCGGCGGCGACCACGCGTACGACCCGCTCCGAAATCCGGCGCAACTCCCCGTCCTCGGCCATGCCCACGTCCTTTCGTCCGCAAACGCAGACGACGTGACCACCCCCGCCGGCTCCCGATCACCGGAACGACCGCCGAATCGGGCGACTCCGCGTATCCGCAGGTCACCCCAGTGCACGAGGGCAACTATTTCAACCCCGGCATCAGCCTCAGCGCGTTGCCCGCCAGCACGTCGGCCAGCGTTTCCTCCGGCAGGCCCAGCCCGGCGATCGACCGGACGTTCACGGCGGTGCCCGGGACGCCCGGCCAGTCCGTACCGAAGATCCACTTGCGGGCCAGGCGGGGCAGGTCGAAGCGGGCGTAGTAGTCCGGCAGTTTCTTGGGTGGCAGGCCGGCGAGGTCGAGCCAGACGTTGGGGCGCGACTGGGCCATGAAGGCCGCCGTGTCGTACCACCAGCCGCGGCCGCCGTGGGCGAAGACGAAGTTCACGGTGGGGAAGTCTTCGACCACGTCGGACAGCAGGGCGGGGTCGCCGAAGGTCGCGCGGGAGCCGGGAAACACGGAGAGGCCCGAGTGCAGAACGACGGGCACGCCGAGGGACGCGCACAGCTCATACACGGGGTAGAGCTCCTTGTCCGCGGGCGAGAAACCGCCGTGGACGGGGTGGAGCTTCAGCGCGACCGCGCCCAGGTCGAGCTGGCGGGCGACCTCGTCGCGCAGCGGGTGGTGCAGGTGGGGATTCACGTTGGCCACCAACCGGAACCGCGAAGGGTTGTGCGCCACCAGCGGCAGGTTGTCCTCGATCGGCTGGATGCCGGTGGCGCGCGGGCTGTACTCGCAGAACAGCAGCACGCGGTCGACGCCCTCGGCGTCCATCAGCTCGTCCATCTCGGCGGGGATCACGGAACCCGCGTCGTCGTAGACCGTGCGCCACGGGTGGGCGCCGGCGAAGTCGCGGGCCCACTCCATCCAGGCCGGCTTGAGCGTGGGCAGCCGGGGGGTGTGGACGTGGGCATCGACCACGAAGCGACCGTCGATCATGCCGGCCAGTCGATCACGGTTTGGCGGGAACCACGAGCAGCGACTCGCGCACCCGGTCGCGGATCACATTGCGGCGGATCTTGCCCGTCGCCGTCTTCGGCAGCTCCGGCAGCTCCACCACACCTCGGGGCCGTTTGAACGCCGCCAACCCCGCGCGGCAGAACTCGATCAGCTCATCCGGGTCCACGGCGAAGCCCGACGCCGCGACGACGCACGCCACCGGCTTGTCGAGGCCGTCCGCGTCCGGCGCGGCCACCACGGCCACCTCGGCGACGGACGGGTGCTGCAGCAGCCGGTCCTCCACTTCGGACGGTGACACCCAGATCCCGCCCGCCTTCAGCATGTCGCCGAAACGGCCCAGGCAAGTCAGGGTGCCGTCCTCATTGCGGACGTAGCTGTCACCCGTGCGCAGCCATTCGCCCTGGAACACGCGTTTCGTGGTCTCGTACCGCGCCCAGTAGCCCATTGCCGTCGACGGGCCCGACACGAACAGCTCACCCGGCTGACCGGGGCCCTCGATGAGCCCGCCGTCCTCGTCGCGGATCTCCACGGCGTAGCCCGGCACGGCGGTCCCCGTGCTGCCCGGCCGGATCGAGCCCGGCCGGTTGGACAGGAAGATGTGCAACGCTTCCGTGGAGCCGATCCCGTCGAGGATCTCGACGCCGAAGCGGTCGCGGAACCGCGTGAAAATGGCGGCGGGCAACGGTTCCCCGGCCGACACGGCGTAGCGCACGGAGGCGAACGAGTCGTCCGGGACGTCGCTGGCCAGCACGCCGGCGAAGAACGTCGGAACGCCGAAGAACAACGTCGGCTTGTCGGCGCGAGCGCGGGCGGCGAACAACGCCGGCGTCGGCCGCGCGGGTTCCAGCAGCGTCGTGCCGCCGGCCGCCAGCGGGAAGAACGCCGAATTCCCCAAGCCGTAGGCGAAAAACAGCTTCGGCGCGGACAGGAACCGGTCGGCCGGCGTCGTCGCCAGGATGGAGTGCGCGTAGGTCTCGCACACCGCGCGGATGCTCGCGTGCCGGTGCATCGCGCCCTTCGGCTGGCCCGTCGTGCCCGACGTGTACAGCCACAACGCGGGCGAATCCTCCCACGTGTGAGCGGGTTCCAGGTCCAGATCGTCCACAGTGGTCAGTTCGGCCCACGTGTGCGTGGCCACGCCCGCGGGGAACTCCGCCGCCTCCGCGCGGTCGAGCAGCACGTCGGTGACCTCGGGCGCGGCCGCCAGCGCACCGACGGCCTGCGCCGCGAACTCCCCGGACACGCACAGCACGCGCGCCCGCGAGTCGGCCAGGACCTTGCCCAGCTCGAGGCCCGTGACCATCGTGGACACCGGCACCGCGACGGCGCCGGCCAGCATCGTGCCGAGGATGCCCGTGAGCAGCTCGACGTCGTCGACCATGCAGAACATCACGCGCTCTTCCGGACGCACGCCCAGGGAACGCAGGCCCGACGCGACCCGGTGGGCCTCGTCGGTCAGCTCGGCGTAGCTCAGGGTCCGCCGCGCGGAAACCACGGCGGGTGCGTCGGGACGCCCCTGGGACAACAGGTATTCGGCTGCGTTGAACCCGCCCATGGGGCCCCCTCTAGGTGAGGTGCACGTACTCGTAGTCGAACGGTTTGCCGTTGATGCCCTGCCTCGGCGGTGCGACCCAGCTGGCGATCTTCCCGCGCTCGTACACCGGGTGCATGAGCGAGCGGACGAACGTCAGGTCCTCGGCCGTCGGCAGCCAGCGGTGCCGGCTCGCCTCCCACGTGGCCTCGTCGACGATGTTGCCGTCGGGAGTGATGTGGTGGCCGGAGTTTATGCCGACCTCGCGGTTGAAACCAGGGTGCGGGAGCTTGAAGCGGAAGTCGATGTCCGCGTCCGCGAGGATCTTGTTCCAGCGGTTGACGCCGGTCTGGCAGTCGGCCGTGTACTCGCCGCGCAGGTCGAGGTTGAGCAGCAGGATGGCCTGCAGCTCGTCGGAGGTCCACGTGCCGTCGCCATTGGGGCGGTCGAGGTCGCGGCTGTCGTCGGTGAGCTTGTGGTCGTCCTTGCGCCGCGTCTCCTGCCAGCGGCCCTTGAGGCCCGCGGTGTAGTAGTTCGCGGCGTTCGTGGAGGTCTCGCTGCCGAACAGGTCGAGCGAGACGGTGTAGTGGAAGTTCAGGTACCGCTGGATGATGTCGAGCGGGATGCCGCCGTGCGAGGCGATGTCGAGCGTGTCGTGCTCCCGGATGAGGTCGGCCGAGCGCTGGACCACACGGTCGACACCCGTGGTGCCGACGAACATGTGGTGCGCCTCTTCCTTCAGCATGAACTCGCACGTGCGCGACAGCGGGTCGAAGGAGGACTCCTTCAACGTCCCGAGCTGGTACTTCCCGTCGCGGTCGGTGAAGTAGGTGAACATGAAGAAGGCCAGCCAGTCGGCCGTTTCCTCGTTGAACGCGCCGAGGATGCGCGGCGCGTCGGGGCTGCCGGAGTTGCGCAGCAGCAGGCCTTCCGCCTCGTCCCGGCCTTCACGGCCGAAGTACGCGTGCAGCAGGTACACCATCGCCCACAGGTGCCGGCCCTCTTCGACGTTGACCTGGAACAGGTTGCGCAGGTCGTACAGGCTCGGCGCGGTCAGGCCCAGCAGCCGCTGCTGCTCGACCGACGCCGGCTCCGTGTCGCCCTGGATCACGATCAGGCGCTGCAGGTCGGCGCGGTACTCACCGGGCACCTGCTGCCACACCGGCTCTCCGGCGTGCTCCCCGAAGGCGATGCGCCGGTCGGGGTCGCGCTCGGCGAGGAAGATGCCCCAGCGGTAGTCGGGCACGTTCACGTGGTCGAAGTGCGCCCAGCCCTCACGCCCGACGCTCACGGCTGTGCGCAGGTAGACGCCGTGCGTCTGCAGGGTGGGGCCCATCTCGCCCCACCAGTTCATGAACTTCGGCTGCCAGCCCTCCAGCGCGCGCTGCAGCCTCCGGTCGTCGGCGAGGTTGACGTTGTTGGGGATCTTGGCGTCGTAGTCGATCCGCTCGGGCATCGCTTCAGACCCGCTTCCTGTCGAAGATCGCCTTCTGGCCCGTACCGTAGCGGCGCAGCGCGCCTTCCGGACCAGAAGCGTTAGGTCGGGTGAAGATCCAGTTCTGCCACGCGGTGAGGCGGCCGAAGATCTTCGTTTCGATCGTTTCCGGGCCGACGAACCGGTGGTTCGCCTCCATCCCGGTGAGCGCGTCGGGGCTCAGCGAGGCGCGGCCCTCCAGCGCGATGCGGATCTCGTCCTCCCAGTCGAGATCGTCCGGCGCGTCGGTGACCAGGCCCAGCTCCACGGTCTCGGCCGGCGTCAGCGCGTGGTCGCGCTCGCGGACCAGCCAGGAGAGGTGGTCGTCGTCGCCGTAGAAGCGCGACTGCAGGCGGGTCAGTCCGTTGCCCATGGGGAACGGGCCGAAGTTGGCTTCCGACAAGGTGATCGACGCGCGTTCTTCGGAATCCTCGTCGTCGATCGGCGGACCGTCCAGGATGTACTGACGGTCGGCGGCGAGCGCGAGCTCCAGCAGCACCCCGGCGAAGCAGCTGCCCGGTTCGATGAGCGCGACGAGCGTGCGGCTGGTGACGTCGAGGCGCTTCAGCGTGCGCTTGTAGTAGTGCAGGATTTCGTTGCTCAGCCAGTCTTTCGCACCGAGCACCTGCTGCTCGTGGGCGAGGACCTTCGCCGGGTCGCCTTCGGTGCGCAGGACCCACGTGCCGAGCTCGGTTTCGTTGGCGCGCAAGCGGAGGATCGCGTCGTCGAGCTCGCGGGTGAGGCGCAGCAGCCAGCCGTCGGCGCCCTCGGCGTGCAAGTCACCGGGTTCGCCCTCGGGGCCGCGGACGGTGATCGTCGCGAGCGAGGCGGGACGGTCGTAGGTGATGTCGACAAAGCGGTACTTGATGCCGTCGTCGGTGACCTCGGGATCCAACGGCGTGAGCGGCACGCCCTTCTCGCCCGGCAGGCGCTCGGACTCGGCGGCCAGCTCCTGCGCCCGCGCCAGTACGGACTCGCGGAACCCCACGCGGGGCACGAGCTCGTCGACCAGCCGCCAGTCGACGGCCGTCTTGCCCTTCACGCCGTCCGAGCGCGTGGCGAACACGTCGGCGAGGTCGCGGCGCACCCGGCGCTTGTCGACCACGCGCGTGAGGCCGCCGGTGCCGGGCAGCACGCCGAGCAGCGGCACCTCGGGCAGCGCGACCGTCGACGAGTTGTCGTCCACGAGCAGGATCTTCTCGCACGCGAGCGCGATCTCGTAGCCGCCACCCGCGCAGCTCCCGTTGACCGCCGCGACGTACCGCTGACCGGAGAACTCGGTGGCGTCCTCGATGCCGTTGCGGGTTTCGTTGGTGAACTTGCAGAAGTTCACCTTCCACTCGTGCGGCGACGACGCGAGCATCCGGATGTTGGCGCCCGCGCAGAACACCTTGTCCTTGGCGCTCGTCACGATCACGGCCTTGACCTCGGGGTGCTCGAACCGCAGGCGCTGCGTGGCGTCGTAGAACTCGATGTCCACGCCGAGGTCGTAGGAGTTCAGCTTCAGCTCGTAGCCGGGTACGAGGCCGCCTTGCTCGTCGACGTCCATCTCGAGCCAGGCGACCTCGCCGTCGACGCTGAGCTTCCAGTGCCGGTAGGTGTCCGGATGGCGCTCGAACGTCACAGTCGTGGTGGTCACTCCCTGATTGTCTACATATTAGTGACTAGCGTCAATGTTGTGTAGACGCTTGATCTCCGACACTCACCCGGTTGAGCCGCGACGCCGCCCAGGACACGAAGAGCCACAACGCTATCGCGGCCGCCGTGTCGGTGAAGATCGTCGCGAACCAGAACGCCGGGATCTGCGGCACGCCCACCAGGAAGTGGCCCGCGCTGACCAGGCCACCCAAGGAGCAGACCAGCAGGAATCCCAGCGCCCGCCAGTACCGGCCCTTCACGTAGAGCCGATAGCCGGCCAACCCGAACGCCGTGAACAACACCCACCCGAACGCGACCACGATCTGCGCCGCGAGCACGGGGATCCCCGGTATCTGCGGGTAGTCCTGCGCGCGGATGACGTTGTGCGCGTAGTGGAAGGTGGTCGTGAGCAGCGTGAACGCCAGGATCACGCGGAGTGCGGCAAGACCTTTCTCCGGCATCGTCGTTCGCCCCCTTGTGCGATTTGATAGATCGCTCTAGCGAGAGAGTAACGCCTGGTCGGCACTCACACCAGGTCGATGCGGTGGTAGCTCACGGGATAACCGGCTTTCGCGAAAGCCGCCGCCATGGGTCCGTTCGTGACGTCCGTGGCGGCGACGATCTTGTCGGCGCCGTACCCGACGAGCTCGTGGGTGGCCTCGACGAGCAGGTCGTAGGCGTATCCGTGCCCACGGTGCTCCGGCACCACACCGACGTACGCGACGATCGGCGCGCTCGGGTTCCGCGCGGGGATGGTGAGGCCGACGAGGTCGCCTTCTCGGGTGTACGCGAGCCGCCACCAGCCGCGCGGGCTGGGGAGCCAGCGAAGGAGGTCGAGGTCCTCTCGCGCCGCCGCGTCGAGCCCGTGCTGCGCGGTGGTGCGGCGGACGTGCGCGTCGAGGCTGCCCTGGTGGACGCGTCGGAAGACCTCGAGGAGCTTGTCGTCGTCGGGTTCCGCGCGGAACTCGAGGCGGCCGGGTTTCCCGGGGAGCCCGTTCGCGGTGGTCCAGGTGTAGCGGTACCGCTCGACGAGCACCTCCATCCCGGCGGCAGTGGCGGCTTGGACGCGGTTTTCGACCTCGGGTTTTACGGCCGGGTCTTCGCGCCAGCCCGGCGGGACGGTGAGGGAGTACTCGGTGCGGAACGGCGCTCGGCGGAGGACTTCGATGCCGGCTTCGAGGTCGGTGAAATCGAACCAGTCGAGGGCCAGGGGTGCTTCGTCTTTTTCGCTCGCCCACCAGGCCGCGCGGGCCACGGGCTCGCCGTTTCGCGTCGCGACCCAGGTCCACTCGGGACGGTATTCGCGGCGTTTCGCCATTTTTTCGTAGTCCCGCCCGAGCAGGGCACTGCCGATGCCCTGGGTGGCGGGCAGGTCGGTGAACAGACGCTCCTCACCCGCGACGAGCGGGCGCACGACCAGGTCGGTCATGTGTTTCCTTCCGGGAGTTCCGCGCTCCCGTCAGGCCCTCGGCACCCTCAGCCGGAGGTGGGAACGCGCGATCGAGTAGCCGAACATGGCGTCCACCTCCTGTCCTGTGTGGTGAGGGTGCTGGGCGGTACTCAACCTGGTTGCTGCGGGGGAGGTCAACTGGTTTAGACGAGCAGGGCGGCCACGGTGTCGACGACGGCGGTGACGGCGGCCGGTTCGCGCAGGTGCCTTGACCACAGCGCCGACTCGGCCGCGCGGGCCTGCGTCCAACGGCGCACCCGTTCACGGTCGACCTCGGCTGCCGCGGCGAACTCCGCGATCCGCCGGTTTACGGCCTGGCGCAAGCTGACTTCCGCCGTGACCGCGGGCCAGTCGCCGCGTAATACGGGGAGCAGCTCGAACGCCGGGTCGCCGGCCAGCCCGTCGGGATCGATGACCCGCGGTTCGTCGTGGCTGCGCATGATGTTGCCGAAGTGCAGGTCACCGTGGAGCAGCGTCGTCTGGCGCTCGGCCGCGAGGTCGCGGACGCCGGCCACCGCGGCGTCGATGATTCGTGCCGGCAACGGAGATCCGAGCCGCTTGGCGTGCCCGGGCAAGTTCCAGCCGAGCGCTTTGTCCGCCAACGACGGCAGGCCGGGCGGCGCGGGGATGGCCAACCGCCGGGCGAGGCGGCCGACCGTGGTGAACGGGGCCGGGTCCGGCTTTGCCAGGGGCTGCAGCCGTTCGAGCAGCATCGCGAATCGGCTGTCGTCGCGTTCCAGGAGGCGAGCCGCGCCGTTGCCCTGCCACGCGGCCAGTGCCACTGGCTCGGCGGTGTTCACCGGTGACGGGAACCCCAGCTTGAGCGCGACCTCGGTGCCATCCGCGCGGACGGCGGGGACCACCAGGCCGACAAAGCCGTGCAACACCGGCCCCGACACGGGGCACGACCAGCGCTCCAGGAACTCCGCCGCCAAGTCCGGCAGCGACTTCACCCAGCGCCTGCCCGCGTCGCCCTCGCGGGCGGCCGTTGCCGTGGCGAAGGGCGGTGGCACGGTCAGGCGGGTCACGTCGGCTCGGTGAGGCGGGCCCGCAACGCCGCGAGCGTCCGAAGCGTCACCTCCACGTCCTCGGGTGACAGCCCCGAAGCCACATCGTCCGCCCATCGGGCCTGGCGGGCGCCGAGGTCGCGGAGGGCCGACCGAGCCACCGGCGTCAACTCCAGAAGCGGCGCACGCGCATCGGCGGGGTTCGGGGCGCGCGTGAGCATTCCGTTGCGCAGCAGGCGGTTCACCGTCTCCTGGACGCTCTGGCGACGTAGGCCGCGGCGGCGGGCCAGGTCGGCGGCCGTGGTGGGGCCGTCTTCGATGAAGCCCAGGACCAGCCACTGGGCGGCGGTGAGGCCGGCCGGCGCGGTGAGGGCGTCGCCCGTCGCAAGGAGGGTGCCGTTGGTGAGGAAGACGTCGTTGACGAGCTGGGTGAGGCGCTCGGCGCGGCGGGTCATCGTGCTAGCGTGCCATATTGACAGGTACCTGTCGAAGGGAGAAGTCATGGAGATGCCCGAAATCACCCCAGCGCACGAGGAGCTCAAGGCTCTGATCGGGGACTGGGCCGGGGTGGAGGAGCTCGCGGCCTCGGCCTGGGCGCCGGCGGCCACCGCGAAGGCGACCGCCACCTACCGAGGCGCGCTGGACGGGTTCGCGGTGGTGCAGGAGTACGTCCAGACGCGCGAGGACGGCAGCACCTTCCTGGGCCACAACGTTTTCACCGTCGACCCGGCCACCCAGGAGACGCTCTGGTACGGCTTCGACAGCTACGGCTTCCCGCCCGGCGAGCCCGGGCGCGGCGAGTGGCGCGAGGGGACCCTGCACCTCGAAAAGCGCACCCCGCGTGGCGTAGCGCGGCACCGGCTGACCCCGGACAACGACGTCCTCACCCACGAGATCGACGTGAAGATGGGCGACGCCGCGGATTTCGGCCCGTTCCTGCGCGCCCGGTACACGCGCTCGCACTGAACGGTGCCGTTGCTTACCAACCCGACCGCAGTCACGGCGGGAATGGTTGCCAGGCGCGGCGACGTGCGGTCGGGTGCCCGCCTACTTCCGGTCGGATTGGTAAGAAGAGACCATGACCGAGTCGACCACCCAGGCCAACGGCATCACCCTCTGCCACGAGGAGTTCGGCGCCGCGACGGCACCGCCGCTGGTGCTGATCATGGGCCTCGCCGCGCCGATGACCTGGTGGGACGACGATTTCTGCGAGCAGCTCGCCGCGCGCGGGTTTCGCGTGGTGCGCTTCGACAACCGCGACGCCGGGCGCTCGCAGCGCATGTCCGGGCGCGCCGACGTCGTGCGGGCCTACCTGCTGCGCGCGGCGCCGTACTCGGTGGCCGACATGGCCGACGACACGGCCGGCCTGCTCGACGCCCTCGGCATCGAGCGCGCCCACGTCGTCGGCGCGTCGATGGGCGGCATGATCGCGCAGACGCTCGCCATCCGGCACCCGGGCCGCGTCCGGTCGCTGACGTCGATCATGTCCACCACCGGCAGCCGCCTGATCGGCCACCCGAGCCCGCGCGCGGCCGCGTCGATGCTGGCGCCGCAGCCGCGCAGCCGGGCGGAGTACGTCGAGCTGCTGGTCAAGACCTTCCGTCTCATCGGCTCCCCCGGCTACCCCTTCGACGAGCAGCGCATGCGCGAACGCGCCGAACGCACCTTCGACCGCGGCGTCAACCCGGGCGGCGCCGCGCGCCAGCTCGCCGCGATCCTCTCGACCCGCGACCGCACCGCCGCCCTGCGCCGCCTCACGCTTCCGTCGCTCGTCGTCCACGGCGCGCGCGACCCGCTCGTCCACGTCTCCGGCGGCCGCGCCACGGCCCGCGCCCTGCGCGCCGACCTCGACGTCGTCCCGGGCATGGGCCACGACCTGCCGGAACCCATCTGGTCCCGGGTGCTCGACGGCATCGCGCGGGTGGCCGCTAAAGCGTGACGACACCGAGGTGCGTGAAGTGCGCCGCCACGCGGGAACCCACGGCGACGGGCCCGGTCAAGCCTTCCGTCGCCACGAGAAGGCCCTCCTCGGCGGCAACGCCCTCGATCGCCTGATATCCCACCGCCGCGCCCGTGGCCGTGTCGACGATCTGCCCGTCGACTTCGAGCAGCACCGCTTCCATCGTGAGGTCGATCCCCTCGGGCGAAACCCCCACCGGACCGAGCCGGACGGCCACCAGGACATCGTCCTCAAGCAGCGCGATACCGCCGTACACGCGCGAAACAGCCTCAAGCGCAACCACGCCTGGCCCTGCCAAGCCCCGACGCAGGCGGAAAACCAGCACCGGCCGCGCCCGCATCCCGGCGGCGACGGGAGCCGTGAGCATCTCGTCCGTCACGAACACGGGTCCTCCTCCGCCGCGAACACCGCGGTCACGCTGCCCAGCCCCGCCATCGTCGCGACGACCGTGTCGCCCGGCGCCACCGGAAACGCGCGGGTCATGGACCCCGGCAGCACCACGTGGCCCGGCTCCAGCGTCACGCCGAGGGGGCCGACGGTGTTGGCCAGCCACACCAGCGCGTTCACCGGCGAGCCCAGCACGGCCCCGCCGGCGCCGGTCGCGGCGAGCGTGCCGTTCAGGTGCAGGGTGCAGCCGGTGAGCCGCAGGTCCACGTCACCCAGGGCGGTCGGGCGGCTGCCGAGCAGGACACCACCGGAAGACGCGTTGTCGGCGATCGTGTCGAACAGCGAGATGCGCCAGTCGCGGATGCGCGAGTCGACGATCTCCAGCGCCGGCAGCACGAAGTCGACAGCGCGCACGGCGTCGGCCACCGTCACGCCCGGTCCGCGCAGGGGCGCGCCGAGCACGAACGCGATCTCCGGCTCGATCCGGGGCTGCAGGAACAAGCCTGCCGGGATGGGCTGGTGTTCGAGGTGGAACATCGACGCGGTGAGCTGGCCGTCGTCGGGCTGGTCCACGCCCATCTGCCGCTGCATCGCGGCCGACGCGAGCCCCACCTTGTGGCCGCGCACGACGTCGCCGGCCTCGACCCAGCGCCGCACGAGTTCGAGCTGGACCTGGTAGGCGTCCTCGGCCGTGCCACCCGCGAACGGCTCGACGGGCTCCCGCCGTTCGTGGGCCCGGGCCAGGCTGTCGACGACTTCGTGCAGGTGCTCCACGCCGACGGACTCTCCCGGACGAGCCGGCCCCGGCCAAGGCGTTCGTTCCGCTGGACGGCACGACGCAATCTCTCGCGGAGAAACTTCTTGCGCGCGAGACATATGAGGAGTAGCTTTTGAAGCACCAACCCCCTGAGAGGACGTGACCGGAGATGGCACCCACCGAGACCGAAGTCGCGAAGCTCGCCGAAGCCCGTGACCAGCTGCGGGACAAGCACCTCCACCCGGCCGCCGTCCGGCCCACGACCGCGGGCCGCGGCATCCACCACACCGCCCTGCTCTCCAGCGACGTCGAGCGGACGATCAGGTTCTACCAGGACGTGCTCGGCTTCCCGCTCACCGAACTGATCGAGAACCGGGACTACCCGGGTTCCAGCCACTTCTTCTTCGACGTCGGCAACGGCAACGCGGTCGCGTTCTTCGACCTGCCGGGCCTCGACCTCGGCCCGTACGCGGAGGTCCTCGGCGGCCTGCACCACCTCGCGCTGTCGCTGACGCCGGAGAACTGGGCCGCCGCGCGCACCCGTCTCGACAAGGCCGGCGTGAAGTACCTCGAAGAGAGCGGCACGTCCATCTACCTCACCGACCCGGACGGCGCGCGCATCGAGCTCATCGCCGACGACCTGGGTGAGATGTACGGCTCGAAGATCGGCTGACGCGGAATCCCTTGTTCGCCAACAACGTTCCCCCATCATGCAACCTGAAGAAATCCTCGCGAACGCCACGACGATCGCGGTGGTCGGCCTGAGCCGCGACCCGGCGAAGGCCGCGCACGGGGTGCCCGCCACGCTGCAGGCGCACGGTTTCCGCATCATCCCCGTGCACCCGTCGGCCACGGAGCTGCTCGGCGAGAAGGTCTACCGGGCCCTCAAGGACATCCCGGAGCCGGTGGACCTCGTCGACGTCTTCCGCCCGGCCGCCGAGGCCCCGGGCATCGCTGCCGACGCCGTCGCCATCGGTGCGAAGGCGCTGTGGCTGCAGCAGGGCATCGTCTCCGCCGAGGCGAAGCGCATCGCGGAGGAGGGCGGGCTCGAGTACGTGGAGAACCGCTGCACCGCGGTGGTCCGCGCGGTCGCCGCGATCTCGAAGAACTGACCGCGGCGGGCTAGGGCATCATCGACGCGTAGCAGCGTCCACCGGCCGAGGCGCGCTCCTGGCCGGCGAGGCACCGTGACCGACGAACAGCCCCACCACCGCGGCGACCCCGCCGTTTTCGCTGCCGACCTGCAGGCCGACGGCGAGCCGGAGGCCGAGTTCAACCCCGGTATCGCCGGGCGGCTGCCCCGCAAGAACGTCGCCGCCGGCGCGCTCGTGCGCGACGGGGAGGGTCGGCTGCTGTTCGTCGACCCGACGTACAAGCCGTTCCTGGAGATCCCCGGCGGCATGGTCGAGGACGACGAGTCCCCGCTCGCGGCCTGCCACCGCGAGGTCCGCGAGGAGCTCGGCCTCGACCTCGCGCTGGGGCGGCTGCTGCTCGTCGACTGGATGCCGACCCACGGCGTCTGGCGCGACAGCCTGCAGCTGATCTTCGACGGCGGCACCCTCAGCCCCGCGCAGGTGCACGCGATCGAACCGGCCGACGACGAGCTCGGCGGCTTCGAGTTCCTGGACCTCGCCGCGGCGGAACCACGGCTTCGGCCGTCCAAAGCCAGGCGCGTGGCGCTCGCGTACCAAGCCCTGCTCGCGGGCGAGACTTTCTACGGCGAGTTCGGCCGCTCAGCGCAGTAGCGCCGGGCTCAGCTCGGCATCGACTGCGGCCCGGTCGGCACCGACGGCGCCGGGTTGTCCCGAACCTGCACCTGCACCTGCGCCTGCAGCAGATCCGCCGTCGTCGCCGGGTAGTGCAACGCGCGGTTGTCCCGCGGGTACCGCGCCGGCTGCCGATCGAACCGGAACGCCGACGTCAGGTCACCGACGGTCCGGCGGCGCCAGGCACTGATGTGCGGCTCCCGCACCCCGAACCGCGCCTCCAGCAGCCGGATCAACGACGTGTGGTCGAACGTCTCCGAGCTCACGTACCCACCGGCCGTCCACGGCGACACCACCACGGTCGGCACGCGGAAACCGAGGCCGATCGGCACGCCGCCGACGAACTCGTCCGGGGTGCCGGCGGGCGGGGTCGGCGGGGCGACGTGGTCGAAGTACCCGTCGTTCTCGTCGTAGGTGAGGATGAACGCCGTCTTGGCCCACACGTCGGGGTCGGCGGCGATCGCGTCGAGCTTCGACGCGATGTACTGCGCGCCGGCGGCGGGCATCCAGTTCGGGTGCTCGGTCTGCGCCGAGGGCGCCACCAGCCACGAAACGGCGGGCAGGTTGTCGTTGCGGGCGTCGTGCTCGAACCAGCCCGCCGACTTCTTCACCATCGCGTTCTTGTACGGCGGCGACGACTTCGGCGCGTCCGCGAACTGGCGGAACCAGGCCAGCGCGTTGTCGTCGTAGTTGTCCTCCTCCTGGTAGATCCGCCAGGAGACGCCGGCCTCGGTGAGCCGCTCCGGGTAGGTCTTCCAGGACAGCGCCGGGTTGTCCGACGACATGAAGTTGGTGTTCGCGGGTCCGCCGGCCGTGCCGTGCGGGTCGATCCACCCGGTCCACAGGTAGAGCCGGTTGGGGTTCGTCGGGCCGATCACCGAGCAGTGGTAGTGGTCGCAGACCGTGAACGCCTCGGCGAGCGCGAAGCGGAACGGGATGTCGTCGCGGTCGTAGTAGGCCATGGTCTTCGCGCCCTTGGCCTCGATCCAGCGGTCCAGCTTCCCGTTGTTCCACGCGGTGTGCTGGTCGGTCCAGTCGTGCGGGAGACCCGGCGTGGCCTGCGCGCTCGTCGTGCGCGTGTTGTAGTGGAACGGCAGCAGGTAACCGTCGGGGTGGCCGCTGTAGGGCTGCTGGAAGACGGAGTTCCCGCTCGGCAGCTTCATCGCGTGCGGGTCGGCGAAGCCGCGGACGCCGTCCATGGTGCCGAAGTAGTGGTCGAACGAGCGGTTCTCCTGCATGAGGATCACGAAGTGCTCGATGTCCTCGAGCCGTCCCTTCCGGCGCGCGGGCTCGGCCAGCGCCTTGCGGACGTTCTCCGGCAGCGCGAGCGATCCGGCCGCGGCCGCGGCCGCCGCGGCGGCACCGAGGACCCGGCGCCGGGTGAACTCGCTCACGCTCTCGCTCCAAAGTGGACGATACGATCGTTTCCGGTGTCCGCCACGAAGATGCGGCCCTGCGCGTCGACGGCCACGCCGAGCGGGAAGCTCAAGGCGCCGGGCCCGTCGGTGCCGAACTCCGCGCGGTACGGGCCGGTGGTGCGGAACTGCGCGACCCAGCCGTAGTCGGGGACGGTCACGTACGCGTCGCCCTGGGTGTTGAGCGCGACGCCCGCGGGGTTGGACAGACCGCCGAACTCGCTGTTCTGGCCGCCGCCGATGGAGCCGATCGCCTTGCCGTCGCCCGAGTAGTGCACCACGGCGACGCTGCCGCTGGCGGCGCGGCCGTTCTGCACGATCCACGCGCCGCCGGCGCCGTCGCTGACGATGCCCTGCGGCGAGCTGACCTTCTCGGTGATGTCAGTGAGCGCCTTGCCGGTGAGGGTGTCGAAGCGGGCCACGCGCTGGTGGCCGGTGTCCGAGACCAGCAGCCGGCCCGCGGTGTCGATGGCGACGCCACGCGGGTTGTCCAGCTGCCCGGCGCCGTACTCGCGCGCGAAGCCGCCCCACCAGGAGTACTGGACCACGCGGTTGTTGCCGGTGTCGGCGACGTAGACGTTGCCGGCGTGGTCCACGGCCACGGCCTGCGGCGCCTTGAACCGGCCGGCGAGGACCCGCACCAGGCGGCCGTCGCGGGTGAAGGCCTGCACGCGGTCGTTGCCGGTGTCGGCGACCCAGATCTGGCCCCGCGGGTCGACGGTGAGGCCGGCCGGGCTGCTGAACTGCGCCGGCCCGCGCCCGCTGCGGCCGAACGCGCCCTGGTACACGGGCGGTGGTGTCTGTGGCGTCGGGCGCACGACGAAGCGCACGGGTTCGGCGAGCCAGGCGTAGCCGTCGTTCGCGAGGTAGAACGCGACGTAGTTCCCGGGGCCGAGCGAGCCGGTGGAGAACGAAACGGTGCCGCTCGCCGGCGGGGTGTACTCCCACAGCGTCGACGGGCCGACGTAGGACTGGTCGACGGGGCCGTCGCCCGGGTCGGAGTAGAGCCCGACCCAGTTCTTCGGGGTCACCGACGACTGGGGCGTCGTGTACGTGAAGGTGATCAGCTCGCCCTGCTCCACAGAGGGCGCACTGCTGACCAGGGTGCCGGTAGCCACGGGCACAGCATCCACTGGCACGCCCGTACCAGGAAAGCCGGGGTGGTGGGTGTTCAGGAAGAGTTCGCTCAGGTGACGAGCCGGTAGCCGACCCCTCGGACGGTCTCGATGGTGTGGGTGCCGAACGGCGCGTCGATCTTGCGGCGGAGGTACCCCACGTAGACCTCGACGACGTTCTCGTCGCCCTCGTAGTGCGCGTCCCAGACGTGGCCGAGAATCTCGTTCTTCGTGAGCGCCGCGCCCTGGCGGCGGAGCAGGAACTCGAGCAGGCCGAACTCGCGCGCGGTCAGGTCGATGCGCTGCGCTCCCCTGTGGACGGTGCGCGCGGCGGGGTCGAGTTTGAGGTCGCCGGCCGCGAGCACGGCGGGGCGGGCGGGGGCGCCTCTCCTGAGCAATGCCCGCAGCCGCGCGACGAGGACGACGAAGGAGAACGGCTTGGACAGGTAGTCGTCGGCGCCGAGGTCGAACGCGTCGGCCTCGTCGTACTCGCCGTCCTTGGCGGTCAGCATGAGAACCGGGGTCCAGTTCTCCTTGGCGCGCAGGCGTTTGAGCACTTCGTAGCCGGAGAGCTCGGGGAGCATGATGTCGAGCACGACGGTGTCGTAGTCGTGCTCGGTGGCCGACCACAGGCCGTCGGGTCCGGTGTGGACGACGTCGACGGTGAAGCCCTCCGCGACGAGTCCCCGCCGCAGGGTTTCGGCGAGCTCGCGCTCGTCCTCGACGATCAGCAGCCGCACGGTCAGTCCTCCTCGAGGCGGGGCAGTTCGATCCGGAAGTGGGCGCCCGGGTAGCTGGGGTCGGTGACGTCCACGTAGGACGCCTGGCCGCCGTGGCGCGCGGCGATGCCCGCGACGATCGGGAGGCCGAGCCCGGTGCCACCGTGGCCGCGCTGGCGCGAAGCGTCGAGCCGGACGAACCGTTCGAAGACGCGCTCGCGGTCCTCCGGGGCGACACCGGGGCCGTCGTCACTCACCTCCACCACGGCGGTGGTTTCGTGGACCCAGCTGGCGATGCGGACGCGTTCGCGGGCATGACCGCGCGCGTTGTCGACGAGGTTGCGCACGGCCCGTCTCAGCTGAGCTTCGCTGCCGCGGACCTTGGCCGGCCCGGCGCGGACCTCGATCTTGATGGGACCTTCGGCGCGGATGCGGTGGGCCTCGGCGCGGACGATGTCGTCGAGGTCCACTTCGGTCGTCGCGGGGCGCTCGGTGGTGTCGTCGGTGCGGGCGAGCATGAGGAGGTCGTCGACGAGTTCGCGCAGGCGCGCGGTTTCCCGGGTGATGACGGGGACGAGCTCGCCGGTCGTCTCGGGGTGGCGGCCGGAGACGTCGAGAGCGGTGCTGATCGTCGAGAGTGGACTGCGCAGCTCGTGGCTGGCGTCGGCCACGAACCGGCGTTGCGCGGCTTGGGCGGAGTGCAGGCGGTTGAGCATCTCGTTGAGGGTCACGGCGAGGCGGTGGACCTCGTCGTTGCCGGGCGGCAACGGAACTCTCGCGGTGAGGTCTCTTGTGGACACTTCGGCGACGGTGCGGCGCATGCGTTCCACCGGCCGCAGGGCCGCGCCGACGGAGCGGTAGACGGCGAACCCGGCGATGGCGAGCAGCGGCAGGGAAATCAGGGCCAGGAGGAGAGTGAGCCGGGTCGACGCTTCGGTGACGGGTTCGAGGGATCTCGCCGAGATGACGGTGTAGGGCCCGCCCGCCCCCCGGACGCCTTGGGAGACGACGCGGTAGTCGGCGCCGTCGCCGTTCAGGTCCAGTGGCAGGGTCTCGACGGTTTCCTGGCCGGGGGCGGGCCGGTCGCCGGTCAGCGGCGGGTGACCGGTGATGGCGGGGTCGCCCGCGATGGGCCGGCCGGTCCTGTCGAGCACCTGAGTGACGGCCTCGGTGTCGCCGGTGCTGGCGACGTCGCTCGCGGACAGGTCGCGCGAGCCTTCGCGGACGAGCTGGATGGCGACCTGGCGGCCGGTGCTGCGCGCACTCTCCGTCACGCTGCGGTCGAGCGACTCTTCGAGCAGCACGACGACGACCACACACGCCACCGCGATGGCCAGCGCCAGCACCACCACCGCGACGGCCGTGGTCCGCATCCGGACACCGATCACCGCTCGCACCCTCACGTACGCAGGGTAACGATTTCCGGTTCGGGTGCGGTGTTCGCTCCTCGTTTCGCTCACCCCGGATCGTCTGTCCTGTTCGGACTGTTTACCCGGGCGGCGCTGTGGTTTTGCTGAGAAGGCGATTGTTGTTGCGTGGAATGCTTTGTTAGTCGTCCTAACGATCGGAGGTTGAACCATTCAGGGCAACCTTGACCTGCCACAATACGAAAGTAGGTCAAGATCTTCCGTCCATACATCGGAGCTGTTAGCGTCCAACCCCGCTTAGCGGAAACACGTGCCGGTGAGCGGGAATTTGGGCGAAGGGGCGATCGACGTGACGGAACGAGGGCTGGACCAGAGCGGCACGCTGGAGCGCGGGCTCGCGGTGCTGGAGCACGTGGGGCAGCACCAGGAGATTTCCACCAACGCGATCGCGAGGCAACTGGGGCTCTCGCGCAGCGCGGCGTACCGCATCGTGGGCACCCTCAAGCGGCTCGAATACCTCGAAGCGGACACCGTGACCGGTCGCGTGCGCCTCGGCACCCGCCTCGTCGAGCTCGGCGCCCGCGCGATGGCCGCGACCGACCTGCACCGCTGCGCGCCGCGCTACCTGGCGTCGCTGGCCGAACGCTCGGGCGAGACGACGTACCTCGCCGTGCCCGACAACGACACCATGGTCTACGTCGCCACCGAACGCAGCGCCAGCGCCGTCACGCTCGCCTGCCGCCTCGGCACGCGCCGCCCCCAGCACGCGACGTCGCTGGGCAAGGCCTGGCTCGCGGCGTTGCCCGAGATCGACCGGGTTGAGCGCGTCCGCCGGATGAAGCTCGACAGCCTCACGCTCAAGACCATCATCGACCCCGGCCGCCTCCTCGACGACCTCGCCCGCACCAGCCGCCGCGGCTGGGCCATCGACGACGTCGAGAACGAGCCCGACGTCGGCTGCGTCGCCGCCGCCGTCCGCGACCACTCGGGCCGCCCCATCGCGGCCATCAGCGTGGCCGGCCCGGCCCCGCGCGTGCTGCGCCGCGTGGAGGAACTGGGCGCGACCGTGGCGGGGACTGCCGCGGCGCTGTCGCTCCGGCTGGGGTACGTCCGGAGCCGGTAGGCCATCGGCCGGACATCCGACGAAGCGCACAACCCGAAGCATCGAGCCCGCTGTCACCGCACCCGGCTCGACCCCTCAGCTGGCACGCGCCGCGGTCGACTCCGCACCGCAGCCCGCAACGACCTGACACCCGCCGCCACCGTAGGCCGGCTCGGCGTCCGCCGTGGCCGGGAAGGAAACGAAAGACCCTGGGTCTCCCGGAACCGCCGCCGTCGGGAGGGCCGGGCGGATCAGCGAAGGGGCTGACGCGTGACCTGGATCCAGGATTACCAACCGGCGGGCGGGCTGTGGGTGTCCGCGCTGCTCGCCGCGCTGCCGATCATCGTGTTGCTGGTGGCGTTGGGTGTCGTGAAGCTGTCGGCGCACCTGTCGGCGGCGTTGGCGCTCGTCACGGCGCTCGGGGTGGCGCTGCTGCTCTACCGGATGCCGGTGGGGCTCGCGCTCGACTCCGCCGTGATGGGCGTGGTCTTCGGGGTGTGGTCGGTGGCGTGGATCGCGTTCCACGCCGTGTACTTCCACAACGTCACGGTGACCACGGGCCGCTTCGACAGCATCAAGCGCGTGCTCGCCGGGTTCAGTGAGGACCGGCGGCTGCAGGCGTTGCTGATCGCGTTCAGCTTCGGGGCGTTGCTGGAGGGCGTCGCGGGTGGTGGGTCGCCGATCGCGATCACGGCGGCGATGATGGCGGCGCTCGGGTTCCCGCCGGTGAAGGCCGTGGTGCTGGCCCTGCTGGCGAACACGGCGCCGGTGGCGTTCGGCGGGCTCGGGAACCCGTTGATCGTGCTCGGCCGCCTCACCGGGCCGATCATGCACCTCAAGCCGGAAGACGCGACGGCGGCGTTCTCGTCGATGGTCGGGCGGCAGGTGCCGTTCCTGGCCGTGATCATCCCGGCGTTCCTGATCGTCGTGCTGGCCGGCTGGAAGAAGATGCTGGAGGTCTGGCCCGCCGTCGTCACGGCCGGGCTGGCGTTCGCGCTCATGCAGTTCGCGGCGTCGAACTACATCAGCGCGAGCCTCGTCGACGTGCTCGCCGCCCTCGCCGCGATGGCCGCGCTCTACGTGCTCACGCGGTTCTGGCAGCCGAAGACCGTGTGGCGCTTCGAGGGCGAAGAACCGGTGAAAACGTCGGCGAGCCTGGGCGCGGCGAAGGCCGAACGCGGCGCGCTCTACGCGTGGACTCCGTACGTGATCCTGATCCTCGCGATCTTCCTGTCGCGCATCGGCACGATCTTCGCGCACCTGCCCGTGTGGTTGGACCTCACGAAGCTGCTGCACAAGGCCGACTGGGTGTTCGCGTGGCCGGGGCTGCACAACCACGTGATCCAGCACGCGCCCATCACGCCGAAGGACATGCCGTACGCGGCGACGTTCACCGTCGACTTCCTCTTCTCCCCCGGCACGGTCGCCCTCATCGCCGCGGTGATCGCCGGCTTCGCGATGGGCGCACGGCCGAAGCAACTGGTGCGGACGTACCGCGCCACGTTGCACCAGATGCGCTGGGCGCTCGCGACGATCTTCATGATCCTCGCCATCGCGTTCGTGATGAACTACTCCGGCGCCACGCAGACGCTGGGCCTCGCGCTGGCCACGACCGGCTTGCTGTTCCCGATCTTCTCCGCCTACATCGGCTGGCTCGGCGTGTTCCTGACCGGCTCCGACGCGTCGACCAACAGCCTTTTCGGTCCCATGCAAGTGATCTCCGCCCAGCAGCTGCACCTCAACCCCGTGCTGGCCGGCGCGACGAACACGTCCGGCGGCGTGATGGGCAAGATGATCTCGCCGCAGAACCTGTCGATCGGCGCGACGGCGATCGGGCAGAGCGGCAAGGAAGGATCACTGCTGCGCCAGACGTTCCTGTGGTCACTCGCGCTCACCGCCGTGGTCGGCGTGATCTCACTGCTGCAGGCGACCGTGCTCGGTTTCATGATCCCCTGACGGGAATTGCTCTTTTCGGGGCAACCAGTCACCGTCCACTGTGGGCGGTGACTGGGCTGTCCGGATGAAAACCGGACACACCCGGCTCCGCGCGACCTACCGTGGTGCACATGCCACTGACGCTGATCAAAGGCACGTTCCAGCTCCTCGGTGCCGCACCGGACGGCGACTCCGTGCGGTTCTACCCCGACGACCCGGCCGCGACGAAGAAGGCCGGCCTGCGCGTCCGCCTCAACTCCCGCGGCGGCATGCAGCTGCGCCTCGACGCCATCGACGCGCTCGAAACCCACTACCGGCCGCGCGGCGGCGAGATGCTGCACCAGCCGGCTTCCCTCGGCGCCGCCGCGGCCGACCGGCTCGTGTCGCTGCTCGGCTTCACCTCCGTCACGCGCGGCGAAGACGGCATCGTCACGGCCGCGAAGCCGGAGAAGGTCTCGGGCCACATCCTCACGCGCTTCGCCGACAAGTACGGGCGCGCGGTCGCGTTCGCCTTCCCGGGCCAGCGGCCCGGCCGTTCCGTGGACGGCAGCGAGGTGTTCCTCGACACGAAGACGTTGAAGAACTCCGTGAACTTCCAGCTCGTCTCCGAGGGTCTCACGTATCCGACGTTCTATTCGCTGTTGTACGTGGATCTGCGCCAGACCCTCGCGGACGCTGCGGTGTCGGCCCGCGCGTCGGGCAGCGGCGTGTGGGCTTCGGACGTGACCACTTCGGGTTTCCGGCTCCGTTCTCGGGCCCAGTTGCAGGATGAGCTCGTACTGCTGCCCAAGCTGTTCCGCCGGCTGGCGGATTACCTCGCCCTGGACGAGACGGGCGGCGTCTCGCTCGCCGGCTTCGCCCACTTCCTCGACACGCGCGACGACCGGCTGTTCACCGTCCCGGATGGACAGTCGACGGAGCTCGCCACGCTGGTGGAGGTGAAGCGGCAGACGGTGAAACTTCTCGTGCCGCCGGAGCGGATCGTGTTCGTGGAGGCTTGACGAACGCTCAGCAAGCCGCCGCTCGGTCCAACAACAGCGTGCGTTCGCGGGCATTCCCCGTCATGTCCGCCGCCCGCTCGAACTCCGCCTTCGCTTCGGCCAGCCGGCCCAGCTTCACCAGGAAATCCCCCCGAACGCTCGGCAGGAGGTGGTAGTTCTTCAACGCCGGCTCGTCCTTCAGCTTGTCCACGAGCTCAAGACCGGCTTCCGGCCCCTCGGCCATCGACACCGCGACCGCCCGGTTCAGCTCGATCACCGGCGAAGGTGTCAGCTGCGCGAGCCCGGTGTACAGCGCGGCGATCCGCGTCCAGTCCGTCTCCTCCGGCACGCGCGCCCGCGCGTGACACGCCGCGATCGCCGCCTGCGCCGAATAAGGCCCGTACGCGCCCTCGGCCAGTTCCTCCGAACGCGCCAGCGCCGCGAGCCCACGCCGGATCAGCAACTGGTCCCACCGGCCCCGGTCCTGTTCCAGCAGCAACACCGGCTCCCCGGACGGACCGGTCCGCGCGGCCGACCGCGAAGCCTGGATCTCCAGCAGCGCCGCCAAGCCGTGGACCTCGGGCTCCGTCGGCATGAGTCCCGTGAGCACGCGGGCCAGCCGTAGGGCGTCCTCGCACAGGCCGGGGCGCAGCCAGTCGTCGCCGCGGGTGGCGGAGTAGCCCTCGTTGAAGATCAGGTAGATGACCTCCAGCACGGACGACAGGCGGGCCATGCGCTCTTCGCCGACGGGGACCTCGAAGGGCACCTTCGCATCGGCCAGCGCCTTCTTCGCGCGCACGATCCGTTGCGCCACAGTGGATTCCTTGACGAGGAACGCGCGGGCGATCTCGTCGGTGGTGAGCCCGCCGAGCATGCGCAGCGTGAGGGCGACGCGCGCCTGGGTGGGCAGCACCGGGTGGCAGGCGGTGAAGACCAGCCGGAGGATGTCGTCCTCGATGTGTTCCTCGTCGAGGACCGCGTCGAAGTCGGCGAGGTCCGGCTCGAAGGCCTGCTGCTCGCGGCCGAGTTCGTCGAGCTTGCGGCCGAACGTCTCGTTGCGGCGGAACTGGTCGATCGCGCGGCGCTTGGCCGTGGTCATCAGCCACGCGCCGGGGTTGCGCGGCACGCCGGTCTCCGGCCACTGCTCCAGCGCCGCGACCAGCGCGTCCTGCGCGAGCTCCTCCGCGAGCCCGACGTCGCGCACCATCCGCGCGAGTCCCGCGATCACCCGCGCCGACTCGATCCGCCAGACCGCCTCCACGGCACCGTGCGTCTCCACGGAGCCCATCAGACAGGCTGGCCCGCCCGAGGGCAAGCCTCGGGCGGGCGCGGCGTCACGGAACGAGCGGCCTGATCTCCACGACCCCCGCCTGCAGGTCGGGGTTCGGCGCGCGCTTGAGCAGCTCGACGATCTCCGCCACCGACTCCCCCTGCAGGATCCACAGCCCGGCCACGAGCTCCTTCGTCTCCGCGAACGGCCCGTCGACCACCCGCGGCTGCGGCTCGCCGTCGAAGTAGACCAGCCGCGCGCCCTGCGAACTCGGCGCGAGGCCCTCGGCCTGCACGAGGTGCCCCGACGCCGCCAGCTCGTCGTTGAACTTCGACATCTGCGCCATCAGTTCGGCGCTCGGCATGACGCCGGCCTCGGAGTCGGCGTTGGCCTTGACCATCACGAGAAAGCGCATCAGGCGTTCTTCGCCGCTTCCGCGCGCAGCTTCTCCTCCGCCTCACGCAGCTCAGGCGTCAGGTTGTCGCCGAAGTCCTCGGCCTCGGCGATGCGCCGGATCTCGATCTCGTGGTGCGCGCCGTCCGTGTTGGGCACGCGCTTCACCCACTCGATGACCTCTTCCTTCGACTTCACCTGCAGGATCCAGAAGCCCGCCACGAGCTCCTTGCTCTCGGCGAACGGGCCGTCGATCACGGTCGGCTCGGCGTTGCCCGCGAAGCGCACGCGCGCCCCTTCGGCGCTCGACGTGAGGCCCTCACCGGCGAGCATCACGCCCGCCCGCACGAGCTCCTCGTTGAACTTCCCCATCTCGGCGAGCATTTCGGTGGTCGGCAGCTGGTTGGCCTCGGACTCTTCGCTCGCCTTCATGATCACCATGAACCGCATTTGGGAGATCCTCTCTCTTCGGTTTTGCCGTCACCCCTGCGTCGAACGGGCGGCCGCTGGATCGACAAGGCGCCCGAACTTTTTTCCCGCGGCCGAAACTAGCAGGTCAGGCAGCTGCTTGGGGGACAAATCGGGCGTGGGAGAATTCTCGGTCGTGGCGCACCTCCCCGAAGACCTGCGAACCGCCCTCGACGACGAGCTCGGCCGCTTCCCCGAATCCCGGCTCGCCCAGGCGGTCGACAAGCTCAGCTCGCGCTACCGCTCCGGCGAAGCCGCGACGGCGCCGATCCTCACCTCGGAGCTCGACGTCGCCGCCTACGCGGGCTACCGCATGCCGGCGACGTACGCGGCCGTCAGCTCCGTGCTCGGCGAAGTGGCCGCGGCCGCCCCCGGGTTCGCGCCGCGCACACAGCTCGACATCGGCGGCGGCACGGGCGCGGCCATCTGGGCCGCGGCCCGCGCGTGGCCGACGCTGGAGAAGTGCACCGTCGTCGAGCAGGTCGCCGGCGCGCTCACCCTGGGCCGCAAGCTCGCGGCGAGCGCCGAAGACGCGGCGGTCCGCGGGGCGACGTGGCAGCGCGGGCTGATCGACCCGGCGTCACCGCTGCCGGCGGCCGACCTGGTGACTCTGTCGTACGTCCTGGGCGAGCTGCCGGAACGCACGCGCGACGAGGTGGTGCGCTGGCTCGCCGCGTCGGGTGGCGCGGTGGCGCTGGTCGAACCCGGCACGCCCGCCGGGTTCGCCCGTATCCGCGCGGCTCGCGACGTGCTGCGCAGCCTCGGCCACACGGTGCTCGCGCCCTGCCCGCACGACGGCGAGTGCCCCATCAAACCCGGCGAGGACTGGTGCCACTTCGCCGCGCGCCTGCCGCGAAGTGGCGTGCACCGGCGCATCAAAGCGGGCACGCTGGGGTTCGAGGACGAGAAGTTCTCCTACGTCGTCGCGGCGCCGGCGGGCGTCACGGCCGACCGCGCCGACGCGCGGATCCTGCGGCACCCGCGCAAGCACAAGGGCTTCGTGCAGCTCGACCTGTGTACGGTGGATGGCCTCGCTTCCGGCGTCACCGTGTCCAAACGCCACGGTCCCCGCTACCGCGCCGCGCGCGATGCGGAATGGGGCGACGCTTGGATTACCGCTGCGAATACCGCAGCCACGAACACCGAAACCACGAACACCGGGACCACAAAGGAGTAGTCCGATGGGGAAGGTCGTCGCGGAGATCAGCATGTCGCTCGACGGGGTCGTCGCCGGCCCGGGCACGGACACCGACAACCGCCTCGGCCGCGACGGCGAGCTGCTGCACACGTGGATGGCGCACGGCAACGAGACCGACCACGACGTGATGGCCGAGTTTTTCACCGACACCGGCGCGTTCGTGCTCGGGCGCACCACGTTCGACATGGGCATCGACGTCTGGGGCCCGGACGGCGCCTTCGAGCGACCGGCGTTCGTCCTCACCCACCGCGCGGCCGAACCGCTGGAGCGCGGGAAGACCACGTTCACCTTCGTCACCGACGGCCCGGAAGCCGCGCTGGCCCAAGCGCGCGAGGCCGCGGGCGACCGCGACGTCGTGGTCATGAGCGGCTCGGCGATCGACCAGTACCTGCGCCTCGGACTCGTCGACGAGCTGCGCCTGCACCTCGTGCCCCTGCTGTTCGGCGAGGGCGTGCGCCTGTTCGACGACCTCGCCGACCACCGCGTGACGCTGGAGCGCACCGACGTCGTCACCACCCCGACGATGACGCACCTGACCTACCGGGTCACTTCCTGAGACCGCACGGCGTAGCTGTCGAAGTGAGTAGCACAGTCGCGCACTTCCGGGGCCCGCGAAGGAAACGCGGTGGCCCGACGGACACAACGTGTTCCCGAAAGCCTCGGTCACCACACCGCCGGTGCCACCGCGGACCAGCTCCTCCTAGCCTCGCGCTCGACTTCCCCCACCGCGCGAGTTACTGGAGGCAGATGAGTGCTGCCCGTCGCTGGGTCGTCACCGGCGCCTCCCGAGGCTTGGGCCGGGCGCTGACCGAGGTCGTGCTGGATCGCGGTGACCGGGTCGTCGCCGCGGTCCGGCGGCGCGAGAGCATGGCCGACCTCGCGCAGAAGTACGGCTCGCAGATCGAGGTCGAGCAGCTCGACGTCGGCAACCTCGCGGCGATCGACGACGTCGTCGGCCGGGTGCTGGCCCGCGGACCGCTCGACGTGGTCGTGAACAACGCCGGCTTCGGCGTGATCGGCGCACTCGAGGACCAGAGCCCCGAGCTCGTACAGAGCCAGCTCACCACAATGCTGCACGCACCGATCGCGATCACGCGCGCCGTGCTGCCCGCGCTGCGCGAGCACGGCGGCGGGCACATCTTCCAGATCTCCAGCATGGGCGGCCAGATGGCCTTCCCGGGCAACACCGTCTACAACGCGGTCAAGTGGGGCCTGGAGGGCTTCAGCGAGTCGCTCGCCCAGGACGTGGCCCAGTTCGGCATCCGCGTCACCATCGTCGAGCCGGGCGCCATCCGCACCGACTTCCACCACTCGGCGAGCTTCCCCGAGGGCAACCCGGCCTACCAGGAGGGCGCGGTCGCGGCCGTGCGCGGCTACTTCCGCACCGCGGGCCTGGACCTCTACCAGGGCGACCCCGGCAAGGTCGCCGGCGCGATCCACGACCTGTCCACCCAGGAGAACCCGCCGCTGCGCGTCCCGCTGTGCAGCGACGCCTTCGACGCGTTGACCGCCACGCTGCAAGGCCGCCTCGACGCCCTCGCGCCACTGGAGTCGCTCGCGCGGTCCGTCGCGATCGATCCGGCCCCGGAAGAAGCCTGACCCACCGTGTCCGGTCGGCGGCCCCGGCTCCGACTCCATGGTGAACCGAACCGGAAGGACGCCACCATGGACTTCGAACGCCGGGCCGCCGAGATCGTGGCGCAGACCGAGCTGCTGCGGACCACCGCAACCGGCGCTGACCTCGCAACACGGATCGCCGCGTGCCCGGACTGGAGCCTGGGCCAGCTGCTCAACCACGTCGGGGCGGGGCACCGGTACGCCGAGGGAATCGTGCGCACGCGTGCCTCCGAGGCCCCCGCCGATGACTACCTGCGCAATCCGGGCCACGAAGTCCGGCCGGGCAGCTGGCTCACCGACGGCGCCGAGGCCCTGGCGACGACCTTGCGCGAAGCCGGGCCCGACGCCGAGGTCTGGACCCCCGTCCCCGCCGGAGCGCCGCGGGCCGCGTTCTACGCCCGCCGCTTCCTGCACGAGACGGCCATGCACCGCGCCGACGTGACGCTCGCCCTCGGGCAGCCCTTCGAGCTCGACGGCGACCTCGCCCACGACACCCTCGACGAGTGGCTCGAACTCGGCTCCCTGCCGGTGATGTTCGACTACTTCCCCGAGCGCCGCGCGCTGCAGGGACCCGGCCACACCGTCCACCTCGCGCCGACGGACCACGCGGCGTCGTGGACCGTCGACCTCACCGGCGACCTGCCCGCGTGGCACCGCGGCGCCGTCGAGAACCCGGCCGTGACGGCCGAGGCGTCGCTGACCGACCTGCTGCTGATCGTCTACGGCCGCGTGCCGGCCACCACCGCGAAGCGCACGGGCGACACGGCGTTCCTCGACACCTGGCTCTCGCTGGTGAGTTTCGGCTGAATCCCGCGGCTCAGCCTCACGGCCGAGGCACTTCGCACCCGCGCAGGAGGCGAAGCGCGCCCCGGCACGAGACGATCAGGACCATGACCACCCAGCGCGTGGGCCCGCGCATCGCCCTGGTCGCCGAGATCGCGGCGCTCGTGGTGCTCGTGGTGCTCGACGCCGTGGTGTTCACGCGCTCCGGCTCGGCGCAGGGCACGCTCGCGCTGATCGCCGTGGACTTCGCGCCCGGGCTCGGGCCGGTGGTGGCCGTGCTCGCCGTGCTGCGCCGCCGGTTCCCGGACCACGTCGCGCTCGTGGCGACGGCGGTGTCGTGCCTGTCGCTGCTCGGCACGGCCGTCACAGCGGGCGTCGCGGCGCTCGGGCAGCGGCTTCCGGTGCAGCCCAGCGGTGCCGAGTCACTCGCGATCGCGCTGGTCGTCGGCGCGTGCTGCCACCGGCTGCAACGGCCGCCCGCGGCGACGTTGTCCGTCCTCGGCGGGATCGCGGCCGTGGCGGCGCCGGTGTTCCGCTACGGCATCGGCTCGCCCGCGGCGCTGCTCTCGGCCGCCGCGGCCGTCGCGTGGGGTGCGGCGCTCGCGATCGGCCTGCTGTTGCGCGACGCCGACGCGCGGGCCCGGGCCGAAGCCGTCGAGGTTCGCGCGGCGGAGCGGCTGAACCTCGCGCGCGAGCTGCACGACCTGGTCGCACACCAGATCACCGGCATCGTCGTGCGGGTGCAGGCCGCGCACCGCGTGACCGAACGCCAAGGCGGTGACACCAGTGCGTTCGCCGAGATCGAGCAGGCGGGCGCGGAGGCGCTGGCGTCGATGCGCCGGCTCGTCGGCACGCTGCGCACCGACGGCGAGAACTTGTTCAGCCCACCGTCCGGGCTCGCTGCGGCCGTGGACCGCGCGGTGCCCGACGACGGCACCGTCACCCTCGACGTGCCCGGCGACCTCGGCGGTCTCAACGCGACGCCGGAGGTCGTGACCACTGTCCACCGGCTGATCACCGAGGCCCTCACCAATGTCCGCCGCCACGCGCCGCGCGCCACCGACGTGCGGGTGAGCGTGCGCCGCGACCAGCGCGACCTCGTGGTGGAGGTCGGCAACGACGGTGCGGCCAAGCCCGCGCGGCCCGGCGGCTACGGCTTGATCGGCATGACCGAACGCGTCACCGCCGTCGGCGGTACGGTTTCCGCGGGCCCGGCGGCCGGGCACCGCTGGCTGGTGGCCGCGCGGCTGCCGCTCGAAACGGCCTGAGCAGAACAGCCTGAGCAGGAGGATCCCCGTGCCGGTGACCGTGTTGATCGCCGACGACCAGGCGATGGTCCGGACCGGCTTCCGGCTGATCCTCGAAGGTGAGCCGGACATCGAGGTGATCGGCGAGGCCGCCGACGGTCAGGACGCCGTGCGCCTCGCGCGGCAGCTGCGCCCGGACGTCACGCTGATGGACATCCGCATGCCCGGTATCGACGGGCTGCAGGCCACGAAACTCCTGGCCGGCCCGGACGTCGCCGATCCGCTGCACGTCGTCATGGTCACGACCTTCGGGCTCGACGAGAACGTCCACGCGGCCCTGCGCGCCGGCGCGTGCGGTTTCCTCTTGAAGGACGCGGGCGCGACGCTGCTGATCGAGGCCGTGCACGCGGCCGCGCACGGCGAGGCGCTCGTCTCCCCGGCCATCACCACGCGTTTGCTCGCCCACTTCGTCGGCAGTGCGAGCAAGGAACGGTCCGAACCGGACAGTCCGCTCACCAACCGCGAGTTCGACGTGGTGAAAGCCGTGGCGGGCGGCCAGACCAACGCCGAGATCTGCGAGTCACTCGTCCTGTCGCTCTCCACCGTGAAGACTCACCTCGCGGCCGCCCAGCGCAAGCTGCGGGCTCGCAACCGCACCGAGATCGCCATCTGGGCCTGGGAGACCGGGCTCGTCCGCTGAAGCTGCGACGCGCACGACCATGGTCCCCGCGACCAGGTCACCGAGGCGTTGCCGGCGGGGGCTGACCAGCATGATCACCACCCCCGCAAGGCCCCAGCAGAACCCGTCGACCACCATCAGCACCGCGCGGATCACGTAGGCGCGCAACGGAGGCCGGCCGCCGTCGGGCAGCACCACGCGGATCCGCAGCCAGCGCATCGCCGGCGTCTGGCCGCGGTGGCGGTGCGGCCACCAGATCTCGAGGTACAGACTCGCGAGCACCCAGATCCCGAACGTCGTGAACGCCACGACCTCGATGAACGTGAGCAGCGAGCCGGGCGGGGGCACGTAGAGCACGACGAGCACCGCGACCACCGCCACGGGCACGGTGGCGAGCAGCTGGTCGAGCACGCGCTGCACGACCCGTCGGCCCACCACGCCGGGGCCGGGCGCGGGAATGGTCATGTCCTCAGTTTCCCCGCTGTGGCAGCCTCGCGCGCGTTGGCCCGCCTCGTTCGCACGGCCGAGGCGGCACCGGAAGTTCGTCCGCAAGGCTGATCGCCGGCGTCCGCGCGCGCACGAGACTCGACGGCAAGCGGATCACGGACGAAAGGACTCCCGGTGCGAACTCCCAGAGCAGTACTGGTCTCGGCGGTGGTCGCGGCCGCCACCGCGGCCTTGGTCCCGGCGACGGCGAGCGCGGCCGAAGACCCTTACACGAGCCAGAAAATCACGTGGGGCGACTGCGCGTTCAAACCGGCCACCGGGGCGAAACCAGCACAATGCGCCGAAATCACCGTGCCGCGCGACTGGGCGAACCCGGCCGCCGGCGTCGACCTCAAGGTGTCGATCAGCCGCGTCGCCGCGACCGGCGACCGCGCCGGCGCGATCCTCGTGAACCCCGGCGGCCCGGGCGGGCAGGGCACCTCGCTGGCCGGCTCGCTCGCGGGACTGGAGCCGTCCGTGAGCGCGAGCTACGACTTCATCGGCATGGACCCGCGCGGCACCGGCCAGGAAGGCAGCAGCGACAAGGGTTTGCAGTGCGAGGTGCCCACCGGCCGGCTGCCCACCACGGCCCTCGACGCCCGGGACCGCTCCGCTGCCAGCATCGCGGCGCACCAGGCGACGCCGCGGGCCATCGCCGAGGCCTGCCAGAGCGACGCGCTCACGCCGTACATCACGACGTGGCAGACCACGCACGACATGGACCTGATCCGCACGCTGCTGGGCGACCAGCAGCTCAACTACCTCGGTTACTCCTACGGCACCTGGCTCGGCGCGAAGTACGCGTCGATGTTCCCCGGCCACGCGGGCAAGATCGTGCTCGACTCCAGTGTGAACTTCGAGGGCCGGCTGCAGGCCGACTTCGAGGCGTTCCCCGAGGTCGACCAGCGGCAGTTCGACGACGTGTACGTGCCGTGGCTTTCGCGCCAGTTCCCTGACCAGCTCGGGAAAACGCCCGAGGCCGTGAAGCAGGAGTACGAGCAAGTGCGCGCGTACTACGCGTCGAAGGGCATGTCCCCCGACAACTTCGACCACATCTTCGTCGGCAACGGCAGCAAACTGCAGTGGCTGCTGGGCGCGCTGGTCTTCACCCAGGGTGCGGCCGCGCTGGACGGCACCGCACCGGCGCCGCCGAAGAACCTCGCGGCCGACCTCGACGCCGAGTCGCGCAGCGCGTTCGGCGTGCCGGCCACGGACCTCACCGTGGCGAAAGTCGTCGCCGCGACGCCCGACTACACACCGGTGGCCGGCACCCGCTACGCCGTGGCCTGCGGTGACCAGCCGACGCGGTCGGCGGCCTGGTACAAGAACCTCAGCGACCGGCAGGGTCCCGTCGACCCGCTCTACGGCTGGTCCTACGGGCTCAGCGAGCCGTGCGGCCACTGGTCGGAAGCGCCGCAGCACGAGCTGCCGAACCTGCCGGCGTCCGTGAAGAGCCACGTTCTCGTGGTGCAGGGCGAGTTCGACCCGCAGACCGGCTACGAGCAGGGCCGCGCCGGTGCTCGCGCGGCCGGCGTGCCGCTGATCTCGGTGGACGACGCGCCCTTCCACGGCGAGTACGCGATCAACGGCAACCCGTGCGTCGACGGGCTCGTGAACACCTTCCTCACCAAGAACTCGCGGCCCGCCTCGACCACGTGCCCCGGGGTGCCGCTGCCCGGCGAGGACGAGGTGCACCCGGTGACCGGGCCGGTCGACCACCACGCCGGCGGCGTCGCGACCGAGGTGCGCGACACGCTGTCACACCTGCGCCAGACCGTGCAGGACCTGATCCGCAACCTCAACTCCGGGAGGTAGACATGGGACTTCGGTGGCTGCCCCGCACACGGGCCACGGCTTGGGCGTACCTCGTGATCGGTTTGCTGATGCTGGGGCTGCTGATCGCGGAGCTGTCCACGGGATTCGCCGGGGATTCCCTGGTGCAGTACGGAATCCTGGCGTTCATCTTCCTCGGGTTCACCTCGACCGGCGTCGCCAAGCTCATCGTGACGCGGGACTAGCAGTCTTGACGATCAGCCCCACTGGATGGGCAGGCTCTTGAGGCCGTTCTGGAAGCTCGAGCGCAGCCGCCGCGGTTCGCCCGCGAGGCGGACTTCGCCGAGCTGGTCCAGGACGGCCTCGAAGAGCGCCCGCATCTGCACGCGCGCCAGGTGCGAGCCGAGGCAGAAGTGCGGGCCGTGGCCGAAGGTCAGGTGCTCGCTCGGCGCGCGCGTGACGTCGAACGCGTCGGGGTCGGCGAACACGGTCTCGTCGCGGTTGGCCGAGGAGAACCAGACCACGACCTTGTCGCCGGCCTTGATGTCCACATCGGACAGCCGGGTGTCCTCGGTGGCCGTGCGGCGGAAGTGCATGACCGGCGTCCACCAGCGCAGCATCTCCTCGACGGCACCGGGCAGCAGCGACCGGTCGTCGAGGAGCTTGCGGTACTGCTCCGGGTGCCGCAGCAGCGCGGCGAGCCCGCCGGGCAGGCCGTTGCGCAGGGTTTCGTTGCCCGCCACGGAAAACAGCCAGAACAGGTTCTCGAACTCCGCGATCGAGACGCGCCCGCCCTCGTCGTCGACGTGCTGCATGAGGTTGCTCATCACGTCGTCGCCGGGGTGGCTGCGCTTGTATTCGCCCAGGGCGTTGGCGTACGCGTAAAGGTCCGGCATCCCGGCGCGTGTACGCGGGTCGGGCATCGCGCCGTCCGGCCCTGGCTCGGGCCGCACGGCGAGCGCGGCGCGGGCGAGGTCCGTCACGTCGTCCGGCCGGACGGTGGCGCTCACCGCGTATTCGGCGTCCTGGAAGCCGATCACGCGGTTGCTCCAGTCGAACATCAGCCGCCGGTCCTGCTCCGGCACGCCGAACACCTCGGCGAGCGTGAGCAGCGGCAGGTCGGCGGCGACGTCCTTGGCGAAATCGCACTCGCCCCGGTCCGCGACGGCCGCGACCAGGTCGTGGGCCCAGCCCTCGATGCGCTCGGTGAGCCGGCCGATCGCCCGCGGCGTGAACGCCTTGGTCAGCAGCCCGCGCAGCCGGCCGTGCTCGGGCGGATCCATGTTCAGCATCATGCGCCGCACGTAGCCGAGGTCCTCGGGCGTCGCGGGGTCGCGGATCTGCGTGCCGCCGAGCTGCGACGAGAACGTGGCGGGGTTGCGCAGCACGTCGCGTACGTCGGAGTGGCGCAGCACGGCCCAGAAGTCGCCGACGCGCGTCACCGGCGTTTCGCGGCGCAGCTTCGCGAGGACGTCGTAGGGCACGCCTTCGACGTAGGTGTCCGGGTCGGCGATCAGGGCACTCGACACGGTCCCGACCCTAGCCCCGGAACCCCGGCCTGGGGAAAGATCCGAGTGGTGGAAACGCTGAAGCTGCGCACCGACGGGTGCGGCGAGCCGGCCGTGCTGCTGCTCCACGGACTGGGCGCGACCGGCACGGTGTGGGACGGGCTGACCGAGCTGCTGGACCGGCGGGTGCTCGTGCCCGACCTGCCCGGGCACGGTGGTTCGGCGCCGTTGCCGGCCTACTCGTTCCCCGCGCTGGCGGCTGAGGTGGCCGCCGGCCTCGACGAGGCCGGGCCGGTGGTCGTCGTGGGCCATTCCCTGGGTGGGGTGGTGGCGCTGGAGCTGGCTTCCGGGCGGCACGGCCTGGAGGTCGCCGGGGTGCTGGCGCTGGGCGTCAAAGTGGAGTGGAGTGCAGAGGACCTGGAGCGCGCCGCCGCGATGGCCGCGCGTCCGCCACGGTTGTTCGCCTCGCGGGAAGACGCCGCGGTCGCGTACCTGAAGGTCGCCGGGCTCACCGGCTTGGCGCCCGCGGATCCCGGTGGTGTGGTGGCGACCGCCGACGGCTGGCGCCTGGCTCTGGACTCCGCCGCGTTCGGCGTGGGTGCGCCGGACATGCCGCGGCTGCTGGCCGAAGCGACGTGCCCCGTCGTGCTCGCGGCCGGCGCCGACGACCCGATGTCGCGGCCCGAGCAGCTGCGGGCGCTGGCGGCCGGCTCCGTCACGCTGGCGGGCCTCGGGCACAACGCCCACGTGGAGGACCCGGCCGCGCTGCTGCCGTTGTTGACGCAGCTCACCCCGCGTGAGGAGTGAGCGGTCCTTAGGATGACGGGGTGATCACCGACCCCGTGCACCCCGGCATCGACCAGCTCCTCAAGCTGGAACCGCTCGAGCGCAACCTCTTCCGCGGCACCAGCCACGAGGGTTCGCCGCAACGGGCGTTCGGCGGCCAGGTGGCGGCACAGGCGCTCACGGCGGCGGGCGCGACCGTGCCCGAGGACCGGCACGTGCACTCGCTGCACGGCTACTTCATCCGCGGCGGGCGCACGGACCTGCCGATCGTCTACGAGGTGGAGCGCACGCGCGACGGCGGCTCGTTCACCACCCGGCGCGTGGCGGCGATCCAGAACGGCGAGACGATCTTCAGCCTCTCGGCGTCGTTCCAGAAACCCGCCACCAGCAGCGAACACCAGGCGCGCATGCCCGAGGTGCCGGCGCCGGACGACGTCGAGGTCCGCGACGAGGACGAGCTGCCGATCATGCTTTCGGTGATCGAAGCGCGGTTCATCAGCGACCCGGCGGCGGGACTGCCGGACGTCGGCAGCGGGCCGCGCCAGCGCATCTGGGTGCGCGCGAAGGGCCGCCTGCCGGACAACCCGCTGGCGCACGTGTGCGCGCTCACCTACATCTCCGACATCCGCCTGGCCGGGACGGCCGCGCTGCCCCACCGCGACGAGCCGGGCCGCGCGCAGCTGACCTCACTCGACCACGCCGTGTGGTTCCACCGCCCGTTCCGCGCCGACGAGTGGCTGCTGTTCGACATGGAGAGCCGCAGCTTCACCAACGAGCGCGGCCTCACCCACGGCGAGTTCTACACCACCGACGGCCGGCTGGTGGCCTCCGTCACGCAGGAAGTCCTGCTGCGGCGGCGGTGAGCTCACCGTCCTTGGTGGACACTCCATTGAGGACCTTGGTCAGGCTTCGCGCTTCGAGCCCGGCGAGCACCGTGTTGGCCACGGCCAGCACGAGGTACACGCCGGCCTGCAGCGAGAGCGTGAACGGGTGCAACCCCGACGCGCCCGCCAGCAACACGAAGTGACACACCGCGACCACGACCAGCGACGCGGCGGAGAGCACACCCAGCGCGAACAGCAGGCCGCGCAGCACGTGCGTACGGCGCCAGCGCAGCCGGCCGGTCTTCACGAGGTCGGGCGTGCTCACCATCACGAGGCCGCAGCCGTAGCCGCAGAAGCCCCCGAGCACGCCGCCGCCGGCGACCAGGGCCGTGGTGGTGTGGTACGACACAGGCACGCGATACGCGGCCAGGATCGCGGCAACGCAGACCAGCAGGCCGAGCGGCAGGTGCGGCCACCCGAACCAGGGCAGCCTCCGCTCCATGCGGACGATCGTCGGCAGGTCGACATCACGGTACGACCCGGAGTCAAGCAGGGGCATCTCGCCAGTCCTGTTCTTCCGGTGATCGGCGCAGCCTAGGCCAGCGCGCGCCCGGCCGCAAAAACGCGGGTCAGGCGCTCGTCCACGGTGGACGGTTTTTTGTCGGTGGTCGTCGCTAGGGTTCCCCTATGAGTTCAGAGGAAAACTCCGCTCTGGAAACCGCCACTTGGGGGAACGCCGTGGACGAGGTCGCCGCCGAAGATCTGACGCAGGGCCAGTGGTTCTGGCACGTCCCCGTCCCGGGCCTGACGGGCTGGCCCCTGCAGGTCGCCACGGCCGAACTCCTGGACGACGCCGTGCGCATCATCACGACCGACGAGGTGCGCGAACTGGTCTCCTACGCCCGCGACCGCCGCGTCCGCCTGGCCACCGCTTCCTGACGCTCGCGGATCGAACGGGTTCGAACCGGCTCGAAAGCCTTTCCTACCAGCCGGTTCGATCAAGCCCAGCCCGCTCCGGCCCACCGCGATGCGGCACACCGTCACCCGGGCAAGTACGAGCCCGACGCCGGCCGCACCAGCTCAGGGCGGCAGTGCCCGTCGCGCCGTCGCACCATCGGCGCGACGCGGGTGCTTCACCGCGTGCGGGACTGATGTGCAGGTGCTCGCCGATCTCATGACGGCTCCCGCCCGGCCTCTCCCGGGCACGATCTCCCGGCCACTGAACGCAGGCGGCCCAACGTGAGCCACGCGCCCGGCCTTGCGGCAGCTCACTCGCGATCCGAGGTTCGCACCAGCTGCCGGTCGCGGGCGCTCTCACGCAGAATGCCGGGCACGCGCCCGGCTGGTGTCTTGTTCGTCGGGCAACCGCCGCGATGGCCTTCGTGACCAGCATCGCGTTCGCGAAGGCCGGTCGAGAATGCCGACGGCCCGACCGCACTCGCTCGCCGTCGGTGGTCGCGGTGGTCAGGGGCCACGCCGAACCGCACCACCACTTCATCGCGGCGACCGCAGCCGTTCCCCGCTGGGACCCGGACCGTTCCTCGCGGGGACACCCGCCGTCAGTCCACTGAGGACTGGGGCGGGCCCGGAGACGAGAGGATCGGAGCCGGCAAGGGGGCTCGAACCCCTGACCTTCTGTTTACAAGACAGATGCTCTACCAGCTGAGCTATACCGGCCGACGCCCCGCGCAGCAGGCCAGGGCGAGAGAAGTATATCGGCCTGCCGCCGCTCGGCGGCACCCGGAAGGTGGCTGCGGGGGAACAGCCGCGCGACCGGGTGCCGGCGCCGGGGGACGCGTCAGATGCGGCGCGCGTTGTGGAACGGCATCGAGGACAGCGGCGACAGCTTCACCGGCACTCCGGGTCGGCTGGCGTGCAGGACCATGCCGCCACCGGCGTAGATGCCGACGTGACTCACGGGCGTGTAGAAGAACACCAGGTCACCGGGCTGAAGCGCGGCCTTGGAGACGGCCACGCCCGCCGTGGACTGCAGGCGCGAGCTGTGCGGCAGGGCCACGCCGACCTGCTTGAACGCCCACACGACGAGGCCGGAGCAGTCGTAGGCGTTCGGGCCGGCCGCGCCCCAGACGTAGGGCTTGCCCTGCTGGGTGAGGGCGCGGCTGAGCGCCGAGGCGCCAACGCGAGCGGTGGCCGACGCGGAGGCGGCGGGGGCCGCGGTCGCGGCGGACGCGGTGCTCGCGAGGATCGGGCCGGCCGTGGCCGACATCGCGGCGGCCAGCGCGGTCGCCGTCAGGGCGGCGCGAACGAAGCGCCGCTTGCGTGACGGCGCAGCATCGGATCGGGGTTCGAATCGGTGGAGTGCCATTTCGGGGTAGAGCTCCTTCGGGGGGAGGAGAGCGAATCGCGGGTAACCGCGAGAACACGGGCACATTACGAAACGAAATACGAGAACGCACTAAAGAGTGATAAGCGGCACAGATCAACAATTCCAAGCCCCCTGGTCAGCGCAAATACCAAGTGGTACCAACCACAATTTACCGACGGTCAAAACTGTCCTCACCTGCACTGATGTCTCCGGAAACCACCTCAGAACATTCACTCAGCGGAATTCCGGAAAACAGTTTTCGAAACCGGTTTCACCAGGGAATTCCGTACCCGGGAACGCACCGACCCGATACCGCCGGACCCACCCGGCCCACCCTGCCCAGACCACTTCGAACCCCCGGTTCAACCCTCGAACCGAGCGCCCCGCACGACACTGCGAGACGATCTACCGCGGACGTGGTGCACACCACTTCCGGATCAGTGCAACGGTCGGGACGCGTCGGCCGATGGTCCCCGGGAACGTCGAGGAGAACGACGCCGGATGGACGAGGAGGTGGGATCGATCATGAAGATCAACGAACGCGCCGACCAGGGGATTCACCGCAGACGGTGGCCGATCCTGGAGCCTCCCCGGCCGCGTTCGAACCAGCGGCACCGGCCGAACCTCCTGCGGCGCCGCGCGTGGCACATCCTCGAGGCGCCGACGGCGGAACAGCCGGCCGTCGAAAGCGAAGAGGTGCTGGGCCCGCAGCCGCCCGACGACGCGACCGTCAACTTCGTCCTCGACCTGACGCTGCGCATCGGCGAGGTGCAGATGGCCAGCGGTGCCGGCGCGTCCGACGTCACCGCCACGATCCTCGCGCTCACCGCCGCGCTCGGGCTGCCCCACTGCGAGGTCGACGTGATCTTCACGTCGATCACCGTCACCTGCCACCGCGGCACGGACCTCGCGCCGGTCACCGCGTTGCGAGTGGTCCGGTCGCGCAGCCTCGACTACACGCGGCTCACGCAGGCCGAGATCCTCGTGCGCAAGATCGTCCGCGGCAACATGGGGGCCGAGGAGGCGCACACGGAGCTGGAGCGCATCACGGCGGCGCCGCACCCCTACCCGCGCTGGGTCGCCACCATCGCGTGGGGCGGGCTGGCCGCGTTCATCACCCTGCTGCTCAACGGCGGTCCCGACGTGGCCGTGGTGGCGTTCGTGATCTCCTCGGTGGTCGACCGGCTCGGCCGGCTGCTCAACCGCTACCACCTGCCGTTCTTCTTCCAGCAGGTCGTCGGCGGGCTCGTCGCGACGCTGTCGGCGATCGTGATCGTGAACAGCAACATCCTCACCACCGACCAGCCGACGCTCGTGGTCGCCGCGGCCGTCACGGTGCTGCTGTCCGGGCTGTCCACCGTCTCGGCGGTGCAGGACGCGATCACCGGCTACAACGTCACCGCGGCCGGCCGGACGATGGAGACGGCGCTCATGTCGGCCGGCCTGATCACCGGTGTGGTGCTGGCGCTGAAGGTCGCCCTGATGCTCCGCCTGCCGAGCCGGCCGTTGCCGGACGTCATCAACTCCACCCCGCAGCAGCTGCCCATCGTGGTCATCACGGGCGCCGGCGCGGCCGCGTGCTTCGCTCTGGCCTCCTACTCGACGCTGCGCGCGCTGCTCGTCGCCGCGGCGGCGGGGGCCATCGGCGCGCTCGTGTACGGCTCGCTGATGCTCACGCAGTTCGACGCGGTGAGCTCGTCGGCCATCGCGGCCACGCTCGTCGGCTTCTGCGGCGGCCTGCTGGCCCGCCGGCTGCGCGTCACGCCGCTCGTGGTGGCCGTGTCCGGGATCACTCCCCTGCTTCCCGGTCTCTCCACGTATCGTGGTCTATACCAATTAGCGGTGGAGCCCGGCGGCGACATCCGGACGCTGATGACAGCCGTCGCCATCGGGCTCGCGCTCGCGGCGGGCGTTGTCCTGGGTGAATACCTCGCGCAACCCGTCCGGATGCGGCTCGGGCGGCTCGAACGCAAGCTCGCCGGACCGCGCATGGCGGGACCGCTGGAGCCGCCGGAGCGCCGGCTGGAGTAAGCGGTTGATCACCGGCTGGCCACCTGGCGCGCGCTAGGGTTTCACTGGGGCCGCGACCCGCGGATGACGAGGGAGCAGCTGTAGTGACTGACGAGCACAAGACCGCACCGTCCGCCGATTTCGTCGTGGTGGCCAACCGGCTGCCCGTCGACCTGGAGCGCACTTCGGACGGCGGCCAGCGCTGGACGGCGAGCCCCGGCGGGCTCGTCTCGGCGCTCGAACCGTTCCTGCGCTCGCGCAAGGGGGCCTGGGTCGGCTGGCCCGGCGTCCCCGACGTCGACGTCGAGGAGTTCGACGACGACGGCCTGGTCCTGCACCCCGTCACCCTCACCTCCGCCGAGGTCCGCGACTACTACGAGGGCTTCTCCAACGCCACGCTGTGGCCGCTCTACCACGACGTCGTCGCGCCGCCGGTGTTCGACCGCGCGTGGTGGGACAGCTACGTGAAGGTCAACCGCCGCTTCGCCGAGGCCAGCGCCCAGGTCGCGGCCCACGGCGCCACGGTGTGGATCCAGGACTACCAGCTGCAGCTCGTGCCCACGATGCTGCGCGAGCTGCGCCCCGACCTGCGCATCGGCTTCTTCCTGCACATCCCGTTCCCGCCGGTCGAGCTGTTCATGCAGCTGCCGTGGCGGGCCGAGATCGTGCGCGGGCTCATCGGCGCCGACCTCATCGGCTTCCACCGCCCCGGCGGCGCGCAGAACTTCCTGTGGCTGGCCCGCCAGCTCGTCGGCCTCGAGCCGACGCGTGGCGCCGTCGGCGTGCGGTCGCGGCCCGGCATGGTGCAGGTCGGCGACCGCACCGTGCGCGTCGGCGCGTTCCCGATCTCGATCGACGCCGCCGGCCTCGACACCCTCGCGCGCAGCAAGGGCGTGATCGAGCGCGCCAAGCAGATCCGCCGTGACCTCGGCAACCCGAAGGCGGTGATGCTCGGCGTCGACCGCCTCGACTACACCAAGGGCATCGACCTGCGGCTGCAGGCGCTGCACGAGCTGCTGCACGAGGAGCGCATGCAGCCCGAGGACGTCGCCTTCGTGCAGCTCGCCACGCCGAGCCGCGAACGCGTGGAGCACTACCAGCGCATGCGCGGCGAGATCGAGCAGATGGTCGGGCGCATCAACGGCGAGTTCGCGCGAGTCGGTCACCCGGTCGTGCACTACCTGCACCAGTCCGTGAACCGCACCGAGCTGGCCGCTTTCTTCTCCGCCGCCGACGTGATGGTGGTGACACCGCTGCGCGACGGGATGAACCTCGTGTGCAAGGAGTACGTCGCTTGCCGCCACGATCTCGGTGGCGCGCTCGTGCTCAGCGAGTTCGCCGGCGCGGCCTCCGAACTGACCAGCGCATTCCTGGTCAACCCGCATGATCTGGACGGGGTGAAGAACGCGTTGGTGGCTGCTATTACGCTCGACCCCGCCGAGGGCCGACGCAGGATGCGCGCCATGCGTCGACAGGTCCTCACCCACGACGTCGACCGGTGGGCGCGCTCGTTCCTGCAGGCGCTGGGTGCGGAGCCGGTCGACTGACCTCCCCCCGTACCGCGCTGGACCTCCTGAGGAGGAGTGTTGACCGCCGAGGCGTTGCCTGCGGAGCTACGGCGCGCGATCGTGCAGATCGCCCGTACCCCGCGCCTGCTGGTCGCCTGCGACTACGACGGCACGTTGGCCCCCATCACCGCCAACCCCGACGAGGCCCGGCCGCTGCCGGAGTCCGTCGGCGCACTCAGATCTCTGGCCGGCCTGCACGAGACCACCACAGCCGTCATCTCGGGCCGCGCGCTGCGTGACCTGGCGACGCTGTCGCGCCTGCCCGCCGAGGTGAACCTGGTGGGCAGCCATGGCTCCGAGTTCGACATCGGGTTCATCCACGCTCTCGACGACAAGGCGCGTGCCCTGCACCGCCGGCTCGAGGCGGAGCTGGAGAACCTGGTGCTCGACGTGCCGGGCGTGTCGCTCGAGGTCAAGCCCGCGAGCATCGCGGTGCACGTGCGCCGGGCCGAGCACGAGGCCGGTCGCCGCGTGCTCGCCGACGTGCACGAAGGCCCGTCGACCTGGGAAGGCGTGTCGACCACCGACGGCAAGGAGGTGGTGGAGCTCGCGGTCGTCCAGACGGACAAGGGCCGCGCGCTCGACACCCTGCGCCACCAGGTGGGCGCCACCGCCGCCATCTTCCTGGGCGACGACGTGACCGACGAGAAGGCGTTCGCCCGCCTGTCGGGCCCGGACCTGGGCATCAAGGTCGGCGAGGGCGAGACGCTCGCGACCTTCCGCGTGCCGGACACCGTCGACGTCGCGCTGGTTCTCGGGTTCCTCCTGGAGGAACGGCGGAACTGGCTCTACGGCGAGTCGGCCCCGCCCATCGAGCGGCTGTCGATGCTGGCCAACGAGCGCTCCGTCGCGCTCGTGACGCCGGACGCGAAGCTCACGTGGCTGTGCCACCCGGGCCCCGACGCGCCGGCCGTGTTCGCCGACCTGCTCGGCGGGCCGGGCGCGGGCGCCTTCTCGATCAAGCCGCACCGCAACGGCCTGCCGCTGGGCCAGCGGTACCTGCCGAACACGATGACGGTCGAGACGCGCTGGTCGCGCCTGCTCGTGACCGACTACCTCGAGCCGGAAAGCCCTTCGCACCGCACGGACATCGTGCGCGTCATCTCGGGCGAGGCGGCGGCGGACGTGCTGTTCGCGCCGCGGCCGGAGTTCGGCGGCGTGCCCGTGAAGCTGGTCGCCGAGGGCGACGGGCTGCGGGTGCTGGGCACGTCGGAGCCGTTCGTGCTCCGCTCGCCCCGCGTGGAGTGGACCATCACGTCCGACGGCCTGCACGACACCGCCACCGCACTCGTGCAGCCGACGCCGGAGAACCCGGTGGTGCTCGAACTCCGTTGCGGCACCACGGATCTCGGTGCCCACGAACTGTCCGAAATAGACCGTCGCGACCGCGCGGGCCGCTACTGGAGCGACTGGGCGGCCAAGCTCAAGCTGCCGACGGTGCAGGCCGAGCTGGTGCGCCGCTCCGCGCTCACGCTGCGCGGGCTGGTCAACACCGACACCGGCGGCGTGCTGGCGGCGGCGACGTCGTCGCTGCCCGAGGAGATCGGCGGCGTCCGCAACTGGGACTACCGCTACTGCTGGATCCGCGACGCGTCCATGACCGTGCGCGAGCTGGTGCACCTCGGGTCCAACGAGGAGGCCGAGGGCTACCTGCAGTGGCTCCACGGCGTGCTGTCCACTTTGGCCGGTCCGGAGCGGCTGCACCCGCTGTACACGCTGGCCGGCAGCGTGATCGGCGCCGAGGCCGTGATCGAGTCGCTGCCCGGGTACGCCGGTTCGCGGCCCGTGCGCGTCGGCAACCTGGCCAACCACCAGGTGCAGCTCGACGTGTTCGGCCCGGTCGTGGAGCTCGTGGTCACCCTGGCTGAGGCGCGCGGCGAGCTGCGCGACGAGGACTGGCAGATGGTGCGCGCGATGGCCGAGGCCGTCACGAGGCGCTGGAACGAGCCGGACCACGGCATCTGGGAAGAGCGGCACGTGCCGCGCCACCGGGTGTACTCGCGGGTGATGTGCTGGGTCACGATCGACCGAGCGGTGAAGCTCGGCCACGAGTACGGCCGCGACGTGCCGGGGGCCTGGCCGGAGCTGCGCGAGCGCATCAAGGCCGACGTGCTGGAGCACGGCTGGAACGACGAGGTCCAGGCGTTCACCACGGCCTACGACGGCACCGACCTCGACGCCGCGTCGCTGTTCGTGGGCCTCACCGGCCTCATCGACCCGGCCGACGAGCGCTTCCAGCGCACGGTGACCGCGATCGAGGCCGAGCTGCGCAGCGGTTCCACCGTGTACCGCTACCGCCGCGACGACGGGCTGCCCGGCGGCGAAGGCGGGTTCCACATCTGCGCCGCGTGGCTGATCGAGGCGTACCTCATCACCGGCCGCCGCAACGAGGCCGAGGAGCTGTTCACGCAGATCGTCGCCTCGGCGGGCCCCACGGGCCTGCTGCCGGAGCAGTACGACCCGATCGCCGAGCGTTCGCTGGGCAACCACCCCCAGGCGTACTCGCACATCGGCCTCATCCGGTGCGCGAACCTGCTCGCCGAGAAGCTGTGAACACCTGTCACCGGCCTAACCGCGTTAGCACAGGTCGGTGACAAGTGCCGTGAAGGTCACCTTGAGAGACCTACCGTCCCTTAAGGTGACCTTCACGAGCATTTGCACGTTCATTCGGCGCTCGGACGCAGGTCGGTGCAGGAGGTGACGGGATGAAGCAGTACTACGGCGAAGCCACGGACTACGCCCCGCTGCCCCCGCTCTTCGCCCGCCGCGTGCGCAGCGGCTCCGTGGTCACCGGCACCGCCCTGCTGGTCGGCACGGCATTCGTGTTCGGCCTCACCGCGTTCGTGAACCGCCCGCTGCACGGGCACAGCCTCCCCGACGCGCCCGTCGGCGTCATCGGCCTGCTGCTGCCGACGCTCGCGGTGGTGATGACGGCCCTCGTCGTCTTCGCCTGCCGCAGCTGCCTGCGGGGCGATTACCTCGTGGTCGCCCGCGCCCGAGCGGCGCGCACGGCGCTGGTCGCCTGTTTCACCGCCACGGTCGTCACCTGCCTGCTGGCCCTCACGGCGTCGGCGCTGGTCGACCTGTGGAGCGACCACGACCGCTTCGGCGCGACGGACCTGCTGGCCACGTTCGCCAACTTCGCCCTCGGTGTGCTTGGCTACGCGGCCGGCCTGTTCTACGTCCGCCCGTCCGTCACGACGCTGGAGAAGTTCAGCGACCACCCGATCTGGTGAGTCCGGTCACTCCGTGAGCGCTGCCGTGAACGCTGCGGAGAGCTGCGGGCAACACGGGGCATGCAGGTGATCCACGACGGTCCGGAGGCGGCGTTGCCGGACTCGTTCGACCGTCCCGACCTGGGCGTTCCCGATCCGGCGCCCGTGTTCGGGCGGCTCTTCGACGCACACTCGCGCCAGTTGCACCGCTACCTCGCGCGCCGCGTCGGCGACGACGCCGCCCACGACCTCGTGGCCGAGACGTTCCTCGTCGCGCTGCGGCGGCGCGAGTCGTACCGGCCGGACCTGGGCACGGCGCGCTCGTGGCTGTACGGGATCGCGACCAACCTGCTGCGCCACCACATCCGCAGCGAGACGCGGGCCCTGCGGGCCACCGCGCGGCTCGCGGCGGCCGGCGAGCACACCACGGCGGGACACGACGGCCGCGTCGCCGAGCAGGTGGACGCGCAGACCCGCGCGGCCCAGCTCGCCGGCGCGCTGGCGAAGCTCAATGCCGCCGACCGCGACACGCTGCTGCTGGTGTCGTGGGCCGGGCTCGAGCCGACCGAGGTCGCCGAAGCGCTGGGCGTGCCGCCTGGCACGATCCGCTCGCGACTGCACCGCATCCGGCGCTGGCTCCGGGCCAACGCGGCGACCGTCGGGAGCACCATCGAGACCGCCGAGGAGGCGAAGGAACTGTGAACGACGACAACGTGCGCCACCTGTGGTCCGACGCCGAGCTCGACGAAGCCCTCGACGCCCTCCACCCCCACGTCCGCACCGACCCCGCCGAGCTGGACCGCGCCCGCGCGACGCTGCTGCGGGCCGCGGCCGCCGAAACCGGCCACGCCCCGACGGCGCCGCCACGGAAAAGGCGGCCGGGGGCCTGGCGCTGGATCGCCGTGGCCGCCGCGGTGGCCGTGGTGACGGGCGGGGTGGTCGTGGCCCGCGAGATCGTCGAGCGGCCCGCCACGGTGGCGCCGGCGGCCACGGCGACCGCCGACGTGCAGCCCGGTCCCGGTCAATACACCCACGTGACCAACGCCTACACGGACATCGAGTGGGTGGCCGACCGCAGTGCGTTCGCCGTGCAGCAGAAGGTCGAGTTCTGGATCCCGGCGGACCGGTCGGACCTGTGGATGCGCAGGTGGACCCGCGAGGGCGACCCGGTGGTCATCACGGGCCAGAAGTACGACCAGTCGAGCCTGCCCGGCCCGGACTCCGTCACGCAGATCGCCACGGGCGGCGACTTCAAAGAGCAGTTCCCCCACCCCGGTGGCTGGAACGCGGACGTGGCCCCCGGCTGGTACCGGCCGACTCCCGAGTTCGTCGCGAACCTGCCGACGGACCGCTCGGCGCTGCTGACCCAGGCCGGGTCCGCGGCCTCGCCCACGCTGCCCCGGAGGGCCTCGGACGAGTACACGGAGATCCTCCCGGGGATGCAGTCCTTCCCCGGCCTCTTCCAGGCGCCGACCGGCGAGACGACCACGGAGAAGGTGCCACTGCCGCCCACCGCCGGGTCCGCGGCCGCGGCCTACGCGGGACCCGGCGAAGTGCAGATGCGCCTGCTGACCGTGCTCGCGTCCGGGCTCGCGCCGCGCCCGGTACGCGCGGCGATCATCGACGTGCTGCGCGACCAGGCCACCACGTGGAAAGCGGACGGCGAGACCGAGACCTACGCGGTCAGCTACGGCAACCACCAGCTGGTGGTCCACGTCAACACCGCGACTTCCGAGCTGCTCAGCGCGAAGAACGTCACGAACCAGAACTTCTACGGGATCCAACCGGGCGAGACGCTCAGCGCCGCAAGCTTCAGCTACGAGGTCACCAGCCAGTTCGGGTCGTGATCACTTCGCGTGGTTGGCGGCGTTGAGCGCACTGGCGACGTCGCCGACCTCGAGGGCGCGGATGCCGTCGGGCAGCTTGCCGGAGTCGGGTGGCACGAGGGCGTGGGTGTAGCCGAGGCGCGCGGCCTCGGCGAGGCGGCGTGCGACGTTGGGCACCCGGCGCACCTCGCCGGCCAGCCCGACCTCGCCGACGGCGACCAGGCGCTGGGACAACGCCACGTCGTGCATCGACGACGTCAGTGCCAGGACCAGTGCCAGGTCGATCGAAGGTTCGGTGATCTTCATCCCACCGACCGTGGCGACGTAGACGTCCTTGTCGCCCAGCTTCAGCCGGCCGCGTTTCTCCAGCACCGCGAGGACCATCGCCACGCGCGAGGAGTCGAGGCCGCTCACCGCCCGCCTGGGCTGCGGCATGCTCGTGCTCGACACCAGCGCCTGCACCTCGCCCAGCAGCGGCCGTTTGCCCTCCATGGCGACCGTGATGGCCGTGCCCGGCACCGGTTCGGCGGTGCGGCTCATGAACAGCCCGGACGGGTCCGGCACGCCGACGATGCCGCCCTCGGTGAGCTCGAAGCAGCCGATCTCGTCGGCCGCGCCGAAGCGGTTCTTGATGCCCCGCACCATGCGCAGCGTCGAGTGTTTGTCGCCCTCGAACTGCAGCACGACGTCGACGAGGTGCTCCAGCACGCGCGGGCCGGCGACCGAGCCGTCCTTCGTCACGTGGCCCACCAGCACCACGGGCAACCCGCGCTCCTTGGCGAGCGCCACGAGCCCCGCCGCGACGGCGCGCACCTGGGTGACCCCGCCCGGCGAGCCTTCCACCAGCGGTGATGCCATCGTCTGCACCGAGTCGACGATCAGCACACCCGGCTTCACGGCGTCGACGTGACCCAGGACCGCCGACAGGTCGCTCTCGGCCGCGAGGAACATCTCGCCGTGGACGTTGCCCGTGCGCTCGGCGCGCAGCCGGACCTGCCCAGCCGACTCCTCACCCGTGACGTACAGGGAGCGCCCGGCCGTCTTGGCCCACTGGAACGCGACTTCGAGCAGCAGGGTCGACTTGCCGACACCGGGTTCGCCGGCCAGCAGCACCACGGCGCCGGGCACGAGCCCGCCACCGAGCACGCGGTCGAGTTCGGAGACGCCGGTCGCCTTGGCTCGGGCCGTCTCGACGTCGACCTCACCGATGGGCCGCGCGGGCGCACTCGGCGCACCCGCGGCCACCCGCGTGATCGCCGGATTGGCCCCGCCCCGCTCTTCGAGGGAGCCCCAGGCCTGGCATTCCGGGCAGCGGCCGACCCACTTCGCGGCTTCGTACCCGCACTCCGCGCACCGGTAAACGGTGCTGGTTTTCTTCACCACGCGCCGAGGTTATCGGCGCGCACCGACAAAAACCGTCAGGGCTCGACGTGTGCCGGCGCGGCGACCGGCATCGCGACGGTGATCGGGCCCGCGTTGCGGAAGGTGAACGTGACGTTGATCGTCATGCCCGGCCACAGCGGCTGCGTGAGGTCCTGCAGCACGACCGTGCCCTGGCCCAGCTTCGTGGCCGCGCCGCCGTCGCCCGGGGACGCGCTGCTCGTGGCGGTCGGAGCGCCCGAGGAGGTGCTGCTGGGCGGCGTGGAAGCCGAGCTCGACGTGGTGGGCGCGGCCTGCTCGTTGGTCGACTCGACGGCGTCGTCCGGGCCGATGACCAGCGTGTGCCCGGCGACGATGTCGGTGGCGCCGCTGATCTGCGCCGGCGACTTCGTGCCCTCCGAGCTGACCGAGACGAGCTGGTCGTCCTGGGGGCCCTGGTTGACGATCGTGAGCGTGAGCGGCGCGGGCTGGCCGGCCGAGTAGGCGGCGCCCTGCGCGGGGTACTGGACGGCGGCGTCGCGCAGCACCAGCGTCTTCACCTGCGCGTACGTACCGTTGACCGCCGGCTGCTGAGTGTCGGTCTGGGTGATCTGACCGGCCCCGCACCCGGCGAGCACCAGCGCGGCACCGAGCGCCGACACACCTGCGCCGAGCACACGACGTTTCTGCAGCCTCACGTCGGAGTCCTTCCATCTCACGGCCTCGTCACGACGAAGACTAGCCGGGCGCCGTCGCGCGCGCGGAACCGGTGGGCCCCAACGGGTGTACCGGGACCCAAGATCAACCGTCCAATTAGGATTTCGGACCTGCTGATCAACGCCTTCCCCATCACCTGCATGAGCACGGGCGATTCAGGTTTGTCAACCCCCGCCAAGCCGCTGACCTGCGACGACGATCCCGGGCCGCTAGGTGGCCATCTGAAGACCGTGCTAAGATGGAATCAGCGAAAGGGGCAGAGGACACATGGTTTTCAAGGTCGGAGAGACCGTCGTCTACCCGCACCACGGTGCCGCACTCATCGAAGCCATCGAGACCCGCGTGATCAAGGGCGAGGAGAAGAAGTACCTCGTCCTCAAAGTCGCGCAAGGGGATCTTACGGTTCGCGTGCCTGCTGACAACGCCGAGATCGTCGGTGTGCGTGATGTCGTCGGGCAAGAAGGACTGGACAAGGTTTTCGACGTACTGCGTGCTCCCCACACCGAAGAGCCCACGAACTGGTCTCGTCGGTACAAGGCCAACCTGGAGAAGCTCGCCTCCGGCGATGTGAACAAGGTGGCCGAAGTGGTGCGCGACCTCTGGCGGCGAGAGAAGGACCGCGGACTTTCAGCCGGCGAGAAGCGCATGCTGGCGAAGGCGCGGCAAATTCTGGTCAGCGAGCTCGCGCTCGCGGAAGGCACCGACGAGGACAAGGCGGAAACACTCCTCGACGAAGTTCTGGAAACCGCGACGGTCTGACCCCCGGGTCATCCGGCTCCCGGCGGAGGCACCGGGCAGCCACTTCTCTACGATCACGACCCGATGAACCAGCAGGTGCAGAGCGTCGCGTTCGTGACTGTCGCACACCACACCGCCGATGAAGAGCGTGCTCTCACGGCGGTGAACGGTGAAGTTCTTCTCAAGCACACCGTGCAGGGGCTGCTCGGCACACCGGAGCTCGATCTGGTGGTCGTGTCAGCCCCTTCTCGGTGTGCTGAGTCGTTTTCGGACGCTCTCGCGGACATTGTTTCCGAGCTGTCCGATCGCTGCCGGTTCGTCCCCGGCGCGTCGCTCCGGCAGGTTTTCCCCGCCGTCGAGCCTTCGCTTTCGCCTGATGCAGTGGTTCTCGTCCACGACGCACTGCGCGCCTTCACTCCACAACGGACTGTCCGTGATGTACTGAACACGGTCCGTGCAGGTGCGTCTGTCGTAGTCCCGGTGCTCCCGATGGCGGACACCGTGAAGGCGACCGACGCCGGCCTCATCACCGCCACCGTCGACCGCGACGGCCTGCGCACCGCCCAGACCCCCGTCGGCTTCTCGCTCGACGCGTTCCGCGCGGCGCTGGCTTTGAGCCCCGACCCGGGCCTCGACTCCGTGGCCGGCGCCACCACCGTCCCCGGCGATCCCGACGCCATGCGCGTCGCGAGCGCCTTCGAACTCAGCCTCGCCGAAGCCCTCGTGGCCGGCGGCGACCAGGAGGCCCCACTGTGACCGACCTGCGCGTGGGCAACGGCGTTGACGTCCACCCCATCGAACCCGGCCGCGACTGCTGGATGGCCGGCCTGCTCTGGCCCGGCGTCGACGGCTGCGCCGGCCACTCCGACGGCGACGTCGCCTCCCACGCCCTCTGCGACGCCTTGCTGTCCGCCGCCGGCCTCGGCGACCTCGGCGCCGTCTTCGGCACGGGCGATCCCCGCATGGACGGCGCCCACGGCACCGACATGCTCGCCGAAGTGAGCACCCTGCTCGAAGCCGAAGGCTGGCGCGTCGCCAACGCCACCGTCCAGGTCATCGGCAACCACCCCCGCATCGGCAAACGCCGCACCGAAGCCCAAGCCGCCCTCGGCACCGCCCTCGGCGCCCCCGTCAGCGTCGCCGGCACCACCACCGACGGCCTAGGCCTCACCGGCCGCGGCGAAGGCATCGCCGCCATCGCCACCGCCCTGCTGACCCGCAACTGACCTCGCCTCTTCGCCCCCCGCCCCCCAACGCGGCATCGGGCGCACCCACCGCCACATTCGCCCCACCCGGCGCCCCAATGCGTCATTCGCTCCACCCAACCGCCACCCGCCCACCCAAGTCACGACCCACCCAGGCCGCATCCACCCTCACCAACCGTCGCCCACCCACGCGACGAAACCTGCACCCAGCCCCGCCCCGGCACCCCGATCCGAAGCCTCCTTGCGGCCGGCGAGCCGTTGTCAAGGCACGCTTTCCCGCCTTGACAACGGCTCACCGGCCGTCAACACAATCCAGCTTCGGGGTGCACGCCCAACGCAACACGCCCCCGCGCAGGACCGAGAACCCACAACCCACGCAACACGCCCCTGCGAGGACCAAGACCCCCGAGAACCCCAAGACCCCCGAGAACCCCAAGACCCAACAACCCGACCCCATCGGACCACCTCCCTCAACCCCCAGACCTAGCTACTCTGACCCCCGTGGCCATCAACTCAGTCCTCTTCGACTTCTCCGGCACCCTCTTCCGCCTAGAGCAGGACTCCACCTGGCTCACCGACGTCATCGACGACCACGGCCAATCCCTCGACCTCGAAGCCCAGACCGAGCTCATGCGCCGCATGACCGCCCCCGTCGGCCAAGTCGTCGAACTCGACGCCGAATACCAGCAAGCCTGGAACGACCGCGACCTGGACCCGGCCCTCCACCGCAAGGTCTACCTCGAAGTCCTCTCCCGCTCCGGCGTCCCCCACCGCGAGCAGGCCGAGGCGCTCTACAACCGCCTCATCACCCCCAGCGAGTGGACGCCCTACCCCGACACCGAGGCCGCCCTCAAACTCGGCGCCTCAGCCGGCCGCAAGGTCGGGGTCCTCAGCAACATCGCCTTCGACATCCGCCCCGCCTTCACCCAGCGCGGCTGGGACGCGCACGTCGCGGGATTCGTCCTGTCGTTCGAGGTCGGAGCCGTCAAACCACAACCCGAGATCTTCAAGGCGGCCCTCGACCAGCTGGGCGTCCGCGCCGAAGAAACCCTCATGATCGGCGACAGCGAGGAAGCCGACGGCGGCGCACGCGCTCTGGGCTGCGCGTTCGAGCTCGTGGACCCGCTGCCGACCGCCGAACGACCGGATGCACTTCTCGGCGCCCTGCGCAAGCACGACGTCTTTTGACGCCTTGCGACATCGACCACACCGACCCCGTACCCTTTATGGGTGGCCCTACACCTGTTCGACACCGCGACCCGTGCCCCTCGGGAGTTCGTTCCCGTCCGCAGCGGAACGGCGTCCATCTACCTGTGTGGCGCCACCGTGCAGGGCGTGCCCCACATCGGGCACGTGCGGGGAGTGCTGAACTACGACGTCCTGCGGCGCTGGCTGCTCCACAGTGGACTCGACGTGCTCCTGGTCCGCAACGTCACCGACATCGACGACAAGATCCTCACCAAGGCCGCCGAAGCGGGCCGGCCGTGGTGGGAGTGGGCGACCACGCACGAGCGCGCGTTCGAGAAGGCGTACGACGACCTGGGTTGCCTCCCGCCGTCGGTCAACCCGCGCGCGACCGGGCACATCACGCAGATGATCACGCTCATGCAGCGCTTGATCGACAGCGGGCACGCCTACGCGGCCGACGGTGACGTCTACTTCTCCGTGAAGTCGTTCGACGGCTACGGCAAGCTGTCGGGCCAGCAGCTCGACGAGGTGCAGCAGGGCGAGACCCCGACTCGCGGCAAGCGCGACTCGCGCGACTTCACGCTGTGGAAGAGCGCGAAGCCGGGCGAGCCGTCGTGGCCGACGCCGTGGGGCGACGGGCGGCCGGGCTGGCACCTGGAGTGCTCGGCGATGTCCACCAACTACCTCGGCCCGGAGTTCGACATCCACGGCGGCGGCGTCGACCTGGTCTTCCCGCACCACGAGAACGAGCGCGCGCAGTCGAACGCCGTCGGCGACCCGTTCGCGCGGTACTGGCTGCACAACGCGTGGGTGACGATGTCCGGCGAGAAGATGTCGAAGTCGCTGGGCAATACCGTGTCGATCCCGGCGATGCTGGAGCGCTACCGCGCGCCCGAGCTGCGCTACTACCTCGTGCAGCCGCACTACCGCTCCACCGTCGAGTACTCCGACGGCGCGGTCGCGGAGGCGGCGCAGGGTTACCGGCGCATCGAAGCGTTCCTGCGGCGCGCGGCGGCCGCCGGCGAGGTGCTCGCGGGCGCCGTGCAGCCGGACTTCGCCACCGCGATGGACGACGACCTGGCCACGCCGGCCGCGTTCGCCGTGGTGCACAACACGGTGCGTGACGGTAATGCCGCGCTCGACGCGGGCGATACTCCCAAGGCTCTCGAACTCGCTTCGTCGGTGCGCGCGATGACGGACGTGCTCGGCATCGACCCGCTGTCGGACCGCTGGGCCGACGGCGGCGGCAGCGAGACCCCCGTCCGCGAAGCGCTCGACGAGCTCGTACAAGGCTTGCTGGCCGAGCGCCAGGAGGCGCGCGCCGCGAAGGACTTCGCGCGCGCGGACGCCGCCCGTGACCGCCTCACCGAGGCGGGCATCGTGGTTGAGGACACCCCGAACGGTCCGCAGTGGACGGTCAGGAACTCCTGATCCGTTCCACTGCGGTGGATTAAGGACTCGGTTACACATGGCAGGGAACTCACGGCGTCAGGGCGCCGTCCGCAAGACCGGCACCAAGAAGGGCCAGGTCGTCGGCTCCGGCGGGCAGCGGCGCAAGGCGCTCGAGGGCAAGGGCCCCACGCCGAAGGCCGAGGACCGGCCCGGGCACAAGGCGTACCGCGCCGCCAACGCCGCGAAGACGCGGGAGCAGGCGCGGCAGAAGAAGGCCGACCGCCCGGAGCTCATCGCCGGCCGCAACCCGGTCGTCGAGGCCCTGCGCGCCGACGTCCCGGGCACCGCGCTGTACGTCGCGGTGAACATCGAGATCGACGACCGCGTGAACGAGGCTGTCCGGCTGGCGGCCGACAAGGGCATCTCCATCCTGGAGATCCCGCGCGAGGAGCTCGACCGCAAGACCAACCGCGCCATGCACCAGGGCCTCGGCCTGCAGGTGCCGCCGTTCGAGTACGCCCACCCGGACGACCTCATGGAAGCCGCGCGCGACTCCGGCAGCACCCCGCTGTTCGTCGCGCTGGACGGCGTCACGGACCCGCGCAACCTCGGCGCGGTGATCCGGTCGGCCGCCGCGTTCGGTGCCCAGGGCGTGCTCCTGCCCGAACGCCGCAGCGCCGGCATGACGGCCGTCGCGTGGCGTACCAGCGCCGGCACGGCCGCCAAGCTCCCCATCGCCGTCGCGACGAACCTCACGCGGCAGCTGAAGGCGTGGGCGTCGGAGGGCCTGATGATCGTGGGCCTCGACGCGGACGGCACCGTGGACATCGACGCCCTGGAGCTCGCAGCCGACCCGCTGGTCATCGTCCTGGGCTCCGAGGGCCGCGGCCTGTCGCGCGTGGTCCGCGAAACCTGCGACGCCACCGTCTCCATCCCCATGGCGGCGGGCGTCGAGTCCCTGAACGCCTCGGTGGCCGCCGGCGTGCTGCTGGCCGAGGTCGCCCGCCGTCGGCGTGCCGCGGGCCGGCTGAGCTGACGTTTCCGTTCGACCACTGCCAGGCCACCTGTTTTCAGGGTGGCCCGGCAGTGGTCTGAACCGGTCCATTTGCCCCTTTCGCCACCACCCTCAGTGATTCGCGTCCGGATCCGCCGGGCTTCGCTCCACGGCGCCACCCGCTCGGGCTAAGGTCAGCTCCGGAACCGAGGGGGTCCGTCACCGATGTCGTTCGTTTCGCCGCTGTTCTTGTGGTACTTCATGCCTGCGGTGCTGGTCGCCGTGCTGGTGTGCCCGCGCAGCTGGCGCAACGGCATCGTCGCGGTGGCGAGCCTGCTGTTCTACACGATCGGCGCCGGGCCATACCTGTTCCTGCTGCTCGGCTGCATGGCCGTCAACTTCCTCGCCGGGCCGGCGCTCGAGCCCAGCCCCTGGGACGTCCGCGGCACGCGGCGCAAGCGGATCCTCATCGGCGTCGTCACGCTCGACGTGCTGGTGCTCGTCATCTGGAAGTACGCGGGCTTCGCGACGCAGCAGATCGCGGCCGTCGCGCACTGGTTCGGCGGTGACGTCGGCGTCGCGAGCATCGTGGTGCCGATCGGCATCTCGTTCTACACGTTCCACCACATTTCGTACACCGTGGACATTTACCGCGGTGAACGTCGTGCGCTTCGCAACCCCGTGTCGTTCGCGGCGTACATCGCGATGTTCCCGCAGCTCATCGCCGGTCCCATCGTGCGTTACCGCGAGATCGCGGACCAGCTGCCGCAGCACCGGTCCCACCGCCTCGACGACATCGCCGCCGGCTTCCCGCGGTTCGCACTGGGGCTGTGCAAGAAGTCCATCGTCGCCGACTCGCTCAGCCCGATGGTCGAAGCGTGCTTCTCCACGCCCCCCGACCAGATGACGTTCGCGACGGCGTGGCTCGGCGCCATCGGCTACACGCTGCAGCTGTTCTTCGACTTCTCGGGCTACTCGGACATGGCCATCGGCCTCGGCCGCATGCTGGGCTTCCGCCTCCCGGAGAACTTCGCGCGGCCGTACTCGTCGGTCACCATCACGGAATTCTGGCGCCGCTGGCACATGTCCCTGTCCCGCTGGTTCCGCGACTACGTCTACATCCCCCTCGGCGGCAACCGCTCGGGCGCCGGCAAGACCTACCGCAACCTCTGCATCGTCTTCGTCCTCACCGGCTTCTGGCACGGCGCCCAATGGACCTTCCTGGTCTGGGGCTGCTACCACGGCGCCCTGCTCGTCATCGAACGCCGCTTCAACCTCGGCGACACCCCCGCCGGCCGCGCCGCCCGCATCGGCCGCCGGGTGCTGACCCTGGTCCTCGTCGTGTTCGGCTGGGTGTTCTTCCGCTCCGCCGACCTGCCGCACGCATTGAGCATGATCGGCCACATGCTCCTGCCCGACTTCGGCGGCCTGGGCGACGTGGTTTCGAGCGCACTGACGAACCAGCGGCTGGTGATCCTGATCCTGGCCTTGGCCGTGTTCGTACTCCCGGCGCACCCGGTTACGGGCCCGCTGCTGGAGTCGTCACGGACCCGTCCGGCCACGGCTCTGCGCGTGGGCGTGATGACGGCGGGGCTGGTGTACGCCGCGATTCTGGTGGCTACGGGGACGTTCAGTCCGTTTTTGTACTACCAGTTCTAGCCGTTCGGAAGACCACCGATCAGCGACGTAGTTCGGTGGCCTGACTCCGGATTCGACCGCCAAGGGCGTGAATCTTTTCGTTCACCGCACTGATCTGGTCGGAATCGAATGTGTGGCCACTGTGCGGGCAGATCACCAGATCGTTGAAGCTGCCTATGCCACCGTAGGCCGCCAGGATGCGCTCGAGTCCGTAGGAATCACCATTGGCAAGATCGACACGGGCGCGCCGGAAGTGCTGGCTCCACCCGCGTTCGCCGACGCTGTCCAAGCACGCGACAAGAACATCGACGTCGGCGATGAGCTTTGCGACGGAAGCATCGGGCACTCACCGAGCATGGCACATGCATTCATGCGGCTGCGGTCAACGCTTTAACCCTGCCCATAACCACGCAGTTTTTCCACCACCCGCCCGATCTCATCGGCCGGCAACAAAGCCGGCGTGCCGGCCGAGCGGGCCAGGAGCCACACCTGGCAGAGCCACTCGAGCTGGCGCGCCCGGTCGTACGCCGCAGCCAAAGTGGCGCCGTAGGTGATGGTGCCGTGGTTGGCCAGCAGGCAGCCGCGGCGAGTGTCCAGCGCCGTGAGCATGTGGGTGGCCAAAGCATCAGTGCCGTAGGTCGCGTAGGGGGCGACGCGGACGGACGGGCCGAGGGTGGCCACGAGGTAGTGGATGGGCGGTAGCTCGTCGACCAGGGTGGACACGGCGGTGGCGTGGGGGGAGTGCGTGTGGACGACCGCGTTCACCGGGGAGCCGTCGGGGTCCCGAGCCTGGTTGTAGATGGCCAGGTGCATGGGGAGTTCGCTGGTGGGGCGGAGACGGCCGTCGACCGCCTCGCCGTCCAGGCCGACGACGGGGATGTCCGAAGGCGCCAAAGTCGAGTAGTCCACACCGGTGGGGGTGACGGCGACCAGGGCGCCGTCGCGGATGGAGAGGTTGCCGGAGGTGGCGACGGCCAGGCCGTCCGGAGACAGGCGGCGGGCGTGGGAGCAGATGGCTGCGCGTTCGTCTTCGAGGATCAAAGGACTGGGCCTCCGGCGCTGGTCGATAGCGACATTCTCACCGCGGACATCGGTGGCGAGCGAGGCGAAGCCGAAAAAAAGCGGGCCCACCGGTGTGGTGGGCCCGCAAACGACCGGGGAATCAGCGAGCGGTGACGTCCTCGGATTCCGACGAATCGGCAGCGTCCTCAACGGACTCCGGCTCCGTGGCTGCCTGGTCCGCCGGATTCAGCAGGCGCAGGGCTTCCTGAACGGCGACGTTGGTGGCAGCCAACCGGTCCGCCACCTTCGCCCGCAGGTCGAGCGCCAGGGTGCGGGCTTCGGTGGCCACGGTCTGCTTCTGGAGGGCGTCGGCGAGGGCGCTGTCCGTCTGAGCGCGCTTGCTGGCGATCTCCTCGGACGCGACGCGGTCCGCTTCGGCGCGGGCGGCCGCGGAGGCGGCTTCGGCGGCGGCGTCGGCCTCGACGCGGGCGCGGGTGGCCGACTCGTCGGCTTCGGCGCGGGCTTGGGCGGCGGCTTCGTCGGCTTCCGTGCGAGCGCGGTCGGCCGCGGCGGTCCGGGTCGCGATGTCCTCGTTCGCAGCGGCCGTGCGGGTCGCGATGTCCTCGTCCGCGGCGGCGGTGCGCGTGGCGATGTCTTCGTTGGCGGCAGCCGTCCGCGAAGAAATGTCTTCATCAGCCGCAGCCGTGCGCGTGGCGATGTCCTCGTCCGCCGCGGCCGTACGGGTCGCGATGTCCTCATTCGCCGCCGCCGTGCGTGAAGCGATCTCCTCGTCCGCGGCCCGGGTCCGGCGCTCGATGTCCGCGTCCGCAGCCGCCGTGCGCTCGTCGATGTCGGCCTCGGCCGAAGCGATGCGCGACGCGATGTCCGCCTGTGCCTCCGTCAGCAGCCGCTCGCGCTCGGCTTCCGCTTCCTTGCCCAGGCGCTCGACGGTGCGCTGCGACTCGTGCGCGTACTTGTCCGCCTCGGCGCGGGTGGCGGTGGCGTCGGCTTCGGCGGCGGCGCGGAGGTCGGCGATCTCCTCCTCCGCGAGCTGCATCATCATGCGCACGCGCTCGGCCATGGCGCCGGCGCCGGACGGGCTCGAGCTCAGCCGCACGAGAGCGGCCTTCGTCTCGGACAGCTCGTTCTGCGTGGTGGTGAGGGCCTTCGACAGCTCGCCGGCCGTCGCAATGGCCTCGTCGCGGCTGTGGGACGTCTCCCGCAGCTCGCGCGAGAGCGCCGTGAGCCGCTCGTCGACCTGGCGCTGGTTATAACCCCTGACGGCGACAGCGAACGGGACGCTCTTCGGGGTGGCTTCGGACTTCTCAGGCGCGACCATCGGGCCACCTTAGTGAGGGCAGGTCCGTGTTTACGTACCGCCAAACGGCTGCATTACAAAACGCACAACCCTCGGTCACGCATGGCATCGCAGACAAGGAGGGACAGCCGGGAGAACAACGAGGAAACTACAGGAGACCGGAATGGACGGTCCGAAACAACGCACCGGATCGGTCTTGGGCCCGACCGGCACGAACCCGGCCAATACGCGGCCCCGCCGAGCCACCACCGTCGATCCGCAGCCGGGCAGCCCGGAAGCCGGCCAAGCCCGAACCGGTGAACGCCCGACGCGGCTCCCCGATTCACCGCCCGCCGCCCGCTACCGTGCGCGTGAGCGCGACACGGGGAGGCAAGCGCGGTGCACCACTGGCAGGTCTACGCGACGATGCCGTTCATCGCCGCGCTGATCGGCTACGTCACCAAACGCGTGGCCATCGAGATGATGTTCCGGCCCGTCGAGTTCGCCGGCATCAAACCGTTTCTCGGGTGGCAGGGCGTGCTGCCCGCGAACGCCGAACGCATGGCGACGACCGCGACGGAAATGCTCACCACGAACCTCGTCGACCCGAAGGAGATTTTCGCCCGGCTCGACCCCGCGCAGGTCGCCAAGGAAATCGAAGAACCACTGCTCGAAGTCGTCGAAGACGTCACCCGCGAGGTGATGGAGACCTACCAGCCGCGGCTGTGGGAGGTGCTGCCGACGGCCGCGCAGCAGTTGCTGCTCAAGCGGGTGCAGGCCGAAGCGCCACGCGCGATCACGAAGATCATGCGCGAAATCGCGGCCAACATCGAAGATGTGCTCGACCTCAACCACATGGTCGTCGCCAACCTCGTGCGCGACAAGGCGCTCCTCAACCGCCTGATCCGCGACATCTCGAAACCCGAAATGCAGTTCATCGCACGCTCCGGAATCGTGTTCGGCTTCATTCTCGGCTGCGTTCAGCTGCTCGTGTGGACGGTCGCGAAATCGCCCATCGTGCTGCCGCTGTTCGGGCTCGGCATCGGCTGGTTCACCGACTGGCTCGCGCTGAAGATGATCTTCCTCCCCCGCGAGCCGAAACGGTTCTTCGGCCTCTACACGTGGCAGGGCGTGTTCCAGAAACGCCGCGACCAGGTCGCCGCCGACTACGGCGACATGATCGCCCGCGAGATCATCACCGTGCCCAACCTGCTGGAAGCCGTGTTGCGCGGCCCGAAGTCCGACCGGCTGTTCACCATGATCACACGCGAAGTGCAGAAGACGATCGACGCGCAGGCGAGCGTGGTGAAACCGTTCGTCGCGATCGCCGTCGGCACGAAGCGCTTTCAGGAAATGAAGCAGACGGCCGCCGCGATCGCCGCGCACCGCGTGCCCGAGACGATCCGCCACGCCGAGGACTACGCCGTGAACGCGCTCGACGTGCGCAACACGATCGTCGACCGGATGCGCAAGCTCACCCCGCTGGAATTCGAACAACTGCTGCGCCCGGCGTTCCGGCAGGACGAATGGAAGCTGATCGCCGTCGGCGCGGTCATCGGCGGACTGGTCGGCGAGCTCCAGGCGCTGGTCCTGCTGCACTGACAACTGCGATACGGTTTCTCCGGCGAGCGGAGGGAGGCCGGTTTGGACGCAGTCCTCGACGACCTCGCGCGGCACTGGCCGGTCTACGCCACGATGCCGTTCATCGCCGCGCTCATCGGCTACGTCACCAAGCGCGTGGCGATCGAGATGATGTTCCGCCCGCTGGAGTTCGTCGGGATCAAACCGTTCCTCGGGTGGCAGGGCGTGGTGCCCAAGCACGGCGGCCGGATGGCGGCCATCGCCACCGACCTGCTGACCACGAACCTGCTCGACCTCAAGGAGATCTTCGAGAAGATCGACCCGGTCATCGTCACGCGCGAGCTGGAGCAGCCGCTGCTGCGGGCCGTCGACGCGATCGCGCGCGACGTGCTGGAGGAGCACCACCCCAGGCTGTGGGAAGTGCTACCGACGCTCGCGCAGGAGCTGCTGATCAAGCAGGTCCAGGCCAACGCGCCGCGGCTCGTGCGCGAGTTCCTGGAGGACGTGCGCGACAACCTCGACGAAGTGCTCGACGTGCGGCACATGACCGTCGAAAGCCTCACCCGCGACAAGGCCCTGCTCGTGCGGCTGATCCGCGAGACCTCGCGCCCGGAGATGGCGTTCATCGCCCGCGCCGGCATCTTCTTCGGCTTCGGCCTGGGTGTCGTGCAGGCGGTCGTGTGGGCGTTGACGCGCCAGCCGCTCGTGCTGCCGATCTTCGGCGGCTGCATCGGCCTGTTCACCGACTGGCTCGCGATCAAGATGATCTTCCTGCCCCGCGAGCCCGTGCGCGTGGGCCGCGTGATCCTGCAGGGCAAGTTCCAGCGCCGCCGCGCCGAGGTCGCCCGGCAGTACGGCGAGCTGATCGCCAACGAAGTCCTGACCACGGCGAACCTGCTCGAAGCCCTGCTGCGCGGCCCGAAGTCCGACCGGCTCGTGGCGATGGTCGAACGCGCGGTGGGCCACGCCGTCGACGAGCAGGCCAGCCTCGCGAAGCCCGTGCTCACCCTGGCCGTCGGCGGGCGCCGGCTGCAGGAGATGAAGCACGAAGCCGCGCGGCGGGCGTTGGCGGAGCTGCCGCAGACCGTCCGCTACGCCGAGGGCTACCTCACGCAGGCCATGGACGTCGCCAAGGTCATCGAGCAGCGCATGCTCGCGATGACGCCGGTGGAGTTCGAGGGGCTGCTGCGGCCGGCCTTCCGCCAGGACGAGTGGAAGCTGATCGCGGTGGGTGGCGTGATCGGGTTCATCGTCGGTGAGCTGCAGGTCCTGCTCATGCTCGGCTGAGTTTTCGGTGGTTGCCCACACCTCGTTCACCCGAAGTGGCTACCGTGATCGAGTGGCGTCCCAACCCCCTCAGCTGCCAGCCGTCCACGAGGCGTACCTGCCCCGCGAGCACGCGCTGCATCGTCCGCGGCACGGCAAGCGGCAGCTCACGGCGCTGATCTGCGCGCTGCTGTTCTTCACCACGCCCACGCTGCTGTGGGTGTTCGGGGTGCGCCCGACCGAGATCGAGAACCACAAGCTCGCGGGGTTCCCCAGCATCACCGACGGCTTCGGCTTCTTCACCGGCCTGCCGACGTGGGCCGTCGACCAGCTGTCCTTCCGCGCGAGCGCCATCAACGCGGCCGACGGCATCAGCCGCGGGGTCTTCCGTGAGGACGCGCCGCTGGACCAGGGTTCGTCGTCGGACTCGGGCCCCATCCCGGCGCCGCCGCTGCAACAGCCGGGCGCGCCCAACCAGGGTCCGGCCACGCCGAGCCTGCCGGGCAGCAACCAGGCCGGCTACCGCAAGGTCGTACAGGGCCTCGACGGCTGGCTGTACTACGGCTACGACGCCGAGGCGAAGTGCACGCCCACCCAGGACATCGACACGACGCTCAAGAAGGTCAACGAGCTACGCACCGCCGTCGAGGCGTCCGGGCGCAAGTTCATCTTCGTCGTGACGCCGGACAAGACGACGATGGTGCCCCAGTTCCTGCCCGACAGCTACCCGGGCAAGGAGTGCTCGCAGGCCGCCGCGCCGAACGACTGGTACAAGATGACCACCGTCGGCCACTCCTTGGATCTGCGCCCGGCTCTGGCCGCGTCCGCCGCCCATGTGGGCCACCCGATCTACGCCCCGAACGACACGCACTGGCGCGACGAAGGCGGCGTCGCCCTCGCCCGGGCCCTCGCCGAGGCTGCGCAGCCCGGGGTCACCCAGAGCTGGCAGTCCACTCCGGACGGCGTGTACGACGGCGTTGCCGACCTGCCGCTGCTGATCGGCAAGACAGGCACCAAGTCGAACACGCAGTACACCCTCGAGCCCGACGGCGTCACCGACCGCGCGGCCGGCTTCATCTCCAACATCGACACTCCGGTGCATCGCACCTCGGCGCCCCTGCCCGGCACGATCGCCGAGCCCACGCTGGTCTACGGAGACTCGTTCAGCCTCGCGTCCTCGCGCTACCTCTCCGCGGCCTTCACGAACCTGACCTACCTCGCCTACTCCACCGACAAGACGCCCCAGGCGGCCGCGGTCAGCGAATTGGTGAACTCGCGGGTGGTCGTGCTGCAGGCCGTGGAACGCAACGTCGTCGGCGGCCTCGTGCCGTTCACGAACGACGGCTTCATCGCGGCGGTGAAGACGGCGATGGCGGCGCACCCGGTGGGCTGATCACCCGATCCAGGCAAAGCGCTCACACCGGCACCTTCGCGATGTCATGATCAACTACATGAAGAAGCCGAGCACGATCGCAGCCACGCTCGCCATCGCCGGTGCCTTCCTCGGCGCCGCCGCTCTCGCCGCGCCCGGTGCTTCCGCGTTGCAGGGCTGCAGCGACCACGGCGGTTACCGCAACTGCCGCACCGACGCGAACGGCGGTTTCGTGAGCGTCACCGCGTACCCCGGGATCGTCAAAGCCGCCAAGAGCCAGCCGGCTGACGTGTGGATCGACAGCAACCAGGCGAACCACCTGGCCGTCGGCCAGGGCTACACGGAGTACCGCCCGCCCAACGGCGGCCTGCGCTACCGGGCGTGCGCGTGGTTCCAGAACCCGATCACGTACAACCAGGGAGTCGTCTGCACGGCCTGGGTGCAGGGCTACTGACTCAGCCCACCGCCACCGGAGGCGCCGGTTGCCGAGCCGCCGGTGTTGTGCGGACGCCGGTGCGGCGGTCGCGCGCCCAGGAGATGGCGCGGCAGACCAGGTAGATCAGGAACGAGATGGCCGTGACGAAGGCGCTCACCGGTTTGCCCGGGGCCAGCGACAGGATGATGCCGCCCAGGGCCGCGACCTCGGCGAAGATCACCGAAAGCACGGTGGCGCGCAACGGGCTCGCCGTGACGCGGGCGGCGGCCGCGGCGGGAGTCACCATCAGGGCGACCACCAGCAGCGAGCCGACGATCTGCACGCTCAGCGCCGTGGCGACACCGACGAGCAGGGAGAACACCACCGTCAGCGTCTTCACCGGCACGCCGCGCGCGACGGCGACGTTGCGGTCCACGCTGGCGAACAGCAGCGGCCGGTAGACGCACGCCAGGACGGCCAGCACGGCGATGGCCGAGACCACCAGTGACGTCAGGTTCGTCGAGTCCACGGTGATGATCTGGCCCGTGAGAATGCCGAACTTGTTGGCCGACCGTCCCTTGTAGAACGACAGCAGCAGCACGCCCATGCCGAGGCCGAACGAAAGGATCACGCCGATCACGGAGTCGCGGTCGGCGTCGCGGGTGCCGAGGATGCCCAGCAGCAGCGCGGCGGCCACGGCACCGAGCAGTGCGCCGTACTCGACGCCGACGCCGATCAGCAGCGCGCCCGCCGCGCCGGTGAAGGCCAGCTCCGACGTGCCGTGCACCGCGAAGGACATGCGGCGCATCACGATCAGCGGGCCGAGGATGCCGGCGAGCAGCCCGAGCACGGCGGCCGCGATGAGGGCCGTCTGGACGCCGGGCAGCTCGGTGATCAGCTCCCACGTCTTGGCGAAGTCGAACATGCCGTCCAAGGCTCAGCCCACTGCTTCCTGCTCGTGGTGGTGCGGTTGGTCTTCGCACAGGGAGCTCTGCGAACCCGCGATGTGGATCTGCCCGCCGACGCGCAGCACCTCGACGCGCGTGCCGTACAGCTCGGACAGCGTCTCGGAATTCATCACCTCGTCGGGCTTGCCGACGCGGAACGAGCCGTTGACCAGGTACAACACGCGGTCGACGAACTGCAGCACCGGGTTGATCTCGTGTGTCACGAACAGCACGGCCGTGTCCGCCGTACGCCGGCGCCGGTCGATCAGCTCGCTCACGGCGCGCTGGTGCGCGAGGTCGAGCGACAGCAGCGGTTCGTCGCACAGCAATACGGACGGGTCACCGACCAGCGACTGCGCCACCCGAAGGCGTTGCTGCTCGCCGCCGGAAAGCCGCCCGATCGGCTGCTTCGCGTACGCCGTGCCACCGACCGCCTCGATCGCCTCGGCGACGCGACGCCGTCGGTCTCGCATGCCGAACACGCCGGTCCCCCAGCGGTGCCCGTCGAGGCCGAGGCCCACGAGGTCGACGCCGCGCAGGGTCAGGCCGTCGTCGATCGCGCGCTGCTGCGGGATGTAGCCGACCTTGCGGTTGGCACCGCCCGGGCGGCCGCCGGCGATCTCGACGCTGCCGGCCGAGAGGCTCTGCATGCCGAGCAACGCCTTGAGCAGGCTGCTCTTGCCGGATCCGTTGGGGCCGAGGATCGCGAGGAACTCGCCCTGCTCGACATCGAGGTCGAGCCCGGACCAGAGGGTGCGGCTGCCGAAGGCCAGGCCCGCCCCGCGGACGCGAACCGCGGGGCGAACCGTCGAGAGCGCGGCGGACATCAGCTGTTCAGAGCCCCGGACAGCGAGTCCACTTCCTTGGTCATCCAGTCAATGTAACCCGTGACGTCGGCGGGCAGCGTCTCGGCCACGTCGACCACGGCGACGTTCGACGCCTTCGCGTCCGACACCACCTGCTGGGTCAGCGGGGTGACCGTCTGGACGTTGTTGATCAGGGCCTTGACCTGCTTGTTCTTGATGAGCTGGGTGAAGTCGTTGACGGCCGTGGCGGGCACGTCGGTCTCGTTCTCGACCGCGTCGGAGAAGGCCTTCGGGGTCGCGTCGGTGATCTTCGCGGTCTCGAGCAGGTAGTGGGCGACGGGCTCGGTCACCACGACCTTGGTGCCCGGGTGCGCGGCGCCGAGTGCTTCGGTCTTCTTGACCAGCGCGTCGACCTGGCCCTTGAACTTCGCGGCGTTGTCGTCGAAGGTCTGCTTCGACGACGGCTGGATCGCGCTGAGCGCCGAGGCGACCTGGTCGGCCACCTTCTCCACACCGGGCAGGTCGAACCAGACGTGCTCGTTCTCGTCGCCGGTCGCGGCGATGTCGTAGGCCACGAGCTTCTTCGCGCCCGACGCCTGGTCCGCCAGCTTGCCGAAGAAGTCGTCGTAGCCGCCGCCGTTGGCGAGCGTGAGCTGCGCGTTCTTCGCCGCCAGCGCGTCGTCGGCGGTGGACTCGTACGAGTGCGGGTCGGCCGTCGGGTCGTGGATGATCGATTTGACTGCCACCTTGTCACCGCCGACGGCCGTGACAACGCTGCCCCACACGTCCGTGGCCGCGACGACGTTGATCTGCCCCGAGGTCGAGGAACCGGAACCGGCGCCGGTCGCACCCGAATCGGTGCTGGAGCACGCGCTGAGTGCGAACACGGTCAGAGCCGAAGCGGCGGCGAGCACGCCGCGGGCGCGGCGGGTACTCAGGCGGGAACTCATCGAAGACTCTCCTGGGTCGAACCGATCAGCTAATGGAAATCGTTGTCAGATTCACTTTACCCCATCCGCATGACAAGGCCCGCTCCACCGGGTGGCAGAAGGCCCGTCCGTCACTCAGCGGATCGAGACACTCACCACAGGGGTGTCGCTTCTGGAAAACGATCTGAACCGTTACGGTTTGCGGATGGGCCGTCCTATTCGCACCCGGAGGCAGGCGACACTGGCGTCGCTGGCGGCGGAGCTCGGGGTGTCCAGGACCACCGTGTCCAACGCTTACAACCGCCCCGACCAGCTGTCTCCCGAACTGCGGCGGCGCATCCTCGAGACCGCGCGCCGCCTCGGTTACCCCGGCCCGGACCCGGTCGCCCGCTCGTTGCGCACCCGCAAGGCGGGCGCCGTCGGGCTGCTGCTCACCGAGAACCTGTCGTACGCGTTCCGTGACCCGGCCGCGGTCGGTGTGCTCGAAGGCCTCGCCCTCGCCTGCGAGGACGCCGGGGTCGGATTGCATCTGGTGCCCGCGAGCCCCGGCCGCGAAGACGTCGCCGCCGTGCACCGCGCCGGCGTCGACGGTTTTGTCGTTTACTCCGTGCCCGACGACGACCCGCACCTGGCCGCGGTGCTGGAGCGGCCCGTCCCCACGGTGATCATCGACCAGCCGCGCATCGAAGGCGTGGACCGCGTCGGCCCGGACGACGCGGCGGCCGTCACGCGCCTGGCCGAGCACCTCGTCTCGCTCGGCCACCGGCAGGTCGGCGTGCTGTGCATGCGCCTGGCGCGCGAGCGCAACGACGACTTCGTGACCGCGCAGCGCCAGAGCAGCGCCCACTTCCACGTGCAGCGCATCCGCCTCGAAGCCCTGGCCACGGCGTTCTCCGCGGCCGGTGTCGACTGGGCCACCGTGCCCGTGGTCGAGCGTTTCGACCACACCGTCGACGACGGTGCTTCGGGCGCGCGCCAGTTGCTCGACGCGTACCCGCAGGTCACGGCCGTGATCTGCACGTCGGACATCCTCGCGCTCGGCGCGCTGGCCGAAGCCGAACGCCGCGGCCTGCGCGTGCCGCTCGACCTCACCGTGACCGGCTTCGACGGCATCGCCGAGGCCGAGCGCCTGGGGCTCACCACCGTGCACCAGCCCGTGCTCGAGAAGGGCAAGGTCGCGGGGCGGCTGCTGCTCGGCTCGGCCGAGCGCGTGGGCCCGAAGGTGATCACGCTGCCCACCGAGCTGCGGATCGGGCGCACGTCGGCGCCGCCGCGGACCGTCGAGGAGCCGTGGTTCGGGGGCTGAGCACCCCTGTTTTCCCGTGACTTCGGACCTATCCCGTTGTAACGGACGCTCCGGGCGGGTTCCATGGGAGGGACCGCCCGCATAGTCGGGGAAGCGTGGCCGAAAGGTGACCATGACCTCCATCGACGTTCTTCTCAAGCGCAACGAGGAACTCGGCAACGTCGTACCGGGTGACCGCTCGTCGCCCAAGCCCTCGTTGCACGTGGCCATCCTGACCTGCATGGACGCGCGCGTGCGCGTGTTCGAGATCTTCGGCCTCATCCAAGGCGAGTCCCACGTGTTGCGCAACGCGGGCGGCGTGGTCACCGACGACATGATCCGCTCCCTCGCGCTCAGCCAGCGCAAGCTCGGCACGCGCGAGGTCCTGATCGTGCAGCACACCAACTGCGGCCTGTCGACGGTGACCGAAGACGACTTCAAGGACGAGCTCGAACAGGCCACGGGCCTGCGGCCGACCTGGTCGGTGGAGGCGTTCCGCAACGTCGAGGACAGCGTGCGTGTGTCGATGGAGCGCGTGCGCCGCAGCGACTTCCTGCCGCACACCGACAACGTGCGCGGATTCGTCTACGACGTGAAGACCGGGAGCCTGACCGAGGTGGTCTGACGCGCGTCGGTTTCAATGGTCGGCGTGGCTGTGGACGCGGACGTTCTGATCGACTGGTTCGACACGCACGGGCGAGACCTGCCGTGGCGGGAGCCGGAGTGCTCCGCGTGGGGCGTGCTGGTGAGCGAGATCATGCTGCAGCAGACGCCGGTCGCGCGTGTGCAGCCGATCTGGCTCGAGTGGATGGCGCGCTGGCCCGTGCCGTCGGCGCTGGCCGCGGAGACGACCGGCGAGGTCGTGCGGGCGTGGGGCAAGCTCGGTTATCCGCGTCGCGCCCTGCGGCTGCACGCGGCGGCGACGGTGATCGCGGCCGAGCACGGCGACGTCGTGCCGTCCGATGTGGACACCCTGCTCGCGCTGCCCGGCATCGGCGCGTACACCGCGCGGGCCGTGGCGGCCTTCGCCTACGGCAAGCGGGCGCCGGTCGTCGACACGAACGTGCGGCGCGTGGTCGCGCGGGCCGTGCACGGCGCCGGCGACGCGGGTCCAGCGTCGAACACGCGCGACATGGCCGACGTCGAGGCACTGCTGCCGGCCGAGGACGCGCCGGCGGCCAAGCTGTCCGCGGCGTTGATGGAGCTCGGTGCGCTGATCTGCACCGCGCGGGCGCCGCGTTGTGCTGACTGCCCGGTGTACGACACCTGCACGTGGCAGCACAACGGCCGGCCGGAGTACGCGGGGCCGGCCAAGCCCGTGCAGAAGTTCGCGGGCACCGACCGGCAGGTGCGCGGCCTGCTGCTCGATGTGCTGCGCGGCAGCGAGGGGCCCGTGGATAAGGCACGGCTGGACATCGTGTGGCACGAGGCCGGGCAGCGCGACCGGTGCCTCGACTCGCTGCTGGTCGACGGGTTGCTGGAGCAGACGGACAGCGGGCTGTTCGCGCTGCCGGGTGAGCACTGACGGGCTGGTTCTCACGGGGTACGACGAAAGTCGGCAAAAAGTTGTCATGATCTCCCTGGCGGGTTAGCTTTTCCCCGACGCTGTTCCGGCACCGTTTCCGGCGAGGGGGATTCGCATGGGGGAAGCCACTCGCCGTGCCGTGCTCAAGGGCGGGCTCACGGTCACCGCGGCGAGCGCGTTCGGCCTGGTCACGGCGCGATCCGCTGCGGCGGTCACCGCGCCGAAGATCCACCCGACGTCCGAGTGGAACGCGCGACCCGCGACGGGCGCGATCGTGGTGGAGAACCACAAGCCGACGTACATCGTGGTGCACCACACCGTCGACCCGGGCAACAACACCGACTATTCGCTGGCCCACGCGTTGCAGATCTCGCGCGACATCCAGAACTTCCACATGGACACCCGCGGCTGGATCGACACGGGCCAGCAGTTCACGAACAGCCGCGGCGGCTACGTGACGGAAGGCCGGCACCGCAGCCTGGAAATCCTGCGCGGCGGCACGCAGCACGTGCAGGGCGCGAACGTCGGCAACCACAACAGCGAATGCCTCGGGATCGAGAACGAGGGCCTGTACAGCACGGTCGACGTGCCGGTGGCGCTGTGGAATTCGCTGGTGTCACTGGTCGCCTACATCGCCGACCAGTACGGGATTTCGCCGAGTTTCATCAAGGGCCACCGGGATTTCAATTCCACGGAGTGCTGCGGTCAGGTGCTGTACGACCGGCTTCCGGAGCTGCGGACAGCCGTTTCGCGAGTGCTCGGCGTCGCGGCTTCGCGGGCAGAGGTGCCCGAATGGCCGTTGCTGAAGCCGGGCGACGTGGGGCCCAGGGTGCTTACGGCGCAACGGTTCTTGCGCGCCGCGGGTTACGGCGTGCCGACCGATGGCGTGTTCGGACAGTCCACAACGGACGCGGTGGCTGCACTGGCGTCTGCCCATGGGCTGTCCCGCGACAGCTGCACGGCGGCGCGGGCCGCGGACGAGTCGGGGTTCCTCGGCTCGGACGTGTGGCCGCTGATCGTGCCGTCGGGCAGGTCCGCCGCCGCGTGGCGGGTCGAGCTCGCCCACTGACCCCGGCGGGTCACGCGTGCCGGCGAGGGCGGTACGCGTGATCCGCCGGTTTCTCAGAGACCGGCGAGGAACGCTTCGACGGCGCCGCGGTAGATCTCGGGTGCCTCGGCGTGGGGCAGGTGCGCCGAGCCGGGGACGACGACGTGTTTCGCGCCCGGCACCCGTTCGGCCACTTGGGCTTGCTGGCCGGCCGGCATGGCCGTGTGTTCGCCCTCGACGAGGAGCAGGGGGCAGCTCAACGAGTCCACAATGGACCAGTAGTCGCGGCGGCCCCATTCGGCGGCGATCTCGTAGAGGTTCTCCAGGTTGGCGATCAGGTGGTAGCCGTCTTCGCGTTCCTCGACGCATTCGGTGAAGTAGTCGCCCGCGGTGCCGAAGAATTCGCGGACGTGGGCGAGGGATTCGAACGGCACCGGCCAGCTGTCGAAGTAGCCGCGCCAGGTCTCGACGGTGCGGCCGCGCTGGTCGGGCGCGAAGTCCTCGCTGACGACCCCGCGGACCAGTTCCGGGTACTTGGCCGCCGTGGCCCAGGCGTGGAGGCCGCCCATGGAGTGGCCGATCAGCACGGAGGGGCCGATCTCACCCAGCACCCCGGCGATGTCCTCGGCGAACTGTTCGGTGGTCCACGGGCCGGTGTGCGGCGCGCGGCCGTGCCCGCGAGCGTCGAGGGCGTGGACGGAGCCGTAGCGCTCGAGCCATTGGGCGACCGGCCACCACGTGCGGGCGCGGCCCATCAACCCGTGCAGCAGGAGCACCGACACGCCCGTGGTGTCGGCGCCGCCGAAGTGGATCAGCCCAGGTCGCACCGCGCCTCCCGCTGTTTCGTCCGGTAGCCAATCACACCCGAGCCCTTAGGGTGAAACGATGCGCCGCCACCGGACCGCCGTCTTCGCCCTCGCCGGTGTGCTCGCGCTGTCCGCGTGCAGTGCGGACAATCCGGACACCGCACCGCTGCATCCGTCCGCGGGAGCGGCCGGCGCCGGCGATCCCTATTACCCCGAAGACGGCAACGGCGGTTACGACGCGCTCGACTACCACGTCGACGTCGGCTACGACCCCGCGAGCGGCCACCTCGACGGCGACACGACCGTCACCGCGAAGGCCACGCAGGACCTCAGCCGGTTCAACCTGGACCTGCGGGGGCTTGACGTCGCGTCGGTCGAGGTCGACGGGAAACCCGCGAAGTTCAGCCGGGAGAAGGATTCCGAGCTGGTGATCACGCCGCCGCAGCCGTTGCGGGCGGGCTCGACTTATCGCACGCGCGTGCGGTACTCCGGCGATCCGACGAAGACCGAGCACGACGGCGGCAGCGAGACCGGCTGGAGCCGCTCGGCCGACGGCGGCGCGTTCATGGTGGGTGAGCCGCATTCGGCGGCGTTCTGGTACCCGGTGAACGAAACCCCGCGGGACAAGGCGACGTTCAGCGTGACCGCGCACGTACCGGACGGCTGGACCGTGATTTCCAACGGTCGTGAGCAGAGCAGTTCCTCGGCCGGCGGCAAGACCACCACCACGTGGACCGAGCCGAACCCCATCGCCAGCTACCTCACGACGATCGCCATCGACAAATTCACCGTGAAGCGCTCTTCGCTGCCCGACGGCACGCCCGTGGTGTCGGCGTACGCGCCGGGCGCCGAGCCGCTCGAGGCCAGCGGCGACCGGCTGCCGGACATCCTGGCGTTCCTGAGCAGCAAGTTCGGCCCGTACCCGCAGAGCGCCGCCGGCGGTATCTACCTCGCGGAGGACATCCACTTCTCGCTGGAGACGCAGACGCGCCCGACGTACGCGAAGTGGGCCGACATCCTCACCCTGGTGCACGAGAACGCCCACCAGTGGTTCGGCGACTCGGTGTCCCTCGACTCGTGGTCAGACGTCTGCCTCAACGAGTGCTTCGCGTCGTACGCGCAGTGGCTCTGGTCCGAACGCGAAGGCCAGAACCTCGACGACCGCTACCGCGCGGCCCTCGAGATCACCCACGCCAGCACCGACTTCTGGAACCGCAAACTCGTCGACCCGGGCCCCGGTCACGAGTTCGAAGCCGTGTACGACAAGGGCATCCTCGCCCTGCACGCCCTCCGCCGCCGCATGGGCGACGGCCCGTTCTCCACCCTGCTGCGCGACTGGCCCACCGAGCACCGCCACGCCAACGCCACCTGGGCCGACTTCACGAAACTCGTGAACCGCCTGGCGGGCCAGAACCTCGACCCGTTCCTGGACGACTGGTTCCGCACCGCGAAACTCCCGTCGGACGCGGACCTCTACCCGGGCACACTCCGCCGCTGAGCCGAGGCGCCGAGCAGCGACCTGGTGAGCGCATTGCGCGCGTCCGCCATCTCCGCCAAGGCGCCGCCCAGTTCGGTGTCTCCGACCACGACCTCGGCGTCGGGGTTGGCGGCGAGGCTGCGCAGGGTCGCGCGGCGGAGGAGTTCCTTCACGAAGGACGCCGTGACCCCTTCGGTGGCGTCGACGATCGGGGCGAGGTCGGCCGTGACCTTGAGGCCGCGGGAGTACAGCTCCAGCAGCGCGGCGCGGCCGGCGGCGTCCGGCAGCGGGATCTCGACCGCGAGGTCCACGCGGCCCGGCCGGTCGGCCAGGGCTTTCTCCAGGTCACCGGCGCGGTTGGTGGTGAGGAGGAACGTGACGTCGGCGTCTCCGCCGACGCCGTCCATCGCGTCGAGCAGGCTGAACAGCAGGGGTGTGCCGCCGCGGGAGTGGTCGCGGTCCTCGGCGATGAGGTCGACGTCCTCCAGCACGACGACGCTCGGCTGCAGGCGGCGCGCGAGCGTGGCGGCCTTGGAGACGAACCGCATCGCCGAGCCGGTGAGGATGACGACCGTGCTGCCGGGCAGCCGGCCCATGAGGTAGCGCACGGTGTGCGTCTTGCCGGTGCCGGGCGGGCCGTGCAGCAGCACCCCGCGCTTGAGGTGCTGGCCGGCCGCCAGCAGGCGTTCGCCGTGTTCCGCGATGCCGAGCGTGTGGCGTTCGACCGCGTCGAGCACTCCGTCGGGCAGCACCACCTCTTCCGGCTCGATCGCGGGCCGCGGCAGGAAGGTGAGCAGCTCGTTGCCGCGGTGCTCGCTCACGCCGAACGCCAGCACGTGGCCGCGCAACACGTCGCGCTCCGCGATCAGCTGCTCGATGCGGTCGCGCGTGGCCGTCGCCGCGGCGCGCTCCCCGGCGATCACCTCCAGGCGGCAGTACATCTGCCCGTACTGCTGGTTCGTCCCCCGCACGCCGACGATCACCGGCGTGCCATCGGGCGCGGCCGTCCCCACCAGCCCCAGCTGCACGACCTCCGCCGCCGCGTCCGGCCCGACCGTCGCGGTCGTGTAGTCGACCGCCCCCAGCTCGTACAACTGGTGATTCCGCGCGGCGAACAGCATGCCCACCAGGTCCTCGTGGCCGCGCTGCCCGCCCGCGATCCCGAACCAGTCCGTGCCGACGCCGTGCTCGGCCAGGTACGCGTCGACGCCCGCCTGGATGTTGGCGTGCTCCCAGTCCTCGTAGTTGCGCGTCACCACCAACGCCTGCGTCAGCGGCACCTCCAGATGCCCGGTGACGCGCTCGACCAGCTCGTTGGCCTGCCGCAAGCCGACCGCGTCGGCCGTGGCTTTGATGATGCGCTGAAGGTCGCGTGCGAGTGCTTCGTGATCTTCCCCCATGTGCCCCAGAGTGGCATGAAACGCCCAGTCAGGCCACTGACGTCAGGTACCGCGAATAGTCCGGCAACTCGAAGCCGTTCAGCACCGCCAGCATCGAGGCGAACAGCAGGCGTTGCGGCAGGTGCGGCAGCAGCCGCATGCCGAGCTGCTGAAGGCGAACGCCGAGAGCGCTCGACGGTGAACTGGCACGAGCGTTGGTCCGGCCCATCTTCTGGTTGGCCAACACCCACGGCCGGAGACGGCTTTCGTACGCAGGCAACCCGGCCGGCACATCCGGCGCGGCCGCGAGTTCCCCAGCCAGGACGTAAGCCCCGACCAGGGCGAGGCTGGTTCCCTGCCCGGACGACGGCGAGGCGCAGAAGGCGGCGTCCCCGAGCAGACCGACGCGGCCGCGGGACCACGACGGGAGGTGGACCTGGCTGACGGAGTCGAAGTAGAAGTCGGGAGCGTCGTCGATCTGCGACACCAGTTCCGCGGTCTCCCAGCCGAGACCCGACAGCCGCGAGCGCACCAAGGATTTCTGCCAACCGATGTCGCGGTGGTCGTGGTGCAAGTCGTCGGCGTGGAACGACGCGAAGGCCATGAAGGCCTGGTTCGAGTTGATCGTGCGGACGCCGACGCCGCGCCCCGGCGCGTTGTGCACCAGCGACCAGTTCGCCAGGCCCAGGTGATTGCGTGCGGTCCAGAACGCCAGGTAGCGGCCCAGGTGCTGCAGCGGCACGTCACCGAACAGCAGGGACCGGACGCCGGAGTGGAGGCCGTCGGCGCCGATCACGGCGTCGAAGACCCGGGGCGAACCGGACTCGAAGGTGACGTGGACGCCGTCGGGCTGCTCGTCCAGCGCGACGATCCGGTCGCCGTAGCGGTATTCGCAATCCGTCGCTTCCCGAAGAACCCGCGCGATGTCCCCGCGGAGGATTTCGATTTCCGCGATCGGGCCGTCGCCGTCGAACTGGTCGACGGTGAGGGTGGCGCGGCGCCGTCCGCCCGCGTCGACGAGGGACAGGCCGCGCGTGTCGGTGCAGGCGGCGCGGATCTGGTCCAGCAGGCCCATCCGCTCCGCGGCGATTTTCCCCACGCCGCGCAGGTCCACGGCCTGCCCGCCCGGCCGCGGCGCGGGCGCGCGTTCGACCACCGTCGCCTCGATGCCGTAGCGGTGCAGCCAGAACGCCAGCGCCGGGCCGGCGATGCTCGCCCCCGAGATCAGAACCCGCATGGTGTGCCCCCCGTTCACGAACCTGCCCCAACATGATAGTCACAACTATTTGACAGTTACTACCACTTTCTTCCGCGGAAGACGGAAGTAGGCTGGAGCCATGGCAGTGGTGAAGATCAACGCGATCGAAGTCCCCGAAGGTGCCGGCCCCGAGCTGGAGAAGCGGTTCGCCGCGCGGCTGCACGCCGTCGACAGCCAGGCCGGGTTCCTCGGCTTCGAGCTCCTCCGCCCGGTCTCCGGCGAGACGCGCTACTTCGTCTACACGAAGTGGGAGTCGGAGGAGCACTACCAGGCGTGGGCGGCCGGCCCCGCGCGCGAGGCCCACGCGGGCGAGCGCGCGAAGCCGGTGTCGTCGGGTGCGAGCCTGCTCGAGTTCGAGGTCGTCCAGGCTTCGAAGCCGGGTGAGTGACGAACTCGCCCGCGCGGCCGAACTGATCCACGGTGCCGGCGCGCTGCTCGTGTGCGCCGGCGCCGGGATGGGCGTCGATTCCGGCCTGCCCGATTTCCGCGGCAACGAGGGCTTCTGGCGCGCGTACCCGCCGTACGCCGGGCTCGGCCTCAGCTTCGAGGAGCTGGCCGACCCGCGCCACTTCGCCGACGACCCCGAGCTGGCCTGGGGCTTCTACGGCCACCGGCTCGACCTGTACCGGAAAACCGTGCCGCACCGGGGTTTCGAACTGCTGCGCGAATGGGGCGAGCGGAAGCCCGGCGGCGTCCGCGTCTTCACGTCCAATGTCGACGGCCAGTTCCAGGTCGCGGGCTTCGGCCACGTCGCCGAGGCCCACGGCTCCATCCACCACCTGCAGTGCCTCGAGGGCTGCACGGACGACATCTGGCCGGCCACGGACGTCCACGTCGACCTCGACGAAACGACCATGCGCGCCCGGCCGCCCCTGCCGAACTGCCCGCGCTGCGGCGGCCTCGCCCGGCCCAACATCCTGATGTTCGGCGACTTCGAGTGGATCCCGACGCGCAGCCAGGCCCAGCTCGACGAGCTCACCGCGTGGCGCCGCGACCAGCGCGACCTCACCGTGGTCGAGCTCGGCGCGGGCCAGGCCGTGCCCACCGTCCGCCGCTACGCGGAGCTGGCCAGCGCCGCGACGGGCGCGCTCGTGCGCATCAACCCGCGCGAGCCGCACATCCGTCACGGCCGCGGCGTGTCGATCGCGGCCGGCGCGGCGGAGACGTTGGTCAAGCTCGCCTGAGGTGCAGCAACGGGAACGGCCGGCCCTCGGAGTCCGTCGCCGAGCGGCCGGCGATCACGAACCCGTGGTGCAGGTAGAACCCGAGCGCCTGTGGGTTCTGCTCGTTGACGTCCAGTGTCAGCGACGGAAACTCCGCCAAAGCGGCCTGCAAAAGCACGGACCCGACCCCCGAACCGCGGTGGTCGGCGTGCACGAACAGCATTTCCAAACTCCCGGCAGCAATTCCGCAAAACCCCGCGGCGGCACCGTCCACAGTGGCCACCGTCAGGTCCACCTGCGCGAAGTACCCAGGCACCCGCGAAGCGTAGAACGAGACGTCCTCGGCCGTCAGGAAATCGTGCGTCGCCTCGACCGCACTGCGCCAGATCGCCAGCAGCTCCGGGTATTCGTCCGGGCCCGAGACCGGACGCAGCGAGATCGTCACGGCAACCGCACCTCCGCGTACACGGCGCGGTGGTCGGTGCCAGGCACGTCGAACACCCGGTAGTCCTCGACGGCCGCGCGTTTGTCCACCAGCACGTGGTCGAGCGTAACGAGCGGCGTGGCATCCGCGGGCCACGTGGGCTGCAGGCCGTCGCCGCGTTCGTCGGCGGCGTCGTGGTAGCCGCGTGACAGCACGGTGGCCAGGGCCGCGTGGTCGAGGGTCGCGTTGAAGTCACCGGCCAGGATGCGCAGGCCGTGCTCACCGGCGGCGCGCGAAAGGTCCTTCGTCTCCCGTTCCCATTGGTCCACGCCCGTGTCCGGCGACTGCGGGTGCACGGCGACGAGCTCCACCACCGTGCCGCCGCCGAGGTCGGCTTCCGCGCTGGGCTGCTTCGCGGTGGAGTCGCCCGTGTAGTTCTCCTCCGTGAGCGGGTAGCGCGACGCGATGCCCGACCCGTCCGCGCCCGGCGCCGCGTGCAGCACCCGGTACGGCAGCAGACCGAACAGCCCCGCCTTGTCCAAAGCGGACACTTCGGCCGAGGTCATCTCGACGAGGTTCAGCACGTCGACCCGGTTGTCCCGCACCAGCTTCACGACCGTGGCGGCGTCGGCCCGGCCGAGGTACAGGTTCGCCGACATCACCCGCAGCGATTTCCCGGACACGGCCGGTTGCTCGTCGGCCATCACGCGCGGCGCCACGAACACGGCCAGCAGGATCGCCAGCGCCAGCGCGATTCCTCCGGTCCACCAGCGCCGCAGCATCAGCGAAACACCGCCCAGCAGCGCTCCGTATACGACCGCGTACGGAGTGAGCGCGAGCAGCACCAGCGTGTACCAGCCACCGTCGTACCCGATCGTGCGCAGCGCCGCGACGGCCAGCAAGGGCACGCCGAACAGCAGCAAAACGCCCGTGACCAGCCGGTTCCGCGGCCGCGCCCGCACCTGGTCGTTGATCACCATGGGCCGAGTATGCCGACTCTCCCCGGGTGAGCGCGCCCCGGACACCGCACCTCCACAACACCTCCGCAACTCCTGACAGCGCGGGACAGGTCCGCGACAGGCGCTGTCAGCGTGCTGTGCGCACTCTGACAGGTCGGCCGTCCACTGTGTTGCTCGGAGGGCGACAGCAGGAGGAGACCGACATGTCGTTTGCGATCAAGGCCGAGGGCCTGGTCAAGCAGTTCGGGGAGACGAAGGCGCTGGACGGGGTGGACCTGGAGGTCCCGTTCGGCAAGGTGGTGGGGTTGCTCGGGCCCAACGGCGCGGGCAAGACCACGGCGGTGCGCATTCTGGCCACACTCATCAAGCCCGACGCCGGCCACGCCACGGTCGGGGGTTTCGACGTGGTGCAGGACCCGGTGCGGGTGCGGTCGCTGATCGGGCTCACGGGCCAGTACGCGTCCGTCGACGAGGACCTCAACGGCACCGAGAACCTGGTGCTGATCGGCCGGCTGCTCGACCTGTCGCGCGCCGACGCGAAGGCCCGGGCGAAGGAGCTGCTGGAGCGCTTCGAGCTGTCCGACGCCGCCAAGCGCCCGATCCGCACCTACTCCGGCGGCATGCGCCGGCGGATCGACCTCGCGGCGAGCCTCGTCGGGCGGCCCGAGGTGCTCTACCTCGACGAGCCCACCACCGGGCTCGACCCGCACGCCCGCAACGAGGTGTGGGCCGTGGTCCGCGGCCTCGTTGCCGACGGCGCGACGGTGCTGCTCACCACGCAGTACCTCGAGGAAGCCGACCAGCTGGCCGACAAGATCACCGTGTTCGACCACGGCCACGTGGTCGCCGACGGCCGCGCCGACGAGCTCAAGCGCCGCGTCGGCGGCCAGACGCTGCAGGTGCGCCCGACGTCGCTCGCCGACTTCGACGCCGTCGCCCGCATCCTGGGCGAGCTCACCGGCGTCCGGCCGACGCGCGACAACGACACGGGCCTGCTCACCGCACCGGTGTCCGACCCGGTGCTGCTGTCCACGCTCGTGCGCAAGCTCGACGAGGCCGGCATCACCTCCGACGAGCTCGCGCTGCGGTTGCCCAGCCTCGACGAGGTGTTCCTGGCCCTGACCGGCCACTCCGCCGAACCGACCACTGCCGACGCCCAGCTCGAAGGGAGCCTCGCGTGACCACGCTCGCGCTCGATCCGCCCCGCCGCATCAGCCCGGTGAAAGGCACGCAGCACGCGCTTTCCCTGGCCTGGCGCGGAATCCTGAAGATCCGCAAGAACCCGGAGCAGCTGGCCGATGTGACGCTGATGCCGATCATCTTCCTGCTGATGTTCACCTACCTGTTCGGCAACGCGCTGGGCGGGTCGATCTCGAACTACCTGCAGAGCCTGGTGCCCGGCCTGGTCGTGATGAACATCCTGCAGGCCAGCCTGACCGTGGGCGTGCAGCTGAACACCGACGTCACCAAGGGTGTGTTCGACCGGTTCCGCAGCATGCCGATCGCGCGGTCGGCGCCGCTGGTCGGCGCGGTGCTGGCGGACCTCGTGCGTTACGTCGTGTGCCTGGTCGTGCTGATGGTCGTCGCGATGGTCATGGGCTACCGCATCGAGACCGGCCCGATGCAGTTTCTGGCCGCGATCCTGCTGGTGCTGGCGTTCGGGCTGAGTTTCTGCTGGGGCTCGGTGTTCGTCGGGATGCTGATGAAGTCGCCGGGTGCCGCGCAGGGCCTGATGTTCGTGTTCATCATGCCGCTCACCTTCGGCAGCAACGTGTTCGTCTCCACCGCGACGATGCCGGGGTGGCTGCGGGCCTGGGCGGACATCAGTCCCGTGAGCCTGATGGCCAACGCGTTGCGGGGCTTGATGAACGGCGGCGCGGTCGCCGGGCCGCTCGGCGGGGCCTTGGCGTGGATGGTCGGGGCCGTGGTGGTGTTCTTCCCGCTCGCGACCTGGGCCTACCGCCGCCGCGTCTGAGCGACTGTCCAAAACGGACCACAACGAAGATGGGGGCACTCGGTCCCCTTCACCGCGGGGGTGGTGGAGGGGACCGAGCTCGTCAGCCGTTGATTTCCTCGGTGAGCCAGGCGATTCCCTCGGCCCGGTCCAGCGCCCGGGTGGCCGCCACGAGCTTCTCGTACCGGTCCGCGCCCAGCCGTTCCCGCAGCCCGTCGATCAGCGCGACGACCTCCGGGTTGCCGAGGTCGAACTCGCCGCGGATCAACGCGCTCAGTGACAGCACGCGCGCCGCCGTCTCGAGCCGGCCCTGCGCGTAGCGGATCTCCGCGACGACCTCGGCGATCTGGGCCAGGTCGGGCATGTCCATCCGCTCGCTGACCGACCGGACGGCGGCCACCGCGTGCGGCAGCGCCTCGTCCGGTTTTCCTTCCGCCAACGCGATCCTGGCGTGGACCATGCCGAACCACTCGTCCTCGAAGCTGCCCGGGAACGGCCAGTCGTCGCGGCCGCGCAGGATCGCCTCGCCGACGGTGCGGGCCTCCGCCAGCCGGCCCTCGCGGATGAGCAGTTCGAGCCGGCCGAACATGAGGATCAGGCTCAGCTCTCGCTTGCCGCTGTTCTCCGCGTACCGTTCGGCCGCCGTCAGCTCCCGCCAGGCGCCCTCGCGGTCACCGCCGCGCGAGCGTTCCACGGCGAGACGCCACCACTGCTGGACGACGTCGTCCTGCGAGCGCAGCTCCAGGGCCAGCCGCAGTCCTTCGGTGTACGCCGCGATCGCCCCGGTGTGGTCACCGCGCTGTGACAGGCTCATGGCGCGGAAGCTGAACGTCATCGCCAGGCCCCAGCGGTCGCCGATCTCGAGGAAACCGGCGTGGGCTTCCTCGCGGGCGCGGGCGGATCCGTCCAGGTCGCCCTCGTCGGCGAGCACGAAGCTTTCGGCCCAGTGCGCCGCGGCCCGGCTCCAGGGGTCCCCGACGCTGACCGCGCGCTTGATCTCGCGCCGGGCCAGCTCGCGGTGGCCGCTGAGGAAGGCGACCATCGGCAGCGCGAGCGAGAGCCACGGGTTGCCGTTCACGGCGCCGGTGCGCACGCACTCCCCGATCAGGTCGGGCGCTCCCGACATCGCCTGCGGCCCGGTCATCATGTGCATCATCATCTGGCTCAGCCGCAGGGCCGCCGCGACGTCGGGCGCGAGGCGGTCGCCGAAGGCCAGCACGTCGATCACGAACCGCTCGGCGCGTTCACCCTGGCCCAGGATCGACAGGTACCAGAACATGCCGTAGAGCAGGCGGCCGGAGGAATCGACGTCCTCCGCCTCGATGGCGGTGCGCAGCGCGGCGGTGAGGTTGTCGTTCTCGTTCTCGAAGACCTCGATCGCCGTGAGCTGATCGCGGGTGCGCAGGAGCGGCTCGGTGCGTTCGACGAGATCGACGAAGTAGCCCACCATGGCCACGCGCAGCCGCTCGGTCTCCCCCGACGCGGTGAGCCGTTCGGTGGCGTACACCCGCAGCGTCTCCAGCATGCGGTACCGGCCGCCGACGGTGTCCACAATGGATTTCTCGACGAGGGACCCCAGCACGTACACCACGTCTTCGGCGGGCAGGAGGTCGTCGTCCGCGCAGACGGCGGTCACGGCGTCCTCGTCGAACGTCGCGGCGAACACGGCCAGCCGCCGGGCCAGGGCCAGCTCCGCGTCGGTGAGCAGGTCCCAGCTCCACTCCACGACGGCGCGCAGCGTGCGTTGCCGAGGCAAGGCCGTGCGGCTGCCGGAAGTGAGCAGGCGGAAACGGTCGTCGAGGCGTTCGGCGATGCTCGTGACGGGCATCGAACGCAGGCGCGCCGCGGCCAGCTCGAGGGCCAGCGGCATGCCGTCGAGCCGGCGGCAGATCTGCGTCACGGCGTCCACTGTGGACTCGTCGAGCCTGAAGTCCGGCCGCACGGCGATGGCGCGGTCGAGGAACAGGCGCGCGGAGTCGAGCGCGCCCACCTCGCCCGCCGGCGTGGACTCGGCCGGCACGGGCAGCGGGCCGAGCGGGCACAGCGCCTCACCCGTGATGGCGAGTGGTTCGCGGCTGGTGGCCAGGATGCGCAGGGCCGGCACGCGGCGCAGCAGGTCGTCGGCCAGCTGCGCGGCGACGTCGATCACGTGCTCGCAGTTGTCCAGCACCAGCAGGGTTTCGCTGCCGCTCAAGGCCTCGACGGCGTGCTCGAACAGGTCGATCGGCTTGCGCCGCACCTCGGTGTCGGTGGCGCGCACGTCGCGGATCTCCAACGCGGTGAGCAATGCGCCCAGCACGTCGTCGGCGTCGCGGACGCCGGCGAGCGGGACGAACCACACGCGCCCGGGCCCGTGCGCGGGGTGGCGCGCCGCGGCCTCGGTCGCCAGGCGCGTCTTGCCCGCGCCACCCGGTCCGACGAGCGTGACGAGCCGGGAGCTGTCGAGCAGCTCGGACAGCTGCTTCAGCTCGTCGCCACGGCCGACGAAGCTCGTGATGCGCACCGGCAGCCGGTCGGTGACTGGCGCGGCGGGCGCGAGCTCACCGCGCAGGGCCTGCAGGTGGATCTCCTGCAGCTCGGCCGACGGGTCCACGCCCAGCTCGTCGGCCAGCGTCGCGCGGATCGTGCCGTACGCGGCGAGCGCGTCGGCCTGCCGTCCGGCCGAGCACAGCGCGCGGATGCGCAGGCCGGCGAGCCGCTCACGCAGCGGGTGGGCCTCGGCGGCGGCGGTGAGGTCGGCGAGCACGTCGGCGTGGCGGCCCAGACGCAGCTCGGCGTCGAAGCGGTCCTCGGCGGCCTCCGTGCGCAGCTCCTCCAGCCGCGCCGCGGGGGCGGCGGCGAACGGCGCGTCGAGCACGTCCGCCAGCGCGGCGCCGTGCCAGAGGTCCAGAGCAGTGCGCAGCAGCTCGGCCGCGCGCGAGTCGCGGCCCGCCGAAAGCTCCCGACGGCCCTCCGCCGCGAGCCGCTCGAACCGGTGCGCATCGACCGCGTCCGCGAGCAGCGCGAGCCGGTAGCCGCCGGCGCCGGACTCCAGCTCGGCCGCGGCCGGCCGCAGCGCGCGACGCAGCCGCGAGACCAGCGACTGCAACGCGTTGGCGGCATCGGCCGGCGGTTCGGTGCCCCACAGGCCGTCGATCAGCACCTCGGCCGGCACCGCGTGACCGGCGTCGAGCGCGAGCCGGGCCAAGAGCATGCGAAGACGCGCACCGCCGATCTCCACCGGGGTGCCGTCGTCGCAGGCCGCCCGCAGCGGACCCAGGAGCGCCACGCGCATGCCACCAGCTTTCCAGACGGATGCTGAGGACGGGTCCGAACGGCCGCAGGGGAACCGACGTAAGTGTGGACTTTCAGGACAAAAGCCCTTCAGGTGCCGTCAACGGCCCTTCGCGGCGATACGTTGCAAACGGTTTCCCGAGCAGCAGACAGGAGCGTTCATGAGACTGCAGCACCGCTGGCGCCGCCCGGCAGTGACGGTCGTCGCCACGCTGGCCGCACTGAGCCTGGGCGGCGGCATCGCGTCCGCGGGACAGGACGGGTACGGCTGGGGCACCCCGGGTGCCGACGGAGCCGGCGACAGCTACTACCCACAGGACGGCAACGGCGGCTATGACGTCGGCGACTACAACCTCGCCGTCACCTACGCACCGGACAGCCACCAGCTCACCGGCGTGCAGACGATCAGCGCGCGAGCCACCCAGACGTTGAGCTCGTTCAACCTCGACCTCAACGGCCTCACCGTCGACTCGGTGAAGGTCAACGGCCTCAAGGCCAAGTTCACCCGCAGCGGCGACCACGAGCTCACCATCACGCCGCTGCTCCCGCTGCTGCGCGGCCTGCCGTTCCGCACCGTGATCAACTACCACGGCGTGCCCGCGCCGATCAGCGACCCGTTGCTGGGCAACAACGGCTGGCAGTACGCCAAGACCGGCGGTGCGTTCGTCGCCGGCGAGCCGAAGTCGGCCAGCACCTGGTACCCGGTGAACGACACCCCGCTCGACAAGGCCACGTTCCACCTGGCCATCACCGTCCCCGACGAGTGGGGCGTGATCGCGAACGGCCGCGAGCAGGCCACGCACAAGACGGCGAAGGGCACCACGCACGTGTGGGCCGAGACCACGCCCGCCGTGCCGTACATGACCACGGTCGCCATAGACAAGTGGACGTTCGACAAGCGCAAGCGCAAGGACGGCACGCCGATCGTCAGCGCGTTCGCGCCCGGCACGCCCGACTCGACCAAGCAGGCCGACGCGCGGCTGCCCGAGATCCTCGACTTCCTGGAGTCGAAGTTCGGCAAGTACCCCGTGGACGCCGCCGGCGGCATCTACCTCGCCGAGCCCATCGGGTTCTCGCTGGAGACCCTGAGCCGGCCGATCTACTCGGGCCGCGCGGGCAACGTCGACACGATCGTGCACGAGAACGCCCACCAGTGGTACGGCGACACCGTGGCCGTGGACCACTGGAAGGACGTCTGCCTCAACGAGTGCTTCGCCTCTTACGCCGAATGGCTGTGGGACGAAGCCAAGAACGGCGTGAACCTCGACGACCAGTACCGGCAGCAGGTCGCCACCGCGTCCGACCGGTTCTGGAACGGCAAGCTCTACGACATGGGCGCCGGCAACGAGTTCACCTACGTGTACTCGAAGGGCCCGGTCGCGCTGCACGCCCTGAGCAAGTACATGGGCGAGGCCGCGTTCGACAAGGTGCTCAAGACGTGGAACTCGTTGCACCGCAACGGAAACGCCAGCATGCAGGAGTTCCAGAAGTACTGCGAATCGGTGTCGCACAAGAATCTGCAGGGCTTCTTCGACGCCTGGATCTACGGCTCCGGCAAGCCGTCGGACCAGTACCTCTACCCGGGTGACCTGAAAACTCCGTGATCTGCGTCGGCTCCGCCGACGCGTGCGAGATCGCCTTTGAGCCGGCTCCTTCCCACCCGACACGGTCGGCCCGGGGGGCCGCCCACATCGGGTGAGAAGAAACCGGCGCGATCTCGCCGCGTGGTTCAGGTTCATGATTGTCTTGCGGCATGACTGTCTTACTTACGGGGTTCGCGCCGTTCGGTGGATCGAGCACGAACCCGTCGTGGCAGGCGGCTTCGCTGGTGGCTGCGCGGCGGGACGACGTGGTCGCGGTGGAGCTGCCGGTCGAGTTCGGCGCGTCGCTGCCGGCCTTGCGGGCGGCGATCGAGCAGCACCGGCCGAGCCTGGTGGTGTGCGTGGGGGAAGCGGGTGGCCGCAGTGCGGTCACCCCCGAGCGGGTGGCGATCAACCTGATCGATGCGCGGATTCCCGACAACGCCGGCGACCAGCCCGTCGACGAGCCGGTGATCGCGGACGGACCGGCGGCGTACTTCACGGCGTTGCCGGTCAAGGCGGCCGTGGCGGCGATCCAGGCGAAGGGCGTGCCCGCCGCCGTGTCGCACACGGCGGGCACTTACGTCTGCAACCAGGTGTTCTACGGCATCATGCACCTCATCGCCACGGACTTCCCCGGCCTGCGGGGCGGGTTCGTGCACGTGCCGTCGGCACCGGCGCAGAGCGGGCGCGGCGGACCGGCGCTGGCGGTGGAGCAGTCGGCCGACGCGGTCGAAGCCGTGATCGACACTGCCCTGACCACCCGCGAGGACCTGAAAGAGTCGGCCGGCACGCTCAACTAGGCAACTTCGGAAACGGCGCCTCGTGGTCCTCTCGCAGCCGGTCGTAGAAGTCGGTGAACACCACGGCCCTCTTCACGTGCCGCGCGACCACCGACGCCACGGGTTCCGGCAGCGGCAGGTCGCCCGCGGCCGCGCGGCGCATGGCCGCCATCCGTGCGGCCCGGTCCCAGGTTCCGCAGACCTCCGTGACCAGCCACTGCGTCGCGTACATCGCCAGGTAGGCCTCGTCGTGCTCGACGTTCGCCGCGGCGAACGCGCGCTCCTCGGCGGTGAGGTCGAAGCGGGTCGCGAACGCCAGGCCGAAGTCGGTCAGGTAGATCCGCGAGCCGTCGGTGAGGTAGTTGCCGAAGTGGGTGTCGAAGTGCAGAACGCCTTGCGCCCGAAGGAAAGCGGCCGTCTCGAACAGCTGCTGCTCGACGCGTTCCGACTCGTCGAGGTGCGTGGGCAGCCACTCGTGCAGCGTCGTCGGGAAGTACTCGCAGAACAGCACCACGCTCGACTCGGCGGCTTCGAGCTCCTCCAGCCGCCGGCGCACGGCGCTGGAGCCACCCCAGTACTCGACGTCCTCTTCGAGCGGACGATCGGGAACGCGACCGGCCCGCAGCGGCAGCACGCGCCAGTGGTGCAGCAGCGGGAAGTACTCGCACTCGCCGCCGAGGACCCAGCCGGTGGCCATGGTGTGCAGCGCCAGCTCGCGCCACGCCGAGCCCTCGGGCGAGCCGCCGAAGCTGTAGTGGCAGAACAGCGGCAGCTCGTAGAGGTTGGCGGTGGAGTGCGGGTGCTGCCGTTCGAGCTCGGTGAGCGGCAGGTGCTTCGCAAACACCGGAATGCCATCGATGTCGAGCCGCGCACCCGTGCCGCCGATGCCACGGGAGACGACTTCGGCCGTCTTGAGGCGTTCGGTGAGCTGCCGGTCGCTCAGCAATGACAGCGACGTGGCCACGCGCAGGTGGTCCGTGAGCCGTGAGTCCCCCATGGACTCGACAATACGGAGAAGGGCGGCTCCCCGTGGGGAACCGCCCTTCTCAGCTCGTCAAGCGATCAGTCGTTCTCGGTGTCGTGCTCCGAGGCGCCGATGCTGACCGGCGGCGCGTCCGGAACCGAGGACGGGCGCTTCTCACCGCGGAAGGTGAAGTGCGCTTCGTCGTCGCGGTCCTCGGGGTTGCCGCTCCAGCCCTCGACGTCGACCAGGATGATCTGACCGGGCTCGACCTCGCCGAACAGGATCTTCTCCGACAGCTGGTCCTCGATCTCGCGCTGGATCGTGCGACGCAGCGGCCGGGCGCCGAGCACGGGGTCGAAGCCACGCTTGGCCAGCAGAGCCTTGGCCTTCGCGGTGAGCTCGAGCTCCATGTCCTTCGCCTTGAGCTGCGTCTCCACGCGCCCGATCATCAGGTCGACCATCTGGATGATCTGTTCCTGCGTGAGCTGGTGGAAGACGATGATGTCGTCGATGCGGTTCAGGAACTCGGGCCGGAAATGCTTCTTCATTTCCTCGTTGACCTTCTGCTTCATCTTCTCGTAGCGGTTCGTGACGTCCGCTCCGGAGGAGAAGCCGAGGCTCACGGACTTGGAGATGTCCGAGGTGCCCAGGTTCGAGGTGAAGATCAGGACCGTGTTCTTGAAGTCGACCGTGCGACCCTGGCCGTCGGTGAGGCGACCGTCTTCGAGCACCTGCAGGAGCGTGTTGTAGATCTCCTGGTGCGCCTTCTCGATCTCGTCGAAGAGCACCACCGAGAACGGCTTGCGCCGCACCTTCTCGGTCAGCTGCCCGCCCTCTTCGTAGCCGACGTAGCCCGGAGGGGCACCGAAGAGCCGCGAAGCGGTGTAGCGGTCGTGGAACTCACCCATGTCGATCTGGATGAGCGCGTCGTCCTCGCCGAACAGGAAGGCCGCCAGCGCCTTGGACAGCTCGGTCTTACCGACACCGGACGGGCCGGCGAAGATGAACGAGCCCGACGGGCGCTTCGGGTCCTTCAGACCGGCACGCGTACGACGGATCGCCTGGGAGACGGCCTTGACCGCGTCCTCCTGGCCGATGATGCGCTTGTGGAGCTCTTCCTCCATGCGCAGCAGCCGGGTGGTCTCCTCCTCGGTGAGCTTGAACACCGGGATGCCGGTCCAGTTGGCCAGCACCTCCGCGATCTGCTCGTCGTCCACCTCGGCGACGACGTCGAGGTCGCCGTCCTTCCACTGCTTCTCGCGCTCGCCCTTCTGGCCGAGGAGGGTCTTCTCCTCGTCACGCAGGCGTGCGGCCCGCTCGAAGTCCTGCGCGTCGATCGCGGACTCCTTGTCGCGGCGGACGTCGGCGATCTTCTCGTCGAACTCGCGCAGGTCCGGCGGCGCGGTCATGCGGCGGATGCGCATGCGGGCGCCGGCCTCGTCGATGAGGTCGATGGCCTTGTCCGGCAGGAACCGGTCGTTGATGTAGCGGTCGGCCAGCGTGGCGGCCGCGACCAGCGCCGAGTCGGTGATCGAGACGCGGTGGTGCGCCTCGTACCGGTCGCGCAGGCCCTTGAGGATCTCGATGGTGTGCTCGAGCGACGGCTCGCCGACCTGGATCGGCTGGAAGCGGCGCTCCAGCGCGGCGTCCTTCTCGATGTACTTGCGGTACTCCTCGAGCGTGGTCGCACCGATCGTCTGCAGCTCACCGCGGGCCAGCATCGGCTTCAGGATCGAAGCCGCGTCGATGGCACCCTCGGCGGCACCCGCGCCGACAAGCGTGTGCAGCTCGTCGATGAACAGGATGATGTCGCCGCGGGTCTTGATCTCCTTGAGCACCTTCTTCAGGCGCTCTTCGAAGTCACCGCGGTAGCGGGAGCCGGCGACCAGGGAGCCCAGGTCCAGCGTGTAGAGCTGCTTGTCCTTGAGCGTCTCGGGCACCTCGCCCTTGACGATGCTCTGGGCCAGGCCCTCGACGACGGCGGTCTTGCCGACGCCGGGCTCGCCGATGAGCACCGGGTTGTTCTTGGTGCGGCGGGACAGCACCTGCATGACCCGCTCGATCTCCTTGCCGCGCCCGATGACCGGGTCGAGCTTGCCCTCGCGGGCGAGCACGGTCATGTTGCGGCCGAACTGGTCGAGCACCAGCGACGACGACGGGGTGCCCTCGCCACGGCCGGAGCCGCTCTCGGTGGACTTCTCGCCGGTCTGGTAACCCGACAGAAGCTGCAACACCTGCTGGCGCACCCGGTTGAGGTCCGCGCCGAGCTTGACGAGCACCTGTGCGGCGACGCCCTCACCCTCGCGGATCAGGCCGAGCAGGATGTGCTCGGTTCCGATGTAGTTGTGGCCGAGCTGAAGCGCTTCGCGCAGCGACAGCTCAAGCACCTTCTTGGCCCGAGGCGTGAACGGGATGTGCCCGCTCGGCGCCTGCTGACCCTGGCCGATGATCTCTTCGACCTGCTGGCGCACTCCCTCGAGGGCAATGCCCAGCGACTCGAGCGCCTTGGCGGCGACACCCTCACCCTCGTGGATCAGACCCAGGAGGATGTGCTCGGTGCCGATGTAGTTGTGGTTGAGCATCCGGGCCTCTTCTTGGGCCAGGACGACCACCCGCCTCGCGCGGTCGGTGAACCTCTCAAACATGCGCACTCCCTCGACTGCTGCGTCGGCGGCCCGTTCCCGCCACGGATTTCACCCGCGACGGACAGCACCGTGAGACCACTGTAGTAGCCAAGCGGTCGCGCTTGCGTACCACTACGGCTTGCGGTGGCCTTTTGGCACCCGGCCGGTGACCGCTCCGGTCACCATCCAACATCCGGTTGCCCTGCACTTTTACCTCTTGTCGAACGTACGGGCCCGCGTTCGGATTCCGCTCGCACCCCCCTGTCCGCTCAGCGCGAACACATCCGCGAGCTGCCCGTTTCCACCAGGTGGGCACCCGATTGGCGCAACGGCGAAACGCCTGTAAGGTTAGGCACGCCTAATCAGTTCGACCGGTTGAGGAGGGCCGCGTGAACCAGCAGCGGTCTTCCCGTGACGTCGGCGACGGTCTCGCCAGTTCGCTCCTGCGGGTCGGGGGGCTTCAGGAGCGCGGTGAGCTGCGGCGAGACGTCCCGACCGGGTGGTTCCACTGCGCCGAGCTGCTCGAACACCCCGAGCTTTTCACCGAATGGCGTGAACGGCTGGAAAAGTGGCTTCTCCACAACCACGGCGCCGCGCCCGAGCGCACGGCCGCGAGCTACGTCATGTCGTGGTACCTGCACGTGCCCGCCTACGTCGGTGCGCTGCTGCTGCACCACGAACGCCGGGTGCCCTCGCTCAAACCCGAGCAGCTCGCCTTCGGCCTCGGCGACGACCGTCCCCACCCGGACGGCATGGCCGTGCTGGGCGACAGCTTCTACTGCCTGCCCACCGACCCCGGCTCCGCTCGCCCGGAAGCCACGGTCGTGGCCGACGAACGCGCACTCGCCGCCGTGCTGCGCGCCCAGTTCGTGGCGCACGCCACACGCTTCGTTCGGTCGTACGCGCCGAACAGCCGGCTGGGCCGCCGCATGTTGTGGGCCGCGGCCACCGACGCGCTGGACAACTCGCTGTGGTGGGCGGGCCGCCAGGGCGGGACGCCGGACGCGGAAGGCGCCGGAGTCGCCGACGCCGCGCTGGTGCTGGACGACCGCTACCGGCCGCTGACCTCCGCGTCGACGCTGCGCATGGCCGTGGACGCCGAAGGGCACCGCGCCTGGGAACGCCGGCGGGAGAGCTGCTGCTTCTCCTATCTCCTACCGGGCGAGGCCGAGTGCGAGGAATGCCCGCGCGTCTGCTCGCGGTGAGCGCAGGTCACACCGTCCAGGCCGGGTCACGGCCGGATGCGCCCAGCGCGCGGTCGAGGGCCGGAGCGCCGGCCGCAACCGGTACCTCGGGGCCGTAGACGCCCATCGCGCGCGCCTGCTCGCCCATGGCGACGGCGGACGCGCGCACGGCTTCCGCGGCTTCTTCGGAGCAGTTCAGCGTCACCCCGACAGCGCGGGCGAGGTCCCAGCCGTGGATCACGAACTCGCCGAGCACCATGTCGCCGACGATCGCCGCGGGCATCGTGGCCGAGCCGAGCGTCGCCAGGCCGTCCCACGCGGCTGCGGGCGCGAAGGCGTCGACCAGGTCTTGGGTCTGCTTCTCCAGCGTCGCGAGCCAGCCTTCGCCGACGAGGTCCGCATCGGCTTCGGTGCCGGTCGCCAGGTACGTCTCGCGCCGGCCGGCTGCGGCGAGCCAGGGGCCCCAGTAGAGCAGGTGGTTGAGCAGGCCGCGCACGTCGTAGCCGGTGCACGGGGTGGGCGCCGTGAGCGGTTGCGCGGCCGCCGCCACGCGCAAGAACTCGGCCGCGGCCGAGTGGTTGAGCAGGCCGCGCACGTCGTAGCCGGTGCACGGGGTGGGCGCCGTGAGCGGTTGCGCGGCCGCCGCCACGCGCAAGAACTCGGCCGCGGCCGGTCGCAGCAGGGCGGAGTGATCGGTCATGCGCGAAGCCAAGCAGCCGCGCGCGACACGCGTCTTGAACGAACGCGACGCATTAGCGTGAAGCGCATGCGCCGGATCCCTCGCGGCATCGTCGACGAGCACGTGGCCCGCACGAAGTTCACGCTCGCCCGCCACGCCCCGGCGCCCGCGCTCGCGGAGTTCGTCGACTACCACTGGGTCCTGAACTGGGACCTCGACGGTTTCCACGACCAGCACGTGCTGCCCAACGTCGCCGTGCACGTGACCTTCTTCCCCGGCGCGTGCGGCGTCTACGGCCCGGGCCACACACTGTTCACGCACCGGCTCGAGGGCCGCGCGCACGGGCTGGGCGTGCGGTTCCGGCCCGGGTGCTTCCGCCCGTTTCTCGGCGCCCCCGTGCGGCTCCTCGCGGACCGATCCGTGCCGTTGGAGGACGTCTTCGGCGGCGGCGGGGCGGAAGCGGCCGAATCGGTGCGAAATGCGAGTGGCGATCAGGAAATGATCGCTGCAGTCGACAACTTGCTGATCGCAAAGCAGTCGGCTCTTGCACCCGCCGCGCGGACGGCCGCCGCGGCGGTGGAAACAATCGCGGAGGATCCGGAAATCACGCGCGTCGATCAACTCGCCGCGAGGGCCGGCTTGTCCGCACGAGCGCTTCAGCGGCTCTTCGCGGAACACGTCGGCTGCACGCCCAAGTGGGCGATCCGGATATACCGCCTGAACGACGCCGCACGATCGCTCGCCGACGCCGGCAGTCCCGATTTCGCGGACCTCGCCGCCCGGCTCGGCTATAGCGATCAACCGCACTTCACCCGCGATTTCCGAGCGGTGACCGGATGCTCGCCCGGCGAGTTCGCCCGTTCGGCCCGCCGCGCCGTCTCGGCCGAGCCGATCGAACACAAGCCGATCGCACACAAGCCGCGCTGAACGCAAGCCGACCCAGCACAAGCGACCGGACAGAAACCGGACAGCAAAACGGCCGCCGGAAAATATCCCCGGCGGCCGCCTCCTCGTTGTTGCCCCTCAGTTCTTCTGGTGGTAGGCCTCCACGACCTCCGACGGGATCCGGCCCCGGTCGGAAACCGCGAAACCGTTCTTGCGAGCCCAGGCGCGAATGGCCTGGTTCTGCTCGCGGTCGACCGTCGCCGGGCGGGCCGAGGCCTTCGCACCCGCGACCGGACGCAGCGCGGCGCGCTTGCGGCCACCGGCGCGGCGGGCGTGCTCCACGTACTGGGCCAGTGCGTCGCGCAGCTCCTCGGCGTTTTCCGAGGACAGGTCGATCTGGTAGGTCACACCGTCCAAACCGAACTCGACGGTCTCTTCGGCCTCACTGCCGTCGAGGTCGTCGACCAGGGAGACGAGCACCTTCTGTGCCATCTGATTCCTCCTGCGGGGCTTACGCGAATGATCTGGTTACGGGGCGAGCCCCGGGACAGAAGTCTTTGTCACTCACATTAATACCCGCTCATCCGGCCGCGTGCAAATCTCGTTTGAGATAAACCCGGCCGGTTCCTACCGACGGGTGGGTTATTCCGGCCGTACGAGGGGGAAGAGGATCGTCTCCCGGATACCGAGACCGGTCAGCGCCATGAGCAGCCGGTCGACTCCCATTCCGACACCGCCGCTGGGTGGCATTCCGTACTCCAGGGCACGAAGGAAATCCTCGTCGAGACGCATGGCCTCGCTATCACCCTGTGCCGCCAGGAGGGACTGTTCGGTGAGGCGCTGCCGCTCCACGACCGGATCCACCAGCTCGGAGTAACCCGTGGCGAGTTCGAAACCGCGCACGTAGAGGTCCCACTTCTCCGCGACCCCGGCCCGGCTGCGATGCTGCCTGGTCAGCGGGGATGTCTCGAGCGGAAAATCACGCACAAATGTGGGAGCGGAGAGATCGTCGCCCACGAGGTGTTCCCACAGTTCTTCGACCAGTTTGCCGTGGCCGAGCTTCGGGTCCACCTCGATCTCGCGCGCCTCGGCGATCTTGTGCAACCGCTCGGCGGGAGTCTCGGGTGACACTTCTTCACCCAATGCCTCCGACAGCGACTCGTACATGCCGAGCGTCGTCCATTCGCCGGAAAGGTCGTACTCCGTTCCGTCGACGAGGGTGACGACCTGGGTGCCGAGCACGTTCTCCGCGGCCTCCTGGATGAGTTCGCGGGTCATCACGGCATTCGTGTCGTACGTGGCGTAGGCCTCGTAGTACTCCAGCATCGCGAACTCGGGTGAGTGCGAGGAGTCGCTGCCCTCGTTGCGGAAGTTGCGGTTGATCTCGAAAACCTTCTCGATCCCGCCGACCACGCAGCGCTTGAGGTAGAGCTCCGGCGCGATGCGCAGGTACAGCTCGAGGTCGAACGCATTCGAATGCGTGACGAATGGCCGGGCCGCGGCGCCGCCGTGCAGCGTCTGCAGCATCGGCGTCTCGACCTCGGTGAATCCGCGGCGGTGGAACGACTCACGCAGCGAGCGCACCACGCCGGCGCGAGTGCGCACCACATCGCGGGCCCGATCGCGCAGAATCAAGTCGACATAACGCTGCCGGATTCGCGTTTCCTCGGCGAGGTCGGAGTGCGTGTTGGGCAACGGCCGCAGCGCCTTCGACGTGAGCTGCCACTTGTCGGCCATCACGGAAAGCTCACCGCGCTTGGAAGTGATCACCTCGCCGGAGACGAATACGTGGTCACCGAGATCGACATCGCTCTTCCACGACGCGAGCGACTCCGCACCGACCTTCGCGAGGCTGAGCATCGCCTGCAGTTCCGTGCCGTCACCCTCACGAAGAGTGGCGAAACACAGTTTGCCCGTATTGCGCAGAAACATCACCCGGCCGGTGACGCCGACCGTCTGACCAGTGGCGGTGTCGGGTTCGAGATCTGTGTGCGCGGCCCGAACCTCGGCGAGCGAGTGGGTACGGGGAACCTCTACGGGGTAAGGATCGACACCCTCCGCGATTATCCGGTCGCGCTTGTCCCGGCGCACCCGCATCTGTTCGGGCAGGTCGTCTTCGGGCAGCGCGTCGGGCGCGGGGAATTCGGTCATGGCCCATAGCGTACGAACCCGCTGGTCGGCTACGCCAACCGGATTACCCTTCGCGGCACCGGCACTGCCTTTTCCCGTATTAGTCTCGGTTCTCGTGACCGATCCCACGTATGACCAGGAACTCCACGCCCGCCGCGCCTCGTCGTTCGGCGGCCACGCCGCCGCCTACGCCGAGCACCGGCCCGACTACCCGCAGGCCGCCGTCGAATGGGGGCTCGCCGGCGCCGCGCACGACGCGCGCGAGGTGCTCGACCTCGCGGCCGGCACCGGAAAGCTCACGCAGGGGCTGGTCGACCTCGGCCTCACCGTGACCGCGGTGGAGCCCGACGAGGGCATGCTCGCCCAGCTGTCCCAGCTCCTGCCGGACACGAGGGCGCTCACCGGCAAGGCCGAGGACATCCCGCTGGCCGACGAGTCCGTCGACGCCGTGTTCGTCGGGCAGGCGCTGCACTGGTTCGATCTGGAGCCGGCGTTCGCGGAGATCCACCGCGTGCTGCGCCCGGGTGGGGTCGTCGTCGCGCTGTGGAACCACGACGACTTGACGGTGAACTGGGTCGTCGAGTTCGCGAAGATCGTGCGCACGGGCGTGAGCCGCGTGTTCCGCGACGAGAACGAGGGCCTGTCGGCGGCCGGCTTCGAGCCGTTTGAAGACAGCGAGTTCCCGCACACGCACCGCCGCACGATCGACACGCTGCTCGCCACCGTCGGTACGCACTCCAACTTCCTGGTCGCCGAACCGGCCGAACGCGACGCCGCCCTGGCCGCCGCGCGCGAGTACCTTCTGGCGGTGCCGGAAGCGGGCGCGGGCGAGTTCGACTACCCGCTGGTGACGACGGTGTTCCGGGCTCGCAAGAGCTGAAGTTCCCTGGCGACGAAGATCACCGGCCGGGCGTTCGGGTCGGTGCTAGCTTGAGTGGTGACGTCGTTCGCGGCGTCCCGGACGAGAGCGTCGTACCCGGTCAGGACAAGACGGCGCAGTGGATCTCCATCTCACTGCGGAAGGTTCTGATCATGGCTTGGCTCGTTCTCGTCGTCGCCGGCGTCCTCGAAACCGTCTGGGCGGCCGCGCTGTCGGCCACCAAGGGCTTCACGAAACTGTGGCCGACGGTGGTCTTCCTCGTCGCCCTCATCGCCAGCATGGGTGGTCTCTCGTACGCCCTGCGCAGCATTCCCCTCGGCACCGGTTACGCGGTGTGGGTCGGCATCGGTGCCGTGGGGACCGCCGTCTACGGCATCTTCGCCCTCCACGACCCCGCGACGATCGGCCGCATCGCGTGCCTGGTGCTGATCGTCGCGGGGGTCGTGGGGTTGAAGGTGCTGCACTAGAAAGCTGAAATCTCCAACGCACGCAGCCGCTCGGGATCACCGACCACGTCGATCGCCGTGATGCGGTCGCCGTCGAAGGTGAACGTGAGCACCACTTCGAGCCGGCCACGCGGTGCGAGCACGAGGGCAGGCGCACCGTTGACCAGCGCCACCTGCGTGCCCCGCGCGCGGGCCGAAGCGAGCAGCGCGCCCTTGCTCACGCTGCGGACGCCCCGCAGCACGACGGGCGCCGGAGCCCCGGACACGGCGGCGTCGGCCTGCAGCACCACGTCGGGGTCGAGCAGCTGCAGCAGCGCCTCGAAGTCGCCGCCGCGCGCGGCCGCCAGGTAGGCCTCCACGGCCTGGCGGCTGCGCGTGACGTCGGCCGTCGGCTGCTGCTCGCCCCGGACGCGGCGCCGGGCGCGGCTGGCGATCTGGCGCACGGCGGCCGGGGTGCGGTCGAGCATCACGGCGATGTCCTCGAACGGCACCGCGAACATGTCGTGCAGCACGAACGCGATGCGCTCGGCCGGCCCCAGCGAGTCGAGCACGACCAGCAGCGCCAGCCCGACCGAGTCGGCGAGCTGCGCTTCCGCCTCGAGGTCGAAGTCGTCGCCGCGTTCGAAGACCTGCGCCTCGAGCGAGTCCTCACGCCGGCGTTCGCGCGTGCGCAGCTGGTTGAGGCACTGGCGCGAGACGACTGTGGTGAGCCAGGCGGGCAGGCTCTCGATCTCCCGCGCGTCCACGCCGTCGAGCCGCAGCCAGGCTTCCTGCACGGCGTCTTCGGCTTCGCTCAACGAGCCCAGCATCCGGTACGCGACTGAGCGCAGCCGCGGCCGGTTCTCTTCGAACTGCTGCGCCAACCAGGCCTTTTCGTCCACGTGTCACATTCCTCCGTCGCGCGGGTTCACCGAAGTACACACCGACAATCCCGGTCACGTGACCGGAACGGAGGAAGAAATGAGCACGATCCTCGTCACCGGCGGCACCGGCACGCTCGGCACCCTCGTCACCCCGCTGCTGCGGGACGGGAAGCTGCGCATTCTGAGCCGCCACGCACCCGCCGGCGCCGCCGAGCACGTCGCCTGCGACCTGCTCAGCGGCGAAGGGCTGGAAGCCGCCGTCGACGGCGTCGACGTGGTGCTGCACCTGGCCGGCGGACCCAAAGGTGACGACGTGGCCACCGCGAACCTGGTCAAAGCAGCCGAACGCGCGGGCGTGGGCCACTTCGTGCTCATCTCGGTGATCGCGGCCGACCGCGTGCCGCTGGGCTATTTCACGCGCAAGTTCGAGGCGGAGAAGACGGTGATCGCCTCGGGTCTGCCGTGGACGATCCTGCGTGCCGCCCAGTTCCACGGCTTCTGCCTCGACGCGGTGCGCGCCGCCGCGAAACTGCCCGTCGTCCCCGTGCCCGGCGGCATGCGGTTTCAGCCGGTGGACGCCCACGACGTCGCGGCCCGGCTCGCCGAACTGACCCTCGGCGCGCCCGCCGGCCGCGTCCCCGACCTGGCCGGCCCGAAGGTCTACACCATGCGTGAACTCGTGGAGGATTACCTGCGGGCCAACGGAAAGCGCCGCCCCAAGCTGCCCGTCCGCCTGCCCGGCAAGGCCGGCCGCGCCTACCGCGCGGGCGACAACCTCAACCTCGACGCGGAAACCGGCACCCGCACCTGGGAGGAATTCCTCGCGCAGAACTAGCGCACGTTTCGTTCGTAGACCAACCGCAGCCCCAGCAACGTCAGATCGGGGACGTGCTCCTTGATCGTCTCCGATTCGCCGATCACCAACGGCGCGAGGCCGCCGGTCGCGATCACCGCGACCGGCTCGGTTTCCTCGCTGCGCAGTTCCCGCACAATGCGTTTGACGAGGCCGTCGACCTGGCCCGCGAAGCCGTAGAGGATGCCGGACTGCAGGCATTCCACGGTGTTCTTCCCGATGACCGACCGCGGCCGCACGAGTTCCACCTTGCGCAACGCGGCAGCGCGGGCGGCGAGCGCGTCCACGGAGATGTCGATGCCGGGGGCGAACGCGCCGCCGAGGAACTCGCCCTTGGCGGAGATGGCGTCGACGTTCGTGGACGTGCCGAAGTCGACCACCACGCACGCGGTGGCGTGCAGGTGGTGGGCGGCGAGGGTGTTCACGAGCCGGTCGGCGCCCACCTCCTTGGGGTTGTCCACGAGCAGCGGCACGCCCGTGCGCACGCCGGGTTCCACCACGATCTTCGGGAGCCGCGCGTAGTAGCGGCTCAGCATCACGCGCAGTTCGCGCAGCACGGCGGGCACTGTGGACAGTGCGCTGATGCCGGTGATCGCGTCGGCGTGCGGGCCGAGCAGGCCGCGCATGGTGAGCGCGAGCTCGTCGGCGGTCATGCGCGCGTCGGTGCGCATGCGCCAGTCGCCGACGAGCCGCTGGCCCTCGTACAGGCCGAGGACGATGTTGGTGTTGCCGACGTCGACGGTGAGCAGCAACGCGGACTTCCTTTACTGCGGCCCGGTTTCGCCGCCGACTCGGTGGGTTACGGGCTCAGCTTTCCGCGTGCAGCAACGCGTCGAGCCGGCGGGCGTCGGCGGTTTCGGCCACCGGGAAGGCGATCGTGTCCTCCTCGGGCAGCGTGACGGTGCCGCTCAGCAGCCCCGACCCCTCCGGCGCGTGGGCCGGATCGGTCCCGCGTTCGACGATCTGGTTGTCCTCGTCGACGAAGATCACCCGCGGCTCGTAGTTCAGCGCCTCCACGCTGTCCATCTGGCCGTAGGAGATGAGGATGACGAGGTCACCGGGGTGCACCAGGTGCGCCGCGGCGCCGTTGATGCCGAGCACGCCGCTGCCGCGCTCACCCTTGATCACGTAGGTCTCGAGCCGGGCGCCGTTCGTGACGTCCACAATGGACACCTGTTCACCCGGCAGGAGGTCGGCGGCCTCCATCAGGTCCTCGTCGACGGTCACCGACCCCACGTAGTGCAGATCCGCCTGCGTCACCGTGGCCCGGTGGATCTTCGACTTCAGCATCGTGCGGTACATCGTGGACTCTCCCTATTCCCCTGCGTCCGGATCCACGCTCGGATGGTCCACAGCCCGTCCGAGCAGCACTCCCACGTTGTCGATCAGCCGGGTGCTCCCCACCCGGGCGGCGATCAACAGCCGTGCCTCACCGTCGACGGGCGCCGGCCCGAGATCGGTTCCCCTCAGCTCCAGGTAGTCCACCTCCACCTGCGGACGCTCGGCGAGCGTCCGGCGAGCCATGTCCAGCACCGCTTCGGCCCCTTCGCGGCCGACGTGCGCCCCTGCGGTCAGCGCCGCGGAAAGCACCACGGCGTCCTCCCGCTGCTCCGGCGTCAGGTACACGTTGCGGGAAGACAGTGCGAGCCCGTCGCGCTCGCGGACCGTCGGCACCCCGATCACCCGGGTGTCGATGTTCAGGTCGGCCACCATCTTCTTGATCAGCACCAGCTGCTGGTAGTCCTTCTCCCCGAAGAACGCGTAGTCCGGGCGCAGCAGGTTGAACAACTTCGCGACGACAGTGAGCACCCCGGTGAAGTGCCCGGGCCGCGCGGCGCCCTCCAGCTCGTCGCCGAGCGGGCCGGGGTGCACGGTCACCATCGCGTTCTCGGCGTACAGGTCGCTCGCCTTCGGCGTGAAGGCCAGCTCGACGCCGGCTTCGCCCAGCGTCGCGAGGTCCTCCTCCATGCGCCGCGGGTACGCCTCGAAGTCCTCGCCCGCGCCGAACTGCAGCGGGTTCACGAAGATCGACGCGGCCACGATCGTGTTCGGCAGGCGCTTCGCGCGGCGCATCAGCTCGCGGTGGCCGTCGTGCAGCGCGCCCATCGTGGGCACGAGCGCCACCTTGTGGCCGACACTGCGCAGCGCGCGGCTCACCTGGCTGATGTGTTCGGGCGGCTGGTACGCGTTGAGCGTCGCGCGCTGGAACTTCGGTGTGGTCACGGGGTCTGCCCTTCGGCGGGGTCGTCGAGGAGGTCGGTCAGCTCGGCGGCGGTCGCCGCGTCGAGCAGGCCGGCGGCGTGGGACCGCTCGGCCGTGCGCCGGGCCAGTGCCCGGTAGGCCGGGGCGATCGCCGGCTCCGTTCCCGAGAGCACGGTGAGGTGCTTGCGGACGGTGCCGAGATCACCACGCGCCACCGGGCCGGTGAGGGCGCGGTCGCCGTGGCGCAGCACATTATCCAGTGCGGCCGACAGCAGTGGTGCGACGAGTCGTTCCGAATGCCCGATTCCGGCTTCGCGCAGGAGCTCCGTGCAGTCGGCGACGAGCGTCATCAGGTGGTTGGCGCCGTGCGAGAGGGCCGCGTGGTAGAGCGCGCGGGCGGCCTCGGGGATGCGCACCGGCTCGGCGCCCATCTCCACGGCCAGCGCCTCGCCGACGTTCCAGGCCACCTCGTCGTCGGGGGCCGCGGTGACGCCGATGCTGGCGGTGCTGAGGCGTTCGAGGTCTTCGGCGCGGCCGGTGAACGTGAGCACGGGGTGCAGCGCGAGCGCCAGCGCACCGGCCTGTGCGGCGGGCTGCAGGACGTCGACGCCGTGGGCGCCGGAGGTGTGGACGACGATCTGGCCCGGCCGCAGCGACTCCGTCGCCACGAGCCCGCGGACCATGCCTTCGAGGGCGTCGTCGGGCAGCGCGAGCAGCACCAGGTCGGCGCGGCGGACGACCTCGTCGGGCGGCAGCAGGGGGACGTCGGGCAGCAGGCGTTCGGCCCGCGCCAGCGACTCGGCCGACAGGCCGGAAGCGGCGACGACCGTGTGGCCGGCCCTGGCCAGTGCGGCGCCGAGGACGCTGCCCACCCGGCCGGCCGAGACCACGCCCACCGCGAGGCGGGCCGGTCGGTTCATGGCGTGCGCCTGTGGACGCTCATGGCTTGAAACTCCTTGGCTCGTTCCAGTCCCGCTCTTACGGCGCGGGTACCAGACGACGGCGCGAGAGTAGCCCCGTCGCGTCCGGATCGCGGAGCTCTGGTGACGAGCTTCACCCGGTCGTTCAATCGCGGAAGTAATTTAATCGCGTCTCGGAGATCTGTGCGGCGGAGGGCCGCCGCACCCCCGCTGAGCACGGGTTTTTCGGCTCGATCGAGCTACCCCGCCGGGGGGATGACGATCATCGCGGCTCGGCCGTGGTGGCGAGGCGCACGGCGTCGGCGCGAGCTGCTTTGAGGGTGCGCAGCAGCTCGTCCTGGCGTTGCTGGTCCTCTTCGCTGCGGATTCTGTTGCGCCCCAGGAACGCGAGCTCCGAAACGCTCGCCTGGTACAGCCCGACCGCCCGCGCCGCCGCTCTGCCGGACTCGCGTCTGGCCTGTCTGCGCCACGCGCGGCGCCCCGAGAGACTCGCCAGCAGGCTGACCTCCGACTTCGCGATCCACCGGTCGGCCACCATCTTCGGCAGCGCGGCCGCCACGATGCGCTGTTCGCGCCGCCGTTGCAGCACGATCACGTAGACCACGCCGATGAACAACGGCACCATGATCAGGAAGTACACGGTGAGGAACGCCTTCGAGCCGCCCAGCGTGGCGGCGCTGTTCCACAACGCGTGGAGCAAGACGCCCGCCAGATACCCGGCCAGCGGCGCGACCACCCGCAGCCACCGCTGCCGCGTGCGCGCCGCCACCCCGAACCCGATGCCCGCCATCACGGCGAACAACGGATGCGTGAACGGCGACAGCACCCCACGCAGGAAAAACGCGGCGAGCACACCCGCGTTGGCGCCGTTTCCGAAGCCGTACTCGGCGAACGCGCGGCCGAAGTAGTAGATGTTCTCCGTGAACGCGAAGCCGGCCGCCGAGAAGCCCGCGTAGACGATCCCGTCGACCACCCCGTCGAACTCCGCGCTGCGGCGCCAGAAGATGAGCAGCACGAAGGCGTCCTTCGCCGCTTCCTCCACCAGCGGCGCGGAGACGAGCGCGCTGACCTTGGAACCGTTCCCACTGCCGAGCAGGATGTCACCCACGGCCTCGGCGCCACTGTTGATGACCAACGCGGTGATCGTCGCGATGCACGCCCCCCACGCGAAGGCCAGCAACAGCAACTTCGCGGGCTCCGGCTCCCACCGGTCCACCCACAGGAACCCCGCGACCACCACCGCCACCGGCACGAGCGCCGCCAGCACCCCGATCGCGACCGCCCCCACCCCGACGCGCGCCGTGGCCAGCCCGAACAGAAACAGGCCACACAACGCCACGACGATCAACCCGACCACGGGCAACAACACCGTCACCCGACGCGGAAGGCGAGCACCGGGTCTCGCCGCTGAGCCCTTCGTGGTGGGGAGGGTTCCGTTCACGAGCGGTCACCATACGGGGGTGAGGTGTGCGGTGCTGGCTGTGGCTCTTCGAGGCCACGGTTTCCCCGCCGTGGCCTCGGCTGCGACGACCGCACCGATGATCTCGGGGCTCGGTGTTTCGGCTGGAGAGGCCACACACACAACGAATCCGGCTCGGCCAGCGCACCCGGCTCCGGCACCGGCCGCCGTTGCCGCACAAGCCCCGCTCCAGACTTCTGGCTCCGCGAAGAACCCGGCTCAGCCCGCCCCCACCGGCCTCGGGTGCGATTGCCGCGCAAGCGCCGCAGGTTTTAGGCCCAGGCGTCTGGCTCAACGATGAATCCGGCTCGAAGAGCGACCGCGCTCTTCGACTCCGGCCGCCGTTGCCGCGCGAGTTCCTTCGGGCTCCGGCCACTGGCTCCTGGCGCAGCGACGAATGCGCCGCTAACCGACGCGCTCTCCTGCTCCGGCCACAGCAGCCGAGCGGCCCAGCGCAGGGACGCTGCCCGGCCAGTGTTTCGGTGCCGTTCTCGGGTCACCGACGACTGCGCAGTGGCGCTGCTGTCGTCGCCTGCCGCGCGGCGGGCCGGCAGCTACCGGCGGCGACGCCTCCGGCTCGGGTCGAACCGGCCGTACGACCCCGGTCCCGCGGGCGTAGTGAGGCGGCGCTGCCATCACCCCCGCGCTTGCCAAGCGGCGAGCCCGCGAGGCGGTGCAGCGGTGCGGGGCGTCAGAAGGCTTGTACACAGCGAAAAGCCCCGGCCCATTCATGCTGGGCCGGGGCTGTCCGTGCGGTTCAGTCCTCCGCGCGACGGCGGCGGCGCGGGGCGGATTCGGCGGCGCCGTTGGCGGCCAGGAGTTCCGTGACTGACCGACCCGCCGCGTGGGAGCCGCTGGCCGGTGCGGGGTCGGCGGAGCGGCGGCCGCGAGAGGAGGTGTCCTCGGGGGCGTCGACGGGGGGCACGTTGCGGCGGCTCTGCGAAGCCCGCTCGGTGACCATGCCTTCCCACGCAGGGGGCTCGCCGTCCGGGCGACGTCGGCGGCCGCTGCCGGGCGTTTCGGCCGGTTCGTCGTCGGAACGGCGGCGGCGGCCGCCGGAACTCTTGGTGACGGTGCTGCGGACCGATTCCGGCAGGGTCGGGTTGACCGGCTCCTCGGGTTCGTCGCCCGGGTTCGAGTGGGCGCCGTGCCTCGTCGCGGGGGCGGAGTCGGCCAGGGGTGACAGGTCCGTGCGCGAGAACTGTTCCAGGCGCGAAGGCTTGCGCTGGCCCGGTTCCCCGTGCGACGGCTCCGTGGGCTCCGCCACGGGCGGGAGGTCGGTGCGCGAAGCGGTGGCCTCGCGGGGCTTCGGCGGAGTGTCGCCGGAGGAGCGGCGGTCGCCGAAGTCGGCGGACGCGTCCCAGGCCGGCTTCCACGCGGCCGTCGACTCTCCGGTCGGCGGGTCCTGGCGGCCCACGCGGGGCAGGTCGGGGCGCGACACCTCGGCGTGCGACACCGGCGGTTCGACGCGGCGCAGGTCCGGCCGAGACACCTCAGCGTGCGAGACCGGGGGCTCCACCCGGCGCAAGTCAGGCCGAGAGGCCTCAGCCCGTGACACCGGCGCCTCGACGCGACGCAGATCCGGCCGAGACGCCTCGGCGCGCGACACCGGCGGCTCCACCCGGCGCATCCCCGGGCGCGAAACCTCGGCCCGCGGCACCTGGCGCGTCTCCTCGAGCGAATCGGGCTTCGCGACCGGCGCGACGGTGCGCGTCGGCTGCGACTCGGAGGCGGCGGCCTGGCGGCGTGCGGCTTCGGCGCGCAGCTCGGCGGCCTTCACGGCGCGCGCGGCGGCCGACTCGGGCTCGGCTTGGGGCTGGGGCGACGGTTGCGGAGCCGGCTTCGGCCGGTTCTGCTTCGGCCGCGCGAGCTGCTGCGTGCGCTGGGTGTTCAGCGAAGCGGGCGGCTTGCCGTTCGGCCCCTGGCCCTGCCCGGGACCGTGCTGGCCCGTGCCGTTGGCCGGCTTGCGCCGCCGGTCGGTGCCGGGGGTGTCGAGCACGCGGTCCATCAGCTCGGTGGGCCGGTCGTTGCTGACCTCGACCACCGGCTTCTTCGGGGCCATCAGCTGCGCGGGCTTCTTGCCGTTGCCGTTCTTCGACTCCGAGCCGGCGGACACGAGCCGCTGGTCGTCGTTGAGCGAGCGCATGCGCGTGGCCTGCGCGGTGAGCGCGACGCGTTCGAGCAGCACCTCGCCGCCGAACAGCGACTGCAGGCTCTCGCGCAGCGCCGACACCTCGGCGCGCAGCGCGTCGAGCTCTTCGCGCGACTTGGCCTCCGCGGACTCCCTCGTCTCGGCTTCGATCTCCAGCTCGTACTCACGCCGAGCCGCGATCTCGCGTTCCAGTTCCAGTTCGTATACCGCCTGCGCCTCGGCGACCGCGTCCTCGCTGTGCGCCGCGTGCTTGCGATACCTCACGGCGAGGAAGGCGCCGATCAAGGCGGCCCAAAGGGCTGCGACGATTCCCAACCGGAGGAACCGGAGGTCGTCGCTGAGCACCAGTGCGAGAGTGGCTCCGATGGCGAGGACGAATCCGACGACGAGCCACGGCCTGCCCAGAAGGCGGCCGCGCGAGTCGTCACCCACGCCGGTCATGACAGACACCGTACCTTCTAGTGATCCGAACGAGACCTAGTCGGTACTTCGAGCGGCAGGATCTGGTCGTTAACCGGTCGTCGAACGGTTGTCAGGCCGCTCGTCACCGGGAGGGGTCCGGCAGGAGTGCTCGAGCCACAAAGCCGCAGCTACGAGCATCGCTGAGCACACCGCGCCGACCACCGCGGCACGGGTGTCGAAGACGCTGGCGACGAGTTCGTCACGTCGGGGAAAAACGTACGCGAACGCTGCCAGCCAACCCCCTGTCATGAAGGATCCGGCCAACGAGGACGCCTTCGCGAGCGCTACTGAGCGTGCGATGCCGATCGACGCCGTCACCCGTCCGGCCTTGATTCTCGACCTGATCGTGTAAGCCATGATCGCCTCGATCACAGCGAGTACTGCGAACGTGACTCCTGCCAGTGTCGGGAGTCGGGGCAGGTCACCGTAGGCGAGCTGGAAGACGACGTAGACCAGGACGAGGCCGAGAACCGCGGCCACCACCAGCTCACGGGGCCGGGTGAAGTGCATGGGGTCTACCGTACCGAGAGCTCTTGACCCTCCAGTGGCTGGAGACTCCACCATGCGTCGTGTGGGTGCCACCGCGGTCTTCACGATCGGCGAGCTGTCCAGGCGGACGGGGCTGCCGGTCAAGACCATCCGCTTCTACTCCGACGAGGGCCTGCTCCCGCCCACGGAGCGCACCGACGCCGGCTACCGGCTGTACGACGCCCACGCGCTCGCCCGGCTGGAGCTGGTGCGGACGCTGCGTGAGCTGGGGCTCGGCCTCGCCGACGTCGCTCGCGTCCTGGAACGCGAGTCGTCGGTGCGCGACCTGGCCGTGCGCCACGTCGAGGCCCTCGACGAGCAGATCCGCAGGCTCCGGCTGCGCCGGGCCGTGCTGCGGGCGGTGGCGAAGAGAGATTCCGAACTGGAGGAAGTGAAGCTGATGAACCGCCTCGCACAGATGTCCGACGAAGAGCGCAAACGCCTGGTCGACGACTTCTGGGCCGAGATGACCGAGGGCCTCGACGTGGACCCCGAGTTCTACGAGCGCATGGGCTCGGCCAAGCCCGAGCTGCCGGACGACCCGTCGCCCGAGCAGCTGGAGGCCTGGCTCGAGTTCGCCGAGCTCGTGCAGGACCCGCAGTTCCGCCGCCTGATCCGCGGCATGAGCGAACGCCACGCGGCCGACCGCGACGCCGGCGCCGCCACCGAGGTCACACAGGCCCAGCGCGACAACTGGCTCGCCTGGTCCACCGCCGCCCGCGCCGCCCTCGACGCGGGTCTCGGCCCCGACTCACCACAGGGCCGAGAACTGGCCGACACCATCGCCACGGCCTCGGCCGGCACCGGCGACGACCCCGCGGACCCGGCCTTCCGCCGCGCCCTGGCCGACAAGTTCGCCTCCGGCGGCGACCCCAGGGCCGAGCGCTACTGGCAGCTGCTGGCGATCATCAACGGCTGGCCGCCCATCCCGAGCGCCCAGCCCGAGGTGGGTTTCCTGCTGGCGGCGCTGCGGTCTGAGTAAGGGCGGGCCCGACTGCGTTACCGCCGAATCGGTGAACGGCCGGTGAACGGCGCCGAGTCACCAAAGCCGCAGGTCCGGCGTCCACCCGCGACACCCATCGGCGCGATGGCCGCCACCCCAACCGGGCGACGGCCACTGCGGCGAGCCTGGAACCTCGCCACAGGCGGGGGCACCATGCCCGCGGGTCGCTCGCCCCCGGCGGGTCTAGGCGAGCCGCAGGTCCGGCGAATGCTGAGTCCTCCGGCGCGACACACACCGGCGCAGTGGCCACCGCCCCAATCCGGCGACAGCCGCTGCGTCGGCGAGCCTGGAACCTCGCCCCAGGCGGGGCACCACGCCCGCGGGGAGCTCGACGGGTCTAAGCGAGCCGCAGGTTCGGCCGGAGGACGACACCCGCTTTGTCGTCCTCCGGCCGAGCCCGCAAGAGATCCGCTACGGGACCGTGGCCCAGCAGGACCGCGTCCGGTTCGATTTCCAGCCACGGGATCAGCACGCTGGCGCGGTCGGGGGTGCCGGGGTGCGGCAGCAGCAGCCGAGGGTCGTCGGAAACCACGGCGTCGACGGTCACCACGTCCACGTCGAGGGTCCGCGGCCCCCAGCGCAGCTCGCGGACGCGGCCGGCCGCCTGCTCCGCGGCCTGCGCCACCTCCAGCCACGCCCAGTGGTCGCGCGCGGGGTCGTCGACGAGGCAGACGGCGTTGAGGAAGTCCGGCTGGTCCTCGACGCCCCACGGCTTCGTCTCGTACACGCTCGACACGGCCACCAGCGCCGGCCCGACGGTGTCCAGCGCGATGCGCAAGTACGCCAGCCGGTCGCCGAGGTTGGAGCCCAGCGAGAGGACGGCGCGGCTCACCGCTCGCGCCGGACGGTGACCGCGACGTCGTCGAACGTCAGCGGGATCGGTGCCGACGGCTTGTGCACGGTGACCTCGACGGCGTTCAGCCGCGGGTCGCGCATGACCTCGTCGGCGATCTTGCCCGCGACGCTCTCGATGAGGTCGTACGGCTCGCCCGCCACGATCCCGGCGGCCAGCTCCGCGAGCTGGCCGTAGTGCAGGGTCTTGGTCAGGTCGTCGGACGCGGCGGCCGGACCGAGGTCGAGCCACGCGGTGACGTCGACGATGAACTCCTGACCGTCGTGCTTCTCGTGCTCGAACACGCCGTGGCGGCCGAACACCCGCAACCCCGTCAACGTGATGCGATCAGCCATCGGCCCGCCCCTTCCGCCACGCGGCCGCGACGGCGACCGCGTCGAGTGACGCGCCCACCTCGTGCACGCGCACTCCCCAAGCCCCGGCCGCGGCGGCCAGCGCGGAAATCGCTGCGGTGGCGTTCTCCCGCCCGTCCGGCGGCCGCGGCTCACCGTCCTTTTCGGCCAGCAGCCGGCCGAGGAACCGTTTGCGCGAAGCGCCCACGAGCACCGGGAAACCCAGCGACAGCACCGAATCCAGGCCGTGCAGCAGCGCCCAGTCGTGCTCGGCGTGCTTCGCGAACCCGAGCCCGGGGTCGAGCACGATCGCGCTTTCGTCCACGCCCGCGGCGAGCGCTTCGTCCACTCTGGACTGAAGCTCGCTGCGCACCTCGGCCACGACATCGGTGTACGTCGCGAGCTTGGTCATGTCCTTGCTGTGCCCGCGCCAGTGCATCAGCACCCACGGCACGCGGCACTCCGCGGCGACGCGCCCCATGTTCGCGTCGGCCAGCCCACCGGACACGTCGTTGATCACCCGCGCCCCGGCCTCGACGGCCGCCTCCGCGACGGAAGCACGCGTCGTGTCCACAGACAGCGCGACACCTTCCGACGCCAGCTGCCGGATCACCGGCAGCACCCGCTCCGCCTCGGTCTCCGCGTCCACGCGCAGCGCGCCCGGCCGCGTCGACTCGCCGCCGACGTCGATCAGGTCCGCCCCGCGCGCCCACATGTCGCGCGCGTGCTCCAGCGCCTGGTCGAGGTCGAGGTAGCGGCCGCCGTCGGAGAACGAATCCGGCGTCACGTTCAGCACGCCCATCACGGCGCACCGCCCGGGCCGGGGCAGGCCCGGGATCACGGGCGCCGGCCCTTGATCAGCTCGATCGCCTCCGCGCGCGAAGTCGCCGAAGTCCGCATCAGCCCCCGCACCGCCGACGTGACCGTCAGCGAACCGGGCTTGCGGATCCCGCGCATCGACATGCAGAGGTGCTCGGCCTCCATCACCACGATCACGCCGCGCGGCTCCAGCCTGCGGTCCAGCGCATCGGCGACCTGCGACGTCAGCCGTTCCTGCACCTGCGGCCGCTTCGCGTAGAGGTCGACGAGCCGGGCGAGCTTGGACAGCCCGGTGACCTTGCCGTTGGCGTTGGGGATGTACCCGACGTGGGCGACGCCGTGGAACGGGAGGAGGTGGTGTTCGCAGTTCGAATACATCGGGATGTCCGTGACGAGCACGAGCTCCTCGTGCGACTCGTCGAACGTCTTCGCGAGCACCTCGTCCGGGTCGGTGTAGAGGCCGCCGAACATCTCGCGGTAGGCGCGGGCCACGCGGGCCGGCGTGTCGCGCAGGCCGTCGCGGTCGGGGTTCTCGCCGCAGGCCAGCAGAAGTTCCCGGACAGCGCGCTCCGCCCGGTCCTGGTCGAAGACCGGGACCGGGCGGAGGCCGTCGTCGCTAGTGCTTGTCTGGTCCGTCCACGTCACGCCGTTGCTGCCCCTCGTCCGGCTGCTGGCCGTTCGCGCCGTCGGCGAACCAGCCCTGCTCACGCGGACGGTCTTCGGCGGGGCGCCACGGCTGGCTGCCCGGGGACGTCGCCGGGGTCCAGCCCGGAGGCGCCCCGTAGTTGGGCGGACCGCTCTGCGCACCGCTCGGGCCACCTGGGTTGTAGCCGCCTGCCGGACCGCCCGGCTGCTGACCACCATACGACTGGGGCCAGCGACCAGTGCCGTTCGGCCCACCGTTCGGACGGCCGCCGTTGGGCGGCGGAGCGTACGGGTTGGCGTTCGGGTCGGGCGGCGTCGGCGGCGCGTACGGCGGACCACCGGGGAGGTCACCCGCACCCGCGGCGGTGCCGACGGGCGTCGGCGCCGGCTGCAGGACCGGCTTCTCCTTCTCCGGCGGCGGCCACGGCTCGCCGCGCTCCATCGCCAGCTCGCCCGGGGTCTTGATGGGCGGCTTGTCCGACGGGGTGCGCTCACCGAACTCGTTGAAGACGGTGATGTGCGGGCGCTTCTCGACGGTCGCGAAAATCCGCTCGAGATCCTTGCGCTGCAGCGTCTCCTTCTCGAGCAGCTCCAGCACCAGGTTGTCGAGCACGTCGCGGTAGGTGTTGAGCACGTGCCACGCCTCGGTGTGCGCCGTCTCGATGAGCTTGCGCACCTCCTCGTCGATCTCGTGCGCCACCTCGAGCGAGTAGTCGGCCTGCCGGCCCGCGGAGCGGCCCAGGAACGGGTCGCCCTGCTCCTGGCCGTACTTCACGGCGCCGAGCCGCGCGCTCATGCCGTACTCGGTGACCATGGAGCGGGCGATCTTCGTGGCCTGCTCGATGTCGGAGGAGGCACCGGTGGTGGGCTCGTGGAACACGAGCTCCTCCGCCGTGCGGCCACCCATCGCGAAGACCAGGCGGCCGATCATCTCCGACCGGGTCATCAGCTGCTTGTCGTCCTCCGGCACGAGCAGGGCGTGGCCGCCGGTGCGTCCGCGCGGGAGGATCGTGAGCTTGTACACGGGCTCGATGTCCGGCATCGCCCACGCGGCGAGCGCGTGCCCACCCTCGTGGTAGGCCGTGATCTTCTTCTCCTTCTCGGAGATGATGCGGCTCTTGCGCGCCGGCCCGCCGACCACGCGGTCGACCGACTCTTCGAGCGCCACGTCGGTGATCACGTGCCCGTTCTGGCGGGCGGTGAGCAGCGCGGCCTCGTTGAGCACGTTGGCCAGGTCCGCACCCGACATGCCGACGGTGCGCTTGGCCAGGCTCGTGAGGTCCACGCCCTGCGCGATCGGCTTGCCCTTCGAGTGCACCTCGAGGATCGCCTTGCGGCCGCGCAGGTCCGGCGCCGACACGGGGATCTGGCGGTCGAACCGGCCCGGGCGCAGCAGCGCCGGGTCGAGGATGTCCGGCCGGTTGGTGGCCGCGATCAGGATGATGCCGCCGCGGGCGTCGAAGCCGTCCATCTCCACGAGGAGCTGGTTCAGCGTCTGCTCGCGCTCGTCGTGCCCGCCGCCGAGGCCGGCACCACGCTGGCGGCCCACCGCGTCGATCTCGTCGACGAAGATGATGCACGGCGCGTTCTGCTTGGCCTGCTCGAACAGGTCGCGGACGCGGGACGCACCCACACCGACGAACATCTCGACGAAGTCGGAACCGGAGATCGTGTAGAACGGCACGCCCGCCTCACCGGCGACGGCTCGCGCGAGCAGCGTCTTACCGGTACCGGGCGGCCCGTAGAGCAGCACGCCCTTCGGGATCTTCGCCCCGAGTGCCTGGTAGCGCGCCGGGTTCTGCAGGAAGTCCTTGATCTCGTACAGCTCTTCGACGGCTTCGTCCGCGCCCGCCACGTCACCGAACGTCGTCTTCGGCATGTCCTTGTTCAGCTGCTTGGCCTTGGACTTGCCGAAGTTGAGGACGCGGTTGCCGCCGCCCTGCGCGTTGTTCATCATCCACATGAGCAGGCCCAGGACAAGGGCCAGCGGGATGGCGAAGATGAGGATCTGCGTCAGGATGCTCTGCTGCGTGACCTTGGTGTCGAACTTGACCGGCTGCCCGTTGACCTTCGCGGAGACGAGGTCGTTGTAGATGTTCACGGCCGCGTTCGCGGGGTACTGCGCGACGATCTGGTCGGTCTGGGTGCCGTTGACGTCGATCTTCTGGGTCAAGGACAGCTTGACCTGCTGTTCCTTGTCCTCGATGCTGGCTTCCTTGACGTGACCCGCGTCGATCTGCGCGTTTGCCACGGAGATCGGAGCCTGGGTGTAGCCACGATCGCTGTCGAAGATCGTGTTGTAGGCGAACAACGCCAGCAACCCTGCGACGATCCACAGCAGTGGGTTCCTGAGCACGCTCTTCCGGTTCATACGACTCGGCCCTTGCGGCCTCGACCCTCCCTGGTTGGGCGGCTCCTGTGATACCCGCCATCACGATGTTGACAACCCGTGGTGCCCGGGCCAGTCCCACCAGGGTACCGCCCGTCCGGACGATCGACCCTTGTGAGCCTCACGCAGGTCAACGGCCAATACGGCATGAGGGTTCCCGGATCGTGCCGGTTCGCGTCACCCTAGCGTGTGTCGGCGGCCACTGAAGCCACCATCTCACCGAGTCGCGTCCGTAGCGTCATCGGGTCAGCGGGCGCCACTGTCACCCATTCGCGGCCATCGGATCCCGCCCGCGACAGGCTCAGATAACGGCCCGTGGCGGTGTCGAACCAGCCCAGCACGCGGGACCGCTGCCGGGCTCCGAGCTGGGTACGGCTGTTCGCGGCCAGCTGACCACCGCGAAGCCGCGGCTGGCCGGAGATCAGCGCGTACGTCTCGCGCGGGTCGACCGTCGCGCGCTCGCTCAGCGACTGGCGCTTGGCCCGTCGCCCCTTCTCCTCCGCCCCGCCGAGGCCGCCCGCGGCGACAGGCACGCGGATCGGGCGTGTGTGCAACGCCTCGTCCAACGGGAGTGTGACAGACGCCTCGCTGCCGCGGCGGCCGCCGGGCAGCAGGTCGACGATCGTGGAGACCAGGCCGTCGGCCGGGGTCTCCCGAAGCCAGATTCCGTCGGCGTCCTGGATCGCGACGACGCCGGCGGCCCGCCCGTCGCCGGCCGCGAGCAGCGCGACGGGGTGGGCCTGGAACTCGGGGATGTGCAGCGCGTCGAGCGAGATCGGCGCGCGGGCGAGCAGGTTGAGCCACTCGTCCACGGGCGGTTCGAGCCGGCCGCGCGCGTCGCGGACGCCCCGCGCCTTGAGCTCGACGTCGACCCGGTGCCGCAGCGATACGCGCTCGTCTTCCGTGGCACCGTGCGAGCGCACGCGCAGCGGGTAGGGCAGCTCGCCGAGACCCGCGGACTCCCAGAGGAAGTCGAACGCCAACGGCGAGAAGAACTCTTGGTGCATGCGGTGGTGCTCACCCTCCAGGATCGATCTCTTGCTCAGCGTAGCGCGAGCGAACCCCGGGCAGAAACGGCCTGAAGTGCTGAACTACCAGCAGCTCCTCAGAACGCTGCCGCGCTCTCCTGCCCCGCCGCGCCGGCCATCATCTCGCCGAGACGGTGCCGCAGGGTCGCGGCGTCGGCCGGCGCGATGGTGATCCAGTCGCGCCCGTCGCGACCGCGGGTGGCCTGCGTGAAGTAGCGGCCGGTCTCCGTGTCGAACCAGCTGAGCACCGGCGACCGGCTGCGCCCGCCGAGGCGATTGCGCGCGTTGGCACCGATCTGCCCGCCGCGCAGCCGCGGCTGGGCGTGCAGGCGGGCGAGTGCCTTGCGGTCCTCGTCCACGCTCGCGCGGCCCGAGGCGTCGACCTGGTTGCCGCGCCGCTGCATGAAGTCGACGCCAGAGCTGCCCACGAGCTGCTCCAGCGGCACCGTGATCGACTTCTCCGTGCCGCGCGGCGCGCCCGGCAGGAGCGAGACGATGGCGGTGGCCAAGCCGTCGGCCGGGCACGGCTGCAGGTGCAGGCCGCGCTGGTCCTGCACGGCGAACAGGCCCTGCTCGCCGACGACGCCGGCCACGGCCAGCAGCGGTTCGGCGCTGGGATCGAGCAGCTGCACCGTGTCGAGGCTCGTGTCGGGCGCGGCGAGGATGCCGAAGTACTCCTCGACGTGCGGCGCGGGCCGGCCGCGGCCGTCGGCGAGACCCCGCTGGACCAGGCCGCCGAGCGTGCGGGCGCGCAGTGCGTCGCGCTCGTCGACGGTGGCGCCGTGCGAACGGATCCGCAGCGGGTAGGGCAGCTCACCCAGCGCGGCCGACTCCCACAGGAAGTCCACCTCGAGCGGGGTGAGCAGCTCCGCGTTCGGCATCGACCAAACCCCCAAACCCCGTGTCACACCTTGTGTTCAGGACGTTGTGTTCAAGAAATTGTCGGTGGTGCTGCGCCGTGTCCGAGACAGACGATCAGAGACAGACGGTCCGAGACAGACGCGGGCGCGCGGCCGGGAAGGCCGCGCGCCCGCGGGAAGTCCGTCAGTTGTCGTCGTCGTCCGACCAGGCACCGATCACCGGCGGAGGCGTGGCCTCGTTGGCACCGAAGGCGTCGTCCGGGTCCGGCTCGATGAGGAAGGACGCGTGGGTGTGCTCCTGGTCCTCCTGGCCCTGGCCGCCGTGGGCGCCCATGCCACCACCCATGCCGCCGCCCATCGGGTTCATGCCCGGCGGGGTCTGGCCACCGATCGTGCCGCCGGCCGAGACCACGCCCTGCTGCTGCGCGGGCGCGGCGCCCTGGGCACTCTGGTGCTCGGCGGCCGCCGACGTGCTCTCCTCGTTCTTACGCGCGCCACTGCGCGAGCCCTGGCCGAGCTTGGCGCTCGCGAAGCCGGCACCGCCGCCCAGCGCGCTCAGGCCGAGCGCCGAAGCGGCACCACCACCGCCGCCACCGGCGGACACGGCCGGCGCGGCCGGAGCCGGTGCCGGGGCGGGCGCGGCACCCGCGCCTGCCGAAGCGGCCAGGCCGCCGTCGAAGCCCGACGTGCCGTAGGTACCCGAGTTGCCGGTGACCAGCGGGCCGCCCGCACCGGACGTCCCCGCGGCCGCGCTGCTGCCGGAGTGGCCCGAGTAGCCCGTGCCACCGCCGCCGACGCCGTAGCTGCCGGCGGCGAGCGCACCGGCGCCGACCGGCGCCGAGACCGCGCCGACGTTGCCGAAGTCGTTGCCGTTGAAGTGCGTGGGCGTGGGCTTCATGCCGAGCGAGTCGGGGCCGAAGCTCGGGGTCGTGTTGTCGACCTCTTTCATCGACTGCGTGTAGGCGTTGAAGAAGGCGACCTGCTGGGCCTTGACGTCGTTGGCGGCGTCGGCCTGGGCCTTCTGGTCGGCGGCGAGCGCGGCGGGACCGCCGGCCAGCGCCGCGGACATGGCCTGCTTCGGGTCGTAGTCGAGCGGCGCCGGCATCTTCTTGACCTCGGCGGCGGCCGCGGCCTGCTTCGCGAGGCGGTCGGCCATCGTGTGCGCGGCGTCGGAGGCCTGCGTGCCCGAGTTGGCGATGGACACGAGCGCTCCCTGCGCACCCGCGGCACCTTCGCCGACCCACGCGTTGCCGAGCTCGGCGACGGCGTTGAACAGGTCGTCCGACGCGGTCTTCAGCTCGGTGCCGTGCTTGGTCCACTGCTGCCCGGTGGCCTCGGCCGTGCCCGGGTCGTTGTCGGTGATCGCGCCGTTGTAGAGCTGGTGGCTCTCCTGCGCGTTCCAGTTGGGCGGGTTGGCGATCGCCCGGTCGCCGCCCATCTCGAACCCGCCGGCGCGACCGCGCGCGGAGTCGACGATGTTCTGCGAGACCGAGTTGTCGCCGAGCGGAACCGCGGACCCGCTCGCGGGCGCGTTCTGCGCCGGCGGCTGCTGGCCGTAGCTGCTGCTGTCGTGGTTTCCAGCCATGACTTCGTGATCCCCCTCGTCAGGCCTTGCGGAACGGGTCGGCCGCGGACTGATCGAACTCGTGGTAGCGAGCCATAGCGGTGAGGATGCCTTGCTCGGCCGCCTCATACTGGCTCAGCAGGTTCTGCAGGGCCGCGGAGTAGGAGTCGCCACCGCCGTCGGCGCGCTGGACGAACTTCTCGGCCATCGCCTGGCCGACGGGGTTCGCGCCGAGCTTCGGCGGCTGCGCCAGCGAACCCGCGCTGTTGAGCAGGGCTTCGACCGCGTCCTTGCCCGTGCGGATCTTGTTGAGCGCGGTCTGCGCGGCGTCCGGGTCGATGCCGACCTGGCCGTTGACAGCGGCGCTCTTGAACGCGTTGGCATCGGCCAAGCTGCTGTTGCCCATTGCCCTCTCTCCGTTCCCCCGCGCGAGCTCCCCGCTCGCTTGGCAGTAGGTCTTCGCATAGGTTAACGCACCAGGTCGGCACCTATGACGCGATCGGCGAACCCCAGGTTCCCCGCTGTGTGTGATCGCCGCAACACCGCCTGCGCGTTACCACCTTTGACACGTTCGAAGGCCCCGCGAGGTTCAGCCCCGGCTTCAGGACGTGTAGACGTGCGGGTCCAGTGTGCCGATGTAGGGCAGGTCGCGGTAGCGCTCGGCGTAGTCGAGGCCGTACCCGACCACGAACTCGTTGGGGATGTCGAAGCCGATGTACTTCACCGGCACGTCGACCTTCACGGCCTCCGGCTTGCGCAGCAGCGAGACGACCTCGAGCGACGCGGGGTTGCGGCTCGCGAGGTTCTTCAGCAGCCACGAAAGCGTGAGGCCGGAGTCGACGATGTCCTCGACGATCAGCACGTCGCGGCCCGCGATGTCCCGGTCGAGGTCCTTGAGGATGCGCACCACACCCGACGACGAGGTCGAGGAGCCGTACGACGACACGGCCATGAACTCCAGCTGCGTCGGCACCGGCAGAGCGCGGGCGAAGTCGGTCATGAACATCACGGCACCCTTGAGCACGCCCACCAGGAGAAGGTCACCCTGGCCGTTTTCGGGGTAGTCCGCGGCGATCTTGGCCGCCAGCTCCGCGATCTTGTCCTTGATCTGCTGCTCGGTGATGAGCACGGAGGCGATCTCGCCCTCGTACACGGTCATTCCCCTCGGGTGGTGGGTTCGGGTCCGGACAGCGAGAGCCTGCCACGGCACCGGCGCGCCTCCAAGTTGCCCGGCAGCCAGACGCCGCCCTGCCCGCGCCAGCGCGCCACGAGCGCGTCGACCGAGCGCAGGTGCGCGTCGGTGAGTTCGCGCACGCCCGAGCCCAGCAGCCACCTGCGGAGAACCCGTCTCCGCAGTGCCGCGGGTTCGGCTTCGAGCACTGTCACGGCCAGCCCTTCGGGCCCGCCCGCGCGGGTGAGAATCCTGTCCGCGACTGTGTCCAACGCCTCGGTGTCGTCACGCAGCTGTGCGGCCGTTCGGGCCAACGCGGCCGCAACGCCACCGGCGAGCACGTCTTCCAGCAGCGGCAGCACTTCCGTGCGGAGGCGGACGCGGGTGAAGCGCGGATCGGCGTTGTGCGGGTCCTGCCACGGTTCGACGCCGAGCTCGGCGCAGGCGCCGCGGGTCTGCTCCCGCGTGACGCCGAGCAGCGGCCGGCCCCACGGCGGGTCGAGCGGGCGCATGCCGGCCAGCGACCGCGGTCCGGAGCCGCGGCCGAGGCCGAGCAGCACCGTTTCGGCTTGGTCGTCGAGGGTGTGGCCGAGGAGCACGAGTCCTCCTTCGCCGTCGGGCATTGCTTCGCGCAGCGCGCGGTACCTCGCGGTGCGCGCGGCGGCTTCGGGGCCGCCCTTGCCGGTGACGTCGACGGTGAGGATCTCCGTCGCATCCACTCCGAGCTCCTTCACGGCCACAGCGGCTCGCGCGGCGACTTCGGCGGAGCCGTCCTGAAGCCCGTGATCGACGATCAGCGCTCGCGTACGCAGCTTCAGGTGGCGCGCGACGTATGCCGTGGCTTCCGCCAGGGCAAGGGAATCCGCCCCGCCGGACACGGCGACGCACACCTCCGGCGGCGGCGTGTGCGTCGTCAGGAACTCCCGCACGGCCCGGCGGACCGCCGCGAGCGCGCTCACCCGTGCAGGCGCCGCACCCAGGCCGCGGGATCGCTGATCTCGGCCCGGGTCGGCAGCGTGTTCGGCGACCGCCAGACCGCGTTGAACCCCTCCATGCCGACGGCGTCCACCACGTGCTTCGTGAACTTCGCGCCTTCTTCGTACTGGCGGATCTTCGCGTCGAGCCCGAGCAACGCGCGCAGCATGCGGTCGAAGACACCGCCGCCCTGACGCCGCGCGCTGAAGCGCGAGCGGATCACGTCGACGGTGGGCACGACCTGCGGGCCGACGGCGTCCATCACGTAGTCGGCGTGGCCTTCGAGCAGCGTCGACAGGGCCAGCAGCCGGTCGAAGATCGCGCGTTCGGACGGCGACTGCAGCAGTTCGGCGATGCCGATGCCCTTGCCGCGTTGCTTCAGCGCCTCGGGCAGGCGGCCCACGAGGTCGGACAGTCCGTCGGCGGAGTGGCCGGCGATGCCGGTGACGAGGCGTTCGACCTCGTCGGCGAAGTAGTCGCGCAGCCACCGCACGGCCGTGAACTGCAGGCGGTGCGTGCACTCGTGCAGGCAGACCCACAGCCGGAAGTCGTGCGCGTGCACCTTCATCGCGCGCTCCGCGGCGACCACGTTGGGCGCGACGAGCAGCAGCTGCCCTTCGCGTTCGGGGCCGCCGAAGGGGTCGTACTGGCCGAGCACGCGCGAAGCGAGGAAGGACAGCACCAGTCCTGTCTGCACGCCCGCGCCCGACGCCAGGATCGGGCCGAGCGGGCCGCCCTGCGCTTCGGGCAGCGCGCGGCCCGTGAGCGCTTCGAGCCCCGACGCGGCGGAGCGCACCCAGCCCGGCCGGTCGACGACCGTGCCCGGCAGCAGCGGCAGGTCCCTGCCCAGGCCCGTCAGCTCCCGCACGTGGCCCTCGGCCTCGGCCGTGAGGTCACGCAGGTCGGTGACCGCGCGCGCGGCCTCTTCCTTCGGCACCTGCGGACCACCGCGCACCAACCGCGCTCCGGTGGACGCCGCGAGGTCCCAGTCGACCATCGGCCGCCGTCGGGTCTCGGTTTCCTGGCTCACCTGTCCGACGCTACCTGCACGAGGGCACTTTGCCCGACTGAATCCGCAACCGATTCGCCTAGTTGCAGCCACACTTCCGCAGGGTGGTTGCGAGCACGTCGAGCGCGGCCTGGCCCGGGTTCTTCTCCGAGCCGTTGGACATGAACGCGAACGCGAGCACGCGGTTGTCGCTGTCGAGCACGTAGCCGGCGAGGGTGTTGACGCCGGTGAGCGTGCCCGTCTTCGCGCGGACCCAGCCCTTGCCCGCGGCCGAGTTCGGCGTGGCGTAGCGGCTGGCGAGCGTGCCGGCGGGGCTGCCGGCCACGGGCAGGCCCGCGAGCAGCGGGCGCAGCTTCGGGGTGTCCGGGTTCTTGCCGTCCGGCGCCGCGGCCTCGGCCAGCACCTGCGCGAGCAGCCGCGCGGGCACCTTGTTCTGGTTGGACAGGCCGCTCGTGTCGGACAGCTGCAGGCCCGTGACGTCGAACCCGTGGTCGGCCAGCACCTTTTTCACGGACGCGGCCGCGCCGGAGAACGACGCCTCGGCGCCCGCGGTCATGGCGACCTGGCGGCCGAGGGCGTCGGCGAGGACGTTGTCGGAGATCTGCAGCAGCGCGTACGCCAGGTCCGGCAACGGCGCCGACTGCACCTGCGCGACGACCTTCGCGTCGGCGGGCGCTTTGGCGGTGCCGGCGGCCTGCGCGCCGAGCTTGTCGGCGACGAGCTGGGTGAGCGTGGTCGCCGGGTTGCCCGACCGCGGCGTCTCGTCGACCGACGGGTTGAGGCGGCCGCCGTCGGCCATCGCGGGCACGATCGGCGCGCCGTAGGTCGACGGCGCGTCGCCGGGCTCCCAGCCCGGGGCGGTGGTGGGGCCGGAGTAGGCGCTGACGTCGACCTGCACCTTCTGGACGCTGGGGTCGGCCTTCTTGATCTGGGCGACGAGGTCGTCCACGTGGGCCGCACCGGGGTACAGCGGCGAGTCGGTGCCGATGGGCAGCGCCGTCAGCGACGGATCGCCACCGCCGACGATGATCACCGTGCCGGGCGTCGAGCCTTGAACGACCTTGGTGACGATCCGCTTCGTCGGGTCCATCGACAGCAGCGCGGCCGACACCGTGAGGATCTTCGTGGTCGACGCCGGGGTCAGCGGCGCGGCCGAGCTGTGGTCCCACAGGACGGAGCCGGTCGCGGGGTCGATCACGCTGCCGCTGAGCTGCGAAAGCGCCGACGCACCGGCAGGCCCGGCCAGCGCCGAGGCGACGCCGCTCGCGCTCGGGCCCTGGCCCGACGTCTCCGGGCCGTGCAACGCGAGCGTCACGGACGCGGGGTCGGGGCTGTCGCCCTTCGGCGCGTTGGGCGCCCACGGCAGGCCGAGCCGGTTGGACACCTGCGGCATCGCGGACGCGACCCCGGCCGCCGCGAGCACCAGCACCACGACCAGCCCGAGGACGACGAACTTCTTCTTGCCCCTCTTGGTTTTCGGCTCATCCGCGGGGGTCTCCCGCTGCGCCTCACCGCTTTCCTGGTCGTCGTAGCCGCCGGCGAACCCTTCGGCGGGGCGCTCGATCCCGACGGTCGCCTCCGCCGGAAACTGCCCACCCGACGGCTCGATCCGCACGGGGCGCGCCTGCATCCCCGACGCCGGTGGCACCGCACCCCGCGGTGGCTCCGGCAGGCCGCGGGGGCCTGGGTTTTGGAGGCTGTCCCACTGGGGTGCTTCGCGCGGGCCTTCGGGTTCCTTGCCGCTCTGGTTGGTGTGGAAGACGTCCCAGCGTTCTTCACGCGGGGACTCGGTGTTCTGGCGCTCGGGTTCTTGGCGGTCTTGTTGCTGGCGGTCTTGTTGCTGGCGGTCTTGTTGCTGGCGCCGGGGTTCCTCGCGCTTCTGCTCATTGCGGAAGACGTCCCATTTGGACACGTCGATGTACTCGGTGCCGCTGTCGCTGTTGGCCGGTCCGGCGCCCTCGCCCGCCTCTTCCTTCGACGGCTCGGCAGCCTGGAACATCGCCCCGCCCAGACGCGGCTCTTCGTTCTGGCTCTGGTTCTGGTCGCCCTGGTTCTGCTCTCCGCGACCCTGATCGCCACGGTTCTGTTCGTCGCGGTTCCGCTCGCCCTCACCCGGACGCGCCGGCCGCTCCACCGGCACCCAGGGCACAGCCGGCGGCACCCGCAACTGCTGAGTCGACTGATCGGACGGCCCCTGCTGCGACCGCTCCGACGAGGACAGCTCCTGACTCTGCTGGTTCTGCCCCGGCTGGTTCTGACCTTCCGTGCGGTCCTGCTGCCGGCCTTGCTGCCCGTGCGGCCTCTGGCCTTCCGCGCGGTCCTGCGCCTGCTCTGGCTGGTTCGGACCTTGCGACCACAGGCCCTCCGCGCGGTCCTGTGCCTGCTCTGACTGGTTCGAACCCTGTGACCACAGGCCCTCCGCGCGGTCCTGCTGGTTCCGCTCTTGCGGCCGCTGCCCCTCCGACCGATCCTGCTGCTGCCCCAACTGGTTCTGGGACTGCGGCCCATGGCCGTCTTGGCGGCCTCGCTGGGCCTGCCCCTGCAGCCATTGGCCGTCTGGACGGTCCTGCTGCCCTTGCTGGGACTGCGACCGTTGACCTTCCGGGCGATCCTGCTGCCCCGGCTGGTTCTCCCCCTCGGACCGCTGCCCCTCCGAGCGGTCCAGTGGCAGTCCTTGCGACCAAAGGCCTTGCTGTTGGCTTTGCCGGCCCTGTCCCGGCTGGCCCTGACCCTGTTGCTGCCGGCCCTGCTGGGACGCGCCTTGCTGCTGCGGCTGACCTTGCTGCTGGCCCCACGGCGCGTTGCCGGGCTGCTGGCGGCCCGGCCCCTGCGGCGACTGCCGGCCTTGTTGGGGCTGGCTGCCCTGATCCTGCTGACCGAACAGGCCCTGCCCCTGCTGGGTCTGGCTCCGCTCGCCCTGCTGCTGCCCCGGCGTCTGCTGGTTCTGGGCCTGTGGCGCTCGCGGCTGCTCGCCCGGCCGTGGCCCCAGCCGGTCGGCGAGGTCCTGCCGCGGCTGTCCCGGCTGTCGCATCTGCGCGGACTGCCCCGGCTGGCTCGGCTGTCCCTGCTGACCCGGCTGCCCGGGACGCTTCTCGACCGGAGTGTTCAGCCCCGGGATCAGTTCAGGAGGCACGTTCGGCTTGAACCAAGACCCCGGCGGACGCTCGCCGGAGCCCGGTGAAGAACCCGTGGGCGGTGTGACGTTCGGCACGGCGAGCCGGTCCGTGACGGTCTGGCCGGGCTTGGGGATGGGGAAGCGCGCCGTCGCGCCACCGGTGCGCGACGACGTGTCCTCGTCACCCTCGGGCCACATCGGCTGGTCGTTGTCCGGCACCCACCACTCCTTCTCACCTGCCCGGAAGGGGCCAAGGTCACATGCTGCCTAGCCGACATCCATGGGACCCGGCGGCAGCGCGTAGTCCACACTAGTGACGTCAATGAGGTGATTACGGTTGCCGCCCACGACGTGTGGGATACCGAGATTCGAGAAGCAGCGAGGACGGCCGTGGAGTTCGACGTCACGATCGAAATCCCCAAGGGGGAGCGCAACAAGTACGAGGTCGACCACAAGACCGGTCGCATCAAGCTGGACCGGACCCTGTTCACGGCGACGCAGTACCCGGCGGACTACGGCTTCATCGACGACACGCTCGGCCAGGACGGCGACCCGCTCGACGTGCTCGTGCTGGTGCAGGAGCCGACGTTCCCGGGCTGCCTGATCCGCTGCCGCGCCATCGGCATGTTCCGCATGACCGACGAAAAGGGTCCGGACGACAAGGTGCTGGCCATCCCGACCAACGACCCGCGCCTGGAGCACCTGCGCGACATCCACCACCTCAACGAGTTCCACAAGCTCGAGATCCAGCACTTCTTCGAGGTCTACAAGGACCTCGAGCCGGGCAAGAGCGTCGAGGGCTCGTCGTGGGTGGGCCGCGCGGAGGCCGAGGCCGAGATTTCGCGGTCGTACCAGCGTGAGCAGGACCGGCTGGCCAAGGAAGAGGTCGACGGTCCCGCTCACTGAGAGCGACCGAAAACACGCGAAAGGGCCGTTCACCCCGGGTTGGGGTGAACGGCCCTTTCGTTGATCTTTTTCAGTGCGCCAGCGCGAGCGCTTCCTGCTCCGAACGCTGCTCCATCGCCGACTTGTCCGAAAGCGGCTTCTCCTTAAGGAGCTCGGCGACGATCAGCAGCGGCACCAGCCCGAGCGTCAGCGCGCCGGCGCCGAGGAAGTCCACGCGCTGCTGCACGCGGGTGTGCGGCAGGTTCAGCACCTTGCTCACCACGACCAGCGCGGCCAGGGCGATCGGGACGTTGACCAGGAAGACCCAGCGCCAGCCCGTGATGCCCGCGAAGGAGTCCAGCCCCGCGAAGAACCCGCCGACGACCGGTCCCGCCACGCTCGAGATCCCGAACACCGCCATGAAGTAGCCCTGGTACTTGCTCCGCTCCCGCGGCGCCGTGATGTCCGTGATGATCGCCAGCGCGAGCGACATCAGCCCACCGGCGCCGAGGCCCTGGAACGCGCGGAACGCGGCCAGCTCGTACATCGAGCTCGCGAACCCGCTGGCCAGCGAGCCGGCCAGGAACAGCGAGATCGCCGTGAGGTACATGGGTTTGCGCCCGAACAGGTCGGACAGCTTGCCGTAGAGCGGCGTCGAGAGCGTCGCGGTGATCAGGTAGGCCGTCGTGGCCCACGCCTGCAGGCTCTGGCCGTGCAGCTCGTCCGCGATCGTCTTCATCGCCGACGACACGATGGTCTGGTCCAGCGCGGCCAGGAACATGCCGAGCATCAGCCCGGACAACACGGTGAGGATCTGCCGGTGCGACAGCTTGCCGGTGCCCCCTTCCGCGGTGATGGTGGCGGTCATCTTGGTACTCCCTCAAGTCTGGTCGAGCAGTTGCTTGTATCCATCAACTACTTTCAGGGCGCAACTGTTCTCGGAAAGCTTGCATGAGGCAAGCAAGTAGGGTGTGACGCTGCTCGCAGGGAGTTACAGGTGCCCTCTGAGCAGGGCGAAGTCGGCTTCCCGCATGGGCCGCGCATGACCCGGCCGGGGACTCCGCGGCTCCTCCACCAGCGCGACGGGCACCTCGCCCAGCCCCAGCCTCACCGCCACGGCGATGCGGTGATTGCCGTCCAGGATGGCGAACTCCTCGTTGAACCCCAGTCTGAGCGGCGTGAGAATCCCGCGCCGCGCGATGTCCGCGGCCAGCTCATCGAGGTGTCGCGGCGTATCCACCAACGCAGACCCGACCAACTCCCGATCAACGGCGCGATACCGCACGACGAGCCCCGTCGGCAGGAACACGGCCGGCAGGCGAAGAGGCGACATGGGCTCATCATCGCCCGGCCCGCCGCCGACTCGCTCCGTTCTGACGGCTCCGCTCCCAGCTGCCGGCGGGCCCGTTCGCCACGCGAACGGTCCCCTCGCACCACCACCACGGCACGAACGGTCCACTCGCGCCAAACCCGCGAAACGAGCCGTCCTCTCACGCCAGGTCCGCGGCGCGAGTGGTCCCCTCACACCACCCGCTCGGCACGACTGGACAGCTACGACCGCCAACCCGACCGACCCTCTTACCCACCGCCACGACCGCTCACCTTGCGCCGCCGGCACAGCACGAACGGTCCCCTCGCAACACCGACACGGCGCCAGGGGACCCCTCGGACCTAGCCCGCGGCGTGAACGGTCCCCTCACAGCAAGCCCACGACACGAGCGGTCCCGCCGAACGCTCGGCACAGCTGGACGCCCGCGCCCGCCGGAACGACGGCTCCCTCACAACATCGACACCGTACGAACGGTCCGCTCGCGCCGCGTCCGCTCCGCGAACGGTCCACTCGCAACGCCGACGGCGCACAAACATTTCCCCTCGCGGCGTCGACATGGCACCAATGGACCCCTCGCGCCAAACCTTCGAGCTCGAACGGTCCCCTCGTAACTAACTCGCCGCGCGAACAGTCCCCTCGCGACGTCAACACGGCACCGACGGACGCCTCGCACCAAACCTCGGCCCGAACGGTCCCCTCGCGCCAGGTCCGCGGCGCGAACAGTCCCCCGCACCACCACCACGGCACGAACGGTCCCCTCGCACCACACCCACAAACGCAAAAGGTCCCCCCGCGCCAACCACCAAGCACGAGGGGACCATTCGCCCAGCGAAAGGCAGACTCAGGCGATGTAACCCGGAATCGGGAACGGCTCCAGGAACTCCCGGATCTCAGCGGCGATCCGGTCCAGCTCCGCGTCTGGAGAGGACCCGGCCGCGGCCACCACCGTCCGGTCGATCCACTCCGCCACCTGCACCTGGTGCTCCGGCAGCAGCCCCCGTGTGGTGATGGCCGCGGTGCCCAGCCGGATGCCCGACGGGTCGAACGGCTTGCGCGGGTCGAAGGGCACCGTGTTGTAGTTCAGCTCGATCCCGGCGCGGTCCAGGGCCTGGGCGGCCGGCTTGCCCGCCACGTTCTTGTTCGTCAGGTCGATCAGCAGCAGGTGGTTGTCCGTGCCGCCGGAGACGAGGTCGTAGCCGCGGTCGAGCAGCGCCGACGCCAGGGCCGCGGCGTTGGCCACGATCGTCTGCGCGTAGGTGGCGAAGGACGGCTGCGCAGCCTCACCCAGCGCGACCGCGATGGCCGCAGTCGTGTGGTTGTGGGGGCCGCCCTGCAGGCCGGGGAACACGGCCTTGTCGATCGCCTTCGCGTGTGCGGCGTCCGAAAGGATCATCGCGCCGCGAGGGCCGCGCAGGGTCTTGTGCGTGGTGGTCGTGATGACCTGGGCGTGGCCGACCGGCGACGGGTGCGCGCCGCCCGCGATGAGGCCGGCGATGTGGGCGATGTCGGCCACCAGTACGGCGTCCACTTCGCGCGCGATCTCCGCGAAGCGCGGGAAGTCGATGGTGCGCGGGATGGCCGTGCCGCCGGCGAAGATCAGCTTCGGGCGGTGCTCCAGGGCCAGGTCGCGCACCTGGTCGAAGTCGACGCGGCCGGTTTCCTTGCGCACGCCGTAGCGGACCGCGTTGAACCACTTGCCCGTCGCGGACACCGACCAGCCGTGGGTGAGGTGGCCGCCGTCGGGCAGGGCCATGCCGAGCACGGTGTCGCCGGGCTGCGCGAAGGCCAGGTACGCGGCCAGGTTCGCCGGGGAGCCGGAGTACGGCTGCACGTTGGCGTGGTCCACGCCGAACACGGACTTCGCGCGCTCGATCGCCAGGTTCTCGATGGGGTCGATGAACTGCTGGCCCTCGTAGTAGCGCTTGCCGGCGTAGCCCTCGGAGTACTTGTTGGTCAGCACGGTGCCGGTGGCCTCGAGCACCGCGCGCGAGACGTAGTTCTCCGACGCGATCAGGCGGATCTTGTCGTGCTGACGCTTCGCTTCGTCCTCGACCAGCCCGGCGATCTGCGGGTCGGCGGCGGCGAGCGTCGAAAGGGAGGGCTGGTGTGTCATCACGTCTCCGGTTCTGAACCGGCCGGGGCACCCAGGCGCGCGGTGCCGGCCTCGTCGTCGCTTCCCGGTGGTGCTCCACCTCTGATGGCGCCAGTCGCAGCTGCGTGCCGAAGTTTAGTGCACGTCAGACCGGCTTGGAGCCCTCCCGGTGCCGTCGCGCGAGCTCCTGGTAGATCCCGGCGTTGTGCTCCACCCACATCCGCGCCGAGTCGGTGAGTGGCACGAACTTCTTGGCGGGGCTGCCCATCGCGATCACTTCCTCGGGCACCTCCGTGCCGGGCGTGACCGTCGAGCCCGCGGCGATCAGCGACCGCGCGCCGATCATGGACCCGTCGAGCACGGTGGACCCGTTGCCGATCAGCGCCTGCTCGCCGATGGTGCAGTCGTGCACGAGGCACTGGTGCCCCACGGTCACGTTCTTCCCGACCTCGGTCAGTGTCCCGCCGCAGTGGATCACGGAGTTGTCCTGCACGTTCGCGCCCTCGCGGATGATGATCGGCCCGAAGTCGGCGCGGATCACGGCGCCGTACCAGACCGAAGCGTCCTTCTCGACGGTCACATCGCCGATCAAGGTGGCGGTGGGGGCGATCCAGGCGTCCGGGTGGACCTGCGGGCTGGCGCCCTCGAAGGAGAACAGAGGCATGCCAGCACCCTAAGTGGCGTCAGCGATAACCCGCGAAGCAGAGCGCCTCGACGTCACCGCGCAGGCTCTCGAACGGCCGTGGCCGCACCCGCTGCTGCACCACGGCGCCGAGCAGGTAGCTCAGCAACGCCCGGGCGCGCGCCCGCGGATCGTCGACGTCCAGCGGCGCCAGCAGTTCCGCGAACAGCTCGGTGATCGACGTCAGCATCGCGTCGATGGCCTGCGGGTGCTGCGCCCGCCCGGCCGCGATCCAGTACTCGAACCACAGGAACGCGCCGTTGGGCCGCTCCGCGAATTCCGCCAGGTACGCCTTGGTCACCTCGAACAGGCGCTCGCGCGGGTCGTCGAACTTCTCCCCGACAGCACGCAGGTCTGTGGCGAAAGTGGTGATGTGGGCGGCCATCGCGCGGTCGATGAGCACGTCGATGTCGGCGAAGTAGTAATGGATCGCGCTCTTCGTGAGCGGGCCCGCGTCGGCGATCGCGCGTACCGTGCAACCGGCGAGCCCGTCTCTGGCGAGCACGACTCGTGCGGCCTCGACGATCTGCTCCTGCTTCTGCAGCTGGTTGGGCGACAGCTGCGCGCTGCGGCCGGGTACGGCGGTCACGGTGATCCTCGTTACGTTATTCAGGACGACAGCCCCGAATCCTAGGGCAGACGTCCCATCGCGCCCTCTCGGGTGAAAAAGCGGATTGGCCACCCCGGTCCGCACAGCGGACAATGCCCGGCATGGTGATCTCAGGGGACAAGGGGCTCAGCGAGGCGGCGCGCCGCCAGCTGGAGAAGGAAATAGCCGACCTGCGCGCGCAACGGGCGGCGCTCGCGCCGCAGCCCGGCGAGCAGGAACGCACGGGGGACGCGGCCGACCAGGCCGACGTGATCGACCGGGCCGAGGCCGCCGCGCGGCTGGAGCGCCAGATCTCCGACGTCGCCGCCAAGCTCGAACACGGCGCCTACAACAGCAACCTGCTTCCCGACGGCACGCGCGTCTCCCTGCGCTTCGCCGACGGTGATGAGGAAGTGCTCAACGTCGTCACCCTCCCCGGCGAGGACCTCGACTCGGTGACGTCGGACAGCCCACTGGGCCTCGCCCTGGTCGGCGCCAAGGCCGGCGACAAGATCACCTACCGCACCCCGCGCGGCGAAGCCACCGCCACGGTGATCGAGCTGACCCCGCCAGAGGACTGACCACTTCGGACTCCACGGATCGGGCTGCCGGGCACCACGCCTCGGCAGCCCGATCCGTCTTTCACCGACGCTGGTCGAGCGTCTCCGGTTTGTACGCGTAGATCAGCCCTTGGTCGGTGACGACGTGCCAGTCGGTGTCGCAGACGCGGTCGGTGCGGCGTTCCTGGCGGGCGGGCCACCAATCGGCCGACAGGGTCGCGGGGGTCGCCGACGCGGGACCCTTGACGCACGTCGCGGGCAGGCCCGAGGCGCCCGGCGTGTAGCGCAGGATCCGTTCGGACCCGGTGGTGCGGATGGCTTCCGTGACGGCCGTCGCGTCGTCGGGGACCCAGGCCGGCAGGCGCGCATCGGCGTCGGCCTTGCCGAGGGCGCCCGTGTCGTAGGCGACGTTCTTGACGTGCTCCGGCCCGTCCGGCGCACACGCGGTGACGGTCGCCAGTGCCGCCGCGATCGCCGCGAACCAGATCGCGGTTTTCCCGATTTCGTTCATGCCACCGAGTAAATCCGGGCGCATTCGCGGCAGGATCGGCTTTCCGGTCCGAAGCCGCGGGCCGGATGGCCGACTCAGCGGTTGTCTTTTGGCTCTTCCGGCTCCACTGCGTACGGCGTGATCGCCGGCGCGGTGTTGACGGTCGAGATCGTCGTCGTCAGCTTCGCCGCCTTCGGCGAGATCTCCCCGCGCTGCCCGGCGTAGAACGCGGCCGGCGTGTCGACGCCGTGGATCAGCACGGCCTGCTTGAGCACGCTGTGAACCGCTGGGAGCCTACCGACCTTGATCAACTACGGTGCGAGGCGAGCAGGCCTGGGCGAGCGTCCGGCAGCAGCACAAAGTTCGCGGCTCCGCGGTTTCGGCGGTGTACAGCGAATGGCAGCGGTCGGTGGCCGACCAGAAGTTCATGGCCAGGAACTTCCGCAAAGCCGAGTGCACCTACAGCTTCGCCCGCCCCGCGCCGGATGACTGGGAGCGCGCCTTCGCCGCGGCGCGCACCGTGATGGCAGAAACGCACAAAGCCGGTGAGCGTTCCCCATGGACGGCCACCCACGGACGGCCAGTTCGATTCCCCGCTGGCGGCCAGTTTCACAGTCAGTGATCGCAGCAGGTTCGTCGGCGCCGCGGCCGCGCTACTCATGCCGCGACGTTGCTTGCGCCTCGACCGCCAGCACGGCGCGGCGCAGTGGCACAGGGATCCGTCAGTTGCCAAGGGACCACCGTGTTGCCAGCGATAGGACTACCTTGCGGCTCGGCGTCGTCGTAAGAACACGTTCTCGCTAGCGGCGCCCACGCGCCAGTCTCGTCTTGACGCGAACGCCCTCTTCTGCCGACAAGCGGACGTTCGTCCGTTGTCATGCCAGGTAGACGTCGTCGCCTTGCGGGTCGTACACGGCTAATCCGTGCAGTGCGGCCAAGCGCAGAACCGTCTCAATCGCCGGTACGCTTCGAGCCCCGGACCCGAGATGCATGATCACATGGTCGATACCGACCGAAAGCGGCATCGAATTCCACGGACAGTCAGGGGCTTCACCAGCCGGGCCGTGGTCGGGATAGACCGACTGCAACTGCTCATAGAAGCTCATAATGCGCGCGTCCAGCTCACCGGCGTCGTGCGTGCCCGCGTCGACGCAGCGCTCGAACATCCGACGCGCAGAGCCGGCGTCGTCGCCGACCTCCAAGGCCAAGACCACCAGATCGAAGCTCATGACCTCATTATCGTCATCACGACCGGTGTGACTCTGGACAGCCAACGTCCGCACATGCCGCGAGTCGCGCGTTCAGGAACGCGGCCGCGGCCCAACGAACCGCGCAATAACCCGTTCCACTTCTGCGCCGGTGTCAGTTGGTACCAAGACTGGCGACATGGTGGTCGTCCCTCGACTTTGGCAACGACAGATCGAAGCCACTCCAGCCGATGGGCGGGCAGCTCTCCACGGGCTAAGGCCACGCCTGCCGAGAGCCACGCTACGTAACCGGGAGCATGGCCAGATAACTCCCCACTAACTGGCCGCCAGCGGGGAGTCCAAACTGGCCACCAACAGACGGGCTGCCTTGAACAAGTAAGGAAACTCTGAACACGCGTGTTCCAGAGACGCGCGGGGACTCGGCCTGCTGTCTCTCGGCAGACTGACCACGCCGGCCCGCTCGTGATGAATCTACTCGCCCGGCCCCGACAAGGCTGGACAGCTGCGCGCCACTGAGGTACTTGTCCGCCACGCTGTGGAGACACTGGATCGTCTTGACGACGTCGGCCTGTATGAGTCCGGCGGCTTCAGCGGCGCACGGGCTCCTGGCGACGCTGAGCGGACGGCGTCTGCTGGGATCGGCTTCGGCGTCATCGGGCTCATCGCTGACCGACCGATCCTCGAAGTTTGGTGTCCGCTCGCGCCGCGGAAGCGGGGCGTCATCGCGGTCGCGAGGACTGGTCTTCCCCCTGACGGGTGAACCGGCGACGCTTCCTCCGCCCACCGACCCGGCAGCTTAGACACTTAGTTAGACCCTCACCAGACGAGTCAGGCCCCACCCGAGGTGTCTCGGATGGGCCCTGACCTGCGGAGCCGCCTGGGGGAATCGAACCCCCGACCTATTCATTACGAGTGAATCGCTCTGGCCGACTGAGCTAAGGCGGCATGTCGGGTGGCTGGCGCCGTCCGACGGGAACAAGTGTAGCGGAGGCCGTTGGCGTCACCTTGCGGGGGCCGCGTCGTTAGGGTCCTATGACCTCGGTCTCACTCCCCGCCCGGCCTACCTGGAGGACTCGGCACATGCGGCGAAGACTGCCCCGCGCGGTGGCCCTGCCCGCGGCAGCGGCGTTGCTGCTGCTCATCGCCGCGCCGGCGAGCGCGCAGGAGATCCCGACGACGCCGATTCCGCAGCCGGCGAACCCCACGCAGGCCCCGGCGTCCGCGCCGATCGGGCCGCAGCCGCTCGGCCACGCGGTGGGCGACGCGGGCACGGCGCTGGGCGTGTTGCGCCTGCTGCCGAACTCCGTGCCGACGTCGACGATCCTGCCCGGCTTCGGGCAGACGTTGCCGAAGCAGTCGGCGCTGGAGGCCGGGATGGGCCTGTCGAGCGCATCGGCGAACTCCGAGGCGTACCTGGCGTACGAGAAGTCGATCGCGCAGGCGTCGCCGTTCGGGGTGGCCGTGGGCGGCCAGGCGCCGCAGACGCCGGGCAGCGTGGTGCAGACCGCGCTGCCGGACAACCCCAAGCCGCTGTCCGGCGGACTCAACGCACCGTCGAACCCGCTGCTCAACATCGGCGTGCTGAACGGCACCGCGCACGCCCGCTGGAGCGACTCGCTGGGCCCGTGCGTGGACACGATCGCCGACGCGAGCACGTCGGTGGCGAGCCTTTCGCTGCTGAACGTGATCCCGTCGCTGCCGCAGATCCCGTTGCTGGGCAACGGTGGACTGAACCTGCCGCAGGGCACGCAGCTCGCCCAGGGCTTCGACCCGGCCAAGGGCCTGCAGAGCCTCGGCGGCCTGCTGTCCGGCGGCGGCCAGACCGCGGCCGACGGCACCGGTTCGCTGCTGAGCCTGCCGAACACGCTGTCGTCGCGTTCGCAGGTGAAGCTCGTGGACATCCCGGGGTCGAAGAACAAGGCGGTGCAGTCGTCGTCGACGCTGCAGGCCGCCGACATCGACATCCTCAAGGGCACGCCGCTGGAGCTGTCGATCAAGGTCGCCAGCCAGCCGACGCTCACCGTCACCTCCACCGGCGACGAGAAGACCTCGAAAGTCGACTACACCGCGCCCGTGCTGACCATCCAGGCCGGCGGCAAGACGCTGTACACGCTCGACGCGGCGCACCCGACCGAGGACATCCCGATCGGCCTGCCGCTCGCGGGCCTGAGCGACAAGTTCGGGCAGCTCAACTCGATCCCCGTCGTCGGCGGCCTCGTGTCGACGCTGACGAAGGGCATCCAGCAGGTCGGCGACACCGCGGGCACCGTCCTCGACCTCGGCGTCCTGCGCCTGTCCATCGCCGGTCTGGACCAGAAGGGCTCCGCCGCGACCACGCCGTACAAGGGTTACCAGCTCGGCGCGTCGGCACGGCTGTTCGACCTCCAGGTGCTCCCGACGAAGAACCTGAAGACCCTGCTCCCCGCCGGCGCCGGCGACAACCTCCCGTCGTCCCTGGCGCAGCTGTCCCTGGGGGAACAGGTCGCGCGCGCCTACGCCCCCACCGGCGGCGTCGTCTGCGGCACGACCGGCGTGACTCCCCCCGCCGCCAGCGGCCCGGCGCCCAAGGGGCCGGTGAAGAACCTCGCCTACACGGGCACCGCGTACGACACCGTGCCGCTCTTCTGGGCGGGCACGGCGATGCTGCTGATGGGCGTCGTGATGGTCGCGGCGTTCCCGAACCGCCGCCGCGTTGCCACGCCGGTGAAACTCCGCTCCGACGACGCACCGCGCAAGCCTTCACCGCATCCGCGCGACTGAATTGCCCCGCGAAACGGCCCGGTCACCTTCTCGGTGGCCGGGCCGTTGTCGTCGGTGCGGTCAGCCCTGGCGAAGCGTCGTCACCATGGCCTCCACGGCGATGCGCGGCTTGACGTTCAGCTCGATCGCCTCGCGGCACTCCAGGACGGCTTCCAGGCGGCGCAGCGTGGATTCCGGCGTCCAGGCCGCGGCGGCGGCGCGGATGTCGTCGGCGTGGTCCGGGTGGTTGAGCGTGGCGCCGGAGTGGGTGGTGGTGACGAGGACGTCGCGGTAGAAGCCGGCGAGGTCGACGAGCGCGAGGTCGAGCGTGTCGCGCTGGGTGCGGGTCGCGCGGGACTTCTGGCGTTTTTCGAGCTGCTTCACGGCGGCCTCGGCCGCGCGCTTGGCGCCGGCGACGCCCTTGCCGATGCCGTCGCCGCCCATGGCGGTGCGGAGTTCGGAGCGTTCGTTCTCGTCGCGGGCCTTGCTTTCCTCGCCGGCGTCGGCCTCCGCGGCGCTGATCAGCTGGTCGGCGCTGGTGAAGACGTCGGCGGGGCGGCGCAGGCCCGTCGGGATCCGCAGCACGGTGGCGCGGCGCTGGCGCGCGGAGTCGTCCGTGGCGAGCCGGCGCGCGCGGCCGACGTGGCCGCCGCAGACCGACGCGGCCCACTGCGCGAGTGAAGGATCGACGCCGTCGCGCGCCACCAGCACCTGCGCGATGGCCTCGGGCGGCGGCGTCCGCAGCGTCACCAGACGGCAGCGCGAGCGGATGGTCACCGACACGTCGTCCGGGTGGTCCGACGGCGCGCACAGCAGAAACACCGTGCGTTCCGGTGGCTCCTCGACGGCCTTGAGCAGCGCGTTCGACGCGCCTTCCGTGAGCCGGTCGGCGTCTTCGATGATCACGACCTGCCACTCGCCCGTGGTCGGGCGCCGCGCGGCCGCCTGCACCAGCGCGCGCATCTCCGCGACCGAGATCGACAGGCCTTCGGGCACCACGAGCCGGACGTCGGCGTGGGTGCCGGCCATCGTCGTGCGGCAGCCGGGGCACGCACCGCAGCCCGTGCCCGTGCTGCACTGCAACGCGGCCGCGAACGTGCGCGCCGCGACCGAACGGCCGGACCCCGGCGGGCCCGTGATCAGCCACGCGTGCGTCATCGCGCCCGGCGGAACCGGCTCACCCGCCACGATCTTCGCGGCCGCCGACGAGGCCGTCGACAGCGTTTCGACCGCCGGCTCCTGCCCCACGAGCTCGGCCCAGACGCCGATCGGCCCGGTCACTTCGCGTCCACTTCGGACACTTCCTGCGCGGGCGCGAGCTCGGCCTCCGCGACGGCGCCTTCGACGACGTCGGCCGTCGCCACGGCGTGGGTGCTGCGGTCCAGCTCCGGACGCTCGGCCGGCTCCGAAGGCGCGAGCCCGGACAGGCGGCCGACGAACACCGCCAGCACGGCCGTGCGAACGCGTGCGGCGACCTCGTCGTCGGTGCCGTCGGCGTCGACGACCACGTACCGGTCGGGGTCGGCCGCGGCCATCTCCGCGAGCAGGGTCTGGACCCGCCACTGGTCGTTCACCGACACCGACGAGTTGTGGTCGCGCTGGCCCGGATCGGCGTCGAGCAGCACCGTGAGGTCGGGGCGCAGCTTGCCGGTCGCCCAGTCGGCCAGGCCCTCGAGCTCACCCGCGTCGAGGCCGGCGACCGTGCACAGGTGCGCGAGCGGCGAGTCGACAAAGCGCTCCATCACCACCACGGACCCGGCGTCGAGCGCCGGCTGGATCTCGCGTTCGACCAGCTCCGCGCGCACTGCTGCGGCGACGAGGGCCTGGGCCCGCGCCCCGGTGAGCGACGCGTCGGAGATCAGCGAACGGAACCGCCGCTCGTCGAGCGCGGGGTCGGCGGCCAGCACCACGGGCCGGGTGCCGGTGCCGAGCCAGCGCGAGAGGCGCGCGGCCTGGCTGGCTGTGTTGATGGCCGTGGTGCCTTCGAGCGCGATGAGGAAACCGTTGACGCGCCGGGGTGCGCGGCGCAAGGCGTTGCGCAGGTCGGTGAGGATTTTCTCGCTGCGGCGGTCGTCCATCTGCCGGTAGGCGATCACACCGAGCAGCATCGCGAGCACGCCGCCGCCGATCATCACCGGGCGCGTGCCGTCGATGGTGACGGGGCTGCCCCACACGTTGATCTGGTGCGGGCGGACCAGGCCGATCAACGCCGGCGTGACGATCGTCGAGCCGAACAGCACGATCTTCAGCATCGACTGGTAGATCGCGTTGACGCGGCCGCGGATCGCGTCTTCCACGCGCGAGCCGATGATCGTGACGCCGGTGAGGAACGCGATGCCGGCGCAGAAGCCGGTGAGCGCCACGGCGATCACCGAGATCGCAAGGTGCGGCGACAGCGCGATGATCACCAGCGACAGCCCGGCCACGACGATCGAGATGCCGAACAGCCGGTCGTGCGGCAGCCGCCGCGCGAGTTTGGGCGCGAGGGCCATCCCGGAGGCGAGGCCGAGGAACACGGCGAGCACCAGCAGGTTGAACGCCGCGTCACCCGCGAGCAGCGACGACGAGTACGGCTTGGCCGAGGCCACCACCGCCCCGCCCGCGGCGAACGCACCGAACGCGCCGATCAGCAGGCCGCGCACCAAGGGCGTGCTCTTCACGAAGCGCAGGCCGTCGCGCACCATGTCGCCGAAGCCGAACTTCTCTTCGTCGGCCTTCTTGACCTTCTGGTCGGGCAGCTTGTGGACGTCGCGCAGCGAGAGCTCGGGGATGCGCGTCGCGATGAGGATGCCGCTGGTCAGGTACAGCAGGCCGTTGATGACGACGACGATCTTCGCGATGTAGAGATCGGCCGTCGCGCCTTGGAACAGGTGGAACGTGGTGTTGGCGCCGAGGATGAGCGCGTTGGCGCCGGCGGCGGTGATCACGGCGAGGCCGTAGGTCATCACCATGCCGAGCTGGTTGGCCGTCTCGACCTGGTCCGGGCGGCGCAGCAGGTTGGGCACCGCCGCGTCCTTCGACGGGATCCACATGATCGAGCAGCAGCCGACCAGGAAGTTCGCGACGAACAGCCACCAGGGCGCGCCGACGATCGCGATCGACAGCAGGAAACCGCAGCGCAGGAAGTCGCAGACGACCATCACCTTGCGGCGGTCGAAGCGGTCGGCGAGGATGCCGCCGATCGGCGCGAACAGCAGGCCGGGCAGCAGGTTCGTGAGCACCACGCCGACGAACGCGAAGTTCTGCGCGGTGTAGTTGTTGAGCAGCTTCGTGCTCAACGCCGTCAGTGCCAGCAGGTTCAGCCAGTCGGCGACACTGCACAGGTACGTGACGCCCCACAACCGACGGAATGGTCTGATCGCCAGCACCCGACGGACGCGGTGGATCGTGGATGCCTCGGCACTCGCCGAGGCACTCGATCCGGCGCCGGGTACCGACCGCACGCCTTCGCTGATACGCCCACCCCACTCGTCACGGCGGCGTCGGGAAACCCCGTTTCGGATCCCCCGACCGTGTCGTCAGGGTAGCCCGATCGCCGATCCGGACACGGCACCGGCCCGGGTGTGGCGGTGGTGGAGTGACGTCAGCTGAACAGGCCCGTCACACTGCTGACCAGGCTCGACACCATGTACAGCGCGATCACGACGAACACGATGAGCAGCACGACCGCGAGGATCACGCCCGCCGCGCTCGTCGACGGACGGCCCAGGTTCGGCATCCCGATGTTCGGCAGACCGCGCTTTTTGGCCTGCCGTTCGGCTAGTTCGGCCTCGATGTCGTCGTCGGCGACCTCGGCTTTCGCCTTCGGCCGGGGCCGCGGCACCCGCTTGAGCAGCTGCGGCGCGCGCGTGGGCCACGTCCGCTGCCGCGGCAGCAACCCGAGCGGCACGCCGTCGGGCTTCTCCTCGGCCGACGACTGGCTCGGCTGCGGCGTGCGCGCGGCCTCTTCCCGCAGCGCGGCTTCGACCATCCGCTTCACGGCCTCGGGGTCGTGCTGCACGGGCCGCGCGGTCGGCAACGGCCGCGACTCGTCCGCCGACGCCGCGGGCGCCGCCTCGGCCGCCGTGACCAGCCCGGCGAGCGGATCGGCAAACCGCTCCCCGCCGACGCTGCCGTCCAGCGTCCCGTCGCGCTCCGGCTGCGGGGCGCTGCGGGCGTTGGCGTTGGGGGCGCTTTGCGTGCCTTGGGGGGCATTGAAGAAGGGAGCCCCACCGCTCGTGCTCATGGTGACCACCTCACTACGGAATGTCCTCGCCTTCCAGTGTCGGCGACACTACCGGCTCCCGCATCCGCCCAATGGCCGCAGAAACGCTCGCGGCCACGCCGCCGACCGGACGGTCCCGCAGCAGTTTGCAGGCCACGGCCACCCCGGTCGACCGCCGAAAGCGACGTGCAGGGGTGATACCGGTCACGAGATCGGGCACTCTTCGTAATCGATCGTGGCCGGCGGGCTGGGGCGTGGACGGCCCATTCCAGCCGCGACGACAGTCGGGCCTCCCACCCGGCCGGCGCTCAGGCCCGGCTCGACCGCATGGCGAACATCTGCCTCGTCACAGTCGGCGATCCCGGCTCGGCGACGGGCCGGAGCTTCGCCGCCGCCGAACCACCTCAGCCGCGACCACAGTCGACACCTCCCATCCGACCGGCGATCAGGCGTGTCAACGCCCGGAGAGCACCTGGCTCTCCACAATCCGCGATCCTGGGGCAGCAACGGGCCGAACTCAGCCATCGCCGAACCATTCAGGCGCAACGGCAGTCGACGCCTCCCACCCGACCAGCAAACAGGCCAGGCTCATCCGCCCGCGAGCATCCGCTTCGCCACAATCCGCGATCCCGGGTCTGCGACGAATTGAGCTCGGCCGCCGCCGAACCACTTCAACCGTGACGACAGTCGACACCTCTCACCCGACCGGCGATCAGGCGTGAATCGACCGCCCGGCGATCACCTGCCTCGCCACCGTCCGCGATCCCAGATCTGCGACGGGTCGAACTCAGCCCCGTCGAACCACGTCAAACGCGACGACAGTCGACACCTCCTGCTCGGTCGGCGACCAGGCCTGAATCGACCGCCCGGAGAGCACCTGCCTCGCCGCCGTCCGCGATCGCAGGTCGGCGACGGGTCGAGCTTCGCCGCCGAACCGCCTCAGCCGCGACGACGGTCCACACCTCCCGTTCGGCCGGCGATCAGGCCAAGCTCACCCGCCCGGCGGACCCCGATCCGCCACAGTCCGCAGTCCCGGTTCAGGTGGATGCTGCGCCGGTCTGCTGTGCTCGGCCGGGACGGCGGCGAGGCGACCGCCGAGCAAGCCCGGAGCCGTAGCGGCGCGCGTGGCTCCAGCGGGTCGGCCAGGCACCCTCAATGCCGGTCGCCTTCACCTCCGTTCCCGATGCCCGAAGGCCCAGGCCGGGTGCCGTGCGGGTCAGGCATGGTTGCGCACCGCCTCGACGATCCAGGCTTCCGCCGTGGTGCGGGTGGCGGGTTCCCAGGTCATGAGCCAGCCGCCGTCGGGGCGGGCGGCGGCGCGGAACTGGTAGCGGCCCTGGTCGTTGTCGACGAGGCCGAAGGCGCCGTGCGGGTACTCGGCGAGGACGGCGTCGCGCACGGCCAGGTCGACGAGCACCGTGCCGAGGCGCGGGCGGGCGACGGCCGCGCGGATGACGTCGAGCGAGCCCCACGCGGCGCGCGGGACGAGGCCGCTGCGGTCGGTCTCGATGCGGATGGCCGGCCCCGGCCCCGGCGGACGGTCCGGCAGCCCGTCGAACACCCAGCCCGGCAGGGCGCTGAGCAGGCCGGACCGCAGCCGCGCGCGGCGGCCCAGCTTGCTCATCACGGTGGTGTAGTCCTCGTCGCCGAAGAAGCGCACCTCCCACGGCTCCGGGCGCGCCGGGAAAACACCGGTCACCACGCCGCGGATGAAGCCGCCCCGCAGCACGCGGTAGAGCCCCACGGCCTCCGCCGTCACCTGACCCTCGGGCACCAGGCCGAGCTCGGCCATGCCGGCCACGAACCGCGTGTACTGCTCGATCTCCTCGATCAACGACGGCACCAGCGTGGGCCCGAACGACTGCCGCACCTGGTCGGCCAGGCTCAGCTCCTCCGAGTCCGAAGACCCAGAAGTCCCAGAAGTCCCCGAGGTCCCAGAAGACCCAGAAGCACCGTCAGCCCCGGCACCTCCCGAGTCACCCCGCGCCCCGGACTCACCCGAGCGACCCGAGCCGTCCCGAGGATCCCGGCCTTCCGCCGACCCCGAACCGCCCCGAGCGTCCCCGGCACCAGGCTGCCCCGAGCCCTCCGAGCCAAGGCCCCAGCCATCCGCACCGCCGGACGACCCCGACCCGCCCCGAGACTCCGAGCCTCCGAAAAAGCTCATGCCTCCAGCAGCACCGGAGCCGGAACCTCCACCGGCCTCCCCATCGCCTCCGGAATCCGTACCACCACGGGACCCCGGGCCACGAGAACCCCGGCTCCCAGGCGGCCCCGAACCACCGGAACCGGAACCACCCACCCCCTCCAGCACGGGTGGCACCGTGAACTGCGGGTCGTAGAACTCCATCACCGACGGCCGCTCCGGAACCTCGGCCCGGAGCGGCGCGATGACTTCGTCGATGACGTCGAAGACTGCGGTCGCTGAACTCACCCCTCCATTGAACACCCTGGTACCGACAATTTTTCGAACTTTTGTTCGACTCGCCGCCACCTTGCGCCGAACGGTCGGTCAGCGGGCCGGAACCGGGGCCGCCCGCATGGTCGGAGCCAGGAAGTACACCGACACCACCAGCGCGCCGACCACGCCCAAAGTCCAGTGCAGCCCGATGCCGCCGGCCAGGGCGCCGATGAGGACCGGCCCGACGAGAAAGCCGAAGTAGCCGCACGCCGCCACGGCCGCGATCGCGCGCCCCGGCGCGGAAGGCTGCTTGCGGCCGGCCGCGCTCCACGCCAGCGGCACCATGCCGGACACCCCGAGTCCCACCACGGCGAACCCGGCCACCGCGAACCCCGGCACCGGCACGGCGACCACCAGCACGAACCCGGCCACCGTCACCAAGGTCGCCACCCGCATGAAGAGCACCACCCCGAACCTCGCCACCAGCCGGTCGGCCACCACCCGCACCGCGATCATCGTGATCGAGAACGCGAAGTACCCCAGCGACGCCAGAGCAGCCGACGCGACCGTGACGTCGCGCAGGTAAACCGCGCTCCAGTCGTTCACCGTCCCCTCGGCCACGAAGCCGCAGAACGCGATCACCCCGAGCGGGATCAGTGCCTTGCCCGGCAGCGCGAATGCCGCGTCGCCCTGGCCGCGGTCGGCGCCCGGCAGGAAACGCGTCGACGCGGCCAGCGCAACCACCAGCAGCACCACGCCGGTCACGGTGAAGTGCACCCCGATCGGCACGCGCTCCAGCAGCGCGCCGACGCCGGAGCCCAGCAGCCCGCCGACGTTCCAGAACGCGTGGAACCCCGCGAAGATCGGCCGCCCGTACGCCTCCTCGACGCGCGCGGCGTGGGCGTTCATCGACACGTCGAGCAGGCTGTTGCCCACGCCGAGCACCACGAGCGCACCCACGAACGCGGCCAGGTCCGACGCCAGCGCGGCCAGCGGCAGGCCCGCGCACAGCACCGTGGCCCCGGCCACGACACCCCGCCGGCTGCCGATCTTCGTGAGCAACGGCCCGGCCGCCACCAGCGCCACCACGGACCCGGCCGCGAGGCCGAACAAGCCGATCGCCAGCTGCCCCGCGCTCAGCCCCGCGTGGGCCTGCGCCGCCGGGATCCGCGCGGCCCACGTGGCGAACGCCGCCCCGCACACCGCGAACACCACCGAAACGGCCGCCCGCGCACGCCGCGTCTCCTGCATCGAAACGTCCCCCAGACGCGAAGAAGGGGCCACCCGAAAGTCTCGGGTGGCCCCGACGGAAACTCCGCCTGCTACTTGGCCTTCGCGGTGCTCGCCTTCTTCGCGGGCGCCTTCTTGGCCGTGGTCGTCTTCGCCGCGGCGGCCGACTTCGTGGCCGAAGCCGACTTCGCCGCCGTGGACTTCGCCGGCGCCTTGCGCGTCGTCGTGGTGCGGCGCTTCGGGGCCGGGCCCTTCGCCCGCTTCTCCGCCAGCAGCTCCGCGCCGCGCTCGGCCGTCAGCTCCTCGATGCTGTCGGACTTCCGCAGCGTCGCGTTGTACTCGCCGTCAGTGACGTACGGGCCGAAGCGGCCGTCCTTGACCACCATCGGCTTGCCCGACACGGGGTCGTCGCCGAGCTCCTTCAGCGGCGGCTTCGCCGTGGCCGAGCGGCCCCGCTGCTTCGGCTCCGAGTAGATCTTCAGCGCCTCTTCCAGCGTGATCGAGAACAGCTGGTCCTCGGTCTGGATCGAGCGCGAGTCCGTGCCCTTCTTCAGGTACGGCCCGTAGCGCCCGTTCTGCGCGGTGATCTCGTCACCCGACTCCGGGTCCTTGCCCACCACGCGCGGCAGCGACAGCAGCTTCAGCGCGTCTTCGAGCGTCATCGTCTCGATGGACATCGACTTGAACAGCGAGCCTGTACGCGGCTTCGGCTGCTTCGCCTTGGCGGCCTTCTTCTGCGCGGCCGTCGCGCCCTCGGGCAGCGGCTCGGGCTCGGGCAGCACCTCGGTGACGTACGGGCCGAAGCGGCCTTCCTTCGCCACGATCTCGTGCCCGCTCACCGGGTCGACGCCCAGCTGACGGCCTTCCTGCGGCGTCGCGAACAGCTTCTCCGCGATCTCCGACGTCAGCTCGTCCGGCGGCAGGTCCTCGGGCAGGTTGGCGCGCTGCGACTGGCCGTCGACCTCGCGCTCCAGGTACGGCCCGTAGCGACCCACGCGCACGACGACCTTGTGCCCGTCGGCGTCGTTGAACAGCGGGATCGAGTTGATCTCGCGCGCGTCGATGCCCTCGACGCTTCCGTCGACCAGCTTCTTCAGCCCGCCGAGCCGCCCGACCGAGCCCTCCACGCCGAAGTCGCCGCCGAAGTAGAACTTCTGGAGCCACTCCACGCGCTGCTCGTCGCCGTTGGCGATGCGGTCGAGCTCGTCCTCGAGACCGGCGGTGAAGTTGTAGTCCACCAGGCGCTCGAAGTGCCGCTCCATCAAGCCGATCACGGCGAACGCGACCCACGAGGGCACCAGGGCGGAGCCCTTCTTCCACACGTAGCCGCGGTCCTGGATGGTCTTGATGATCGACGCGTACGTCGACGGGCGGCCGATGCCCAGCTCTTCCAGCTTGCTGACGAGGCTCGGCTCGGAGTAGCGCGCGGGCGGCGAGGTGGTGTGGCCGTCGGCCGACAGGTCGGACGCGGTCAGCCCCTGGTCCTTCACCAGCACCGGCAGGCGGCTCTGCTTGTCGTCCGCCTCGCCGCCGGCCTCGGTGTCGACGGCCTCGACGTAGGCCTTCAGGAAGCCGGCGAAGGTGATCGTGCGGCCCGAAGCGGCGAAGGTGCACTCCTCGCCCGAGGTCGCCGTGCCGACGATGCGCACCGACATCGTGGTGCCCTTCGCGTCGGCCATCTGCGACGCGATCGTGCGCTGCCAGATCATCTCGTACATGCGGAACTCGTCGGAGTCCAGCTCGCCCGCGACCTGGCCCGGCGTGCGGAACACCTCACCGGACGGGCGGATCGCCTCGTGGGCTTCCTGCGCGTTCTTCACCTTGCGCGTGTACTGCCGCGGCGAAGGCGACACGTACTCCTTGCCGTACAGCTGCGTCGCCTGGCTGCGGGCGGCCGAGATCGCCGACTCCGACAGCGTGGTCGAGTCGGTACGCATGTAGGTGATGTAACCGTTTTCGTACAGCTTCTGCGCGATCCGCATCGTGCGCTCGGACGTGAAGCGCAGCTTGCGGCCCGCTTCCTGCTGCAGCGTCGAGGTCATGAAGGGCGCATACGGCTTCCGCGTGTACGGCTTCTCCTCGACGCTGGACACGGTGAAGTCGCGGTTGGCCAGCGCCTGCGTCAGCGCCTGCGCCTCGGCCTCGCCGAGCACGCGGATCTCCTTGGCCGTGCCCTTGAGCTGACCGTCGGAGTCGAAGTCGCGGCCGGTGGCCAGGCGGGCGCCGTCGACGCCGACCAGGCGCGCCGGGAACGTCTGCGGCGAAGCGTCCTCGCCGGCGTCCATCGTCGCGGAGATGTCCCAGTACGAAGCCGAGGTGAAGCGCATGCGCTCCCGCTCACGCTCGACCACGATCCGCGTCGCGACGGACTGCACGCGGCCCGCCGAGAGCTTCGGCATGACCTTCTTCCACAGGACCGGCGAGACCTCGTAGCCGTAGAGGCGGTCGAGGATGCGGCGGGTCTCCTGCGCGTCGACGAGGTCGACGTCCAATTCCCGGGTGGCATCCGCGGCCGCGCGGATCGCCTGCTCGGTGACCTCGTGGAACACCATGCGGCGCACGGGCACCTTGGGCTTGAGCGTCTCGAGCAGGTGCCACGCGATGGCTTCGCCCTCGCGGTCGGGGTCCGTGGCGAGGTAGAGCTCGTCGACGTCCTTCAGGAGGCCCTTGAGCTCGGTGACCTTGGACTTCTTGTCCGGCGTGACGATGTAGAGCGGCTTGAAGTCGTTGTCGATGTCCACGCCGAGGCGCGCCCACGACTCGCCCTTGTACTGGGCCGGCACGTCGGCCGCGCCGCGCGGAAGGTCGCGGATGTGCCCGACGGAGGACTCGACGACGTAGTTGCCGCCAAGGTAGGGGGCGATCTTTCGGGCCTTCGTAGGCGACTCGACGATCACCAGCCGCCGAGTCCCGGCGCCGTTCGTCCCGGTGCCGTCCTTCTTGGTCCGTGCTCCTGCCACGCTGCCCTGCTCTCCACTCATCCCCGCGCCATCGCCCTCGATGGCGGCGGCATCTTTTACCCCTCGACGAGGGGTGCTGCGCCCGCGTCTTCGACCTGCCAGTGTGCACGCCCGCACCGGCCGCGTAGCGGCTAGGTGGCCTGACACGCCGCCCGGCCCCTGCCCGTCGGATCGCCTGTGACCTCGGCGATGTTTCCTCTCCACACCTAGCACGTGATTCCGGACACGTGCCGTGCAGGGTATCTCGCGATCACGCCGATACCCTCCGTTCGACGGTGGTGGACCCGACGTTGGCACCGCTTCACTTACTACCTCGTCGAGCCGAAAGGAACCACCATGACCCGACGCCTGCTCGGTGGCGTGCTCGCGGCCGTGGCCGCGTTTGCCCTGGTCACCGCCCCCGAGGCGAGCGCCGCGACCACCACGTTCTCCGGCACGGTGGCGCTGTCCAACTGCTCCGGCTCGGTCGTCAAACCGGCCGGAACGCCGGACACGGCACCCGCGCTCGTACTTTCCAACGGTCACTGCCTGGAGTCGGGTTTCCCCGATCCCGGCGAGGTCATCGTCGGCCGGCGGTCCACTCGGACCTTCAGCCTTCTGTCGTCGGACGGCAAAAGTTCACTCGGGACGCTGAGGGCCAAAAAGGTCGTGTACGCGACCATGACCGACACGGACGTGTCGCTCTACCAGCTCGACACGACGTACGCGGCGATCAAGCAGAAGTACCGGGTCTCCCCGCTCGAGCTGGTGGCGGCGCACCCGGCCGCGGGCACGCACATCGACGTGGTCTCGGGCTACTGGAAGACCATCTACTCCTGCTCGATCGACGGGTTCGTGCACGAGCTGCACGAGAACGGCTGGGTCTGGAAGGACTCGATCCGCTACACACCCGAGTGCAAGACCATCGGCGGCACGTCCGGCTCCCCGATCGTCGAGACCGCGACCGGCAAGGTCATCGGCGTGAACAACACGTCGAACGACGACGGCCAGCGCTGCACGCTCGACAACCCGTGTGAGGTCGACGGATCCGGGAACGTGACCGTGCATCCCGGTACCAAGTACGGCGAGGAGACGTTCGGTATTCCCGCGTGCCTGACGGCGGCGAGCGAAATCGACCTCAACCGGGCCGGGTGCACGCTGCCGAAGCCCTAGCCGACGGCCTCCAGGACGTCGCCCAGCAAATACTGAAGGGGACTCTCGCCGCCTCCGCCGCGACGTGAGTCCCCTTCGGTGCGTTCGGGCCGGGTTTCCTCGCGGAGCTCCGGCAGCTCGGGCCACGCGGCCTCCGCGCCCGCGGGCGCTTCGCCGATGAGCTCCAGCAGCCCGTCGAGCTTGCGCCGCCCGGTCAACCGCGCGGCAGGCTCCTCGGCCTTCGGCCCTAGCAACCGCGCGTGGACGCCCAGCGGTGCCAGCGCGGCCAGCAGATCGTCGTGCAGGTGGGGCGCCAGCGGGTCCATACCCAGCAGGTAGCCCGACGGCCCCTGCCGCCCAGCGGCCAGCGCCCACATGCGCAGCATCGCGCCGCTCAGCCGGAAGCCTTCGGGCAGCGCTTTGCCCGAATCGTCTTCGGATGGACCCGAGCAGCCCCGCCGCAGCCACTGCACCGACAGCGGCAGCAGGTCGACCCGGAACGACGTGCGCACCTGTGGCCGCCCGCACTCCCGAACCGCCACCTGCGCATCGGCCCCGCGCCGCCGGCACTCGCGCGCCAGCACCCGGGCGCGCCACTGCTCGTCAACGTCCACGGACAGCCGCGCCGCCGTGCGCCCGAAGCCGGTGATCTGCCCTTGGCAGCACAGCAGGCCGGCCAGGTCCGAAAGCCCCGGGCCGCTCGCGTCTGCGGAGAACAGCGAGATCGTCCGATCCACGCGGATCATGATAGAACACAAGTTCGATCGGATGCGAGGGTTGTGCGGCGGATTTTCGCCGATCGAGCGATCATGCCGATGCGCGTTCGTCGGCTCCGCGCGGCGCGATGACCACGGCCACCACCATCGCGGCGGCGGCGGCGAGGAACACCGCGGGCAGCGTGAGCAGGCCGAAGACGGTGATGCCGAGGCAACCGCCGATCTGGCGCGCGAAGGTGAGCGTGGCCATGCCGGCGCCGAGGATGTCCTTCGGTGCCCAGGACTGCGCGAGCAGGGTGTAGGCCTGCATGGACAGGCCCAGCGCGGCGCCACTGCATGCGAGCCCTACGACTCCGACGACTCTCGCCGGGTCCAGCAGCGGGAGTGCCGCCGTGGCAAGGAGTCCGGCCACGCCGAGGACCAGGCCGAACCGGCCCCACGCCGTGACCTTCGGCCACCTGCGGGCGAGTACCGCGAAGCCCGTCGTCGCCAGCACCTGTCCGACGCTCATCGGCAGGAGCAGCAGGCCCGTGGCCACCGGGCGCGCGTCGCCGAGGGCGAGCGGGACATAGGTGAAGCTGCCGAACAACGCCACACCTGTCAGGAACGTGACGGCGACACTCCGCGCGAGGCCGGCGTCGGCGAACAGCCGGGGTGGAACGAGCGGCGCGGTGGCACGCCGTTCGACCTGCACGAAGGCCACGGTCGCGACCAGCGCGACGGCCACCAGGACGGGCGCCTCACCGCTGCCGCCGCTGCCGAGCATGACGACACACCCACCGGCGACCGCGACCAGAACCGCGCCCGCCCAATCGAACCGGATTCGGCCCGCGGGTCGCGTCCCGGGCACCGAGCGAGCCCCGAGGAATAAAGACACAACGCAGATCGGAAGGTTGATCAGGAAGATCGACCACCATCCCGCGACGGCCGCCAACAGGCCACCCAACGGCGCCCCACCGATCGACGACACGGCGAACACCGCCGTCAGCCAGCCTTGCCGCCGCACCAGCTCGTCGCGATCGAACAGCTCCGCCATCGCCGCGACGGCGGCCACGATCAGCCCGCCCCCACCCAGCCCCTGCACCGCGCGAAACCCGATCAACACGGCCAGGTCCGGCGCCAGCGCACACCCCACCGACCCGACGGCGAACGTCGTCACCGAGCCGACGAACATCCGCCGCCGCCCCCACCGATCACCGAGACTCCCGTGCACCGGCGTGGCGACCGCGACCGCCAGCAGGTACGCCGCCGTCACCCCACCCACCGAGCCCGGATCACCCAGGTCCGCACCGATCGACGGCAGCACCGCCACCACCACGCTCGTGTCGAGCGAAGCCATCAGCATCCCCAGCACGAGCGCGGCGAACGCGGCGTTGCGGCCACGGAAAATTATGTGCATATCGCACACGTTATGCATGCGAATCGCACACAGTCAAGGTAGGGTGGCTGCTGTGACGCCACCCCTCACCGAAGCCGGCCCCGCTTTGTTCCGCCTGGTCAGGCACTGGTCCCGGCGCTGGACCGTGCGCACATCGACCGAACTCACGGGCGAGATGAGCCACGTGCAGCACATCCTCGCGGTCGAAGCCGTCGACACGGGCAGCGAGCACACCGACGAGGTGACCGTCGCGACCGTGGCGCACCACCTCGGCCTCGACCACTCCGGCGCCAGCCGCATGGTCCGCGACGCAACGGCCGCCGGCTACCTCACCCGCGGCACCTCGGGCCACGACCGCCGCCGGGCATCACTGGAACTCACGGACAGCGGCCGCGACCTGCTCAACGCCTCGCACCAATGGCAACGCCGAACCTTCAACGACCTCACCGCCACCTGGTCGCCCACCGACCGCCAACGCTTCGCCACCTACCTGATCCGGCTGACGACCGAACTGGACTTGGAGAGCTAGTCAGCGCGGGCGCACTCGCCTGGTCCGCGGTGACGCGGCCGGTCACGCCCGATGCCTCGGCACAGGGCATGCACCACGCGCCGCCGCAGCTCGCCGGCAGCGACCAGCTCACCGCCAGTCGCGCAGCAGCCGACCTTCCAACGAACTCACGGCCACCCGCTCAGCGGCCAGCCGCCGGCTACCTCATCCCCCGACGCTCGTCGGCCACGCCACGCACACCAGGCTCGGAACCGGCGTCAATGCACCTCATCGAACGCAGGCGCGAACTGCCGACGCGTCCCATGAATGGCAGCGACCGACGTTCGACCAGCTCACAACCACTCGCGCAGCGGCCGACCGTCGACTAGCTGTGATGTCCAGGGAGGTTGGTCAGCCGGGTGATCGGTGGGTGGCCTCCGATGGCGCTGTGGGGTCGGTGGTGATTGTAGAAGTGGAGCCAGGCTGGTAGGGCGGCTCGACGGTCGGCTTCTGACTTGTAGAAGTGGGCGTAGGCCCAGCCGTCGGCCAGGGTGCGGTGGAATCTTTCGATCTTCCCGTTGGTTTGCGGGCGGTAGGGCCGTGTCCGCTTGTGGGTGAGGCCAAGAGCGGTGCAGGTGTCGCGCCACGCGAACGAGCGGTAGGCCGAGCCGTTGTCGGAGAGCACTCGCTCGGTGGTGACGCCGCGGTCGGCGAACCAGGTAACGGCCCGGTGCAGGACGCTGATGGCGGTCGCGGCGGTCTCGTCCGCGCAGATCTCGGCGTAGGCGACCCGGGAATGGTCGTCGATGACGGTGTGCAGGTAGGCGGTGCCGAGTTTGGGTCCGTGGTGCCTGTCGCGTTCTCCGGTGCGGTAAGCGGTCTGCGTGCGGTTGCGCTTGCCCTGCCGTTTGCCGACGTAACGCCAGCCGCCGCCGTCGGGAATGTTGCCGAACTTGGTCACGTCGACGTGGATCAGTGAGCCGGGGCGGTCGTGCTCATAGCGACGCAACGGTTCTCCGGTGACCCGGTCGATGCGGGCAAGCCGGTTGATCCGGCACCGGGTCAGAACCGCATGCACGGTGGAAGCGGGCATACCCAGCCGGCCACCGATCTGCACGGGCCCCAACCGCTGCCGCCACCGCAACCCTACGATCCGGCGCACGAGCTGCTCAGGTGTTGCAGCCGGGCTGCGGTGTGGCCGGGAGCTGCGGTCGGCCATACCCGCCTGACCCTCGGCGCGATACCGCGCGGCCCACTTGCCGGCCGTGCGCGGCGCGACCATGAACATTCTCGCCGCAGTAGTCGCGGTCCAGCCCTCTTCGACAATCAACCGAGCAAGACGCAACCGGGCCCGCGGGGTCAACGCAGCATTAGGGTGGGACACGAAGGCCTCCCGTTGGTGAAGCGGTTCCTCAACAGCTCCACTTCACAACCGGAGGCCTTCGCCTGTCTGCACGACAGGCCGACCTCACCTCAACCGAGAACAACGTCCCCGGACATCACAACTAGCTCAGCCGGCTGTTCGCGGGCGTTCACGTCTTGCGGAGCACCGTCGCCGCCGGGCGCCGCTGTCGCTCAGTGGACGCAGGCACGAGCTGCTCGACCAGTCCCAACGACGGCCAGCGGCCGGCGTTCGACCAGCCCACCGCCACTCGCGCAGCAGCCGACCGCCGGCTGGCTCAACAGTCCGACCGCGGCCGGTCACGTCTCGCGAAGCACCGCGGGTCAGGGTTGCCGCCGGGGGGCGTTGCTCATCGGCAGCGGTCGCGAACTGCTCGACGTGCCTTCACGAGCGGCAGCGGCTGGCGTTCGACCGGCTCACCGCCACTCGCGCAGCAGCCGACCGCCGGCTGGCTCAACAGTCCGACCGCGGATGGGCACGTCTCGCGGAGCACCGTGGAACAGGGCCGCCGAGCGGCGTCGCGCTCACCGGCAGGGGCCCGAGCTGCCAGACCGATGGCGGCGACCGGCGTCACCGCACCCCACCGCGATCTGCGCGCCAATCAACCCCTAATTACCCCAGCCACCCAACTCAACAGCGCCGTCACCGTGGCGCCGGCGGCACCACCAGTTGCTGGCAGTCCGGTGCCCGCTTCCCGGCGGCCGAGAGTTCCGGCGTCGCGTTGAGGGCGTGGAGGACGTCGAGGGCGGAGACGTCGTCGAGGGTGGCGCGGGCGTCGCCGAGGGCGGTTTTGGTGGTGGCAGCGTCGGTGGCGGTGTCGAGGCGTTCGCGGGCGGTGTCGGCCCGCGAGCGGACGGACGAGAACTGCTTGAGCAGGTCGGTGCGGGCCTGGTCGTCGCCGGGGAGCGGCGGGGGGCCGACGCGGTCGAGGCCCTCGACGGTCTGGTCGATGCCGTCGACGACGGACGCCAGGAGCCGGCTCGAGGTGCGGGAGGCCTGTTCGGGTGAGCTGGGGTCGATCGCCGGCAGGTTCGCGAGCGTGCGCACGAGGTGGGTGACCGCCGAGCAGTAGCCGTCCGCCCATCTCGCGGCCGGGTCGGCCTGGCTGGAGGGGTCCGCCTGCCCACCGCTGTGGGTCTGCGACACCGGCGGCTGCTGTCCGCAGCCGGCGAGGCCGATCCCGAGTGCCGTGACCAGCGCGGCTAGAACGGTCGACCGCGGCCGCACCGCGACACCTCCTGCCCGTCGACGTCCAGGTGCCCCCGACCGTACCGATCCGAGAATCATTCGCAAGTCACCCACCGGAGTGCGGGAGCAATTACCGACACGCCGGGGCCCGGCACGCGAGCGGCGCGCCGGGCCCCGAAACGGTGTTCGATACGGCGGATCAGGCTTTCGCCTCCGCCGGGGTGTTCTCGATGACCGTGCCGCGTCGCTTGGACACGACGACCGCCGCGACGATGACCGCCAGCGCGACGACCGCGATCACGATGCGCCACGTGGTGTCGGCGCCGCCGCCCAGCGTCAGGGAGACGACCGCCGGCGCGATCAGCACGGAGACCAGGTTCATCACCTTGATCAGCGGGTTGATGGCCGGGCCCGCGGTGTCCTTGAACGGGTCACCCACTGTGTCACCGATGATGGTGGCCTCGTGCGCGTCGGAGCCCTTGCCGCCGTGGTTGCCGTCTTCGACGAGCTTCTTGGCGTTGTCCCAGGCACCACCGGAGTTGGCGAGGAAGATCGCCATCAGGGTGCCGGTGGCGATCGCACCGGCCAGGTAGCCAGCGAGCGCGCCCGTGCCGAGGCCGAAGCCCACGGCGATCGGGGCGAACACCGCGAGCAGACCCGGCGTGGCGAGCTCACGCAGCGAGTCGCGCGTGACGATGTCCACGACCTTGCCGTACTCGGGCCGCGTGGTGCCCTCCATGATCCCGGCGATCTCGCGGAACTGGCGGCGCACTTCCTGCACCACCGCGCCGGCCGCACGCGAAACCGCGTTGACGGCCAGACCCGAGAACAGGAACACCACAGCCGCGCCGACGATCACGCCGACCAGCGTCGACGGGTTCACGACGTTGGCGATGAACGCACCCGTGCCGCCCACGGCCTTCGTGATCGCATCCGAATAGGACCCGAACAGCGCCGTGGCCGCGAGGACCGCCGTGGCGATCGCGATGCCCTTGGTGATGGCCTTGGTGGTGTTGCCCACCGCGTCCAGCTCGGTCAGGATCTGCGCGGCCTTCTCGTCGACGTCGCCCGACATCTCGGCGATGCCCTGCGCGTTGTCGGAGACCGGGCCGAAGGTGTCCATCGCGACGATGACGCCGACGGTGGTCAGCAGGCCGGTACCGGCGAGCGCGACCGCGAACAGTGCGACACCGCCACCCAGCAGGTACGCGCCGAACACGGCGGCACCGATCACGAGCGCGGTGTACACGGCGGACTCGAAACCGACCGAGATGCCGGACAGGATCACCGTGGCGGCACCGGTTTCCGACGTCTTGGCGACGTCCTGCACCGGCTTGTGCTCGGTGCCGGTGTAGTAACCCGTGAGCTTCAGGATGATCGCGGCGAGCACGATGCCGATGATCACGGCGACGGTCGCGATGACCGCCGGGTTGCCGCTGTTGCCGGCGAACTCCGCACCGAAGTCGGAGAAGCTGCTCGGCAGGTACACGAACGCCGCGACGGCCGACAGCACCGCGGAGATCACCGCGGAGATGTAGAACGAGCGGTTGATCGTGACGAGACCACCCTCGCCCGCGCGCGCCTTCGTGATGTACACGCCGATGACGGCGGTGATGACACCGATGGCCGGCACGATGAGCGGGAAGATCAGGCCGCTGGAACCGAAGGCGGAGCTGCCCAGGATCAGCGCGGCGACCAGCATGACCGCGTAGGACTCGAAGAGGTCCGCCGCCATGCCGGCGCAGTCGCCGACGTTGTCACCGACGTTGTCGGCGATCGTCGCCGCGTTGCGCGGGTCGTCCTCGGGGATGCCCTGCTCGACCTTGCCGACCAGGTCCGCGCCGACGTCGGCGGCCTTCGTGAAGATGCCGCCGCCGACACGCATGAACATCGCGATCAACGCGGCGCCGAACCCGAAGCCCTCCAACACCTTCGGGGCCTGGCCCGTGTAGACGAGCACGACGATCGCGGCACCGAACAGGCCGAGGCCGACGGTGATCATGCCGACCACGCCGCCGGTGCGGAACGCCACGCGCATCGCGATCTCGCGGCCGCCTTCTTCGCGCGCCGCGGCCGCCACGCGCAGGTTCGCCTGCGTCGCGAGCCACATGCCGAGGTAGCCGATGGTGAACGAGAACACCGCGCCGACGAGGAAGAAGATCGAGCGGCCGATGCGCTCGTTCCAGTCGTCGGCGGGGAGCGCGAACAGCAGCAGGAACACGATTACGCCGAAGATGGCGAGGGTGTTGCGCTGCCGCTTCAGGTATGCGGCCGCACCTTCCTGCACCGCCTTGGCGATGTCCTGCATCTTGGCGGTGCCCTGGCCCGCGGCCAGCACCTCCCTGAGCAGCACGTAACCGATGGCGAGTGCGGCAAGGGCGACCACGGCGACCACACCGACGATGGTGTAGCCACCCCCGGAGAGCGTGAGACCGCCCTCCGCGAGGAACTGCCGGGACATTCGTCCTCCTGGGAACGCCGTTGGCCAATGCGGACTCGTCGTACCCGGCGTGCCTGCACTGGCATGGGATCTGTACCGAGCGACACGCTAGCCGTGCGGGCAATGCACGTCTCACATGACGATCGCCACAGAGGGTGTGGATTGCGGGAGTGTATTGGTAGTGCTCAGCAGCCGTGCAACGCGTCCCGGTGACAGTACGTTCCGTGACCTTGTGTGATTGCTCACTTGATCGATCTGGCGCCGGTTTTGTCGGTGCCCTGTGCTTAGCTGCGGCACGTGGTCGAGCGAGGACGGAGGCTGCTCAGCCGGGTCACGGCGGGGGTCCCGGTGAACGAGAACCCGGTCACGCACGTGGCCGAGCTTCCCGCGCGGGCAGCCGGTTTCGCGGCGTGGCCGGAGTGGGCCGCGCCGTCGGTCGTGTCGGCGTTCGCGGGTTCCGGACTCGAGACTCCCTGGAAACACCAGGTCGAGGCGGCTTCGCTGGCTCACGCGGGGTCCCATGTGGTGGTGTCGACGGGCACGGCTTCGGGGAAGTCGTTGGCGTACCAGCTGCCGGTGCTGTCCGCGCTGGCCACGGGTTCCGCGGCGACCGCGTTGTACCTCTCGCCCACCAAGGCGCTGGGCGCTGACCAGCTGCGTTCGGTGTCCTCTTTGGACGTCCCCGAGGTGCGGGCGGCGTCGTACGACGGCGACACCCCGATGACCGAGCGCGACTGGGTACGCGCGCACGCGAACTGGGTGTTCACGAACCCGGACATGCTCCACCGCGGCATCCTGTCGTCGCATTCGCGGTGGACCAGGTTTTTCAAGAACCTGGCGTACGTGGTGGTCGACGAGTGCCACAGCTACCGCGGGGTGTTCGGTTCGCACGTCGCGCTGCTGCTGCGCCGGCTGCGGCGGGTGGCGGCGCACTACGGGGCGTCGCCGGTGTTCGTGCTGGCCTCGGCGACGACGGCTTCGCCGGCGGAGTTCGCTTCACGGCTCACGGGGCTGCCTTGCGCCGCGGTCACCGAGGACGCTTCGCCGCGGGGTGCGCGGACGGTCGCGTTGTGGGAGCCCCCGCTGCTCGACGAGCTGACGGGCGAGAACGGCGCGCCGGTGCGACGTTCGGCGGGCGTGGAGACGGCGCGGATCCTCACGGACCTCGTGGTGGAAGGCGCGCGTTCGCTGGCTTTCGTGCGCTCGCGGCGCGGGGCGGAGCTCACGGCGTTGGGCGCGCGGCGCCTTCTGTCCGAAGTGGACCCTGCGTTGGCGGAAACCGTTGCGGCGTACCGATCCGGGTTCTTGCCGGAGGAGCGTCGCGCGCTGGAGGCCGCGCTGTTGTCCGGCCGGTTGCTGGGGGTGGCGACCACCAACGCGCTGGAGCTCGGCGTCGACATCGCGGGCCTCGACGCCGTGGTGCTCGCCGGCTACCCGGGCACGCTGGCATCGTTCTGGCAGCAGGCCGGACGCGCGGGCCGCTCGGGCGACGAGGCGCTGGTCGTGTTCGTGGCCCGCGACGACCCACTCGACACGTACCTGGTGCACCACCCGGCGGCGTTGCTGGAGCGTCCGGTGGAGACGGCCGTGCTCGACCCGACGAACCCGTACGTGCTCGGGCCGCAGCTCGCGTGCGCGGTCGCGGAGCTGCCTCTGACGGAACCGGAGCTGCCGATGTTCGGCGGTGCGGCGGCCCGGGCGGTGCTCGCGGACCTGGCGGAGGAGAAGCTGCTGCGCCGCCGGTCCAGCGGCTGGTACTGGACCGCCCGCGACCGCCCCCACGCGGAAGTCGGCATCCGCGGCTCGGGCGGCGACCAGATCGCCGTGGTGGAGGCGGATTCCGGGCGCATGCTCGGCACCGTCGACCCGGGGTCGGCTTGCTACGCGGTGCACCCGGGTGCGGTGTACCTGCACCAGGGTTCGTCGTACGTCGTCGACGAGCTCGACCTCGAGACCGGCCTCGCCCTCGTGCACGCCGAGGACCCGGACTGGCACACGTCGCCGCGGGAGGTCGTGGACATCTCGGTGCTGTCCACCCAGGAGCAGTGCACCCACGGCGGCGTCACGGTGAGCCTGGGCGAGGTCGCGGTGACGTCGCAGGTCGTCGGCTACCTGCGCCGCCGCCCGTCGGGTGAGGTGCTGGACCACACCCCGCTGGACCTGCCGGAACAAAGCCTGCACACGCGCGCCGTCTGGTACACGGTCACCAGCGATCTGCTCGGCCCGTCTTATCGGGTGGGGACCGGTGTCGTGGGCACGGCTCGGCCCGGTGCGGTCGCGCCGGCGGGGGCGGGGGCGGGAGACGCTGCGGTCGGGACCGCCGGGAAGACGGCGTCCGACGCTGCAGCTTCTGCGCGGGTCGAACGCGCTCGGGTGGAACCGGAAGCTTCGGCCGCGGACCACAGCGCTTCGACGCCAGCCACCCGCGGCCAGGAAGAGTGTGAGCCGGACGAGGCCGGCATCGCGGCTTCGGGCGCTCACGTGCCGAATGCCGGGCGAGGTAGCCGGATGGAGCCGGGGCAGACGGAGCAAGTGTCGCCGGAAGTCGACAAGGGCCGGCCGGTACAGGAGTCGCCTGCGGTGCAGGTGGCATCGGCGGGGACCGAGGGTGCTCGTGACGAGGCCGTGGGTGCGACCATCGCGCCGACGGGGACCGGGGGCGCGCGGATCGAGGCCGATGACCTCGAGCCGGTGGGGATCGAAGCTGCTCCTGAAACCGCGGGTTCGACCGTCGCGCCGGTGGGGACCGGGGGCGCTCGGGTCGGGGCCGAGGGTGGGGCGCCGGTGGGGACCGGGGGTGCTGGCAGAGCACCGGGGGGCGCCGGATTGGTTCCGGCGCGCGTCCCCGGTGCCCTGCATGCCGCCGAGCACGCGGCGATCGGCCTGCTACCGCTGTTCGCTACGTGCGACCGCTGGGACATCGGCGGGGTTTCTACCGCGTGGCACGAGGACACCGGGGAGGCAACGGTGTTCGTGCACGATGGGCATCCCGGGGGTGCGGGATTTGCCGACCGCGGTTATGCCGCGATTGTCCCGTGGCTGGCCGCAACGCGGGAGGCGATCGTCTCCTGCGAGTGCCCGACGGGCTGCCCGTCCTGCGTTCAGTCGCCGAAGTGCGGGAACGGCAACGAACCGCTGGACAAGGCAGGGGCGGTGGCCGTACTGGATACCGTGCTTGGGGCTTTGCGTCAGCACGGGGAGCGGTGCGGCCACGGTGGTGCGTGAAATCTCTTCAGTTGTCGACGCTGCATGCCGGGGTCGAACCGGTCACGCAGCGGTGGTCTCCGCGAGCAGCGGCGCGTGCTCGTCGGCGAGGGCGCGCATGAGCACGTCGTGCACCTCGGCCGGGTCGGGCAGCTGCCAGCCGCACACCTCGGGCTTCACGCGCCAGTGCACGACACCGTGCTGGAACGGCGACGGCGGCAGCGGGATGTAGCTGCCGGCACCGTGCCACTGCACGGAAGCCTGCTCGGCGAGCTCGGCCGGGATGTGGTCGGCGGGCGTGGTGAGGAACAGCCAACGGCCGTTGGGCATCGCGACGATCGGCGCGGGGTGCCCGAGGGCACGCAGCAGGCGGGCGGCGCGCTTGCCCAGCTCGTCGTCGACCTCGATGGCGTCAACGACCGTGCCCGTGGCCACGAGCAGGCTGTGGGTGCGGTCGGAGAACCAGGTGGCGACCTCGTGGGCGTGGGTGCCGACCAGCTCGCGCCAGTCGTCCCGCACCGGCACCGGCCGGCGCCACGTGAGGTCGTCGCCGTCACCGGTGATCGGCGCCGGGGTCGCCCCCGGGAGCACCGGCCAGCCGCGCCAGGCGAGGCCGATCGCCTCCGCACGAAGTTCGATGCGGAAGGCGCTCCGCCAGCTGTCCGGCCAATTCGCGTCCAACATTGCTTTCCTGCCTTCAAGGTCCGGTTTCGCGCCACCCGGGTCGGGGCCGTTGGTGGCGCACGTCTCACTAAACGGCAATTTGCACATTGCGCGGAAGAGCCGCGCGACAACCGGTGGTTACTGGGCGATGAACGCCCGGTAGTGCACCGCTCGGCCGATAACGGACAGCCGATGATCGGCCGCTGAGCCCCCGCTGAGGCCCTCCAGCACGCGGGTTGACACTTTCACCGCCCTTCGCGACCGCCAAGGCGCACCACGTCGTTTACGCCTCTCACCAGCGGTTTTAACCGCTCGCCGTGCGTCAGCTACCGCTGCTCGTGGCTGTTGGCCGCTCGTCGAGACAGTGCGTCTGATGGGCTCGGCGATGATCCACATCGCCCGCCACTCGTCGTGAAGACGCGCGGACGAGCGGTGGCGGGCGTCACTCCGGGAGGCCGACGGGGCCGGCCCGGGCCCGCGCCGAGGGCGGCGGCAAGCCGGGAACGGGTGGACTTGCAGCTCGCACCTCGACGAGGGCGTCACGCTCGTGCCAGCTGCAAGCCGTGACGACCGCGCCCTCGTGGTCGGCCACCTCGCGAGCGCGGTCGCAGGCCCGGGCGGGGCCGTCGGCGGCGTGCGCGGCCGCGGCCAGCGCGCCGAGGTCGGCGGCGACTTCCACGCGGTGCCTCGCCGCCACGGCCGCGCCGAGCCAGCACCCCGCCGCGGCGAGGCCGACGAGCGCGGCGATCACGATGGCCGTCCACACGGTGGCGACGCCGTCGTCGCTGTCCTTCATTGCTGCACTCCGGGTTCGGCGACGGCGTAAGCGCTGGCGTCCAGGTGGAAGCCGGTGAGGGTCTCGGTGGTGACCTCGGCGGTGATGCCGTCGCCGGACCGGCGGATGGTGAGGCGCGCGCCGCGGGGCGCGATCGTCTGCACGACGGCCTCGGCCGCACCGGGCTGTCCGGCGGCGGCCAGGCGCGCGGCTTCGCGGGCGGCGTCGAGGCACCGGATGTGCCCGAGCACCGCCGCGAGGCCGGCGAGCAGCAGAGCCACCACGGCCGTGAGCGCGCCCAGCGAAAGGGCGGCTTCGACCGTGACCATCCCGCCGTCCCGGCGACGGCCGGCCATCAGGTCGCCACCGTGAGGGCCCGCTGCACGAGACCCGACAGCGCCGTGCTGATCGAGTCGCCGCTGAGCAGCACGAACAGCGCGAGCGCGAACGCCGCCGCGGCCACCGTGCCGATGGCGTACTCCGCCGTGGTGGTGCCCTCGTCTCCGGGGAGGAAGTGCATGGTCGGTCCTTTCTGTCCATTGTGGATTCATCTACAACACGCTCCCGATCCGCTCGGCCAGGCCGAGCACCACCGGCAGCACGCCGAGCACGAAGAACGCGGGGAGGAAACAGAGCCCCACCGGCAGCGCCAGGGCGACCCCGGCCCGTTCCGCGCGTTCCTCGGCCTCGACGCCGATCCCGTCACGCAGGCGGCGGGAGACTTCGCCGGCCGTCGCCGCGAGCGCCGCGCCCGACCGGGCCGTTCGCGTCGCGGCGACCGACAGCTCCTCGAACCCGGGCCGGGTTTTGAGCTGGGCCCAGGCTTCGGCCGGCCCGGCGCCGAGGGCGAGGAGGTTGGCGGTGGCCTTCATCGCGGTCGCCGTGTGCTCGGGCGCGGTGGCGCTGACGGCTTCGAGGGCCGTCGGCACCGGCAGGCCCGTCTGGAGGCAGGCGCCGAGGAGGTCGAGGGTGGCGGCAGAGTTCAGACGTTCGGTGACGTCGTCGCGGGGTTTGGGCCGACGCGAGCGGTGGAGGAGCCACCAGGCTGTTGCTCCAGCCAGTGCGCCGCCCGCTGGTCCGGCGACTACGGCCACGGATGCGCCGGCGATCGCGGCCGCGAGGGCGTGTCTCGTGCGGAGGCTCGGGAGCTTGGGTCGCCAGGTGGTTGGCGGCGCGAGGCTCCGCGGCTTCGGAGCGCTCGGCCAGACGAGGAGCGCGACGGCGGCGAGGACGTAAGGCGTCATCGGATCTCCCGACGGCCGGTGAGCGCTCGGGACCAGGCGGTGCCCGCCCAGAGCAGCGCGGCGCCGGCGACGAGGAACAGCTGTCCGAGGACGGTGTGGGTGAGGACGGTCAGCGGCTCGGCACCGATGGCCTGCCCCATGGCGAGACACAGGACCGGCAGCCCGGTCAGGACGGTCGCACTCATCCGCGGGCCGGCCATCTTGGCGTGGAGCCGCCGGGCGAACGTGGTGGCGGCGTCGAGGTCGCGGCGGGTGGCGTCGAGGGTGTCTGCGATGGGGAGGCCGTGCCGTCGGGCGAGGGCCCAGGCCGCGGCGAGTTCCGGGAGTTCTCGGGATTCGAGCGCGCCGTCGAGTCTCGCGGCGGTCGCGAGGTTGGTGAGTTCTCCGGCTACCGCGGGGACTGCTTCGGCCGCCGCTTCAGCCGCGAGCACCGGGTGAGCGCCGGCCCGCAGCTCGGCGACCATCGTGCGGAGCGCGGCGGACGTCTGCTCAGCCCGGGTGAGCGTTGCGGCGGTTTTCTTTCTGCTGCGCCATTCCTGCCTTGCCGCGACGGTGATCAGCGCGGTCGCCACCGCGGCTCCGACCCCGGCGAGCGGGAGCGCGAGGAGCGTGGGCAGCACCCAGACGGCCTGGCGCGGCGGCGTGGGGATGGTGAGCCGTCGCCGCGGTGGTGCGAGCAGGCGGCTCGGGAGGGTGGGCCAGGTGAGGAGGGCGGTGCCGAAGCAGAGGAACGGCCAGGCGGTGATCATGCGGTCGCCTCCTCGAAGAGGGGGCGGTAGGGGGTCCAGTGGCCGTCGCGCCAGATGGGGGTGGTGTGGGTGGTTGCGGTGGTGCGGTGGAGGGTGGCGATTTCGGTGAGGCGGCGGGCGCCGGTGGGGTCGCGGCGGAGGTGGAGGACGACGCGGATGGCGGCGGCCAGCTGGCTGTGGAGGGCGGCGCCGGTGAGGCCGCCCAGGGAGGCGAGCGCTTCGAGGCGGGCGGGGACCTCGGAGGGCGAGTTGGCGTGGAGGGTGCAGGCGCCGCCGTCGTGGCCGGTGTTGAGGGCGTTGAGCAGGGAGCAGACTTCGGCGCCGCGGACTTCGCCGACCACCAGGCGGTCGGGGCGCATGCGCAGGGCCTGGCGGACGAGCTCGGGCAGCTCGACGGCGCCGGCGCCTTCGACGTTGGCCGGGCGCGCGACGAGGCTGACGAACTGCGGGTGCACGGGCCGGAGTTCGCCGGCGTCCTCGACGCAGATGATGCGTTCGCGCGGGCTGACCTCGGCGAGGAGTGCACTGAGGAGGGTCGTCTTGCCGGCTCCGGTGCCGCCCGTGACCAGGAACGCGAGGCGGCGCGTGATGATCGAGCGAAGGATGTCGGCGCCTTCCTCGTTGACGACGCCGAGTGAGGTCAGGGTGTCGAGCGTGTGCGTGGCCGGGCGAAGGACGCGCAGGGACAGGCAGGTGCCGTTGGGGGCGATGGGCGGCAGCACGGCGTGGACTCGGACGTGTCCGCCCGGGACAGGAAGCCAACCGTCCACATAGGGCTGTGCGTCGTCGAGCCGCCGGCCCGCGGCGAGGGCCAGACGCTGCGCGAGGCGACGGACAGCTTCTTCGTCGGCGAAGCGGACGTCGGTGCGGGTCAGGCCGGAGTCGCCGTCGGTCCAGGTTTGGTCGGGCGCGGTGACGAGGACGTCGGTGACGGTCGGGTCCTCGAGTAGCGGCGCGAGCGGGCCTGCGCCGACGAACTCGTCGTGGGCCTGGCGGACGGCATCGAGGACGGCATCGTGGCTGAGCGTGCCGCCGGCCTCCGCCCGCACGGCCTCCGCGACGGCGACGGGGTCCGCCAGACGGCTCTCACCCGCGAGGCGGTTGCGGACGCGCTCGACGAATTCGGTGGTCATGTCGGCGGCTTCGGACGAGTGGGCATGGCTGGGCTCCCGGCATCGCAAGGCGAATGGGTTGGTGGTGAAGGAAATGACAGAGGGACCACGCGAACTGCCGAGCGCAGGCGCGCGAAGGGCGAACCCGGCTCGGGAACACAATCTCGCGGCCGGAACGACGGAGGACTTATCGGCGGCGCGGCCTACGGCCCGCACCGCAGCGAGTGCCGCAAGAGGAGTTCGGTCGGCAAGGCCGCGCCACTAGCGCCAAGGCGGACCCGTGCGGAGGTCGGATTTCGGTGAGTGCGGTCGTGGCGTCGGTCGGCCACGCTGCCGCCTGACGACGTGGCCAAGAGGCCCGTGCACGCTCGCATGACAAGCCGCCGCGGAGATCGAGGACGGGGCTGGGCGGAGGGCGGGCACGACGCGGGGGCTGAGAAGCCCTTACACGGCTGCATCACAAGCCCCCGAGGAAAGCGAGGCCGGGGCTCGGTGAAGCCCGGCCACGACGAGGCGGCCGAGAAGCCCCCACACGCTCGCATCACAAGCCGCCACCGGAAGCGAGGACGGGGCTCGGTGGAACCCGACCACAGCGAGGCGGCCGAGAAGCCCGTACATGGCTGCATCTCAAGCCGCCGCGGGAAGTGAGGTCGGGGTGGGGTGGAGTTCGGACAGGACGGTGCGGGCGGTGGTGGCCAGGGCGCCCTTGGGTGGGAGGTCGAACTCGCCCGTTTCGAGGGTGGCGGCGACGCGGCGTTCGGGCGGCAGGGTGGCGAGCAGGGGTGGGCCAAGGAGTGCCGTGGTGCGGGAGGGGGGTGCGCCGGCTTGGAGGTGTCCACTTGCGACGATGGCGAGGCGGTCGGTGTGGGGCGTCAGCAGCTCGAGGACCTGGCGCGCGGCCATGCAGGCGCGGAATTCGACCGGGACGACCAGGACCACCAGGTCCGCGAGAGAGGCGACGGCCAAAGCGCCCTCGTCGAGGTGGCGGGGCAGGTCGCAGACGACGGTGCGGCCCGAGCGGCGGCCGGCGGTGACGACGGCGGACAGTGCGCGCGGCGTGGGGCCCGGGCCGGTGCGGCCGCAGGCCAACACGGGCAGGGTGCCGCGGCGTGGGAGGGCGTCGACCAGAGCGGGCAGCGAGACGCGGCCGGACAGGCGGACGTCGGGCCAGCGGTGGCCGGGGGTGTTTTCCAAGCCCAGCGGGAGGTCCAGGCCGCCGCCCAACGGGTCGCAGTCGACGAGCAGGGCGGGGCCGGCGCGGTCCGCTTCGACGGCCGTGGCGGCGGCCAGCACGGAAGCACCCGCGCCGCCGCGACCGCCGAGGAAGGCGAGGACCGGGCCGGGGCGTTCGGCTGGGGCGTCGGCGACGTCGGCCAACGCCACGGTCAGGTCGGATTCGTCGTCGGGCAGGCACACCACGCGCCGGGCGCCGACCAGCGCCGCGCGGCGCCAGGAGTCGACGCCGGCCGCGCCTTTCGACACCACCACCACGCCGTCGCGGCGGGGTAAGTGGGATAGGTGGGGCAGGAGCACCCGGTCGTCGGCGGAGTCCTCGTCGATCACGACCAGCGGCGCCCGCGTCCAGCGCGAGCGTGCGGCCGCGAGGTCCGGTGCGCGGTCGAGCTCGCAGCCGGCGACCGCGGCGACGCGCAGGATTTCGTCGAGCACCGCGCCGTCGGCGGCGACGACGAGTGGACGTGCGGTTGTCATGAAGGCCTCCCCCTGGCGGATCGGACCCGGCCGATGTGGACCGGGTCCCACCAAGATCACCCGGCCCGAGCCCGCCGGCAATGGCCAACCAAGCAACCTGTGGATAACCCGGTGCTTGTGGACAACTCCCGCCGAAACCGCTCAGCACAGCCGAACCCGTCGGGCCGCTGAGGCACAATGCGCGACCCGCCGACACCCCTGAACCGGGGAATTGCAGGCAGTCTCGTAATTGCCACGAAAAACATCCTGGCGATCCGCGAACGCAGCGGAAAAAATGCACTACCCGAGAAAAGAGGGCGGCCCTCGCCAGGGGGGAGGGACGAGGGCCGCCGTGGGTTCAGCCCCGGGGGGTCGGACTGAACCGGCCCGGTTGGACACCGGGTTCCCCCACTGTAACTCCGCAGGGCACCGGTTGGCGCCGCGAGTGACACCTACGATTCGATAACGGCATCCAGAGCCGGATGTACTGTCCTGTCATGGATTTTCCGCCGGACGGGCGCGCCGGTGTTCGATCAACGCGAGAACGAGAGCGTCGCTTCTCCTATCCTGATCACGTGGCCGAACCCAGCACCGCGCCGCCGCGCGAATCCCACCCCGAAGAACCCCGGCGCGCCGTCGCCGCGTTCTTCGATCTCGACAAGACCATCATCGCTTCTTCCAGCGCGCTGGCGTTCAGCAAACCATTACTCAGAGAAGGGCTGATCAACCGCCGAGCCGCTTTGCGTAGCGCGTACGCACAACTCGTCTTCTCCCTCGCGGGCGCCGACGCCGACAAGACCGAACGCATGCGCGCCGAGGTCTCGAAGCTCTGCGCCGGCTGGGATGTCGCCCAGGTTTCCGCGATCGTGCAAGAAACGCTCCACGACGTGGTGGACCCCCTCGTGTACGTCGAGGCCACCGATCTCATCAACCGCCACCTCGCCGACGGCCACGACGTCGTCGTCCTCTCCGCCACCGGCGAAGAGGTCGCCGCACCCGTCGCCGCGATGCTCGGCGCCACGCGCTGCGTCGCCACGCGCATGGGTGTCACCGACGGCCGCTACAACGGCGAAATCGACTTCTACTGCTACGGCGACAACAAGGCCATCGCCGCGAAACAGCTCGCCGCGACGTACGGGTACGACCTCGCCGAGTGCTTCGCCTACACCGATTCCAGTACGGACATCCCGCTCCTGGAGACCGTCGGCCACCCCCACGCGGTGAACCCCGACAAGCTCCTGCGCCGAGAGGCCGGCGAGCGCGGCTGGCCGATCCTCGCGTTCGAACGCCCCATGTCGCTGCGCAGCCGGATCCCCGCCCGGTCCGCGGGCATGGTCGCGCTCGGCGTGGGCGCCTTCGCGGCGGGCGCCACCTGGTACAGCCTGAGTCGTCGCCGACGGTTCCGAACGCCCCCGCGCTAGGCACCCACACGGCGGTACCGCGACCGGTTTTCTCAAGCGTAGAGCGGAATCGGCCGTTGCTCAGGGTGTGTGCATCACCAGATCGAGCCTCTTTTGCGGGTGCACCCGTCCACGCTCTTGAAGTGACCGGGCTCACGGCGTAGAAAGTAGGTGCGGACGTTGAGCCGGCCAGGGCAGAGGTAGAAGAGAAGCCTCTGTCACCCCGGGCAACCTCCGTGCGCGGACTCCGGGTACCCACGCGCAGCGCGCCGCGGGAGGCTCGTCGTCTAGGGACTGCGTACCGGGACGCCGGACGCCGAGTCCATGAAGGTACGACCAGAGTTGCACGCTTGGTCGCCCGAGATGTTCCGCGCTTGCAGGCGGCGCCCGCCGGCTTCGGCCGACGGGCGCCGCCAGTGTTTCCAGGGTTGTCCCCACGAAAATCCCAGCACAACCCCCATGTTGCTGCGCTCGGCCGATGGACAACGCCCAAGCCGGTGAGTAGCTTCCCGATACCGGCGCCGCCAGGTGGACTTCTCACCACCGGCGGCGCACGACACTGGGAGGCCCTTTCGTGACGACCCGACTCGCGCGCACGCGCCCGCGGAGGATCCATGCGCTCGCCGTCCCCCTCGCGGGGCTCCTCGCCATCACCGGAGTCGGCGCCGGAATCGGCGCGACCGCTTCAGGCAGCACACCGGACGCGAAAGCGATGACCTCCCTCGACGCCGCCGCCCAGCAGGCGCTCCACGGCCTCAGCCTCGAGGAAAAGGTCGGGCAGCTGTTCGTCACGTGGGTGAACGGCAAGTCCGCCGATGAGGTCAACCCCAAGAACCAGACGGACTTCGGCGTCGACACGCCCGCCGAGGTCGTCCGCAAGTACCACCTCGGCGGCGTCATCTACTTCAACAACGACACCCGCGACAACTTCGACACCCCGACCCAGGTCGCGAAGCTCTCCAACGGCCTGCAGCAGGCCGCGATCTCCAGCGGCGCCCACATCCCGTTGCAGATCGGCACCGACCAGGAGGGCGGCACCGTCACCCGGATGGGCGCTCCCGCCACGGAGTTCCCCAATTCCATGGCCATCGCCGCCGGCCGCAGCACCGACAGCGCGACGCAGGCCGCCACGATCATCGGCCACGAGCTGCGCGCCGTGGGCATCAACCAGGACTTCGCGCCCGATTCCGACGTGAACTCCAACCCGGCCAACCCCGTGATCGGCGTGCGCTCGTTCGCCGGCCAGCCGGGGCTCGCGAGCCAGTTCGTGACGGCCGAGGTCGAGGGCTACCAGAACTCCGGGCCGGCCTTCGAAACCGTTTCCTCCACGGCAAAACACTTCCCCGGCCACGGCGACGCCGCCACCGACAGCCACACCGGGTTGCCGCGCATCGACCGCACAGAGGACGAGTGGCGCAAGATCGACGTGCCGCCGTTCAAGGCCGCCATCGCCGCGGGCATCGACTCGATCATGAGCGCCCACATCCAGTTCCCGAGCCTCGACCCGTCGGGTGAACCGGCCACGCTGTCGAAGCCGATCATCACCGGAAAGCTGCGCGACGAGCTGGGTTACGACGGCGTGGTGATCACCGACGCGCTGGAGATGCAGGGCGTGCGCGAGCTCCACAGCGACGCCGAAATCCCTGTGCTGGCACTGAAAGCCGGTATCGACCAGCTCCTCATGCCGGTGCACCTCGACCTCGCGATCAACTCCGTGATCTCCGCCGTGAAGTCCGGCGACCTGCCGATGCAGCGGATCGACCAGAGCGTGCTGCGGGTGCTCAAGCTGAAGCTCAAGCGCGGCATCCTCACCTCGCCGTTCGACAACCCGGCGCTCGTCGCGAAGAAGGTCGGCACGCCGGCGCACCTCGCCACCGCGCAGGGCATCGCCGACCGCTCGATCACCGCCATCGCCAACGACGCCGGCGTGCTGCCGCTCAAGCAGAAGCCCGCCACCGCGCTCGTCACCGGCTGGGGCGTGGCCAGCACGCAGACGCTCGCCGACCGCCTCACCGCCCACGGCACCAAGGCGACCGCGTTGCAGACCGGGCAGACCCCGTCCGACGATCTCATCGCGCAGGCCGCCGCGGCCGCCGCGAAGACCGACCTCGTCGTGGTCCTCACGAACAACCTCGGCGGATTTCCCTTGCAGAACAAGCTTTTGCAGGCGCTGATGGACACCGGCAAGCCCGTGGTCGCCGTCGCCGCACAGATCCCGTACGACGCCGGGTACGCCAACCCCGTGCCCACGTGGCTGGCCACCTACGGTTACATCACGCCGTCGCTCGAGGCGCTGGCCAAGGTCGTGCTCGGCGAGACCAAGCCGAGCGGCAAGCTGCCCGTCGACGTCCCCGCGGGCGCCGACGTGAACACCGTCAAGTACCCCTTCGGACACGGACTGAGCTGGTGAACCTCAACCGCAGGAAGTTCCTCGCCGTCCCCGCCCTCGCCGTACCGGCGCTCGCGGGCGGTTCGGCCGTCGCGCAAGCCACGCCAAGCCAAGCGAAACGACGAGTGCTCACCGGCGCCGAACAACTCGCCGCCCAGCACTGGCGTCCGCTCGCCGGACACAAGCTCGGCGTGCTGTCCAACCCGACGGGCGTGCTCGCGAGCGGCGACCACATCGTCGACGACATGGTCGCCGCCGGCGTCAAGCCGGTCGCCGCCTTCGGCCCCGAACACGGGTTCCGCGGCAGCGCGCAGGCCGGTGGTTCCGAAGGCGACTACACAGACCCACGCACCGGCATCCCCGTGTACGACGCGTACGGCGCCGACGCGGCGAAGCTCGCGACGCTGTTCACCAAGGCCGGTCTCGACACCGTCGTGTTCGACATCGCCGACGTCGGCGCCCGCTTCTACACCTACATCTGGTCGCTTTACACGGCGATGGTCGCGGCGGCGAAGGTCGGCGCGGCCTTCGTGGTGCTCGACCGGCCGAACCCGATCGGCGGCCGCCTCGCCGGCCCGGTGCTCGACCCGAAGTTCGCCTCCGGCGTCGGCCGCAAGCCGATCGCGCAGCAGCACGGGATGACCGTCGGCGAGCTGGCGCGGCTGTTCAACTCCGAGTTCCTGCCCGGCGAAGGCGTGCAGCCCGTCGAACTGCAGGTGATCGAGGTCCGCGGCTGGCGGCGGGACATGCTCTTCGCCGAAACCGGTCTCGACTGGGTCATGCCGAGCCCGAACATGCCGACGCCCGACACCCCGATCGTCTACCCCGGCACCTGCTTGTTCGAAGGCACGCTCTTCGCGGAGGGCCGCGGTACGACGCGGCCGTTCGAGATCATCGGCGCGCCGGGTGTCGACTGGCACTGGCGCGACAAGCTCGAAGCGCTCGACCTGCCGGGCGCGCGCTTCCGCGAGACGTACTTCGTGCCCACGTTCAGCAAGTTCGTGAACGAGACCTGCGGCGGCGTGCAGCTCACCGTGACCGATCCGCAGGCGTTCGACGCGATCACCACCGCCGTCTCGATGCTCGTCACGGCAAAGCAGGTCGCGCCGCAAACGTTCGGCTGGCGGCCCGACCACGCCATCGACTTGCTGTCCGGTTCCGACCGGCTGCGCACCATGATCGACGCCGGCGCCGGGGTCGACGAGGTCACCGGCGCCTGGCGCGCCGAGCTCGCGGCCTTCGACCGTAAACGCCGCCCCTACCTGATCTATCGCTGAGGAGAGCGGTCATGCGTGCTAGGAAGGTGCTCGCCGCGACGAGCACGGCGATGGCCGTGCTGCTCGCCGTCACGTCGATCGCAGGAGCCGCCGCCATCGCCACCACGACGCAGCACGACCCGCTCGCCGGGCGATTCGACGTGGTGCGGCACGGCTTCGCGGCTCCGTCGACGACGCTGCGCGAAGGCAAGCCGTCCGACGTCGGGCTCGACGCCGGCCCCATCAAGTCCGCCGAGCAGTTCCTGGCGAGCTGGACCCAGCCCGACGCGTCGGGCCACCCGCACTTCTCCGGTGCCGTCGGCCTGCTCGCCCACGACGGCGTGGTAGTCGACCGCTACGCCGTCGGCGGCGCGCTGAGGTACGCCGACGCCGCGGGCACCGAGCTGCCGAAAGGCCAGCAGGTGCCGATGCGCGACGACACGATCTTCGACATGGCGTCGGTCTCGAAGCTGTTCACCTCGATCGCCGCGCTGCAGCTGGTGGAGCAGGGCAAACTCGACGTCAACGCGCCGGTGGTGCGCTACCTGCCCGAGTTCGGCGTGAACGGCAAGGAAGCCGTGACGATCGAGCAGCTGCTCACGCACACGTCGGGCTTCGACGCCGACCCCGTGCCGTCGCTGTGGCAGGGCTACCCGGACATCCCGTCGCGCCGCAAGGCCGTGCTCGACAGCCCACTGAAGAACGCGCCGGGCACGACCTACCTCTACTCCGACCTCAACATGCTCACCCTCGGCTTCGTCATCGAGAAGCTCACCGGGCAGACGCTGGACAAGGTGGTGCACGACCGCATCACCGCGCCGCTGGGCATGGTCGACACCGGGTACAACCCGCCCGCGTCGAAACTGGACCGCGTCGCGGCCACGGAGTTCGAAACGAACCCGCCGCGAGGGCTCGTGCGCGGCCAGGTGCACGACGAGAACGCCTGGTCGCTCGGCGGCGTCGCCGGGCACGCCGGCGTGTTCTCCACCGCGAGCGACCTGGCGATCCTCTGCCAGACGATCCTCAACGGCGGCACCTACCGGGGCAAGCGCATCCTGCGTCCCGACACCGTCGAGACGATGCTGACCAACTACAACGAGCGCTTCCCCGACGACGCCCACGGCCTCGGGTTCGAGCTCGACCAGCCCTGGTACATGGGTGCGCTTTCCTCACCGGTGACGGCGGGCCACACCGGATTCACCGGCACGACGCTGGTCATCGACCCGGAATCGCGATCGTTCGCGTTGTTGCTGACCAACCGAGTGCACCCCAGCCGCAACTGGGGTTCCATCAACACGGCCCGCCAGGTCTGGGCCACTTCGCTCGCGCAAGCCATGGCTGTGAAGCCCGCGGAGGGCCACGACGCGTGGTTCGCCGGCCTCGGCGACAAGTCGACGGCTACGCTGAGTACGCAGCCCTTGACACCGCGATCCGGCGGCCCGTTTCAGGTCTCCTTCTACGCCTTCGTGGATACGGAAGGTCCGACTGATCCACTTCAGCTGGAATCGTCCTCGGACGGCGTCAATTGGCAACCAGTCGCGGTTCATGCGAACGGACCAGGCGCACCCCCCGGACAGGTGACGTCGCTCTCAGGCCACGGACACCGTGCCTGGTGGCGCGTGACGGCAGAAGTACCGGCCTCGAGCGTTACGACCCTGCGCTGGCGGTACAACACAGACGCGAGTTACACCGGACGCGGAGTTTCTGTCGACGGTGTGAAAGTCACCGAACGCGGCCGGGCAGTTCTCGATGGTGAGCGGAATCCGTCGGCACTCACCGCTACCGGGTGGTTTTTGAGCGCTCGGTGACCGGCCTGTCGCACAACGCCGAACTGGCCCTCCCACTCAGCGATCCGAAGCCTTTTGCGGGGCGACACTAAGTTGCCAAGTCGTTAGCTTGACCTCGTTAACAAGGTCGACCTGGTTAGCGACTTTCTGGTCAACGATTAATCGCAGAACGAAGTCCGCAGACACGGACGGGTTGCGATCCTGCCGAAGGATGTGGGTAGCCTTGTCGCAAATGCCAACGGTTAGTAACTTTCCGACGGTGGACGATGCCGATTCCGTAACCATCCCGGCACCGTCCGAGCAAACCCCAGCTCAGACCACTGTGCGTGACGCCGATGCGAGCCCGCTGGTCCGCATCCGCTCGCTGCTGCCCGGGCTCGCCCGCGCCGAGCAGCGGGTGGCGAAGGTCGTGCTCGAAGACCCCGCGTCGGTCGCGCGCCGGAGCATCACCGAGGTCGCCCTCGCCGCCAGCACCAGCGAGACCACGGTCACGCGGTTCTGCAAGGCCGTCGGCGTCGGCGGGTACCCGCAGCTGCGCATCGCGCTGGCCGCGGACACCGCGCGCACCGAAGCCAGAACCACGCGCAACCTCGGTGGCGAGATCAGCCCGGAGGACGACCTCGCGGCCGTGATCGGCAAGGTCAGCTTCGCCGACGCGCGCGCCGTCGAGGAGACGGCCGACCAGCTCGACGTCGCGACGATGCAGCGCGTGATCGACCTCTTGGCCGACGCCGGCCGCGTGGACGTCTACGGCGTGGGCGCGAGCGCGTTCGTGGCCGCCGACCTGCAGCAGAAGCTGCACCGCATCGGCCGCGTGAGCTTCTCGTGGTCCGACACGCACATCATGCTCACCTCGGCCGCGGTGCTCAGCCCCGGCGACGTCGCCATCGGCGTCTCCCACACGGGCGCGACCACCGACACCGTGGAGGCGCTGCGCGTCGCCCGCGAGCACGGCGCGGTCACCGTCGCCGTCACGAACTTCCCGCGTTCGCCGATCACGGAGGTCGCCGACCACGTGCTCACCACGGCCGCACGGGAAACCACCTTCCGTTCCGGAGCCACGGCGAGCCGCATCGCGCAGCTCACCGTGATCGACTGCCTGTTCATCGGGGTCGCACAGCGGCACATGGACGCCTCCGTCAACGCGCTGGACGCGACGAGGGACGCGGTCGGCTCGCACCGGCTCGGGGTCAGGCCCGACGGTCGCCGCCGTCCGCGGGAAACCGGTAAGTGAACTCAGAAACGAGGCGCATGATGACCGTCCCCACCCAGGCGGTGCACGTCGATTCGCCGACCGAGCAGCGAAACCCCCGCACGGTGGACATCGACCTGATGTCCACCATGGGGATCCTCAGCGCCATCAACGCCGAGGACCGCCGGGTGCCGGACGCGGTGGCCGCGGTGCTGCCGCAGCTGGCGCGCGCGGTCGACTACGCCGTGGAAGCGCTGCGGGGCGGCGGCCGCGTGCACTACGTCGGGGCGGGCACGTCGGGCCGCCTGGCGACGCTGGACGCGGCCGAGCTGGTGCCGACGTTCAACGTGCCGCCGGACCTGTTCGTCGCGCACCACGCGGGCGGTGAGAAGGCCCTGCGGCAGGCGGTTGAGAACGCCGAGGACGACGACGAGGCCGGCGCGGCCGAGCTCGCTGCTGTGGTGCAGCCGGGCGACTTCGTGCTCGGCCTCGCCGCCTCCGGGCGCACGCCGTTCGTGCTCGGCGCACTCGAGGCGTCGAGCCGGCTCGGCGCGCACACGGGGCTGGTCTCGGCCAACCCGCGGGCGGCGAAGCCGGACGGCGTCGACGTGCTCATCGCCGTGGCCACCGGCCCGGAGGTGATCGCCGGCTCGACCCGCATGAAGGCGGGCACGGCGCAGAAGCTGATCCTCACGGCGTTCTCCACGGCCACGATGATCAAGCTGGGGAAGACCTACTCGAACCTGATGGTCAGCATGCGGGCCACGAACGCGAAGCTGCGCGGCCGCACGATCCGCATCCTGCAGGAAGCCACGGGCCTGACCATGGCCGACTGCTCCGACGCCCTCACCGAGGCCGGCGGCGACCTCAAGACGGCCCTCGTGCACCTGCTGTCGGGCTCCGACGTCGAACACGCGGCGGCGGCGCTGACGGCCAACGGTGGCCACGTGCGGAAGGCACTCGACTCGCTCCACCTGCGCGCAGGCTGATCGGCGCGAAAACAAGGCTGCTGGAGCTCTGCGGGGAGCGCGAGCAGCCGGGCTGAAACGGACGAAGAGCCCCTCATCTCCTGGTGAGGGGCTCTTTTGTGAACCCGAACCTATTGCGGTTCATCTGTTCACCTGCCTAACCTCTCAGGTGTTGCGCTGAGGGAGGGCTTTCGATGACCGGGGTGAAGGAACCGACCCGCGCGAGGCAGCCGTTGTCGAGGCGGGAGTGGGGGTCGCTCTGCGGGATGGCGGCGGTGATCCTGCTGCTGAACCTCGTGGGCTGGGGTGTGCTGGTGCTGTTCATCGCGCCGCACCACTACGACCTGGGCGCGTCGGGTGTCTTCGGGATCGGGCTGGGGGTCACGGCGTTCACGCTGGGCATGCGCCACGCGTTCGACGCCGACCACATCGCGGCAATCGACAACACCACGCGCAAGCTGATGTCCGAGGGCCGGCGGCCGCTGTCGGTCGGGTTCTGGTTCTCGCTGGGGCACTCGACGATCGTGTTCGGCCTGTGTTTGCTGCTGTCGTTCGGCGTTCGCGCGATCGCCGGCCAGCTCGAAGACGACGGGTCGGCGCTGCACGAGACAACCGGGCTCATCGGAACGTCCGTCTCGGGCGTATTCCTCTACCTCATCGCGATCATCAACCTCGTCGCGCTCGTCGGGATCATCCGGGTCTTCGCGCAGATGCGCCGTGGCGAGCTGGACGAAGCCGCACTGGAACGTCAGCTCGACAAGCGCGGCTTCATGAACCGTCTGCTGCGCGGCGCGACGAAGGCCGTGCGCAAGCCGTGGCACATCTACCCCGTGGGTGTCCTCTTCGGACTCGGCTTCGACACCGCCACGGAGATCGGCCTGCTGGTGCTCGCGGCCGGCGCGGCGGCGTTCGCGCTGCCCTGGTACGCGATCCTCGTGCTGCCCGTGCTCTTCGCCGCGGGCATGAGCCTGTTCGACGCCGCCGACGGCGTGTTCATGAACTTCGCCTACGGCTGGGCGTTTTCGCGGCCCATCCGCAAGATCTACTACAACATCACCGTCACGGCGCTGTCCGTGGCCGTCGCGCTGGTCATCGGCACGATCGAGCTGGTGTCGATCCTCGCCGAGAAGCTCGACATCACCCACGGCCCGCTCGCCGCGATCGCCGACGTGGACCTCGACTACGTCGGGTTCGCGATCGTCGGGCTGTTCATCGTCACGTGGCTGGTCGCGCTCGCGGTGTGGCGGTTCGGGCGCATCGAGGAGAAGTGGTCGGCGCGCCTCACCGATCACTGAGCCGATCGACGCGCAGCGCGAGCTGGATCTCCAGCGCGCGTTCCGGCTCACGCCAGTCGTCGCCCAGCAGCGCGGAGACGCGGTCGAGGCGCTGCACCACGGTATTCACGTGGACGTGCAGCTCGTCCTTGGCGCGCGCGAGGTTTCCGCCGGCCGCGAAGTACGCACGCAGCGTGCCGACGAGGTCGGTGCCGCGACGGGCGTCGTAATCGAGGACCGGGCCGAGCGTGGCCGTGACGTAGGCGGGCAGGTCGGCGTGGCGGCCCAGCAGCACGCCGAGGAAGCCCAGCTCGGCCATCGCCGCGCCGTCGCCTTCGCGGCCCAGCGCGAGCAGCGTGCTCACGCAGCGGACCGCCTCGGCATAGGCCGACGCGAGCGCGGCGGGACCCTTCGCGGGGCCGGCGGCACCGACCGTCACCGGACAATCCACAACGGACTGGAGCTCCCGCGCCACCTTCGCCGCCGCGACGCCGTCGGGCGCGAGGGCGACCACCTGCTCCGCGTGCACACCGACCAGGTCGCCGTACCGCGCGCACGCCGACGCGAGGCCACGCCGGGAGATCCCCGGCGCGTGGGCGACGAGCACCACGTGTGGCGCCGACAAGTCGACACCGAGCCGGCGCGCGCGAGCCGTCAACGAGGCCGGGTTGCGCGCGGGCGCCGTCAGCAGGTCCGTGAGCAGCTCGCCGCGCACCTCGTCCTCGGCCTGCGCCACGGACCGGCGCAACATCAGCAGCAACGCCGTCACCACGGCCGCGCGCTCGAACAACCGCCGGTCCGCGCCGGCCAGCTCAGGCCGGCCCGCCAGCGTGAGACTGCCCAGCAGCTCCTGGCCGGCCCGCACCGCGCACACCCAAGTGTCCGATGTGGACTCGGCGCGCCCGCTGCCGCGCGAAGAAGTCACCGCCGGCGCGTCGAACGACAGCGCGGAGCCCGCCAGCAGGTCACCGGAAGCGTCGTGGACGGCGATCTCGCCCCGCAGCACGCCGGCCACCTCCGCGGCGACTTCCGGCAGGTCACCGCCGCGGAGCACGAGGTCCATCAGGCGATCGTGGGCTTCGTCGGCGCGGCGCATGGTCGCGTTCACGGCGTTGAGCTCGGCGGCCGAGCGGCGCGTCTCGTCGAGCAGGTGCGCGTTGTCCAGGGCGATCGCCGCGTGGTTGGCCAGCGACGACAGGAGCGCGACCTCCGCCGTCGAGAACTCCCGCGGCGCGCGGTCCGACGCGTAGAGCACGCCGAGCACCTTGCCGCCGATGGCCAGCGGCACGCCGAGGATCGCCGTGAGGCCCTCCTCCAGCACGCCGGTGTCGATCGGCGAGGTGTGGCGGAAGCGGGCGTCGGCGAAGTAGTCCGCCGTCGCGTACGGCCGCGCGGTCTGGGCCACGAGCCCGCCCAGCCCCTCGCCCATCCCGAGCACGATCTGCTGGAACAACGCGGAAACCGAGCCGTCCGTGACGCGGATGTAGGTCTTGCCCGCGGCCTCGTCGTTGAGGCTCAGGTACGACACGTCGACGCCGAGCAGGGTCCGCGCCCGCCGCACGATCGAGCGCAGCACCGCGTCCGGGTCCCTCAGCCGGGCGAGGTCGCTCGCGGTGTCGAACAACGCCGTGAGCTCGGCTTCGCGCCGCTGGTGCTCGGTGAGCGTCTCGCGGACGCGCAGCGCCAGCTCGGTCGCATCGGCGCCGGACTCGCGCGCGGCGTGCGCCAGCTGCTCGCTGCTCGCCCCGGCGGCGAGCAGCTCGAGCAACCGGCGGTAGGGATCCACACAGGTCATGCTGTCACTGAGCGCCGTTCGGCGGGAGCCTCCTCCAGCGACTCGCCGCGCGTCTCGCGCGCCCCGAGCAGGGCCAGCACCGACAGCACGCACATCGCGGCGACGTAGACCGAAACCGGCACCGTCGAGTGGTACGCCTGGAACAGCGCCACGGCGATGATCGGCGCGATCGCGCCGGCCGCGATGGACGACAGCTGCCCGCCGACCGAAAGACCCGTGTAGCGCACGCGCGTCGGGAACTGCTCGGCGAAGAACGCGGCCTGGGGCCCGTACATCGCGCCGTGCACGACGAGCCCGATGGTCGCCGCGCCGATCACCGCGCCCGTTGTGCGCAGGTCCAGCAGCCAGAAGAACCCGAACGACCACGCGGCCATCCCGACCACGCCGAAGAAGTACACCGGCTTGCGCCCGATCTTGTCGGAAAGCAAGCCCCACAAGGGAATCGTCACGAAGTGCACGGCCGACGCGACCAGCACGGCCGTGAGCCCGGTCGCCTTCGGAAGACCGAGGCCGGTCGTCACGTAGACGAGGATGAACGCCGTGATCACGTAGTACGACACGTTCTCCGCCAGCCGCGCCCCGAACGTCACGACGAGCCCGCGCAGGTGCCCGCGGAACACGTCGACGATCGGCGTGGCTTCCTCCTCCCCTGCCGCGGCCTTCGCGGCCAGGAACATCGGCGACTCCGCGACCGCCAGCCGCACCCACAGCCCGATCGCCACGAGCACACCCGACAGCAGGAACGGGATCCGCCAGCCCCACGCGTTGAACGCCGCGTCGGACTGCACCGCCGCGAGGATCGCCAGCACGGCCGTGGCCAGCAGGTTCCCGGCCGGCACGCCGGTCTGCGGCCACGATGCCCAGAAGCCGCGCCGCCGGTCGTCGCCGTGCTCGGACACGAGCAGCACCGCGCCGCCCCACTCGCCGCCGAGCGCGAAACCCTGCACGAGCCGCAGCAGTGTCAGCAGGATCGGGGCGAGGACGCCGACCGCGCCGTACGTGGGCAGCACGCCCATCAGGAACGTCGAGCCGCCCATCATCACCAGGCTCACCACGAGCAGGCGCTTGCGCCCGATGCGGTCGCCGAAGTGGCCGAACACCAGCCCGCCGATGGGCCGGGCGAGGAACCCGACCGCGTAGGTCAGCAGCGCGAGCAGCGTGCCGGTGAGCGGATCGGCGTTCGGGAAGAACAGCTTGTTGAACACGAGCGCGGCGGCCGAGGTGTAGAGGAAGAAGTCGTACCACTCCACGGTGGTGCCGATCAGGCTCGCGCCGACCACGCGCAGCAGGCCGGCCCGGGTTGGTGTTGTCACTGCAGACTCCACTTCGTTGTGGGGACGGGGTTTCAGGCGGCCGACCAGCCGCCGTCGAGGGGCAGCGACGCGCCCGTGACGTGCCCGGCGTGCTCGCCGCACAGCCACACCACGAGGTCGGCGACGTCCGCCGGTTCGATGAGCCGTTTGATGGCTGCGCGCCGCAGCAGCACCTGCTCCACGACCTCGTCGGCGTCGAGGCCGTGCTCGGCGGCCTGCGCGTCGATCTGGCCGGTGACGAGCGGCGTGCGGACGTAGCCGGGATTGACGCAGTTGGACGTCACGCCGTGCTCGGCACCTTCGAGAGCGGCCACTTTGGACAGTCCCTCGAGCGCGTGTTTCGCCGTGACGTACGCGGCTTTGAACGGGCTGGCGCGCAGGCCGTGGACGCTGGAGACGTTGACGATCCGGCCCCAGCCACGCGCGTACATCGCCGGCAGCGACCGGCGGATCAGCAGGAACGGCGCCGTCACCATCAGCGCCTGGATCCGCGCGAACTGCTCGGGCGGGAACTCGGGCAGCGCGGCCACGTGCTGGAACCCGGCGTTGTTCACGAGCACGTCGAGCTCGTCCGGCAACGCGTCGATCACCGCGGGATCGGTGAGGTCACCGACGTGCGCCCAGCCGCCGATCTCCGCCGCGGCGGCTTCGGCACCGCGCGCGTCGAGGTCTGCGACGTGCACCTTCGCGCCGGCAGCGGTCAACGCCCGGGCACAGGCGAGCCCGATTCCGCTCGCGCCGCCGGTCACCAGGGCAACGCGGCCATCGAGCGTGCCGGGCGAGCTGTGACGTACCCCACTGGTCATGGGCTACGAGGTTAGGTCTCGCCCACCTCGCCGACCATGTGTCCGGCCACCACAGCGCGGCAAGATCCAGTGTGGCCGGACCACACCCCTATCCGGCGGCAGACGAAATGCTCCGCGCCTCCCGCGCGCCCGATTCGAACGCCTCACAGCAGAACAGCAGCCACTCCCGGACCCCATCGACGGATCCGGCGGCGAAGCCCGCAGCCAGCTCGACGTACTTCGGCACGCGCCGGAAGAACGCCACCTCCGGCACGGTCAGGGCTTTCGGGTCCAGGCCCGTCGCGATCATCGACAGGCGCGCCGCCGCGCGGGCGACGACACCGTCGGCCGAGCCGAACGGGCGCAGGGCCAGGAGCTCGCCGTGCACAACGGCCGTGAGGACCGGCCCGGGCACGGACGTCGCGCCCGTGACGAGCTGGGCCAGCAGCTCCAGGCGTTCGCCACCGGCGAGGGGCCGGCCGAGTGCGTCGGGATCCTCGACGATGTCGGCCGCGGCCAGGACGTGGAGGCGGGCCAGCGCCTGCAACGGCGCGCGCCGCCAGGTGGGCAGGAGGGGTTCCAGCGACTCGGCCACGCGCAGGGCGCCGGCGAGCAGCGGGTCGGCGACCGCGCCGTCGGCAGGCAGTTCGGGGTTCGCGCCGTCGATGCCGGCGGACGCCCGGGCCGCGCGCACCGACGCCTCGGCGGCCGTCTCCGCGCCGCCGCGCAGGTTGGCGGGCAGGCGGTGCACGGCGAACACCGCGTCCTGCGCCGCCTTGGCCGCGGCGGCGACGCCGTCGAGCTCCAGCAGCGGCTTGAGCGGGTCGCTCATGCGTCGAGCACCTGCCCGGCGCGCTTGACGACCGGCGGCAGGACCGACCACGGGAAGTTGATCCAGCGGTCGGTGCGGCGCCACACGTACTCACTGGTCACCGTGGAATGCGGCTTCTCGTAGATCACGGCGCAGCGCACGTCGGCCACGTGGTCGGCGCAGAAGTCGCGCACGAGCTTGAGGGTGGCGCCGGTGTCGGCCACGTCGTCGGCGACGAGCACCTTCTTGTTGCTCAGGTCCACGACGTTGGGCACCGGCGGCAGCATCACCGGCAGGTCGAGGCGCTGGTCGACGCCGGTGTAGAACTCCACGTTCATCACGTGCAGGTTCTTCACGTCCAGCGCGTAGCCCAGCGCACCGGCGACGAAGAGCCCGCCGCGGGCGATGGAGAGGATGAGGTCGGGCGCGAAGCCGTCGCCGGCGACCTGCTCGGCGAGCTCCCTGCTGGCGGTGCCGAACAACTCCCAGGTGAGCTCTTCCCGCGCCGCGCCGTCTTCAGCCATGCCCATGCCTCTCCTCGGTGTTCCAGCGAGCATAAGCAACCGGGAAGTGGACTGGAGAAATGATCGGGAACTGGCTATCGAGCACGACCACTTGACGTCGTAGCTTGGGGTTCGTGAGCGACTGGAACGATCACCCGACCCTGTCCGGCACCCACGTGCGCCTCGAGCCCCTCGGCCCGGACCACGTGAAGGGCCTCTTCGAGGCCGGGCAGGATCCCGCGATCTGGGCCTGGTTGAGCGTCCGGCAGTTCGAGACGCCGGCCGACGCCGAGCGTTTCGTCGAGGCCGCCACGGCCGATCCCGATCGCCGCGCGTGGGCGCAGATCGACGTCGCCACGGGGCTGGTTGCCGGCACCACGTCGTACTACCAGATCGCGGCGAAGCACCGGATCCTCTCGATCGGGCACACCTGGATCAGCCCCCGCTGGCAGCGCACCGGGCTCAACACCGAGGCCAAGTTCCTGTTGCTGCGCAACGCGTTCGAGGTGCTCGGAGCCCAGCGCGTGGCGTGGGAGACCGACAGCCGCAACCTGCGTTCAAAACGCGCCATCGAGCGGCTCGGCGCGCTGCGCGAGGGCGTGCTGCGGGCCCACCGGATCCGTCCGGACGGCAGCTCACGCGACACGGTGGTGTACTCGATGACGGAAGCTGAATGGCCCGGCGCACGCGCCCGGCTGCTGGCCCGCCTCACCTGAGGGCGCGCCCACACGGCTGCATCCTTGTCCTGGGCGGACTAACGTCGCTAGCGTGCCGTGAGCCGCGGGTTCGCACTACAGGAGGCCTTGCACCATGACCGAGCAGTCCCCAGCGCTGGACAACCTGCTCACCGAGAGCCGCACCTTCCCACCGAGCGACGAGTTCGCCGCTCAGGCCAACGCCAAGGCCGACACGTACGAGAAGGCGGACGCGGACCGGGAGCAGTTCTGGGCCGAGCAGGCCGAGCGCCTGAGCTGGGACACGAAGTGGACCCAGGTACTGGACTGGACCAATGCGCCGTTCGCGAAGTGGTTCGTCGGCGGCAAGCTGAACGTCGCCTACAACTGCGTCGACCGGCACGTCGAGTCCGGCCACGGCGACCAGGTCGCCATCCACTGGGTCGGCGAGCCCGGCGACACCCGTGACATCACCTACGCGCAGCTGAAGGACGAGGTCTCCAAGGCCGCCAACGCGCTGACCTCGCTCGGCGTGACCGCCGGCGATGTCGTGGCGATCCAGCTGCAGATGGTGCCCGAAGCGATCTTCGCCATGCTCGCGTGCGCCCGCATCGGCGCGCTGCACAGCGTGGTCTTCGGCGGCTTCTCGCCGCACGCGCTGCGCGCCCGCGTAGACGACGCGGCGGCGAAGATCGTGATCACCTCCGACGGCCAGTACCGCCGCGGCAAGGCCGCCGCGATGAAGGCCAATGTGGACGAGGCGCTCGAGGGCGCCGAGACCGTGGAGAAGGTCATCGTGGTCCGCCGCACCGGCAACGACCTCGCGGGCGAGGTGCCGTGGACCGACGGGCGCGACCTGTGGTGGCACGAGCTCGTCGACGGTCAGCCGGCCGAGCACACGCCCGAGGCGTTCGACAGCGAGCACCCGCTGTTCATCCTCTACACCTCCGGCACCACCGGGAAGCCGAAGGGCATCCTGCACACCTCCGGCGGCTACCTCACGCAGGCCGCGTACACGCACCACAACGTGTTCGACCACAAGCCGGGCGAGGACGTGTACTGGTGCACGGCCGACATCGGCTGGATCACCGGCCACAGCTACATCGTCTACGGGCCGCTGGCCAACCGCGTCACGCAGGTCGTGTACGAAGGCACGCCGAACACCCCGCACGAGGGCCGGCACTGGGAGATCGTGCAGAAGTACAAGGTCTCCATCTACTACACCGCGCCGACGCTGATCCGCACGTTCATGAAGTGGGGCGCGGAGATCCCGGCGAAGTACGACCTCACGTCGCTGCGCGTGCTCGGCAGCGTCGGCGAGCCGATCAACCCCGAGGCGTGGATCTGGTACCGCGAGACCATCGGCGCCAGCAAGGCGCCGATCGTCGACACCTGGTGGCAGACCGAGACCGGCGCGATCATGATCTCGCCGCTGCCGGGCGTCACCTCGACCAAGCCGGGTTCGGCGCAGCGCGCGCTGCCGGGCATCTCGGCGAAGGTCGTGGACGACCAGGGCAACGAGGTTCCGCACGGTGGCGGCGGCTACCTCGTGCTCGACAAGCCGTGGCCGGGCATGCTGCGCGGCGTGTGGGGCGACGAGGAGCGCTTCCGCGAGACGTACTGGTCGCGCTTCGCCGACCAGGGCTTCTACTTCGCCGGCGACGGCGCCAAGTACGACGCCGACGGTGACATCTGGCTGCTCGGCCGCGTCGACGACGTGATGAACGTGTCGGGCCACCGCATCTCGACCACCGAGGTCGAGTCGGCGCTGGTCTCGCACCCGACGGTGGCCGAGGCGGCCGTGGTCGGCGCGTCCGACCCGACGACCGGGCAGGGCATCGTGGCGTTCGTGATCCTGCGGGGCAACGCGGTCGACGGTGGTGACGAGGCCGTGCAGGAGCTGCGCAACCACGTCGCGAAGGAGATCGGCCCGATCGCGAAGCCGCGCCAGATCATGGTCGTGCCGGAGCTGCCGAAGACTCGCTCGGGCAAGATCATGCGCCGCCTGCTGCGCGACGTCGCGGAGAACCGGGCGATCGGTGACGTCACGACGCTCGCCGACTCGTCGGTGATGGACCTGATCTCCTCCGGTCTGCAGTCGGGCAAGGAAGAGTAGAGTCCGCAGCTGTGCAGGAAGGGGCTCTCCCGGCCAAGGGAGGGCCCCTTCCTGCGTGACTACCCCGAATGGCGGACATCGAACGCATGTTCTAAGATGTGCCGCTGTACCCACCCCAGATCCGGGCAAGGAGACGACACGAATGACCGTGGAAGCCTTGACGCACGACGAGGACACCGCGGCCGAAGCGGCGACGACTGAGGCGACCACCGCCTCGGCCCAGGCCGCCGACGCCCCGGAGGTCACCGAGCCCACCGAGACCACTGCCTCACCTGCGTCGCCTTCCGGTTCGGACGCGGCCGCCCCGGCCGCCGAAGAGGCGCCGAAGCCGAAGCGCGGCCGCCCGAAGGCCGCGGCGGCGTCCACCGCGAAGAAGACCCGCACGGTGGAACTCATCCTCACCGTCACCGGCACGGCCGACGGCGAGTGGCAGGCCGAGCTGAAGAACGGCAGCAAGTGGGTCGCGAAGGGCCTCGAGATCCCGGCCGCCGCCGTCTCGCGCGCGGCGAAGGAGCTGCACGCCGACCTGTCGGGCCCGATCGACGAGGTCATCAACCAGGCCCGCGAGGCGCAGGCCGCCAAGGTCGCGCAGCTCGAGGCCGAGCTGGAAGCCGCCAAGGCGGCCCTGGCGGAGCTCGACGCCTGAGCCTTTTCCCGAGGAAGCCCGGCATCCCAGGGGTGCCGGGCTTTTTCACGCCAACGGCAGGTTTTCCGGCAGCGGCGCCTTGAACTCGAGCCAGCGACTGTCCACAATGGCCGTCACCTGGTGCTCGACTCCGCGGGGGTGGACGGCGGTGTCGCCAGGGCCGAGTTCGGCGGTGGTCCGTCGACCACGCCGGTCAGCCGTCCTTGCAGCACGTAGATGACGCTGTCGTGGTCGTGGCTGTGCACCGGCGACCCGACGCCGGCCGGGTAGCGGATCTCGTACACCAGCCCGTGCGTCGCGCGTTCTCGCTCGCGGACGAAGGCGGTGCCGCCGGTGAGCCGTTGTCCTTCCACAGTGGACACTTCGAGCCACTCGTTCATTCCGCCGCCTTCCAAGGCCATGTCACACCGACAAAGCTGACCACAGCCGCCACCGCGAGGCACGCCGCCACGGCGAGCCAGGTGCCGTTCGACACCGACACCCCCCGCCGGCGCCCGGCGGTTCCGGCCGGCGCCACACGGTCGGGCCGCGCACAGCCCCGGGTGGCAAACATCGAAGTTGTCCACACCCCAGACCGAGTTGTGGACAACTGAGCCCCTACCAGCGCATTCAACGGATTCTGTCGGGGGTGGCCGGTAGAATGGACTTGGGGACGCCCCCCTCGGGAGGGCGGGGGCTGTGTGCCGGCCGGTCGAGGTCGTGTGCGCGCTGGGGCTGCGAGGTGTGGTCGTCCGGGCCGGAGGCGTCGGTGACCCCGATCGCTGGGTGGATGGTGTCGCAACGGCAGCAGTCGCACTGAACTCGGCCACCCCGCGAGGTACGGCGAAACAGCGACAGTGTCCGCGGCCGCGAAGGCCGGCCACAGGACAACTGCGAACGTGACCGGCCGACGGATTGCGATTCGGGCCGAACCCGCCGAACCATCGCCGAAGAAGTGCGGCTCCGGGGACAGGCCGGCCGCGAACACGCGGCGCGACGATCGGCGGCCGACGGACGCGGCCGTGGTGAAGTCTGTATTCATTGAGTAGATATACCTCATGTATGCACAGCCGGGCGCAAGGCCGCGGGAGGTGCACGGCGTCACCTGGACCAAGAACACGGAGCAGCTGCCGACGCCGATCGGTTGACAGTCAAAGGCTAGGCACAATTAAATAAGGAAACCCTTCCTTAATGTCGTCGACAAGACAGAGGCGCTCACCCCAATTCCGTGTTTCACTATTCCCGTGACCGAAACAGTGGACGGGACTGATTCCCACTCCCACGAGCCCCACGAGGACGTCGGCGGCAAGCTGAACTGGCTGCGCGCCGGGGTTCTCGGGGCCAACGACGGGATCGTGTCCGTCGCGGGCATCGTGGTGGGCGTCGCGGGCGCGACCACGAACAGCACCGCGATCCTCACCGCCGGAATTGCCGGACTGGTGGCCGGCGCGTTTTCGATGGCCGGCGGGGAATACGTGAGCGTGAGCACGCAGCGCGACACCGAACGCGCGTTGCTGCAGCTCGAGAAGCAAGAGCTGAAAACGATGCCCGAGGCCGAGGAACGCGAGCTGGCCGAGATCTACGAGGGCAAGGGCCTCTCCCCGGAGCTCGCCGCGCAGGTCGCGCGCGAGCTGACCCGCAAGGACGCGTTCCACGCCCACGCGGAGGCCGAGCTGGGCATCGACCCGGACAACCTCACCAACCCGTGGCAGGCGGCCTGGGCTTCGCTGATCGCGTTTTCCGTCGGCGCGCTGCTGCCGCTGCTGGCCATCGCCTGGACGGCCGTCTCGGTGCGCGTGTGGGCGTGCGCGCTGGCCGTGGTCGTGGGCCTCACGCTCACCGGCTTCGTGAGCGCCCGCCTGGGCAACGCGCAGGTGGGGCGCGCGATCGCGCGCAACGTGGGCGTCGGCGCCCTCACCATGCTCGTCACCTATTTCGTGGGAGTGCTGTTCGGCACCACCATCGCCTAAGGGCTAGTACTGCAACGACACTTCGTTATGAATCTACCGGCGTGTCGGTTAGGCTCGGGTTCGACGGTCGTGTAGTTGATCTTGTGTGCTGGAGATGGTGACGGACTGGTCGGCGCGTTTCGCTGCGTTCGCGGGGCGGTTCGCGGAGCGGTTTTCGCGGGTGGAGCCGCGGCGGCAAATGGTTTCCTACCTGCGGGGGCTGCTGGCGGAAGCCGAGCGCAAGAACGGCTGGACCCTGGCAGAGATGGCCGGTGAGACGGGTCCGCAGGGCATGCAGCGGCTGCTGAACTTCTACGCCTGGGACGCCGAGGGCATGCGTGATGATGTGCGCACTGCGGTGGTCGACGTGCTCGGGGACGCCGAACGTGGCGTGTTGATCGCCGACGAGACCGGATTCGTGAAGAAGGGCACGAAATCCGCCGGCGTGGCGCGCCAGTATTCGGGCACGGCTGGGCGGATCGAGAATTCGCAGATCGGCGTGTTCTTGGCGTACGCCTCGGATCGGGGGCGGGCTTTGATCGATCGCGAGTTGTACCTGCCGAAAGAGTGGATCGCGGATCGGGGAAGGTGCGCTGCAGCCGGTATTCCCGACGACGTCGGATTCGCGACCAAGCCCGAACTGGCACAACTGATGGTGGAACGCGCGCTCGCCGCGAGAATCCCGTTTGCATGGTTCACCGCCGATGAAGCCTATGGGCAGGTCGGGCGGCTACGGCTCTGGCTGGAAGAACACGACATCGCGCATGTGCTCGCAGTGCCCAAGTCCCAGATGGTGATTTCCATGGATCTGCGGCAGCGGCGTGTCCACGCCGTCATCGCGGACGTCGACCCGGCCACCTGGCAACGTCTGTCCTGCGGCGATGGCGCCCACGGGCAACGGATCTACGATTGGGCCGCCGTCGACATCCGCCCCCTGCGCCGACCAGAGGTCGGCCACTGGCTGCTGGCCCGCCGCTCAGTCAGCGACCCCACCGAGATCGCCTACTACATTTGCTTCGGCCCCGCCGCAACCGACCTCCAAGAACTGGTGCGCGTCGCCGGAACCCGCTGGGCAATCGAAGAAAGTTTTCAAACCGCGAAGAACGAAACAGGGCTCGACCACTACCAGGTCCGCCGATACCAAGCATGGTATCGGCACATCACCCTCTCCATGGCGGCGGCGGCATTCCTCGTCATCACCCGAGACGCCGCGAAAAAAGGGGATCCGCACCCGGTCTGATACCGCTCACGTCCAACGAAATCCGCAAACTGCTCAACCGCGTCACCGCACCGATCCGCCACACAATCCAGCATGCGATGCACTGGTCACGATGGCGACGCTCCAGCCAAGCCCGAGCACGTACTAGCCACTACCGACGACGCGGCCATCACGAAGTGTCGTTGCAGTACTAGGGCGTGTCTGAGAAAGGTTTCGGTTGGCGGCTGAGATGCTGCCCGGTGTGTCGCGGTTTCAGTTGCTCTCAGACGATCAGTGGGCGTTGATCGAGGACCTGCTTCCGGTCCGCACCGGCAAACAAGGTCGGCCGTTCTCGGATGCCAGGTCGATGGTCGAGGGGATCATCTACCGGTATCGGTGCGGGATTGCCTGGCGGGATGTGCCCGGGGTGTTCGGTCCGTGGCAGACGATCTGGACCTGGCACCGGCGGATGGCCGGCGACGGAACCTGGGACACCGTGCTGCAACGGCTGCTCGCCGAAGCCGACGCGGCGGGCCTGGTGGATTGGTCGGTGTCGGTGGACTCGACGATCGCGCGGGCGCATCAGCACGCCACCACCATCACTCGCCCCACAGGGGGCTGGGTCGAACTACACGGATCTGCTGACCGAGCCGCCTGACCACGCGATCGGCCGCTCCCGTGGCGGCTGGAGCACCAAAGTCCACCACCTCGTCGACGGCAACGGCCGACCACTGGTGACGTTGGTCGGGCCCGGCCAGGCCGGGGACGCACCGATGTTCCCGCACCTGATGCGACATCTGCGGATCCGTCGGGCCGGACGCGGTCGGGCCCGCACCCGACCCGACCGCGTCCGTGGTGACAAGGCCTATTCCTCGCGGGCGATCCGCGGGCATCTGCGCGACCGCGGCATCACGGCGGTGATCCCCGAGCCAGCTGATCAAGCCGGGCACCGCAAACGCCGCGGCTCCCGCGGCGGCCGCCCACCCGCCTTCGACCCGGTCGACTACCGCGGCCGCAACGTGGTCGAACGCTGCTTCAACCTGCTCAAGCAGTGGCGCGGGCTGGCCACTCGCTACGACAAGTTGGCCATCGTCTACCGATCAGCGGTCGTCCTGCATGCCGTGATCACCTGGACCAAAGCATTGTCAGACGCGCCCTAGTGCACGCCCTTCATCAGCCGCCGGATGAACGGGATCAGCGCCAGCAGGATCAGGCCGATCGCGATGGCCACGCCGCCGATGATGCTGAAATACGGCGTCTCGTCGTGCACGTCGTAGGACTCGGCGAGCTTGCCCGACATCGCGGTGCCCAGCGAGACCGACAGGAAGTTCAGCGCCACCATCTGCGTGCGGAACGCCTTCGGCGCGAGCTTCGTCGACAGCGACAGCCCGACCGGCGACAGCATCAGCTCCGCGATCGTGAACACCAGCAGGATGCCGGCCAGGGCGATCAGCGGGCTGCCGTTCACGCCGGTGCCGGTCATCGGCAGGAACAGCAGGAACGCCAGGCCCATGAGCACCGTGCCGAGCACGAACTTCATCGGCGTCGACGGCTGCCTCGGCCCGAGCTTCGTCCAGATCGCGGCGACGATCGGCGCGAAGATGATGATGAACACCGGGTTGATCGAGTTGACCCACGACACCGGCATGTCCCAGCCGAACAGGCTCCGGTCCAGGCGCTGGTCGCTGTAGACCGAGACGACCGTGGACTGCTGCTGGTACAGCGAGAAGAACGCGGCGCTCGCGATGTACATCGGGATGAACGAGAACACGCGGCTGCGCTCGTCGGACGTGATCTTCTTGCTGGTCAGGATGACCACGAAGTACACCACCGAGATCGCGACGACCACGTACACGACCACGTCGGCCAGGTTCGACGGCCCGACCACCCCGGACATGATCAGCGCAGCCACCGCCACCACGATCACCACGGCGACACCGATCGCCATCCAGCGCTGCGAAGGCAGCAGCGGGTTGGGGACCTCCGACGCCTTCGCGCCCAGGTTCTTGCGGCCGAGCGTGTACTGGATCAGGCCGAGCGCCATGCCGATCGCGGCGAGGCCGAAGCCCAGGTGGAAGCCGACCTCCGACTGCGCCAGCCCGGTGAGCAGCGGGCCGATGAAGCCGCCCAGGTTGATGCCCATGTAGAAGATCGTGAAGCCGGCGTCGCGGCGCTCGTCGCCCTCGGCGTAGAGCGTGCCGACCACGGCGGTGGCGTTGGCCTTGAGGCCGCCGGAGCCGATCGCGACGCACGCGAGGCCCACGCCGATACCGGTCAGGCCCGGCAGCAGCGCCAGCGCGATGTGGCCGATCATCACCAGCACGGCGCTGTAGAACAGCGTGCGCTCGGAGCCGAGCAGGCGGTCGGCCACCCACGCGCCGATCACGGTGGCGAGGTAGACCGTGCCGCCGTACGCGCCGACCACGCCGAGCGCGTCGCCCTGGTCGATGCCGAGTCCGCCCTGGTCGGCCTTGTAGTACAGGTAGATGGCGAGGATGCCGAGCATCCCGTAGTAGGAGAACCGCTCCCACATCTCCACGCCGAAGAGGTTCGCCAGCCCTCGTGGGTGCCCGAAGAACCTCGTGTCGTGCTGGGCCTCGGTAGAGGTACTCACAACTGTCTCGTCCTTGTCCTAGACAACGTTGTCGTTTCCGATTCGCATGCTAGATGGCAAATGGGTGAAACGAACACCGGAGTGGATGTGGGAAGCGTCATCGAAGGCCCTCACGAGCGCTTCGCGTTCGTTAAGATGAGATCAAAGGTGCGCCGGGAAGCCTGGTCGGCAAGAGTCTGTGTTCGTTGCCGACCCCTGGAGGGTTCTGCCCGTGACCGCTTCCCGCCCGGCCCGCGCCGCCGCCGAGTTCGCCCGTTACCTGCGCACGGAGACGACCGGCGGGATCATCCTGCTGGTCGCCACGGCCGTCGCGCTGATCTGGGCCAACTCGCCCGCCGGTGACGTCTACCGGGCCGTGCGCGACTTCGAGATCGGCCCCGAGTTCCTGCACCTGAACCTGTCGATCGGCGACTGGGCGAAGGACGGGCTGCTCGCGTTGTTCTTCTTCGTCGCCGGGCTGGAGCTCAAGCGCGAGCTCGTGGTGGGTGAGCTCTCGCGGTTCAAGCAGGCGGTGCTGCCGGTGATCGCGGCCGTCGGCGGAATGGTCGTGCCGGCGCTGCTCGCGCTGGCCGTGGCCTGGGGCACGCCGGGGATCGACCGCGCGTGGGCGATCCCCGTGGCCACGGACATCGCGTTCGCGCTCGGCGTGCTCGCGCTGACGGCATCGAACCTGCCGAGCAGCGCGCGGGTGTTCCTGCTGTCGCTGGCGGTGGTCGACGACCTCGGCGCGATCCTCGTGATCGCGATCGTCTTCACCACCGGGTTCGACCTCGTGGCCGCGGCCGTCGCCGTGGTGGCGCTCGCGCTGTACTGGTTCCTGCAGCACAAACGCGTGCGCACGACCTGGTTGTACGTGCCGCTCGCGGTGGTCACCTGGGTCGCGGTCCACGCCACGGGCATCCACGCGACCATCGCCGGCGTCGCGCTCGGGCTGCTCACCCGCGTGAAGCCCGACGAAGGCGAGGGCGAGGCGCCTGCGCTGCGGCTTGAGCACCGGCTGCAGCCGTGGTCGGCGGCGGTCGCGGTGCCCGTGTTCGCGCTGTTCGCCGCGGGCATCTCGGTGAGCGGGCACGCGTTGGGACAGGTCTTCACCACCGCGTTGCCGCTGGCTGTCCTGTTGGGACTGGTCGTGGGCAAGTTCGTCGGCATCCTCGGGGCGAGCGTGCTGGCGGTGAAGCTGGGCGTCGCGGAAAAGCCCACCGGCACGGGTTGGCGTGATCTCTCGGCGCTGGCGTTGCTCGGCGGCGTCGGCTTCACCGTGAGCCTGCTGATCTCGGACCTCGCGCTCGACGAGGCGACGAGCGACCTCGCGAAAGCGGCGGTGCTGATCGCGTCCGCCATCGCCTCGCTGGCGTCCGCCGCGCTGCTGTTGCGACGCAGCCGGGCACACGCGCGCGGATCCGATCCCGACACTCCCGACGGTCCGCCGCGCCCGGGGAACGGGTACGTGGCACGATGACCCGGTGACCAGCCCCAAACACGAACGCACCGGCCCCGACGGCGTGGGGGCCGTGCCCTACCTGCCCCTGTCGAGCGACGAGGAGGCCGCGGCGGCGGAACAGTCCATCGGCAAACTCGTCGGCGACGCCACCCAGCACCTGTCGACGCTGGTCAGGGCCGAGGTCGAGCTGGCGAAGTCGGAGCTGGTCGGCGAGATGAAGAAGGGGCTCAAGGGAGCCGTTTACTTCCTCATCGCGCTCGCCGTGGGGCTCTACAGCTCGTACTTCCTGTTCCTTTTCATCGCGGAGATCCTGTCGGACTGGTGGGGCGTCCGCTGGCCGGCGTTCCTCACCGTGTTCGGCCTGATGCTGCTGACCACCGCCGTCACGGCGTTCCTCGGCTGGCGCAAGGTGAAGAAGCTGAAGGCGCCGGAGCGCACGATCGACAGCGTCAAGGAGACGGCCGCGGCCCTCAAGCCGCGTCGCGCCGCCGAAGACGACCTGCCCGCGACGCGTCCCTGACGCGGGACCGCGCCCAGGCTGAGTTACCAATCCGGCCGAAAGCACGCCGGCCCGTAACCGTTGCTACGAAGTCATTCGGCCGTGGCTGTGGTTGGATTGGTAACGATCGGCACAGTACCGGCTGAAGCGGAGCCCGCAGTGCAGCTCACGCCCGACCCGTCGATCGTCCGGATCGACGGTCCGTGGACGCACCGCGACGTCTCGGCCAACGGCATCCGCCTGCACGTCGCCGAGCTCGGCGACGGACCACTGGTCCTGCTGCTGCACGGCTTCGGCGAGTTCTGGTGGACGTGGCACCACCAGCTGCGCGGCCTCGCGGACGCCGGTTTCCGCGCCGTCGCCGTCGACCTGCGCGGCTATGGCGACTCCGACAAACCCCCGCGCGGCTACGACGCGTGGACGCTCGCCGGCGACGTCGGCGGCCTGGTCAAGGCCCTCGGCGCCCGCCGCGCGCACCTCGTCGGCCACGCCTGGGGCGGCATGCTCGCCTGGACGGTCGCCTCCCTGCACCCCCGGCTCGTGTCCTCCGTGACGGCCGTCGGCGCCGCGCACCCGCTCGCACTGAAGTCCGCCGTGCTGCGTTCGCCCCGCCGCCAAGCCCGCGCGGTCGGGCACCTGTTCCGCTTCCAGGTGCCGATGGCGCCGGAGAAGTGGCTGGTACGCGACGGCGCCGCCAACGTGGAGTCGTTGTTCCACAGCTGGTCCGGCCCGGTCTGGCGGTCCTCTTCGGACTTCACCGACACCGTCGCCCGCTTCCGCCAGGCGATGCTGATCCCGGGCGTCGCGCACTCCGCGCTGGAGTACTACCGCTGGGCCTTCCGCGCCCAGTTCCGCGGCGAGGGCCGCCGCTTCACCGACGCCGTGGGCGAACGCGTCACCGCCCCCGTCCTGCAACTGCACGGCGCCGCCGACACCTGCATCGTCCCGGAAACCGCGCGCGCTTCCGTGCACTGGGCCGGACCCCACGGCGAGCCTCGCGTCTGGCCCGGCGTCGGGCACTTCCCGCACCTGGAGGAGCCGGACCGCGTGACGAAGTCCGTTGTGGACTTCGTGAGCTGAGCGGACTTCGTGAGCTGGCTCAGCTCGCGCAGGCGCCCGTGCTCACGTTCGTCGTCTGGGACGGCGCCGCGGCGACCTCGGCGCGGACCTGTTCCGCGGTCAGGGTGAAGCCGGTGTCCGGGTCTTCCACCGCCGCGCCGAAGACGACGCCGATGACGTCGCCGTCGGGGGTGATCATGGGGCCGCCGGAGTTGCCGCTGCGGATGCCGGCGCGGATGGTGAAGACGTCGCGCTGCACGGTGTTGGCGTCGTAGATGTCCGGGCCGCGCAGGTTGATGCGGCCGCGCACGCGGGCGGCGGTGGAGGTGTACGGGCCGTCGAGCGGGTAGCCGAGCACGATGGCGTTGTCGCCGGCGCGCGCGGTTTCCTGGGCGAACGGCAGCGCGGGCGCGGACAGGCCCGGCACCGCCAGCACGGCGATGTCGACCTCGGGGTTGAAGTACACGACGCGCGCCCGGTAGTCGCCGCGCGTGGACTCGATGCCGACCTCGTCGGTGCCCGCGACCACGTGCGCGTTGGTCATCACGCGCTGCGGCGCAATCACGAAACCACTGCCCTCCAGCGATTTCGAGCACGACGGCGCGTTGCCACGGATCTTCACCACGCTCGGGTGCACCCGGCGCGCGACCGCGGTGATGTTCATCGACGTGTCCGGCGGCGCGGCGTCGGCGGCCGGCGCCTTCTCGAACGGCGAGAGCGCCGACGGGAAGCCCGAGGCGTCGAGCAGCTTGCGCAGGTCGCTCGGCAGGCCCTGGGCCTCGGCCGGCATCAGGTCGTTGACCTCGCCCAGCACCACCGACGAGTTGATCGACTTCGCCAGCCCCGGGATGGCCGACACGGTGGTGAGCGGGTTCGCCACCAGCCAGGCCACCACGAAAACCGCGGCGGCCTGGACGATCGCGCCCAACGTCTTGTCCACTCCGGACAGCTTGTCCGGGTTGATCTTCTGGCGCAGCTTGCGCCCGATCCACACCCCGAGCGTCTCGCCGAGCACCACGAGGAACACGACCACGGCGAGCGCGAAGGCCACCTTCGCGACGGGACTGTCGAACAGCTCGATCACGAACGGCGCCAGCTTCACGCCGAGCACCGCCCCGATGGCGACGCCGATCAGCGCGGGCAGCGCGACGATCACGCCCTGGAACGCCCCCGAGACAGCCGCCAGCACCGCCAGCACCAGCACGAGGACATCGACCCAGTTCACGCCGTCACTCCTCGTTCGCCTCTCCCCGCGCCGCGTTCCGGGCCCGGTGTTCGGCCAACGCTACGTCAAGGTCGCGCACGTCGCCGGTGTCCCACTCGCGCTCCCAGCCACCGAGTGAAAGCAGCGCCGACAGCAGCCCCGCGGTGAAGCCCCACACGAACAGACCCTCGACGTCGAACGCCGGGCCCGTCCACGAGCGGCCGCGCATCCGCACGCGGAAGCGGTTGGCCGGATCTGCGAGGTCCGCGAGCGCGACGCGCGCGACGGCGGCCGTCTCGCCGGGATCCACGGCGTGCACGGGCGAGGGCGTGTGCCAGTACGCGAGCACGGGCGTCACGGCGAAGCGCGACACCGGCACGGGCAGCTCCGGCAGGATCGCGACGGGCAGGATCCCCGACGGGTCCACGCCCGTCTCCTCCTCGGCCTCGCGCAGGGCCGTGCCGACGGGCCCGCCGTCGCCGTCCTCCGCGCCGCCGCCCGGGAACGCGACCTGGCCCGCGTGGGAGCCGAGCGTGTCGGCGCGGCGCTGCAGCAGCACGTCGGGACCGTCGGCGCGTTCACCGAAGAGGATCAGGACGGCGGCCGAGCGCGTGAGCGAGTCGTCGACGGTGAAGCGGCTGAACGCGCGGCTGTCGACCTCCCCGGACACCTTCACCAGCGGCCGCAGCCACTCCGGCACGGCTTCGGGCTCGACGAGGGGACCGGTCATGAGAAGTCCTTCACGGCTGCGCGCACCTGGTCGGTGCTGTCGAACAAGCGGGGATTGGAGATGAAGCGCACCTGACCGTCGGGGGTCACGAGGTAGGACGCGGGCAAGTTCGAGGGCACCTTGAGGGCGGTGCGGATCGGTCCGGTCGAGCCGCCGCCGTCGTAGACCGAGGGCAGGTGCACGCCGAGGGTCCGCAGCAGGCCGAGCCCGTCGGCCGCGGGGCTGGCCACCTGCACCCCGACCACGCGCACGGCGCCGGGTTCGGTGGCGTACTTCTGCAGCACCGGCAGCTCGGTGCGGCACGGTGTGCACCACGACGCCCACACGTTCACCAGCGTCGGGCCGCCGGCGAGGACCTTGCCGACGTCGACGCGCGAGCCGTCGCCGAGGCAGTCGGCCTGGATGCCGGACAGCTGCGCGACCTCCGTGGCGGCCGGTGGCGGGCACGCGTTCAACGCGGCCTGCGCGCGGGCGGCGGTGAGATCACCCGTCGCGGCGGGCGCGTCCTTCGAGCCACCCCGCGTGGTGAGCACGGCGACCAGCACCGCGACCACCAGGACCGCGACGCCGAGTGCCCACTTGGTGACCGTTGTCACCCTCGCGCCGCCAGCTCGAGGATGTGCTCACGCTCCTCGCCCTTGACGAGCTTCGCGGCGACCTCGAACTCCGTGGGTCCCAGTCCGTAGGACGGGCAGTCCTTCTTCAGCGGGCACGCGCCGCACGCCGGCTTGCGCGCGTGGCACACGCGGCGGCCGTGGAAGATCACGCGGTGCGAGAGCATCGTCCACTCCTTGCGGGGGATCAGCTCCCCCACCGCGTGCTCGACCTTCACCGGGTCTTCCTCGGCGGTCCAGCCCCAGCGGCGCACGAGGCGGCCGAAGTGGGTGTCCACAGTGATTCCCGGCACGCCGAACGCGTTGCCGAGCACGACGTTGGCCGTTTTGCGCCCCACACCGGGGAGTGTGACGAGGTCGTCGAGCTTCTTGGGGACCTCGCCGTCGAAGCGCTCCACGAGCGCCGCGCCGAGGCCCATCACCGAGTTGGCCTTGGCCCTGAAAAACCCGGTGGGCCTCAGGAACTCCTCGAGTTCGGTGCGATCGGCGCCCGCGTAGGCGGCCGCCGTGGGATAGCGCTTGAACAACGCGGGCGTGACCAGGTTCACCCGCACGTCGGTGGTCTGGGCGGAAAGCACCACCGCGACCAGGAGTTCCAGCGGATTCGTGAAGTCCAGCTCGGCTTTCGCGTCGGGATACACCTCGTCGAGGCAACGCTTCATACGCCGGGCGCGTCTCACCAAGGCGAGCCGGCTTTCACCGGCGCCCTCGCGGGGGGCGTTCGTGACGGCAGGTGGCACCCCGATAGCCTACGGGCGCGTCGGACGAGCCGGGCGGGAGCACCCGCCGGTGGACGGCCGACACGCCAGAGCACCACCTCGGCGCACCGTGTGCCGCGAGGAGCGAGGATCTGGAGTCGATGCTTACTTTCCGTAGTGGATGTGCGTCATGACCGCGTGGTTCGTGATTCTGGTCCCACTGGTGATCATGTTCTTCGCTCTCTTCATGGAGCGGGTGGAAAGCCGCCTCAAGCACGTCGCGGTGCAGGAGAACGAGGTCGAGGAGTTCCTGGAGCAGGCCCAACCCAACGAGGTCAGGGCCCTGTACGGCCACGGGATCGGCCGCGCTCTGGAGCTGTTCCGGCTGCGCAGGCTGGGCGGACGGGCAGCCAGGCTACGCGCGCGACGCGTGCGGAGTTAGGCTCCCTGTTCGTGCGAGATCGTCTCCGGCTGCCGCGCCCCGCGCGGCGAGCCGACGGGCGATCTCGCCGACACGCCCTAGACTGACGCGAAAGTGATCGGCGACACGGCCTTCGACCTGCGAAGGAAGTGATCGTTTCTCGACGAGGAGGCACCCGAGGTGGACGAAACCCTGGCCCGTGCGGGCATTTTCCAGGGTGTTGAGCCGGCAGCCGCTGAGGCTCTGGCCCAGACCTTGGAATCCGTGGAGTTCCCCCGCGGCCATGTCATCTTCAGCGAGGGTGAGCCGGGCGACAAGCTGTACATCATCCAGTCCGGCAAGGTGAAGATCGGCCGCAAGTCGCCCGACGGCCGCGAGAACCTGCTGGGGATCTTCGGCCCGTCGGACATGTTCGGCGAGCTGTCCATCTTCGACCCGGGCCCGCGCACGTCGAGTGCGACGACGGTCACCGAGGTCCGCGCCGTCACCATGGACCGCCCGGCCCTGCGCCAGTGGATCTCGACGCGCCCGGAGATCGCGGAGCAGCTGCTGCGCGTCGTGGCCCGCAGGCTGCGCCGGACGAACAACATGGTCGCCGAGCTGATCTTCACCGACGTGCCCGGCCGCGTGGCCCGCGCGCTCCTACAGCTCGCGCAGCGCTTCGGCAGCCAGGAGGCCGGCCTCCTGCGCGTGACCCACGACCTCACGCAGGAGGAGATCGCCCAGTACGTCGGCGCCTCCCGCGAGACCGTCAACAAGGCCCTCGCCGACTTCGCCCACCGCGGCTGGCTGCGGCTGGAAGGCAAGAGCGTCCTGATCCTGGACCCCGAACGCCTGGCCCGCCGCGCGCGGTAACTGCTTTGGACTGAAGGCCACCCCTCGCCACACGGCGTCGGGTGGCCTTCGTCGTTTTTGGGGCTTTTGGGACTGGAGCGGGGATTCAGCCTTTGTGGGCGTCCCCCACACGAGCGGCATCCAGCCGACCATGCCGTGTCGCGGCGCGTTTTTCCTCCACCGCAGGGAAACTAAGTGGACCACCCGGCGGGAGCGAAGCCGCCACAAACGACAAAGAGCCGGGCGCCACCCCCGACGTGGCGCACCGGCTCCTTGCCTCGCGCGGACCATCCCCCGACGACCCGCGCTCCCCGCCCTCCGGTTCAGGCCCCGACCCGTATGCCGGAGGGAGTTGGGATGTGCTGTTTCTCAACCATCATGGCCACTACCCACGAATTCAAGGCCATTCACTCTCAAGGACGCCGCTTCGGCCGTTTCGTTGCACGAGTTCACCGAGAATCCATAGAGCGTTACGGGATCGAGACCTCTGCGGCGTAACCGACGCCGTTCGATGGCGGTGACGCACCTGACCGCAAAACAACTGGTACTTCCGTACCACTCTCAGGCATACTGGTACGCGTGTCCCACTCTGCTCGCTCCGAAGGCCGCACCACACTCGCCGACTACCGTGCCGCGCTGAGGGCCCCTGGCTCTCGCCGCCCGGTCGTCGCGTCGGTGCTCGCCCGCTTGCCGATCGCGATGATCGGCATCTCGGCGCTGCTCTACGTGCAGCGCGAGACCGGTTCGTTCGCCGCAGCCGGGCTGGTTTCCGCCAGCTCGCTCGCCGGCGTGTCCGTGGGCGCGGTGGTGCAGGGGCGCCTCATCGACCGCTACGGGCCCACGCGGCCGCTGCTGGCCACGGTGGGACTGTTCGCGCTGTCGATGGTCGCGCTGGCCCTGGCGATCGAGGCGCACGCGCCGACGGTCGTCTTGGTTGCGCTGGCCGCCGCCACGGGTCTGTCGGAGCCGATGATCGGGTCGGCCTCGCGTGCGTTGTGGACGAAGCTGCTTCCGGAAGGCCCCGCGCGCAACGCGGCCTTCTCGTACGAAGCGATCAGCATGGAAGTGTTCTTCATCCTCGGCCCGGGCATCGCGGGTCTGCTGATCACGGCGCCGTGGGCCGGCACGGGCATGGTCGCGGGCGCCGCGGCGATGGTCACCGGCGCGACGGTGTTCGCGCTGAGCCCCGCCGTGCGCGCCTGGGGCCCTGCTCCGCGCGCGAAGTCGAAGCTGCTGGGTGCGCTGGCGAGCCCGGGCATGCGGACGCTCGCCGTGGCCGCGTTGGGCTTCGGTGTGGTGATCGGGTTCGTCGAGGTGGCCGTGCCGGCCGCCGCGACGGAGTCCGGGCACGCGGCGTTGAGCGGGCTGCTGCTTTCGGCGTGGTCGCTGACGTCGGTGGCGTTCGGCGTGGCCTACAGCCTGCACCCGTGGCCGCGCCGGCTGGGCCTGCGCCTGCCCGCGTTGCTGGGCGGGTTCGGCGCACTGGTGGCGCTGCTGGCGCTGCCGTCGTCGCTGTGGGCGCTGGCGCTGCTGATGCTGCTGGCGGGCGCGCTGATCACCCCGCAGTCGACCACGCACTCGACGGCGATCGAGACCGTCGCGCCGCGCGGTACGGCCGCGGAGGCCTTCGGCTGGGTCCTCACGGCGGTGACGCTGGGGCTGGCCGCGGGCCAGTCGGTGAGCGGTTACCTGGTCGAGCACTCGGGCCCGAGCGCGTCGTTCCTGGCCGCCGGCGGGGCCGGGGTGGCGCTGGCGATCGTGGTGTGGCTGATGCGCGGCACCGTGCGCGCGCCGGCGTCGGAGCCGACCGGCTCGGGTGAGCTCGTCGGCGCCGGAAACTGACGTTTCCGCAGTTCAGAAGGGCCGTGGCCGGTTTCTGTCGGTGGTCCGCGCTAGCTTCGCGGGCATGGATCTGACGTCACCGGCACGGCCGCTGTCCACAGCCGTGAACGCCGCCGCGCGCCTGCTGCCGAGGCAGGCCGCGCTGCGGCTGCGGGCCGACGCGGACGGGCTCGAGGTCGCTGGCAGCGACCGTGACCTGTCCGTGCGGTTGGCGTGCCCGGCGACGTCGCACACCGACGGGGAGGTGCTCGTGCCGGCGGCGCCGCTGGCCGAGACGCTGAAGATGCTGGACGTCGACCAGGTGCGCCTGGTCGTCGAAGGCAGCCGGCTGGCGGTGCGCGTGGAAGGGGCGCGCTTCGCCTTGCCGCTGCTGGACCGGGGTGCGCGCGTGGAGCCCGCGCAACCGCCGCGGTTGTCCGAAGTGGACGGGGAGCTGCTGGCGGCCGCGGTCCGCACGGTCGCGGGCACGGCGGCGAAGGACGATCCGCTGCCGGTCTTCACAGGCGTGCGCGTGCAGAGCTCCGGTGACACGCTCGTGCTCACCGCCTCCGACCGCTACCGCATGGCCGTGGCGCGCGTGCCGTTGCGAGCGGTGTGGGGGCCGCTCGACGTGCTCGTGCCCGCGCGCCTGCTGACCGAGGCCACGCGCCACGCCACGGGCACTCTGACCCTCCACGCCGACTCCGGCCACTTCGGCCTGGCCTGGGCCGGCGGCACCGTCACCACCGCCGTCCTCGACGCGGGGTTCCTGTCGGCCGACGCGATTCCGAGCGGCGGCGTCGACACGGAGGTCGAGCTGCCCGCCGACGCCCTCGCCGCGGCCATCCGTCGCGTCGGCGTCTACGCCGAAGACCGCCGCGTCCTGACCCTCGAAGTGGGCGACGCGCACGTCCGCCTCGCCAGCACCCGCGCCGACACGGGCGAAGCCGAGGAAACCCTGAAGGCAAACGTTTGCGGCGGCCGCACCTCGCCGTCGTTCCAGGCGCGCTACCTGCTCGACGCCCTCGCGCCCTTCGCCGACTCCACCGTGCGGTTGTCGATCCAGCCGGGGCTGCGCGCGTGTGTCCTGACGGCGGCGGAGCCCCAGGAGGTGAGCCTCACGTACTACCTGATGCCGATGCTGCCCCGCTGAGATTGACGGGACGCGGCCGCCGTGCAGCGGGGCGCACGAATGCCCCTCATCCGTCTCTGAGGGCGCCGTCGACCCTGCTGCGTAGGTACTCCGCAGCGACGCGCGAGATCAGGGCGCGACCCAGCTGCCCGAGCGTTTGATGGTCCGGATCATCGGCGCCGTCTCGACCTGGCGGATGCCGGGGAGGGCGCCGAGGCGGGTGGCGAGGAAGTCGTAGAGGGCGTCGTCGTCGCGGCAGCCGACGCTGAGGGCCAGGTTGGTCGGGCCGGTGGTGGCCGCGACCTGCGCGACTTCCGGATAGGTCGCGACCTCGCGGGCGACCGCGTCGAGGCGGGACGGAGTGACGCCGAGCCACAACAAGGCCGACAGCGACGCACCGAGCAGGGCGGCATCCACCTCGACGTCGAAGTAGAGCGCGCCCGAGGAGCGCAGGTGCCCGAGGCGGCGCCGGACGGTCGTTTCGGAGCGTCGCGACGCGGCGGCGAGCGAGGCCAGCGAGGCGCGGCCGTCGTGGGCCAGGGCGGTGAAGAGGGCGTCGTCACCGGGCTCCAGGCGCGGCGCCGCGCCGCTGTGCTCCCAGACGGGGGTCAGCGCGGCGACCTGAGCGGCGTCCAACGCACTCGCCCGCCCCGGCCAGCCCGCCGGACCACCGGCGAAGCGGCGCAGCAACCGGTGCGCCGTCACGGACACCGCGCGCGGCGTACGCGGCAGTTGTCCCAGCAGCAGGCCCTCGTCGGCCTCCTGGAGGGGCGCCGAGGTGTAGCAGGCGATCTCCGTGCCGCCGGAGGTGAGGCTGACCCACGACGTGTCGTCGCGCCGCGCCAGGGCCGTGGCGATGGCGCCGGCCGCGTCGGGCATGCAGCGCACGCGCAGCAGCCACACAACGCGACCGAGTTTGGTCACCTCCGGCACGCCCACGACCCGCACCACCCCCGTCGACCGCAGCCGGTGGTAGCGCCGCGCCACGGTCTGGTCCGACACGCCCAGCACCTCGGCCAAGCGGCTGAACGGCACGCGCCCGTCGAGCTGGAACGCGTGCGTCAGCCGGCGGTCGAGGTCGTCGAGCTGAGGTGAATCCACCGGATCAGCGTATTCCCTGTCGGATTTCGAGCACTTGGAGCGAATGAGCAGCCGGAACCACCGGCCTGGACGAGAGTCGGGAGCACCGGAAGGAGCCGCGAATGAACCTCGACCACACCGTGTTCCTGGCCCAGCGCTACGAGCGCGTCTGGCAGCTCTACGAGCAGCTCGGCTTCACCCTCAGCCCGCCGTCGCGCCACTTCGCCGCGGGCACCAGCGGCAGCGAGCCGACGCTGAGCTGCACGGCCAACCGCTGCGTCTACTTCGGCGACTCGTTCGTCGAGCTGATCGGCATCGTCGACGCGACGGCGGGCGATCCGTGGCACGTGCTGCCCATCGCCGCGCGCGGTGACGGCCTGCACGGGGTGTCCTTCGGCGTCCCCGACACCGAGGCCGCCGAGCGTCGGCTGCGCGAAGCCGGCCTGTCGAAGTCCGGTGTGCTTTCCCTGCAACGCGACGTCGACACCGCCGAAGGCCCCCGCACCGCGCGGTTCCGCAGCGTCCACCTGCTCCGCGACCGCACGCCGGAGGGCATCCTGCACACCGCCGAGCACCTCACGCCGGAGCACGTGTTCCAGCGGCAGTTCCTCAGCCACGCCAACACGGCGAACGGTCTCGACAGCGTCCAGCTCGTCGTCGCCGACGCCGATCTCCCCGCCTACACCGAGCGCTACGAACGAATCCTCGACCAGAAGCCCACGGGCACCTCGTTCGCGCTGGGCACCGGCCGCCTCGACCTCGTCCCCGTGACGAGGCTCGACGACGTCCTCCCCGGCGAGCAGGCCCCCCGTCTGCCGTACTTCGCGGCGCAGACCGTCGCCGTCGAAACCCTCACTCCCGCAAGGAAACTGGCCGCCGACGCCGGCCTCCCCACCGTCGACCTGCGCGGCGGCGGCTTCTTCGTCCCCGCCGCCCACGCCGGCGGTGCGGCCCTCGGTTTCGTGGAAAGGTGAACGTGATGATCATCGAGACGACCACCGGCAAGGTCCGCGGCGCCGGCGGCGCGTTCCGCGGCATTCCCTACGCCCACCAGGAACGTTCCAGCCGCCCACTCAAGCCCCCACCTGGACGGGCGTGCGCGACGCACTGGAGCCCGGCCCGGCGCCGATCCAGCTGCCGTCGCGGCTCGAGCGCGTGATCGGGCCGATGTCCTTGGCCCAGTCGGAGGATTGCCTGTCGGTCAACGTCTTCACGCCCTCGACCACCGGCTCGCGCCCGGTCCTGGTGTGGATCCACGGCGGCGCGTTCCTCACCGGCTCCGGCGGCCAGGGCTGGTACGACGGCACGCGCCTCGCGAACGAGGCCGACGTCGTGGTGGTCACCGTCAACTACCGCCTCGGCGTGCTCGGTTTCCTGCCCCTCGACGGCATCGCGCCGCCGAACCTCGGCATCGCCGACCAGCTCGCCGCGCTGGAGTGGGTGCGCGACAACGTGGCGGCCTCCGGCGGCGACCCCGGGCGCGTCACGCTCGCCGGCCAGTCGGCGGGCGCCCAGTCGACGCTCACCCTCTGGTCCGCCCCTCGCGCGCAGGGCCTGGTGCACCAGATCGGGCTGCAGAGCGCGCCCGTCGGCGTGCTGCCGCAGACGCCGGACGAAGCGGCGGACTCGGCGGACCGGTACCTCCACGCCCTGGGCGTGCGCAGCGCGGCCGAGCTCACCACGATGCCCACCGACCGGCTGCTCGACGGCCTCAAAGCCCTCGCCGCCCGGGCCAAGGCGGGGATCTCGCTGCCGTTCCAGCTCGTCGCCGACCACGACCTCGTCGCCGACGACCTCATCGCCGCCGCGAAACCGGCCCGCGCGCTCGTGAGCTGGACCCGCGACGAGGTCCGCGCCTACGGTCCCGAAGCGCCCCAGGAACAAATCGACCAGCAGACGGCCGCCATCTTCAGCGGCGATCTGCCCCGGCTGACCAAACAGCTCGGCGAAGACGCGACCCTCATGCGCTTCGACTGGGGCGCTCCCGGCAACCCGTACGGCGCCTGCCACTGCATCGACGTCCCGTTCCTCTTCGGCACGCACGACGCCGCCCCAGGTGCCGCCTGCCTCGCCGGCGCACCCGAAGGCCTGCCCGAGATCACCGACCTGCGCCAGATCTGGGCGCAGTTCCTCCACGGCGAACGCCCGGTCATCGACACCCCGCTGCTCACCGCGTTCTGACGACGAAAAAGGGCCGCTCACCAGCCCGGTGAGCGGCCCTTCCCCAAATCGTCAGGCCGCCGAAGCCGCCTTCACCGCCGCCTCGACCTCGGCGAACGACGGGTTCACCATCGCGGTCGACCCGACGATCACCGTCGGCACGGTCTCGTTGCCGTCGGCCACCTCGCGCACGCGCTCGGCCGCGCCCGGCTCCTCCCAGATGTTGATCTCCTTGACGTTCAGGCCGCTCGCCATCAGCGGCCGCCGCAGCGCCGCGCAGAAGCCGCAGCCCGGCCGCCAGTAGAACTCGACCTCGACGTCACTCATCGCCCGTCCTCCGAAGCACGTAGGTAGTCCAGCTGCGCCCGCACGCTCTGTTCGGCAGGCGCCCACAGCGCCCGGTCGACGTCCGCGTAGACCACCTCGACCACCTGTCGCGGCGACGCGTCGGCCCCGAGCACCTTCAAAGCGGAACGCACCTGGTCCAGCCGCTGTTCCCGGTGGGCCAGGTATTCGCGCGCGGTCGCGGGCAGATCGGCCAGCTCCGGGCCGTGGCCGGGCAGGCCGGGGGTGCCTTCGGGCAGCTCGATGAGCTTGCGCAGCGACCGCAGGTAGTCGCCGAGGTCCTTGAGCACGGTCGTGCCGCGCCCGAGGATCGTGTCGCCGGTCAGGATCTGCCCCGCGACGTGCAGGGACACGGAATCGTCGGTGTGCCCGGGCGTGTGCAGCACGCGGAACTCGAGCCCACCCGCGGTGAACACCTCACCGTCGGCCAAGGCCGGCGCGCCGACGCACAGCGAAGCGTCGAACGCGCGGATCGGCGCGCCCACGCGCTCGGCGAACCACGGCGCGCCCTCGGCGTGGTCGGCGTGGTGGTGGGTCAGCACCACGAGCTCCACGGCGCCGACGGCCGCGAGCTTCTCCAGGTGCTCCAGGTCCTGGTAGCCGGGGTCGACGACCACGCCGGCCGGCGCGTCCGGACCACGCAGGACCCAGCTGTTCGTGCCCTCGAGCGTCATCGTCGACGGGTTGTTCTCCAGCAGCACCTGCACGGTCTCGGAGACGCGGCGAAGCACGCCGTACGCGGGAGCAGTCACCGGTCAGACCTCCGTCGGGTCGAGGACGACGCGGAAGCGGTCGCCTTCCTTGATGAGCGTCGGCATGGTCCGCACGATCTCGCGCGGCGCGGCCAGCAGCGCGTCGGCCGTGGCGAACTCGTCGATCTCGACGAGCGTGAGCCACGTCGGGGGCATCAGCATGCGGCGGCCTTCGCGCGCGTCGCCGACCGCGGCCGACGGGCGCTGCCAACCCGTGGCGAGAGCCTCGGACGTCGCGCCGTCCGCGCGCTGGCCCTCGGGCAGCTTCGCGGAGAAGAAGCGGGTGTCGTAGCGGCGCGGCTCCTGCGGTGGCGTGACCCAGTGGGCGAACGGCCGCAGCAGGTCCGCGCGCAACGTGAGCCCGGCGTCGGCCAGGAACGCGGCGAGCGAGATTTCCCGGCTCTCCAAGGCTTTCCGGGCTTCTGCATATGGCGCGACGTCGGCGACCACCGCGTCTTCCGTGCCCGCCAGCAGCACGCCGGACTCCTCGAACGTCTCGCGCACCGCGGCGCACACGAGCGCGCGGGCGAGGCTCTCGTCGCACGTGAACTGCCCGGCCCACCAGCTCGGCGGTGGTCCGGCCCACGCGACGGACGCGTCGGCGTCGCGCGGATCGACCCCGCCGCCGGGGAAGACGGTCATGCCGCCGGCGAAGGGCATGCCCTTCACGCGGTGCTGCAGGAAGACTTCGAGACCGTCCGCGCCGTCGCGGGTGAGGATCACCGTGGCGGCGTCTTTGGGCTTCACGGGCGGGCCGTCGGCGTTCGCCCTCGTACTGACTCCGGCCCCCACGGGGATGTCGAAAAGGAACTCACGCGGCCGATCCACCGAGGCAACATACCTCGCACCCGTGACCTCACGCCCACAAGTTGTGACATGTCACCGACGCACCGCAGCCCCGGACCCACACGGGCCCGGGGCTGCGATCGAAACGTCAGAACCTCAGGACGACGACCAGCGGTCGCCACCCGAACGGGACGCACCGTTGAGCCGCAGCCGGGCCGCCTCGGCGCGTTCGCGCTCGGCCAGCTCCTCGTGCAGCTCCCGCAGCAGCGCGCGGTCGCGCTCCGACAGGCTCGGGTCGTCCAGGTCCAGCGCGGGCAGCTCCACGACCTCGTGCATGCTCGGCTTGCCCGCGGCGATTTCGCGGCCCTTCTCCGGGTCCTCCGCGAGCGCCTGGCGCAGCTGGGCGACCTCGGCCGGCGTCAGGTCGGCGGTGCGCTCGGCGCGCGTCTCCGACCGCGACTTGCGCGAGTTGTCCGCCTGCGGAGTGGGCGCGTTCTGCACGATCGGCACCACGGGGGCGACGGCTTCGGGCGCCTGCCGGATGCTGTGTCGGCTCGGGGCCTCCATCACGACCGGCTCCACGACGGGCGCCGGCACCGGCGTGGGTGCCGGAGCCGGCGGCGTGACGACCGGCTCGGGCCGGTAGTCCGACGTCGTCGTGTGCGTGGCCCCGGTGACCCACACCGGCGTGGCGACGGACGCGGCCGACTGGTGGTACGCGGACCGCGCGACACCCGGGCCGCTGACCTCGACGACGGAGCGGATGCCGGCGCGGCGCAGGGCCGTGTCGACGCGGAACGCGACCGCGGGCGGGTTGCCCTCCGGGCCCAGCTCCACCAGCACCACGCGCTGCGGCAGCGCACCCGGCACGGAACCCGCCGGGGTGTTGCGCCACACCGCGTGCACCGAGCGGACGTCCGGCAGCACCTGCAGGGTGCGGTCGAGCGCCTCCGCCAGCCCGAACTCCGGCTGGTTGTCGCCGGTGAAGCGGTGGCTGTGGACCTGCTCGGCCTCGTCGACCAGCAGGTCGTTGGCGAGTGTCGCGTCCGACCGGCTCATCTCGAGCACCAGCGCCAGCTCGCGCTGCTCGGCCGAGCTGACGGAGATGCGGCCCGCGATGAGCGTGCCGGTCGTCAGTTCGACCGCTTCGTCGATGTGCGCGCGGGCGATCAGCTCACGCGCTTCGGTGAGCGCGCTGTCGTCGATGCGGCCCGCCAGGGCCAGCAACAAGTTGTGCAGGCGCAGGGGCACCGAGAACCCGTCCATGGGCGGGCCTTCGTGAACCTCCACCATTGCTCTGCTCCTCCCAGCTCGCCTGGCGGCTCGAGCGTTAAGCGGCGACGAGTCGATTACCGGAACCCGCGGCGCCGACGCAGACCAGCTCGGAATTGGCGAGCGCGGCCCGGTGGTACCCGGGAAGGTCGAAGCGCGGTGGGATGACCTCGACGCTCGGTTCCTCGTCCCCCAGCACCCGCAGCACGCGCTGCAGTTCGCCGGTGAGCCTCGGCAGCCCGGCCGTCGCCGTCACCAGCAGGACTCGCTTGGCCCCACCCTCACCGACCACACCGAGGTGTCGCCAGCTTTGCCGCACTTCCCCCACATCCGCGCGTCCCCGCAACGTTGCGTGGAGCAAGACGGACACAGAGTCGACTGAGTTCACCCATTCGGGCGCACTCGGTGTGAATGTGTACCTGGTCTCGGTGACGTCGTCTACCCCCAGGGTGGAACTGACCTGGTGCCAGTCGGCGCCGTGCGGGATGAGACCCGCGACGAGCAGGCGGTACTCGGTTTGGTCCAGATCGATCCTGTGCTTAAGCAAAGACCTGGGCAGCGTGCGCGCGAGCGTGCCCATCGCGCCCTCGCCCAGCCAGTCGCGGAACCGCCACAGGAGCTGGTCGGGCGTGCGGCCTGCGAGCCGGATCAGCAGCTCGTGCAGGGACTGTTCGATGTCGGGGTCCATCACTTCACCTCCACGATCAGTTCGACCTCCACGGGCGCCCCGATCGGCAGCTCCGCGACGCCGACGGCCGAGCGGGCGTGCTTGCCCGCGTCGCCGAAGATCTCGCCGAGCAGCTCGGACGCGCCGTTGATCACCGCGGGCTGGCCGGTGAAGCCCTCCGCGGACGCGACGAAGCCGACCACCTTGACGATCCGCGTCACCGAGTCGATGCCCACGAGCGCGTGCACGGCGGCCAGCGCGTTGAGCACGGAGGTGCGGGCGTGGCCCTTGGCCTCTTCCGGACTGACCTCCGCGCCGACCTTGCCGGTCGCGGCGAGCGTGCCGTCGACGAAGGGCAGCTGGCCGGAGGTGTAGACGTGCGAGCCGCTCTGCACGGCCGGCACGTAGGCGGCCAGCGGCGCGGCGACGCCGGGCAGTTCGATGCCGAGCTCGGCGAGCCGGGAAGTCCAGGTCACGACGGGTCCCCTCAGTTCTTCGGGCGCTTGAGGTACGCGACGTGCTGCTCGCCGCTCGGGTTCGGGAGCACGGTGACCAGCTCCCAGCCGTCCTCGCCCCACTGGTCGAGGATCTGCTTCGTCGCGTGGATCAGCAGGGGGACGGTCGCGTACTCCCATTTGGTGGCGCTCATGACCGGGGAGCGTAGCCAAGCGGGCAAGGGCGGTCATGGCCACCGCCGTCCAACGGCCGGGCCGTTCAGGGGAACACAGGCGCACCCGTCCAGGTGAACGACTCACCGACCGTCTGCGAATGTGGTCCACTTCACACCTCCGGCACTCGCTAGCGTGGAGGTGTGGAGACGTGGCGGATCGTCGCGACCGCCTTGCTCGCCGCGGCCGGGCTACCGCTCGTGCTCGTGGTGATGGCCAAGGTGCGCGACCACGTGAACAGCTCGGCCCGGGTCGCGATCGGCGGCGTGATCACGTTCACGGCGCTGGTCGTGGTGGCCGTGCTCACGCTCACGGTCCTGCCCGGCGTCCTCACCTGGATCCTCGTCGCCGCGGTCGCGGCTGCGGTCGGCGTCATGGTGCTCGCCAGCTGAGCGCCGGTTTAGTGTTGACGGCGTGACCACACCCCCCGCCGGCTGGCCCGACGAGCTCACCCGGGCCCGGCTGCATTTCGTCACCGGCAAGGGCGGCACCGGCAAGACCACCCTCGCCGCGGCGCTGGGCCTGGCCCTCGCGCGCGAGGGCCGCCGGGTGCTGCTGATCGAGGTCGAGGGCCGCCAGGGCATCGCCCAGCTCTTCGACACCGAGCCGCTGCCGTACGCGGAGCAGCGCATCGCGTCCGTCCCCGGCGGGGGCGAGCTGCGCGCGCTGCACATCGACGTCGAGGCCGCGCTGCTCGAGTACTTCGAGATGTTCTACAACCTGGGCTTCGCCGGCCGGACGCTGCGGCGGATGGGCGCGATCGAGTTCGCGACCACGCTCGCGCCGGGCCTGCGCGACGTCCTGCTCACCGGGAAGATCAAGGAGTGCGTGGGCCGCACGGAGTCCGACGGCCGCCACACCTACGACGCCGTGGTGGTCGACTCGCCGCCCACCGGCCGCGTGGTCAAGTTCCTCGACGTCACCAAGGCCCTGACCGACCTCGCCAAGACCGGCCCGATCCGCGGCCAGGCCGACGGCGTCGTGCGGCTGCTGCACTCGGGCGAGACCGCCATCCACCTCACCACACTGCTGGAGGAGATGCCGGTGCGCGAGACCGTGGAGGCCGTGGCGGAGCTCGACGGCGCCGACCTGCGCCCGGGCGCCGTGCTGGTCAACCGCGTCCGCCCGCCGCGCCTCCCCGCGCGTTCCGTCACGGCGGCGGCCGACGGTCGCGTCGACGCCGGCCGCGTGCGCTCCGGCCTCGCGTCGGCCGGGCTGAAGCTGCCGGACGACACGCTCGAGGCATTGGTGGAGGAGACCGTGGAGCACGCCGTGCGCGTGGCCGCGGAGCAGCGGGCGCGCGAGCAGCTCGCCGAGGCCGATCTGCCGACGCTGGAGCTGCCGGAGGTCACCGACGGCGTGGACGTCGCGTCGCTCTACGACCTCGCGGAAGCGTTGCTGGACCAGGGGGTGCGCTGATGACCGCCATTGACGTCGACGCCCTGCTCGACGACCCGGAGAGCCGCGTGATCGTGTGCTGCGGCTCCGGCGGCGTCGGCAAGACGACCACCGCGGCGGCGCTCGCGTTGCGCGCGGCCGAGCGCGGCCGGCAGACGGTGGTGCTGACCATCGACCCGGCGCGCCGGCTGGCTCAGGCGCTGGGCCTGCGCGAACTGGGCAACCACCCGCGTCAGGTGCAGGTGGCGGGGTTCGAGCCCAAGGGCGAGCTGTGGGCGATGATGCTCGACATGCGCCGCACGTTCGACGACATGGTGCGCGTGCACGCCGGCCCCGAGCGCGCCGAGCAGCTGCTGCAGAACCCCTTCTACCAGACCATTTCCACGTCGTTCTCCGGCACGCAGGAGTACATGGCGATGGAGAAGCTGGGCCAGCTCGCCGCCACGGACGAGTGGGACCTGATCGTGGTCGACACGCCGCCGAGCCGCTCGGCACTCGACTTCCTGGACGCGCCGACGCGCCTGTCCAGCGCGCTCGACGGCCGCATGATCCGGCTGCTGACTGGCCCCGCGAAGGCGGGCGGCTGGGGGCTGCGCAAGGTGGTCAGCGCGGGGTTCTCGATGTTCGCCAAGGCCGTGTCGACGATCATCGGCGGGCAGCTGCTGGCCGACGCGTCGGCGTTCATGCAGGCCTTCGACAGCATGTTCGGCGGGTTCCGCGAGCGCGCTCGCAAGACGGCGGAGCTGCTGCGCTCCAGCGGCACGTCGTTCCTCGTGATCGCCGCGCCGGAGCCCGACGCGCTGCGCGAGGCTTCGTACTTCGTGGAGCGGCTCGCGGGTGAGTCGATGCCGCTCGGCGGGCTCGTCGCGAACCGGACGCACCCGGTGCTCGCGTCGCTTTCGGCGTCGGAGGCCATCGCGGCCGCGGAGTCGCTGCAGAAGGGCGGCACGAACGCACCGCTGGCCGAGGCCGTGCTGCGGCTGCACGCCGACCGCGTGGCGCTGGCCGAGCGCGAGAACCGGCTGCTGGCGCGGTTCACGAAAGCACATCCGGAAGTGCCGCTGGTGCGAGTTCCGGCGTTGGCCGGTGACGTGCACGACCTCGAAGGTCTGCGCGACATCGGGACCAAGCTCGCGAGTGGCCAGGCCTGATCTCGGGCCCGGCCACTCACGAAGGCGTCAGCTGACTTGCGCGCCTTCCAGCGCGTCGCGCTTGGCTGCCTCGAGCAGCTCGGTCCAGCTGGTGACGTCGGAACGACGGCGCAGCAATGCGCGGCGCTCGCGTTCGGTCATGCCACCCCAGACACCGAAGTTGATCCGGCCGTCGAGCGCCTCGGCGAGGCATTCCGTGCGAACCGGGCACCCCATGCACACGGCTTTCGCCCGGTTCTGCTCGGCGCCGCGCACGAAGAGCCCGTCGGGATCCGCATCCCGGCACGACGCGCTCATGCGCCAGCTCGACTGGTTGGTCTCCATACCCCCAGCTCCCTACCCTGGTGTTCGACACCAGCGAAGGTGAAGCTCCCGCTCCCACCCCCGCGAGCGTGTCTCCCTCTGCTCTCACGTCGGTGACGGCACCTCCCCGGTGCCGCTGCCGCCGTTCGGTCCAGAGGAGCTCCCACTCGCACTGGGCCGTCGGTCGGCAAATCTTTCGTGAGACGTTGACGGACTGTAGGGGCCCTCGGTTCCCCCCGCCAAGACCTAGCATGCATTCCGTTACCGGAAGTCACCTCATGGGGTCCGTTTTGTCACTGCTGTCGGTCCCTGACGGGTGTGAGGTAACGGGAGCACAACAGGCCTTCAGTACCCTGGCCTTCGTGCGCAAAACGGACGGTCTCTTCAAGCTCATCGGCCTCTGTCTGCTCGCGGGGGTGCTCGTCGCCGGAATCCTGTTCCCCGTGGTGGGGGCCGCCGGCGTGGCGTCCAACCAGGCGAGCGAGACGGTGGAGAAGACCTCGTCCGATCTCGCCGACATCCCGCCGCCCCTGGTGACGACGATCACCGACTCGGGCGGCAAGCCCATCGCGACGCTGTACGACCAGTACCGCATCCCGGTGGCGGCCGACCAGATCAACGAGGCCATGCAGTGGGCCCTGGTGTCGGTGGAGGACAAGCGCTTCTACGAGCACCACGGCGTCGACTGGCAGGGCACGCTGCGCGCGGCCGTGTCCAACAGCACCGGCGGTGACACGCAGGGTGCTTCGACGCTCACGCAGCAGTACGTGAAGAACTACTTGATCAACGTCGTCTATCGGGGCGACAAGGTCGGCCAGGAGAAGGCGCAGGAGCAGACCCTCGCGCGCAAGCTCAAGGAAGCGCGCATTGCCATCCAGCTCGAGACGAAGCTGTCGAAGCAGCAGATCCTGGCCGGGTACCTCAACATCGTCGAGTTCTCCCGCCAGATCTTCGGCATCGGCGCCGCCGCGCACGCGTACTTCAACACCACGCCCGAGAACCTGACGGTGCCCCAGGCGGCGCTGCTCGCGGGCCTGGTGAACAACCCGATCAACAACGACCCGTGGAAGCACCCGGACAAGGCCACCACGCGCCGCAACCTCGTGCTCGACCGCATGGTGGACAACCGAAAGCTGGCGAAGGCCGACGCCGAACGCTTCAAGGCCTCGCCGCTTGGCGTGGTCCCCGACGCCCCCGCCAAGCCCGCCTCCAACTGCACCGGCGCCGGCCCGGAGAACGGCTTCTTCTGCCAGTACGTCGAGGACTACCTGCTGAAGGCCGGCTTCTCGAAGGACGACCTGTACACGGGCGGCTACACGATCAAGACCACCCTGGACGAAAAGGCCAACCACGAGGCGAAGGTCTCGGCGGAGACACAGGTCAAGAAGACGCAGAAGAACGTGGCGAACACACTTTCGTTGGTGCGTCCGGGAAAGACGCGCCACGAAGTGGTGGCACTGGCGGCGAACCGCGATTACGGGATCGACGCGGATCAGGGCCAGACCACTTTCGCGCTGCCGTCCGGTGTGTACAACACGGGCGGGGCGGGGTCGAGCTACAAGATCTTCACCACGGCGGCTGTGCTGGACCGCGGGATTGCGGGGATCTACAGCAATATCCCGGTGGGTGACGGCTACGTGTCGCACGTATTCTCGGGTGGTGGCGACCAATGCCCTCCGACCGGGCCGCCGCTGCGTTCCCGTTGGTACTGCGTCGGAAACGCCGGGCACTACGGCGCGTCGAACACCCTTCAGGGCGCCTTGGCGACCTCGCCCAACACCGCGTTCGTGGCGCTGGAGGACAAGCTCGGCAGCACCGCACCGGGTATCGACATGGCCGTGCGGCTCGGCATGAAGAACACGATGGCCAGCAACACCGGCGGTGGTCCCGTGGACCCGAACGACCCGGCCAGGGCCCAAAGCCAGGCCAAGGCATACGGCCCGACCGACCGCACTCCCGGCTTCGGCGCGTTCACGCTCGGCTTCAGCCCGACGAGCGGGCTGGAGATGGCGAACGTCGCCGCGACCCTCCTGAGCGGCGGCGTCTGGTGCCCGCCCACGCCGTTGTCCGGCATCAGCGACCGCAACGGGAAAGCCGTACCGTACAAGGAAGAGGCTTGTGCGCAGGCCGTCCCCGAGGGCCTCGCGAACACCATGGTCGTCGGCATGAGCAAGGACGACCAGCCGGGCGGCACCTCAGCCGCGGCGGCCGCGGCCGTGGGCTGGAACCGCCCCATCCTCGGCAAGACGGGCACCACCCAGAACAACGGCTCCGCGACCTTCGTCGCCGGCACCCCGCAAATGGCCGGCGCCGCCATGGTCTTCCGCCCCGAAGGCGGCACCGGAGGCCTGTGCTTCCGCTCCGTCGGCACCGTCACCACCTGCGGCACCGGCAACATGTTCGGCGGCAAGACCCCCGCCCAGACGTGGTTCGGCGCGATGAAGAACATCATGGCCGACCAGCCGATCGCGCAGCTGCCACCAGAGGATCCGAAGTACACAGGTCGCTGAGCGTTGACGTCGGCCGGGAGCTTGGTCTCCCGGCCGACGCTTTTTTGTGCGCGCGCTGACGCAGTTCTTGCCCCGAATGGCCGCTGCCCCGCCCGGCAATTCCGGCACTAAGATCGTCACGTGGGTGGAGCGGCAGCAGTTTGGCCTCTATTGCTGGGAATACTCGTCGTGTCCATCGGCACAGCATGCCTGCCTCTGCGGCCTCCTCTCCTGCGCGCGGCCGGCATGGCCGCCCACGTCGCCGCGTCGTGGGTACTGATCACCACACTCGAAAGCCCCTGGCAAATGTGGTTCGTGCTCCTGATGTGGGGCATGCTCATCGCGCTGAGCCGCCTGATCGTCGACATCGTTCGCTGGGCCAAGAACCTTCGCCTCGGCCGGAACGCGAAGACAAATCACGCCTGAGGCGAAATGAAATCAGCGATCATTCTGGCCGTTGTGGCGGTGATTCTCGCCTGCACGGTCGTCTTGTCCGCGTCGCAGCAAGTGATGACGTATGCGGGGCGCCGCTTCGGCTCGAGGGGCGCGCCGGCCCGCCGGAGGCCGGTGGAGCCGTGAGCAAGGAAGTCGTCACGCTCGACGGCTGAGGTGGTGTCCGCGTCATCACGTAGACGAATCGTCCGTTTCCCCCGGAGAATGAAGGTCTCCGGGGGAAGGGGCCGCCGTGGAGTTGGTTCTGGGGCTGGTCGTGTTCTTGGTCGCGCCGTCGATGGTCGTCGCAGGCCGGCGGTTTCACGCGGCGCGGTGGCGGGTCCCTCCGTCGCTCGCAACTCGGAGCGGCTGATCGGAGAGTGAAATGCCTATCGTGTTCGCTTTTCTGCTCCTCTTGTTCGGCACGACGTTGTCCCTTTCGGTGCTTCCTTGACACCGGCCCGTCGACGTCTGGGTGCTGATCGCGATCCCACTCGGTTCGGCCGGCCTGGTGGCTTTTTTCCTGCTGTCCGACTGGGCGACCCGCGACTGGCCGCCGCTGCTCTGGCTCGTCACGTTCGGACCGGGCTCGCTGATCGCCGTCGTGCGCCTTTTCCTGATCGCGCTCGGGCGTTCTCCCGGGAATGTGCGGCCGAAATGAAGTCCGTGCTCAACGGCTGACGCGGCGTCAGAACTTCGGCAGGTCTTGCAGGATGACCTCGTTCCACCAGAGGTACATCTGGTCGCGCTCCTGGGGCGTCGACACGCCGTCGAAAACGAGGACGCCGAGGGTGTGGGTGCGAGCGTCCGTGTAGACGAACGTGTCGTCGTAGCAGGTGATGAAATCGCCGGCGTGGGGGACGCCAGCGCCGGACCGGTTGTAGGAGCCCCAGATCCCGGGGTGTTTCACGGGGTCGCAGCCGCCGTGGTCGTCGTCGCGGATGAGGTCGTGGGCTTGGACCATGCCTTCGAAGAAGGCCGCCATCGTGGCTTCGTCGGGGAACTGGTTGAAGTGCGCCTGAGTCGGCTGGTGGAGCGTGACGTTTCCGGACCGGAAATCGCCGGCGAGCGACTTCGTGCAGTACGCCGCGCCGGTGGCGCCCTGCACCGGCTGAGCCGACGTGCAACCGCTGCCCTGGTAGGTGGCCGGCACCGGCACATTCCCGCTGGGGGCGCTCGCGGACTTCGGCGCGCCACTCGACGACGGCGGAGGACTGGATGGGCTATTCGGGGTGGTGGTCTCGTTGTCCGTGCTGGACGGGCTCGAAGCGCTCGGCGTCGACGGCGGGGTCGACGTGCCGCCGCCTGCCTCGGCTTGGCCCTGGGCGCGGATGATCAGCACCGTCGCGACGACCGCGATCACCACGACGACCGCCACCACCGCCGTGATCACCGCCCCTTTGCGCGACTTACCCGGCGGCACCGGAGCCGGCCGCGTCTGCGGCGGCGGAGTGCCCTGCCACGACGGCGCCCCGGAAGCCAGCGGGATCGGCGTGTTCAACGACGTCGCCGGGCCGCCGCCGGACGTCGCGGGACCGTTCGGGTAGACGTGCCCACCGGTGAACACCCCCGATGGTGGTCCGGCCCACGTGCCCAGCCCGGCCGGAAACCCGGGCGGCGGAGTGCTCGGCGGCCCGGCCAGTGTGCCCGGCAGGACCACGCCCGGCGGCGTCGTGTTGGGCGCCACGCCGGCCAATCCAGCCGCCGACCCTGAATCCTGCCCAGAGGCCGAGCCGGAACCCGATCCAGGCCCGCCTGGACCGCCAGCTGATTCGGACCCCGCCGCCGAGCCTGACCCAACACCCGCCCAGGGCATCCCATCCGCGGCAGCCACGCCAAAGCCTGGCTCGGCCGGGCCTGCGGCGAAGCCAGGACCCGATTCCGCGCCGTCCCGTCCTGAGCCGGGCACCCCAGCGGACCCATGCCCCGCCCCGCCGAGCTCCCCCCGCTGCCACACCGGTGCACTCGTCTCGGCACTCGTCGCCGTGGGACCCGGCGTGCCGGCCAGGGCCGCGTTCACCGCCGCCGCGAAGGCGCCCGCCGTCGGGTAGCGGGCGGCCGGGTCCTTGGCCATGCCCCGGGACACCACGTCGTCGAGGGTGCGCGGCAGGTCCCGTCGCGCGGCGGACAAAGCCGGCGGCGGAGCGGTCAGGTGAGCGCCCATCTGGGCCACGGCACCGTCCACGGGAAACGGCCGATGCCCCGTCAGGCACTCGTAGAACACGCAAGCCAGCGCGTACACGTCGACAGATCCATCAAGCGGCTTGTCGCCGAATCGCTCCGGCGCCATGTAGTCCAGGGTGCCGATCACGTTGCCCGTGCCCGTGATCGACGTCACGGCGCCCGACATCGAGCGCGCGATGCCGAAGTCGACCAAGTACACGAAGTCACCGTCGGTGACGAGGATGTTCGAGGGCTTCACGTCGCGGTGGACGAGGCCGTCGGCGTGGGCGGCGTCGAGCGCGCTGGCGACCTGCGTGATCAGGCCGGCCGCGCGGGTGGCGGTCAACGGTCCCACGGCGATCAGGTCCTTGAGGTCCTGCCCCTCGACCAGGCGCATGTCGAGGTAGAGCCGGCCGTCGATCTCGCCGTACGCGTGGATCGGGATGACGTGCGGCTCGCGCAGCCGCGCCACCACCTGCGACTCGCGGCGGAAGCGCGCGCGGAACGCCTCGTCGGCCACGTACGCCTCAGAAAGCCGCTTCAGCGCGACAACGCGGTCGTGCGCGGTGTCGTAGGCGCGGTGCACCTCGCCCATCCCGCCGCGGCCCAGCAACGCCTCGATCCGGTACGGCCCGAACTGTTCCATCGTTCTCCCCAAGCCCCCCGGCTTGTCACCCGTACTCGGGCCGACGCAGATGCTAACCAGCCCGTTCCCCCGAACCGGCCGACGTCACCCAACTGTTGAGCACACAATCGGATACCAAACGCACGCTCAGTGATCATCGCTGCCCGCAAGCCCTGGAACACGCCGACCACGTATCCTCGCCTTGTGAGCACGCTCAGTAACACCAGCACCGCCAAGAAGCTCGCCATGGGGACCCTCGCGCTCGGGACCGCGACACTCGGTTACGCCGTGGGCGTCGAACGGCGGCGGTTCACCCTCCGCACGGCCGAGCTGCCCGTGCTGGCCCCCGGCTCGAAGCCGTTCACGATCCTGCACGTCTCCGACCTGCACATGCTTCCCGGGCACCGCGCGAAGCAACGGTGGGTGGCCGCGCTCGACCGGCTCGAACCCGACCTCGTCGTGAACACCGGCGACAACCTCTCGCATCGCACGGCCGTGCCGTCGGTGCTGCGCGCGCTCGGCCCGCTGCTCGACCGGCCGGGCGTGTTCGTCTTCGGCAGCAACGACTACTACGCGCCCAAGCCGAAGAACCCCGCTCGCTACCTCATGCCGAAGGGCAAGAAGAAGCGCATCCACGGCACCAAGCTCCCGTGGCGCGACCTGCGCGCGGCCTTCCTCGAGCACGGCTGGACCGACCTCACCCACTCGCGCCACACGCTCGACCTCGCGGGCCAGGCCGTGTTCGCCGCCGGCCTCGACGACCCCCACCTGCACCGCGACCGTTACCGCGAGATCGCCGGGCCGGCAGACGCGGGCGCCGTCGTGCGCCTCGGCGTCACGCACTCGCCCGAGCCGCGCGTGCTCGACCCGTTCGCCACGGACGGTTACGACCTCGTCCTCGCCGGCCACACTCACGGCGGCCAGCTCCGCGTGCCCGGCTACGGCGCCCTCGTGACCAACTGCGAGCTCGACCGCACCCGCGCCCGCGGCGCCTCCCGCTGGGGCGCGCATATGTGGCTGCACGTCTCGGCCGGCTTGGGCACGTCGCCGTACGCGCCCGCGCGCTTCGCCTGCCCGCCGGAGGCCAGCCTGTTGACGCTGGTTCCGCGCGGATCCGGGGCCGCCGAAAGCCGTAAGGCAACCCCGAGGAAACCCGCCAAGACCGTCGGCTAAACTTCTCCACGACCCGTTAAGCAGTACCTCGGGGTGTGGCGCAGCTTGGTAGCGTGCCTCGTTCGGGTCGAGGAGGTCGTGGGTTCGAATCCCGCCACCCCGACAAGATAGTCCGGAGGTCCTATGTCCGCAGAAGGCGCGGACATAGGGCCTCTCTTGTGTGTCCTCTGGGGGTCGAACCCCCAGACCCCCGCCAGGGCGGCTTCGCCCCCTGGACCCCGAAGGCGGTGGGTCACCGGGTGGCGGTGAGTTCCGTCCAGCACTGGAGGAAGTCGCCGGGGCCGGCGGTGCGCGTCCAGGAGTAGGCCGAGCGCGCGGCCGACGTCAGCTGGTCGCGGTCCGGGTGGTCCAGATCCGCGAGCGCCGTGGCCAGTGCCTGCTCGACGAACGTCGCCAGATCCCGGTAGGCCAGGTCGGAGCGGTGCCGGGTCCGCGCGACGACCTCGGTGAAACCACTGTCGGACACTAGGTCGGCAATGGTCCGGCCCGCGAACGGGTTGGCGCCGGAACGCCGCAGCAGCAGGTAGTAGCCGCGCAGGGCCGCGTCGACGTTGGCCGATTTCGGGCGCAGCCGCGCGCGGCCCCAGTCCGAAGTGGACAGCGCCAGCCGGCCACCCGGCCGGAGCACGCGATGCAGCTCGGCGAGCACTCCCGCGGGGTCAGGCAGGCGTTCCAGCAGGGCGTGGGAGAAGGCGACGTCGGCCGACGACGTGGGGAACGGCAGGTCGAGCGGGTCGGTCACGATGTAGTCCACTGTGGACTCGCCGCTGCCGAAACCCAGCGTGATCGCGCCGCGCCCGCAGCCCAGGTCGACCACCCGCATGCCCGGCGTGAAGAGCGTCTGGGCGAAGGCCGCCCGCTCCACCGCCGTGCGTGCCGCTCGCCTCGACGCCGCGTCCCGCGTGTATCCCTCCAGCACCCGGCACACAGTACGGCCACCAGGGTGGCAGGATCGAGGGGTGAGCACGCAGTCAGGCAACAAATATCCGCCCGCGGTGGTCCCCGACCGCCTGTTCGCCGACGCCGACGCCGAGTCCCGCTGGCGAGCCCGCTTCCACGCGGCCCGCATCTCCGTGCCCGAATGGGCCCGCGACGCCCCCGACGCCAACGTGTACGTCTCCAACGCCAGCGGCGTTTGGGAGGTCTACACCTGGGATCGCGCCACCGACAGTCACCGCCGCGTCACCGACCGGCCCAATGGCACCCTGCACGCCACCCCCGCCCCCGACGGCTCGGCCGTCTGGTGGTTCGACGACACCGACGGCGACGAGTTCGGCTCTTGGGTGAGCCAGCCGTTCGACGGTGACAGCTCGGCCGCCAAACCGCTGCCCGAGGTCCACGACGGCTACCCGGCCGGCCTTGAGCTCGGCTCGCGGGTGATCGCCGTCGGCGTTTCGACCGACGACGGCAGCGAGCTGTTCGCGAAGATCGGCGGCAAGACCGAGCGCTTCTACAGCCACCCGGACGACGCCGGCATCTCGTCGCTCTCGCGTGACGAGAGTTTGGTGGTTATCTCACATTCCGAACACGGCGACTCACGCCATCCCGCGCTGCGCGTGCTGGCGACCGACGGCTTCACGACCGTCGCGGAGAAGTACGACGGCGAGGGCAAGGGCCTTTCGGCGCTGGAGTTCTCGCCGCTGCCCGGCGACCAGCGGCTGCTCGTGCTGCACGAGCGGCGCGGCCGGGAGGAGCTGCTGATCTGGGATGTCCGCGCGGACACCGAGACGGAGCTCGAGATCGACCTGCCCGGCGAGGTCGTGGCCGGCTGGTACCCCGACGCCCGCGCGCTGCTGGTGGTGCACTTCCACCAGGGCCGCAGCTCGCTGTACCGGTTCGACCTCGACGACAAGTCGCTGTCCTCTGTGGACACCCCGGCCGGCAGGATCGGCGGCGCGGGCGTCCGTCCGGACGGCAGCATCGAGTACTCGTGGTCCAGCGCCGCGGAGCCGACGGCGGTGCGCCGCCGCGCGGCCGACGGCACCGACGCCGTGCTGCTGGCGCCGCCGGGTGAACAGGCGCCGGGTTCGTCGCCGGTCACCGACGCGTTCGTGGAGGGCGTCGGCGGGCAGATCCACGCGCTGGTATCGCGTCCGGCAGATGCGCCCGACGGCCCGTTGCCCACGGTGTTCTCCCTGCACGGCGGCCCGCACGCCGCCGACGAGGACCGCTTCTCCGCCTACCGCGCCACGTGGCTCGACGCCGGCTTCGCCGTGGTCGAGGTCAACTACCGCGGCTCCACGGGCTACGGCTCCGCGTGGCGCGACGCCATCGAGGGCCGGCCGGGCCTGACAGAACTCGAAGACGTCGCGGCGGTGCACGACTGGGCTGTCGAAAGTGGACTGTCCGACAAGGACAAGTGCGTCGTCAACGGCGCCTCCTGGGGCGGCTACCTGTCGCTGCTCGCGCTCGGCACCCAGCCCACGCGCTGGGCGGCGGGCGTCGCGGGCGTGCCGGTGGCCGACTACGTCGCCGCGTACGAGGACGAGATGGAGCAGCTGCGCTCTTTCGACCGCGCTTTGTTCGGCGGCGCACCCTCGGATGTGCCCGCGGTGTACAAGGAATGTTCGCCGATTACCTACGTGGACGCCGTCGCCGCGCCCGTGCTCATCCTGGCGGGCGACAACGACCCGCGCTGCCCCATCCGGCAGATCGAGAACTACCTCGACCGCCTGGGCGCCCGCGACGCGCCCCACGAGTTCTACCGCTACGACGCCGGCCACGGCTCCCTGGTGATCGCCGAGACGATCAAGCAGACGTCGATCGAGGTGGACTTCGCTTTGCGCGCTTTGCGGTGATTTCTCCCTGGCCGGGGTCCCTTTGTAGACCCCGGCCGGGGAAATTCGCTTGGGTTTCTGGCTTTCCGAGGTCGATGCTTCGCGCTGTGGACCTGGTGTTCGAGCACGACCCCCGCGGCGAGACCTTCACGCGCATCACCCGTGGCGACGGGGTGGTACTCGGGTTGCCTTCGTACTCGCGCAAGTTCCGCGTCCCGCACGACCTCGCGCACGCCGCGGTGGAACGCTCGCTGGGTCTGTCCGGCGGCATCTTCGGCTGCATCGCGGCGGGCGGCGTGTTCGACAACATGACTGTGCTGCACGGGAAACCCCGCCACGACGCCCGGGACCGCAGCCGCCGGGTCCTGAAGGCGGCTTCGGGGTCCATCGCCGTGGCGGAAAGTCTGGTTGGCGTGCTGCATCGCGCGGTGGAACATCGCCGGCGCCCGCCGTTTGCCGCCGCGCGGGAGGCCTGGGGTGTGATCCGGGCGGAGCCGTATCCCTTTGGTGACGCCGATATCCGTGGGGCGGTGGAGTCGCTGGCGGGGCTGGTTGAGGTGTGGAGTCACCAGGCTGAGCCGTTGGAGTTTGCGTGGCCGTCGCGGCTTCGGGCTGGGTAGGTGTTTTTTTGGGGGTTGACTCGGTTGGTCGGCTTTGCGGTCGGCGGTTGGAGAACTCCGCTGAGCTGGGCGGATGGACGTCGGGGCGAGGTGTCGCGCGCGTTCGGTTCTCGCGCTCTGCATGCATGGCTGGGCCAGTTGTCCACAACTGTGGCGTCCTGTGGACAACCTGCCTGAGCAGCGGGTTTTGCCGGGGTGCCCCGGTAGAATGGATCATGGGCGGCCCCCGGGAGGGTGGGTTTACGGCCGTTGCGCGGGTGGGGCACGGCGTCAAGCCGCCGTGGGGATGAAAAGGCGCGGTGGGGCTGAAATCGGGCTGCCGTGGGGCGAAACGACACTGGGGGCAGCAAGACGCTGCGGACGCAAAGGCGCTGGGGGCAAGACGCTGGGGCACAAAGGCGCTGGGAGGCGGAAAGCCGCTTGGGGCGGCGGCGATAAGGCGCTTTGGGGAACGGCGCTGGGGCGGTAAGGCTCTTGGCGGGGCGGCGCCGGGGCGGAAAGGCTCTGGGGGGGCGTAAAAGCGCTGGGACCCGAGCCGCTGGGGGCCGTAATGCACCGGGGGGCGTAAGGCGCTGGGGGGGAGGTAAGGCGCTGGGGCGACGGCGCCAGGAGTGGAAAGGCGCTGGGGCACAAAGGTTCGAACAACGAAAGGGCGCTCGCCGGTGCGGAGCATCTACGTCGTCACCCATCCGGAGGCCACGCATCACGTCGAGAGAGTGGTGGGTGGGTGGTACGACTCGCAGCTGACGCCGGCCGGCGTTCGGGCGGCAGTTTCGATCGCGGCGGCGTTGCGAGCGCGGGTTCCCGACGACGCCGAGGTCGAGGTGGTTTCGTCGGATCTGCGGCGCGCGCGCCGTACGGCCGACGAGGTGGCGGGGGCGTTCGGTGTGAAGCCCATCGAGGAGCGCCGGTTGCGGGAGAGGTCGTACGGCGAGGCCGAGGGGCGGTCGCAGGAGTGGCTGGACCAGCGGTTCGTTCCGCCGCCGGCGAGTGGGGACCGGATGGGGCACGACGTGGGTGTGCGGGGTGCCGAGACCACGAGGACGTTCGCGCGGCGCGTTTACGCGGCCATGGAGGAGATCCTCCTACGCCGGTGTGAGCACCAGGTCATTGTGACGCACGGCGGGACCCTGACGTTCGTCGTGGCGTGTTGGATCGGGATGCCGGTCGAGTCGCTGGGCCGCGTGGACTTCCGGGCGCCCTCCGGAAGCATCACCACGTTGCGGGAAGACGACTACTTCCGCAACCACCAGCTCGCCAGCCTCGGCGATACCCGTCATCTCGACGGATGAGCGGCCGAACCCGGCTCACATGCCGCGGCTCAGCGCCTGCAAGCGGTCGACTGCCGTGGGGTCGCCGTCGAAAGTGACGTGGACGGCGTCGCGGCCGAAGACGAAGAGGAGGAGGTCCACGGGGTCGCCCGTGACGGTCACGACGGGGGTGCCGGATTTGACCTGGGCGGAGCGGCCGTCGGTATGGCGCAGGACGACGCCGACGGGGGCCTTGCGCAGGTTGAGTTTCGCGGACTGGCGGGCGAGGCGCCACGCGGCTTCGTCGCGAGACGGGTCGGCGGGGCGGGGTTCCCAGCCGGGCTGGGCGCGGCGGACGTCTTCGTGGTGGACGAGGAACTCGGCGCCGTTGGTGAGCTCGTTGAGGGGGCCGATGGCCATGGGCCAGTACCACGCCGGGCCGCGGCGGACCTGGTCGACGAGGGCGGGCCACGGCTTGGCGGCGTAGCCGTCCTGCACGCGCTTCGTGTAGCCGGCGAGCGCGGGCACCATGATGCCCGGCGACGCGTCGAGGCGGTGTTCGCGCACGATGAGGTGGGCCGCGAGATCGCGCGTCGCCCAGCCTTCGCACAAGGTCGGGGCGTCGGGGCCGACCTCGTCGAAGAGAGTGCTCAACGCCTGGCGTTCGTCTGCGGCAAGACCCATGTCAACGACATTACTCGCGAGTACACCCCCCGCGCCGGGACGAGACGACCACCACTGGGTGTTTCATCGAATCGTGAGCCGACTCTTCGAACCCCTCTCCCTGCGAGGCCTGACGCTGCCGAACCGAGCGTGGGTCTCGCCCATGTGCCAGTACTCCGCCACCGACGGCGTGCCCAACGACTGGCACCTCGTCCACCTGGGCCAGTTCGCCGTCGGCGGTGCCGGGCTCGTCCTGACCGAAGCCAGCGCCGTCACCCCGGAAGGCCGGATCAGCCCGCAGGACACCGGCATCTGGAACGACGAGCAGGTCGCCGCCTGGCGCCGTGTCACCGACTTCGTGCACGCGCAGGGCGCGGTGATCGGCATGCAGCTCGCGCACGCGGGGCGCAAGGCGTCCACTCGCCGGCCGTGGGAGGGCACCGGCACCGTGCCCGCGTCCGAGGGCGGCTGGCAGAGCGTCGGCGCGGACGACCAGCCCTTCGGCGACTACGCCCCCGCCCGTCCGCTGACCACCGACGAGGTCGCCCACCTCCCGGCCGACTTCGCCGCCGGCGCCCGCCGCGCGCTCGAGGCCGGGTTCGACCTGGTGGAGCTGCACCTCGCACACGGCTACCTCGGCCACCAGTTCCTGTCGCCGCTGTCCAACTCCCGCACCGACCGCTACGGAGGCGACTTCGAGGGCCGCACCCGGCTCGCGCTGGAGCTCACCGGAGCCGTGCGTGCGGAGATCGGCCCCGACGTCCCCCTGCTCACGCGCATCTCCGCCAGCGACTGGGCCGACGGCGGCTGGTCCCCCGACGACTCCGTGCACCTCGTGAAGCTGCTCGCCGACCGCGGCACCGACCTCGTCGACGTCTCCTCCGGCGGCAACGTGCCCCACCCCCGCATCCCCATCGGCCCGGGCTACCAGGTGCCGTTCGCCGAACGCATCCGCCGCGAGACCGCGGTGCCCACCGGCGCCGTCGGCATGATCACCGAACCGGAACAAGCGGAACAAATCGTCGCCACCGGCTCGGCCGACGCGGTGTTCCTCGCCCGCGCCCTCCTGCGCGACCCGCACTGGCCACAACGCGCGGCGCACGCGCTGGGCGCCGAGGTGCGGTGGGCGGATCAGTATTTGCGGGCGAAGCCGCGGCGCTGACGTGGGGCGCTACCTCACGAAGCCGAGGCGCTTCCGCGCTCGAGTCGAAGCCTGGTCGGTTGTCCGCCGTGGATGTCGCGAGGCCGCGGGAGATCAAGAACTCGGATGAGGGCGGCGATGACCGGGAGGGCGTGGCGGGGCAGGTGCCGGTAGACCCAGTCGGCAGCGAGCGCGAGAAAGGCCGCGAGGTCGCGCTCGACACCGGCCAGAAGGTGCCGGAGTTCGCCGGCCGGCACCTCGATCACCGGGCTGCCGGTCGGCGTCGCGTCGGCGGTGATCCGGACGATCTCGCCGTCGCGTTCAGCCAACGGACCGTGCCCGAGGCAGACTGAGCCGCCGAACGCGAAGACCTGGTTCCAGTCGCGCCATTCCTCCAGACCACTGCAGCAGCTCGGCCACGACACCACCCCCGTGGCGGCGTCGGTCACCTTGAGACCACCCGCCGCGAAGAGGCTGTCGAACGTGAGCAGGCCGTGCAGGAAGGACTCCAGCGCGTTGGCGGGGCGCGGCGGTCGGCCGTCGTCGCCGGGGTCGACGTCGTTGCAGCCGACCACGCACATCAGCGCTGTCCCGACTTCGAGGGGCGTGAGCTCGCCGCTCAGCGCGAGGTAACCGTCCGTTCGGGCCTCGGAGACAGGCCAGAGCGCGAAACCGTCTCGCGCGTGCACCTCGACAACGGGCTGCATCGTGATCACCCCGCGAAGTGTGGCGCGTCAGTACCTCGGCCTGCCTCCGCTTTTCGTCAGTGGTGGAACGCCGTCGACGTCGCCGGGTCGTGCTGGGGCTTGGTTTGGCGTTCCAGCTCGGGCAGGGCGCGGCGGAGGTCGTCCATCAGGAGGTCGGCCAGGTCGTGGGTGAAGCCGTTGCGGACGACGATGCGCAGCACCGCCAGGTCGGTGCGGTGTTCCGGGAAGGTGTAGGCCGGGACGAGCCAGCCGCGTTCGCGGAGGCGGCGGGAGACGTCGAAGACGTCGTAGGCGGTGATCTCGGGCTTGGTGGTGAAGGCGAAGACCGGGAGCTGGTCGCCGCGGGTCAGGAGCTGGAACGGGCCCAGGTCGGCGATGGCGGCGGACAGGTGGAGGGCCACGTCGCGCGAGGCTTGCTGCACGGCGCGGAAGCCTTCGCGGCCGAGGCGGACGAAGGTGTAGTACTGCGCGGCCACTTCGGCGCCGGGTCGGGAGAAGTTCAGCGCGAACGTGGGCATGTCGCCGCCGAGGTAGTTGACGTTGAAGACCAGCTCCGAGGGCAGCGCCTCGCGGTTGCGCCAGACGACCCAGCCGACGCCGGGGTACACGAGGCCGTACTTGTGGCCCGAGGTGTTGATCGACGCGACACGCGGCAGGCGGAAGTCCCACGCCAGGTCCTCGTCGAGGAACGGCGCGATCATCGCGCCCGACGCGCCGTCGACGTGGACGGGGATGTCCCAGCCGGTGCGGGCCTGCAGGTCATCCAGCGCGGCGGCGATCTCCGCGACGGGCTCGTAGCTGCCGTCGAAAGTGGACCCGAGGATCGCGACGACGCCGATGGTGTTCTCGTCGCAGTGCTTCACCGCCTCCTCGGCGGAAAGGTGCAACCGGTCGCCGTCCATGGGCACCAGGCGCGGCTCGACCTCCCAGTACTCGCAGAACTTGTCCCAGCACACCTGCACGTTCACGCCCATCACCAGGTTCGGCTTCCCGGTGCGGCCGAGCTTCGTCCAGCGCCGCTTCAGCGCCATGCCGGCGAGCATGCACGCCTCGGAGGAGCCCGTGGTCGAGCAGCCCATGATGTCCGCGGGGTCGGGGGCGTGCCACAGGTCGGCGAGGATGTTCACGCAGCGGCGCTCGAGCTCGGCCGTCTGCGGGTACTCGTCCTTGTCGATCATGTTCTTGTCGACGCACTCGGCCATCAGGTCACGCGCCTGCGGCTCCATCCACGTGGTGACGAACGTGGCCATGTTGAGCCGCGCGTTGCCGTCGAGCATCAGCTCGTCGCGCACGAGCTGCAACGCGGCGTCCGGCGGCAGCGAGGTGTCGCGAAGCTTGTTGTGCGGCATCACGAAGTCGGCCGCCAGGGCGGGATTCGCCCCTGCGTACATGGGGTTCGTGCCCGATTGACGGTTGGATCCGTTCTGTTCCCCGCTGTGCAGCACCATGCTTGCGACCGTACTGCCGCACCCCCGCCCGCGACAGCTCGTGACACCCGGCCGGGCGGCCCGTCAGCCCAGCGGCTCCACCTCCAGCACCTGCGCTTCGGGACCACACCGGAAGACCAGGCCGGCTTCGGTGCGGTCCGGCGTTGAAAGTTCAACCCCGTCGAGCCGGGCCCTCCACGCCCCGGGGATGCGGCCGATCGTCACGGTGCCCTCACCCGGCACGTCGGGCGTGCGCCGCAGCCGGGCGCGCAGCACGCCGTCGACGACCTCCGCCTGGCTGACCTCGACGTCCCGATCGACGACGGTCAGCGCCGGCTCCTCGAAATGGCTCGCCGGCCACCGGTTGGTGTAGAGGCCCCAGAGGCCGTCCGGGGTGTTGAGGCGGGCGTAGCCGAGCAGGACGTTGCCGCTCATCGGCTCGATGTCGGTGCGGTTGCCGTCGGCGTCGGCCGGGGTGTCGTTGCGCGGGTAGTACAGGCCGCCTTCGCGCCAGGTCGGGTTCATGAAGCGGTCGGCGTGGGCGAGCAGGCTGTCGAGCGTGGCGGCGTCGCCCATCTCCGACGCCCACGCCGCCACCCAGCCGAAGTCGCACGTGTCGGTGATGACGGGCTGGCCCATCACTTCCCGCGCCGGCGCCGAGCGGACGGACCGCGTGCCGTCCGGGCCGTCGACGAGGAACCGCTTGACCTGCTCCGGGTAACCGTCGTGGACGAAGTCGCGGTTCCACATGTTCATCAGCGCGCCGCACCACGCGTCCACCCACGGCGACGGTGCTTCGTTCGGCCGCACGCGCTTCGAGTCGGCGGTGATCATCATGTTGTAGTGGCCCGATTCGTCGAGCCGGCCGAAGTCGGCCCACGCGCGTTCGTAGCCGGCCACGACCTCCTCGGCGCGGCTGCCGCCGGTGATCAGGTCGTGGAGGCGGAAGCCGAGGATGGCCGGCTGGTTGCAGATCTGGAACACGCAGTTGGGCTCGCACGCCACGCCCAGGTAGCCGTTTTCGACCATCTGCCAGTAGATGTGGTCGTTGAGCGACTCGCGGTCGTAGGCGAACCGCTTCTCCTCGCCGCCCCAGAAGTACGACCAGTGCTGGAACGTCAACGATCCCGGCGCCGCGAACTCGTCGGCGGCGAAGAGGTAGTCGTGCAGCAGTGCCATCGACTGCACGTACGCGCTGTACATGATGTTGTCGCGCACCACGGGATCCCACTCCTCCTTGAGATCCCCGAGGTGCGCGTTGACCACCGCCCCGCCGCGGCTCACGTCGCGCCAGTACAGCCACACCTCGGGCAGCAGGATCTTCTCCACGAGCCGCCGCATCGTCGGCCGGAACAACCCGGGCGCGGCGGGCAGCCGGTGCCGGTGCGTCAGGGCCAGCGCGTACGCCATGTACGCGAGCTGGAACCGGTAGCCGCCGAAGTCGTCTTGGCCGGTTCCCTTGCCCTGCATGAAGGACCAGTCGTTGCGGAACTGGCGGGAGAGGTTGTCGAAGTGCCTGAGGTGACCGAGCTGCTGCCGATCCAGCGGCGGGTGGAGAGCGGGCATGCCCTCAAGTGAACACGGAAGCGGGCGGAAAAGCCCGTGTCGGATGGCACGAACGGTCCCCTCGCGCCGAAATGGCACGAACGGGCCGTTCGTGGGCCGTGACAACGTGGCGTGTACGCCGCGAAGCCGTGCGCGAACGGCGGCTCGCCGCCGCGACGACTCGCAGCTCCTGGAGATCGTCACGGCGGCGCTCGCGGCCGGCACCGACCGCGAAGACATTCTGAACGCCGGCTACGCAGCCCAGGACGAGATCCAACAAAGCGCGGGCGGCGAAGACGACCCGGCTGAAGACCATTTACTCGACATCATGGACAGGTTGGTTGGCTGGTGCCCACCCGGTGCCGCCCTCTGACGCCCGGCCCATGGGTGCGCCCCGGCGAACCGATGTGCCACGCACACGGCTGCGGCCAAAGCGATAGCGAAGCGAACGGGCCGGTCGTGCACCGTGACAACGTGGTGCGTACGCCGCGAAGCACGCAACGCGCGCCGCCCGACACGACAAAGCACGACAAGGCACGACAAAGGCCGCCCACCCCGAGGGGTGAGCGGCCCGTCAGCAAGAACCGTCAGGCCTGCTGCGCCTGCCACATCCAGTGCGCCTCTTCCAAGGCGCGCGTGATTTCGATCAGCAGGTCCTGCGTGACCAGGTCGCTCTTGTCGGTCTCGTCGATGCGCTTGCGGAGGCGCTCGATGAGCGACGCCAGGATGTCGACGATGGCGGCGACCGTGGATTCCACCGACTGCCAGTTGTCGGGGTAGTCCGGGACGCCCGAGCTTTCGACGACGGTCTTCGCCTTGCCGTTGGGCGAGATGCCGATGGCGTTGGCGCGCTCGGCGACCTCGTCGACGTACTGGCGGGCCGTGGCGACGAGCTCGTCGAGCTGCAGGTGGGCGCTGCGGAAGTTCTTGCCCACGACGTTCCAGTGGGCCTGCTTCGCGATCAGCGAAAGGTCCACGAGGTCGACGAGCGTCGCCTGCAGGGCGTTGCCCGTGATCTCCTTGTCGGCGTCGCTCAGGGGGCTCTTGATGGGAGAGTTGACCATCGGGTTGTCCTTTCTGTGTCGTGGTGGTGGAAGCCGGCCGGGAACGGGGTCAGACCGTGGTGATGAGCGCGACCTCGATGTTGCCCCGCGTCGCGTTCGAGTACGGGCACACCTGGTGCGCCTGCGCGACGAGCTCGTCGGCCTGGGCCTTGTCCATGCCGGGCAGCGAGACGTTCAGCGCGACGCCCAGCTTGAAGCCCACTTCCTGCTTGTACAGGCTGACCTCGGCGGTCACCGTCGACTCCGGCAGCTGCACCTTCCCCGCACGCGCCACGGCCTGCAGAGCGCTGTGGAAGCAGGCGGAATAGCCGGCGGCGAACAGCTGCTCGGGGTTGGTCTTGTCACCGCCAGGGCCACCCATTTCCTTCGGGATCGCCAGCGACTCGTCGATGACCCCGTCGGACGAGGTCACCTCGCCGTTGCGGCCCTCGCCTCGCGCGGTCGCGGCCGCGGTGTAGATCGCGTCAGCCATTCTTTCGCCTACCTCCTCGTTGGGACGCCCGGCTCAGCGTCTCATCGGTAACAACGTTCCGCATCAGCGGAACCTTGCCGCCGCATGGCAGGCATCACGCCGGGGAATACCCGGCGTCCAGCGGATGAAACCTCAGCGCGACAGGGTGAACTCGGCCACCTGGCGGCCGATGAGGCGCAGCGTGCGCACGCTCTTGTCGTCGGAGGCGCCGCCGGACTCGTCGAACTTGGTCTCGGCGGAGTTGATCGAACCACCCAGCGGGGTGGGCCAGCCGCGCAGCGCGTGCGTGATCGTGCGCAGCTGGTCGAGCGTGGTGACGGCGGCCTGCCAGCCGAAGGCGACGGCGGCGAGGCCGACGGGGCGGCCGTCGAGGTACGGACGGGTGTCTTCGCGCAGGTCCTCGACGTAGTCCAGGGCGTTCTTGACCAGCCCGGACAGCGCGCCGTGGTAACCCGGGGAGACCACGATCAGGCCGTCGGCGCGGCGGATGCTCTCGATCAGCCGCCTCGCGCGGTCGTCGCGCTCGCCCGCGGCCGTGTCGTAGAACGGCAGCACGAGCTCCGGCCCGGGGATCAGCTCGGTGTTCACCCCCAGCTCGGCCGCCGAGTCGAGGGCGATCCGCAGGGCGCGCTCGGACTGCGAGCCGTCGCGCAGTGAACCGCCGATCCCGAGCACCGTCTTGGCTGAAGTCACGTCCCCGAGGCTAACCCCTCGACTTAAGTGGAGGACCAGGATTTGGGACGGAGTTCTCGATCACAACTGGACCCACTACCTACTGACAAGTAACGTCGGGGTCCACAGCCGAGGAGGAACGATGGCGATCCCGCTCCAGGTCCGCGCCCAGGCCGCCGCCGCGCAGCTGGTCTTCTGGCTGCCCCGGCCCGTCCGGCGGCTCATCGCCGGCCCGCCGCTGCGGCGCGACGGGCAGGAGCTCGCCCTCGACGCCCAGCTTCTGCTGCGGTTGCAGCAGCTCACCGGCACCGCGCTCGTCGGCGACTCGGTCGAGGGCTCGCGCCTCGGGCTCGAGCTCGGCCGCCACCTGGTGAGCGGCAAGACGATCGAGCCCGTGGCCGTGCGCGACGTGGTGATCCCGTCCGGCGACGCGTCGCTCGACGCGACTCTCTACACACCCGCGGGACTGCCGGAGCCGTCCGGGCTGCTCGTGTTCTTCCACGGCGGCGGCTGGGTGGTCGGCTCCCGCGCCACGCACGACAACGCCGCGCGCTACCTCGCGAAGCACGCCGGCGTGCGCGTGCTGTCAGTGGAGTACCGGATGGCGCCGGAACACCCGTTCCCGACTCCGTTCGAAGACGCGCTGGCGGCGTTCGACTACGCCCACGCGAATGCCGCCGAGCTCGGCGCCGACGCCGACCGCATCGCCGTGGGCGGCGACAGCGCGGGCGGCAACCTCTCCGCAGCCTTGACCCTGGCGGCGGTGCGGCGCGGCGGCCCGGCACCGGCGTTCCAGCTGCTGATCTACCCCGCCGTGGACTTCACGACGCGCCGCCGCTCGCGCGAGATCTTCGGCGAGAAGCTGTTCCTCACCGACGAGTCGATGACCTGGTTCGAAGGCCACTACGTCCCCGCCGACACCGACAAGGCCGACCCGCGCCTGTCGCCCCTCGTCGCGACCGACCACAGTGGACTGCCGCCGGCGTTCATCATGACCGCGGGCTTCGACCCGCTGCGCGACGAGGGCGAGGCCTACGCGGAGAAGCTGCGCGAAGCAGGCGTGTCCGTCGCGGTGAGCCGGCAGCCGGACCTGATCCACGGGTTCCTGAACTTCACCGGCGTCGGCTCCCGATTCCGCGAGGCAACGGCCGAGCTGGCCGGCGCGCTGCGGCTGGGATTGGCGCGGCAGCAGAAGGAGAAATAGTCCCGGGCGACGGTCTCGCGGTGCTGGTGCAGGGCACTCTCCACGGCGAGCGCAACGAGCTTCGCCGGCCCTCGCGCGACAGCGCGCGCGGCCGATGGTCGCACCGGAGCGGATTGTCGATCGCGCGGACACAGTTCCGCGCGCGGGGCAGCCAGGCGCCGGCCGGGCACAGGACGAGCGTCGGCCGCCGAGAGAGAAATAGCCCCGGGCGACGGCCTCGCGAGACTGGTGAAGGACGGCACTCTTCACGGCGAGCGCAATGGCCCTCGCTCGACAGCGCGGGGGCTGACGAGGGTCGCACCGCAGCACAGTCACCGTGCGACGGTCAGCAGCACCAGTTGTCGAAAGCAGAAGGAGAGGAGGCTGGCGCAGGGCACTCGCCACGGCGAGCGCAACGAGCTTCGCCGGCCCTCGCTCGACAACGCGGCGCCGAAGACGGTCGCACCGCAGCACAGTCACCGTGCGCCGGTCGGCGGCAGCACCGGCGGCGGCTACGAAAGAAGGAACAGCCCCGGAAACCACCGGAGCCTGGTGCGGCGAACCGCACCAGGCTCCGAAAACCCCGGGTTCCGGGGGTGGTGACTACGCGCCCGGGACGGGCAACGGTGGCACCGGCAGCGGAGGCACCGGCAGGGAGCCGAGCAGTCCGCCCAGGATGCCGGTGACGGCACCCAGCAGGGCCTTCAGCAGGTCGCTCACGATCTTCAGCGGACCGGGCAGGTCCGGGATCGGCGGGAGCGGCAGCGGCGGGAGCTGACGCGGCGACGCCGACGGGTCGGCCAGCAGGCGGCTGGACTCGTCCGCACGGCCCTTGGCCGCCGACGAGAGCTGCTGCGTCTCCGACTGGATCGTGTAGCGCTTGCCCGCGGCGAGGTCGCCGAGGACAGGGCTGAGCTTGTCCAGGTCGGCACGTGTCAGACCGACGTTGCCGGCGTACGCGGCCTTCGTCAGGTCGTCTCGCATCTGGAGCACCTGCGCGCCGACCGCCTCGGTGGACGACGAGCCCTTGCCACCCGCAGGGCTCGCCGAGGCCATCCCCGAGGTGCCGACGGCCAGCAGACTGCCGGCGGCTACCAAGGCGATGATCCGCCCAATCTTGCCTTTCATTCCTTACCTCCTGGCCTCTGGAGACCTGACGGGTAAATCGATACCCGCCGTGTCGACCCAGCACCAGCCGATCACCGGATAGGGACGTTTTCTAACCCTTACGTGCCGAATCCGTCTTTCGGGAACATGCCCGCAATTGATTAACGTGGACGGCTTGCCCATCCCCCTGAAGATCATCATGACCGATCATGAATCGGACTCGGAGTAGCCGTCCGCCACGAATGGCCCTGCCGCTCACCCACACAGGTGTATTACGTGATCGTTTACCCTGATCACTCCGTCGGACCGCGTGTCGCCACTGCTCCGGTCGGGGTGTCCCCCACGCACGCACCGCCACAGGTGGAGTAGCCGGGTCACGGGCAGATCTCCGCCACGGAGACCAGCGGAAACAGCGCACGAATGCGCACCCGGCGAAGCACGCCGAGGTCAGCAAACGAATGCGCAAAAATATTCGCGAATTGTTTCGCGTCAGGAACAGAAGTTGCGCCGATTCAGAGCGGCAGGCCTTCTTCCAGATGCGTGAACGCGCGTTCCAGCAGCGCGACGAAATCGACGCTCTGGTCCGCCGCGGCCGCCAGCGCCGTGGAAAGGACGACGCCGACGACCGCGCCCGCCCAGTTGCGCACCTCGAAGTCACCGCGGGCGCGACCGGTCCGTTCGGCCGCCAGCTCGACGAGCATCGTGATGCCCGAGACGTAGTTGTCCATCACCTTCGCGCGCAGCTCCGGCACGGAGAACACGAGCAGCTGCCGGCGCCGCTCCTCGGCCCACGCCTCGGGCGGCAGGCTGTCGTACACCTCGCGCAGCGTCGCGCGCACGACCCCGAGCAGCGTCAGGTCCGCCGGCTGCCTCCGAGCGGCCTCGACGAGCAGCGGGTCGATGCGGTCGTAGAGGACCGTCGCCTCCTTCGTCGGGAAGTAGCGGAAGAACGTGCTCGGCGAGATGTCCGCGGCCGCGGCGATCTGCTCGACGGTGGTGGTCGAGTAGCCCTGCTCCTGGAACAGCCGCAGCGCGTGCCGCTGGATCGCTTCGCGCGTGCGGGCCTTCTTGCGTTCGCGCAGGCCTGTCGGTTCAGCCGGGGTCATGCGGCGATTGTCGCTGTCGCTCTCGTTTGACAGCAACTGTCACGAAGATCGCCCCAAAAGAAGTTGCACGCGCGTACCAGGATTTGCTCTCATGAGGTACGTGCCCTTCGAGCCGTACCGCCAGGTGCTGACCCTGTCCCGAGTCCGTCCGTCGATGGCGCTGATGTTCTTCGCGCGCCTGCCGATGACGATGACCGGTGTCACGCTCACCCTGTACGTGGTCACCAACCTGGGCCACGGCTACGGCGCGGCCGGCATCGTCGGCGCCGCCACCACGCTCGGCATGGCGCTGGGCGCGCCGCTGCTCGGGCGCACGATCGACCGCTACGGCCTGCGTCCGGTGGTCGCCGTCTGCGGCATCGCGTCCACGGCGTTCTGGGTCGCGGCACCCCACCTCTCCTACGCGGTGCTGGTGGCGTGCGCGCTGCCCGCCGGGTTCCTGTCCGTGCCCGCGGGCTCGCTGGCGCGCCAGATCCTGGCGGCGCTGGTGCCCGCCGAGCACCGGCGCGCGGCCTACTCGCTCGACACGATCCTGGTCGAGGCGTCGTTCATGATCGGCCCGGCGGCCGGCATCGCGGCGATTACGTCGCTGTCGGCCACGTTCACGCTCAGCGGCATCGGCGTGCTCTTCGGCAGCACGGCCTTGCTCATCTTCCTGCTCAACCCGCCGATCCGGAACGAGGACGAGCTCGCCCCCGTCGGCTCGGTCCGGCCGCCGCTGCGGTCATGGCTCACCGGCCGCCTGCTCGCGACGCTGCTGGTGGCCGCGGGCGCGCTGTTCTGCCTGGTCGGCACGGAGGTGGCGACGCTGGCGGCCCTGCGCTCCCACGGTGACGTCGGCTGGACCGGCCTGGTCATCGCGGTGATGTGCGCGGCGTCGATGCTCGGCGGAATCGTGCACGGCGCCGTGAAGAAGTCGCTGCCGCAGGGCGTGCTGATGCTGCTGCTCGCGGCGCTGGTCTTGCCGGTGGGGCTGGCGGACCAGCCGTGGTGGCTGCTGATGCTCGTGCTGATCCCGACGAACCTGCTCTGCGCCCCGACGCTGGCCGCGACCACGGAGACGGTGAGCGCCATCGCGCCCCCGGCCGTGCGCGGCGAGGCGATGGGGCTGCAGGACGCGTCGACGCGGCTCGGGCTGGCCGCGGGCAGCCCCGTGGTGGGCTTCGCGATCGACCACTCGAGCCCGGCGTGGGGCTTCGTCGCCGCGGGTGCCGGTGGTCTGGTCCTGGCCGCCGCGGGCCTGCTGTGGACGCACCGGCGCCGGGCCGCAGCTGCGCCGGCGATGGCCGCGGCTGTCCAGGCTCGCCGCTGACCAACCCGCCCCAATGCGGCGTTGCACCCAACGCGGCGTTCGGTGCGTTCAGCGCACCCAACGCCACATTGGGGTGCTTGGGTCAGCTGCAGGCTTTGCGCAACGCGTCGAGCTTCGCGACGTTCCGCTTGGCCCACGCGGCGACCACGCCGGCGTCCTGGATGTGTTCCTTCTGCACCTCGACGTAGGAGTCGGCCATGCCGAGCAGCGCGTTCTTCACGTCCTGCTCCTGCACGTCGGCTGCCAGCGCGCGCAGGCGTTGTTCCTTGTCCTGCGCGCGGGCCTTCAGCTTGTCGGGGTCGACCAGCGGGTTGAGGTCCGCCAGGCCCAGCGCCTGCGTGCAGGTGCTGACCTTGTCGGCCGTCGAGCTGGCCGTGTCCACCGCCGAGTCGACCTGGTCGCACCCGGCCAGCAACGCTCCGGCGGCCGCCAGCGCGACCACCGCTCCCCACCTCGTCATGGATCCAGCGTAGCGGGATCGCGGGGCCCGGAACGGCCCCGCGAGCACCTTCACCCCTTCACGCAGACGACCTGCTTGAGGTGCGCCACGACCTCCACGAGGTCGGTCTGCGCCTCGATCACCGCGTCGATGTCCTTGTAGGCCGCCGGGATCTCGTCGACCACGCCGGTGTCCTTGCGGCACTCGACACCGTCGGTCTGGGCCGCGAGGTCGGCCGCGGTGAAGGTCTTGCGCGCCTTCGTCCGCGACATCCGCCGCCCCGCGCCGTGCGAAGCCGACTCGAACGACGCCGTGTTGCCGAGCCCGCGCACGATGTACGAGCCGGTGCCCATGCTGCCCGGGATGATCCCGAGGTCACCCGCGCCGGCCCGGATCGCGCCCTTGCGGGTGACGAGCAGGTCGACGCCGTCGTAGGTCTCCTCGGCGACGTAGTTGTGGTGGCAGCTGATGGCGTCGTCGAACGTCGTCCCCGGGATCACCTCGGCGACGGCGAGCTTGATCAGGGCGACCATCGTCGCGCGGTTGCGCGCCGCGTAGTCCTGCGCCCAGAACAGGTCCCGCCGGTAGGCCGCCATCTCCGGCGTGCCCGCGACGAACACGGCCAGGTCGCGGTCGGGCAGGTCCGCGTTGTGCGGCAGCTTGCGCGCCACGGCCATGTGCCGCTCCGCGAGCTCCTTGCCGATGTTGCGCGAACCCGAGTGCAGCATCAGCCACACGCGGCCCTCGTCGGCGCCGCCCTGTTCCAGGCAGACCTCGATGAAGTGGTTCCCGCCGCCGAGGCTCCCGACCTGGCGCGCCGCGCGGTCGTGCAGGCCCTGCACGCCCTCGTGGAGGTCGCCGAACGACTTCCAGAACGCGTCCCAGCCGCCCACGCCGTGGACCTTCGCGGGGTTCACGGGCGTCTTGTGCAGCCCGAAGCCCACCGGCACCGCCGACTCGATGCGCCGCCGCAGCCGGCCGAGGTCGTCGGGCAGGTCGGCCGCGGTCAGCGACGTGCGCACCGCGCTCATCCCGCACCCGATGTCGACGCCCACCGCCGCCGGCGACACCGCGTCACGCATGGCGATCACGCTGCCCACGGTGGCGCCCTTGCCGTAGTGGACGTCCGGCATCACCGCGACGCCGTGCACCCAGGGCAGATTGGCGACGTTGCGCAGCTGGCGCATGGCCTGTTCCTCGACCGACGTGGGGTCGGCCCACATCCGGATCGGGACGCGAGCACCGTCTACCGCCGTGTACATGACTTTCCTTTCCTGGCTGGGATTCTTCGAAGAGCATCCCCCGGGACGACGAGTCGGCGCCACGGGTTTTCGCCGCGGCGGATTCACCGGCGAAACGAAATCGTGGCTCCCGGCGATATCGGGCACGATGACGGGCCTGGCGCCCGACGCGCCCCGCGGGAGGAACGTCCGTCCATGAAGAACTCTTTTCGCGCGCTGCTCGCGGTCGTCTTGCTGGCCGGGTTTCCGCTGCTGGTGCTGGCGCTCGTCGCCGCGATCGTCGTGGTGGAGGTGTTCGCGTTCCGCAACCGGCTTTCCCACGGGCTGGAGTTCGCCGTCTTCGCCGCGCCCGCGACATACGTGCTGCTGCGGGCACTGTTCACCTTCGACCGCGCAGGCGACGCCCCGGGTCTTCCGATCACCGGAGAGGCCCAACCCGAATTGTGGGCCCTGGTCCGCGAAGTGGCCGAAGCCGTCGGAACCGCGCCGCCTGACGAGATCCGGATCATGAACCGGGCCAACGCGGCGGTGTCCGAGCGGACGCACTGGTTCGGGCTGCGCGTCACGGGGCGCACGCTCTTGATCGGTGCCCCTCTGTTCGCGGGCCTGCGCGTGACCGAGCTGCGGGCTGTGCTCGGCCACGAGTTCGCGCACTACAGCAACCGCGACACCCGGTTCGCCGGCGCGACCTACCGCGGTGGCGTGGCGATCCTGCGAGTCCTGAGTGGACTCGACGGGGCGTCGTGGTTCAGCCTGCTGCTGCGTCCGATGTTCCACGTGTACGGCTGGGTGTACTTCGCCGTGTCGGCGCGGGTGAGCCGCGATCAGGAGCTGGCCGCCGACGTCGCGGCCGCGCAGGTCGCGGGCACAGCCGCGGCGACCAGTGCCCTGCGCGAGATCAAGGCACTCGGCGCCGTGTGGCTGGTTTTCGCCCGCGAGTACCTGCTGATGGGCTGGGACGCCGGTTACCTGCCCGACCGGCCCGCCGAGGGGTACCGGCGGCTGCTGACCGACGAAACCCGCGCCAGCGAAACAGCGCGGCCGAGCCAGAACCCACCGGAGGAAAAGCCGTCGCCGTTCGACAGCCACCCGCCCACGGCCGAGCGCATCAGGGTGCTCGAAGCGGCCGGTGTCATCCCGGGGCCCGGGCCTGAGAACCGGCCGGCGAGCGAACTCCTCCGCAACGCCGAGGCGGTCCTCGACACGGCGTGGTTCGCCGATCTGTCGGACGAAGGCCGCACGAAGCAGCGCACCGACTGGGACACACTCGCCGACGTCTCTTCACGGCACAAGTTCGGTGAGCTGGCCGCGAAAGTCCTGCGGGACCGTTCGGTGAGCGACGTGCTCGACGCGCTGGATGCCGGGCGGTTGGCGGACCTGGCCGATCCCGACCTGCCGATTCCGGCCGACGCGGACGAACAGACTCGCCGGCAGCTCGTGACCGAGTCCGCTCGCATCCGGCTGTCGTTCGTGGCCCTGTCGCAGGCCGCCGGCGCGGGCGGGGCGCAGTGGACCATCTCGTGGTCGAAGGTGGACGCGCTCCTGCTGACCCCGAGGTACAACGGAACGCTCTTGCCCGCGATCGATGCCGCCGTAGCCGGAGACTCTGCCGCCCTGCGCGCGCTCCTGAGCGAACCCAACCGCGTTCCGTCGGCTTGATTCCCGCGGCGAACCCGGCGCCCGCTCCACAATGGATCAACCGGCGAACCGTCCGAATAGCACGATTTGCCGGAGTAACCCGGAGAACTTCGTTTCGTGAGCGAAACGAAATCGAGGTTCCCGGCGATATCGGGCACGATGATCGAGCCCGGCGCTCGTAGCGCCACTGGGGGAGGATTCCGCTTTTCCATGAAGAACTCTTCGCGAGCGTTGCTCGCTGTCGTCCTGCTGGCCGGATTTCCGGTGCTCGTGCTGGTGATCGTTGCCGCCCTCGTCGCGCTGGAGATCTACGCGTTTTCCGACTCGCCGTCCATCGGGGTTCGTCTCGCTTTCTTCGCCGTGCCCGCGATCTACGTGCTGCTGCAGGCGCTGTTCACCATCGAGCGCGGCCGCGACGACGAAGTCTCCGGCCTGCCGCTCACCCGTGAAGCGCAGCCTGAACTGTGGGCGCTGGTCCGTGAGCTGGCCGAGGCAGTCGACACCCGGCCGCCCGACGAGATCTACCTGATCCCGCAGGTCAACGCGTCGGTCTACGAACAGACGCGCTGGCTCGGACTGCGGGTCACGCGCCGACGGATGTTCATCGGCGCGCAGCTGTTCGCCGGGCTGCGGATTGATCAGCTGCGCTCCGTGCTCGGCCACGAGCTGGCGCACTACAGCAACCGCGACACTCGCTTCGCGGACGTGACCTACCGCGGCCGGCAGGCGATCGGCCGGGTCGTGGACGGACTGGCCGACGCGAATGGGCTCGGCTGGTTGCTGCGCCCCCTGTTCAACGGCTACACCAAGCTGTATTTCACGGTGTCCATGCGGGTCAGCCGCGACCACGAACTGGCCGCCGACGCCGCGGCCGCGCGGGTCGCGGGCACCGCCGCGGCGACGAGCGCGCTGCGCGAGAGCGAAGCGCTCGAGGTTCTCTGGCAGTTCTACCTGGACACCTACGTGGGGATGGGCTGGCGGGCCGGATACCTGCCGGACCGGCTGGCAGACGGCTTCCGGCAGCTGCTGGCCGACGAGCACCGCGTCGAGGAGCTCGCCGAGGTGCGGCGAAACCCGCCCCCGCAGAAGGTTTCGCCGTTCGACCGCCACCCCGCGACGCCCGCACGCATCGCCGTGCTCGAAGCCGCTCCCGAGGTGCCGGTGCTCCCGGGCGGCGAACGTCCGGCAACCAGGATCCTCCGCGACGCCGATACTGTCCTCGACGCCGCGATGCTCACAGGCTTGTCCGCCGAAGCCCGATCGAAGCAACGCACGGACTGGCAGACGCTCGTCGACATCTCCATGCGGCACCAGCTTCGCAAAGCCACGGACAAGATCCTCCGCAGCCGCTCGGTGACCGACCTGCTCGACGCCCTCGACGCCGGGAAGCTCGAAGACGTCGCAGACTCCGACGTCAAGGTCCCGCCCAACGCCGGACCGCGGGCGCGGCGCGAGCTGCTCGGCGCCTCCGCACGCGCCAATCTGTCCATTGTGGTCACCTCGGCGCTCGCCGCCGCGAAGGCCGCGCGCTGGGAGCTGTCGTGGTCCGGGCCGGCGAAGCTGGTGCTCACCGAGCCGTACGCCGAATCGCTCACCCCGGCGCTCGACGCCGCCGTCGCCGGGGACACCGGCGCGCTGCGGACGCTGCTCGCCGTAACCGAACCCGTTCTTTCCTGAGAGGAAGCCTTCCACCATGGGACTCGTAGGCCTGCTGTTCAACTCGAGACGCCGGAAGACGGCGTTCGCGCTGGCCAAGGCCGCCCGGGAACGCGGGATGAGCGTCGCGGAGTTCACCGCCTCGCTCAGCCGCGAAGACCTGGCGCGGTATGTCGCGCCGGACAAGAAGGCGCCGAAGGTCGAGATGCCGGACGTGACGAAGTTCGGCCTGCCGCCGGACAGCGAGGTCACGCGCGCCGACTTCATCCGCGACCGCGAGATCGACGAGGCCCAGCAGGCGTTGGTGACCGGCGGCTGGCAGCCGGCGGCGCGGCTGCTCTCCGAGATCGGCACCGACTGGGACCGGCGGACGGTCCTCGTCCGCCACCTCGGTGAGGTCGTGGCGAACGACGAGATCGGGCTCGAACACTGGCGGAGCGAGCAGCCGGACGACGCAGGCGCCGCCGCCGTCAACGCCGAGAGTCTCGTGCAGCTGGCCTGGCAGGTCCGCAGCGGGCTGGGGGCCGAGCATGTGAGCCGCGAGCAGTTCCAGAAGTTCTTCGCCATCCTCGAGTCCGCCGTGCCCGCGGTCGACGAAGCGGCGGCGCTGGCGCCCGAAGACCCCACGCCGTGGGTGACGATGCTGGCGGTCGCCCGCGGCCGGCAGTACGACAACGACGCGTTCCGCGAGGTGTGGCAGGAAGTGGTCACCCGCGACCCGCTGAACCTGCCCGCGTACGGGTCCGCGCTGCAGTACTGGTGCGAGAAGTGGTTCGGGTCGCACGAGCTGATGTGGGCGTTCGCCGAGGAAGGCGCGGCGAAGCACCCGAAGCTGGCGTGGCTGCCGCTGGTCGCGGCGCACGAAGCGGAGTACCGCGGGGTCGAGGGCGCGTGGCGGAACCCGCTGGTCGCGCCGGCCGTCGACCGGCTGCTGCCCTGGCTCGACGGCGAGGGCCGCGACGCGCCGGGCACGGCGACGAGCCGGGCGTACGCTGCGCGGGCGCTGGTGGAGCTCGGGCGCGGCGAGGAGGCCGTGGAACAGTTCCGGGAGCTCGGCGTGCACGCGGACGCCAACTTGTGGGCGTACAGCAGGAAGGGACCGGTCGTCGAGTTCCGCAAGATCCGGTACCTCGCGTGCCACCTCGCGGAAAAAGCGAAGTCCACAGTGGACTGACGGAAACGTTGTCCTCGCGGCGAGCGATATCCGACACGACCGAGCGAGGAGGTCCGGATGGCGCTGCGTGCCGTGGGGCTGCTGGTCGCGTTCTGGCTGGCGGTGGTCCTCCTCGTCGGCGGGTTCGTCGTGGGCGAGGTCGTGCTGTGCGTGGCGATGTCGCCCGCGGCACTGGCCCTGCTCGTCGTGGCGCCCGGGCTCGCGACGCTCGTGGCCGCGCTGTGCTCCCGCCCCGAACCCACACCGGCCATCCGGCTCACGCCCGCATCGACCCGGTTGTGGGAGCTGGTGCACTCCGCGGCGGACGACGTCGGCGTCGAGGCGCCGACGTCCGTCCGGCTCGACGCCGGCGTCGCGGTGCGGCTCGTGTCGCGCCGCCGGCTGGTCGTCGGGGTCCCGTTGCTCGCCGCGGTGAACCCGGAGCAGCTCAGCGCGTTGGTGCGGCGCGCGCTCGGCCAGGACGTGCGCTTCCGGCCGGCGATCGCGTGGGGTGCGCGGTTCCTCCCGCGGGTGCGCGACACCCTGGCCCACACACCGCGCTGGATCGCACCGGCCCGGCCCGCGGTAAGGGCCTTCACCGCGTACTACCTGCGGGTCGCCGAACGAGCCCTGGCCACGCCGGATCCGGCGGACGTGCGGTGGGAACGCGAGGTGATCGAAGAGCTCTGGGAGCTGTTCCTCGTCCGCTACGCCGCGCTCGGCCTGCGCGCGGGGTTCCTGCCGGCGCGGCCGATGGCCGGCTTCCGGCAGTTGCTCGACGCCCAGCTCCCCCTCGGCGACGAGCCCCGGGCCAGCGCCCTGCTCGCCCGCGACGAGACGCTCGACCACGCCTTCGCGCAGCTGCTCTCCGAGGAGCAGCGCGCCATGCCGCGCGCCGACTGGGACACGCTCGCCGACCTGTCCCAGCGGCACGAGGTGACGAGCTCGGCCCTCGAAGTCCTCGGCGGCCTCACCCTCGGGGCCGCGCTCGACCGGCTGGCCGCGGGTGAGCTCGCGTTCCTCGCCGAGCCCGGCGCTTCGGACGTCGTGGCCTCGGTCCGCCATCGCCTGGCCCTCGTGGTCACGGCGGCCCTGGCGGACGTGGGTGTCGTGCGCTGGCGCATGGCGTGGCCCGGCCCGCCCGAGCTGGTGATGGACGATCCCGGTGCGGAAGCGATCACGAGCGCGCTCGACGAAGCGGCAGCGCTGAAGCCGCAGGTCTTGCCGCTGCGGACACTGCTCGTGGTTTCGGGAGTGTCGCCGGACTTCCGGCCGGTCCGGCAGCCGATCTCGGCCGGATGAGACAGGGCCGCCTTCCCGGAGGAAGACGGCCCTGTGCTCGATGTAAGAAGATCAGCGGTTGCCGGCCACCAGCTCCGCGATCTGCACCGCGTTCAACGCCGCGCCCTTGCGCAGGTTGTCGGTCGCCACGAACAGGGCCAGCCCACGGCCGTCCGGCACACCCGGGTCGGAGCGGATGCGGCCGACGAAGCTCGGGTCCTTGCCCGCGGCCTGCAGCGGCGTGGGGACGTCCGAGAGCTGCACGCCGGGCGCCACCGAGAGCAGCTCCGTGGCCCGCTCCACCGAGATGGGCTGCGCGAACTCCACGTTGATCGACAGCGCGTGGCCGGAGAACACCGGGACGCGGACGCACGTGCCGGACACGAGCAGCTCCGGCAGGCCCAAAATCTTGCGGCTTTCGTTGCGCAGCTTCTGTTCCTCGTCCGTCTCGAACGAGCCGTCGTCGACGACGGAGCCGGCCATCGGCAGCACGTTGAACGCGATGGGCGCCACGTACTTGGCCGGAGCCGGGAAGTCCACGGCGGAACCGTCGTGGGTCAGGGCAGCGGCGCGGGAGGCGACGGCGTTGACCTGGGCGGCCAGCTCGTCGACGCCGGCAAGGCCACTGCCGGACACGGCCTGGTATGTGCTCGTGATCAGGCGCAGCAGGCCGGCCTCGTCGTGCAGCGGCTTGAGCACCGGCATGGCCGCCATGGTGGTGCAGTTGGGGTTCGCGATGATCCCCTTGCGCGCCTCCTTGATGGCCTCTGGGTTGACCTCGCTGACGACCAGCGGCACGTCCGGGTCGCGGCGGAAGGCCGACGAGTTGTCGATCACCGTCACGCCCGCGGCGGAGAAGCGCGGCGACTGCTCACGCGAAGTCGCGCCGCCCGCCGAGAACAGGGCGATGTCCAAACCGGACGGATCCGCCGTGGCGGTGTCCTCGACCGTGATCTCCTCGCCCTGCCACGGAAGTTTCGTTCCCGCTGACCGGGACGACGCGAAGTACCGCATCTCGTCCACCGGGAAACCACGCTCCGCCAGCAGCTTCCGCATCACACCGCCGACCTGGCCGGTCGCCCCGACCACCCCGACGCGCAGACCGTTGCCCATCAGCGACCACTCCCCGCGTAGACGACGGCTTCCTCGTCGCCGCCGAGCTCGAACGCCTCGTGGATCGCGCGCACGGCGTCGTCGAGCTGCGCGTCGCGGATCAGCACCGAGATGCGGATCTCCGAGGTGTTGATGATTTCGATGTTGACGCCCGACTGCGCGAGCGCCTCGCAGAACGTCGCCGTGACACCGGGGTGCGAGCGCATCCCCGCGCCGACGAGCGAGACCTTGCCGACGTGGTCGTCGTAGAGCACGGTCTCGAAGCCGATCTCGCCCTTGACCTTCTCGAGCTCCTGCACAGCCTTCGCGCCGTTGGCCTTCGACAGCGTGAACGTGATGTCGGTGCGACCCGAAACGGTGCTGGACACGTTCTGTAGCACCATGTCGATGTCGATCTCCGCGTCGGCGATCACGCGGAAGATCCGGGCGGCCGCGCCGGCGTGGTCCGGCACGCCGGTGACCGTGATCTTGGCCTCCGAACGGTCGTGTGCCACACCGGTGATCAGCGCTTGTTCCACGGGGATCTCCTCGATTGACCCGGTCACGGTGGTGCCCGGCTTGTCGCTGTAGGAAGAGCGGACTCGGATCGGCACGCCGTAGCGGCGCGCGTACTCGACCGAACGCAGGTGCAGGATCTTCGAACCGCTCGCGGCGAGCTCCAGCATCTCCTCGTACGGGATCGTGTCGAGTTTCCGCGCGTCCGGCACGATCCGCGGGTCGGCGGAGTACACACCGTCCACATCGGAATAGATCTCGCACACGTCGGCGCCCAGCGCCGCGGCGAGCGCGACGGCGGTGGTGTCCGAACCACCGCGGCCGAGCGTCGTGATGTCCTTGGTGTCCTGGGAAACGCCCTGGAACCCGGCCACGAGCGCGATGTAGCCCTGCTCGAGCGCCTCCGTGACGCGGCTCGGCGTCACGTCGATGATGCGCGCGTTGCCGTGCACCGACGTCGTGACGACACCCGCCTGCGAACCGGTGAACGACCACGCCTCGGCGCCGTGCGCGGAAATCGCCATGGCGACCAGTGCGTTCGAGATGCGCTCACCGGCCGTGAGCAGCATGTCCATCTCCCGCTCCGGCGGCGCGGGGTTCACCTGCTGCGCCAGGTCGAGCAGCTCGTCGGTGGTGTCACCCATCGCCGAGCACACCACCACGACGTCGTTGCCCGCCTTCTTGGTGGCGACGATGCGTTCGGCGACGCGCTTGATCCGGTCGGCACTTTCCAGCGACGATCCGCCGTACTTCTGGACCACGAGGGCCACAGCCCGAACCTCCTTGACGGGCCGGGTCTGCTCCTGGTGGGCACCGAGGAGCCCCCGCGTCCCTTCACTTGGGCGAAACTCTACCGGGGCCGACCGCGCTCGCCACTCAATCGAGTGGCGGCGCACACCGATCGAGGGTGTGTCGGAAGTAAATCTTCCTTAACACCACCGAAATGTTCGAAGCCCTTCCTCCGGAGTGATGGAGAGCACTCCCGCCGTACTACGGTGCGGGACGTGCGCAAACCCGCCGAGACGAGCGTCCCCGTGATCCCGGCCGTCGCCGAGCGCTGGAGCCCCCGCGCCTTCGACGCGACCGCCGAGGTGTCCCCGCAGGAACTGACCACCTTGCTGGAGGCCGCGCGCTGGGCGCCGTCCTTCGGCAACACCCAGCCCGCGCGCTACCTCGTGGGACGGCGCGGCGACCCCACGTTCGCCCGGATCCTGGCCGCGTTGAACAGCGGCAACCAGGCGTGGGCCTTCCGCGCGGGCGTGCTGCTCGTCGGCGTGATGATGACCACCAACGAGAAGGGCGACGTCCCGTACGCGGAGTACGGGCTCGGCCTGGCGACCGAGAACCTGGTGCTCCAGGCCGTGGAGCTCGGCCTGATCGCGCACCAGATGGCGGGCTTCTCCGCCGACGCGGTCCGCTCGTCGTTCGGCCTGCCCGACGGCGCCGTGCCGCGCGTGGCCATCGCCGTGGGCCACGCCGCCGAGGCCGAGGTGCTGGAGGACGAGCGGCGCATCGAGCGGGAGCTCAAGCCGCGCCAGCGCATTCCGCTGAGCGAGTTCGCGTTCAGCGGGGAATGGGGCACGCCGGCGTTGGGTGACTGACGCACTGATCGCATTCGCTTCGCACCGCTAAGTAATGCCGCTCGATCGGGGAACCGCTGATCGGGGCACCGCATCGAAGCCGGCAACACACTGGGTGGACACGAGGAGAGAACGATCATGCGTAGTCGTGTGCTGGCGGTCCTGGGGGTCTCCGCGGCGGTACTGGCGCTGGCCGGCTGTGCGGGTCAGACGAACGGCACGCCTTCGGCCGCGGGCGGTGCCCCGGCGCAGCAGCAGAGCCAGAGCACCAGCGCGACCGAGGCGAGCACGGAAGCGCCGCCGAGCGCGCAGCAGAACTCGTCGTCGGCCGGCGGTTTCACGCAGCAGGGCACCAAGCTGAAGCTCGGCGAGAAGGCGATCGTGCCGTTCAAGTCGGAGGGCAAGACGGGCTCGATCGGCGTCACGGTGAAGTCCATCGACAAGGGCGCCGAGGCCGACCTCGCGCCCCTCGACCTGGGCGACAAGGCGAAGGGCATGACGCCGTACTACGTGCGCGTCACCGTCTCGAACGAGAGCGGCACGGACTTCTCCTACAGCTCGCTCGGGCTGATGAACGCCCTGCTCCCGGACGGCTCCGAAGCGCAGGGGGTGTCGGTCATCGGCACGTTCGACAAGTGCGACAGCGGCGACGCGGGCAAGGACTTCACCACGAAGGGCGCCACGTACGAAAGCTGCGTGCTCGCGGTGGCGCAGGCCGGCACGACGGTGACCGGCGCGTCGTACGACGAGGGCGACTACAACGACCAGGCGCCCGGGACGGACTACGGCAGCAAGCCGATCACCTGGCAGAGCTGACCCGGCGCGAACGGGCCGTTCGCGCCACGGCGGGAACGGCCCGTGACCGCGGTCAGGAAGAGAGCCCGCCGCCGATGCGGCGGAGGATCTTCGCGACGATCCCGGACACCACGAGCCAGAAGATCGCCGCGATGCCGTAGTTGACCAGCACCCTGAGTTTCGCGTCACTCGGGGTGAAGAGGTCCTTGAAGCCGATCGAGAGGCCGTCGGCCCAGCTCCGGACGAACGAGACGATTCCGTTGTCCGGATTGGCCTCGCCGACGGTGAAGATCACGTGCAGCACGAGGATCGCGGCGAAGATCAGCCCGACCCACCGCACGAGCGTGGCGAGGAAGGAAAACGCCTGCTCACGGGTGCGTCGCCAGTCGATCTCGGCACGCTTCGGCCGCGGCTCGGTCTCCGCCTCAGGTGTCTGTTCGGCGTGCTCGCCCATGCCCGGCAGTCTGACACGTCACACCCCCGCCCGCTACCCGCTGGTAACACCCGACGGGCACCGGACGTAACAGTTCGATCGCGGAGGTGACTTCACAACGGCCGCGTTCCGTGGTTAAGGTGACCTCGTGGCGCGTGCTCTCCTGCTTCGCTGCCGCGACGGGGCCTGACCAGACCGGCTCCTCGTCGCGGGGCTTTGTGGTGCCGGTCGTATGCACCCACCTCGTCAGGAGACGTCTTCACCCATGGCCACGAACGACCCCCGTACGAATACCTCCCGCGTCCGCACGCCCTCGCGCCCGGCGCCCGCGGACCAGCCCCGGTGGAACCCCCAACGCGGCACTTCGATGCCCGTCCACCGCTACAAGCCCTGGTACGAGCTGATCGAGAACATCGACCTGCCCGACCGCACCTGGCCCTCGAAGCGCATCGAGCGGGCGCCGCTGTGGTGCGCGGTGGACCTGCGTGACGGCAACCAGGCCCTGATCGACCCGATGTCGCCGGCGCGCAAGCGCAAGTTCTTCGACCTGCTCGTACGCATGGGCTACAAGGAGATCGAGGTCGGGTTCCCCGCCGCGTCGCAGACCGACTTCGACTTCGTCCGCGAGATCATCGACGAGGGCGCGATCCCGGACGACGTGAGCATCCAGGTGCTGACGCAGTGCCGTCCGGAGCTGATCGAGCGCACGTTCAAGTCGCTCGAGGGCGCGCCGCGCGCGATCGTGCACATCTACAACTCGACCTCGATCCTGCAGCGCCGCGTGGTGTTCCGCGAGGAGCGCGAGGGCATCAAGAAGATCGCGACGCAGGGCGCGGAAATGGTCCTCGAGCTGGCCGCGAAGCAGCCGGACACGGACTTCCGCTTCCAGTACTCGCCCGAGTCCTACACCGGAACCGAGCTGTCGTACGCGCTCGAGGTCTGCAACGCCGTCACCGAGATCTGGCAGCCGACGCCGGAGAAGCCGGTGATCCTGAACCTGCCGGCGACCGTCGAGATGGCGACGCCGAACGTCTACGCCGACTCGATCGAGTGGATGAGCCGCAACCTGGAGCGCCGCGACTCGGTGATCCTGTCGCTGCACCCGCACAACGACCGCGGCACCGGCATCGCCGCCGCCGAGCTGGGTTACCAGGCCGGCGCGGACCGCATCGAGGGCTGCCTGTTCGGCAACGGTGAGCGCACCGGCAACGTCGACCTCGTCGCGCTGGGCATGAACCTGTTCAGCCAGGGCATCGACCCGCAGATCGACTTCTCGGACATCGACGAGATCAAGCGCACCGTCGAGTACTGCAACCAGCTGCCCGTGGGCGAGCGCACGCCGTGGGGCGGCGACCTGGTGTTCACCGCGTTCTCCGGCAGCCACCAGGACGCGATCAACAAGGGTCTCGACGCGCTGAAGGACGCGGCCGACAAGGCCGGCGTGCCCGTGGACGACTACCCGTGGGAGGTCCCGTACCTGCCGATCGACCCGAAGGACGTCGGCCGCACGTACGAGGCCGTGATCCGCGTGAACTCGCAGTCGGGCAAGGGCGGCGTCGCCTACATCATGAAGGCCGAGCACCAGCTCGACCTGCCGCGGCGCCTGCAGATCGAGTTCTCCAAGGTGGTCCAGGCCTACACCGACACCGAGGGCGGCGAGGTCGACCCGGCCACGATGTGGAACGCGTTCTCGAAGGAGTACCTCGAGCCGCGCACCCCGCTGGAGCTGGTGCGCCAGCGCGTGACCGACAACGGCGGCGGCGAGTACGACATCGAAGCCACGGTGACCGTCGACGGCGACGAGCACGACATCACCGGCCGCGGCAACGGCCCCATCGCGGCCTTCTTCGACGCCTTGTCCACCGTCGGCTTCGACCTGCGGCTCCTGGACTACAGCGAACACACCCTGACCCCGGGCGACGACTCGCGCGCCGCGTCGTACATCGAGTGCGCGATCTCCGACCGCGTGTTCTGGGGCGTGGGCATCGACCCGTCGATCGTGACGTCGTCGCTGCGCGCAGTGGTGAGCGCGGTCAACCGGGCGAACCGCTGACGTTGTCTTGAAAGCTGAGAGGCTGGTCGCGCTGCTGTTCACCCTGCAGCGCCGCCGCAGCGCGACCGCCTCCGAGCTCGCCGCCGAACTGGGCGTGTCCGAGCGGACGATGCACCGCGATCTGGCGGCTTTACGCGACTCCGGCGTTCCACTGTGGACAGAACGGGGGCGGCACGGCGGCTACCGCCTGGTCGACGGCTGGCGGGCCGGGCTCGACGGACTGACCGCGCGGGAAGCCGTGGCGCTGTTCGCTTTGGGGGCACCGGAAGCCTTGGCGGGGCTGGGGCTGGACACCGCCGGCAGCGCCGCCCGGGCGAAGATCTCGGCGGGGATGCCGACGGAACTGCGCGACCACGCGGCGTTGGTGGCCGGGCGGTTTCACCTCGACGCACCGGGGTGGTTCGGCGGCGCTGACCAGCCTGCTTGTCTTGCGACCGTCTCGCGCGCGGTCTGGACCCAACGCCGGCTCGCGATTTCCTACCAGCGGCGCGACGGCGTGGCGGAGCGAGCGCTGGAGCCGTTGGGGCTCGTGTTGAAGGCGGGCGTCTGGTACCTGGTGGCGCGGATCGAGAACACCTACCGCACGTATCGCGTCTCCCGGATCCTCACCGCCGAGGAACTCGCCGAGACCTTCGACCGTCCAGCCGATTTCGACCTCCCGACCTGGTGGCGCACTTCCTCCGCAACCTTCGAACAGGTCTCCCGCCCCGTGCGCGTACGGGCCCGCCTGAACCGCCTCGCCGTCCGCGAACTCCGCCGCGTCTTCGGCGGCGAACACCTCGCCGATACCGTCCTCTCCCTGACCGACCCGGACTCCGACGGCTGGGCGCTGGCGGAACTCGCGCTGGAGGGCGGCGAAATGGCGCTCGGCCAACTGGTGGCTCTCAGCCCCGGCATCGAAGTCCTCGACCCACCGGAATTGAGGGCGGCCCTGGCCGACATCGGCACCGAACTCGCCGCTCGCAACGCTCAGCGGTAGCCAGTCACATCCGCCGGTTTGCCGGCGTCCGCCACTTCCACCAGGTAGCGCCACGCGTCCGGGCGGCTGCCGTCCACGTCGTCGATCGAGTAGGCCTGGGCGAGCTGGCCGCTGCTCACCGTCTGGCCGGACCACCGAGCGCGGTCCGGGTCGGCGGCGAGGGCCGCGATGGTGCGGCCGCAGAACGTCGGGGATTCCGAGATGGCGAAGTGCGGCACCTTGGCCTCCGCGTGGTGCCAGTTGGACTCCGTGACGCCGTACGCCTCCAGCATCGCTTCCGAGCGGAGCCAGCCCGGGGTGAACGCGACGGCCGTGCAGCCGAACGGGGCCAGCTCGGCCGCCTCGCCGATGGCCAGCGGGTGGGCCGAGGACTTCGCCAGGTAGAACGGCAGCGACGTCCCCTCCCGATACCGCGCGTTGTACGACGCGGTGCCGTCCGTCAGCTCCACCACCAGGCCGCCCGGGCGGTCGATCATCAACGGCAGCAGGTGGTGGCTCGTGATGAGGTGCGCGTCGATCGCCAGGCGGATCATGCGCAGGCCCGCGTCCAGGGAGTGTTCCCAGACGGGTTTGCCCCATTCCAGGTGGCGGTCGCCGCCCCAAAGGCCGTTGACGAGGATGTCGAGGTGGTCCAGACGAGAGGCCAGGGCCGCGACCTCGGCGGGCACCAGGTGGTCGACGCGAACGGCCTCGGCCTGGCCGCCCGCCGCCGCGACCAGAGCCACCGTGTCCTCGATCGTCTCCGGACGGTCCACTTCGGACCGAGCGGAGCCCGACGTCCGGCCGGTCACGTAAACGAAGGCCCCCGCCCGTCCCAGCTCAACGGCGATCGCGCGGCTCGCACCGCGCGTGCCGCCCGCGACGAGGGCGATCTTTCCCGAAAGGTTCATGCGGACCACCGTCGCGGTTAACCATGACACCCGCTGTCATGGTTAACCCAAGCTGTGTGCCGCCTGTGCCTTGCTGTGAGTACTCGGTGAACGGGACTCATCCGCCCGCGCACGACGGTTAATGGGAGTGTGGACGCAACGACGGCAGGGCTCGTGGTGCTGTTCGTCGTCTCGCTGGTGCCCCTGCTGCCCACCGAGGTGACGATCCTCGGCATGGGCATCGCGGCCGCGCAAGGCGGGACGTCGCTGGCCGTGGTGATCGCCGTCGCCACCGCCGGGTGCCTGGTGGGCGACCAGGCCCTCTACGCGCTGGGCCGCTTCGGCGGCGCCCGCGTGCTGGAACGGCTCAGCCGGCGCCGCAAGATGGCCGCCGGCCTGGCCTGGCTCGACGGCCGCCTCCAGCGCCACCCGCGCCCGATCCTGGTGCTGGCCCGCTGGCTGCCCTCGGGCGGCACGGTCGGCGCACTGCTGGCCGGCTCGCTGCGCTGGCCCATGGGCGAGTTCTTCAGCGCCTCGGCGATCGGCATCACGCTGTGGACGTCGTACGTCGCCTTCCTCGGCTACGCCGGCGGCGAGCTCATCGACGAACCGGTGGTCAGCATGCTGCTCTCCTTCGGCGTCGCGACACTGCTGGGCGTGGCGATCACGTTCGGCGTCCGCCGCGGAGCCCGGAGCTAACCCGTCAACGCTGCCACTTCCGCCCGGAGCTAACCCGTCAACGCCGCCACTTCCGCGCGCAGCTGGGCGATCACCGTCGCCACCGCGGGCCGCGACAACGCACCCCGCCGGCACACCACCTCGACCAGCCGCGCGGCGCGGATCCCGGCCAGCGGACGGCCGACCAGACCACTGCCCCGCCGCGTGTCCATCGTGTAGCGCGGCAGCAACGCGATGCCGTGCCCCGCCGCGACGAGCCGTTCGGTGATGCGGAAATCGTTGATGCGCTGGACGATCTGCGGCCGCACCCCCGTGCGCACCGTCAGCGACCGCAGCACGTCGTCGACCGGGCACCCGTGGTCCACGGAGATCCAGCGTTCGTCGGCGAGATCCGCGAGGTCCACCCGGCGCCGCCGCGCCAGCGCGTGCCCCGCCGGCAACGCGACGTCCAACGGCTCCCGCAGCAGCGGCACCACCTCGAGCCGGTCGGAGGTGAACTCGCCGGCGTGCTCGTCCCGGTGCGTCACGACCACGTCGTAGTCCGCGACCAGCGCCGGAACATCCGAAGGCGTCATGTCGACATCACGCACGTCCACCTCCAGACCGTCGAACTCCGCGACGCGCGCGAGGAGCCCCGGCAGCAGCATCAGCCCCGCCGACTGGAAGATCGCGATCCGCACCCGCCCGCGCGGCGCACTTCGGTACGTGTCGAGCTCGGATTCCGCGCGATCCAGCGCTGCCAGCACCTCGTCCGCACGCGCGACGAGCGCCCGGCCGGCGTCGGTGAGCCGCAGGCCGCGGCCGTCCGGCTCGGTCAGCGGCAGGCCGACCTCCGACTGAAGCGCACGCAGCTGCTGCGACACCGCCGAAGGGGTGCAGTGCAGCGCCCTCGCCGCGGCCGTCACGCTGCCGCGGTCCGCGAACTCCCGCAATGTCCGGAGTCTTCCGAGGTCCACGATGTCCACGATGTGAAGCACGGCTACAGGGTCAGTGCAGTTTTTCTCGCTGGTCCTTCACGGTCCGCGGCTGCACAGTGGAGGTCATGCCCGCACGTGACCGTCTCCTCGCCGTGCTCGTCGCCGTGCTGTGGGGCTGCAACTTCCTCGCCATCCACGCCGCGCTGGGCCAGTTCCCGCCGATGTTCGCCGGCGCGCTGCGGTTCGCGCTGATCGCGATCCCGACGATCCTGTTCGTGCCGTGGCCCAAGGTGAAGCTGCGCTACCTGCTCGGCTACGGCCTCGGGTTCGGCACGGGCCAGTTCGCGTTCCTGTTCGTCGCCATGGATCTCGGCATGCCGACGGGCCTGGCTTCGCTGGTGCTGCAGGCGTCCGCGCCGTTCACCGTGCTGCTCGGCGCCGTGCTCCTGCGCGAACGCGTGTCCGGGCGCCAGCTCACCGGCATCCTGCTGGCCGTCGCCGGCATGACGGCGATCGCGTGGCAGCAGTCGTCCCACGCCGCGCTGCTGCCGGTGATCCTGACGCTGCTGGCCGCGCTGAGCTGGGCGTTCGGCAACCTCGCGGTGCGCCGCGCGACGCCCGACAACCCGCTGCACCTCATGCTGTGGATGTCCGTGGTGCCGCCGCTGCCGATGCTGGCACTGTCGTTCGTCTTCGAGGGCCCGGCGGCCGGCTGGCACTCGCTCACGACACTCGGCACCACCACCGGCCTGATCGGCGTCGCGGGCATGGCGTACGTGATCGTGTTCGGCACCGTCGTCGGCTCCGGCATCTGGACGACGCTGATGAAGCACCATCCCGCCGGCGTCGTCGCGCCGTTCTCGCTGCTCGTGCCGGTGGTCGGGCTCACGGCGTCGTACTTCGTGCTCGACGAGGTGCCCACCGTGCTCGAGATCGTCGCAGCGGCCGTGGTGATCGGCGGGGTGCTGCTGGGAAGCCTGCGGCGCAAACCCGTCGGGCTGCCCGACGAAGACCTGCTACCCGCGGGGACCTGAGCCCGGCGGGGCGAGGCGCGCGTCGAGCTGGCTCCACGCGACGAGCGCCACCAGCCCGGCCAGCCCGAACACCGCCGCCAGGCCGATCCCGGACGCCGCCGCACCGGCCAGCGGCGACGCGGCGGTCTGGCCGACGCCGAGGCCGACGAACGACCAGGTCACGCCCCGCGCCGGGCGCGTGGGGAACAGCCGGGCGGCCCACAGGATGCACAGCCCGGTCAGCGCCATGTAGGTGCTGCCGAACAACGCACTGGAGACGAGTGCGCCGGCGAGACCCGGCGTAGGCAGGGCCAGGAGGGCGAGGCCGGCCGCCGCCAGCGTCCACGTGACCAGGTTGGCGGTCCGCAGCCCGACGCGTTCGGCGGCCCGCCCGGCCAGGCCGCCGAGCAGCCCGGCCACGCCGATGGTGAACCAGCACCAGGTCGCCGCCGTCGGGCTCAATCCCGACGCGGTGAGGCGGGAGCTGGAGAACGTCCAGTACGGCGCGCTCGTCACCCCGATGAGGACGGAGTTGACCACGAGCGGGACCAGGCCGTGGACCGGCACGGGAATCTCGGCGGCGGCTGCGGGCGTTCGCGGCAACGTCCGCCAGGCCAGCACCGTCATCGCCGCGGCGAGCACGGCGAAGCCGGCCCAGATCGAGGGCCAGCCGAAGGCCAGCAACGGCGTGAACGCCGACGCGGCCAGCCCGAGCCCGGTCCCGGTGTTGGCCCAGGTCTGGGCCCGGACCCGGTGGCGCGCCCCGACCGTTTCCCCGATCAGCTGCGCGACACCGGGCGAGACCAGACCCGCGCTGGCGCCCGCGAGCACGATCCCGGCGCCGAACACGCCCACGTTCGGCGCGGCCGCCATCAGTCCGAGCCCCACCGCCGCCAACGCCCCGGCCAGCAGCACGGTGCCGCGCGCGGATCGCGTGGCCGTGCGCAGGGACAACAGGAGCCCGACGCCGTAACCCGCGGTGGACAGTCCGCCCAGCACGCCGACGCCGACGGTCGTGAGCCCGAACGTCTCGCCGAACCGGGGCACGAACAGCCCGTAGGCATAACGCGCGAAGCCGTAGCAGAGCGCGATCACGCCGGCGCCGACCGCGGCGGTGGACCACCACCGTGCGGTTGTCTGCTCACTGACCATCAGCGCAACCAAACAGACAGGTCTGTCTGTTGTCAACCGATGCTAGAGTCTGGACTGGTCAAAGCAGAGACTGAACAGTCTGGAGGAGACGTGAGCCGGACCCGGCCCGGCGACGCGGGAGCCAAAGTGCTCAAGGCGGCGTCGACGTTGTTCTACCGCGACGGCATCCACGCCGTGGGCGTCGACACCGTGGCGGCCGAGGCCGGCGTGACGAAGGCCGCGCTCTACGGCAACTTCGGGTCGAAGAGCCGGCTCGTGGTCGCCTACCTGCGGGAACGGGACCGGCAGTGGCAGGAGGAGATCGACCGCATCACGGCCGCGCACACGGATCCGGCGCAGCGGGTGCCGGCGGTGTTCGACGCCTACGAAGCCTGGCTCTCCCGCGACGGCTACCGCGGCTGCGGCTTCCTCAACGCCACCTCGGAGTTCCCCGACCCGGCCGACCCGGTGCGCGAAGTCGTCCGTCACCACAAGACGGCGCTGCACGGCTACCTGCTGACGCAGCTCCACCGCATCAGGGCGGAGCACGCCGAAACCCTGGCCGACGAGCTGATGCTGTTGCTGGAGGGTGCCGCCGTCACGTCCGTGGTCACCCAGGCCTCCCGGCCGTTCCACACGGCGAAGCGGCTCGCGGCGACGCTGATCTCACCGCCGGAGAACTAGGCGACCGCGTCGTCCTTCTGCTCGGCCTGGGCCTCGTGGTTGCGCGACATGCGCCGCTTCAGGACCAGCGTCACGACCACGCCGATCACCACCGCCGCGCCGAGGCCCGCCCACTGGAAGCCCTTGAGCCACTTGTCCGCGACCACACCGAGGTAGTAGATCAACGCGGTGGTGCCGCCGGCCCAGACGATGCCGCCGAGCGCGTTGGCGATGAGGAAACGCGGGTAGTGCATGTTCAGCGACCCCGCGAGCGGGCCGGCGAGGATGCGCAGCACGGCGACGAAGCGGCCGAAGAACACGGCCCACATGCCGCGTTTGTGGAACATCCGTTCCGCGTTCGCGATGTGCTGTGGACCGAAGTGTTTGGGGAACTTCCGGCCGGCCCAGTCGAAGAGGCGTTTCCCGCCCTTGCGGCCGATCAGGTACCCGATGCTGTCGCCGATGATGGCGCCCGCGCTGGCCAGGACGCCGATCCACAGCGGGTTGAGACCGCTGTGCGAAGACGCGAGCAGCGCGGCACTCACGAGCACGATCTCGCCGGGCAGCGGGATGCCGAGGCTCTCGACCATCACGACGAGCCCCACCAGGAGGTAGACCGACAGCGGAGGGATCGCCTCCAGCACGTGGTCGATGTTCACTGCCCCTACCCCCTGCGGCTTGCCGGTTTTGTGCCTGCACTTCGCAGACTACCGGGGCCCTCGTGCGCGGGCGTCACCCTTCAGTCGGGGGTGGGGTCCGACTTGAGTCAGGGTTTTCCGTACATATCGGACGAAGCGCGCGCTTCGAGGTGCCGGCGCTCAGGCAAGCTCAACGTCCGCCGTGCCGCCGCGGCGTAGTACTCCCGGGCGGCGTCGAGATCACCCGCGAGCTCCAGCAGGTGCGCGCGGACGACGTCGACGCGGTAGTGATCCGGCGGCTCCGACGCGTCGAGCTCGGCCAGCGCGACGGCCGGGCCCTCGACCATCGCGAGCGCCACGAGCCGGTTGAGCGTCACCATCGGTCCGGGCGCGACCTGGCACAGCAGGTCGTAGAGCAGCAGGATCTGCGGCCAGTCGGTGTCCTCGGCCGAAGGCGCCTCGTCGTGGACGGCGGCGATCGCGGCCTGCAGCTGGTACGGACCGACGGGCGCGGTCGCGAGCGCGTGGGTGATCAGCGCGGTGCCCTCGGCGATGGCGTCGGCGTCCCACCGCGACCGGTCCTGCTCCGCGAGGGGGACCATCGTGCCGTTCTCGCCGAGCCGCGCGGCCCGGCGTGCGCCGGTGAGCAGCATCAACGCCAGCAGGCCGGTGACCTCGCCATCGTCCGGGAGCTCGGCGTGCAGCTGCCGCGTGAGCCGGATGGCCTCGGCGGTGAGCTCCACGCGGTCGACGGCCGAGCCGGCGCTGGCCGTGTGGCCCTCCGTGAAGATCAGGTACAGCACCTGCAGCACCGCGGCGACGCGAGCGGGCCGTTCGTGCTCCGGCGGCAGGCTGAACGACGTGCCCTTAACCTTCTGCTTCGCGCGGCTGATGCGCTGGCCGATCGTCGGCTCCGGCACGAGGAACGCCCGCGCGATCTCGGCCGTCGTCAGGCCGCCGACCGCGCGCAACGTCAGCGCGACCTGCGAGGGCCGCGTCAGCGCCGGGTGGCAGCAGAGCAGGAGCAAGGTGAGCGTGTCGTCCACGGCCGGCGCCGGGTCCGGGTCGGGTGGCGCCAGCGCGGCCACGGTCTCCTCACGCCGGTGCCGGGCGGAGTCGCTGCGCCACAGCTCGATCCGCCGCCGCGAAGCCGTGGTGATGAGCCACGCCTTGGGGTTGTCCGGCACGCCGTCGCGCGGCCACTGCACAGCCGCGGCGAGCAAGGCCTCCTGCACGGCGTCCTCACACGTGTCGAACCCGCCGTAGCGGCGCACGAGCGCGGTGAGGACCTGCGGCGCCAGCTCGCGCAGGAGGCCCTCGATCACAGGTCGCCCAGGTCGAAGTCCACGTCGCCGGTCAGGCCCATCACGGGCCGCACCTCGATCGTCGCGTATGGCGCCTCCGGGATCCGCGCCGCGATCTCCAGCGCGCGGTCCTCGGAGTCGCAATCCAGCAGGTAGAAGCCCGCGAGCTGCTCCTTGATCTCCGCGAACGGCCCGTCGGTGGTGCTCACCTGGTCGTCCCGCACGATGACCTGCTTCGTGAGCTCCGGCGCGGCGAGCCGCTCGGACACGATGCGCTCGCCGGAGCCGTCCAGGCCGTCGTTGAAGTCGACATACGCCCGCAGGCCCGCGGCCTTCTGCGCATCGCTCATCCCCGCCCACGCCGAGCGGGACGCCGGGTTGCCGTAGATCAGGACCAGGTACTTCATCGGGTGCCTCCTCGAAATCGTCGTCACCCGGGATGTCGAAGCCACACGGACGGCTTCGACGTCCCCCGTGAAACCCGACCAGGCAAGGAGAGCACAAAATGTTCGAAAACGAGATCCGCGACCTGCTGGCCGAGCGCACCGCCGCGATGTACGCCAAGGACCCCGGGCGCCTGGTCGCGGGCTACACGGAAGGCGCGGTGAAGTTCGACCTCGCGCCGCCCCTGCGCACCACCGGCGCGTCGGAGGAGTTCCTCACGAAGTGGTTCGGCACGTTCGACGGCCCGGTGACCTACGAGTACACCGACGTCGAGGTGACCGAGTCCGGCGACCTGGCCTTCACCACGGCGCTGGCGAAGATGTCGGCCGTGCCGGTGGGCATGAGCGAACCGTTCACGCTGTGGTTCCGCTCGACGCTGGCCTTCCGCCGCGTCGACGGTGCGTGGCGGATCGTGCACGAGCACAGCTCGACGCCGTTCCACATGGACGGCTCGTTCCGGGCCGCCATCGACCTGCAGCCGTAAACGCGATGAAGGGCACCTCGAGGAGATCGAGGTGCCCTTCATGCCCAGCGGTTACAAGATCTCCGTCACCGAACCGATGTCCGGCGCCGCGTCCGGGTTCAGGACGCCGGTGAGCTCCACCAGTTCCGGCTCGACGTCGTGCGGCTGGATGCGGCCGTCGCGGATGTCTTCGGCGTAGTGGCAGGCGACGCGGTGGCCGGCGCCGATCTCGCGCAGCTCGGGGCGGTCGGTGTCGCACAGGCTCGCCTGCCGCCACGGGCAGCGGGTGTGGAACCGGCAGCCCGACGGCGGGTTGGCCGGCGAAGGCAGGTCGCCCGCGAGCAGGATCTGCTCCCGGGTGTCCTCCACGAGCGGGTCCGGCACGGGAATCGCGGAGAGCAGCGCCCGGGTGTACGGGTGCAGCGGGTTCTCGTACAGCTCGGCCGACGTCGTCTCCTCCACCAGCGCGCCCAGGTACATCACGCCGATGCGGTCGGAGATGTGCCGGACGACGGCGAGGTCGTGGGCGATCACCACGTACGTGAGGCCCAGCTCGTTCTGCAGGTCCTCCAGCAGGTTCACCACCTGCGCCTGCACCGACACGTCGAGCGCGGACACCGGCTCGTCGGCCACGATCAGGTCCGGCTCCACGGCCAGCGCCCGCGCGATGCCGATGCGCTGGCGCTGCCCGCCCGAGAACTCGTGCGGGTACTTGCGCAGCGCCGTCTCGGGCAGGCCGACCGCGCCCAGCAGCTCACGCAGCCGCTGGTCCGTGGCGGCCTTGTCCTTGGCCAGCCCGTGCGCGCGCATGCCTTCGAGCAGGATCGACTCCACCGGCTGCCGAGGGTCCAAACTGGACATCGGGTCCTGGAAGATCATCTGCATGCGGCGGCGGGCCTTGCGCAGCTTCTCGCCCTTGAGCTGGGCGACGTCGGTGCCGTCGAACACGACCTTGCCGGCCGTCGGCTCGTTGAGCCGCAGGATCGCGCGGCCCAGCGTGGACTTGCCGCAGCCGGACTCGCCGACCAGGCCGTAGGTCTCGCCGCGGCGGATCGACAGGTCGACGCCGTCCACCGCGTACACGTGGCCGACGGTGCGGTCGACCACGACACCGCGCTTGATCGGGAAGTGCACCTTGAGGTCGGTGACCTCCAGCAGGACCTCGTCCTGCGGCTCGTTGATCACCTCGGTCATCGGGCTCCTCCTGCGGTGGCCACGGCGGGCTTCACCGGGTTGTGGCAGCGCAGCAGGCCGTTGCGGTCGGACACGAGCTGCGGCGAACGCTCCTGGCAGACGTCCAGCGCGTTGGGGCAGCGCGGCGCGAAGGCGCACCCGCCGTCCCACGGGATGTTGTCGGACACGGAGCCGGGGATCGGCACGAGCTTCTCGCCCCGGCCCACGTCGAGGCGCGGGATCGAGGCCAGCAGCCCGTGGGTGTACGGGTGCCTCGGCTCGGCGAACAGCGCGTGGCGCTCGGCGCGCTCCACGATCTTGCCGCCGTAGAGCACGTTGACCTCGTCGCACAGACCGGCCACGACACCGAGGTCGTGCGTGATCATGATCAGCGCGGTGCCGGTGTCCTGCACCAGTTCCCGCAGCAGCGCGAGGATCTGCGCCTGGATGGTCACGTCGAGCGCGGTCGTCGGCTCGTCGGCGATGAGCAGCCGCGGCCGGCATGCGAGCGCGATCGCGATGAGCGCGCGCTGGCGCATCCCGCCCGAAAGCTGGTGCGGGTACTCGGAAAGCCGCCGCGTCGGGTCGGGGATGCCGACCTTGTCGAGCAGGTCCGCGGCCTCGACTTTGGCTTTGCTGCGCGACATCCCGCGGTGGCGTTCGAGCACCTCGGTGATCTGCAGCCCGATCGGGATCACGGGGTTGAGCGAGGACAGCGGGTCCTGGAACACCATGCCCAGATCGCGCCCGCGCCGGTCGCGCATATCGCGGTCGGAGATCTTCAGCAGGTCGGTGCCCTCGAACGACACCGAACCGCTGACCTTGTTGCCGCGCTTGGCCAGCAGCCGCATGATCGCCAGCGACGTCACGGACTTGCCGCAGCCGGACTCGCCCACGAGCCCCACCGTCTGGCCGGGTTCGACGTCGAAGCTGACGCCGTCGACCGCGGTGAACGGCTTCTCACCGCGGCGCTGGAACACGACCGTGAGGTCGCGGACTTCGAGGAGTGCCATGGGTTACCGCCGGTTCTTCGGGTCGAGGGCTTCACGCAGGGACTCGCCGAGCAGCGTGAACCCGAGCGCCACCACGATGATCGCGATGGCCGGGTAGTACGCGAGCTCCGGGCGGATGTCGAGGAACTGGCGCGAGGCGTTGCCCAGCATCAGCCCCCACTCCGCACGCGTCGGGTCCGGGTCGCCCAGGCCGAGGAACGACAGCGCCGCGGCCTCCAGGATCGCGGTGGCGAGCGTGAGCGTGGCCTGCACGATCACGGGGCCCAGCGAGTTGGGCAGCATGTGGCGAAAGACGATCGTGCCGCGTTTGACGCCGAGCGACGTCGCGGCCAGCACGTGGTCGGCTTCCCGTTGCGCCAGCATGGAACCGCGCAGCAGCCGCGCGAAGATCGGCACGCCGATGATCGACACGGCCAGGATCACCGTCCACTGGCTCGGCTTCGCGAACAGCGCCGCGATCGAGATCGCCAGCAGCAGCGAGGGGAACGACAGCAGCACGTCGACCAGTCGCATGAGGACGGTGTCGACCCAGCCGCCGAACGCACCGGCGAGGCCGCCGATGATGACCCCGATCAGCACCCCGATCACGGTCGCGAGCACGCCGACCAGCAGCGTCTGCTGGGCACCGACGATGAGCCGCGACAGGAAGTCGCGCCCGAAGTCGTCGACGCCGAGCGGGAAGCCCGGGCTCGGGCCGGGGATGATGCCCTTGCCGAGTTCGACCTGGTCCTGCAGGTAGCGGATCTGCGGGTCCTTCGGCGCGATCAGCGGCGCGAAGATGGCCAGCAGCAGGAACAGCAGCGTGATCACGCCACCCGTGATGGCGACCGGGCTGCGGAGCATGCGCCGGAACGCTTCGGCCCCGAGGCTGCGCCCGCCCGCCGACGCGGCGGCGAGCTTGTCGATCGGTTCTTTCTTCTTGGCAAGCAGAGTGTTCATCGCACACGCACCCTCGGGTCGATGATCCCGTACGAGATGTCGACCAGCATGTTCACCAGCACGTACACCAGAGCCCCGAACAGCAGCAGAGCCTGCAGGCGGGGGTAGTCACGCCGTTCGATGCCTTCGGCCAGCAGGAAGCCGAGGCCGCGGAAGTTGAAGACCCGCTCGGTCAGCACCGCGCCGCCGAGCAGCGCGCCGGTCTGCAGGCCAATGGTGGTGACCACCGGCAGCAACGCGTTGCGCAGCACGTGCCGGCGCCGGATCACCGACTGCGTCAGGCCCTTGGAGTTGGCCGTGCGGAGGAAGTCTTCGTTGAACACGTCGAGCACCGACGCGCGGGTGATGCGGGTGATCACCGCGAGCGGGATGGTCGCCAGCGCGAACGCCGGCAGGATCAGGTGCTTGATCGCGTCCCAGACGGCGTCCCACTCGCTCGTCATGATGCCGTCGAGGATGGCGAAGTTGGTGATGCTCGTGGCGTCGATGCCCGGGGCCTGGCGGCCCTGCGACGGCAGGCCGAGCGGAGCGGCCAGCAGGTCCTGCATCGTGTAGCCGAGGAAGAACACCGGCACCGCGACGCCGACCAGCGTCAGCACGATGATGATGTTGTCCGGGATACCGCCGCGGTAGCGCGCGGCCAGGTAACCGAAGGGCACCCCGAGGACGATCGCGATGAGCATCGCGGAAAGCCCGAGTTCGATGGTGGCGGGGAGGAACGTGCCGATCTCGCCCATCACCGGCTGGGCCGAAACGAGCGAGTTGCCGAAGTCGCCGGTGACGGCGCGGCCGAGGAACTTGAAGTACTGCAGGATGATCGGCTGGTCCAGACCGAGCACGTGGTTGAGGCTGGCGATCTTCTCCGGCGTCGCCTTGTCACCCAGGAGCGCGGCCGCGGGGCCGCCGGGCAGGGAGCGCAACCAGGCGAAGACCAGGATGGACAGGATGAGGAGCGTCGGAATCGCTTGTAGCACCCGACGCACTAGGAAACGGAGCACTTGTAGTCCTTTGTGTACAGCCCGGGAACGTGGGCAAAGGGGGCAGGCGCGGTAGCGCCTGCCCCCCAGCCCGGCTGCTCAGCGGAGCACGTCAGCCGATCGTGACGTTGTTGAAGCGTTCGTCGGTGAGCGGGCTCGCCACCACACCCTTGATCTTCGGTCCGACCACGATCGCCGGCGTCGGGTAGGCGATCGGGATCGCGGGCAGGTAGTCCATGATCTGCTTGTTCACGCCCTGGTAGGCCTGGGCGTGCGCGTCGCCGGCCGGCGAGGCGTCCGCCGCGGCGAGCGCGTTGAACAGCTCGGGGTTGTTGAACCCGAACTCCTTCTTCTCGCGGCCGAAGAACGTGCCGACGAAGTTGCCGGCGTCGTTGTAGTCACCGGTCCAGCCGAGCAGGTGCAGGTCCTGCTTGCCGAACTTCTGCACGTCGTCCTTGTAACCGCCGTTCCACGGCTCGGCCACGGGCTGGATGGTGATGCCGATGTTCTTCAGGTCCTCGGAGATCGAGGTGAACGTGTCGGCCGGGTTCGGCATGTAGGGCCGGGTGACCTCGGTCGGGTAGTAGAACTTCAGCGTCAGGTTGCTGGCGCCGGCCTCGGCGAGCAGCTGCTTGGCCTTCGCCGGGTCGTACGGGTACTTGGTGACGTCGTCGGTGTAACCCGAGATGGCCTTCGGCACGAACTCGGTGGCGACCTCGGAACCCTCGGCCAGCTTCGACTTCACGAACTGCTCGCGGTTGATGCCGTAGGCCAGGGCCTGGCGGACGCGCACGTCCTTGAGCTTCGGGTTGCCCGACTGGTTGATGCCCAGGTACAGGACGTTGAACGAGGGGCGGATGAGGACCTGCTCACCCTCGTTGCGCAGCAGCCCGTAGTCAGCCGGCGCCGGGAAGTCGTAACCCTGGATGTCGCCGGCCTTCAGGGCCTGCTTGCGGGCGTTCTCGTCGGGGATGACCTTGAAGACGAGCTTGTCGAGCTTCGCCGGCGCGTAGCTGGAGTCGTTGCGCACCAGCGTGATCTCGCCCTTGCCCTGGTCCCAGCTGTCGAACTTGAACGGGCCGGTGCCGGTCACGAACTTGTACGCGTAGTCGCTGTAGGTGAAGGAGTCACCGGACTGCGTGACCTTGTCCGCGTCGTGCTGCTTCATCGCGGTCGGGCTCTGCATCGCGAACGACGGCAGCGTGAAGGCGGCGGGGAACGCGCCCTTGGCCTTGTTCAGGTTGATGACCGCGGTCGACGGGTCCTTCGCCTCGCAGCTCTTGAAGACGGGGTCGCCGGCGGCGTCGCCCTCGTTGTGGGCGAAGCCCTCGAAGACGTCGCCGTAGTAGATCATCTGGCTCTGGGCCGCGGCGCCCTTCATGTTGTACCAGCGGTTGAAGTTGTAGCAGACCGCGTCGGCGTTGAAGTCCGTGCCGTCACTGAACTTCACGCCCTGCTTGAGGGTGAAGGTCCAGGTCTTGCCGTCGTTGCTCGACTCCCACTTCGTGGCGAGCGAGGGCTCCAGCTCCGCGGTGCCCTGCTTGTTCTGGATCAGCGTGTCGAGCATCTGCCGCGTGATCCGGAAGGTCTCGCCGTCGTCGTTGAACACCGGGTCGAACATCTTCGGGTTGCCGGTGTCGCCGAAGACCATCGTGCCTCCGGTGCCACCGCCTCCGGCCTCGTCGCGCTTCGACTCGGCGCACGCGGTGAGCGAGACCGCGAGCACCCCGGCAAGCCCGATCAGGGCCGCTCGACGTGTTCGGGTCAGGCGCAATTGCTGCATCTGGCACCCCTTGGGAGATGTTCGGTGTCAAGAACCGTCCGGTCGGTCAGGAACTCTCGGACGGTCGGTGTGCTCGCCGACACTAGCGGGAACTCGGCTTGCACTTAAGCACGTGAGGTTACGATCGCGCTACGTAAGGGCCAAAGTCACCGCAATGTGTCGAGAATTGTGTACGCAACGTGACGAATTTTGTCGCATTGGTACGGAGAGTGGCGCTAGGGCCACTCTAATGGCCTAGTACCGAAGCAGGTTTTCGGGTCGTTTCGGACGCGGGGTGACGATCAAGGCAGTCTGGTTTGTGCCGATTCGGGTGTGCCGTCGACGGCGAACCAACCTTGTTCGAACAACTGCCAGCGACGCAGATCCGCGCGCGAAGCCTCACCGTCCCGGGCCACGGCGCGCTCCAGCCGTTCGGCCTGCGTGCCGCCCTGGATCCAGCACAGGTGCGACAACCGCGACCGCATCGAACGGCGGCCGCTCGACACGCCCTCCAGCACCAGAACCCCAGGCACCTCAACGGTCACGAGCTCACCCGGTCGTGGTTCCCCAGAGGTCCAGTCCACCCGCCGGTACTCGCCGGCGCGCCCGGCTGAAAGCGGTTCCAGCACGCCACGCTCGAGCTGCGGCCACCACGCCACGGGGTTGTCCCAGGTCGCGAACGCATCGGTACTGACCAATGCGGCCCGTGCTCCCAGCTCGGCCACCACGGCCTCGGCGAGCGTCGACTTGCCGGCCCCGCTGGGCCCATCGACCGCGAGCACACGAACGCCGCCCAGCCGAGGCGGGGCGGCGAGCAGTGCGGAGATCAGCGAACGCGTGCGGGACTCACTTCGGGCAGGCCCTTCACGTCGTCGGGCGTGGCCGTCTTGGCCTCCAGCGCCTCGATGCGGGCCTGCAGCTCCCGCTTGGCGTCCTCGAGCTCGCAGCGCAGCAGCGCCGTCTCCTCGACAGAGGTCCGGACCTCTTCCTCCAGGTGCCCGACCTCGGTGGACAGATGCAGCGCGACGAGTGCGAGGACGACGCCGGCCAGGAGGAACACGAAGTTCGACGGGGTCTGGACCCCGGTGATCTTCGCCAGGAACTCCGCGGCCTGCGGGATCACCGCGAGCACCACGACACCCACGGCGACCACGAGCCACACGCCCGCGTACTTCTCCCGAAGCTTCCTGCGCCGCATCATCTCGAGGACGACGAACAGCACCAGGCACGCGACCACGATGCTCAGTACGCGCCAGCCGGCCATGAATTCCCCTTACGCTGCGTCGGACGAGTCGACGGACGGACGGCGGCGGACGAGCGCCAGCAGCAGCGCGAGCCCGGCGCGGGAGAGGTACACAGCCGATTTCACCGGCGAGTGGCTGGGCGTGCCGGCGACACGCTCGCGCATCACGACCGGCACCTCGGCGATCGTGAGCTTGCCCCGGATCGCCATCACGAGCGATTCCACGGTGTCGCCGAGGTACTCGGCCGGGTAGTAGTTCGCGAACATGCGGATCGCCCGCGGTCCCATGGCTTTGAAGCCCGACGTGACGTCGGTGATCTTCCGCCTCGCCAGGCGCGAGAAGACGAGTGAGAGAGCCACCATCGCGTACTTGCGCGGGCCGACGGCGCGGTAGGCGCCCTTGCCGGCGAAGCGGGAGCCGATCGCGATGTCGGCACCTTCGTCGAGGGCCGCGAGGAGCGCGCCGACCTCTTCGGGGTCGTGCTGACCGTCGGCGTCCACCTGCACCACGACGTCGTAGCCGCGAGCGGCGGCGTACCGGAAGCCGGTGCGCATCGCGCCGCCGACGCCGAGATTCACGGCGAGCCGGGCGACTTCGGCACCCGCGGCCCGCGCGAGCTGCGCCGTGGCGTCCACCGAACCGTCGTCGACGACGAGGATGTCCATCCCCGGCAGGGAGGTCTTGACCTGGCTGATGACGGAGCCGACGCTGGCCTGCTCGTTGAGGGCGGGCATCACGATCAGAACGCGTCGGGTGCTCACGGAGGTGGTGGACACGGAGATCACTCTAACTTCTCACTGACCGTGAGGAGCGGCGGACCCGGGAGAGGCACCCGCCGCGACGACGCCCTGCTGGCCTTCGATCTGGTAGATCGTGGCCCCGTCGTTGTGGAAGACCTCGTGGAAGTCCGGACCAGCGACGATGTCCGCGACTCCGACGGACTGCTCGGCCGTGGGCGTCGCCTTGCCCTTGCCCACGATGACGTAGCGCACGTGCAGGTCGGTGAGGTCCTTGCGCACCTGCGGGTACTGCTCGATGTCGTCCAGCCACACGGACAGGTAGCCGGCCTCGGTGTCCGGGTCGGCGCCGTAGAAGGTCCACTCCACCGGGGTGACCCCGGCCAGGGCGTACATCCACACGGAACCGTCGGCCTTGTCGTTCATCACGCGCTCGCCGGGCGCGGTGTGCTGGCCCAGCCACTGGTAGGCGGCTTCCTCGGCCTTCGAGACGGTGGGGCCGTCGCCGTAGTTGATCTCGAGGCGCGCGGTGTTGCGTCCGATGTAGCCACCGCGGCTCAGCCCGCCCACGACGATGGCGATCAGGACCGCCCCGATCAGGCCGAGCGTGGCGGGCTGCAGCTTCACGCGCGAGCCGACCTTGCGCGCGAACCAGCCCGAAACCGTGTGGGTGAACTCGCCGAACGCGACGCTGCCCGCCAGCGGCACGAGGGCCGCGATGCGCCAGTGGTCGTTGTAGAAGATGCCGGTGATCGTGTGGATCAGCGGCGTCTCGAGCGAGACGGTGGCCGCGAACAGGCCACCGAACACGATGTACGCGCCGACCATCCACATCATGCGGCGGTGGCGCACCATCAGGAAGATGCCGATGAGGGCCGGGATGCCGATCCACCACTGCGGGAAGTCGGCCATCGGGGAGAACGTGATGGTCTCGCCCAGGCCGCCGCTGACCGTGGCTTCCGAAGACCACGTGGCGCTGGTCACGCCGCCGACGTTGTAGAGCGACGGCAGCACGAGCGGCACGCCCAGCACGGCGGCGAGCACCACGGTCGCGATGAGCGACGGGCCGGAGCGGCGCCAGTCGATCTTCTCCCAGCGGAACAGCACCGCGAGCAGGATGAGGATGAAGTAGACGGCGATCACGAACACGATGCTCGTGTGCAGGCCCGTGAGCCCGGCCACACCGACACCGATCGCCACGGGACCGGCGATGCCCATCGGCTTGAGCAGCAGCTTGGCGATGGCCAGCATCGCGGGGATCATCGCGACGCCCGCCACGTACGGCCACAACGGACCACGCCACAGCGAGTCGTACGGGAAAGCGGTGAACCACGTCGTCACGGCCGCGGCGGCCGCGATGCCCAGCGGCGGCATGTTCCAGGCCCGGCACATCGCGGCGACGCCGAGCGGCACGCTGAGGATCACGGCGAGCACCGCGAGGTTCAGCGTGGGCATCATCGTGAGCCCGGCCTTGTCGAACACGAGGGCGAGCAGCGCGTGGTAGGTGTCGGGGTAGAAGTAGTCGGTCTGGTTGGGCAGGTTCGCGATCGTGCCCACAGTGGACGGCCGCGCGTCGCCGTGCTCGGCGATCCAGCGCACCAGGTTCGCGTGGAACGGCGCGTCCCAGCCCTGCTGCACGCGGTCGATGCCGTTGGTCCCGCGGAAGAACGTGACCGTGCCCACGGCCATGCCGACGACCACGCCCAGGCCGATCAGCACGTGGTCGCGCACCGAGCGCGCCGGCTTCTCCTCGGGCTCGCGCTCCGGGTGGCGGCGCGCGGCGAAGCGGCGGACGCCGAAGCCGATCGCGAAGCCGACGAGGGCCAGCACCACCGTCCACAGTGCCACGTCGAGCAGGTTCCAGCGGATGCCGAGGTCACCCAGCACCGGGACACCGAGCGCGACGATGCCGAACGTCAGCAGCGGCCCCGCCGCGGCGAGCGTCCACCCGCGCAGCCCGATGGCGGTGCCGAACACCAGCCCAGGCACCCAGAAGGCGAGCAAGATCAGTACTACGTTCATCGGATTCGCTGTCCAACCCTTACCGGCTCTTCACACCGACTTCGTCGCCGGCCTGAGCTCGCCTGCACAGTACTCAGACGCCCGGGGTGCCCTGCACGTTGCCCGGCCGTCGCAAAACGAACGCCGCCGCGACCACGAGACCCACGGTCGGCCCGACGGCCAGCCCGACCACGGCCCGCAGGATCGTGTCACCCGGCAGCAACAACAGCACCAACGCCGTCGAAACGGCGACCACGGCCCAGGTGACGAGCACCTTGTTCGCCTGCGTCCTGGCGACGAGGACCGCGGTCATCAACTGCATTGCGGTGAGCAGCACGGCACCCCACACCATGCCGGCGACCCACCAGCCCTGGGCCAGCGCGTAGTTCGAGCCGAAGAGCAGCTGCACCACCCAGGGCCCGATCACCAGGCCGACCAGGGCGCCGACGACGCCGAGCACGAGCGTGCCGAGCGTGCCCAGCACCAGCAGCCGCCGCAGGCGGTGCATGCCGTCGGCAGAGCCGGAGAGCCGCACGACCGTCGGCACCGCGAGCGCCTGCAACGGCGAGAGCAGCAGCAGCGGGACCCGCGAAACCTGCAGCGTTGCGAACAGCACGCCCACCCGGGTGGCGTCGCCGCCGGGCGCGAGCACGTTGACCAGCGCCGGGTAACCCGTGATCACGCTGGCCGTGAGACCCGCGCTGAGCAGCAGCAAGAGGATGCGAGAGGTGATCGGCCGCCAGCCGTCGCCTTCCACACTGGTGTCGATCATCCCGCGCGCCGAACGCACGAACAGCAGCCAGGCGAACGACCCGACCGCCGCCGCGATCGCGAACGACACCACACCGGTAAGCCCCGCGATGACGACGAGACCCAGCAGCACCGCGCGCACGGCCGCTTCGGCGACGACCAGCCAGGAATAGGGCCGGATGCGGTTGTGCCCGACCAGCAGGCCGCGCATGGCGAACTGGCAGGCGAAGGCGATGCCGCCGCACAGCGCGATCACCCCGAGCTCGAGGTGCCCGGAGTACAGCCGCTGGTTGAGCACCGGAACGGCGATCGTCACCGCGGCCACCACCGCGATCGCCGCGGCGCCGACGGCGAGCGCGCGCAGCGCCGGCTTGCCGACCCGTCCGCCGTCCATCGACGCAACCGCGGACTGACGGGAAAGTTCCTGCTCCAGCGGTGAAAGCGCGCTGCCGAGTCCCATGAGGATGCCCCAGAACGAGGCGAACACCGCGTTGTCGACCGGACCCAGCAGGCGCGGGGTGAGGAAGGAGAAGACGTAGCCCAGGGCGATGGCGACCAGCAGGGAGACGCCGATCTTGCCCGCCGACTTGCCGGTTTCCTTGGCCAGCTCGCGCTGTCCCTCGTCGGTCACCGGTGTGCTCGGTGTGCTCATCGGGCGGACCGGCGGCGGGAGCGCAGGGCCATGACCAGACCACGGATGGCGCCGGCACCGAACCCGGCGCCGAACACCGGTGCGAGCAGGGCGACTGCGCGTGCTTCGGACTTCGTGGCGCCGAAGCGCGTCACGGCGGCGCCCGCGGCAACCGAACCGGCGGCGGCGAGCGCCACGGCCGTCTTCGGGCGGCGCGCGGCCAACCCGACACCGACGAGGCCGACGGCGAAAGCGGCGAAGAGGCCGTTGCGCGCGGGGCCGGGCGAGGCGAGGTAGGAGTCCACGAACGTGGTGCCGCGGAAGTACGACTGCGCCGTGAACTTCTTGAAGGAGTCGCGCCCGTGGTAGGTCGCGGAGAAGTCCGGCGCGAGGAAGATGCGGTGGCGCTCGGCGATCCAGCGCAGCACGCCGGTGTCGTCGCTCGCGAAGCGGGAATCGTCGAACAACGATTCGAATGCGGCGCTCGCGTTCTCCAGAACTTCGCGCGGCGCGGAAAAGAATCCCGTGCCCTTGGGGAACACGTCGAATTCGTCGATCCCGAACGACATCAGTCGCGGATTCGCGCAGTAGCGCCGCCACGGAATCTTCACCATGCCGGCGAGGAAGCCGGCGTAGGGATTGCGCTCGGAGTCGACGTTGATATGGCCGTTCCACACCGTGCGCTCGGGATGCGCCACGAGCTGGTCGCGCAGGAACACGAGTGCGGTCTCGTCGACGATCACCCGGCTGTCGACCAGCACGACCTGCTGCCCGGAGGCCTTGGCGAGCCCCGCGCGACGGGCCTCGAAGCGCCCGCTGTTGGGCTGGGCCAGCACGGTGATGCCGTGGCGCCGCTGGAGTGCGGCCAGCTTCTCGGGCGTTCCGTCGGTGCTGCCGTCGTCGACCACGACGATCTCCGCCGGCCAGCCCGCGGCCTCCGCGGCCGCGACCAGTGCGCCGACGCTGCGTTCGATCCAGTCCTGCTCGTTGTAGACCGGAATCACGACGCTGAGCGAGGGGAGGAGCGGGTTCGCACTCACGGGGCGAGGCTACCCTGTGCCCCGGGGCCGGACGTGCCCAGTATCCTTCGGACACCGCATACCGACCAGAAACGGGCCTTCCGGTGATTTCCTTTATTCTCGGCACCACCGCGGAACTGATCAAGATCGCACCGGTCTACCACGGGATCGCGGAGCGCGGGGTGCGGCCGAAGATCTGGTTCACCGCGCAGCACGTGGACGAGGTCGCGGACGCGCTGTCCGACCTGAAGCTGCCGGAGCCCGACGTCTGGCTCATGCCGCGGGACAAGGCCCACAACCTGGAGTCGCCGGCGCAGGTGCCGGGCTGGGCGGCGCAGGTGCTGCGCACCGCGTGGGGCCGGCGGGCCGAGTTGCGCGCCGCGCTCGTCGAGGACGGGCGGCCGCCGCTGGTGCTGGTGCACGGAGACACGTTCACCACGCCGTACGGGTCGCTGATCGGCAAGCGCATCCTGAAGTCGCGCGTCGGGCACGTCGAGGCGGGCGCGCGGTCGGGCAGCATCCTGTCGCCGCTGCCCGAGGAGCTGAACCGCAAGATCGCCGCGAAGATCGTCGACATTCACTTCGCGCCCACTTCGCGTGAGGTCAACAACCTGCGCCACGCGCGCGGCGTCGTCGTCGACACCGAGGCGAACACCGCGATCGACGCGATGCGCCTGGCGATCAACCAACCGCTGGACGTGCCGAACCTGCCGGAGAAGTTCGGCCTCGCCACGCTGCACCGCTTCGAGCTCGTCTCGCGCGCGGACAAGTACCGCGAGGCGCTGGAGATCCTGCGCGAGCAGAGCCGCAAGATGCCGATCCTGTACATGGCGGGCGCGCCGGAGCGGGAGAAGATCCGGTCGCTGGGCCTGGACAACCTGTTCGACGACAAGTTCATCGCGCAGCCCAAGATGCGGTACCTGAAGTTCCTGCCGCTGGTCGCGAAGGCCGAGTACGTCGTCACGGACTCCGGCGGCCTGTCCGCCGAGTGCTACTACCTCGGCCTCCCCTGCGCGGTCCACCGCGAGCGCACCGAAACGCCCCAGCACCTCGGCGAAACGGTCGTGCTCACCGAAATGCGCGGTGACAAGCTGCAGAACTTCCTGGACACGTACCAGAACCGCCGCGGTGAGTCCTGGATGGACAAATACCACCCGTCCGACATCATCGTCGACACGCTGGCGCAGCTCGGCTACTGCTGAACCACGGCAACGCGAAACGGCCCCCTCACCGCGGTGAGGGGGCCGTTTGTGTCGCTACAGCGTTTGTCGGCTACAGCGCTCGCCGGCCGGACAGCGCGCGGCCGAGGGTCAGCTCGTCGGCGAACTCCAGGTCGCCGCCCATGGGCAGGCCCGAGGCCAGCCGCGTGACGGACAGGCCGGGGAAGTCGCGCAGCATGCGGACCAGGTAGGTGGCCGTGGCCTCGCCCTCGGTGTTCGGGTCCGTCGCGATGATGATCTCCTTGACGTCCGCCTCACCGATGCGCTTGAGCAGCTCACGCATGCGCAGCTGCTCCGGCCCGATGCCCGACAACGGGTCGAGCGCCCCGCCCAGGACGTGGTAGCGGCCCTTGAACTCGCGCGTGCGCTCCACGGCCAGGACGTCTTTCGGCTCCTCGACCACGCAGATCACCGTGAGGTCGCGGCGCTCGTCCCGGCAGATGCGGCAGGTCTGCTGCTCGGAGACGTTGCCGCAGATCTCGCAGAACTGCACGCCTTCCTTGACCTTGCCGAGCACGTCCTGCAGCCGCCCGATGTCGGCGGGATCCGTTGCCAGGAGGTGGAAAGCGATGCGCTGGGCGCTCTTCGGCCCGACCCCGGGCAGCCGCCCGAGCTCGTCGATCAGGTCCTGGACCACACCCTCGTACAAGGGTCAGCCGCCGAACCCGAGGGCGCCGAGGTCCGGCATCCCACCGCCACCGCCGAGGCCGCCGGCCAGGGGGCCGAGCTTCTGCTCGGTGAGCTTTTGCGCGTTCGCCGACGCGTCGCGCACCGCGGCGACCACGAGGTCGGCCAGGGTCTCGACGTCGTCCGGGTCGACCACCTTGGGGTCGATCACGAGGTTCTTGAGCTGGCTGTCGCCGGACACCGTCGCGGTGACCAGGCCGCCGCCCGCGGTGCCCGTGACCTCGGTGTTCGCGAGCTCCTCCTGCGCCTCGACCAGCTTCTGCTGCATCTGCTGCGCCTGCTGCATGATCTGCGACAGGTCGAAGCCGCCGCCGGGTTGCACCATGATCGCTCTCGATCCTTCCGCCACTGGGTGTTCCTCCCCAGCGTAGCCGCGTCGCCGCGCTGCCTGCCCAGGCGCCACGCGCACGCCTGTGGCACGGTGGTCGCCGTGCGCGTGAACCCTCTCCCGCTGCTGGCCGGCCTGGTGCTGCTCACGGCGTGTTCCGGTGGCGGCGGGACGCCGGCCGCGGCTCCGGCGCCGAGTACGTCGGCGCCCGTGACCACGACGTCTTCGGCGGCTTCCTCCTCGGCGACTTCGCCCCCACCGGTGCCGTCGACGTCCTCGGCCAAGTCCGCCGGGCCCGCGGTGACGGGCAAGGTCGTGGTGCTCGACCCCGGGCACAACGGCGGCAACGCGTCGCACCCGAAGGACATCAACCGCAGCGTCCCGGCCGGACGCGGCGAGATGAAGCCGTGCAACACGACCGGCACGGCCACCAACGCGGGGTACTCCGAGCACGCGTTCAACTTCGCGGTGGCGCAGGAAGTCGGGAACGCGTTGGCGGCCAAGGGGATCAAGGTCGTCTACACCCGCACGAACGACACCGGCGTGGGCCCGTGCGTCGACCGCCGGGCGGAAATCGGCAACGAAGCCGAGGCCGACGCGGTCGTCTCCATCCACGCCGACGGCTCCACCTCCGCCGGCGCGCACGGGTTCCACGTCGCGTACTCGTCGCCGCCGCTGAACGCGGCCCAGGGCGCCCCGTCGACGCGGCTGGCCCGCGCCCTGCGCGACGGGCTGCGCGCCGACGGGTTCACCACGTCCACCTACATCGGCAGCGCGGGCCTGTCCGCGCGCTCCGACCTCGGCGGGCTGAACCTCTCGACCCGCCCGACGGTGCTGGTGGAGTGCGGCAACATGCGCAACGCCGCGGAGGCGGCGCTGATGTCGTCGGCTGCCGGGCGCGCGAAGTACGCGGCCGCCATCGCCGAAGCGATCGAGGCCTATCTCGCGTGACGCGCGGGGTGGCGCTAGTCGAGCGGACGCGCGCCCAGGTGGTCGGAGATGAGCTTGCGGGCGATCTCGTCCGGGTCCTCGTCCGGAGCCGGCGGAGGCGGCGGCGGGACGGGGCTCGAGTCCTCCGAGTAGATGTCGTCGTCCTCGTCCGAGGGTTCGGGCGGGAGCGGGATGTCCGGCTCGGCGGTGGTGACCTTCGGGCGCGCCGGCGGTTCCGGGGCGCGCGGGGGCTCGGGTGCGGCCTGTTGCTGCTGCGGCGCGGGGGCCGCGGCGGCGGGGGCGGACGGAGCGGCTGATGGGCGCGTGAACGAGCGCTCCGGCGCGGGCGCGGCCTGCTGACGCTGGGGCGCGGCGGCGCGGGACGGAGCGGCGGCCGCGGCGGCGCCGTGGACGCAGCGAACCTGCCACTCGCCACCCAGCACGTCAGACAGCGCGCCGGCGATCTTGCGCGCGTTGTCCTGGTCGGACAGGCGCCGGGCGAGGGGCTCGGACTTGTGCGTGAGGGTGACGCTCGTGCCCTCGACGTCGACGACAGTCGCCTGCGTGAGCATCGCTTCGAGGCTGCGGCCGCCGGCCAGCTTGCGCAGCGCGGCCAGCAGCTGCGGCCAGACGTTGCGGATCGCGGCGGCGTCGAGGCCGCCTTCGGACGCGGCGGCGGGGGCCGACGGTTCGGGAGCCGGTTCGGGGGCGGCGGCGGGCGCGGGCGCCGCGGTGCCGCCCGGCGTCCGCGGGGTGCCCCAGCCGTCGTCGGACGGGGCCGGGGCCGCGGATGCGACAGGCTCTTCCGCCGGACGCGCCGGAGCCGGCGGCTGAGCCGCAGGCCGCGACGGTGCCGCCGCGGGCGCTTGAGCCCGCACCGGCGGCTCGGCGGCCGGAGCAGCAGGCGCCGCGGAAGCCGGGCGCTGCGAAGGGCGCTGGAACTCCCGCTCCGGCGCGGGAGCCGACCGCAGCTGCGGCTCGACCCCCGCCTCACCGCCACCACCGGCGACGACGGCACGGCGTTCGAGCCGCTCGATCCTTGCCAGCAAAGCCTTTTCCGACTCCGTGACCGAAGGCAGCAGCATCCGCGCGCACAGCAGTTCGAGCACGAGCCGCGGCGAAGTTGCGCCGCGCATCTCGAGAAGTCCATTGTGGACGATGTCGGCGTAGCGCGACAGCGTGCCGAGACCGATGCGTTCGGACTGCGCGCTCATCCGGCCCAGCTCCTCGGCGGGCGCGGACACCAGACCGCGCTCGCCGGCCTCGGGCACCGAGCGCATCAGCACGAGGTCACGCAGGCGGTCGAGCAGGTCGGTCGCGAAGCGGCGCGGGTCGTGGCCGGCGTCGGCGAGCTTCTCGACCGTGCTGAACACCGTGGCCGCGTCTTCGGCCGACAGCGCGTCGACCATGTCGTCGATCAGCGCGACGTCGGTGACGCCCAGCAGCGACACCGCGCGCGAGTACGTGACGCCCTCGGGCCCCGCACCGGCCAGCAGCTGGTCGAGCACCGACTGCGTGTCACGCGCCGAGCCGCCGCCCGCGCGGATCACCAGCGGGTACACGGCGGGCTCGACCTGCGCGCCCTCGGCCGCGACGTTGCGCTCCAGCAGCGCGCGCATCGAACTCGGCGGGATCAGGCGGAACGGGTAGTGGTGCGTGCGCGAGCGGATGGTGGTGAGCACCTTGTCCGGCTCGGTCGTCGCGAAGATGAAGATCAGGTGCTCGGGCGGCTCTTCCACGATCTTCAGCAGGGCGTTGAAGCCCTGCGTGGTGACCATGTGCGCCTCGTCGATGATGAACACGCGGTAGCGCGACTCGGCGGGCGCGTAGAAGGCCTTGTCGCGCAGCTCGCGGGCGTCGTCGACACCACCGTGGCTGGCCGCGTCGAGCTCCGTGACGTCGACGCTGCCGGGGCCCTCGGGCGCCAGCGCGCGGCACGAGTTGCACTTGCCGCACGGGTCCGGCGTCGGTCCTTCGACGCAGTTGAGCGAGCGCGCCATGATGCGCGCGCTCGACGTCTTCCCGCAGCCGCGCGGCCCGGAGAAGAGGTACGCGTGGTTGATGCGGCCCGCCGCGAGAGCGGTCCGCAGCGGTTCGGTCACATGCTCCTGGCCGACGACCTCGGCGAAGGTCGCCGGACGGTACTTGCGGTACAGCGCGAGAGCCACTCCGCGAGAGTACCGGCACCGACCGACAACCTTCGCCTGGCCAGGTCAGCGCACCGAGGCGGCCGCCTTCGCCGCGTCCGCGACCAGCGCGTTCACCGCGGCGACGTGTGCGGCGGTCGTGGCGTCACGCTGCTGGGCGCGCGGCACCTCATTGGCGAAGAACGCCTCGAGCGCCGAGTCCGGGCCGTCGAGCGCACCCTGCGCGACCGCGTTGACCTCGTCGGCCCCGGGGGCGGACATGGCCCGGCCGACGAAGATGCGGGCGTCGATCTCCTTCGCCTGGTACTGCCCCTTCTCGAGGAACGCGGTGATGTCCGCCGGCGTGCCGTCGAGCGCTTCCTGCGCCCGTGCCTTCGTCGCGGGACCACCGGCGGCCATGATCTGGTCCACGGCCACGCGTTCGTCCACGTCCTTGCCCGGGTAGTTCTTGGTGCGCAGGAACTCCTTGACCTGAGCCCAGGTGCCGGCCAGCGCGTCGGCCGCGGCCTGCTTCAGCGCGGGCTTCCCGTCGCCGTTGGCGATCGCCGTGACGGCCGCGCGGTCGTCGGCCTCCTGCGCGGTGTCGAGGCCGGTGCGGACGAACGCGGTGAGGTTCTCGTCCGTGCCGCTCAGCGCCGCGCGGGCCGCGGTGCGGACGGCGGTGCCGGCGTTGCGCAGCAGGTACAGCGCAGCCGAGCGGCCGTCGGTCAGCGCGAGCGCCGGGTCGGTGCCCGGCGCGACGGCCTCGGCGAGCTGCCGGTCCTTCTCTGCCGCGAGCTGCGCCGCTTCGTCGGCCTTCGCTTGGGCGTCGGCCTCGGCCTTCGCGGCGTCAGCGGCCGCCTTCTGCCCGGCCGCCTGTCCCGCGGCGAGCTGCTTGGCCAGCCGGTCGGCGTTCGCCTTGCGGGCGTCGCTCGCGAGCTTCGCCGCCGAGTCGGCCGCCGCCTGCGCCTGGGCCTTGAAATGGAAGTCCGCGGCCTTGCGCGCGAGGTCGCGCTGGTGCGTCACGGCCGCGATCTCGGTGTCGCCCGCCGCGGCGACCCCGCTCCACAGGGACAGGTAGTAGCGGACGTCCTCGATCGTGCCGTTCAGGGCCTGCTGGCCGGCCGCGTGGACCTCGGGCCCGCCGGCGGACATGACCTGCGTGGCGCGCACGCGGTCGTCGTCGGCCTGGGCCTGGGCGAGGCCGGTCTGCAGGAACTCGTGCCGGTCGGCCGGGGTGCCGTCGAGCGCGATCTGCGCCGCCCGCTTCACGCCGGGGCCGCCCGCGGACATGGCCTGGTTGACCAGCAGGTCCTCGTCGATCTCACGCGAAACCTGCAGCCCGGTGGCCAGGAACGCCCGGATGTCGTCGGGCGTGCCGTCGAGCGCCTTCTGCGCGTCCCGCTTCACGATCGGCCCACCCGCGGCCATCGCCTGGTCGACGAGCAGGCGCTCGTCGTTGTCCTGCGCGTTCTGCCGGCCGGTGGCGAGGAACTCACGCAACTCGTCGGCGGTGCCGAGCAGGGCCTTGCGGGCCTCGCTCGTCATCGTCGGGCCGCCGGTCTCGTACAGCGCCACGGCCTGCGCGCGGTCGCTCAGCACGTCGGCGCTCGCCGGCGTGGCGATCCCCAGCCCGAGCGCCAGCACAGCGCCGGCGACGAGCAGTCTTGTCCCGTTCAACGGTTTCCCCCACATCGGTAAAGGATCTTCCGAACCCTTATCGCCGGGGACACGAAGGCGTTTCAGGTTCACCCGAAACCGCCACAAGTACGCTCGGACAGACTCGTCCGAAGAGAGGAACCCCGTGAGCCGTTCTGCCCGCAGCCGTGACAAGGGTGGGCCGCGGCCGGGGAAGTACCCGGTGCGGTTCGGCACGGCCGAGCTGCTCGCCGACGCCGATCGGGCAGGCGCGTGGCTCATCTCGGTCGACGGGGTGGCGCAGTCGTACGTCGACCTCGACGATCCGACGAACCTGGAGTTCGACTACGTGCGGCGGCTCGGCGATGTCGTCGACTGCCTGCCCGAAGGGCCGCTCGACGCGCTGCACGTGGGCGGCGCCGGGTGCACCCTCGCCCGCTACGTGGCGGCGACGCGGGCGGGGTCGCGCCAGCTGGTGTTCGACGCCGACGGGCCGTTGATCGAGCTGGTGCGCGAGCAGCTCGACCTGCGCAGCGTGCCGCGGTTGAAGGTGCGGATCGAGGGCGGGCGCGAGGGCGTGGCGTCCCGCTACGACGCGTCGGCGGACCTCGTGGTGGTGGACGCGTTCGAGCGGGCGTCGTTCGCGGGCGGCCTGGCGACGGTGGAGTTCGTGACCGACGTGGCGCGCGTGCTGCGCGGCGGCGGCGTGATGCTGGCGAACATCACCGACGGGCCCGGGCTGGCGTTCGTGCGCCGGTTCCTGGCGACGGTCGGCGAGGCGTTCCCGCACGTCGTGCTGCTGGCCGAGCCCGGGGTGCTGCGCGGGCGGCGGTTCGGCAACGTCGTGGTGGCGGCTTCGCGCGCCGAGCTGCCGGTGGACGTCCTGACGCGCAGGGCGGCTTCGTCGGCGTACCCGGCGCGCTGCGTGTCCGGCGACGAGCTGGGGAAGCTTCGCGGGAAGGCGCTGCCGGTGCGAGACGCCGAGCCGGTCGCGTCGCCGGTGCCGCCGGAGGACGTGCTCGGGCTGTTCTGAACCGGCCCCGAAAACAGCCCCGGAAACAAAGGGGACCCCGCGCACCCGTCAGAGCCTGCTTATCCTTGCTGCCTTCCGGCCCTGGGGAGGTTCACAGGGTGGACGCCGCGCGGGGTCCGTTGTCCAGTGTAGCGGAGGCGACCCCGCGCCTAGCTGCCGACCGCTTGTTTGAGCTCCTCGATGAGCGCCGGCGTCAGGACCTCGGTGGCACGGTTGGCGAACATCGCCATCTCGTACGCGATGGTGCCCAGGCTGGCCTGTTTGTTGGCCAGCACGCCGAGCGAGCAACCGACGCTGATGGTGCAGACCAGCAGGTAGCCGCGCTCGAGCTCGACGATCACCTTGTCCGGCGAGCCCAGCGGGTGGCTGTCGGCGACGCCCTGGGCGAGGCCCAGCATCGCGGACGAGATGGCGGCGAGACGGTCGGCGTTGGCGCGTTCGAGCTCCTGGGACATGGCGATGAGCAGGCCGTCGGACGACACCGCGAGGGCGGCGATCGCGCCGGCGGTGTGGAGCGCGAAGCGGTTGACCAGCCAGTTGAAGTTCTGGGCTTCGGCGCTGACTTCCGGGATCGTCATGTCTCTCCTCCTGCGTTGGCGGTGGCGGTGGCTCGCGACGCGTCTGCCTTGGCCACGCCGTCGGAGTACGAATCGAAGACTGCCCGTTCCGCGGCCGGATCACGCAAACCGCGGCGGACGGCGCGCAGCGGGGTGCGGATGGTCTGCTGCGCCTTGAGGCCCGGGGCCAGCTGAGCGCCGGGGACGCGGCGGGTCAGCTCCTGGTCCAGCGGCGCGAACCGCTGCGTGGTGAGGCCGTGCACGGCGGACTTCGTGCGTTCCAGCTTCGCCGCCAGCTCCTTCGCGCGGGCGACGGCGGTCTCCACCGTCTGCTGGGCCGGCACCGGCGGGTCGGCGGACAGCGAGGTGGCGAGGTCGTCGCCGTCGAGGATGAAGCCGGACGCGGGCGGCTCGTCGGGTTCGGCGTCGGGCCACTCGGGTCCGGGTTCCGGCTCGGGCTCGGGTTCCGGGTCGCGGAACCACGTGAAGCCGAGCGACGCCGTTTCCAGGACCGCGATCGCGGGCGCCGGCAGGGGTTCGGGCGCGCGGCCCGCGTCGAACAGGCCCGCGGCTTCGGCCGCCGGCGCCGATTCCACCGGCTTGTCCTCGACCGGCGCGTCCATGCGGTCGAACTGCGCGGCCGGCACGGTGACGCGCGCGGTGACCCCGCCCGTGTCCGGAGTGGAGGTGAGTTCGACTCCCAGCGAATGCCGCCGCGCGAGCCGGCCGGCCACGAACAGGCCGAGCACGCTCGTCGGCGCGAGCTCGAGGCGTTCGCGTTCCAGCAGGCGGCGGTTCTCCTGCGCCAGTGTTTCCGCGGCCATGCCGATGCCGTGGTCGACGATCGCGACGACGAGGTCGCCGGACTCCAGGAACTCCGTCTCGACCTCGACGCTCGTGGTCGGTGCGGAGAACGACGTCGCGTTCTCCAGCAGCTCCGCGAAAAGCCGGACGAGGTCGGCGCCGAGCGAGGACGTCAGCTGCACGTCGGGCAGCTCCCCCAGCCGCACGCGGGGGAAGTCCTCGATCTCGGCCAGCGCCGCGCGCACGGCGGTGGACAGCTGGATCGGGCCGGCGATCGGGTTCTCGTCGTGGGTGCCGGAGATGACGAGGAGGTTGTCGGCGGTGCGGCGCAGGCGCGCGGACAGGTGGTCGAGCCGGAACAGCCCCGCGAGCGCGCGCGAATCCTGCTCGTGGCGTTCGAGCTCGTCGACGAGCGCGAGCTGGCGGCCGACGAGGTTCTGCGTGCGCTTCGCGACGTTCGCGAACATCAGGCTCGTGTTGCGCCGCGTCAGCGTCTGCCGCTCGACCAGGGCGGCGGCGGTGGTCTGGACCCGGTTGAACGCGGTGGCGAGCTCGCCCAGCTCGTCGTCGGAGGCGACGTCGATGGTCGCCAGGCGGGGTGTCTGGTCGTCGTCGGTCTCGGTGTCGCCGACGCGGACGAGCTCGGCGTCGGCCAGGTCGGCGACAGAGGTGGCGGCCGACGTGAGGCGGCGCAGCGGCTCGGCGATCGAGCGGCTCACGGCGATCGCGAGGAACGCGACGAGTCCGAAGAGGACGGCCGCGCCGCCGCCGACCAGCCAGGCCAGCCGCGTCGCGGCGGCCGCGCGGTCGCCGGCCGCGGCGTTGATCTCGGCCGTCACGCGGTCCTGCGCGGTGCGGCGTTCGGCGGCCTGCTGCTGACCGGCCGCCACGACGTCGTGGACGTAGGGCTCGGGCGCAGCGTCCGGCTCGGGCAGCTGCGTGGCGAGCTGGTCGACGCGGTGGGCGGCCTCGCCGGAGTCGACGTCCGCCAGGATCGCGGCCTGGTCGTGGCCGGCGAGCTGCGTGAAGCGGTCGGCGTGCACCTGCGCCCGCTGGGTCGCTTCGTCCAGGAGGGACTGTCCGGCCGACTGCGACTGGGCCGCCACGACCAGCGCGGTGACGCGCAGCGACTCCTCTTCGTCGGCGCGCAGGAGCGCTTCGAGCGCGGAGAGCTGACGAGCGCCCTCGGCGTCGGCGGCCGTGCGCGGCACGAGCTGCAGCCCGTCGATCAGGGCGCTCACCACGGTGTCGTACGTGCGGGCGATGCGTTCGGCGGAAATGCTGCGGTGCAAGGTGTTCTGCCGCTCGTCACCGAGGGAGGCGACGCGCGTCAGCGCCGTCTTCAGCTCGGCCGGCGCCCCGGCGCCGAGCGTGGTGCGGAGCTGGCCGACGGTCGCGTCGACGGTCTGCTGCTGGTGCACGAGGTCGGAGTCGGGCGTCGAGGGCGCGGCCACGAACGCGGCGGCGAGCACGCCCTCGCGCTGCACCTGCCAGACGAGCCCGCTGAGCTCCTGGGTGTTCCACGCGGCGCGGACGGTGTCGTCGGCCGAGGCGACGCTGCCGGTCTGCTTGACCACGAAGGGCACGGAGACCAGCAGCACGGCGGCCAGCGGCGGCAGGAGCAACAGGTTGAGCTTGCCGCGGATGCCGAGTCTCGACAGCACCCGCGCACCGGCCCACCGGGGCCGGGTCCTGCCGTGGCGCATCAGCGTCACCTTCCCGTTCCTCCGCTCACGGCACCGCGGGCGGACATCTGTACACAAAGGAGCAAGACCGAACGGATGACACCACGAAGGGGGACCCATACAGAGAACCCGACACGCACAGTGAGACCCGTACCGTAACGGACAAGGGTGGCCGGCCCCTGGCTCTTCCGCGCGAGAGCTTAGCGACTGGCACAAGATCCCGACAACGCTTCAAGACCGCGTGTCCCACGACAAAGATGGACGGTATGAGCACACCACCGCGTACACCGACGCCCGCCGACGTGGCCGCAGCCGCGAACCGCATCCGGCCACACGTTCGGAGGACGCCGCAGCTACGGACCGAAATCGACGGTCGGCCCGTGGTGTTCAAGCTGGAGCACCTGCAGCGCAGTGGTTCGTTCAAGCTGCGCGGCGCCGTCAACGCACTGCTCGCGGGCCCCGCTCCACGCCGTGTCGTCACGGCTTCGGGCGGCAACCACGGCCTCGGTGTCGCGACGGCCGCGCAGGCGCTCGGCCTGCCTGCCGTCGTGTACGTGCCCGAGTCCGTGCCGCCCGCGAAGGCCGCCGGGATCGAGGCCGCCGGCGCGAAGCTGATCCGCCACGGCGCCACGTACGCGGAGGCGGCGGCCGCCGCGCTGGCCGTCGGCGACGAACCCGGCACGCGTTACCTGCCGGCCTACGACGACCCCGACGTGGTCGCCGGCCAGGGCACCGTGACCGCCGAGATCGTCGCGGACGACCCGGACGTCGACGCCGTGGTGGTCGCCGTCGGCGGGGGCGGGCTCGCCGCGGGCACGGCGCTGGCGGCCGACCGGCGGCGCGTGTTCGCGGTCGAGCCGGAGCGCTGCCAGGCGCTGCACGCCGCGCTCGAAGCCGGTCAGCCGGTGGACGTCACGCTCGACTCCGTGGCCGCGTCTGCACTCGGCGCGACCCGCGTGGGCGAAGTGCCCTTCCGGATCCTGAACGCCCCGAACGTCACGTCCGTGCTGGTCAGCGACGCCGAGCTGCTCTCCGCGCGCGACCGGCTCTGGGCCGATTTCCGCCTGGCCGTGGAGCCGGCCGCGGCGGTCCCGCTCGCGGCGTGGCTCGCCGGTCGCGTGCCCGCCGCGCGGCCCTGTTTCGTCCTCTGTGGAGCGAACACGAGCGTTACTTTCGTGTGAGGTCGTAGACGGTCGTGCCGTCGACGGTCGTCGCGGGGAAGTTCTGCTCGACCCAGGTGGTGATCTGCCCGGCCGTGCCGCGGCTGCCGCCGAAGCCGCCGCGACCGCCGGCTCGGCCGGCCACGAAGTAGTGCACCTCGCCGGCGCCGACGTACTGCTGGAACTGCGCGAGCGTCGGCGCCGGGTCGCTGCCGCTGAAGCCGCCGATGGCCATCACGGGCTTGCCGCTGCTGAGCGCGAGGCCGGCCGACTGCATGGCGCCGGTCTGCGCGGCAGCCCACTTCGTGGTGGTCGCCTGGAGAAGTCGATCAAGATCCACTGTGGACGCGGTCGTCCCGCCGAAGCCGCCGCGGAATCCCCCGCCACGCTGGTTCGCCGGCCCCGACGACGGCTGGCCGCCGGTGTGCGCGGTCGCGGCCGTGACGACGGTGAAGGACGCCGTGCCGAGCAGCGCCGCCACGAGCCCGAGCACGGCGACCGCCGGGGCCGCACGTCGGAGCGAGCCGGCGCCGAAGAGCACGGCCGCCGTGCCGAGCGCGCCCAGCACCAGCACGGTGTAGCGCAGCCACGGCTGCCACTCCGGCGTGCGGGCGAGCAGGATGAAGGCCCACACGGCCGTGGCCGCGAGCATCAGGGCGAGCACCGCGCGCGGGGCGAAGTGCGCGCGGCCGCGCCACAGCTCGCGGGCCGCGATGGCGATCGTCGCCGCGATGCCGGGCGCGAGCGCGACCGTGTAGTACGGGTGGATGATCCCGCTCATGTAGCTGAAGACCACAACCGAGACGACCATCCAGCCGCCCCACAGCAGCAGCGCGGCGCGCGTGCGGTCGGTGCGCGGGGCGCGGCGGGTGAACCACAGCCCGGCGACGAGCCCGATCAATGCGGCGGGCAGCAGCCAAGACGCCTCGCCGCCGAACTGCTCGGTGAACAGCCGCGTGAGGCCCGTTCCGCCGCCGAAGCCGCGGAAACCGCCACCGCCGCCGGCGGCGGCCCGGTCCGGCAGCTCGAAGCCGGCGGGCAGCTCGGGCCGGGCGCCACCGCCCCCGCCGTGGCCCTGGCCGAAGATCCGGCCCAGCCCGTTGTAGCCGAAGGCCAGCTCCTGCACGCTGTTGTTCGTGGAACCGCTGATGTACGGGCGGTCAGCCGCGGGCCACAGCGCGACGGCCAGCACCCACCACCCCGCCGACACGAGCACCGCACCGGCCGCGGCGAGCAGCTGCCACACGCGCCGGCCGAGCGACGTCGGCGCCGCCACCGCGTAGGCGAGCACGAACGCCGGCAGCACCAGGAAGGCCTGCAGCATCTTGTCGAGGAACCCGAACCCGATCGCGACGCCCGCGAGCAGCAGCCACTTCGTGCTCGCGTGCTCCAGCGCGCGCACCACGCAGTAGCCTGCGGCGACCAGGAGCAGCACGAGGAACGCGTCGGGGTTGTTGAAACGGAACATCAGGGCCGCCACCGGCGTCAACGCGAGCGCGGAGCCCGCGAGCAATCCGGCGCCCGGCCCGGAGAGGCGCCGCACCGCGAGGTAGAGCAGGCCGACGGACGCGACGCCCGCCAGCGCGTCGGGCACCAGCATGCTCCAGCTGGAGAAGCCGAAGATCCGGCCGGAGAGCCCCATGACCCACAGCGAGAACGGCGGTTTGTCGACCGTGACCACGTTGCCCGGATCGAGCGAGCCGAAGAACCACGCCTTCCAGCTCTCGGTGCCGGCCTGCACGGCCATGGCGTAGAAGTCGTTGCCCCAGCCCGAAATCGCGACATCGGTGACATACAGCGCAGCCGTCGCGATCAGGAGCACCGCGACCGCCGGCCGTACCCATCTGGGCCGCTCCGTCGGCGGGGCCGCGGGTGTCGGGTCCACTGTGGTCGGTCCGGGCGCGGTGAGGGCACTCGTCATGCGGCCATGCTCACGACGCGGTTTGTGGGCTCCTTGTGCGCTTCCTGTGCGCGTCCTGTGAGACATTCACGACCGGGTGATAGCCGGGTCACGGTATTCCGGGAACATGGCGACGAACTCGGTTCGTCCGGGCTCGCTGAACACCGAGACGCGGCCGCTGTGCGCGGCCACGACGGCGGCGACGATGGCCAGACCGAGGCCCGTGCTGCCGGCCGCGCGGGAGCGCGAGTTGTCGCCGCGGGCGAAGCGTTCGAACACGTCCGGCAGGATTTCCGGCGGGATGCCGGGGCCGTCGTCGAGCACCGAGAGCCGCACCCAGCCGTCCTGTGTGGACAGCGCCGTGGTCACGGTGGTGCCGGGCGGGGTGTGGGTACGGGCGTTGCCCAGGAGATTGAGCACGACCTGGTGCAGCTGGCCGGCGTCGCCGAGCACGCTGATCGGCTCGCCGGGAGCCTCGAGCCGCCACTTGTGGTCGGGGCCTGCCACGTGGGAGTCGGCGACGGCGTCGGCCACCAGGCGTGAGAGGTCCACCGGCTCGGGCACGACGGGGCGGCCGGAGTCGAGCCGGGCGAGCAGCAGCAGGTCCTCCACCAGCGTCGTCATGCGTGCCGACTCGGACTCGACGCGGTTCATGGCGAACGCGACGTCGGGCGGCACCTGCTCTTTGCTGCGCCGCGTGAGCTCCGCGTAGCCGCGGATGGCGGCCAGCGGCGTGCGCAGCTCGTGGCTCGCGTCGGCGACGAACTGGCGCACGCGGCTTTCGCTGGCCTGGCGGGCTTTCAGCGCGTTGGCGATGTGGCCGAGCATGCGGTTGAGCGCGAAGCCGACCTTGCCGACCTCGGTGCGCGGGTCGGTGTCCACTTCGGGCACCCGCTCCGACAGCGCCACCTCGCCGCGGTCGAGCTGCAGTTCCGACACGCGCGACGCGGTGGCGGCCAGCCGGTCGAGCGGCGCCATGGTGCGCCGGATCGTCACCGCGCCCGCGACGCCGGCCACGATGATGCCGCCGAGCGCGACCCCGCCGAAGATGAATCCCAAGCGCCACAACGTGTCCGTGACGTCCGAGAGCGGCAGGCCGACCACGGAGAAGTCGCCGGACGGGGAGAACGACGCGATCACCCGGTAGTCGCCGAGGTCGCCGCCGAGGTCGATGGTGCGGCGGTGGCCGTCGGGCGGGAGGCCGAGCAGGAGCTTCTGCTGCGCGGTGGAGACCGACTGCAGCGGCGGCTTGACCTTCGACGGCGTCGCGGAGCCGAAGTTGAGCACGGCCGCGCGCACGGCTCCGTTGTGGACCTGGACGGCGAGCGTGCCGTCGCCCTGGCCGAGCACGCGCAGCGGGTCGGGGGGCGGTTTGTCGCCGTAGATCCACGGTGGCCGGTCGCCGCTGCGGAAGCCGCGGTCGGTCGCCGCGGCGAGGCGCTTGTCGACCTGGCCGACGAGGAAGTCCTGCAGCGCGAACTCCGTGACCACGCCGACGACCAGGCAGACGAGCGCCAGCAGCGCCGCCAGCTGCACGATCAGCCGGCGCCGCAGCGACCACGGCCGGCGCGCGGGCACCTCAGCCGGCGGGCTTGAGGACATACCCCGCGCCGCGCATCGTGTGGATCATGGGCTCGCGGTCGGCGTCGATCTTCTTGCGCAGGTAGGAGATGTAGAGCTCGACGATGTTGGCCTGGCCGCCGAAGTCGTAGCTCCACACGCGGTCGAGGATCTGCGCCTTGCTCAGCACGCGCTTGGGGTTGCGCATGAGGTAGCGCAGCAGCTCGAACTCCGTGGCGGTGAGCGGCACGAGGTCGCCGCCGCGGTGGACCTCGCGGCTGTCCTCGTCGAGGGTCAGGTCGCCGACCACGAGCTGCGAACCGCTGGCGCCCGTCACCCCGTTGGCACGCCGGAGGAGGGCGCGCAGACGGAGCGCGACTTCTTCGAGGCTGAAGGGTTTGGTGACGTAGTCGTCGCCGCCCGCGGTGAGTCCGGCGATGCGGTCTTCGACGGCGTCCTTCGCGGTGAGGAACAGCACCGGCAGGAACGGCGCCTCGGCGCGCATGCGGCGCAGCACCTCGAGGCCGTCGAAGTCGGGCAGCATCACGTCGAGCACCACGGCGTCGGGCCGGAAGTCGCGCGCCACGCGGACGGCTTCCGTGCCGTCGCCCGCGCTGCGCACCTCCCAGCCCTCCATGCGCAGCGCCATGGCGACGAGCTCGGCCAGCGTCGACTCGTCGTCCACCACCAGCACCCGCACCGGGCTGCCGTCGGCGCGGCGCAACTCGTCCTTGCCCCGGCCGGGCGACGTCGCGTTCATACTGCTCATGGTGCCATCCTCGGGGCCGGTGTTCAGGCCGAGCTGTGCGGCGACTGTGCGTTTCCTGTGCGGTGGTCAGCCGTTCGTGGCCTTCTTGCACAGCCTCAACCCACTCCGGACACAGCTCCCGCACAGCGGCGGCCGCGACTCTCGGTTCGACAGTCAAGACCCGGAGGAAAACACCATGACGACCGATCCAGCACAGGGCGCCACGTGGGGCGCCCCTGGCGGCGAGCCACCGGCGGCCCCGAAGAAGTCGTGGTCGGGCCGCAAAACGGCGATCGCCGCGGGCGTCGCGGTGGTCATCGCCGTGGGCGGCGGCCTCGCGATCTGGGCGGGGACCAGCTCCAATGACGCCTCGGCGCAGCAGGGCCCCGGCGGCCCCGGCGGCTTCGGCGGCCCTGGCGGTCAGGGCGGCCCTGGCGGTTTCGCCGGCCGCGGTGGTTTCGGCGGCTTCGGCGGCGGCGGCGCCGCCCTCCGCGACGCCCTCCACGGCGACTTCGTCGTCACCGACCCCAACGGCGGCTACGTCACCGAACGCCTCCAGACCGGCGCCATCACCGAGATCAGCGCGACCTCCGTCACCCTGACCAGCAAGGACGGCTACAAACAGACCTACGTCCTCGACTCGTCCACCCAGAAATCCGCGACGACCCCCAAGACCGGCGACAACGTCACCGTCATCGCCAAACTCAACGGCACCACCGCCACCGCCACCTCCCTGCAGTCCGCCACCGCCACCCAACGCACCCCCGGCGGCACCGGCCAGCCCGGCCAGGGCCGCCGCCGCTACGGCAACTGACCGGGCTCCCCCGACGCCGGCGCTGCCGCCCCGACCACCATTGGGCGGTGACGCCGGCGTCGTCGTTTCGGGCACGACCGGTCCACTCGCGGTGCTGGGCTTCGCCCCTCTTGCCCGTTCGCCCCGCCGACCGCGCACGACCGGTCCACTCGCGCCTCCGACTCCAACGCGAACAACCCCACCCACGGGTCCTCTTCCGCAGAAGTTGTGCGCGACTGGACCCCTCGTATCACCGCGCCCCGGGCGACGGGTCCCTTCGCGACGCACAGCGCGAAAGGTTCACTCGCGCGACGACCACACCATGACACCTCGTGCGGCAAACCCGGCATCACAGGTTCAGTCGCACCACCGCGCAGCACGATCGGTCCCATCGCAGGAGCCGGCTCGGCACGATCGGTCCCATCGCAGGAACGGCTCGGCACGAGCCGTCCCATCGCGACGCGCCAGCACACGACGACCGGTCCAGCCGTGTCGCCGACCCGACCCGGCCAGCCCACTCGCCTGCGCGAATTGGCACGACCGGTCCCCTCGCGCCACTGCGACGGCACGACCAGTCCACTCGCGAGGTGACGCCCCACCAGCCTCCGAGCCCGACCGGCCCTCTCACGAAACCAGCTCGGCACGACCGGTCCACTCGCGCAGCAAACTAGGCACCATCGGTCCACTCGCGAGGTCCGGCCCGGTCCCCTCGCGCAGCCCACCCGAACCCATCGGTCCCCTCGCGCAGCCCACCCGAACCCATCGGTCCCCTCGCGCAGCCCACCCGAACCCATCGGTCCCCTCGCGCGACCCACCCGAACCCATCGGTCCCCTCGCGCGGCCAACCCCGGCCCACACCGAAACGGCTCACCGCCGCCCCGCTCAACCAAACGTGCGCCCCCTTCCCAAAGCGCACCAAAACGCCGCCGTCGGTGCGTAGGTTGGCCGGGTGCGGGACATCAACGGGTCGCTGGCGCGTCAGTCGCTGCTGGTGGCGCTCGTCTGTCTGGTGTGCGACGTCGCCCTGTTCACCCTGCGCGGGCCGCTGCCCGAGGCCGGGTGGCGGGGCTGGGTGGTGCTCGCCGGAGCGGTCATCGTGGACGCAGCCCTGGCCGGGGCGGCCCGGTATTCGGGCTGGGTGGCGGCCGGACACGCCGCACTCTTCGTCGCGGCCCCGCTGTTGCTCTGCACCTGCACCGGCTTCGTAGTCGGCAACAACGCGGGCATCCTCGTCGCCGGGTATCGGGCCGGGGCGTGGTTGCGGGTGGGGCCGGCGGTGGTGGCGCTCGTCGCGATGCTGGCGGGGGTCGGGGCGGGCGAGCTGCTGGGCGGGGGCCGGGGCGCGAACCCGGCGCTCGTCGCGATCAGCATGGCCGTGTCGGCGGTGCTGCCGTGGCTCGTCGGCCGGTACACGACGGCCCGGGGCGCCTACATTGCCGACCTCGAGCGGGAAGCCGAAGAGCGCCGAAGGCACGAAGCCGAAGCAGTGCGGCGGGCCGTTCTCGAAGAGCGCGAGACCATCGCGCGCGATCTGCACGACGTGATCTCCCACCACGTCAGCGCGATCGGCGTGCACGCCGGCGCCGCGCGGCTCGGGCTGCCCAAGGGGGAAAGCCAGGTCCACAAGTCCCTCGGAGCGGTCGAGTCGGCGAGCCGCTCCGCGATGGCCGATCTGCGCCGCCTGCTGGATCTGCTGCACGCGCGCGGCGACGAAGCCGCCCAGCCCGGGCTGGACAACCTCGACGAGCTGCTCGACACCGTCCGCGCCGCGGGCCTGCCCGTGCGTCTCACGGTGCACGGCGACGTCCGCGAAGTCCCCGGCTCGCTCGACGTCGCCCTCTACCGCATCGCGCAGGAAGCCCTCACGAACGCGTTGCGCCACGGCACCGGACCCGTGGAGCTGGAGCTGGACCACCGGCGCACGGAGATCGTTCTGACCGTCACCAACGAGGCCGGCCGCCCCGTCCCGCAGCGCGACGGAGCCCACCGCGGCCTCGCCGGGATCCGCCAGCGCGTGACGCTCTTCGGCGGCGAAGTCACGTACGGCCAAAAGGACAACACCTGGCAGGTCAAGGCCGGCTTCCCGCTGGAGGTGGCGTGAGCACACCACCGCGCCGGCCCGGCCACGCCGCCGGCCAATCGCCCCGCAAGAAACAGGAGGTCGCATGATCCGCGTGCTGCTCGCCGACGACCACGCCATGTTCCGCTCCGGCATGCGCGCCCTCCTCGACACGCAGCCCGACTTCGAGTGCGTCGGCGAAGCGGCCGACGGGCGCGAAGCCGTGGCGGAAACCCGGCGCCTCAAGCCGGACGTCGCGGTCCTCGACGTCCGCATGCCCCGCCTCGACGGCCTCGCCGCGACCGAGGCCATCCTCGCGACCCCCGGCAACGACACCCGCGTACTGGTCCTGACCACCTACGACGCCGACGAGTACGTCTACCGCGCCCTGCGCGCCGGCGCCAGCGGCTTCCTGCTCAAGAGCCTGGCCCCCGAAGAGCTCGTGGCAGCCATGCGCGTCGCGGCGCGGGGTGACGCGTTGATCGACCCGTCGGTCACGCGCCGGCTCGTGGCCAGCTTCGCCACCAGCCTCGAGCCCCGCGCCACCGAGCCGCCAGAGCTGGCGCGGCTCACGTCCCGTGAGCGCGAGGTGCTGCTTCTCATAGCCGACGCGCGCAGCAACGCGGAGATCGCACGCCAGCTTCACGTCGGCGAGGAGACTGTAAAGACGCACGTCTCGCGCGTGCTCGCGAAGCTCGGCCTGCGCGACCGCGTGCACGCCGTCGTCTACGCCTACCGCAACGACCTGGTCGCGAAAGAGGCCACCTAGGAGGAACCCCCGTGAAACGCTGGATCACGCTGGCCATCGGCGCGGTGCTGGTGCTGGTGGGGGCCGTCTGGGTCCTGCAGGGCGCCGGCGTCATCACCGGCAGTTTCATGACCGGTCAGAAGCTGTGGTTCCTGATCGGGCTGGTCGCGATCCTCGTCGGGGTCGTGGCCGTCGCCGCCACAGCTCGGCGGTCCACGAAGAAGTAGCTCAGGCGGGCATCAGCTCGAAAATGGGGTAGCCCGCCGCGATCTCGCGCAGCTTCTCCTCCGGCGCCTTGGCGTCCACGCCGTCGAAGAACACGCCGACCTCGAACTTCCAGCGCTTGAGGTACGCGCGCAGCAGCACGGGCTTCTCGTCGTCGGCCAGCTCGCGGTAGGTGAAACCCTCCACGCGCTTGCCGACGCGCAGCTGCCCCTTGCCGGCCACGCGCAGGTTGCGCACCCACTGCGTCTCGCCGCGCGGCGCGACCAGGTAGCGGCCGCCCTCGAACGGCAGCAGGTTCACCGGCACCTCGCGGATCTCGCCGGTCTTGCGGCCGCGGACCATCAGCACGCGGCTGCCGACCACGCTCACGCCCCGCTTGGTCAGCCACTGCACGAAGTTGTTGAACGAGTTGGTGGCCTTGGCGGGCTTGATGTAGCGCTTCTCGGTGTTCATCTCAGGACCTCCAGGTTCTTCGAGAGCACTGCTCTCCGTTGAGATCAGTGAACACCACGCCGCGCTCAGAGTCAAGAGCAGTGCTCTCCATTTTGTGCAACGCTCTCGAAGTGGCACACTGGTCCCCATGACCGCCACCAGGACCGCCCGCGAACGTGCCCGCGCCGAGCTGACGCAGGAGATCAAGGACGAAGCCCGCCGCCAGCTGGCCGAGGTCGGCGCGCACGGGTTGTCGCTGCGCGCGGTCGCGCGCGAGCTGGGCATGGTGTCCTCGGCGCTCTACCGCTACTTCCCCAGCCGCGACCGCCTGCTCACCGAGCTGATCATCGACGCCTATGACGCCGTCGGCGAGGCCGCGGAGAAGGCCGACCCGGGCACCGGCGACCCGCGCGAGCGCTGGCACGCCGTCTGGCAGGCCACCCGCGCGTGGGCCAAGGCGCACCCGCACGAGTACGCGCTGATCTACGGCTCGCCGATCCCCGGCTACCAGGCGCCGCAGGACACGATCGTGCCCGCCGCGCGCGTGGCGCAGGCGATGGCGAAGGTGCTGCTGGAGGCCGATCCGCACGAGCCGGCCGTCACGGCCCCGATGTCCGCCGAGCTGCGCGGACAGGCCGAGGGGCTGGCCCGGGCCCTGGGTGCGAACGCGCCGGCCGAGGTCGTGACGCGGCTGATCGGCGCGTGGACGCAGCTGTTCGGCGCGATCAGCTTCGAGCTGTTCGGGCAGTACGTGGGCAGCGTCGACCCGTCCGACGCCTACTTCGAGCACCTGACCGGACAGATGGCCGACTTCGTGGGGCTGTGAACTAGCTGTGATGTCCGGGGACGTTGTTCTCGGTTGAGGTGAGGTCGGCCTGTCGTGCAGACAGGCGAAGGCCTCCGGTTGTGAAGTGGAGCTGTTGAGGAACCGCTTCACCAACGGGAGGCCTTCGTGTCCCACCCTAATGCTGCGTTGACCCCGCGGGCCCGGTTGCGTCTTGCTCGGTTGATTGTCGAAGAGGGCTGGACCGCGACTACTGCGGCGAGAATGTTCATGGTCGCGCCGCGCACGGCCGGCAAGTGGGCCGCGCGGTATCGCGCCGAGGGTCAGGCGGGTATGGCCGACCGCAGCTCCCGGCCACACCGCAGCCCGGCTGCAACACCTGAGCAGCTCGTGCGCCGGATCGTAGGGTTGCGGTGGCGGCAGCGGTTGGGGCCCGTGCAGATCGGTGGCCGGCTGGGTATGCCCGCTTCCACCGTGCATGCGGTTCTGACCCGGTGCCGGATCAACCGGCTTGCCCGCATCGACCGGGTCACCGGAGAACCGTTGCGTCGCTATGAGCACGACCGCCCCGGCTCACTGATCCACGTCGACGTGACCAAGTTCGGCAACATTCCCGACGGCGGCGGCTGGCGTTACGTCGGCAAACGGCAGGGCAAGCGCAACCGCACGCAGACCGCTTACCGCACCGGAGAACGCGACAGGCACCACGGACCCAAACTCGGCACCGCCTACCTGCACACCGTCATCGACGACCATTCCCGGGTCGCCTACGCCGAGATCTGCGCGGACGAGACCGCCGCGACCGCCATCAGCGTCCTGCACCGGGCCGTTACCTGGTTCGCCGACCGCGGCGTCACCACCGAGCGAGTGCTCTCCGACAACGGCTCGGCCTACCGCTCGTTCGCGTGGCGCGACACCTGCACCGCTCTTGGCCTCACCCACAAGCGGACACGGCCCTACCGCCCGCAAACCAACGGGAAGATCGAAAGATTCCACCGCACCCTGGCCGACGGCTGGGCCTACGCCCACTTCTACAAGTCAGAAGCCGACCGTCGAGCCGCCCTACCAGCCTGGCTCCACTTCTACAATCACCACCGACCCCACAGCGCCATCGGAGGCCACCCACCGATCACCCGGCTGACCAACCTCCCTGGACATCACAACTAGCCCTCTCGGGACGGTTCGCCGACGGCGGAGAGACGGTACGTTCGCGCGTGACGACTTCGCGGGGAAGGTGGTTCGACGTGGCGGGATGGGCCGAGCGGGTCAGCAGGGTCCGGGTGGTCGGGACCGGCGTGATGGGGCGCGGCATCGCCCAGCTCGCCGCGACCGGCGGGGTCACGGTCGAGCTGGCCGACCTCGACCTCGACGCGGTGCGCTCCGCGCTCGACTACGTGCACGGCATGCTCGACAAGCTGGTCGCGAAGGGTCGCCTGTCCGAGGCCGAGGGACGCGCCGCCAAGGAGCGCCTGGTGATGGTGGACGCGCCGTCCGCGCCGGCCCAGGACGTGGACCTCGTGATCGAGGCCGTGCGCGAGGACCTCGAGGCCAAGCGCGTGCTGTTCGGCAAGCTCGAGCAGGTCTGCCGGCCCGACACGGTTTTCGCAACCAACACGAGCTCGCTGTCGGTCACGGAGATCGCCGCGGGCCTGACCGACCCGACGCGTGTGGTCGGCCTGCACTTCTTCAACCCCGTGCCGCTGATGCGGCTGGTCGAGGTCGTCCCCGGCGTCCGCACGGTCGAATGGCTGCCCGAAGAGGCGCTGAAACTGGTGCGCCGCTGGGGCCACGAACCCGTGCTCGCGAAGGACGCGCCGGGCTTCCTAGTCAACCACGCCGGGCGCGGCCTGAACACCGAGGCGCTGCAGATCCTGTCCGAGTCGGTCGCCGAGCCGGCGGACGTCGACCGCATCGCGCGAGACGTGCTGGGGCTCAAGCTCGGACCGTTCGAGCTGCTCGACCTCACCGGTCTCGACGTCTCCCACGCCGTGCTCGAAAGCATCTGGAGCGGCTTCCACTCCGAGCCGCGGCTGCGCCCGTCGTGGCTGACGCGCCCGCGAGTGGCGGCGGGGCTGTTCGGGCGCAAGAACGGCGAGGGCTTCTACCGCTACGTCGACGGCAAGCAGGAGGTCGCGCCCGAACCGGCCGCGCCGCCGGCCCCCGACAAGCCCGTGTTCACCGCCGAGGAACGCCTCGGCCGCCTGCTCACCGCCGCCGGCGTGCAGGTCGTCGCCGACGCGTACCCCGACGCCGTGCTGCTGGTGTCACTGCGCGGTGAGTCCACTTTGGACGCCGCCGCGCGCGCCGGCCTGCCCGCCTCGCGCGTCTGCGGCGTCGACGCCCTGGGCGGCTACGAAGGCCGCCTCACCCTGTCCGTCCACCCGGGACTCGACCCCGCCGCGGGCCGCGCCGCGTGGGGCGCGCTGGCCGCCACGGGCCGCCCGGTGACCATCGTGCAGGACGGCCCCGCGCCCGTCGCGCAGCGCCTGCTGGCCTCGATCGTCAACACGGCGTGCTACATCGCCGCCCAGAACCTCGCCGAGCCGGCCGACATCGACACCGCCGTCCGACTCGGCCTCGGCTACCCGCGCGGCCCCCTGGAATGGGGCGACCTCGTCGGCGCGGACAAGGTGCTGCGCGTCCTCACGGGCCTGCACCAGTCCACAGGGGACCCGCGCTACCGGCCGAGCAGCTGGCTCGTGGAACGCGTCGCGCTCGGCCTGCCGCTCACCGCGAAGGGCACGCGGCCCGCCGATCTGCTCTGACGCCACCGGAACCGCGGGGGTGCCGCCCCGACCGCGGCGCCCCCGGCTCCGAAAGCGTCAGTCGAAGCTGCAGCCCGGGTTCGGCGCGTCGTCCGACAGCGGCGCGCCGTGGGGCAGGACGTAGAGGACGTCGAGGACCATCGGCGTGGTGCCCTCGTTGCGGCCGATGTGGACGTGGTCGGCGCCTGCCGGTTCCATGATGGGGGCGCCCTGGTGGTAGACGCCGTCGACGGCGCAGTCGGATTCGTAGTGGGTGAGCGTGCCGGAGCGGACCCAGCCGTAGAGGTTGCCCTCGTGGGTGTGCCAGCCGGTGGAGCCGCCCGGGGCGAGGGTGATCTCGCGCAGGACGAAGTCGGTGTTGCCGGCCGTCCACTGGGAGATCAGGGTCGCGCTGACGCCACGACCGGGCGTGGCCGACGCGACGGACGGCACGAGCAGGGTGGCGAGAGTGGCAACGCCGGCGACGGCGACCGTGGCGAGCTTGCGCATGGAAGACCTTTCTCGATGATCTTCCGTGAAGTTACCCCACAAACGGTTGTCTGAAAGTTCCTGACTTGCCGTCCACGCGGGCACTTCTCACCCGCCGGGAACGCCCACAATGGACAGATCGCCCACGCCGGAGCCGACGTGGGTGACCCTGGCCACTCACCAGCGATGGTCGACCGCCCCCGCCGGCGTCCACACGATGTAGCCGCCCTGGAAGTCGCTGCGGAACCCGTTGGCGCCGTAGCGGTACTCGTCCGACGTCGGCAGCCCCAGGTAAGACTTCTCCCACCCGAGCGCGGCCCAGCGCTTGCGGATCTCGCCCTTCACGTTGTGCGCGCCCGTCGCCGGGCTCCAGTAGATCGACGCGTTGCCGCTGAAGTGGTTGTAGCGCGCGGCCCCGTTTGGCGTGGCGGTTTCGTCCGTGGTCGGGTAGCCGAGGCCGCGTTCCCAGCCGTACGCCGCCCACTTCTGCTTGATCGCCCCGCCGATCTCGTGCGCACCGGTCGATGGTGTCCAGTAGATCGAAGCGCCGCCGGTGAAGTGGTTGTACCGGCCGACGCCATCCGGGGTCACCGATTCGTCGGTGGTCGGGTAGCCGAGGCCGCGTTCCCAGCCGTACGCGGCCCACTTCTGCTTGATCGCCCCGCCGATCTGGTGCGCGCCCGTGGCCACGGTGTAGTAGATCGAGCCGCCGCCGCTGAAGTGGTTGTACCGGCCGACGCCGTCGGGGGTGCCGGCCTCGTCGTTGATCGGGTAGCCCATGGTCTTTTCCCAGCCCAGCGCCGCCCACTTCGCCCGGATCTGGCCCTGGATCGAATGCGCGCCCGTCGACGGCGTCCAGTAGATCGACGCCGCCTGCGTGCCCGGCGTGCCCTGCAGGTGGTTGTAGCGGCCGACGCCGTCCGGAGTCGGCGTCTCGTCGGTCACCGGCGGCCCGTAGGCCTGGTGCCCGCCGATCGCGAGGTACTCGGCGAGGATCTGGCCGCCGATCTCGCGCACGCCGGTCGCCGCGGTCCAATACAGGCGCGCGTTGGCGTACGGGCGGTAGTGCACCGGGCCGTCGACCACCTCGGGACCGCTCGCCGCGCCGGCGAGCGTGCGCAGCGCGGGTTCGGCGGCGTAGCGCTGGTCGATCGCGGTGGCGTAGTTCGCGGTCAGCGTCGTGTCGCTCGCGCCGACGGTGATCGACCACGACGCGGTGGCCGGCCCGTCCTGCCAGCCGGTGAACTTCGACGCGCCGTCGCTGCCCAGCGTCGACGCCGTCACGTCGAACGTCGCGCCCTCGGTGACCATCGCGCTGCTCACGCCGCCCTCGCTGGGGATGCTCAACGCGGCCGGCTGCGTGCTCACGAGCGTGAGCCGGTGCTGGCGCGGCAGGGCGACGTAGGTCTTGCTCGCCTTCACACCGGCGCTGTCGGTGACCGTCGCGGTGAACTCCATGCGCGAGTCGGTGTGGTCGGTGAACGGCACGGACAGCGACGGGCCGGTCGCGCCGTCGTCGGGGTGCACGTGGCACGCGCCGAGGTCGGGGCAGTGCCGGATCAGCGACGTCCACGTGACGGGCAGCGTGCCGTCCTCTTCGTCGGTGGCTGTGGCGGTCAGCGAAACCGGCTCGCCGACGGCGAAGGTCTTGTCCGGAGTGGACAGTTCGAGGTCGGGCGAGTGGTTGCCCGGAGCCACCGCGACAGTCGTGGTCCCCTTGGCGCCCAAGGGGTCCTGGGCGGTGAGGGTGGCCGTGAACGACGCGCCGGTGCCGTACTGGTGACTCGCCGTCACGCCCGTCGCCGTGGTGCCGTCGCCGAAGTCCCAGGTGTAGGTGAGCGCGTCGCCGTCGAAGTCGTACGAACCGCTGGCGTCGAAGGAAACCGTGCGCGTGCCGGGGTCAGTCGACGATGTCGCCACCGCGACCGGCGCCGCGTTGTTCGTCGAGTAGCTCAGGCGGCGCAGGCGGCTGCCGTTGAGGTCGGCGAACACGATGTCGCCGTTGGGCGCCGAGGAGATCCGCGTGACGCCGCCGATGTTCGCGAACGGCGGCGGGTTCACCGGAGCCTGAGTGAGGGCGCCCTGTGCGTTGTACTTGAGCGTCCACATCTTCTGGCCCGCGTAGTCACCGAAGAAGTACGCGCCCTGGTACGCGGCCGGGTAGGTCGTTCCACTGTAGACAACGCCACCGGTGACGCTGTTGCCGTTCGCCGGCCCGTCGCCGTGCTGGTGTTCCCACAGCGGCGGGGTGTTCACGACGTGGGCGCAGCGCGCGTCGGTGCTGTAGCCGGGCGTCGGGTGGTTGCCTTCCCAGCACGGCCACGCGAGGTTCGCGCCGGGCTGCACCACGTCGATCTCTTCCCACAGGTACCAGCCGACGTCGCCCACCACCGGCAGGCCGCTCTTCGGATCGAGCGTGAAGCGGAACGGGTTGCGGAAGCCGCTCGCGAACACCTTGCTGCGCGTGGAGTCCGGGGCCGAAGGGTCGTAGAACGGATTGCTCGGCACGCCCTTGCCGTCCGGCGTGATGTGCAGGATCTTGCCGTGGGGCGAGTCGAGGTCGAGCGCCACGAAAGCGACCTCGTTGGTCTTGCCCGCGTCACCGTTGTCGCCCACCGAGTACCACAGCGTGCCGTCGGGCGCGGGGATCACGGTGTCGAGGCCGTGGATGTAGTACTGGCTTCCGGGCAGCTCGAAGATCACCTTCTCGTCGGCGAGGCCGGAGGGGTGGCCCGAACCGTCGAGGGTCACGGTGAAGCGCGCGGCGCGCAGCACGTACTGGCCGCCGCCCGTGCTCACGGCGCGGTTGAGGTAGATCTGGTGCGAGGTCGTGTAGTCCGGGGCGAGCGCGACGCTCGTGAGCCCCATGTCGCCCTGTGTCTCGACCGGGAAGTTCGCGATCCGCACGGGGTCGCCCGAGCCGTTGGCCGGGACCCAGTTGACGGCACCGCTCTTGCCCAGCGCCAGCACGCTGTCGTCGGGCAGCCACGCGAAGTCGGTGAAGTCGTAGGGCGAGAGCCCGGTGGGCGTGTCCCGCAGCACGAAGCCGGCGGGCAACGTCGGCGCCGCGTCATCGGCCGCCGCGGCGGACGCGGTGATCGGGACCAGCGCCACGGCCAGCACGGCGGCCGTCAGCAGCGAGCGGAGTTTGTTCCAGGCCATGCGGTGTGCCCCTTCGTGAGTGATCGGTTATCGCTCACGAAGAGGACGTTGTTACCGCATCCGGGTGAATTTCGTTAAGCACCGGCGGATGTCACCCGGACCTGCGAACGCTGTGCACATTCGAACACCTGAGCCCACCCCGGATGGTTGATGCGAGGGCTCATCAACCGCTACGACAAGCTCTCCCTCGGCGCGATCCCGGGCACCGGGGGCACGAGATCAACCTGCGTAAGGACGAAAAAGAAGTGGGGGCGCCGGTTCCGACCGGCGCCCCCACTTCGCGTTTCACCCACCCGTCAGGGCGTCAGGGCACGACCTGCACGACGTCGCCGACGTGGAGGGTGTTGAAGAACTTCAGCGACGACGTCGCCGAGAGGTGCACGCAGCCGTGCGAGTACGTCTTCAGGCTGCCGGTGTGGAAGGCGTCGCCGGGGTAGAAGAACACGGAGTTCGGCATGGGTGCGTTGTCGAACTCGCGGCTGTAGTGCATCTTCTCCTTCGACAGCACGTGGAACGAGCCCGTCGGCGTGGCGTTGCCCTTGCGGCCCGGCAGCATCGAGACGGGGCCGTAGATCACCTTGCCGTCCTGCAGCAGCCACGCCTTGTGCGCCGAGATGTCCACACACGCGGCCGTGCCCGACGCGGCGGCGGCCTTGGCGCACGGCACGTCGGCGGCCGCGGTCACCGGCGGCTTCGGCTTGGTCGTGGTGGGCTTCGGCTTGGTGGTTGTCGGCTTGGGCTTCGACGTGCTCGTGGCCGGCGAGCTGGTGGTGGCCGGGGCGCTGCTCGTGGTCGCGGGCGCGCTGCTCGACGTCGCCGCGGAGGTCGTCGCCGAGGTCGTCGGCGCACCGCCGCCGGCACCCGCCTCCACCGCGCCACCACCGGTCACGTTGGCGGGCGACGCACCACCGCCGGAACACGCGGCGAGCACGAACGCGCTGGCCACGGCCGCGATCCCCACCAGAAGCCTCTTCACGATCCGGTACCCCCAGGGAACTCGATCAGGTCGAACTTGTCACGGGGATAGACGACCGTCCCCCGGTGGTGGTTGCGGCCCGAAGGTCACGATTTCGGCGCGGCTCCACCCCCGGGTGGACGCGAGGATCCACCCGGAACCCGCCCGTGAGCCGACGAAACGGCAGGTCGAAAGGACGAATCTGGGTGTCACCACCGACCAAGGAGCCCCCGATGAACCCGCTGACCCTCCTCGCCTACTTCGCCATCGCGGCCCTCGTCCTCTACCGAGTCGTCTACAAGCAGCTGCGCGGCACGCTGCTGAGCCGGAAGTCGCTGGTCACGATGCCGCTCGTGCTCACCGCGATCGGCGTGTTCACCACGGCCCAGGCGCTGCCGAAGGCGAGCACCGGCGAGCTGGTGCTGCTCGGCGCGGACATCGCGGTGCTGATCGTGCTCGGCCTCGCCCGCAGCGCGAGCACCACGCTCACGGCGCGCGGCACCACGACGTTCCAGAAGGGCTCGGCGCTGACGCTGGTGCTGTGGCTCGCGACCATCGGCGCCCGCGTCGGCTTCGGTTTCCTCGGCGGCTACCTGGGCTTCGGCAGCGGCCTGACCTCGGCGTCGATCCTGCTGACGCTGGGCCTGAGCATCGGGGTCCAGAACGCGCTGACCTACTACCGCATCCAGCAGCGCGGCCTCCCGCTGGCCGAGCAGAGCCGGCCGGCGGTGCGCGCCTGACGATCCACCGCGAAGTCCTCCCGACCGCACCCGGTCGGGAGGACTTCGTCATCCCCGGACCTGCGCCACCACGCGCGCGTACATCCGCGCGGGGCTCGGCACCGCGTGCAGGAACCCCGGCAACGGCGGCAGATCACGGACGAACGGGCCCAGCCGCGCGTACAGCGCGTCGGCGCCGGAAGGACGGTCTGCCGGATCCTTGGCGAGGGTCGCGGCGAGCAGGGCGTTGAGCGCGGCGGGGACCCCCGGCACGGCGGCGGGCGCGTCCTTCACCTGCTTCTCGAACACGGCGTACGCGGTGGGGCCGGTGAAGAGCTGACGGCCGGTGAGCATCTCGTGCAACGCGCAGCCCAGCGCGTACAGGTCGCTCCGCGGCTCCGCGAGGCCGCGCTGGATCTGCTCCGGCGCCATGTACGACGGCGTACCCAGCAGCTGGCCGGCCCGCGTGAAGCGGGCGACGTCGGCTTCACGCAGCACGGCGAGGCCGAAGTCCATCACCTTCACGCTGCCGTCGGGGCAGAGCATGAGGTTGGCGGGCTTGAGGTCGCGGTGGCAGACGGACCGGGCGTGGGCCGCCGCGAGCACGGCGGCGGTCTGGGCCGCGATGGCCGCCGCCCAGGGGACCGGCAGCGGACCGTGCTCGGCGAGGAGATCGGCGACGGTGACGCCGTCGACGAACTGCATGACCTGGAACAACCGGTCGTCGTGCGTGCCGAAGTCGTACAGCGTGGGTACGCCGGCGTGGTCGAGCGTCGCGAGGATGCGGGCTTCGCGGGCGAAGCGTTCTTCGAGCTCTTCGTCGCGGCCGGGCAGGCGCAGCAGCTTGATGGCGACGCGCCGGTCGAGCCGCCGGTCGTGCCCGCGGTGCACCGCGCCCATCCCGCCCCGGCCCAGCGGCAGCTCGTCGACCTCGTAGCGATCGGCGATGAGCATGGTTTCCCTTCAGGCGCCGGGCCGCAGCCGTCCTTCGGCGAGCGCCGCAAAGCCTAGCCGGACCAGGTCACGGCCGATTTCCGCCGTCTCCCGCAGCGCCCGGTCGAACTCGGCGAGGGCACGGAAGGCGGCGCCGTACGAGCGTTGCTCGGCGAGCGGGTAGCGCGGCACTTTGAGCCGCCGCGCGTCGATGCGGGTCGAGGCGCTGTGCACGGGGAAATCGGCGGCGCGCAGGCAGCCGGCGAGGAACTCGGCGTCCAGGCGGTCCGGATCGACGCGGTAGAGGGAAAGCGCGGGGCCGAGTCGCACGGGCGGTCCACTGTGGACCTTGACGGCGCCGGTGACGGACGCGATCACGTCGCCTTCGTGCGCGATCACGGCCGCGCCGTCGGGGGCCGCGTAGCCGGTGGGGGCGCGGCCGGCCAGGACGTCGTCGGGGGTCAGCACGGGTTCGTCGCCGTCGCCCGTCCGCGTGGGCGCGTGGTGGATCTCCAGCGCGCCGGCCTTCACCAGCTCGCCGACGGTGGTGTGCGCCGGTTCCTCGCCCGTCGGCTGCAGGGGCGGGAGATCGAGGCCGACGCGGCTGAAAAGCCGTTGTGCGGCGAGGAAAGCCTCGCCGAGGTCTTCCCGGGCGGTGCGCCGCTGGGCGGGCGTGAGGTCGACGTCGTCGTCGAGGAGGTCGATGATGCGTTCGCCGGTGCCGTTGTCGAGGTGGTCGTGCCAGAGGGCTTCGGCGTCGTCGACGGTCGTCTCGGCGATCAGCGCGGTGGCGGGCGCGCGGGTGCCGGGCTCGGGTCTGGTGAGCAGCCAGAGGTCGGTGCCCGGGGCGAGGGTGAGCACGGCGCGCAGCGCGCCCGCGCGCAGGAGGTTGGCGCGGATGCGTTTGCCGCTGCGCCTGCCGGCCGCGGCGCCGGGCATCAGGACGGCGACGGTGCCGCCGGGCTTCACGCGCGCCAGGCAGTGCTGCACCCACGCCAGCTCCGACTCGCCGCGCGGCGGCAGGCCGTACTCCCAGCGCGGGTCGCCGACCAGCTCTTCGTGGCCCCAGGCGCGTTCGTTGAACGGCGGGTCGCAGAGGACGACGTCGGCCTGCTGACCGGTGAAGGCGTCTTCACGCAGGGAGTCTCCGGCGTGGATCTCGGTGTCGGCGCCGTGGAGACGCAGGCGCAGGGCGGCGATGCGGGCAGTGGTGAGGTCGCTGTCCTGGCCCTGGGCGCGGGCGGCCTCGGCGACGAGGAGCAGGGAGCCGAAGCCGCACGCCGGGTCGAGCACGGTGGTCCCTTTCGCGCCGGTGAGGCGGACCATCAGGCTCGCGTACGCGGGCGTCGTCGGGGAGACGCGTCGCGCGTGGGCTTCGAAGTAGCGTTCGCAGAGCTGCTCGAAGGTCCAGGTCGCCCCGTTCACCGTGGCCGCCTGGGCGAGGAGGGTGAGCAGCTCGGGGTCGTCCGTCGGACGTTCGGTGGCGTGGGCGAGGTACTCACCGGCGTCGGCGACGCGGGTGCCCAGCTCCAGGTCGTCTCCGAGGGCGCGCAGCCGTTGCCACGCCAGGTCGATCGGCGCGAGCTCCACGGGCCGGCCGCGGCCGGCCAGCCACGCCTGCACCTCGGGCAGCGAGAACAGCGGGCTGGACGCGGTGCCGCCCACCGGGCGCGGGAAGTCGTCGTGGCGCCGCCGCCAGTTGCTCACCGCGGCGCGGCGCACCCCCGCGAGCCGGGCGATGTCGGCGGCGGTGACCGTCGCGGTGTCGTCCATGGCCAGCACGATAGCTGATGACTGGAGTTTCCATCGTTTTGCTTGTTAACTCAGTCAACCAATGGTTACATGGTGGCATGGCCACCAACCAGACCCGGTTCACCCTGCGCTACGCCGCGGGCTCCGACACCGGGCGACGACGCTCGATCAACGAGGACTCCGTCTACGCCAGCGGACGCCTGCTCGCCGTGGCCGACGGTATCGGTGGTCAGCCCCACGGGGAAGTGGCCAGTGCCACCGCGGTCGGCGTGCTCGCGAGCCTGGACTCCGAGCTGCGCTCGCTCGACCTCACCTCGATCGACCTCCAGAGCACCCTCGCGGACGGCGTCCGGCGCATCGGCGAACGCCTCGCCGAGGTCGCCGAGCAGGACCCCGCCACCCACGGCATGGGCACCACGCTCACCAGCCTGCTCTTCGACGGCGTCCGCTTCGCCGCCGCCCACATCGGCGACTCCCGCGGCTACCTCCTGCGCGACGGCGAGCTGCACCGCATCACCCGTGACCACACCCTCGTGCAGGCCCTGGTCGAAGACGGCCGCATCTCCCAGGCCGACGCCATCGACCACCCGCGCCGCTCGCTGCTCATGAAGGCCCTCCAGAGCACCGGCTCGGGCGACCCCGACGTCTGGGAGTTCACCCCGCTGGCCGGCGACCGCCTCCTGCTCTGCTCCGACGGCCTCACCGCCGGCGCCGGCGAACCCGCCATCGCCGAAACCCTGGCCGCCGGCACCCCCGACGAAGCCGTCCCCGCCCTCATCACCCTCGCCAACGACGGCGGCGGCCCCGACAACATCACCATCGTCGTCGCCGACGTCGTCCCGGCCTGATCCCCACCCCCGGCCCACCTGCGGGACCGCACCACCCCATCCGGTACCCTTCTCCACGGAGGATTGGCCGAGCGGCCTAAGGCGCACGCTTGGAAAGCGTGTTGGGTTCACGCCCTCGCAGGTTCGAATCCTGTATCCTCCGCCGCAATAGCAGGCGAAACGCCGGGCAGCTTTCACGAGCAGCTCGGCGTTTTGTCGTTGCAGTCTCAATTCCCGTCTCAATTGCCATCCCGAGACTCACCACGCGCAAGACGCAGGAACTGCGACGACGGATCGCCCGTCCACCGGACGATCCGGATGGTTGCCGCGAACAGGTGGTCGCCGGGGCGGCTATGGTCGAGGTCGGCGTCGAGGTCCAGAAGTGCGCGGCCACCGCGGTCCGGCTCAGGCCGCGCCGGCGCGCCGCGCGCTGCGCGTCGAGCGCCCGGAGCGACGCGGCCGGGTCGAAGGTGCCGAACCGGTCCACCATCGCGTCACCCCGGGCCCGCCGCGGCACGCCCGTCCGAAAACCCGAATTTCCTTCCACATCCCCGATTTCGCCGGTTCGCGCCGCGCTCGGCTGGTCGGCCTACGGCCCGTTGGGCCGTTGCCGAAGCGTTGCTGATCGACACCCGTGCAGGCCACGGGGCTAGCCGAGGACCTCCGGAACCCACCCCGAACCCACGCGCTAGTCTCCTCCGCAGACTCGATCGTAGAAGTTCGGAGAGGTTCATCGGTGTCACGAATACCGGCCTGACCTGGGCGCGGCCACTCGCGCGCGAGCCTCGAAAACCGCAGGTCACCATGGCTGGAACACGGTTCGGGGGTCCCGTTACCGACCGCTGCCCGCGAGGCCCCGGACGTCACCCACGTCCGGGGCCTTGTCGATTCTCCCCCAGTTCCTCACTTACCGAAGACACCTGATCACGCTAAGTTTGTACGTGGTCGTTCCAGCCCCGACGCACCGAGGAGTCCGCCCCCATGCCCGGAGTGGAAGAGATCCGCGCTGGCATCGCGCTCGCGAACGAGAAGGCGTCCGCGAGCATCGCCGCCCTGCAGCAGGCAGCGCAATCTCTCGAAGAAGCCCAGTTGTCGCTTTCCCAGGCGACGCAGGGCAGCAGTCAGCACGAGGTCAACCAGGCCCACGGTCTGCTGGCCGAAGCGCTGAACGGAATCACCGGGATGCAAAGCACCATCCAGGCCAGTATTTCGTCGGCCGACTCCTACTCGGCCCGGTTGTAACCGCATGTCGGGACTCGCCGAGATCCACCAGTTGCTCACCGCCGCGATGACGGGCCTCACCGACGGGCGCGCCCACGCCGAGCGGGCCAAGTCCCTGCTCGGGGACGCCCGCAGAGCGCTCGTCGACGCACAGGCGAAAGCCGATCCTTGGCTGCCGACGCAACTGGACCAGGCCGACGAGGGACTCGACCACCTCCTCACCCGCCTAGCCGCCGCCGACGACCTGGTGAGCGGATATCAGTCACGTCTGTAGGGACGACCGCGCTATGAGCAGCACCGATGGCCAGTAAATCCGCCGAGCAGCGCAACCGCGTTCAGACGGCGCTGGACCGGGTCCGGCACCAGATCGGGCTCGTGCTCGGTGCCGCCGCCGGCGCCCGCGAGGCCGCGGAGGCCGACGTGGCGCGGCTCGCTCTTGAACAGGAAATCGTGCGGGTCGGCATGAACCACGCCGATGCCGAGCAGCAGACCGAATGGGCGCGGCACCCGGCCGCGCACGAGGTGTTCGCTTCGCTCGGCGGCGTGCGCAACGCGTTCTACACCGACTGGAGCTCGGGCCCGGGCGCCCTGCGGGACCTGGTGGCGGCCAACGCCCCGGGCCCCGCGGGGCGGCCGCCGAGCGAATGGCTCGGCCGGGTCGGGACCAACCCCGGCATCATCGCGCCGGGGCTGTGGCGCGTGGGCTCGGCGACGGCGGCCGGCCGCGACATCTCGCGGACGTTCGACGTCGCCGTGCCCCTGCTCGACGAGTCGCACCTGCAGATCACCTCGGCGCCCAAAACGCGGCCGGTGATCGACGGGATCGTGCAGAACCTGCTGATGCGGGTGCTCTCGACGTTCGAGCCCGGCGCCGTGAAGATCCACCTGTGGGACATCGGGCAGCTCACCGCGATCCTGCCCGACCTGTACCCGATCAGCCGCACCAGCGCGCTGTCGCTGTACGACCCGACGCGGCTGGAAGACCTCCTCGACGAGCTCGCCGGCCACATCCGCCGCATCCACGCCACCGGCATGCAGGCCGGGCACACGTCGTTGCGGGAGCTGCGCCGCGCCGGCAACCAGCGCGTGGAGCCGTACCGGATCGCGGTGCTCTACGGCAACGGCGAAACGCTGGAACCCGAGCTCGCGCGCGACCTCAAGCGCGTGGCCAGCGGCGCGCTCGCCGCGGGGATCTGCCTGATCCTGATCGACGTGCCCACGGCCGTGAGCGCGTCGGTCGAATCGCTGAGCCTGCTCGACGAACGGCGTGCGATAAGCAGCATGACGGGCACCGACCTCGTCGTCGACCTCGACCCGCCGCTGCCGTCCGGGCAGGTCATCCGCGCGGCCGGGCGGATCGCGGAAGCGTTGATCGCCAAGCAGGGTGGGCCGCGGTCGTTCGCCGACCTGCTGCCCACGGAGTTCGGTCAGGAGAGCTCGGCGCGGGAGCTGCGCGCGCCCGTCGGGTTCTACGAGGGCGAGGCCGTCGAGGTCGTGATCGGCGACGCCAGCCCGCACGCGCTGATCGGCGGGCCGAGCGGGTCCGGTAAGACGAACTTCCTGTACGCGCTGCTGGGCAGCCTCGCCGCGCGCTACACACCGGACGAGCTGGCGCTGTACCTCCTGGACTTCAAGGAAGGTGTGTCGTTCGCGGGCCTGGCGCCCGGCCGCAAGGACGCGAGCTGGCTGCCGCACGCGAAGCTCGTGGGTGTCAACGTGAACACCGACCGCGAGTTCGGCCTGGCGCTGCTGCGGTTCCTCGCCGACGAGCTGCGCCGGCGTTCGGCCGCCGCCAAGGAACACGAGGTCACGAACCTGGCCGACCTGCGCGAGCAGGACCCGGGCGGGCACTGGCCGCGGATCGTCGCCGTGATCGACGAGTTCCAGTACCTGTTCGCCGGGCGCGACCAGGTCACGGCCACGGCCACGCAGCTGCTGGAGGACATCGCGCGGCGCGGGCGTTCGCAGGGCATCCACCTCGTGCTGGCGAGCCAGGACGTCGCGGGCATCGAGGCGTTCTGGGGCAAGCCGGCGGTGTTCGAGCAGTGCACGCTGCGCATCGCCATGCCGAAGGCGCGGCGTGTGCTGGCGGAGACGAACAACGCGGCCGTGTCCGCGCCGAAGTGGCACGCCGTGATCAACCACGACTCCGGTGTGGCGCACGGAAACCTGCTCGCGCACATCCCGGACGCGAGCAGCCGCAACGTGTTCGTCGACCTGCAGCACAAGCTGTGGGAGCTCTACTCCGGACGCTTCCCGCGCCCCCGGCTGTTCGACGGCGCGCATTCGCCGGTGCTGGAACAGTTCCCGGCGTACACGGAGCTCAAGCCCACCTCGCGCCCACGTGCGTTGCTGGGCCAGTCGATCGACGTGACGGAGGCCGCGCAGGGCGTGGAGCTGCCGCGTGCGCCGGGTCGCAACGTCGCCGTGCTGGGCGGTGCGTCGGCCGAGGCACTGTCCATCATGGACTCCGCGGCTCGGTCGCTCGCGCGGCAGTACGAGATCGGCGAGGTCGAGTTCGTGCTGTTCTGCCCGATCGAGGCGTGCGCACCGGCCGTGCTGGAGCTGACGGAGCGGCTGCGCGCCGAGGGGCACATCGCGGACCTGATCGACGACCTGTCGGCTCTGCTGACCTCGATCGTCGAAGGGGAGCTCGGCGGTCCGTCGCGGATCCTGCTGCTGTACGGGGTGGACGCCGCGTTGCCCGCGTTGGAGACCAAGGCACCCGGCCAGCTCAAGAGCGGCCTCGACCACCTGCGCACGGTGCTCAAGACCGGCCCGGGCCACGGCGTGCACACCATCGGCTGGTGGCGCAGCATCGCGCGGCTCAAGGACACGCTCGGCTTCGGCGGCACCGACGACATCGGTACGTGGGCGGCGCTCGACGTGCAGGGCAACGAGCTTTCGCCGTTCGCCGCCGGCCAGGTCGTGCACTGGTCGCCGCGCCAGGGCCGCGCGTTGTTCTTCGACCGCACCACGCACGGCGCCCCCGAAGTGATCATCCCCTTCCAGCGCCCCGAGACCTCCGGAGACCCGTCATGACGGACGATGCCAGCGCGGCCATGCGCTACAAGGAGATCGTCGGCCTGGCCCGCGGCTCCGCCGACAACCTGCGGGCCTGGGAGCTCGCCCGCGCCGACGAGATCGACCACCAGCTCGCCGACGCGCACGCCGCCGTCTCCGCCGCGAAGGAACGCGAGGAGAAGGCGGCCGAACGCGCGTCGCGCTGGTGGAAGATGGCCCTGCACAACGTCGCCCGGCTGAACTTCCTCGAGCCGGCCGACGATCCGCAGCCGGTGTCGACGGCGCGGCCGCAGTACCTGGACCGGTATCTCGAGGAAGTGAAGCCGTCGTACCAGGAGCTGGTGCAGGCGGTGCTGGCGCTCGGGTGGCGGGCGAAACGCTGACGCGTCAGACGACGTCGGTGTAGAGCACGACGGTGCCGCCCGCGGTACTGGCGGTGACGCCGCAGTTCAGCTTGTGGGCCGCGAGGTCCGGGGTGATCGTGAGCTGCGGGTTCGTGGCGCCCTCGACCGGGACGTAGAACTCGAAGCCGTTGGCGGGGTCGACCCGGTTGGAGTACCAAGCGTAGTCCACCTTGGCCGGTTCGCCGTTCGTCCACTTCGGAGCGTCACAGGTGAGCGTGTTGCCTGCGGCTTTGGTGCCGGTGATCGTCGGCTCGTGCTCAGTCATCGGCGCCAGCGGCGGCCTCGGCTGCGTCAGGAATTTCCGCGACGCGACCGCATCGGCGAACCCGTTTGCGGTCGGCTCACCGCACTGCTTGCCCGCGACCTCACCGGCGAAGCTGACGACGCCGACGAGCCGGCCGTCCTGAACCAGCGGGCCACCGCTGTCGCCGGGACAGACCGTGGCCGCGGCCTGCGTACACAGCACCGACGGGCCGTCGACCACGTCCGAGCTCCCGAACGACTGTCCACACGCCTGGTCGTCGATGACCTTGAGCTGCGCGTGCGCGAGCTGGTCACCGAGCGCGGGCAACGGATCCTTCGGGTCCGGAGTTTTGGTGAGCCCGTGCCCGTACACGTCCACAGTGGACCCCGGCTTCGGCGCCCGGGTGGCCACCGGCAACGTCGGGACGTCGAACACCGGACGCGCCAGCTTTATCACGGCGACGTCGTCGGCCGCACTGGCCTTCGAGTAATCCTCCGGCGCCAGCGGCGACGGGATCAGCCGAAACCCCGGGTCGATCGACCACCCGTCGATCGGCACGATCCGCCCGGGATCGGTCGACAGCGTCCCACCCCCGAGGTGCACCTCGAAATGCGTCGGGTCCACGTGGTCGAGGCAGTGCGCCGCCGTCGCCACCCGATCCGGCGCGATCAACGCCCCACCGCAGCTTTCCCGCTGCACCAGGGGCTCGTCGCCCTTGAACACGACCGTCGCCATCCACGGCGCCGCACCCTCGGGCGTGGGCTCACCACCGGACACCGCCATGGCGGGCGCCGCCACCACCGTGCCGGCCACCAGAACAGCCGCGGCCACGGTCACCATCCTGCGCATTCGGACCTCCTCATCGGTTGGTCCGAACGTACGAATCCCGGCCCACTCCGGACAACGCTCGCCGGAGTGATCACCACGTACGCCTTTCGGCTACGGGTATCGCGCCGATCGGCTACTTGTTCCAGATCACCGCGTCCCCGGACACACCGAAGGCCACCATTCGCGGAGAATGGTGGCCTTCAGCCTTACGAGAGAACTACTTGCGCGGAGCAGTCCGCCCCAGCAGCTGGTCCAGGTAGTCCAGCAGGTCGTAAGCCAGGTCCTGCAGCTTGTTCCCGGTCGACGGCCGGAACCGCACGATCTGCGGGTCGTGGTCGCTGGCCTGGTCGGCGAACTCGGCGTTGATGTGGACCACGTCGTAGTCCACGCCGCGAAGCGCCGGGGCGGCCAGGATGTGGTCCAGGACCTGCGACTGGCCCTCGAACACGTAGCTGTACCGCTCGGCGGCGGGCAGCGTCGAGATGAGGTCCTTCAGGCCGCCGGACGTCAGCTGGGCCAGCGCGGGCGAGAACTGGTAGTCGTTGAGGTCACCGGCCACCACCACGTTGGCGTTGCGGTCGGCCGAAAGCAGCTGGGACACGAACCCCTTCAGCACGATCGCCTGCTTCTGGCGCTGCACCTCGGAGCTGCGCACCGGCGGCTGGAACCGGCCGTGCGTCGGCTGGTCGCCGCCCTTCGAGTTGAAGTGGTTCGCGATCACGAACACCGTGCGGCCCTGGAAGACGAACTCGCCGGCCAGCGGCTTGCGGCTGTCGGTCCACGCGTCGTTCGTCGGGTCGACGCGGCCCGGGGACTGCGTCAGGTGCACCTTGCCGTGGTCCTTCACGACGCCCACCGAGGAGGTCGCGCTGCCACCCGGACGGTCCACGAAGGACACTCGCGCCGGGTTGAACAGGAAGCCCACGCGGATGTTGCCGCCCGGCTCGCCGCCGTCCTCGTCGTTGGTCGGGTCGATCTCGCGCCACTGGTAGTGCGGGCCGCCCGCCGCGACGATCGCGTCGGTGAACTTCTTGAGTGTCACGTCGGCGGTGACCACGCCGTCGTCGGTGGCGCCGTCGTTGTCCTGGATCTCCTCCAGGTTCACGACGTCCGGCGCGGCCAGGTTGTCGACGATGCCGTGCGCGAGCTGCGCGAACTTCGTGTCCGGGTCGGACGGCGCGAGGTTCTCGACGTTGTACGTCGCCACCGCGAGCTGGCCCGGCCGCTGGCGCGCCGTAACCTCCTTCTGCAGGTGGTTGTCCTTCACCGGACCCATCTGCGATGCGAAGAGCGTGTAGCCGCCGAAGCTGCTGTACTCGACCGGGCCGGAGGTCGTGCCGGTCAGCACGTCACCGGTGTTGACCTTCGGGAACGGCTGCTGGTCGAACGGGATGATCGACTGGACCTTCAGCACGCCCGTGTTGATCTTGTCGTAGCCCAGGTACACCGTGCCGCCGCGCGGCGTCGGGTTCTGCTGCGGCTTCGTCGTCACGTACAGCTCGTCGAAGTCGTTGCTGGGGCCGACCACGCGGGCGTCGGAGATGCTGATGATCTCGCTCTCGTGCGACTCCCAGAAGTCCAGCGCGTACTTCGCCGGCTCCAGCGGCAGCGCCTCGATGTTGCCGCCGGCGTTGGGTGCGAGCACGTCCGGGATCTGGTCGGGCGTGATCTTCGTGGGCGCGGGCACCGGGTTCCCGTGCGTGCCGACCGTCCACTGTGCACTGGACAGCTCGGTGAGCGACTGGTAGTTCGAGGTCGCCGGGGCGTCCGGGTAGAACTCCTTCACCGTGCCGGCCGCGGTCACCGCGTCGCCGACGGCCACGGCGGGCGTGGTCGAACCGGTGAACACGAACAGGCCCTCGCTGGTGCGCGGGTCGCTGTCGGGGTCGGGGTCGGTGAGCCAGAAGCCGCGCGACGAACCGAAGGTGCGCACGGCCGTGACGATGCCCGTGACGTCGCTGACCTTCTTGTCCTTGAACGGCGAGATCCGCGTGGTGCCCTGGATGTCGTGGATCTTCGCGGGGGTTCCCGGGTCGACCGGACCGGTGTCGCCGCCGCCGGCCGTCTCGCCCTTGGAGTTGGTGGGCGTCGGGTCGCCGACGGTGAAGTCGGCGCTGTTGTTGTCCGTGTCGGCCAGCGACGCGGCGCGCGCGGCCGAGGTCGTGTTCGACAGCGCGGCGGTCGGCGTACCCTCGCGGACCACGGCGTCACCGAAGCCGACGAGGTCCTTGACCTGCGGGTCGGCGGCGCAGTCGGCGGCGGTCTTGCAGGTCAGCGCGGTGGAGCCGCTGACGAGCGCGATCGTGCCGGCGGTGCCGGACATCGAGATGGTCCCGGTCGCGTCCGGGGTGGGCAGCGCGACGGTGCCGCCGGTGCCCTTCGACTCCTGGACGAGGTAGCGGCCGCCCGCGGCGACCGAGCCGGCGAGCTTCGTGACCTGCCACGTGCTCGACGCGCTGGCCGTGGCCGGCAGGTACTGCACGCTGAAGCCGTCGAGCGCGAGCGGCGCGCCGCCGCGGTTCGCGAGCTCCACGAAGTCGTTGGTGAGGGTGGCGCCGGCGTTGCCCCCGCCGCCGTAGACCTCGGCGATGACCGCGTCCGCGCTGGGTGTGGCGAGCGCGGCGGGAGCGCCGCTCACCACCAAGCCCGCGACGGCAGCGGCGGTCAGCACGCTCTTTCTTCGACCGGATATGGTCACCCTGAGTCCCCTTTGCATGAACGGTCGACGCATCGTCCCCCGAACAAGCGAAGGGTAGGAAGACTAAGAGGCAACGATTCGTAACGAGTTCGCGGAATTACCTCCGAGGGACGGGTTGACACAGTGATCTCTCTCGTACTCGGCGGAGACGTCAACGTGCAGGGGCGGACCGAGCCGAAAACGGCATTCCGGGCGCTGACTCCGTTGTTGAGCGGAGCCGACCTGCGTTTCGTCAACCTCGAGGGCCCGCTGTCGGGATCGATGGGCGACCACGGCGGTCTGGACATCCCGCACAAGCCGAATTGGCGCCATTCCGCACCCGAAATGGTCGAGGCGCTCACCGCCGCCGGCATCGACGTGGTGTCGGTGGCCAACAACGTGACGTACCCGCCGCCGGCCATGATCGCGAGCCTGGCGGTGCTGGAGAAGGCCGGGATCGCGTACTGCGGCGGCGGTCCGAACCTCACCGCCGCGCACACGCCGGCCGTGATCGAGCGGGCCGACCGCCGCGTCGCCTTCCTCGCGTTCACGTCGCTGTGCTGGCCGGTCGGCCAAGAGGCGAAGGCCGATTCGGCGGGCGTCGCGGTCGCCGGCGCGTACACCTCCTACCAGCCGGACCCGCGAGTGCTCGACGTGCCGGGCCGGCCACCGATCGTCCACACCACCCCGGTGCCCGCGGACCTGGAACGCCTGGTCGCCGACGTCCACCGCGCCCGCGCGACGGCCGACCACGTGATCGTGTCGATGCACTGGGGACTGCCGGGCGAGGAGCTCACCGAGTACCAGATCGCCTACGCCCACGCGATCATCGACGCGGGCGCCGACCTCGTGGTGGGCCACGGGCCGCACAGCATCCAGGCCGTGGAGGTCTACCGCGGCCGCCCGATCCTCTACAGCCTCGGCAACCTCGTGTTCGACTGGCCCGCGATGCGCGGCCGCCACGTCGACGGACTGCTCGCCGGGTGCCTGCTCGGCGACCGGCCGCGGCTCGAGCTCATTCCGGTGCGCCGCGGCGAGGACAACGAGTGCGTGCCCCTGGCCGGCGAGGCGGCGGCGCAGGTGCTGCGGCACGTGGCCGAGCTGTCGGCGCGGCGGTCCACAAAGGTGGCCGTGGGAGCCGGGATCGGCACCGTCGAAGGGTTTCTCGCGCCGAAGCGCTGAGGGCGTTTCCCCAGGTCGTCACCCGGACGGCCCATCTGCCTTAAATGCAGGTCAAGCTTTGGCGCGGTGCGTTTGCGACGGAGGTACCTTTACTCGCGAGCCCACGAGAAAGTGGCCCAGACCACTTCCCGGGAGCTCACGGGTCGCACACCGCGGGGGGAGGCGACACGATCACATGGGGGTTGATCGTGTTCGGCTTGCGCGGTTTCGCGCCCCGCTGAGGAACGCCGCGGACGCGGGATCTTCCGCTTCGCTCGCGACCGCGGCGTCCTCGAGAAAGTTTGCCCCGGGGGTTCGTGGGTGGTGCGGCGGCGGCTTGGCGGCCGCACCACCTACGAGCGGTACTTGCCGATGAGGGTCTTGGCGCCCGACAGTGCAGCGCGTCCGGCGCCCTTCGCGCTGGCCGCGAGGAACGTCGTCCAGTCGAAGTAGTCGCGCCACAGCACGATCCGGCCGTTCTCGACCTCGAAGGTGCCGCACACCCAGAACTCCGCCGCGAACGAGCCGCGGCGCAGCACGTCGGTGCGTTCGGTGAGCACGATGTTGCCGTCGGCGGCGATGTGGTGCGTGCGTGCTTCGAACCCGGTGCCGAACCGGGTCAGCGTGCGCAGCTGCTTCTCCACGGCCGTGAGCCCGCGGGCGGGCGGGAGCGGCACGTTCTGGTAGGTGATGTCGACAGCGACGTGGCTCAGCGCCCGTTCGACGTCCATGTCTTCGAGAGCCTGCAGGAACGCGGTGACCACGGCCTTGGGTTCGCTCATACGACCAGGCTAGGCCCAAATGGCCGGTCGCCGACGATCGCGACGCGTTCGGCCACCCGGTTGTGGGGGTGGTAGTCGTTCACGGCGTAGTGCTGGGTCGCGCGGTTGTCCCAGAACGCCACGGCGTCGCGGGTCCAGCGGAAGCGCACCTGGTACTCGGGCGTGTGGGCCTGGAGGAACAGGAAGCGGAGCAGGCGGTCGCTCTCGGGTTTGTCGAGGCCCACGACGTGGGTGGTGAAGGCCTGGTTCACGAACAGCGTCCGCCGGCCCGTCTCGGGGTGGACGCGGACGATCGGGTGCTCGACGGGCGGGAAGCGGTCCTGGTGGGCGGCCAGCAGGTCCGGGTCGGTGAAGCGTTCGAAGCCGGGGACGAAGTCGTGGACGGCGGTCAGGCCGTCGATGCGTTCGCGCACGTCGGCGGGCAGGTTGTCGTAGGCGGCGGCCATGTCGGCCCACATCGTGTCGCCGCCGATCGGCGGGACCTCCACCAGCCGGAGGACGGAGCCGAGCGCGGGTGCGGGGCGCCAGGTGACGTCGGTGTGCCAGATGTTCTCGTAACCCGGCATGCCCGCGGTGCGGGTGAAGCGGACGACCTCGTCGTTGTCGCCTTGCGGGATGAAAGGGTTGGTTTCCAACGCGCCCCAGTGGGAAGCGAACACGCGCTGTTGTTCCGACGTCATTTTCTGTTCGCGGAAGAACAGCACCTTCCACTCCAGCAACGCGCGGTTCAGCTCTTCGCGAACCCGGGGGGTCAATGACGCTCCGAGGTCGACGCCCTCGATTTCGGCCCCGATCACCCGACCGAGGGGGCGGAGGGTGAACAGCTCGTAGGGGCGTTCTTCAACCCCTTCGGGCAGCCGGCGCAGCACGCGCGGGCCTTCGAGGATGCCGTCGGCGGGGGTGGCCGACGAGCGCAGCAGGTCGATCGACATCAAGCCCTCCGCGTGGTCGAATCGGCTTGGTTGAGCGGAGTTCGGCCGATCGGGGTGGCTCGCCGCGGCGACCGGCGCGCGGCTGTGCCGGCACCGGACGGGCGGCCGGGCCGGCGGCGCGGGCGGGTGGCTGGCATGGGCGCGATGATCGTCAGCGCTGCCGAGCGGGGTCAAGGCTCTTCACGATGTGAAACTGTCCTACGCCCGGCCGAGTGACCACACAGGACGTGATGAGGTTAGATCTCCCCCTACAGGGTGACGAGGTGGGGGCCTGGCCACCTTGAACTGTTTTGTTCCGGGAAGGGGAGGTCCCATGGCGAGCTCGACGAGCGAGCGGCTGCGCGCCGCGGCCGACGCGCTGGACAAGGCCGCGGCCGACGCCGACCAGGCGGCCGGCCGGTTCGCCGAGGCGCGTCTGGAGTCGACGCCGTTCGGCATCTCCGCGCCCGCGCGCGAGCTGGCCGCGCGCTGGGAGGCCGCGCTGGCCGCGCGCGACGTCGACGCCCGCGTCCTCGGCGACGCGACGTCCGACCTCGCCGGCCGCCTGCGCATGGCCGCGGGCGGGCACGCGGAGAAGATCCGCCCCGCGGTGGCGACGGCGCTGTTCACCTGATGCCGTTCCTGCACCCGGCCCTGGAGAAAGCCGCCGCGACCCTCGAGCCGCTGCGGAAGGCCGGCGCGCGCCTGGGCGCGCCGGACCCCGTGGCCGCGCTGCAGCAGATCGACTGCTCGCCTCCCGCCATCCGCGATTCGGCCCGCACCTTGTCCACCGGCCGCGACGTCCTGGTCACCGCGCGGCTCGCCTTCGAAAGCGGCGCCCACCGCGCGGAACGCCGCTGGGGCGGCGAGCCCGCCGCGCGGTTCCGCACCCGCGCCGACGAGCTCGACGTGCACTACCGGCAGGCCGCCGAAGCCGCCGCCCGCACCGCCGCCGTCGGCCTGGACCTGGCCGACCTCCTGGACCGCCTCGCCACCGAGACGGCCGCCCAGGTCATCTGCGTCGCCGGCTCCGCCGCCGCGTCCGCCGTCGCCGTCCTGGCCGGCGACCGCTCGACCGAGGCGGTGCAACCAGTACTCGACGCCTGCGCCGCCGTCGCGCGCGCCGTCGAAACGGGCGTCTCGACGATCATGGAGACCATCTCGTTCCTGGAACCCTTCGGCACCCCAGTCCTACCCTTCGACTGACGCACCCGGCTCCCGGCGCCGCCGCCCCACAGCCTTGCCCTCCGGCACCGAGGCCCCTGGATTCCAGCCGCGCCCGCCAGCAACCCCGCGCCCCACAACAGCGGACCCTGGGGTTCCAACGGCGCCCACCGTCAAAGCCACGCTCTGCAACTGCGACCCCTGGATTCCAGCGACGCCACCCAGCAAAACCGCCCCCCAACGGCGGTGCCAGGGGCTCCAGCGACGCCCGCCGTCAAAGCCGCGCCCCTGCAACTGCGACCCCCTGGATTCCAGCGACGCCCGCCAGCAAAATCGCGCCCCCCAACGGCGGTGCCAGGGGTCCCAGCGACGCCCGCCGTCAAAGCCGCGTCCAGCAACTGAGGTGCCCAGAATTCCAGCGAACCCGACCAGCCCGTGCCCCGAAAACGAACGCCCCCGCTCGGCTGTCCGGACACGGGGTCAACCTCAACGCCACCGGAGTTGTCTTTCAAAGACGATCACCCACCCCCGTGACCAACTCACCAGTCGCAACCACCACCGGGGGTCCGGGGGCAACGCCCTCCGGGCGGGGCCTGGGGGTTGCACCCCCAGAAAACACAGCGAGCGAGGCACATCAACGCTTTCCGTTGACATACCTCGCCCACTCGCGAGCGGTGGCGGTGGGATTTGAACCCACGGACGGGATTAACCGTCACACGATTTCGAGTCGTGCTCCTTCGGCCGCTCGGACACGCCACCGCCGAGAACAATACCGGAGGCCGAAGGCAGGGCGTCGGCGGGGTGGCGGCGGGTGGCGAAGTACGTCTCGAGCAGCGCGGCGCACTCGGTGGCCAGCACACCGCCGTGGACTTCGGGGCGGTGGTTGAGCCGGCGGTCGCGCACGACGTCCCAGAGGGAGGACACGGCGCCGGTCTTGGGTTCCCACGCGCCGAAGACCAGGCGGGAGATGCGGGCGAGCACGAGGGCGCCGGCGCACATCGTGCAGGGTTCCAACGTGACGGCGAGCGTGCAGCCCTCCAGGCGCCAGCCGTCGCCGTGGACGCGGGCGGCCGCGCGCAGGGCGAGGATTTCCGCGTGGGCGGTGGGGTCGCCGAGCTCGACGCGGGCGTTGCGGGCCGCGGCGAGAGGCCTTCCGTCAGGGCCGAACACCACGGCGCCGATGGGCACATCGGCGCCTGGACCGCGCGCGGCTTCGAGCGCCGCCTGCACGGCTTCGGTGTCGGCCGGGCGTCTCAGAGCTCGTCCAGCAGTTTCGAGAACTCGGCCGCGAAGCCGCAGCGCTGCGCGATCATCTGGAGCTGCTCGTCGGGGTAGAGATCCACCTCTCCGACGATAACTTCAAGCTCGCCGCCCGGCAGTCCGAGATCGGCGAGGATGTCGAGGTCGCCTTCGGGCCAGACGGCGTCGTCGTCCTCGTCGGGCGGGTCGACGCGCAGCACGTCGAGCACGTCGGCGGCGATGTCGTAGTCGAGCGCCGCCGCGGCGTCCGACAGCAGCAGCGACGGGCCTCGCGGGCTGGGCCGCACGATCACGAAGAACTCGTCGTCCACCGCCAGTAGCCCGAACGCCGCGCCGGTCGAGCGGAGTTTCCCCAGCTCGGTGATCGCCGCGTCGAGCTCCGTGAGCGCCGCGGGATCGAGCGCACTGCACCGCCACCGACCGTCTTCTCGGACCACTGCCATCGCGAAGCCCGTGACCGGCTCTTGCACCGCCATGCGCACACCGTATTCCGCCGCCGATGCGAGCGCACGCACGGTGCACCCGAAGCGTCCGTGGTGCCACTATCGAGCCATGACCGGACCCACCGACCTGCCGACTCTCCCGGACACCCGCTTCGACGGGCTGCTCGACGCCGCGCGGGAGCTGCAGGACCGCACCGTCGCGTTGCGCCGCGCCCTGCACCGCCGTCCGGAGCAGGGGCTCCAGCTGCCGCGGACGCAGGAAGCGATCCGTTCGGCCCTGGCCGACCTGCCGCTTTCCGTGACCGAAGGCCGCGCCACGACGTCGCTCACCGCCGTGCTGCGCGGCGCGCACCCGGGCCCGGCCGTGCTGCTGCGCGGCGACATGGACGCGCTGCCGCTGCACGAGGACACCGGCCTCGAGTTCTCGTCCGAGGTCGACGACTCCATGCACGCCTGCGGGCACGACACCCACGTCGCCATGCTCGCCTCCGCCGCCCGCCTGCTGGCCTCGCGCGCGGATTCGCTGGCCGGCTCCGTGGTCTTCATGTTCCAGCCCGGCGAGGAGGGCCACCACGGCGCGCGCTTCATGATCCACGAGGGCGTGCTCGACGCCGCCGGCCCGCGCGTCTCGCGCGCCTTCGGCCTCCACGCCATGGCCAACGTGCCCACCGGCCTCCTCCAGGTCCGCGGCGGCGCGATGATGGCGTCCGCCGACACCTTCCGCGTCGAGGTCACCGGCCGCGGCGGCCACGGCTCCGCCCCTCAGGAAGCCATCGACCCCGTCCCCGCGGCGGCCGCGATGGTCGGCGCCCTGCAGACGATGGTCACCCGCCGCATCGGCGTCTTCGACCCCGCCGTGATCTCCGTGACCCGCATCGAAGCCGGCACGACCACCAACATCATCCCCGAGACGGCCGTGCTCGAAGGGACCATCCGCACCCTGTCGGAAGCCACGCGCGCCGTCGTCCGCACCGAGCTTCCTCGCGTCTGCGAGTCCATCGGCGCGGCCCACGGCTGCCGCGTCCTGGCCGACATCGAGCCGGGCTACCCGCCCACCGTCAACGACCCCGGGGTGGCCACCGAGGTCCTGGCCCTGGGCGCGACGGTGCTGGGCTCGGAAAACGTCCAGGAGATCCCCCACCCGATCATGGGGGCGGAGGACTTTTCGTATGTACTGCAACGTGTTCCGGGGGCATTCGCGTTCCTCGGCGCCTGCCCGCCGGGACTGTCTCCCTCGGACGCTCCGGCGAACCACTCGAACCGGGTGGTCTTCGACGAAGCCGCGATGCCTGCTGGGGTGGCGATGTATGCGGCGTTCGCGCTGAACGCCTTGCGGGGCTAAGGGGTTGATGCGAGGGGACCATTCGCGCATTTCGCCAGGCGAACGGAGCGCTGGTGCCGCTTCATGCGCGCGAACGGTCCCCTCGCTCCGGTCACTGGCGGCGCGAGGGGACCACTCGCGCCGCAGAGACAATCACGAAACGACCGCTCGCTCCGCAACTGCGACACGAGCGGTCCCCTCGTGCGATCACGACGGCACGAGCGGTCCAGTCGCATCGCGGTCGACGCGCGAACAGACCGGTCGCACCCTCAAGCCGCGCACGAAAGACCCCTCGCACAGCCAGGACGGTGTGGGTGGACCACTCGCGGCGGCGTGGCGAGCACGAAACGACCACCACTCGCCCCGCTATCGCGGACACGAGCGGTCCCTTCGCTCGCACTCGGCGCGCCGTGACAGGTCCGCTGGCGCTCAAACGGCGGCGCGAAAGGTCCTCTCGTATCGCAGTCGGACCCTCAAGCCGAGCACGAACGGTCCAGTCGCGTCGCGGTCGGTGCGCGAGTGGACCGGTCACCCCCTCAGGCTGTGCGCGAAAGGTCCAGTCGCGGCGCGATCGGTGCGCGAAAGGGCCGGTCGTGCCGTCGGGCGCGGCCAGAGGTCCAGTCGCGCACGGATGCGGCGCGCCGGGGGACCATTCGCCCAGCGAACGGTCCCCCCGCGCAGCCGGGTCAGGCCGTCCGGCTTGGTTGGCCGTTCTCCAGGTGGCCGGCGAAGCGCCGGTGCCACTCCGGGTGGCCGACGAGGGACAGGCGCAGGTCGTACCAGCCGGAATTGTCGGCGAGAGCGTCGACGGAAAGTGTGTGCGAACCGTGCGGGCCTACGACGAAACCGGGGCGGCCCTTGACTGTCAAAGTCGCCGATCGGGACAGCGAATTGGTCACCTTAACCACAAAAACCGGGTGCGCCGCCGACCCCGAAATGGCGGCCGAGACCTCCACCCCGGCCGTAGAAGAATCGCCGGAAGCCTCCACGACAAATCCATTCGGCCCGTGGACAGCAACGTCATAAGAACCAGAAAACGCAATCTTCCCAGCAGCCGAACCACCACCGGAAACGTCGAACCGCTGCGAAACCCCACCAGCGTGATAAGCGTAAGAAGCCAGCTGCAAACCGGCGGCCCCGTGGTTCGACGCCTGCAGAGCCAGCGACCCCGCGCCCACCGAAAGAGAAGCGACCGGCTGATACGGCAACGCCCGCGCCGGAGCCGTGCCGCGTTCCTGTTCCGGCATCGACTGCTGGCCCGTCAGCGGGGGCGCCGGCTTGGGCAGCTTCGTCTGCGTCCGGTCCGCCTCGGCGCGCAACGCCGTGGCGTCCGGCAGCACCGGAATCGAAACGTCCTTGCGCGAGAAGTCGAAGCAGCTCGTCAGGTTACCGCAGATCTCGCGGCGCCACGCGGAGATGTTGGGCTCGCGCACCCCCGTCCACGTCTCCAGGAACCGCAGCACGGACGTGTGGTCGAACACCTGCGAGTTCACGAACCCGCCACGGCTCCACGGCGAGATCACCGTCATCGGCACGCGCGGCCCGAGGCCGATCGGCGCCAGTGCGCCCGTGCCGACGCCGCCGGGGCCCGACGGCTGGTTCACCGGCAGCAGCTCACCCGGCGTCCCGGCCGGGGCGCACGGCGGCACGACGTGGTCGAAGAACCCGTCGTTCTCGTCGTAGTTGATCAGGACCACAGTGGACTCCCACAGCTTCGGGTTGTCCCACAAGGCCTTCAGCACGCGCTGGGTGTAAGCCGCACCGTCGACGGGCCGCGCGGCCGGGTGTTCGCAGTACGCGTAGGGCGCCACCACCCACGACACCGCCGGCAACGTGCCCGCCTTGCAGTCCGCCACGAACTGCTGCAGCACGTGGTCGACGTTCTTGCCCTGCCCCGAATCCGCCTTCCACTGCGCGCGCAGGCTGGCCCGCTCGGCGAGCTGGCGCTTCTTCGGGTCCGACGACGCCAGCGCGTCGTGGTACTGCTGGAACAGCCACAGTGGATTGTCGCCGTAGTCGCCGACGTAGCCGTCCGCGCCGTCGCCGACCTCGTCGTTCGCGTAGACCTGCCAGGAGATGCCGGCGGCCTGCAGGCGTTCGGGGTAGGTCGTCCAGCGGTAGACGGGCTTGTAGTCGTCCGGGTTCCACGTGGCGGGGCCGCCGAGCTCGCCGTCCGGGTCGATCATGCCCGTCCAGTGGTAGAGGCGGTTGGGCGTGGTCGGGCCCTGCAGTGAGCAGAAGTAGTTGTCGCACAAGGTGAACGCGCTCGCGAGCGCGCGGTGGAACGGCAGGTCGTCGCGGTTGAAGTAGCTCATGGTCATCTCGGTCTTGGCCGGGACCCACGCGTCGTAGGCGCCGTTGGCCCACGCCTGGTGCGTCGTGGCCCAGTCGTGCGCGAGGTCGCCGAGGTCCTGGCCGTCGACGAGCGCGGTGTCGACGTGGAACGGCAGCAGCCGGCCGCCGTCGGTGCGCTGGGCGTCGGGCTGGCGGAACACGTCGCGCACGGCCGCGGTGTCGCCGAAGCCGCGGACGCCGGCCGCCGTGCCGTAGTAGTGGTCGAACGACCGGTTCTCCTGCATGAGCACCACGACGTGCTCGACGTCGTCGAGGCTGCCGCGCCGCCGGGGGCCCGCGGCCGCCTCGGCGAACGCGCCGCCGAGACCCGCCGCCGCGCCTGCCATGCCGGCCGCCGCCGCGCCGCCGAGCACCGAGCGACGGCTCAGCCGCCCTTCCGCCTGCCCCATCCGTACCTCCTCGTCCGGAATGTGCGTGACGGAGATCCACATCACGCGCGGCAAGCAGCCTTCCCCAGGTCACGGCGCACGACAAGCAGCCGAATGTGAACCGCGGCTGAACACGGTGGCAATTAAACAACAGTGTTGATTTAATATCGGACATGACGACCGAAACCGAGCTCATCCAGGAGCTCCTCGAACAGGAGAGCCGGCTGGTGTTCCCCCGGTTCGACAACGAGACCGCCCTCGCGCTCGGCCAGCACCTGCTCGCCGCCGCGCGCGAACGCGCCCTGCCCGTCACCGTCTCCGTGCGCAGAAACGGACAGCGGTTGTTCCACGCCGCACTCCCGGGAACATCGGCCGACAACGACGCCTGGATCGATCGCAAGAGCCGCGTCGTCGACCGCTACGGGCACAGCTCGTTCCTCGTGGGCACGCAGTTCCGCGCGAAGGGCAGCAGCTTCGAGGCCGACTCCCGCCTCGACCCCGATCTCTACGCAGCCCACGGCGGCGTCTTCCCGGTGCTGGTCAAGGACGTCGGGCCGGTCGGCACGGTCGGCGTCTCGGGCCTGCCGCAGGCCGAGGACCACGCGTTCGTGGTCGAGCAGCTCGCGGCATTCCTCGCCGGCTGAAAATCTCCGCACAAAAACTGGTAGCCCACGCACAAGAAGTTGTCGATTCGGCGCATCCCTCGTTCGACGGTTCACCACAGACCCGACGAACGAGGGAGACGACCGATGGGCAAGCTGACCGTCACGGCGTTCCTGACCCTGGACGGCGTGGTGCGCGGACCGGGTCACGTCGACGCGCAGATGGACGCGGCCCTGGCCCGCTGGCGACGCCGAGCGTCGGCGTTCCTGCAGGTCAGGGACGTCGCCGACTACAGCCCGAGCTCCGGTGACCTGCCGCGGCACGTCGTCACCGGCGACCTCGCCACCGAGGTCCGCCGGCTCAAGGCCCGCTACGACGGCGAGCTGCAGCTGCACGCCAGCGGCAGCCTCGTGGCCGAGCTCGACGACCTCGTCGACGAGTACCGCCTGCTCGTCTTCCCCGTCGTCCTCGGCGAAGGCCACCCGCTCTTCCCCGCCGGCGCCCACCCGCTCGCCCTGCGCCCGCTGTCCACCAGCGCGACGAGTACCGGCGTCGTCATCCAGGAGTACGCGGCCGCGGGCGCCCCGACGTTCGGGTCGATGGCATGACCACGCTCACCGCCACCACCTTCGTCTCCCTCGACGGCGTCGTGCAGGGCCCGGGCACGCCCACCGAGGACCCGCGGGGCGGCTTCGACCTCGGCGGCTGGCTCACGCCGTACTACGACGCGGTGATGGCCGAGTACACCGCCGACTGGTTCTCGCGCGCCGACGCATTCCTGCTCGGGCGCCGCACGTACGAGATCCTCGCGGGCTACTGGCCCACCGTCGGCGGCTCCGACCCGATCGCGGGACCGCTCAACTCACTGCCGAAGTACGTCGCCTCGCGCACGCTCACGCGTTCGTCGTGGCAGGGCACCGCGTTTCTGCGCGGCGACGTCGTGCGGGCGGTGACCGAGCTCAAGGCCGAGCCCGGACGCGAGCTGCAGGTGCACGGCAGCAGCGATCTGCTCCGGACGCTGCTGGCGGCCGGCCTGGTGGACGAGCACCGCGTGTGGGTGTTCCCGGTGGTGTTGGGAAAGGGACAACGGCTGTTCCCGCCGGGAACACCGCGGCAGTCACTGCGGCTCGTCGAACATCGCACGACGGGCAAGGGCGTCTCCGTGCAGGTCTACCGACCCGAAGATCAGGACGCCTGACCCAGCTCACCGTGCTACCCTCTGCGCCGACACATCATATATCAGATCGGACACACCAGTGGCGTTCGAAGTGCAGAAACGGCGGTTGGCTGGCGTCGTCGCGATCCCCGTGACGCCGTTCAACGGGAGCGGCGGAGTCGAGGCGGAGACGTACGGCCGGCTCGTCGAGCGGCTGGTGACCGGCGGCGTCGAGGTGGTCACGCCCAACGGCAACACCGGCGAGTTCTACGCGCTCGACGAGCACGAGACCCGGCTGTGTGTCGAGGTCACGGTGAAGGCTGCGCGGGAGGCGAGCGTGCTGGCGGGCGTCGGGCACGACGTGCGCACGGCCGTGAAGGCGGCCCGGCACGCGCGCGACACCGGTGCCGACCTGGTGATGATCCACCAGCCGGTGCACCCGTACGTCTCGCGCGAGGGCTGGGTCGAGTACCACCGCGCGATCGCGTCGGCCGTGCCGGAGGTCGGCGTGGTGCTGTACGTGCGCAACCCGGAAATCGGCGGCGAAGAGCTCGCGCGCCTGGCCGACGCGGCGCCGAATGTGATCGGTGTGAAGTACGCGGTGTCAGATCCTGTGCGTTTTGCAACAGTTTCACGTGACGCCGGTCTCGAACGGTTCGTGTGGATCGCGGGGCTGGCCGAGCTTTCGGCGCCGGGCTATTTCGCCGTCGGCGCGCAGGGGTTCACGTCGGGGCTGGTGAACGTCGCGCCGCGCATCTCGCTCGACCTGTTCGCCCGGCTGCGCGAGCGCGATTTCCCCGGTGCCATGCGGTTGTGGGAACTGATCCGGCCGTTCGAACAGATGCGCGCGGCCGAGCACAACGCCAACAACGTGAGCGTCGTCAAGGACGCGTTGTCACAACTCGGCCTCTGCCGGCCCGACGTGCGCCCGCCGAGCCGGCTGCTGACCGCGGCCGAGCGCGAGCGGATTTTCGGCCTGCTCTCGTCGTGGGGACTTTCGTAAAGTTTCTCGACACCTGTGGGCAATTGCCTTTGCCAGCCAAGGGTGAGAAGGTGGGTGCAGGCTGCGGTGCCACCGCGGCCAGGCCCCAGCGCCCTTCTCCCGGACTGGACCCGGACCCGTCGTGGCCGGAAACCGTCGCTGGACAAGCGATTCGCCTGAACCAGAGCGGTGCTGGCATGACTTCGTCCTCAACTTTCGACACCACAGAACCGTCCACCGGAAGTGATTTCGCCGAACTTTCCCGGCTCGTCAAGGCGGCCGGCCTGCTGAAACGCCGCCGTATCGCCTACGGAATCCGCATCGGCCTCAACCTCGCCGCCTTCGCCGGCGGCTGGGTGGCGTTCGCGTTTCTCGGCGACTCCTGGTGGCAGCTTTTCCTCGCCGCGTTTTTCGCGATGATGTTCGCGCAGCTGGCCTTCATCGGCCACGACGCCGGCCACAAGCAGATCTTCTCCAGCCGCAAGGCCAACGACGCCACCGGACTCGTCCACGGTGGACTCACCGGGCTCAGCTACGGCTGGTGGATCGCCACCCACAACCGTCACCACGCCAACCCGAACCACGAGGACGAGGACCCGGACGTCGACATCGCCGCGCTCGCGTTCTCGCGGGCGCAGAGCCACGACAAGCGAGGTTTCCTGCGCTGGGTCGCGAAGTACCAGGCGTTCCTGTTCTTCCCGCTGCTGCTGCTCGAAGGCCTCAACTTGCACGTGGCGAGCGTTCGCGCGGTATGGGCAGGTGACATGCGCCGCCACAAACTCGAGTCGACGCTGCTGATCGGGCACCTGGTGGCGTACCTCGCCGCGGTGTTCATCGTGTTGTCACCCCTGACGGGTCTGGTGTTCATCGTCGTACACCAGTTCCTGTGGGGTTTGTACATGGGATGTTCGTTCGCTCCCAACCACAAGGGCATGGAAATGCTCACCACGGGCCACAAGCTCGACTTCCTGCGCAAGCAGGTGCTGACGTCGCGCAACATCCGCGGCGGCGTCGTCGTCGACTTCGCCCTCGGCGGCCTCAACTACCAGATCGAGCACCACCTCTTCCCGAGCATGGCCCGCGGAAACCTCAAGCACGCGCAGGTGATCGTGCGCGAGTTCTGCGCCCGCCACGGGATTTCCTACGCCCAGTGCGGCTGGGCGCGCTCCTACGGCTACGTGCTCGAACACCTCCACTCCGTCGGCGCTCCCCTGCGCGAGCGCACGCCGGAGCCGGCCACGTCATGACCGCCGCCGAACACGACACGCCGACCGAGGTCCGGCCCGAGACGTCCTGCCCCAGCTGCCCGCACCCGCTCGAGGAGCACGACGTGATCGCCCGCAGGTACTGCGCCGCGACCGCCGCCGGCCACACCGAGCGCGGTTGCGTCTGCGGCGCCGCGAAAAAAGCCCAACACCGAGGACGATGATGACCGCCACTGCCCTGCCGCCGAGCCGTTACGAAACGCGGGTCGAGCGTGTGAAGAAGATCGTGCTGGACAACACCAAGCTCTCTGAGGAAAAGGCTCGTGAGCTGGCCGTGCAGATGGTGCACGCGCTGGACACGGTTCCGGAGAAGATGCGCTGACCTGACCCATCCCGGCGTCGGCACCGCGACGAGATCGCGGTGCCGCGCAGGGAGATCTCGTGCCCTGAGCGGGGTCAATCGATCAATGTTTGCGGGAAATCGAACAGCTCGAACACCGCCGGTGCGAATGTTGTCACTTCGGCGACATTGCCCCGGGCGATTCGCAACACGTTGAGCCCGAACGCCCGGAACTCGCCGTCGATCCGGACGTAGGTCGCGAGCGCCGGGAGGCCGTTGGCTCGCGTTGCCAGCACGCGGAAAGCCACGGCGTCCGGCCCGCGCAGCGCCGGCGCCCAGCCTTCGAGCACGGTCTCCCGGCCCGCGTACCAAGTGGGCTCCGCGCCGACGTGCCCGCCGGCGCCCGCGGCGTGACTGCAGCGGACGTCTTCGCGCAGCAGCGACGCGAAGGCCGCCTCGTCGTGATCCACCAGCGCCGCCATGTACCGGGCCACCACCGCGCGTTCCTCCCCGCTGCCCTCAGCCGACCAGTCCGTTCGCCGCTCCGGCAGGTGCTCCTTCAGCGCCGCCCGTGCCTGCAGCACCGCGGTGTTGATCGACGCCGGCGTCGTCTCCAGCGCGGCCGCCGTCTCGCGGGCCGACCAGCCGAGGACGTCACGCAGCACCACCGCCGCACGACGGCGGGGGGACAGGTGCTGGATCGCCGCGAGGAAGGCCAGCTCAACGGTCTCGCGCGCGACCACCTCGCCGAGCACGTCGTCGGGCACCGGCTGCAACCACGGCACGGCGACGTCCGGGCGCGGCGCCAGATCGGACCCGCCGGTCGCCGGCAGGTCCAGCACCGGCAGCTCACGCGGGTGCGCGGCGAGGTGATCCAGGCACGCGTTCGTCGCGATGCGGTACAGCCACGCGCGCAGGCTCGCTCGGCCGTCGTAGGTGCCGCGGCCACGCCAAGCGCGCAGCAGTGTCTCCTGCACCAAGTCCTCGGCCTCGTCGTAAGAACCCAGCAGCCGGTAGCAGTGCACCCGCAGCTCGTGGCGGTGCGTCTCGGTTTCGGCGCGAAGTCCGTCATCTCTTCAACCATGTCCCATGAGACGGGACGCGACGGGAAAAATCGACTCTTCGCAGGTCAAACGGAATGTGGCCGAAGTTACTCGCGTGTTAAGAACGTGTCAGCGCGGCCGGGCGGAGCGTCAGGGTGGTGTTCACGGTTGGGGCGAATCGAACACCGCCGCAGTGTGCTGACGGTGTCCGAATTCGCACATCGCCCGGAGGTCACCGTGACACTCAGCGAGCTCCTCCCCAGCCTCGGTTGTGAGGCCGCCGACCATCTCGAGCCGGGGCTCTGGCCGCGCAGCACCTGCCTCGGCGAAGGCGGTGAGCTGATCTTCGCGGGTGCTCCGGTGAGCCACCTGGCCAACCGGTTCGGGACCCCGGCGTACCTCATCGACGAGGCCCAGGTGCGCGACACCGCACGCGCCTACCGCCGCGCCCTGCCGGAGGCCGAAGTGGCCTTCGCGAGCAAGGCGCTGTGTACCCGCGCCGTGCTGCGCTGGGTGGCCGAGGAAGGCCTGTCGCTCGACACCTGTTCGGCGGGCGAGCTCGCCGTCGCGCGGTCCGTCGGCTTCCCCGCCGAGCGGATCCTGTTGCACGGCAACGCGAAAACCCCCGAAGACCTCAAGGCCGCGCTGGAGTACGGCGTGCGCCGCATCGTCCTCGACTCGCTCGACGAGATCGAGCAGCTCGGCGCACTGGCCCACGGCGCGCAGCAGGTGATGATCCGCGTGACGCCCGGCGTCTCCGGCGACACCCACGCGGCGATCACGACCGGCACCGAAGGCCAGAAGTTCGGCTTCTCGCTGCGCCCGGACGTCCGCGACAACGTGGACCGCGCCGTCGCCGCCGTGCTCGCGCAGCCCGGGCTCAGGCTGGTCGGGCTCCACTGCCACATCGGCTCGCAGGTCGCCCGCGTCGACCGCTACGAAGAGGCCGCGCGGCGCATGGTGGAGGTGCTGGTGCGCGTGCGCGACCAGTACGGCATCACCCTGCGCGAGCTGGACCTCGGCGGCGGCCACGCCGTGCCGTACCTCGACCGCGAAGCGAGCTTCGACCTCGAAGGCTACGCCCGCCGGCTGCGGGTGGCGCTGGGGTACGAATGCTCGTCGCACGACTTTCCCTTGCCCCGCTTGACGATCGAGCCCGGTCGCGCGATCGTCGGCCCCGCCGGGATCACGGTGTACCGGGTGTGCGCGGTGAAGCGCGGCAGCCGCACGTTCGTCGCCGTCGACGGCGGCATGAGCGACAACGCGCGCCCCGCCCTCTACGGCGCCCGCTACACCGCGCGGCTCGTCGGGCGGCACACCAAGGCCGCGCGCACGCCGATGACCGTGGTCGGCCGTCACTGCGAGTCGGGTGACGTGCTGGCCGACGATGTCTGCCTACCCGACGACGTCCACGCCGGCGACCTGCTGGCCGTGCCGTGCACCGGCGCGTACCACCACTCGCTGGCGTCGAACTACAACCTCGTGGGCCGCCCGCCGCTCATCGGCGTGCGCGACGGCTTCGCGAAGCTGCTCGTGCCGCGCGAAACCGAAGAAGACCTGCTTCGGCGCTGCTGAGCCTTGCCGGTTGCTGGCCTAGTTGTGATGTCCAGGGAGGTTGGTCAGCCGGGTGATCGGTGGGTGGCCTCCGATGGCGCTGTGGGGTCGGTGGTGATTGTAGAAGTGGAGCCAGGCTGGTAGGGCGGCTCGACGGTCGGCTTCTGACTTGTAGAAGTGGGCGTAGGCCCAGCCGTCGGCCAGGGTGCGGTGGAATCTTTCGATCTTCCCGTTGGTTTGCGGGCGGTAGGGCCGTGTCCGCTTGTGGGTGAGGCCAAGAGCGGTGCAGGTGTCGCGCCACGCGAACGAGCGGTAGGCCGAGCCGTTGTCGGAGAGCACTCGCTCGGTGGTGACGCCGCGGTCGGCGAACCAGGTAACGGCCCGGTGCAGGACGCTGATGGCGGTCGCGGCGGTCTCGTCCGCGCAGATCTCGGCGTAGGCGACCCGGGAATGGTCGTCGATGACGGTGTGCAGGTAGGCGGTGCCGAGTTTGGGTCCGTGGTGCCTGTCGCGTTCTCCGGTGCGGTAAGCGGTCTGCGTGCGGTTGCGCTTGCCCTGCCGTTTGCCGACGTAACGCCAGCCGCCGCCGTCGGGAATGTTGCCGAACTTGGTCACGTCGACGTGGATCAGTGAGCCGGGGCGGTCGTGCTCATAGCGACGCAACGGTTCTCCGGTGACCCGGTCGATGCGGGCAAGCCGGTTGATCCGGCACCGGGTCAGAACCGCATGCACGGTGGAAGCGGGCATACCCAGCCGGCCACCGATCTGCACGGGCCCCAACCGCTGCCGCCACCGCAACCCTACGATCCGGCGCACGAGCTGCTCAGGTGTTGCAGCCGGGCTGCGGTGTGGCCGGGAGCTGCGGTCGGCCATACCCGCCTGACCCTCGGCGCGATACCGCGCGGCCCACTTGCCGGCCGTGCGCGGCGCGACCATGAACATTCTCGCCGCAGTAGTCGCGGTCCAGCCCTCTTCGACAATCAACCGAGCAAGACGCAACCGGGCCCGCGGGGTCAACGCAGCATTAGGGTGGGACACGAAGGCCTCCCGTTGGTGAAGCGGTTCCTCAACAGCTCCACTTCACAACCGGAGGCCTTCGCCTGTCTGCACGACAGGCCGACCCCACCCCAACCGAGAACAACGTCCCCGGACATCACACCTAGCCCCAGGTCAGCAACCGGTAGCGCAGCCCCGTCGACGACTCCAGCCACTCGCCGGTCGAGTCCGGCGGCCGGCCGACCTCGGGCGCGTACGTGTCGCCCTCGAAGTGCTCCTGGATCTCCGTGACCACGATCCGGTCCGCGAACGGCAGCGCCGCCCGGTACACGGCCTCGCCGCCCATCACCCACACGTCGCCGGACACCGCGGCGAACGCCTGCGCCAGGTCGGGGAACGTCTCCACGCCTTCCTGCGGCGTGCTCGACAGCACGAGGTTGCGCCGCCCCGGCAACGGCCGGAACCGCGGCGGCAGCGACTCCCACGTCCGGCGGCCCATGAGCACGGCCGCGCCCGTGGTCGTCTCGCGGAAGTGCTTCTGGTCCTCCGGCAGCCGCCACGGCAGTTCGTTGTCGCGGCCGATGACCCCGTTGGCGGCCTGCGCCCAGATCAGGCCGATCACACCGCCACCGGGGCCTTGATGCCGGGATGGGGGTCGTAGCCGTCGATCACGATGTCGTCGTAGGTGTAGTCGAACAGGCTGTCCGCCGGCTTCAGGCTCAGCGTCGGGAACTCCCGGGCCTCGCGCGAGAGCTGCGTGCGGACCTGGTCGACGTGGTTGTCGTAGATGTGGCAGTCGCCGCCGGTCCACACGAAATCGCCGACGCGCAGGCCGACCTGCTCGGCGATCATGTGGGTGAGCAGGGCGTAGCTGGCGATGTTGAACGGCACACCGAGGAACAGATCGGCGCTGCGCTGGTAGAGCTGGCAGGACAGCTCGCCGTCGGCGACGTAGAACTGGAAGAACGCGTGGCACGGCGGCAGCGCCATGCGCGGGATGTCGGCGACGTTCCACGCGGACACGATCATGCGCCGCGAGTCGGGATTCTCCCGCAGCGTGGTCAGGAGCTCGGCGAGCTGGTCGACGTGGCCGCCGTCCGGGGTCGGCCACGAGCGCCACTGGACGCCGTAGACCGGGCCGAGGTCACCTTCGGCGGACGCCCACTCGTCCCAGATCGTGACGCCGTTGTCCTGCAGCCAGCGCACGTTGGAGTCGCCGCGCAGGAACCACAGCAGCTCGTAGGCGATCGAGCGGAAGTGCACCTTTTTGGTCGTGACCAGCGGGAAGCCGTCGGCCAGCCGGTAGCGCAGCTGGTGCCCGAAGATCGACCGCGTGCCGGTGCCGGTGCGGTCCTGCTTGACCGCGCCTGCGTCGAGCACGTGGCGGAGCAGGTCTTCGTACTGAGTGTCCGGCATGCCCACCAGCCTAAATCAGGCCTCGATCGACTCGCCGTCACGCGGCACCGAACCGCGGGGCAGACTCCGGCCGGCGAAGAATTCACGGCACACCCGGCTCACGGCGAACATCAGCGGGATCCCGATCAGGATCGACACGACCCCGATCACCGCGACGCCGCCGATGCCGAAGACGGTGGTCTCACCTGCGTCCGGCTTCGCGTATTCGATCACCGCCAGCACCAGCACGGCCAGGAAGAACAACCCGCCGACGAACGGCAGCACCCCGCGCAGGAGGAAGTGGCGCAGGCTGGCCAGCAGCGTTTTGCGGAACACCCAGACGCACGCCAGCGCCGTCATCGTGTACTCGATCGCGATGGTGAGGCCGACGGCGTCGACCGAGTCCGAGAGCACGTTGTCGCTCCACACCGCGAGCAGCACGTAGAGCACGAGCGAGACGAGGCCGAACGTCCAGGTGGAGACCGACGGCGTCTGGTACTTCGGGTGCACGCGGCCGAAGACCTTGGGCAGCGCGCCGTGGCTGGCCATCGACAGCGTGGTGCGCGCGGCGGGCATGATCGTCGCCTGGCTGGTGGCGGCGCCGCTGGTGAGGACGGAGACGATGAGCAACAGGCCCATCACCTTGCCGAGCCCGGAGTCACCGAACACCGCGCCGCCGAGGCCGGCCAGCACGTCTTCGGAGTTGGCCTCGTTACCCAGGCCGATGCCGCCCTCCCCGACGCCGGCGAACGCGAGCGCGGCGACCGTGACGAGCAGATAGTTGAGCACCAGCAGCACGGTCGAGAGCACGGCGGCGCGGCCGGGCGCGCGGCGCGGATCGGCCGACTCCTCGTTGACCGACAGCGAGCTTTCCCAGCCCCAGTAGATGAACACGGCCAGCAGCACCGCCGAGACCGCCGTGCCGAGGCCGACGCCGTTGGGCCACAGCCAGCTCCACTGCGGGTGGCTCGCCTGCGGCCCGGCGCTGCCGTCGTAGACGCGGACGAGGGCGACGATCGAGAAGACGACGAGCACAGCGAGCTCGATGCCCAGCAGGATCCACTGGGCGCGTGCGGACACCTCGATGCCGCGGTAGCACAGGTAGCAGAGGGCGAGCAGCCACGCGCAGCCGATGGCGGTGGTCACGGCGCGGTTGTCCGCCAGGCTGTCGGCGCCCAGCAGGAGCAGTGTGTAGCGGCCGGTGAGCGCCGACTGGCTGCTCATCACCAGCAGCTGCGCGACCGTGACCACCCAGCCCGTCATCCAGCCCGCGCGGCTGCCGAACGCGCGCGTCGCCCAGGTGAAGTTGGTGCCGCAGTCGGGCTCGGCCGTGTTGAGCTCGCGGAACGCGACGGCCACGAAGAGGACGGGGATGAACGACAGCAGGATGAACGCGGCGGCCTTGAAGCCGGCGCCCGCGAGCACGATGAACCCGAGGGTCGCGGCGATCGAGTACGCCGGGGCCGTCGACGACATTCCGATCACCATCGCGGACACCATGCCCAGAGCCCCTGTCCGGAGTCCTTTGGCCGGCACGGAAGGGGCGGGGTGGGCGCCGAGCGCGACGGCTTCGGACATGGCCGGTCCTCCTTATGGGGGTGGGATTCGGTCGGAGCCGCTGCGTTTCGCTAGGCCTTCCGGGTCTTTCCGGGGCTCTCACGGCCGCCAGACGGTACCGGTTTGGAGCCCAGACCCGGCACCCCGTGTGCGCCGGCGCACATCCGCGCGCCGAAAACATCACCTCAACGGCGCCTTGACCACTGATTTCGGCGTCGCTGTCGACCCATCCGGCGAATCGCGTGAATCCCGAAACCGACTCCTGTTCGGGCGCGGGGGCAGATACGCTGCGCGCCTAAGGAATCACATGCCGAAACACAGGGAGGGACGGCATGGGTGACGGAAACCGTACGAAGGTCGAGGAGCAACGCACACCGAAGGCGTTGGACGGCACCGACAGAACCTTGATCGCCCTACTCCAGAGCGACGGTCGCGCCTCGTTCACCGCACTGGCCAAAGCAGTCGGACTCTCCGAGGGCGCCGTGCGCCAGCGCGTCCAACGCCTGCTTCGCGACGACATGATGCAGATAGTCGCCGTGACGGCCCCCGAAAACGTCGATCTGACCCGCCAGGCCATGATCGGCATCACCGTAAGCGGCGACCCGCGCGAGGTCGCCAACCGCCTGTCGGACCTTGCCGACGTCCACCAGGTCGTCCTCTGCGCCGGCCGCTTCGACCTCCTGGCCTCACTGATCTGCCGCGACGACGACCACCTGCTGGCCGTCCTGGGAGACCAGGTGCGCCCCATCCCCGGGGTGACCTCCACGGAGCTGTTCGTGTACCTGAAGCTGGCCAAGCAGAACTACGCGTGGGGCAACCTGACCGTCTGAGGTTGCCGGTGTTTCTCGGGTGAGGCCGGGTCCCCGCCTCATTTCCGGGCTGCTGGGCCGCTGTGCCAGGGGTTTTGGCGAGGCGCCGCTGACTGTCTCGCTTTCGCTGTGTGCGCGGCTGGTTTCCTTTGTTTGCAGCCCTTCCCCCTCACCACACACAGCCCTGCCCTCCCGGCATACCGTGTGCGAACGCAGCATCACCCGATCGACGCCACTCGGGGATGTGCTCGGCTACCCGATTTGCTTGTCGTACGCCACCCGCGCGTTCGTCATCGTGCGCCACACACCCGGCGCGCCGGCGGACAACGCCACCCACACCGCGCTCAGCGTCACCAGCCGCCGAGCCCACCCCCGGTCGCATCGGCCGCTACGTCCGCAGCCAGTGGCACACAGAGAACAACCTTCACGGCGTCCGCGCCATCACCCGGCGAACCGTCGCCTCGTCCGAGGCCGATCTGGCAGCTCCGAATCCCGCCACCTCGGCCCGCGCCAGGATCGTCGCCACTGAATGCCGCACACCACGCCAGCCCTGCGGATCCGGCGCACGAGACAGAAATTCACGCAGATCCGAGGGACCCCACACGCGGACCCACGACTTTGCCGGAACTCCCGCCCTCCCCAGGGGGCCATCCCGTCCCAGCTTATCGCCCCATGGCCCCAAAAACGGGGGAAAACAAAATCTGTGGACAGGTGCTCCTTCGGCAGGTGGGCTGTGGACAACTCGGGGCCGCCACGGTACCGGCGCGGAAGCGGCCGAAGGCCAGACACCAGATCTGATATCTGATGGCCGGAATCCACCACGCCGGCACCGAGCCGTCTTCCGAAACAACGTCACCGACCCTCGTCAAAGACCGAGCGGCACAACAACGTCGGGCCACCACTGCCCTCACACATAACGTCGATGGCTCACCCGACCACCACCCTCCGGCACCGCTCCGCGCAACACCGCCGGAAGGGGCCCGTCGTGGACGATGCCCAGCCGCTGCGTTGCGCGGGTAAGCGCGACGTACAGCTCCGCGGCCCCGCGGGAGCTCGCCGCGAGGATGCCGGCGGGGTCCACGACGAGCACCGCGTCGTACTCCAGGCCCTTGGTCGCCGACGGCGGCACCGTGCCCGCCACGCCCGGCGGCCCGATCACCACACTCGTGCCCTCGCGTGAAGCCTCCGAGTCGACAAAGGCAGAAATCGCCAAGTCGTACGAAGAAACCCGCCGCGACCACGGCGACACCCCGCACGAACGCACCGACTCCGGCGGCCGCACTCCCGGCGCGAACTCCGCCAGCAGCCGCGCTGCCACCGCCATGATCTCCGCCGGCGTCCGGTAGTTCACCGTGAGCGGTCGGAAAACCCACCGGTCCGCGACGTAGCGTGACAACACCTCCGCCCACGATCGCGCGCCGACCGCCGAACGCCGTTGCACCAGGTCGCCCACGATCGTGAACGACCGGCTGGGACAACGCCGCATGAGCACGCGCCAGTCCATTTCGGACAGTTCCTGCGCCTCGTCGACGACGACGTGCCCATACGTCCAGTCGCGGTCCGCCGCAGCGCGCTCGGCGAGTGCGCGGTTGTCGCGCTCTCGGTGACGCTCCGCGAGCGCGCGCTCGTCCAGCAGGTCGGCCGCGGTGAGCTGCTCCTCGTCGTCCATCGTCTCCTCGACCTCGAGGACGTCGAGCACACCGGCGGCGTAGTTCTCCTCGACGCGAGCGCGTCGCATGGCGGCCCGCTCCACCGACCGGTCCTCACCGAGCAGGTCGACGGCCTCGTCCAGCAGCGGCACGTCCGACACCGTCCACGCCGCGCCGCGCGCCCGGTACAGCGCGGGCGCCCCGCCGGCCGCCGCGACGCGGGAGCGCGACGAGTACAGCTGCGCGAGCAACCGGCGCGGCGTCAGCAACGGCCACAGCCGGTCGAGCGCCGACGCGAGCTGCTCGTGATCCGCCAGCTCCGCCAGCACTTCGGCGCGCAGCTCCGTCCGCATGCCGTCCGACGGTGACAGCCAGCCTTCCCCGATCCGATCCACCGCGCGCTCCGCCAGCCCCCGCCGGACGGCCTCGCGGAACACCGGCCGCGCCTCGTTGTGCGGCAGCCCGGTCGCGCGGGCCTCGTCGCGGGCCGCACGCGCGACGTCCGCGTCGAGCACCACCGGGCCGTCCGTCAGCTCGACCGGCACCGGCTCCGAAGGCAGCTCCTGCCGATCCGCGACGGCCGCGACCAGCACGTCGAGCATCGCCGGCGACCCCTTGATGCGCTGCAGCTCGGGCTCGTCCTCGGCCGTCACATTCAGCCCGGGCACGAGGTCGCCCGGCGTCTGGAACACAACGTCGGTCTCACCCAGCGACGGCAGCACGCGGCTGATGTGGTCGAGGAACGCCGGGCTCGGCCCGACGACGAGCACGCCGCGCCGCTGCAACCGCTCGCGCTTCGTGTACAGGAGGTACGCGATGCGGTGCAGCGCGACGGCCGTTTTTCCGGTCCCCGGCCCGCCCTCGACCACGACGACGCCCGGGTGCCGCAGCCGGATGATCTCGTCCTGCTCGGCCTGGATCGTCGCGACGATGTCGCGCATCCCGTCGCCGCGGGGCGCGTTGACTGCGGCCAGCAGCGCGGCATCGCCCCTGGTCCCGCCGCTGTCGCCGAGGAATTCGTCGGTGAAATCGACCACGCGCTGTCCCCGCGTGCGGAACTGCCGGCGTCGTGCCATTCCTTCGGGTGACGCCGCGGTGGCGCAGTAGAACGCGCTCGCGACCGGCGCGCGCCAATCCACGAGCAGGGGTTCGTAGTCGTTGTCCTCGTCGAAAATGCCGAGCCGGCCCAGGTACGTCCGCTCACCGGAAAGGGCGTCGAGACGGCCGAAGCACAATCCGTTGTACGCCACGTCGAGCTGCGCGACGGCCTTCGCGCGCTGGGCGGCCTGGACGTCACGCTCCCACAGCAGGTGGCCAGGTTCCCGCAATGCCTTGGCATGCGCGCCGTTCGCCCGCTCCCGCTCGGCGGCGAGCCGATCGTAGAGCGACGCGACGTATGCGCGTTCCGCTTGCAATTCCTCGTCGTACCCCTGATTTGACAAGTTCCCTCACAGCGTTTATCCTGATATCAGGTTCGGCGTTCACCAGTGGTTTTGACGTGAGCGCCGATTTTTTATTGTCCGGGTCCTGTCAAGTCGGATCTTTCGGGCATGAAAAAGCCGCCCCTTCGAGATTCAGGGCGCCTTTTCCGGGCTTTCAGCCGAGCAGGAAATCGCGGACGGGCAAGGCGCGGTCGACCACGCGCACGTCGCCGAGCAGGCCGTAGAAGCCCTGCTCCACCTTGCTGCCGTAGGCGTACGCGCCGACCAACCAGCCGCCGCCCGGGTTGGTCAGGCCGTTGGCGGGCGTCTTCGGGTTGCGCAGCAGCAGGCAACCGTCGACGAACATGGTGGTGTGCTTGCCGGCGTTGCCCATGCTGCGGCGGCCATCCAGCGGGCAGGCCATAGCTCGTCGGCCGGTTATCGCCGCCAGCCGATCGCCCGGTCAGCCCTGCTGGTCGCGCTTGGTCAGTGGCCGCCAGTCAGCTGCCCCGGTCAGCCCAGCCGGTCACGCCCGGTCAGTGCCGCCAACCCGCCGCCCGGTCAGCCCCGCCCGTCGCGCTTGGTCAGTGCCGCCGGCCAACCGCCCCGGTCAGCCCGCCGGTCGCGCTTGGTCAGCCCCACCAGCCAACCGCCCCGGTCAGCCCTGTCGGTCGCGCTTGGTCAGGCCTGTCGGTTGCGCGCCGGCTGAGGTGGGTTGGCCGGGACCGGGTCGTCCTTGGGGAGGCGGAGGGGTACGGCGAACCACAGTAGGCCGAACAGCAGGACCGTGAAGCTGCCCGCGGCGATGAGGGCGGGGGTGCCGTAGACGACCTTGGCGATGAGGGCGACCGTGAGCGTGACCGTGCCGGCGAGACAGCCGAAGCCGACGAGCACGACGCGGTTGCCGACGCGCAGGATCTCGTCGCGGCGGCCTGTGCGGAACAGCAGGCGGTGCCACGCCGCGGGCGCGGTGAGCAGCGCCGTGGCGGCGACCGCCAGCAGCACCGCGACCAGGTGCAGCCCCTTCACGAGCCCGCCGGCTGCCTGGAACCGGTCGGTGAACACGACCGCCAGCAGGAACCCGAGCAGGATCTGCACCCCGGCCTGCGCGACGCGTAGCTCCTGAAGCAGCTCGCCGACGTTGCGCTGCAGCTTCTGGTTGCGTGTCTCCCCGGTGTGCTCCACGTCGACGTTGTCGATGGCCTCGTCGGCCTCCACCGGTGGTGCACCGCCGGTGGTCGAACCGAGGCCTTCCCCACGGCGGAATTCGGCTCCTGCGGGGTCGCCGGAGGGCGGGTTGGCTCGGCGCTGCTCGTCGGGGTCAGTCATCGGGTGTGCTCCAGGGTCGGCTTCGTGCCGAAACACTAAGCCCGACCACCAGACTCCGCGTTCCCCCGAACCTGGCCGACCGGCCCGTGGAGGATTCACCCGGCGCTGCGCACGACGGGGGAACTGATCACACGTTCGGGTGGCGCCCATGGCGTCGCGGTCCACGCGCTGGCTAGAGAATGACCATGCGAATCGCTCCCACACTCCTTTCCGCTGCTCTCGTCGCCGGCTTGGCCAGCCTCTCCGGCGCCACCGCCGACGCGGCCACCCCGGTGCACTTCACCTCCGCGCACGGCACCTTCACCGGGTACGCCTCGGGCGCTCACGCCGTGACCTACCGCACCGACCTCGTCCCGGGCGGCGCACAAGCCCACGTGTTCGGCACGTCCGCCCACGCCACCGGCACCACGACCGCGCTCGTGGTCACCGGCCTGCTGCCGAACCACCAGTACGGCGCCCACGCCCACGCGAACGCGTGCGGCCCCAGCGGCGACGACGCCGGCCCGCACTTCCAGCACACACCGGACCCGGTGAAGCCGTCGGTGGACCCCACCTACGCGAACCCGCGCAACGAGATCTGGCTCGACTTCACCACCGACCATTTCGGCACGGGCCACGCCAAGTCCACTGTGGACTGGACGTTCGGCTCACGACGCGCACACTCCGTGGTGATCCACGAAACCCACACGCACACCGACGCCGGTCACGCCGGAACCGCAGGCGCACGGCTGGCCTGCCTGGACGTCGCCTTCTGACCTAGAACCCCCAAGAGCGCTCCGGGACGATGCGGACGCGCACCGAGAACGACGCGTCGAACGCGGCCGCGTCGGCGTATCCGACGCCGGCGTAGGACGGCTCGTATTTCTCGAGGTAGCCGGGCGCTTCGGAGGGTTTGCCCTCGTCGACTTGGGCGCGGCCGTTGACGACGAGGATGCTTCCGCCGTTCTGGTCGCTGTTGAGGTGGAAGCCCACCTCCGGGTTGCCGGCGATGTGGCGGAGTTTGGCGGTGTCGGGCTGGCTGAACACCAGGATGTCGTCGCCGTCGAGGACGAACCACACCGGACGTGGTGCGGGACGTCCCCTCGGCGTGATGGTGGTCAGCCAGCCCACGGGCTCGCCGGCGCGCTTGATCAGGTTCGGGTCGGGTGTGTACTGCATCTTCGGTCTCCCCTCGGAAGTGGTGAGATCAAGAGAACCACAACCCACCGACAGTTTCCGCTAGCGCGAGGCGACCATTCGCGCATATCGGCTCCCTGCAAGCAAAAGAACGAGACCGGCGCCGAGAAATGCACCCACTCGGGCGAGCCCGTCGAGCGCCGCGAGGTCGAACAGAACCAGCTTCGCGACCGCTGCGGCAACCAGCACGAGACCTACCACGCGAAGCGCGACGACAGCGATACCGCGGAGAAGCAGGACGAGGGCGGCGACCGTCCAGGAGACGGTGATCAACGCGTGCCCCAGCAGGAAACCGGACCGGCCGGGAACCGCCAGCAGTGCCACGCACAGGACCAGGCCGGCTGCGCCGTAGAGCGCGGCGAGGCCGCCCGGAAGCCACGGCAAAAGCTTGCTGGGATTGAGGATTTCGAGCCGCACGGCGGCCCAGGTCAACGCGATCGCGGCGCCCAGCATGAGCGCGGCCGCGGCGAGTGCGGCGAGCAGGTCCGCGGTCGTGTGCGCTCGTGGGACAACGAGGATCGCGGGCGGCACGTCCACGACGATCGCGACGAGCCCGCCGATCACCGCGAAAGCCAGCGAACCCCCTAGCACGAAACGGTTCTTCGTGTACCGAGCGGCGAACGCGAGCGCCAGCGCTTCACCCAGCAGCACCGCACCCCCGTCGAATTCCGTGACCGTGGCCTGCAAAGCGGCGACGAGGCCGGCGACGCCTGCGACCGTACCGGCTTGACCGCGCACGAACGGCCATGTCGCGACAAGGACAACCGCCACCGCACCCGCCAAAAGTGCCGCCTGCGTCTTCGGAAGCACCATCGCGGCGGCCAACACGGGTAGTGGCGCGACGGCGAGCACGGCCAGCAAAGTCGGATCGTTTTCCCTGCGGCGCAGCATGATCAACGAGATGGCGGCGCTCACGAAACCGGTGGCCACGGCGACGCCGGTGTTCTGCGTGTGCAGCACGGTGCCGATCAGCGACGCTGTCAAGGGCGGAATCGCCGAAGTGAGCGAAAGGGACCACCACGACCGTCGCAACTGGACGGGCACCGTCGAGATCTGGATGATGAGCAAGAAGGTCACGAGTTCCGGCGTGAAGCCCTGGGTGATCACGGGTGCGCACACGCCGCACGCGACGACGACGGAACTGGCGAGCAGAGGGGAATTCCACATGACGGCGAGCAACAGCCCGCCCACCGCGGTCACGAGCCCGACGGCGAGGCCGGCGGGGACGGGCAGTAACTCGTACAGGGAGGTGGCGGCTATCGCGTCGAGGTAGAGCGTCGCGATCCCGGTCGCGGCAAGGGCGAACGCACCAGTGCGCGCGGCCGGCTTGCGATGCAGCCACGCGCCCGTCCCGACGAGCGCCGCCCCGAACACGGCCCCCACGAGCACCCGCGGCAACGGCCCCAGCCACCCGCGCTGCACCGCGAGCACGAGCAGCAGCACAACACCCAGCAACGTCACGGCCCCACCGACCCACGCGAGCAACCGCGACCCGGCGCCCTCCTTGCCGAGCCGCTCGCTCAGGGTGGGCTGCGGGGTGTAGGTCGGGAATGGGTTGGTCTGGGGGTAAGGCTGCTGCGCGTACGGCTGGGGTTCGGGCGGCGTCGGGTAGGCGTAGGCGCCGGGGTACGGCTGGTAGATGGGGCCGAAGGGCGCGTACGGCTGCGAGCCGGTCTGGGGCTGCTGGCCGCCCACATGAGGCGACGCCGTGCTCGTAGCGGCCTCCGTGGTCGGCCGTGAGCTGGCCTGCGGCGGCTCGCCTGCTCCGGCTTGGTGTGTCGGCTGCGGAGTTGCATGCGGTGACGCCGGGTGCGAGGCGAGCCGAGCGTGCGGCGGCTGGCCACCTGGCTGCCGCGGACTGGGCTGAGCTTCCGACCAGCCACCTGCCACTGGCGAGGTCTGGTCCGGACCTGCCTCAGGCTGGGTGCCAGCCTGCAGCGGGCGCCGGCTCGACTCGGGGTGCGCTGAGTCTGCGGCCGCGTGGGATTCCGTCGGGCCTGCCGGGTTTGTCGCAGCCTGAGTCGCCGCCGAAGCGGCGGCGGTGGCCGACGGCGCGTCGGGCTGGCCACGATGCGGAGCTGGCTGTGGGCCCGCGCCGGTGAGGTGTGCCGGTAGGTCGCCTTCGCTCGCGCTGGGCTGGGCGGATGTGGCCGGCTGCACGCCTGGCTGCGGCTGCGCGGTGGTCGACGGAGGGTGTGGCCGATCCAAGTCCGGTGCGGCCTCGGGCTGCGGCGCCTCGGAAGGCGTCGGCGGCTGCCCCGGCGGCACCGGTGGCTGGGAAGTGGGCTTGACCAGCGGGTTCACCGGCCCGCCCTGCGCGGCTGGGTCCGGGGGCGGCGTGGCGGGCGTTCCGGCGACGCGGAGTTCGGTGCCGACGGCGGCGATGTGCCGGCCGAGGGCGTCGAGGGCGTCGGCGAGGCGGTGAAGCGTGGCGGCGTCCGTGGTCATGCGGTCAGGGTCGGGGATGGGTGGCAGTGATCGGATCCGTAGCACTACTCAACCCCGGACACGGGACGGTTGCGATCACCCCGGGCTGGTCTTCGCGGCGAAGGCCCGGCGACGAGGAGTGGCGTGGACGATCAGCTGCTGGACGACCTCGCCGAGCTGGCCGAGGTGCTCCGGCCGCACGAGCCGGGTGTGGCGACGTTCCTCCGGACGCACCACGAACGGCTCGTGCAGGCGCCGACCCGGCTCGAGCGGCGACGGGCGCTGAGGTCGTTGCTCGGGCTGTTCCGCGGTGCGGCGGGAAGCTTCAACGATCTCTCCCTCCACGACCATGGCGACCTCCTGCCCGAGAACGCGCGGATGGAGGAACTGCGGGCGGCGGTCGCGCGGCAGGCTCGTGAGGAGCTGGACCGCTGATCCCGGACGCGGGCGGCGGATAAGAGAGGCTGAGACCACGCCGGACCTGGCCGAGTCTCTGGCGTTCTTCCCGCGCAGGGAACGTGGAGACATCGGCCGAGCACGGCCGGCGAGCCGGGCAGGCGGCCATCGGGGGCAGCCGTGGCGATCTGGACCACCGAGCACCAGCACGAGCCCCAACCGGACAGCAGCTTCCTCGCGAATAGAGGCGAAGGAGCAGCAACGGCCGCCGTCCGAGTCCCGAACACAAGCCGCCCCGGGCTACCCGCCACACGCGGGCCGGCGGGTAGCCCAGCGACCGTCAGCCGGCCTGAGCGATCACCTCGTCCATCGTCGCCATGATCGAGATGGTTTCGTCGAGCGGCATGAGCGGGCTTTCCAGCGCGCCGGCCGCCAGGAGGCGGGCGACCTCGTCGGCCTGGTGGCGCAGGCCACGGCCGGGGTCGGTGTGGGTGTGGCGGACGGGGGTGCCGCCGCGTGGGGTGACGGTGAAGGAAGCCGGGGCGTAGAAGGCGCCTTCGATGTCCAGGCGCGCGTCGGTGCCGACGATGGAGGCGGTGGTGCCCGACGCGGCGCGGAGAGTGCAGTTGAGGACCGCGTGGGCGCCGCTGTCGTAGCCGAAGAGCATGGACGTCTGGGCGTCGACGCCGGTGAAGGCCGGCGAGACGATCGAGGCCACGCGCGACGGCGTCCCGAGGATCATCGACGCGAACGAAACCGGGTAGACGCCCAGGTCGAGCAGTGCGCCGCCGCCGAGGGCCGGGGCGAAGAGGCGGAAGTCGGCGTCCTCGGCGAACCACTGGCCGTGGTCGGCGGAGACGGTGACGATGTCGCCGAGCTCCGGGAGCAGGCTGCGGACGTGGTGGATGTGCGGCAGGAAGCGCGTCCACATCGCTTCCATCAGGAACAGTCCGCGTTCACGGGCGAAGGAGACCAGCGAACGGGCCTCGTCGGCGTTCATCGTGAACGGCTTCTCCACCAGCACCGGCTTGCCGGCGGACAGCGCGAGCATGGCGTTGTCGTGGTGCATCGGGTGCGGGGTCGCGACGTAGACGACGTCAACCTCGGGGTCCGCAGCCAGGGCTTCGTAGCTGCCGTGGCGGGTGGGGATGCCGAGGCGGTCGGCGAACGCGTCGGCGGTCTCGCGGCTGCGCGAGCCGACGGCGGCGACCACACCCGAATCGGTGAGCTTCAGGTCCTCCGCGAAGGCACCGGCGATGCCGCCCGTACCCATGATTCCCCAGCGCAGCATGCGTCCTCCACGTTCTCGCCCGAAACTGTCGGACCGAAGACATACCATCGACCCCACCGAACGGAGGAGCCGCCATGACCACGCTCGCCAACCGCCCCAAGACCGGCCTGCTCGTGATCGACGTGCAGAACGGCGTGGTCGACCACGCCCACGAGCGTGACAAGGTCGTCGCCAACATCGGCGCGCTCGTCGACAAGGCGCGCGCCGCCGACGTCGACGTGGTGTGGGTGCAGCACAACAGCGAACAGATGCCTCGCGACAGCGAGAAGTGGCGGTACGTGCCGGAGCTCGTCCGGAACGACTCGGAAGCGTTGGTGCAGAAGGCGTACCCGGATTCGTTCGAGGACACCGACCTCGAGTCCGTGCTGGCCGAGCGTGGCATCGGGCGCCTGTTCGTCTCGGGCGCGCAGACCGACGAGTGCATCCGCTCGACGCTCCACGGCGCCATCGCGCGCGGCTACGACGCCACCTTGGTCGGCGACGCGCACACCACCGAAGACCTCTCCGAGTACGGCGCGCCGACACCCGACAAGGTCATCGCGCACACGAACCTGTACTGGAACTACCACGCCGCGCCCGGCCGGAAGGCCGGCACGGTCACCACCGAGGAGGTCGACTTCACGCCCTGACCTGCGCGAAGTCAGAACACCTCCACTGTCGAGACCCTCGGCAGGCCGGCGAGCGCCGGCTCGTCGTCCTCGACCGCGGCCAGCACGGCCGCCTCGGCGAGGCCGGCTCGTCGGCACAGTTCCACCGCCGCTTCCGCCACGCCCGTGCAGCCGGTGCGGGCCAGGATCGGAACGACGTGGCCGGGCCGGGTGAGGTCGGTCCACGTCGTGGCCGGGGCCGCGAGGGTGCGCGCGGTCAGGGCCCGGTCGTGGGCGGAGATGCCGGTGGTGATGCCGTCGGCGGCGTCCACGGAGACGGCGAACGGCGGGCAGTCGGTGTCGTCGGCGGGCAGCAGCGGGATGCGCAGCGCGCGCAGCCGCTCGCGTGGGAGAGCGACGCAGGCGAACCCGCTGGTGTAGCGGATGAGGAAGGCCATCGACGCGGTGGTCACCAGCTCGGCCGGGAGGACCAGGCAGTCGTCGAGCCGCACCGGTTCGCCGCGGCCCAGGGCCGCGAGCGCTCCGACGTCCAGATCGGCGGCGAGGCTCATCAGCCCAGGTAGTCCGTGATCGCGGCGAGGGTGTCGTCCTGGTACTCCAGGAGCATGGCGTGGCCACCCCGAGGCAGGACGCGCAGGGAAGCGTTCGGCAGCAGCGAAGCCATTTCCACGGACTGCGACACGGGCGTCAGGACGTCTTCGGCACCGGCCAGCACGAGCGTCGGGGTCAGCGCCGACGGCAGGTCCGGGCGGGAGTCGTAGACGCGCAGGCCCGCGGCTTGCGCTTCGAAGCCTTCCAGCGACGTCGGGTACGGGTCTTCCGCGGCCAGTTTCGCTTGGGCGGCAAGGGTTTCGTGGTCCGACAACACTCGGGCGGTGAAGGCCCACGCCATGCCGATCACGCCGACGGCCAGCGGGTCGACGTCGGCGCGGCGGAGCGCGAGGCCGGCGTCGAGCCACGCGTGCTGGATGGGGGTGTACGACGGGAAACCGTTGAGCAGCACCGCTTTCGACAGGACCGAACCGTGCCGGATCAGCATCGACTGCAGCACCGACGCGCCCAGCGACCAGCCCACGGCGGCGACCGGGCCGAGGTCCAGGTACTCCACGAGCGCGGCCGCGTCGTCGGCCAGCGTGTCCACCGAGTACGGACCCGGGGGCACGGCGCTGCGGCCGACACCCCGGTTGTCGAAGGTGATCACGGTGAACCGGCGGCTCAGTTCGGGCACCGCGCCCGCCCACGCGCTCGAGTTGGCGCCGAGGCCGGCGATGAGCAGCAGTGGCGGGCCTTCGCCCGCGGTGTCGTAGTGGAGGGTCACGCCGTTCACGGTCGCTGTCGCCAAGGTGCACCGTCCTCTCGAAGACACGAGCATCCGGCCGCGCCGGGTCGCGCGACAACAGGAGGATGTACACGAGCCGCACATCGGACGTGGGTGAACGCACACGCACTGCGCCATCCAGCGGCTTTTGGTCGACGGGGCCGGACATCTGTGGTCAAGATGTCAACAGGCACCGAGGAGACGAGATGGACAACACCAACGGCGGTGTGACCACCACGGAACAGGACCTGGCCAGGCTGCTGCACCTGCTCGCCGACGAAACCGGCGCGACGGGCGAGTTCGACCGGCTCGGCGAGGACCTGGCGGGCGAGGGTGATGGGGAGCTCGTCGCCCTCACTCTGACCAGGGCCGCGCGCATCCGCGGGCTGCTCGCCGACCGCAAGCGCCGCGAGCGGGAGATGCAGGCGCTGCTGGACACGGCCAGTGACCTCGCCTCGGTGCGCGAGGTCGACGCCGCGCTCGACGCGATCGTCGCCCGCGCGCGCCGGCTGCTCGGCACCGACGCCGCGTACATGGCGCTCGTCGATCCGGAGACGGGCGACGCGTACATGCGCGTCACGCTCGGCACGATCACGCGGCCCATCGAATCGCTGCGGCAGCCGCCCGGGTACGGCGTCGGCGGCTGGGTCGCGCAGGAAGGCCGCCCGTTCGCCACCGCCAACTACCTGCGCGACAACCGGATTCGCCGCAAGCACTCCGTCGCGTCGGCCGTGGCGGAGGACGGGATCGTGAGCATCCTCGGCGTCCCGATGCGCGTGGGTTCGGAAGTGATCGGCGTGCTGTTCGGAGCCAACCGCGACGAGCGAACATTCGCACAATCCGAGATCGACCTGCTGGGCTCGCTCGCGGATCACGCGGCGATCGTGTTGGAAAACGCACGCCTCTTCGCAGCCACCAAGGCCACCGCCGAGGAGCTGACGGTCGCCAACGACCAGCTCGCCCGCCACAACAAAGCCCTCGAACAGGCAGCGACCGCCCACGAACAGCTGATGGCGATGGTCCTGCGCCGCGCCGACCTGGCCGAACTGGTGGCCGCCGTCGCCGAGACCCTCGACGGCGCGGTCCTCGCCGCCGAACCCGACGGGACGCCGCTGGCCAAGGCCGGCCCGGCGGAGCTGCTGGATCGGCTGCCGGACCTGCCGCCGGTCGCCGCGGAGGTTGCCGGAACGGACCTGGTGGACGGCCCCGCCGATCGGGCCGCGCTGCCGGCGGAGTCCGGAAGCGAGCAGGGCAGGAGCATCGGTGAATCCGGGCCGACCAACGAACCCGGACCTGGCCGGGTGCGGGATTTGGGGCGGCGCGCGTGGACGGTGCCCGTGCGGGCTGGGGGTGAAACGTTCGGGCATCTGGTGTTCTCGGGGCGCGCGGAGCCGTTGGACACTGACAAGCGGATCCTCGAGCGGTCGGCGCAAACGGCGGCGTTGTTGTTGCTCGTCGAACGTCAGATGTCCGCGGCCGAACAGCAGGTGCGCGGGCAGGTCGTGGATGAGTTGCTTGCCGAACGTGAGCCGGATTGGGCGGCGTTGCGGCGGCGCGCGAAGGTGTCGGGTGCGATCGATTTTGCCGTGCGGCAGACGGTGCTCGTGGTTTCGGCCGGCGGCACCACCAGGCGGCGGCTGCTGAGGGCCGCAGCCGACTACGTCCGGGCGCACGGGGGTGTGGCGACCGAGCACGGTGGGCACGTCGTGCTGGTGCTCCCCTGCGCCGACGCGACGGCCGCCGTGAGAGCCGCGCGGAGGCACCTCGAGCGCGCGACCGGCGGCACGGTCACCGCGGGCGTGGCGGGACCCGCCGCGACCGCGCCCGCCGTGCGGAGCCTGCACCGGGAAGCCGAGCGCTGCCACCGGTTGCTCGTCGCGCTCGGGCGAGCGGGCACGGCCGCCAGCCTGGCCGACCTCGGTGTGCTCGGCCTGGTGCTCGACGGCGCCTCCCGCGAACACGTCCGCCGCCTCGTCGAGGACAACGCCGGCGCGATCCTGAGCTACGACGACGAGCACGGCTCCCTGCTGGCCGAAACCCTCGACGGCTACTTCGCCGCCGGCGAGAACCCCCGCGCCGCCGCGCGCCGGCTGCAGGTGCACGCCAACACCGTCTACCAGCGCCTCGACCGCGTCGACCAGGTGCTCGGGCACCGCCGTTGGCGTGAGCCCGCGGGTGCCCTCACGCTACGCATCGCCCTGCAGCTCCGGCGCGTAATCGACCAGATCCCGGTGGTGGTGTCATGACAGCGGAAGCGCTCACCAGGTCCACAGTGGACAACCCTGCCGAAGCCCTCGCCCATCTCACGTTCCTGCTCGCCGAAGAGGCGCCGGCCACTGATTTCGAGGCCGTCGAAGCCCACGTCCGGGCGCTTCCCGAAGGCGGCCGGAAGACCCTGCTCCGGCAAGCCATCGCGGACGCCCGCACCGTCCGCGGCATCCTCGCCCGCCGCGCGCAACGCGAACGCGAAACCCAAGCCCTGTACGAAACCGCGCGCGACCTGACCTCGCTGCGAGACGTCGACGAGGTGCTCAGTGCCATCGTCGATCGCGTCCGCCGCCTCCTGGCCACCGACTCCACCTACATCGCCCTCATCGACGACGATACCGGCGACGCCTACATGCGCGTCACCTCCGGCACGGTCACCGCGCCGATCCGCTCAGTGCGCCAACGGCCCGGCTCGGGCGTCGGCGGCCGCGTGATCGCCACTGGACGTCCGTTCGCGACCACCAACTACCTCACCGACCCCCGCATCCACCGCGAAACGCACGTGGCGAGCGCCGTCGGAGAAGACGGCGTGGTGAGCATCGCCGGTGTGCCGATGAAACTCGGGCAACGCGTGATCGGCGCCTTGTTCGCGGCCGATCGTCACGAGCGAACATTCGATCAACACGACATCGCTTTGTTGACGTCGCTTGCGCACCACGCGTCCGTGGTGATCGACAACGCGCGCCTGTTCGGCCAGCTCGGCAGCACGACGGAGGAGCTGCGCGAAACCCACGCGCAGATGTCCGAACAACGCCACGCGCTCGAACTCGCCGGCGCCGCCCACGAGCTCCTGGTGCCGCTCGCGCTCGCGGGCGCCGGCCTCGGCGAAGTCGCCGACACGATGGCGCGACTGCTCGACGGCACCGTCGCCCTCGAGACCGGCACCGACCGCGTCGCCGCCACCGCGCCCGGCGGGATCCCGGTCGAGGCCGTGTTCCGCGCCGGCACTGTCGTCCCGCTGCGCGCCGGCGGCGAAACACACGGGCGGCTGTACTTCGGGCGCACCCAGCCCCTGACCGAAACCGAACTCGGCACCCTCGAACGCGCGGCACAAACCGCAACACTCCTGGTACTTCTCGAACGCCAAACGGCAACAGTCGAACAAGACCTGCGCCACGAACTGGTGGAAGACCTCCTCGGCGACCGCGAACCCGACTGGGACTCCATCACACGGCGTGCGAAAAGATTCACGGTTCTGGTGGAAAACGAACCGCACGTGATCGTGGTGGTCTCAGGCGATGCGCAAGAACTCACATCCGCCGCCGAATGCGTCGCCACCCGGCGCGGCGGCCTCGCGAGCGAAGTGGACGGTCACCTCGTCCTGATCCTCCCCGGGTGTGACGCCGGCGCCATCGCCCGGGCCGTCGCGACCGAGCTCGACTCGAGCACCCCCGTCACCGCCGGAGCCGCCGGCCCAGCTCACGACCTCCCGGCGTTGCGCACCACCCACCACCAGGCCCTGCGCTGCCACCGCCTCCTCCTGGCCCTCGGCCGGGAAGGCAGCGGCGCGGGCCTCGACGAACTCGGCGTGGTCGGCGTCGTGCTCGACAACGTCGGCCCCGACCAACTGCGCCGCGTCGTCCGCCGCGCCCTGGGACCGCTGCTCGACTACGACGCCGAACACCGCTCCTCCCTGCTCGCCACCGTCGAGTGCTACTTCGACCGCGGCCAGAGCCCGCCCGCCGCGGCCCGCGCGCTCGGCATCCACGTCAACACGCTCTACCAGCGCCTCGACCGCATCGACCACGTGCTCGACGGTGCCGGCTGGCGCGACCCGGAAAACACCCTCGACCTGCAGGTCGCCCTGCAGCTCTACCGGCTCATGCCGGACCCCGCCGCGCCCGCTCCCGCAGCACGAACTTCTGCACCTTCCCCGTCGACGTCTTCGGCAGCTCACCGAACTCCACCGACTTCGGCGCCTTGAACCGCGCCAGCCGCGACCGCACGTGGGCGACGATCTCCTCCTCCGTCGCCGACGCGCCGGCGTGGAGCGTCACGTACGCCGCCGGCACCTCACCCCAGTGCTCGTGCGGCGCGGCGACCACCGCAACCTCCAGCACGGCCGGGTGGTCCGCGATCGCCTGCTCCACCTCGACGGACGCGATGTTCTCACCGCCGGAGATGATCACGTCCTTGCTGCGGTCGCGTAGTTCCACGTATCCGTCGGGATGGAGAACGCCCAGATCACCGGTGCGGAACCAGCCGTCCGGTGCCGACGCGCGCGTCGCCTCGGGGTCTTTGAAGTAGCCGAGCATCACGTTGTTGCCCCGCAACGCGATCTCGCCGACCGTCACGCCGTCGGCGGGCACGTCCACCCCGTCGGTCCCGATCACCCGCACGACACACGCGATCATGTTCCCCACGCCCTGGCGCGCCTTCATCCGCGCCTGAGCCGTCGTGTCGAGATCGTTCCACTCCGGACGCCAGTCGCAGATCATGGCCGGGCCGAAGGTTTCCGTGAGCCCGTACAGGTGCGTCACGTCGAACCCCAGCTCACCCATGCGCCGCAGGATCGCCGGAGACGGTGGTGCACCGCCGGTCGCCACACGCACCGTTGGTGTGACTCGCCCAGCTTCTTGTGCGTAAGCCAACATCGACAACACCGTGGGCGCACCGTTGAGGTGGGTGACTCCCTCCTCGCGGATCAGCCGCCACACCTCGGCGGGCTCGACCTTCGGCAGGCACACGTGCGTCGCCGCCGCTGCCGTGACGGCCCACGGGAAACACCAGCCGTTGCAGTGGAACATCGGGAGTGTCCACAAATGCACAGAAGATGGTGACAATCCCACGTGACCCACCATCGCCAACGCCTGCAGGTAGGCGCCGCGGTGGTGGTACAACACGCCCTTCGGCCGGCCGGTGGTGCCGGACGTGTAGTTGATCGACAGCACGGCCCGCTCGTCGTCGGGTGTCAACGCCAGCGGAGCAGCGGCCGCGAGCAGCGCTTCGTACTCCTCCCCGGCCCGGATCCGCCGCACCCCGCTGACCTTCGAGAGCACCTCGTCCACCAGCGGGTCGAACACGGGATCGTGCACGAGCACCGACGCCTCGGAGTGCTCCAGGATGTACGCGACCTCGCGCGCCGACAGCCGCGTGTTCACCGCCACCAGCGGCACTCCCGCCCAGGGCACACCGAAGTTGGCCTCCAGCAACACGTGCGTGTTCGGCGCCAGCACCGCCACCGGACGCCCGCCGGCCAACGGCGCCAGCGCCCCTGCCAGCCGACGGCACCGGTCGTGCAGCTCCGCGTACGTCCACCGAGAAGCACCGTCGACCACCGCGACCCGGGAGCCGTGCGCCGCCGCCGCACGGTCCAAATAGGACAGTGGCGTCAGGGGTTCGAACGAGAGCTCCATCAGGCGACCCGCGCCCCGGCGACAAGACCCGCGAACCGCACCACCTCGTCGGCCACCAGGTGCAGCTGCTGTACCACCCGTGGCTGGTCACACACACCGTCGGCGAACTGCGTCTCCAGTGAGTTCACCACCGCGCCGTAGGGCGTGACCCAGCCGCGCAACGCGTGGACCACCGCTCGCAACGCGCCCAGCGTCGTCACCCCCGCCTGCCACCCGTGCGCCGCCACGACGAGCCCGACGGCCCGGTCGGCGAGGTAGGACAACGGATCCTCACGCATGTCCTCCACGTAGTCCAGAGCGTTCTTGACCAGCCCCGACATCGACCCGTGGTACCCGGGCGACGCGATGATCACGCCGTCGGCCCGCCGCAGGTGCTCGACCAGCTCGCGCGCCACCGCACCGCCGTCGCCACCGGGCGCGTACATCGGCAGCTGGGCCAACGACGCCCCGGCGAACGCGTGCGTGGTCGCGCCCAGCTCTTCCGCGTGCCGCAACGCGATCCGCAGCGACTGCTCACTCGACGATCCGGGGCGCACGGTCCCCCCGAGGCCCACGATGTGCAGCTGTCCAGCTCGTTCCACGACCCACCACCCGTCACTCGCGCTGACTTGGCCACTTCATCGTCAGCGGCGCCCGGGCACGGCGGCAATGGGAATCCGCACATGCCGCGGGCCCGCAGCGCGCACGAACTTCCGTTGTCGCACCCTCGTGCCGCAGGTCACAGTCGAGCCCATGGTCATGGCACTGGAGAACAAGATCGCCGTCGTCACGGGCGGCGCGAGCGGCATCGGCCGGGCCACCGCGGTGCGCTTCGCGCGCGAGGGCGCACACGTGGTGATCGGCGACGTGCAAGATGCCAGCGAAACCTTACGGCTGGTGGAAGAAATCGGCCAAAAGGCTGTGTACAAACGAACAGACACCACCAGCGAAGCCGACTGCGACGCCCTCGTCGCCGCGGCGGTGGCCGAGTTCGGCCGGGTCGACGTCGGCGTGGCGGCCGCCGGCATCGCGACCGCGGCGGGGATGAGCAACGTCGAGACCCGCGCGCAGAACGGCGACGCGACACACGTGGTGAACCTGGCGACGGAGGCGTTCCGGCGGGTGCTGGACGTCAACGTCCTGGGCGTGATGATGACCGACCGCGCGCTCGCCCGGCAGATGCTCGAACAGGGTGACGGGGGTTCGATCATCAACATCGCCTCGAGCGCCGCGAAGATCCCCCTCGCCGGCGCGGCGCCCTACTGCACGTCGAAGGCCGGCGTCTGGATGCTCACCAAGGTCCTCGGCCTCGAGCTCGCCACCACCGGCGTGCGCGTGAACGCCGTGGGCCCCGGCTACACGGCGACGCCGATGATCGCCGGCATCGAGGACAACGAGGCGGCCTACTCCTCGGCGATGAGCATCACGCCGATGAACCGCCTCGGCACCCCTGAAGAGCAAGCGAACGCGGTGCTGTGGCTCGCGTCCGCCGAATCGTCGTTCGTCACCGGCCAGATGCTGCACCCGGCGGGCGGCCAGTTCACCGACTAGCGGAATGGAGGTTCCCGCATGACAACGCTGGACATCGCAGGCATCGGGCGGTTCGAGGTCGACCTCTGGGAGGACGGCAGCGGATCGCCCCTGTTGTACCTGCACGGGTACGAGCGCCACCCCGGCGCCGCCGGCTTCCTGAAGCGCCTTGCCGAATCCCGGCGGGTGCTCGCGCCCGAACTGCCGGGCTACGGCAAGTCGACCGGGTTCGAGCACTTCACCGACGTGCTCGACGTCGCCCTGTTCCACCGCGCACTGGTCAGTTCTTGGGGTCTGGAGCAGGTGGACGTCGTCGGGCACTCGCTCGGCGGGATGTTCGCGGCCGAACTCGCCGTGATCGCTCCCCAACTCGTACGACGGCTGGTGTTGGTGGATCCGTTCGGAATCTGGCTCGACGACCAGCCTTCACTCGACCCGTTCGGCGCGGCCGCCGACGTGAAGGCCGCCAAGTGGCACGCCGGCCCGCCCGAGCAGGAGCCGACGAACTTCGTGCCCGACCCCGAAGACCCCCACGCAGGAATCCTGTTCTCCGCCCGCAACCTCGGCTCGGCCACCAAGTTCATGTGGCCCATCGCCGAACGCGGCCTCCGGCGCCGGCTGCCGCTGATCTCCGCGCCGACGCTGGTGGTCAACGGCGCGTCCGACGGCCTCGTGACCACCGCGTACGCCGAGGAGTTCGCACGGCTCGTGCCCGACGCCAAGGTCACCGTGATCGACGAGGCCGGGCACTACCCGATGGTCGAGCAGGAAGACGAGTTCGTGTCCGTGGTCACCGCTTTCCTGGATTCCTGAGAGGACGTCGAAATGGGCAGGGTAGACGGCAAGGTCGCACTGGTCACCGGAGGCGCGGCGGGCATCGGCCGCGAGACCGCGTACACGCTCGCGCGTGAAGGCGCGTCCGTGGTGGTCGCGGACATCAACGAGGACGGCGCCAAGCTGGTGGCCGAGAAGATCGGGGACACGGCGAGCGCCGTGCGCTTCGACGCCACCGATCGGCAGTCCATTGAGGACATGGTCGCCGCGGTGATCGAACGCCACGGGCGCGTGGACGTGATCCACAACAACGCCGCGCTGGTCGGGCCCGACGCGTGGTTCGGCGACACCACGGTGATCGACACCGACATCGCGCTGTGGGACCGGGCGTTCGCCACGAACGTGCGGAGCATCTTCCTGGTGTGCAAATTCGCACTTCCGCACATGGTCGAGGCCGGCCACGGCGGTTCGATTGTGAACATGGCCTCGATCGGCGGGCTGCGCGGGAGCACCGGGCTCACGGCGTACGGCACCACGAAGGCCGCCGTTGTCGGGTTGACGCGGTACATCGCGGCGCAGCACGGACGCCAGGGCATCCGCTGCAACGCGATCGCCCCGGGCGTGATCCAGACGCAACAGCTGCTCGACGCGGTGCCCGACCTCCCGGAGCAGTCGCTGGCCGGCACCCCGTCACCGCGCGCCGGGCTGCCGTCCGACATCGCGAACATGGTGCTGTACCTGGCTTCCGACGAGTCGGCGTTCGTCAACGGCGAGACCTACCGCGTCGACGGCGGCTCCATGGCAGCGGGCTGAACCCCTACTCCTTCGAAAGGCAGGTACGCACGTGAAGTTCCACTGGTTCGCACAGCAGTACTACACCAAGCTCCCCGACGACTACGGCAGCACCGTGCACAGCTCGTGGGTCACGCCGCCGGCGTCGGTGGCCGACCCGTCGCAGGTGCACGAGGATTACCACACCTACCTGCGCCTCATGCAGCAAGCCGACGGCCTCGGCTGGGACTCCCTGTTGTTGAACGAACACCACCAAACATCACTCGCGATGACGCCGTCGCCCAACCTGATCGCCGCCATCCTCGCCGGGACCACGCAGAACTCCGCGATCGCCCTGTGCGGCAACTCGCTCGCGCTGTACAACCCGCCGGTCCGCGTGGCCGAGGAGATCGCGATGCTCGACACGATCTCCGGCGGCCGCATCATCGCCGGCATGGTGTTCGGCACCCCGATGGACACGGCCTTCTCCTACGGTGTGCCCCCGATCGAGCTCCGCGATCGCTTCCACGAGGCCCGTGACCTCATCACGCGCGCGTGGAAGGCCGAGGAACCGTTCGCGTTCAACGGGAAGTACACCAAGCTGCGTTATGTCAACACGTGGCCGCGGCCGGTGCAGGACGAGATTCCCGTGTGGATCCCGGGCAGTGGCAGTGTGGAGACCTGGGACGTGGTCAACGCCTTCAACTACTGCTACGGCTACCTTTCGTTCAGCGGCAAGCAGAGCGCCGAGCCGATCGTGAAGGGTTTCTGGGACTACACCGAGCAGCAGGGCGCCGACACGAACCCGAACCGCATGGCGTTCACCCAGATCATCTGCTGCGCCGACAGCGACGCCGAGGCCGAGCGCCTCTACGGCGACGCCGTGAAGTACTTCTACCGCCAGAACCCGACGGCGCTGGAGTTCGCGACGCCACCGGGCTACAACTCGCTGCCGTCGATCCGGGCCAACCTCACGCGGGCGCGCTCGATGTCCAATGAGGAACGCATGAAGGCCCAGAACGGCGAACTGTCCTTCTGGGAGTACGACAAGCTCGGCTACATCATCGCCGGCACGCCGGAGCGGGTCGAGCAGCGCGTGCGTGACCTCGTGACGGACCTGCGGATCGGCCAGCTCATCACGTGCATGCACGTCGGCAACCTGCCCGAAGAGGTCGCGGCGATGAACAACCAGCTGTTCGGGACGCAGGTGATCCCGAAGCTGCGCGACATCTGGGCCGGGCTCGAGGACCGCTGGACGCCCAAGGTGAGCCAGCAGCGGATCGCGGAACGCTTCCCCTCCGCAGTCACCGCGGGCTGAACGACGAAGGGGCTTCCCCGCGCGGTGCGGGGAAGCCCCTTCTTCAGCTCCTGTGCGTCAGGACACCGGATCGGTGGTCCGGGCCGGCAGCGTCGGTTCGAGGTCGCCCGCCACGGCCTGGTGCACCCGTACCTCTTTGGACAGAAGGACCGGGATGATGGCGACTGCGAACAGGATCGCACCGACGATCCAGATGGTGTCGAGCTGGCCGCGGCCCGACACCGACGTGTCGATCCACTTCCCGCTCTGGTCGGTGATGATCCAGCCGACCGCGACCTGCATGGCCGCCGACGCGCCGTTGAGCGTGCCGGTGACCTCCGGCCGGGCGATGCCGGCCCAGTAGCTGTTGACCGTGCCCCAGAACATCGGATCGCAGAGGAAGGCGAAGGCCCCGATGAAGAATCCCCACAGGACCCACGTCGAATCATGCAGCAGCACACCCATCAGGAACCCGACGGCACCGCAGGCCGGCCCGGCCACCAGCCACGGCCGCGTGCGGCCACCGAAGAAGCGGGTGACCAGCGTGCCGTTGACGAGTCCGAAGAGGACCGGGATCGCCGCGATGAGCGGGCTGACCCAGGCCACCGTGTCGGGATTGACCTTGTCGAGCGTGATGAGGCCGTAGGGCAGCCACGGACCCGAAAGCCACGTCGGGGTCGTCGCCAGTGCGGTCGCGATGATCATCGTGAGGATGCTGCGGTTCTTGAGCGCTCGCAGCAGTTCGCGGAAGCTCAGCTTCTCGCGGACCTCGACCCCGCGGTGTTCGGCGTGGATGCGCGCGACCTCTTCCGGCGTGATCCCGCGCAGCTTCTCGGGTTTGTTGGCGGTGAACAGAACCAGCATCACCAGCGCCGGCACACCCAGCGCCGCCACGACGATGAACGCGTCCCGCCAGGACAGGTGGTTCGCCAGCGGCAGTGCGATCGCCGGCGCGAGCACACCGGCGATGAGGGTCGAGCTCATCCACGTCGACGTCGCCCTGGCGCCGAGCGCGCCCGGGAACCACACGGAAAGGAGCCGTTGTGAAGGAGCCCACGAGAATCCGAAGAAGACGCCGAAGATCAGGTTCCGCCACCACATCTCGTTGTAGGTGTGGACGAACGCCATCGTCGCCGAGAGCACCGTGACGCCGGAGATGCAGATGATGAGCATCAGCTTGGCGCCGATGCGGTCGGCGAGGATGCCGGCGAGCAGCAGCAGGGGGAAGTACCCCAGCAGGTAGCTCGCCGTGACGCTCGAGATCTGACTCGGCGAAAGGTGCAGGTCGGTGGACCAGAACGGGTTGAGCAGGCTGAACTTCGCGCTGTCCAGCCAGACCACGAAGTTGACGATCAGGATGCTCGCGAGCATCAGCCCGCGTTTGCCCATGAAGAGCTTGGGGCGGATTACCGGTGCGGGGAACGACATGAAAGACCCTCCGGACACAGGGGTGCGGATGCAGGTGGTGGATAGGGAGGCGGAACAGGTGCCTCAGCCGAAGTGCTCCCGACCGACTAGTCGGTTCGAGACAGCTTGCGCCCGGCTTCAGAGTGTGTCAAGCGCCACTTCGGAGCTTCTCGATTCAGGACAAAGCTCTTGTGCAGCAAGAGGTTTCTTGATCTTTCGGGATTCACCCGTGCGGCGCAATGCGTGGTTACCGTTGGTCGGCGTTTCGGGGTTTGTTGGGGTGCCGGGGTTTTCTTCCCGGCCACAAAGGACTTGGTGTTCCATTTAGGAGGCTGTTGTGCGCGTAGTCACTTGGCAGGCGATCGAAACCCTTTCCCTGGAAGAGGTCGACGCACCGGTGTGCGGACCGTCCGATGTGGTCTTGTCCGTCGGGGCGTGCGGGATCTGCGGTTCCGATGTGCACTCCTACACCGAGGGCGTGTGGATCGCGCCCGGCGTGCCGCTCGGGCACGAGTACGCGGGAACGGTGACGGCAGTGGGATCCGAGGTGGCCGGCTTGCGGGTCGGCGATCGGGTCGCGGTGAACCCGGCGGCGCCGTGCGGTTCTTGTCCGCGGTGTTCGGAAGGGCGGCAGAACCTGTGTTCCGGCGGGTCCGGCCACTCCGGCGGGTTCGGGGACGAGGTGCTGGTGCGCAGCGTCGTTCCCGGGCAGCACTTGTTCGTGTTGCCCAGCGACTTTCCCTTGGAGGAAGCCTGTTTTCTCGAGCCGCTGTCGGTGGCCGTGCGGGCCGTGCACCACGCCGGGCCGCCGTTGGACGAGCCGATCGTGGTGTTCGGCCTGGGAACAATCGGACAGTGCGTGGTGCAAGTCCTCCTCGCGGCGGGCGCCCGTGATGTGATCGTGGTGGATACTTCACACCGCCGCCTCGAGGCCGCCCTGTCCGCCGGGGCGCATGAGGCGTTGAACCCCTCGTCCGACGATGTGGGCGCCTCGCTGTTCGCTTCGCGCGGCACGACTTCGTCGCCCTACCAACCTCGTTCGGGTGCGATCGGGGCGGTGTTCGAATGTTCCGGTGCCGCTCCCGTGCTGCCGCTGGCGTTCTCGCTGGCCCGCGCCGCCGCGCCGATCGCCGCGATCGCGCTCGCGGCCCACCCGTTGAGCGTCCCGGTCGACGACCTGGTCCAGAAGGAGCTCCGCCTGCTCGGCAGCTTCGCCTACACCCCCCGCGACTGCCAGGAGGCGTTCGACCTGCTCGTGTCACGGCGGGTGGACGTCCGGCCGCTCATCTCGCACCGCTTCGCCCTCGCCGACATCACGGCGGCGTTCGAGGCGCAGCGGGACACGGGGGCGTCGATCAAGGTGGTGGTGTCGCCATAGGTGACGGCCGACAAGGACGACTTCATTCGATCGGGGGCACTGTCTGGCCCGCCGTAGACGGTTGCGTCTAACCCTGGCTGGACGTGACGTCATCGAGATCAGGAATGAGCTTCGTAGCGACGAGGACGAACTTCACCTGCCGGACTCGGTGGAAGATCATCAGGCCCGCGCCGAGGTGCTCGCGAGGAAGCCCAGCGCAAGCAGGCAGAGGCTGCCGCGGAAAACCGGGCAGCCGTGCGAGAACTGCTCGCGCTGGGACCCTCGCAGCGTGAGGCCGGCGACGTACTCGGGGTCTCGTTCCGGCGGGTCAGCCAGTTGGCGAAGTCGTCTTGACCTGCCCCTGGTCGACGTGATCGACGCCACAAGCGACAATGGAGGACGTGACCGCCACCTTGAGCAAGCCCGCCCTGCGGATCGGCCCCTATCAGGTCGATCCGCCGGTCGTGTTGGCGCCGATGGCGGGGATCACGAATGTCGCGTTCCGGCAGCTGTGTGCGGAGTACGGGGCGGGCATCTACGTGTGCGAGATGATCACCGCGCGGGCCGTCGTGGAGCGGCACCCCGGGACGATGCACATGATGACCTTCGGCGAGCACGAGAAGCCCAGGTCGATGCAGCTTTACGGCGTGGATCCGAAGACGATGCGCGAGGCCGTGAAGATCATCACCGGTGAAGGGCTCGCGGACCACATCGACTCGAACTTCGGGTGTCCCGTCGCGAAGGTGACGCGCAAGGGCGGCGGGGCGGCGCTGCCGTTCAAGCGGAAGCTGTTCGCGGACATCGTGCGCGAGTCGGCCGCGGCCGCAGCCGAGGCGGGGGTGCCGTTCACGGTCAAGTTCCGCGTCGGCATCGACGACGACCACCGCACGTTCCTCGACGCCGGGCGCATCGCCGAGGCCGAGGGCGCGGCGGCGGTCAGCCTGCACGCGCGCACGGCCGCGCAGCGCTACTCCGGCCAGGCCGACTGGTCGAAGATCGCCGAGCTGAAGCAGGCCGTGACCAGCATTCCTGTGCTGGGCAACGGCGACATCTTCTCCGCCGCCGACGCGCTGCGCATGGTCGACGAGACCGGCTGCGACGGCGTGGTCGTCGGGCGCGGGTGCCTCGGGCGGCCGTGGCTGTTCGGGGAGCTGGAGGCGGCGTTCGCGGGGCGCGAGATTCCGGCCGGGCCCAACCTGGGCGAGGTCGCGCGGGTGTTGCGCCGGCACGCGGAGCTGCTGGTGGCGCACGACGGGCCGACCAAGGCGATGCGTGACCTGCGCAAGCACATGGCGTGGTACTTCATGGGCTTCCCCGTGGGATCCGAGCTGCGGCGCGGGTTCGCGATGGTGTCGAGCCTCGACGAGCTCGACGACCTCATCACCCGCCTCGACTTCGACGCGCCGTTCCCGGAGAACGCCGACGGTCCGCGGGGCCGGCAGGGTTCGCCGGGCAAGGTGACGCTGCCGCACGGGTGGCTGGACGACCCGGATGACGACTGTGTGCCTGAGGCCGAGGACATGCATTCGGGCGGCTGAGCCCGGGCATGGGGCTTTGGGCATGCGGGCTTTGGCTTTGTGCGCCGGTGTTGGTTGCCGACGGAATTCGAACAGGGCCTGTCGCATAATTCGCAGCCAGTGAGCATTTTCGCGCTTCGCTGACCTGATTATTGCGCGGGAAACCACGTGTCGAGTGCGAGTTGCAACGATTGGTTGTCCCCTTCTGCCCAGGCGATGATGCCGTCGGGACGGAGGAGGAGTGCGCCGGTGTTGGTCACTGGGAGGATTTCAACACGGTTCGTCGCATAATTCGCGAAAGCCTGCGTCTCGGGTGTGAGCAGGAGCAGGCCACGGCCGGAGTGCAGGTGTTCGTGCAGTTTGGAGCGCACCCCGTGGTCGTCGGTGAGGTCGAGATCGGACGAGTGCAGGCCGACGGGTTCGGCAGCAGGGTAGGGAAGCTCGTAGCGATGGTCCACACCGGACAGCAGAGCGCTGAAATACCGGTTCACCGCGGGGATTTCCATGAGGTCGCTGACGATGTCGCGCAGGGCGTCGACATGGCGCCCGGGAGCCAGGAGCGCCGACTGCGCACGGGTGTTGTGCAGCACGGCTGCCGCGGCGGGGTGGCGTTCGCGGGTGTAGGTGTCGAGCAGCGACTCGGGCGCGGCGCCGCGGACTACGGCGGCGAGTTTCCAGCCCAGGTTCATCGCGTCGAGCAGGCCGAGGTTCAACCCCTGGCCGCCGCTGGGCGAGTGAACGTGGGCGGCGTCGCCCGCGAGCAGGATTCGGCCGTGCCGGTAGGTGTCGGCTTGGCGCGCCTGGTCGGTGAAGTCGCGGGGTTCGCGGAGGCCTTCGATGGCGACGTCGGCGCCGGTGACGCGACGGATGGCGGCGGCCAGCTCGGCCGCGGTGACCGGACCACGGCTGCCGTTCGTCGCGACGGCGGTGGCCGGGTGACCTTCGCCGGTCAAGCCGTGTGAGGCGATCGGAGCGGCATGGTCGGTCGGCCTCTCCGGCGTGGAGGTAGCGACTTCGGCCGAGACAGCCGGAGCACCAAAGGGATCTCCTCCGGGCGAAGCGGCTGAGACGACCGGGCCACCGCCGGTGACCGGAGTGGACCGGCGGCCTTCGCCAGCCGCGACGACTGGCGCGCTGACGCCCACCGAGGTGGCCGGCTGAGCGTTTTCGACTGGAGTGGGCAGGCGGCCATCGCCAACCGAGACGACAGGTGCGGTGGCGCCGACCGAGGTGACCGGCTGAGCGTTGTCGATCGGGGCGACGGCGCCGGGCGTCGCGGCTGGAGCAGGCGGCGCGGCGTCGGCGAGTTCCGTGACGCCGGCGAGCGAGCCGCCGTGGAGGAAGGTGCCTGTGGGGTAGCGGCCGGGGGCGGGGGCGGGGCTGGCGAAGGAGACCGCGCCGGCGATGGTGCGGAGCAGGGGTGCGGTGCCGGGGAAGGCGAACGGTGTGAGTTTTCGAACGCGGCTGTGTGCGCCGTCGCACCCGATCAGGTAGGGGGCGCGCAGGCGGTGTTCGGCGGCGGACGTGTGGGTGATGGCCGTGACGCTGTCGGCGCCGGGTTCGAGGGCGACGACGTCGTGGCCGCGGAGGATCCGGACACCGAGCGTCTCGGCGTGGGTGGTGAGGAGCCGTTCCAGGTCCGGCTGCCAGATGCGGGTGCCGGGGCGGCCGGGGTCTGGGGCGAGTTTGTGGATGTTCGCGAAGTGACCGAGTTCGGTGCCGTGGTCACGGGTGAAGTCGCGGGCACCGGCGGGATCCGCGGCGGACAGGTGGGGGCCGAGGCCGCGGCGCCACAAGGCTTCGGTGGCCAGGGGGCCGATGCCGCGGGCCTTGCGATCACGCGAGGGTTCGGTGAGTCGTTCCAGCACCAAAGCGCGGCCGCCGCCCAGCTGGACTTCGGCGGCGAGGAGGAGGCCGACCGGGCCGGCTCCGACGACGATGACGTCCGCATCCATGAGAAGCCTCCTTAACTTGTTAAGTGCTACTCTGCTCCTGAACTAGTTAAGGAGTCAAGAAGCATGCCGATCGACGTGCCGGCCGCGGTGCGCACCGCGCTGCGATTGCTGGAGCAAGACGGGCTCGACAAGCTCACCGTCCGGCGGCTCGCCGACGAGCTCGGCGTCAAGGCGCCCGCCCTGTACTGGCACTTCAGTAGCAAACGCGCGCTGCTCGACCACATGACCGGGGCGATCGTCGAGCCGGTGCTGAACCAGTTGCCGGACAAGACCACGCCCTGGCTCGAGTGGCTGGAAAAAGCGGGCAACGCGCTGCACACCGCGCTCCTGGGCCACCGCGACGTGCCGAGCATCGCGATCGGCGCCGACCTGAGCGTGGCCCGGTCGCTGGGTGAATTCGCGGAGCGCGCCGTCGAGGTCCTGCACCGGGCGGGGTTCCCGCTCGCCGACGCGACGCGCGCGGCGGGGGTGTTCGTCCACTTCGTCCTCGGCCGTGCGGTCGAAGACCAGACCAGGCCCGATGAAAGCATGGAGATCCCGTTTCCCGTGATGGCACAAGGCTTGCGCGCTCGCCAAGCCACCGGCGCCACTCCGGCCGACGACTTCCGCTACGCGCTCGGCGTCGTGCTCGCCGGGCTGAACGCGACCCGCCCCACGGCCCCGTGAGTTGCCCCGGCGTGACTACTGACAGGTCGAGAAGCTGTTCGACGGGCTGGTAGAGCCGGGCATCACCCAGCTCGTGCGCTGGTGGCCGGACGGCCCGCAGCTCAAGCCGCTCATGGCCGCCCACCGCATCATCGCCGGCGGGATCAAGCTCTGACCTGCGATTTCATCCGTTCTCCACAAGCTGTCCCCAGGTTGTCCACAGGGGGCTGTGGACAAACGCGAAAGGCCACTCCGAACGCCGGAGTGGCCTTTCACGCGAGCGGCCAGGATCAGGCAGCCGCACCGATCAGCACCGACTGCACCTGGCCGAAGCCGAGGGCGGCGAGGTCCGCGACGTCGTGGGTGACGACCAGGGACTTGCCCGTCAGGTTCGGGCCGGTGTACAGCGTCAAGGTGCCGGAGACGAACTGGATCGAGCCGGTCGCCGGGATGTTGATGTTGACCTTGTCGCCGACGTTGCCGTTGATGCCCTGCGAGCCCTGGGGCTCGGAGAAGTTCTTGCCCGAGTCGATGATCGCGCTGGCGCCGGCGACCGGCGGCTTCGCGGGGGCGTTGTCACCGATGAAGATCGACTGGACGTGGGCGAAGCCGGCGCCGAAGGTGGCCGGGATGTTCGAGACGCTGTCGGTGAGGACCGCGGCGTCGCCGGTCTTGCAGTCGGCGCCGGTCCACAGGGTCATCGTGCCGCCGAAGCTCTGCAGCGAACCGGTGGCGGGGATGTTGACGGTGATGCACTCGCCGCCGTCGCCACCGATGCCCTGGGAGCCCTGCGGCTCCGAGAAGTTGATGCCCGAGTCGAGGATGCCGCTCGCGCCGGAGGAGGCGGGCGAAGCGGAGGCGATGCCGGCACCGCCGAGCACCGCGCCGGCGACGGCACCGAAAGCAGCCAGGGACAGAACAGTCTTGCGCAGCATGGGATTCTCCAGAACCTTGTCGGGTTTCCCGGCTCCGCACCTCGGTGCCGGACACCCGCAGACACGGGTCCCGTCCGGTGAACGGTTCACGATCTTGATGTGACGGCGGCCACATCACCTGGTGAAGGTGAGACAGGGCAACGTACTTGCCCGGAAGAATCCCCGCCCGAAAATCCACTGTGGACGGATACGGTTCGGCCCCGTCACTCCGAAGAGGAGCGACGGGGCCGGGAAATCAGCCTGAAACTCAGTTCTCGAGCTGCTGCGGCTCGCCACCGACGGTGATCTTGCGCGGCTGGGCCTTCTCGGCAACCGGGATGCGCAGGGTCAGCACACCGTCGACGTACTCCGCGGCGACGCGGTCGGTGTCGAGGGTGTCACCGAGGACGAGGCGGCGCGAAACCTTGCCGCGCGAACGCTCGGAGACCTGCACACGGGCGTCCTCGCCGAAGGCGGCGGCGCGCTCGGCCTTCACGGTCAGCACGTTGCGCTCCACGCTCACGTCGATCGACTCGCGGGCCACGCCCGGGAGGTCGAACTGCACGACGTACTCGTCACCGTTGCGGTAGGCGTCCATCGGCATCGTGCGCGGCGAGCTGGTGGGCTGGCCGGCGAAGAACTGCTGGGTCAGGCGGTCGAACTGGGCGAACGGGTCGGTCCGGATCAACATCTGCGTTCCTCCTTCAGGTGGCCTCGATCAGCTCCTGGGCGGCTGACCGGACCTTACGAAGCTGACAACGACCCACTCAACTTAGTTGTTCCCGTTTGACGCACATCACAGTGTGGAGTTGTCAGACGGCCACCACCCGGTGTACAGGTATGAACATGTCCATGGGCGGAAAGAAACAGCAGCTCGTGGGCGACCTCGCCGAGCTCATCCGCTCCGGCCGGCTCGCCCACGGTGACCAGCTGCCCGGTGAGCACCAGCTCGCCGAGCAGTACCAGGTCAGCCGCGGGACGGTGCGCAGCGCGCTGTCCGAATTGCAACACCAGGCGCTCATTTCCACACACGCCGGCGTCGGGTCGTTCGTGACGTTCGACGGGGTCACGCTCGACCAGGGCGTCGGCTGGGCTCGCGCACTTGCCGACTCCGGCGCGCCCGTGACGACGGAGCTGCTCGGCATCACCGAGGTCGAGGACGCCGAGCTCACCCGCCGCTTCACCACACCGAAGTTCGTGCGCGTGAAACGGCTGCTCCGCGATGACACCGGCCGCGGTGTCTCGCTCGAAGAGGCCACCCTGCCGCCCGTCGGGCCGCTGGCCGAGCTGCGCCTGGTCGACGGCTCCATCACGGCCACCCTGCGCGAAGCCGGCCTGCACCCCGTGGGCGGCGACCAGTGGATCACCGCCCAGCCGCTCGACGCCGCTTCGGCCGCGCTGCTCGGCCGCCCCGCCGGAGAGCTGTTCCTCAAGGCCACGCGCACGTCGCTCGACGCGGATTCCCGGCTCGTCGAGCACGTCGTGAGCCTGCTCGACCCCACGCGTTTCAGCTTCCACCTCACCTTCGGCCGGCGATGAGCCCCCGCGACCGCGCGCTCGCCGCGTTGACCGGGCTGGCCGTGGGTGACGCGCTCGGCATGCCGACCCAGTCGATGTGCCGCGCCGAAATCCGCGCCGCGTACGGGACGGTCGACGGGTTCCGCGACGCGATCGCCGGCCAGCCCATCGCACCCGGCCTGCCCGCGGGCACGATCACCGACGACACCGAGCAGGCCCTCCTGCTCGCGCGCCTGCTCGTGGACGGCGGCGGCCACGTCGAGCCACGCGTGTTCGCCGACGCCTTGCTGGCCTGGGAAGCCGACATGGTCCGCCGCGGCTCGGCGGACCTCCTCGGGCCGTCGACGAAGAGGGCGTTGGCCCTGCTGGAAAGCGGCGTCCCCCCGGAGGAGGCCGGCCGCGGCGGCACGACCAACGGCGCCGCCATGCGCGTGACCCCGGTCGGCATCGCGACCCCGGTCGACGACCTGGCCACGCTCGTCGACGCCGTGGCCGAGACCGCGCGCGTCACCCACAACACCTCAGTCGGCCTCGCCGCCGCGACCGCCGTCGCCGCCGCGGTGTCGGCGGGCGTCGACGGCGCGGACCGCATGGCCGCCTTCGACCTGGCCGAACGCGCGGCCGCGCTCGGTGCGGCGCAAGCGCACTGGAGCGCGGGCGGCAGTGTCGCCGCGCGCATCCACTGGGCGCGCGACTGGGTGCGGGGCCTGCGGCGCACCGAGCTGGACGACGCCGTGGCCGACGTGATCGGCACTTCCGTGTCCGCGCAGGAGTCGGTGGTCGCCGCGTTCGCGCTGGCCGAGGTGCTCGACCCGGCCGACGCGCTGACGACGGCCGCGCGGCTGGGCGGCGACACCGACACCGTCGCGGCGATCTGCGGGGCGCTGCTCGGCGCCTGCGGCGAGGAGATCCCGGCCGAGCTCGGCGAAACCGTGGTCCGGGTGAACGGCCTCGACCTCGGCCCGCTCGTCGACGGCCTCGTCGCCGTGCGCAGGACCATCCCGTGAGCCGGTTGATCCACACCGGGCAGGTCGTCGTCGACCTGGTCCTCACCGTGCCGGGGCTGCCGGTTCCTGGCGGCGACGTGCTGGCCACGTCCACGAACCTGCTGCCCGGCGGCGGGTTCAACGTGATGGCCGCGGCCGCGCGCTCGGGCGCCGAGGTCGCCTACGCCGGCACGCACGGCACCGGCAGCTTCGGCGACCTCGTGCGCGCCGCGCTGGAGGCCGAGGGCATCACGACGGCGCAGGAACCCACGGCCAGCGGCGACACCGGCGTCGTCGTGGCGCTCGTGGACCCGTCGGGTGAGCGGACGTTCGCTACGGGCACCGGCGCGGAGGGACGGCTGCGCGCCGACCAGCTCGCGCGAGTCGCCGCCACGCCGGACGACCTCGTGTACGTCACCGGCTACAGCCTCCTGCACGCCGCCAACCGCGACGCCCTGCTGCACTGGCTGCCGGACCTGCCGGGTTCGCGGGTGCTGTTCGACCCCGGCCCATTGGTGTCCGAACTGGACCCGCCAGCGCTGGCGACTTTGCTGTCCACAGTAGACAGCATCAGCTGCAACTCCCGCGAAGCCGAGTCCCTCGACGTCGCCGAACTCGCCGAGACCACGACCGTGATCGTCCGCGACGGCCCCGCCGGCTGCACGATCCACCACGGCGGCGAGGCCACCCGGATCGACGGCTTCCGCGTCACCGCGGTCGACACCAACGGCGCCGGCGACACCCACTGCGGCGTCCTGGCCGCCGAACTCCTGCGCGGCGCCGACCTGCCGAACGCGGCCCGCCGCGCCAACGCCGCCGCCGCGATGTCCGTAACCCGACACGGGCCCGCCACGGCGCCAACGCGTGCGGAACTGAACGAGTTCTGTCGGAATATTGACGGCAACACGGGCGACTTCTACCGTCGCACCGACCAAATATGAACAGGTTCAGATAGGCGGGCATCATGGCCAGGACCGAACAACGGGCACCGGAAACAGGCAGCCGGCTCAAGGTCGAGACGCACGGCATCAACGTGATCGGCGACGCCGAGCGCCGGGGCCGGCCAAGGGATCTGTTCTGGCCGTGGTTCGGCGCCAACGTGTCGATCCTCGGGCTCAGCTACGGCTCGTTCGCGCTCGGGTTCGGGATCTCGTTCTGGCAGGCGACCGTCGCCGGTGTCGTCGGGATCGTGTTCTCGTTCCTGCTCTGCGGCTTCATCGCGGTGGCGGGCAAACGCGGCTCCGCGCCGACGATGACGCTCTCCCGCGCGGCGTTCGGCGTGCGCGGCAACCACCTGCCGTCGGCGATCTCGTGGATCCTCACCGTCGGCTGGGAAACGGTGCTGACCGCGCTCGCGACGATGGCCACCGCGACCGTGTTCGAGCGGCTCGGCTGGGGTGGCGGCACGACGACCAAGGTGATCGCGCTGATCGTGGTCGCGGGGCTCACTGTGCTCAGCGGCGTGATGGGCTTCGACCTGATCATGCGGCTCCAGACGATCATCACGTGGATCACCGGCGTCCTCACCGTGGTCTACGTGATCCTCGTGGCCGGCCACGTGCACTGGTCGGCGGTGAGCGCGGTGCCCGCGGGTTCGGCGCAGGAGTTCATCGGCGCGCTCGTGTTCCTGATGACGGGCTTCGGCCTCGGCTGGGTCAACGCGGCGGCCGACTACTCGCGCTACCTGCCGCGCTCGTCGTCCGGACGCGGCGTGATCGGCTGGACGACGTTCGGCGCTTCCGTGGCGCCGCTCGTGCTGCTGGTGTTCGGGCTGCTGCTGGCGGGTTCGTCGCCGGAGCTGAACTCGAGCATCGCGGCGGACCCGATCGGGGCGCTGACCACGATCCTGCCGCTGTGGTTCCTGGTGCCGTTCGCGATCGTCGCCGTGCTCGGCCTAGTCGGCGGCGCGGTGCTGGACATCTACTCCTCAGGCCTGTCGCTGCTGTCCGCCGGCCTGCGGATCCCGCGCTACGTCGCCGCGCTGATCGACGGCGTGATCATGATCGCCGGCACCGTCTACATAGTCTTCTTCGGCGGCACTTTCCTCGGCCAGTTCCAGGGTTTCCTCACGACGCTCGGCGTGCCCGTGGCCGCGTGGTGCGGCGTGATGCTCGCCGACGTGCTGCTGCGCCGCCGCGACTACGCCGAAGCCGACCTCTACGACCGCCGCGGCCGCTACGGCGACGTGCGCTTCGGCCCCATCGCCCTGATCGTCGTCGCGACGGCCATCGGCTGGGGGCTGGTCACCAACGCGTCCGCGAGCTGGCTGCACTGGCAGGGTTACCTGCTGGCACCGTTCGGCCTCGGCGGCCGCGAGGGCTCGTGGGCGTTCGCCAACCTCAGCGTGCTGGTGGCACTGGCGCTCGGGTTCGTGGTGACGCTGCTGGTCAGCCGCTCGCGCGTGCGCGCGCAGGAGGCCGCCGCGTGAAGCCGCTGCTCGGGGTGATCGACCTGCAGAACATCTTCGCCGACCCGGCGAGCGGCTGGTTCATGCCGGGCTTCGCGTCGATCCTGCCCCAGGTGCGGCGGCTGGTGAACGCGTTCGGGCCGCGGGTGGCGTTCACGCGGTTCCTGGCTCCGGAGAAACCGGCCGGGGTCTGGGTGAAGTACTACCAGCAGTGGCCGTTCGCGCTGCAAAAACCGGATTCACGGGCGTACGCGGTGGTCGACGAGTTCCCCGTGAAGTCCACTGTGGACGCCTACGCGTTCGGCAAGTGGACGCCCGAGATGGCACAGCTGGTCGGCGACGGCGGCCTGGTGCTCGCCGGCGTCTCCACGGACTGCTGCGTCCTGTCCACCGCCCTGGCCGCCGCCGACGCGGGCGTCCCGGTGACCGTGGTGTCCGACGCGTGCGCCGGGGTCTCGGACGAAAGCCACGAGCAGACGCTGGCGATCCTGCGGCTCTATGGGCCGTTAGTGGAGGTCAGGACGACGGACGAGGTGCTGGCGAACTGAACCTGGGCCCCCGGCAGAGAAACCACGCCGGAGGCCCAGGAGATCGGGAACGACCCTACGTCAGCTCATCCTGCCGCTCCGCCGCGATCCGGCGGACGCGGCCGCGGACCCCGAGCCAGCCGGCGACCAGCACCAGCGCCAGCACGGGAATGCTGTAGATCAGGATCCGCCCGGTGGTGCCGCCCCACCAGCTCATCGTGAGGACCAGCAGGAGGAACGCCAGCGTCACGTAGTTCGTGTACGGCGCGCCCGGCAGGCGGTACGCCGGCCGGGACATCTCGCCGCGCGCGGCCTTGCGCGTCATCGCCAGGTGGCAGATCACGATCATCGACCACATGCCGATGATGCCCAGCGCCGAGAACTCCAGCGCGACCTCGAAGGCCTCGCCCGGCACCACGAGGTTGAGCACCACACCGAGCACGTACACCGCGGCGGTCAGCAGCACACCGCCGAAGGGGACGCCGCTCTTGCTCATCTTCGAGGTGAACTTCGGGGCCGAGCCGGCTATCGAGAGCGAGCGCAGGATGCGTCCGGTGGAGTAGAGGCCCGAGTTCACGCTGGACAGCGCCGCGGTGAGCACGATGACGTCCATGATGCCGCCGGCCGCGGGGATGCCGAGCCTCGAGAAGAACGTGACGAACGGGCTCTCCCCGCTCTTGTACGCCGTCCACGGCAGCACCATCACCAGCAGCAGCACCGAACCCACGTAGAAGATGCCGATGCGCCAGGCGACGGAGTTGACGGCCTTCGGGATGACCTTGCGCGGGTTGGCGGTCTCGCCCGCGGTCACCCCGACCATCTCGACTCCGGAGTACGCGAACACGACGCCCTGCAGGATCAGTAGCGCGGGCAGCACGCCGGTCGGGAACAGGCCGCCGTTGCTCGTGATCAGGCTCGGGCCGGTCACCACGCCGTCGACGGGCGTCCGGCTGATCAACACGAAGATCGCCACGACCATGAACACCACGAGCGCGAGCACCTTGATGGCGGCGAACCAGAACTCGAGTTCGCCGAACAGCTTCACCGACACCATGTTCACCGCGAGGATCGCGAACAACGCGATGAGCGCGGGAATCCATTGCTGCAGGTCGGGCCAGAAGAACTGCGTGTACTTGGCCACCGCGGTCACATCGGCGACGCCCGCCGTGGCCCAGTTCAGGAAGTACATCCAGCCGGCGAAGAACGCGGCTTTCTCGCCGAGGAATTCTCGCGAATAGGACACAAAGGATCCGGAAGACGGCCGGTGCATCACCAGTTCGCCCATTGCGCGGACCACGAAGAACGCGATGATCCCGGCCACGGCGTAGACGACGGCCAGCGCCGGACCGGTGCTGTGCAGGCGCGAGCCGGCGCCCAGGAACAGGCCGGTCCCGATGGCGCCGCCGATGGCGATCATCTGGACCTGACGGTTCTTCAGTCCTTTGTGGTACCCGGTTTCCTCGTGCTTGAACGAGGTTTCCGGCGGCTCGGCGACCGCCGTCTGATCCGAGGGCGACATGTGATTCCCCTGTTCTGACAACAAAGTGCGTGTCGTGACGCAGGGGTCGGCCGACCACTGTGTCGTGCCAGATCATGATGTGGTCGGACCGCATCCGGCCGCAACGGGAGCGGCGATAACTTAGGGTTGATTTGAGCTGCGAACCTCAAGCCATTCTCAAATGTGCCCGATAGAACCGAAATTCACGGACTCCCGGGCCGGAAAACGCGAAACGCGTTTCAAGCCCAGCTGTCCGGCTGTGTGCCGTCGACGTCGGTGAAGCCGTACTCGCGGGCCAGCTCCGCCGAGCTCACCGACCGCTGGTTCCACCGTGCGCGCTCCGGGTCCTCGGCCAGCGCCGCCACCGCGCGGCCCACGTACCGGGGCGACTCGGACTGCGCGAAGGGCGGCGGGGCGGTCGGGAGGCCGCCCGGGCGGTCGGAATCAAGCGCGGTGCGCCAGTTTTCCTCGGTGACGCCGTAGTTGTCGAGCATCATCTCCGAACGCAGCCAGCCCGGCGTGATCGCGACGGCCGTGCCGCCGTGCGCCGCGAGCTCGTGGCCCTGCGAGAACGCCAGCCGGTTCACCGAGGCTTTCGCGAGGTCGTAGAACACGGAGATCCGGTACTGGGACGCGTTGTACGCCAGGGTGCCGTCGGTGATCTCGACGAGGAGCCCACCGGGCTGGGAAACGAGCAGCGGCAGCAGGTAGTGCGAGGTCACGAGGTGCGTTTCCACGCCGAGGCGCAGGATCCGCAGGCCGTCGTCGAGGTCGTGCTCCCAGATCGGTGTGTTCCAGTCGGCCGGGCCGCCCTTGAGCCGCTCGGCGCCCCAGATGTCGTTGACCAGCACGTCGAGCCGGCCGTGTTCACGACGGACGCGTTCGCCCAGCACCCGCACCTGCTCGTGGTCGAGGTGGTCGACCTGCCTGGGCACGCCGGTGCCGCCGAGGCTGGTGACGAGCGCGGCCGTCTCCTCGATCGTCTCGGGGCGGTCGTAGTCGGAGTGACCGTCGCGTTCCCAGCTGCTGCGGCCGGTGCAGATCACCGTCGCGCCGGCCTCGCCGAGGGCCACCGCGATGCCGCGCCCGGCGCCGCGGGTCGCGCCGGCCACCAGGGCCACCCGGTTCCGGAGATCAGCCATCACCTCGAGTGTGACACGGTCAACCCGCCAGCGCGTCCCGGACGGTGTCGGCCAGCAGGCGGGTGCATCCGGGCGCTCCGGGGTTGAGCAGCAGGTCAACGCCGCCTTCGAGCAACGCCGGCAGGTCGCGCGCCGCGACAGGCAGCCAGCCGGCGGCCCGGACGCGGGTGCGGTGCGCCGGGGCGGTGGTGGCGAGCACACACGGGATGTTGTCCGGCGACGGCGCCACCAGCGGCTCGTCGTCCACGTCGAGGGCGACCGACACGGTCGACTCGCGCAGGATCGCGGCGAGCCGGCCGGCGTCGGCGTCACCGCGGGCGACCAGACGGAGCACGGCGTCGAGAGGGTCGCTCGGCGAACCCGGACCCGACGGTTCGTAGGCGGGGTTCGCCTCGAAGCGGCCGACCGCGCCGTCCTCACCGGCCAGCCAGCCACCCACGACGGCGGCCAGCGGCGGGGCCGCGACCTCGGCGCCGTCCTCGGTCGACGACGGCGTCCACGCCGGGTCGACGAGCAGCACCCACTGGTCATTCGCCATCGCCTGCGCCTCCTCCGCTCGCGTGCGGCTCGCCCACCGAGGCGAGGAACGCGTCCTCCGACTCGCTCACCTTGGCGAGCATCGCGTCCTGCTTCGCTGCCTGTTCCTTCATCCGCGCGGCGTACTGCCGGATGTGCTCGGCGGTACGCCAGCGGTTCAGCCACGCCAGGCTGCTCAGGTGCAGGCGCCGCATCACCCACAGCGTGTCGCGGGTCCGCTCCACGCGCTGCTCGAACGTACCCGGCCCGCCGCGCCAGCCCTCCAGCGCGCCGCGCACGGCCTCCTTCAGCACGTCCGGCGCGAGCTTCTCCGAGGCGAACGCGCGGATCGCCGTGGCGAGGTCGCGCGCGTAGGACTCGGCGTCCGCGTGGCCCAGGATCTTGCGGAACTGGCCCAGGAACAGGCCGTTGTCCAGCGCGGCGTCGAGGGCGCCGTGACGGTCGAGGACCTCGACGGCGTCGGCGGCCCGGCCGACGTCCGTGCCCTGGGCGACCTCGTTGGCCAGGTCCAGCAAGGCCTCACGGCCGGTCTTGGCGAGCAGGGTGTCGGCGACGCCGTGCAGCTGCAGGAGCGTGTACTCCTCAGCCAGCCCGACGGCGACGGCGGTTTCGGCGGCGGACAGCGTGGCCGGTGCCGCGGTGGCGGGCAGCGAGATCGTGGCGAGCGCGTCGGTACCGGGACCGGGGGTGACGATCGAGGCCGCCGCGTGCGGCGTGACACCGGCCGGCGTCAGCTCCGTCAGCTTGGCCTGGACCTGCGCGACGAACTCGGCCCGCACGTCGTCGGGGCCACTGACCTGCACGTGAGGCGCGGGCAGTCCGTCCGCCGTGCGTTCCACTGTGGACTCCGCGATCCACTGCGCGACGGAGTCGTCGAGCGGCAACGGCACCGGCTCGACGCCGAAGTCGCTCGCAGGACCGGGTCCGGTGTTCAGGCGCACGGGCCGGGAAACCGCACCGTCGCGCCAGACGCCCTTGCCCGTCACCGTGAACCGCTCGCGCGCCGATTGCGGCAGCCGGACCTGCTGCCAGCGTCCGTCGACGAGCCGGTGGTCGATCACGTGCTGCACGTCGGCGTTGTGCGAAGCCAGCTCCAGTGCCGCCGTCCACAGGAGATCGGGCTGCTCGTGGCGGGCCACGATGTCGGCGGCAGCCGTGAGGTCGAGCGCCGTCCCGCCCGAGCGCAACGCGCTGACGGCGCCGCTGAGCAGCGCCAGCGTGCCGGTGCGGTCGTCGAGACGCACCGGGCCGGCGGGAATCGACGGCCGGTACCACCAGCCGTGTTCGGCAGCCTGGCCCAGCTCGGCGATCGTGCGGCGATCGTCCTCGGTCAGCGCGTGGTCACCCGAAACCAGGTAGGAGACGGCCGGGAAGGTGTCCACGACGTTGTCCGGCGACGGCTTCGGGGTGGCGTGCACCGGAAGGTCCATTCCGGACGAACGCACGTGCTGCGTGAACTCGGCGGCCAGCGCGCCCGACGCGAGCACGAGCGTGGGCGGCCGGTCCGCCGCCTGCGTCAGCTCGGCGCTGCCGCCGGGCGCGGCGTCGATCTTCATGACCACACCGGGTTTCGCACCGCGGTAGCCAGCGAACGGCGCAGACTCCGAGGCGTACGGCTTCCCGTCGACACCGCTGAAAACGGCCGGCGCGTCCAGCGAGAACTCCACCGCGGCACCTTGCGTCGGCCGGAACGAGACGGTGACACCCGAACCGTCGGCGACGCGGATCTTCACCGGCACCCGCGCCAGCAGGTCGCGGTCGCCCAGCTCGCGGCCGAGGTGTCCGGCCAGCTCCCGCGCGGCCTCGCGGGCCCGCGCGCGATCACCACCGGTCACGTGGATCGCGGGCAGCTCACCCTCAACGGCCCGCAACGCCTGCGCCAGCTCGCGCGCGCCGGTCTCCAGTGGACTATCCACATCGGACACCAGCACCGCGTCGTCCGGGTTCCGCAGCGTGGCCCCGTGTTGCACCTCGCCCAGCGCGCGGTGCACCCGGCCCGGATCGATGTCCAGCAGAGCCCGCGCGGAAGCAGGCAACTGCACGTCGTGGTCGGTTCCGGTGTAGGTGTGCCGGTCGGTCACCGTGCGCACGAGCGGCGCCAGCTCCGGGTCCGCCGCGAGGAACGACAACGCGGCATCCCACACCAGGTCCGGGTCCGCGTGGCGGCGCACGGCCGGCTCGACCGCGGTCAGGTGCAGGTCGCCGGCGCGGTTGTACAGCCCGCGCACCAGGCTCTGCACCACGTGCTGGGTCAGCTCCAGCGTCTCGTCGCGCCCCGACACCGGTCGCGTCCCCGCGGCGGGCGGCTTGAGCCAGCTGCCGTCGCTGTTCATCCGGATGTCGGTCATCTCCGGCAGGTCGAACGCCGACGGCAGGCCGATGCGCCGCGCGGTGCCCGACAACGCCGAGGGCCCGGTGCGGACGATGATCGAGTTGCGGTGCACGCGGCCCTGCGGCATCTGAAAGAACACCGGCGGCAGGTCGTACGCCTCGGGCGGCATGAGGTTGCGCTGCGTCTTGCCGTAGTTCTCGCGCACGACGTCGAGATGCACGCGCGCGAACGGGTGGCCCTTGCTCATCGCGAACGCCGAGTTGGCCACGTTCATGCCGATGCGGTGCGTCGCGTAGCCCTCGCGCGAGGTCGCCGCGTGGAACAGGTCCTCGAGGCTTTCCACCACGTTGTCGCCGTCGGTGTAGAGGCCACCGAAGCGGTTCATCAGCTCCATGCGCAGGATGTCGCTGGCCGCCGCGTAGCCCGGACCAGTCAGTTTGCCGGTCTCGGACTGGTAGAACTCGTTGAGCAGCATGGGGTTCTCGCTCGAGAACACCTCGTCGACGTTCACCAGCCGCACGTGGTGCTGCTGCGCCCAGTTCACGAAGTCACGCACGTCGGCGAGCGGGTCGGGGCCCTCGGCCGGCGGCTCCGTGGTCAGCGCGAGCTCGATCTGCGAACGCGGGACGTCCGTCCACAGCACCGGCACCACGCCGTCGTGCAGCCGGGAAGCCGCGCCGCCGAAGTTGTCGCGGAACGCGCTCATCGTGCCGGCGTCACGCAGTGGCCCGCCGAGCCAGATGGCGTGCATGAGCAGCGGTGTCGAGGTGGTCTTTTCCAGCGGCTCGACGTCGCCGGGCGCCCAGGCGGACAGCCGGTCGTCGGCGCGCGTGTGCTCGACGGTCCAGTCCCGCAGGTCGGGCAGGTTCGCGGGGTCGGCCAAGTCGCGCAGCACCGGCACGCCCCGGGTGAGATCGAGCGTGTCCAGCAGCGCGAGGCCCTGGCCCGCGGTGAGATTCGAATGGTCGTGGCCACGCAGGAAGTCGGGCGGCTCCGGAGCGCGGTAGAAGCCGAACAGGTCGGGGCCGAGCAGCGGCGCGCCGGCGGGCGCCGGGCCGTGGTCGGCCGAGGTCGCGCGCAGGTCCTGCGTGAGCTCGGCGGCGGAGTCGTACGGCGGCAGCTCATCGGGCGCGGCCGTCGCCCGCAGGTACTCGTTGACCACGGCAGCGAGCAGCTCGGGATCCTCGTGCCGGCCGAGCAGCGCCTGCACCTCGTCGTCGGGCGCGCGGTCGTAGACGGCGTTCACGACCTCGGCCGTCAGGTACAGCGTGCGGGCGCGGTCGGCGAGACGGATCGGGCCGGCCGTGGCGGGAACCCGGGCGTAGCGCCAGTTCTTGAGCAGCGCGTTCGTGAGCTCGTCGACCACGGCGTCGGCGTCGAGCGGACGGCCGAGAGTCTCCCAGTGACCGCCGCGGACCACCGCGGTGAACGCGTCGTCGCGGGCGCCGAAGAGCGGGGCCGACGGTTCGTCATCGGGGCTGTCGTCACGGTGGTTGGCCAGCACGGAGTCGGTGGCCGCGTGGACGATCGACGGCCCGCCACGCGTTTCGAGCGCCGCCTGGAAGTCGTGCGCGACCCCGCCGGGGCCCAGCCGCCGGGCCGCCGCGCACTGGAACAGCGTGACCGACTCCGGCTGCGCGTCGGCGAACTCGGGCGACGCGGTGACGATCCGCGCGAGCGTCTCGCCGTCGACGTAGACCTCGCGCCGCGTGCCGTCCGGGCCGGTCACGGCGACCTTCACCCGGGTTTCCTCGCCGTGGCCCGTGACGAGGAACGTGCGGCCCTCGGCCAGTTCGTCGGCCCACGGCGTGCGCACGGGAATGCCGCCGTCGCCGGGGCCTCGGCCGCGCAGGTCGTTGGCCGCGCCGGTGGCGAAGGCCCGCATCTCGTCCGGGTCGGCTTCGACCACGAGGTTCTCGCCCCGGGTCTGCTGCAGCCAGGTCTGCACCTTCGTGGCCTCGGCGGGGTCGAGGAACGTCAGCCCGCGCGCGGTGCCGGTGTGGTCGGTCAGCACGGTCGTGGTGACGGCACCGGGCGCGAAGTCGACGGTCACGCCGGGTTCGCCGACGACCTCGCCGGTCAGGCGCGTGTGGTCGGCGCGCACCAGGTGGCCGAACGCCAGGTCGCCGAAGCCGCGCTCGCCCAGCAGGCGCGTGACGTCGGCGTTGAACTGGTCCACGCGGTCCGCGGGCACGGTGACCGGCGGCAGTGGCTCGCCGTCGAGGTGGTGCTCGGCGAGCGTCTCGGCGTAGTGGGTGGCGTCGGGCCGCGTGTGCGTGGTCTCGCGCGCCGGGCCTTCGGTCCACGCGGGGTTCAGCCGCGCGGGCCGGGCCAGCTCGTCGGCGCTCCAGGTGCCCTTGCCGGTCACCGTGATCAGGCCCCGCGCCATCGGCGGCAGCGGCACGCGCGTCCACTCGCCGGTGTCCGGGTCGCGGCGGACGTCGACCACGGCGTGCACCGGTGTGTCACCCGAGGCCAGGTGGGTGAGCACGGCCGAGTAGACGACGTCGGGCCGTTCGTGGCGGGCCACGAGGTCGTGGACGTCGGTGAGCCGCAGCTCACCGGTGCGGGCGGCGGTGTCCGCCAGCTGTCGCTCCACAGTGGACGCCAGCGCCAGCGTGCCGCCGTGGTCGGCCGGCGAGATCGGCCCGGCCGGTGGTTCGGTGCGGGGGCTGGTGTCGAGCTCGCGGACGAGGTCGACGATCGTCTCGTCACCCGGGCGGCCGCCGAACGTGCGGAAGTGCCCGCCGTCCGTGACCGCCGTGAACGCGCCGGTGGAGCCGAGCGCCTTGCCGAGCGTCGCGGTGTCGCGGCCGAACAGCGTGGGTTTCGTGGGCGCGTGCACCGTTGCCGGCCCGCCGAGGTCGCTCAGCGCGCGCCGGAAGTCGTGGGCGACGCCGCCGGGACTGTCGGTCTGGCCGGTGCTGCAGGCGATGAGCGTGACCGACGACTTCGGCCCGGCCTGCGCGAACGGCGCCGAGCTCGCGACGATCCGCGCGAACGTCTTGCCGTCCACCCGAACGGTCTGCCCGCCGAGCAACGTCAGCTTCACCGACTGCGGCTTGCCGTGGGCGAAGACGAAGAACGTGTCGCCGGTGTCGCTGCCCCACGGCGCCGCGGACTTCGCCGCCCAGTCGCCGAAGCTCCGTCCGCCCAGGTCAGGCGTGGTGCCGTTGCGGCGTGCCTCGGCGACCACCGGGTCGAGCGTCTTGGACGTCACGCCCTCGTCGAGCGAGGAGACCTCACCGGAGTTGTCGGCGACCCAGTCGTGCTCGACCGCGGACGTCTGCTCGGCGGCCGGCAGGAACGACACGGCGACGACCTTGCCCGAGCGGTCCGTGACCTGGTGCAGCTGGACCTCGTCGACGTCGAAGTCGTACGGCCGGTCCGCGTTGACGTCCCAGCCCGAGATCGTCGCGGGCTCGGTGTCGGGTGCGGTGTCCGGGGCCTCGACGACGTGCTCGGCCGAGCGCGGGTCGAAGCGGGACTCGACCTTCTTGGCCGGCCACACGTGCGTGGCGAACCGCCAGTCGACCTCTTCCTTGGCCTGCCACCACTTCTTGCGCGCCTCGTCAGCCTTCTCACGCGCTTCGCGCACGTCGCGCAGGGCGTCTTCGCGGCGGGAGGTGAAGTCGGAATTGTCGTTGCGGTAAGCGTCGAGGACGTCGGCCAGCTGCTCCGCACGGTCCTGCGCGTCCTGGCGACGCTGCACGAGCGCGGGTTGCGCGGTGCGGATGTCGCGCACGCCCTGCTCGGCACGCGCGACCTGGTCCAGCAGCAGCTGCCGCTCGGGCGAGCCCTCGTCGGTGACCGCCGCCAGGGCCAGCGCCTGCTCGGAGACGTCCTGCAGCCGCGTGATCTCCGCATTGCCCTCGCGCAGCTCACGGCCGGCGTCCTTGGCGTCGTTCTCCGCGTCGGTCAGGGCCTGGCGCAGCTCACGCGCGGGGTCGGCGTCGGTCTCCACGGCCAGGCCGTTCGCGTCCTCGGCCAACGTCTTGACGCGGTCGCGCCCGTCGAGCCAGCGGTCGTCGGCCTCGTGCTGGGCCGTCTCCACGGCCTCCTCGGCCTTGCGCCAGCTCGCGGCCGCGTCCTTCACCGCGTCCTGCGCCTTGGTGATCGCGTCCGGCAGCGCCTCGCCGAGCAGCTTCTCGAGGTCCACATCGGACATTCGCACGAGCGCCGACGCCGACACCTTCACCTCGACCGCCGCCGTGCGGCCGCGGCCGAGGTCGGCGACCACGCGGTACTCCACGTCGAACCCGACGAGCCCGCTGCGGCCCTTCGGCTTCGCGACGGTGGACCGCTGTCCACCCGCGACAGTCGCCGTCGGGTCGCTCATCGCGGCCGGGTTGCGGATGTCCGCGCCGCTCCACGAATGCGAGTTGTCCTTCGGGTCGGTGATGCCGCCGACGCCGGGCATGTACTGGTTCTCGCCGCTGAGCGCTTCCTTCGCCTCGCCCGTGAACGTGGCCGTGGTCTGGTCGGTGCGCTCCAGCTTCACGGTGTCGCTCAGGGCCGTGAGGTCCGGGTTGACCAGGCGCGAGTAGACCTTCACGCTGCCGTGGCCGTTCTTGATCAGCGACGCTTCGTGCAGGTCGGGCGAGGCGAGCGGGCCGTCGAGCATGGCCGGCAGGTGCCCCTGGAGGACCTCGTTGGTCAGCGACGTGACCAGCGTGTTGTTCGCGCCGGTGCCCGAGCCGGTGAGGCCGGTGCCGGCGCCCGCGAGCCGCAACGCACGCACGGCCCCGGCCTGCACGGCAGCCGACCCGCGTACGCCCTCGGTGTGCGCCGACGGCGGCAGCTTGCCCACGCCCTGCGCCTGCCATTCGGCGAGCTTCTCGGGCGTCGTGTCGGCGGCGGTGAGCTCGGTGGTTCGCGGCGCGTACGCCTTCGGGGCCTGGCCCTCGGTGCTGATCTGGTGGTCGTCGGCCGCCGAGCGCACGGTCACGTTCGCGTTCTGCTCGGTGACCGGGTACGTCTTGCCGCCGCGCTGCACCACGAGTTCGAACTTCAGCTGGTGGCGGTAACGCACGGCCGGGCCGCTCTGCGAAGCCTTGCTGCCCTTGGTCGTCGCGGTGGCCGACACCGTCTGGTCGGTCTTCGTCTTGGAACCGGAAACGCCGAGCGTGAGCCCCTCGTAGCCACTCACGTCCGGCTTGGTGTCGCTGAACAAGCCGCGCCCGGCGCCGCGGAACTGGCCGCCGTAGGACGAGCCGTGGCCGGCGTTCTCCTTGTCCGTCTCGGCGGCGCTCACGACGTGGTCGATCTCGCCACCGTCGTGGACGACGTCGAGGAACTCGGTGTCGGTGATCGTCGCCTTGAGCAGCACCTGGTAGGTGTCGGTGGACAAGACGCCGGCGTCGTGCAGCAGCAGCGGCGCGCCACCGTCGAGGGCACTGTCCACAAGGGACGTGACGGCGTCTGGTGAGGCGAGGTCGAGCGTGCGCTGCAGGTTGGTCATCGAGTCGTCGAGCACCGACTTCGGCAGCAGCTTGTCGCCGGTGCGGCCCAGCGCGGTGCGGGCGTCGCGCACCAGCTGCGACAGGTCGGGCGCGTCCTCGATCACGGCGGCGCCCAGCGCGCTGGACTCGCGGCCGACGAGCGCGGGCGGCGCCATCTTGCCCGGCGGCGCGGTGCGCGGCTCGACCTCCGGCAGCAGGCCCTGCTCGCGGGCCTGGTCCTCGGACATGCGCACGTACACCGCGCCGGGCAGCTTCACGTCGGCGCCGGCCCGCGAGGTCGAGCCGTTGACCAGGCTCTCCTGGCGGGTCTCGGCGACCAGCCGCACGTCGGCGTCGTACTGCACAAGCACGGTGCGGCCCTTGGCGTTGGCGCGGTTGAGGTGGTCGACGCTCGCGCTGACCTCCGTGGAGCTGCCCGACGTGCGCGTCCACGGGCTCCACTTGGCCGACGCGTAGACCTGGCCCTGACCGTGGGCCGTGGCCATACTGCCGTCCGGCCGGATGGTGACACCGAGCTGCAGGTTGCCCTCGAGCGCCTGCTTGTGCGTCTGCTCGAACGCGGCCTTCGCGCCACCGGCGAACGTGGTCTCGCTGCCGCCCGCGTCGGACGCCACGACGACCTTCGGGTTGCTGAGCGCCACGTTCATGCCGAGCCCGCCGACGCGGTCGGCCACGCGCCGCTCGTAGCGGAACCCGCCGGCCCGCGCACCCTGGCGCAGGAACTTCGGCAGCCCGCCGCGGAACGTCTCGGGCGAGAACATGCGGTCCACGCGCTTGCGGGCCTCGCCGCCGGACAGGCCGAGCACGCCGTCGCCGTCGGACGCGCGTTCCAGCTGCCGCAGGGCCTCGTCACGGAGGGCCTCGGTGTTGGTGAACGCCTCGACGTGCAGGAACTTCGGCTGGTCGGGCTTGGGACCGGCCAGCAGGTCGTCGATGGTCGGGGTGTCGTTCTTGTTGAGCACGGTGGTGCCGGGCTTGCCGGGCAGGAAGTCGCCGGGGTCCTTCTTCAGCGCGGAGCCGTCGTTGACCCACAGGTCGACCTTGCCGGAGATCTTCGGCAGCGCCGGGTCGCCGGTTTTGGCCACAGTGGACACCTTGGGCGTCGCGCGGAACGGCGAGCCGGGCGTCAGGCGCTTCACCCACGGGCGGTTGCGGGTGTAGCTGGTGATCTCGACCTCGAACTCCACGTCGTGCTCGAACACCTGCGCGTCGGGGCTGCCGGAAAGGCTCGTGGTGGTCGTGACCGTGGGGCCGCCGGAGTTCTTCCAGCTGTACGCGTCGGAGTACTGGATCGGCACGACCGCGGGGCTGAGGCTTGAGGTCGCGATCGACGTGGGCTGCGGGATGACCATGCGGCCCTCCAACCCGACCGACCAGCTCTTGTCCACAGTGGTCGCGCTGCTCAGCGACGGCGCCGTGGCGACCGAGCCCTTGACCGAGCGTCCGGTGGCCTGCCCGAGGTGCCGGCCCGGCGACAGCTTGGCCTTCACCGTGACGCTGATGTACTCGTCGGTGAACAGGCCGCGCCGCTTGAGCTGCACGGACACACCCGGACCCAGCAGAGTATCCATTTTGGCCTTGAGCGCGGCCGGCGAGAACGTGGCCGTGAGCTTGCGCAGGTTGGCGAAGCGCTCGGCGATGTCGCGGCTGGAGCTCTTGTCGTCGGCCTGGAACTTGTCCCAGCGCGGCAGGAACTTCTCCATCCCGGGCCGGTCGCGCAGCGCGTTTTCGATCTGCGGCTGCACCTTCGCGGCCGGGCTGAACGAGCCCGTGCGCACGTGGCCCGCGGCGGCGGCCGCGGCGAGGTAGGGCGGCTCGTACCGCTTGCCGACGTCGGTGAGCTTGTCGCGGGTGTCGCCCGGCACAGGCAGGCCCTGGGCTTTCGCCTCGGGCAGGCCCATGCGGACGTACGCGGTGGCCTCGACGGTCTCGACCTCGCCGGCCGAGGTGACGACGTCGACGTCCACCTTCACCTTGTAGATCCCGATGTCGCCCTTGGCCTCGACCGTGTTCTTCGCCGTGACGCCGGTGCCGCCCGTCGCCGTCTCGGTGACCTTCGAGGACACCGTCCCGCTGACGCCGACGAGCCCACTGACCGTGCCCGGCAGGTAGGAGCCACCGCCGACCGTCACGGCCAGGTCCATTCCGGACTTCGACGCCGCCGCCGTCGCCCCGCCGTTCACCGACGAGTCGTTGAACCGCAGCTCGCTGTCGCCCGGCACCACGCCGACGAGCTCGACGTCCTTCGGCCGCGCCTGCAGCTGCACGGCGTCGCGGTGGCTGCCGTGGGGGCTGAGCAAGTCGCTGGACACGACCGGGCCACCCTGCAGCGCGGTGCCCAGCACACCGCGGATGCCGCCGCCGCTGACGAACTCGCGCAACGCCTGCCGCCCCGGCGCGCCGAACTTCGTGACCGACGGGTGCAGCCGCTTGGCCACCTTGTCGAACAGCGCCTGCTCGTCGAGCAGCACGGCCTCGGGCGCGAGCAGCTCGATGTTCTCGGCCCAGTCCGGCTTCGGGTCGCCCTTGGCCTCGGCGTCTTGCTTGAGGTTGCCGAGGTCCTGCGACCAGAGCAGCGAGACCTTGCCGTCCACAGTGGAGCCGGTGAGCCCGCCGACCTGGTCGGTGACGGTGATCGAGTACTTCACGTTGACGTCGGCGCCGTCCACGTCGCCCGCCGAGCGCACCACCCGCTGCTCGGTACCGGTGACGGTGGACGTGTGCGTCTGCGCCGCCGTCGCGAGCTGAACCGTGGGCGCGACGGACACGTAGGCGCCGGGCGGGATCAGCGCGAAGTACGACGTACCGAAGGTCCGCGCGATCGTGTCGTTCTGGCCTTGGGCGTGCGTGGCCTGCGTCTGGTCGTTGACGTCGCTGATCGTGGCGTGCGGCTGCTTCGCGATCGCGTCGGCCGGCACCGCGTCCAGGTCGAGCTCGGCCCGCACGTGGACCTCGTACCACTTCTCGCCGACGCGCACCATGGACTTGCGCCCCGGCCCGAGGAACGACTCGAAGGCGGCGCTGTCGAGCGTGCCGGTGATGGCGTCGATGCCCACCGGATCCGGCGGGTTCCGGCGGGAGTCCAGCGAGGTGACCAGGCGCTTGATGGTGTCGCCGACCTGCTTCACGCCCTGCGGGTTCACCGGCACGAGCGAGCCGAGGGCCTGGCCCTTCTTGGCGTACTCGGGCAGCCGGTCGGTGAGCGAGCGGGTGTCGGGCGCCGGATCGTCGTCGGCGACGGTGACGACGCGCTCCTGCTCCGCGGTCCCGGACCGGCCCGGCGTCTCGCCGAACGTCTCGACGGTTTTCCTGGTACCGACATAGGTCTCGCGACCGTCCACTTCGGTCTTGACGACGTGGACCGGGCGACCGGTTTCAGGGCCGTGGCTCGTCCACGTACCGTCGGAGCCGAGCACGTGGACGCGAACGCCACCTGCCGTCGCGATCGCGTCGGGGTCGGTGAGAGCCGACGCGTTTTCGAGCGCGGTGGTGATCCGCGCGTGCTCGTCCGGCGCGTCCTGCGAGATGCTCTCGGCCACGGCGAGCCGGAAGTTCTCCGGGCCGTGCGCGCCACCGACGAGCACGCTCTCGAGCCCGTGGCTGTTCAGCTGGGTGTTCTGCGCCGGGGAAAGCGCCGATCGCGGAACGAGCGTTGCGTGATTCGCGGGCCCGGTGGTGGCGCCGGTCGGCCGGCTCGGGGCCGACGCGGGTGTGTGCCGGCTGCCGCGCGGGCGCGCGTTCGACGGCCGGTAGCCGTAGTAGCTCTCGAACTGCTTCGGCGCCGTGATGTGCGAGTCGGACGACCACTTCCGATTCTCGTTCGTGTACTTGTCCCGGTAGAGATACTCGATCCGCCCGCCCGTCTCCGCGGCGAAGGCCATCATCAGCGACTGGCACGACACGCACGGCTCCGACTCGCCGCTGATCCGCAGCGTGCGGCCGTTGCCCATCAGCGCGCGCACCGACGGATCCCGGATGATCTTCGCCTCGGTGTGGCTGATCTTGCGCCGCATGTGGTCGGGCAGGTGGTGCGAGGTCGGGTCCTCGCCGCTTCGCCACGTGGTGGCGGGTGTCAGGGCCTGACCGGAGTAGGAGTCGACCACCTGGGCCGTCGCGTGGTGGCGGCCCGCCTTGTTGCCACCGCCCCCGCCTTCGAAGTTCACGGGCAGCTGGACGTCGAACGGGTCGTCGTCGAGCGGCCGGATCCGCGTGTGCGGGCTCAGGCGCGCCGACGACGGCGCCGGGTTCATGATCCGCGCCTGGTTGTAAAGGTCGCTGCTCGACGGCCCCTGGTACCGGATCGGGTTCAGGTCCGGCGAGGGCGGCAACGGCAGTGGCGGCTGCGGGTTCGGCGAGTACTTGGCGCTGTTGAGCGAGCTGTGGTCGGGCTTGTAGTAGTGGAACGGGTCCGACTGGCTGTGCCATGCGGGCGGCGGCGGGCCCTGCTGCGCCCACGCCGGAGGCGGCGGGCCTTGCTGTGCCCACGCCGGAGGCGGCGGGCCTTGCTGTGCCCACGCCGGAGGCGGCGGCCCCTGCTGCGCCCACGCGGTAGGCGGCGGCCCCTGCTGTGCCCAGGCCGGAGGCGGGCCGTAGGGATTCCCGTACGGGTCGGTGCCCCAGCCGTGCGCCGGCGCGGACGACGGCGTGTGCAGGCCCGGCCCCTTGCCGGATTCCGGAGTGCGAGTCGACGGCCCGGCGGTGTCACGGGCCGGCCCGTCCGAATCGTGGCCCTGGGCGGCCAGCCCGTGGTCGTGGATCAGGGCGCCCGTGGAGACGTCGTGGATCTTCGCCAGGTTGTCCGGGGTCAGCGACGAGTCCGACCAGGCGTTCTTGCCCATCACCCCGGGCTGGTTCTCGCGGTTGAACAGCAGTGCGCCGTCCTTATAACCCTCGCCCAGACCGAGGAAGTGCATTACCTCGTGGGTCAGGCCTCCGCGCGGGTCGCGCACGTCCCAGTTCAGCTGGTTCGTGGGCAGCCAGCCGTGGGAGTCCTTCGGACCATCGTCCACAGTGGAATCGTGAACGTCGACCGGGACGCTGCGGGAAGGCTCCGCGGTCCAGCGGTCGTCGTCGGGATCCACGGACTCGTTCGCGTGCGCGTCGATCCGCACGTGGAGCTGGTCGCCGTTCGGCAGCGTGTAGCGCTGGTTGACCGTGCGGTCCAGGTGCTCCTGCAGGTCCTGCGCGAGGTTGTGGCGTGCGTCGACCGAGACAGAGCCTGAAGCGGAAGTGAGGTCCACGGGCACGGTGAACTCACGCACCCACTTGCCCGGCGACGTCTCGAACCGGCGCACGTCGTAGCGGATGTGTGTGACGGCGCCCTCGAGCTGGCCTCCGCGCAGGCCCTCGCGGTTGCCGTCGAACTGGTCCGCGATCGCCTTCTTCGGGTCGAACCGCTCCGACACGAACCGCGACGGCCGGGCGGTGTCTCGGCGCTCGCCCCAGGTCTGTGGCCCGGGCAGATCTGCGGGCCGGGTGGTCTGCGACGTCGTCGTCGAGTCGCGATCCGGCGCCGACGCGTGACCGCCGGGGTACTGGCCGGGCCGGTATCCGTAGTAGTCCTTGAACTGCGCGGGTGTGGAGATGTAGTCGGCCGAGCTCCAGCGCCGGTTCTCCCCGGTCACCTTGTCGCGGTAGACGTAGTCGATGCGGCCGCCGTTCTGCGCGGCGAAGTTCGTCATCAAGGTCCGGCACGAGGTGCACGGTTCCGATTCGCCGCTGATCACCAACGTCCGTCCGCGCCCGAACGTCGCGCGGACGTCGGGGTCGCGGATGATCTTCGCCTCGGTGTGGCTGATGTTGCGCCGCTCGGACTGCGACATCCCCAACGACGTCGGGTCGTCACCGCTGCGCCACATGGTCTGCGGCGTCACCGCCTGGCGGGTGGCGTCGTCGAACACCTGGGCCGTCGCGTGGTGGCGGCCCTTCTTGTTCAGGCTTCCGGAGGCTTCGAAGTTCGCCTGCGTCTGCACGTCGAACGGGTCGTAGTCGAGCGGGCGGACTCGCAGGTGCGGGCTCAGCCGCTGCGACCCCGGAGCGCCCGGCATCGCGATCGCCTTGTGGTACAGCTTGTTCTTGCCCGGGCCGAGGTACGGGATCGGGTTCGGGTCCACGACCGGCGGCAACGGCAGCGGCTGTGCGTTCGGCGAGTACTCGTCGTCCGATTCCGTGCTCTGGTGGGGCTTGTAGTGCTGGAACGGGTTCTGCTGCCCGTGCCACGCCGGCGGCGCCGGCGTCTGCTGGCCCCACGAATGCGGCGGCGGCAGGTGGTTCTGCGTCAGCCACGCGGGCGGTTGCTGCTGCGGCTGCACCCACCCCGGTGGCTGCTGTTGCGGCGCGTACTGGCTGGGCGGCGGGCCGTAGGAGGTCTGCGGTGTGACGTACGGCGAGTGGTACCCGCCGTAGCCGGGGTCCCAGTTGTGTGTCGGAGCGGCTGCGGGGGTGTGGCGGTTGCGCTGCGGCGGTGTCGGGTCCGTCGGTGAGTGCGGTGCGGGGCCGACGTCGCTGACGCGCATGCTCTTCGCGGTGTTCAGCAGGTTCGTCAGGTGCTCCGTCGGGTGGCCGCCGAGCCGGGCGTTGTGGATCTGCTGCTCGAGGTGGCTCTCGATGGACAGCAGGTCGTGGGGCGTGACCGAGGTCCAGCCGTGTGCCTGGGGGTCGTTGCCCACGTGCAGCCCGTAGACGGTGAGCGCTGCGGCCTTGTCCTGTTCCAGCCGGCTGACCTGGTCCTGGAGGCGGCGCAGCCGGCGAGTCAGGAAGTCCTGCTTCGACTCGCGGATCTCCTGGTCGTGCACCATCGAGCCGGTCTTGAAGCTCTTGGGCAGGTAGTCCGAGATGCTCGTGAGCTCCTGCAGGTTGCGGGCCGCCTCGTGGATCATGGTCGACAGGTCGTCGCGGCGCTGGTCGAAGCCGCCGGTGAGCGCGATCCGGTCGAGGTCCAGCATCTTGTTCACGGCGGACAGGCGGTCGGGATCATCGCCGTGGATGATCTTCAGCGCCTCCAGCCCGGACTGGTCCATGCCGTAGAGCGAGGCCACGAACGCGTCGTGCTCCTGGCGCGGAGTCAGATTCGGCGCCGGGGTGGGAGTCGGCGACGTCTCGATGTCCGGCGAAGTCTCAGTGTCCGGCGAAAACTCGGTTTCCGGCGAGGTATCGGTGTCGGGTGTCGGGTCCGAGTCGTGGCCGGTGCGCGAAGGCCCGGGGTCGGGGCGCGGTCCGCCGTCGTGCGCCTGCTCGGCCGCCGCCCGCGCAGCCTTGCCGGCGGTGGTCTTGCCCTCCAGGCTCTGCATGTTCGTGAAGATCCGCGCGGCCCGGTGGAACCGGTCGCGGTAATCGGAGTGCGTGATCAGCCCGATCTTGCGCTGGACATCGGCCAGGTGCTGCTCGCCCTCGTGGATCTTGGTGTCGAGGTCGGCGCGGAACTCAGCGTTGCTGGTGGAGTCGAAGTAGCCGAGGAAGCTCCACACCCCCGTCGGCAGCGCGACGTCGGCCTGGACCTGGCGCATCTCCGAGAGCGATTCGTCGAGGCTGGTCATCATCTGCTCGAACTGGTCGACGCCCTTGGCCGCGACCAGGCCGGCCAGCCGGCGCACCTCCGGCTCGTTCTGCACGCGCTGTTGCAGCATCTTCAGGTGCGTGGTGTCGAACCCGGCCTTGTCCGCGGCGGCGATCCGCTGCTGCAGGTGGGTGTCAAGGCGGTTGAGCTGGTCGGTGGTCAGCTTGGCGAGGTTGTCGGCGTTCGGCCCGGCGACGTGGTTGTCGAGCAGGTGCATCGTGGCGAGGGCGTTCGCGTCCTTGGCGAGCGCCGTGATCCGCTCACCGAGGTCCTGCTGCACCGTCTCCAGGCTCTTGATGTGCTGCCGGCGTAGGTCTTCCCGCTGCTGCTGTTCCTTGTTCTGGAGGATCTTCGGCACGATGGTGCCCTCGGCCCGCGCCTGCTGCAGCCGGGTGCGGACGTCGTTGTACTTGTCGCGCAGCTCCTTCGCGAACGCCTCCGGCCCGCCCTCGTGCGCCACCGCCTGCTTGAGCCGCAGCGCCCGGTCCGCGATGCTCGCGAGCTCCTGGTCCTGCCGACTGGTGTTGAGGTCGACGACGACGTCGCGGACCTGGTCCACGTTCAGGTCGCTCAGCGAGGCCTCGAACCCGCTCACGAAGTCCTGGCGCGACGGACCGCCGAGTGCGCCGTACTGCCCGTTCTGCGTGCGGACCCGCACCTCGGGACGCCCCGCCGGCCCGTATTCTGATCGCCGGCCCGGCCCGCCGCGCTCCACGATCAGACGCACGTCGAGGGCTCGCGCGACGGTGTCCGGCAGCCGCTTCCCGACGTGGGAGTCCTGCCACGACGGCGTCTGCAGGCCCTTCGTCACCAGCTCGGCCGAGGTCGGGAGAGCACCCTTCCCCGTGACCTCGTCGACGATGTGGTCGAGGACCTGGCGGTCGCCGGTGTTCACAGTGGACGCATCGGTGTCGAGCGCCGCGCGGACGCTCTGCCAGTGCTGCGGTGACGGGCTCGCCAGCTGGTTCGCGAGCGCCTTGCGCCAGTTGCGGACGTGGCCGGCGTCGTCGTTGTCACCGCGGTCGGGTTCGAGTTCGGGGGCGACGTCCTTGAGCTGGCTCGGTGTGAGCTGCTTCGCCGCCCAGTCACCGAGGCCCTTGTCGGTGAGTGAGGTGAATTCGAAACCGCCGGGGTTCGCCTCGACTTCGGCGACCACCGCGTCAGTGGCGGTCTTCACCTCGGCCTTGGTGAGGAACGGTTTCGCGCTGTCGACGTCGACGCCCTGGAACCGTGAACTGCGCAGCGCCGCCTCGACGAGCCCGACCTCGCCCACGTTCGGCAGGTGGACTTCGGGGCCGCGGACGTTCTGGTCGGTGTTCGAGCCCGAGTTCGTGAACGTGCCGGGCATGGTGTTCGAGCCGGTGTCGGTGTTCCTGGCCGGCGCCTGGGCCGGGGTGTGGAGGTTGCGCGGCGGTGCCTGCGCGGTGCCCTGGACCGAGGTGCGGGTGTTCATCCGGCCGAGACCGTCGATGAGGGCGGTGCGGGTGCCCACCGTCATGGCCGCGAGCTTCTTGCCCTGCTCGGGGTTCGTCCGCATCCCCTTGACGAGGGCTTTCTGCTCGTCGCTCGAGAGGTTCGCGGCGACGTCGGACATGTTCTTCGGTTTCGCCGGCAATGGGCCCGCCGGGTCGAGGCCGTGGAACGCGGCCTTGGCGGCGATCTTCGCGAGGTTCGGGTCGAGATCGGTGTGGTTGCCGAGGTAGTGCCCGACCTGGTCGGCCCACGTCGTCTCGTTCGCGTGGCTCTGGGTCAGTTTGGTGACATTCGCCGGATTCGCGCCGACCTTGGCCGCGATGCGGGTGCCGTCGGTCTTGATCGCCAGGCTCGAATCGAACTTCGCCATGTCGCGAACGTGGCCGTCGTAGTCCCAGGCGGCCTTGCGTTGCTTGAGGACGGAGTCGACCAGGCCCTGCCCCTCCTTGGCGCCGTAGTCGAACCGGCCGGTGTTCGGGTTCTCGGTGCCGAACGTGGCATCGTTCTCCAGCTTGTCGCCGTTGACCCGGACGAACGTGTTGGGTTCGGGGAAGTAGACGCTGCGCGAGTCGACGTCGGCCAGCGCCTTCCGGATGTCGAGGTCGAGCTCGGCCGCGGACTTCGCGAGCGCGGTGTCGTTGTCGCGCACGCGGTAGCCGCCGCTGATCACTTCCGGCGGGCCTTCGGGGTTGTTCTTGACGGTCGTGTTCACCGCGTCGAAGAGCGGCCCGTTGTCGGTGTTCAGGGAGTCGACGTCGGCGTCGCCGGTGTGGAGGTAGACCTCGTTGTCGCCGCCCTTGCCGCGGATCTGCGTGATGAGGTCGGTGGTCACGGGGTTGCGGACGATCGTCTCGCGGATCCCGCCGTAGGGGATCGACTTCTGATCGATGACGTCAGTGGTCGGGTTCTTCCAGGTGAAACCGACCACTGCGACCGGGAAGCGATTGTCCCAGTTCTGCTGGAAGTCCTGGATCTTCTGCGTGATCGTCGCATCGTGGCCGGCGACGCCGTTGATGCCGATGACCAGGCCGAAGCGGCCCTCATGGGAGTTGCCGTCGAAGCCTTCGGAGTACTTCTTCGCGAGGGCGTTGAGGTCGTCGCCGGTGGTCGCCGCGACGGTCGCGACCACGCCCACGCTGTGCTGGTTACCGGCGTTGCGATTGCCGACCGTGCCGATGATGCCGGACTCGTGAACGGTCTTGAACTGGAAGTTCTTCTGCGCCTGCTTGAAATCGTCCTTGCCGCCGGTGGTGGGCGGGACCTTGCCGGCGTTGTTCCCGGAACCCGGGCCGGGAGCCGGCGTGTTCTTCGGCTTCGGGGCCGCGGCCGGGGTGTGGCGGTTCTGGCTGACGGCGGTGTGCTGCCCGATGTCCGACCGGCTGTCGTTCGGGGTCGGGCCGTGCTCGGCGCCGAGGTGGTGGTCGCGGATGTTCGCCTGGTTGGAGATCTCCTCGATCTTGGCCAGGTTGTCCTTCGTCAGCGTCGAATCGGTCCAGGCGTCGGGCCCCATCACGCCGGGCTGGTCTTGACGGTTGAAGAGGAGGTCGCTGTTCCGGTAGCCCTCCCCCAGGCCGAGGAAGTGCATGACCTCGTGGGTCAGCCCCGCGTTCTCGTCGTGGACGTCCCAATTCGTCTGGTTGGTCGACGGCGAGTTCTTGTCCACAGTGGAATCGTGGACGTTGACGGGGACACCGCGTTTCGGATCCGCGGTCCAGCTGTCGTCGTTCGGGTCGACGTTGTCGTTCGCGTGCGCGTCGACCGTGACGTGGAACTGGTCGCCGTTCGGGAGGGTGTACTGCTGGTTGACGGTCTCGTCGAGGTGGTTCTGCAGGTTCTGCGCGAGCTGGTTGCGGGTGTCGAGCGAGACGGAACCCGTCGAGGACGTGAGGTCCAGCGGCACGGTGAACTCGCGCACCCAGTTGCCCGGCGACGTCTCGAACCGCCGGACGTCGTAGCGGATGTGCGTGACGGCGCCTTCGAGCTGGCCACCCTTGAGTCCTTCGCGGTCACCGTCGAACTGGTTCGCGATGGCCTTCTTGGGGTCGAACCGCTCCGACACCAACCGCGACGGCGGGGCGGTGTCGCGTCGACCGCCCCATTCCTTCGGACCAGGAAGGTTCTTCGTGGACGTGTTGGCCTGGTGTTGCGTGTCGGTCGTCGTGCGGTTCGGCGGAGCCTCGGACGAGGTCTGACCGGGGTGCCCGCCGAGGTTCCGGATGAGGGCCTGGCGGGTGCCCAAGGTGAGGCCGAGCAGCTTCTTGCCGTCTTCGGCGTTCTGCTGCACGCCCTTCATGAACGCCTTGCGCTCCGCCGGCGGCAGGTTGGTTCCGAGGTCGCCGAACTTCGTGGGCGCCTTCGGCATGGGCCCGGGTGGGTTGATGCCGTCGAACGCCACCTTCGCGGCGGTCTTCGCGAGGTTCGGGTCGAGGCTGGTGTGGTTTTCCAGGTAGTGACCGACCTGGTCCGCCCACGTCGTCTCGTTGGCGTGGCTCTGCGTCAGCTTGGTGACGTTCGCCGGGTTCGTACCGACCTTTCCCGCGATGCGCGTGCCGTCGGTCTCGACGGCCAGGTCGGAGTCGAACTTCGCCATGTCGGTGAGGTGACCGTCGTAGTCCCAACCCGCTTTGCGCTGGGCCAGAACGGAATCGACCAGACCCTGGCCTTCCTTGGCCCCGTAGTCGAAGTTGCCCGTGTTCGGGTTCTTCGTGCCGAACGTCGCGTCGTTCTCCAGGCGGCCGCCGTTGAGCCGCACAAAGGTGTTCGGCTCCGGGAAGTAGACGCTGCGCGAGTCGACCTTCGCCATCGCGTTGCGGACGTCGAGATCGAGCCGCGCGGCATTGTTGGCATTGACGCCATCGCCGGGACGGACACCGTAGCCGCCGCTGATCACCTCCGGCGGGCCCTCGGGGTTGTTGCTGACGGTGGTGTTCACCGCATCGAACAGCGGACCGTTCTTGGTGTTCAGCGAGTTGACGTCGGCGTCGCCGATGTGCAGGTAAACCTCGTTGTCGCCGCCGTTTTCGCGGATCTGCTGGACCAGGCTCTCCGTGACGGGGTTGCGGACGATCGTTTCCCGGATCCCGCCGTAGGGGATCGACTTCTGATCGATGATGTCGGTCGTCGGGTTCTTCCACGTGAACCCGACCACCGCCACCGGGAAGCGGTTGTCCCAGTTCTGCGTGAAATCCTGGATCTTCTGCGAGATCGCCGCATCGTTGCCAACGCCGTTCAGGCCGATGACCAACCCGAAACGGCCCTCGTGGGAATCCCCGTCGAAGCCGCCGGAGTACTTCTTCGCGAGATCGATGAGATCATCGCCGGTGGTCGCCGCGACGGTCGCGACCACGCCCACACTGTTCTGATTGCCGGCGTTGCGGCTGCCGACCGTGCCGATGATGCCGGTCTCATGGACAGTCTTGAATTGGAAGTTCTTCTGCGCCTGCTTGAAATCGTCCTTGCCGCCGGTGACGGGCGGGACCTTGCCGACGTTCGGGCCAGGGCCGGTGCCGGTGTTGCTGGCGTTGGCACTGGTGCTCGCGAGGGCCGCCGGGGTGCCCCGCTTCGGCTTCGGCGCCTGCGCGGGAGTGTGGCGGCCGGCGGATTTCGGGGCGGGGGTATGGCTGGTCTTCGGGTTCGGGCTGGTGTTGGCGTTCGTGTTCTGGTTGGCGTTCGTGTTCTGGTTGGCGTTCGTGTTCTGGTTGGCGTTCGTGTTGGTGCTGCTGCCGGTGTTGGTGTCGACGTTGGTCTTGGTGTCGACGTTGGTGCTGCTGGCCGTTTCGGTGTTGGCGGTGGTCTCGACGCCGGTGTCGGTCTCGGCATTGGCGTCGGTGTTCATCTCGGTGTTCGTGTCTGGGGCCACGGACTGGTTCGAACCCGACTTCGTTGCCGGGGCTGAGTTCGGCGCACCGGTGATCTTCGCGCCGGTGTCCTGGCTGCTGTTCGTCTCTGGCGCCGGCGTCGGCTCGGTGTTGATCGAGTCGCTGGGTGCGGGCGTCGGCGTCGTGTCGATCTTCGGAGCCGGAGCCGGTGCGGGGTCCGAGTTCGTCGAGTTTTCCGAGTTCGGGCCCGATTTCGCCGACGAATCGCCCTTTGCCCCACCTGTCGACACCGAACTCCGCGACGGCGAAGTGTTCGTCCCGGTTGGCGACGTCGTCGTCGAGGTGTTCGTCGCCGTCGGTGGGACGTTCGTCGGTGTCGGCGTGGCGTTCGTCCGGGTTGGAGCGGGGCTGAGGCTCGGCCCATCGACGCTCGTCTGGTGGTTCGAGGGGGAGGCCGCGCCGGTCTGGTCGGGACCCGAGGTCGAATGGACCCCACTCACACTCCCGGCAACCGGCGGCGGGACCGACTTCGTCGAGCTTGGGTCGGCGGTCGTGGCGGGCCCGGCCTTGGTGTTGGTGTTCGCGGCGGTGTTGCTGGTGGTGTTGGTGTTCTGATTGCTACCAGTGGTGGAATTCGAACCGGTATAAGTGCCCGCGTTGGAGTTCGTGTTCGAATTCGCACCCGTGTTGATGCCGGTGCCGGAGCCCGAGTTCGGGGTGGCGTTGAGGCCCGTCCCCAAGTTTGTGTTCGGGCCGGTGGTCGAATTCGGGCTGTTCAGAGGGCCAGCGCTCGAGTTCGCAGTGGGGCCCGCGGTCGTGTTCGGGCCGGTGGTGGTGTCTGTGCCGGAATTGGTGTTTGTGTTCTGGTTGCCACCGAAGCCGGGGAGCCCACCTTCGTTCTGGGAGCTCGTCGCGGGCGGTGGCGTCGCCGAGTGTTCGCCGCCCGCGACGGGCGGTGGCGTCGCCGAGGTGCCCGCGCCCGAGTTCAAGCTGCCCGAAACCGACGGCGGCGGCGTGGCCGTCGCGGTGGTGCCATCGCCCGAGTTCGCGCTACCCGGAACCGACGGCGGCGGCGTCGCGGTCGCAGTCGTGCCATCGCCCACATTCCCGCTACCCGAAACCGACGGCGGCGGCGTCGCCGTCGCGGTCGCGCCATCCCCCGCATTCCCGCTGCCCGAAACCGACGGCGGCGGCGTCGCCGTCGCAGTCGTGCCATCGCCCACATTCCCGCTACCCGAAACCGACGGCGGCGGCACCGGGTTCCCGGTGTTGACCGAGTTCGGCGCCGAAGGCGGCGGCACCGAAGTACCGCCGGTGTTGTTTGTACCGGTGTTGGTGGTGCCGTTGGCGCTGGAGCCGGTGTTCGCGCTGGTGTTTCCCGGACCGGTGCTGGTGTTGCCGGTACCTGTGTTGGAGCCGGTGTTACCCACACCCGTGTTCGTGTTGCCCGCGCCGGCGTTGCCGGCACCGGTGTTCGAGTTGCCGGTCGAGCCGGTGTTGCCGGTTCCGGTGTTCGGGTTGCCGTTCAGGCCGCCGGTGGAGTCGGTGTTGTTGGCGCCGGAGTTGTTGCCGCTGGTGTTTCCGGCTCCTGTGGTGCCGGTCGAACCGGTGTTCCCGGTTCCGGTGTTCGGGTTGCCGTTCAAGCCGCCGGTCGAGCCCGTGTTGCCGGTTCCGGTGTTTGTGTTGCCGGAGCTGGAGTTTCCGCCGGTCGTGTTCCCGGTGTTGCCGGTGCCGACGTTGCCCGTGTTGCCTGTACCGGCGTCGCCGGTGTTTCCACTACCGGCGTTGCCAGCGTTGCCGGCGTTTGTGTTGGCGGTGTTGTCAGCACCGGCATTCCCGGTGTTTCCAGCACCCGTATTGCCCGGGTTACCGCCGCCGGCAGTACCCGTGTTGCCTGCGCCTGTGTTGCCGGCGCCGGCATTGCCAGTGCTTCCAGAGCCGGTGTCGCCCGAGTTGCCGCCACCAGCATTGCCGGCACCCGTGTTGCCGGTATTACCTACACCCGTGTTGCCCGTGTTGCCTGCACCGGCGTTGCCGGTGCCTGCGCTCCCGGTGTTTCCGGCGCCGGCGTTACCCGGGCTCCCGGCGCCGGTGGTGCCGGTGTTGCCGGCGCCGGAATTCGCGGCGCCGGTGGCGCCGTTGCCTGAGTTGGCGCCGTTGCCGGTGTTTGTGCCGCCGGTGGCGCCGTTGCCGGAGGTTGCGCCGCCGCCGGGGTTGGTGCCGCCGGTGTTGGCGAGGCCGGTGTCGCCGGTGCCCGAGGTGGAGCCGCCGCCGGAGTTGTTGTTGCTGCCAGAACCAGAGCCGGCGGAGCCGCCGGTGCCATTGTTGCCAGAGCCGCCCGTGGCCGGAGGGGGCGGCGGGGGTACCGACAGGTTCCCCAAACCCGGATTCCCGTTGATCCCACCCAGGTCGCCTGGGCCGTTGGGGCCCTTGGCGGTCGGGCCGTTGCCGCCGTTGTTCAGGGAGTCGTGGAGGGACTGGCCGGCGTGGTGGGCGCCGTGGGAGGCGGCGCCGGAGAGGCCGCCGTTGAGGGCGCCCCAGCCGAGGCTGTCGGTGTCGCCGCCGAAGAGGGCGGCGCCGGCGCCGCCGACGACGACTTCGGTGGTGGCTTCGTTGGCGGCGGCGCCCCAGACGTTCTTGCCGAACTTCGTGCCGAACTTGTTGTCGAACTTGTTCATGGCGCCGTGGAAATTGTGGGCGAACGCACCGCCGATGCCGCCCAGGACGCCGGACTGCATGATGGCCTTGCCGTCGAGGCCGTGACGATTGCCCTGCGCGATCTGGATGACCTGCGCGAGCATCTCCTCCGCGATCTCTTCCGCCGCCTCCTCCGCGGCGGCCTCCGCGAGGTGCGTCGCGAGATTCATCAGACGCTGCATGAGCGTCCGCTCGATCTCCACGATCGCGGTGCGCCCCGCCGCGAAGATCTCCGGCACCAGCGGCATCGTGAACGGGTTCGACATCGCCCAGATGATGTCGGCGGCCGTGATCGCGATGGCGATCAACATGCTGTACTTCGACTTCTCGACGTCGAGCGCCTGCGCCCGCAACGCCTGCGCCTGGCCCTGCGCCGCGGCGATGAAGTCCGTGCCCATCGTGCCGAGGTTGTTGGCGAAATCGACGAAGTTCTTCTGCACGTCGCCGCCGACGTTCTCGGCCACGCGGCCCGCGATCTGGTTGAAGCCGGTGCCCGCTTCGGCCACGCGCCGGGCGACGTCGTCCCACTCGTCGGCCAGCGCGCGCATGGCGTCCTCGTCGCCCTGCGGCCAGGCGTCACCCGCGATGATGTAGAAGATCCAGTTCAGGCTCGGATCCACCATCAGGCTCACCGCGGGTTCACCCCCTCAACAAAATAGTCTACAAAGGACTCAGTGGGCCGGCTTGGACGGAGTCGTCGGCTTCAAAGCGGTCCCCTCACGCGCCCGCAACGGCTCGGCCGGACCACCGTCGCCACCGCTGTTGACGTCCGAATTCAGCTGCGTGAAGTCCGTCCGCAACGAACTGGCGAGCTCGGTCGCGCCCTCGTCGACGTCGCGGAACGAGTCGGCCATGTCCCGCACCGCCGTGGTCGTGCCGTCGACGGCCTTGGCCCACGCGTCGAGTCCGTTGTAGATCTTGCCGGCCGCCGCGAGGTGCACGTTGGCGAAGTTCGTGCCGTTCTTGTCGTTGCCGGTCGCCGCCAGCACGGTGCTCGGGTTGGTCAGGGCCTGCACGCGCTGCGCGAGGCTGCGCAGCTCGCCCGCCTTCTGGGCGAACCCGTTGGCGCTGTTGGTGAGTCCGTCCGCGTCGACGAAGAAGTCGTCAGTCATGCCTGGGTCCCTTCCTCCATGCCGGGAACACGTCCCGAGAACAACGCCCGCACGTCCACGCGGCCGTTCATCAGGTCCTGCGCCGAGAGCCCGGGCGGCAGCATGGGTGCCATCGCCTCCGCCGAGGCGCTGATCGACTTCTGCCGCGCCTCCTCGACCGTTTTCACGATCACCGCCGCCAGCTCGGCCGGCGCCATCCGCTTGTACACACTGGTGGGGAAGGAAAGTTCGGTCAGCTCACCGGTGCGCGACACCGTCGCGGTCACCTCGCGCCGCGCCGACGTGGCGCTGCTGGTGAGCGAATCCACCTGCTTGCGGTTCTCCTCGAACCGCTCGCGCTGCTGCTGGTAGGCGCCCATGGCCTCGTCCAGCATCTTCTGGTACGGCGAACTCATGCGTTACCTCCTCAGCCGACCGACGCCAGGCCCGGGCCCAGCGCCAGCGCTCCGGTCTCAGGTGGACGGATGCCCCGCAGGTCCGCGGCCGCGAGCGTGCGCGACGCGGCCGCCACCGACAGCGTCCGCGCCAGCTCGTGGGCCGCGTGCACGGTGCGCTCCGAAGCCGACGCCAGCTCGTGAGCCAGCGCGTCCCGGACGTCGTCGGGAACGTCGTGGCCACGCCGGACCAGCAGCCGCACGGCGATCTCCGCCAGTTCGTCCACTGTGTACTCACCGAGCTCCCACCCGACGGTGAACGAGCTCCGCAACGAAGGCACCACACCCAGCAACGCGGCCACCCGCTGCGTCTGCCCGGTCAGCACCACGACCGGGTCGGCCGGACGGCGCGTCACCGCTTCCGCGACGGCCTCGACGACCTCCGCGCCCGAGCTGTGTGTCGCGATCTCCCAGTCACCGTCCACATCGAGCACGAGCACGCCACCGCTGGCGTCGTTCATTGCCGTGCGCACGAGGTGCTCGGCCTGCCCAGGCCACCGCGGGTACAGGTCCGCGGCCACCGAACAGCGCACGAGCTGCCCGACGTTCACCAGCCCCAGCTCCGCCAGGCTCAACGCGTACAGCTTCGCGAACTCCGCGCGCCCGGACCCGCGTTCACCGCTGATCACCAGGTTCGCCAGGTGCCCCAGCGGCTGCCGCTCCTGCTTGAGCCCGCCCAGGCGCACCAGCTGGCGCTGCGCGTTCTCCCGCACGCCGGCCTGGCCGACGAGCGTGCGCAGCCGGTTCCAGCCCGTGCTCGCGCCGACGGCCGCTGCCGGGTCCGAACCCACCGACACCGCCGCCGCGGCCGCGGCCGGCAGCTGCACCAGCTCCGCCCGCAGGTCCTCCGCCGTCAGCCGGTTGAGCTCCGAATCCTTCGACGGCGGCTGCAACGCCAGCCGCGAGGCCTGGTTGTTCACCATCGCCTCGAACAACTTGCGCGCCACACGACCGTTACCGAACGTCGCGTCCTTCGGCACCCGCTCGAAGTACTCGCGCAGCGCCTGCAGCGCGTCGTCGGTCAGCTCGTAGTAGTGCTTGCGCGTCAACCCGGTGGTGATGGTGACCAGCTCGTCGACGCTGTAGTTCGGGAACTCGATCGTGCGCGTGAATCGCGACGCCAGACCGGGGTTCGACTGCAGGAACAGGTCCATCTGCTTCGAATAGCCCGCGACGATCACCACCAGCGAGTCACGCTGGTCTTCCATGATCTTCATCAACGCGTCGATGGCTTCCTGTCCGAAGTCCGGACCGGACCCACCCGAACCCGCGGCCAGCGTGTACGCCTCGTCGATGAACAGCACGCCACCGATGGCCTTCTCGACCACCTCGGTGGTCTTGATCGCCGTCGAACCGATGTACTGGCCCACCAGGTCCTGGCGCGCGACCTCGATCATGTGGCCCTTGGACAGGATCCCCAGCTCCGCCAGCACCGTGCCGTACAGGCGCGCGACCGTGGTCTTACCGGTACCGGGAGGGCCCGCGAACACGAGGTGGCGGCTCATCGGCGGCATCGGCAGCCCCATGCGCTCGCGCATCTGGGACATCTTGATCAGGTTGATCAGGCCGGTGACCTCCTTCTTCACCCCGGCCAGACCCACCAGCGACTCGAGCTCACCCAGCGGCCCGTCCAGCACCTCACCCGCGGCGTCGCTCACGCTCTGCGGGCCGGCCGGCTGGTCGGGCGCCGACGGGAACTCCGAGGACAGCCCGCTCGACGATTCCGGCCGCACCTGGTCGGTGCTCACGTTCTCCACCGTCGCCTGGTCGTCCTCGAGCCGGTGCACGGCTTCGCCGCCCGCGTCGTTGACCACGCAGTCGCGGATCGTCACCGGTTCGCGCGTCTCGACGAGGAACCCGTCGCCGCCCGCGCCGAGCACCTCGCACTCGACCAGCGACCCGCGCGAACCCTCTTCCAGGACAACACCGTTGCGCTTGGCGCCGCGCACGCGGCACCGCGAGGCACTCAGTGCGGAGCCGCCGGCGACGGTGATCCCGTCGGCCTTCGCCTCGGCGATCTCGCAGTCCTGCAACGAACTCTCGCCCGGGCCCGACACCCGAAGCCCACCACCGCGCACCAGCACCGAGGTCAGCGACGAGGGCGTGCTCGCCCCCAGCGTCACGGCGTGTTCGGCGGTCGAGCCCACCCTGATGTCGGCCACGGTCACCCGCGCCGACTCGGTCGCCTCCAGGCCCGCCTCGCGGCCGGTCTCGATCGACGCGTCGGCGAGCTCCATTCGCGACTGTCCGGAGAGGACGATGCCCGGCCCGGCGTCGGTGTTCAGCCGCAGGCCGGTGATCTTCACGGCCGCCTCGGCGTTCACCAGCACCGCCGTCTGCGTCGAACCGCGCACGGTGGCCCGCTCGAACTTCGGCGTCGCCTCACCGTCGACGAGGATCGCGACCGGTGAACCCTCGAACGTGCAGTCCACGAACTGCGGCGCCGCGTTCGCCGTCGCCTGCACCGCGTTGCGCTCGGCACCGGAGAACACGCACTCGCGCAGCAGCGGCGCCGACGAACCGGCCACGTGCGCGGCCTGCATCGGCGCGGCGACGAACTGCGAGCTCGCCACCGAGATCCGGCCCTGGCTTGTGAGATAAAGATCAACATTTGCGCTTTCGCGCACAACCAGGCCCGTGATTGTTGCGCGGCCCTGTTGTTCCACCACCATCGCGGGTTTCTGTGCGCCGGTGATCTCGCAGTGTTCGATTACTGCCACCGCTTCGCCGTTGACGCAGATGCCGTTGCCCTGCGGGCGGCGCACCGCGCACCGGCGCAGCACCACGGATCCGACCTCGGCCACCACGATCCCCGACGACGCCGCGTCGGCGATCTCCGTGTCCTCGATCGTGCTCTGCGCGGGCGAAGCCACGACCACGCCGGCGCCCGCCGAGCTCGTCACCGTGCAGCCGCGCAGCGCGAGCTGGCCCTGCAGGCGCGCGAGCAGTGTCGCCCAGGAGGAGCCGGAGATCCGGCAGCCGTCCAGCGCCGCCTCGCCGCGCACGACGTCGACGGCCACGAGGTTGCTGTCGGTGCTGGTGAGCGTGAACCCGCGCAGCTGCACCGCTTCGGCGTTGGCGACGAGGACGCTGCCTTCGCTCGCCACGACCTCGACGGTGCCCGCACCCTGCTCGGCGACCAGCGAAACCATCCGGTCCACCACGAGGTTCTCCTCGTAGCGGCCCGGGTTCACGCTGATCGTGGCCCCCGGCTGCGCCTGCGCCAGCGCGGCGCCGATCGTCGGGAACGCCCCCGGCCGATCACCGCCGACCACGAGCAACTGTCGGTTCATCGAATCCGCCTCTCCCGCCTCGACACCACGCTCACACCAGCCCCGGGAGCGCCCCGAACCGCGGCGCGGACACCTCGGCGATCGGGTCGCGGCCCTCGGCCTCGGCCCACACCTCGAGCTCCCGGCGCAACGACACCAGCGCCAGCTCGTCGAGCGAGATCCGGTCGGACGCGACCTTGCCGGTCTCGTCCACCTCGCTCGACGTCAGTTCCCGCAGCAGCACCAGCCCGCGCACGCCCTCGGCGGGCTCGCGCAGGTCCAGCACCTTGAAACTCGTGCCGGGCACGAACAGCACCCGGTTCTCCACGCCACCGGCGGTGGGTTCCAGCAGCTTCGTGCGGCGGGCCGTGATCGACCAGACCAGCACGTCGGTGTCGCCGTCCAAAGTGGACGACGGCTGCGTGAGCGTGTTGAGGAAACCCCACTCGGTGAGCACCTTCTGCGAGCGGAACAGGTCCCACTCGGACTTCGACACGGACGTCGCGAACGTCGCCGGCCCGCGGTGCGAGGGCAGCCGGCTCAGGCCCGCGACCACGCAGCGCGCGATGGGCACGTGGGGGCCGTTGGCGCCGGTGCGCAGCGCGCCGTCGATGGCCGCGCCCTTGGCCGAGAGGTACAGCTGCACGGCGACCGCGTCGGTGAGCACCTCGGCCGACGACGTCGACAGCGCCCCCTGGAAGCCGGGGTGCTCAGACAGGATGCGGGCCACGGCGTTGGACATCAGGCCGTACTCCGCGCCGAGCGACTTGCGCAGCCACTCGCGTTCCTTCTCGGCACCACGCTTGGGCAGCAGCGCGGTGGCCTCGGCGCCGGGAGTGGGCTGGAGGCGGGCTTCGCCCTTTTCGGCCTTCTCGGCCGGGGCGACGGGCTCGGTGGCTTCGGCAGCTTGGGCGTTCTCGCTGGTCTCGGCGTTCTCAGCGTTCTCGGCGGGGCTCTCGACCGGTCCCTGCACCGTCGGCGCCTCGACCGACGGCGGCGCCGCCGGCGGCACGCCCGCGGCCGGCGGCATCCCGGCAGGCGGGGTGGCGGCCGGCGGCATCCCGGCCGGCGGCGTGGCAGCGGGCGGCATCCCCACGGGCGGGGTCGCGGCCGGCGGAATCGACACAGGCCCGGCGGTCAGGCTGGGCGGAGCCACCGGCGGCGACGGCATCCCGACGGGCGGCGCGGCCGGCGGAATCGGCGCGGGCGGGGCGACCGGCCCCGAGAACCCGGTCGGCGCACCAGGAACCGGGCCGCCCGGACCCGCGAACCCGCCGGGCGCCACGAACTTCGACGGCGCAGACGGGCCGGCGGAAGCCTCGGGAACGCCGAACTTCGACGGCACCGGCTGCCCGGCAGGAGCCTCGGCCCCGCCCTCCGGAGCCGCGAACTTCGACGGACCCGCGAACGCAGCCGGGGCTTCGGCGCCGCCCCCTGGAGCCGCGAACGTCGACGGACCCGACGGGCCGGCAAGCGCAGCCGGACCCCCGTTCCCGCCCTCGGGCACACCGAACTTCGGCGACGCGGACGGACCCCCGAACGCGGCCGGAACCTCGGCCCCACCCTCAGGCACGCCGAACTTCGACGGCGCCGACGGACCCGCAAGTGCGGCCGGAACCTCACCACCCTGGGACACAGTGGGACCCACCGGACCCGCGAACCCGGCACCACCGAGCTTCTCGGTCTGCCGGCCCTCCGGCTTGTCGTCCCGCCCGTCCCCGAACGGGCCGCCGGAGGACTCCGCCAGCGGCACCATCGGCGGCCGAGCCGACGTGATCGTGATCGGGCTGCCGACCCCGGCCAGCGAGCGCGGCACCCCGACGCCCGGGTCGAGGCGCTGGGTGATCGTCGGCTCGGAGCGCAGCAGCGCGGGCTCCGGCGTGACGTCCACCTCGAGGTCCGCGGGCGCGGCCGGCTTGTACTCGCCGGGCACCACGACCTCCGTCGGGCTGGCCTCCAGCAGCGCCGGAGCCGGGGCCGCGTCACCCTGCTCGATCTCCGCCAGTGCCTTGGTCGTCACCTGCACGCGGCCGCGTTCGGCCAGCAGCGCGTGGGCGGGCAGGACGCGGCTCATCCGCCGCGTGTTCTCGTCGAGCCGCGCGAGCACGTCCTGCGCCAGCATCCGCATGCGGTCCGCGGCGTCTTCGCTCGCGGCGTCGAAAGTCAGGTTGTTGATCGAGTTGTCGAGCGTCAGCGCGCGCACGGCCGGGGTGTCGCGGCCGTCGTGGGGCGAGCGCACCAGCAGGCCGGACTGCACGACCTCGATCACGGCGTCGGGCGAGTACCAGTACACGGCCGGGGCGACCTCGTTGAGGCCGTGGATCGGCGCGCGGTGGCTGATCAGCCGCGGCGCCTGCATCGGGCCGCCCTGCACGCGCGGCTGGTAGCCGATCTCGCGCACGAACGTGGTCCAGCCCAGCCGTCCGTCGAACAGCACCGTGCGCACGTCGACCAGCTGCGGCGACCCGACGGGCAGGCCGGTGTAGAACGCGACCTCCTTGCCCAGCAGGTCGGCCAGCGCCTGACCCAGCGTCGTCCCGGCCGGCACCGACATCGGCCCGTACTGGACGAACCGGGCGTTGGTCCGCACGTTCTCCGGCAGGCGCACCCACAGCCGGGCCGCGTCGTCGAGCGTCAGCGGCGGGCAGCCGGGGCAGCCCAGCACGATCGTCATCGTGTCGTGCTGCGCGGGCAGGCCCTTGACCAGCGCCGCGCGGTGCGCCCGCTGCCCCTGGTCGAAGCCGACCGGCCGCACCCACAACCCGCCCGGCAACGGCTCCGCGACGCCGCGCGAGCTCGTGGACGTCAGCTCCGCCGTGAGCCCGGAGTCCCACGACGGCCGCGGGAACCGCTTGGCCTCCCACTTCGGCGCACGCCCCGGCTGGAACTTCACCCAGCCGCTGCCGCGTCCGGAGTGGACGAACAGGGCACCGCCGGCGCTCGGGATCACCGAACCGTCAGGCGCCAGCACCGTGCGGTTGATCCGCTCCGACAGCCACTGCCCGGCCAGCGCCGACGTCTCCCGCGAACGCCCGCCGATCACCAGCCGCACGCCACGACGCCGCCGTGGCAGGACCTTCGCCACCGACTCCCACAGCGAGATCGGCGAGTCCACCGGCAGGTCGACGACGACCAGGTCGTGCTCGGTGTCGGCCGCGACGCCCAGCGCGAGCGCCTGGGCCTCGTCGGTCATCCCGGTCGAGGGGTGGACGACAAGAGCGTTCCCGACCGTCTGCTTGTCGAGGGTGGCACCGGAGGCACCGGTCCCGCGGCGCACCAGCGAGAGGTCCATGTTCACCTTCGTCCTTCCTACCGGCGCCGGCCCGAGCTCCCGGCACAGCTGTCACGTGCGGCGTGGTCTATCGGTTCACGTCGGGATGCGCACCGTGTGGGACGGCCCGCCGGTGCCCCCCACTGGTGCAGACGGCGCACTGCCGCCGGTGTGATGCGCGATCAGGCCGTAGACGAAAAACCCGACCACGATCAGCAGGGCGAGCAGCGCACCGCCGAGCAGGCCGTTCCAGGTCCGCTTGGCGGGCACGTCGAGGTGGCTCGCGTCGCCCAGCACCAGGGCCGAGGTCATCCGTCCGATGAGGAACGAGTACGCCTCGACGTGGTCCTTCTGCGTCTGCACCATCTCAGCTCACCCCGTTCACGCCGTGAGCCCGACGGCCCAGCCGTAGACCCCGAACAGCTGCAGCAGGATCGGGATCACCGCCACCGCGCTCAACGTCTCGGTCCAGTTGGCCAGATGGCCCCAGATCGGCAGCAGGCGCCGCGGCGGCGGCCGCAGCATCGCCAGCACCAGCAGGAAGAACACCAGCGCCAGCCCGGCGGCCGACGCCCCGCGCCAGTTCGCCTCGAGCGGCTCGATCAGCGACAGCGCGAGCAGCACCAGCCCCACCGAGCCGGCCATCGACAGCGGCACCCGCTGCCACGCGCCGAGCAGCGCCCGCGAGCGCATCAGCACTGCCGCGGCCACCAGGAACGCCAGCAGCTTCGGGAACAGGTCCTGCTCCGCGAGGAACGGGAACGCACACGTGAACACGACCGCCGACGCGATGCAGAAGATCGTGAGGTAACCGTCGGCGTAGGCCGTCTGCCTCACCATCTGCTCCGCGGGCGCGGGCTCGATGTCGTACTGCAGCTCCGACGCGGTGCGCGGCAGCTGCGGGCCGCGGATGCGCGCGAACCGGATGCCGATGCGGGGCGCGAACACCAGCACCGCGATCAGCACGGCCGACACGAGGCCCGCCGTCTGCGTCGTGGTCAGCCCGGCGCCGAGGTGCAGCCACATCGAGAGAGCACCGGCGACGCCCGTCGCCACCACCGTGCCGAACGGCACGAACGGCAGCCCCGGCGACCACGCCGCGCGCCCGCCGATGAGCAGCCCGCCGGCCAGCGCGAACGTCAGCGAGCCGACCAGGATCGGCGCGCCCTGCAGGTCGAACGCGGCGCCGACCCCGGCCACGCCCACGGCACCGGCGATGGCCGCGAACCCGCAGCCACCGAGGCCGAGCAGGAGGAGCAGCGCCTCGTCCTCGGACCGCACGCCGCACGAGACCGCCGCCACGACCAGGCCGAGCGCCACGACGGCGGTCCCGATCGCGGACAGGCCCAGCGGGCCCGGCATGAGCAGGATCCACGCGAGCACGACCTGCGCGAAGATCGCGAAGCCGAGGAACAGCCAGCGGTTGAACTCCGGCTTCCAGCGCCCGGGCTGGCGGCTGACGGCGGTGGCCATGCCGTCGGCGATGTCGTCGAAGTCGAGCTCCGGCAGCGGGTCCTGGCGGGGGCGGAGATGAAACTCTTCGCCCTCCTTCCAGTCCAGCGACTCCGGCGTGCCGGCCGCGTCGAGCGGGGCCTCACCGAGCCGCTGCAGCACCCACGTGTCGGCCAGGTCCTCGCGGCCGCCGGTGTGGCGCAGCAACACCGGCAGCAGGCTCGTGAGCGGCACCGACATCGGCACGGCCAGGTCGGCCCGCCCCTGCGGCCCGTACACCGTGATCCGGCAGAGCTCGCCCTGCATTGCTGTCAACGTCCGCTCCTTCCAGCGCGCGCGTTGTGTCGGGAAGTGCTCATCGCAGGCCGCCCACCAGCTGCTGCTGTTCGGCTTCCGCGCCCAGCGGCACGTAGCCGGTCTGCACGAGCTTCACGCCGCGGCGGGTGACCAGCTGCGCGCGGCCCGCGGGCAGGTTGCGCGGGGTCGCCTCGCCGAGGAACTTGCCCTCTTCCTTCGGGTAGGAGAAGACCACGCCGGGGCTGCCGAGCTCCCAGGCGCGGCGGATGACCGCGTCGCTCAGGGCCCGCATCGCGCCGGAGGTGCTGCGCGCGACGATGAGGTGGAAGCCGATGTAGGAACCCTGCGACAGCAGCGAAAGCAGCGGTTCCAGCGGCGAGCCCATGCCGCCGGTGAGCAGCTGGTAGTCGTCGACCACGAAGAACAACCGGGGGCCCGTCCACCAGTCGCGGCGCTTGAGCCGGTCGGCGGTGATCGACTGGTCCGGCACGCGCGGGGTGAGCGACACGCTCGCCTGCCCGGCCAGCTCCTGCAACGCCTCCGTGGTGGTGGCGTAGCCGACGCGGTAGGCCTCGGGGACCTCCGTGTCGAGCATGCGGCTCGGGTCGGCGAGCACGATCTTCGCCTCGCTCGGCTGGTAGCGCGCGAGCACCGAGCGGATGACCAGCCGCAGCAGGTTGGTCTTGCCGGTCTCGTTGTCGCCGAAGGTGAGCAGGTGCGGCGTGGCCTCGAAGTTGTGCCACACCGGCAGCAGCCGCTGCTCGTCCTGGCCCAGCGCGATCCGCAGGTCGCCGTCCGGGCGCGGGAGCTCGCTGATCGGCAGCGTGTTCGGCAGCATCCGCACCGCCGGGGCCTTGCGGCCCGGCCAGAACGTGTGCACCTCTTCGGCCACGGCCTTGGTCGCCGCCGCCAGGTCGTCGGTCGCCGAGCTGCCGTCCATGCGCGGCAACGCCGCCAGGAAGTGCAGCCCGTCCGGCGTCATGCCGCGGCCGGGCTGGTTCGGCACCGTCTTGGCCTTGCGCGAACCGATCTCCGACTCCATCGGGTCGCCCAGGCGCAGCTCGAACCGCGTCTGCAGCAGGTCACGCAGGTACGGGCGGATCTCCGACCAGCGCGTGGACGCGATCACCACGTGGATGCCGAACGACAGACCGCGCGAGGCCAGCTCGCCGATCTTCTGCTCCAGCTCCGAGTAGTCGTTCTTGAGGCTGTACCAGCCGTCGATGACCAGGAAGACGTCGCCGAACGGGTCGTCGACCTGGCCGCGCCGGCGCAGCTGCCGGTAGACCTCCATCGACTCGACGCCGCGGTCGGAGAACACGTTCTCGCGGTACTCCATGATCTGCGAGATCTCTTCGATGGTCCGCACCACGCGGTCGCGTTCGAGGCGCGTGGCGACCGAGCCGACGTGCGGCAGGCCGCTGATCGACATGATGCCGCCACCGCCGAAGTCCAGCCCGTAGAACTGCACCTCCTGCGGCGTGTGCGTCATCGCCAGCGCCAGCACCAGCGTGCGGACGATGGTCGACTTGCCCGTCTTCGGACCACCGACCACGGCCACGTGACCCGCCGCGCTGGACAGGTCGGCCATCAGCAGCTCGCGCACCTGCTCGAACGGCCGGTCGATCATGCCCATCGGCACGCGCAGGCGGCCGTGGTGCGCCGGGTCCTGCACGCTCATGCCGCGCACCGGGTCCGGCAGCACGCTGGGCAGCAGCGAGTCGAGGCTCGGCGACTCCGCCAGCGGCGGCAGCCACACCTGCCGCGCCGCCGGGCCCGCGCCCGTGAGGCGGTCGACGAACACGTCGGCCAGCGTCGGACCGGTCGGCGCCGCGTCGAGAGCGTCCACATCGGACATCTTCTTCTCGGCGGGGTCCGGTTCGTCGTCGCGGATGATGAACCGGCTCGGGCGCGCCTGGGTGAAGAACGGCACCACCTCGCGGCTCACGCGCGCCGCGTCCGCGTGGCCCTCGCCGTTGCCGGCGGGGACGGGACCGGACACGTACGCCGCCTTGAACCGCACCAGGTTCGTCGTGTCGATCTTGAGGAACCCGTTGCCCGGTTCCGAAGGCAGCTCATACGCGCTGCCGACGCCGATCACACTGCGCGACTCCATCGAGGAGAACGTGCGCAACGCGATCCGGTACGACAGGTGACCCTCCACCCGGTGGATGCGGCCTTCGTCCAGCCGCTGCGACGCGAGCAGCAGGTGCACACCGAGGCTTCGGCCCAGCCGCCCGACCGAGACGAACAGCTCCATGAACTCCGGCTTCGCGCTCAACAGCTCGGAGAACTCGTCCACCACGAGGAACAACGTCGGCATCGGCGCCAGCTGCTCACCGGCCGCGCGCGCCTTCTCGTACTCGTACAACGACGGATAACCGCTGGCGCGCAACTGTTCCTGCCGGCGCACCATCTCACCGTTGAGCGAGTCCTGCATGCGGTCGACCAGCGGCAGCTCGTCGGCCAGGTTGGTGATCATCGCCGAGGTGTGCGGCAGCCGGTCCATGCCCAGGAACGTCGCACCACCCTTGAAGTCCACCAGCACGAAGTTCAGGATCTCCGACGAGTGCGTCGCCGCGAGCCCCAGCACCAGCGTGCGCAGCAGCTCCGACTTGCCCGAACCCGTCGCACCGATCAACATGCCGTGCGGGCCCATGCCGCCCTGCGCCGACTCCTTCAGGTCCAGCTCGACGATCTCGCCCTCTTCGGTCACGCCGATCGGGACCGACATCCGCGCCCGCTGCACCGCCCGCGGCCGCCACTGCGCCGCGATGTCGAACGTGTGCACGTCCTTGATGTTCAGCAACGCCGTCAACCCGAAGTCGCTCTCCAGCGGCTGCTCCGCGATCTCCAGCGTGCCGCTCGTGCGCTTAGGCGCCAGCAATCGCGCCAAGCCCTCGGCCTGCGTCACCGACAGCTCGTCACGCAACGCCGAACCCGCGCCCGTGCCGGCCGGGAACTCGACGAGATCGTCCTTTGTGGTCAGCCGGAGCACCTTCGGGCCACCGGGCAGCGCACCCGTGACGTCCAGCAGCACCACGTTGCGCAGACCCGCACCCACCAGCCGCGACGACTCCGGGATCGGCGCCAGGTGCGCCACGATCACCACCAGCGGCTCGGTCGTGCTCGGACCCACCGCCTTGTCGTGGTCGTCGCGGTCGGCGACGTCCGGGCCCAGGATGTCCATCAGCTCGTCGTGGTCGGTCGCCAGCAACCGCAACGGGCCCGCCGGGTCGCGGAACGTCGGGTGGTTGTTGTGCGGCATCCACTTCACCCAGTCCCACTGCGACTGGGCCGCCTCCGTCGTCAGCACCGCCACGCGCAGCTCGTCCGGCGAGTGGAACGTGATCAGCTGCGCCAGCATCGCCCGCACCAGCCCGACGGCGGCCTCGGGGTCGCCGTCGAACTCCACACTCGTGAAGCTGCGCAGCCCGACCGCCGTCGGAATGCCCGACAACGTCCGGTACGTCTCCGTGAAGCGCCGCAACGAAATCGCCGACAGCGGATCCAGGTCCTCGATCGGCTTCGTCACCGGCGGCATCAGCTCCAGCGCCGACTGCTGCGACCCCAGCCCGATCCGCACGCGGCCGAAGTCGTCGTGGCTCACGCGCCGCTCCCACAACCGCGGCCCCATCGCCAGCGACCACAACGAGTCCGGCGACGGGTTGTTCCACGCCACCGCCCGCCGCTGGTGCTCCGCCGTCGACCGCGCGCGCTCCCGGACCTGCGCGATGTAGCGCAGGTAGTCGCGGCGCTCGGCCTTCATCTTCCGCTTGCGCTCACCCGCGCTGCGCGTCAGCTGGCCCAGGCTCATGGCCATCATCGACACGCCCATGCCGCCGCCGAGCACATACGTCATCGGGGAGCTGCCGCCCACACCCGAGAACGCCAGGATCATCACCATCGACCCGATGCCCATCGGCAGCATCATCAACAGCGAGTTGAAATCCCGGGCCGCCGGCTCGGCGAGCACCGGCGGCTCCTGCAGGTCTTCCTGTCCCTCGGGCAGCTCCGGACCCGCGACCCGCGGGCCGCGCTTGACCGTCTCCGTACTCACCGGTGCACCTCCTTCCGAACCTTCCCCGTCACTCGAGCACGCCCGAAGGCCGGCTCGCCGGGCGACCCCACGCGGACTCGTCCTGGCTCAGCAGGTCCGCCATCGTGCGCTCGGTCTCTTCCTCTTCCTCGCCGTCCTCGGCTTCCGCAGTGTCCTCTTCGGACTCGAGCTCGTAGGGGTCGGGTCCGCCGTTCGTGGGCAGCTCGTCGGCGTAGAACTCGCCCTGACCGGTCCGCACGCGCCGGTAGGTCGACCGGTGCGGCGTGTCCTCCGTGCCGCCCGCGGGGCGCCACGGCTTGTCCGAGCGCTCCACCAGGTCGGTGACGAAGTCCTCCTCCCGCTCCTCGCGCTGCGAGAACACCGAGGTGGGCAGCAGGCCCGGCAGGAAATCGGCCGTGCCGGCATCCCACGCCGAGGTGTCCACGACCTCCGCGGCCTGGACCACGGCGATGCGCACCTCGTCGGGCTCGCCACCGCCGACGCCGCCCGCGATCGCGCCTTCGCGGTCGTCGTGCGTGTCGTGCTTGTCGTGGTGCTGCTCGGCGTTCTGCGTGTTCTGTGCCGATTGCGTTGCCGGGGCTGCGGGGCTCGCCGGGGTCGCGGCCGAACCGGCCACGCCCCAGCCCGCTTGCACCGGCGGCACCACGACCGGGACGGCCGGGACCGCGCTCGTCGCCCAGCCACCCGAACCGGCGGCCGGCTGGTCGCCGGTGCCCCAGCCCGTGACGGGGGCCAGGTCGTCGGGGGTGGCCACCGGCTCGGCCGGCGTGGTTTCGACGGACGCCGGGTGCACCGGGGTCGGGTGGACCGGAGTGGCGTCCACCGGCACCGGGGTGACGGGCACCGCGGTGACCGGCGTGGTGTCGACCGGTGCCGGCGCGGCGGGCACCGCGTCGGGCTGCGTCGACCACGACGTCGCGGGCGCCGCCGGGGTGTCGCTGACCACGGCCGGGTCGCCGGCCGGGACCTGGCCGTTCGTCCACGGCTGCGTGGTGCCGTCGAGCAGGCTCGCGGAGTCGGGCCGCTCGGTCGCGGTGCCCGTCTGCGCGGGGCCGCCCGAACCGTTCTGCGGCGGGACGGCCATGCCCGGCGTGCCGGTGTTGTCGCCTTCGTGCACGACGGGCGTGTCGAGACCGTCCACGGAGGACAGTGCCGGCGGCGCCCAGTCGGCCGACTTCGACGGCGGGGTGTCCCCGAACGAGTTCGGGTCACCGACACCGGTCGGCGAGCTCGCCAGCCACGCGTTGTCCACGCCACCGAGCAGGCCGGCCGAGTCGGGCCGGTCGGCGGCCGGCGCGTTCGCACCCGACGCGCCTCCCGCGCCGCCCGGCGGCATCATCGGCATGCCCGAGCCGGCGCCACCGGCACCGACCTGGCCAGGACCGTTCGACGCGTTCGGGTCCGCCAGCGACTGCGGCAGATCCGGCGGCGGCACGAGGTTGCTCGAGTCGAGCCCCTTCACGCCGTCGAGCCCGCTGTCACCGGCCCCACCGAGGTCACCGGCACCGCCGAGGCCCGCGTCCGCTCCGGGCGGCGGAGCCCACGAAGCCGACTTGAGCGGCGGCGTCTCCCCGAACGAGGTCGGGTCGCCGATGCCCTGCGGGACGTCGGTGAGCCACGGCTTGTCGATGCCACCGAGCAGCCCCGCGGAGTCCGGCCGTTCGCTGCCCTGGTTGCCCAGGCCGCCCGCGCCACCACCCGCGCCGCCCGGCGGCATCATCGGCATGCCCGAGCCCGCGCCACCGGCACCGACCTGGCCGGGACCGTTCGACGCGTTCGGGTCCGTCAACGACTGCGGCAGATCCGGCGGCGGCACCAGGTTGCTCGAGTCGAGCCCCTTGATCCCGCCGGGACCGTCCGTGCCCGCGCCACCGAGACCGCCGACTCCGTCGAGGTTCGCACCGCCGGCGCCACCGGTCCCCCCGGCGTCACCGGGCGGCGGTGCCCACGAAGCGTGGCTCAACGGCGGGGTTTCGCCGAGCGAGGTCGGGTCGCCGATGCCCTTCGGGATGTCCGTGAGCCACGGCTTGTCCACGCCACCGAGCAGGCCCGCCGAGTCCGGCCGTTCGCTCCCCTGGTTGCCCAGGCCGCCCGCGCCACCAGCGCCGGTGGGCGGCGGCATCATCGGCGGCGGCGGGATCGCGCCCTGGTTGCCGTTGTTGCCGCCGTTCTGCAGGCCCGGCGGCAGGTCCGACGGGTTCAGCGCGTTGCTCGACAGGTTGTTGCCGAGGCCGGAGGTCTCCGGCGGCGGAGTGAGCGCCGGCGGCTTGATGTTGCCGAGGCCACCACCGCCACCCGAGCTCCCGGAACCACCGGTGTCGCCGAGGCCGAGGTTGCCGAGGCCACCGCCGCCCTTGACGTCGCCGGGAGGCGGCGTGAGCGCGGGCGGCTTTATGTTGCCGAGCCCGCCCCCGCTGTTCGAGTTGCCGTTGTTGCTGCCCGTCGAGCCGGGCGGCGGCGGCAGGTTGGGCGAGGTGAGCGGAGGCAGGTTGCCGAGACCACCGTTCTGGCCGCCGTTCTGCCCGCCGTCGTCGCCACCGATCGAGCCCGGAGGCGGCGGCAGGTTCGGCGACGTGAGCGGGGGCGGCGTGGTGTCGAAGTTGCTCAGGCCGGGGCCGCCACCGGGACCTCCACCGGTGGTGTCGAGGTTCGGCGGGGCCACGCTGAGGTTGTTGAACGGCGGCGGATCGCCGACGCCACCGCCAGTACCGCCGTCGCCGCCACCGAGGTCACCGGGCGGCGGCGGGATGGCCGCGGCGTTGAGGGGTGGCGGATTGCCGGCGCCACCGGTCCCGTCGCCACCACCGGTGTCACCCGGGGGCGGCGGGATGTTGGGCGGCGGGACGTTGCCGCCACCACCGCCGTCGCCACCACCGGCGCCACCGCCGGGCGGCGGGACGTCGGTGGGCGGCGGGATGTTCGGGGGCGGCGGGAGGTCGCCGCCACCGCCACCGGGCGGCGGCGCGGGGGGCGGCGGCGGTGGGGCCTGGCCGGGCGGCGGCGGCGTGTAGCTCGCGGTCGCGACGGTGTTGTACTTCCCGGCCAGCTGGTTGCCGACCTGACGCATGTCGTTGGTCATCATCTCGACCGCGTCGGGGAACTGCGAGATGAACGCCCGCCCGTCACCGAGGACCTTGCCGCGGGCGATGACCTGCTCGGCGTAGTAGCTGTCGATGTAGCGAAGGGTGTTCTGCGCCCACTGCAGGTAGGCGGCGGAGTTCACGAGCTGGGTCGGGATGTCGCGCGCACCGCCACCGCCGTCGGTGATCATGTGCACGAGGGCGTCGAACTTCCCGCTCAGGTTCGCTGCGAGCACCTTGAAGTTGTCGGCGGCGGTGCCCTTCCACGGCCCGTCGTCGCCGGCGAGGGCGGCAGTCTGGTCCTTGATGGCTTGGGAGATGGCGGCGAGGTTCAGCTGCGTCGTCTGGAACACGCCCGCGGCTGCCTGCAGCGACTGCCAGTTGACGTTGCCGTAGGCCCGGTCCAGGTTGTCCTGACCACCGGTCATCGAACCGCCGCCGAGGATGGCGGCCTCGATCTGCTTCCAGGTCAGCCCGTCGAAGTCCTTGCCGGGGTCACCGGTGGTGTTCGATTTCCCGTTGCTGCTGGAATCGGGCCAGATGCCGTCGTCGTCCTGCTGGAACCCGTTGCTGTTATTCGGGTTGTCTGCCATCTTCCCTCGTTCGCCTCGAACCTGGGACCGCCGCCCCCGTGGGACCGGTCAGCTGTGCTTGTTGCCCGCGTTGTTGATTTCGTTGCTGACGTTGCCGAAGTACTGGTTGTACTTGTCCATCGTCATGTTGTTGGCCTCATCGGCGTCGTCGTAGGCCTTCGACGCCGTGTTCACGGCTTCGGAAAGGTCGTGCAGTGACGTGATGAGGTCCTGGATCGTGGCGCGCGTGGTGTCGCGCACCCCGCCCGGTCCGACGATCGGCTGAGTGATCTTGCTGTTGGCGGTCGCGAAGATACCGGGCTTGACGGTGATGCCGTCGAGCTGGCCGGGCAGGTCCTTCAGCGGGCCGTCGGCGAGGGTCTGCATGTTCGTGGCGAACGTGCGCATCGCCTCGGTGTTGACCGCGGTCACGCCCTTGCCGGGGTGGTCGGCGCCACCGGGGACCGGGGGCGGCGTGGTGACGTTGCCCTGCGGGATCCACTGGTTGTCGACCGGCGGCGGGGTCTGGTCACCAGGGCTCTTGAACGGGCCGCTCGTCGACGCCGGACCGCTGTTGTCCGGGTGAAGCGAGTCCCAGACGGTTTTGGCCGATTCGAAGACGACTGGGTCGAATGCCATGAGTGCTCACTGTCCTTTCAGGTCTGCGGACCCGGTGGGGACACCGGGGGCGCGGCGGGTGACCCACCGCGCCCCGGGGACCCGCGACGCCTGCATCAGCGCTGCGCGAACCGCTGCGCGTTGCCGCTCTCGGTGGTCGAGGTGCCCTCGTTGATGTGCGACAGGGTCTGCGAAGCGGCGTCGAGGGCCTGCGGCAGGACCTGGGCCTGCTGGTGGCACCACTCGTAGGTCGACTGGAACTCGTCGGCCGCGGCACCGGTCCAGTGCTCGCGCTGCGCCTGGATCTTGCTGTGCATCTCTTCCAGCAGCGAGGTGATCTGCTGCGCCTGCTGCTTGGCCGTGTTGACGGTGTCGCCCATGACGGCGAAGTTGATCTGGAAGTTGCCCAGAGCCATGGATCTGTCCTCTCAGGAGAAAGCTGGGGGTTGGTTTCGAGCAGATCAGAAGCCGTTGAGGCCGCCGCCGCCGATGGCAGCCGCCTGCGCGCGGGCCGTGGCGGTGTTGTCCTCGTCGCCGCGGTCGTAGTCCGCCGCACCCTGGGTGACGTGCTCGGAAAGGGTGGTGAGGCGCTGCACGATCTTCTTCACCGTGTTGTCGAACTCGCCCATGGCCTGGTGGAAGATCGTGGCGGAGTCCGCCCGCCAGGTGCCGAGCAGTTCCTGCATGGTCGAGTCCACCTGGCCCCCGACGCTCGTGATCCCGTCACCGGTGCTGGTGATCGTGCTCGCACCCTGACGCATGATCCCGGTATCGACCTTGGCGCCGTCCTGCGAAGCCATGCTCTTCTCCTCTGGTTGGGTTGTTCTTCGTTTGTCGACATGTAGTCGAAGCTGCTCTCCGCCAACACGACGTCGTCGTGAGGACGGTTCATCGCAAATGCCGTGACGCCGCTTCACACTTCCGAGGTTCGAGAAGGCTGACCGGAGCCGGCGAGGTAACGGTAAGTGAGTGCGCGGTGCCACGCGCTCTGTTGTTCCCTTATGGACACCACGTCGCGGACGCGGGGGCAACGGCGTTCACGACTGGACAAACAGGACATGGCCCAGCAAGGCCCGGGTGCGGCTGACCTGATCGGTCCGCTCCTTGCCCCTTTTTCCGCCCAGGTCTGCATGAGAGGCCATCGCCGGAAAGTGTCGGTGTGCCCCCGTAGAGTGCGAGCCGTGATCGACCAGCTCACCATCCCGACCGAAGCAGGCTCTTTCGACGCGATCGCCTCCGGACCGGAGGACGGCCGCCCCGTGCTGCTGCTCCACGGTTTCCCCGAGGCCGCCGTGGAGTGGGAACACCAGGTGGCGACCCTCGGCGTGCTCGGCTACCGCGCCGTGGCACCCGACCAGCGGGGGTACTCGCCGGACGTTCGACCGGAACAACCGGCGGAGTACGGTATTTCTACCCTGGTGGACGACGCCGTGGCAATGGCGGATGCGCTGGGGTGGCCGAAGTTCGACCTCGTGGGGCACGACTGGGGCGGGGCCGTCGCGTGGTGGACCGCGGACGCTCACCCCGGCCGGCTGCGCAGCCTCGCGGTGGTGTCCACTCCGCACCCGGCAGCTCTCGCGGCGGCGATGAAGACCGACGAGGACCAGCACCTGCGCTCGGCGTACATGACGGAGTGGCGCTCGACCCCGGCCACGGAGCGGAAGATGCTCGCCGAGGGCGCCCGCGCGTTGCGCGACATCTTCGAGCGCCGCATCCCGCCGAGCCGGATCGACGAGTACGTGCGGCGCCTCGAGGAACCGGGCGCGCTCACGGCGGCGCTGAACTGGTATCGCGGCGGCCGTCCGGGCGGGAAGATCGGCAAGATCGAGGTGCCGACGCTCTACGTGTGGTCGACCGAGGACGTCGCTTTCGGCTCCACGGCGGCGTTCGACACCGGCAACTGGGTCACCGGGCCGTACCGGTTCGAGATGCTCGAGGACGTGTCCCACTGGGTCGCCGAAGAAGCCCCCGAGGCCCTCACCTCCCTCATCGTGGCGCACCTCGGCAGCCACTGACGAAGGAGCCGGCCCGGGTTTCGTTGGCACACGGGAATTATTACTGACATCCGTCCAATTCGGACCGGTGGACAAGATCGTTCACCCGAGGCGGGCACGCGGCGACCTGTGGGCCGGCGGGTGTCACGGACCGTGCTGTCCGGTGTGGTTCGCCGCGGGCGGTTCGGGGAGCCGGTTTTCGCTCCGGGGTGGGGATTTCCCGTCGTCGCCGGGTTTCCGGGCGGTTGGCAACCGGGCGTCAAGGACCGGCTCGATGGTTCACCCGAGCCGGGCCGGACGGCGGGGCTCGGGTCTCGGTCGTGACGGATCGTGTCGGCCGACCGGGCCGCTCGGCGTTTTGTCCACTTCGGACTCAACCGTTCACCCGAGCCGGTCACGCGGGGGCGCGGCCGTCACGCACCGTGCCGCCCCGCCACCCGAACCGGGATGAACCACACGGCCACCCGCCTTGCGGTACCTCGTCCGTGGAGCTCTGGTGTTCAGTGGTCACGTGGACACCATCACCGAATCCGAGTCCGAGCGCGTCGTCTTCGTCACGGAGGACGGCGTGCCGACGGGAGAGACCGGACCGAAGCTCGCGAGCCACCACGGCGAGACGCGGCTGCACCTCGCGTTCTCGTGTTACGTGCTGCGCCGCAGCGACCAGGCGTTGCTGATCACGCAACGAGCGCTGGACAAGAAGGTGTGGCCGGGGGTGTGGACCAACAGCGTCTGCGGGCACCCCGCGCCGGGCGAGTCGCTCCCCGACGCCGTGCGCCGGCGCGCGGCGTACGAGATCGGGCTGCCGGAGCTGCAGGACCTGGAGTGCGTGCTGCCGAAGTACCGGTACCGGACGCCGCCGTTCCAGGGGATCGTGGAGAACGAGTTCTGCCCGGTGTTCGTCGCGTGGGTCGATGGTGACCCCGAGCCCAACCCCGACGAAGTCGGTGGCTGGCGGTGGGTCTCATGGCCTGATTACGCACAGTTGCTCGAAGGAACTGAGGTAAACGTGAGTTACTGGGCCAAAGACCAGTACGCGCAGCTCAAGGGCAAGACGCCGTTTTCGTCGCTGGGTGGGTAGAACTTCGGTGCGTGACAAAGCCGGGCCCTCGTCGTCCACTTGAGCGATATTCGCTTTCGCGCGTACCGATGCCTCAAGACCCCGCTCCTTTAAGACGACAACCATGAGGTGGCGGAGGTGGGTGTGGCGGCCGAGGACGAGCGGACGGCGGGTACACCCGCTCCCGATCTGCTGAGCCTGCACGAGTCGATCGCCGGCATGTTCGCCAAGCAGGGCGACTGGCGCCGGGCCTACGAGCACCTGCGGTCCGCGCTGGACATCGCGCGGGCCGGCAGCCTCCGGGACCCGCTGACGTCGAGCTACAACCGCCGTTACCTCGACCAGCGGCTGCCCGGGCTGCCGGCCGCGCGCGGGCTGGCCGTCGCGCTGATCGACCTCGACCGGTTCAAGCGCGTGAACGACACGTACGGTCACCTCCTCGGCGATCGTGTGCTGTGCCGCGTCGCCGACCTGCTGCAGGAAGAGCTGCCGCCCGACGGGTTCTGCGCCCGCTACGGCGGTGAGGAGTTCGCGCTCGTGCTGCCGGGCGTCGACGCGCCGAAGGCCGTGCGGATCGTCGAGGCCGCCCGCACGCGCGTCGCCCGTCACCCCTGGTCAGAACTTCAGCCCGGCTTGAATGTCACCATCAGCGCGGGCTTGGCGCACGCTCCCGCCGGCCCGGTGTCCGCCCAGCGGCAGCTCCTGCGCGCGGACAACCTCCTCTATGCGGCGAAACGCGCGGGGCGCAACAAAGTCGCCTATCACGACCGCGAAACGATACGCGTCATTACCCACTCTGAGTAACGTAAACGCGGGCCTACTCCCTTTTGCCTACTCCAATCTTCACCTGTTCGTCCGCTTCGGGCCGTCTTGGGTCGACTCATGGTGAAGAAATTCGCGGGAGGGTGTCGTCACGAACGGCGGGTATCCGTACGATAACGAAAACCTCCCGAGGAACGACGTGCCCTGGGAGAGCCGGAACGAAAGGCCCCGCCGCCGGTTCGTAAGCGCCCGAAGTGCGAAAGGAGTCCGAGTGCCCGACGATCGCCCCCTCCCCGGCACCGGTCGCCACTCGGACAACGGCACCCCCCGCACGCGCGCCGGCCGCCGCCGCTCCATGGAAACCCAGGGCGGCATCAGCGTCTCCGACGTCGTGGCCCGCCACACCGGCGAACGCCCGACCTTCGACACCGAAGACTCCGACCCGGGCTCCCGCCGCGCCGAACCCGGCGGGCGCGCGAACGGCAGCTCACACCTGGCGGAGTCGAACGGCAGCTCCCGCTTGGGCGGCTACTCTCCCGCGCCCGGCTCCCGCTCGGGCTCGCGCCGCGCCGATGACCCCGAGCCAGGCGGCAGCTCACACCTGGCCGAGTCCAACGGCAGCTCACACCTCGCGCAGCCCAACGGCAGCTCCCGGCTCAACGGCCGCGGCAGCTCAGCAGCGCCCGGTTCGCGCCACGCCGACGATTCCGGGTTCGATGGCAGCTCACACCTGGCGGAGTCGAACGGCAGCTCCCGCCTGGGCGGCCCCGGCACTTCACACCTCGCTGACTCGACCTCTTCCCGCTCGCGCCGCGCCGAGCAGCCGCCACCGCGCGGCCGCCGCGCCCGACCCGACGACGATCCGCCCGCCGCACCTTCGGCGGGCGGCCCTGTGCCACGCGCGGATTCCCCGGGCCGGGCCTCGCACGCCGCGGATACGCCCGAGCCGTCCGTCGCGCGCGGACCCCGCCGGGCCGCCCCGGAACCGCCGTCGCCGCGCCGGCCGACGACCTCGCAGCCCCTCCCCACCGGCCGCCGCCGCGCCCCCGAGCCACCGGCCGCCGGCGGCAGCCACGCCGTGCCCGACCACGGCCCCGACTTCTCCGACCTCCCGGCCGCCGAACCCCCCGGCCGCCACGGCACATCCGCGCCACCCGAACCCCCCACCGGCCGCCCCCGCGGCCGCACCCCCGGCCCGACCGGCGCCGCCCCACTACCCCCGGCCGAACGCCCCGCCCGCCCCAACGGCCAACGCCCCGCCCCGAACGGCATGCCCGGCACAGGCAGCGTTGCCACCCCGAAGGGCACCCCGGGCCCGAACGGCATGCCTCCCGCCACCGGCATGCCACGCCCCGGCGGCCCTGCCGTCCCGAACGGCAAGCCGGGTCCCAACGGCAAGCCGGCGCCGCGAGGCGACGCGAATGGCATGACCGGCGCAAACGGCGTGCCAGGCGCAGTTGGGCCTGCCGGACCCCGTGGCAAGTCCGCGCCGAATGGCACGTCCGGCCCCCATGGCTTGCCGGCAGCTGCCGGGCCCAGTGGCAAGGCAGGCCCGAATGGCATGCCTCCCGCCAACGGCATGCCAGGCCCCGGCGGTCCTGCCCGTGCGAATGGCAAGCCGGGGCCGAATGGCAGCGGCATGCCGGGCGCGAACGGCGTTGCCGGCCCTGACGGCAAGGCCGGGCCGAATGGCAACGCCGCCGGCAATGGCATGCCGGGGACCAACGGCGCGTCCAGGCTCAATGGCGGTGCCGGACCCCATGGCAAGACTGGCTCCAACGGCAAGCCGGGACCGAACGGCGTGCCAGGCCCGGGCGGGATGCCGGGACCTGATGGTCTTGCCGGAGCGAATGGCAAGCCGGGACCGAATGGCACCTCCGGGCCGCACGGCGTGCCGGGAGCCAACGGTGCTGCCGGGACGAATGGCAAGCGGCGGCCCCAGGCCGGCGCGAATGGCCGGCCCGGGCCGAACGGCGCCGTCAATGGCAAGACCGGCGTGCCTGGCAGGTCCGGCGTGCCTGGCGCGGACCAAGGCCTCGCGGCCGACGGCTTCGACGAGAACGACCCCGGCGCGGAAGCCGACCACAACAGCGAAGCCGCCCCGGGAGCCGAGCGCACCCAGCTCACCTCCCCCGTCGGGGAGCGCACCCAGCTCACCCCGCCCGTCGACGGCAAACTGCCGCCGCGCCAGCGTCGGACGCCGGCGCGGCCCGCCGGGGTGCCCCCGCGGTCGGAGCTCGATCCGTTGACCATGACGGACGAGATGGAGGCGATCGACGAGGCGACGCAGTACCGCCGGAAGATCGACCACACCCTCGCGCGCTTCTCGGCCGCCCACGACGAGATGCTGGCGGAGGAGGACAAGCGGCGCGAGCGGATGGCGCGGCTGACCGCGCGGCCCGTCGCGTTGTTCGAGCAGACGCGCACGGCCCTGCAGCGCGTGGTGGCACCCACGGGGATCCAGAAGGCGGTCCCGGCCGACGCCGACGACGAGAACCCCGAAGAGCGCGCCCCGCAGACCCGGCTGCAGGAGAAGAAGCAGCGCCACAGCGAGCGGACCGTCCGGATCGGGCGGATCGTGCTCATCGTGCTGGCGGTGCTGGTCTTCCTGGGCACCGGTGTGGCCTGGGGCGCGGTGAACTGGTTCGACGCCAAGTTCACGCAGGTCTCGGCGCTCGACGAGAACTCCTCCGACATCCGCAACGCCGACGCCCAGGCCAACGACGAGAACTTCCTCATGGTCGGCTCCGACAGCCGCGACGGCGCCTCCGCGGAAGAAGGCGTCGGTACCGCCGAGAGCAACCCCGGCGCCCGCTCGGACACCGTGATGGTCGCCCACGTGCCGGCCGACCGGAAGCGCGTGGTCGTGGTCTCGTTCCCGCGCGACCTCGAGATCAACCGGCCCGACTGCAACCGCTGGGACCCCTCGAAGTCCGCCACCACCGACGAGGTCGTGTCGGGCCAGAGCATCGCGAAGCTCAACACCGCGTACGCCGTGGGTGGCCCGCAGTGCGTCACCAAGGTGATCCAGAAGATCACCGGCCTGCGCATCAACCACTTCGTGGGCATCGACTTCAACGGCTTCAAGGACATGGTCGACGCGGTCCACGGCGTCACCATCAACAACGAGAAGCCCATCGACGACGAGGTGCTCGGCAAGGTCCTCCTCGAAACCGGCGACGTCACGATCTCCGGCGACCAGGCCCTCAACTACGTGCGCGCCCGCCACGTGAAGGGTGATCCGACGTCCGACTACGGCCGCATCAAGCGGCAGCAGGCGTTCATCGGGGCGTTGCTGAAGAAGGTCATGTCGTCCGACGTCGTCCTCGACCCGGCCAAGCTGTCCGGCTTCATCACGGCGTTCGCGAAGGCCACCTTCGGCGACAACCTCGGTGTGCAGCAGATGATGACGCTCGCCCAGTCGATGCGCGGCGTGGACCCGTCCAAGATCAACTTCATGACCGTGCCCACCACCGGCACCGCCAACAAGCGCGGCAACGAGGTCCTCGTGCAGTCCAGAACGGACTCACTGTTCGACGCCCTGCGCGACAACACCCCGCTGCCCGGCGAAAAGACCACCACCGCGGCCAACGCGGGCAACTCGGGCAAGATCGACAGCAAGGGCACCGAAGGCTGACCCACGGGATTCGTTAGGCCGGATTCACGTGCGGTTCACCCGGCGATGCGGTATTCGGACAACGCGCGTCGTAGGGTGTCTCCATGCGTGAGGCTTACCATGTCGAACTCGAACAGCTCGCCGAGAACCTGGCCGCCATGTCGGCTCAGGTCGCCGAAGCCATGGAGCTGGCCACCAAGGCACTGCTGGAGGTCGACCTGGGCCTCGCGGAGCAGGTGATCAGCGACGACGCGAAGGTCGACGACGCGCGCGCCGAGTGCGAGGAGCAGGCCTACGCGCTGCTCGCCCTCCAGGCGCCCGTCGCCACGGACCTGCGCACCGTGCTCGCCGCCATCCACGCCGCCGAGAGCCTCGAGCGCATGGGCGACCTCGCCCTGCACGTCGCCAAGGCCGCGCGGCGTCGCCACCCCGAGGCGGTGCTGCCGGAGTCGGTCAAGCCGTACTTCACCGAGATGGGCCGCGCCGCGGTGAAGCTCGCCCGCCAGGCCGAGCAGGTCATCAAGTCCAAGGACGTCAACGCCGCCAAGGACCTCGAGACCGAGGACGACCAGGTCGACGACATCCACCGTCACCTGTTCACCGTGCTGATGGACCGCGACTGGCCCTACGGCGTCGCCGCGGCCGTCGACGTCACGCTGCTCGGCCGCTTCTACGAGCGCTACGCCGACCACGCGGTCTCGGTTGCCAAGCGCATGATCTTCGTGGTCACCGGCCGCATGCCGGGCTACGACTCCGACGAGGACCTCAACGTCTGACCACGCGGTCAGTCCACAAAGGCTCTTCGATCAGAACGCGGCTCGACCGTCCACTTCGATCTTGAGCCGACGTTAGTTTCTCCTCGCTGACACCGGATTCCGCGGGTTACGCGGAACTGCGAAGGAGAACAATGATCACCAAGCGTTTGGTCGCGGCCACCCTCGGACTGGTCGCGGCCGGTTTCTTCGCCGTCCCGGCCGCCGAGGCGGCAGCCGCTCTGCCGGCCCCCGCCTCGGCGAGCTCGACGTGCGCACTGGACAAGGCGCGGCTCGTCAACGCGCAGAAGGCACTCGACGCGGCCAAGGCCGTCGGTGCCAACGCGGCGGTCATCGCCGCCGACAACGCCGCCGTCACCGCGGCCCGGCAAGCCGTCTCGCGCGACTGCTGAGCGAACAACGAACCGGCCCCTCCGTCCACATCGGACGGAGGGGCCGGTTTTACCGCGGACCAAAGAGAACGATCAGCCGAACCGGCCCGAGATGTAGTCCTCGGTCGCCTTCTCGTCCGGGTTGGAGAAGATCTTCTCCGTGTCGTTCAGCTCGATCAGCCGGCCGGGCTGGCCGACGCCGGCGAGGTTGAAGAACGCCGTCTGGTCGGAAACCCGCGCCGCCTGCTGCATGTTGTGCGTGACGATGACGATCGTGTACTCCTTCTTGAGCTCACCGATCAGGTCCTCGATGGCGAGGGTCGAGATCGGGTCGAGCGCGGAGCACGGCTCGTCCATCAGGAGCACGTCCGGCTGCACCGCGATGGCCCGCGCGATGCAGAGCCGCTGCTGCTGACCACCGGAGAGGCCACCACCCGGCTTGTTGAGCCGGTCCTTGACCTCGTTCCACAGGTTGGCACCCCGCAGCGCGCGCTCGGCGATCTCGTCGAGCTGCTTGCGGTTCTTGGTGCCGCCCAGGCGAAGCCCGGCCACCACGTTGTCCTTGATGGACATCGTGGGGAACGGGTTGGGACGCTGGAACACCATGCCGATCGTGCGGCGCACCTGCACCGGGTCCACGGCGGAGGCGTAGATGTCCTCGCCGTCGAGCAGCACCTCACCCTCGACCCGCGCACCCGGGATCACCTCGTGCATCCGGTTGAGCGTGCGCAGCACGGTCGACTTACCGCAGCCCGACGGCCCGATGAACGCGGTGACGTTGCGCGGCGGCACGTTCAGCGTGACGCTGTCCACGGCGTGGAACTTGCCGTAGTAGATGTCTACGTCCTTGACGTCGATTCGCTTGGCCATGACTCACTTCTTCTTCGGGGCGAGGAGCCGGGAGAGCAGGGTGGCGAGCAAGTTCAGGATCGCGATGATGATGACCAGCGTCAACGCCGCGCCCCAGATGCGGTCGAAGCCGACGCTCCCGGGGTCGAGCGAGTTCGTCACGCGCTCGTTGTTCATCACCAGCGGCAGTGCGGCCTGCTCGCCGTCGAAGGGGTTCCAGTTCACGTAGGCCGAGTAGCCCACGAGGACCAGCAGCGGCGCTGTCTCGCCCATCACGCGGGCGAGCGCCATCATGATGCCGCCGATGATGCCGGACAGCGCCGTCGGCAGCACGATCTTCATGATCGTCTTCCACTTCGGCACGCCCAGCGCGTAGGACGCCTCGCGCAGGTCGTCCGGCACGATCCGCAGCATCTCCTCCGACGAGCGGACGACCACCGGGATCATGAGCAGCACCAGCGCCAGCGACACGGCAAAACCACTGCGCGGCAGGCCGAGCGTGGTGATCCACAGCGCGTAGATGAACAGTGCGGCCACGATCGACGGGACACCGGAGAGGATGTCGACCATGAACGTGGTGGCCTTCGCGAGCTTGCCGCGGCCGTACTCCACCAGGTAGATCGAGACCAGCAGGCCGATCGGCACCGCGATGATCGCGCAGATCAGGCCCTGCTCCAACGTGCCGATGATGGCGTGCAGGACACCACCGCCGACCTCGTCGCTGAGCACGGAGCCGAAGTCCTCGGTCCACCAGTTCGAGAACGGGATCCGCTTGATGCCGTTGACGATCACGGTGTAGAGCACCCACACCAGCGGCACCACGGCGATCAGGAACGCCAGCCACACGAGCACGGTGGCGAAGCCGTTCTTGGCCTTGCGGGCCAGGCTGACCTGCTGGAACGCGGGGGTCGTCGCGGGACGTTCGAGCGTCGTGGACATGCTCAGTCCCCCTTCTTGCTGATGATGGACCGGGCGGCGAAGTTCACCAAGAAGGTCAGCACGAACAGCACCAGGCCCGCCGCGATGTACGCGCCGGCGGAGGTGGCGTTGTTGAACTCGCTGTAGTTCGCGGCGATCTTCGACGCGAACGTCGCACCACCGTCGAAGAGGCTCCAGTCGAAGTTGCGGCCCTGCGGGATGAGCAGGATGACCGCGAGCGCGATCGTCTCACCGAGCGCGCGGCCGAGGCCCAGCATGGACGCGCCGATGTAGCCGGCCTTGCCGAACGGCAGCACCGTGGTGCGGATGACCTCCCAGCGGGTGGCCCCCAGCGCCAGCGCGCCTTCGATGTGCGGGGTCGGCGTGCGCTCGAAGACCTCGCGCGAGAGCGACGTGATGATCGGCAGGATCATCACCGCCAGCACGATGCCGGCCGTGAAAATCGTGCCGCGCACGTTCGGCTGCACGTTGCCCGGCGCGAAGAGCGGGAACCACGAGAACGTGGAGTTCACCCACAGCGAGAACGGCTCGATCGCCGGGGCGAACACGATGATGCCCCAGAGGCCGAAGATGATCGACGGCACGGCGGCCAGCAGGTCGATGACGTAGGCGAACCCGCGCGCGAGCCGCTTCGGCGCGTACTGCGTGAGGAACAGGGCGATGCCGAGCGAAACCGGCATGGCGATGATCAGGGCCACCAGCGAGGTCGCCACGGTGACCTCGGCGAGGTCGGCGATGCCGAACGCCATGTTCGTCGGGTCGTTGGTCGCCCACCCGTGGTTGAACAGGAAGTTGACCTTGTCGACCTTCAGCGCCGGGATGGCCTGGATGATCAGGAAGATCCCGATCAGGCCGATCAGCGCGACGATGAAGATGCCGGCCCCGGTGGTCAGGTTCTGGAAGATGCGGTCACCGGCCCGCACCTTCTTCGGCTTCTCCTGCGCGGGTGGCCTTTCGGGCGCCGGCGCGGATGTTGTGTCCGAAATCGGATCCTCCGGGAACGCTCGGGCGGACGACGAACGCCCACCGGGGGTGCCGGTGGGCGTTCGCGTCGAGGATGACTCGCTCATCGACTGGTTCTGTCCTGCGTTTTCTAACTCAGACCTGTCGAGGATAGGTCAGGAAATCGCCTTGATGGCCGTCAGGACCTTGTCCTGCAGGCTCTGCGGGATCGGCACGTAGCCCTTGGCCGACAGCTGCTGCTGGCCGGTCGTGGCCGAAACGGTCAGGAACGCCTTGAGGGCCTTCGAGACGTCCGGGTTCGAGTACTTCGAGCACACGAGCTCGTAGGTCGTGAGCAGCAGCGGGTAGGCACCCGGGGTGTTGCTCGCGTAGATCTTGTTCAGGTCGAGCGCGAGGTCGTTGGAGCCCGGGGTCAGGAAGGTCGCGGCGTCGAGCGACTTCGCGACGTTCTGGGCGGACAGCTCGACGCCGCCGGAGCCGCTGTCGATCAGGGCCGGGGTGACGCCGTCCTTGGCGAACGCGCCCTCCACGTACGTGATCGAGCCGTCGGCACCCTTGACCGTGGTGGCGACGCCGTTCGAGCCGGAGGCACCGTTGCCGACGCCGCCGACGAACTTCTTGCCCGCGCCCTTGGTCCAGTCGGCCGGGGCCGCGGCACCGAGGTACTTCTGGAAGTTGTCGGTGGTGCCCGACTCGTCCGAGCGGGAGACGACCTGGATCGCCTTGTCCGGGAACGTGACGCTCTCGTTGCCCTTGACGGCCTTGATGGCCGGGTCGTTCCAGTTCTTGATCGCGCCGGTGAAGATCTTCGCGATCACGGACGGCGTGAGGGTCAGCTTGTCGACGCCCTGCAGGTGGTAACCGACGGCCACCGGGCCGACGACCAGCGGGATGTTCCACGCCGGGGCACCGCAGCGCTTGTTGGCGGCGTCGAGATCGGTCTTGGTGGCCGGGGAGTCCGTGCCGCCGAAGTCGACCTGGTTGCCGTTGAACTGCTTGACACCCGCGCCCGAACCGCTGGCGGTGTAGTTGACCTGCTGGCCACTGCACTGCTTGCCGTAGGCGAGCTTGAAGACGTCGATGGCGTTGTTCTGCGCCGTCGAGCCCTCACCGGACAGCGGGCTCTTGCCACCGCAGTCGACCTGCGCGGTGCCGGTGGCGGCGGGGGCGGCGGCCGAGCTGGAGTTGCTGCTGTTGCTCGCCGCAGGGTCGCTACCACAGGCGGCGAGCACCAGGGCGGCGCTCGCCACGATGCCCACGGCACCAAGGGGCCGCATGATCTTCACTGCATTTCCTCCACTCGGAGACTTCGCCGGATCGGCACGCATCTCAGCGCGCCGATCCGGACATTAGGCAGCCCCGGTGGACGGTCCCCCTTGCTCACATGAACGCAAAGTGAACAAGGCACCGTATGTGAGCAGGGTGACTACGCCGAAAGGGTGTCGTGTCCCTGCCGTGACCTGCATGTACGCAGAAAGTGACACGGGCCGCGCACGCGGTCGATGGTGACTACCGACCGTACTGGACGTCGGTTTCGAAACGCGTGAACCCCAGTTTCGAATAGACCGCCAGTGCCGGTGCGTTGTCGCCTTCCACGTAAAGGATTACTTGCCGTAGTCCCTTCTCGCGCAAGTACCTAAGGCCCGCGAGCGTCAATGCCTTGCCGAGGCCGCCACCCTGCGTGCCCGGATCGACACCCACGACGTAGACCTCCCCGACCGGCTCACCGCCGAACCGGCCGGGCACGGGCTCGTGCACCTTGGTCCAGTGGAAGCCGACGACTTCCCCCTTCTCGTTCTCCGCCAGGAAGAAGCCGGCCGGGTCGAACCACGACTGCCGTTCCTCGGCGCGCAGCTCGTCGACGCTGAACGCGCCCTGCTCCGGGTGCCAGTCGAACGCGCGCGCGTTGACGGCGATCATGGCCTCCTCGTCCTGCCCCGGCACGAAGGTGCGCAGCCGCAGTCCTTCGCGCAGCACAGGTTCCGGCCAATCGGCGCCTTCGACCTCGACGTGCAGGATCAGCAGCTCGCGCTGCCGGCCCAGGCCGAAGTCCTTCGCCAGAGCGGCGGCCGCGGCGCTGTCCCCGTGGGCCCAGACGCGGGCGCCCTCGGCCGCCTTCGCGTCGAGCTCGCGGGCCAGCGCGGTGCCGACACCGCGGCGGCGGTAGTCGGGATGCACCACGACCTCCGCAACTTGGCGGCCGTACGAGTCGCCCTCGGTGTCGAGGTGCGCGTAGCCGGCGGGCTTGCCGTCTAGGCGCGCGAGCAGGTGCAGCCCGCCCCCGAACTCCCGCGGCAACGGACCGGTCGCGTCGACCTCGGGCCGCCCGTCGGCGGCCTTCGCCGCGAGCAGCACCTCACGCACGGCTTCCGCCGCGCCCGCCTCGAGTTCGGCCGTCCAGCCCGTCAGCTCTGTTTCCGCCACGAAGCCGACATTACCCACGCGCGGCGTCGCGTGAAGGGGCTCGTTGGGGGAATCGGACCCGCGTCAGTGGCTGGTGTACTCGGGCGCGGACTCGATGGCCGGCGCCGACTGCTTGGCACCGGACTTCGCCGGGCGCTCGAACTTGTAGCCGACGTTGCGGACCGTGCCGATCATCTGCTCGTGCTCCGGGCCCAGCTTGGCGCGCAGGCGCCGCACGTGGACGTCGACCGTGCGCGTGCCGCCGAAGAAGTCGTAGCCCCAGACCTCCTGCAGCAGCTGCGCGCGGGTGAAGACGCGCCCGGCGTGCTGCGCGAGGTACTTCAGGAGCTCGAACTCCTTGTACGTGAGCTCGAGCGTGCGCTTGCGCAGGCGCGCGGTGTAGGTGGCCTCGTCGATCACGAGGTCGCCCACGCGCAGTTCGGCCTCGACCTGGCCGGAGACGCCGTCGCGGGTCGTCACGAGCCGCAGGCGCGCGTCGACCTCGGCCGGGCCGGCAGTCGGCAGCAGGATGTCGTCGGTGCGCCACTCGGAGCTCACGGCGACCAGGCCGCCCTCGCCGACCACGGCGATCACGGGCGTGCTCGCCTCGTCGTCGCCGGCGCCCTTGAGCAGGCGGCACAGGCTCTTCGCCGAGGCGAGGTCGCTGCGCGCGTCGAGCAGGATGACGTCGCGGTGCCCGGCGTCGAGCAGGGCCGTCACCTCGGGCTCGCGGACGCGTACGGTGTGGGGCAGCAGATCGAGCGCGGGAAGCACAGAGGTGGGGTCGGCTTCCGCGGTAAGTACCAGAAGGTCCAGGCTCATGGAGCCACACCGCCTTCACAAAGTCAGGGCCTGGCGCACGGCCTCGAACGTGGGCCTTGGTCGGTGCTGAGTGAGAATACCGGGTGAACAACACGTCACCTAGCTCGTGCTGGATCGATCACACCCGGCGCGACCCCGGAAGACGCCCCGGCCCCCGACGAACAGGAGAACCGAAGCGATGGTGAGCAGGCCCGTGACGCGGGACGACCGACCGGCTCCTCGGCCGGACAACCGGCGTCGCGGACGGCGCGTCCGCCGCTGGGTGATCGTGCTCGGGGTCATCGTGATCCTGCTGGTCGGAGCCGATTTCGGGGCCGCCGCGTTCGCCGAGCACACGATCTCCCAGAAGGCCCGCGACCAGCTCGGCCTGACCGACGACCCGTCGGTCGACATCCACGGTTTCCCGTTCCTCACGCAGGCGCTCTCGGGTGACTACAGTCACATCACCGTGTCGGCCGACGGCGTGCCCGTCGGCGGTGAACTCCGTGATCTGGGCGTGAGCGCGGAACTCGAAGACGTAACAGCGCCGTTGTCCGACCTCACCGCGGGCAACACGAAGAACGTGAAGATCGGCAAGCTCACCGGCGCCGTGACGATCAAGGCTTCGGACATCGCGCGCATCTCGCCGCTGGACAAGATCCAGAACCTGCGCATCGACCAGAGCACCGAGGCCTACGTCAAGTACGGCGACACGGACCAGGGCCAGGAGCCGGACCCGACGCCCACCAACGCGGCGGGCGAGCCGCAGGACGGCAACACCGCCGGCATACGCCTGTCGGGCGACGTGCAGGTGGCCGGTCAGAAGGTGGAGATCTTCTGCTTCGCGCTGATCGAGCTCAAGGGCAAGACGATCACGATCACCCCCCACCGGCTGCAGTTCGGGAATGACCACGAGACCACCGTCGTTCCCGACTCAGTGCAGAAGGCTCTCCTGCCGAACTTCCGCGCCACGATCGACACGAGCACGCTGCCGCTTTCGGTCACCCCGACCGCGGTGCGCGTGGACAGCGGTTCCGTGACGATCAAGGGCGAGGCGACCAACGTGAACTTCTCGGATCTGTCGACGTCGAAGGGGTGAGTGCCCGGTGACCGGAGTCTGGGTCCTGCTGGCCACGCTGGTGGTCGCGGTCGTGGCCGGCGTGCTGCTCAAGGCGCGCAACGGCCGGGTGCGCGCGGCCAAACCGGCCGCCGCGGCCCGCGACCTCGCCCAGCTGCCCGCTCCGGTCGCCGAAGCGCTCGACCCGGCCGCGGCCGTCACGCTCGTGCAGATCTCGACGACGTTCTGCGCGCCGTGCCGGCACACGCGCGCCATCCTGTCGTCGCTGGCCGACAAGACCGAGGGGCTGCACCACGTCGACCTCGACGTGACCGAGCAGCCCGAGGTCGCCCACGCCCTGTCCGTGCTGCGCACCCCCACCACGCTCGCCCTGACGGCCGACGGCCGCGAGCTGCTGCGCGTGGGCGGCGTGCCGAAGGGCCCGGAGCTGCTGGAAGCCCTGCGTCCGCACCTGGCCGAAGCGGACGTCAGCTGAAGCCGTCACCGGCTGTTTCCCAGACTCCGGGACTCGTCCCAAGGTATGAACGCGGTTCCCAGTGTGTTGGAGCACTGGGTACCCTCGGCGGCGTGGACGAGCTGCCCATCACCCTCCTGACGCAGCGCCGCGCGGTGGACCTGTGCCGCGTGCGCAGCAGCTTGTGTCCGCGCGCCTCGCGCCGACGCTGAACGACGTCTCGCGCCGGTTCGCTCCACCCGTCGCCGTGTGCCTTTCGCACGCCCCTCGCCTCGCCCTCAGCAGGAGGATCCATGCCCGCCGGACCGGCTGTCGACCCGCGTGGCCCGCGGTTCGCCGCGATCATCACCACGATCGTGCTCGCTGTGGTGCTCGTGACGCAGTGGTGGCCGCTGCTGGCCCTGCAGACCGTGGTGTTCGCGATCGGCGCGTTCATCGGTCTGAAGCCGGCGCCGTACTCGGTGCTCTACCGCGCGCTCGTCGCGCCGCGGCTCGGCCCGCCGACCGAGCGCGAGGACGCGGCGCCGCTGCGGTTCGCGCAGGCCGTGGGCTTCGTGTTCGCGCTCGTGGGCACGATCGGCTTCGTCGCCGGCGTGACCCCGCTCGGCATCGTCGCGACGGCGTTCGCGCTGTTCGCCGCGTTCCTCAACGGCGCGTTCAACTTCTGCCTCGGCTGCGAGATGTACCTGCTGCTCAAGCGCTTCAGCCCCGCGCGGGCTTCCTAGCACTGCCAAACCCCAGAAGGAGATGTTCGCTTCCATGAGCCGTGAAGACGCCCTGGTCACCACCCAGTGGGCCGAGGACAACCTGGACACGCCCGGTGTGGTGTTCGTCGAGGTCGACGAGGACACGACCGCCTACGACGCCGGGCACATCCGCGGTGCGGTGAAGCTCGACTGGCGCAACGACCTGCAGGACGGCGTGCGCCGTGACTTCGTGAACAAGGCCGATTTCGAGAAGCTGCTGTCGGAGAAGGGCATCTCGAACGACGACCGCGTGGTCCTCTACGGCGGCAACAACAACTGGTTCGCCGCCTACGCGTACTGGTACTTCAAGCTCTACGGCCACGAGAACCTGCAGCTGCTCGACGGCGGCCGCAAGAAGTGGGAGCTCGACGGCCGTGAGCTCAACGCCGACGACGTGAAGCGCGAGCCGACCACGTACAAGGCCAAGGAGCAGGACCTGTCGCTGCGCGCGTTCCGCGACGAGGTCGTGCAGGCCATCGGCGAGAAGAACTTCGTCGACGTGCGGTCGCCGGACGAGTTCTCCGGCAAGCTGCTCGCCCCGGCGCACCTGCCGCAGGAGCAGTCGCAGGTGCCGGGCCACATCCCGGGCGCGCTGAACGTGCCGTGGGCCAAGGTCGCCAACGAGGACGGCACCTTCAAGACCGAGGACGAGATCAAGGACCTCTACTCCGAGGCCGGCATCGACGAGTCCAAGGCGACCATCGCGTACTGCCGCATCGGTGAGCGTTCGTCCATCGCGTGGTTCGCGCTGCACGAGCTGCTCGGCTACTCGGACGTGAAGAACTACGACGGTTCGTGGACGGAATACGGCTCGCTGGTCGGCGTGCCCGTCGAGTTGGGAGCGAAGTGAATGGCTGACGACGGTTGCGGCGCCCCGGTCCAGGTGGCCACGCCCGCTGACTTCGACACCAATGGCCAGGTCGTCCTGGCCGGCAAGGTGATCGGTGCCGACGGACCCCTGGGTGGCGCCTTCGTCCGCCTCCTCGACGGCGGCGGCGACTTCACCGGTGAGGTGGTCGCCTCCCCGGAGGGCGACTTCCGCTTCTACGCGGCCCCGGGCTCGTGGACGGTGCGCGCCCTGCACCGCACGGGCAACGGCGAGGCCTCCGTCACCGCGGAAGGCCCGGGCCTGCACCAGCTGGCGATCTCGGTCGGCTGACGCGCGCTTTGTGAAGGGCCCCTGGGGTTTGCCCCGGGGGCCTTTCGCATGTCTTCAGTCAGGACGCGCCGGGTTCGGCCGGCCGGTGATTTTCTTCGTCAACCTGCCGCTCTTCGTGACTGTGCTCACCGCGACGACCCTGCACGGAGACTGAAGGCGCCGGGCCGACTATTCTCCTCGCTGTGGAGACCCTGTTTACGATCCTGCTGGCCCTGGCGGCAGTCGCCGTCGTGTGGTTCGCCTGTTACGTCGTCTACCGGCTGTACGCCGACCAGCGCTGAGCGCCATGACCGCCAGTGGCGACGAAGCCATCGCGGCCGCGGAGGAGCGTGCGGCGAGCACGCGCACGCGCAACCTGCCGTTGTGGGACGACCTGCCGATCCCCAACGACACGGCCAACCTGCGCGAGGGCCCGAACCTGAACGACGCGTGCCTCGCGCTGCTGCCGATGGTCGGTGTCTGGCGCGGTGAGGGCGAGGTCGACTACCCGACCATCGACGGCCCGGTCAAGTTCGCGCAGCAGCTCACCATCGCGCACGACGGCCGCCCGTTCCTCACGCACGAGGCGCGCGCGTGGCTGCTCGACGACGAGGGCAACGTCATCCGCCCCGCCGCCCGCGAGAGCGGGTTCTGGCGGCCGCAGGAGGACGACACGATCGAGCTGCTGCTCACGCACAGCTCCGGCATCGTGGAGCTCTACTACGGCAAGCCGCGCAACCAGACGTCGTGGGAGCTCGGCACCGACGCGGTGATCCGCACGGCCACGGCCAAGGACGTCACCGCGGCGCAGCGGCTCTACGGACTCATCGAAGGCAGCCTCGGCTACGTCGAGGAGCGCGCCATGATGGGCCAGGAGATGCAGCCGCACGCGTCGGCGCTGCTGCACCGCGTCGTCGGCTGAGCAGGGCCCTTACCAATCCGGCCAACAGCAGGCCGACGCCCACGCGGCACGTAACCGTTGCTACGAAGCCATTCGGCCGTGTCTGTGGCCGGATTGGCAACGATCGGGACAGTAGGCTCTGTCCATGCTCTGGCGGCCCTGCGGCGAGCACGCCGCCCTGCTCGACTGCGACTCGCTCGCCCAGATGACGGCCGCCCGCGCCACGGTCGAGGCCGCCGGGATCGACGGGATCGCGGAGCTCGTGCCCGGGGCGCGCAGCCTGCTCGTGGTGGCCGAGCCCGGGTCGTCCGTCCTCAAGGCAGTGCGGGACCTGCTCGACGCCGCCGACCTCACGCACGCTCCCGCTGGGTCGCCGCGCGAGGTCACGCTGGATGTTCACTACGACGGCGAAGACCTGGCACTCGTGGCGCGCGAGGCCGGGGTGTCGGAGGGCGACGTCGTCAAGCTGCACACCGAAGCCGAGTACACCGTGGCGTTCACCGGCTTCGCGCCCGGGTTCGGCTACCTGACCGGACTGCCGGACGCGTTGCAGCAGCCCCGGCTCGAGTCCCCGCGCACGAAGGTCCCCGCCGGGTCCGTGGGCATCGGCGGGGAGTTCACCGGCGTCTACCCGCGCGAGTCCCCCGGCGGCTGGCGGCTGCTCGGGCACACCGACGCGACTCTGTTCGACCCCACCGCCGCGCGGCCCGCGCTGTTCGCGCCCGGCGACCGCGTGCGCTTCCGGAGCGTGTGATGCGCGCGCTGGAGATCGTCCACACGGGACCGCTCGCGCTGGTGCAGGACCTCGGCCGGCCCGGTTACGCGCACCTCGGCGTGCCGCCGTCCGGCGCGCTCGACGCCGACGCCCTGCGCCTGGGCAACCGCCTGGTCGGCAACCCCGAGGACGCCGCCGGGATCGAGGCGTTGCTGGGTGGACTGACCGTGCGGGCGACGGCGCCGTGCACCGTCGCCGTGACGGGACCCCTCGTGCCGGTTCAGGTGGACGACCGGCCCGTCGGTTCCCACTCGGCCGTCTCGCTACGGGAGGGGCAAACGCTTGCGCTCGGCCGCCCGACGGCCGGTTTGCGCAGCTACCTGGCGGTTTCGGGCGGGATCGCCGTCGAGCCGATACTGGGCAGCCGTTCGCGCGACGTCCTCTCGGGCATCGGGCCGGAACCGCTGGAAGACGGCGTCTCGCTGCCGCTCGGCCCGGTCACCGGAGTGCCGGCGGGAGCCGACGTCGTGGTCGCCCCCGCGACACCCGAACGGCTCGTGGTGCCCGTGGTCCTCGGCCCACGCGACGACTGGTTCACCGACCTCGCCGAAGGCCTCGGCGCCTGGTGGACCGTGACGCCCGAGTCCAACCGTGTCGGCCTGCGCCTCGACGGCCCGCCGCTGCACCGCGCGAACACCGCCGAGCTGCCCAGCGAAGGCCTCCTGACCGGCGCGATCCAGGTCCCGCCGAGCGGCCGGCCCGTCGTCTTCCTCGCGGACCACCCCACGACCGGCGGCTACCCGGTGGCCGCCGTCGTGAGACGCGGTTCCCTCGGCGCACTCGCGCAGGCACGCCCGGGAACCTCCGTGCGATTCCGCTCGTCTTGACCCGGTCAGGCCGAGCGGCTCACCGTGAGGAGCAGCGGGACGCCGCCGCCTCGGCGGGCTGCCACGTCGGCGACGAACTCACCGAGCCAGCCCATGACCCGTGCCCGATCGTGGAACTGGATGCAGGGGTCGCGATCGGGCCCGATCGCCCGTCGTGGCCCCGCGGTGAGACGCGGGTCACTCGGCGCACTCGCCCGGGCACGCCCTGGAACCTCCGTGCGGTTCCGCTCGTCTTGATGGGCGTGGAACGGGTAACGGTCACGGGTGGGACAGGTGTCCTGGAACTGAACAGGGTCCTGGAACCGAGCGGTGGCGCTCGGGTGGAGCTGCCGCAGTCGTTGCGCATCGCGCTGGCCACGGGCCAGCTGCGGCGTCCGCTGGCCGAGACCCTGCGTGACCTGCTGGCCCTGCTCGTCGACGGCTGTTACCAGGTCGACGGCCCCGCCCGCCTCGAGTCCGACGAGCCGCTCGTGCCCACCGCGACCTGGCCGCCCGACGACGAGGCGCGCGTCGCCTACTACCGCACGGCGATCCGGACCGGCCACCGTCCCGTGGCCGTCGTGCTGTCCGGCGCCCGGCCGTTGATCCTGGACGGGCACCACAAGATCGCCGCCTACGAGGCCGAAGGCGTACGCGCGTCCGCCGTGGTGATCAGTGCGGCGCCGGCTCAGTACTCGCCTTCGTAGGCCGCCACCAGTTCGCGGTGCAGCTCCGCCGAGTCGGGCAGCGCATTGCCGTCCAGCGTGTGGACGCGGGTGACGAGCCGGACCGACGACGCGAGGAACACCCCGTCGGCCGTCGCCAGGTCGGCGGCCGAGAACGGCTCCACCTTCACCGTCCAGCCGGCCTTCTCCGCACCGCGGAACAGGGCCGCCTGCGTGGTGCCCGGCAGGATCCCGACGGTGGACGGCGGCGTGTAGAGCGTGCGTTCGCGCGCCAGCACGACCGTGGACGTGGGGCCTTCCAGCACGGAACCGTCGGCAGCGGTGAAGATCACATCCTGCGCACCACGACGCCCGGCCTCGCGCAGGGCGGCCATGTTCACGGCGTACGAGACAGTCTTCGCGCCCAGCAACAGCCACGGCGCGCGCTCGGCGACGTCGGGTCCGAAGCCGCGCTCCAGCGTCACCGCGGCGACGCCCTCGGCGCGGGCGCGGCGCACCTTCTCGTCGATCTCCATGCCGATCGCGAACGCGGTCGGCGTGCCGGCCGGATCCCCGTCGACACCCCGCGTGTACACGAGTTTCAACGCGATTTCCCGGCCACCGGCCCAGTTGTCGATCACGGCGCGGGCGGCCGTCTCGAACGCGGCGAGGTCGGGCGCCGGCAGCTCCAGCATCGCCGCGGAACGGGCGAGCCGGTCGAGGTGCGGACGCATTTCTCGCGGTTTTTTATCAGCCACGAGGATGGTCTCGAACACCCCGTCTCCGCGCAGCAAACCGAGGTCGTCCACGCGAAGGTGGGCGGCGTCGGGGTCGGCCAGGTTTCCGTCGAGGAAGGCGAGGACGCGCATTCCCTCACCGTACTCACATAGTCTTGTGGTTATGGCCTACCGCTCGCCGTTGCTCGAAGCCCCCCGCGCGATCGCCGCGCCCGACGGACACCCCGAGGCGGGAGTTCCGTGGCACTGGGGCGATCCGTTCGCCGAGCAGCGCACCGCCGCGCGCGGTGTGGTCGTGATCGACCGCTCGCACCGCGAAGTCCTGGCTGTTTCAGGCGAAGAACGCTTGAGCTGGCTGCACCTCGTGATCTCCCAGCACGTGACGGAGCTACCCGAGGGATCAGGCACCGAAGCCCTCGTGCTCGACAGTCAGGGCCACATCGACACGCACTTCGTGCTGGCGCACCTCGACGGCACCGTCTGGCTCGACAGCGACCCGGACCCCGTCGCCACGAGCGCGCTGCCCAAGGGCGGCAAGCAGACGTTGCGTGAATACCTCGAGGCGATGAAGTTCTGGTCGAAGGTCGAGATCCGCGACGCCACAACGGAACTCGCCGTCCTCACCGTGCTCGGGCCGGAGGCCGAACGCGTGCTCACGGCCGTGGGGGTGGAGGTCGGCGCCGAGCCGTATGCCGTGTCGGCGTTGCCCGGCGGTGGTTTCGCCCGCCGCATGCCGTGGCCGTCTCGGTCCAGTGTGGACCTTCTGGTGCCGCGCGAAGAGCTCGCGACGTGGTGGCAGCGCCTCACCGACGCGGGTGCGCGCCCGGCCGGCAGCTGGACGTTCGACGCGCTGCGCGTGGAGTCGCGGCACCCGCGCGTCGCCGTGGACACCGACGACCGCACCATTCCGCACGAGGTCGGCTGGATCGGCAGCGCCGCCCACGTGGCGAAGGGCTGCTACCGCGGCCAGGAAACCGTCGCGAAGGTGCACAACGTCGGGCGCCCGCCGCGCTACCTGGCGCTGCTGCACCTCGACGGTTCACCCGAGATCACGCCCGAAACGGGTGACCCGGTGCGCCTCGGCGAACGTGTGGTGGGCCGCGTGGGCACCGTCGTGCAGCACCACGAGCTCGGCCCGATCGCGCTGGCCTTGGTCAAACGCTCCGTGCCGGCGGGCGCGGAACTGCTCGCCGGCCTGGGGAAAGACGACAAACAGGACGACTCTGAAAACCCCACTGACCGCACCGTTCAGGCCATCGTGGACCCCGACTCCGTGCCGGGCGAGCACGCCGCACCTGGTCGGGAGGCCGCGCAACGGTTGCGGCGCTGAACTGAACCCGGCGGTAGCATTGTCGGGGAATCTAGAGCAGGATGTGCCCGTGATCGAAGTGCGTCCCGGTGGGCGACGGCGGATCGACCGCGTCCTCGCCCCGGGATACCTCACCGGACTCGGCGACCTGCCGCTGCCGGTGCTGCGCGAACGCCGTGACGAGGCCGCGCAGGAGGAGACCGACCTCTCGTACCTGCGCCGGCTGCTGCACGCGCGGATCGACATCGTGCGCGCGGAACAGCAGCGCCGGTCGTCCGGTGGCGTCAACAGCATCGTCGACCAGCTCGCCACGATCCTCGCCGACAACGCGCTCGGCCCCGCCACCGGTTCCGGGCGCCACCAGCAGCTCGAACCCTCGCGCGCCGGCGAGCACCGCCGCCACGCCGAGGCGCTGATCGGCGACACGGACCTCACCGACGTCGGCACGCTGTCCGACGACAAACTCGCTGCCGCGCTCGACACGTACGCCACCGAGGAGTCTTCGGTGTCCACGTTCCGGCGCCAGGTGCAGGGCGTGATGGACACGCTCAACGCCGAGATCGCCGCCCGCTACCAGCGCGGCTCCGCGACCGTCGACGAGCTGCTCGACTCCGAGCTGGGACGCACCGAAGAGTGACGGAACCGGTTCTCGTCGAGGTCGAGCGGTCCGGCCTCGTGGAAAGTGTGCACCGCGGTTCGCTGGTGATCACGGCGCCGGACGGCAGCGTGATCCACTCCGTAGGCGACGTGACCGGCCCCGTCTTCCCGCGGTCGTCGACCAAACCCCTGCAGGGCGTCGGCATGCTGCGCTCCGGCCTGGACTACGACAGCGCCGACCTCGCGCTGGCCTGCGGCTCCCACTCCGGCGAACCCGGCCACGTCGAGCGCGTCGCGGCGATGCTCGCGGCGGCCGGTCTCGACGAGTCGGCGCTGGCCTGCCCGCCCGCGTACCCGCTGCACGAGCCGACGATGCACGCGGCGACCGAGCCGTTGCGCGTCACGATGAACTGCTCCGGCAAGCACGCCGGGATGCTCGCCACGTGCGTCGCCGCGGGCTGGCCGACCGACGGTTACGAGCAGCCCGGTCACCCGTTGCAGAAGGCCCTGGCCGACACCGTGGTGGAGCTGACCGGGGAACCGATCGCCACGACCGGCGTCGACGGCTGCGGCGCGCCGCTGTTCGCCTACTCGCTCACGGGCCTGGCCCGTGCGTTCGGCCGGTTGGTGCAGGCGCCTTCCGGTTCGGACGAGCTGCGCGTGGCCGACGCCATGCGCGCGCACCCGTGGCTGGTCGCCGGCACGGACCGGGAGGACACCGCGCTGATGGGCGGGGTGCCGGGGCTGCTGTCGAAGATCGGCGCCGAGGGCGTGCTGGCCTTCGCGCTGGCCGACGGCACGGCGGTGGCGCTGAAGATGTCCGACGGCGCGAAGCGCGGCTGCGGGCCGCTGGCCGTGGCGGTGCTCGCGCACCTGGGCGTGGACGTCTCCGACCTCGAAGTCCTCGCGAACCCGCCGGTGCTCGGTGGTGGCCGGCCCGTGGGCCGGCTGCGGGTCAGTTGGAGCGCTCCCTAGCCGCGAGGTCGCCCCAGAACTCGCGCAGCTCGGAGAACAGCTCAGCCAGCTCCTCGACATTGCCGGTGCGCAGGGCTTCGAGGATGTCGTGGACCTCCTCGGCCGTGGTGTCGGACTCGAGGATCGCGTCGGCGAACAGCTGCACGAGGCCGCCGTAGTCCAGCTCCACCACGGAGTCGGGGTCGAAGCTCTCCAGCCACTGTTGCGTCTGCGACAGGACGCGGCCCGGACCGGAGTCGCCGAACGCGGCCTCGATCAGCTCGCCCGCCTCAGCAGCGCGGGTCAGCGCGTCGGACATCGACGTGCGCCAGGAGAGCTCGCGCGCCGGATCGTCCTGGCCGGAGCCGAGAACGAGCTTGCGCTCGTCGGGGTCGACGAGGACGAACCACGGCAGCGGCACGGTCCAGGTGGTGGTGAGGGTGTGGGCGGCGGCCGTGGTCAGGTCGGCCATCGCCGCCTTGGTGCGCGAGCGGGCGCGGTCGGCCGAGACGCCGCCGGCGTCGAGCACGGCGTTCTTCAACGCCGGGGTCGCGTCGCCGAGGAAGGTCACCAGCGCGGCGGCCGCGCGGGCGCGCAGTTCGAGCGGGCACACAAACGGGCCTTCGCCGGGGTGACCGGCCGGCACCTCCGCCGGGTCGAGCACGAGGACGTCGGTGAGCAGGCTCGGCGCGGGCCGCCCGTCGGCGAGCTCCGCGGGCAGCAACCGGGCGGGCGCGGCAGCCTGTGACTTGAGCCACACGGACTGCTCGCGTTCGCCGATCGCGGCCCGGCGCAGCTTCGCCGCGGCGACGGCTTCACGCAGCCGGTCGTCGGGCGGGTCGCCGAGCGCGAGCAGGGGTTCGTACACCCTCAGATACGCCACGAAGGGACGGAGCACCTGAGCATCGTGGCACGCCCACCTGCGCCGATCCCCACCGACAGGCCGGTAACCGGCGTCCGGCGGACACTGTCGCCACCGGCACACCGTGCCACGTCGCATCGAACCCCCGGGACACGGTACGGTGTGACCAGGAAAGAACTGTCGAGACGATGCGGGGCCGCCGATTCCCCCGGCCGCCCCGCCCCTGTGCGAGGGGGTCGAGCCATGGGGCGCGGCCGGGCTAAGGCCAAGCAGACGAAGGTGGCGCGCGAGCTCAAGTACAGCTCCCACGACACCGATTTCGATGCTTTGCAGCGCGAGCTGTCGAGTGATTCCTCGGCCAACAACGGGCACGAGGACGACAACCGGTACGAGGACCCGTACGACGACGGGTACGACGAATACCGGCGTTGAGCAGACGCGATACGCGAGGGTGGAGTCCGGGCACTGCCCGGCACCACCCTCGCGCGTCGCGTGCTGCCCATTTTCTGTGCCTGCGTGACTAAGGAGCTAGCCGGTGACAGACATTCAGCGAGTCGGCGTGGTGGGTGCCGGGCAGATGGGCTCGGGCATCGCCGAGGTGCACGCCAAGTCGGGTTTCGACGTGGTGATCACCGAGGTCAGCCAGGCTGCCCTCGACGCCGGCAAGGCGCGCATCGAGAAGTCGCTGCAGCGCGGCGTGAAGAACGGCAAGCTCTCGGCTGACGACGCCGCCGCGGCGTTGGGGCGCCTTCGCTTCACGACGGACCTGGCCGACCTCGCCGACCGCGACCTGGTCATCGAGGCCATCCTGGAGCAGGAACAGGCCAAGACCGACGTCTTCGCCCAGCTCGACAAGCTCGTCTCCCGCCCCGACGCGATCTTCGCGTCCAACACGTCGTCCATCCCGATCGTCAAGATCGCCATGGCCACGAGCCGCCCGCAGCAGGTCGTGGGCATCCACTTCTTCAACCCGGTGCCCGTGCTGCCGCTCGTCGAGCTGGTCCCGTCGCTGCTCACCGCCGACGACACCGCCCGCCGCGCCGAGGAACACGCCGGAGCCCTGGGCAAGACGGTGATCCGCGCCCAGGACCGCGCCGGCTTCATCGTCAACTCGCTGCTGGTGCCCTACCTGCTCTCCGCGATCCGCATGGTCGAATCCGGCTTCGCCACCGCCGAAGACATCGACCGCGGCATGGAACTCGGGACGGCCCACCCGATGGGCCCGCTGCGCCTCTCGGACCTCATCGGCCTCGACACCGTGAAGGCCATCGCGGACTCGATGTACGACGAGTTCAAGGAACCCCTCTACGCGGCCCCTCCGCTCCTCCTGCGCATGGTCGACGCGGGGCTGATGGGGAAGAAGTCCGGGCGGGGCTTTTACACGTACTGATCGCTGGTCGCCGATCGCCTGTTTGCCGGCAGGTTCACCGCGCCGCTAGGCCGCTGCACGGCAGTGCGAGCGGTCCGTCGGGCGGGCCGGCGAGCGGTCTCGTTTCACCCCGCGCGCAGGCGCGAGTGGACCGTTCGGACCGCAACGCACCACGTGAGCGGTCCCCTCGGCCACGAGTTCGTCGCGAGCGGTCCCGTCGATCGGCCAGTGCGCCGCGAACGGTCCCGCCGGTCGCACGGGCGTGGAGCGAGTCGTCCATTTGCGACGCCGTCGTGACCTTCGGCCCGATCAAGGCCTGAACGAAGCCCTCCGAGCCGCGCGGCGGAGGAGGGTCAGGATGGCCGGCCCCAGGACCAGGATCGCGACCAGGTTCGTGAGTGCCCGGCCCGTGTCCCAGCCGAGGGTGGACGTGAGGACCGTGAAGACCAGGAAGCGGTGCAGGTTGGCGCCCAAGGGTGCGCCCGGGACGAAGTCCAGGGATGAGGCGCCCGCGAGGAACGGCCAGGTGAACATGCTCATCGCGAGCCCGTAGAAGTACGCGGCCACCACGCCGTACGCGGCGAGCAGCGCGATCTCCCAGCGGCCGCGCACGGCGCGCGGCAGCAGGCCCGCACCCAGGCCGACCAGGGAAGACGCGAGCATCTGGAAGGGCAGCCACGGCCCGACGCCGCCCGTGAGCAGGGCGGACGCGAAGAGCGAGGTCGCGCCGAGCACGAAGCCGAAGCCGGGGCCGAAGACGCGGCCGGCGAGCACCAGCAGGAAGAACACCAGCTCGATGCCGCCCGTGCCGGCGCCGAGGGGGCGCAGCGCGGCGTCGACGGCGGACAGGACGCCGAGCAGGGCCAGGGCCTTCGCGTCGAGGCCGCCGCTGGACAGTTCGGCGAGCACGATCAGGATCAGCACCGGCAGCGTCGCCATGAAGACGAACGGCGCGTCGGCCGTGTGACCCGATGGTGGCGTCGACACGAAGAGCGGCCAGCAGAACATCGCCAGGCCAAGCACCACGGCTACCGCGAGCACGAAAACGGTTCGCACCCGGATCCGGACGGCCGGGCCGAGGAAGTCCGTCACCGCAGCGCCTGCTCGACCTCGGCGACCGTCAGCCACTCCTGCGGCGCCAGGACCTTCGCCACCTGCGGCGCGAAGGCCGGCGACGACACCACGACGTCGGCCGTCGGGCCGTCGGCCACCACCTCGCCGTCGGCCAGGACCACCACGCGGTGGGCGGCCACGGCGACGAACTCGACGTCGTGCGTGGCCAGCAGCACCGCGACGCCCGAAGAAGCCAGCGAAGCCAGCACGGCCGCGAAGTGACGCTTCGCCGGGTAGTCCAGGCCGCGGGTCGGCTCGTCGAGCAGGACAACCGGCGGCGCGGCGGCCAGCTGCACGGCCAGCACGAGCGCGAGCCGCTGGCCTTCGGACAGGTCACGGGGGTTCGCCTCCGGCGAGACGCCCGGAACCAGCCGGTCCAGCAACGCCCGGGCCGTGCCCACGGCGGCGCCCGACTCGGTGTCCGCCTGCCGGCACTCTGCGGCCACGGAGTCGAGGTACAGCAGGTCGGACGGGGTCTGCGGCACCAAGCCGACACGCGACCGGGCCGCCCGGGGCCGCGCCGCAGCCGGGTCCACACCCAGCACGTCGACGGTCCCGCCCGAGCGCGGCCCGCTGCCCTGCAGCGCCCAGAGCAGCGAAGACTTGCCGGACCCGTTGCGCCCCATCAACGCGACGACCTCACCCCGACCCAGCCGCAGGTCCACCCCGCGCACGGCCACTACGCCTCCGTAGCGCACCTGCACCCCCCGCGCGGCGAGCACGGCCTCCGTAGGCACGCCGGCCGCGGCGGGGCGGGTCGCTGTCGAGAGCCGTTCCCGCAACGGTCCCGCCCGCCGACGCGCGTCCCGCACCGAGAGCGGCAGCGGCGACCAGCCCGCGAACCGGCCGAGCTCCACGATCGGCGGCGCGACGTCGGCGTCCGCGAACACCTCCGCCGGTGGTCCGGACCGCACGGAACCGTCGCCCGGGAGGTAGAGCAGCCGGTCGGCGTACTGCGCCACACGCTCCATCCGGTGCTCCGCGACGACGACCGTGGTGCCGAGGTCATGCACCAGCCGCGTGATCGCGGCCAGCACCTCCTCGGCGGCGGTCGGGTCGAGCGCCGACGTCGGTTCGTCCAGCACGAGCACGCCCGGGTGCGCGGTGAGCACCGACCCGATCGCCACGCGCTGCTGCTGCCCGCCGGAAAGCGTCCGAAGTGGACGGTCGCGCAGCTCGGCGATGCCCAGCAGGTCGAGCGTCTCCTCCACGCGCTTGCGCATCACGTCGGGCGCCACGGCCAGCTGCTCCATCGCGTACGCGAGCTCTTCCTCCACAGTGTCCGTGACGAACCCCGCGAGCGGGTCCTGCCCCACGACGCCGACGACGGACGCCAGCTCACGCGGTGGGTGCGTCGCGGTGTCCAGACCGGCGACGAGCACCCGCCCGGCCAACGTGCCGACGGTGAAGTGGGGCACGAGCCCGTTGATGGCACCGAGAAAAGTCGACTTGCCGACCCCGGTTCGCCCGGCCACCAGGCACAGTTCGCCTTCCTCCACCACGAGGTCGACGCCGTGCAGCACGGGCGCGGAAGCGCCGTCGTAAGTGACCGTGACCTGCGAGAACTCGATCACCGCGTCACCTCCACAACGGACTGCGGCCGCGGCGCGAGCCACGCCGGCAGCACCCCGATCAGCACGGCCAACGTCGGCACCAACGGCAAGGTGGGCCAAGCCGGCGGGCTGACCGACGTGGCCAACGAAGCCGGCGAAGCAGCCAGCAGCAGCCCCGCCGACGCGACGCCGCACAGCACCACCAACGTCTCCGGCAGCCGCCACGGATCGGGCCGGTACGTCGTCCGCTGGATGCGCCGCCCGCCCAGCACGAACCCGGCGGACGCCACGGCCAGCCCCGCCACCAGCATCGGCACGCCGAGCCAGCTCGACGACCCGTCCAGCACCCCGTACACCCCGACGGCGACCCCGACCAGTCCGGCGAGCACGCAAGCGGCGATCAGCACCCGCACGCGCGGTGCGAGGTACCCGCGCCGGCCGTAGCCGCGCGAGTCCATGGCCGCCGCGAGCAGGAGCGAGCGGTCCAGCGCGTCCGCCAGCACCGGCACGAAAACCCCCTTCACGAACCTCAGCCCCCGTCCACGCGCCGCGCGCAGCCGGCGCGCGCGCCGCACCCGCTGCACGCTCTCCACCAGCTGCGGGGCCACCGAAAGCGCCACCGTGACCGCCGTGCTCACCTCGGCCAACGCACCGGGCACGGCCTTGAGCAGGCGTTTCGGGTTGGCCAGCGCGTTGGCGGCGCCCACGCAGAGCACGATCGTGGCCAGCCGCAGGCCGTCGTAGAAGCCGCCGAGCAGCTCCTCGGCCGAAGTGGGCCCCAGCAGCTCGATCCCGGCGGCCGCGGCGGGCAATGGGATCGTCGGCAGCGTGAACAGCACGTGGCCGCCGTCCTCGCCGCCGATGAGGATGCGGAACAGCACGCGCGACACCACGATCACGGCCGCGACCAGCGCGTACACGCGAAAAGCCAGCGCCCACGGCGCGTCGCCCCGGCGGTTCACCACCACGAACCCGGCCACGGCGATCACCAGCGCGAGCAGCAACGGGTTGGTGGTGCGGCTCGCGGCGACGGCGAGCGCGAGCGCCCACACCCACCACGCACCCGGGTGCAGAGCCCGCGCGTTACCGGGCAGCACGCCTGCGCCGCAGCCCGACGACCACTCCGGCGACGACCAGCACCACGATCACGACGAGCCCGATCACCAGGCTCCACGGGAAGCCGCTGCCGCCGGATTCCGTCGACGCGGCCGCGGGCACCGCCGCGTTGGCCTTCCGCACCGGCGCCACCCGCGGCGGCGGGTAGTCCTGGAAGGACTTGTTGTGCGCGAACGACCAGCCCTCGAAGCTCCCCGCCGGCGGCTTCCAGCCCTGCACCCCGACCTGGCTCGAAGCCCACTTGCCGCCGTCGGTCGCCGTCCAGAAGCTCCACGACGCGCTCTCCGGCGGCATCCCCGAGCACGACTGGTCGACCGGTTTGCCCTCGATCTTGCAGATCAGCGCCAGGCCGTACTTGCCGACGCCCGCGATGTCGAGGCCCGCGTTCTGCATGGCCGCCACCCCGTCGGCCTGCGGCCCGGGCGTGCAGCGGATCAGGGTGTCGCCACCGAGGTCCTGGAAGTCGACCACCACCGTCACGCCGGTGGCGTCGGGACAGTAGCCCGCGGTGCCCTTCCCGGGCACGGTCGCGGTGGCGGGACTCGCGCCGGACAGGCCGGCGGTGACCAGGAGCGCGGCCACGGCCAGGAGCCGGACTGCAGGGAACAACCGCATCGTTGATGAACCTCGCATCGAGTCGGACCACGGCGGGCGATCCGGCTCACGGCCGCGCGGGCGGCCGCTCACGGTTGCGGGTCAGCGCCGGATTCCCACCGGCTTCCCCCGATCGTGGTGTACAGCTGACCGACGTTAACCCACCGGAGGTACCCGCCGGAAGCGGCGCCGGACACACCTACACTTCCGGGCGTGGACGTCGGACAGCTGCGCATCGGCCTCGTCGGAACCGGTCCCTGGGCGACCACGGTGCACGCGCCGGGACTGGCCGAACACCCCGGCACCGAGCTCACCGCCGTGTGGGCGCGCCGCGTCACCAGCGCCCGCCCGCTGGCCGAGGCCCACGACGCGGTCGGCACCGACGACCTCGACGAGTTGTTCTCCCTGGTCGACGCCCTAGCCTTCGCCGTGCCGCCCGCCGTGCAGGCGGAGATCGCGACGCGCGCGGCCGAGGCCGGCAAGCACCTGATCCTCGAGAAGCCCATCGCCGCCGACCTGGCGAGCGCGCAGCGGCTGGCCGACGCCGTGGACAAGGCCGGCGTCGCGTCGCTCGTGATGCTCACGCTGCGGTTCTCCCAGCAGACGCGCGAATGGCTCGACGGCCTCGCCGCCTCGGGCGGCTGGCGCGGCGGCGGCGCACGCTGGCTTTCGGGCGCGTTGCTCGGCGGGCAGTACTCGACGTCGGCGTGGCGGCTCGACGCGTCCGGCGGCGCGCTCGCCGACATCGGCCCGCACGCGTTCGACCTGCTCGACGCCGCCCTCGGCCGCATCACCGACGTGCTCGCGGCCCACCGCGGTCCCGACGACCTGTGGCAGCTGATGTTCGCCCACGAGGGCGGCGCGACGAGCACCGCGACGCTGTCGCTGCGGCTCCCGGTTCAGCCGACCGTGGTCGAGGTCGCGGTCTACGGCGAGCACGGCTACCGGACACTCGGCCGCAAACCAGGCACCGCCGGGGAGGCCTACACGGCTCTGCTGGACGACTTCGCGGCCATGGTCGCGAGTGGCACGACCACGCACCCGTGCGACGTCCACCGTGGCCTGCACCTGTCCGCGCTCATCGAGAAGGCGCGCGAGCTCGCCGGGTAGTACACAGGCTCAAACCCTTGGTTTCCGTTGTGAACCAAGGCTTTCCGCCAAGTCGGCGCAATCCTTCCACAGGGTTGTCCACAGCATCCACTATGGACGGTCCGCGCCTCGACCGAACCACGGGAAGCCGTTTCGCGCCACCGGAAAGATCACCGAATAGTGCGGCCCGCTGAGCATGCCGACTCGAACCGGCAATGCGAAGGTTGATCTTGGGAGGGCGGGAAGAAGCAGTTCAGAGGGGTTCGAGAAGGGAAGCGCATGGGTGCCTTGCTGCGCGCTTTCTGGGGGATCATCCCGATCACGGCCATCGCGTTGCCATACGCGCTGCTTTGCTGGCCCTTGCTCGCCGCGCGGAGGCGGCGAAGAAGCAGCGACATCAGCCTCGGCCACGCGTCGGCGACCGCGGCAGTCGACGTGACGGCGGTGACGCTCGGCGCGCTCGTGCTCTGCCTGGTCATCATGCCCGTCGGCACCGCTTCGGGGAGCACCCTCGACCTGGTGCCCGGCGCCGACCTCACCGCCGCGCTGTCCGACGACGGATCGCTCTGGCAGGTCGTCGGCAATCTGCTCCTCCTGAGCCCGCTGGGCGCGCTCGTGCCGCTGCGCCTGCGCCGGCTGCGGTCGCTCAGCCGGATCGCGCTCACCGCCCTGAGCGCGTCCGTGCTGGTGGAGGCCACGCAGTTCCTCATCCAGAGCGGCCGCGTGACCTCGACCGACGACGTGCTGCTCAACACCATCGGCGCCATGCTGGGCGCCGCCCTGACCCGCCGCGGCTGGCGCTACTTCGACGTGGTGCCCGTGGTCGCGATCCCGCAGCAGGTGCGGCGGACCGTCTGCAACGCGCCCGTCCGCCTGCGCGTGCCGCGGTCGGTGTGGGACACGCGCTACGCCGGGATCGGGCATCCGGAACGGCGCTGAGCCGGCCGAACCGCGCTAAATCGCTTGCGCCCGCTGGGACACTGAAAGCTCTCGGATCTTCGGACGAAGGAACGCCTATGTTTGCCGCCGCTGCTCGCGACGGCCGAGGTCAGGCCTGACGCGAGCCCGTCAGCCGTCCTTCCCATGCCCTGCCCGCTTCGGCAGCGCGCGTGGGTCTCCTTCGACCCCGAAAGGGTTCACCCAGCATGTCCGCCCTTCAGGCGTATGTCCGTGCCACCGCACCCCGAGGCCGTGACGTCGAACGGATCGGCCCGTTCCTCGCGACCTTTTCCCGCACCGGCGACAACCCGATGCTCAACTACGCGATCCCCGACGACGGCGCCGCGCCGTCACCCGAGGAGATCACCGCGCTGACCGAGGCGTACGCGCGCCGCGGCCGGCAGCCCCGGCTGGAGTTCTTCACCGAAGCCGCGCCCGGCCTGGAGGAACTCCTCGTCGCGCAGGGGTATTCGCTCGAGCGGCGCGTGCCGCTCATGACCTGCACCCCGGCCGGCTTCGTGGACCGCCCGGCACCCGCCGGGATCCTGCTCCGCGTTCCGGAGACCGACGCCGACGTGCGCAGCCTGCGTTCGGCGCAGAACGTCGCCTTCGGCGCGTCGCCGGAGGTGTCGGACGCGGAGCTGGCGAGCACCCGCTCGTTCGGCGACCGCGCCGTGCGCGCCGAGGACACCGCGACCGGTGCGGTGATCGGCGGCGGGTTCGCGCTGGACATCGTGGACGGTGCGGCCGAGATCGCCGGCATCGCCGTCGCCGAGGCCTACCGCGGCCGCGGCATCGCGTCGGCGATCACGGCGTACCTGACCCGCCTGGTCCACGAGCGAGGTGGCCCCACGGCATTTCTCACCCCCGGCGACCTTGGCATCGCCACGGTGTACCGCCGCGTCGGCTACGAGCCGGCCGGCGAGTGCGTGCACCTCTCGGTGAGCTAGTCGTCGAACCGGCCGCCGCGGCCGCGTTTCACGTCGCTGCGGCGTTTCTTCGCGGCCAGGCGGCGTTCCTTCGAACCCCGGGAGGGTTTGGTGGGACGCCGCTTGGCCGGCGGCGGCGCGGAGGCCTTGAGCAGCAGGTCGGCGAGGCGTTCACGCGCGGCGTCGCGGTTCTGCAGCTGTGAACGCTGCTCGCTGGCCGCGATGGTGAGCACGCCGTCGACAAGGCGACCCGCCAGCCGCGCCACGATCCGCTCGCGCAACGGCTCCGGGATCGCCGCCGACCGCGCGACGTCGAACGAAAGCTCCACGCGCGAGTCGGTGGTGTTCACGCCCTGCCCACCCGGTCCGGACGACCGGGAGAAGCGCTCGCTCAACTCGGCCGCCGGGATCACGAACCGGGAGCCGACCACCACGTCCTCTGCCACTGCCACGCTGTCCAGTCTCCCAGCCGCGACAACCGCGTTTCTAGAACCGCGGGTGGTCGCCCGAGAGCACGGCGCGCGGGCCGTCGGGGTCGTCGGCCGGCTGCACGTCGCCGAGGATCCACGCCGGCACGTGGCGCGCGGTCAGCACGGCCAGCGCCCGGTCGACGTCCTCGGCCGACACGATCGCGACCATGCCGATGCCCATGTTGAACGTCTTCTCCAGCTCGGCGCGCTCGACCTTGCCGCGCTGCCCGATCAGCGCGAACACCGACGCCGGCGTCCACGTGCCCCGCTCGAGCCGCGCGACGAGCCCGCGCGGCATCACGCGCGCGAGGTTCGCCTCGAGGCCGCCGCCGGTGATGTGCGCGAAGGTGCGCACCTCGGTCTCGGCGGCCAGCGCCAGGCAGTCCTTGGCGTAGATCTTCGTCGGCTCCAGCAGCTCCTCGCCGAGCGTGCGGCCGAACTCCTCGACGTGGCCGTCGAGCGGCATGCGCGCGATGTCGAGCAGCACGTGGCGGGCCAGCGAGTAGCCGTTGGAGTGCAGACCGGAGGAGCCCATGGCCAGCACGACGTCGCCCGGGCGCACCTTCTCGGGCGTGAGCAGCGCGGACGCCTCGACCACGCCGACGCCCGTGGCCGAGATGTCGTAGTCGTGCTCGCCCATCAGGCCCGGGTGCTCGGCCGTCTCGCCGCCGAGCAGGGCGCAGCCGGCCTGCACGCAGCCCTCGGCGATGCCGCCGACGAGGGCCGCGATCTTCTCCGGGACGACCTTGCCGACCGCGATGTAGTCCTGCAGGAACAGCGGCTCGGCGCCGGTCACGACCAGGTCGTCGACGACCATGGCCACCAGGTCGATGCCCACGGTGTCGTGCTTGTCGAGCGCCTGCGCGACCGCGATCTTGGTGCCCACGCCGTCGGTGGACGACGCGAGCACCGGCTCTTTCCACTTGTCGAGCTTGAGCGAGAACAGCCCCGCGAACCCGCCGACCCCGCCGCGCACCTCCGGGCGGGTGGCGCGCTCGGCGTGGGGCTTGAGCAGCTCGACGGCCTGGTCACCGGCTTCGATGCTGACGCCGGCGGCTGCGTACGTGGCGCTCGTGGACTCGCTCACGGAAGCGGACTCCCTACTGGACAATTCGGACTAGGGACGCCGGACGGCGTCTTCGGCACCGTACCCGGCCGGGCTGACCGGAGTCGCTTTGCCATTGACCGAATCCATGCTTTCCAGCAGGTGCTTGCCGATCAACGCGTCGTCCGGCAGGTCGATGGGGTATTCGCCGGAGAAGCACGCGGTGCACAGGCGCGACTTCGGCTGCTCCGAGGCGGCGACCAGGCCGTCGAGCGAGATGTAGCCCAGCGAGTCGGCTCCGATCGAGCGGCGGATGCCGTCGAGGTCGACACCGTTGGCCACGAGCTCGGCGCGCGAGGCGAAGTCGATGCCGTAGAAGCACGGCCAGCGCACGGGCGGCGAGGCGATCCGCACGTGGACCTCGAGCGCGCCGGCCTCGCGCAGCATGCGCACGAGCGCGCGCTGGGTGTTGCCGCGCACGATCGAGTCGTCGACCACGACCAGGCGCTTGCCGCGGATCACGTCGCGCAGCGGGTTGAGCTTCAGCCGGATACCCAGCTGGCGGATCGTCTGCGACGGCTGGATGAACGTGCGCCCGACGTAGGCGTTTTTCACCAGGCCGGTGCCGTAGGGGATGCCCGAGCCCTGCGCGTAGCCGATCGCGGCCGGCGTGCCGGACTCCGGTACGGGCATGACCAGGTCGGCGTCGGCCGGATGCTCGCCGGCGAGCCGTCGGCCGATCTCCACACGCGTGGCGTGCACGCTGCGGCCGGCGATCGTGGTGTCGGGGCGGGCGAGGTAGACGTACTCGAACACGCAGCCCTTGGGCTCCGGGTTCGCGAAGCGCGACGAGCGCAGGCCTTCGGCGTCGATGGCGATGAGCTCACCCGGCTCGACCTCGCGCACGAACGACGCGCCGCAGATGTCCAGCGCGGCCGTCTCGCTCGCCACGACCCAGCCGCGCTCCAGGCGGCCGAGCACCAGCGGGTGCACGCCGTGGGGGTCGCGGGCGGCGTAGAGGGTGTTCTCGTCGGCGAAGACCAGGCAGAACGCGCCCTTGAGCGTCGGCAGCAGCTCCATGGCCGCGGCCTCGATGCCCTTGTCGGCCGCGTTGGCGGCGAGCAGGCCGCAGACGAGGTCGGAATCGCTGGACGAGCCGGTGAGGCCCGCGTGCGGCTTGAGACCGGCGGCCTTCGTGCGGTCGCGCAGCTCGGCGGTGTTGACGAGGTTGCCGTTATGCGCGAACGACAGGCCACTGCCGGTGGCGGTGGTGCGGAAGATCGGCTGCGCGTTCTCCCAGATCGTGGCGCCGGTCGTGGAGTAGCGGCAGTGCCCGACGGCGATGTGGCCCTGCAGCGACTGCAGCACCTGCTCGTCGAACACCTGGCTGACCAGGCCGAGGTCCTTGAAGACCACGATCTGCGAGCCGTCGGAGACCGAGATGCCGGCCGCCTCCTGCCCGCGGTGCTGCAGCGCGTACAGGCCGTAGTAGGTCAGCTTCGCGACCTCTTCCCCGGGAGCCCAGACGCCGAAGACGCCACACTCCTCGCGGGGTTCCGGGTCGGGCTGGTCAGGACTGGCGGAGGGGTCGGAAACCACCGAGGTGCTCCCAGGAAGACGTGGGCGGGCCAAGTCCAAGTGTAAGGGGTGTTAAGGCGGGTCACGCCGTGCGCGACGTGGTTCTCCCCACTTCACCACGGCGTTTGAGAGAGCGGTGCTCGCGTTGTGGATCTTGGTTCTCGGCCCTGAGCATGAACCAGGCCCCGCACGACGTGGCTGTCCACCTCGCACGGGGCCTGAAGATCAAGGGTTTTTCAGCGGGCCGCGAGCCACTTCGAAGTGCCGCCGCGCCCGGGCACCCAGCACCCCTTGGCGGGGGCGAGCGCCTTGGTTTCCTCGTCGGGGAGCGCGAGGACCTCGGTCAGCACCTCGGCCACCTCACCGCGGCGGCGCCACAGCCACCTCTCGGGCTCGAAGACGTTGTCCTCCGTGCCCGGCACGCGCGTGGCGATCGCGTCGTCCTCGGCGTTGAGCCGGACGACGTCCACCACGTTGTCGTGCACCCGGACGCCGACGACGGCTTCGAACTCGCCGTTCGCGTCCGTCTGGTGCACGAACTGGTAGCCGCGGCCGATGAGCTCCTGGAGACCGATCTCGACGGTCTCCAGCGCGTCAGCCGAGGACATCGTCGAATTCGCCGTCCTTCGCGCCGGCGAGGAACGCGGCCATCTCCGCGCGGGTGTACACGAGCGCCGGGCCGGTCGGGAAGCGGGAGTTGCGCATCGCGATCTCGCCGGAAGCCAGCGGAGCGACCTCCACACAGTTGCCCACAGCGCCGCTGTAGCTCGCCTTGCGCCACTGGGCGCCGGTCAGACGGTCGGCCGGAATGCCGTTCTCGAACCGCTCAGCCATGATCCCCACCTTCCGGGACGGTGAAAAGCTCAGGAATCTGCACGTGCATCTACCTGTGACTGGGACGCTAGCACGCGCTCATGCAGCGGTAAATGCACGTGCAGAAGTTTTTGCAATTTTCTCACTGCGTGACGACAGACTTCAGTAGAAAGTCCCGGTCGGGCCATTACACCGCCACTCGAAGGGGTGAAAAGTCACGCTGCGTCGCTGTTGACGCGGGGAAAGTCGCGCTCCGCGAAAACCCGACAAACCGCCGCTCTCAGCGGGTGAACAGCCGCGACGGGGTGTGAGCGCCGGGGTTTCGGTGAACGGTGGCGCGTGGCGTGGGGGCGCCTCGATGCCCCGCAGGGTGACACGCTGCCGGAATGCACGCAACGCGGCGAGGCGCTTCGACGGCTCGCGGAGATAGCAGTCAGCGCTCGCCGCACGGGCAGACCTTCGGTCGGACTCGCCACGGCTGGGCTGGGCTGGGCTGGGCTGGGCTGGGCTGGGCTGGGCTGGGCTGGGCTGGGCTGGGCTGGGCTGGGCTGGGGAAGCCAACCACACCGGAGCGGCTCGCGGAGGTCGTCGGCTCTCGCCGCCGGGCATGGCTTTGGTCGGACGCGCGGGAGCCCACGGTCTCTTGGCGCTGGCGCGGGCGCGGGCAGCTGGACTGGGCTGGCCAACCGCGCTGAGGCGGCTCGCTCACCCGCCGCACGGGCGGGCGGCGCTCCTCTGCTTGGCGCTCCTCGGCTTGGTGCTCCTCGGCTTGGTGCTGCTCGAACTCTCGCGCGCGAGCAGTGAGGGTTCGCGCGCGAGAAGCTAAAGGTCAGCGCGCGAGGCAGCAGGACTTGCCAGAGCCGACCATGGCAGCCACAACCGAGCGCTCGGGCACGACGCCAACGCGACTGACGGCCGGCCAAGCACCCCTCAGCAGCTCAGACCGGCCACGAACTCAGCGCGACTCAGATCTCCGCACGCCGCTTCGCCAGGCGGGCGCGGCTGCGTTCCGGGGTCTCGGCGTCGACGGCCAGCAGGTCGAGGGCGCGGCCGTACTTTTCGATCTCGTCGCGCTTGTCGAGGTAGTGGGCGCCCGTGAGGTATTCGACGTAGGCGATGTTCGGCAGTTCCGATTCGGCGAAGCGCAGGAGCGCGAAGCCGTGCTCGGCCGACAGGCCGCTGCGGCAGTACGGCAGGATCTGCACCGACACGTGGGGCAGCGTGGTCACCTCGAGCAGGTACTCCAGCTGCTGCTTGAACACCTTCGGCCCGCCGATCGGCCGGTACAGCACCGACTCGTCGAGCACCGCCCAGATGCGGGGCGCGTCGGGGCGGGCCAGCATCTTCTGGCGGCGCATGCGCAGGGCCACGAGCTGGTCGACCTTCTCGTCGGCCATCTCGGGGCGGCCGTGGCTGAAGATCGCGCGGGCGTAGGGCTCGATCTGCAGCAGGCCGGAGACGAACAGCGGTTCCCAGATCTGGATGCGCGACGCGGCTTCTTCCAGGCCGACGAGGTCGGTGAACCAGCCGGGCACGGTGTCGCCGAACTTGCGCCACCAGCCGGCTTCGTTCGACTGCTTGACCATGTCGAGGAAGGCGCGGCGCTCTTCGTCGTCGGCGACGCCGTACATGGTGAGCAGGTCGGCGACGTCGCGTTCCTTGAAGCCGACGCGGCCGAGCTCGAGGCGGGAGATCTTGGACTCGGAACCGCGGATGTTGTAGCCCGCTTGCTGACGCGTGATCCCGGCTTCCTCACGCAGCTTGCGCAGCTGCGAGCCGAGGATCATCCGGCGCGCAGTCGGGCCGAGACTCTGCTCGCCACCGGACGCGTTCACCGCGTTCATGACCGGGACCTTCCGTACGCCGCTCGTTTACCTGGGGGATTCCAGTCCGACTACCCAAAGTACACGTACAGAGCCAACCCGTATAGCACGGCTCGGCACGCGTCGGGTTTGTCATCCCGATTCTACGGAGAGTCGGCACCGAACGACACAGTCAGGTGAGTATTCACCGGTCAAGACCCCAGGCGGTCATAGCCGGACCACGGGCAGCCAGTGTGAAAGGTCGGCCCGCGAGCCCGACGCCGTCACGCGCGCGGCGTCGAGGGCACTGGACCAATCGAGAAGCCCCGTCGCCAGTTCGAGCCACGTGCGGGGGTCGGTTTCGATCACGTTCGGTGGCGTACCCCGGGTGTGGCGGGGACCCTCGACGCACTGCACGGCGGCGAACGGCGGCACGCGCACTTCAACGCTGCGCCCGGGCGCGTCGGCGGCGAGCGCCTTGAGGCTCAGCCGCACCGCGGCGGCCAGCTCGGGCCGCGCCGGTTCCGGCCCGTCACCTCGCAACCAGCTCGAAACGGCCAGCACCGCCGCCCGTAACTCAGCGGGATCGACCGAACGCGAAGAGGCCATGGCCCAACAGTAGAGTGACGTCGGACGAACATTCAGCACCCGGCACCGAGGGACGGCGATGGCGCAGCGGGACGAGGCAGATCGGATGGTTTCCCCGACCACCCCCGCGGGGCGCCGCGGCAAACCGGCGGGCAAGCCCGCCACCGCCGGGCGGCACGGCCGGCGCGGACCGCAGGGCAAACCCGAGATCACCCCCGAGATGCGGGCCAACGCGCGCGCCAACCCCAACAGCTGGCTCTACGTCATCGACGAGGCCTTCGACCCGGGCGGCCCGGTGCCGTCGTGGGCCGTCGTGGGCGCGTACCCGGTGAACGCCTCGGGCGACGTCGTCGAGGACTTCCACCCCAACGACCGCTACCGGCCCTCGCCGAAGGCGCTCGGCTACCCCGAGCCCGGCACGGAGCTCGAGCGGCTGCTGCAGCTCGTGCGCACCGAGCACCGCCCGGCCGAGGACCTGCCGAAGGTCATCCTCGACTCGACGCTGTTCGTCTACGCCATGTCCCCCGTGCAGCGCACGGTCATCGGCTTCCACAACACCGACGGCCGCGTCATGGTCCCCGCCTACACCGCCAAGTCGCTCGTGCCGCGCGAGTGGCCGCACGCGCGCGCCGTGCTGGGACGCGACATCGTCGGCCTGCTCGCCGGGCACCCCGTGGCCATCAACCCGCACGACGTGATCACCGCCGTCGTGCCGGCCGAGCACCTGCTGAAGGCGCTCGCCGAAGAACGGCGCTGACCTTCTTTTTCAACTGACGGCTTTTCGAAAAGGCCCGCTGTCCACTCCGGACAGCGGGCCTTTTCGTACCGGCGACCCGCCGCCCGCACGGATCCAACCCCACCCCGACCTGCCGCACTCACTCCATCAGGTGATCACCGATTCGCCGGAACGGCGGCTTGCGGGCATCGTGTGCGCTCGAAGGACTACAGGCGTCCGGTGGGGGGTCCAGGGTGAAGCGTCGTAATCCGCTGCTGCGCTGGAGCGCCATCGTTTGGGGCGCCGCGGTCGTTTCCGGGCTCGCGCTGTGCACCCCGGCCACGGCCGCACCGAGTTACGAAGGCGCCGACGACCACTACGCCGGCTCGCAGATCGAGAAGTACGAGGGCGTCGCCGGCGCGCCGAACGTCCAGTACACCGCGAGCGACCAGGTGCTCGGTCACGACGTGAGCGGGCACCAGGGCGCGGTGGACTGGACCGCCGCCGCGAAGACCGGCGCGAAGTTCGTCTACGTGAAGGCCACCGAGGGCACGGGGTTCGTCAACCCGCAGTTCGCCCAGCAGTACAACGGTTCGTACCAAGCCGGGATCATCCGTGGTTCGTACCACTTCGCACGTCCCGACGTGTCCGACGGCGCGACGCAGGCCAATTACTTCCTCGCCCACGGCGGCGGCTGGTCCGCGGACGGCAAAACGCTGCCGGGCGCGCTCGACGCGGAGTACAACCCCTACGGCGAGACCTGTTACGGCAAGGACCCCGCCGGCATGGTCGCGTGGATCAAGTCCTTCTCGGACACCTACCGCGCACGAACCGGGCGTCTGCCCACGATCTACACGTCCACGAGCTGGTGGAAACGCTGCACCGGCAACAGCGCGGCGCTCGGCGCGAATCCACTGTGGCTCGCGCGCTACAACACACAGATCGGGGAGCTGCCGGCCGGCTGGCACAGCCAGGCGATCTGGCAGTTCGCGGACAAGGGTTCACTGCCGGGAGACCAGAACTGGCTCAACGGTCCCCTCGCAACCCTCCGCAATCTGGCAATCGGGTGAACATTCGTTACGACCTCACGAATTGATGCTCATGACCCGATGAAAATCACCCACGTGACCCTCTGAATTCACGGAACTTGATGACAAACCGCAGAGCGTCATCAAGAATCTCACCCGGGCGGCTACCTGCAATAGCCGCCCTCAGCGAGGGTATCTGTGAAGGGATTCAACGATGTCCACTTCCCGAAGAGGACGGCGAGCAACCCTGCTTTCCGTCCTGGCCATCCCCACCGTGGCGCTCCTGCTCGGCTCCGCGGTTCCGGCGATGGCAGCTCCGTACAACCCGGACCAGTCGGCGAGCGCGATCAACGCGATCAACGACGACATCCAGAAGCACAACCACGAACTGGGGTCGCAGATTCGCCGTGTGGAGGGTGACTCCTCCACGCCGGCGTCGAAGACCGCCGCCCAGGAGCCGCAGCCCGCGGCCGCCATCCCGAACCAGGTCCTGGCGACCGTGCCGGGCATGGACGTCGCCAGCTACCAGGGCAACGTCGACTGGGCGAGCTGGTGGAACCAGGGCAAGCGGTTCGTCTGGACCAAGGCGACGGAAAGCACGAGCTACACCAACCCCTATTTCGCCCAGCAGTACAACGGTTCGTACAACCAGGGCTTCATCCGTGGTGCGTACCACTTCGCCACCCCGAACACCTCGAGCGGCGCGGCGCAGGCGAACTACTTCGTCGCCCACGGCGGCGGGTGGTCCAAGGACGGCAAGACCCTGCCGGGTGCGCTCGACATGGAGTACAACCCCTACGGCGCCACCTGTTACGGCCTGAGCCAGGCCGCGATGGGCGCGTGGATCCGCGACTTCCACGACACCTACCACGCCAAGACCGGCCGCTGGCCCGTCATCTACACCTCGGCGAGCTGGTGGAACCAGTGCGTGGGCACGTCGCAGAACTTCTCGTCCACGGTGCCGCTCTGGGTCGCGCGGTACGCGTCGTCGGCCGGCGCTCTGCCGAGCGGCTGGGGCTACTACACCGTTTGGCAGTACACCTCGAGCCCGCTCGACCAGGACACCTTCAACGGTGCCTTCGACCGGGTCCAGGCGCTGGCCAACGGCTGATCCCCGTGTGACCGACAACTGAGGCTCCCGGCCACCCCGACCTGTGGGGGCGGCCGGGAGCTTCGTTCTCGTCACGTCTTTTGTGCAGTCGCTCCCGACCTTGCAGAATGCACCTCACGTGGGGAGGAACCGCCGGCGCTCGCCGGTCGTCAGACCACGGCGCGAAACGGTGCACCAGGAAGGGCGGAACCGGAGATGACCTACCCACCGCAGCCAGGGCAGGGCGGCCAGCCGGACCCCTACGGCCAGGGCTGGCAGCAGCCCGGCACGGGCGGGGTTCCCCAGCAGCCGGGGTGGGATCCGAACGCGCAGCAGCAGCCGGGCCAGCAGCCCGGGTGGGACCCCAACGCGCAGCAGGGCGGCCAGCAGCAGGGCTGGGACCCGAACACGCAGCAGCAGTATCCCGGGCAGCAGCCGTACGGCCAGCCCTACCAGCAGCAATACCCCGGAACCCAGCAGTACCCGCAGCAGGGCTGGGACCCGAACCAGCCCTACGGCGGCGGGTACGGCGGTGGCCCCCAGCCGCCGAAGAACAACAAGACCGGGCTGTGGATCGGCATCGCCGTGGCCGTGGTGGTCGTGGTGGCGCTGGGCATCACCGGCTTCGTCGCGCCCGGCTTCTTCCTGAGCAAGGACTCGGGGTCCACGGCGCAAACGCAGAACCCCGTGCCGCCGCCCGCGCAGTCGTCGCGGCCGCAGCTGCCCACCGGCGAACCGTCGGAGCCGGGTCTGCCCACCGACGAGACCGACATCCCGGGCACCGGCGGTGGCGGCAGCTCGCCCGTCGAGGGCAAGCAGGCCATCGACGCGTTCATGGCGAAGATCAACGCCAAGGACGGCGCCGGCGCCACCGCGATGACGTGCCAGGGCAGCGAGGCCTTCTCCAAGGACAGCATCGACGAAGCCACCGCCGGGACCCCGGCGCTCAAGGTCGAGGGTTACGACGGCACCGCGACCATCACGGCCACCCTCGACGGCGACCTGTCCGGAAAGGACGCCAACGGCTCGGTGATCGCCACCAGCGTCGGCGGCAACTGGTGCATCGGGTTCTTCTTCGTCATCGCCTTCTGATCGGTGCGGTCCCCACTGCTCTGGACGTTCGTCGCGTCCGTGCTGCTGCTGTGCGGGGTCGGGGGCTGGCTGCTCGCCGACCCCGCCACCAGCCGCAGCGATGCCCTGAAGACCGGCGGTCTGGCCGGCGGCGCGGTCGTCGCGCTCTACGCGCTGTGGCTCAACGACCGGCGCCGCCGCGTCGAGGAGGCGCGCCAGGAGATCGAGCGGCAGCGCCACGACCTGGAGATGCGCCGGGCCGAACAGGACCGTGAGCGCGTGTCGGACGAGCGCTTCGCCAAGTCGGTGGAGCTGCTCGGGCACGAGGCCGACCAGGTCCGCGTCGGTGCGCTGCACGCGTTGGCGGGTTTGGCCCGCAGCCGGCCGACCTACACGCAGACCGTGCTCGACGTCCTGTGCGCTTATCTGCGGCGGCCGTTCGAGCACGCGCGGTACGGCACCTCCGAGCGCACGGACGACCCCGACGCCGAGCGGGAGCTGCAGGTCCGCCTGACCGCGCAGCGGCTCGTCGCCGAACTGCTGCCATGGGCGTCCGATGTGGACGCGCCGAGCTACGACCTCGACCTCACCGGCGCGGTGCTGGAGTACCTCGACCTGTCCCGCCGCAAGATCGGCCGCCTGCTGCTGCGCTACGCGTCGTTGCACAGCAGCACGAACCTCAGCGGCTGCCTGATCACGGACCGCGCGTACTTCACCGCCGCCGGCACGGGGAACGGCCGGCTGATCGGCAACTTCCGCTGCCGCGGCGCGAAGTTCCTCGACTACGCGTGGTTCAGCGGCACGGTGTTCGCCGAGAACGCCGACTTCACGGAGACGACGTTCGCCGGGCGCACCGCGTTCAAGGACGCCGTGTTCGCCAAGGACGCGCTCTTCACCGACGCAGCGTTCGACGACTCACTCGACCTGCGCCGCGCGTCCTTCGGCGGCCACGCCGACCTGCGCTTCGCGCGCGTGCCCGAGCACCTGTCGCTCTACAACACGAAGGTGACGTCCACAAAGGACAACCAGATCCCCGACGGCTGGCTGCTCGAACCACTCGACGACGGAGTCGCGCGGGTCACCGTGCCGGCGGCCTGACGGCCGCGATCGCCGCGTCCAGCAGATCCCCCAACGGCTTCTTGCCCGCCACGCGCGTCCACTCGTAGCCCGCGACGTCCAAACAGGACAGTGCAGCCGAGCTCAGCGCGTGCGCGGTGAACTCGTCGCCCCCCAGCCGCTTGGCGAGCACCGGCACCAGCACCTCCTGCCACTGCAAGTGCTTGCGCAGCAACGCCGTGCGCAACGCGGGCGTCTCGGCCAGCATCGTCGCGCGAGGCAGCCCCACGGCTTCCAGCGACTCCACGCACACCTGCAGCGCCGCGCGCAACGCCGCCCACGGCGCCTCGTCGGCGGGCCGGGCTTCGAGAGCCGCGGCCAGCTCGTGCCCGAGCTCCATCAGGTTGCCGACGACCATGTCCTCCTTACCGGCGAAGTACCGGAACACGGTGCGCGTCGACACCCCCACGGCGGCCGCGATCTGGTCGACGGTCGTGCCCTCGAAGCCCTGCTCGGTGAACAGGTCCATCGCCTTCGCGGCGATCTCCGCGGTGACCGCCCTGCGCGTGACCTCGCGCAACCCTTCGCCGACCATGCGCCCGAGTCTAGTCGAGACACATCTGTCAGTCACTGACACGCGGGACGCGGCTAGCGCAAAAGAGCCGCTCCCCGGTGTCCGGGAAGCGGCCCTCTGCGATGGAGAACGTCAGTCGAACAACGCCGGCAGCGTCTTCTCCCAGGTCTCGCGCAGCTCGTCGAGCGAGAACTCCGTGATGCCCTGCAGCTCGAGCGTGCCCGAGTCCGGGTCGACGACACCGGTCTTGCGCCACGGCAGCCCGCGCGCGGTGCACATCTCCGTGAACCGCAGCTCCTCCGTGCGCGGCACCGCCACGAGTACGCGGCCCGAGGACTCGGAGAACAGCTGCACGAACGGGTCCTGGTCGCGGTCGAGGAACACCCGCGCGCCGCACTGTCCGATAAGGACAGTCTCGACGAGGGCCTGCGCCAGACCACCGTCGGCGAGGTCGTGGGCGGCGGAGATCATGCCGTCGCGCGAGCCGGCGACGAGGACCTCGCCCAGGAGCTTCTCGCGAGCCAGGTCGACGCGCGGGGGCACGCCGCCGAGGTGGCCGTGGAGCTCGCGGGCCCAGGCGGAGCCGTCGAGCTCGTCGTGGGTGTCGCCGAGCAGCAGCAGCGTCTCACCGGCCTCCGCGCCGATGCCCGTGGGGATGCGGCGGGTGACGTCGTCGATCACGCCGAGCACGGCGATCACGGGCGTCGGCAGGATCGCCGTGTCGCCGGTCTGGTTGAAGAAGCTCACGTTGCCGCCGGTCACCGGGATGCCCAGCTCGACGCACGCGTCGGCCAGCCCGTGCACGGCCTGCTCGAACTGCCACATCACGGCCGGGTCGGTCGGGGCGCCGAAGTTCAGGCAGTCGGACACCGCGACCGGCGTCGCGCCGCCCGTGGCCACGTTGCGGTACGCCTCGGCCAGCGCGAGCTGCGCGCCGCGGTACGGGTCGAGGTAGACGAACTTCGCGTTGCAGTCGGTGGAGACCGACACGCCGCGGCCGCTCTTTTCGTCGATCCGGATCATGCCGGAGTCCGACGGCTGGGCGAGCACGGAGTTGCCGCGGACGTAGCGGTCGTACTGCGCCGTGACCCATTCCTTCGACGCCTGGTTGGGCGACGAGATGAGCTTGAGCAGGTCGGCCCGCAGTTCTTCCGGCGTCGACGGGCGCTTGAGGTTCGCCGAGGTGTCGGCGATCAGCGTGTCCTGGCTCGCCGGGCGCTGGATCGGGCGGTCGTAGACCGGGCCCTGGTGCGCGACGGTGTGGGCCGGGACGTCGACCACGACCTCGTCATTCCACGTGATCACGAGGTTGTCGCCGTCGGTGACCTCGCCGATGTCAGTGGCGATCACGTCCCACTTGGCGCACACGGCCATGAACGCTTCGACGTTCTCGGGCGCCACGACCGCGCACATGCGCTCCTGCGACTCGCTCGAGAGCACCTCGGCCGGCGTCATGCCGGTGGCCCGCAGAGGGACGCGGTCGAGGTAGACGTGCATGCCGCCGTCGCCCGCGGCCGCGAGCTCCGACGTCGCGCAGGACAGCCCGGCGCCGCCGAGGTCCTGGATACCGACGACGAGCTTCTCCTTGAACAGGTCGAGGCAGCACTCGATGAGCACCTTCTCGGTGAACGGGTCGCCGACCTGCACGCTCGGCAGCTTGCGGCGACCGGCCGCGGTCTCGTCGCCGGAGAACGTGTCGCTCGCCAGCACAGACACGCCGCCGATGCCGTCGAGGCCGGTGCGCGCACCGAACAGGATGATCTTGTTGCCGGTGCCCGAGGCGAACGCGAGGTGCAGATCCTCGACGCGCATGGCGCCGACGCACAGCGCGTTGACCAGCGGGTTGCCGCTGTAGGACGGGTCGAACACCAGCTCGCCGCCGATGTTCGGCAGGCCGAGGCAGTTGCCGTAGCCGCCGACGCCGGCGACCACACCGGGCAGCACGCGCTTGGTGTCAGGGGCGTCGGCCGGGCCGAAGCGCAGCGCGTCGGCCACCGCGAGCGGACGCGCGCCCATGGCCATGATGTCGCGGACGATGCCGCCGACGCCCGTCGCCGCGCCCTGGTAAGGCTCCACATAGGACGGGTGGTTGTGGCTTTCGACCTTGAAGGTGACCGCCCAGCCGTCGCCGATGTCGACCACGCCGGCGTTCTCGCCGATGCCGGCGAGCATCTTGGCCTTCATCTCGTCGGTGGCCGTCTCGCCGAAGTAGCGCAGGTGCTTCTTCGAGGACTTGTACGAGCAGTGCTCGCTCCACATGACGGAGTACATCGCGAGCTCGGCGTCGGTGGGCCGGCGGCCGAGAATCTCGCGGATCCGGGCGTACTCGTCCTCGGCGAGACCGAGTTCGACGTAGGGCTGCTTGGTCTCGGGGGTCTCCGCGGCCCGCGCGGTGGTGTCAACGGTGCTGGTCACGGTGTCCGTGTCAGGGTTCGCCACACCCTTAAGACTACGTGTCGGGCAGGTCACACCCTCAGGTGGCCAGCACGTTCGCTGCGGGATAAATCAGTCGCGCCAACGCTGTGAACCGGCTTACCGTCGACAATCGTGCTCTCCGCCACATATCCCTTCGCCTCGCCTCGGCTGCCCGCCCGGCCGACGGCCGGCCGCTACCTGCTCGCGGTGCTGCGTTCGCGCCCGTGGCTGGTGGTGACGGCCGCGTTCACGGGCGCCTGCTGGTCGCTGCCCAGCGCGCTGCTGCCGCTGGTGATCGGCCGCGGCATCGACGCGATCGCGGCGGGCGACACCGGCGCGATCTGGCGCTGGGCGCTGGTGGCGGCCGGGCTGGGCGTGTTCCAGGCGGGGTTCGGCACGTGGCTGCACTTCACGTCGTACGGCATGTGGCTCCACGGCGCGGGCACCACACAGCGCCTGGTCACCACGCACACCACGCGCCTGGGCGCGACCCTGCGCGAAGCGACGACGACCGGCAACGTCGTGGCGGTGACGTCGTCGGACATCAACTGGATCGGCAACACCTACGAGGTGATCGGCCGGACCGTGGGTTCGATCATCGCGTTCGTCGTGATCGGTATCGCGATGTTGGGCTCGTCGCCGCTGCTGGGTGTGGTCGCGCTGGTCGGGGTGCCGCTGGCGGTGCTCGGGATCGGGCCGTTGCTGAAGCCGTTGCAGAAGCGCAAGGCGGTGCAGCGCGAGAACCTCAGCGACGTGAACGCGCTGGGCGCCGACATCGTGTCCGGCCTGCGGATCCTGCGCGGGGTCGGGGGCGAGCGGCGGTTCCTGAAGCGGTTCCACGACGCGAGCCAGCTGGTGCGCCGCTCGGGTGTCGAGGTCGGGCGCGCGGAGGCGTGGCTGGCCGCGGCGGCGATCGTGTTGCCCGGCCTGGTCACCGTGGCGATCACGTGGCTGGGCGCGCGGCTCGCGCTGGACGGCACGATCGGCGTGGGCGAGCTGGTGGCGTTCTACGGGGTCTCGGCGTTCCTCGTGGTGCCGGTGGACACGGCGACCGAGGCCGTGAGCGCGGTCAGCTCCGGGCTCGTGTCGGCACGCAAAATCTGCGCCCTGCTGTCGCTGCGGCCCCGGCTGACCGAGCCGGCGGCACCGGTGCCGCTGCCCGCCGGGCCGCTGGACCTGGTGGACACCGAGACCGGCATCCGCCTGGCGGCGGGCAAGCTCACCGTTGTCGACCTCGGGGCCGACGCGGAGGCGCTGGCCGACCGGCTGGCGCGGTTCACGGACGCCACCGAGCCCGTGCTGGCCGGCGGTGTGCCCGTGGACCAGGTCGCGCTGGCGGAGCTGCGTTCTCGGATCGTGTACGCGCACAACCAGGACCTGTGGTTCTCGGGGGTGCTGCGCGAGCAGCTGACGTCTGCGCTGCCGAGTGACGTGAGCGTGGACGCGGCCCTGTACGCGGCCGACGCCGACGACATCATCGAGGCGCTGCCCCGCGGTGTCGCCGAGCTGATCGGCGAACGCGGGCGCGAGGTGTCGGGCGGCCAGCGGCAGCGGCTGAGCCTGGCGCGGGCGCTCGCGACGGACGCCGACGTGCTGCTGCTCGACGAGCCGACCTCGGCCGTCGACGCGCACACGGAGGCCAGGATCACCCAGCGCGTCGCGGACCTGCGGCGCGGGAAGACGACCGTGGTGTTCAGCCAGAGTCCACTGTGGACCCATGTGGCGGACGAGGTCGTGAGCGGGAAAGCGGTGACGGTGTGAAACGGCTCCCCCTCGCGTCGGGTCGCGACGTGCGGCGCTGGGCGGCGCGCACGGCCGCCGAGCACCGGCGTGAGTTTTCGGTGATGCTCGGGCTGTTCTGCCTGGCGACGCTGATCGGGCTGGCCGGGCCGCAGCTGCTCGGCCTGCTCGTGCAGGGCGTCGTCGACGGCGGCAGCACGGTGCGCGTCGACCTGCTGGCAGTGGGTTTCGTGGTGGCGCTGGTGCTGCAGGCCTGGGCGAAGAAGACCGCGCGCCTGCGTGGCCGCATGTTCGGCGAGCGCGTGCTGGCGCAGACGCGCGAGCGGTTCGTGGCCAACTCGCTGAGCCTGCCGCTCGGCACGGTCGAGGCCGCCGGCACCGGCGACCTGCTCAGCCGCGCGACGAGCGACATCAGCCGCCTCGACCACGCCGTGCGTTTCGCGGCGCCGGAGATCCTGATCGCCGTGGTGACGGTGCTACTGACGACCGTGGCGATGATCGTCACGTCGCCCCTGCTGGCGCTGGCGCTGCTCGTGGCGCTGCCGCTGCTGGTGCCCGTGAACATCTGGTACCAGCGCCGGATCCCCAAGCTGATGGCCTGGATGCTCGACCGCTGGGGCGACCTGCAGTCGGCCACGCACGAGACCGTGGAGGGCGCGCGGACCACGGAGGCCCTGAGCCTCACCAACCGCCGCATCCGGTTGGGCCGGGACGCCCTGGACGAAGCCGTGCTCGGCGAACGCCGCATGCGTGCGCTGCAGCTGCGGTGGCTGCCGTCGCTGGAGATCAGCTACGTGCTGCCGATCGCCGCGTTGCTGGGCCTCGGGTTCTTCGCGTACTCGCAGGGCTGGGCGCAACTCGGCACGATCACCACGATGCTGGCCTACGCGCAGGCCATGACGGCGCCGTTGAACGAGGCGCTGTTCTGGATGGAGGACCTGCAGGTGGCGCTGGCCGCCGCGCGCCGGATCCTGGGTGTGCAGCCGGCTCCGCCGCGGTCCGAGGTGACCACCGTGCCGGCCGGGCGCGACATCGAGGTGCGCGACGTCCGCTTCGGCTACACGGCCGATCGCGAGGTGCTGCACGGGATCGACCTGTCGGTGCCGCGGGGCGAGCGCTTGGCGATCGTCGGGCCGTCGGGGGCCGGCAAGTCGACGCTGGGCCGGTTGCTCGCGGGCATCTCGGCGCCGACGTCGGGCTCGATTCGCGTGGGTGGCACGGAGGTTTCGTCGCTGGCGGAGGATCTGCTGCGCGGTGAGGTGCTGCTGCTGACGCAGGAACACCACACGTTCTCGGGGTCGCTGCGGGAAAACCTCTCGCTGCCGGCTCGCCGTGGTGGCGGGGACTGGACGGACGCCGAGCTGCTGGCCGCCTTGACGTCGGCGGGTGCGGCGGAGTGGTTCGCCTCCCTGCCGGAGGGTTTGGACACGCGGCTGGGCTCCGGTGCGTACGCGGTTCCGGCGGCGTTGGCCCAGCAGCTGGCGTTGGCGCGGGTCGTGTTGGCGGATCCGCACACGCTGGTGCTGGACGAGGCGACTTCGTTGCTGGACACGGGTTCCGCGCGGGAGCTGGAGCGTTCGCTGAACGCCGTGCTGGAAGGCCGCACGGTGATCGCCATCGCCCACCGCCTCCACACGGCCGCCGCGGCCGACCGCGTCGCCGTGGTCGAGGGCGGCCGGATCACGGAGCTGGGCTCGCACTCGGAACTGCTGGCGGCCGACGGCCCGTACGCGCGGCTGGTGGCCGCGGCGACGTAGCGTGGGCTGATCAGCTCGGCTGCCGGCAGATCAGCAGGTTGCAGTGGGCGTTGGGCGCCAGGTCACGCAGCAGCACAGCCGGGTCCAGGTAGTTGACCGGGTTCACGTCGAGGTCCAGCGGCGGCGTGCGGAACGGCCCGGGGTCGGGCACGGGCGTGTCCTGAACGCCGCGCAGCAGGATGCGGAAGAAGTTGTAGTACAGGTCCGAGCCGGACGGCGACGAACTGAGCAGGCCGGCGAGGTTCGGTGCCGTGTCGCCGAGCACGCCGGTCCAGGTGACCGTGATGCCGAGGCTCGGGATCATGAAGTTGTTCTGCTGCAACGCGCCGACCATGGCGAACATGTCGTCGGGCGCGCTGCCGACCATTGGGCCCGCGACCGTCTGCGCGTGGGGGAAGTTGGCTGAGGTGCAGGAGCTGCCGCCGTTGTGCCAGAACAGGAATCCGTAACACGGGTTGGTGGGGGTGTTCGCCCTGGCCTGGGTGATGTAGTCGCTGGAGAGGATGCGCTGCCCGCGCCAGCTGCCGTCGTGCTGCATCAGCAGCCCGAGCTTCGCGAACTGCGCCGGCGGGATGAACAGGCTGGCGTAGCCGTAGCTGTTTCCGGCGTGGTCGCGCAACCAGAGGTAGCTGCCCCGCGGAATGCCGAGCGGGTCGAACAGTTCCCGCTGCGCAAAGGTCTGCAGGTCCTCGCCGACGGCGCGCTGCAGCACCGCGGAGAGCAGGTCGGGCGTGCGCTGGCTGTACTCGAAGTGCGTGCCGGGCTCGTGGGTGAGCGGCTGGGCCATTGCTTCCTGGGCGACGTCGGGGTCGAGGCCGACGGACGCCAGCTCGGCCAGGATCGACTCGTCCAGCCCGGAGGTCTGGGTGAGCAGGTTGCGGATCGTGATGGCGCGGTGGGCGGCGTCGCCCATGCCCGCGGGCAGGTACTTGCCGATCGGGTCGTCGAGCCCGATCCGGTGCTGGTCGTAGGCGATGCCGGTGAGGATCGAGACGACCGACTTCGTGGCGCTGAAGATCTCCATCGGCACCTGGTCGGTGACCGGGTCGAGCAGGCCACGGCCGATCCGGCAGTCGTCGCGGAAGATCTGGACGGACGCGCGCAGGTGGGTCTGCGCGTAGGCGACCGCGGCGTCGACGGCGGCCGGGTCCATCGCCTCCTCGGCGGGCGAGGCCGTCGCGAACGCGGTGCCCGCAGCGGGGAGCGCGCAGCCCTTGCGCGCCGCGGCGGTCGCCGCGCCAGGGGCGACCAGAGCCGCCGCCAGCAGCAGTGCCGCGGTGATTGACGTGACCAGGCGTCGACGCATACCGGCGCTCCTTCGTGCTTGACCTGGCGGTAAAGCTAGCGCAGCTTTACCGCCGGGTAAAGTCGAGCGGATATGCTCGCCGGATGAACCGCTCCACTCGCGCCCGCCCCACCGACGACGAGCTGCTCGATGCCGCCAGGACGGTCTTCGTCGAGTGCGGCTTCCGCGCCACCACCATGAACGCGATCGCCGACCGCAGCGGTTCGACGAAACCCACGCTGTACGCCCACTTCGGCGACAAGGACTCCCTCTACCGCCGCCTGCTCGACCGCGAGGCGGCCACCTGCCGCGCGCGCCTGTTCGCCGAGTACGAACGCAACGACGGCCTCAGCCTCCGCACCCAGGTCGCCGCCGACACGCAGGCCTTGTTCGCCTACGCCGCCACCGACCCCGACGGCTTCCGCCTCCTCTTCGGCGTCGACATCACCAGCGACACCATCGCGGTGCGCGAACACCTCCTCGCCGACATCGACGAACAGGTCACCCGCCGCATCCGCGCCTACCGCGCCGCCCGCGACCTCCCCCCACGCACCGACGAACGCCAGCTCGCCAACATCCTCGTAGGCGTCGCCACCACCTCCGCCCGCCACGCCATCGACCACAACCTCGACCTGACCTCCGCCGCCCGCCTCGCAGCCGACTTCTCGACGGCGGCATTGGTCAACCTCCCAGCCACGCAGCCAAGCTGACCGGCTGCAATGGCTCTCTTCCGGTGGTTTCCGGGGGTTGTTGCCGATCCTGGGTTGGTTCGGGATTGTTGATGGATTTCGGGGCTCGGGATCGAGCGTCGTTTCGTCGCGGCATGCGTCTTGTCGCCCAGCGCACTGCCTGCCGTGTGCGCCGCTGGACGCGGGAAACGACGCGGCGGGTCGGATTCCAACCATCGGACGGCGAAACGCCGGCGAGTCGAGGCCAAGGCAACCACGCAGGCCGCCTGAACTGGCGGCGACGAGAACACCAGCAGGGTGCCCCCGCCCTCCCTGGGGGGCGTGCCCATGTCCATTCTATCGACCAGCACCGACGAAAAACGCCGTCGAGGCTTCCAACCACAGACTTGTCCACAACGCGGCCAAGTTGTGGACAACTGTGGAGATAACTGCCTGAACACACGCGCGCGAGTCCTGCGCGGGCGTTGGGACACAGAGGAAATCGCCTCAGTCAAGCAGATCGAGCCGACCAATGAATCCAGCGTCGCCACGGCACAGCGGCAGGGTGGCTATGTCGCAGATCCGGTCGAATTGGTTCTCGATGGGCCCCTCCTAGGAGCGTCCCAGCCCATCCCACTTACCAGCGCCGAAAAGAACTCCACTGAAGCCGGAGCCTGCAGAGCTGTCCACACCCCGGGCCGCTATTTCCGTTGTGCGCCAACGCCCGTGCGCGACACCATTGCCGGTGTGAGTAGCAGATTGAGGAACATCGCCACCGAGACGGTCGGGATCGTCGAGCGTGGTGAATACGGCGACGTCGTAATTCGCGATCAGGTGGCGCTCGCCCGCAAGGGAACGAGGCTGTACCTGCCGACCGACGAGGTCTCCGTCCCTGAGAGCCGGGTGATGCCGAGCATCGAGGTCACCAACGAATCGAGCATCGCCGCGGCAAGGCGGCTCGGTGGGGATGTCGCGTGCCTCGTGTTCGCGTCCGCGCGCAATCCCGGCGGCGGTTTCCTCAACGGGGCCCAGGCGCAGGAAGAGGCGATCGCCCGCAGCTCGGCGTTGTACGCGTGCCTGCTGGAAGCGCGGGAATTCTACGAGTACCACCGCGCGAACACCGACCTCCGCTACAGCGACCGCGTCATCCACTCGCCGGGGGTGCCGGTGTTCCGCGACGACCACGGGGCCCTGTTGCCCGAGGCGACGTTCGTGTCGTTCCTGACCGCGGCCGCACCGAATCTGGGCGCGATCAAGCGCAACCAGCCGGAGCACGAGGCCTCCGTGCCGGCCGTGTTGGAGCGGCGGGCCGAGCGCGTGGAGATCGCCGCGAGTCGCGGGCACCGGAGGCTCGTGCTGGGGGCGTGGGGGTGCGGGGTGTTCGAGAACGATCCGGCCGTGGTGGCCGCCGCGTTCCGGAAGGCCCTCGACGACGCCCGGCCGCACTTCGAGCACGTCACGTTCGCCGTGCTGGACCGGCGTGCGGGCGAACCGGTCTATGCCGCGTTCGCCCGCACGTTCGGCCGGTGAATCCGGTGGATCAGGCCTTCGCGAACGCGTCGACCGCGCTCAGGAAAATGCCGAGGCCGTCGTCGGACGGACCGGTCAGCGCGTCGATCGCGTGTTCCGGGTGGGGCATGAGGCCGACGATGCGGCCGTTTTCGCTGCGGACGCCGGCGATGTCGTTGCGGGAGCCGTTGGGGTTGCCGTCCACGTAGCGGAACGCGACGCGGCCCTCGGCCTCCAGCATGTCCAAAGTGGACTGGTCGGCCATGTAGCAGCCGTCGTTGTTCTTGACCGGGATGAGGATTTCCGCGCCCTTGTCGTAGCGGCTGGTCCAGGCCGTGTCGTTGTTCTCGACGCGCAGCCACTGGTCGCGGCACACGAAGTGCAGGCCGACGTTGCGGATCATCGCGCCGGGCAGCAGGCCGGCTTCGCAGAGGATCTGGAAGCCGTTGCAGATGCCGAGGACCGGCATGCCCTTGCGGGCGGCGTCGATGACCGAGTCCATCACCGGCGCGAAGCGGGCGATCACGCCGGCGCGCAGGTAGTCGCCGTACGAGAAGCCGCCGGGGACGACCACGCCGTCGACGCCGCGCAGGTCGGCGTCGGCGTGCCACAGGGGCACGGCCTCGGCGTCGGCGTAGCGGACCGCGCGGGCGGCGTCGCCGTCGTCGAGCGTGCCGGGGAAGGTGATGACACCGATGCGCGCGCTCACGCGTCCACCCGGCGGATGGTCCACTGCTCGATCACGGGGTTCGCGAGGAAGCCCTCGGCGATCTTGGCGAGCGTCTCGTCGTCGACGGTGTCGTCGACCTCGAGCTCGAAGTGCTTGCCCTGGCGCACTTCCGTGACGCCGGTGAACCCCAGCCGCGGCAGCGCACGGGCCACCGCCTGGCCCTGCGGGTCGAGGATCTCGGGTTTCGGCATGACGTCGACGACGACTCGGGCCACGGCAGGCTGCTCCTTATTCACGCAGGTCGTGGGGTACGAGGCGAGCGTACTTGACCCGCGGCGCCCGGCGCCCGTCCGGTGCCGCGCACAGAAGCGCAGGTCACAACTGGCCCGCGCCACGCGGGGAGAGGATGCTGCTCGCGGGGCCTTTCCCCGGCCCGCGTGCTGGGCCATGATGAGTCGTTGACAGCACGCCAACATGAGCAGCTGGAGGCATCGTGGCCGGTCAGGACTCGTTCGACTACGTCATCGTCGGCGCGGGCAGCGCGGGCTGCGTGCTGGCAGCCCGGCTGAGCGAGGACCCGGCCGTTCAGGTGCTGCTGCTCGAGGCCGGCGGCGAGGACACCGCCGACGAGATCCACATCCCGGCCGCGTTCGCGTCGCTGTTCAAGACGCGGTGGGACTGGAACTACGAGACCGTCGAGCAGAAACACACCGGCAAGTCCGCCTACTGGCCGCGCGGCAAGATGCTCGGCGGCTGTTCGTCGATCAACGCGATGATCTACATCCGCGGCAACCGCGCCGACTACGACGGCTGGCGCGATTCCCACGGCGCCACCGGCTGGGGCTGGGACGACGTGCTGCCGTACTTCAAGCGCGCCGAAAGCAACCAGCGCCTCGGCGGACCGCTGCACGGCACCGACGGCCCGCTGCACGTCGAAGACCGCCGCTTCACCCACGAGCTGTCCAGCGCGTGGGTCGACAGCGCCGTGGCCTGGGGTTTGAAGCGCACCGACGACTTCAACGGCGAGACCCAGGAAGGCGCCGGCGTCTACCAGGTCACCTGCAAACGCGGGCGGCGCTGGTCCACAGCCGACGCGTACCTGCGGCCGGCGTTGACGCGGCCGAACCTGACTGTCCACACCCACGCGCAGGCCACGCGCGTGGTGTTCGAGGGCACGCGCGCGGTGGGCGTGACCTATCTGCACAGGGGCGTCGAGGTCACGGCGCGCGCTTCGGCCGAGGTGCTGCTTTCGGGGGGCGCGGTGAACTCGCCGCAGCTGCTGATGCTGTCCGGCGTCGGGCCGGCGGAGCACCTGCGTGAGCTGGGCATCGACGTCGTCGCCGGGCTGGCGGGCGTCGGCGAGAACCTGCACGATCACCCGGCGGCCGGGATCATCTGGTCGACCAAGGGCACCACCGACCTCGTCGACGCGGCCACCCCGGCCGGCCTCGTCCGCTGGCAGCTGACGCGGCGCGGGCCGCTGGCGTCGAACATCGGCGAGGCGGGCGCGTTCTTCCCGACGCGTGATGGGCTCGCCGCTCCGGACATGCAGATCCACGTCGCGCCGACGTTGTTCTACGACAACGGTCTCCGCGAGCCTACCGTCCCCGGCTTCACCTCGGCGGCGACGTTGGTGGACGTCGCCAGCCGCGGCCGGCTGCGGCTGAAGTCGGCGAATCCCTTGTGGAAGCCGGAAATCGACCCGGCGTACTACACGGAGCCGATCGACCTGGACACCATGAAGTCGGCCCTGCGGTCGCTGATCGACATCGGCAAGTCGGGGCCGCTCGCGCGGTTCCTGGACAGGCCGTTCCTGCCCACGACTCACGACCTCTCGGACGACGCCCTCACCGACCACATCCGCGAGAACACCCAGACGCTGTACCACCCGGTGGGCACGTGTGCGATGGGCTCGGACGAGCGCGCGGTGGTCGATCCTTCGCTGAAGGTGCGCGGGGTGGAGGGCCTGCGCGTCGTCGACGCCTCGGTCATGCCGGTGGTCCCGCGCGGCAACACGAACGCCCCGACGATCATGGTGGCGGAAAAGGCGGCGGATTTGATCCGGGGCCGGTCGGTTTAGGTCGGGCCCAGGGGGTTGTCCACAGTTGCGCGGAGTTGGGTCGGACCTAGGGAGTTGTCCCCAACCAGGTCCGGCCCAGCCGGTTGCCCCAACCCGAGCCCGGCCTTGGAAGGCGTCCCCAGATACGTGGAGTTGGGTGGACCCAGGCAGTTATCCCCAGCCGGGTCCGGGCCAGTCAGTCGTCCCCGGCGGGGTCGAACCTAGCCAGGTGCCTCGTTGCGCGCAGCCGAGACCGACCTACGCGCTTGCCCCAAGCCAGACCGGGCCCAGGACGTTGTCCCAACCGAGCCGGACCTTGGCAGGCGTCCCCGCTGCGCGCAATTGGGTCGGCCCCAGACAAGTGTCCCCAGTCAGGTCCGGCCGGGGCGGTCGACCCCCAGTTGGGTCGAACCTCGTCAGTTGCCCGCAGATAGGCCCGACCCAACCGTGCCCCGACCAGCTGGATTAGACCCAGGCAGCTATCCACAGCTGGGTCGGTCCTAACGGGCTGTCCACAGCTGCCATTCGCCGATCGTTGGGTTCGACCCAGGTGCTTGTCCCAGCGTGCTCGGACCAAGCGGCTGTCCTAGCTGGGTCCGGCCCAAGCAGTTGTCCACACTTAGGTCGGACCCAGCCAGTTGTCCACAGCCAGGTCGGACCCGACTTAGGTCCGGCCTAACCAACCTTCCTCAGGCTGTCGCGCGTGAGGTCCGCCAGGGTTGGGTAGCCGTCCACCGCCATGATCAGGTCGGCTTCGGCGAGGAGGCTGCGGAGGACGTGGACGGCGCCGTCCACGCCGCCGAGGGCGAGGCCCCAGACGTAGGGCCGGCCGACGCCCACCGCCCGTGCGCCCAATGCCAGGGCCTTGACGATGTCGGCGCCCGAGCGGACGCCCGAGTCGAACAGCACCGGGGTGTCGCCGGAGGCGTCGACCACGTCGGCGAGGCAGTCGAGGGCCGGGAGTCCGCCGTTGGCCTGGCGGCCGCCGTGGTTGGAGCAGTAGATGCCGTCGACGCCGCCGTCGATGGCGCGGCGCGCGTCGTCCGGGTGCTGGATGCCCTTCACGATCAGGGGCAGCGACGTGAGCGAGCGCAGCCATGGCAGGTCGTCCCAGGTCAGCGGGTTGCCGAAGAGCTGGGCCCACAGGCCGACGGCCGCCATCGGATCCTCTTCGGGCGACCTGCCGAGCAGCCGCCGGAAGACGGGGTCCGTGAAGTAGTTGGCGAGGCAATGGCCGCGCAGCTGTGGGAAGTTCGACGTGCTCAGGTCGCGCGGCCGCCACCCGGTGACCCACGTGTCGAGCGTGACCACGATCCCCTTGAACCCCGCCGCCTCCGCGCGCTGCACCAACGACGCGGCCAGCTCGCGGTCGGTCGGCGTGTAGAGCTGGAAGAACCCCGGCGTCTCCCCGAACTCGCCTGCGACCTGGTCCAACGGGTCGGCCGAGAGCGTCGACGCGACCATCGGCACGCCCGTGCGCGCGGCGGCCCGGGCGGTGGCGAGGTCGCCGTGGCCGTCCTGCGTGCAGATGCCGACGACGCCCACCGGCGCCATGAACAGCGGCGACGCCAGCTTCAGCCCGAACAGATCCACCGACAGGTCGCGGTCCTTGGCCCCGACGAACATCCGCGGCATCAAGCCCCAGCGCGCGAACGCGTCGGCGTTGCCGCGCTGGGTCGCCTCGTCGCCGGCGCCACCGGCCACATAGGACAGCACTGACGGGGGAAGTGCCTGCGCGGCACGGGCTTCGAGGTCGGCGTAGACCATCGGCATGGTCGGGACGCGGCCGGTGAGCCCGGCGAAGTAGATCTCGTTCTGGAAATCGCCGTAACGCGTCATGCGGGCTCTTTCTGGGCTCGGGAGGACCGCACCCCGGCGTTCGGGGTGCGGTCCAGACCCTAGCGCTTGCCGTGCATGACCGTGATGAGCTTGGCGACCAGCGCGTCGGTGGATTCCTTGCGGCTGAAGGAAGTCAGGGTGATCGGCGCGGTGAAGCGCTGCCGCGCGACGGCCTTGGTCCGGGCGAACTCGCGCAGCCCCTCGGGCCCGTGGATGCGGCCGAAGCCCGAGTCGCCGACGCCGCCGAAGGGCAGCGACGCGATGCCGGCGAACGAAAGGGGCGCGTTGATCGAGGTCATGCCCGTACGCAGCCGCGCGGCGAGCTCGACGCCGCGGGACTTGGAGAACACCGTGGAGCCGAGGCCGTAGGTGGTGGCGTTGGCTTTGTCCACAGCCTCGTCCATGTCGCGGACCTTGGCGATGGTGACCGTCGGGCCGAACGTCTCCTCGCGCACGGCTTCGGAGTCTTCCGGCACGTCGACGAGAATGGTGGGTTGGGCATAACGATCGCCGACGCTGTCCACACCCCCGAGCACCGCGCGGCCGCCGCGCTCGAGGGCGTCGGCGATGTGGCGGCGGATCACGGCCAACTGCGAGGGCATGGTGACGGGGCCGTACTGGGCGTCCTCGTCGGAGCCGGCGCGCACGTTCTGCGACTTTTCCACAACCTTGGCGACGAACTCGTCGTGCACGCGCTCGTGGACGTACACCCGCTCGACGCCGATGCAGGTCTGGCCGGAGTTGGAGAAAGCGCCCCAGACGGTGGCGTCGGCGGCGGCGTCGAGGTTGGCGTCGGCGTCCACGAGCACGGGGTCCTTCCCACCGGCCTCGATCACGACCGGGGTGAGCGTGTTGGCCGCCGCGGCCATGATCTTCTTGCCGGTGGCCGTGGAGCCGGTGAACGCGATCTTGTCCACACCCGACGTCACGAGCGCGCCGCCGGTCTCGCCGAAGCCGGTGATCAGCTGCAGCACGGGCTGCTCCGGCACGACCTCGTTGAACGCGTCGACCAGCCACTTGCCGACGCCCGGCGTGTACTCGCTGGGCTTGAAGACCACGGCGTTGCCGGCGGCCAGCGCGTAGGTGACCGAGCCGAGCGGCGTGTACACGGGGTAGTTCCACGGGCCGATCACGCCGACGACGCCGAGCGGCCGGTACTCCACCGTCGCCGCTTGGTTCGACATGAGCAGGCCGGCGCTCCGACGCTGCCGGCCGAGGTACTTGCGCGCGTGCTTCGCAGCCCACGCGATGTGCTCGATGGCGAGCACGGACTCGAGCTGTGCGTCGGCGATCGGCTTGCCCGTCTCGTCGCGCACCACCTGGCACAGCTGCGGCAGGCGGCGCGTGATCACGCCCTTCCACTGCCGCAGCCGGTCGGCGCGCCCCGCGAAGCCCAGCCCCTCCCACCACTCCGCCGCCACGCGCGCCCGCTCGACGGCCGCGCGCACGTCTTCCGCGGTGTGCACCGGGTACGTGCCCACGACCTCGTCGGTCGCCGGGCTGAGCGAATCGAAGGTCTCACCGACCGAGGTCGGCTTCGGCTGGACGGCGGTCATCGGCGTCTCCCCTGCTCTTCGGCGTTGTGGTCCAGGCTACGAGGTTGCTGACGCAGTGCCAATAGTCGCCCGACGCTCCCGTCAGCATCGCATCGGCGGGCGGCCTGGGGAAAGGGTCGTCCGAACCACCCGATCGAGAGCGCCGCCGTGACGCCCAGCAGCGGCGCCAGCCACAGCGGCAGCACCCCCACGGCCAGCGACCCGAGCCCGAACCCGCACGACTGCACCGTGAACGACACCGAGAACCCTTCCGACCTGCGGCTCTCCGGCAGCACGCGCTGCATGTTGACGGAAGCGATCGTCACGAGCGGTCCGGTCGCGCCGCCGATGAGCACGACTCCGGCGACGAGGCCCGCCCAGCCGAGGCTGGCCGCGACGAGCGTGCCGCCGACCACGAAGCCGGCGAGGAACAGCCTCGGCCCCAGGTCGCGGCCGCGCCACGCGTAGATCGCGCCGCCGGCGATGCTCGCGCCACACAGCAGGGCGACGACCCCCGGCGCGGCTGCGGCGGGTGCGCCGAGCCGCTCGACCAGGGGAAGTGGCGCGACTTCGATCGTCGACAGCAACAGTCCGACGGCGAACTGACACCCGAGCCAGGGCAGGCAGGCTTTGAGGGGGACTTTGGTTCGTTTTGTGGTCCTTGGCTTGGTGACGCGCTTCGGCACCAGACTCGCGGCGGCGGCCGCTGCGACGGCCATCGCGAACAACGGCACGAAGGGACCGGTCACGCTCGCCCCAGCCACGAGCAGTGGTCCGGCGACCAGCACGCCGTCGAGAATCATCGCGTCGACGGCGACGGCCCTGGTCAGCTGGCGTTCGTCGACGATCGCTGCCAGCAACGCCCTGAACCCACCCGCGACCCCGCCCCCTGCCAGTCCGGGGATGACAACGAGTGCGATCAGCGTTGCTTCGCTGGTTCCGGCCTGTGCCGCGAGCGCCAGCGCGGCCAGCCCCAGTGCGACCGCGCCGAGCAGCGTTTTGAGACCGCGCGCCGTCCCGACTCGATCGAGCAACCTCCCGACGGGCACCGCCCCTGCCATCTCGGCCACCACGTAGACGGCCATCAACGCACCGCCGAGCCGGTACGACCCGGTCATGGCGGCGGCCAATGTGGTGAACGTGAGCGGGGCCATCCCGGCGGGTAACCGCGCGAACTGGACCCCTGCTGACCAGCGCCAATACGTGGTGGTGAACATGCTTCCGAGCCTCGCGTGGCGAGCGGCCTCGCCGGAATAGATTCGCCTGCGACCGAATGTTCCGGCTTGCCTCTGGACTTATCCACAGGGTGTGGCGAGTTGTGGACAACTGATGGCTTACCTGGGTCTTTTGTCCGTTTGAGTCGTTGCCGCCCGGTAGAATGGGTCTGGGGACGCCCCCCTCGGGAGGGCGGGGGCCTGTCTCGCGGCGGGGTTGGTCAGGGCACAGGTCAGTGGCTGTTCTAGCGCGGGCAGCACGGGCGCAGTGGGGAGTGCCGGCGCTGCGGGCCAGCACGGGTGCGGCGGCGAAGGGGCGGCGAGTACCGGCGGCGCGGGCGAACACGCACGCGGCGGCGAGCGCCCAGCGGTGAGCGTGAGCAGCACGGGCGCAATAGCGACGGGCGACGCGCGCGAGCAGCACGGGCGCAGTAGCGAACGCAGGCGGCAAGCGCGAGCAGCACGGGCGCAGTGGTGAACGCAGGCGGCAAGCGCGAGCACAAGAAGCCGAAACCCCCGCAAGCAGCGTGAAGCAGCCGGCGTTCGGGTATATCCGAATCCATGGTCGAGTTGGTTCTCAGCACCGCCGGTGTCCGGTTTGCGATCTCGCCGCTGGAGGAAGTCATCGGGGTGGTGCGGGGGTGGCTCGGGAGGCGGCGGTTGCCCGGTGGGGGTGGGTGGCTCGGGGGGCCGCGGGTAGACGTGCCGGAGTTGGCGGCGGTGCTGGGGGCGCGGCACTACATCACGGAGTTCCTCTCGCCGCCGCCGGAGACGGCCGAGACGACGGCGGCCGAGCAGTTGCGGAGGGTGCGGGGGACGCCGCCGGGGCAGGTGCGGGTCGAGTTGGGGATGGTGGATGCCGATCTGAGCGGGCTGCCGGCACGGGCCGGCGAGGCGAGGGATTTGCTGGCCGAGCAGCTCGAGAGGGTGTGGCGCGACGTCGTCGAGCCGGAGTGGCCGCGGATGCGGGAGGTGCTCGCGGCGGATATCGCCTACCGGGCGCGGCGGTTGGGTGAGCATGGTGTGGCGGGGGTGTTCGACGGGCTGCACCCGAGGGTGCGGCTCACCGGCGACTCCGTGCTGGTCGACATAGCGGCGCGGCAGCGGCTGGAACTGGACGAGCGCGGCCTGCTGCTGGTGCCGAGTGTGTTCGCGTGGCCGTCGGTCGGGGTGGTGACGGTGGCGCCGTGGCAGCCGACGTTGTTGTACCCCGCGAGGGGGGTGGCGGGCCTGTGGACAGAGCCATCCACAGCGCAGGGAGCGCTGGCCGGGGTGGTGGGGCGGACGAAGGCGATGTTGCTCACCACGTTGGACCGCCCGGCCGCCACGACGGAGCTCGCCGCGCGGCTGGGGCTGGCGAAGGCGACCGTTTCCGCGCACCTCACGGCGTTGCGGGCCGCGGGTCTGACCGCGACGACGCGCCAGGGCCACCGCGTGCTCTACCGGCGGACCGAGCTTGGCGACGCGCTCTGCGCGGGCATAGGGTGAATGTGACCATGTGTGAAGGAGAATCCTGATGCGGATCGTCCATTTCGGACACGCCTGTGTACTTCTGGAGACCGACGGCGAGCGGATCCTGATCGACCCGGGCGCGTTCTCCACCGACTTCGAGCGCGAGCGCGAACTGTCGGCTGTCCTCATCACCCACCAGCACTTCGACCACATCGACGGCGAGCGCCTGCCGAAGGTGCTGGCGGCGAACCCGGACGCGAAGCTGATCGTCGACCCGGGCTCCGTGGAGACCGTGCAGAAGCTGAACCTGCAGTACGAGGTCGCGAACGTCGGCGACGCCTTCGAGATCGGCGGCACCGCGGTGAACGTGGTGGGCGGTGAACACGCCGTCATCCACAGCGACATCCCCGTGATCCCCAACATCGGCTACGTGCTGGACCACGGCGCCTTCTACCACCCGGGCGACTCGTTCTTCGTGCCCGAGCAGAAGATCGACGTGCTCGGCCTGCCGACGGGCGCGCCGTGGCTCAAGGCCGGCGAGGCGGTGGACTTCTTGCGGGCGGTCGCGCCGCGCAAGTCCGTGCCGATCCACGAGGCGGTGCTGTCGAGCCCCGCGCTGCACTACGGCCTGTTCGAGAACCTCGCGCCGCAGGGCACCGAGGTGCAGGTCGTGGAGCGCGGCGTCGCCACGAAGCTGTGAAAGACCCGGGGTGGCCGCCCATGCAATGGCGGCCACCCCGGGAGCCGGTCAGTTGTACAGCACGAACGGTCCCGTGTGCGCCATCACGCGCACCAGGTCCGCCACGTTCTGCTTGATGCCCGGCTTGTTCGGGTCGAGCATCCCGGCCGCCAACCGCCCCTGCACGGTGTAGATCGGGTCGACCCAGTTGCCCGGGTTGAACGCGGTCAGGCTCGCCGACCGGCCGGTGTACGGACCGGGGTCCGGCACCTTCTGGTCGGTCACCGCGTGCATCGCCGTGCGGAAGAACTCGTGGTAGCCCGAGAGCTGCTCACCCTGCACCGCGACCTCGCTGCCCGCGGTCGCCGGGTCGTACTCGAAGTCGTGCTCGATCGACGTCGTCACGATGTCCAGGCCCAGGTTCGGCATGGTGAAGAAGTGCCGGCCGCGCCAGCCCCAGCCGTACGTCATGTCCGTGGGAGCGCTCGCGATCAGCGGCTGGTCGATCTTCTCCTTGAGCCCGTTGAGCCCGACGGTGTTGTACCAGGGCGCCGAGTTCACCCACGTCTGGTACCCGAAGCCGGGGTTCGCCTCCGAACCCGTGCCCGCCTCGCGCATGAACTCCGGCGAGATCAGCCGCCGCCCGCCGTACACGCCGCCGTTCTGCTCCAGCAACGAGAACCGCACGATGTCGATCGGCCGCATGTGGAGCCCGGCGTACCCCTCGGTGTGCCCGGCCTGGTCGCGCATCCAGAAGTAGTTGTCGCGGTCGATGCCGATCTCGTCGAACAGCTCGCGCTGCGCGAAGTCCTGGAAATCCTTGTACCCGTGCTGCTGCATGGCTTTCTCCGCCATCGCGTTCACGGTCGCCGGGCCGTTCTGGCTGTACTCGAAGTAGGTGCCGGGCGCGTGCTGCATCGGCGCGGAGCTCCACGCCTTCAGGCGGTCGAACTCGACGCCCGGGATTTCGTTGGCCCAGTTCATCTTCACGCCCGACGTGTGCTGCAGCAGCTGCTGCGCGGTGACGGAGCGGTGCACCGCGTCGCCGAGGTCGGGGAAATACTTGCCGAAGGTGTCGTGCACGTTGAAGATGCCCATGGTCACGGCGCGGCCGATCACCGCAGTGGAGAAGCCCTTCGTCATGCTCCACACGTGCTGTGGCGTGTTCTCGAACAACGCGTTGAGCGGCCCGGTCTTCACGAGGCAGCCGAAGCGCACCACGTACAGCGTGCGCTGCAGCGAAAGCAGATGTGTCGTCGCCAATTGGTCCAGCACCGCCGGATCGAGCCCGACTTCTTGCGGCGTCGCCGTGCCGAACGGCTCACCCTTCTTCGGGTCGGCGCAGTTCTTGAACTTCGCCGGGTCGCTCTTGGCCGTGGTCACGCCACCGTTCGCGGCACCCTGGAAAAACGGGGGCGCCAGTTCCGCGGCGGCCGCGGACGTGGTGGTTCCGGCGATGAGCGCGGCCACCACGGCAGCGACGGACACAGCCAGAAACCTTTTCTTGCGCATGGGGAGACTCTTTCCCAGACGTCGATCAACCGTCACCGTTGATCGGATGAACAACAATCACCGCCCGGTTCGAAAAGCCGGGTGGGCACACCGGTGCTTGATTTCCGGAAAATGGGTTCCGCGCGACGCGGAGTCTGCGCCGCCACAGGAACTCTGAAATTCACTAACTATCGTTCGTTAGTGGCATGAATCAAAGCAAGGGGGACGGGAAGAGTCAACCCGTTCTACCCGTTAGGGTGAAATATTCACCGATGACCGGTTTGGGAGCCCGCGATCTGCAGCGCGTACCGGCTGTACTCGTCGGCCACGGACTCGGCCGTCATGGCGCCGTTGTCCCGGAACCAGCGTGCGATGCTCACGCACATCTCGCGGATCGCGAACGACGCGAGCGCCGGGGACTCCACGTGGAACACGCCCGCGTCGACCCCGCACGCGATGATCGCGCGGAAGGCGTGCTCGTGGCGCCGGCGGCGGGCCTGGAACTGCGTGCGGTGCGGTTCGCCGAGGCAGTCGGTGTCGCGGTTGACCACGAGGGCTTCGCGGCGGTGGGTGGCGTGGCGGAAGGCGTACACGCGAGTGGCGCGCGCCAGTTGCGCCGCCCAGTCGTCGTCTTCGCCGGTCACCCGCTCGAAATCCTCGAGCACCCCCGCAGTGGTGCGGTCCACGATGGCCCGCAGCAGGTCCTCCTTGGACCGCATGTGGTTGTACAGGCTCGGGGTGCGGATCTGCAGCACCTCGGCGATCTGGCTGAGTGCGGTGCCGTGGTACCCCCGCTCGGCGAACAGCGTGAGCGCCGTGTCGAGCACGACCTCTTCGCTGACCGCGCTGCGCACTGCCGTCACCGGTTCCTCCCCGTCACGCGAAACACCCGGCACCGCCGAACTCGGCACCCGTCAGCGGCCGGTCGACCGGCAGCACCACCTCGTCGACGGCGAATTCCCGCCGCCGCGTGTCGGTCACCACCACGGATCTCTCCGGCGCCGGTCTGCCGAACTCCGCGCAGCCGGCCGTCATCACGTCCGGTTCGCCCGGAACGTCCGTGGTCTGCCAGCAGGTCGCGAACTCGGCCGCCAATCGCACGGTACCTCGCCCGGTTCCGGCCACGGTGATCGGCAAACCGCCGAGCACGTCCCGCACCTCCTCGGCCAGCCGCGCGAACGCCGTGACCGAGCCGAACGCGCCGTCGTCGTCATCGGCCGGCCGCAGCCCGAGCGTGAACCGCCCGCCGCTGAGGTACTGCACCGTCCGCGCACCCGCCAGCACGTGCTCGGGGCGGCCGGGTGGGACGAAACAGCAGATGCGGGAGGATTCCGTCGCCACCGCGAGCGCCGCGCACAGGCCGAGGTCGCCCTCGACGTAGAAGGTCGAGCAGCCGTGCCCGTCCAGTTCGCGCCAGGTGCGGCGCGCAGCCTCGACGGGCACGCCCGACAGGCGCAGCCACGCGGCGGTTTTCATCGGCCGAGCTCGCGCGCGGCGGCCTCCACCGCGTCGACGATGCCGACGTACCCCGTGCAGCGGCAGATGTTGCCCGACATCTCCTCGCGGATGCGCTCGCGGTCCGGCGCCGGTTCCCGGTCCAGCAGGTCGAGCGCAGTCATCAGCATGCCGGGTGTGCAGAATCCACATTGGAGCCCGTGCTTGCCGCAGAAGGCTTCCTGCAACGGGTGCAGCGTGCCGTCGTCGGCCGCGAGGCCCTCGATGGTGCTGACGGAGCACCCGTCGGCCTGCACGGCCAGCATCAGGCACGCGCGCACGGGCTCGCCGTCGACCAGCACGGTGCACGCGCCACACACGCCGTGTTCGCACCCCAGGTGCGTGCCGGTCAGGCCGAGGTCCTCGCGCAACGCGTCGGCGAGCGTCCGGCGTGGTTCGACGTCGACGTCGTGGCGCGTGCCGTTGACGGTGAATTCGGCTTTCATGCGGCGGCTCGCTTCCCGTGGGGCGTCAGCGCGCGGCGGACGAACTCTGCCGTCATCGCCCGCCGGTAGTCGGCCGACGCGTGGATGTCGCTCTGCGGCTGGGTTTCCGCCGCGGCGGCGGCTGCGACCGCGTCGAGGTCCGCGCCGTCGTTGAGCAGCTGCTCGGCTTCCGCGGGCCGCAGCGGCACCCCGCCGACGCCGCCGATCGCCAGCCGCCACCGGCCCGCGACCTCCGCGGCGACCACGAGCACGAGGCCGAAGTCGCCGTGCCGCCGGGAGAACTCCGCGAACCCCCACCGCGACGGCACCGGCAGGTCGATCGCGGTGATCATCTCGTCGTCCGCGAGCGTGGTTTCCAGTGGCCCGGCGAAGAAGTCCGTGGCCACCTCGGAGCGCTGCCCGCCGTGCCCCGCGATGTAGACGGTCGCCTCCAGCGCCGCGGCGACCACCGGCAGCTCGGCCGACGGGTCGGCGTGTGCGATGCTGCCGCCGCTCGTGCCGCGCGAACGGATCGCCGTGTGGCCGATCCAGCGCGCGGCCTCGGCCAGCAACGGGTGGTGCGGCTGCTCCAGCAGGCGCGCGTGCCGCACCAGGGCGCCGAGCCGCACGCCGTCGTCGGTCGGCGTGATCGTGGCCAGGCCGGGGATCCGGTTGACGTCCACGAGCACCCGAGGGCGGGCCATGCGCAGCGCGAGCACCGGCATCAGGCTCTGCCCGCCGGCGAGGAGCTTGCCGTCCCCGTCGGCGTCGGCGAGCGTCCGCACGGCCTCGTCGACGCTGCGCGCCCGGACGTAGTCGAACGGGGCGGGTTTCACGTCGGCACCTCCTTCGGCCAGCTGTCCTCGAACTCGGTATCCAAAGTGGTCTCCCAGGGGCCTTCGAACAACGTGTCCAGGGCCAGCTTCGAATACCGCAACGAAGACGGTGAGAATCCGGCGATCTCGCGCGCCCACTCGAACGCCTCGTCGAGGTCGCCGAGCCGGTCGACGAGCCCCCGAGCGTGGGCGAGCGAAGCGTCGAGCCGGTCGCAGCCCAGCAGCATCGTGCGCGCCGCACCGCCGCCGGCCAGCAGCGCGAGGCGCCGGACCGTCCACGGGTCGACGACCAGCCCGTTGCGCGCGGTCGGCACCGCGAACACCGCGGACGGTGCGGCCACCCGCAGGTCGCAGGCGATCGCGAGCTGGGTGCCCGCGCCGATGGCCGGGCCGTTGACAGCCGCGAGCACCGGCACGGGCAGCGCCGTGATGCTGTGCAGGGCGGCGTACAGCGCGGTGCGGAAACCGTCGCCGTGCACGCCCCGCAGGTCGGCTCCGGCACAGAAGCTCGTGCCCCGGCCGGTGATCACCAGCGCGTGCACGCGAGGACCGACGTCCTCAACGGCGGCACGCAGTTCGTCGAGGTGCTCGACGTCGAGGGCGTTCCGCCGTTCGTGCCGGTCGATCGCGACGACGCCGACGTCGTCGCGGACCTCGGAGGTGATCATCGCAGCGCCTCCCAGATCGCGGCCGGTGTCAGCGGCAGGTGCGTGACCTGCACGCCCAGCGCGTCGGTGATCGCCCCCGCGAGCACGGCGTTCGGGCCGAGCGTGCCGCCTTCGCCGACCCCGCGGACGCCGAGCGGGTTGTCCGCGGGGTGCGACAGGTGACCGATCACGAGCTCCGGCACCTCGGCGCTCGTGGGCATCAGGTAGTCCATCAGCGTGCCCGTGGACAGGTTGCCGCCCTCGTCGTAGATGAGGTGCTCGTACAGCGCGCCGCCGATGCCCTGCGCGATCGAGCCGGCGATCTGGCCTTCGACGACCTGCGGGTTGATCACCGTGCCGGCGTCCTCCACGCACACGTACTTGAGGATCTTCAACGCGCCCGTCGCCCGGTCCACCTCGACGACCGCCGCCTGCGCCCCGGCCGCGAACGCGCCGCGGATCGGGTCGTAGAACTGCGTGGCCTCGAGGCCGGGCTCGATGCCCTGCGGCAGCCGGTTGGACTCCAGGTAGGCAACGCGTGCCAGCTCCGCCAGGGTGCCCAGCGGCTTGGCCTCTCCGGCGACGCGCACGTCACCGTCCACGAGGCTGAGATCGTCCACATTGGCCTCGTACAGCTCGGCCGCGAGCCGCAGGATCTTCTCCCGCACGGTGACCGCCGACCGGTGGGCCGCGCCGCCGCCGATCACGGCTTGGCGTGAGGAGAACGCGCCGAAGCCCCACAGCGATTCGTTCGTGTCGCCGATCCGCACCTCGACGTCCGCATAGGACACCCCGACCGTGTCCGCGACGATCTGCGCCACGGTCGTCTCGAGGCCCTGCCCCTGCGACGTCACGCCGGACAGCACGGTGACCCGGCCGTCGGGGTTGACGCGCACGGTGCACGCGTCGTGGCCGGTGCGGAACGGCATCCGCGGCCCGGCCGCGGCCGCGCGCCCGAGACCGGTGAGCTCGTTGTAACAGGCGAGCCCGAGGCCGATCGGGTTCTCACCCTCCTCGCGCCGGCGCCGCTGCTCCGCGCGGAACTCGTCGTAGCCGATCGATTCGACGGCCTTCTCCAGGCATTCCCCGTACCAACCGGAGTCGTCGACCAGCCGCGACGGCATGCGGTACGGGATCTCCTCCGGCGTGATCAGGTTCCGCCGCCGGATGTCCAAAGCGGACAGTCCCAGCTCGGCCGCCGCCGCGTCGAGCACCGTCTCCATCGCGAACACGCTCGCCGGCCGGGCCACCCCGCGGTAGGGCCCGGACGGTGCGGTGTTCGTCGCGACCCCGCGCACGGTGCAGCGGTAGTGCTGCAGCCGGTACGGCCCGGACAGCAGCCCGCCGGCCATCAGCGGTTCGATCCCGGCCGTCCACGGGTAAACCGAGTACGCGCCGACGTTGCAGGTCACGTCCGCGTCGAGCGCCACCAGCTCGCCGTCGGCCGTGAACCCGGCCTTCACGACGTATCGGTGGTCACGCGCGTGCGTGGCCGCGAGCAGGTGCTCGGCGCGGTCCTCGACCCACTTCACGGGCGTGCCGCGCAGCTGGCGCGCGATCACGCACAGCGCGACGTCCTCCGGGTACACCACGGCTTTCACGCCGAAGCCGCCGCCGACGTCCGGCGCGATCACCCGCACGTTGCCCTCGGGAATGCCGAGCAGCTCCGCGATCATGTTGCGCGCGATGTGGGGAACCTGCGTGCCCGACCACAACGTGAGCTTGTCGTCGGCCGGGTCCCACAGCGCGACCCCCGCTCGGCACTCCATGGGGTTGCCGGCGTGACGGTTGGTGATCAGCTCGCGTTCGACCACGAGGTGCGCCCCGGCCAGCGCGTCGGGCACCTCGCCGGTGTCGAAGGTGCGCTCCAGCAGCACGTTGTCCGGCGCTTCGGCGTGCAGCGGCTCTGTCGGCGGCAGCCATGCCGTGACGTTCACGGGCAGCGGCTCGTAGTCGACGTCGATCAGCTCCAGCGCGTCTTCGGCGCGGTAGCGGTCGGCGGCGACGACGGCGGCCACGGGCTCACCCGAGAACCGCACCTTGTCCCGCGCCAGCAACGGCTGTTCGGTCTCCACATAGGACGGAAGAGCCGACAGCGCCCGCAGCGGCACGGTCGCGAACTCCGGCTGGTCGCCGGTGAACACGTCGGCCCGCTCGCGCGCGGCCGACGCGTCGAGGCGGGTGATCCGCGCGTGGCCGAACGGGCTGCGCAGGAACGCGACGTGCCGCATCCGGGGCAGCTGCAGATCGGAGACGTACCGCCCGCGCCCGGTGATCAGCCGCGCGTCTTCCTTGCGGCGCACGACCTTTCCGATGGCGCCGGCCGGCTTCTCCTCCATGGTCGTCACGGCATCGTGTAGCCGCCGTTGACCGACACGATCTGTCCCGTGGTCCAGGACGAGAGCGGGGAGGCCAGCAGCAGCACGGTCGGGGTGACGTCCTCGGCCCGGCCGAGGCGGCGCAGCGGGTAGGCGGACAGGATCTTCTTCATCTTGGCGTCGTCGGCGTGTCCGGTGTGGTCGTCCAGACTGGACGTCTGCACGAGCGCGATCGAGACGGCGTTCGCTCGGATGCCGTGGCGCGCCAGCTCCTTCGCGAGCGACTTGGTCAGGCCCACCGTGGTCGAGCGCGTGGTGGCGGTGACGAGCAGCCGGGACTCGCCGACGCGGCCGGAGTCGCCCATGAGGTTCACGATCGCGCCGCCGCCGGCCTCGACCATCTTCTTGGCCACGGCCTGCGTGATCCGCAGCGTGCCCTCCACCGTGACGCCGATCTGCGGCGCCCAGTCCTCTTCGGTGGTTTCGAGGAACGGTTTGCTCTGCGTGGCGGCCGCGTTGTTGACCAGCACGTCGATCGAGCCGAGCTGTGTCGCGACGTCGTCGATCGCGGTGCGCACGGAGTCGGCGTCGCGCAGGTTCGCGCCGACCGCGATGGCCTTCACGCCGAGCGTGGCCGCCTCCTTCGCCGCCGCTTCGGCACCGTCGGCCGAGGTGTTGTAGTGGAAGGCGACGTTGGCGCCCTCTTGGGCGAAGGCCATGCCGAGCGCGCGGCCGAGCCCCTGGCCGGCTCCGGTGACCAGCACGTTCTTACCGTTGAGCTTGAGGTCCACGAGGTCCCCTTTCAGATGAACTCGAACCGGCGCTCGCCGGCGACGGTCACCACCCGGCCGAAGCGCAGGCCCGGGAAGTGCGCGGCGGCGACCGCGTCGGAGCTGTCGGTGAGCTCGTCGATCAGCCCGGCGCGCACCCGGCGGGCGGCGGTGCGGTCGACGTCGAAGATCGCTTCCCACGTCGGGTCGGTCAGCTCCACTGTGGAGTGTGCGACGTCGCCGAGCAGCAGCGCGCGCTCGCCTTCGCTGGACACCACGAAGATCGTGGAGCCGGGCGTGTGGCCGGGCACGTGCCGCGAGTCGAGGCCGGGCGCGAGCGTGGTGTCCGAGGTGAACGGCTCCAGCCGCTCGGCCAGCGGCGACAGCTTGCGCACCGCGCCGGGTTCGGCGTCCGGGCTCTCGACGAAGTGCGCCCAGTCGTCGGCGTGCACGCGGTAGGTCGCGTTCGGGAACACGACCTGGCCCTTCTTGGTGGCCCAGCCGACGTGGTCGAAGTGCAGGTGCGTGAACACGACGTCGGTCACGTCGTCGGGAGCGACGCCGTGTTCACGCAGGCTTTCGAGGAACTGCCCGCCGTGGTACTTGTCGTTGTCGATCGTGCCGACGCCGGCGTCGACCAGCACCACGCGGTCGCCCGTGCGCAGCAGGAACCCGCCGAGCGTGAGGTCGAGGTCGCCGCGTTCGTCGAGCAGGTGCTCGTGGCAGGCCCACGCGTCGGCGTCGCCCGGGCGGGTCAGGACCTCGCGGCCCGGCTCGCGCCCGTAGCCGTCGTAGACCGGTTCGATGCTCAGTGCCCCGACCTTCATGACGGCACCACCAGCGTCCGCACGCCCTGTCCGGCGGCCATGGCGGTCAAGGCGTCCTCGATGTCCGCGAGCCCGCCGTGGCCGGTCACCATCGCGGCCAGGTCCAGGCGGCCGGCGCGGACGTCGTCGAAGTACCGCGGCAGGTCGTGGGCCGCGTCGAGTGAGCCGGCGACGCAGCCGACGAGGGTGCGGGCGAAGTGGAACAGCTCCAGCGCGCTGAACGACACCTGGTCGTCCTTGCCCCCGACGCCGACCACGCACGCCGTGCCGCCGCGGCGGGTCATGCCCCACGCGTCGCGGATCGTGCGAGCGGAGCCGACGCAGTCGAACGCGTAGTCCACCCCCTCGCCGCCGGTCAGCGCGCGCACGGCCTTCTTCGTCGTGTCGTCGGCCGGCACGAAGTGGTCCGCGCCGAGCTTCGTCGCGTACGCCGCCTTGGCGACGTTGCGGTCAACGGCGATCACGGTGCTCGCCCCGGCGAGTTTCGCGCCCTGGATGGCCGCCAGGCCGACCCCGCCGAGGCCCACGACCAGCACCGACGAACCCGGCGTGACCTGCGCGGTCTTCGTGACGGCTCCGACGCCGGTGGTCACCGCGCAGCCGAGCAGCGCGGCGTCGGCCGAGCTGATGTCCTCGGGCACCTTCACCGCGGCCGCCGCCGGAACGACGGTCTGCTCGGCGAACGAGCCGACCGTGAGCCCGGCGTAGACCGGGTTGCCGTCGGCGTCCTGGGCGTACGGCTCGGCACCGCGCGCGGACCCGTTCACGCACAGGTGGGCTTCGCCGCGTCTACAGTGGACGCATTCGCCGCACGGCGTGATCCACAGCAGGATCACGCGGTCGCCGACGCTCAGGTCCGTGACCTCCGCACCGGCTTCCAGCACCGTGCCGCACGCCTCGTGGCCGAGCACGGCCGGCAGCTGCTGCGCGAGCACGCCGCGGGCCAGCGACAGATCCGAGTGGCAGACACCGGTCGCGTCGATGCGGACCCGCACGTCGCCGGGCCCGACGTCGCGCAGGCGGATGCGTTCCACGGTCATCGGCGCGCCGGTTTCCCGCAGCACCAACGCGTTGACTTCGGTCACAGCTGCACCGCCTTGATCTCCAGCACGTCTTCGATCCCGTAGTCGCCGATCTCGCGCCCGACGCCCGAGGCCTTGTAGCCGCCGAACGGCGCACGCGGGTTGAACGGCGCGGCGTTGACGTCGACCTGGCCGGTGCGGATGCGCGCGGCGTGGTCGAGGGCGTGGTCCGGGTCCCCGGTCCACAGTGCACCGCCGAGCCCATAGCGCGAGTTGTTGGCGATGGAGATGGCCTCGTCGTCCGACTCCGCGGCGAGGATCGCCAGCACGGGGCCGAAGACCTCTTCCTGCGCGAGCCGGGAGTCCGGGTCGACTCCGCTGTAGACAGTCGGCTGGACGTAGTACCCGCGTTCCGGCAGCTCCGCCGGACCGGTGATCGCCCGGGCCTCGTCCGTGCGGAAGCTCTCGACTTCCTTGCGCTGCCCGGCCGAGATCAGCGGCCCGAGCCGCTCGCCCGGCACGTATTTCGCCGACGCGGCGGCCGCGAGCTCTTCGACCTGCTGCAACCGGTCGGCCGGCACGATCAGGCGCGAGAGCGCGGTGCACGTCTGGCCGCCGTTGAGGTAGCAGTTGGCCACGGTGACCTTCACGGCCTTGGCGAGCAGTGCGTCGTCCACATCGGACAGCACGACGCTGGCGGACTTCCCACCCAGCTCCAGCGTGACACCCTTGATCGTCTCCGCCGCGGCCGCCGCGACCTGCGCACCGACCGGCGTGGACCCGGTGAACGACACGTGGTCCACACTCGCGCTGCGCGTCAGCTGGTCGCCGACGTCGCGCCCGCTGCCCGTGACCAGGTTGATCGTGCCGGCCGGGAATCCCGCGGCGTCGAAGGCGCGCATCAGCTCGAACGCGGTGAGCGGCGTGAGCGCGGCGGGCTTCAGCACCACGGTGCAGCCGGCGGCCAGCGCGGGCGCGACCTTGACGATGATCTGGTGCAGCGGCAGGTTCCACGGCGTGATCGCGGCGACCACACCCACCGGCTCGCGCAGGATCACGGAGTTGCCGAGCTCGCTGCGGAACTCGAACTCGTCCAGCGCGTCGGCCGTCCGGGCGAGCACCGCGAGCGGCGTGTCGACGTGCAGCTTCCGCGCCACCGGCGGCGGTGAGCCCTGTTCGAGCGTGATGAGCTCGGCGAACCGGTCGGCGCGCTCGGTGATCACGTCGTGCAGGCGGCGCAGCGCGGCGGCGCGCTCGGTGGCGGGGGTGGTGGCCCAGCCGTCGAACGCCGCGTTCGCCGAGGCCACCGCGAGGTTGACCACGGCGGACGAGGCCTGCGTGACGACGCCCGCCGGTTCCTCGGTCGCCGGGTTCTCGACCTCGCAGTCGTCGCCGCCACCGGCGATCCACCGGCCGCCGACGTACAGGTGGGGCTCGCGCACCAGGTCACTCATTCGGTCCCCTTTCCCTTGCGCGCCACCAGGATCGCCAGCAGGGCCAGCACCAGGGCCACAGCCGCGACGGGCAGCGCGCGCTTCGCGATGGTGCCGCCGACGCTCGCCATCACGTCGAGCGGCTCGACGTCGTCGAGGTTCACGGCCTTGCCGTTGATGGGCTGGACGTTGGCCGGCTTGCCGGCGACTTCCGCCTCCAGCCGCTGCACGAACTGCCCGAGCAGCTTGCCGGTGACGTCGGCGATCACGCCGCGGCCGAACTGCGCGACCCGTCCCGACAAGGCAAGGTCCGTGCGCACGTCCACTTTGGTCCCACTGCCCTGCGCGGTGAGGGTCGCGGTCACGGTGGCGGCCGCGTTGCCCTGGCCGCCGACGTCCTTGCCCTCGGCCCGCAGCACCGCTCGGTGGGCGCTGTCGTCCTTCTCGACGAAGCGCGCCGTCCCTTGGTACTTCGCAGAAACGGGGCCCACCTTGATCTTCACCGCGCCCTGGTACACGCCGTCTTCGACGCCGAGCAGCGCCGCACCGGGCATGCACGGCGCCACGCGTTCGAGGTCCGTCAGCACTCGCCAGGCGTCGTCGACCGGGAGGTCGACGGTGAAGGTATTGGAGAGGTCCACGCACACCACCTTACTAATTAACGTTAGTTTGTAGACTACGAGCACGGCCGCTCCCGGTCAACCCGGGGCGGCGCGCGTCACGCGTCGATCAGGCGTTCCTGCAGGCGGAAGCGCATGATCTTGCCCGAGCCGGTGCGGGGGATCGCGTCGATCTCGACGATCCGCTCGGGCACTTTGAAGTGCGAAAGCTCCTCCCGGCACGCGGCCAGCAGCGCCGGCTCGTCGAGCTTGCCCGGCCGCTCGGGCACGACGAACGCGACGGGCACCTCGCCCAGGTCGGCGTGCTTGCGCGCGACCACGGCCGCATCGGCCACCCCGGGCACCTTCAGCAGCACCGCCTCCACCTCGGCGGGGTAGATGTTCTCCCCGCCGCGGATGATGAGTTCCTTGGTGCGCCCCGAAATCGTGAGGAACCCGTTGGCGTCGCGCCGCCCGAGGTCACCCGTGCGGTACCAGCCGAGCCGCAGCACCTCGGCGCTCGCCTCGGCGCGGTTGTGGTAGCCCTGCATGATGTTCGGGCCGCTGACCCACAGCTCGCCCTCGTCGCCGACACCGACGTCCTCGCCGGTCACCGGGTCGACCAGCCGCACGCCGACGCCGGGCAGCGGCAGCCCGCACGAGCCCAGCACGCGGCCGCCGCCCGGCGTGTTCATGGTGACCATTGTGGACGTTTCGGTGATGCCGTAGCCCTCCAGCAGCTGCACCCCGAACTCCTGCTCGAACTCGGCGTTGAGCGCGGCCGGCATGATCGCGCCGGCGGACACGCACATCCTGAGCGTGGTGCTGTGGAAGCCTTTTCCGCGCGCGCCGTGGAGCAGGTACTGGAACATCGTGGGCACGCCGGGCATGAACGTGAAGGGCTCCTCGGTCAGCAGCTCCAGCACCCGCGACGTCGTGAACCGCGGCAGGATCCGTTCCGTGGCACCGACGGCGAAGACGCCGAGCACGCACAGGTCCAGCGCGTAGGAGTGGAACAGCGGCAGCGGGCAGAGCACCCGGTCGGCCGGCGTCAGCCCGACGATCGGCGCCCAGCACGCGGCGACCACCCACAGGCAGCTGCGCTGCGTCAGCAGCACGCCCTTGGGCCGGCCGGTGGTGCCGGACGTGTAGAGCATCCACGCGACGTCGTCCAGCCCGAGGTCGTCGCGGGGCGAGCTCTTCGGTTCCGTGGTCGCGAACTTCTCGTACGACCGGGCGTCCGGCGGGACGGCCCCGTCGGTGACCAGCAGGACCAGCGTGTCGACGCCGCGCGCCGCGACCATCGTGCGGACGTGGTCGAGGTGCGCGTCGTCCGTGATCACCACGCGCGCGGCGCTGTCGCCCAGCTGGTAGGCGACCTCGGCCGGCGCCGCGTTCGGGTTCGCGCAGACCCCGACCGCACCCAGCCGGGTCGTCAGCAAGTACGACTCGGCCGTCTCCACGCTGTTGTCCAGGTAGATCAGCACGCGATCGCCGTGCACCACACCCTCGTCCACGAGGTTCCCCGCGAGCCGCCGCGTGCGTTCCGCCAGGTCCGCGTAGGTGACCGACCGGCGGTCGTCGTAGAACGCGACCTTCCCGCCGAAGCGCGCCGCGTGCCCGACCAGCAGCTGGGGGATGGGACGGATCAACTCGACTCTGAGCATCGGCATCTCCACCACGATATTAACTAATGATAGTTAGTTGCTGGAGTGTAGAGAGCGGCCGGAGCCGAGGCAAGGTGTGTTCGCTACGCCAAACCGGCGACGCGCAGCGCGTACTCGCTGTACTTCGCCGCGACTTCTTCGGCTGTGAGGGGGCCATCCTCGCGGAACCAGCGGGCGATACTCACGCACATCTCGAGAATCCCGAACGCGGCGAGCGTCGCCGACTCCCGATCCGCGCCGCCCGCTTCCTCGATAAGGCTCCGGAACGCCTGCGCGTGGCGGCGGCGCAGCTCCAGCACATTGCTGCGCGCGGGCTCTTCGAGGCTGGCGATGTCACGGTTGACGACGAGAGCCTCACGGCGGTGGGTGGCGTGGCGCAACGCGTACACGCGCGTCGCGTTCCGCAGCCGCTCGGCGACGTCGTCGACGCCCTCGACCGCTTCCTCGTAGTCGGCCCAGACCTGCTCGGTGGTGTCGGCGACGATGTCGCGCAGCAGGTCCTGCTTGGCGCGCATGTGGTTGTACAGGCTGGGCGTGCGGATCTTGAGCTCCGCCGCGATCTGACTGAGGGCCGTGCCGTGGTAGCCGCGCTCGGCGAACAGCGTGAGGGCGGCGTCCCGGACCGCGGCCGGGCTCACCGTCGTCTTCGCTTCGGACTTGCCGACCGCCCCTGGAGCCATGGGTCCATGATTCCAGCTCCCCGAAGCGGCGAGCGCAGTCACCCGACCGGGGCCGGAACCAACTTCGCGAACCGGACACTTGTCTTACTTACGAGCGTTAGCTAGCCTCTGTCCACTTTGAAAGGAGCAGTCCATGCCGACTCCCTCCCCCTCCTCTTTGGACACCGAGTTTGCGCAGGTCGAAGCCACGCCCGCGTTCCAGACGCTCGTCCGGTCGCGGCGCCGGTTCGTGGCCGTCGCGCTCACGGCCGGCCTCGGCTGGTTCGCGCTGTTCCTCGTGCTCGTCGCGTGGCTGCCGGGCTCGCTGGGCTCGTCGGTGTTCCGCGGCTTGACGCTCGCGTACGCGCTCGGCTTGAGCCAATTCGCGCTGGTCGGGGTCATCACGTGGGCCTACCTGCGCCGCTCGGCCCGGGTGTTCGACCCGCTCGAGACGGCCGCGCTCGGCCGTACCGCGGTGGTGGCCCGGTGAACGCCGTGCGGCTCACCGCGTTCGCGGTGCTGATCGTGGTGACGCTGGTGGTCACGTTCTTCGCGGCCCGCCGGACCAGCACGACCACCGAATACCTGGCCGCGGGCCGCGGGATTTCCGCGGCGCAGAACGGCTTCGCGGTGGCGGGCGACCTGATGTCCGCCGCGACCTTCCTCGGGTTCACCGGGCTGATCTTCCTCAGCGGCTTCGACGGCTGGGTGCTGGCGATCGCCGCGGCCGTCGCGTTCCTGCTCGTACTGCTGCTCTTCGCCGAGCGCATGCGCAACGCGGGCCAGTTCACCGTCGCAGATGTGCTGTCGTACCGGCTGCGCGCGCGGCCCGTGCGCGCGATGACGGCGTCGGCGAACCTGTTCATCGTCACCATCTACCTGATCGCGCAGCTGGTGGGCGCCGGTGTGCTGATCCGGGCACTGACGGGCCTCGCGTTCACGCCGGCGGTGATCATCACGGGCGCCGCGATGCTCCTGTACGTGGTGTTCGGCGGCATGCTCGCCACGACCTGGGTGCAGATCATCAAGGCCGCGCTGCTGATGGCGGCCGGGCTGGCCCTCGCGGTCGGGGTGCTGAGCCAGGTCGGCTGGAACCCGATCAGCCTGTTCGACCGCGCCGCCGCGGCACACCCGCTCGGCGACGCGTACCTCGCGCCCGGCGGTTCGCACCGCACCCCGCTGAACACCGTCGCCGCGGCGGTCGCGTTCGTGATCGGGACGGCGGCGCTGCCGCACATCCTGATCCGCTTCTTCACCGTGCCCGACGCGAAGACGGCCCGGGCGTCGGTGGGCTGGGCGATCGGGCTGATCGGCACGTTCTTCGTGCTCACGTCGATCATCGGCTACGGCGCTCGCGCGCTGCTCGGGTCCGCGGGCGAGAAGCCGGCCGGGCCGGGGGCGAACCTGGCGGCGCCGCTGCTCGCGCAGCACCTCGGCGGCGGGCCGGACGCGTTCGGCGGCCAGGTGTTCATGGCGTTCGTCGGCGCGGTCGCGTTCGCGACGATCCTGGCGGTCGTCGCCGGGCTGGTGCTGTCGGCGTCGGGTTCGGCTTCGCACGACCTGTGGTCGAACGTGATCCGGCGCGGCGACGCGACCGAGCGGGAGCAGAAGCTCGTGGCGCGGCTGTCGTCCGCCGTGATCGGCGCGATCGCGGTGGCGGTGACGCTGCTGGCGGGGCCGAACTTCAACGTCGCGTTCCTCGTGGGGCTCGCGTTGTCCGTCGCGGCGAGCGCGAACTTCCCGGCGCTCGTGCTGGCGTTGTCGTGGCGCGGGTTCACCACGTGGGGCGCGTTGGCCGGCATCGCGAGCGGGCTGGTGAGCTCGGTGGTGCTGATCGTGCTGAGCCCCGCCGTGTGGCCGGGCGGGGCGGCGCACGCGCCGTTCCCGTTGGACTACCCGACGCTCGTGTCGATCCCGCTGGGCTTCCTCGGCTGTGTCGTCGGGTCGAAGCTGAGCCGGGCGCGCGAGGACGACACGAAGTTCACCGAGCTGCGCGTGCGGGCGGCGACGGGCCTCGGCGCGGAGTGATCAGGCCGCGGCCGCGCGGCGCAGGGAGCCGTAGGTGCTGCCGAAAGCGCGGTTTTCGATGGCGACGTCGACCGCGTCGAGCAGGGCCTGGCGCAGGCCGGGGCGGGTCAGGTCGGCCGCGTCGATGCCGAGGCGGACCAGTCCGCCTCGGCGGGCGGCGCGGGCCGACGCCAGCACGAGGGCGAAGCAGCGGACCGTTTCGGTGCGGTGCGACTGGCTCGTGAACTCCTGCACGCGCGCCCGCCGCACCTCGCCCGTCACGAGGTCACGGACGGAACCCGCGTCGGCGCAGAGCGTGAAACCGTGTTCCCGCAACGCTTGCAGCGTGCCCTGCGAAGCGAGCCAGCGGGGCGGCGCGAAACCGTCGACGGCGACGCCGGTGGTGTCGAGCGCGGCCTTCGCGGCGATCAGGCGCAGGCGCGCCTCGTGCGCGGGCAGCGCGGCGAACTCCGCGCGGCGGCCGAGCTGGACGGTGCGGTGCGTCGGCGTGATGCGGTGGTCGTAGCCGTGCAGCAGCACCGAGTCGCCCGCGGCGGCGCGCGTGCGCACCCACGCGGTCAAGGGACCGTCCTCGGTCCGCGCGACGTGCAGGATCGACAGCGGCACCCGCCGCCGCTCCAGCTCCGACGCGAGGTCGGCGCAGCGGTGCAGCGTGCGCGGGGTGGCCCCGGACAGCGATACCAGCAGGCGAGCATCCACGTGTCCCATTGCGCCTCAGCCCGGTGGCGCGTGCCTGACAACGCCGTGAACTGCACAGAAAGGACACATGAGAGTTACGCAGTGTCAGGCTTTGGTGGCCTCCACCAACCGGCTCACGGCCATCGCGATCCGGCCGCGGAGGTCAGGGTCGGTGATCACGCCACCGGACGCGGTGTGGCGCGGGATCGGGATGCGCGCACAGGCGTCTTCGATGATGCGCGCGCCGGCGTAGGTGAGGACTTTGCGCAGGGACTCGTGGGCGTCCGCGCCGCCGGTCGGGGCCGCCACGGACGACGCGTTGATCCACGACACGGGCTTGCCGTAGATCTCGCCGCCGCCGACGGTCCAGTCCAGCAGGTTCTTGAACGACCCCGGCAGGCCGCCCGCGTACTCCGGCGTGCAGATCAGCACGCCGTCGGCCGCCCCGACCTCCGCGCGCAACGCCACCACGGCCGGGTGCAGGGGATCTTGGTCGTCGTCGGGGTTGAAGTGCGGAAGGTCGCCGAGGCCCGCGTAGACCTTGGACTCGGTGAACCCCGCAGCGGTCCCGATCACCGCCGCGTTCACCGAACCGCCCCGCAGACTGCCACAGATGAGCAGGATCACGGGCGCCAGTCTGCCAGTGAAAGTCGAGTCGGCCGCCTGTTTTCTGCCTCACTCATGAAGTGATCACACCGCGGACAAGCCCTCGCCCTTCCGGCGGGGCCTCCCCGTCCCAGCTTATCGACGCCGGCGCCCGAAAAACGGCGCGTACAGGACCTGTGGACAAGTGCGGCTCGGGTGGATAGGTGTGGACAAGTCTGAGGACGGAGTTGCCAGAAGTCGGGCGAACCGCGAGGAACGTCGAGTCACCACCAGGCGATCCCCGGCCCTCCCCTGCGCTCGCCCTGCCTCCGTGGCCGGACGGCGAGCGGCCGGGCTGTTGGGGCCGAGCGGTAAACCCGGCCCAGGCGGTCGCGCCGATCGCCACGAGCAAAGACGGCGTGAGGTGCTCTCCGGGAAGTACTGCGTAACAGTCAGTTGGTGTTGTCGCTTCCCGCCGGCTCCTCACTCTCGATCAGCCGGCGGGCGAAGCGATCACGACCAGACGATCTCCAACACCTTCCCCTGCGCGCGTCCCGCTTCGGCGGAGGGGCGGCGGGTCGCCGGGTCGAGGGGGTTCTGGCCGATGGCCGCGAGGGAGGCCTCGTCGGGTTCCACGACGGCAACGGCAGCACCACCGGCGCGCAGCGAGGCCACGACGTCCGCGAAGGGCTTTTCCGTGGGGAACACGTCGGCCGAGCCCAGCGGCATGACCACGAGCACCCGGCCGTAGCCCGCGGCGTAGTCGGCGTTGTCGGCGGAGCGCACACCGCCGTCGACGTAGCGGTGGCCCTCGATCGAGACCGGCGGCCAGATGCCCGGCACGGCGCAGCTGGCGGCGACGGCGTCGACCAGCGGAACGCCCGAGTCGTTGCGGAAGACGCGGGGCTCGCCGGAGGCGGCGTCGACGGCCACGATCGCCAGCTCGCGGGTGGGCCACTCGTGCGAGGGCAGCCGCGCCTCGATCACCGAGCGGCGGCGGGACTCGGGCACCGTCGAGGCCGCCAGCGCGAACTCGCCGACCGCGCGCCGGACCTCGAGCACCGAGCCGGCCGACACGGCGGCGCCGAACTGCTCGCCGAACTTCTCCAGGTCCACCTCGACCGGGATCTCCGGGGACTGGCGCGCCGGGTCGGTCTGGCGGACGTACAGCTCGCCCAGGCTCAACCCGCTGCCGATCTGCGCCGCGACGGTCGAACCCGCCGAAGTGCCGACGATCAGGTCGGCCCCGCTGACGTCACGCCCCGCGTCGGCCAGGCCCGCCAGCAGGCCCGTCATCCACGCGATTCCGGCGACCCCGCCGCCGCCCAGTACCAAAGCCTCGCTCATGGCCCCCAGTCTGCCAGCGACCACCGACAGTTTCAGGCGCCCGGCCAGTCGGCCAGCGAAAGCCCGCTGATCCGCTCGTAGGCCTCGACGTACCGCGCGCGCGTGGCGGCCACGACGTCGTCCGGCAGCGGCGGCGGCTGGGTGTTCGACGCACGGTCCCAGCCGGACGGACCGGTGAGCCAGTCGCGCACGTACTGCTTGTCGAACGACGGCTGCGCGTGGCCGGGCTCGTAGCCCTCGGCCGGCCAGTAGCGCGACGAGTCGGGCGTGAGGACCTCGTCGGCGAGAACGAGCCGGCCCTCGGCGTCGAGGCCGAACTCGAACTTCGTGTCCGCCAGTAGGATGCCGCGCTCGGCCGCGAACTCGGCGCCGCGGCGGTAGATGGCGAGCGTCGCGTCGCGGACCTCGGTCGCGCGCGGAGCGCCGATCTGCGCGGCGACCGTTTCGAACGACACGTTCTCGTCGTGCTCGCCCAGCTCGGCCTTCGTGGCCGGCGTGAAGATCGGCTCGGGCAACCGCGCCGACTCGACCAGTCCGCCCGGCAGCTCGACGCCGCAGACCGAACCGCTGCGCTGGTAGTCCGAGAAACCCGACCCCGTGAGGTACCCGCGCGCGACGGCCTCCACCGGCAGCATGTCCAGGCGCCGCACGAGCAGCGCCCGGCCCAGAACCTCGGCGGGGATGCGCGGGTCGTCCCAGGCCACGAGGTGGTTCGGGATGAGGTCGGCGAGCTGGGTGAACCAGAACACGCTCATCGCCGTGAGGACGCGGCCCTTGTCGGGGATGGGCGTGTCCAGCACGAAGTCGTACGCCGAGATGCGGTCGGACGTGACCAGCAACAGGTGGTCGTCCCCCACGGCGTAGAGCTCCCGGACCTTGCCGGCGGCGATCTTCGGGTATTCGGCGAGCGTCGTCACGGCTGCACCCTAACCCGAGGCCGTCGGAACCGAGGATGATGCAGGTCATGCGCTACCGCTGGATCTCGTTCACCACCGACTACGGCCTGCGCGACGGCTTCGTCGCGGCCTGCCACGGGGTGATCGCGCGCCTGGCGCCCGACGTCCGGGTGCTCGACGTGACGCACCTCGTGCCACCGCACCAGGTGCGCCCGGGCGCGGCGGTGCTGGCGCAGACCGTGCCCTCGCTGCCCGATGCCGTGCACCTGGCCGTGGTGGACCCCGGCGTGGGGACCACCCGGCGCGGACTGGTCGTCGTCACCCCCCGAGGTCCGCTGGTCGGGCCCGACAACGGGCTGCTCCTGCCCGCCGCGGCCGCCCTCGGCGGTGTGACCGAGGCCTACGAGATCGACGTGCCCGGCCCGGCGTCGGCGACCTTCCACGGCCGCGACGTGTTCGCCCCCGCCGCCGCGCGCCTCGCGCTCGGGGCCGAACCCGCGAGCTTCGGGCCTGAGGTCGACGACCTGGTCCGGCTGCCGGAGCCGTTGATCGCCGCGTTCCCCGGGAAGCTCGTGTCGGACGTGCTGACGGTCGACCACTTCGGCAACGTCCAGCTCGCCGCCACCCCCGCCGACCTGGAGCTGACCGGGCTGGCGGGCGGCGTCACGGTCCACAGCGAACGCGTCGCGGTGTCCGCGACGATCGGGCGGACGTTCGGCGACGTGCCCCCGGGCGCGAACCTGGTTTTCACCGACTCCGCCGGCCACCTGGCGGTCGCCGTCAACGGCGGATCCGCTGCTGCCGTGCTGAATTTGGGCGCCGCCGAGGAATGCACGATCACCGCTTCCCCCACCGGCTGAGCAGAACGCCGCCTTGTCAACGCCCGCACCGAGAGGCGAGTGTGGACGAAAAATGGGGAGGCACGAATGGCGGCGTTGGTTTCCCACGGCAACAAGGTCATTTCCGCGGGGTTCTTCCGCGACGACGAGCTCGATTTCGCGACGCGCGGGGTGCTCGGCCGAGCGGTGCGCGGGGCGAGTGAGGTCGGCGAGGTGCTGGCGACGATCGCCCGCGTCGGCCGGCAAGCGGACTGGGCGCGCGAATGGGAACGGACCGCGGGCCGCGTCCAGGAAGAAGCCCTGAAGGCGCGCGAAGCCGGGCACCTGGTCAGCGCCGGCTCCCACTACCTGCGCGCGGCGACGTACTGGGCCTGCGTCGTCGACGGACTGTCCACAGGGGACGACACGGCCGCGTTGACCGAAGCGTTCCGCCACCACCGGGAATGCTGGGAAGCCGTGGTCGACTGCTCCGACGGCGCCTTCCTCCGCGTACCGGTTCCCTACGAAGGCACAGAGCTGCCCGGCTACCTCCTGCGCCCCGACGCCTCCGGCACCGCACGCCGGACGCTCGTCATCACCAACGGCAGCGACGGCGCCCTCAGCGACCTGTGGACCTCCGCCGCCGCCGGCGCGCTGGCCCGCGGCTGGAACGCGTTCCTCTACGACGGCCCCGGCCAGCAGTCGATGCTGTTCGAGAGCGAAACGTGTTTCCGCCACGACTGGGAAGCCGTGCTCACCCCGGTCGTCGACACGCTCGTCGACCGTCCGGACGTCGCCGAGCTCGCCGGCTACGGCATCAGCCAGGCCGGCTACTGGCTGCCCCGTGCGCTCGCGTTCGAGCACCGCCTGGCCGCCGCGGTGCTCGACCCGGGTGTGGTCGACGTGTCGGCGTCGTGGATGCACCCGCTGTCCAGGGGCATGCGGTCGGCGCTCGCGCACAGCGAGCGCGACGCGTTCAACCGCGACATGGGCCTCGCCGTCCGTCTGCCGGGCCTGCGCCGCACCCTGACGTTCCGAGCGCGGCCGTACTCGCACGAGGACTGGTACGACCTGTTCAAGGCCGTCGAGAAGTACCGGCTGGACGAGGAAACCGTCGCCGCCATCAGCACGCCCCTGCTCATCGCCGACCCCGACGACGAGCAGTTCTGGCCCGGTCAGTCCAGCCGGCTCGCCGAGCTGGTGCGCGGGCGCGGCGGCCGCGCCGACCTGCTGCGGTTCACCGTCGAGGAGGGCGCCAACGAGCACGTGCAGCCGATGGGCCGGTTGCTCACCGAGAACCGGATGTTCGACTGGCTCGAAGAGCTGGTGCCACCACGGCCGGCGTGAAGCTGAACACGTCACCCGGATCCCAGACCTCCTTGAGCCGCGCGAGTTCCGTGGCCGTGGCCGGTTCGTAGCAGGACGACGCGTCGACGTGGCTCGTCGGCAGGAACGTCCTCAGTGGACCGCCCGCGCTCCATTCCGAAACGGCGTCGTAGACGTGCGCCTGCGACCCGGGGGTGGTGCCGGGGTAGGCCGACGTGAACAGGTTCAGCCGCGCCGCGCGGTGCCCGACGGCGTTCGCGATCGCCGGCCGGTCGGCCAGCGCGCCGCCGAGGTGGCGCAGCTCCAGCATGAACGGCGCGTGCGGATTCACGAGCGAGGGCACGACCTCCAGCGCGTCTTCGCCGGTCAGCGCGACGCTCTCGCTGTCGACCGGCATCGGGCCCACCGGATCCGCGTGGATCGAGCCGAGGTCGGTCAGCGGCATCGTTTTCACCGTGTCGAGGAACGGGCCCGCCGTGATCAGCGGCTCGACGAACCGCCGGCCGGCGTCCGCGGCGCCGAGGTAGGCCACGCGCAGGTGGCAGCAGAACCGGCCCCGCAGCGGCTCGGGCACGCCCGGCACGTCCGGGAAGGCGAGGAACGCGAGCGACAGGCTCAGCTCCCGCGGCGCCGTCGCCAGGCTCGACCGGAACCGCTCGATGACCACCGGCGCGCGCTCGGCGGTGAAGAACAGGCCGCCGCCGTAGAGCTCGGGCAGCGGCACCAGGCGGGTTTCCAGCGCCGTGACCGCGGCGAGGTTGCCACCGCCGCCGCGCAGGGCCCAGAACAGGTCAGTGTGCTGCTCGGCGGTGACGGTGAGCTCGCGGCCGTCGGCCGTCACGACATCGAGGCGGCGCACGTGGTCGGCGGCGTACCCGTGGCGCCGGCCGAGCATCCCGAGGCCGCCGCCGAGGCTGTAGGAGACGAAGCCGACGCCGGGCGCGGACCCGACCGGTGCGGTCAGGCCGTGTGCGGCGGTGGCGGCGAGCACGTCGCCCGCGGTGGCGCCGGCCGAAACGCGCGCGACCTGCCGGCGCGGATCGACCTCGACGCGGTTCAGGCTCCGCGTGGTGACGAGCAGGCCGCCGCCCATCGAGCGGTGCGCGCCGTGGCCGGTCGCCTGCACGTCGACGGCCAGCCCGTGCTCCGCGGCGAAGCGCACGCCCGCGACCACGTCGGACTCGGCCCCGGCCGCCACCACCACCTCGGGCCGGTGGTCGAGCGCGCGGTCGAACCCGACCCGTTCCCGGTCGTATCCCACGTCGCCCGGAAAATAGACGCCGCCCTTGACCCGCGCGGTGAGCTCCCCGGCTCCACCCATCTCGGCTTCCTCGCTCTCGCCTCGAGCGTGAATGCGATGAAGTGCGGGGCCGAGACTACGCTCCGGAATTCTCCGGTCAAGTCACCGAATTTCGTGATACGGGCGAACGATTCGGGGAAATTGCCGAGAGCGCTCAGAGCACCTGCGAAAGGAACTGCTGCAACCGCGGGCTGCGCGGGTTGTCGAAGATCTGGTCCGGGCTGCCCTGCTCCACGATCCGGCCCGCGTCCATGAACGCCACCTCGTCGGCGACGCTGCGAGCGAAGCCCATTTCGTGCGTGACCACGATCAACGTGAGGCCCCGCTCGGCCAGGCCCGCCATGAGGTTCAGCACGCCTTTGACCAGCTCGGGGTCCAGCGCGGAGGTGGCCTCGTCGAACAGCATCACCTCGGGGTCCATCGCCAGCGCCCGCGCGATGGCCACGCGCTGCTGCTGCCCGCCGGAGAGCGCCGACGGCCGGTACGGGGCCTTGTCCTCCAGGCCGACCTCGGCCAGCCGCGCGTGCGCGATCGCCGTCGCGTCCTCTTTGGACAGTCTCTTCACGCTCCGCAGCGGCAGCACGATGTTGTCCAGCACGCTGCGGTGACCGAACAGGTTGAAGTGCTGGAACACCATGCCCACGCGCTGGCGCAGCACGTCCGGGTTCGAGTGGATCACGCTGGTGCCGTCGAGCAGCAGGTCGCCGCTGTCGGGTTCCTGCAGGCGGTTGACGCAGCGCAGCAACGTGGACTTGCCCGAGCCCGAAGGCCCGATGACACACGTGGTGCGGCCGCTGGGCACGCTCAGGTCCACGCCGCGCAGGACTTCGAGCGTGCCGAAGCTGACGTGGATGTCGCGCAGCTCCACACTGGACGAACGCACGGCGGTGGTCACAGGCTCACCCTCTCGGTGTTCACGAGCGACAGGTTGCTGCCGCCGTCGTCGCCGGGGTCGGCGCGGACCTTGCGGCCGGTCTGCAGGCGCTTGTCGATGTAGTTCACCAGGTGCGTGAGCGGCACGGTGATCACGAGGTACACCGCGCCGGCGGCCACCAGCGGCGACAGGTTGCCCGTGTTGGCCGCCAGGTCCTGGCCGATGCGGAACAGCTCGCGCTGCGAGGTGAGGAACCCGAGGAAGTACACCAGCGTCGAGTCCTTCACCAGCGCGATGAACTGGTTCACCAGCGCGGGCAGCACGCGGCGCACGCCCTGCGGGATCACCACCAGCAGCATCGCCTTGGTGTAGGTCATGCCCAGCGCGCGGCTGGCCTCCAGCTGTCCTTTTTCGACACTCTGGATGCCCGCGCGGAAGATCTCGCCGATGTAGGCCGCGGCGATCAGGCTCAGCGCCGTGATGCCCAGCGGGTACGGGTTGTGGCCGACGATCGGCCGCGCGAGCGTGCCGAGACCCTGGCCGATCACGAGGATCGTCAGGATCGCGGGCAGACCGCGGAAGATGTCGGTGTACACCCGCGCGGGCCAGCGCAGCCAGATCTTCTTGGACAGTCCCATCACGGCCAGCACCATGCCGAGCACGGTGCCGATGACCGCCGACACCCCGGCGAGGATCAGCGTGTTGACCAGGCCCGTCTTGAGCAGGTCGGGGAAGACCTGCCAGATGTAGTCCCAGTTGAGGAACGTGTCGAGAAACTGATCCATAACGCGCTACTGCCCCGTGGCGAAATCGGTGGGCACGGGCTCGTTCGGCTCGAACTGCTGGTGCACCTTCTTCCAGGTGCCGTCGGCGACGACCTTCTTGATGCCGTCGTTGAGCTTGTTCAGCAGGTCGGTGTTGCCCTTCTTCACGGCGTACCCGTGCGGGATCGTCGTGGTGATCGTCTTGGTGACCTTGAGGCCCGGGTTCTTCGCCGAGTAGTCCTCCGCCGAGGCCGCGTCGAACACCGCGCCGTCGATCGCCGACGACTTCAGCGCGCTCAGCGCCGCCGCGTCGTTCGGGAAGCGCACGGCCTGGGCCTTGGGTGCGTTGGCCGCGAGCCAGGTGTCGGAGACGGTGCCCTGCACCACGCCGATCCGCTTGCCCGCCAAGGAGCTCTCGTCGGTGATGCCCGCCGTCTCCTTGGCCTCGATGCCGAGCGACTGGTAGTTGTACGGATCGGAGAACGCCACGGTCTGCTTGCGCGCGTCGGTCTGCGCGATGCCCGCGCTGCCGATGTCGAACGTCCCGTTGGCGACCTGGCCCAGCAGCGCGGAGAAGTCGACCGCGACGAACTCGACCTTCAGGTTCTCCTTGGCCGCGATGTCCTTCAACAGCTCGTTGTCGAACCCGGTGAACTGGCCGTTCTCCTGGTAGGCGTTGGGTCGCGAGTCGCTCAGCGTGCCGACGCGCAGGGTGTCACCGTCGCTGCCGCTGCCCCCTCCGCACGCGGTGAGCGTGGCGAGCAGGGCCGCCGCCGTGACGGCTGTGACCAATGTCTTCTTCATGTCACTCCTCAGCTTCCCGGCCGGAACCGTCGATGCAGGATAAGACAGTCACGCGTTCTTCACCGGCAGACCGGGACCGCCCTTGGCCAGCTCCGGGGCCACGGGCGCCTGCTTGAAGAACTGGGCGTGCAGGCGGGCGACGGTGCCGTCCGCGACGGCCTTGGCGAGGCCGTCGTTGAGCTTGTTCAGCAGGTCCGGATTGGACTTCGCGACCGCGTAGGCCGAGGGCGTGTCCTTGTCCAGCACGGTGTAGCCGAACTCCAGCGGCACGGTCGGGTTCTGGTCGAGGTACTTCTGGCCGATGTCCTTGGGCACCACCCAGCCGTCGAGGCCGCCGTCGCGCAGCTGCGCGAAACCCGCGTTGTAGTCGGGGAAGCGCACGACCTCGGCGCCCGCGAGCTTGCCCGCGAACTCGTCCTGCACCGATCCCTGCACCACGCCGAGGCGCTTGCCCGCGAACGCGCTCGCGTCGGCCAGGTTCGCGCCCTTCTTGCTCACGACGGTGGTGTAGCTGGTGTCGTAGCCGTTGGAGAAAGCGACGGTCTTCTTGCGCGCGGTGGTGGCCGAAATCGTGGAACTGCCGATGTCGAGCTGGCCGCCCGCGACCTTGGCGAGCAGGCCGGAGAACTCGGTGCCGACGAACTCGACCTGGAACCCTTCGCGCTTGGCGATGTCGCGCAGCAGCTCGTTGTCGTAGCCGGTGAACTGGCCGTTTTCGAGGTAGATGCTCGGCGGCGCGTCCGTGAGGGTGCCGACGCGCAGCGTCTGACCCGACGCGTCCGACGAGCCGCACGCGGTGAGCGTGACGGCAGAGGCGACTACGACGGCGAGGGTGCTGAGGAGCTTGCGCATGACTTCTTCCTGGCTCACGGACATGAAAACCGCCAGGCCGCGGGGTGCGGCCTGGCGCTTCCGGGTTCAGCGTCCGAGATTAGGGATTTCGCCCGATCGGGTAACTTCGTCTCAGTACGTGGACTTCGTGCCCGCGGTCACAGGAATTCGCGCCGGCGCTGGTCGAGCCGGAACCGGTTTCCCGGTGAACGGGACTCGCGGGCTTCGCGGGCGCTCGCGAATGAGGTAGCTCACGGCATCGGGCCGGTCTCCGCGCACTGCGCTTTTCCGCCGCCGAAGGTGGTTCGCAGCCACGACAGGTACAACGCGTTCGCCGCCGGTGCGGCGAGCTCCTCCTGGATCGCGTGCCCGCTGCCGGTGACCAGGTGCGTGGCGAGGCACGCGTTCGGCAGGAGCTTCTTCTCGTAGCTCTGGAACGTGGGCGCTCCTGCGCACTGCGGCGTCGGCGACGGCGGCGCGCCCACCGGATTGCCCTCGCAGTAGTGGCGGTCGAACTGGCCGACAGCGACCAGCGCCGGCACCGTGATCCGGGCCGCCTGCGCGGCCGCGGCGGCGCCCTGCGGCCGCGACGACAGCTCGGTGTCGGACAGGATTCCCTGGTGGGCGCCGATCACCGGTAGCGCTTTCGGGTCGGTGCCCGGGCCGTGGACGAGGCCGATCTGCTCGACCTTGTCCGGCAGCACCGTCACGTACCCGTCGTCCAGGCCTTGCCACCGGGTCCCGACGGTCCGCGCCGGCACCTGGTAGAGCTTGTCGAGCTGCAGGGTTTCCGGGGTCACGGCGGCGCCGTACCCGGTGAGGATCAGGGCGTCGAGCACTCCGGCGTGCTTGGCCGCGACGCCGGCCAGCGTGCCGGAGCCCAGCGAGTGGCCGATGCCGACAACGGTGTGCCAGGTCGTGCCGAACACCTGGGCGTCGCTGCGCAAGGCCGTCGCCACCTGGTCCGCAGTGGACACTTGCGCGTCGTAGGTCACCGCTTTGCTCGACGCCGGCACGGTCGAGCGGCCGGTGCCGAGCCGGTCGAGCGCGTAGGTGGCGTAGCCCTCGGCCAGGGCTGCGCGCACGAGGCTGTTCGAGCGCAGCTCGGGCAGGTCCCAGTAGTCGGCGTTCTCGCCGCCCCCGGCGACGAGCAGCAGCACGGTGCCGTTGCCGCTCGGGGGCGTGCACAGATCACCGGTGAGCTGGCCCGGCGCGGCCACGCCGGGCACCGAGACCGGGGTCTTCACCACCCGGCACGCCGGCGCCGGAGCTTGGGCGGGAGCGGCCGGCGGGCCGCTCGAACACGCGGCCGCCAGCACGGCGGTGAGCAGGAGAACCAGGCCACGGCGGGCGAGGGGCATCGTCGACTCTCTTCTGTCGCCAGTGCCCCGAGGCTAGGAAGCAGCCTCGCTCCGGAGTAGCCGGATTTTCCGTCGGGTCCCGTCAGTTCCGCTTACAGGATCGGTCCCGGCGCGTACTGCGCCGCCTCGGGGAAGCGCTCCAGCACGGTCTCCACGCGCTGGGCCACCTCCTCGACCTGCGCCGGCGCCACGCCCGTGAACGAGATCCGGTCGGCGAGGAGTTTGTCGAGGTCACCGCGGTCGAGCGGCAGCCGGTCGTCGGCCGCCAACCGGTCGAGCAGGTCGTTCTCGGCACCGCGCTCGCGCATGGTCAGGGCCACGCCGACGGCGTTCTCCTTGATCGCCTCGTGGGCCGTCTCCCGCCCGACGCCGCCGCGCACGGCCGCCATCAGCACCTTCGTGGTGGCGAGGAACGGCAGGTAGCGATCCAGCTCACGCTCGACCACGGCCGGGAAGGCGCCGAACTCGGACAGCACCGTGAGGAAGGTCTCCAGCAGGCCGTCGAGCGCGAAGAACGCGTCGGGCAGCGCGACGCGACGCACGACCGAATCGGACACGTCGCCTTCGTTCCACTGGTCGCCCGCGAGCTCGCCGATCATCGACAGGTGCCCGCGCAGCACGACCGCGAGGCCGTTGACCCGCTCGCACGAGCGCGTGTTCATCTTGTGCGGCATGGCCGACGAGCCGACCTGGCCCGGCTTGAAGCCCTCGGTCACGAGCTCGTGGCCGGCCATCAGGCGGATCGTCTTGGCGAGGCTCGACGGCGCCGCGGCCAGCTGCACCAGCGTGGACAGCACGTCGAAGTCGAGCGAACGCGGGTAGACCTGCCCGACGCTCACGAAGTGGTTGCGGAACCCCAGGTGCTCGGCGATCTTGGATTCCAGGAGGTCCAAAGTGGACTCATCGCCCAGCAGGTCGAGCATGTCCTGCGCCGTGCCGACCGGGCCCTTGATGCCGCGCAGCGGGTAGCGCTCGATGAGGTTGTCCAGGCGGGAGAACGCGACCAGCAGCTCGTCGGCCGCGGTCGCGAAGCGCTTGCCCAGCGTGGTGGCCTGCGCGGCGACGTTGTGCGAGCGCCCGGCCATCACGAGGTCGGAGTGCTCCACGGCCAGCGCGGCCAGGCGCGCGAGCACCGCGGCGACACGGCTGCGCATGAGCTCCAGCGACCGCAGCTGCTGCAGCTGCTCCACGTTCTCCGTGAGGTCGCGCGAGGTCATGCCCTTGTGCACGTGCTCGTGGCCGGCGAGGGCGTTGAACTCCTCGATGCGGGCCTTCACGTCGTGGCGCGTCACGCGCTCGCGCTCGGCGATCGACTCGAGGTTCACGTCGTCGATCACGCGCTCGTAGTCCGCGAGCACGCCTTCGGGCACCTCGACGCCCAGTTCGTTCTGCGCGCGGAGCACGGCGAGCCACAGCTGCCGCTCCAGCACCACCTTCTGCTCGGGCGACCAGAGCCGCACCAGCTCGGGCGAGGCGTAGCGGGCAGCGAGCACGTTGGGAATCCGGGGCTTGTCCGTCACGCGGCCACGATACCCGCGCAGGTCAGACGTGGGCGGGGCCGGTGGGATCACAGTGACTCCCACCGGTTCGGCCTCGCGAAGGCCTCGGCACCCCGTGCACCGAGCCGGCGGAGAGCCTGACACACCCGACCGCGGGTGCGCGAGGGATTTATCGGAGGCACTCACGGTGACGAACGGGCACGAACCACGTCGCGCGCGCCCGGCTGGAACGCCTGAGCCGTCAGCCCGAGACGGTTCCGGTCACGGTCAGCGACGTCGTCTCACCGGGAGCGAGCGTGGTCAGCGGGCCGAGCGCCTCCAGCTCCACGATGCGCGCCGGCGGGTCGAGGTCGCCCAGGTCGGCGAGGGGTTCCGGCAGCGGGTGTTCCAGCCAGATCTCCAGCGGCGACCCGGCGTCGGGGTACTCCGCGGCCGGGTCGACGTCGAAGGACAGCGTGAGCGTGGTCTCGCCGATGGTGCACGAGACCCAGCCCGCGGTGTCCGGCACGCCGAGCTTGCCGACGACGTCCTGCGCCGGCACCACGAGCGTGCCACCGTCCACTGTGTACTTCGGGTTTCCGGTGCCCGCCACGAGCTCCACGACGGCCGGGGTGCGCACGCCGGTCAGGCCCGCCGTGACGGTGCCGCCGCCGGGGAGCTGGGTGACGTTCCACAGGGCCCAGCGCACCGGCGCCTCGGAGCAGTTCGCCGCGGTGAGCCGCAGGGTGTACGAAGCGCCCGAGCCCAGCGTCAGCTCGCGCGTGAACCGCAGGCCCGTGCGGGGTTCGACGCCGCTGGTCAGGGTGACCGAGCACCCGGTGAGGCCGGAGACGGAGTACGGGCCCGAGTCCAGCACGGGGTCCGGCGGCCCCGCCCACTGGCCGGGCCCGTCCCAGCCCTGCGGTGCGGGCCAGGTCTTGTCTCCGCCGTAGTTGACCCAGTCGCCCATCCGGCCGGAGTTCGGGGCCAGGACGTGACCGTCGAGCGGCTGCAGGTCGGGACTCAGCAACGCCGGGTTGCGCCACAGCAGGTCGACGTCTCCGTGCGCCAGCGACAACAGCCGCCCGCCCAGCGCCGGGACGACGCCGAGCCGCAGCACACCGTTGTCGAGCCACACGACGTCGGTCACCATTCGGCGAGCCCGCCGTCGTCCAGGCGCCACACCGGCGAACGCCAGTGGTGGCCGACCTCGTCGGCGCGGCGCACGGCTTCCTCGTCGACCTCGATGCCGAGGCCCGGGGCGGTCGGCCGCGCGGCGTAGCCGTCGGTGAAGCGGAACAGCGCGGAGTCCGTGAGGTAGCTCAGCGCCTCGGTGCCCTGGTGGTAGTGCATGCCGAGACTTTGTTCCTGGATCAGGAAGTTCGGCGTCGCGAAGGCCACCTGCATCGACGCCGCCAGCGAGATCGGGCCGAGCGGGCAGTGCGGGGCCATGCTCGCGCCGTAGACCTCGGCCAGCGCGGCGATGCGCCGCAGCTCCGAAATGCCGCCGGCGTGCGACGGGTCGGGCTGCACCACGGCGACGCCCGCGTCGAGCACCGGCTTGAACTCCCAGCGCGAGTACAGCCGTTCGCCGACCGCGATCGGCACCGTCGACGCGGAGACGACCGACGCCAGCGCGCCTCCCTGCGTCTCCGGCAGCACCGGCTCCTCGACGAACATCGGCTGGACCTCTTCGAGCATCTTCACCAGCCGCCGCGCCATCGCGGGCGAGACGCGGCCGTGGAAGTCGATGGCGAGGTCGCGCTCCGGGCCCAGCGCCTCACGCGCCTCACGCGCCCGGGCCAGCGCGGCGTTGGCTTCGGCGGGTGACGCGATGGGCGCGAGCGGTCCCGCCACGTTCATCTTCACCGCCGTGAAACCGGCCTCCACCTGCGCGGACACGGCGTCGAAAATGCCCGAAGGACGATCGCCGCCCACCCACGAATACACGCGCACGCGGTCGCGCACGGGCCCGCCGAGCAGCTCGTGCACGGGCACCCCGTGCACCTTTCCGGCGATGTCCCACAGCGCGTGGTCGAAGCCCGCGAGCGCGCTGGAGAGCACGGGCCCGCCGCGGTAGAACCCGCCGCGGCGCAACGTCTGCCAGTGGTCCTCGATGCGCAGCGGGTCCTGGCCGACGAGCAGCTCGGCCATCTCGTGCACCGCCGCGCGCACCGTCTCGGCGCGGCCCTCGACCACGGGCTCGCCCCAGCCGGAGATGCCCTCGTCGGTGTTCACCTTCAGGAACAACCAACGTGGTGCGACGAGGAACGTCTCGATACCGGTGATCTTCACCTGACCCCCACTTCCTAAGAGACGCGGTCTAAGCGGAATCCTTGGCGGCCGACCAGCCGCCGTCGACGGTCAGGTCGGCGCCCGTGACGAACGAGGCCGCCGGCGAGAGCAGGAACGCGATCACGGCGGCGACCTCGCCCGGGTCGCCCAGCCGTCCGACGGGCGTGGCCCGCGCGCTGCGTTCGATGTCCTCTTCGGTGAGCCGGTCCCACGCCTGCGTGCGCACGGGACCGGGCAGCACCGAGTTCACGCGCACTTCCGGCGCGTACTCCACGGCGAGCTGGCGGGCCAGCGAAACCAGCGCGCCCTTGCTCGCCGCGTACGCCGGGTGGCCCGGCAGGCCGAACCGCGCGTGGACCGAAGACACCAGCACGACGGAACCCCGCCGGGCCCGCAGCGAGGGCAGGCACGCCTTCACCGCGAGGTAGGAACCGGTGAGGTTCACGTCGAGCTGGTGCTGCCACTGCTCGCGCGGCATCTCGTGCAGCGGACCGGTGGTCGGTACATACGCGTTGCTGACCAGCGCAGTGATGCCCCCGCCCTCGCCCGCCATCGCGACGACCTGCGCCCAGGTCTCGTCGGCGGTCACATCGCCGCGCACGCCGGCGAGGTCGTCGGGGAGGGGGGCGAGGTCCACACCCACGACGCGGTAGCCGTCGGCCTGCAGGCGCCGGGCCGTCGCCGCGCCGATGCCTGACGCGGCACCGGTCACCACGGCCGTCGGGTTGTCTGGTGTGGACATCGCCAAATCCTCCTCGTGCTCAGAGCCTGGTACTCAGAGCTTGTCTACGCGGACATGGTCGTCCGGACCACGCACCCCGAGCCAGACGCCATTCGCGTCAGCCGCACCGCCGAGGGTGCCCACGACGCTGCCGGACGGGTACTTCGGCTGCTTGAACCAGCCGGCCCACGTGGTGCCGGTGCGGTCGTTCTGCCACAGCGTGTAGTCGCTGGCCAGCGCGAACACCGAGACCTTGTCGCCCTGCGCGACGAGCGTCGGGCTGCTCGAGACGGTGCCGCCGATCGACGTCCAGTCCGACCACGTGCCGTCGGTGCCGCGGGTACGGACCCACACGCCGTCGTCCGGGGTGCGGACGGCGACCGTGGTGCCGGCCGTCGAGGTCGCGGCGCCGGGGCGGCCGTAGATCTGCGCGCCGTTCGGCGAGCCGAGCGAGGACCAGCGGCCGTCGGTGGTGCGGGTCCAGACCTGTCCGTCGGTGCCCCGGGTGTAGAGCGTGCCGTCGGCGGTCACGGACGGCGAGTCGGTGAGGTTGCCACCGAGCCGGTGCCAGGCGCCCCAGCGCTTCCCGTCGTAGGTCAGCTGCCACACGGCGTTGTCCAGACCACGGACGTAGACGTCGATGGCCGAGCCGTGCGCGTTCGCCGCCGGCTGGCCGAGGAACGGGCCGCCGATGACCGAGGTGCCCTTGCCGAGGCCCTGCGTCTGGAGCACACCGAGCGGGCCGCGGGTGAACGTCACGGTCTTGTCGCCGGTGCGCACCACGGCCGGGCTGGCCGAAGCACCGCTCGCGACGCTGGTGCCGGGCACCAGGTCCGTGCCGTGCAGCTTCAGGAACGCCGTGCCGTGCGCGGGAACCGTGACGGTGTAGGTGCCGGTCGCCGATCCGCGGTCGGCGCGGGCGCGCAGGTCGCGGATCGAGACCTTGCCGGTGAGGCCGGCGTCGGCGAAGTTCAGCGTCATCTGCGTGTCCGCGTCACCGCGGTTGAGCAGCACGACCGCGCGGTCGCCGTCCTTCGAGAGCCGCTTGCTGTAGGTGTCGGTCGAGCCGTTGGAAGCCACGCGAACGCCCTGGATCCCGAGCTTGTCCTGGTCGACGGCGATGATCTCGGGGTTCTTCAGCGTGTCGATCATCGACTGCGGCAGCGTGCGCGGGTCGGAGCCGATGATGAGCGGGGAAGCCATTTCCGCCCACAGCACGAGCTGCGTGGTCGACTCCTCCTCGTTCATCTCGAGGGTGCCCTGCTCGGTCTTGCGCATCGGGATCAGGAAGTCGGGGTCGTTCCAGTGGCCGGGCCCGTTGGCCTCGGGGTGCGCCGCGTTGACGTCGGCGTTGCGCAGCATGTCCTTGTAGATCCCCTCGTACGGGGTTCCGAAGGCCACGTCGGTGTTGGTGCGCCAGGAATCGGCCACGAGCGGGCCGAAGGTGTAGGAGACGCCGGCGGTCTGGCTGGGCGTGTGCGGCACGCCCCAGTCGTCGGTCACCGGGTTGCAGATGTTCAGGATCATCTTGCGGCCCGCCTTCTGCAGGGCCGCGCTGAACTCGGTGTACGCCTTCGCCGGGTCGAGGTTGTTCGCGATGCCGCAGAGGAAGTCGACCTTGATCGCGTCGAACTTCCAGGTGGCGAAGCGCTTCGTGTCCTGCTCGTAGTAGCCCTGGCTGCCCGCGGCGCAGTTCTTGCCGTCGGACGGGCCGGCGTCGGTGTAGATGCCGGCGAGCAGGCCGCGGTCGTGGATGTACTTGACCAGCGCGGACATGCCGGACGGGAAACGCTCGGGGTCGGGCACGAGGTTGCCCTGCGCGTCACGCGGGACCTTGGCGTTCCAGCCGCCGTCAATCCAGACGTACTTGTAGCCGGCCTTGGCCAGGCCGCTGGAGACGAGGTAGTCGGCGACACCCTTCACGCCGGCCTCGGTCACGGTCGGCATGCCGAAGTAGTTGTTCCAGCCCATGTACGGCGTCTGCGCCAGGCCGGAGTTGTAGTAGTCCGGGGCGCCCTGGTCGGCGGCGGTGGACTGCTGCGGGAAGAGCGCGGCCGGGGCCGCGGAGGCGGGGGTCGCGAGCCCGACCACGGTGGCGGCGGCCGCGGCCGCCGCCGTGATCGTGAGTGCCCTGCGGGATCTGCGTGGGGAGCGCGGGAGCATGTGGCGACACCTTTCGTCGTCGAAACAGCGCCGAAGGGGGCCGTGATCGTCCGGCCCGCGAGCAGCATGCCGGGGTCGCGGAGGTCGCGTCAAGAATAAATCCTAAATTAAGATTTCACGCGGTATGCTGCCTGCGATGAACGACATCGAAGTCCTCACCCTGGGCGAAGCGATGCGGCTGCTGCTCGCGGAACCCGGCGTCGCGCTGCGGCGCGCGCACACCTTCACCGCGTCCGTGGCCGGGGCCGAAGCCAACGTGTCGGTCGGCCTCGCGCGGCTCGGCCACCGCGTGCGCTGGCTCAGCCGCGTCGGCGACGACTCGTCCGGCGCCGCCGTGCTGAGCACGCTGCGGGCCGAAGGCGTGGACGTCTCGGGCGTCGAGGTGGACCCGGCCGGGTTCACCGGACTGCTGCTGCGCGACGACACCCCGGGCCGCGGCATCGACGTGCAGTACCACCGCGCGGGTTCGGCGGCGTGCTCGCTGTCGGCCGACTACGTCCGCGCCGCCGGCCTCGGCGGCGCGCGGCTCGTGCTGGTCTCGGGCATCACGGCGATGCTGTCGCTGTCCGCGCGCGACGCGGTGCTGGCGTTGTTCGAGCTGGCGCGCGCGGCGGGGGCGACGATCGCGTTCGACCCCAACGTGCGGCTCAAGCTGGCGTCGCCCGCGCAGTGGCGCGAGACCGTGGGACCGCTGCTGCACCAGGCGGATCTGGTGTTCGCCGGCGAGGACGAGCTGGAGCTGCTCGACGCTTCGGCCGCCGATTTGGTCGCCAAGGGTGTCGGCACGGTCGTGGTGAAGCAGCGCGACAAGGTGGCGCGCGCGGTCACGGCCGAGTACGAGTGGAGCCAGGAAACCCTGGTCACGCAGGTCGTCGACCCGGTGGGCGCAGGCGACGCGCTCACGTCCGGCTACCTGTCGTCCTGGCTGCGCGGTGGTTCGCCCGCCGAAGCGCTGCTGGCCGGCGCGGTGTCGGCGGCGCTGGTCGTCGGCACGCGCACGGATCTGGAAGGACTGCCCGACCGGGCCGAACTGGCCCGCACGAGCGCCGCCCTCGGTGGCGGCGAGGAGGTACACCGATGAGCTACCGCTGGGAGATCACGCACGCCGCCCTGCGGCAAGGGGTCGTGGGCATCGTGCGGACCGCGGATGCCGCGTCCGCCGTGGTCGCCGCTCGTGCCGCCGTGGACGCGGGCCTGCGGTCGATCGAGGTCCCGCTCACCAACTCCGGTGCCCTGGCGGCGATCGAGGAGCTCACGGCGGCGTACCCCGACGCCGTGATCGGTGCCGGCACCGTGCTCGACGAGGCCTCCGCCGTGCTCGCGATCCGTGCGGGAGCGCGGTTCCTGGTGTCGCCGAACTTCGAGGCCGCCGTGATCCGCACCGCTCACCGGTACGGCGCGGCCGCGTTCCCGGGCGCCGGCTCGGTGACGGAAATCGTGCGGGCGCTGGAAGAGGGCGCCGACGCGGTGAAGGTCTTCCCGGCCACGGCGCTGGGCCCGCGATGGGTCAAGGACGTGCGCGCGGCGCTGCCGCAGGCGCCGCTCGTGCCGACGGGTGGAATCGCTCCCGAGGACGTGCCAGAGTGGCTCGCGGCGGGCGCGGTCGCGGTCGGCATGGGCTCGGCGCTCACGCGCGGGACCGCCGACGACATCAGGGCCCGCGTGGCCGCGATGGTGAGGGAGGGCTCGTGACGGACGTCGTGCTGGTCGGCTGCTACACCGCCGAGATGGGCGGGAAGGGCAGTGGCATCGCCACGTTCCGCCGGGACTCGGCCGGGGGGCTGACCTGGGAGTCGACGCTGGTGCTGAGGTCGCCGTCGTGGCTGGTCAAGCACCCGACGTTGCCGGTGCTCTACGCCACCGATGAGACCGACGAGGGCGCGGTCAGCTCGGTGTCGCTTGTGGACGGAGAGCCGTCCTTGCTCGACGAGGAGGTACCCAGCGGCGGCGCGCACCCGTGCCACCTCGCGGTGACTCCCGACGGGCGGTTCCTGCTGTGCGCCAACTACACCGGCGGCAGCCTCGCGGTGTTCGGCCTGTCGCGTGAGGGCCGCATCACCGGCCGCACGGACCTGGTGCAGCACAGCGGCACCGGCCCGAACTCCGCACGCCAGGAGTCCGCGCACGTCCACATGGCCGTGCCGAACGCCGACGGCTCCGTGGTGAGCGCCGTGGACCTGGGCACGGACGAGATCCGCAGCTACACGCTGTCCTCCGAAGGCACGCTGTCGCCGCTCGCCGTGTCGAAGCTGCCCCCGGGCAGCGGGCCTCGCCAGCTCGTGCGGATTCCCGGCTCGGACCTGGCCTACGTGGCCTGTGAGCTGTCCAGCGAGGTGCTGACGGTGCGCGAGACGTCCCCGGGCGCATTCGAGGTCGTGGCTTCGACACCGGCCACGCACGGCGCTTTCGAGGGCGAGAACATCGTGGCGCAGCTGGAGATCCTGGGCTCCGAGGTGTACCTGTCGAACCGCGGTGCGGACTGCATCACGTCGTTCGCCGGCTCACCGCTGGCCGCCGTCGCCGACCAGCCCTGCGGCGCGCACCCGCGCCACTTCGCCATGGCGGACGGCACCTGCTACGTCGCGGCGCAGTCGGACGACACGATCACCGCGTTCCCGCTCGGTCAGCTGGGGAAGGCCGAAGTCGTGAAGTACCCGACGGGTTCGCCGAGCTTCGTGCTGCCGCTGGACCTGTAAGTCTTTCGGAGAACGAACAACGCCCTGCCGGCTCGGTGAAGCCGGCAGGGCGTTGTTCTGTGTTCAGACCCGGGTCAGGACGAACACGTCCGCGTCGTGCGCCGCGGTCCATTCGACCGGCAGGCCGACGTGCGTGAGGTGGGCGCCGGAGTACTCCTTGCCCGCCTCGTCGCGGTAAGCGGCGGCCGGGTCGAGGCCGTGCAGCCGGATGCGGGACGAGCGACCGGGCACGAGTGGCGTGCCGATCACCTGGCCGGTGTTCCACGCCAAGACCACGATCTCGTCGCCCAGCGTGTACTGGTTGGCCGCCGTCGGCTTCTCCGGTCCGGAAAGGACGCGGCACCGTCCCGTGTGGAGGATCGGCCGCAAAGCCTTGTACCGCGCGATCAGCTCTGCGGCTTCTGCCCGCTGGTCGGCGTTCCAGTGCGACAGGTCGGCCCCGATGCCTAGCACTCCCGCCATCGCGAGCACGAACCGGAACCGCAGCGAACGCGGCCGCGGGTCGAACACGCCGGGTGCGTCCGTGACCCACGAACTCATCAGGTGCGGCGCGTGCATCAGCAGGAACCCGTCCTGGATGCGCAGGCGGTCGAGCGGCGCGGTGTTGTCACTGGGCCACACGACGTCGCTGCGCGAGACCGTCGCCAGGTCCGTGCGGCCACCACCGCCGGCGCACGACTCGACGATGAGGTCGGGGTACGTCGTGCGCAGGTGGCCGAGCAGCCGGTGGTAGTTGGCGACGTGCTCGGCGTCCAGGTCCGCCGCCGGCGCGCCGGGGCGGCCGCGTTCGGTCGGCGGCCGGTTCATGTCCCACTTGAGGTAGGAGATCGGGTACGCGGTGAGCAGCTCGTCGAGCACTCCGCGCACGTACTCGAACACCTCGGGCTTGCCGAGGTCGAGCAGCAGCTGGTTGCGGATCAGCGTCGCCGGGCGGCCGTCGAGGCGGTAGACCCAGTCGGGGTGCTCGGCGTAGAGCTGCGACTTCGGGCTGATCGCCTCGGGCTCCACCCACAGGCCGAAGTCCAGCCCCAGCCCACGCACGGAGTCGACGAACGCGCCGAAACCGCCCTCGAACGACGATTCCTCGGGCGTCCAGTCGCCGAGGCCGCCGGTGTCGTCGTCGCGGCCGACGAACCAGCCGTCGTCCACCACGAACAGCTCCACGCCCAGGTCCGCGGCCTGCTTGGCGAGGTCGAGCTGCCGTGCGCCGTTGACCTCGAACCCGGTGGCTTCCCAGGAGTTGTACAGCACCGGGCGGCGCTTCTCGAGCCGCGGCCCGGCGAGCTTGCGCGAGTACGCGTGCCACACGTCGGCCAGGCCCGCGAGTCCATCCACACTGGACGCCAAGACCAGTTCCGGAGTGGACAGTGCGGCGCCGGGCTCAAGCCGGATCGGGCCGGGATTGGCCAGCCGGCCCGCGCGCACGCGCGTGAGACCACTCGGCTCGATCTCGGCGTCGAGCTCCCACGAACCCGACCAGGCCAGGGAAACGCCGTACGCCGGACCGTCCGGCTCACCCGCGTCCTGCACCGCGAGCCACGGCACGTACTGGTGCCCCGGCACGCCGAACCGGCTCTCCATGCGGAAGCCGCCGGCTTCGAGCACGGTCGTGCGGCGCGTGAACTCCTGCGACCACTGGCCGGTCAGGTACGTCAGCCGTGCACCGTCGAGTCCGGTCGGCACGCACACGCCCGCCGAACCGAGCCGGTCGATCTCGACGGACGCGCTGCCGGTGTTCGTGAACTCGACCCACCGGCACAGCACGTCGGTGCCCGGTTCCGCGCGGTAACACTGCACCGCCCGCAGCCCGGTCACCTCGTCGACAAACGCCAGCCGCAGCACGGTTTCGGTGGACTCGTCGGCGTCGAAGCGCCACCACGAATCCCCCGCCACCGCGAGGTCCGCGCCCGAGAACGGCCGCAGCCCGCGCGGCGCGTACTCGACCGGCGCGGCGTCCGCGTCGGTGATGAAGTGCACGTCACCACGATTGGCCAGCGGCGACGGACCACGCTCGACGCCGCGCGGACCCCACGCGACGAGCTCCAGCCACCGGTTCCCCGGCTCCAGCGTGACGGTGTACGAAGTGGACTCGAGTTCGAGCGTCCACCGTTGGTTCACTTGATCGCCCCGATCGCGAGCCCGGAGATGAAGTGCTTCTGGAACCGCAGGAACACGGCCACGGTCGGCACGGCGGCGATCACCGAACCCGCCGCGATCACGTTCCAGTTGGACACGTACTGGCCCTGCAGGCCGAGCAACGCCGGCGTCACCGGCATCACGGTTTCCGTGCGCAGCACGGTGATCGACCACAGCAGGTCGTTGAACGTCCAGGTGAACGCCAGCGCGCCGAGCGCCGCCAGTGCCGGGCGGGTCATCGGCAGGATGATGCGCCAGAAGATGGCGATCGGCCCGGCGCCGTCGATCAGCGCCGCCTGCTGGATCTCGTCCGGAATGGACCGCATGAAACCCTGCAGCACGAACGTGTAGAAGCCGAGCCCGAAGCCGACCTGCACGATGATCAGCGCCGTGAGCGTGTCGTAGATGCCGAGCAGCTCGGACAGCTTCGACACCGGCACCAGCAGGATCTGCGGCGGCAGCAGGTTGCCCGACAGCATCACGAGGATGATCGTGCGGCGGAACGGGATCTGGTAACGGCTCAGCGCGAACGCCGCGGCCGACGCGAGCAGCAGCGACAGCAGCACGGTCGGGATCGTGACGATGAAGCTGTTGAGCATCGCGTGGCCGCCGCCGCCGACGCCCCACGCCTCACCGAACGAGCTGAGGTCGAACGAGTGCGGCAGCGCGCCGAGGCCGTTGCTCGCGATGTCCGAAAAGGACCGGACGCTGGTCGTGATGACCAGCACGATCGGCAGCAGCCACAGGACCGACAGGCCGCCGGCGACCAGGTGGAAACCGAACGTGCGGCCCTGCTTGCCGTGGCCGCGCTTGGCCGGGACTCGTTCCTCCGGCGCGGCAGGAGCTGCCGGCCGGGTCGTGGTCACGCTCACTGGTCCTCCCGGAACGCTCGCACGAGGTAGGTCACGATCACACCGAACGCGAGGACGAAGATCACCACGGCCAGCGCGGACGCGTAACCGAGCCGCAGCGACTGGAACGCGGTGGAGTACATATAGGTGCTCAGCAGCTCGGACGAGTGGTACGGCCCGCCCTTCGTCATCGACCACACCACGTCGAACGACCGCAGCGAGTCGATGATGATCACCGACAGGACCACGGAGTTGACGCTGCGCAGCTGCGGCCACGTCACGTGCCGGAACTGTTGCCAGGCCGTGGCACCGTCCAATTTGGCCGCTTCGTACAGCGCGGGGTCGATGCCCTTGAGACCGGCCAGGTACAGCACCATCACGTAACCGAGCTGGCGCCACAAAGCCGGCACCAGCACCGCGTAGAGCGCCGTGTCGGGATCGGCGAGCCACGAGTGTTTCCAGCTGTCCAGGCCGATCGCGCCGAGGATGTTGTTGAAGACGCCGTCGGGCTGGTAGATCGCCTGCCAGATCAGCGCGGTCGCGACCAGTGAGAACACCACGGGCGTGAACAGCGCGGCCCGGTAGAAGCCGACGCCCTTGCGCTCGCGGTTGAGCAGCATGGCGAGCCCGAGCCCACCGGCCGCCGACAACCCGCCGAACAGCACGATCCAGATCACCGTGTCGAGCGCGGCCGTGCCGAAGATGTCGTCGGACAACATCTCGGCGTAGTTGTCGAGCCCCACGAACGTCGGTGCGGAGACCCCGTCCCAGTTCGTCAGCGACAGGTAGAACCCCTGCAGCGCCGGCCAGAAGACCCAGAAGCCCTCGACAGCGACGGGCACGAGCACGAACAGGAGGAGCGTCGGCGGCACGCGGCGGACCGCGCGCCGTCGACGCTTCACCGGGGCAGCGAGCACCGCCATGTCAGGACTGCCCCTGCCAGACCTTCGCCGCGGCCGTCTGCCAGTCGCTCAGGATCGAGTCGAGCTCGTTGGGCTTCTGGATGAAGCGGATCAGGGCGGCGTCGGCCGTCGGCTGCAGCGCGTCGGAGGAGTCGCGGTTGAAGAACTGCGTGAGCTCCTTGGCGTCGTTGAGCAGCTTCCGTCCCTTTTGGACCAGCGGCGTGCCGGAGTCCTTGGCCGACGGGTTCGCGGGCAGCACGGTGCCGGAGGAGTTCTTGATGTAGAGCTCCTGCGCCTCGGCCGTGGCCACGTACTTGAACCATTCCTTGACCTCGGCCACGTGCGGCGTGCGGGCGCTGGCGAAGAACCCGTCGGTCGGGCCTTCCTCGGCGACGGGCACGCTCGGGTCGAGGATCGGGAACTGGAAGAAGTCGAGGTCGTCGATCGCGTCCTTCGGGGCGGCGTCGGCGAAGAAGGTGCCGGTGAGCACCATGCCGGTCTTGCCCTGCAGCAGCACGGTGGTGGCGTCCTGGAACGCGAGCGCCGTGCCGTTCGGGTCGGTGTAGGGCAGCACCTGGCGCCACGGGTCGAAGATCTTCTTGACCTTCGGGTCGTCGAAGCGGCCGCGCCCGGCGAGCAGGTCGCGGTGGAACTGCGCGCCGTTGATGCGGATGTTGAGGTAGTCGAACCACGCCGAGGCGGTCCACTGCGTGCCGCCGCCCGCGCCGAGGCCGATGGGCGAGATGCCCTTGCCCTTCAACGTCTCGCACAGCGCGAGGAACTCGCTCCAGTTCGTCGGCGGCTTCACGCCCCACTTGGCGAAGTTGGACTTGCGGTAGAAGAAGCCCCACCAGTAGTAGCTGGTGGGCACGAAGACCTGGTGGCCCGCGCCGTCGCCCGACAGGGTGCGCATGGCCTGGGAGTAGTTGCCCATCGTCTGCCACACGTCGCCGACGTCGAGCAGCAGGCCCTTCTTCGCGTAACCCGACAGCAGCGAACCCGGGTACCACGTGAACGTGTCGGGCGGGTTCGCCGAGGTCAGGTAGCTCGGCAGCTGGGTGCGGAAGGTCTCCGACGCGACGGTGTTGACCGTCGCGGTCGCGCCGCCCTTGTCCCCGAACGCCTTGGCGAGCGCCTCGATGGCGACCTTCGCCTGCGGCGAGGAGAGGTTCGACTGGACGGTGACCGCACCGGCGGCCTGTTTCACCGGGCCGTTGGAGGCCGAGGTGGCGCACGCGGCGAGGAAGCTGCTCGAACCGAGTGCTCCCAGGCCGACGAGGCCGGCGTTGCGCAGGAAATGACGGCGGGACAGGCCTGCTGCAGTCGTCATCGCTGTGACCCCTTTGTCTGAATGGAGCGTCGCTCCCCTGCGGGGGAGTGACTGCTGGCACAGACTTGCAACCGGGCTGGCGGCTGTCAAGATGTATTCATAATTTATGACGTAATCGCGTCCGAGGTACGATGACTCCGCACTGCCGACTGAGGGGACCTCCATTGTCCGAACACCGGCCCCGCGGTCTGCACGGACAGACCGTGGAGACGCTCGCCGCCCGGATCCTGTCCGACGAGTGGGGCGAGGGCACCGTGCTCGACCTGCCCGCGCTGCGCGAAGAGCTCGACATCTCGTTGACCGCGCTGCGCGAGGCGCTCAAAGTGCTGGCCGCCAAGGGAATGATCGACGCGCGCCAGAAGCGCGGCACCTTCGTGCAGCCCCGCGACCAGTGGAACATGCTCGACACCGACGTCATGCGCTGGCAAACCGCGGCCAGCGACAACCCGGGCCTGCTCGACGAGCTGACCGAGGTCCGCACCGTCGTCGAACCCGCCGCCGCCCGCATCGCCGCCGAACGCGCGGACGCCGTGGATCTCGCGGCTTTGCAGGCCGCCCTCGACGACATGACCACCGCCGGCGACGACCCCGAAGCCAGCGTCCGCGCCGACCTGACCTTCCACCGCGCCCTGATGACCGCGACGCACAACAACTTCCTGCTTCAGGTCGAACGCGTCATCGCCATCGGGCTGGCCGAGCGCGACAAGCTGGTGCACGGATCGGGGCCCTCGGACAACCCCGTGCCCTCCCACCGGAAGGTCCTGGACGCAATCCTGGCCCGAGATCCGGGGGCGGCGGAGGGTGCGATGTTCGCGTTGGTGACGAAGTCCCGGGACGACTTGGACAAGGCGAAGAAGTCGCGGCGGTAGGCGGTCAGCTTTCGGCGAGCGCCGCCTGCAACATCCTCGCCGCAGCGGCCCGCGGCGCCGGGTCGATGGCGATCAGGGCGTTCACCACCGCGCCGTCGACCAGTGCGACCAGGCGCTCCAGCTCCGCCGCGGACACGGGCGTGCCCGAGCGGGTGAAGATCTCCAGCAGCAGTTCGTTCAGCTGGTCCGACAGCGTCCGCATCAACGGTCGCAGATACGGCCGCCGCCCGGTGGCCACGAGGCGTTCGTAGCGCAGTAGCACGGCCTCGGCGTCGGCTTCCGGGTCGCCGGAGGGCGGGCCGAGCAGGAGGTCGAGCACGAGCTCCACGGTCGCCGAGACGCCGCGGTTGCGGGTGGCCAGCTCCTCCAGCTGCTGCCGCCCGTTGGCGAGCTCCACCTGCGAGTGGTGCTCGACCGCGGCGGTCACCAGGTCCTCGAGCGAGTCGAAGTAGTACGTCGTGGACGCGAGCGGCAGGCCGGCCCGCTCGGCGACGGCTCGGTGGCGCACCGCGTCGAACCCGCCTTCGGCGAGCAGCTCCGCCGCGGCTTCGACGAGGGTGGCCCGGCGGCGCTCGCCCTTGGGGGTGGTTGCTGCTGCCGTCATGGCCGGTCATTCTGCCAGCCGCGCCATCAACGGGCCGTCAGAACCGGGGTGCCAGCGAGGCGGCGAAGCGCGCCAGTTCACCGGCGTACGGCGCGGGGTGCCCGAACGTCCCCGGCACACTCACCAGCACGAGGGTCCCGCCGGTACCGGTGGCAGCACGCGCGGTGACCGCTCCGGCCGACTGGGCCGGGTACGTCACCGGCGCCCCGCGCGGGAAGACGGCCACGGAGATCGCGCCGTCCGGCAGGGGGAACCCGGCGCCGCGGGCGCCCGTCGTACAGACGCTGCCCTGGGAGGCTTCCGTGGCGGTGAAGTGGCCTGGGAGCTCGCCAGCGAGGGCGGTGGCGAGCTCCCAGTCCACCTTTTCGCACCCGGAGGCGCCTTCGACCCGAGGGCCGGTCCTCCCGTCTCCACTGCCTCCCTGCTGAGGCGGCAGAGCCGGGAAGTTCCCCTCCCCAGTACCCAAAGGACGCGCAGCCGACACACCGGGTTGCGCGGGAGCTTCGGCCGAATTCATGACAGCGGCGGAATCGGGCTTACCGCCCGTACCGGCCACGAGCCCGTACGCTCCGAAGCCCAGCAAAGCCAGGACCACAGCGCTGCCACCAGCGGCAATGCGGTTGCGGCGGCGCAACGTCAGCCGGCGCGACTCGCGCACGACGTCGTCCTTCGTGAACGTGGCAGGCGGCACCTCGCCAGGCAGAGTGGAGAACAACTCACGCTCATCCATTGGCCTCCACCTCCCGTTCCAGCACCTCTCGCAGGTTCGCCAGCCCTCGCGCGGTCTGGCTCTTCACGTTGCCCTCGCTGCAGCCCAGCGCCTTCGCCGCGGCCGTCACGTCCAGGCCCTCGAAGAACCGCAGCACCAGCACAGCGCGTTGTTTCGGCGGCACTTCCTTCAACGCCGCCAGCAGGTCTTCCCTGGTCGCGACGCTGTCGGCCAGGCCGGGGCCGTCCGGTGCCGGCTCCGGCATGACCTCGGTCTGCCACTCCCGGCGCCACGGCCGGCGCGACTCGTCGATGACGGCGCGCACGAGCGTCTTGCGGACGTACGCGTCGGTCGCGGCGCGGTCCCTGATCTTCTTCCACCTCCGGTGCAGCGCGACGAACGCCGTCTGGGCGAGGTCGTCGGCCTTGTGCCAATCGCCACAGAGCAAGTACGCGGTCCGGCGCACGGCGTCCCGCTTCGCGGAGAAGTACTCCGCGAACTCGTCTTCGTCGCGCTGGTCCACGCGGTCTGCTGCTCCGCTCTTCTGCTCATCCGTCCTCAATGACGGAACCGGGGGCGTCCACGGTTGCACGAGACCGCCGATTCCCTCCACCCCCCGCCGCATTGATCGCGCGGGTGGCGGTGTGATGTGATCGCGGCGTGACCTCGACTCCGCTCGATTTCCGCTCCGACACCGTCACCCGCCCGGATCGGCGCATGCGGGCCGCCATGGCCGAGGCCGAGGTCGACGACAACGTGATCGGCATCGACCCGACCATCGCCCGGCTCGAAGAGCGCGCCGCCGAGACGCTCGGCATGCCCGCCGCGCTGTGGACGCCCAGCGGGACCATGGCGAACCTCATCGCCCTGTCCGTGCACCTCCAGCGCGGCGACCGCTTCCTCGCGACGCGCGGCGCCCACGTGCTCACCAACGAGCTCGGCTCCGCCGCGTGGCTCGCCGGCGGCATGCCCGACATCCTGGAGCACGACGCCGGCCCCGGCCGCCCCACGCCCGACCTGCTGCGCGCCTCCATCGGCAACCCCGGTCCGTATTTCACACTGCGCACCACGCTGCTCTGCCTGGAGAACACGCACAACGCGGCCGGCGGCGCCGTCACCCCGCCCGAGGAGCACGCGCAGCTCGTGGCCGTCGCGAAGGAGGCCGGGCTCAACGTCCACCTCGACGGCGCGCGCATCTGGCACGCATCGGTCGCGTTGGGGGTGCCGCCTGCGGCGCTGACCGTCGGTGTCGACAGCGTGAGCGCGTGTTTCAGCAAGGGCCTCGGCGCGCCGGTCGGCTCGGTCGTCGCGGGCAGCGTCGAGTTCGTGGAGCGGGCGCGCCGGATGCGCCAGATGCTCGGCGGCGGCGTGCGCCAGGGCGGTGTTCTCGCCGCGGCCTGCCTGGTCGCGCTGGACAACGTCGGCGAGCTGGCCGAGACCCACGAGCACGCCCGGCGCCTGGCCGCGGGCCTGGCCGAGCACGGCTGGGGCGTCGCCACGCCGGACACCAACATCGTGCTCGCCGAGGTCCCCGACCGCGCCGTGGCCCTGGAGTGGCTCGGCTCGCTCGGCATCCAGGCGCTGCCGATGGCCGGCAAGGTGCGCTTCGTGCTGCACCGCGACCTCGAACCCACCGCCGTCGAAGACGCGCTGCAGCGCATCAAGGCGGCCTCGCGATGAACTGGATCGTCTTCGACTACGGCGAGGTCCTCTGCACGCGCACCACCGCGTTGCCGAAGCTCGCCGCCACGATGGGCGTGCCCGCCGAGGAGTTCGAGCCCGTCTACTGGGCGGTGCGCGAGGCGTACGACCGCGGTTCGAGTGACCTCGAGTACTGGACGTCGATCGGCGACCGCGTGGGCGTACGAGTCGACGACACGATGTCGGAGGAGCTCACCGCCATCGACGTCGCGGGCTGGTCGAACCTGGCACCGTCGTCGCTGGAGCTGCTCGAAGCGCTGTCGGAAGCCGGGGCCGCGCTGGCGCTGCTGTCCAACGCGCCTTCGTCCTTCGGCAACTGGGTGCGCGAGCAGGAGTGGGCGAAGCTGTTCCGCGTCACGCTGTTCTCGGGTGACGTGAAACTCGCGAAGCCCGACCCCGAGATTTTCCACCTGCTACTGGAAAAGCTCGACGCGAAGCCGGAGGAGTGCCTGTTCTTCGACGACCGCGAGTCCAATGTGGAGGGAGCGCGCGCCGTCGGCATCCGGGCACAGCTGTGGGACGGCGCCGAGGCCGCCCGCGCCGCGCTCGACTGAGGCCGCACCCTCGCGACCCGGCCGCCCACCCGGCGTGAACCCGATCACCTAAGCTGTGCGCGTCCCGACGGATCTTCCCCGGTAGGTGCCCTGTGGCCGACCACCTCGCGCCGGTCGACTTCGACCGGCCGAGCAACGCGCGGGTGTACGACGCCCTGATGGGCGGCCGGGACCACTACGCCGCCGACCGCGCCGTGCTGCACCAGATCCTGGAGCTCGCGCCGGCGGCGCAGACGATGGCGCAGGAAGTGCGGCAGTGGCTGGTGCGCGCGGTGCGGATGCTCACCGACCGCCTGGGCGTGGACCAGTTCCTCGACCTCGGCTCGGGTTTCCCGACGGTGGAGAACACGCACCAGGTCGCGCAGCGCGTGAACCCCGAGGCGCACGTGGTGTACGTCGACCACGACCCGGTGGTGCAGGCCCACGGCCGCGCGCTGCTGGCGGAGAACGACTACACGCACATGGTCGGCGCCGATCTGCTCGACCCCGAGCGCACGCTGGCGCACCCGGACGTGACGGCCCACCTGGACTTCGAGCGTCCGCTGGGCCTCATCCTGTGCGCGGTGGTGCACCACATCCCCGACTTCGCCGTGGCGCGTGCGGTGGTGAAGGCGTACGTCGACGCGCTCGCGCCCGGCTCGTACGTCGTGCTGCTGCACCAGTACAACCCCGCGGACGGCAGCGCGGCCGCCGAGCTGGCGACGTCTCTGGAATCCCGCTTCGCCACCGCCGGCCTCGACACGCTCTACCGCACGCGCGAGGAGATCGCGTCGCTCTTCACCGGGCTCGAGATCCTGCCGCCTGGCCTGACGTACCCCCACCTGTGGTGGCCGGGCGGCCCGCGTCTGGCCCCGCTCACACCGACGAACTTCACGACGCTGGCCGGGGTCGCGCGAGTTCCTTAGTCCACTGTGGTCAGTTCCGCCGGAAACACGAGTCGACGAAGTCGAAGATCAGCTTTTCCAGCCGGTCCTGGGTTTTGGGGTCGCGCAACATGTCGGTGCCGTGGGTTCCGCCGGGCAGGATCTCCAGGTGCTTGTCGGCCGGCGGCGCCCCGGACGCTTCGTACAGCTTCTTCACCTCGCCGATCATGTTGCCGCTGTAGTCGTCCGGCTCGACGGCGAAGAACGCCGGCTTGGTGACCGTGCGGATGGCCGCCACCGAGTCGCCGCCGCAGTTGCTGGGCGAGGACAGGATCAGCAGGCCCACCAACTGCGGTTCCTTGGCCGCGAGCCGGGCGGCCGAGCTGCCGCCGCACGAGGCGCCGCCCAGCAGCATCGACTTCGCGCCGCGCCGGTGCAGCTCGGCGAGGGCTGCGCTGGTGTCGGTGTCGAAATTGCCGGTTACGGAGCCGTCGTTCTTCTGCGCCGCGCCATGGCCGCGGTACTCGAACACCATCACGTGGTAACCCTTGGCCGCGAGCTTCTCGGCGGTGTCCAGCCAGGAACAGATGTAGTAGCCGGACTCGTGGTCGAGGAGGATCCCGCGGTCACCGGAGCCGAGCTCGATCGCCGGCAGGTGGAAGCCGTCCGACGTGGTCAGGCTGAGCACCTGCGGATCGAGCCGGTCGGGCACGCAGGTGTTGACGGGGAAACCCGACGCGGTCTTGCGCGTACGCTCCGGCACGGTGACCTCGTACGGCCGCGGCGGGGTGGCGGGCGGCCGCTGGGTCTCCGGTGGTTTTGTGGAGGTCTGCCGCGTCGAGGTCTGCTGTTCCGGCTGGTCAGGGGCGGTGGCGTTGGGGTTGGCGGCGGCGTTGGAGTTGGCCGAGCACGCCGTGACGGCGAGTGCACACAGCAGAACGAGTAGTGACCCGGCGGTTCGAGTGGTGGTCATCGGTCCTTCCTCGGCGGAGCGGTACGCGCTCCACGGTGGCGGACCGATGTGAGGAAGCGATGAGGATCAGGTCAGGGTGCGAAAACGTCGATGCGGCGCCCAGCCGTCGTGGCCGGTCGCCGCACCGAAGGTCGCGTCCCCCTGAAGCCCGAGTGATCAGCGCCCGATGCGCTTCGCGTCCTTCTTGCCGCTGATCGCGCCGTAGGCCGCGGTGCCCAGGAACACCACGCCGCCGATGATCGCGATCCACAGCACGGCCTTGAACACGAAGCCGATCACCGCGCCGAGGACCATGAAGGCGATCCAGGCGACGATGAGCCCTCCGACGATCTTCCAGAACATGGCTCCTCCATGACGTTTCCGCGCCACGCCGGCCCGGTGCTGTCCAGCGTGCCACCCGCGGCGCGAAAACTCTCTCCGTCCAGCCAACGTTCAGGGGGATATCGGGGTTCCCCCTGACCGGTTCACCTGAGCCATTCCCCCAGGCGGCGGACGCCTTCGTCGACGTCCTCGGTGGCCCCGGCGAACGAGAACCGCACGAACTTCCCGCCGTCGACCGGGTCGAAGTCCACGCCCGGCGCGATCGCGACCCCGGTGTCGGCGAGCAGGCGCTGGCACCAGCTGAGGCTGTCGGTGGTGTAGGCGGAGACGTCGGCGTACGCGTAGAAGGCCCCTTCGGCGGGGGCGAGCTTGTCGAGACCGATTTTCTTGAGCCCCGCGAACAGCCGATCGCGGTTGCGCCGGTAGTGCTCCACGTGCGCGTCGGCCTCCGCATACGACTCCGGCGTGAACGCCGCGACGGCCGCGTGCTGCGCGATCGCGGGCGGGCAGATCGTGAAGTTGCCCGTGAGCACGTCCACGGCCCGGTGCAACCGCTGCGGCACGAGCATCCAGCCCAGCCGCCAGCCCGTCATCGCGAAGTACTTCGAGAACGAGCCCAGCACGAGCGCTTCGCGGCCGTACTGCCACGCGCAGTCGAGCTGCTTTTCGTAGGAGATGCCGTGGTAGATCTCGTCACTGATCAGCTGCACCCCGTGGGACGCGCACCAGCCCGAGATGGCCGCCAGCTCCCCGGGCGGCAGGACCGTGCCCGTCGGGTTGCTGGGGCTCGCCACGATGAGGCCGTCCAGCGGCCCCAGCTCGTCCAGCAGGTCGACGGTGGGCTGGAAGTTGGTCTCCGCGGTCGTTGCGAACTCCACGACCTCGCAGCCGAGCACCTTGAGCAGGTTCCGGTACGCCGGGTAACCGGGCCGCGCCATCGCCACCCGCGCCCCGGGGTCGAACACGCTGAGGAAGCTCAGCAGGAAGCCCCCGGACGAACCGGTGGTCATCACCACGTCCTGCGCGCTGACATCCACGTCGTACGTACTGCGGTAATGCCCTGCGACGGCCTCACGCAGCTCCGGGATGCCGAGCTGCTCGGTGTAGCCGAGCGTGTACTTGTCCAGCGCCTCTTTCGCCGCCCGCCGCACCGCCTCCGGCGCAGGCGCCGACGGCTGCCCCGCCGCCAGCGACACCAGGTCCCCGTGACTGCGCTGCCTCGCCTGCGCCGCGGACAGCACGTCCATCACGTGGAACGGGGGAACGCCGGCCCGCAGCGCGGGCCCACCGAAAGCACCGATGTCGACCATGCCGCCAGGCTAACCGGGCACGGCTCGTGAGCAACGGTTGCCGCTCACGAGCCGCGCTTCGGTTGTCTTGCTGTGCTGTCGTGCCTTGCTGCCCTGCTCAGTACCCGCGGTACGCGCCGCCGTGCGCCATCGCGGCGATGCCCGGCACGTTGCTCATCGAGCCGTACCGATCGAGCGAATACCGCACACCCGCGATGATGTTGTCGACCGGGTTGTAGATGTTGTCGTGCCCCGGCAGCTTGTGCGCCTGGAACGTCGAGTCGATGCACTGCATCAGACCCTTGGAAGGGTGCCCGGCGGCAGCATTGGAATCCCAGTTGTTGATCGCGTTGGGGTTACCGCCCGATTCGTGCTGGATGATCGCCCAGATGTTCTTGACGTCGGCTTCCGTGACGTTCACACCGTTGGCCTGCAGGATCTTGATGGCCTCGTCGATCCACTCCTGCACGTTGCCCGGCGGCGGGGACCCGGGCGGGCCGCCGCTGGGTCCGAGGCCGCCACCCCCACCGCCACCGCCGCCGCCTCCTCCGCCGCCACCGCCGTGGTGGGAGCTGGTGTGGAGACCGCCGGTGCTCTGGGGGACGGTGCCGTCCTTACCGGGGAGGGGAACCTTCGAGTAGCCGCCCTCGATCTGCGTCTGCATCAACTGCTGCGAACTCTTGACCATGCCGTCCGCCTGGGTCAGCAGCGGGTCGATGGTCTGCTCCGCGGCCGTGGCGTCCTTGAGGTTCGCCGCGTTCGCCGCGTCGATGATCGACTGCGAAGTCGGGCTCGGCGCCGCGCCCTTCTTGTCCGAGTTCGCGTAGTCGGCTTCGGCCTTCTGCGCGGCCTGCACCTTGGGCGTTTCGGTGTTGATGCGGTTCTGGATCGCCGTGTGCGCCTGATCCCTGGCGGTGACGACCTTGCCCTTGAGGGTGCTCAAGTTCGACGACAGCTGACTGAGGTCGTTGCCGACGTCGGTGAGGTGGCCCTGCACCTTGTCACCCGCGGTGGTGATCTGCCGGACGTACGCGACGAACGAATCGGCCGCGTCGCCCTTCCACACGCCACTCGCCAGCGAATCGGTCGACGACTTCAGCGCGGCGCTGTGGTCACCCGCCTGCTGCGCGGCGTCCTTGAACTGCTGCGCCGCCTTCTCGATCGCCTCGGGCTTGATCCCGTCGACCTTCGACGCCTTCTGCGTCACCGTCTGCCAGTTGGGCGGAAAGTCGATCAACGCCACCCTGCTGCCCCCTCACGCATGCGTCCCAGCCTCAGTTCCGGTCTTCGTGAACGGTCAGGTCGCTCTTGGCCACGGCATCGGTCTCCGCCATCAGGCCGGCGGCCTTGCGGAGAATGAAGCCGGTCGCCTCCATCAGTTTCCCGGCGGCCTCGAATTCACCGTGCACACCCTGCTTGAACTGACCGACGGCACCGTGCACGTCCTTCGAACCCCCCATTGTTCCGAAAGGACTTTCAGGTTCGTCGTCGACTCCGGTGAGGTGCTGCCGGGACTTCTCGAACTCGTCCTTCAGCTGCTCGACCTTCTTGGCCACGATGGCCATGGAGTCCGGGTCGTAAACAGGCACCGTGCGTCATCCCCTTCCGCTTCCCGTCCGATCAGACGCGCACCTGACCAGGCCGGTTCCCGCTCACTTTAAGACCTCGGCCACACCGCCGGTGTGGATCTCCGGAACTTCCACCCGCGTGCACCGCACTAGCATGATCATCGGGGAGGTAAGAGCAGAAGTGAAGCCATTGAATCCGGGCGAAGTACGACAAGTCGGGCGCTATCGTCTTGTCGCTTCCCTCGGCGAAGGGGGAATGGGCCGCGTCGCGCTGGGGGTGTCGCAGGACGGTCGGCTTGCCGCGGTCAAGCAGGTTCATCCCGGGTTCGCGCACGATCCCGGGTTCCGCTCGCGGTTCCGGCGAGAGGTTCAGACGTCGCGGATGGTGTCCGGCGCGTACACGGCCGCGGTGATGGACGCCGATCCCGACGCCGACCTGCCGTGGCTCGCGTCGGTGTTCGTGGCCGGCCCGTCGCTGCGACAGGCGATCGACGCCGTCGGCCCGCTCCCGGTGCAATCGGTGCGATCTCGCTGCGCTCCGTCGCGTGGACCCGTGCCAACTGCTGACCCGCGATTCGCTGCCGAAGACAGGGCCGATCCTCAAGCCCTCACCTCAGAGCCCTTTGAGCAATGCGATTTTTACCTCGAAAAGACCCCGACTTACGCCGAGGTGTCGAGCCTCAACATTTCTCTCGGTGCGTCGCTCGCGGGTTCAAGCCGGGGACCGCACGAACGTCGGCTCGTTCAACGCCACCAAAGCCAAGACGCCATCGGGTGCACCTTGACCGACGTATCCGTTTCCACCGGGCAGCCTGGTCGACGCCGATCTTTGTTCACCCAAGCTCAGGCAGCCGCTCGAAGAAGCCGTCCAAGACAACTTGCGGACCGAGGTCCAAGGTATCCACCGGTGTTATTGGCAGGGCAACAAGCTCTTTGACATCTCAGTCGACCGCGTGACGCAGCCCGGTGCTGGTATCTCCAATCCACAGCGCACCCAAGTCGGTGACATCCAGGTGTACTACGAGGCCGACCAAGCAGGGTGCACGGTCGAATGGACCTACCCGCAGCACGAAGCCGGCTGGTGGGACGAAATCGTGGTGATCGGGCCCGAGGACACGACGCCCTCGGGGCCGACTTGTGACACCACGCGCAAGTTCGCCGAAGTGGTCTCGGCGAACATCAAGAAGGCCTCATAACGCGGATTGCAGCTCCCGTACCCGTTCCACCAGCACCGCGTTGTCCGCCGGGGTGATGGTGGCCCAGGTGTGGCCGTCGGGGTCGTCGGTGAGTTGGAAAAGGTAGCGGCCCGCGTCGGTGTCGAAGAAGGCGGTGGGGTGGGGCGAGCGGCGGATCGTGCCGTCGCGGAGGGTGCGTTCGGCGGTGAACTGGCCGCGGGCTTCCTGGCCGAGCAGCATGCCGGCGAGTTCCTGGGCTTCCCACAGGGCGAGGCCGCGATCCTCGAGGGCGGTGACCAGTGCTTTCGGGTCGCCGCCGGCTTCGGCGTCGGCGGCGACGAGGGTGGCGTGGGGCACCGAGACGCTCTGGCCGAGGCCCGCGGAGAGGTCGCCGGCGACGGGGACGGCGGCTTCGGCCAGCGCGCCCTCGTCGGCGGGGATGAGCCAGACCTCGTCGCGGTCGACGACGGCGAGCACGGCCTGGCTGCCGCGGCTGACGGCGCGCCCGTGGATCTCGCGGTCGGCCCAGACCCAGACGTCGAGGGCGGACTGCGGGCGCGACAGCAGGTGCAGCTGGTCGAACAGCTCGCCTGACGCGCGGCGCCCGCGCGCGAGGCGGCGGCGCGAAAGTCCCGCCCACGCCTGGTCGATCAACTCAGCGCGTTCGGAATGCGTGCGGCCCGGCGAGGGCACGCCGAGCGCGGCGGGACGGCGGCCCAGCTCGAGCGACTCCCACAGGACGTCGAACTCGAGCGTCGAGAGCACGAGGTTCACGCGTCGTCGCCGATCACGTCGTCGGAGACCAGGCGGGGGTCGGTGAAGAGGTCCTTGTCGTCGACGCCGAAGCGGCGCACGTGGTCGGCGTCGTCCTCGTTCTGCGTGGCCGCGGGGGCGAGGAACTTCGCGTCGCCCGAAGGCTGCTTGGGCTCGATCTGCTCGGTCTTGCGCAGCGCGATCGCCTCTTCCTCCGGCAGCTCGCCCACCGGCAGCGGACGCACGGGTCCCTTCGACGGCGCACCACCGAAACCCCGGCCCGGCCGTTCCCGGTCACCGGCCACGGCACCGCCGGCCACGCCCGCGCCGAGCGCCGCGGCACCCGCGCCGAGCTCGCCGGCCGACGCATCCGGCCGCGGCGGCGCGGCGGGACCGCTCACGCTCTCCTCCGGCACAACGGGTGACTGCGGACCGCTGCCGACCATCCGGCCCCGGCTCAACGCCGGGTCGCCACCACCGGTCCCGCCGGCCGGACCGCGGCCGAGGACGGCGTCAGGCCCGGTCGACGATCCACCCGGCGCAGCGCTGCCGGAGCCGGGCCCGGGCCCTCCGACGGGACCACGCCCGGCACCGGGCTGCCCCTCGAAACCAGGACCGAAACCAGGCCCACCACCCCGGACGGGCCCACCGAACCCAGGCCGTCCAGGCACGTCCGGCCGGCCGCCACCCCGAGGCATTTCCCAACCAGGCGGCGGCGTCGAAGGCCGACCCGAAACCGGAGGAGCAACGGGGGCCGCCCCAGGCGGAGGCGCAGCCGGCCGCCCCGGAGCCGAAGCCGGCGCCGTGTAACCGCCGGATCCACCGGACCCGGCCGACCCACCAGGCATCGCGATCCCCAACGCCGGCGTCGGCGGATCCACCGCCAGCCGGTTCGCCACCGGCTGCACCACCGGCGGATCCACGTGCCGCGACTGCACCGAGGCCGAAGCCGGCCGCACTCCGCCGTCCGGCGTCACGTCCACCGCCGACCCGGCCAGGTCGAGCACGCTCTTGCGCCCGTCCGGCTCCGTCATCGACAGCGACTGCGGCTGGCTCAGCGGCTCCGACGCCAACAGGTTCTCGCCGCTCTGCTGCGCGTACGCGTTCAACGCCTCGAGCGCCTGGCTTCGCGCGTTCTGCGCCGCGTCGACCGCCGTCGCGTGGTCGGTCTCGAAGCCGATCAGGCTCAGCACGGAGTCGCCGAGCGTGTAGCCGCCGGCGCCCTTCATCAGCGTGGCGGGGTCGGGCAGCTTGAACTTGGTGCGGTTGAAGGCCTCGCCCTGCGCGAAGAGCAGCTCGGCGGTGTTGGACACCTTCCGCATGGCGTCCTGGGAGAACCCGGCCTGGTCGGTGAACACCTGCCCGGCCGCGCCGCCCGCCTGGCTCTGCCACTCGACGCCGAGCTGCGTCAGCTGCGTGCGCAGCGCCTGGTCGGTCTCGGCGAGCGCGGTCGCGACGGCCTTCAGCGCGTCGACGGCCGTGCCGATGCTGCCGATGCCGTCGCCGTCGGAGAACTTCCGGATCTCGTCGGCGAGGGACGTGTCCGTCCAGCCGTCGAAGCGCTGGTCGCGGATCTTGCCCGCGAGGTCGGAGATCTCCACGCGCCCTCCTAGGTCCGTGTCTTGAGGTACTGCAGCGCCAGGTCGGCCGCCTGCGTCGCCTGGTCGCACAGCTGCTGCTGGGTGAACGCGCCGGCGGTAACCGCAAACGCTTGCGCCGCCAGCGTCTGGCCCTTCGCGACGCCGACGAGCACCTCGCAGTCCGAAGGCGTGCCGGCCGCGCGGTAGTTCGTGAGCGCCGGGTAGCCCTCGACCGCGAGCGGCGCCGTGGTCATGCTGTTCTTCCGCCGCGCGCCGGTGAGCCACTCGTGCAGGTCGGCGGTAACGGTGCGCAGGTGGTAGGCGTGGAACGGCTCGGTCTTGTCCGCGTCGAACACGCACGTGGGCCCGTCTTGCGGATCGGCGGCCTTACGCGGCACGGCGTTGACCTGCAGCTCGTCGAGCTGCGCCTGGCCCAGCAGGTCACACGGGTCCACGCCCGTGAGCGGGAGGTCGGCCGGGCGCGGCGGCAGCTGCGAAGCCTTCGCGGCCTGCGAAGCCGAGCTCACCGCGGTCGGCACCGGCACGGCCGTGCCGGCATCGCCGGACGAGCACCCGGCCGCGCCGAGCGCGAGCGCCGCGACGAGAGCGCTAGTGAATGCCGTGCGCACCACGGTCCCCGAACGCCGCGGCCTTGTCGTCTTCGCTCGCCTGGTACGTCTGGGCCGCGCCCCGCAGCTGCTCGCCGAGGCGGCGCAGGTTGGCGACGTACGCGCGCGCTTCGGCCGCGTAGGAGTGATCACCTTCCGCGACGATCATGTTCCACGCCGCCACGGAATTCACGCTCACCGCGTCGGCCGAAGGCGTGTCGATGCGCAGCTCGCCCAGGCGCGTGAGCAGCTTGTCCTCGAGTGCGTTGGCCTGCTCGTCGACGGCCTTCGCCACGTCCAGCAGCTTCTCCGGCGCCACGATGAGGTCCGCGACGCCGGGCGCGGCCGGGACGGACGACGCCAGGTCGGACAGCGGACTGCTTCCCGCCATGCGCTCCCCCTCGGTAATACGGAGTGTGACCGTTCGGCCCCGCTACGAGGCTACCAACCGCCGGGTGATCGGGAGGCGGAAACTCAGGCGTTCACCGGCATGGTGATGTCGCCGTTGGCCGCCTTGAGCGCGATGTCGGTGCGGTGGTGCGAGCCCGCGAGGTGCACGCGCTCCACCGTCTCGTACGCGTGCTTGCGCGCCGACTTGAGCGACTTGCCCGTGCCGACCACGGACAGCACACGCCCGCCCGCCGACACCACGGCGCCGTCCTCGCGCCGCCGGGTGCCCGCGTGGAGCACGCCTTCGAGCTCGCCGCCGGTGATCACGTCGCCGGTGCGCGGCTTGCCGGGGTAGCCGTCGGCCGCGATCACGACCGTCACGGCCGCGCCGCCCGACCACTCCAGCGGCGGCTGCTTCGCGAGCTTGCCGGTGGCCGTCGCGTGCATCAGGCCGGCCAGCGGCGTGCGCAGCAGCGCCAGCACGACCTGGGTCTCCGGGTCGCCGAAGCGGCAGTTGAACTCGATGACCTGCGGGCCCTCGGACGTCAGCGCGAGACCGGCGTAGAGCAGGCCGGAGAAGGTGGCGCCGCGCGCGTCGAGCTCGTCGACCACGGGCTGCACGATGCGGGCGACCACGTCGTCCACCAGGCCTTCCGGCGCCCACGGCAGCGGGGCGTAGGCGCCCATGCCCCCGGTGTTCGGGCCGGCGTCGTCGTCTCCGACGCGCTTGAAGTCCTGCGCGGGCAGCAGCGGGACCACGGTGCGGCCGTCGACGAAGCAGAACAGCGAAGCCTCTGGTCCGTCCAAAAAGGACTCCAAGAGGACGGGATGCCCGCCGTCGAGGAGCATCAGGGCGTGCTTGCGCGCGACCTCGACGTCCTGCGTGACGACCACGCCCTTGCCGGCCGCGAGGCCGTCGTCCTTCACGACCCAGGTGGGACCGAAGCGCTGCAGCGCGGCGTCGAGGCGGGCCGGAGTGTCCACGACCTCGCTGCGCGCGGTGGGGACGTTCGCGGCGGCCATCACGTCCTTGGCGAAGGCCTTCGAGCCCTCGATGCGCGCGGCCGTGGCCGACGGTCCGAAGCAGGCGATGCCCGCCTTCCGCACCGCGTCGGCGACGCCCGCGACCAGCGGAACCTCGGGGCCGACCACCACGAGGTCGGCCTTCCACCCGCTCGCCAGGGCAGCGACCGCTTCGGGATCAGCCGGTTCGACACCCATCTGCTCGGCGACCGCGGCCGTCCCGGCATTGCCGGGCGCGCAGGCGAGCGCGGTGACGGCGGGATCGCCGGACACCGCGAGGACGAGTGCATGCTCCCGGGCGCCGGACCCGATTACCAGTACGCGCACGCCGACCAGCGTAACGGGCTCGGGTCGGCGGGGGCATTTCGCCGTCCGTGAGGCACCTGTCCCGTGCTGTCCGGAAGCGGATTCCATGCACCGTTTACCGGTTTGTCAGCCGTCTGTCCGCCCTGTGCCGCTCACCGGACGCTTGCGGCCGTGAGGGTGGCGGCGGGCGTTGCCAAACCGGCCGAAAGTAGGCGGTACCGGACTGGCAGCCGCCTTCCTGCCGCCAGTTTCCGCCGTGACTGTGGTCGGATTGGCAAATAAACGGCGCAGTGTGGCAAATCCGTCAGATGAGGACGGAGCGCCCGGTAGAGAGAGGGTCCCTTTCCCATGAAGCGCAAACGCGTGGGTGTGCTCGCCCTGTCCGGTCTCGCCCTGCTCGGGGTCGCGAGCCTGGCCATCGGTCCCGCCACGGCGGCCCCGCAGCAGGTGGCGGGCGCGGCGGCGCACCGGCACGATGACCCCGTGATCGTCGGACACCGGGGCGCGCCCGGCTACCGCCCGGAGCACACGCTCGCCTCCTACGAGCTCGCGTTCCGCATGGGCGTGGACTTCGTCGACGTCGACCTCGTGCCGACCAAGGACGGCCAGCTCGTCGCGCGGCACGAGCCGGAGATCGGCGGCACCACCGACGTGGCGGACCACAAGGAGTTCGCCTCGCGCAAGACCACCAAGACCATCGACGGCGTGTCGATGACCGGCTGGTTCACCGAGGACTTCACGCTCGCGGAGCTCAAGACGCTGCGCGCGAAGGAGCGGATCCCGGAGAACCGCCCGAACAACCAGCTGTACAACGGCCGCTTCCAGATCGCGACCTACCAGGAGGTCATCGACCTCACGCGGCGGCTGGGCAAGGAGCTGCACCGCACGCTGGGCACGTACCCCGAGGTCAAGCACTCGACGTACTTCTCCTCGATCGGCAACCCGACCGAGCCGAAGCTCGTCGCGTTCCTCAACCGCAACGGCCTCAACCGCGCCGACGCGCCGGTGATCATCCAGTCGTTCGAGGTGGCGAACCTCAAGGAGCTGCACAAGCAGGTGCGGGTGCCGCTGCTGCAGCTCACGGAGGCTTCGGGCGCGCCGGCCGACTTCGTGGCCGCCGGTGACAAGCGCACGTACGCGGACATCGTGACGCCGGCGGGGCTGCGTGAAGTCGCGAAGTACGCGAAGTACCTCGGCCCGGACAAGGCGCAGATCATCCCGCGCGACGCTTCGGACAACCTGGGCAAGCCGACCTCGCTGGTCGCGGACGCGCACCGCGTGGGTCTCAAGGTGCAGCCGTACACCTTCCGCAACGAGAACCCGTTCCTGCCGGCGAACCTGCGTTCTTCCGCCAGCCCGACCGCGTTCGGCAACGTGTTCGCGGAGGAGGCGGCGTTCCTCAAGGCCGGCGTCGACGGCTTCTTCGCCGACCAGGCGGACACGGCACTGGAGTCGCTGCACGATTTCCTGGGGCACTGATTTTTGGCTCTGTAGCCGGGTTTTCCGCAGGCCCGTTCACCCGATGGTGGACGGGCCTGCTGTTTTTTGTCGGTGCCGGTTCCTAGAGTTGCCGCCATGGTTCTTGGGGAGGAGATCGACCGGCTGGCGCGTGACACCGGGTTTTCCGGGGTCGTGTCGGTCAGCCGTCGTGATGAATCGGTGCTCGCGCGTGCGTACGGCTCGGCGCACCGCGGGTACGGCGTACCGAACACAGTGGACACCAGGTTCGCGATCGCCAGTGGTACCAAGGGTTTCACTGCCTTGGTGGTGGTTCGGCTCATCGTCGAGGGGTTGCTGACCCTGGGCACCCGGGTGCGCTCCCTGCTGGGCGCGGACCTGCCGTTGATCGACGACGACGTCACGGTGGAACACCTGCTCTCCCACCGCTCGGGCATCGGCGACTACTGCGACGAAGACGCCTCGCCACCGGCGCAACCGCAGTCCTTCACCTCGGCGGCGGCGTATTTGCCGGCACTGGACGGGTTCCCGCAACGGTTTCCGCCGGGATCGCGGTTCTCGTACAACAACGGCGGGTTCGCGGTACTGGCGTTGCTGGCGGAACGGGCTGCGGGTACGCCTTTCGCGGATCTGGTCGCTTCGCGCGTTGCCGCTCCTGCCGGCATGACACACACGTCGTTCCTCCGCTCGGACGCGCTACCCGGCGACGCGGCCACGGGGTACCTGGAAGACGGGCGCACCAACGTCTTCAGCCTGCCCGTGGTCGGCAGCGGCGACGGCGGGATCTACTCGACCGCCGGCGACTTCGCGGCGTTCTGGTCCGCGTTTCACGCCGGCCGGATCGTGCCACCGGAGTGGGTTTCGCGGATGACGACCGTGGTGAGCGCCGAGACCTCGACCCGCGAACAGCTCTGCTACGGCCTCGGCTTCTGGCTCCCACCCGACGACACCACGGTGATGCTGGAGGGCTACGACTACGGCGTCTCGTTCCGCAGCGTCTCGCGCCCCTCCGACGGCCTGGTGTTCACGGTTGTTTCCAACACTTCGGAGGGTGCGTGGCCGTTGACCCGATGGCTCGGAGGGGAATTGGTGGCGAAGGGCTGACATCGGACTTCAGGCACGCGGTCGTGCGTTCCATGCCGTCGCGCGGACGGCCGGATCGCGGCGGGAGGCGCTCGGCCGGCTGGCGGATCGCGGCGAAGCCAGCGGCTGGAGGACGACCGGGCCGAATAACCGCCCTCGCGATTTCCCACGGGTTGCCGCGAATCACGGCCGGTCGGTTGCGGCGGGCTGCAGTCGGTCGCCGCGAATTACGGCGGGCTGCGACCAACCGCGGTCGGCTGCGCCAGACCGCCCGAGGATCTCGGAAGACTGCCCGCGGATTGCCGTCACTGCCACGGATTGCGCGATAGCTGCGCCCGCCCGCCACCGTTACCTGCGGACTGCGGCGGCCTGCCATGGGTTGCCCGCGGGCAGCTGACTCGAATTGCAAGATGGGACCGCGGCCAGTCGCGAACTGCGGATTGGTTGCGGTGGCCACCCGCCGGCTGCTGGATCGCTGCGCCGGCCAGTCGCGGATCGCCCGCGGACTGCGCCGACATGCCACGGGTCGTCCTCACGCTCCTGCCACGGATTTGCAAGTTGGCCGCCGCGGACCGCGGCTGGCCGTGGCGAACCGTGGTTGGTTGCGGTTAGCCAACGCGGATTGCCGGGTGCGGGTCGGGTGCGCCGCGCTGCGCGCGGATTGTGGCTGGCTGCCACAATCCGCGCGATGGGGGCGCCAGCCTGCTGCGGAAGGCGCGTTGTGGCGGAGCACCTCGTCACGCGGCCAGGCGCCCACGGTCGCGGTGAGGAACCAATGGCGGCCGCGCGCGGGAGGGGTTCTTGACGGAGCCTTGACACCCGCGGACGGGCCGGGCTAGCTTCTCCGGAACTTCAAAGGTCTGTACACATACCTTTCAGGTGGGTGCCCGATGGATGTCTCCGACCAGCAGACCGCCGAACCCGACCGACACGATGAGGACAGTGCGCGGCTGCATGCGCTGGGGTATGCGCAGGAGCTGAAGCGCACGATGTCGTCGTTTTCGAACTTCGCGGTGTCGTTCACGATCATCTCGATCCTGTCCGGATGTCTGACGCTGTACGGCTTCGGCATGAAGACCGGCGGGCCCGTGGCGATGATCTGGGGGTGGCCGCTCGTCGGTCTCTTCGTGATCCTCGTGGGGCTCGGCATGGCGGAGGTGTGTTCCAGCTACCCGACGGCCGGTGGTCTGTACTACTGGGCCGCGAAGCTCGCGACACGCAACGGGCCGGCGTGGTCGTGGTTCACCGGGTGGTTCAACCTGATCGGGCAGATCGCCGTGACGGCGGGCATCGACTTCGGGGCGGCGCTGTTCCTGAACGCGTTCCTCGACCTGCAGTGGGGCTATGCCGCGACGCCGGGGCACACGATCCTGCTGCTGGCGATCATCCTGGTCGTGCACGGGGCGCTGAACACGTTCGGCGTGCGCGTGGTGGCGATCCTCAACAGCGTGAGCGTGTGGTGGCACCTGATCGGGGTGCTGGTGATCGTCGGCGTGCTCGTGTTCGTGCCGGCGAAGCACCAGGAAGCGTCGTTCGTGTTCGGGCACTTCGCGAACGAGACGGGCTGGAGCTCGTCGGTGTACGTGTTCGCGCTCGGGTTGCTGCTGGCGCAGTACACGCTGACCGGCTACGACGCGTCGGCGCACATGACCGAGGAAACCAAGAACGCCGCGAAGGCCGGGCCGCGCGGGATCATCAACTCGATCCTCGTGTCGCTCGTCGCAGGGTGGGTGCTGCTGATCGGGCTCACGTTCGCCATCCAGGACTACGACGGCGCCGTCAACTCGGCCACGGGGGTGCCGCCGGCGCAGATCTTCATCGACGCCACCGGCGCGGTCACGGGCAAGTTCCTGCTGCTGATCTGCATCGGCGCGCAACTGTTCTGCGGCATGGCCTCGGTGACGGCCAACTCGCGGATGATCTACGCGTTCGCCCGCGACGGCGCCATCCCCGGCTCGAAGATCTGGCACCGCATCAACAAGCGCACGCAGACGCCCACCAACGCCGTGTGGCTGGCCGCGGGCGGCGCGCTGATCCTGGCGCTGCCGTACCTGTGGAGCGCCACGGCCTACGCGGCGGTCACATCGATCGCGACCGTCGGGCTCTACGTGGCGTACGTGATCCCCGTGTTCCTGCGCGTCCGACGCGGCGACAGCTTCGAGAAGGGACCGTGGCACCTCGGTCGCTGGGGCAAGGCGATCGGCATCGTCGCGACGGCGTGGGTCGTGGTGATCTTCGTGCTGTTCATGCTGCCGCAGGGCTCACCCGTCACGGTCGACTCGTTCAACTACACGCCGATCGCGTTCCTGATCGTGCTCGGCGGCGCGGCGCTGTGGTGGGTCGTGTCGGCGCGCAAATGGTTCACGGGCCCGAAGGTGCAGGGATCCGCCGCGGAACTGGAAGCCGTCGAACGGGAGCTCAAAGAACTGGGATAGACCCGGGATCAACCCGCAGGTGGAGGTGTCACCCAGCGGCGGCCGTGAAGATCGGGACGGTGAAACCGAACCGAACAGCCACTCTCGCGCTCGCCGCCGTGAGCCTCGGCGCGCTCACCGTCGCACCCGCCGCCGCGGCTACCCCGCCGCTGTCCTGGGGCACCTGCCCCGCCCCGACCCCCGACGCGTCGAGCAACACCGTCCAGCGCGACCCGCGCCAGCAGTGCGCCACGCTGACCGTCCCGCTCGACTACGCCCACCCGCACGGGAAAACCATCACCCTCACGATCTCGCGCATCCCCGGCACGAAACACCAGCCACTGGCCATCGGCCCCGGCGGGCCCGGCGGGTCCGGCCTGGACCAGCCGAGCGTGTGGTCGACCACGGCCGTCGGCAAGCAACTGCTGAGCCAGTACGACCTCATCGGCTTCGACGACCGCGGCATCGGCAACTCGACTCCGGTCCTCTGTGGACTGTCCGACGCCGACCGCGCCGCCACTCTCGCCGACCCGTACCCGGCGCCGGACGGCGACATCAGCGCCAACGTCACCTACGCCCGCCGCGTCGCCGCCACCTGCGCGAAGAACGCCGGCGCGTACCTGCCGTACCTCAACACGAAGAACGTCGCCCAGGACATGGACCGCATCCGCCAAGCCCTCGGCGCGCGCGAGCTGAACTACTACGGCACGTCCTACGGCACCTACCGCGGCGCCGTCTACGCCTCGATGTTCCCGCGGAACACCGGCAAGATCGTGCTCGACAGCAGCACTCCGCCGGGCGGCGTCACGGCCGCGATCCGGCTGAAGGGCGAAGCCGTGGAAACGGCGTTTCCCCCGTTCGCCGAATGGGCCGCCGACCACGACAGCACCTTCCACCTCGGCACCACCCCGGACGCGATAGAAGCCGCCTACTTCCGCATCACCGCGGCCCTCGACACGCACCCCCGCACCTTCGACAGCGGCCGCGTCCTCACCGGCAACGACGTGCGCGTCGCCTTGCCGCCGTTCCTCGAGAAGCCGGCGACCTACCCCGTCATCGCCACGCTGATGGCCCTCGGCGACGGCCAGGACCTGCCCTTCGGCACCACCTTCACCCAGCCGATCCCCGACAACTTCGCCAGCGACCAGTACGCCGTCCTCTGCGGTGACGCGCCCGTCTCCCGCGACCCCGCGACGTACGCCGCCGCCGTGCAGCAGGACCGCCAGGTCCACCCCCTCACCAACGGCATGCCCGTCGACATCTGGCCGTGCGCCTTCTGGCCGCGCGACGCCGTGCACCAGCCACAGCCCATCACCGCGAACGGCCCGCGCAACGTCCTGATGCTCCAGAACCACGCCGACCCCTCCACCGCGTCCTCCGGCGCCCTGGAGATGCGCCAAGCCCTCGGCCGCCGCGCGGAGCTGACCACGATCGACGACGCCGGCCACGGCGTGGACCTCACCAACGTGTGCACGGCCGGCCGGCTCACCGATTTCCTGCTCGAAGATCACCTGCCCGGACGCGACACGACGTGCCCGTGACCCGTCATCCGAGATCAACCTGGGTGAAGATGCGGGCATGGAGACCCTCACGCTGGTCGGAGTCCTCGCCGGCTCGCTCGGCCTGACCGCGCTCGCCCGGCGCTACAACGTGTCGGCGCCGCTGCTGATCGTCGTGGTCGCGCTGGGGGTCGCGCTGATCCCCGGCGTGCCACGGATCGAGCTGGAGCCCGAGCTGATCCTCACGGTGGTGCTGCCGCCGCTGCTCTACTCGACGTCGCTCGACAGCTCGCTCACGCACTTCCGCGCCAACCTGCGCCCGATCATCGGGCTGGGTGTCGTGCTGGTGGTGGTGACGGCCGTGGTCGTCGCGTTCGTGGTGCACCTGCTGCTGCCCGACCTGCCGTGGGCGTCGGCGCTGGTGCTCGGGGCGGTGGTGGCACCGCCGGACGCCGTGACGGCCGTGGCGATCGGGCGCAAGCTCGGCCTGCCGCGCGGGATCATGACCGTGCTGACCGGCGAAAGCCTGGTCAACGACGCCGCCGCGCTCACGCTGTACAAGGTCGCGCTCGCCGCCGTCGCGGGCATGGCCGGGTCGATCGGCCACGGCCTTGGCGTGTTCGCGGTGGCGACGGTGCTGGGCATCGCCGTGGGCCTCGTGGCCGGGTTCGTGGTGGTGTTCATCCGCTCGCGGCTCGACGACCCGCTGCTGGAGTCGGCGTTCGGGATCATCGTGCCGTTCGCGGCCTACGTGACGGCCGAGCACCTGCACCCGTTCGGCTCGGAGTTCAGCGGTTCGGGCGTGCTCGCCGTGGTCACGGCCGGCCTCTACCTCGGCCAGCGCTCGCTGCGCGCGTCCCCGGCCACGCGCATGCAGGACCGGTCCGTGTGGACGTCGATCGACGTGCTGCTCGAAGCGCTGGTGTTCGCGTTGATGGGCCTGCAGCTGCCGTTCGTGCTCGACGGCGCCGACCGCGCGGCCCGCGACAACGGCACCCTCGCGATCGTCGCTGTCGTCGTGCTGCTGGTGACGATGGCCGTGCGGATCCCCGCGGTGTTCCTGTCGAGCTACCTGCCGAGAACGCTGCGGCTGTTCGGACGGACGCGCGACGCGGCTTCGTGGCAAGCGCTGGCCGTGGTGTCGTGGACCGGGATGCGCGGCGTGGTCACACTCGCCGCGGCTTCGGCCGTGCCGCTCGGGACGCCGGGGCGCCCGGAGATCCAGCTGTTCGCGTTCACCGTCGCCGTCGGCACGGTGCTGATCCAGGGCCTGACCTTGCCGCCGCTGATCCGCTGGCTCGAGGTCCGGAACCCGGCCGAGGCCGCCCGCGACCAGGCCGAGGAGCTGGCCGCGCGGGAGGTCGCGCAGAAGGCGGCGCACGCGCGGCTGAAGGAGATCACGCAGGCGGCGATGGCCAAGGCGGACCTGCCGCCGGACCGCATGAAGCGGCTGGAAGAACGTCTGGAGCGGCTCGTCGACACCCGCTACCGCTTCGCGCGAGCCGCGATCACGCTGTCCGGCGAGGAACGCAGCGCCAGCCCGCAGGCGAAGTTCGCCCAGGCCCGGCGCGAGCTGCTGATCACCCAGCGCGCGGCGATGATCGCGGAGAACCGCGCCGGGCGCCTCGACGACGAGGTGCTGCGCAAGGTCCTCGTCGAGCTGGACCTCGAAGAGCTCTCCGCCACCAACACCCTCACCAACCGGATGGGCATGGGCTGACGGGCGTTCCGCCGGGAACGCCCGCCGGCAAACGGCTCAGACGAAGTCGTGGCGCACGATCGTCTGCTCGCGGCCCGGCCCCACGCCGATGGCCGAGACCCGCGCACCCGACAGCTCTTCCAGACGCTCCACATAGGACCGAGCGTTGGCCGGCAGCTCGTCGAACGTGCGGCAGCCCGAGATGTCCTCGAACCAGCCCGGCAGCTCTTCGTACACCGGCACGGCGTGGTGCACGTCGGTCTGCGTCATCGGCATGTCGTGGGTGCGGCGGCCGTCCACGTCGTAGCCGACGCACACCGGCACCTTCTCCAGGCCCGACAGCACGTCGAGCTTGGTGAGGAAGTAGTCAGTGATCCCGTTGACGCGCACGGCGTAGCGGGCGATCACGGCGTCGAACCAGCCGGTGCGCCGCGAACGGCCCGTGGTCACGCCGAACTCGCCGCCCTGCTTGCGCAGGTACTCGCCGGACTCGTCGTCGAGCTCCGTCGGGAACGGGCCCGAGCCGACGCGCGTGGTGTAGGCCTTCAGGATGCCCAGCACGGTGGTGATGCGGCCCGGGCCGATGCCCGAACCCGCGCTCGCGCCGCCCGAGGTCGGGTTCGACGACGTGACGAACGGGTACGTGCCGTGGTCCACGTCGAGCAGCGTGCCCTGCGAACCCTCCAGCAGCACCGTTTCGCCGCGTTCGAGCGCCTGGTTGAGCTGCAGGCGCGTGTCGGCGATGCGGTGCGCGAACTTCTCGCCGGCGGCGAGCACCTCGTCGGCGACCTGGTTCGCGTCGAGCGCCTTGCGGTTGTAGACCTTCACCAGAACCTGGTTCTTGAACTCCAGCGCCGCTTCGACCTTCTGGCGGAAGATCTTCTCGTCGAGCAGGTCCTGCACGCGGACGCCGACGCGGGCGATCTTGTCCTGGTAGCACGGCCCGATGCCCCGGCCGGTGGTGCCGATCTTGCGGCTGCCCAGGTAGCGCTCGGTGACTTTGTCGATCGCCACGTGGTACGGCATGATCAAGTGCGCGTCGGCGGAAATCCGCAGCCCGCTCGTGTCGACGCCGCGCTCCTCCAGACCCGCGAGCTCGTCGAGCAGCACGCCCGGGTCGACCACCACACCGTTGCCGATGACGTTGGTCACGCCCGGCGTGAGGATCCCGGACGGGATGAGGTGGAGGGCGAAGTTCTCGCCGTTGGGAAGGACGACGGTGTGGCCGGCGTTGTTGCCGCCCTGGTAGCGGACGACCCACTGCACACGGTCACCGAGCAGGTCGGTCGCCTTGCCCTTGCCTTCGTCCCCCCACTGGGCACCGATCAGCACGATCGCCGGCATGTGACACTCCAGGTGTTCGGCAACAGGGAAAGTGTCCCGATGGGACACGGGGTGGCGCTGGGAAATGCCGGTGCATGACTGTAACGGAGGACGTGGGCGTGCGCGGAATCGTGGTGGCCTGCGGTGATGATCCGCACTCGTTCACGGGCCTCCGTGACCTGTCCATCGTGCGCGTCTCGGCGCTTCCGGGCAAGACGGAAATCGATCCCTTGCTGGGGAAACACGAGCGCCTGATCGTCGCGGGGACCGACGCGGACCTCGCGGCGGTGCTCGTGCGATTGCTGCGGACCGATCGCGTGTCGGGCGTGTCGATCGGGTTCGTGCCGTCCGAGTCCGGTTCGGCCGTCGCGGCGCTCTGGGGACTGCCCACGGACCCCGTCAAGGCGCTCGAAATCGCCCTCGACGCTTCGGCCTCGGAAGTGCCGCTCGTGCGTGACGACACCGGCGGCATCCTGGCCGGGCGCGCCACTCTGCGTAACGTCCAGGGCCAGGCGTACTGCGACGAGCACCTGGCCTTCGACGGCGCCGCGGCCGCCGTGGAGGTGTCGGCGGACGAGAACGGCTTGGTCGCCCGGGTGACGCGTGGGAAGCTGGTGAAGCGCAGCGCCGTGTTCCACGGTCGCGCGTTCCAGCTCGGCTGCCTGCCGACCACGTCGCTCGTGAGCGACGGCGTCGCGCACCCCCGCGAGGTCACCAAGCGGACCTGGTACCGGCACACCGAGGACCTGCGCCTGATCCGACCGTGACCGGTTTCATCCGATAGTTCTGCGCCAGGTGGCCTAACGGCACTTTCTGTTCACTGAAGGTCTGTTACATGTCACCCGTAAGTGTTGCTTGCGCCACTTCCGTGGTCGAAGGTGAATCAGTCCCACACTCGACACGGAGGCAGCAATATGCCCACAGCGCGTAGTGTCCGAAACTCCTTGACCGTCCTCGTCGGCGTGACGCTGCTCGGCGGCACGATGGTCGGCATCGCCGACGCGACCCCGCCCGGCATCCCGTCGGCCGCGACGGCCAAGAGCGAGCTCGCCGGCCTCACCGTGAAGGCCGACGGTTCGCTGACCGGCTACAGCCGCGACAAGTTCCCGCACTGGATCCAGCAGGGCAACAACTGCGACACCCGTGAGGTCGTGCTTAAGCGCGACGGCACGAACGTCGTCACCAACTCCAGCTGCACCGCCACCTCGGGCAAGTGGGTTTCGCCCTACGACGGCGCGACCTGGACCGCGGCGTCCGATGTGGACATCGACCACGTCGTGCCGCTGGCCGACGCGTGGCGCACCGGTGCGTCGTCGTGGACCACGGCGCAGCGCCAGGCCTACGCCAACGACCTGTCCGACCCGCAGCTGATCGCCGTGACGGACAACGTCAACCAGGAGAAGGGCGACAAGTCGCCGGACCAGTGGAAGCCGCCGTCCACGGGCTACTGGTGCACCTACGCCCGCATGTGGGTCGCGGTGAAGTCGAAGTTCAAGCTCACGGTGAACTCCGCCGAGAAGTCCGCGCTGACGGACATGCTGGGCCGCTGCTGAGTCAGCCGAGTGCTTCGCGCGGGGCCGAGATCGGTTCTGGGTCTGGGGTCCGACGGCCGATCACCACGGTCCCGCCCCGCGCGGAACCCTACGGACGGTGGTAGTGCGGGCACGTTCTGCCACGTAAGGTCTGGACCATGAGGAAGCTCGCGGCGGCCGCGCTGGCCGTGCTCCTGGTGCTGTGCGGCGCCGTGCCGGCCTCGGCCGCGACCGGACGGCGCGTGATCGTGTACTACCAGACGATCTACAACGGCAGCGCGTACGTCTCGCCGCTCGGCCTCACGCAGCACAACGCCGGCGTCACCGACGTCCTCGTCGGCGCCATCCACCTCGACCCCGGCGGCGTGGTGCACGTGAACGACGACCCGCCGTCGGCCGCGAAGTTCAACCAGATGTGGCAGGACCTCGGCACCTTGCGCTCCCAGGGCGTCCACACCCTGGCCTTCCTCGGCGGCGCGGCCCAGGGCAGCTTCCAGCGGCTCGCGTCCGACTTCAACACGTACTACCCACCGCTTCGCGCTCTGCTTCGCGACCACTCGCTGTCCGGCATCGACCTGGACATCGAGGAGACGGTGGACAACGCCTCCGTCGTCCGCCTCATCGACGCCCTGCGCACGGACTTCGGCCCGTCGTTTCTGATCACCTTCGCCCCCGTCGCCCAGGAGCTGAGCGGCGGGCGCGGCCTCTCGGGCCTGAACTACGACCAGCTCTACCGCGACCGCGGCCCCCAGATCTCCTGGTTCAACACCCAGTTCTACTGCGGCTGGGGCTCCCTGTCCGACACCTCCGGCTACGACGCCATCGTCGGCCACGGCGTCGTGCCGGCCGCGAAGGTCGTCGCCGGGACCGTGACGAATCCCGCCAACTGTGGTGGGTACGTCGACATGTCGCGGCTGCAGTCGACGGTTCGTTCGCTGGTCGCGAAGTACCCGGACTTCGGCGGGGTGGATGGCTGGGAGTACTTCAACTCCTTGCCGGGCGGGACGGGCGCGCCGTGGCAGTGGGCGCAACAGGTCGCGCCGGTGGTGAAGGGCTGATCCGGACGGCTCACCCGCCGGCATTTCCGGGGCCGCGCACCGCCCGGCCCATCAGCGTGGCTTGACACCAGAGCCAAACCTGCGCCGGACTCCCCGGACCAGCCGCGCTACTCGGCACGCTGGCCGAGAAGCTCTTCAGACGAGGAATGCAAGACAACCTCTGCACCCTCGCCAAAATCCTGCAAATGACTCACCAACCAGCCAGATCCAGAATCTGAAACGCGATCCGCGACTGCAGCAGACAATCCAACGCACCCGGATCCTGCCCGATCAGCTTTCCGATCTTCCCCAGCCGGTAGCGGATCGTGTTCTCGTGCACGCCCAGCTCCGACGCCGTGCTCTGAACGCGCCCCTCGGCGGCGACGAAAGCGCGCCACGTCTCCAGAAGCGACGGGTCCGCGTCCCGCAACGGCCGGATCGTCTCGTGCGCGAACTGCACCGCCTCCTTGACCCGGCCGCTGGACGCGACCAGCCGGAACAGCCCCAGCTCGGTCACCGTCACCACGCCACCGGACCAGCCGAACGACGTGGCCAGCTCGTCGATCTCCCGCAACTCCCGGTGTGCCAAAGGGAAATCCTCCGGAGAACGGCACACGCCGGAGATCACGGCGGTCCGCACCCGCAAGCGCGGGCCGACAGCCAGCCGAACCTCGTCGACCGCCGCGCGCAAGTCGCGCGGTTCCGAACCGTCCGGAAGGGACAGCAGTGCGACCACCGCGCCCGGCAGGCTGACCGCGGCCGGTTCGGACACCGACAGAATCGTGGCCAGCGAGCGGATCACCAGCTTCCGCCCCACCGAAACGCTCACGTTCTGGCTGGCGTTGTCCAACGCGAACCGCACCAGCACGTGCGGCTGAGCCAGGTTCACCCCGAACTGCGGACCCCGGCGCGCCAGCTGCTCGGCGTCGCGGGTGCGGTGAAGCAGATCGGACAGGAAGTCCTCGCGCGCCTGGCCCTCGGCCTCCGCTTGGCGTCGTTCGGACAGCACCTGCAACGACAGCACCGTCGCGCCGTGTTCGGCGAGCTTCGTGTCCAGCTCCTCCAGGCCACGCCCGACCTCGACGATCCCGAGGTACCCACTGGGCTGGCCCTCGATGATCAGCCGGCACATCAGGTGCCGCCGACCCACCCACACCGCCGGCGTCGGCGGCACGATCGTCGACGGGCAGCTGGCGCTCAGCGACGCCAGCGCCTGCTTCACCGACGGCAGCTCCCGGATCCGCGCCGCCAGCTCCGGCGGCTGCGTCATCTTCAACCCCGCAGGTGCCGACCACGCCAGCACCTGGAAATCCTCGTTGTACAGCACCACGGGCTTCGCCGAGAGCTCACCCAGCAGCGTCACCACGGTCTGGATGCTCGCGCCGTCGAGCACGGCGTTGGTCAGCTTCTGGTGCACATCGGCCAGGTACGCCAGGGTGTTCTTCTGCCGCACGACCTCGGCGGCCTTGTTCTTCAGGTGCGCGTTCAGCATGGCCTGCCGCAGGAACAACGCGCCCAGCCGGGCGAACAGCTCCGCGAGCGCCACGTCTTCGTCGGCGTACACGTGGTCCTTCTGCACGTTGTCGACGAAGATCAGGCCGATCACCTTGCCGTCGAACACGAGCGGCACGCCGAGCATCGCGCGCACGTGCCAGTGCTCCATGGTGCGGCGGTGCGGGCGCGGGTCGCGCGGCACATCGGAGATGAGCACAGGCGCGGCCGACTCGATGACCTCGCGGCTGAACCGGTCGCCCTGGATGCCGGCCTCCTGCGCCTGCACGGCGGCCGAGATGTCGCCCTCGCTCTCGCAGTAGCCGGCGGCGCCGCGGAACCGGCCGTCGCCGTCGCGCAGGTACACCGAACAGCGTGTGACGCCCAGCAGGTGGCACAGCTGCTTGCCGAGCAGGCCCAGCAGGTCCTCGAGCCGCGTGGTGGTGATGGCCTCGGTCGTGATCTCGCTGAACGCGGCGATGACCTCACGCTCACGGTGCGCCGGATCCACCGGGCGCACCAGGGACCGAACCGAAGCGTCGCGCATGGGATCCGCCTTCACCGTTGAAATCCGGACTCCGTCTGAGGGTGCCTTACCTCACCCGCTCCCGTCCATGCCTGAAGCGAGTACGCCCAGGTCATGGCCCATGCGCTCCTGCTTGGTCCGCAGGTAACGCACGTTGTGCGGCGTCTGTGTGACGGGCAGGCGCACGCGTCCGACGATGTCGAGCGCGTAGCCCTCGAGCCCGCCGTACTTGGCGGGGTTGTTCGTGATGAGCCGCATCCGGCGGACGCCGAGGTCGGTCAGGATCCGGGCGCCGATGCCGTAGCTGCGCGAATCGACCGGCAGGCCCTGCGCGAGGTTGGCCTCGACGGTGTCCAGACCCTGCTCCTGCAGCGCGTACGCGTGGATCTTGTGCGCCAGCCCGATCCCGCGGCCCTCGTGGCCCCGCAGGTAGATCACCGCGCCCGCGCCCTCTTCGGCGATGGCCCGCAGCGCGTACTCCAGCTGTGCGCCGCAGTCGCACCGCAGCGAGCCCAGGATGTCGCCGGTCAGGCATTCGCTGTGCACCCGGACCAGGGCACCGGCAGCCGACTGCCCGGCCGCCGCGACATCGCCCCGCACCAGCGCGAGGTGCTCGGTCCCGTCGAGCACGGACCGGTAGGCGACGGCCCGGAAGTCGCCGAACGCCGTCGGCATGGCCGCGCTCGCCACGGGCTCCACCAGGCGTTCCGTCGCCCCGCGGTAGCGCACGAGGTCGGCGATCCGCAGCACCGGCAGGTCGTGGCGCGCGGCGAACTCCTCCACCGCGGCGCCGCGCAGCATCGACCCGTCGTCGGCCACCAGCTCGCTGATCACGCCGACGTCACCCGCGCCGGCCATCGCCAGCAGGTCGACGGCCGCTTCCGTGTGCCCGGCCCGCACCAGCACTCCGCCCTCACGCGCCCGCAGCGGGAACACGTGGCCGGGCCGGCGTAGCTCACCGGGTTTGGTGGCCGGGTCCGCCAGCGCCCGCACGGTCGTGGTCCGGTCCGCCGCCGAGACGCCGGTACCGGCCGAAGCGTGGTCGACGCTCACCGTGAACGCCGTGCCGTGCGCGTCGGTGTTGTCCGCGACCATCTGCCGCAGCCGCAACGCGTCCGCGCGCTCCCCGGGCATCGGCGCGCAGACGATCCCCGTGGTGTGCCGCACGAGGAACGCCATCTGCGCGGCGGTCATCGTCCGCGCGGCACCGACGAGGTCGCCCTCGTTCTCGCGGTCGGCGTCGTCGACGACCACGACCAGCCGGCCCTGCGCCAACGCCGCGACGGCGTGCTGCACCTGCTCGCCGGGTGCCATCAGCCGTCCGTCCGGGCGTGGGTGCCGAAGGTCCGCGCGTGGTAGGTCAACGGCGCCAGCGGCCGCGAGTCCGCCGCCTCCACCAGGCCGAGCGCGACCACGTGGTCACCCCCTTCGATGAACTTCTCGACGGTGCACGCCACCCAGCCGGACGAGCCCGCGAGCCGCGGCAGGTCGTCCTCGAGCGCCCAGGTGACGCCTTCGAACTTGGCCATTCCCTTGCGGGCGAAGCGTTTCGCGAGCTCCGCCTGGCCGCTTTCCAGCACGTTCAGGCCGAAGCGCCCGGCGCGCCGCACCACCGTCAGCAGGTCGGACGTGCGGTCGAGCGACACGAGCACCATCGGTGGGTCCATCGAGAGCGACGCGAACGCGCTCACCGTCGTGCCGTGCGGCCGCGTGCCGTCGAGGGCGGTCACCACCGAAACCGGGGTGCACACGCCCGACATCACTTCGCGGAACTGCTCGGCGAATGCCGGTCTGGTCAAGGTATCCATCCAGCTCCAGTCCGAAAACCCGAAACCACGAAAGCCCGGGAAGATGCCGTGGCCCGGGCGGAAACCCGGGCCACGGCCCGGCCTCACACCCCCGCGGGCGCGCGCGAGGACATCTTGTGCAGCTGCGGCACCACCTTCTCGCCGAACAGCCGCATGCTCGCCTCCGCCTTGTCCAGCGGCAGGCCGCCGAAGCAGAACGCGGCGTTGGCCATCAGCTCGCCACCCTGCTCGCGCCGCGCGGCGTACTTCTCCACGATCTCCTCGGGCGTGCCCCAGATGTTCGCGTCGACGTACGCGCTCGCCGCGGTTTCCATGCCCGCCTCGCGGATCATGTCGGCGCCGGCCTGGTAGGCCTCGTAGCCCTTCGTCTCCCGCCAGTGCGAGCCGGCGAAGTCGTAGTGCTTGATCACCGACAGGAAGTAGCGCGAGATGTGCTCGTGCGCGATGCGCTTCGCCTCTTCGGGATCTTCGTGGCAGTACACGAAGTCCTGGATCAGCGGTGCGCCCGGCTCCGTGCCGTGCTTCTCGCGGTGCAGGCCACGCCAGCGGTCGATCGCCTCGAGGTGCTGCGCGAAGTCGTACTGCATGAACGTCATCATCTGCGCGCCCAGCTCCGCGACGGCCGGGATCGAGTCGGGCGACATCGCGACGCCGAAGATCCGGCCTTCCCACGAGTGCCCGGCCGGGCCCGGCCGGACGGTGACGCGCGGCTGCTTGTAGTACTTGCCGTCGTTCTCGACGTACCCGTTCTGCAGCCCGCGGATGATCATCGCGGCGGCCTCGTCGAAGCGCTCGCGCGACTCGTTCATGTCGACGCGGAAACCCTCGTACTCCATCTTCGCCAGGCCACGGCCCATGCCGAGCAGCAGGCGCCCGTTGGACATGTGGTCGAGCATGATGGCCTTCTCGACCACGCGCAGCGGGTCGTTCCAGGGCAGGATGACCGCGCCCGTGCCGAGCTTGATCTTCGAGGTGCGCCCGGCGAGGTAGGCCATGATCTGGAGGTTGTCCGGGCACATCGAGTAGTCGTCGAAGTGGTGCTCGGCCGACCAGACGGAGTCGAAGCCGTACTGCTCGCCCAGCACGCCCATCTCGAGCTCGCGCGTGAAGACCTCGTGGTCGCTGACGTCCTCGAACCAGTTCTGGAAGACCAGCAGCATTCCGACGTCCATGGGTGGTTCTCCTTCTTCGTGGGGGTGGTCGGTGTTCTCCGTCTACGGGTGGGTCGCCCTGGTTCGCCTTCCGACGCTAACCAGGACCGGGCGCGGGAAGAACGCTCTTCGCGTGCGGCCGTTGGAGGTCCACACAAAACGCGCGGGTCAGCCGCCGCCGAACGTCGCGAGCAATCCGCCGTCGACGGGCACGGTCGCGCCCGTCATGTACGTCGAGCGCGCCACGGCCACGATGACCTCGGCGATCTCGGCCGTCGTCCCGATGCGCCCGGCCGGAATCTTGTCGACGATGCTCTTGCGGGCCCGATCGCTGAGCCCTGCGGTCATGTCGGTGTCCACAAAGCCCGGGACCACGAGGTTCACGCGCACGCCGCGCGGAGCGAGCTCCACGGCCAGCACCTGCGTCAGCCCCGACAGCCCCGCCTTCGCCGAGCCGTACGCAACGTCGCCGGGAAACCCGCGCAAGCCGACGACCGCGCCGACGTTGACGATCGCCGAACCCCGTGGCAGCAACGGCACCACCGCGCGGCAGACCTCGAACGCACCGGTGAGGTTCGTGGCGAGCACCTCGTCCCACGCCGATCTCGCCAGCGCGTCGATGCGGCGGCCGCGGTGCACGCCGGCGCTGTTGACCACCACGTCGATCGGGCCGAACCGCTCGGTCACGGCCTCGACGCAGCGGCGGATCGAGTCCTCGTCGGTCACGTCACCCTTGACCTCGAGCACGCGGTTCGGCACCGCCGGCGGCGAGGAGCCGGCCGACCGCGCCAGCGACGCCACGTTGTCACCCGCGGCGGCGACGTGGTCGACGACGGCGCGGCCGATCCCGCGCGAACCGCCGGTGACGAGCCAGGTGGTCATCGGTTCAGGAAGCCGGTGAGCTCGGCGAGGTAGGTGTCGCGGTCCTCCAGGAACGGCGCGTGGCCGGCGTTGGGGAACTCGACAAGCCGGGCGTCGGAGCACAGGTCACGCGCGGCCTCGGCGCCGGAGAACGGCACGAAGCCGTCCTTGCGCCCGTGCAGGGACAGCACGGGCACGGCCAGGCCGCCGAGGAGCTTGCGCTGGTCGAGCTCGGCGAGGTCCAGCAGGGACTCGTCACCGAGCGGGCCCATCTCCATGAACATTCCCCACAGCCAGGCGATCGTGTCGGCCGTCGGCGGCTCGGCGCACACGGCTTCGGCGACGCCCTTGAAGGTGTTCGCGCGGTCGGCGGCGGCCGCACCGAGTACGCCCTTCACGTCGTCCACCGTGGCACCGTGCGGCCAGTCCGAAGTGGACGTGTACCGCGGGGTGGCGCCGCCGGTCAAGACCAGGCCCGAGCAGTTCGACCCCAGCTTCGCCACCGCGTCCACGGCGACCGCGCCGCCGAGCGACCAGCCGTTGACCACGGGTTCGCGCAGGCCGAGCTGCTCCACGAGCCGCACGACGTCGGAGCCGAGCGCGGAGATCGTGACGTCGGAGAAATCGTTGTCCGAGCGGCCGCACGCGCGTTGGTCGAGCAGCACGACCTCGTTCCCGTTGGCCCGCAACGCCGGCGCGGTGGTGTCCCAGCAGCGGGCGGTCGCGCCCCAGCCGTGGATGAGCACGATGGGGCGGCCCGAGCCCCGGTGGTGCTCGAAGTACACCCGCCGGCCGTCTTCGACCTCTAGGTAGCCCATGGGATCTCGCCTCTCTCCTTCGGGGAACTCAATGGGTGGCAGCGACTTCGGCGCGCAACGCCCGCGGCACGACCGGCGGCCGGTCGCGGAAGCGGGGCAGCACGTGCTCGGCGAACAGTTCCAGTGAGTGCAGCACCTTCTCGTGCGCGAGGCCACCGATCCGCATCCAGCAGATGAGGTGCTGCAGCCCGGTTTCCTCGTACAGCGTCTCGATCTCGGCGACGAGCCCCGCCGGGTCACCCGCGTAGACCACGCCGCTCTCGCGCAACCCGTCGAGCGTCGGCCCGCCCGCTTCCTCCGACGCCGCAACGAGTTCCGCGTACCGCTCGTAGGTGTGCGGTGCCCGCGGCCCGCTCGGCACGAGGTCGAGCACGTGGCGGTAGTACCAGGACAGCGGTTCGGCGACGTTCGCCAGCGCTTCCTCGGTGGTGTCGGCGAGGTGGACCTGCCAGTTCATGGGGAAGTCGAGCGACAGCGGGTCGCGGCCGCTCGTGATGAGCGAACGCTTGATGTCCACCACCAGCCGGTTGAGCTCCGGCAACGTCATCAACGTCGGGGTGACCAGCAGGTTGTAGCCCTGCGCGGCCGCCAGGTGGAACGTCTCGGGGCTGATCGACGCGACGTAGATCGGCGGGGTCGGGCGCTGCACCGGCGTGGGCCGGCAGTCGACCTCGGTGAGGTCGAAGTGCCTGCCGTGGAAGGAGAACGGCTCGCCCGCGCGTTTGCTCCACAGGCCGCGCACGATCTCCAGCGCCTCGTCGAACACCTCGCGGCTCACGTCCTGGCGGTCGCCGACGCCCATGTTGTGGAACTCGCCCGGCTGGTACCCGCGGCCGGCGCCGAAATCGAGCCGCCCGTTCGACAGCACGTCCACCATCGCGTAGTCCTCGGCCACCCGCACCGGCCAGTCGAAGGTCAGGTTGCTGACAGCGATGCCGATGCGCATCCGGCTCGTGCGCTCGGCCACCGCGGCGGCCGCGACCTGCGGCGACGGCATCGAGCCGTAGTCGCTGCCGTGGTGCTCGGCCAGCCACACCTCGTCGAACCCGAGCTGCTCGGCGTAGGAGATCTGCGCGAGCATCTCCTCGTACGCGCGGCGGAAGTCGTGGTCACGGCACTCGAGGACGTAGAAGACACCGAACTTCATCCGGCACCACCCGCGGCCACTTTCGCGCGCAGCACCTTCTTGTCGATCTTGCCGACGCTCGTGCGCGGCAGCTCCTCGACCACGAGCACGCCCTCGGGCAGCCACCAGCGCGGCACGCGTTCCCGCAGGTCAGCGAGGATTTCCGCCGGTGTGTCCGCGCGGCCGGGCTCCAGCACGACCAGCGCGTACGGCCGTTCCTGCCACCGCTCGTGCGCCACCGCGACCACGGCGGCCTCGGCCACGGCGGGGTTGGCCGTGAGCGCCTGCTCCAGCGCGACCGAGCTGATCCACTCGCCACCGCTCTTGATCAGGTCCTTGGCCCGGTCGACGATCTCCAGGTAGCCGTCGGCGTCGATGGTCGCGATGTCGCCGGTGCGCAGCCAGCCGTCAGCGAAGCTGTCCGGGTGCTCGTCGCGGAAGTACTGTGTGGCGACCCACGGCCCGCGGATCAGCAGCTCACCGCGCGAAACCCCGTCGTGGGGCTGGTTGGTGCCGTCCTCTCCGACGAGCCGCCAGCGCAGGCCGGGCAGAAGCCGGCCTTGTTTGCGGACCGACCGGCGCCGCTCGGCCGGATCCACGACCGAAGGCAGCGGCCGCGAGAACGTGCCCATGGGCGAGATCTCCGTCATCCCCCAGCCCTGGAACGACGGGATGCCCAGCGAGTCGAGAGCGCGCAGCAGCTCGTCGTCCGGGGGAGAGCCGCCGAGCACGAGCGCCCGCAGGCTGCTCAGGTCGGCGCCGGTCGCGGCGACGTGACGCACGAGGTCGGCCGCGACGGTCGGCACCATGCCGGTGTACGTCACACGTTCCGCCTCGACGATTTTCGCGATCTCCGCCGGCACCGGGTGGGGACCGGGCAGCACCTGCTTGGCACCCGTCATGAGCGCGGCGAACGGGATGCCCCACGCGTTGGCGTGGAACATCGGCACGACGTGCAGCACGGTGTCGCGCTCGCTGATCGCGTGGCCGTCGGCGAGGCAGGCGGCGAAGGTGTGCAGGTAGAGCGACCGGTGCGAGTAGCCGACGCCCTTGGGCGGGCCCGTGGTGCCGGAGGTGTAGCAGAGCGCCGCGAGATCGTTTTCGTCGATCTCCGGCGGGTTTTCCAGGGGCGGCCCCTCGGCCACGAGGTCCTCGTATGCGAGCGCACCCGGCGCGGAGCCGTGGGTGGCGACGACGAGCATCTCCGGCCGTTCCGCCCGTGCCACTTCCAGCCGCGGCAGCAGCGACAGGTCGGCGAACACCACGACGTCCTCGGCGTGGCCCAGCACGTACGCGATCTCCGTCGGTTCGAGCCGCAGGTTCACCGTGTGCAGCACGGCGCCCGCGAGCGGCACGGCGAAGTACAGCTCGAGGTGGCGGTGGTGGTTCCAGGCGAGGGTCGCGACCCGGTCACCGGGCCGCACCCCCAGCCTGACGAGGGCTCCGGCGAGCGCGACGACGCGTTCGTGGAACTCCCGGTTGGGGTAGCGGTGCGGCTCGGCACCGCCGCCGTACTCCACGATCTCCTGGGCGGGGAAGAACTCCCGCGCACGGTGCAGGAGGTCGGTGAGCACGAGCGGCTGGTTCACCCCGCCACCCCCGCCTTCTGGCCCAGCCGCTCGCGGACCTGCGGCACGACCTTCGTGGCGAGCAGCTCGATGCGCGCCGAACCGCTGTCCACGGGCTCGCCGGGCAGCTGCGCCCAGAAGTGCACGTCCTTGATCTGCGGCTTGTCCTTCAGCAGCGCGGTGAGCTCGTCGACGGCCGTGGCCACGTCCCACAGCTGGAACGCACCGCCTGCCACGATCTGGTCCGCGTTCTCGAACTTGGGCACCACGTCGGGCGGGCCGAACGCGCCCCACTCGATGTAGTTGTTGAGCTGGTACAACGCGTACTGCCCGATCCGCGCCCACTCGCGCTCCGGGTCCTCGGCGATCACGGCCCACTGGCCGGCGAAGATCTGGCCGTCGGCCGACGATTTGCCCACGCGGTCCAGCGCGTCCAAATAGGACTGCTGGTGCACGTTCTGGGTGCTGAGGAACCCGTCGGAGATGCGGGCCGCGCGCTCGATCGCCGGGTCGGCCATCGCGCCGACGAGCAGCTTCGGGAGGACCTCCGGCTTCGGCGTGATCCGCACCGACGGCAGCGAGAACCGCTTGCCCTCGAACGGTTTCTCCTCACCCGACCACGCCTGGCGGATCACCGCCACGCTCTCTTCGAGCAGGCTCGGCCGGTGCTTGAGGTTGCGGTCGAACGCCGCGAACTCCGGCGCCCAGTAGCCCTGCCCGAGCCCGAGGTCGAAGCGCCCGCCCGTGAGCAGCGAGAGCGTCGCGGCGTCCTCGGCCAGGCGAACGGGGTTGTGCAGCGGCGCGATCACGAGGTTCGTGCCGATGCGCATGGTCTTCGTACGCTCGCCGATCGCCGCGGCCAGCGTGTACGGCGAGGGCGTGTAGCCGTCCTCGCAGAAGTGGTGCTCGGTCAGCCAGACCGAGCCGATCCCGACGCTCTCCGCCCACGCGAGCTGGTCCAGCGCCTCGCGGTAGAGCGTGGAAAAAGGCCGGAACCACTGCTCGGGGTTGCGGAAGTCGTACCAGAGCCCGAAATTGACGCTTTGCTCGGTCACGCCGTCTCCTTTGTCGACGTAGCGGCTGGTTGCCTCCCACCGTGCTCAGCCGGGCGGCGGCAGGCCACCCCCGATCGCGGGTGCCGTTGTGGCTCCCTCCAACGTCACGGCGTCACCCCCGCCGTGTCGAGAGCCTCGTCGAGGAGCGCGGGCACGTCGTGCTCCAGCGCGGCGGCGTAGGCGCTGGAGAGTTCTCCAGTGAGGAACTGCGACCACGCGGCCTCGACGATCGCGGCGAGCTTGAACAACGCGAGGCACTGGTAGTAGCGGATCTGCGGGAGCTCGCGGCCGACCGCGTGCTCGTAGCGCTGGAGCAGGTGCTCGCGCGGCGGCGCGCCGGGCGCCCGGGAGACGCCCTGGATGGCGGGCATCGCGCGGCCGCGCCCACCCCACAACGCGAGCAGCAACCCCAGGTCGAGCAGCGGATCGCCGATCGTCGCCATCTCCCAGTCGATCACGGCTTTCAGGCGCGGCTCGTGCGCGGAGAACAGGCAGTTGTCGAGGTGGAAGTCGCCGTGCAGCAACGCGGGTTCGGTCGGTTCCGGCTTGTTCTGCTCCAGCCACGCGGCGATCTTCGGCATCGCCGGCAGCGGCCGCCGCGCGATGCCTTCCCACTGCCGGTACCAGCGCTCGACCTGCCGGTCGAGGAACCGCTCGGGCCGGCCGAACCCGGTGAGCCCGGCGGCTCGCCAGTCGAGCGTGTGGACGGCGGCGAGCGCGTCGACGACCTCGTCGGCCACCCGCGCGATGTCCTGGGCGGGGTAGGGAAGCGTGTCCGTGATCGACACCGAGTCGGCCACGTGCTCCATCACCAGAAACGGCGCCAGCGTCTGCGTGGGGTCCTCGCACAGCGCGACGGGTTTCGGCGCGGGCACCTCGGTGGTTGCGAGGGCCGTGAGCAGCCGGTGCTCCCGCGCGACGCTGTGCGCCGACGCCGACAACGCGTGATCGGGCGGCCGGCGTAGGACGTAACTGGTGCCGTCGCCGGTGAGCAGGCACGTCTCGTTGGAGTTGCCGCCGGTGAGTTTCCGCAGCTCCCACGGCCCGGGGTCGCCCGTGTGCGCGGTGAGCCAGCCGGCCAGCGGCCGGTCGAGCAGCCGCGTGCTCACTGGGCCGCCGTGAACTCTTCGAGCCGGTCGCGGAACTTCTCCAGCGCCGCGGCCCGTCGCGTCGGGATGTGCTCTGTCGGCACCTTCGCCGGCTGGTACCGCTTGAGCAGCCGCCGCGCGACGGTCACCCGGTGCACCTCGTCGGGCCCGTCGTAGATGCGCGCCGCGCGGGCCCAGCGGTACATCTGCTCCAGCGGCATGTCCGTGGAGAAGCCGAGCGAGCCGTGGACCTGGATGGCGCGGTCGATCACGTCGTGCAGCACGGTGGCGCCGTGGTACTTGATCATCGCGATCTCGGTGCGCGCGGCCTGCGCGCCGACCTGGTCGATCTTCCACGCGGTCTGCAGCGTCAGCAGCCGCGCGGACTCGATCTGCGCGGCGCTGTCGGCGACCCAGTTCTGCACCGTCTGCTTGTCCGCGAGCGGTCCCCCGTGCACGTCGATGCTCACTGCGCGTTCGCACAACATGTCGAACGCCCGCCGACACACACCCACCCACCGCATGCAGTGGTGGATCCGCCCGGGCCCGAGCCGCTTCTGCGCCAACGCGAACGCCTCACCGCGTTCGCCCAGCAGGTTCTCCTTCGGCACGCGGACGCCTTCGTACCCGACTTCGCAGTGCGACCAGATGGGGTTCTTGTGGTCCGGGTCGTTCATCAACCCGATCTCGCGAGTCGTGATCCCTTCAGCGGTCGTGGGCACGATCAGCATCGACATCCGGTGGTACGGGTCGGCGTCGGGCTCCGTCACGGCCATCACGATGTGGAAGTCCGCCCGCGACGCGTTGCCCACGAACCACTTCGCGCCGTCGAGGACCCACTCGTCACCGTCGAGCCGCGCCGTGGTGGTGAACTGCCGCGGGTCGGACCCGGTGCCCTGCTCCGTCATGGAGAACGCGGACAGCAGCTCGCCGTCGAGCAGCGGCCGCATGTACTTGGCCTTCTGTTCCTCGGTCCCCGCGATCGCCAGCAGCTCCGCGTTGCCCGAGTCCGGCGCCTGGCACCCGAAGACGTAGGACGCGAACTCGGTGGTCCCGAGGATCTCGTGGAGCAGCCCGAGCTTCACCTGGCCGTACCCCTGCCCGCCGAGCTCAGGTCCGAGGTGCGCGGCCCACAGGCCGTGGTCCTTCACCGCCTGCTGCAGCGGCTTCGCGATCCGCCGGAACCCCGCGTGGTCGAGGTCCAGCACCTCGAGCGGGTAGATCTCGGTGCGCACGAACTCCCGCGCCCAGTCCAGCTTCGCCGCGAACTCCGGTTCCGTGGAGAAGTCCCAGGTCATCTGCCGCCCTTCCGCTTCGCCGTACGCCCCTCACGCTAGGAAGGGCGCGCCAGCCGAACCAGCCACGCGGCGGCGGGCTTTTGTGGATTTCCACAGCGGCTGCTCCACCCGGCGGATCGCGGCTACTCCGGGCCGCCGGGCGTCACCCGCCAGGGTCCGGTACCCGAAGGTGGGGTGATGGTCCCGGTGATCGGCACACCTGCACCATAGAGTCGGCGAACGTGATTCCCGAGCAACCGCGCCCCGATCGAATGTCCGGTTTGGACACCGTCGCGGCGGCGATCCTGGACCTCAAGTCCGGCCGTCCGGTGATCGTCGTCGACGACGAGGACCGCGAGAACGAAGGCGACCTCATCATGGCCGCCGAACACGCCACGCCGCAGGCGCTCGCCTTCTACCTGCGCCACACCAGCGGCCTGATCTGCGCACCGATGACCCCGGAGATCGCCGACCGGCTGCACCTGCCGCCGATGGTGGCGCGCAATGAGGACCCGGCGGGCACGGCCTACACCGTGTCGGTCGACGCCGCGGCCGGCATCGAGTCCGGCATCTCCGCGGCCGACCGCGCGCACACCCTTCGCCTGCTCGCCGACCCCACCACCACGCCCGGCGCGCTGTGCCGGCCAGGGCACGTGTTTCCCCTGCGCGCGCGAGCCGGCGGCCTGGCCGAGCGCCGCGGCCACACCGAGGCGTCCGTCGAACTGATGCGGCTGGCCGGGCTCGCGCCGGTCGCCGTGATCAGCGAGGTTTGCAACGAAGACGGCAGCGTCGCCCGCCTGCCCCAGCTGCGCGCGCTCGCCGACCGGCTGTGGCTCAAGGTCACGTCGATCGAACAGATCCGCGCCTTCGCGCCCCAGCCCGCGGCAGCCCGGTGACGCTTACCGCCACGATCTTCGACCTCGACCTCGATCGATAGCGCCACCACCTGGAACCGGGCCTTCGTCGCCCTTGCCGGTCGCCACGACGAGCCATGGACCCCCGCCGTCTGGGCCGCGATCCAGGGCAAGAGCACCACGCACTGGGCCGCCCACCTGGCTTCGCGCTGACTGGGGGGCGATCCCGCGACGAACCTGCTGGTTTCTTCGCTGTGCACCAGCGCGGCTGGTGACCATCGTTGCCGAGCTGAGCCGGTTACGGAGGTTCGACAGCTTCCACACCGCACCAGACCCGGCTGACGGTTGACCCGGAGTTATCCACACTCGGTCCTGTCGAGCCTTAGTTGTCCACAGATTTCCCGCCCGCCGTTTTTCGGCCCCTGACCTCGGTAAACTGGAACAGGGCAGCCCCCCCAGGGAGGGCGGGGGTCTGTTCCCGCGAGGCGAGGGTCTGTCCCGCGATGAGGGCGGGTCCGGCGCGACGAGACCGGCGTGCGGAAGGCTCAGCGGGCCGGGCAGTTCCGGGCCAAGCCGATCATCACCAGGCGTCACCGTCGGGCGCGACTCCGCGACGCTTGCCCTGGCCCACTACCACGTTCATCACGGCGAAGTCCGTCGACCAGCTCGCGCAGCCGACAGTCCGGCTCAGTCGTCGATGACGAACCACTGGCCGCCGCGGTATTCCATGGTGGCGTCGCCGATGTCGCTGTCGCTGAACTTCACGGTGGCGCGGATGGCGGTGGCCGGGATTTCGACCTTCGTCGAGCTCGTTTCGGTGACCCGGCCGGGGTCGACGGTGGCGCCGCGCAGGGCGGCCTTCTGTTGGGCGGAGATCATCTGGAACGTGATCGGGAACGTCTGCTCACACGGGCCCCAGCCCTCGTCCTCGGCTTTTTTGGCGGCCGGGCCCGCGATCTCGCAGGCCGTGGCGAGATCTTCCTTGCCGACGGCGTGCAGGAAGGCCTCGTAGCGCGCGACCGCGCCCGCGGTCGACTTCTCCGAACCGGACTGGGGCGAGCCGGCCTGCGTCGAGGTGGCCGGCTGCGTCGAAGTCGAAGTCGAAGTCGGAGTCGACGGCGGCGCGGACGAGGCGGCCGTGGACGGCGACGCCGGGTTGGCCGGCGAAGCCGGTGCCGCCGAGCCGCCGACGCTGCTGGAGCATCCGGCGATCAGCAGGGCAGCACCCGTGGTCAGGACGACCAGCGCACGAACGGACATGGAGCACCTTTCCCCTCAGTAAGAACCCCCGGAGAGTAAGCGACAGACCGGCGCCCGTGGGGCGGAACCGGAAAGCCCGGCGAATCGTCACACGGAGGCGGGTTTCACCGCGGGATCTTCGACGATACAGGCCGCTGATCAGGAAATAGTGACACATTCGTGTGAACTGCCACATCGCACGCACCCACTCGGTTATGGTGCGGCGGTCGAAGCAGTGGACCTTGGGGGAAGGCAGGCGCACATGCGACGAGCTCTGGTTTTCGTGGCGTGCTTGGGGACAGCTATCACCGTCGCCGGCTGCAGTGGCGGCACGAACAACGGCACCGCTTCGGTGCCCGCCGGATCAGCACCGGCCGCGCAGCAGCCGACGTCCACCGAGCCCGCGGCCAAGACGGCCGATCCGCCGACCGCGTTCGACGCGGGCGCCGGCGTCGGCCTGCCCGCCGAGGCACTGCGCGCCAACGTGGCCGGCAACGTCGTGTCGACGTTCACGACCTTGCGCGACCGCACCGCCTACATCATCACGCAGACCTCGCTCAACGCGGTGGACGTGCTGACCGGCCGGCAGAAGTGGACCGTCGCGGTCACCGGCAAACCCGGCGACCCGTACAACCAGGCCACACCGTTCGTGAACGAGACCGGACCGCGCCCGCCGGCGGTCGGCGACAAGCTCGCGGTCGGCGCCGTTCCGGTCCTCATGCCGGAACAAGGCACCACCCCGGCCTACATCACGCTGTCGGTGATCGCCGCGGACAAGGAGACCGGCACCAAGGCCTGGCAGGCGGACATCAAGGTGTCCGACGACCAGTACGCCGACGCCGGCAACGCCGTGACCCAGGTCGTCGCCGTGACCGACAAGGCCGTCGTCGCGAGCTACAGCCAGGACGAGGACCACGTCACGGCCGCGCTCGACCCGGCGACCGGCAAGACCCTGTGGCAGCGCAAGGACTACCTGGCCGGCAGCCTCCACGGCGACGTCCTCGTCGGCACCGACTTCAACGTGCCCGAGAACTCCTCGATGACCCAGGCCACCGCGCTCGACCTGGCCACCGGGCAGCAGAAGTGGATCGGCGCGCGCGAATCGTACGGGCTCACGATGGTGCAGGCGGATCCAGCACTCGTCGTGGCCAACCGCACCGACTACGGCTCCGGGCAGTCGTACCTGCTGTTCCTCGACCCCGCCACGGGCGCCGAGAAGGCCAAGATCGAGGGCGCGCACGGCTTCGGCTCCCAGGCCTACGGCGACTGCCTCTACGACCAGCAGTCCGTGCTGACGTGCGAGGAAGACGGCGTGCTCACCGGCTACGACGCCAAGACCGCCGCCAAGCTGTGGAGCCTGCCGGACCAGGCCGCCAACCGCGTCGCGCCGAGCGTCACCGTCGCCTGGCACGGCGCCCTGTACGGCAAAACCCAAGGCGGGCAGCCGATCGTGCTGGACGCCAAGACCGGCAAGGACCTGTCCACCGACAACGTCGGCGCCGCGCCCGTCCTGGTCAGCGCGTATGCCGGTGTCGGCGTGGACGACGACGGCAATGCCAAGGCGTACCCCGTCAAGAAGTGATCGGCCCGGCCACCGCGGTGGGCTGGTCGTCGGGTGACAGCTGCAGCAGTTCCCTTGCCAGAGCGTCGTTCTGACGGAACATGATCGCGTTCGTCCGGGGGCGGGTGAACGCTCCCGGCGAGCGGATGCTCGTGTGCACGCCCATGGCGAAGCGGCGCGGGTGCGCGGTGCCGGCCTCGTCAAGGAGGCGGGAGTCCGTGATGCGCGTGGCGATGCGGCCCGAGGGCTGGTCGTCGCCGAGGGCGTCGGGGACGGTTTCCTCCGTCAGGGTCCCGGCGTCGCACATCTGGCGCAGCAGCGTGTCGAACACGCGCGGCACGCTCGCTTCCGGCAGCCGCGCCTCGATCAACGTGCGGGCACGCACCACGTCGGGGAAGCTCGAACTCGAAGCGGCGAATTCCCCGGTGTTTTCATCCGCCGTCACCAGCAAATCCGCACCCAGGAAAGAAACCAGGCCGGCGTCGGCCAGAGCCAGCAATTCCTCCAGCCGACGCGGCGGCGGCCCACTCGCGTAGAAAGAAAAGAAGCCGCGGAACCACCCGTCCATGTCGGCGACCTGCGACGCCGCCGAAAGCCGGCCGGTCATCAGCAACGCCGGCAGCTGCCCGACCACGGACAACAGCGCCATGAACGCCCCGAGATCCGCGCTGAACCGCTGGTCCGCGCGGCGCGCGAGGTCGGCTTCCACGTACTCCCGGACGGCTTTTCCGAATTCCTCCACGGATTCGAAATGCTCACCCCCGAACGGCCGGTCCAGCCGCTCCAGATCAAGGCGGTCCTCTTCGGCGGGAATCGCGGAAACGACCAGCGCTTCCATTTCGGCCGTCCCCCACGGCAGATCCGCGAACCGGTCCGCGAAAACCGCGAAATCCATCACCACCCGATCCGGGTGCCCCGTGAAGAGCTCCGTGTAATACGCCCACGCGAGCTCCTTCGCGATCAACGGCCACACGTCGGCGCGGAAGTCGATCGGCCCCGGCCGGGCGCACAGCGCGTCGATCGCGTAGGAGTCGAAGAACCTGGGCAACTGCAACGGTTTCCCGCGCAGCCGGTACCCCGTCTTCGCGTGGTACGGCACCCCGCGCCGCGAGCCGACGTGCAGCACGGGCTCCGCCCCGCTCGGGTGGTAGCGCAGGCCGCCGCCGGGCAGGTCCTCGAAACGGCCGCCGCGGCCCTCCGTGAGCAGGAGCATGAGGTCGACGAACGCGAGCCCGAAGCCGCGCACCAGCACGGGCTCGCCGGCCGGCACGCCGGAGTAGTCGACGTCGGCGGTGTAGCCCGCCGGGTAGTACGCCAGCTCGTGCCGCTCGGCGAAGGCCGCCAGCGCGCTCTCGCCCCGGTCCGGCGTCGCGTCGAGGTGGCCGACGGTCAGGAGCACGGCGTCGGCCGTCAGTTCGGAGCCGTCGGCCAGGCGCACGCGCTGCGGCGGCCCGTCCTCGATCGCGACGGCCGCGCTCGCGTGCTCCACCACCTCGATCCCCCGCGGCAGCTCGGCGCGCACCTTCTCGTAGAACCAGCGCAGGTACAGGCTCTGCAGCCGCCGCGTCGGGAAGTCGGTGCTGGCGAGCGCGTCGAACTCCGCACGCAGGTCTTCCGGCACGGGGAAGGACAAGGAGCCCGAACGCACCTCGCGCGTCCACTCGATGAGCGACGGCCCGGGCGCGACCGGTCCCTCCATGCGCACCGAGTCGTCCGTGTACATCGTGACGTCCTCGGGCATGGAGTTCATGCGCAGCAGCGGCGACTGCTCATAGCGCCACACGCGGCCCGGCCCCACGGGGAACGGGTCGATCAGGTGCACCACGAACCGCCGGTCGCCGAGCAGTTCGGGTGCGTTGGCGGAGAGCCGCTCCAGGACACCGACCCCGCGAGGTCCGGCGCCCACGACGGCGAGCGTGAACGTCGGGTGATCGGCCACGGACTCGAAGCTACGCCGCCAGGCGGCCACGAAGTGGCGCTCCCACAGTGCGGACACCGGTGCAACTGCACTACGCAGCGCGGCATCCGGCCGAGTGTGGCGCAGGCCACATCACGCTACCCTCGCGATCTTGACGGTGCTCGGCGCTATGGTCTGGACACTCGGAGAACTGTCCGTGACCCGTTGGATACCGGCGAAAGAACCTAGAGATTCACCAACAGTCACGGGACACTGACCTTGGCAACTCACGTTTTGTGATTGGCTCGTGACCACGAGGTCCTAAGGTCACCGCCTGATCACCGTGCGGAACCGTCCGCACACGAATGTCGGGGAGAAGCACGCATGACGGCAGCACCGGGACGGGTGACGTTCCGCGAGGTCTTCGGGGTCGCCGAGTTCCGCGCGATGTGGTTCGGCGAGCTGCTGTCGATCGCCGGCGACCAGCTGGCCCGCGTCGCACTGTCCGTGCTGGTCTACGCCACCACGCAGTCGGCCACGCTCACCGGCCTCACCTACGCGCTGACGTTCTTCCCGTCCCTGCTCGGCGGCATCTTCCTCACCGGCATCGCCGACCGCTTCTCCCGGCGCACCGTGATGGTGACGGTCGACTCGGCGCGGGCCGCGCTGATCCTGCTGGTGGCCATCCCCGGGCTGCCGTTCTGGGTCCTGTGCGTGCTCGTCGGTTGCGTCTCGCTGCTGAACCCACCGTTCAAGGCGTCGCAGCTGGCTCTCCTGCCGCAGGTGCTCGAAGGCGACCGGTTCGTGGTCGGCATGGGCATCCGCAGCATGACGGTGCAGTCGGCGCAGCTGCTCGGCTTCGCCGGCGGTGGCGCGCTGCTGCTGGCGCTCGACCCGCGTCTGGCGCTGGTCCTCGACGCCGGCACCTTCGTGCTCTCGGCCCTGTTCATCCGCTTCGGCGTGAAGGCGCGCCCAGCGGCCGCGACCGGGGAGAAGCGCAAGCCGTTCCTCGCGTCGCTGAGCGCGGGCGGCAAGGTCGGTTTCGCGACCTCGGCGCTGCGTTCGCTGATGCTGTTCACCTGGCTGGCCGGCTTCATGCCCGTGTACGAGGGCATCGCGGCGCCGTACGTCGCGTCGTCCGGCGGCGGCCCGGAGGTGATCGGCCTGCTGCTGGCGGCAGACCCGGTGGGCAGCGTGATCTTCACCTTCATCTACACGCGCTGGGTACCCGCCGAGGTGCGGCCGAAGCTGATCGGGCCGATGACGGCGCTCGCCGCGATCCCGCTCCTGCTCTGCTTCCTGCAGCCGGGGCCCGTCGCGTCGATCATCCTGTTCGTGATCTCCGGCGGTTTCGGCACGATCGCGCTGTTGCAAGCCACGGCTTCGCTCACCGTGGCGGTGCCGGACGAGACCCGGGCGCAGACGATGGGCCTGTCCAACACGGGCCTGACGACCACGATGGGCGTGGTTCCCCTGATCGGCGGAGTGATCGCCGACCACCTGACCGCCCAGACGACTGTCGGGATCTTCGGGTTGGTCGGACTTCTGATTACGATTCCGCTAACGATCATGTGGCAGCGGACGTTCTCCGGCCGGACGAGCGAGGGTACGGCGAAGGAAGCCACACGCGCCGAGCATGCGTGACATGCTCGGCGCGTGGGCTCTGACCTGCGCGACCTTGCGGTGCTGCTACGCGGTCACTGATCCTTGCTGCGCATAGCTGGTCACCCTTCATCCGGCGTGTTCGGGAAAAAGGTACACACCTAAGGCTCTTGTGGACAGGCGGCAAACGGCCCGAAACTGTGCGTGAGGAGATTGTCACCGGACACTCGCGCAAGGGTTTGGGGGAAAAATGGTCACATCGGGGGAACGGTCTGGGCAGGGCGCGGTCGCTGCGGTCAAGGGGTGGGCGCTGTGGTCGCGGCCGCGACGGTGGATCGCGGTCACGCTGACGAGCATGGCCGTCGCCGTCGTTCTGGCGGTCGTGAGCAGCCTGCTGGTGCCCGTCACGACGGGTCAGCTGGAGCTGTTCGCGCTGATCACGGGCCTGGCCGTCGCTCAGACCGAGATCACCCGGCAGATCGAGCGCCAGCGCCGGATGCTCAGCCGGGGCCCGCACATCAACGTGACGTCCGTGTGGCTGCTGCCCGCCGCGTTGCTGGTTCCGCCGCAGCTCGTGGCCGGACTGGCCGTTTTGCTCTACGGCTACCTCGCGTTCCGCAGCTGGCACGGCACCCGTCCGGGTGAGGCCCACCGCGTCGCGGCGAACGCGACGACGATGATCCTGTCCGGTTTCGGCGCCGCGCTCGGCGGTCACCTCGCGGGCAGCCACGGTGTCGCGATGGTCGCCGCCGCGGCGCTCGGCTACTTCGTCGTGAACACCGCGCTCACCGGTCTCGGCCTGTACCTCGCCGACCCGGCGGAGGCGACCCCCGCGTCCTGCTTCGGCACGATGGACGACAACCTCCTCGAGGCGTCGATCCTGTGCGTCGGCGGTCTGCTGACCATGGTGCTCACCAGCGAACCGCTGCTGTCGGTGCTGGTGATCCTGCCCCTGTACGTGCTGCAGCGCTCGGTGCTGATCAAGCGCCTCGAAGAGCTCGCGACCACGGACCAGAAGACCCAGCTGCTCAACGCCACCACCTGGCAGGACGGCGCGCAGCGCGAGGTCTCCCGCGCCGAGCGCGAAAACGGCAGCTTCGGCGCGCTGATGATCGACCTCGACCACTTCAAGTCCATCAACGACACCTTCGGCCACCTCGCCGGCGACGACGTGCTCAAGGCCGTGGCCGCCGTCGTCAAGCAGGAGACCCGCGCCCACGATCTCGTCGGCCGCTTCGGTGGCGAAGAGTTCGTCGCGCTCCTGCCGTCGACGTCGAAGGAAGACGCGATCGTCACCGCGGAGCGCATCCGCCAGCGCATCAGCGAGCTCGTGATCGCGACGCACACCAACGAAGGCGCGGCCGTCGAGATCTCCGAGCGCACGGCGTCGATCGGCGTCGCGTCGTTCCCGGTGGACGGCACGAGCGTCGACGAAGTCATGGCTTCCGCCGACGCCGCCGTGTACGCGGCGAAGCACGGCGGCCGCAACCGGGTGATCGGCGCGGTTTCCTCGCCGGTCCGGGAGCTCGCGGCCGTCGCATAGGGTCCACGCGGGGTCCGGCCGGCTTCCTCCCCCGAGCTTCGGCCGGACCTAGCGCAGCCTTTCGATCACATCCGCCGCCTGGGTCTGCAGCCTCAGCACCCCACCGACTTCGAACGCCCTCTCCTCCGCGTCGGCGACCACCGCGGCGAACAGGCTCTTGCGCTCCCCGAACTGCTCGTACACGGACTGCCGCGACACCCCGGCGGCCCTCGCGATCTCCTCGATCGTCGCCGCCTCGAACCCGTGCCGCGCCACCGCCTCGGTCGCCGCCCGCACCACCTTGGCCCGCTGCTCCGCCACGGGCCACTTCCGCGGCCTCCCACGCGGCGCGGGGCTCGACATCAGCGGAGGTGGCGAACGAACGCCTGCCAAGCCGAGGCGGGATAGCTGTGGCCAGGCAGCGCCGGCGCTTTCGAGTCACGCACGAGAACGGCGGCGCGATCGAGCGCGACTTCGACACAGGCGCCTTCCTTGTCGCTGTAGCTACTCTTGCGCCACCTGGTCTCCGCCACGTTCCTCGATCTCCTCCGCAAGCCGAGTAGCCAGCGCGGCGGAATCGGCCGCGTCGAGTGCGACCTTGCGGATCCCCTCGATAGCCGCGCGGTACTGCCGCACATCGTAGTCATCGGCCACGAAGGCACCTGAGCTCAAATGCTCGAAGTAGACCACCGGTCGCGAGTCGCGGATGGTGTAGAGGATGAACCGCCCCGCGAGACCGGGGTGCCAGCCGATGCCCGAGGGCACCACTCGGACGGTGATCGTCGGCCGTGCGGACAAACTCGCGAGTGAGCGCAGCTGCCCGGCCATGGTGGCCGCAGTGCCGATTGTGTCCCGCAGAGCGGCCTCGCCGACCAGAGCCTCGAACGGCAGCGGGTCGACGTCGACAATGAGCTTCCGCCGCTCCAGCCGCACCGCAATGCGACGCTCGACCTCGGCGGCCGCCAGCCCGGTCGACTCGAGCAGCGCCCGCGCGTAGTCAGAGGTCTGGAGAAGTCCCGGAATACCGAGCGGCGACCACTCGACCATCGCCTTCGCGGCTTGCTCGCACGCCACCAGGCAATGCAGTTGGTTCGGCGTTCCCGGGCGGCCGTAGGCGATCCATCCTTGTTCGGCGGCTCCGTGAGCCAAGTTGAGAATGCGCTGTTTCTCGTCACCGACAACACCGAGCGCTCCCAGCACCCCGGACACATCTTCGGCTGTCGGCACCCGCGATCCCAGCTCCCAATGCACCACCAGCGACGGGCTCACCCCGATCCGGCGGGCCAGCTCACGAACGCCGTAGTGCGCACCAACCCGCGCCGCGCGAAGGGATGCACCCAGGGTGCGAATCCGCGGCGTGAGCATGGCGGTGGTTTTCATTCACAGAAAGTAAAGTGTCCCCAACTGGGAACACTTACGTTCACACCGGAGATCACCCGAAGGAACGCCACCGCGGAGGCGCGGCTGGCCCCCACCCGGTTCGAGGTGGGGGCCAGCCGCCGCCGGTTGGCTTACTTCAGGCCCGTCGCTTCGCCCGCGGCTGGGTCGGAGTCGTTGAGGAAGGTCTTCACGCGGTCGTACTCGTCGGTTTCGCCGATGCGGCCCGCGGCGAGGCCGAGGGCGGCCAGGGCGCGGAGGAAGCCCTGGTTGGGGCGGTGCGACCACGGCACCGGGCCGAAGCCCTTCCAGCCGGCGCGGCGGAGCTGGTCGAGGCCGCGGTGGTAGCCGGTGCGGGCGTAGGCGTAGGCGGCGACGGTTTCGCCGTCGGCGAGGGCCTTTTCTGCGAGGGCGGCCCACGCGGCGCTGAAGTCGGGGTGTTCGGCGGCGACGGCCGACGGGTCGGTGCCCGCGTCCAGGGCGGCCTGGGCGGCGGTGTGCTCGGGCAGCAACGTCGGCTCGGGGCCAAGCAGGTTGTGCGTCATACCGACATTCTGCCGCGCGCTCAGAGGAACAGGCTCGTCAGCACGCCTCCGCCGGCCAGCACGAGGGCGGCGACGACGACTGCGGCGACAACGCGTTTCGGCATCATGGCGCGACACCATGCCGTGAAAAAGGCCGCGGAGGCAAATCCGCCACCCGTAGGGGTGAACCCCGGTTTTCGCGCGGTTTGGCACCTTCCGCACCACCGCTGCCCGCGCGCCGGGAATGATGACGACCATGACGCAGGTAGACGTGATCCCGCGGAGCCCGGTCGGGAAGACCCGGCTGTTCTTCCGGCGGCACTGGCACCGAGGGGCGGCCGGACAGCCGACGCCCGCGTGGGTGCTGCGATTCTGCTACGGGATGTGGCTGGCGGCGTTCGGGTTCAAGCTGCTGGGCTCGTCGTGGGACATGTCGTGGCACTTCAGGTGGCTGCGCGACGACCTGGCGCCCCCGCACCTGATCAACACCGTCGGCACGGTGATCATCATCGTGCTCGTCGCGATCCACAGCTACACGGGCCTGGGCTGCGACAAACCGTCATTGCGGCTGATGCAGACGGGCCTCGTGGTGTTCCTCGTCGCGGCGCCGCTCGACGTGATCAACCACCGCGTGAACGGCCTCGACCTCACCGCGTGGAGCCCGTCGCACATGATGCTGTACCTCGGCACCGGCATCATGCAGGCGGGCGTCCTGCTCGGCTGGCTGCGCCTCGCACCGCCGGGGCGCTTCCGGACGGGCGTGCTGCTGGCGCTGTGGGCGTTTTTCCTGGAGAACACGTTCTTCCCCAACGGCCAGCAGGAGTACGGCATCCTCGGCCTCCGCGCGTGGGAGCGCGGGGCGCCCGAGGCCGAGCCTTCGCTGCTGAGCTTTGCCGCCAACCAGATCGGGCACCCCGTCGACCGGACGGCGATCCTGCACTTCACGATGCCGATCCCGGAGTGGGTCTACCCGCTGTGGGGCATCGCGGTGATGGCGCTCATCCTCGCCCTCGCCCGCCACACGCTGCGGTTCCGCTGGGCCGCGCTGGCGGTGGCCGGTGCTTACGTGGCTTACCGGTGCGTGATGTGGCCGCTGCTGCTGGGGCTGGGTTTCCCGGTGTCGACGGTGCCGTTCTACCTGCTGGCCGTCGGCCTCGCCGTGGATCTGGCGTTCACGATCGGCGCCGGCCATCGCGTCATCACCGCGGCCATCGGGGCCTTGCTGGTGACGGCCTTCGGCTACGGCGCGCTGTGGCTGCAGTCGCAGTTCCGCGTCTGGTTCCTCGGCGACGCGCACACGGAGTCCGCGCCGCCGGTGGCGTACTGGACGGTGGTGGTGGCATTGGTCGGCGTCTTCGTGCTGTGGGCGAGCGCCGGACCGGTCACGCGCCGCTGGACCGCCCGGCGGAAGGTGACCCCCGAGAAGCTGGTCGCCTAGCCAAGTGCAGAAAACGGCCCTTCCCTCGGGACACCCAAGGGAAGGGCCGTTTCACGTGCAACCAGACCAGACTTCAGACCAAGGTCTTACTTGACCTTCGTCCCGGCCGAGCCCAGGGCCTGGCAAGCCTCGACCACGCGAGCCGCCATGCCACCCTCGGCGGCCTTGAGGTAGGAGCGCGGGTCGTAGACCTTCTTGTTGCCCACCTCGCCGTCGATCTTGAGCACGCCGTCGTAGTTCTTGAAGAAGTGGTCGACGATCGGGCGGGTGAAGGCGTACTGGGTGTCCGTGTCGACGTTCATCTTGACGACGCCGTAGGTCACCGCCTCGCGGATCTCCTCGGGGAGCGAGCCCGAGCCGCCGTGGAAGACCAGCTCGAACGGCTTGGCGCCGGCGTCGAGGCCGAGCTTCTTGGCGGCCGCTTCCTGGCCGCCCTTGAGCACGTCGGGGCGGAGCTTGACGTTGCCGGGCTTGTAGACGCCGTGGACGTTGCCGAAGGTCGCGGCCAGCAGGTAGCGGCCGTTCTCGCCCGAACCGAGGGCGTCGATGGTCTTCAGGAAGTCGCCTTCGGCGGTGTAGAGCTTCTCGTTGATGTCGTGCGCGACGCCGTCCTCCTCGCCGCCGACGACGCCGATCTCGACCTCGAGGATGATCTTCGCGGCGGCTGTCTTGGCGAGCAGCTCCTGCGCGATCTGCAGGTTCTCGTCGAGGTCGATCGCGGAGCCGTCCCACATGTGCGACTGGAACAGCGGGTTCTGGCCGTTCTTCACGCGCTCGGCCGAGATCTCGATCAGCGGACGGACGAAACCGTCGAGCTTGTCCTTCGGGCAGTGGTCGGTGTGGAGCGCGACGTTCACGTCGTACTTCGCCGCCACGACCTGCGCGAACTCGGCCAGCGCGGACGCGCCGGTGACCATGTCCTTGACCTTCTGGCCGGAGGCGAACTCGGCGCCGCCGGTGGAGACCTGGATGATCCCGTCGCTCTCCGCCTCGGCGAACCCGCGGATCGCGGCGTTCACGGTCTCCGACGAGGTCACGTTGATGGCCGGGTAGGCGAACTCGTTCGCCTTGGCCCGGTCGAGCATCTCCGCGTAGACGTCGGGGGTGGCGATGGGCATCGTTTCCTCCTCGGAACTGACTGGCTTCTCAGCCGCATCGTACGAGGTGGACCGGCCGCGTGGGCCGGTCCACCTCATTTGGAACGCCTATGGACATCCTCACGTGGAACGATTCAGAACAACTCCGCCGCCAGCGCCCGGTATGCCGGGAACGGGTCCTCGTTCAAGACCTGGATGTTCACGTGGTCGGCACCCGCGTCGAGGTGCGCGCGCACGCCCGCCGCGATGGCCGGGGCGTCGCCGTGCAGCACGAGGGCGTCGACGAGGCGGTCGCTGCCGTCGCCGGCGAGGTCTTCCTCGGTGAAGCCGAGCTTGCGCAGGTTGGCCGTGTAGTTGGACAGCTGCAGGTAGAACTGCACGGTCTTGCGGCCGAGCGCCCGCGCGCGCTCCGGGTCGGTGTCGAACACGACCTTGTGCTCGGGGGCGAGCAGCGGACCCGCGCCGAGGATCTCGCGGGCGGAGCGCGTGTGCTCCGGGATGGTCAGGTACGGGTGCGCGCCGGCGGTGCGGTCGCCCGACAGCTTCAGCACCTTCGGGCCCAGCGCCGCGAGCGCGCGCGACGCCTGCGGGACGCCCGCCGCGTCGAGGCCGTCGAGATATTCAACGAGGGCGGCGTAGGGCTTCTTGTACTCCTGCGTCGCCTCCGGATGGCCCGCGCCGATGCCGAGGAGGAACCGGCCCGGGTGCTTCGCCTCGATGCGGTGGAACGCCTTCGCGATGGACTCGGGCGTGTCGGCCCAGATGTTGACGATGCCGGTCGCGACGGCGAGGTGGTCGGTCGCGCCGAGCAGCTCGTCGACGATCGCCAGGTCGCCGCCCGGCGAGCCGCCGAGCCACACCGCGCCGTAGCCGAGCTTCTCCACCTCCGCCGCGAACTCGCCGTTCGTCTGCGTGGCGCTGCGCCAAATGCCGATCCTGCCCAGTTCGATAGCCATAACCATCCCAACACCCGTCGCCCGGCGGATTCTTCCGGGTCTCGGTTGTAGTTTCGTGGCATGACCAAGCTCGGCAACTCGGACCTCGACGTCTACGGCCTCAACCTCGGCTGCAACGTCTTCAACTTCACCGCGGACGAAGCGACTTCCCACGCGGTTCTCGACGCCTACGCTTCAGCCGGCGGCAACTTCCTCGACACCGCGGACGTGTACGGCGGTGGCGGCGGTTCGGAAACGATCATCGGCAACTGGCTCACCAAGCGCGGCCGCCGCGACGACATCGTGGTCGCCACGAAGGTCGGCGCATGGGACCAGCGCCCGGGTCTGTCTGCGGCCAACATCACGGCCGCCGCCGAGGATTCGTTGCGGCGCGTGCAAACCGACCACATCGACCTGTACTACGCACACCGGGACGACCAGGACACGCCGCTCGAGGAAACGCTGTCGGCGTTCGACTCGCTCGTGCGCGCGGGCAAGGTGCGCTACATCGCGGCGTCGAACTACTCGGCGGAGCGGCTGACCGAGGCACTGTCCATTTCGGACCGTGAAGGCCTTGCGCGCTACGTGGCCCTGCAGCCGCACTACAACCTGGTGGAGCGGGACTACGAGAACGACCTCGCCCCGACGGTCTCCCGCGAGGGCCTCTCGACCCTGCCGTATTTCGCGCTGGCCAAGGGTTTCCTCACCGGCAAGTACCGCTCGGCCGACGAGCCCGGCGACTCGCCCCGCGCCCCGCGCGCGATCGCGTACCTCGACGACCGCGGCGAGCGCGTGCTGGCCGCACTGGACTCGATCGCCTCGGCGCACGGCGCGTCCGTCGCCTCGGTGGCACTGGCCTGGCTGCGCGTGCAGCCGACGGTCGCCGCGCCCATCGCGAGCGCGCGGACGCCGGAGCAGCTCACGGACCTCGTGGCGTCGGTGGAGCTGGAGCTGACGGGTGTCGAGGTCGAGATGCTGAGCAAGGCGTCGGTCTAGAACGCGCTGATGTTCCGCGCCCGCTCCCGGCGGGTCAGGGTGCTGACGACCGCGCCCTGACCGTGCCGGCGGACGGCGAGCCGGGACAGCAACGCGAGCACGGGTGCGAAGGCCGCGTCGGGGAAGTCCGGCGCCGGCCGGTCGACGCTCGCGGCGAGGTCGGCGGAGTGGACGACGAGCTCCAGCAGGCGGGTGTGCAGGAAGTCGTTGCGGCACAACGACCAGCCCTGCCACGGGAGATCCACCCGCTCCGCCGCCTCGCCCCGCAAGAGCCGCGCGACCACGGCGCGGTCGTCGTCGTACCGCGCGAGCATCCAGTCGAAACCACGCTCGGCCTCGGCGTCGTCGGTGGTGCGGTCGTTGGCCTGATCGGCGAGCGAGGTCGACGTGACCCAGGCGGCGCGCGCGTAGTGCTCGTCGACCGCGGCGAGCACCGGCAGGGTCGACGGGACCGCGAGCAGCTCGGCCGCGCGCGTCACCTGGCGCGCGAGGTGGCAGGCCAGCGCACCCACCGAAAGCTCCGGCAACGCGCTGGCTTCGGCCCAGCGCTCCCGGACGACGTCGAGCCGCAACAACGTCGAACAGACCGCCGCGGCGTCGAGAAACGGCTGGTCGAGATCCCCCACGGGTGCGTCATCCATGCCCGTACCCAACCACCCACCGCAACCTACCGATAAGTAGCTTACCCCGGGTAGGTTGGGGTACCGTCCCCTCCACAAGCGGAAACGCACGCCGAGGAGGGCACCAGTGGTCAAGAACGTGGACGGCAAGGTCGTGCTGATCACCGGGGCCGCGCGGGGCATCGGGGCCGGGCTGGCTGAGCGGCTGGCCGCGCGTGGGGCCAAGGTCGCACTGGTCGGCCTGGAGGCGGACGAGCAGGCGAAGGTCGCCGAGAAGATCGGGCCGAACGCCAAGGCGTGGGAAGCCGACGTGACCAGCTGGGACGATCTCGAAGCGGCCACCCAGGGCGTGGTGGAGCACTTCGGCGGGATCGACATCGTCATCGCCAACGCCGGGATCGCCACGGCCGGCTTCGTGCGAAGCGTGGACCCGCGGGCGTTCGAGAAGGTCATCGAGGTCGACCTGCTCGGGGTGTGGCGCACGTTCCGCGTGACGCTGCCGCACGTGATCGAGCGGCGCGGCTACCTGCTCGCGATCTCGTCGCTGGCCGCGATCACCCACGCGCCCGGCATGGCGAACTACGCGGCCGCGAAGGCGGGCGTCGAAGCGTTCTCCAACAGCCTGCGCGCCGAGGTGGCGCACCTGGGCGTGAAGGTCGGCGTCGCGCACCCCACGTGGATCCGCACGGACCTGGTCGAAAGCGCCGACGCGCACCCGGTGTTCGGGAAGCTGCGGGCGTCGATGCCGGGACTGATCGGGAAGACGTACCCGCTCGACGTGGCGCTCGACGACCTCGAAGCCGGCATCCTCAAGCGCGCCCGGACGATCCACGTGCCACGCTGGGTCGGCGGCCTCAAGCTGCTGCGCGCGTTCCTGCCGCCGATCATCGAGCTCGGCTCGCGGGCCCGCGTGCCGGCGGCGGACAAGGCCGCGCTGGAGGACATCGAAAAGCGCGGCGCGTACGAGTCGGCGGTGACCGGCCACGGCGGCCGCGCGGCCACCGGGAAGAGCTAGAGGAGCCGCACATGTCGCGTCGCGACCAGATCCGCATGACGCCCGAGGAGATCCGGGCCTACCTCGACGAGCAGAAGGTCATCAACGTCGCCACGGTCGGGCCGAACAACCGGCCCCACCTGGCACCGCTGTGGTACTTCCCGCACGAGGACGGCGTCGCGACGTGGACGTACGGCAGCTCGCAGAAGGCGAAGAACCTGCGCCGCCTGCCGGAGGCCACCGTGCTCATCGAAAGCGGCGACTCCTACGAGAAGCTGCGCGGTGTCTCGATCGAGTCCGACGTGCAGATCGTCGAGGACACCGACGAGGTCACCCGCATGGGCATCACGCTCATGCAGCGCTACGCGGGCGCCAAGCCGGGCGACCCCGTACCCGCCGAGCTCAGCGAGTTCATCGGCCGCCAGGCCCCGAAGCGCATCGGCCTGATCTTCCACCCGACCAAGGTCGTCTCGTGGGACCACACGAAGCTCGGCGGAACGTACTAGCGGGTAGCAGGTACTTTCGAGTAACTGTTACTTGAGGTAACGTCATCTGCGGCAGACCCCCAGCGCAGCGGAGGCCGACAGATGACCGAGCGGTTCAAGGTCGTGATCGTGGGCACCGGGTTTTCCGGGCTCGGGCAGGCGATCCAGCTCGAAAAGGCCGGCATCCGGGACTACGTGATCCTGGAGAAGGCCGACGAAGTGGGCGGCACCTGGCGGGACAACTCGTACCCCGGGTGCGCCTGCGACGTCCAGTCGCACATGTACTCGTTCTCCTACGAGCAGAACCCCGACTGGTCACGCTCGTTCTCGCCGCAGCCGGAGATCTTCGGCTACCTCAAGGGCGTCGCCGACAAGTACCGGCTGCGCGAGCGGATCCGGTTCGGCGTGGAGATCACCGGCGCCCACTGGGACGAGGGCGAGCGCCGCTGGACCGTCGAGACCAAGAGCGGCGACGAGTTCTCCGCGCAGTTCCTGGTTTCCGGCGTCGGCGGGCTGCACATCCCGTCGATCCCGAAGCTGCCGGGGATCGAGAAGTTCACGGGCCGGACGTGGCACTCGGCGCAGTGGAACCACGAGTTCGACCTGCGCGGCAAGAAGGTCGCGGTGGTCGGCACGGGAGCGAGCGCGATCCAGTTCGTGCCGCAGATCGCTCCCGAAGTGGCCGAGCTGACGCTGTTCCAGCGCACGCCGCCGTGGATCATGCCGAAGCCGGACCACGCGATGCCCGGCTGGGCGAAGCAGCTGTTTCGCTACGTGCCGGGCACGCAACGCCTGTACCGCAACGCGTTGTACTGGCTGCTCGAAGCACGCGCGATCGGCTTCAACGGGCACCCGAAGCTCATGCACGCGGCCGAATCGATCGCGCGCCGCCACATCGCGAAGGGCATCCGCGACCCGAAGCTGCGCCGCAAGGTGACGCCGGACTACACCATGGGCTGCAAACGCGTGCTCATCTCCAACGACTACTACCCGGCCCTCGACCGACCGAACGTCGACGTGGTCACCGACGGCATCCGCGAGGTGCGCACGAACAGCGTCGTGGACGAAGCCGGCGTGGAGCACGAGGTCGACGCGATCGTCTACGGCACCGGCTTCCACGTCACGGATGCGCTGGAGTACCTCGACATCACCGGAGTCGAAGGCCGCAGCCTCGCGAAAACCTGGGCCACGGAAGGGATCCGCACGCACAAGGGCATCACCGTCGCCGGGTTCCCGAACCTGTTCTTCCTGCTGGGCCCGAACACCGCGCTGGGCCACAACTCCGTGGTGTTCATGATCGAGTCGCAGTCGCGCTACGTCGTCGACGCGATCAAGCTCGCCGACTCCCACGGTGCCGCCGCGCTCGACGTGCGCCCGTCCGTGCAGGACCGGTTCCAGGACGAGATCCAGGACAAGCTGGTGAAGGGCGTGTGGACGCAGGGCGGCTGCACGAGCTGGTACCTCGACGCCAAGGGCGTGAACCGCACGATCTGGCCCGGCTTCACGTGGAAGTACTGGCTCGAGACGCGCCGCGTGGAGCCGAGTGACTACGAGCTGTCCGGGAGGCCGTCGTGAACTCGGCCGACCACGAACAGATCGTGCTGCACGCGCGTGACGTCAAGTTCGACTGGGCCGCGCTGCCGATGCACTGGATCCCCGGCGAACCGCAGGCCACGCACAGCATCAACGTGCTGCACATCGCCCTGCCCGAAGGCGAACGCTGGTTCGTCGAGGTCTTCAAGCAGGCCGTGCCGCTGATCCGCGACGAGCGCCTCAAGGAGGACGTCCTCGGCTTCATCGGCCAGGAGGCCATGCACGCCGAGGCCCACGACGGCGCCGCGGAGCACCTCGAAGCCGCGGGCCTGCCCGTGCGGCCGTACGTCGCGCAGATGGAGTGGCTGTTCCGTCGCCTGCTGGGCGATCGTCCGGGCGCCGGCGAGGAATGGCTCGTCGAACGGCTCGCGCTGATCGCCGCGATCGAGCACTACACGGCGTTCCTCGGCCAGTGGGTGCTCGACGCGAAGGCGCTCGACGCCGCCGGCTCCGACCCGACGATGCTCGACCTGCTCCGCTGGCACGGCGCCGAGGAGGTCGAGCACCGGTCCGTGGCCTACGACCTGTTCTGCCACCTCGACGGCCGCTACTCGCGCCGCGTGCGCAGCATGGCCGTGGTGACGCCGGCGCTGGCGTGGGTTTTCGTGCGGGGCACGAAGTTCCTCATGCGCAACGACCCGACGCGGCCGGGGCGCGCGTCTTGGCGCGCGTACCTGAAGGCCGCGAAGAAGGGCGTGGTGCCCGCGCCGCGCCAGCTGCTGCGGGAGATCCGGCCGTACTTCCGGCGCTCGTACCACCCGACGGAGACCGGCAACACCGACCAGGCCGTGGCGTACCTGGCGAGCTCACCCGCGGCCCGGGCGGCCGACGCTCCGAAGTGACCGCACCGAAGTGATCCCCGACTTCCCGCCGCGGCTCGACGGCTCGGGCCGCCGCGACCGGCTGATGTCCACTTTGGCCGGTGTCGGCGCGGTCTACCGGCAGCTCGCCCGCTACTCCGGCCGGCGCCGTCCGCCCGTGCAGGCCGTGGACCGGACGTTACCGCTGGTCGTGACCACCGTCCGGCCCGAGGCCGACGACGTCGTGTCCCTGCGGCTCACGCGGCCCGAAGGCGAGCCGTTGCCGGGCTGGCGGCCGGGCGCGCACCTCGACCTCAGGCTGCCGTCGGGGCTGGTCCGGCAGTACTCGCTCTGCGGCGACCCCGGCGACCTCACGCACTACCGCGTGGCCGTCCGGCGGATCGGCGAAGCGTCGAGTGAGGTGCACACGCTCAAACCCGGCACCAAGGTCGACGTGCGCGGACCGCGCAACGCGTTCCCGTTCGTCGCCGCCGAGTCCTACGTCTTCATCGCCGGCGGCATCGGCATCACGCCGATCCTGCCGATGGTCCGCGCGGCCGAGGCCCGCGGTGTCGACTGGCGGCTCGTCTACACGGGACGCAGCCGCGCGTCGATGCCGTTTGTGGAAGAACTTTCGGATTTGCCCGAGGATCGCGTGTGGTTGCGCCCGGACACCGAGTACGGCATCCCCGCCTCGGGCGCGGAACTGCTCGAAGGTGTCCCCGACGGCGCCTCGGTCTACTGCTGCGGGCCGACGCCCATGATCACCGGCGTCCGAGTGGACCTGGAGCTCACCGGCGCCAGGGCCGTGTACTTCGAACGCTTCTCGACCCCGCCGATCGTCGGCGGACGGCCGTACACCGTGGTCCTGCGCCGCAGCGGCCGCACGCTCGCCGTGCCGGCCGACCGTTCGACGCTCGACGTGGTGGGCGAAGTGCTGCCTGACGTGGCGTTCTCCTGCCGCCAGGGCTTCTGCGGCACGTGTGCCGTGGCGACCCCGGACGGCGGGTCGGTGCGGATCTGCGTGGACCGCGGACCCGCCGTCCTGGAGCTGTAGGTGCTACACCTGCGGCACCCAAGCGCCGAGCGCGGGCTTGTACTCCCGGATCGAGCGTTCGGCGACGACGCCTTCGAGCTGGTACGGGTCCTTGCCGATCAGCTCCTCGAGCGCCGCCTCGTCCTCGGCCTGCCACAGGACCAGACCACCGGAGCCGTCGGCGAGCGGTCCCGCGACGGCCACGCGGCCTTCGGCGGAGTGCTGGCTCAACCACTCACGGTGACGGGGCCGGACGTCGGCCACCTTCTCCTGCACGTAACGGATTTCGACCAGGTACCAGGCCATGTGGATCTCCCGGGTGGGTGCGTTGGTGACGCTGCCGACGCTACCGGGCAACACCTCGTGGTCCCAGCATCCGACCAGTGGCGGGGCCGAGCTCACCCGATACGCTAGGGCTGCGTCAGCAGCTCGGCGCAGGGGCACCACAGGGGTCGAGAACAGGCAGGCAGGGGTACATGCTGGAGGGCAACGCGGAACGCAGTGTCGAGGCGACCCTCGGGCACCTGCGGACCATGGACGGGCCGGTGCCGCCGCAGCAGCCGGCCGCACCGCTGACGCTGGAGGACCTGTACCGCCAGCACCGGATGCGGCTCGTGCGGCTGGCGATCCTGCTGGTCGACGAACCGGCCACGGCCGAGGACGTGGTGCAGGAGGCGTTCACCGGTCTGCACCGCAACTGGGGCCGGCTGCGCGACGCGGCCGCGGCGGTCGGCTACCTGCGCACGGCCGTGGTCAACGGCTCACGCAGCGTGCTGCGGCGGCGGAAAACCGCCCGTGAATACGTGCCTCCGCACGCCGTGAACGCGCGGTCCGCGGAGAGCCTCGCGATGCTGTCGAGCGAGCACCAAGCCGTGGTCAGCGCCCTTTCGAAGCTCCCGCCGCGCCAGCGCGAGGTGCTGGTGCTGAGGTACTACGGAGGGCTGTCCGAGGCCGAGATCTCCGAGGCCGCCGGCATCTCCAAGGGTACGGTGAAATCGACCGCCAGCCGGGCGCTGGAGGCCCTGCAGAAGGCGATGCAGACCCCACAGTGACCCGGGTGGACCAATCTCGATCACCGAGTTGCGTAGCCATGTCTGGTCCAGACCAATATATGCTGGAGGGCGTGAAGCACGCCGGAGACTTCGTCATCACGGGCGGCCGGGTCGTCGCCCCCGACCGCGTACTCGACGACGGCTGGCTCGCCGTGTCCGACGGGCGGATCGCCGCGGTCGGCACGGGGACGCCGCCGGGTGGCCCCGAGACCGAGGTCGTCGACGTGGGCGGAGCGCTCGTGGTGCCCGGGTTCGTCGACACCCACTGCCACGGCGGTGGCGGCGCTTCGTTCTCCACTCTGGACCCCGACGAGATCCTCACGGCCGTGCGCGCGCACCGGCGCCACGGCACCACGACGACGCTCGCGAGCCTGGTCTCGGACCCGATCGACCTGCTGACCGAGCAGATCGCGGCGCTGCGCGAGCTCGTGCAGGAAGGCGAGCTCGCCGGCATCCACCTCGAAGGCCCGTTCATCTCGCGCGCCCGCTGCGGTGCGCACGATCCGGACACGCTGCGTGAACCGGACACCGGCACCGTCGAGAAGCTCCTGCGCGCGGGCGCCGGCGCGATCCGCATGGTCACGCTCGCCCCGGAGCTCAACGGCGGCGTGAAGGCCGTGCGCCAGCTCGCCGAGTCGGGTGTGACGGCCGCGATCGGGCACACCGACGGCCTCGCCGAGCAGCTCGGGCCGGCCATCGACGCGGGCGCCACCGTGGCGACGCACCTGTTCAACGGCATGCGCCCCCTGCACCACCGCGAACCGGGCCCGGTCGGCGTGCTGCTGGACGACGAGCGCGTGACGGTCGAGCTCATCTGCGACCTCGTGCACCTGCACCCGACCGTGGTGCGCCTGGCCGCACAGCACGCCGGGCGCGGCCGGACCGTGCTGATCACCGACGCCATGTCGGCCACCGACGCCGCCGACGGCCGCTACACGCTGGGCCGCCTCGAGGTCGACGTGCACGACGGCGTGGCGACGCTGGACAATGGATCACTGGCCGGCAGCACGTTGACGATGGACAACGCCTTCCGCAACCTCGTGAAGGGTGCCAAACTCGGTGTCCTCGACGCCGTCCGGGCAACCTCCGGCCGGCCCGCCGAGCTGCTGGGCATCGCCGACCGCACGGGTTCGCTGCGGCCGGGCCTCGCCGCCGACGTCGTGATCCTCGACGACGACCTGCGGCCGGTCCGGGTGCTGCGCCGGGGCGAGTGGGTCGCCGAGGTCGGCCGGGCTACCTTGAGCACGTAAGCGACTACGCGGGCCGCCCGCGGGGAAGTACGGAGAGGGATGAGCGAGCCGAAGGACCCGGAGCGACTGCTCGCCGACGCCCTGCGCGCCCAGGCCGTGTTCGCCCCGCACACCAGCTCGCAGCCCGCCCCCGAGACCTCGGCGGCCCCGGGCTCGGCCGGCGCGACCGGCCCCACCGAGGAGCTCCCGCCCCGCTACGGCCTGCTCTCCGGCGCGGGCGCCGACTCCCTCGAACGCGAACGCGCGGCCCTTGACGACGCCTCCGGCCAGCGGACGGCGCCGGTCGCCTCGGGTGCTCGGCCGGTTCCCGCACCGGACCCGGCGACGGTGCGCCAGGCCGCGCCCGGCCCCGCGCCGCTGCCCGCGCACTGGGTCCTGCTGCTGGCGCTGTTGCTGGGTTTGGCCGCTGGTTCGGTCATCGGGCTGCTCACGCTCGTCTGACAATTCCGGAAAACCCCCATTACCTGCGGTGGTTCTCCCTGTGAAGGCACTCAGCGTCACCCTGTACCGTTTTCGGTGTGATTCTCGCCCAGAGCACAGTGACGACCATGTCCATCCTGCCGTCGTGGCTGGACCCGGAGCAGCTGCTGTCCGGCCTGACCGTGCCGGTCATCGCGGTGCTCTGCCTGATCATCTTCATCGAGAGCAGCATCTTCCCGGTGCTGCCGGGTGACTCGCTGCTGTTCACGGCGGGCCTGTTCATCGCCAACGGCACGCTGCAGGCGCCCCTGTGGGTGGTGTGCGTGCTGGTGACGGCCGCGGCGCTGCTCGGCAACGTCTGCGGGTACTACATCGGCTACTTCGTCGGCCCGAAGCTGTTCAACCGGCCGGATTCGAAGTTCTTCAAGAGGGAGTACGTCGACAAGACGCACGCCTTCCTCGACCACCACGGGCCCAAGGCCGTGGTGCTGGCGCGGTTCGTGCCGTTCGTGCGGACGTTCATCACCTGGATCGCCGGCATCGGCCGCATGGACCCGAAGCGGTACTTCACCTACACGGTGCTGGGCGGCATCGTCTGGGCCGCGGGCATCACGGTGCTGGGCTCGCTGCTGGGCAACATCGGCTTCATCCGCGACAACGTCGACGCCATCTTCGTGCTGATCGTGCTCGTGTCCGTGGTCCCGATCCTGTTCGAGTACCTCAAGGGCCGCCGCGAGAAGAAGGCCCGCGTCGGCGCGCCGGAGGAGAACGCCGCCGAGGTCACGCAGCGGATCCCGCGCGTGCGCGACTGACCTGGACGCACAAACCGGCGCCGGCCCCGAGCAGGGGACCGGCGCCGTTTTGCGTGAAAACTCAGTCCGTCATCGAGAACATCGAACCGGGGTTGAACACGTTCTCCGGGTCCAGCGCCTGCTTGATCTGCCGGTGCACCCGCATCCCGACCGGCCCGATCTCGCGCGCCAGCCAATCGCGCTTGATCTTGCCGACGCCGTGCTCGCCGGTCACCGTGCCGCCGAGCGAGAGGCCGATCTCCAGGATGTCGTCGAACGCCTGCCGCGCGCGGGCGAACTCGTCCTCGGAGTCGGGCGCGTAGACGATCGTCGGGTGCATGTTGCCGTCGCCGGCGTGGCCGACCACGGCGATCTTCAGGCCCACCTTCTCGCTCACCTGCTCGCAGCCGCGGATCAGCTCGGCGATGCGGGTGCGGGGCACGCTGACGTCGTCGGTGAGCCAGATGCCGTAGGTCTCCAGCGCGGTCAGGACCACGCGCCGGGCCTGCAGCAGCATCTTGCCCTCTTCGAGGTCGTCGGTGGCGTAGACCAGGTCGGCGCCGCAGTCGGCGCAGATCTGTTCCAGCACGGCGAGCTCGCGCAACGCGGCCTCGCCACCGACGTCGGACTGCGCCAGCAGCAGCGCCTGGCAGTCGGATCCGGCGCCGAGGTCGGTCTTGAGGTAGGTCTCCGCCGCCTTGATCGACGCCGCGTCCATGATCTCCAGCAGCGACGGCACGAGTCCCTCGCGCACGACCCGCGCCACGGCCTCGCCAGCCGCCTCCGTGGTGTTGAAGCCCGCGACCAGCGTCGCCGGCGCCTGCGGCAACGGGCGCAACGCCACGGTGGCCTGTGTGATCACGCCGAGCGTGCCCTCGCTGCCGATGAACAGCTTCGTCAGGTCGTAGCCCGCCACGCCCTTCACGGTGCGGCGGCCGGTCTTGAGCAGCGACCCGTCGGCCAGCACGACCTCGAGGCCGAGCACGGAGTCGGTGGTCACGCCGTACTTCACGCAGCACAGACCGCCGGCGTTGGTGGAGAGGTTGCCGCCGATCGTGCACCAGTCGTAGCTCGACGGGTCGGGCGGGTAGAACAGGCCGTGCTTCTCCACGGCGGTGCGGAAGTCGAGGTTGACCACGCCCGGCTGCACCACCGCCAGGCGGTTGCCGGGGTCGATCTCCACGATCTCGTCGAGCTTGGTCAGGACCAGGACCACGCAGCCGTCGATGGCGTTGGCCGCGCCGGACAGGCCACTGCCCGCCCCGCGCGGCACCACCGGCACCTTCGCCTCGGCACACGCCTTGACCACGGCCTGCACCCCCGCCGTGTCCGCGGGCAGCACCACCGCCAGCGGTTTCCCGGAATCGGCGAGCGGCATCATGTCGCGCGAATAGCTCGCGGTCACGTCGGCATCGGTGAGCACGGCCTCCTTGCCGAGCTCGTCGCGTAGTCGCTGCAGGAGGACGTCAGTGCTCATGGCTTCATCGTAAGCACAGATATCTCCGCAGTGCGGAATAGAATTTCCAAATTTCAGCCGGATGGCGACTTGCCCGGCGTGACTCCCGTCAGCGCGCGAGCCCGTAGACGCGGTCGACGTTGATCGTGAGCACCAGCCGCTGGTCGGCCACCATCGCGGCGCGGTACTCGTCCCAGTCGGGGTGCTCGCCGCCGATCTTGCGGTACAGCTCGATGAGCGCCTCCACGGTCGCGTCGTCCTTGGCGGCGGCGACCGGCGTCAGCACGGCCTTGCCCTCCGCCACCGCGTACGACCAGCCGTTCTCGCTGCCGACGTGGTAGCTCACGCGCGGGTCGCGGCGCATGTTCTTCGTCTTGGCCCGCGTCTCGGTGATCGACACGAGGATCTTGCGCTCGGCGGCGTCGAAGTAGTGGCTGACGGTGGACAGCTGGGGCCGCCCGTCACGCTTGAGCGTGGCCAGCACGCCGTTGCGCCGGGAGCCGATGAGGTCGTACAGCGGTGTGTCGTCGGTCATACCCCTATCCAACCCGGCACGCTCCGTCTTGTTCCCCGGGACCGTGACCAGGGCCTTCGGACTCGGGAGAAAACGGACGAACACCCTCCGGTGAATATCTGCTTGCATGCAACAACTAAAGTGTGATGCGACACAACCGGGGTCCGCGAGCTTGCGCGAAGCACGGATCAGGCACACTCTTGCTTAAGGCAACTAGTTGCAGCCGCCAAACAACGGTTCGTTTCACCGCGAGAAAGATCGACCGAATGGCACCGAACAGCGCCGCCACCCGGCCCAAGGACGGGCTCGACTTGGCCGACCAGCTCGGACACGAGCTGGTCCGTTTCATGCGCCTGATCACCAAGGCGAAGTCCCAGGTCTCCAAGCAGGGTCCGGACGGCATCGAGCGGGCCGCGTACGCGATCCTCTTCTGCCTCATCCACGAGGGACCGCAGCGCACCAGCAAGCTCGCCGAGTTCCTGCACTCCGAAATCTCCACCATCAGCAGGCAGTCGAGCGCGCTCGTGCAGCACGGACTGGTGGAACGTCAGGCCGACCCCGAAGACGGCCGCGCCTGCTTGCTGGCGCCCACCGCCGAAGGCCTGCGGGTCTTCGACGAGAACCGCAAGCAGCGCAACCTCTGGCTCGCCGACGTCCTCGGCGACTGGACCCAGGAGGATCGCGAGACCCTCAACGAGCTGTTCGGGCGGCTCAACACCGGTATCGAGAACAACTTTCCAGACATGACCGACTCCGCGCCGGCGGATTCGGTGCACTCCAAGGGGGCCTAGGAACAGCATGAGCACCACCGTCGAGAAACAACCTCAGCAACGGGGGGGAGCACCCGTCGTGGACGCGGCCGGTGTGCCGCGGCTGAGCCACCGCCAGATCGTCACGATCCTGAGCGGGCTCATGTGCGGCATGTTCCTCGCCGCACTGGACCAGACGATCGTGGGTACGTCGATCGTCAAGATCGCCAACGACCTGCACGGCTTCGACCTGCAGGCGTGGGCCACCACGGCGTACCTGATCACGTCGACGATCGTCACGCCGATCTACGGCAAGCTCTCGGACATCTACGGCCGCAAGCCGTTCTACCTCGCCGCGATCTCGATCTTCGTCGCCGGTTCGCTGGCTTCGACGTTCTCGCAGTCGATGTACGAGCTCGCCGCGTTCCGCGCGGTGCAGGGCCTCGGCGCCGGTGGTCTGATGTCGCTGGCCATGACCATCATCGGTGACGTGGTGCCGCCGCGCGAACGCCCGCGGTACCAGGGTTACATCCTCGCCGTCTTCGGTCTGTCCACTGTGCTCGGTCCGGTGCTCGGCGGCTTCTTCGCCGGCTTCGACACCCTCGGCGGTATCTCCGGCTGGCGCTGGGTCTTCCTGATCAACGTGCCGATCGGCATCGTCGCGCTCTTCGTGGTCGCCAAGGTGCTGAACGTGCCGCACGTGCCACAGAAGCACAAGATCGACTGGTGGGGCGCGCTTTCGCTCGTCGTGGCCGTGGTGCCGTTCCTGATCGTCGCGGAACAGGGCCAGACCTGGGGCTGGGGCGATTTCAAGGCCATCATCTGCTACGTGATCGGTGGCGTCGGCATCGTCGCGTTCATCCTCGTCGAGAAGCTGATGAAGGACGCCGCGCTGATCCCGTTGCGGCTGTTCAAGAACTCGACGTTCACCGTCGCGATCATCGGTGGTGTCATCGTCGGTGTCGCCATGTTCGGCGCGATCACGATGATCCCGCAGTTCATGCAGGTGGTTCAGGGCTACACGCCGACCGAGTCCGGTCTGCTGATGCTGCCGCTGATGGGCGGCCTGATGCTGAGCTCGATCGGCTCCGGCCGGATCATGTCGAAGACCGGGCGCTACAAGGTGTTCCCGATCGTCGGCACCCTGCTGATCGCCGGCGGCGCGTTCTTCTTCGCGCAGGTGCAGTACAACTCGCCGCTGTGGCACCCGCTGGTCGCCGCGGCCATCATCGGCCTCGGCCTCGGCCAGTGCATGCAGACGCTGGTCATCGCGGTGCAGAACGCCGGTCCGCGCAGCGACATGGGCGCCTCCACGGCGTCGGCCACGTTCTTCCGCCAGATCGGTGGTACGGCCGGTGTCGCGGTGTTCCTGACGATTCTGTTCAACGTGCTGCCGGGCAACATCACCAAGGCGTTCGGCGGCAACCCGCCGGCCGGTGCCGGTGCGCAGCTGGCCGACCTGCAGACCAACACCAGCGTCATCCAGACGCTGCCGGACGCGCTGAAGACCCCGATCCTGATCGGCTTCACCGACTCGATCACCACGGTCTTCTACGTCGCCGGCGCGGTCGCGCTGCTGGCCACGATCGTCCTGTGCTTCCTGAAGGAAATCCCGCTCGCGGGCATGAACCCGGCCGCCGCGGCGGTCGAGGGCGGCGAGGCGCTGCTCGAGGAGGACGAGACGCCGACGGACATCGTCGACCAGGCGGCCAAGCCTGGCTCGCTCTTCGAAGAACAGCCGCGGGAACCCGTTCTCGTCGGCGCAGGCGGAAGGCACTCGATGAACGGCAACGGTCACGGCGACCCGCAGGCGATTTCGGGCTCGCTGCCCATGCCGATCACCAACTCGGCCGCGGGTGCGGGCATCGACGTGCCGCTGGGCGCGGGCGGTCCCCCGGTGACCGGGCACGTGCGCCGGCAGGACGGCAGCCACGTCGGTGCCGCCGCGCTGACGCTGATCGACCAGCAGGGCCGTCAGGTGGCGCGGGCGACCGGCAACGGCGACGGCAGCTACTCCGTGCCGACGCAGGGTCCGGGCACCTACGTGCTGATCGTGGCCGCGCCCGGCCACCAGCCGCAGGCCTCCAGCGTGGTGGTCGGCGGCGGGCCGGCGAAGCTCGACGTGACGCTCACCGGCTCGGGCGAGCTGACGGGTGTCGTGCGGTCCGTGGGGATCGGTTCCCCGCTGGCCAACGCCACCGTGACGCTCACCGACTCGCGCGGCGAGGTCAACGGCGCGTTCATCACGGCCGACGACGGCGTCTACACCTTCAGCGGCGTCGGTGCCGGGCAGTACACGCTGGTCGCGAGCGGCCCGCACTACCGCCCGGTGGCGGTCACCCTGACCGTGCCCGACAGCGGCGTGGTGCGCCACGACGTCGAGCTGGCCGGCGCCGTGCTGATGCAGGGCATCGCGCGCACCGAGGGCGACCGGATCGTGCCGGACGCGCGGATCACCGTGCTCGACGCGAACGGCAACGTCGCGGCGGTCGCGCGCACGGACGGTGAAGGCCGGTACGTGGTGAGCGACCTGCCGGTCGGCGCCTACACGGTGGTGGCGAGCGGTTACCCGCCGGCCACCAGCCAGGTGACGCTCACCGACGGCGAGGCCGAGCACAACGTGCGCCTGAGCTACGACCAGGCGCTCGACGAGCTGGTCGACCGCTCATGAGCGGGGGCCTGCGCGCACAGCTCCGCGCCAACGGCGGCTGGCCGGTCGAGAACGCCGTGCTCACGGTGACCGACCTCAACGGCCGTCAGATCGCGCGCCAGGTCACGGACGCGAAGGGGGCGGTGGCGACCGATCCGCTGCCCCCGGGCGTCTACACCGCCGTGATCACGGCGCCGGGGTACACGCCGATGGCCCGCACCGTGCAGGTCGGTTCCGACGGCGCCGGGCTGCTCGGCGACATCGCCCTGGCCCCCGTGGCCGAGGCCGTGGAGCTGCCGCCGGCCGGCCCGTGGACGATCGACCCGGTGCACTCCTCGGTGGTCGCGACCGCCCGCCACATGGGCATCGCGAGCATCAAGGTGCGCTTCCCCGACGTCGGCGGGCGCATCGACATCACGCGGCCGGTGGAGCGTTCGACGGTGCGCGCCGAGATCAAGGCGGGCAGCATCGAGACCGGCATCAAGATGCGCGACGACCACCTGCGTTCGGCCGAGTTCCTCGACGTGGAGGCCTTCCCGCTGATCACGTTCGAGAGCACGGGCATTTCGCAGCGCGGCACGGACACCTGGGCGCTGCTGGGCGAGCTGACCCTGCACGGCGAGCGCCGCCAGGTCGAGCTCGACCTGCGCTACCAGGGCCACGGCCCGGACCCGTGGGGCGGCGTGCGCGCCGCGTTCCACGCCGAGACCCAGCTGCACCGCAACGACTTCGCGATCAACTACAGCGCGATGGTCCGCGCGGGCGTCGCCGCGATCGGCACCACGGTCAAGGTGGAGCTGGACATCGAAGCGGTGCAAGGCGAGTCCTTGCCACAGTTCTAGAGGTTTTTCGAGAATCGGGCCGCCCGGGGAACTGTCCCGGGCGGCTCGTTCGTTTGGTCCATTGGTGAACGCGCAGTTCATTCCAGGAATACCGAAAGTGACCGGAAGGCTGGATTCGATGGTTCCTTCTTTCCGGCGATCGCGGCCACGTAGGCTCTTCGCGTGAACCCCGCAAGCATCGAGGCCGCCGGCGTCGGCGTGAGCTGGCTGGACACCGCCGGTCCGCTGCTCGTCTGGGTGATCGTGCTTTCTTTCGTCTTCGTGGAATGCGCGCTCATCGTCGGCCTCTTCCTGCCGGGCGACTCCCTGCTGTTCGGCGCCGGCGTGGTCCTCGCCCAGCACGGCTCCGACGCCAACGCGTGGCTCCTGTCGGGCGCCGCACTCGTAGTGGCCGTCGGCGGCAACCAGGTGGGCTACTACATCGGCCGAAGTACGGGCACCCGCTTCATCGCCCGCCGCGGCGGCAAGGTGCTCAACCGCCACAACCTCGACCGCGCCCAACGCTTCCTGGACCGCAAGGGCTTCTTCGCCATCGTCGCGGCCCGGTGGATCCCGTGGATCCGCACCCTCGCGCCGCTCATCGCCGGCGCCGCCCGCATGGACCCCCGGCGGTTTCTCGCGGCCACCAGCCTGGGCGGCCTTTTGTGGGTCCCCACGCTCGTCCTGCTGGGCTACTACGGCGCCGGCCTACTCGACGCCCTCCCCTGGCTGAAGACGGCCGCCCTGTGGGTCTCGGTGGCGTTCTTCGTCCTGGGCACGGGGTACGGGGTGCTTCGGTACCGCCAGGAAATGCGCCGCCCGGTGGACGAACCGGACGACGCCCACGCGTGACGCTCCGGGCTTCGCTTCACGTCTGATCCGCTGGCCCACGCTTCTTCCGCTGTTCCCTGCGGCCACGGCGACAGGTCTGCTGAGCGCGCGGAAGCCTCGGCCACACCGATCGCCCCCTGTGCACATTGTCGCGTCCCCAGCCCCAGGCCCTTCGGTTCGGCCATCCCGACCGACTCGACTGAGGGCGCACCGCCGATCCGTCCCTCGCACGATTTGCCACCGCCCCGCGGCACGGCGATTCACCACTGAACTTCCGGCGGGCCTTCCGCTCTGAACCTGACGTTCCAGCGGTCCTCAGCTCGGCGCGCGCCCGGCCTTTCGACGACCCTGACCTCGCGGCGATACAGCCACGGTCCACCTTTTCCCGCGCCGCTTCGGCGTGGCCTCAGCACGCCCCTCCCACACGGACCTCTTTGGCTGAGTTGCTGTGCCAACACTCACCAGCAACCGCCGGACGGCCCCCGCCCTCCCTGGGGGGACGTCCCATGCCCAGTCTACCGGCGGGGTACGACAAAACCGGTGGCCAAGGCCGCAAACCGCCGACTTGTCCACAACTGGACCCAGGGTGTGGATAACTCCGATCGCCCGGCCGGTATCGAGAAACCGCGAGCGCGGTGAGGCACAGCCATCACCGGAGTTGTTCGGCGCCACAACGGAAACCGACCCGCAACTGCCCGGGCTTGCGGGCTTGCGGGCTTGCGGGCTTCCGGGCTTCCGGGCTTCCGGGCTTCCGGGCTTCCGGGCTTCCGGGCTTCCGGGCTTCCGGCGACCACATCACCCACACCGAGCCCAGCCACCACCACAGCTCAAACCCGAGCGCCGCCAAAACCGCGCCACCACAACGAAGCTCGGACAACCAACCTCAGCCACAACCAAACCCGCCTCGCCAAAACCCAAGGCCAGCCCAGCAAAACGAGGCCAGCCCCGCAAAACGAGGCTCTACAGCTCCGGATCCGACCAGATCTCCAGCTGAATCCCATCCGGGTCCCGGAACACGATCACCGACGAGCCCTCGAAAGTGCGCGACGTCGTGGGCGGCAGGTACGACACCCCGTACTCCGAGAGCCGGTCCTCCCACTCGCAGAGTTCCGCCTTCGACGACACCGAGAACGCGACGTGGTCGAGCCCCGTCCGGCGTTCGTCGAAGCAGCGGCGGTCGGTGTCGGGGTGCTGGACCAGGACGACGGAGAACCCGTCGCCCGCGGACTTCAGCACGACCTTGTGGATCCCGGTTTCCGGGTCTTCGCGGCGGTGGCACTCCTCGAGGTCGAGCACCCGCGCGTACCACGGGACGCTTCGTTCCACATCGGTCACGGTGAGCGCCAGATGGTGCACAGACGTGAGCTTGGGCATGACTTTTGCGGCCGTCCTTTCCGACCCCCGGCTGCGCACTCCGTGCGTTTGCGACGCGGGGCGCTTGTCACCCACCCCGTGAACCGGCGCCGCCGCGGCCCCGGTCGTCCGACTGCCCCGGAGGCTCCACCAGAGTGACACAGCCGCCCCGATCGGGCGGGCGGATTCACCGACTTCCGCCACGAATCGTGATCTCCTCGTCGCCCGCCGTCCCACAAGCCGGGATGACGTGAACACGAGTAGCGCCCCAGCGGAACGCTGAAATGCGCGAAGACCACATGGTGGGACGCACTTTCAGCGGCCGCCGCCGACCTCCAGCACGGCGCCGACCGTGAACGACGACGCGGGTGACAGGAGCCACAGCACGGCCTCGGCGATCTCCTCCGGCTCGCCCGGCCGACCCAGCGGGATCCCGGGCGCCAAGCGCTCGAGGCGGTCCGGCAAGCCGGCCGCGGAGTGCAGGCCCGTGGCCACCAGGCCGGGCGCGACGGCGTTCACCCGGATCCCCTCGCCCGCCACTTCCTGCGCCAAGCCGTACGTGAGCGTGTCGACGGCGGCCTTCGTCGCCGCGTAGTGCACCCACTCGCCGGCCGAGCCCGTGCGCGCGGCCGTGGACGAGACGTTGACGATGGCGCCACCGGGACCGCCGTACCGCGTCGAGAGCCGCCGCACGGCCTCGCGGCAGCACAGGAACACCCCGCCGACGTTGACCTCCAGCACGCGCCGAACGGTGGCCGCGCTCTGCTCGTCGAGGCGCCCCGGCGTGTTGCCGGTGATGGCCGCGTTGTTCACGACGCCGACCAGCGACCCCATCTCCCCGGCGGTGCCGAAGAGCTTGCGGACCTGCCGTTCGTCGGCGACGTCGGCGCGTACCGCGAGCGCCTTGCGCCCGTGCGCGCGCACCTGCGAAACGACCTCCGCGGCCGGCTCCGAGTCGCCGGAGTAGTTGACCACCACGTCGTAGCCCCGCGAAGCGGCGAGCGTGCAGATCGCCGCGCCGATGCCCCGGCTGCCGCCCGTGACAACGAGAACTCCGCTCACAGGGCGAAGTTCACGAGCGGCAGGTTCTCCAGCACGAGGTCGGCACGGTCACGCGTGCTCGCGATGAGGTCGGCGTTGCGCTGGTCCGAGCCGAGCGCCCGCTGGCGCGCCTCGACCAGTGACCGGCCGTAACGACGGTGGCGCGAAACCAGCCGTTCGATCCGCTCCGGCTCGTCGGGCGCCAGGAACCACGCCTCGGTGAGGTACTGACGCACGCCGCTCCACGGGTCGTCGGGCAGCAGCAAGTAGTTGCCCTCCGTGATCACGAGCTGCACTTCGGGCGCCACCGCGACCGCACCGGCGATGGGTTCCTCGATCTCGCGGCGGAACTCCGGCGCGTACACGGTTTCCTTGCCCTTCGCGAGCCGGCGGATGAGGTGGACGTAACCCGCGGCGTCGAACGTGTCGGGCGCGCCCTTGCGCTCGGCGCGGCCGAGCCGGCGCAGCTCCACCTGCGCGAGGTGGAAGCCGTCCATGCCGACGACGGCCGCGCGGGACCCCAGCGCGTTGGCGATCGCCCAGGCCAGCGTGGTCTTGCCGGACGCGGGCGCGCCGATGATGCCGAGCACGCTGCGCTGCCGCGGCTTGGCGAGCCCTTCGGCCCGTGCCAGGAGGTCTTCGAACGCCGTCATCGCACTCCTTCTCCCAACTTCGAGATCGCCGCCGTCCACGACCGCGGCCCCACGTGGCGGACGCGCTCGGCGGCCACCGCGTTCGCGTGCCGGATCCACCCGTCCACCGAGCTTCCACGGGCCGCGATCGCGTGCGCGAGCGCGCCGTGCCACACATCGCCGGCCCCCAGTGTGTCCCGCGCCTCGACATCGTTGACAGGCACCTGGCCTGAGTCTTCCGCAGTGCTCCAGCGCACCGGATCCGGCCCCGCGGTCCTGATCACGACGGGTACTCCGCGTTCACGCAGTCCCGGCCCGGGCGCGGCGAAGTGCGCGGAGCACGCGGCGACGTCGACCAGCGGCAACAGGTCGTCGAGCACCGGTTTCCAGCTGCCGGCGTCGAGCACGACGGGCACGCCGAGTGACCGCCCGGCCCGCGCGACGGCGAGCGCGAGCTCAGGGTGATGCCCATCGACGAGCACGGCGTCCGCTTGACGCACGAGCTCGGTGAGATCCGGAACCTCCACCGGCGCACCGGAAGCCGCGTTGCGCGAAACGACCGTTCGCTCCCCGTCGGAGGCGCGCACGACCACGGCGCTCAGCGGCGGCGAATCGGTGCGCGCGGGGTCGAGGTCCACGACGTCGACCCCGCACGCGATGAGGTCGGCGTGCGCGAGCGCTGCCAGCGGGTGGGCCCCGACGACGGTCACGAGCGTCGCGGCGGCCCCGAGCGCGGCCACGGTCACCGCGGCGTTGGTCGCCGGCCCGCCGGCGGCGACGTCCACCCGCAGTGACTGCACCTTCTCGCCCGGCGCCGGGAACTGCGAGACCCGTTGCACGACGTCGACGGTGCACAACCCCGCCAGCAGCACGCGCACGTCAGGTGAGCCCGGCGTGCGTGGTGGCCGCGACTTCGGTGACCTGGCCCTCTTCGTCGAGCTGCAGCGCACCCGTGAGCAGGCCGACGACCTGGTTCATCGTGTGCGTCTTCGGCGACACCACGGCCACGCGCTTGCCCAGCCGGTGCACGTGGATCCGGTCGGCGATGTCGAACACGTGCGGCATGTTGTGGCTGATCAGCACCACCGGCAGCCCTCGGTCGCGGATGCGCCCGATCAGCTCCAGCACCTTCGCCGACTCCGCGACACCGAGCGCGGCCGTCGGCTCGTCCATGATCACGGCCTTCGTACCGAACGCCGCCGCGCGCGCCACCGCGACGCCCTGGCGTTGGCCGCCCGAGAGCGTCTCGACGAGCTGGTTGATGGACTTGATGTTGATGCCCAGCTCGTCGAGGATCCGTTGCGCCTCCTTGCGCATCTCGCCCGTGTCGAGCTTGCGCGCGATGCCGCCGAACGGCCCGCGCAGCCGCTTTTCCCGGCCCAGGAACATGTTCGACGCGATGTCCAGCGCCGGCGCGACGGCCAGGTCCTGGTACACCGTCTCGATCCCGTGGTGGCGAGCGTCCAAAGGGGACTTGAAGTGCACGACCCGGCCGTCGACGCGGATCTCGCCCTCGTCGGGGATCAGCGCACCCGACAACGCCTTGATGAGACTGGACTTCCCGGCGCCGTTGTCGCCGACGACGGCGAGCACCTCGCCGGGGTAGAGGTCGAAGTCGGCGCCGTTGATGGCGGTCACGCGGCCGTAGCGCTTCACAAGGCCGCGTGCGGAAAGCGTGGTCTGTTGCCCGTTGTCGGAAGTCATGACTGCTGCTGCCTCCGTGCGATCCGGTCGACGACCACGGCGGCGATGAGCAGCGCACCGGTCGCGAGGTCCTGGTAGTTGCCGTCCACGCCCATCTGAGTGAGGCCCGAGCGCAGCACCGCCACGACCAGCGCGCCGAACAACGTGCCCAGCACCGAACCGCGGCCGCCGAAGAGGCTGGTGCCGCCCAGGACCACGGCGGTGATCGAGTCGAGGTTGCCGAGCTGGAACTGGTTCGGGTCGGCGTTCGGCGTGCGGCCGAGCGCCTGCCACGCGGCGATGCCGAAGCAGAAGCCCGCGACCAGGTACACGGAGATCACCGTGCGGTTGACCTTGATGCCGGACAGGCGTGCGGACTCCGGCGCGTTGCCCACCGCGTAGACGTGCTTGCCCCACGCGGTTTTCGTGAGCGAGTACCAGACGATGAGGAACATGATCAGCGCGAGCGTCATGCCGTAGGTGATCGGGATGCCGCCGAAGAGGTAACGCTTGGTGCCGAGCCACTGCAGGAGCCCGTCGGTGACCGGCACGGCCTGGCCGCCGGCGATCAGCTTCGCGACGGCGGTGAGGCCGGTGAAGGTGCCGAGCGTGATGATGAACGCGGGCAGCTTGATCCGCGTGGCGAGTGTGCCGATGAACAGGCCGACGAGCACCGTCAACGCGATTCCCGCCAGCAGCGCGACGAAGCCGTTGGTGCCGGCCGCGGCGAGCTTGGCCATGATCAGCGTCGCCACGACCATCGACGCCGCGTTGGACAGGTCGATGCCGGCGATGAGGATGATCAGCGTCTGGCCGAGCGCGAGCGTGCCGACGACCAGCGACTGCTGGACCACTGTGGACAGGTTGTCGAGGTCGAAGAACGTGTCCGTGGCCAGGGAGAAGACCACGATGGCCACGATCAGCGCGAGCGCGGGGCCGACCGCGGGCGCGCGCAGGAGGAACTCGCCGAGCGACTCGCGCTCCCGGGTGCCGTTCACCGTCGCGGTGGTCATTTCGCGCCTCCCCAGCAGTTCTGCAGGCCCCACGTGGTGTTCTGGCTGGGGACGCCCGGCATGGGCTTGTCGGTGATCACGGTGGAGCCGGTGTTCACGAAACCCGTGGGCTTCTTGCCGGTCTTGGCGTATTCGACGGCCGCGAGCACGCCCTGTTCGGCCATCTTCTTCGGGAACTGCATGACCGTGGCGGCGTAGAGGCCGTCCTTGACGTTCTGCACGCCTTCGCAGCCGCCGTCGATCGAGCCCATCACGATGCGGTCGGTGAGGCCGCGGGCCTTGAGCGCGGCGTACGCGCCGCGGCCCATGGGTTCGTTCATGGAGTACACGGCGTTGATGTCCGTGGTGCGCTGCAACAGGTTCTCCATGCCCTGCTGCGCGAGGCTCTGGTCGCCGTTGGCCGCGGTGTGACCCTTGATCTGGGGCGAGGAGTCCGTGAGGCCGATGCCCTTGAGGAAACCGCCGTGACGTTCGGTGTCGACGGAGGAGCCGGCGGTCCCGTCGACCATCAGCAGCTTCGGGTCGACGCCGGCCAGCGCGGCTTTGACGTACGCGCCCTGCTGCTGGCCGGCCGCGAAGTTGTCGGTGGCGAAGGTGGCGTCGACGGCGTCGGCCGGCTCGGTGGCGGTGTCGAGCGCGATCACGAGCACACCGGCGTCGCGCGCGTCCTTGATCGCCTTGAGCACGCCGGTGGACGAGCTCGGGGTGATCAGGATCGTGTTCACGCCCTGCTGCATCAGGTTCTCGATGGCCCGGACCTGGCCGTCGTTGTCGCCGTCGAACTGGCCGGCGAGAGCGCTGAAGTCGGCGCCGTTGGCCTTCGCGGCCGCACTGGCCGCGTTGCGCAGCTCGACGAAGTACGGGTTCGTGTCGGTCTTGGTGACCAGGCCGACCTTGGCCTTGCCGCTGCCGGCCGGGGTCGTGTTGCCGCCCCAGTGGCGCTCGACCGTGCAGCCGGTGGTGACCATCGCGCCGACTGCGACGATCAGCACCAGTGCGGAGAGACTGCGCTGTCTCATGGATGCCCTCCTGCGAGGTTGCCGATGGTCGGCAAGGTAGACAGACTCAGCACACGTCGCAAGCGTTTGCGCAAACGCTTGCGAGTGAACCTCGTGAAGGACTGACATGCCACCAACCCGCTCCTCCCGGCCCACCCAGCGCGACATCGCGGAGCTCGCCGGGGTGTCGATCACGACGGTTTCGCACGTCGTCAACGGCACGCGCGCCGTCGCGGAGGACACGAAGGCCGCCGTGCTGCGGGCCATCGAGACCACCGGCTACACCGGTGACGCGATCGCTCGTTCGCTGGTCACGGGCGGTACGCGCTCGATCGGGATGGCGATCTCGCTGGTCGCCAACCCGTACTTCGCGGCGCTGATGCAGGCGATCGAACGGGAGGCCTCCGCCAACGGCTACACGGTGCTGCTCGCCGACACGCACGATGCCACGGCGACCGAACGTGACGTGGTGCGGGCCCTGCGGTCCCGTCGCGTCGACGGCCTGCTGGTGACTCCCTCCCCGGGCGACGGTTCGGTGATCGGTGAACTCGTGTCGCTGGACGTGCCGACGGTGCTCATCGACCGGCTCTCGACCCGCACCGACGTCGACCAGGTCGGCGCGGAGAACATCCAGGCCACCTCGGCTTTGACCGCGCACCTCGCGTCGCTCGGGCACCGGCGGATCGGCATGATCTCCGGCGCGCCGGGTCTCACGACCAGCGACGAACGCGTGCTCGGCTACCGGTTGGGCCTGGGCCGTTCGGGGCTCGCGTGGTCGCCCGACCTCGTGGCCTGCGGGAACTCGCACCGCGACGGCGGCGCGCTGGCGTTGAGCACGTTGCTGGCGCTGCCGGAACCGCCGACGGCGCTGGTGGTGGCCAACGACAGCATGATGGTCGGCGTCCTGCACGAGGCCCGCCGGCGCGGCTTGCGCATCGGCCGTGACCTGCCGGTGGTCGTGTACGACGACGTGGAGTGGGCCGACCTGGTGGATCCACCGCTGACCACGATGGCGCAGCCGATCGAGGAGATCGGCCGCCGCGCCGTGCAGCTGCTGCTGGCCCGCGTCGCCGACCCGACGCGCGCGGCCGAGACCGTGCGGCTGCCGCCCACGCTGCGCCACCGACAGTCGTGCGGGTGCCCCGGAGCGGCCTGACCGTTCACTCACACTGGTGATTCTTGGAGTGGATCGCCCTTCGCGCATCTCGGCTGGGCCTCCCGAGCGGTTACCGTTGGGTAAGCACGACGACGAGGGCCACGCACATGACCGCTCTGGCGCCGGAGATCCCGGTTTGGGGTACGCCGGTCACGCACCGGTTCGGTGTTGCCCTGGGCATGCACGCGAACCCGTACACCGGCGATTTGCTGCGCGCGATCCGCGGCGCCGCCGCGCGCGCCGGCTGCGACCTCATGCTCGCCGACACCCACGATTCCGTCGCCGAAGAGGCGGCCGTGGTGCGTGCGCTGCGGGCGGACCGCGTCGACGGGGTGCTCCTGGTCCCGGCCCCCGGCGACGACGCGGTCATCAACGGCTTGGTGCGCATGGGCGTCCCCACGGTGCTGGTCGACCGCATCGCCGGCCGCAACGACGTCGACCAGGTGGGCTCGGAGAACATCCAGGCGGTGTCATCGCTGGTGGAGCACCTGGCTTCGCGGCGGCACCGCCGCATCGCCATGATCACCGGCGCCGCCGACTCGGCCGTCAGCGAAGAACGCACGCTGGGCTACCGCCTCGGCCTCGACCGCGCCGGCCTGCGCTACAACCCCGAACTCGTCGCCTGCGGCATGTCCTCCCCGGGCGGCGCGGCCCGCGCCGCCGCCAAACTCCTGGACGGCTGGCCCTCGCCTTCCGCAGTGGTCGTCGCCGGCGAGTCGATGCTCATGGGCGTCCAATGGGAAGCCCACCGCCGCGGCATCCACATCGGCGCCGAACTCGCCGTCGTCGGCTTCGGCGACATGGCCTGGGCGCGCACCGTGTCTCCCGCCATCACCACCATGGCCCAGCCGATCTCGGAAATCGGCCGCCGGGCCGTGCAACTGCTCATGGCGCGGGTGCAGGAACCGGACCGCCGCCCGGAAGCGGTGCGGCTTGCGCCACGGTTCTTGCACCGCGCTTCATGCGGCTGTTGAGCTTTCGGCCGCCGGGCCATGCAACTGCTGATCGCGCGGGTGCAGGAACCGGACCACCAGCCGGAAGCAGTGCGGCTGGCGCCACGGTTCTTGCACCGCGCTTCATGCGGCTGCTAAGCCTTCGGCCGCCGGGCCGTACAGCTGCTGATCGCGCGGGTGCAGGAACCGGACCACCAGCCGGAAGCAGTGCGGCTGGCGCCACGGTTCTTGCACCGCGCTTCATGCGGCTGCTAAGCCTTCGGCCGCCGCGCCTGACTGCCGGCTTCCCCCGCGCTGCTCCCGACAGCCCGCGCTGCTGCGGCACTCGGCGATGCGGCCGCTCGATCGCATCGTGCCGCCCGGTTCTCGCGCCAACTGCTGAGCCTTCAGGATTCCGACGGGGCGATTCCCCGATTGCGTTGGCAGACCGGACCTCTTACGACTACTGAGCTCCCGTACCTCCGCACCCGATCGCACCGGCGGCGCAGCTCTCGCACGCAATTCGTTTCGCTTCGGACTTCCGGGGTCGAACGACACCTACCGGCGTCTGCGGCCCCACCTCTCCGCACTTCGCCCCCGCCGCAGCCTGGCGCCACCACACCGGACCGCGCTCCGGACCAGGCCTTTCCCCCTGCTGCCCCAGGGCCCACCCCGACACACAGCCCCCGCCCTCCCTGGGGGGCGCTCCCATGCCCATTCTACCGGGGTAACCCGACGAAATCGGCTGTTCAGCGCCCTGAGGGTGCCAGTTGCCCACAACTCGGGGAACCCTGTGGACAACTGGGGTCACCTCGCTGGAAGTGGCTGTGCACAAGGGGCGAGAGGTATGACAGGGAGCGAGTTGCCGTACTCGAGTCCAAGAGAGAAATCAGGATCGTCGCAGGTCGCGGAAACTCGTGGCGGCCGTCGGCGCGAGGGCGGCAATCGCGACAGCTGCGAGGAGATCGACGGCGACCGCGGCGGTTCACAGAGCAGCAGCGCTCAGGCGCGGCTGGCGATCCGCAGGATATGGCGGCATAAGAAGGGAGCTCCGCCGGCCACCGTCGGCAGGGCCTCGATGGCGACGCTGCACAGGAATCATTGCAGCGAACAGAAAGCCGAGGTCAGAGCCTCGCGGCGGCTTCGAGGAGTAGCCACGCTCCGGTTTGGACGGACAGGTCGCGTTCGGGGGCGTCTGGGGGTGGCGGGCTCAGGGACGCCGGGGCGGCCCATTCGGCGCTGAACAGGGGGCCGGTGGGTGTCTGGGTGGCGCCGGACCAGCAGGCGTCCGCGGTGGTGAGGACGAGGGTGCGGGCGGTGGCGGCTTCGGGGGTGGGCAGGCGCGGCACGGCGAGGGCGAGGTAGCGGGCGGCGATGGCGGCGAAGAGGCCGCCATCGCCGCCGTTTTGGCCGCGGAGGATGGCCGAGGGGGCGAGGTGGGTGGCGATGGCGCGGACGGTGCGAGAGGCGGCGTCCACATTGGACTGTTCGAGGCATGCGCCGAGGTAGACGCCTTGGCAGTAGGTGAAAATGTGCTTGATGAGCTCGCCGGTGTCGACGCGGAGGCCGTCCCAGACGAGGCCGGTGGCGGGGTCGACGAGGGTGTCGGTGAGCCACTTCGTCATGTCGCGCGCGCGGGTGGCGTCGCCTTCGCGGGCGTGGAAGATGGCGGCGGGGCCGTTGGCGGGGGCGTTCTTGAACGTGTCGCCGCGGCGCCACCAGATGCCGCCGCCGGCGTCGTCGGTCCAGCCTTCGTGGAGCTGGGCGTCGATGTCCGCGATGGCGCGGTCCACATCGGACAGGTCGAGCGCGCGGACGCGTTGCAGGGCAAGGCCGAGCCAGGCGATGTCGTCGTAGTAGTCGTTGATCCACTTGCCGAAGTTGCGGAAGTGCATGGACTTCACGAACCGCCCGATCACCTTCGCCCGCTCGGGCTGCGGGTCGCGCAGCTGGGCGTCGACGAGGCAGTCGAGCAAATGCGCCTGCCACCAGTAGTTCCAGTGCCAGTGCAACCGCTGCCCGACGGTCGGCGGCCAGCCGCTGCGCCCCAGCACCGTCCCGGGCACACCCCAGACACGCCGCAGGTGCCGCCCCCGCACGGCGCGCTCCGCCGCAGCCGCCCGCCCAGCCCGGTCGACGCTCATACCCGCGATTCTGCCCGTTCGCGCAGGATGCCGCCCCCTGATCCCGGCCTGACCCGATTGAAACCGGTTCCTGACAACCCGCCCCTACGTTCGGTGGGGCCCAAGATCCACTCGACAGTCGGGGAGAACACCATGAACGCCAAGAAGCTCACCGTTTCCGGACTCATCGGAGTGGCCGCCGCCTGCGGCGCTCTCGCGCTTTTCGGCCCGGCCGCCAACGCCGCGCCCACCAGCGCTCCGGCTCCGGTTGCCGCCCAGCGCACCGCTGCTCCTGCACCCGCGCAGCGCGGCACCGCCACACCCGCTCCCGCTCCCGCTCCCGCGCAGCGCGGCATAGCTGCCCCGGCCCAGCGTCAAGCGGCCCTGGCCGGCCGCGCCGATGTCGCCGCACCCGCCGAACGGGGCGCCTCCGCGCCCGCTCCCGCCCAGCGCGGCACGGCTGCCCCGACCCAGCGCCGAGCGGCCACGGCTCCGGCAGGTCGGACCGGTGTCGCCGCTCCGGTCCAGCGCAGCACCACCGCATCTGCTCCCGCCCAGCTCAGCACGGCTGCCCCGGCCCGGCGTCAAGCGGCCCCGGTCGGCCGCACCGGCGCCTCCGCACCCGCCGAACGCGGCACCACCGCACCCGCTCCGGCCCAGCGCGGCACGGCTGCCCCGGCCCGGGCCGGTCGCATCGGCGCTTCTGCAACTGCTCCTGCCCAGCGCGGCACCGCTGCTCCCGCTCGGGGCGTCGCCCCAGCCAGCGCGCCGGCGCCGACCGGCCGCACCGGTGTCGCCGCCGCAGCTCACGAGCAGCGCGGCAGTGCCGCATCTCCCGCACGACAGATCAGCGCGCCCGCGCAGCGCGGCACCACTGCCGCCGTCGAGCGCACCCGCGTCACCGCCCCGGCTCCTGCCCAGCACCGCACCCGCGCCGCCGCCCCGGCTCCTGCCCAGCACCGCACCCGCGCCGCCGCCCCGGCTCCTGCCCAGCACCGCACCCGCGCCGCCGCCCCGGCTCCTGCCCAGCACCGCACCCGCGTCACCGCTCCCGCGCCCGCCCACCGCTGAAAGCCCTAACCCAGGCGCCCAGCTGGAGCCACCCAGCGACCCCAGCCCAACCCCGCAACAAACTCAAAGAAGCGGCCCACAACACCGAAATCCAGCGACCGACCTACACAACCCGAGGCGCACCCAGACCCGGCCCTGCACCTCGATCCCCGCCTTCCACGCGGTCTGGACCACTTGTCAAGGTACTCTTTCCCGCCTTGACAAGTGGTCCAGACCGTAGTGACACTAAAAAATCGGGGTGCCCGCGCACACCGCGGAACAAGGCAATGATCCGCGCCAGCGGGTCGAGCCGGTCCTCGGCAAAATCACCAAGACCGAGACAAATCCGCATGCTCCCGAACCCAAGCATGCATCACAATCCCCGCCGCAACCCCGGCGTTGATCGACCGCGTGCTCCCGAACTGCGCGATCGACACCACCATCGACGCAGCAGCCTGAGCCTCTTCCGACAGCCCCGGCCCCTCCTGGCCGAAGAGCAGCACGCACTCCCGCGGCAACGAAGCCACCTCCACCGGCACCGAACCCGGCGTGTTGTCCACCGCAACCACCGCGAGCCCGGCAGAAGCGGCAAAAGACACCAGCCCCGCGACATCCTCGTGGTGTCGCAGATGCTGGTACCGATCCGTCACCATCGCCCCGCGGCGGTTCCAGCGCCGGCGCCCCACGATGTGTACCTCGGCGGCGGCGAAGGCGTTGGCCGTGCGGACGACCGTGCCGATGTTGTGGTCGTGCTGGAAGTTCTCGATGGCCACGTGGAACGGATGGCGCCGAGCATCCACATCGGACACGATGGCCGAGCGGCGCCAGTACCGGTACGCGTCCACCACGTTCCGACGGTCCCCGTGCTCCAGCAACTCAGGGTCGTACCGCGGGTCCGTGGGCCACGAGCCCACCCAAGGACCCACACCAACCGGCTCACGACCCACCCACTCGGTGGGGCCGGCCTCGGGATCTTCCGTCACAAGGGACGATTCTCGCTCAGCCCAGGCGGACGCGGTGAGCCGGAGTGTCGTCGGGGCGGTGACGCCAGCGGTGGTAGGCGCCGACGTAGGAGAAGATGACCAGCGCCAACGCGATCACCGCGACGGCCGGCAGCAGCGAACGCGGCACCACCGTGTCGTACAGGTAGTACGCGTTGAACCCGCCCGGCAAGTCACCAAGTCCTTGCTGGTGCCGGAAGAAGTTCTCCGCCGCGGTCAGCGGGCACGGGACCGGGGTGACGTTCACCAGCACGCCCCACGCCGCGAAAAACACGTGCACGAGAGCGACGCGCGGCCAGCGCCACGCGAGGAAACCGCCGAGCCCGATGAACAAGAGGGCGAGGATGTGCACCGCCACCGTCACGTCGGCGAGGAAATGCGCCACCGAAGCGTTCACCACCGCCCCCTTTCCCCACGGCTTCTACCAGCGACGTTACTCCGGTAACCGTGCCCCGGCGGGCGAAAATTCCTCACTCGCTGTGATGTTCAACCCAGGGGAGCAACGCGTTCACCCGAGGGGTAACGGAGTGGTCACTCCGGGTACGAACTCCGTGCCGGAAAGATCCCTCACCGCACCCGATCACTCGTGGTGGGCTCTTCGTCCGCACTCGGGATGTACACGTCGCCGACGTTGATGTTCACCTCGACGACCTCCAGCCCCGTCATGCGTTCGATCGCGCCGATCACGCTGCGCCGCACCTGGCGCGAAAGGTCCGCGATGGGCACGCCGTACTCGACGACGATCTCCAGGTCCACCGCCGCCTGCTTCTCCCCGACCTCCACGGCCACGCCCTGGCCCGCACTTGCCGACGCGCCCGGGATGCGGTCGCGCAGCGCCCCCAGCGCCCGCGCCGCGCCGCCGCCCAGCGCGTGGACGCCCGGCACCTCGCGCGTGGCGAGACCGGCGATCTTCTGCACGACCACGTCGGCGATCGTCGTGGTGCCCTGGTCGGTCACGAGGCCAGGAGCCACCACGAGGTCAACGGTCTTCTCGGCGACAGTCATCGAAAATCTCCCTCAGTAGGTTGGGAAGCGCGGCGGGACAAGGCTTTCCTGCCCCGTCACCTCTTCGACACAACGGCCCGGTGATCGTCACGACCCGATCGTGTGACGCTCAGGAGAACGCGCCGGCGTCGACGTCGGTGACGATCAGCCGCAGCGTCGCGCCCGCCCACTCCGTGTCCGCCAGCGCGGGCCGCACCACGGCCTCCGCCCGCGCCAGCAACGGCGGCAGCGGCAGCCGCGTGGCGATCAGCCGGACCTGCACCGCCTCCGGCGTCAGATCCACCGCAGAACCCCAACTCCGCTCGACGGCCGGCCGCAATCCCTCCACATCGGCCAGTGCCGCGACCACCCGTTCGGCGACGCTCACCGGCGCTCCAGCTCGATATCCACAATGGACACCACCACCGCGCCGACCGCCAGCCCCGTCTGCTCGGCCAACACGCGCGTCACCGACCGCTGCACCGCTCGCCCCACGGCGGCGGCCTGGTCGAACGCCGACGTCACCACGTCGACCTCCACCGACAACCCGCCCTCGACGTTGCGCACGCGCACCCCGTCGATCGGGGCCGGATCCAGCCCCTGCCACCGCCCGCGCGCCGCCCGGGTCCACGCCGTGACGAGACCACGCAGGCCCGGCTCCAGCCGCACCACGCCGGGGGTGTCGAGCGCGGCCCGGGCCGCGACGCTCGCGACCACGGGGTCCGCGATCACGTACTCGGCCTCGCCCGTCATTCCCCGTCCTCGTACACGTCTTCGACCAGCAGGTCGAGCTTCGCGAGCGTCAGCCCGACGCGCGCCGCGGCCGCGGCCGTGACGCGTTCGCGCACCCGGGCCAACGTCTCGGCACCGGCGACGTTGCCCAGCCGCACCGCGAGGGTGAGCTCGACCTCGACGATCCCGCCCCCGTCGGAAGCCACCCCGACCGCGCGGACGCGACAGCGCCGCGCGCGGACGTCACCCGCGGAGTCGGCCGCATACCGGAGCACGACGGCAACGGCCGCCTCGCTCACCTCCACGCGACCTGGTTCCGGCGTCAGCAGGTCGAGCATCTGTCCGCGCCGCGCCTCCGCGCGCACGGCCGACATGATGCGTCCCACCAGGCCCGGCGGCACCGGATCCGGCTCGGCGACGAGCTCGGCCGTTGCCTCACGCAACGCCAGGAGGCTCGCGCGCGCGGTGCCGCAGTGCGGGCAGGTCGCCTCGTGCTCGTCGACCGCGTCGAGCAGGTCCCAGAGCGCGTCCAGGTCCCGGCCGCAGGGCAGTTCATACCCTTGGTTCACCGCCACGGCTTCATCACCTCCGCCAGCTGCGCCCGAGCCCGGGCGATGCGGCCCCGGACCGCCGCCGGGTTCACCCCGACGACCTCGGCGATCTCGTCGTAGGAGCGGCCGTGGACCTCACGCAGGAGCCAGCACACGCGTTGCGGCGGCGTGAGCTGCTGCAACGCCGCGTTGAGCGCTTCGAGCTGCCCGTTGACCTGCGCCGCGTGCTCCGGCTGTCCGTCGGTGCGCGGCGACTCGGCCAGCTCCAGGTCGACGTCGGCCTGCGGACGGCGCGCGCGGATCACGTTGAGGCAGCGGTTGGCGGTACTGCGGTAGAGCCAGCCGACGAACGCGCTGTCGTCCTGCAGCTGCGCGAGCTTGCGCCAGGCGCCGAGGAACACCTCCTGCACCACGTCCTCGGCGTCGCCACGGTGGTTGAGCATCTTCACCGCGAGCCGGAACATGGGTGCTTGGTAACGCAGCACGAGCTGTTCGTACGCCCGCACGTCGCCGTCTCGGGCGCGGCCGACCAGCGTCGCGTCGTCGAGCTCCGTCGTGGTCACGGCACCCCCTTCCACCAGGGGGACACCTGCGAGGGGGCGTTCGTCACGCACGCATTCTCGGTGATCTTCGAGAATCGCGCTCAGCTCAGGCCGAGGTCGTCCTTGTCGAGCAGGTAGCGGTACTCGAGGCCTTCCTTCTCGATGGCCTCACGCGCGCCCGTGTCGCGGTCGACCACCGTGGCGACGCCGGCGACGATCGCCCCGGCCTCGCGCAGCGCCTCGACGGCCGTGAGCACACTGCCGCCCGTGGTCGAGGTGTCCTCGACGGCCAGCACGCGCTGCCCCCGCACCTCGACGCCCTCGATGCGGCGCTGCATGCCGTGCTCCTTCACCGCCTTGCGGACGACGAAGGCGTCGAGCACCATCCCGTCACTCGCGGCGGAGTGCAGCATCGCCAGCGCGACCGGGTCGGCACCGAGGGTGAGGCCGCCGGCGGCGACGTAGTCCCAGTCGGCCGTGAGCTGCCGCAGCAGCTTCCCGATGAGCGGCGCCGCCGCGTGGTGCAGAGTCGCCCGGCGGAGATCGACGTAGTAGTCGGCTTCCTTGCCCGACGATAGGGTCACCTTGCCGTGCACCACGGCCAGTTCGGTGACCAGCCTGGCCAGTTCGAGCTTCGCACTTTGATCCAACCCGGGGTACGCCACGGCCGAGAGTCTTACACACGCCACCGACAGGCCCGCTCGTCACTCGCCGAGCGCGACGGCTGTCACGGGCCGCGTCCGCGTGGCCACCCAGGCGGGCACCAGCGACGCCACCAGCGCGAGCACGGCGGCGGTCGCGACCACGGTGAGGTAGATCCCGATCGGCCCGGTCGGCAGCGGCGAACCCGTGGCCACCAGGCAGAACGGCACGATCGCGCCCGCGGAGACGACCGTGCCGAGCACCACGCCGATCGTCGCGATCAGGCCGCCTTCGACGCCCGCCATGCGCAGCACCTGCGTCCGCGTGAAGCCGCCGAGACGCTGGAGGCCGAACTCGCGGCGACGGCGCGCGGTGGCCATCACGAGCGTGTTCACGACCGAGATCACGGTGTAGCCGATGATCATCCCGATCATCAGGTAGTTGACCCACGCGCCCACCGCGTCACCGGTTGCGTGCGCGGCGAGCAGCGAATCGCGGTCACCGACGGACACGGGTTCGCCGGCGGTGGCCGTCGTGAGGTTCGCCGTGAGCCGCGCTTGGTCGACGCCGGGCGCGGCACGCACCAGCACCTGCGGCGCGAGACCCGCGGTGGTGTGGGCGGCGAGCAGGCCGGCGGGGAACAGCAGCGTCTCGAACCCGGCGCGCTGGTCGACGAGCGCGACGACGCGAACGGTCACCTCGTACCCGTCCCCGAGCCGGAGCGTGACGACGTCGCCGACTCCGCGGTGCAGCCCTGTGGCCACGCTCGCGGGCAACGCGACGGCGTCGCCGGTGAGCGCGTCGAGGCTGCCCGCGGTGACCTTCGCCGACGTTGTCTGCGCGGCGCTGCCGGCGGTGAGGCCGAGGGCCGGGTGGCCGTCGTCGTCCTGGCTGTCGTCGTAGGGCGCGGTGACGAAGACCGTGCTGGTCACGTACTCCGACGCGGCGACGACGCCCGGTGCGTCCTGCACGCGCCGGAGCAGCTCGGGGCTGACGCCGGCCGGGGCGGCGATCACCGCGTCGGCACGCAGGTCTTCGGTGAAAGCCTGCTGCGACACCGCTTGGGTGGTCGTCTGCAGGTAGATGTTGGCGGTCGCGATGCCCACGGCCAGCATGATCGGCGTGACCGCGCCCGACACCTTCGTCGCCGCGGCCCGCGTGTTGGCCAGCGCCAGCCAGCCGGTGACGCCGCCAAACAGGCGGACTGGAGCGCGAAGCAGCAGCGCCATGAGCTTCGTGACGCCAGGGCTGATCGCCGCGACGCCGATCGCCCACAGCATCACCGCGGGTCCCGCCGTGCTCGCCGCGATGGGACCGGTCATCACCGCGAGCGTCACGATTCCGAGCGCCGTGCCGCCGCCGAAGCAGAGCACGGCGACGATCAGCCGCAACGGCGTGAGCCACCGTCGTTCGACCGCGGCTTCGGCCAGCGCTTCCGTCGGCCGGATCCGGCTCACGCGCCGGGCCGCGACCACGGCCGCGAGCACCACGGCGAGCAACGTCGCGCCGGCGGCGACGACCATCGGCAGCCAGCCCTGGTGGAACTGCACGACGTCGGGCACGACGCCGGCGTTCGTCAGACGGCCGAACAGCCGGCGGCCGAGCAACGGGCCGAGCGCGGCGGCCGCGGCGATGGCGAGCACGCCGATCGCGACAGCCTCGCCGAGCACCATCCGGCGCAGCTGCCGCGGAGTGGTGCCGATGGCGCGCAGCAGAGCCAATTCCCGGCGGCGCTGCTGCGTCGCGAGGCCCAAGGTGCTGGCCACGACGAACAACGCGACGAGCACGGACAGGCCACCGGACACAGCCGAGAGGACCACGAGGTTGGTGCCGCTGGCGTCGGCCTGCGGGAACTCGGCGTGGCCGCGGTCGTCGCCGGTCAACGCGACGATTCCGTCGCCAAGATTCAGGCGCGCGGCGACGGTGGCGGGGTCTTCGCTGGTGAACACACCGAAGTCGTCGATCTGGTTTCCGGCCAGCCGCGCGGCTTCGGTGGTGGTGAAGAAGATCGTGGGCGCGGTCGTCGACGCGGTGGCGATGCCGGCGACGCGGTAGGTGCCGGTGGTGCCGCGGGCGGCGAGCTGGATGGTGTCGCCGGGCTTCGCGGTCACGTCGGCGACCACGACCTCACCGTCGCCAGGAGCGTGGCCCGAAGTGAGCGTGTACGGCGTGAGGACGGCGGAATCCCAGGCGTGGCCGGTCGCCGGACCTTGCGGCAGCGCCACGGGAACGGTGACGTCACTGACCACAGTGGACACTCCGGGTGTCGCGCGGATCTTGGCGGCCAGCGCCGGATCCAGGCGCACGGTCTCCGGCAGCGCGACCCCTTCGGTCTTGAGCTTGCCCTCGCCCGGATCCCGTTTGGGGAGCCGGATCTCCTGCTGCCCCGCCACGACGATCGGCGCGGCCGCCAGCCGCTGCGGCGGTGTGTCGGCGCGGATGCCCGTCTCCATCAGGCCACCGCACGCCGACACGATCACCGCGCCGAGGAACGCGGCCACGAACGTCGCGAGGAAACCGCCTTTGCGCAACCGGAGCGTGCGCAGCGTGAGCCGGAACATCAGGCACCACCGACCGCGACGGCGCCGGCCCACGCGCCGAGGTGCGTCATCCGCGCGGCCACGGCTTCGGGAGTCGGGTGCGCGAGCTCGCCGGCAACGCGGCCGTCGGCGAGGAAAACCACGCGGTCGGCGTGCGCGGCGGCGACCGGATCGTGCGTCACCATCACGACGGTGAGCCCGCCGCGCACCGAATCCCTCAGCAGGGCAAGGACTTCGGCCGCGGTGCGCGTGTCGAGGGCGCCCGTGGGCTCGTCGGCGAAGAGCACGGCCGGGCGCGCCACGAGCGCCCGCGCGATGGCCACGCGCTGCTGCTGCCCGCCGGACAGCTCACCCGGGTGGTGCCGGCGCCGGTCGGCCAGGCCGACGTGCGTGAGCATCCGCGTCACCAGCTTGCGGTCGACGCGGCGGCCGGCCAGGCGCAGCGGGAGCACCACGTTCTGCTCGACCGTCAGCGCGGGCAGGAGGTTGAACGCCTGGAACACGAAGCCGATCCGGTCACGGCGCAGCTTCGTCAGCTGCGTCTCCGACAGCTTCGCGAGGTCCTGGCCGTCGAGGTGCACCGAGCCGGCGGTCGGGCGGTCGAGGCCCGCGGCGCAGTGCAGGAATGTGCTCTTGCCCGAGCCCGAAGGCCCCATCACGGCGGTGAACCCGCCGCGCGGGAACACCAGGTCGACGCCCGCCAGCGCGGTGACCCGCCCGTAGTCCTTCCGCACGGCCTGCAGCCGCACCGCCTCATCCGTCATGGGGAAAACGCTAGGCAGCGACGGCGGTTCGCACCCTGGTGCCAGCTCGCCGGGCCGGGGTGGGGGCAGCCCTACCTCACGTGCGGCTCCGGTTGCCGAACCCGGCCGACAGGCGGCGCAGCACCCCGCGCGGCAGCAGCCCGGTGACTGCGACCAGCGCTTTGTACTGCAGGCTCGGCACGGAGATGACCTTGCCGCGGCGCAGATCCGCGAGCGCTTCGTTCACGACCTGCTCGACGCCGAGCCAGAACGCCTGCGGGCCTTCCTTCTCCAGGCCGGCGCGCTCGTGGAACTCCGTGGTGGTGAAGCCGGGGCAGAGCGCCATCACGCGGACGCCGGGCGGCAGCGACGTTGCGATGCCTTCGGTGAACGACGTGACCCAGTTCTTGCTGGCCGTGTACGTGGAGCCGCGGCCGGAGAAGAAGCCGGCGACGCTGGAGACGTTGATGATGTCGCCGTGGCCGCGCTCGACCATGCCGGGCAGCGCGGCGCGGGTGAGGCGCAGGACGGCGGTGACGTTCACGTCGAGCTGGCGCTGCAACGCGTCGGGGGAGATCTTCCAGAAGTCGCCGGAGAGGCCGAATCCGGCGTTGTTGATCAGCAGGTCGACTGGTTCCGCGGTGAGCCGTTCCTCGACCTTCGCGCGGCCGTCCACTTCGGACAGATCGGCGGGGAGCACCTCGGTGTTCACTTGATGGCGATCTGCCAATTGCTTGGCGAACGCCTCGAGGCGCGCTCGGTCGCGGGCGACGAGCACGAGGTCGTGTTTCTCGGCGGCGAGCGTGCGCGCGAACTGCGCTCCGATGCCCGCGGTGGCTCCGGTGATCACGGCGGTGGCGGTCATGGGGCGAACCTACCTGCAGTCGCGTTTGTCCCAGTGGCGAAGTATGGTCCCGCCCATGGGCAAGCACACCCAGCGAAAGCCCGGTTACCTCCCGAAGGTGGCCTCCGGTGCGGCACCCCTCGCACTGCTGCTCGCCGGCCCTGCGTCCGCGCTGGCCGATCCCACTCTTCCCCTCGACGGCCTGCCGCTGGACCTGCAGCAGCACGGCACGCTCGACCACTCCGTGCACTCCTCGGCCGCATCGGTGGGGGTCGCCCGCGACACCTCCGTGGCGACCCACGGGCTTCCGGTGTCGACTGCTTCTTCCCTGACGCAGGCGGTGTCCGACACCACCGGGTACGGCCTTTCGGATTCACTCACAGCGGTGAAAACGACCAACGGTTTTTCGCAGTCACAGCGCCACGAAGTGCGAACGGGCTCGCCGGTCCGGCTGATGACGGGCAACTCGTCGCGGGTCACGTCCACTTCGCCCGCTTCTTCCACGGCAGAGGGCGTCTGGCTGCCCTACGGCGTCGACGTCCCCACGGACTCCTCCGGCGCCGGCAGCTTCGCCGGCGACCTCGGCGGCGGCGTGGGGGTGCACCGCACGTCCGGCTACGCCGTGGACTTCGGCGGGCCGGGCTCGGTGGTGGCCAACTCGGAGCACCACGCCACGGGCCAGTTCGTCGGCTCCCTGGACGTCTCGGACGTCGGCCAGCGCCACATCGCGACAGCCGACGCCGGGCCGGTTTCGGGCTTCCTGCTGACCACGCAGTCCTTGTCGGGCAACGACTTCCGCGGCGAACTGAAGGCAGCGGACGCCACTTCGGCGCGGGTTTCGACGGTGACTTCGGGTTTCGTCGCGGGTCGGCCACACGCAGTCGGCGGGGGCGACGGCGTTCGGGGCTCCGGTGGTGCCGGATGTGGTGCTTTCGACGCCGCCGTTGAGGTGAGCTGCTTCCGGAGATGAAAACGGCCGCCTCTTTCGGGGCGGCCGTTTCGCGTGCAATGAAGCCTCGCCGTCGGGCGGCCGCCTTGCGGGCGGCCGCACTCGCGCACGGGGTTGGGCTTCGTCGAGGTCAGGGTCTGGCTTCGCCGGCGAGGCCATGAACGGGGCGGATGCGATGCACCGTTGACGTGCGGCGGAACCGACATGAAGGTGTTGACCCGGACATAAAACGGCCGCCTCTTTCGGGGCGGCCGTTTCGCGTTCGGGGTCAGTCGTCGTCGACGTCTGGGTCGGGTTTGGCCGGTGGGGCGGCCGGGACGGAGCCGTAGGTGCTCGGGCCGCTCGACGGGGTGCGGGGCTCGGGCGGGGTCGGGGCGTCGGCCGGGTGGGTTTCGACGGGGGTCGTCGCGCGGGTGTCGACCGGGGTGGTGGCGCGGGTGTCCGCGGGGGACGGGGCGCGGGTGGCCGAGCGGGGTTCCGAAGCGGCGGCGGCGGGGGTCCAGGTGCGGCCGGTGTCGTAGTCCTCGTCGAAGGGGTCGACGATGTCGGCGATCTCGCCGAGGTCGCGCAGCAGGCGCTCGAGGCGCGAAGGCCCGGCGTTGGGCACGACGCTCGCCAGCACCCACTCGTTCTCGAGCCAGGCGACGCCGACGTCGCCGCCGAGCTGGTCGGCCGCGTCCACCAGCTCCTGGGTGATGACGGCGCGGGCGCCTTCGGAGTCGTCGGCGAAGGCGTAGCGCTGGCCGATCGGGCCGAGCATCTCGGGCATGTTCTCGCGCTGGAACGGCACGCTCGACAGCCACATCTCCACGGGCACGCGGTGCGTCTTGTTGCAGCGCACAGCCACGACCGTCGCCGGGATCTGGCCTTCGGACTCGATGTCGAAGATGAACACCGGACGGCGGCCGTCGGAGGTGAAGGTGGAGCCCGCGACGACGTTCACCGCCGCGTCGGCGCCGAAGTAGCCGATCGCACCGCCCGACCACTGCCGGGGCAGCCGCTCGTCCTCCTCCACGAACTGCCAGCCGCGCAACTGGGCCCAGCGCATGCGCTCGCGATTGCGCGAGCCTTCCTTGGCCCGGTCGGCCGCGAGCAGGCCGAGCCCCGCCACCAGCGCGACGGCGGCGATGACGAACCAGATCCACGCCGAGATACCCACGACGGTGAGGGTATCGCTGCTCGGGCTCTACATCCGAACGCCCGCACCGTGTCGGCGCGCCCCTTTCGAGGCAGCTGTCGAAACGAGGTCGACAAATCGCCTTGTCTGCCTGTTTTTCAGCAGCACGGCGCCCCACCGCCGACCCGTCTCGTGGCACCAGCGGGCCACGCGGGCGAAGCCCCGAACACAGCAGAACGGCCCTCCCACCGAAGTGGAAGGGCCGTTCAAACCCGGCAACCGTCAGACCCGCTCGACCGTCAGCGTGTCTCCGGCCTCCAGTTGCGGGATGTCCACCCGCACGGTGTCGCCGTCGCGGATGTCACCCGACAGCAGCTTCTTCGCGAGCTGGTCGCCGATCGCCGACTGCACCAGCCGGCGCAGCGGCCGGGCGCCGTAGATCGGGTCGAAGCCGTTCAGGGCCAGCCACTCGCGGGCCCCGTCGGTGACCTCCAGGTGCAGCCGCCGCTGGGCCAGCCGGGCCGCGAGCCGCGCGACCTGGATGTCCACAATGGACGTCAGCTGCTCGGTGCCGAGGGCGTGGAACACCACGATGTCGTCCAGCCGGTTCAGGAACTCCGGCTTGAACTGCCGCTGCACGGTCTCCAGCACCGCGTCGCGACGCTGGTTCTCGTCCAGCGACGGGTCGGCGATGGCCTGGGAGCCGAGGTTCGACGTCAGGATGAGGATGGTGTTGCGGAAGTCCACCGTCCGGCCCTGGCCGTCGGTCAGCCGGCCGTCGTCGAGGACCTGCAGGAGCACGTCGAACACGTCCGGGTGCGCCTTTTCGACCTCGTCGAGCAGAACCACCGTGTACGGGCGGCGCCGCACGGCCTCGGTGAGCTGGCCGCCCTGGTCGTAGCCGACGTAGCCCGGAGGGGCACCCACGAGCCGCGCCACCGAGTGCTTCTCGGAGTACTCGCTCATGTCGATGCGCTGCATCGCGCGCTCGTCGTCGAACAGGAACTCGGCCAGGCCCTTCGCCAGCTCCGTCTTGCCGACACCCGTCGGGCCGAGGAACAGGAACGAACCCGTCGGACGGTCGGGGTCGGCAACACCGGCGCGGGCGCGCCGGACCGCGTCCGACACCACCTGCACGGCCTGCTCCTGCCCGATCACGCGGCGGCTGAGCTCCTCCTCCATGCGGAGCAGCTTGCCCGTCTCGCCCTCGAGCAGCCGGCCGGCGGGAATGCCGGTCCACGCGCTGACCACGTCGGCGACGTCGTCCGCGCCGACCTCTTCCTTCAGCATCACGTTCTGCTGGCTGACCTCCGACGCGGCCGTGGCCGCCTCGAACTCCTTCTCCAGCGCCGGGATCCGGCCGTAGCGCAGCTCGGCGGCCTTGCCCAGGTCACCGTCGCGCTCGGCGCGCTCCGACTCGCCGCGCAGCTGCTCCAGCTGCTCCTTGAGCTCGCGGACGCGCTCGATCGAACCCTTCTCGTTCTGCCAGCGAGCGGTCAACGCGGTCAGCGTCTCCCGCTTCTCGGCCAGCTCGGCCCGCAACGCGGACAACCTCTCCAACGAAGCGGCATCGTCCTCCTTGGACAGTGCCATCTCCTCGATCTCCATGCGCCGCACCGCGCGCTCCACCTCGTCGATCTCGACGGGGCGCGAGTCGATCTCCATGCGCAGCTTGGAGGCGGCCTCGTCGACGAGGTCGATCGCCTTGTCCGGCAGGAACCGGGCGGTGATGTAGCGATCGGACAGGGTCGCGGCGGCCACCAGTGCGGCGTCCGTGATCCGGACACCGTGGTGCACCTCGTAGCGCTCCTTGAGCCCACGCAGGATCGCGATCGTGTCCTCCGGCGACGGCTCGCCCACCAGCACCTGCTGGAAGCGCCGCTCCAGAGCCGCGTCCTTCTCGATGTGCTGGCGGTACTCGTCGAGCGTGGTCGCGCCGACCATCCGCAGCTCACCGCGCGCGAGCATCGGCTTGATCATGTTGCCCGCGTCCATCGCGCCCTCGCCGGTGGCACCGGCGCCGACGATCGTGTGCAGCTCGTCGATGAAGGTGATGACCTCGCCGGCCGAGTCCGTGATCTCCTTGAGCACGGCCTTCAGCCGCTCCTCGAACTCACCGCGGTACTTCGCACCGGCCACCATGGACCCCAGGTCCAGGGCCACCACGCGCTTGCCGCGCAGCGATTCGGGCACGTCACCGGCGACGATGCGCTGGGCCAGGCCCTCGACGATCGCTGTCTTGCCGACGCCCGGCTCACCGATCAGCACCGGGTTGTTCTTGGTGCGCCGCGAAAGCACCTGCACGACGCGGCGGATCTCCGTGTCGCGCCCGATGACCGGGTCGAGCTCACCGGCGCGGGCGCGCTCGGTCAGGTCGACGCCGTACTTCTCCAGCGCCTTGAACGTGCTCTCCGGGTCGGCGCTCGTGATGCGCGCCGAACCCCGCACCTTCGCGAACGCCTCCTGCAACGCCTCGGGCGTCGCGCCGTGGCGCTTCAGCAGCTCCGCGACCTGGCCACCCTCGGTGGCGAGGCCGACGAGCAGGTGCTCGGTCGACACGTACTCGTCACCGAGCTCGGTGGCGAGCTTCTGCGCGTGCGTCAGCGACTTCACGGCGTTCGTGTCGAACTGCGGAGTCGACACGGTGGCGCCCGTCGCGGACGGCAACGCGTGGATGATCGGGTCGAGCTCCTTGTGCACCACCTCCGGGTCGGCCCCGACCGCGGTCAGCAGTGGTGCGGTCAGTCCCTCACCCTGCGCCAGCAGGGCGCCCAGCAGGTGGGCGGCCGAAACGTGCGGGTTGCCGGCCATCGTGGCCGCCTGTGCCGCCGACGAGATCGCCTGCTGGGTCTTCGTGGTCGGGTTGAAAGCGTCCATCCCTCACCTCATGCGCTCTGTGAAAAGTCCAGGTGACAGCCCTGACCAAGGACCATCGACTTGTACAACGTCAGAAAACTTGAGTCTGTTCCGCTCAACTCTGAACCGGCGTCACCGCGTCCGCCGGAAGCCTCGGTCCCAGCCTGCCCAGGCCCGCCACGGCGAGGCAAGCGCAGCCGCCGACCAGCACCCAGGGTAACCACGCCGACACGGAGAACAACGCCACCACCGCCGGCGCCAGCACCTGCGCGACGGTGAACGCGTACTGGAACGCGGCCAGGTACCGGCCCTTCGCTTCCGGCGGGGCGGCGGCCTCGGCGAGCGCGCCCGAGCGCGGCCCGAAGACCAGGTCGCCCGCGGCGTAGACGAGCGTCGCGGCCAGCAGGTATACCACCTGCCAGCTGCGCGGCACGACCAGCACGCCCAGGCTGACCACGCACCAAGCCGCGAAGAGCGCCGAGCCGCCCCGCATCGCCGCGACCCGGTTGAGCCGGCGCGTGAGCCGCAACGCGAGCGTGCCGCCGACGCTGGTGACCACCGTGAGCAGGAACAGGATCGCGCCCGGCAGCCAGCGCGGGCCGTGGAGCAGGTCGAGCACGAACACCGGCGTGCCGATGAGGAAGAAGTCCAGCGACAGCCCGAACATTCCGCTGAACAGGATCAACGCCAGGTACGGCCGGTCGCGCAGCACCCCGCTGCGTGCCTTCGGGTACGCCGTGCTTCTCCGCTGCGGCCGCACAACCCCCGCGATGAGCACGGCCGCCACCATGAACGTTGCGACATCCAGCGCCAGCGCCACGCTGTACCCGTCGTCGCCGATCCACAGCAGGATCCCCGACGACGTCAGCCCGCCGAGCCCGAAACCGCCCGCCCGCACCATGCCGACCTCCGCGAACGGCCGGTCCTTCGGCACGTCGCCGGCGACGTCGGCGATCAGCGCGTACAGCGAGCTGTAGAACAGCTGCTGTCCGGCCGCCAGCAGGACCGCCGCCACCACGACCGCGGCGACGCCGTCCGCCATCAGGTACGCCGCCGCGCCCGCCGCCTGCAGCAGCTGCGCGCCGACGATCACCGCGCGCGGCCCCGTGCGGTCCACGAGCCGGCCCGCGAGCGGCGGCACGACCAGTCCCGCCAGCGTCCCGAGCGTCACGGCCGTGCCCGCCAACGCGAGCGGGACGCCGACCACGCGCGTCACGTAGACCAGCGCCAGCGGCAGGAACAGGCCGGAGCCGAAGTTGTCGATCCCCAGCGCGCACAACAACGCGACCCGGCTCCGCGTCACGACCTGGACGCTACCGCCGGGACAGGACCCGAGGTCAGGGCCGGAAGGAGACTTCACGAGCCGCCGAATGCCACTGGCGGTAGAGCGGGCCGGCCCGGCCACGTCCGTCCGGTTGACCGGGAGGGGTCCCGGGCCGGCGGATCTACGTTGCCGGGCATGGGAACTCTTCGCAAGACGATCGCCGGAACGTTCGTCGCGGCCGCTGCTCTTGCCGTCGTGGCGCCCGCGGCCTCCGCCAATCCAGCCGACCCAGCCGGCTTCCGGTGGAACACCTTCACCGGCACGGCCACCGCGACCTACGGGCCGGCCGCCGTCCAGAGCGCGACGCTCGACGCGCGCAACCAGGCGGCCTTGAACCAGTACAACGGCTACAACGACTGCTCGGTGTCCGGCCAGAACGTGCAGCAGACGCAGCCGGACCCGTCCCGATCTTCACCGCGACCGTGACGCTGAGCTGCTCGCAGACCACGTGAGCGGCCCCGGAACTGCCTGAGCCCCGGCGTAGGGGGCCGGGGCTCAGGCGTTTCCGCTGGTCGAGGTTCAGCCGAGATTGAGCGTGCCGCTGTGGCGCACGAAGTCCGGCTCGGCCTCCAGCACCACGTCGTGGTGGGCCGGGGTGCCGAGGTTCACCGTGAGCGGCTCGGCGTGCGGCGCGTGGCCGTACGCGGTGACCGTGAGCGTGTGCGCGCCCGCGGGCACGCCGTCGAGGTCGTACGCGCCGGCGCTGCCGCTCAGGCCCGAGGCGACGACCTTGCCGGCGCTGTCGGTGAGCGTCAGGGCCGCGCCGGCGACCGCGGCGTGGCGCCCGGCCGTGCGGACGCGGCCGGCCACTCCGCCCGTGCCGCCGAGGAGCAGGTCGTGCCACGCCGGTATGCCGGTGAGGCGCACTGTGGACACGGCCGGCGGGAGCGAGCCCGCCGTCGCGAGCAGCACGTGCTCCCCGGTGGAGCCCGCCACCAGGGCGAACTCGCCGTTGCGGGCGCTGCGGCCGACGTCGACCTGGCGGCCCGACGCGTCCGTGAGCGTGAGCACGACACCCGGGACGGGGCGGCCGTCGGCGTCGAGGACGCGGCCGCGCAGAGCCGTCGCGACCTCGGCCGCAGGCGCGGGCGCCACGGCCGGAGTGGTGTCGGCGTCGAGAGTCCGGCGCAAGGGGACCTCCTTCATGAAAACCACCGCCAGCAGCGTCACCACGGCGATGAAGCCGGCGAACAGGAACACCGTGCCGGTCGCGTCGCCGAACGCCGCGCGGACGATCGGCTGCAGCGCGGCGGGCAGGCCGTCGATGTCGAACGTGCCGCCACCGCCGTGCACCGCGTCGCCGGCCGGGAGGCCGAGGCGGGTCAGCGACGACGTGATGTTCGTGGCCACCTTCGCGGACAGCACCGCGCCGAGCGCCGAAACGCCCGCGGCGCCGCCGAGCGAGCGGAAGAACGTGACCACCGAGGACGAGGAACCCATGTCCTTCATGGCCACGGTGTTCTGCACGACCAGCACCAGGTTCTGCAGGAGAAACCCGAGCCCGATGCCGACCAGGCCGAGGTAGACGCCCATCAGCGTCAGGTTCGTCGCGTGATCCACCGTGCTGAGCAGGAAGAGCCCGGCCGGCAGCAAGATCCCGCCGGTGATCATGAACGGCTTCGTACGGCCCGTGCGCGAGATGACCTGTCCGGCGCTCGTCGACGCGACAGCCAGGCCGAGCACGAGCGGCAGCGTCATCAGGCCCGCGTGCGTGGGCGAGAAGCCGCGCGAGATCTGGTAGTACTGCCCGAGGAAGACCGAGCCACCGAACAGCGCGGTGCCCACCGCCAGCGAGCCGAGCACCGAAAGCGTGAAGGTGCGGTTGCGGAACAGGCGCAGCGGCACCACCGGCTCAGCGGCGCGCGATTCCACGAGCACCGCCAGCGCCAGCGCCACCACCGCGCCACCGACGTACGCCACGCTCGTCCACGAGGCCCACGCGAAGGTGGCGCCGGCGAGCGAAACCCAGATCAGCACCAGGGCCACGCCACCGACGAGCAGGGTGGCGCCCAGCCAGTCGATGCGCACCTTGCGCTTGAGCACCGGCAGGTGCAGCGTGCGGCCGAGGACCACGAACGCGATCACGGCGATGGGCACGCAGACCCAGAAGCACCAGCGCCAGCCCAGCGGCGAGTCCACGATCAGGCCGCCGATCAGCGGCCCGGCGGCCGTGGCGACAGCGAAGACCGCGCCCGTGTAGCCCGAGTAGCGGCCGCGTTCGCGCGGGGCGATCATCGCGGCGATCACGACCTGAATCAGCGCCTGCAGGCCACCGAGGCCCACCCCCTGCAGCGCGCGGAACGCGATCAGCTCCGGCATCGACTGCGAGATGCCGCCCAGCGCCGAGCCGATCGTGAAGATGACGATGGCGAGCTGGTACAGCAGCTTCTTGCTGAACAGGTCGGAGAGCTTGCCCCAGATCGGCGTGGTCGCGGTCGACGTCAGCAACGTCGCGGTGACCACCCACGTGTACTGGCTCTGCGAACCGTGCAGGTCGGCGAGGATCGTCGGCAGCGCGTTGGACACGATCGTCGACGACAGGATCGCCACCAGCAGGGCGAGCAACAGGCCCGAGAAGGCCTTCATGATCTGCCGGTGGCTCATCTGCTCGCCGGTGACTTCGGTACTCACTTGCGTTGGGTCACTTCCCGACTTCCGCTTGGTCCACGGCGCACTCGGGGGGCCCGAGCACGGTGCGGAGACCGCTGTTGAGTTCTGCTAGCCGGGTCGTCAGGTCGGCGATCCGCTCTTCGTCCCAACCACCGAGGGCCTTCTCGAAGAACGCGATGTAGCGTTCCCGCCACTTCTCGACCTCGGCCAGCCCCTTCTCGGAGATGCTGATCAGGGACGCGCGCCCGTCCTCCGGGGCGGGGCGACGGTCCACCAGGCCGGCAGCCTGCAGCTGCGAGATCTGGCGGCTGACCACCGAGAGGTCCACGAGCTTGCGCTTGGCCAGCTCGGAGGGCCGGGCTTCACCGTGCTTCGCGAGGTCCGACAGCAGCATCCCGGCGGCGGGGTGGAGGCCGGGTTCGGCCTCCCAGGCCTGCATGATCCACAGGTGCTGCAGCTGCGAAGCGTTCCTGAGCTCACGCATCAGTTCGACCCTGACGTCGTCGGCAGAGCTCATGGGCTTTCCTTCCGGGCCGGACACTGTTCGAGCGCCCACTTGGTTGTGCCATACAAGTTTATGTCCTGATGGTTGCGTAGGGCAACTATCTATCCGGTGACCTGCCCCACGCTCGCCGACCTGACCGGTAACCCGACCGGAGCAACGTTGCTGGCAAAGGGCCGCAGGGCGGCTACTCTGCGGACGAGCCGCAGTCAGGGGACGCGACGACAGCGTCCTGAAGACTATTGAGGGGAACGAGGTGGGACAGTGGTGAATTCCCTCGGCGCCGACCGCAGAGGCCGGCCCGAGCCGGAGTGCTGCCACGGCCCGGCCACTCGCCCGTGATCGCTCCGCCCGCGTCCCCGAACCGCCCCCGACCTGCGAACGACACTCGATGACAGCCGATTCGATCAGCCCGATCCCCCGCTCGGCGGCGCCCCGCGAGACGCCTGCCGCCGTGGCCGCGATGGTGCGGCTGATCCGTGACACCTGGGCGATGTCCGAGCCCTTCATCCCGGAGATCTCGCAGTTCTTCTACGGGATGCTGTTCACGCTCGCCCCGGTCACGCGCGACTTCTTCCCCATCAACATGGAGGTGCAGCGCGGGCGGCTCGTGCGCGCGCTGGTGCACATCGTGCAGATGGTGGACCGGCCCGACGACCTCGTGCCGTTCCTGCGCCAGCTCGGGCGCGACCACCGCAAATTCGGCGTGATCCCGCGGCACTACGAGGCCGTGGGCACGGCGCTGCTGGCCGCGCTGAAGAACCACCTGGGGCCGCAGTGGACCCCGGAGGTCGAGCGCGCCTGGGCGGAGGCGTTCACGATCGTCGCGCGCGCCATGCAGGAGGCGGCGGCCGCGGACGTGAACCCGGCGTCGTGGCACGCGACGGTGGTGGAGCACCGGCGGCTGACGTGGGACTTGGCCCTGGTGCGGCTCCTGCCCGAGCAGCCCGTGCCGTACCTGCCGGGGCAGTACATGAGCGTGGAGGTGCCGCAGCGGCCGCGGTTGTGGCGCTACCTCTCGCCGGCCAACGCGCCGCGGGAGGACGGGGGCATCGAGTTCCACGTGCGCGCGGTCGACGGCGGCTGGGTCTCGCGCGCGATCGTGAGCCACACGCAGCCCGGCGACGTCTGGCGGCTCGGTCCGCCGCTGGGGCGCATGGCCGTGGACCGTGAACGGTCCCGCGGCGTCGTGATGGTCGCCGGCGGAACCGGTGTCGCGCCGCTGCGCTCGATCCTCGACCACCTGGCGATGTGGGGCGAGAACCCCAAGACGCGGCTGTTCTACGGCGGGCCCGCACGAGAGGACCTCTACGACCTCGAGGAGCTGCGCGCGCTGTCGTCCACGAACCCGTGGCTGACCGTGACCCCGGTCGTCGAACGCGGCGACCACCTGCCCGGTTGCGAGCAGGGGACCTTGGCGGAAGCGGTTACGCGGTATGGGGCCTGGCCCGACCACGACATCCTCGTGTCGGGTTCTCCCTCGATGATCCGCGCGACAGTTTCCCGCATGCTGGTCGCCGGAAGTGTGCTGGGCCAAATCCAGTACGACCCGTTCACCATCGATTGATCCGCGCTGGGCGGTTATCGGCCCACGAAAAGTGTTCCCTGCCAAGGGAAACCGCGGAAGATCATTCTCACAGAGCGCCAGATCAGGTTTACCAGCCGTGTCGATAATTGCTCCGTTCGAGCGGGAACGGCGTTAACTACACCCGTTTTTCTCCAGTGGCGCCTACAGTCGGGATTCCTCGGGGGCGGCACGCGTACGCATAGCCGCGTGAAGACTGAAACTGCTTGGCATGACTGGAGAAAACCGTTCCCGATGAGTGCTGAATCCGTGAAGATCGATCTTGCTCCCGCCGTGGTCCGCAGACCGCTGCCCGGTTCCGAGACCGCGCGGGTGATCCGCGAGAGTTTCGCCCTGGTCGAGCCGAAAGCCGAGGAGCTGGCGCAGTACTTCTACGGAGCGCTGTTCGTGATCGCGCCGGATGCCCGCGATCTGTTCCCGGTGACGATGGCCACACAACGGAGCAGATTGTTGCGGGCGCTCGTGTACGTGGTGCAGATGGTGGACCGGCCCGACGAACTCACCACGTTCCTCGGCCAACTGGGCCGCGACCACCGGAAGTTCGACGTGGTGACGCGCCACTACGACGCCGTCGGAACCGCGTTGATCAGCGCGATGAAACGATTTCTCGGCAAAGCGTGGACGCCCGAGGTGGAAACGGCGTGGACGTCGGCGTACCAGTTGATCTCCGAGACGATGCGCAAAGCCGCGGGTGAGGAGACGGGGCCGGCGTGGTGGAGCGGGACGGTGCTGGAGCACCGGAAGCTCTCGGCCGACGTCGCGTTGGTGCGGGTGCGCACGGAGCAGCTGCTGCCGTACCGCTCCGGCGGCTACGTGAGCGTCGAGGTGCCGCAGCGGCCGCGGCTGTGGCGGTACCTGTCCATGGCGACGGCGCCGCGCGACGACGGCCTGCTCACCTTCCACGTGCGCGCGGTCACCGGCGGCTGGGTCTCGCGGGCGATCGTGAACCACACCCACGCCGGCGACGTCTGGCGGCTGGGTCCTTCGCTGGGCGCGCTGTCCGTGGTGCCGACCGCCGACCAACGGCCGCTGCTGATGATCGCGGGCGGCACCGGCGTCGCTCCGCTGATGGCGATCCTCGACGACCTGTCCCGCTGGAAGCGCAACCCGCCCGTGCACCTGTTCTTCGGCGGCCGCAAGCCGGGTGACCTGTACGCGCTCGACGAGCTGCGCCGGCTGGCCGTCACGTCGCCGTGGCTCACCGTCACCCCGGTCACGGAGGAAGGCGCGGTCCCCGGCGGCGACCGGGGCACCCTGGCCACCGCGGTGACGCAGCGTGGCGCCTGGAAGGACCACGAGGTGCTGGTGGCGGGCTCGCCGGACATGATCCGCGGCACGATCGCGAAACTGCTGGCCGCGGGAGTGGACCTCGAACGAATCCGGTATGACCCGTTCACTTTGGACTAGAGTGCTGGTCCATGGAGATCACGATCCCCACGCCGGCGGGCGACATCGACGGCTACCTCGCAGTCCCCGCTGGTCCAGGCCCCTTCCCGGCCGGCGTGATCATCCACGACGCCATCGGCCTGTCCAAGGACGCGCGCGAGATCACCGACCGGTTCGCCTCCGAGGGGTACCTGGCGCTCAGCCCCGACCTCTACTCGCGCGGCGGTCTGTTCCGCTGCGTGCGGCAGGTGTTCAAGGACATGTTCGCGCGCAGCGGCCGCGCCTTCGACGACATCGAGGCTTCGCGGGTCCTGCTGTCCGCGCGTGAGGACTGCAGCGGCAAGATCGGCATCGCCGGCTACTGCATGGGCGGCGGCTTCGCGCTCGTGGCGGCTTCGCGCTCGTTCGACGTCTCGGCCCCGTACTACGGCCAGCTGCCCCGCGACTTGTCCGTCCTGGACGAAGCCTGCCCCGTGGTCGCCAGCTTCGGCCGCCGCGACCCCTCCCTGCGCGGCGCCGCGGCGAAGCTCTCGGCTGCCCTGACGGAACGCAACGTGCCCCACGACGTGAAGGAATACCCCGACGCGGGGCACAGCTTCGCGAACAAAATGGGCCCGGCGCCGGTGCAGGCCTTGGCGAAGGTGGTGGGGTTCGGCTACCACGAACCTTCGGACCGCGACGCGTGGCAGCGGGTGATGACGTTCTTCGGGGAGTACCTGAAGAAGCCGTCGGACGGTTCGGAAGGCTGACGCGGTCTGGGTGGTTCGCCGGTTCTCTGCTGCATTGCTGCATTGCTGCATTGCTGCGCTGCTGCACGAAAGGTCCCCTCACGCAGACACGCGCAGCGCCAACGGTCCAGTCGCGCTCTTCAGCAGGGCCAGCTCGCATGCGCACGGCACGAAGGGACCAGTCGCGCACGTTTGGCGGCGCCACCGGTCCCCTCGCGTCCGCAACCCGTAGCGATGGGACCACTCGCGCCGCAGACAGGACGCGGCGGGACCGCCTGCACCGCCGCGCGAACGGACCGCTCGTGCCGAGCCGTGCGGTGCGAAAGGTCCAGTCACGTAGGTGCCGTGGCGCGAAGTGACCGGTCGCGGAACTAACCGGGGCGCGAAGGGACCAGTCACGGACCGCGCGCGAGCGGACCGGTCGCTACCGGCACACGCACCCGCGCGCGAGGACCACCGCACCTCAAACGCGAAACAGCCCCTCCACCACCGACCCGGTGGCAAAGGGGCTGTCCCACGAAAACCTCAGCGGCGCTTGGGCTTCCACACCACCAAGGACGTCTGCTGCCGCGTCGGCACCAGGTCCTTGCGGTACGAAGCGTGCACCGCCGCGGCGGCTTGTTCGGCGGCGGCGTAGGCGGACGCCAGCTCCTCGGTCAGCTCGTGGACCCGGGCGCGCAGGGCGTCGACCTGGTTTTCCAGCTCGATGATCCGCTTCACGCCCGCCAGGTTGACGCCGTCCTCCTGCGAGAGGCGCTGGACCTCGCGCAGCAGGGCGATGTCGCGCATCGAGTACCTCCGGCCGCCGCCGGAGGTCCGGCCCGGGGAGACCAGGCCCTGGCGGTCGTAGGAGCGCAGGGTTTGCGCGTGGAGGCCCGAGAGCTGGGCTGCCACGGAGATCACGAACACGGGGGTGTCCTCGTCCGCGCCGTGCGGGAGTCCCGGGATACCGCCGAACATCACCCTCACCTGCCTTCGAGCATCTCGGTCACCTCAGGCCGCGGGTCGTGGCCCTTCATCGCCTCCGCGTAGGCCTCGAGGGCCTCGCGCGCCTTGTCGTCCAGTTTGGCGGGGACCGCAGCCTGCAGGGTCACGAGCAAGTCACCCTGCGAACCGTCCCGCTTCTGAATTCCCTTTCCGCGCACGCGCAACACTCGGCCACTCGCGGTACCCGCGGGCACCTTCAGCGACACCTTGCCCTCGAGAGTCGGCACCGTGATCGTGGTGCCCAGCGCGAGCTCGGTGAAGTCGACCGGCACGGTCAGCGTCAGGTCGAGGTCCTTGCGCCCGAACAGCTTGTGCGGTGCCACGTGCACGCGGACGTACAGGTCACCGGCCTGCGCGCCACCGCGGCCGGGTTCGCCCTGGCCCGCCAGGCGGATCCGCTGGTCGTCGTCGACGCCCGGCGGGATGCGCACGGTCAGCGTGCGGGTGCGGGTGCTGATGCCCTCGCCGCCGCACTCGGGGCATGGGTCGTCGATGATCTGGCCGCGGCCGCGGCAGTCGCGGCACGGCTCGGAGAACGCGAACGCACCCTGGCTGCGGCTGACGAGACCCGAACCGCCACACGTCGGACACTGGCGCGGCGACGTGCCCGGCTTCGCACCGTTGCCACCACACGTCGAACACGTCGCGGGGCTCGACAGCCGCAGCGGCAGGGTCGCGCCCTTGACCGCCTCGGTGAAGTCGATCCGCACGTCGGTCTCGACGTCGGCGCCACGCTGCGGCCGGTTGGCCGACGCGGCCCCGCCGGCCCGGCCCTGACGGCCGAAGATGCCGCCCAGGATGTCGCCGAGCCCACCGAAGCCGCCCTGCTGGGCAGCGCCGGCCTGGCCGAAGATGTCGCCCATGTCGAAGCCGCCCGCGCCGCCGGCGCCGCCCGGGAACCCGCCGCCGAAGCCGCCGGAGCCGAAGAGGCGCTGGGCCTCGTCGTACTCCTTGCGCTTCGCCGCGTCGGACAGCACGCCGTAGGCCTCGGACACGGCCTTGAACTTGTTCTCGGCCGCGGTGTTGCCCGCGTTGGCGTCCGGGTGGTTCTCCTTGGCCAGCTTGCGGTAGGCCTTCTTGATCTCGTCCGCAGTGGCGTCGGAGGAGACACCCAGCTCTTTGTAGAAGTCCTTGCCCATCCACTCCCGAGCACTCATCGGGTGCCTCCTCCTTTCGCTACGAAACGGTTGTTACTGCTGGTTCGGCTCATCGATCGACCCGTCCAGCGGCAGCTCGCCGCCGACGGGCGGGTCGACCGGTGCCGCGGCCGGCTCGTGGTCGGTGACCCCGACCAGCGCCGCCCGCAGGACCCGGTCGCCGAAGCGGTAACCGCGGCGCATGACCACGGTGACCGTCGGACCCGCCACGTCCGGCGAGGTGTTGTGCTGCACGGCCTCGTGCACGCTCGGGTCGAAGGGCTCGCCCTCCGCGCCGAACGACTCGAGACCGGCTCGTTGCAAGCCGCTCACCAGCTTGTCGCCGACCGCCTTGAACGCACCGGTGAGGTCACCGTGCTGCTCGGCCCGCTCGAGGTCGTCGAGCAGGGGCAGCAGGTCACCGACCACCGACGCCTTCGCGCCCAGCACCACAGACTCGCGGTCGCGGTCCACGCGCTTGCGGTAGTTGGCGTACTCCGCCTGCAGGCGCTGCAGGTCGGCCGTGCGCTCGGCCAGCTGCTTCTCGACGTCGGACGCGACCGTGACCGCGTCGTCCACCGAGTCGCCGAGCGAGGGGCCCGCGTGCTGCGCGGGCGCCTCGTCGACCTGGACTTCTTCCGGGGCAGGAGGACGGACCTCACCGGTCTGCGGGTCGACCCGCCGCCGGTCACGCACGACCACCGGTTCCTCGGGGCCCCGGCCCTCGGCTTCGGAGTGTCGTGGGGTCACTTCTTCTCGTCCTCTTCCACGATCTCGGCGTCGACCACGTCATCGGCCTTGTCCTGCGCCCCACCGGCGGAACCGGCGTCGGCACCCGGAGCGCCACCGTCGGCGCCGGCGGCACCCTGGTTGGCGTAGAGCGCGGTGCCCAGCTCCTGCGAAGCCGTGTTCAGCTTCTCGATGGACTCGCGGATCTTGGCCGAGTCGGTGCCCTTCAGCGCCTCGTTGGCCTCGTCGATGGCGGTCTTGACCTTGCCCTTGAGGTCCTCGGGGAGCTTGTCCTCGTTGTCCTTGACGAACTTCTCGGTCTGGTAGACGAGAGTCTCCGCCTGGTTGCGGGTCTCCGCTTCCTCGCGGCGCTTCTTGTCTTCCTCGGCGTGGGCCTCGGCGTCCTTGACCATGCGGTCGATGTCGTCCTTCGGCAGCGCGGAGCCACCGGTGATCGTCATCGACTGCTCCTTGTTCGTGCCCAGGTCCTTCGCGGTCACGTGCACGATGCCGTTGGCGTCGATGTCGAAGGTGACCTCGATCTGCGGCACGCCACGCGGGGCCGGCGGGAGACCGGTCAGCTCGAACATGCCGAGCTTCTTGTTGTGCGCCGCGATCTCGCGCTCACCCTGGAACACCTGGATCTGCACCGACGGCTGGTTGTCGTCCGCCGTGGAGAAGATCTCCGAACGCTTGGTCGGGATCGTGGTGTTGCGCTCGATGAGCTTGGTGAACACGCCACCCTTGGTCTCGATGCCCAGCGAAAGCGGGGTCACGTCCAGCAGCAGGACGTCCTTGACCTCACCCTTCAGGACACCGGCCTGCAGCGCGGCACCCACGGCCACGACCTCGTCCGGGTTCACGCCCTTGTTCGGCTCGCGCCCGCCGGTCAGCTCCTTGACCAGGTCCGACACGGCCGGCATGCGGGTGGAACCACCCACGAGCACGACGTGGTCGATGTCGCCGACGGCGATGCCGGCGTCGCGGATCACGTTGTTGAACGGGTTGCGGGTGCGCTCGAGCAGGTCCGCGGTGATCTTCTGGAACTCGGCGCGCGACAGCGTCTCGTCCAGGAACAGCGGGTTCTTGTCGGCGTCGACCGTGATGTAGGGCAGGTTGATGCCGGCGGAGTTGGAGCTGGACAGCTCGATCTTCGCCTTCTCGGCCGCCTCGCGGATGCGCTGCAGGGCCATCTTGTCCTTGGTCAGGTCGATGCCGTTGGAGGCCTTGAACTTGTCGACCAGCCACTTGACGATGCGCTCGTCCCAGTCGTCACCACCGAGGTGGTTGTCACCGGAAGTCGCCCGCACCTCGACGACACCCTCGCCGATCTCCAGCAGCGACACGTCGAACGTACCGCCACCGAGGTCGAAGACCAGGATGGTCTGTTCCTTCTCGCCCTTGTCCAGGCCGTACGCCAGCGCGGCGGCGGTCGGCTCGTTGACGATGCGGAGCACGTTCAGGCCGGCGATCTGCCCGGCCTCCTTGGTGGCCTGCCGCTGCGCGTCCTCGAAGTACGCCGGGACGGTGATCACCGCGTCGGTGATCTCCTCGCCCAGGTACGACTCGGCGTCGCGCTTCAGCTTCATCAGCACGCGCGCGCTGATCTCCTGCGGCGTGTAGTTCTTGCCGTCGATCTCGGTGTTCCAGTCGGTACCGATGTGCCGCTTGACGGACCGGATGGTGCGGTCGACGTTCGTGACGGCCTGGTTCTTCGCCGACTGACCGGTGAGCACTTCACCGTTCTTGGCGAACGCGACGATGGACGGGGTGGTCCGGGAGCCTTCCGAGTTGGCGATGACCGTCGGCTCGCCGCCCTCAAGGACGGCTACGACCGAGTTGGTCGTGCCGAGGTCGATGCCGACCGCTCGCGCCATGGTGCTTCCTCCTGTGTTCGCAGCTCGACTGCTATGTTCGTGACCTGCATGTTTCGGGTCCGCCTTGAGCGGACCCCTGGCAAGTTCTATCGGGCCTTCGCGCGCTTCGTCAAGCCAGACTTGAGTCAGCTGCACTCAACCTTCGTATCAGGCTAACGAAGGGGTAGTGGCTCTTGTTCCCGGGCTCACCGGCAGATCGTGCCGCGAGGGGGTGTGAGGCCGCTCACCAGGTATTTGTCCCCGGACAAACCGCTGCCGGCCGGCGCCGAAGCGCACGACCGGCGGTGTCGGCGGCAGCCGAGGACGCCCGGCGTCAGACCGGACGAGCCGCGGCGAGCGGCCGGAGAGCGCGGTGGGACCCCTCGTCCCGCACCAGTACCGGCTCCGCGAGGCGCACGTCGCCGGGTGGCACCGTGACCTGGACCACGGCGACGGGCGTGGGGACCGGCGTCGTGGCGTCGGGCTTGGCCGCCAGGCCCAGGCTCGCCGTCACGACGAACGCCCCCACCGCCCCGGCCAGGACGGCCGCCAGGACCCGGTTCTCGATCTTGCGCATGTGGCTGTTCCCCCGAAGGTGTCAGGCGGCCTTGACGGTGACGCTGCCGCTGGAGGTGTTGAGGTCGAGCGTCTTCTGATCCGCGCCGTTGGACGTGGGGATGTCCACGCTCCGGTGCCCGCTGTCGGTGTCACCGATCACCCTGTACGACCCGTCCGGCACCCGCACGTCGACGCTGCCGGAGTCGGCGTGCACCTTCACGTCGTTGGGCGTGGCCAGGGCCAGCTCGACGCTGCCGGAGTCGGCGGAGACGTCGACCGGCCCGCGCACCCCGTCGGCCTTCACGTGGCCGGAGTCGCTGTGCAGCTGCACCGGCCCGACGTTCTGCAGGTCGATCGAACCGCTGTCGAGGCGCAGGTTCACCAGGCCCGCGACGTTCGTCACGTGCGCGCTGCCGGAGTCGGCGGTGACGTCGACGCTCGCGACGCCCGTGAGGTCCACCTCGCCCGAGTCGGACTGGCCCGTCACCGGTACCCCGGCCGGCACGACGACGTCGAAGTCGGCGGTGCAGTTGCGGCCGCAGTCGCCGAGCACGAGCTGGTCGCCCTCCACCCGGAAGGCGTCGCCCGGCTCGCCGCGGAAGTTGTAGTGCAGCTTCTGGTGCACGGAGATCGCGCCGGAGCCGGTGCGGATCCGGATGTCGCCGGAGTTCGCGGCGAGCTTCACGCCGCGGATCTGCTGCGAGACCGTCGCGCTGCGCTCCACCGTGCTGCCCAGCCCCCAGCCGAGCGCGATGGCCACTCCCACGCCGATCAGAACTACGCCACCCAGTGCCAGAAGCGGGCGTGCCATGGTGTCCGTCCCCTCAGTACTGCTCATCCGTCTTCCGCAAACGGTAGGAGGGGCACGGGTGCCGCGACATCCGGTAAACCCCCCGAAACATCCCTGAGGTGCCGGGGTCCGGGTCAGGGTCATAGCCTGGTGTCGACTGGACTTCCAAGATCAACGTGTTCAGGAGGATTGATGCCCCAATCGCCCAATCCCTACGATTTCCTGCCGTCCGTGCCGTCGTTCACGCTGCACAGCACGGACATCGCCGAGGGCGAGACGCTCGCGACGCCGCACCTGTCCGGCATCTTCGGCGCCGGTGGCGAAGACCGGTCGCCGCAGCTGTCGTGGGAGGGCTTCCCCGAGGAGACGCGCAGCTTCGCGGTCACGATGTACGACCCCGACGCCCCGACCGCGAGCGGTTTCTGGCACTGGGCCGTGTTCAACGTCCCCGCGTCGGTCACCGAGCTGGCCGCCAACGCCGGCGACGCCAACGGCTCGGGCCTGCCGGAGGGCGCTGTCACTCTGAAGGGTGACGGCGGCGTGAAGCAGTTCCTCGGCGCCGCCCCGCCGCCCGGGCACGGCCCGCACCGCTACTACTTCGTGGTGCACGCGCTCGACGTCGACTCCCTGGAGATCGACGGCGACGCCACGCCCGCGTTCCTCGGCTTCAACCTGTTCGGCCACACCCTGGCTCGCGCCACGATCATGGCGGTCTACGAGAACAAGGGCTGAGTTTCACCGGTACCAGGGCCACCGCGGGTTCGCTCGCGGTGGCCCTGCGGTGTTTTTCCGACAGGTGGAATCACTGCCGTTGACCCGCTCCCTCGCCGGGGAAGACGATCGGAAGCTGCACATCAGCACGTACCTCGTACCGCAAGGGAGCCGGCACCGATGTACGAAAAGGACGGCGAGCGCTACTTCATCGTCGACGGTCACGTGCACTTCTGGAAGCCGACCGAAGACGGATTTCGCCGCCAGAGCGAGGAAACGATCAGCCACGACCTGTTCGAGACCGGGTACGTGGACCACGCGATCTTCCAGCCCGCCGACCCCGACGGCGCGGCACCCGGGAGCGCGCTGACCGAGCGGTACCCCGGCCGGTTCACCGTCGCCGGGCTCGAGCCGGTGGTCGGCAACATCAAGGGCGTCAAGCTCGTCACCACCGAACAGGCGGGCCGGCAGCTGTCGGACCCGTGCTCCTACCGCTTCCTGGAGAAGTGCCAGGAGTTCGGCATCCGCAACGTCCACCTCCACGCCGCCCCCTCGATCCGCCCGTTCGACCGCGACGGCACGGACGGCTCGGGCGGCCCGGACGGCCCGGACGGCGCCGACGCGTCCGCGGCCTTCGACGCCGCCGGTCTCGACGAGGTCGCCGCGGCCTTCCCGGACTTGCGCTTCATCGTCGAGCACGTGGGCTTGGCACGGCTGCAGGACTTCTGCTGGATCGCCACGCAGGAGCCGAACGTGTACGCCGGCCTCGCGCTCGCGTTGCCCGCCATCCTCACCCGGCCGCGCCAGTTCGCCGAGATCGTCGGCGAACTGCTCTACTGGATGGACGAGAACCGGATCATCTTCGCCAGCGACTACGGACGCCAGCACCCGAAGTGGCTGATCGAGTCCTTTGTGGACTTCGAGATGCCGGAGGACTTCCAGGACGAGTACGGCGAGCTCACCACGGACGTGAAGAAGAAGATCCTCGGCCTCAACGCGGCGCGCCTGTACGACCTCGAGGTGCCGGACGGGTGCGGGACCACCGAAGCGGCGGCCGAACGCGACGAGATCGGTTCGAACTCGAAAGTACCGGTGTGACGCCGGGACTCACCCGTTCGGTCCAATGGGCCGAAATCCCGGTACGCCGGAGTCACCACGGCCCGTGGGCTGACGACCTGCACTGATCTCACCGGGTGAAGCCGGGTGACGATCAGCGTGAGCGCCGAAGACGGCGTCGGAATCGTTGCCGACCGGGGGCTCCGCTTGAGCCGTTCGGAGCACGTATGGTGGAGGGCGCATGTGATCGCCCGTTCACTGCCGAACGGTTCACGGAGGTGCCGCTGTGTCCGAACCCGCCCTGCCGCTTTCCGACGACGACACCACCGAGAAGGAACCCAGCGGGCTGATCGGTTCGGCGCAGCGGGCGCTGCGCGTGCTCGAGATCGTGGCCGGCGCCGGCGACGGCATCGCGGCCAAGGCCGTGGCCCGGCGCGCCGGCTACAAGCTCTCGACCACCTACCACCTGCTCAACACGCTGGTCCACGAAGGCTATTTGATCCGCCTCGGCCACGGCCGCGGGTTCGGCCTGGGCTACAAGGTCGGCGGTCTCTACCACAGCCTGCTCGGCGAGCTCGACGTCGACCACCAGCTGCGCGACGGCCTGCACCAGCTGCACCTGCGCGTGAGCGCGCCCGCGTACTACACGGTCTTCCGCGACACCGACGTCGTCGTCGCGGCCGTCGCCGACTCGCCCGAGTTCCCGCGCGCCCAGCCGCTCGACTTCGGCTTCCACGAAGCCGCCCACGCCACCGCGTTCGGCAAGGTGATGCTGGCGTCGCTGCCCGCACGCGAGCGCCGCGACTACCTCGCCGGCGCCGGCATGCCCCGCCTCACCGACCGCACCCGCGTGACGGCCCGCGATCTCGAAACTGAGCTCGAAACCGTGGCGCGCTCGGGGATCGCGCTGGAGATCGAGGAGTTCCAGCCCCAGCTCGCGTGCGTGTCGGCCCCGGTGCTCGACACCCAGCAGCGCGTGACGGGCGCCGTCGCGTTCTCCGTGCCGGTGCACCAGTTCGCCGACCGCCGCTCGGACCTCGAACGCGCCGCGCGCGCCGGAGCCGCGCACTTCTCGAAGTTGTTGTCCGCCAAGGACAACTGAAAATTCGACCGACCGGTCTACCGCAGCGCCTCGCGGTTGGCCCCCTCACGTTCGAGGAACCGGCCCTTGGTGTGCTCACCGAACCCGAACTGCCGGTACAACCCGTGCGCGTCGGCCGTGTGCAGCATCCAGCGCATGCCCGCGCCCGGGCCGTTGTCGATCATCTCCCGCACGATTTCCTTGCCCAGCCCCGAACCGCGCGCGTCCTCGACCACGAACACGTCGGCGAGGTAGGCCGACGTCACGCCGTCGGAGATCGCCCGCGCGAAGCCGACCTGGCGGCCGGTGGCGCGTTCGTACACGCCGACCACGCGCCAGGACCCGGCGATGGCCGCTTCGACCTGATCACGGGTGCGCCAGCGGCCCCAGTAGGCCTCGGTGGAGAGGAACTTCCACAGCACGTCGAGGTCGAGCCGGCCGGGGTCGTCGTCGAGTTCGTAGTCACCTGCGATCCGCATGTCCCGCAAGTTACCAATCCGGCCGAAAGTAGGCGGGTACGCAACCGGACCTGACAACGGCCGGCGACTGTTCCCGCCGTGACTGTGGTCGGGTTGGTAACCATCAGCACAGTCAGCGTGGTTTGAGGAGGTAGTCGACGACCGGCCGCAGTTCGTCGGCCGAGGGTGGCTCGTCGTCGATCAGGCCCTGGATCAGCAGACCATCGATGCCGGCGAGGAACACGCGGAACGCGACCTCGTCGTCATGGCGGACCATGGACGTGAGCACGTCGAGCCAGCGCCGCGCGGCCGGGCGCAGCTCGGGCTTGCGCGCGGCCAGCAGGTACAGCTCGTACTCGGCCATCGTGCGCCCGCGCCGCGGCCCGAGCGCCTCCGCGAGCAGGCCGGCCACCTCCTCGGCGCCGCGGCTGCCGCGCGAACGGGCGCGATCGATCATCCAGTAGACCTCGGTGGCCATGTCACGCGCACAGGAGATGAGCGTGGCCACGAGCAGGTCGTCGAGCGAGGCGAAGTGGTACGTCGTCGACGCGGTGGGCACGTCGGCCTCCACCGCCACCGTGCGGTGCGTGACTCCGGCGACGCCGTCGCGTTCGATCACCCGCAGGGTGGCCGCGATGATCTCCGCGCGCCGCTTCTCGCCGCGCGCCTTGCGACCGTCGACCTGGATCTTCACTGGTTGCTCCCGACCTCGATGAGCACCACCCCGCCGATCACCAGCACGAGCCCACCGGCCATCACCAGGTTGATCGGTTCCTTGAGAAACAGGACCCCGATGATCGCCACGAGCGCCACGCCGACGGCGGCCCACACCGCGTACGCGATGCCGAGCGGCAACCCCGACTTCAGCACGCGGGAAAGTGCGAAGAACGCTACGCCGTACCCCACGGCGACCAGCACGGACGGCAGGACTTTGGTGAAGCCCTCGGAGAGCTTCAGGGAAACGGTGGCCGTCACTTCTGCGGCGATCGCCAAAGCGAGGTACAAGTAAGCACCCATGAGTACGAAACTACCTGAACGATCGTCTCATTAGCCAGCGAGGCGTGCACCACATCGGTGGGACTTGGGCGCTGCCAACCAGTTACCCATCAGTAAGAAGCGTTACCCTGCTCGGCACCGGGGCTGTGACCCGCGCACACGCACCGGCACCACCACACCGGACGAAAGGCACCCGACGATGGGCGCTGTAGAGCTGACGCTCGGGGGGATCTCGGTCCTCCTGGGCATCGTCGCCTGGGGATTGTTCATCGCCACCATCGCCCGCTTCGTGCGGGTGATCCGGCTGGGCCAGCCCGACCCGACGCGCAACGGACCGTTCATGCCGCGGCTCGGCACGTTGATCAAGGAGTTCGCCGCGCACACGCGCATGGCGAAGTTCCGTCAGGTCGCGCCCTGGCACTGGATGGTGATGTGGGGCTTCCTCATCGGGTCGCTCGCGCTGTTCGAGGCCTACGGCGAGGTGTTCGTGCCGACGTGGGGCTGGCCGGTCCTCGAGGACTGGTCGCTCTGGAGCCTGCTCATGGAGCTGCTCGGCGTGGCCACGATCGTCGGCGGCATCGGGCTGGTGCTCATCCGCCAGGCCAACCACCCCCGCCGCGCCGACCGGCAGTCGCGCTTCGCGGGCTCGAACTTCAAGTGGGCCTACTTCGTCGAGGCCGTGGTGATCATCGAGGGCATCGGCATCATCGGTGTGCGCGCGGCGAAGGCCGCGATGGGCGTGCACGAGACGCCGACGTGGGCCGCCTTCGTGTCCAACCCGCTGTCGCACGCGCTGCCTGCCAGCGCCGCGCTCGTGTCCGTGTTCGCGTTCATCAAGCTGATGAGCGCCACGGTGTGGCTGATCGTGGTGGCCCGCACGATGACCATGGGCATCGCGTGGCACCGGTTCAGCGCGTTCTTCAACATCTACTTCAAGCGCGAGGACGACGGCGGCGTCGCCCTCGGCGCGGTGAAGCCGATGATGAGCAAGGGCAAGGTGCTCGACCTCGAGGAAGCCGATCCGGACGAGGACACGTTCGGCGTCGGCAAGGTCGAGGACTTCAGCTGGAAGGGCTGGCTCGACTTCTCCACCTGCACCGAGTGCGGCCGCTGCCAGTCGCAGTGCCCCGCGTGGAACACGGGCAAGCCGCTCTCGCCGAAGCTGCTGATCACGCAGCTGCGCGACCACGCGTACGCGAAGGCGCCCTACCTGCTGGCCGGCGGCAAGCGCGACATGGCCGGCGACGAGATCGGCCTGACCGGCGACAACCCGCACGCGGGCATCGACGTGCTGGCGCTGGCCGAGTCGGAGCGGCCGCTGATCGGCGGCGCGGACGACCGTGGCGTGATCGACCCGGACATGCTGTGGTCGTGCACCTCCTGCGGCGCGTGCGTCGAGCAGTGCCCGGTGGACATCGAGCACGTCGACCACATCGTGGACATGCGCCGCTACCAGGTGATGATCGAGTCGTCGTTCCCCACGGAGCTCAACGGCATGTTCAAGAACCTGGAGAACAAGGGCAACCCGTGGGGCCAGAACGCCAAGGACCGTCTCCAGTGGACGGAGGACCTCGACTTCGAGGTGCCGGTGTTCGACGGCGACCTGGGCGACGCGGAGTACCTGTTCTGGGTCGGCTGCGCCGGCGCGTTCGAGGACCGCGCGAAGAAGACCACGCGGGCCGTCGCGGAGTTGCTGCACATCGCGGGCGTGAAGTACACCGTGCTCGGCTCGGAGGAGTCGTGCACCGGTGACCCGGCGCGTCGCGCGGGCAACGAGTTCCTGTTCCAGATGCTGGCGCAGCAGAACGTCGAGGTGCTCAACTCGGTGTTCGAGGGCCGCGAGCGCAAGGCGCGCAAGGTCGTCGTGACCTGCGCCCACTGCTTCAACACGCTCGCCAACGAGTACCCGGAGCTGGGCGGCCAGTTCGACGTCGTGCACCACACGCAGCTGCTCAACCGCCTGGTGCGCGAGAAGTACCTGACGCCGGTCGCGCCCGTCGCGGAGGACGTCACCTACCACGACCCGTGCTACCTGGGCCGCCACAACAAGGTCTACGACGCTCCGCGTGAACTCGTCGGCGCTTCGGGCGCGAAGCTGCGCGAGATGCCGCGCCACGGCGACCGGTCCATGTGCTGCGGCGCCGGCGGCGCGCGGATGTGGATGGAGGAGAAGATCGGCAAGCGGATCAACGTCGAGCGCGTGGACGAGGCACTCGGCACCGCGCCGTCGAAGATCGCGACCGGCTGCCCGTTCTGCCGCGTGATGCTCACCGACGGCGTGACCGCGCGCCAGAGCGACGGCCTCGCGAGCGAGCGCGTGGAGGTCGTGGACGTGGCTCAGCTGCTGCTCACGGCCGTGAAGCGCAACCCCGAGCCGGCGCTCGTGGCGGCGGGCGCGCCCTCGCTCGAGGGCGAGTCGGACGCCGACGTCACGAGCAAGCCCGACCTGCCGACCGACGAGAAGGCGACCGGCACCCCGTTGCCGGACGGGGACAAATAGCCCGTATCAAGCTCGAATGAACGCCCCTTTCACGATCAACAACGGTCGTGAAAGGGGCGTTCGCCCGTTCCCGGCCCCGACATTTGTCATGGGGACAGTCGTGATTTACGGCCCGTGTGCGAATGCTCGCACAGCGACACGATCACTTCATGCCCTTTCGCAAGTCCGCGGTCGCCGCACTCGCCTTGTTCTCGCCGTTCGTCGCCGAGTTCCTCCTCGGTGATCAGTACCTCGCCGGCCCGCCCGAGCTCGGACAGCAGCTCGGCATGTTCGCGATGTTCGTGGCGTTGTACGGCTCCGCCGCGGTGCTGGTCCGCGAGCTCGCGCGCCGCCGCGGCCGTGGCTGGCCGACGATCCTGATCCTCGCGCTGGCCTTCGGTGTTGTCGAAGAAGGTCTGCTCACGCAAACGTTGTTCAACCCGCACTACCTCGGCCTCGACCTGCTGAGCCCCGCGCACGTGCCCGGACTCGGCATCGGTGGCCAGTGGACGGTTTTCGTGCTGACCCTGCACGTGGTCTGGAGCATCGCGGCGCCGATCGCGGTCGCCGACGCGTGCTTCGGGCGCGAGCCGTGGCTGCGCCGGCCGGGCACGGTGGCGTGGACGGTGGTGCTGCTCGTCGGTGCGGCGGGCACGTTCCTGGTGTCTCGCATGATGGGAACGACGGCGTTCCTCGCGGCGCCCGGACAGCTGCTCGGCGCGGCCGTGGTCGCCGGCGCACTGGTCGTGTTCGCCTTGCGGCTGCCCGTCCGAACCCTTGACAAGCACGGCTCGGCCTGGGGCGGGTTCGCCGTCGGACTGGGGGCGAGCACGCTGTTCCACCTGGTGGACAAGACCGCACTGCTCCATTCGTGGGGCACGGTCGCGCTCATGCTGGCGCTCGAAGCGGCCGTTGCGGGCTATGCCATGCGCTCGCATCCGCCCGCGTTTTCACTGGCAGCAGGCGCGATTGTCACGTACTGCTGGGTCGGTCTGCTGACCGCCGCGGGCAACCCGGTGGCGCTGATCGAACAGGTGGTCCTGGTCGCCGCAGCCCTGCTCGTGTTGGGTCTCGCGACCCGCCGGCGAATTCCGGTAAACGTTTGACACGAGAGGTACACACGTACCGAATTACCCGCGAAAACGTTTTCCGTGCACAATTTCTGCACCCCTGGTCCGGCTTCGTCACATTGCTGATGACAGACAGGACAACGGGCGTAATCTACGGTTCCTCGCGACCGGCGCCGCTTGCGGGAAACGAATTCGGCTACCGACATAAGGGGGCGCGACGTGGTGAACGGGTACAGCGGGCCTGGTTACACCGGCCACTCCGGCACCCCCTTTCCGCCTTCCGGGCGAGTGAGCGTCGCCCCGGGCCGAACCCCTGAACCCGTTTGGCCGAGCGAAGTGCCCGAGGAGTTCGCGGGCGAGCCCGTGGTGGGCGACGGCTGGGTCTCCGACCCGTCGCCGGTCCCCGGCCCGCGGACGCTCGTCCGGCCGTACGTCCTCACCCGCGGCCGCACGCGCTCCCGCCGCAACCTCGCCGTCGAGGCGCTCGTGAAGGCCAACGCCCGCGACCCGCGCTGGAACTCGCCGCAGGTGAAGGGCGAGTTCCGCATCGTGCGGTCGCTGTGCCTGTACCCGCGGTCGGTGGCCGAGGTGGCCGCCACGCTGAGCGTTCCCCTTGGCGTCGCCCGCATCCTGCTCGACGACCTGGCCGAGCTCGGCCTCGTGACGATCCACGCGCCGCAGCGCAAAGAGGACGGCCGCTCGGCGATCGCGCTCATGCAGCGGGTGCTTTCGGGTCTCAACCGACTCTGACGTCCGCGCGCGGCTAGTGTTCTGGCCGTGAGCGAGCAAGAGGAATCGGGCGGCGAGAGCACCCTCACGGTGCTGCTGGCCGGCGGCGTGAACCTGGCCATCGCCATCCTGAAGCTGATCGCCGGGATCATCACCGGCTCGGGCGCGATGCTGTCCGAGGCGGCGCACTCCTTCGCCGACACCATCACCGAAGTCCTGCTGCTCACGGCGCTGAAGCGGTCGGAACGCCCGGCCGACCGGGTCCACCCGTTCGGCTACGGCAAGGAGCGCTACTTCTGGTCGCTGCTCGCGGCCGTCTCGATCTTCGCCTCCGGCGCGATGTTCGCCCTGTACGAGGGCTTCACCACGGTGTTCGGCGAAAGCGAAGACCAGACGAACCCGATCGTCGGCTACGCGGTGCTCGGCATCGCGTTCATCCTCGAAGGCACTTCGTGGCTGCAGGCGATCCGGCAGGTGCGCCGGGAATCCCGCCAGGAGCGGCGTTCGTTCTTCACCTACCTGCGCATGATCGACGACCCCGCGCCGAAGACCGTGCTGTTCGAGGACTCGGCCGCGTTGATCGGTCTGCTGCTCGCGTTCGCCGGCATCGGGTTGCACCAGCTCACGGGTTCGTCGGTGTGGGACGGCATCGCGTCGATCCTCATCGGCCTGCTGCTCGCGTGCGTCGCGTACCTGCTGGGGCGCACCAACCGGGGCCTGCTCGTGGGCCGTCAGGCCGACCCGCGGATCGTGCGCGGGGTGCGTGACCATCTCGTGTCGGCGCCGGAGATCGAGGCGCTGGTCGACCTGCAGACGATGCTGATGGGCACGGACCAGGTGCTGGTGTGCGCCCGCGTGGACTTCGACGATTCGCTGGGGGCGGCCGACGTCGAGTTCGCCTGCGTGCGGATCGCGGGGGAGCTGACCGAGAAGTTCCACGACGTCACCGAGGTGTTCATCGAGCCCGTGCCGCGGTCGGATCCGAACCTGCGGGCGACGGTGCTGGCGCGCTACGGCGACCTGAGCACGCGGCCGATCGAGGATTCGTAGCCGGGTTTCAGTACCCGAAGTCCTGCGTCCAGTACCAGCCGTCGGTGGTCACGCCGACGCCGAGCTTGGTCAGCGAGCAGTTCAGGATGTTCGCGCGGTGGCCGCTGGAGTTCATCCACAGCTGCATCACCTGCTTCGCGCTCGTGGCGCCCTTCGCGATGTTCTCGGCGCCCGGCTTGCTGTAGCCGGCGTCGCGGATGCGCTCGTCGAAGTGCTTGCCCTCGGGGGTGTCGTGCGAGAAGTAGTTGCGAGCCGACATGTCGTGGCTGTGGTCCTGCGCGGCCTGGTCGAGATGGGACTCGTCGGCGACGGGGTCGCAGCCGGCCTTGGCGCGCTCGTCGTTCACGAGGTCCACGACCTGGCCGGCCATCGAGGGGTTCGTGGTCCGGGCCTGAGTGGTCGACGTCGGGGTGCTCGGCAGCTTCGGGGGCGCGGGGGTGTCGGAGTTCGGGGCGTCGGGCGCGGTCGTCGGGGCCGGGTTGGGGCCGGCTGAAGTCGACGTTGTGGGGGCGGTGGAGCCGGACGTCGGGGTGCCGCTCGCGCCGTTCGGGGCGGGGGTCCCTGCACCGGTCGACGAAGACGGCTGCTTCGCGTACGGATCGACCGGCGGCACGCCGGAAAGCGGGTCGGACTGACCTGCGACGACACTACCGAGCGTCTCCACGCTGGGTCTGTCGTGGAGCCACACTGTCCCCCCAGCGGCGGAGAAACCGCCGAGAAGGACACTCAGTGACACCAAAACCACTCGACCACGCGCACCAATGGGGGACACGGGCGAGGAAACTATCACGAACCGATTACGACCGTTACCCCCGAAAGGCGCAGTGCCTTATTTGATCAAGCGTCGGAAATGATCTTTGCCCGGCGTCGTTTTCCTGGTGCAGGCGCAAGCTAATCTCGACGTGCGGTGATGCGTCTGCGCAGGCCGGGAGACTCACCTCACGCGCGTGACGCGCAGGAGAAGGGCGCCTGAGCCGAGGAGCGCCAGGCCGAGCAGGACATAGAGGGTGAAGTCGGGATCGGGGCCGGGAAGGGGTTCGTTTTCCGCGGATGTTCGCGCGCGTGGGCCGAGGACCCGCACTGCGGCGGCGGCTCGGACGGTGAGCGGTTCCGTGCCGACGGGGTAAGCGGTGACCTCGACGGCGTCCGTGAGCGTGCCGCCGCGGGGTGCGGTGGCGGTGCGGGTCCATTCGCGCCGGCGGCCCGGGTCGAGGTGGTGGCCGTCGATCGTGAGGGGTGTGTCGCCGGTGTTGGCGGCGGTGACGAGGAACGTGACGGTGTCACCCGGGTTGGCTGTGGGGTCGGCTTGTTCGGTGACGTGCAGGGCCGGTCGGGGGACCGCCTTGACCGGCTGCTCGAGTGTCGTGTGCGAGCCGAGGACGTCGGTGGTCGTGGTGGTGGTTGCCGTGAGCCGGTGGCCGGCGGGGTCTTGGGCGGTGACGGTGGTGTTCGTGACGGCCGTCGTCGTGGCCGTGAGGGTGCAGGCGCGGAGGGTTTGGGTGCCGGGCGCGAGGTTGGGCAACGTGAAGGCGCAGACCGGGTCGGTGGCGCGAACGGTCACGTCGTGCAGTTCCGCGTCTCCGGTGTTGCGGACGGTGGTCAGGTACGTGACGGGGTCACCGGAGCGGATGGGCTGGTTCAGGTGAGCGGTGGTGACGGTGAGTCCGGGGTGGATCACGGGGACGGGGTTGCTTGCCGTGGTGGTGATGGGCGCGCCGCGGGACGGGGTGGCCGTGACCTGGGTGGTGTCGGTGGTCGAGCCGGTCGCGGTGGTGGTGCACGGGTAGCGCTGGATGCCGTTGACGGGCAGCGTCGGGAAGATCCGCGCGCACTCGGGGGCCTGCGAGTCGGTGACGCGGACGTCGTGCAGCTCGGTGTCGCCGGTGTTGGTGAGGACGAGGTCGAAGCGCACGGACTCGTCGGGCGCGAAGGGACCTTCGGCGCTGGTTTTCGCGATGGTGAGTTTCGGCTCCAGCACCTCGAACGACGCCTGCGCCGACGCCGTCACCGCGCGTTGGGTCGGGTCGGCGGCGGTGGCCTTGGTCGTGCTGGTGAAGCCGGTTTCACCCGCGACGGTGGTGCAGGTGTAGGTCTCCTCCGCGTCGGGCGCGAGGGCGGCGACGTCGTGGGCGCAGGCGGCGGTGTGATCGTCCACAACGGACACCTGGGTGAGCGGCACGTCGCCGACGTTCTTCACCAACACGGAGAACGTGACCGTGTCGCCTTCGCGGACTTGGTACGGCTCGGCGTCGGTCATGATCGCGAGCTCAGGGTGGATCACGTCGACGTTCGTGGTGCCGGACGCGGTCACGGGGCGGGTCGTCGGGTCGTTGGCCGTGGCGTTGACGGTGGTGGTGAAGTCGTCGGGCGCGGCTTTGATCGTGCAGGTGTAGGTGACGGCGGCGCCGGTGGCCAGTTGGTCCTCGGAGTGGGGGCAGCCGGTGAGGGTGATCTTCGTCAGCGGGGTGTCGCCGGTGTTGGTGACGGTGACGGTGATCGTGACGTCGTCGCCGGGCCTGGCTTGGGGTTGTGCGGCAACGGGTTTCACGGTGAGCGCCGGGTGGATCACGTCGATCTTCGCATCGGCGGTCGCGGTGAGCGGCGGGCCGGTGGTGGGGGTGCCGGTGACGTGGGCCGTCAGGACGATGTCGTCGGCCGGGGCGGGTGAGGTGCAGTCGTAGGACTGCTTCGCGCCCGGGGCGAGGGTGTCGAAGGTCTTGGCGCAGGCCGGTGTCTGGTCGTCGGTGACTCGCACAGCGGCAACGGGTGAGTCGCCGGTGTTGGTGACGGTGAGTGTCGTGGTCACGGCGTCGCCGGTGCGGAAGGGACCGCCGTGCACGGTGCGGGTGAGTGAGAGGCCGGGGTGGACGACAGTGAACGCGGCGTCGGCCGTCGCGGTGACGGCGCCGCCGAGCGGGTCGGTGGCGGTGACCTTCGCGGTGTTGGTGTAGCCGTCGGGGCCGGCTTGGGTCGTGCAGGTGTAGCGGTCGGTGGCGCCGGGGGCGAGGGTGGTGCCGTCGGGTCGGGCGCAGGCTGAGGTCTTGTCGTCCACAATGGACATCTTGGTGAGCGGAGCGTCGCCGATGTTGCCCACGGTGATCGTGAAGGTGACTTGGTCCCCTTGGCGCACTTGCTGCGGCGTGGCCGACTGGGTGATCGTGACGGCGGGGTGGATCACGTCGAGGTGCGCGTCGGCGGACGCGGTGACCGGGCGGTTCGACGGGTCGCTGCCGGTGGCTTTCGCGGTGCTGGTGAGGTCGTCGCCGGTGGAGTGGGTGCAGGTGTAGGTCTGTTTTGCTTGGGGGGCCAGGGTTCCGACGGATTTGGCGCATTCGGGTGCGGCCTGGTCTTCGATGGTGACGTCGTGCAGTTCGGCGTCGCCCGTGTTGGTGGCGGTGATGGTGAATGTCGCCGGCTCGCCGGGCCGGGTGACCGTCGGCGCTACCGTCTGCGTGACGGCGATGGCGGGGTGGATCACGTCGACGGCGGTCTCGGCGCTCGCCGTCACGACCGGTCCCACCGGCGGGGTGGCGGTGACGGTGAGCGATTCGGTGACGTCGTCGGCCGGCGCCGTGGTGGTGCAGGTGAAGGTCCAAGTGGCGCCGGGTGCCAGCGTGTCGTGGTCTTGGGTGCAGGCGTCGGCGCGGGCTGCGGTGGTGACGTGCAGCTTGGTGAGCGGGGTGTCGCCGGTGTTGGTGACGGTGACCTGGAGCGGCACGCTGTCGTGCTCGCGGAACGGTCCACCTTGGACGGTGGTGGCGAGCGTGACAGCCGGGTGCTGCACTGTGAACTTCGCGTCGGCCGAGGCCGTGACCGTGCGGGCGGTCGGGTCGGTTCCGGTGGCTGTCACGGAGTTGGTGAAGCCGTCCTTACCGGCCACCGTGGTGCAGGTGAAGGTTTGTTTCGCTTGTGGTGCCAGGATTCCGAGCTGTTTGGCGCAGTCGTGGACCTCGGTGCTGGTCACGGCGAGGGCGTTCAGCTCGGCGTCGCCGGTGTTGCTCACCGTGACACTGAAGGTCACGCGGTCCCCCTCGCGCACCTGCGCGGGCGCGGCGGACTCCGTGACGGCGACGGCGGGGTGGATGACGTCGACCGGCGCGTCGGCCGTCACGCTGAGTTGTTTGCCCAGCTCGTCCTTGCCGGTCGCGACGGCGGGATCCGTGAAGTCGCCGCCCGGCGCGAGCAAGTCGCACTGGTAGGTCTGCGTGGCCTGCGGTGCCAGCGTCCCGAACTTCCGCACGCAGCCGGGGGTGCGGTCGTCGGCCACCGCGACGTCGTCGAGCGGCGCGTCGCCGATGTTCTTGAGCGTGACGGTGAAGGTCACGCGGTCCCCTTCGCGCACCTGTGCCGGCGCGGCCGTTTTCGTGAGCGACAACGCCGGGTGGATCACCTTCGCCGTAGCCGACGCGGTGTCGGTGACGAGCTGCCCTGAGAGGTCGGTGCCGGTCGCCGTCACCGTGTTCGTCGTGGTCAGCGCGGGGTTCGCCCTGCACGGGAAGCTCTGTCGCGTGCCGGCGGCGAGCGCGCCGAACGTCCGCGAGCACTCCGGCGTGGTCGCGTCGGTGACGACGACGGGGTTCAGCGGGCTGTCGCCGGTGTTGCGCACGGTGATCGTCCAGGTCACCGGCTCATCGGCGTGGACGACGGCGGGGTCCACCGTCTTGGTGACGTCGAGCGCGGGCGCGATGAGAGGGACTTTCACGTCGGCGTCGGCGGTCACCGTCTTGCCCAGCGGATCGGTTCCGGCGACGGAAGCGCTGGTGTCGGGGACCGGCGCCTTGGTCGTGCAGGTACTGGTGGTGTGCTGGCCCGGCGCGAGTGTCCCGATCGTGCGCGCGCACGCGCCGACCTTCGCGTCGGTCACGGCGACGTCGTGCAGCGGGACGTCGCCGGTATTGGTGGCGGTGACCGTGAACGTCACGGGGTCACCGGCGCGATAAGCCGCCTTGTCGACTTGCTGCGCGAGCGTGATCGCCGGGTGCACCACGACGACGCGAGTGGTCGCGCTGCCGTCGAGTGCGTCACCGAGCGTGCTGGTGCCAGTGACCTTCGCGGCGCTCGTGACGTCGTCGTCCGGCGCGGTCACCGTGCACTGGTAACCCGTGGTCGTGCCCGCGGCGAGCTCGCCGATCTTCTTGGCGCAGGCGGGAAAGCGGTCGTCGGTCACCTCGACGCCGGTGGCGACGGTGTCGTTCGGGTTGGTGACGCCGACGGTCACGGTGACCTGGTCGCCGGCGTGCGCGCGCGGCGGATCGGCGTGGGTCACGAGCTGCAGATCGGGCACGGGCACGGAGAACACGAGGTTCTGCGCGACGAAATCGTCGCCGGTGGTGCTGAACGCGAGCTTCGCGCTGGTCGCGCCGCTGGGCACGGCGTCGCTGCTGAACGCCTTAGCGTCGATGCCGAAGGTGTTCTTGACTGCGGGTTTCGCGGCGTTGTCGGTGCTGGCGACGAAGAAGTTGTCGGACGCGCCGGTGCCGGGTTCGGCGACGGGTTTGTCGTTGATGAGGAAGCGGTCACCGGTCGTGCCCCAGTCGCCGCCTTCGGCGGTCACGCCGACGTGGGCGTCGGCCGAGGCCGCGCGGAACCCGGTGACGGTGGTGGTCGTGGCGGGACCGTTCGCGCTCTGCGGCACGTGGCCGTCGTAGACGTAGATCGCGCGCTTGGCCGGCGCGTACTGCGGGTCGCGCGCGGGGTAGGAGAAGACGATCGCCACCGACCAGCCGCCACCGCACCCGCGCCCGGCGGTGGTCCAGACGTCGGCCGCGGTGAGGGTGAGGGGCGCGCCGGTCGGGGCCGTCGCGAACTGACCGGTCACGTCGGCGTAGGCGGAATAGAACTTGGCGTCCTCGGCGTACGACCCGGGCGTGACGTCGGCTTTCGCTGCGCCGACGGAAAACCGCACGGCCTGCGTCTTGGGCGCGCCGGCGGGGCTCGCGCACCCCGTCCTCGTGCCGCCCCAGCTCAGCCGCGCGAAGGCCACCTTCGCGCCGGGCGGGATCGTGACGGACGCCGTGGAGGAGTCGAACGTGCTCGGGTCGGAGTCCACATCGGACCATCGCAGCGCGAAATCGCCGGCGGGCTTCTTCGTCTCGCGACTGGCGGCTTTCGCGCAGTCGGCGTCACTCGGCGTGCACTCGACCACGCTGTTGCCGGCGTAGAGGAAATCGCCGTACACCACTTGGTGGTAATTCTGCTGCAATCCCTTGACGGTTTCCGCGTGCGCGGGCACGACGAACGTGGCCAGGAGGCCGAGTACCGCGAGCAGACGTTTCCCGGCCGAGCCCATGTCCGCGAGCTTTCCACGAACCGGTGAACGAATCGCGTTTTCCAACCCGGCCGTGGCCGCAACTCACTCCAGCGAGCGACGGGTGATGCGCAAGGTCGACTCGTGGGTGACCGCCGCGGCTTTTTCGAGGAACCCGATCACCGTTCGGAGTTCACCTTCGGAGTAGTCGTTCGCGAGCTCGCGCGTCGCGGCCACGATGTGGTCCCACAGCGACACGGCGCGCTCGATCGTCTCCTCCTCCACGCCCACGAGCACCTTGCGCCGATCGTCCGGGTGCGGCGAGCGGGTGACCATCTGCTTGCGCTCGAGCCGGTCGATCAGCGCGGTGATCGACGCCGGCGCCAGGCCCGCGTACTCCGCGAGCTCCTTCGGCGTGAGCGGACCGAGGCGCGCGACGTAGTCGAGGACCTTGCTCTCGACCGCCGAGAGGTCGCGCAGGATCGCGATCGCGGTGTGGAACATGACCGTCTCCGTGGACAGCTCCCGCGACTTGAGCAGCAGCTCGTCGACCAGTTTCTCGTGCTCGGTTGACACGACGGCCAGCCTAGCGCATCATTCGATCGTCAGCATTATTCGACGTATCGAAATATTCGAGTCTGCGAACTATACGCAGCCTGGAACTATACGAGGGGACGAAGGATGTCGCGGGTGTTGATCGCGGGCGGGGGCATCGCGGGCACGATCACGGCGATCGCGCTGCACGAGGTGGGCCACGAGCCCGTGCTGTTCGAGGCGTACGACCGCACGGCCGAGGGGGTCGGCGCGTTCCTCACGCTGGCCGTGAACGGGCTAGATGCACTGGCGCCGTTCGGGCTGAAAGACCTGGTCAAGGACCTGGGCTTCGACACGCCGAGGATGAGCATCGGGCTCGGCGACGGCAAGCGCCTGGCCGAGTTCCCGCTGGGCGGCCCGCTGCCGGACGGCACGGTGAGCCAAACCGTGCGCCGCTCGGACCTCTACGTCGCGCTGCGCGACGAGGCCGCCAGACGCGGGGTGCGCACGGACTTCGGCCGGCGGCTCACCGACGCTTCGCAGACGTCATCCGAGGTCACCGCGGTCTTCGCCGACGGCTCGTCTGAGTCCGGCGACCTCCTGATCGGCGCCGACGGACTGCGCTCGACCGTGCGCCGGATCCTCGACCCGGCCGCGCCGGCGCCGCGGTACGTCCCCCTGCTCAACACCGGCGGCTTCACCAAGGGCGTGCGGATCGACGACGAACCAGGCGTGATGCACATGGCCTTCGGCCGCAAGGTGTTCTTCGCACACGTCGTACACCCGGACGGCTCGGTGTGGTGGTTCGCCAACGTCCCGCGCCCGACCGAGCCGACCCCGTCGTCACCGGTCCCGAGCGGCGCTCAGTGGCGCGCCGACCTGCTGGCCCTGGTCCGCCGCGACCGCACTCGCGCCGCGGACATCATCGCCGCCACGGACCACCTCTACGCCCCGTGGCCCACCTACGACTTCCCCTCCGTGCCCACCTGGCACCGCGGCCGCATCGGCATCATCGGCGACGCGGCCCACGCCACCTCACCCGCCGCCGGCCAAGGCGCGTCCATGGCCATCGAAGACGCCGTCACCCTGGCCCAATGCCTCCGCGACCTCAGCCCGGACGCCGCACTGCCGATCTTCGAGTCCCTGCGCCGCTCCCGCGTGGAAGCCGTGGTGGCCCAAGGAAAACGCAACGGCGACGACAAATCCCCGGGCCCCCTCGGCCGCCTCGCCCGCGACTTCTTCATCCGCCGCGCCATGAAGAACACCGGCGGGGCCGACCCCAACGCCTTCATGTGGAACCACCGCATCGACTGGGCCGCCCCGGTGTCGGCCTAACGCCAGGCACTCACGCGGTCGCTGCCCCGCGCTTCGGCCCCAGCGTCGAGCCCGACGTCAGGTGCGACCGCCCAGATCACACAGCTGCCATATCGACTGGGCAACGCGTGCGCCGGTCTGACGCCAGGTCCACGGACACCTCTCGCACTCCCGACCCCGCCTCGCACCGCGGCGCCCTCTGCACCCAGCGTCGAGCCGGCGCCAGGTGGGACCACTCGGGTCGCCGCATCGACTGGACGGCCGGATACCGGTCTAACGCCAGGTGTCCACGCGGTGGAAGTTCTTGTACGCCCGGCTGGGCGTCGGACCGCGCTGGCCCTGGTAGCGGGAGCCCGCTTCCTTCGAGCCGTACGGGAACTCCGCCGAGCTGGACAGGCGGAAGATGCACAGCTGGCCGATCTTCATGCCAGGCCACAGCGTGATCGGCAGGTTCGCGACGTTCGACAGCTCAAGCGTGATGTGCCCCGAGAAGCCGGGGTCGATGAAGCCCGCCGTCGAGTGCGTCAGCAACCCCAGCCGCCCCAGCGACGACTTGCCTTCGAGGCGCCCGGCGAGGTCGTCGGCCAGCGTGACCATCTCGTAGGTCGACCCGAGCACGAACTCGCCCGGATGCAGCACGAAGGGCTCCTCGCCCTCCTTCTCCACCAGTGAGGTCAGCTCGTCCTGCTGCAACTGCGGGTCGATGTGCGTGTACTTGCTGTTGTCGAACACCCGGAAGAACCGATCCAGCCGCACATCAATGCTCGACGGCTGCACCATCGCGGCATCAAACGGATCCATCCCGAGCCGGCCGGCATCGAGCTCTTTGCGGAGGTCACGGTCACTGAGCAGCACGGACGCAGCCTAACGTCTGCTTTGAAGCAGGTTGGATCAGGTTGGTTCAGATGATGACAGTTGTTCCAATCCGAACCAGCAGCTCAGGCGGCGCGCTCGCCACTCCCGTACGACGTATCCGCCTTGAACACCTCATGCACTCGCTTCAAATACCGCCGACGCCCCAGCCCACCGAGCAGCTCCTGCAACGCCGTCGCCCCCGGAATCAACCGCCGGGCCGTCTCCGCTGCGAAGTTCACCCCGGCCACCGCCACGACCGCCGCCTGGGCGACCGGGTCATCCGGCAGCTCCAGGAAATCGGCGTTCTCCTTGCCAAGCACCAGCCGACTGATCGCCGAGTGCACCGACACGTTCACGTGCGCCAGCACTTTCCCCGCAGCCCCGCGCCCCTCGCCAATCGCCGCATGGCTCTCGACAAGGGCCTTGGCCAGGCGTTTCGAGTCATCGTCAGGGATGAACTCAGTGGCGGCGAGAAGCCAGAGCAAGCGCCAGGCGTCGTCCTCGTCGGCGGGGAGGAGTTCCTCGTCGACGCCCATCAGCCAGCCGATGTAGCGCCACAGGTGCAGGATGTCCGCGCGCTCGCGCTCGGTGTAGCGGAGGCCGAGCAGCTGCGTGCCGAAGACGTAGACCAGCGAAAACAGCAGCAACGTGCCCGCGGTCTGGACCTGGTTGACCGGCCGGTCCCACTGCTCGTAGTCCCAGTCCTCGCGCTGGTTCATCGCCCGCCGGACGTGGGCGTGCACCAGCCGGATCCGCACCGCCGCCCGAAATCCGGCCGCGTTGCGGTCCATCGCCCCGGGCGTGGTGACGTCGATCCACCACGCGGCGGTCTCCACCAGCCGCTTCGGCGCCCGGTACTCGATCTCCCCGGTCCCCACCAACGACTTCGTCGCCCGTGACGCCAGGTATCCGCCCATCAAGGACATGTCACCCAGCGGAAACAGCCCCAGCAACCCCGCGCGCGTGATCGCCCGCGCCCCACGCTCCAGCCTCGCGCGATCCACCCAATACGGCGTCGCCTCGACGCCCGCCATGAACTCCCGCAGCTCAGCGTCGCTCTCCGGGCCGACCCCATGCACCAACGCCCGCTCGAACCGCGCCCGATTCCCGGCATCCCGCCCGAACCACTCCACCAACGCATCCGCCGGCGCGTCCTGCCGCTGCGCGAACTCCCTGAGCCGCAGCACCTGCTCATCCCCGGCGCGCAGCCCCTCGACCCCGCGCAACCGCGCGACCAGCCGAAACCCGCCCTGCCGGAACAACACCGGGTCGTCCACCACATCCACCTCCGGCGTCGCCACCCGTCCGACAACAAGTGTTGTCACTTGCCCCCGGCGCCGTCAACCCACGCCCCACTGGACACACGGACCACGCCCCCGTGTAAGCTGGCGAGGCACTGCGGATGTAGTTCAATGGTAGAACATCAGCTTCCCAAGCTGAATACGCGGGTTCGATTCCCGTCATCCGCTCCACAAATGCAGTGAGGGTGTTTTCCGACAATCCGGGAAACACCCTCACTGCTATTTCACCGCCACCACCAACCAGGGGATAAGGGTCTGCCCAGACTTCGGTTGACACCGGAGTTGGCTGTTTCTCAGGCCGCTGCTGCGGTGGTGTAGATGGTCTCAAACTCGACTGGGGTGAGCTTGCCCAGGGCGCGTTGGCGGCGTTTGCGGTGGTACTTTGTCTCGATCCAGGACACGATCGCCAACCGGAGCTCCTCACGCGTGCGCCACCTCCGGGTGTCGAGAACATTCTTTTGCAGCAACGAAAAGAACGATTCCATCGCAGCGTTGTCACCGCAGGCGCCGACCCGCCCCATCGACCCGGTCAGCCCATGCGCGTGCAGGAGGCGCTGGTAGGGCACCGATCGGAATTGGGCGCCGCGGTCGGAGTGGACGACGACATCGCGTGGGTTTCGGAGCGCGATGGCGTTGCGCAGCGCACTGACGGCGAGTGAGGCCCGCATGTGCGAGGCGATGGAGTATCCGACGATCTTGTTGGAGTAGCAGTCCTTGACCGCACACAGATACAGCTTGCCCTCGCCGGTGGGGTGCTCGGTGATATCGGTCAGCCACTTGGTATTCGGTGCGGTGGCGGTGAAGTCCCGGCGGACCAGGTCGTCGTGCACCGGCGGACCCGCCTTGCGGGAACGTCCTTTCTTCTTGGCGTGCAGCGAGAAGATCTGCTGCATCGAGCAGATCCGCCACACCCGGTTCTCCGAGGCGGTGAATCCGCGCCGGGCGAGTTCGTCGGCGATGAACCGGTAGCCGTCGGCCGGGTCATCGGAGTGGATCTCGAGCGCGGCGTTGATCAAATGCGCGTCGTCCCAGTCCCGCTGCGAGACCGGGGACGAACACCACTGGTAGTAGGCCTGCCGGGAGATCCCCAGCACCCTGCACGTCACCGCGACCGGCACCCGCATAGGGGCGCCGGCCGCAGCCAGGTCACGGACGAGCGGGAAGACTATTTTCCCGGCAGATTGCCCTGCGCCAGGTAAGCCGCCGCCTTGCGCAGGACCTCGTTCTCCTGCTCCAGCAACCGGTTCCGCTTCCGCAGTTCCCGCAGCTCAGCGGACTCATCCCGGGTCACGCCGGGCCGGGTGCCGTCCTCGACATCGGCCGCGCGCAGCCAGTTGGCCAGACACGACTCGGAGATCCCGAAATCCTTGGCGACCTGCTTCAACGGGACCTCGCCGCGGCGGGCCACAGCGATCACGTCGTCACGGAACTCACGGGGGTAGGGCTTGGGCACGGTGACATCCTTCCATGCGAGGCCGAAGCCTCACAGGTGAGGTGTCAACCAGACCCTGGGCAGACCCTAATCCCTCCCATGACGCGTGGCGAGCAGCTCTGCGAAGTCATCGACGACCTCGTGCACATCCTCCGCACCGGTGAGCACGACACGGCCTGGAGCAGCTACCGCTCCGTCGGCGACGCGATAACCGAGCTGGAACACCTGAAAGAGCGCATCCGACAAGGCGACCCCGAAGCAGAAAAACGCCTCAGAGAACTCTTCCTCCCCACCGGAGCCCTCGAAGAGATCGCCGTCTCGAGTGGGTGGGCCGGAACCTGGGTGGAGCTCACCAAGAGGGTCGATCCACAGTAGACAGAGTCACACGTCGTCGCCGATGTCCAGTTTGTGGTAGAAGGTCACGGTCGGCTGGGTGGTGACGCCGGCTGCCGCCATGAGGGCGCCGATGCGGTCGCTTTCGGACGAGAAGAAGGCCTGGAACGAGGCCTCGTCCGGCCAGACGTCGACGACCAGGATGTCCTTGTCGTCGGCCCAGAAATGGTGGGACTGGAGGCCGTGGGCGCGGGCGGAGGCGATGATGGTCGATATGCGGGCGGGGTCGGAGGCGGCGGCCTTCTCGAACTGGGCGCCGTTGCCGGGGACGCGGAGGAGCATGAGCACGGACATCGTGATCACGCCCAGAAGGCGTCGTCGGAGGATTCGTCCTGGGAGACGTCCAGCAGGTCGACCGCTTGGCCGTCGCGCATCCGGAACACGAGCGCGTGGCGGGTGTCGAGGTGTTTGTCGCCGCGGGTGCCGGTGGAGTGGTAGACGGTGACGACCTCGTCGTCGTTCGCGTAGACCTCCTCGAGGGCCACGCGGAGGGTGCCGTCGCTGCGGGTGGCGAGTTGGCCGTACATCGACAGGATCGCGTCGCGGCCCTTGTGGTCGCCCGAAAAGACGTTGTGGCCCGGCATGTGTTGCACGGCGTCGGCGGCGATGAGCTCGGACAGGGCCGCGACGTCGCCGGCGGAGAAGGCCGCGTAGCCGCGGCGGATGAGCGTCGCGTTGGGGTGTTCGGCCATCGTGGCCCCCTCTGCAAAGAAAGTTGGGCGCCCTGGGCGCGGGCGTGTTCACCGGCCGCAGGGCGTGGCACCATCGAACGCGCCGGGCCGCGAACGTGTCAAGACCGCCCTATTCACCCAGCCGGCGACGCAGCAGAGCCGCGTGGCCGCCGGCAAGGCCCGTCTCCTCGGCGAGCTCGAGAGCGGCACGAGCCTCGCAGAGGTTTCCTAAGCGGCACAACAGTTCCGCGCGCGTCGCGTGCCACCAGGGGTAGTCCGCCAGCACGTCCAACGCGTCCACGAGCGGCAGCGCCACCGCGGCCCCGTCACGTTCGGCGATCGCGGCCGCGCGGTTCAGTGACACCACCGGGCTCGGGCGGACGGTGAAAAGCACGTCGTACCAAGAGCTCACGGCGTCCCAGTTGGTCGACGCGTACGTCGGCGACAAGGCGTGACAAGCCGCGATCGCCGCTTCCACCACGTAGGGGTTGGGCGCGGAAGGCGTGCGCCGCAAAGCGCGCCCCACCAGCAAAACACCCTCCTGGATCAGGGCCGCGTCCCACAGCGAACGGTCCTGATCGGCCAGCAGCACGGGCAAACCGTCGTCGGCCACGCGCGTGCACCGGCGCGCGTCGTGCAGCAACAGCAACGCCAGCAACCCCAGCACCGTCGGCTCGTCCGGCATCAGCGACGCGAGCAGCCGCGCCAGCCGCACGGCCTCGTCGACCAGCGGATCGCGCACGCCCGCGTACCCCTCGTTGAAGATCAGGTACACCGTCGCCGCCACACCGGAAAGCCGCTCGGGCAGCTCCTCGGCCGCCGGCACGCGGTACGGGATCCCCGCCGTCGCGATCTTCTGCTTCGCCCGCGTCAACCGCTTCGCCGCCGTCGCCTCGGGCAGGCGCAGTCCACGCGCGACCTCGGCGGTCGACAAACCGCCGAGTGTCCGCAGCGACAAAGCGACCTGCGCGTCCACCGACAGACACGGGTGGCAGCAGGTGAACACGAGGCGCAGCAGGTCGTCGCGGATCACGGAGGGCGGCGGGTCGTCGTCGGCGAGCGGCATCGCGTCCGCCTCCTTCCCGACGCGCTTGGCCTCGCGGCGCAGCACGTCGACGGCGCGTCGCCGCGCCGTCACGAGCAGCCAGGCCCGCGGGTTGTCCGGGACGCCGTCGCGGGGCCACGTTTCGAGCGCCCGCACGACGGCGTCCTGCACCGCGTCCTCGGCCAGGTCCACGCTGCCGATGACCCGCACGAGCGTGGCGAGCACCCGGGTCCCCTCATCCCGGATGAGCCGCGCCAGCGTGTCACCGGCGACCGTCACGAGAACTCGACGATCGGGCGCACCTCGACGGCGCCGTCCCACGCGGCCGGGATCTGCGCGGCGACCTTGACGGCTTCGTCGAGGTCGCCGCATTCGATGAGGTAGAAGCCGGTGAGGGCTTCCTTCGTCTCGGCGTACGGGCCATCGCTGGTCACGATGTCGCCGCCCTTGCCGCCGTTCACGCGGACGGTGGTGGCCGTCGCGGTCGGGTACAGAGCCTGGCCGCCGCGGATCACGGCCGCAGCGGCCGCGCCGAACTCGTTGTAGTCCTTCATCATCGACGCGGCTTCCGGCTGCGTCGGGTCCACGTCGGCGGAGTAGATGAGCGCGGCATAGGTGGGCATGGCTGCTCCTGATGAGTGTCCGGACCGGCGCCGTTCGCCGGCTAACACTCTAAGGACGAACGGCCCCCAACGCGCCAGGACAATCGCCGCGGAAAAACTTCAGCCCTCGACGAGCTCCCACTCGCCACCCGGCTCCGCGCGGTCGAAGACCTGGCCCGGCGCGGCCTGCAGCACGTTCACGACGTCCGGGTACAGGCTCACCACGTGCTCCAGCTCCAGGCCCTCGACCTCGAAGTCCTCGGCTTCCGGCACCTCGAAGCCCACGAAGAGCCACGTGCCGTCACCCTCGCGCACGACCTGGCGCACGGCGCGTACGGGCGCGTCACCCCCGGTCACGATCTCGGTGAGCCCGGTCGACAGTTGCACCTCGTCCACCGGCGAGCCCGGGTGCTGCCACGCGGCGATGCGGGCTTCGCGGATCTCGCGGTCCTCGGCCTCGTCGTCGGAGTCGGCGACGGAGCTCAGCAGCCACGCCGAACGCTCCGGGTCCCAGTCGGCCGCCATGCCGGTGGGCAGCGACGCCAGCGCCGTGAGCTGCGGGATGAGCTCGACGGCTTCGCGCAGCGGGACCGCACCGAACTGCTCGCGGTTGACGTCCATGTCCTCGTCGAACTCGGCGCCGTCGCTGATGAACCAGTCGTCGTCATCGTCGAGGACCACGAACGCGAGCTGCGCGGGGTCTTCCAGCAGCGCCCGCGCGAAAATCACGGGCGACTCCGGGTCCTGTCGCAGCGGCCAGTCGTTCGACATGTTCTTCTCCCCGCGTCGTGCCGGCGTCCGCGAACATCCCACCAGACGTACGAACCGGCCTCGCACCGGGCCGAAAACGCGCTAATTCCACGGACGTTGGATTACCCTGGGCAGATGGTGCTGCCAGAACGTCTCGCCCACTTCAACCGCGTGGTGACCAACCGGGTCACGGGACCGTTCGTCGGGTGGCTGCCCGGCTTCGGCCTGGTCGTGCACCAGGGCCGCCGGTCCGGCAAGGAGTTCCGCACCCCGCTGAACGTCTTCCGCACCGACGACGGCTTCGTCGTCGCCCTCACCTACGGCCCGGACACCGACTGGGTCAAGAACGTGCTGGCCGCGGGCCACGCGGAGCTCGTCACGCGCGGCAAAAAATGGCGCGTCACCGATCCACGGCTCGTGCATGATGGATCCCGCCGTCCGATGCCGCCCGGGGTGCGCCAGTTCCTCGGGCTCGTCGGGGTCGAGGACTTCCTGCTGCTGCGGCGGGAGTGAGGGGGAGCGGTGCTCTCGGGCAAGCTGGTGCGGCTGCGGGCGCTCGAGCCGTCGGACGCGGAGTCGCTGTACCGCTGGATCCACGACGACGAGGTGGGTCAGTTCATGACCGGCTCGCACCCGCGTTCCCTGGACCAGGTGCGCAAGCGCTGCGAGGAACGCAAGGTCAACACGTACGAGCACGTGGTGCTCGGCATCGAGTCGGTGGCATCGGGCGCGTTGCTCGGCGTGATCGACCTGCGCGACGCCGAGCCCGAGATCGGCCGCGCCGAGCTCGACATCTACATCGGCGAGAAGGACCACTGGAACGGCGGCTACGGCACCGAGGCCATGCGCCTGATGTGCCGCTACGGCTTCAACGTGATGCGCCTGCACCTCATCGCCCTGTGGGTGGTCGCCAACAACGAACGCGCGCGCCACGTCTACCGCAAGGTGGGCTTCGTGGAGGACGGCCGGCACCGCGAGTGTTTCCGCGGCAGCGATGGGAAGTACTACGACATGTACTTGATGAGCCTGCTGGAACCCGAGCTCATCGACTGACGGCCGGTCGTCCAGGCGTTCGCTCGGCAACCCGGGAGACTGGCCCAGTCCCGCACGGGCCTGAGCACAACCGCGCCGGACTGACAAGATCTCTGCCGTCATCGATCAGCAGCGGCTTGCCTTCGGACCCGCCGCCGTATGGCGGGTGGTCACAGCTCGTCAGTGATGAGCGGGCTCGTTTGGCGCTCGCGAGGTGCGCCGATGCGCGCAGGGGCGCTGTCGCGCGATGTCGCAGCCCGGAACAGGAGCAGGGGCGTGGCAATCAGCAGAAGGCCCGCCAGCCCGATCGCGATCCTCGTCGACGTCAGCGCGGCCAGGACGCCCCAGACGAGCGTGAGCAAGGCCGTGGCGAGGCTGCTGCTGATCTGCCACGCCGACAGCGTCCGTGAGAGTCGCTCGTGCTCGATGTGCTTGAGCCGGAAGGTCGCGACCACCGGGTTGAACAGGCTCATCGGCACGATGACACCGAACTCGATGACCATGACCAGCAGCAGTCCGGCGATGCCGGTGGGAATGAACGCCAGTCCAATCGGCCAGAGGACCGCGCCGATGGCCGCGAGCCACATGACCTTGTGCTCGCCGTACTTGGCGACTGTCGGACCGGCAAGGCGCGAGCCGACGAATCCACCGATGCACGGTACGGCGAAGGCGAGTCCGTACTGCCACGGCGCGAAGTGGAGGTCACGCAGCATGAGCACCGCGACCAGCGGTTCCTGCGCCATGATGAGGCCGCCTACGGCGAGGCGGTTCAGGAATACCGGACGCAGCCGCGGGTGGCTGAGCAGGTACCGCCAACTGTCCGGCAGATCCCGCAGGGTGACCTTCTTCGCCGCATCCTTCACGGGAGTCGGCTCGCGGCCGCCGATGGCGGTGATGCCGAGCGCTGAGAGCAGGTAGCTCAGGCCATCGGCGACAACGGTGGTGGTGTAGCCGAACAGCCCGATCGCGGCGCCGCCCAGCGGCGGGCCGATCGCGATCGAGCTCCACCAGGTGGATTCGAAGCGGCTGCTGGCTGCCAGAAGGTCGTCGCGGGCCACGACCGACTTCAGGTAGGCGCCGCCGGCGGTGGCGAACCCGATCTTGGCAGCGGAAACCACGATTGCGACGAGCAACAGCTGCACGTAGGTCAGCCAGCCGAGCCAGTAGGCCAGCGGAATGGTCGCCATCGCGGCGAAGCGCAGCAGGTCCATCGTGATCATGACGGGCCGCTTGCGTCGGGTTTCGATCCAGGGCCCGGTCGGGACAGCGACGAGGGCACCGACGATGAGGCTTGCCGACGAGAGCGCGGAAACGCCGGCGGGGCTGGAGTGCAGGACGCTGATGGCGATCAGGCCGAAGGCGCCGAACCCGAGACCGGAGCCGTAGGCACTGACCGCGTTCGCGGCCCACAGCCATCCGAACTGCCGCCCGAGCTTCCTGCGTGCCACGTCGGTCCTCCATCTCGTGTATCCACAACCGTCCGTACTGCTCGGGATATGCAATCCCGTGTGGCGACGTGGGAGGTAACAACCGATCTGGCGGCGCGCCACAACTCCCCGTTGTGCCACTACGGTGAGTGTGTGGATCTCGATGCGGTACGGACCTTCCTCCAGGTCGCTTCGGAAGGACAGTTCCAGAGCGCGGCCGACGAGTTGGGCGTCACCCAGCAGGCCGTCTCGAAGCGCATCGGTGCCCTCGAGCGTGAGCTCGGCGTGGTTCTCTTCGCCCGCGGGCCTCGCGGCGCCACGCTGACGGTCGACGGCCAGGCGTTCCTGCCGCACGCCCGCGAGCTGCTCCAGGCCGAGGATCGCGCCCTCGCATCGGTGATGCCCGGACGCCGAGCGCTCCGAGTCGACGTACGGAACCGGCGGACGGCACCGGCCACGCTTCTGCATGCCTTCTACCAGCAACGCCGCGCGCTCGACCTGAACGTCGTCGCATTGGCCGACCTCAACCTCGAGGCGGCGCTCGCGGCGGTCGCGAGCGGCACCGTCGACGCCACCTTCCGCGGCGTGACCGACCCGAGCCGGCAACTCTCAGGCACGGGACTCTCCAGCGCCCTGGTCATCGAGGACCGCCACGAGCTGCTGGTCGGCCCGAAGCACCCGCTTGCAGATGCTCCGTCTGTGACCCCACGCCAGCTCGCCGATCACCCGATCTGGATGCCAGGGCTGCCCAGCGGGGACGAAGTCTCGGCCTACTACGACGAACTCGCCGCCACTTTCGGGATCACCATCGACGTCCTGGGCCCTGCGTTCGGGGCCGAGGTGCTGGTGACCGAGATCGCCGAGTCGGCGACGCTCGCGAACCTCGTCGGCGAAGGCTCCCGCTATCTCTGGCCCGCGCACTACGACCTTCGACGAATCCCGATCGTCGACCCCACACCGGTCTTCCCGCTTTGGGTCATCTGGCGTACCGACAACCGGCAGCCCGACCTGGCCGAGCTGCTCGCCTTCCTCGAAGCCGACTTCGCCGGCCGACAAGACAGCGACAGCTGGCGCCCGTCCTGGGCGCGCCACGGCCATTAGTCAGAGCAGCGGCAACTTTTGGCCAGCAGCTGCGACACCGTCGCCGTGTCAAAGTCCCTAATCCACGGGCATCTGTGATGAGCCCCCAAAAAGTCTGAAAAACGAGAGCCCCGCCCCTCGAAACGGCAAGAGGGGCGGGGCTACTCGGAACAGAACTACGGAACCATCGTGATCCGGTCCGCCGGCGGCGGGGTGACGCCCGGGTGCGCGCCGAGGTACGCGATCAGCGCGTCGAGGTCCACGGGACCGCCCGCGAGGTCGGTGCCCTTCGTGAACTCGGTGAACCCGTCGCCGCCCGCGGCGAGGAAGTTGTTCACCGACACGCGGAACGTCGCGGCCGGGTCGACCGGCGTGCCGTTCACGGTGATGTTCGAAACGCGCGAACCGATCGGCGCCGAGGCCGAGTACGTGTAGTGCAGACTGCTCGAGATCTGCAGGATCTTGGTGCCGCCCGGCTGGCCCCACTGCTGCTCCAGCACGTTCTTCAGGTTCGCGCCGGTGAGCGTGATCGTCTGCATGATGTTCGCGAACGGCTGCACGGTGAACGCTTCGCCGTAGGTGACCACGCCGTCGCCCTCGCCGTTGGGCGAAGACGCGTAGTTGAGGTCCGCGCGGATGCCGCCGGGGTTGGTGATGGCGACGACCGCGTTGTTGGACTTGGTGCCTTCGAGCTGCGCGTCGGCGATCACGTCGCCCATCGTCGACTCACCCGAGGGCGCGCCGGCCGCGGTGAGGTCCGCGGTGATGGTGCCGACCTGCTTGTTGGCGATCGGGCCCGACTTGGTCTTGGCCTCGTCCACGAGCATCGCGACGGCCGGGTCCGGCGTCACGTCGCGGGTCACGATCTCGTTGTGCGCCTTGGTCTGCGACCGGATGACGTCGCGCGTGCGCAGGTCGATCTTCAGGTCCACGACGGACAGCAGCCGGCCGAACGACGCGCCCTGGATCACCGGCCGCGGCTGGCCCGCGGGGTCGTTGATCACGCAGTTGTACTGCTGGTGACTGTGGCCGGTGAAGATCGCGTCGACCTTCGGGCTCACGTTCTTCGCGATGACGTCGGCCTCGCCGCCCGGCGCCACCTTGCAGTCGTTCGGACCGGCGCCGGGCAGCGTCTCGTCGCCCTGGTGCAGCAGCAGGACCTGGGCCTTGATGCCCAGCAGGTCGAGCAGGTTCGCGGTGCGGTTGATGGCCTGGGCCTCGTCGCCGAACTTGAGGCCCTTGATGGCGTCGGGCGTGACGACCGAGGGCAGGTCCTCCAGCGTGGCGCCGATGATGCCGATCGGCACGCCGCCGGAGAACTGCACCGAGAACGGCAGCAGCGCGGGCAGGCCGTTGGTGAAGTACACATTGGACCCGAGGATCGGGAAGTCCGCGCCCTGGTAGGTGGGGCGGAACTGGCAGCCGTCGGTCTTGTTGCAGCCGCCGAACTGCATGCGCAGCAGTTCCTGATAGCCCTCGTCGAGCTCGTGGTTGCCGACCACGGAGGCCTTCACGCCCAGCTCGTTGAGGAAGTCGATGGTCGGCTCGTCGTGGAACAGCGCCGAGATCACCGGCGACGCGCCCACGTTGTCGCCCGCCGAGAGCACCATCGAGTTGCGCACCTGCGACTCGAGCTGCTTGACGTGCGTGGCCACGTACGCGGCGCCGCCCGCGTCCACACTGGTCCCGTCGGCCATGAACACCTTGCCGGCCGAACCCGCCGGCGGCTCGAGGTTGCCGTGCAGGTCGTTCAGCGTGATGATCCGGACGTCCGTGGTCTGCGCGGCCGACGCCGGCACGCTCGTAACGGCCACAGTGGCCAGTGCGGCCGCGGCGGTGACCGCGAGCCGGGTGAAGAGCCTCATGTTTCCTCCGATTTCGCGCCCGTCGTCCCCTGGAACAGGCACACGGCGGTGCAGTCTGCCCAAACGGGAAGAGCCTCACCAGAGGAAAAAGGAGGGTGATGGGGAAATGTCACCCGGCGTTTTCGCTGCCGTCCAGCAGCACCCGCGCGACGACGCCCGGCGCGTCGCCCATGGGCACGTGACCGCAACCCGGCAGCGTGAGCAGCCGGGCGTGCGGTGCGATCTCCTCGAGCGCCGACGCTTTCGGCCGCGCGAGCACGCGGTCGTACTCGGCCCACGCGATCGTGACAGGTACGTCGGCGCGCACCGGTCCGGTGAAGCGGAAACCGCCCTTGGCCTGGGCGAGCGTCGGGGCGAAGCCTTCGGCGCCGGCCAGCGCGCGGACGTCGTCGACGATCACCTGCGGGGCCAGCCGCTCAGGCTTGCCGTAGATCATCCCGGTGAGCGCCGCGCGGCCCGCCCCCTTCATGGCCAGCCGACGCACGCTCCGCTCGGGCGTGTGCCGGGCCAGCGTGCGCAAGGTGCGCAGCACGGTGAGGGCGTAGTGCCGCTGCAGCGGCGTCCACAACCCGGCCGGTGACAGGGCCGTGGCGCTGCGGACCAGGCCGGCCTTGGCGAGTTCGAGCGAGAGCAGGCCGCCGAGGGAGTTGCCCGCCACGTGCGGCCGCTCGATCCCCAGGTCGAGAAACAGCTTCGCGAACAGCTCCAGCGCCGGCCCCACGCCGTACGCGCCTTCGCGGTGCGGCGATTCCCCGAACCCCGGCAGGTCCACGGCGATCACGTCGCGGTGGGGCGTGAGCAGCGGCAGCACCGGGTCCCACGCCTGCCGGCGGTGCCCGACCCCGTGGATGAGCACGAGCGGCGCTCCAGTGCCGGCCCTGGTGTAGACCACGTCGTCCATGATCGACAGCGTAAGCACAGGTGGCGGCGATTTCCACAACTTGCGGTAACAGTTACTTCCGGTAGCGCGTAACGGTCGGTTCCTCGGCAGCGATCAATCGGCCGAACCCCTGGGAGCCACATGGAACTGCAGATCGTGCTGACCGTGATCGTGGTCGTCGCCCTGCTTGTCGGCGGCACGGTGTTCGCGGCGTGGCGGTCGGAGCGCGCCGAGGACGAGCAGCGCGACGAGGAGCCTGACCGATCGGCTTAAGCAGCCCTCGGCCAGATGGCCGACCCGGCCGGATTCCGTCCGGCTCTTCGACCGAAGTGGCGTGACCCCCAAGATCCATAACGTTCTCGGCATGACGAACGCACAGGTCGCGGCCCTGCAGTACGGGCTCATCGGATTCCTCGCGGTGTGGGGCACGCTGCTCGTCCCGCAGCTCGTGCTGCAGCTGGCGCGCTACGGCCGCCCGCGGCTGCGCCGCCTGGTGACCACGGCGGCGGTCGTCTTCTACGCGTGCATGGCGCTCGCGGTCGTCTTCCTGCCGCTGCCGAGCGCCAACGGCCGGCGCCTCGAGCAGACGGTGCAGCTGCGGCCGTTCCAGTGGATCGCCGACATCCACACCGAGCTGGTGAAGCACGGACTTTCGGCGGCGCACTGGTTCAGCACGCAGACGTTCCAGCAGGTCGCGCTCAACGTGCTGCTCTTCGTGCCGCTTGGGATCTTCGCCCGCGTCCTGTGGCGCCGGGGCCTCGTCGGCGCGCTGGCCGTGGGCACGACGGTGTCACTGGCCATCGAGATCACGCAGCTCACCGCGAACTTCGGGACGGCGCCGTTCGTCTACCGCATCTTCGACGTCGACGACCTCATGACCAACACCTTCGGCGCCGGCCTCGGCTGGCTCTTCGGCGCCCTGCTGCTCGCCCTGCGCGCAATCCCTTCAGCGATCCACGCTCAGCCGGCCGGGCGCGAGCGGATCGACCTCGCCCAGACGCGCTAGCCGCGCCTTGCGCCGCAGCGCCGCCCGCTTGGCGGCGCGCCGGTCTTCCAGAACCACGATCAGCGAGGCGGCTGCCAGGATGAGGGCCACCAGTGCGAGGACAACCCAAAGCTGCACGCGGGCTCCTCCCTACGACGTTGTGCGAGAGATCACACAGGCTACCTAGATCGGTACCTGATCCGCTACCCCGCGTGCCGAGAACCAATCCCGGTCAGCGGTCAGCCACTCGCCGAAGGTCAGATCGGCCGAGGTCAGCGCCTCGGACAGCGCCGGAAAACCCAGGCGCCGGCAGGTGAATTCTTGGTGCCACTCCCGTTCGGCGGCGCGGTAGCGCACCGTCGCGGACAGCAGATCGCCCTCGCGGACGACGTCGTGCAGCGAAACGCCGATCTCCCCGATGAGCCCGCCCGGTCCGTCGGCCACGTGGTCGAACCACTCCGGCGGATGCCATTCGACGAGCAGCCGGCCCCCGGGCGCGAGGTGCCGCCGGGCCGCGGCGAGCAGCGCGTGGCGCTCCGCGGGATCGGCCGTGTTGACCAGGTGGCTGCCCAGCAGGACCACGTCGAACTCGCGGCCGAGCCGAAGGTCGCCGATCCGCGCGCAGACCGTCTCCGCGCCGCGGACGTGGGCGAGCATCTCCGGCGACTCGTCGACGGCGACCACGGCGTGGCCGAGCGCCAGCAACGGGTGCGTCACGCGCCCGCAGCCGCTGCCCAACTCCAGGATCGACGCGGCGGCGGGCACGGCGCCGTGGACGATCTCCGGTTCGCCGGCCGCGGGCAGGCGCAGATAGAGGTCCACCGAGCAACCGTCGGGCGTGGTGGTCATGTCTGACAGGGTGCCCGAGGTTGGGCCGATGGCTCGTCCGACCCACGCCGAGGGTGAGGAGGCAGGTCCCGGCCGGCGGCTGGGCAGGGAGACAGATCCGGCTGGCCGCCGGGCATGGAGTCGGACCCGGCTGGCCGCCGAGCAAGCGTCCCCGCCCGGCAGGCAGCTGGGCAGGGAGTCAGACCCGGCCGGCCCCCAGACAAGAGTTATCCACAACTGGCTCCACCGACCCCGAGTTGTCCACAGATTTCACAATCGCCATTTTCAGGCCCCTGACCTCGGTAAACTGGGACAGGGCAGCCCCCCAGAGGAGGGCGGGGGTCCGTCCCGCGGCGGTGGTCCGTCCCGCGGCGGTGGTCCGTCCCGCGCCAGGGGTCCGTCCCGCGCCAGGGGTCCGTCCCGCGCCAGGGGTCTGTACCACGCCGGCGGGCACCGCGCCGGGCCCGATCTCGGGTTCACCGGCCGCCGGTAGCCGCAGCGAGAGGTCGACTGGGCAACCGTCGGGCGTCATGGAGACCCGCGTGCCCGAGACTGGGCGCATGCCCACCCGACCCACCAAGGACCAGCTTGCCGCCGCGCAGGACAGCACGATCCCCGACGTCATCGCGCCCGGGTTGGACGTGCTGTTCTGCGGGATCAACCCCGGGCTGTACTCGGGCGCGCTGGGGCTGCACTTCGCGAGGCCCGGCAACCGCTTCTGGCCCGCCCTGCACGCCGGGGGCTTCACGCCGCGGCTGTTGGACCCGAGTGAGCAGCACGAGCTCCTCGACCTCGGCCTGGGGATCACCAACGTCGTCGCCAGGACCACCGCGCGGGCGGACGAGCTGACCGACGAGGAGCTGCGCGAAGGCGGCAAGACGCTCGTCGAGAAGGTCCTCGCGCACAAGCCCCGCTGGCTCGCCGTGCTGGGTATCACCGCGTACCGCACCGCGTTCGGCGAGAAGCGAGCCCAAGTCGGGCCGCAGGAGCGCGTGATCGGCGAGACCGGCGTGTGGGTCCTGCCGAACCCGAGTGGCCTCAACGCCCACTGGACGCCCGCCGGGCTGGCAAGTGAGTTCGCCGCGCTGCGTGCACGGGTTGTCACGTAGCGGCCATCTTTCGGGCTACACCCTCAGTAGTAAACGGAGGAGCACCCGCCGTCGTACAGGGCCAAAAAGCCGCAGATCACGACCGTTTTTCTACGGAGAGTTTGCTGCAACCGGCCGATACGGCCATGAGGGGGAAACCGCGTCACAAGCGCCTTCCGGAGGAGTCGAATCAAGGACAAGGTGTCATTCCTGTCCGGTCCCAGCAGGGGGGATCGGGTGGTGCCAGGACGGCACGCCGGGGGGCGTGCGCGGGCGTCCGGGCGACCCGGGAACGACCTGGAAGACGGAGGCCCGAGATGCGCGGCATCGAGCCCCACCGAACGCCGGCTGTGCCCGGACAACCGACCGCGAACCGCAGCCTGGGGGTGGCCGTCGTCGATCCCATCCCGATCTTCCGCGAGGGCCTCGCGTCGATGGTCCACCGGACGCCGGGGCTGCACTGGGCGGGCCAGGCGGCGAGCCACCACGCGGCGATGCAGCTGTGCGAACAGGTGCGCCCCGACGTCGTGATCCTCGACTCGGCGCTGGACCCCCACTGCCACCTCACGAAGCTGCTCAACTCCGGCGACCCCGCCGTAGTGCTGGTGACGCTGGTGCGCGACGTCAACCGCACGCAGCAGTACCTGGCCACGGCCATCGCGGCGGGCGCGCACGCGATCGTGCCGCGGGCGGTGGACCCGCGGCGACTGGCCGAAGCCGTGCGACGCGCGCACACCGACCGGCGCTACATCGACCCGGCGCTGGCGGCGCTCACCGCGCGGCCGAAACGGCAGCCGTCGCCCAGAGCGGCGCCGGCCGAGGAGCACCTCACCCAGCCGAAGGGCGCCATGCCGCTGTCGCGCCGCGAGTACCAGGTACTGCAGCTCGTCGCCGAAGGCCTGGAGAACTCGGCGATCGCGAAGCTGCTGTTCCTCTCGGTCGAAACCGTCCGGACGCACGTGAAGAGCATCCTGCGCAAGCTGTCGGCGCGGGATCGCACACACGCGGTGACCATCGCGTTCCGCAGCGGCATCCTCGTGCCCCACACCGACGACGCCCACACGCCCCTGCCCGCCGACCGCGCCGTGGCGCGCGGCACCCCCTGAGGTCGGCTTCCTGGTCGATGTCGGTTTTTCGGCTGAATCCACACCCCTGGAAGAGCGGAACCGCTTGCTCCAGTTACTCGTAGGTAATATCCTGAAGTTACCGGCGAGTAAGGGAACATGTGCCCGGCCGGAAAGCCGAACACGACACGGAGTGACGACATGGGCCACTACAAGAGCAACGTCCGAGACCTGGAGTTCAACCTCTTCGAGGTACTCGGCGTGCAGGACCGCCTTGGCAAGGGCGTGCTGGCCGAGTCGGACGAGGAGACCGCGCGCGGCGTGCTCTCGGAGCTGAACAAGCTCGCCACCGGCCCGCTCGCCGAGTCCTACGCCGACGCGGACCGCAACCCGCCGGTGTACGACCCCAAGACCTTCAGCGTGAAGATCCCCGAGTCGTTCAAGAAGAGCTACAAGCAGCTCCTGGACGGCGAGTGGTGGCGCCTCGGCCTCACCAACGACCTCGGCGGCTTCGGCCTGCCCCCCACGGTGCAGTGGGCCGCGTCCGAGCTGATCCTCGGCGCCAACGCACCGCTGTTCATGTACATGGCGGGCCCGAACTTCGCCATGATCGTGAACAACAACGGCACCGAAGAGCAGAAGCGCTGGGCGCAGCTCATGATCGACCGCCAGTGGGGCGCCACGATGGTGCTGACCGAGCCCGACGCGGGCTCCGACGTCGGCGCCGGCCGCACCAAGGCCGTCAAGCAGGAGGACGGCTCCTGGCACATCGACGGCGTGAAGCGGTTCATCACCTCGGCCGAGCACGACATGAGCGAAAACATCATGCACCTCGTGCTGGCACGCCCCGAGGGTCCCGGCATCGAGACCAAGCCCGGCACCAAGGGCCTTTCGCTGTTCCTCGTGCCGAAGTTCCACTTCGACTCCCAGACCGGTGAGCTGGGTGAGCGCAACGGCGCCTTCGTGACGAACGTCGAGCACAAGATGGGCATCAAGGCGTCCACCACGTGCGAGCTGACCTTCGGCCAGCACGGCACGCCGGCCAAGGGCTGGCTGCTCGGCGAGGTGCACAACGGCATCGCGCAGATGTTCCAGGTCATCGAGTACGCCCGGATGATGGTGGGCACCAAGGCCATCGCCACCCTGTCGACCGGCTACCTCAACGCGCGCGACTACGCCAAGGAGCGCGTGCAGGGCGCCGACCTGCCGAACATGCTCAACAAGACCGCGCCGCGCGTCACCATCACGCACCACCCGGACGTGCGCCGTTCGCTGATGCTGCAGAAGGCGTACGCGGAGGGCCTGCGCGCCGTCTACCTGTACACGGCGTCGTTCCAGGACCAGCTGTGGACGCAGGACGGCGATGAGGCGGCGCTGAAGCTGGCGCACGGCATCAACGACCTGCTGCTGCCGGTCGTGAAGGGTGTCGGCTCCGAGCGCGCCACCGAGCAGCTCGTGCAGTCGCTCCAGACGCTCGGCGGGTCCGGCTTCCTGCAGGACTACCCGATCGAGCAGTACATCCGCGACGCGAAGATCGACTCACTCTACGAGGGCACGACGGCCATCCAGTCGCTCGACTTCTTCTTCCGGAAGATCGTGCGCGACAAGGGTCAGGCGCTCGCGTTCCTCGCCGGTGAGATCACGAAGTTCATCGAGTCCGAGGCGGGCAACGGCCGGCTCAAGAACGAGCGTGCGCTGCTGAAGCAGGCCCTCGAGGACTCGCAGGGCATGCTCGGCGCGATGATCGGCTACCTCACCGCGTCGCAGGAAGACGCGCAGAGCATCAACAAGGTCGGCCAGCACACCGTGCGGCTGCTGATGTCGATGGGCGACCTGCTGGTGGGCTGGCAGCTGCTCAAGCAGGCCGAGGTCGCGATCGCCAAGCTCGACGCGGGCGCGGCAGCGAAGGACGTGCCGTTCTACGAGGGCAAGGTGGCCGTCGCTTCGTTCTTCGCGAAGTCCGTGCTGCCGGAGCTGTCCTCGCGCCGCACGATCGTCGAAGGCGCCGACAACGCGCTGATGGAGCTGGACGAGGCCGCTTTCTGAGCCCTCCCTGTTCCCCTGCGGATGCCCTCGGCCCAGCTCGGGCCGGGGGCATCCGTGTTTCTCCGGGTGACTTCGCCCGCTGCGGGTGAGAGCTCCCGCCGCGGGTCGCGGCACGCTGGTGCCAGGTGGGTGATTTCGCCGTGGTCTCGAGTTCCGGGCGTCCGTTCCCAGGGCATCCGGGCGCCAAGTCCGCGGCTCGGCCCGGAACCCATCTGGCAGAGGAGTTTCGATGACCGTCTCAGGCATCATCAGCGCCATCGTGGTCGGCTTGATCCTCGGCCTGCTCGGCCGCTTGGTCGTGCCCGGCAAGCAGAACATCCCGATCTGGCTGATGCTCCTCGTGGGCATCGCGGCCGCTTTCATCGGCAGCGCCATCGCGCGCGGCATCGGTTACGCCGACACGAGCGGCATCGACTGGCTCGAAATCATCACCCAGGTCGGAGTCGCCGCACTCGGCGTGGCCTTGGTGGCGAGCCTGTGGAGCAAGCGAAGTATCAACAGATGACTTCGCGGCCCGGCCCCCTTCTGCGGGCCGGGCTGTTCCGTCCGGCGTGGACGCCCGTCAGCAGATCACGATCGGCTGCGGCGCGTAGGTGGTGTCGCGCGTTTCTTCGCGGACTTCGTTGCCCGTCGCCAGGTCGTGGAACACACGCGTGTCGGACACGCTGAAGCCCGGCGCGCCGATCGACGGCCGGCAAGCGCCGTCGGGCCCGGGTCCAACTGGACGGTCGGCGAAACCTCGTCCGACGTGCCCCCGGTGCGGCCCTCGATGACGTAGTGCTTCGTGCCCCAGATCCGCACGGTGACGGAATCCCCGCTGACGCTGGCCTGGATCGCGAAGCCCGTGTCGTCGTTGTCGGTGATCTTCAGCTCCACCGGGTTTCCCGCGTCGTCGATGGCTTTCGCGTCGCGGCCGGCGGGGTAGCGGTCGAGGTAGTGGTCGTGGGCGAGGTGGCCGCCGTCGCCGAGGCCGGCCAGGTACGCCGCGTTGTACAAAGTGGACGCGAGCTGCGAAACCCCGCCGCCCACAACGGAAGGGCCGGTGCCGTCTTCGTTCGCCGGCGCGCTGACGTAGCCGGCGGCCGCGGTCCGCGCGCCCGAACGGGCGCCGAGGCTGAAGGTGTCGCCGGGTTTCACGATGGCGCCGGAGACGCGGTCGGCGAGCGTCTGGATGTTCGTGGCCGCGGGGCCGGAGAAGCCGCTCGTGGTGAACTCGCCGATCACTTCCTTGATGCCCAGCGCGTTGGCGGCATCGGTGGACAGGCTCGGCTTCGTGGCGTCGTAGGCCACCGGCAGGTCACGTCCCGTCGGCTTGGCGAGCACGGTCGTGAGCGTCTTGAATGTGTTGGCCCAGTTGATCTTCCGCGCGTCTTCGGACGGGTTGACCGTCGGCGTGCCCGAGGTGAACACGATTTCCGCGTTGCGCCCGTCGGTCTCGGTCGACGCGAGGTCGGATTCCACGGCCTGCTGCAGCTTGCCCTGGTCGATGCGCAGCTCGAGCGAACCGCCGTCGCGCGGCGCGAACTGGAACGACGCCGCGATGGCCGCCGGCGTCAGCGCGACGTCCTTGCCCTGCCCGTGCAACACCACCGGCGCGGCGACGGCGGGGTCGACGACCTGGTCGAGCAGCGCGTGGACGCCTTTCGACGTGGCCTTCGGCGGTGTCACGGCCATCTGCAGCGTCACGCCGCCGGGCGCGAGCCAGCCGTCCGCCACGGTTTGCGCGGCCGCCCGCACGTCGGTGAGCTGCTGGCCCTGGCGCGGCTCCACGGGGTACGCCGTGACGGCGCCGTCGGCCCCCGGCTGGAAGCCGATGCTGCCCTCGACCAGCGGGTGGTTGAGCTTGTCCGTCGCGAGCGTGCCCAGCGCCTGCGCCACCTGCTCCTGGTCCGAGCGGGTGACCACGCCGACGTCGCGCGTGGTGAAGAACGACAGCAGCCGCGTGATCGGGCTCAACGGCTGGTGCCCGGCCTGCGCGAGCGTGCCCGGCCAGTCGAGGCCGAGGCCGGATTCCGAGGGCACCATCGACGTCGTGACGTCGCCCGCGTGCAGGACCACCGGTTGGGTCAGCCGCGGCTGCAGCTCCGCGCGCAGCTTGGCCTCGGCCTCGGCGTGGGAGAGGCCGCCGACGCCGACGCCCGCCACGAGCACGCCGCGCGGCACGTCGCCGGCGCTGGTGACGAGGTCGATCGCGTACAGCAGCACGAACAGGCCCAGGGCGCAGCCGACGATCATGAACGTGCGCGCGACCCCTTTGCGCAGGCGCCGCTGCGGGGTCTCCGGCAGCGGCGGCCCGTCGACGACGGCGAAGATCTCGGTGGCGAGGTCGTCTTCGTCGCGCTCGGGCAGCAGGTCGTCGATGAAGAGGTCCTGCGGGGTCTCGTCTTCGCGCACGCCTGCCCTCCCGTGGCCGGGGAGCTACAGGTAGAGCCCCGTGCCGTGTTCGGTCCGCTCGGTGGCGACGGCGTGGATGTCCCGTTCGCGCAGCACGAAGTGGCCCTCACCCTGGATCTCGACCTCGAGCTGGTCCTCCGGGTTGAAGAGCACGCGATCGCCCTGCTTGACGTTGCGCACGCTGTTGCCGACGCCCAGTACATCACCCCAGGCGAGCCTGCGGGCGACCTGCGCGGTCGCCGGGATCACGATTCCGCCGCTGCTGCGGCGTTCGCCCTCCTCCGGCGACAGGCGCACGAGCACGCGGTCCTGCAGCATCTGGATCTGGAGCTTGGGCTTGTCAGGCACGCCCCAATGCTACTGACCGGGTGCCGCCGGCTTCGGTTCACCCGCCATGACCAGGCTGAGCGTGCGCTCACCACCGCTTTCGAAGCGCACCGGCACGCCCCAGTCCTGCCGCGTGATGCGGCACGCGGGGTGCTCGCCGCCCTCGTCGCAGCTGGCCGCCTGGGCGACGACCTGCAGCACGCCTTCCGTTACGCCGTCGGCGAACCGGATGCGGCGGGTGAGGTCGGTACCGATGCCGGCGCCGTCGGCGAGCAGCTCCGGCGGCGACGCGCTGACCTCCAGCCGCGTGGACGGGCCGTAGCGGTCGTCGAGCTTCTCACCCGGCGGCGGCGTGAAGACCACGGCGAACTCGACGTCGCCGGTCGCGAGCACCGTCGGCGGGCGGCGGACGGCGTTCTTCTCGCCGGCCACGGTCGTGACCTGGGCTCCGACCGGCGCGACGCGGTTGCCAGCCGACTCGACGACGAACAGCTCACCGTCGTGCAACAGCAGGCCCTGCGGCTCGGCGAGGCCCGTGGCGAGCGTGGTGACCTCGCGCGTGAAGGGGTCATAGCGACGGACGGCGCCGTTGTAGGTGTCGGCGATCGCGATGCGGTCGCCGGGCAGCACGGCCAGGCCCAGTGGGTGCTGCAGCAGCGCTTCGTCGGCCGGGCCGTCGGCGTGGCCGAAGGAGAACAGGTCGGTGCCGACGGCGGTGTGCACGGTGAACGTCTCGCCCTCGGGCTCGATCCAGCGCAGCGCCGAGGTTTCCGCGTCGGCGAGCCACAGCTTGTCGCCGTCGGGCGCGAGGCCGGACGTCTGCGCGAAGAACGCTTCGCGCACGTCGCCGTCTCTGAGGCCTTCGACGGTGGTGCCGGCGAAGCGGCGGATGTCGCCGGAGATCGGGTCGAAGACGCTGAGCGTGTGGTTCCCGGCCATGGCCACCACGACGCCGCCGGCGGGCGCCCACCACGCGACGTCCCACGGGCTGGTGAGGTCGGTGTCGAGGGCCTTGCCGGTGTCGGTGCCGTTGCGCCACTGGTTGCCCGTGCCGGCGACGGTGGTGACCTCGCCGGTGTTGAGGTCGAGGCCGCGCAGCCGGTGACCCGCGGTGTCGGCGACGACGGCGTGGTAGCCGGCGCGCTGGGCGACGTCGTTGGGCAGCAGCGCGATGCCCGAGGGCTCGGTGAAGCTGGCGAGATCGAACGGCCCGTCCTGCGCGCCGCGCTCGCCGCTGCCGAAGCGGCGGATCACGGTCTCGCCGTCGGACGCGAACTCGACCACGGAGTGGTGGCCGGTGTCCGCGACGAGGATGCGGCCTCCCGCCGTGGCGACGGCCTTGCTCGGGAAGCGCAGCTCCGTCTGCTGCTCTTCGACGGGCACGTACGGGTTGCCGCCGCGGCGCAGCGTGCCCTTCGCGGCGTGCTTCGTCACGAGTTCCGCCACGACGCGCCGCAGAGCTTCGCCGTGCCCCTCACCCGCGGCGACGTGCACGACGTAACCCTCGGGGTCGACGACCACCAGCGTCGGCCACGCACGCACCGCGTACTGCGACCACAGCTCCATCTTCGGGTCGTTCACCACGGGGTGGTGCACCTCGTAGCGACGCACGGCCGCCTCGATCGACGCGCGCTCGCCCTCGTGCAGGAACTTCGGCGAGTGCACCCCGACGGTCACCAGGACGTCGCCGAATTCTTCTTCGAGCGGGCGCAGCTCGTCGAGCACGTGCAGGCAGTTGATGCAGCCACTGGTCCAGAAGTCGAGCAGCACGATCCGCCCGCGCAACTCCGCGAGGGAGAGTCGCCGGCCGCCGGTGTTGAGCCAGACGTCGCCGGTCAGTTCGGGTGCGCGTACTCGCGCCTGTGCGGAACTCACGCGACGAGTGAACTACACGTAGCTGCCGCGTGTTCCGTTATCCACGGTCTGAGAGAAGAACCTCACCCCGCCGAGGGAGTTTTCCGGACGACCGTCAAGCCGCCGAAAAAGGACGCGCGGGGCGCGGTTGGCGGTACGTACGCTTCTTCGCATGCCACACGTCCAGCCGGCGGAAATCCTCACCCTGGAGGAGGCCCGCATCCTGCAAGAACGCCTAGGAGAACCCCTGCGCCCGGGCCTGTCGCCGACCGAACTCGACGACGTCGAATCCCAGTTCGGCTTCCGGTTCTCCCTGGACCACCGCGTGTTCCTCACCGCCGGCGTCCCCGTGGGCGACCGCTGGCCGGACTGGCTGCACGGCAACCCGGACCACCTGCGCAAACGCCTGGATTGGCCGGTCGACGGGCTGCTGTACGCGATCGAACACAACGGCTTCTGGCACGACTCTTGGGGCGCGCGGCCTCGGGTTTTGTCGAACGCGCTGGCATGTGCTCGGCGGTTATTGGCTGTGGTGCCGCAACTGGTGCCGGTTTGTGGGCACCGGTACCTGCCGGGAGTGGCTGGTGAGGCGGGGTATCCGGTGTTGTCGGTGTATCAGGCCGATGTGGCCGTGTGCGGGCGGGATCTGCGGGGGTATGTGCGGCGGGAGTTCGGTGGGGAACCGGTTGAGGATTCGGGTGGCGGTTTGGGGCTGTCTGGGGCGCCTTTGGGGTCGGTGAGCGCGACCAGCCCGTCGGCGGGGGTGTTGGGGGATGAGCCGGTGGGTGGGGTTCGCGAGGTGGAGTTCTGGTCGGAACTGGTCGACTGAGGCCGGGTTTGGGTTGAGGTTGTGGCTGGTTTTGTTGGCGGCAAGCCGTGTTGGCGCGTTGTCATTGAGGTGTCGACCTGGCCTGGTTTGAGGGCATCGCGGGCGGCCTTGATGTCGGCCACCCGCCTCGCGTGCAAGGCGGGTGGCCGACGTCGCCGAGTGTCGACTGTGGCTGGCTCGAGGGCATCGCGGGCAGCTTTGGTGTCGATCACCCGCCGCGCGTGCGAGACGCCCGCGGTCGCCGATGTGCCGGCCGTGCCTGGTTGGAGGCCGTCGCAGGGCGGCCTCTGTGCCCGGCCATCCGCCGTGGCCGAAACACCACCTAAGCGCCACTTGAGGCGTGACCACAGCGGTCAACGTTTCGACCACGCCCAAGTGGTCGACGTTTCGACCCACGCCTTTGACGAAGCACCACTGCCTCCGCAATCTCGGGGTTCGAACCCTTCGCTCGCCTCCGACCACCGCGGATCCCGAGTTATCCACACCGCCCCTCCACTTGTGGACAACTCGGCCCTCCTCGCCCGTTTTCCGGGCTCCCTGTCGTACCCCGCCGGTAGACTGGAGCGGGGACGCCCCCCAGGGAGGGCGGGGGCATGGCCGGGCGGCGCCGATGGGGCAAAAGTGCTGGTCAGAGCCATTCTGGCGGCACCGGGAAGCCGCGAAAGAAGGCCTCCGGCGCGGCGCCCGACGAAGCTTCAGCGGGCGGTCAAGGACGGCTGAGCTCAAGCCTCCGCGGCGGCCTTCAACCGCGCCAGCGTCGCCTCGATGTTCGCCCGGTTCGCCGCCGCGCGGTGCCACACGCCGGTGCCCACTGCGCCCGGCAGGCGGAACCAGGCAGGCCGCCGTTCCCACGTGCTCTCGGTGACCACGCAGCCGGTGGGGCCGGGGAGATCACGTACTCCCACCGGGAGATCGGCACCGGCCCGAAGGCTACGTCGAAGGCGAAGCGGCGCCCCTCGTCGGCGGCGGTGATCGTCGAGGTGGTGGTCCAGCGGTGGAGGCCGCGGCGGTTCGTGCCGCGGAAGCGGGCGCCGACGGTGGCGTGCGTGGCGCCGTCCAGCCAGCGGTGGGCGTGGTACTCCGAGGCGAGGTCGGCGAGGCGCGCGGGGTTGCTGACCAGCGCGTAGACGACCGAACAAGGCGCCGCGATCGAGACGGAGCCGGTAGCCGCGGGAGCCGTCACATACCGAGGGTATGGCCTCAGCTGTCCCGGCGCACCATGCGGCCGAAGCCGGCCGCGACGGTCGTCGCGAGGAGCCAGCCGGAGACGGTGAAGCCGGCGGCCACCCAGTTGTCCGCGCCGTGCATGTACCAGCGCGACTTGTTGCCGAAGTCGACGATGGGCACCAGCAGGTCGGCCGTGTAGATCACCGGGTTCCACTGCAGCCCCGTGTCCTGCTGGTTTACCAGGCAGCGCGGCCCGCTGACGGCGTAGCGGCCGGGGTTCTGCACGCAGTCGTCCGAGCCGAGGCCGAACCACAGGCTGCCGAGCACCAGCAGCGTCAGCAGCCAGCCGAGCGCGCGGACGGGCCGGTAGCCGTAGCCGACCATCGAGCGTTGCAGGAAGCTCCACAGCCGCACGCCCGGGCCGAAGATCTTGAACCCCTTCGCCAGCGCGTCGTAGCGGAACTGCTGTTTGCGCAACCCGACCGTCGACGCGTGTTCCTCGTTGCCGGCCGCACGCAGCGTCGCGGCGAGCTGGTCGTACGGGCCGGGCCGGTAGCCGCGCATCGCCTTGCTCAGCAGCGCGATGCGGTGGTCCAGGGCGCGGTCGTCGTCGAGGGGAATGCCGCGTTTCAGGGCGTCGTAACGGAAGTCGTCGAGCTCGATGCCGTCCTCGGCGGCCCAGAATTCCTCCGTGTCGCCGAGAGTCCCGCAGTGCGCGCGGCGCAGCACGACGCGTCCCGCGGGCGGTGTGCGGAAGCCGAAGAGGAACTCGTCGGCCGTGACGTCGCTCGCGTCGAGTGCGATCCCGTGCGACGGAAGGGATCCGAGCTGCGCGCCGCCGAGCTCGAGGCGGCGCGCGATCTGCGCGCCGTCGAGGTTGACGCCGCCCTCCGCGACGAACGCGCGGTCCTTGTTCTCCGTCAGCACCAGGTCACGCCCGATGCGCGCGGTGCGGACGTCCAGCGAGAAGCTCGACGACGTCCGCTGCCCCGGCTCGGTGAGCTTGCTGCCGTAGAGGTTCACGCTGCCGCCCACCTCGACGCCCTGCAGGCGCACCGTGCCCTGCAACGTCGCGTCGGTGAGCTGGAAGTTACCTGCGATCTTGGCGCGGCGCGCGGAGAACACGTCGCGCCCGGGGTGCAGGAACATCGAGTTCCACGCGAGGAAGTTGCCGCCGATCTGCACGTCGGCCATCCGCAGCTGCCCCACGGGAACGCGCAGGCTGGTGGCCTCGACGTCGCCCCCGATCGACGACCCGTCGAGGTGCAACGCGCGGTCGTAGTACGGCGTTGCGCGGCCGCGCACCATCTTGATCTCCGCGCCGGCCAGCCTGAGCGAGCCGCCGATGCGCGCGTTGACCATGCGCAGCGTACCGAACGCCTGCAGCCCGTCGGACAGCTCCAGGTTGCCGTCGACCTTCAGCCGGTCGGCGACGAGCGCGGGCCGCGGGTCGAGGTACGGGTCGTTCGACTTCCACGCGTCCACGGCCACCGGCCCGCGCTGGTCCACGGTGAGCTTCGCTTCCCGCAGCACGATGTCACTGTCCACAGTGGCGCTCGGGAAGTACATGATGCCCTTGGCGGAGAACCGTTTCCGCTCGGCCGCCGGCCCGTAGTTGTCCACTTCGCACAGCAGGCTGCCGCCGATGTGGATGCCGTTGCCGTTGAACGCGAAGCCGTCGGGGTTGTCGAACGTCGCGCCGGAGAAGTTCACGTTGCCGCCCGTGCGCATGCCCGGCACGCGCACCTCGCCGCGCGCCACCATGCGATACGCGAGCAGCGCACCCGTGATCACGAGCCGGTCGGCCTGGATCGCCTTGCCGTGGGGGTGCTTGATCGTCGTGCGCGTGAGCACGACCGACCCCTCGATCACGGCGTCGGTGAGGTTCACGGCGGCGTTCGGCATGCCGCGCTCGCGATCGTCGCCGCGCATGATCGTGGTCTCGGGGATCTCACTGTCCTCCGGCCCGACCTCCACGACACTCCGGATCAACCGCACATCGTTGCGGCTCCTGAGGTTGCGCGCCTTCAGCCCCGGCAACCAGCACTTCCGGAACACGAGCCCGAGGACGTTCGCCTCCCGCACATCCGGCGGAAACTCGAACCGGCACCGCTCGAAGCGGAACAGGTAGCCCGACTCGGCGGCCCGGAGGTCGAACGTCCCGGTGATGTAGGCGTCCTCGACCTGCACGATCGGCGCGTTGGTCGCCTGCCTGCGCCACCTGAGGATCCCTGTTGACCCAGGCTTCAGCAGGTCCGCGGCCTTCACCTCGTACCTCTTGTCGGGCACCCCGGCAAACGGGTCCAACGGCGGCAGCGTCGTGTCGGTCGGCACGTGCCCCCTTCGTCGCCGCGGTGTCGCGTCCCAGCGAATCGGAACCCGCGCAGGGGCGCAAGCGGCCTAACGGAGTAGCCCGGACGGCCGTGGTCAGGGTTTTTACCGGTTGCTTACCGATGATCACTGACTGTACTGCTCGCAGCCTGTACGCGCGCGCCTTTTCAACGCCGGACGAGCTTCGAAGCCTCGCCGGGTGATCTTGCGGGAACCGATTCTGTGGCTGCGTCGTCCCTGTTAAGGTCACTTGCTGGAGCTGAAGCTGAACAGAGGGTAGGCCGCACCACGACGCGGCCCGTGCGGGGAGGCACGACATGCCAGACGGAAACCAGGGCGGACTGCAGGGCGTTTACAACGAGAGCCTGACACCGGGGCAGGTGACGCCACCGCCTCCAGGTGCGCCGCCGGTGCCGCTGGCAGGTGGCCAGACAGTTACGACCGGTCCGCCACCGGACTACAGCGCGCTCGGAGCGGGTCAAGCAAAGGCCGACTTCGCTGCGGCGTCAGGCGGCGGCAGCTGGGAGTTCGACGCGCAGTCGATGGACAAAGTCATTCAGCAGCTGGAAGACAGCCTCAACGACGACTACTCGCAGGCGCGCACCGTCGCCGCACAGTTCGCCCAGCTCGGTTACCCGGGCTCGGACCAGGTGAGCAAGGACTATATGAGTGCCACAGGTCGAGCCACCATCGCGTACAACCAATTCCTCAGGGGAACGGTCGACTTCCTTTCGTCTTACGTCGACACCCTGAAGCAGATCCGCACAGCATATGTGAACCAAGATCACGCCGCGATTGATGCAATTCGCAGCGCCGGGAAGGTCGATTGATGCGAATCCGTAACGTGTACCAGCTCGCCTTCATGGGTGTCGCAGCAATTGTCGTGGCTGGGTGTGGGAGTTCGACGGCAGGTCAACCGACGCCCGCCGCACCGAGTTCGTCCTCCGGCGAACCGATGCTGGCGCCGAAGGTCGAGCATCCGTTGACGAACACCAAGGCCTTCGAAGACGACCCTTGCTCCGCTCTGCCGACCAGCGAGGTAGAGAAAGCCGCAGGCAAGGTCAAGGGAACCGCAATCGCCCAGTCGATCGTCGGTAAGTCGTGCCAATGGAACTTCGCAGACAACACCGGGAACGTCAGCGGTGGGTTCTATTCGGGGAACAAGCGCGGCCTCAACAGCCTCTATCTCGAGAATCAGGCCGGCCGCCTCTCCACCTTCGCACCGCACTCGCCGGTCGAGGGGTACCCGGCTGTCGTTTACAGCGCGGGTGATGAGGGACCGGGCTCCTGCATTTTGGCTGTCGGCGTTCGTGATGAACTCACGTACACGGTGAACACCCAGCTTCGGACGGGGAACCCCTACCTGGCGGACCCGTGCAAGATGGCCGAGCAGGTCGCCGCCGCTGAGATCACCCGACTGAAGGCCAGTTGAGATGCCGCAAACTGGGTTCGACATCTATCAGCAACTGCACGACCCCGGTGACACTACCGGCCTGGATGCCATGGGAAGCGGGTGCGGGCAGCTCCGCGACATTCACAACGATGTCGCGGAGAAGCTGAGCACCAGCCAGACGACGCTGAACACCTTCTGGAAAGGCCAGGCCGCCGATACCGGCAGTGCGGGCCTGAGCCCTCTGATCAACACATCTCGAACAGCCGCGCAAAAGATGGACACGATGCGGCAATCGATCGAGGAGCAGTCTTCAGCCTTCACATTCGTGAAGAACAATGTCGTCAACGTCGACCAAAATCGGCCAGATGACGACACCGTCGAAGACTGGCTTTCAATAGGCGCCAGCAACGATGAGATCAAAGCTGCTCAGTTCGACAACGACACTCACACGAACGTCGAGCTCTACGACCGTTACCACCAGAGCAGTCAGCCGCGGACGGACACCATGCCGGCCGACTACCCCGCAGCGCACGACCCCAACGTGTCGGCGGGCGGGGTCACACCCAACCCCATCGACGTCGGCACGTCCGGCGGAAAGCACGTTTCCAGCAGTAGTGACCACTCGGGCGGCAGCCACATCAGCGGGCCAAGTAGCTACACCGCACCGCCTGGCGCTGCGGGCTACAAAGCGCCCGCGCCACCTGGGCATTCGTCGAGCGGTGCGTATACGCCACCCGTCGTGCCGGCGGCGAATGACAGCACGAGTGCCGCGTTTGCGGGGCCGACGCAGACCCCGGGTGGACCTGGATCGCCGTCATGGCAGGGGCCCGGAACAGGGATCAATGGACCCGGCGGTGGCAATAGCAGCGGCTTCGGGCCCGGGTTCGGGCCAGTCGGTGGCTTCGGCGGCGGCGGTGGCTTCGGGTCAGGAGGCGGCAGCCGAGGCGGCTTCGGGCCGGGTGGCGGCAGTGGTTTCGGGCCTGGTGGCGGCGGTGCGTCGAGCGGCGGTGCGGCCGGGATGGGGCGTGGCGTCGGTGCCGGCGCGGGCACGGGGGCCGGTGCGCTGGGCGAAGGTGCGGGTGCGGCCAGGCCCGGTGGGATGGGTGCCGCGGGTGCCAAGGGCCAGCCTGGGATGGGTGGCATGGGTGCCGGTGGGGCCAAGGGTGGCAAGGGGCCCGAGGACGAGGAGCACCAGCGCAAGATTCTCCTGTCCGAAGAGGACCCGGATTCCATCTTCGGCGGGTACGACGGCGACAAGCCCACCCCGCCGGTGATCGGGGCCTAGGAGGCGTAGCAGAAGCCGAGGGCGGCCGGCGGGTGGTCGGCCGCCCTACCGAGGCGGGTGATCTTGGGGCGGAAGCGTCCTTGTGGACGGTTGAGCCCTGTTAAAGTCACCTAGCGAAGCGGGACCTGAACAGAGGGTAGGCCGCACCCGAGTTGGAGCGGCACGTGCGGGGAGGCACGGCGGCGATGCCAGACGGACTAAATGGCGAACACCCGCTTTCCGATGGCAAGCAACAATTCCGTCGGCGCCGGCTGCCGAAGTCTGACAAAGGGGGAGTGGGAAAGTGCTGCGCAAGCCGGTGGAGTTGAGCCTGCAGACGTACGAGGTGCTGCTCGAGCGGCTCAACCTCGGCGACATCCACCCGACGCTCGTGCGCGGGGCCTTGTGGTACTCGCCGGACGAGCGGAAGCAGCTGGCGGCCGACACGGACGCCGAGCTGAACCGGCGGGGGCTGGCGCGCGGCGGACGGCTGGACGACGACTTCGTCGAGGCGCTGCAGCTGCTGCAGCGCCCGGGGGTCGAGTACTACTCGTGGGTGAAGTCGGACAAGGGTGAGCGGACCGTGCGCGCCGCGTCGAGTGGGCGGGACGCGGTGACTGTGGTGGCCGTCGATCAGGTGCTGTACATCGCGCCGTGTTCGGCGGAGGCGTTGGCGCGGGAGTTCGCGTTGCTGCTGCCGGAGGCGCCGGCGGCGCGGATCGCGTCGTTGAATTGTTCGGACGCGGACTTCAACGCAATCAAGAGTGGCGTGATTCCCAGCAAAACGAGCCCGAGTATTCGCGATGCCAAACAGGTGGTGCAGTGGCTGCGGACGCCGAAGACGTATTTCGGGCGGCTGTACGTCGCGGTCCGGGACAGCAGGGGAAAGCGCTTGCGGAATGAGAATCCGCCGGGGTGGATCGACACGGAACAGGGGCGGATCCTGTTCGGGGTGGACAAGTCCGGGTGGATCAGCCTGGCCGGGGCGGGGCCGCAGGACCTCGTGAAAAAGGTGCAGCAGCTGGAGAACGAGCTGCGCAGCGGCCGCTGATCAAGGCCTGAACAGCAGTGTGGCCGCCTCCGTGGGGAAGCGGCCACACCGACGAATCAAGCGTTCGGGCTCAGGACCCGGGCCAGGAATTCCTTCGTGCGTTGGTGACGCGGGTCGCCGATCACCTGGTCGGGTGGGCCGGCCTCGACGACCACGCCGCCGTCCATGAAGAGGACCTTGTCGGCCACCTCGCGGGCGAACTGCATTTCGTGGGTGACCACGACCATGGTCATGCCGTCTTTGGCGAGTTGGCGCATGACGCCCAGGACGTCGCCGACGAGTTCCGGGTCCAGGGCGGACGTGGGCTCGTCGAAGAGCATCAGTTTGGGCTGCATGGCCAACGCGCGGGCGATGGCAACGCGCTGCTGCTGGCCGCCGGAAAGCTGGGCGGGGTAGGAACCCGCTTTGTCCGCCAGGCCGACGCGGTCGAGAAGGTCCAGGGCGCGCTGGCGGACCTCGGAGCGAGGTTCGCGGCGGACCTGGATCGGGGCCTCCATGACGTTCTCGAGCGCGGTCATGTGGGGGAAGAGGTTGAAGCGCTGGAACACCATGCCGATGTCCTTGCGCTGGAAGGCGACCTCTTTTTCCCGCAGTTCGTGGAGCTTGTCGCCTCGCTCCTTGTAGCCCACCAGGACGCCGTCGACGTACAGCCGCCCGGCATCGATTTTTTCCAGGTGGTTGATGCAGCGGAGGAGGGTGGATTTGCCCGAGCCGGAGGGGCCGATCAGGCAGAGCACCTCGCGTTCGTGGACTTCGAGATCGATGCCTTTCAGCACGTCCAATGAACCGAAGCTCTTGCAGATCTTCTGTGCGGAAACGACGGGGGTCATCCGACACCACCTGCGCCCTGGCCGCCGCCGCCCTGACCGAACCGGAATCCGAGCATTCGGGAACCCCACTTGTTCTTTTCGGCGATCGAACGCGAAGAGCCCCGCGCGAAGTGGCGTTCGATGAAGTACTGGGCGACAGTCAGAATCGACGTCATGATCAGGTACCAGATCACCGCCACCAGCAGCAACGGAATGATCTTGAAGTTCTGCGCGTAGATGGTCTGCACCGCGACCATCAGCTCGAAGTACCCGATCACCACGACCAGCGACGTGGTCTTGAGCATCGAGATCGTCTCATTACCCGTCGGCGGGATGATCACCCGCATCGCCTGCGGAAGAATGATGCGCCGCAACGTGGTCGTGCGCTTCATCCCCAGGGCCGACGACGCTTCGAGCTGGCCGGAGTCGATCGACTGGATACCACCGCGCACGATCTCCGCCATGTAGGCGGCTTCGTTCAGCCCGAGGCCGAGCAGCGAAGCCGTGAACTGGTTGATGAGCGTGTTGGTGTCCCACGAAACGAACTCCGGGCCGAACGGAATGCCGAGGCCCAGCCGCGGGTACGCGAACGCCAGGAAGTTCCAGAACACCAGCTGCGTGATCAGCGGAGTGCCGCGGAACAACCAGACGTAGATCCCCGCAGCACCCTTCATGAGCGGGTTCGGCGACAGCCGCATCACGGCGAGAAGGACACCGCCGATGATGCCGATGACCATCGAAATCACCGTCAGGATCAACGTGTTCTGCAGACCGCGCAGCACACGGTCGTTGAACATGTACTCCCAGACCACCGACCATTGCAGGTTGGGGTTGGTGACGACGCTGCGGATGACGATGAACGCGAGGAAAAGGATGATCACCCCGGCCACCCAGCGCCCGTAGTGGCGCACTGGGACGGCCTTGATGGGTGTCGTGTCGGCCGGCACCTCCACGGTCGGAGGAGCGTCGAAGTTACTGGGCACGAGAACTGCGTCCTATCTACGGCCTCAGGAAGCCGGGTTGATCTCCGACGTGGTCACAGCGCCCGCACCGGACAGGCCCCACTTGTCGAGGATCTTCTTGTACGTGCCGTCGTCGATCAGCGCCTGCACGGCCTGCTGAACGGCCTTCGTGTAGTCGCCGCTGTCCTTCTTGAGCACGATGCCGTAGGGCGCGGTGTCATACGGAGCGCCGACGACCTCCAGCTGTCCGCCGGTCTGCTTCACCGCGTAGTCGATCACCGGGGAGTCGGCGAGCTCGCCCTGCACGCGTTTGGCGGTCAGCGCCAGGTTGACGTCCGTCTGCGCCTGCAGCTGGGTCACGTCGATGGCCGGCTTGCCCGCCTTGGTGCAGGCGTCGGAGCGCGTCTGCAGGTCGTCGACCTGCGTGGTGCCCTTCTGCACGCCCATCTTCTTGCCGCACAGGTCGTCGACGTTCAGCCCGTCCGGGTTGCCCTTCAGGACGGCGAGCGACGTGCCGGCCTTGTAGTAGCTGACCATGTCGACGGTCTGCAGCCGCTCGGGGTTGATGCTGAACGACGACATCGCGAGCTCGTACTTGCCGGCCTGGATGCCGGGGATGATGCCGTCGAAGGCGGCGTTCTGGAACTCCATCTTGAGCCCCAGCTTCTGGCCGATGGCGGTGCCGAGATCGACATCGAAACCGGTGACCTTGCCGCCTTCGTCCTGGAATTCGTTCGGGGGGTAGGTCTGGTCCTGACCGACCAGGATCTTGCCGTCGCTGGTGACCGAAGCCGGCACCATCGCGGCGAGCTTGTCGTCCTTGGCCACGGCCGGGATGTCCGACGAGCCCCCAGGAGCCGCAGCCGATGAGCTGTTGCTCCCCGCATCGCCCGCGCCACTGCCGCCCGCGCCGCAGGCCATGGTCAGGCCGACCAGCGCGAAAGCCGGGAGAAGGGCGAGCGCCTTCATCTGGTGTCCTCGGGCCACTTCGTCACTCCTCGTAGTTCTCAACTGTCGAGAGCACGCATATTGCCACTCGATAGCGGGTAAGCACAGCACCTGTACGTTACGGCGCAGTTTCACCCTATGCAGTCGTGACTCCCGGTGTCAGGTGAGACGCGAACAGTGTGTGGTCCAAACCACAAGGTCTACAGTGGATATCCGCGGTTGGGAAAGTCCCGGCACCAGCCAACCGGCGCCGGGACTTTTCACCGCGACCTCAGCTGCGCGCGTGCGCGTCCAGGATGTGCGCGACGGCCTCCGTGACCTGCTGCGCGTAGTCCAGGTTCAGCCACTCGTCCGGCACGTGGATGTTGGAATCCGCGCCGCACGCGCCCGTGACCAGGAACTGCGCCTGCGGGTACTTCTCGCCGAGCAGGCCCATGAAGGGGATCGACCCGCCCATGCCGGCGGCGCGGTGGGGGCGGCCGAACACCTCGTCGCTGACGCGGCGCAGCGCGGCCGAGAGCCACGGCGCCTCCTCGGGCGCGTTCCAGCCGTTCTCGGCCTGCGCGTCTTCGTGGATGGTCACCGAAGCGCCATACGGCACGTCCGTGGTCAGCGCGCGCTTGACCGCGGCCAACGCAGGAGCCGCCTCGGCCGTGGGCGGCAGGCGGAAGCTCAGCGTGAGCGTGGTGCTCTCGCGCAGCACGTTGCCGGCGTTGGCGGGCAGCGGGAAACCGTCGGCGCCGATGATCGACAACGTAGGCCGCCAGTAGTTGTTCAGCAGCAGCTCCAGCGCGTCTTCCGACATCGTCCGGCCGCCGCTGACCAGCGGGAACGCCGTCTGCAGCTTCTCGGGCGCCACCTCGGCGACGGCCTCGATCTCGGCGAGCCGGCTGGCCGGCACCTCGACGTTGAGCTCCGCGAGCTTGATCTCGCCCGTCTCGCCGCTCTCGATGCGCTCCAGCAGCTGCCGCAGCACGCGGAACGACGAGGCGACCACGCCGCTGGCCAGGCCGGAGTGCTGGGCCGTCGCCAGCAGCTGCACGGTGACGGTGAGGTGCAGCATCCCGCGCAGGCTCGTGGTCAGCCACAACCGCTCGTAGTCCATGCCACCGGCGTCGAGGCAGACGACGAGGCCGACCTCGCCGAGCCGCTCGGACAGGTGCTCGACGTACGCCGGCAGGTCGGGGCTGCCCGACTCCTCACCTGTCTCCAGCAGCACCACGGTGCGCGCGTGCTCGCCGCCGGCCGCGCGCACGGCCTCCAGCGCGGACACGGCCGCGTAGCCGGAGTAGCCGTCGTCGACGGAGCCGCGGCCGTAGAGGCGGCCGTCGCGGATCACCGGGGTCCACGGGCCGAGCCCCTCGGACCAGCCGCCGACCGGGGGCTGCTTGTCGAGGTGGCCGTACATCAGCACGGTCGGCTTGTCCGTGGCGCCCGCGGTGGCGGGCACGTCCACGAACAGCAGCGGGGAACGCCCCTCGAGCTGCACGACCTCGATCGACACGCCCGGCAGGTCGCGCCCGGCGATGAACGTCTTCACGTGTTCGACGGCCGCGGCGAGGCGACCGCTCGCGGCCCAGTCCGCGTCGAACGCCGGGGACAACGCCGGGATCGCCACGAGCCCGGACAGGCTCGGCACGACGTCGTTGATCCACGTCGAGACGACGGTTTCACGTACGGATTTCTGTTCCACGCCGGCCATCCTGCCACGGTGACCGACGTCACGACCGCCCTCGAGTTCGTGAAACCCACCACCCGGACGCGGCCGGTGCCCACCCGGTGACGCCTGGTGGGCACCGGTGCGGATTCCCGATCATCGTCCGTCCCATACTCGGAGTTCCCAGCGTTTTGCCTGTTCAGGCGCCCGGATCTCAGCAACAAATCAGCATCCGCGGCTCACCATCGCGCCGGGCTTCGTGCCAGGATGGCGGCGAGAACCGTCAACGCCGACGGTGGCCAGGCGCCCCGAATCCGGGGCGCTGGTTCCCGCCGGTGCAGTCGCTGTGGCCGCCACAAGCGGCCACCGTGGCGCCGACACCGAGGAGATACAGCGCATGCCGTCCGAACAGTGGACGCACCCGGAACCTGGAGACGGGCCCGCCGCCGTAGCGGCCAAGCCCTCGCCCGAACAGGTGATCGCGGGTCTGCGAGCAACGAGCGAAGGTGGCGCTGAGCTGACTCAGCTGCTCACCCCCGAAGGTCAGCGAGTCCCGTCGCCGCAGTTCGACAAGTACGTCGCGGACGTCGACGACGAGGTGCTGCGGAACCTGTACCGCGACATGGTGCTGGTGCGCCGCGCCGACCGCGAGGCCAACGCGATGCAGCGCCAGGGCCAGCTGGGGATCTGGGTCCCGCTGCTGGGCCAGGAGGCCGCGCAGATCGGCTCCGGCCGCGCGCTGAAGCCCACCGACATGGCGTTCCCGAGCTACCGCGAGCACGGCGTCGCGTACACGCGCGGCGTGGACCTGCGTGAGCTGCTCGGCATCTTCCGGTGCACCGACCACAGCGGCTGGGACTACAAGGCCCACGGCTTCCACCCGTACACGATCGTCATCGGCAACCAGGTGCTCAACGCCGCCGGTTACGCGATGGGTCAGAAGTTCGAAGGCAAGGTCGGCGACGACGACGGCGAAGCCACGATCTGCTACTTCGGCGACGGCGCCACCTCGCAGGGCGACGTGCACGAAGGCTTCGTCTGGGCCGCCGTCTACGACGCGCCGCTCGTCTTCTTCTGCCAGAACAACCAGTGGGCCATCTCCGAGCCGACCGAGCGCCAGTCGCGCCTGCCGCTGTATCAGCGCGCCCGCGGCTACGGCTTCCCCGGCATCCGCGTGGACGGCAACGACGTGCTCGCCTGCCTCGCCGTGACCCGGTGGGCGCTGGAGGAGTGCCGGCACGGCAACGGCCCGGTGCTGATCGAGGCCTTCACCTACCGGATGGACGCCCACACCACCACCGACGACCCCACCCGCTACCGGCTCTCCGACGAGCTGGAGGAGTGGAAGCTGAAGGACCCGATCGAGCGCGTGCGTGCGTACCTCGCTCGTGGCGGCGGTGCGGACCACGACTTCTTCGACGCGGTGCAGGCCGAAGCCGACGAGTTCGCGACGCAGCTTCGCGACTACACGTTCAACATGCCGGAGCCGCCGCCCGAGCGGATCTTCGCCAACGTGTACGCCGAGCCGTCGCCGGTTCTCGACGCGGAGCGGGAAGAGTTCCTGTCCTACTTGGACGGTTTTGCCACGGCGGGTGAGCACTGATGGCGGACCTGCAGAAGCTCACGATCGGCAAGGCCATCAACCTCGGCCTGCGCCGCGCGATGGAAGAGGACCCGAAGGTCCTGATCATGGGTGAGGACGTCGGCAAGCTCGGCGGCGTCTTCCGCATCACCGACGGCCTGCAGAAGGACTTCGGCGAGCAGCGCGTGCTCGACACGCCGCTGGCCGAGTCGGGCATCATCGGCACCGCCGTGGGCCTGGCCGTGCGCGGGTTCCGGCCGGTGTGCGAGATCCAGTTCGAAGGGTTCATCTTCCCCGGGTTCGACCAGATCTCGTCGCAGCTGGCGAAGCTGCACTACCGCACGCAGGGCAAGATCAAGATGCCCGTGGTGATCCGCGTGCCGTTCGGCGGCGGGATCGGCGCGGTGGAGCACCACTCGGAGTCGCCCGAGTCGCTGTTCTCGCACATCGCCGGCCTGAAGGTCGTCTCGATCTCCAACGCGGTCGACGCCTACTGGGGCATCCAGGAGGCCATCCGCTCCGACGACCCGATCCTCTTCTTCGAGCCCAAGAAGCTCTACCACTCGGGCGCGCTGAAGATGGAGGTCGACACCGACACCTCGCCGGGCCGCGTTTTCAGCTCGCGCGTGGTGCGCGAGGGGACCACCGCGACCGTCGTCGCCTACGGTCCGTCGGTGAAGGTGGCGCTCGACGCCGCCGCGGCCGCCGAGGACGAGGGCAAGTCGCTCGAGGTCATCGACCTGCGCACGCTGTCGCCGCTGGACCTGGGTCCGGTGTTCGAGTCGGTGCGCAAGACCGGCCGGCTGATCGCCGTGAGCGAGGCGCCGTCGGAGTCGTCGCTGACCTCGGAGATCGCGGCCCGCGTGCAGCAGGAGTGCTTCTACTCCCTGGAGTCCCCCGTCCTGCGCGTCGCCGGTTTCGACACGCCGTACCCGCCGGCCAAGCTCGAGGAGCACTACCTCCCCGACCTGGACCGGGTGCTGCACGCCGTCGACCGCTCGCTGAACTGGTAAGGGGGAACCCGCTGAAATGCCTGAGTACAAACAGTTCCCCTTGTCCGACACGGCAGAGGGGCTGACCGAGGCCGACATCCTCGCCTGGCACGTGAAGCCGGGCGACGCGGTCACGGTCAACCAGATCGTGGTCGAGGTCGAGACCGCCAAGGCCGCTGTCGAGCTGCCGATCCCGTGGGCCGGGGTGATCACCGAGCTGCTCGTCGAGGTGGGGCAGACGGTCGAGGTCGGGGCTCCGTTGCTGACCTTGGACGTGGATCCGGACGGGAAGGCGGCGCCCGCTCCCGAGGCCGCCGCGCCGGCCGAGGAGGAGATGAAGCCGCTGGTCGGGTACGGCTCCAAGGCGGTGGAGACGAAGCGGCGGGCGCGCAAGACCGCTCCCGTGGCCGCGGTGGCTGTTGCTGCTCCGCCGGCTCCGGCGCCTGTGCCGGTGGCTCCCGTGGCTCCCGTGGCTCCCGCTGGTGGTTACGTACCGCTGGCCAAGCCGCCGGTGCGCAAGCTCGCCAAGGACCTCGGCATCGACCTCTACGCGCTCACCGGCACCGCCGACGGCGGCGTCATCACCCGTGAAGACGTCGAGCGCGCGGCCAACGGCTCCGCCCCGACAGCTACCGTGACGTCCACTGTGGACACCACCTACGACGCCGCCACCCGCGAACGTCGTGTGCCGATCAAGGGCGTCCGCAAGGCCACCGCCGCCGCGATGGTGCAGAGCGCCTACACGGCACCGCACGTCACGGAGTTCCTCACCGTCGACGTCACGCCGATGATGGAACTGCGCGAGAAGCTCAAGAAGTCGCGTGAGTTCAGCGGCGTGAAGCTGACGCCGCTCGCGTTCGCCGCCAAGGCCGTGTGCCTCGCGGCGAAGCGCACGCCCGACGTCAACGCGGTGTGGGACGAGGCGGCGCAGGAGATCGTCTACAAGGACTACGTGCACCTGGGCATCGCCGCGGCGACCCCGCGCGGGCTCGTGGTGCCGAAGATCTTCGACGCCGACGCGATGTCGCTCAAGCAGCTGGCCGTCGCGCTGACCGAGCTCACCGACGTCGCGCGCGAGGGCAAGACCACGCCCGCGGCGATGGCGAACGGCACGTTCACGATCACCAACGTCGGCGTCTTCGGCGTCGACACCGGCACGCCCATCATCAACCCGGGCGAGTCGGCGATCCTGGCGGTCGGCGCGATCCGCGACACGCCGTGGGTCGTGGACGGCGAGATCAAGGTCCGCAAGGTGATGCAGCTGTCGCTGAGCTTCGACCACCGCGTGGTCGACGGCCAGCAGGGCTCGGAGTTCCTCGCCGACGTCGGCGCGCTGCTCGCCGACCCGGCCGTGGCGATCACGTACTGATCCGTTCCGGCGCGGTTGCGGCCCGGTGGTTTCCGGGCCGCAACCGCTTCACCGGATCCTGCGCCACAACCCGCGCAGGACCCCACCCCTCGCTTCGATCTCCGCCGGCGGACGCCGGCGCGCGGCCATCTCGTCCAGCAGGCGGCCGAGTTCCTGCTGGTAGTCGACGAGCAGCGCCTTCACCAGCTCGTGCCGCACCGCCGGATCGAAGTCGGCGTACTGCGCGAACGCGGCTTCCCGGTACTTCTGTGCCGACACCAGGAAAAGGTCCCGGTCGGCCGCGGTGATCAGCCCTTCGGCCAGCAGCTGCTGCAGCCGCACCGCGGCGGGCCGTTCGACGACGGTCCGCACGAGCCCCTCCAGCTCTTCCGTGCCGGTCATCGCCGCCGCCGGTCGGCCCGGATCTCGGCTTCCGCGGTCAGCTCGGCGATGGTGAGTGCCACCCGGATCTCCTGACGCTTGACCACGACCTTCCGGTGCGCGGTGGCGGCGAGCTCCACCGCCTTCTCCAGCGGCCGGCGCTCGACCTCGGCGTCGGTCCTCCTGATCAGTTCGGACATCGCAGTTCCTCTCTAGCTTCGGAGCAGCCGGGCGATTTCCTGCTTCATCTCCACCGCCAGGGCCTCGGCGAGCGTCGCTTTCGCTTCCGGGTGCCAGTAGGGATCGGCGTCCACCCGCGCCATCGCGGTGTAGAACCGCTCGATGGTCGTCGTCTGCAGCTTGATCCGCCGGTCCACCCGCTGCCCTTGCAGCTCCACCTTGATCTCGGAGTACGTTCGCGCGACCACCACCACGACCGAACGCACGAGCGCGGCCGTCGGGAAGCCGAGAGCGTGGGCGATCGCGCTGACCACGACCTCCGCGAGATCGGCGCCGCCGCTCGCCGGCAGATTCCCATTCGCGTCCTGAACCTCGAACGGCACATTCCGGCCGCTCGGCACCAACTCGTCGCCAGCCAAGATTCACCGCTCCGTTCAGAAAACCAGAAAACAAATAACGACGACCACGATGGTCGACACCGCGGTCAGCAGGATTCCCTGGAGAAAACCGCTCACCGCCACGCCGAAAACCAAGTCGACGACGAAGAGGTCGAGCCGGCTTTCCCGGTGACCGCCGCGCGCTTTGCGTTGCCTGCTCAGCAAACCCGTGATGGGTACGGCGAGCAGCCGGCGCACCGTCCGGCCCGCGCCCGAGGCGCCCTTGAGTGACTCGAACGCGGTAACCAGCAACCATTTGACGAGGGGAACAACGATGAACTTCGCAATTCCGATCGCGACGAAAAACCACCAGAGAGCGATGAGAAATTCGAGCGGCACACTCCACACGGAGCCGTTTTCCACACGCACCGGCACCATGTTATCCGCGATACCACAACGATTCTCTCGGCGCGAGGATGAAAAATAAGCCCGCACCGATTCATCCCGAGGCTGAGCCGCCTCGCTCACGGGCGTAACCGAGGTAGGTGGAGACCTCCTCGACGACCGTCGAACGGCTCTTGGCGCCGTACTTGCGCAGGATGCTGCGCACGTGGGTCTTCACCGTGGAGCGGGCGACGTACAGCTGTGTGGCGATTTCGCCGTCGCTCAAGCGCAGGAGCTCGGCGACGTCACGCTCGCGCGGGCTCAGCGAGCCGAACCGCGCCGCCGCCTCGCGGTAGCCGGCGAACTCGATCTCCGCGGAATCCATCTGCAGCCGCTCGCACTCGCGCACCAGGTCCCGCGCCCGTGCCCCGAGGCGGTGACCCTCCGCCTCCAGCTCAGTCGCGAGCTGCGCCGCCGCCTGCCACACCACGGCCACGCGCTCCACGACCAGCGCCGACACCGTCCGCCCGAGCACGCGTTCGGCGGCCGGCCGGTGCCCGTCGTCGAGCTGCGCCAGGAGCTCGCGGTCCTCGTCCTCGGCCGACAGGATCCGGGCGACCACCTCGGCCAGCCACTCCAGCGCGGCGAGCTCGGCGTCGCCGTAGCTGTCGGCGGTGTACGTCTGGGCCGAGACGACGCCGATCACCTCGCCGGTGTGCGTGCGGCGCATCGGGACGACGAGCGCATCGGCCGAGCGGCGTTCCTTGTCGCCCCAAGGGATGCCGCGGTTGAGCACGGCGCCGGCGTCGGCGCGGTAGGCGTAGGAACGGTTGTGGGTACGCACCCAGCCCGTGGGGCCTTCGGGGTTGACCGGCCGGACGCCCGGGAGCGCGTACTCGGCGCCGTCGTACTGGTAGGCGTAGAGCACGTGGCCGGCGTCGCGGAAGAGGGCCACGAAGAAGGCGTCCAGCGTCATCACGCCACCGACGATCTCGCGCAGCTTCGCGTACAGCGCGTGGTGGCTCTTCTCGGCCTCGGCGGACAGGACCTCGCGCGCCTGGCGCAGGCGTCCCGCGGTGGGCTCGTCGAACGGCTTGCCGCGCACCGGCGCTCCTCGGGTCGGCGGATGTGCGTCCCTAAGTCGACGGCTCGTCGCTTCGCGTTACCCAGTTGACGGAGTGAGCACTCACTCCGTAGTTTGGTCGGTATGGAGACGAGGAAGCGCGCGCCGGGGATGGCGCCCGACGACCGCCGCCGGATGATCGTGCGTGCGGTGCTCCCGCTGGTCGTGGAACACGGCCGGGGGGTCACCACCGCGCAGATCGCCCGGGCGGCCGGCATCGGCGAGGGCACCATCTTCCGCGTGTTCACCGACAAGGACGAGCTGTTCGACGCGTGCGTGGAAGCCGCGCTCGACCCGGGGGAGGCGTTGGAGATGATCGGGGAGATCCCGAGTGAGCTGCCGTTGGAGCGGCGGCTCCTGGAAGCCGTGGACGCACTGACCGCGCACATGCAGCGGCTGGGTGCCGTGATGGGCGCGATCCGGGCCGGCCGGACGCGCCCGGAGGAGGCCCGCAACCGCAAGTCGGTGACCGGCGACAGCCGGCGCGAGTCGTTCGAGGCGATGCACCGCGCCGTCCGTGAGCTGTTCGTGCCGGACGCCGACCGCCTGCGGCTGCCGGTGAACCAGGCCGCGGCCATGTTCCTCTCGATGCTGTTCGCGCAGAGCCGGCCCATGCCCGGTTCGCCCGAGGCCACCGAGATGATCGACGTCTTCCTGCACGGCGCGGTGTCCGCGTGATCCCAGGCGGATTCATGCCGGGCGGACGGCCCGGCGGACGGCGGCGCAGACCGGCACAGACGGTGCCCGACAGCGGCCTGACCGGTCCCGTCGACATCCCGGAGCCCCCGCAACCGGACCTGCCCAAAGACCTGAAGTCGCGCTTCGGCCGGATGAAGACGTCGGTGTCCGGCACCGTCCGCGGCCTGCCGAAGGTCGCGCGGCTGACGTGGCAGGCCAGCCCGACCTTGACGATCCTGCTCGCGCTGGTCACGCTGCTGTCCGGCCTGCTGCCGACGGCCACGGCGTACATCGCGAAGCTGCTGCTGGACGCGGTGGTCGCAGCCATCCAGCACAAGGGCACGACCGGCGACATCGTGCGGATCACGCTGTTCCAGTTCGGCGTGCTGGCCGCGACCGCGATCAGCAGCGCGATCACGTCGATCGCGCAGACGCTGCTGCAGGAACGGATGACGCTGACCATCCGCCACCAAGTCATGGACCACGCGAGCAAGCTGCAGCTGGCGTACTTCGAGGGCTCCACGTCGTACGACATGCTGCGCCAGGCCGCGCAGGAGGCGCCGACGCGGCCGTTGTCGATGATGACGTCGGCGCTGGGGCTGGTGCGCACGGCGATCACGTTCTCGAGCATGATCGCGCTGCTGGTGTCGATCAGCCCGTTGCTGGCGCTGGTGGCGCTGCTCGCGCCGATTCCCGCGTTCATCTCGCAGTCGAAGTACGGGTCGCGCGCGTTCTGGCTGACGTTCCTGATGTCGCCGATCAAGCGGCGGATGGATTACCTGTCTTCGCTGGTCACGACGGATACGTACGCCAAGGAGACCAAGCTGTTCGGCCTCGGGCCGTACTTCGTTGAGCGGTTCCGGCAGCTCGGCGTGGTGTCGTACGAGCGGCAACGGCGGCTGACGGTTCGCCGCAACGTGAGCTCGACGTCGTGGGGGCTGCTGTCCACCCTGGCCGGCTCGGCGATCGCGTTGTACATCGCGTTGGAGGCCGTCGGCGGGCGCCTGACGCTGGGTGACCTGGCGCTGTACACGGCCGCGGCGACCTCGGTGCAGGCTTCGGTTTCGGGGCTGTTCACGGCGTTTTCGGGGATGTACGAGAACAATCTGTACCTGGACACGCTGTACCGGTTCCTGGACACTTCGCCGGAGATCGTGGCGCCCGACTCGCCGCTGCCGTTGCCGTCCACTGTGGAGGGACACATCCGGTTCGAGTCGGTGAGCTTCACCTACCCGGGCGCCGAGGAACCCGCGCTGGACGGGGTGTCGTTCGAGATCCGCCCGGGCGAGACGGTCGCGGTGGTCGGCCGCAACGGTGCGGGCAAGTCGACGTTGTTCAAGCTGTTGTGCCGCCTGTACGACCCGACCGGCGGCCGCATCCTGCTCGACGGCGTGGACATCCGCCGGTACGACCCGGACGAGCTGCGCACCCAGATCAGCGCGATGTTCCAGGACTACGTGACGTACCAGGGCACGGCGGCGGAGAACATCGGCCTCGGCGACCTCCACCGGCTGGAGGACCGCCCGCACATCGAGGACTCCGCCCGTCGCGCCGGCGCCGACGAACGCATCGAGCGCCTGCCGTCCGGCTACGACTCGCCGTTGGGCCGCTGGTTCGACCAGGGCGTTTCGCTGTCGGGTGGCGAGTGGCAGAAGATCGCGCTGGCCAGGGCCTTCCAGCGCGAGGCCCCGATCCTGATCCTCGACGAACCGACGTCGGCTCTCGACGCCCAGGCTGAGCACGACCTGTTCGCCCGGCTGCGGTCGTTGGCCGCCGGCCGGACCACGCTGTACATCTCGCACCGGTTCTCGACGGTCCGCCAGGCCGAGCGGATTTTGCTGCTGGACCACGGCAAGGTCGCGGAGTACGGCACGCACGAGGAGCTCATGGCCGCCAAGGCCGGGTACGCGGAACTCTTCACCTTGCAGGCGCAGGCCTATCTAGTGTGACGGGCATGCTGGTTCAGACGAGGGGGCTCGGCGTCACGGCGGGTCCGGCCGTGCTCTTCGAGGAACTGGACCTGGCCGTCGACGCCGGCGAGTGCCTGGTCGTGACGGGCGCGAACGGCGCCGGCAAGTCGACACTGCTGCGCTGCCTGTACGGGGCGCAGGCGCCGACGTCCGGCACCGTCTCCGTCTGCGGGCGCGCGCCGGACGAACGGTCGGCCCGGTTCCGCCGGCGCGTCTCGGCGGTGCTGGACGACTCGGCGCTGTTCGACGAGCTGACCCCGCGCCAGCACCTGGACCTGGTGGGCCGTTCGTTCGGCGGTTCGTGCACGGTGCCGGCCTCGCTGGCTTCGCGCGCGGACGTGCCCGCCGGCGACCTTTCCGCCGGCCAGCGCCGTCGGCTGCTGCTGCACGCGGCGATCGCGCGGCCGCACTCGGTGCTGCTGCTGGACGAACCGGAGCGCGCCCTGGACACCGCGGGGCGCGCCGGGCTGGCGGACCTGGTGTCGACGAGCCTGTCGTCCGGCGCGGCGGTGGTGGTGGCGAGCCACGGTGCGGGGTTGGTCGAGGCTGTGGCGGATTACGTGGTTGAGCTGTGAGGTGGTTGGGGTTCGTCGCGCGGTATCGCGGCGTGCAGGTCATCGGTGAGGCTCGGTGACACGCTTGAGCCGCTTCGGCACTCCGCGCTCGGTCGACCCGCGGCCACTGTTCATCGGTGGCCACGTGGCCGCGTCCCTGAAGCGCCCTGACGTGCTACTCGGCCTGTTCATCGCACTGGGCCTGCTCGGCTCCCCGCTCTACAACACCGCACTCGTGCGCTCCCAACTCATCGGCGCCGCGGCAGTCGGGCCACACGGCAGCGTCGCCGTCCTGTGCGCCGGCCTCGCCCTCGCCTGGCGCGCAACCCTCCGCCGCAGCCACGTCTGGGCGGATCCGGGTGCGCTGACCTGGTCAGACTTCGACGACGGCTACTCGGGTCGGCTGGGGCGGCGGTTGCCGGTGGATCGGGCTGCGCGGGTCGCGACGGCCGCACCTGTCGGCGACCGCCGCGAGGGCGCACTGCACCGACGACGTCTCGCGGGCCGGGCCGCACGGTTCACGACGGTCCCGTCCGTCGACGACCGCAGCGAGAGCATGCCGCCCCGACGGCTACTCGCGGGCTGGACCACTCGGTTCACGACCGTCGCGTACTCCGACAGCGGCCGGTCGCGTGTGCTGCACCGACGGCTGCTGGCGGGCTGGGCCGTGCGATTCGCCACGGTCGCGTACTTCTTCATCGTCGCCGGGGTGCTGATCGGCTTTCCGCCGGACGTGGTGGGACCGCTCGCGCTGTCCGTCGCCGTGGCGGCGCTGGCTCTGGTGATGGCTCGCCGGCGCCCGGTGTTCGGGGAGGCCGTGCTGCCGCTCGTGCCGGCCGTTCTCGGTGTTTTCCCCGACACTCCACTGTGGATATTCGCCGCGGTGGCCGCGGCCGCCGCCTTGCTGCTGGCCTGGTCACCGCCCCTTTCGCTGACGCGCGACACCCTCGTGCGTCACTTCCGCGAACGCCTCGTGCGCCGCACGTCGGCGGCATTCCTCGACGTGTGGGCGCTGCTGCCCGCCGGCCGTCCCGTTCGCTGGCGCCGCGCGTTGGACGGTCGGTTCATCGTCACGAGGTACGTCGTGACGGGGACTCTCGCGCGCCGCCACGCGCTGGGCCTGCCGGTGTTCCTGGCACTCGCTGTGACGGCCGCCCACACGACGTTCCCGGGCGTGACGTCGGTTTGGCTGCTCGGGCCCGGCTCGTACCTGGCGTTGCTGCCGTTCGCCGCGCCGATCGCGCAGTTGCACCGCGTGCCGGGCCTGCGCCGCTGGCTCGACGCGTCGGAGCTGCGCTTGCGGCTGGTGATGGCCTCGGTGCTGGTCGCGCTCGCGGCGTGCTGGACGGCCGTGGTCGCGCTGCTCGGCGTCCCCGTGACCCTCGGCTCGCTGGTCGCCGTGGTGGCGACCGCGTACTCGGTGGTGCGGACCGTCACGCGCGGGCCGCTCGAGTTCTCGTCGATGGGGCTGGTGCTGTACGAGGGCGTCCTCATCCCCACCGGTTTGCTGCGGCAGCTCGCCCGTGGCCCTGACCTGCTGATAATCGGGCTGCTGCTCTGCGGACTGCTGCCCTAGGGTTCACGCGGTGAAGCGGCGCGTCCTCGTCCTCGGCCCCTCCGGCAGCGGCAAGTCCACCCTCGCCCGGCGCCTCGGCGCGGTGCTGGACGTGCCCGTCGCCCACCTCGACCAGCTGTACTGGCGCCCCGGCTGGGTGCCGGCGCCGCCGGAGGAGTTCCGCGCCGCGCAGGCCGCTGCCGTCGCCACGGACGGCTGGGTGATCGACGGCAACTACAGCTCCGGCTTCGGCCTACGCCTGCCGCTGGCCGACACCGTCGTGTTCCTCGACGTGCCCCGTACGACCAGCCTGCGCCGCGTCCTGCTCCGCCACCTGCGCGAACGCGGCCGCGACACCCAGGCGCCGGGCTGCGTCTCGAAGCTCGACGGCGAGTTCGTGAAGTGGATCTGGAACTGGCCGCGCACACACCGCAGCCGCCTCTTGGCGTCGATGGCCGCGGACGCTCCGCAGGCCCGCCACCACCTGCTGTCTACTCGCGCGGACGTCGCGGCTTTCCTGGCCTCGGTCTAACCGTCTCGCGGGTCGGGAGAAAAACGGACAGCCCGTTCGTTGAGACGGTATGGCTGTCGCGTTCCTGCTCTACGTCATCGCCGAGGTCGCCGCGATCTGGGCCGTGGGCTCCCTGGTGGGCGTCCTCGGCACGATCGCGCTGCTCATCGCGGGCGCCTTCGTGGGCTCCTGGCTCGCCCGCCGCGAGGGCGGCAAGGCGATGCGCGCCTTCGTCACCAAGGCCCAATCGGGCCGCCCCGCCGACAAAGAACTGACCGACGGCATGCTCATCGCCGTGGGCGGCATCCTGATCATGGTGCCGGGGTTCGTGAGCGACCTGCTGGGTCTGTTCGTGCTGCTCCCGCCGTCCCGCGCGCTGGTGCGCCGCTGGTGGCTGCACCGCGCTGAGAAGCGCGCGATCCGGTACGCCAACACCCGCAGCGGCCCGGTGATGGTGGTGGACAGCGAGGTCGTCGCCGAAGATCCTCGGCCGACCACCCACCCGGTGATCGAGGGGCGCATCGTCGAAGGCTAGGACTCCTTGCGTGATTCGCGGCGGTGATTGAGGTACTCATCGCCGATGAGGTGCTCGTCGTCCACGTGGAGCTTCCCCGCAGGGCTACCGTTCAGTACAGCCGGCTCTCCGTTGAGCAGCAAAGATCGGTCCTCCTCCACCGTGAGCGCGCCGCCGTCGAAGAGCACGTGACAGTTCGGGCAGAGGCACAGCAGGTTTTCGACAACATCTTCGCCCTGGTGTAGCCCACCCAACGGTCGGATATGCGCACCTTCGGAATAGCCGCGGTCACCCATGGTGAGACGAGTCCCGCACATCTGGCATGTGTGGTCGTAGAGTTCCTTTACCCAGTCAGCGACGTTCGTGGCGCGAATGATGCGCTGAACGTTGGTGGAGCGCCGCCCCGGAGCAGGATTGCCGATCGGTTGGCCAGCGTGGTGCTCCTCGGGCGAGAGCTTTCCCTCAATCGGCGCGTACGTAGCGTCAACAGCCTTGTCGATCTTCACCATCTCGAATCGACAGACTTTGAACTCACCGTCGTCGGGATAGACCAGCATCGACTCCTCAACGCGGTAGAGCCCGTCGTATCGATATCTGGTGCCTACCTTGCGGATGACCCGGACCGCCATCCCCTGGATCCGACTGGTCTCCAGAGCCGCGTTACCCGGTGAACCGAAGCTCTGGTGTTTGGTCTGCTGACCTGTTGAAGCGTCCCGGCCGCCATGCCCGGTATAGAGAAGCCGCGCGCCCTCATCGACATCGGGATAACCACCAGACACGACAACAGACTGCGCCCCCGTGGCAGCAGTTCCGACGATGCCGGCCTGCAACGCTCGATGTACATAAGCGTCATAGGCTTCCCTGCGGCTGGCGAACAGCGTCCCCTCGGGTACCCCAGCGATCTCACCGAACATGCTGATCACTCTAGGACGCCCCACCGACAAAATCTGCAACTTGCCAATCGTCGTGGCTAGTTGCCAGAGCTCGGCTTCGGGATGTCGAAGTAGCTCGAGAACCGCACCGCCGGGGCGTATTCGCCCTTGACCTTGACGCGGCCCGTCACGAACATGGCCGCGGGGGCGGACGTGCCGGTGGCCATGCGGATGAAGTCGTCGACCGAGAGGGTGAGGGTGGTGTCCGGGGTGCGGGACAGGTCGGTGCTGGAGACGCACGCGCCGGATTCGATGACGGTTTGGAAGCGGTCGTAGCCGTCGGCGTCGGTGCCGCCGGAAAAGCGCCAGGAAACGACGAAGTCGACGTGGCGGGCGCGGTCGGCGCGGAAATGCTCGGACATTCTGCGGAAAATCTCGTCGAGGAAGACCGCGCGTAACTCGGGGTGGTCGGCCAGGGCTTTGAGTTGGTCGCGAGAGGCGCGGTGGACGACGTCCACCAGGGCCTGCGTCGTCAGGCTGCTGAGTTCGATGCCGGCGCCCGCGTTTCCGAGCATGTGCAAGGTTTCCAGGACCTGCACGAACTGCGCGGGCGTGAGCTTGCCGACGTCCAGCTTGCGGGCGAAGCCGTTGACCGCGTGCCCCTCGGAGGCGGCGGAACGGGAACGCGAGAATCGGGACACGAAAACGGAGTCTAACGGCTCAGGCGGGCTTCGGGAGGTCGAAATAGCCGATCAAACCGGCCGCGAATGCGAGGTCGCCTTTCACCTTGATTTTGCCCGTCACGAACAGCACCGCCGGGGTGGCTTGGTGTGTGATGAGACGGAAGAAGTCGACCGGGGACAACGTGATCGTCACGCGCGGGCGGGCGCCCTCGACGGTCCGCGAGACCGTGCACGAGCCGCCGGAGATGGTGGTGGCGTAGCGGTCGTAGCCGCCGGCGCCGGTGCCGCCGGAGAGGCGCCAGTGGATGACCGCTTCGAGAGGCCGGTCGACGCGGAGGTGGGCGCCCATGCGGGCGAAGATCTCGTCGAGGACGCGTTCGCGAAGCTCCAGCGAGGCGACGACGGCCTCCAGCTGCGGCCGGGACGCGCGCGAGACGAGCGTGGCAAAGCGAGCCGGGTCGACCTTGGCCAGGGAGAACGCCGGGGAGTCTTCGGACAGGCGCATCAGCGATTCCAGCAGGCGGCGGAAGTCGTCGCGGCCGAGTTCGCGGGGGTCGATGGCGTCGGCGACGGTGTTGACGTCGAGACCGTCGGGCGCAACGTGGTCGAGGGCGTCGAGCAGGGCCGCGCCGCGCAGGCCGGACAGGTCCATCGCAAAGCCCCTTCCGTGATCTTCCAGCAAAGGCTACCCATGAGTAGGTAAGCGGGCAAGCACGCGCCGACCACGGCGGCAGGTACCGTCTCCTGCTGGCGAGAGGGAGGTCGGAGAGTGCCCGACGAAGATCAGCGCCCGCCCGAGCGGGCCCGGCGGCTGCCGCGCGCCGTGCGTGAGCGGCAGATCCTGGACGCCGCCGTGCGCGTGTTCTCCCGCCACGGTTACCACGCGGCTTCGATGGACGAGATCTCCGACGTCGCCGGCGTCTCCAAGCCGATGATCTACACCTACCTCGGCTCGAAGGAAGACCTGTTCGGCAAGAGCATCCAACGCGAGGCGACGCGCCTGCTCGAGGCCATCCAAGCGGGCGTCCAACCGGATCTGCCGCCGGACATGCAGCTTTGGCACGGGCTGCGCTCGTTCTACCGCTTCGTCGCCGAGTACCGCGAGTCGTGGACCGTGCTGCACCGCCAGGCGCTGACGGTCGGCGGCACGTTCGCCGCGGAGATCACGGCGATGCGCGGGCGGGCGATCGAGCTGGTCGCCGCGCTGGTCGTGTCGGCGGGAACGCGGAAGGGCCTCGGGGAGCAGGCGGAGTTCTCGGGCGCCGGGCTGGCTGCCGCGCTGGTCGGCGCGGCAGAATCGCTGGCCGACTGGGCGCTGGACCACCCGGAGATCTCCGACGGTGTGCTGGCGTCGTGGCTGATGAACCTGGTGTGGCTGGGGTTCAACGACCTCGTCGAAGGTCAGGTCTGGAAGCCGCTGCCCGAAATGAACTCAGAGGGCTGAGATCACGCCGTCCAAGTGTGGCTTGGGTTTCCGGGCATTCCACAGCTCGAACGCCCACCCGTCATCCGTCGGCCAGGCGGTGAAGGCCGCGCGGGCCGGTAGGAGCACGGGCTGCTTGAAGCGGACAGACGCCGTGTACGCGTCGGGTAGGCGGCCCTCGAAGGAGGCCAGGGCGTGGGCCTTCGTCCACATGCCGTGGGCGATGGCGCGGGGGAAGCCGAACAGGCGCGCGGTCAGCGGGTGCAGGTGGATGGGGTTGCGGTCGCCCGAGACGTCGGCGTAGCGGCGGCCGATGTCGCCCGGGACGGTCCACAGGGCGGTCGGCGTCGGGGCGACCAAAGAAGCGTGCGGCTTCGAGGAGCCCGAGGAACCGCCGCGGCGCAGGTAAGTCGACACCTCCGACCACACCAGCTCCGTGCCGGCCCACAGTTCGCTCACCATGTCGAACTGCCGGCCCTTCTCGTGTGGCCGCAGGTTCTCCGCGCGGACGCGCGCGGAAAACGTCTCGGTCAAGGACAGCGGGCGCCGGACCGTGATCGAGTTCGCGACGTGCACCAGGCCGAGCAGCGGGAACGGGAATCCCGGCTCCGTCATCAGCGCCATCTGCAGCCCGAACACCAGCATGTGCGGGTAGCTCGCGGGCAGCACATCCGAATACCGGAACCCGCACACCTGCGCGTACGCAGCGACGTGCTCCGAGGACACCGTGACCGACGGCCGCACCAGCTCGATGTCCGGCAGGGTCGAGCCGCCGCCGCGGCGCAGCAGGGCCTTCGGGTACAGCGTCGCCAGGCTGGGCGCGCTGGTCAGCTCGCGAACGGACATGTCACGCCCCCAGCAGGGCCTGGCCGCACACGCGGACCACGTTGCCGTTGACCGCGGCCGACGCCGGGTTGGCGTACCAGGCGATGGTCTCGGCGACGTCGACCGGCAGGCCGCCCTGGCCGAGGCTCGACAGGCGCCGCCCGGCTTCGCGGATGAACAGCGGGACGGCGGCGGTCATCTTGGTCTCGATGAAGCCCGGCGCGACGGCGTTGATCGTGCCGCCGTACTCCGCGAGCTGTGGCGCGCCGACGTTGACCATGCCGATCACGCCGGCCTTCGACGTCGCGTAATTCGTCTGACCGACGTTGCCGGCGATGCCCGCGATCGACGAAACGCCGATGATGCGGCCGTTTTCGCGCAGGACCTTGTCGGCGAGCAGCTTGTCGTTCACCGCGAGCTGCGCGACGAGGTTCACGGTGAGCACGGCGTCCCAGCCGCCCTCGGTCAGGTTGCCGAGCGTCTTGTCGCGCGTGATGCCGGCGTTGTGCACGACGACGTCGACGCCGCCGTGGCGCGTGGTGAGGTACTCGGCGAGCTTGGCCGGCGCGTCGGCCGTCGTGATGTCCAGCTGCAGCGCGGATCCGGCGACGCGATTGGCCACTGTGGACAGATCGGCGCCCTGAGCCGGGATGTCCAGGGCGACGACGTGGGCACCGTCGCGGGCGAGGGTCTCTGCGATGGCCTCGCCGATGCCGCGCGACGCGCCGGTGACCAGCGCGACCTTGCCCGCCAACGGCTTTTCCCAACTGGCGGGCGCCGTGGCGGAGGTGCCGTGCGTGCCGACGCGGATCACCTGCGCGTCGACGAACGCCGACTTCGCCGACAGCAGGAACCGCACCGTCGACTCGGCCGCGGCTTCGGCGCCTTCGGCCACGTACACGAGTTGCGCCGTGGCGCCGCGCTTCAGCTCCTTGCCCACGGAGCGCACGAAGCCCTCCAACGCCCGTTGCGCGATCCGCTCGCGTCCCTCGACCAGCTCCGGCGGCGTGCCGAACACGACGACCCGGCCCGACGGCCCGACCTTGCGGATCACCGGGTGGAAGAAGCGGTAGACCTCGCGCAGGTCGGCGGGGTCCGTGATGCCGGTGGCGTCGAAGACGAGGGCCGCGTGGCGGTCCGCAGCAGTCGAAAGAACCGCGATGCCGGCATCGTCGAGCTGACTCTTCAGGGTCTTTTCGAGCCGTCCGCCCGGCGCGGCGCCGAGGAGTGCGGGACCCTCGAGTGCGGGCTGGCCGGCGCGGTACCGGCGCAGCGTGGCGGGGTTGGGCAGGCCGAGCTTCGGCACCACGAACTTCCCCACCGGGGTTTTCGTGAACTGCTGGTACCTGTCAGCCATCGAGCGCCTCCCGTGCCGTCTGCGTCACGTCGCAGTCTAACCTACTCGCTAGTAGGTTACAGTGTGAAAGGGACGACTCAGAGAGGTGGACGTCATGGCGACCAGGAAAACCGCCGCGGTCCGCAAGGTCGCGATCATCGGCGGCAACCGCATTCCCTTCGCGCGGTCGAACGGCCCGTACGCGAAGGCGTCGAACCAGGACATGTTCACCGCCGCGCTCGACGGCCTGGTCAGCCGCTTCGCGCTGCAGGACGAGGTGATCGGCGAGGTCGCCGCGGGCGCGGTGCTCAAGCACTCCAAAGACTTCAACCTCGCCCGCGAGAGCGTGCTCGGCAGCCGGCTCTCGGCCGCGACGCCCGCGTCCGACGTCCAGATGGCGTGCGGCACGGGGTTGCAGGCCGTGATCAACGTGGCGCACAAGATCTCGTTGGGGGAGATCGACTCCGCCATCGCGGGTGGCGTGGACACGACGAGTGACGCTCCGCTGGCTGTGAACGCCGACCTGCGCAAGATCCTCGTGCAGCTCAACTCCGCGAAGACGCTGGGCGACCGCCTCAAGCTCCTCACGAAGCTGCGGCCGGGCCAGATCGTGCCCGAGATTCCGCGCAACGCCGAGCCGCGCACCGGCCTGTCGATGGGCGAGCACGCGGCGCTGACGGCGAAGGTCTGGGACGTCACGCGCGAGGCGCAGGACGAGCTCGCCGCCGCCAGCCACCAGCACCTCGCCGCCGCGTACGACCGCGGGTTCTTCGACGACCTCGTGACGCCGTTCCTCAAGCTGGCCAAGGACCAGAACCTGCGGCCGGATTCGACGGTCGAGAAGCTGGCCAAGCTCAAGCCCGTGTACGGCGGCCCGGACGGCACCATGACGGCCGGCAACTCGACGCCGCTGACCGACGGCGCGTCGACCGTGCTGCTCGCGACGGACGAGTGGGCGAAGGCGCACAACCTGCCCGTGCAGGCGTACCTGACGTTCTCGCAGACGGCGGCCGTCGACTACGTCCACGGCGCCGAAGGGCTGCTGATGGCGCCCGCATACGCGGTGCCGCGAATGCTGGAGCGCGCGGGACTTTCCTTGCAGGACTTCGACTTCTACGAGATCCACGAGGCGTTCGCGTCGCAGGTGCTGGCCACGTTGAAGGCGTGGGAGGACCCGGCGTTCGCCAAGGAGAAGCTCGGTCTCGACGCGCCGCTGGGCTCGATCGACCGCGCGAAGCTGAACGTCAACGGCTCGTCGCTCGCCGCCGGGCACCCGTTCGCCGCGACGGGCGGGCGGATCGTGGCGACGCTGGCGAAGCTGTTGCACGAGAAGGGATCCGGGCGTGGCCTGATCTCGATCTGCGCGGCCGGCGGCCAGGGTGTGACGGCGATTCTGGAGAAGTGACGATGCGGGCCCCCTGGTGTGGGGGCCCGCCTGTCGTCAGCTGAGCTGCTTTTCGGCCTTCTTGCTGAGCTTTTCGGCCTGCTTGCCGGCCTGCTTCGCGGCGCGGCGAGCGCGCCAGCCGAGCGACGGCTTGCCCGCCGTGTCGCTCGCGGCCAGCAGCAGGCCGCCGGCGATGCCCGCGTTCTTGAGGAACTGCACCTGCTGCGCCTGCCGCTCGGCGGGGTCCTTGATCTCCCAGAACCGGTGCGCGGCGGCCGTCGTGGGCACGAGCGTGCCCAGCAACGCGAGCGACGCCAGCCGCGGCGCCTTGCCCGCCGCGAGCGCGAGGCCGGCCGCGATCTTCACGGCGGCGTCGATGCGCACGAGCGTGGCGGGGTCGCGCGGCACCTGCTCGGGGACGAGGCCCTCGACCTTGTCGAACGTCTCGGTGAGGAACGGCTCGATCGCCTTCGCGTGCCCTTGGGTGTCGCGGAGCATGCCGATACCGCCGTAGATGAACATCGACGCGAGCAGTGGACGGGCCACCCGGCGCAGTATCACGGTCGTCGCCTTTCCTGCGAGGTCTTCGGTGCTGGTCGAACCTACAACCGGGATTCCCCGCCGGAGGGTCGCCGAACCGCGCTAGCGTCGCCTAGGTGTCTATCGTGTTTTTACTAGATTTACTTAGAGGGCGTTAGCGGCTCCGTCTTGCTTGACCTTGACGCTGCGTCAACTTCTACCGTTGACGGCATGGAGTGGTCGATCCAGGACATCGCCCGAGCGGCGGGCACGACCAGCCGGACGCTGCGGCACTACGACGCCGTCGGGCTGCTCGCACCCAGCCGCATCGGCGGCAACGGCTACCGCTACTACGACTCGGCTGCCCTGGTGCGGCTGCAGCGGATCCTGTTGCTGCGTGAGCTCGGCCTGGGGCTGCCCGCAATCGCTTCCGTGCTCGACGGCGAGCGCGACAGCGTTGTCGCCTTGTCGACGCACCTCGCGTTGCTGGAACAGGAGCGGGCGCGGATCGGGCGGCAGATCGACTCCGTGCGGACCACGTTGAGAAAACTGGAGGGAGGTGAACCACTCATGGCGGAGGAAGTTTTCGACGGCTTCGACCACACAGTGCACGAGGCTGAGGTGACGTCCCGTTGGGGCGCTTCGGCTTACCGCATCGGTGACCGGTGGTGGCGGTCGTTGTCGGCTTCGGAGCGTACGACGCACCAGCGGGAACAGGGCGAGATCGCGGCCGCTTTCGGGGCGGCGCGGGCTGCGGGGTGGTCGGTTGAGTCTGCCGAGGCGCAGGCGATCGTGGGCCGGCTCCACGCCTGGCTGCGGCCGGCGGTGAAGACGGTGTCGCGCGGGTACTTCGCGGGGCTGGGGCAGTTGTACGTCGACGATCCGCGGTACGGGTCCTACGACGCCGACTTCGGCCCCGGAACGGCGGCGTACATCCGGGACGCGATGCGGATCTATGCGGAACGGAACCTGACGGAGTAGGGCGACGTCGGAGTGAGCGCTGGGGGTGGGGATGGTCGGGGCTGCAGACCCGCCCATCCCTCTGGCTTGGGTTGGTCGGTGTTGGCGAGTGGTCCAGTGGCGCCTGCTGGACTGGCACGACCGGTCTCTTCGTGACCGGTCCAGTGGCGCCCTTGGGCCCGGCACGACCGGTCCCCTCGCGCCGCGCGCAGACGCGAACGGACCCCTCGTGCGGCGTCGGTGCGAACGGTCCAGTCGCACCCCTCGCACCGGCACGAAAGGTGACTTCGCGCGACGCGATGGCAATGAACGGTCCACTCGCACACGCAACACGACGCGAAAAGTCCCCTCTCGCGCCAAGGGAACGGCGAACGGTCCAGCCGTCCCGGCCGACCGGGCACGAACAGTCCCCTCGCGCCGCGCACTGACGCGAACGGTCCTCTCGTGCACGCGGCCGAGGGCGAAGAGTCCGTTCGCTGCGGAACCGGTGCAGGCGGACCCGTCCCGTGGCGGCGTGGGCCCCTAGGGTCCACTCGGGCATTTCGCCCGATGCGACGGGTCTGTCGGGAGGGGCGCCGGTGCGAACGGTCCGTTCGCGTGCGGGCGTGGTGTGAGGGGTCCGTTCGCGCTCCGAGGCCGGCGCGAAGGGGACGGTCGCGAGGCCGGGGCGGGGGCGAGGGGACCGGTCGTGCAGAGCAAACGGCCGCAGCGCGGCGAGGGGCGACACGCGCTAGCGGGATATGGCGCAATATCGGGCCCACGCTAGATAGGCCGATACGGTGGCAGAGTGGACCCCATCCGCAATCCGTTCGCGCCCGGGGCTGGGCAGCGGCCGCCTGAGTTGGCGGGGCGGGAGCGTGAGCTTGGGGCGTTCGAGGTGGTCCTGGAGCGCGTCGCGAGGGGGCGGCCGGAGCGGAGTCTGGTGTTGACCGGGCTGCGGGGCGTGGGGAAGACCGTACTGCTCGGGGAGTTGCGGTCGATGGCCATCCGGCACGGGTGGGGTGCCGGGAAGATCGAGGCGCGGCCGGATGCGGAGCTCAGGAGGCCATTGTCGGCTGCGCTGCACCGGGCGATTCGGGATCTCGCGGTCCGGCACCGGGCGCCGGATCGGGTTGAGGAGGTCCTGGGGGTGCTGAAGGCGTTCGCGTTGAAGGCGAACAAGGCCGACGCGAAGCTGAGGGATCGGTGGCAGCCCGGGATCGAGGCGCCGGCCGCGCAGGGGCGGGCCGATTCCGGGGACATCGAGATCGATCTCGTGGAGCTGTTCACCGACGTCGCCGACCTGGCCGCCGACGTGGGCACCGGGGTGGCGCTCCTGATCGACGAGATCCAGGATCTGCAGCCCGACGACGTTTCGGCTCTGTGCGCCGCGTGCCATGAGCTGTCGCAGTCCGGGGCGCCGCTGGTGGTGGTCGGGGCTGGACTGCCGCATGTACCGGCCGTGTTGAGTGCGTCGAAGTCTTACTCGGAACGGTTGTTCCGCTACGCGCGGATCGATCGGCTGAGCCGCGAGGACGCCGACTTCGCCGTGATGGCGCCGATCGAGCGCGAGGAAGCCGGCATCGAGCCCGAGGCGCTCGACGCGCTGTTCGACGCGTCCGGCGGCTACCCCTACTTCATCCAGGCCTACGGCAAAGCGGCGTGGGACGCCGCGCCCGCGGATCCGATCACGGTGAAGGACGTGCAGGTCGCGGCGCCCGAGGCGGAGTCCGAGCTGGCCGTGGGGTTCTTCGGCTCACGCTACGAGCGCGCGACGCCCGCCGAGCGCGAGTACCTGCTCGCGATGGCCGAGCTGACCCAAGGCCGCGACGAGGCCGCCGGCACCGCCGACGTGGCCGTCTACCTGGGTCGCAAGCCCTCCTCGCTGTCGCCGGCGCGCGACAGCCTCATGAAGAAGGGCCTGGTCTACTCCGCCGAACGCGGGCAGATCGCCTTCACGGTGCCCCACTTCGGGCACTACCTGCTCGGCCGCGACTGAGCGCCGTCTTCCCCTCGCTACCGCTGTATGACGCTGCCTAGCGGTATCTAGCAATAACGCTAGACAAGCCGATACGCCGCTAGGCCGTTACCGCAAAGTGACCCGGGACACGCGATTTGTCCGGCGTAAACCAGGACACTGCCGATGATTCATCGGCAAGTAAGCCACATCACCGCTGATTCGTTGGAATCCATGTGAAAAAAGGCGCATACTAGAGACACAGCCACCGAGAACCTCCAAAGGGGATGCAGAAACAATGAGCAACATCGCCGCCAAGCTCCGTGCTCGTCGCGCCGAGGCTCGTACTCGCCGGGCACTGAACCGGGCGATCGACACCGCGGCCACCTCGACGGTGCGCCAGGAGCTCATCGCCCTCGCCCAGGCGCGTCAGCCGTTCATGCGCTGACCCAGCCGTAACTGGTTAGTGTGTCACTCACATGAGTGACCTAGACCACAAAGTGCTGTGGGTGTAACGCCGCGACTCGCGGCATCGATACCCACTACGACCCCGTGATGCTGGCGGACCCCCGACCTGGCAGCATCACGGGGTTTCCATATGTCTGGACCCTTTGTCCGATTCCCCGAAACCCTTGCGCGAACCGGCTTGCGGCGCGATGCTTGACTCCGTCAACGATTTGGTTGAGGTGGTCAATGAACGACGTGAGCCTGGCCGAGCGCGTTGCCACCGTGCGCGCGTTCAACCGCCTGTACACCGGGGTGATCGGCGTCCTCGACGAAGGACCGGCCGACGCCGAATATTCGCTGAGTGAAGCGCGGGTGCTGTTCGAGGTCGCCCAACAAACCGAGCTCCACGTGAGTGACCTGCGTAAACGCCTCGATCTCGACGGCGGCTACGCGAGCAGGCTGCTCGGCCGCCTCGAGAGCCGCGGGCTGGTCCTCCGCGAGCGCAGCGGCGAAGACGCCCGCCGCCAGATCGTGCGCCTGACCGACGCCGGCCGAGAGGCGTTCGCCGACCTCGACGGCCGCTCGGTGCGCCAGATCGGCGGCCTCCTCGAACGCTTCCCCGACGAAGACCAGCGCCGCCTGCTCGGCGCGATGGGGACCATCACGCAGCTCGTCGGTGAGAAAGCCACCGACCCCACGCTCGTGTTGCGCACCCCGCGACCGGGCGACCTCGGCTGGGTGGTCCACCGCCACGGCACCCTCTACGCCCGCGAGTACGGCCTCGACGAACGCTTCGAAGCCCTCGTCGCCCGCGTGGTCGCCGATTTCGCCGACCACCGCGACGACCCGCGCCAGGCCGCGTGGATCGCGGAGCTCGCCGGCGAACGCGTCGGCAGCATCTTCTGCATGCCGAGCGCGGACGAACGCACGGCCAAACTCCGCCTCCTGCTGCTCGAACCCGCCGCCCGCGGCCACGGCGTGGGCAAACGGCTCGTGCACGAATGCGTCGAGTTCGCCCGCGGCCGCGGCTACGCGGCCATGGAGCTCTGGACGCTCTCGGCCCTCGACGCCGCCCGCGGCATCTACCGCAGCGCCGGGTTCGAACTCCAGACCGCCGAACCCACCCGCGACTTCGGCCCGCCGGTCACCGGCGAGACCTGGCGGATGGAGCTTTAGATGTTCGTCGTCTACTGCGCCGTCTGCGATCGCCGCACCCTGCTCGGCGTCGACGAGGTCGAGTGGGTCGAGAACCTCACGCGCGGCATGATCTCCGTGTCCGGCCACTGCCCGCGCGGCCACGACGTGGTGATCCTGACCGGCGACGCGTTCACCCCGCACGAAGACCCGCGCTACTTCGGGCCGGCGCCGCGCATCTGGACCAAACCGATGAACAAGCTGCGCTCCTGGCTGCGCGGCCACTTCGAGGTGAGCCGCGACCTGCCCGGCCCGTTCTACCGCTTCTGACGCCCCATCAGGAAGAACTCCGGGTTCGGCTTCAGCGCGGTGAGGTGCGCCAGCCGGTTCGACATCGCGAACAGTGCCGTGATCGCGCCGACGTCCCAGATCTCGTCCTCGGTCAGCCCCGCGTCGCGCGCCGCCTCGAGATCGGCTTCGCCGAACAGGGCGGAATCCTGCGCCAGCGCCAGCGCGAGGTCGACGATCGCCCGGCCGCGCTCGTCCAGCTCCACCTGCCACGGGTTCGCCGCGACGCGGTCGGACAGCTCCGGGTCCTTCGCGCGGATCCGCAGGATCGCCCCGTGCGCGACGATGCAGTAAGTGCAGTGGTTCGCCCCCGACGTCGCGACGACCACCAGTTCGCGCTCGGCCTTCGTCAAGCCGTCTTCGCGCTCCATCAACGCATCGTGGTAGTCCATGAACGCCCGCAGCTCCGTCGGCCGGTGGCCCAGCGCGCGGAAGATGTTCGGCGTGAAGCCGGATTTCTCCGCGATCGCGGCCACCCGCGCGCGCAGGTCTTCGGGCAGGTCTTCGAGTTCGGTCACGGGGAACCGGCTGTCGCTCATAGCCCCACGCTAACGCCAAACACGCCACCCTTGGCACCACGCGTTCACCCGGGTGGAGTTTGCTTACCCCGTGAACTGGACCGCATACGTGGACCGTTACTGCGAACGCCTCGCGCCCGGGCTGTGGGGCGAGCCGCTGAACGACGTCACCAACCTGGCGTTCCTCGTGTCCGCGATCGCCGTGTGGTGGCGCGCCGACGGGCGGCGGACCGGGCGGACGCTCGCGGTGCTCGTCGGGCTGGTGTTCCTGGCCAGCACGGTGTTCCACCTGCTCGCGACACGCTGGGGCGGGGCCGCCGACTCCGGCTTCATCCTCGCGTTCGTGCTCTACTACGCCGCGAAGTTCCCCCACGTTTTCCTCGGCGTCAGGCCGAAATGGTCCTGGCTCGCCGCGCCCGCGTTCGTGGTGCTCACGGCCGCGCTGGCGGCGCTCGGCGGTGGGCTGTACCTGCCGGCACTGATCGGGCTGGCGGTGTTCGCCTGCGTGCTCGCGTACGCGCGCGACCCGTACTGGACGCACTTCGCCGTGGCGGGTGCGGTGTTCGCGCTGTCGCTGGCGTTCCGCACCATCGACGGCGTCGTGTGCGGGGATTTCCCCGTCGGCACGCACTTCCTGTGGCACCTGCTCAACGCCGTGGTGCTCTACGTGGTGTCGAACGCGATGATCGGCAAAGAGAAAGCCCCCTCGCCGGAACCGAATCCGGCGAAGGGGCCGTCCACAGTGGACTAGAACTCAGTGCACGCCGATGGGCCGCAGGTCCTTGTCGTGCTCGTCCGCGTGGTAGTCCTCCGGCTGGGTCTCGTCGACGCCGGGGTTCCACTTCGCCGCGTGCGCGATGGCCGAGACGATCACGGCGACCAGGATGTTGGCGATCAGCGCCACGAAGCCCGGGTAGATCTGCACCGTTGCCAGGCCGGTGCCCGAGAACGGGTGCCAGCCGAAGATCGACAGGTTGCCCATCGCGAGCGCCGAGCCGCCGAAGTGCAGCTTTCCGTTGGCGGGGTTGGGGATCCCGTACAGCATGATCAGGCCCCAGCCCATGCCCACGACCCAGCCGGCGATGAGGCCGGCCTTGTGCAGCCACCGCGTGTACAGCGCGAGCGCCACGGCCGGCAGCGTCTGCAGGATCAGGACACCGCCGATGAGCTGCAGGTCGATGGAGAACTGCGGGTCGATCAGGATGATCACCAGCACCGCGCCGAGCTTCACGATCAGCGACGCGAGCTTGGCCTGCTTGGCTTCCTGCTTCGGCGTCGCGTTCTTGCGGATGTACTCCTTGTAGATGTTGCGCGTCCACAGGTTCGCCGCGGCGATCGACATGATCGCGGCCGGCACCAGCGCGCCGATGCCGATCGCGGCGAACGCGATGCCGGCGAACCAGTGCGCGAACTGCGAGTCGAACAGCAGCGGGACGATCGTGTTGCCGTCGGGCTTGCCGGTGGCGTTGTTGGTCAGCGGCTTCACGCCGGCGCTGATGGCGACGTACCCGAGCAGCGCGAGCAGGCCGAGCACCAGCGAGTACGCGGGCAGGGCGACCATGTTGCGCTTGATCACGTTGCGCCCGCGCGAGGCGAGCACGCTCGTGAGCGAGTGCGGGTAGAGGAACAGCGCGAGCGCCGAACCGAGGGCCAGCGTGGCGTACTGCAGCTGGTTCGTCGACGTCAGCACGATCGAGCCCGCCGGCTTGCCCGTGGCCGGGCTCGGCGTGGCCAGCTTCGTCGCCGCCTGGTTGAAGATGTGGTCCCAGCCGCCGAGCTTCGAAGGCAGGTACACGATCGCCACGATGATCACGATGTAGATCAGGATGTCCTTGACGAACGCGATCAGCGCCGGCGCGCGCAGGCCCGACTGGTACGTGTACAGCGCCAGGATCAGGAACGCGACCAGCAGCGGCAGGTGCCCGACGATGCCGGAGCCGTTGATGCCCATCGTGCGCAGCACGGCCTCGAGGCCCACCAGCTGCAGCGCGATGTAGGGCATGGTCGCGACGATGCCGGTGATGGCGATGAGGAACGCGAGCGTCGGCGAACCGAAGCGGCCGCGCACGAAGTCGGCCGGCGTCACGTAGCCGCGCGAACGGCTGACGGACCACATGCGCAGCGCCGGCAGCAGCACGATCGGGTAGACGACGATCGTGTAGGGCAGCGCGTACATGCCGAGCGCGCCGGCGCTGAACACCAGCGCGGGCACGGCGACGAACGTGTACGCCGTGTAGAGGTCACCGCCGAGCAGGAACCACGTGATCCACGCGCCGAACTTGCGGCCGCCGAGGCCCCACTCGTCGAGGTGGTCGAGGTTCGCGCCGGCCTTCCAGCGCGACGCGACGAACCCGAGCACGGTGACGAGCGCAAAGAGGATGATGAAGATGGTCAGCTGGACCCACTGGATGGTCATCGGCTCTCACCCTCGTCGAGGTCGTCCACGCTCAGCTTGTCCGGCTCGTCGGTGGTCGGCTCCTTGCGGGTCGCCCAGTAGACGATGCCGGTGCACAGCACGCCTGCGGCGACGAACACGAGCTGGAACCAGTAGAAGAACGGCATGCCGAAGAGCCGGGGGCCGTCGAAGTTGAACAACGGCGTGACCAGGATCAACAGCGGGACGATCAGCAACAGGTTCCACGGGCTGAACTGGAACCCGCGCACCCGCCCGTCCGGTTTTGTTGTGGACATCGGGACCTCACCTAACACTCACGCAACACGCGACGGGCCTGACCCTAGAACTTCGGCCACACGGGCGTCACGTGAACGGCACAACGATTTGATCAGCCCAGGTCAACGACTTGGGAACGGTCTTCGGGGCCGTTTCCAGGGCACTTGCGCCGACCCGGTCAATCCGGCCTTCGGGGGACGAAGTGTCCGGATCCGAGCTGTGGACAACCTCGTGGACAGCTGCCTGGGGACGGTTTCGGCGTTGATCTAGGGGCTGTGGGCGCCCGGCTCGGCGTCGCCCAGGTGTTGTGGTTGCGTGGCTCGCGGCGGTTTCCACACCTTGTGCACAGAGTTGTCCACAGGCAGTGGACAACTTTCGACTAGACTGCGAGGCATGGTTCGGGTGCCGTTGACGGACGAAGAGCGCTCCCGCGGTGAGCGCCTCGGGGTGGCGCTGCGCGCTGCCCGCGCGGGCCGCAGCATGGTCGACGTCGCGGCCGAGGCCGGGATCTCGGTGGAGACGCTGCGGAAGATCGAGACCGGGCGCATCCCGACGCCGGCGTTCTTCACGGTCTCGGCGATCGCCGAGGCGGTGGGGGTGCCGCTGGACGTGCTGCGGACGGCGTGCGAGGAGCCGGACCCCGCGTTCAAGATGTCGCAGGCCAGCTAGGCGCGCAGCTTCGCGAGGATGTGCTCCCGGTCGTTGATGAACGCGCACGCGCGCACCGGGAGGTCGAAGGAGTTCAGGAGCTTCTCGAGGTCCGAGGTCTCGTCCGGGTTGAGCGGCACGTCGGCGATGGTGATGTGGGCGGCGAGGGTGTCGGTGAGCTCTTCCCATTCGCCGGCCCACTGCAGCGTGCGGTAGTGCGCCAGGTCCTCGGGCGGGAGTCGGTCGGACAGCAGGTCGAGCAGGCTGTCGGTGAAGTAGCTGATGCGGTTCTCGGCGCGGTCGGCCACCGTCGGGTTCGCGGGGTCGCGCGCGGTGTCCGGGTTGCGGATCACGCCGTCGCCGGCGATGGGGTATCCCGTGTGGACGAAGCCCTCCGGGTCGACGAGCACCACGACCTGCACGCCGTAGCGTTCGCCGACGCAGCGCCAGCGGCCGTTGTACTGCCGGGTGCGGGGTTCGCTCGGATCGTTGGCGACGTCCTTGATCACCGCGATGATCTGCTCGTCGCTCCAGCCGGGTGGGAACTCGCTGGTTGCCCGGCGGCCGGTGCCCGGAGCGTGTCCACCGCCCACGTGAACTCCTCTCGTCCGGTGGGAGCCTAACCCGCCGGACGCGGGTCAGCCGAGCAGTGAGAGCGCCGCGATTCCGACCACCAGGAGGTCCGGTCCACGGAAGAGCTGGCGGGCGAGGTTGGCGGGCAGCGGACCGGCCGGGGTGTCGACGAATCCGGCGCTGCTGTAGTCCACCGGCTTGCGCGTGACCGTGCGCAACACCGACAGCACAGCGAGTGCCACGGTGACCCACGACCGCGCGTCGACCGACGTGCCGAGCGCCGCGAGCGCGGCTGCGAGCAGCGCCGACCACACGACGGCGACGACGGTGAGCACGACGCCGTGGGCGACGACGAGCTCGGAATCCGTGGAGCCGAGCCAACGCCGGCGGCCGGGGTTGCGCCACAGCACGCCGAGCCCGGCGCCGAACGGGGTCAGCGCGACGTAACCCGCGAGGCCCACGAGCACGGAACCCGGCAACGTCGGCACGGCCACGTGTCCCACCGCGACGGCGAGCGCGACGAGCAGCAGCATCCCCGCGTAGCGCGAACGACCGGCGATACCCGCGACGGCCAGCCTCAGCGGCGTCGGCCGGCCCAGCGACCACCGGCCCGACGCCGTGGCCTCGGGCAGCATCATCATCGGGTCGAGGAACGTGACGGCGACCGAGCGCAGCACGCGCGCGTTCCAGCCGTCCAGCAGGATCGCCCGGCCCGCACGCGTGACCGGTTCACCGCCGAACGACAACGCGACGGCGCACAACAGGATGCCGCCGCCCGCGTACTGCACCGCGACGGGCCCGAGGTGCGCGGCCGCGACCACGACACCCAGCACGGCCAGCAGCACCGGCCCGGCGGTGTCGATTCGCAACGCCGTGCGCCGCGCGGTCGCGAACACCAGGACCGCGCTGCTCACGACCAGGGCGAGCGCCGCGCGCCACAGGTCCAGCGAGCTGCCGCCCACGGCCAGCATCAGCCCGGCGAGGTAGGCGACGACGATGACGAAGCCGGTCAGGCCGCCCGCCAGCCGCGCCGCCACGACTCGACGGCGGTCGACCTGGGCGAAGTCCATCCACGTGAGTTCGGCCGGTTCGGTCCAGACGAAGCCCCGCCGGAGCAGGCTTCGCCAGCCGACGGCGCAGCAGAGCGTGACCAGGCCGAGCACGGCGGGGTAGTCCACAGGGGACGGTCCGAAAAGGACTCGATGCCAGGCCTCGGTGCGGAAGAACGCGGTGAAGAGGAAGCCGACGCCGAAGATGAGGACAAAGGTGGCGCTGTCGCCGCTGAAGATCCCGCCGAAGCGCTTCCGGCCGGGGACGCGCAGGCGGGTGGCGAGGGCTACCACGGGAGGGCCCCGCTCTCGGCCGCGCACGCGGGGCAGGTCGAGGTCACCACAGTTCGAGGACGCTGTCGGCCGCGTCGAGGAGGGGTTGGTGGTGGGTGGCGACCACGACGGCGGCGCCGGAGGACGTGGAGCGTTTGATGAGGTCCACGAGCCAGTCCTTGCCCGCGGTGTCGAGGGCGCGTTCGGGTTCGTCCAGGAGCAGGACCTTGTGCGCGCGGGCTGTGACGCCGAGCAGCAGCAGGCGGCGGCGCTGGCCGGCGGAGAAGTGGCCGGCGGTGACGCGGGCGCGGTCGGCGAGGCCGGCGTCGGCCAGCAGCGCGTCGAAGTCGCCCAGATCGACTCCGAAGGAGCCGGCCAGGAGTTCCAGGTGCTGCATCGGCGTGAGCTCCGCGAAGAAGTCGGAGTCGTCGAAGAGCACGGAGACCTTGCGGCGGAAGGCGACGCTGCGTTCGTCGGGCTTTTCGCCGTCGATGCGGACGCGGCCGCGCTGGGGTTCCTGCATGCCGTACAGGCAGCGGAGCAGGGTGGACTTGCCGACGCCGTTGGGGCCGACCAGCACGGCGCACTCGCCGGGGTCGACGGAGAAGTCCAGGTCGTCGAGCAGCCACAGGTCGCCGGCCTTCACGCCGAGGCCGCGGGCGTCGATGATCATCGGCGGGACCACCGGTGCGCGAACGCTTGCATGCGGCTCACGCTACCGGGCGCCGCCGACGATCTTGGGGCCACGGGCAGCACGAAGGGGACGTTCGCGCCACAACGGTGCGAACGTCCCCTTCGGACAGAACGTCAGCTCAGGCGCTGGGCCAGCGCGTCGAGCTCGTCACGCAGCGAGGTGGGCACCTCGCCGATCTTCGCGAACCACTCCTCGATCAGCGGCAGCTCCTCGCGCCACTCCTCGGGGTGCACGGCGAGCGCGGCCTCGATGTCGGCGGCCGGCTCGGTGAGGCCCTCGGTGTCGAGGTCCTCGGCGCGCGGCACGAAACCGATCGGCGTCTCGACGGCGTTGCCCTTACCCTCGACGCGCTCGATGACCCACTTGAGCACGCGCGAGTTCTCGCCGAAGCCCGGCCACAGGAAGCGGCCGTCGTCGCCGCGGCGGAACCAGTTGACGTAGAAGATCTTCGGGAGCTTGTTCGCGTCGGCGTTCTTGCCCAGCGTCAGCCAGTGCTTGAAGTAGTCACCGGCGTGGTAGCCGAGGAACGGCAGCATCGCCATCGGGTCGCGACGCACGTTGCCCACCGCGCCGGCCGCGGCCGCCGTGGTCTCCGACGACATCGTGGCGCCCATGAACACGCCGTGCTGCCAGTCGCGGGCCTCGTTCACCAGCGGCACCGTGGTCTTGCGGCGACCGCCGAACAGGATCGCCGAGATCGGCACACCCTGCGGGTCGTCCCACTCCGGCGCGAGGATCGGGCACTGCGACATCGGCGTGCAGTAGCGTGAGTTCGGGTGCGCGGCCTTCTCCTCGGACGCCGGCGTCCAGTCCTGGTGCTTCCACGACGTGGCGTGCTCGGGCGTGTTCTCCATGCCCTCCCACCAGATGTCGCCGTCGTCGGTCAGGGCGACATTCGTGAAGACCGTGTTGCCCTTTTCGATGGTGCGCATGGCGTTCGGGTTGGTGTGCCAGTCGGTACCCGGCGCGACGCCGAAGAAGCCGAACTCCGGGTTCACGGCGTAGAGACGGCCGTCTTCGCCGAAGCGCATCCACGCGATGTCGTCGCCGAGGGTCTCCGCGCGCCAGCCCGGGATGGTCGGCTGCAGCATCGCGAGGTTGGTCTTGCCGCAGGCGCTCGGGAACGCCGCCGCGACGTAGTGGACCTTCTCCTCGGGCGAGATCAGCTTGAGGATCAGCATGTGCTCGGCGAGCCAGCCCTCGTCGCGCGCCATGACCGAGGCGATGCGCAGCGAGTAGCACTTCTTGCCCAGCAAGGAGTTGCCGCCGTAACCCGAGCCGTAGCTCCAGATCGCGCGCTCCTCGGGGAAGTGCGAGATGTACTTGGTGTCGTTGCAGGGCCAGGCGACGTCCTTCTGGCCCGGCTCGAGCGGCGCACCCACCGAGTGCAGCGCCGGCACGAACTCGCGCTCGGTGCCGTCGGGGTTGATGAACTTGTCCAGTGCAGCCTTGCCCGCGCGGGTCATCACGCGCATCGACGCCACGACGTAGGCGAAGTCAGTGATTTCCAGACCCAGCTTGGGGTTCTCGTCGGAAAGCGGTCCCATGCAGAACGGGATGACGTACATCGTGCGGCCCCGCATGCACCCGCGGTACAGCTCGGTCATCGTGGCCTTCATCTCGGCGGGCGCGACCCAGTGGTTCGTCGGGCCGGCGTCCTCCTCACGCTGCGAGCAGATGAAGGTCCGGTCCTCGACACGAGCGACGTCACCCGGGTCGGAAGTGGCCCAGTAGGAGTTCGGCTTGGCCTTCAGCTTCACGAAGGTCCCGGCCTCGACCAGCTCGTCGTTGATCTTCGCGGCCTCTTCGTCGGACCCGTCGACCCACACCACGCGGTCCGGGGTGGTCAGCTCGGCGACCTCCCGGACCCAGGACAGCACGCCACTGTGCGTCGTCGGCGCATTGTCCAGTCCGGGGATGGCGACTGCGGTCATCTCTACTCCTGACTTCCGAACTTCCGACGACAAATAAGCCCACACGCCGGACCGCGATGTCCGGGTGCGGGCCTCGTTGCCGGCGACCGAATGGCTTCGCACACCGGGGGTGAGCCGGTGTGCGGGTTTTTGGGATTCCTCGACTGTAGCCGGATGACCGGCAGGTAACCGAGAGCTGACCTGTCGGTTCTCTCACAAGAACGATAAGGGAATCGATTCAGTTGTCACCGGATTGGTCCAGTGCCGGAAATCCTTTCGATGCGGGGTACCCAATTCGGACGAGGGTCAGCGGGCGCGGAAACGACAACGGGCCCGGCGAGTGCCGGGCCCGTTGTGACGTGAGTTACAAATGGGTCAGTTGGGGCTGATCCATTGTCCGGTTCCCGAATCGATCTTCGCGACTCCCGAAAGCAGCTGCGTGCCGTCGCCGCCCCAGATGGAGTCGCTCGCCGGGTCGGCCGCGCGGACGCCGGCGCTTTCGGCCTCGGTCCACTGGCCGGCGCCGGTGTGCTCGTAGGTGGTGGTGCTGCCGTCGGCGCCGATCTCCACCGCGACGTCGGCCTCGCCGTCTCCGTCGGTGTCGGTGAACGCCATCGTGCCGCCGTCCTTGGTCTCGACGATGGCGGTGTCGTTGTGGCCGTCGTGGTCGGTGTCGATCGTGGCGACGCCGGCGTCGACTTCGCCGTCGGGCAGGTCGGCGTGGATGTGGCCGGTCGTGGAGTCGTCCTGCGAGTGCGTGTCGGTGCCGCCCGGGTGCTCAGCGCCGCCGGACTCGACCCACGCGCCGCTCGCCTCGTCGTAAACCGCCTGGTCCACGGCGTGGCCGGAGCTGTCCAGCACGGCGTAGTGGTCGGCGACGCCGTCGCCGTCCGAGTCGATGAACGCCTGCGCTGTGCCGTCGTCGTGCTCCACGATGGCGGTGTCGTTCACGCCGTCGGAGTCGACGTCGTAGTTGACCTCCGCCTGGTAGTCCTGGCCCTCGACGTGGACCGTCATGGCCTCGGGTCCGTTGGCGTCGGTGTCGGTGCCGCCACTCTCGTCGACCCACATGGGAAAAGCCCCCTTTTAGGACCGGGTCTCGCCGGCTGCGTCTGCTGTCGATCGGTAGGACTCACGTTAGGCCGGTTCGGTTCCCGTCCACAAGCTGATCAACCCCGGTCACGCAGCGTTCGGATGCGCCCGAGCAGCGATTCCGCCCTCGCGTGGCCGTCGGTGGCCTCCTTCAGGCGCTTGGCGGTGATCGCGATGTTCTTCGCCCGCTCCTGCGCGCCCATCTTGATCGTGCGGTCCACGTCCTTGAGCTCGGCCTCGATCGCCTCGATGCGGCGGCTCAGCGCCTCGTCGAGCGCCATCGACAGCTGCTGCTCGGCTTCGATGAGCTGCTCGGCCACGAGCTGGTCGAGCGTGGATCGCGCGTCGGCGATGGCCTCGACCAGCCACTGCTTCATGTGCTGCTTGTCGGCGGCGTGCTTGCGCGTGCGGGCCATCCACCAGCCGGCGCCGAGGCCGATGATGATCGTGGCCGGCAGCACCACCGGGTTCAGGATCGCGACCCCGGCCAGCGGCAACGCGGCGATCTTGCCCGCGCCGACGCCACCCGAGATGCCCATGAACACCAGCAGCTTGTCCTCGGCCGTCGGCGGCTTCTTGTCCGGCGGCCGCAGCACCACGGGCGGCCCGCCGGCCCGCGCGAACTGTGCGCGGATCACGTCGAGCTCCTCGGGGGAGAACAGCTCGGACAACGCCACGTTGGTCACGTGGTTCAGCCGTTGCGAAAGCAGCATCGAGACGCGCTGCGACGTCGTCTGCAACGCGAGGTCCACCTGTTGCGGCAACGCGGCCAGCTCATCGCGTTTCGCCGAGTCGATGCGCTGGCGGAAGTGGGTCTGGGCGTCGCGCATTTCGCGGCTGCTCTCGTGGCCCACCTCCACGCGGGTGCGCTGGATCTCGCCACGCAGCTTGAGCTGCCAGCCGCGCGTGGACGACCGGCGTTCGGCCTGCAGGTGGTCCCGGCGTTCGCGCAGCTGCTCCGCCTCGGCCTCGCCCGCCGAGAGCGCCCGGCTCTCGGCCTGCAGCTTCGCCTTGATGCCGGCCAACGCGCTGGAGAGCGCGCGCAGGGTGTTGGCCTCGGCCAGCATCATCGAGCGGCCGACGAGCATCTCCTGCAGCGCCACCTGCACGGCGGCGATGCCCGACTTCTCCCGCAGCAGGGCCGCGACCTGCTCGTTCGGCGCTTTCGCGGCCGTTTCGAACACGCGTGCCGAGACGGGGTGGAACACCGCGTCGGCGAAGCGCGGAGCGTGCTGGGCGAGCAGCCGGCGGTCGGCTTCGAGGATCTCGCGCCAGCCGCGGAACGCGTCGGTCTTGGCCAGCACGAACAGCACGGTCTCGACCCGGTCGGCCACATCGCGGAGGAACTGCAGCTCGGTGGAGGTGAACGGCGCCGACGCGTCGAGCACGAACACCAGGGCCGTCGCGCTCGCCGCCGCCTCGCGGGCCAGCTCGCCGTGCAGCGAGTCGAGGCCGCCGACGCCCGGGGTGTCGACGAGCGTCAGGCGCTCCAGCAGCGGCACCGGCCCGGAGACCTCGACGTAGCGCGGCGGGATCTGGCCCGGCGGCAGCTCGTGGGCGGCCGAGACCCAATTGACCAGCTCGCCCAGCTGGATCGGCACGGGCGCGAGCTGCCCGGGGTAACAGGCCTGCGCGCCCCACTCCTGCGCGTGCTCGAAGACGAGGTACGTGGCCGTGGCGACGTCGGCGTCCACAGGGGACAGTCCCGGGGTCGCGAGCAGCGCGTTGACCAGGGTGCTCTTGCCCCGGTTGGTCTCGCCGACGACCACGACCGACGGTTTCGCCGCGCGCGCCCGGCGCACGTCGTCCACCCACTTGGCGGCCTGCGGGTCGGCGTCGCGGACCACGGTGAGCAGCTGCTCGCGCGCAGCCTGGACCTGGGCGGGAAGGCTGGGAGAGGTCACTGGGCTCGCTTCGCGTAGACGGTGACGACGGGCGCGCGCAGCAGCCGCTCGCCCTCGGCGAACCCGATCACCTCGGTCTCGGCGACCACGCCGTCGAGCGCCGGGTCGTCGGTGGGGATCGCGCCGCCGGCCTCGTGGCAGGAGGGGTCGAAGCGCTCGCCGTCGGGGCGCAGCGCGGTGACGCCGATGTCGGCGAGGCCGTGTTCGAGCCGCTGGACGACGCCGCCGCTGCGGGCGCGATCGAGCGCGTAGAGGCAGAGCTGGATGAGCGCCTGACGATCGGCCAGCGCGCGTTCGAGATCACCGGGGGCAGCTACGACGTCCACATCCGTGTTCGACGTGGCCGGGTCGGCGGTGGTTCCGGGCTCCCCGTCGACGGGCTCCGTGCCGCGGTTGCGGAACCAGGCCACACCCTCACCCCCGCCTCGCCCCGCGGACCGCCCGTTCGACCCACCGGGATTGCACCAGTCTGGAGCAGATCTTCGCCAGTCGGGCGCGATTCCGGGAGCGCAAACGCTTGCGGACGGCGTCAGGCGAGGTCGCGGATCACCGAGCGCATCGCCTGCTCCAGCGAAGGCACGTCTTCGGCGAAGCGCGAAGACACGAGGATCTGGTCCTCGGCCGTCCGGAGCCAGACGCGGCCCGCCACGGAGATCTCGATGACCGACAGCCGAAAGGGCCGCGCCCGCCGGCCCAGGTCGACCTCGGTCTCGCGGACGAGCTGCCCCAGCCGGTCGCCCGCCACGATCTGGCGCCGGTAGAAGCCGGCGGCGCCCAACGCGGCGTGCAGCGCGGGCCGCCGGGCCTCCGTGAAGTGGCGCGCGGCCGCGGGCGTGAAGTGCTGGATGGCCAGGTCGATGGCCGAGCCGTCGCCGGGAGCGGGCCGGCCGAAGCGGCCGCGTGGCGTCCGCGAACCCGACTCACCGCGGAGCCGGACGAACTCCAGGAGATCGGTCCACCAGTCCGCCCACTGCGCCTGCACGGCGGCGCGGTCGATGGCCGGCGGCACCCGCACCGGCACCGCGGGCTCCACCGGTGGCAGGAGCTGGCCCTCGGCGACCGACAGCGCGAGCACGTCCCGGAGGTACAGAGCGATGTCGATCTCCTGCTCGCTCCCCCAGGACGCCCGCCACGAGGTGGTGTTCTCCAGCCGCACGAAATCCACCCTACGCGTGAACGGCGACAAACCTAGGGCATGCGGATCTGTTGCCAGATCAGGAAATAGGCGCGGTGGACGACGTGCGCCACGCGGCTCTGCGCGGGCGTTGCGCCGAACGAGGCAAAGGAGCGCCACCAGCCCGCGCGTTCGAGAGCGTGCGCCGCCAGTTCCGGCCGGGCGGCGCCGGGAAGGCCGAGCTGCGCGCCGAGATCGGCGTTGCTGCCGACGCGCAGCACCTCTTCGGCGAGGTCCTCCGGCATGTCGACGGCTCCGGAAGCCACGAGCGTCAACGCTTCCAGCAGCCGCAGCTGGTGCGCCTCCGGCTTCGCGAGCAGGACTTCGATCGCGTCGTGCACACGCTGGCGTTCGCCGGGATCGCCCGACGCGTGGGCCAGCGCGGTCACCGACGCGAGCGCCGCGGCCGCCTTGATCCCGTCGGCGCGCGCGGCGAAGACGACGGCCAGGCGCTGCCGCACGGCGTCGAGTCCCGACGCGTCGAGCAGCACCCTCCGCAGCGCGCCGGCGGTGATGGCGGGCTCGGCGCGGATCGCGTCGACGGCGCGGCGGACGCCGTAGAGGTCGAGCTTCTCCAGCAGCCGCAGCCGGACGCCGGCGGGGAGGTCGCACTCCCAGCTGGTGAAGATGTCGGCCGAGATCAACATGGTCTCGAGGACGTCGTCTTCGAGGGCGGCGAGCTGGTGCAGCGCGTCGGCATCGGCCGAGGTGAAGCCGCCCGATTCGGCGGACTCGGCGATCAGGCCGATCACCGGCAGCACGTCGGCCACGCGCGGCTTGAGCGTGCTCGCCTGCTTCTCCGCCAGCAACTTCGCCGCCAGCCAGATGTCGCCACCCGACCCCTCGACGGTCTCCGCGACGATCGTGTCCGCCTTGTTCAGCACGGCGATCGCGTTCACCGGGCCCGCCTCGCGGCTCGCGGTGGCGGCGGTGAACGCGGCGAGCGCCTGCTGGTCGTCGGCGCGCACGCCCTGCGTCACCACGTAGAGCACGGCTTCGGCGCCGGCGACGGCGTTGCGGGACGTGTCGTCGAGGTGGTCCGAACCGGTGTCCTCCTGCGCGGCACCCAGCAGCTGCTCCGTGCGCGAGACGGACGCGGCGTCGAGCGAGCCCAGGCCCGGGGTGTCGATCACGGTCATGCCCTGCAGCACCGCGTTGGTCAGGTAGGCCTCGAGGTGCGAGACCTTCTTGATGTCCACGCCCAGCTCGGCCGGGATCGACCCGTCGGCGGCGAACGGCAGCACCTGTTTGGTGCCGTCGGTGAACACGACCTCGACCCGGTCGACCGTGCCGTACTGGAAGCGCGTGACCAGACGCGTGCACTCACCGACGTCGGTGGGCGCGACCCGGCGGCCGATCAACGCGTTGACCAGCGTGGACTTGCCCGACTTGATCCGTCCGGCCACAGCCACCTGCAGCGGCGCGGCGAGCCGGCGCTGCACCTCGGCGAACCCGGCGGCCGTACGTGGCGAGACCTGCGAGGCGAGCCGGTGGCACAGGTTCGCGACCGACATCGACAGCGGGCCCGCGAGGCGCCCCGGCTCCGTCACGGCCCCAGTCCCCTCTCGCCCGGCTGCTCTCGCCGGGAAATCGTGCCATGCCACGTCGCCGCGAGTGCTACCGACAGTGCTACCCGAGGATGACGCGGCGTGCCCGAGTACCGACCTAATCTTGTCGGGTGCGACGGCTGAGCCTCTGGATGCGTGCCCACCCCATGGCGGGGGACACGTTGCTCGCCGTGGTCCTGCTGTTCATCGACTTCGTGCTGTTCGTCGGCGGCACCGTCGGGACCAAGAACCACCCGCCGCCGTGGTTCATCACGCTGCCGATCGACGTCGCCATGGTGGCGCCGCTCGTGTTCCGGCGGAAGAAGCCGCTGGTCTCGGCCTACGTGGTCTTCTTCGTCGCCATCGCGCACGGGGCGCTGTCGCTCGGCTTCTCCTCCGTCGCGGCGCTGGCGATGAGCCTGTACTCGATCCTCGTCTACATCGGGCGCAAGCAGGGGCTGATCTACGTCGGCGCGCTCGTGCTGATGACCGGGGTCGAGGTGTTCACCGACAAGTCGACCCCGTGGCTGGGCAACGCGCTGTTCACCGCCTTCGGCATCGCGCTGTGCTGGACGCTCGGCGAGTTCGTCGGGGCGCGGCGCGCGTACCAGCTGGAAGTGGAAGCCCGCCTGCACCTGCTGGAGACCGAACGCGACCAGGCCACGCGCATCGCCGTGGCCGAGGAACGCGGCCGCATCGCGCGCGAGCTGCACGACGTGGTCGCCCACTCCGTGAGCGTGATGGTGGTGCAGGCCGACGGCGCGGCGCTCGCGTTGCCCACGAACCCGGAGCTGGCCGGGCGCGCGCTGCACACGATCTCCGAAACCGGCCGCGGCGCGCTCGGCGAGCTGCGCCGGCTGCTGGAGGTGCTGCGCGGCGACCACGGCGACGGCGAGCCCCGCGTGCCGCAGCCCGACGCCAACGCGCTGAGCGAGCTGGCCGAACGCATGCGCGGCGCGGGCGTGCCCGTCGACCTCGAAGTGGGCGAAGGCCTCGCCGACCTGCCCGCCGGCGTCTCCCTCGGCGTCTACCGCATCGTGCAGGAGTCGCTCACGAACACGCTCAAGCACGCCGGCACCGGTGCGCGGGCCGAGGTCCACGTGCACCGCAAGGGCGACAGCAAGACCGGCGACGTGGTCGAGGTGCTCGTCCGCGACGACGGCGCCGGCCGCGCTCGCCAGCTCGAACAGGTGACGGTGGGTGCCGCGGCGCCGTCGAAGAAGACCCCACGGCTGCAGGTCGCGGGCGGCAACGGGCTGATCGGGATGCGGGAGCGCGCGAACGTGTACGGCGGAACGCTGGAGGTGGGCCCCGCGCCCGCCGGTGGGTGGCAGGTGCGGGCCGTGCTGCCCGTTAGGTTGGCGCCGTGATCAAAGTGGTGGTCGTGGACGACCAGGAACTGATGCGCGTCGGCTTCCGCATGGTGCTGGGCGCGCAGTCCGACATCGACGTGGTGGGCGAGGCCGGCGACGGCGCGCAGGCCATCCGCCTGGCCGACGAGCTGCGGCCCGACGTCGTGCTCATGGACGTGCGCATGCCGGTGCTCGACGGGGTGGAGGCCACGAAGCAGATCGTGGCCGCCGGGACCGCGCGGGTGCTCGTGATGACCACCTTCGACCTCGACGAGTACGTCTACGCGGCCTTGCAGGGCGGCGCGTCGGGTTTCCTGCTCAAGGACACCCCACCGGACCACCTCGTGTCGGCTTTGCGGTCGGTGGCTTCGGGCGACGCCGTGGTGTCACCCTCGGTGACCAAGCGGCTGCTCGACCGCTTCGTGGGCGCCGGCGGCTCCCCGGTGCGTGACGCGAGCGAGCTCGACGTGCTGACCGACCGCGAACGCGAAGTCCTCGTGCTCATCGCGAAGGGCATGTCCAACCTCGAAATCGCGGAAACGCTCTTCCTCTCCGAAGCCACCGTGAAGACGCACGTGGGCCGTATCCTGGCGAAACTCGACCTGCGCGACCGCGTGCAGGCCGTGGTGCTGGCCTACGAGACCGGCCTCGCGCGCCCCGGCCTCGGCTGAGGTCTTGATCCACTTGATCCATTTCGGACGCTGAAGTTCAGGGTCGTCTCAGGGGTTTCACCGATCGCACATCCACCGCCGGAGCGGTTGGGTACTACTCAGGTCGGGTGACGAGTTCGACCCACAGGATGACGCGAAGACCGGTCTCGCTCGGTCACGATGTTGCGGGTACAGCGGCACAGCCGTCAACGAGGGAGCAGGAATGATCGAGGCATCAGGTCTCACCAAGCGTTACGGGAACACGCTGGCGGTGAACAACCTGTCGTTCAGCGTGGCCACGGGAAAGGTCACCGGCTTCCTGGGCCCGAACGGCGCCGGCAAGTCCACCACCATGCGCATGATCCTGGGGCTGGACAACCCCACGGGCGGCGAGGTCCGCATCGGGGGCAAGAAGTACCACGAGCTGAAGGACCCGCTGCGCACCGTCGGCGCGCTGCTCGACGCGAAGTGGGTGCACCCCAACCGCTCGGCCCGCGCGCACCTGACGTGGATGGCGAAGTCCAACCGCATCCCGGCGTCGCGTGTGGACGAAGTGCTCGACGTCGTCGGTCTCACCAGCGTCGCCGGCAAGCGCGCCGGCGGGTTCTCGCTCGGCATGTCGCAGCGGCTGGGGATCGCGGGCGCGCTGCTGGGCGACCCGGAGGTGCTTCTGTTCGACGAGCCGGTGAACGGCCTCGACCCCGAGGGCATCCTCTGGATCCGCAAGTTCATGCACCGCCTGGCCGACGACGGCCGCACGGTGTTCGTGTCGAGCCACCTGCTCTCGGAGATGGCGCTGACCGCGAGCGAGCTCGTGGTGATCGGCAAGGGTCAGCTGATCGCGCAGTCGTCCACCGAGGAGTTCGTGGCGCGCGCCGCGGAGAACACCGTGAAGGTGCGCTCGCCGCAGCTGCCTGTGCTGCGCGAGGCGCTGGTGCGCGCCAGCGCCCAGGTGACCGACTCGGGTGAAGCGCTCATCGTGTCCGGGATGGACAGTGCCAAGATCGGCGAGCTCGCGGCTTCCGCGAATGTCGTGCTCCACGAGCTGAGCCCGCAGACCGGTTCGCTCGAACAGGCCTTCATGCAGATCACCGGCGACTCCGTCGAGTACCACACCGGGCTCGAGGCCGAGGCGCAGCAAGCCCTTCAGCCCACCGCCCGCTGACGACCACTCGTACGACAAGGATTCCGGGGAAAAGAACCATGACTCTGCTCGCGGTCGAACGCATCAAGCTGTTCACCACCCGCTCACCGTGGTGGTGCGCTCTCATCGCCATCGTCCTCACCGCCGGCTTCTCCGCGCTCGTGGCGAGCGCGGCGTCGAGCGACGAGACCATCGACGTCGCGACGACCCAGTTCGGTTACCAGTTCGGCATCGCCGTGATCATGGTGCTGGCGGCGCTCTCGGTGACCACGGAGTACCGCTTCGGCACCATCCGCACCACGTTCCAGGCCGTGCCGGGCCGCACGTCGGTGCTCATCGCCAAGGCCACTGTCGTCGCGCTGCTTTCGCTCGTGATCGGTGAGGTCGGCGCGTTCGGCGCCTGGGCACTGGGCTACGCCATCCGCCCGTCGGACGCACTGGCGCTCGACACCTCGGCCGAGTGGATCAACGTCGCCGGCGTCGGCGTGCTCTTCGCCTTCGCCGCGGTGATCGCGGTGGCGGTCGGCATCCTGATCCGCCACAGCGCCGGCGCGATCGCGCTGCTGCTGATCTACGTGCTGGCCGTGGAAAGCCTGGTGCAGCTCATCCCGACCGTCGGCCCGAAGATCCACGAATGGCTGCCGTTCAACGTCGCGGAGAAGTTCCTCCGCGGTGGCGGCGGGGCGACGCGGGGCGGCCCGCCGCAGTCCGACGCAGTGCTCTCGCAGGGCTGGTCGCTGGCCTACTTCGCGGGCATCGCGATCGTGCTCCTGGCCATCGCGATCGGCGTCGCGAAGAAGCGCGACGCCTGACGAAAGACCCACCACAGGGACGTTCGGGCGGAAGCGGCGGGGGCCGAAACCGGCTGAACGGGGGAAAAAGGGGATAGAAGAAAGATCCGGGTCGCCAATTCGGGGGGCGACCCGGATCTTTTCGTTTTCGGCACGCGCTCGGCTCGGTAGGGTGCCCGCGTGCTGGAGACCCACGGGCTGACCAAGTCCTACGGCGAAACCCTGGCCGTCGACGACCTCACCTTCACCGCCGAAGCCGGCCGCGTCACCGGCTTCCTCGGCCCGAACGGCGCCGGCAAGTCGACGACGATGCGGCTGCTGCTCGGTCTCGACACGCCCACGGCCGGCACCGCGCACATCGACGGCAAGCCCTACCGGCAGCTGGCTGATCCACTCCGGACGGTCGGCGCCCTGCTCGACGCGACCTGGCGCCACCCCGGCCGCAGCGCCCGGCAGCACCTGCGCTGGCTCGCCGCGACCGACGGCCTGCCCGAGCGGCGCGTGGGCGAGGTGCTCGACCTCGTCGGCCTCGGGTCCGTCGCGAAGAAACGCGCGGGCGAGTTCTCCCTCGGCATGCTGCAGCGCCTCGGCATCGCGACCGCGCTGCTGGGCGACCCGAAGGTGCTGCTGTTCGACGAGCCCGTGAACGGTCTCGACCCCGAAGGCGTGCTGTGGGTCCGGCAGCTGATGCACTCGCTGGCCGCCGACGGCCGCACCGTGTTCGTGTCGAGCCACCTGCTGCCGGAGATGGAGCAGACGGCGCAGGACCTCGTGGTGATCGGCCGCGGGCGGCTCACCTACCAGGGCACCATGGCCGACTTCGTCCACCGCGCCGGCTCCCGCGGTGTCCGCGTGCGCACGCCCCAGGCCGGCGCCCTGCGCACCGCGCTGACCGAGCGCGGGATCACGTTCACCGACGAGGGCGATGCGCTCGTGGTGTCCGAAGTGGACAGCGACACCGTGGGTGAGGTCGCGTTCACGGTCGGTGCCACCCTCCACGAGCTGAGCCCGCTGGCCGGGTCGCTGGAGCAGGCGTACCTGGAGCTGACGGGCCAGACGGCCGAGTTCACGAGCGGAGGTGCCCGGTGAACGTGCTGCGGGCCGAACGGATCAAGCTCTTCTCCACCCGCGCGCCCTGGTGGTGCGGCGCGCTCTCGGTGCTCGCGCCGCTGGCGTTCACGACGTTGTTCTTCGCGCTCGCCGGTTCGGAGGTCACCGCGAGCGTCGGCAACACCCAGCTCGCCACCGGCATCGGCCGCACGGTCGCGCTGGTGCTGGCCGTGCTCACCGCGACCTCCGACGCGAGCTGGGGCACGCTCCGGCTGACGTTCCAGGCCGTGCCGACGCGCGTGCCCGCGCTGCTCGCGAAGGGCACCGTGGTCGTGGTCGTCTGCGCGGTGCTCGGGCTGCTCGCGGGAGTCGGCTCGTGGGGCATCGCGGCGCTGATCCGCCCCGACGCGGACCTCGCGCTGCACTCCGCGGGCGACTGGCGACTGGTGCTCGGGCAGACGGTGACCTTCGCGCTCACCGGGCTGCTCGGCGTCGGCGTCGGGCTGCTGCTGCGGAGCACCGCGCTCGCGTTGACGCTCGTGCTCGTCTGGACCCAGCTCGTGGAGGGGCTGGTGCTGCTGATCCCGCGCGTCGGCCCCGACGTCTACCCGTGGCTGCCGTTCTTCGCGGCCGGGCAGTTCGCCGGTGGGGATTTCACGCAAGCGGCGCTGAACATGACGCCCGCTTTCGGTCCGTGGGGCTACCTCGCGTATTTCGGCGGCATTTGTCTCGCGTTCTTCGTCGCCGGCGTGGTGACCGCGAACCGCCGCGACGCCTGACGAGAGCACATTCGCGTTAATCTGCACGTGCAGAACAGGTGTCCACGAGGCAAACGGATTAAGACCGCGTTAAGTCGTTGTGGCTTCTCTCACAGGGAGCGGACATACTGGCAAAGTCCCCAGGATATTCGAGATCAAGAGCGTGCTCGTCCGTCTCAGCTCCCCGGAGGTGAACCTTGACGGTGGACGCTGGTCAGGGGCTCATGAGTCCCATTCCCTCGGCCCGCACCGAAGCGGCCCCCCAAAGCCACAACGAAGCGGCGCCCCAACCCCGGCTCGAACCGATGCTGGACCTCGAATGGTCGCAGGCGATCGAGCTGCCCCGGTTCGCGCAGCCCGCGATGAAACCCGGCGACCTGCGCCAGGCGTGGGTGCACCGCGCGGCCGAAGACCTGGTGCTCGCCCTCTACCGGAGAGCCAGCGGCATGCAGGGTCCGGTGCCCGCGCCGTGGTGGCTGCGCGCCGTCGCGAGCGGGCGGCTCGAGTCGCGTGAGCTCGGGTTCCGCATCGAAGACCGCATCCAGCAACTGCTTTCCCGCCGCTCCGGCTGGGAGTTCGTGCCCTGGGCCGCCGACGGCGAATCGGGCTATTGGGAGTTCATGCCGTCCGAGCGCGGGAAGTCCGGGCACTCCGTCCCGACGACCGTGCTGAACACCGATCGCCATCCCGGCTGGATCGACGTGCTGCCCGCCCACACGGGCACGACGCCGCACCCGATCGCCGTGTCCGGGCTCGCCGGACTGCGCTCCCGGCTCGGGGAGTTCGAAGCCGTCCGCTGACCCGCCCGGCCGCGCCGATGGATACTGATCCGATCACAGTCACGGCCGAATGGCTTCGTTGCAACGGTTACGTGCCGCGTGGGGGTCGGCCTGCTTTTGGCCGGATCAGTATCTTGTCGGGGTGGAGAACGAGGACCAGCCCCGGCTGCGCAGCGTGGTCAGCTTTGTCAACCGCGGCGGCCGGATGACCGTCGGCCAGCAGCGTGCCTGGGACGAACTTTGGCCGCAGCTGGGCCGCACGGTCGCCGACCTGCCGGCCGGACCCGTCGACTTCGCCGAGTGGTTCGGCCGCGAGGCGCCGGTGATGCTGGAGATCGGCTCCGGCATGGGCGAGACGACGTCGCAGCTCGCGGCGGCCGCGCCCGAGCTCAACTACGTGGCCGCCGAGGTCTACGACCCCGGCCTGGGCCAGCTGATGCTGCGCGCGGAGAAGCTCGGCGTCGAGAACCTGCGGCTGATGCACGGCGACGCGGTGGTGCTGCTGACCGAGCACGTCAAGCCCGGTGCGCTCGCCGGCGTGCGGCTGTACTTCCCGGACCCGTGGCCGAAGAAGCGCCACCACAAGCGCCGGATCGTGCAGCCGGACTTCGTGGCTCTCGTCGCGTCGCGGCTCGCGGAGGGCGGCACGTTCCACCTCGCCACCGACTGGGAGCACTACGCCGAGCAGATGCTGGAAGTGTGTTCAGCCGAGCCCGCATTGCGCAACCGCTACGCGGACGAACCGGGCGGCTGGGCACCGAGGCCCGAATGGCGGCCGCGGACGAAGTTCGAACAGCGCGCCGACGCCGAAGGCCGCGTGTCACACGACCTCATTTTCGAGAAACGCTGACAATTTGTCGTAAAAAGGTCTTCGAAAAGGGCCGCTGCCGGGTTCCCACCCCCGGCAGCGGCCCTTTTCTCCCCCTTTTTCACCCCCGGCGTCCGCCCCACCCCGTGAAGGGCGGACCGCCCGCTACTCGTCGGCCAGCGGTTCCGCCTGCACGCGCCGCAGGGCGGGCGTGCAGATCGAGGCTCCGAGCAGCGCCACCCCGACGCCGAGCACGACCGGGGCGAAGATCCACGGGCTGAACACGACGCCGCCTTCGCCGGCCGTGCTGAACAGCCCGATCCCGACGAGGATGCCGACCACGCCGGCGCCGATCGTCGCGACCAGCGCGGGCAGCGCCGTCTCCATGCGCAGGGCCCTCGACAGCACCTTCACCGGGGTGCCGGCCGCCATCAGGGCCCCGAACGTCCGGCGCCGGTCCATGATCGAGCCGGCCGTGGCGACGGCCGCGCTGCAGCCGGCGAGGATGCCGGCGGCCACCAGGCCGATCACGGTCACCCGGCGCAGGTCCGAGAGCTGCGTCTGCTGGTCGTAGAGGTACTGGTCGCGGCTGCCGACCTCCGCGCCCGTCGCGGCCGAGGCCAGGGCGGTGCGGACGATCTCGCGGTCGGCGTCCGTCGTCGGGGCGATCACGGTGGCCGCGCCGAGCTTCACGCCGGCCGGCACCGCGGCCGGGTCGAGCAGGTAGGAGCTGCTCACGTTGTCGCTCATCTTGAACGTCCCGACCGGCACCGAGCCGAGCGGCTGGCCCGGGTCGCTGGGCTCGGGGTCGCCGACCACGTGGTACTCGGCGGGGTTCAGCTCGTACGGCGCGTACAGCCCGACGCCGGGCTTGCAGTCGGCCGCGGTGATCCCCAGCCGGGTGAGCCGGGCCGCGTCGGCGCAGGACATCACCAGTGCCCGCTGGTACGACCGCTCGTTGCCGGTGCCCTGCTCGAGGTACACCTGGCCCACGGCGATCGCGCGTTCCTGCTGGCCGTAGCGGGCCAGTGTCGAGTTGGCGTGGTCCACGACGGCCGCGGCCTTGTCCGGGGTGCTGTCGGCGTAGAGCACCGAGTCCGCGTACGTCCGCCCGCCACCGGCGAGCGACTCGAACGACGGCAGCAGCGTGAGCGCCATCGAGCCGGTGAACACCGCGAGCACGATGCCCGCCGTGGCGCGGTAGGCGCCCTTCGGGTCGTCACGCAGCCGGCGCCCGGCCAGCAGCGCCGACGGTCCGCGCCAGCCCCGCACGAACGTACCGCCGACCGCCGAGGTCACCCACGGACCGACCACGATCGCCGACGCGATCAGCAGGAACAGTCCGACCAGCACCATGTCGGCCGAGCCGCCGTCCCGGGAGCCGACCACGGCGTAGAGGAAGAACAGGCCCGCCACCGGCAGCACGAGCAGGCGCCACCAGCGCAGCGGCTTCACCGTGTGGCCGCCGGTCGCGAAGAGCGGGTTGCGCAGCACGCGCCGCAGGCCGAGCACGCCGGCCAGCACCACGAGCGCCGGGATGGCGATCACGATGAACACCGCGAGCGGGATCGGCAGCGTGAAGTCCGTGGCCAGCCACGTGCCGCCGTCCCACGGGACGAAACTCGCCAGGCCGTGCAGCGCCGGACTGATCCCCAGGCCGAGCAGGGCCCCGACGCCCGCGGACAGGATCGTTTCCCCGGCGACCATGGACGTGACCTGCCCCGGCGTCGCACCCGCCAGGCGGATCGCGGCGAGCCGGCGTTCACGCCGGGCCGCGGTCAGGCGCGCCGACGACGCGACGAGCACCAGGCTCGGCACGAGCAGCACGATGATGCCGACCCAAGCCAGCAGCGTCAGCAGCGGATCCGCCTTCGCCTTCTGGTCCGGGAACGCGCTCACCGGCTGCGCGACGGCCTCCGTCGCGCGTTCGGCCTCCGTTGCACTGAGCTCCTGCTCGCTGTGGCCGACGAGCGCCACGAGCTGTTCCGGGTACTTCAGCGCCTCGTCGCCGAGCGCGGCGACGGGCTTGCCGAACCGGTCGCCGAGCTGGTTGGCCGGCGTGTTGTTCAGCAGCCGGCCCAGCGCGGGCGACACGAGCGTCTCGCCCGGTCCGGGCAGCTTCGGGATCCCGGCCGGCAGCTTCACCCCGGCCGTGTTGCCGGTGGCCGCGACGTCGACGCGGATGATCTCCTGGCCGTGGAAGTAGTCCTTGGCCCCGGTGACGAGCATGACGGGCGTGCCGCTGGTGTCGAAGTTGTAGTACGACTGCCAGATGCCGCGCTGTTCGCGCACCTGCGTCGCGAAGGGCAGTGACGCGAGCAGCAGCACGAGCCCGGTCGCGACGGCGACGCCGACCGCGGTGAGGATCGCCGAGGTGCGGGTCCGCCGGTCGACGCGGAGCACGCGCAGGGCGAGCTGGAGCGAGTTCATACCGCCAACCTCTTTTGCTGAGACGCCGCCGCGATGAGGCCGTCGCGGATGGCCACGGTCTTCGGCATCGACTCGGCGAGCTCGCGGTCGTGGGTCACGACGATCACGGCGGCGCCGGACTCCTGCGCGGCACCGAGCAGCGCCTGCATGGTCTCGCGGCCGGTCCGCGTGTCGAGGGCGCCGGTGGGCTCGTCGGCGAAGATCACCTTCGGCCGATGCGTGAGCGCCCGGGCGATGGCCACGCGCTGGGCTTCACCACCGGAGAGCTCACCCGGACGACGCTGCTCCTTGCCGGCGAGGCCGAGGCGCGCCAGCCACTCGCGGCCCGCGGCGATCGACTCCCGGCGGGCCTTGCCCGCGAGCAGCGACGGCAGCGCCACGTTCTCCTCGGCCGTCAGCTCGGACACGAGCATCCCGGACTGGAAGACGAACCCGAACTCCGTGCGCCGCAGCTCGCTGCGCTTCTTCTCGTTCAGGTTGTCGATGCGCCGGCCCATCAGGTGGATCTCGCCGCCGTCGGCGCGGAGGATGCCCGCGAGCACGTGCAGCAGCGACGTCTTGCCCGACCCGGACGGGCCCACGATGGCCACCGCGTCGCCGGGCTGGATGTCGATGTCGATACCGGCCAGCGCGTACTGCCCGCCGTACCGCTTCACCAGCCCCCGCCCCGACAGCACCGGGCCGGAAGTCCACTGTGGATTACTCATCCGGGTGCTTCTCCCTCGTTGATCATCGGCTTGTCGGGAACCACCTTCACGGATCGGGGCCGGTGTCCACTTCGGGCAGACGGCCAGTCCGGCGATCACCCGCATCGGCCGATCGGCCGATGCGGCTCGAACCACCTGGCCAAGGTGCGCGCGGCCCGAGATCCTCTACCGTTCGGTTGTGTCCCAAGCTCCGCCGTCTTCCTCCTTTTCCACGCGCGTGACCGAGGTCGTGCGCCGCCTCGGCATGCCCGTGGTGGTGCTGCTTTCGGCGCTGATGTTCGACCTCGCTTTCGTGACCAACGCGGCGTTCGACGAGATCGGGCCGCGCTGGGTCGACTTCGAGCTGCTGCCTGGCATCTTCGCGATGGCCGGGTGCGCGATCTGGGCTCGCCGGCGCGCTGCCGTGGCAGCGATGGTCGGGGCGTTCGCGCTGGCGTTCTTCACGATCTTCATCCGCTACCTGCACGCGCCCGCGTATTCGAGCGTGCTCGCGAACCTCTCGATCACCGAGGTCGTGGCGGGGACCCAAATGGTCTACTACGCCGCGCGCAAGGTCCGCCCGGGCGTGGCGTTCGCAGCGATCAGCTCGCTCGTGGTCGGCGCTTTGATCGCGGTTTTCGGGCGGTACCCGTACGGTGACCTCTCGTACTCGACGATCGCGCAGGCCCTGCTCTTCGGCAGCGTGCTGCTCATCGCGGCGGTGGTGATCGGAGTTTCGGGCCGCACCCGGACCGTGCAGCGCGAGCAGCGGCTGCGTCGCCTGCGGCGCGTGAACGCACTGGCGATGGGGCAGTGGCCGCTGATCGGCCTGCTCGCGATCACGCTCCTGTTCGAGTTCGGGTTCACCTACGACGGCGGGGCCTCCGGGTTCCCGGTGCTGTTCTGCTCGATCGGCGCCGCCGTGGTCGCGGTGCTCTCGCCGCGCCGGCCGGGCGACGCGATGCTCGGCGTCGCCGGACTGATGCTGCTGTCCGCGCTGGTGACGCCGTGGCTGCGGCTGGGCTACGAGTACCGGATAGCCGCCGGGATCCCGCCGACGCAGGTCGTGGCCGGGATCGGCGTGGTGGTGACCCTGGTCCGCGCGGTGCCGCTGGTCAAGGCGTGGCCGAGGATCGCGGTGCTGTCGGCGGTGGTGGCCATCGGGACCATCCTCAACGCCCACCGGTCGACCTTCTCCGTGCTCAGCGATCCGCAGGAGATCGGCTCGTACGTGGTGGTCGCCGGCCTGCTGCTCGGCATCGCGATCGCGATCGGGATGTTCCTGCGGTCCCGCGACTCCGAGCGCACGCAGGTGATGAAGGCCGCGGTCACCGACGCCCAGACCACCGAGCGGATGGCGCTCGCGCGCGAGCTGCACGACGTGGTGGCCCACCACGTCACCGGCATCGTCGTGCAGGCCCAAGCCGCGCGGATGATGGGCGAGAAGAACCCGCAGCTCGCGCTCGAGGCGATGGGCCGCATCGAGGACGCGGGCACGGAAGCGCTCGCGGCGATGCGCCGGCTCGTGCGCAGCATGCGCGGCGACGCGCCCGCCGGCGCGAGCGACCTGAGCGAGCAGGCCACCACGGATCTGGCCGCCGACCTGCGCAAGCTCGTCGACGGCGCCAACCACGGCGTGAAGACCACGCTGGTGCTGGACCTGCCGCCGGACCTGCCGCACGAGGTCGGACGCTCGGCGCTGCGGCTGGTGCAGGAGTCGCTCACCAACGTCGGCAAGCACGCCGCCGACGCGACCGAAGCGCTGGTCCACGCCGAGGTCACCGGCCGCGAGCTGCACCTGTCGGTGCGTGACGACGGCCGGGAGAAGGCTCACCGACCGGCCGGCGGGTCGGGCGGCTACGGTCTGGTCGGCATGCGCGAGCGCGTCGCCCTGCTGCACGGCCGGCTCACGGCCGGGCGCGGGCCCGACGGCGGCTGGCGCGTGGAAGCTTGGCTGCCACTCGAGGCGAACGGGGATGACGGGTGATCCGGGTACTGATCGCGGACGACCAGGAGATGGTGCGGATGGGGTTCCGCATGATCCTGGACGCGCAGGACGACATCGAGGTGGTGGCCGACGTCGCCGACGGCGTCTCGGCCGTCACCAAGGCGCGCGAGCTGCGCCCGGACGTCTGCCTGCTCGACATCCGCATGCCGGGCCTCGACGGCCTCGAGGTCACGCGGCAGCTCGCCGGCCCGGACGTCACCGACCCGCTGAAGGTCGTGGTCGTGACCACGTTCGACCTCGACGAGTACGTGCACACCGCGCTGCGCAACGGCGCGAGCGGCTTCCTGCTCAAGGACGCCGGCCCGGCGCTGCTGATCGAGGCCATCCGCGCGGCCGAACGCGGCGACGCGCTCGTGTCGCCCCAGATCACCGTGCGGCTGCTCAAGCACTTCGACGGCGCCAACGGGCACAAGCGCGAGGTGCCGCCGCCGTCCGAACCGCTCACCGCACGTGAGCTCGACGTGGTGAAGGCCGCCGCTCGTGGCCTGACGAACACGGAGATCGGCGCGGAGCTGTACTTGTCGCTCTCGACGGTGAAGACCCACCTGGCTTCGGTGCAGGGCAAGGTCGGGGCGCGCAACCGCGTGGAGATCGCCGCGTGGGCCTGGCGCAGCGGGGTCGTGAACTGAGTTTTCTCGCCAAGGAAAACGGGGGCCGGCTGGTGAGCCGGCCCCCGTTTTCAGTGCTGGATCAGAAAAGCTGGCCGCGCGCGGCGCCACCGGGGAAGGCGGCGTCGTGCAGGTTGGCGTAGTACGACAGCGGGTGCCGCGCGATGTCCTTCACCAGGGCCGAGTCGAGGCCGGTCGCGGTGCCGGACACGGCGAACACGCCCGCGGGCACGGTCGTGCCGATCAGCGGCACCACCACGGCGCCGTTCTTGCCGAAGTTCCCCTTGTGGATGTGGGCGAGCGTCGGCTGGAAACCGAACCACGCGAAGGAGAACTGCACCTGCGTGCCGGTCGGGCGGACGAAGCCGACGGCGTTGGCCTTCGGGTCACCGGCCTTCGGCTCGCCCGGAGCGGCCTTGACCTCCTGGTTGCCGGACATGAACGCGTGCAGGCCACCGCCCTGCAGCAGCTTCAGCATGTCGACCGAGGAGCGCAGCGGCGTGAGCTGCCCGCGGACGGCGCCGCCGGGGAACTCCTTGGTGTGCAGGTTGAGGTAGAAGCCGGACGGGTTCTTGCGCAGGCCGTCGGCCGTGGCCTGGTCGGTGATCGTGGCGGTGCCGGCGGCCGCGGTCACGGTGTCGGGCATCGCGGTGCCGAACAGCGGCACCTTGACGTCACCGTTCACCCCGGCCTTGCCCTCGTGGATGTGGCCGAGAGTGGGGGCGCTGATGCCCTTCCACGAGAACGCGTAGGTGACCTTGTCGCCCTGCACCTCGACGATGCCGGTGGCGCTGCCCTTCGGGTCGCCCACGGCGGGCTTGCCGGCCACCGGGACCTCGTTGGCGCCGGTGAGCTTGGCCTGCAGGAAGATCGGCTTCTGCTGGGAGCGCTGGATGGCCGTCGACAGGCTGGCCGGCGCCTTGGCCGGGGTCGAGGCGCCCTGGCCGGGCATGTCCATCCCGGGCATGTCCATGTTCATCCCGCTCATGCCGGGCATGTCGGGTGTGGTCGGGGTGCCGGGCATCGGGCTGGCGGTGGCGGTGACGGCGCCGAGCAGGCCGAGGCCGGCGGTCAGCGCGGCCAGTGCAGCGATTCGTGCTCGCATCAGGTTCGTCCTTTCACGTCGGATTCCGCAGCCGACACGGAATCCGGCGTTCGGCGGTTCAGGGAAAAATTCGGTTGAACCGTTTCGCCGCGCCCGCCGTGTCTCGTCGCGAATTCGACGTGAATCGGTGGAGGAGTTCTCATGCGTGTCTCGATCGTCCTGGCCGGTGCCGCCCTGCTCGGCACCCTCGCTGCCTGCGGAAGCACCGCGACCAGCGGATCTGCTTCGGCACCCGAAGGGTCGACGCCGGCTCCAGTGGGCGCCGTGAAGATCGGGCAGTCCAGCGTCGGCCCCATTCTGACCGACTCCGAGGGTCGGACCCTTTATGCCTTCGCGGATGACAAAACGGGAACCAGCACGTGCGAGTCCGATTGCCTCGCGACGTGGCCCGCGCTGACCGGCGGCAAGAATTTCACCGCGGGCGCGGGCGCGGATCAGAAACTGCTCACCGCGACGGAACGGACACCGGGTGTCGAGCAGGCGAAGTACGGGGTGTGGCCGCTGTACTACTACGTCGGCGACCAGGGTCCCGGTGACATCGACGGCCAGGGTGTGGACAACCTGTGGTTCGTCGTCGGGGCCGACGGGAAGCTGATCAAGAAGACACCCTGACCACAGCTGTCTGGGACGCCCGTACTATCTCCGCATGTCGCACCGTTTCCACGCGCCCGTCGTCCTGCCCGCCGATCCCGCCTGCTCGCTGCTGCGCGACGCCGTCGTGGACGTCGACGACAGCGGCCGGATCACGTTCGTGGGCCCGGTCGCCGAGGCACCCGAGTTCACCGGCGAGGTGACGCGGCTCGGCGGGATCCTGTTGCCCGGCCTGGTGAACACCCATGCGCACAGCCCGATGACGCTGCTGCGCGGCATGGGTGGCGACCTGCCGCTGCTGCGGTGGCTGCGCGAGATCATCTGGCCGACCGAGGCGAAGCTGCGGCCCGAGGACGTGCGGACCGGCATGCTGCTGGGGTCCGTCGAGATGCTGCGCCACGGCGTCACGACCAGCGCCGAGATGTACTTCGAGGGCGAGCAGCTCGTGGACGCGGTGCTCACCACCGGCGGGCGCGTGCTCGTGGCGCCGCCGGTGATGGAGCTGCCGGGCACGGATTGGCGCACGTCGCTGGCGGCCATCGACCGCTGGATCGACGCCGACGGCCTGCGCTGCGGCCCCGGCGACCGCATCGAGCTGGGCTACGGCCCGCACTCGGCGTACATGCTCAACCCCGACGGCCTGCGCGCCACCGCGGAATCGGCGGCCGCGCGCGGCGCGCTGGTGCAGATCCACGTGGCGGAGGCCGCGAACGAGGACCTCGCCCAGCGCAAGGCGTACGGCTCGGTGCCGGCGCTGCTCGACTCGCTCGGCATGTTCGCCGGCCGCACTCTCGCCGCGCACTCCATCCACCTGTCCGACGAGGACATCGCGCTCTTCGCCGCCCGCGGCGTCGGCATGGCCCATTGCCCGGGCTCGAACGCGAAGCTCGCGTCGGGCATCGCCCGCATCAAGGACCTGCGCGCGGCCGGCGTCGCCGTCGGCCTCGGCACCGACGGCCCGGCGTCGAACGATGACATCGACCTGTGGGAAGAGCTCCAGCTCACGGCCATGCTCGCCCGTCTCGCCAACGACGACTCCACGGTCCTGACCGCCGCCGACGTCTTCGTCATGGCCACCCGCGGCGGCGCCGACGCGCTGGGCCGCATCGACATCGGGGCCCTCGAGCCGGGCCGCTGGGCCGACCTCGTCCACGTCGACCTCGACGACCCGGCTTTCGCGGCCGGCCTGGACGTGCCCGACGAGCAGCTGCTGTCCAACCTCGTGTGGGCCGCGGGTTCCCGCCGCGTGCGCGACGTCTGGGTCGCGGGCGAGCAGGTCGTCGCCGACGCCGAGCCGACGCGCGTGGACCGCGCGAAGATCCAGGCGTCGGTCGCCGACACCGCTGCGCGACTGCGCGCCTGATCGGTCAGCGCGGGCGCAGGATCACTTCCGTCAGGTGCGCTTCCGGGCTCGCGCTCACCGCGGTGAGCACGGCCGTCGCCACGGAGTCGGGGCGGAGGAAGCGCGCCGAGTCGTACTCACCGCCCTCGTGGGCGATGACCGCGCGCTGCATGTCGGTGTCGGTGCGGCCCGGGTACACGGTGGTGACGCGCAGGTCCGGTTCTTCCTCGCGCACGGCGTCGGCGAAGGCGCGGGCGGCGAACTTGCTCGCGGCGTACGGGCCCCAGCCGGCGCGGGAAGTGCGCCCGGAGCCGGAGTTGATCACGACGACGTGGCCGCGGGCGGCGCGCAGCGCGGGCAGCAGCAGGCGGGTGAGCTCGGCGACGGCGACGACGTTGACCTCGTAGTTCACGCGCCAGTCGTCGGCGGTGGCTTCGGCGACGGTGTTCAACCGGGCGGCGCCGGCCGAGTGCACGAGGACGTCGAGGCGCTCGATCTGCGCAGCGGCGGCCGCCAGCGAAGCCTCGTCCGTGAGGTCGACGCGCCACGGCGCGGCGCCCGGCAGCTCGGCGGCCACCTTCTCGAGCGCGGCCTCGTCGCGGCCGCCGAGGAGCAGGCGGTGGGTCGGGGCGAGCTGGTGGGCGACGGCGGCGCCGATGCCACGCGAGGCACCGGTGACCAGGGCGAGTGGAAGATCGGTCATGCGATCCACCGTAAGCGTCAGCAGGACGCCGCCGCGCGGGGGTCGCGGTCGAACCGGATGCCCGTACGGCTGAAAGATCCCGCGAAATTGTCGACGAATCGACCGAAGGTCAACGGGCTGCGCGTCGAGGTGAGCACGTCCTGCTCGCCCTGGCAGCGCAGCGCCTGCCGGGCGGCTTCGATCTCGGCCGGGGTGAAGACATGCATCTGCCCGTCCGTTGCGACGTCGCCGCGGCCGGCGTCGGCGATCTCCCACGCCGCGGTGAGCCACTTCGAGTGCCCGGGCCGCCCGCCGGGGATCGACGTGGAGTGCGAGCCGAGGTCGCTGGCCAGGCCGTAGCCGTCGTGGACGCGCACGTCGAGCGACACCAGGTTGCTGATCGCGCCCATGCTGTCGGCCGCGAGCGTGACGTACGGGCGGTCCGTCGGGAACGTGTACCAGCGCTTTTCCCCGTAGCTGTACACGAGCACGGCCGGCGCGCGCGTCGCGTCGGTGGCCTCGACGGCCGCGCGCATCACCGGCTCGCCCAGGAAGTCCGACGCCAATACCGGGTGCTCGTGCCCGGTGACCCACGACCAGTACGCGCGCTCGTCGGTGACGCCGACGGCCGCGTGGTCGTTCGCGTACGGCACGCGCAGCCACCCCGCCGCGGCCACCGACCACACGGCGACGCCCGCCAGCAGCGCGAACGTCTTGCGCGTCAACGGCACCGCCATCACCGGCAGGAGCAGCGCGAACAGCGCGGGCAGCAGCATCCGGCCGTGCATGAAGTCGCCGCCGACGCGCACCACGTACGCGGCCAGCAGCACCGCACCCGCCACCGGCGTGAGCGTGAGGATCCGCGACTTCCGGCTCAGGAACGCTGCGACCGCCAGCGCCAGGATCGGCAGCCAGAGGTAGTACGGGTCGACGAGGTCGAGCAGGTAGTCGAACCCGCGCGACCAGTTGCTCGTGCCCGCTTCCTTGGCCAGCGCCGTGTTCGGCACGAGCAGGCCGTAGTAGCCCATGCGGAAGACCTGGTACGCCACCGGCAACGCGAGCCCGACGCCCAGCCAGCCGAGGCCGGCACGCAGGCGCGGGCGGCGCAGCAAGACCAACGCGGCGAACGCGACGATGCTGAACAACGCCAGGTCGGGCCGCACCAGCACCCCGAGACCGATGACGAACGCCGTGGCCTTGGGCGCCTTGCCGCGCACGAGCAGCCACCACGTCAGCCCGATCCACAGCATCGCCAGCCCGGTTTCGAGGCCGGACGTCGCGAAGTCCCGGAACGGCGGAAGCGCGCACACGATCAGCGCCCCCGCCGGGACGACCGGGCTGTCGTAGAGGCGACGAGCGCCGTCCATCGCGAAGAACAGCCCACCGACGGCGCAGACCAGGCCGGTGACCACGGACAGCCACTCCAGCGCCGGGCCCGGGATCGTGCCGAGCGCGGCCAGCAGCCAGGTCCACAACGGGCTGGTGCTGGCCTCGACGCGCTCGCCGACGTTGAACACGGGCCCGTGACCGGCGAGGATCTGCCGGACCGTGCGCAGGACGAGCAACCCGTCGTCCGACATCCAGCGGCGGCGCCACGAGAGGTACGCGTAGAGCGCCAGCGTCGCGAAAGTCAGCCATGTGGTCGGGGACTTGAGCCACGGCGTGGGCGCCGCCACGGATTTCGTCGTGGCGGTGGTGGCTGTCGTCATGGCCCCTCTCCCCGGTGGTCTTTTCCCAGTCTCGCATCCGGGGTTGGACGGCAAGCGCCCCAATGCGGCGTTGGTTACGCTCAACGCACCCAATGTGGCGTTCGGTGCGCTCAACGCAACGAACGCCACATTGGGGTGGTCGGGTCAGGCCGAAGGGGTCGGACTCGCCGAAGGGGGCCGGGTTTCCGTAGGTGCGGGGGTTTGAGAAGGCGGTGGCGGGGGAGCGCTCGACGTCGGGGCCGGCGCCGGAGGCGGCGGGGGTGGCGGGGCCAGGCCCAGGTCCGCGTTCAGGTTCTCGTGCGTCGCCCCGCCGAGGGTGAACGCCGCCGTGCAGCCCGTGGCCGGGTCGACATCGGAGTCGCGCGCCGCGTCGCCGGCCGCCCGCTTCGTCACGGTAAGCCCGTCCGGCAGGTGCGAGACGTCGAAGCAGACCTGGTACGTCCCGTCCTTGCGCTTGTCGAACAGGTACGAGCCGTCAGCCGCGGTTTTCGTAGTGACGACGGTGCCGCCCGCGCCGTCCTTGAGTGTCACGGGGATGTCGGCGACGCCGGGCTCGCCGTCGTCCTGCAGGCCGTTGCGGTCGGTGTCGCGCCACACGCGGTCGCCGATCTTGTCGATCAGCGGCAGCGGCGTCACGGTGATCGACGCCGTGGCCGACTGGTCGGTCAGCGCGCCGCTCGGCGAGGTGACGCCGGTGATCCGCATCTTGTTCACGTGGCCGGTGTCGTTCTCGGCCAGGTTCGGGTGGTCGCAGGGCACGGCGTTCGACCCGCCGGGGGCCAGGTCGAACGCGCCCGGCAGCGACGAGCACCACGAGTCCTTCAGCAGCACGCCGGTCAGCGGCTGCGAGCCCGAGTTCGTGACGGTCGTGCGGTAGTGCGCGGTCTCGCCGGCCGGGATCGTGGCCGACGGGCCCCACTCGCCGGTCGCGGGGTTCTGCACCTCCAGCTTCACCGTGTACGCGGCGAGCTGCAGGTTCACGCAGTCCCACATCACCCAGTTGCGGTTGGTGGTCGCGAAGAACACCACCGACGTGGTCCTGTCCGGCGCCGTCTGCGCGGGGAAGTCCTGGCGCGCGAGCTTGCCGTCGGACTGCACGTCGTGCGTGACGTTCTGCGACTTCTCCAGCAACGTGCGGCCGGCGGAGTCGGTGAAGCGCAGGCCGGTCGACTGGGCGTTGGCGCGGTCGGCCAGCGCCGAGCCGACGGAACCGGTCGCCGCCGAGAGCGTGTAGATGCCGCCGGGCGCGGCGGGCAGGGTCTGGGTGGCGGAGCTGACGCGGCCGTCGGGCGTCTGGATCCGCGCGTTGAGCTTGCCGTCGGACGCGTGCGCGGTGTCGGTGACGAGCTTCGGCACCTTGTCCGGCGGTGTGCTGCGCGGCACGGGTGCGGCAGGCGTGAACACGTAGCCCGCCGGTGGTCCGCCGGGCGAATTCGCCTGCTCGACGCTCGGGTTGGGGGCCACTCCGCCGCACGCCGGGGTGTCGGCTGCCGGAGCGGAACCCGGAAGGACGACGACGAGCGCACCGGCCAGCACCAGGGTGCAGGCCGACGCGCCCGCCGAACGTCCGATCGCGACTTTTCCTGCCCGCCTCACCCACCGAAGCTATTACTCCGCACGGGTTCGGCGCAGCGGAAGCCACTCCAAAGAGTTACCGCACGCCGATGCGGCCGGCGAGCCCGAAGCGGCCCTTGCGCCACACCGAAACGATGGCCGGGCGCGGCTGCGCGGTGCCGCCGTCGGGCCAGTGCGACGACGGGTTCGCCGAGCTCGCCGCGTTCTCACCCGGGTGCTGCACGGCGACGAGCACCAGGTGGTCGGTGACGACCGGCCCGCACGTCTCCGCGCCCACCGGCACGGACAGGAACTGCTTCACGTGCCCGCGCTCCGGACCCGACACGGGCACGGAGAACAGGCCGTCGTTGGCGCCGAGCGTGTTGCCGTCGGTGGAGATCCACAGGTTGCCGTGGGGGTCGAACGCGACGTTGTCCGGGCACGAGATCGGGCTGACCTGGCTCTTCGGGAAGCCGCCGAAGTAGGTGTCGGCCGTGGCCGGGTCGCCGCAGACCAGCAGCAGGCGCCAGGCGAACCGCGTCGACGCCGAGTCGCCGCGCGCTTCTTCCCACTCGAGCACATGACCGTTCTTGTTGCCGTTGCGCGGGTTCGCCTCGTCGACGCCCGCCTTGCCGGCCGCGCCGCGGTCGGTGTTGTTGGTCAGGGCCGCGTAGATCCGGCCGTTGACGGGGTTGGGCTCGATGTCCTCCGGGCGGTCCATCTTGGTGGCGCCCGCCTTGTCGGCGGCCTGGCGCGTGAAGACGTACACCTCCTCGGCGGTGAATCCGTCCACAAAGGACTTGTTGCCACTGGCCAGGGGGATCCACTCGCCGGCGCCGTCGAACTCGCCGTCTTCCGGGAGCTTGCCGGTGCCGTCGATCTCCGCGGCGGGGCTGTCGCCGGTGAACTTCGCGACGTAGAGCGTGCCGTCGTCCAGCAGCGCCGAGTTGTGGCGGCGGGCCAGGGCGGACGTGCCCTTCTTGTACTTGCCCTTCGACACGAACTTGTAGATGTACTCGAAGCGCTCGTCGTCACCGGAGTACACGGCGACGCGGCCGTCGGCGGTGATCTTCACGTTCGCGGCCTCGTGCTTGAAGCGCCCGAGCGCGGTGTGCTTGACCGGCGTGGAGTGCGGGTCGTTCGGGTCGATCTCCACGACCCAGCCGAAGCGGTTGGGCTCGTTGGGCTCGCGCGGTACATCCCAGCGCTTGTCGAACCGCTCCCACTTGCGCGTGCTCTCTCCGGTGCCGATCACGTACCGCCTGAGCCGCGCGGCCTGCGCCGGATCGGTCACCTGGTCGGCGTTGGCGAAGTACTGGTGGAAGTTCTCCTCGCCGGAGAGCACGGTGCCCCACGGCGTGACGCCACCGGAACAGTTGTTCTGCGTGCCGCGCACGCGCTTGCCCGACGGGTCGGCCGACGTCTTGAGGTACTTCGAACCGGCCGCCGGGCCGCGGACCTCGAAGATCGTGTCGAGCGTGATGCGCCGGTTGAGCGGGCTCGCCACGGTGCGCAGGCCGCCGCCGATCGGGTCGCGCAGCGTCTGGACCACGGACAGGCCGTGGGCCACCCACGCGATCTTCACCTGCTCCTCGGTCGGGTTGGCCGGGTCGTACTGGTCGGCCGGGAACAGGTGCACCTCGGTGGTGTACTCGTGGTTGACCACGAGCAAATTGCGCAGCCCCAGGGAATCCTGCGGGATCAGGCCGACGAAGTCGTTGTTGTAGCCGAACTGCTTGGCCTGCGCGGCCGCGGTCTGCCCGCGGAAGTCGAACTTCGGCGCCCCCGGCACCACGGCGTCGCCCCAGCGGATGACCACGTGCTGGTCGTAGCCCTCGGGGATGCTCACGCGGTCGAGCTTGTTGGGCGCCACGGCGTCGAAGTCGGTGCCAGGCACCGGACGCGGGTGGCCGCCGCCGGGGTGTCCGCCGGGGTGTCCGCCAGGGTGGGCGGGCGAAGCCGCGGCCGAGCCCGACAGGGCGGCGAACCCGCCGGCCGCCGCGGCCATCACGGCGCCGGCCTTGAACACGCCACGCCGGGACACGCCCTTCGCGACGTCACCGAAGTACTCGTTGCCCGAGGGGTTCGGCGCTTCGTGCGAACAGGCGTTGCCGCAGCGGTACTCGCAGGTCAGGGGAGAACGGCCGCCAGGGTGAGTGGCGAACAGGGGCAGCAGTCGCCCGCGTTCCGTCGACACAGGGCCTCCAGGTCACTTCAGTAAGGGAACAAAGCGACCATATGCGGCAAAATCGGACCTTCAAGTGAACAACAGATGTATTCGGCCCGGGTTCAGAGTTCCTCTTCGCCCACCAGAGCGGCTTCCTTCGGCACGTCGTGCGGGTCGGCCTTCTTCTCCCGCAACGACAGCAGCACGGCGGCGATGAGGCACAGCACGGCCGCGATCACGAACGGGCCCTGCTCCCAGCCGAGCCAGTCGGCGACGTGCCCCACGAGCGTGGCCGCGACGGCGCCGCCGAGCCACCGGCAGAAGTTGTAGCCCGCGCTGGCGACCGGGCGCGGCGCGGTGCTGATCGACATCGCGGTGCCCGTGAACAACGTGTTCAGAAGCCCCGAAACCAGGCCGGAGAGCACGATGCCGATCACCACGACCGTCTTGTTCGGCACGGCCAGCACCAGCATCAGCACGGTGTAGCCGAGAACGGCGAGCGCGGCCGCGTGCCGTTCGCCGAACCGCGCGGCGAGCTTCGGCGCCAGCGCGACGCCGGCCACCGCCACGCACAGGCCCCAGCCGCAGAAGATCAGCCCGACGGCGATCGCGCTCCAGCCCAGCACGAACGGCGACCACGCCAGCACCGCGAAGAACGCCGCCGTGTACAGCGCCGACGCGACCGAAGTGCGCAGCAGACCGGGGTGCTTCAACGCGCGGATCGGGTCGAGCAGCCTGATCGGCTCACGCAACTCATGCGAATCGCTCTTCAGGAACACCGAGCACAGCACGAGCGCGCCGGCCATCAGCACCGCCGTGCCCAGGAACGGGCCGCGCCACGAGATCGTGCCGAGCAGCGCGCCCAGCAGCGGGCCGACGGACAGCCCGACGCCCAGCGCCGCCTCGTACAGCAGGATCGCGCCGGACTGCCCGCCCGTGGCGGCGCCGACGATCACCGACAGCGCGGTGGCGATGAAGAACGCGTTGCCGAGGCCCCACACCGCACGCAGGCCCACGAGCTGCTCGATCGAACCGGCCGCGGCGCACAACGCGGTCGCGGCGACGATCAGCGTCAGCCCGACCAGCACGGTGCGCTTCGCGCCGAAGCGCGCGGACATCGAACCGGTGAACAGCATCGCGATCACCTGCACGCCGAGGTACGACGTGAACAGCAGCGTGACCTGCGACGGCGACGCGTTCAGGCCCTTGGCGATCGACAGCAGGATCGGGTCGACCAGGCCGATGCCCATGAACGCGATGACCGCGGCGAACGCCGTGATCCACACCTGCTTGGGCTGGCCCTTGACCGCGTCCAGCAGGCTCGAGTGGTGCTCAGCGCTCATCGCTGATCAGTTCCTCCTCACTTTTCTTCCCGGGTACGACGTGGAAATCGCGGATCAGCTTGCCGAGCGCGGGCAGGGCGGCGTCGATCGCGGCCCGCTCGGAGTCGGTCAGCTCCAGCAGCCGATCGCGCATCTGCGCTTCGCGCGCCGCGACGAGCTCGGCGTAGAAGCCCTCGCCCGCCTCGGTGGCTTCGACCAGCACGGCCCGCCCGTCGTCGGGGTCGGGGCGCCGGACCACGAGCCCGAGCCGCTCCAACCGCCCGACGACGTCGGTCATCGACGGCATGCGCACGCCTTCGAGCTGGGCCAGCCGGCTCATGCGGCTGGGCCCGACGCGCACCAGCTCGGACAGCACCGAGCCCTGAGTGGGCGTCAACGCCTGCGAAGTCTCGCGGCGCACCAGGTAGTAGAGCCGGAACACGACCGGCCACAGGCGGTGCGCGAGATCCACGATTCCGGAAGTCACTTAGCTAGGCTAACAAATTTAGTTAGGGTGGCGAAGTAATTCGCCTCACAGACTAGGCTGCAGGCATGGACGCGGTGATCTTCGACCTCGACGGCGTGCTGGTGGACTCGGAAAAGACGTGGGATGAGGTGCGCCGCGCCGTGGTCGCGGAGCACGGCGGTACCTGGTTACCCGAATCGACCAGGGAACAGCAAGGGATGAGCACGCCCGAGTGGGCGGCCTACCTGGTCAATACGCTCGGCGCACGGCTGACGCCCGACGAGATCGCGCAGACCGTGATCGACCGGATGGCGCAGCGCTACGCATCGGGCCCGCCCGTGATCGACGGCGCGCCCGACGTGGTCCGCGCGGTCGCCCGCCGCTACCCGGTGGCGATCGCGAGCTCGTCACCGCCGGTGCTGATCCAGGCGTTCCTGCAGGCCTGCGACCTCACGTCGCTGGTGCCCGTGGCGGTGTCGAGCGAGGAGGTCGGCGCCGGCAAACCCGCGCCCGACGTCTACCTGCGCGCGGCGAAGCTGCTGAACGTGCCGGCCGCGTCGTGCGCCGCCGTGGAGGACTCCACCAACGGGCTGAAGGCGGCGCTGGCTGCGGAAATGGCCGTGTACGCGGTGCCGAACCCGCACTTCCCGCCGGACCCGGCCGTGCTGGAGCAGGCGACCGCCGTGCTGCGCGACATCAACGAGCTCCCGGCCGCGCTGGGCCTGTAGACGCCGAAAAGGGCTCCCCGGGCGAACCGGGGAGCCCTTCTACCGGCGAGGAAACGCGTCAGCGCTCCAGCTCACCGCGGATGAACTTGTCGACCGCGTCGCGCGCGGTGGAGTCGTCGTACTGCTCCGGCGGCGACTTCATGAAGTAGGACGACGCGGACAGGATCGGGCCACCGATGCCGCGGTCCTTCGCAATCTTCGCCGCACGCACGGCGTCGATGATGATGCCCGCCGAGTTGGGGGAGTCCCACACCTCGAGCTTGTACTCCAGGTTCAGCGGCACGTCGCCGAACGCGCGGCCCTCGAGGCGCACGTAGGCCCACTTGCGGTCGTCGAGCCACTGCACGTAGTCCGACGGTCCGATGTGGACGTTGCCCTTGCCGAGCTCGCGGTCGACCTGCGAGGTCACCGACTGGGTCTTCGAGATCTTCTTCGACTCGAGGCGCTCGAGCTCCTTCATGTTCAGGAAGTCCATGTTCCCGCCCACGTTGAGCTGCATCGTGCGGTCGAGCTGCACGCCACGGTCTTCGAAGAGCTTCGCCAGCACGCGGTGCGTGATCGTGGCGCCGACCTGCGACTTGATGTCGTCACCGACGATCGGCACACCGGCATCTTCGAACTTCTTGGCCCACACCGGGTCCGACGCGATGAACACCGGCAGCGCGTTCACGAACGCCACGTTCGCGTCGATCGCGGCCTGCGCGTAGAACTTGTCCGCCTCTTCCGAACCCACGGGGAGGTAGGAGACGAGCACGTCGACCTTCGCGTCGCGCAGCGCGCCGACGATGTCGACGGGCGCCTCGTCCGACTCCGAGATGGTCTCGCGGTAGAACCGCCCGAGCCCGTCGTAGGTGTGCCCGCGCTGCACCGGCACGCCGAGCGGCGGCACGTCGGCGATCTTGATCGTGTTGTTCTCGCTCGAGAAGATCGCCTCGGACAGGTCGTGGCCGACCTTCTTGGCGTCGACGTCGAACGCGGCGACGAAGTCGATGTCGCTGACGTGGTACTCGCCGAACTGGACGTGCATCAAACCGGGCACGCGCGTGCCGGGATCCGCGTCGCGGTAGTACTGCACACCCTGGACCAGCGAGGAGGCGCAGTTGCCGACGCCCACGATGGCCACCCGAACGCGGCGGTTCTCGCCCATGCCGGTTTCTCCTTCAATCCGTTACTTCATCTGCAGGTCTGGCCGTGACGTTTTCAGGACGCCGCGGCCCGAGCGGCGCGCCCTCACTCCTGCGGGTCACGCTGCTCGGCTTGTTCGTGCGCGATCAGCTCGTTGAGCCAGCGCACCTCCCGCTCACTCGACTCGAGTCCCAGCCGGTGCAGCTCGCGGGTGTAGCGGTCGATCCTCTCCTCGGCCCTGGCCAGCGCCTCGCGCAAACCCTCGCGACGCTCTTCCACGCGACGCCGCCGGCCCTCCAGGATTCGCATCCTGACGTCGGCCGGTGTCCGCGAGAAGAACGCCAGGTGGACTCCGAATCCCTCGTCGTCCCAGGTCTGCGGACCCGCGTCACCGAGCAGTTCGGCGAACCGCTCCTTGCCCTCGGCGGTGAGCTTGTAGACGCGGCGGCCGCGCCGGGACCAGGCCCGGTCGTCCGCCTCGTCGAGCTCCTCGACGAGGAATCCCGCCCGCAGCAACCGACGCAGGGTCGGGTACAGCGAGCCGTACGAGAACGCCCGGAACATCCCGAGCGTCTCGTGCAAACGCTTGCGCAGCACGTACCCGTGCATGGGTGCCTCGTGCAGCAACCCGAGGATCGCGAGTTCGAGCACACCGCACCCCCTCACGGGAACAAACCGCAGCGGCCGCCGTTGGCCCAGTGGTCACCGGGCCGACCGCCTCCACGAACCTACTCGGCAACTATATCGCGCCGATACATCGAAGTGGCGGAAGTAACCCCCGGAAGTGGTCAGACCAGGGCGAACGTCACCAGAGAGTTATCGAATTTCCGGCGTGTCCGACTGGTCGCCCTGGGTGGCCTCCCGCAGGGGGCACTGCGCACACAGGAAGAGCCCGTACTCTGTTCCTCGTGCTTACCCAGCGGCAGGTCGTGGACTACGCCTTGCAGCGCCGTGCGCTGCTGGCCGGCGTCCGCTCCGGACGCGTCGGCGACCATGAGGTCTGCGACGCGAGCCCGTACCTGCTCCGAGCGGCGAAGTTCCACGGCAGGCCGGACGACCGCGCCTGCCCGATGTGCCGCCGGACGCCGTTGACCCTCGTGTCGTGGGTCTACGGCGACGAGCTGAAGCACGTCTCGGGATCGGCGCGGACACCCGACGAACTGGCCCGCATGGCGGGGCTGTTCGGCGAGTTCACCGTCTACGACGTAGAGGTGTGCCGGACGTGCCACTGGAATCACCTGGTCCTGTCCTACGTCCTCGGCACGGGCGAGCCCCAGCCCACCCGGCCGCGGAGGACAGCGGGCCAGTGACGAGTACCAAAACCGCTGCAGAGCACAGGGCTGCACGCTCCGGCTTTTCCCGAACGCCGGTGCCGGCATTGCCGGTACCGGCAGTGCCGGCAGTGCCGCCTTCGGAGGCCCATTCGTGAACGACGATCGCAACCGCTCCTGGCCCGGCCAGGAGCCAGATGCACCTCGCCGTGCCCAATGGCCGGAGGAAGAACCGGGTCCCGCCTGGCCGGGCGAGGACGCCCCTCGCCGCCCGCAGCGGCAGGCCCCACCGCGGCGCAGTCCCAACGGGGCCGCGCCGCGGCAGCCTCGTGGTGCCGCGCCCGCGTGGCCCAGCGGTGACGAGCCGCGTGGTGCGGACCGCCGTGGTCCAGACCCGCGTGGTGGTGCAGACCGCCGTGGTTCGAACCCGCGTGGTGCGGACCCGCGCGGTTCAGACCCTCAGTGGCCCGCTGACGAGCCCCCTCGCCGTCCGCAGCGGCCGCCGCAGCGCCCCCAGCAGTCCCAGCGCGTGCCGAACGCCAACGGCCAGGGCGGCATGCCGCCACGCCGGCAGGCTCCGCCGCCCCCGCCACCGCCCGGTGGCCGTCCGCCCGGCCCGAACGGTCCCACCGCGAGCCCGCCGCAGGGATTCCGCCAGCCGGGCCCGCCCGGGCCCGGTGGTCCAGGCCGCACCGCGTCCGGTCCTGTCCGCCGTCCGCCGCAGGGCCGGCCGGAGCCGCCGGCCCCCGCGTACCCCGACCGCGAACCGGACCTGATCACCCACGCCGTCCACAACGGCACGGAGTTCGGCTACGACCCGTACGACGACCGTTACGACGATCGGTACGACAGCTCCGAACACCCCCAGTACTCGGACGAGGACGACTTCGAGGACGAGGGCCCCGAGCTCGACGAGAACGGCAAGCCGATCAAGCCGCCGCTCACGCCGAAGCAACGCAAGAAGCGCCGCTGGAAGATCATCCGGCGCATCGCGTACGCGTGCGTGGGTCTGTTCATCGTGGTGCCGGCCGTCGCTTTCGTGATCACGTACTTCCTGGTGAAGGTTCCTTCCCCGCAGGACGTGAAGGCGTTGCAGAGCCAGCCCATCACGTTCTACTACGCCAACAACCAGGTGATGGGCCGCAGCGTCCCGCCGGGTGGCGACCGCGAGCTGCTGCAGCCGAACCAAATCCCCGACGTCGTGAAGCACGCCGTGTACTCGGCCGAGGACAAGACGTTCGAGACCAACTCGGGCTTCGACATCAAGGGCATCCTCGGCGCGGTGTACAACCAGGTCACCGGTGGTACCGGTGGTGGTTCGACCATCTCGCAGCAGTACATCAAGAAGGCCACCGAGAACGAAGCGCCCACACTGACCCGTAAATGGACCGAGCTCGCGAAGTCGTTCAAGCTCAACAACGAAGAGTCCAAATCGGACATCATCACGGGTTACCTGAACATCGTGTACTTCGGCCGCGGCGCCAACGGCATCGCGGCGGCCGCGAAGGCCTACTACGGCAAGGACGTGAGCCAGCTTTCCCCGTCGGAGTCGGCGCTGCTCGCCGGTCTGATCCAGCTGCCGAGCCGCTCGGAAGACCCGGCGTACACGCAGAGGCGCTGGAGCTACGTGATGGACCAGATGGTGGCCAACGGCTGGCTGTCGAAGGCCGACCGCGACGCCGCGACGTTCCCCAAGCTCGTGCCCAAGGGCTCGCAGGCGAAGGAGAATGCGGGCACGCTCGACTACTTCATCCAGCAACGGATCCTCGACGAGCTCGAAGCCAAGGGCTACGACCAGGACAAGCTCTACAGCACCGGCGCGAAGATCTACACGACGATCGACCCCGCGGCGCAACAGGCGGCGGTGCAAGCCGTGCAGGACAACATGAAGGGGCAAACCGACCCCGACATCCTGGGAGCTCTGGTCGCCGTCGACCCGAGAACGGGTGGGGTCGTCGCGTACTACGGCGGCCCGAACACGGTGAAGGACGACAGCGGCAAGGACAAGCTCGCCAACGACTGGGCCAACACCCCGCAGAACCCGGGCTCGTCGATGAAGCCGTACGACCTCACCGCGTTCCTCAAGATGGGCAAGGGCCTCGGCGAGACCTTCGACGGCACCAACAACCGCGAGCTCGGCGGCCGTATCGTGCGCAACGCGGGTGAGAGTGCCAGTTGTGGCCCGCAGTGCACGGTCAAGAAGGCCATGGAGGTCTCGGCCAACACCGTGTTCTACGACATGGTGCTGAACGTGACCAAACCCGCGCCCGTCGCCGAAGCCGCGAAGGAAGCCGGGGTCCAGCCGGCGCCGAAGGGCAAGGCCAAGCTCGGCACCAACGACGCCAACATCGCGCTCGGCGGTGGTGAGACGTCGTTGACGCCGGAAGACCAGGCCGCGGGTTACGCGACCTTCGCTTCGGGCGGCATCTACCGCCAGCAGCACTTCGTCTCGAAGCTCACCAACTCCCAGGACGAGGTGGAGTTCGACGAGACGACGCTGCAGGGCAAGCCGGCGTTCGACCCCGACGAGCAGAAGAGCCAGCAGATCGCGGGCAACGTCACCGACGCGCTCCAGCCGGTCATCAAGGAATCGCACCTCAAGTGCCCGACCGGCCACGAGTGCGCCGGCAAGACCGGTACGCAGCAGTTCGACCCGGGCAACCAGAAGAACCTGCCGAAGGGCTACGCGGACCGCAACGCCCAGACGTGGATGGTGGGCTACACCCCGTCGATCTCCGCGGCGGTGTGGATCGGCGGTGACGGCAACAAGCCGTTGCACGACAAGAACAACAAGCCGATCTTCGGTGCCACCATCGCCGGCCCGGCGTGGCAGGACTTCATGGACACCTACCTCAAGGGCAAGCCCACCGAGAAGTTCCCGAAGGTCGACCCGATCGGCAAGGACGCCGACACGGTCACGCCCACGACCCGCACGTCGAGCTCGGTGACCACCACGTCCAGCCCCACCACCACACAGTCGACCCCGACCACGACGTCGAGCACCACGTCGAGCGAGACGACGACGTCGAGCACCACCACGACCAGCCGTCCCGGCGGCATCTTCGGCGGTGGCCCCGGCAACGGTGGCGGTCCCGGCCGAAACGGCGGTGGCGGCGACGGCGGCGGGGTGGAGGTGACTCCGCCGCCGAGACAGCCAGGCGGATAACACGTGGCGAGGGGCTCCTCTCCGGTCAGGAGGGGAGCCCCTCGTCGTGTCCGGGCCGCCGCGACCCACGCCCGGAGTGCCCCTGCCGGAGTGACCCAGGCGACATCGCCCAGCCGCCACGCTGGGCGTAGTTTTGTCCGGTTCACGCCGCGCCGGGGCCGTTACCCAGAGATACGTCCCGCCGGTCGAGTGAACCGACCCCACCCGCGATGCGTCCCCTTGTGGAGAGGGGATCTGCGCCCGCAGCACGCCCGCGTCCGAGAAGAGGATCCGCACGTGAACGACGACCGCAACCGCTCCTGGCCCGACCGGGATCCCGATCCGCGGCGTCAACCACCCCCCGCCGGACGGCAGGGGCCGCCGCCATGGGCCCGCAACCAGCCGCCTGCGGGCGGCGCCCCTCGCACGCCCCCACCCGGCAACCCCGCGCAGCCCGGTCAGCCGGGGCAGCCGCCGCGCGCGCCGCAGAACCGCCCCGGCACCCCGCCGCCCAGCTTCCGCCAGCCACCGCCGGGCGCGCGCCGCCCGACCCCGCCGCCGCGTCGTGAGCCGGAGCTGATGACGCACCACGTGCACAACGGCACTGCCGACGACGGTTACGACGCCCGGTACGACTCCGGGGGACCGCTCGACCCCGACGACGTCTACCCGGACGAGCCGGAGCTCGACAAGAAGGGCCGGCCCGTCCTCACGGCCGCGCAGAAGAAAAAGCGGCGCTGGAAGATCATCCGGCGCAGCATCTACGCGTTCGTCGGCATCTTCATCGTGATCCCGGCGATCGCGTTCGTCATCACGTACTTCAGCGTCGACGTGCCTTCGCCGCAGAGCGTGGCGCAGAACCAGAACCAGGCCGTGACGTACCTGTACGCCGACGGCAGCCCGATGGGCAAAGACGTGCCCGCGGGCGGCAACCGGCAAATCCTCACGGCCGACCAGATCCCCGACATCATGAAGCACGCCGCGATCGCGACCGAGGACTCGTCGTTCGAGACCAACTCGGGCTTCGACGTCACCGGCATCCTGCGCGCCGTGTACAACCAGGTCACCGGCGGCACCGGCGGTGGCTCGACGATTTCCCAGCAGTACATCAAAAAGGCCACCGACAACGACGCGCCCACGCTCACCCGCAAGTGGACCGAGCTGGCGAAGTCGTTCAAGATGAACCAGACGTACTCGAAGCAGGACATCATCACCGCGTACCTGAACATCATCTACTTCGGGCGTGGTGCGTACGGCGTCGGCGCGGCGTCACAGGCCTTCTTCCACAAGGACGTCAAGGACCTCAGCTTCTCCGAAGCCGCGCTGCTCGCCGGGCTCATCCAGCAGCCGGGCCGGTCGGAGAACTCGAAGGTGGCGCACGACCGCTGGAACACCGCGCTCGACCGCATGGTGGAGAACCACTACATCACTGCGGCCGACCGCAAGGCGGCGGTGTTCCCCACGCCGATCCCGCTGTCGGAGGACCAGGACGACTCGACCGCGCCGTACCGCTTCATCTCCGACCAGGTGAAGACCGAGCTCGCGGCCCACGGCATCTCGGACGACCAGTACTACTCCGGCGGCTACACGATCCAGACGACGATCGACAGGAAGGCTCAGGACCTCGCAATGCAAGCGGGTGCCGACGCGCTGGCGAACCAGTCGGACAAGCGGCTGCTCGACGCGCTCGTGGCCGTCGACCCGAAAACCGGCGGCGTGCTCGCGTACTACGGCGGGCCGACGACCGTCGACGTGAACGGCCAGAAGCAGAAGGCGCGCGACTGGGCCGATACGCCGCAGAACCCCGGTTCGTCGATGAAGCCGTACGACCTCACGGCGTTCCTCAAGATGGGCAAGGGGATCAACTCGACCTTCGACGGTCGCAACAACCGGGAGTTCGACGGGCGCATCGTCCGCAACGCCGGTGACAGCGACAGCTGCTCGGAACAGTGCACCGTGGCCGAGGCCATGAAGATCTCGGCGAACACGGTGTTCTACGACATGGTCCTCAACGTCACCAAGCAGGGCCCGGTCGAGCAGGCCGCCGAGGAAGCCGGCGTGAAGACCAAGGACAACGGCGGCGGCAACTCGCAGATCGACATCTCGAACAACAACATCTCCCTCGGCGGTGGCGACACCAAGATCACGCCGGCCGACCAGGCCTCGGCGTATGCCACCTTCGCGGGCGACGGCCAGCAGCGCGACCGCCACTTCGTGCTGAAGGTGACGAACTCGCAGAACGAGGTGGCCTACGAAGCCCAGGCCCAGCCCGCGAAATCGGCGTTCGCCGACGGCGACTCCGAGCTGAGCAAGCAGATCGCGGGCAACGTGACCAAGGCTCTGCAGCCCGTGATCGGCTTTTCGAAGCTGAAGTGCCCCTCAGGCCACGAATGCGCCGGCAAGACGGGGACGCAGCAGCACACGAAGCGCGCGGGTGAGCCGGCTTCGGCTGCGAACGCCAACGCGCAGACGTGGATGGTCGGCTACACGCCGTCGGTCTCCGTGGCGGTCTGGGTCGGCGGCGACGGCGACCTGGCCCTGCACGGCAAGGGCAACACGCCGATCTTCGGGTCCACCATCGCCGGTCCGCTGTGGCAGAAGTTCATGACGAACTACCTCGCGGGCAAGCCGGCCGAGCGCTTCTCGCAGGTGGACCTGATCGGCGACGCCGCGCCTCCGTCCGACCAGCCGAGCGACACGAACATCCCGCAGGGCGACATCACGCCGACCGACAACCCCAACGACCCGAACAACCCGGGTAACGGCAACGGCGGCAACCCGGTGAACCCCGGCGACCCGAACGGTCCCGGCGGCCCGGTCGGCCCGGGCGGCAACTTCCCGTCGTTCCCGACCCATACGCCGAAACCGCCGAAGAACACGCCCACGGGTGGTCCCACCGATACCGGCGACCCCGGAGGCACCGGCGATCCCAGCCAATAACGAGGGAGTCGCAAAGAGAAAGGCTCCCCCCATCCGGGTTTCCGGACGGGGGGAGCCTTTTTTCGCTCCCGCAAAGGAAAGCGGGAGGCCGCGAGCTCGGCACTGGGGGTTGCCGAGGTCGCGACGAGTACTGTGCCGATAATTACCAATCCGACCACAGTCACGGCCGAATGGCTCCGCAGCAACGGTTACCTGCCGCGTGGGGGTCGGCCTACTGTTGGCCGGATTGGTAATCGAGCATGATGACGCGGCCCTCGGTGCCGGAGCGGTGAGCGGCCTCGATCACCCGCAGCGCGGCCACGGAACCGGCCGGGTCCACGGGGAACGCCGCTTCGCCGCGCAACGCGTCGCGCACCTGGGCGTAGAAGTCCTCGTAGCGGCCGACCTCGGTGGGCACGGTTTCGGTGTGGTCCGTGCCGTCGTCGACGCCGAGGGTGCCGGCGTCGGCCTCGGGCTCGACGCCCCAGCCCTCGTCGCCGGGGCGCAGGCCGTCCTTGATCTGGGGTTCCTGCACGTCGAGGCCGTACTTGGTGAAGGCGGCGCGGTCGCCGAGCACGCGGAAGCGCGGGTTGCGCGTGGCCGCCAGGGCGGAGGCCCACAGGTGCGAGCGGACGCCGTTGGCGTGGTGCAGCGCGACGAACACGTCGTCGTCCACCTGCACGCCGGCGCGGCGGCGGTCGACCTCCGCGTAGACCTGTGTGACCGGGCCGAACAGCTGCAGCGCCTGGTCGACGATGTGCGCGCCGAGGTCGTAGAGCAGGCCGCCGGCCTCGGCGGGGTCGCCGAACTCGCGCCAGTTGTCCTTGATCTTCGGCACCCAGCGGTCGTAGCGGGACTCGAAGCGGAACACGTCGCCGAGGCGGCCGGACTCGATCACCTTGCGCACGGTGAGGAAGTCGGAGTCCCAGCGGCGGTTCTGGAAGACGGTGAGGCCGACGCCCTTGGCCTTCGCCGCCGCCACGACCTGCTCGGCCTCGGCCGCGGTCGGCGCGAACGGCTTGTCCACGACCACGGGCAGGCCGAGCTCGATGGCGCGCAGCGCGAGCGGCACGTGGGTACGGTTCGGAGTGCTCACCACGACGAGGTCGAGGTCACCCGCCTGGGCGAACAACGCGTCGGCGTCGGGCACGATCTCGGCGCCGGGGTACTCCGCACGGGCCTGACCGGCGCGTTCCGGGTTCGCCGTCACGATCGCCGACGGCACCAGGCCCGGCGTCGAAGCCACCAGCGGCGCGTGGAAGACGCGGCCGCCGATGCCGTAACCGAGGATGCCGACTCGCAAGTCATCAGCCATGCCACCCATTAAACAACACTGTTGCGTAACTAGCCAGTTCTTCGGGAGGATCTCCGGATGGCGGAAACCGGGGTCAACCTGCGCGGGCTGCGCCGCTACAACAGAGCGCTGCTCCTCGGTCACATCCTGCGCGCGGGCGGGCTCAGCCGCGTGGAGCTGGCCGAACGCACGGGGCTGACGCAGCAGGCCGTTTCGAAGATCGTCGCCGAGCTGCTCGAGACGCAGCTGCTCGACGTCGAGCGGCAGGCCGCGGCCGGTGTCGGCAAGCCGCGCACGCAGCTGCGGATCCGGCCGTCGGCGAAGTGCGCCCTCGGCGCGCAGCTGGACCGCGACGGGTTTCTCGTGCTGCGCACGGGCCTTTCGGGCGAGGTCGAGGACACCGTCGAAGGTCCGCTGCCGGTCGGGTTCACGCCCGAGCAGGCCGTGACCGCCGTGGTGGACGCGACGCGCAAGCTGCTCGCCGACGTCGATCCGGCGCAGGTGCTGGGCCTCGGCGTCGGCGCGGTGGGACCGCTCGACCGCCGCGAAGGCCGCGTCCGCGACGCCACGAACATGCCGGGCTGGCACGACGTGCCCCTTCGCGACCTGCTCGCCGAGCGCACGGGACTGTCCGTGACGCTCGACAAGAACACCAACTCCGCCGCGGTCGCCCACACGTGGCCCGACACGCCGGAGACCGCCACCGCCGTGGTGCTCGTCGGCACCGGCGTCGGCGTCGGGCTGCTGGTCGACGGGAACGTCTACCGTGGCCCGCGCACCAACGCCGGTGAGTTCGGCCACACCACGATCGCCTACGACGGCCCGCGCTGCGCCTGCGGACGGCGCGGCTGCGTCGAGATCATGCACCGCTCGGCGGCCACTCCCGTCGAGGCCGCGAAGCTGCTGGGGATCGGGCTCGCCGACCTCGTGCAGGTCCTGGACCTGGAGCGGATCGTGTTGTTCGGCCGCACGATCCGCGCGGCGCCCGAGGTCTACCGCGACACGGTCTCGGCGCAGCTGCGCGAGCTGCTGCCCGTGCCGCACTGGCAGCGCATCGACGTGGAGCTGAGCGGCCTCGGCGAGGAAGCCGTGGCCCTCGGTGGGGCGTTCGAGGTACTTGCCCGGTTGTACGAAGACCCTAAATGACAGGCGCCTGACCTGGGGGCAGATAGCATCCGCGACGTGCCCGACCAAGCCACCGCCGAAGAGCCGGACGCGGCTCCCCGCACGCTGACGCCAGCGGAGCGGATCGTGCCGAGCTGGAACGACCCGCTCGTCGCCGCGTCGACCAGACCGATCGGCGGGCCGCTGGGCGAACACGCCGCCGTGGGCCGGCACTGGTTCTGGTCGCCGCAGCGCGTGGGGCTGGGGCTGGCGATCCTCGCGCTGGTGCTGTGCTGGTTCGGCAAGGCGTCCTGCATCCAGCAGTACCAGGACTCCACCGGCGCCAGCCAGCTCGACTGGCGCGCGGGCCGCCCGTTCGTCGCGATGTGCTACTCGGACATCGTGCCGCTCTACAGCTCCGAGCGGCTCAACGATCCGAAGACCTTCCCGTACGTCTCGTCCTGGCAGGAGGACACGCAAACGGCGGAGAACCAGACCCGCTACATGGAATACCCCGTGCTCACGGGCCTGTTCCAGTGGGTCAACGCGAAGCTCGCGGCGGGCTGGCTCTCGGTCGCGAACTCCGGCTGGCTGCCGAGCGCGCTGCCGGTGGCGATCTACTTCAACATCTCCGCGTTCTGGCTCTCCCTCGCGTGGCTGATCACGGTGTGGGCGACCGGGCGCACGATGAAACGCCGGCCGTGGGACGCGGTGCTGGTGGCGATCTCGCCGCTGGTGCTGGTGCAGGCGTTCACGAACTTCGACGCCATCGCCACGGCTTGCACGGCGGCAGGGATCCTCGCGTGGTCGCGAAAACGGCCGGAGATCGCCGGCGTGCTGCTGGGGCTCGGTGCCGCGGCGAAGCTGTACCCGTTGCTGTTGCTCGGGGTGCTGTTCGTGCTGTGCCTGCGCGCCGGGAAGCTGCGCGCTTGGGGCAGAACGGCGGGGGTCACCGTGCTGACCTGGCTGATCGTGAACGTGCCGTTCATCCTCGTGGCCACGCGCGGGTGGTGGGAGTTCTTCCGGCTCAACACGTTGCGCCCGATGGACCCGGACTCGCTCTACAACGTCATCTCGTACACCACGGGCTGGACCGGCTTCGACGGCGTGCTCCAAAAAGGACAGACGCCGGCGATCCTCAACACCGTGATCGCCGTGCTGTTCCTGCTCTGCTGCGCCGGCATCGCCTACGTCGCCCTCACCGCGCCGCGGCGGCCGCGCTTCGGGCAGCTCGCGTTCCTCGTGGTGGCGGCGTTCCTGCTGACCAACAAGGTGTGGAGCCCGCAGTACTCGCTGTGGCTCGTGCCCCTGGCGGTGCTCGCGATCCCGCGCTGGCGGCTGCTGCTGAGCTGGATGGTGATCGACGCGCTGGTGTGGGCACCGCGGATGTTCTACTACCTCGGCATCGACCACAAGGGACTGCCCGAGGGCTGGTTCCTCGGCACGGTCGTGGTGCGCGATCTCGCCGTGGTGGGCCTCTGCGTGCTGGTGATCCGCGAGATCTACCGGCCGCGCACGGACCTCATCCGGCTCGCCGGCGACGACGACCCGGCCGGCGGCGTGCTGGAACGGGCGCGTGACCGCGTGACGTTCCCCGGCTTCGGGAAGCATCGCCGGCCTGCGTCGACAGCGCCCCCCGTGCCTCCCGTTCCCCAGTCCTAGGTGCATTGACCACGGGTGTTGTCAACCGTGGGCGGTGGCGCCGTGGTCAAAGTCGGCGGCGCGTTGTGGACAGGGGGAATGCCGGCCGGAGCCGTGCGGCCGCCCTTGGTCCTTCTCGATGGACGCTGCTTCGTCGAACGATCTCTCCTCGGGAGGTCTGACCGACACGAGGGATCCTGACGCGCGATCAGGCGTGCGGAGCGCCACCGTCCGATGCCAGGCGGGTGAGCCACTCGCGCAGCAGGTGCTGCTCGGCGTCGCTCAAGACATCGGCGTCGTCGGGGAGAGCGGCGCGCAGCGCGCGGGCTGCCGCGGCGGGGCCGGTCTCCGCGGCGGGGACCGTCGGTTCGGCGCGGGTGATGGCGGCGATCATGGCCTCGCGGAGGATGGTCAGCAGCGCCGGATTGCGGCGTTCGGCCGGGGTGGAGTGCCAGGTGGTGACCGCGCCTCGGCCGGTGGCCTGGATGATCTGGGCGGCCAGCTCCTCGTCGACCCGCAGCCACCCGCCCGCCGCCAGGCGGCGCACCCGGCCGTGGAGGATTTCGAGGCCCGCGCGGTGTGCTATGTCCACCCCCCGGCCGGTGGCCCTGCTCATCACCGCGAACAGCTCGGGGCGGGAGATCCCGAACTCCACCACCAGGTCCCAGCCGCGGCGCAGGTCCTCCACCGCGTCCTGCGGGTCAGGGTCGAGCTGCGCACGCTTGCTCTCCAGGAACTGCGCGTAGCCGTGCTCGGCGACGGCCTCGAGGAGCCCCTCCTTGTCGCCGAAGAGGCGGTAGATCGCCGGCGGCTGCATCCCGGCCGCGGCGGCGACCGCGCGGGTGCTCACCGCGTCTGGACCGCCGCTCTCCAGGAGCTCGACGGTTGCCTCGACAATGCGGTGACGAGGGCCGGCGGTGGTTTCGCGCGTAGCCATGAACCGATGATATCGAAGATCTGGTTCCAGTGATATTCCAGTGTTACCATCAAAACGATTCCACTGGAAACAGCGTCGGGAGAACCTCATGATCATCGTGACCGGAGCCACGGGAAACCTCGGCCGCCGCGTCGTCGAACGCCTCCTGGAGCGCGTCCCCGCCGACCACGTCGGCGTCAGTGTGCGCGATCCCCGCAAGGCCCAAGGCCTCGCCGACCGCGGGGTTCGTGTCCGGCAGGGCAGCTTCGACGACCCCGACTCGCTCGCGTATGCCTTCGAGGGGGCTGAGCAGCTGCTCCTCGTCTCCCTCGACCGCACGGGCGAGGCGTGCGTCACCGGCCATCGCACCGCTGTCGACGCCGCCGTGAAGGCCGGCGTCGGCCGCATCCTCTACACCAGCCAGATGGGTGCCGCGCACGACTCCCGTTTCCAGGCATGCCGCGACCACGCCCAAACCGAGGACCTGTTGCGCGCCACGGGCCGGCCCTGGACGGCGCTGCGCAACGGCTTCTACGCGGCCAGCGCCTTGCAGTTCCTGGAGTCCGCCCGCCACACCGGCGACATCGCCCTGCCCGCCGACGGCCCCGTCGCCTGGACCGGCCACGACGACCTCGCCGAGGCCACCGCGGCGATCCTCACCGAGGAGGGCCGCTTCGAGGGGCCCACCCCACCACTGACCGGCTCGGCGGCGCTCGACTTCAGCACCATCGCCGAGATCGCGTCCCAGGCCGTCGGACGGCGCTTCACCCGTACCGTCGTCTTCGACGACGCGTTCCGGGAGCAGGCACTGGCGCACGGCGCCCCGGCACCGATCGCCGACCTGATGCTGAGCATCTTCGCGGCAGCGCGGAACGGCGAGTTCACCGCCGTCGACTCGACGCTGGCCAAGCTCATCGGGCGAGAGCCCGCCACCTTCGACACCCTGCTGGAGCGCGCCTGGGCCGAATAGACCCTGCGGGGCGCGCAGAAGGCGTGGGCCCGCAGGGACGCACCCGGCAACGCGCGGTGATCACCCTGCGGAACACGCGCCCCGCGGGTCACTACACCTAGGCGGTCTGCTTGCGCAGGTAAGCGATGTCGGCCGCCTGGCCCTCGCTCGGCGTCTCCACGACGACGGGGGCGCCGGCCTTGCGGACGACGTCGGCCAGCAGCTCGGGGTCGATCGTCCCGTCGCCGCCGACGACGTTGGCGTGGCGGTCGCGGTTGGAGCCGAACTCGTCGCGCGAGTTGTTGAGGTGCACCAGGTCGATGCGGCCGGTGATGGCCTTGACCTTCTCGACGGCGTCGGCCAGCTCCCAGCCCGCGGCGTAGGCGTGGCAGGTGTCGAGGCAGAACCCGGCGCCGAACTCGCCGACCTCGTCCCACAGGCGCGCGATCACGTCGAGCTCGCGGGTCATCGCGTTCTCACCGCCCGCGGTGTTCTCGATGAGGATCGGCACGGCGAAGCCGCCCTTTTCCGCTTCGCGCTCGAAGAGCTTGCGCCAGTTGGCCAGGCCCTCGGCCACGTCGTCGCCGGCGCCCACGTGGCCGCCGTGCACGATGAGTCCCTTCGCGCCGATCGCGGCGGCGCCGGTGGCGTGCTGCGCGACGTTCTTGCGCGAGGGGATGCGGATGCGGTTGTTCAGCGACGCGACGTTGATCAGGTACGGCGCGTGGATGAACACCTCGACCGGCGACTCCTTGATCGCGGCCCCGAACGGGTGCGGTTTCGGAGCCTTCCACCCCTGCGGGTCGGACAGGAAGAACTGGACGACGTCGGCTTCTCGCTCGGCGACGGCGGCCAGTGGATCGTCGTCGCGGACATGGGCGCCAATCTGCATGCAAGCACGCTACCCCCGGGTGAATCCGCACCTGACGCCCCAGTTGGTGACGCTCGTGGAGTACCGTGAGCGCGTTCCGTGATCCAGTTCGGGCCGACGGAGGGGTTTTGCATGGGGAAGCACGCCGCCCGGATCGCCACGTTGGGGGTCGCCGTCGCGCTGCCGGTGCTCTCGGCCGCGCTCGCGCTCCCCGCCACGGCTTCCGCGGACCCGAGCCCCACGCTCGACGGCGACTGCTCGGCCACGCTGCAGAACGGCAAGTCCGGCAACGGCCTGTCGCTCGACGCGGGCGCGCCGCTCAACGCCCCCAACCAGCTCACCGTCGGCCTCGATTCGAAGGCGAAGCAGTCGGACGGGAGCAACCCGCTCTTCACGCTCCCGGTGGGTGATGTCGTGCGCGGCCTCGGCGTCGGCGAGGTGCCGGTGGTCGGTGACGCCGCGACGAACGCCGTGTGCCCGCTCGCGCAGAACACGGCCAACGGCGTCGGCAACGCCACGCAGAGCCTGGTCGGTGGCGTGACCGCGCCGATCGTGCCGCCCACCGGCAACCCGCCGGGCGGCAACCCGCCCGGAACTCCTCCCGGCACCCCGCCCGGCGGGCCGGGTGGCCCCGGCGGACCTGGTGGACCCGGGCAGCCCGGCGCTCCCGGCAGCAGCCTCGACCCGGTGATCACCGGCTCGGGCGACCTGTCCGGACTCGACTCCATCGCGGGCATCTTCACCAACGCCGCCATGCTGCCGTCCGGGCTCGTGCAGGCGCCGCCGGTGATCACGCAGGTCATCCCAGGCCAGCTGCCCGCGGACCAGGTGCCGACCGTCGACGCGAAGAAGTCGGGCACCGCGCAGGCGCTGCCGGCCGTGACGCCGCCGGCGAAGCTGCCGATGCTCATCGCGGTGCTCGCGCTGGCCATCGTCGCGGCGGCGCTCGTGCGGGCGTGGCTGCGCCGCAAGACCGCCTGACCTCCTGCCTTCTGATCGACACGGGCCGTGACGCCCGCTTCCACCCGAATGCCTGACATCGGTGGCTGAGCGGGCGTCACCCGTTCCCGTTACCGTCGTTGTCCAGGGGAGACAGGTTCGGACCGGACGCGGCGGAGGGCTCGATGGCCAGGCAGCACCGCACACGCAGGGCCACCGCGGTGGGAGCCGCCGCCTTCGTGCTGGCCGGCTCGGCCGCGCTCGCGGCGCCGACGACGGCATCCGCCTCGGAGACGCTGACCACGCCGTGCGGCTCCACGATCACCGCGAAACCGGGTGACAAGGTCAAGGCGACCACGCCGTTGCTGGGGATCCCGCTCGACCTCGGGGTGGTCGGCCAGGTGTCCGGCGTGCTGACCGGGACCGTGAACGCGCTGCTCGGCACCGTCTGCAAGGTCACCGTGAACGTGGTCGACACCGTCGTCGCGCCGGTGCCCGTGGTCGGCGCACCGGCCGCGGGAGCCCTGAACAAGACCGTCTCGGGGACCACGAACACGCTGCAGCAGGGCGTCGACTCCACGCAGCGCGCGCTGACGGGCGGGGCGCCCGCGCAGCAGAACCCCGGCAGCCCGCAGCAGCCGCCGGCGACCGGTCCCGGCGCGCCGCAGGGCGGCACACCCGCCGGCCAGACGCCGATTCCGCCGCCGAACAGCCCGTTGCTGCCGCTCTCGGGCGGTGGCGGCGGTCTCGCGTCGCTGTTCCCGGGCTTCGCGAACTTCTCGAACCTGCCGTTCAGCGCCGGCTACGCGCCGATGCGCGACTACAGCGACATCCCGATGGCGATGGCCGGGCTGTTCTCGCCCTCGCCCGCGCTGCGCTACGGCAGCCAGATCCCGGGGTACGCGCCGCAGTACGGCCTCTCGAACCCGGGCCAGCCGTCGGCCGGCAACGCGAGCGTGCAGAACGCGGGCGAGGCGCAGGCGTTACCGCCCACCGGGGACAACCACACGAACGGGTTGGACTGGCCCTTACTGGTGGCAGTTCTTGCACTCTCCGGAGTCAGCGCGGGACTGGTTCGCACCTGGGTGCTCCGCCGAATGGCCGCTGCGAGTTAGGCCGACTCACCAGTATCTTTTCGGGGTCTCCTTCGTTTTATCTGTTGCGATGGTCGACGCCCATAGATCCTGGAGGACTGCGCTCGTGCCGAAGAACCCCACCTGGCTGAGAACCCGGCGTGCACTGAGCGTCACCGCGCTGGCCGCCCTGGTGACCGGCGGCGCGTTCCTCGGTTCGGGCACCGCTTCGGCGGCCACGACTCTGGCCAACCAGTGCACTGGCTCGGTCAGCGGCAGCATGGGCGACACGGTCGCGTTGCCGGGCTCCTCCGTCAGCGCGCTGGCGAAGCAGGCCGCGACGGCGAAGCAGCAGTCGCTGCTGTGGATCATCCCGCTCAACGGCGTGGACCCGAACGGGGTGGCCAACGCGCTGGCCGCGAAGACGCTCACGGTCGGCACTGTGCCCAGCTCCTCGGGCGGCACCATCGACGGGAAGGCCATCGGCAGCGCCGTCAACGAGGCACTGCAGGGCAACGCCGCGCTCGGCTGGAGCGCCGACACGAAGAAGCAGGTCCTCGACGCGATCACCACCGCCGTCTCGTCGAACTGCGGCCTGACCACGCTGGCCACGAACTACACGCCGCCGACCTCTTCGTTCACGCCGCCGAGCAGCGGCTCGCCGTCGACCTCGCCCTCGACCTCGCCGGGCTCGGACGGCGGCCCGCTCGCGAACCTGATCCCCGGGTCCACGGGCACCGCCCCGCAGCGCGACTACAACGGCATCCCGACCGCGACGCCCGGCACCGCCATCGCCCCCGGCATCCGCTACCCGGCCAACGGCACGCTGCCCGGCTCGGCCGCGCCCGTGACCGGCGGCCAGGACACGCAGAGCCAGGGCCCGGACGTGCGCAACGCCGGCAACGCCGAAGCTCTGGCGACGTCCGGCGGCGCGTCCGACATCCAGCTGCCGATGCTGCTCGCGGTGATCGTGCTGGCGGGCGTGACGGCCGGGCTGGTGCGCACCTGGGCGCTGCGCCGGGCCTCCTGACGGGACTGTCGGTACCCCCAGGTACTCTTACCTGGACAAACCCTCCTGCCACGGACAGTCCGTGGCCGCGAGCCCATAGGAGGTGAGTGGTTGTGTCACGCCATTACGAGGTAATGGTCATCCTGGACCCCACGCTCGACGAGCGCACGGTCGCCCCCACGCTGGACAACTTCCTCAACGTGATCCGCACTTCGGGCGGAAGCGTCGAGAAGGTCGACGTCTGGGGCCGCCGTCGCCTGGCGTACGAGATCAAGAAGCACGCCGAGGGCATCTACGCGCTGCTCGACCTGAACTCCGACTCCGACGCGGTCAAGGAACTCGACCGTCAGCTGTCGCTGCAGGAGACCGTGCTGCGCACCAAGGTCATGCGCCGCGAGGTCAAGCGCGCCGCGGCCAAGCCCGTCGCCGCCAAGGCCTGAGCCGAAGGGACGTCCCCGTGGCTGGAGACACCGTCATCACGGTGGTCGGAAACCTGACCTCCGACCCGGAACTGCGTTTCACCCCGTCCGGCGCGGCGGTCGCGAACTTCACGGTCGCGTCCACCCCGCGCACCCTCGACCGCCAGTCGGGCGAGTGGAAGGACGGCGAGGCGCTGTTCCTGCGCTGCAACATCTGGCGCCAGGCGGCGGAGAACGTCGCCGAGTCGCTCACCCGCGGCGCCCGTGTGGTCGTGCAGGGCCGGCTCAAGCAGCGGTCCTTCGAGACCAAGGAAGGCGAGAAGCGCACCGTCGTCGAGCTCGAGGTCGACGAGATCGGGCCCTCGCTGCGGTACGCCACGGCGAAGGTCAACAAGGTCAGCCGCGGTGGCGGCGGCGGTGACTTCGGCGGCGGCGGTGGCGGTGGCAACCGCGGAGGCGGCGGTGGCGGCGGCATGCCGGCCGACGACCCGTGGGGCTCCGCTCCGCCCGCGGGCGGTGGCGGCGGCGGTTTCGCCGACGAACCCCCGTTCTGATCTCGCACTTTTACACCTCAAGATTTGAATCCAGGAGAACACAGTGGCCAAGCCACCCATCCGTAAGCCCAAGAAGAAGGTCTGCGTTTTCTGCAAGGCCGAGAAGAAGGGCCGCCCGGAACTGATCGACTACAAGGACACCAACCTGCTGCGGAAGTACATCTCCGACCGCGGCAAGATCCGTGCCCGTCGCGTCACCGGCAACTGCAGCCAGCACCAGCGTGACATCGCCATCGCGGTGAAGAACTCGCGCGAGATGGCGCTGCTGCCCTACACCTCGACCGCTCGCTGAGGAGGCTCGTCATGGCGAAGATCATTCTCACCACCGACGTGGCGAACCTCGGTGGCCCCGGCGACATCGTCGAGGTCAAGGACGGTTACGCCCGCAACTACCTGCTGCCCCGCGGCTACGCCATCGTGGCCAGCAAGGGCGCCGAGAAGAACGTGCGCACCATCCAGCGCGCGCAGGAGTCCCGGCGCATCCGCGACCTCGACCACGCCAAGGAAATCAAGGCGACCCTCGAGGGCCTCGGCGCCATCCAGCTGACGGGCAAGGCGGCGGAGGGCTCGAAGAAGCTCTTCGGCTCCATCACCGCCGGCGAGATCGTCGACGCGATCAAGGCCCAGGGCGGCCCGCTCCTCGACAAGCGCGTCCTGGACCTCCGCGACCACATCAAGACGGTCGGCAAGCACTCCGTCAACGCCCGCCTCCACCCCGACGTGAAGGTCGACGTCCGCCTCGAAGTCAAGGCGACTTCGGTCTGACGGCTTTGCTCTGACGAAGCGCCCCTCGGATCCCAACCCGAGGGGCGCTTCTCTTTGCGCCAGCGTGGGCACGCCGGGGAACCGATCGACGACTTTCCGTTATCGTCACGGCTGATCTTCGCCTCGTGGACAAGAACTGGAGTCCGAGCACCACCATGCTGCCTCGCCCCGTCCGCTACGTCGCCGCACTCGTCGCGGCCTGCCTGCTCACCGCGTGCAGCGGTGGCGACAACGGCGGCTCGCCCGCTCCGTCCCCCTCGGCAAGCTCCGCAGCCGGCGGCAACGTCGACCCGGCGCTCAAGGTCTCGACCCCGCTCCCCACCGACGCGGTCCTCGACGATCCGTGCTCGGTGCTGAGCCCGAGCCAGGCCGCACAGATCGGCTTGAATCCCACCGGCAAGCTCGATGATCGGTCACCCAAGGCGTGCACCTGGGAATCCTCGGGGAACGCCGAGAACTCAGTCGGAATCGGCGCACTGCCGCAGAACAAGAACGGGCTTTCCGACATCTACGCAGGCAGGTCCTCTGCCGCCTACTTCACCCCGGTCACGATCGAGGGCTACCCGGCAGTCTTCACCGACAAGACCGACGACCGCTCAACCGGCTCGTGCCAGCTGTGGATCGGCATCACCGACCAGCTCGCCGTCTCGGTGGGCACGGTCATCAACGTCGGCGCGAACAAGTCCGACCCCTGCCCGATCGCCCAGAAGGCCGGCCAGGCGATGATCGACCACCTCAAAGGCGCGGCGTGACCGTCGACCCGAAGCCCTTCCGAGTGACCGCTACCGCGGAACGCAATCGAGTGAATTCGGTGCGTTATCCTCGCCGCTGATCTTGCTGAGTTGCGCAAACCGGGGGTTCCGCAATGGCACGCCGCTCTGTCCCGCCGATCGCTGCGGTTGCCATGGCCATTCTGCTGACCTCGTGCAGCGGAGGCACGGAACCCGCCACTCCGACAACCTCGGCCGCCGCCTCTGGTCCCCGCGTCCCCAGTCCTCTCCCCACAGACGGTCTACTCAACGATCCGTGCAAGGTCCTCACCGCCGCCGAAGCGGCCCAAGTCGGCCTCGCTTACCCCGGCAGGCCGATCAACGAGACTTCCCCCAGTTGCTCGTTCAGGTCTTCAGGCAATCCGCTGAACTCCATCAGCATCGGTGCCGTTCCACAGAACCCGCACGGAATCAGCGACATCTATGACCAGGAGGCCCAATCGGCCTATTTCGAGCCCGTCTCGATCAGCGGGTACCCAGGCGCACTCGCCGACACCCACGACGGCAGACCTTCCGGTAACTGCCAGCTCTGGGTCGGCGTCACCGACGAGCTCGCCGTCTCGATCATTCCACAGATCTCGGCGGGTCCGAACAAGACCGACCCGTGCGGACTGGCGCAGAAGTTCGCGGCCGCGATGATCGGACACCTGAAAGCCCCATCCTGACCGTCTGGAACCGCTGGTCCAGCCCACCTCAAGATCGATTTCGACCTCCTCCCGAACTCGCCTGAACCCGAGCGGGAACCAACGGCCGTGCGTTACCATCCAACCTGCTGATCTCGCCGTTTGGGGAGCGAGAGGTAGCCCAAGGGGGTAACGCCGATGTCCGATGTTCCACCACCTGCGCCGATCAAGGTTGGCAACTACGGGGCGGCCGGCGGGTACCAGTTCGATGAGGACGAGGTCGACTCGGTCATCAAGCAGTGGAATGACCTTCTGACCAACGTCGACGAAGACCTTCGCCACGCGCAGGCCATCGCGGACGTCACGCGTCCAGCAGATGAGTTCGCGAGCAACGACTTCGTCGACAAGGGTGCGAACCCGTCCGGCCAGACGTTGGTCACGCAGCACCAGCGGATGCACGACTACGTGGTCAACTTCATCACGGCGTTGAACGCGGCGAAAAACAAGATCACGTTCCACGAGCAGCAGCAGCGCGACGCCCTCAAAAAGACTGGAGCCTGAGTACCACATGCCGTCTCGTATCGTTCGCATCGCCGCCACTACTGTCGCTGGTCTGGCGTTGCTCACGGCTTGCAGTAGTGGCGGAGGAGCCGCACAGCCCTCGACTCCTGAAAGTCCGAGTAGCGCGCCGAGCAATGCGAGTGGCCCGAAGGTGCCGGCTCCACTGCCCACTGATGCGCTGATGAACGATCCGTGCAGTGTGCTCACCGCCGACGGCGCGACGCAGGTCGGGCTGGCGCTCCCCGGCACGAAGGACACGAACGACCTGGCCGGATGCAGCTGGAGGTCGTCCGGCAACTCGGTCAACTCCGTAGGCATAACAGTCGTGCCGCAGAACACCAGTGGCATCAGCGACATCTATGCGCAGAAGGACGCGCAGGCGTATTTCACCCCTGTGAGCATCGACGGCTACCCCGGTGTCTTCTCCGCGAAAACCGACCTGCGCCCCAGCGGAAACTGCCAGTTGTGGGTCGGTGTCACCGACCAGCTCGCCGTCGCAGCGACGGCATTGATCAGCGTCGGCCCGAACAAGAACGATCCGTGTTCAATCGCGCAGAAATTCGCCAACGCGATGATCACACAGCTCAAGGCTCAGGCGTGACTGTCACGCAGCCGATGTACGGCTCGGAAGGAGTGGCTCATCATGGGGAATGATGCCAACACCGCAGGCAAAGCACTGAAGTATGGAGCGACTGGTGCGCTGGCCGGTGCCGCGGTTGCCGGTCCAGTCGGTGCCGTCGTCGGAGGTGCTGTCGGCGGTCTGGTCGGGATCTTCAGTGGCGGCCCGGAGGCTCAGCAGCAGTCCGCCGACCTGGGTGGTCGGACGATCGACGCGCGGACCATCTGGGACAAGATCCACGTAGGCGACACAAAGTCGCTGCAGGGCGGTGTCAGCGCTGCTCAGAGCCTCAAGGACATCCACAACAACCGAATCACCGAGATCGACAACCTGAATTCGAAGATGGATGCCGCGTGGCAGGGCGGTGGCGCGACAGCCGCCCAAGCCGGCGCGCATCCGCTCGGCGTCTGGTTGCAGGACTCAGTGAACAACCTGGGCAAAAGCCACACATACCTGAACACCCAGATCGAGTGTTTCGACACCGTCAAGGGCAAGGTTCAAGAAATCCCCAAAGACCCGCCCTCTGCGGGGTTCTTGGACGGCTTGAACCCCTTGAGCGACAAAGATGACGAGATCAACAAGTACAACGACAACGCCAAGGCGAACGTCGACGCTTACACCAAGTACTACGCCGCGTCGGGCACGAATGCGCAGGGCTTGCCGCAGTACAGCGCGTGGCAGGGCAACAACCTGTCTGACCCCACCGGTGGCGGAAAGCTCCCGGGCACCGGGGGTGGTGGCGGCAAGATCCCCAGCATGAGCGGTGGCCCCGGCGGTGGCTCCAGCAGTTTCAAGCCGGGCGACATGCCCAAGTTCGACGCCAAACCACCGTCGACCGACCTGACGGGCAATCACACCGGCCTCAACGACCCCAATGGCACCGGAATCCCGACCGGTACGTACAACCCGACCGGCTCCGACTCCACCACGGCACAGGGATTTACTCCGTCGTCGTTTGATTCGAGCGGCTTCGGTCCCGGTGGCGGCGCCGGGTTCGGACCAGGTGGTAGCAGTGGTTTCGGGCCCGGTGGCGGCGCCGGTGGTGCCGCCGGTTCGGGTAGCGCGTTTGGCGCAGGGGCCGGTTTCGGGCCTGGCGCGTTTGGTTCCGGCGCAGGCTTCGGGCCCGGTGGCGCGGCTTCGGGGGCAGCGGAAGGGCTTGGCGGAGCCGCCGGCGCGCGCGGCAATGCGATGGGTGGTGCCATGAGCGGCGCGGCCGGGAAGGCAGGCGCGTCCGGGATGGGCGGCATGGGTGCCGGCGGCGCCAAGGGCGGCAAGGGCACCGAGGACGAGGAACACCAGACCAAGTACCTCGTCGAAGAAGATGCCAACGAGCTTTTCGGCACCGACGAGCTGACCGCGCCACCTGTGATCGGTGAATGAGGCCCAACGACGTGATCACCCTCGACCAACCGACGACGTTTACCACGTTCACGCTGTGCAACTTGATCCAACGGCGTGGTGGGGAACCACACCAGACGATCTCCGACTCGGCGGTGTTCTACGAGCCCTCGGCCGAACGTCAGCTCGACCAGCAAGTCAACGCCGGGCTGACGCAGGCCGGCCTGATGGGGCCGCGCGGAATGGACCGTGACCTGCTAGCGCTCGTCGAGTCGATTTCACAACCACACCTCGAGTACTACGGGTGGTTCGACGGTCAGTTCGAGGACGGCAGTCCGTCGAACTACGCGGTGCTGGTCGGAAGTGGCAACGGCGGCGGCTTTGGTCTGATCCGGATCATCGGCGAGCAAACGGTCACCGTCTCTCGCCAACGCCCGGAGTTTCTCATGCAGACATTCCTCGACCTGCTCCCCGGCGGCCAGGGCGCGCAGGGGCAGCCGTTGGTGACCAGTAAGTCCGAGTTCGAGAGTGGTCACGCGGCGGGGTCTGAGGACGTGTCGCAGCGTTCGATCATGCAGACGGGGCCCGGGCGGAACGAGGCGCTCGCGCCGCTGAAGGAGATTCAGCGGATTCTCAAGGCGCCGCGGACCGGGGCGGGGTCGTTGTACGTCGCGGCGCGGTCGAATGGGGGGCGGCGCCGGCGGATTCCGAAGCCGATCAACTTCGTGGACACCGCCGAGGGGCGGTGGCTGATGGAGGAGCGGCCGGGGCGGGACGACTCGCTGGTCGTGTTCACGCCGGGGACGCCGAAGGCGATCGGGGATCGGTTGCGGACCGCACAGAGCGCGTTGGGCTGACCCGTTAGAGCGCTACTCCGGGTGGGGTTTCGAGCGCGGCACGTTCAGGTTGCCGCCAGGTGAACCCCACCCGGTTTTTGTATTGCGGGCGGCCTACCAGCGCGTTCTCACTCAGCGGTTACTCAGAGCACCGAAACCCCGGTGCGCGACCGGTGTGGCCACTCGTTCAGCCCACCGGGTCACGCCTCTACGCTCCGTAGCATTCATCCACAGGCAGGTGTGCATGCGCCCGGACGACACGCCGAACGACGCGCCGCGCGCGACACGCCGGACGAGTTTCGACAAAGTTCTCCACAGTCTCTACACAGACCTTGACCTGGGGATTTCGTGAAGGTGATCAGGACTGTCCCCAACTTGTCCACAGCGCGGCGGCTACCTGTGACTGGTTACCTCCAGTCGTCCACAAGTTATCCACAGGACGGTCAACACCCGGAATTGCGCTCGTCCGTCCGGGGGATCTAGCGTCCCCTCTCGGCCAGCACTCACGGTGGCGCCCGGCGTGGCAGATCATCGGTGAGGGGGACGCCGGTCCATCATCAAGGAGGGCCCGGCGGTTGGGCTGGGAAAGTCGGAGAGGATCCGGCATAATCGAACAGGTGTTCGCACGAGGAGGGCTCGCGCGGCGCCGTTCGACACAAGACGTGACGAGTGTCAGGGGATGACCGCGGCTTTGCCCGCCGGTCGAGGAGGTGTCCGGGGCGGTGGCGCTCACCGACGACCGCGGTCCGATGTACGACTCGGACTCCGATCCGGGCCCGAGTGACCCGGGGCCCGGGTTCGACCGGCAGCCGCCGCAGGACATGGCGGCGGAGCAGTCGGTGCTGGGCGGCATGCTGCTGTCGAAGGACGCGATCGCCGACGTGATCGAGGCGCTCGGACCCGGCGACTTCTACCGGCCCGCGCACCAGGCCGTGTACGACTGCATCCTCGATCTCTACGGCCGCGGCGAACCCGCAGACCCGATCACGGTGTCGGCGGAGCTGGAGCGCCGCGGCGAGCTCGGCCGCGTCGGCGGAGCGCCGTACCTGCACACGCTCATCGCGACCGTCCCCACCGCGGCCAACGCCGGCTACTACGCCGAGATCGTCGCCGAGAAGGCGGTGCTGCGCCGGCTCGTGGAGGCGGGCACGCGCATCGTGCAGTACGGCTACGGCGCGGCGGCCGCCGACGGCGCCAACATCGACGAGGTCGTCGACCGCGCGCAGGCCGCGATCTACGACGTCACCGAGCGCCGTACCAGCGAGGACTACGTCGCGCTCGAAGACCTCCTGCAGCCGACCATGGACGAGATCGACGCCATCGCGTCGCGCGGCGGCCAGTCGCAGGGCATCCCGACCGGGTTCGCCGACTTCGACGAGCTCACCAACGGCCTGCACCCCGGCCAGATGATCATCGTCGCCGCCCGCCCCGGTGTCGGTAAGTCGACACTGGGCCTGGACTTCGTGCGGTCGGCGTCGATCCGCCACGGCTTGACCAGCGTCATCTTCTCGCTGGAAATGAGCCGCACCGAGATCGTGATGCGCATGCTCTCGGCCGAGGCCAAGATCCGCCTCGCCGACATGCGTGGTGGCAAGATGTCCGACGACGACTGGACCCGCCTGGCCCGCCGCATGAGCGAGGTCTCCGAGGCGCCGCTGTTCGTCGACGACTCGCCGAACATGACGATGATGGAGATCCGCGCGAAGGCCCGCCGGCTCAAGCAGCGCCACGACCTCAAGCTCGTGGTCGTCGACTACCTCCAGCTGATGACCTCGGGCAAGCGCGTCGAGTCGCGGCAGCAGGAAGTCTCGGAGTTCTCGCGGCAGCTCAAGCTGCTCGCGAAGGAGATCGAAGTGCCGGTCATCGCGATCTCGCAGCTCAACCGTGGTCCGGAACAGCGCACCGACAAGAAGCCGATGCTGTCCGACCTTCGTGAGTCGGGCTCCCTGGAGCAGGACGCCGACATCGTCATCCTCATCAACCGCCCCGATGCCTGGGAACGCGACGACCCCCGCGCCGGCGAAGCCGACCTGATCCTGGCGAAGCACCGCGCCGGCCCGACGAGCACGATCGTCGTCGCGCACCAGCTGCACTACAGCCGCTTCGCCGACCTCGCCCACGACTAGCCGGGGCGCCAGGCGGCCATCGCGGCGTACTCAGCCCGCAGCACCGGCGGCAGAGTCGCCGCGGCGGCTTGTTCGGACGCGGGCAGGTAGGTGAACATCTCCACGAAGCCGACCGCGATGGCGTTCTCGACCTGGGGATCGGCCTTGAACTCGGCGTCCAGGACGGCCGCGACTGCGCCGGCCTGCGCGAACTGCTCGCGGTCGACGTCGCGACGGCGCCAGGCGGCGAGGTACCAGACGCCGAGAGCGTCGAAGTACATGGTCGGCAGCAGTTCGTCGTGGTCGCCGAGGTGCTGGTCCATCAGGGCCGCCGCGTGCGGTGCCGCAGCGGCCGCGGCGCGGGCGACGCGGATCTGCTCGGCGGACCCGAAGGCGCCCGCGCGACCGGAGTCGTCCATGTCGATCACCTTGCCACTTGTGGTCAGTGACCGATGGCGTCTTGCCGCGCCAGCAGGAAGGTTCCCGCAACACACGCCGCTAACCAAACGCCCGCCGCGTCGCAGGGTGGGGAGGGTGCGGGACCGATGAAAACCCCACGCAACCGGAAATATCGCCGACCCCCACAGCGTCGAGTACTCTAGTAGTTGAAGTTTCAAACACTTGGAGGCACGCATGTCCCGCACCCCGGTTCTCTACCTCAGCCACGGTGCGCCGCCGCTGGCGGATGACGCGCGGTGGACGCGGCAGCTCGCCGGCTGGTCCGCGGATCTGCCGAAGCCCCAGGCGATCCTGGTCGTCTCGGCGCATTGGGAGGAGGCGCCGCTGACGCTCGGAGCGACCGAGACCGTGCCCCTCGTGTACGACTTCTGGGGGTTCCCCGACCGCTTCTACCAGGTGAAATACGCCGCACCCGGCGCGCCGGAGCTGGCGGCGAAGGTGCGGAAGCTGCTGAAGTCCACCACCCCCGTGCACGACGCGCCGGACCGCGGACTCGACCACGGCGCGTACGTGCCGCTCGTCGAGATGTACCCCGACGCCGACATCCCCGTGCTGCAGGTCTCCATGCCGTCGCTCGACCCGCAGGAGCTGTTCGACCTGGGCCGCAAGCTCGCGCCGCTGCGGGACGAAGGCGTGCTGATCATCGGCAGCGGCTTCTTCACCCACAACCTCAGCGCCATGCGCGAGACCGACGGCACCGACGGCACGCCGCCGCGGTGGTCCACCGAGTTCGACCGCTGGGGCGACGAGGTCATCAACCAGGGCGACGTCGACGCGCTGCTCGACTTCCAGCACAAAGCCCCGGCCGCCGCCGTCGCGCACCCGCGTATCGAGCACTTCGCACCGCTGTTCGTCACGCTCGGCGCGAGCGAGACGACCGGCCGCACCGTGATCGACGGGTTCTGGCACGGCCTCGCGAAGCGTTCGCTCGAATTTTCCTGACGCACCAACAAAACGGGCCCGGAAGCTGGCTGCTTCCGGGCCCGTTTCGGGTTCAGCTACATGCTCACTTCTTGAAGAAGCCGGTCACCTTCGCGGCCAGCTGCTGGATCATCGCCAGGGGCGAGGAGTCCATGCCCGACAGCGCCGGGACCTGAGCCACGGGCAGCGCCGGGACGGCGGGCAGCGCGGGCAGAGCCGGCAGACCCGCGGTCGGCAGCGCCGGGACACCCGACGTCGGCTGCGTGGCGGGCACGCCCGGCAGAGCCGGCAGCGCCGTCACGGCGGGGAGCTGCTGCAGCGTCGGCAGGTTCGCCTTCACCGGGAGCTGGGCGGGCAGGGCCGGCAGAGCCGGAGCGTCCGCGCGCTCGCCACCGAAGGGCAGACCCGGCAGGTGCACACCGTTGCCCAGGCCCGACACGGTCGGCAGGGAGGTGGCGCCCTTGAGCTGGCCCAGCTCGTTCAGGGCCGAGAGCCCGCTGACCGGCAGGTCGGCGCGCTCGGCACCCGGCAGCATCGCCATGGCGGGCAGACCCGGGAGAGCACCGGCGTCCGGCAGGGCCGGCAGCGCGCCGGCGTCCGGCAGGGCGGGCAGACCCGGCAGCGCGGGCAGGCCCGGCGTGGCGCCGGAGGTCGGGAGCGACGCCAGAGCCGGCAGCGCCGGTAGCTGAGCGGCACCGAGCTCGTTGCCGAGCGGGGTGTCGATCGACGGCTCGGACACGACGGTGTTGTCGGTGCCCTCCGCGGTCGCGGTGCCCAGCAGCTCCAGCGGGACGCCGAAGACCGGGACGTTGACCGGCAGGTGGTGGTAGAAGTTGTAGCCCGAGAGCGCACTTCCGTCACCGTCGGTGGTGGGGTTGCCGCCGTTGGTCGCGGTGATGTTGTTGTCACCGGTCGCGTGGGCGACACCGGCCGCGGAAACGGCGTTGGTCACCACGTGCGGGACCGCGCTGACGGGGATGTCGAGGATGTTGCCCGAAACCGAGCCCTCGAGACCCGACGTGGTGTCGTCACCGGCAGCGGTCACGTCCTGCGTGTTCATGCTGTCGGCCGAGGACACGCCCGCCGCGGACACCGAGTCCGCCACGACCGGGACGGCCGCCAGCGGGTCGGCACCGATGACGTTGCCCGCCACCGCGCCCGCGTTGCCGTTGGTCAGCGAGGAGCCGCCCGCGGTCGACGCGACGTCGTTCGAACCGGCCGCGTGGCCCAGCGCCGCACCCGCGACACCGGTGCCCGACGGGTTCACCGCACCGGCGATCGGCGCCTTGATGATGTTGCCGGCGATGCCGCCGCCCTTGCCGTCGGTGAGCGCGTTGCCACCGGCGGTCGAGTCCGTCAGGTTGTCGGCCTGCGCGGTGCCGATGCCGGCCACCGCACCGCCGATCCCGTGGCCCTGGACGGGCAGCGAGACCGGGGCTTCGATGATGTTGCCCGCGCCAGCACCGCCGGTGCCCTTCGCGTGCGTGTCCCAGCCGGCACCCGAGGTGGTGTCGCCGGTCGCGTTGCCGTGGCCCTGGCCCACGAACGCGGCGCCGATGCCGAAGACCTGCACCGGGGCCGACACCGGGGCGGTGCCGAGGTTCGAGCTCAGGAAGCCGTTGTCGTCGTCGGTGTTGCCACCGCCGCCGCCCTGGACGACCTTGGTCTCGTGCGCGTCGGCCGAGCCCTGGCCGATGAACGAGCCGCCCACGCCGAAGACCTCGGCGGGCACGCCCACCGGGACCTGGACGACGTTGCCCGAGCCCGAGGAGTCGTTGCCCTGGCTGCCGTCGTAGCCACCGGCCGTGACGGTCTTGGTCTCGTTCGACGTGCCGGAGGCGTTGCCGATGTGGCTGCCGCCGATGCCGTGCACCTCGGGAGCGCCCGCCACCTGGCTGTTGACGACGTTGCCGCCCAGCACGGTGTCGTTGCCGCGGGTGTAGCTGCCGTTGCCGGCGTTGGCGTCGGTGGTGTTGTCGCACGCGGCGTGCGCGTTGCCGATGTAGGTGCCGCCGACACCGCACACCTCGACGGGGAGGGCCACGGCCGGGTCGACCACGTTGCCCGCGCCCGCGGCCTGCTGGCCCGAGGTCTTGACGAAGCCGCCGGAGTCGACGGTGCTCGAGTGCGAGCTGCCGACCGAACGCTCGGGCGACATGCCCGTGGTCGCGTTGCCGATCCACGAACCCGCCACGCTCGCGACGTTCGCGATCGGGCTGAGCTGCGCCGCCACGGCGTTGCCGCCGAGGAACGACTTGTCACCGTCGGTCTCGAGGTAGGTCGGCGTGCCGGCCAGGCTGCCCGGCCGCTTGTCGCCCGCCTTCGCGTCGGCCGAGGAGGAGGACGACGCGTCGGCGTCCGAGCCCCACACGCCACCGGCGTTGCCGTTGAACTTCACCGGCAGGGCGATGGGCGCGCCCACCACGTTGCCGGTGCCCGCGCCGCCCTTGCCGTCGGTCAGCGCGGAGCCGCCCGAGGTGGCCGTGGTGTCGGCGGTGTACTGGCTGTAGCCGTTGCCCAGGATCCAGGAGGCGGCGTTGCCGGTCACCTGCACCGGGGTGGCGAACTGGCCGGCGACGACGTTGCCGGACAGGCCGGAGCCCTTGCCGGTGGTGTCGATGTTGCCGGTCTCGGTGGTGCTCTGGCTGGCCGAGCCGCCGTGCACCGCGCCGGAGCCGCCCGCGAGGCCGACGCCGTTGCCGGCCAGCTGCACGGGGAGCGCCCAGTCGAGGGCGACGACGTTGCCCGCGAGCCCGGAGTTCTTGCCGGAGGTCGCGATGTCCTGGTTGTGCGAGTAGGTCTGCTCGTGCGACTTGCCGTCGACGTTCGCGTCACCCAGCACACCGACGGCGTTGTCGACGATCTGGATCGGCACGACGAGGTCGCCGGAGACCTTGTTGCCCTTGAGGGCGTCGTGGGTCGGCGTCAGCTGCCGCGGCGCGTCGGCCTTCGGCAGGCTGTCCGTCAGGTTGCTCGCCGCACCGCCGGGGCTCTTCGCCGAAGCGAGAGCGTCCTTCACGGCGGAGGTGACGGGCTTGGTGCTGACCTCACCCTGGTAACCAGGAACGTCCACCTGACCCAGCGGGGTGCCGATGGCGTTGTTGTCGACGTCGACCGGAACGGTGACGTTGAGGTCGAGCGGGGAGGCCGGGGTGTCAGGGTTGACGTTTTCGTCGGCCGAGGCGATGCCGGTGCCCAGCATCAACAACCCACCCGTGACCAACGCGGTCTGGAGTCCGCGCTTTGCCCAGGTCTGCATGGGGTTTTTCTCCTTCATTTCGGGTTCCCTTGCGGGCTTGTGGAGGTGCGCTTTTCGCCGTGATCAATTGAGGGAAAGCGCACCAGAGGGGTGGTGCGGTGCGAGCGCGGAAAAGGGGCGCATCGCGAGAAAACCCGCGGGGTTCAGTCGGTGACGCGAAGCCGGCACGACGAAGGTGCCCGAGCTTCAGGACGCGTCAGCGACCCCGCGGGTGAGGTGAATCAGTCAGGAGTGACGCCGGGCTGCTCGCCCGGGCTGAGCGGCGTGTGCCGCACACCGGCGCGGGTCGAACCCGCCACGGCGTTGTCGACGGCAGCGGTGACCCAGGAGGGGACGCCGAAGTTGAGGCCGTCGAGGTGACCACCGGGGGCGGTGTTGTTGCCGCCGCCGGGGACAGTCGGGATGGAGGGAGGCGCCATCGGGAGCTGCGCCGGGGAGAACGGGTCGGGCAGGTTGCGGTGGTCGCCACGCGAAGGCGTGTCGACGCTGTCGCCTGCTGCCGCGAGGTCCTCGTGCGCGGAGCGGGAGAAGATCGCCCGCAGCGCGTCGGAGGTGGAAACCGCTGCGGCGCCGAGGTTCTGCGCCGTGTCACCGGTGGTGCCGGTGGTGCCGGTGGCGGCCGAGACGGGAGCCGCCGGCTCGACGGGCGAACCCGGGAGCTCGGGGAGGTCGACCAGCGACCCGGTGTGGCTCGGGTCGAGCAGGTCCCACACCTTGCGGCCGAAGTCCTGCGCCTCGGGCGACGGAGCCGTGGCCTCGTCGATCACGCGGCGGGTGTCCTCGGGCTTGCGGGCGATGTGCTCGATCGCGCCGAGCGTGCGCGCCGCGGGGTGCAGCACGGCGTCTTCACCGAGGTCGGTCACGGCGTCGCTGACGCGCCCGGACACCTCGTGGTCGGCCGTGGGGCGCACCTGGTCGCGGTGCGGGCCACCGATGTGGTCGCGCGGGTCGAGCGAGCAGATCGGCCGGTCGTGGCCCGGCTCGGACCACGTGGTGGCGTCCTGCTCGCACGCGGAGACGTTCTGCACGGCGCCCGCGGCGCTACCGGCGACGTTGCCGGCGAACTGCGAGACGCCGCGCGTGACGTCGCCGAGATTGGCGACGGTCGCGTCGGTCACCGGCGTGACGCTGGCGCCGACCTCACCGGCCTGGATGGTGTCGGCCGAGGCAGCGGAGGAGGAGACGGCCCACGCGGCGGCGGTCGCGGCGACCGCGCCACCGAGGACGAACAGCGCACGCGACGCGAGACGGCCGACGCGCTTCGCGTCCCGCCCCTCGTTCGCCGCGTTCGTCACTCGTGCTTCTCCTCAACTCGAAACGTCTGGCTCGGGAAAAACTTTCGGGCTTTTGAGGTTCCCGCCGGCTTTCTCGGAATCGCGGAAATTGCGTTCCTCATCGCCGGGTGTGCGACCGAGAAAACCAGGAGTCACACCCGTCACGCATCCTTGACACGACTTGATGCCACCATCGTGTGAACAACACAGAGTGTGGTCCGATCTCACGTTCGGTGATCACCACTGGCGGAGCGCGGTTACTCCACAGTCGGCTGTCAAGCGCCACTTCGGGCGAACCGACGGACGCCCCGCCGCGATTGCGCCCGGAAATGACGGGGTAGACCGATACGGTGGGCACCGTGAGCCAGTCACCAAGCGGACGGCGCGAGCAACCGTTCCTGCCCGAGAACAACGACGTCACCGGTCTAGTCCCGCGCGGACTCCGGGTGGCCGCTGCCCTGAGCTGGCGGTTCATCGTCGTGATCGCCGCGCTGTACGCGGTGATCTGGCTGATGGGGTACCTGTCGGCGGTGGTCATCCCGGTGTCGATCGCGCTGCTGCTTTCGGCGCTGCTCGCACCCGCCGTGGAGAAGCTCGTGCACGTCCGGTTCCCGCGGGGGCTGGCGACGGCGATCGTGCTGATCGCCGGGCTGGCCGTGCTGGGCGGGCTGCTCACGTTCGTGATCACGCAGTTCTCCAGCGGCCTGCCGCAGTTGCAGCAGCAGCTGAACAACAGCCTCACGCAGATCAAGGACTGGCTCACCAACGGGCCGATCCACCTGCGCCAGGAGCAGATCCAGGACTTCCTGAGCAACGCGATCGGCTTCATCCAGAACAACCAGGCCTCGCTCACGAACACCGCGCTGACCACGGCGGGCACCGTCGGCGAGATCCTCACCGGCTTCGTGCTCACGCTGTTCGTCACGATCTTCTTCCTGGCCGGCGGCAACCAGATCTGGTCGTTCCTCGTGCGCGGCGTCCCGGCTCGCGTACGCAAGCGCGTGGACGTGGCCGGCCGCCGCGGGTTCGCGTCGCTCGTCAGCTACATCCGCGCGACGGCCGCGGTGGCGGTGGTCGACGCCGTGGGCATCGGCATCGGGCTGTGGATCGTCGGCGTGCCCCTGGTGATCCCGCTGGCGACGCTGGTGTTCCTCGGCGCGTTCATCCCGATCATCGGTGCCGTGATCGCCGGCAGCGTCGCGGTGCTGATCGCCTTGGTCACCAAGGGATTCATCGGCGCGATCATCGTGCTGGCGATCGTGATCGGCGTGATGCAGCTGGAAAGCCACGTGCTGCAGCCGCTGCTGCTCGGGCGCGCGGTGCGGCTGCACCCGCTGGCCGTGGTGCTCGCGATCGCCACCGGCCTCGTCGCCGCGGGCATCGCCGGCGCGCTGCTGGCCGTGCCGCTGCTGGCCGTGCTCAACGCGGGCATCCGGTCGCTGCTCCACGAACACAATCCCGATCCCGAAGCCGTCGACGTGCTCCACGACCAGGCGGCACAACCCAACGACGCCGAACCGGGCTCCGACGAAGCCGAAGTGCCGACTCGGGGCGACGACGAGGAGAAGTGAGCACGCCGGTCACCCGCGACCCGGCGACGCCGCTGTGGCGTGGGGTCGTGCTGCTGCGGGTGGTCACCTGGGCGTTCGCGCTCGGCGTGGTGATCGCGCACCGCGGTGAGTTCCAGCGCGCGTGGCTGGCGTGGGCCGTCGTCGCGGCGATGGGCGTGTGGACGCTGGTGTCGGGCTTCGCGTACCTGCACGAAGGCGGCCGGCCGCGGTGGCTGGTGGTGCTCGACGTCGTGCTGACGACGGGGCTGATGTTGTTGTCGCCCTTCATCTTGTCGCCGACGCAGTACGCCGAGGCCGCGCCGCTGATCACCACCGTGTGGGCCGCGGTGGGACCGATCGCGGCGGCGACGCGTTTCGGCGCGGGCGGCGGGGTGCTGGCGGGACTCGTGGTCGCTGTCGGCACCGGCGTCGCGCGCGAGCGGCTGGACCTCGACGTCTTCCGCGACGGCGTGCTGCTGTGCGCGAGCAGCATGCTGATCGGCATGGCGGCCACCACGGCACGGCGCTCGGCGGAGGCGCTCGCGCTGGCGTTGCGCACGGAAGCCGCGACGGCCGAACGGGAACGGCTCGCGCGCTCGATCCACGACAGCGTGCTGCAGGTCCTCGCTCGGGTGCGCCGGCGTGGCATGGAGGTGGGCGGCGAAGCAGCCGACCTGGCGCGGCTGGCGGGTGAGCAGGAGATCGCGTTGCGCGCCTTGGTGACCACCGAGCCGTCGTGGGCGATCGCGAGCAACGGCACCGCGGACCTGCGTTCGGCGTTGCAGCTGCTGGCCACGCCGACGGTGCAAGTGGCGACGCCCGCGGGCACGGTCGACCTGCCGGCGCACCTGACTTCGGAACTGGTGGCCGTCACCCGCGAGGCACTGTCCAATGTGGAGAAGCACGCGGGTCCGGACGCCCGCGCGTGGGTGCTGCTGGAGGACCTGGGCGGCGAGGTCGTGGTGAGCATCCGCGACGACGGCCCGGGCATTCCCGAAGGCCGGCTGGCGCGCGCGGAGGCCGACGGGCACCTGGGTGTGGTGGAGTCCATCAGAGGCCGGGTGCGCGATCTCGGCGGCACCGCGGCCCTGGACAGCGCTCCGGGCCGCGGCACGGAGTGGGAGGTGCGCGTGCCGACCAAGGGCGGGCCCGACAAAACGAGGGGCGGACGATGACGATTTCCGTGATGGTGGTCGACGACCACCCGATCTGGCGCGACGGCGTCGCCCGCGATCTGGGTGAGAACGGCTTCGACGTCCGGGCCACGGCGCCCGACGCCCCCGCCGCCGTCCGCATCGCGCGCACGGTCTGCCCGGACGTCGTCCTCATGGACCTCAACCTCGACGGCACCTCCGGCGTCGACGCGACCCGCGAGATCACGACGGAACTGCCGGACACGCGGGTGCTGGTGCTGTCGGCTTCCGGCGAGCACTCCGACGTGCTGGAGGCGGTGAAAGCCGGCGCCTCGGGTTACCTCGTGAAGTCGGCGTCCGTGACGGAGCTCGTGGACGCCGTCCGCCGCACGGCCGAGGGCGATCCCGTCTTCACCGCCGGTCTCGCCGGTCTGGTGCTGGGGGAGTACCGGCGGATGGCCGACGCGCCCCCTCCGCCGAGCCGGCGCCGCCGCGGTTGACCGAGCGCGAGACGGACGTGCTGCGGCTGGTCGCGAAGGGGCTGACCGCGCGCCAGATCGCGGAACGGCTGGTCCTTTCGCACCGGACGGTGGAGAACCACGTGCAGTCGACGCTGCGGAAGCTGCAGTTGCACAACCGCGTGGAGCTGGCGCGGTACGCGATCGAACACGGCCTCGACGAGGACTGATCGCTAGGAAGCGCTGACCGCGGCCGTCTGCAGGGCGCCGGTCAGCTTGGCCTTCCCGAGCCGCCACGCGGGTTCGCCGGGGTGCCAGGCGGCGACGACCCCGTCGTCGATGACCAGGTCGTCGTCATCGGTCCAGTCCAGCGACGACTGCTTGAGGTTGGGCGTGGTGTACGGCATCGACGGGGTCTGCAGCCAGGTGAGGTCGTTGAGGTCGAGCAGCCACAGATCGCGCGTCTGGGCGCCGGTGCCGTGCCACGAGGGCGTGCCGAAGTCGACGGCGGCGACCGCGCCGTCGCGGCTGGGCACGATCAGGGGGCTGGCCTGGACCGCCGGCGGGCGCACGGCTTTGCGGGTGCCGTCGCGCAGGTCGACGACGGTGAGCTCCGTGAGGCCGCCGAGGATCAGCCGGTCGCCGGCCGCGGCGAGGATGCGCGGGGCCTGCTGCACGGTGCGGCCGGTGTCGGGGTCGATGAGGACGTCGACGGTTTCGGCGGTGCCGTTGTTCACGGTGATCAGCAGGCCTCGGGAGGTCTCCTGCCGCAGGATCGTGGTGCAGCTCGCCGTGTTGCCGCCGCCCAGCGCCGTGCCGGCGAGCGACACGTGCTCGAGCCGGCAGTTGTCCGGGCCGTCCTGGCGGATGACCCACACGCTCTTGGCGTCGGCGCCCGGCGCGACGCTCACCGCCTGGCCGAGCGGCGTGGCCACGCCCGCATAGGCGTAGACGTCGAACGGCTGGCAGATCTGCTGGCACCGGGGCGAGGTGAGGATCACCGGGGTGTGGCCGACGCGCTGCACGGCGACGAGCCGGTCGCCGCCCGGCACGCCGGGCACCGCGCCTTTCGCACCGGTGTCGGCGTCGAACAGGGTCGGCGGCGAGGTGGCGAGCAGCAGCTCCACGCCGATGCCGCCCGTCGTCAGCGAGCCCGTGATTCCCGTCGGGAGCGGTCCGGTGGGTTCGACGGGTTCCGCGCGCTCGGTCGTCGGCACGGGGGCCGGGGTGGGGATCCCGCCCGTACACGCGGCCAGCAGCAAGCTCGTCGCAACGAGGGCGACGCCGGCGCGAAATACGGGTCTGTTCAGGGTTTTTCCCCGATCTGACGAGGGAAATACGGTTCTACCATCGTTTGCATGGCCGAGGAAGAGACGACCGGCGCGGAGACCGCGACCGAGACGAAGGCGTTGACCGCGCGCGACATCCGGGTGTCGGACGACGAGCGCGAACACGTCGTCGCCGTCCTGCAGAAGGCGATCGGGCTGGGAATGCTCAACCTCGACGAGTTCACGGAGCGCACCGACAAGGCGCTGGCGTCGCGTACGCGCGGCGAACTGAACGCCGTGCTCACCGATCTGCCGGGGCTGCTGCACCCTGCGGCCGCGCCGAGCTACCCGGCTTACCAGGCGCCGACCAGCACTTATGCGCCCGGTCAGCGGCTGGAGCTCAACGCGAAGTACTCGTCACTGCAGCGCGGCGGCCCGTGGCTGGTGCCGCCGGCGATGGTCGTGCGCAACAAGTACGGCAGCACGAAGCTGGACTTCACCGAGGCCCAGGTGTCGACGCCGGTCGTCGAGATCGAGCTGGACTCCAAGTGGGGTTCGGTCGAGATCATCATCCCGCCGCAGGCCGCGGTGGACTACAACTCGATCACCGAGATCAAGTTCGGCTCACTCGACGACAAGACCGGCAGCAACGGCCGCGCCGGCAACCCGCGCTACGTCATCACAGGCCGTATCCACGGAGGCTCGCTGGTCATCCGCAACCCTCGGCGGGGCTTTTTCGGCTGACCAGTGAAGCGGTGCCGGACCCGGTTTTCCATCCGTCGGCCGGGTCCGGCTCCGTCTTTTTCAGTTCGCTGCCGCGCGCGCCGCGACCGGATCGGCGCTGGCCAGGGCGTTGGTTGCTTTCACTTCCGCCTCGGCCAGCGTGACCGTGGCCAGCGATGCGCCGACGGCCCGCACGGCCGCCGCGTTCATCGACAGGCTCGTGAGGCCCAGGCCCGCGAGCACCACGGCGAGCCGCGGGTCAGCCGCCGCTTCGCCGCACACGCCGGCGGGCTTGCCCGTCGCCTTCGCCGCGTCGCCGATCAGCTTGAGCAGCCGCAGCAACGCGGGCTGCCACGGATCGTTCAGCTTCGCGACGGCGCCGAGCTGGCGGTCGGCCGCGAACGTGTACTGGGCGAGGTCGTTCGTGCCCACCGAGACGAAGTCGACGACGTCCAGGATCTCCCGCGCGGACAGCGCCGCAGCCGGGATCTCGATCATCACGCCCGCGCGCTCGATGCCCGCCGCGCGCACGCGCTCGGCGAACCAGGCGGCTTCCTCGGCCGTCGCGACCATCGGGGCCATCACGGAGACGATGGCGCCCGAATCCTGGGCCGCGCCCGCGATGGCCTCGAGCTGGCGGTCGAGCACGTCGGGCCGGTCGAACGCCACGCGCAGGCCGCGCACGCCGAGGGCGGGGTTGGGCTCGTCGTCGGGGTTGAGGAAGGCGAGTGGCTTGTCGGCGCCGGCGTCGAGGGTCCGCACGATCACCGGCTTGCCGCGGAACGGCGCCAGCACCGCCGCGTAGGCCTTCCGCTGCTCGTCGACGGACGGCTCCGCCGGGGCGTCGAGGAAGCTGAACTCGGTGCGGAACAGGCCGACGCCCTCCGCTCCCGCGTCCGCGGCCGCCTGCGCGTCGGCCGGCGAGCCGACGTTGCCGTAGACCTTGACGACGTGCCCGTCCGCGGTCGCGCCCGTGCCGTTCCACTCGGCCGGCCCCTGCGCCACGGCGGCGACGACGGGCGCGTTCGGGTCGGCCGGCTGGACGAGGCCCGTGTCGCCGTCGACGGCCAGCGCCTCCGCGCCGAAGTCGAGGATCCCCCTCACGGCCACCACGGCCGGAATCCCGAGGGCGCGAGCGAGGATCGCCGTGTGACTCGTGGGCCCGCCCTCCTCGGTGACCAGGGCGAGCACCTTCGCCGGATCCAGCCCGGCGGTGTCGGCGGGCGCCAGGTCGCGGGCGACCAGCACGCTGGGCGCCGCCAACTCCGGCACCCCCGGCGGCGCGACGCCGAGCAACTCGGCCACCAGCCGGTCGCGCACGTCCCGCACGTCGCGCACCCGCTCGGCCATGTAGCCCCCGGCCGCGGCCAAGGCCTCGGCGAAACCCTCGGCGGCCTGGTAGACCGCGCGCGCGGCGGGCAGGTTCTGCGCCGTCACCAGCTGCCGCGCCTGCGTGGCCAACGCCGGGTCGGCCGCCATCGCGGCGGTGGTGATGAGGATCGTGGCCGCCTCGCCCGTCGCGCTCTCCGCCTGCGCCTCCAACCGCGCGGCAACCGCCTGCGCCGCAGGCTCGATCCGGGCGGCCTCCACGGCCGCATCAGCCGGCGCCGGCGTGCTCGCGGGCTCCCCCAACGGCTCGGCAACACGCACCACAGGACCGCTCGCACGCCCCGGACTCACCGCGACACCGCTCAGGGTCATGCCGGTGGCGGACTGGCTCTCAGACATGGTCTAGACCATAGCTCAGATGGCCGTGGATGGCTCGCGGCGTCGGCCTTGGCGTTGGCCACACTCGCCGGCGCTCCTGGCTCTGCTGCACCTTCGCCACCTCCTCACCTCGCTTCATCCCTGCGACGGTCGTCCCCTCACTCGCGCAAGGCAACCCCCGTCCTCCGGTTGTCAGCCCGCCCCTGGGTCATTCCAGATCGTCGAGCGTCGGGTAGGAGGGCTGTGCACCCGCGCGAGTCACGCTGAGTGCGGCCACGCGCGCGGCGCGGCGGGCGGCGTCGGGGAGGGTGGTGCCCTCGGCCAGGGAGGCGGCGAGGGCGCCGGCGAAGGCGTCGCCCGCGCCGGTGGTGTCGACGGCGGTGACGGGCGGCGAAGGGACTTCCGTGACGCCGTCAGGGGTCACCACGGCGGCGCCCTTCGCGCCCAGGGTGACGACGGCGGCGCGCGGGCCCAGGTCGAGCAGCTTGCGGGGATCGGCGTCGGCCGGGCCGAGGAGGTAGGCGGCTTCGTGTTCGTTGACCAGCAGGACGTCGACCGCGGCCAGGGTCGAAGGGGACAACCGGGCGGCGGGTGAGAGGTTGAGCAGCACCTTCGCGCCGGCGTCGGACGCGCGTTGGACGGCGTGCTCGACGGTCGGCAGCGGGACTTCCAGCGACAGGACCACCACGGCGGCCCCGGCGAGAGCCTCGGGCGTGATGTCCGCGGGCGTCAACGCCGAGTTCGCACCCGGTGAGACCAGGATCGAGTTCTCCCCGTCCGGGGTGACGGTGATATACGCGATCCCGGTCGGGCGGTCGACGACGCGCAGAAACGCCGTCGAGACTCCCGCGCCCGCCAGGGAATCCCGCAACAACGCGCCGTACGGGTCCGATCCCACGGCGCCCAGCAGAGCCACATCCGCACCCAGCCGGCCCGCCGCGACAGCCGTGTTCGCGCCCTTGCCACCCGGCGACAGGACGGTGTCGCCGCCCAGAACGGTCTCGCCGCCGGCCGGGCGGCGGTCGACGGGGACGACGAGGTCGGCGTTGGCGGAACCCACCACCAGCACGGCTGCGCACATGGTCGACACCTTGCCACGGGTGCGCCCGGGCACAGGTCACCCACCGTCCGTGCGCAAAAGTGAAGGTTTTTGTAACTTATCCGGCGCCCAGTGCGACAATCAGGCGAGCAGCGGCTGCCCGTCACTCGATCGGGGGATCCATGTCCCCCAGGCGTCACTTCTGACACGGGTTCCGCTCTTGTGGAGCGTCACTGTCCTTGAGCCAGTGGCGTTGCCCCGACCGGAAGCGCACCGGAGAGGGCATCGGGTCGCCGGCGCCGATCACGTAGCCCCCCGAGTGATCGGCGTCGGCGGCGCCCCGACCAGTGCGGCCACGGTCCGCGCGGCCGGCATCGAAACGTCCGAAGCGAGCACGAAGTCGTTGCCGTCGCGCGACAGCACGCGCACGACGCCGCCCGCCTCGGCCGTCAGGGCGGAAATCTCTTCGCGTCGCACCACGACCCCGTTGGCGTGCCGAGGTATCCACGTGACGCCAAGGCCGTCCACAGTGAACACGCCCCGCGTGCCGCGGTGGCGGGTCCAGACCAGCGCGCCGACGCACACCGCGACCGCGATCAGCCCGGGCACCGTGACCGGCAGCCACAGCCGCACGACGAGCACCGCCACGAACAACGCCACCGTGCCCCCGATCGCCGCTTGCCGCGCGCCCGAAGCCTTGCTCGCACGCACCTTCACGCTCTCGCCGGCCTCCGGCACCGGCTTCACCGAAGACCACCGCACCACGGTCGTCGCCACGCGCTGCGGGCCGAACCCGCCGCGCCGCACCTCCAGCGACGGCCACCGCACCAGCCCCGGCCGCACCGTCTCGACCGCGGCCGCCAGCCGGTGCGCCTCGCCGGGTTCGAACCGCGTCGACAGGACGAAGCCGTGGGGTCCGCGGCGGCTGAAGCGCTTGACCAGCCGATCCTCGGCAGCGGGAGCCGGCGCCAGGTACACCTCGACCCGGTTGTGCTTCTCGACCAGCACGACCGCGCTGAAGTCCTCCCACGACAGCACGAGCCGCGCGTCGCGGACGGGCAACCGCAGACCGCGCGGGGCGACCTCGACGCTCAGCCGCTCCTTGCGCATGCCGCGCCGCCCGATGGGGATGCAGCCCAGCAACACGAGTCCGACCAGGGCGATCACGGAACCCACGTACAGGCCGCCGCGGCTCGCCGCCATGAGGAGGCCGCCGAAGCCCGCGATCAGGAGCCCGGGAACCAGGAGCAGCAACGTCGCCAGCCGCACCTCATCCGGCGGGACGGGCGCGGGGTAGGTGACCGTGGTGATTTCGTCCATCTCGGACGAAGTGTGACAGAACGCGGTCGGGGTTTCCCTACCCCGTTCGGCGGACGGCCGGGTGTTTTCGCAGCTCAACGGTCCCTAGCGTCGATCGCATGAAAATCTCGGACTGGAAACGGGTGCTCTACGCCCTCCTCGCCCTGCCCGCGTGCTTCGGCGGCAGACGCACCGGGCAGCTGCTCGCCGAACGGCTCCTCGGCGTCCCGCCGCGCGAAGGGACCCCTCGCTACCTGGCCGCCACCGGGGTGAGCGTGGTGGCCATCCCGTTTTCGCTGCTCATCGGGTTTCTGGTGTGGCGGATCGCGACGTACGGCCTGTTCTGGGACCCCTCGACCGCCGACGAATCGTGGGGCGGGCCGTCGCTCGTGGGGGCCTGGCTCGTGCACTTCTGGTGCGTGCTGGGCATGGTCGTGGTGGCCATGTGGGTGCTGCGTCCGCTCACCGATCTGCAGGCCCGGCTGCTCTCCGGCCGCGTTGTTACGGGAACAACGGTGCCGACCACCTAGAATGTCCGGATGAGCAGCCCCACGCGAAGGGGCCGCGCGCGAGCGGCTACCGAGCAGGACATCCGCCGGACCGCCCGGAGACTGCTGGTCGAACAGGGTCCGGACGCCGTGACGCTCCGGGCGATCGCCCGGGAGCTGGGCATCACCGCACCGGCCCTGTACCGCTACTACGAATCGCGCGACGACCTGGTCGAGAACCTGCGTCTCGACGTGATCGCCGACCTCGCCGCCGAGCTGGCCGAGGACGTCGCCGTGCTGCCCGAAGACGGTATGGCGCAGCTGTTCGCCATCTGCAAAGGCTTCCGCCGCTGGGCGCTCACGCACACCAAGGAGTTCACGCTGGTGTTCGCGTCGCCCACGGGCGGCGTCGGCACCACCGCGGGCAGCGCGCTGCACCGCCTCGACGAGCCGTTCGGCCGCATCTTCCTCGCCGCCGCCGGCCAGGTCCTCGCCACGCACGACCTGGTGATGCCGCCGAACGACGTCGTCCCGCCCGAACTGCGCGACGACCTCACCGCGTTCCAGAGCGAGCTGCTCGCCGTGCTCGGCGAGTCGGGCCGCGCGATCGCGCCCGAGAAGCTGGACCTCGGGCTGACGTACCTGATGATCCAGTTCTGGGCCCGCCTCTACGGCCACGTGACGCTCGAGGTGTTCGGCAACTACCCGATCCCCGTGTCGAAGCCGGACATCCTCTTCGAGGCCATCCTCACCGACCTGGCCCGTGACGTGGGGTTGTACGCCGGCTAGACCGCACGGCCGCCGTCGACCGACAGTGACCACGCGCCCGCCCTCACCGAGGTGCTCGGCCGTCCGTCGCCGAACCCGCAAGTTCGGTTTCGTGCACGGACGGACACGGGTTGTGACAAACTCACCTTCGGATCTTGAAGGGGAGGGCCGGGGGTTGCTGCACGTCCAGGGGCTGGTGAAGGACTACGACGGGCGCCGGGTGGTGGAGAACGTGTCGTTCGCGTTGCAGCCCGGCACCGTCACCGCGTTCCTCGGGCCGAACGGCGCCGGGAAGTCGACCACGCTGCGATGATCTGCGGCCTGACGCGCCCCACCGCGGGCACGGCGACGATCGCCGGGCGGCGGTTCGGGGACTGGCCCAACCCGGGACATGTCGCGGGCGTGCTGCTCGACGCGGCCGCCGTGCACCCCGGCCGCACGGGACGCCACCACCTCGTGAACGGCGCCAAACTCATGCGGCTGCCCAGTTCACGCGCCGACCAGGTGCTCGCGCAGGTCGGGCTCAGCGACGCGGCGAACCGGCGCATCGGCAAGTACAGCCTCGGCATGCGCCAGCGCCTCGGGCTCGCGCACGCGCTGCTGGCCGACCCGCCCGTGCTCATCCTCGACGAGCCCATCAACGGCCTCGACCCCGAAGGAATCCGCTCCACACGACAGCTTCTGCGCGGCTACGCCCAACGCGGCGGCACCGTGCTGCTGTCCAGCCACGTACTGTCCGAAGTGGACCAGACGGCCGACCGCATCGTGATGATCGGCCACGGCCGCGTCGTCGCCGACGGTCCGCTCACCAGCTTCGCCGGCCCCGCGCGGACGGTCGTGCGCACCAACGACGTGCCCAAACTCGGCACTGCCCTGCAACGCGCTGGCCTCGACGTCCGCCAGACCGGCCCCGACGCGCTGTCCGTAGCCGCCCCGACGGAGCGCGTCTCGGAGATCGCGTTCGGCGCGCAGGTGCGGGTGCTCGGGCTGGCCGAGGAACAGCAGAACCTGGAAGAGCTCTTCTTCCGCCTCACGGGAGGTCCGCGATGATCCCGATGCAGACGGCTACGCAGCAGCAGCCGGCGTGGGCCACCGGTGCGGCGAAGCGCGCTTCATTCGGCACGGTGGTGGGTGTCGAGCTGCGGAAGTTCACCGCCACGCCGGCTGACAAGATCCTGCTGGTCGCCGGCCCTATCGCGGTGGTGCTGCTGTCGATCCTGTTCATGGTCGACCTGTTCAACCCGGTGACCATGCGCAAACAGCTGGGGACCGTGGTGACCACCATTCGGTTGGCGGCGATCCTCGTGGACGTCGCCCTGGTGAAGCTCATCGCGAGTGAGTGGCACTACCGCAGCGCCCAGCCCACCCTTCTCGCGCAGCCCTCCCGGCTGAGGTACGTGCTGGCCCAGGGCGCGATCGCAGCCGGTGCCTGGGTGCTCGTGGCCGGCCTGCACATCCTGATGACCTTCACTTACTTCGCTGGTGTGCTCGACGACCACGACGCCGAGAACCTGCTGACGATCCGGGTGGGCACCACGATCGGCGTGTGTCTGCTCGGGTCGTTCCTCATGACCCTGCTGGCCGTCTCGATCGCGTGGCTGATCCCGAACACCGCGGGCGCGATCGCCGCCTACTGCCTGATCTCGATCCTGTTCGTGATCGTGCAGGCCAACCAGGACTTCGCAGGCTGGGTCGATCCGGTCGAACCCGCGCGACAGCTCGGTGGGCTGTCGACGCACGGCCCGATCGCGCTGGCCACATCGCTGGTGCTCTGGCTCGGGGTCACGGCGCTCGGAGTTACCCGCGCTGCGCGACGGGAAGCCGCCTAGCGGACGAGGGAGCCGCCGCCGGGGTCGACTGCGGCGAGGTACTCGCCCGCCATTTTGCGCAGCGGCGGGCAGTACTTCTCGGCGGTGCGGCGATAACCGTCGATGGACGAGTCGTCTGCGCCGCCTTGGTGGAAGGTGTCGAACGCCACCGGCTCCGCGGAGCCGGTGTTCACGATGAGAGAGCAGCCGTTAATCCCGGCCGAAGTCACGGCGTAGTAACGCCCGAGCAGGATTTCTCGGCGGAAGTGGCTGCTCAACCCCGACTCGGACATCCAGGCGGACTGCCACGGGTCGGATTGGCGGCTGTCGGCGGCGTCCGTATGCACGACGAGTAGCCCATCGGCCGAGCTGATGTCGCAGGCCTTGACGTTCGGGTCGAACGTCGGCGGGCTGGTGGCACCGAGTGCGGAGAGCAGCGCCGGGTTGCGCTCGAACTGGGTGCAGCTGTCGGGGAACACGTTGGGCCGGGTGATCACCGTCGGCAGCTGGTCGTAGGCGATCGAGTCGGCGGGCAGGGTCGGCGCCGGCTTGCCCGGGGCCGGACCGGGCGCCACGGCACAGCCGGTCAGAGCGAGGGCAGCAGCCAGCAGCGGCAGAACGGTGAGCGATCGACTACGCACGGCGAGCACGTTACCGGCCCGGGCACGAGACCCGGGCCGGAACGCACGAATTCACCACGCTGATTCAAGCCGCCGGTTCACAGCACGATGTTGACCAGCCGCCCCGGGACCACGATCACCTTGCGGGGCGTCTTGTCGCCCACCAGGGCGGCGACCTTCTCCTCAGCCAGGGCCGCGGCCTGCACGGCGTCGGAAGCGGCGTCGGCCGGCACGGTCACGCGGGCGCGGACCTTGCCGTTGACCTGGATCGGGTACTCCACCGAGTCCTCGACCAGGTACTTCTCGTCGACGACCGGGAAGGGGCCGTGGACCAGGGAGTCGACGTGGCCCATGCGGTGCCACAGCTCCTCGGCGACGTGCGGGGCCAGCGGGGCCAGCAGCAGCACCAGCGGCTCCGCCACCTCGCGCGGCGTGCCCGCGGCCGAGCCGTACACCTTGGTCAGGTGGTTGTTCAGCTCGATCAGCTTCGCGCCCGCGGTGTTGAAGCGCATCTCCGCGTAGTCCTCGCGGACGCCGGCGATGGTGCGGTGCAGCAGCTTGCGGTCGGTCTCCGACGGGTCGTCGGCGGTCACGCGCAGCTCGCCGGTCTGCTCGTCGATCAGCAGGCGCCACAGGCGCTGCAGGAAGCGGTGCGCGCCGACGACGTCCTTGGTCGCCCAGGGTCGGGACATGTCCAGCGGGCCCATGGACATCTCGTACACGCGGAAGGTGTCGGCGCCGTAGGTGTCCGACATCTCGTCGGGCGTCACGGCGTTCTTCAGGCTCTTGCCCATCTTCCCGTACTCCTGGGTGACCTCCTCGTCACCCAGGAAGAACTTGCCGTCGCGCTCCACGACCTCGTCGGCCGGCACGTGCACGCCGCGCTTGTCCGTGTAGGCGTACGCCTCGATGTAGCCCTGGTTGAACAGGCGCCGGTACGGCTCCTTCGACGACACGTGGCCCAGGTCGTACAGCACCTTGTGCCAGAAGCGCGAGTACAGCAGGTGCAGCACCGCGTGCTCGACGCCGCCGACGTACAGGTCGACGCCGCCCGGGTCGTCGACGCCGTACTCGGCCGGACGCGGGCCCATCCAGTAGGCCTCGTTCTCCGGCGCGCAGAACACGTCGGGGCTGTCCGGGTCGACGTAACGCAGCTGGTACCAGCACGAACCCGCCCACTGCGGCATCACGTTGGTGTCGCGGCGGTACTTCTTCGGCCCGTCGCCCAGGTCCAGGGTGACCTCGACCCAGTCGGTCGCGCGCGACAGCGGCGGCGACGGCTCGGAGTCGGCGTCGTCCGGGTCGAAGGTCTTCGGCGAATAGTCGTCGACCTCCGGCAGCACCACGGGCAGCTGGTCCTCGGGCAGCGCGATCGGCAGCCCGCTCTCGTCGTAGACGATCGGGAACGGCTCGCCCCAGTAGCGCTGGCGGGCGAACAGCCAGTCGCGCAGCTTGTACTGCACGGTGCCCTCGCCGTGGCCGTTCTCCTCCAGCCACGCGATGATCGTCTTCTTCGCGTCGGCCACGCCCATGCCGTCCAGCGAGACGGTGTCGTTGGCCGAGTTGATCGCCGCGCCCTCGCCGGTGAACGCCTCGCCGTCGAAACCCTCGCCCGGGTCGACCGTGCGGATGATCTCCAGCTCGAACTTCTTCGCGAAGTCGTAGTCACGCTGGTCCTGCGCCGGCACGGCCATGATCGCGCCGGTGCCGTAGCCCATCAGCACGTAGTCGCCGATGAAAACCGGGATTTCCTTGCCGTTGACCGGGTTTACGGCATACGCGCCGGTGAAGACGCCGGTCTTCTCCTTGTTCTCCTGCCGGTCCAGATCGGACTTGCGCGACGTCGCCAGGCGGTACTCCGCGACGGCGTCGGCCGGGGTCTTCGCGCCGCCGGTCCACGCCTGCCGGTGCTCGCCGGGCCACTCGGCCGGCGTCAGCTTGTCGACCAGCGGGTGCTCGGGCGCCAGCACCATGTAGGTGGCGCCGAACAGCGTGTCGGGCCGGGTCGTGAAGACCTCGATCTTCTCGTCGCCGGCCTTGAACGCGACCCGCGCGCCCTGCGAGCGCCCGACCCAGTTGCGCTGCATGGACTTGACCTTCTCGGGCCAGTCCAGCAGGTCCAGGTCGTCGACCAGGCGATCGGAGTACGCGGTGATCCGCATCATCCACTGGCGCAGGTTCTTGCGGAACACGGGGAAGTTGCCCCGGTCGCTGCGCCCGTCGGCGGTCACCTCTTCGTTGGCGACGACCGTGCCCAGGCCCGGCGCCCAGTTCACCGGCGCCTCGGAGATGTAGACCAGGCGGTGGTCGTCGATGACCTTGCGGCGCTCGACGTCGCTCAGCTCGCTCCACGCGCGCCCGTCCGGCGTCGCGCGCTCACCCGAGGCGTACGCCTTCTCCAGGTGCTCGATCGGGCGCGCCTTGCCCGCCTCGTCGTCGTAGTAGGAGTTGAAGATCTGCAGGAAGATCCACTGGGTCCACTTGTAGTAGGCCGGGTCGATCGTCTCGATCGACCGGCGCTCGTCGTGACCCAGGCCCAGGCGCTTCAGCTGGCTGCGCATCGTGGCGATGTTCGCCTCGGTGGTCGTGCGCGGGTGCGTGCCGGTCTGCACCGCATACTGCTCGGCCGGCAGGCCGAAGGCGTCGTACCCCAGCGTGTGCAGCACGTTGCGGCCGATCATGCGGTGGTAGCGCGCGTACACGTCCGTGCCGATGTAGCCCAGCGGGTGCCCGACGTGCAGGCCCGAGCCGGACGGGTACGGGAACATGTCCTGCACGAACAGCTTGTCCGACGGCACCTGCTCGCCCTCGACCGCCAGCGCGCCCGTCGGGTTCGGCGCGTGGTAGGTGCCGTGGTCGGACCAGTAGTCCTGCCAGCGGCGCTCGATCTGCCCCGCGAGCTCCGCGGTGTAGCGGTGCGGCGGGGTGTTCTCGGCGCCGGGAGCGCCGTCACCCGTGGTCGGGGTGGGCGCCGTGGACTCTGTCATCGCCGTCTTCCTCCGTGATCGGACCACTCCAGAAACAACTCGACCCCTCAAGCCCGAAGGCATGAGGGGTCGCCGCGCCGGCCGGGCCAAGGGTTGGCCGAGTCAGCGCGGCAGGCCAAGGAGCAGCCGAGCCGTGTTCATGAGGTCATGTTACCAATCCGGCCAAAAGCAGGCGGACACCGACCGGACGTGACCTCGTAAGTAACGGTTTCCGCCGTGACTGTGGCCGGATTGGTAACCATCAGCAACAGCACGTGGTGGTCAAAGCTGTTCTGAAGGGACCGCCAAAGCGATGACCTGCGTCACCTGGCTCGCGGAGAAGTTGTTGTCGCTGACGAGCACGAGGCTGCGTTCGCCGTTCGGCAGCGTCGGGCCCCAGGTCATGCCTTCGATGTTGTCCACCGTGGACAGCTTGAAGTCGGCGACGTCCAGCAGCAGCTTCTTCTTCACCGGCTTCACGTGCTTCGCGTCGGCGAGCGACTTCACGTTCAGGACGTTCGTCGCACCCTTCGTGTCGATCTCGTAGATGCGCACCTTGTTACCCACGCCGGGTACGAACGCGCGCTCCATCATCAGGTAGCGCGTCGGGTCGACCGAGTTGACGGCGAGCATCGAGGACACCCCGTTGCTGCCGAGCGCGGTGGGCGGCACGGACTGCGCGAACACCGGCTCCTGTGGGTACGCGTACTGCGCGAACACCGGGCCGAAACGCGACTGCAGCGTGATCCGCGAAAGCCCGCCCGCCTCCGGGGTCGGCAGGGGACCGTCCTGCAGCAGCGGGCTTTCGACCTCGCTGGCGACGACGGAGCCGAGGCCCGCGTAGGTGAGGCCTTCGAGCACCAGGTTCTGGCGCGGCCCGGCGTCGGGCGTCATCTTCTCGTCGGCCGGGATCGGCAGGTCACGCACGTACTTGCCGGTGCGGCTCGCCTCCCGGATCGACGGGTCGATCAGCGTCGTGGCGGTGCGCTCGCCTTCCTGCGACCACAGGTAGTCCCCGGTCCACGGGTCCACGCGCAGCTCTTCGGGGTCGATCGTCTGCTCGTTCTGCGGCGCTGTCGGGTCGTTCTGTGCGAGCGGCGGGTACGGCGTGCCGTCGGGACGCAGCAGCGGCTTCGTGCCGGTGAAGGTCACCGGGCCGAGGTGGTGCGCGTCGAGGGAGAACTTCGCCGTGTAGAAGCGGGCGGGGTTGATCGCGGAGCGGTCGTCGCACATGAACGCGTAACCGCCGGTGCGCGGGTCGAAGTCGATCGACGACAGGCCGCCGACGGTGGTGCCCTGGAACTGAAGGGCGTTGGGCACGATCTGTTCGCCGATGAGGCGGATGGGGCGGGCGTGACTCTCCGCAGCGTTCGCCGCCGGGGCGGCGAGCAAGGACAGGGGCAGTGCCCCGATCAGGGCAGCGGTGAGCATGCGGCGTCGCTTGGACGAAGACATGGCGTGTAACACAACGGACGAGGGTATCCACCACGTTGCCGCGAGGTCACGCTTATCCTCAGGGGGTGTTCGCTATCGCGCTCGTCCCGATCGTGCTGGGTCTCGTCGTCGGCTGGGGTGGCTTCCTCGGCTTCCGCGAACGGCTGACCCGCGAAAGCGGTACCGGTGTCCGCACGGCAGCTTCGCTGCGCAGTGACGCCGCCTTCAAGCTGGCCAACCGCGTGGCGAGCGTGCCGACGCTCGCGGGCGGCGCCGTCGGCGTGATCGCCGGGCTGGCGGGCATCGCCACCGGCACCACGGCCGGGATCATCGCCGCGGCTTTCGTTGGTGTGCTGGGCATGCTGGTGCTGGTCGTGGGTGGCGGGGTGCTCGGCGCCCGCGCCGCGTTGACCGTGCCCGCCCCGGCTCCGGCCGCCCCTGCGGGCTGCGCCGGCTGCGCGTGCGGCTCGGGTGGCTGCGGCGTGTTCCAGAAGGCCGACAGCTAGTTCCGCTGCAGGTCGCCCGGGTGGGTGGCCAGCAACGCGATCGGCACACCCTGGCGGCGCAGCACCTGACCCCAGAGGTCGCGGTTGGGCGAGGCCAGGATGTCGCTCGGCAACGCGGGCACGATGACCCAGTCGTCGCGCTCGATCTCACCCGCCAGCTGCCCGGAGTCCCAGCCCGCGTAGCCGGCGAAGACGCGTACGCCGCGCACCTTCGGCACGAGCGCTTCCGGGTCGGTGTCGAGGTCCACGAGCGCCACTGGCCCGCGCACGGCGATCACGCCGGGCACGCTCGCCGCCGTCTCGCCCGTGCGCAGCGCGGCCAGGCACAGAGCCGTTTTCTTCTCCACCGGACCGCCGACGAACACCGACTGCGGCTCCGCCACGTGGCCACCCCAGTTGGGCAGAACGTCGTGAACAGGGACGTCGCTCGGGCGGTTCAGGACCACGCCGAGCGTGCCCTCGTCGCGGTGGTCGATGACGAAGACCACGGTCCGCTTGAAGTTCGGGTCGAACATCGTGGGTGCGGCGACCAGGAGCGTTCCCGGTTCAACCTCGGCGTCCGCTGGCACGCCGCCAATCCTCCCACTTCCCGCCGCGAGAATTTCCGTCGGCACGGGAACACCAACCACTCGTGCCCCGTTGGGAACAGTAGGCCGGCGCACTCCGTGTCCCCCGGGCTCACTGAAGAACAGCCTTTGTGGAATACCAGTTCGGCTGGAGCCACACTGCGCCAAGCCGCCGAGAGGCGACCAAGTGCGCCGGCCGCCAGCTTTTTCAGCCGTGCCACGTCCGCGGGCGCAGCGGCAGACCCGACGAGCCCTCGTCCGGAGTCCGCACCGCCAGGACCTGGTTCACCCCGATGCGGTTGCCCTCGAACGCGAGCGCCGAAGCCGCCATATACAGCCGCCAGACGCGGGCGCGACCGGCGCCGGCGAGCCGCGCGGCCCGGTCCCAGTCGGCTTCGAGGTTGGCGACCCAGCGACGCAGGGTCAGTGCGTAGTGCTCGCGCAGCGCTTCGACGTCGCGCACCTCGAACCCGGCGCGCTCCAGCTGTGTCACGGTCGTGCCGATCGGGGCGAGCTCGCCGTCGGGGAAGACGTAGGCGTCGATGAACCCGTCGAGCTGGTACTCGGACTCGTCCTCGCGCGGGCGGCGGCCGATCTGGTGGTTGAGCAGCTTGCCGCCGGGACGAAGCAGCGAATACAGATCGCGGGCGTACTCCAGGTAGCTCTCCGCGCCGACGTGCTCGGCCATGCCGATGGAGGAGATCGCGTCGTAGGGGCCGTCGGAGACGTCGCGGTAGTCCTGCACGCGGATCTCCACGCGGTCGGTCAGCCCCGCTTCCGCCACGCGCTTGCGGGCGTAGGTGGCCTGCTCTTCCGAGATCGTCACGCCGACGACGTGGACGCCGTGCTCCCGGGCCGCGTGCAGCGCCATCGAGCCCCAGCCGCAGCCGACGTCGAGCAGCCGCTGGCCCTCGTGCAGGCCGAGCTTCGTGCAGACGAGCTCGAGCTTGTCGCGCTGAGCTGTCTCCAACGTGCTGCTTTCGGACCAGTACGCGCACGAGTAGACCATCGACGGCCCGAGGACGAGCTCGTAGAACTCGTTGCCCACGTCGTAGTGGTGGCTGATCGCCCGCTTGTCGCTGCGCCGCGTGTGCAGGTGACGAGGTCGGCGCACCTCCTCGGGCGGTCGCGGCGGCGGCAACGGCGGCCCGGCGAGCTTCAGCAGCTCCCCGATCGCGGCCCGCACCTCCGGGTCCCGCAGCGCGCTGAGGACACCGCCACCCTCCGCCTCGTCGCGCTCCCAGATCAGCCCCGCCATGGCTTCGAGCGCGATGTAGAGATCCCCTTCGAGGCCGAGGTCGCCGGACACCCAGGCGCGGCCCAGGCCCAGCTCACCCGGCTTGAACAGCAGGCGGCGCAGGGCGCGCCGGTTGCGCACCACGAGCACGGGCGCGCCCTCCGGACCGGCCTGGGAACCGTCCCACGCTCGGATCTGCAGCGGGAGCTCAGCTCCGAGCAGCTTCTCGGCGGCACCCACCAGCCGCGACGCGGCGCCGGTCATGGCCACACCCCTTTCTCGGAGACGACAGTCGGACGTCAGTCCTCTGGGTAAAACGCTTTCACGCCGCTCGGCAGTCCGCCAGGGGCGTCACAGCTCAGTAAAATGCCCGCGCTTCACTGGGCGAAGTGCGCTCATTAGGACCTTCTGGGCCGTTCGGCCCGTAGCTACGCTGGCCCCCGTGACGATCAGCGCGACAACGGAGCGGATCGGGCCGAAGCTCCTGGTCCGTGATCGCGAGTTCCGCAGGCTGCTCTACACCCGGTTCGCCGCGCAGTGGGGCGACGGTGTGTACCGGGCGGGCCTCGCGGGCGCCGTGCTGTTCAACCCCGAACGCGCCGCCGACCCGCTGGCCATCGCCGAAGGCTTCGCGGTGCTGCTGCTGCCGTACTCCGTGGTGGGACCGTTCGCGGGCGCGCTGCTCGACCGGTGGGACCGCCGGCGCGTGCTCGTGTTCGCGAACCTGCTGCGGGTGGTCGCCATCCTCGCCTCGGCCGCCGCCGTGGGCACGGGCCTCGGCGGGCCGGGGCTGTTCTCCCTCGCGCTGCTGGCCGAAGGCTTGTCGCGCTTCATCGGCTCCGGTCTGTCGGCTTCGCTGCCGCACGTGGTGCCGGCGTCGAGCGTCGTGTCCGCCAACGCGTTCGCGACCACGCTCGGGTCGGCGCTGGCGGTGGTCGGCGGCGGGTGCGCCATCCTGCTGCGCGCGGTCTTCGGCGCGGACAACCTCGGCTCGGCCGAGACCACGGCGTTCGCCGCGTTGGGTGCGCTGGTCTCGGCGCTGATCGCCCGGCGGTTCACACGCGGGGTGCTCGGGCCGACGGTCGTCGACGAGCCGCCGAACCCGTTCGTCGCCGTCGCCCGGGGTCTCGCCGACGGCGCCCGCCACGCCTGGCGCGCGCCGAGCGTGACGGCCGGCTTCATCGCGCTGTTCGCCCACCGCGCGGCCTACGGCATCTCGCTGCTGGTCACCGTGCTGCTGATGCGCAACTACTTCACCGACGACGGGGTCTTCCGCGCCGGCCTGCCCGGGCTCGGCCAGATGGCCGCGCTCGCCGGCGCAGGCATCCTCGTCGCCGGGCTCCTCACCGCGCGGCTGATCCGCGGCTTCGGCCGGCTGCGCTCGATCCTCGGTGCGCTGCTGGTGGCCGCCGTCGCCCAGTCGGCGCTCGGGCTGCCGATCGTGCTGCCGCTGGCGTTGCTGGCGTCGTTCCTGATCACGGGCGCGGGGCAGGTGCTCAAGCTGTGTGTCGATTCGTCGATCCAGCTCGACGTCGCCGACGAGGCCCGCGGCCGCGTGTTCGCCCTGTACGACACGCTGTTCAACATCACCCAGGTGGCCGCCGTGGCCATCGGCGCGGTCTTCATCCCGGACAACGGGTACTCGCCGGGGCTGATGATCGCGGCCACGATCTGCTACTTCCTCGGCGGCGCCGGCTACCTCGTGGCGCGCCGCCGCGCGGTGCCGGACCGGCCGAACTGATTCGCTGCCGCAAACCGTTGGACCGAACGGGGTCAGTGATCGTCGCGTTGGCATTAGAGTGACGCGTGACCCGGCCGGGTGAACCCCGGCGAGTGCAACCGACACGGGGGGCCACCGTGAGTACCGCAGGGGACGACCGCGCCCTGGAAGCCGCTCCTGCAGTGCTGACGTCTCCTGACGGGCTGGTCCGGGCCACCGTCGGCAGCGGCGGCACGCTGGGCCGGCTGGAGTTCGCTCCGGACACCTTCCAGCGCACCACGCCCGCCCAGCTCGCGTTCACCGTCCAAGCCCTGGTGCAGCAGCTCGCCGAGGCCCCGCTCACCGACGCGGCGTCGCACCAGATGCCGTCCCCTCGCCCGACGCCGCGCCGCGTGCGCCCGCGTACGGCACCGGCGCCGCAGAGCCCCAACACGCAGAGCCCGGCCACGCAGGGCGCTGTGAAGCCGCAAGGACCGCTGCCCCCGCGAAGCGCCGTGCCGCAGCACCGGCGCCGCGGCTACTAACGCCGCGCACCCCGGATGTGCTGAGACCTGTGGAACCACCACTTTCCGACGCCGACCAACACGGGCAGCTCGTCGAGATCGGGCGCCTGATCCGCGCCCACCAGCCCGACGAGGGCGCCCCCGCCGGCATCGGCTTCGCGCAGGTCGGCGACCACACCGAGGTCCAGCCGCGCAACACCGAGGCCGGCCCCGAGCTGGTCGGAATGTTCCACGAGCTACGCGCCGGCATGTACCGACAGGGCCGTGGCACCTGGCTGCAGGCACGGTTCGTGCTCGCGCCCGACGGCACGTTCGACTTCGACTTCTTCGTCGACGGCGAACCCCAGTGGACGACCCCGCCCGACGCCGGCGCCTACCGCGACGAGCTCGAGACGTTCCCCCGCGAGGACGAGCACATCCCCGACTGGTGGCGGCTGCGCACCGGCCAGGCGCTCGGCGTCGAGTTTCGCCGCGCCCGCCCCGCCGAGGTGGGGGAGGAGCGCGAGCCGCTGGCCGACGACGAGCTGGCGCTCGTGCTGCAGTACCTCGAGCGCGAAGCGCTGGTCGGCGACGCGCACCGCACCGACGGCACGTGGCTGTGGCCCGAGACCGTGCCCCACCAGCTGCGCCGCCACGGCATCGCGCCGGAGCCGGAGCTCGTCGCGCACATCCGTGAGCTGGGGTTCCAGCCGCCGTACGTCGAGCACCTCGTGCGCCGCACGGCGGAGGCCGACCTGCTCGGCCGCCCGCGGCCGCGGCCTGGAGCCGAGGACGGACAGCGCACCGCCGGCGACGTCGCCGCCGAGCTGGAGACCAGCCCCGATCCGGACCTGACCGACGACCAGCTGCTGGTGGTCCTCGTGCAGCGGCTCGGGTCGTTCGGCGTGTGGCCGCAGGCCTACCGGATCGGCGCTGCCGAGGCCGGGAAGTGGTGCCTGACCAGGGGCGACGACGGCTGGACCGTCACCTCGTCGGCCGGCGAAAGCCAGACCTTCGAGCACCTCGGCGACGCGGCCCAGCAGCTGCTCGGCGCACTCCTGCTGCACCCGGCCCGGCGGACGGGCGGTCGCGAGACCCCGCTCGAGACGGCGAAGGAAGTGGACGACTGGCCCATCCAACCGTCCGCGGGTGACCCGCCCCTCACCCTGCTGCGCAACAAGAGACTCACCCGGCTGCCCGAAGGTACGGTCGTCCTGCGCTTCGGGGAGGAACCGGGCAACCTGGTCCACCACGGCGAGGTACGGTTCGCCACGACGTCACTGCCACTCGAACGGGAACGAGTGGCGCACACCTACCGCCTACGACGGTCACTCTACGTGGTCACCGGAGTCACGGTGCCCTGGGCGAACCTGCCGGGCGGAGCAGTGGCGTACGTGTTGCCCAAGCCGATCGCGGAGCACGAGTCCGACGGAAGCCTGGAGAGGATCGAGTAGGTGGAAGCGGCGGAAGCGATGGAGAAGGTCGTGAACTGGCTACGCGCTGTGCACGGTCCCCAGATCGCCGGTCCCGGTGGGCTGCGGGTCGACCACGACCGCGTGCTGCGCATCCCCGAAGGCTGGTCGATCCCGTACAACACCACCGCTTTCCTTGACGACGGGCGCCCGGACAAGGAACTGTTCCCCCCGCCGTCGGTGGTCGTGCGCGAGCCCGACGGAGAGCTGCGCCAGGCACCCCCGAACCCAGGAGGACTGAGCATCCCCGTGGCGTTCCCCGGCCAGGAGAGCTGGCGCGAAGTCGTGGACCCCGAGTACGTCAAGGCCGGGTTCGGCGAGCTCGGCGTGCCGCTGCAGGCGGTGGCCGGCTGGGTGAAGGTCGACAACGAGGGTCACCAGACCGGCGACGAGCGCGAGAACCCCGAGTACAAGGCCGGCCCGATCCGCCGTGGTTACCCGAAGCCGGAGAACACGCTGGAGACGCTGCTCGCGTTCGCCAGCGTCGGCTGGCTCACGCGCGAGCAGCTGCTGATCGGCCTGCTGCGCTGCGACGTCTTCGTGCCGCTCGACCCGAAGACCGGCGCCACGGACCGCTTCTACTTCTCCGAAGAGCGCAACGAGCTGCGCGTGTTCAGCGCGACGCGCCACTTCCCGCCGCGCGAGCACTCCTGGTGGCGCGTGGACCTCGCCACGCTGGCCGAGTTCGAGCACCCGCCGAACCTCGTGATCAACGGCGGCCCGGCGACGTTCGAGGACGTCTCCGGCGAGGACCTCACCGCCATCGCCAAACGTTTCCCGCGCCACGAGCCCCGCATCGACCGGCACGGACGCGGCCCCGAGGCCGAAGAGGACCTCGAACGGCTCACCCGCGACACCGCCGCGCGCATGGGCCTGTCCGAGCCGGTGGCCGTGCCGCTGGTGGCCGCGGAAAACGCGCGCCGCCACGGCTTCGAGCTCACCGCCGAGGAGTGCCAGCGCACGGTGCTGGGCCAGTCGTGGCTCAACCGCCTCGCGATGGCGGAGCCGGTGCGCAGCAAGCCGAACGACTGGCGCGCCAACGGTCTCGTGCCGGGCTGGGACAACCTCGGCCGCGTGATCCCGCGCCTGGACACGTTCGGCAAGTACCCCGACCGCGACCTCGAGAACTTCCGCTACGGCTGGCAGCGCGTGGCGGGCGCGTACGTGGGTTTCGCACTCGGCGAAGCGCTCGGCATGGCCGTGGACCGGATGCGGCTCGACGAGATCGTCACGCAGTTCGGGTCCGAGGGCGTGGCCGAACTGCCGGTCGCGTTCGACCAGGCGGGCCGCATCGGCTCGCTGACGCAGCGGCTGCTGTTCTACACCGAGGCCGTGATCCGCAGCCCGCACCGCGAGCAGCCGGAGTCGCGTGACGTCGAGCAGCAGTTCCCGTCCGTGGTGCGCGGCGCGTTGATGCGCTGGCTGCACACGCAGGGCGCGCCGTACGACGACGCCGACGGCTGGCTCGTGAAGGTGCCCGACCTCCACGTCCGCCGCACCGCGGACGACGCCGAGCTCAACGCCTACCACGCGCTGGTCACCGGATCTCCGCAGGCAGTGCCGCTGACCGGGCCGACGTCGTTGATCGCCGCGCTGCCCGCCACGCTCATCGCGGCCGGCCCCGGAACGGGCTTCAGCGGCGGCGTGCGGCAGGCCGTGCGCGACCTCGTCGGCGTGACGCACTCGCACGAGGACGACCTGTCGGTGGCGACGTACCTGGCCTGGCTCTTCGAGCCGGTGCTGACGAAGGACGCGTTCAGCTACCCCGTGTGGAACCTCTCGCGCGAGATCCTGACCGAGCACAACACCACGTTCGTCAGCGGTCCCGAGTGGGCGCCGGTGAAGGCGATGGTCGCCGAGTCGGTGCCGTTCTTCGGCGAGCACGGGCTGCCGGACCTGCGGATGCCCGAGCTGATCGGCGACGGCCAGGGCACGCTTTCGGTGCTTGGCCGCGCGTTCGCCGCGTTGTCCGGGTTCGAGAACTACCCCGAGCAGGCCCTGCTGCGCGCGGTGAACCACTCCGGGCGCAGCGCGTTGACCGGGGCGATCACCGGTGCGCTGCTCGGCGCCCGCGTCGGCGTGCCCGGGCTGCCGCAGAAGTGGGTCGAGCAGCTCGAGCTGCGGCACCTCATCGAACAGGTCGTCACGGACGCGTTGTGGCACTTCGATCGCCGCTCCGCGCTCAGTTTCCTGGGCGAAGAGTGGGTGCAGCGCTACCCGCGGCACTGACGCCGCGGGGCTTCGAAAAGATGGGGTCATGGAGGCACAGCAGCTGAGGGGCTGCCTGCTCGCGGGCGCCATCGGCGACGCGCTCGGCGCGAAGACGGAGTTCGATTCGATCGAGCGGATCCGCGAGCTCACCGGGCCCGCCGGCATCACCGACTTCATCCCCGCGTACGGCGGCGAAGGGCGCTTCACCGACGACACGCAGATGACGCTCTTCACCCTCGAAGCGCTCATCCGCGCCCACGCACAGCAACGGCGGACGGGCAGCTCCGACGTCGTGCAGTCCGTGCAGCTGGCCTACCAGCGCTGGCTGCACACGCAGGGCGTGCCGTGGGAGCGGGCGCGCGGCCCGCACTCGGCGCTGGCGGCGCCCGACGGCGAGCTCATCACGCACGCCGCGCTGTTCAGCCGCCGCGCACCGGGCCTGACGTGCTTCGGCGAGCTGGAGGCGTACGGACGCTCGGGCGTGCGCGGCAGCGTCTCGCGGCCGGTGAACAACTCGAAGGGCTGCGGCGGCGTGATGCGCGTGGCGCCCGTCGCGCTGTGGTCCGCGGACCCGGCCGGGGTGTTCCGCCTCGCGGCCGAGTTCGCGGCACTGACCCACGGTCACCCGAGCGGGTATTTGTCGGCCGGCGCCTTCGCGGTGATCGTGCAGCAGTTGCTTGCGGGTTCGCCGCTGCTCGACGCCGTCGCCGTGTCCAGAGCCGAGCTGGTCCGCCACCCCGGTCACGAGGAGCAGGAAGCCGCGTTGGCACAGGCCCTCGCGATGTCCGGCCCGCCGACTCCGGAGCGGCTGGCCGAGCTGGGTGCGGGCAACGTCGGCGAGACGGCGCTGTCGATGTCCGTGTATGTCGCCCTGACCACCGAAGATCCGGACTCCGCGCTGCTCGCGGCCGTGAACCACAGCGGCGACAGCGATTCCACGGGTTCGGTCTGCGGCAACCTCGTCGGGGCGATGTACGGCGAAGCGGCGCTGCGCGCCGGCTGGCTGGAACGGCTCGAACTGCGCGACGTGATCACCAGGCTGGCGGACGACGCGCTCGCCGAGTTCGGCCCCGACTCACCGAGTGACGAGGGTTGGTTCACGCGTTACCCGGTCGACTAAGTTCTTTCCCGGTCACCGGGGGAATTGGGGAGGAACCTGACGTGCGCTACCGGGTAGAGGCGGGAGACCGTCCGGACGGCCTGTACGCGACGCTGGACGACCGCACGTTCGCGGCCGAACGCTCGACCACCGACGGCACGCTGCTGCTGTCCGTGCTGCCGGACGAAGAGGCGCCCGACGGGTTCGACCGCGAGCACGAGGGCCGCCCGGCGCGCGTGGTGCTGGCCACCGAGGTGCCGGCGACGTTCACGTTGCGCACGTACTGCGAGTACGACGACGAGCTGTTCGAAGTCGCGCCCGGGGACGGCAAGGAGCTGACGCTGCGCTGGACGCAGCACGACCCGGCGCGCGCCGCGCAGCTCGGCCTCACCGACTTCTCGACGACGGCCGAGGCCAAGCGCGTCACCGGCCTGTGGCAGCTGCGCCGTGACCAGGGGGAACCGCGCCCGGAGCTCGACGCCGACCACGGCACCCTGCTGCGCGCGATCGGCCGCACCCTGCGCGCCGTGCCGGGCGGCTGGACGCGCGTCGCCGCGCAGTTCCGGCAGGTCGGGGACTACGCGGAGCTGGAGGTCCGCGCGGTCGGCGACGAGAACGGTCCCGTGTCCGTGTCGCTGCCCGCGCCGCCGAAGCTGAGCGCACTGTTCGCCCGACTGCGCGCGGCGATGTACGCGCCCGACGCCGGCACGTGGTTCCAGGGCACGTTCACACTCGACACCGAGGCGCAGTTCGACTTCGACTTCGACTCCGAGCACGAGCCCGCCTGGCGCGTCCCCCCGAACGACGGCGGCCGGCCCGCGCCCGAGTCGTACGCCGTGGAGCTCGCGCAGTACCCGCGCCCGCCCAAGGACCTGCCCGACTGGCTGGCCGCGAAGGCCCGCCAGACCCTCGACATCACCTTCCGCCACGCCCGTGTGGTCGACGCGCACAACGAGAACGAGCGCCCGGTCGCCAACCGGCCGCCGGTGCCGCCGGACCAGTTGCGCGGCGTGCTCGACTACCTGTTCCGCGCGCCGCTGGTGCTGCACCGCCCGCAGCCGCAGCACGACATCTTCGCCCCGGGCGCGCCGCCCGACGTGCCGCACGCCTTCCACACCGACGGCACCTGGGTGTGGCCCGCGGCCGTGCCGCACTACCTGCGCAAGTACGGCGTGCCGCCCGAGCCCGAGCTGGTCGACCACATCCGGGTCGCGGGGTTCCGGCCGCCGCTGGTGCGCGAGCTCGTCCGCGCGACGGCCGAGGCCGAAATCCTCGGCGCCCCTCGCCCGACGCGTTCGGAGACCGAGCTTCCCGACGACGGCCGTCTCGCCCGTGCCGTCCGCGGCGACGACCTCGGCCTCGACCTGCACGCCGCCGAGACGCTGACCCTGCTGCACCAGCGTCTGGCCGAACACGGCGTGCCCGCGAGCGCGTACCGGATCGGCGCCAACGAGGTGCCGGTCGCCGACGTGTGGACGCTGCGCCGCGCCGAGAACGGCTGGGAGGTCTCCCGTCCGCCGGCCGTCGCGCCCGTGGCTTTCGCCAACCTGGCCGACGCCGCCCGTTTCCTCCTCGGCACGCTGCTCATGCTGCCGCCGCGTGCGGCCGACGAGTCCGACCAGCCCGTCGACTGGCCGATCCTGCCGCTGCGCGGCGAACCACCGCTGAGCTTCTTCCGCGGCAAACGCGTCGTCGTCCTTCCGGCCGGCACGACGGTCCTGCGCTTCGGCAACGACGCCGGCAACCTCGTCCACGCCTCCGGCACGCGCTTCGCCGAGACGTCGCTGTCGCCGGAACGCGAACGCGAGCGGCACGAGTACCGGGTGCAGCGGACGCTTCGAGTGCTCACCGGCATCACCGCGCCGTGGGGCCCGCACCCGGGCGGCGGGACGGCTTACCTACTGCCGCGACCGATCGCGCAGCACGTGGAGGCTGGGGCACTATCCCGCGTGTGAGCCGCGCGCGGTGATCAGCACGGCGGGGGACCACCAGTAGTCCGTGAGCGGCTCGATCGTCAGGTCGGTGAAGCCCGCGATTTCGAGCTGGGCGACCCACGCGAGCGCGGGCTGCTCCCAGTTCGTGCGCTCCGCACCCGCAGCGACGCCGAGGAGCACGGGCATCAGGAAACCTTGCGCGACAAGGGAAGCCTGATCGCCGTACTCGGCGACGCCGCGCTCGTACCGGGTCACCAGCGACTCCAGAAACTCCGGCGAACCCTCGTCGAGCACCGGGATGTCGAACTCGGCGAGTACCAGTGTTTCCGTGCGCGGCCGGAGCTCTCGAAGCACCGCGGCCCGCACCGGGGGCGTCATGGACTGCATCGCGAACGTCGATTGCGCAAGGTTCCACGTGGAACCGTTCGCCCCGAGGAAGCTTTGCGCAGTGGCTTCGAAGCGGTTCGCGTCGGGCAGATCGACGTCCGCCAGCAACGCCGCCGACGACTCGACCAAGTCGATCCGCGCCGGCCGGAACGACGACTGCGCCAGCGCCGGGACCACGGCCAGGCCGTCGCCACACCCCAAGTCCAGCAACGATTCCGGGTGCAACGCCGCGTATCGAGCAGCCAGCTCAGCGCTCAATCGCGAGTACAGCGCGACGTTGCCACCACCGCGGATGAACGCCGTGAACGCCGCCGGCTGGTCGTACACCGGACCGGACCCGTCGGTCGCGAGGTAGGCGGAAAGCTCCGCGCCCAACGGCGAATCAGCCCGCGAGGCGAGCTCGAACGCCCGAGACGAATCCCCGGCCCGATAGGCGGCAAGCGCGTCAGCAAGGATCATGCGCTCTTGTGTAGCAGTCCGATCAGAACGGCACCCACAACGTGACCCGCGTGCCGCTGCCCGGTGTCGACTCCACCAGGGCCGTGCCGCCGACCTCGCCGAGGCGCGCGTTGATCGACTGGCTGATGCCGAACCCCGCGGGCCGCGTGTCAGGACTGAAGCCCTGCCCGTGGTCGCGCGTGATCACCGCGATTCCGCCGTCGCGTTCCTCCACGCGCACCACGACCTTGTCCGTGCCGGAGTGCTTCATCGTGTTGCGCAACGACTCGCGCACGGCGTCGCGAAGCGCGATCTGACGCACCTCCGACAGCGTGTCCTCGTCAAGCTCCGCGATCACGAGCTGCGCGCGCAGGCCGTCGCGGGCCATTTCGGCCGCCAGCGCCGCGAGCTTCTCGCCCAGGGGACGCGAAGCCTCTTCCTCGCGCTGTGCGGCGGCGGTCTCGATCGTCTGCCGCAGCTCCATCGCCTGCGCACGGGCCAGCCGCTGCACCTCCACGAGCCGGTCGGCCGACTCGCCGGTGCCGCCGAGCGAGATGGCCTCCAGCGTCTGCAGCACGGTGTCGTGCAGCATCCGGTGCTGCTGCGCGCGTTCGGCGAGCCGGCCGTTGCGGATGCCGTACGCCAGCGCGAGCCGCGTACCGAGGCCCAGCAGGATCAGGGCGCCGGTGCCGGTGAACAGGACCCCGAACATCGTCGGGTACAGCGACCAGGCCTGCGCGAAGTTCGCCGAGCCGCTGTTGAGGAAATCGGACAGCAGCCGCGCGGGCAGGCTCAGCGCCGCCAGCGCCAGCCCCGACGGGATGCCGATCGCCAGCGTCAGCAGCGCGATGTCGCCGAGCAGGTGCTTGTCGGCCACGCCGAGCGCGTCGTGGAACACCGATGTCGGCTCGGCCAGGCCGATGACCAGCTGGAACCCCACCGTGATGATCAGGTCGGCCACCAAAAGCCGCGCCGCGAGATCGGGCCGGAACGGCGACTTGCGCAGCATCCAGAAGATCCCGAACGCGCTCATCGCCATCGAGCACAACGCCACCAGCGCCACGGGCACCACACCGGTCGAACCGTGCGCCGACACGAACGCCCCGAACGCGCCCGGCACCGCGACGATCCGGTAGGCCAGCGGCACCAGCACCACGTAACGGGCGGCTCGCAGCAGCAGCCCGTCGTTGTACCTGGCGTCGACCGCGCCCGCCATGCGCGAGATCCGCTTGAACGCCCGCAGCGGCGTCGGGTCGGCGATCTCGTCGGTGAGCCCGGTCGTCGCCGTCGCGAGCGCGGGCGTGCCGCGCTTCAACAGGGTGACGAGGAAGCTCGACGTGCGGGGCGGCCGGCCGTCCTGGTCCTCAGTTGCCTGCGCCGTCATCGATCTCCCCGGTTCGGGGCGCGCTCCCTCCGGCAGCGCCCGGGGCAGCGAGTATTCCCGCTCGCCGGGCCGCGTTCCAGAGGCCAAAGGGGGATCTTGGCGGATTCGCGATCACGAATTCGACTCGTGTTCGCTCGAACGCCCCCACCACGACCCCGGGGCACCCCAGGGTGATCACCCGTGCCCGCAGCGCGAGATCACTCCGCGGGCGCGATGCCCTCCGACTCGGCCCACTTCTTGAGCTCGGCCACGGCCTCGTCGTGGTCCAGCGGACCGCGGTCCAGCCGCAGCTCCTTGAGGAACTTCCACGCCTTGCCGACCTGCGGACCCGGCTTGAGGCCGAGCAGCCGCATGATCTCGTTGCCGTCGAGGTCGGGGCGGACCCGATTGAGGTCCTCCTGCTCCTTCAACGTCGCGATGCGCCGCTCGAGGTCGTCGTACGTGGCCTGCAGCGCGGCCGCCTTCTTGCGGTTGCGCGTGGTCGAGTCGGCGCGCACGAGCTTGTGCAGCCGCGTCAGCAGGTCGCCGGCGTCGGCGACGTAGCGGCGCACGGCCGAATCGGTCCACTCGCCGTTGGCATAGCCGTGAAAGCGCAGGTGGAGGAACACGAGCTGCGAGACCTGCTCCACGATCTCTTTGGAGAACTTGAGCGCGCGCAAACGCTTGCGCGCCATCCGCGCGCCCACGACCTCGTGGTGGTGGAAGCTCACGCCGCCGCCGGGCAGGAACTCGCGCGTCTCCGGCTTGCCGACGTCGTGCAGGAGCGCGGCCAGCCGCAGCACCAGGTCGGGCTCCGACGCCGGCTCGTGCGTGGTCTCCAGCGCGATCGCCTGCGCCAGCACGGTCAGCGAGTGCTGGTAGACGTCCTTGTGCTGGTGGTGCTCGTCGATCGCCAGGCGCATGCCCGGCAGCTCGGGCAGCACGTGATCGGCCAGCCCCGTGTCGACGAGCAGCTCCAGGCCCGGTCGCGGGTCGTCGGCGAGCATGAGCTTCGACAGCTCCGCCTGCACGCGTTCGGCCGTGATCCGTTCGATCTCGCTCGCCATCGACGTCATCGCCTCGACCACGCGCGGCGCGGCGGTGAAACCGAGCTGCGCGGAGAAGCGGGCGGCGCGCAGCATGCGCAGCGGGTCGTCGGCGAACGACTCCTGCGGCGTCGCCGGGGTGTCGAGCACCTTCAGCCGCAGCGCGTCCATGCCGTCGTGGGGATCGATGAACGTCTTCGTGACCAGGTCGATCGCCATCGCGTTGACCGTGAAGTCGCGGCGCAGCAGGTCGCCCTCGATGGTGTCGCCGAAGGTGACCTCGGGGTTGCGCCCGACGCGGTCGTAGCTGTCGGCGCGGAACGTGGTGATCTCGAGCGTGGTGCCCTTCTTGGTGACCCCGACCGTGCCGAACGCGATGCCGACGTCCCACACGGCGTCGCCCCAGTCGCTCACGATCTGCAGCACGCGGTCCGGCCTCGCGTCGGTGGTGAAATCGAGGTCGCTGGACAGCCGGCCGAGCAGCGCGTCGCGGACGCTGCCACCGACGAGGTAGAGACTGTGGCCGGCTCGCGCGAACCGCTCCGCCAGCTCGTCGGCCAGAGGGGACACTCGCATCAGTTCCGTCACCGCGTTCTGCTGGGCGACCAGGTTGTTCACTTCATCCCACCATTAGCTGACAACGGGAAGTGGCGTCCACTACTACGGACGCCGTCGGACACGGACACGGAGAGCCAGCGTACCTGGGCAACCGTTTGCTCTAGCATCGCAGCATGCCTGGATCTGCCGGCCGCGCCGGAGCGCCGAAGCCGCGCCGACGGCGCAGGCGGCAGCGAGGCAGGCGCCTGACCACGGTCGACGAGACGTCGGCCGGCGGACTGGTCGTCGACGCCGGGCGGGAACACGCGGTGCTGATCGGCCGCCTCGACCGGCACGGCAGACTGCTCTGGTCGTTGCCGAAGGGCCACATCGAGGACGGTGAGACGGTGGAGCAGACCGCGGTGCGCGAGGTGAAGGAGGAGACGGGCATCTCCGCGCAGGTTCTGCGCCCGCTGGGCACCATCGACTACTGGTTCGTGGCCGAACGACGCCGCGTGCACAAGACCGTGCACCACTTCCTGCTCGAGTCGACGGGTGGTGAGCTCTCCGACGAGGACGTCGAGGTCACCGAGGTCGCGTGGGTGCCGCTGGCCGAGCTGGAGACGACGCTGGCCTACGCGGACGAGCGCAAGCTGGTCCGCAAGGCCAAAGAACTTTTCGCGCACGACGAGCGCGCCTGAGAGGGAGCACCCGAGTGAAGCGGCCCGCCGCCTTCTTCCTGTCACTGCTGGTCTTCGCAGCGGCCGCCCTCCTCGGCGCGCCCGCGCAGGCCCAGGACGCCGCCAGCCCCGAGCCCCCGCGCCTGCGGCTCGACCTCGACCAGCTCAACCCGCGCGTGATCACCACGTCCGCGAAGACGCTGACCGTGTCCGGCACCGTGACCAACATCGGCGACCGCCGCATCTCCCGCCCGCAGGTGCGGCTGCAGGTCGGCGAGCGCCTGAGCGGCGACCGCGAGCTGAAGGGCGTGCTGGCCGGCGACCCGATCCAGGACAGCCCGCTCACCGACTTCACCACGCTCACCGAGTCGCTGGAGCCGGGGCAGACCGCGAAACTCGACGTCAGCGTGCCGCTCGACAGCCTGCGCGGCGGACAGTTCGGCCGGCCCGGCGTGTACCCGATGCTGGTCAACGTCAACGGCACGCCGGAGTTCGGCGGCCCCGCGCGGCTCGCGGCCGTGAGCCTGCTCATGCCGGTGCTGTCCGCGCCCGGAAAGTCGACGCCGCCGCCGGGCAAGCACGCCGACGTCAGCGTGCTGTGGCCCATCACCGACAGCTCGCCGCACGTGCTGTCGTCGCCCTACGGCGGCCAGCTCACGCTCACCGACGACACCCTCGCGGCCGAGCTGAGCCCCAACGGCCGGCTCCACTCCCTCGTCGCGGCCGCCCGCGCGGCCCAGGCCGACCCGAACGTCGGCGACTCGATGTGCTTCGCCGTCGACCCCGACCTGCTGCGCACCGTCAACGCGATGACCGGCGGCTACGTCGTCGCCGGCGCGCCGGGCAAGGGCTCGCAGCTGGCGCAGGACTGGCTGGTGCAGCTGCGCGCGCTCGTCAACGGCCACTGCGTGATCGCCCTGCCCTTCGCCGACGCCGACCTCACCACGCTGGGCAAGGTCCGCTCCGCCACCGGCGCGCCCGACACCGGCCTGCTGAGCACGGCGCTCAGCGGGGAGGCGACGATCCGCGACCTCCTGCACACCCAGCCGCGCCAGGGCGTGCTCTGGCCCGACGGCACGCCCGACGACCAGGCGCTCACCGCGATGTCGGCGGCCGGCGTGCACACCGTGCTCACCGACAGCTCGAAACTGCAGGCCGACGCACCCGTCACCGAGCCCGTCTCGCTGCCCGGTGGCCTGCGCGCCCAGCCGATCAACAGCGTCATCGCGAGCGCCATGACGAGCTCCGTGCCCAACCCGCAGACCCCGACCACCGTCGGCGCCGCGACGCAGCCCGCGATCGCGAGCCAGAACGGCCTCGCCGCCCTCGCGTTCGAAGCCGGCCTCGGCCGCACCGGCATCGAGCCGGGTACGCGGCTGCTGGTCGCGCCGCCGCGGCGCTGGGACGTGCCGGTGGGCGAACTCACCGCGTTCCTCCAGCAGGTGGGCCAGCTCCTCGGCCCCGGCGGCGTCGCCGGCGGCGCGCCGCTGGCCGACCTGCTCGACCAGAACGCTTCGGGCACGGCTTCGTTCGCGGCCGGCACCCACGACCAGCCGCCGTCGGGCAGCAGCGACGTCGCCGACGCGCTCACGGACCTCGACGGCCAGGCCGCCGGCCTGCTCTCGGCCATGCGGATGGACACCACGCACCGCGTGCCGCCCGAGGACATCATCGCGCCGGTGCGCAACGCCCTCGTCCGCGGCGCGTCCACGGCCTACCGCACGCCGTCGGGCAGCACGGCCGGCGCGAACGCCGACGCCGAGCTCGCCGCGATCCGCGACCAGGTGACCGTTGAGCAGCCGAAGCAGACGATCGCGCTCGCGTCCGGTTCGTCACCACTGCCCGTGTTCGTGAGCAACGGCCTCCCGGTGGGCATCACCGCGCAGATCGCGTTGAAGAATGAGGTCGGCATCCGCCCCGAGCAGGTGCAGAACTGGTTCATCCCGGCCAAGGGCGGCCAGAACGAGCTGCTGCAGATCGAGGCTCTGCGCGCCGGCCGCCTCAGCGTCGATGTGTCCTTGACCACCCCGCAGGGCACGCAGCTCGGCAGCACGGCGCGCTTCGAGCTGACCTCGACGGAGTACGGCCCGATCACGATCATCATCACCGTCGTCGCTGGTTGCGCCCTGCTCCTCCTGGCGTCGCGGCGGATCTACCGGCGGGTCAAGGAAGGCCGGGCCGCAAGGACCGAATCGCGCTGAGTCCTCGGGGGACCGGGTATCGGAGGCCGTTCCCGATTACCCTGGGTCGACCGCTGCCACAATGGCAGGGACCCTGGCACCGAGGATTGGGCGCGCGTTGGACAGAGAGCCGGGCTTACCACCCGAGCGTGCGAGTCGTCCTCGGCGCGACGGCGCGCCTCCTCGTCGCGGCGAACGCACCGAGCAGCCACGCCGCGCCGCGCGCGAGGGCCGGCGCCAGCCGCCGCCCCAGGGCCAGGCGCCCCCCGAACGCCGGCAACAGCCGCCGGCGAACGGCCGGACGCGCCACCTGCCGGTGCCCGCCGAAGAGCGCCGCCCGGCGCCCGAGGAGCGCGCGGACCGGCCGAAGCGCCGCGTGCCCCCGCCGCCGCAGCAGGGACAGCCGCGTCAGGCGTCCCGCGCCCAGGCGACTCCGCCGCCCCCCACGCGACGGCAACCCCTACCGCCCCCGCCGTCGGGGCGGCAGCCGCTTCCGCAGCCGTCCGGACCACCTCCGTCGGGGCCGATGCCTGCCGGACCGGTGCCGTCCGGACCACTGCCGCAGCCCTCGGGTCCGCCTTCCGGGCCTCAACCGTTGCCGCCCGCGCCGGCTGCTGGTCCCGTCTCCGGACCTCAGCCGCTGCCCCCGGCCCCCGCGCCGCACCGCGGCCGCGGTCCACGTCCGGGCGCGCCGATCCGGCCGTGGCAGGAAGAGGCGCTGCGCGACCCCGAGGCCACCCGCTTCATCCCGCGCACCGCCGGCGTCCCCATGGCGGCTTCGCGCTGGCCCGTGGCCGACCCCGACTCGATGCGCCCGTACGACGCGCTGGCCACCCAGGTCATGCCGCGGATCGGCGACGCGCCACTGGTCCGGCCCACCGAGCCGGGCTCGACCGGCGAGCAGCCGGCCACCCCGGCGAAGGCGCCGTCGATCGCGAAGGCCAGCGGCCGGATGGCGATCGCGTCGCTGATCTCCCGCATCACCGGCTTCCTGTGGAAGCTGCTGCTGGCGGCGGCGATCGGCACGGGCATCGCCAACGACTCGTTCAACGTCGCGAACACGATGCCGAACATCATCTTCGAGCTGCTCATCGGCGGTGTGCTCACGAGTGTCGTGGTGCCGCTTCTGGTGCGCTCGCAAGACGATCCGGACCACGGCGCGGCGTACGCGCAGCGGCTGCTGACCGTGGGGCTGACCCTGCTGCTGGTGGGCACGCTCATCGCGGTGATCGCCGCGCCGGCCTTCACGTCGCTGTACGTCGATTCCTCAGGTCAGGCCAGCTCCGGCCTGACCACGGCGTTCGCCTACCTGCTGCTGCCCGAAATCTTCTTCTACGGCGTGTTCGCGCTGCTGTCGGCGATGCTCAACGCGAAGCAGATCTTCGGTCCGACCGCGTGGGCGCCGGTGATCAACAACCTGGTGGTCATCTTCACGATCCTGGTCGTGTGGGTGATGCCCGGCTCGATCGACACGGACCACCCGTCGATCACCGACCCCAAGGTGCTCACCCTGGGCCTCGGCGTGACCGGCGGCATCGTCGCGCAGGCGATCATCCTCGTCCCGCCGCTGCTGCGCTCGGGCTTCCGGCCGAAGTGGCGCTGGGGCATCGACAAGCGGATGAAGGAGTTCGGCGGGCTCGCGCTGTGGGTCATCGGGTACGTCGGCGTGAGCCAGGTCGGCTACACGATCACCACCCGCGTGCTCACCAACGGAGCGCCCGGCGGTGTCACGGCCTACACGAACGCGTGGTTGCTGTTCCAGCTTCCCTACGGCGTCATCGGCGTCTCGCTGCTCACCGCGATCATGCCGCGCATGAGCCGCGCGGCCGCCGACGGCGACAGCAAGAAGCTGATCAGCGACCTGTCCTACGCATCGCGCATCTCCACGGTCACGCTGCTGCCGATCTCGGCGGTGATGACGATCGTCGGCTCGTCCATCGGCGTCGCGCTGTTCACCTTCGGCAAGGGCTCGCTGGACGGTGCCACCCGGCTCGGCGAGGCGCTGGCGGTCTCGTCGTTCGCGCTGCTGCCGTACGCGCTGGTCATGCTCCAGATGCGCGTGTTCTACGCGATGAAGGACGCGCGCACGCCGACCTTGATCATGATCGTGATGACGCTGGTCAAGGTGCCGCTGCTGTACCTGTGCCCCGTCGTCCTGTCGCCCGAGAACGTGGTGCTGGGCGTGATGATGGTCAACGCGCTCACCTACGTGGTCGGCGCGGTGCTCGGCCAGGTCTGGCTGTGGGTCACGCTCGGCAACCTGCGCAGCAAGCGCATCATCGGGGTGATCCTCTTCACCGTCGTCGCGTGTGTGCTCGGGGTGGCCGCCGCATACGTCGCGGGACTGATCGTGCCCGACTCCCTCGGGCCGACTTTGCAGGCGTGGATCAAGCTCTTCCTGCAGGGGATCGTGGGCATCGGCGTCTCGTTCGGCGTGCTCATGGCCCTGAAGGTGGAGGAGCTGAGGCCGGCCACGTCCAGGATCACCCGATTGATCAAGCGCGGGTAACGATTGATTCACGACTGACGACGCTTCCTCCAGACCTGATCCGGGTACCCTCGGTGCGGGAGCGCGACGCGGGAGAGAAGCGGTGGACACGAGACGGAGCGAACAGGCAGGGGAGGCCAACCGTGCGGGCATCCGTGCCCAGGGCGGTTCGCTGGCCCCGGGCCGGGTCGTCGGCGACGGCCGATACCGCCTGCTCGCGCAGTTCGGGGTGGACGAACGAGCCGCCGCGCACCTGTGGCGGGCACGCGATGGGCAGCTCAAGCGCGATGTCGCGCTGACGCTGCTGGTCGGTGATCCGGCGGATCCGGAGGCCGCGAGGCTGGCCCGGCGAACGCTGGAGCGCGCGGCGCACGCGTCGAAGTTCGGCCACGGCGGGGTCGCACGGGTGCTCGACGTGCTCAGCCTCGGCAGTGGCGTGACCTCGAACGAGGGACTTCTCGGCGTCGTCGTCGCGGAGTGGACCAAGGGCAGCGACCTGGTGGACCTGGTCGCGCAGCGGCCCGTCGCCCCGGCCGCGGCCGCGCGCATGGTGCAGGCGCTCGCCGAGGCGGTGGAGCACGCGCACCAGAACGGCCTCGTCCTCGGTCTGGACCACCCCCAGCGGCTGCGCCTGACGCCCAACGGCGCGTTGAAGCTGGCGTTCCCCGGCCCCTTGCCGGACGCGACGCTGCGCGACGACGTGAAGGCCCTCGGCGCTGTCCTTTACCTCCTGCTCACCGGACGCTGGGCGCTGCCGGGCGGGCCGCCCGCGATCCCCGCGGCGCCGCTGACCCCGCAGGGCCACGTCGTGCCGCCGCGGACGCTGGTCCCGGCCGTGCCGTCCGAGCTGTCGTCGCTGGCCGTGCGCACGATCGAGGACGGCGGCAACGGCGGTATCCGCACGAGCTCGGCCATCCTGCGCGTGCTCGACCAGGCCGCCGAGGCCGAGGAACGCACGCAGCTGATCAAGGCCGTCGGCGACAACGCGACGAGCGAGGCCGACGGCACGATCTGGACCACGAAGAAGCCGGTCAAGGACGTCGCGCGGCGGCGGAAGCTGGCGTTCGGCGTGACCGTGCTGGTGGTCGCCACCGTGCTGATCCTGGCGTGGGGCGGGTTGATGCTGATCAACCTCTTCCAGGGCGACTCCAAGGCGAGCGGCCCGACGATCAACGTCGCGGCCACCCCCACGGCGACCGCGCCGCCGCCCGCGAACTCGGCGGCGCCCCCGCCGTCGTCGCCGGCCGCGCCGAAGCTCGGCCAGCCCGTGGAGCCGAAGGCGGCCACGATCTACAACCCCAAGGGCTCGGGCGACAACTCCGGCCGGGTGAAGAACACGATCGACGGCGACCCGGGCACGATCTGGCGCACCGACCAGTACCAGCAGCAGCTGCCCGCGCTGAAGCCCGGCGTCGGGTTCGTGGTGCAGTTCGACGACCCGGTGAAGCTCGCGCAGGTCAAGATCGCGGCCGACAGCCCCGGCACGAAGATCGAGATCCGCTCGGCCGACAGCAAGAACCCGAAGCTGGACGACACCAAGGTGGTCGGCACCGGTGACCTCAACGGCACCGACACGACGATCAACCTCCCGACACCGACGGAGAGCCAGTACTTCGTCGTGTGGATCACCCAGCTGGGCGACGACAGCGAGGGCGGCTTCATCAGCGAGATCGGAGACGTGAGCTTCCTGCCTGCGGGATGATCGACATCTCCCACTCAGTAGGCTCTGCCGGGTGACGGCTGCAGCTCCCACGGACGCGGACCTCATAGCGGCGCACGCCGCCGGGGACCCGCATGCGTTCAGCGAACTCGTCCGGCGGCACCGCGATCGTTTGTGGGCCGTGGCCCTGCGGACGCTGCGTGATCCGGAGGAAGCCGCGGACGCGTTGCAGGAGGCGTTCATCTCGGCCTTCCGCGCGGCGGGCAACTTCCGCGCCGAGTCGCAGGTGACCACGTGGCTGCACCGCATCGTCGTCAACGCGTGCCTCGACCGCATCCGTCGCAAACAGGCGCGTCCCACCGTTCCACTGCCCGAGGCCGGCTTCAACGAGCCGGCCTCGCCGCGCGACTCGATGTCCGAGAAGGAGACGAGCCTGCTCGTGCGCGAGGCGCTGGAGCAGCTGCCGGAGGAGCAGCGCGCGCCGATCCTGCTCGTCGACGTCGAGGGCTACTCCGTGGCCGAGACGGCGAAGTTGCTCGGCATCGCGGAGGGCACGGTCAAGAGCCGCTGCGCGCGGGGAAGGGGCAAACTCGCGAAGGTTCTGGGGCACCTGCGGAACCCGGATGCGAATGCGAACGTCCCAACTCACGAAAGCAAACGCAGGAGCGCCACTTCGGACGGGTCCCGGAGTGCCGGGCGAGCCGATCGCTCGCCGGGGAACGGGGAGGCACGATGACGGACGAGAGTCGGGGGGTCGGCGGGACCGTCGGTCCGCCTTGGTCTGTCGACGTGCTGGCCGACCTCCACGCCGGCGTGCTGGACGAACACGAGGCGGCGCAGCTGTGGCCGCGCGTCCAGGCGGACCCGGAAGCGCGTGCGATCATCGAAGCCCTTGAAGCGACCACGGCCGACCTGGCCGCACTGGCGGACGAGCCGGCGCCGCCGATGCCGGCCGAGTTCGCCGCGCGGATCGACCAGGCGCTGGCCGCGGAGGCCGCGTCCCGGCAGGTCGCCCCCTTTCCGGCAGCCGGCCCGGGTGCGGTTCCGGCATCGCCGAAGCCCGGCGTGGCGCCCGTGGTGGACCTCGCGGCAGCACGGCGGCGGCGGAACAAGCGGCTCGGCTGGGGCGCGGGGATCCTGACCGCGGCTGCCGCGGCGATCGTCGCGATCGCCGTGACGGTGCCCGGCCCGTCGACCGACAGCGGCACCACGGGGGTGGCGGCGCCGGCTCCAGCGGGACCGTCGGTGGGCGGCGACGGCAGCGGGGCGGAAGCGCTGCTGGGCGGGGCCATGGGCGTCCGCGATTTCGGTCCGCTCCAAGACGAGCAGCGCCTCGACGCGTGTGTCAGCGCGGCCGGGCTGGACCCGAACGTGCGGCCGGAAGGCATCCGGCCGGTGACCGTCGACGGCAAGCCCGGCGTGCTGGTCATCTACACGACGGGTCAGCTCGCGCAGTTCCGCCTGGTGGCCTTCGGGGCCGACTGCGGCCCGGGTCACGCCGACAAGCTGTTCGACAAGGTCGTCGGCAAGAAATAACCGCTGGTCGGGACGGGCGAGTAGCGGCCGTCACCGTCGGGAACACCGCCACCTACCATCGTGTTGAGACTAGTGCACAGGTCACTACGAGCGGAGGTTCACGGGTGGCTGCCGAGGAAATCAGGAACCTGATCATCGTCGGGTCGGGTCCGGCCGGTTACACGGCTGCGGTGTATGCGGCTCGCGCGCAGCTCGAACCGTTGGTGTTCGAGGGCACGCAGTTCGGTGGTGCGCTGATGACGACCACGGAGGTCGAGAACTTCCCGGGCTTCCGCGACGGCATCCAGGGCCCGGACCTGATGGAAGAGATGCGCAAGCAGGCCGAGCGTTTCGGTGCTGAGCTGCGGGCGGAGGACGTCGAGTCGCTGGAGCTGGCGGGCGACGTGAAGTACGTGGTCGCGAACGGCGTTCGGTATGCCGCGCGCGCGGTCATCCTGGCGATGGGCGCTGCGGCGCGCTACCTGAACGTGCCCGGTGAGCAGGATCTGCTCGGCCGTGGTGTGTCGGCCTGTGCGACGTGTGACGGTTTCTTCTTCCGTGATCACGACATCGCCGTGGCCGGTGGTGGTGACTCGGCGATGGAGGAGGCGACCTTCCTGACGAAGTTCGCCAAGTCGGTCACGATCGTGCACCGGCGTGACGAGTTCCGCGCGTCCAAGATCATGCTGGAGCGGGCCCGGGCGAACGACAAGATCAAGTGGCAGCTGAACTCGCAGATCACCGGGGTGGAGGGCGAGGGCACCGTCAAGGGCCTGAAGGTCACCGACACCAAGACCGGCGCCGAGAAGACGCTGGATGTCACCGGTTTCTTCGTCGCGATCGGGCACGACCCGCGCAGCGCTCTGGTGCGCGGCCAGGTCGACCTGGACGAGGAGGGTTACGTGGTGACGCAGGGGCGCACGTCCTACACGAACGTGCCCGGTGTGTTCGCGGCCGGTGACCTGGTGGACCGCACCTACCGGCAGGCCATCACGGCGGCGGGTTCCGGGTGCAGCGCGGCCATCGACGCGGAACGATGGCTGGCGGAGCATGGCGACGAGAACGCCCACGAGGCGTCCGAGCTGGTCGGCGGCGGCTACGGCGCCGGCACCCACTGACTTTCCGAGACCGACCCGAAGGAGAAACCATGGGCAACAACACCGTCAAGGTGACCGACAAGTCGTTCGTGGACGACGTCCTGACCAGCGAGAAGCCGGTCCTGGTCGACTTCTGGGCGACCTGGTGCGGGCCTTGTAAGATGGTCGCCCCCGTGCTCGAGGAGATCGCGGCCGAGAACGGCGAGAAGCTGACCGTCGCGAAGCTCGACATCGACGAGAACCCGAACACGGCGCGTGACTACCAGGTGATGTCCATCCCGACCCTGATCCTGTTCCAGGGTGGCAAGCCGGTGAAGCAGATCGTCGGCGCGAAGCCGAAGGCGGCTTTGCTGTCCGACCTGAAGGACGTCCTCTGATCGAGCGGGCGCTGTCCAGCTGCTGAGAACCCGGGCCTGCGAGAATCGTCTCGCGGGCCCGGGTTCTCGCACGTTCGGGCGAAGTGTCCGTGGCCATGATCACGCAGGTGCACGGGCGTGTCCGTCCTGCGGCGGCTTGCGCTCTCCCGGGGCATACCGACCGGGCCTACGCGCTCACCGAGAGTTCACAGGGCACAATAGGTGCCCTGGGCTTACCACCCACACAGGTTTTCTGTTTTCGCATCGAGCCGGTTTCGGTGCCCTAGGAAGAGCGAGGAGTGCATGCGGGTACTCCGCCGCGGTGACGCCGGTCCGGACGTCGCCGAGATCAGGTCGATCCTTGCCGGGATGGACCTGCTCCCGCCGGTGGCGGGGACCGAGCAGTACGGCACCTTCGACGCCGCCGTCGAGCACGCTGTACGGGCCTTCCAGCAGCGTCGTGGGCTGATCACCGACGGGGTGGTGGGCCCCGCGACGTTCCAGGCGATGAAGGGCGCGAGCTTCCACCTGGGGAGCCGTCCGCTGCAGTACATGCTGTCCTCGCCCGTGCAGGGCGACGACGTCTTCGCGCTGCAGGAGCGCCTCACCGAGCTCGGCTTCGACGCCGGCCGCCCTGACGGCTACTTCGGCCCGCAGACCGAACGCGCCCTCCGCACCTTCCAGCGCGACATGCGCCTCGAGTCCGACGGCATCTGCGGCCCGGCCACCATCCGCGAGCTGCACCGCCTTTCCTCGCCCCGCGCCCGCGGCGGCCGTCCCGTCTTCCTGCGCGAACAGGAGCAGGTCCGCCAGGCCGGCCCCCGCCTGCGCGGCAAGCGCATCGTCATCGACCCCGGCCACGGCGGCGAAGACCTCGGCGTCATCGCCGGCGGCCTCCGCGAAGCCGACATCGCCTGGGACCTCGCGCGCAGGTTGGAAGGCCGCATGCAGGCCACCGGCATGGAAGCGTTGATTTCGAGGGGCCCCAACCACAGCCCCACGGATTTCGAACGCGCCCGCTTCGCCAACGACGCCGGCGCCGACCTGTTCCTGTCCCTCCACAGCGACGGCAACCCCAGCCCCCGCGCCCAGGGCATCGCCAGCTTCCACTTCGGCACCGGCAACGGCACCACCTCCACGGTGGGCGAGCTCCTCGCCGGCTTCATCCAACGCGAGGTCGTCGCCCGCACCGGCCTGCGCGACTGCCGCACCCACTACAAGACGTGGGAGATCTTCACCCGCACCCGCTGCCCCGCCGTCCGCGTGGAGATCGGCTACCTCACCAACCCGGACGACAGCCGCAAACTCGCCGACCCCGCCTTCCGCGACATCGTCGCCGAGGGCATCCTCATCGCCGTCAAACGCCTCTACCTCCTCGGCGAAGGCGACCAACCCACGGGCACCTTCACCTTCGCCGACGTCTTGGCGCACGAGTTGGCCAAGGCTGAGTAGGTCTTCCCGTCCTTCACACATGAGCCGGGCCCTCCTCCACGAGGCCCGGCTCACGTCTTTTCGCAGCTGGGTCCGCTGGCGCTGGTCCGCTGGTCGCCGCCATGTCTTCCGGCCACCGCCCTCCACCGCCTGCCTGCGCTCTCCGGTCGGCGCTCCGGGCCCGTTCTCGATCTGCAATCCATGGGCTCCCGCTGGCTTGACCACGGTCCGGCACCGCTGGATGCCGCTCTTTGGCCGGCGCGTCCGTTTCTCGATCTGCAATCCATGGGCTCCCGCTGGCTCGACCATCGCCAAGCACTGGCTGCCTGCCGCTCTCCGATCGGTGCGCCCGACCCGGTTCTCGATGTGCAACCCACGGGCTCCCGCTGGCTCGGCCACCGCCCAGCACTGGCCGTCTGCCGCTCTCTAGCCGGCGCGTCCGTTTCTCGATCTGCAATCCATGGGCTCCCGCTGGCTCGGCCACCGCCCAGCACTGGCTGCCTGCCGCTCTCTGATCGGTGCGCCCGGTTCTCCATCTACAACTCATGGCACCCACTGGCTCAGCCACCACCCAGCACCGGCTGCCTCACGCCCGCCAACCGGCGTTCCCGGGCCCGTTCTCGATCTGCAGCCATGGCTCCGGCTCGGTCGCCACTCCACCGGCCCGCCCTTCACTGTCGATCCATTGCCCGTTGGCTCCGTCGCGACCCCGTGGTTTTGCAACCAGCCGGCTGCTCTCTCGAACGACTTCCACCCTCGGCTGCCGGCTTTGTTCAGCTGCGTGGTCAGGGCTCGTTGCCCGGGCATTGGCCTCGATAAACGCCTTCTGATCCCAGCTTTGCTCCTGCTTGCCGCTGCTTCGCTGCGGCGCTCGCCCCATACCTCGCCCTTAGACCTGGGGTCTAGCCCGTGGATCCTGGGACTCGTCCTTGGGCATGGGCACGATCACTGAGACCTACCGGCACTGCGCGGCAGCCGCTCCCAGCTTGAGCTGTCAGCCCTCCTGAATATTGGCGCGTGGCGCCAATAATCAGGAGCTAGCCGGCCTCAACCATCGCTCCTCCGGTATCTGCCCCGGGCCAAAGATTCACCGCCCCGCCCGGCAGCTCGCCAGTGCAGGCCTTGGTCTAAACCTCCTGCTGCAGGTCAGCAACCGGGGCTCGACCGTCGCCTCTGCCCGCCGGAGCGAGCCACCGCTCACCTGCGCTCGGGCCAGCGGCCGCCGGCCCCCTCCGACAAGCGGCAGCGCCCCGCCCGCCGGTCTTAACTCTCTGTTGCAGGGGCGGCCGACTGCTTCCGTTGGGCCGCCGCCTACTCCTGTTCGTCGTCTGATGACCGCTTCCAGCAGCCGGCAACTTCATGCCTCCAGCCCGAGGCACTGGCCGCTTCTGGCCACCTGTTCGGCCCCACGGACTCGGCCGCTGAGCTCGAGCTCGATCCGCGAGCTGAGCTCCGATCACCGATTACTCATCGCCGCTTCCACAGCCCGCCACGGAACCCCGAATTCCGCTCCACCAAGCCAAGTTCTGGTCACCGACTGTTGGTCGCCGCCCGATCAGCGGCCACCGCCCCCAGCTTTCGCGACTCAGCACCGGCCACCCACCGCCGACCACGACCTCCGATGACAGCGCCGGATCGCTGCGCTTTCCACGGCCCAAGCCACCGAACTCTTGGGGCCGGTCAGGGGCGTCGGCCGCGATCGCGGCGGGTCGCCGCGCGGTCCCACCGATCTCTGCACTGCGGACCGCGAAGATCGCCGCCAAGCCGATCTGCCGGTCGGTGTCCGCCCGTCGCTGCCCATCGTGCGCTGAGATCAGGCCGCGAGGCCCGGCTCCGAGGTTTGTAGCCGCGCGCCTTCGATTGCTCGCCGTTGCTCACTGGTTGCCGACTCGAACCGTCGCGGCCGGCAGTTCCAGCTCGCGCCGCGAGGACTGAGCCGTAATGCGCCGGCGCTGGTTGGGAGTCCTGGATTGATGCCGCCGTTCGGTGGCGTTGCGGTGATAGTGCCGTCTGGGCACTGGTTGATGCAGCCGGCCGTCGACCCTTTCAACTGCACGTCGCCTGAGGCAAGCCATCCGAGAGTGGCCGCGGGTGGCCAACTCCTAGCAGCACTCCGTGTCCACGCAAGCCAACAGTTGCGGCCCAACCGAAGTCCGTCGCCGAACCCGGGCCCGAACCTCCACGCCAAACCCAGCCGACCCACCATCACCGCGGCTTCGACCCCTCCGCCACCCGAGCTGATGCCCGGCCGTGGCGCCTTCGGAGGACTTACCCACAACCACTCCGGGTAGTCACGCGCATCCCTCACAACCAGCCGCACTCACCGCGTCACCAACCGCCCACCGCTGGCGCCCTGTGCACAACCCCGGCCCGGAAGTCACCCCAAGCGGTGCACGGGCCAACCCAGGTGGAGTAGTCCACCGCCAACCCCACAACCGGAGCCGTGCGACCGCTTCGACCGCCCCCGCGGACCGCCACAACCCATTGCGCCCGTCCCGGCGGGGACACACCACACCTTGGGGCAGCCCCCGCCCTCCTCGGGGGGCGTCCCCAGATCCAGTCTACTCATCCACAGGTTTTCCACGGCGTCTATCAGGGATCTGTGGATAACTCGGGGTTTCTTCCACAGTTGTGCACAGGTGGGGAAATCGGGTATTTCGGGCTGGGTAAGACCGTGGTACGTGGGCGTCGCGAAGATCTTTCGGGGGGGGGTGTGTCGAAGGGGTGGGGGTCGGTGGCGACGTTCCGGGTGAGGGGACAAGGAGGGCTGCCATGGGTGGCACGAAGTTGACCTCGGACGATGCGGTGCGTACGACAACCGGGCGAGGATTCGGCGAGTGGGGTGAGGTGCTCGACGCGTGGGGAGCGCGTGGTCAGGGCCACGGGGAGATCGTCGGCCGGCTCGTTGAGGAGCATCGGTTGGGCAGTTGGTGGGCACAGACAGTGACCGTCGAGTACGAGCGGTCCCGGGGGTTGCGGCCGCGCAACGGGGGTCGGGACGGGCTGTTCACGGTGAGTGCGAGCCGGACGATCGAGGCGAGGGTCGAGGATGTCTACGAGGCCGTGGTCGACGCGGCCGCGAGGGGAAAGTGGCTCGACGGCGATCGGCTCAAGACCAGAACGACGCAGCGGAACAAGTCGGCGCGGTTCGGCTGGGGCGACGGAGCCACGCGGGTCAACATCGGATTTGTCGACAAAAGCACGAAGACCCAGATCGCCTTGGCGCACGAGCGCGTCGACGAAGCGACCGCCAACGACTTCAAGACCTACTGGCGCAACAGCCTCACCAAGCTCAAGAACCAGCTCGAGACCCGCTGATCAAGCCCGCCCGAGACTCGGCTCCGCCGTCGTGATCGTCACCTGGCCGAGCAGCCGCTCCAGTGCCGCCTCGACGTCTTCCTTCCAGGTGATCGCCGAGCGCAGTTCCAGCCGCAGCCGCGGCCACTTCGAGTGCGGCCGCACGGTCTTGAAGCCGACGCTCTGCAGGAAACCCGCCGGCAGCACGCACGTGTGCTGGCCCATCGGGTCGACCTCGTCGGGCACGGCGTCGCCGAACGCCTCGATGGCGCGGACGCCGCGTTTGGTCAGGTCCTTCGCCACGGCCTGCACGAGCATCCGGCCGAGGCCGCCGCCGCGGAACTCCGGCAGGATCTGGAACGCGGTGAGCAGCACGGCGTCGGCGCTGGGCGGCGACGTGGGGAAGGCCAGGGAGCGCGGCACGGCGTTCGGCGGCGCGTAGAGCACGAAGCCGACCGGCAGCGTGTCGCTGTAGACGATGCGGCCGCAGGAACCCCACTCCAGCAGCACGCTGGAGACCCACGCTTCCTTCTCGACCTCGGTGGAGCCGAACTCCTCCGCCTGGGCCTTGAGGTGCGGCGCGAGCTCCCAGTAGACGCAACGGCGACAGCTCTTGGGCAGGTCTTCGAGGTTGTCGAGTGTGACGCCCACCACGCGACGCGACACCTGAAACCTCCCCGAATCCCTCACGACCGGCATCCGCTCCCCGCAAGAGCGCAGGAACGACCGGAAGAGCCACTCGAAGAATAGGACGATGTGATGAGCGCCGGAAGAGCGGGGACCAGGAAGAGGCCCTGGTTACACTCGATGGATCTACCCGCAGGTACCACCGAGCCCTCAGGTGTGTCGATGACCGAGAACCGCCCCGTCAAGCCGCAAGCCGGCCGCCACAATCTCGACCCTCACCTCGACCGGTACGCAGCGCGCACCGCCGGGATGACCGCTTCGGAGATCCGGGCCCTCTTCGCGGTGGCGAGCCGGCCCGAGGTCGTGTCCCTGGCCGGCGGCATGCCGAACCTCGCCGCGCTGCCGCTGGACACGCTGTCGGCCCAGGTGGCGGAGATCATCGCCGACGAGGGTCTCGTGGCACTGCAGTACGGGTCGGCCCACGGCATCCCCACACTGCGCGACCAGATCTGCGAAATCATGGCGCTCGAAGGCATCAAGGCGCACCCGGACGACGTCGTCGTCACCGTCGGTTCGCAGATGGGCCTCGACATGGTCACTCGCCTCTTCTGCGACCCCGGTGACATCGTGATCGCCGAAGGGCCTTCGTACGTCGGCGCGCTCGGCTCGTTCGCTGCGTACCAGGCGAAGGTCGTGCACGTCGCGATGGACGAGCAGGGGCTCGTGCCCGACGGGCTGCGCGAGGCGCTGCGGCAGGCCGAGAAGGCGGGCCGGCGCGTCAAATTCCTTTACACCATCCCGAATTTCCACAACCCCGCCGGCGTCACGCTCGCCGTCGAGCGCCGCGCGGAGATCGTGGAGATCTGCCGCGAGCACGGTGTGCTGATCGTCGAGGACAACCCGTACGGGCTGCTCGGCTTCGACGGCCAGACCTACCCGGCGCTGCGCTCGATCGACCCCGACAACGTGGTGTACCTCGGCTCGTTCTCGAAGACGTTCGCCTCCGGCCTGCGCGTCGGCTGGGTGCTCGCGCCGCACGCCGTGCGCGAAAAGCTTGTGCTGGCAGCGGAATCCGCGACGCTGTGCCCGCCCACGTTCAACCAGATGATCGTCTCGCGCTACCTCGCGACGCACGATTGGATGGGCCAGATCAAGAAGTTCCGCGAGAACTACCGCGAGCGCCGCGACGCGATGATTTCGGCGCTGAACCAGTACCTGCCGCCGGGCTGCTCGTGGACGATGCCTGAAGGCGGTTTCTACGTGTGGGTCACCGTGCCGGAAGGTGTTGACACCAAAGCAATGTTGCCGCGCGCCGTGACCGCGCGCGTGGCGTACGCGTCGGGCACCGGCTTCTACGCCGACGGTTACGGCTCGCGCCAGATGCGCCTGTCGTACTGCTACCCGACGCCCGAACGGATCCGCGAAGGCGTGCGCCGGCTCGCGGCGGTGCTGGAGTCCGAAATGGACCTCAGCCGCACCTTCGGTAGCGTGAAGGCACGCACCATCTCGGGGTCGGAAACCCCGTCGCCGGACACGGTCTGACCGGGTCCGCAGCAAAACCTAAGGAGTTCCCACGGTGGTCGACCGTACCGTTGCCGTGCTCGCAGGCGGGCTTTCCCACGAACGCGACGTCTCCCTCCGTTCGGGCCGCCGGCTTTCGGCCGCGCTGCGCGCCGAGGGGCTCACCGTGGAGGAGTGGGACACGGACGCCGGGCTGCTGGAACGCCTGCGTACGCAGCGGCCCGACGCGGTTGTCGTCGCGCTTCACGGTGGTGAGGGCGAGAACGGCTCCGTGCAGACGGTGCTGGAAATGCTCGGCGTGCCCTTCGTCGGAACTTCGAGCATGGGCTGCCGCCGTGCGTGGGACAAGCCGACCGCGAAGGCGTTCGTGCAGCAGGCCGGGTTCTCGACGCCGGACTGGGTTGTGTTGCCCCACAGCACTTTCCGCGAGCTCGGCGCGCAGTCGGTGCTCGACGCGATGGTAGAGCGCCTCGGCCTGCCGATGATCCTCAAGCCGGATCAGGGCGGCTCGGCGCTCGGCACGCAGGTCGTGCGCGAGGCGTCGGAACTGCCCGCGGCGATGGTCGGCTGCTTCGCGTACGGCGACACCGTGCTCGCCGAGCAGTTCGTCGACGGGGTCGAGGTGGCCGTGACGGTCGTCGAGGGTGAGCACGGCGCCGAGGCGCTGCCGGCCGTCGAGATCGTGCCGGAGAGCGGGGTTTACGACTACACCGCCCGTTATACGGCCGGTCTCACCGACTTCTTCACGCCGGCGCGCATTTCCGAGGAGGCGGCGAAGGCCGTCGGCGAGCTGGCCGTTGCTGCGCACCGCTGGCTCGGCCTGCGTGACATCTCGCGCACCGACGCCGTGATCACCGCCGACGGAACAGTGCACTTTCTCGAGGTGAACCTGTCGCCGGGCCTCACCGAGACGTCGACGGTGCCGATGGCCGTTGAGGCGGCAGGGAAATCGCTCGGGTCGGTGTTCGCGGACCTCGTGGCGCGGGCCGTCGCGCGCTGATCACCGCGCTCGGTAGAGGTCGCGCAGCAATGCGATCTCGGCGCCGTGGTGCAGCACTTCCTGGTTGACCCACCACACGATCTCGAGGAACGGCTCGTCCGGATCACTGCCGTGGGGATAGGTGCACAGGCCCACGGTGTCGAGTGCTGCGCCGTCGACGCTCAGCAAAACCTTCCGCCACGCAGCTGCGCCGGTTTGGAACGCGGCAGTCGCGGTTGCGGCGTCGCCGGTATCGACGTAGTCGTCACGGGTCAGCGTGTGGCTGCCTGACGTGTGGTCGGCGCGCAGCACCAGCATTTCGCTCAGGTGGCTGAGCCGCCACGCGATCGTCGTGACGGGCGGCGGCCACGGGTGGGGGTGGGGCGCCGAGTCGCGGCCCCACTCGCCGCGGCCGGCGAGGAACGTCGCGCGCGGCCCCGGGCCGGCGGAGCGCCGCCGCACCGACCAACAGTCCGGCGCCGGCTCCCACCGGAACTCGTCGTCGGTCATCGGGTCGACGGAGACGGGGGTACCGTCGCCGCTGTCGACCGCCGGTCCGCCGAGGCGATCGGCGAGCCGGCCGTACGCGAAGTCGAACTGACTCAGCAACGGCGCCAGGCGCGAAGAGATCACGGAACGCTCCTTCGGGAGAGCTGGGTTCCGCCAACTCTCCCGGATTCCCGCGCCGCGCGACCGCCGATTTTTCCCGCGCCCGCGGCGACCACCCAGAGTGCCGGTGACCGTCCCGGTGAGCAATCATCACCGTGACGAAACGACCCTGGGTGATCCCTAGTCGGTTTCCTCTGTCTGATTCGCCGTTTTTTCGGTCGAGTTCGCGTCGATGATCGAGACGATGCGTTCGAGATCGTCGACCGAGCCGAACTCGAGGACGATGCGTCCCTTGCGGCGGCCGAGGTCGACCTTCACTCGGGTGTCGAAGCGATCGGAGAGACGGTTGGCCAACTCCTGCAGTCCCGGTGCCTGAATCGGCTTGCGGGGAGCGGGCTTCGGCTTCGCCGGCTTTTCGCTCTTCTTCAGCGTGACGGCTTCCTCGGTGGCGCGCACCGACATGCCCTCCGCGACGATCCGGGCCGCGAGCTCTTCCTGGCTTTCCGGATCTTCGAGCGACAGCAAAGCCCGCGCGTGCCCGGCCGAAAGCACACCCGCGGCCACCCGACGCTGCACGGCCAGCGGCAGCTTGAGAAGGCGGATCGTGTTGGTGATGACGGGCCGGCTGCGGCCGATGCGGCTGGCGAGCTCCTCGTGCGTCACCGCGAACTCGTCGAGCAGCTGCTGGTACGCGGCCGCCTCTTCGAGCGGGTTGAGCTGGACGCGGTGGATGTTCTCCAGCAGCGCATCGCGGAGCATGGACTCGTCGGCGGTCTGGCGGACGATCGCGGGGATCGCTTCGAGCTCCGCTTGCTGCGACGCGCGCAGGCGCCGCTCGCCCATGACGAGCTCGTACTCGCCGTCGCCCAGTTCGCGGACGACGATGGGCTGCATGAGCCCGAACTCGCGGATGGAGTGTTCGAGTTCGGCGAGCGCATCTTCGTCGAAGACCTGGCGGGGCTGCTTCGGGTTCGGCTTGACGGCGCTGACCGGGATCTCCCGGTAGACCGCGCCGGCGACCTCGCCGCTGACGGGAGTCGCCGCGCCGTTGGCCGCGAACCAGCCCTTCTCCTCACGCGCCGCTTTGTCCGCGGGCGTGCCCCCTTCGACGGCGGAGGACGCCGGGCCGGCCGTGGTGGCCGGCCCGGTCGGGATCAGGGCCGCGAGCCCCCGCCCCAGCCCTCCTCTGCGCTCAGTCATGCGGTACTGCTCCTTCCTTCGGTCGCGCCACGCTCCGCGATCTCCTTGGCGGCGTCGAGGTAGCTCATGGCGCCACGTGAACCGGGGTCGTAGGAGAGCACGGTCTGACCGTAGCCAGGCGCCTCCGAGACCTTCACACTGCGCGGGATGACGGTCTTCAGGACAGTGTCGCCGAAGTGGTTGCGGACCTCGTTGGTGACCTGGTCGGCGAGCTTGGTGCGACCGTCGTACATCGTCAGCAGGATCGTGGAGACGCGGAGCTCGCGATTGAGGTGCTGCTGCACGAGCTCGATGTTGCTCAGCAGCTGCCCCAGACCTTCCAGCGCGTAGTACTCGCACTGGATCGGGATGAGCACCTCTTGCGCGGCCACCATCGCGTTGACGGTGAGGAGGCCGAGCGACGGCGGGCAGTCGATGAAGACGTAGTCGACGCCGATCTGGTCGAGGATCTCGGACGAGAGCGCCTCCTTGAGCCGCGTCTCGCGGTTCGCCATGGAGACGAGCTCGATCTCTGCGCCGGCGAGGTCGATCGTCGCGGGCACACAGAACAGGTTCGACGACTGCTCGCTCACGGCCGCTGCTTCGGCAAGCGTCACCTCACCGATGAGCACCTCGTAGATCGACGGCGTGCCGGACCGGTGGTCGATGTCGAGCGCGGTGCTGGCGTTGCCCTGGGGGTCGAGGTCGATCACCAGAGTCTTCAGCCCGTGCACGGCGAGCGCGGCAGCGAGGTTGACGGCGCTCGTCGTCTTACCGACGCCGCCCTTCTGGTTGGCGACCGTCAGCACCCGACGACGGATCGGGCGGGGGAGCGTGCCCTCCTTCGGGTGCAGGACGCTCGCAGCGCGGACGGCTTCTTCGGCGATCGGCGTCCAGCCCAAGTCGTGGCCGGTGCTCGCAGGGTCGGACGGTCGGGGATTCACCGGTCTCGACACCTCCTCTTGATAGACGACTCGTTGGCGTTCGGACCGCGGTGTTTCACGTGGAACGTCGCGGCCGCACTCGTACGCTTAGCTCCGCCTGCCGCGTGGCCGGGACGGCTTCGGTGGCAGGCGGCGGATCATCACGACCGTGCTGGGGACCTCGAGTACTGCCTTCCCGCACTCGGCGAGTTCTGGATCGGCACCGCCGGCCTTCCGCACAGCCACGCGGTCCCGCTCGATTTCCTCTCCCGCGCTGGCTCCCTTGAGCGCAACCAGACGACCTTCGGGGCGAACCAGCGGAAGACACCAGCCCGCGAGGCGAGCGAGAGGAGCAACAGCGCGAGCGGTGACGACGTCTGCGCCACCCAGCTGCTCACGCACAGACCGCTCCTCGGCGCGTCCACGCACGATGGTGATCGGGAGTTCCAGCTTCTCGGCGACCTCGGCCAGCCAGTCGACCCGGCGGGCCATGGGTTCGAGGAGAACGATAGCGAGGTCCGGTCGAGCGATCGCCAGCGGCACACCCGGAAGTCCCGCCCCTGACCCGACATCGACCACGCGCGCTCCGTCAGGAATCTGCTCCCCGATAACAGCCGAGTTCAGCACGTGGCGCTCCCACAACCGCTCCACCTCACGCGGCCCGATCAGCCCCCGCTCGACCCCATGCGTAGCCAGCAACTCAACGTACCCAGCCGCCCGGTCCACCCGCTCCCCGAACACCTCCGCCGCCGCAGTCCGCACCATCGCGGTGGCGCCGTCCAAGCTCACGAAACCCACTCCTCGGTCCGCGCGTTTCACGTGAAACGCGCTCGCTCGATTGTCCCCGATGGCGCGCCCAAATCGAGCCGACAGACCGCAACTGTGGACAACTCCACTCAGGGAGCCGAGTGTCCACAGGGGTGTTTCACGTGAAACCGTGTCGACGTGGTGGTGCACGGCGGTCGCGGTTTCACGTGAAACGCCACACTTGTAATTCGTTCCGACTGGCCGCCCCAGCACGACGTGACAGAGCAGTCGACCGGCGAAGGACTCCGACGTCTCGCGGGCCCTTCTCTTGGCCACCGCACGGCTGGAGTCGAACGGGGATAAGGACCGAGTCGGCCGGAGAAGTGCGGAGCTCCAGGGAGCGCAGGGTCGCGGAGGCCCGACAGGACCGCGCGGTGTAGTCAAGCTGACCGCGGTGGCCAATACGAGCGAGCGTCTGGTGCGGCGCCGAGGCCACTCCGTGCGCGCTGCTCGGCGGACGGACAAGGAAGAAGGCGCTGCGCGTGGCGGTCCGCTGAGCGGCGACGGAACCGGCGACACCCGCGCAAGGCCAGGCGGCATCAGTGGGCGCGGTCCCGGTGGGTACGGAGTCGCAACGAAGGTCGTCGGGTGGCCGAGTGGTCTCGTCCGAGTACATGTGGCTGCACGTTCGGATCGGCTGGGAGTGCAACAGCGGGCACCTCGCCAGTTGCCGACGGATGGACTCTCGGTAGGTTTTCGGCCGCGCCGTCGGAGGGCTGCCTGCGGCACAGCCACGCTGGCCCCGGGGTGGGTCCGGGTCGCGCGTGCAGTCGTAGGAGTCGGCAGAGTCCGAGAAGCTCCGCGCTCGGCGAGATGGTTTGAGGGTGTCACTGGTATGGGTCGCGGCCGGAGATGCGCTGGGATCGAGCCGGTATGCGCGAGGTGCGCCTGGGTAGTGCCCGGTGGGTTGAGTGAGCGCGCCGGCGCATCGATGGTCAAGTTGGCCATCGGTCGGTGTGGGGTCCGCGCCGGAGTCTCGAAGCCCGGGGGATGTCGCGTCGGCCGGAGTGAGCGCCGGCGACATCGGGGTGGGCAGTCGGAACTAACTTTGCGGATAGAGCGGGTCGCGGTGATATCGGGGCGGAGTGAGGGGGGTGCGGGGTCATGGCCGTGCGAGCGCTGCATTGCCAGATCGCCGGACCAGCCCAACGCCGGTAGTCCGTCATCTCCGGAGCGCAATCCGCGGACCGAGCAAGCGGGTGACATAGTGGCACCGGATCAAGACCGCCGGACCATGATCGCGGCAATGGGTTCGGGCCATGCGTCGGGCCGACAAGCGCGAGACCAGATCCTCCGCAGGTTCGAGGCGGCAACGCGATCAGCACGCAAACAGGCCCGCTCCACGGGGGCCGGACGATGAGCGCGGCACCAGGTCAACGCCGCAGCAGCAAGGCATGAGCGCGGCAACCCGGTCAAGCCGCAGTGACACCACGATGGGCGCTATCTGGGGTCGACGCGCACAGGCACGACGATCAGGACAGCAGCCAGCTCAGGCCACGCCAGCAAGGTGATAGGTACGGCAGGGATTGCACGCAGCGCGGCCAAGACCAAGCCACGGAAGCAAGTACACGCGGGAGCAGAGGCCAAATCGCAGCGGCAACGGGGGAGCCGAGCCGGAGCGCAGCAGCAAGGCGGCACAGCAGCGAGGCATCGAGGCCGCAGCGCGCTGAGGCACGGTGGCCAGCACGGAATCGAAGCTGGGCGACGGCACGCAGGTGGGTTTGGAGACCGGTCCCGAAACACTGGCCGGGCGGCAGTCTCGGTAGCAGCCTGCAGGGCCCGGCGGCGATCGCGGAGCACGCCCGGAACAGGGCCGAAGTAGATGGGCATGAGGGCGGATCCAGGCGTTGCGGCGCGGCAGCAGCGTGCGGGACGCGGCTGGCAAATGCGGAAGCGGAGCCGGAGCAGCGCCGCAAATGAATGGGTGTGAGGACTGGCCCGGGCCGCAGCAGTGAGGCGGCACGCGCGACAGCAGCGAAACTCAGCCGGCGAGCCCGGGAGCGGAGCAGGAACAGGGCACGGCAGATGGGTGCCGGAATCGGGGTCGAGCTGTAGCGGTGAGGGCCGCAGGCGTGGCAGAAATGCGCGAGCCACGGCAAGCCAACGTGGAAGCGGAGCCAGAACAGCGAGGCAAATGGATGAGCGTCAGGAGCGGAGCCGGGCCGGGACGGTAAGGCGGCACGAGCGACAGCAACGCGCGAGCCGCTAACGCGGAAGCGGAGCCAGAGCAGGCCATGGCAGATCGGCGCGCGAAGCGGGTCCGGGCCGCGACGGTGGGGCGGCACGCGTAGCGGCGGCGTGCGGGACGCGGCTGGCGGACGCCGAAGCGGAGCCGGAGCGGCGCCGCAAACCGATGGGTGCGAGGAGCGGGCCCCGGGCTGTGGCGGTGGAGCAGCATGAGTGGCAGCAGCGTGCGGGGCGCGGCTGGCAGACGCGGAAGAGGAGCCAGAGCAGCGCCGCAGACAGGATGAGCGTGAAGAACGGGTCCGGGCCATAGCAGTCAGGCGGCACGGGTGTCAGCGGCGCGGGACGCAGCCGGAAAACGCGGAGCGGAGCCGGAACAGGGCACGGCAGATGGGTGTGGGAAGCGGAGCCGGAGCGCGGTGGTGAGGGGCGCGGCGCAATTCGCGAAACGATGCCGGCAAGTGCGGGGGGGGCGCCGGAGCAGGGCCCGTATACCGATGGCCGCGGGATCGGAGCCTGGACATTAGCGGCGGAGCGGGGCGCGGCAGCAGTTTGCGAAACATTGCCGGCAAGTGCGGGAGAGGAGCCAGAACAGGGCCCGCAAACGGATGGCCGTGGGAGCGGAGCCTGGGCCGTAGCGGCGGGGTGCGGCTTGGCAACAGTTTGCGAGACACGGCCGGCGTGCACGGGAGCGGAGCGGGAGCAGGGCCGCGAGCGGATGGCCGTTGGGGAGTGGAGCCCTGGCCGTGACGGTGGTTCGGTACGCGGCAGCGATGCGCGAGAACAGCCGGCGAACGGGGGAGCGGAGCCGGGGTGGGTCACAAGGGGACAGGCGCGTGGGAAGTGGGTTCGGTCGGCGCAGTGGTGAGGCAGGCGTGAGCTGCAGGCAGTCAAAGGCTGCAGGCGGCCATAGAGCTGCGGGCGACCAAAGGCTGCAGGCGGACGAAGGGCCGGGTCAATGGCGGCCGCACCGAAGCGGTGCGGGTAGCGGAACAACAGCGTGCAAGACAAAAGAAGCGGCCCACCGGATGTCCGGTGGGCCGCTTCTGCTCAGTGCTTCGCAATACTCCGTGACGCGTCCAGATCACCCGCATCGAGCCGCGGCGGGAGCGGCGGCGCGGGTCAGGAGGCTCAGCCCTCCGGGAAGATCACCACGCGGCGCTTCGGGTCTTCGCCCTCGCTTTCGCTGGTGACGCCGTCCACGGTGGCTACCGCGTCGTGGACCACCTTGCGTTCGAAGGGGCTCATGGGCTGCAGGCGGACGCGTTCGCCGCTGGACAGCACTGACTCGGCGGTGGAGCGGCCGAGTTCGCGGAGCTCCTCGCGGCGGTCGGCGCGCCAGCCGGCGATGTCGAGCATGAGGCGGCTGCGGGAGCCCGTCTCCTGCTGGACGGCGAGGCGGGTGAGTTCCTGCAGGGCCTCGAGCACGGTGCCGCGGGGGCCGACGAGCTTTTCGAGGTCCTCGCCGCCGTCGATGCTGATGATGGCGCGGCCGGCTTCGACGTCGAGGTCGATGTCGCCGTCGTAGTCGAGCAGGTCGAGCAGGCGCTCGAGGTAGTCGCCGGCGATGTCGCCTTCCTGCACGAGCAGGTCGTCGCCGCTCTGCTTCTCGTCGGCGGCGTCGGCGGGGGCACCCTCGGTGGGTGCGGCCGAGGCCGTGGTCTCTTCGTCCTGATCGGCGTCGATCGTGTCGACCGTCTCCGACATCATTCGTCTCCTCTCCGAACCGGGGGCGTCAGCGACGCTTCCGGCCCGACTTCCTGGTCGAGTCCTTGAGGAGCCCGGGAACCCCGGTTCCGTTCTCCTTCTTCGATCCGTTCTGGGCCGGCTGCTGCGCCGGCTTCGACGGGGTCGCCTTGGTGTCCGGCTCGGACGAGTTGGCCTGCGAAGCAGCTTCGGCCGCAGCGGCCTTCTTGCTCTCCACGCCACCCGAGGAAGACGGGGGCTTCGTCTGCGCGAAACCGTGCGCCGAACCCGCCTTGGTCACCTTGCCCTGCTGCTGACCGTTGCCGGACGGGTTGTTCTTCTTCTGCTGCACCGGCTTCTGCCCGACCTTCGGAGCCGTCGGCTTCTGCCCCGGCTTCGGCCCGAGCGACGCCCGCTTCTCCGCGGCCTCCGCCTTGCGCGCGGCCTCTTCCTTGTCGATGCGCGTGTACACGAGCCGCTGCTGCATCAGCGTCCAGCCGTTGTTCGCCAGCCAGTAGAAGAGCAGGCCGAGCGGGAACAGGGCACCGAACACGAGCACACCGAGCGGGAAGATGTACATCGTCAGCTTGTTCATGATCGCGGTCTGCGGGGTGGCCGACGCGGCGTTCTGCCGGGCCACCGAGTGCCGCGCGGTGAGGTGCGTGGCGATCGACGCGACGATCATCAGGGGCAGCGCAACCGGCAGCACGCTCCAGTGGAACCCGACCGCACCGGTCTGGCCACCGGCCACCACGCCGACGCCGTTGTAGACCGCCTCGCCGAGGTTGACACCGAAGAGCTTCGCGCTGACGTAGGACTGCACGTCGTGCTGGTTGAAGAAGTAGTTCTCGGTCTTCACGCCGCCGCCGGCGGGCTGGATCGTGAACGCGCGCAGCACGTGGTTCAGACCGATGAACACCGGAACCTGGAGCAGCATCGGCAGGCAGCTGCCCAGCGGGTTGACGCCGTGCTCGCGCTGGAGCTTCTGCATCTCCTGCGCCTGGCGCTGCTTGTCGTTCGCGTACTTCTTCTGGAGCTTCTTCATCTCCGGCGCGAAGTCTTGCATCTTCTTCATCGACCGGACCTGGTTCACGAACGGCTTGAACATGATGCCGCGGATGGTGAACGTCAGGAAGATGATCGCCAGGATCCAGGAGATCGCGGTGCCTTCACCGAACGCGAACCCGAAGACCTTGTGCCAACACCACAAGATGAAGGACACGGGGTAGTAGATGAAATCGAGCACTGAGCTACTCCTCGATCGGTGTTTCAGGCATGCGGTGGCGCCAGGAGAACTTCTCCGGCACCGGGTCGCGACCGGGTGGGGTCCACGGGCCGCAGCGCAGCAACCGGCGCAGCGCGAGGTAGGAGCCGCGGCCGGCACCGTGCCGGGTCAGGGCTTCGACTGCGTACGCGCTGCAGCTCGGGTAGAAGCGGCAGGCCGGCGGCAGAAAAGGCGAGATCGCCTTGCGATAGAACTTGATGGGGAGGAGCAGTACCCACGCCACCGGCCCGGGGCGGCGCGGGGCCGTTTCCCCGGTGACGTCGGTGCCGCCGTGGGTGTGCTCGGGAGTGGCTTGCATTGCCGTTACACCGCTGATCCGTGGTCGGGGGCCGCGTCCTGCTGACGCGGTTGCCGGGGAGCACTTTCCCCGGCGGTGCGGCGGGACGAGGTGAGTCCGAGCCGGCGCAACGCCGCGTCGAGATCGGCGCCGAGCTCCGCGCTCGAAGCGGACGCCGCCGGAGGTAATGCCCGTACGACCAACGAGCTGCCCGGGGGCAGTGTTCCGAGTCGGGCCGAAACGAGATGCCGCAGTTGCCTGGTCACCCGGTGGCGCACCACCGAATTGCCGACGGCCTTGCTCACCACAAAACCCGCCCTGGCCGCATCGGGTGCGGCCGCGGACGGGTCCGTGGTCAACGCGTGGACGACGAGGCGACGCCTGCCTGCCCGGGAGCCCCGGCGGAGAACGACCCGGAAGTCTTCACTCCGCCGTAGACGTGCGGCTGCGGGCAGCACGGCGCGCCTCGACGAGCCGGATCAGGCGGACAGCGCGGCGCGGCCCTTGCGACGACGAGCCCCCAAGATGGCCCGGCCGGCACGGGTCCGCATGCGGAGGCGGAAACCGTGGGTCCGCGCGCGTCGGCGGTTGTTCGGCTGGAAGGTGCGCTTACCCTTGCTCACTGCTACTCCTGTGTCTCGGCCGTCGGGCGACGGATTTTCGGCCGTCTACCGGCATGTCGTGCGGTCGCACGGCAGTCTCTGGTGTCTCCTACCAACGTGTGGCCTCGTCACGACGAGCGACGACATACGTGGGCACGCGAAACGCACCCGTCGCTTACGGGAGACCTTACGAGGGTACGCACCCCGGTCGGGAGCCGTGCAGGCACCCCCTCCGCCACGCTCGGCGACCGGCCCTCGACCTCGCCTTCCCCCACGCCGGGGCACCGAATGGCAACACGCCGTACACCGTGAAATGCTTGCGCCCGACGACGGCTTGTGGCAGCGGGCGAGGCTTGTTAGGTTGCCTCTTCCGGGTCGCCCGGTCTCGAGGCGAGCGGCGGTATCGCCACCGGGGTGTGGAGGCGCCCACGGCGAACGCCGAGCCCGCAGGTGGCGTGGCTGCGGGCAGCCGTACATTAGTGCACAGCTGTGGACAACTATGTGGATATTCGCTGTGCCCGCGCGCAGGTCGGTCCAAGGTGACGTCCAGGGGAGTGTTTCACGGGCGTGCTTGGGGTGATTCCGCCGTTCACGCCGACGAGGGGAGGGGAGCCAGACAG